>CAVWYU010000001.1:0-260116 GCA_963759335.1 uncultured Bacteroidota bacterium
GGTGTGGGGCGGGATTGAACCGCCGACACAAGGATTTTCAGTCCTTTGCTCTACCAACTGAGCTACCGCACCGCTCGGCCTCCGAAGCTTTAGCGAAGGAGGACCATTTAAGTTTTTTCCCGGTCCACCTTCGCCGAAGCTTCGGTGGACTGCCCTGCCTCTGGCAGGGCAGCAAAAATAAGGGAATTTCTATATTATCCCAAAGGATTCAGACCCTATAATAAATTGAAAATCCGCTGAATGGTTGTGTTTCAGCGGATCTCACTATTCAAAAGGGGGGACATTACATCCCATAAGTGTTCAGGAACTTAATGCGCATCAGCTTCAACTGCTCCCAACTGTAATTTCCGTCGGCCAGTTCCTGCTGGGCCAACTGAAGGCTGCTGGTTTCGCAGCCTTTGAAATAATCCAGGATTTCGTCCTGTTCGGATTCGTCCAGCATCTCATCGATCACATAATCCAGGTGCAATTTGGTGCCGCTGGCGGCAATAGTCTCCATATTTTCCAGAAGGGCATCCAGGCGCATGTCCTTGTTCTTCGCGATTGTTTCCAGAGGAATCTTTTTATCCATCTGCTGGATGATATATACTTTGTTGATACTTTTATTCGCTACCGTTTTCATCTGGAAGTCATCCGGTTTTTCGACGTCGTTTTCTTCAACGTATTTCGCGATGAGTTCAATAAAGGGTTTGCCGTACCGGATCGCTTTTCCCTTGCTCACGCCCTGGCATCTTTCCAGTTCCAGAATCGTGGTCGGAAAAAACGTTGCCATATCCTGCAATGAATTTTCCAGGAACAGCACAAAAGGAGGAAGTCCTTTTTTCTTTGATTCCCTTTGCCTGAGGTCCTTCAGCATTTCAAACAGCTTTTCATCGCTGGCTGATACTGCAGCTACTGCTTCCGCTGCTTCTTCATCATCTTCCGCATTGGCTTCTTCAAAAGCATTATTCAAAACGATCTCAAAGGATCTTGGTTTCTTCAGAAATTCCTGGCCTTTCTTCGTAATTTTTAATACACCGTATTCTTCAATATCTTTTTTCAGCAGATCTGCGAGCAGCAACTGACGCAGCAGTGAATTCCAGTAATATTCAGTTTCATCATTGCCAATGCCAAATTCAGCCAGGCCCTCGTGACGGAACATCATCAGCTGCGGTGTCAGTTTACCCACGATCACGTTCACGGTATAGTCTGAAGCAAATCTTTCATCGAGCGCCTTGATTGCTTTCAGGGCTTTCAGCACATTATCTTTTGCTTCGACTCTTTCCTTTGGATGACGGCAGTTATCACATTCGCCGCAATTCGGTTCATCATATTCTTCACCGAAATAACTCATGAGCACTTTTCTCCTGCACACACCAGTCTCTGCGTATCCCACGGTTTCATTGATCAGCTGGGCGCCCACTTCGCGTTCACTCAGCGGTTTGTCCTTCATGAAATGCTCCAGCTTCTGCACATCTTTGTGCGAATAGTATAATACACAAATACCTTCCAGTCCGTCGCGACCCGCGCGCCCGGTTTCCTGGTAATAGTTTTCGATGGACTTTGGTATATTATAATGGATCACGAATCGGATATCCGGTTTGTCGATACCCATACCAAAGGCAATCGTCGCAACGATCACCTGCACGTCTTCATTCATAAAAAGATCCTGGCGCTCTGCACGCAGCTTGCTGTCAAGTCCCGCATGGTATGCGACGGACTTGATACCATTGGCCACAAGCATATCACTCAGCTCTTCTGTCGTTTTCCGGTTCAGTGTATAGATGATACCACTCTTGCCTTTATGTCCGACGATAAATTTTACAATGCTGCGGATCGTCTGATCTTTTTTCACCTTAGGCTGTATTTCATAATACAGATTCGGCCGGTTAAAAGATGAAATAAATATTTCGGGATCACGGAGAGAAAGATTTTTTATGATATCGCTCTGCACTTTGGGCGTAGCCGTAGCTGTCAGCGCAATCACGGGAACATTTGGATTCACCAGGTCCATGATTTCACGCAGACGACGGTATTCCGGACGGAAGTCATGCCCCCATTCTGAAATACAATGGGCTTCATCCACGGCGAAAAAAGATATTTTCAGGTCGTTGAAAAAATCGAGGTTTTCCTGCTTGGTCAGTGTTTCAGGTGCTACGTAGAGCATCTTGGTTTCACCGCTGAGCAGGTCCGCATGAACGACTTTGATTTGTTTTTTTGTAAGCGTGGAATTCAGGAAATGCGCCACATTATCCTGCTCGCTGTAACCGCGCATCAGGTCAACCTGATTCTTCATCAGCGCGATCAGCGGACTCACAATAATCGCCACACCTTCACTCATCATGGCCGGCAACTGGTAGCAAAGAGATTTGCCTCCACCGGTTGGCATGATCACAAATGTGTCCTTACCACTTAAAACGGAATTTATGATAGCGCCCTGATTCTGTTTGAATCCGTCAAAGCCAAAATTCTTCTGCAGCTCGCGTAATAATTTTGGATCTACAATGCCGGGAGGGGCGTCTTTGTCAAATAGGGTTGTCTTTTTTGAAACGGGTTTTCTCTTAGCGGTTGTTGCCATGCTCTTTACTTTCACACTTAAGTTAAATCAATTTCTTCACTTTATAAGCTTAAAGCGTAATGCGTAAAGCTTAAAGCAATATGTCAGGCAATCATTCGTCCGTACTCAGGCTTTCAATAAAAAGGCTTTAAGCTTTGCGCTTTCAGTTTTGGGCTCAAAACGGAGGTTGGCGAAGTTACAAAATTTAAAGGGTCGATTAGAGCCGAATTTGTTAAAAATTCCCTTACGCGAAGATCTGAAGCCTCTCAAAAGACATAAATTTGCCCAATCCATGACGAAAGGAAACATACTGGCATCCGGCCTGAATATTATTCGCAAGGAATCGGCAGCCATCGCTGCGCTTGAGCCTTATATCAATGATGCCTTTGCGGGCGCCGTGGAATTGATCGCCGCATGCAAGGGCCGGATTGTGATCAGCGGCGTCGGAAAAAGTGCCATCATCGCACAAAAAATTGTGGCCACTTTTAATTCAACCGGAACATCAGCTGCTTTCATGCATGCAGCCGATGCCATCCATGGTGATCTGGGTATGGTGGGAGAAGATGATATCCTGATGATCATCAGCAAGAGTGGTGAATCTCCCGAAATCAAAGTACTTCTTCCATTGCTCGCGCGCGAAAAAAATAAAGTGATCGGCATGGTGGGCAGTGCACATTCGATGCTGGCGAAAAAAGCGGATATATTTTTAAATACAACGGTTTCTGAAGAAGCCTGCATGCATAATCTGGCGCCCACGAGCAGCACAACGGCGCAACTCGTGATGGGCGATGCACTTGCCATTACATTGATGGAATTCAGGGGATTCGGGACAGAAGATTTCGCGCGATTCCATCCCGGCGGCACACTGGGAAAAAAACTCTATCTCCGTGTGAATGATATTTATATTCACAACGCAAAACCACAGGTCGGATCGCAGGCTTCACTCAAAGAAGTGATTATGGAGATGACTTCAAAACGTTTGGGTGCAACGGCTGTCGTCGCGGACCAGGAATTGCTGGGTATCATTACAGACGGAGATCTGAGGAGAATGCTGGAGAAAAATCCGGATGCATCCGGCGTACACGCAAAAGATATCATGAGTTCAAATCCGACCACGATACAAAAAGATGCACTGGCTGTGGAAGCGCTGGAAGTATTGAGGGCAAAAGATATCTCGCAGTTGCCGGTGATGGACGAGGACAGATACGTTGGATTTGTTCATCTTCACGATTTGATTCGGGAAGGGATAATATAGCAAGTATGGAAGTATGGAAGAATGGAAGTATGGAAGTATTGTACTGAATCACTAACTAAACATTAGAAAAACAAACTGCCAACCGTCAACCGTCAACCAAAAAAGGGCAAGCAGAAACAATCAAAATTCATTTATGAACGAACACCAGTATGCGGTTATCATGGCAGGGGGAATAGGCAGCAGGTTCTGGCCCATGAGCAGACAAAATTTCCCGAAGCAGTTTCTGGATATATTGAATACCGGGCAAACGCTGGTGCAGGCAACTTTTCAACGTCTGACTGATTTTATACTTCCTGAAAATATTTACGTCGTTACGTCCGGCGAATACATGCAGATCGTGCGGGATCAGTTGCCCATGATCCGAAAAGAAAATATTCTCGGCGAACCATCCCGCAAGAATACAGCACCCTGTATTGCTTATATTTCTTTTAAGCTGATGCAGAAGGATCCGAAAGCTTCCTTAATTATTGCACCGGCAGATCATTTGATACTCGACCGGATTGCCTTTAAAAAAGTTTGTCTCGAAGCATTCAGCTTTGTAAACAAACACAACGCGCTGATCACCCTGGGCATTACTCCCCTGAAACCAAATACGGGTTACGGTTATATTCAAAGAGAACTGCAATCCGTAACCGACAATGTATATAAGGTCAAGACATTTACGGAAAAACCCAACCTTGAACTCGCGAAAACATTTCTGGCAAGCGGTGATTTCTTATGGAACGCGGGCATCTTTGTATGGCAGGTAAAGAATATCATCAAGGCCTTTGAAACAT
The DNA here is from genome assembly GCA_963759335.1 of uncultured Bacteroidota bacterium. Taxonomy (GTDB): domain Bacteria; phylum Bacteroidota; class Bacteroidia; order Chitinophagales; family Chitinophagaceae; genus Puia. The sequence goes on from CAVWYU010000001.1 coordinate 4,568, forward strand.
ATCTGCCGGAAATGTATGATGTATTCGTGGCTGAGAAAGAAGCCTTTAATACGCCGGATGAGAAAAAAGCCCTTGAACATATTTATCCGCTCTGCACAACCATCTCCATTGATTTCGGCATCATGGAAAAAGCGCACAACGTTTATGTAATTCCTTCTTCCTTTGGATGGAGTGATCTGGGAACCTGGAACAGTGTGTATGAGAACCTGGAAAAAGATTATCTCGGAAATGCCATTGCCGGCAAGAAAGTAATGGTCATCGATGCTGTAAAATGTGTGGTGCATTCCGGCAACAAAAAATTACTCGTACTCCAGGGACTGGAAGATTTTATCGTCGTGGATTCCCCGGATGTGCTGCTGATCTGCAAACGGGATAAGGAACAGGAGATTAAGGATTATGTAGCGGAAGTGAGACGAAATATAGGAGACGAATTTCTTTAGGCTAAGGCTAAGGCTAAAGCCAAAGCAAGGCCAGCGCCAACTCCGCATTCCGCAGGGCAGGCCATCAACCGCCAACCGTCAACCGTCAACCAAAAATGAACTTCAAAAGTAAACTCCCCAACGTCGGCACTACCATCTTCACGGTGATGAGTGCGCTCGCGACAAAGACAAAGGCGATCAACCTTGGTCAGGGATTTCCTGATTTTCCGATGGACGCTGAATTGGTCGAACTTGTGGCGAAAGCGATGCGCGATGGTTTTAACCAGTACGCACCGATGCCGGGCCACCCGCCCTTGCTCGAGACGCTGGCTGATAAAATTGAAAATCTCTATTCAAATAAAATTCATCCGCACACCGAAATTACCATCACGGCCGGTGGCACGTACGCGATTTACACTGCGCTCAGTACCATCCTGCAGCCGGGCGATGAAGTGATCGTTTTTGCTCCCTGTTACGATAGTTATATTCCCAACATTGAAGTGAATGGTGCTACTGCCGTTGCGGTTACACTGGAATTTCCTTCTTACCGGATCGACTGGGAAAAAGTGCGCGCAGCCAAAACAAATAAAACAAAGGCCATCGTTCTCAATTCGCCGCATAACCCGACGGGCTCGGTGCTCACTCCGGAGGACATCGTATCATTGCGCGAACTGGTGAAGGACACCAATATTTTTATTATTTCTGACGAAGTGTATGAACATCTTATCCTGGATGGTTTGCCTCACTGCTCCATACTTCGCTATCCCGATCTGTTCGAAAGAAGTTTTGTATGTTTCTCCTTCGGCAAAGTATTTCATTGTACCGGATGGAAACAGGGATATTGCGTGGCACCCGAATGGCTGACAGCAGAATTCCGGAAGTTCCATCAGTTTAATGCCTTTAGCTGTTTCACGCCTACACAGGTGGCGCTGGCAGATTTCTTAAGAAAGCCGGAGCATTATCTTTCGCTGTCGGGTTTCCTGGAGAAGAAGAGAGATTATTTTCAGGATGCCATGGCGGCCACACGTTTTAAAGCATTGCCAACCCATGGTAGTTATTTCCAGATATATAAGTACGATGAAATTTCCGACAAACCCGACGCAGAGTTCGCAAAAGAATTAGTGGCGCAGCATGGTGTTGCTGCCATTCCGGTCTCGGCATTTTATCAATCCGGTAAAGATGATCATGTATTACGTTTCTGCTTCGCGAAAAAGAAGGAAACGATTGATGCCGCGGTGGAAAAACTCCTGAAAGCGTAGGAATAATTGTCAATTGTCAATTGTTAATTGTCAATTCTAATTGACAATTGACAATTAACAATTAACCATTGCTACTCCGGTCTCAGACTTTTAACAGGATTAACCCTGGCTGCTTTAACGGCCTGGAAACTCACCGTGATTAATGCAATCAGAATCGCTGCCAGCGCGGCGCCTGCAAACATCCACCATTGGGGAGTTATGCGATAAATAAAACCCTGCAGCCATACATTCATCGCGTAATAACCAATCGGAACGGCGATCAGGGTACCCAGCAGAACCGGTTTTAATAAATCTTTGGAAAGCAGTACAACGATATTCTGAACAGAAGAACCCAGTACTTTTCTCACGCCGATTTCCTTTGTTCTTTTTACAGCTGTATAAGATGCGAGACCAAATAAACCGACACAGGCTATCAGGATCGCAATGCCGGAAAAAATACTGAGTATTTTATCCTGTTTCATATCATCCTTATAAAGCTGATTGAATTGTTCATCCAGAAAATTAAATTCAAAGGGATAGCCAGGCGCGGCACTGGCGTATTGGGTTTTGATATGGTCGATCGCAGTTTGTAAATGATTGCCCGGCCTGAGACGGATCACGGCTACACGCCAGTCCTGACGGGGAGAAATGACCATCGGTCCGATTTTCTCTTTCAGGGAGGAGAAATGGAAATCTTCCACCACACCCACGATCCTGCGCTGCAGACCGTCGCCCTGTATATTTCTGATCCATTTACCCAGGGCATCTTCGGGATTTTTGTATCCCAGAAAAGCGGCCGCTGTGCGATTGATCAATGTCGAGCCGGCAGAATCTGTGGGATACGATGCAGAAAGTTCTCTTCCTGCCAGCATCTTAATACCCAGGGCTTTTACAAATTCGAAATCCGCAAATTCTGTGTTCAGCAAAATTTTCTGACCTGGTTTAGCTTCGGCCTCGAACATATACATATCATGAAAACCGCCCGGTTCGCCCGACATCAGTGAAACGCTCATTACGGCAGGATCATTTTCAACGCTGTTTTTAAATTGCACCCTTGTTTTGCCGATATCATTATTATCGATCCTGACCAGCATAGATCGCTCTTTGTTGAAACCCAGATCGGTATTTCGCACATAGCTCATTTGCGTACTGATGATCGTAATGCTGATGATGAGCAAAACGGAAATCACAAATTGAAATACCACCAGGGCTTTTCGGAAGAATGCTCCCTGGTTTCCAATATTCATTTTGCCCTTCAGCGATTGAATCGGTGAAAAGGATGAAAGCAGTAAAGCGGGATAGGCACCTGCCAGAAATCCAATCACGATGATGATGCATAATAAGAAATGCATAGAGCATGGGATCTTTCCAGAATGACGGCAACGCATATCCCAGCAAATGCGTGTAGGCAGGCATCAGTAATTGAAGAAGACCCAGCGCCAACAACGCGGAAAGAGATGCATAGAAAAAAGCCTCGAGTAAAAACTGGAACGTCAGTTGGGCACGCAGGGCGCCCAGGACTTTTCTCAGTCCGACTTCCTTACTCCGGTCCGTCGCCCGCGCGGTGGCCAGGTTCATGAAATTCATGCAGGCGATGATCAGAATCAGCACGGCGATGGACATGAAAATATAAATCACTTTTTTATTGCCGTGTTTTACATTGTCAAACTGAAGGGGTTTAAAATAAATGTCCTTCAGTGGTTCCAGTCCCAGGCCTAATTTTAATCCGCTTTCCGCAAAATATTTCCCCATGTATTTATCCATGAATTGGGGAAAGCGGCTGGTAAGCTGTGCCGGTTTCACATTTGGATTTAATTGCAGGTAAACGAACAGACTGTTGTTTGGGAAATTCTGGATCGAATCGTAATACTTGAAATTTTTAATCGGAACGATCATATCAAAATACAGATGCGAATTGGAAGGCGGGTCTTTGGCGATGCCGGTTACTTTCAGCAGAAGATCTTTATTCATCTGGACAGTCTTACCAATGGGATCTTCATTGCCGAAATATTTTTTTGCGGATGTAGCGGTGAGAACGATGCTGCGTGGTTCGCTCAGAACCGTCTGCCGGTCGCCTTTGATCAGGGGAAAGTCGAAGAGCTCAAAAAAATCGCTGTCGGTGATCAGCACATTTCTTTCATTGTAAGCGATATGGTTATACGTAAACAGATCATTGTCCGGCATTACGCGCACGGCTTTTTTGATCATGTCGGGATATTCATTCAGCAAGGCGATGGAATAAGCGCCGGCGAGGTATGCAATATCATCTCTGCTTCCGCTGCCGTTCAAATCGGCCTGCCTGACCACACGGTAAATGTCTTTGCCCTTTGTATGAAAATTATCATAGCTCGTTTCGTGCCGGATGAAAAGAAAAATCATCAGGCAGCAGGTGATTCCCACGGTCAGGCCGAAAACATTTATCAGGGAAAACACCTTTTGTTTTTTCAGGATTTTGAATGCGAGGGAGAGATAGTTTCTAAACATAAATTTATTTTTATAAAGGCTAAGGCTAAGGCTAAGGCTAAGGCTAAGGCGAAGGCTAAGGCAAGGAAGGCAGGAGGCAGGAGGCAGGAGGCATTTGGCTTCCCGCGTCCAGCCTCCGGCGTCCCGCTTTTACTCTGCCTTCAGGCTGTTCACCGGATTCGCCATCGCGGCTTTTATACTCTGGTAACTGACTGTAATAATAGTTATGATGATCGCGGATATACCAGCCAGGGCAAAAACCCACCAGGAGATTTCTGTCCGGTACTGATAGTTCTGCAACCAACGGTGCATGAAATAATAAGAGACTGGTGTTACGATCGCCATTGAAATAATAACCAGCGCAACAAAATCCTTCGACAGCATTTTCCAGAGCGTAAATACAGAAGCACCCAGCACTTTACGCACACCGATTTCCTTGGTACGCTGTTCGGCCATATACGATGCAAGACCAAATAGTCCCAGGCAGCTGATAAAAATAGCGAGCACAGCAAACACGCCCGAGAGCTCACCGACCCGGGTTTCGGAGGCGAACTTGGCAGCAAATTCTTTGTCAGCAAATTTGTAATCAAATGGCGCCGAAGGGATCACCTTCTTAAACACTGCTTCCACTTTTGAAATGGATTCCGCGGCACTTTTATGTGGGTTCAATTTGATATCGATCCAGTTTACATTATTATAGTCCATATAATAAATGGTTGGCTTCACCGGATCATAGGGAGATTCCATGACCATATTCTGAATGACTCCGATAACGGTAAAAAATAGTTTCTTATCTCCCGCGTCCCAGCTGATGGTTTTGCCCACCGGATTTCTGACACCCATAAATTTTGCACTGGCCTCATTGATAACTACAGCAGCCGAGTCTGTTTTAAATTCGCGGGAGAAATCCCTGCCCTCCGTGAATTGCCAGCCCACTGTTTTTCCATAATCGTGCGTTACCCAGATGGTTGCGAATTCTCCATTCACATTGGGATCCTTTCCGGGCCAGCTGAATCCGTCACCATTGGACGTAACCTCTGTAACCGGTCCGGATGATTCTGCAAAATGAGAAATGGCTCCGGCATTGGTTAACTCGGATTGAAGGATATCAAATTTTCCGTAGAAGTCCGGAGATTTCATACGGATCATCATCAGACCGTTTCTGTCATAACCAACCGGTCTGTTTCTTGAATACTGAATCTGATTGTAAACAACAATGGTTCCGATGATCAGCGCAATGGATATCGTAAATTGAAGAACCACCAGCACTTTGCGGGGAATGGACGCGAATCTTCCCGTTCTGAAAGCGCCCTTTAGAACTTTCACCGGTTGAAAGGATGATAAATACAACGCCGGATAACTTCCCGCAATGATTGTTGTGAGAAAGGAAAATCCCACACAGAAAAGCCAGAAAACAGGATTTGCCCACGGGATGACCATTTGTTTATCTGCAATCTTATTGAACCATGGCAGGAACAATTCTGCCAGTAATAATGAAAGAGAAAAGGAAAAAAGGACAACCAGCAGTGACTCTGTATAAAACTGACTCACCAGATTTTTTCGCAGGGAGCCGATTGCTTTCCGGACACCTACTTCCCGCGCGCGCTTCTCGGATCTCGCGGTGCTCAGATTCATAAAATTAATACAGGCAAGAAGAAGTACGAATACCGCAATGATGCTGAATAACCTCACATATTCTATCGGACCACCGGTGTTCACACCGTTGTCCCATTGCGTTCTCAGATGCCAGTCCTGCATGGGTTGTAAAAAAACCTTCGTCTGATATTGTTTGTCCACCGGCCTGTCCCTGTTGAATTTTGAGTCTGCAATATTTCTGTTTACAGATTTGAAATCGGTATGGTCGGCGATCTGCGCAAAAATCTGAAATGAACTATTATCCCACCGGTCGTTGTCCAGCAGAATCCAGCGTTCTGATATAACATACAGATTCCAGGGTGCTATAAATTCAAGATCGTTTAACTCTGTGTTGCGCGGCATGTCTTTATACACCCCGGTTACTTTAACCTCCAGTTTATTGTCGATCCGCATTTGTTTATTCAGGGGATCTTCTTCTCCGAACAATGCTTTGGCTGTTGATTCAGATAGCAAAATCGAATGCTGATCTTTTAATCCGTCTCTGGTCCCGGCGATCATCTGTAATGAAAACATATGAGGCGCCCCGGATTCCATATAGATACCCCTTCTGGCCAGATTCTTCTCTCCGGCCGAAATGATATGATCATTCGTCCAGGATGCCATGATTACGTATTTGAAATTATTTCCGTATCGTGTTTTCAGTTCTTCACCGAGTGGAAGAGGCAATGCATTAAAAGTATTCACCTTCCCGTTTGAAGTCTGGTGCTGCATCACCAGACCAATGCGGTCATAGTTATCAAAACTTTTATTATACGAAAGTTCGTCCCGGATCCACAGACCGATCAGCATCGCAACGGCCATTCCGATGGCCAGTCCGCCGATATTGATAAAAGACGAGGTCCTGTTTCTGAGCAGGTTTCTCCAGGCGACCTTGAAGTAGTTTTTGTACACGGGATATTTATTATTAGTTATTAGTTATTAGTTGTTAGTTATTAGCGCAGATCATAAGATGCCTAAACTGTGCCGGATTCAGATATCATTGTAAATCAACAATCTGCCTCCGGAAACAGAAAAAAGTTCTGATAAAAACGTACGGTCATTGTTGCGAAACCGGACAGTCCGTTTCGTGATTCCGGAATTAATATTCTGATTTTTATGTAGTTACCATGATGGCACCCTTTTTAATTGTTAATTGTCAATGGCTAATTGTCAATTATAATTAACCATGACAATTGACCATTAACAATTAAAGTTGTGTTTAAAAACTACTTCAAAATTGCCGTCCGGAGCCTCTGGAAACACAAAGCGTTTTCCTTTATCAATGTCCTGGGACTTGCGGTGGGAATGACGGCCTGCTTCCTGATATTTTTATACGTCCGTTTTGAAACAAGTTTTGATAATTTTCATTCAAAAGCAGATCGGATTTATCGCGTGACTTCCGAAGTCAGAACACCTACCGAATCCATCCACACCGGGCTGACCACGACGCCGGTGGCCATCAATATGAAGAGGGATTTTCCGGAAGTGGAAGAAGCCGTGCGACTGGGAAGGGATGGGTTATTGGTGCGAAAGGGGGACGTCAAGTTTCAGGAAATCAATACGGTACTGGCTGATTCCGGCCTGTTCAAAATTTTTGATTTTCAATTGATAGAAGGTAACCGGAATACCGCGCTAAAGGAACCGATGAGTGTAATTCTGTCTCAGAGCGCGGCCAAAAAATATTTTGGAACCGGTAAGGCCTATGGGCAACATCTTTTACTGACAGGCGCTGCCGTGAATTCCACGGTGACCGGCATCATGAAAGATATCCCCCGGAATTCGCAGATCCAGGCGGATATGATCGTGTCACTGTCTTCTTACCAGGCTATTTATGGGCGCCCCACCACCGACAGCGAATGGACCAACCATAATTATTACACATATATATTACTGGCACCACATGCAAATGCAAAGGCTTTGGAGGCAAAACTTCCCGCTTTCCAGGAATTGCATCACGGAGAGGAAGCGAAAAAATTACAGATGCAGGATTATCTGAGTCTGGAACATTTGCGGGATGTATATCTGAAATCAAAGCTGGATGGATTTGTAACCGGCAGCATCACCAATGTGTATATATTTTCCATCATAGCCCTGTTTATTCTCGGCATCGCCTGTATCAACTTTATCAATCTGACAACGGCGAGAAGCGTGGAGCGGGCAAAAGAAGTGGGTATCCGGAAAGTAGTGGGCGCCGTCAGGTCACAGCTTGTCGGACAGTTCCTCGGCGAATCGATCATTATTAGTTTACTGGCGTTTGTCTTCGCCGTATTCCTGAGTTCAGTGTTACTTCCATTATTTAATCAGGTAGCGGGTAACGAAATCAGTGAGAATATTTTCAAAAACCCTTCTGATATTCTCGGTCTTTTTTGTTTGTCATTGTTTGCCGGGTTTTTAGCGGGCACTTACCCATCGCTTGTATTGTCATCCTTTAAGCCGGTTGTTGTATTGAAGGGCCGGTTTTCGTCCGGTACAAAAGGTATGATTTTACGAAAGGGACTGGTGGTGTTTCAATTTGCCATTTCAATCATCCTCATCGTTGGAACTCTGGTTGTGTATGCGCAATTGAGTTTTATGCGCAGGCAGGACCTTGGGTTCTCGAAAGATCAGACGATGGTAATCTTTACCAATTTTGATAAAAACAAAGATGCTTTTAAGCAGTCACTTTCCTCCATACCGGGTGTATTGTCCAGCAGTTTTTCATCCGGTGTGCCGGGCGGAGATCACAATTCTGCCTATACACAGATTGAAAACAGCAAGGGGGAAATGCAAAAAACAAATCTGGACGGATATTTTGTGGACTTTGATTTTATAAAACAATATGGATTTAAAATGATTGCGGGCCGTTCCTTATCAAAAGAATTCGGAACAGATAGTTCGAAAGCAATGATCATCAATGAAACTGCGGCCAGATTGTTTGGTTATCATACTCCGCAGGAAGCCGTTGGCCGTAATTTTGATCAATGGGGAAGGCAGGGGAAGATTGTTGGAGTAGTAAAAGATTTTAATTACGAATCATTGCAACAGAATATCAAACCATTTACGATGCGGTTTGAATCATACGGATTCGGAACGATTTCCATAAAATTATCATCTGCACAACTGCCTGAAACCATCAAAGCCATTAGCAATAAATGGGCACAAATGATTCCGAACCGGCCCTTTGAATATAATTTCCTCGATCAGCAGTTTGATCAGAAATACCAGGCGGAGGATAAATTCGGAAACCTGTTTTTCAATTTTGCCATACTGGCTATTTTTATTTCCTGTCTTGGGTCTGCTGGGACTCGCTTCTTACAGTACGATACAGCGTACCCGGGAAATCGGCGTGCGGAAAGTATTGGGTGCGAGTGTTTCGAATATCGTTAACCTGTTGTCGCTTGAATTTATCAAACTGGTATTGATTGCATTTGTGATTGCGGCGCCGGTCGGATTATTGGGTATGAATAGATGGCTGCAGGATTTTGCGTATCATATTCATATCTCCTGGTGGATTTTTGCCATTGCCGGAAGCAGTGCCATCGTGATTGCATTTTTGACGATCAGCTTTCAGGCGGTCAGAGCGGCGGTTTCGAATCCGGTGACTAGTTTGCGTTCGGAATAGGCAGGAGGCAGGAGAGTATGGAAGTATGGAAGTATGGAAGTATGGAAGTATGGAAGTGTTTGAATTAGCGGTTAATAATTTACAACTAACAACTAACAACTAATAAATCGTGTTAAAGAATTACTTCAAAACCTCACTGCGAGCTTTACTAAAGAACAAAACCTATAGTTTTCTGAACATCTTCGGACTGGCGATCGGAATTGCGTGCGCCGGACTGATATTTTTATGGGTGGAAGATGAACTGCATTACGACCAGTTCAATGTGAAGAAGGATAATTTATATTTCGCTCGGGTGAATTCGTTTTTGAATGCGCGCGTATTCACGCACGGTTCAACACCCGGCGTGATGGCTCCGGTCATGCAGGCGGAAATTCCCGGTGTCGCCAATACCTGTCGCACGACTGAAAATGATACCCGGCTTTTGTTTTCCATTGATCATAAACCGATGTATGCATCGGGAAAATTTGTTGAGCCCTCTTTGTTCAGCATGTTTACATTGCCTTTTGTGCAGGGTAACCCGAAAACGGCTTTTCGACAATTGTATTCCCTGGTGATCACGGAAAAAACGGCGAAGAAGTTTTTTGGCAATGAGAAAAACGTGATCGGTAAAACGGTGCGTGTTGATAATAAACAGGATTATGTGATCACGGGCGTGGTAAAAGATATCCCGGAAAATTCTTCTCTGCAGTTTGAATGGGTCGCACCTTTTCAAATCTGGTATCAGCAGAGCCCCTGGGCCTATAATTGGGGGAATAATTGTCTGAGTACCTATGTTGAATTAAAACCGGGCGCCAGTCTGACTGCCATCAACAAACAACTCTACAATTTTGTACAAAAAAGAGCGCCGACGTCCACGGGACATATCGTGCTGTTTGGCATGAACAACTGGCATTTATACGGCGATTTCGAGAATGGTAAACCTACGGGTAGTGGACAGATCGTGTATGTTCGTTTGTTTGGAATGATTGCATGGATCATTTTATTTATTGCCTGTATCAATTTTATGAATCTGGCCACGGCGCGGAGTGAGAAACGCGCCCGGGAAGTGGGTGTACGCAAAGTGATGGGCGCAGGGAGAAGAAAACTGATCGCTCAATTTATCGGAGAAGCTTTATTTATGGCTTTGTTGTCGGCCTTCGTGGCTGTGATCATCATGGCTTTTTCATTGGATGCATTTAATTTACTGGTCCATAAAAATCTGTCGCTGGAATTGAATAACCCGGCACATTGGGTGTCATTGATCACGATCACATGTATTTGCGGTATTGTTGCCGGAAGTTATCCGTCGTTGTATCTGTCATCATTCAACCCCGTATTTGTATTAAAAGGTATCAAATTGAAAAGCGGCAGCGCTGCATGGATCAGAAAAGGACTGGTGGTGACTCAGTTTACCATTTCCATCGTACTGATCATCGCCACCATTATCATTTATCAGCAGATACAGCATATCAAAGACAGAAACCTGGGTTTTGACCGGAATGGTTTGCTCGAGGTTAGTATGCAGGGCGATATGAATATACATTACGATGGTATCAAGCAGGATCTGTTACAAACGGGACTCGTTGAATATGCCGGACTGGCGGATCATCCGACTATTTACGGAGGGAATAATACGGATGGCCTTGCCTGGCAGGGGAAAGCGCCCGGCAGTAAAGTGCTGATTTCATGGAGAAGTGTTGACGGCGATTTTTTCCCGACGATGGCTTTGAAGATTAAGGAAGGAAGAAATTTTTATGTGACGGATACTTTGAATTATGACCTCAAATCTTTGCATCCCAATGTTATCGTTACCGAGACAATGGCAAAACTACTCGGTCAGGGATCGGCGGTCGGCAAGACCATATATGATGAAAACGATACGCTGCTTCGAGCAACAGTGGTGGGTGTGGTAAATGATTATGTATATGGAGACATGTATGGCAAACCTGATCCGGTGATTTTTTTCTGTACGGCTCCGAGATTTGAGAACACCATTTACCTGCGGGCCAAACCAGGAACGAACGCAGAACATTTTCTGTCAGGTATCGAAGGCGTGATGAAGAAAGACAATGCGGCCTATCCATTCGAATATCGTTTTGTGGACGATCAGTTCAACGACATGTTTCAGACGGAAACGCTGATGAGCAAACTGTCGCGGGTGTTTGCGGTGCTGGCGATCCTGATTTCATGTCTGGGTTTATTTGGTCTGGCAGCCTATACGGCGGAACGCCGCGTGAAAGAGATCGGCATTCGAAAAGTGCTGGGTGCAACGGTGACCAGTCTGGCGGGTTTATTATCTCTTGAATTTTTAAAATTGATTCTGTTTTCGCTGCTGCTGGCATTTCCTCTGGCCTGGCTGGCGATGAATAAATGGCTGCAGTATTATGCCTACCGTGTCGATATTCACTGGTGGGTGTTTGTGCTGGCCGGAATTGCCGCCATTATGATTGCCATTCTGACGATTAGTTTTCAGGCGATCCGCGCTGCTATTTCGAATCCCATTAAGAATTTACGGACTGAATAAGCAGGAGGCTGGAGGCAGAAAAAGTTTCAAGCTTCCCGCTTCCTGCTTCCTGCTTCCCGCCTCCTGTGTCCTGCTCTATTCGCTTTTCAAACTTTTAGAGGGATTCATCAACGCTGCCTTTATACTCTGATAGCTCACCGTTAACAACGTAATCAGAATGGCGCCCGCACCTGCAGCAACGAATACCCACCAGGGCATTGTTGTTCGATATTCATAATGCTGTAACCATTGCCCCATAAAATAATAAGCAACCGGGGTCGCGATCAATAGCGATATAATTACCAGGATTATAAAATCTTTACTCAGTAATCGCCAGAGACTAAACACGGATGCGCCGAGTACTTTGCGAACACCGATTTCCTTTATCCGTTGTTCAGCAGTGAATGTGGCCATTCCGAATAAGCCAAGGCAGCTGATAAAGATCGCCAGTACTGCAAACAGACTTGCGAGTTTGCCGATGCGTTCATCATCACTGAATTTTTTTGCGTATGCTTCGTCGGCAAACTGAAAAGAAAAAGGCACAGACGGACTGTAAGTTTTACATACTGCCTCAATTTTCTGAATAGCATCATGCGCGCTGATCTGTGGATTGAGTCTGATGATTACGTAGGAAAAATCTTCGTGTGTAATATAATAGATTGTCTGTTTTGCCGGTTCATAAGGCGAACTCATCACCATATCTTTTACGACGCCAATGACGTGGAAGTCCTTTCTGCCGACCCGGATATTTTCTCCCACGGGATTTTTAAGACCCGTGTATTTAACCGCGGCTTCATTGATGATCAATGCAGAAGAATCTGTGACATACTGATTTGAAAAATCCCTGCCATCGATAAATTGCCAGCCGACTGTTTTACCATATTCGGTCGTTACGCGGATATTGCCGAAATCATCCGTCATCGCAGGATCCTTTCCCTTCCAGTGTAATCCGCTTCTGTTATTTTCTACGCCGCTGGTCGGACTGGAAGACTGCGCCATCCAGGTAACTGCTCCGGAGCTCTTCAGATCCGCGCTCACTGCATCGAAATGATTGTGCAGATCGTCTGTCTGCATTCCGATATAAAGCAATCCGTTTCTGTTATAACCCACCGGGCGGTTCTTGGCAAACTGAATCTGATTAAAAACAATGATGGTACCAACGATCAAAACAACCGAGACGGTGAATTGCAAAATAACGAGTGCTTTTCTCGGAACAGCAGCAAGTCTTCCTGCTTTAAAAGTACCCTTCAACACTTTCACCGGTCTGAAAGAAGAAAGGTATAAAGCCGGATAACTTCCTGCGATCAGTGCAGTAAATAAAGTAAATCCCGCGCACAGGAGCCAGAACAAACCATTGTTCCAGAGAATGGTCATTTGTTTATCGGCCAGCTGATTAAACAATGGCAATATCAGCCAGACCAAAATCAGAGAAAGTATAAAGGAGAATACGGTTGTTAAAAGAGACTCGCAGTAAAACTGGGTGATCAGTTGCGACCGGAGAGAACCAACGGCTTTACGTATGCCCACTTCTCTTGCTCGTTTCTCACTGCGTGCCGTACTCAGGTTCATAAAATTTATACAGGCCAGTAATAACACGAACACTCCTATGATTCCGAACATCCAGACGTACTGAATGGCACCGCCAGTATTCACACCATTCTTAAATTCGCTGTACAATCTCCACCTGTTCATGGGCTGCAGGAAAATCGCGGGTTTAAAACGTGCATCTTCTTTGCCGGCACGATCGAGAACAGTATTTTTTATTTTTTCCGAAATCCTGTTCATGTCTGCGTGATCCGCGATCTGAACGTACATCTGCCAACTGTTATCGCCCCAGTCCGAAAGAACACGCGGGGGTATATATGTTGCCAGATAATAATCCCAGGGCGCCAGGAAACTAAGATCATGGAGGCTCGAAGAAGATGGGATGTCTTCGTAAACCCCGGAGACTTTGAAATTGCTTTTATTATCGAAGGTTATTATTCTTCCCAACGGATCGGCATCTCCAAACAGCGCTTTTCCAACAGACTGGGCAATCAGAATGGAAGAAGGATCTTTTAAACCATTGCGATTTCCCTTTAGCATCTGAAGAGAAAATATTTCCGGACCTTCTTTATCCATGAAAGTACCCTTAAAAGATAATTTTTTTTCATCAGCCGTCAGGATATGTGCATCTGTCCACGATACCATGGCGATGTGTTTGAAATCACTGCCATAATTTTTCCTGATCGCCGCATCGAGTGCGATAGGGACCGCCACACCGGTTGCTATCGTGCCGTTGAAATCCTGACGCAGCATCACCTGGGCCACCCGATCATATTGCTGATGATATTTGTTGAAGGAAAGTTCACTCCAGATCCACAATCCGATCAGCATCGCCACAGCCATACCGACGGATAATCCGGCTATATTAATAAAGGAATGCGCTTTATTTTTTCGCAGATTGCGAAGGGCGGTTATGAGGTAGTTTTTGAGCATACATTTTGGTTGGCGGTTGACGGTTGGCGGTTGGCGGTTGACGGTTGGCGGTTGACGGTTGACGGTTGGCGGTTGGCGGTTGACGGGTGACGGGTGACGGTTGACGGTTGCCTTAGGCCTTCGCCTTAAGCCTTAGGCCCTTACTCCATTTTCAAACTCTTCGTCGGGTTAACAATAGCCGCTTTGATTGCCTGAAAACTCACGGTGAAGAAAGCAATCAGGATCGCAACGATTCCTGCCAGTGCGAACATCCACCAGCTTATGGGAACCTTATAACTGAAACTCTGCAGCCATTTACTCATAGCCCACCAGGCGATCGGTGTAGCGATCACGATGGATACAAAAACAAGTTTCAGGAAATCTTTCGACAAAAGCGTTACGATTCCTGAAACACTTGCTCCCAGTACTTTCCGGATTCCTATTTCCTTACTGCGCTGTTCGGCACTGAACGAAGCGAGTCCGAAAAGACCCAGACAGGAAATCAGGATCGCCATTAACGTAAAGGAATTGATGATATTTCCAAGCGTCACTTCCGCTTCATATTGTTTCTGAACTACTTCATCCATAAAAATGAATTCAAACGGAATTCCGGGAAGATGCTGGTTCCAGATGGATTTCATTTTTGATAACAGGGAAGAGTAATTACTGCTATTTACAGCAACGACCAGGATATCCATTCTCTTCCAGTCGTTTTGATATGCAAAAAAGAAGGGTTTCACTTCGCTGTGCAATGAACTGTAGTTAAAGTCTTTCATCACACCAACCACTTCAACAAAAGTTACCGGATCAGGTGTGTATTGTGTATATAGCCGCGTACCTGGCGCGGTTTCAGGTTTTAGTCCCAACCTGCGGCAGAGTGTTTCGTTGATGAGTACACGGCCCGTATCATTCTGTCGGAAATCACGACCGGAAACAATTTGAATTCCATTGGTATGCAGGAAATGTTCGTCGGTGGAAATATTCTGCGCATCGATGGATGTAGCCATATTGCCTCCCGGCGGATATACGCCGTGGTCCCGCATCACCTGAATACCCAGGTAAAGATTGGCCGTACTTGCGTCTTTTACTTCGGGGAGTTTCAGCAAATCATCTTTCAATGATGCCATCTTGCTTTGTGTTTCTTCTGTATAAAAATCAAACACGAGTTTCTGATTTTTGTCAAATCCCAGATCCTTGTTTTTGATATAATTGAGCTGACTATAAATGATGATGATGCTCGTGATCAGAACAATGGAAAGTACGAACTGGAAAACGACCAGCGAACGGCGAATGGCAGTAGCCGAAATCTGATTCGTAAAATTTCCTTTGATCACTTTCACCGCCTGAAACGCAGAAAGATAAAATGCGGGATAACTGCCTGCGAGTAGTCCGGTTAATATGACCAGTCCGAAGAGGAAAAGCCATAGACGATAATCTGAAAAAAGTGAGAGTTGAATATTTGTCTGCGTGATCTGATTCAACAGGGGCATGGCTAGCATCAGTAGCGGCACCGCTATCAGAATTCCGATCAGGGAGAGAATGATGGATTCTGTGAGGAATTGTTTAATCAATGCCTGCTTGCCGGCGCCGATCACTTTCCGGACTCCAACTTCTTTTGCGCGTTTTGATGCACGGGCTGTAGAGAGATTCATGAAGTTGATACAGGCAATCATCTGTATCATTACGGCGATCAGGATCAGGATATACAGAAAGGAGCTGCTGGTCGTTTTGCTGATCTCTATTTCATAACCGCCGGTGGTGTGTACAGAATGCAATGGCTGAAGATGCAGCGATTTCTTCATGCCCATTTCACGCATCTGGTCGCCACCGTATTTAAGCAGAAAGGCCGGTAATTTTTTTTCCAGATCCGCAGCCTTCGCATCCGGACGGATTTTAATATAGCTGTACGTAAAATTATTCCCTGCAAATAGATGATTGTCGATCACGTAACCACCGATGCCACCGCTGTTCATCGTGATAAACATATTGGCTTCGATCTGCGTTCTGCCCAGACTTTCATTCACTACCCCCGTTACTTTAAAATCCGTTTTGCCATAACCATTGTGCAGGGTGATCGTTTTCCCCACGGGATCATCATTGCCAAAAAATTTGATTGCAACGGGCTGTTGAAGTACGATGGAAAAAGGTTCTTTAAGAGCTGTGGCCGGATTGCCATACACAAAATGGTAATTAAAGACATTGAAGAAAGTGGAGTCAACAAAAAATGCGTTCTCCTCGTAAAACGATTTTTCTTTGTACGTCATGAGGTGTTTTACAACACCCAGTGTGGGTACCACACGGGCAAACTGGATTACTTCTCCAAAATCCTTTTTCAAAGTGGGAGCAATCGGAGGCGAACAGGTTGCGTTGTGATGCTTGTCGCCCGCAAGCTCCAAATCGCAGGTAATACGATAGATGTTCTTCGCATCACGGTGATGCAGATCGTAGCTGTACTGATCAGCAACATACAGAATGATGTATACACAACAAAGTGTGCCCAATGCGAGCCCGAAAATGTTGATGAAGCTATAGGTTTTATTTTTTAGTAAAAACCGGAGCGACGTTTTGAGGTAATTCTTAAACACTATTTATTAGTTATTAGTTGTAAATTATTAACCGCTAAGTCAAACACTTCCATACTTCCATTCTTCCACACTTCCATACTTGCCTGCTATTCCATTCTCAAACTATCGACCGGATTCGCATTCGCCGCGCGGATGGTTTGAACACTCAATGTCAGCAGTGCAACTGCCATCATCATGATTACGCTCAGCGCAAACAACCACCAGCTCACGGGTGTCTGATATGCAAAATTTTGCAGCCACTGGTGCATGGCCCACCAGGTGAGTGGAATGGCAATCACAGATGCGATCAGCACCAGCCACATAAAGTCGCGTGACAAAATAGAAACGATATTTGAAATGGAGGCGCCCAAAACTTTCCGCACGCCAATTTCCTTTGTTCTCTGATTGGTTGTATAAATAACGAGTCCGAGTAGTCCCATGCAGCTGATGAAAATGGCAAGTCCCGCTGCCCATTGTAAAAGACGTGACATATTTTTTTCAGAGGTATAAAATTTGGCAATGCTTTCGTCGAGGAAGCTGTATGAAAAATCTTCGTCGGGAAAGAATTCCTTATAGATTTTTTCAATGGAAGCCAGGGTGATTTTCCAGTTCTGCGCCTGGGCATCTCCGGTTTTTAGTGCAATATGAAGGAGCCAACAATTCCCCATTTCACAGGAAAAAGCAATCGGCTTCACAGATGCATGAAGGGATTCCTGGTTGAAGTCAGCCATGACGCCTACGATCGGGACATTGTCGACCATCCGGTTCAAGATCTGTTCAGGATTTTGAAAACCCAGTATATGCATATAAGTTTCGTTAATAACCACTTCATTGGCCGTGTCACTTGCTCTGACATTTCTGCCCGCCAGTAATTTGATATGGTATAGTTTCAGATAATTCGTGTCGCCATTCTTCTGTCTTACATCTGTTTCTATTACTTTTTTCCCATCCTTAAATTTCAAAACGTTGGAAGACCAGCCATCTGCAGCCGGAGGTTCATTTCCTAAGCTCGCGAGTTGTACGCCGGGTATATTTTTTATTTTCTCCAGGAGAGAGATTTTTTTTGTATTCGGCGGTCCGTTACGCTGCCAGAGAAAAGGGGTTTCGATATTCACGATGGCGTCTTTCTTAAATCCCATGTCCCGGTTCATGACAAAATGAATTTGTTTGACGGCAATAAATGTCGCCATAGTAAATACCTGTGCGATCATGAACTGGGATATGGTGAGTGTTTTTCTCAACACTGCCTTACGACTTCCACCCATACCTGTATAAGCCTGATTTTTTAAGACCTGCACAGCTTTAAATCCTGACAGAACCCAGGCGGGATAAAATCCGGCGAACAGGGCGACAATGCCAGTCAGGCCTAATCCGAAGGCAATAATATATGGCTGATGTAAAAGATCAAAATGTAAATCGGGCGGAATGAAATCTGAAAATAATTTCAGCAGCAATGGCGTTATGGCGATGGATATGATCAGTGAAATAAAGGAGATGAAAAATGTTTCCGTCAGGAACTGAAAAATCAGTTGTTTGCCCGAACCACCCAGTGTTTTACGAACGCCAATTTCTTTCGCGCGGTGAACGGATTGGGCAGTTGTCAGATTCACAAAATTTATGCAGGCCAGCAGCAGAAGGAAAGTACCAACGGCTAAAAGTCCATAGAGTACGGGTTTGCTGGCTGAACGATCTCCGAAAGTTGCGTAGATGGGACTGAAATGAATATCCTCAAAGGGTTGCAAACGAAAATATCTTTTTGAATCGGGATGTGTATTTTCTTTATCATGTTTTGTTTCGAGGGATTGAATTCCAGCCTCCACAACTTTTGGAGAAACATTTTCTGACAGCCTGATCAGTAATTGTGAACCTCCATTTACGCTTCCCCATCTCTCCCAACTATAATTGCCTTTTAGTCCTGCTGAAGTAGGAATGGTTGATTGCGATATGAATTCTTTAAATATGAAATCTGTGTTCCGGGTTAAATTATTTACAACTCCTGATACGGTTGCGACAATCGAATCATCGTACGTTATTTGCCTGCCAATCATTTCTGAGTAACTGATGCCCGGAAAATATGCGTTTGCCCTTTCCGAGGTCAGTACAACTCTGTAAGGTTCACTGAGGGCGCTTTTTATTGAACCTGCGAGCCATTGATAAGGAACCAGTTTGAAATAGGATTCGCTTGTGAAAATGATGTTTTTCTGATGCCTGATCGTAAATGGTTTTTCGTTCCTCCGGGGAGCTGCCACTTTCGGATCGCCGTTAAACTGGTGAAAGCTGATGATTTCATCGATACCGGCAACTTCTTTTGCAACCGCATCTGCAAGCGGGGAGGGCACACCCGGATTATGTATCGGTGAACCAAAAAAATTCATCTCTGTGACAACCCGGTAAAGCTGCGGTCTGTTCTTTTCGAATTTATCAAAAGTGAAATCATAATGAACGATCAGGAAAATGACCAGGGACGCGCTGATACCGATGGCAAGTCCCAGCACATTGATGATCGAAAAAATTTTATTCCGGAAGAAGTTCCGATAAGCGATGGTGATGTAGGTTTTTAGCATCGTTTATTAGTTGACGGTTGACGGCCTGCCCCGCTGAATGCGGGGTTAGACGGTTGACAGTTGACGGTTGACGGTCGGCGGCCTGCCCCGCGGAATGCGGATTGGCAATTGTTCAAAGCATACGCCTTACGCTCAATGCTCAAAATGGGTCAATAAAAATGCCGGGCTGTAAATGCTTATTTATGAGAGCATTGTAAAAAGGACTCTGTACGAGGATGTTCGGAATCGAACATTGAGTGTTCTTTAACGCGAAACGCGAAACGCCAAACGCTTAACGCGTAAAGCCAAACGCTAGAGTTAAGCGCTAAGTGTCTTTGCCGAAGATTCTAAAATCAATGGCCGCTCCATCCTGACTTTCCGGGCTTTACGTTTCAGATATTTGTTGTGAATGATTTCGCTCATGGTTTTATCCTGCAGTTTACTTTCCAGCCAGGAAATAATATCCAGATAAGCAAAGGAGCGTGTTTCGATATGATTATACTCCAGGTGTTTGATTTTGTTCAGCAATTTTTCAAGTTCAGACTTGATTTCCCTTCTTGAAATCTGGAAGCTCTTTCTTAAAAATTTAAACATCTCCTCTTCAACTACCGTGAGATTTTTCATTTTCGCCATGAACCGGTAAACAGATTTTGTGAGCGATTCCATCAGTTCATAATTTCCCAGTTCATAGTGCGCCAGCAAATGCACCAGTCGTGCATAACACTGAAGATCGTAGCGGAGGTCAATATGGTCATTGATAATCGACTGCAGGTAGTCGATGGATCTGCTGTAATCACCACTGCCAAAATACAACGTGGCAATTTTATAATTGAAAACAAGCGTACGATGATGATCAATATAGCTTGAATATTCCTCCAGCTTTTGCGAAATCTCGGGAACCAGTTCCAGACCTTCTTTGAATGTGCCGGTCATCAGGTGCCAGTTGATTTTTGCCAGGTGAATATAAACCCAGGTATGTATCCGGAAATTATCGTGATGTTGTCCTTCCGGCGTTTTATAATATGCTTCAAATTTTTTCAGGATCACTTCGAATTTGCTGAAATGACGAAGATCAAAAAGTGCATTCAGCATATTGTGCATGCCTTTTACATAGTGACCCGTTTCTACAGTAATCATCAGTGGTTCCTGGTCGAAAAGATCGATCCATTTTTGTGCATACCTGTAGTACATCAGGAAGTCCTGGCGTATAAATGCAAACCAGCTGTAACTCTGATAGAGATAAAGTTTCTCGTAAAAATCATCCAGATGTGAAGTATCGGGAAGTGTATTCTGTTTGAAAAAATCACGTAATCTTTTTTCATCGGCTTCATTGCGTGCGTGACCATTCTCCACATACCAGCGATAAAGTAATAAAGCCAGGTTGGATAAGCGCGTTACGCGATCAATATGGTCACTGATTTCCCTTGCTTCGCGCGTAAGTTGTTCCGTCTTTTCCAGTGAGGTTCGCGTGATATGCAGAGTTTCGATTTTCTTTTCGAGAGAAATTAACTGTGCAAGAAAATTCAGTTTATTATTTGCTTTGGCGATTTCTTTTGCTCTTTCAAGAATCTTCAGCGCCTGATGTTTCAATCCTTTATTGTACAATAACCGCGCATTGTCCATATGCTCGCTCAATTGCAGGTCTGTATTTTCTGTTGTCTTGAGCAGCCGGAGACTTGCCAGCAATTGTTTATAGAGATGCGTTTTTAAATTTGATAACTGCGACTTTGTGAAAGGAAGTTTCTTTAGCAGGAGTTTTTCATCATAATCCTGCATTTTATCGAGCGCATCAAAAAGTTGAACAATTTTCAGGTCTTCATTCCCGGAGCTCCTTTTAATATAGAGCTTGAAATGCCTTTTCTCTGACTTTTCCAGAGAACAAATTAATTGAAATAATATATCGGTAGAACGGTTGGCCATCATTGATAAATTTTGCTGAAACTGTGTCCAGGCAACACTTCCACGAAAAGATACAGAGTTTTGACATGATTAAAACACCCATAAGATGGTTTGAAATGAATCCCACGCACCCTTAATTTTGTATCAGCAATTAAGAAATAGAATAAAGCAGGCAATCGTTAGAGAGTAAATCGTTAGAGGTCAAGAAGAACAAGCCGCAGCATTCTAATTAAATTCGAATACTACCTTTTTTCATATGGCAAGCAATCGTTAGAGGTCAGCTGTTTCTACAGCCGACCTTATTTTTTTTCGGCAATGCAAAGCTAAGGAAAATATTTTTATCTGACAAGCCGTTTTTCTTCATTAACTCTCTCATTCACAAATAATTACAATTTATTTTAATACGTTTTAAAGCGTAATGCGTAAAGCGCAAAGCCTAAAGTGATCCGGCGGTAGGATCTAACTATGTAGTTTTCAGATGAGTTAGACAGATTTTTATTAAAGGCTGCTGAAAACGGCTTTACGCTTTACGCTTTTCGCTTTATGCTTTAAGCTTATTTTTGCGCTCCTTTTAATCAGGAATATCGAATAGAATGAAGCTAAGACTCATCAAATTCTTCAAGGATTTTCTGTTATGGAGTGGCATTTTGCGCCTGTTCTCCCCTTTTAACCGGTTTTTTTTCTTCCTTCGGAACTTTAATGTCCTGCGTACCTGGATCAGTGAATCCAATCGCAGCAAGCTGTTACTCAACGACTTCTATTCCTGGAAAAGAGACTATCCTAAGCGATATTCATTATATGATGCGGTAGCTGCCCATTTTGAACTGGGAACGAAAAGTATTTTATACCTGGAATTCGGTGTGGCGTCCGGCAGCTCTTTTTTCTGGTGGATGAAAAAGAATACAAGCCCTGATTCTTTATTCAGGGGTTTTGACACATTTGAAGGATTACCCGAAGACTGGGGTGGTTTTAAGAAGGGGGCGATGGCTTTTGATCAGGCGCAGGTTAATGATGGCCGGGCAGAATTCATCAAGGGGATTTTTCAGGATTCCCTTTTTCCTTTTATTGAATCAAATAAAAGTCTTCTTCAGAATAAACCGAAAGTCATCCACATGGATGCGGATCTTTTCTCCTCAACCATTTTTGTACTCTCACAGCTGTATCCTTATCTCAGAAAAGGTGATATTATTTTTTTTGACGAATTCAATGTCGCCAATCATGAATTTCTTGCCTTTAAAATATTTACCGAATCGTTTTACGTAAAACTGCGACCAGTCGGAGCGGTGAATAATTTTTATCAGACTGCTTTTGTTGTGGAATAAAAGTCAGGCGAAGGCTAAGGCTAAGGGCTAAGGCTAAGGCGAAGGCGAAGTAAGGCTAAGGCAAAGGCTTAAGGCTAAGGCGTAAGGCGAAGGCTAAGGCTAAGGCTAAGGCTAAGGCATAAGGCGAAGCCATAGGCTTTTCGCTTTACGCTTTGCGCTTTACGCTTTTAAAGCCTCCGTCGTCTTTGACCGCAAAACCATCCAGACTCTCACGCCGATAGTGCCGGCGCAAATGATCAGAACGGCGGCGAAGGAAACAGCCATTGAGTTTGAACTGACTCCCGCATTGATACGGAAAATCAGATCCATCAATAGTTTGGAAAGTGAATAGCCTCCATAGCAGCCGATGATGGATGATAATAATATAATCCATGTGTAACCCTTCAGTACGAGTTGGAAAATATGTTTGTCTTCTGCACCGACTACTTTCCGGATAGCAATTTCTTTTGATTTTTTTAAAACATTCAGAGATACCAGAGCAAACATACTCGTAGCCGCCATTAAAACAGAAATTATGGCGAACCATTTAAATATAGTGGCAACACTTTGATTCACACTGGCCGCTTCGGATGCAACATCATCCTGATAATATCCCCTGAATGGTTTTGTCGGATAAAGTTTTGCCCAGGATATTTTGAGATCAGCAAACACCGTGTTGATCGTTCCGGGTTTTGCGCGTACGATGATCCTTGCATATTTATCCGGCGAAGTTAAAACCATCGCTCCGGGAAGTATGGGATCGAAAACGGTGTTTTGCGTAAAGTCTTTCATAACGCCGATCACGGTGCGGACAGATGTATCGCTGGTCCGGATTTGTTTTCCAATGGCCTCTTCTGGTTTCCAGCCCAATTGAAAAGCCAGTTTCTCATTGATGATCATGGATTGTTCGATATCACCGGTACCTTCTTCATGAAAACTGCGACCGGCCAATAATTTTAATTTCATCAACTCAAAATAATGAGTACCGGTCTTGAGGTAATTACTCTCCACTTTAATTCCTTTTGCCTCCAGGGGTATTCTGTAATATGAAAATCCGATATTATTCAGTGTACCGGCAATATCCGTTATATCCGGAATTTTACTGAATTCATCCCGAACGGCAGGAAACGCGGATTCATTTTGCAGATCCACTCCGATCACATTTGCTTTCTCATAACCATAATCCAGTTTGCTTTGGAATGTGGAGTTCCGCGAAAATGCCACAGCGGCAATGACTGTCACAAAAGAAATGGCTACCTGTAGTCCGAGCAGGACACGGGAGAAAAGATTGCTGCCTCCAAATTTTACGGATCCCCTGAAAATACTGGTGGCATTAAACCGGCTGATATACAAAGCAGGATATGCACCAGCCAGCAAGGTGACCCCCAGAAATATAGCGCCGATCAAAATCATCAGATTATAATCACTTAAGTAATGTGCTTCCAGTTTTACATTCCTGAACATACTGTTGAAAGTGGGCAACCAGAAATTATTCAGAAGAACGGATAAAGCGATGGCAAATAAAACGATGATAGCACACTCCAGTAATTGTTGCAGCATAATTTGTCCGTACGAACTTCCCATCACTTTTCGCACGCCCATTTCTTTCAAACGGCGATTGCTTTGTGCGACAGAAGTGTTTGCAAAATTCAGGCAGGCGGAAAGCAGGATGAGAACCGCCAGGACGATAGGACCGAACGCTGCGGCGTCCGTCGGCCTGCCCATCAGTCCATCGTTTTCAATGTCGAATGCATCAGAAACCTCAGCTAAAGGCTGGAGTGAAAAGGAAACTATTTTGATATCCTTTCTGGCCGATTGCTGCAGGGGAACATACCTTTTCAGTTCTTTACTTAATCTGGCAGCATCGCCCGGGTTTTTCAATTTTACAAATACCGCGTCCGATAGCCATTCCCATTCATCATTTTTTATCGGCGAACCGTCGGCCTTCAGCTGGTTTTCTGTATTGGTGATCAGATCAAATTGTATAGAAGAGTTTGCCGGCGGATCTTTTAAAATGCCGGTAACGGTGAGTGGTCGTTTGAACGGTTCATCAGAATATAAAAGAAGAATTTTTCCTATGGGATCGGTTCCACCGAAAAATTTCTTCGCAGCACGTTCCGTAAGCAATACGGTGGACCGGTCCCGGATTTGGTTGGTTCCCTGTACCAGCGGGAAATTAAACAATTCAAAAAATGATGCATCGGTAAAATGAGCGCCTGTTTCAAAGGGATCATTCTGAGGCGCCTTGACATTCAGCCCGCGACTGTCCCATCTTACGGCCTGCGTTACATACGGGAAATCATTTTTAGCAGAGGCTGCCAGTAATTCGGGGCAAAATCCTTTCCGATTGTCATTAACGGCCGTTTTAGTGAGCACACGGAATATATTTTTTCCGTCTTTATGAAATTGATCATAACTGAAACTGTATCTGTAATCCTGTATCCCCCATACAATAGAAGCGATTCCCACCGCCAGGCTGATGACGTTGATGAACGTATATAATTTATTCTTCCAGAGATTTCTGAAAATAATGGTGAGGTAGTTCCTGATCATGTTGGTTTTAGTTTAAGATTGCCGGCTTTCATTTTTCCATATGGCTAATCAGAATAAATCCCGCACCAAACACATGCCGGATAAAAGAAGTGCTGATAATCAATATATATTTAAAACATGTGCGGAAAGGAACATTCATTGTGATACAGTATCTGTCCGTTTTTGTACATCACCCCGGGGGGGTAAGTGGAGGCAGGAGGCAGGAGGCGGGAGGCAGGAGGCGGGACGCAGGAGGCAGGAGGCTGGAGGCAGGAGGAAAGTCTGGAAGTCTGGAAGTCTGGAAGTCTGGAGCATCATGTTTCACGCCTCCGGCCCCGCTTATTTCAGGAGCTGATATGCGATGAAGCTCATAACATAAGCAAGCCCCGTCATATACAAGAGTTGTATGATGGGCCATTTCCAGCCGCGTGTTTCCCTTTTTACAACAGCGAGTGTGCTCATACATTGCATCGCAAAGGCGTAGAAAATCATCAGTGAAACTCCCGTGGCGAGGGTGTAGACTTTAGCTCCGTCATCCGTTCTGGCAGAATCCATTCTTTCTCTCAGCGTCTGGGGATTGGCATTCTTACCACCCTCAACGCTGTATAAAGTGGCCATGGTTCCGATAAATACTTCGCGTGCGGCAAAAGAAGTAATCAAAGCAATACCGATTTTCCAGTCATAGCCCAATGGTTTGATGACGGGCTCAATGGTCCTTCCTAAAATGCCTGCATAAGAATTTTCGAGGAACGCTGCATTTTTTGCTTTCATCTCTGAAGGCGGCGCGTTTTTATATTTTTCTGCCACAGCGTGCATACGGTTTGATGGGCCATAGGTACTGAGTGCCCACAGAATCATACTGATCACGATGATCACTTTACCCGCGTCACGCACAAATATTTTTGCTTTACTAACCATCGTGATCGCAACATTTTTCCATCGAGGTGCACGATAAGTGGGTAGTTCTAAAATGAAAAAACTTTTTTCGGTAGAATGGATAAATTTTTTGGCAACATAAGAAACGATCAGGGCTGCTACAATACCCATCAGGTACAAACCCATCATCACCATTCCCTGACTATTGAAAAACCCCCAGACTTTATGATTTGGAATAACCAATGCAATCAGCATCGTATATACCGGTAACCTCGCGCTGCAGCTCATCAGGGGTGTTACCAGAATTGTCAGTAAGCGTTCTTTTTTATTCTCGATGTTCCGGCTGCTCATAATCGCGGGCACGGCACAGGCAAATCCGCTAATCATCGGCATCACGGATTTTCCGTTCAATCCTACTTTTCGCATGAGCTTATCCGTTAGAAAACTGATACGTGCCATATATCCCGTGTCCTCGAGAACGGTAATCAGTCCGAACAGAATCATGATCTGTGGAATAAAAACCAATATGCCACTCAATCCGGCGAGCAGTCCGTTCACCATCAGATCCCTGAACCATCCATCCGGCAATTGCGCAGAAACCCAGGTACTCATTTTAGTAAAAGCCCAGTCCAGTCCGTCCATGGGGAACTGGGCAAGCCAGAACACGCACTGAAAAAGTAAAAACAGTACCGCCAGTAAAATCACATAACCCCAAACCCGATTCATCAGAATATTATCAAGTCTTTCGGTAAAAAGTGTTCTTTGAAGCGGATCCGGCTCTGAAATGGTTTGCTGCATCACCTGCCGGATGCGGTTGTACCGTTGCAGGATTTCTTCCGCCTGTACCCGGGTATGATTGAACTGGTTGACTTCCTCAATATTTTCAATCCGGTGATGCTCGTCACGGGAAAAATGGAATGACTCATGATTTATCAGATAATGCAGTGCGCTGTAGTCGCTGATCTCGGGCATCATCTGTCTCATCTGGGCCACCGCATCTTCTGCGAGGGCCCGGTTGGGTATAAAATCCCGAATCGGTGCCTGGTGTAAATGCTGGGCACGTTGTGCCAGAATTCTTTTCAGCTGAATCATGCCTTTGTTCTTGCGGGGATTTACCGGCACGACAGGTACACCCAATTCTCTTTCCAGACCCGGCACATCAATTTCAATCCCCTTTTTCCCCGCCAGGTCCATCATGGTCAGCGCCACGACGACCGGAATTTTCAAATCGATGATCTGGGAACAGAAGAGCAGATTTCTGCGAAGATTGCTGGCGTCCACGAGCAGGATCACCATATCCACTTTCACGTCTTCATCCTGATGCAGTAATACTTTATAAGTCACCCATTCGTCGGATCGTTTTGGATAGAGGCTATATGTGCCGGGCAGATCAACAATCTGTGCCAGTCTGCCGGAACCCAGGTCACTGGAACCTGTTTTCTTATCAATCGTAACACCCGGGAAATTCCCAACTTTCTGGTGAAGGCCGGTCAGGGCATTAAAAAGAGAGCTTTTCCCACTATTCGGATTGCCAACGAGGCCAATATGTATTTGACGTTTATTCAATAAGGCTCAGTATGAAGGGGAGGCAAATTTAATTCTTCATTCTCTCATTCCTTTACGAATCCCGGAACAACTATACGAGTATAGGAGTATAAGAGTATAGGAGTATAAGAGTGATAACTAACAACTAATAACTAACAACTATTAAACGATCCACCCCAGCAATAAGCAGATCATCACGATCACAGGAGAAGGTAATTTGCTGTAAAGCAATAAGATAAAAGTTAATATACCCACACCGATATCGAGCCATAATACGAGGTTCGAAGCAGGGGTAAAATCCTTCATCATATAAAAACAACTGGCGATCATGATCCCCACCACGACGGCATTGATACCTTCCAGGGCACGGTAAACCGTTGCATATTTCTTGAGGTTGGACCAGATCGGAAAAAAGAATAAAACCAGGAGCGCACTCGGCAGAAAGATGGCCACGGATCCCACGATACATCCAATCACCTGCATGGACACCCCAAGATCCTTCATGGCAATACCACCCATATAAGATGAAACAGAAAAAACGGGTCCGGGAATGGCACGAACAAAACCGGCGCCGGTATAAAAATCTTCCTTATTGATTTTTACGATGTTCGGGTTCCGCTGGATGAGCTTTTGTGATTCGGGTCTCGCAACAAACTGTTCATACATCAAAGGGATGAGCACCTGACCGCCGCCAAAAACAAGGCTCCCAAAACGGTACGTGTTTTCAAAAAGGTTGATGGGCCGCCGGTGTGGCCAGTTATTTTTTCTGGCCATTTCACTCGATATACCGGCCAGAATAAAAATAAAAGCGAAGAGCCATATGTTGGCCCATTTAATTTTTCTTGTAATTATTTCTGTCTGCGGAATACGCCGGCTGCTGATATTGGTAATCAGACCGCCGAGAACGATCACGATCGGGAAGATCCAGGGTGTTTTGAACAGCAGGAATGTAGCCACCGCTGAAACCGCCATAATAAAATGGGTGATGGTATTGTGAATGGAAATCCGGAAAGCCTTCCATGCTGCATACGCCAGGAATCCGACCGTCATCGGTTCCACAAAACGAAAAAGATCTGCGCTGCCGTTTTTATGATTGATGTATTGGATAAAGAAAGAAAATGTACCCATCATGACGCAGGCCGGAAGGATCCAGATGATCAGTGTGAGCACAGCCAGTGGAATGCCACCCCGTTTGTATCCAATCAGCGTGAGGGTTTGTGTGGAAGAAGCACCTGGCAATAACTGGCAGAAGGCATTATAATCCATGAGTTCTTCCTGCGTGATATCACGACGCCGGTGAACAAAGGTTTTCATCATCATGCCGATATGTCCCTGCGGTCCGCCGAAAGCAGAAATGCTGTGTAAGAAAACTGCTTTTAAAAATGGGATATGCCGGAGTAAATGCATGAACAGGCAATTTAGCGGAAAGCTTAAAGCGCAAAGCGTAAAGCCTAAAACTTAATTTGAATTTTTTAAATTAATAATAGTAGAAATGAAAAAAGGTTCACCCCGTACAGTTAATACAGACCTTTACGCTTTCCGCTTTAAGCTTTGAGCTAACTTCTAATGCAAAGCATTCGGAGTTACGGTGGGTTCTTCCTTCGCCGGCAGCCTATGGAAAGAACGTTCGCTTTTATAATCCTGATAGGCGAGTTTGATATAATCAAAGAATTCGTAGTCGGTGGCGATCTTGGTAAATTCGTATGAGGGACGGAAGCGAAACATAAAACTGTCGGCAGCGTCTCCGGAGAGACCGGTTATTTTTTTTACGATATAGCGTGTGAACCGGTGATCGACGAATTTGTCGTGTTCATCTTCCACCAGCCTTTTCTGGAATGCCAGCATGCGCCTGTTCTTTTTAAAATTGAACATATTGATCAGCGCATCCAGGTCAAGGCCGGCATTTCCATCCGCTCCCTCGGATATTTCCAGACCCGGTTTTCTGAAATTAAATATCTTCTCATAGTCTTTCCGGTTTTGCAGGGAGTCCAGATAATAATTTTTAGGTGCCACCCGCACTTCAGCCAGTTCGGTTGGATTTACGTGGAGGGCGATATCGAACCCTGTTGTTGCATTCATCATATTTACCGGAAAGAACTGGGTGGCGCGGCCGAGGTATGAAAAACGGACAGAATCACCGGCATTCAGGCGGATCACATAATTTCCGTTTGAATCGGTTGTGGTGCCGCCCCCACAACTGCACAAAACGCTTACGCCATCCAGCGGCCTTGTCTTATACATATTAAATACGGTACCGTGAATGGTAACCTGCTGTGCATCGGCTCCCGATGAATAAAAAGCCAGGAGAGCAAGGAAAATCGTTATTCTGAAATATGCGTAAAAACGGGCCAAACAGGATAATTTAAGAATAGGAACGCCAAAATAGGACGAAGAGTTCTAACAAATATGGTTTTATTCAAACTTAAGGAAAGCTTTATGAAAGTGTGGAAGTGTGGAAGTCTGGAAGTCTGGAAGTGCCTGATCACTAACACTAAATCACAACTGCCAACCGCCAACCGCCAACCCCGCAAACCGCGGGGCAACCGCCAACCGTCAACCCCGCATTCCGCGGGGCAAGCCGCCAACCGTCAACCGTCAACCCCGCATTCCGCGGGGCAAGTCGCCTACCTTAAGCTTCAACCGTCATTTTTTAAACTATTTTCCAGCCACTGCGCGATCTGCTCCGGATAATGCCTGTGCTCCAGGACGTGAATTTTTTCAGCGAGTGTGTCTGCTGTTTCTTCCGGAGCGAGATTGACCCTGGCCTGAAAAAAGATTCTCCCGTGATCATATAAATCGTCCACATAATGAATAGTAATACCACTTTGATGTTCCCGGGCGCCGACCACAGCCTCATGCACCGCTTTTCCATACATCCCCTTGCCTCCGTAAGAAGGTAATAGGGCAGGATGGATATTCAGGATCCGGTCCGGATAAGCCCGGATCAGTTCGGATGGAATTTTCCAGAGAAACCCTGCCAGCACGATGAACGATATATTATTATCCGCCAATTCTTCCAGATAATGAGATCCGCGGAAGAATTTTTCCTTTTCGATCTGGAGAACAGGTATACCGGCCGCGCCGGCAATATCCAGAATTCCTGCACCGGATTTGTTGCAAACAATCAGGCAAACCTGCACCTTTCTGTTCAAAACCAAATGTCCTTCTTCATGAAAATAACGGATAATCTCACGGGCATTGGTACCCTGACCGGAAGCAAAAATGGCCAGACGAACCGGCATCCATTCTTCATTCATATAATAAACTTAAACAGCCCTGATTAAAAAAGCTGTAAAGATGTGGTAAAAAAATGGTTTGTCTTATGCACTTTTTCGCACCGGAAATCACGCAGAAATGCGATGACAAAGCGATGACATTCATTTTTTAAAAAATTGCATAATCGGCTGAAACGCAGGCCAGATAAGGCAAAAAAAAATTTCAGCATGTTGGTATATTGTTAATTTCCTGACTTACTTTTGCAGCCAACCGAGATGATTTTTCACATTTATACATTGTTGTATATATGCATCATAACAGACTAAGTGCTCTCCGAATATCCTTCATTTTTTTTCTCACTGCATTTTTCCTGTTTTCCGGTAATTTATCGATGGCTCAGGATGGTAAGGCTTTATTTCAAAGCGATTGCGCCTCCTGCCATAATCCCATCAAACAGGTAACCGGCCCTGCCTTAAAAGGGGTGACTGCCCGCGTTCCTGATCAAAAACTACTGCACTCCTGGATTCGTAATAACTCAGCCGTACTCGCGTCCGGCAATAAATATTTTAACGACCTCTATATTCAGTTCGGCAAAACGCCCATGAATACATTTCCGCAGCTTACTGACGTGGAAATTGACGCCATTCTGAAGTATGTGGAAACTTATCCGGAACCCGGAGCCGGTGCGGGCGCTAAAAATCCGAATGAAGGTCCGGCAACACAGACCCTGGAATCCGATAACAGTCTCCTGTACGGAATTCTTACCCTGATACTGGCCGTGATCATGCTGGTACTTTTGCAGGTTAACAGTAACCTGAGGAAACTTTCTGATGATAAATCCGGTGTTCCTTCCCATGATCCTATCCCATTTTATCGTAATAAGGTCTATCTCACACTGGTGGCGCTTGTTCTCTTTGTGATTGGTGGTTATTATGTTGTACAGGCCGCCATCGGGCTGGGCCGTCAACAAAATTATCAACCCGAGCAGCCGATCTTTTTCTCCCATAAAGTTCATCCGGGAACCAACCAGATCAGTTGCCTGTATTGTCATGGCGGTGCCTGGGATTCAAAAATGGCCGGGGTACCTTCCCTGAATGTTTGTATGAACTGCCATGCGGCCATCAATGAATATAAGGGGGAACCACTTTATCACGCAGACGGAAAAGAAGTGGATGCCACCGGGGAAATCCAAAAACTCTATTCTTATACGGGCTATGATCCCAAATCCGGCAAGTACACAGAGCCCGGTAAACAGATCGAATGGGTAAAGATTCATAATCTCCCCGATCATGTATATTTTAATCACTCCCAGCATATCCGTGCAGGCAAAGTACAATGCCAGACCTGTCATGGAAGCATTACCCAAATGAACGAGGTAAAACAATTCTCCGAGCTCAGCATGGGCTGGTGTATTAACTGTCACCGCACTACAAAAGTTAATTTCCCCGATTCAGCCGGAAACGGGAATAAATTCTATAGTATTTACGAAAGATTTCACCAGAACCTGTCCACCGGAAAAATGGATAGTGTTACGGTGGAAAACATCGGGGGGACGGAGTGTCAGAAATGTCATTACTAGAGCACAGGAAGTATAGGAGTATAGGAGTGTAGGAGTATAAGAGTGAAAGGCAGCTTTATTTCCAACGTAACACGTTTTGGATTTTCAAATTTGAATCTCAATGAGCGAAAAAAAGTACTGGAAAAGTTTTGGGGAACTCAATCTGTCTGAATCCTTTATCAAGGAGACGGAGAATGAGTTTCAGGAAGATCTCCCGGCCATCATGGACGACGGTAAAGGGATGATGGATTCAAAACATCCGCGTCGTGATTTTCTGAAATATCTCGGTTTCAGTACGGCTGCCGCCACGCTGGCCGCAAGCTGTGAAATGCCCGTCAGGCATGTTATTCCATATATAAACAGACCCGAGAATATTATTCCGGGTGTGGCGGATTATTATGCAACCACTTTTGTTTCAGGCGGTGATGCGGTTTCTGTGGTAGCCAAAGTGCGGGATGGCCGTCCGATCAAACTGGAGGGAAACGATTTATCAGGCGTTACGAATGGTGGAACTTCTGCGCGCGTACAGGCATCGATTCTGGATCTGTATGATACTGCCCGACTCCGTTATCCCGTACAAATGGTAAACGGTGTTCCGCAGGAAGTCACCAGCTTTGAAGCATTTGACAAATTAGTGACTGAATCCATGGCCGGTCAAAAAGGAACAATCGTTCTGCTTACACCAACCATTACATCTGTTACTACAAATCAGGTAATTGCAGATTGCCTTTCAAAATTTCAGGGAAGCCGTCATATACAATACGATACAGATTCTTTCAGTGGTATGCTGCTGGCAAATGAGGCATCTTATGGCCGGCGCACGATTCCTGCATATCATTTTGATCACGCAAAAGTGATCGTCAGTCTGGGTGCCGATTTCCTCGGAACCTGGCTTTCACCGATTGAATTCGCCCGGCAATATGCCAAGGGAAGAAAGATCGATGAGAAGTCACCATCGATGAACCGGCATTACCAGTTCGAATCCATGCTCAGCATGACAGGTGCCAATGCAGATCATCGTTATGCACACATGCCTTCAGAAAGTGCGGCCGTTGCCCTGGCCCTGCTGGCCGCTGTTGGGGGTACCGTAACGGCTCCTGCTCTTCCGGAAAAATTAAAAGCAGGAGTCAATGCTGCTGCGAAAGATCTTCTGGCAAATAAAGGACAGGCGCTGGTTGTTTCCGGCTCCAATAATATACAAGTGCAAATCATTGTCAACGCGATCAACGAGGCACTTGGATCCAATGGCACGACCATCAGCTGGGATGCTGCCAACCTGACCCGTCAGGGTATCGACAGCGAATTTGCAACCCTGGTTTCCGAAATGAATCAGGGCGCCATCGGCACATTGCTGATTTATGATGTGAATCCGGTATATGACAGTCCCTTTTCAAAAAAATTCAAAGAGGGTCTCACAAAAGTAAAAACGACTGTTTCTTTTTCAGGGAGGCTGGATGAAACCACCGAACTGTGTAAATATGTATTGCCTTCCCCGCATTTCCTGGAACGCTGGGGAGATGCGCAGCCGAGGTTCGGTTCCATTTCAATGATGCAGCCGGTGATTGCACCTTTGTTCAGAACAAGACCATTTGAGGATTCACTCATGATCTGGTCCGGGAATAAAACTTCTTACGACGATTTCTTTAAACAATACTGGACAGCGAAACTGGGTGGTTATAACGGATATGAAAAAGCTCTGCAGGATGGTGTCATAGACCGTATTCCGGCGACAACTCCCATACCTGCTTCAACCGCGCCCTATTTAAATGCGGCTACGAATGTACCGGCAGCAGCCTCATCCATTTCTTCACTGAAGAAGGGTAGTGGTGTCGAGCTGGTTTTATATCAACAGGTAGGTTTGGGAACAGGCGCCCAGTCAAATAATCCCTGGCTGCTGGAATTACCAGATCCGATTACCCGGGCAACCTGGGATAATTTTGCGCAGGTTTCTCCCAATTTTATAAAAGAACAGTTTGGCATTGATCTGGGTGACCGGAATCAATCTGATAAATACGAATCCCATCCCGACCGCCAGCTGGTGAAAATAAAAGCAAACGGTGTGGAAATAACCGTTCCGGTGATTGCCGTTCCGGGCGTTCCCGACGGTGTGTTTGCAGTCGCTCTGGGTTATGGACGCGAAAGCGCAGATCCCAAAAACACCGGCGATTATATTGGACGTGCAGCGGTGGGTGCCGGAAAAAATGTATTTCCTTTTGCCGTAAATAATGGTACGACCACAGAGTGGATCGTAACGGATGTCAGTTTTGAAAAAACGAAAGAAGAATATAAGTTAGCACAGATACAGATTCATGGTTCCTATGAAGGCCGTACTTCGGTGATCAAGGAAATGACACTGGCTGATTTCATCAAAGAACCAGAGGAAATTTTAGACGACCGGAAAAAAGAAGCCGCAAAATTCGGCGGTCTGGAAGGCTTTGAAAAAGAAGGAACGCTATATCCATATTACGACAAACCCGGGCTGCACTGGGGTATGTCGATCGATTTGAATTCCTGTACGGGATGCGGCGCCTGTGTTGTAGCCTGTCACGCAGAAAATAACGTGAGCATTGTAGGTAAAAATGAAGTTTTGCGCTACCACGATATGCACTGGATGCGCATCGACCGTTATTTTACCGGAAACCTGTCAGATCCGGATAGCATTGAAACGGTTTTCCAACCGATGTTGTGCCAGCATTGTGATAATGCACCCTGCGAAAATGTTTGTCCGGTTTCGGCCACCAATCATAGTTCAGAAGGTTTGAATCAGATGGCCTACAACCGTTGCATTGGTACCCGGTACTGTGCAAATAACTGTCCTTTTAAAGTTCGCCGTTTCAACTGGGAAGATTATATAGGTGCGGACAGTTTCCCGAATAACCAGGATCAGCATGGCGTTGGCAGATTAAACGATGCCGTTTTAATGATGAACGACGACCTGAGCCGCATGGTGTTGAATCCGGATGTGACTGTACGTTCCAGGGGTGTCATGGAGAAATGCAGTTTTTGTGTACAACGTTTGCAGGATGGTAAGCTGAAGGCTAAGAAAGAAAACCGCACGCTGGTTGACAGTGATGTGATTACTGCCTGCCAGCAGGCCTGTCCGACTGAAGCCATCGTATTTGGAAATATTAACAACAGCAAAAGTGCAATTGTAAAAACAAGGCAGGAAAACGAACACCGTTTGTACCATGTACTTGAAGAGTTGCATGTGATGCCGAATATTACTTATCTCGCCAAAGTCCGTAACCAGGAATCTGAAGCGAAAGAAAAAGTGTAATGATTTTTAATCCCGCACATGCGGGAAAAAACCATCAACAGTATGTCTGCATTTAGATACGAATCACAGGTAAGACCGCCACTGGTATCAGGTGATAAAACATATCATCAGATCACAGAGGACATTGTCAGGCCGATCGAGAACCGTCCATCCAGATTATGGTGGATTGGATTCCTGACTGCGGTTTTGTTGTTATGTTTTGGAATTTTCTCCGTAACCCGTGAAGTAATCTATGGAGTAGGTCAGTGGAATCTGAATAAGACCGTAGGCTGGGGCTGGGATATTACCAATTTCGTTTGGTGGGTCGGGATCGGGCATGCAGGAACGCTGATTTCCGCGATCCTCTTATTGTTCAGGCAGGGATGGAGAACCGGGGTAAACCGTGCAGCGGAAGCGATGACCATATTCGCGGTCATGTGCGCCGGTCAATTTCCCATCTGGCATATGGGCAGGGTATGGATGTGCTTTTTCATATTTCCCTATCCAAATACACGGGGTCCCGTGTGGCCGAATTTCAATTCACCCTTACTCTGGGACGTATTTGCGATATCCACGTATTTCACCGTTTCTTTATTATTCTGGTATTGTGGTTTGTTACCCGATCTGGCTACGGTACGTGACCGCGCAAAATTAAAATGGAGAAAGTTTTTTTACGGAGTGGCATCCTTTGGATGGAGTGGTTCAACCAAACACTGGCAAAGACATGAAGCCCTGTCGCTCGTGCTGGCCGGTCTGGCCACACCGCTCGTTCTTTCTGTGCACACCATTGTATCTTTTGACTTTGCCACATCGGTTGTTCCGGGATGGCATACGACGATCTTCCCTCCTTATTTTGTCGCGGGCGCTGTATTCTCCGGATTTGCCATGGTGCAATCGTTGTTGATTATTTCCCGTAAAGTACTTGGGCTGGAGGATTATATTACCATGGAGCATATCGATGTGATGAATAAAATCATTCTGCTCACGGGATCGATCGTGGGTGTGGCTTACCTGACAGAATTATTCATCGCCTGGTATGGTCAGAATCCGTATGAATATTTTGCCTTCTTCCAGAACCGTGCGAATATATTATCGCCCCTGGGCTGGTCCTACTATATCATGATGGGATGTAATGTTCTTTCCCCTCAGATATTCTGGTTCCGTAAATTCAGAAGGAATCTGGCACTTACTTTCTTTATGTCGGTGATCATCAATATCGGGATGTGGTTCGAGCGGTTTGTGATCATTGTAACATCCATTTACCGGGAATATCTTCCCAGTGGCTGGAGCACTTATTATTCACCCACCATCTGGGAGGTTGGATTTTATCTGGGAACCTTTGGTTTGTTTTTCACCTGTTATTTCCTGTTCTCCAAATTCTTCCCGGTGATTGCGGTGGCTGAAATCAAACATATACTGAAGAGATCCGGAGATAATTATAAAGAGAAGATGGGACCGGAAGAAAAAGAATCAGTAGAAGCATTTGCGCACGAATTTGAACACGCCCATTAAATATCTTCTAAAGCGATTATATGGCTATTAAAAGATTTGTTGTTGGTAGTTATGATGATGAAGCGGTCCTTTTTCCGGCTGTGAAGAAAGTACGTATGGCCGGATATAAAATGCATGACGTGTATACGCCCATGCCGATACATGGCCTGGATACAGCGATGGGTCTGAGGGATACCAGTTTGCATACAGCCGGTTTTATTTATGGAATTACGGGAACCGCCACGGCACTGAGTGGTATCAGTTACGCCCTGGTATATGACTGGCCGCTGAATTTCGGTGGTAAACCCCATTTTGCCTTACCTGCATGGATACCAATCATTTTCGAACTGACCGTCCTTTTCTCCGCAGTGGGCATGGTACTTACCTTTTGTTATTTGTGCCAGATGGCGCCCTTTGTGCGGAAGCATCATTTTAACCTGCGTTCAACGGATGATCAGTTTACCATGGTCATTGAGTGTACAGATAAAACCAATCTGGGGGATTTGCAGGAATTTCTAAAGTCGACGGGTGCATTTGATGTTCACGTTCAGGATGCGGAAACCGGCTGGTGGCTGGGGACCTATAGTAAAAATATTCCCTCGGTAGACAACGCAAAAACTATTCTGGTATAACGAAATGAATGTTGCAATGCAGATGTTTAAAAAAATAATTCCTTTCTGTTTGTCTCTGGCGGTTCTTGCGTCCTGTAGTGATGGACCCAGACGCGATCCGGGAAGAGTATACATGCCGGATATGGCGTACAGCCGGGCTTATGAAACATATTCTGTTACTCCTGAGCAAAAAGAAGCATTATTAAAGAAGGGCATACACTATAGTAATACACCGGTGGCGGGTACTTTAAAACGCGGTGCGATGTTTCCTTTTGATATTCCGATGGATGCTGCAGGGGATACGGCACATTATGCTGCTTCAAAATCAGTGAAGAGTCCATTGAGTGG
Organism: uncultured Bacteroidota bacterium; assembly: GCA_963759335.1. GTDB lineage: Bacteria > Bacteroidota > Bacteroidia > Chitinophagales > Chitinophagaceae > Puia. Next base: position 42,603 of record CAVWYU010000001.1, read on the forward strand.
TCTGGATGAAGCAACGATGACGGAAGCAAATCGTCTCTACCTTGTGAATTGCGGTATTTGTCACGGAACAAAACTGGATGGTAACGGCCCTCTTTACAGAGGTGGCGACGGACCGTTCCCGGCTAAACCGGCTACGCTGGTCGGGGATGCAAAATATGAAGCAATGCCTGAGGGACAGATGTATTATTCTGTTACCTATGGTAAGAATAAAATGGGGAGTTATGCTTCTCAATTAGATACGCGGCAGCGGTGGATGGTGATTGCCTATATCAAGGCAAAGCAGGCGGCTGCTCATCCGGCACCGGCAGCAGATTCAACGGGTAAGAAAAATTAGCAGAGCAGTATAAAAACTACTAAGAATGTCAATTAAAGAACGTTTTGAAATTCCTTCTGGTTTCAGGATGTGGTCGATGGGTCTGATGGGCGCAGGGCTTCTTTCACTGATCGTGGGATATTTTATATATGGCACGGGGGATGAGGCACATCAGATCCGGTTCTGGGCTGCCCTTTTACAGAACAGTGTGTATTTTCTGCTGGTGGTAAATGCCGCCATGTTCTTTTTCTGTGCCACTACGCTTGCGTGGGCGGGTTTTAATATGACTTTCCGTCGGGTAACAGAAGCCATTTCAGCTTGTGTGCCGGTGATTGGCGGGATTACTTTTATTATCCTGTTGAGCCTTGTACTGGGACATAAAGCTTTTATTTATGAATGGCTTGACAAGGGCGTAGTCGCAAAAGATCCCATACTAAATGGCAAAAAAGGATTTCTGAATCCAACCTTCTTTATTGTCTGGACAACGCTGACGATTGGTTTATGGACCGTATTGGGATATAAAATGCGTCAGCTGAGCCGGGAAATTGATGATCATCCGCTGACTATCGAGGAAGGCAAAAAATATATCTGGAAGAATACGGTTTGGGCGGCTCTTTTTATAGTCTGGTTTGCCCTGACGGTGGCTTCTACCGTGCCCTGGTTATGGCTGATGAGTATCAATGCACACTGGTTCAGTACGATGTACAGCTGGTATACATTTGCCAGCACATTTGTTGCGGGCATTGCCTTAATAACCCTGTTTGTTATCTATCTTAAAAACAAGGGGTATCTCGAATATGTGAATAAAGAACATCTGCACGATCTCGGTAAATTCCAGTTTGCGTTTTCTGTATTCTGGACCTACCTATGGTTTTCCCAGTTCATGCTGATCTGGTATGCCAATATTCCGGAAGAAACAACCTATTTCAGACCCCGGTTTGAGGGTGCTTATACCGGACTTTTTTACCTGAACCTCTGTATAAACTTCCTGGCTCCGCTGTTAATTTATATGCGGGCCAGTTCCAAACGCAACTATACTACTGTAACCTTTATGTCTGTAGCTTTGCTGGTGGGACACTGGGTGGATTTCTACCAGATGGTATTTGGAAGTCTTGTACCGGATCATGTTCCGATGAATCTTTTTGATATCGGTTTGGCGGCAGGTTTCGTCGGACTGATCATATATCAGACCGGTAATGTTTTGGCGAAGTTCCCATTGGTGTCGAAAAACCATCCGTTCTTTAAAGAGAGTATTATTCATCATACTTAGTCGTTCCGTTATCAGTAAGGATTTAAAACGATTAAATTTTTTTAAGCATCATGTCAAGCTATTTCCTGTTTGCGATTTTATTGTTGGGTTTTGTGATCACGTTTCAGATTGCGAAAGCCAGTGAGTATGTAGGCATTCTGAAGGGGGAAAAGAAAAATAATGAATCAAATAACAGGATCAATGGATTCCTGATGATTGTTTTCCTGGTGCTCGGCCTCATTGGGGTTTACTGGTGTAATGAATTGTACAGGGGTAAAATTCTGGGGAAAGCGGCTTCCAATCACGGGGTGAAAATTGATCAGATGCTTTACATCACGATCGCGATAACCGGCGTGGTATTTTTTATTACACAAATCCTTCTGTTCTGGTTTTCCTTCAAATACCAGCACTCTGAAAAAAGAAAAGGATATTATTTCCCCCACAATAACAAACTGGAAGTTATCTGGACCGTTGTTCCGGCGATTGCCCTTACGGTACTGGTAGGTTTTGGTCTGATGTACTGGTTCCAGATCACCGGTGAAGCGCCAAAGAATGCGCTGCAGGTTGAAATCACAGGAAAACAATTTGGGTGGATCTATCGCTATCCCGGAAAAGACAATGTATTCGGAAATAAATATTACAAGAATATCAGTGATGCTGAAAACAACTCGCTGGGGTTATTGTGGGATGATCCGAAAACGCATGATGATATTGTGGTTCAGCAAACTATGTATGCGGTGGTGAACCAGCCTCTCAAACTGATCATCAACTCCCGCGACGTGATCCACGATGTGGGTCTTGCGCATTTCAGAATGAAAATGGATGCGGTTCCCGGAACGCCCACTACCATGTGGTTTACACCGTTGTATACGACAGAAGAAATGAAGAAATCAACCGGTAATCCGGATTTCGATTATGAAATTTCCTGTGATCAGATGTGTGGACGGGGACATTATACAATGAAAGGAATTATAAAAGTTGTTACTGAAGAGGAATTTATATTGTGGAAAGCCAAACAGATTCCGAATTATACACTGGTGATGAAGGATAAATTACCGGCAGCACCCGGGGATTCGGTTAAAACTACGGCAGTGAGTACGCCGGCGAAACTGATTGCAAAAAAATAGCGTTACGCATTGCGCGTTATGCGTTCAGCGTAGAAAGGATTTATACATAGATTAAAACATTTCTGATGAGTACTGATTTGACGATACATGGACACGGTGAGGCAGTCGTTTCGCACGATGCCCACGGTGGAGAACATGAAGCCCATCATCACAAAGAGACTTTTATTACAAAATATGTATTCAGCCAGGATCATAAAATGATCTGTAAACAATTCCTGATAACAGGAATGATCTGGGCAATCCTGGGTGGTCTGATGTCGGTATTGTTCAGACTGCAGCTGGGATATCCGGATTCAACTTTTCCCTGGCTGGAAGATGTTTTGGGGAAATGGGCCAAGGGTGGAAAAATTCAGCCGGAAGCTTATTATGCGCTTGTTACGATGCACGGCACCGTGCTTGTATTCTTTGTATTGACAGGCGGGCTGAGCGGAACTTTTGCCAATTTCCTGATCCCCTTACAAATCGGTGCGCGTGATATGGCTTCACCTTTTCTGAATATGTTGTCCTACTGGTTTTTCTGGATGGCGAGTGTGGTGATGATTACTTCATTATTTATTGAAACAGGTCCGGCCAGCGGCGGATGGACGATATATCCGCCATTGAGTGCTTTGGGTGATGCGAATCTGGGATCCAAAGGGGGAATGGATTACTGGATCACAGCGATGGCTTTATTCGTGGTATCATCCCTGTTAGGTGGTCTGAATTACATTACGACGATACTCAACATGCGAACGAAGGGAATGAGTATGACCAGGCTGCCGCTTACGATCTGGGCGCTCTTCTTTACCGCAATCCTGGGAGTACTTTCGTTCCCTGTACTTCTTTCCGGTTTAATATTATTGCTGTTCGACCGGCATGCCGGCACGAGCTTTTATCTGTCTGATATTTTTCTTACCTCGACCAATAAGGCGCTGCCCAATGAAGGCGGGTCGCCGATTTTGTTCCAGCATTTGTTCTGGTTCCTGGGGCATCCGGAAGTTTATATCATCATTCTCCCGGCGATGGGTCTTGTATCGGAAGTCATGGCGATCAATTCACGTAAACCGATATTCGGTTATATGGCCATGATTGGTTCTTTGTTCGCCATTACGGTCCTGGCTTTTCTTGTGTGGGCACATCATATGTTTGTGACGGGATTAAATCCTTTTCTCGGGTCTGTATTCGTTTTGCTGACGCTTCTGATTGCCGTTCCCTCGGCCATCAAAGTTTTCAACTGGCTTACGACACTCTGGCGGGGAAATATCCGGTTAACGCCCGCGATGTTATTTGCCATTGGATTTGTGAGCATGTTTATTTCCGGTGGACTGACCGGTGTGTTCCTGGGAAATTCAACACTGGATATTCATTTGCATGATACTTATTTTATCATTGCGCATTTTCATATTGTGATGGGCGTATCTGCGTTCATGGGTATGTTCTGCGGTGTATACCACTGGTTCCCGAAAATGTACGGACGATATCTGAATAACACGATGTCCTATATACATTTCTGGGTAACATTTGCCGGAGCCTATCTGATTTTCTGGCCGATGCACTATGAGGGATTAGCGGGTATGCCACGCCGTTATGTAGAGTACCAGGGATGGGCATCATTTAATCAATTCGGAGATCTCAACAGATTTATATCAACCGTTGCCATGGTGGTATTCGCCGTGCAGCTGATGTTTGTATTTAACTTTTTCTATTCCATTTTCAAGGGTAGAAAAGTAACTACAAAAAATCCATGGGAGGCAAATACACTGGAATGGACAACACCGATCCGTCCAGGTCATGGTAACTGGCCCGGGGAGATTCCGGAAGTTCACCGCTGGGCATATGATTACGGTAAAGACGGAAAGGATTTCATCCTTCAAACAGAACCACTTGGAGCCGATGAACAGCACCATTAGTTCCGGGGATAAACCCTATCGCCTGATGTCGCCCGAAACTATCAAACAATCCGGTTCATTTAAGATTGCGGAAAAGTTGAAAGACTACATGCTGCTGGTTAAATTTAACCTCAGTTTCATGGTCGTTTTTTCAGCCGTGATCAGTTACCTGCTTGCACCGAAAGTGACGGAGTATGACTGGAAATCCATCATCCTTTTATTTGTCGGTGGTATGCTGGTTACGGGCAGTGCCAACGCGATCAACCAGGCGATGGAGAAACAGACAGACGCGATGATGAAGCGGACAGCGGGCAGACCGGTTGCATCCGGAAGAATGTCTCCCGCCGAGGCCACCTCTTTCGCAGTCATCTGCGGACTGGCGGGAACGATGTTACTTTGGCATTTCAATTTTTTGACCGCATTACTGTCGGTGATCAGTTTGTTCTTTTACGCGTTTATATATACACCCCTGAAGAAAGTCAGTTCGATAGCTGTTCTGGTAGGTGCTGTACCCGGTGCGATGCCCTGTTTGATTGGATGGGCCGCAGGAAATGATAGTTTGAGCGCCGGCGGATGGATATTATTTGCTTTGCAGTTCTTCTGGCAGTTCCCCCATTTCTGGGCCATTGCCTGGATTGCGCATAAAGACTATACTGCTGCGGGTTTTAAGTTATTGCCGTCGGGAGATGGACAAACAAAATATTCAGCCCTGCAGGCGGTTATTTATTCATTACTGCTTTTACCCGTAGGCGTATTGCCGTATTTTAATGGCATGAGCGGTATCGTTAGCCTGTTGATTGTATTGGTAGCTAATTTTTTTATGATTGGTCAGTGCGTTCGATTATACAGGGATATGACCGTCCAGGCGGCGAGAAGAGTGATGTTCGGCAGTTATATATATCTGCCGGTGGTGTTGCTGGCGTTGCTGATCGATAAAGTGGCCAATTGAAAAATATCAGATGATTCCGAGTTTAGAATTTAAAAGTGTGGTTGACCAGAATAAAAAAATACATCCCCATAAATTTATTTTATGGGTAGCCATCGGCAGCATCATTATGATGTTCGCCGGTCTGACGAGTGCCTATATTGTAAAAAGAGAGCAACCTGGCTGGACGAGTTATACCACGCCACTTGCTTTTTATTATTCGACAGCCGTGATACTGATCAGCAGTCTGACTATTTTCTTAGCCGGCAAGTCATTTGCTGAAAGGAGAATGATCCGTTATAGAAAGCTACTGGCTGCGACCCTGATTTTAGGATTGGTTTTTATACTATTGCAGTGGCTGGGGTTCCGGCACCTGTGGGCAACAGGTACAACCTTTCATGGATCCGGCGCGGGCCAGTTTTTGTATATCATTGCCGGTCTGCATGCGTTGCATGTGTTTGGCGGTGTTATTGCCCTGTTCATATCATGGCTCAGAGCAAGAAATACACGAATCCGGAGTTATAATATGGTACCGGTGGATGTGGTAAGTACATACTGGCATTTCGTGGATCTGCTATGGATTTACCTGTTCATTTTCTTTTTAATGGTGCAATAAAGTATGCTTATTCTTAGATAAATTTGTGAACCTGTTCAAAACAATCTCATGGCACATACAGTTCCCGTAGGTCAAAAATGGTGGAGTGGCGGTAAAAGCCCCTTCAATATTGAATATGGCAAACTCATGATGTGGTATTTCCTCATGAGTGATGCGTTTACCTTCGGTGCTTTTCTGATTTCCTACGGAACGATACGTTTTTCTTCCACTTCCTGGCCCAATCCCAATGAAGTGTTCCGGAGCTTTCCGATCATCGGTGAAATGTCCGTTCCACTGGCTTTTGTGAGTCTGATGACTTTTATTCTGATCATGAGCTCCGTCACCATGGTTATGGCCGTTGGTGCGGGTCAGGTGCATGATCGTAAAGCTGTTATCAAATGGATGTTCCTGACCATTCTGGGTGGCCTTGCGTTTCTTGGCTGTCAGGCATGGGAGTGGACTCATTTACATACAGAAGGCGCCTGGTGGGGAAGAAATCCTTTTATGAATATTGACGGAACGCAGTCAACCACCAATTTTACGAATTACTTTTTTACGATCACGGGTTTCCATGGATTTCATGTTTTCTCGGGCGTGATCATCAATATTATCATGCTGATTAAAACCTGGCGGGGTGATTTTGAGAGAAAGGGTCATTACCTGATGATAGAAAAAGCCGGGTTGTACTGGCATTTTGTGGATCTGGTATGGGTATTTGTGTTCACCTGTTTTTATCTGTTATAAAGCATAAAGCTTAAAGCGCAAAGCTTAACGATTAAGGAGCGCGAAAATATTTAAAAGTCTGATTATGGATTCTTCCCACAGCACTGGTTCGCATACGCACTTCGAAAAAGAGAAAAGCGAGTTTAACACGAAGGCGGTCTGGAGAACATTCTGGATACTGCTCGGGATTACCGTGTTTGAACTGATCATCGCTATAATATATTATGAAACTTCTTTTTTGCCTAAACATATCCTGAACGGTGTTTTCATTATTATGACACTGGCAAAAGCGTTTTTCATTGTTGCGGAATTTATGCATCTGGGACATGAGCTCAAAAATCTCGTAATGACGATTGCCATTCCGGCCTGTCTGTTCATATGGTTTCTCATTGCATTTATGTGGGATGGTAGTTCTTATCATGATTTGCGCATGCGTTATGATAGTTATCAGCTTCAGCAAAGCAAGACTAAAGTGGTGCAGCCGCAGGAAAAAGAAGAAGGGAAGAAACCAGGCAAGGAATAAAAGTATAGGAGTATAAGAGTATAAGAGTGACGTTCAATAACACTAACAACCATTGCGATAGCGATGGTTTTTTTATCTTAATCAAAAAATGTGAGTAAGAAAGCTTTGACAGCTGTGATTTTGGTAGTAATGCTTCCCATTATCAGTTACCTGTTGGTCAAGAAAGCGAGCGAACATGCGATGGGCATGCCGGGCCGGTATTATTATGACAGCGTTGTTACTGTTGTAAGAGACGGGAAGACCAATACGGATACGGTCTGGCATTCTGTAGACGATTTCAAATTTCAGAATCAATTGGGAAATACGGTTTCACTGGCAGATCTCCCCAATAAGGTGATTGTGGCCGATTTCTTCTTTACCCGGTGTCCTTCCATTTGTCCTAAACTGACAGCCAATATCAGAAAGCTGCAGGATGCACTTTCTTCTAAAGATCAGTTCAAACAACTGAATCCTTCTTTTATCCAGTTTCTATCTTTTAGTGTCGATCCCGAACGGGATTCGGTCCCGGTATTAAAATCGTATGGCGATAAATTCGGAATCAATCCGGATTTGTGGTGGCTGCTAACCGGTCCAAAGAAACAGATTTATGATTTCTCCATCAACGAGTTGAAACTCGGACTGGCAGATGGTGAAGGAGTCGATTCCAATTTTATTCATACCCAGAAGCTGGTGCTGCTCGACAAGGAACATGTAGTCAGGGGATATTATAACGGACTGGACAGTGTGGATATGGATAAGCTAACGAAGGATCTGGTTTTTATCATGCTGGAAAAGGATAAGCATTATGTGTCGCCTTTACTGGAGATGAGACCCATTCTTCCGCTTATTATTTTTATTTTGCTCGCCACGGCCGGTGTCGTGATTTATTTATCCAGAAAACCTTTTGAAGGCGCAAAGCTTAAAGCTGAAAGTGCAAAGCATAACAGTCCATGAAAACGTTTGAAATCGCAAAACGTAAGGCGTAAAGCTCAAAGCATAATCATTCGTCAGCGACTGATATTCTGAATGTCAACAGGAAATTTTTATTCTGCATGAAAGAAAAAACATATACACTTCCCATCATAACTATTTCCATCGCTATTCCGATGGCAGTAACATTTCTGATTGTCGGTCTTCACACAAAAGTGGATGTCGGATTTAATACAAAGAACCTTCCTTTATTTCATGCGATCCTGAATTCAACAACAGCCATATTATTACTGGCCAGCCTTTACTTCATCAAAAACAGAAGAGTTCGTGCGCACCGGAATGCAAACCTGACTGCCATTGTACTAAGCGCTATTTTTTTAATATCGTATGTAATCTATCATAGTTCCAATCCCTCTGTAAAATATGGCGATCTGGACCATGACGGTATATTAAGCAACTCCGAAAAAATGCAGGCGGGCGATCTGAGATATCTGTATTATTTTATTTTAAGCAGCCATATCATTCTCAGTGGCGTTATTATTCCTTTTGTGCTATTCACATTACAAAGGGCGTTTCAGGAAAAATTTGACAAGCATAAAAAACTGGCGCGTATTACCTGGCCTCTTTGGTTTTATGTGGCTGTTACCGGTGTGATCGTTTATGTGATGATAAGTCCTTATTACGCTTAACGCCTAAGTCGCCTAACGCCTAACGCGTCTGCTTTCCGCCTCAAGCCTCATGCCTCATGCCTCCAGCCTCATGCCTGACGCCTCCAGCCTCCAGCCTCATGCCTCCAGCTTAGACGGGTCCCAGAATTTCTCGTTGAAATCAACAATTACATCATCTTTTACCAGGATACCTTCTTTCTTCAATAATTTTTCCATTTTCCCTGGTGGTTTGAAATGGTGTTTTCCGGAAAGCAATCCAACGCGATTTACAACACGGTGTGCCGGTACCGTTGGGTTTATTTTATCAGCTCCATTCATCGCCCAACCTACCATGCGCGCGGAAAGTTTCGTCCCCAGGCAGGCTGCAATCGCTCCATAAGACGTCACACGACCATAAGGGATCTGGCGTGCAACTTCATACACCAGTTCGAAAAATGATTCTTCTCTTTTACCAGAGGGTTGAATTTTATTGAGCATCTTTTCGGTATCGGCAGGCACCCTTCCCCTGGTATTTATTTTAGTTTTTTTTAAATCCGTTTTTGCTATTGTCGCGCCGCTCCTTTCAATAAGATTCTTTTTTTGAACAGGTTTGCTTTTTGATAACTCGTCCTGTGACATTTGATTCTTTTTTTGAACGGGTTTGCTTTTTGCGAACTGGTCCTTTGACAGATGATTCTTTTTTTGAACTGCGTTTTTTTTCAAAGGCAGAACCGGGGAGCCTTTTTTTTGCGCCATTTTAAATTTGTTCGGTGTTTTCGATTTGTTTCAGGAGCTGCTGGAATTTCAAATCCGGTATGGGAATCTGTTTTTCCGGCAGGGTCAATTTTAAATAGAAAATTTTATTACTTGCTGCGATATCCAGTTTTTCATAATGCGTTTTAATATGCATTTCTGCGGGATTTTCCGGGCGCGCATAGATATCCTCAGAGGCATCCAGAATATCTATTCCGTACAGATCAGCGACCAATTTTGTGAAGTGGTACAGGGCAGGGGAATCCGTTTTCAGATGTACAAAACCACCGGGTTTTAAAATATTCTGATATAGTCTCAGATAGCGGGGATGGGTAAGTCTTTTTTTTGCCCGGGAAGTTCGCAACTGAGGATCGGGAAAGGTGATCCAGATTTCACTTACTTCAGCCGGTAAAAAATAGCTGTCTATTTTGTCAATATGGGTTCGCAGGAAAGCTGCATTGTGGAGATGATTTCTAAGACCTTCGAGCGCTCCTGCATATATCCTGTTTCCCTTCAGGTCAACACCGATAAAATTTCTTTGTGGATAAAGCGCTGCCAGTCCTACTGTATATTCACCTTTGCCGCAGGCAAGTTCGAGCGTAATCGGATTTTTATTCTTAAAGAAATCATGCCATTTTCCTGGCATGTCTTCCGGGTATTGCAACACATTAGCAAAATTTCCGATCGCTTCAAAACGCAGAAGTTTTTTTTGGCCCATGGCCCGGCAAAAATAAGACTAAGGGGAATTAGTTTTCTGACACAGCAGAAAAATGGTTTGCAGCCGGTATTTTGCTCATCGGCATTTTGTTTTGCACGGGGCCTGCTACATGCATACTTCCTTTACTATTCACGTGCAACTTGCCGGATTTAAGCGCCGTATAAGCCAGGTTCCTGTCCAGAAGTCCTTCTATCAATAACATAGCGCCGAATAATCCCGACAGATTCTGTGACATCGAAGTCATTGCACCTGTTAAATCAATAATGGCATGGAAAGAATAATTTCCAATCATTCCCTGCGTGGCAATTTCCCAATATTTATATAAGACTCCGATAAACAGAGTTGCTGTGACAAGAACTGTGTATGAAATCGTTTTTGAAATCCTCATTTTTACTGTACAGATCATATAAAAGCAAAGAGCCAGTAAAAAACTCATTCCAAAATGTGCCGCATAATGAACCATCTTAACATGGGTGGAGAGAGAGTCCGGCAAAACGATGCCGAAACAAAAAACACCGGTAGCCAGTAAAAAAAGCGTTAGTTTATCCTTAACACTATATTCATTATTCATTTTCCTCGTAATTATCCTATAATCGATTAGTCGAAATCCGTGCCAAAAACTTTTCTTTTAGAGAAGTTTAGCACAGACGTGCGGGTTTGGACTGAATCAATAGTTATAGTTTTGTAAAAACATTTCTTTACATCCGTTTATCAACCATTGAACAGGAGAATAATTATATATGATTTTAAGTCGTAATTCATTTTTTCTCGCCCTGTTTTGCATTTTTCTTTTACCCCTTCCGCTTTATAAAATTTTCTGGCTGCTAACATCAGAAAAAACCACGGGTACCTTTTATTTTACAGGACATGGTAATCTGGGTTCTGTTCTTGGTATATCCACGTATCCCGTTATTTGGTTTCGGTCGGGAAAGGACACTATTTTTTTCAATGGAAATGTTAACATACCTCTAAAGCCAGAGGAAAGGGTTTCGGTCAGATATCACAAAAGTGATCCTTCGGATGCCAAAGTGAATACATTGTCCTGTATCTGGGGAGATACACTGGCTTATGAATTCGGTCCTTTACTAATTTTTCTGATCATATTTTTTCATCCGGATCTGGTGCCGAAGAAAACAAAAGTTCTGATTGGGAAAAAGCCATGGCTGAAGTTCCTGGAAAACTAAAATCTGGTTTCATAAACAGCAACCAAATTTTCAACGCTTCGGGAAAAGGATACCTCCCCGGACACGAAAAATGCCCTTCCTAATGAAGGGCATTTTTCATTGCTGTAGAGGGAGGATTCGAACCTCCACGGGGCAGTTAGCCAAGGCACAATGTTAGTGGTGGTCAACCCCAGTCGGCCACGCTTTGCAGCGAGACCGGCATTATGCGATGTTTATCCTGTGATCCCCACCCCCGAGACAAGAGGGCATGTCTGCCAAATTTCATCACTCCACAGTATTATCAAGGCTTCTCAGCCATTGACATTGCAATATTATGGCAAAAAGGCCAAACTATTGCATATCTACTAATAAATATTTTGAAATATTTGATAATATTTAAATAATTGGTATATTTATTAAATATTATAAAAATAATCATTCAAAATGAGCGGTAAATTTAACTTAGATAAGCTGGATTTGCAAATAATTCATGAAATGATGGAAAATGCCGAGATTTCATATGCTGATCTCGGAAAAAAACTATTTGTATCCGGCGGTACCATTCATGTACGTATAAAAAAGCTCCAGGAATTCGGAATTGTAAAGGGTACCAAGCTGAATGTAAACCTGAAACACCTCGGTTTCGACGTCATTGCTTTCATCGGGATTTATCTGGAAAAAAGCTCATTGTATGATTCCGTAGCCAAAGAACTTCGCCGGGTGCCGGAAATCGTGCGACTGAATTATACAACAGGCAATTACAGCATGTTCGCGGAAATTGTGTGTAAGGATATCAATCAGCTTCGTTTTGTTTTGCATGATGAGTTACAGAAAATAAAAGGGATAGAAAGAACGGAGACATTTATATCTCTCGATGAAAGTTTTAACAGGAATGTTCCGGTCTACAAAGAAGCTTAAAGCTTACAGCGAAAAGCTTAAAGCTTTTATTGCGGGGTCAGGATTTGTAAATGATCATTTAGAGCCTGATGGATTATGGTCAATATTGTAATCATTATCGGGGATCAGACCTTCACATTCAAAGCGTCACGCAATCCATTACCCAGCAGATTAAATGCCAGTACCAGCAGCATGATGGCGATTCCCGGCGCGAGTGCCAGCATGGGGTTGTGGGTAATGATAAAATTATAATTCTCTTTTATCATGAGTCCCCAACTGGGTTGTGGCGGCTGTACACCAATGCCCAGGAAACTCAGTCCTGCTTCAATAACAATAGCGGAGGCAAAATTTGCAGCTGCAATGACCATTACCGGCCCGAGAATATTCGGCAGGATGTGCCGGATAATGATTCGGCTATCCCGAAAACCCAATGCCCTGGCGGCCTCTATATATTCCAGTCCTTTTACCGCCAGCACCTGACCGCGCACGATGCGCGCCACGTTTACCCACATGGTTAAACCGATGGCTATAAACACCTGCCAGAAACCTTTTCCGAGCAATAACGTAAGAGCAAAAACCAATAATAAAGTCGGAATGCTCCAAATTACGTTGAGCAGCCACATGATCAACTGATCTGTTTTTCCCCCATAATATCCTGCCAGGGCACCCAGAAAAACCCCGATACTCAGCGATAAAATAACGGTAATTAGTCCCACAGCCAGACTCACCCTCACCCCGATAATAAGCCGGCTCAGGATATCTCTTCCATAACGATCTGTACCCAGCCAAAATGTTTTGGTACTGATTTTCAGGTTGCTATTTTGGGGAAGATTCAGAAAAGATTGCCTTTCACTGACAGATTCGTCTATTAATTTTTGGACAACTAAACTATCGCCCTGCTGTTTCCAGGAACTTATGGGTGTCCAGTCATAACGGTCATCACTACCTGACATCAGTCGTTGCAGAAAAGTAGTCCGGATAATCTCCTGCTGTTTTCTGATCAACAGAAAACTTTGCCGGTAGCCAGGCTTCTGACCGCCAATTTCCAAAACCATACGGTTAGCATACGGAGTCTGATCGGGAGCCAGGAAATAAGCAAATGCAGCCAAAAGCAGGGACAGAGCAATGATAATCATTCCAAAAACTGCGCCCCGGTTTTTTTTTAGACGCCGCCAGGTATCAGATTGTATGGATGTATTTTCTTTCAATAGATCATTTCACTTTACGGTTTTTCCATTCGTATTTTCCAAAACTACCAAAACTACCCGCTATCACGGTATATAGAATATGAAATGGCTGACAGATTGGAAAATATTTCATCAGCGCCTGCTGACTGAAAAAGCCGGCGACTTTCGACACAAAAAAATATTCTGAAATGGTTTTGAATGCAATCAAAATCAGGAGCCATCGCCAGTGACCATAGAAAAAACATCCGGCAAATATTAACAGAAGGGATGTATTTACCAGGTATACCAGCGCCAGCGTCATAAAAGTTGCGGGATGTTTATAGTGCGAAATTTTACTTGCCCATCGTATACGCTGATTTAAAAAAGCTTTTATATTTTCAGCGGGGGCTGTGCTTACAATAGCTGCCGGATTTTTGAGATAACGAATTTTATCAGGATATTCCGATTGAATCTTTTTCATTAGCAGCATATCATCACCGGATGCGATGTGATTAATTTCCGAAAAACCATCCACTGCATGATATGCTTTTCTGGTATAAGCCAGGTTGGCTCCGTTACACATCGGGTAGAGATTTTTGTACACAGCAGCCCCTGTAATCCCCTGTAAGGAAATAAAATCGAGTATTTGAAAAATAGAAAGCCAGGCTTTATTTGAAATAATTTTTACAGGTGCCGCTATGAATTGAAGATCCTCTTTTTCATAGGCATTTACAAGAATACGGATCCAGTCATCTCCCATACTGCAGTCGGCATCAGTGCAAATAATCAGTTCTCCGGAGGAATGAGAGATGCCCGTTTCTATCGCTTTCTTTTTATATGAATTGATTTCACCTGTGACATATTCTGAAAGATTAATAAGCGTACAGTGCAGAGGATGGTCATTTATTAGCCGGGCTGTTTTATCTGTGGAGAAATCATTCACTACAACGACCTCCATACATTCTTTTGGGTAGGATTGGGCTAATAATGAATCAAGACATTTTTCAATATGCAATGCTTCATTCCGGGCCGGTATAATGACCGAAACTTTTATATCCGGAGTCGTATCCTGCAAAGATTCCTCAGGAGGTGGAATCCGGTTCCATAATTTGTGATAATAAAATATCAGCAGGGCGTATGCCAGCAGAAGTATACCGGATGCTGCAATCAGGAAATGAAAGACTGTTTGTCCGTTCATCCGGAAATATACGCAGACGAAGTCCATCTTTACTTACTCCGTTAAAAAGCGCTGAAAAATTTGTTCTTTCAGCACAAATGAGTAGATTTATATAGTTGTTTAACTAACTATATGCCAAACAACCAATTTAAGAAAGGGGAATTATATAGTTTTGTAACCGGTAAAGCGTCAATCGCCATATCACGCCGTCTTCAAAAAAAGTTTAACAGTGCCAGTCTTCCCATCACCATTGAACAATGGAGTGTATTGTATCATTTGTGGAAACAGGATGGGCAAAGCCAGCAGGAACTTTGCAATGCAACTTTCCGCGACAAACCCAGTATTACACGTCTGGTAGACAATCTGGAGAAACTGCAATTGGTAAAACGGGTCGCTTCTTCGGATGACCGGAGAATCAACCGGATTTGTTTAACGAAAACCGGCTTGAAACTCCAGGAGCAGTCTATGATCCTTGCTGAAAATACATTGAACGAAGCACTGGAAGGTGTTGCTCCGGACCAGATTGATATTTGTAAAGGCGTTCTTCAATTAGTATACGATAATTTAAAATAACATTAAAATCCAGGCAATGAGTACAGTAACCGGTAGTCAGACAAACATAAAAGGAGGAGAATGGCTGATACGTGAATCAGAGGCGGCGGATTGCTTTATTCCTGAAGATTTTCAGGAGGAGCAACTCATGGTTAAAGATATGTGCGCGTCCTTTCTGGATACGGAAATTCTGCCGCTGATTGACAGGATTGATAAAATGGAAGCCGGGCTGATGCCATCTTTGATTGATAAAGCAGGCCAGATGGGTCTTTTAGGTACGGCCATTCCGGAAAGTCTGGGTGGGCTGGGTAAGGATTTTATTACTTCAACCCTGGTTAATGAAGGTCTGGGCGGGGGATTCTCATTTTCTGTAGCCATGGCCGCACACACGGGTATCGGAACCCTGCCGATTTTATATTTCGGAACAGAGACACAGAAGACAAAATATATTCCCAATCTGGCCAGTGGAGAATGGAAGGGCTCATACGGATTGACGGAACCGAACAGCGGCAGCGATGCACTGAGTGCTAAAACAACGGCTACTCTTAGCGGAGATGGAAAATATTATTTACTCAATGGACAGAAATGCTGGATTACCAATGGAGGATTTGCCGATGTCTTCACTGTTTTTGCAAAAGTGGATGGTGAAAAATTTACTGCTTTTATTATAGAAAAGAACTTTGATGGCTTTACCCGGGGGCCGGAGGAACACAAAATGGGCATTAAGGGTTCATCTACTGTGCAGCTTTATTTTCAGGATTGTAAAGTGCCGGTAGAAAATGTACTTGGCGAGGTTGGTAAGGGTCATATCATCGCTTTTAATATCCTCAATATCGGCAGATTGAAATTGTGTGCAGCCGCCCTGGGAGCCGGGAAACGCATTGCGGGAATTTCTATTGATTATGCAAATACGCGTGAGCAGTTTAAAACGAGAATCTCACAATTTGGCGCGATAAAAAACAAGATTGCTGAAATGGCGATTGAAATCTGGGTAGCAGAGTCGGCTCTGTATCGTGTTTCAAAATGGATTGAAGACAAAGAACAGGAATTGATGGCGGAAGGAAAGCCGTTTAATGAAGCCGTACTGGGCGCCGCAGAAGAATATGCGATTGAATGCGCCATGTTAAAAGTATTTGGAAGCGAAATGTTGAATTATGTAGTGGATGAAGCCGTGCAAATTCATGGAGGAAACGGATTCAGTGATGAATATTTGGTCTCCCGTGCCTATCGGGACAGCCGCATCAACCGGATATTTGAGGGAACCAATGAAATCAATCGTTTACTGAGTGTCGATATGATTTTGAAAAGAGGATTGAAGGGGAGGCTGGATATTCTGACACCGGCAAAAAATGTGGCAAAGGAACTGGTCAGTATTCCGGATTTTGGCAGTTCAGAAGAAGGGTCTTTTGCAGCAGAAAAAAAACTCATTACCCAATTCAAGAAAGCTATCCTGCTGACAGCCGGTGCGGCGGTGCAAAAGTTAATGATGCAGCTGGAAACTGAACAGGAAATACTGATGCATATTGCCGATATGGTCATGATTTCATTTCATGCCGAATCTGCTTTGCTGAGGGTTATGAAACTTTCTTCTTTAAGGGGTGAACAGGCTGTTTCTTTTGAGACAGATATACTGCGCACTTTTTTATATGATTCGGCCGATAAAATAGACAAGCACGGCAAAGATGCCATCAATGCTTTTGCAGACGGCGATGAACAAAGGATGTTATTGATGGGATTAAAACGCTTCACGAAAACAAATTCATTCAACAGTAAGGAATCCAAAAGACGGATTGCGGATAAGCTGATTGCGCTGGGGAAATACCCTCTTTAAGCGTAAGGCGTAAAGCTTAAAGCGTAAGGCAATTGTCAATTGTCAATTATTAATTGGTAATTGTCATCCGTCAACCCCGCATTCCGCGGGGCAGGCCGTCAACCGTCAACCGTCAACCACAATTAGAAACGATTTAAAACTGAGATTAAATGGCCGAAGAAATTAAAGGAATATTTATCCATCATGTTTATTTCTGGCTGGCAGAGCCGGAAAATACACACCATAAAAAATTATTAATTGAAGGGTTGAAGAAACTTTCACATGTCCAAACCATCCTGCGGTTTCATATCGGTGAGCCAGCCAACACATCGCGGGAAGTGATCGATTCAACTTATTCTGTTTCCTGGATTTTAATTTTTAACAGCGCGGCTGATCAGGACAGTTATCAGGTAGACCCCATTCATTTACGTTTTGTGGACGAATGCAAACATTTATGGAAACGTGTTCAGGTGTATGACACGATCGATGTTTAAAGCGTAAAGCGTAAAGCACAAAGCGTAAAGCTTCCCGCCTAACCGGCTTTTAGTTCAGATGCCGACGGCTCATCGACGAAGAAATGCAGTTCTCCCTGTGTGGGTATAATTACCTGTGAAGGATAAAGATCGGGATTTCGTTCTCCTTCGATCACTTCGCGTAATGCCCGGGCCTTGTCCTTTCCGCTGATCATAAAAACGATATGATCGGCATGATTCACTATGTTTTTTGTCAGTGTAATTCTTGACATGTCCTGTACCTTCAGAAAATATCCGGCAACCCAGGATTTTTCTTCATGGATCACAGGCGTTCCGGGGAAAAGGGAAAGGGTATGTCCGTCATCTCCCATGCCGAGTAATACCAGGTCAAAAGTTTTCGCAGGTAAGACATCGGTTCCAAAATATTCATTCAATATTTCTTCATATTGCATGGCGGCGGCATCCGGAGACAAGGATGTATCCATGATATAAATCTGCTCTTTGGGTATCGCTACCCGATCCAGCAGTGTATCAAAAGCCATCCTGGCATTGTTTCTTTCATCTTCAAAAGGAACCGCTCGCTCATCGCCCCAAAAAATGTATACTTTTTTCCAGTCTATCCTTTCCCTGAACGGTGATGCTGCAAGGAGATGATTTAATTTTTTGGGGGTGCTTCCGCCAGACAGTACAAGAGAAAACGAATCTTTTCTCCTCAGTGTTTCTTCAATCAGACTCGTGATCCATTCTGCCAGTTCCCGTGCCAGATGATCATTATCTTTATAAATTTCAATATTCATCAAACGTCGTTTTAATTGGTATAACGATCACCAGTATCCGATGTAGAGCTTTACGCTTTTGCATTAAGCTTTACGCTTACATAACAATCCATTGATGACCGTCTCTGGCAATCAGGGCCTCTGCATCTTCAGGTCCCCAGGAACCGGGTGCGTAGTTTGGAAAACTGGACGGTGGTCTGTTTTGCCATGCCTCCAAAATGGGCATGACGATTTTCCAGGCAGCTTCCACCTGATCTTTACGCATAAAAAGGGTGGCGTTTCCTTCCATCACATCCAGCAAAAGCGTTTCGTATGCTTCGGGTTCATTTCCGTCATATTCATCTTTGTAACTGAACTTCATATCTACGGGATTCAGCGATACGGACTGTCCGGGTCTTTTCGATTGAAATCTGAGACGAATATCCATTTCCGGCGCAATGCTGATCGTAAGCCTGTTTGCCCTCCATGTTTCTGCTGCTTCAGGCGGAAATGCAAAATTGGGAGCCGGCCGAAACTGAATATTGATAACAGTTGTTTTTTCATGAAGCCTTTTCCCTGTGCGGATATAAAACGGAACGTCCTGCCAGCGCCAGTTATCAATATAAAATTTTACTGCTGCGAACGTATCTATATTTGATTTTGGATCTACGTTTTTTTCTTCCCGGTAAGCGGATACTTTTTCACCTTCCATCCATCCGGCTTCATATTGTCCGCGTACGGCAAATTTGCCAACCTCTTCGCGGCTTATCTTCCGGATTGCATTAAGCACATCGACTTTTTTATTTCTTATTTCATCTGCATCAAAAGAAACGGGTGCTTCCATGGCAATCATACAGATGAGTTGAAGGATATGATTTTGAACCATATCCCGTAAAGTTCCGGCTCCTTCGTAATAGGCGCCCCTCCCTTCAGAACCCACCGTTTCTGCTGCAGTGATCTGGACATGGTCAATATAATTCCGGTTCCAGAGCGGCTCAAAGAGTGCATTTGCAAAACGAAGTGCCAGAATATTTTGCACAGTTTCTTTTCCGAGATAATGATCGATGCGATATATCTGTTTTTCATCAAACATACTCATCAGCAGTTCATTTAACTCGTGCGCACTGGACAGGTCATGCCCAAAGGGTTTTTCGATGACGATGCGTGTAAATGCCTTGTCCCTGCAGATATTTCCCTGCCCGAGTTTTTTTGCGATATCAGGCACCAGCTGGGGTGCTACGGCCATGTAAAAAATGATGTTTGGATGTTCACCAAACTCAGTCTCTTTTTTCTGGATCAGCTGTTCGATGCCCGAATATTTTTCGTCCTTCTCCGCATCCATTTTTAAATAAGAGACATGCTGCGAAAAATCCTTCCATTGTTCGTTGGCAACATCTTTCCTCCTGCTAAATTCTTTAATACCTTCCAGCAGGCGGCTCCGGTAATTTTCGTCGGTATATTCAGTTCTTCCGATTCCCACGATACTGAATTTCTCGGGCATCCACTGGTCGATAAAGAGATTATAAAGAGCGGGACATAATTTTCTGAAGTTCAGATCACCACTTCCTCCGAAAATAAAAAGGAGAGTGGCAGCGGGTCTTTTATGATTTTCCATACAAGTATTTAGTTTTCGAAAGACCTCCACTCCGTGTGAAAAATACCCGGCATATCCACCCGTTGATACGTGTGCGCACCGAAATAATCTCTTTGAGCCTGAATGAGGTTTGTTGGCAGGAACTCGCTACGGTAAGCCTCCAGATAGCAAAGTGAGGTCATGAGGGCAGCTACCGGGAAACCGGTTTGAGTAGCATGCATGATAACGGTAACGAGATGGTTTTTTTTCGACTGCAGTATTCCCGCAATATTCTTGTCAAGCAGAAGATTTGGAAGCCGGGGGTTTTCTGTAAACGCTTTGTAAAATATTTCCAGCATCGAAGATCGAATAATACATCCGCCACGCCAGATGCGTACCACTTCAGGAAGCGGGATATCCATTTTTAATTCTGTGGAAGCTTTATACAAAAGCGCCATGCCCTGGGCATAACAAATAATCATAGAGAAATACAGAGAATCTGCCATCTGAGTAATAAATACTTCATTCGGCACTGCAATTTCGTGCGTACCTGATTTGTACAAAGCTGAAGCCTGCACGCGTTCTTCCTTCACGGATGAAAGATCTCTTAAAGAAACAGCTATGTCAATGACGGGTACCGGCACACCCAGATCCATGGAATCCTGGGAGGTCCACTTCCCGGTTCCTTTTGCACCGGCTTTGTCCAGAATCATATCCACCAGACGATTGGGTGTTTTATCATCCGGCTGCATAAAAATATCCCTCGTTATTTCAACAAGAAATGACTGGAGGTCGCCTTCATTCCAGCTCTTATACACTTTATGTAATTCATCATTGGTAAGACCCTTGCCTTTGTGGAGGAGCTGATAGGTTTCGCTGATCAGCTGCATAATTGCATATTCAATTCCGTTATGCACCATCTTCACATAATGACCGGCGGCTCCCTTTCCCAGATAAGCTACACAGGCACTTCCGTTTACTTTGGCGGAAACTGCTTCCAATATGTGTTTTACTTTTTCGTAGGCTTCCGTATCACCACCCGGCATAATACTGGGGCCAGTGCGGGCACCGTGTTCTCCACCGGAGATACCAATACCCATAAAATGAAATCCTTTTTCACGTACATAATTGACACGGGTAAGCGTATCAATATAATGAGAATTACCACCGTCTATGATAATATCTCCAGGTGAAACCAGGGGAAGAAGGGAATTGATTACGTCATCTACCGGCTTGCCGGCAGGTACGAGCATCATTATTTTTCTTGGAACCTGCAGATTCTGCACCATTTCAGCGAGGGTGTTCACACCTTTCACTGTGGTTCCCGGCGTGGCAGAAGCCTCAAGCAGTTTGCCCTTTGCCGGGTCGAGATCGAAACCGATGGCTTTAAAACCATGATCCGCCATATTGAGCAGCAGGTTCCTGCCCATAGTTCCGAGGCCGATCATTCCAAAATCGTATAAGTTATTTTCCATGCATTCAAAATGACCCTAAAATTAGGGATTTTGAAATATAGTGTCGCCGAATCCCTTCATACTCCTGAAGGATTTATTTCATAGCGAGGCTGACAGGCATTAAAAAAGAAAAAGGGATTATTTATGTTCGTTTGGATGTGGAGAGCCCCGGTGGCAGGTCATGCATTCAATGGCCGGTACAGTAACACCCTGCTCATTCTTGTTGTCCTTAAAAAATTTCTTATTGATTTTTGCAGTCATCTTCATCATACTTCGTGCAATATTCTTTTCCGGTTTGTCATCGCTGGCGAAATCAGGCCATTTCTGCGCAGTGTCCTTTGAAGGGGCATGACAAAAACTGCACTTCACACCCAGTGCTGTTTTAAAATGATCCATCACTTTATCCAGATCTTCCTTACTGATGTTCTTTGGAAGTATTTTCAGGTTTTTATATTTCGGAGGTTCAGGTGGCTTGGTTGCTGCGATACCCGCCACCATAAAAAGACCCGCAACGATAGCCACTAGTGATTTTTTGCCGAATATCATAGACCTGATTTGAATACAATCTAATAAAAATCTCTGAATTGCACATGGTTTTTAGTTTATTTTGCGTCCGCCATTATGAAGAAACAGGCAGCCATCGGATTTATCTTTATCACTTTGCTGATTGATGTCATTGGCTGGGGCCTTATAATTCCTGTGATGCCCCAGCTGATTGCCGGTATGAAACATATTTCGGTAAACGCAGCAAGTAAGGATGGTGGCTGGTTATTATTTGTGTATGCTTCTATGCAATTCATTTTTGCACCCATCCTGGGAAATCTCAGCGATCAATATGGAAGAAGACCGGTAATACTTTTTTCTTTATTTGGATTTGGCATCGATTATATTTTCCTGGGTTTCGCACCCAGCTTTGGATGGCTTTTTTTGGGAAGAACAATTTCCGGTATTACTGGAGCCAGCTTTACTGCGGCATCTGCCTATATTGCTGATATCAGCACAAAAGAGACAAGGACAAAAAATTTCGGATTGATTGGTGCAGCATTCGGTCTTGGATTTATCATTGGTCCTGCCATCGGGGGGTTGCTCACGGGTTGGGGTATACGCGCGCCTTTTTACGCAGCCGCCATACTTACTTTACTAAATTGGCTTTATGGATATTTTGTTTTGCCCGAATCACTTTCTGTAGAAAATCGAAGGAAATTTGACTGGAAAAGAGCCAATCCGGTGGGGTCATTAGCAAATCTGAAAAAATATCCCGCCGTTGCGGGATTGATTCTTGCGTTAACCCTGGTGTATCTGGGATCCCATGCGGTCCAGAGCAACTGGAGCTATTTTACGGCGTACCGGTTTCAATGGACACCGAAGACCATCGGCATTTCCCTGGCAGTGGTAGGAGCACTGGTCGCATTCGTTCAGGCAGGTTTGATTCGTGTAATCACCCCTAAAATCGGTAACGAGAGATGCATTTATATCGGACTGCTTTTATATGCGGTAGGTATGTTTTTATTTGCCATGGCAAACCAGAGCTGGATGATGTTTGTTTTCCTGATTCCATACTGTCTCGGCGGTATTGCGGGTCCTGCGTTGCAGGCAACTATTTCCGGCCATGTTCCTCCGAATGCACAGGGTGAATTACAGGGTTCACTCACCAGCCTTCTGAGTGTGACCTCTATATTTGGTCCGTTGATTATGTTAAATCTTTTCGCGTATTTCACTTCGGTAAAAGCCCCTGTCATATTCCCGGGCGCGCCATTTATACTGGGAGGAATACTCATGCTGGCAGGCAGTGTTGTGGCGTATAAATCTTTAAAGCAACGTTGATAATTGGATATTTTGCTGTATCTTTGCGGAGTCTTAAGTTGATCAGCATTTAGTAAGTGAACAAACATTCTGCTACGCAATCTTCAGTACGGTTAGTTAGTCGCCTTTACTTCAGCTTTCAGTCAGCTTGTATTTTTATCATTTAATTTTTTATTTAAGTATGAACATTTATGTTTCAAATTTAAGCTTCAACGTAACTGACGAAGACTTAAACGAGTATTTTGCAGAGTACGGTGAAGTTTCATCTGCTAAAGTTATTCTTGACAAATTCACACAGAAATCACGTGGATTTGCATTTGTTGAAATGGCAGACGACGAAGCTGCTAAGAAAGCAATCGCAGAACTGGACGGTGCCTCTGTTGATGGAAGGACCATCAACGTTTCAGTTGCTAAACCCCGCGAAGAACGCACTGGCGGAGCTGGTGGTGGAAACAGAAGCGGTGGCGGTGGTAATTTCCAGAAAAGAAATAACTACAGTAACAGCAGATATTAATCGACTTTTATTGAGAAAGCCCCGCCTGAAGCGGGGCTTTTCCATTTCCGGGAACCGGCCTTTATCGCTGCCAGCTGCCCTTGTGCCATTTATAGCCCTTTTTGTTGTTTTCCCAATATCCTGATTTCCATGACCTGCCGTCTCTGGGTTGCTGCCAGGATCCTTCCCGCCAGTGATAATTGTTTCCGGAATATTCCCATTCACCACCGATCCATACATAACCCGGTCCCGGCGACGCAGGTCGCGCATAAGACACTTCGGCTGGTCTTTCAGTCACGTAACCCGGGGAGCATCCTGCCATAACAATACAGGATAAAATGCTTATCGCTATCAAATAATTTTTCATTTTTAACTGTTTTTTTCATAGGATGGCAAAAGCCGTTCCCTTGAAAGAGCCGTTATTATGTTGTAATTTGCAGGAACTTAATTTTAAATGATAACCGAAACTCCCATCTCCTCCGCTCCCCTGACTGCCAAGGATTTTGTAACAGACCAGGAAGTACGCTGGTGCCCCGGCTGCGGCGACTATATTATATTAGCCCAGGTACAGAGAGTAATGCCTTTAATTGGCATTCCCAGAGAGAATATTGTATTTATTTCCGGAATCGGCTGCAGCAGTCGTTTTCCCTATTATATGAATACTTATGGAATGCATTCTATTCACGGAAGGGCAACCGCCATCGCTTCCGGTTTAAAGGCTACACGCCCGGAACTCAGCGTTTGGATCGTAACAGGCGACGGGGATTCACTCAGTATCGGCGGAAATCACACCATTCATCTGCTGCGCAGAAATTTTGATGTTAACATATTGTTATTCAACAACCAGATTTACGGGCTCACAAAAGGACAATATTCCCCGACTTCTGAAACAGATAAAGTAACGAAATCCACACCGGTGGGCAGTATTGACCACCCATTTAATCCATTGGCACTCGCCATGGGAGCCGATGCCAGCTTCATTGCACGTTCCATGGACAGGGATCCGAAGCATTTGCAGCAAATGCTGATGCGCAGTCACCAGCATAAGGGTTCGTCCTTTCTTGAAATCTATCAGAACTGTAACATATTTAATGATGGTGCGTTCGAAATATTTACCGAGAAAAATTCAAAGCCGGATGAAACCCTGTTTCTTGAGCAGGGTAAACCCCTGATTTTCGGAGCCCAGCAGAATAAGGGTATCCGGTTCGATGGATTGAAACCTGTTGTTGTAGAAATCGGAAACGGATATACCACAGACGATTTATGGATTCATGATGATAAGGATATGTACAAAGCGCAATCACTCATCCGCATGTTTGACGACCCCAACCAGGAAACGCATTTCCCACGTCCGTTCGGTGTTTTCTATGAAACAACGCGGCCGTGTTATGAAGACATGCTGAATAATCAGATCAATGACGTAATCAAAACGAAGGGTAAGGGCAATCTCAACAAGCTACTCATGGGGCGTGAAACCTGGACGATTAAAGCGTAAAGCGCAAAGCGAAAAGCTATTCCACAATCAACCGACAAACGTTAACTCTTTCCTGGCATCGGCAAAGGTTTTTTCCTTTTTATAATTATACCACCAGGCCGGAGCTGTTTTTTTCATCAGAGTATCCAGGTGGCGCATCGCGAACAGATTCCAGGCGCCTTTTATTTTCCCATGAATCCCTGGCTGAACGGCCCGAAGACTCATCGCAAATCCACTGTCGATATATTCCATATGATGCCAGTATCCGCCGGGCATGAAGAGCGTTTCTCCATGATCCAGAATCAGTTCATAACCCTTGGCCAGACGTAGGGCAGGGAAGCGCTCATAATCAATTTGATTATTTTTACTATCATAAAATTTTTCGAAGTTCACCATACTTAAGACTTCCCATGGTTTCCTGTATAATTTATGTTGTTCCTCATGGGGAAAAAGCAGGATGCGTTTCTTGCCGATGAACTGTGTATGGAAAATATGCGACAGATCTATATCAAAATGCATGTGCGTCACTGATCCCTGGCCTCCTGTAAATAACATGGGATATTTTTTTACAAATCCCTTACTATATTGTTCCGGCCAGCAGAAATCTTCCAGAATGGAAGGCGCATGTTCAAAAATATTAAAAAGAAAAATCCGCCATGCTGCCGGGCCCTTGCGTATCATATCAATGTACTCATCAAATCTCATATAGTCATCGGCTGTATTGACCGGCGTATACGCATCGCTTTTTGAGTTGTTGTAAATGCCGATTTTCTGATCGCCAATCACTGCTTTAAAAAAATCCCAGTTCCATTTATTATATGCAGGCCATTTTTTTGCCAGTCCGGCGATTACCAGAGGTTTCAGTGGTTCGTAATAGTTCCTTCTAAAAACCTCGGGAGAAATACTTTCCACACGGTCTACCGACCTCAACTGCATAAAGGGATTTTTTGCAAAATTACTGTAATCACATGTAAAGGATTTAAAGATGCGGGATTGCATTCATACATTGTGTCATGTTTCTGACAGTACATCCGCAAAATCCACAGGAAAGAAATATTCAGACAATCACTGAGTGTCTTTTATCCGGCGGCATTATCATTTACCCTACGGATACGATTTATGGCCTTGGCTGTGATATATTTCAACATAAGGCCATTGAAAAGATCTGCCGGATTAAAAATATCGATCCTGCCAAAGCCCAGTTGTCTTTTGTTTGCTACGACCTCAGCGATCTGAGCTTATATACAAAAAGCATTTCAACGCCATTATACCGTGTGTTAAAAAACCATTTGCCAGGACCTTATACTTTTATTCTCCCTGCCAGTAAAATGGTTCCTAAAATTTTAAAAAGCCGGAAAAACAGCATCGGTTTAAGGGTGCCGGATAACCTGGTTGCCAGAACAATTGTGCAAAGACTAGGCCATCCCGTATTAAGTACGTCGCTGCCTGGTGAATGGGTAGAAGAATATACCGACCCCGAGATTATTTATGAGCATTTTAGAAACCAGGTGGATATTGTTGTTGACGGAGGACCCGGAAATATGATTCCTTCAACCATTGTCGATTATACTTCGGGCGAACCGGTTATTGTACGTAAAGGAGCCGGCGTTTGGGAAGAATAAATATTCGGGTATCAAATCCTCCTCAATTAGAATTCTTTATCAAATATCTCTATCTGGGTAGACGTGATGTTGAAACTTTTTCTGTGATGAGGGCACAATCCATGTACTTCGATTCCTTTACGGTGTTCTGCTGTTCCATATCCTTTATTATTAAACCAGCCATAGTGAGGGTATTCATAGTGTAGCTGCCGCATGTGATCATCCCGGTAAGTTTTTGCCAAAATACTGGCTGCAGCGATTGAAGCATATATTCCATCCCCTTTGATTACACAACGATGTGGCACCCGTTTGTATTTATAAAACATATGACCATCTATTAAAAGGAGCTGCGGTCTTTTCTTTAATTTTTCGATGGCAAGGTGCATTGCTTTAAAAGACGCCTTCAGGATATTGATCTCATCAATTTCTTCATTGCCCACCTGTTCAATAGCAAAGTCAATAGCGTGGCTTTCAATATAGGTACGCAGTTCATAGCGTATTTCTGCGGTCAGTTGCTTGGAATCATTTAATAACGGATGAAAAAAATCCATGGGCAGTACAACAGCCGCTGCGAATACCGGACCGGCATAACATCCTCTTCCTGCTTCATCACAGCCTGCTTCGAGTAAACGTTCCTGATAAAAAGCTTTGAGCAACGAAATTTCTTTCGCCAAAAATAAACCAATGCATGTTTTTACAAAGAGTACTTAGTAAATAGTTATCTACATTGTGAATGAATTATTTTTACCCAATGGTAATGTGGAAAACGCAGTCTGCCAATCGTTCCGTGGCATATTGGGTGCTGGCAGGCACCGTAATGTTATTTATTCAGGTATTACTGGGAGGCATTACAAGACTGACGGGTTCAGGACTTTCCATTACCGAATGGAATATGATTACAGGCGCTATTCCGCCAATTCATCATGAACAATGGATGGAAGAATTCGCCAAATATAAGCAAACACCTCAGTTTCATCTACTGAATGCCGATTTCAGTTTGTCTGATTTTAAATTCATTTTCTTCTGGGAATGGTTTCACAGGCTTTGGGCCCGCCTGGTGGGAGTTGTGTTTATTATTGGTTTTATTATCCTTCTCTATAAAAGGAAGTTGAAGGCCGAAATGATTATGCCCCTGTTGATTTTATTTTTTCTTGGTCTTTTACAGGCTGTCATTGGCTGGATTATGGTTGTCAGCGGACTAACGGGTGACGCTTTGTATGTGCAACCGACGAAACTGGCTTTGCACTTTATTTTTGCCATCGGATTGATTTCATATTCATTTTGGTTTTCACTAAAACTATTATTGCCTGTTACCCGGGTGCGGAACGCCCGATGGATTCGTGGCTTTTCAATCGGTTTGCTGGCCCTTGTTTTTCTCCAGTTATTATATGGCGCGCTGATGGCTGGGAACAAGGCCGCCGCTATTGCACCAAACTGGCCCCGCATTAACGGGGACTGGATTCCGGCAAAAATGTTCAGCCAGTCCCCTATGCTGGTCAATTTTATCGGAAATAAGATTACCATTCATTTCATCCACAGAAATCTGGCTTATCTGATACTGCTTGGTATTTGTATTTGGACAGCACGTCTTTTCAGATCTGGTATCATTCGCACACAACGCGGCCGCCTGCTATTTCCGCTGATTTTGGTACTCGTTCAGATTATCCTGGGTATTCTGGCGCTTATTACAAGTCCCGGTATCGTGGCAAATCGTTGGGTTGGCTTCGACTGGATCGCATTACTGCATCAGATTAACGGGATGTTGCTGCTTTTCAGTCTGATTTATGCGATCTATGTGTTAAGACCTGTTATTAAGTAATTTTAGGGCTGTCTTTCCGTTAGGGTATTAATAAGAATGAAGACCGGCTTATTTTTCAACTGCATATAAGCTTCTGCCTGTATGGTGCGATACCTGAAATCTGTTTATTATTCTTTTCCCGTTCAGCTGATGCTGCTGTATTTGAAAAAATATCAGTTACTGCTCCTTTTTTGGGGAATTCTTTTTTCCACGATTCATGGGGGATTCATGCATTCATTTGGTGCCGATGCGCTTTTCCTTGCGCCCGAATATCTTGACAATGTAAATGCGCTGAGTGGCGCTATCGTCGGAGCAGCTGCGGGTGCGTTTATCATGTGCTGGAATGTAACCACATTTATTCTGTATAGTCGGCACTTTCGGTTTCTTGCCACGACAACCAGACCATTCCTGAAATACTGTACCAATAATTTTATCCTGCCTGGAAGTCTGCTGACTTATTATTTCTTCAAAGCCATTGAGTTCGACAGTACGAAGGAACTGATGACCAACAGCGAAATTGCATGGCTGATTGCCGGGTTTCTGACGGGATTTTTTTTGGTGATCGGATTCTCTCTGCTTTATTTCTTTGGAGCAGATCTTACCATCAAAAGGCAAATGACACCATTAATTGCAAATCCAAAGCTTTTCAAATCGCAGTTCAAATCGAAGGATGTTCAGCTCAACAGCAGTCGTCTGATCCGTGTGAACTGGTATATGAACGGACCCTTTTCGGTTAAACAGGTGCGTGATGTTTCCCACTATAGCAAAGAGTTTATTGAACGAATTTTCAGCCGCCATCATTTTGCAGCCATACTTTCCATTTGCATTGCATTTTTGTTTTTGGGAGTTGTTGGTTTTTTTATGGATAAACCCGTGTTCCAGTTACCCGCGGCTGCCAGCATTTTTCTTTTTTTTTCTATCCTGCTGGCTGTCTCCGGTGCTTTTTCTTATTTCCTTGAAAGTTGGAGTATTCCTTTTCTGGTCCTGCTTTTTTTCGTGCTGAATATTCTCTACCACTACGATATTATTGATCCCACCAATAAAGCCTATGGGCTGAATTATACAAACCGATCAGAAAGACCTGTCTACAACCGTGATCATTTACTTGCCATGTGTTCCCCGGATAAAGTGGCTGCAGACAAATCGCAGATGGTCCGGATACTGGAAAACTGGAAGAAAAAACAAAAAGAACCCAAACCTTTACTGCTGATCATCAATACCAGCGGTGGTGGCAGCCGTAGTGCAGCGTTTACAATGAATATACTGCAGAAACTGGATCGGGAGAATGGAGGCCATCTGATGGATAAAACATTTATGATTACAGGCGCTTCCGGTGGAATGTTTGGCGCTGCCTATTTTCGTGAGTTATCGCGGCTGAAAACTTATAAGGATTCCACTATTAATCCCGAAGACCGCCGTTATACGGATGCCATTGCAGGAGATCTGCTCAATCCGCTTTTTTCTTCTTTTGTAGCGCGGGATCTTTTTTCACCCGCCCAGAAATTTACGGTAGGGGATTATGAGTATATCAAAGACAGGGGATATTCATTCGAACAAAAATTGAATCAGAATACGGCCGGGGTACTGGACAGACAACTGCGTGATCTTGCACCGGAGGAAGCAGCGGCCAGGATACCACTTATGTTATTTAGTTCAGTAGTTACCCGTGACAGTCGTTCTATGCTGATCAGCACACAACCCATCAGTTTTTTGATGCGCCCTGTATTCGATAGCAGCCGTATAAAGACCATCGATCCGGATGCTGTGGACTTCGGCAGTTTTTTTTACAAACAGGATCCGATGAACATGCGTATGCTGACGGCATTGCGTATGAATGCAACATTTCCCTATGTTCTGCCAAATGTCTGGTTGCCTTCTGAGCCTGTGATTGATGTTATGGATGCCGGATTTCGGGATAATTTCGGAGAGCAGGTGGGTCTTCGTTTTGTACATGTTTTTCGTGACTGGATTCTGGAAAATACACGCGGCGTTCTTCTGATTCAGATACGGGACCGGAAAACAGGTGGCTGGGATTATCCGTTTGAATCTACTGATATTACAGAAATTATTACCAAGCCATTGTTGTTAATTCAATATAACTGGTATAAGATGCAGGAGTATAATCAAAATGATCTGCTTAGTGTGATGGAGGGATACATGGGAAATAATTTTTATAAAATGACTTTTCAGTATGAGCCCAAATTGGCTACTGAGGGGGCCGCGCTCAATTTTCACCTGAGCAGGCAGGAGAAACTTGATCTGGCTAATGCTGTAAATAATCAGTTGAATCAGCAAATTTTCAAAAACGTGAATGACCTTCTTAATCCATGATTAAGCGTGAAGCATAAGGTGTAAAGCGTAAAGCTTTCATTTGAGGTTCGAAAATATTTGTGATCTCCCCTTCTGTGACAGAAATTTTATTCCAGGTAACTGTTCAAATCTGAAAGCTTTACGCTTTACACCTTATGCTTTACGCTTAACGGGGTTGTATTAATTTGAAGCAGTGCGGGATAATGCGGATCCTGAATTCACCACTGGTATCTGTAGGTTCTCCATCGATGTGCATCGGGGCATGTGCCGGATTAAGGATGCTGATCTTATCCGTTTGCACATAGATGATATTTTTCTCCTCAAAGTATTCTACTACCTGCATGAGTCTGTTGCTGCCGGCCACCTGAAGAAGCACAGAAAATGGCAGAATCATTTTATTCATTTTCCTGACGATTACGATATCCAACAGACCGTCTGACATACTGGCTCTCGGGGCGATCGTTACATTATTGCCAAACTGGTTGCTATTGGCAATGCTGATGAAATAAGCGTCTGTTTTAATCACCCTGTCTTCCAGTTTGATTTCGAAAGGATAGGGTTTGGATGTAAAGAACTTCATGGTTGAAATCCGCAGATAGGTCTGAAGGCCCCTCGTTTTCTGTTTCGCAAATTCATGGGCAACTTCAGCATCGAAGCCAATACCGCACAGTGCGCAGGAAAATTTGTCATTTATGTAGAATGCATCCACCGGCGATGCGGTACCCTTAAAAATGATTTCAAGCGCCCGCCCGGTTTGTTTTGGAATCTTTGCTGCCAAAGCAAGACTGTTACCGGAACCAATGGGTATGATGCCTATATTAACATGAATACCCTGCAGTGCATTGGCAACTGCGTTTAGCGTACCATCTCCCCCACAGATAACGACATCTGTTATCATTTCTTTTTTGATCATTGCGCGAAGGTCATCATAATGGCCATCGGCACGGGACTGGAGAATTTTAAATTCAATTTCCTCTGCCCGTGTTTTACGGATGATCAAATCTTTTACCTTTTCCTTTTTTTGGGTTCCGGAAATAGGATTGAGCAGGTAAATAATTTTACGCACCATGCACGCAAGTTCCGCTAAATGCCGAATTTCAGAAAAGAAATCAGTATTCTTTCTTTAGCCATTGGTTTTAGTTTCCGATATTGGAGTTTCCAACCCAAATCTTAAATACTCAACAATGACGATTGCTGCAAAACAACGATTTCTGGCCCTGGATGTGTTCAGAGGAATGACCATCTGTTTTATGATCATTGTGAATACATCCGGAAGCAAATTCACCTATGCCCCCCTCGAACACGCGCACTGGCATGGGTTCACGCCAACCGACCTCGTATTTCCGTCTTTTCTGTTTGCTGTCGGAAACGCGATGAGTTTTGTGATGACGAGATGGAACACTTTGAGCCAGGCCGAAGTATTGGGAAAAATATTCCGGAGAACGGCCATCATTTTTCTTTGCGGATTTCTTTTATATTGGTTTCCGTTTTATCATGTAGATCATACTACGCATAGTATGGTTTTTTCTCCGGTTTCACACACACGCATTCTGGGGGTGCTGCAAAGAATTGCACTGGCATATTGTATTGCTTCCCTGTTGATTTATTATTTCAAACCATGGAATGTTATCAGCATTTCCATCTCGATACTTTTATTATACTGGGCTCTGCTCTTATGGGGTGGCAATGCACCCGATCCACTTACGCTGACAGGAAATCTGGGTTATAAACTGGATCTGTGGCTGATGGGGCCCGACCATTTATATCATGGTGAAGGAGTAGCTTTTGACCCTGAAGGCTGGTTGTCCACACTTCCTTCAGTGGTTAACGTAACATTAGGATATATGATCGGAAAATTTATTCAGGAGAAGGGAAAGACTTTTGAAGGCCTCACCAAATTGTTGTTGTTTGGGGCCACACTGATTGTAATTGGTTATTTCTGGGATCTCAGTTTTCCAATTAACAAAAAATTGTGGACCAGTTCATTTGTAGTGTATACTGTTGGTATTGATTGCGTAATCATTGCGGCCATCATTTATGTAATTGATTTTCTGGGAAGAACGAACTGGACAAAATTTTTTACTGTTTTCGGCCGGAATCCGCTTTTCATTTATCTCGTGTCTGAGGTGGGCGTTACGGTTATGGATATGATTCATCCTCAGCCGGGTGTAAGTCTTCCTGCCTGGTTGTACCTGCATATATATCAACACGCCGGTCTCTATCTTGGCTCCCTGCTTTTTGCCGTGTCCTGGATGTTATTCTGCTGGTTAGTCGGACTTTATCTGGATAAAAAGAAGATTTACGTGAAAGTTTGACACCATTTTACTGATGAAGGATCGGGTCCTTTCGTTTCCGGGCGAGTTCCCTTCGTTTTACGGGAAAAAATGACTACCTTTGCGCGTCCAAAAACAGGGATGATCCCTGCTAAAAGCAAAGGAATATTATGGAGATCAGGAACATTGCAATTATTGCGCACGTAGATCACGGTAAAACAACTCTTGTTGATAAAATATTACATGCCACTAAAGTATTCCGGGATAACCAGGAAACCGGTGAGCTGATCATGGATAGTAATGATCTTGAAAAAGAGAGAGGAATTACAATCTTCAGCAAGAATGCATCCGTCATGTATAAGGGTGTAAAAATAAATGTTATCGATACACCGGGTCACTCCGACTTCGGTGGTGAAGTAGAACGGGTACTTAAAATGGCGGACGGGGTATTGTTACTCGTAGATGCATTTGAAGGGCCCATGCCTCAGACCCGATTTGTTTTACAGAAAGCATTGCACCTTGGTCTCAGGCCAATGGTAATTATCAACAAAGTTGACAAGCCCAATTGTCGTCCTGAAGAAGTGCATGAAGCCGTCTTCGAATTGTTTTTTAATCTGGATGCAACCGAAGCGCAACTTGATTTCCCGACATTTTATGGTTCAGGAAAGAACGGCTGGTTTAATGATTCTCTCACACCAACAACAGACATATTTCCATTATTGGACGGTATCCTGAAATATGTTCCGGCGCCGGTCGTAAACCAGGGTGCTACGCAGATGCAGATCACATCTCTTGATTATTCATCTTTTCTGGGAAGAATTGCCGTGGGAAAAGTTGCACGCGGAACGATCAGGGAAGGACAAAATATTGTGCTGATGCAGGCGGACGGCTCCATAAAAAAATCAAAGGTCAAGGAATTATACGTATTCGAATCCCTGGGTAAGAAAAAAACAACAGAAGTAGTGTGCGGTGATATATGTGCGGTGGTAGGATTGGATAATTTCAATATCGGAGATACCATCTGCGATCCTGAAACACCTGAAGCTTTACCCCTGATCAGTGTGGATGAACCCACGATGAGTATGATGTTCGGGATAAATAACTCTCCTTTCTTTGGGAAGGACGGCAAGTTTGTAACCTCACGTCACCTGCGGGATCGTCTGATGAAAGAAACAGAAAAAAATCTTGCGTTGAGAGTGGAAGATACCGGAAGCGCAGACAGCTTTCTGGTTTTCGGTCGGGGTATCCTTCATTTGGGGATCCTGATTGAAACTATGCGCAGAGAAGGATACGAGTTGACCGTTGGCCAGCCGCAGGTTATTGTTAAAGAAATCGGCGGAAAAAAATCTGAGCCGTTTGAAATACTCGTGGTAGATGTACCGGATGCTTTTAGCGGAAAAGTGATTGATATGGTTACCCGTCGTAAAGGTGAACTATTGGTAATGGAAACGAAGGGTGATATGCAACACCTGGAATTTGAAATACCTTCCCGCGGATTGATAGGTCTTCGTTCAAGTATGCTTACCAATACTGCCGGCGAAGCAGTAATGGCACACCGTTTCCTGGAATATAAACCCTGGAAAGGCCCGATTCCCGCCAGAAGCAATGGCGTTTTAATAGCAAAAAACCAGGCAACTACTACGGCTTACTCCATTGACAAACTTCAGGACCGCGGATCATTTTTTGTAGATCCGGGAGAAGAAGTTTATGTCGGCCAGATCATTGCTGAACATATTAAACCGGGAGACCTGATCGTAAATGCGACAGAAGGCAAGCAGCTAACCAACATGCGGGCCAGTGGTAGTGATGATTCGGTCAGAATTATTCCGAAGATCCAGATGACGCTTGAAGAATGTATGGAATATATTCAGCAGGACGAATGTATTGAAGTGACTCCCAAAATCATCCGTTTGCGTAAATCCATTCTGGATGAAGATACCCGGAAGAAATTTCAAAAGATGATGAAAACGGAGGAAGTCTCTTAAGCTTAAGGCGCAAGGCGTAAAGCGTAAAGCACTCAATCAGTAAGTCCGATATATTATTGTAAGCACCCTTGGGGGTGCTTTTTTTTGGCCCTGAACGGATCGATTTTAAAGGCATTACGCTTTACGCCTTGCGCTTTAGGCATAAGAAGCGTATTTTTGCAGAAATCAGTGTTTATGAAAAAGATGGCTGGTTTATGGGTGTTCTTCATTTTCTTCAGCCTTGGCTCACTGAAAAGCTATGCCCAATGTTCTATTTGCGCACGATCTGTACAACAAATGGGTGAGAGACCAGGCAAAGCATTTAATGCTGGTATCCTTTATCTCGCTTTCACGCCACTTGCCATAGGTGGAATCCTGGGTTACAGGTGGTGGAGGCAAAACCGGTAATCTTTCCATTTACAAAACATGCATGATCAAAATTTCTTGATCCGGGAATCCAGATCGGTCACCTTAAATACGCCTGTTTTTTCCATTTTTATTCCCACCTGGAATAATTTATCATATTTAAAGTTATGCATCGATAGTTTAAGGAAACATTCTATCCTGCCACATCAGATCATCGTCCATATTAATGAAGGAACAGACGGAACCGTCGCATGGGTGAAGTCACAGACAGATCTGGATTTTACTCTTTCAACGGAAAATATAGGTGTTTGTTATGCATTGAATCAGTGCCGAACGATCGCCAGAGGAGATTATTTTTTATATCTCAACGACGACATGTATGTATGTCCGGGATGGGATCAGTATTTATTTGATGAAATAAAAGCCATTGGTCACGATGCTTTTTTTCTATCGGCAACTGCCATTGAACCGTTCAAAACGAATAATAATTGCATAATCGTTCAGAATTTCGGAACAGATCCGGAATCTTTCCGGCAGGAGAATTTATTAACAGAATTCCGGGATCCTGTAAAGGAGGACTGGCAGGGATCAACCTGGCCGCCAAATGTTGTACACAAAAAAACCTGGGATCTGGTGGGCGGATATAGCATAGAATATTCTCCCGGACTTTATTCTGATCCGGATTTCTCAATGAAACTCTGGAAAGCCGGGATACGTCTATTTAAAGGAATTGGCAAGAGCCGGGTATATCATTTCGGCGGTAAATCCACCACTCGAATCGTAAAAAATAAAGGCTATTATACTTTCATTTCGAAATGGGGTATGACTGCCGGAACATTTGCAAAAAAGATACTGCGAAGTGGTGAACCTTTCGACGGCTTCCTGGCTGAACCCGTTTTTTCACTTAGGCTGAAGGCTAAAAACTGGGTTAACCGGTTAATGGCTTTTCTAAAGTCCTGATTTTTCCGATACAGACTCGGCGAAACGATAGATATTAAAATCCGGATCTCCCGCAGCCTGTTCCAGGGAACGGGACAATGTATTGTAGTCCAGATCCCGCATCCGGTAACTCGAAATGAGTTGCCAGGCTTTTTGAGTTAGTAATCTCAGTGAATGGCCGGGTGATATCCTGGCCGCACTCTCCCTGATTGCTTTGTATAATTCAGAAATTCCTTTTTCTTCCGTAGCAACGGTTTGAATAAATTTTATTTCATCCGTTCGTTTGGTTGTTTGATAATGTATGGAAGATTTTAGCGAGGTTAAGAATTGTTCGGCACCCGGCCTGTCGGATTTATTAACGACAAAAATATCGCCGATCTCCATAATGCCGGATTTCATGGTCTGAATATCATCTCCCGACTCGGGAACGAGCACGAGTACTACCTGATCGGCCAAACGGCTTATGTCAACTTCAGTTTGACCCACGCCAACAGTTTCAATCAGTACATAATCAAAACCTGCATGAGCCAGGACATCTGTGATTTGAAAAATACGGGGATTTAAGCCACCTATAGTTCCACGACTTGCCAGAGATCTTATAAAAACGGATGGATTATTGTACCAGCGGTTCATCCGGATCCGGTCTCCCAATATCGCACCCGAGTGGAAGGAAGAAGATGGGTCAATGCAAAGGACTGCCAGCTTCTTACCATCCATTGTGAATTCTTTAATGAGGGCATCGGTGAGGGTAGATTTCCCTGCTCCGGGAGGTCCGGTAATTCCTATTAAAGGCACATGTGTATGCTGCAGACTTTTCAGTAGTTCATCTGCCCCGGGACCTGAATTTTCGACCAAAGAAATAGCGCGCGCAACCACATGAAAACCGCCGTTTTTAAGCATATCAGCTGTAATCGAAAGCTTTTGATCCGGGGTGTCTGGCATGTATCAAAAATAAGTTAAAATGAAGGATGCTCATTCGCCGGGCTTTCAAAAGAAATTTTCAATTAAAGTGAATTCTGCGGTTAAATTTGTCGGCTGTTAAAAGAAGTATCTGAAAACTGAAAATCCATGACGAATTTTATTCCCATATTTCCTTTAAATGTTGTCGTATATCCGGGGGAAATACTCAACCTGCATATTTTTGAACCGAGATACAAAGAATTAGTCAGGGAATGCTTTGAAAATAAAAAGCCATTTGGAATTCCGGCTGTCATCAACGGAAATGTTGCAGAATACGGGACGCTCGTATCCATACAGGAGATTGCCCAGGAATATGATAATGGTGAGATGGATATCATAACGAACGGCACTACAGTATTCAGAATACTGGAGATCATTAAGAAAATTCCGGACAAGCTTTATAGTGGTGCTATTGTAAATTATCCGGAAAACGCGGAAGTGTATCATAGAAAAGAACTTATGCAGGTTGTCATTAAAGCAATTCGCGAACTTCACCGGATTTTGAATATCAGCAAAGACTTCCGGAAACCGGATGAAGAATTAAATGCATATGACCTGGCACATCATGCGGGGTTATCGATGGAGGAAGAATATGAAATGCTGGCATTATTCCGGGAAGAGCAACGACAGGAATACCTCAAGAGGCATTTGGGCAAAGTACTTCCTGTGGTTGTAGAAATGGAAGTTTTAAAAGGAAGGATAATGCTAAATGGTCATTTTAAAAATTTATCTTCCTTCAGATTTGAATAAGATTGCCTTCACGCTGCGAACAGATTTTATCATGTCCACAACGCTTTGTCTGGATTTAGGAAATACGAGATTGAAATGGGCTTGTTTTTGCAATGAAGAAATAAGACACTCTGGTGTATTACGGGATGATGGCATAGTAGACCTGCAGAAATGTATCGAAATCTATAAACCCGACAAAAGCATTCTTTCTTCTGTCGTAGATCATTCATCTGTACTGGAGGATATACTAAAGGCAAATACTCACTTTCACAAACTCGATCATCACTCCCGGGTTCCGGTTACAACACCTGTTGGAAAACCCGAAACCATTGGGGCCGACAGGCTGGCGCTTGTTGTCGGGGCGTCTCATTTTTTTCCGGATAATAATAATCTCGTAATCGGGTTGGGGTCTGCAGTTACTTTTAATTATATAAACCGGTTTCATCAATTCATTGGAGGCAGTATTTCTCCCGGCATGGAAATGCGATTTAAAGCCCTCGAATTATTTACATCGAAACTGCCCCTGGTTCAGCCCCATTGGAATTTCCCGTTACTGGGATATGATACCAAAACGAATATTCAGTCGGGCGTCATATTCGGAATGGCAAAGGAAATCGACGGGATCATAGAAGCTTATGAGGAGCGTTATGAAAAGTTGCATACGGTGATGACGGGTGGGGACGCTCATTATTTCATGCCATACCTGAAGAGAAAAATTACCGAAGACCCGGATCTGCTTTTCAAAGGACTTTACACAATCAGTGAATATAATTTTTCAAATTGAAATCTTTCCCGAAATACAGAAGCCGGACATTTTTTTTAATCCTTTGTTTTTATTTTATTTCCTGTGAAAATAATGTAAAGGATTTACCTAATTACCGTCAAAAGCAGATCAGCGTAGACGAAGGGAAAAAAATTATCGCGTATATGAGTGAAAGTGCCAAGGTAAAGGCAAAGTTAACAGCTCCCTATATGCGTCAAAGCGAAGCAGACACACCATACGTTGAATTTCCAAATACTTTACACGTGGATTTCTATAACGATTCTCTGAAAATTGAGAGCGTCATGAATGCGCGATATGGGAAATGGCGACAGCAGGATGGTAAGGTCTACTTACGGGACAGTGTTGTGGTCATGAATATTTTAAGGGGAGACACACTTTACTGCAAAGAACTTTGGTGGGATCAAAAATTGGAAAAATTTTATACAGATAAACCCGTGCAGATCCATAAGGCCGGTGGAACGATTCTATATGGTACCGGACTGGAAGCACCACAGGACTTCAGCGGTTATACCATTTTTCAAATCACGGGACCATTTGCTTTCCCAGCGGGGGGAATGCCTAAGAACTAAGCTAAATGCGTAAAGAGTAAGGCTTAAAGCAATATCATTTTAAAGAATTCAGCCCGGAATTGATAACTAATAATTGATAACTAACAACAAAAAAAAAGCCCTGGAATACTCCAGGGCCTGAATGTGTTTGTACTTAACCTAACCGTTACCAAGTTTGGTCATTCAATAGGGTACAAATTTACACTTCGTAGGATTTGGTCTTCTCGTGGAATTTGGATTTTAACTGTCCGTGACCGGACTCTGCTAAATGGTTTTGGTTTGGTTTCATAGATAGCTTTTCGAAGGATTTGGATATTGCACCATTTAACCGAGTGTCAATCACTTTGACGATGTAAACATACAAATTGGATAAATCGGTACAAGCGGATTTGCGCTCGATCTCCGATTTGCAGGATCTACTGCTAAAATTCGTAAAAATACGTTTTAAGCGTAAAGCGTTAAGCGTAAGGAATAAAGCATGTAGCTGAATCTTAATGAATAACACAGTTTATGACCGGATAATTCGGGATCTTTGCAAACGGGTATTAAAAAACTGATATATGTACAGAGAATCCGAAAAAAATATTGAACTGGAGAAAAAGCTTGCGAAATTGAAATCCGAGTTAAAAAATGAGCAGGAAAAGGCAGAGATTCTGAACAAGATGCTGGAGATGGCGAAGATTAATCCCTCTGGTCTGACCGACCTGATTGATAGCTTACCCGCAAAAGATTAGATACCTATTCACTCTTATACTCTTATACTCCCATACTTTCAGACTTGGTTTTCCGGTCTCATTTGAGGAAATAAAAGCACATCCTGAATAGAAGGCTGATTCGTGACCAGCATGGTCAGACGGTCAACCCCTATCCCAATGCCTGCAGTAGGCGGCATTCCATATTCCAGGGCTCTTAAAAAATCGTTATCGATAAACATAGCTTCCTCATCGCCTCTTTCCATAAGCTTTACCTGTTCTTCGAATCTTTCACGCTGATCTATCGGATCGTTGAGTTCAGAATAAGCATTTGCGATTTCTTTTCCATTGATGATCAATTCAAATCTTTCTACCAAACCACTTATGGACCGATGTTTTTTGGTGAGCGGACTCATCTCCACAGGGTAGTCAATAATAAAAGTGGGTTGAATAAAGCGATGTTCGCTGGTTGCTCCGAATAATACGTCTATCAGTTTTCCTCTGCCCATACTTTCATCTGCCGGAATATGGAGTGTTTTGCAAAGTTCCCTTAACCCCTTTTCATCTAATGCAGAAACGTCAGTTCCGGTTGATTCGCTGATCGCGTCGTAAATACTGATTCTTTTATATGGAGCTTTAAAGTCAATTTCTTTCTCGCCGGACTTTACTATCGTGGTACCATTAACGGCCATGGCTGCCGTTTCCAGCATCGATTCAGTTGTTTCCATCATCCAGAAATAGTCTTTGTAGGCAACATAAAATTCGAGAATTGTAAATTCCGGATTGTGCGTGCGGTCCATGCCCTCATTTCTGAAATTCCGGCTGAATTCATACACCCAGTCGAATCCGCCCACTATCAGGCGTTTCAGATACAATTCGTTGGCAATACGCAAATAAAAAGGAACGTCCAGTGCGTTATGATGAGTTACAAATGGTCTGGCGGCAGCTCCGCCCGGAATGGATTGCAACACAGGTGTATCTACCTCCAGTGCACCCGCGTTGTTCAGGAATTCACGCATACTGTTGACCAGCTTTGTTCTCTTAATAAATACTTCTTTTATTTGAGGATTTACAATCAGGTCAGCATATCGCTGCCGGTAACGAAATTCAGGATCAGTAACAGCGTCAAAAGTTTCCCCCTCCTTTTCTTTTATGATAGGAATTGGGCGCAGTGCTTTTGATAATAAGGTTAACTCCCTGACATGAACTGAAATCTCGCCTGTTTTTGTAATAAATACATAACCTTTTACACCGATGATATCACCCAGATCAATGAGATGCTTCCATAACTTATCATAGGCCGTTTTATCCTCTCCGGGGGCTATTTCATCACGTTTGATGTATAACTGAATGCGGCCGCTGCTATCCTGAATCACCGCAAATGAAGCTTTACCCATATCCCGTATGCTCATGATTCGGCCGGCCAGGCATACAGATTCAAACTGAGCTTTATTTTCTTCGCTATAACCAGACCTGATATCGGCCGCATGGCTATTCACCGGATAAGCCTCCGCCGGATAAGCATCAATGCCCAGTTCGCTGATAGATTTTAACTTTTCACGACGGATAAGTTCCTGTTCTGAATGTAAAGGATGAGACATGTGTTGACGCGTTTCGAAATTCCCGCAAATGTACTGTTTAAGCTTATAGCGTAAAGCGTAATGCTTAAAGCATAGAGGAAAATGATCTCAGGCATCCGGAGCATTAACGAATCCCCAACGTATGGTCAACTGTAAACCCCGCATTCTACGAGGCGGGCGGCCGGACGTCCCGCATGTGCGGGTCAACCGCCAGCCAAAGGAGGCTGGTTTTTAGCCTTTTTTGCCTTATTTTCGCTCCGTAAATCGTGTGAAATGAAGTTTGAAAAGATTCATAACAAAGGTCAGGCCCAGCTATTCCGGAACAGTTATATGGAAATGCTGACCAAAACCCACCCTCTGGTGATTTGGGGAATGTATGTACCGGTAATTGTCTATTTTATATACCTGAGTCATTTCAGGCTGGATTTCAGCTATACATCGATTTTTTTCAACTTTCTGGCCGGAGGTTTTTTCTGGACTTTCTTTGAGTACTTAATGCACCGGTTTGCCTTTCATGCGATAGCAGAAAGTGAAAAGGCTCAGAAATTTATCTATGTGATGCATGGTAATCATCATCATTTTCCAAGAGATAAAGAACGGCTTTTTATGCCTCCGGTTCCCAGTATCATCATTTCTTCGACGCTGTTCGGAATTATGTACCTGGCAATGAAAGAATATGCCTTCGTTTTTTTCTCAGGATTTATTTTGGGTTATCTCATGTACGGTACCATGCACTTTGCCATTCATGCCTGGAATCCTCCTTTCAAGTGGATGAAACCGCTTTGGAGAAACCATCATCTCCACCATTACAAGGACGATCACAAAGGTTTTGGCGTGAGTACAACCTTTTGGGACCGGGTTTTTGGAACCATGTTCGACTTGAAAAAAGAAAAGGAAGACAAGGAAAAGGTCCGGGAACTGATGTACTAAAATATCTGATAAAGGTTCCGGGCATCAATAGTTCTCCATTGCACCGAGGCTGAATAAAGCAAAATCATATTTCACGGGATCGGTTTTATCCATTTCCCTCAGCGCAATGGTAAGCTCCATGGCCGTTTGCCAATCTGTTTGTTTCCGGGTAATTAGTCCAAAATTGCGTGCTACCCGGGACACATGCAGATCCACCGGGCAAATCAGGTCTGCGGTTGATATTTTATTCCAAATTCCAAAGTCAACGCCATTTTTATCCTGTCGTACCATCCACCGTAAATACATATTCAACCTTTTGCAGGTGGAATTTCTCTCCGGACTCGCAATGTGTTTTTGCGTTCTCTGCGGCGCATTTTTTAATGAAAAGAATCGTCTGAAAAAAAGTGAGAGCGCTTCTTTTGCAAATTCATGATCCCCGTCGCCAGATTTTGAACATGTTTCCTGTTTGTCCATCTCGGACCTTACCCTGACCGCCTTTACCTGATTGATTTTTATGTCACCCAACTTTCCGGGTAAAAATGCCGACTCCAATGACGCGTTCTGACCGTAATGTGATTTCAAAAATCGAATAAAGTATAAGAGATCTGTTGAATTAAATGTGCGGTGTTTGAAGTGAAGGAATCGCTTTAGGTCAGCAGTTCGGTGATTTTTGATGAAATCAAAGGGTGCGTCATCCATTCTCTCCAACAGTTCATTTGATTTCCTGATAATGGTGGTACGGTTGCCCCAGGCAAAAACGGCAGCAAAGAGACCCGCGATTTCTATATCCTGTTGAATGCTGAATCGGTGCGGTACAGATATCGGATCATTTGCAATAAATGAAGGATTGTTGTATTCAAGCACTTTCTTTTCAAGAAAATCCTGAAGTTCTGCACTGTTCTTAAAAGGATTCATTTTAACCAATTGCCTGATCCAGGTCTTCAATGAGATCGTCGGCATCTTCAATACCTGCGCTGATTCGGATCAGGGAATCACTAAGGCCGTTTTTGATTCTTTCCTCCCGGGGTATAGACGCATGTGTCATGCTGGACGGATGACTAATCAGGGATTCTACTCCGCCAAGGCTTTCCGCCAGGG
The DNA here is from genome assembly GCA_963759335.1 of uncultured Bacteroidota bacterium. Classification (GTDB taxonomy): domain Bacteria; phylum Bacteroidota; class Bacteroidia; order Chitinophagales; family Chitinophagaceae; genus Puia. The sequence goes on from CAVWYU010000001.1 coordinate 86,294, forward strand.
AGAATAACCGGGTGGCGGATAAAACGCGTTTTGTTTCTTCTGCTGAATCATTTTTTAATTCGAAACTGATCATACCGCCGAATCCGCGCATTTGTCTGCTGGCCACGGCATAACCGGGATGATCTGTAAAACCACACCAGTATACCTTATTAATTTTTTTATTGTTGCGAAGCCAATGGGCAATTTTAACGCCGTTATCACAATGCCGGATCATACGCAGCTCCAAAGTTTTAATTCCCCTGAGTACGAGAAAACAATCCTGCGGGCCGGGGACGGCTCCGCATGATTTCTGAATAAAATATAATTGATCACGTAAAGTTGCGTCGTTCATCATGAGGCATCCATGAATCACATCGCTATGGCCTCCCAGATATTTGGTAGCAGAATGAATCACAATATCGGCACCAAGATCCAGTGGATTTTGTAAGTAAGGAGATGCAAATGTATTGTCCACACAGAATAAAATATTCTTTTCTTTTGCCATCGACGACACAGCGGCCAGGTCCACAATATTCATCAATGGGTTGGTCGGTGTTTCCGCCCAGATTAATTTCGTTTTACTGTTGATCAGCGAACGAATATTTTCCGGATCCTGCATATTCACATAGTGAAAATGGATTCCGGTTTTCTCAAATATTTTTGAAAAAAGTCTAAATGTTCCTCCATACATATCATTGGCGGCAATTACTTCATCACCCGGCAGAAGAAGTCTGATCACTGCATCGGAGGCTGCAACTCCGCTACTGAATGAAAGTGCGAATCGCGCATTTTCAATGGAAGCCAATGCGGTTTCCAAAGCTTTCCTTGTTGGATTGGCCGAGCGTGCGTATTCATATCCTTTATTGTCGCCGGGAGCCGCCTGTACGAATGTAGATGTCTGATATATAGGTGGAATGATTGCGCCTGTTGAAGGGTCAGGTTCCATCCCTGCATGAATCACACGTGTTGCAAATTTCATAGTCGTTTTTTTTGTTGGCAGTCTACCAGCTGATGGGCATGTGTACTTCCTTGTTGTCCCATCCAATCATCAGGCTGGTTTTATTTTTTTCCTTTCCTTCGAAACAAATCGTGAATACATCAATTACATCCGGCCGGGTTGTTACTTTAACCACCGTTCTCATCACATCTTTTTTGGCATCATATCCAAAAGCACCCCAGGTATCCGTATCCTTATTAAGAACCAGGATCCAGGTATCAACCGATGGAATGGCATACAGGGTATATCTGCCTTTTGGAAGTTTTTTCCCATCTATTTTTGTATCACGGAAAAATTCAATTTCCGTGGCTTCGTTGGCGCCCATTCGCCAGATCATGTCGTAGGGGACCAGGTCCCCGAAAATACTTCTGCTGTCTTTTTGAGGCCTGCCATAAATGACCCTTGCTATCAAAGGAGCATCCGTTTTATGCTGAATCTTCAAAACCGGATAGTCGACCGGATAATAACACATGTCCATGGGTGATTTGTCCAGTGGTGGCAGCGTTGACTGGGCAATACTGTAACCAGAAGCAGCCAGGACTAAAATGATCAGTAAAAGGGATTTCCTCGTTTTCATGACAATAAAATTAATCAGGGAATTGATATTAATTGCCGCGAAGGTAGAGCAGTTCGTGATATGCAAAGGTTTTTACATGAGGAAAGAAAAATTCGTACGTCATTTTTAACGCTTCATAATGGATCAGAAAAGCCTCAAATACGGGTTCTGCGTCATGTATATATTTAGCCCGATGGCACAGGCCCCTGAAACTGTTGTGCATGCCCTCGGTCGTCCGGTAATTTAAAAGCCAGTTTTGCGTTCGCATATGATAAAAGAACCGTTGGAATTTTTCCGGGAAATCTCTTTGAAAAGGTTCCAGCTGCAAATAAGTATTTTGGGCAAAATCAGCCAGCGCTCCTTCTTCAAATTCATAGGGATCGTTTGCGAGGAAATGATCAAAAAGGATATCCACAAAGGCTCCTGCATATGGTCCGGCCGTTTTCTTTAGAAATTCTTTAGCTTGTCGCGTAGCCGGATGCGAGTCCGTGTATTCATCTATTTTTCGATGCAGTGTAATACCCATTTGTATACGAACGGAATATTCGTATTTTTTTTTGCCCTTTACAAAATCGCTGATCATATTACCTGCTAAGATATCCGGATCCCCAAAAGACAGATAAGCATGCGCCAGGAAATTCATCAATAAAAATACACCTTTCGGATAGAAACTATGAGATGGTATAAGATCAGTTTTTGAATCCAATCGTTCAATCCAAATAGATTATTTTTGCTTTCCATATTATTAAAACATGAATAAAGGCCCTGTCTCTCAATACATCGCGCATCATTACAGACATTTTAACGCGGCGGCTCTGATTGATGCTGCTAAAGGTTATGAAACTCATTTAACCGAAGGCGGAAAGATGATGGTTACTCTCGCAGGAGCCATGAGCACCGCAGAATTGGGTGTTTCGCTTGCTGAAATGATCCGTCAGGATAAAGTGCATATTATTTCCTGCACCGGCGCGAACCTGGAAGAAGATATCATGAATCTGGTAGCGCATTCACATTATAAAAGGGTCCCGAATTACCGGGATCTCACGCCACAACAGGAATGGGAGCTTCTGGAACAGGGGCTTAACCGTGTTACAGATACCTGTATTCCGGAAGAAGAAGCGTTTAGAAAAATTCAGAAACATATTGTAGAGTTATGGAAAACGGCTGAAGCTAAGGGGGAACGATATTTTCCCCACGAATACATGTACAAACTACTCCTGAGTAAAGTAATGGAGGATGGTTATGAAATTGATCCGAAGGACAGCTGGATGATTGCAGCGGCAGAAAAAAACCTGCCCATTGTTGTACCTGGCTGGGAGGATTCTACGATGGGAAATATTTTTTCTTCTTATATCGTAAAAGGGGAATTAAAAGCCAGTACTATGAAGAGTGGCATTGAATATATGGTTTGGCTTTCAGACTGGTACCGGAAAAATTCCACCGGTAAGGGCGTGGGATTTTTCCAGATAGGTGGTGGCATTGCAGGAGATTTTCCTATCTGCGTAGTTCCGATGATGTATCAGGATCTGGAATGGCATGACGTACCATTCTGGAGTTATTTTTGCCAGATATCTGATTCAACTACTTCGTATGGTTCCTATTCAGGTGCTGTGCCCAATGAAAAAATTACCTGGGGAAAGCTGGATATCCATACGCCCAAGTTTATTGTTGAAAGTGATGCAACCATTGTTGTCCCACTGGTATTCGCCTGGATATTGGGATGGTAGAACAAAACACAAGTCAGAAAGTATGGAAGAGGTATTCTACTAAATCACTATGCGTTCAGCGTTACGCGTTACGCGTTAGGCGTTCAGCGTTACGCGTAAAAGTGTTATATGAAAAAACTCGGGAACTATGTACTGGGTCGCTGGATTGAGGGGGATGGCGACTTGCAAATTCTTGCCGATGCAGTTACCGGAATACCGCTTTATCAGGCCGGGACCCGCGGCCTTGATTTTCACGATATTCTTCATTATGCAAGAACGGTAGGTAACCCGTCACTACGCAAAATGAGTTTTCATGACAGAGGGAGAATGCTGAAAGCGCTGGCGTTTCATCTTCAGAAACATCTCGAAAGATTTTATCAGATCAGTTACCAGACAGGTGCCACACGTGCTGACTCATGGATCGATCTGGAAGGCGGGATTGGGAATTTGTTTTCCTATGCTTCCCTGAGGAGAAAGTTTCCGGATCAGCCTTTTTGTATCGACGGAGATCCGGTCGACCTGGGTAAGAATCATACATTCATGGCTCAGCATATTCTTGTGCCTAAAGAAGGAGCGGCTATTCATATCAATGCATATAATTTTCCGGTTTGGGGCATGCTTGAAAAAATCGCTGTTAACCTGCTTGCGGGAATGCCCGCCATTGTAAAACCTGCTACCTGTACGAGTTTTTTGACCGAAGCAGTTGTGCGGCAGATCCATGCATCCGGTATTTTACCGCCGGGTGCCCTGCAGTTGGTCTGTGGCAGTACGGGAAATCTGCTTGATTTATTGAACGCGCAGGACGTGGTTACTTTTACCGGCTCAGCATCAACGGGTTTAAAATTAAAATCGAATCCTCATATACTTAGGGAAAATGTCTCTTTTACGATGGAAGCAGATTCGCTGAATTGTATTGTACTGGGCGAGGATGTTGAACCAGCCATGCCGGAATGGGAAATTTTTGTAAAAGAAGTACGAAAAGAGATGACCGTAAAAGCTGGACAGAAATGTACTGCCATCCGCCGGATATTTGTTCCGGAAAATAAGATCGATGAAATCCGAAAATCTATTTCAGCAGCCTTATCACAAACGTTGATTGGGAATCCGTTGAATGAAAAAGTAAGGATGGGTTCGCTGGCAGGACAGGATCAAAGAAGAGAGGTAAAACAGCAGGTTCAAAAATTACTGGCTTCTTCCCAAATCATATATGGTTCACTCGACAGTGTGGAATTGCTCGACGCGGATGTGCTTAAAGGCGCATTCATGAGCCCGTTATTATTGGAAAATCTAAATCCATTTTCCGAAGATGGCCCACACGATATTGAGGCATTCGGCCCCGTTAGTACGATGATGCCTTACAAAAATCTTGATGAGGCTATACAACTTTCCAAAAAAGGCAGGGGTTCCCTATGCAGTACGATTGTAACATCCAGGAATTCGATTGCGAAAGACTATGTAGTAGGAGCGGCTACCCATCATGGCAGGATTCTGGTATTGAATAGAAATGACTCAAAAGAAAGTACCGGTCATGGATCACCTCTCCCCATGTTGGTACACGGCGGTCCTGGCAGGGCCGGTGGTGGAGAAGAAATGGGCGGAGCCAGAGGTGTTAAGCATTATATGCAAAGAGCCGCAATCCAGGGTTCACCTGACAGTATCACAGCGATCACTTCTGTTTACCAGGCTCATGCAACACAAAAGCTGGATGAAAAACATCCGTTTAAAAAATATTTTGAGGAATTGGAAATCGGAGACAGCATACATACAGCATCGCGGCTTATTACAGATGCAGATATCAACCAGTTTGCTGATATCAGCGGGGATCATTTTTACGCCCACGATGAACATGGTTCATTTGAAAATACTATGTTTGAAAAGCGTGTTGCTCACGGATATTTTATACTGAGCGCAGCAGCCGGTTTATTTGTAGATGCTGCCAGGGGACCTGTTTTACTGAATTACGGGATTGATGAATGCCGTTTTCTGAAACCGGTATATGCCGGGGCAACGATAGCTGTTCGCTTTACATGTAAAGAAAAAACTGCGCAGGATTCGAAAGATGAGAATGATATTCCGAAAGGCATCGTAAAATGGTGGGTAGATGTTTATGATGAAACCGGAGATTCAGTGATGGTTGCAACAATTCTTACCATGGTGCGAAAAAAAATATAAATTATGCAGGAACAAGAAACAGGGTATGTGAAATCAGAGAGGCACGGATTGTCCATGTCTATAGAATTTTATCACCCGCAAAGTAATTCACTTCCTTCTGTTCTGTTGAATGAATTGGCGACCCAGATTGAAGACGCGGGGATAGATGCCGATATCAAAGTGATTGTACTGAAGTCTTTTGGTGAAAAAGCGTTTTGCGCAGGTGCTTCCTTTACAGAACTTTCAAAAATAAGTAACACCAAGCAGGGAGAAGATTTTTTCAATGGATTTGCGCATGTTATAAACAGCATGCGGAAATGTCCCAAGTTTATTCTTGCGCGCATTCAGGGAAAATGTGTTGGCGGCGGTGTAGGTATTGCCGCGGCTGCCGATTATGCAATTGCCCTGACGGGTGCCGATATAAAACTCAGTGAACTGGAGATCGGGATCGGTCCTTTTGTTGTAGGTCCTGCTGTTGAACGAAAACTAGGCCTTTCCGCCTTTTCGCAATTGGCCATAGATGCGGCATCCTGGAGAACGGCAGAATGGGCGAAGACGCGCGGTTTATATTCAGAAGTGCATACAAGTCTCCAGGATCTCGATGAATCCCTTGAAAGACTGGTGAGTCATTTGAGTCATTCAAGCTTGCCGGCAATCAGGGAAATTAAAAAAATGTTTTGGCACGATACTTCTCATTGGGATCAGCTACTGGCAGAGCGGGCGAAGATCAGCGGAAGTCTTATCCTCACTCCGATGGCGCAGAAAGCGATTTCCTTATTCAATAAAGCTTAACCGGGGTTGCAGCTTTTATCAACCATGTTGAAATATGAAATGGTGAAAACAAAAACCATCGGTCTAGTCCGCTCCTAAATCATTATAAGTATATAACGGATCCAATGAACTTTCGGGTGTCATGGTAAAGACGGGATTCAGCAACCCGTCTTTTAATCCGTATACCAGCCCGTGCAGATCCGGACCATGTCGATGTTGCCAGGCCCGCTGGATGATGGAGGTTTTTGCCAGGTGCAACACCTGTTCCTGTACGTTAAGTTCCACGAGACGGTCTTCTCTTTTTTCCTGGTCGGGAATTGCTTCCAGCTCGTCACGGTGGAGGCGATAAACGTCCTTGATATTCCGCAACCACATATTAAGCACCTGCTTAAAGTCGTGATTAGTCATAGCTGCCTTTACCCCGCCACAACCATAATGGCCACACACGATTACCTGTTTCACCTTGAGGTGGGCAACAGCATATTCCAGTACGCTGAGCAGGTTTACATCCGTGTGGACAACCATGTTCGCGATATTGCGGTGAACAAAAATCTCGCCGGGCTGAGTACCTGTGATCTCGTTGGCAGGTACACGACTGTCGCTGCATCCGATCCATAAAAACTCAGGTTTCTGAATCGCCGCAAGCGCTTTAAAATATTCCGGATCATCCGCTTTTTTTTCGGCTGCCCAGGCTTTATTTTCCAGCATTAACTTATTTATAGATTGCATATCAGATTTTTTATTTTTTTAATGTATGCTTGCTACAGCGTATTCATGAATGGTCGACTGGTCATGCACCAGCTGGTGACCGGCCTTAAAGCTACTTTTTTTAATTTCAACGACGATATTTTTCAGGTGTGCATGCTGAAGAAAATCATTCACGACATCGATGATGTCCTTATCAATAAAATCTGCCCGGGTCATATCGATCAATACATATGCATCCGCCGGTACTGATTCGAGTTTTTCCTTTACGATAGGCTTATTCAGGAAAGAAATGTCTTTCCTGAATCTGACAAGATATTTGTTATCATCATGAACCACCATGACGGCAGACTTAAAATTGCTTTTTATCAGGGAGAATAAAGCCATGAAGGTTCCGATAATAATACCAACCAGTAAATCTGTAAGCAGTATGGCCAAAAGTGTTACTGTAAAAGGAATAAACTGATCCCAGCCCTTCTGGTATACTTCTTTAAAAATAGATGGCTTAACCAGTTTGTAACCCGTCATGATCAAAATAGCCGCCAGCGCGCTGAGCGGAATTTTATTCAGAAGTCCGGGAATAAACAATACACTCAGCAAAATCAGAAAGCCATGCATAATAGCAGAAAATTTACTTTTCGCACCGGCTTCCACATTCGCCGAACCCCTTACGATAACGGAGGTGAGAGGCAAACCTCCTAATAATCCGGAAATGATATTCCCAACGCCCTGGGCCTTCAATTCCTGATTTGCGGGAGTTCTTCTTTTTAACGGGTCCAGTTTATCAATCGCTTCAATTCCAAGGAGTGTTTCAATGCTGGCAACCAACGCAATGGTTAGTCCGACCGTCCACACATCAACATTATTCAAATATTCCCATTTGGGAAACATGAAGAAGCTGCTGAAAGACGCAAAATCTGTTGCGATCGGCAGATTGACCAATTGTGAGGTGTTTAATGATGTGCGGGTTCCGGGAACTGAAAAGAATATATTTATGAGAATACCTGCTACCACAACGACCAATGGACCCGGTAAATTTTTGAAGAATTTTTTCTTTTTTAGAGCGGGGCGGTCCCAGATGAGAAGTATCATAATTGAGACTATGCCAATCATCAATGCAAAAGGTGTTATATCGTTCACCGAGCTGATCAGTTCTGAAAATGTATTATTGCTGTCTATCTGAAAAAAAGTTTCATCGCCGGCATAATCCTTGTCATAGCCGATGAGATGGGGAAATTGTTTCAGGATCAGCACGAGGCCGATTGAAGCCAGCATACCGCGGATCACACTGTTAGGAATATAATCACCAATAATACCCGCTTTTAAAAAGCCTAATATCAATTGAAGAATGCCTGCAATAACGACTGACAGCAGAAAGGCTTCATATGCCGGCATCTTTCCAATAGCAATCGCCACGATTGCTGTGAGACCTGCCGCCGGCCCGCTGATACTTAAAGATGAACCGCTGAGCAATCCAATCACAATTCCTCCGACCATGCCGGCAATAATTCCGGAAAATAAAGGTGCGCCTGAGCCCAATGCAATACCCAGGCAAAGTGGCAAAGCAACCAGGAAAACAACAACAGAAGCAGGAATATCTGCAGCTGCATTTTTAAAGAGCTTTCTCATAAACTTTACAATTAAAGAATATACAATAGCCAGCCCTAAGGGATGACAAGTTAATTGAATAAATAAAAGGTAAAGCTATTCGTTCGGAGGAGGAGTCAAAATTTCATCAGCGTGCCTGATCAACAGGGTCTCATCATTGTGAAATTTATTAGGTGTAACCGTAAACAATGCCAGATTTCCTGAATTGCAAGATTGTAGTAGTAATGCGGGATCCTTTTCACAGGGAAACGATTTCGACTTTTCAGCATCCAGACAGTGGGTAATCTCTTCTGTCATCTGCCCGGATGAAAGCCATGCTGCAATACGCTGCAGGGGGAGAAACTGAATACTCAGCACCAGGATAAAAAAAAGAGGTATTAGTTTTTTAAACTTCATGGAGAGCGCAAATTAGTCATGAAAATGAAAAACTAAAACAGGGGAGGAGAATTTTAACAAGCTTATACCGGATTATATTTTTCTCTTATATATTCAGACCCCCACAAACACTGATCACCTGTCCCGTGATATAACTGCTCATATCCGAGGCAAGAAACAAAGCAGTGTCTGCCACTTCCGCCGCGCTTCCAAAACGGTTGAGTGGTATTTTGGCCAGAAAGGACTTGGCGCCTTCTTCATCCTGCAGATAGTGCGTCATATCCGTTTCAACAAATCCGGGCGCGATGGCATTACAACGGATATTGCGGCTCCCCAATTCATGCGCAATGGATTTCGTAAATCCAATAATACCAGCCTTAGACGCGGCATAACTCGATTGCCCGGCATTTCCTCTGATACCAATAATAGAACTCATATTTACGATAGAACCTTTTTTTGCTTTCATCATCGGTTTGATCACCTGTTTGGTCATATTGAAAACACTCTTCAGATTGGTTTCCATTACCTCATCCCACTGATTGGGATTTAAACGCATCAACAAACTATCTTTGGATATGCCAGCATTGTTTATGCAAACGTCTACCGTGCCGTGTTCCGCGATTACTTCGTTGACGAATTTTTCGCAGTCATCATACGATCCCGCGTTGCTTTTATATCCTTTTGCCTTCACGCCGAAAGAACGAAGTTTGTTTTCAAGCGCCTGGGCTTTTTCTTCACTGGAAAGAAAACTAAACGCTATATGTGCGCCATGCTCTGCCATTCTAAGTGCAATGGCTTCCCCGATTCCGCGCGCAGCACCGGTAATGATGACTATTTTGCCTTCTAAAAGTTTCATTTCAACGCATTAAGTAGCTCAAATATATAACCTCGAAAGGTTGCTGGTAAATATAAATATTAAATTTAGCCTTTCCCGTGAACCATGACTTTTAATAACAGAAAGAATTTATTACTATTTTCTTTAGCGGCAGAAACCTTTTTTGGCAGTTATGGACTCCTGTTAGGCGCACAAACCGCGATCGTTTCCATTCTTTATCTGATCGCGTCTCTTTGCTTCATTTTATGTATTCTTTTATTACAAAAGGCGGAACTCCCGGATTTCCGCGGGTTAAAAAAAGATTCTTATCTAAAATGGCCTTTACTCCTGGTGATGTGCGTACTGGCATATCTCACGTCCCGGTACTGGATGGATGAGATTCCGCTGGATCCGGATTTCGCAGATATGCTACCAATTATAAAAGTGATGAATGAAAGATTTTTACACGGAGAATGGAAGCATGTGTATGATAAGATTCCCGAAATCTGGAATGGTACCCGGCCCATTTATCTCCCTGCAATGTGGTTTCCGTATGCACCGGCCGTTTCCATGAAATTCGATATGCGTTGGATCACCGTGTTGGCAGTTTTGTTTAGTTTTTCAATTGTTCTATTCAATATCCGACTTAGAGGAAACCGCTATTTCGGATATGGTCAGCTTGTTATTGGTGCTGTTTTGTTCTGGTGGCTTTTTGCAAGGAACGATGTGCATAATCTGATCAGCATGAGTGAAGAGGGTGTGGTCATTTTCTACTTTGTCCTGCTCAGCCTTGCAGTCATTTCGGATAATGCATTATTAATGGGATTAGCTGCTTCCTGTTGTCTTTTGAGCCGTTATAGTATGATTGGCTGGCTGATTCCCTGTCTGATCTTTTATGCTTCCAAAAGAGAATACAGAAAACTTTTGATCTTTTCACTTACTATGACCTCCTGTTTCGTATTATTTTTTTTAATTCCATTTGGATATGGAACTCTGAAAAATATGATATCGCTGCCGGCACTCTATGTAAAATTTGCAAAACATGTTTGGGAATTTAGTCCGGAAGTATTCTGGTTAAATCCGGGACTTGCAAAATTCTTTGGCCCGCATCACATGGGCATATTGCATCTCATGTTGCTGGTAGTGAGTTTTGCCGTTCCGCTCTTGTTTGTGGGCTTTTGTCTCGTGCAAAAAAAGTGGAAATTTCAGAATGTTAATCTTGCCTGTTTTAAACTTAGTCTGGTCGTTTTTTATCAGTTCATTGATGTGCCATATGGTTATCTTTTTTACACTTCATCTTTTGTCAGTTTGATAGTTGCGGGCGCACTGTTAACTCAGGGTAAGGAAGTATGGAAGAATGGAGGTATGAAAGTATAAGTGAATCAGTTACTTCCAGACTTCCACACTTTCATACTTGTTTTAGCATTTCCAGCAATTCATCCATATACTGCCTGTCGTTTGAAAGTCGCGGAACTTTATGCTGACCGCCCAGTTTTCCTTTTTTGCGAAGCCAGTTAATGAACAATCCTTTGGGAACAGATTTTACGAGAGGAGGACGCAGGGCAATATCTTTATGACGTTTGGCTTCATAATCACTATTCAGTTCCTTTAAAGCATGATCCAGTTCTTCAGAGAACCTGATCAGACTTTCGGGTTCTTTTTCAAATTCAATCAGCCATTCGTGCGCTCCGTTGGTTTGGTCGCCGAAATAAACAGGAGCGGCCGTATAATCATTTACTACTGCGCCGGATTTATTCGCCGCTTCTACAATTGCTTTATCAGCATTATCCACGATCAATTCTTCTCCAAAGGCGTTGATAAAATGTTTGAGCCTTCCACTCACTTTGATCCGGTAAGGACCTAATCGGGTAAATTGAATGGTGTCTCCTAAAAGATAGCGCCAAAGCCCGCCATTGGTACTTATAACCAATGCATAGTTTTTTTCCAGTTCGACATCTTTCAGACCGATGGTTTGCGGATCGGGTTTTCCGTATTCTCCTACGGGCATGAATTCCATAAATATGCCATGGTTTGTAAATAATAACATGCCCTCATCGCCCGGAGAATCCTGTGCGGCAAAAAATCCCTCACTGGCATTATACATTTCCAGGTAATTGATATGTCCGCCGATGATTTTTGCAAACTGCTCGCGATAAGGTGTAAACGAAACCCCGCCGTGTATATATAACTCCAGAGAGGGCCATACCTCCAGAATATTATTTTTTCCGGTTATTTCCAGGATCCTTTTCATCAGAACCAGCGTCCATGTCGGTACACCGGAAATGGACGTCACATTTTCCTTAATCGTTGTTTCGGCCAGTTGTTCAATTTTATTCTCCCATTCATCCAGCAGGGCAATATGTAATTCCGGTGTTCGGATCCAATGACCCCAGAACGGTGAGTTCTGTAATAAAACAGCGCTCAGATCACCATATTGTACATCTGCGTTTATCTGATTTATCGTATGGCTGCCACCAATCACCAATCCTTTTCCGGTCAGCAGATCGGATTCAGGATACGCATAGTAATACATGGTGAGCACGTCCTTTGCTCCCCGAAAATGATTATCCTGAAGGCTTTCTTCGCTGATTGGAATGAATTTGCTTTTATCGCTGGTAGTGCCGCTGCTTTTTGCAAACCAGTTGATCGGTGTGTTCCAGAGCAGATTTTCTTCCCCCTGCATGATTCGCTGGATATAGGGCTTCATATCGTCGTACTCGTGGATGGGAACGGCTTTTTTGAATTCTTTGATGGAGAATAATTTCGAAAAATTATACTTACGACCGATTTCAGTGTATTGGGCGGATGTAACCAAATCCTGCAGTACTTCGCGTTGAACGGCGATCGGGTCGAGCACCCATTGTTCAATCTGCCAGCGTCTCATCCTGGCCAGGCGCGATATGGCAGGACTTAATAATTTCAAGTTTCGTTGTTATAATCCATAGAGAATAACCTAACCCTCTGTCTGGAAAATATTATATGACAGGTCTTGAGGCTTCTTCATGAAGATAATCTTTTCGCTTCAATTCGAAGTTTCTTCCAAGGTACAGACGACGTACCTGATCATCGGCAGCGAGTTCTTCTGCCGTTCCGTGCTTAAAGATTTTTCCTTCAATCAGAAGATATGCACGATCACAGATCGAGAGCGTCTCGTTTACATTGTGATCGGTGATCAGAATCCCGATGTTTTTGTATTTCAGTCGGGCAACAACAGCCTGTATATCCTCTACAGCAATGGGATCGACCCCTGCAAATGGTTCATCCAACAGCATAAAATTCGGATCGACTGCAAGAGCCCGTGCAATTTCGGTTCGTCTTCTTTCTCCTCCGCTCAGGGAATCTCCGTTGTTTTTTCGTACGTGATGAAGACGGAATTCGTCCAGCAGGGCCTCCAGCTTTTCGCGTTGTTCCTTTTTGGGCATCTTTGTCATTTCCAGGATAGCCCTGATATTATCTTCAACTGACAATTTGCGGAAAACAGATGCTTCCTGGGGCAGATAGCCAAGACCCAGTTGGGCTCTTTTATACATGGGAAGACGGGTAATATCGCGATCGTCGAGGAAAACCTGTCCTTCGTCGGGTTTGATCAGTCCGACCACCATGTAAAATGTTGTTGTTTTGCCCGCCCCGTTGGGGCCCAGCAGACCAACGATTTCGCCCTGTTTTACATTTACGGAAACATGGTCAACCACGGTTCGGTTATGGTAGCTTTTTACAAGATCGTTTGTATGGATGGTTAAACTCAAAACGGGACAATTTGAACAAAAATACCAGAAGAATATGTAACCAGTTCATTTTAAAATAGTTTAACAGGTGCTTGTGTTATAGTGCTATTGAATTAAGTTTGCAATCCACAAATAAACCGTTCTGGAACCCACTGATGAAGGTTATAGATCATATCCACCAGGCCAAAGACACCGCTGTTTCTTTTGAAATTCTTCCGCCCCTCAAGGGAAAGACTATTAGTTCGATTTATGACCATCTGGACCCACTAATGGAGTTCAAACCGGCATTTATCAACGTGACATATCACCGCAGTGAAACCATGTTCAAGAAGAAAAGTGATGGCACATTCGAAAAGGTAGAGGTAAGAAAAAGGCCTGGAACGGTTGGTATCTGTGCCGCTATTATGAACCACTACCAGGTGGATGCAGTACCTCATCTGATTTGTGGAGGGTTTGGTAAAAGGGAAACGGAGGACGCACTAATCGATCTTCATTTTCTGGGAATCGATAACGTGTTGGTTTTAAGAGGGGACGCTCCGAAAAATGAAGCTGCTTTTACGCCTGAGCCCGGCGGAAATCAGTACGCAATCGATCTGCTCAAACAAATAGTGAATCTGAATCAGGGATTATACCAGGAAGAAGATATCAAAAACGGCAGCAAAACAAATTTCTGTATAGGGGTTGCCGGATATCCTGAAAAACACTTCGAATCTCCGAACCTGGCAACGGACATGAAGTTTCTGAAAGCTAAGGTTGATTCGGGTGCTGAGTATATTACGACGCAGATGTTTTTCGATAATCAGAAGTTTTTTGAATTTGTAAAAACCTGCAGAGAAAATGGTATTGATGTTCCGATTATACCGGGGCTGAAACCGATTACGAATAAAAAACAACTTACTCTTTTACCAAAAGTTTTTCACGTAGATATTCCGGCTGACCTGTCTGATGCCGTTATGAAATGCAAAACGGATGATGAGGTGGAAATTATCGGTACAAAATGGTTGTTGGAACAAAGCAGGGAATTGAAAAAAAAGGGCGTTCCTGTTTTGCATTATTATACGCTGGGCAAACCAAAGGTTATCTGGAATGTTGTGAAAGAACTGGTATAACCTCAACCTATGGCATATACGGACTATTATAAAATACTTGGTATCCCCAAAACAGCATCTGAAGACGATGTCAAAAAAGCTTATCGGAAACTGGCCAGAAAATTACATCCTGACCTGAACCCCAACGATAAAGAAGCGAATAAAAAATTTCAACAGATTAATGAGGCCAACGAAGTGCTCAGTGATCCGGAGAAAAGAAAAAAATACGACCAGTACGGCGAACAATATGGCGAGAATTGGGAAAATGCCGAGCAGTTTGAAAAAGCCCGGCAGTCTGGTGCCCATGGAGGGGGGCGGAGATCCGGGCAATCTGCAAATCCATTTTCAGATTTTGGTGGTAGCGATGATTATGGTGATGGCCAGTATTCGGATTTTTTTGAACAGATGTTTGGTTCCGGCAGTCGTGGCTCAGGCTCCCGAAATACAAAATTCCGCGGACAGGATTATCAGGCTGAATTACACCTCTCTCTGCGCGATGCGGTAAAAACACATACACAAACTTTGACTGTCAATGAAAAAAATATCCGCATAACCATCCCGGCAGGTGTGGAAAACGGGCAGGTCATTCGTTTGAAGAATCATGGGGCACCCGGTGCGAATGGCGGGCCCAATGGCGATTTATATATTACATTCAGAATAACACCAGACCCGGTTTTCAATCGGGTTGGAAATGATTTATATATAACCATCAATGTGGATTTGTATACAGCTGTGTTGGGTGGGGACGTGATGGTGGACACACTGGATGGAAAAATAAAACTAAAAGTAAAGCCCGGAACACAGAATGGATCAAAATCCAGATTGAAAGGCAAGGGCTTCCCGGTTTATAAACAGGAAGGATCGTATGGCGACCTCTTTGTTTCCCACAATGTTTTAATTCCTACCAACCTGACTGCAAAACAAAACGAACTTTTTACCGAACTTTCGAAAATGAAATAAAACGCCCGGATGCCAGACGAAGAAATGATACCACTGGAGGCCTTTTGCACTTATTATCAGGTGGAAAGCAGTTTCATAGAAACGCTTGAATCTTATGGATTGGTTTCTATTAGTACCAGGGAAGAAAAACGTTTTATATTGATGGAAGAAATGGTGGAACTGGAAAAATTCAGTCGTTTGTACTATGACCTGAATATAAACGTGCCGGGCATCGATGCACTAAAACATCTGCTCGAAAGATTAAAAGAACTTCAGCAGGAAACCGAAAACTTAAGAGCCAGACTCCGCATTTACGAATAGTTCAACAGATATGGATACAAAAAAATTTATACTTCCGCTGCTGATGGTAGCGTTGTCTTCATTTGCATTTTCTCAGGCACCCGCTGATTCCATGTTATATACGAAAACAAGTTACATGATACCCATGCGGGATGGTGTCTTGTTAAATACGATCGTACTCACGCCGGTGAATGAACGCATCTCGTATCCCTTTCTGATAAACCGGACGCCCTATGGGATTGACGGAATTTTCCCCAATGGCAGCCGGGTTATTACCATATCGGACAGGTTCCCCTACTATACCATGGCGTCAGACGGATATATTTTTGTTTTTCAGGATATACGCGGGAGATTCAAAAGCCAGGGTAAGTTTGAGATTCACCAGCCGCTGATTCATGAAAGTCAAAAAGGCTCCATTGACGAAAGTACCGACACCTGGGATACGATTGACTGGCTAATCAAAAATGTAAAAAATAATAATGGCAAAGCTGGTATCACGGGTATTTCCTATCCTGGTTGGCTGGCACTGGTCGGATCTGTGGACCACCATCCTGCACTGAAAGCTTCTTCCGAGCAGGCCTGTATGTCAGATTTGTTTCTGGGAGACGACTTTCATCATAACGGCGCTTTCCGTTTAAGTTATGGATTTGAATATACTTATGAACTGGAAAACAATAATACAAATAGTGATTTTCAATTTCCCGCATTTGATTTGTTCAACTGGTATTTAAAACTCGGGAGCTTAAAAAATGTAAATGAACTATATTTTCATAACAGGATCCCAACCTGGAATCATTTGGTGGAACACCCGGACTATGATAGTTTCTGGCAGAAAAATTCACCCCTTGCCTATGTAACAAAGGTTGAAATACCACAACTTCATGTAGGTGGTTTTTTTGACCAGGAAGATCTGAATGGGCCTCAACTGATGTATGGACAAATGGAAAAGGCCGATGAGAAAAACATGAATCATATTGTGCTCGGTCCCTGGTATCATGGACAGTGGGGAAGATTGAAAGGAGATAGTATCGGACCGATTGGTTTTGGCAGCGCGACGGGTGAAGAATTCCGGGTTCTGCAAAAAAAATGGTTTGATTATTATCTGAAAGGCGTTGGTGATGGAAAATTTGAAGAAGCGTATGTTTTCCAGACCGGATCAAATGTCTGGAAAACCTATACAAGCTGGCCACCCCGGCAGTCTGTGATTCAGGCACTCTATGCGGGTCCGGACGGGTCTGCTTCATTCACAAAACCTTTGAAAGAGGGTGCCGTTTCTTTTATCAGTGATCCTCAAAAGCCCGTTCCTTACAGAACGCTTCCAATCGAAGCAACGTATGGCGTTGGCAGCCGCTGGAGACCCTGGCAGGTAGAAGATCAGCGTTTTGTTTATACCAGGCCTGACGTGATCAGTTTTACTACTGAAACATTAAAGGAAGATTTGGTTGTAACCGGTGCCGTGAATGCACACTTATTTGCTTCAACCACCGGAACGGATGCAGACTGGATTGTAAAACTGATCGATGTCTATCCGGAATGGGATCCGGTGAACCTCAAACTTAGCGGTTACCAGTTGCCGGTAGCCATGGAAGTGTTCCGCGGTAAATTTAGAAAGAGTTTTACAAACCCCGAATCACTGATTCCAGGTAAACCGGAAGAATTTACATTCGGGCTGCATCAGATCAATCACATGTTCAGGAAAGGTCATCGACTGATGATTCAGGTGCAGAGCAGCTGGTTTCCTATGATCGACCGGAACCCGCAAACTTTTGTTCCGAATATTTACGAAGCGAAGGAATCTGATTTTATAAAGACAACAAACACGATTTATTTTTCAGAAAAATATCCAACAAGAATTGATCTGCCCGTTATTCAGTAAATTATAGGTTCATATTTTTGGGCAATCAGAAAGCTTCAGCTTTTCTACATACGTTCAGCGTTAAGCGTTCAGCGTTCAGCGTTAAGCTTTGGAAAGTAATTCCTTCACCATCGTACTGATGGATTTGCCATCCGTTTTGCCTGCCAGTTGTTTGGTCGCAATACCCATTACTTTCCCCATGTCTGCGGGCGAGCCTGCACCGGTATCGGCTATGATTTTCTGGAGAATGGTTTTTAATTCTTCCGGGCTCATCTGGGCCGGCAGAAATTTTTCTATAATGGCGATTTCTTCCTCTTCTTTAACTGCCAGATCACGACGGTTTTGGGCCGTATATATTTCCAAGGAATCCTTTCTTGACTTGAGCAGTTTCTGCAGGAGTTTCACTTCATCTTCTTCTTTCAGGTCCCCTCCCGCACCTTCAGAGGTTTTCGCCAGCAGGATAGCAGCCTTAATGGCTCGGAGAGAGCGGAGTGCTTTTTCATCCTTTGCTAACATGGCTGTTTTTAAGTCAGTCATTACCTTTTGTTCCAGACTCATATTTAAAATTATAATTTATTGGTATTTAGTTGTTTGGCCCTCGATTTCTGAAAGAAATTTTTTGCAAAAGTCTTCATTTCCAATGCCATGTCATCATGACGTGTGGCCCTTTTATAGGTATCAGCCATAGTCATGAGGGTTTGATAAAAAAAGTCCTCCATTTCATCGATCATCATATCCTTAGTCCACAGATCGATACGCAATGCGGCTTTGTCCGATCCATCCCAGAGGGAAAGCAGGAAGGCCTTGGCTTTCCGCGTATTTTCAGGGGTATTGTCGGGAGCGCTCCAGCTGATTTCAGCAGGCATTTTATTTTCGTCCAGCTGAACCTGTATCTGAATGGAATTTTCGGTCATTTTTATTGAATTTTTCGGGGAAACCATCGTGAACTTAGCGGCGATCGCGCGAAGTTACTGTGAAAAATGGTGGGTTTTTCATCATATTCATCAGGTACAAAAACTGCGGAAATTACGGGTCCGGGCTTCAAGTATTTATGCGCTTTCATCCCAGTATGTTATTAGATAATTTTACAGGGATTCGTTTTCCGTCATCCGTCATCCGTCATCAAAATCCGTACTATGAAAAATCTTTACTTTAGGGGATTATTGGTATCCACGTGCGTTGTTATATTTTTCCATTCCTCCCCACATGCGCAATGTACATGTACAGGCGGGATTCCCGCAACAGCTATTGACCAGACCATCACCATTTCGCCTACCAAGACCAGTACATTAAATTTTAATTTCCAGCAGTTCGATCCATCCGTTGGAAACCTGAGTTGTGTATCTCTCCATGATACGATTACCGGTACTTCTACCACCGGTGTCGGTAATACTGCAGCCAGAGGGGTGCCGAGCAGCTGGCCTGCAACAAATCCGCCCTATGTTCCCGGTCCGCCCATTCCTGAAGACACGACTTATTATCTTTTTAATTTGTCGTTAGTAAACAAAATACAAGGTCCCGGAATAACTATATCACATACATTCAATACGGTCTATGGGTATGATTCGCTGGCTTATGGCGGAGTACCCGGAGATACCATTACCCATGGCCCGGATAATATCATTACCAATCCGAATGGATTTGGATCCACCGGTGGTAATGCCGCCTATCTCGGAATGGGAACAATTGGGTTTTCTTACACAATTAATGGGGGTCTGACTACGCTGGATGGCGGTTCCAATTTTAATCAGTCCATTGTCACCATGATTGGAGGTAAACTGAGACTCACGTACTATTGGTGCCCGACGGTGGCATTGGGCGCAGAAATCAGCAATTTTTCTGTCTATAAGAAAAATGGCAGCGTCTCATTGCAGTGGCTCGGCACAACAGATCAGCAGGATATAATTTATGAAATTGATTATAGTAACGATAATGAACGCTGGCTGGCAGCGGGAACCGTTCCCGCCGGATCTGCTCCCGCAGGTACCATTGCGCAATACCAGTATCAATACAACCCTGGTAAGGCTGATGTGGGCGACGTATACTTCCGCATCAAACGTATAGATGCCGAAGGAAACGTAGTTTATTCGATCATTAAAGTGGTGAACCTTCAACTCGCAGATCAACGTCCCGGAATACAGATTTATCCCAACCCGGTTAACCAGAAAATATTGATCCAGTTTGACGAACAACAAACCGGTAATTATGTTCTTGAACTGGTTGGAACTACAGGTCAGGTGATTGCCAAAAAGCAGGTTCAGCTTTCAGGTGCAAGTGTCACCAATATGGATCTGTCAAACAAACCGGCCAGTGGAATTTACTTTCTGAGGGCAGTGAATGTGGCTAATAACCGGCAGTTCCTGACCAAGGTGATCGTGAACTGATTTTTTTCCGTAGGTTTGTCAGGTATAAAAACTACATAATGGAATACAATACTACGCGTAATCACCTGATTATGCGTGAATACGGCCGCCACATCCAGCGGATGATCGAGTACCTTCTGACCATCGAAGATCCTGTAGTCCGTGAAAAGAATGCTGCTGTTGTTATTGAACTGATGGGATTTCTGAATCCCCACCTGAAGAACGTGGAAGATTTCCGCCATAAACTATGGGATCATCTTTTCCTGATATCTGATTTCAAACTTGATGTTTCGTCTCCGTACCCGATTCCCACGGCTGAAACATTAAAGCCCAAAACAGATCCGCTTCCTTACCCTAAACGGTATCCGAAACATGCACATCTTGGAAAAAATCTGGAGCTGATCATAGATAAAGCTTTGCAGGAAGAAAATCCGGAAAAGAAAAACGGGTTTGCCAATGCCATTGCCTATTACATGAAACTGGCTTACAATAACTGGCACAAGGAAACGGTACATGACGACGCCATTCAGGGTGAACTGACGGCTATTACCAACGGACAACTGGAATTTACCAATACACCATTCGTACGGAGTTTCCGTCCCAGCGATAATCGTGAAAGAACTGGCGGCTATGGATATGACCGAAATAAACGCAACCAGAAATTTCAGCGGAACAATAATAACAACAACCGGAATAACAACGATCGCGGCGGAAGCAAATTCAAAAAGAAAAGATACTAGTGAATTCCTTTGAAGTAACCGGTGGCAAACGGTTAAAAGGAGAAATCATTCCCCAGGGAGCTAAGAATGAAGCGCTCCAGGTAATCAGCGCCGTACTATTATCGAAAAGCAAAATCACCATTTCTAATATTCCCGACATCCTGGATGTAAACCTTCTGATCGAGGTATTGCAGGAGATGGGTGTAAAAACAGATCGTCCTTCACGTCATGAATGCAGCTTTCAGGCAGACGATGTGAATGTGGATTACATAAACAGCGAAACCTTCAGAAAAAAAAGCGGTCGTTTACGTGGCGCCGTGATGCTGGCCGGTCCTCTTCTTGCCAGGTTCAAATTAGCCTTTGTACCCAAACCCGGGGGTGACAAGATTGGAAGAAGAAGACTGGATACCCATATGACGGGCTTTGAAAAATTAGGGGCGCGCTTTTCCTACGATCCCGGAGATGACTATTTCCGCCTGGAAGCACCCGAATTAAAGGGCACATACCTGCTTCTCGAAGAGCCGTCGGTGACCGGTACAGCCAATATTGTAATGGCAGCCAGTCTGGCGACCGGCATAACAACCATATATAATGCCGCCTGCGAACCATATATCCAGCAACTCTGTCTGATGCTGAACCGTATGGGCGCCCGTATTGGCGGTATAGGAAGTAATCTGTTGGTGATTGAAGGCGTCCATGAACTGAAAGGAACCGTACACCGTATGCTTCCGGATATGATTGAGATCGGTTCTTTTATCGGTATGGCAGCCATGACCCAAAGTGAGCTTCTGATAAAAGATTGTCGGGTATCAGAACTTGGTCAGATACCGGATAAGTTCCGGCAATTGGGTATTCAGCTGGAAATACAGGGAGATGACATATTTGTACCCCAGCAGGATCTGTATACCATTCAAACCTATCTTGACGGTTCCGTGCTAACTTTATATGATCATCCATGGCCTGGCCTGACGCCTGATCTTCTGAGTGTTTTGCTCGTTGTTGCGACGCAAGCCAAGGGGAGCGTTCTGATCCATCAGAAAATGTTTGAGAGCCGGTTATTTTTTGTAGACAAACTTCTGGATATGGGAGCGCAGATCATACTTTGTGATCCGCACCGCGCCGCAGTGATTGGCCTTGGAAGGGCGCACAGGTTACGTGGCATCACGATGAGCAGCCCGGATATTCGTGCAGGCGTATCACTTTTGATTGCAGCCATGAGTGCGGAAGGGAAAAGCGTGATCCAGAATATTGATCAGATCGACCGGGGTTATCAGTATATTGACGAACGGCTCAATCGCCTGGGGGCCTCGATTAAAAGAATATAAATATTTCCGATGCTGATCATTATAACTGCTCCCTCGGGCGCCGGAAAAACTTCCATAACCCGCTACCTGTTACAGCATTTTCCACAATTGGCATTTTCTGTATCTGCAGCCACACGCTCTCAACGGCCGGACGAGATGAACGGAGTGGATTATTATTTTATGAGCCTGGAAGAATTCCAGCATAAAATACAAAACCAGGAATTTATTGAATGGGAAATGGTATATGAGGGAAGATATTATGGCACATTGAAATCAGAACTGCAAAGGCTAAGAAAAAATAATAAAATTCCGATTCTCGATATCGATGTAAAAGGAGCGATACACGTACAGGAGCAGTATCCTGAACAAAGTCTCTCCATTTTCGTACAGCCTCCGTCCATCGAAGAATTGAAACGCCGGCTGCAGTTCCGCAACACAGAATCACCCGAGGCATTGCAGGATCGTCTCAGCAAGGCATCCTACGAAATATCATTCCGGCATCATTTTAATAATATTATTATTAATGACAACTTGCAACATGCCTGTGAGGAAGCGAGACATGTTGTTTCGAACTTCCTGTCAAAGCATGGATTGTTAACAGTTGATGGTTCTTTAGATGATCGATGACCGGACGAGAAGTACACCAAAATCCTTAAGTTTTGCGCTTTAAGCTTTACGCGTAAAAAGCTATATTCGTATTTACATGATCAATACCAATACCCTGATCTGGATCATCATCGCCTGGTTGATGATCATTTTCTTCGCTGGCATAGAGATCGCATTTGCCAATGCGAACCGGCTTACCATTGAAATTAAAAAAAAACAGGGACTGCACAGAAGTATACTGCTGGCGGGTTTCCTGGACGCGCCCAGCCGCTTTATCAGTGCATTACTGATCGGGTTTAACCTTTTCCTGGTCATTTTCGGGCTACTGGTGGGAGAAACGCTTTCCCCTTTATGGGAATTGATTATCAGAAAAACGGTTGTGCCACAGGCATGGGTAGATATTTTTCGTTTAATGTTTGAGACATTAACATCTGCCATTTTTATACTTTTTTTCGGAGAACTGTTGCCGAAAGCCTTCTTTCGCGCGAAAAGTGACAGCCTGCTGGATTTCTTTGCACCCGTCAGTAATTTCTTTTACAACTTATTTTATCCTGTTTCGGTTTTTTTTACGAGGATTTCCGAATGGATACTCAAATATGTTTTTAATGTACGCATCGATGAGCGTAAAGATTTGTTTGCAAAAGCTGACCTGAGTAATTTTTTCCAGCAGACAGGCGAATCGGATGAGTCGCAACAGGAATTGAATACGGATCTCTTTGAAGCCGCACTTTCACTCCCGAAAGTAAAAGTGAGGGAATGCCTGATTCCACGAAAAGAAATTGAAGGAATAGATATCAGGATCAGTATTGACGATGCAAGGAAGAAATTTATGAGCAGTAAATTAAGCAAGCTGGTTGTCTATGACGGAAATATTGACCACGTGCTTGGATATATACATCAACTGGATCTTTTTAAGGCTCCTTTAACGACGAAGGATATCCTGCTTCCGATTCCGGCTGTCCCGGAAAGTATGAGCGCTACCGATTTGATCAGTAAATTCAGCCGGGAACGGAAAAGTATCGCCTGGGTCGTGGATGAATTTGGCGGTACAGCCGGTATTGTTACGATGGAAGACCTGCTGGAAGAGATTTTTGGAGAGATCCGCGATGAATATGATACCGAAGAATTTGAAGAGAAAAAATTATCGAACGACGAATATATCCTTGCCGGTCGCCTGGAGCTGGACTATCTCAACGAAAAATATGAATTTGATTTTCCGGAAAATGAATCGGAAACACTGTCAGGGTTTATTATAAATCGTCATGAAGCCATTCCCCGTCTGAAAGAACATATTATCATCGACGATTATGAATTCGAGATCCTTGGAGTCAGTGATACAAGGATAGAGATGGTTAAAATGAAATTACTCAAATAATCGTAAGGCTTACAGTGCAAAGCATAAATCAGGGGTATTCTTAACTTTCCATGACAAAAGTATTCCGGAAAGGCATCGCTGATAAGTCTCTATTTATGTAGAACGTCTGTAACAAAAGCTTTACGCATTGCACTTTAAGCTTTAGGCTTTGATCGTTACCTTTGCGACGCCAGGAAAATGGCAATCAGTGAAATATGGCATTTAAATTTTTTAAGAGAACACCGGGCCAGGCGGAAATGTCATTTATCGAGCATCTTGAAGCCCTGCGTTGGCATATCGTTCGGTCCGTACTCGCCATCGTTATTCTGGCGATATTCGCGTTCATAAAAATCGACTGGATATTTGAGAATATCATTATGGGGCCGCTGAAACAGGATTTCCTGTCTGTCGTGGGGCTTTGTAAACTAAGTCATTTTCTGCATATTGGTGAGACGCTTTGTTTACCGGCGGCGAATGTTCAGTTGCAAACGACGGCGTTCGGATCTCAGTTTATTTCGAGTATTACCATCGCTTTTGTATGTGGTTTTATCATCGCTTTCCCGTATATATTCTGGGAATTCTGGCGATTTGTAAAACCCGCGCTTTCACCCAAAGAAGTAAATAGTACGCGAGGTTCAATATTTTTTGTAACCTTTTTTTTCCTGCTCGGTATTTCTTTCGGGTATTTCCTGTTGGCGCCTTTTACATTTAGCTTTCTTTCAAATTATAAACTCGGCATGAGCGGTCTGCTCATTACCCGGCCAACATTGGATGATTATCTGGATAATCTGCTCGATATTCTGATCGGATCCGGCATTGCATTTCAGCTGCCCCTGATCAGTTATGTCCTGACCCATATTGGTTTGATTACACCTGGTTTTCTCAGAACCTACCGGAAATATGCCTATGTGGCAATCCTCTTTGTAGCTGCTGTTATAACACCTTCTCCGGATTGGATGAGCCAGACGATTGTTGCTCTTCCCCTGATACTATTATATGAAATAAGTATCCGGATTTCTATGCGTGTAGAAAGAAATATTAAGAAGAGGGATGCTGAATTTTAAGCGTAGCTTAAAATTCAAGTATGGGAGTATGGGAGTGTGGGAATATGAACTTTGGCATTAAAAAACCGTTAAAGTATTTTAAACTATCAACGGTTTTTTATGTAAGAAATATAATACTCCCATACTCCCATACTCCCATACTTTTAACTTCTCTGTTCTATCTCGTGTGACAGCGAAGTGAAAATCTGATCAACACTACCTTCCCCTGGTATATAAACAACCTTATCAAGCTTTTTATAATGATCAGCAACAGCAGCCGTTTTTCGCTCGTATTCCTCAATGCGGGAACCGATTACGGATTCATTTACGTCATCTGTACGCCCGGAAGTGAGCCCGCGATTCAACAGTCTTTTGATAAGCTCCGTTTTGGAAACCTGTAGTGCAAGGACGACATCTATTGAAGTGTTTTTTTCGTTCAGGAGTGCATCCAGTGCTTCTGCCTGTGCATTGGTTCTGGGAAAACCATCGAAGAGAAAACCATTCACAGCAGGATTTTGTTCCAGTGCCGTCCGGATCATACCAATAACCACCGCGTCGGGTACCAACTGACCCCGGTCCATGAGGTTTTTAGCTTCCAATCCCAGGGCGGTCCCGTTTTTTATCTCATTTCGGAGGATATCTCCCGTACTGAGATGCTTGAACCCGTAGGTGGCAATCAGCTTTTCAGACTGTGTGCCCTTCCCGCTACCGGGTGGACCGAATAGAATTAAGTTGAACATGTTGTAGCCTTAGGTATGAACAAATATAGTGTACGGTTCTTATAATTCCTTTAACAAAACAAGTCAATCATTGCATAAATAAAGGTAAATCAGCCTTATACATGATAAAGAAATGCAAAATCGGTGATATGTCAATTAATGGACAAACCAGGAGAACACTGGGTACGTAAGTTTGTTATAATAATATCACATGATCAGAATACTCAAATCATCAGGAATTTTAATGCTGGCATTTTTGTTTCAGCAGTGTTATTCCCAATCAGCCAAAAGTAAAAACGTAACTATGGATAAAACAACGGCTCACTCCGATTCTTCATTTATAAGTAAGACAGATGATGAATGGAAAAAACTTCTGCCGGCTGATGTGTATTATGTTGCACGTCAAAAAGGAACGGAAAGGCCCTACACCAGTAAGTTTGAACATTCTAAGGAAATCGGAACCTATTACTGTGCCGTTTGTGGGAATGCCTTATTCAAAAGCGATACAAAATTCGAAAGTGGATGCGGCTGGCCCAGCTTTTATGAACCGATCAGCAAAACGAGTATCATTTATTTAAAGGATGAGTCATTTGGCATGGAAAGAACCGAAGTGGAGTGTGGCAAGTGTAAGTCGCATCTGGGCCATGTTTTCAATGATGGTCCTCCGCCAACCGGACTCAGATATTGTATAAATGGTGTCGTGCTGGATTTCAAGAGTGCACAGGAAGCACAGAAGAAATATGATGAAAAGAACAAACAGTAACTGGAATTAAACATAGATTAAAAAGTAAATCCCTTGTGGTATTCCAAAAGGGATTTACTTTTTAAAAAGCTTTAAGCTTTGCGCGTTGAGCTTTCAGCTTGATTATGATTTCTTAAAATCTGCGTTGATGGTAATTTCTACGTCCTTTCCTGCAACCAATCCACCGGCTTCCGTAGCCTTACTCCATTTAAGGTTATAATCAAAACGGTCAATCTTCGTAGTTGCTTTGAATCCGGCATGCGTGCCGCCCATTGCCACGACTGTGCCGCCATATTTCACGTCGAAAGTTACCGTTTTAGTCACATCCCGAATGGTCAGGTTGCCGACCAGCTTATACTTGTTGTCACCCTGCGGAGTGAAAGAAGTACTGACAAATTTGATTTGCGGATATTTCGCGGCATTTAAGAAGTCATCACTCTTCAGATGATTGTCACGCATTTCATTATCCGTATTTATTGAATTGACTTCTGCAGTGAATGTAATTTTTGCGTCAGAAAAATCAGGTTTGGATGATTCCATAGTACCATCAAATAACTTAAAATTACCGTCCACATCGGAGATCACCAGATGGGCCACTGAAAATTTTACGTTGGTGTGTGGTTTATCTACTACCCAGGTTCCTGCCTGCAAAGTAGAAGATGGTGTAACAGTCGTTGAATTTGTAGCGGGAATAAATGCAGATAATAAAGCTGTCATTCCGATCATGCTTAATAGGAAGATCTTTTTCATATTTTATGTTTTAAAGTTTAAACATCGAATACAAATGTATAACATCATGTTCAAGTAGAAAATTATATTTAAAGCCGGTTTGCATTATTTCCATGGATAAGTTATTTTAGTAACTCAATTCATTGAAAATTACATATATAGCGCATACCGCTATCTTCTGGCAGGTTATCTGAAATCCGCACCCTGAATCGCTCATAAAACACTACGTGACAGACCATGGATTCTTTTAAGACCCTTTCCATTATTATTCCTGCATTTAATGAGGAGAAGACCATTTCTTCCATTCTCGACCGGATTTTTTCTGTCAGGCTCCTCAACAACCTGCAAAAAGATGTTATACTGGTGAATGATTGTTCAACGGATCATACGGAAGAAGTTGTGCTGGATTACAAGGTCAAACATCCGGACATCACGCTGCAGTATTTTAAACAGGCCGTCAATATGGGGAAAGGGGCAGCCGTAAAGGCAGGCATTGAAATGGCAAACGGTGAATTCCTGATCATCCAGGATGCGGATCTT
This sequence comes from uncultured Bacteroidota bacterium, assembly GCA_963759335.1. Lineage (GTDB taxonomy): Bacteria > Bacteroidota > Bacteroidia > Chitinophagales > Chitinophagaceae > Puia. Next base: position 113,982 of record CAVWYU010000001.1, read on the forward strand.
GAATATGATCCGGAAGAATATAATTTACTCCTCAAACCCATTCTGCAGGGGGCTGCTGACGTAGTATTTGGCTCACGTTTTCTGGGAGGTAATCCGCACCGGATTCTTTTTTACTGGCATTCCATCGGCAATAAAGTTCTGACCAGATTAAGCAATATGTTTACAAATCTGAATCTGACGGATATGGAAACCGGTTATAAAATGTGCAATACCCAAATAATGCGGAATATGGAGCTGAAAGAAAAACGATTTGGTTTTGAACCCGAGGTAACAGCCAAACTGGCCCGTATACCCCGAATCCGTATATACGAAGTAGGTATTTCTTACTATGGACGAACCTATCAGGATGGAAAAAAAATAGGATGGAGAGATGGCATTCATGCTATTTATTGTATTCTGAAATATAATTTGTTCCGCTAATGATCAACGGAACCCATTCAGATCCCACGGGCTTTGAAACGCTGGAAATATTCTCACAAACATCAGCGATCAATCAATGGTTATATGACAAAATAAAGATATTCCCGTCCGGGCAAGTACTCGAGGTCGGAAGCGGTATCGGAAATATTTCAGCTCATTTATTAAGGGATCAGGTGAATGTGTCGCTCAGCGATCTCCGCCCGGAATATTGCCGGCTGCTCGAAAAAAAATTCGGGAATAATGTACATCTTCATCAGGTGTATGAACTGGATCTTTCCCTTCCGGATTTTAAGGAGAGATATATTGATTTGCTGGAAAAGTTTGACTCGATTGTTGCGCTAAACGTTATCGAACATATTGAGAATGATTCACGCGCCATTGAAAATGCAAAATCACTTTTACGCAGAAATGGAAAACTGATTATTCTGGTACCGGCCCGGCAGTCCCTGTTTAATTCGCTGGACAGGGAACTCGGTCATTACAGAAGGTATTCAAAAAAATTATTGAAAAAAGTAATGAACAACGCCGGGTTTAGTATCAGTTATTGCCAATACTTTAATGCGGCTGGCATATTAGGATGGTGGTTCTCCGGAAACGTACTTCATGACAACGCCATTACTGCTTCCAAACTGAATATATTTAACCGGCTGGTTCCTTTTTTCAGAATCCTGGATTGGTTTGTTACGCCATTTACCGGGGTATCTGTCATTTCAGTGGGGATTAAAATTTAAATTTTTAATCCCCACCGTCGATTCTCTGTCACTACAAATTGATTTATTCTGCCAGGATTAAACGCTGATCCCGCTCAAAGCCTGTTTAATTCCCCAACACCTGCTGAACCTGCTCGTATGGCATTGCCTTTAGTTCCTGTATAGTATATCCTTTTACTTTTTGTGTCGCGGCACTGTTACCGGTTTTCAGAGATCCGGGAATCAGGGTATAACGATAAGAATATCCTGAAAGATCTATAAAAGAGTAAAAGTTTATTTTTCCAACTGAATAGTCTTCAAACAACACATTGCTGAGAGACGCAATAGATTGAATATGGACCGCATTATTCTGATCAGTAAACTGGATATAAGATAAAATGACACCGCTGTCAAGAATTCCACTGGTAATGCCCGGAGCCGAAATGGTCTGCTCGAACATGGTATCCGCAGCTACATAAGTCAGATTCAAAGCAGCCCAGGTTGAATATGCAACACTATCCGGTCCGGCGGGTCCTGCAGGTCCGGCAGGTCCTGTATCTCCTTTACTGCAACTGATCATTCCAATTATTAAGATAATTGCTACGACCGTCAGGCTTCTGAAATTTTTCATCTTAAACAATTTAATATATGAATGAATGAGCGGAAAACACGAATATAATTTATTTCTTTCAACGACTGTCCTCCGCCGTCCGCCTTTTAAATCAATACGGGAAAGAAGGATGCCGGTTGCTTTCAATGAGTTTTAATCGCTGTCCGGTTTTTTATCCTTATGCCGCCACAAATGCAGGCATGCATAACTACGGTAGGGGGACCATTTGGCAGAAATCCGCAACATATCAGCCCGTAACTTTTTTTTATCCGACTTATCGAGTTTGTATAGTGCAATCATTGCCTGTTGTATGCCCAGATCGTCCACCGCAAATACATCTTCTCTGCCGAGGGTAAACATGAGCAGCATTTCAACGGTCCATCTCCCGACACCCTTGATTTTTGTCAGATACTCTATGACTTCTTCATTATTCATTTTAGCCAGCTTCTTCTGATCCATTCCAAATTCAATACTGAACCTTGCCACATTATGAACATAATTAGCTTTTGCCCCTGATAATCCGATGGAGCGCAATGTTTCGTGGGATGTCGCCAGAATTTCCGCAGGACTGGGTTTTGCGGGATATAAATTCAGAAAACGTTTGCGGATTATATCTGCAACTTTTGTAGAAAGCTGCTGGCTGAGTATGGAAAAACACAGATACAGATAAACATCACGCCTTTTGGAAAGGGCAAAAGATTCTTTACCTGCAATGATTTTCGCAAATTTTTTATCTCTCGCTAAATGCAGAAGGTATGAGGTTTGTTCGGAGTCCATAAACGCAAATTAATGCGTTTAATGGACCAGCAATGAATCCGTTTTAAACAACACGCCGTTTATGGCCATTGTGTTATACGAAACGAAGTTTGAAGAATACGGACTGCCAACCACTTTTACGGTTGTCTGGAGACCCGTAATATTCAATATGAGTGTACTGTCATTGACGGTCAGAATCTTCATACTGTCCACCACATCATAACTGAAAAGTCTTTGTGGAATCAGGCTTGTTAAAACCAGCGTACGCAGACTGTCAGGACTGATGGAACTGATATCAGCCGGAGAATTATACCCGAGAATTCTGAATGCATCGTTGTTTGGTGCAAGTAGTGTGAAGGGTCCGCCTTCAGCAAGTGTTTTACTCAATGTGTCCGGTACGGGTGTTGCCAGCGATACAGCCTGATTGAAAAAAGTCAGGGACGTATCGGTATTCAGCATTTGGGCCAGGTTCATGGAAGGAGGAACCAATACGTTTTGCAATGCAAGCATGGTCCCATTGTTTCCTGCTGCTTCTGAATTCAAAAACTGAAAACCATTTACATACGTTCTGTTTGAATCTCCCGTTACAAAAACGGAGTCGCCGTTTGCCATGATCAGCTTCTCCTCAGTTTTGCCGATAAAAGATTCGAAACTCAGCGCTGTACCGGCGTATGTTTGATAAAGAACCCACTGTCTTGCCTGATCTTCCGTGAAGTCATTGATTACCGACTGGGAGAATCCCGATTCATTACAGGCCTGGTCGGTCGGAACCAGCAATGTAAATATGGCCGGACCGGCGAATACAGAATCCAAACCAGCTTTTACGACAGCAGAATTAAAAATGGTAGTATTGGTTCCGTTAGCGAGAATATACGCGAGGGAGGACGTTTGTGGATTAATGTTACTGGTTTCCTGCTTATTACAGGCAGTAGACAACAGGAGGCTCACCAGGAGGCATGATAAAAATAATTTTGTATTTTTTTGCAGCTTGATCATCATATCACTTCCTGAAATCATTAAAGTGCTTTACGCCCTGAGCTTTATATATCGTTTAAAACGGCTTTCTGGTATGCAAATACACTTATTTATTCCATACTAAAGCTGACCCGGCCATCCTTTTCGTCTTTGAGCGAAATGCCCAATTCCATCAATTGTTTGCGGATGCGGTCTGAAGTCTGATAGTCTTTTTTAGCTTTTGCCTCGTGGCGGATATCTATGAGCAGATTCATAATGCCATTGATTTTTTCTGTTCCTGTCTTTGCTTCATCCCGAAGGCCTAATATGTCTTCCAGAAATGTTTTGAAATGATTCTGGACATAAGACAGGGTTTCGGGGCCAAGGGTTGTTTTTTCGAGATCACCACTCCTGAAAGAATTAATATGGTTGACCAGCTGAAACATATTTGCCAGCACTTTGGCCGTGCTGAAATCGTCATTCATAAAATCTTCCATTTCGCGGCACAGCGATTTGAATTGATTTTCGATTTGTTCATTGATCATTTTACCCGGATCCGACTTCATCTTCAACAGTTCCTGGTAAGCATCCCAAAGCCTTTTAAGGCCTTTTTCAGCTGCCTGTAATGCTTCATTTCCAAAATCCAGCGTGCTTCTGTAATGCGTTTGCAGAATAAAAAACCGGATGGTCATTGGATGATATGCCTGAGTAAGCAATGGATTATTTCCGGAAAACATTTCCGTCAGCTTGATCACATTGTTATAACTCTTACCCATTTTCCTTCCATTGATCGTAATCATATTATTGTGGATCCAGTAACGGGCAGCCAGTTCATGATTGCATATCATGCTTTGTGCAATTTCACTTTCGTGATGGGGAAACATCAGATCCATACCACCTCCATGTATATCAAATTGCTTTCCGAGATATTTGGTGCTCATGGCCGAACACTCTATATGCCAGCCTGGAAATCCTTCTCCCCAGGGGCTCGTCCATCGCATAATATGACCGGCAGGCGCAGATTTCCAGAGTGCAAAGTCCTGACGGTTTCTCTTTTCTTCCTGGTTGTCCAGGTCCCGGGTGGTTTCCAGGAGTTCATCTAATTTCCGGCCGCTGAGTTTGCCATAAGGAAATTTTTCAGCATACTTTTTTACATCAAAATAAACAGAGCCATTCACAGCATACCCATAGCCGTCTTTTATGATCTCCTGGATCATATTAATCTGTTCGACGATATGCCCCGTTGCAGTGGGCTCAATACTTGGATCCAGATTATTGAACTGATGCATCGCCCAATGAAAGAGATTGGTATATTTTTGTACCAGCTCCATCGGTTCAAGTTTTTCTATCACGGCTTTTTTGGCAATCTTATCTTCCGCCTCACGTCCCTCTTCTTCAAAATGTCCTGCATCGGTGATATTCCGTACATATCTCACTTTATATCCAAGGTGCAGCAGGTAGCGGTATATCACATCAAAAGTAATATAGGGCCGTGCATGCCCGAGATGGCTTTCACCACTTACAGTCGGGCCGCATACATACATACCCACATGGTGCGGTGTGATGGAAATAAATTCTTCCTTCTGTCTTATATAGGAATTATAAACTTTTAAGTTGCTCATGACTGCGTTCAAATATAAACATTTATCGCTTTCACTCCTGTAACTGCAGATCGGTGATCACGGCGTGATGATCTGAATACGGAGAAGCTAGTTTTAAAGTCTGTATTATCTTGAAGTTCTTCGATGGAAGTATATAGTCGATACGGAGTGTGGGTGAAATATGAATATAAGTTCTTCCGATGCCGAAACTTTTTGCAATAAAGGCATCCTGCAGATCACCCCGGATATGAAAATAGGTATAAGAGTTTGGTACATCGTTGAAATCGCCGCAAATAATATAGGGTCGCGGACAGCCATCCAACTGCCTTCTGACCGTATCTGCCTGATAACCGCGAAGACCCAGCGCGCCTTTTAATTTTTTAGCCAGGGATCGGGAGGCCTGCAGCATACTGTCTTCTGCATTGCGGATGATTTCAACATTCCTGAAATCTTTTGGCTTAAATAAAACAGATTGAAGGTGGGTGGTATATATACGTATTATTTTCTGATGAACATCAATATCTGTGGCTATCAGACTTTCAGTCCTGATATTGGTATCGGCACTGAAGCGGGTCTGGTATGTTTGGATGATGGGGTATTTTGAAAAAATAATGGTGCCGAGTTCGTATTTGCTGTTCCGGAAACGAAAGTCCCTGGAAAAAAAATAATACGGGAAATGTAATTCTCTTTGGATATACCGGATATTGGATTTTGCTGTATCGGGGGGTTCAAAGAACTCCTGTAAACAAAGTACATCAGCGAGCTGATTTTTAACCAGGTTCAACATAGGCAGCCGGTGACCGGAAGCGTCGAGTTTCTTTGTGGTAAACTCATCCCAGCTTCGGACATTCCAGGTAAGTATTCGTAAACTGGAGGAATCTTTATGAGAGAAATCCTTTTTTGCCAGGCTGAATCCGAAAAAAGCGTGGATGTTTTTCCAGCCCGTCGCAAGGCATAATATAGAGATAACCGCGTAACGTTTACGAGCAAAAAGCCAGACCAACAGGAATATCAGCAGCAAAACCAGAAAGAGCGGAAAGAAAAATGCCAGTAGTGAAATAAACCACCATTTATCCGGATGTAAGAAAGCATTGCAACAGGTCAGGAGAAATAATATCCCTGTTATAATATTCAGCAATATGAAAAAACGTATGGTAAATTTCCGCAGTGAAGTCATGAGGAAGAATCACTGAAGTTACAAATCATCTTCTTCTGCGGCACGCTTCAGGATTTCTTTTTCTTCGCTTGTTAAAAACCGATACCCCTGCTGGTTGATTTTGTCGAGTATTTCATCAATTCTCTTCTGTGTGATATTGGGAATTTTCTTATAGGGTTGTGTTCCGGTTGTGTTATAATAAAATTCGTCTCTTTTATTTTTAGGTTTTTTCTTTTTTTCGGGATTGAACAGATTTCCGATCCAATAAAAAAACTGGTTGATCCATATACTGCCATCACGTCCACGGCGTAACTGATCCATAAATAAAAAGCCAACCCCGGCCGCTCCCGCATAGGACAGGTACGTGGCCAGGTCACCGGTCGCTACGCCGGAGAAATTAAGAAGCATGAAAACAAGTGCCAGTATCCATAAGGGTATGCCGCCGCTGATCATGGGAAATATTCTGTAGCCCGGGGAAATCATGGTGACCGCCACAGCAACCGCGGAGATCGAGCAATTCGCACCATACAGTACATCCACATCCGCGAGTGCCCGAAAATTGGGAGCAATAGCGTGAACCAATACATAAATGATGGCACCACCAATACCTCCATATAGATAAATGGGAATTAATTTGCTGTTCCCGGTCAGATCCTGCAGGATATAACCAAAACTCCACAACCAGAACATATTGGAAATAAAACGAAATAATTCGAAGTCCGTAAACATGAAACTGATGAGTGTCCATGGTCGCCAGATAATTTTCTCTGGATTGGCAGACATGGTAAACCAGTTAAATACATGCTCTATAAATGATGGTTTGGTATTAGCGGTTGCCAGGAAAAAAACAAATACAAATTTCAGAACGACAAAAATTACAGCATTGAGCACCAGCAGCTGTATCAGGGCGTTTCCGTCCTGGCCCAGATACATTCGTTTCCTGTAATTTTCTTCTTTTACATCCATGAGCTTACCCGACCGTTTATTGGTTACTTCACGAAATGATTAACACCCGTATCGAATACTGGTTCAGTAGAAATTTTTTCGATCCGTCTTTCTCCAGTAAAAAACTAATAAAAGACCGACCAGGCCCCCGCCCAGATGCGCCCAGTGGGCTACATTATCGCCCGCGTTATTTTGAACACCCAAAAATAATTCATAGACAACGTAGGCCAGCACAGCCCATTTTGCCTTAATCGGGATCAGGGCATAAATGTAAATCAGGCTGTTAGGGAAAAGGAGCCCGAAAGCAACCATACATCCGAAAATCGCCCCGGATGCGCCTAAGGTAGCGGTGTTTAATTCTGACTTCGGATTAAATCTCAAAAAATCCTGGTCGTGCAAACCGTAACCATTGATGCCATCCCAAAGAGGAGTGAGCTCATGGTATAAGACGATCAAATGCAGCAGGGCCGCTCCGATTCCGCATACGATGTAAAAAGTCAGAAATCGTTTGGGTCCCCAGTAATTCTCCAGAATGCTCCCAAACATCCAAAGAATCAGCATATTCCAGAAAATATGCATAAAACCCCCGTGCAGAAACATATACGTGATAATCTGATGGGGCTTAAAAAAAGTGGATCGGATATCGTGAAGCGCAAAGAAGTTTTCCATAAAGGAAGAACCTCTGTTTTCAAATGTCCATTGTACTAAAAAAACGACAACATTAATGATAATCAGGTTCTTTATTACGGGCGGAATCACCTGTGAACGCCCCAGTCGGAAATCGGTCATATTTCTACAGAAATTACTGGCTGCAAGTTAATGCTTTAAGAAAAGCGCTGTCACATTTTCAATATGAAGTGTATGCGGAAACATGTCCACGGGCTGAACTGCAGAAATTTGATATTTTTCAGAAAGAAGGTTGAGATCACGGGCCTGGGTAGCCGGATTACAACTTACATAAATAATCTTTTCTGCTGCAATTTCCAGAAGCTTGGCAATCAGTTTTTCCGACATGCCTGCCCTGGGTGGGTCCGATACAATCAGATCGGGTCGTCCATGGGTTTCAAAAAAGGCATCATTACATATCTCAGTTACATCGCCGGTAAAAAACGCTGCATGATGAATCTGATTTAACAAAGCATTCTCATTGGCATCAGCAATGGCTTCCGGGATCAGTTCAATGCCTATCACTTTTTTAGCTCTGTCGCTCAGGAAAATGCCAATGCTGCCGGTTCCGCAATAGAGGTCGTACACTATTTCAGTTCCATGTAGTGCAGCAAATGATCGCACAATTTGATACAGTCGCTCCGCCTGAGCTGTATTTGTCTGAAAAAAAGACTTGGGCCCGATCTTAAATGAAAATTTCTCAAGTTTTTCAATTACATAACCCTTTCCTGAATATACAATGGGTTGAAGGTCATTCAGACTATCGTTCCATTTGGGATTGATGGTATATAACAGGGTTGTAATTACAGGGAACTGGTTTTGCAGATGCTTTAACAAGGCATCCTGTAAGGGCTCATCGCGGTAACCAAAAACGATGTTTACCATGATTTCACCCGTTCTGCACAATCGTATCTGCATGTTTCGCAGAAATCCTTCATGACGCTGAATATCATAAAAGCTGACTTCGTTTTCTATCGCCCACCGTTTTGTTTCCCTGCGAATGGCATTGGTCGGTTCATCCTGCAAATGACAGGTTTGCACATCCACAACTTTATCGAAAATACCCCTCGCATGAAATCCGGCTGCATTTTGCAAATTTGAAATCTGTGGATCTGCCAGTTCTTCCCTGAGCAGATAACGGTGATTGGAAAATGTATACTCCAGTTTGTTCCGATAGTGGCTGGTTCTTTCGGATCCCAGGATCGGACGGATTTCCGGCAAATCCAGCTTCCCGATGCGTTTCAGGCTTTGTAATACCTGGTCATGTTTGTATTCCAGCTGTTTTTCGTAGGGAAGCATCTGCCACTGGCAACCGCCACAGATGCCAAAATGCTGGCAGAACGGTTCTATTCTTTCTGAAGAAAAGCTGACAATCCGGATTACCTGGGCTTCTGCCCAGTCTTTTTTATTTTTTATTAGCCGGACTGTAACAATATCCCCCGGAACTGCGTTTTCCATGAAAATAACTTTGCCCTCATGTTTGGCCAGGCATTTACCTCCTGCGGCGTAGCCGGTGACCAGCAGGTTTTCCAAAACAATATTTTTCCTTTTTCCCACGGCGGCAAATGTAGGATTATCCTAATTTAGCATACCTATGATCAACCCTTTATCGAAAAAGACTTTTTTAGCCTTCCTTCTTCTGTTTGCCGCCTTCGGCGGATATTCCCAGGGATACGAAATCCATATTACCTTAAAACCGTTTACAAATGCCAAGATTTATCTGGGTTATTACTACGGGAAAGTAAAAGCTGTGGCGGATTCCGTTATTCTGGATAACAATTCAGCAGGCATTTTTAAGGGGAAAGAGAAATTAGGAGGAGGCATTTATTTTATCGTTTCGCCGAGGAAAGAAATCCTTTTTGAATTGCTGATCGATCAGGTTCAGCAATTTTCGATTTTTGCCGATTCTGCCCGGCTGCCGGCCAGTATTGAATTCACCGGTTCGCCCGAAAATAAATCCTTTCTGGCGTATACTGCCTTTATGAACAGCCATGGCAAGGAACTGAGCACTCTTCAGTCTTCTTTGGGAAAAGCAAAAACAAAGAATGATTCAGCGACTATAAAGGAGGAAATCAAAAAGCTCAATGATGAAGTAAAAAAAGAACGGGATGAGATTCAGACCAGGGCACCTAATTCATTACTGGCTACCTTATTGAACGCGCTGAAAGATCCGGTGGTTCCTCCCGCTCCGGTTCTCGCCAACGGCAAACCCGACAGCACATTTGCATATCGCTATTATAAAGAACATTATTGGGACAATATTTCGTTTACCGATGACCGTCTGATCCGGACACCCATTTTTGAACCGAAGCTGGATCGCTATTATAAAGACCTGGTTTCACCGGAAGCGGATTCCATCGACCGGGAGATAGATCATATGCTTCTGTTTTCAAGAACCAATAAGGACATGTTTAAGTTTTTGCTGGTTTATTTTACGCAGAAGTATATCAATCCTGAATTCATGGGACAGGATGCTGTGTTTATTCACATATTTGAAAAATATATCAATACCGGGCAGGCGGATTTCTTCACGGAGAAATACCGCAAGTTTGTGGATGACCGTGCCTACAGTATCATGGCAAATCTGATTGGTCTGCCGGCAGCCAATCTCGAAATGACGGATTCTTCCGGTAAAGTGAGGTCGCTGTACGAAGTGCCGGCCAATTTTACGGTTGTTTGTTTCTGGGATCCTACCTGCAGTCATTGCAAGGAAACCATTCCGAAGCTGGATTCCATGTACCAGGCTAAATGGAAATATCAGGGCGTTCAGGTTTATGCAGTAATGGTAGACGGGGGACAGGACAACTGGCGGAATTTTATACGTGAACACCATTTGGGTGACTGGATTAACGTTTATCAGACCACGGCCCAGCATGATGCAACAGTAACTGCCGGCCGCCCTGACTACCGCCAGCTATATGATGTTTACCAGACACCCGTACTTTATTTGCTCGACAAAGAAAAACGTATCGTAGCAAAGAAACTTACTTATCAGCAGGTAGATGAAGTCATCAGCCTCAAAATGAAAAAGGTCAATACACCCTGATATGAAGAATGTCTTTTTAATTTTTCTCCTTACATGTTGTTCCTATTCGTTTTACGGCCAAACCCTGGTTAGTTACGGAAAGCAAACCATCTCGCGCCAGGAATTTATAACAGCCTTCCGAAAGAATAATACCCACACCAGAGCAACCGAAAAAGCTTATCGTGATTATCTGAATCTTTATATCCGGTATAAACTGAAGGTACAGGCGGCAAAGGATCTGAAACTGGATACACTTTCCGGACAAATGACGGAATTGAAAAATTTCAAAAGCCAGATTGTGGACCAGTATATCAATGACGAAAGCAGTCTGAATCAAATGGCGAACGAGGCCTTTGTCAGAAGCCAGCACGATCTGCGCGTATCCTATATTTTTGTTGCCGCCCCCAATAATGCTTCTCCCGCAGATACCTTAAAAGCATGGCAGAAGATTCAGGAAGCCTATAAGGCTTTAAATAGTAAAAAGGACTTTGGTGAAACAGCCCTTCAATATTCAGAAGACCCAAATGCAAAGGAAAACCGGGGAGACCTGGGTTATATCACTGTTTTCGATTTGCCCTATGCCGTGGAAACAGTCGCTTACAAAACGGTACCCGGAAAATTCAGTCCTGTATTTCGTACAAATGGGGGTTATATCATTCTGAAAACAACTGCCCAGAGACCGGCATATGGACTCATTAAAATTGCGCAGATTTTGATCATTTTTCCATTTGATGCAAAGGAGCCGGAAAAACTGGATACACGTAAAAGGGCAGATTCGATTTACCAGGCAATTAAAAATGGTGCTGATTTTGGTTCGATGGCCAGGAAATACAGCGGCGATAATTTATCGTATCAGCTGGGTGGTATATTGCCCGAATTCGGAATCGGGAAATACGAGGCCGGATTTGAAAACACAGCATACAGCCTCAAAAAGGACGGAGATGTCAGCCAGCCGTATCAGTCAGCATTCGGATATCATATCATCAAGAGATTGTCAAGGAATCCGATACCGGTCAAAGCTGATCAGAAATCCCTCGATAGAATGAAGGAAAAAATAAAAGTGGATCCGCGGGTGGCTATTTCTAAAAAACGAATGACCCAGACCATATTAAAACAAACACAATTCAGGGAATATCTTCCTTCAGGAAAACGTTTGTGGGATTATACAGATAGTGCTTTGCTGAATAAACCGCCCGCTTCAAACGCCGGCATCACAGACCAGACAATACTTTTTCAATTTCCGGATAAGAAATATACAATAGGGGACTGGATTAACTATCGGAGAAATCTGCGGTCATCGCCCAATATAACCAACGGGAAAACAAATTCCGATATCCTGGATTTGTACCGGCAGACCATAGCATTTGATTATTACAGGGAACATCTTGAAAAATATAATGCCGCTTTTGCTGCGCAGGTGAATGACTTCAGTGACGGAAATCTTTTGTTTGAAATTATGCAGCGTCAAATATGGAATCGGGCTATTGCTGATTCCGATGGTTTGAAAAAATATTTTGATGCGGATCCTAAAAAATACTGGTGGAAACCGGGTGCAGAAGCTATTATTTTCAATGCCCCCAATATGACCGTTGCTAAAAAACTGGAAGGCGAACTCGATAAAAATATCATGAACTGGAGGGTAACTATAGAAAGTTATGCCGGGCAGATTCACGCAGATTCCGGAAGATTTGAGTTGTCACAGATACCCGGCAAACAAACAGTCGCGGCTGAAAAGTTTACGCAGTTGGCAACCAATTCAGATAAATCCATTCAGTTCGCATATATCATCCGTGAATACAAAGTCCCATCCCCAAGAACATACGAAGAAGCGCGCGGACTGGTGATTAACGATTACCAGAATGAACTTGAAAATCAGTGGATCGATGAACTGAAGAAGAAGTATCCGGTTTCGATCAACGAAACAGTATTTAAAACGTTGCCTAAATAAGTGTGGAAGACTGGAAGACTGGAAGACTGGAAGACTGGAAGACTGGAAGTGTGGAAGTCTGGAAGATTGGAAGTGTGGAAGTATCTGACGTGCTTCCCATTAAAAAGCCCCAGCCTTAGCCTCCGCCTTAAGCCTTCAGCCTTAGCCTTCGCCTTAAGCCTTCGCCTTCGCCTTCGCCTTCGCCTTCGCCTTCGCCTTAGCCTTCGCCTTGCGCCTTCGCCTTATTACAGTCTTTCATACAGCGCTCTCAACTTTTCTCGCGTCATGATCTTTTCCCAATCCGCACCCAGCGCATTCTCCCACAGAGGTTTCATGCCGAGAGAAACGTTGATCATCGTGTCAAACTGTTCATCACTGAGACCCTTTGTGATATGTTGCGGGATTTCAATTTTATTTTTCTTCACCATTTGTTTGAATTCTTTGACACCATCGGGATAGTATTCTTCCAGTTTGTCAAATACAATACAATTTCCTACGCCGTGTTTGGTTCCCAGCAGGTAACCCAGACCGTAACTCACTGCATGTGCAACACCAACCTGTGAATACGCGATACTCATTCCGCCGGCATAGGATGCCATCATCAGTTTATCATCCTGCTCTGGGCCCCATGATCCGTCACCCAGAAAAACTTCCTGACAGAGATTCAGGGCTTTTTCACCATACGATTTACTGAATTCATTCAGGAACGTACCGGTTAAACTTTCGATACAATGTATATAGCAGTCCATTCCTGTATAGAATCGTTGATTCACAGGGGCATTGACAGTAAGTTCAGGATCCAGAACGATCTGATCGAATGGTGTAAAATCGGAATTCATACCCAGCTTTCGTGTAGGTCCTGTAAGCACGGTTGTCCTGGAAACTTCAGCTCCGGTGCCACTCAATGTAGGTATGCCGGCTTTATAAACGCCCGGGTTTTTCACCAGGTCCCATCCCTGATAATCAGCAGAGGATCCCGGATTATTCATCATCAACGAAACAGCTTTTGCCAAATCCATCACAGACCCGCCCCCGATTCCAATAATACCACTAACAGAACCGAATTCATCTTTCAGCTGACCGGCTAATGCGTCAACCTGTTTGGTTTTTGGTTCGTGGGTGACATCTGCAAAAATGATTTTATCCTTCCCGCGAAGCGGAATCCTTTTCGCCAGGGGTTTATTTTCAAAAAAATGATCCAGTAAAAAAATCATTGGGGCATTTTCTTTTCTGTGGGGAACCAGTATTTCATCCAGCTGATTAAAACTTCCCCGCCCGTAAACAACATAACTGACCATTTTGAAATTCCTGAATTTCATACTTTTGAGCTTAAGGCCCAAGGCCAGGGCCTAAGGCTTTTTTAATTAATCTCTTTGAATAGCATTTCTTTTATCAATCTTTTTCCTCTTTCACCCTTAAGCCTTAGCCTTAGCCTTGGCCTTAGTCTTAGCCTCCACCTCACGCCTCCTGCGTAAGAGCTGCCGCACCAAATACACCCGCGCTGTCACCCAATTCTGGTCTGACCACTGGTACGGTACAATAATTATTAAAAATAAAATGTTTTAAAGACTGTACGCCTTCTGTATAAATTTCTTCAATATTTCCAACACCTCCACCCACCACGATGATATCCGGATCCAGCATATTCGTAATGGACGCAACCGCTTTGCCAAAGAAATGATTGAGCCTGTTAAGCGTATGACGGGCAAACGGATCGGTTTCCTTTTGTATGATAATTTCCTTCAGGGACTTTTTTGTACCGGTTATCGTTTCATAATATTTTTGTAATGCTGAACCGGAAATTATTTTCTCTACGCAGCCCACTTTACCACAGTAACAGGGACCTCCTGATTCATCCAGAAAATTATGTCCCCATTCTCCCGCGATCCCATGATGACCTTCCCAGATTTTCCCATCGATCACAAGACCTCCGCCAACACCTGTACCCAATATGATCCCAAAAACAACCCGTGCATTCGGTGATTTTTTTTTCACAACACCCCAGGTTGTTTCTGCCAGCGCAAAACAGTTTGCATCGTTGGCCAGGATAATGGGTAGCTGCAGCTTCTCTTCAAGATCCTTTTTTAAAGGTTGATGATTTAATATAGTTGTATTTGAATTTTTTAAAGTATGGGAAACGGGATCCAGGATTCCGGGCGTACCAAATCCTATTTTATCAGGTTTAAGTCCTGATTCCGCCTTCATCTTATTAACCAGTTTTTCAATCTGTCCGATCACATGGTCATATCCTTTGGCAGCTTCTGTATCCACCCGGGTCCTGATCAGGGTTTCCGGATTTTCATTTCCGCTGAGGATGATTCCTTCAATCTTGGTCCCTCCCAGGTCGATGCCCCACATCGTTTGTTTCATATAGCGTCGTTTAATTTTTCACTTTGATCAACCCAGTCTTTGTATCGCCAGTTTCAGATCCTCCGGGGTATCGATTTCAATTCCCATATACTCGGTCAATACCATTTTTAAAGGTATACCATGCTCAAGATATCGAAGACATTCGATTTTTTCAGCGGCCTCCAGAGGTGTTACCGGCCAACGTGTAAAATTCATCAATGCCTGTTTCCTGAATGCGTAAACACCGATGTGTTCGTAATAATGTATGGGCAAAGATGTATCCCGCGCATAAGGAATCACACTCCGGCTGAAAAACAATGCATTCATTCGCAGGTCAACAGCAACTTTGACAAAATTCGGATCCCCGATATTTTTTTTGTTTTTGATCACCTGCATGAGTGAGGCCACCTGAACATGATGATCCTGTCTGAAAACTTCCAGCAATTTTTCCAGAGGTGCTTTTTGAACGAAAGGTTCATCTCCCTGAACATTTACAACAATATCCGTATCCAGATTTTCAACTGCTTCGGCAATCCGGTCGCTTCCGCTTTCATGTTCTTTGATACTCATCATCACTTCACCGCCGTTTGATTTGATTTCTTCAAAAATGACGGCACTGTCCGTTACCACAATTACTTTATCAAAGAGCCCGGTTTTTACCGTATTGTCATACGTGTGGCGTATAACCGTTTTGCTTCCCAGCAGTTGCATCAGTTTTGCAGGAAAACGTGTTGATGCATATCTTGCCGGAATCATCGCGATACAATTCATGAAATTTATTTTTTGGCGTCTTCGTTCATAATGGACCATAACAGATCTTTCAATGCCTGGATGCCTTTATGCGTTGCCGAAGAAATAAAAATATTCGGAATATCGGCGGGTAATTCTTTTCTGATTTCAACAATCAATTCCTCATCCAGCAGATCGGATTTGCTGATGGCAATTACAAAACGTTTATCAAGCAGCTCCGGGTTATATTGCTCCAGTTCATTACGGAGAATTTCAAACTCTTTGCGGTGATCGGGACTGTCTGCCGGGATCATAAACAAAAGGGCCACGTTTCTTTCGATATGCCGCAAAAACCGGTGACCAAGTCCTTTTCCTTCTGCCGCGCCTTCGATAATTCCGGGCAGATCGGCAATACAAAAACTTTTTCCATCCCGGTATTCCACCATGCCCAGTTGCGGTGTCAGCGTGGTAAATGCATAATCTGCAATTTTTGGAGTTGCGGCCGTCATGACTGAAAGCAGGGTAGATTTACCGGCATTCGGAAACCCCACCAGTCCCACATCCGCGAGTACTTTTAATTCCAGCACTTTCCATCCTTCCACTCCGTCTTCTCCCGGTTGCGCATGTTCGGGTGCCTGGTTTGTGGGGGTGGCAAAACGCGCATTACCTTGTCCGCCGCGACCACCTTTCAACCAAATGATCTCCTGACCGTCCTCCAGTATTTCTCCTTCAATCAATCCGGTCACTTCATCTCTGGCGATCGTACCCAGGGGAACATCAATAAAAATATCTTTTCCAAATCGTCCGCTTGAATTATTGCCGCTGCCGGCTTCACCATCTTCAGCCAATACGTTTTTATAATATCTGAGTGAAAGAAGGGTCCAGGTATTTTTATTTCCGCGAAGAATAATATGACCGCCGCGCCCGCCATCACCACCATCCGGTCCTGCAAGGGCATTGTACTTTGTGCGCATAAAATGCTTGCTGCCGGCTCCGCCATGCCCACTCTTACAAAAAACCCGGATCTGATCTACGAAATTGCTTTTTTCCACTTTATTTTATTCGGGCAGCAAAGATAGTTTAATAAAGAGCTATCTGACAGTCAAAAGGCGCGCAACCAGGCCGGTCCATCCTGTTTGATGTGATGCCCCGAGACCCTTACCGGTATCCCCATGGAAATATTCAAAAAACTGGACATAATCTTTGAAATTCGGATCTTTTTGAAACATAGTCTGGTCGCCATACACAGGCCGGTTACCATTTGCATCCCGGGTAAACAATGTAATAACCCTTTCTGCCAGTTTATCTGCAATATCCTTCAGGCAGTACAGATTACCCGAATGAGTAGGATATTCAATTTTGAAATCGTCACCATAGTAGTCATGAAACCTTTTAAGGGCGTCGATGATCAGATAATTCATAGGCATCCACACGGGTCCGCGCCAATTGGAATTTCCCCCGAATAGTCCGGTATCCGATTCGCCGGGCGTATATTGAACAGAGAACCAGACACCATTCATTTGTAAAACAAAAGGATTTGCTTCGTGATATTTCGAAAGCGCCCGCAAACCATGATCGCTCAGAAATTCGCTGGCATCCAGCATCCGGTACAGGATTCTTTTCATGCGGTGTCCGCGTAGAAGTGATAAAAGATGTTTTTCATCTTTTCCTTTTTCTCCCCATTTCGAAACCAGCTTTGCCAGTTCCGGCCGGTTGTTGAGGAACCAGTATAAACGTTCCGTAAATTCTTTTTGACCTTTCAGCAGATCGTCGTCCAGAATTTCCACTGCCAGCAGCGGAATCAGTCCGACCATGGACCGGATCTTTAATTTCTGGAATTTTCCATCTGTCTTCTGGATGGCGTCATAATAAAATTCATCTGTGTCATCCCACAGACCCGTGTCCTGATCTCCACCGGAGAACATGGCATGTGCGATATAGAGAAAATGTTCAAAGAATTTCGTGGCCAGGTCCTGATATACATCATTTGTTTTGGCAAGTTCCAAAGCGATTCGCATCATGTTGAGCGAATACATACACATCCAGCTGGTTGAATCAGATTGTTCCAGAATGGATCCATCCGGCAATGGTGTGTTCCGGTCGAAGAGTCCGATATTATCCATTCCCAGGAAGCCGCCTTCAAATATATTATTACCCTGTTCATCTTTTCTGTTTACCCACCAGGTAAAATTCATGAGCAGTTTCAGAAAGATGGTCTCCAGGAATTTAACATCACCCGTACCTGCAGCCAATTTTTCGATGCTGTAAACTTTCCAGGTTGCCCAGGCATGCACAGGAGGGTTTACATCTGAGAAAGCCCATTCATACGCCGGAAGCTGTCCGTTCGGATGCATAAACCATTCATGCGTGAGCAGGGTCAGCTGATGTTTCGCAAACCCAACATCCAGATCTGCAAAACATATACAATGAAATGCCAGGTCCCAGGCCGCAAACCAGGGATATTCCCAACTGTCCGGCATCGACATGATATCAGAACTGTTCAGGTGCCGCCATTCATGGTTTCTTCCTTTTTTGCGTTGAGCCGGAGGCGGCGGAAATGAAGGATCTCCGGTAATCCATTTCTCCACATTGTAATAATACAATTGTTTACACCAGATCATGCCGGCATATGCCTGCCGTTGTATGGATTTCAATTCCTCCGTGGGCAGGTTGGTTTGTTTCTCTGCATAAAAAGCATTTGCTTCTTCAATACGCGCAGAAAACAGGCTGTCGAATTCTTCAAACGGATTATTAAGTTCTGACACGCTCATGCGCAAACGAATTGTTTCCGATTCGCCCGCGCCGATGGTCTTTTTAAAATGGAAAGCTGCTTTTGTACCACTCTGACCCGGATTCACGCTGGCTGCACCGTGTAATATATAATTGTTGATGCCGTCCTTGTAATAATGATCTTCTTTATTGGGAACCAGATAACATTTTTCATTATTGGTTTCATTATCACAGAAGAGTATTTCGCCGGGGTTTTCAGCATAGAACCTGCGCTGGCCCAAAATTTCATGCTGTATGATCATCCGGTCATCTGTTTCCCTTTCCAGGGATGGTTTCGGATGCGCGTACCCCAGGCTCCAGTTATTCCGGAACCAGATATTGGGTAAAATGCGCAACGGTGCAGCTTCCGGTCCACGGTTAAAAACCGTAATCTTCATCAGTATATCTTCCGGTGAATATTTTGCGTATTCAATAAATACATCAAAATAACGGTTCTCATTAAAGATGCCCGTATCCTGAATTTCATATTCGGGATCTTTTTTACTCCGTAATCCGTTTTCAGTCAGTAGATCTTCGTAGGGAAATGCCGCCTGCGGATATTTATACAGCATTTTCAGGTAGGAGTGACTGGGCGTGGCATCCAGGAAATAATATAATTCCTTTACATCTTCACCATGATTGCCCTGGTTTCCCGTCAGTCCAAAATATCTTTCTTTCAGAATGGAATCCCGTTCGTTCCATAAGCTAACGGCAATGCATAGTTGAAGTTTGGAATCCGACATGCCCCCCAGCCCGTCTTCTCCCCAGCGCCAGGCTTTGCTGCGTGCCATTTCGTGGGAGGTAGCCTCCCAGGCAGATCCGTCGGGGCTGTAATCTTCGCGGACAGTGCCCCATTGACGCTCACTAAGGTATGGTCCCCAGTTTCTCCAGGCCGGATCTAGAAGTCTCTTGCTTTCTTCGGTCATAACTGCTCATTGAAAAGCCGCGGATCAGGAGTATATTTTATCTATATAAGACTTGTATTTCTCAAGAACTATTTTTCTTTTGAAATTCAGTTTTGGAGTCAGTTCGCCGGATTCAACGCTCCATTCAACCGGCAGCAATTCAAATTTTTTGATCTGCTCCACATGATTGAATTCCTGATTGTATCCGTCAATGAGTGATCTGTAAAATTTTTTGACTTCAGGGTTATGAATCATGACCTCACGGGATGATACGTCATAATCATGTTGTTTGCACCATTCTGTTAATGCTGCGAATGCAGGAACAACCAGGGCTCCTACAAATTTTTGTTCAGATCCCACAACAGCCACCTGCTCTATGTAACGGGATTCCTTGAGTTTGTTTTCGATAGCAGACGGCGCCACATATTTCCCGCCACTGGTTTTGAACAATTCTTTTTTCCGGTCTGTGATCCGTAAAAATTTGCCGTCTTCCAGAACACCGATATCTCCGGTATGCAACCACCCGTCAATGATCGTTTCTGCCGTCAGGTCCGGCCGCTTGAAATAACCTTTCATAACGGAAGGACCGGTTACGCAGATTTCTCCATCGGCTTCCAGTTTGAATTGAACACCATTTAATATAGGACCCACAGTGCCGAACCGGTTGAGTCCCGGACCGCGGCGGTTGACCGATATAACGGGTGAGTTTTCGGTTGGTCCGTATCCCTCATAAACCGGTATACCTGCGCCATTAAAAATTCGTAAAAGTCGTTCCTGGCAAGCTGCACCACCCGTGATGATATATTTGATATTATTACCGAGAGCCTCGCGCCATTTATTAAAGATGAGTTTGTTCGCTAATGAAAGTTGCAGATTATACCAGGCTCCCTGGTTTTTGTTGTTATCGTATTTTTTACCCAGCTCCACTGCCCAGAAAAACAGACTTCTTTTAACACCTTTTAATTCCGCCCCTTTTGCCATGATCCTTTCGTACACTTTTTCCAGCAGACGGGGAACGGTTGTGAACAGGTCTGGTTTTACTTCCATCAGATTCGCCCCAATGGTTTCCATACTTTCCGCATAATAAATACTGTTTCCACTGAACAGGTAAATATAACTTACCATCTTTTCGAAGATATGGTTCAGTGGCAGAAAGCTGAGTACTTTATAATCAGGCCGGTCCTCGAATGGAAAACTTTCTTTGGATAACATCACGTTGCTGAGGATATTCTTATGCGTCAGCATCACTCCCTTCGGAGTACCTGTTGTTCCGGATGTGTAGATCAGCGTGGCAACCTGATCCTGATGGATCGTTTTGCTGACAGCATCCAGCTGATCTTTTTTTTCAGCGTTGAATGTCTCGTGCAATAACGACCAGTGGTCTGTGCCCGGAATGGTATCGAAAGAAAATATGTTTTGAATACTGGGGACGTTCGGTCTGACAGTACGGACTTTTTCCAGCAGTTCTTTATTACTGACAAAAACATATTTTACCGCGGCATCATTGAAAATAAATTCCAGCTCGTGGTTATTGGTCGTTGGATAGATCGGAACGAGTACAGCGCCCAATTTCTGCACGGCCATATCTGTGATCAGCCACTCAGGTCTGTTGCCCGAAATGATGGCTATTTTATCCTGATTTTCGACGGTCATATCATTTCCCGAAACGCCGATTTTCATCAGGCCGCAGGCTAAGGCGTCAACCGTATCAGATATTTCTTTTGTACTGTATTTTCTCCATGATCCATTTTCTTTTGCGGCCAGCATATCAGGCTTGGGAAATTTTTCCAGCTGATAGGCAATACAGTCAAACAATCGTTCAGGCTTGCTCATGGCGGCTATTTAATGCTCAGATTTCGATAATTCTGTCCGGCTGGTATTTTGAATACCCGTCCTTTCTGAAAATTGATAAACCGGGCATAGTCATCAGAATGTTGTGCGGTCCAGCTCTGAAAAGCCGCAAGTCCCGATGCTGTACCAAACGCCCACTCATCGTAAGCATCAAAAAGTCCTTCTTTCAGAAGTTGCCGTTGGTATTCAAAAAGTCTGAATGGATATTTATCTCCGTATTTTTCAAACCATTCAAGTACAAACTTACTTCTTAAGATATTCAGATTCTCAGGGGTAACGCCAAGGGCTACCGACGAGCTTTGATCCGTCATGACCGCGAGATAAGCATTTTCGAAAGGATTTTTTGATACGGATTTCGGCGATTTCAGATCGGTAAATAATTTCTTATATCCGTCCAACAGTAAAGATTTGATCTCCGGTGTCCTTTTACTGTAACTCTCCATGTTGATGAATATCTCTCCATATAGCAGACTCCAGACTTTATCATAGGTAAAATAATAAAACCTGCAGGCATTGTAATAGTTGGATGAATAATTGGGATCCACTTCGATTCCTTTTTCCCAGAAGCGTATGGCTTCCGCATCTTTTTCAACCCAGAGCATTTCACCATATTCATTGTACAATTCGCCACTGCTCGGAAATTTTTTTATTCCCTGTTTGTACATTTTATCCGCCTGCTTTTTTTCATTTATGGCTTTGTAGGCCATACCGAGGATTTGATAGCACTGTTCATCGGCGTCATTTCGTTCGATTAATTTCCTTCCGGATTCTACGGCGGCGCTGTAATTTCTCTGCAGATAATATGTAAAAGTCAGATCCTTTTGTATTTCAAGACTGGCGGGATCTTTTTTTGATGCATTTGTCAAAACGATCACTGCATTATTATAATCTCCGGTGCGCATAAATTGTTTGGCAATCCTGTGGAGAGAATCCGCCGATTGGGCAAAAGAGACATTCATTGAAAGAAACAAACCAATGAGAAAAAGAAGTTTTTTCATGTATTGAATATAGGCCTGCTTTATGAAACGGCCCATGGCCGGAATAATTGTACGAACAAAAGTACCGCTTATCTGATCAGGTGTGTAAACAAGCCATCGCGCAACTTGGGTTCAAACCAGGTAGACTTCGGTGGCATGATCTGCCCGCTGTCGGCAATGTCAAAAAGTTGTTCCATACTGACCGGATAAAGGCTGAATGCCGCTTTCATCTGCCCGCTGTCCACTCTTTTTTCAAGTTCTTTTAATCCCCTGATGCCACCCACAAAATCTACCCTGTTGTCGGTTCTCGGATCCTGTATGTCAAGCAGCAGAGAAAGGATATTTGTCTGCAGGATGCTCACATCCAGGATACCAATCGGGTCGTTTGGAAAACTATCCTTTTTTGCTTCCAGCCGGTACCAGTTTCCTTCCAGATACATCCCGAAGTTATGTAAGCGATCGGGTGAATAAGGTGCATTGATTTTTTCAACCCTGAAATTCTTGTTAAGTTTTTCGATAAAACTACCTGCATCCATCCCGTTCAGATCCTTCACCAGGCGATTATAATCCATGATGTGCAGTTCATCGTGCGGAAAGAGGGTTGTTAAGAAATAAGCAGATTCCGGCGTTGCATCCCCGCCCATCGCATTTTTTACTTTGGCTGCGGAGGCCGCGCGGTGATGTCCGTCGGCGATGTATGTAAAAGGAATTTGCTTTTCAAATATTTTCGTGATTTCATGGATCGTTTGCGGCTCGTGAACCACCCATACGCGGTGCCCAACTCCATCTTCAGCAATAAAATCATTCGCGGCTTCATTTGCTTCTTTCCAATTGCTGATCAGGTCGCTTATGGTGACATTCGTTTTATAGGCCAGAAACACATTTCCCGTCTGTGCGCCGGTTATGCGCATATGGTTGATCCGGTCCAGCTCTTTTTCAGGACGGGTCAGTTCATGTTTTTTTATAATATTATTTTCATAATCCGAAACGGCACTTACACAAACCAGTCCGGTTTGCTTTCTTCCACCCATGCTGAGTTCATATATATAATAGCATGGTTTTTCATCCCGGACAAGGATTTTATGATCCTGAAAAATGAACAGGTTGTCGGCCGCCTTATGATATACTTTATCACTGTGTATATCTGTACTCTCGGGAAGATCGATTTCGGCTTTTGTAATATGAAGAAAAGAGTAGGGATTATTATCCGCTACGATCCGTGCTTCTGCACTGTTCAAAACATCGTAAGGAAGAGAAGCCACCCGCGGAGCCAATTCTTTTGAGGGTCTGAGAGAGCGAAAAGCAGAAATGATTGCCATGGGAGATTAAAGTTGATAAATAAGTTCGCTCAATGCTTTTACACTTTCAAGCGGAAGGGCATTATAAAGTGAAACCCGGTATCCGCCAACACTTCGATGGCCTTTTACGCCGATCATCTGCTGTTCCCTGCAGGCTTCCAGAAACTTCTTTTCGAGTTCCGGATTTTCTATCAGGAATACCACATTCATCCTGCTTCTGTCTTCCTTTGCGACGGTCGGACGAAAATCTTGTTTTTCATCCAGCGTTTTATAAAGCAGGTCAGCCTTTGCCTTGTTTATTTTTTCAATAGCCCCCACACCACCGGTTTTTTTTAACCAGCGCAGCGTGAGCATGCATACATATATGGCAAATACAGGGGGTGTGTTCAGCATGGAGCCTGCCTCGATGTGTTTCCGGTAATCCATCATTCCCGGCAATTTGCGTTCTGCCTTTCCCAGTATGTCCTTACGAAGAACAACCATATTTACACCCGCCGCACCGATATTTTTCTGAGCACCTGCATAAATCAGGGCAAAACGATTAAAGTCCGTTTCATAACTCAAAATATCGCTGCTCATGTCGGCTATCAGTGGAACGTTTGTTTCAGGGATGGAAAACATCTCCGTTCCTTCAATGGTATTGTTGGTCGTATAGTGAAAATAGGCTGCGTCAGCCGGAATTTTATAGCCTTTCGGTATATAGGTGTAATTTTTATCTTTTGAGGATGCGACCACATCCACGGTACCAAATAAACGGGCTTCCTTGATGGCTTTTGTTCCCCAGGTCCCGCAATCGAGATAAGCGGCGGTTTGATTCTCATTGAGCAGATTCATGGGTACCTGAAAGAACTGGGTGGTGGCGCCGCCATGAAGGAATAAGACTTCATGGTCTGTATCCAGTTTCATAAGTTCTTTTGCCAATTGTACCGTTTCATCCAAAACAGATTGAAATAAGGCCGTCCGGTGTCCGATTTCCAGAATGGAGAGACCGGTATCCCTGAAATTCAAAATGGCTTTGGCGGCTTCTTCAAAAACCTCCTTCGGCAAAATGCTGGGACCCGCATTGAAATTATGTATCATTCGTAGTTTGGCTTGGGAACGCAATTTAACGCCTAAAACCGGAATTCGTGTGGTTGGATGGCACGGTTACCACGCCGGTTCTAAGCATTTGGCGTTGGATTTTGGGCCTGATCCGGGCTTTGCGCCGGGTTTGTATTTTCAACTTTCGGAGGGAATTCACCCGAATAACTGCGATTCATTTCATCCAGTGTCTGATGTTTGTGCAGATCCAGGTACTCCTTGACCATGGCGTGAAACAGTGATTTATGCGCCGGTAGTTTTAACCGGATGCGGGCTTTTATTCTTTCTTCTTCGATTTTATACCAGGCTTTTGCGTGTTTTGTTGCCAGCCACATCCGCTCGTTGGATTCGATCTGTTTTGGGCTGAGCACACGTTTGCTCATATCTGGCATCTTCGTCACGACCGTCTTGTCGTAATATCTCTTGAAAACGAGCTCTTTTCCGATCGAGCCGGAAGCATTCTTCATGAAAAGGTTATTGACGATAGCCATGGGGAATAATGATACTATAAATGTAATAATGAATTTCTGTAAAAAGTAAGACTAAATTAAGTTTATTTTCAGTATATCTTCCGTGTCTTAACGGATAATATACAAATGATATACGGAGAATATACGGAAGATGAATAGGTTCAATCACGAATCTTTCATAAGGAAAAAGTCCCATCCGCGCCTCGGGAATTAAAGACAGTCCCTGCCTTTAATGTTATTATTCTTCCATTCCAGATTGAGTCTTTCATACTCCTTTTTCTCAGGATCCGAAATCGTATCATGTATACATGTCTCCAACGGGGGCTGTCCGGCATTCACCCATGCGGTATACCAACAGGAGGCAACAGCGAAAATGGATTGCCGCATACGCCGTTCGATCATATGGTCCATCCTGTTTTCGTACAAAGAAGCAAAGGCCCTCGAGTACTGTTTCACGAGTTTACCCCGGCGCTCCTCAAATGCATATTTCTGGTCCGGCCTGAAATGATCGCTGATTTCTTTTTCGCAACGCAGTACGGTATCTGCCGCAGCTGCACTTTCCAGTACGCGTTTCCATATAAATCCAGGCAGATCTGTTATATAGACTGCTTTACCGATAAAAAAATCCCAGTCTGCCTCGGCAAATAATTCTGGTACCCTGGATTCCCAGAAAGCATGTATGCCTTCCTGGTGGGTCAGCTGGCCGTTGTGGTTTGAACAAACGTGCAGAGGAACATGTGCATCGGCAATATAATGCCCCAGTTCTGCCGCAGTTTTTAATATAGCCTGTTTGTCTTTTTCGCGGAATGCTTTTGTTAGCCGGCCCATCATTATCTGTATCCACCAGGGAACAATTCCGTAAGTCCGCAGACTGTCTTCAGAATATTTTAATTGTGCTGATCTATAATCGCGGGGAAGTTCGGGGAACGGGTAGCGACCGTAATGATCGATATCCAGGAAGTGATGTGCACCTTCACTGGCAGAGATATATCTTCTTTTATCGGGGTCAACTGCGTGTTCGGAAAGGAACCCAATATTGGGTTTAAACAGGATCATCATTTGGGGCGGCAAAAGAAATACAGCGTGATAATTGATTTTCTCATGCATGTAAAAGCCCCAGCAATAGGACCGATGAGAAAGGAGAATCCATATGATGATGCAGCAAAACTTTTTCATGAGATGTTGCTGCTAATCGGTTGACGGTTGATGGTTGGCGGTTGGCGGTTTGTTGTTGATCTGAAAGTCGCAAATTAAATTTCCAGAATTGCAAATCAAATACCACTTAGTGGTGAATTTAGTCGGCGATTAACCGCCAACCGCCAACCATCAACCGTGAACCGAATTCAGTCATCAATATTCGTAACCCCTCCCGAAATCGCGAATTTCATGGCGTCGGTGGATGTGATATCGGTGATCAAACGCACCCTTTCTTTTTTTACGAAATACAGATGTCCTGCAAATGCATAGGACTGGGGGATGTAAACCGAAATAAATTCCTGTAATCCGAATTCTGTGAGTTCTTCATGTGTAATAAAGCCGATCCGCCAGATATCCGGCGCTTCGATGCTTACTAACACAGCCCGGTCGAATTTTCGCCTGTTTCCTGCAAAGGCTTCAAAGAAGTCCTTGATCGTACTATATATTATTTTTATACCGGGTGTTTTCTCAAGGATTTTATCAAACAACTCCACCATTTTACTCACGATGAAGGATGATGAAGTATATCCTACAACCAGCACGATACCGGTAACCAGTATAAAGCCTAAACCCGGTATCCGTCTTGGAATCCCGTTTTCGTCCAAAGCAAGCTTCGGAAAATGACTTTGAAAGAAATCCGGTAAAATACTGTCTACCCAGTTAAACAGAGATAGTACGGCCGAAATAGTAAT
The DNA here is from genome assembly GCA_963759335.1 of uncultured Bacteroidota bacterium. Lineage (GTDB taxonomy): Bacteria > Bacteroidota > Bacteroidia > Chitinophagales > Chitinophagaceae > Puia. The sequence goes on from CAVWYU010000001.1 coordinate 141,048, forward strand.
AGTAATCGGGGCCAGGATGATCAGCCCCTGCAAAAAGTACTTGAACAGTTTACGGGCGATGATCCGGAATTTCATAATCAGTGGTTTGGGATCAAAAATAATCAAACATTCTCCGGGGTCCATGTTTATCACCTTCAATCGTCATCCTTTCTAGGCCGGAATTCCGGTGAAACTGCTAAAAAACTCGGTGGAAACTTTGGTAACGAAAAGAGTTTCCGTAGTTTTGTACTCGTTTTGAACGATAAAAATGGAAAATAAAGAGAGAATATTAGAGAAAGCCACCCAGCTATTCATGCGTTACGGGATCCGGTCGATCACAATGGACGAAATAGCCGCTCAGCTTGGAATCAGCAAGAAGACAATTTACCAGTTTTTTACCGACAAAGACGCCATGGTAGAGGCGGTAGTAAACGAGGAAATGAAGCAAAATGAGCAGGATTGCCGCGAATTCAGCCAGACAGCCGAGAATGCGGTGCATGAAATATTCCAGGCTATGGATGGTATTGAAGAAATGCTGAAGACCATGAATCCGCAGCTTATTCACGACCTCGAAAAACATCATCCGGCTGCCTTCAAACGTCTCAAACAGTATAAATATCAGTTTCTGTATACCATGATCATGGAAAACCTGGAACGCGGCATCCGGGAGGATTTATACAGAACGGATCTGAACGCAGACATTACTTCCCGTCACCGGATTGAAACAGCCTTTATGCCCTTCAACCAGGAAGCTTTCCCGCATAATAAATACCCGATGAACCAGACATGCCAGGAGCTGGCCATCTTATACCTGCACAGTATTTGTAACGCAGAGGGGAAAAAGCTGATCGAAAAATATTTGAATGAAAGAAATAAAACGATTTTACATGAACAAAAAATTTCTTAATAGATTATATCTGACCGTTCTACTCGCCACGTCGGCAGCATTTTATGGTGAAGCCCAAACGATTCACTCGCTCAGCGCGGATGATGCCATTGCGCTGGTGAAGAAAAATAATATTTCCGTAAAAGCGGCAATTACCAATCTGGCCATTCAGGAACAGACAAACAAAGAAGTAACTGCATTAGCCCTGCCAAAAATAACCGGAACGGGCTCTACAACGGATTACTTCAGTATCCCGGTTACCCTGGTTCCGGGAGAATTTTTCGGAGGTGCACCGGGATCCTATCTGCCGGTTCAGTTTCAACAAAAATTTATTGCCTCCGGAGGTGTTATGTTAACGCAGACTTTATTTGACGGATCCGTTTTTGTTGGACTGAAAGCACGTACCGCAGCACTTGATTATTACAAGAAGGCCATCGATCTGACAGTGGAAGATTTGTCGGTTAATGTGTACAAAGTATATTATCAACTGCTCGTAAGTAAAACCCAGATTGCCCTCGAAGATTCTAATATAGAACTTGCTTCGAAATTATTGCACGATACGCGTGTTATGAACGAAAATGGCTTTGCTGAAAAACTGGACGTGGATAAAGCGGACGTGCAATTGAACAATTTTCTGACAGCCAGGCAAAATACAGCGACAGCGATCACCAATGGATTTACTTCATTAAAATTTTTAATCGGAATTCCGGCTGCTGATTCAATCATCCTGACAACCCAGTTCACCGAAGCGGCACTGACGGGAGGTGTATCGATCGATACCGCGTATAGTTATAAAAACAGATTTGATTATCAGTACCTCGAGATACAGAAACAACTCAATGATTTTGATATCAAACGTTACCAGGCCGACTATTATCCGACATTGAGCCTGAACGGCGGCTATCAGAAAAATGCAGCTGGCAATACTTATGATCTGTTTTCGAAAAGCGGTACCTGGTTTACTTCTTCCTATGTTGGACTTTCCGTCAACGTTCCCATATTTGAAGGATTCGCAAAAAATGCACGTCTTCAAAAAGCCAGGCTGACTGCAGAGCTTACCAATGCGCAGGTCGAAAATCTCAAACTAAATATTGGCCAGGAAGTGGCCATCGCGAGGAACAATTTTATCAACGCAATCAATACGATGAATTCGCAGAAATCAAATATGAAAACGGCGGAATCAGTATATGCACAAACAAAGAAAAAATTTGAGTCAGGTCTGGCTACCAATACGGATTTATCGAACTCACAAAATGACCTGATTACGGCACAGTCCAACTATGTGAACGCATTATATACAGCCGTCATAGCAAAAATAGATTTCCTGAAAGCAATCGGAAGAATTTAAAATGCCAAACAACGCAATTATGAACAAGATATTTTTATCTGCAATGATCACCGGGACTATTTTCTTCATGTCCTGCGGACAAACAGGCGATGCAGTCGCAAAGCAAAAAGCGGAATTACAGAAGCTAAAAGATCAGCAGGCTGATCTGACGTCAAAGATCCAAAAAGCCGAGGAAGCACTGGGTAAAGTGGATTCGTCTTCGGTCAAAAAAGAGAAAACAAAGTTGATCGCATTCCAACCGGTTGTAGCAACTCCCTTTACACATTTTATCGAATTGCAGGGGAAAATTGACGCACTGAATATTGCGCTGGTAACTCCGAGGAATGGTACAGGAGGGCAGGTGAAGGAAATTTATGTGAAGAAGGGAGACATGGTGAAGAAAGGTCAGTTACTCCTTAAGCTGGATGACGCAGTGCTGCAACAACAACTGGCAACCGCGAATCAGCAGCTCGCATTTGCAAAAAATCTGTACGAGAGGAGAAAAAATCTCTGGGATCAGCAGATCGGTTCTGAAGTTGAACTGGTAACTGCAAAAAATCAGATGGACCAGGCTAAAATGTCTGTTGACCTGATCAACCGTCAAATAGACCTCACCCGTGTATATGCCGATATCAGCGGAGTAGCGGATGTTGTCAATATCCGTTTGGGAGAAATTTTTACGGGGAATAACCAGTTACAGATTGTGAATACGACCGATCTGAAAGCGATCGCGCAGGTTCCGGAAAATTATCTGGGAAAGGTAAAAGTGGGCAGTAATGTTAAAGTGGTTATACCCGAACTCAACAACAAGACCATTGATACAAAGATATCCGTGACCGGTAAAACGATCGATCCTTCCACGCGTAGTTTTTATATCGAAACCAAACTTCCAAACGATAAACAATTTTATCCCAACCAGATCGCCCTGATAAAAATTCAGGATTATACAACACCTAAAGCGCTTACGATTCCTGCGAATAGTTTGCAGAATGATGACAAGGGCAAATATGTGATGATTGCGGTGAAAGATGGTGACCGGCTGGTGGCGCGTAAAAAACCCATCAACATAGGATTGATATATGGAGACAGGGTGGAAGTGTTGTCCGGTATACAGGCAGGCGATAATATTATTACAGACGGGTACCAGGGTTTATATGATGAACAGCCCATTACTACATCAGCACAGTGAGCAGGAGATATCCATAACCATCTGAATTGTTTTTTATGAGCGCACTAGAAAATTTAAAAGGAAAATTCAAGGAATTCGGACCCACCAGTTGGGCCATCAATAATAAAACATCTGTTTACCTGCTGATCATATTTGTGACCATCCTGGGTGTCAGCAAATTTGTATCCACTCCGAAAGAACAGTTTCCGGATATTGTTATCTCGCAGATATACGTACAGACAACGTATGTGGGGAATTCACCGAAGGATATTGAAAACCTCGTTACACGTCCCATTGAAAAACAGATCAAGGGAATCACCGGAGCCAAGATCAACAAGCTCACCAGTACTTCGGTGCAGGATTTCTCCGCCATCGTAGTAGAATTCGAATCGGATGTGGTGATTGATGTTGCGCTGCAGAAAGTAAAAGATGCTGTTGACAAGGCCAAAACGGATTTACCGACGGACCTGACTACCCAGCCGAATGTGATGGAAATCAGTTTATCGGATCAGCCGATCATGTATGTGAATGTGAGCGGCAATTATGACGGGCAACATCTGAAAAAATTCGCCGATGACCTGAAAGATAAGCTGGAAGAACTTTCACAGCTGAACCGCGTGGATGAAGTGGGTGCGCCTGAACGTGAATTCCAGATCAACGTGGATAATTTCAAGATGCAAAGCTCCAATATTACATTCAATGATATTGCGAATGCTGTCGCGAATGAAAATCTGGATATTTCCGGCGGATTGCTGGAGGTGGGAAATATGAAGAGAACACTTCAGCTAAAAGGCCAGTTCAAAACGGCTTCCGATATTGAACAAATCGTTGTCCGAAATACATCTGCAGCACCGATCTACCTGAAGGATATAGCCGTTATCAAAGACACTGTAAAACAAAGTGAAAGCTATGCGCGGCTGGATGGCAAGAATGTGGTTACGCTGAATATTATCAAGCGAAGCGGTGAAAATTTAATTGAGACTTCCGATGAAGTAAAGCGCGTGGTGGCCGAAATGAAGGCTACTGAATTTCCCAAAGATTTGTCGGTCGTCATCACAGGGGATCAGAGTAAAACGACCCGGACTTCTTTTAACGACCTGGTTAATTCCATCGTCATCGGATTTATTCTCGTGCTGATCATTCTGATGTTTTTTATGGGTGTTACGAATGCCTTTTTCGTTGCCCTCTCGGTACCGCTCAGTATGTTTGTGGCTTTCCTGTTTTTACCCGCTGCGGATCTGATTATCGGCAGTCATGTTACCCTGAATTTTATCGTACTCTTTGCATTGCTTTTTGGTTTGGGTATTATCGTGGATGACGCAATTGTTGTTATTGAGAATACACACAGGATATTTACAGAAGGGAAGGGCAGGATTTCATCTGTCATTGCCGCCAAGGCAGCCGCGGGAGAAATATTTATTCCCGTACTCGCCGGAACCCTTACGACCCTGGCTCCGTTCTTTCCTCTTTTGTTCTGGCCGGGACTGATCGGAAAGTTTATGATCTATCTGCCGGTCATGTTGATCTTTACTCTTTCTGCATCACTGATTGTCGCATTCCTGATGAACCCCATATTCGCGGTTGATTTTATGAATCACGCAGAGGATGATCATGCCAGCAAAAAATCAAGGGTATTCAGAAATCCTTTATTCTGGACCTTCCTGATTCTGGGCATTCTGCTGGACGTAATGCATTTTACTTTCGGAGGAAATATTCTGATACTATTCAGTATTCTGATGTTTCTGAATGCCTATCTGTTTACGGGTATGATTCATACTTTCCAGAACCGCAGCCTGCCCTGGATCATGAGTCATTATGAAAGTGGTTTGCGATGGGCCCTGAAAGGATGGCGCCCGGTCTGGCTGCTCTTCAGTACTTTTCTGTTGCTCATATTCTCTTTTGTGTTTCTGGGAATGCGAAAAGTGCCTGTTGTGTTTTTCCCAAAAGGCGATCCGAACTTCATTTTTGTTTATCTCAAATTACCGGTTGGGACCAATGTTAACTATACGGATTCGGTTACATCTGTACTTGAAAAAAGAGTCAATAAAATACTGGGAACTGAAAATGGCCAGATGAATCCGATGGTAGAAAGTGTGATCTCGAATGTGGCGATTGGCGCCGGTAATCCTGCAAGCGGTGACCGGAGTACCCGGCCTGAACTCGGAAGATTACAGATCTCCTTTGTGGAATATGAGAAACGCCACGGCAGATCGACTACCCCGATCATGGATTCAATCAGAACTGCATTGAAAGGAATTCCCGGAGCTGAAGTATCCGTGGACCAGGAACAGGGTGGTCCGCCGACTGATCCGCCGATCAATATTGAAATCAGCAGTGATAATTTTGAAAATCTCACAGCCACGGCTTCTGCATTAAAAAACTACCTGGATTCTATTCAAACACCCGGCGTAGAGGAACTGAAAATGGATGTGGACCTGACCAATCCTGAAATAACACTCACCATCGACCGTCAGCGGGCGATGATTGAAGGCGTGAGCACGGCACAAATCGGACAACAAATTCGTACGGCTCTTTTTGGCCGGGAGCTTTCGAAGATCAAGGATAACAAAGAAGAATATAAAATACAGCTGCGCAACACGGAAATGCAACGTAGTAATCTTACGGACCTGCTGAACATGAAGATTTTTTTCCGTGAACCAACGGGTGCTATTAAATCTATTCCGATTACAAATCTTGTAAAAATGGATTTCACCAGTACCTATGGCAGCATTAAGCGAAAAGCGCTTAAGAGAGTGATCACATTATATTCAAATGTGCTGACCGGATACACACCACCTGCGGTGAATGCCCAGCTCAAGGATGCAATAGATAATTTTAAAGGAAAGGCAGACGGCGTGGAAATTGTTCAGACCGGAGAAGGTAAGCAACAACAGGAAACGGTTTCATTCCTTGGTTCAGCATTGATGATCGCGCTGATGCTGATATTATTTATCCTGGTCCTTCAGTTTAATTCAATCAGCAAGCCGGTCATCATTCTGACCGAGATCATATTCAGTGTGATCGGTGTTCTGCTTGGATTTGCATTCACGGGAATGACGATCTCTGCCGTGATGACGGGTTTAGGCATTGTGGGACTGGCAGGTATTGTTGTGAAGAATGGAATACTCGTGATAGAATTTGCGGATGTATTACGTGAACGGGGAATGAAAACGAGAGAAGCTTTAATACAGGCAGGTAAAACGAGAATCATTCCCGTATTGCTGACGGCTCTGGCGGCGATACTCGCGCTGATACCGCTGGCGATCGGATTCAATATTAATTTCGTTACACTGTTCGCTGATTTGGATCCGCATATTTTCTTTGGAGGAGACAGTGCAGTGTTCTGGAAACCGTTATCCTGGACCATTATCTTCGGACTTGCATTTGCATTTTTCATGACACTTTTTATTCTGCCAAGCATGTATCTGATTGCGGAAAGGCTGAAGAGGCCGATGCGCAGGTATTTCGGAGGCAGATGGGTTTCCATGATGGGTATTCCTCCATTGACATTTATTTTCCTGCTGATCATGATTCCGTATACAATCATCCGGCATAATATTGAGAAATCAAGAAGACGCCGGCATCTGGCGGGTCAACCGGGAGTGAGTGATACTTGGATCGGTTCATGGTTTTAAAAGCCCAATGCTGAAGCTCAACGCCTAAAACGTATGTCAAACAGGATTTTTCATTATCAAAGTGAAAAATTTAAAATTGAATAGTTTTAGACTTTGGGCTTTGGGCTTTAAACCCGGAAGATTTTTAATTTTGTAAAAAAAGTATATGAGAAACAATCACGAAATCGATTATAAAATTTACGGTGAGGAACTGCAATTTGTGGAAGTGGAGCTGGATCCGCAGGAAACGGTGATCGGAGAACCCGGTGGATTCATGATGATGGAAGATGGCATCGAAATGCAAACCATTTTCGGTGACGGTTCCCAGCAGCATAGTTCGAGTATACTCGATCGGTTGATGAATGCAGGTAAAAGAGTACTGGTGGGTGAGAATTTATTTATGACTGCATTTACAAATATGGGTCAGGGAAAAAGGAAGGTCAGTTTCGCAGCCCCTTATACCGGAAAAATAATTTGTCTGGATCTGCAGACACTGGGAGGTTCAATCATCGCTCAAAAAGATGCATTTCTCTGCGCAGCCAAGGGAGTTAGCATTGGGATCGCCTTCCAGCGCAGACTGGGTACAGGTGTTTTCGGCGGCGAAGGATTTATCATGGAGAAACTGGAAGGTGACGGGCTGGCATTTGTTCATGCCGGTGGATATATATTGGAAAAAGAATTAAAACCGGGTGAAATCCTGAAAGTAGATACCGGATGTGTGGTTGCATATACACCTACCATCGATTTTGATATTGAATTCATACGCGGTATCCGCAACTGGATGTTCGGTGGTGAGGGTCTGTTCTTTGCGGTTATGCGGGGTCCCGGGAAAGTATGGATACAATCCCTGCCCATCAGCCGCCTGGCCAGCCGGATCATTCAGTATAGTCCGCAGCTCGGAAACAGGAGAGAAGAAGGAAGTATCCTGGGAGGACTTGGAAGTTTGCTGGGCGGAGACAGATAATAATTGTTAATTGTCAATTGTCAATTGTCAACGTTTATGAAGACGAATTCATTAACAATTGACAATTAACAATTGACAATTGACAATTATAGGTAATTACTTCCTGTTTGCAAGTTTGGACAACAGGCGAAGAATTTCGAGATAAAGCCATACAATGGTGACCAATAATCCGAAAGCTCCGTACCACTCCATATATTTCGGTGCACCTGCAGCAACACCTTTTTCGATCATATCAAAATCAAGCAGGAGATTTAATGCGGCAATGCCAACGACAAACAGTGAGAACACGATCCCTAGCGTGGATCCTTCATGAATGAAGCCGATATCCACATGAAACCAACGTAATACAACCGCCAGCAAATAAAAAATCGCGATGCCTGCGGTTGCGATAAAAATGATGGATCGGAATTGCTCGGTTACTTTGATAATTCTGAAACGATATAAAACGTACATCGCAATCACGGCGCCGAAAGTTAAAAGCACAGCCTGCGTTACAATTCCGGGCGCAGATTTCGCAAATACATTATTATAGATGGCAGAAATTCCACCCAGGAAAACACCTTCAAATAAAGCATACACCGGGGTCAGATAAGCAGCCCATTCTTTTTTGAATATAACGACCATCGCGGTGATAAGACCGAGTATGGCACCTCCCATAGTATAAGGCATAACGTCTACTCCATCGTAAAATGCTTTCCATGTCAGGGAAGCGGATGCCATGACGAGTAGAAACAGCATGAAAAATTTATTCAGCGTTCCCCTTTCAGTCATGACGCCTGAGCCGGGAATGGCAATCGTATTCTCGAACACATTCATCGCGGGATTACCAGATTTAAAAATAGCCATAGTTTGTATGTTTAGGACATGCAATTTAGTAAAAAGGAAATGTATTGTAAAGAGGTACGTGGTGCTTTTACCCCTTAATACAATTTTAACAATACGCTCCTGATTTCTGCGAATTTCGACCAGGGAATAAAATGGTTGGCACCCGGGATCAGTGTTATATCCACGAAGGGTGCATTCACCAGCATTTTTTTCCCATAATCTACATTACCCGGCGGCACCCAGGTGTCTTCCGACCCGTGAATAAAGTACACCGGACAGGTTATTTTGGGAAAATCTTTTTCAAGCTGAACAAGATCTTTCTTCAGATACCACAATTCTTCATTGGAAGGCCGCATCGCTCCGGGAACCAAATAATTTAAAGGTGTTTTATATAACCAGGGCCTCCATTTTTCCGGTTTTTCTTCTTTGGGATCTATGGATCCGGAAATAACGACGATACCGGAAAAAGTATGCGGATTGTCTGCCGCCAGTTTTATGACCATCGGTCCGCCCAAAGAATGTCCTGCCAGGAACATAGGGTGATGATTGGCGAGCAGATAGAAAAGTCTGCTGATCCAAAGGGATTGTACATCGAGATGTTGTGGCTGACCGTAATCGCTGTATCCGAAACCCGGACGGTCGACGGATACCATTCTGAATTTTCGCAGCAATAAAGAATCTTTCATGTATTCTGCAAATGCATCCCAGCTTCCCGGCGAACCATGAATAAAAAAAAGAGTGGGTAAGGAATCACTACCTGTGGCGGCAAAGTGTATATGCCTTCCCTCCACATCAATGGTTCTTGTGCGAAGCGTAACATGATCTTTTGCAAATTCGGTTTTTGCTTCCGCATCCGATTTGCGAAAACTCATACAGCTTTGTGCGAAGAGAAGCCAGCTTATCAGGAAAATTCCGGAAAGCAGCAGCATTTTCTTCTTAAAGCCTTTCATTTTCTATGGTTTCTTGATAGGAGGCGGCGGTCTGTTTTCTCTGGGTGGAGACGGTGGCCTGTTATCTCTTTGTTGTGATGGTCTGTTATTGTCTTTTGATTGTTGTGGATGTCTGTTACCTCTCTGCGGTTGCGGTGGCCTGTTATCTCTTGGCTGCTGAGGAGATTTGTCATCCCTTCTTTGCTGTGGGGGGCCTGGCCGGTTGTGTCTTTTTTTCTTGTCAGCATTATCCAGTGTTTTCAAACTGAATTGTCCTGTCAGATCAACGTTCACCAGTTCCTCCTTTGGCTTGCCGGTTGCTTCAACAGCGCCCAGATCATCCGGAATAATATTCTGTTTGTTGAGATTCTTAATTTGCTTGACGCGCTCGATCAGCAGGGGGTATTGCTTATTGCTGTCGGGCAATACATACCACATCAGGTATTTAAAAATATCTTTTTTAACCAGCAGGGCCGTTCCTTTTGCGACCTGCAAGGTGTCGGCATTATCGGGAAACTGTTGCAATGCATCCAGATAAGTATCCAGTTCATAATTCAGGCAGCATTTTAACCTGCCGCACTGACCACTGAGTTTGCTTTGATTGATGGAAAGATTCTGATAACGGGCAGCAGTAGTATTTACAGATTTGAAATCGGTTAGCCAGGTTGAGCAGCAGAGTTCACGACCGCAGCTTCCGATACCACCAACTTTGCCGGCTTCCTGCCTGGCGCCGATCTGGCGCATTTCCACTTTCACGCGGAATTCTGATGCAAAAATCTTTATAAGCTCCCGGAAATCGACCCGGTCGTCAGCTATATAATAAAAGGTCGCTTTACGGCCATCGGCCTGAATTTCCACCTGCGACACTTTCATATCCAGTTTTAACTGGCGCGAAATAGCACGCGAACGGATAACAGCCTCTTTTTCACGGGCTTTGTTTTGCTTAAGCAGGTCCAGATCACGATCCGAAGCCCGGCGAAGCACTTTTTTCATGTCAGGATGAAATTCTTCAACCGACTTCTTTTTCATCTGTATTCTGACTAACTCTCCCGTCATACTTACTTCGCCAACATCAAAGCCACTTACACCTTCCACGCTCACCATCTCACCTTTCTCAAAAATCTGTGTTGTTGTATTGCGAAAAAAATCTTTACGGCTTCCCTGACTAAAACTGATCTCCATAACCCGGCATTCTGTTGCGGGATCATGAATCGGCAGGTTTGAGAGCCAGTCATATACATTCATCCTGTTACAACTTCCGGATCCGCAGCTTCCATGGCTTTGGCATCCGCCTGGCTTGCCATCGGCAGTGCCACAATTAGAACATCCCATATATGTATATATTAACCAGCAAGTTGACAAATATACTCCTTTCTAGATCACTACCGCTTCTTCCCGGTTTGCCAGGATATGATAGAGGCGAATAGTCAACGCATGAAAGAGCATTTTAGCGTGTGCATTGCGTTCAATGTAATAAATCGATTTATTAACTTCTTCTATGATAGCCCGTTGGGCTGACAGATCAGCGATTTTATTTAGTCTGAGTGCAAAATCTCTTTCAGAATCCGGCAGGTCTGCCAGCGCCGCATCAGACATTCGCAGTCTGACAGCCTGTTCCAGCAAATGACTGAAATACTGCAGAAACTGTTTCTGTTTTTCCCGCCCCGTTTTTGCTATTTCTTCCACCCATTTTACCTGTGCCACAGGTCCTGATCGTAAAACAGCGTTTAGCCATTCCCGTAATAATGACTGCCAGTCGTCCTGACCATGCTGTAATTGCCTGAGTGCTTCGCGGTAATTCTGTTCACTCACTGCGGCCAGTTGTCTGGCCTGTTCGGGTTGTACGCCTGCCCGGGATACCAGGGCTTCCTGGATTTCGGATGGCTGGGGTCTGGGCAGCCGGATGATCTGCACGCGTGAAAGAATAGTAGGAAGAATCTGGGCCTCATTTTCAGTCACCAATATGAAGATGGTGTCCGGTGGTGGTTCTTCAATCAGCTTCAGCAATTTATTTCCTTCGTTGCCAAGATATTCCGGCATCCACATAACGAGAATCTTATATCCGCTTTCAAAACTTTTCAAACTGAGTTTACGGTTGATCTCGTTGCACTCATGGGCGGAAATATTTCCCTGTTTATTCTCAGCATTAATCTGCTGGAGCCAGTCGAATATGGTCCCATACGGATACATTGAAATGAATTCACGCCATTCAGAAATATAATCCGCGCTTACAGGCTTGTCGCCTGGTTTTCGCGAAACCACGGGAAATACATAATGTATGTCAGGATGAATGAGCCGCGCAGCTTTCTGACAGGCCGGGCATTCATTACAGCTTTCGGGGGGAAGTGTATTTCCTGCTTCTATACCGGATACCTTTTCACAAACAATGTATTGTGTAAAAGCCAATGCCAATGGCAGGCCGCCTGCACCTTCCGGTGCATTCAGCAACAGCGCATGACTCAACCTGTTATGTTCAACAAGGTTGCGAAGCTTTGCTTTGATTTCCTGCTGACCAATCACCTGACTAAATAACATCCTGTTGGCTGGAATTAGTTGAGGTGGGAAGTGATCTCTTCACTCATGGGAGTGATCTTGCTATTGTACACACCAATGAGTTTTCCGTTCTCATCTATCAGGAATTTTGTGAAATTCCATTTAATGACCGGTGCCGGTGTGCCTAATTTAACAGCTTCTTCCGTCAAATATTTGAATAAAGGTGAAGTATTTTCACCCACTACATCAGATTTTGCGGCAAGTGGAAATGTTACACCATAGTTCTTTTTACAAAACTCACTGATTTCGGAATTTGTACCAGGTTCCTGTCCGCCAAAATCATTGGCAGGGAATCCGACAATCACCAGTTTGTCCTTGTACTTGTCATACAGTTTTTCCAGGTCAGCGTACTGGGGAGTAAAACCGCATTTGGATGCCGTATTTACGATCAGTAATTTTTTCCCTTTATATGTAGACAAGTCAATGGTTCCGCCATCCAGTGCCGGTACTTTAAAATCATACACACTAACACTTGAGTGTATCATAAACAAAATTGGTATGAACAATAATCTCAACATAAAATATATTTTATTGTATAATCAATGTTTAACTATCAAAGTTAAGAGAATCAGAGGAGTAATTACTGCCGCTCGTAACAACCCAGGTCACTGAGGTTCGCCGGCCTGGGATCACCATTCAGGTCAATAAAGATTCCGGAATTAACAGCACTGTTCAGCGCAGGTGAACCCGCCTGCAGCTGGAAATTAAATACGTTATTCGGAATCCCGGCTGCTACAAAGAGCGGATTTGTATTTATCCATAATGAACTGCTATCTATATTGGCCGGATAATTTTGCTGTTTCAGAATAGTATGATCAAATAATACGTTAAATGTATTATTCCCCTGTTTTTGTATAATGGCCTCGTCCACAATATTTTCACTTCCCCAGAAAATACAATTGATAAATCCTGCATTCAGATCGGAAGTGACGATCTGGCCTCCGTTCAATCCGGAATTTGAAATATTCAGCACCGGTTGCTGATGAAAAAGCAGGTTTGTTGAGTACGAAGCAACTGTACAATACTCAAACTGATATGATCCGCCCAATCCGATGACAATATTTTGTCCGCAATTGCTGACCAGACAATTGACAGCGTGAATGCTGGACTGTACAGCAAGAATGCCTTCAGCCAGTGAATTATTGATGATGCACTGATTTAAAGAAAGTTTCGGATTCAGACCAGCACCTGGCCCTTCAACAACCAGGGTTTGGTTACCATTCTGAAGCACGGCATAATTCAGCACATTATCTCTGCTGTTTTGCCGGAAAAAAATTCCGGGCCAGGAACCCGGATAATTGGCATACGGCTGATCCAATCGGTCGCCGGTAAAATAAACCCCCTGGTTATTTAGTGAATCACCCAATACTTTCAGGGTTCCATCTACATAAATAGGGGCATCTGCGTGCATATATATATGTGTTCCGGCTTCTACGGTCAGGGTCGCGTTATTGTTAACCGTAAGACTCCCATAAATCACATAAGGAAGGTCGTTGGTCCAGGTGGTATCGTGCTGTATCACCCCGTTTTTTAGAAAATGGGCATTTTGGCCCCAGGCGCTTAGCTGCACAAACTGTTCTTTGCCATTGTAACTGATCCGTATACTGTCTTCCAAATGAAACGGAACCGGTCCGGATCCGGCGCGGATGTAGACGGTAACGAAAATGATCAGGCTATCGTTCGATGGAATACTGAGATTGGTCGCTTCGGGTCCGGGGTTGCCGTCTATATTTATAATAAAGGGAGATGCCGATCCACCGGCCAGGCTGATTGAATTGATGGCTAAACCGATGTCATTGTTATTTATCAACCTAATCTGCTGTGTTACAGTGGCAGTTGCAGCAAAAACCGTATCAAAGTCAACAGTATCGGCGGAAAGAAAAAGACGGGCATCTCCGTTTTGATTTGATTGCTTTTGACAGGAAAACATCAGAATTCCGGCCAAAACCGAAAAAAGCAGGGCTTTGATAAGATGAAAGCGGAAAGTACAAAGCGTAAAGCTTTTTAAATGCAAGGCCTTGAATTTTTTCGTAGTTGCGAGTTTCTGATGTTTTGAACAGGGATAAATATCATTCATTTTACTTAAAATGAGGCTTTAAGCTTTGCGCTTGAGCTTAAGAAGCCACCGTATGGGCCAGACAGGCGATACTCACTCTGACACCCGGGCAGGTCAGGAGAACCCGGGCACAGGCTTCCAGGCTGGCCCCGGTAGTAACGACATCGTCAACCAGTAATATATGTTTTCCGGAAATTTTGATGGAATCGCGTATTTCAAAGGTGGACTCCATATTTTTCCATCTTTGAATACGGCTTTTGTGTGTTTGTGTTTCTGTTTTCTTTATACGCGAAATGGCATTGGTAATAACCGGAATATTTAATTTTTGTGATATCCCGTTTGCAATCAATGATGCCTGATTATATCCTCTCTTCTTTTCCCGTGATGCAAAGAGTGGTAAGGGAACAATTATTTCGCACTCGCTAAATCGCAAGGACTGTTTTAATGATTCGCCTAATTGTTTCCCCAGGTATATACCGATTTCTTTTCTCCCCTTATATTTAAGGAGATGAAGACTATGCTGAACCTGGGATCCGCTGGTAAAGTACAAATGAGCAGCTGCTGAATGTATTTGCACACGACCCCAAAATATTTTCTCTATGGGATTCGCGATAAAATATTCAAATCGCGTGACGGGCATGGATGACTGACAATGAATACAAAATAATAAATTTTCAGAAAGCAGATCACTGCCACAACCACAACAGGTGTGCGGAAAAAAGAGATGTAAAACGGATTGGAAAAAGAAAATACGCGATGTCATCTGGTATTGTGCCCCAATCGCGAACCTCTAAAATAAATATTTGTACACTTCTTCAACCTTCCCCATTAATATCACTTCTATCTGATGGGGATGATTTTTTAAACCTTTCTGATTGTATTTTGAAACGAGTATTTTACTGAATCCAAGTTTCTCTGCTTCGGCTATTCGCTGACCGATTCTGTTTACTGCACGGATTTCACCATTCAATCCGACCTCACCGGCAAAGCAGGTATCGGATGCCAGCGGAACATCTTCGAATGAACTCAGCAACGCACAAAGAACCGCGAGATCAATGGATGGATCTTCCACTTTTAAACCTCCCGCAATATTTAAAAAAACATCTTTTATACCAAAGTGAAAACCACCTCTTTTTTCCAGTACTGCCAACAACAATTGTAACCTTCGAAGGTCAAAACCACTCACGGTTCTTTGTGGTGTTCCGTATACAGAAGCGGTTACCAGCGCCTGCACCTCAATCAACAGAGGCCGCTGCCCTTCTATGCTTGCGGCGATTGCACTTCCGCTGAGATGTTCTTCTTTTTGTGTAATGAGTATCTCACTCGGATTATTTACTTCCTGCATTCCTTCATCCGTCATTTCATAAATTCCAAGCTCAGCGGTACTGCCGAAACGATTTTTTAAAGTTCGCAGAATACGATATGTATAATGACGGTCACCTTCAAATTGTAAAACCGTATCTACCATATGCTCGAGAATTTTCGGACCTGCAATATTTCCATCTTTGGTAATATGACCAATCAGAAAAACGGGTGTTCCGGTTTCTTTCGCATAGCGTTGAAATTCTGCGGCGCATTCACGGATTTGTGAAACGGTGCCAGGTGTTGATTCGATATATGAGGACTGCAATGTCTGAATGGAATCAACTATAACAACGTCCGGATTTAATTTTTTTATTTCCTGGAAGATGGCCTGCGTGGATGTTTCTGTGAGGAGATAAAAATTATCCTGGTTATCCATCAGCCGATTTTTCTTCACTTTCAGCCTGTCGGCCCGCATGCGAATTTGTTGTTCACTTTCTTCGCCGCTGATATAAAGGGTAACAATATTCTTTAACATCAATCCGATCTGAAGAAATAAAGTGCTTTTACCGATGCCGGGTTCGCCCGCTACCAGAATTAAACTGCCTGTTACAATTCCTCCGCCTAATACCCGGTTGAGTTCTGCATCCGGTGTAACGATTCTTTTTTCTTCACCACTGATCACTTCATGAATTGAAATCGTTTTGATTTCTTTTTTGTCGGAATTTTTTTTCCAACCCGATTCGCCCATTCGGTCATCTTTGGTAACAACTTCTTCAGAGAAAGTATTCCATTGTTCGCAGGAAGGACATTTACCCAGCCATTTTGCACTCTCGTAGCCGCAATTATTACAGAAGAAAGCGGTTTTAATTTTGCTCATTGTTAAAGATAACAGCTCAGATGGCACAAAAGTAAAAAGGCCAGCTACGAGAGCCGACCTTTTACTTACTAA
Organism: uncultured Bacteroidota bacterium; assembly: GCA_963759335.1. Lineage (GTDB taxonomy): Bacteria > Bacteroidota > Bacteroidia > Chitinophagales > Chitinophagaceae > Puia. Next base: position 157,603 of record CAVWYU010000001.1, read on the forward strand.
CCCATTAAATTCTTCCACTAAATTACAAAATCAGGTCACATAACAAAATAAATTTTTCTCCCTGTGAATAACTTTACTAAAGAAAATGAAACTTGTATTTATTCCAATATTAGTCCATATAAGATTGATTTACAATGTATTATGATAGTTCCTGGAATTGAAGTTTTTCTTTAATCACCTGAAAATGAGCCCTTGAAATGTATCTAAAATTTAGAATGCCTTATTCCGGTCAACGTAATCCGGAAAACGATGATATGATGATTAACACTAATGTGTAATAGGTCGTAAAAAGTCCCAAAAGGGCCTTTTAGAGCTTAATTTCTTCCTCTTGTTTGTCGAAGAAATGGAATTCGGTCATATGGTAATTATTATTTTCCTTGACCCTGATCGGCTTCTTGTATTTTCTGCGCCATTTCCATTTTTTTGAGAAGAACCATCCCCCTTTGGTGAGGTAAGCATACATGATGGGGTGCACAGTGAGGATCAGATCTTTATGTTGATGATTCAGCAGGTAGCTGAGGTTTTTTTCGATTTCGTCTTCCAGTATCAAAGCGGAGGAGATTTTACCCGTCCCGTTGCAGGTGGGACAAATTTCCTGGGTATTGATCGTAATTTCCGGTTTCATGCGTTGCCGGGTGATTTGCATGAGGCCAAACTTTGATATTGGCAACACCGCATGCTTAGCCCGATCCGTCCTCATAAAGCCTTCCATAGCCTCTACAAGCTTCCTTTTATTGTCCGGCAGCTTCATATCTATGAAATCAGCCACGATGATACCACCGAGATCCCGTAGCCTCAGCTGACGGGCAATTTCTTCCGCAGCTTCCAGATTGGTTTCGAGTGCATTTTGTTCCTGGTTATTGCTTACGCTTTTATAACCGCTGTTCACATCGATAACGTGAAGGGCCTCGGTATGTTCAACGATCAGGTAGGCTCCGCTGGGAAGATTGACCGTTTTCCCAAATGCGGCTTTCACCTGTTTGGTGATACCGAAATGATCAAAAATGGGAGAACCGTTATTATAGTAGGATACGATATCCACTTTATCGGAAGCAATTCTTTGAATATAGGCTTTGGTATCGCTGAACAGGTTTTTATCGTTTACTACGATTTTATTGAAATCCTCATTCAGCAAATCACGCAACATACTGGTGGTCTTCGTTTGTTCGCTCAGAATTTTTGCAGGAGCTGCGGCACCACTCAGATTATGCTGAATCAATTTCCAGGTAGCTACGAGGTCGGTCAGGTCCTCATGTAATTCAGCAGTGTTTTTTCCTTCAGCTGCCGTGCGTACAATGACACCAAAATTTTTTGGTTTGATGGCTTCTACAATTTTCTGCAGCCTTTTTCTTTCATCCGAAGAATGAATCTTACGGGAAACGGCAACAATATCATTGAAAGGTGTGATGACAACAAAACGGCCGGGTAAAGAAATTTCGCAACTGAGGCGGGGGCCTTTTGCTGCAATGGGCTCTTTTAATATTTGAACGAGTATATTCGGTTTGCCGCTTAATACTTCGTTGATCTTTCCGGTTTTTACAATTTCCGGTTCAACGGAAAAACTGCCGAAATCAAATTCATTGTCCTTGGGAGTTTGTATGCTCTGCTGTGTAAACTTCAGCAAAGAACGTGCGTAGGGGCTCAGGTCGGTATAATGAAGAAAGGCATCCTTTTCAAATCCAACGTCTACAAATGCAGCATTCAAACCGGGGATGAGCTTTTTCACCTTTCCCAGGTATAAGTCTCCCACGGCAAAACTGGCATCAGTTTTTTCATGGTGTAATTCCACCAGCTTTTTATCTTCCAGCAGAGCTATTTCAACTCCCTGGGGGGCTGCATTAATGATCAGTTCCTTGTTCAATGTTTATGTAACATTTACTGCCTGTCCGGTACACACAAAAAGGAGTCGAAATGCTGAAGGAGATTTAGGTTAACAGCCATACGGTAGCAAGCGGCATTGTAAGCGTTAGCATATAAATGATTTCAGCAGAACAGGGCCGGAAAGTGTTCCGGCCGGAGTGCGTTATTTGTTCTTTTTCTTATGACGATTTTTACGCAATCTTTTCTTTCTTTTATGGGTTGCAATTTTATGTCGCTTCCTTTTTTTACCACAAGGCATCGATAATTCCTTTTTAGTTAACTAATAAATTCTGTCTTTGCTCCGGTTGAGCATTTATTTTAAAGACCCCAGTCTTTCGTTGATCGCCTGGATCAATTCAGGATTGGTGGTCAGTTTTTTTGCTTCTTCATACCAGGTTTTCGCCAATGCGGTATTACCTGTTTTCTCATATGCGTCACTTAAACTCAACACAGCTTCCAGATTTCCCGGATCAAAATGTACGACTTTCAACAGACGCGGAATGGCCCGGTCGTATTGTCCGGATTCAATTCCTCCCAATCCCAGCATCAATTGAGCATACATGTTAAGCGAGTCTCTCCGTGCCACTTCCAGGATTTCCTGAATTCCCTTCATTACCTCCTGTGGTTCTGAACCAGTGCTTCCAAATATATAAGTAGCTCCCAATCCGATTTTTGTAGAATCATTGTCAGGGTTCAATTTCTCAGCCCTTGTAAACAGATCCCGGCTTTCCAAAGCCATCCAGTTTTTTATCGCCGGATTATCCTGCCTTCGTAAGTTGTTCAAAAATAATTGGGCTGCAAATGTGAGACTTTTTTCAGAATTTTCCAACTTTGCCGCCTGTCCAAGATAATAAGAGTAAGGCAGAAAGCCATTTTCCACCGAGTCTCTCCAGAATTCAGCCAATTGCAGGTTTGATTTAATCTGCTGATCCTTAATATCTCCGCGCACTACGGAATTTTCCAGTCTGTTCAGATAAGCCTGGCGGTCGGGACTTAATTTTGATTTGCCCGCATCGAGAATCGTCTTGATATCAAGTGATTGAGTAATATTTTCCGCTGAAACGGGAGCCGCAGATTTTTTGAGGGGAGGAACTGTGTTTCCGAAAAAATAAAATATAACAAGAATAACTATTCCGGAGCCGGCTACAATAACTTGCTGTTTCTTCACATCGGTCTTTTATCCGGCAAAATTACATCTCTTCATCAGGGTTTGGCTGATTATCCTGAACTGCCTGGAGTTTTTTAACTTCTGCAACAAATTCTTTTGCCGGCTTGAAGGAAGGAATGTAGTGTTCAGGTATATGAACGGCAATATTCTTTTTGATGTTTCGCCCTATTTTAGCGGCTCTTTTTTTTGTGATAAAACTGCCGAAGCCACGTATGTAAATATTTTCCCCCTTCGCAAGGGTGTCCTTTACTTCTTTAAACATGGTTTCCAGAGTAACCAGGACGTCTACCTTAGGTATACCTGTTTTATCCGAAATTTGATTAACGAGGTCTGCCTTTCTCATGGCGGATTGTTTTATAAGTTTCTGATTTTAAATATATAACAAAAAAATTAATCCACAACAATTTGTAAAAGATTGCACGGACCATTTTTTAGGGAATATCTAATCCCTTGCATGTCAGCATATTATAAAATACTGATTATCAATACGATAAATAATTGCCAAGATGTTTTATTTTGAGTCCTCATGCAAATTGATTTTACAAAAAAACTACTCGCCTGGAACCAAAAACAAAATAAACGCTCCATGCCCTGGAAAGGGGAAACCAATCCTTACAGGATTTGGCTTAGTGAAATTATACTGCAGCAGACAAGGGTAGAGCAGGGCACCGCTTATTATAAAAAATTCATTACTGCTTTTCCAACCATTCTGATGCTGGCGAAAGCTCCGGAACAAGAAATTTTTAAATGCTGGGAAGGATTGGGTTATTACAACAGATGCAGAAACCTGATTGCAACGGCAAAAATAATTTCTGATCATTACAAGGGTCGTTTCCCTTCATCGTATGATGAAATACTGGCGCTGCCGGGTATTGGTCCCTATACTGCTGCTGCCATTGCTTCTTTTGCATTCGGATTGCCGTATCCGGTGGTGGACGGAAATGTCGAAAGGATATTGGCCAGGTATTTTGGGATCAGTGCAGAGGCCGGATCAACTGCAGTAAAAAAACTTTACATCAGCATTGCGGAATCGTTGCTTGACAAAAAAAATCCGGGCACTTTTAATCAGGCCATTATGGATTTTGGTGCTACGATATGTAAACCCCAAAATCCATTATGCAGTGAATGCGTGTTGTCGAAAAATTGCCAGGCTTTTCGGCAGGGCTGGATACATCAGCTTCCTGTAAAACCGTTGCCGGCTGTGCGGAAAAAAAGGGTTTTATATTATTTTATTGTTGCTGCCGACACAGATAAAATCTGGATCCGCAAGAGATCAGAAAAAGATATCTGGCAAAACCTCTATGAATTTATATTGTGGGAAACTGGGAAAATTATACCTCAGGCTCAGATCTTACAATCAGCTTTCTTTAAAAAACATTTCGGTAACCGGGATTGTCATATTCAGTTTATCTCACCATCCTTTAATCAAACACTTACTCATCAGTCCATTACAGGCCTGTTCGTGCATATCGGTCAACCACTGCCCACTTTGGAGGGATATCAGCCCGTTCACCGGCAAAGCCTCAGAGAATACCCGTTTCCAAAACTGATAGCAGATTATATCAGGATCCTGCCTGCACCGGAATCATGGTAAAGGTTTTGATGGAGTATACCGGCTTTAAACCGGGGGATGGAATCTTCGGCGCTGAATTATAACAATTTAATCAACAGCATTATGAGGGGCGTTAACAGGGTGATGTTAATCGGCAACCTGGGTAAGGATCCGGATGTTCAATACCTGGAGGGAAACATCGGTGTTGCAAAGTTTTCTCTTGCTACTACAGAAACTTTCAAAGACAGAACGGGCAAGCTGATTTCACAAACCGAATGGCATACAGTCGTTTTATGGCGGGGTTTGGCGGAACTGGCGCAGAAATATCTCCATAAGGGCAGTTTGGTTTATATTGAAGGCAGACTACGCACCCGCAGTTGGGAAGACAAGGATGGGAATAAGAAATTTGCCACTGAAGTCGTAGGTGATAATCTGATCATGCTGGATAAGAAAATGGACAGCAACTCCGGCGCTCATGCTCCACAGGAAGGAATAGAAGGTCTTAATGGAACAGACGCATCGGCATTAAGCGAGCCTTCTCCCGATTTGCCTTTTTAAAAGCGAAATAGACAAGTTTTATTAAATTTACAATCCTGTCTTCAAAAGTTTAATGCTTTTTACGCGGGAATAAAGGATTTTTAACGAAACTGACTATTTTGGATCACCCTGCTGACATCTCAACAGCCCTTAGGCAATCACATATATTCTTACTGATCAATGCGCAGGCTACAACCATCCTGGTAATTCTTATACTTTTTTTTCTGGTGATGTCTTTCATTGTTTCCGGATCGCGGATTGCTTTCTTTTCATTAAGCGATAAAGAAGTCAATATTCTAAAAACGAAACAGGATAGCTCATGGCGCCGGATTGTAAACCTGCTGGAAGAACCCAAAGCACTGCTGGCATCTTTATTAATCGCAAACATATTACTTAACATCGCCATTATCATTCTTTCCAATTTCCTGATAGATCAGGTGATTTCATTTAAACAGGATTATTGGTTTTTCGAATTCATGATGAAAGTAGTTATTGTGAGTTTTGTATTGATTCTTTTTGGTGAAGTGATGCCCAAGGTATGGGCCAGCCAGAATACGCTTCAGTTTGCGTTTTATACTTCAGGAGTTACGGAAATCATTCACCTGCTTTTCAGAAGGCTCGGAATTTTGCTTGCCAGTCAATCTGAAAAACTTGAAAGACTTTTTGGCAGCCAGCGTTCTGCCGCCAATAGTCTCGAAGAACTTGATCATGCAATTGATAACGACACCACAGAGGAGGAAAAAAATATTCTGAAAGGCATTATTAAATTCGGGAACATTACCGTGAAGCAGATTATGAAAACCCGGCTGGATGTTAGCGGGATAGAAGATGATCTGAATTTTGGTCAGCTGAAACAGAAAATAGAAGAGCTTCATTATTCCCGCCTGCCGGTATTTAAAAAAAGCCTTGACGAAATCAGCGGTATGGTTCATACCAAAGATCTCATTCCATATCTGAATGAAGGAGATGAATTTGACTGGCGTAATCTGTTACGACCCCCTCATTTCGTTCACGAACACAAAATGATCAAAGACCTGCTGCAGGAATTTCAGGCAGAACGTATTCATTTTGCCATTGTGGTAGATGAATTCGGTGGCACCAGCGGTATTGTGACCTTGGAAGATATACTGGAAGAAGTAATCGGGGATATCAAAGATGAATTTGATGAGGATGAAGGGGCTACGGCCAGGCAGGAAGACGGCTCATTTATTTTTGAAGGACGTACCATGATCAATGATGTTTGTAAAGCCATGAATCTTCCGGTAGAGACCTTTGACAATGTAAAAGGCGATTCGGATTCCCTTGCGGGACTGATACTGGAACTGGCCGGAGAAATTCCCAAAGTAAATGACATCATTGTTTGTGGTGATTTTGAATTTAATATACTGGAAGCTGATAGTAGCAGGATAAAAAAAGTAAAAGTTCGTATCAAACTATAAACTGATCTTCTTGAATCTCAAAATCCGTCATCCTTTTATTTTTTTCTGTTTACTTTCTGTTTTGGTTGCCTGTAACAGCGACTATACACCAAAGCCCCGGGGATATTTCAGGATAGACTTCCCTCCGCATGCTTATCAGATTTTCAATTCACCCGGATTTCCCTATTCATTTGAATATCCGGTTTACGGAAACATACTTCGTGATACGGCATTCTTCGGAGACAAGCCGGAAAACCCATACTGGATCAACATAGATTTTCCGCGCTTCCACGCAAGAATTTATGTCAGCTACAAAAAAGTAGAAGGCAATTATGATAAACTTCGGGAAGATGCCTACAAAATGACATATAAACATACTTACAAAGCGAGTTCCATCGAAGATTCATTGATCAGCACACCCCTGGGTGTACACGGTATTTTCTTTAATGTAGGTGGGAATGCAGCAACGGCAAAGCAGTTTTTTGTGAGTGATTCAACAAAACATTTTCTTCGCGGAGCTTTATATTTCGATGCAACCCCGAATTCCGATTCCCTGAGTATCGTGAACGCATTTTTGCAGGAGGATATGAACCACCTGATCAATACCCTCCGGTGGAAAAACTGATACAGAATACTTTCTGATATACTAACTTAGCCTGAATTTCAACCCGAAGATTTGATAGCAATTGATAATATATTGGTTAGCGATGATGTTGTATCTGAACAATTTGTTTGTGACCTTACTAAGTGCAAAGGCGGATGTTGTGAAGATGGTGATTCCGGGGCACCTCTTGCCAATGAGGAACTTGAATACCTGCGGGATTTTATTGAAGAGATAAAACCTTATCTCACATCTGAGGGAATCAAAGTGCTTGAAAAAGAAGGGCTTTACAAATATGACCAGGAATTTGGATGGGTAACGCCTACCATTGCGGGCAAAATGTGCGCCTATGGATTCAGGGACGGTCATGGCATTATAAAATGCGGGATTGAACAGGCATATCTGGATAAAAAAATTTCATGGAAAAAGCCAATCAGCTGTCATTTGTTTCCTATAAAAATCACACGCAGTAAGAGACAGCTCCAGGAATATGTTAACTATGAACCACGGGAAGATCTTTGCCAGGCAGCCTGTAAATTGGGAAAGCAGTTAAAAGTTCCCGTTTACGTATTTCTGAAAGAGGCACTGATCAGAAAATACGGCCCCGATTTTTATTCTGCACTTGAAGCTACTGCGCTTCATAAAAAAAAAGGTAAAGCTTAGGCCGTCTATGAAAATTCTACCCGTCGTTATTTTTTTCCTGTTTGCCCTAATGTTTTGCCAGTCAACGTTCTCGCAGGATAGTTCAGCGCAAATTCAAACTTTGCGGGCAACACAAATGCAGGACACGACGATTACGCTCGATCCTGCATTTAAAATCAAAAACTTTTATGCACGAAAGGACCGTTACGATGCAATCAACGATTCCATCAGGGCTTCTTTGGCGTGGAGTGCTAAAATGCACGATACAGTCATCGTATTAAATACAAGCTTCGTCGTCGAAAATGTATATGCTGAAAGGGATTCTATGGATGCTGTTGCGGATCAGGTCGCCGCTAAAAGGACTGCTTTCAGGGATTCCCTGAATGCAATCGGAACGGCTTTGATGCGTGCTGCTGATATGCAGGATACGACGATTGCGTTAGATCCTTCCTATTCCATACGGGAATTTTATGCGAAAAGAGATTCTTCACAGGCAATCAGGGATTCTCTGAGGGCTTTGCTGGTCCAGGCATCCCGGATGCAGGATACAGTGATAGATATTGATCCCGCTTTCGTAGTGATAGAAAAATATTCAAATAAGGACAAAGCGGAAGCGATCACAGATTCCATCAGGAGTTCACTGGCAGAGGCTGCCCAGATGCGCGATACCGTCATTGAACTGGAACGGTCTTTTGTCGTTCGTTATGCTTATGCGTCATTGGATCGAAGTGACGCCATCCGGGATTCCATCGCCCGCCCGACCATCATGCAGGATACGATCATCACATTGGATCCGAAATATATTGTACGTGACCTGTATCCGCTAAAGGATTCGATGGATTTAATCAGAGATTCATTACACGTGGTCAATATTGCTTTGACTGCCATGGCGGATTCTGTTAGTGCAGATTCTGCCCGACGACATTGGGCTGGCTGGAAAAAATATGATGTTCAGCCCAGTCTTTCCTATAACCTGAATTCACAAAAATTGTTGAAGGCGAAGAGCAAGGCCGCTCTTCAATATAATATAGCTGATTTTTATTTATACCTGAATGGCGAACTTGTCCGGTCACCCAAATCAGAAATGGGATTTTTTGCCGCCGGATGTCTTGCTTTTGTTTCCGATGATACTTTATTACTGAACAGCGGGCTTGGTTTTAAAGTTGGGGTGGGTGTTGGTATCAAAATATTCCAGGGGAAATTTACAAGTTCACTGCATGCAAATACGGGCAATCAACAAGTATTTAAATTATCAGAAGATGATAATGATTACAAGAAAAGCCTTACGGTGGATCCGGTCAGCCAGTCATTGAAATTACGAAGCGATCCGGCCTATGGCGGTGATGTTATTATCGGTGAGTACCAGGCTACCTATAAGAAATTTTACCAGAAAATGGACAATGGGGATAACGATGAAAAAAAATATAATGTCAGGATCATTTTCAGGTGCCGTGTAAGCGGAGGCATTAATAATCACCCCAGATAATTTATTATCTTCAACCTATGACCAACAGGGACGAGGCATCCACTTTTTTAGATAAGAGCGCGGTCAAGGCAGCTGACCTGAACCATCGCCGGAAAATCAATTTCAATATTGGCAAATATGATGCAGTTGTTCCGATGGGGAAACAGCAATTTGACAAAATCCATCTCGCCAGAGAACGGGCAAAAAACATCAAGTGGAGGTCCCTGGAATCCCTCGATCAGCAATTGGAACGATTTGAACAGACTTTTACCAGACGTGGTGGAAAAGTTATCTGGGCAGAGGACAGCGCCGAAGCACTCCGGGAGATACTGGCTATTTGTAAGGCGAAACAATGCAAAGCTGTTGTGAAAAGCAAGAGCATGGTGACGGAGGAAATTCACCTGAATAAATTCCTGGAGGAAAACAATATTGAAAGCCTGGAAACTGATTTGGGAGAATATATCCAACAGCTCGATAATGAACCCCCTTATCACATAGTTACTCCGGCAATGCACAAAAGCAAGGAAGACATCGCAAAGCTCTTCCACGAAAAACTACATACGGCGCCTGATTTGTCTCCCGCAGAACTCACATTGATCGCCCGCCAGAAAATGCGGGCAAAATATCTTCAGGCAGATATTGGAATCACAGGGGCTAATTTTATCATCGCCGATACCGGCAGCATCGCGATCACGGAAAATGAAGGTAACGGCAGACTTTGCGCTTCGTTTCCCAAAACCCACATAGTGATTACGGGTATTGAAAAAGTTATTCCGTCCATGACGGATCTCGCATTATTCTGGCCGCTGCTCGCTACATTCGGAACAGGTCAGCGCGTGACCAGTTATAATTCAATCATATCCGGACCGAAACAACCCGGTGAATATGACGGTCCGGATGATATGTATGTGATCCTGCTTGACAACGGACGTACGAATATGCTGGCCAATACCAAATTGAGAGAAAGCCTTTATTGTATTCGATGCGGCGCTTGTTTAAATGCCTGTCCGGTTTATAAAAATATAGGGGGTCATAGTTATGGAACAACCTATAGTGGCCCGATCGGCGCCGTGATTACGCCACATTTAAAAGGTCTGAACGATTGGAAACATTTGAGTTATGCATCCTCGCTTTGTGGTAACTGCACAGAGGTATGCGCTGTGAAAATTAATTTGCACGAAATATTACTGGAAAACAGGCATGAAGCTGTTCAGCAGGGTGCGGCCGGATGGATGGAAAAATTAGCCTGGAAAGGATGGAAACAAGCCAGCCTGCATAGGAAATGGATGAATATGGGAAATTCCAAAATAAAAAACTGGTTCATAAACAGGGTCTTTCGTGGCTGGAACAGACAAAGGGCTGACCTGCATTTCCCTGAAAAAAGTTTCAACCAGCGATGGGTAGAAAAGCATAAATCCTAAGCATGCTTTTTTACAGTGTTCATAAAAATCCCCGCCTGGATTATGTTCTTGATCTTGTCAGTAACGAAATTTTCAATGAACCATTTGTTCAGACAAATGACCTGTCCGTCTTTAAGTCATTTACGGGTGCCAAACTGAATTATTCGCCTGAAAGGATTTCAGAAACCGAATTTTATGTAAGTCCCCATCGGCTGCTTTTTGAAACTGGCATATCAGAGCAGCAGATCATCCGGTTTGACGCTTTTGGCCGCCCTGCGTTTTTTCAATCTGAAGGAGATTTTCCCTTTGATATTTTTGCAGCTGTTTTTTTCCTTGTCAGCCGGTATGAAGAATATCTTTCATTTCAGCCTGATAAATACGACCGTTTTCCTCATCAGGCATCGGTGGCCTTCAGAGAAAACTTTCTGGATTTTCCTATTATAAACTATTGGCTGGATGACTTTAAAAAAACGCTGGGCCGCAAATTTCCGGGTCTGATTTTCCGCATGAAAGATTTTAAATTCATCCCCAGCTATGATATAGATGTCGCTTATTCTTATAAATTGAAAGGTCTGAAACGTAACCTGGGCGGCTTTTGCAGGTCACTGGTGAAAGGGCAGTGGGATTATTTACTGGATCGCTGGGATGTATTATTTAACAAAAAAAAAGACCCTTTCGATTCATACGAATGGCTTGACTCCCTGCATCTATATTGCAGAACAAGGGCTTATTATTTTTTTCTGATGGCCGGTAAACAAAACGGCGTAGATAAGAATATTTCACCTGATAAGCCCGAAATGAAATCACTGATTGCATATCATGCAGCCGGTTATACCGTAGGTATACATCCTTCATGGCAAAGTGGGGACGAAGAAGCGATTTTGTTAAACGAGGTAGATAAGCTGAAGAAAATAATCGGATCGCCGGTAAAATACAGCCGGCAACACTATATACGCATGCGGTTGCCTCAAACATACCGCGGTCTTATAAAAGCGGGAATAGATAAAGATTTTTCCATGGGATATGGAGCGACTAACGGATTCCGGGCTTCTATTGCATCGTCTTTTTATTGGTACGATCTGATGGAGGAAAAAAAAACAGGGTTGATGTTGTTCCCCTTTTGTTTCATGGATTCGACATCTTTCTACGAAAATCGACTCAGTCCGGGATCCGCGCTTTCAGAATTGATGGACTATTACAGAAAAATCAAACAGGTAAACGGCCTGATGGTAACCATATGGCATAATCATTTTTTCGGCAGCGACCCCATGTTTGCAGGCTGGAAGGAAGTTTATGAAGTTTTTCTGAAAGATCAGATCTACTGGGATACATAACTGAAGTGTGGCGAGCGTGGTTGCGTTTCCACATTTTTCACATTGCGCAGCTAGTGCTTAAAGTGACGCATCCCGGTGATCACCATTACAAGTCCTTCTTTCTTGCAAAACTCTATGCTGTCTTTATCGCGGATAGATCCGCCGGGCTGGATAAATCCTGAAACACCCTCTGCTGCCGCAATACGGACGCAATCGTCGAATGGAAAGAAAGCATCTGAAGCCAGCATGGCACCTTTCAGGCTGAACTTAAACTGATTGGCCTTTTCGATCGCCTGTCTCAGAGAATCGATGCGACTTGTTTGTCCGCAACCTTTACCGATCAGTTGTTTGTTTTTTATAATGGCTATGGCATTTGACTTGAGATGTTTGCAAACCAGATTTCCAAATATCAGGTCCTGCTTTTCATCATCCGAGCTTACCCTACCACCAGTCTCTTCCCATTTTTCGTAGTTGCCCTTGTCAGCGCTCTGAATCAGCACGCCATTCAGCAATGATTTTTTTATGACTCCTTCTTCCGGCTGATTAACCAACTGCAGCAGAATGCGATTCTTTTTTGTTTTCAGTAAATCCAGTGATTCCGGAGAAAAAGCTGGTGCAATCAATACCTCAAAAAACAATTCGTTGATCGCCTGGGCAGTTGATAAATCAATTTCACTATTACACACGAGTACACCACCAAAAGCACTTTCAGGATCTCCGGCTAATGCATGATCCCAGGCACTCCGCGTTGTATTACGGGCAGCGATTCCGCAAACATTCGTGTGTTTGATAATCGCGAAAACTGTTTTTTCTTCAAATTCACCAATCAATTGAATGGCTGCATCAATATCCACCAAATTATTGTACGAAATTTCCTTGCCGTTCAGCTGTTTGAATATTTTCTCCCAGTCCCCCTCAAAAGATGCCTTCTGATGCGGGTTCTCTCCATATCGCAGGTGTTTAATCGTCCTGGAAACGGAAATCGTTTTACCGGGGTTGAAATATTCATGAATGGCAAGGTCATATCCGGCCACTACCTCAAAGGCTTTTGCGGCGAGCTCCTTTCTTTGTTCCCTTGTGAGTACTCCCTGCTGACTGATCAACAATTGTTCAAGATGACTATAATCTTTTTTATCGGCGATGACGGCAACGTGTGAAAAGTTTTTGGCTGCTGCGCGGATCATAGAAGGTCCTCCGATATCTATTTTTTCTATAATTGATTTTTCGTCTTTTGTGTTTGCAACCGTTTCTTCGAATGGATACAGATCCACAATCACCAGATCAATTTCGGGAATATTATACTCTTTCATTTCTTTCAAATCCTGCGCTTCTTCCCTTCGTCCGAGAATACCGCCGAATATCGACGGGTGAAGGGTTTTAACACGGCCGCCCAGAATGGAAGGATAACTGGTGAGTTCCTCAGCACCGGTACATGGGAAGCCCAGACCTTCAATAAACGATTTTGTGCCGCCGGTGGAAATCAGCCGAACACCCAGCTTATGAAGTTGTGTAACAATGGGTTCCAGGCCATCTTTATAAAAAACGGAAATCAGTGCTGCCTGTATTTTTTTTTCCATAATTAAAATTTGAACCGGTAAGGTTTATGAAGGAGCCGCGAATTTACTGCAATCAGGTATCATGACAAAGTCAGTCTATGTAATCAAACGAATGAATAAAAAAGCAGCCAGTAACCCTAATCCGGTAAACATCCATGTTTTATTTCTGCATTTTATGAAATGATATAAGCAAAAGATCAACGCATATATCAGGATCATGCCCGACAGGGAAATTTGCAGATTTCCAACCACTGCCCCGGGCAGCTCTGAAAGATGATTAATGAAACCATTTAATACTTTGATCAGAATGCCCAAAATCCATCCGGTAACCTGTGCCAGCATTTGAACGGGACTACAGGTACACAGAAGAATCCCGCCCGCGAGGATAAGACTCGATAAGGGAACAGCCAGCAGGTTGGCAACCAGGAAGTAGGCAGGAAACCTGTGAAAATAATATATGCTGATGGGTGTAGTGAGTATCTGTGCTGCAATGCTTACGGAAGCTGCGTTCCACAGAGCACGCAGTATCCTGTTTTGCAGTGGCAAAAAATCCCGGATTGGTTTTGAAAATAAACCCAGGCTCAACACCGCCGCATAGCTCAATTGGAATCCTGTATCAAATATCCAGAAAGGATCGTAACAAATTAACAGGAATGCTGAAGCTGCCAGCATGTTATACAATGTTGTTTCCCTTGCAATATTCCTGGCAAAAAGTGCGAGACTGAACATGCCGGCCGCACGAATTACAGAGGGAGATGCTCCGGAAAGCAGGCTATACCCCCATAAGCATGAGATCATAATGAACAGCCTTACCCAGTGACCCGATTTATTTTGCCCGTTTTGCAAGAGAATAATCTGAAGAAACTGGCAAATCAGGGCAAGATGCAATCCGGAAATCGCAATGATATGTATAACACCGGTGTCTGCATAGGATTTTAATAAATCGGGATCCAGATCGTCAGTGAAGCCAACCATCAGTGCTTCAAGCAAACTGTTTTCTGTTTTTGACGGAACATATTTTTTAATAACTGCTAAAATTTTTTTTCTGCATGAATCAAGCATTGATAAAGCCGATTTTGTTCCAACATGCGGGACTATGGAGTATTCATTTTCCTTTAGATAGAGCTGACTATAAATATGTTTCAGGCGACAAAATTTTTTATAATCAAAATCAGATGACCTGAAATTCTCAATGGGTTGCAGGATCTTGTCGGTAATGATCCACGAGCTGCCGGTGACCCGACGGGAAAGCCGGTCGTTTTTAAAATAAATCAGGATTTTTTCATTTGGATGGAAGCAGTTTTGATTATGAACAAGACATTCTATCCGCGCTAAACATTTATAAGAATTTTTCTTTTGAACCGGATCATTCAAAACCTGTATGAACAGGTAATTCCTTTTGCTATTTACATAGTATCCTGTTTCGGTCAGGGGCTTATCCTGGTGAAGATGCATAAGTATAGTTCCTGCAGAAGCAAATAACAGCTGGACGATAATTCCAAAAATCCATTGCGTACGAAATTGGATTTTAAGGGGAATGCAATGGTAAAAAATCAGAACGATCAGTGAGGTTAAAAACGCAGGCCACAAAAAAACAAGCCTGAATGGAATAAAATATTCCAACAACAGACCGGAAATCAGGGGAAGTAATATCCTTAGAAATGGGATTGTTGTCCAGGAACTGCGATTTGCGATTTTTTCGAAACCAGACATCGGCTCTTAATATTCCCTGAAGCAAACACAATAATTGCCAAATCGCATGGTCATATCACGATTTTAAACGGGGTTTGATTACCGTGTTTTAACGGTTTTTTTTCCTGTTTAACACGGTTTATTTGGAGGAAAAATAACGGTACTCCTTGATTATCTTAATCTTACAGATAATGGTAATTTATAATTCATTGAAGTCCATCAGTTTGTAAATCATATCGATTTAGTAAGGTTTTAGTTTTAGGTAAATCACCATTGTTTCATTTCCCAAAAATTAAGACCAATGACCACGCAAGTAAAAAATAACGTAAAAATTAAAAGAACTGCCCGAACTGAAGAAACGGAAACTTTTATCCGGGAGTATAAACAAAAAAGATGGGTGCAAAATTCTGAGCGGATCGGGAAAGCCGATTCATTAAGCGCCTGGTATAGTGTTGAAGAGTTAGAGAATTTTCTGGCTTTAACGAAATCAAACGGAGGAGATGGTGTCAGGTTTTTTTATGGTGCATTTCCTGAAAATTATTCTGCTCAACCCGAATATGCAGGCAGACAAACACTGGTGATGATTGCCACCAAATCCAGGACTCAGAATGACGGATGCACCGTTGACAAAAACATTTACAGAAAAAATAATGGCCGGGTCGAAATTCTAAGTGGTGGTATTCCCAGAACATGTCCGCCTTCCTGTCCGCCGCCTGATGGCGGAATGGGCGATTTCGGAATAACGATTGTTGACCGGGGATCAAAGGGCATGGAAATAGTTTAAACTAAATTCTTTCCGGTTAAACCTCCTTAGGGAGGTTTTTTTATGCACTAAAACTTAACCGATATTTGCGCGTATGAAATTTAGTGTAAGTGATTTTATCCAGCTGTCCATATTTTTAATCAGCTTGTTGGTGTTTGCACAGAAACCTGTGCCCCTTTATCTCAGATTATTCCCATTATACTTTTTTATATTAATGATCGAGGATCTGGCAATAGAATATACCACTGCACGGGGAATACACAATAATATCATACCGAACACAGCCGGCATCGCAGAGTTCTCATTTTATTTTTTTATTATAAGGAGTGTTATTGTCAATTCGAAGGTAAAAAAAGGCATTTTGTATGCTGCCATTGTGTTTGCCGTTTTTGCGGTTTTCAATTTATTTTTCCTTCAGCGAAATGATCTGTTTAACCCCGTCAACTTCACCATCGGAACAATCATTACGGTCCTTTTATGTATTTATTTCTTTTATGAGTTATTCCAGAAAACGGAAGCACAATCACTGAACAGACTAACCAGTTTTTGGATTGTATCGGGCATTCTTTTTAATGTAGTTCTCATTTTCCCCATATTTGCGCTGATCAGTTTTATGGATCAGCTAAGCAAAGCGAATCGAAAAACAACCATGATCGTGTTAGATCATATCGGTGCTATATTCAATATTATCAGTGTTTTGACCTATATTTTATATTCGATTGGTTTTTTATGCAGGATCCGAACGAACAAATCTACTTCGTAATATTCATGGGCACCCTGCTGGCTCTTTTGCTGGTGGGGTTTATCCTGGGGATGATGTTTTTTTACCAGCGCAGGCGACAAAAACAGGAAAGGGAAATGGCCCGGTTAAAAGAGGAATATGAGCAGGAAGTACTTCGATCCCAACTGGAGATTCAGGAAGAAACGATGAAAACGATTGCCCAGGAATTACATGATAATATCGGGCAGAGTCTGTCGGTTATCAAATTATGGATGTCCATGGCGCCGATAAACAGGGACCACGAAGCTTATGAGGGCGTTCAGAATTCCAAAGAGATGTTACAGAAAGTAATCCGGGATATGGCTGATTTAACGAAGAGCCTCCATACCGACAGAATCGCGGATATCGGTCTGTCCGAAGCCATCAATTTCGACCTGACTTCGATTCGAAGGGCCGGCATTCTGAAAATAAATTTTGAGAAGGAAGGTGAGGAATTCCATTTTCCGGATCAGAAATCAATATTTATTTTCCGCATGTATCAGGAGATGATGAATAATATTATCAAGCATTCCCAGGCCACACATGTCAGGGTATCGGTTATCTATTCCAACAATGATAACTTTGTGCTGGCCATTGAAGATGATGGTGTGGGATTTGATGTTAAGCAGAAAAAAGAATCCTCCAGCGGATCCAGCGGACTCGGATTAAAAAGTATGCGTAACCGGGCAAAACTGATCGGTGCAGAATTGTCAATTCAGAGTGAACCGGAAAAGGGAACATTGATAACCGTACATGTTCCATTAAATTAATATTTCAATACAACTCATGTCATCTTTAAATAAACAAATTCAGGTTGCGATTGCAGATGATCATACGCTTTTGAGGAAAGCGCTCGCAAAACTGGTTGGTTCTTTCGAAGATTATACCGTTTTATTTGAAGCCAATAATGGGAAAGAAATAAAAAAAAATATCAATGAACATTTGGTTCCGGATCTGGTGTTATTGGATGTCAATATGCCCGAAATGGACGGTTTTGAAACAGCTGCCTGGCTGAACAAAAACTATCCGAAAATAAAAGTGCTGGCACTATCCATGTTCAGTGATGAACGTACGATCATCCGGATGCTTCGTCAGGGAGCGCGCGGTTATATTATGAAAAATATAGACCCGGAGGAATTGAAAAAGGCACTGGATTCCGTGGTAAAGAAAAATTTCTATTTATCAGAGGAAATATCAGGTAAGATCATCAGTGGATTGCACAAAGATGTAGACAAGGCAGAGGAACCTGCATCTCTGACACAAAGGGAAAAAGACTTTCTCCGCCATATATGTTCAGAAATCACTTATAAAGATATCGCTGCAAAAATGTTCGTCAGTCCCAGAACGGTCGACGAATACCGGAACTCTCTTTTTGAAAAATTAAAAGTGAAATCCCGCGTCGGGCTTGTCATGTACGCCATCCGCAACGGACTGGTGGAAGCCTAGGAAAGTGTGGGAGTATGGGAGTATGAGAGTGTGGGAGTTGATTTTTTCTCTCATACTCCCACACTCTCATACCCCCATACTAAAATGGTGTGCTGAATTTACTTCGAGAGATACATACTCCGGTCTTTATACAGCTGCCTGAAGTACGGGTCTTTCAGATCTTTTATAAACCGGATCGCCTCACCGGTTGATTTCATTTCCGGTCCCAGTTCCTTATTTACACCCGGGAATTTGTCGAAGCTGAACACGGGTTCCTTAATCGCGTATCCCTTTAGATTTTTTACGAAGTTGAAGTCTTTTAATTTGTTATGGCCCAGCATGACTTTTGTTGCGACATTGAGGTAGGGAATCTGATAGGCTTTTGCAATAAATGGAGTTGTTCGGGAAGCACGCGGGTTGGCTTCGATCACAAACACTTTTCCGTCCTTGATGGCAAATTGTATATTAATCAGTCCCCGGATATTTAAGCGGAAAGCAATTTTTCTGGCATATTCTTCCATGGTTTCTACAACCAGCGGCGTCAGGTTGAACTGAGGGAGAACAGCATTGGAATCCCCACTGTGAATACCTGCCGGTTCAATATGTTCCATCAGTCCCATGACGTGAAACTTATCCCCGTCGCATATACCATCGATCTCTGCTTCCTGACAGCGATCAAGGAAATGATCAATAAGAATTTTATTATCCGGAAGATGTTTCAAAAGGCTCACAACAGCACTCTCCAGCTCCTGGTCATTGATTACAATTCGCATACGCTGACCTCCGAGCACATAACTGGGTCTCACCAGAACGGGATAACCAACCGTTTTCGCCACTTCTACTGCCTCATCAACGGTAGTGGCGGTTCCATACGAAGGATATGGAATGTCCATTTCCTTCAGCATGTCGCTGAAGCGGCCGCGATCCTCGGCGATATCCATATTATCATAAGAAGTTCCAACAATACGAATGCCCCTTTTATGCAACTTTTCCGCCAGTTTAAGGGCCGTCTGTCCGCCTAACTGAACGATTACACCATCTGGTTTTTCGTGTTCAATGATGTCCCAAAGATGTTCCCAGAAAACTGGCTCGAAATATAGTTTATCAGCCATGTCGAAATCCGTAGACACAGTTTCCGGATTACAATTGACCATGATCGATTCGTAGCCGCATTCTTTCACTGCCAGCAAACCATGCACACAGCAGTAGTCGAATTCAATACCCTGGCCGATCCGGTTGGGGCCGGATCCCAGAATGATAATTTTCTTTTTGTCTGTAACAATACTTTCGCTTATTCCCTCAGTTTCGAAAGTCGAATAGAAATAGGGGGTTTTTGCTTCGAATTCAGCACTGCATGTGTCAACCATTTTGAAAATTCGGTTGATACCGGCGGCTTTTCTTTTCTGGAAAACTCTTTCTTCATCACCATCCTGCATGATCAGCGCAATCTGCGCATCACTAAAACCAAGTGTCTTTGCCTCCCGGAGCAGTTCTACCGGGAGCGTTTCCATTTTATATTTTTTGATTTCTTTTTCTGCCGTACAAATCTTCTGGATTTCATATAAGAACCAGCGATCGATACCGGTAGCCTGTGATATGGTTTTGACACTCACCCCCAGCATAATGGCGTCCTTGATTCTGAATATCCGGTCCCATTTGGGAACCTTGATATATTGAATAAGCTCTTCGGCGTGCATCTGACTTTTACCATAGTAACCAAGACCTACTGCATTATTTTCCAGACTTTGACAGGCCTTCTGAAGAGCTTCTGTAAAACTTCTGCCTATCGACATCACTTCCCCGACGCTTTTCATCTGTAAGCCAAGGGTATCATTTGCGCCTTTGAATTTGTCAAAATTCCAGCGGGGCATTTTTACGATCACATAATCCTGCACGGGTTCAAAATATGCAGAAGTGGTTTGGGTTATCTGATTTTTTAACTCGTCCAGATGGTATCCGATGGCCAGTTTAGCGGCAACTTTTGCAATCGGGTATCCGGTTGCTTTGGAGGCAAGGGCTGAAGACCTTGATACCCGCGGATTTATTTCTACCGAAATGATTTGTTCGGTTTCAGGATTCAGCGCGAATTGCACGTTGCATCCACCGGCAAAATTCCCCAATGAACGCATCATCAGAATGGCTTTGTTACGCATATCCTGAAACGCAGTATCACTCAGGGTCATGGCGGGAGCAACGGTTATGGAATCACCCGTATGAACGCCCATGGGGTCCAGGTTTTCCACTGTACATATAATAACAACGTTATCGTTTTTATCGCGCAGAAGTTCAAGTTCATATTCTTTCCATCCCAGAACGGCTTTTTCAACCAATACCTCGTGAATGGGTGAGGCTTTCAGGCCTTTATCTAGTGCAGCATCGAGGTCATCTTTACTATGAACAAAACCACCTCCGGTTCCACCCAGTGTAAAGGAAGGACGGATAACAAGGGGAAATCCGATTTCCTGGGCAAATTCTTTTCCTTCCAGCATGGAGTTCGCAACCCTTGATGGCGCTACGTCAATTCCGATCCGGATCATGAGCTGTTTAAATTTCTCACGGTCCTCCGCAGTGTTGATTGCTTCAATGTCAACACCAATCATTTCAACTTTGTATTTTTCCCAAATACCCAATTCATCCGCCTCCTTACAAAGATTAAGAGCGGTTTGTCCGCCCATGGTGGGCAAAACAGCATCGATCTGGTTCTCTTCGAGGATTTGTTCAATGCTTTCCACGGTCAGGGGAAGCAGATAAACACGGTCGGCCATCATCGGATCGGTCATAATGGTCGCCGGATTGCTGTTAATCAGAATCACTTTGATGCCTTCCTCCCGCAGACTTCTGGCAGCCTGAGAGCCGGAATAATCAAATTCGCAGGCCTGACCGATAATAATGGGACCTGAACCAATAATGAGTACTGAACCGATTGAGGGATTTTTTGGCATCGAAAAACAAATTCCGCAAAGCTAAGGGTGTACAGGTTCTTGAAGAAATTTTTTAAAAGGAGGTGCAAAAAAAATCCCTTCCGCCTTTAAGCGGAAGGGATTGAATATTATCAGGTGCACCTCAATTATTATGAAATGAAGCCATTTCGATATCATCAAGTAAAACACCACCTTTTTTCGCCTGCTGCTTTTTTTCGGCAATGAGTTTCTTATAATCAACTTTTGACTTGATCCTGAAGACCCATTTTTGTTTTGCTTCTTCACCACGTACGATTCCGATCACGGATCCAACGCTGATGACGAAAAACAGTAAAAATTTATTTTTGAATAACATCTTGGCACTTTTTCAAGTACGGTCCTAATATAAAGACAGTTTATTTATGCCAAAAGCTGTACCAATTTTTAATTTTTTTAAAAATCCTTCATTATCATTTACTAACATTTATTTAAGATTGGGAGAATCTTCGTTTGAATCCTTATTTGGGATTAGAACACCTTTATATTTCTAAATTTGGGATTCCATGAATAGATCCGCCCTGTTATTGGCCTGCATTTTTTATGCGGGTTTTGCATCCGGCCAGCTGTTCCAGGCCACTGATTACCCACAAAAGGATTTCAGAAACCCCCTGGATATACCCATCAGCCTGGCTGCTAATTTCGGAGAATTGCGTGCCAACCATTACCACATGGGACTGGACATCAGAACGGCTCACCGGGAAAACCTGCCGGTATATGCGGCGGCTGATGGATATATTTTTCGTATTAAAATTGAGCCTTTTGGATTTGGTCAGGCAATCTATATACGACACACGAATGGTTATGTGAGTTTGTATGCCCATCTGAATGCTTTTTATCCTGCTCTTGCCAGCTGGGTAAAACAAAAACAATACGAATTACAACGGTGGGCTGTGTCACTGGATTTGCCCCCCGGATTATTGCCGGTAAAAAAGGGCGATCTGATTGCTTATAGTGGAAATATGGGCGGTTCCCAGGGCCCTCATCTGCATTTTGAAATCCGGACTTATCCTGACGATAGTAATTTGAATCCAATGTTATTTGGGTTGCCTGTCGTAGACAATACTCCGCCTGTATTCAAAGGTCTTTCGGTGTATGATCGTAACAGAAGTTTTTATGAACAATCACCGTCCTTTATTCCTGTAAGGGGCGCTGCGGGAAATTATGTTCTTGGCATTCCGGTTCTTATTCTGAAAACACCCAACCCGGGATTCGGCATTTCGGGTTTCGATACCCAAACCGGTTCTAACAATCCAAATGGCATCTTTCAGGGGGTTATTTTCGATAATGGCGAAGCCGTTTCGGGTTTCCGCATGAACCAGATCAGTTACAATGATACCAGAGGTATCAATGCCCATATTGATTATCCGACCCATGAACGAGGCGGGCCTTATTATCAGCTTCTTTTCAGAATGCCTGGTTACAATCATTCCATTTACCTGGAAACAAAGCCGGGCGGATACCTGAATATCGAGGACGGCAGCCTTCATCAGATACGCATTGAACTGAAAGACGCGTATGGCAATACTTCAAAACTGGAATTTAAAGTACGCTATGAACCGGCTGAAAATAGTCATGCCACTTATGCCGGGAAATTATTTTATCCGGGCATGCTGGATGGTCTTGAGGCACCCAATGCTGCTTTTTATCTTGGACAAACCTGCCTGTATGACTCTCTGCATGTGAATTATGCAGAGCTGACTACCGTTGAAAAGGATCTTGTTTCGGCGATTCACGTTTTCGGAAACGTACAGGTTCCGCTGGCAGATACCATGACGGTCCGAATAAAATTGACCAGTTCACAGATTCAAAGAGATCATGTTTTGATGATGTGGTCAGACCATGACGACTTCGAAGTGAAAAAGCCTCAGTGGCTGGGTGACTGGGCAACGGCAAGTTTTCGAAGTTTTGGCAATTTCGCGCTGGCACTTGATACGCTTCCACCCGTCATACGCGTTCCGGGGGTTGTGGAAAATGCAAATCTGAGAAGGAGCAGCCGGATTGCTGTGATTGTAACCGACAATTATAAAAAGATAAAGTCATTCCGCGCCACTCTGGATGGAGCCTGGTTGTTATTTACCAATGACAAGGCCAGGGCATTTATTTATCATTTCGATGAGCATTGCAAATCCGGTAAGCATGAGCTGAAAATCTTTGCAGAAGATGAGGCCGGAAATTCTGCCTCTTCAATCATTCACTTTGTACGATGAACGGCGAACGCGTAACAATTGTAAAACCGCCAACCATCAACGATTCACCCCAACAATGAATTCTACTTCTCCATATTTGAATGATCCGTCTTCCGTGATCAGTAATCCGGTTGAATCCACGGCTTTCAGTTCTGTTACAAATATTTCATCATTCTTCTTAAGCGAAATAATCTGATCTTTTTTGTACAGGGAATCATTCAATGCGCGCAGAATCTGGTCTGGTGTTTTGTGCAGGATCGAAATCTGCTTCATTATTCGTGTTACCAATTCCCTGGCAATGGCAACGGGATCATATCGATGGCCGGTGATCTGATTCAAAGAAATTGCATTTGAAATCGCCGGGGGAAAAAAGGACTGATTCAGGTTCAATCCTATACCAACGACAGCCCAGTCCCAGGTTTGTCCTGTAATTACACTTTCTATGAGGATACCTCCTGCCTTTCTGTCATTCCAAAATATATCATTTGGCCATTTAATTTTCCAATTTTTATTCTGGTACTCTTTCACGAGTTCCAGGATAGCAAGTGCAACAGCGGCAGAAAACATGAATTGCAGGTTGATGCTCAGCGGGGAAGGCCTAATAACCAGGCTCATCATGAGGTTTTGTCCAGGTTCGCCTGACCAGGTCTTGCCACGCTGGCCTTTTCCGGCCCACTGATGATGGGCTAGGCAGACCATGCCGTCGGAAGCCAATCCTTCATGAATACGGGCCATGGCATAGTTGTTGGTGCTATCCACAGATTCCAGCTCAATCAGCTGATTGTCAAATGTTGTCCTGGCCGGGTTCTCCTTACCGTGATCTGGCAAAAGATTACTATTTTTGGGCAATGCGAATGTAGTATTCCTTTGATTACTGGAAGCCGCGCCTAGCATAATTCATCATCTAAAATATTCTGATTATTGGAACAATTGTCAATGTTGGTTAACCGGAAACCAAATAAATCTGCCCGGTTAGCAAAGAACTCAAAAATCATAAAAGCCATTATCCAGGCAATTCAGGAAAAAAAAGGCGAAAAAATCATATCACTTGATCTCCGGAAAATACCAGAAGCAGTCGCGGATTTTTTTATAGTATGTGAAGCGGGAAGTACGACGCAGGTAAGAGCCATAGCGGATTTCATTGAAAAAGAAGTAAAGGAAAAATGCAGTGAATCTCCTTATATGCATGAAGGCAGGCAGGTGCTTCAGTGGGTTATTATTGATTATATAAATGTAGTAGTTCATATAATGCTTCCCGATTCCCGACGTTTCTATAAGCTGGAAGAGATGTGGAGTGACGCCGAAGTGGAGGAACATGAAGGCTGATCATCATAATCTTTATACCGTTTTTCTGAACTTTTTTATTTCCCAATCATTAATTACTAGAAGGAAGACCATCAAATGCCACAGAATAATATAAAACCGAACGACAGGCCAGGATTTTCAAGATTCAGACCTCGAGGCGGAGGAGATGAAAATACCCCGAAAAAAGGCCCAAAATTCAATATCTATTGGATCTGGGCTGTTATAGCGATTATTTTACTCGGTTATAATTTTTTAGGATCAGGCTTTACACCCGATGCGCGTCACCTGGATTCGGAATTGCAATTCAGGAATGATATGCTTGATAAGGGCGACGTAGCACGCCTGGTACTGGTTACCAATAAAAACCTTGTCCGGGTTTATATCAAGAAAGACAGTCTGGAAAAACCATATTATAAAGACCTGCTTGGAAAAAACTTTCAGGTTGTTAAGGCAGACGGACCTCAATTCGAATTCCAGGTTACCAAGATTGATGATTTTGAAAAGAGAATGAGTGAGTTCTTCATCAAGAACCCCGCGTTGGAAGTGCCGATGTCGCCGGTTCAGGAAGGAGACTGGATTCCCGGATTATTGCAGATCGCACTTCCGATACTGATCATCCTGCTGATTTGGGTGATGCTCATGCGCAAGATGGGTGGTCAGGGTGGTAGCGGCGGTCCCGGGGGAATTTTTAATATCGGAAAATCAAAAGCCACTTTATTCGATAAAGGAACACGTGTAAATATCACTTTTAATGATGTGGCTGGTCTTGATGAAGCCAAGGTGGAAGTGATGGAAATCGTTGACTTTCTAAAAAATCCAAAAAAATATACGGCGCTCGGGGGCAAAATTCCCAAGGGAGCTTTACTTGTCGGACCTCCCGGTACGGGCAAGACCCTTCTGGCGAAAGCCATGGCGGGAGAGGCTCAGGTCCCTTTCTTTTCCATGAGCGGATCAGACTTTGTTGAATTGTTTGTAGGCGTTGGTGCAAGCCGGGTGCGGGATCTGTTCAAACAGGCACGCGAAAAAGCACCCTGTATCATATTTATTGATGAAATAGATGCCATCGGAAGGGCCAGGGGTAAAAATGCCATGATGAGCAATGATGAACGTGAAAGCACATTGAATCAGCTGCTCGTGGAAATGGATGGTTTCGGAGGAGACAGCGGAATCATCATTCTGGCTGCCACCAACCGCCCGGATGTGCTGGATACAGCTCTGCTTCGCCCGGGTAGATTTGACCGGCAGATCTCCATTGATAAACCAGATCTTAAAGGAAGGGAAGCCATTTTCAAAGTGCATCTTAAACCGATCAAGATTTCCTCCCGGCTTGATATTTATAAACTGGCCGAACAGACGCCCGGGTTTGCCGGTGCAGATATAGCCAATGTTTGTAATGAAGCTGCGCTGATTGCAGCCCGAAAAGGAAAAGACAGTGTGGAAATGGAAGATTTCCAGGATGCAGTAGACAGGGTGATCGGTGGTTTGGAAAAAAAGAACAAGATTATTTCACCTGAAGAAAAACGAATCATCGCTTATCACGAAGCAGGCCATGCCATTTGCGGATGGTACCTGGAACACGCTTATCCTTTATTAAAAGTAACCATCGTACCGCGTGGTGTTGCTGCCCTTGGTTATGCGCAGTATACACCGAAAGAACAGTACCTCTATAGTACTGATCAGCTTTTTGATCAGATATGTATGACCCTCGGCGGTCGCGCAAGTGAATCGCTCACTTTCAAGAAGATTTCTACAGGCGCCCAGAATGACCTTCAGCAGGTAACACGTATTGCCTATTCGATGGTTACAGTATATGGGATGAATGAGAAAATAGGAAACGTAAGTTTCTATGATCCGGCGCAGGAGAATCAGTTTACCAAGCCTTATTCAGAAGAAACTTCCAGACTTATTGATGAAGAAGTAAGAAAACTGATTGACAAAGCCTATGACTTTACAAAGGAATTACTTACTCAAAAAACCAACCAGCTTCATTTGCTGGCGGAAGCGCTGCTGGAAAAGGAAGTTCTTTTCCAGAGTGATGTGGAGGCCCTGATTGGCAAAAGGCCTTATGAAGAAAAAAGGGCCCTGGATGTATCTGATCATGAATTGCTGGAAAATGATGTTCCGGAACTTAAGATTGCAGAAAACGGAATGCCATCACATTTAATTCCTGTTCCTCCGGAAGGAAACGTTTAGTAGAGGTATATGCAAATATCTTCCGCAAAAGAAAATATATTAAAAAAAATCCGGCAGGCGTTGGTTAATCCAACGCCTGTTCCATTTCCCCAAAGCGAAGGCAATTCCAGTGTATACACGCAGCCGTCGCAGGAAAATGAAATTGAATTTGCAGAAAATTTCAGCAGAATCTCGGGCCGGTTTATCTATTGCGCTGATATTGCAGAGTTGAATATTCAACTGGCGCAACTGATTACAGCCCAGTCCTGGGCACAGGTTTTTTGTATAGAACCACAACTTCTGCCCATTCTGGATAAAACACTACAGGGAATATTGATCAGGGACGATCTTCCGGAAGCAGATGTATCTATCACTACCTGCGAAGCATTAATTGCCAGAACCGGAAGTATACTGATGAGTTCAGCGCAGGAAAGCGGGAGAACCGTCAGTGTGTATGCTCCTGTTCATATTTGCATCGCGTTTGCCAGTCAGCTGGTATATGATATCCGTGACGGGCTTGACATGCTTTCGTTAAAGTATAAAGATCGAATCCCTTCCTTTATCACAATGGCAACCGGTCCAAGTCGTACAGCCGATATTGAAAAAACACTGGTTGTAGGGGTCCACGGACCAAAAGACGTTTATGTTTTCCTTGTAGAT
The DNA here is from genome assembly GCA_963759335.1 of uncultured Bacteroidota bacterium. Taxonomy (GTDB): domain Bacteria; phylum Bacteroidota; class Bacteroidia; order Chitinophagales; family Chitinophagaceae; genus Puia. The sequence continues at coordinate 185,038 of CAVWYU010000001.1, forward strand.
GCCCAGTGAATTATATTTGCCCCATGCAAATCGAAGCGGGTAAAAAGATTTTCTTCCTATCAGACTTCCACCTCGGTTCACCTGATCACCAGACCAGCCTGCAAAGGGAGAAATATATCATTCGTTTTCTCGAATCCATCCAGGAAGAAGCAGCGGAAATATTTATTGTTGGCGACATGTTTGATTTCTGGTTCGAATATAAAACCGTAGTTCCTAAGGGCTATGTTAGACTCCTGGGTAAACTGGCTTCTTTAACGGATGCCGGAATACCCATACAGTTTTTTGTGGGCAACCACGATATGTGGATGAAAAATTATTTTGAAAAAGAACTGGCTATTCCTGTTTATTATGAACCAAAAATATTCATAAGAAATGGCAGGAGGTTTTTAATCGGGCATGGTGACGGGCTAGGCCCGGGGGACGGGGGTTACAAATTCCTCAAAAAAATATTCAGGAATAAATTCAGCCAGGGTCTCTTTGGTGTATTGCCTCCGGCCATCGGCGTAGGCATTGCGAATTATTTCAGCCGCAAAAGCCGTGTTGCTACCCAGCAAACAGATGAAAAATTTCTGGGTGAGGAAAATGAGTGGCTTATTCAATATTGTAAAAGGAAGATGTCGGTAGAATCCTATGACTACATGATATTTGGCCACCGGCACCTTCCAATTGATTTCACTTTTCCCGATGGAACACGGTATGTGAATCTGGGTGACTGGATCAATTATTTCAGCTATGCGTCCTTTGATGGGGAACGACTTATATTACAGAGTTATGATCCCGCACTCGATTATATGATCATCAGAAAGTGAAAAAAATCATACTCTATATTGTTTTTGGCTTTTCCCTGCAAGGTATATCTGCGCAAAATATTGACAGCCTCCCGCAGATGACCCGTTTTATTCCCGGAGCCTATGCTGATTTCCAGGTGGATAACCTGGGAAATATTTTCGTTCTGACGCTGGATAACCAATTGAAAAAATACAGCGGCTCCGGCGACTCACTGGGTGTTTACAATGATGTAAAGCGTTATGGAAAAGTTGCCTATATCGACGTAAGCAATCCGCTGAAGATCCTTCTCTTTTATCAGGAATTCGGTACCATCGTTACATTGGACCGTTTTCTGAATAATGTTAGCAGCCTGGATCTGCGTCAATTGGGTTTTTATCAGGTTACCTGTATCGGACTTGCCTATGATAACAATATATGGGTGTATGATGCACTGGCCGGTCAATTAAATAAGATCTCAAATGACGGAACAATTATTAGTCAGACAAATGATATCCGCCAGTATATGGATTCAGTACCCAATCCGATACTGGTTACAGACCAGGGCGGACTGGTATATTTATTTGATCCGCAGAAAGGAGCTTTTATTTTTGATCATTACGGAGGATATTCAAAATCCGTCCCTTTAAAAAACTGGCGTCATTTCTCTGTGATAAATAAAACAATGCTCGGTTGGAACGGACGGGAATTTTTGAAATTTGAGGACAAAATGTTTACCGAAGAAAAAAAGCAAATCCCGGCTTATTATTTGCCAGCGGTTAAGATTCTAATTATGCCGGATTTTCTCTATGTATTAAAAACAGATGGCATTCATGTTTATAAGAATTGATTTTTTATGAATGGATTCTGGGATCAGATGATTTTTGACAATCCGCTCAAGAAATACGTATTCGTATTGGTAGCCATAGCAATCGGCTTACTATTCAAACGTATTTTTTCAAAGTTTGTGGCGGGCCAGCTGTTTCGCGGAGCCGCGGCACTGGATAAAGGAATCGATAAGACATCTTTTGTCAAGCTGTTGCTGGAACCCCTGGAAATTTTCCTGATAGCGTTTATTACGATTGTGGCGATTGATAAACTTCGGTTCCCCACCGCTTTGGAATTTGAAGTGTTTGAAGTTTCTTTTAAGACCATTGTACACGGAATCGCGAAAACCATTCTCATTGTCGTTTTTATCTGGATGCTTCTGAGACTGATAGATTTTATAAGTCTTTTGCTAAAGGAGAAAGCGAGAGTGGCCGGCGGGATCAAAGATCATCAGATCGTCGTTTTTTTCAGGGATTTTCTGAAAGTATTGATTGGTATTGTCGGTTTACTGATGGTACTGGGTATGGCGTTTGGATTTGAAGTGAGTAAATTATGGACGGGTCTGGGTCTTGCCGGTGCGGCGTTGGCGTTATCGTTGAAAGAGAGCATCGAAAATCTGATCGCGTCGTTTATTATTTTCTTTGATAAGCCATTTATGGCGGGCGATAACGTAAAAGTGAATAATATTTCAGGAACCGTTGAAAGAATAGGATTACGAAGTACCCGTATTCGAACCGATCTGAAAACCTATGTTACTGTACCAAATAAACAGATGGTGGACAGTATCGTCGATAACCAGACGCTGCGTACATACAGAAAAGCTGAAATCAGACTGCAACTTGAGTCTTCCACTCCGGCAGATACCATCCGTTCCTTCATAGAAGACTGCCGGAAAATGCTGCAGGAAAAGGATTATATCAGTGATGCAACAGTATTTCTAAACGATATTTCCGGAACGGCCTTTCAGGTGAATATCGATTATTTCACTACGCCCATACCGTTGAAAGAATTCAATGAAATCAAGCAGAACTTACATATTGAAATTTTGAACCTGATCGAAAGCCGGAAAATTGTGATTACGGGATCCGCGATGACTATTAAGCTCGAGAAATCAGCCTAAACTTGCTTTCATCTCCAGCAAAAAACGTTTCAGTTCCTCGAGCTTCTTGATTGTCTCGAATTTTTCTTCTGCTTTGGAATTTTTCTTCAGGAAATCTTTTGCGCCTTCAATGGTATATTTCCGCTGGCGCAGCAGATGATAGATCAGATGCAGATTTTTTATATCAACGGGACGGAAATACCGGTCCCCCTTTTTATTCTTTTTAGGTTGAAGTATACTGAATTCGGCTTCCCAGAAACGAAGCAGTGACTGGTTTACGCGGAACATGTCAGCCACTTCACCCATGGAATAATAGTGCTTCTGAAAAAGAACTTCATCGTCAGGGATCTGAATCAGGTCGGCTTCTTCCGATATCTGACGAATTGATTTTCTACCTCTTCCGGATTTAATTTTTAACGCAGGATCTGTCGGGGGAACTTCTTCATCCGTGCCCGCATTGATTAATTCAGCAGACGGTTCTGTATGCTCCGCAGTAACAGCTATGTTTTCCGCGGTCTTCAATTTCTTTAGACGCAGACCTACATTTACAGGCTGGTCTTCCTTTAACAGGGAAGCTTCTTCCGGCTGGGTTGAATCATCAACAAACTTCATGGAAATCTGGGAGAGCGGTGTCATGCTGATTCAAAAATAACAAAAACTATTCCGAAACGACTTAAAGTTTATTGAAAAAACTTAATCAAAGCTCTGATTGCTGGATGATGCCAGTTTTAACAGGCGGTCATACTGTTCGGGGGTAATGTCGTTATAGAAATAAAATACCGGATCCACGGGTTCACCATTGCGGTGTACTTCATAATGACAATGAGGCCCCGTACTCTTACCAGTGCTTCCGACCCAGCCTATTATTTCTCCTCTTTTAACTTTTTCGCCGGCATGGACTTTGATTTTGAACATGTGACCAAAAAGCGTCGCATATCCGTATCCATTGTGGATGACCACATTGTTTCCATAGCCGTTGCCGGTATTACCGGCTGTTTCAACCGTGCCATTGGCTGTCGCATAAATGGGCGTACCGATCGGGGCAGCAAAATCAAGTCCCGCATGGAATTTGGTCGTTTTATAAACAGGGTCAACACGGTAACCAAAGCCAGAGGCGATTCTTTTCAGGTCTTTATTGCTCACCGGCTGAATTGCGGGTGTGCAGGCCAGCAATTGTTCTTTATTCTTTATAAAACCATTGATCTCATCATAAGATTTTGTCTGAGCACGAATCCTTGAACTGAGACCGCTTAATGAATTAGCAATAGATACAGCCAGGTTTTCCTGGTCCATACCCTGTACTAACTGAAACTCCTGCTCCTTGGCCATATTTTTTGCCCGGGCACTATCGGGAATGGGATTGGCCTCAAAAATAGCGCGGTATACTTCATTATCTCTTTTTTCGAGCCCGACAATCTGATCCTGCATTTTTTTCAGCTGTCCATTCAGTACATAATAATTATCCTTTAGTGCTTCGTTGGTCTGCATAAGTCTTTTTTCATTTGCAGAAGGAAAATAACGATAAGCAAGAGAGACAAGAATCAAAGCGGTGACAATGGAGGCAGATAAAAACCCAAGAATGCGTAGCAGGGTAACGCGCAGAGGCGTTTCCAGTTTTTCATACCGGAGGGTATTGGTGTTATAGTAATATTTGATCTTTTTCATTCAGTCGGATGGTGCCGGCACGCCGTTTACGAGGCGGACGCTGTACCTTTGCAGCGCCTGATTAATAACGCAAGTGTACTAATTATTATGCTTTTATAAAGCTTGAATTAAAGATAGTCTGTTAAATATGATGGGAAGCGCCGAGATAAGAGAGAAATTTCTGGATTTTTTCAAATCCAAATCACACGTCATTGTTCCATCGGCTCCGATTGTGACCAAAAATGACCCGACCCTGCTTTTTACCAATGCGGGGATGAACCAGTTCAAAGACTATTTTCTGGGAAATAAGATGGCTCCCCATCCGCGCGTGGCGGATACCCAGAAATGTTTAAGGGTCAGCGGCAAGCACAACGACCTGGAAGAAGTGGGCGTGGATACATACCATCATACGATGTTTGAAATGCTGGGGAACTGGAGTTTTGGCGATTATTTTAAAAAAGAAGCCATCAGCTGGAGCTGGGAATTGCTGACGAAAGTGTACCAGATTCCGGAGGACCGTCTGTATATAACCATTTTTGGAGGAGATCAGGTCGAAAAACTGGATTCTGATGAAGAATCCAAAACAGAGTGGCTAAACTTTGTGCCCGGAGACCGCATCATAAACGGCAGCAAAAAGGATAATTTCTGGGAAATGGGTGATACCGGACCCTGCGGTCCCTGTACTGAAATTCATGTTGATTGCCGCCCGGATAATGAGCGGAAATCCACTGAAGGCAAACAACTGGTAAACCGGGATCATCCCCAGGTGATCGAGATCTGGAATATCGTGTTCATACAATTCAACAGAATAAAATCCGGAGCTCTGGAAATACTGCCCTCACGGCATGTGGACACAGGAATGGGCCTCGAAAGGCTGGTACGTGTGCTTCAGCAGAAACAAAGTAATTATGATACGGATATTTTCAGCGGAACCATTTCCCTGATTGCCAAAATAACCGGCAAAACTTATGAGGCTTCCGATGGAGATAAAAAGGATATCGCATTTCGGGTTTTGGCAGATCACATCCGTGCCATTTGTTTTACGATTGCGGACGGACAGCTCCCGTCTAATACGGGAGCAGGGTATGTGATCAGGAGAATACTGCGCAGGGCAGTACGTTATTATTATTCATACCTGGATCAGAAAGAACCCTTATTATTTCAGCTCGTAACACACCTGGCTGTTCAATTTGAGAAAGTATTTCCTGAACTACAGCAACAGCAGTCATTCATTGAAAGAGTCGTTCGTGAAGAAGAGGAAGCATTCCTGCGCACCCTGGATAAAGGAATTAAGATTTTTAATGAGTATATCGCCCGGGGAACCGGAGAAAAATCATCCGATTTCCAAAAAGAAAAACGCATCTCCGGCGCCTTTGCATTTAAACTGAATGATACATATGGTTTTCCGATAGACCTGACTTCCCTGATGGCAAGAGAGATCGGCTGGTCGGTGGATGAAAAAGATTTTGACACTGAACTGCAAAAGCAGAAAGACAGGTCACGCGCCGCCGGACAGTTGGACACCGGCGACTGGGTGCCGGTACATGAAAATGGAAAAATCATTTTTTCAGGATATACAGAACTGAATAGCGACACAGAAATAAACCGCTGGAGGAAGGCAAATATTAAGGGAAGGGATATGTATCAGCTCGTATTGGGGAAAACACCTTTTTATGCCGAAAGTGGCGGGCAGGTTGGTGATACAGGCGTTCTTACAATCTCCGGTGAAAAAATAGACGTACTGGATACAAAAAAAGAGAATGATCTCATCATTCATTTTACAGAGAAATTACCCGCGGATCAGCGGGCTATGGTATTAGCGAGTGTTGACGCAGAAAAAAGAAAAAATATAGCCGTTCACCATACAGCCACGCATCTGTTGCATGCGGCACTAAGACATGTTTTGGGTATGCACGTTGCACAGAAGGGCTCACTGGTAAACGCTGAACATCTTCGTTTTGATTTTTCCCATTTTGCCAAACTCAGCGACAAAGAAATTTCCGAAATTGAAAAACTGGTCAATGAAAAAATCAGGGAAAATATTCCCGTAGTGATTCGGGAAATGCCAAGAGAAGAAGCATTGAAATTAGGTGCAATGGCTCTGTTTGGTGAAAAATATGGGGACATGGTGCGGGTCGTAACGATTGATCCCGTCTATTCTGTTGAACTATGTGGGGGTACACATGTGGCTGCCAGCGGGGAACTTGGATTCTTCAGGATCAAATCTGAGTCTGCGGTAGCAGCAGGTGTGAGAAGAATAGAAGCAGTTGCGGGATTGGCTGCCGAAAATTTTGTTGACTATGAATTAAATATTTTATCGTCCGTGCGGGAGCATCTCAAAAATCCGAAAGACCTGTTGAAATCCCTGCAGGATTTACAATCGGAAACCGGCAGCATGCGAAGGAAACTGGAGTCCCTGGAAATGAAACAGGCGGCTCATTTGAAAATGGCATTGTTGGAAAAAGCGGTTTCCATTGATAAGTATTCGTATATCGGGGAAATATGCGATGGTATTGGTCCGGAAACCCTTCGAAAACTAGCCGGTGAGTTACGAACGGAATCACCGGATCTTTTATTGGTACTCGCTGTTATTTCGGAAGGAAAACCATTTGTGGTAATTGGTATTGGAGACGTGCTGGCCGGAGAAAAAAAACTGGATGCCTCAAAAATCATCCGGGAGCTGGTGGCACCCAAAATAAAAGGCGGAGGTGGAGGGCAGAAAACACTGGCTTCTGCCGGTGGTCAGGATGCCGGGGATTTGGCAGCCGTCCTGGGCTCATTAAAAGAATTGTTGTAACGTCATACGCTCTGTATGGCCATTCCTGTATTTTATTGGACTTTTCCTTTCCCGGACCTCACGGAGACCGGTCAAAACAATCTGTTAAACCTCCGAAAAACCGATTATCCGAATATTTTCGTATTTCAGAATAATCCTTATATTTGAAATACGAAACTTGACGTAGTTATAAATAAAAATTTACCACTGATGAAAAAATACCTCTTCCGTGCGGCACCGATCAGTATACTTTGCATGACCATCGCCCTGAATACAAAAGCTCAGCCCGCTCCACCTCCCGCGGCTCCTGCGCCAAACACCATAACAATCGATAACGGAGATCAATCCGAAATAATTATTCGCCAAAAGGGGGATAAGGACACAAAAATCACCCTGGAAATCAAAAACGGAGAATTTTTTATCAACGGAAAACCCCTGGAAAAATTCGATGATCAAAACATCATTGTAGAGAAAAGGGATATCGCCGGAGATCATGATGTTTACGGGATGTATACTCCTTCTCCTTTCCGGGTCAATCCTTGGAATGAAGACCGGTTTGAAAGAGATCAGCAAAGCAGAGACGAAATGGCAAGAAGGGTTCAGAAGTCAATCCAGATCAGGATGAATTCGGCTTTTCTGGGGGTTTCGTCCCGTAAAGCTGAAAAAGGAGGGGCCACTGTTTTTGAAGTAACTGCAGGCAGTCCGGCCGAAAAAGCAGGCATCAGAAAAGGAGATGTGATAACAAAAGTGAATGACAGCAAAATAGAAAGTCCTGAAAGTCTCTTTGAGTCTATCCATAATTATAAACCAGGAGATAAAGTAAAAATCGTTTTCACCAGAAGCGGGAAAGAGCAATCGGTGATGGCGACCCTGGAAAAATCAGAGTTTAAGCAAAAGGACTTCAACTATAACTATAATTTCAAAATGCCGCCGATGCCGGATATGTACGGAATGGATATGGATTCATGGGGACACAAACAACCCAGGCTGGGTATTAAAGCACAGGATGCAGAAGACGGTAAAGGTGTTAATGTGCTGGAGGTGGAAGACAGTTCGGCCGCATTCAAATCCGGATTAAAAAAGGGCGACGTTATCGTTCAGTTTGATGGAACCGAGGTAAACAGTACAAACGAATTGGTTGATCAAATGGGAGAGGCCCGTCATAAATCTGTCATAAAAGTCAAAATCCTGCGTGGCGGTATAAGTCAGGATATTGATATAAAAATACCCCGTAAATTGAAAACAGCAGAACTCTAGGCAGATCAAATGATTTCATAGGAAATTCCTGCGATTTTTTACCTTCGTGCACTGGATTCAACTGGTTCACGCCAAGCGCAAAGAACCGGCTAAAAGCTGGCCATTCTTTGCGCTTTTGTTTGTTTTCCGGGTGCTTAATTTTTGATATGACTGCAGAAGTATACGAAACAGTGATCGGCCTGGAGGTACACGCACAACTACTGACTAAAACAAAGCTGTTTTGTGCGGATGAAACCAGCTTTGGGGCGGAACCGAATACACAGATCAGCCCCGTTACGCTTGGATATCCGGGCACATTACCTGTGCTCAATAAAGAAGCCGTTCGCATGGCGGTAAAAATGGGCCTTGCCTGTCATTCTGAAATTGAGACTGTGAATTATTTTGCACGGAAAAATTATTTCTATCCTGACCTGCCGAAGGGATACCAGATATCCCAGCACACTACGCCGATTTGTAAAAGAGGTTATGTAAACATCAGTATGCCGGATGGCGAAAAACGAATAGATCTGAATCGTATACATCTCGAAGAAGATGCCGGAAAGAGTATTCACGACATGGATGATAAATTTACCTGTCTGGACTTTAATCGTGCCGGTGTTCCACTGATTGAAATCGTAACAGAGCCCTGTTTAAGCAGCCCGGATGAAGCAGTCGCTTTTCTGACAAATCTCCGTCGAATTCTGCGTTACCTTGCCGTTTGTGATGGAAACATGGAAGAAGGGAGCATGCGTTGTGATGCCAATGTTTCCATCCGGAAAAAAGGCGACAGCATGCTGGGTACCAAAGTGGAAATTAAAAATCTGAATTCAATCCGCAATGTAAAACGGGCCATTGATTTTGAAGTAAACCGGATGAGAGAACTGACAGATATAAATGAAAACATCATACAGCAAACACGCAGTTTCGACGCTGTGAATGGAACAACTTTTTCTTTACGTTCGAAGGAAGAGGCAAACGACTATCGTTATTTCCCCGATCCGGACCTTCCTCCTTTTGAAGTGACGTCCGAATTACTACATGATGTTAAGGCGTCCATACCTGCACTGCCGGAGGAACTCATCGGCAGATATATGGAGAAATATAAATTAAGCAGATACGATGCCGATGTGATCACGGATGATAAAGAGACAGCCGATTATTTTGAGGCCCTGATTTTATTGACAGATTCTTATAAAGCCGCGGCCAACTGGCTGTTGGGTCCGGTGAAATCATTTCTCAATGAAAATAATATTTCCATTTCCTCTTTTCCGATAGAACCTGCGGTCATGGCTTCCCTTATAGCATTGGTTGAAAATGGAAATGTACATTTTTCAACTGCGTCTTCCAGAATTTTCCCTGAACTGGTTGCCGGAATCGCCAGAGATCCTTTTGAAATTGCAACCCGTCTCAATCTGATACAGACGGGCGATGAATCGCAAATCCTGGAGTGGGTAAAGCAGGCCATGGATAAAATGCCCGATAAGGTGATTGAATATAAAAAGGGGAAAAAGGGGCTGCTTGGATTATTTGTCGGCGAAGTAAAAAAGATTTCCAAGGGTCAGGCTGATCCACAGTTAACGAATCAATTACTTATCCAAAAACTGGAAAAATAAATATTAATAAAAGAAATGAAAAAGATATTCATTCCCATTCTGGCCGGCGTTTTTATTTTTTCTTCCTGCAAAAACGCAGATAAGAGCCGGTTCCAGGTAAAAGTCGCTTATACGAACAGTGATAAACTGATAACGACGCAGAATGCTGTAAAGTCCGACGTATGGGTCTTCCTGGAAGAAATTGTATATGGTAAATCACAACCTCCATTGATCATCGATTCGCAAAAAATATCCGGCACTTCCGGTAATTTGACATTTCATGGTAAGAGCCAGACACAGGAAATTTTTGAACTGGTATTCGGTGATAATGTGATCGCAATCCCGCTGATTAACGATGCGTCGGAGATTCAAATTGACGCGGATCTTTCTAAAACAAAGGATTTTTATACAGTGACCGGTTCTCCGGCCAGTAAACAATTGCAGGACCTGCTTGCCCGAGTGAGCAATTTGAATAATGAAAGCCAGATATCTTTTGTTCAACTGGACAGCCTGAAGAAAATCAACGCGCCGGATAGTGTTCTGGTTGCCGCCAACAATAAGAAGAATGCCGCTGTTGACCAGTTGAATGATTATCTGAAACAATTTATACAGACTACACCGAATGCGACGCTGGGCGTTCTGGCGCTTGGATGGGCTTCCAGAAGTTTTCAGCCCGATCAAATGCAGGCTTCCTTAAAGGATTTGAAAAACCGCTTTCCCGGAAATACCTTTCTGGCAGAAATGGAAAAGAATAGTCAACAACCGCCTGATCAGCAGTCGTCCGGTGGTGAATCCTGGATTGGCAAAACGGTACCTGAACTGGTCATGCACGATCCGTACGGGAAAGAAGTATCTATTTCTTCGTTCAAAGGCAAATATGTTCTCATAGACTTTTGGGCCAGCTGGTGTGGTCCCTGCAGAATGGAAAATCCAAATGTGGTAAAAGCGTATAATGAATTCAAGGGAAAGAATTTTACCATTCTGGGTGTATCACTCGATAAGGATAAGGATTCATGGAAAAAGGCTATCGCGCAGGATCATTTGACCTGGACACATATGAGCGACCTGAAGTACTGGAGCAGCCAGGCGGTAGAAACTTTCGGATTCCAGGGAATTCCGTTTAATGTGCTCGTGGATCCATCCGGAAAAGTGATAGCTGAGTCGTTGCGCGGGGAAGATTTAGATTCGAAACTCAAACAGATTCTTAATTAGCCATACTTTCCCTATACTTCCGCCTTCGCTACATTTTTCTTCGGACTGATGGAAATTAACAGGGCTGGCAGAAAAATGAGGTTGGTTAATGTTGCCATCACCAGCGTGAGTGAAGTCAGCCAGCCAAGAGCCTGAGTTCCGCCAAATCCGCTGAAGCAAAAAATGACAAATCCCGCGATCAGCACCAGTGAAGTATAAACGATACTGATACCGGTGGAATGAATCGTTTGGATAACAGTGCTTTCCACAGTGCTGTTGGAGGCACGGTCCTGTTTATAATTCACCAGAAACCGGATCGTTATATCAATTGCAATTCCCAGCGCAATACTGAAAACGAGAACCGTGGAAGGTTTTAACGGAACGCCCGCCCACCCCATCACACCGGCGGTTATTACCAGAGGAATCAGATTGGGCAACAGGGAACAAATGAGAATGCGCAGGCTTTTAAAGAGATATAACATGCATACGGCGATCAGCAGAAAGGCCCAGAGTATACTTTGTTTCAACCCGGCAATGATAAACGCACTTCCTTCCAGAAAGGTCACCGTTGTGCCCGTGAATTCGATTTTATAATGTGCCGTATCAAATAATTCGTCCGCCCTGTTTTTTACCTGACCCAGAATCTGAGGGAGACGAATGCTTCCAATATCGGCCATATTCACACTGATACGTAGAATTTGTTTATTACTGTCGACGAAACTATTCGCCAGTTTCATAACTCCATTGGGTTTTGCGTTGCTATCTGCCTTCATACTTAAATAAGGGGCAAGAAAAGGCAGATCAAAATCATTCGGCAATCCGTAATTCAGACTGTCGTTTTGGTAGTATGCCTGACGCAGGAATTTCAAACCTTCCACGATTGACAGGGGCCTGGCCATCACAGAACTGGAATCGATAAAAGCGGACAGCTTATCGATTTTGGCAAAATTCGACAGCATATTCGCGCGGATCCCGTTCTTCCTTTTGGTATCGATTAATATTTCCAACGGCATCACACCTTTAAAATTATTCTCGAAAAACTTCAGATCAGCGTATACCGGGTCCGTTTTCGGAAGGTCATCCAGGATGTATGCCTCAGAGCGGAGACGTGTGATTCCGACGATCGATACGGCCAGGATCAAAACAGTGGAAATGAATATGGTTCTTTTATGGTGAAGCGCCCATTTTTCGAGCCAGTCAAGCAGGGTCATCAGCCAGCGGTTCGAAAGATATTTCATATGCCGGGTTTTCGGATCCGGCAGATAACTAAGAGACGCGGGGATCAGAATGATAGAAATAATAAAGAGTAACATGATATTGATGCCGGCTACTACACCAAATTCCTTTAGAATGGCACTTTTGGTTAGCGCAAAAACTCCGAATCCTATAGCAGCTGCGATATTGCAAAACAGGGTCACGATACCCATCTTGCTGATCATATCATACAAAGCTTTCCTTTTCTCTCCTGTTTCATTAAAAGAACTATGGTATTTATTCAGAAAATAAATACAGTTTGGAATACCGATCACGACAATTAAGGGTGGTATTAATGCATTGAGCAGGGTGATTTTATATCCAAATAAATGCATGGTAGCCAGGCTAAATACAACACCGATAATCACAACCAGCAGCGATAAAATCATATTGCTCAGGCTCCGGAAAAAAGCCAGGAGTATCAGTGCTGATAGCAGTACAGAGCCCAATAAAAACCACTTCATCTCAGTGGCAACTTTGGTGGCCATATTTGTGCGTATCAACGGGAGTCCGCTAAAACGCATTTGTAAATTATTCCTGGTGCCAAATGCATTGGATCGACTGACGATATCTCCAATTAGTGAAATTCTTGCCGCAGAGTTCAGGATCTGTTTATTGACGCTCAGGGCCATCAGGTAAGCATGAGTTTCCGGATTATACAATAGTCCACGATAAAATAAAAGATTCCCGAAGGTTATTCGGGCGCTGTCAAGTGAAGGCTGACTATCAAAGGCACCGGGAAAGATGGGATAAGGCACCATCTTCTCTGTGAGCGTATCTTTTTTTAGAATGATGGCTTCAGGGATACTCAGTACCTGTTCCACACCTTTTATTTTTTTAAGGTCTCTGCTGAGTTGCAGATAATCATTAAAAACATCCTTGTGAAAAAGGTTTTCAGTTTGCACACCAATCACGAGCAGATTTCCATCGTCTCCAAATGTTTTCAGAAATCGCTGATAAGCCTGGTATTTTGGATTATCCGTGGGAATTGCACGGGTATATTCGTAACTCAATTCAACTTTTGACGCTTGGAAGCCAGCGTACACAAAAACGATGGCTAATAACAACAAAAGCCCAAACCGGTATCTTAAAATAAAAGCCGCAATTCGTCCCCACATAGAGAATGATTTTGATGAAACTGTCCTTCGCCCGGCAAAGAAACTTATTTTAACCGAATTTCGCTGGAATCCATTTGGTTATGATCCATAAAACAAAAGGTATCGTGCTGCGTGCCGTGAAATACGGCGAAACCAGTCTGATTGTAACCATTCTTACTGAATTATTCGGCTTACAGTCATACATGGTTAATGGAATCAGAACAAGTAAAGGGAAGGGCGGATCAAAAGCCGGTATGTTTCAGCCGTCAGCCATGCTGGATCTTGTTATTTACCATCAGGAATCAAAAAATCTGAACCGGTTAAAGGAGTACGGATGGAGTTTTTTGTACAGAAATATCTTATCCGATGTCATATCAAATTCAATCGCCTTATTTATGATTGAATTGCTTCAGAAATGTCTTAAACAACCCGAATCCAATCCGGATCTTTATTATTTTATGGAAGATGCATTAACCCGTCTTGATCAGAGCGAACGAAATGTGCAGGCAAACTTCCCTTTATTTTTCGCTTTGCATCTGGCAGGTTTTTTTGGTTTACGTATCGACGACAATTACGCTGAAAAAAGAACTTTCCTGGATTTAAAGGAAGGATATTTTACAGAGGAAAAACCATTACATCCGCATTATCTCGAAAATCCATATAGTGAAATGACTGCTCACTTATTGAAAATCAAACAACCGGCCGAGCTTGCCGACCTGCCGCTCAATAAGGACAAGAGAAGATTACTGATGGAGGCCTTTGAAGATTTTTATTCCATACATATACAGGGATTTACGCCACTTAAAACGCTACCGGTTCTGAGAACCCTTCTCGAAGTATGAGAGTATGGGAGTATGGGAGTATGGGAGTATGCGAGTGAAAGTTGGAAAGTTAACTCCCATACTCCCATACTCTCACACTATTATTCTCCTGCAGCTGCTTGCAACGCCGATTTCATGCCCGGTCAGATTTTCGATCAATACAATACCGGGATTCTTGCCTTTTGAAAAATCCCCAAGCCTGGAGGCAAAAGACAACGCCTTCGCTCCATTGGAAGTAGCCCAGACAAGCATTTCAACAGATGAAATATCAGGAAATATTTTCTTTATTGATTTCATTTCTTCCAGAATACTCAGTTGATGGTTACTGGCCAGACTGTCTGTTCCCAGAACGATGCGGTTTGTGTGTTTCAGGAAAAAAGGGATATCGGGCAGCTTGTTTTCGATATAAAGATTTGCGTTTGGACATAAGCAAAGAAAGAGATTGTCGTTAAAATTGCATGCTTCTATAAGATCCGCTTCATTTGTATACGTGTTGTGTATCAGTAAAATCCGGCCGGCTTCCGATAATTTGGGCAGATACCAGGGAAGGCTTCTGATACCGGGTGCAATGAAATGACTGTTATCCATTTTCATTTCAGCATATAATCGGTTCAGATCCCCATTTCCTGTTAAGAAAAATTCGTTTTCAGCAGGTGATTCCTGATTGTGGATAGTGATCGTCTTATCCCGGAAACCTGCCTTCATCAAATTCCATAATTCAGGGGAAACGGAATACGGTGCATGTGGTACAATGGATAGGTGATTTTCATCCAGACCGAGGGAAATAAATTCGTCAGCCAGTTTTTTCCCCGCATCATATCTTGCCTGGGCGATTTCAGGAGCCCAGCCTAAAAGCTCAATAAATTGGTAGTAGTCAAGATGTTTTGCCTTTTTCAGGAATCCGGTATCTGCGGAGTTGGAAATATCACCCACCGCAACAATACCGGCATCCAGCATTTCTTTTTCGGCTTCGAGAATGGAAGCCCGCTTTGATGTAAACGGCTGAAATCTTAGACTCATTACCGAGAGTACAAAATTGATCAGCCCTTGTTTTTCGGGTATCAGACCCTTCAGGTGACTGAGTTCGAGATGACAATGGCAGTTGATAAAGCCCGGAACGATCATACCGCTGAACTCTTCCAACCCGTCACCAGCCTGGTGTTTATCGATAATATCCTCTATAACCCCGTTATGACCACAAATCAAAACGGACTCAGGCGGGAGCATCCGGTAACCGTCAAACAAATAGTCCGCTTTCAATTTCCGATAAGTCATGGTTCAGTTAACTTTGCAGCAATATAAATTTTTCACAGGTTATGATAGACAAACTGGATGCTATCCGGGCAAGATTCGATGAACTGGGCGTTGCGCTTACCAATCCGGCCATTGTAAATGACAACAGGAAATTTAGTTCAACCAGCAAAGAATACCGAAGCCTGGAAAAGATTGTAAAATCTTATGATCAGTATATCAATGTACTGGAGGACCTGGCTTTCAACCGCGAAGCCCTGAATGGAGATGATGAAGAATTAAGGGAACTGGCCAAGATGGAAACTTCGGCGCTTGAGGAGAAGAAACTTGTTTTGGAAGCCGGAATCCGTCAGATGCTTATCCCCAAGGATCCACAAGACGAAAAAAACGCAATTATTGAAATCAGGGCGGGCACCGGTGGTGATGAAGCCAGTCTTTTCGCAGGAGATCTGCTTCGCATGTATATGAAATATTGCGAAAAAAGGGGATTCCGCACGTTTTTACTTAGTGAAAGCGAAGGCACCGTGGGCGGTTATAAAGAAGTACAACTGGAGGTTACAGGCGAAGACGTGTATGGTACCCTTAAATTTGAAAGCGGGGTACATCGTGTACAAAGGGTGCCGGATACGGAACAGAGTGGACGGGTACACACGAGTGCTGCAACAATCGCGGTCATGCCGGAGGCTGAAGAAGTTGATTTCGAATTGAATCCCGCAGATGTCAAAATGGAAACTGCCCGCAGCGGTGGTGCGGGCGGACAGAATGTTAACAAGGTGGAAACCAAAGTAATGCTGACACATCTGCCCACGGGAACTGTTGTGATTTGTCAGACAGAGAGATCCCAGCTGGGCAACCGGGAGAAGGCAATGCAGATGCTGAGAACCAGACTTTATGAGGAACAGGTAAGAAAACAGGAGGAGGAGATTTCAAGGCACAGAAAGAGTCTTGTGAGCACAGGCGACCGCAGTGCGAAAATCCGCACATACAATTTTCCACAGGGAAGGGTTACGGATCACCGCATTGGGTTAACGGTTTATAATCTGCCGGATGTACTGAACGGCAATATCAGTGAATTTATCGATGCCCTGCAATTTGCAGAAAATGCAGAAAAAATTGCAAAACCAGCCTAGGCTGTTGCAATTTCTCTACAATGTTAAACGGAACCAAAATGATAATTGGAGGTAAATGGAATTAAGTAGTAAATTCATAATAGTATTTTCTTAACAATAACCCATTAAACCTGTTTATCATTTCAACGTTTAATATATAGAGAAGGGATGAAAAGTATTCCGGTGACAATCAGATAACAACTTAAATAAATAGACAATCTTAAAAAATTGTTATTAAGAATGAGCACGGAAATTTTATTTCGCTTCTGCCAGTAACTTTACGGTAGTTCTTTAGTTGAGAGAGATAGTGTGAAAGAATTGGCATTTGAATTGCCGGTTATTATTAAATGGTCTTTTCTATTGACTTCACAAAAGCAGTCAATTTTCTCATAAGCAGTTAGTTTTGGTTACGGCCCCTGTTTCCACAGGGGCTTACTTTTTTAAGTTATTGCTGGTTTTATTTTCAATGAATAAAATCAGGTTGATCTGAACCATTTAACTGTCAATAATACAATTAAAAATCCCAGTACCGCGCCGATCGAATCAGCCAGAATATCAAATATGTCATAATCGCGGTTGGGAATTAAATATTTCTGCATTAACTCCGTAGTTACACCATACAGACAGGCAATGATGAGAATCAAAACAAACCGGCTGTCAGAGTGATTATTTTTTTCTTTTCTCGTTGCATAATAAATGGACCATAAAAAAACAAAACAGCCGAACAATGTGGCATGCACGAGTTTGTCCAGATTGGGAATAAATGTTTTTTCTTCCTTCGGCAGCATATTTCCGGGAATGGATATTAAAATAAGAATGAGGATAGTCCAGAGCAGCGCAGGTGTTTTTTTCGAAAGAAGTTTTTGGAGTCGTTGACGCATAAATTGCTGCGAAGATAAGATGCTAACCGGTAACCTTGCCCATGACAAACATAGCATCCATATCAGGTGTGGCACTTCCACCCTTTTTTTCAAGCGTTATCGCAAATGCTTCGGCTTTCGGAATGGTTTTGAGTTTTACAAATGAAATGCCCTCTGTCATATCGAATACACCCGCATCCACTGGTTTCCCGTCCACGATCGCCCAAAGCTGATATTGTTTTTCAGGCACCGGAACCGGAAGTTTGTTTATTAACAGATATACATCCTTGGATTGTGTGTTCCAGTAAACAGTCGCCAGACTGGAGGGCGCGGGACTCTTCGGAACACCCGGCATTTTTACAACAGCCATCAGCGGGTTTTGCATCAGGCTGATTGCATTTTCATAACTGAGCATTTTGGTTTGCAAAATCTTGTTGTTATTGGCAACCTGTGTTTGCGCGGCAATCAGTTCTTCATTTTTAGCAATCGTTTTTTTATACTGACTCAACAGATAAAAATTGAGCAATACACTTCCGGCAAGTAATATGAGCGAGGCAGCAGCCACATATCTGGCGAATCCAATTCTGGGTACCAGAGATGGTTTGGCTGTTGGAGAATGAGTGACGGGCGATTTATCTCTCCCGATTTCAGAAAAGATTCGGGATTTTAATTCACGCGGCGGATCCAGTCTTTGTTCCCTAATTCCATTTTCGAGTTGTATTTCAAATGCATTCCTGGCGGCCAGTACTTCACTATGTGCGGCGCACATGCGTTCGAACTCGGCGCTTTCCTCAGGAGAAGAAAGGCCCAGCACGTAGCTTTCGATGATTCCGCTTAATATGTATTCTTGTACATTCACTTATTTCAAATATTCTCTTAATTGTAATAATGCACTACGTATACGGGTCTTTACCGTACCCAATGGCATATCTTCAATCTGCGCGATTTCATCATGCGTATAGCCTTTAAAATAGGCAAGTTCTATTAAAACACGTTGCTCGGGTCGAAGTTTTCCCAGGAATTTGCTGAGGCCGATACTGTCAATACTGGTTTGAGTCACCTGGTTCATTCCATATACGTTATCGGTAATCTCCTGGTTTTTCTGACTGTTTTGATAATTTTTCGATCTGAGCATATCGATCGAGGCATTTCTGCTGATATTCAGCATCCAGGTAAATAATCTTCCCTTTGTGGGATCATAAGATTCTATTTTACGCCAGATGCTTACAAAAACTTCCTGTAAAATATCGTTTGCAATTTCCTGTGATTTTACAATCTGAACGATAATGCTATAGAGGGAGCCACTATAGTGGTCATATAAATAAGAGAAGGCTTGATCATCCTTTGCTTTTAGAGCTGCGGTCAGTTCCTGTTCACTATATGTAACCGTTGATCCCAAGGCAATGTTAGTTGTAAAAATTGTACCAGCGTTATTATCCAACCAGAGACTCGTAGGCGGCGGCGTCCAGTAGTTTTTCTACCTGGGCAGGATCATTGACAGTAAGCTTGATCATCCATCCCTTACCGTAGGGATCTGAGTTTACCAGATCCGGTGCTTTCGCCAGCTCGGAATTCAACTCGGTGATGGTTCCCGAAACGGGAAGAAAAAGATCGGAAACAGTTTTCACGGCTTCTACAGTTCCAAATACTTCACCTGCTTCCATGGATTTGCCGATGGTTTCTACTTCCACATAAACAATATCTCCCAATTCCCGCTGGGCATATTCTGTGATTCCCACCAGAAATACATTGCCTGTTTCCTGCTTTACCCATTCATGTTCCTTTGTGTAACGAAGATTATCTGGAAAACTCATTGTACTGTTTTTTGTGTTTCTGGTAGTTGCAAATATAGAAGGATTTGAATATTCCCTGCCGTCAATTTGTTATTCATTCATATCCTGGTTTTCAAAATATAAAAGGATATGATCTTTCATGAAATTTTCCTGTTCAATGAAATTGAAAACAGGCAGGGTTTTCAGTTGTCTGTAATGTGGCCAGCCTTCCTCATCAACCATTTCCAATTCGTAGTAACCACTGGGAGAAAGCAGGCTGCAAACGGCCACATGCATCAGGTCCTGCTTTTGTTCTTTGGTGAATTTCGTACTGAAATCGCCCACTTCCTGTATACCTATCAGGAATAAAATGGCTTCCATATCAGGTTTTTTGCCAAACCGGGCCATCAGTTTTTCTTCGAGTGCCCACCAGCGACTCTGAATATCATCTTTCACATTCATTCTGCAAAGATAACCCGCCCGATAATCTATCCCCTCCATCTGTTACCTTTGCGAAAATTTTCCTTCATGTTGCAAATAGCGTTGATCCGGCAACAACCGGATTTTGTAAAAGAAAGGCTTTTGGTTAAAAATTTTGATGCTTCCGCTGCCATCGAAACCATCCTTTCAATGGATGAAAGAAGGAAAAAATTACAGTTGGAACTGGAAGCAGCCCAGGCCGGATTAAACGCAATTTCCAAAGAAATAGGCCTTTTGATGGCCAAAGGAGATAAGGCAGGCGCTGAGGAAAAAAAGAAGGCCGTGGCATCAGTAAAATCCGGCCTCGGTCCCTTACAGCAGGCAATGGATCTCACAGACACCCAGTTGCAACAGTTGCTACTCACCCTTCCCAACCTTCCTGCATCAGAAGTTCCCCAGGGAAAATCACCACAGGATAATATTGTAATCAGGGAAAACGGCCAAAAGCCGCAACTCCCTGCACATGCGCTTGCCCATTGGGATCTGGCCAAAAAATATAACCTCATAGATTTTGAACTGGGAAATAAAATTACAGGAGCTGGATTCCCTGTTTATATCAATAAAGGGGCGCGGTTGCAAAGATCACTGATTCAATATTTCCTGGATTTTAATACGGCCGCCGGGTTTGTGGAATATCAGCCGCCACTCATGGTAAATGAAGCCAGTGCATTCGGCACGGGTCAGTTGCCGGATAAAGAAGGACAAATGTATTATGTGAATGAAGATGAATTGTTCCTGATACCCACCTCCGAAGTTCCGCTTACGAACCTCTGGCGCGATATGATTCTGAAAGAAAAAGAACTGCCGGTAAAAATGACCGCCTATACACCCTGTTTCAGAAGGGAGGCGGGCAGTTATGGAAAAGATGTGAGAGGTCTGAACCGGCTTCATCAGTTTGATAAAGTAGAAATTGTACAAATAGTTCTTCCTGACAGAAGTTATGCTGTTCTCGAGGAAATGGTTTTGCACGTAGAGAAACTGTTGCTATCCCTGGACCTTCCTTACCGGATTCTTCGTTTATGCGGGGGGGATATGTCTTTCGCATCATCTATTACGTACGATTTTGAAGTCTATAGCGCCGCACAGCAAAAATGGCTGGAAGTCAGCTCCGTCAGTAATTTCGAGAGCTTTCAGACAAATCGTATGAAAGTCCGATTCAAGGATGAGTCCGGGAAGACACAACTATTACATTCCCTGAATGGAAGCTCCCTGGCACTTCCACGAATAATGGCCTGTCTGCTGGAGAATCATCAGAAGGACGACTTTATTTCCCTTCCGGAAGTATTGCATCCATACTTTAAGTCCGATAAAATATAATTTCCAACACTTTAAATGACTGGCCAGAAAACTCAATTTTTCTGATAATTGGTTAACACGATCCGGCCGGCATCTACATATCCGTTAGTGATCCATTAGTAATTATCCGGTTGTATGCAGGAAAGCGACTGCCTGAGACAGATCAATTTATTTGAGTAAGGGTTGGTCATGCATATTCCGCTTTAAGTTTTCTACCCATTAAACCTTTTCGCTCCAATGATATCTTACAGAACGCGATGAACAGTAATCAGCTCAAAAATCAGCATTTGTGGTGGCGTGCGGGGTTCGGCCCGCCGGCTAACCAGGTCAAAGAGCTTTCGAAGCAGAAACCCGAATCGGTTTTTCATTCCATTCTGAAAGCTTCTGAGAGAAAGCCTGATTTTTTTGACGTCGCGGATCCGCATATAAGGGAATTAGTCAGTCAGCCCATGTCTTTGGGAAAATTACAGGGCCTTAAGGCGGAGGAAAAACAAATGATCCGGAAACAATCCGTTCAGGATATCGCGAAGCTGAATATCCGCTGGCTGGATGAGATGACAACCAGTGACGCACAACTCCTGGAGAAAATGTCGCTGTTCTGGCATGGGCATTTTGCCAGCAAGACCGTCAACATTTTGTACGATCAGGCTTTGTTGCAGGTTATACGGGAAAATGCATTGGGAAATTTTAGGGATTTACTGATGAATGTCAGTAAATCAGCTTCGATGATTCAGTTTCTGAATAATAATCAGAATAAAAAAAGTCATCCCAATGAAAACTTCGCCCGCGAACTCATGGAACTCTTTACCATCGGTCGCGGGAACTATACAGAAACCGATGTAAAGGAATCGGCACGTGCATTTACGGGATGGGGCGCGAACCTGCAGGGAGGATTTGAATTTCGAACCAGGCAACATGATGATGGTATAAAAACCTTTTTTGGTAAAACCGGAAACTTTTCCGGGGAAGATATTCTGGAGATTTTACTTACACAAAAACAAACCGCGGTTTTTATAACAGGAAAAATCTACCGGTTTTTTGTGAATGAAGTGGCAGATGAAGAAAAGATCCATGTTTTGGCCGCCCGATTTTTTGAAAGCGGTTATGATATTCGCGCTCTGATGATCAGCATATTTACTTCATCCTGGTTTTACGATCAGAAAAATATCGGTAGCCAGATTAAATCTCCCGTTTTATGGCTGGTGGGTATGCGACGTCAGCTTCCTATGGAAATTCAGAACCCTCTGGTGCAAATTGTATTGGAGAGATTACTGGGACAGGTTTTGTTTTCTCCGCCGAATGTTGCAGGATGGCCTGGTGGAAAGCACTGGATAGACAGTTCAAGCCTTATGTTACGTATGCGGTTACCTCAAATCGTATACAGGTCAGATGATATTATGTCAAAACCCAAAGACGATGATGACGTTATGATGGGTATGCGCGACCAGGCGCTGGCCAAAAACATAAAAAAACTCAGGAATCCCGGGACTCAGTTTTTTCAGGCTAAAATTCTTTGGAGTGAGTACATAAAAAACTTTAATGAAACACAGGAGTTCGCAATATATGCAGCCATTCGTGATTTGCTTTTGCAAAAAGTTACTCCGATGAATGAAAACGATATGCTCAGGTATATCGATGAATCTGATCGTGACAAACGAATTCAATCCATTACCATACGACTGATGGGCACTCCTGAATACCAGTTGTGCTGAAAAAAAAATATGATGCTGATTAATCGAAGAAAATTCTTAACGCTCGGTTCGCTGGCCACAGGCACTATGATGCTTCCAAAGTTTCTGAAAGCATTTGAAGGTCCGGGTCAGGCATTAAACGGTCAGAAAGTGCTGGTGGTTTTGCAACTCAGTGGTGGAAACGACGGACTTAATACCGTGATCCCTGTGCGTAATGATATTTACTACCGGGAAAGACCGGGACTTTCTATCGCCAGGGAAAAATCACTTTTACTGAATGACGAAGCCGGCCTGCATCCATCGCTGAGTCATTTAAAGACATTATTTGATGAAGGAAATCTGGCAATTCTGAATAATGTGGGATATCCGAATCCTGACCGTTCCCATTTTCGCAGTATGGATATCTGGCAGACCGCCAGCAGCAGTAATGAAGTGGTGAACTCAGGATGGTTGGGACGGTATCTCGATGCAGAATGTATGAATTGTTCCAAACCAACACAGGTATTGGAAATGGACGATATGTTAAGCCTTGCTTTAAGCGGAGAAAAAATGAAAGGCATTGCATTCAGGGATCCCAAACGGTTATATGATACCAGCCAGGATCCTTTTTTCAAAGAAATGCTGCATGCAGGTTCAATGGTGCAGGACGAAGATCCGGGTTCATACCTGTACAAAGTAATGGCGGAGACTGTTTCAGGGGCAGATTATATTTTCCAGCAAAGTAAACTTCGCCCAAGTGCAACGACGTACCCTAATTCCGAAATCGGAAAAAACCTCAAGACTATTGCGTCGCTGATAACATCTGATATTAATACCAGGGTTTATTATGTGTCACTCGGCAGTTTTGATACGCATGTTGGTCAGCAGGCAAAACAGGAAAAATTATTCGGTGATCTGAATGACGCTATCAAACCTTTTACCGACGATTTAAAATCCAGTCATCGTTTTAACGATGTTATGTTGATCAGTTTCTCGGAATTCGGAAGAAGGGTGAGTGAAAACGGGAGTGGCGGAACGGACCACGGGGCAGCAAATAATATGTTCCTGATCAGTGGTGGCTTAAAAAATAAGGGAATTCTAAACGAAATGCCTGATTTGTCGAACCTGACGGATGGAGATCTGAATCAGCAGCTCGATTTTAAAAGAGTTTATGCAACAGTGCTGAATAAATGGCTGCAGGCAGATGATTTTAAGATTCTGGGTAAAAAGTATGAGTACTTAAATTTTATCTAATAAATTATAATTGTCGGTAGTTTGTTTTTAGTACTTCCATACTTCCATACTTCCATACTTTCATACTGGTTGTTTATCTGATCAGCACGACCGTCCCTTTTTCACTGTGTATATTTCCTAGATAATCCCGGCCCTTGATCATCCAAACATAGGTTCCGATTGGCTGCGGTTTGCCATTCAGATTCCCGTCCCACCCCGGTCCCCCTCCCTGGCTACTGAAGACTTTCTGTCCAAATCTGTTAAACACTTCGAAATAATCGATGGATTGCATTCCCACCATAATCGGATGAAAATGATCATTGATCCCGTTGTTATCAGGTGAGAAGGCATTGGGTACATATAAGGCGGGTCCCTTGTAGGCCTTTATATTGATGGTATCGTAGGTCGGACAGCCAAAAGAAGTATATGCTTTTACGATGTACTGAAAATTATCGTTCAGTATGGTGATCGGATCTGCAATATTTGGATCGTTCAGAAATGATGTTGGCTGCCATTGATAAAATTCACCTCCACTGGCGTGAAGCTGCAGCGGTTGTCCAAATGCAACAATCGTATCATTCCCAACTTTCGCGTTTGTCTGGTAGATGGTTAATGGCGCCGTAACCGTATCTGACGAACATCCGGCATTGTTTAATGCATATTCGGCAACAGTGTAAACACCCCCACCGGAATAGTAATGTTTAATATTTGCAGTACTGTCTTCCTGCCCGTCGCCCGTAAGCCAATACCATTGCCGTATGGGAATAGAAGGTGTCAGGCTGGTTGCCGAGAGAGAGACCGGATCTCCATAACAGGCATCCTGAACCGAAATACTGGTCGCCGGCTTTTCGGTAACATTCGATGTTTTTGAAACCGGCTGTGAAACGCAACCTTCCACTGTGTGGACTACAAGATCTATTTGCAAATTCTCTATGGGAAATGTTTTCGTCAGGGTGGAATCGGTCGTTTGAACAAGTTCTGATCCATTATTGAAATCCCAATTCCGCTGATTGATGGTTCCGTATTCCACATAAGAGGCGTCTGACAGGAGTACCGGATAATTAGCGCAGATGATTTGAGGAGAAGTTGTAAAGCCCGCCTCTGGGATAGATCCGATGGTAATGGTGCGCCTGAGCGTATCAGAAGTACATCCGTTATTTGCTTCGATATACAGCTTTACGGTATAATAACCCGGTTGTTCATAATGATGCGGGGGAGGCGTCTGGCCCGTAAATTTTGTGCCGTCCCCAAATTCCCACCACCAGTTTATGATTTTTCCGAATGACGTCGACTGGTCTATAAAATGAATATCGGCCGGAGCACAGAAATTCTGATCCGGCGGCGTGGTAAAACCAGCAGTAAGTGCCGTGCAAAATTTCTGAACATTGCTTTGACCGCCTGTGGCTGAAGTAAATCCCCAGTACACCTGGGTTCTTCCACCGAAAATTTCGTTGATTAAGTCAGTATGAGTCTGGACCCTCGGTACATTATCAATTTCTGCAGAAAGTATTTTTGCACTGGCATCCCAGATGATTCTGAAAGTATGCCAGTGGCAGTCTTCAATATTGGGGTTATCCACCAATGCCTGAACCGGCAATGCGAGCGTATTCGAACTCCCCACATGGAGGTCTCCGTTTTTAAAAATGCCTACGTGGTCATAGGGCGGATCATTAAAATCAAAATTTTGCCAGGTATCAATGGGAATTCCTACAGAAGGAGATACATTCTGAAATCCAATACCCTGTCCGACAGAACCCAGGTTAGTGCCAAGGGGCTGCAGAACAAAAGCAATTCCATCCGCTCCGTCCCGGTCCTTACAACCCAGGTAAACACTAAATACGTAATTAAAAGATTCACTGAGATCGATCAGATTTTTGTTCCAAACCGATCCTGCCAGGAACATCTGATCATAGGTGAGCTGGTAACAATTACAGGATTCCTGAATCGTGCTCCCATTCAAAATGTAGGGAGTCTCCTCCTGTGCGTAAAGCGTAAAGGGAGATATGCCGGATAATGCCAGCAGACAAAACAGGAAAAACCTTGATCTCATAAGCAGAATCATTACCCAAAGGCAGAACAACTTTCTTCACAGGAGATTCAGATATAATGAAATATTCTTATGCGGAAAAGATGCTCAGGTCGATTCTAAGGCAAAGATGAACTCCGCTTCGCTGCTCTGACTACAGGATACGAAATTTCCAGGGATATTTCCAATTCATTGATGGAAAACTCCATTTTCTGATGGATGCAGTATTAAGTGCCCGGATTGGAGGTTGGAATTACCAGCTCTGTTTTGCAACACCAGCCTTGATAGCTTCAAGTGCTTTTGCTTCACCCAGCAAAGTGGTGAGTTTATTTCCTTTGCCGTCATGGCCCTGAGCCATATAAGCACCTTTGGCAGTCTTGCTGATCACCGCGTCCATGATCGGAACATTTTTTTCTTTCGTCTTGACATTATATGCTGTGAGTACTACGGTGGACATTTCTTTAATTTTAAAAGGTTCTGAATTCTCTTTTGCTGGCGGTCAAAGGTAGATAATTAAATTTAAACGGGATTTTAGCCTTTCAGACATCAAGCCGGGCATATTTTGCATGGGATTCAATAAACTCCCTGCGGGGTGCAACTTCGTCTCCCATCAACATACTAAATATGCGGTCCGCTTCGGCGGCGCTTTCAATAGTAACCTGTTTGAGCGTCCGGGTAGCCGGATCCATCGTGGTTTCCCAAAGCTGACTTGCGTTCATTTCACCCAATCCTTTGTACCGTTGTACACTTACACTGTCTTCCTTGCCGTTGCCCAGCCTTTCAATCTGCAGCCGGCGCTGGTCTTCAGTCCAGGCATAGGCGCTGTCTTTACCTTTCTTTACCTGATAAAGGGGTGGCTGGGCAATATATATATGCCCCTGTTCAACAAGGGCCGCCATATAGCGATAGATAAATGTAAGAATCAGTGTTGCAATGTGACTGCCGTCCACGTCAGCATCGGTCATAATGATCACCTTATGATACCTGAGCTTGACGAGATTTAATGCTTTCGGATCTTCCAGGGTACCTACCGTTACACCCAGAGCAGTATACATATTTCTGATTTCCTCGTTTTCATAGATCCGGTGCTCCATGGCCTTTTCCACATTGAGGATCTTTCCCCGGAGTGGCAGGATTGCCTGAAAACTGCGGTCGCGACCCTGTTTGGCAGTTCCGCCGGCGGAATCCCCTTCCACGAGATATAATTCACATTTTTCGGGACTCCTTTCAGAACAGTCGGCCAGTTTACCGGGTAATCCACCCCCGCTCAATACACTTTTCCTTTGTACCAGTTCCCGGGCTTTACGGGCTGCTGCGCGGGCCTGGGCGGCCAGAATCACCTTCTGAATAATGTTTTTCGCTTCCTTAGGATTTTCTTCCAGATAAGCCTCTAAAACTTTGGAAACAGTAGTATCAACGATACCGCTGACTTCATTATTTCCTAATTTGGTCTTGGTTTGACCTTCAAACTGAGGCTCAGGTACTTTTACCGAAATGATAGCACTCAGTCCTTCCCGGTAATCATCACCCTCAATTTCTACTTTCGCCTTCTCAAAATGATTTTGTTTATCACCGTAACTCTTAAACACACGGGTTAATGCTCTCCGGAAACCGGCAACATGTGTTCCCCCTTCGATGGTATTGATATTATTTACATAAGAATAAACATGCTCGCTGT
This sequence comes from uncultured Bacteroidota bacterium, assembly GCA_963759335.1. GTDB lineage: Bacteria > Bacteroidota > Bacteroidia > Chitinophagales > Chitinophagaceae > Puia. Next base: position 212,716 of record CAVWYU010000001.1, read on the forward strand.
AACTGTCATTATAGACAAGCGAAACTTCTACGGCAACATTATTGACCGAATCCAGTCCGTAAACATAAATAGGTTTGGGGATCAACGCGGTTCTCCCTGCGTTATTATCCAGCATTTCCAGAAACTCAGTGATGCCGCCTTCACTGTAAAATGTTTTTGTATAAAACTTCCCGTCTTCGTCGATTTCACGGAGATCATTGATAATAATTCGAACGCCCTTGTTGAGGAAGGATAATTCCCTCAGGCGGCTCTCCAATATGTCCCTTTTATAAACAGACTCGATGAAAATGGATGCATCCGGAAGGAAATGCACCCGGGTCCCAGTTTTTTCGCTCAGCCCGATTTCGCGAACGGGATATTGCGGGATGCCAATTTTATAGGCCTGCTCAAATATCCTGCCTTCACGTTGAACAGTTACATGCAGATCACTGCTGAGCGCATTCACGCAACTCACGCCGACTCCGTGCAGACCACCGGAAACCTTATATGTGTTTTTATCAAATTTACCACCGGCATGAAGAATCGTCATTACCAGCTCCAGCGCACTTTTTTTCTCTTTCGTATTCATCCCTGTGGGAATACCACGACCGTCATCGTCCACGCTTACGGAATTATCCGGGTAAATCTCAACCGTTATGTTTTTACAATATCCTGCAAGCGCTTCATCTATTGAATTGTCCACCACCTCATAAACGAGATGATGCAAACCTTTTACTCCCACATCCCCGATGTACATCGCGGGTCTTTTTCTGACTGCTTCCAACCCCTCCAGAACCTGAATACTGTCTGCTCCGTAACCATTGACCATAGGAGCGGTAACCTCTTGAATACTTTCGTTCATATTTAATTGAAAAACCGGTTATTAGATGTAAAATAACAGGGTTTGCAAATTTACTGAAAACAGGGCTAACTATGGGGGTGAAAGGCTTCTTTTTTAAACAATTTTTTTGGGTCTTTTTGACTCGGAAAAAGGGCGAAAAAACGTGCATACCGATGGTTATCTCACAATATCTCACCGGTTTGGAAATTTGAGATTAAATTTGCCGACATTTTATGCATCAGCCTCCGGATATACTCAGCCTCGCTTATAAACAGCCTTTCATGCAGGAGCAATTACAGCTTTTGGATGAAAAGGAACGCCAGATTCCGGGCTCTGTTCAATATATGATCCGCAGATACGGAAAAAATCCTTTATGGAGCCTGGAGGATACGGGCATGATGGTTTATCATTTTCAGCGTGAGGAGCCACAGGAAAATTACTTTGAACTCCGGTTTTGTATATCAGGCAATGCTTATTGCAGCCAGAAAGAAAAAGATTGTGATACCTGCCGTCTGCATACTTCCCGCTTTTGTCCGGACCGTGTAGAAACCGTGGACGTGATGAGTTTCAGATTTTCATCCGTTCATCTTTCACAATTTGTAAAACCGCAACAGCAGACGGGCAGCCTGTCGGATAATGTTCTGCATTTCAAACATCCTTCTTCATTTTCCAAAATATTATCTCTCTGCAGTCGCACCCGGATGGTACTGGAGGGGATTCTGAATCACAGCTATACGGATAGTCTGGAAAATATATTCATCAATGCGCAAACACAGATGCTGCTGCTTTACAGCCTTGAGTGTATGCTGGGTGAGAAAGAAGTGGAAGCCTTTCAGTGTAAATTTCTGGCAAATGGGGCCGACAGGGAAAAAATTAATCTGGCCCGTGAAATATTGCTGGAACATATCGGGGAGCCACTGACCATCCGCGAACTGAGCCGTAAAGTGGCAATCAATGAGTGTTATCTGAAGAAGGGGTTCAAAGAACTATTCGGAACGACCATATTTGATTTTTATCAGGGACAACGCATGGAACACGCCCGTTATCTTTTGTACGAAAAGGGGTTGAGTGTTACGGATGTTTCGGTCATGCTGGGCTATTCTTCGATTTCACATTTCTCCACAGCCTTCAAAAAACACACGGGACTCAAACCCTGCGAACTACTTTTTAAAGCTTAAAGCTCAAAGCGTAAAGCGTAAAGCCAACGTGTTGAAGAATGCGGATTTGAGCCACATCTCCCCAAATGTTATTTGCAAACGTAATTTTCTCATTTACACATATACTACAATTCCAACTTTAAATTGGCTTTACGCTTTACGCTTTGAGCGTTACGCTTATTCAGTGCGCAGACTCTTCACCGGATTCATCACCGCCGCGCGGATTGCCTGAGAACTGACCGTCAGTAAAGCGATCACTATGGTTATGATTCCCGCGACAACAAACATCCACCAGCTAACAGGGGTTCTGTAAGCAAATCCCTGCAGCCATTTATTCATGGCCCACCAGGAAACAGGTATGGCAATAATGAACGCAATGAAAACCAGCAGCAGAAAATCTTTCGACAATAACCGCACGATTCCGGATACACTGGCGCCTAAAACTTTGCGGATTCCGATTTCCTTATTTCTTTGTTCTGCACTGAAAGCAGCCAGACCAAATAAACCAAGACAGGAAATACAGATTGCTATGAATGTAAAGACATTAATGATCCGGGACATCGAAATGTCCGACTCATATTGTTTTTGAACCTTTTCATCCATAAAAGAATATTCAAAAGGTATTCCGGGAAAATCTCTGTGCCAGACGGATTCTATTTTTCCCAGAAGTTCCTTATAATTATGGGTTGCCGTATGCACAGTCAGATTGGCCCAGTACCCATTTTCTTTATGTGTGATCCATACCATAAAACTTTCAATGTCTTTATGCAAAGACTCATTATTAAAATCTTTCATCACACCCACAATTTCCCATGTCCTGTCATTTGCATCCATGATTCGCACACCCGGCGCTTTTGAAGGATCCAGTCCCATCTTTTTGGAAAATGTTTCATTAACCAGCACTTTTGCCGAATCGTCTTCCCGGAAATCCCTGCCACTGATCAGTTTGATCCCGTTGGCTTTTACAAAAAATTCATCGCTGACAATAAAGCCCGCATATTTTGCTTCTGATTTGCTCTGGCCCGGCAGCGTAAATACATTTGAGAAAAGCGCCTGATTGCTGATATACTTACTGGCATTACTTACTTCTTTTACGCCGGAAAGTTTTCTCAGGTCTTCCATAAAGGATGGAATTTTTTCGAAAGATTCGCCCGAATTAAAAGTGAATATCAATCGCTGATCTTTATCGAAACCAAGATCCTTGTTTTTTATATAGTTAAGCTGGCTGTAAATAATAATAATACCTGTGATAAGAACGATGGATAACACAAATTGAAAAACGACAAGCGACCGGCGGATACCGGTTGCCGAGATCTCATTGGTAAAGTTTCCTTTAATTACTTTGATTACTCGGAATGCGGAGAGATAAAATGCAGGATAACTGCCCGCAATAAGCCCGGTAATAAATACCAGTGAAAAAAGCATAAGCCACACCCGGTAGTCTTTCAGAAATGATATTTGTATTTCCGATTGTGTGATGTGATTCAGATAAGGAAGCGCCAAAACGAGTAGCGGGAGCGCTATCATGACCGATATAAGGGACAGTAAAAAAGATTCACCCAGAAACTGTCGTATCAGATCGTGGCGGCCGGCGCCAATAACTTTCCGAACCCCCACTTCCTTTGCTCTTTTCGAAGAACGGGCTGTGGAAAGATTCATAAAATTGATACAGGCGATGATCTGAATCAGGGCAGCAATAAGAGCCAGGATACCCAAAAATGTCGGGCTTACCGGTTTGCCGATTCCCGGATTATCGAACCCGGTAGTGGTATGTATACTCGAAACCGCTTGGAGATATAATTTGAATTCCAGACCTGCTTCTTTAAGCTGCTTATCTCCATATTTAGTTACAAATGCAGGAAATTTTCTTTCCAGCGAAACAGCATTGCTGTTGGCTTTTAGTTTAAAGTAAGTACCTATATAGTTGTTGTTGGTCCAGGAATCTGTATGCAACATATAATCACCATTGCCGCCGCTGTTCATGGTGATGAAAATACTGGCATGCAAATGCGATTTCCCAAGACTTTCATCCACGATGCCGGTTACCTTGTAATCCGTTTTTCCACGTGTGTTATCAACGGTTATTGTTTTACCCAGGGGATCCTCTTTGCCAAATAGTTTATCAGAAACGGGTTTTAGTAATACCACCGAATAGGGATTCATCAGTGCCTGCTGATTGCCTTCGACAAAATGATACGAGAAAACGTTGAAAAAAGTAGAATCGACATAGAATGGATCCGTTTCATAAATGGAACGATTCTTATAGCGTAATATATGCTTGTCAATTCCAATCAGTGGCACAACGCGGGTGAATTGTTCAATTTCAGGAAATTCCCGTTTCATAGCGGGTGCAAACGAACCGCCTGAAATGGCAAGGTTGTAGACTCCTTCGGTTGTTTTTACCTTTTTATCCAGACGGTAAATCCGGTTCACGTCGGCGTGATGTTTATCATAGCTGTACTGATCTTTCACATAAATCAATATATAAAGGCAACACAGGGTGCCGATGGCCAGACCGAAAATATTGATGAAACTGAACGTTTTGTTTTTCAACAGGAATCGCCATGCAGTCTTGAAATATGTTTTGAACATTTTACAGGTTTAATGCCCCTGATTCTCGTCGTTTGGGACAAAATGAAAAAATGTGATTTCGATGAAATTCTTTCAAGAGCAGTGCCATTTTGATAGCATGCTGCTTATCAGAAGCTTAGAGTATTCTTTTTAAAAAATACTGTCCGAAATTGAACGACTGCTGTCCTGTCCTTAAGATTGAGCCATCCTGAAATAGCTATACAGGTAGTCTGTACGTTAAAAGCTTTAAGCTCGCGCCTTACACTTTACGCCTGAGATGCGGCTTCGATCGTTTCATCAAGATCGCGGGTGGTCAAAGCGTTGTTCAAAAACCAGCTTTCAAAAGCGGACGGAGGCAGGTAGATTCCCTGTTCGAGCATGGCATGAAAAAACTGATTGAATCTTTCCATATCAGAAAGTGAGGAGGTTTCAAAATCTTTTACCGGCTGATCACTGAAGTGAAGACTGATCATGGAGCCGAATCTGTTAATGACGAATGGGATATTTTTTTCCTTTATCACTTTATCGAGACCGGTATGCAGATATCTTGTTTTTTCTTCCAGCTCCGTATATATAGAAGGATTTTCTTTTAATATTTTCAATGTGGTGATTCCGGCAATCATGGCCAGAGGATTTCCACTTAACGTTCCTGCCTGGTAAACTTTCCCAAGCGGCGCAATATGTTCCATTATTTCTCTGCGTCCTCCGAAGGCACCTACCGGCAGACCGCCACCAATAACTTTTCCATAGGTGACAAGATCTGCGCGTACGCCCAGTTTCTCCTGCGCGCCACCGGGGGCCAGGCGGAAGCCGGTCATCACTTCGTCAAAGATTAAAACTATATTTTCTTTGTCGCATATAACCCTGAGTGATTCAAGAAATCCTTTCTCGGGAAGAACGCAACCCATATTTCCGGCGATCGGTTCAAGGATGATTGCGGCTATTTCTCCGTTGTGTTTTTTTACCAGTTCCTCAATAAATGGCAGATTATTAAATGGTGCTGTTAACGTGTCCTGTGCGACACCGGAAGTAATGCCAGGTACGGTTTGTATTTGTAACGTCGCCAGGCCGCTGCCTGCTTTCACCAGGAAGGCATCCGCATGGCCGTGATAATGCCCTTCGAATTTTATAATTTTATTTTTCCCGGTGAAACCGCGCGCCAGGCGCACCGCGCTCATACAGGCTTCCGTTCCGCTGTTCACCATACGAACAAGATCTACGTTTGGTACCATGCCAATAATCAATTCTGCCATCTCGGTTTCCAGTGCCGTTGGTGCACCATAGGAAGTGGATAAAGCAGCCCTGTCCTGTATGGCTTTTACAACCTGTTCATGCGCATGGCCGAGAATCATCGGTCCCCAGGAGGCTATGTAATCGATGTATTTGTTTCCATCGGCATCATATAAATAACTGCCTTTTGCTTTGCTGATAAAAAGCGGTGTCCCGCCGACACTGCGAAATGCCCGAACCGGGGAATTCACACCACCCGGAATGGATTTTTGTGCACGCTCAAAAAGTTCCCTGCTTTTATTTGTATCCATCCTTTATGCTTAAAGCTTATAGCGCAACGCTTAAAGCCAATTCTTTAATTTAGAAATTCAACTTCCATACTTCCAGTCTCCCATACATTCATACTTTTTGCAAAAGTTGCATTGCAGCTTTTGCAAAGTATGTAGCAATCAGGTCCGCGCCTGCGCGTTTTATGGCTGTAAGGGTTTCCAGAATAGCTTTGTCTTCATCCAGCCATCCCATTTTTGCAGCTGCTTTTATCATAGCATATTCACCGCTGATGTTATAAGCACTCACGGGTACATGAACCGCGTTTTTTACTTCGCGGATAATATCCAGATACGCAAGTGCAGGCTTAACCATAATAATATCTGCGCCTTCTTCCACATCCTGCAGAGCTTCCTTTACTGCTTCTGTGCGATTGGCATAATCCATCTGATAGGTTTTTTTATCTCCGAATCCGGGTGCTGAATCCAGTGCATCCCGGAACGGCCCGTAAAAGCTGGATGCGTATTTCGCACTATAGGCCATGATACCTGTTTTTGTATACCCATGTTGTTCGAATGCATCACGAATGGCACCTATCCGGCCATCCATCATGTCACTGGGCGCTACAAAATCCGCCCCCGCCTGAGCATGACTCAAACTCATTTTTACCAAGGCTTCAACGGTTTCATCATTTACGATTTCACCGTTTTTTACGATGCCATCATGTCCGAAAGAAGAATAAGGATCCAGCGCCACATCCGTCATCAGCACGATATCCGGAACGGCCTCCTTTATAGCGCGGATACTGCGCTGCATGAGACCTTCCTTGTTCCAGGCTTCCTTTCCGGTATTATCTTTTAATTCATCTTTTGCTTTTACGAATAAGAGCACAGACTTCAACCCCATAGCATACAATTCCCTCACTTCTTTAATCGTAATGTCAAGGCTATTTCTGTAATAACCCGGCATGGAAACGATTTCCTGATGAACATCTTTTCCCTCATCAATAAAAAGAGGAGCGATAAAATCAGATGATTTTAAATGCGTTTCCGCTACCAGACTTCTGATCGCGGGATTTGCACGCAGTATTCTCGAACGTTTTTGTAATATCATAGTAAAAAATTACTTCCAATCATTTTCGTCCATAACACATTTCCATCCGGCACTTCCGGTTCATTTCCTTTTTCAACTTTCAACTGTTCATCGCCCTTTCACATTCACCACATTTATGCGATCCATTCTTTAGGCTGCAGACATACCTGCAACAGTTCATCTTCCGCACTGCCCGGAACGGGCTGATAGTTATATATCCATCTTGCCCGGGGTGGAAGACTCATCAGTATGCTTTCTGTTCTGCCGTTTGTTTTTAATCCGAATAAAGTTCCGCGATCATGAATCAGGTTAAATTCCACATATCGTCCCCGCCTGATTTCCTGCCACCTGATTTCTTTTTCACCATAGGCGATCGGTTTTCTTTTTTCCACAATGGGCAGATAGGCCTTTAAAAAAGCATTCCCGTTAGCCTCCTGAAAACTAAATAATTGTTCCGCATCTTCATCATCGACCGGACGCAGATAATCATAAAAAATGCCACCTATTCCGCGCATTTCCCCGTTCCTGTGATGGTTCGCGAAATATAAGTCACAATTCTTTTTATACTGCTGGTATAAGTCAGTACCGAATGGCTCCAGCGTATGTTTCAAAGTGCTGTGAAAATGATTGGCATCATCCTTAAACAGATAGCAGGGCGTAAGATCCGTCCCGCCTCCGAACCATCGGTCAATACGGGTTCCCGTTTCATCGTATAACTCAAAATAACGCCAGTTGGCGTGCACCGTCGGAACAAAGGGATTCAGTGGATGAAGTACCAGAGATAAGCCACAGGCAAACCAGCCTGATCCTTCAATTTTTAATTGTGTTCGCATGGCATCTGAAACAGATCCATACACGACCGATGTGTTTACGCCACCTTTTTCAAACACCTGGCCATTTTCAATGATCCGTGACTTGCCACCTCCGCCATTGTCAGTTCTTTGCCAGTCGTCTTCAATAAAATGAGCGGCACCATCTGCCTTTTCGAGTGCCTCGCAGATCGTATCCTGTAAGTCGTGAATAAATTGAATCCAGCGATCACGCAATGAGATGTACTGCTTTTGATATGTGCTGTGATCAGTCATTCTTATAATGATGAAAAAACTTTTTCCCGGTTTGTATACCTGTGATTTTTAATAGTATCTACAAACAATTTTGCATGATCCACCGGAACATGAGGAAGTATTCCATGACCAAGGTTTGCGATATAACGGCCCGGACCGAACCCGTTTAACATCCTGGTTACTATTTTTTTTAATTCAGGTAATGGACTTAGCAGGCGGGCCGGATCCAGGTTTCCCTGTAGTGTAACCGCCTGTCCCGCCAATTTCCTTGCAGATTCCGGCCGTATGCACCAGTCGAGTCCGATACCGGCAGTGCCTGTACCGATCATTTCAGGAATAGAACCCCAGGCGCCTTTTGCAAATAATATGGTCAGCACTTCATCCTTCAGAGCCTGGATGATTTGTCGCATATATTGTAACGAAAAAATTTCAAAATCATCCGGGCTTAATAAGCCCCCCCACGAATCAAACAACTGAATAACATCTGCACCTGCTTTAACCTGCAATCTCAGATAGGCAATCGTTGTATCTGTTATCATCTGTAATAACCGGTGCGCCAGTTCAGGTTGGGTATAACAGAAAGTTTTTACCGAGTCAAAAGTCTTCGAACCCTTTCCTTCTATCATGTAACAAAGCAGGGTCCATGGTGCACCCGCAAAACCGATCAGCGGGACACGGTTATTTAACTCCTTTTTGGTCAAGCGGATTGCTTCAAAAACATATCCCAGAGATTCTTCTGCATCCGGAACACGTATCCGATTTATATCCGCAATACTTTTTATCGGATCCGGCAATACCGGGCCTTTATTTTCTATCAGTTGAACTTCCAGTCCCATGGCCTGTAAAACAACCAGAATGTCGGAGAAAAGAATGGCAGCATCCACACCGATCTGATCCACAGGTTGCAAAGTGATGGCAGTTGCCAGTTCCGGTGTTTGTACGCGAGTAAAAAAATCATATTTATCACGCAACACACGATAATCGGGCAGGTATCGCCCGGCTTGTCGCATCATCCATACGGGAGGCCTTTCTGTGTCTTCACCGCGAAGCGCCTTTAATAATAAATCGTTTTTAAGCATATTAAATAATAAGATGAGATGCGGCATAATCCAGTGCCATGTTAATAACGTAGTTCTTATCTGATTCCGGAGAAATAATGACAGGATGTTCAGAATTTCGTTTGAGTGCCGCAGCTGTTGTTGTGCCCATCGCGATCACAGTAGTGCCGGATGAAATGTCATTCATAGAAAAAAAACTTCTGACAGCAGTCGGACTGAAAAATAATAAGATTTGAGGCGATTCTTTCAGTTTCACAGGTTTCAGTCGTGTATCATAAACAATCAGTTCATTTAATTCTACACCATTGTTTCTTAAATTGTCCGGAAGAATATCCAGACGCTGATCACCGCAGAAAAACAATGCCTTCTTAACACCTTCCGATATCATCAGTTTTGATAAAAAAAGAGCATTGCTTGCGAATTTGCATTTTACTTCTGATCCGAACCAGTTCAAAACAGCCACTCTGGTTTCATTCCGGATACAATAAATGGTCCATTCAGGTTTCTCTTTCAACAATCCTGACACAAACTTTACTGCATGTGCACTGGTGAAAACGACATCCAGTTTTTCTGACCCGAATGCATTGATGACCGGTTTTAGTTCTACTCCGGGTCTTTGTATGATTTCAATAAATGGAATTATCTGAATATCCACCGATGCCGGAATGTTTTTTAGGCGTTCCAGGGGCAGCGACGCCGTAGATACTATGGTCACCCGGCGTTCAGACATGTTGTTTTTTTTCTATCAATTCCTTTCCGCCCTGACTCAGTAATTCATGTGCAGCCGATACGCCCAGCGCGGCACCAAGTTCAACAGAAATCCTTTTTTCAATTGAAAATTTTTTTTCTCCCGACGGATCGAGCAGATTTCCTCTGAAAAATATTTCATCTCCCTCTATTTCCGCCAGTGCACCGATAGGAGTAGAACAGCCTCCCAGAAGTGTGGACAGAAAATCCCGTTCAATTTTTACACAAAAAGCTGACTGTTCATGATGAAGTTTTCGGCATCGGTCAAAAACAAACTCATCCCTATCCCTGCAGACAATCAGGATCGCTCCCTGTGCGGGGGCGGGTATCATCCAGTCCAGTTCAATGGCGTTTGCCGGACGAAGACCAATGCGTTGCAAACCGGCAGCCGCAAATATGGCTCCTAACCATTTACTGTCTGTCAGTTTTTTTAATCTTGTATTCACGTTGCCACGTATGGGCGCAATCTGATCTTCAGGAAAACGGTGAAGCCATTGAGCTCTCCTTCTGAGACTACTGGAAGCAATTAATGACGGATTATGATTTTCCGAATAGTTGTTTGCCATCGTTGGATTTGGTACCAGTAAATCAAATGGACTTTCTCTTTCCAGTACGGCCGCTTCCATCAATCCGACTGGCAGCTGAACCGGCACATCTTTCATAGAATGAACGGCCAGGTCAATTTGATTGTTCAGCAGCGCGATGTCCAGACTACGGGTAAATATTCCCTGGACACCCATTGCATAAAGAGGAGTGGTCAGATCCAGATCACCCTCACTTTTTATAAATACCAGCTCAGCTTCTATGTCTTGTTCGTGAAGTAATGTCTTCACACGATCAGCCTGCCAAAGCGCTAACTGGCTGTCCCGTGTGCCAATCCGTAGTATTTTAGACATGTTTTGATCTTTATCAACAGGCTATAAATTCGTTGATCGCTTCAATATAATAGCAGCCACGTTGATTTTCACGACGCATTTTGGATGCCATTCCGTTGAGTACCCGCTGAATTTTCTGATCCCGGCCAAGGGAAGATGGCTTCTCAGGAGTCAATTGCTCAAATAAAGGAGAACCATGAATTTCCTGGAGTTTTATTTTTACTTGTCTGAGAACAGGAACGTGTTTACGCATTTCATGCCATTCCATCAATTCATTAAAATGATTTTGAATGATCGTCCGGGCCTTTGGAACTTCTGCCGCACGCCGTTGCAGTGTTTCATCCTTTAATAAAGAGAGACCATCTACATCAATCAATTTTATATGAGGTAATTCTTTAACCCCATTTTCAACATTACAGGGAATGGAAAGATCAATGATCAGTTTATCGCCCGGAATATTTTCCAGATCAGTAAAACGAATAATCGGTTCAGGTGCATTGGTTGCAACCAATATGATATCGGCATTTTTTATTTCTTCCGGCAGAGTTTCTATTGAGGCAGTTCTTAAATTGAAGGCCTCCGCCAGGTGCTCTGCTTTTTCAGGCGTGCGGTTTACTAATGTAATACTCGTGTTGCCAAGGTAATCTACCAGGTTCTTACATGTAATGGTTCCTATTTTCCCGGTACCCAGTAAAAGAATTCTTTTGCCGTTGATCGATGATATATTCTCGCGAATATATTGTATGGCTGCAAAAGCTACCGATACAGTGCCATCGCTTAATGCCGTCGTATTTTTTATTTCTTTTGAAGATTGCAAAACCTGGTTCAGCAACCTTTCCATAAAACCATTTATAAAACCTCTTTCCTTTGCGAATTTCATGGCTTGCCTGAGCTGACCGACAATTTCATAATCACCCAAAATCTGCGAATCCAGTCCGGACCCCACATTGAATAAATGTTGAACAGCTTGCAGCCCGTTTTTCTGGTATGCCAGATCATGAAAAAGTTCGGGTGAACCCTGTGTGTGTGAACAGAACAGATTAATAAGCTGCTCCGGACTTTCAGCAATACCATAAATTTCCGAACGGTTGCAGGTAGATAAAACAAACAGGTCCTGTACGCCGTACCCGACAGCCTGATTCAGCAAATGATTGTATTGTTCCGGTGCAATAGCAAAAGAACCCCTGATCCCGGTGTCTGTTTTCTTGTAATTAATTCCCGCTACAAAAAAATGCGATAGTTCTGATGTTGGGTTCTTACTCATCATGATGATAGTACGCAAAATTAATCGGTGCGTTTCCGATTGAATCATTCTTGTGTCATCAAACTGTCATTTTGCAAAATGATTCAGATCATAGCAAAAACTGATCTTAATCATGGGGTTCCGTACAACATTGTTTCTTAATTACATTTGCAAAATGGCAAATTTGAAAAGAGGTATAATATTAATGAATCTTGGTTCGCCTGATTCCACGGAAGTTGATGAATTGAGAAAATACCTGAATGAATTTCTAACGGACAAAAGGGTGATCGATTCATGGTTTGTCCGTAATATTTTAATGCGAAGTGTAATTATCCCGAAGCGGGCGCCGGAATCAGCCAAAGCATATCGTACCATCTGGACCAAAAATGGCTCTCCGCTGATACAATTCACCCGTGAACTGGCGGAAGAACTGGAAAAAGTGGTACCACTGCCTGTAAGCGTTGCCATGCGGTATGGAAATCCGTCCATGGAAGCAGCTTTTGAATCGTTACTGAAAAAAATACCGGATCTGGAAGAGGTCATTGCCATTCCGTTATATCCGCATTACGCAATGTCGTCCTATGAAACGGCCGTTGAACATGCGAAAGAGGTTTACCGGCAAAAAAAGTATGCGTTCGAATTAAAATTTACCGCTCCTTTTTATAAGGATCCGGATTATATTCATGCCATGGCTGAAAATATGAGGCCCTGGCTTCAAAAGAATTTTGACCACCTCCTCTTTAGTTTTCATGGGATCCCCGAAAGGCATTTAATAAAATCGGATCCCACGCATGAGCATTGTTTGCAAACCGCTGATTGCTGTTCCGTTTCATCTGTCGCTCATGAAACCTGCTATCGGCATCAATGTTTGACAACTATGAATCTGGTGGCAGCAGAACTGGGCCTGTCAGGAAATAAATTTAGTTTTTCATTTCAATCCCGCCTGGGAAAACAACCCTGGTTAAAACCATACACAGATTTCCGCTTTCAGGAAATGCCCGCAGAAGGTATAAAAAAATTGGTGGTTGCGTGTCCAGCTTTCGTCAGCGACTGTCTGGAAACGCTGGAAGAAATCGAGATTCGTGGGAAGGAAAGCTTTCTCGGATCCGGAGGTACGGAATTCTCTATGATTCCATGTTTAAATACTCATCCCCGCTGGGTCAAAACCCTGGCTAATTGGGTGAGTGCCTGAAGAATATTATGTATCTATATATCAAGGCCCTTCATATTATTTTTATCGTCACCTGGTTTAGCGGCATGTTTTATATTGTCAGGCTGTTTATTTATAATACAGAAGCCGCAGAGAAAACCAGTCCGGAGCGTGAGATTCTGCTTACGCAGTTTCGGATCATGATCAGGCGTTTATGGCTCGGAATAACCTGGCCTTCGGCTATCCTTACTTTAATATTCGGCCCATGGATCTGGATAATGCTGGGAAGTACGCCGGACTGGCTGATGGTTAAACTTTTTTTTGTAGTTCTTCTTTATTTGTATCATTTTTCCCTCCACATATTATATCGGGAACAATCGAAAGGAATTTTCCGTTTCAGTTCCCAAAAACTCAGAATATGGAATGAGCTGGCTACCCTGTTTCTTTTTGCGATTGTGTTTCTTGCCAGTGTTAAACAATCGATGAGCTGGGTTTTCGGATTAACAGGCATTATCTCACTGGGGTTTATTTTAATAATAGCGATCAGGATTTATAAGAAATTAAGAGCGAAATAGGGTTCGCTGGCATTGAATGGTAGGCAGTTGTAGTTGATCACATGCGTTAAGCGTTAAGCATTAGGCGTTGGGAGTTAGGCGTTGAAATTTGAGCATAAAAAAACCTCCCCTAAAGGGAGGTTTCTAAATAAGGGGCAAAAAAGGCGGTCTTTCAGAACTGGTCTTGATTGGTGCTTCAGGATTGGGAAAAAATTCAATAACTAAGCATTGGTTTTTGCAACGACGATAAAAGGAATTAAAAACGGGAAGGTGCGGATTTTTTAAAAAACGCCTTAAGAATAAAAGGAAGGGGAGTAGGAATACCCCCCTTTTTAACCCCTAAACCCTAAACCGTAGAAAAAAATTTTTCAGAACCGGAGACGTCTTTTTACAGATTCGTCTCAATGATTTTAGTAAGGATCGGACTCCCTTTTTTTAAACATAAATTATGCCAAAGCGATTATTTGTGGAAAATTGATTTTGCTTAACCGCTTGATTATGCTCAACTTCCGCGTAACAATACTTTGAGATATCGTACACAAACGATTTATTTCCGGTGATTTATACGGGTGAAAAAACCACTGAATTCGTTAACTTTGCAGCCATTTTAAATTGTTAAAAATTTTAAGATTTTAAAAAGATACTCTAACCCGTTCATTTTTAACAGATCAGTATGGCTGGGAGATATAAAGAATATGAAAAATTGGACCTGCCGGCGATTGGCCGGTCAGTGCTGAGCGACTGGAAAGCCTCCCAGGCATTTCAAAAAAGTATTGACTTAAGACAAGGAAAATCTCCCTTTATTTTTTTTGAAGGTCCGCCAAGCGCGAACGGGTTGCCCGGGATCCACCATGTAATCAGCCGTACGCTCAAGGATCTGGTTTGCAGATATAAGACAATGAGGGGTTTCCAGGTAGAAAGAAAGGGAGGATGGGATACCCACGGCCTGCCGGTTGAACTGGGTGTGGAAAAAGAACTGGGTATTACGAAGGAAGATATTGGCCGGAAAATATCAATAGCAGAATATAACCAGAAATGCCGCGAAGCTGTACTCCGGTATAAAGATAAATGGAATGAACTGACCGATCAGATGGGTTATTGGGTTGACCTTGAACATCCTTATATAACCTATGAGAATAAATATATTGAAACACTTTGGTGGATACTGAAAGAACTCTACGGAAAGAATTTGCTGTTCGAAAGTGTTAGTATCCAGCCTTATTCTCCCGCTGCCGGTACGGGTTTGAGTTCTCATGAACTGAATCAGCCGGGTACTTATAAGGAAGTAAAAGATACCAGTTGTGTCGCCATGTTCAGGGCATTAAGGAGTAAAGAATCAGAATTTCTGTTTGAAAAACTGAAGGATCCGGTGGCAGATGATATTTTCTTCCTGGCCTGGACAACCACGCCATGGACGCTTCCTTCCAACCTGGGTCTGGCTGTCGGTCCGAAGATTGAATATGTGCTGATACACAGCTTTAATCCATACACGCATTTGCCGGTGTATATAGTACTTGCGAGTTCACTGGTAGCCAAATATTTCAAACCGGAGGATGAAAACGTTGATTTTGCTGCTTATCAGCCGGCTTCCAAAATCCTGCCCTGGAAGATGATCACTGCATTTTCCGGATCCCAGCTGGAAAACTGTCAATACGAACAGTTAATACCATCTGAAGCCGGAAGTATGGAAAAAATTCGATTGGTGACTCCCGATGCCGATCCTTTCCGGATCATCACAGGTGATTTTGTAACTACCGAAGATGGTACCGGCATTGTACACATGGCTCCTGCCTTTGGCGCAGACGATTTTAAAGCAGGTAAGAGAAACAATCTCGGGATTCTGATATTGGTGGATAAGCAGGGAAAATTTATAGACGGAGTGGATGAATTCAGCGGCAGGTATGTAAAAAACTATAAGGATGATCCGCAATATGTAGATGTAAATGTAGACATCTGTGTAAAGCTTAAAAAGGAAAATCGTGCTTTCAAAATTGAAAAATACGAACACCCTTATCCGCATTGCTGGAGGACAGATAAACCCATATTATATTATCCACTCGATGCCTGGTTTATAAAAACTACTGCGGTAAAAGAAAGAATGGTGGAACTTAATAAAACCATTCAGTGGAAACCGGCATCCACAGGTGAAGGAAGATTCGGGAACTGGCTGGAAAATATGGTGGACTGGAACCTGAGCCGTAGCCGGTTTTGGGGCACACCTCTGCCAATCTGGAGAACCGAAAATGGAGAAGAACAAAAATGCATTGGCTCAATTCAGGAGCTTTTGGAAGAAGTTGAAAAGGCAAAAAAAGCATTCGGCGGCGATATAAACAAGGATGTCGATGCCGGCGCACTGGATATGCACCGGCCATTCGTAGACGGAATCATTCTTGCAAGCAGTAAGGGAGAAAAAATGAATCGTATTCCGGACCTCGTAGACGTATGGTTTGATTCCGGAGCAATGCCTTATGCCCAGTGGCACTATCCCTTTGAAAACAAAGAAAAATTTAAGAATAGTTTTCCGGCTGATTTTATCGCAGAAGGGGTAGATCAGACGCGCGGCTGGTTCTATACATTACACGCACTGGGTGTCATGTTATTCGACAGCATTGCTTTTAAAACAGTTGTTTCCAATGGTTTGGTGCTGGATAAAAACGGAAACAAAATGAGCAAACGCGTCGGAAACGTGGTGGATCCTTTTAAAACGATCGATCAGTTCGGTGCAGATGCTACCAGATGGTATTTAATTACCAATGCTTCCCCCTGGGACAGCATGAAATTCGATACCGAAGGAATCCGGGAAGTGCAAAGAAAATTCTTTGGCACCCTATATAATACATACCAGTTTTTCGCTTTATACGCCAATGTGGATGGATTTGCGTTCAGGGAGGATTACATCCCGCTGGCTGAACGACCCGAGATTGACAGATGGATTTCTTCCGTGCTGAACAGTCTGGTAAAAAAAGTAATATATAATCTGGATGATTATGAACCAACTGTTGCCGGCCGATTGATTGAAGATTTTGTGGATCAGGAACTCAGTAATTGGTACGTCAGGCTTAGCCGCCGCCGTTTCTGGAAGGGTGATTATGAACAGGACAAGCGGAGTGCCTATCAAACTTTATATGAATGTCTTGAAACCCTTAGCAAACTTATTGCGCCTATATCACCTTTTTTTGCCGACTGGCTATTCGGAAATCTGAACCGCGTTACCGGTCGGTCACCCGTAGATTCGGTCCATTTTACTGATTTCCCGGAAATAAAGAATGCAGCTATAGATTTAGATCTGGAGGAAAGAATGAAACTGGCGCAGGAAACTTCTTCCCTCATTTTATCAATCCGTAAAAAAATCAATATAAAAGTCCGGCAGCCACTGAAAAAGGTACTTATTCCGATTTTAAATCCGGGAATGAAGATACAGATTGAGAAGGTAGCCGATTTAATACGATCCGAAGTAAACATCAAGGAAATAGAATATTTGTCTGCGGATAATCAGTTTATACACAAGAAGATAAAGCCAAATTTTGTTTTACTGGGTAAGAAGCTGGGAGCAAAAATGAAGGCGGTCAGCCTTGCCCTTGCTGCTTTTACCCAACAGGATATCAGCAAAATGGAAAAAGATGGGAGGGTGTCAATTCCTCTCGAAGGTGAGCCAATAGAAATCACGCTGGAAGAGGTTGAAATAAGTAGTGAAGACCTGCCGGGCTGGATGGTAGCTTCAAAAGGGCCTTTGACTGTTGCGCTCGATGTTACTGTTACCCCGGAACTTGAACGCGAGGGGAATGCCAGAGAACTTGTAAACCGCATCCAGAAAATCAGAAAAGACCAGGAATTTGAGCTGACTGACCGGATTAGTGTACAAATTGGAGGTGCACAAACATTAGAGGAGACGATAAGAGAATTTAATTATTATATTTGCGCGGAAATTTTGGCAGACAAACTCGATTTGGTTGCCGAATTATCGAATGGCACCCTAATTGAAGTTAATGACGTCCCTTTAACAGTCTTTGTCACAAAAAAAGCCTAACCATATGGCAATCAAGAAAAAACCGGTCAAAGCCGTTAAAAAAGTGCAACTAAAAAAGGTAGCAAAACCTGCAGCCAAGAAAGTTGTTGCTAAAAAGGCAGCACCGGCAAAACCTGTAAAGAAGGACAGTCCTAAAAAACACACACCAGTGGTAAAGAAATCTGCAGCGCCAGCGAGTAAGTCAGCCCATGTAAAAGCCGTAGTACCGGCAAAAAAAACAGTAACCGCGCCACCGGTAAATAAAAAGCCGGTTGCAGTAAGTGCTCCGGTGAAAAAATCGGCGTCACCTGCGCACCCGCCGGTTAAGCCTGCTGCTGTAGCACATGTGCCTCAGCCGGCGAAACCCGTGCAGCCGGTTGTGGTTGCAAAAGCTGTAAAAACGGACGACAAAAAACCGGTTTTTAAACAGCAGGTGAAAAACACAAGCCCGGTGACCGTAAAGCCGGAACAAAAAAAGCCGGTCGTTGCACCCGTGAAAGCAGTTAAGGTCGTAATACCCGACATCAAAACAAAAACGGTTCGTAAATATGAACCGGAATTTACAAAATCCGTACTGGATATCCACCAGCAGGAGCAAACCGGACCCACCATGAGATATAGTGATTCAGAGTTAACAGAGTTCAGAGAATTGATTACTAAAAAGTTGGATTCAGCTAAAAAAGAACTGGCTTACCTTCAGGGACTTATCACAAGACGCGACGAGATGGGCGGAGATGAAACAGATAATCGTTATATGACGATGGAAGACGGAAGTATGAGCATGGAACGTGAACAATTGAGTCAGATGGCCAGCCGTCAGATCACATTCATTGACCATCTCGAAAAGGCCATGATGCGGATAGAAAATAAAACCTATGGCATTTGCAGGGTTACCGGTAAGCTGATCGACAAGGCAAGATTAAAAGCGGTTCCGCACGCTACACTCAGCATAGAGGCCAAACAAACCATGAATAAATAAGCTCGGGGCTTAAGGCGTGAGGCGGCTCTTCATGCTTCAGGCCTCCTGCCTCCAGCTTTATATGCAATCCCGGCTATTATTCATCTTAATAGCGCTCGCATTGGGTGCAATACTACCTATGCAGGCTGCTATCAATTCCAGACTGGCAAAAACTGCCGGAAGTCCCGTCATGTCAGCATTTGTATCTTTTGCAGTCGGGACCATTGCGCTGATGTTGTTTCTTGTTCTGTCAGGCCAGTTTAAATTTGGATTTGTTTCTTCGCCGTCACCCTGGTGGATCTGGACTGGAGGATTATTGGGAACTTTTTTTGTAGCAGGTATTGTTTATATTCTGCCAAGACTTGGTGTGGTTTTGTCATTCAGCCTGGTTTTGGCCGGACAAATGTTTATCGCCATTTTATTTGATCAGTTTGGCTGGCTGGGCGTAACAGTCAGGGAGATCTCCGCCGGCAAAATTATTGGCGCAGTTCTGTTAATAATCGGAGTTGTCTTAATACGAAAATATTAAACTTCCAGTCTTTCAGTCTTAGCTTCCACACTTATCTGATCTCCTGCATATCCACCAGCTTCTTATAAAAACCATTTTGCGAAACCAGCTCTTCATGTGTGCCTCTTTCAACGATGGCTCCATGTTGCAATACAATGATTTCATCGGCATGCCGGATTGTACTAAGACGATGCGCGATCACCACGCAGGTTCTGTTCTGCATCATATTGTTTATTGCATCCTGAACAAGTCTTTCACTTTCCGTATCAAGGGAAGAGGTGGCTTCATCCAAAATAAGGATCGGAGGATTTTTTAAAACAGCCCGGGCAATGGTTACTCTTTGTCTTTCGCCCCCGCTGAGTTTGGAACCCCGGTCTCCGATATTTGTCTGATAGCCATTTTCTTTCTGAATTATAAATTGATGGGCATTGGCCACCCTTGCGGCTTTTTCAATTTCTTCCATGGATGCATCGGGCGTCCCAAGAGCAATGTTGGCGGAAATCGTATCATTAAATAAAACAGGTTCCTGTGTTACAATGCTCATTTGTGAACGTAAAGAATGCAGCGAATAATTTTTAATATTTACAGCATCCACATATAATCCGCCTCCCGTTACATCGTGGAATCGTGGGATCAGGTCGGCCAGTGTTGACTTACCGGCTCCGGACGAACCTACCAGCGCAATTGTTTTTCCTTTCTCTATATTCAGATTTATATGGTGTAACACCTCTACACCTTCATAAGCAAAACTTACATCTTTGAATTCTATATTTTTTTTGAATTCATTAAAGGGAGTTGGGTTTGCCGGTTCCCTGATAACAACATCTGCATGCAATATTTCTTCAATGCGTTTTATCGCAGCCGTTCCGCGCTGCGCATTGTAAAAAGCTGTGGAAAGTGATTTTGCAGGGTTTATGATTTGTGTAAAAATGGCGATATAGGCAATAAATCCTTCGGGCTGCAAAAATTTGTGGCTGAGAACCATCTGTCCGCCAAAAAATAAAATACAGCTTAGTACGATTACTCCCAGGACTTCCGAAAGTGGTGAAGCCATGTCGCGGCGAAAAATAATTTTATTTTTAACCTGATTCAGATAATTATTTGTTTGAAAGAACTTATTCCTGAGGAATTTTTCTGCATTGAATGCTTTGATCACCCGTAATCCTCCCAGGGTCTCGTCCAGAATTGACATTAGTAAACCCAGCTGCTCCTGGGCAATATTGGATTGTTTTTTTAAAGAACGGCTCACGCGACCTATGATAAATCCAGTCAGCGGAAGAAGTACAAACAGGAATATGGACAGGGGCGGACTCAGAAAAACCAGTGTAAACAGGATCACGAGAATGGTTAGTGGTTCGCGGAAAACTCCCTCCAGCGTACTGATCACACTCCATTCAATTTCATTTATATCGTTGCTCATGCGGCTAATCAGATCGCCCTTGCGCTGTTCTGTAAAAAATCCCAGCGGCAGATCCAGAATCTTAGCAAAAAGATCCGAACGAAGACGGTTTAATACCTTGTTACGCAGGGGCCCTAAAATTCTCAGGGATAAATAAAGAAAAAGATTTTTTAAAAAAATAGAAAATATAATAATAATACAAATGGCGCCCAATGCATAAATGGGACCATGGTCACGTATCAGAATTCCCAGAATATATTTGATATAATCCAGTACACTGGACGCGGAGAAGGTAACCCGCGGCATATGTTCAACCATCTTCTCCTTCCCGAATAAAAGTTGAAGAAAAGGAACCAGCATGGTTAGGGACACCAGGGAAAATAATACAGATAGCAGGTTCAGAACGAAATAGAGGGCCACGGATCCTTTCTGATCACTTAGATATTTCAGAATCGTCGAAAATCTCTTCATTATAGCTGGATGGTGCGTAAACCCGTAAATTTACACTGAAATCGGCAATGATATGAAAGAAGGTAAACGCCAGAAACAGGTTAGTGCTTTATTATTGGAAGAGATTAACAAGATATTTCAAAAACTGGGGTTGAATATGATTCAGGGCGGGATGGTTTCCATCTCGTCGGTTAAAATTACACCTGACTTGTTCGAAGCAAGGATCTATTTGAGCTTTTATCAGATACCGAAGCCGCAGGAGGCATTGAAACTGATTGAAGATAGGGCCTGGGAAATCAAACGGGACCTGGTCAGTTCTATCCGTAATCAGTTGAGAAGTATGCCCCAGCTTACCTACTATATCGATGATTCGCTGGAATATGTAGACAAAATGGAAACATTATTCAAAGAAATCAATGAGACGAAACCTGACAAGGGGAACGAATCCTGACTTAATTTATCTGCATTGAAGATCCTTTTTGCCTGGCGTTATTTTAAAGCTAAAAAATCAACCAACGCCATTAATATTATTTCTTGGGTTAGTGTGAGCGCTATTATACTGGGAACAGCTTCCCTGATTGTGTTGTTAAGTGTATTCAATGGCCTGGAAGATCTGGTTCGCTCCTTATACACTTCTTTTTATACGGATGTAAAAATATCTCCTGCTTCGGGAAAGTTTATACATGTTCCCAATACAAGTTTGCTCAGGCTGAAACAGATGGACGGCATCATCGGGTATTCATTAACGGTAGAAGATCAGGCGTTGCTGCAGTACAACAATAATATGCTTCCGGTATTATTGAAAGGCGTTGATGAGAATTACAAAAACATCAACGGGCTGTCACAAAATATTTTTAAGGGTAATTACCAGATAGGATCAGCAGAACATCCGATGGCAGTGCTTGGGGCGGGCGTTGAATTTACATTGGATATTGCGGCAGATCGTTCCCTGGTACCCATGACCGTAAATCTCTTTCGTGCCGGGATTATTAACCCGACAGACGCGGCTTCTGCCATTCGAACAGATGCCTTAACATCTGCGGGGACTTTTAAAATCCAGGAAGATTTTGATAATCATTATGTGATCACGAATCTTGGATTTATGCAACGGATGCTGAATCTGGACACGGACCAATATGGTGCAATAGAAATAGCTCTGAAAAATGGCCGCTTAACGTCTGAAATAAAAAATCAACTGCAATCAATATTTGGAACAGGATTCCTGATCCGGTCTAGAGATGAACAAAATCAAACCCTGTTCGGTACTATGAAAATGGAGAAATGGGTGATCTATATTATCCTTACTCTTATTTTGATTGTTGCGGCATTCAATATAGTGGGTGCATTGACCATGCTGGTACTTGAAAAAAAGAAAGATATCCAGGTATTAAAAGCCATGGGGGCCGACAACCGTTTCATCCAGCAGATTTTTCTAAACGAGGGAATTCTATTGGGAGTCATTGGCGGGGGGCTTGGATTTTTGCTGGCCATTTTACTTTGCTGGATGCAGGTCAATTTTAAACTGGTACCCCTGGAAGGAAATTTTCTGATTGATTATTATCCCGTTAAACTGATCCCGGGAGATTTCATTCTGGTCGGCGGTACGATCCTGATCGTTGTCCTGCTGGCGTCCTGGCTACCAGCGAGAAAAGCGGCTCTTCAGCCCTTTGAACTAAAAACTTAATCACGAGTATGGAAGTATGGAAGTATGGAAGTATGAAAGTAATTTTCTGAGAGTTAGTTGAAATGCACTTCCATTCTTCCATACTTTCATACTTCCATACTGGTGATTCAGTAGTCCCCAAGCGTTTCGGGCAATTGTGCCAGTGCTTTGGCCAGTTGTTCATCACTTGGCGAGATGCCATGCCAGCCATGGTCGTTCTCCATAAAATCCACCCCCTTCCCCATAGTAGTATGCATGAGAATAGCGATCGGCTGACCTTTACCGGTCAGTGATTTGGCTTCTTTCAGGGTTGCCAGTAATTCGTCCATTTGATTTCCATTGGTTTCCAGCGTTTTCCAGCCAAAAGCATCAAATTTCTGCCGGATATTACCCAAATTCATCACTGAATCTGTTGTTCCGTCAATTTGCTGGTGGTTCCAGTCGACGGTCGAAATGAGGTTATCTACTTTGTGATGGGCTGCGAACATCAGTGCTTCCCAATTCTGGCCCTCGTCCAGTTCGCCGTCACCATGAAGAGAGAATACAATATTTGAATCCTTATTGAGTTTTTTACTTAATGCTGCACCGATAGCCACGCTCAGACCCTGGCCCAGAGAACCGCTAGCAATGCGTACGCCTGGCAGATGTTCGTGGGTGGTAGGATGACCCTGTAACCGGCTGTTCAATTTTCGGAAAGTAGCCAGTTCTTTTAAATCAAAATAACCGGACCGGGCAAGGGTTGAATAAAATACGGGTGAAATATGTCCATTACTGAGGAAGAAAATGTCCTCATTTTTGCCATCCATAGAAAATTTCGGATCATGTTTCATGATTTCGAAATAGAGAGCAGCAAAGAAATCAGCACATCCTAAAGATCCTCCGGGATGACCACTGGAAGCACCGTGGACCATTCTGAGAATATCCCGCCGGATTTGTGAAGCAACAGCCTTTAAATCAGCCATATAAATTGATTTATTTCGAGGTGCGCAAAGCTAATGGAATTTATTTACCCTTGGCCCGGAACATATTAAACTTTTGTTCTAACTTGCCCGCTCATACGCTCAGTGACATTGATAACATTGCTCGTCAGAATGTCTTGAATCCCAGTACACTATATCTGAACGAACGAAGGAAAGGTTAAGGCTTGATTTTGGCAATGATAGAAATTATTTAATGTAAACTAGAGGTACATGTTTGACGTACTACTTTCTCTTTCTATTTCATTCACCATTACTTTCCTGGCGATTCCCGTAATAATTAATGTGGCCGACATGAAGAAACTTTTTGACGTGCCGGATGCACGCAAAATTCATCATGTAGCGATCACGCCGCTGGGTGGCATTGGTATTTTTGCAGGTTTTGTTTTTGGATGCCTGCTCACAATCAATTTTAAATATTCCTCCGAATTCCAGTATTTTATTGCTGCCACGATGGTTATCTTTTTTCTAGGATTGAAAGATGATATCCTCGTACTGACGCCCATAAAGAAATTTATAGGCCAGGTGCTTGCCGCTTTCCTTATCATTTATTATGGCCGAATACAGATACGAAGTATGCATGGTTTTTTCGGAATTCATGAATTGCCGGAAATGTTCAGTTTGTTAATTTCTTATTTTTCGGTTATTGTAATCATCAATTCATTTAATCTCATTGACGGAGTGGATGGGTTGGCGGGCATGCTCGGTCTGATGTCGTCAGCGCTATTCGGGATTTATTTCTTTATGAATGCGTCGGGCATGGAGCCTTATTATGTACTTGCATTTTCATTATGCGGAAGCCTGATTGCCTTTCTTATTTTTAATTTTCAGCCGGCCAAAATATTTATGGGCGACACAGGATCCCTGCTGGTCGGGGTTGTGAATGCAATTTTAGTACTTAAATTTATTGATCCGGGAGATGGGCCCGAATCCGTAAATCCGATCGTATCTTCTCCAGCCATAGGCTTTACTGTACTCATGATTCCGCTTCTCGATACGCTTCGGGTGTTTGCCATACGCATTTTCAAACGTCGTTCACCGTTTAGTCCCGACCGGAACCATATTCATCACCTTTTGTTGGATCGCGGTCTTTCCCACCGCACCATTACCCTTTTGCTGGTAGCCATCAACGTGAGTATGGTTGTATTTGTTTATCTGGCGAGATCGCTTGGATGCACCATCCTGATTTTATCGGTTATTGCAATTTTCTTCTCATTTATAGCAGTCGCATATTATTCCAGATCCCGGGATTCAGTAAACTGGGAAACAGATGGAATTGATAAAAATGAAAAGGTAGAGGGATCGAAATTGGTTACCTTTATCCGCGATAGTATGCTGGAACAAAAAAATTAATCAGCCGCATCAGTAAAAAAAGTTGAACTTAGAATTACATCTATGTCTGATGAACTAGACTTTACTTTGGAAGTTGCTAAAGATTCCATGATTAAAGCAATCACCCACCTTGAGAATGAACTTACAAAAATCCGTGCAGGAAAGGCAAATCCGCAAATGCTGGAAGGCGTTACCGTGGATTATTATGGAGTGCCTACTATCATCAGCCAAATGGCCAACGTTTCGGCCATAGATGCCCGCACGCTGACCATTCAGCCGTGGGAAAAGAACATGTTGCAGCCCATTGAAAGGGCCATCATCAATGCAAATCTCGGTGTGACACCACAAAATGATGGCAATACCATTCGTCTTTTTATGCCGCCTTTAACGGAGGAGAGAAGGAAAGAGTTTGTAAAAAAAGCTTTTGCTGAAGGGGAACAAACGCGTGTAGCCGTCCGGAATATTCGCAGGGACGCGATTGAAGAAATCAGGAAATTACAGAAAGACGGACTCAGCGAAGATCTTACAAAGGATGCCGAAAAAACAATGCAGGAAATTACAGATCAGCATATTACTTTGGTTGAAAAACACCTGGCTTCCAAAGAAAAAGAAATTATGGCTGTCTGATTTGATCTATTGAACAGTTTTATTAATAATTTTTAAAATTGCTTGTATGGGTATCTTAAAAGAGTTCAAAGACTTCGCGCTCCGCGGCAATGTAGTTGATCTGGCTGTCGCGGTTATTATTGGTGGTGCTTTTGGCGCCATTGTGTCTTCCCTGGTTGATAATGTAATTACACCATTGTTACTTACACCCGCCCTGAAAGCTGCAAATGCTGAGGACCTGGATAAGCTTACGTATGGAGCAGTTAAATATGGACTTTTTCTTGCAGCCGTTATAAAATTCATCATCATAGCTTTTATACTCTTTCTGATTGTCAAAGGATTTAAGGCAATGGAAAATAAAAAAGCGCCCGAAGCGGCCGGACCATCCACCACTGAGAAGCTCCTGACAGAAATCAGGGACGAACTCCGAAAACCCTAATCTGGTTCGATTTTAGATTGTTTAAATTTTCTGCCATAGAATAGTAACTGCATTATGATAATCAGGGAAATACCTTTTATATGAAAAAGACCTTATTCAGTTTGCTAACAATATTAAGTATGTATGTCTGTGCGGCACAAGACAAATCCGTACAGCAAATGCGCGACGAAGCCAACCGTGAAATCAAAAAAGATCCGAATGATACCATCCCGAAGGTTTGGAAAACCGGCGGAGTCCTCAGGTTTACTATGACGCAGAGTGCTCAGGATAACTGGGCTGCGGGAGGTGACAAAAACACACTCGGATTGTCGAGTTTTTTTAGTGGATATGCATATTACAAAAAGGGGAAGCATAGCTGGGACAATACAGTTGACCTGGCTTACGGATTTTTAAGTACAACCAGTCTCGGCACCCGTAAGTCGGATGATAAAATCGACCTTCTTTCAAAATATGGATATGATATCGGAAAGAACTGGTATCTCAGCGGACTGGTAAATTTCCGGAGTCAGTTTGCTCCGGGGTATGCTTACCCTGCAGATAAGGCACCCGTGCTGATTTCAGATTTTCTTGCGCCTGCCTACATTATCGTTTCTCCCGGACTTAATTATATGCCCAATAAGAATTTTTCTTTCTTCATTTCACCATCAACATTTAGGTGGATCATCGTAAAAAATGATTCTCTGTCATCTCAGGGGGCATTCGGCGTTGATAGCGGGAAACATGTGAAGTTTGAATTCGGAGCATATTCTACGATCTCCTATACAGCTAAAATAAGTGAAAATGCAGTTTACACAGGCAGGCTGGATTTGTTTTCGAATTACCTGCATTCCCCACAGGACGTTGACGTCAATCTGACGAACCTGATAGCAGTCAAAGTAACCGGAATGCTTACAATGACTGTTGCATTTAATCTCATTTATGACAATGATGTTTCCACGATCAATTCAGACGGCACCACGGGAGGGGCCAAACCCCAGTTGCAGGAATTATTGGGAATCGGACTACAATTGAAACTGTAAAAAGCTGAAAGCTTAAGGCGTAAAGCGTAACGCGATTCGGTTGAGATCCAAAATGTTTATTTGGGCAATGGGATTTACTTTTTACGCTGTGAACTACAAGCTTTAACTTATGTGATATAAATGTCAACAAAAGCTTTACGCTTTACGTCTTAAGGCTTCAGCTTTTTTACTATTCTTGCAATACAACAAAGCCCATGCATTCCGCTTCATATCAGATCCGGTTATCCCAGTTTGAAGGTCCTTTTGATCTTTTGTTATTTTTTATCGAAAGGGATGAACTGGACATCTATAATATTCCAATTCATAAACTGATCAGGGACTTTCTCGATTTTATTCATAAAGAAGAAACACTGAATATTGAACTCTCAAGTGAGTTTATTTTATTTGTATCGACCCTTATGCGTATCAAGGCGCGGATGTTGCTGCCAAGAAAAGAACTGGATGATCAGGGCAATGAAATCGATCCACGCCAGGAACTGGTGAATAAAGTTCTCGAATACAAACGTTACAAAGAAGCTGCAGCACGTCTGGCAGAGATGGAAGAACACAGGATGAAACTGGTCCGCCGCGGAAATCTTCATAGAGAATTACTGCAGATCGGAGAGGAATCCGGCGAAGGCACAGAAATCCAGTCCATCAGTTTGTTCAAATTGATGAAGACTTTTGAAAAAGTTGTTCAACGGATGCAGGAACGCAATAACCAGCCCCGGCATACCGTAGTTCAATACAATTACACCATCGAAGCCAGCAGAGAACAACTCATAGAGATGGTTGGCCGGGAGCACACAGTTCCTTTTGAAAAAATCCTTTATACCTGCGAAAACCGGATTCATGCCATCTTTCTGTTTCTTTCGATCCTGGAACTGGTTCAGCTGGGTTATATGAATATCATGATCGGTGAGGGACGCAATAATTTTATACTTGAACATAATACGGAACGCTTAACGCTCAACGCTTAACGCTCAACGCTTAAATACAATAAAAGAGCTATTAAACATTATTTAACCAGGGTCTGATAGGGGCCTAACAGGGGGTTAACAGGGGGTAGGCGCCCGTAAAATGCCAGTAATTCCTTGCTTTCGCACGCAAGAAATAATATTCAGGTATTGACAGTTCCGGCACGTTTACTCTTCGGATTGCCGGAACCTAACTTAAACTGTCCAATTTTTACCTGCTGATATGACATAAAGACGTTAGACTTTGCGCTCTACGCCTTGAGCCTAAGACCGGTACACTATTTGATGTTTGAACATCAAATACACTTACATGAACACAAAATTATATCCCGCAAAAGAGCGGGGTCATGCAAATCTGGGTTGGTTGGATTCATTTCATTCGTTCAGCTTTGGTCAGTTTCACGATCCCAAAAAAATACATTTCGGTGCTTTACGGGTGTTAAATGATGACACCGTAGCGGGCGGAGGTGGATTTGGAGCCCATCCACACGATAATATGGAGATTGTTTCCATTCCCCTGGAAGGCGCATTATCGCATAAAGACAGCACCGGGAACGAAGGAATCATCCGAAAGGGCGATGTCCAGATTATGAGCGCGGGAACCGGATTACGTCATTCGGAGTATAATTCGTCTGCTACAGAAACAGCAAAATTTTTGCAGATCTGGCTTTTCCCGAAACTTAAAAATATAAAACCTGCTTACGGACAAAAAACCTTTGACCTGAAGGATCGGAAAAATAACTGGCAAATAGTTGTAAGTCCCGATACAGCCGAACAGGCATTAAATATCAATCAGGATGCACGCTTTTCACTGGTGGATCTGGATGCAGGAAAATCGATCAGTTACAATATGAAGTGGAAAAATTCCGGGTTGTATTTATTTGTAATCGAAGGAGCCATTCAAACAAATGGTCAGTCTCTTGCAAGAAGAGATGCCCTGGGGAT
Source organism: uncultured Bacteroidota bacterium (assembly GCA_963759335.1). GTDB lineage: Bacteria > Bacteroidota > Bacteroidia > Chitinophagales > Chitinophagaceae > Puia. The sequence goes on from CAVWYU010000001.1 coordinate 241,802, forward strand.
TTCCGAAACAGAAAGAGTGAATATTGAATCTATCGATAACGCGCAGTTACTTGCCATCGAGGTTCCTATGGTAAGTTAAATGCAGGAGGCCGGAAGCATTGGGCAGGACGAGGGAAGTATCCGGAAGAAAATTGAAGATTACATTATTGCCTTATGCCTTAAGCTCCAAACGTTGTGCTTCAATTAAGAGTTTTTTCGCAGCTTCATAGATAGCATCTGCATCGAAGCCGGCTTCATGCTGAAGTTGTTTCGGAGATCCGTGCTCTATGATTTTATCCGGTATACCAAGCATTATGATCCGGGCCTGGTATTGATTCTTTGCCATAAATTCAAGTATCGCGGATCCGAAGCCACCGATCAGTGTTCCGTCTTCTACCGTAATTATTTTATCGAATTTTTTAAATACTTCATGCAGTAGTTCTTCATCCATAGGTTTTACAAAGCGCAAATCATAATGAGCCGCATCCAGATCTTCTGTTCTTAATTTCCGGATGGCTGAAGTGGCAAAATTTCCCGGATGTCCGAAAGATAAGATCGCGATTTCCTTTCCATCCTTTAACCTTCTTCCTTTACCGATTTCAATTTCCTGGAATGGCGTTTTCCATTCAGGTAATACACCTTCTCCCCTGGGATATCGAATAACAAAAGGGTGTTTATTTTTTTCTAATTGCGCGGTATACATCAGATTACGCAATTCTGTTTCATTCATGGGTGCACTGACAATCAGATTAGGAATGCAGCGCATGTAAGCTATATCGTATGCCCCATGATGCGTAGGACCGTCTTCTCCCACCAGTCCGGCTCGGTCAAGGCAGAATACCACCGGAAGGTCCTGAATGGCTACGTCATGAATAACCTGATCGTAAGCCCTCTGCATAAAACTCGAATAGATATTGCAAAATACCCGCATACCCTGCGTCGCCATCCCGGCGCTCAGGGTAACGGCATGTTGTTCACATATGCCTACATCGAATGCACGATCAGGCATTTCTTCCATCATAAATTTAAGTGAACTTCCGCTTGGCATAGCTGGAGTTATCGCGAAAATATAAGGGTTTTTCTCAGCGAGTTCAATGATCGTTTGACCAAATACATCCTGGTATTTGGGTGGTTGTATCGTATCGAATTGCTTTTTATAAATTTCACCTGAAATTTTATCAAACAAACCGGGAGCATGCCATTTGGTTTGATCATTTTCAGCGAGTGAATAGCCCTTTCCTTTTGTCGTAATAATATGCAGTAGTTTGGGTCCAGGAATATTTTTCAAATCCTGCAGGGTATCCACCAGTTTATTGAGATTGTGGCCGTCTATTGGTCCGAAATAACGCAACTTCAATGCTTCGAACAAATTGCTGCTCTTGCTTACAAAGCTTTTAATACTGTGTTCTATCTTGCTGGCGATCTCGCGGCTGAAATGACCGCCTACCGGGAGTTTGCCCAACGCCTTCCAAATATCGTCCTTGAATTTATTATAAGTCTGGGAAGTAGTGATATCAGTTAGATATTCTTTCAGAGCCCCTACATTAGGGTCGATGCTCATGCAATTATCATTCAGAATGATCAGAAGGTCGGAATCAGCCACACCGGCATGATTCATTCCTTCGAATGCCAGACCAGCTGTCAAAGCGCCGTCTCCGATCACTGCGACTACTTTTCTGTCCGTCTCGCCTTTGTATTTAGCAGCCATGGACATCCCCAGAGCCGCACTGATGGATGTGGATGAATGACCAACTCCAAACGTATCGTATATACTTTCGGATCGGTTTGGGAATCCGCTTAGGCCCTTATATTTTCTATTTGTTGGAAAATTATCCCGTCGTCCGGTGAGAATCTTGTGACCGTATGCCTGGTGCCCCACATCCCAAACCAATTGATCGTAAGGGGCGTTGAATACATGATGCAATGCTACAGTTAACTCAACAACTCCCAGGCTGGCTGCAAAATGACCTCCGTGCAGACTGACTACGTCAATAATATACTGACGCAATTCGTCGCTAAGCTGCTGCAGCTGATCCCTCGTTAAATTTTTCAGGTCTTCAGGGGAATCAATACTTTTTAAAAGGGGTCCTGGTAGAAGGTCCATCTGCTTCATTTAAACGGGTAAAAATAACGTTTTCCCCTGATATACATGGTAAGGAGAACCAATCTCCCTTCCCGGAGTCGGGCGACCGCCAGAAGGCCGGAATTACCCATTAGTACTTAAAATCCCCGAAAAAGAGGATTTATCCTATAGTTTTGTCAATAGCTGAACTTATGCAAAAGACTAGTAAATACTATTGGTGGCTCCAGATTGGGGGGTGGGGGGTTCTTGCCCTTATTCTGGTGTTTGCCAATATTCTTTTTGGCAGAAAAGTGGATCTGCAGTTTCTGATTCCACTTTGTCTTCAGGTAATCGTCGGCATTTTTACAACCCATTTATTCAGGCTTTTTATACATCGTGCAGGGTGGTTACAATTACCGGTTGAAAAAGCTCTTTCCAGACTGGCACTGGGCATTTTGATTGTTTGCCTCCTGGATACGATTCTGCGTATATCGGTGATTAACTGGATAGACCCGACCAATACAAGCAAAAGACTGGAATTTTCGACCCGGTTTCTTTTGGTAACAGTAGAAAACGCGCTGTATATCATTCCCTGGACCCTGATTTATTACTTCTTCCACTATATCGAAAAGAGCAGGAAGCAGCAATTGGATACCCTGAAACTGGAAGCGCTGGTTAAAGAACTGGAATTAAAAACGATCAAAAGCCATATAAATCCGCATTTTATCTTTAACGCACTCAATAGTATTCGTGCATTAATTGATGAAAATCCGCTAAGGGCCAGGACGGCCATTACGGAACTGAGTAATATTTTAAGAAGCAGTATGCAGACGGAAAAACAGGAAACCGTTTTCTTTGAAAAAGAGTTGAATATCGTGAAGGATTATCTGGCCCTGGAACACATTCGTTTTGAAGACCGGCTGAATGTTCAATATGAAATCGCGGAAAATACGTTGACACAACAAATTCCGCCTATGATGTTGCAGACACTTGTTGAGAATGCCATCAAACACGGCATCAGTAAGCAGGTGAATGGAGGAACCGTCACGATTGTTTCCAATTTAAAGGAACGTTATCATCAGCTGGTAATCCGGAATACCGGGCGTTTAAATAAAGTGGGTAATGAAGACGGTTTTGGGCTTATGAGTACCCGCAACCGGTTACATCTTTTGTTTGGTGAAGATGCAGATTTTAATATCAGGGAGATTAACGGAAATATGGTGGAAGCCGAATTACACATTCCATTAACTTAAAATTTATCAAAATGATCAGAGCTGTAATCATAGATGACGAAAGACTGGCCCGCAACGAATTGAAAAAATTGCTCCAGGAGTTTCCGGAAATCGAAGTGATCGCAGAGGCAGCAAATGCTAATGAGGGCATTGAAAAAATCGATAGCCTCAATCCCGACCTGATTTTCCTCGATATCCAAATGCCTGGAAAAACTGGTTTCGATATGCTTGCAGAACTGGACAAGGCTCCGGATGTGATTTTCACAACTGCTTATGATGATTATGCTTTAAAAGCCTTTGAGGTAAATGCGCTGGATTATCTATTAAAACCCGTTGAACCCCGCAGACTTGCAGACGCATTACACAAACTTCATCTGGAAGAAACCCGCGATCGTGAATCCGCATCGGATGACGAGATCGCTGTTAATAAGAGCCTGCTTCATGAAACAGACCAGGTGTTTGTAAAAGACGGCGAAAGATGCTGGTTCGTAAAGCTGGGAGAAATCCGCCTGTTTGAAAGCGTTGGAAATTATGCAAAAATTTATTTTCAAACTAATAAACCACTAATACTAAAATCCCTGAATGCGTTGGAAGAACGCCTGGATGAAAAGGTTTTTTTTCGTGCAAACCGGAAGCATATCGTCAACCTGCGGCTCATCGAAAAAATCGAACCTTATTTTAACGGCGGTCTCCTGCTAGAACTAAAAGGCGGCGAAAAAATTGAAGTCAGCAGAAGGCAGACGGTTAAGTTTAAGGAGATGATGAGTTTATAATTATTTTGAATTATTAAGTATGCGTTTATTCCTATTGTCAGGATTTCTGATCAGTTGTTCTTTTGTATATGCGCAGGCAGTTCCGGCGATCAGCGAATCAGAAGTAAACCGGATCGAAAAAACGCTGGCATCAGATGATATGCAGGGGCGACAGGTATTTACAACAGGTATCGATAAAGCGGCAGCTTTTATAACAAAAGAATTCAAACAGGCTGGATTACAGCCACTACCCGGTTCCAAAGATTACAACCAGACTTTCGCAATGATAAATCCGGAATTTACGGATGCACAAATGGTTCTGGATGGAACTCCGGTTAATAAAAAAAATCTGGTGGCATTCACCGCTGAAACTTCACTGATAATTACTCAGGATGATCATTATCAAAAGGTAATTGTAAAAAAAGCCGCTGATTTCGGAGAAACCGTTTTAAAATTTCTGGAATCAGAGGAAAATGTACTGATCCTGGTAGATACTTCTTTGGAAAAAAAATTCAACAGGCTGGCAGGTCTTCATATGCCACAGTTTAGCGGAAAGGGTAACCGTATTTACGTGCTCACCTCTATGGATCCGGCTCAATACCGGATAGAGATAACGCAAAAAATAAAAAAACAATCTTTGACCAATTTAATTGGCATGATACCCGGTAAATCAAAGCCGGACGAATATGTGATCTTTTCGGCTCATTATGACCATCTCGGAATTGGAAAACCCAACGAAGCTGGTGACTCCATTTACAATGGCGCCAATGATGATGCCTCCGGAACTACAGCTGTAATTGCTCTGGCAAATTATTTCAATAAGATGCACAACAATGAGCGAACAATAATTTTCGCGGCTTTTACTGCAGAGGAGATCGGCGAGTTCGGCTCCGCTTATTTTTCCGGCACATTCGATCCTGAAAAGGTAATGGCAATGCTGAATATTGAAATGATCGGAACCGAGAGTAAATGGGGAAAAAACTCCGCCTATATTACGGGGTATGAAAAGTCAGATTTGGGATCCCTTCTGCAAAAGAATTTGGGAAATACACAGTTCAGATTTTATCCCGATCCTTATCCGGAACAAAATCTTTTTCTGCGTTCCGACAACGCCAAGCTGGCCAAACAGGGCGTACCGGCTCATACTATTTCTACTTCAAAAATGGACGTTGAAAAATATTATCATCAACAGGGCGACGAAGTCAGAACGCTTGATCTCAGAAATATGACAGAAATTATCCGGGCTATCGGATTGAGCGCCAGTTCAATCATTTCCGGAAAAGATACGCCAACCCGTGTTAAGGAATAAAGAGCATCAGCTGCACATATCCTGGCGTCATAATCTGTAATGCGCCATTATAAGAAATTGGTTCACGGGCATTACTGCTTACACGCACGATAGGATTTTCGCTGGTGATTAAGGATACAGAAAGCGGGCAGCCTGCAATCAAATCAGATGAAATTATAACTCTTTTTAGATCAGAATTTTTTCAGAACGTTTTCCATTTCTGAGCTGATTTCCGCGAGATTTAAATTCCCCAGGCTTCCTTCATGTGTGTGTTTCAGTGGCTTAGACTGGTCGAAAGAAAAATCACCTTTACTGATCTGGTCGCCAACCTTTTTATAGGCATCACGAAAAGGAATTCCCTGATTGGCTAATTCGTTTACAGCCTCTACGCTGAATAGGAATTTATATTTTTCATCCTGCAAAATTCCTTTTCTTACTTGTATATGTGATAACATGAGCACTGTCATGCTGATACAGTCTTTCAAGTCTTCGATAGCCGGGAATAAAATTTCCTTTGTGAGTTGCATATCCCGGTGATAACCCGACGGCAGATTATTCATCAGGAGGCTCAGTTCATTTGGAATGGATTGGATGCGGTTACTCTTAGCCCGGATTAACTCAAAAACGTCCGGGTTTTTTTTATGTGGCATGATGCTGCTGCCGGTGGTCAGCTCATCCGGAAATGTAATAAATCCAAAATTCTGGTTCATATACAGGCAGGCATCCATAGCCAGGCGTGACAGAGTTGCCGCAATCGTAGCCATACCAAAAGATACCAGCTTTTCAGTTTTTCCACGGCTCATTTGAGCATACACTACATTGTAGTGAAGGCTGTTAAATCCCAGGAGTTCTGTAGTCATTTTCCTGTTGAGGGGAAAGGAAGATCCATATCCTGCGCCACTGCCCAGCGGATTTTTATTAACAACCTGATAAGCTGACGACAATATTTCAAGATCATCCACAAGGCTTTCGGCATAAGCACCGAACCAAAGCCCGAATGATGAAGGCATGGCAATCTGCAAATGCGTATATCCCGGCAACAAATCATCTTTATACTGATGACTGAGGGAAACCAGTAAATCGAAAAGCTTCTTTATCTCTGATTTTAGCAACTGTATTTCTGCTCGCAGGAATAATTTTATATCAACGGCTATCTGGTCATTCCGGCTTCGGCCGCTATGAATTTTCTTTCCTGCTTCACCTATTTTTTTTGTAAGAGTCAACTCAATCTGAGAATGGATATCTTCCACCCCGGTCTCGATGTGGAAATTACCCTGTGTTATTTCTGTTTCAATATTTTCAAGTTCCTTCAGGATCGCAGCTGCATCTTCCGTGCTAAGCATCTTCACAGATTCCAGCATTTTTGTATGTGCTATTGATCCCTGAACATCGTACCTGGCCAATACCATATCGAATTCAGGATCACGACCAACAGTGAACTTCTCTATTTGCGCATTGATATCAGATCCTTTTTTATCCCAGAGTTTCATTTTTAATGCTTAAAGCCCAAAGCCTAAAGCCTAAGACTCATTTGACAATTTATAATTATAAAACCATTCATTTATTAGTTAATCTGTTACTATGCATTCATTCAACAACAAAAAGTTTTAAGCTTTAGGCTTTGGACTTTACGCTTTAAATGAACTCTTCCAGCAGCTTAATATAAGTAACAATACCTTCCCTGATTTCCTCGATATAAATATACTCATCTGCGGTATGACTTCTGGCAGAATCGCCGGGGCCCATTTTTAACGCCGGAAAAGGCATCAGGGCTTTGTCCGATGTGGTAGGCGAGCCATAATAGTTCTTACCCAGCCGGATACCCGATTTAACCAAGGGATGATCCAGCGGAATAGAAGTAGATTTCATGCGGGTGGTTCGGGGTTTAAAACTGCTCCTCAGATTTTTTTTAAGTGCATCAAGGATTTCATCAAAGGTGTATAACTCATTTACCCGCACATCAATTACATATTTGCACTGGGCGGGAACCACGTTGTGTTGTTTATTTTCGGTATCGATAACCGTCACACTCATACGGGTTTCTCCCAGCAGCTCACTTCGTTTTTCGAATCGGAAATTTCGGATCCATTCAATATCGTCAATGGCTTTATATAAGGCATTTTCACCTTCATTTCGTGCTGCATGCCCTGGCCGGCCTGAAGCCAGACAGTCAATGACCATTAAACCTCTTTCTGCAACAGCCATATCCAGTTTCGTAGGTTCACCTACAATTCCAAAGTCGATCTGTCCGAGATAAGGCAAAACCAATTCGATTCCGTTTACACCGCTGATCTCTTCTTCAGCGCTTGCTGCAAATACGATATTGTGTGTAGGATCTTCATGATTATAATAAAACAGAAAAACAGCTGCCAGACTTACAAGACATCCGCCGGCATCATTACTTCCGAGACCAAACAATTTTCCATCCTTAACCGTTGGTGTAAACGGATCCATGCTATATGCCTTGTTAGGTCGTACTGTATCATGATGGGAATTCAGTAAAATACTTTTACGCGAGCTATGATAATTTTTATTCCGTGCATAAATATTATTGCCCACGCGTGCAAATGGAATTTCGTGGCGGGCGAAGAAGGCACAAAGGAGGTCGGCTGTATCATTTTCTTCTTTGGAAAAGGAAGGTGTGGCAATCAGCTCTTTGAGTAAGGCGATCGCTTCTGACTGTAAACTTTCTATGGAAGTATTATTCATGACTGATGGTTGTGCCTGAATTTCCCGTTATCAGCTTGTCCAGTTCCTGTCCCTTACCGATAATTACTTTGTGTACGCCGGCCTCGATGGCTTTGAAAGCGTTGTCAAGTTTGGGTATCATGCCGGCAAATATTTTTTCTGTTTCTTTCAATTCATTATAATATCCGAGATGTAACTTTTCGATAACCGAATTTTCATTTTCAACATCTTTTAATACGCCAGACTTCTCAAAGCTGTAAATCAGTACAACTTCAAAAAAAGAGCTGAGTGATTTTGCGATTTCCTGAGCGATGGTATCTGCATTGGTATTCAGTAACTGACCTTTGCCATCATGCGTTATTGGGGCAACCACCAGTGTTTGCCCGTTTAAAAGCTGTTGGATTAGCCAGGATGCATCCACCTGATCTATATCGCCCGCAAACCCGTAATCTATACCGGCCTTCACTCTTTTATGTGAAAGAATACTGTTTCCATCAGCACCTGTAATACCCACCGAATTACACTGCAAAGATTGTAACCGGGCTACGATATTCTTATTGATGTAACCGGCATATACCATGGTTACAATTTTTAACGTGTCAGCATCTGTTAAACGACGCCCATCGACCATCTGCTGGGGGATACCCATTTTTTCTGCTATTCGTGTGGCCAGCTTACCTCCTCCATGGATCAGGATTTTCTTATGTTTGATCGCAGCAAATTTTTTCAAAAAAGAAGAAAGCAGTTGCTCGTCATCAATGATATTCCCGCCGATTTTGACCACGTATAATCTGTCCATCAGTGGGATTTAAGAATTTCACTCAAGACGGATTGGGCAGCCCAAACCCGGTTCCCTGCCTGTTGTGTAACAATGCTGTGTGGTCCGTCCAGTACTTCATCGCTTAATTCTACGTTCCTTCGAACCGGAAGACAGTGCATTACTTTTGCCTGATTGGTAAGTAATAGTTGCTCATTTGACAACATCCATTCAGGATCATTGGTATACATTTTTCCGTAGTCCTTATAGGTGCTCCAGTTTTTTACATATACAAAATCAGCGTCCTTAAGAGCCGCATCCTGGTTATGTAATATGCTGGCTCCATTTGTGAATCGTGGATCCAGGTCATAATCTTCGGGATGTGTAATTACAAAATCAGCTTTGCCCCACGCATTGATCCATTGGGCAAAACTATTTGCCACGCATTGAGGCAACGGTTTTACATGAGGTGCCCAGGTAAGTACAATTTTTGGCTTTTCAATCTTTGTGTTTTGTAAACACTCCGTGATGGTAAGAATATCTGTCAGGCTTTGCAATGGATGAAGTGTAGCACTTTCAAGGCTCACCACCGGGATGCCAGCATATTTTACAAACTGGGTAATGTATAATTCGCTGTAGTCATCCTCCCTGTTTTTTAACGAAGGAAAAGTCCTGATACAAAGAATATCAAAATACTTTCCAAGAACCGGTGCGGCGTCTTTAATATGTTCAACCGTATTTCCACTCATAATGGCTTCCTCTTCAAATTCCAGTGCCCATCCTTCCTTATCCACGTTGAATACCAGAGGTTCCAATCCAAGATTCAGAGCCGCAACCTGCGTGCTGAACCGGGTACGTAAACTTGGATTTAAAAACAGAAGACCAATTTTTTTTCCCTGCCCCAGGGTTTTATCGGCATAGGGATTTTTTTTATATCGAAGTGCCTGCATCACCAGGTGATCAATATTGGGAACATCTGCTATTGAAATAAAATTCTTCATGACTGACCAACCAGATTAGGAGATGAAACCATATTATTTATTTCCTCTTCCAGCGATTCCAGAAATTCTTCTGCCTCTTTTTTCCGCAAAGCCAGGGATGGCAGCAAACGTATAGCGTCCGGTTTTGCTTCACCGGTAAAAACCTGTTGATGAAAAAGGAGATTTTTTTTCAATTCTTTCAATTTGACGTCCACATCGAATCCGATCATTAATCCTTTTCCGCGTACGTTTTTGAGACCTTTTATTTTTTTTAACCGGGAAATCAAAAATTCTCCTGTGGATTTCGCATTTTGAATCAGGTTTTCTTCTTCGATCACTTCCAGAACGGCAAGGGCAGCGGCACATGCCAAATGGTTACCTCCAAACGTGGTTCCAAGCATACCGTATTTGGGTTTCAGAAACGGTGCAACCAGTATTCCGGCAACGGGGAATCCGTTTCCCATACCCTTGGCCATACTGTAAATGTCAGCATCTATCCCCGCGTTATCAGTAGAGAAAAATGCACCTGTTCTGCCATAACCGCATTGCACTTCGTCTGCAATAAACAGGGCATCATAATCAGTACATACTGTTCTTATTTTTTTAAGAAAAGAATCTTCAGCCACATTAATTCCTCCAACACCCTGTATGCCTTCAACTATCACAGCGGCAACCTCGCGACCATGCTGATCAAAATATTCTTTGAGCAAATCCGTATCATTGAACGGGAGGAAAACAACATTTTCCGTCTGGTTAACGGGTGCGACAATAGATGGATTGTCAGTTACAGATACTGCCAGAGAAGTCCTGCCATGAAAGGATTTGCTGAATGCAACAATCTTTTTCCGGCCGGTATGAAATGATGCAAGTTTCATGGCGTTTTCATTAGCTTCTGCACCGGAATTACACAGGAACAACTGATATTCATCTTTGCCTGATAATTTCCCCAATTTGTCCGCCAGTTCCTGTTGTATGGGTATACGGATAGAATTAGAATAAAAAGCAACCTGATTCAGTTGCCGTGTAATCCTGGAAACAAAATGCGGATGGGTATGACCGATTGAAATCACGGCATGACCTCCGTACATATCCAGATATTGCTGACCGGCATCGTCCCAGAGATAAGAGCCCTTTGCTCTTGTAATGGTAATTTCATTTATGGGATATACATCGAATAATTTCATTGTGTTAAACTTGAGGCCGGAAGCGTGAGGCTAGAGGCCATATTTATAATATTTTAATAATAAAAATTGTGCATGTTGTTGTTTTGCTTCACGCCTCAAGCCTCACGCTTCAGGGCTAGAAATAATTAGCTTTAAATTTTAATCCTGTCGTTTCATTTAATCCAAACATTAAATTCATATTCTGTACTGCCTGCCCGCTTGCACCTTTCAACAGGTTATCAGAAACAGAATGTATAACCAGCATTTCGCCTTGTTTTTCCAGTTGAATAATGCATTTGTTGGTATTGACAACCTGTTTTAAGAAAACAGAGGATTCACTAACCACAGTAAACGGATGATCCGCATAAAAGTCTTTATATAATTTGACGAGGACGGGTAATTCCTGATTGATTTTTATTTGCGAGCTTACAAAAATACCCCTTGTAAAATCTCCGCGCCACGGAACAAAATGCAGTTTGTCTGAGCTAAAAGTTTTCTGATATTGATTTAGCGATTGACTAATTTCCGACAGGTGCTGATGGACAAGCGTCTTATATGCCTGAATATTATTGGCCCTCCATGAAAAATGAGACGTGGCATTCAAACCCTGTCCTGCACCTGTCGATCCTGTTATGCCGGTCGTGTACACTTCGGTTATCCATCCCTGTTTGGCCAGTGGCAGAAGACCCAGTTCAATGGTTGTTGCGAAACATCCCGGATTGGCTACATTCTGTGCCTTCCTTATTGCCTCCCGGTTCAATTCGGGTAAACCATAAATAAAAGGTGCTCCTGATCCGTAAGCGCGGTTGTCCGGTTCAATCCTGAAATCCTGGGATAAATCAATGATCCGGATTCCCGGATCAAGTATATTATCCTGCAGAAATTTCCGGGCCTCACCATGACCGACACACAAATAAAGAACGTCAATATCAGATGAGAGATTTTCGGCAAACATCATATCGATGTCCCCAGCCAGATCCTGGTGTACGGAAGATAACATTTGCCCCGCGTGACTTTTGCTTTGTACGAAAGCCAATTCAACATTTGGATGATTCACCAGGATGCGAATCAACTCACCACCGGTATATCCGGCTCCGCCTGTTACACCAACCCTGATTTTTTTCATTTTATTTGGTTTCAGGATCGTTGATTTTATGAAAGATCGCGGTTTGATTGCCAAATATTTTTGCAAATCCTTTAACGTCGTCACCGGTCCATCCACTGTTCATTTCTCCGTAGGAACCAAACCGGCTGCTCATCAGGTCGTGATCACTTTCGATTCCTGTTATCGTAAACCGATACGGTTCAAGTGTTACAAAAACTTTTCCTGATACGGTCGTCTGTGAATCTTCCAGAAATTTTTCAATGTTACGCATGGTAGGGTCCAGCATTTGTCCTTCGTGTAACCAGTTTCCGTACCAACTGCTTAGTTGTTCCTTCCAGTATAATTGCCATTTGGTTAAGACATGTTTTTCCAGTAAATGGTGTGCTTTTATAATGATCAGGGGTGCAGCCGCCTCAAATCCAACACGGCCTTTAATACCGATAATGGTATCACCAACATGGATATCTCTTCCGATTGCAAATGGCTGCGCTATGGATTGCAGGAGTTGAATAGCCTGAACGGGATGCTTAAAACTATGATCATTGACTGCCGACAGTTCTCCCTTGTCGAACTGTAGAGTAATTTTTTTCGGTTCTTTTTCAGAAAGTTGTGTTGGCCAGGCATCTTCCGGCAGATAATCTTTTGAATTCAACGTTTCACGGCCACCAACAGAAGTTCCCCAAAGTCCTTTGTTGATACTGTATCTGGCTTTTTCAAAATTCATCTCCACACCGTTTTCCTTCAGAAACTGAATTTCCTGTTCACGGCTGAGTTTCAAATCACGGATGGGTGTGAGGATCGTGGCGTCGGGAACCATACCGGTAAAAACCATGTCAAACCGCACCTGGTCATTTCCGGCGCCCGTACTTCCGTGGGCAACATACGCAGCTCCAGTTTCTTCAACATATTTTGCTACTGCGATGGCCTGTACCATTCTTTCCGCACTTACACTGAGCGGGTAAGTAGCATTCTTCAGCACATTCCCAAAAATCAAAAACCGAATGCAGCTCTGGTAGTATTCTTCTGTAACATCCACTGATTTAAAAGAGGCCACACCCAGTGCCATTGCTCTTTTTTCAATGGCATTCATTTCTTCCAAACTGAAACCACCCGTATTGACAGTAAGAGCGTGTACTTCCAGCCCCCTGACTTTTTTGAGATAGATGGCGCAGTAAGTCGTGTCAAGGCCACCGCTGTAGGCTAAAACAACTTTTTTATTTTCAGGATTCATCTGTCAGAATATTATTTAGCCAGTTTTTCTTTTTTGAATTTGTTTAGCCGGATCAAACCGAGATCAGCCAGGATCATATCAACTTTTTCCTTCCGTAGGAGGTTTTTTAGCATGACAAATTGCTTAATCTTCATAAACCGCTCATAGATTTTACTTCGCTGTTTGAATTCCTGGGCTGCCACTTCTTTGGGTTTATGTTCTTTTGGATCGTATAGCATGGCAGTACACATACAGTTTTTCCTTTCCTTACTCATCAGGATCTCATAGTTGACACAACTTTTGCAGCCTGCCCAGAACGCTTCATCCTGCGTGAGCTCGGAATATGTTACCGGCTCATATCCCAGATCTGAATTGATCTTCATGACAGCCAAACCGGTAGTAAGTCCAAACAGTTTGGCATTTGGATATAATTTCTGGCTAAGATCAAAAATTACTTTCTTGATGTTCTTTGCGAGGCCGCTTTTACGAAACGGTGGCGCCACGATCAGTCCTGAATTAGCAACATATTCGCCATGGCTCCAGGTTTCGATATAACAGAATCCTGCCCAAATACCTTCTTCGGTAAAGGCTATAACGGCTTTGCCTTCGCGCATTTTTTCTTTGATGTAATCGGGGCTTCTTTTTGCAATTCCGGTTCCGCGGGCCTTGGCGGAAGATTCCATTTCATCACAGATGATTTGCGCAAAGTCCTGATAAGAGGCGTTTGCGATAAGTATTTTGAACTTTTGTTCTTGTTCCATTGAGGTAATACGTGAGATAAAAGAATATCAATGACGGGGTCACTGAATTATAAAAACCGGCTGATTACGGACATAGATCCTGAATACGGAAAACTATGGATAGGAGATATCAACGTCGTACCCAAAAGGGAATGGGGCGAACGGAAAAAATAACGCATACAGGCGCTACAAAAAACCCACGCTTATTGAAGGCGTGCAATACCATTCCGGTGAGGATTGATATGGGTGAGTTTTTTTTCATTTCTTGAAAAATGGGATGACTAGACTTGTTAACCATACAAAGTAACAGCTTTTTCTGAAATTATGGGATATTTTTTAAGAGAAGCCGCTGAAACTTAACAATATGGAAATATGAAACGGTGGAGATGTGAGGATGTGTAAATGAAATGTTGAATTGAATCTGAAAATTAAAAAGCATTAGGCGTTAGGCCTTAGGCTTTAGGCCTAAAGGGGCTTTAGGCTTACCGAATGCAGCGCTGACGCCATTTCGGCCAGCAGAGATGAATCCTTTTCAATGGCATTTCCGACCACAATAATGTCCGCACCAGCCCTGGCATTGTGATAAACCTTTTCCGGATTCTGAATACCACCTCCGATAAGCAGCGGTATTTCGATATTTTCAGAGACCCTTTCGATCATCTCAGTGCTGATGGGTCTGCGGGCACCGCTACCGGCGTCCATATAAATCATCTTCATTCCCAGCATTTCGCCTGCCATAGCAGTACATAATGCGATTTCATTTTTATCAGACGGAATCGGCAGTGCATTGCTGATATAAGAAACCGTGGTAGGAGCGCCTCCGTCAATAACCATATATCCGGTAGATATTATTTCCAGCCGGCTCTTTCGAACGGCTGGAGCAGAAATGACATGCTGGCCAATCAGCAGTTCCGGATTTCTGCCGGAGATCAGGGACAAATAAAGCAGGGCATCAGCATGGGCAGAAACCTGTGAAGGTGTGCCCGGGAAAAGGATAACAGGAATTTTACATAAGGATTTAATTTGCAGAACCACCTGGTCCAGATGATTGGTCACTACCAGGCTACCGCCAACAAACAGATAATCCACTTTTGCCTGTTCGGCCAGCTTTACCAGGGCCGGAAGTTTTGCCTGATCTACTTTGTCAGGATCGATGAGCAGGGCGAAGGATTTACGCCGGATTTTTTTTTTAAGCAGTAAAGCAGAATAAATTTCGTCCTTCATGTGGTTGATTACCTTACAAATGTGCGAAAACTTTCCCGCTTTCCGAAACCAATACCGGGATAATAGGTAAACGATTCCTTCGGTTTTTCCAAAATTTATTTTTGAAAGTATGTGCATAAAACGCTGATGTAATGCCAGCTTGGACTTCCAACATTATTAACATCATTTGTTCCCAATGTGAATATTTACAATGGGAATATTCAAAATCAAAAAATACTTTCGTCACCTGCTTAACGATTTGTTAATAAGCTAACGATTTTCCTAACCACGTAAAGAACTTCCATTTTATGGCTACTCATACGCAATCTGCGAACGGTTTGCTTTTCAACCGGCGTTACACCCGCGACGACATCAGTGTTTTTGATCAGTTCGAATACGACTATCGTAGTTCGGTGATTCGTAATCCTTCCGGAGAGATCGTATTTGAAATGACCAATTGTGAAGTTCCCAAAGGATGGAGTCAGATCGCTACAGATATCCTGGCGCAGAAATATTTTCGTAAAGCAGGAGTTCCTCTGGCCGACGGAACCCTCGGTCGCGAAACTTCTGTAAAACAGGTTGCTCACAGAATGGCAAATTGCTGGAAAGCATGGGGAGTGAAATATGGGTATTTCGCAACCGCAAAAGATGCGAATGTATTCTATGAAGAATTGGTTTATTCCATTCTCAACCAGGCCTGCGTTCCCAATAGCCCGCAATGGTTCAATACAGGTCTATACGAAAGTTATGGTATTACCGGAAAACCACAGGGTCATTATTACGTTGATCAGAATGATGGCCAGCTAAAGAAATCCACTTCTGCTTATGAGCGTCCGCAACCCCACGCCTGTTTCATTTTAAGTGTGGAAGATGATCTCGTAAATGATGGAGGCATTATGGACCTGTGGGTTCGTGAAGCCCGCATTTTCAAATACGGATCGGGTGTAGGAACGAATTTCTCAAATATACGGGGTGAAGGAGAAAAACTGAGTGGTGGCGGCACTTCCAGCGGCCTCATGAGTTTTCTCAAAATCGGCGACCGCGCAGCCGGTGCCATCAAATCAGGTGGCACCACGCGCCGTGCGGCTAAAATGGTGTGTCTGGATCTGGATCATCCGGAAATAATGGATTTTATCAACTGGAAACAGGAGGAAGAAAAGAAGGTAGCAGCACTGATTTCCGCCGGATATGCCAGTGACTATGAAGGAGAAGCTTATAAAACTGTCAGTGGACAGAATTCAAATAATTCAGTAAGAATTCCGAATTCATTTTTTGAGAAACTGGAAAATGAGGAAGACTGGGAGTTGAAAGCAAGAAGTGATGGAAGAGTCATGAAAAAGATTCCTGCCAGAGAAGTCTGGAACCAGATTTCGTACGCTGCATGGCGTTGTGCTGACCCGGGTACCCAATACGACACCACTATTAATGAGTGGCATACCTGCCCCAATGGTGGCCGTATCCGGGCTTCCAACCCTTGCTCCGAGTACATGTTCCTGGACAACACGGCCTGTAATCTGGCCTCTGTTAATCTTCGCAGGTTCTATGATGAAACCACCAATATTATTGATGTCGAAGGATTTGAGTACACCTGTCGTTTATGGACAGCGGTACTTGAAATTTCAGTACTGATGGCCCAGTTTCCTTCGAAGGAAGTGGCTCAATTATCTTATGATTATCGGACGCTGGGCCTTGGGTATGCAAACCTGGGCTCTATGCTGATGGTTATGGGAATTCCTTATGACAGTGAGGAAGCGAGAGGCATCGCAGGAGCTATCAGTGCAATTATGACCGGCATTTCGTACAAAACCAGCGCGGAAATTGCCCGAACTATGGGCCCTTTTCCAAAATTTGAGGAAAACAGAGATGCCATGCTGAGGGTAATGCGTAATCACCGCCTGGCTGCTTATGATGCCGATGAATATGAATCACTGGAGATCAAGCCACAGGGTATCAAGGCGAAATATTGCCCCGATTACCTGCTGAAATCGGCCACCAAGGCCTGGGATGATGCTGTACAACTGGGTGAAAAATACGGATACCGGAATGCCCAGTCAACTGTAATCGCTCCTACCGGGACCATCGGGCTCGTGATGGATTGTGATACTACAGGTGTAGAACCGGACTTCGCATTGGTAAAATTCAAAAAACTCTCCGGAGGTGGTTATTTTAAAATTATTAATCAATCAGTGCCTGCTGCCCTGAGGAATATGGGTTATGCTGAAAAGGAAATTGATTCCATCGTAAAATATGCCGTAGGCGCCGGAACTTTTGCCGGTGCACCACATATTAACCATCAGACGCTGAGTGAAAAGGGATTTTTTGCTGAAGAAATCAGGAAGCTTGACAATGCAGTGGCTTCAGCATTTGAAATTGGATTTGTATTTAACGTATATAATCTGGGTGAAGAATGCCTGCAGCGTTTGGGATTTTCGGCTGAACAATATTATAATTTTGAATGGAATCTGCTCGAAGCTCTTGGATATAACGACGACCAGATCGCAGAGGCCAATGATTATATCTGCGGTACCATGACCGTAGAAGGAGCACCCTTATTAAAAAACGAACATCTTCCGGTTTTCGATTGCGCAAACAAATGCGGAAAGATCGGCGAACGCTTTATTCATGCCCATGGACATATTCGTATGATGAGTGCCGTCCAGCCGTTTATCAGCGGAGCCATTTCAAAGACCATCAACCTTCCCAATGAGGCAACCATAGATGAAATCGCTGATGCATACCTGCTCAGCTGGAAACTGGCGCTCAAAGCCTGCGCCCTTTACCGTGATGGATCGAAACTTTCGCAACCTCTCAGTAATAAATCTGACAAAAAGAAAAAAACAGACAATAAGGAGGAAGTTAAAGTAACCATTCCTAACGAACCACTGGCTGCTATGGAACCTCATATCGTGGATATGAGCAAACTGACCGTGCAGGAATTATTAATCGAAGTGCAAAAAAGAGTTCAGGCCTCTCCCGATACCAAATTAAAAAGGGAACTGGCTACCATTGTTGAACGCAGAACATTGCCGGCAAAAAGGCGTGGATTTACCCAGAAAGCAAAAATTAACGGACAGGTTATTTTTCTCCGGACCGGAGAATATACCGATGGCTCGCTGGGCGAAATCTTTATAGATATGGCCAAGGAAGGAGCAACTA
>CAVWYU010000002.1:0-16663 GCA_963759335.1 uncultured Bacteroidota bacterium
ATGGGTCAATACTTTTAAATACGGAAATTTTGATTTGGAATTCTTCTTCCGCGGAGTTTTTGGACATGAGCTCATAAACACGTACAGGGCATTTTATGAGAACCCAACCGTTTCCTCCGTTTACAATGTCGTCAATACGAAATATTATAATCCTGACATAAAAGATGCCCAGTTATTTAGCAGTCTGTTTGTAGAAAAGGGCGATTATGTTTCCCTTGACTATGCTACCATTGGTTATAATTTCCCGATTCACAAAAGCCCCGATGCAGGGGGAATCCATAATTTCAGGGCTTATATTGGCGGAAATCACTTATTTCTGATTACGAATTATACGGGTGCTGATCCTTCAGTGAGGTATCAGGATCAAAGTGCAAACCCACCAAACATTTTAGCACCCGGTATAGACAGAAGAGAAAGCTGGGCATGGACGCGCTCCTTTACACTGGGTGTAACGATGGGCTTTTAAATTTCTATCCATTTTAATACAATCTTATATGAAAATAGAATCAGTAATCAGAATATCGGTGGTGTTTTTGCTGTTAACAGTAATATCCTGCACCAAATTGAATGAGAATGATTACCTCTTTGATACAGTAAACAGCGATAACTTTTATCAGACCGACGCAGAATTGTCTTCGGCAGTAGGCGCAGCCTATTCCAATCTGGCCAAGATGGCCAGTAATGGCCCTTTTATTCCCAGTGAGGAAGCGACTACAGATGAATGTGTTGTTCCAACAAGGGGTCCGGACTGGGGTGATGGCGGGCGTTGGGTTCGTTTACAAACACATACGTATAATTCGGCTGACCCGGATCCCATCAATGACTGGAACTTTTGTTATTCGGGAATCAATACCTGTAACCGGTTAATTGCAACACTGGCAAAATACACCAATGCAAAAATTCCCGGATACATCGCAGAACTAAAGGGTCTGCGTGCGATTTATTATCTCTGGTTACTGGATTGGTTTGGAAATGTTCCCATAAGTATTGACTTCTCTTCAACCGTATCCCCCCCGACCAGTACAAGGGACCAGGTATATGCTTTGGTTGAATCTGAATTGTTAGCAGCAGCGCCCCTTCTGCCTCATACAGGTCCGGCAGATGAAAGCACTTACGGTCGTGTAAATGCTTATACCTGCTGGGCTGCATTGGCTAAACTGTATTTAAACGCTCAGGTGTATACGGGAACTCCTCAATGGGCCAAATGCATAGCAGCCTGCGATACGGTGATCAATTCAGGACTTTACACCCTGACATTTAATTACCAGGATAATTTTGTGCAGGAAAACAAAGGCGCATCTGAATCGATTTTTATGGTACCGTACGATCATGTGCATGAACAGGGCGAAAATATAAATATGATGACCCTGAATGGCCTGAATCAAAATACTTACAATATGAATGCACAACCCTGGAATGGTTTCGCAAGCATCCAGGAGTTTTACAATTCCTATATTGATCCCGTACAAAATCCTGGTCCCCAGGGACAGGTTGTTGGAACGGGTCCTGCCGGTGACAGTGTGACCGGTACATTAGATAAGAGACTGGTCAATTTCCTCGTCGGTCCACAGTATGCTGCTGACGGTAGCCCATTGCAGGATGGAGGTTATGAAAAGAGTGGCGGCGGTTATGTGGGTGATCCAAATGGTGCACCTATAGTGTTCACTCCCTTTATCAATGAATTGTCACCAACCGCCTGGAGGCAGTCGGGAGCCCGGATCGGTAAATGGAAATTTTATTCAGGAATGACACAAAATATGGATAACGACTGGGCAATCTTCAGGTATGCTGATGTTTTGTTAGTGTCTGCTGAAGCCACTGCACGGTTGAATAATAACTGGAATGACCCCTATTCATTAGCGATTGTTAACCAGATCAGGGTGCAGCATGGCGGGGTTACTCCGTATGTTACAATGACTGCCGCAAGTTTTGCGGCAGAGCGTGGAAGAGAGATGTTTTTTGAAGGGTGGAAAAGGCAGGATATGATTCGGTTTGGAACTTATAACAGTGCGTGGAGATTTCATCCGGCAGATCCGGCGGATAATCTGGGGCCACATGGAATCAATCACCTGAATGTTATGCCAATACCGGCAACGCAGATCAATGCAAATCAAAGTCTTCAGCAGAACCCAGGGTATTAAGCTAAAAAACTCGAATGGCATAGCTACCCTGGTTTAAGCAATGTTAAACAGGCGAATTCTTTCGCCTGTTTTTGTTTAATTTGACAGAAAACAATTGTAAGCTACTCTACTGTGAAGACATGTAAATACTTTTCAAATTTGTTTCTGTCAGAAAAAAACTCATGCCGGAAAATCTTGCTGTTTTTGAGTTTAATGATAACACTGGGTTACGGCAGTTGTGATAAAAAAGTTTCATCACAGGCACCCGCTTTGTTTACTCTCCTCTCTCCTGCAGAAACAGGAATAGATTTTGCCAACAACCTTCATTATTCTGAAGAATTCAACATGTATACCTTTCGTAATTTTTATAACGGCGGAGGGGTTGGAATCGGTGATATTAATAATGATGGATTACCTGATATTTTTTTATGTAGTAACCAGGGATCAAACAAGCTATACCTGAATAAAGGTAATTTCCAATTTGAAGATATTACGGAAAAGGCAGGTGTGGGTTCAGACGGAGTATGGTCAACCGGAGTCAGTTTTGCAGATGTTAACGGTGACGGTCTGCTGGATATTTATGTGTGCAAGTCGGGAGATCTGAAAGGTAAAAACAGAAGCAACCAGTTGTTCATAAATAACGGGAACCTTACTTTTACAGACAGAGCCGCTGAATATGGTTTGGCAAATACAGGCCTTTCCACCCACGCCATTTTTTTTGACTATGACAATGACGGAGATCTGGATTGCTACCTGCTCAATAACTCTTTTCGGTCAATTGGTAATTACGATTTAATAAAGGATCAGCGAAAAATTCCTGATTCACTCGGAGGCAATAAACTCTTTCGCAATGACGGCGGTCACTTTACGGATGTTACGAGACAGGCTGGAATTTATAGCAGTAAAATAGGATTTGGCCTGGGCGTTACGATTGCAGATGTAAATAAAGACGGCTGGCCTGACATTTATGTCTCAAATGATTTTTTTGAAAAAGACTATCTGTATATTAATAAGAAGGATGGAACTTTTGAGGAGTCTCTCGAAAAGTATATCTGCGAATTAAGCATGAACTCTATGGGAGCAGATATCGCAGATATCAATAATGACGGTTATCCTGATATTTTCGTTACGGATATGCTTCCGGAAAAGGAAGCCCGGGTAAAAACAAAAACATCATTTGAAACCTGGGATAAATACCAGTCAGATATTGCAAACGGGTATTACCACCAGTTCGTAAGAAATGTATTGCAGCTCAACCGGGGAATTTTTGATCCCCGGGGAGGTATGGATAAAGAAGCCTGGTTCAGTGAAATAGGTCGCTTTGCGGGAGTGCAGGCCACAGACTGGAGTTGGGGAGCCCTCATCGCTGATCTGGACAATGACGGGCATAAGGATATATTCGTTGCAAATGGAATTTACAAGGATCTGACTGATCAGGATTATATCCAGTTTATGGCAAATCCTGCAGAAGTCAGGAAAATGATGAAAGAAGGTAAGGGAGTGATCAAAAAATTAATTGATCTGCTGCCATCACATGCCTTACCAAATTATGCTTTCAGCAACAACGGCGATCTTACTTTCACGAATAAGGCAACTGAATGGGGACTTGATCAGCCAGGATTTTCCAACGGTTCGGCTTATGGGGATCTTAACAATGACGGAGCCCTTGACATGGTGGTGAACAATGTCAACATGCCGGTATTTATTTACCGCAATAACAGCATGTCCTTGCACCCTGACAACCGATACTTAAAAGTCATACTTGCCGGCGAGGGAAAGAACCGTTTTGGAACGGGAGCAAAAGTAACGGTGTACTATAATCATGGCATGAGTTACCAGGAAGAAATGCCAACCCGTGGATTCGAGTCAACAGTCGATAACCGGCTCAACTTTGGCCTGGGGAATACAAAAAAGATAGATTCGGTTGTGGTAGACTGGCCCGGAGGGAAAAGAAGTATATTAAAAGATTTAAAACCCGATCAGTCCATTACAATTAAACAAACGGAGGCGAAAATACCTGATGAGGATTCGTTTTATAAGTCCACCGCTTCAAAGCCTGCAGACATCAAAACAATATTTTCCCGGGCCGCTGATGATTTGGGGATTGATTTTGTTCATAGGGAAAATGAATTTAATGATTTTAACAGGGACCGGCTTACTTTTCAAATGCTCTCTACCCAGGGGCCAAGAATGGCGACGGGAGATGTGAATGGAGACGGGCTGGAGGATTTTTATGTTTGTGGTGCCAAAGGGCAAAGTGGAAGCCTTTACCTGCAGAACAGGAAAGGAAAATTTGAGAAGAGCAATGAAGTCTTGTTTGCAAAAGACAAGGAATGCGAAGACACAGACTGTTTATTCTTCGATGCAGACGGAGACGGTGATCTTGATTTATTTGTATGCAGCGGAGGTAATGAATTTTCACCCAATTCATCCGCCCTGATCAGCCGGTTATATATGAACGATGGTAAAGGCCATTTTACCAAATCGCCCCAGTTACTTCCTTCCGCACAGGTATTTGAAAGCAGTTCCTGTGTATCCGCGGCAGACTATGACGGAGATGGGGACATGGACTTATTTGTGGGCGTACGGTTAAAACCCTTTGCCTATGGAATTCCATGCAAAGGGTATATTCTCCAAAACAACGGAAAGGGTGTCTTTACCGATGTAACAGATCAGGTAGCACCGGAATTGCAACAGGCCGGAATGATTACAGATGCGAAGTGGTTTGACTATGATAAGGATGGAAAGCCCGACCTGGTGATCGTTGGGGAGTACATGCCGGTGAGTATTTTTCATAATGAAGGCGGAAGATTGAAAAATAGAACAAAAGAAGCGGGACTGGATAAAACAAATGGCTGGTGGAACCGCCTCGACATAGCGGATATAAACGGAGATGGATACCCCGATCTTGTAGCAGGCAATCACGGTTTAAATTCCAGATTTAAAGCAAGCGAAGCAAAACCAGTGACTATGTATGTAAGCGATTTCGATGGGAGCGGTACGATCGAACAGATCATATGCTGCTATAATGGAAATAAACAATATCCGGTTGCACTGAGGCATGACCTGTTGGGCGTTCTGCCTTATTTAAAAAAGAAATACCTGCGATATGAAGATTATAAAGAACAAACCCTGCAGGATATTTTTAGCAGGGATCAGCTAAACAAGGCCATTGAGTTGAATGCCTATGAATTGAAAAGCTGTGTTTTCATGAACAATAGTCATGGAGGATTCACAAAAATCCCCCTGCCCGCTGAAGCACAATTTTCACCCATGTACGGATTAAAGCTGAAGGATTTCGATGGGGATGGCAAAATGGATCTGGTAACCGGTGGGAATTTTTATCAATCCAAACCGGAAGTGGGAATGAATGATGGCAGCTATGGACTCCTTTTAAAAGGAGACGGTAGCGGCAACTTTAAACCGGTATCCATCAGAGAATCCGGTTTTTTTATAAAGGGGGCAGTAAGGGATATTAAAATAATAAAAAGTGGAAAGCAGAATCTGTTGCTGATAGCAAAAAATAACGATAGCATACAGGTATTTCACAGAAACTAATACTAATAATGAACAGGAGTCTTTTCAGTTGGATTTGGGTATTATCTGTTGCTGCAGGATGTAATGGTTTTTGGTCGGGCTCAGCAAATTACAAGAAGCTGGAGGAAAAAGAACTGGCCAGCGGTAAACGGGTGCCGGAGTTATTTTATGACATGAAATTGGGTATGTCACGAAAGGACTTTTTTACCTACTGCTGGGAAATGCACCAGAAAGGGAAGTTTCTGGATGGTGAAAACAGCACTTCTGTATTGAGCAAATTAGATAAGGAATTAAATTATCCGGTGGCTATGAATTTCTTCCCTGATTTTTATCAGGACAAAATCTATAAAATGCGGGTAAAATTTGAATATGTGGCCTGGGCACCCTGGAATAAAGCGCTTTTTTCGGATAGTTTAATTCTACAGGTGATTCCGTCTATTGGAAAAATGGAATCCCGGGAACGATTTTATCAAACTAACGGATTCCAAAAACAGAACCATCTATGTAAAAGTGGATGGGAACCGACGAATAGTTGTCGGACGATACGATGATGCCGTTGTAAAAGCTGAATACACAGACCTGCTCATGGAGCCACAAATAAAAAAATAGTATGAAAGCATTTCCGTTCCGGAAAATTCGCTTGATAAGAGCTTGTTCTAAAACAATGGTTTGTCTGGCTTATACTATCATTTTTTCTGCCGGATGCAAACACACACCAAAAAAAGATAATAAACTTTTTGAATTACTCGGCAGCGACAGCACGAATATTGACTTCAATAATACACTGACTTACGATGATCAGTTTAATATTTTTACATACCGTAATTTCTATACCGGGGGAGGTGTTGCTGTCGGAGACATAAACAATGATGGCCTGCCTGATATTTTTTTTACAGGCAACCAGGTCGCTAATCGCCTTTATCTGAATAAGGGGAATTTTCAATTTGAAGATATCACGGAAAAAGCGGGCATTCAAAAAAAAGGTAAATGGTCCGCCGGAGTTTGTATGGCCGATATAAACGGGGACGGGTTGCTGGATATCTATGTATGCAATAGTGGTATTGCTCCGGGTGACCCCAGGCACAATGAGCTCTATATTAACCATGGTAACGGCACGTTCACTGAAGAAGCGGAAGCATATGGTATCGCAGACGGTGGATATTCGACACACGCAGCATTTTTCGATTATGATCACGATGGGGACCTGGATCTTTTCTTATTGAGAAATGCCTCCAAACCCATTGGTACCTTCAACTTACAACACAATGAAAGAAATATCCGGGATTCACTCGGCGGAGATAAACTGTATCGCAACGATGATGGGCATTTTGTGGATGTCAGTAAAGAAGCGGGGATTT
This sequence comes from uncultured Bacteroidota bacterium, assembly GCA_963759335.1. Taxonomy (GTDB): domain Bacteria; phylum Bacteroidota; class Bacteroidia; order Chitinophagales; family Chitinophagaceae; genus Puia. Next base: position 7,016 of record CAVWYU010000002.1, read on the forward strand.
ACGGCAGTGTCATCGGATTTGGTCTGGGGGTCACTGTCGGTGATGTAAATAACGATGGCTGGCCCGACATATATGTTTCCAACGATTTTTTCGAGAGAGATTATTTGTATATCAACAATCGAAACGGCGGTTTCACCGAAGAGCTCGAAAACCAGATGCATAGTATCAGTAACGCTTCCATGGGAGCCGATATGGCCGATATTAATAACGACGGTCATCCGGATATTTTTGTTACGGAGATGTTGCCTGAGAAAGAATCAAGGATCAAAGTCAATACGACTTTCGAAAACTGGGAAAAGTATCAGCTCGATCAGAAATATGGGTATTATAATCAGTTTACACGCAATACACTTCAGTTAAATAATGGGAATAATACATTCAGTGAAATTGGACGTCTTTCAGGAGTCCAGGCCACAGACTGGAGTTGGGGAGCCCTGATCACAGATCTGGACAATGATGGATTCAAAGATATTTTTGTTGCCAATGGTATTTACAGGGACCTGACCAACGAAGATTATATACAATATATCTCCAGCCAGCAGGTAATGAACAGTATATTAACCGGCAAGAACAGAGATTTCAGGAAATTGATCGATTTGATTCCCTCTCACCCCATGTCGAATTATGCATTCAGAAACAATGGCGATTTGACATTTACAAATATGGCTAAAGAATGGGGACTGGACCTGCCGGGTTTTTCTAACGGATCCGCCTATGCGGATTTAGATAACGACGGAGACCTTGACCTGGTAGTGAACAATGTAAATATGCCTGCATTCATATACAGAAATAACAGCGTTGAACAACATCCTGAAAATAAATATCTCAAACTGATCCTGAAAGGAGAAGGAAAGAACCGTTTTGGCATCGGAGCAAAGGCAACTGTATATTACAATCATACGATGAGCTATCAGGAACAAATGCCTACGCGTGGCTTTGAATCAACTGTTGACAACCGGCTCAATTTTGGTTTGGGGAAAGTGGAAATGATAGATTCTTTGATTGTGCAATGGCCGGATGGAAGAGAAAGTGTACTGAAATCATTAAAGCCCGATCAGATCATTACCGTTGACCAGCGTACTGCCAAAACGATAACCACGAATTCCCGGCAGATTTCATCCACTGCGCTTTCTCCTTCCGCTCAAACCCTCTTTTCCCCTGCCAAATTGAATGATGGAATTGATTTTGTGCATCGGGAAAATGAATTCAATGATTTTAACAGAGACAGGCTGATCTTTAATATGCTTTCTACAGATGGTCCCCGGATGGCCAAAGCGGATGTGAATGGCGATGGCAGGGAAGATTTATACATCTGTGGGGCGAAAGGACAGGCCGGGGCATTGTATGTGCAAACAAAAGACGGTCAATTCAAAAAAAGCAATGAAGCTTTGTTTGCAAACGATAAAGAAAGTGAAGACGTAGATTGTTTGTTTTTTGATGCTGACGGCGATGGCGATAATGACCTGTTTGTATGTAGCGGTGGAAATGAATTTTCACCCAATTCAAAAGCGCTGATCAGCCGGCTTTATATAAATGATGGCAAGGGGAAATTTCAGTAAATCTCCGCAGATGTTGCCATCGGATCAGATATTTGAAAGTAGTAGCTGCGTATCGGCCGCAGACTATGATGGAGATGGGGACCTGGATCTTTTTATCGGGGTCCGGTTAAAACCCTTCAGTTATGGTTTTCCCTGTAAAGGCTATATTCTGCAAAATAATGGCAAAGGCATATTTACGGATGTAACCGGTCAGGTTGCCCCGGAACTGGAACATGCCGGAATGATTACAGATGCGAAATGGTTCGATTATGACCGGGATGGAAAACCTGATCTTGTCATAACAGGAGAGTATATGCCCCTGAGAATATTCCATAATGAAGGCGGGGGCAAATTGAAGGAAATAACGGAAAAGGCAGGTTTAGGAAAAAGTAATGGCTGGTGGAACCGGATTCAGATCGCCGATATAAACAATGATGGATATCCCGATATTATTGCGGGCAATCATGGCTTGAATTCCAGGTTTAAAGCAAGCGCGGTAAAACCGGTTACGATGTATGTCAGCGACTTTGATGAAAACGGAACGACTGAACAGATTGTTTGCTGCTATAATGGGGACAAACAATATCCAATGGCGCTCAGACATGACCTGATGGGCGTGTTGCCTTATCTGAAAAAAAAATATCTCCGGTATGACGATTATAAGGAACAATCAGTAGAAGATATTTTTACGAAAGAACAATTACATAAAGCCATAAAACTGGATGCCTTTGAAATGCGCAGCAGCGTGATATTGAACATGGGAAATGGTACTTTCAAAATGAAACCTTTGCCTGCGGAGGCGCAGTTCTCCTCTGTTTACGGAATCCTGGTAAAGGATTTTGACGGAGACGGAAACCCCGACATTCTTCTGGGAGGAAATTTTTATCAATCCAAGCCTGAAGCCGGAATCTATGACGCCAGCTATGGTCTGTTTCTTAAAGGCAATGGCAAAGGAGATTTTACGGCGGTTGGTGAAAGTGAAAGTGGTATTTTAATCAGGGGGCAGGTAAGGGATATGACTCTCCTGAAAGCAGGAAAAAAACAATTGGTTGTTATTGCTATGAATAATGATACGGTTAGGTTAATAACTCCGGGGATCAAAAAATGATTATGGAATTGAATTCATTTTTCACCGTTTATAATCTTCATATGAAATATATAAGAAAATTAATGATCCCTGCATTTATGCTAAGCTGCATTTTTGCCAACGCACAAAAAAATACTGTTGCGGTGAAACCAATATTCAACGGAAAGAACCTGGATGGCTGGTACTCATTTCTGCGTACAAAAGGGAAAAACAATGATCCGGAAAAAGTTTTTCTCGTTGAAAATGGGCTGTTACATATTTCCGGAAAAGAATTCGGTTATATATGTACAGAAGAAACATTTAAAGACTTTCACCTGATCGTGGAATTCAAATGGGGAGAAAAAAAATATCCGCCCAGGGATGCGGACACAACAAAAAGGGATAATGGCATCATGTTTTACAAGCCCGTGAATGCAAAAGATACAGTATGGCCAAAGTCAATTGAATGCCAGATACAGGAAGGAGATGTGGGGGATTTCTGGCTGATCGACAGCACCACCATTGTAGTGGACGGCAAACGAACCGAATCTAAAGATTTCTTCAGGGTTATCAAAGAAAAAAGATGCTGAGTTTCCACATGGCGAATGGAACCGGGTAGAAGTGATCGCAGATAAAGGTAAAATCACTTATATCGTAAATGGAATTATTGTCAATGAAGGGGAATCACCCTCTGTAAATACAGGTAATATTTTGATCCAGTCCGAAGGTGCAGAAATTTATTACAGGAAAATTGAGATTGCTGAATTGAACTGATATACATTAAAAATACTACGATAAGACAGACTATTCATTCATAAAATATAAACTATAAAACATGCCAGGAGATACTACCTATATTAATAACAAAGCGGCAACACAAAATACCTATGATGCGATTGTAATAGGTTCAGGAATCAGCGGAGGCTGGGCCGCCAAAGAGTTAACAGAAAAAGGATTGAAGGTGCTGATGCTGGAACGTGGCCGGAACTTCGAACATATAAAAGATTATAAAACAGCAAACAAAGATCCCTGGCAGTTTACACATCGGGGCAGCGCGACCCTGAAACAAAAAACTGATAACCCTGTCATTTCAAGAGATTGGGCAATGTATGGAACAGCAGCCCAGGAAGCGATCATGGATTATTGGGTGAATGAAAAAGAATCTCCCTATGTGGAAGTTCAGCCTTTCGCCTGGTGGCGCAGTTACCAGCTGGGCGGTCGCTCAATCCTCTGGGGAAGACAATGCTATCGCTGGAGTGATCTGGACTTTGAAGCCAATGACAGAGACGGAATTGCAATAGACTGGCCGATCCGCTACCGGGATATTGAACCCTGGTATGATCATGTTGAAAAATTTGTCGGTATCAGTGGTTCGAAAGAAGGCCTCGCGCATTTACCGGATGGATATTTTCTGCCCCCGATGGATTTGAATTGTGTTGAAAAGGACGTGGCATCAAGGATCAAATCATATTACAAGGAGCAGCGCCATATGTTTATCGGTCGCGTAGCAAATTTAACGGCACCCATTAAAGGCAGAACACAATGCCAGTTCAGGAATCGTTGTTGGGAAGGTTGCCCCTTCGGTGGTTATTTTAGTACTCAGTCATCCACCCTGCCCGCGGCTATGGCAACCGGAAAACTAACCGTTCGGCCTTTCTCTATTGTTACCCGTCTGTTATATGATAAGGATAAAAAAAGAGCCACGGGTGTTGAAGTATTGGATGCAGAAACGAATAAGACCTACCATTTCAATTCGAAAATTATTTTCCTCAATGCATCTACTTTAAACAGCGCCTGGGTATTGATGAATACTGCTACAGATATATGGCCCAATGGCCTGGGCAGCAGCAGTGGTGAACTGGGCCACAACGTGATGGATCATCATTATATGCTGGGAGCACAGGGAATGGTTGAAGGTTTCGAAGACAAATATTATTATGGAAGAAGAGCCAATGGATTTTATATTCCCCGGTTTGTTAATCTGAACGGTGACAAAAGAAATTTTTTACGTGGCTATGGCTTCCAGGGCAGCGCAAGCAGGGATGGATGGAGCCGAAATGTAGCTGAAATGAATGTAGGTGCAGAATTGAAAGAATCGCTGACTGAACCCGGAGCCTGGCATATAGGAGCTACCGGCTTTGGTGAAATATTACCATACCATGAAAATAAAGTTTCACTGGATAAAAATGTAAAAGACAAGTGGGGGCTCCCGGTGCTCGCCATGGATGCCGGATTAAAAGAAAATGAATTTAATATGCGCAAAGACATTGTGAGGGAATTGATCGCCATGTTTGATGTGGCAGGAGTAAAAAATATCAGTTCCTGGGACAGTAAAGAATACGCAATCGGCCAGGGAATCCATGAAATGGGAACAGCCAGAATGGGCAGAGATCCGAAAACCTCTGTATTAAATTCGCAAAACCAGGTATGGGATGCCGAAAATGTATTTGTTACCGATGGTGCTGCCATGGTATCGAGTGCCTGTCAGAATCCATCTTTGACCTACATGGCTTTGACAGCAAGAGCTGCTGATTTTGCTGTGACTGAATTAAAAAAGAGAAATATTTAAAACCCGATATATGAATAGCAATATAGTCCGGCAAAAATTTTTGTCCCTCGTCGTCTTTGCACTGATTTCAGAAATACTTGCAGGCCAAAATGCAGGATCGGCCCAAAACATGCAGTGGAAAATCCATGATATGAGCCGGCCCAAACCACCTGTAGTGCAGCCGGTTGATCAATTGCTGCCTGCACCTGTTCCCCAAAACGCAATCCGTTTATTTGACGGGAGCGGTTTTTCAAATTGGGTTGGCAGCGACAACGGAAATCCAAAATGGAAGATTGAAAAAGATTATATGGAAATCGTTCCGGGTACCGGTGCCATTCAAACCAAAGAAAGTTTTGGTGACGTTTTTCTGCATGTCGAGTGGGCCTCTCCGGATGAGCCGGATCGTAAGGGCCAGGACCGCGGTAACAGCGGCATTTTTTTTATGGGGATGTATGAATTACAGGTGCTGGATTCTTACCAGGCAGATACCTATGCAGACGGTCAGGCGGGTGCATTATATGGCCAGGCACCTCCCCGGTTCAATGCATGTAAACCCAGGGGGCAATGGAATGCCTACGATATTTCTTTTCGCCGCCCGAGATTCTCTTCCGATGGAAAATTGCTGACCAAAGCCCGAATCACGGTTATTCATAACGGGATCCTGATACAGGACAATGAAGAATATTGGGGACCAACTTCCTGGTTAAAATTCCTGCCTTACAAAGCGCATGCAGACAAGTTGCCGATTTCATTACAGGAACACAATGGCCGGGTCCGGTTCCGCAATATCTGGGCGGTTTCTTTACCGGAACTTCCGGCACCTGATAAATCCTATGGTACCAAAACGATACATTTGGATCAGAAGGAAATCGCAAAATTCACGGGTATCTATAACCGCGCCGGTACCCATGCGCCCATCACGATCACAATGAAGAATGGAAAACTTTTTGGGGATTTCTTCTACCGGCCCGGACCACTCGAATTGCTCCCTCTCAATGACCATCAATTTGTATTAAAGGAGACTGATGGAATAGTTACTTTCGAAATCGACAATAAGGGGAACGTGACAGGTCTCGTTTTTCATATTGGTGATGATGACATGCCGGCAAAAAAAGATAAGAACTGATTGAAAAATGTTTTGCAATCTAAATGAATCTACGACGGGTATCTTATTGGTTTGTCATCTGTATTGCCTTGTATTCCTGCAGGAACAAGCCCGCAACCTTGTTCTCGTTATTACCGTCATCACAAACAGGTATTGATTTCCAGAATCGGATCGCAGATACAGATACACTTAATATACTCGATTATCTCTACTATTATAATGGCGGAGGTGTTGCTATAGCAGATTTTAATGGTGATGGATTAGCTGATATCTATTTTGTGTCAAACCAGGGGAGCAACAAACTATACCTGAATAAAGGCAATTTCCAATTTGAAGACATCACGGATAAAGCGGGAGTTCAGGGAAAGGGAAACTGGAAAACAGGGGTGACTATCACGGATATCAATGGTGATGGATTGCCGGATATTTACGTTTCAGAAGTTGGTAATTATAAGAGCTTTCATGGACGCAATGAACTTTTTGTTAATAACGGCATCGGACCTTCAGGTGATGTAAGCTTTACTGAAAGAGCCCATGAATATGGATTGGATATTGAAGGATTTAATACCCAGGCAGTCTTCTTCGATTATGACCATGACGGCGACCTGGATATGTTTCTTGTTAATCATTCCGTTCACTCAAATGAAAGTTATGGCGATTCATCGCAAAGGCGAATTAAGAATGAAATGAGTGGCGATAAGCTCTTCCGGAATGATAGTACTGCCAATGGCAGAAAATTTGTTGAAGTAACCAGCCAGGCAGGTATTTATAGTAGCGTCATTGGTTACGGATTGAATGTTGTAGTGGGTGATATGAACAACGATGGATGGGATGATATATATGTCAGCAACGATTTTCATGAAAATGACTATTATTATTTGAATAACCACGATGGTACATTCAAAGAAATTAACCGGCAGGCCTTCGGTCATGAAAGCAGATTTTCCATGGGGAGTGATATCGCGGATATTAATAATGATGGCTGGCTGGACCTGATTACGCTGGATATGTTACCTCCTGAAGAAAAATTACTAAAAACCTCAGCGGGAGATGATCCGCTGAATATCTTTCAGTTTAAACTGAATTTCGGTTATCATTATCAGTATTCCCGAAATTGCCTGCAACTCAATACGGGCGCTGGCCTGAAATTCAGCGATATCGCTCTTTATTCGGGAATTGCGGCTACAGATTGGAGTTGGTCTCCCCTGATAGCGGATTTCGATGGTGACGGCCGCAAAGATCTTTTCATATCTAATGGCATTCTCCGCAGGCCAAATGATCTTGACATCCTGAAATTCATGTCTTCCAAAAGTATTTCCTCTGCACTCCAGAACGGAAGAGCCGCAGATCTTCAAACAGTGCAAAAAATGCCAACCGGGAAATTAAATAATTACGTTTTCAGGGGAACAGATAGTTTGGTATTTGAAGATAAAACAAAGGATTGGGGGCTTGAAAAATCGGGATTTTCGAATGGAGCAGCCGTTGCAGACCTTGATAATGACGGTTATCCGGATATTGTAATTAACAACATCAATGGTCCCGCTTTCATTTACAGGAATAATTCAAAACAAAAACTAACCAATCACTATGTAGAAATTAAATTAAAGGGTGAAGGACAGAACCGTTTTGGTATTGGCTCCAAAGTAATCCTGAAAAACAAAGGCAGAATCCAATTAAGTTACCTCAATACTACCAGAGGCTTTGAGAGCAGCTCTATGCAATATGTTCATTTTGGTACTGGTACGGATTCCGTCATCGATACACTACAAGTGATCTGGCCCGGAGGGAAATCGCAATTATTGACAAATATAAAATCGGATCAGATACTGACGCTCAGTTACCGGGATGCCGTCGCGAATCAGGTTCTTTTACTTCCGGCGAAATCCGATCATTCAAACGAAACCATTTTCAGAGATGTTACTGATTCGATTTCATTACCCTACAACAGAGTGGAAGATCGATTTGATGATTTTAACAGCCAGCCGCTAATCCCCCACCAAATTTCCACGCGGGGTCCAAAAATCGCAGTTGCTGATATTAACGGGGATGGACTCGACGATTTTTTTATTTGCGGCGGAATCAGACAAACAGGCGCTTTATTTTGTCAGTTATCTTCCGGAAAATTCAACCAATGCAACAAAGAAATATTTGAAAAAGATTCCCTGTATGAAGATGCTGATGCGGTTTTCTTTGATGCCAACGGTGATGGATATAAAGATCTGTTTGTATTGGGTGGTGGAAACCAGTACCCGGACGGTTCAGTGCATTTGACTGACAGATTGTACCTCAACGATGGAAAAGGAAATTTCAGAAGATCATTCACCATACCCACCATACTGGAAAATAAATCGGTTGTTATTGCAGGGGATTTTGATCACGATGGTGATGTGGATTTATTCATTGGGGGTAGTGCAGTCGCAGGCCGCTATGGTGAACCTCCTGCTTCTTATTTATTACTGAATGATGGGAAAGGAAATTTTTCAATCGCTGATGAATCCAAAGCACCCGGACTAAGACATATAGGTATGGTTACCGGCGCAGTATGGACAGATATAGACCGGGATGGCTGGGATGATCTGGTGATAGTCGGTGAGTGGATGCCCATTACAGTCTTTAAAAACAATCAGGGGATGCTCAGCAATATTACTAATACATTAGGACTTCAACATACAACCGGTTTGTGGACAACTATAAAATCCTCAGATCTGGACGGCGATGGTTTCGAAGATCTGTTGATAGGTAACTGGGGAGAGAATTCCAAATTACATGCAAGCGGAAAATTTCCGCTTAAGCTTTATACAGGTGATATCGACAAAAATGGTATTTCAGATCAGTTGCTGGCCATTGAAAAAAATGGAAACTACTATCCTTTCTTGGGGAAAGATGAATTGGAGAAACATTTTCCTTCACTGATCAGAAAAAAATATTACAGTTATTCCGGGTTTGCGGGTCAAACCATCGAACAGGTATTTGGAGACAATTTGAAAAATGCAACTTCGCTTACGATCGAGACACTATCATCAGTCATGTTAATGAATAATAGAAAAGGCAACTACGTGATTTCTAAATTACCAAAGGAAGTTCAATGGTCGCCGGTGTTTACGTTCCTGGCGGGTGATTTTAACGGCGACCAGAGAACGGATATTATTGCAGCGGGGAATTTTTATGGCGTATTGCCTTATGAAGGAAGATACGATGCCAGCTATGGCAGCCTGTTGCTTGGCCGCGAACATTTGCCCTTCCAGGTACTGGATCCAACCACATCGGGTATTATGCTGGAAGGTGAAGTCAGGGATAGTAAAATGATCCGCACAATCGGTGGAAACAGGTTAATTATCTTTTCACGGAATAACAATACAATCTTATTTTATAAACAGTCAAAATAATATTC
>CAVWYU010000003.1:0-593704 GCA_963759335.1 uncultured Bacteroidota bacterium
ACCGAAGAATAGTTATCGGACGATACGATGATGCCGTTGTAAAAGCTGAATACACAGACCTGCTCATCGAGCCACAAATAAAAAAATAGTATGAAAGCATTTCCGTTCCGGAAAATTCGCTTGATAAGAGCTTGTTCTAAAACAATGGTTTGTTTGGCTTATACTATCATTTTTTCTGCCGGATGCAAACACACACCAAAAAAAGATACTAAACTTTTTGAATTACTCGGCAGCGACCGGACGAATATTGACTTCAATAATAAACTGACGTACGATAATCAGTTTAATATTTTTACATACCGCAATTTCTATACGGGCGGAGGAGTTGCTGTCGGAGACATAAACAATGATGGCCTGCCTGATATTTTTTTTACAGGCAACCAGGTCGCTAATCGCCTTTATCTGAACAAGGGGAATTTTCAATTTGAAGATATTACGGAAAAAGCGGGCATTCAAAAAAAAGGCAAATGGTCCACCGGAGTTTGTATGGCCGATGTAAACGGGGACGGGTTGCTGGATATCTATGTATGCAATAGTGGTATTGCTCCGGGTGACCCCAGGCACAATGAGCTCTATATTAACCATGGTAACGGGACGTTCACTGAAGAAGCGGAAGCATATGGTATCGCAGACGGTGGATATTCGACACACGCAGCATTTTTCGATTATGATCACGATGGGGACCTGGATCTTTTCTTATTGAGAAATGCGTCCAAACCCATTGGTACCTTCAACTTACAACACAATGAAAGAAATATCCGGGATTCACTCGGCGGGGATAAACTGTATCGCAACGATGGAGGGCATTTTGTGGATGTCAGTGCAGAAGCGGGAATTTATGGCAGTGTGATCGGATTTGGTCTTGGTGTCACGGTCGGTGATGTAAATAACGACGGCTGGCCCGACATATATGTATCTAACGATTTTTTCGAGAGAGATTATTTGTATATCAACAATCGAAACGGCCATTTCACCGAAGAGCTCGAAAACCAGATGCATAGTATCAGTAACGCTTCCATGGGAGCCGATATGGCCGATATTAATAACGACGGTCATCCGGATATTTTTGTTACGGAGATGTTGCCTGAGAAAGAATCAAGGATCAAAGTCAATACGACTTTCGAAAACTGGGAAAAGTATCAGCTCGATCAGAAATATGGGTATTATAATCAGTTTACACGCAATACACTTCAGTTAAATAATGGGAATAATACATTCAGTGAAATTGGACGTCTTTCAGGAGTCCAGGCCACAGACTGGAGTTGGGGAGCCCTGATCACAGATCTGGACAATGATGGATTCAAGGATATTTTTGTAGCCAATGGTATTTACAGGGACCTGACCAACGAAGATTATATACAATATATCTCCAGCCAGCAGGTAATGAATAGTATATTAACCGGCAAGAACAGAGATTTCAGGAAATTGATCGATTTGATTCCCTCTCACCCCATGTCGAATTATGCATTCAGAAACAATGGCGATTTGACATTTACAAATATGGCTAAAGAATGGGGACTGGACCTGCCGGGTTTTTCTAACGGATCCGCCTATGCGGATTTAGATAACGACGGAGACCTTGACCTGGTAGTGAACAATGTAAATATGCCTGCATTCATATACAGAAATAACAGCGTTGAACAACATCCTGAAAATAAATATCTCAAACTGATCCTGAAAGGAGAAGGAAAGAACCGTTTTGGCATCGGAGCAAAGGCAACTGTATATTACAATCATACGATGAGCTATCAGGAACAAATGCCTACGCGTGGCTTTGAATCAACTGTTGACAACCGGCTCAATTTTGGTTTGGGGAAAGTGGAAATGATAGATTCTTTGATTGTGCAATGGCCGGATGGAAGAGAAAGTGTACTGAAATCATTAAAGCCCGATCAGATCATTACCGTTGACCAGCGTACTGCCAAAACGATAACCACGAATTCCCCACATATTTCATCCACTGCGCTTTCTCCTTCCGCTCAAACCCTCTTTTCCCCTGCCAAATTGAATGATGGAATTGATTTTGTGCATCGGGAAAATGAATTCAATGATTTTAACAGAGACAGGCTGATCTTTAATATGCTATCTACAGATGGTCCCCGGATGGCCAAAGCGGATGTGAATGGCGATGGCAGGGAAGATTTATACATCTGTGGGGCGAAAGGACAGGCCGGGGCATTGTATGTGCAAACAAAAGACGGTCAATTCAAAAAAAGCAATGAAGCTTTGTTTGCAAACGATAAAGAAAGTGAAGACGTAGATTGTTTGTTTTTTGATGCTGACGGCGATGGCGATAATGACCTGTTTGTATGTAGCGGTGGAAATGAATTTTCACCCAATTCAAAAGCGCTGATCAGCCGGCTTTATATAAATGATGGCAGGGGAAATTTCAGTAAATCTCCGCAGATGTTACCATCGGTTCAGATATTTGAAAGTAGTAGCTGCGTAACGGCCGCAGACTATGATGGAGATGGGGACCTGGATCTTTTTATCGGGGTCCGGTTAAAACCTTTCAGTTATGGCCTTCCCTGTAAAGGCTATATTCTGCAAAATAATGGCAAAGGCATATTTACGGATGTAACCGGGCAGGTTGCCCCGGAACTGGAACATGCCGGAATGATTACAGATGCGAAATGGTTCGATTATGACCGGGATGGAAAACCCGATCTTGTCATAACAGGAGAGTATATGCCCCTGAGAATATTCCATAATGAAGGCGGAGGCAAATTGAAAGAAGCAACGGAAGAGGCAGGTTTAGGAAAAAGTAATGGCTGGTGGAACCGGATTCAGATCGCCGATATAAACAATGATGGATATCCCGATATTATTGCGGGCAATCATGGCTTGAATTCCAGGTTTAAAGCAAGCGCGGTAAAACCGGTTACGATGTATGTCAGCGACTTTGATGAAAACGGAACGACTGAACAGATTGTATGCTGCTATAATGGGGACAAACAATATCCAATGGCACTCAGACATGACCTGATGGGTGTGTTGCCTTATCTGAAAAAAAAATATCTCCGGTATGACGATTATAAGGAACAATCAGTAGAAGATATTTTTACGAAAGAACAATTACAGAAAGCCGTAAAACTGGATGCTTATGAACTGCGGAGCAGCGCTGATATTAAACCTGGGAAATGGTACTTTCAAAATGAAACCTTTGCCTGTGGAGGCACAATTCTCTTCTGTTTACGGAATCCTGGTAAAAGATTTTGACGGAGACGGAAACCCCGACATTCTTCTGGGAGGAAATTTTTATCAATCCAAGCCTGAAGCCGGAATTTATGACGCCAGCTATGGTCTGTTTCTTAAAGGCAATGGCAAAGGAGATTTTACGGCGGTTGGTGAAAGTGAAAGTGGTATTTTAATCAGGGGGCAGGTACGAGATATGACTCTCCTGAAAGCAGGAAAAAAACAATTGGTTGTTGTTGCTATGAATAATGATACGGTTAGGTTATTAACTCCGGGAATCAATAAATGATTATGGAATTGAATTCATTTTTCACCGTTTATAATCTTCATATGAAATATATAAGAAACTTGCTGATCCCTGCATTTATGTTAAGCTGCGTTTTTGCCAACGCACAAATAAATGCAGTTGCGGTGAAACCATTATTCAACGGAAAGAACCTGGATGGATGGTACACATTTCTGCGTACAAAAGGGAAAAACAATGATCCGGAAAAAGTTTTTCTCGTTGAAAATGGCCTGTTACATATTTCCGGAAAAGAATTCGGCTATATATGTACAGAAGAAACATTTAAAGACTTTCACCTGGTCGTGGAATTCAAATGGGGAGAAAAAAAATATCCGCCCAGGGATGCGGACACAACAAAAAGGGATAACGGAATCATGTTTTACAAGCCCGCGAATGCAAAAGATACAGTATGGCCAAAGTCAATTGAATGCCAGATCCAGGAAGGAGATGTGGGGGATTTCTGGCTGATCGACAGCACCACCATTGTCGTGGACGGCAAACGAACCGAATCTAAAGATTTCTTCAGGGCTACAAAGAAAAAAGATGCTGAATTTCCACATGGCGAATGGAACCGCGTAGAAGTGATCGCAGATAAAGGTAAAATCACTTATATCGTAAATGGAATTATCGTCAATGAAGGGGAATCACCCTCTGTAAATACAGGTAATATTCTGATCCAGTCCGAAGGTGCAGAAATTTATTACAGGAAAATGGAGATTACTGAATTAAACTGATATACATTAAAAATACTGCGATAGACTGACTATTCTTTCATAAAATATAAACTATAAAACATGCCAGGCGATACTACTTATATTAATAACAAAGCGGAAACACAAAATACCTATGATGCGATTGTAATAGGTTCAGGAATCAGCGGAGGCTGGGCCGCCAAAGAGTTAACAGAAAAAGGACTGAAAGTGCTGATGCTGGAACGTGGCCGGAACTTCGAACACATAAAGGATTATAAAACTGCAGACAAAAATCCCTGGCAGTTTACACATCGGGGCAGCGCGACCTTGAAACAAAAGACTGATAACCCTGTCATTTCAAGAGACTGGGCAATGTATGGAACAGCAGCCCAGGAAGCGATCATGGATTATTGGGTGAATGAAAAAGAATCTCCCTACGTGGAAGTTCAGCCTTTCGCCTGGTGGCGCAGTTACCAGCTGGGCGGTCGCTCAATCCTCTGGGGAAGACAATGCTATCGCTGGAGTGATATGGACTTTGAAGCCAATGACAGAGACGGAATTGCCATAGACTGGCCGATCCGCTACCGGGATATTGAACCCTGGTATGATCATGTTGAAAAATTTGTCGGTATCAGTGGTTCGAAAGAAGGCCTCGCGCATTTACCGGATGGATATTTTCTGCCTCCGATGGATTTGAATTGTGTTGAAACCGACGTGGCATCAAGGATCAAATCCTATTACAAGGAGCAGCGCCATATGTTTATCGGCCGCGTAGCCAATTTAACGGCGCCCATTAAAGGCAGAACACAATGTCAGTTCAGGAATCGTTGCTGGGAAGGTTGCCCCTTCGGTGGTTATTTTAGTACTCAGTCATCCACCCTGCCCGCAGCTATGGCAACCGGGAAATTAACCGTTCGGCCTTTCTCTATTGTTACCCGTCTTTTATATGATAAGGATAAAAAAAGAGCCACGGGTGTTGAAGTATTGGATGCAGAAACGAATAAGACCTACCATTTTAATTCGAAAATTATTTTCCTCAATGCATCTACTTTAAACAGCGCCTGGGTATTGATGAATACTGCTACCGATATATGGCCCAATGGCCTGGGCAGCAGCAGTGGTGAACTGGGCCACAACGTGATGGATCATCATTATATGCTCGGAGCACAGGGAACGGTTGAAGGTTTCGAAGACAAATATTATTATGGAAGAAGAGCCAATGGATTTTATATTCCACGGTTTGTTAATCTGAACGGTGACAAAAGAAATTTTTTACGTGGCTATGGCTTCCAGGGCAGCGCAAGCAGGGATGGATGGAGCCGGGATGTAGCTGAAATGAATGTAGGTGCGGAATTGAAAGAATCGCTGACGGAACCCGGAGCCTGGCATATAGGAGCTACCGGCTTTGGCGAAATATTACCATACCATGAAAATAAAGTTTCACTGGATAAAAATGTAAAAGACAAGTGGGGGCTCCCGGTGCTCGCGATGGATGCCGGATTAAAAGAAAATGAATATAATATGCGCAAAGACATTGTGAAGGAATTGATCGCCATGTTTGATGTGGCAGGAGTAAAAAATATTACTTCCTGGGACAGTAAAGAATACGCCATCGGCCAGGGAATCCATGAAATGGGAACAGCCAGAATGGGCAGAGATCCGAAAACCTCTGTATTAAATTCCCATAACCAGGTATGGGATGCCGAAAATGTATTTGTTACCGATGGTGCTGCCATGGTATCGAGTGCCTGTCAGAATCCATCTTTGACCTACATGGCTTTGACAGCAAGAGCTGCTGATTTTGCTGTGACTGAATCAAAAAAGAGAAATATTTAAACCCCGATATATGAATCGCAATATAGTCCCGCAAAAATTTTTGTTCCTCATCGTCTTTGCAATGATTTCGGAAATAGTTGCAGGCCAAAATACAGGACCGGCCCAAAACAGGCAGTGGAAAATCCATGATATGAGCCGGCCGAAACCACCCGTCGTGCAGCCGGTTGATCAATTGCTGCCTGCACCTGTTCCCCAAAACGCAATCCGTTTATTTGATGGGAGCGGTTTTTCAAATTGGGTTGGCAGCGATAACGGAAATCCAAAATGGAAGATTGAAAAAGATTATATGGAAATCGTTCCGGGTACCGGTGCCATTCAAACCAAAGAAAGTTTTGGCGACGTTTTTCTGCATGTCGAGTGGGCATCTCCGGATGAGCCGGATCGTAAGGGCCAGGACCGGGGTAACAGCGGCATTTTTTTTATGGGGATGTATGAATTACAGGTGCTGGATTCTTATCAGGCGGATACCTATGCAGACGGTCAGGCGGGTGCATTATATGGCCAGGCACCTCCGCGGTTCAATGTATGTAAACCCAGGGGGCAATGGAATGCCTACGATATTGCTTTTCGCCGCCCGAGATTCTCTCCCGATGGAAAATTGCTGACCAAAGCCCGAATCACGGTTATACATAACGGGATCCTGATACAGGACAATGAAGAATATTGGGGACCAACTTCCTGGCTAAAATTCCTGCCTTACAAAGCGCATGCAGATAAGTTACCGATTTCATTACAGGAACACAATGGCCGGGTCCGGTTCCGCAATATCTGGGCGGTTTCCTTACCAGAACTTCCGGCACCTGATAAATCCTATGGTTCCAAAACGATACATTTGAATGAAAAGGAAATTGCAAAATTCACGGGTACTTATAATCGCCCCGGTACCCATGCGCCCATCATGATCACCATGAAGAATGGAAAACTATTTGGAGATTTCTTCTACCGGCCCGGACCACTCGAATTGCTCCCCCTCAATAACCATCAATTTGTATTAAAGGAGACTGATGGAATAGTTACTTTCGAAGTCGACAACAAGGCGAACGTAACAGGTCTCGTTTTTCATATTGGTGATGAGGATATGCCGGCAAAAAAAGATTAGAACTGATTGAAAAAATGCTTTTGCATCTAAATGATTTTACGACGGGTATTTTATTGGTTTGTCATCTGTATAACCTTGTATTCCTGCAGGAACAAGCCCGCAGCCCTGTTCTCTTTATTACCGCCATCACAAACAGGTATTGATTTCCAGAACCGGATCGCAGATACAGATACACTTAATATACTCGATTATCTGTACTATTATAATGGCGGAGGTGTTGCTATTGCAGATTTTAATGGTGATGGATTAGCGGATATCTATTTTGTGTCAAATCAGGGGAGCAACAAACTATACCTCAATAAAGGCAATTTCCAATTTGAAGACATCACGGATAAAGCGGGAGTTCAGGGAAAGGGAAATTGGAAGACAGGGGTGACTGTCACGGATATCAATGGCGATGGATTGCCTGATATTTATGTTTCAGAAGTTGGTCATTATAAAAGCTTTCATGGACGCAATGAACTTTTTGTTAATAACGGCATCGGGGCTTCAGGTGATGTAACCTTTACCGAAAGAGCCCGTGAATATGGATTAGATATTGAAGGATTTAATACCCAGGCCGTTTTCTTCGATTATGACCATGATGGCGACCTGGATATGTTTCTGGTAAATCATTCCGTTCACTCAAATGAAAGTTATGGCGATTCATCGCAAAGGCGCATTAAGAATGAAATGAGTGGCGATAAGCTCTTCCGGAATGATAGTACTGCCAATGGCAGAAAATTTGTTGAGGTAACCAGCCAGGCAGGTATTTATAGTAGCATCATTGGTTACGGATTGAATGTTGTAGTGGGTGATATGAACAACGATGGATGGGATGATATATATGTCAGCAACGACTTTCATGAAAATGACTATTATTATTTGAATAATCGCGATGGTACTTTCAGGGAAATGAACCGGCAGGCCTTCGGGCATGAAAGCAGATTTTCCATGGGAAGTGATATTGCGGATATGAATAATGATGGCTGGCTGGATCTGATTACGCTGGATATGTTACCTCCTGAAGAAAAATTACTAAAAACCTCAGCGGGAGATGATCCGCTAAATATCTTTCAGTTTAAACTGAATTTCGGTTATCATTATCAGTATTCCCGAAATTGCCTTCAACTCAATACGGGCGCTGGTTTGAAATTCAGTGATATCGCTCTTTATTCGGGAATCGCGGCTACAGACTGGAGCTGGTCTCCCCTGATAGCTGATTTCGATGGTGACGGCTGCAAAGATCTTTTCATTTCCAATGGCATTCTCCGCAGGCCAAATGATCTTGACATCCTGAAATTCATGTCTTCCAAAAGTATTTCCTCTGCACTCCAGAACGGGAAAGCCGTAGATCTTCAAACAGTGCAAAAAATGCCCACCGGGAAATTAAATAATTACGTTTTCAGGGGAACAGATAGTTTGGTATTTGAAAACAAAACAAAGGATTGGGGGCTTGAAAAATCGGGATTTTCCAATGGGGCAGCCGTTGCAGACCTTGATAATGACGGTTATCTGGATATTGTAGTTAACAACATCAATGGTCCTGCTTTCATTTACAGGAATAATGCAAAACAAAAACGAACAAATCACTATGTGGAAATTAAATTAAAGGGTGAAGGGCAGAACCGTTTTGGTATCGGCACGAAAGTTATCCTGAAAAACAAAGGTAAAATCCAGTTCAGTTACCTCAATACGACCAGAGGCTTTGAGAGCAGCTCTTTGCAATATATTCATTTTGGTACCGGTGCGGATTCCATCATCGATACACTACAGGTGATCTGGCCCGGAGGGAAATCGCAAGTATTGACAAATATAAAATCGGATCAGACACTGACGCTCAGTTACCAGGATGCTGTCGCGAATCAGGTTCTTTTACTTCCGGCGAAATCTGACCATTCAAACGAAACCATTTTCAGAGATGTTACTGATTCGATTTCATTACCCTACAACAGAGTGGAAGACCGGTTTGATGATTTTAACAGCCAGCCGCTAATCCCCCACCAAATTTCCACATGCGGTCCCAAAATCGCAGTTGCTGATATCAACGGGGATGGACTCGACGATTTTTTTATTTGCGGCGGAATGAGACAAACAGGGACTTTATTTTGTCAGTCATCTTCCGGAAAATTCAAACAATGCAACAAAGAAATATTTGAAAAAGATTCCCTGTATGAAGATGCTGATGCGGTTTTCTTTGATGCCAACGGTGATGGATATAAAGATCTGTTTGTATTGGGTGGCGGAAACCAGTACCCGGACGGTTCAGTGCATCTGACTGACAGATTGTACCTGAACGATGGAAAAGGAAATTTCAGAAGATCATTCACCATACCCACCATACTGGAAAATAAATCGGTTGTTATTGCAGCGGATTTTGATCACGACGGTGATGTGGATTTATTCATTGGGGGTAGTGCGGTCGCAGGCCGTTATGGTGAACCTCCTGCTTCTTATTTGTTACTGAATGACGGGAAAGGAAATTTTTCAATCGCTGATGAATCCAAAGCTCCCGGACTAAGACATGTCGGTATGGTTACCGGCGCAGTATGGACAGATACAGACCGGGATGGCTGGGATGATCTGGTGATCGTCGGTGAGTGGATGCCCATTACAGTCTTTAAAAACAATCACGGGGTGCTCAGCAATATGACGTATACATGGGGGCTTCAGCATACAACCGGTTTATGGACAACCATAAAATCTTTAGATCTGGACGGCGATGGTTTTGAAGATCTGTTGATCGGTAACTGGGGAGAGAATTCCAAATTACATGCCAGCGAAAAATTTCCGCTTAAGCTTTATACAGGTGATATCGACAAAAATGGAATTTCAGATCAGTTGCTGGCCATTGAAAAAGATGGAAACTATTATTCTTTTTTGGGGAAAGATGAATTGGAGAAACATTTTCCTTCACTGATCAGAAAGAAATATAACAGTTATTCCGGCTTTGCGGGTCAAACCATTGAACAGGTATTTGGAGACAATTTAAAAAACGCAACTTCGCATACCATCGAGACACTGTCTTCAGTTGTGTTGATGA
The DNA here is from genome assembly GCA_963759335.1 of uncultured Bacteroidota bacterium. GTDB lineage: Bacteria > Bacteroidota > Bacteroidia > Chitinophagales > Chitinophagaceae > Puia. Next base: position 10,131 of record CAVWYU010000003.1, read on the forward strand.
ATAACAGAAAAGGGAACTACGTGATTTCTAAATTACCAAAGGAAGTCCAGTGGTCGCCGGTGTTTACTTTCCTGACAGGTGATTTTAACGGCGACCGGAAAACGGATGTTATTGCGGCGGGGAATTTTTATGGTGTACTGCCTTATGAAGGAAGATACGATGCCAGCTATGGCAATCTGTTGATTGGCCGGGAACATTTACCCTTCCGGGTCGTGGATCCAACCAGGTCTGGTATTATGCTGGAAGGCGAAATCAGGGATAGTAAAATGATCCGCACCATCGGTGGAAACAGGTTAATGATGTTTTCGCGGAATAACAATACAATCCTGTTTTATAAACAGTCAAAATAATATTCCTGAGTTGCCACCATGCTTCGATCCCTGCGGGGTTAAAATTGTCTGTTAAACATCTTCATAAAGCATACCGTTTTAGCTTTTGGTAACTATTGTCCCACTCCTGGGCACGATTTTGATATATAAATATGGTAATAAAAGCTAAAATCATGGAACCGAAAAAGAAAATCACAAATAGCGATCAGGATTCTGTAGATGTTACAGCGGGTGAGCTCGAAGCGGAAAACAAAAAAATATCAGAAAAGATAATAGCCTCCGAATCGCATATGCCTGATGTAACCGGATTAAATACGGATACAACGGTTGTTAACCATGGTTTCGATGAGGAGGAAATGTAAATCGTAGAACTGACACGCCGGCGCCCGGTCCAACCCGGATAACAACAATTTTGACCTTCCTTTTTTAAGCAGGTCTGTCTCCTGAAGAGGGGTAGACGCCTGTTTTTTTTCTATCTCGCTGAACTTCGACAAAAACAGCGAGTTTCCCTGACCACTATGTGCATACCAGAAGGCGCCGGGTACTGATATGTGATGGTGTCGGACATAAAATGTTTTCAATCGTGCACTTGTTTTCTGCGCAACGTCCGTTGAAGTAAAATAAGAATCTTTTGTCGCGCAAGCTCCGGCATTGTCGATCTGCGGATATCCATCACTCGGTCTAAGTGGTTTTACTTAGATCATTTATCGATCTACTTTTACTGTATTTCATTTCTTGTCCTTATTTTACAGTTATGAAATTAATCCCTGCCCTTTGTCTGTTCATGTTGGTATTTTCTGTTTCCTGTAAGAAAACCAGCGACCAGCCAAATACTCCGCCGCCCGTTACAGATACGACCAAACTGCCGCCAAAACCATTACCGGTGATAACAAGCTTTAGTCCCATAACCGGTGCTGTGGATACGACAGTAACGATTACCGGCGCTCATTTTAGTACTGATATTTCCAAAGACATTGTCAAATTCAATGGCACAACGGCTGTTGTTAAATCAGGAACAGATGTACAACTGGTGGTTACGGTCCCGGCAGGTGCTACCACTGGAAAGATCACGGTAACCATAGATACCAGCACGGCCACCAGTGCACAGGACTTTACTGTGGTCGCGGGCGGAAGCTGGATAAGTATCGCCGGGTATCCCGGATCCTTTATGAAACTGGTAACATCATTTCGCGTAGGTAATAAATTGTATATGGGTTTGGGTCAGGCTTACAACGGTAATCTCCCGGAATTTTGGCAATACGATGTTCTATCAAAAGTATGGACACAAAAGGCCGATTTTCCAACCACGCCGGTGCCGGGCCATGGTGTTGGATTTGCCATCGGAGGGAAAGGATATGTTATTATGCAGGATAATAATCTGGTGTATCCGGAAGTTTGGGAATATGATACCGCATCGGATAAGTGGGCAGACAAAGGTTCTGCCCCAGGGGGTATCCAAACAGGAGTGCCTGCTTTCACGATAGACAATTATGGTTATTTTGGTCCCAGTGGAGCTGTTTCTTCCGGTGCAAGTAAATTCTGGCAATATAATCCGGTTGCCAATACCTGGACCCGGAAAGCTGATTTTCCGAGCGCGAATTCAACGTTCCCGGCTTTCTTTGTGATCGGTCACTATGGTTATGTCGGAACCGGAATAACCTGGTTGAATACGGCCACTGGTACCAAAGAATTCTACCGATATGATCCCTCAAACGATACATGGACCAGAAAAGCGGATTTCGCCGGTGTCGGGCGAAGTTCGGCAGTGGGTTTTTCGATTGGCAACTATGGTTATATGGGCACAGGTGTAAATGCTTCCGGTACGAATATGCAGGACTTTTGGCAATACAATCCCGCAACAGACGCATGGATACAAGTGAAAGACTTTAGCGGAGGCATTCGTGGATCGGCCATCGCATTTTCAGGCGACAAGCTGGGATTCGTGGGCTATGGCCAGGGTCCGCTTCATGATGCCGGTCCGGGTGGTGGTTATACCGATACCTACAATGATTTGTGGCAATATCAGCCATAAGATTTATAGTTCAGAAAAACAGTTTACACTTTCGGCATGTGGAGGGCCGTAAGCATTTAAAACATCAGCACACCATAACGTAGTATATGTTATACTATGATATTTCGTATTTTTGCGTTGATTATCAAGGTTGGAAAATGAGTAAAATAATATTAAAAACTGCTAACAGGCCAACATCTGTACCGCGTCATGAGATCGAGGAAGCAGTGATGAACGCTTATATCCATTTTGGATATATCAATGGCACTTCGCATTCTCCGCGAAAAAAGGCTGCAAAAAAAGCGGCAAAAAAGAAATAGGTATATGCCCGCTCCGAATTATGAGGATCAGATTTTCATTAACTGTCCTTTCGATGAAAAATATTTTCCAATTTTCAGAGCTGTAATTTTCGCCGTTTATCGATGTGGTTTCTATCCAAATACGGCCAGGATAAAATATTCTTATGGGGGAATATCGGAAATTTAAAAAGACTATTCCGAGAATTTGTTTGCAACTAGGGTTCGATAAAAATGACATACCGTTCAACGATTATTGTGTTATGGTGGAAAAAAGCATATCGATGAGGAAATAGCTTCATTCTGCTTTATGACCACGATACAATGAGCCTTTACTTGATTACCGCTTTGATCAGTAAATCCCTTCCCGCCGACGATCTATCGTATCAACATAATAACAAAACACTGACAGTGGAAATTAATGAGACGAGGGAATTTATTTTATCCTTAGATTCCAGGATTTCTGAAAGAATGAAAAAATATATACTTTATCGATCAATGAGAAATTTTGTATTGCACTTTGATGAAATAAAAAGCGATGTAGCTAGAAATCAAATAAGTGTTCTATTGTCAAACTATGTTGAAGAAATTCAGGCAAGCGACTATGATTTCGAAGGCGAAGCGAGTCTTCAATTGGCGAAAGATTATCTATTTAAAATAGCGGACTATTATAAGGAGTATTCGCATTTTATGGTATTGATGAGGGTGAAAGTGGTTTTATTATTTGGGATTATGGGGGACACATTATTATATTTTACGAATATTCCTTCGAGAATAATGCATATCCCGATTGTAACAATATGTTTATTAGTCTATTTTCTGTTCGTTAAAATTTTTAAAGCCTCCAAGGGCAGGGCTTATGGAATATTCTATTAGCGTTTGAAGTTTGATTACCCCTGCCTGGTTATTCTTCCAGGGAAGTTCAATGGTATACATCATCAAACTGCCACCGAAAAGAATTTCTCCGTTTGTGGAACATATAAGAGGCAGCGAAAAAATATTATTAAATTGGTTGTTTAAATAATCTTTGGAATGTATAAAACCAGCATTGTTTTCAGAAAGAAGGCTTTTGTTCTGCTGTTATTAGCGATACTGATTCTGATAGCATTATTTCTTATATCTGTGTGGGTATTAAAGTTGAAGGTTTTAGGCATTCTGTTATTAGCTGCGATCATAACTTTTATATTGTTTTTAAATACCTTGTTAAAGAGGTTCACCAGAAGGGTAATTGTTAACTTTAGTAACGAAACTTTTTCGGTTCAAATAGTGAAACCAAACGATAGTAAGATTGAAATCGGTGACAGTTATGAGTTGAATGACCTTGTTAGCTATGGAATTAGTTTCCCAAATAGAAAATACGTTGATTTAAGATTAACTCTGCGGGATGGAAAAAAAATTCAATATTCATTTTCAACGAATCAAATAGACGAGGACCAAACCGAACCCATGGTAATAATGGATAAATTTCATGATCTGATAACAATCTATAATAAGAATAACTCAAAAGATAATCAGATCGAATGTCAGCCGTCTTTTTATGCTACAAAAAGCGGACTGGTTACACTCATTTGTTTGGCCATCTGTTTCATTACAGCGATAATAATTCATATTATATACGACCTTAAAACATTTCCAGTGACATTGGTTGTTGGATTTGTTTTAATTTTTCAGGTGATCATGAAACGAAAAATAGAGCTGGCCTACTTTAAAAGAATGAAATAAATTCTATGCATTGGTACTATTTAGGTGGGCATTGTTAAGACACGATAACAATATTGTTATTTTAACTCTATTCCTTATTTCAATTTTCCTTTCGGGTTGTTATAGTACCGAAAAATCGTATGGAGTAGCATATCTCCAAAAAAACAAAACAGATTCCTGGGAAATTCAAATTCCATATGGGGTAAAAGGAAAAGGGAGCCTGCACAATTTTGATTTTAAAAAATTTGAAGACAGTTCCAGTCATTTTATCGTATTTAGTCATTTGCAGAAAACAGTAATTGCGGATAGCTTGACACTTATTTACAAAAAAGGATATTCGCCCCAAAGTCATTTAAAAGGAGATATTACGATAATCGATTCTTCTCTGATTATAAAATTGAAAATACCCAGATACAATAACAAGGGTGAAGTAAAAAGTTGGAAAGGATACAACTTTAATGGCACATATGATTTAATAACAGCTGTCCAGTAAGAAGCTAAGCCAAATACATTAGACAAATTAAAAGCCTCCCCGTTTACACAGGAGGCTTTTTAATTCCCGCCAGATAAGATTACTTATCTCCGGGGATGGTGATCTGACTCACGCCACTCAGCACGGTTCCTGCTACGGCGAGATATCCCGCGATCGTTGTGACGATCGTGGGAAGTGCAACGGGTGCGGCGATGATGGCAGCGCTGATCGCGGCCAGGGCCAACCCGATATTTCTCAGCTTTTGAAAGAACGTGGGCGTCGGTGAACATACCCTTTCAAGCAGATTCATAAGGTTTCGATTTAATTGTTATGAATACATTTTCGTGCCGGTCGAGTGCACGGCCGACCAGGCCCATCAGGGTTTTCATCGCCGCCGGCCTGGAACGGATTCCTTTTCCGGCACCGGTTAATAAAACACACAGGAGCAATACAGCCTTTCAGTTCGCGCAACGCCTCATTGGCAGGATGAATGAGAATATATTCACGCCGGGACATTCAAATCTGCAAATGACGACCAAACTTCAGGCTCCATCTTTTGGCCAGTTCATATTCTCCTTCAGGTATGCAGGAAACCCCTGCCTGGTTATTCTTCCAGGGAAGTTCGATGCTGTACAGTTTTTTTCAAATAAATCTTTCGGAGGCTCCGAAATGTAGTCAAATCAAATACCCAGATTTGTAAATCGTAATGATAAAAAACCTGCCTGCGGAGACTCAGCTGGGAGTAACTGGAATCCAGACGCTATTAACACGCATTTATTCTGCCGAACAAGTGCGGAACGAGTGCGGAACCGGTGGGGAACCAGTGCGGAAGGAGAATTTGAAAAAGATAGAATTAAAAAAGAAAAATATGCCAGAATCAAAGGACAACTTCATCGTAGCCGGCCTTTCAGGCACATTTGCAGGAATAGGTACATTTCATAAACGGGGTCGCAAAACTTTTTTAAGAAAGATTCGTGCCAAACCCTCTGTACCCGATTCACAAGAACAGGTAGCAGTAAAAAAACGTTTTGCCGAATATATTAAGTATGCAAAAGCAGCAATAAAAGATCCGGAAATTAAAGCGGCCTATGCACGTGCTGCAAAACCAGGCACAACAGCTTTTAACAGAGCGGTCACCGATGCCTGTACTCCCCCAAAAATCGGAAAAATAGATACGGATAATTATCATGGTCAGCCCGGTGACTACCTGATAATAGAAGCCACCGATGATTTCAAGGTGATGGCCGTTCAAATATGTATACATCATGCAAACGGCCATCTCATTGAACAAGGGGATGCCATCATGCAAATCAATACAGACTGGTTGTATTCGGTCACTGTCGCAAATGAACTATTGGCAGGTTCCAAGATAACAGCTACGGCAACCGATCTTCCGGGAAATAAAACATCGTTGACTGTGATGCTGCTTTAAAACAAAACCAATTCATGGGCTATACAAAAAAAAACATAGATTTTACGGAGTGTAGACGTAGGCTACGTAAAATTTATTTTTTTACTCAGAAAGGCATATGAAACATGTCATCGTGACATATTTTTCAACCTTTCTTTCGTATTTCTTTCGGGTTTCTTTTGGATTTGAAGCGGATTTCCGAAAGGATTCCGAAAGAAACCCGAAAGGAATATGAAACAAATTATGCCCTGAAGCACGCATTTTGTCAGTTATAGGATGTCAAAAAATATTTTTAGTAGCCTACGTCTACACTCCGTAAAAATGTTTTAACCCAATAGCATCTTTGCTAAATCAACGGAAAGTTCCGGCGCTGATTAATCGGAGGGCTGCGGTTAAAGAATATATCCTCTGATTTATTGGTGAAAGGTACCTACGCTTTCCGGTGAGGATTAGAATTTTATTTTTTCATTTTTAAATCCATACTTATGGGAATCATTGAGAAAGGTTTCATGGGTGGTTTTCGGGGTAAACTTGGAACCGCCGTGGGATCTACCTGGAAAGGGAAAAGCGTGATACGAAGTAAGCCGCCGTCTAAAAGAACGGCGCCGCCTTCGGAAGCGCAACTGGAAGTTCAGGCGAAATTTACCCTGATGACAAATTTCCTTCGTCCATTATCCGACTTGTTTGATCAGACATTTAGGAAAACGGCCGTTGGAATGTCAGGGTCTAACAGGGCATTTTCGGAAAATAAAAATGCCATCACGGGTGTTTACCCTGATTTTGCGGTTGATTTTCCAAGAGTATTATTGAGCAAAGGTAGTTTACCGAATGTGTCCGCAGCGTCAGTAGCATCTGCTGTAGCGGGCAAGCTTCAGTTTACCTGGGCCGATAATACGGGCGCGAAAAAGAAGGCGCTGAGTTCTGATTTAGTGTTTGTAGCAGCATATAACCATGATCTGGATGAATGGGAATATGTAGAAAAAGCTGCAGCAAGAAATGCAGGAACTTATACGATGGATGTCACCGCATTTAGCGGAAAAACGGTGCAGGCGTATGTAGGCGTTTTCACCGCAGACAAAAAAAGTGTTTCCGACAGCCTGTTTGCGGGCACGGTCAGCATTTTATAAAGATTGACATATCTACAATGACCCGAGAGGGTAAATGGGGCTGCTGAAAGGCGGCCCTTTTATTGATTCAATCAACTAATTGTTTTTGTTTACTGACGCAAAGTTGTATGAATTTGTCACCCGGTTATTACGATTTGTCAACCGCGAAACCAGGGACTACAGAAACCTACTGACGCTGAATCAAAATAGCGGCATTTCACTGGCAGCCAAATCAGAACATTATCTGGAAATACTTACCAGGGTGAAAGAAAAACTCTAAGACCTTATAAAAGTTTTGCCGGAGAATATTCTTACATATCGCGGATATTAAGTTGAGACTGTCGATTTTCATCCATCAAGGTCGTCATTGTTGAAGAAGATGATTTAAGTTTTGTCCCAGAAGATAATGCCATCCCCATTCAAATTGTTCTCTTTTGAATTAATGATGATTTGGAAAACTTTTCCTTTTCTTCTTGTCCCTTTAACAGCTATGGCAACCGATCTTCCGGGAAATAAAACATCATTGACCGTGATTCTGCTTTAAAACAAAACCCATACATGATCTTGTCAGAACTATCCTGAATTGACATCCTTCCGCCTGGAATCCTCATTTACCGGAATATTTTTCGAATTTCTCCAATTCCATTTTTATTTTATGATTCCAGATCGATTGTGCAGATTCATCAAGACCATGATTGGTTTCTTTTTCATAAGATGCGTGCATCTTATTCATTTCATCATGATTGATATCATACAGACTATCCAGGTCCTGTTGCACCGTCGCATATCTGAATGTATATTCGGAAAATGATTTTCTTAACTTTCTCGCGAAGAGTTCAGCAATATCAAAATTCACCCGCTCATGGATCAACCATAGACTATCATCTTCATAAAGTACAGCCCAGGACTTAGGACGAATGAAAATTCCAAATGCTTCCGTCTGAACAGCGTTTTTGCCTGCATGTCCGATATATTTAATTCCACAGGTAGATATGGAAGGATAAGACGCGGTTGTATCCGGTTTTCCACGAAAATCTTTTGGTGTCAATTTGTAACCGGATGACCAATAAAGAGTATCCTGTGCGGAAACTTTTTTAAAGCTGAACAGGGTCAATGTCAGCGAGGCTATGGCCAGGGTGCGTTTCATTTAATAGTAAGGGTTAAACCTGCTCAAGTTGAAAAAAAAAGTGCACAAAACCAATGGCGTACTCTATAATATTCCTGACTAAGTGTTAACTCTTACATTGAGCCAATGCTTAATGGACAACCTGTTAATAAAAGCCGGTTGACAATCCAAATCCAAATCATTATTTTGCCAACTCCTGATGTAAACTCCATCTCCATGGCCCATACTCTAAACCCCGCCGATGCGTCTGAAAGCCTTTTGTGTCACCATTTTGCTGATAACGACTAATTCGCTTCCTGCGCAGATCATTAAAACCGTCGCCGGCACAACCTGTGGTCAGTATGCAGGTGACGGCGGCCCGGCAACAAGTGCGTCACTGACGGCGGGCTATTATTGTTATCCGGCTTTTGACAACGCAGGCAATATGTATTTCGCTGAAACAGACGTTAACACGATTCGGAGAGTGGACGCTGTTACAGGCACTATCACAACGATCGCGGGAACTTTAAACGTAATCGGGTATACGGGCGATGGCGGACCGGCGGCGAACGCATTAATCTACCATCCTTCTTCACTGGCCATTGATGATGCCGGTAATATTTATATCGCCGATCAGGTGTCCACCGTCATCCGGATGATCAATCCCGCCGGCATCATTACCACTGTTTCAGGCCCGTATGCCACTTCCTGCATAGTGGGAGATGGGGGGCCTTTGAGCGGGGCTCAGTTTGAAGCGATTTCCGGATTGACCACCGATCACCATGGAAATCTGTATATATCCGATTATGGGTGCAACGTGATCAGAAAGGTAAACAGCTCCGGGATTATTACCACGGTGGCCGGCAACGGAACCTATGGATTTTCAGGTGATGGCGGCTTAGCAACTGCAGCCCAAATGGCTTATCCATCCAAAGTGGCTGTTGACAACAACGGCAATATCTATATACCGGATGCGCAGAATCAACGCATTCGCCGGGTGGATGCAGTAACCGGCATCATTACCACCGTAGTGGGTACCGGCGTCCTGGGTTATACCGGGGATGGAGGCCCGGCTACCGCGGCTGAAGTTTATTTTCCGGGTGCTGTAGTATTGGACAATGCAGGCAATTTTTATTTCGGAGATTATAACATGGTCATCCGCAAAGTAGATCCATCCGGGATTATTACAACCTATGCAGGCAACGGTACTGCGGGCTATACCGGAGACGGTGGTCCGGCTCAAAATGCCGAGATTAATCTGACAGAAGGACGAATTAATACAGATAATAATGGAAACATCTATTTTATGAACTATTACAGTTGTGTGATACGGGAAGTGCCCACTTGCGCAGCTCCGCTGAGTATTAATCATACACCCATTCATACACAGTTTTGTAATGCCGGAACTGCAGTCTTTTCCATCACCGCTGTAAATGCCCTTAGTTTTAGCTGGCTGGTAAATGACGGAACGGGTTGGAAGCCGCTGATCGATGATGCGGTATATGCCGGCAGTAAAAGCAATCAATTGACGATTACCGCTTCAAATACTTCTTTGGATGGATATTTATTCCGTTGCGATGCGATCAATCATTGCGCTACCCTGAGTTCGGTACCGGATACGCTGTCGATACAAACACCCGCTCCACCTTCCGTATCCATTTCTGCAAATACCAATATTGTCTGCACAGGAGATTCGGTTTTATTCACAGCCATCCCTATGGGTGGTGGAACGGCACCCCAGTTTCAATGGCTGAAAAACGGATTGAATGTGGGAACCAATGCTCCCTTGTATTCCGACAATACAATAAACAACAACGACCAGATATCCTGTGTGATGACATCCAATAACAATTGTGCTGCGACCCCGACCGCCGTCAGTAATATGATACCATTGAAATTATTTAGTACGCCGGTGATTTCGCTTGACAAAAATCCGCTGCTTTGCAAGAACAGTAGCCGGATATTGGACGCGGGAAATTTTGCGGGTTATTTATGGAACGATGGAAGCAGTTCAAGAACCCGGCTGGTTGCGGACACAGGGCAGTATCGTGTAACCGTAACCGACAACAACGGATGCATCGCCAGCGACTCTGTGGATATTGACGTATATGCACCCCTTCCCGGTCATTTCCTTTCTGCGGATACATCCATTTGTTCCAATGAGTCGCTGACTATAAATGCGAAATCCGGATACCGTAATTATATCTGGAGCGACAATACTTCCGGGCAAACCATTACTATTAAACAACCCGGTTTATATTATCTGGAAGTTACGGATGATAACAACTGCACAGGAACGGATAGTATCCTGGTAAATGCCAAAAAATGTGGTCTCGGATTTCACATACCATCAGCATTTACGCCTAATAAAGATGGGAGAAACGATTTGTTCAGGCCGTTACTTTACGGCAATATTGTTTCTTACAAATTTGCGATCTACAACCGATGGGGCCAGGTGGTATTTGAAAGCTCCGATCCTTCAAAGGGCTGGGATGGTAATTTTAATGGCTTATCACAGGACACGAATGCATTCGTCTGGACCTGCCAGTATCAACTCGCAGGTGAGCCATCAAAATCAGAAAAAGGAACCGTGGTGCTAATCAAATAGTAGTCGGATCGGAATAATACATCTACCATGCATGTCAGGTTTCGATTTTACACTTTATGGCGTAATTTAATTTGCTTGTAGTTTGCCTTTATGGGTATTGGAGCTTTTTCATATTTTAAATTCCATTCTTTTATGTTTTCTAAAATCGGTAAAAATGCTAAGCCTTTTTCAGACAACTTATATTCTACCCTTGGCGGTAGTTCCTTGTAAGCCCACCTTTCCAATAATCCATCTTCTTCCAATTCTTTTAACTGTTCGGTGAGCACCTTCCTGGATATGTGTGGTACGATGGCGTCTAACTGGCCAAACCGGATAGTGCGTGTGCCCATGACATTTAAAATGATGGGTTTCCATTTATTACCAATCGTACCGATAGCTCTGGTAAAGGGGCAGTTTGAATTGCAAAAGTTGTCGTCTCTCATGATTTTTAAAGTTTGTAGTTACCCAATAGTAACCAGAATATACTATAATGGTTACAAAAGTATACTATTGATGGTAACTTTGTGAAACAAATTAAGAAATGAACAAATTAAAAAACAAGGTTGCAGTCATTACAGGTGGTAATAGTGGCATCGGGTTTGGCATCGCCCAGGCATTTAAAAATGAAGGTGCAAAGGGAGTTATTGTCGGCAGAAATCAGGAAACGTTAGCTGGTTCTGTAGGTCAGCTGGGAGATGATTTTATTGCCATGCATGCCGATGTAACAAGCGTTGCCGACCTGGAAAGGGTGTTTAAAGAAACAGCTGAAAAAATGGGTAAGATAGATATCATTGTTGCCAACGCGGGTGGCGGAGCTGTGGGAACCGTGGCAACCATAAACGAAGCCGACTACGACAAGACCATGGATCTAAACCTGAAAAGTGTCTTCTTCACGGTTCAGAAAGCACTGCCTTATATGAATGATGGTGGTTCTGTTATTCTGATCGGGTCAAATGCAGCACATCGGGCATATGCGAATTTTACATTGTATGGTGCTTCAAAAGCAGCTGTCATCTATTTTGCAAAAGGATTTTCAAGCGATCTTTTAGATAGAAAAATCAGAGTAAATGTAATAACACCGGGCACAACAGATACACCGGCATTTGAAAAGTTTATTCCCGCAGAACAAATCGAAGCTGTCAAAACACAGTTTGCAAGTGTAATGCCGACAGGCAGGATTGGGCAACCATCCGACATTGGTAAAACAGCCGTTTTCCTGGCCTCTGATGATTCCTCGTTCATGCTGGGTGCTGAACTTCTTGTTGATGGTGGTATGACTTATCTGGCTAAATAATAAAAAATTTTAAAAATGAGTAAATTAGAAAACAAAGTAGCGATCATAACAGGTGCATCAAAAGGAATTGGTGCATCGATTGCAAAACACTTTGCCGCGGAAGGCGCTAAGGTTGTTGTGAATTATGCCTCCAGCAAAGAAGGAGCGGATAGGGTGGTTAAAGAGATCATCGATAACGGAGGCAAAGCCATTTCGGTACAGGCCGATGTATCGAAAGAAGCCGATGTAACCAGACTATTTCAGGAAGCAAAGAAGGCTTTCGGCACCCTGGATATTCTGGTAAACAACGCAGTCTTTCAGCAATACTTACCGATTGAACAGGCAACGGTAACCGCTTTTCATCAGCATTTCGACGTCAATGTGTTGGGCCCTGTACTGACTATCCAGGCAGCTTTGAAACTGTTTAGTGATAAGGGCGGCAGTATCATCAATATCAGTTCGGGTGCAAGCAAAATGCCGATGGCGGGCGTGTCGTTATATTCTGCAACAAAAGCGGCCTTGGATGCCATAACGATTTCTTTGTCGAAAGAACTGGGTGCAAAAAACATTCGTGTCAATTCTGTCTTACCGGGCGCTACAGAAACAGAAGGTGCACACAGTGCGGGCGTCATTACCGGCAGCGAGACTGAAAAAATGTTTGTTGCCAATACACCGCTGGGTCGCAGAGGTCAGCCCGAAGATATTGCGAAAGCGGTCGTATTTCTTGCTTCCGATGATGCAGCGTGGATCACGGGTGAGCAAATTTCCGTGTCGGGTGGTATGTATGGTTTTTAGTTGTTCCACACAGGACGCGGTTTTGTAATTCGTATTATTAATTATTTAAAAAAATTTTCAAAATGAGTAAATCAGAAAACAAAAAAGCGAAATACGCTATCATCGGCTTTGGCAATATCGGCAAAGCCCTGGCCAGGTCTTTTGCACGCAAAGGCATCGATGTATCCGTTGCAACCACACGCGACCCGAAAAGCTTTGCATCCGATGCGGCCGCGATCGGACCAGAGATCATTCCTACCACACTCGCGGAGGCTGTCAAGGCGGACACCATATTTTTGGCTGTGCGTTTTGATTCACACGCGGATGTCGCAAAGGCATTACCAAACTGGCAGGGGAAGACCATCGTCGACGTGACCAATGCCTACGGCGTGCCCCCTGAAAAGCTGGGAGGACAGCCTTCTTCCAGGATCGTCGCGCAGGCTTTCACCGATGGAAAACTGGTGAAGGGCTTCAACCATTTAGGCGCTGCCATTCTCGACCAGGATCCGGCCGTACATGGTGGAAGGAGAGTCGTTTTCCTGACGAGCGACGATGACGGCGCAGCAACGGAGATCGGTGCGCTTGCCGAAAATCTTGGTTTTTCGCCCATCAAACTGGGCGGACTTTCGGAAGGCGGACTACTGGTGAATGCACGCGGAAATAGCTGGGGTCAACTGATCTTTAAAGACCTGGTAAAATTCGACGGATGAATAGATGAATACGTGGTAATTCGCAGTGAAATATTATTCATCTACCCGTGCCATATTACTCTGAAGAGGAGAGTAAATTTTATAAAGCAGGCTGGCGATAATTACACTAAAAGAATAACAAACTGCCGCGACGAGATCGGGATTTTCATCCACCAGTTTGAATGTAATAAAGATTCCGAGGACGCAAATCGTATCTAATATCCATCTGATATGTATAGTAGAAATATTTTTTTGTGTCAGCAGCCGGAAGGTTAAAAAAAGTATACCATATACAGGCAGGGATAAAATCAGTCCCGACATTCCTATAAGAATAACTGAGCCAAGATCATGCATACTTATCCCGAAATCTCCATAAGCAAGACCGTTCTTTAGCCACAAACAGCATGGAGCCACCACGAATAAGGCAGTGAGCCAGACTTTTATCGGATACAACGGGTGAACATGCCCGTGGGTCGATTGATCATCGATATGTAGAGAATGGCTTCTCATAGGGGAAGAACGTTGAAATACTGATTTTCTTGTGAAGATCTGAAAACAGGGATGTGGGAGAGTTATACGGCCAGCCGGTATGTTTCCATCTTTATAGCAATCATTTGCGGTAGAAATAAAAAGAAAAAACCGCCGGAACTAACAGCGGTTTTTCATTGTAGGACTTGAATGGGTTGTCTTTCAAAAGGATTCAGGATTTGGTTTTTCTTCGGATGGGTTGGTTTTTCATTAGGATTTGAGAGACCAAAAATATATTCATTTTCGATTCCGCGATCACGAAGAAACACTCCATTTCATATCGTAGATTTACCATGAACTCAGTGGCAAGCAAAAAATTTGAGTACGATTTTATTTTTATTCAATGGACTGAAAGCTTGTTTTCCAAATACATTTATTTGCCGATCATCTTATACACTTTGCCGGTTTTGCCCTGCGGACCGCTCTGATCTGAAGTGAGTAAATAAATTTCTCCGCTCTGATCCTGTCCAAAACCTTTCAGGTAGGTGCCCAGGTTAGCAGGGTATCCGGATAATGCAAGGGTGCTATATGGCCAGCTACCGCTGGAGGACATGTCGGCAGAAAAAATATTTCCGGTCCGGTCGTCCGTGGTAGAGAACATTCCGAATATATATTTTCCCTGGAGAGAGCGGATGGCTGTTCCCCGGTAAACAAATCCGCCGACAACCGCTATACCAACGCCTCCTCCCTTGGGATTGGCAGAATTAACCAGTTCTATGACGGGATCTATCAACGGATTTCCGGCGGAGTCAGTCATGGGGCAGGAGGAACGCTCGGCTTTGTCATCATCCGTATTAAAACAATGAGTGCCTTCTTTTACGTTCCATCCATAATTACCTCCCTTCGTAACCAGATCAATTTCTTCGTACAGGGACTGTCCTACATCGCCGGCGATCAACTGATGCGTTCCCGCCATATCAAAAGAAAACCGGAATGGGTTTCTGAAACCAAAAGCATATATCTCCGGCCGGGCTGCCGTTCCGGCAAATGGATTATCCGGAGGAATATTATACGGATTGCCGTTCACGTCTATGCGCAGAATGTCTCCCATCAGATTCGCATAAATATCCTGCCCATTTCCTCCTGCGTTTACAGTATACCAGTCCGGCACATGACCATTACCCACATCATCCCCGTTTCCACCGTCTCCAATAGATATATATAAAAAACCATCCGGCCCAAATGCCAGTGTGCCACCATTATGATTTATATACGGATGATTATCCTCGAGCAAGAACTCTTTCTGAGCCGGGATCAGCCTGGTTTGGATCTCCGGCAGAAACTTTGAATTCTGATATTCTGGTTAAGTTGTTCCATTCCGATCCTGCCGGTCCGGGAAAAGGTGTGCCGGGCTTTGGCGGTGCTGTATAAAACAGATAGAATTTGCCGTTTGTCTTATAATCCGGATGAAAAGCCATTCCAAGGAGTCCTCTTTCATCGTACGACTGACTCAGCGTTATCATCCTGCCCGAAATATCAATAAAAGGGTTTGGGAGTTTTTTACCATCCGCGCCGATGATCCAGATCGTACCGGTCTCGTCCGCGACAAATAATCGTTTGGACCCATCCGGCGGCTCGGAAATGACCAGTGGAGCAATCATGCTGTCGGCAATCAATTGCAGGCCCGGCGTTTTTGATGTGGTGTCCACGACTACGGGCGGTGGTGGCTGGGGCGGGGGTTGTGGCGGCGAATAGGTATCATTTTTTTTGCAACCCATATAAACGAATATCGCTATAGTCATGAACAGGAAGCCCGGGATTCTGATAAAAAAATTCATAAGTTCAAAATAGTTTTAGTCCGCCCCATGTAGGCAGGAAACAGCTACCTGAGTCTATGTCAAAAGGATTGCCACGATTTGTTATTATTTATTATTAGGACCGGGGCCGGACCGATATCCGAAGATCCGGGTAGTTATCGAAAAGTTAGTGGGCTATAATTCGCCACCCTGTAATCGATAACTACCACTCAGGCAAGAAAAAACCCGACGACGACTATGGCGTGATGGACCTGCTGAAGGAACATAATATCCCCGTTCCGGTTCCACAATTTGATACAATGGGTGAAAATATACCCGTATCGAAGTTGGCCAGTTCAGAAACTGACTGATTCGTCGTTTAAATGAGGAACATCCTTCAATAACCGCGGACGGTTAGATTGATCGGACGCTACAATGATTTCATCATGTCGCTGCTTCCGGCAAAAAAGGGAGTTCGCTGATGAAGGGATTCCGGCTGAATATGGAGGATGTTTGATTTTCCGTTGCTTGCTTTTCCGCCGGCTATTTCAAGCAGAAATGCAAAAGGATTGCATTCATATACAAGGCGTAGTTTGCCTTCCGGAAAAATAACAGTTGCCGGATACAAAAAAATGCCTCCTTTTAAAAGATTACGATGCATATCGGCAACCATACTGCCGGTATACCTTGCCACCATAACACCATCAGTAAATTGCGGATGTTGCTGACAGGCAGTTAAATATTTTTTTACAAAGTCTTCATAATAATTAAAGTTTCCCTGGTTAACGGAATAAATATGACCTTTTGCCGGACAACGGATACCGGGATGACTCAGGGTGAATTCCCCAATGGACGGATCCAGTGTAAATCCATTTACACCGCGTCGCGTGGCATATACCAACATGGTAGATGACCCGTAAATGATATATCCGGAGGCGATCATTTTTTCTCCCTTTTGCAAAAAATCGATTCGCTGACAGGGTAAGCCTTTTTCCGTTTTTCGTTTATAAATTCCGAAAATGGTTCCGATCGAAATATTCACATCAATATTGGAACTGCCGTCTAATGGATCTAAAACGACGACGTATTTGGATTGGTTGCATAGCTCTTCATCGAAACAGACAAAGTCATCCAATTCTTCTGAAACGATACCTGCACAGCTGATCCCTCGCTGAAGCACTGCTATGAACTGATCATTTGCAAATTCATCCAGTTTTTTGACCCTTTCGCCCTGAATATTCATTTTTCCGGTATCCCCGAGAATATCCTCCAGTCCTGCCTTATTGACTTCTACATTTACCCTTTTTGCAGCCAGCGCTATGTCTCTTAGCAGATTGCTCAGTTCTCCGGTCGCATTTGGCAGAGACCGGAGTTCCTGTTTTCTGAACTCCTCCAGAGTCAAAATATTTCTTTTAAACTTCATTCTGTTTTTTGTAAACCGGGCAGCAGGCAATAATAATGTTGATTACTCAAAGTACTATCCTGACATGCCACAGGATAGTCGGGCAGGACAGGGCAGGATGACCCCGAGGGATTCTTCACCTATATTGAATTATTAATCCCCGGGCCACCGCCCGTTAATAAATGCTTCCATATATGAATCTTCGATACCGGTTTTTTAAAACTTTTTCTTTCATAGTTCTGTTTTGTTTTATTTCCTTCTGTTCTTTCGGTCAAAAAAGCAGCAATAATATCCTTCAGAATGATTCGCAGTTGATCCGTATTAGAAAAAACCTGAGTAAAGAGGATTCGTTGATGAGAAAGGGCATTTTACAGGAACCGGATACAAAAAGATTTTACTTTACAGGATATGATTATAAAACGCTGTATGACTGGGACCAGTATTTTGAGTCCATTGTAGAGATTTATATGGGCTGGAAGGATGAATATATAAAAAACGGGGTGACTATTTTCCTCGATCATCAAAAGGAAGATGGAATGATTGTGAGGTCGGTACCAGGTAATGAATTTCATAATCAGGAACATCTGAAACCCTTCCTTTGCCAGATTTCACTATTGGTATTTGATCAATATTCAGATACTGCCTGGCTCACAGAAAATTATTTTAGCCGTTTAAAAAAATATCTGGATTACTGGCTGATTCAAATGGATAAGGATAAAAACGGGTTGAGCGAGTGGATGAGTGCACCGCATACGGGAATGGACAATCAGCATGAACGTGCGGGCTGGTGGGGCGACCGGATCAGCGAGGGCGTTGATCTGAATTGTTATCTGGTCAGGGAAATGAGGGCGTTTGCAAGAATCGCGGAAATGAAAAGACAACCCAAGATTGCGGAAAAGTACCGGCAGGATGCTGACCGGAAAGCCGAACTCATACGAACCATTTTATGGGACGAAAAACAGGGTTTTTTTTATGACCACCGCTATAAAGGAAATGCGCTCATTCCGGTAAAAAGTATTGCGGGATTTGCTCCTCTCTGGGCGGGTGTGGCTACTCCGGAACAGGCGCGCCGGATTATTTTTGGCCAACTGATGAATCCGTCGGAATTCTGGAGCGCATGGCCGGTTCCGGCGTTGTCCCGATCGGAACCAGGTTATTCGGAAAAACAGATGGCAAATGATCTTGGATGCAGCTGGCGGGCCAACACCTGGATTTCGACAAATTATATGGTTTATCATGGCTTAAAAAATTATGGTTATGATCAACTGGCCGATGTACTCGCATACAAAACAGAGGAGTTGATGAAAAATGCCGGCGACCGTGAATACTATCATTCGGAATCAGGTACCGGTACCGGCCTCAATCCTTTTTGGGGATGGAGCCTGCTCGGATATTTTTTTATATATGAATGCAAATCAAAAATCGACATCACACATTTTAAGGGAGATGATGGACAGCCAGCCAGCTTAAATTAAGTCCCTATTAATCAGTCAAATTTGCTATTTTGTTTACGATGAAGCCATTTAATATATGCGATTGTATACATATTGACGAACTGTCGGCCACACCCAAGTACCTGCAACTCACTAACTCCATTCTGAAAGCAATAGAGACCGGCAAGATTAAAAAAAATGATTTATTGCCCTCTATCAATGAATTGAGCTGCGAATTGGAAATATCCCGCGATACCGCTGAAAAAGGCTATCGGTATCTGAAACAAAAAGGGGTGTTATCCTCTGTGCCCGGCAAAGGATATTTTATTCATAATGCGGAACTACATCAGACTTTGAAAATATTTCTTCTGTTTAACAAACTGAGCGCGCACAAAAAAATTATCTATGATTCGTTTGTAAAAACACTCGGCGATTTTGCCGTTATTGATTTCTATATATATAACAACGATTTTGGACTTTTCAAGAAATTATTGTCCAATCAGAAAGAAGATTATAGTCATTTTGTGATCATACCCCATTTTCTGGAAGGCGGTGAACATGCCCTGGAAGTGATCAATAGCATTCCCAGGGAAAAATTAGTGCTGCTGGATAAAAAGATGCCGGGTATTAAGGAGGCACACGCAGCTGTATATGAGAATTTTGAAGAAGATATCTACGGGGCTCTGGAACAGGCAAGAGAGAAATTGAGCAAGTATAATACCATTAAAATTATATTTCCTGAATACACGTATTATCCAGTCGAAATCATAAATGGCTGCAAAAGATTTTGCCAGGAGTTTGCATTTCAATGTAAGGTAGTCCGTAATATCTCTGAAGAAACTATACAGGAAGGTGATGTTTATATCAGTGTCATGGAAGAAGACCTCGTCATCCTGATTGAAAGAATCATCGCAATGAAATTTGTTGTGGGAGAAAACGTGGGAGTTATTTCATACAATGAAACGCCGCTGAAAAAGATTATCCTGAATGGCATCACAACGATTTCAACCAATTTCCAGAAGATGGGGGAGATGGCAGCCCGACTCATTCTGGATAATTCAAAACTCCAATCGGAAGTTCCCTTTTCTCTTACACTCAGAAATTCTCTTTGAAACATCCGATCATTTTTGCGGGCGACCATGACAGTACATGACAGCTTCTAATTATTTAATTTATAGATTTACCGCATTGCTTCAAAGCTGTATGTAAAAAATAATTTTTTTATATGTCCGTCAATTCTGTGCAATTCAGGCATGTAAGCTATTTGTGGGATGAAAAAAAAGCCGCGGACCTGGCGGGAGACGAAGTGGCTTTATTAATCTATCGTTCCAACTTATTAGGGGCCGATCTTCGTTTAACAAACTATGGGGGAGGAAATACTTCCTGCAAGGCGATGGCTGCTGATCCGATTACGGACCAGCCAACAGAAGTGATGTGGGTGAAAGGTTCAGGGGGTGATCTGGGCACATTAAAAAGAAAAGATCTGGCAGCTCTTTACCTGGACAGGCTCAGGAGACTTGAAGAATGTATATCAGGGTTTGGAAACAGAAGATAAAATGGTGGGCTTATTTAATTACTGTCTCTTCGATCTGGATTCAAAAGCCCCTTCCATCGACACACCCCTTCATGGTTTTTTGCCCTTCACACATATTGATCATTTGCATCCCGACGCGGCGATAGCCATTGCGGCTTCAAAAGACGGAGAAAAGATTACAGCTGAATTATTTAAGGGCACCATCGGTTGGGTTCCCTGGCAGAAACCCGGATTTGATCTCGGACTTCAATTAAGAGCATGTCTGGATGCCAATCCAGGCATACGTGGTATTATGCTGGGTTCGCATGGTCTCTTTACATGGGGTAATACGGCTTACGAAAGTTATATAAATACATTGGAGGTCATTGAAATCTGCGCGCAGTATCTCGAAGACAAACGAAGTACAAAACCTTTTCGGAGGAGCTGTTATAAAATCACTACCCCAAACAGAACGATTGCAGAAAGCGGCTACACTCGCACCGTTACTGAGAGGATACTGTTCCTCGAAAAGCAGAATGGTTGGACATTTCACAGATGATGACCGGGTACTGGAATTTATCAATTCGAAGGATCTTGAACGGCTTGCGCCCATGGGCACCAGTTGTCCTGATCATTTTCTGAGAACCAAAATCAGTCCGCTTTTATTGAATCTGAAACCGGAAGAAGATCTGGATGATACAAAAAGAATACATGAGAAACTGAAGCCGCAATTTGAGGCTTATCGTAAAATGTATGCAGCGTATTATGAAAAATGCAAACATGCCAATAGTCCGGCTATGCGGGATGCAAATCCGGTCGTATTACTTTACCCGGGTATTGGGATGTTTACTTTTGCGAAGGATAAGCAAACCGCCCGGGTCGCGTCTGAATTTTATATCAACGCCATCAATGTAATGAAAGGAGCGGAAGCCATTTCAACGTACACATCATTGCCGCGGCAGGAAGCATTTAATATAGAATACTGGCTGCTGGAAGAAGCCAAGCTTCAGAGAATGCCAAAACCAAAAACATTGTCAGGGAGGGTGGCCCTGATTACCGGAAGCGCAGGAGGAATTGGAAAATCAATCGCCAGATTATTTGCTGAAGAAGGCGCCTGTGTGATCATAAATGACAATGATAAAGACAGGCTCGAAAATGCGAAAGCTGAATTCCAACAATTATATGGTAAGGACAGGTTTACATCCGAACTACTGGACGTAACGGACACAGAAACCATTTTGAAAAGTTTCTCCGGTGCATGTCTGGCATTTGGCGGTGTGGATATTATTGTCAATTGCGCGGGTTTATCCATTTCGAAACCAATGGAGGAACACACAGAGAAAGACTGGGACCTGTTATACGACGTGCTCGTAAAGGGTCAGTTCCTGATTACCAGTGCGGGTGTTGAAATCATGCGCAAACAGAATTTTGGCGGAGACGTGATAAACATCGTCAGCAAGAATGCGCTGGTGTCGGGACCCAATAATGCAGCGTTATGGTTCAGCAAAAGCCGCACAACTGCATCTGAGCCGTTTAAATGCTGCGGAACTCGGAGCCGATAAAATTCGGGTAAACGTGATGAATCCGGACGCTGTTATTTCTGAAAGTAAAATTTGGGAAGGGCATGGGCGGAGGGCCGTGCCAAAGCGTATGGTATCACAGTAGCTGAATTGCCGGCTTATTACGCAAAACGTACATTGCTGAATGAAATGATACTTCCGGACGATATTGCCAATGCCTGTTTAGCCTATGTGGGCGGATTACTGAATAAATCAACCGGCAATGTATTAAATGTGGATGGCGGTGTGGCAGCGGCATTTGTACGTTAAATATATTGTATGCACAGAGTTGCTTTTCGTATGAAGTTGCGAAAGGGTTTTGAGGCCGAATACAAAAAGAGGCATGATGAAATCTGGCCGGAACTGGCCAGTCTCCTGAAAATGACTGGTATTGAAAACTATACTATTTTTCATGATGCAGAAACCGGCTTCCTTTTCGCTTCCTACCTGATCAGCCACCCTGAAAGAACCACAGAATTATCCAATGAACCTGTGATGAAAAAATGGTGGGCCCATATGAAAGACATCATGGACACCCATCCGGATAATTCTCCGGTCTCTTATTCGTTAACCGAATTATTTTTCCTGAAATAGATCATGCAAATTGAAAAAGAAAAAATCGCGGAGCTCAACGAATCGTTGCTCAAAATACACCGGCAAAAATTCGACTTTCTGGCGAACATCATTCCAAACACAGAAGACATCATCAAAAAACTGATTGCTTTTCAGGTTGCCATTCCAAGCTGGGCGCTTGGTACAGGAGGTACGCGCTTTGCACGTTTTTCGGGCGGTGGCGAGCCACGCGATCTGGAAGAAAAAATCGGGGACATTGGATTATTGCATGCACTTAATGCCGCAAGTGGCGCTATTTCGCTTCACATCCCATGGGATATTCCGGAAAATGCCGCACAGGTAAAAATGCTTGCTGCCCACTATGGCCTCCGCTTTGATGCGATGAACTCCAATACTTTTCAGGATCAGCCGGAACAGGAGCATAGTTATAAATTAGGTTCCCTTCAGCACGTGGATAAAAATGTTCGCCGGCAGGCTATCCAACATAATATTGAAGTGATTCAGCATGGTGTCGTGCTGGGTTCCAAATCTCTTACGGTATGGCTGGCAGATGGATCCTGCTTTCCCGGACAACTGAATTTCAGATCGGCTTTCCAGCGCACACTCGCCTCACTGAAAGAAATTTATGCTGCGCTGCCGGCCGACTGGAAAATGTTTATTGAGTATAAGGCATTTGAGCCGAATTTTTATTCAACAACGGTTGGTGACTGGGGCCAGTCTTTGTTATATGCAAATAAACTCGGCGAAAAAGCCTATACGCTGGTAGATCTCGGCCATCATCTTCCAAATGCCAATATCGAACAGATCGTGGCATTATTATTAATGGAAGGAAAACTCGGTGGATTTCATTTTAATGATTCAAAATACGGGGATGATGATCTGACAGTCGGGAGTATCAAGCCATATCAGTTATTTCTTATTTTTAATGAGCTCGTCGATGGTATGGATGCATATGGCATGGATCATGCAACCGGACTTGGCTGGATGATCGATGCGTCGCACAATGTAAAAGATCCGCTGGAAGATTTATTGCAATCTGTCGAAGCCATTATGATTTCATATGCACAGGCATTATTGGTTGACCGTGTCAAACTTCGCAGCGCCCAGCAAACAGGTGATGTTACGATGGCTCAGGAAGTTTTGCAGAACAGTTTTCGTACCGATCTTCGACCGGTGGTTGCAGAAGCAAGATTACGCGCCGGAGCCGCACTGAACCCCCTGTCGGTATACCGCTCTCTGAAAGTCAGGGATCGTCTGATACAATCCCGGGGTGCCAGAACTGTTAGTACCGGCTTATGATTTTATGAATCATTTTATACCAGGGCCATGTATCCAACACCCGTGATTGCTGTATTGGATGTCGGAAAGACGAATAAGAAATTATTTCTTTTCGATATGTATTACCATATCCTGTGGCAGGAATCTTCTGTACTCGAAGAAACCACAGATGAAGACGGAGATGCCTGTGAAGATATACACGCACTGAACGCGTGGATGGTCCGGTCTCTCGGCCGCGCATTCGCAGAAAAAAATTTTCAGATCATTGCCATTAATTTCTCTGCATATGGCGCCAGTCTGGTACATATCGGCAATGAAAAAATCGTTGCACCTCTTTATAATTACATCAAAGCATATCCTGAAAAATTAAGGAAAGTCTTTTATGACACGTATGGTGGCGAAATGACTTTTTCTATGATTTCGGCTTCCCCCGTCCTGGGCAGTCTCAATTCCGGCATGCAGATTTACAGAATCAAAAAAGAAAATCCGGAACTACTAACGCAGATCCGTTTCTCACTTCATCTGCCACAATACCTGAGCTGGTTTCTCACAGGTGAAGCGGTTTCTGATATGACGAGCATCGGGTGTCATACGAACCTCTGGAATTTTTCACAAAATAGTTATCACGAATGGGTTTACAGGGAGGAAATCATTCATACACTGGCGCCCATTCAGTCATCCCGTATCGTTTATCCCATAAGACCGGGCAATAGTCATTTACCTTTTTTTGAAGGGATGGCCAATAAACCCGTTGCCGGAACAGGTCTTCACGACACTTCCGCCGCCATGATTCCCTACCTGGAGAGCTTTCGCGAACCCTTCGTTCTGATTTCTACGGGTACCTGGTGCATTAGTATGAACGCGTTCAATCGGGAGCCGCTCACGAGCGCAGAACTCCAAAAAGATTGTTTGTGTTATATGAGCTATAACGGGAAACCCATCAAGGCTGCACGTTTATTCGCAGGGTATGAACACGAATTACAAACAGAAAGACTGGCAGTGTATTTTCAACTTTCCAGGGATTTCTATAAAACGGTAAGCTATGATCCGGAAATAGTTTCCGTATTGGGAAACAGGAATTTGCTTAGTAAACCCGGCCAGGCAACGAAAATGTTAAACTGTTCATTTTTTGAACAAAGAAAACTTTCTGATTTTAAAACCTATGAAGAGGCGTATCATCAGCTGATGATGGATATCATGGATCAACAGACGGTATCTACAAAAATGATCATGCCCGAAAATTCGGTTACCCGCATTTTTGTCGATGGGGGTTTCAGCAAAAATCCCATATACATGCATTTACTGGCGTCAGCATTTCCCGGCATGGAAGTATTTGCGGCGTCGATTCCCCAGGCCAGCGCCATTGGCGCGGCGATGGCCATTCATCCACATTGGAATGAAAGGCCACTGCCCTCCGATACCATTGAATTGAAATATTATAAGCAATGATTACAAAAAGTTTTCTGCTGTTATTTTTTTCATGTCTCTTTTTTTCATTTTCAATCCCTGGAAAAGAATACCGGATATTTCAATTTCCTCAAAACAGGATACCCCGTATAGATGGCGATTTCAGCGACTGGGAGATGGTGCCGGAAAGTTATAGCATCGGTCTGGGGGAATTAAAAAATACGCGTTATGGTGAAGGTCTACAACCGGATCCGAAGGATTTTGATATAAAGGTTAAGGTTGGATGGGTAAAAGATTTGAACCGCCTGTATTTTTATGTGGATGCCTTTGATAATTACTGGGATTTTTCGGATGCCGGTCTTCGCCAGGATATATTTGAACTGGTTGTTGATGGTGATATATCCGGCGGTCCCTTTATTTATGAGGATAATACAAACCCAATTAAGCTACCCAAAAATATCGGGTATTTCAGAAGTCATGGTGCACAGGCGCAAAATTATCATGTATTTACTCCTGCAAAAGACAAGGACTGGGCCATGCTCTGGGGCAATACACCCTGGCTAAAGGAGTTTCCTTATTCTAATTCAGCCTCCAGATATAATTTTCATAATGGCGACAGTGGCCGGCTTCAGATGGAATTTTATATTACGCCTTATGACTATGCGTCGTTTGATGGCCCTTTATATTCTGCCGAAACGAAACTGAAAGAAAATAATCTCATCGGTCTTTCCTGGTCCATGCTCGATTTCGATGGAGGCGAATGCAGAGCGTTTATGAATCTTTCGCACGATTTCAGGATGATCAGTAATGCAGATTATCTCTGTCCATTCCGTCTCATGCCTTTGGAAGAAAAATACCGGAAACCCATTGATGCAAACTGGCGGTTTATCACTGAAGACCGGGATAAAAGGATGATCCGTTTTTATGATGCATCTTGCGGCATCATTACAAAATGGCATTGGGACTTTGGGGACGGAACTTTTTCAGAAGACCAAAATCCGGCGCACCAGTACAACCAGGGAAAAGAATGGGTGGTCGTACTTACCGTGGAGGGCCCCGGCGGTAAATCCACGCGTTCGAAAGTATGGGATGTCGTAACCCAGTAAGAACACGTTAATCAGAAAAGATGAAAAAGCATGTACTTATACTTTTAATACAATTTTATAGTTGCGTTCTGATGGCGACAGCGTTGAAAAATTTGCGTTGTGAATATGCTGTGAACCCTGTTGGTATGGATGTGGCATCTCCAAGGCTGAGCTGGGAAATTATCTCTGACCACAGGAGTTATATTCAATCCGCTTTTCAGGTTCTTGTTTCTTCATCCGCTGAGAAACTTTCAAAGAATGAAGGAGACATATGGAATACGGGAAAATTCATTTCCGATCAGTCCATACAGGTGGAATACAAGGGCAGGCCACTGCAGTCGGGCACAAAATATTTCTGGAAAGTGAGGGTCTGGGATGCCCGCAACAAATCATCCGGGTGGAGTGCACCGTCGTTCTGGTTTACGGGATTGTACAGCCGTGGGGACTGGCATCAGGCTGACTGGATCGGATATAAGGACGAAGCATTGTGGAAAGATGAATGGAATCTGCACAAAGAAAAAGAATTGTCGAATCTTCCTTCCGTTCCCTCCTGGCCCTGGATAACCGGGAAGGACAGTTCGATTTTCAGATTATACGAAATGGCCGATCCGAAATATGATCCGGCGCCTCTGTTCAGAAAAGAATTTACGATCGCAAAAAAAATCAGATCGGCACATTTATTTATTTGCGGCCTGGGCTATTACGAAGCGTGGATCAATGGAAAAAGAATCGGCGATCAGGTGCTGGATCCGGCATGGACAAATTTCGAACAACGTTGTTTGTATGCTACGTATGATGTTACCCACCTGATCAAAGCCGGTGGAAATGCGATTGGTGTAATGATTGGAAGAGGCCAGTACAATCCGATTTGCAATGATATCTGGGGCCTTAGTAAATCGTATTGGGTCGATCAGCCTAAACTGATCGCATACCTGCAGATCGTTTCGGATGATGGGTCGGTGAATACTGTGGTAACGAATAGCAGTTGGAAGACAACCGGTGGTCCGATCATTTACGATGATACAAGGCAGGGAGAATTATATGATGCCCGCCTGGAGCAACCCGGATGGACATCACCCGGTTTTTATGAAAATTCATGGAAACGGGTTTCTGTGCTGCATTGGAACGCGTTGCTCGAATCCCAGATGATTCCACCCATCCGTTGCTTTACCCCGATAGTGCCGGTAAAAAAATACATAAAAGGAAATGATGTGATCGTTTATGACCTGGAAAAAAATATTGCCGGATGGGCAAAAATTAAAGTGAGGGGTCCTTCGGGTTCAAAGGTGTTGGTTGAATACAGTGAAACACCATCGGATAAAGAATTACTGCCAAACCTCAGTGCCGCCAGATTTGATTTTGATATAAAGGACAAACAATATGCATCTTTTTTCGACAAGTATGTAAACGTCCGGCAGCAAAACGGATATATCCTGCGTGGAACAGGGGAGGAAATGTTCGAATGTCATTTTTCCTATAAGGGATTTCAATTTATCCGTATAACCACGGACGAAGGAATTACAATTGAAGATGTTCAGGGTATTCCTGTTCATACAGATGTGGAGAAAGCCGGGGATTTTATTTGTTCGAATCCACTGATAAACCAAATACAAAATAATTCAGTAAACAGTCTGCTAAATAATTATCACAGCATCGTTACGGATTGTCCTCACCGCGAAAAACAAGGGTGGGATGCAGACAACTATATGTCCTCAAAAGCTGCTATGTATAATTTTAATATGGCATCTTTTTATTCAAAATGGACTACGGATCTTGCAGGCACACAAACGTCAGAGGGCGGATTATGTACTGTAGCACCTTCTTCTGGATATGATAAAAATGTATCCACCACCTGGCCGGCAGCAATCGTATTCATACCATGGGATTTATATACATTTTATGCGGACAGTGTGACCATAAAGAAAAACCTGCCGGTGATGGAACGGTTTGCAAAAAGTGGTTTGCTCAGACAGGAACCGGGCAAACCGGAACTGATACGTGACGTACTGGGGGACTGGGTTTCGCCAAAAATGGAAGAGAAGGATTCCATCAACTATTTTATGGCGCCTCCGGAAGGTATGTTATTGTACGGTACAGCTTCCCAATACCTTATCGTAAAAAAAATGGCAAGGATGTATCATTTATTGGGGCATTTGATGAAGGCAGAAGAGATGGATAACTGGGCTGAAAAAATATCAGCCCGTTTTAACGAAGAATTTTTTGATGACAAAGAATAAGTTTTATCACGGCGATATTCCCACCGGTTACCGCCAGTCACCAAATATCGTTGCGCTCGAATATGGACTGGTGCCGGAGACGTTGAAAAAGGACGTATTGAAAAACCTGGTGCAAAATATTCATCAGGAGAATGACCGGCTGGGCACCGGTTTTCTGGGTACTGCCTCACTGATGGAATATCTTCCATCGGAAGATCCTTCACTTGCCTATACACTTGCTACACAGCCGCGATATCCCGGTTGGGGTTATATGATAAAACAAGGTGCCGGGTCGATGTGGGAAACCTGGGATGGTTTTGCTTCCCGTAATCACACGCCCTTTTGTTTAATCAGCGGATATTTTTTCAAATATCTCGCCGGCATTCAAAGTGAGTTTTTCACAGCGGGGTTTAAACATTTTATAATCAATCCGTCTGTAACAGGTGACCTTTCATTTGTTGATGCCTATCATGATTGTCTGTTCGGGCGAATCAAAAGCAGCTGGCGTTTGGATAAAGGAAAACTCATCATGCAGGTTTCTGTTCCTGCAAATACTTCAGCTACCGTGTATGTTCCGGGAAAAAAGGGCCATGAAATTACCGAATCGGGAAAACCTGCGGGTTTGTCCAAAGGGGTAGAATTTCTTGGTGAGGAGAGTGGAAAAGCAGTTTATTATATCGGTTCGGGAAATTATATTTTTGAATCCTCTGCGAATTGATTCCTATCGTGGTATTTCTCAAATCCTGTACTTTTTTCCTGCGTATTCATGTATGTGAAATAAAAATTAATTCACTCATTTTATTTTTTTAAAAGAATTTGAAATAAGCCATACCGGACAGGACAGATCAGGACGGTTTATTTGTTTATTCCCTATATTTTTATCATGCTTACTTTTAGTGAACGCCATATTGATATTTTTTTTTAAAGTTTTTTACCAAACAAAAATTGCTTGCCATGCTGAAAAAACCGATGCGGCATACCGTAATTCCGCTAATTGTTTTTCTTCTTTTTTTCCAACTTGTTTCTTCTGCTCAAACCCTCACGGATATTACCGGTAAGGTGATTTCATTTTCTGATAACAAGGCACTTCCGGGGGTCTCTGTGATGGTTAGAGGATCTTCGGTTGGAACGACCACAGCCGCCGATGGTAGTTTCTCGATCAGGGCATTGCCAAAGGATACGCTGGAATTTAGTTTTACCGGATATGTGAAAAGACAAATACCACTCGCTGGTCAAACATCAATGAATGTTACGCTGGTAGAAGGGGTGGCGAGTACGCTCGATGAGGTCGTGGTAATAGGTTACGGAACACAACGCAGAAGCGATCTGACGTCAGCGATCGGTTCCGTGAGTGGTAAGCAATTGCAGTCACAGCCGGTGCAGGGTACAGAGTCTCTGCTGGAAGGAAAAGTGGCTGGTCTGACGGTGACACCCAACGGCGGTGAACCCGGTGACAATGGTAAAGTGCGTATCCGTGGTGTGGGAACATTTGGAAATAATGCACCGTTATATGTTGTGGATGGAATTCCTGTTAACAATGGATTGAATTTCCTGAATCCGGCGGATATCGAAAATGTACAGGTGTTTAAGGATGCTGCGGCCTCCGCTATTTACGGTAACCGCGCTGCCAATGGCGTTGTGTACATAACAACAAAAAAAGGTAAAGCCGGGAAAAGGCAAATAAATTTTAGTTCTTACTATGGAACGGCAAAAAATCAGGCCGTCAGACCGATGGCCAATGCCAGTCAGTTTTGGGATTTCGTGAATCTGAAAGGTATGCAGGGGCCCTATGTTGCTCTTCATGCGCTGGGTCAGGAAAACGACTGGGTTAATGCGATTACGCGCACCGGAAATACGCAGGATTATAATCTGAGCGTAAGCGGGGGTAGTGGTGACCACCAATATTTTTCCAGCGTAGACTATTCAAAAGTACAGGGAACGCAGAATGCATCCTACAATGAGAGATTTACTGGCAGATTAAATTCAAGTCATAAATTATTCAGCTTTTTACGCCTGGGTGAAGATCTCGCCATATCCAGCGAAAAAAGACAAAATAATAATGTTTATCAAACGGCGAGATACATTCCAAACCTCACGCCCATTTATAAATCTGATTCAGCCATCGCGGCCCTTTCGCCGGCAGACCGGCCGCTGGATCAGTATTTCGATGTATTGTCCGCCATCAATATTGCCAATAACCCGGTTGCCCAGACAGCCAGGAATAATGCACTCAACAAATGGCTCAGTCTTTACGGAAATGTGCAGGGTGAAATCGATTTCGGAAATATTTTTGACCCGTTGGCCGGATTGAAATTTACTTCGACCATCGGGTTTGAGAGAATAGATAACAATTTTACAAATTTCGGACCTATTTATTCTTTAGGGAGCAGGGATTTTTCTAACAAAACGACACTTCAGAATTCCTCTGCTACTTATTTTCACTGGACATTTAATAATTTTCTTACCTATAATAAATCGATCGGCAAGAGTACAATTGGTGTAACCGCCGGTCTGGTGGCAGAAGAAGAAAAGAACTCCACTTTCGCGGGCAGTGGTTCTACAGCCATTTCCAATGATCCGTATTTACAGGTGCTCGATGCCCAGACACAGGATAAATCTTCCACGGGCTCTGCGTTTCAACATAATTATGAGTCATATGTTGGTCGTGTGACTTATAATTACGATGACCGTTATTTATTACAGGCCAGTATACGGCGGGACGGCTCCTATCGTTTTGCGCCAGATAAGAGATGGGGTACATTCCCATCCGTTGGTGTGGGCTGGAGGGCTTCCAATGAAAAGTTTTTCAAGAATATGAAAATCGACTGGCTCAGCGATCTGAAATTCAGAGGAAGCTGGGGACAATTGGGTAATGAAAAAATACAGGCCGATTATCCATACATATCGCAGATTACAGGAACGGTTCAGCGTGGTTATGTTCTCGGAGGCGTCGGAGGCGACAATTCAAGCAAACAATTTGTACAGGGATATGGCCCTTTAAATTTTGCAAATCCGAATCTGACCTGGGAAACTACTTCTTCTACCAATATCGGCACAGATATCGGATTATTTAACGACAAATTACAGATCACCTTCGATTATTTCTGGCGCCATACGACCAACGTGTTGTATCAAAAAACGCTTCCTCTGTATTCCGGTGTTCCGGCATCCGATGGTATCGCCCCCGTTACGCAATGGGTAAACGGCGCCGAGATTCAGAATCATGGATTTGAATTCACTGTCAATTATACAACCAAATTCAATAAACTCGGTATGCATATCGGCGGCTACATTGCGGCCTATGATGCAACCGTTTCAAACCTGAGTGATAATATTCCTATTCAGGTGAATGACGAACGTATACCTTTGGTCGTTACCATGAAAGAGGGCGATCCACTGGGTGCATTTTATGGTTACAAGACACTTGGGTTTTTTAATACAACTGCAGAGTTGTTAAATAAAGATGGCAAAGAAATTCAGCCGGGAGCCCAGGTGGGCGATTTTAAATTCGCAGATCTGAATGGAGATGGAGTCATTACCGATCAGGATAAATCACTCATCGGAAATCCGAATCCGACATTTACGTACTCTTTGAATCTGGATTTTGACTATGGAGGATTTGATCTGAAAACTTTCTGGAACGGATCTTACGGGAACAAAATTTATACGATCGGTGATATCTACTTAACAGGCTGGGATCCGAATGGAGCTCAAAATGTATATGCTGATGTTCCGGCAAAATCCTGGACCGAATCCAATCATAATGCACTTTATCCAAAAGTGGGTGCCGGTTCAACACAGAGAAATTATCAGAAGGGACCTAATTCCTGGCAGATGCAGGATGGATCGTTCTTCAGACTAAGAAATCTGCAACTCGGATATACATTTCCAAACAAAGTATTTGGAAAAACAGGCATCAACAATCTACGGATATATATTTCAGGAGAAAATGTTTTTGTGATTACCAAGTACACAGGTGATGATCCGGAAGTTGGAAACGGTATTCGTTTGAATGCAAATGAAGGGGGACAGGCAAACAGTCCGAGTTATATCCAGGGTCTGGATTATGGTGACCGCTATCCGATTCAGAAAACATGGACTTTCGGCTTAAGCGTAAACCTCTAATTGAAAATTATTCAAAGCAAACCAGTACAAATGAAAAAGTTAAAATATACAATACAGGCGCTTCTCACGGGGATCATCCTGCTTCTGTCCGGATCCTGTTCGAAAAAATTTCTGGACTCGGCGCCGTATGGCACGGTGTCAGATGAAAACTTTTACCTTACAACAGATCAGTGCATGGGTGCCGTGATGCAATGTTACAACCGTACGGTGCATCTGGGTCCTATTTATTTGTTTATCCGCCATGGACTAAATGATTATGCGGGGGACGACAATCTGAGAAATACAACAGACGAATTCACCGTATGGAATAATTTCTCAGCTGATAATGTCCAGTTGTTATGGGGTTGGAAATATTGTTTCCAGGGTATCTATCTCTGTAACTATACATTATCAAAACTGACTACTTCACCGATTCCGCAGGCCGACAAGGACAGACTCGGTGCAGAATGTAAATCTATCCGCGCACTGATGTACTATATGGTGGCGACACGATACGGTACAACGCCGATTATTACAGAACCGCTGGAGCCGTCGGAATACTATTTGCAGAAATTTCAAAATGCAGAAGAAGTATATGGCCAGGTAATAAAGGATTTAACGGAAGCCATTCCGTTTTTACCAAATTCCTGGGATAATTCCAACAAAGGAAGGTTAAGTGCCGCGGCAGATAAATTTATGCTCGCAAAAACGTATCTGCAGCTTGCAGGATATCCTATCAATAAAGCAGAAAACTGGCAAAAAGCGTCTGATGTGCTCGCTGAATTTGTACCCGCTGATAAAAGAGGTGATTACAGTCTTGGATTACTGCCAAATTATGGGGATGTATTTACGAAAGCCCACGACCAGAGTGTTGAGTCTGTATTCGAGGTGAATGAAATGTATCTGCCAGGTCCCGGAGCCGATGTCAGTCTTGAAGTGGGAGCGCCCGGAAACTTTTTCCAGGCATTTTATCAGCCAAATGTATATGAGGGATACGGGGGCTGGGATTGCACAACGGCCGATCTGCACGATGAATTTGAAAAGGACAATAGTGGTAACATCATTGACAGAAGATATCCCTATACCATGCTGGATCCGGGAGACATTTTTTATGTTACAACACAGGGAGATACACTGCTCCAGAATTCCGCGGGAAAAACAGTCATAACAAATGTTCAGGTTAATCATACAACCAACACAGCCACGTACAATATTAAGAGTGCCTCTACAGAAACCATTAATACGTTCTGGCCGGGTTTAAATAAAGAATATTATCCGGCCTATAAATACATGCGAAATTCGTATGAAAGAACAGGTCTTTTGAATGGCCACGGGCTTTTTGGTGAGGACCTTAATATAAAATGGATGCGTTTTTCAGATGCCGTGCTGATGTACGCGGAATGTTTAAATGAAACCGGACATACAGCCGATGCTGCGACCTATTTGAATGAAGTCAGGGCGCGTGCCAACGCATCGGCCTCCGTGGATCCGCGCAGGATTTATCAGAAAACAATTGTAACCGGCACATTACCCATGGTGAGTGCAGGTGTGGGTCAGGATTCTATGCGCTCAGCCATTCAGCATGAATCACGTGTTGAGCTGGCGGGTGAAGACTGGAGATATGAAAACCTGCGCCGTTGGGGAATCGCCGAAAAGAGACTTCATCAAATGGCCGCCCGCTCACCCAAAATCGTAAACGGAAGTGATAACCCCGCTGCCAAATACACATCACCCAGCTGGGATTATATGCCGGTACCGGCCAGTGAATACAAACCATAGTAAATAGATGGGTATAAGGTATGTGACCTGCCTGGTTGCATACCTTATATTTTTTATGAGTGCCGCAAAAAATAAATGAATGCGAAAATCCGGAACCCTGATTTGCACATTGTTTATGATCATGATGTCCGAAATGGACAGCGCCAACGCTCAGCAGATCGTTCGTCAGCAAAACTTTTCAGAAAATCCGGTATATAAAAGAGGCAGTTATACCGGCGAATCCGTGACGCTTGGAAATGATCAGGTATTACTAAAGATGTTCAAAAGAATTGACGGATGGGGCTGGGGTGAAATATATGATTCGTCCGGAAAATGCATGGCGGTACTGGAGCACCTGGGAGAGATCATGATCAGGGATCAGGATATTCCCATGCGCGTTACAGCAGAAACATATCAGAAAAAATCGGGGCAACTGGAGGATTCAATCATTTTTGATGTGAGATCCGTGGTGGTAAAGGATAAACTAAAGGGAACTTCCTTCGAAGAATGGATGAGTTATCCATTATCGGAACCCTGCCTGAGGGGCCAGGTGCTGATCATATTAACAAAGAATAAACCGCTTTTCCATTTGCAGTACCGGCTGGTATCAACCGGCAATTTTTATATCCGTTATATCCGCGGTCCCTGGCTGAAAGTGGGTGAAGGGACATTTGGAACAAAAAAAGATGATTCGATTTTTCCGGGTGTGGATTGGACGATTGAAGATGAATGGTCGAGTGGGACTGATTCATTTAAGGAGCCCTGGGCGATGCGTTCGGTTCCAAATCCCTATCAGGTTTCCATTCCCGTGATGGCGATGAGTTACCAGGGTACCGGAATTGGTTTGTCATGGGATCCGAATCAGGTGTCGGCGCGATGGTTTAATTTTCGGAATCAGAATCCCCAGCCGGTTTTCGCGACGCCGAATTTTATCGACCGCATGAATAATAATCTCATGGGCCTGATGATTCCCGATGCCCGTACTGAACACCACGAAAACGAAGTGTTTGCTTCCGACCCCGTTGAAATGCGTATTGGTGAGCAAATACATTTTGATGCGGAAATATGGTTATCGAAGGGAAATAGTATGGCCGTTATCACGGACTGGGTTAAACGCCATGGCTTACCGGATTCAAAACCAAAATGGAGTTACGCTCAAACACTGGAAAAAATAGCAAGTGCATATAATACCCGTTTTTGGCACGAAGGAGAGGGATTTGGAATCCGCCAAAGGGCAGAGGATAAATATAGCAGCCGGGCGCCGGTTTTTTTAATCCGATGGGTGAAGGAAAATAAAAATAACCCGTTAGCTGCCGGACTGGAGAAAAAGATTCACTGGTGCGCCATACACCAGTCTGCCAGCCCGGACAATACAAGAATAAAAACGGCATCTGCGAATCCGGCACAGAGAGGCGATGCTTTACTAAAAATCCAGCGGGGCGACGGCGCATTTTATTTTGACCCGGCGGGCCGTCATTACGGGAAAGATGATTTTCGTGTGGCGACTTCTTTTATAGAGCCAATGGGTTTGCAGGGAGATGTGGTACTGGATGTGTGTATGCTGCCTGCCATCGAGCTGATGGAAGTTTTCAATGAAACAAAGGACAACAAATACCGCGATGCCGCAAAGAAAGCGCTGGATTATTGTCTGACTATGCAAAGGCCCGAAGGCGGAGACTATTGGGAAACGCCGTTGCACGCGCCCAATCTGCTGGCAGCCGGCCATGCGGCCATTGCCAATTACGAAGCCTACCGTATTTTCGGTGACGCGAAATATAAAGAGAAAGCCATTTACTGGATTCGTTCGGTTATTCCTTTTACCAACCTCTGGTCGCCCGCCGATGTGCAGAATTTGTACAATACAAAACCCTGTTTTTGTTCCAGCGACTGGTATTTTGCAAACTGGGTACGGGATCATGTGCAATGGGAAGTATTATCGGTATTTGACCAGTCAGCAACTCATAGAATAAACTGGAGTTCCGTTGATCCGGATATAAACTGGAAAACTTTTCAGGAGGGGATCACGAATGCCGGTATCCGATGGATGAATGATCACCGGGACGATAACTGGAGGCCGCATAATATTCCCTCCACATACGCAGCTTATCAGCGCGGTGATTTTGATGATTGTTTTCCGGATACGCATAACAGCATTACAGGAAATTACGGGGGAATGTTTATTATGCCGGAAACCATCGCCAATAATATTTATGCAATACGGGATTCGGAACAACAGATGCCGGATATTCAAACGGATAAAACAAAACTTAAATAGAGCAGTATGCCGATCATGAATGCAGGTATTCGTTCTTCATTTCTTTTCTTTCTGCTCTTATGTCTTTTGTGGCTACCGGGTTTGGCACAACAGGCGCCTTCTGAAACGCGCATTTCAGGTTTACAAACAGGATTTCAGCAGCCACCGGATTCCATACAGACCAGCGTATACTGGTACTGGATATCGGATAATATTTCCAGAGAAGGAGTCATAAAAGATCTGCACGCCATGAAAAGTGTGGGCATCAACAGGGCCTTCATCGGAAATATCGGACTCGATGAAACACCATACGGGAAAGTAAAAATTTTCACGGATGAATGGTGGGATATTATGCATGCAGCATTAAAAACAGCCACGGAACTGAATATCGAAATCGGCATTTTTAATAGTCCCGGCTGGAGCCAGTCCGGCGGGCCATGGATCAAACCCGGTCAGGCCATGCGCTATCTGATCTCTTCAAAAATATTAGTGACCGGTCCGGCACAAATCAAAGAAAAAATTCCAGCACCGATCGATAGTTTCCAGGATGTGCGCGTCATCGCATTTCCCGCTCCAAAAAATTTCAGAAAAACCATCGCAGCATTTAATCCAACCGTCATTTCTTCGCCCGCCGTGGATCAGATCAGCCGGATACTGGATGAAGATCCGGTTACAGAAATTTCGTTCCCGGCGGCGTCTGCATTTTCCATTACCATTTCCACAAAAGATTCGTTTACCGCCAGAAGCATTGTGATATATCCTTCTCACAGGCAAATGAAATTACAGGGTGAAATTCAGGTACAGACACAAACAGGATTTCAAAAGGTAAAAGATTTTATGGTAGACAGAAGCAACAGCGCACTGAATACCGGATTTGATCCCTATGGTCCCGTCGCCATTTCCATTCCCCCGACCACATCATCTTCTATCCGGCTCGTATTCAGGAATACGAAGGCAAGTGACGGCATCGCAGAACTTGTAATAAAATCGGATCCCACTGTTGAAAATTATATTGAAAAAACGCTGGCGAAAATGCATCCCGTGCCGCTCCCGTACTGGAAAGAATATCAATGGCCGGTGCAACCGGTATACCACGAGCCGTCAGGGATCGTCGATCCGTCCGCCGTGCTGGATATTTCGTCTTCCATGTCATCGGATGGTGAACTCAACTGGAAGGCGCCGGCTGGAGACTGGATCATACTTAGAACAGGGATGACGCCGACCCGCGTGCACAATTCACCGGCATCACCGGAAGGCACCGGACTGGAAGTAGATAAAATGAGTAAACAACATGTGGCCGAACATTTCGATGCTTTTTTGGGAGAAATACAAAAACGAATTCCGGCAGCGGACCGGCTCACATGGAAAGTAGTGGTGGAAGACAGTTATGAAACCGGCGGGCAAAACTGGACCGACGGATTCATTGCGAATTTTAAAACGGTTTATGGTTATGACCCCACGCCCTATCTGCCGGTCTTTCGTGGTATCGTGGTCGGTAGTGAAGATAAATCGGATCGTTTCCTATGGGATCTCAGAAGGCTCATCGCTGATAAAGTGGCATATGATTATGTGGGCGGATTGCGTGATGTAAGTCATGCGCACGGATTACATACATGGCTTGAAAATTATGGACACTGGGGATTTCCGGGCGAGTTTCTGCAGTACGGCGGTCAGTCCGACGAGATCGCCGGAGAATTCTGGAGCGAGGGCGAACTGGGAAATATTGAAAACCGGGCAGCTTCATCCTGCGCGCATATTTATGGAAAAGTAAAAGTGTCTGCCGAATCTTTTACTGCTGGTGGTAAGGCGTTTGCCCGGTATCCGGCAGTTATGAAACAACGGGGTGATCGTTTTTTTACCGAAGGAATCAACAATACTTTGTTGCACGTATATATCGAACAGCCCGATGATCGTCAGCCGGGTGTGAACGCAGGATTTGGAAATGAATTCAACCGGCACAATACATGGTTCCCCCAGCTGGATCTGTTTACTGCCTATATCAAGCGCTGCAATCTGATGTTGCAGCAGGGTCATTATGTAGCCGACGTCGCTTATTTTATCGGCGAAGATGCACCGAAGATGACGGGTATTTGTGATCCGGAGTTGCCAAAAGGATATTCGTTTGATTATATCAATGCGGAAGTCATTGAAAAAAGGCTGGCTGTTGTGAATGGTAAATGGCAGTTGCCGGATGGTGTATCTTATAGTATACTGGTGCTTCCGAAATTACAAACGATGCGACCCGGATTATTACAAAAGCTTGTTGCCATGGTAGAACAGGGTGGCGTACTGATGGGGCCCGCGCCGGTCAGATCACCCAGTCTGCAAAACGAAGAAAGGGCAGATGCTGATGTACAATCGATGGCGAAAAAATTATGGGGAAACATCAACGGCACAACCATTACCACACACACATTCGGGAAAGGACTCGTTATACAGGGTTTGAATATGCAGCAGGCCCTCGACCGTTTGTATATTGTACCGGATCTGAAAACAGAAAAAGATTTACCCGTACTGTTTATTCACCGCAGAACCCCGGAGCAGGATATTTATTTTGTCAGCAATCAGTCTGACAAGCCACTTGAATGTAACCCTGCTTTCCGGATAACGGGAAAAACGCCCGCCTACTGGGATGCAGTAAATGGAACGACCAGGAGACTACACGCATTTCGTCAGGAGGGATCGTCCACCGAAGTGCCACTCAAACTGGATGCTTTCCAGAGCGCGTTTATTGTTTTTACGAATGAGACCGGACCGGTAAAAAATCCTGCGTCATACAGTACAGAATCCGGGTATTTAATAAATTTCCCGTTTCCGGTATCCACGGAAGAAATCACAACACCATGGACGGTGGTATTTGATACATTAAAAAATGGCCATGAGAGCCCGGTGATGATGTCGCGTTTAACTGACTGGTCGCTGAGCAGCGACGACAGTATTAAAAATTATTCGGGAACCGCCGTATATAAAAATAATTTTCATCTGGATGCAAAAAAAACAGGCGAGTTTATTATGCTCGACCTCGGTATGGTAAAATCGATGGCAAAAATAAAAGTAAATGGCCGGTATGCCGGCGGGGTATGGACGACGCCTTACAAAATAGACATCAGTAACTGGGTCAGGCCCGGAACAAATGAATTGGAAATTGAAGTGGTGAATACATGGGTTAACCGGCTGATCGGGGATAGTAAATTACCACCCGGACAAAGGAAAACCTGGTCGAGCATTAATTTGTATACACCAGACAGTCCTTATGAACCGTCCGGACTTTTGGGGCCGGTTCATGTGGAAATTGTAAAATATCACAATTAAGTGTAAGCAACACGTTTGTCATAAGCAGTCAAGTCGCAATTACAACAGCCCTCCGTTTCTACGGAGGGCTCAATTTATTTTAAATTTTTTCATGCGAGTCCCCGGGTTTTGTATATTTCTGTTATTCATTTTTTTTCTGGCCCCGGAATTACGGGCCCAGCGTTCAAATCTGCACATCATAAACAATGCGGATCTCACGGCAACCGACGGACTGGGTAGAAAGATTGCCGATTATACAACTACCGGAGATCCGAAACCGAACCGGTACGTCGGACTTTTTTACTGGTTATGGCATGGTACGCTTCGTAACAGTTTTAATAACCCCGATAGTTTTAACGTAACCAGGATTCTGCATCGCAACCCGTCCATTACCACCTGGCGGATGGAAGATTATTACTGGGATGAGCCGGAAGATGGATACTATCTGTCCATGGATCCCTGGGTTCTCAGAAGACATATGTATCTGATTGCAGAAACCGGGGTTGATTTTATTTTTCTTGACCTGACCAATGATGAAATGTATTTTCCGGAACTCACCCGATTGCTGGATATTCTGCTGGAGGCAAAAGCAAAAGGAATACCGGTTCCTTCGGTTGTGTTTTTTCTGAATGTGGATCACACGACGAAACTGGAAGCGCTGTATGAAAATTATTATCTAAATGAGAAATACAGGGACTGCTGGTTTTATTATCAGGGTAAACCCCTCATGATGTCGCCAAAACCCAAAGAACAGGCGTTGAAAAATAAAGCGCATTTCGAAGCCATCAATGCATTTTTCACCTGGAGGCCCACCTGGGCGCTGTTTCCGGATGATTCTTCCAGCACGGGCAAATGGCGGTTCATGGATATTCATCCCCAGCGGGCTGCGTTGGATGCGAATGGAAAACCAGAACAATATGTAGTTTCCAAATCGATGGGCGCCCCATTGTGGGATTATAAAATCAACTGCTCGAGCTGCGGCCTTCATTTTGTTCCTGTGTTTGACAAATACTGGACGGCGCCTGAAACAGGTTCGGGAATTTTTTTTAATGAACAATGGAACCGGGCAGATTCTGTTGCTGCACCCATACTGTTGGTAACGGGCTGGAACGAGCTGATTGCGGGCGCCTGGCCAACCAATAAAGAACTCGCGGATAACGCGGATTTTAAATTTCAGGGCAGCAAAATGCACCAGGGAGATAAATATTTTGTGGATGAATTCAACGATGAATTCAACCGCGACCTGGAGCCGATGAAGGGAGGTTATACGGATAATTTTTATTATCAGTTTGTGGACAGGATGCGGAGATATAAAGGCATGGCGCCGCCGCAGAAGACATCTTCGCAAAGGGAAATCCATATCGACGGAAATTTTCAGGAATGGAATTCTGTGACGCCGGTCTATACCGACTATCCGGGAGATGTGGATCATCGTGACTATGACGGGGTCAGAAAAGGAATTCATTATACCAATAACACCGGGCGAAATGATTTTATTGAAGCGCGGGTTTCCCATAATAACAGTGAATTCTTTTTTTATGTAAAAACGGCCGCCGATATCAGTTCGTACACAGATAAAAACTGGATGCTGCTTTTCATTGATGCAGATAATAATAAAAAAACGGGCTGGCAGGGTTATGATTATGTCGTAAACCGGCAGGTAAAAAACGATCATTCCACTTCACTGGAAAAATGGCTAAATGGCCGGTGGATAAAACAGGCAGATCTGTCTTATAAAATGAAGGGATCTGAAATGGAACTCGGTATTTCCGCTGCCGATATCGGTTTGAAAAATGCTCCACCGGTTTTTAATTTTCACTGGGCGGATAATATGCAGCAACTAAACGATATCAGCGGATTCTTTGAAGACGGAGACTCAGCACCCGACCGGCGGTTTGACTATCACTATTCGGGAAAACAATCAGGGCGATGAAACATTATGCAATTTTTTCAATTTGGTTCCTGGTTGTGCTGGATTGTTATGCACAGAATCCCATTGTGCCACCGGGAGTATATATGGCCGATCCATCCGCACATGTATGGGCCGATGGAAAATTATATGTGTACGGTTCAAGGGATGAAACCCCCGAACATTACTGTTCCTGGAGGCATGATATTCTGGTAACCGATAATCTGAAAGACTGGGTGCTTGTAAAAAATGCATTTTCTTCCAAAGGGCCAGGTGATCAGGTAACCTATTCTGATGATCTTTTATTCGCACCGGATTGTCAGTTTAAGAACGGCTTATATTATTTGTATTACTGCCTGAACAATCCAACACAGGTTGAAGGAGTTGCCACGTCGGTGTCGCCTGTTGGTCCTTTTCTCAATGGAAAAAATATTCCGCTTTTTGGACATAACCAGATTGATCCCTGTGTTTTTATGGATGATGATGGCCAGGCCTATTATATCTGGGGACAGTTTCAGGCGAAAGTGGCGAAGATGAAACCAGATATGCTGGGCATTGATTCATCGACCATTCATGAAAATGTGGTTACAGAAAAGGACCATTATTTTCATGAGGGCGGATATATGGTCAAGCGAAAAGGGATTTATTATTTTGTATATGCACATATGGGAAGAGCGGGTATGCCCACCTGTATCGGATATTCGACTGCAGGATCTCCTTTTGGGCCTTTTAAATACGGTGGAGTGATCATCGATAACAATCATTCCGATCCTGCGAACTGGAACAACCACGGTTCACTGGTGGAATTTAAAAATCAATGGTATGTTTTTTATCATCGCGCCACACATAACAGCTATACGATGCGGAAAACCTGCGTAGAACCGATCACGTTCAACCAGGACGGAAGTATCAATGAAGTGGAAATGACATCTCAGGGTGCCGCGGGTCCTTTGGTTGCGACTCATCCACTCGATGCAGAGAGGGCCTGTCTTCTATATGGTCATGTGTATATAAAATCTTTCGAGCCCGGCAATGAAGAACTCACCGGGATAAAAAACGATGACAAGGTTTGTTATAAATATCTCGATTTTGGAAATGGAATGGACAGCTTTACCGTTGTTGTTGCACCGGGATCCAAACCGGGAAAAATAGATATCGCCCTGGATCATATTTGGTCGCCATCGGTTGGCCAGGTGGATATTCCGGGCAATGGCGATGGTAAAATATGGCATACCTATTCCGTAAAACTTGATCGCCGGCCAACCGGG
This sequence comes from uncultured Bacteroidota bacterium, assembly GCA_963759335.1. GTDB lineage: Bacteria > Bacteroidota > Bacteroidia > Chitinophagales > Chitinophagaceae > Puia. Next base: position 53,199 of record CAVWYU010000003.1, read on the forward strand.
GTGCATGCTTTGCTATTGCGATTTTCGGGCGAAGGATATTCGGTGGACTGGTTTCAGTTTCGATAATATTCAAAGGGAAAAATGAACCGTCTGGCTTCGAGCATCAAGCATCGAGCCTCACGCTTAAACAAATAATATGGCCGTACTACTGGGTGTTTTCCTGCATTTTATCGGAGGTTTTGCGTCAGGCAGTTTTTATATACCGTATAAAAAAGTAAAATCCTGGCACTGGGAAAGTTACTGGCTCGTAGGTGGACTCTTCTCCTGGCTGATCGCGCCTATGTTGGCCGCATATATTATTGTTCCCGGTTTTTGGAGCATCATCAAAGCGGTGCCGTCAACAACTATTTTCTGGACCTATCTGATGGGCGTTCTCTGGGGAGTGGGTGGCCTCACATTTGGATTGAGTATGCGCTACCTGGGTATGAGTCTGGGTATGGCCATCGCACTCGGGCTATTGTGCCGCATTCGGCACACTGATACCTCCGTTATATTATGATGTGACAGGCGCGACCCATGGTGAAACAAGCATCGCATCTTTATGGCATACCGGTTCAGGTAAAATCATTTTGGGTGGTGTGCTGATCTGTCTCACTGGCATTGCCATATGCGGAAAGGCAGGTATCATGAAAGAAAAAAATCTGGCCGATTCAAAGGCCACCGGCACCATTCCGGAATTCAACTTGAGAAAAGGGATCATCGTTGCAACGGTATCGGGAATACTGAGTGCGTGCTTTTCATTCGGCCTTGCATTTGCAAAACCCATTTCACTGCTTACAGAAAAAAATGGGGTCAATCCGATCTTTCAGAATATTCCATCACTCGTTGTGGTATTACTCGGCGGATTGACCACGAACTTGATCTGGTGCGTGATACTGAATCTGAAAAACAGATCGTATGTAGACTATACTGATAAGAAAACACCGTTATCAAAAAATTATATTTTTTGTCTCGTTGCCGGAGTCACCTGGTATCTGCAGTTTTTCTTTTATGGAATGGGAAGCAGCAAGATGGGTAAATATGATTTTAGCAGCTGGACATTTCACATGGCATTTATCATTATCGTAAGTAATTTCTGGGGATTATATTTCAGGGAATGGAGTGGGTCAGGAAAACAAACGATGAACGTAATCCGGTTCGGCATATTTACCGTAATTCTTTCAACGATTGTGGTGGGCTTGGGGAATTATTTTGCATCCCTGGGTAATTAATGTTCACTATTCTAACAAAATGAAAAAAATCATTTGTCTTTATCTGGCACATATTTTATGGTTCAGCATTTGTATTGCACAGCCATCCGTAAAAAATCTCCGTTGTGAAAACCGGATAAATCCACTCGGTCTGGACATGCAAAATCCGCGTTTCAGCTGGCAAATGATTTCAGATCATTTCAATGCGTTACAGACGGCGTATGAAATCAGGGTAGGTACAAATCCGGGCGCAGCAGATTCATGGAGCAGTGGAAAACGCATGGGTTCGAAATCCATTTTTGTTCCTTTTGCGGGTGCTTCTCTGTTATCAGGCAAATCTTATTACTGGCAGGTGAGGATCTGGGATGATAAGGGAAAAGTTTCCGCCTGGAGCGAAACAGCTTCCTGGCAAATGGGATTTTTTCAGCAATCTGACTGGAAAGCAAAATGGATCGAATCAGGCAGTCCTGCAGATTCGGTGAACGGACCTGCACAATTGTTCCGCAAAAATTTTACAACCACGAAAAAAATAAAATCAGCAACGGCCTTTATCACGTCACATGGAATGTACGAAGCATTTATAAATGGAAACAGAGTGGGTGATGCGTATCTGACTCCGGGATGGACGTCATATAAAAAAAGACTGCAGTACCAGGTGTATGACGTTACTGGCATGCTGGAAAATGGAGTAAATGCCATCGGCGTCCATGTTGCCAGTGGCTGGTATCGTACGCCGCTGGCCTTTATGGACAACAGGAATATTTGGGGTAAAAAAATCGGACTGCTGCTGCAACTCGAAATATATTATAATGATGGCAGCCGGGAAACACTGATATCAGACGGGTCATGGAAGACAGCCGACAACGGTCCGATTCGTTTTTCGGAAATGTATAATGGCGAAACCATTGACGCACGGATGGAAAACCGGGATGGAACGAAAGAGGTTACGATGATGCGGCATGGAAAACGGTCACAGAAAAAGATTATTCAAAAAGTAATTTGCTGGCAACATATAATGAACCTGTTCGAAAGCATGAAATATTTCATCCTGTAAGGATATTTAAAACACCAAAGGTGAACAGGTGATTGATTTCGGACAGAATCTGGTTGGTTGGGCACAATTCAAGCTAAAGGGGAATGCGGGCACACAACTGATCGTGGATCATGCCGAAGTGTTGGATAAGGCAGGAAATTTTTATACCGAAAATCTGCGCGCCGCAAAAGCCCGGACAGATATATTTTGAACGGCCATGGGGAAGAATTTTTTGAACCCCATTTCACCTTCCATGGGTTTCCGTTATATCCGTGTAAAAGGATATCCGGGTGAAATCAAACCGGAAGATATTTCAGCGGTCACCTTGTATTCCGATATGAATCCACGGGTCAGTTTTCCTGTTCGAATGCGATGTTAAACCAGCTGCAGCACAATATTCAATGGGGACAAAAAGGAAATTTCCTGGATGTGCCGACCGATTGTCCGCAACGCGATGAGACGACTGGGCTGGACGGGCGATGCACAGGCTTTTTCAAGAACGGCCGGTTATAATATGAACGTTCATAATTTCTTTTCAAAATGGCTGAAAGATCTCGCTGCAGATCAGGCAGCAGATGGAGTGGTTCCACTCGTGATTCCGAATGTGCTGGACCCGCCGATGGCGGATCTGCGGGATGGGCGGATGCATCCACCATCATTCCGTGGAATATGTGGCTTGCGTATGGTGATACAAAAATACTGGAGGAACAGTACGCCAGTATGAAAGCCTGGGTTGGCTTTATGCAAAATAACAGTAAGGATTATTTATGGAACACAGGTGTTTCATTTTGGCGACTGGCTTATTTTACCGGCCGGCAGATGACAACGACGGTCGGGCCGCCGTGACCGATAAATATCTGATTGCCCAGTGTTTCTTTGCGCATTCAACACAATTGCTTCTCAATGCAGCCAATGTGTTAAACAAGCCGGAAGATGTGAAAGTATACTGAACTTATTAAAAAAAATGAAGGAAGCATTTGTGAAAGAATATCTTACGCCTTCCGGCAGACTGGTTTCCGGCACACAGACTGCCTACGTGCTCGCGTTGCAATTTGATATGTTGCCCGAAAATTTGCGAGAGCAGGCCGCCGAGACGTCTGGTAGACAAATATTGAATCTTACGATAATCATTTAACCACGGGATTTCTGGGAACGCCTTATCTCTGTCATGTGCTCAGCCGGTATGGTTATGATACGGTCGCTTATAAATTATTATTGCAGGAAACTTATCCTTCCTGGTTGTATCCGGTAAAAATGGGTGCAACAACCATTTGGGAAAGATGGGACGGACAAAAACCAGACAGTACATTCCAGACACCTGGAATGAATTCATTCAATCATTATGCATATGGTGCGATCGGTGACTGGATGTACCGGAATATAACAGGCCTGGACATTGCAACGGGAGGGGAAGGGTACAAAAAAATAAAGATTCAGCCGCATACCGGAGGACATCTCAGTTACGCCAATGCCGACCTGGAAACGGGTTATGGAAAAATAAGCGTACACTGGAAAATACGGGATGATCATTTTTTGCTGGATGTTGTGATCCCTGCCAATACATCAGCGGACATTCATATTCCTGCTGCATCCGCAGATGCGATTACAGAAAATGGCAAACCACTATCTGCGCTGAGGGGAGTCATAAAAATAAATACAGAGGGCAAAGATGTGATTTTACAAACCGGTTCCGGAACGTATCATTTTTCGGCAGTAATGATACATTAAGGGGATTTTTTTATTTCAAATCGGCCGTCCGCATTTAATTGCATTTGTACAATAGACACCCGTTGCCAGTGGTAGTCACCATCCGGATAACACCATACGGTCGCAAATATATTTCCTCCCGGCCCCTGGAAATATCCGTTGTGCCCGCCATACCGGATGGCGCAATAACGTTTGCCATAAGGTCCGAAAATACTGTCTGAACTGGCGATCATACTGTCGTAACTGATTTTGCCATCTTCATGGATGTTCCAGTCTGCTGCAGTGAGATAATATTTTTTATTGTATTTGAAAAGATACACACCTTCATATCCAACCCAGGGATAGTCGGATGGAGCCAGATGCCGGAAGGGTTCTTCAACTGCCGAAAAATCTTTTTTTAGTCTGGCGATCTCACCCCCATGCTTCAACAGGTAAGCGGTTCCGTTATCGTCAATAAATATATTGGAATCGAATCCTTCAGATAACGGTTTATCCGGCGACATTTCATGGTATGGGCCCGATGGAGAATCTGATGCCAGCAAACCAATTCCGAAAAAACGGCTTTTGGTCATGTTGTTCACCGAATAGTTGATCCAGTATTTTTTGTCGTGGTATTTAATTTCGGGTGCAAATATTCCCCTGGCAGGGCCACGTCCTCCAAAAGCGCCGTATTCTTTATTCCATGTTCCGTTTTTTTCGAATGTCCATACATAACCCAGACTTTTCCATTCTTTCAGATCTTCTGAACGGAATACCTGTATACCCTGATTGGTTTGCCAGTACAGTGGATTGGGCATCAAAAAATGATCGGGGCCGGTGGTGCCGGTCATATAGTATGCGCCATCGGCACCTTTGCAAACTTCCGCATCACGTATCAAATCGGATAATACCGGAGCGGGTTTGACTTTTTCTCCATCCGTATTGATCCAGTCTGAATTCTTTATCGCTATTTCAACAAACGGCGCTGAAGAAGTCGAATCTATAAAATGAATTCCATAACAATTTGTTCCAATATTTTCCGGTCTGCGGGGAGATATGACATAATCCTGCATGGATGCTGCCGGCATATCACTCCCGGCTGATTTACTGCCATTCACAAAAATTTCCAGAGAGCCGCTATGCTTTGCGCTAAAATAAAGATTATTCAGATTTTCCGGTTTCAGCGTTACGATGATCCGCAGATATAATTCCTTTGGTTTCGCGGTACGGATTTTTTCGTTCAGCTCCTGTAAGTTCACCGCTTTATTCCAGCTCTTATCGTCCTGATTGAGCAGTGACCAGAAATGATCGCCCCAGGGATCCGGTTGTGTAAATCGGTAATGTATTTCGAGCGCAGGTGACATGGGTTGCGCATTGGACGGTGTGGACATGCATATCCGTAATAGTATAATAAGAAAATATACCAAGCCGCGTTGCAGGCAATCAGATGGCATAAGATACTTTGAGTCTGGAAATTAAACTTTAGTCTTCAATGAACTGTCCTGCACTAACCGTGATTTTATTTTAGACAGGACGGAACAGGATAGTTATATAAGCGGCCTGGCCGAGCTTTAGGTTGATGCTGACCGTTGGATTGTTTGTTCCTTGTTATATAGATCAGTTTTATCCGGAGATTGCGGTTGCCACCATGGAGATTTTGGAAAAAACGGGTTGCAAAGTTTCTTTTCCACTGAATCAAACCTGCTGTGGGCAACCCATGGCAAATTCGGGTTTTGCAAGACTGACTTCGGGTTGCAATAAAAACTTTATCAGAAATTTTTCGGGTGTAGATTATATCGTGGCTCCTTCGGGCAGCTGTGTACTTCATATCCGCGAGCACCTCGCCGGGGCAGATGGAACTGCGGATGTCCATCTCCGTGAGAAAGTATTTGAACTCTCTGAATTCCTTGTGGATATATTGAAGGTCCGTTTAACGGGAGCCGAATTTGCACACCGTGTTGGTCTGCATACGGCTTGTCATGGACAACGCGGGTTACATACTTCGTCCATGACTGAATTAATGGAGGCTCCTTTTTCGAAACCGGAAAAACTATTGTCCATGGTTTCCGGTCTGCAACTTGTAAAACCCCGCAGATCTGATGAATGCTGCGGATTCGGCGGTACGTTTTGTGTGTTTGAAGAAGCGGTATCTGCAAAAATGGGAAAGGACCGGGTCGCAGAACAGGAGGCGCTTGGAGTGGATTTTATTACCAGTACCGATGTGAGCTGTCTGATGCACATGGAAGGAATTCTGAAAAAGAAAACATAGTCCGGTACGCATTATTCATATTGCGGAGATACTCAATACCGGTCTCAAACATCAAATGATTTCGGTATGAAAAGTCCTAATAAAAATCATGCTGCTCTGGCTGCGGAATTCAATAAAGACGAGGCAAGGGTGAACTGGCATGATGAGACCCTGTGGTTTGTGAGAGAGAAACGGGATTTATCGGCAGCATCGATACCTGGATGGGAAAGATTACGGGGACTGGCCTCGCAAATAAAAGATCATGTTTTATCAAATCTTGACGAGTATCTGAAAGAATTTGAAAAAAATGCACAGCAAAACGGCATCTATGTTCACTGGGCAGCCGACGCAGCGGAACATAACCGGATTATTACGGATATCATCCGGACAAAACAGATTACCCGGATTGTAAAAAGTAAATCGATGCTCACCGAGGAGTGTCATTTGAATCCGCACCTCGCAGCGCTGGGAATCGAAGTGATTGATACGGATCTGGGAGAATATATTGTGCAGCTGAGAAAAGAGCCGCCGAGTCATATTGTTTTACCGGCGATTCATTTAAAAAAAGAAGAAGTGAGTAATACTTTTCATGATTCACTGGGTACTGCAAAAGGGAATCATGATCCGGCTTATCTCGCTGAAGCAGCGAGAACCACTTTGCGGAATCATTTTATTCATGCCGAACTGGCCATCACCGGGATCAATTTTGCAGTAGCGGAAACCGGAGGTTTTGTGGTTTGTACAAACGAGGGCAATGCTGATATGGGCGCGCACTCGGCAGCGGTTCACATCGCCTGTATGGGTATTGAAAAAATAATTCCCCGGACTGAACATCTCGGTGTATTCCTGCGACTGCTGGCACGCAGCGCCACGGGCCAGCCCATCACTACCTATTCCAGTCATTTCCACCGGCCACGAGAGGGACAGGAAATGCATATTGTTATTGTAGACAACGGCCGAACCCGTCAGCTGGCGAGACCCGATTTCAGAAGTTCTCTGAAGTGCATCCGCTGCGCGGCCTGCTTTAATACCTGTCCGGTATACAGGCGAAGCGGCGGATACAGTTATCACAGTACGGTGGCCGGTCCCATTGGGTCTATCTTAAATCCAAATAACAATATGCGCGCAAATGCCGACCTTCCTTTTGCTTCCACACTGTGCGGATCCTGCAGCAATGTGTGCCCCGTAAAAATTGACATACACCAGCAATTGTGGAAATGGCGCCAGGTACTGATAGAAGAAGGATATGTTCAAAACAGCAAAAAAATAGCGATGAAGACAATGGCCGCTGTATTGTCGAACCCGGTATTATTTAGAATGGCCGGAAGAATGGCCCGGTGGTTTCTGAGAAAAACGCCCGCGGTATTTAAAAATAAAAAATGGAATGCCTGGTACCGACAGCGGGAAATGCCGGCGGCACCAACACAAAGTTTTCGTGACTGGTACAAAAAAAATAAAAGATGAGTGCAAGGGAAAAAATGCTGGAGGCAATTTTTATGAATAAGCCGGTATTAACTGCAATACCTGTAATGCCGGTCGAAAACCCTGAACCCCAAGAAGATTTGTGTGTTGTTTTCGAAAATACACTGAAGACCATTGGTGGAACAGTTAAACGAATTTCATCACCGGAACCCATCCGGCAGCAGCTGGCGGAAGCACGACGCAGTGAAGGATATATCGTAAATATGATTTCTGAAATAGGCGAAATCAATGGCGAGATAAACAGTGGTTGCAACGCCCTTGTTCTCGAACCGGTTCACACCGCTTTTCTGTCAGCCCGACTGGGTGTTGCGGAAAACGGGGCCGTATGGCTGGATGACACGGACATGCATAACCGCCTGTTGCCTTTTATATGTCAGCATCTGGTGATACTGCTTCGTCAGCATACCATCGTCGGAACTTTACATAATGCTTACCGGAAAATTCAAACAGACCGCTATGGATTTGGTCTTTTTCTCGCGGGTCCATCCAAAACGGCCGATATTGAGCAATCACTCGTAATCGGTGCGCATGGCGCGCGTAGTGTATGCGTTTATATAATCAATGAAAATAAAACCTCTTATGAAGCGTGAACAGAAATATATATGTGATGCGATACGAATCGCAATCATCATCACCCTGCTGCCCATCAGTATGCTGGCACAAACCTGGTTGCCCGGCAAAGCGCCGCTGATGTCGAAGTTTGCAAAAGATGTGAAACCCGATCACGTGCTGGAAGATTATCCACGTCCACAGCTGGTGAGAAAGGATTGGATGAATCTGAACGGTCTATGGCAATTTTCTCCGGGCACTACCGGACAAACGATGCCAAAAACTTTTACCGGAAATATTCTGGTGCCATTTGCGGTGGAATCCGCATTATCGGGGGTTATGGAACACCATGATCGCCTGTGGTATCACCGCAAATTTGAAATTCCGGCAAACTGGAAAGACAAAAAAATTCTCTTGCACTTTGGTGCGGTTGATTATGAGTCAGAAATTTTCATAAACGGGAAGAGTCAGGGCATACATGAAGGTGGGTATGATCCCTTCACCTATGATATTACCGCAGCCTTAAAACCATCAGGTCCGCAGGAGATTGATGTACGCGTGTATGATCCGACAGATTCAGGCGGTTATCCCCGGGGGAAGCAAACGACCAATCCCCGTGGTATCATGTACACTTCCGTCACCGGTATCTGGCAAACCGTGTGGATCGAACCCGTGATGAAGAATTATATTTCTGAGATACATATGGTTCCGGACATAGACCGGTCCGTATTAAGACTCACCGTAAAAACGGAAGGCGACACGACGCGGAACACCGTAAAGATCAGGGTAAAGGACGGTCCGCTGCTTGTAAAAACAGTGAACGGCGGCGCTAATCAGGAGCTGGTTATTCCCGTGGCTAATGTAAAACTCTGGTCGCCGGATAAACCATTTCTGTATGATCTGGAAATTGATTTGCAAAATGAAGCTGAACAATTTGATCAGGTAACCAGTTATTTTGGGATGAGAAAAATTTCTGTTGAAGAACAGGGCGGGTTCAAAAAATTATTTTTAAATAATCATTTTTTATTTGAAACCGGCCCGCTCGATCAGGGATTCTGGCCCGATGGTATTTACACCGCGCCAACGGATGATGCATTAAAGTATGACATCGTGATGATGAAGGCATATGGATTTAATATGGTGCGAAAACATATAAAAGTAGAACCAGCAAGGTGGTATTACTGGACGGATAAACTCGGACTCATGGTATGGCAGGATATGCCGTCGCCTAATTCGTATACCGAGCATGTGCCAGCGGTGGACACGGCTGCATTTGGAGAAGGTCTGAGACGTCTTGTAAAAACGCATTGGAATTCGCCGAGTATTATCATGTGGGATATTTACAATGAAGAGCAGGGACAGCACAAAACAGTGGAATATGTTGACATGGTGCATACGATGGATCCTTCCAGATTGATCAATCAGGCCAGCGGTGGCAAACATTTTAACGTAGGTGATATTCTGGATGTTCACAGCTATCCCGCACCCTCCGCGCCTTTCAGTACAACACAGGCGCTGGCCTGCGGAGAGTATGGTGGTATTGCATTTACAATTAAGGGTCATACATGGAATAAAGGTTTTGGTTATATAACCACCGAAAATGAAAAAGATTATATCGGTTTATACGGAGAATTTGCAAAAGACCTGACCGTATTCAAAACAAATAATGGTCTCAGCGCTTCTGTATATACACAGATAACGGATGTGGAAACGGAATTAAACGGGCTGATGACCTACGACCGGGTTATCACAAAGGCGCCACCTGAGGAGATCCGAAAAAATAATGATCTCATAATCCATGACGAAATATTTCTGGACGAATTGCTTCCATCTTCCCAGAAATCAGGCGTGTCATGGAACTACACCTTTGATAAACCAGATAGCGGCTGGTATATCAAAAATTATAACAGCACCGCATGGAAAACCGGTCCGGCGGGTTTTGGACATATGGATGGACCGGTACAGGCGGGCAATGTGATACGAACCATTTGGGACACGACCGATATCTGGATGAGACAGGAATTCGAGCTGCCGCCACTTACGGAAATACAAATAAAAAATCTGGTATTATTGGTACAGCACGATGACAATTGTGAAGTATACATCAATGGCATTAAAGCTGCAGATATTATCGGTTATAATTCGGGATATGCCATGGTTGCCATACAGGGTGATGCCAAAAAAACGATCAGACCGGGAACAAAAAATGTGATTGCCATTCACTGTCACCAAACGACGGGTGGTCAATTTATAGACGCTGGAATTTTTGTTATGCGTAAAAACCACGATTAATGGATACGTTCAATTCGTCACCACTTATAAACCCGCTGAATCGGAAACATTATTTATAAAAAGTAATCAGGCATGAATTTCCAGAAGAGACTTCACATCCAGAATGGCGATTTCTTTTCCATTCGTTTGTATAAATCCTGCATGAATAAATTCCGTAAGGATCTTATAAACGGTTTCATACGCTGATCCCACATAGGATGCAATATCCTGGCGGCTTACTGGAAAATGGATATAACCCGCGGCGTTCTTCCCGAATTTATACTGTAAAATGAATAGCGTATTGGCAACCCGTTTGCGAACCGGTAAATGGGCCAGATCCCGCATTCTTTGTTCGGATAGCCGGAGTTCGTCCGCAAAAAACATCATGAAATCAAAGAGGCATCCCGGGTTCACTTTTAACGTGGCGTTGAAAAAAGCCAGTTCAAAAAAACATACTTTGACTTTGGTGAGTGCTGTAGCAGAAATGGGATAGTCATTCGACTGCGTTGAAAGACCCCGGTGGCCAATGATATCCTGTTCTTTGGCAAAACGAAGTATCAGTTCTTTTTCATCGCCCCAGTGTTTATGCACTTTAACGACTCCTTCGATCATAAAATAAACGCCCTGCACGAGATCCCCTTCATGAAAAACAATTCCGCCTTTATTAATTTTTAAGATTTTTTTATGCGCATCCAGTGCCGGCCACCATTCCGGCATACATCGCGTATAAAGAAATGCGGGCTGGTGATCATGATTTTCTTTTTCCATTTGCGATCAGCATTTTTTCGGTATGCGGGCTTATGGCCTTTTTTAATAAATCGCGATTCAGGTTTACGACTTCTCCAAAAACGATTACAGACGGATTTTCAAGACCCGCATGTTGCACGCGAAAGAGAATGTCTTTTATTTTCCCGGTAACCATTCTCGAATCAGCACATGTTCCGTTTTGAATAATCGCGGCGGCCGTTTCGCCCCTGCCGTATTGCATAAATATATCGCATATAGATTCCAGTTTGCTCATAGCCATTAAAATGACAACCGTTGCACTTGACCTGGCTGCAAGAGAAATATCTTTTGATAATTCACCGTTTCGATTCGTGCCGGTCAGAACCCAGAAACTCTCATTGATCCCCCGGCAGGTGAGTGGAATCATTTGGGAAGCAGGTACAGCCAGGGCGCTCGATATACCAGCCACCACTTCTACTTCCATACCCGCCTCAGATGCTGCATCTATTTCTTCCTGCGCCCTTCCGAATATAAACGGATCACCGCCTTTTAAACGGACTATGTTTTGATATGTACCGGCATATTCTATGATTAGCTGGTTGATTTCCGCCTGGCTGAATGCGTGACAACCATACCTTTTTCCGACAAAACGTTTCACCGCATTTTTTTTGCAATGGTTCAGCAATGATTTATTTACCAGGGCGTCATATAATATCACATCTGCCTGTTTCAGCACCCTGACTGCCTTCAGTGTAATCATTTCCGGATCTCCGGGACCCGCTCCAACAAGGATTAATTTAGACATAGTTTAAATATTATGATTAGATATATGTAATAAAATGGGAGTAATGTTTGTAAATTAACTATAAATAATCTTATTTTTATCATGAAATATTAAATATGCTTGCATTTAATATCTATGATGTTTTAAAAAGTTATATAATATTAATTTATATATAACTGTCATCTTTAACGATTGCCGCCTTCCATCATTCTAAAATTTTACGGTATGAGAATAGTCATCATTGGAAATGGCATGGTGGGTTATAAATTTTGCGAGAAGCTGATCAAACGGTCACCCTCCGGGTTCCGGATAACAGTCTTTGGCGAAGAGCTAAGGCCGGCCTATGACCGTGTACATTTAAGCGATTACTTCAGCGGGAAGTCAGGGGAGGACCTTCATCTCTGCACAGCCGGATGGTATGCTGAAAACGGAATTACACTTCATCTCGGCGATCCTGTACAGCAGATCAATCGTTCCGAAAAAACGGTCCGCAGTTTTAAGGGGGTCGAGCTGAATTATGATATACTTGTCATGGCGACCGGTTCAGCGGCCATGGTGCCACCGATACACGGAGTAGAAAAAAAAGGCGTTTTTGTTTATCGTACGATCGAGGATCTGGATATGATCCGGGAATATTCGGTCCATGCAAAAAAAGCAGCCGTCCTCGGTGGTGGATTGCTTGGTCTGGAAGCAGCCAAAGCCATGCTGGATCTTGGAATAAAAAAAACGCATGTAATAGAATTCGCATCCCGTTTGATGCCACGCCAGCTCGATGATTCCGGGGCGGCTATTTTGAAAAATAAACTCACTGCCCTTGGTCTGAGCATTCATACTTTAAAACACACCTACCAGGTGCTGGGGGATGAAAAAGTAACCGGGATTCAGTTTGCGGATGAGAGTGAGCTGTCTGTTGACATGCTGGTGATTTCCACCGGAATAAAAGCCAGAGATGAGCTTGCCCTGGATTGCGGTCTGCAAACAGGTACTCGTGGAGGTATTGTTATTAATGAATTTTTACAAACTTCAGATCCGGCTATTTATGCGATCGGGGAATGCGCGGTTCATCAGGAATTGATTTATGGCCTGGTAGCTCCCGGTTATGAGATGGCGGAAGTGTTGTCCTCCAATCTGTGTAAAATAAAAGATGCGTCTTCGAAACCGGGAAAGAAACATTTTTCCGGTTTCGATATGAGTACAAAACTGAAACTGGTAGGCACAGACGTGGCCAGTTTCGGCGATCCGTTTATTGCCGGCGATAAAACGCGAACCATCTTATATGAGGATAAAATAAATGGTATTTATAAACGCCTGAATATTTCTGCCGATGGAAAATATTTACTGGGTGGTATACTGGTCGGTGAAACCTCCCAATACAATATATTATTGCAGCATTATAAAAATAAAATGCTTCTTCCTTCAAACCCGGAGGAACTGGTTCTGACGCAGCGCGATGGAAAAAAAGAAAACGGAGACAATATTTCCGCACTTCCCGATGATGCGATGATCTGCAGCTGTGAAGGCATTTCCAAAGGAGAGATCTGCCTGGCAGTCAGTGAATCCGGATGTGAGTCCATGGATGCGATTAAAAAATGCACAAAGGCAGGCACCGGCTGCGGCGGATGCATACCGATGATAAAGGATCTGATGGTACATACCATGAAGCAAAACGGAAAATACATCCGGAATGTTTTGTGTGAACATTTTGCTTACAGCCGGCAGGAGCTATATGATCTTGTAAAAATTCACGGACTGAAAACGTTCAATGAAGTAATTGATAAACTTGGGAAAGGAGATGGCTGCGAATTGTGCAAACCACCGGTTTCTTCCATCCTGGCGAGTTTGTGGAATGAGATGATTCTCAAAAAGGGCAATGATACTTCGCAGGACAGCAACGACCGCTTTCTGGCGAATATTCAAAAGGGAGGTACTTATTCTGTTGTGCCCCGCATTCCCGGCGGAGAAATAACGCCCGATAAATTAATTGCGATTGGCGAAGTCGCAAAAAAATATAGTTTATACACCAAAATTACGGGAGGCCAGCGAATTGATCTCTTCGGAGCCCATCTGAACGATCTGCCATCGATATGGGAAGAACTGATTCATGCAGGTTTCGAAAGCGGACATGCGTATGGAAAAGCGCTGCGAACAGTAAAAAGCTGCGTGGGAAGTACCTGGTGCCGGTTTGGTTTACACGACAGTGTGAGTTATGCCATCCGTATTGAAGAAAGATACCGTGGCCTTCGTGCGCCGCACAAACTGAAGTCAGCCGTGTCCGGATGTATTCGTGAATGTGCGGAAGCCAGAAGCAAAGACTTCGGCATCATTGCAACGGAAAAAGGATGGAATTTATTTGTTTGCGGAAACGGCGGAAGTAAACCACAGCATGCCGTATTACTCGCTTCAGACATAGACAGTGAAACCTGCATTCGTTATATCGATCGCTTTCTGATGTTTTATATCACCACGGCCGATCCGCTCACACGCACCGCGCCCTGGTTAAATAAGATGGAGGGTGGTATTGATTATTTGCGCAATGTGGTGGTGAATGACAGCCTGGGTATGGGTAGCCACTGGGAGAAGGAAATGCAGTTATTGGTAGATGCTTACGAGTGTGAATGGAAAGCTGCCATAGAAAATCCGGAAATCAGAAAGAGATTTAACCATTTTGTAAATGCTCCGGCCGAAAAAGATCCTGCCATACGGTTTGATGAATTCAGGGGTCAGAAAAAACCGGGTGACTGGAACAGGATTTCATCCTGATTTAGCCGGGTAGATAACATTAATCACATATTTATGAATTTTTCAGAACAGACAGTTCCTGCAACAGAAAAAAAATGGTTCACGGCATGCCGGGTAGAAGACGTAGTAACGAATGGCGGTGTGTGTGTCAAATGTGGTGAAGAACAAATTGCCCTTTTTTATTTCACCCGGCGTAATGAATGGTTCGCAACACAGAATGAATGCCCGCACAAAAAACAAATGGCTTTGAGCCGTGGAATGATTGGAACCTTTCAGGATGAACCAAAAATCGCCTGCCCGTTTCATAAGAAAACATTTTCGCTGGTAACAGGTCAGTGCCTGTCGGGCGATGAATGCGCCATCAAAACCTATCCGGTAAAAATAGAAGACGGATTTGTTTTTATTCAGATATAAACTTTATTTATAAATCACCAAAACGTTAATGTATGGACTACGTATCACCAAAAGATGTAACGACAACAATGCTCAATACTGCTATGACCAAAGCTTCCCTGCCTGTCAGGGACCTGATCGTTCGTGGAATTCTGTCCGGCGCATTATTGTCTATTTCAGTAACACTGGCTTACGCTGCCATAACCCAGACAAAATTGCCGCTGATCGGGGCGTTGGTTTTTCCGGTCGGATTTGTAATGATCATATTACTTGGCCTCGAACTGGTAACCGGTAGTTTCTGTCTGATTCCGCTTGCATTCTTTGAGAAAAAAATACCCGGGAAAACAATGCTGAAAAACCTTTTCTGGGTATTTACAGGTAATCTGATGGGGAGCCTTGCATTTGCTTTTTTATATTGGGCTGCTGCGTCTGAATTCGGAACGATCTCTTCTGCAGGTCCCATTGAACAAATGCTGATAACTGTTGCTGAGAAAAAAACGATCGGTTATGCGGCTCACGGACCAGCAGGCTTTGCTGCTGAATGTATAAAAGCCATTCTTTGTAACTGGATGGTTTGTATGGGCGTGGTACTTCCCATGGCTTCCAAATCCACTGCAGGGAAAATAGTGAGTGCTGCGATCCCGATTTTTATATTTTTCGCGCTGGGATATGAACACGCGGTCGTAAACATGTTCGTAATCCCTGCCGGTATATTGTTTGGAGCAAAAGTGACCATTTCGGACTGGTGGTTATACAACCAGCTCATCGTTACACTGGGCAATATTGTCGGCGGATTATTATTTACAGGGATTGCCATTTATTATACACACAGGAAAGAAAACAACAACGAAATCGGCGGCCTGCAAAAAGCAGCCTAGGCTCATCCTTTTTTACAAATTCTATATGATCCCGTTTTATATATAGCGGGAACCAGGCCATTATTTTCTAAAAACTAATCAACATGAAAATGAATTTCAGACTTCAACTCATTTTTTTAATAGCTGTTTTATTCAGTCAGTCACTGAGCGCCCAGCTTTCTTTTTTCGGACAGCTGCGTACCCGTACAGAATACAGGGACGGACAGGGGGCACCACTCGCCAAAGGACTCGACCCGGCATTCTTCACTTCGCAACGATCACGCCTGGGATTAAATTTTAGTGGATATCGTTTGAAATTTGGACTGACCGTTCAGGATGTGCGCGTCTGGGGCCAGGATGTTTCCACGATTAACCGCACGACTACGCAGGATAATAATGGGGTGATGTTATATGAAGCATGGGCAGAAATCGCGATCACTGATACGTTGTACAAAAAGGGCATTTTTTCATTTAAAGTCGGTCGGCAGGAAATCGTTTTTGACGACCAGCGCCTGATTGGCAATCTGGACTGGCTCCAGCAGGGAAGAAGACATGACGCAGGTATTTTCAAATACTATACACCAGACTGGAATCTGCAGGCGGGTGTCGCTTTTAACCAGAATAAGGAAAACAGCAGCGGAACCATCTATTCTGAAACACCACCCGGGAATTACACGGCTAATACCAATGGCAGTGCCATGTATAAGAGTTTTGAATTCGGATATGCCAGCCGCCGTTTGAATCATGGCAATATCTCTTTTTTGATTTTTTCTGACCAGTTTAATAAATACAAGGTCGATTCACTGAATATCAAGTCCTTTGATAATGGTTCCTGGACAAGACTGACGACGGGATTTTACCTGAATAACCGTTTTAATAAATGGGTGCTGACAGCATCGGCCTATTACCAGGCGGGAAGAACACCTGCTGATCAAAAACTGTCTGCCGCTTTATTGTCAGCCAATATAATCCATGATTTTTCTGCTAAATTTTCTGCGGGCACCGGACTTGACTTTACAAGTGGTGGAAATTCAGGTACTACCAGTCATGCGTTTGATCCTCTGTATGGAACACCACATAAATTCTGGGGACTGATGGATTATTTTTATGCGTCCAGCGGGTTTGGCAACAAGGGCCTGATGGATTACTATATTAAATCAAAATACGTGTTTACAGATAAAGTAATCGCTACAGCTGATGTGCATCAGTTTTTTAGCGCCAGCAGTGTGATCAATATAAATAACCAGTATCTGAACAGGAATTTTGGAACCGAAGTCGATCTGGTGATGGATTATTATTTAACACCTGTAATCGGTTTTGAAACCGGATACAGCCACTTCTTCAGCACTTCGACCCTGACATCACCACAGGTCAAGAATGTAACAAATGCAAAAAGTAATAGTAACTGGGCTTATCTCATGATCATCATTAAGCCATCATTCACAACCAAATGATTTTGGAAAATCACAATCTATACAAAATATTGAATTCGATTTATTTATAATACCAAAAGGTTCATAGAAATATTTTTCGGGATGTACGGCAGAACTTCAGGAGAGATTACACTTTGGTAGGGGGCTTGGATACTTACGGATTCAAAACTCAAATCTCAAATGCAAATCCTTTATCCAGCAATCTGTCATATACTTTCTTATCGAACCGGTACAGTTCGGCCGCTCTGTGCGAAACGTCTTTTTGCTTTTCATTGCAGGCAACCAGTAAATTCATATTCATGAGCTTTCTTCTGAAGTTGGGTTTGTCCAGCTTCTGATTCAGGATGGCCTCATACAATTCCTGTAATTGAAGTAAAGTGAATTTCTTTGGTAATAAATTAAAACCAATGGGCTCATGTTGTATTTTATGCTGCAAATGGGTAAAACACCTGTCAAAAATTTTGCGGTGATCAAAAGCCATGGAAGGAATATCCCTGATGTTGAACCAGACCACATCCGATACGGAAGAACCCGCCTGTAAAATGAAGTTTTCAATATTCACCAGTGCGTAATAACAAACTGTAATAACCCGTTTACCTGGAAAACGGTCTACATCACCAAAGGATTGGAACTGCTCGAGGTATATTTTCTTTACCGCTGTCTGTGCTGTCAGGAGCCTGTAAGCTGCATCATCAAGACTTTCATTGTATTTTATCCAGCCACCCGGTAATGCCCATTGGCCTTTTGATACACCCTGACCGTGTTTCACCAGTAATACGGATAATTCCGCGTCTTTAAAACCAAATATCACACAGTCGATAGACAGCGCCTCTATGATTTCATCTGATATGTTCAAGGGAATAAGTATTAATCATCAAATAGAAACCAATGTCGGAAAAATTTTCAGGATCGCCGCAGATTTGTGCGGGTTCATCCGATTTTATTCAGACCTATTGCCTGGATGGTTTTGGATAAAAAGAAAAAGACGCGTCCGGGTCGATTTGAATGCATGCGGAAAATTTTATGACTCGGTTAGTAAGTATTTGTTAATCATTCAATTAACATTCACTCTGCAAAAGGATAAAAAAAAATTTGGGTTGTAATGTATAATGCAGATAACTTGTAGTCGAAAATACTATAAGCATATAGTCATTTGGATTATAAGTCTCGGTATACAACGATTGTTTTTTGGTTCATAAAACTGCTATATGAAATTCAAAACTAACCTTCTTCTCCTGGCTGTTCTGAGCATCGGGTTTCTGAGTTCACGGGCACAGGATTTTTCAGTCTCCGGCAAAATTAAAAACAGTGTTACGGGTGAGCCTTTGGCGGGAGCCACGGTTGCCATTAAAAATTCCAGGACTTCGACATTCACTGACAACGCCGGTTCTTTCACTATTCAGGTTCCATCCGCAGGATCCGTTCTGGTGATTTCCTTCGTCGGAATGAAAACGTCAGAGCAGGCTATTCATGGCGCAGCAAACCTGAATATAAGTATGGTGCCTGCAGGTTCCGATATGGGAGAAATTGTCGTGATTGGATATGGCAGTCTGTCAAAACGAAATCTGACTACGGCTGTGTCTACGGTAAATGCCAAAACGATCGAGTCGCTGCCCGTTTATAGTGTGGATCAGGCTTTACAGGGAACAGCGCCCGGTGTGTTTGTAGCACAGACTTCCGGTTCACCAGGTTCGGCGATGACGGTCCGCATCCGCGGTACGAGCACAGTAGGAAATGCCCAACCGCTATATATAGTCGATGGGATGCAGGTTCCCAATATTAACTTTCTGAATTCTTTTGACATCGACAATATCTCTGTTTTAAAAGATGCCGCTTCGGCGGCTATCTACGGAGCCAGAGGAGGTAACGGCGTTGTACTGGTCCAGACAAAACAGGGCAAAAGAAATATGAAAAGTCCCGTTGTCACCCTGGATGCTTATTATGGAATACAAAATCTGGGTCATACGCCGGATTTGATGGACAGGGACCAGTATGTGTCTTATTTCAATCAGTATGCAGATAAAAACGGCGGAACACCTATTTCCGATGCAGACAGACAAAAGCTCCCCAATACGAATTGGTTTAATGAGGTGTTTGAAAAAAACGCACCGATTTATAATGGCATATTATCATTGGCAAACGGAGGAGATAAGTATTCCTATTATATCTCGGGGAGCGATTTCAAACAAAACGGAATGGTAGGTGGAAAGGAAGGGAAGTCGGATTACGAAAGAAGGAACCTGAAGTTTAATTTTGAATTTGATCCTTTCAGCAATTTAAATATCAGTGTAGGCGCTAACCTGGTCAGACAGGAACGAAATTATCTATTCGAAAATACAGCAGGTACCGGTACGGCACTCATGAATTATATCGAAGGACTGCCTTCCATATATCCTGCTTTTGATTCCGCACATTCCACTATACCATTTAATATGGGTGATTTGTCAAGGCCGATTACGGTCAATGGCGTTACATTGCCGGCTGTCGGCGCGATTACCAACCCGTTCTTATCCCTGCTTGTAACAAACAACAGGACCATATATCAAAACAAAACATTCCATGGTGCTATTGCCTGGAAACCTGTTTCCGGTCTTGAGATTTCCACGTCGTACGATTATTACCAGGAACTGGCAAATGATAAAAATTTTACGCCCCAATTTGATTTCAGACCGATTCAAACGTTTTACAATTTAAATGCAACACTTACAGAATCCAATTATTCCACCACCTATTCACAATGGGAAGGGAATGCGAAATACCGGTTTAAAGATTTTGGCGAAAGCAAATTAGACGTATTGGGTGGTTTCTCCGTGTTGCAAACGGCGGGCAGCTATACAAGTCTTTCGGGCTCAGGATTTTTTGTGAATGATTTTAAGTCTGTCAATTTTGCACTGATCAGGGATCCGACTAAAATTACCAACGCATTACCGCAGGCTTATGAAACCGGTCTGCTTTCTTTTTACGGCCGTGTAAATTACAGCTTCAAGGATCGATATCTGCTGGCTGCGACGCTTCGCAGTGATGCTTCCTCTTTGTTTGGCGAATCAAACAGAACCGGTATTTTCCCATCTGTTTCCGCCGGATGGGTCATTTCTGAAGAGTCTTTTCTTCATGATTCAAAAGCAATCAGTCTGATGAAACTGCGCGCGAGCTGGGGCATCAACGGAAATAATTTCATCAGTCCTTATCAATACAGCACAGTCGTAAACCCCGATTCAGGACCCACATTTGGAGGACTGAATACGGCCGGTATCAGCATACCCTATCTGGCCAATCCGGACGTGAAGTGGGAACAGTCAGCCCAAACTGATATCGGACTCGATATAAATATGTTTGAAAATTCACTGGGGTTATCCGTTGATTATTATATAAAGAAAAATTCCGGTGTTCTCATTCCCATCGGCACCCCGGTTTATACTGGATATGCGTCAGCCGCCGCCAATGTAGCGGATATAAAAAACAGCGGCGTTGAATTCATGGTTTCCTATCGCAAAAAATATGCTGGCAGTTTTTCCTGGAATGCATCAGTGAATATGGGATATAATAAAAATGAAACGACCGGCCTGGGAGCAAACGGACAGCCTGTTTCCGGTGGCAGCATCGGATTCATATTTGCAGATCCCATTACCCGTACAGATGTTGGCCATTCGGTAGCCAGTTTCTATGGCTTTAAAGTCGACAAAATTGATCAGAACGGAAATATTGTTTTCCAGGATCTGAATAAAGACGGAAGCATCAATAACTCCGATAAAACATATCTGGGAAGCGGCCTTCCGGATTTAACGTACGGTGCCACATTGGGTGTGGAATTTAAAGGATTTGACTTAAGTACCTTCCTGTATGGTTCCCAGGGAAATAAAATATATGATGCGACAGTAAGACTGGATGCGAGTTATGCCAACAGGCCCGTGTCATACCTGAATCCGGGAGCTCCCGTGAATGTATTGGGAAATGGGGGTGTGGGCACTACACAAACCCAGGTGTCCGATTTCTATGTGAAGGATGCATCTTTCACAAAATTAAAAACACTTACACTGGGTTATAGCTTACCGCAGACAGTATTGACTCATCTCCATATTTCCAATGTCCGGTTTTATGTAACGGGTCAGAACCTGTTTGTGTCTACAAAATACAATGGCATCGATCCTGAAATTGGACAGGCGTCTTCTCAGAATTCACTGGATATCGGAATCGACCGGGGATTTTATCCTCAGCCGGTCATGTTCATCTTCGGACTGCAAGCCAAATTTTAACCATCTGAAAAAGCTATATATGAAAATCATTTTATCGATCAGAAAACGATTTCCGCGGATATGTTTTATCATATTATGCGCCATGGCCTTATCCTGCAATAAGGATGAACTGCTGAATAAAAATCCGATCACTTCCCTGAACAGTACGAATGCTTTGGTAACTGAATCAGATTATACGGCTCTGACAAACGCCGCCTATGATCCGATACAATGGCAAGTGGGAAGTGCCGCTCCGCAGGCGCATATATTTCCTGTCATGTTCCAGGATATTCGCGCGGATAATGTCATTTCACAGTGGGCGTCTTACTGGGTTTTTGGAGCACCTTATGATGATCTCCGCCTGATTCAGCCAAACGATCCCAGTGTGGCGGCGTTATGGCAAAAATGGTATACCGCTAATGCCCGTGCGAACACGGCCATCCATTTTGATTCGCTGTTCACCGGATTTGTAACACAGGGATTACAAAACCGGCTGATGGCTGAAGCAAAATTCATCCGGGCTTTCGCTAATTTTCAGCTCGTCATACATTTCGGCGATGTACCACTGATCACGACCTATATTGGTAGTACCAGTGATAAAATCATTTATAACCGCACACCGGTAGCGCAGGTATACGACCAGATCAGGAAGGATCTCACGGACGCTGCTGCAGAACTACCAACCTCTTACACGGCGAATGATCTGGGTCGCGCAACAAGCGGAGCCGCTTATACATTGCTGGCGAAGGTTTGTTTATATCAGAAAGACTATCTGAATACGGTTAAATATACCGAATTGGTCATGCAATCCAATGCCTATAGCCTGGAGTCTCAGTATAAAAGCAACTGGGATTTAAATAATGAATATGGTAAGGAATCTATTTTTGAAATCGGATATCAGTCAGGTATTAATAATTTATCTTATTCATCTGCAGCGCAGGGTTCTACTTCTTATTTGAATTTTGGTCTGATTCCGGCAGGTACGGGAGCCTTTGGTAATGGCGTTCCGAGACAGGGGTTGATTGACCAGTATGATAATGCAGACACCAGAAAAGATGCTACGTTAATCATTCCCAGCACCTATCTGCCCGATCTGGGGATGACAGCCGATTCTGCCGGCGCCAATGCCTATCAATATTATTGGACAAACCCCGACGCCCTGGTTTCAAAAGCCAATATGCGGAAGTATTATATAACAAAGCAGGTGGCGCTGTCCCTTCAGAATATTGGAAGCTCGCCTTTAAATGAAAAAGTGCTTCGTTATGCAGATGTGTTGCTGATGCATGCGGAAGCTTCACTCAATACAGGAGGGAATGGATTGGCATCTTTGAATCAGGTGATAGAAAGGGCTTTTGGAAATCCTTCTCATAATCTGACCAGTTACACGCTCAATGACGTTAAACTGCAAAGGCGTCTCGAACTGGCTACCGAAGGCTGGGACCGGTTCACGGATCTTGTCCGCTGGGGCGACGCTGCAACGGTATTGGCATTTAAACATTTTACGGTCGGCAGGGATGAGCTATTGCCGATTCCGCAAGCAGAAATCGACCTGGTAGGAACTTCGGTATTACCGCAAAATCCTGGTTACTGATTTTTTACTTTTGGTATAGCTAAACCTTGGTTGTCTAGCCGGGGTTTGTTTTTTTTTGAGTAAAATAATTTTAACGGCACATTGAACACGCGTAACCTCCATATCATAACCATTGCTTTTGCAGCTGCTATTGGCGGTTTTCTATTGGGCTTTGATGGTTCCGTTATTTCAGGAGCCATACCATTTTACAAGACCGTATTTGGTTTGAGGGACGGTTCCTTTATGCTGGGATTTTCTGTTTCCTGTATTATCTGGGGTGCGATTGTGGGAAATTTAGTGGCAGGTCCTCTTAGTGATTATATCGGACGAAAGAAATCGCTCCTCATAGCCGCTTTATTATTTACCGCAACGGGATTGTTTTGCGCGTTTGCCAATAATATAACCGTGTTTATCATCGGCAGAATCATTGGCGGTCTGGGTGTAGGTATTGCGATATTGGTAGCGCCGGTTTATATAGCGGAAATAGCCCCCGCAGAAAAAAGGGGCTGGCTCGTTTCTTTCAATCAGCTGCTGATTGTGATCGGTTTAACAGCTGCCTATTTTTCCAATTATTTTATTTTAAAAACGGTAACAGATCCGTTTATAAACTGGCGATGGATGCTGGGAATTGAAATGGTTCCAGCCGTTATTTATTTTTTCTGCGTGTTGTTTATTCCGGAAAGTCCCCGCTGGCTTGTTATGCACGGTATGGAAAGCAGGGCCTTCGAAGTTCTTTCCCGTTTACACGGAAAAGGAGCCGCCGCGGCGGAATATGATGAAATAAAACAATCCATAGAATCCCCGGATAAAATAAAACTGTCTGAACAGTTGAAAAAGCTATTTACCAGGCGGATGAAAAAAGTATTGATCATAGGATTTGGTTTGGGCATACTTCAACAATTTTCCGGCATTAATGCCATTCTGTACTACACACCGATGGTATTTGAATCAGCCGGTGGAGGTCGTAATGCTGCATTTTTGCAGGCGATCGTACTCGGTGTTGTGTTTGTGGTCATGACGATTGTGTCCATGTTTTTGATTGACCGCATTGGCCGGAAACCTTTGCTCTATGTCGGCGTAAGTATTATGGCTTTGTCTCTCACGTCCACAGGCATTCTTTTCAAAAAAGCACATTACTTTTTCAGCAGCGATCAGATCACCGGTGCGGCTGAACAGGTGTATAGGGAAGATTTGGCTTCGACCAGCCGGAGTTATAATGATTCCACACAACCAGCAGCTCAGAAAGCGCTTTTTATAGCCAGAGCGCTTTCATTAACAGGCCGGCGTTTCACGAGTGAATCGTCGGTTTACACGGCGCTCGCGAACATTTTGGCCGGTACAGATATCCGGGCTGAAAAATACAGATCCGTTTTACTAAAAGAAGGTGTCCGGATTAATTCTTATTTAGTGTTGATCAGTATACTCGGATTCATTGCCGGATTTTCCATATCCTTGGGACCGGTCATGTGGGCCATCCTTTCAGAAATATTTCCAAATCATCTGCGCGGTATGGCCATATCCGTTGTTGGCTCTGTGAACGCGATGGCCAGTTTTATGGTAGCGACCTTTTTCCCTGTTCAGCTGGAGAAATTCGGAAGCAGCGGAACGTATTTTATTTATGCCGGATTCATGTATTTCTGTTTATGGTTTATATGGAAATATGTAGTGGAAACCAAAGGCAAATCATTGGAGAAATTAGAAAAAGAATTTGTATGAGTCTAGTGGTGAATCCTATTTTAAAAGGTTTTAATCCGGATCCTTCGATCATCAGGGTGGACGACGATTATTATATTGCAACATCCACTTTTGAATGGTTTCCGGGTGTGCAGATCCATCACTCACGTGATTTGATAAACTGGAAAATAGTTGCCAGGCCGCTGAACCGTTTGTCGCAACTCGATATGAAGGGTGTTCCGGATTCCTGCGGTGTTTGGGCTCCCTGTCTTAGCTATCACGATGGAATATTTTACTTGGTGTATTCCAATGTAAAATCCTTTGTAGGAGTATGGAAAGATACGCCCAACTATCTGGTCACGGCGAGTGCAATTGAAGGTGAATGGAGCGATCCGGTATTTTTAAGTGCCCGCGGTTTTGATGGCAGTCTGTTTCATGATGATGACGGAAAGAAATGGTATACTTCGATGGTCGTGGATCATCGAAAAGGAAAAATGTTCGGAGGTATTATGATGCAGGAGTACGATCCGGTTACTCAAAAGCTGAAAGAGCCGTTCTATCATATTTTTAAAGGATCGGATCTCGGACTTACGGAAGGGCCGCATATTTATAAAAAAGATGGCTTCTATTATTTGCTGACGGCAGAAGGGGGAACAGAATATGGACATGCCGCCACGATAGCGCGTTCAAAAGATATTACAGGTCCCTACGAAATCAGTCCCCATCATCCGTTCATCACAAGCCGGAATGATCCCGATTATCATTTGCAAAAGAGTGGCCACGCGGATCTCGTTCAAACGAAAGAAGGAAACTGGATAGCTGTTTTCTTAACTGCCCGACCTCTTACGACCCGCGGTCTGTGCATATTGGGCAGGGAGACATCCATAGAAACCGTTGACTGGCCGGACGGCGAATGGCCGTTGCTGGGAAGTGGAAGCAGCATACCGCGTATGCAATTTTCAACCAACGGGAATGCCGTCAATGGCATTTCTGAAAAATCAGTTATATATCATTTTGAAAAACCTGAACTCGATATTGACTTTCAGTCATTGCGTATTCCGATAACGGATGACTGGGCCTCACTAAAAACCAGGCCCGGTTTTCTAACGATGACCGGAAGAGAATCACTCAGTTCCCTGCAGTCTCAAAGTTTGCTTGCCCGGCGGGTGCAGAGTTACAAAATGCAGGCTGAGACTGCAGTAGATTTTTTCCCGAACGATTTCCAGCAGCTTGCGGGCCTGGTCTGTTATTACAACACGGCTCATTTTCATTATCTCCATATTACAGCGGATGATGGCGGTCGTCGTTGCCTGCAGATCATCACACATGACCACTTCGAGCATAAGGAGGCTTTCGAAGAACTTGTTGTACTGCCGGATACGGGAATGATATTCCTGAAGGCCTCGCTCAACGGAAAAGATTTGCAGTTTTACTATGGACTGAAGGAAAACCAATGGGAAAAAGCAGGCCCTGTATTAAACGCAGGTATATTGTCGGATGACTATGTGCGTGAAGGTGGCACACGTTATCGCCCTGCATTTACCGGCACCTTTGTCGGGATCTGTTGTCAGGATCTTTCGGGAAGTAAAATGCAGGCTCAATTTGACTGGTTTGCTTATAAGGAAGAAGAATATTTTTTTGAAACAGAGATTCTGAAAAAAAAGACATGGAAAGAAAAAATACAGTAACCGGCCTCATTTTATTTTCTGTGCTTTTTATGACCTGCAGTCCGCCAAAAGATCCTGCAGTACAACATACTGCTGTGGATAGCAGCAGACTGTCGAAATTTGAACCCGCCAACGGGAAAGTCATTTTATTTGTGGGACAGGAACTGGAATCTATTGGCGGAACAGAACATTATACTGACGGTTACTTTGATCATTTTCCACCTCCAGGTGGATTTACACAGTATACAAATTTTCTAAAAGGTTTTTCTTCTTTTGGATATGAGCATAGGGGATTGGATGGGCTGACGACATTGGATGACTGGGGAGATGGCCCTGAAAGTATGGCGGTTACAGTTTCCGCCCCCAAATTAAAAAAATCCTGTCTGGCCATTGGACTTGACATAAGTCAGGGCAACGACCGTATTACAGCAGAAGGAGGATTTGATGATCTCATTTATACACTGGGAAACTGGTTAAAAAATCTTGGGGACAGACCGGTGTTTCTTCGCATCGGATATGAGTTTGATGGTTTTGACTGGAACCACTACCAAAAGGAATTTTATATTCCTGCCTGGAGAAGGATCAGGGATAAGCTCGATTCGATGGGCGTGAACAATGTGGCTTATACATGGCAATCAAAAGGCGCCGGTGCGAACCGGGATACGATGGACGCATTTTATCCGGGTGACAAATATGTGGACTGGGTTGCATATACATTTTTTATTCCGACTGATGCCAACCATCCGATGATTCAATTTGCCAGGGATCATAAAAAGCCATTGTTTATTGCGGAATCCAGTCCGGTTTTTCTGGATTCAAAAGGTGTTTGCGAACCACTGGATCTTACAAAAACAAAGGATGCAGAAAGGGCATGGAAGGATTGGTTCTCTGTTTATTTTAAAACAGTCAGAGACAATCCGGACGTCATCAAAGCCATTCATTATATAAATGCTCCCTGGAAATCAAGGCCGATGTGGAAAGACAACATTTACTTTAAGAATATTGATGCGCGGATCACAAAAAATGATTCGACGAAACTATGGTGGCTAAAGGAAACGGGTCAGGACCGATACCTGAAAGCGTCTGACACTTTATTTACCTATCTATGGAACTCTAAAAATTAAGAGATGGAAGATCGTTCCTATTTTTCGGGCGAATTCTGGAAAAACGGATTTCTTATCCTCGAGGATTTTTTTTCCGATGAAGTAATGGATGAAGCCAACCAAAATATTCTGAAACATTACGGGTCGGAACCCGCGTGGGAACATACCGATGAATTTATCAGCAAAGCAGCCGTGGAAGTAATTCCCTGGTTCCCCTACCGGGAGGGAAACACCAAACTGGATCCGATTGATAAACACGAGGAATTAAATGCCATTACAGATTCATTGCTGCCGAAAGGCTGGATCAATTTGTATTGTATGGCCATGTTTTCAAAAAAAGGCAGTAAGGGTCAGGCATGGCATCAGGATTGTGTTTCGGAAAATAAACAGAGATATAATCTGAACAGACTGATTTATACACATGATATATCGGCTGAAACAGGTGGAGAACTGGTGTTGGTTCCCGGAACCCATTTGGGGAAAGAATTGCCACCCGGCTCACCGGATGCAGATTTGGAAGGACAAATCATCATTACTCCGAAAAAAGGGACACTGATTTTTTTACATGGTCATTGCTGGCACCGGGTTATGCCTGTAAAAAGTGCCTATCGCATTTCCACCAATTTCAGGGCTGTGCCTTTGGGAACGCCGGAAGATATTACCGACATCTGTGTATACCGGAATATGCGCTACCGGTTTTCTACGAGTGAAATCATTGAAACCAGATCTTAAATGCGAAGAAGCAATATACGATGGGGAATCATTGGCGCGGGAACGATTGCCCATGCCTTTGTGAACGACTTTCAGTGGATGAAAAATGCGTCGCTGGTTGCCATCGCATGCAGTGATTTGCAGCGGGGGAAAGCATTTGCAGACAAATATCATATCCCTCAAATTCTAACATACGAAGAACTATATGAAAGCGAAGATATTGACGCGGTTTATATTGCGACGATTCATCATTTGCATTTTGACCAGATTGTCAGATGTCTGAATGCAGCAAAATCGGTACTATGTGAGAAGCCCGTTACCCTGAATGATCATCAATTTAATATCGTTTCCAAAATATCCCGCGAGAAAGGCGTTTTCCTGATGGAAGCCATGTGGACCTATTTTTTGCCGGCCATTCTACAGGCAAAACAGTGGACCGATGAAGGAAGGATTGGCGCATTGAAAGTGCTTCAGGCAGACTTTGCTTATCCCATGAACAGGATAACACAGGCAAAATTATTTGATCCCGCACTGGCGGGTGGATCGCTGTTGGAACTGGGAATATATCCGGTTGCCTTCAGCTACTACATGACGGGATGCGACCCGGAAAAGATTAATGCATCGGCACAATTGACGGAATCCGGCGTAGATGAACGACTCGCGGTTACCTTGCAATATGGGAATCTGACTTCTACATTATTTTCCTCCATTGTAACCAGAATGACTAATTCAGCGAGGATTTTCGGGGAGAAAGGATATATAGAAATCCCGGATTTTTGGAGAGCGTATGAATGCACTTTATTTGACGGCGAATATAAAATGATCGATTCATTTCGGGATGGTCGGGAAAGTCATGGATTCATTTATGAAATGCAACACGCTAACGATCGGATTCTCCAGGGAGCATACGAAAGTCCTGTGATGCCTCATTCCCGCAGTCTGGATATTCAAAAAACAATGACAGCAATCCGCCGGAAGATCGGATTGAAATATCCGCAGGAGAATGAACAAAGTGTAAATATTCAATAACCAATTATTAACAAAAAACGCCGGAGACTCAAATTTCGAGAATAATCGTTATTTTCATTGGGTTAAGGTCAATATCGTTCCTCTAAACCTTTCCTGTTATATTTTTCCGTAATCATTATCCAAAACTGATAAGTGTTATATCACTTTGATTTATCAGCAATGCAACCAAAAAATCTTGAAGCTGACATAGCAGCTTTAGAAATTCAATTAGCTGAAAAAGAAATTTTACTGGAAAAATTTATTAATTCAAATGAGGTATTTCAAAGGACAAAAGTGATACTTCACGAAATAAATGCAATAAGGAATAACCTTGAAGAATTAAAAGCAAAAAAAATGGAGCATTAAAATATTACCCAACCGTAACCAAAGTCCGAAAGACCAGTGCAGCCTTATTACAGTAAACAGTAATGGGGCTTTTTTAATTTTTCAGTTGTAAGGGAACTTTTTCCTACACAAATTGTGAATTCGTGCATATTTCTAATGATCATCTGTGTATTAGGGGTGTAAATGCAACATTATCTGAGGAACAGGAATTGACCTAATGATATGCTTGGTTATGGTTGTGTAACACAAGATGTACAAATGATAGAAATTATATAAACAGAAAACGATGAAAGAAAACGATAAAATTACGAGGAGACAGGCAGTAGCCGGTTTGGGTGCAACAGTCGCGGCTGTTGCGCTTTCACCCGTTGCGGCAGTTGCTGCAGACAAAACAGGCAGGAAGCTCCCGGCCAAACTGGAGGATCCAACAAAAAAATATCCGAAACCACCATTCAAATATCAGCCACAGACATGGCCGGGTTTACAAAGTAAAATGGATCCCATACCCGATTGCGGAGAGAAGAGTTATAAAGGATCTGACCGGTTGACGGGCAGAAAGGCGTTGATCACAGGCGGTGATTCCGGTATGGGTCGTGCTGCAGCCATAGCCTATGCGCGGGAAGGAGCAGATGTTGTAATCAATTATTATCCCACCGAAGAGCCGGATGCGCAGGAAGTGATAGCGCTCATCAAAGAAGCCGGCCGTAAGGGAGTTGCCATTCCGGGCGATCTGCGCGATGAATCTTTTTGCAAACAATTGGTGAATAAAGCGATTGCCGAATTGGGCGGATTGGATATTATTGTCAATAATGCTGGACGACAACAAGCGACTTCATCCATACTCGATTTGAGCACTGAAGAATTCGATTCGATCATGAAAACAAATATATATGCGCCGTTCTGGATAATCCGGGAAGCGCTGCCACACCTACCGCCGGGTTCAGCAATCATTGGCACTACATCGGAACAGGCCTATGATCCGGATCCCTGGCTATTTGCATACGCACAAACAAAGGCTGCCACCATGAACTATGTCAAATCTCTGGCAAAACAACTGGGTCCGAAAGGTATTCGTGTGAATGGCGTGGCGCCCGGGCCGGTATGGACAGCTCTGCAGGTTAGCGGCGGCACAACACCCGGAAAGCAACAAACTTTTGGAAGCTGGACAGCGCTGGGCCGTCCCGGAATGCCGGCAGAGCTGGCTTCGATTTATGTGCAGCTGGCCGCCAGTGACGCCAGTTTTGCGACCGGACAGATTTATGGTTCTTCGGGCGGAGTAGGACAACCCTGAATAAAAAAATTTTATGAAATTGATCAGACTATTTTGTATCGTCGCCATGTTATCTACACTTCATATGCAGGCTCAGGACAAGAGCAATGATACGACGGCGCGATATTTCATTATACAGGCCAGTATAGGAAATTTACAGGAAATTCAAATAGCCAAACTGGCTTTACAACGTTCCATGAATGCGGAGATCAAAACTTTCGCTGACGAGATGATCGTTGATCACGGGAATGCCCAGGCGCAGTTGATGCAAATTATCAGGACCAGGAACTTTCAGATTCCGAAAGAAGCCACGGATACACCTATCGATGATTTGATGCTTAAAAATTTGCCGGCAAAAGATTTTGACCGGATGTATGTCCATATGATGGTGCCGGATCACCGGCAAACCGTTCATCTTTTTGAAAGTTATGCCCTGACTGGTAAAGATCCTGATGTGATCTCATTTGCAAAGCAAACGCTGCCAAAATTAAAAGAGCATCTTACTGCCATAATAGCTATTGATAACAATCTGAAGAACGCGACAGCTGGAGTAAACGCCCTACAGTGAAAAATTTAACCCCAGGGTATCGTCGAATACATATCACTACATTTCGATTTGCATGAAAAATGTTTCATGTGCCTGAGTAATTTTGGCTATACCCTGAAGAAACGATCTATTTTTTCAAGCAGTTCAGCCTTTGCAAAAGGCTTTATCAGAAAGTCGTCCGCACCGCAAAACTGACTGATCTGTTTCAGATCCATAATCGCCGATATAAGGATAATGGGAATATGTTTAGTAAGATTCTTGTTCTTTAGCCTTGTGCAAAGATCACCTCCGTCAAGGCTTTGCAGATTAATGTCCAGCAATATGAGGTCCGGCAATTCATCCAGCAGATGATCGAGTTTATAACCATTTGAGTCGATGATAATCTCGTGTCCTTTGACCTCTAATACGGTTTTCATCAGGTTGCCGAAATCTTTTTCATCATCGGCGATAATAATTTTCATTTATAATCTCTTTAATAAGAGATCGTATATAATATTATCGTGCCAGGCGAAAAGATGGAGTCTTTTGAAGATAAAAGAGTCGTCAAAGTAGAAATGTGTAGGGCTGCCTTTATCTTTTCGGCAGTGAAACATAAAAACGACTGCCTTTCTCTTTGCCTTCGCTTTCTGCCCATATCCGGCCATGATGAAGTTCAACCAGCGTTTTAACGATGGAAAGACCCAGCCCATGAGAGCTTTCTGAGGCGGTTGGAGTGGCAGATAATTTGGCAAACCGGATAAATAATTTGGCTTGGTCGTCTTTGGTGAGGCCATGCCCCTGATCTTCTACGATCGTGATAATATTTTCTTTCTCTGCATAAACCGTTATTTGGATCGGGGTATTTGCGGGAGAAAATTTAATGGCATTGCTGATCAGAT
Source organism: uncultured Bacteroidota bacterium (assembly GCA_963759335.1). GTDB lineage: Bacteria > Bacteroidota > Bacteroidia > Chitinophagales > Chitinophagaceae > Puia. Next base: position 85,595 of record CAVWYU010000003.1, read on the forward strand.
TTTCAAAAATGCTTTCAATCTGGTTCGTGTCGCCGGTTATCATGATGCTTTCCGGTGCTGTTATATCCACCGTCTGATATTTTTTCTGACTGATCAGGGATAAATTCCGGATCACGAATCTCAATAAAGCAACAAATTCAATGGCTGTTTTTTGATTCGGCACATCTGCTTCCAGTTTGGAAATATTCAACAGATTATTCAGCCTTCCGGTCATTTTATTTACATTTCGAATGATCATGGCGGAAATATCTTTTCTGGCAGATTCTTCCGTCATGTCTTCACTGATCATTTCCGCTCCAAGCAGTATGTTGTTCAGCGGGTTTTTCATATCATGGACAGATTGATTCATAAGGTCCACAAGGGTTGAAAATGCTTTTTTGGCTGTTGACCGGATCGTCAGCTGATCCATCAATAACCGGGTCAGCTCACCTAATATTTTAAATTTGGTATTTTCATGATGAAAGGGATCTTTCCCCAATACGATCAGGCTTCCCAGCACATAGCCTTCGTCTGTTTGCAGAGGCGATGCTGCATAAGCTTTAAATTGCTGTGTGAAAACATCAGGCAGAATATCCGGAAATTTCGTGAGATCTTCCAGTAAGGCAGGCTGATCCGACAAAAGCATGGTTCTCCATATGGGAGAATGGGTCATGAAATCGCAGATTAAGGAATGACTGGTCATGGATTTAAAAAAAATTCGGTTTTCGTCAACAAAGCACAGAAAAGCTTCTGAATCACCGAATACTTCACAGGCGATCAGCGTTATCCGGTCGTACGTGGATTCTGATCCGGAATCGAGGATATCGAATGCGCGGAGGCGCTGAAGTCTCTGTTCTTCCGTCACGGATTCATCTATGTCAGCAATATTTGGCATTTTCAAAAATTTTGCGCCCGTCTGAGTACTCATTTTTCACGATTCACTCATCATCCGGCGAGATAGGTTTTCAATGATACATGCAGGGTTCAACAAGTTTTATTCTTTTTGGCGTTCACCAGGATATCTGACAGTATTTCATCCAGTTTATTTTGCATCAGGTGCATTTCGTGATAAATTTTTTTAATATCACCGATTTGCAGATTCTTTTTTAGTGCCAAATCAAATGCTTCGGTTAAAACTTTCAGTTGATCACGAATTAATAAAACTTCGGAAGATCGGTCTGGAGATTGCATGACGTGATATTTTTTCAGTTACCTAAAAAACTTATCAGTCCTAAAAATGAAGGAGAAACAAATTATCAGCCGATGGTCGCGATTGAATTTGCAACTAAAACATGGTTGAGGCTATAAGATCACTGACAAGGTAGTTCTATTTGTGCAGACCGGAGTATTTATCCGAAACCCGCGACGGTATCATCGAAATGCGACTGATTGGTTTAACGGGAGAGATTTTGGGGTTTAATTTCAACAATAACTGTGTTTGATATAAAATATCAGGTATAGCCTTTGCCTTATGTTATTAGTGGTTAAAGTGGTATTACCCCTAACGATATGAGTCAAGCCCTGGAACCTGTTTATGATGAATATGGTGCTGTTATGTACGGTGTCGCAATGCAGATTTCATCCAGCGCGGAAGAGGCTGAACATATTTTAATGCAGGTTTTAAAAAATTACAAGGGCAAAAGCTGATGAACCAACACCTGCCGTGTGTCAGATTTGTTAAGTTAATAATAGAAACTGCGCTTGAATTGTATCCAAAATACAACGGAAGTCAGCTGACATGGAAACCATTTTATCGATCGCCCATGTTAAAGAAATTGTTTTGTGAAAACGTAACTATCCAGTCCCTTAGCGAAACTGATAACATTACTTCTGCGCAATGTATGAAGATCCTGAAAATGGAATTATCTCTTTTCCTTAATATTAAAAAGAGGTATCTGATAAAAACCGTCACGATAAACGTCTAAATGATGTTTTCAGAACTTTGTATATAGGTAAGCCCAGTAAATAAGCAATAATTGTAAAGGAAGGCGTAAGATGGTCAGCCATAGCCCGGGTCTGTCTGTATGATAATAGTTGATTGCCATCTGAAGGTTTGCAGGAAAAATCACAATTAAGAGAAGAATAATGGCCCAGGCTGCAAACGGCCTCGTAACACTTGGCAGGAGCAACAATGCAAATAATAACTCACAAACGCCGCTAACTGTAACAATAAGGGTTGGATGGGGGAGCCGGGGCGGCAATATTTTCACGTAAGACCCGGGATTCAAAAAATGATTAAGACCGGCAACGACGTAAAAAGCGGCCATCATATATAGCGGGAAATTCTTCATACACTAATCATTTGCACGGCTTTCTGCTTTTCGGCCATATATCAGATGTATTCTGATCGCAATACCTGCATCTCTGTCGCCAGGTATATTATAAATTAACCAAAACAGATATTTCCACCACCTTATTGAAGATCTCATTCTACAAATACGACAAAATCAATCACATGGATGTGCCCCTCACTCTTATACTCTTATACTCTCATACTCCCATACTCTCATACTCCCATACTCCCATACTCCCACACTCTCATTCTCCCATACTCGCTTTGACCTTAGCAGAAATCCGGATACTGATTTCATACAATAAAATCAGGGGCAGAGCTACTATCGTCTGGCTCATCCAATCGGGCGATGGTGTAATAATAGCGGCTACAAACAGGATCGCCACATAAGCATATTTCCGGTAGGTTCTTAGAAAACCAGGCGTAATCAGACCGATCTGTGTCAGAACATAGCTGATCAGCGGAAGCTGGAAAGCGATACCTGATCCGATCAGAATATCGAGCAGATTGTCGAGATAATCATCTAATGTCGGCCTGGTAATGAGCATACCACTCATGCCGAGTTTATAATTGGAAAGAAAACTAAATGTAAAAGGGGCCAGCAGGAAATAACCGAAGGAAATACCCAGCAGGAAAAAAAAGGTGACAAAAAATGTTGAACCCCGGGTGCTTTTTATTTCTTTGGGTGAAAGTGCGGGCTTTATAAACCGCCACAACTCCCAGAATATGTAGGGAAAAGCAATGATAAACCCACAGACAAAGGCAATGGTGATACTCGAAATAAATTGTGATCCGAATGCGGTGGTTTGCAGCTGTACATTCGCCGCCGGCAAACAAAGTGTATCGCCCATATGCAAAAAGTGACTGAGTTTGCATAGTCCTGCTACAGATATAAAATCCTGTTTCAGCGGACCTACAATCACGTTTTCAAATATCCAGTCGATTTTCATAAAAGCAAAAACAGACAGCACAATCACAGCCAGCACGGATCGGACGATATGCCAGCGAAGTGCTTCGAGATGCCCGACAAATGACATTTCCGCCTGGACCGGTGTTCTCCTGAATAATGTAAGCGCCATATTTCAAAAATTTCTTTACCAGGTTTAATAAGGAAGAATATTATTTTAATAAAAAGGGTTGGCAAGACTACCAACCCCTTTTAAATAATCGACTTCATAATCAACAAAACAAAACAAAGGAATGATTGCGATCATCCCGGCTTTTTCACTTGCTTATGTAAGAAGGATCATTTAGATAGTTGCCTTTGGAAGAGGGTTTTCTTTTTCGCTCATGCCATTTTCAAATTCCTGTTTAACATTATTCTTGGCCTCATTAAAGTCCCTCATCCCTTTTCCCAGTCCCTTCATAAATTCAGGAATCTTCTTTCCGCCAAACATGACGAGTACGGCGACGACAATCAGGATCCATTCAGTTCCTCCCGGCATGGATAGTAAAAAATAAGTGTGCATGGTTATTAATTTTATTTGATTTGAAATTTTCTTCCTGTTATGTACGCAGAAATGTAAAATGCGGATTGAAAAATGATTGTGATTCTTATACCCGATCCGGGGAATTATTTGCTCAAAAAAATGGACACATTTACCAATGATAATTGGAGAAAAATGTGCCATACAATTATATAAGTTTTTGCAATCCAATATGAACTACCCGTCGTAGGTAAAGAAAAATCGCGCGTATGAAACCAGAAAATTTGCAAGACCGCCTGCAATCCATCTTTGCGGCGCCACTCAAAAGAAAGTCATTTTTAAAGTACACCGCCATCTCGGGATCCGCCATGCTGCTTGGGCTGGAGGCATGTCACAAGGATAATCATCATCCGGGTGAGGGAACCGGGGGTAATCCGATCACTGATGTGGGAAGCGGTGATCCCGGCATTTTGAATTTCGCCTATGCCCTGGAACAACTGGAAGCTGCATTTTACATTAAAGTCAATTCCTCGTTCTACACAAATATCAGTTCAGAAGAGCAACAGATTCTGACTGATATCATGAATCACGAAGTGGCGCATCGCGATTTCTTTAAAGCAGCGTTGGGATCAGCGGCCATTCAAACTTTGACATTTGATTTTTCGTCCATTGATTTTACAAACCGGACCGTAGTGCTAAGCACAGCCAAAGCGCTGGAAGATACCGGCGTTTCTGCCTATAACGGGGCAGGCAAGTATATTCAGAGTGCTGATTATCTCACACTGGCAGGAAAAATCGTTTCGGTGGAAGCGCGTCATGCGGCGGCGATACGGGATCTGCTGATGCCAAAGACTGCTTCTTTTGCAGGCGATGATGTAGTGAATGCAACGAGCGGTCTGGACTATTCCAGAACACCGAACGGAACAGATTCTGCTCATCCCATGAGCATTGTGGCCACTGCCAATTCATTTCTTAAAACAAAAATATCTGCCACAAAACTTCCTTAAATAATATACATATGAAAGCGATAAAAATAATGGAAACATTGAATAGCGGGGTAAATGATAAAGCATTCTCCCGCAGAGAAGCATTTAATAAAGGGATCAACCTGGGCCTGAAGGGCATTTTTGCAGCTGTGCCACTGGCCATGCTCCTAAAACCAACAAAGACGTATGCGGGTACTGCCAGCGCGGTTGATGTGTTGAATTTTGCATTGACGCTGGAATATCTTGAGTCTTCCTTTTACACCATGGGACTGAGTTCAGGTATCGTACCTGCTTCGGATATGGCTGTTATCGCCCAGATCAGCAAGCATGAAACATCTCATGTAGCTACGCTCAAAGCGGCTATCTCGGCAGCAGGCGGAACACCCGTGATGGAACCAACATTCGATTTTACGGCCGGGGGAACATTTCCCGATGTATTTACCAATTATGCAACTTTTCTGACGCTGGCAAATGCGTTTGAGGATACGGGTGTTCGGGCTTATAAAGGTCAGGCAGCGAATTTACTGGGAACAGATTTGTTGACAGCTGCGCTGGACATTCATTCCGTGGAAGCAAGGCATGCTTCTGAGATCAGGCGATTAAGAGGTCAGAAAGGCTGGGTAAGCGGTAATATGACCGCCGGCGTACCTGCAGCCGTTTACGCAGGAGAAGATAATGTGACACAGGGTGGTGTGGATGTAACAACGGTCACAACAATATCTGCGGCGTATATCATGGAAAGCTTTGATGAGCCGCTGACGATGGAGCAGGTACTGGCCATTGCAGGTCCATTCATCAAAAGTTAATAGGGGATATAGCTGGTATCATGGCTGAACTGAACTATAAAACCCGGAACAGTTCCGGGTTTTTTTATGTTACGTCTGATGAATTCTTTTTGTTCGTTTTCCCCCGGGACACATATTGGGCGTATACCGTTGAAAACAAAATCTGGCACGACTTTGTTACTAAGTAATATGAGGCTTATGTTATGAAAAACATTTTACTCAATCTAGTCCTTTTATATTTTGCCGGATCAGCTTCTGCCTCCTACAATACCCATCCATCTCATATTTCAATCGTCCGTCCATTGTCAGTTACCAACTATCTAGGGAACGCTGACCTAAACCGAACCGCCTTCTACAAAGCGATGGAATCAAATGATCAGACACTGGTTGATGCCCAGATTTCAGAATTGAACCTCGCATCATCAAATTTGAAAAATGCGTTTCTGGGGGCGATGATCATGAAAAGGGCGGGGATTGGTGGTAACCCGGTATACAAATTGTGGCTTTTTAGAAAGGGACATGGGCTATTGGAGGATGCGATTAAAGAAAATCCGAATAATATTGAATTCCGGTTCCTGCGATTAATGATTCAGGAAAATGCTCCCGGGTTTCTTGGTTATGATGACAGCAAAGAAATCGATAGTGAATATATCAGGAATGCTTATAAATCACTCCCTGAAAATCTTCAAAAAGCGATCCTGGACTACAATAAAACGTCAAAAGTTTTAAAACTGCAGAACGCTTAGTTCCCCCCATTGCAAACTTTTGGTTCGTCAAACGACCCATGGAATCAGGTATGCTGAAATCAAGGGCGGGTTTGAAAAGTCAGAAAATAACCTAAGCGCATTTGAGGTTGTAGAGTTTTTTGCGCATTTTCCTTTCCTGCGTTCCTAATACGGTGAAGTTTCGTTGCATACCAGGCCTCATTACCAGAACCTCAACGCTACTCCGATACCGTTGGGGGTGCCTATGGGCACTAATTTAAATGAAGTCTTTTTATCAAGAGCGTCGTTATATTCCAAAATCGCTTTCCTCTTATTTCTGTTGCCGGCCAGGTTAAATATAGCCGCCATAATAAACGTTCCGGCGGTGGCAATTGCGGGAGCTGCTATATTTTGATTATTGCCCGAATTTACGATCCACCAGACGCTGGCGCCTATGTTTGCAGTGGTAGCGATCGCTCCAATGAGCATTTGCGTTTTTTTCCTGCGCCAGTACATTTCGGTCACCTGGCTCTGCGCCATTAAGCTATCCATCTGCTTTCTGCTTATCCTCTCTTTATCCCTGTAAAACTCCTCACCGCCGAAGCCTTTAAAGGATGTAATTTCCTGGGCACCGCTCGTAGCAAATATCATGATGAATATGGCTACCAATATTGATCTGAATGTGTTCATCGTATTTTAATTAAAAGTGTTGTTAATATTTTTTCGCGCCTTTACTGAAAGCTGCCGGAGCGACGTTTCAGAATGAATTGGCGTCATTTTTGAAAAATTTACCTGTAAGGATTTCCGAAATAAAAAAGGCCGGGTTTATAACTATGAAATATTCGGTACAAAATAATTGACCGGTATGTTCAGGTCCCACGGACCTGCGTATCAAAGTAATGCTGGCTGAAAAAGCAAGGGAAGTCACGCTAAAGAATATCATTATTTTCATTACTGCGGGTGTTTATTGATTGCTTTATCAAAAGTAAAATCACACCGCAAAATGAAAAATGGCTAAAGATGCCAATCTTACTGGCTGTTTGTGCCAATTCATAACCATACGTTTCTAACAATGAAACAGGTGACTATTTTAATTACACATCAGGCGCTGATTGCTGCGATTGGCAATGCCAGTCATTTATTCTATATGGTCAATGTTTTTCTAAAAGAATCGGGCAGGGATGCTCATTTCAATGTAAGACTGGTGGGTTTGCAAAAAGAAATGAAACTAAATAATGGCACTTTCACCATCCAGGCGGATGCAACCATTGATCAATTAGCGAAGACTGATTTGATTATTATTCCTCCCATGACTGGTGATATGGAAAATTGTATTCTGTTAAACGGGAAATATTTGCCGTGGATACATCAACAGTTTAAACAGGGTGCTGAAGTGGCCAGTTTATGCGTGGGATCGTTTTTATTAGCAGAAACAGGATTGTTGGACGGTGCAGAGTGTTCAACGCACTGGCAATCGTCTAATGAATTCAGAATGCGGTTTCCCGGTGTACAGTTGGTAGATGAAAAAATCATTACCGATCATAACGGTTTATATACCAGCGGCGGAGCCAATTCTTACTGGAATTTGTTGATTTATCTGATCGAAAAATACACCGATAAAGAAATGGCTATCCGCACGTCAAAGTATTTCGAAATAGAGCTAAACAGGGATAGCCAGTCGTTGTTTACGATTTTTGAAGGCTGCAAATTTCATGATGATGACGCCATACATACCGCACAGGTGCATATTGAAAATTATTTCGCTGAAAAATTAATAGTCGATCAACTGGCCGACCTGGCGCATGTCAGCAGGCGGTCATTTCAAAGGAGATTTAAAAAAGCCACTCACTTCTCCGTTAAAGAATACATTCAAAGGATCAGAATAGAGGCTGCTAAAAAATTATTGGAAGGAAAGAAGTTAACCGTCAACGAAATCATGTACCAGGCAGGATACAACGATCCGAAAGCATTCAGATACGTGTTTCATAAAGTTTCAGGGGTATCGCCCTTAACCTACAGGAGAAAATTCAGGTGAAAAACGGATTGCCGGGGGGTATTTCTCCCGTATTATTACAGGTTTTTTCCCGTTGATGGCGGAAATGCGATTTGCTATTATTGGACTATGAAGTGGATGAAATGGCTGCTGGCGGTTATTGCATTGTTTTCTTTTTTGCTCATTGGCTACGTTATTTACCTGTACTTCATTGCGGAGTAATGGAAAGTGCCGGAATGTAAGATCTCCTTGTATACATTCAGGGACGCGAAATTCACTACCATTCGTCGTGCAAAACAGGCAATTCACGGACGAACAATCTTTGGAAACAGCGGATGATTATCTTTGAAACCAAAGCACCCGTTTGTATAGATTATTCAAAAAGCGCTGGTTTTACCATACCATCTTCTGGGTTTGTTATTATTCCTGGTACTGTTACTTTATTCTCTATACCACCTATCAGATCAAAAACCCGGTCTTTTACTTCCAGATCATGCTGTTTTATCCCTTTGATATCTGCCTGGTCTATCTCAATTTTTATGTGCTCATACCGAGGTATTTAAAAACAAAAAAGTATTACGCGTATGCCTGCCTGATTTTTCTTGGTGTATTCATCGATGCCTGTGTGGACGCATCGATCAGGCAATTCTATGCACATCTGGGTTCCCAGTTGTTTCCCAAGACTGCTTTTTTTAATCTGGCCAGTTTTTCAGGCGCCATGGCCGCCCGGTTTTATCTTCTGGGTGTAACGAGTGCCATCCATCTGGCGAAGCAGTGGATAGAAAACCAGCGGCTGCAAAGCGAAAGAGAAAAAACATACCTGCAAACCGAATTGAATTTTTTAAAAACACAGATCAATCCGCATTTCTTCTTCAATACCCTCAACAATCTGTATTCACTGGCATTGAACCGGTCTGAACAGACACCCGAAGTGATCCTGAAGCTTTCGCACCTGATGAGTTATATGTTGTATGAATCCAACGAGGCCCGGGTTTCCCTGGAGAAGGAAGTGAATTATCTGCAGGATTATGTGGACCTGGAAAAACTGCGGTTCGGACAGCGGCTGACCATCCATTTTGAAATCGAAGGAAATATGGAGGGCGTATTGATTCCGCCCATGATTCTGATTCTTTTTGTGGAGAATTGTTTTAAACACGGATTAAAAGACAATATCGATCAGGTGCGTGTGGACATCGAATTGAAAATTCAAAACGGTTTTTTATTTTTCAGTATTAAGAATCCGGTGTCGGTCTATATCGCTTCCACCGGTGTGTCGGGGATCGGTCTTAAAAATGTCAGACGCCGGCTGGATCTGTTATTTCAAACGAACTATGCATTGGTTATTACGGATGACAAACAGGAATATGCCGTGTCTTTAAAAATGCCGGTATGACAAAGAATTTAAAATGCCTGATCCTGGACGACGAGCCGCTGGCCGTTGACGTCATCGATAACTATCTGAAACGATTGCCCCATATTGAATCCTTCCAGTGTAATAACGCCATTGATGCATTTCAGATTCTGCAGAGAGAGAAAATTGATCTGATCTTTCTGGATATCGAAATGCCGTTGATGTCCGGGCTTGATTTTTTGAAAACGATGCAGTCACCGCCGGCCGTCGTGATCACCACCGCGTACAGGGATTATGCCGTAGAGGGTTATGAACTCGATGCGCTGGATTATCTGGTGAAACCCATTTCCTTTCCGCGGTTTATGAAGGCCTTTGAAAAAGTGCTAAAACATCTGCAGCGAAATATTCCGGCGGCGGAAGGTTCAGAATCCGAAAAGGAACATCTGTTTCTGAAAGTGAGCGGAAAAATGGTGAAGATTGCCATCGCAGAAATACTCTATGTGGAAAGTCTGAAAGATTATATTAAAGTAGTCACGCCCGGCAATTTCTGGATCTCCTATCAGACGCTGACTTCCATTACCGAAAAATTGCCGGATGATCGTTTTATGCGGATCCACCGATCTTTTACCGTTGCGATCGACAAGGTTTCCGCCGTAGAGGGCAGCAATGTTGAAATCGCCGGTAAACTGATTCCCATTTCCCGTGATCTGCGACAGGAAGTCGTAAAACGAATCTGCGGCGATAACAGTTCGTCGTGAAAATCATACAGATTGTCGGATTCTCTCTCCTTTAAGCGAAAAGATTATTTCTGCATATGTTCTTCATTTAGTTTTACTTCAGAAAGCGATTCCTATGCGTCTGATATTTGTTTTTTTATTTACCGGTGCCGCGATGATCAGTCGCGCACAGATTGCGGACTCCGTAAAACTCATTGGCAAGTCTGCGTTTATACAAACCTGTCAGGGTTGTCACCACGATACCATCAACGCGCGCATTCCGGCCAAAATAGTTTTATCGACCATGACACCCAGAGCGGTTCTTGCAGCGATGGAAACCGGAAAAATGCGCATGCAGGCTTCCGGATTAAGTGCAGTCCAGAAAAAAGCAATCGCCGAATGGATTACGGGTGCACCCCTGAAATCCGCTGACATGCCGAAGACCGCGTACACCCCATTTCATTTGCCTGCAAATGTGAGTGCGGTTCCTGTTTATTCCGGATGGGGTGGAGATATCCGTTCCACCGGTTTTCGAAATGCAGCACAGGCGGGTATCCATAAAACCAATCTGGCAAATTTGAAATTAAAATGGGCATTTGCTTTTCCGGATGCAACGATCGTGCGGAGCAAACCGGCGGTGGCGGGTGACTGGTTGCTGGTGGGCAGTCAGTTTGGTGATGTATATGCACTCCATAAAAAAACAGGAAAGATCGGCTGGCATTTTTCTGCCGGCGCCGCCATTCGCGGAGCCATTACAACGATCAAAAAAGACAACCGGCTGATTGCTTATTTTGCCGATTACAGTACCAATGTATATGCCGTAGATGTGAGAACGGGGAAGCAGATCTGGAAATCAAGAGCGGGGTATGAATCACAATCGGCCGTGACCGGATCGGTGACCATTGCCGACGGTATGGTGTATGTGCCGATTTCTTCCGTTGAAGTGGCTTCTGCTGCGGATGGAAATTATGCCTGCTGTTTTTCCTCGGGAGGACTGGTGGCTCTGAATGCCGGCACCGGTGAAGAAATCTGGCATTACCGGGTCATCGCGGAGGCGGCGGTCGAATCGGGAAAGAAGAAAAACGGGAAACCATTCTACGGGCCGTCCGGTGCGCCTGTATGGTGCAGTCCGACGATTGATCTGAAAAGAGGTCTGGTGTATATAGGAACCGGCGAAAATTATACGAATCCGTCGACAAAAAACAGTGATGCGGTTCAGGCGCTGGATATGAAAACAGGTAAACTGAAATGGAATTTTCAGGCAACCCCGGGTGATACATACAATGCCGCCTGTCCGTACTTTTTAAATTGTCCGGAGAAGGCAGGTCCCGATCTTGACTTTGGTATGGCGCCCATTCTTACGCGTGATAAAAACGGAAAAGATATTCTGCTGATCGGACAAAAATCGGGCATCGTGTTTTGTTTGTCGCCCGACAACGGAAAAAAAATATGGGAAACAAGAGTCGGGAAAGGAGGAACCCTGGGCGGTATTCACTGGGGCATGGCCACCGACGGAAAATATGTATATGCAGCCAATTCCGATCAAACCTTCGGACTGGATAAAAAGGATACAAGCTGGAAAGCATCACCAGGTATATATGCGCTGGATGTGAATACAGGAGACCTCATTTGGAAAACAGCCAATCCGCCCTGTTCTGAAAAAGAAAATTGTTTTCCGAACAACTCAGCGGCGCCGGCCGTGATCCCCGGGATTATATTTGCGGGTTCCCTGGATGGACACGTAAGGGGTTACGATACGAAGGACGGAAAAATAATCTGGGATTTTAATACAGCCATTCATTTTGAAACCGTGAACGGAATAGAAGGAAGCGGCGGATCGATTGACGGGCCGGCCCCCGTGATTTCTGACGGGATGCTGATGGTGAATTCCGGTTATGGTATGTTTGGGCAGATGAAAGGAAATGTTCTCCTGGCTTTTGAAATCAAAGAATAAAACACTTAAAACAGGTATATGAGAAAATTAGCGTCTTTATCGATCGGGCTTTTATTAATTGCGCAGACAAAAGCGCAAACGGCGGATGAAATCGTAAACAAATATTTTGATGCAATCGGCGGGAAAGCAAAATTAGAAACGGTGAAAACCGCCTATTCAGAAGGAGAAATGAGTATCATGAATAATCCCGCTCCCTTTGTTTCTTCAGTGATCGACGGGAAAGCATCCCGAAGCGAGATTGATTTCAACGGACAAAAAATAATTAATTGTTATACCGTGGGCGCGGGATGGACGGTGAACCCGCTGGCAGGGGTCACCGAACCCACGCCGATGCCTGCCCAGCAGGTGGGTATGGGTGCGATGACCTACGACCTGAAAGGTCCCATGTATAATTATGCATCCAAAGGATATAAACTTGAACTGGCAGGTAAGGAGAAATTAAATAATGCCGATGCATTTAAACTAAAACTAACCACCAGGGACAGCACTGAAATCGACTGTTATATCGATGCCGCTTCCTCGTTACTTCTCAAAACAGTTATTAAGGTGACAGTATCCGGGCAACCCCTGGAAATCGCCATCGCAACCTCCGATTATCAGAAAACAAATATCGGTGTGCTCATGCCCTTTGTTTCGGAAGTAAATTATCCCGGACTCACCATCGTATCCACTACCAAAAAAATGGATCTGAACCGCGAGATTGATCCGGCTATTTTTGTGATGCCGAAGAAATAGATTATAATGTTCTGGGATCACTTAGAAAGTGATCAGGATTCTTTGTTGGTAAGCTTATCAACCATTTCACGAAAAGCTTCTCCTATGGGAAGCTCCATATCTTTTATGAACAAACTGGATTTTCTTATGGATGTAATACCTGTAATGGCGATAATATAGGATTTATGTATGCGGATAAATTTCGATGGTGGCAATTGGGATTCCAATGATTTTAAACTCGTTCGAAACAATAAAGGTTTACTACTGCTTTTCAGATGTATTTTTACATAATCACGCACACCCTCCATCCATACAATGTCATCAAACACTATTTTAATCTGACTGTAGTCCGCACTCAAAAAGAAAAACTCAGCTTCCCGGGTTAATGTCTGGGTTTTTTTTGATTTTAATTCGAATAATTCTGCGGCACGGTTGCATGCCCTGATAAAACGATCCAGGGCTACCGGTTTCACCAGATAATCTACAACAGCCAGATCAAATCCCTGCAGAGCATACTGTTTATATGCAGTGATGAAAATAACCATTGGTTTGTTTTCGAGGGATCCAACAAACTGCATACCCGTCAAACCCGGCATTTGTATGTCAACAAACATCAAATCAATCGTATTTTCCTGCAATACTTTCATGGCGTCAAACACATTCCGGCAGGAGGCAATATGCTCAAGCTAGGGGAGCTGGCGTATATTATCCTCCAGCAGCTTTAGTGCAAGGGGCTCATCATCTATCGCGATACATTTTATCATTATAGATAATGTCAATATGCAAATTGATCGTAAAATAGCCATCCTGATTATCAATATTTAATACATGTTTGCCCGGATAGAGTAATTCCAGTCGCCTCCGGACATTGGCCAAACCAATACCGGATGTTTTATCTTTTATGGCCTGACTGTCTCCGAATTTATTGATTACTGTAAAATGAAGTTCATTATTTTCCACGGATAAAGAAATTTGAATTTCAGGATGCTGCCATTGACCACCATGCTTGAATGCGTTTTCTACGAAAGGTATTAACAGCATGGGTTCTATCGCGTGCCAGTCTTCTTTTATCGCAAATAAAACTTTTAAGATAAGTTCGTCACCAAATCGTTGTTGCTGGAGATCAATATATGCTTGCAAATATTCAGCTTCACTTTTTACGATCACTTTATCTTCATCCGTTTCATATAACATATATTGCATGAGCGATGATAATTTCATTACGGTCGGTTCAAGATCTTCACTTTTTAATCTGATCATCGCGGTAATGTTGTTCATTACATTGAACAGAAAATGCGGGCTCATCTGGGAACGGAGGAACGACAATTCCGTTTTTAAATTTTGACTTTTCTTATCGCTTATCCATAGATCAGTCCGCGTCTTATCAGATATGGCTTTATACGCTGCGCTCACAGCGACCGTAAAAACAAAGGGTATAAAATTGTGTTTAAGGGAGTTGAAAACACTAAAGTGACGCGAAATGCTTAATACCTGAAATAACAAAAAATCAGTCAGAATCGCTATGCTCAATGCGGCCATTAAAATGATGACGTACAGGAACAACTTTCTTTTGTAGACTAAATTTGGGATCAGAATACCCGAATTGATATAAAAGATTCCAACCCAGATAAAATTTAGTACAGTATTGAGTAGCAAAAAACTATTTTGATCGGCGTCTTCGTGGCTGACCGAGCCTTTTTCCGGATTCCGGTTAAAGATGTAAGGAGTGAGGAAAATCATTAGCCAGATAAGAATATGCAGCGAAATGGTTATCCAGTTTCTTTTTCCGGTTGTATCGCTGTTGATTTTGTTTGTCATGAGTCAAATAAAAACGAAACAAAAATTTACTATTGATAAATTTGTAAACAGGAGTTTTAATGGCCCTTGGTCGCTTCATTAAATATTCTGCAAAAATTTCCACCTCCGATTTTCCCTATTTCATCTTCTGTAAAACCTGTCTTCAATAAAGCTCCAACGACCGCATAATAAAATCCGGCTTGCTGATCCTTCCAGGCGTTATTGGTACGTTCACCGATCCGGACTGTATTGCTGCCATTGCCCGAATCTTTTTTATGATCATCGACGGACTTTGTTGGTTCATTCTTATGATCGTTTGAACTATTTTGTCCTTTTGGAGGGTTGGAATTGCCGGGAGGTCTGTAAGACGGCGTCATTTTAGTGTCAGTACCAATGCATACGTGCTCAACACCCACAGCATCTGTCATTGCGCGAATATTTTGGGCGTATTCCAAAGGTGTATCTGAAAGATGGGTCCAGACACCGATAATACCCCCTGCATCTGCAACAATCTTTGCCTGTTCCTTACTAATCAGCCGGGGGCGCATCATCTTCGCCATAGACTCATTCTGACCCAGTTGAGTGTCAAGACCGGTATGTGATATAATCACCGGTTTACTGGTCAGTTTTAATGCCGCATTGATCGTCTCGTTGCTGCAATGCGTAAGGTCTGCAAGAATGCCCAGATTATTACATTCCCTGATAACATCGGCTCCAAACGGTGTTAGTCCGCCCCATTTTGCAGGGTTTGTATACACATCACCCAGCGGAACAGAGGCATCGCTATCATGTAATAATCCAAGTTGCCGCAGGCCTCTCCCATAAGCGACACCGAGCCTGTCCAGTTTTCCTTCCATGAAATGGCCGCCTTCGACAGATTGAATAACGATGGGGTGATGGATATTGTGTGCCGCTTCGAGGTCGCTCAGATTCAGCGCGCGTTTCATTTGATTACTACTCAGCAATGCATCCATTACATTCAATCCGGTGATAAACTTTTCATAGGCATCACCGGGGTTGGTTAGCTTTTGATAATCAAGTGCGAAGGTCATACAGATGGCTGACAGACCTGACTTATGTATTTCACCCGTCAGGTCAACTGCCGGTCCGGGCAACTCCGCAACGTTCAGCGGAACATCAATGTGATTGTGTGTGTCCGTGCCAATGGTTTTGGCTACAATTTTATCTATTCGTGGATTTTCCTGATTATTAGTAAGAAATAACAGGGGATGCAACAGGGTGGTTGCTCCTGCGCCGCTGACAGTTTTAATAAATTTTCTTCTGGACCATTTCATCCGGTTATTTTTTAAAAATTGCGGTTGATTGAATTGGCGCCTCCCTGTCTTTGTGAATTCCATACCAGGTATACCTGGTTGCCGATACCGCCCAGGTGTAAACATATAAAACCCTGTCTGTATAAACACTTACTAAACGGCTAACAGGCAAAAGTCTGCGACCAGAAAGCAAAATTCATCAGCAAAAGGTAACAAAGAGTAAGACCATTCCGGCATTCACAGCAGTTTTTTCGGTGTTCATCGCATAACTGGAAATACGATTCAGGAGCCATTATACTTTTGTCGAAATTATTTTTCAAACTTTTAAAAATTTAAAAATGAAAAGAAAAATCATAACCCTCGTAGCAGCTTTTGTTTTAGTTTCCAATATTATGTTTGCCAACGCAGGTAATACGTTCTGTTCCTGAATTTGTTGTATCCGCATTTAACCAGACATTTATGCATGCCAAAAAAGTCACCTGGGAAAACTTTGGTAATTATTTCAAGGCAACATTCTGGTTTAAGGGAAAAACGATATATGCTTTTTATTCCGAGGATGGTGAATTTATGGGTGATGCAAAAAATGTATTATCTGACAAACTGCCGGAAGTACTCCTGACGGAAATAAAAACCAAATTTCAGGGATATTGGATTACAGATTTGTCCGAGTATCACGTAAACGATAAAAACAGTTTTCTTGTTACTTTGGAAAACGCCGATCAGAAAGTTGTCCTGAAAGCTGACAATAACCAGCATTGGCTGCTTTATACAAAAGGAGAGAAGAAGTAACCGGCTTCTTAAGGAAAATTTTAAAAAGACAATACAGATTATGGGTAATACTAATGTCAACAGCAGGATGAGAATTTACCATCGGTATTTAGGCTATTTTTTAGCAGGGATTATGGCTGTCTACGCGATCAGCGGTTTCGTGATGATTTTCAGGGACTCTGGATTTCTGAAATTCGAAAAGCAAATCGAGCGGTCATTGCGCCCCCAATTGACAGCCGGGGACCTGGGAAGGGAATTAAGGATACGGGATTTAAAAGTTAACAAGGAAGAAGGAAATGTTGTTTATTTCGAACAGGGTACATATAACAAATCTACGGGTATGGCAGGATATACGTCGGAATTGAACCGTGAGATTGATCCGGCCATTTTTGTCATGCCGAAGAAGTAAGAAAGCGCAAAGCAAGGTTAAAGCGTTCCCAAATAAAAACCGCCCCCGTATCGGGGGCGGTGGCGGTGGAAAATTATTTAATCAGAGATTTTATTTCGGCATTTTTGCCCCGACCATATTCATCATTGTTTTTCCGGACTGAACATTACGGTGTTCCGTAATTTTGCCGGCATCATTGAACGTAAATACATCCACGTCCCGGTATTTAAAGGATTTGCCGGTTGGTTTTATTCCCATCAGTGGATTTTTAAAAGTGCCGGAATAGTCGGCAAATACGGCTACATGATTTCCTTCTCCGACGACCATGAAATTTTCTCCTTTATAATCGGGGAAGGCCGCCAGAAACCCTTTGACCATATTCATGATTGTATCACGACCCTTCATGGGCGTCGTCGACCCTCCGTCGCCATAGTCCACTGCGTCGGGAGTAACGTCTTTAAATGCTTCATCCAGTTTTCCTGAACTGAAATTCTGCGCGCTGGCCAGCGCCGTCGCTTTATTTTTTTCGAGCACACTGTCTTTCGCTGCACAGGCAGCTGCCACTGAATCTGTACCATTATTCATCATCGGGGCATTGCTGTTATTACATGACGTAACAAATGCAGCAAACCCAACTACGACAAGCAATTTTTTCATAATTGATAAGTTTAGGTTTTGAGATAGTAAAAGGTAAATAAAATTTGAAATCCGGCAAAAATCGAATTTATCTTTTCCTGCGAAATCATTGATGTGCATGGCTTATACCGGGTTTCCGGAGGCGAAATCACCTGAAATTCCTTCTTATGAAATTCTGATCCTTTTGGCTGGTCTCAGTTCAGAAACTGGTGAACGGCTGCGATGATTTTTTCGAGTTCACAATCCAGCACGGTGTGGCCGCAATCGGTTTTTAGTATCAGTAGCCGGGCATTTAAAAATCCGGCCATTTTTATGGCGGGAGACGGGTTAACCATATGATCCTGTCCGCCAACGATGATCAGCATCTTTGCCCGGATCTGTTTTGCGGCATTCTGAAGTGATCCTCCCTGGTTTTTTGCAATGTCAAGACCGATCATGGCGCGGAGTTGATAGACCCGGTCATTCCAGTCAAACTGATCGTTTGCGATCTTACGATTCAGCCAGACATCAAAGCTGTCGCGCGATACAGTATCTGCGAACCAGGCGGGTGTGTGCACGGCAAACTCGTGCTGTATCGTAACGGCTGGCATGGGCGGGTGGCCGGTATAATGACCATCATGATAAGCGGTGTCATTTTGTATGCCCTGTAATTCACCATTCCAAAGCAGCAGATCGGGGGCGTTCAATTGCGGTGAACCGGAAATGGGGATGATCTTATCCATAAAATCCGGATAAGAAACGGCCCACTGGAAAGACTGCATGCCGCCCATGGAAACTCCGGAAACAGCATAGAGATGATGAATATTCAAATGCGCGGTGAGCAGAACATATTCCGATTCAACCATGTCATGGATCGAAAAAGCGGGAAATTTTATTCCCGGTTGTGTGTGACTGTTAGAGGGTGAGGTGGACAAACCGTCGCCCAGTGCGTCCACGAGGATCAGATAAAACTTATTTGTATCTATCAGCTTTCCGGGAACGAATGGTAATAGGTTCATGCTCGTACCCGTGAACCAGGTAGGGAAGAGGACAGCATTATTTTTTTCTTTGTTGAGTTTTCCAAAAGTCTGATAGGCGATTTTACACTGATCAATCGAACGGCCATTTTCCAGTTTGAAATCTCCGATGAGCGCATATTGAAGATGAGCGGAAGCCGGATTCCCTGCCTGCGAATATCCCACTACCGGATGAAGGGCAGTCAGGATCGCTATGAGTGCGGGAAGAACGAGGTGATGATTTATGAATATTCTTACCATACGTATACAAAAATGAAAGTAGGAAAGATTTTTCAGAGAATTTTCAGATATTAAAGAAAGTGGCGTTCTGTTTGTACGTGATTTCCATGATCTTTGTATTTTCAGAATATGGCAGGAAAAATATTACTCGCGCTATTACTGTTGCAGGCATCAATTTGTTTTTCCCAGAAAAAACCTCCGGATAAAATTGTCGTGCTCACCTTCGACGATGCATCCCAAAGTCATTATAGTTATGTAGCCCCGCTGTTAAAAAAATATGGCTTTGGTGCCACTTTTTATGTATGCGAATATCCGCCCGACTTCCACGATACAGTAGCATATATGAGCTGGTACGATATTAAACAATTGTCGGATATGGGATTCGAGATCGGCAATCTAACCTGGCATCATGCCCGTATCGACCACCTGAGCAACGATTCGTTAAAATCGGAACTGTTGTATATAGAACGCAAATGCGATACGATGAAAATTCCCAAACCAACCAGCATGGCCTATCCGGATTATATTACGGATGCAACGAAAATCCCGGTAATCAACCGGCTGGGATATACGACTGCCCGCACAGGGGGCAACCACGCCTATAATCCAACGTACGATGGTGCCTATTATATTCCCAGCTTTACCCTGAATGAACATAATGAACAGGAAATCATCGATGCGTTTGCCTTTGCCAAAAACGGACATGTTGTTGTACTCACGGTGCATGGCGTGCCGGATCTGGCGCATGATGCATTGAGTACCTCAACCGCTGTTTTTGAAAATTGCATGAAATATCTCTACGATAATCATTATATCGTCGTGTCCATGCGGGGTCTTACAGGATATACAAAATAATGAGAACCGGAATTACTACCCATAGTAATCTTTTGTTGACAGCGTATTACAACGGCATGTTCCGCAACGGCTTCCTGCGAATAGTTCGGTAGCCATGTTTAGTGAGAATCTCTGGTTACTATACTTCCCGAGCTGCCTTGCAAAAAATCGAGATCGGCTCCTTTATCTGCGCCCGTTACGTGATTGATATATAAATGTACATAGCCCCGACGGGTTACAGGTGCAGGTTTTTGCCATGCCAGCCTTCGTTTGACCAATTCCTCATCACTTACATGTAAATGTAACTTACGCTGCTCCACATCCAGTTCAATCATATCGCCATTTTGCACCAGGGCCAATGCGCCACCAATGGCGCTTTCCGGCGACACATGCAATACGACGGTTCCATAGGCAGTACCACTCATTCTTCCATCCGAAATGCGAATCATATCTTTTATACCTTTCTGCAATATTTTTTTTGGCAACGCCATATTACCCACTTCCGGCATACCCGGATAACCGACAGGCCCTACATATTTCAACACCATTACACATGTTTCATCAATATCTAAATCGGGGTCATCAATTCTTTTTCTGAAATCTTCTATACTTTCAAATACTACTGCTTTCCCTGTGTGTTTCATCAAAGCCGGTGTAGCTGCAGATGGCTTAATAATAGCGCCGTTTAATGCAAGATTTCCTTTTACCACTACACAGCCTGCTTCGGGTTTGATGGGATTATGATACGGGGCAATTACATCTTCGTTATAGCAGGCAGTGTTTCCTTTAATGTTTTCATGATGATTTTTTCCTGTTACGGTAATGACGTTTTTATGCAAAATATTTTTCAATTCATTTAAAATAACAGGCAACCCGCCAGCATAGTAAAAATCTTCCATCAGGTATTTTCCGGAAGGCATTAAATTCAGTAACAGGGGAATTTTACTTCCAATCATATCAAAGTCATCAAGATTTAACTGAACGCCAATTCTTCCCGCAATCGCAATAAGATGAATGATAAAATTAGAGGAGCCACCGACCGCGGCGTTTACTATAATGGCATTTTCAAACGCTTCACGGGTAAGTATTTTATCAATGGTTACATTTTCTTTCACCATTTGTACAATACGCCTTCCACTTAATTGTGCCATTACTTTTTTCCTCGAGTCTGCTGCGGGTATTGCAGCAGCGCCGGATAGTGTTAATCCCAGCGATTCTACCATGCAGGCCATCGTGCTTGCAGTACCCATCGTCATGCAATGCCCAATGCTTCGGCTCATACAACTTTCAGCAAACTCGCAATCTTCCTGCGTCATCTTTCCCGTCTTCAAATCTTCATCAAACTGCCATACATAGGTACCGGAACCAATATCCTGCCCCTTATATTTTCCATTCAACATCGGTCCGCCCGGTACCACTATGGTTGGCAGGCCGACACTGCTTGCGCCCATCACAGTGGAAGGTGTTGTTTTATCGCAACCGGTTAACAGCACAACACCATCTATCGGGTTACCCCGAATGGATTCTTCTGCATCCATACTGGCCAGATTTCTAAAGAGCATGGCAGTTGGTTTCAACAAGGTTTCACCCAAACTCATTATGGGAAATTCAACAGGGAATCCACCTGCTTCCAGTACACCACGTTTTACCGCTTCTGCATGACTTCTGAAATGTGCATTGCATGGGGTAAGTTCGCTGAAGGTATTGCATATGCCAATTACCGGTCTGCCGTCGAACATGTCTGTTGGCATACCCTGGTTTTTCATCCAGCTTCTGTAAATGAGCCCGTCTTTGTCTTTTTTGCCAAACCAGTCGCTGCTGCGAAGTTTTTTATTCATGGCTGCAGGTTTATCTCAACGATGTCCATAAAATGTGCACTCATAATCGGGGTATTTGTTAGCGGCGAATTTATCTATTTGCCTGTTTTAAGTTCTATGATACTTACTGAATAAGGGTCTAAAGTTCTTGAGAAAGACCTGGTAATCCCTTTTATTTTTGATGTAACCGGAACAATGTTTTCCGGCGTTGCAATCGTATTGGTATCATCGGGCTTGTTACCTTTTATAACAACCCAGGTGGCCTCCGCCGAAACCTGGCCTATACCATCCAGTTTTATTTGTACAGTTTCTTTTTTTGCGGTTGTATTCACCATTTTCAGATAAATGGTCCCTGTTGTGTCATTTCGGGTTGCGGAATAAAATATAACAGGAACTGTTTTGAATTTGATACCATCGACACTGTCTTTTTTGGTGAGGGGCCGGTTTTGCGTGGGTATGTTTGTCGCAGTTACGGGCACAATCTTATTGCCTAAATAATGGCTGAACAATTTCTGCACATAATAAGACGGAGAAGCATAGCTGTTTAGCGCATCGTAACCGATCAGGTCAGAATCCCACTGCCACGCTTTTCTGCCCGAAGCGGAATCTTTGCTTACGTTTACGAACAAAGGCGCATAACAGGACATGATTATCAAATCCGAATTGCGCTCCATGCCCGTCATCCAGGCGGCATCGCCCAGCGCAGCAATCAGATTCGTGGTCGGTGCTCCTTCGCGTGTAGCCCATTCCCCTACAAAAATCTTCGCTCCATTGCGGTCGTATGTATCATATTGCGAAGCGTTCTCCCACATTTCCCATGTGTTGCGGTAATAATGTTCATCCACCACAGCCGGTGGTTTGCCGGATGTAACTTTGATCTGCGGGTATTGTGCGTCAGCAATCGTGGAAATGCAAATCAATTGCGGGTATCTGGCTTCAATAGCATTTCGGAACTGGTTAAATCTTCCATCATAACTATTCGACCTGTCGAACCAATCTTCATTACCAATCTCCACATATCTCAGTTTGAATGGTTCGGGATGACCGTCTTCAGCACGTTTAGCTCCCCAATAGGTATCCTTTCCTCCCGTTACATATTCAATCTCATTCAATGCGTCATCTACATAAGGTTTTAAAAGCGGCCCGGCGTCTATATGATCGCCATCCAGAGAATATCCTGCATAAACGGCCAGCAGGGGCTCCGCGCCCATGTCTTCCGACCATTCTAAAAACTCGAGTAAACCCAGTCCGTCTGAGGCACGGTAACCCCATGAACCGTTATGCCCCGGCCGGTTTGCAATCGGGCCAAGTGTTGTTTTCCATGGAAATGCATCGGTGATCAACGGGCCCTCCAGGAAATTTCCACCGGGAAAACGCAGGAATCTTGGTTTCATATTCACGAGCATTTCCATCAGGTCAATCCGGAAACCATTGGGCTGATTATCGTAGGTTGGCGGAAATAAAGAAACCAGATTGAAATAATACACCCCTTTGCGGTTCGTGGAAATCACAAAGCGTGCGTCTTTGGTTGGCTTTACATCTGCAGCGGTGGTTAAGTTTAGCTCATATTTTTTCCAGTAAATGGTTTTTTCAAGATTGATCGTACCGGTTGCATACACGATTTTACCATCCATGCTTTCCATGGAAATCGTTATCGGTCCGGGCGTATTATTTTCAATGTCAGGAAGCGGAGCTGTAGTGGGTTTTGGCTCCCATGGCCAGCGGGGAGGTTCGCTCCGGTCTGTTCCCTTTATATAAAAAGATGCACGATATGTGGTGGAAGGTTTTACCGGAATGCCCCAATACCCTTCATTTGCAATACCCACTCTTCCTTCCGCTTTTTCTACTGTAAGCCGTAAGCATTGAGAAAGGGCCCCGTTGATAGCATTGCGGCGTTCATCGTTCGGAACATGTTCTTCAGCGCCTATTAATTTTATGTCTGCTTCTGCTGATGGGTTATCCTTTACAAGATGCCATCCTTCCGGAGAGGTTTTACTGTCCTTAAAAATCCGGTTGCGGATTAACTCGGCATACAAACCGCCATCGTACGCATGGTTTATTTCTTCAGTCATCAATCCATATAACATGGGACTAACGGAAGCGCCTGGTTTTGCGAGATCCAAAGTTAACACCGGTGTTTGCGAAAATGCCGGGTCAACGACAAACCCGGAAGCTATTAACAACAGTAAACAAATTTTTAATTTTTTCATTTGCTTTTATTTCTTTTTAACCTTAATTGTTCATTAAAAAAATCAACCATTACCTGATAGTATTTTTCTTCAAGCAAACCCGGACCGTGCTGGCCACCAGGCACGATTATAAATTGAGAAGAGACTTTGGCCTTTTGCAGCGCAGCATTCAGTAATTCGCTTTGGCATATTGGCACCAATGGGTCTTTGTCTCCATGAAAGATAAGAAATGGCGGATCGTCACTATTTATATAAGTTATGGGATTGACAAAAGCGCATTTAACAAAATTATCCTTTATCGGTGCACCAATCAATATAGCCTCCGGTGAATTGGGTGTAATATAGCCCGCACCACTTCGGCAGGAGTCTATTATTCGAACATCGGTGGGGCCGAACCAATCTGCTACCGCATCAACATCACTACTGAAACTGGTATCAGGGCCAACATTTCCTTCAATATCTTCTGTTAGTTTTCCAATGCTATAATATTTTACGCCTTCCGAAGTACCTGCAAGCGCCGCCAAATGTCCGCCGGAAGAATAACCGGTGATTCCAATAAAGCCTGTATCAAATTGGTATTTCACTGCGTTGGCCCGCACAAATCGTATGGCGGCTTTAATATCGTTTATCTGCGCCGGGAAAACCGAATCTTTTGATGAACGATGATTGGGGCTAACCACCGCAAAACCGGCATCCACCAGGGGTTTGCCTAATGTTTGCATGGCCATGTCTTTAAAATTATTGCCGAACCAGGCGCTGCCATATATCACCACGACAACCGGGTAATTAGTTTGCGTTTTTTCAGGCAGGTAAATATCCAGGTCATGATACACCATCGTATCGCCGGCGTAGTTTACATCTTTCCAGCTTTTTGAATATTGCTGGCTGAAACTGCGCAGACTGATTAAGCAAAAAATACAAATGGTAATTCGCTTCATAATTTAGTTTATTATCCATTCATTATTCTTCATCCATAAAAATAACGGTTCTGTCCAACCCGGCTGGCGAAAAATAAAACCATGACCGCCTTTAGGATAAATATGCATTTCAACCGGCACTTTATGATGCCTTAACTGCTCAAAAAAATGTACACTGTTATCAACATCCACCAAATGGTCATCCGCAGCTTGGGTTATCCAGGTTGGCGGTGTGTTTTCATTTACCTGCAATTCATTAGAATATTCATCTTTTAATTCTTTAGAAGGGTTGTTGCCCAATAAATGTTTCCTTGAATCAGCATCTGTTAAACTATCCTGCATGCTGATAACAGGATATACAACTATTAAAAAATCGGGTCGCAGGTTGGTATGGCTTTTATTTTCAATCAATACTTTTAGATAATGCGTTGCTTCTGTTGAAGCTAAATGTCCACCTGCAGAAAAACCAATAATGCCGACCTTGCCGGCATCTATATTCCATTGCGAAGCGCTGTCCCTGACCATTTTGATTGCCTGTTGAGCATCCTGCAAAGGCGCAATGGTTTTGTTTACCTGAAAAGAATCATTTGGCAGGCGATATTTTAATACAAACGCGGCCACACCATGTTTTGCAAATTCTTTTGCCGTTTGCACGCCTTCGCCGTCGTATACAATTACGGTGTAACTACCGCCGGGGCAAATAACCACAGCAGTACCCGTGGCTTTGTCTTTTTCAGGCAAATACATTTCCAGCGTCGGATGAATGACCCGGCGCACCAAACCTTCAGACGGATTCAACGGCATGTCTTTTAAGGATGTTGGTTTTGAATTTGGGATTACACCAGAGTATAAATTAATTATTTGCTGTGCATGGATGGCGGCCGGAAACAAACACATCCACATTAAACAAACCTTACATATTTTCATTTTTTAATTCTTATCACTACAGATATTATCATTTGCCCTTTGTCATTAGGGCCCGTTTTGTATATCTGAATCTAAACTTCATTGTTTTTTGTAATAAAATGGCGCAATAGCTATTTTTTGAAAAGCAAAGGGACAAACTGGTATAAATCCCTTCTCCATGTCAGCCATTCATGTCCCGTGCCAGGTGATTCGTAAAAAGTATATTTGATACCCTGCTTGTCTAACATATTGCGGAAGGCGCCAACCGATCCCGGGAAGGGATTTGGTTCTTTGGTACCCAGCCCGATCCAAAGTAAACGGAATTGTTTATTTATGGCTGCACCATCTTTAAATTTTCCATCGAGGAATGTAGCAGGATCAATTGCATCTGTACCAGGATAGTTGGAAGTTCCACTGAAGGCCCCGAGACTCGAGAATGTATTAAGATTGTTCATGATGATCCGCATGGTTTGATTGGCCCCCATGGAAAGGCCCGCAATGGCCCTGTGATCACGGTCAGCAACCGTTCGAAAATTTGAATCGATCATGGGGACAATCTCCTGAATCATCACTTCTTCAAATATGGATACCGGTCGTACTTTGCTATTGGTCTCTGCACTGTCCTGAGGTTTATTGGCATAACCATTATCCATAACAATGATCATCGGCACGGCCTGCTTAGCCGCGATCAGGTTGTCAAGAATCAGGTTTGCATGTCCCTGGGCCGACCAACCGGTTTCATCTTCAAAACTTCCGTGCTGTAAGTACAACACAGGATACCGGGTTGTGATGTCTTTTTGATATGCAGGAGGCGTATAAATAAAACAGCGCCTCCAGGCATTGGTCAGGTCAGAGTAATATATATTTTCACTCACCAGCCCGTGCGGCACATGTTTCAACGCAAAAAAATCACCGTCTGTTGCCGGTATTTCAATACCACTTCCCCAACGCCCGGCGCCATAAAAATAAAGGCTTCCCGGATCCGGAACTGAAACGCCGTCTACATTCAGCTGGTAGTAATGAAACCCTTCATCCTGTGGTAAGGATTCACCGCTCCACACACCTTTTTCATTTTTAACCAGATCATATTTTTTCCCCGCGATATCCAACTGAACTTTTTGTGCCTCAGGCGCGGTGAAACTGGCACGTACCCTGCGTTCCGAATTTACCTGGGGGTACGGTTTGCCGGCCAGATTCGTGGAGGCCGGTTTAAAATCTTCTGTAACTGCGGCTGGCGCGGATTGTGCCAGGCAGCCAAAGCTGGTTAGGATGGCCGCAAAAAAAGCCATGAAGGATCTGTAATTCATGATCATCATTTCTTTTAGAGTTGAAATAAAAACAGTGGTTAATTCTTAAACAATATCGGTGCAAGCTGATAAAGACTGCGGCGCCAGGTTAAGAATTCATGCGCTGTATTCTCAGAAACATATATTACAACATTATAACCCGCTTCTTTCAGTTTGGCGCCTGCCTGCTGTATACGTTCGGGACTTTCACGGCTGCCACAACTTAAAAAAATAAGTGAAGGTTTTGCTTTGTCCTTTAACTCTTCCGGTGTATAGATGCCACCACTCAGTAGTGCATACTGAGAGAATATGCCGGGTTTTGCAAGCGTAATCGAATGCGTCTCCATTCCGCCCATGGATAACCCGGCCATGGCCCGGTTTGATTCGTTCGCGATTGTGCGGAAATGGGTGTCAACATAAGGAATCAGTTCATCGGTAAGCACCGTTTGAAACGCGTCAATTTTAAATTCCTTCATATGACCCCATTTTACTTCGTTCGTCATTCCGTAGGTCATCACAATAATGAACGGTTTGATTTTGCCTTCGGCAATGAGATTGTCCATGATGAGATTCGCATGTCCCTGGTTAGGCCAGGCAGTTTCGTCTTCGCCCCAGCCATGCTGCAGGTATAATACCGGGTAATGTGTAGATATATCCTTATTGTAATCCGGAGGCGTATATACAAAAGCCCGGCGCGAAGTATTTGTACTCTTTGAAGGGAAAAGCACCTGTTGCACATTGCCATGCGGAACCTCTTTCAGCGCATAGAAATCCTGGTCGTGAGCGGGTATTTCAATACCACTTTCCCAGCGGGTGGAACCATAAAAATTTAATGTTCCGGGATCGTTGAATGTACCACCTGCAACCGTGAGATGATAATAATGAAAACCTTCATCCATCGGGCCCTCCGTGGTACCCACCCACATGCTGTCTGCAGCCTGCGTTAGCCGGGTGCCACCTCTTCCGCCTAAACCCAGACTTACCCGCACACTATCGGCGGCGGGTGCTTTTATGCGAAATCGTACATATCCTTGTGAATTAACCTGCGGGTAATCCTGTCCCGGCTGGTTAAGGGTTGAAGGTTTGAAATCTTCCAGTACCGTGGTCTGGGTTTGGGCCAGACAAATCCCACTTATTAACGTGGTTACAATAAAAAATGACAAGAATCTCAGATTCATTTTTCGTGTTTTAAATGTAATTATGACATAAATGTGTTGCAGCGTGGCTTTCTGATGAAAAAGATACTGAATTTATGCTCAGCAGGATGTTTTTGACTAAATGTATTTAATTGTCATTTTCCCGTTATTTGCGTTTTCACTTTTTCCGATTGCAAAAAACAATGGGTCCCGGTCTTGTATCTGCCGTTCCGGGACGTGATACTCAAAGTTTTACGGACGGACGGATGGGTATAGGGTATATATGACATCAACCGAAATGGTCTTGTATATAGTCCGTTCAAACTGTATAAAATTATATTTCTGCCTGATAATTTGATTCGGAATTCTGCGTTTTAAGCAGGCTGTTTTCCCCGATACAGCCATTTTCAAAGACCCGTGAAAGCGACCCCTATGAAATATCTGCAACTTCCGTTTGTCCTGGTCAGCTGTATGCTGTTCGTTTTATCCTGCAAAAAAGAAAATACAAAGACGCCTTCCACCATAGATCCAAAACCGGATACTATTCCGGATAATACAGCCCCGTTACGCCTGATGTCCCTTCAGCGCGTCAATGATGACAGCACCGTTCTTACCGTGTTAAGTTTTCTATATGACGGCTCGGGCAGGGTAACCGGAATTTCGACAGGCTCTAACTCCGGAACTTCGATGACGAAAATATCCTACAACGGCAATCAGGCAGTTTATGCCCATCCCGCTTCAAATCCGTTTCCGGGAATTTACAGCACGGACACGATTCTGTTCACCATCGATTCACATAACAGGGCATTAAAAAGAATTGAGTACAGCTACTTTGAAAATGATGATACAGCTTCCACTCCTCATATTTTTAAAACCTTTATTTCTGATACAACAACTTATGAATATGATACTGCCGGCCTGCTTACCAAAGAGACCCGAGTCGTAAAAGATTCAACCCTGTGGATCGATAACGGTGCGATTCATCTTAATTTGTATTTGCATAATACAATAGCCAATTATCATAATTCAGAAGGAAATATTGTTGAAATTGATCAGCATACAGTCACTGCACCGGGAAATCAGACAGAAGATAAAAAAGTGACCTTCGTATACAACAATGCATATCATAACCATGCGGCGCTCACCAATCCGGCGGTCATGAATGAAATGAACTTATTTTACGATTGGCCGCTGAACGATGCTTATAAAAACATGCCGGATAAAATGACGACCGATATTGTTGACAAAGACGGAACCGGCAATATCGTCTATACGAAGAATTCAGTTTATACACTGGATCTTGCATTTGACGCGAATGGATATCTGGATACTTATTTTGATTCTAATTCTGCGGGTGGCAAATGGCATTACCTGTATAGTAGGTAAGTGGGGCAATAAAAGGTCGTCAGGTTATGCAGTAAATCCCGAACAATTAAGATAAGGGATTCGAGATGAAAGTTGTATGAAATACCTGTACGATGATCATTATATCGTCGTGTCCATGCGCGGGCCTACGGTGTGTAAAATGGGAAGTATATGGAATTTTATTTCGGTACAACGAAAATGCTCATCCCATTATCATTCAGCTTACCGGACTTCAGAGGGACGGCCACTCCATTTTTCCAGTAGACGGGATAATAATCCATTCTGCCAGCCACATACACATCGTTACCGGACACAACTATAGCATTGGCATTGGCAAAGCCTGTTTGACTTGTAGTCTGACTTAAATAAACCGGATTGCCATTCTTCCAGTAAGTAGCAATCTCTCCGGTTGTACCTATCGAAATATTGCCCGTTGCATACACATCATTTCCGGATATGCAAATACCTGATAAAGATGTTGGCTTGGTTCCGTCGGTCAGAGAAACGGGAACACCATTTTTCCAGTAGCGGCCGACACCATTGGTGTTCGGCGGATCCGACTCAACACCTGCGACATACACGTCATTTCCGGAAACGGCCATTGCGTTGGCATACGCATATTTTGTACCATCTGTTACATTTACACGGACACCGTTTTTCCAGTACATGGCAATGGACGTATATCCACCTCCCGGTGCGGGATTCAAACTGGAGCCGGAAACATATACATCAGAACCGGAAAGAACAATGCCGGTCGTATAACCATTTTGGGCCGTGCCCACTTCCAGCGCCACCGGAATACCATTTTTCCAATACCTCGCGTAAGTGACTCCCAGAGCTGTTTGGTTATATACATAACCGGACACATATACGTCATTGCCCGAAACAGCTATTCCGGTCGTCATAGAAGCGCTGTCCGTTAATTTTGTAACCACGCCATTTTTCCAATACTGTGCAAACGGCCAGTTGGTTCCCTGTAAATAACCCGAGAAATACAGGTCCTTTCCGGCAACTGCCATCGCTGTAAGTGTCTCATTTTTTGTGCTATCGGAAACAAAAGTTGGAATACTGTCCTTCCAGTATTTTGCTACATTCTGACCACTATTGATCCAGCCGGAAACTGCAACATATACTGTTGCCGGTGAATCTGTGAGTACGGGCGTTACGGGAGGTGCGGGTATATTCGGCGGAACGGTCAGGACGGTAGTATCTTTTTTGGAACAGCCCACGGCAAGCAGGCAGCAGAATAATACGGTTTGAATTTTCATGTCGGGGGTGTCTTTACACAAAATATGATAAAAAGACCGAGATTCATAACACGCTGTTTTTCCTAAGTATTACTACTTAGTCGCATTTTACAGGGAACAGATTTGAGGATGAATGGAGGATTTTATTTATTCTCGATGTATGTAATACGGTGGCTTTTATAGTCTACAAATGCATTTCCTTTTTTTTAAGTAAATTAATTGTCAAATGAAACTTTTGGCGTTATACTTCTGTTTCTTCTGGCAGAAGTTTCTTGTAAGCCGAAGATTTCATGCTCCATACCGCTGTCCAGGATGGCTGGAACCCATAGCCTTTACCCATGAAATTTGTGGATATAAGTGATGTCCACGTTTATGTTTCCATAAGTTATAAATGTCCGAGTAGATCTTTTCAAACAGATTCGAATACATACGAAGGGCTTCCGGCTTTTCACTAGCCACGAACTGCAATTCTGTATCAATATCAGCATTTCAAAAGATTCTGTTGTTATAGAAAGAAAGGAAGGTTATTTAATTTAATTGTTACAACCCAAATTACATAGGTAAAATGCTGGCGTCTTCACCTTACGGGTACTAAAACCATTGTCGTCTTATAATAGGGGGAACGAGTGTTTGGTAACACATTACAAAGACAAACAGTCCCCTGTAGAGAAAATGGGTGTTATTAGCCTTTTTTTCCTTCTTGGAATTGATTTAGATCTTTCACTCTTTAGTTTTTTAAGAATTTCTCCCATGCCATTTTTCTTTTTGCAAGGTCTTCTTTACTTGAACCCAGATCCAACCAGAGGTATTAAATCCTAACCGGAAGTCGATGATAGTTATTGAACTGTAGATAACACATCTGGCTCAAGCGGTAATTAGTCTCCCACTGAGCAAGAGCGAGTCAAACAAAAATTGTCCATTATCCTCGTTAATGTTTAATGTTGCCATCTGTTATTTGCCTTATATTTTCCGAGATTTTTTCGGGCAGTATCGCCTTTATTATAAAGATCAAAAATTATGTACGTTGATTTCGGCAAATGTGTCATTGATTTTTCTAGAAGTTTGAAACCCTTGTTCCATAGCTGTAACCGGCTATAAATGTCAATATTTTAAAGAAAATGAGTCGCATTTTGCAACTCAAACGCGGGATAGGGGGATGGTTAAAACAAAAAACCCGCTTTATAAGCAGGTTTTAAGAATTGAAAGCAGATTTATGATATGTTTATTATTCCTTTGACGCACTGCCGAACATCCAGCCAATCGAAAAACCAAAGGCATCCAAAGAATGCATAGTATTGTCCGGCACTTTTGAAATATTTGACAGTCCTGCGTTAAAGAAGAGACTTAAAGAGAGCCCCCGCGAGAACTGATATCCACCCGTGAAATCAAGTCCCACATCAAAACGTTGCATTTGCGCATTTTCCCCGCTAAAGCTGATTTTTCCGCTCTGATAATAATTCTCCTGTGTACCTGACAGATTGTACATGAAATTGGGGCCGACGCCGCCAAAGAGAATTCCGTTGTTTGGGAAAATATGGGAGTATACAATGGGCACCGGAATGGCGATCCGGTTTAGCGATATTTTATTGGTATTGTCATCTGAATTTGCCATCGACCCAAATCTGTATAAAACAGAAGGTCGTACTGCGAGGAAATCTGTAATCTGAAAATGTGCGGTAACACCAACCTGTCCATTTACACCTGCGTATAGATCAGCATCTTTTGTATAGAGCCCTGCCGCAGTAAAACCTGCTGATGGGCCCACCATGACCTGCGCATCTGTTTGAGTTGTAAAAAGAAATAGGAAGTTGACGAGAATAATAAATGGGAAGGCAGTTTTTTTCATAAAGCTGTTAGTTTGGATTAATAACAGATAACGAATTTTAAGATATTTTATTTTTATGTAGGAACTATTTGAGGCAAGAATTCTGGCATCTCTCTAAGGGTTTTTATGTATAAGGAACACTAAATATTTATCGAGTTTCATCTGATTTCCGGAAAGCTTTCTTTTCAGGTAGATTTGATTGAGGAGGGAAAATAATTCAAACTTAATTTGAAGCCGGGGGATTTTACTCGACATTATATTAATGAATTAGAAGAAACGGCTTAATAATAAGGATTGAAACTAAAAATCATTTATAAAGAGTGGTATTAATTATTTAATCAAAAGATAAATATCTTAAAAAATTGGAGTAAATAAAAAGGATGAAAAAAAGTTCAATATCGGGCGGGAGTTTATTGGCAATAGCAATAGTCTTTATTTTAATATATCTGGTTTTTTTTAGCGGTATTACCCAGGTAGGGTCTTATCCTTATGCCCAGGAATATACATTTGATGTGCCTGTAGAAGTATTATATGATCGTGTTGAAAAATTTAAAGCGGATAATTTAGAATATAACCCGCCAGGGAGCATGAGGATTGTGGATTCATTAGAAAAGGGTGGGTTTTCTCACATATATTTATTTTATGAGGATAAAAATACTCTCGTCCATTTATTTATTACAGGGAATAAAAAATCTTCTATACATTTTGACGCTTTGAATAATCTTTCAGATGAGTTTAAATGGATTAAGATTAACGAAGATTTTGGCAGAAAGGAAAATTTGGCTGCTAAAAGAGAATTTCGGCAGAGATTTTTAGACAAGCTAAATGTAGATTATAAAGACAATGGTAATAGTGCATTTGTCTTCTGGAAATGAGTAACTGGTATGCTGAGGCATTAAAAAAACCAATATCTGGTAGTCACTTCTTCCTCATCCAGATTTTCCGCCTTATCTTGTTTCCAACCTCTGGCCTGATGCGTAGTTTTTCGTACCTGTTGACTCTGTGTTTGGGGTTTCTGCATGTGGCGCTTGCCCAGCAGAATACTTCCGGCAATATCAATTTCGTTCCTCCGGGGAGCCCAATGGCTGCGCAGCAGATGCGCATGTATCAGAATTTCACCCAGGCCCAAAAAAAACTTTATCAGGCAAAAGTTGACTCAATACTGACCCTGAAACGTTCTTATCCTCATCTTTCAAAAAACAGTAAAATCCGTTCTTCAACATTAGGTAATAGTTGCGGTCTTCATGCCGATTGCACGCCAGAGCAGGATACGACCGTGGTTACCGGCTCACTTACATTAAAAAATACCACGACAGGTGCAGACGCTTACGAATGGATCGACGATTCTTATTCTTCGTTTCCCAAACCAAACGAGGATCTTGTAATGTACCCTTCGGTTGGTGTAGCACATGTGAGGCTGGTTGCACACAAGGGCAATTGTACAGATACAGCAGATCGTTTTATCGTAGTGAACGGTACGCCACCGTCCTCGAATGCACACAACACAGCAGCTTATGGTCAGCCCGGGATTGATAATGTCGTGCAGTGCGTCGCAGCAGATCCCGTGGACGGCTATCTGCTTGCCGGGACATCGGGGGGTGATCCTTATGGCGATTATTCCGGGAGCCCATATTTCGTCCGTGTGAGTGAGAATGGTTGTATTCTTTGGAGCCGGTTGATCAATTCTTATACTTCAACGATTGTGTCTGTGATTCCGATGCCGGGAGGCGGGTTTGTGGCACTCACGGGTGGTAACCGTCGGGGTATATCGGGCATCATTTATCGTTTCGATGCAAATGGAAATATCAGCTGGACAAAATCGATTGTCGGAACCGACTGGATTGGTATGAGTGGGATGAAGCTTTTGTCTGACGGGGGATTTCTGATCTATGGACGTTCCGCGCAATCAGTCGATGAACAAATGAGCGTAGCAAGACTTGACGCTGCAGGAAATTTTATCTGGCAGCATCAGTATGCTTACGACACGGACGATTGGGGTTTTTTCTCTGATGCTGTTGAAAACGCTGGCCAGCTTTATCTGGTTGGCTGGTATGATGCACGGACCGCTGACCCAAATCAATATCCAAGTTATCTCGAGAAAACTTACGGAGTATTGGCAAGCATCGATCTGGCTTCCGGAAATATGAGTTGGCTGAAATCTTATCCAAGTCCCGGGAAATCCTGGTACCCAACGCGGATTAATCTTTACAACGGAGGTTTATTAATGTCGGGAATCGCCGATTCGATAAACAATGGAAGCCATACAAATTCCACAGTTCTTGTTGAAGTAAATCTTGATGGCAGTCCCCGGAACGCGAAATTACTTTGGCTGGGTGGAGATGCCTCCATTTCGACAATACGAACCATCGTTCAGCCAGACAATAGTATTTCATTGATGTATTCCGGTACTGCAGGTAATCCATCAGGTCTTCAGGGCTGGTTTTCGGAAACATACTACATGCGACTCGACCAGCAGAAAAATGTCATGTGGTTAAGAAATTTTGGTGGTCAGCAGACCTGGTGGTCTTACGATGCCGCACCATCGCCCAACGGAGGAATGGCGATCGCTACCATGACGATATCCGGACTTACAGAACCTTTTAGCGGATGGTCGATGAATTATGCGTTGTACAAAACCGATGCAATTGGTTCCTTGTCCAATTCCTGTCACGAATGGGATTATATGCATAACCGCCAGCATCATGGATTTCACAGATTCTTCCATGATGGTAATGACTCCCGGTTTTACTTCTTTCTCCAAACGCGATACGTTGATCAATCCTGTTCAGCCCCGGTCACAGCTGCGTTTTGTTTGTCCCGACTATGTGCCGCTCTGCAGCTTCATGGAAGTCACCGGCAAAAACGCAGTGTGTAACATGAGTCAGACCTATGATTATATCGCCCATAAAGATCCTGCCTGCGGTGATCCCGTAGTTTGGGAATATGATCGCTCGAAAATCCGCACAGTCAGTGAGGACGGATCAAAAGCAAGCCTTCAGTTTCAGGAGCCCGGTGTGTTCGTCGTCAGGGCAAGAAAACCTTACCCCTGTATTGACATCATCGATTCGGTGATCGTTACAGTCTCTCCTGCATTAATGAATTATACTCTCGGTAACGATACCACGCTTTGTCCCGGCGATTCACTCATTCTGCGGCCAACCGGTAAATACGATATTTATCTCTGGCAGGATAATTCCGATGCGGATAGTTTTATTGTCCGGACTGCCGGAACGTACCGCTGTACGGTAACGGATTCGTGCGGTAATCAGAAGTCTGATGAAGTGATGGTCGGATATCATAATCCGTGGACGCCGGCATTTCCCGCGCCTGTTACAAAATGTCCGGCAGATACCGTGCTGCTACCCGAAACAACAGGCCTGCATATGGTCAGCTGGTCGCCCGCTGATCAGTCGATAATTTTTACTTCCGGCCGGTTCGGCGCATTTGCGCGTACCAATACTAATTACAGTCTGAAAGCGCGCGACCCATACGAATGCGCAGTGAAGGCCGACTGGCTGATGTCTGTCTGGCCGACTCCTGTTATCAGCCTTGGTGCGGATACTACGATCTGCCCCGAAGGAACGGCGGTGTTTTCAGCGCCTTCGGGATTCGAAAGTTATGCATGGAGTACTGGCTCGGTCATCAGACAGATTACAGTTCGTTCGACAGGAAAATATTGGGTGCATGCGACCGATGGTCATGGTTGCATCGCTTCTGATACTGTGCAGGTAAGGAACTTTGCAAGTCTGCAACCGAAAATCATTGGGAACAACTGGATATGTCGTGATCAAACCACGGTACTCGATGCAGGTGATTTTTCAACCTATCAGTGGCTGGGCGGATCGCAGAACCGCCGGATAACGGTAACCGACACCGGATACTTCCAGGTGATGGTAACGGACATGCATACCTGCAAGGGCAGCGCAGGATTTCACATCGAAGGCTTTGCTGAGTCACCGGCGAATTTTCTTCCGGCAGACACCACCGTATGTTCGCACGATGTAACGATGCTCGCTACGTATCGTTCATTCGACAGATATCTCTGGTCCACTGGTGAAACCGGGCCTTCGCTGAAGGTTTCGCAAGCCGGTCAGTACCGCGTGGAAGTGGTGGATGAAAAAGGATGTTTTGGTACGGACTCCAGCAGGGTTACAGCCAAAGATTGCGAGGCGAAAATCTGGTTCCCCAACGCCTTCACTCCAAACGGAGACGGCGTTAATGATGTGTTCCGGTTGAAATTTCCCGGACGCGCAGCAAACTATCAT
The DNA here is from genome assembly GCA_963759335.1 of uncultured Bacteroidota bacterium. GTDB lineage: Bacteria > Bacteroidota > Bacteroidia > Chitinophagales > Chitinophagaceae > Puia. Next base: position 122,382 of record CAVWYU010000003.1, read on the forward strand.
CTGGAAATTTTCAATCGCTGGGGACAGCGCATCTTCGAATCCATGGATCCATCGGCGGGCTGGAACGGTGTTTTCTCCGGACTCGAACAGCCGGTCGGCACCTACGTATGGATGGTTCGCTGGTCATCACAGGATGGCGTTGCGCATCACGACGAAGGCACGGTAGTGCTTATACGCTGAAAAAACCGCCCGGCTTCGTTGGCGGCTCTCTTGCCATCTGGATATCCATCAGTATTCCCGCGGCATGCGTTATTGCTTGCTACTTCAGATATATCCTGCGCAAACAGATACAAGTAAAAGGAAGCCGGCATATGGTTTCCGAAAACAAACGGCAGTCTCAAGAGTTGCGTGAAATTTTACAGTCACTAAGTCAAATAAGATGTCAACTATCAATATTCATAAATGCGACCGTATTAGTATCTTCTACTTTATGATCTTCAAACCAATCAGTTATGGATTTTTTGAGTTCTATACACTCCATTTTAAATCCATTCATTTTCTCAGGATGTAATACAACCGTTTTAATCGTTTCATCGGTAGTTTGGGAACTACCAACTATGTAATAATTCATTTTACTCCAGTCCATTTCATTTGGGGTTCTTACTCCTGTTCTTTTGAGTTTCCATAACTTTTGTGCTATTGAATTTGGCAACAAAGGGTTACCCAAATGAGTAAAAGATTTATCCAGGATCGCAAGTAATTCAATTTTCATAATGATGATTTCCCAATTAAGACTTTCATGAAATACATCTTTTTCATCTCTAAAAGCAACTTCAAACACATTGTAATTCCATTTAGAAGAAGCTGTTTTTGTTGATGTCGGATATCTGAGCTCAATGGGAATCTTTGCAGCACTTAAATCCTTTACAAGTTGAATAACAATATCCATTTGAGTTTTTAAAGCCTCCTGACTTAAGAATTTCTGATAGGCTAAAAAAGCAACAACTACAAGACCTATACTTCCAGCGGCAGTAAAGAATAACATCCATGAATCAAATGAATGGAACATTGTCTAAAACGTTTTGCATAAAGGTAATCTGTATATATAGATATATAAATTTACCGGCCTTTTTAAGGTGATTCTGATGCCGAACGTCGATTGTAAGGGTTGCTTCTTTGATGTCTATGAAGAGTTTATTCTCTTCAGTAGTCATGACACTTTTATTTTAGACATGCCCGGTTTTTTGTATTTTTTCATTATGAATTTCTTCCTGCGATTTTTTTCTCGTTCTAAAACACCCCCATTACTCAATTGCCCAAGATGTTTAGGTAAAGGCCATGTGGACAAAGACGATATTGCCCGACTGAAACAACAGGGCAAATGGAAAGCTGGTGTTTGTGCGTATTGCCAGGGTACGGGTAAGGTGAACAGGAAAATGTTATCAAAAGTAGCGCCGGATGCAACTCACCTGACTTCTTCTCTATCGGATACCGTCAGAGATCTTATAATCAACGAAACACAGCTCGACGGGTGCCCGGTTACAGAACTCGAGCGCCTTAGTCTTGAAAGTGGATTTCAGTTACTATTGGACTTTTTCGGAAAAAAGAAAACAGAACAGCGACAGGTACGCATACCTCATCCTAACGACTTTCCTATATTTTATGACGCATCTGAACAATCGGCCGTTCAAACCATGAAAATTGTGGCCATCCAAATGGAGGTGTCGATCGAAACGGTTAACCTTCTATTTTATAATGATCGTATAACTGATGTATCAACGGGAGACCCTTTTGGTGGAAAAATCAATTTGGGATCGATAGATGTCAATCAGCATTCGTCTGGCCTTTACTGGGGCCGAAATAAAGAAGGTAAATATGACATAGGGATAAATAGGGAAGTGTTGTTGCATGCTGAAAAATTGGTGGCAACGTTGGCTCACGAGATTGCTCATATAAAACTTCTGGGTGAAGATCGTCTTAAAGTCAATGATGAGCATTTGACAGATTTAACTGCCATCATTTTTGGACTGGGTGTTTTTAATGCAAACGTTGCATTTCTATCTTTCAAAAATTTCGATTCTTATGGTTGGAGTTCTCAAGGGTATTTAACACAAAAACAGTGGGGCTACGCCTTAGCATTATTTGCCAACTTAAGAGGAGAAATTTCTCCGGGCTGGATCCGATATCTTACTCCAAATCTCCATAGCGATTTTTTGCAATCACAACAGTTTATTCTGGACAATGCTGATATTGTTTTCAGAGATATTCTTTGATCGATTTGAATATTTCCGATCACGGGTTGATTTCAACATTATTTAAGGGAATGTTGTTTGAAATTATGCACTCCCACATTTTTAACGCGCGCGGCGCGACGTTCGTCCACGAATTAAGGGCTTTTCTGAATGAGCTCGGGTTACTGCGCTAACTGAGTTTATTCGGGATCAGTTGAAGATAAAATTAAAACGGGAAGAGGGCTTTTTTACTGCGATCAACTAATAATCATTATAAGAGAAATTTAAATCAGTCTGCAGGTAAAATAATCGTAAACTCCACTACTTCATTGTTTTTTGTTTCTACTTTGATTTCTCCGCCATGTGCTTTAATAATATCGTAGCTTAATGATAAACCCAATCCGGTTCCTTGTCCTGCCGGCTTGGTGGTAAAGAAAGGCTGAAAAATTTTATCAGCTATTTTTTGCGGGATGCCGATTCCATTATCTTTTACTTTGATTTCTATTTTTCCATTTATTTTATTTGTGCTTACAAAAATAATTGGTGTATAGGTATCATTCGAGATTCTCTTTTTTTCATTCATCGAATAAAATGCATTGTTGAAAAGATTTAAAAGAACTCTTCCCATATCCTGCGAAATGATATTGATATTCCCAACATTTTCATCAAAATCTGTTTGCATAGATGCATTGAATGATTTTTCTTTGGCCCGCATGCCATGATAACTTAATGTAAGATATTCACCTGCCAGCGCATTAATATCTGTTGGCGCTTTCTGTCCATTGCTAATTCTTGAATGTTGCAACATTCCTTTTACAATGGAGTCGGCACGTTTGCCATGATGATTTATTTTTTGCTGATTTTCTTTGATATCATTGAGTAATGCATCTTCGTTTTTCAAATCACGGTTTTCTTTTTTTTGCTCTTCCTGTAGTTCCCCGATTAATTCTGTATTTACTTCGGAAAAATTATTTACAAAATTTAAAGGGTTTTGTATTTCATGGGCAATGCCTGCAGTGAGTTCTCCAAGACTGGCCATTTTTTCTGACTGAATTAACTGTGCCTGTGTAGATTTCAGATCGGTCAGCGTAGTTTCGATTTTTTCTTTTTGCTCTTGTAATAAAATATTAGCTTTTTGATTATTTTTATTGTTCCTGTAAAGGATGAATGCAACGACAAGCACGCCTGCTATAATAGACAGAAGGCCATAGATTTTTATTTTGGTTTCATATTGTTTTTTAATTTCTAACCGTTGTTGTTCAAGTTGCAGCTTGCGGGCCTCGTCATTAAAAGTAAGTGCCTGAAACTGCCTTATTCTGTCTGAATTATATAAACTGTCTTTTAGAGAAACGGAAAGCCACAGATATTTATAAGCGCTGTCTGGCTGATGATTAGCTTTATATAAATCTGCCAACAACGGGCTTATTTCTGTTAAATAACTTTCCGAATTGTCGCCCCAGGACTGTACTGTTATTTTATTATTTTGAAAAAGGTCCAGTGCTCTGCGTGCATAATACAAGGCTGAATCAAGCCTGTTTATTTTTTTAAATAGCCTGGCAAGGCCGGCGTACAGACTGCCCATTCGTTGAATTACTCCATTTTTTTCAAAATAGGGTAGTGCTTCTCTGTAATAAAACAAAGCGGAGTCCTTAACTCCTTTCGCATTATAAATATCAGCCATCAAACCAAGTCCAAGATAATTTATATAGTCTTCTGATCCTTGAATCCTGACACTGATTATACTTCTGGCATAAAGTAATGCCGAATCGATGAGCCCTAATTTGAAAAAGGCATCTGCGATATGATGCCTTGCATCCAGATTAATCAAATTAAGAGAGGATGTTTTGTTTTCTTTTCCATGGGAGGAAATGAATTCCATTTGTTTGGCATAACTGAGGGCGCGCTGGTAATCTTTCATGTTACTATAGTCCCCGATAATATAGTCTAAATGCTCTGCTATAACCTCCGTCTCATTTATCCTGTTGGCAATGGCTAAGTTATCTAAGTCTAATTCCAATGCTTTTGAATAATTACCCAGCGAATACATAAGCGCGGCGATAATATGCTGGATGTGAATGAGCTGACGCGAATAAGCGGCATCAGGCAGTGATTCCTTTTTCCCTGATTCTTTAATGCTTTGCAGAAATGCGAGCGCTTTTTGTGCATAATTTAAAGCGGAATCAGAATTATAATTTTCAGCTGAAAAGCCATAAGTGGTGGCAATAGCTGTTAGTATATTTATTTTTATTGAATCCGGATTTGGCAGGCTAAGACTATATTTTTTATCAATCAGTGATTCATCTCTCCAGCTTAAAATACTGTCAATTAAAGTGGTGTCCTTTGTGAGATGAATGATACGGTCATTTACTTCAGTACCATTATAGTTTTTCTCCACGGTAAGCCAGCTGCCTCGATGAAATTTGTACCGCATAGTACCGGGGTTTACAGACAGTACGATCGATTTTTTATTTCCCTGGTAAGGCTTTAAGAGATAGTTGGTATTTGCAGTTGAATCCCAGTTGCTAAAAGTGCCGGTTATAAAAATGCTGTCGTGATGAATAGCTGTTTTTTCTTCCAGAATAAAACGCACTTTATATTGTGCCCGTAAAGAGTAACATACAAACAGGAAAATAAACGGCAAAAAATATTTCTTCATAATAGATGAAATTATTCTCCTGTGCTGATAACTACATGACTGTTCACCAAATTATCGCTGCAGGATTACTTTCATTGTATTGAAATCAACAGGCCCCGAAGTATGCTGGTGAATGACTTTCCAACCCTTTTCTTTTTTTTCTATTACCCAGGTTAACCGGTTTTCCAGAAACCGAAGTTCTATTCCTTTTGCGGAAACGGCCGTGAACCGAACGAACGTGCTTACATACGCCATCTCGCCATGAATATAAACATTAGTGTTATCGAACGTTACGACATCTCTGTTTTCTCCCAGTGAAGCGAACCATTCTCTGGCCATTTCACGCCATGCATATAGTCCCTCGATGCTCCAGATTTGCCACATATCGAAAATCTTCACGTCTTCATCAAATATTGAACAGTAGGCATCGATATCTTTCTGAATGACGGCGATTTTGTATGTTTCCAGCAAATTGTGAATCTCTTTCATTTTAGCTTATTTATTTTCAAACACAACCAATAAGTTCCGGATCTGTAAAATTTCGTGATAAATAGACAACGTCATATTATACTGACCAGCAATGGGGTTGGGATTTCTCTTAAGAGTTAATTTCAAGCTTGTATCCTTTGCCGCGTATAACAACAATTTTGATATTCGGATCAATTTCCAGTTTTTTTCTAAGTTTTGATATGAACATATCGAGACTGCGGCCTACTATAACACCTTCATCTTCCCATATCTCTTTTTGTAGCCGGCTTCGCTCTATAGCCTCGTTAGGAGACAACGCAAAAATGCGTAGTACACGGGTTTCCGTTCTGGTCAGGTCTGTTATGTTTCCATTTATTATCAGCTTCCCATTTTTCTCATCGAACAAAACTGAGCCCAAAGTAATCATGCCTGGATTCTGAGCATCCCCGGGTAAAGCTCTTCGCGGTTTAACAGATCTAAAAAAAAGAAAACCAACAAATGCTAAAAATGGCAGGCTGCCCAGGAGATATACATTCTTTGCCGTATTTATTCCTGTCGGTTTAAATTTAATGTTGATCATGTAACGTGCGCTGGGTTGCTTTCTTCCGATACAGGCGACAATATCATCTTTTTTATTTTTGGATATAGCATATCCATACGCTACACTGGAGTTGTCACTGTTCAGAACTTTTACAACATAATCACTTGCGAGCGGGTCTTTGGCCAACAAACGCTGGGTAGTATTCACCAGGGAATCGGGTTGAAAAGTGAAAGCATTTTCAAAACTGATCTGATATTCATTTTCGGCGATCTTTTTTACCGGAAGCACCCTTGATTTACTGTCGCCCGACTGTGTGAGTAGTTCATCTCCTATTCTCCGAAGCAAAATTTCCCTCCTGGCGATATCAAAGTCGTCACTGCCGGTCATAATGAAAGCCGACGCAGATTACCGAGATAAACACGAGTAGTATCAATCCCCACAGGTATTTGCGTTTCCCGGAAAGAAGATTTCGGTTATCAAACACAGTATTTACGTTTTATTTACAAAGGTTACATTTTTATTTACAATCCAGGTTCCTCAGGCTGAAATGTATCACAGTATTTTTGTTGCACCAACTTCAAAAGGATATGAAAAATAAAAAAAATGCCTTCAACGGATCTGATTCATCAGCAGATATATCTATGTTAATTAAACCTGCAAAAAATATGAAAAAAGTTATTTATGCGCTGATTTTACCGCTGGTTGTGGTAAGCGGACTAGTATTCGCTAATCGCGAAATTAAAAATAAAACTTCTAAAATGCCAACCCCAAAACCCCTTTCTGCTGCTGAAACGGAAGCAGAGTTGAAAAAATGGGAAGCTTCCCCTGATGGTGTAAAGTTCAAAAAATGGGAAGCGTCTCCCGCAGGTAAAAAAGTGCATGCCGGTATTGCTAAAATAATGAAGGATATCAGTGCTTTTACCAATATGGAGGCTGTTATAACCTCTCTTTCTCTTCCGCCAGGATCAAGATTAGGTTTCGGTGTGATGGCCAGGATTGATAGTGTCGATTACATTGTAAAATTTGAGCCGGAAAAGTCTCAACTTGAGCAATTGTATAACCTGAAAGTAAACGACAAAATAATTATAAGAAGCCATAACGTTTCGTACGCGCCCAAATATTCATACCCAATCGTATCAGCCGAATATGTGGAACGAGATAGTATAGTAATTTTTAAACGTGTCCCTCGCAAAGGCGGTTGCTGAGGTTCCGGCCCCTTAAAATCCGGACATTATTCAGTTAGTAAGAATAATGGTTCGATTGTTCAGTGGAATTGTAGGATGAACGGGATCATTCGGGCAGTGAAATCGTAAATGCTGTTCCTTCATTTTCGTTCGTATTTAATAATATTTCCCCGCCATGCGCTTTTACAATATCATAACTTAAACTTAGGCCAAGACCGGTACCCTGTCCGGCGGGTTTTGTAGTAAAAAAGGGTTGAAATATTTTATCTGCAATTTTTGGAGGGATGCCGGCGCCATTATCTCTTACCCGTATCTGAATACCGTTATCCGTTTTTTTCGTGCTGACCGAAACTTTTGGTTTAAAACTGTCTGGTGCAGATTTTTTCTTTTCCTGTACGGCGTAGAATGCATTGTTATAGAGGTTCAGCAATACCCGGCCTATATCCTGGGGGACAATATGCAGGGCAGGTATTTTTTTATCCAGGTTGAGTTCAATATCCGCAGTCAGCTGATTGTCTTTTGCCCGAAGCCCGTGATAACTCAGCCGTAAATATTCATCGCAAAGACCGTTTATGTCTGTTAGTTCTTTTGAACTGGAATTCCCCCGGCTGTGTTGGAGCATACCTTTTACGATGATATCTGCCCGCCTGCCGTGAAAGAGTATTTTTTTATCGTTCTCCCGGATATTTTTAGCAAGGGCACGGGCTTCCTCTATATTTCCTGCTACCAGGCTTTCATCCATTTCAACCAGGAGTTCTTCATTCACTTCCGCAAAATTATTGACGAAATTCAGAGGGTTTTGAATTTCGTGGGCAATGCCTGCAGTGAGTTCGCCCAGGGAAGCCATTTTTTCCGACTGAATGAGCAGGGCCTGGGTTGTTTTAAGATTTGCCATGGCCTGGTTTAATTCTTCATAGGACTTTGCATTATCCAGCGCGATGGCTGTATATACTGCTATGTTACGCAGCATGAAGAGATGATAATCGGAGTATGCATGGAGTTTAAAACTCTGTACGGTAATAACGCCCAGTTTCCTGTCATTTACGATCAGGGGCAGAAAAATCAGCGAGAGCGGCTGTTCCCCTTCGTGGGGAGTGGCTATTTGTTGTAAATAAGAATGATATTCTTTATTCAGGTCGCCGATTACAATTTCTTTGCCGGTTCTGAAACACAAGGGTGCAAAACGGTTTTCGGCATCAATATCATTGTTGTAAACGGGGAGTAACTGGCCTTTCTCATGCGTGCTCGGAAATTCTATTCTTCCCAACGGTTCATTGTAAATACCGATGCCGAATACACTGGCATCCATCAGGGCGTTGACATTGTCGTAAGCGGTCGCGATGATCTTTTCTACGGAAAGAGACGCAGAAATCTGATGACCAATCTCAGCCAATAATTGAACATTGTTATAGGCTTTTTGCTTTTGCCGGTTATTGCGCAGCAACAGGATAGCCGTGAGTAAGATGAGCCCTAAAACAATCAATGCGCCGATTAATAAATATTGCTGGGCTTTTCTCTGTTCATTGAGCTGTGCGATCTGTGCCTGCTTCTTTTCAAGATCATTGTTAAACTGAAGTACGGCAGTCTTATTTCTTATTTCGTCGCTGAAAAGGCTGTCCCTGTAATTTACATATTGAAGATGGTAGGTGTAGGCTTTTGCAAAATCCTTCCTGAATGCATATGCTTTGGCAAGCGTTTCGGTATTATCCCGCATAAATTCCAGTGAACCCGTTTGGATGGCAGAGGAAAGCCCGGCCTGGGCATAATGGATCGCGCTGTCCGGCATGGATTTTTTGAGAAAGGTTCGGGCCAAAATTCCGTTGATCCAGGAAACAACAACCGTATTTTCATTTTGAATGGAGATCGCCAGGGATTTGAACCCGTATTCAAATGCGAGATTCAGGCTGTCCATCCGGGAATATGTATCGGCAAGATTGCTTTCATTCACATAATCGCCTGATGGGTTCGGATTATTTTTGTTGGCGAGCATATAGGCCTGTATAGCGTCCGGATATCGGCCGGAAAGCCGGTATTCTTCTCCCAATGCAGATTGTAGATTGTAAATCTGGAATTTAGTAGCAGATATTTTACTTAAGGCAGTTCTGGCTTTTTCCAGTTCGATCAGCCCTCTGTTATGGTCGCCAATGGAAGAGTATATGCTGCCGAGGTCTGCCAGAGCGACAATATAACGTGAACGTAAATTGAATTTTTCAGAAGTTCGGATGGACTTCATAAAGTATTCCATCGCAAGTGCGTAATTGTTGATATTCTGCTGATAAAAAAGGCCTATTTGTTCCCGACAATCACAGAGCAAAATATAATTGCCAGATTTTTCTAAGTCCTGCTCGGCTTTTAATAAATAATCTAAAGCCGATTTATCGCCGCTTGTGTTTACAATGGCCAGTCCCTGCCTGTAGTGTAACACACCATTTAACTCCGGATCGTCAGAATTTTTTGCGATCGTCTGTGCCTCCCTGATCAGCGAATCCCATGCATTTTTCTGACCCTGCCTGAGTTGATAATAACCCGTGTTCGTCAGGGCAATTCCCTCGCCGTGTGCGTATCCAATTTTACGGGATATTGTAAGCGCTTCACGTGCTAATTTTTCTCTTTGAGAAAAAGGGAGATTGTTGGAGAATGAAAGTACATTCAACCGGTTCACACGGAAGGTATCTTCTTTAGGATGGGAGTCTATTTCATTTTGAAGCTGACCGGGGGAGAGTTCCTGTGCGTTGGAATATATGAATGACCCCCATGTTAATAAGACGAGTAGTGCTTTCCTCATGTGAATTTTATAGATAGACTAAAAGAACCCACACAGTAAGCGCTCACGGTGTCCCATAGGGTCTAAAGTCGAAAGTAATGCATTTTGCATAATTCAACCGTGTGGGGAAAAACCGGCTTTTTTATTTATTCGCTTTTGAAAGCAAGCTTTCAACGCTCATAAATAAAAAATCCTCTTCAGCTTCGCTGAAAAGGATTCGTGAACCGGATTGGATTGACCTCCGCTGCGCTCCGGTCATCCAAATACTCCTGCGAGGTCCTTACCCAAATCCTTTGCGCTGCTTCGCAGCGCCCGGCTTTTTTATTTATTCGCTTTTGAAAGCAAGCTTTCAACGCTCATAAATAAAAAATCCTCTTCAGCTTCGCTGAAAAGGATTCGTGAACCGGATTGGATTCGAACCAATGGCCTGCTGCTTAGAAGGCAGCTGCTCTATCCAACTGAGCTACCGGTCCAATTTCGCGCAAAAATAATGTATTTGAGGGAAGAAAGAAAGCTATTGCTTCCGGAGACTATAAACATCTTCTTCATAGGCAAAATCGCCGATCACGCGGCGGAAATACAGACTGTCGCCTGTTTCAACCAGTTTGTAAGGACCCGTTAAAACCAGCGACCAGTCGAAGTTTGCGGGGAAATCACACTGGTTTACAAAATGTATGGAATCAGGATCATAGGTTGTGCTGAACGTGCCACTGCAAATGGAAGGGTAGTTGAGACTGTCACTGGTTCCGTTAAATGCATTTTCAGAAAAGGTGATTTTCACATTGGAAGCAAAACCCTGCTTTTCCTGCCAGCGCACAAAAGTTCCGGTGTACGTTCCCTCGATCTTATGACCCATCGCCATACTGCATCCCTTTCTGCAGGAGGTTTGTGAACCCAGAATCACTAAAAGCAGCAAAAACCATCTCATGGCAATTCTTTTTCATAAGACAGCAAAACCAGCAAAAGGGTTGCCGGCATCACTGCGATTTCAGACTGAATAATTCGGTAAAATGAATGGAATCACGACCGAAATATAAACTGTCACCGCTGTGTTTTATTTTGTATTTACCCGCCAGAAGTAATTCCTGACCAGGCGTAGAACAGAAGTTTGTAAAGTTGATGGAATCGCCGGTGATCTGATAACTGCCGTTGCAAACTGATCGAAGCGTATCCGTGCTTTCCCCACTGAAATTACTCCCCACAAAAACAATTCTTAGAAGCGAAGAATCTTTGATCGCACCGGTCTGTACATAGGTTCCTGCATAAACGCCATTCAGATCACCACTTGGTGTGCCGGGGTCTTTGGTGCAGGAAACTAATAATGACATGAAGATTATAAAAGCGATTGGTTGACGGTTGGCCCACCTTCGCTGAAGCTTCGGCGGGCGATGCGGTTGGCGGTTTTCTATTCTCATACTCCCATACTATTAACTCTTAACTTTCTCCTCAAGTTTCTCAATTTCAGTTTTTTCTTTCTTCAAATCTGTTCGCAGGAATCCAAAGATACTCATGTAAAAATTTGCTACCCAGACCAGTGAAAACCCCGCGATCAGGAGACCGCGCCAGCCCGTCATCAAAAGATGAAAATGCGTTAGGAGAATAAAGGCCAATGCCACATAATGACTAAAACAATATTCGCAGGTGAAGAGATAAAAAAACTTGCGTTCAAGAAATGATTTACTCTTTTCACAACGACGCTGGCACCATTCCCGCGGTTCGCGGAATACCTCCTCATGGGTGACGGTCCAGGCGATGCAGGCGATGGGGATCGACAGCAGCATCAACCAGCTAAATTGTTCACTATAATTGTCAATGGTCAATGGTCAATTGTCAATTGTTAGATCTGGATTATGCAAATATCCCGCCTGATGTCTGCCCTCCACTTCCACACTTCCATTCTTCCATTCTTTCATACTTTCCGAAGGAAAAGAGTACCTTTGCAACTTCAAAATATTGATGAATGATTCGCGCGAATAATGTAACCCTTCTGTTTGGAAAACGTGTACTGTTTGATGAGGTAAATATCTCTTTCACCAAGGGGAATTGCTATGGTGTGATCGGAGCCAACGGGGCGGGAAAGTCCACTTTTCTGAAGATCCTTTCCGGAGAAATTGAACCTACCAAGGGCAATATCGAGATTTCTCCCGGCCTGCGCCTGGCCGTCTTAAAACAAAACCATTTTGAGTTCGATAATATTACCGTCCTGAATACCGTGCTCATGGGCTACCGGAAGATGTGGGACGTGATGCAGACTAAGGACGCCCTCTATGCCAAGGAAGATTTTACCGAAGACGACGGGATCCTGGCGGGTGAACTGGAGGCAGAATTTGGAGAAATGGGTGGTTATACCGCCGAAAGCGATGCAGCTTCCCTGCTCAGTGACCTGGGCGTCAAGGAATCCATGCATTCACAACTCCTCAAGGAGTTGTCCGGCGCTATGAAAGTGCGCGTGCTCCTGGCACAGGCTATTTTCGGTAATCCCGATATCCTGTTGCTGGATGAACCGACCAATGATCTGGACGTGGAAACCATCAACTGGCTGGAGAATTTCCTCGCCGATTATGAGAATATCGTGATCGTCGTTTCGCATGACCGTCACTTTCTCGATGCCGTCTGCACCCATGTGGCCGACGTGGACCGCGCCAAGATCAAAGCCTATACCGGTAACTATACCTTCTGGTACGAATCATCTCAATTGATGGCCCGCCAGATGTCGGATAAGAATAAAAAGACCGAAGACAAACGCGCGGCTCTCCTGGAGTTCATTGCCCGTTTCTCTGCGAATGCATCTAAATCCAAACAGGCCACTTCGCGTAAAAAGGCGCTTGAAAAATTGACCATCGAAGAGATCGAACCATCCAATCGCCGCTACCCGGGTATCATTTTCAAACAGCAGCGGGAAGTCGGAAATCAGATCCTGAATGTGGTAAAACTGTCCAAAACAGCCGACGACGGTACGCCGCTTTTCAACGATATTACTTTTAGTCTCAATAAGGGTGATAAGGTCGCGCTCGTGAGCAAGAACCCGCTGGCATTGACCGATTTTTATGAGATCATCACCGGCAAACTAAAGGCGGATAAGGGAACCTATGAATGGGGAACTACGGTTACCCACGCCTACCTTCCTAATGATAATTCCCAGTTTTTCCTGGATAAGAACATCAACCTGATGGACTGGCTCCGCCAGTTCGTGCCACCACACGTCACCGATGTGGATGAACCCTTCCTGCGCGGTTTCCTCGGAAAAATGCTGTTCAGCGGCGACGAGGTTATGAAGAAAGTGGGTGTTTTAAGCGGGGGAGAAAAGGTGCGTTGTATGTTGAGCCGCATGATGTTACAGGATCCAAATGTAGTTTTACTGGATGAACCAACGAATCACCTCGACCTGGAGTCCATCCAGGCATTTAATGAAAGCATGACGAATTTCAAGGGCGTGGTCGTCCTGACTTCGCATGACCATACCTTCCTCCAAACCGTCGCCACCCGTGTGATCGAGATTACGCCATCAGGTGCCATCGACCGACTCACTGATTTTGATGATTATTTGGCGGATGAACGCGTAAAACAACTTCGCGCAAGTATGTATGGACAATCACAGCTGGTGAACGCATAGCCCCGGCCAGTGCTTCATGTAATTATCTAAGTAACACAGCGATAATAAATTGGTTTGTATCATAATAAGTACAAACAATTAACGTTGTTGGGGTAAGAATCACAGTTCTTTTTTATTTCGGGTACAGCAGCAATGGATGGAGTGAAAGCATGGAACCAGGAGACGATCATCCGTACGACATTATGTAGACTGATATTTAAATTACCAAACCCCTAATTTATCAGCTATGCAAAACCCAGAATTAAACGCAACAATCCTTGCGTTGGAAATCCAATTAAATTATTACCAGAAGCAACTGGACAAATCCATCAAAGACAATGAGGTGTTCGCCAAGACGAAAAAGGTCCTGAGGGATCTGAAAGAAGTCTCCGGCAGGTTAGAGTTTCTAAAAAAATTACACGCGGCCGGACTATACCGGGATCACGCGATCAGCCGGTTTTAAGTATTAGGTTAAAGGCGTAAGGCGAAGGCGAAGGCTAAGGCGAAGGCGAAGGCGTAACGCTAAGGCGAGGGCTTAGGCAAACGTAACTTAAAAGGCAACCCGAATGGTGGAAAGAATGTCTTTACCTTCGCGCATGCGTGAAGGCTACGCCCTGCGCCGTTGATCAAATCCTAAATACTTTTCATTGTCAGACAATTCCTACACGGTTCCCGCCGACACCCGTATCGGGCATGTTCATCTGAAAGTGGCTGACATTCCCCGGTCATTAAAATTCTACCAGGATTTGCTGGGGTTCCGGATCATGCAATGGTATGGAACAGACGCTGTCTTTATTTCTGCCGGAGGCTATCATCATCATATTGGTCTGAATACCTGGTACAGTAAAAACGCGCCTCCCGCACCACAGCGATCCGCCGGATTATTTCACACCGCCATCCTTTACCCGACACGCAGGGATCTGGCTGTTGTCCTGAAACGTTTGATAGACGCGGATTATCCGCTGACCGGCATGTCGGATCATGGCGTGTCGGAGGCTATTTATATGAATGATCCGGATGGAAATGGCGTTGAACTTTATCGTGACCGGCCGAGGGAAGAATGGCCAACCGATGAGAAGGGTGTTTTGCTGATGGGCACCGAAGGACTTGACATCAAAGGATTGCTGGCCGAACTGGACCGCTGATACAATAAATGACCTGATTCCCGTTTTAAGAAAAACCGTTTTCGTTGATCAAATGGCTGCTTATAGGATTGATTTTCTGTGGGTTGTTGAATAAGATAAGCGCCCAGCAGCCTGTCACCAAACCAACGCCGACGTCCAAAATTTCTTCCAACCTGCACCGGAGATATATCCCGGTTTCCGGTGGTACCCAAAAACTGGACTCCCTCAGCCTGGTTCCCGGAACACTGGTCGTTTCAGGTATCCCGGAGAACAGCTATACCGTCGACTACGTTCATTCCACCATCACCTGGATCCGCAAGCCCAACCTGGATAGTGTATTTATCCAGTATCGCATTTTTCCGTATCAGCTAAACGGTGTGGTGCAAAGACTGGATTATAATAAAGTGATGGATAAATTCATCATGCAACCGTCCGTATATAATAAGGATTCAAAATACGGCCAGGACGATTTTTTCAATTTTGGTAATATCACTTACAACGGATCTTTCGGCCGCGCCATCTCTTTCGGGAACGCACAGGATGCGGTGGTGACTTCGAATCTCAATCTGCAGATCAGCGGATATTTATCCGACTCTATCGAAATCGCGGCGGCCATCACCGATAATAATATTCCGATCCAGCCCGATGGTACAACAGCGCAGCTGAGCGATTTTGACCAGATCTATATCCAGTTCAAAAAGAAAAACTGGTCACTGCGTATGGGGGATATCGACCTGCGACAGACGGATAATTATTTTCTTTCTTTTTATAAAAGACTGCGGGGCGGCACATTCGAAACGATTTCAAAGATTTCAAATACCGCCAGCAATAAAGTGCTTTTCAGTGGTGCCGTCGCGAAGGGAAAATTCACACGGAATATTTTCCAGGGAGAAGAAGGAAACCAGGGTCCCTATCGTCTCATCGGCGCCAATAACGAGTTGTATTTTATCGTACTGGCGGGAACAGAAAAAGTGTACCTCGACGGCGCCCTGCTGCAGAGAGGAGAGGACCAGGATTATGTGATCAACTACAATACGGCGGAACTAACGTTTACCCCTAAACGCATGATCACAAAGGATTCGCGTATACAGGTGGAGTTTGAATATTCGAATCAATCCTATCTCAACGTAAATCTTTACCTGGCCGACGAAGCGCAGATCAATAAAAATCTCCGCCTCCGGTTTGGCGTGTTCAGCAACAGCGATGCGCGCAATTCTCCCATCGGGCAGTCACTCGATGCGGGAAGAAAAAAATTCCTGAATGAACTTGGTGACAGTATCCAGAATGCTTTTTATCCGGTAGCGCCCCTCGATACAGGACAGGGCGTCGGAAATATTTTATACCGGAAGATTGATACCACGTACAAGGCGGCAAACGGACTGATCACACATGATTCCGTTTTTGTTGTTTCCGGTGATCATTCCTATCCCCTGTATAATCTTGCGTTTTCCGACGTGGGCCAGGGGCTGGGAAATTATATTCTGAATTCACAGGGTCTGAACGGAAATATATACCAGTGGATCGCGCCGGCGAACGGGGATAAGCAGGGACAGTTTGAAGCGGCGGAATTTCTCGTCACGCCGAAGACGCAGCAGGTAATCACCGCGGGTGTTGATTACACGGTTTCAAAAGAAACATCGGTATCGGCTGATGTTGCGCGAAGCCGCTTTGATGTAAATACGCTTTCCACCATCGATAAAGGCAATGATGCAGGAAGTGCTGTTAAACTGACGCTGAAGAATCTGCATGGTCTTAAGAAAGCGATGCCCGGATGGACGATCAGTTCCTTTCTGAATTATGAATACAACGATATCCGTTTTTCTCCGCTCGAACCGATCCGTCCGATTGAATTTCTTCGCGACTGGGGATTGCCACTGCAACTGCCGAAAGCAAATGAAACTTTTTATAAAGCCGCGTTCCAGCTAACGGACATAAAGAAAAATGAAATTCATTATGAACTGTCGGGCTATAACCGGAACCAGGATTTTACCGGCATTCGTAACATCATCGGTCATACGCTGAATACAAACAGCGGATGGCATTTTAACGATCAGTTATACTATACCGTAGATCACGGATCCATCAACGACGGATATTTATTCCGTCCATCGGCTGACATTTCCAAACTGCTTAAGAAATTCGGAAATTATACCACCGGGATCAATTTCTCGATGGAACAAAATGTACAAAGGAGCAAGACGACGGATTCCGTATCCACGGACAGTTATTCCTTTACCATCCTGCAGGCCTATCTGAAATCACCGGAGAAAAGTCCGAATAAATGGGGAGCCAGTTATTTCTACCGTCAGGATGCTTATCCCTATGGAAAAAATCTCGAGCTCGCCAACCGCAGTCAGAATGTGAATGTGTATACAACACTTACGAAAAATAAAAATGAACAGGTAACGGTCAATGCGACATACCGGAGTCTGCAGGTAGTGAATCAGAATGTGAGCACGCAGCAGGCTGATAAAAGTCTGCTGGGCCGCGTGGAATATTCGATGCATGAATGGAAGGCGATGGTGGCGGCCAATGTATTATATGAAGTGGGTTCGGGCCAGGAGCAAAAAAGAAACTATACCTATGTGGCGGTGCCGGCCGGTACGGGTCAGTATACCTGGATCGATCTCAACAATGACGGCATACAGCAGCTGAATGAGTTTGTGATCGCGCAATTTGCCGACCAGGCAACCTATATCCGGATATACACACCGACGAATGATTTTGTAAAAGCGAACTATAATACTTTCAACTATAGCATCATGCTGAATCCGCGCATGCTGCTGGGTACAAAGGCTGTCGGGTTTAAAAAGTTTTTGTCCAACCTGTTTTTTCAATCCTCCTTACAGCTGAATCAGAAAGTAGTGGCTGCCGGATTTATCCAGCTTAATCCATTTAAATCTCCGTTGAATGATACCTCGCTGATCAGCCGCAGTTCTATTTTTGTGAATTCATTCTCCTATAATAAACTGAATCCGAAATGGGGGTTTGATATCAGCAATAACCGGAATGTTTCCAAGGCTCTGCTCACGTATGGATACCAGACGCAGTCGCTGAACGAATGGAATCTCCGCACGAGATGGAATATCAGCCGTTCCTTTTTGATGAATGCGATTCTGAAACAGGGTTACAGTTCACTTTTAACCACGAACAAAAGCTTTGATAATACCAACTACAATATAAAGCAGTATTCCGTTGCGCCGGACCTGAGTTATACGCGTCACGCGAATATGCGGATCACGGTGGGTTATAGTTACAATCCGCAGAAAAATGATCCGCTGTACGGAGGTGAGAGTTCTTATTCAAGCGCCGTGAATGCCGACGTAAAATATAATCTCGTTTCCAATACTTCTCTGGAAGCAAAATTCACGCTGAACGATCTGAATTATACGGGTACGGCCAACACCACCGTGAGTTATATCATGCTCGATGGTTTGCTGCCGGGAAAAAATTATATCTGGAGCCTTGACCTCACCAAAAAGCTCGGTAGTTTTCTCGAACTCAACGTAACCTATGAAGGCCGTAAGCCGGGCGAGGGGCATGTGATTCATACGGGACGGGCGAGTTTGCGGGCGATTCTTTGATAATTGTCAATTGTCAATTGTTAATTGTTAATTTTTAACTGGACTACCAACTAACAACTGCGAGCTACCATTCATCAAATCCGTCAACCGTCAACCATCAACGGTCAACCATTTTTTCCTAGCTTTAGAATCATAAATCACTAACGATGCCAGGAAAAAATGAATACGACGCGATTGTAATCGGCTCGGGAATCAGCGGTGGATGGGCCGCCAAAGAATTGTGTGAACACGGATTAAAAACACTTGTACTCGAAAGAGGAAGAAGTATTGAACACATCAAAGATTATCCCACCGCCACCATGAATCCCTGGGATTTTGCACACCGCGGCGCCAATACAGATGAGATATTAAAAGAGAATCCGGTGATCAGCAAGTGTTATGCATTCACCGAAGACACTCGACAGTTTTTCGTGAAGGATGCGGAACATCCTTATGTACAGGATAAACCCTTCGACTGGATCCGCGGATACCAGGTCGGTGGAAAATCCATTACCTGGGGACGAGCCTGTCAGCGCTGGAGTGATTTTGAATTTACATCTCCTGCACGATTCGGATACGCGATCGACTGGCCGATCCGCTACAAAGACATCGCGCCCTGGTACGGACATGTGGAACGATTCGCGGGTATCTGTGGAAGTAAGGACGGTCTGGAAGCATTACCGGACGGAGATTATCTTCCTCCCTTTGAAATGAGTTGTGTTGAATCAGAAATTCAACAAAAAATAAAAGCAAATTATCCAGACCGCTTTATGGTGCATAGCCGTTGGGCGCATCTGACAAAACCAAACCAGATTCATCTGGATCAGGGACGCGGACAATGTCAGGCGCGTGATCTCTGCACACGCGGATGTCCCTTTGGAGGTTATTTCAGTTCGGTTTCATCTACATTACCATGGGCGCATAAAACCGGCAACCTCACGATCAATCCTTTTTCGGTGGTGCATTCCATTATATATGATGATAAAAAAGGACGGGCAACCGGCGTGCGTGTAATTGATGCGAATACAAAACAGTCCACCGATTTTTTTGCGAAAGTGATTTTTGTAAATGCAGCCTGTCTGAATTCAAATCTGATTTTACTCAATTCTACTTCTTCGAGATTTCCGAATGGAATTGGAAATGATAATGGTCTTCTCGGAAAATTTATGGCCTTCCATAATTACCGCGCCAGTGCTGGTGGCGAATTTCCGGGGTATGAAGACAAATATTCTTATGGCCGGAATCCGACCAATCCGATCATTGCCAATTACAGGAACCTGCATAAAAAGGATACGGATTATCTCGGCGGCTTTTTGACTTTTGTGTGGTCACGTCGCACCGCGACGGCTTTCAGCCGCGTGCCGGAGGGCATTGGTTCATCCTTTAAAAATGAACTGACAGAACCCGGTCCCTGGATGGCTGGCATGTACATGCAGGGTGAAACGATTCCGCGCGAATCCAATCATCTGAGACTCAGCAAGGATCTGAAAGATCCCTGGGGCATTCCTCAATTAATTACGTCTGTTGACTATGATGACAATGCAGATAAGATGGTGATTGATTTTATGAACCAGAGTTCGGAGATGCTGGAAAAAGCAGGTTGTAAGAATATTCATTCACATGATACCAAACAGGCGCCCGGTCTCGATATTCATGAAATGGGCGGATGCAGAATGGGGAAGGATCCGAAAGATTCATTGCTTAACGAATGGAACCAGCTGCATCATTGTAAAAATGTTTTTGTAACCGATGGCGCGTGTATGACGAGTACGGGCAATCAGAGTCCTTCCATTTTATATATGGCATTTGCGGCACGCGCGGCGAATCATGCGGTGGAAGAACTCAAGAAGCGAAATCTTTAGCGAGTCTGGAAGACTGGAAGTATGGAAGTATGGAAGTACTGCCAACTGCCAACCGCCCTTGGCTTCGCTGAGGTAAACTTTTAATATAATTCGGATTGACAATATTATTTTTCTATATTGTCAGCTCCTGAACAATAAACCCCCGATATGATTTTCCCAATCCGTAGACTCTTCGTTTGTATTGCCCTTATATTTCAGATTTTGTCCTGTTCGAAAAGTGATCCGGTTAGTAACCCGGTCACGCCGCCGGTAACGGTTACACCCGGGCCCACTGACACGCTGGTGGTAAAAAACTGTCAGATCATTGCTCAATATCAAACCAATGGTGCGGGCGATACCACAGCCGTTATTACGTATACCTATTTAAGCGACGGAAGGATTTCCGGGTCACTCAATAAATACACGGATATCAATGGGACATACTCCGTTTCATTTGCGTACAGCGGAAATATGATTTATCGTGCTGTGGCGGCAGGAGTGAATTCATCCGTTGATACGATCACTCTCAATGCAAACGGCATGATATCAAAAGATAAAGAAGTGGTGGGGGCTTCCACCTGGATATCGAACTGGATATACGATGCAAATCAGCAACTGACGAATTTTAACCAGCAACAGGACGCTTATCCACCCTACACGGCTGCATATGTGTTCACAAATGGAGACAATACATTGAGTACGACGACTGGTTTTGCATCGGATACCCTCGTGTATGATCTTAGCAAGCCCGCCGTTCATGGAAATCAGGACGAAGTAAATCAGTTGCTGAGTCTGGGTGCTATGTATATAAAGAATAAACACCTGGTCACGTCATCGAATCATGGATCAACCATCACATATTCTTATGAATACAATGGTGATGGCAATATTTCAAGAATGAAAATAATGGTGGGCAATAATGTCCAGTATGAAAGTTTCACGTATCAGTGTAAATGATGTCTTAGCACGTCAGCAGGCCGCCAACGGTGACCAAAAATCGTCAACCGTCAAAACCTGAAATGCAATCCCAACTGCACGGGCAGCGCATATAAACTATAGGCGATCAGGTCGCTTTTATTGTTAAAATATTCCCCGGTGAAACTGGCGCCGACGCCCACATGACAGGAGAAATAATAATAAATACCAAACTTCAGACTCGCCGTAAAATCTCCTTTCAGTCCCGGAGCTGTTGTGAGTGTGGTATTACCGCTGACTATTTTTCCGTTGGTTGGAATAGAATATCCGAAACCAAGCGCAATGCTTTCCTGGAATCCGATCGGTTTACCAAAGTTGAATTTTCCAAATATCTGAATGGGAATAATGGGTTTCGCGAGATACACCGTATTATAAATTCCCGGTGTATATCCCGGATAATTTACATCGTCCTGGTAAGAGAGAACGATATAAGAAACGCGGAGACCCAATTGAAACCAGGGCGCCATGAATTTTGATATTTCAACATTACCCGTGAATTGTCCGCCGTTGGTTTGTGTATGCTGTAGCGGATCATCCAGTTTGGGAATGCTGTTCCATGAGTTTCCAACTTCCACCGATACCGCCCAGTTGTATTCGCATTCCGGCTCTTCCTTTGGCGGCGCCTGTTTGTCGTATACCGTATCCGCTACCACATATCTGATCGGTTCGGCAGTATCCGTTTGTTTCGCCGGATCACCCACCAAAGGAAATTGCATCTGGATGGTGCTGTCTCTGCAGACATTATAATATTTTATACGGCTTGCTGAATCCATTTTTGCCGGAACTACGAGCCTGTCTTTAAAATGCACGGTCGTGTCCCTATGCCGGACGAGCTCAACGATCGTATCGTATTTGGCTCCTTTTCTATTAGATGGAAAAACATGGGCGAGGTAAAAATTCATTCTCAGCTGTGCCTTTCTCTGCACAGAATCTTTTTGTTGCGGAACAGCCGTTGCCGTTGAATTGACTGTTACCATACGGCAACAGGCGCCGTTACTGCCACCAGCGGGAATGACCACGGGTCCTCCGCCCTTTACAATCACCGCGTCGCCGTTTGGATAGAAGGCATTTCCGCAGGTGAAGAGAATGTATAAAAAACATCCGTTTTTGTTGATGAGTTTCCAGGCTTCGACTCCTTCGGGCGCTTCTCCGGCAGGGTTCAATTTTACATAGAGATAATTGATCACATTGGTCTGCTGGTTAAAGAAACCGAGATTTCCAATCGTACCCGGCGTGATATAAACCTTTCGTACATTTTTTGTATTCAGGTCCTTATATCCGTGTTCGAATCCGGAATTGCGCAGCAATAAATCAAAGGCGGGAAAAGTGCGCGTATATTTTCCCTGCTGCTTCGGATCATTGATGGATTTGATAAAAAGTTCGGGCGTTGTGATGCCGTTCACTCTTTGCAGAAAAGGAAACTGTGGACGTCGGCCCAGCGGGTCCGTAAATAAACGGGGTTCATCGTGTTTGTTGAAAAGATATAACCGCGAGTTCTGATAGCACTTTTGTGCATAAAGGGTCGACCCTGTGATTATCAAAAAGAAGGACAGCAAATAGACACGCATCTACAAGTTTTTTTAGATATAGGATTATTGGGGTAGGGAGGATTGGATAGTAAACGCGTGAATCGCTGTTTTCTTACATTTTTATTCCAGAATTTGGAATTTCAGGCTGAAAATCGCGGTAAGGGGAGTGATGCGAAGATATAATACATCGAAAATCCTGATGGCGGTTGCCGATATTGTTGGAACGGGTTCTTGGGAATCTGGAGGCTGAAATGGGCCTCATGGTATTGTTGGTACGGGTTCACGACACACTGCAGCTTAAAAGGGCTGCATGGTTATAGTTGACGGTATTGTTAGAACGGGTTCACGACACTACTGCAACCTGAAAGGGCTGCATGGTTATAGTTGACGGAGTGCGGAGTGCATTTCGGGAATCTGCAAATTGCAATGGGCCCGCAGGTTCCAAAAAAATGTGCAGACTCAGATTTTTTCTTTGGAAAGTGTATTGGCCGTTTGTTCTATATTTTTTTCGGTCTGTATTTTAATCTTTGATGAGATTACTTCGCCGGCAGCTTTTAACATGGCGGCGAGGGAAAGATCTACATCCGTTTCGGTGGTAGACCAGGAACTAACGCTGATGCGCATGGCTGTTTTACCCTGCCAGGTAGTACCGCCGCACCAGCAGGTGCCATCTTCCTGTATTTTCTTTATAACGGCCAGGGTGGTCAGCGTATCGCCAAAACTTACGAGCACCTGGTTGAGCACCACGTCATTTAATATAGTGTATCCGGCATTTTTTAATCCTTCGGCAAAGCGGCGGGCCTGGGAGCAATTTTTTTCCACCAGTTCGGAAAATCCTTTTTTCCCCAATGATTTTAATGCGGCCCAAACAGCGATGCCTCTTGCTTCGCGGGACATTTCCGGAACAAACTGAAACGGATCCCGCTTACCCAGTTCAGGAAGATAAGCGGCAGACGCGGAAACGGCTCCCAGTAATGCATCCTGGTGTTTTACGAAAACCAGTCCACAGTCGTAGGGAACGTTCAGCCATTTATGCGCATCGGTTGCGATTGAATCCGCCAGTTCAATTCCTTTTATCAGGTGTTTTGTTTTTTCTGAAGCCCCGGCCCACAAACCGAACGCTGCATCGATATGGATCCAGACATGTTTTCGTTTTTTACTGCATATTTCATAGATCGGATCGAAGGCGCCGGTGTTTACATTACCTGCCTGCAGACAAATGATGGTAGGACCTGCCGTAACGGGTATTTTTTCCGCGATCATTCTGCCCTGGCTATCGACCGGCACTTTGATGATCCGGTCCCTGCCAAATCCGATCAGGTTCAAAGCCTTCAGCATGCTTACATGCACTTCGCAGCCGGTAATCACGGTGATCTCCGGAGCATTAAACAGGCCATGTGCCTCAACATCCCAGCCTTCATTTTTAAGCAGGGTATGCCGGGCGGCCGCAAGCGCCGTAAAATTTCCCATCGTTGCGCCGGTTACAAATCCGACAGAAGTCTCTTTGGAAAGGCCGAGTATGTCGATCATCCAGCTGCTGCTGATTTCCTCCAGCAATGCAGCGATCGGGGACATAACATACATACCTGCATTCTGGTCCCAGACGCTGGCCAGTAATTTGGCGGCCATCGCTGCGGGTAATGAACTGCCGCAGACAAAGCCGTAATAACGGCCACCCGTAGACGCAACGGTAGCCGGTGATCCCTTTTCGTGTAATGTTTCCAGGATTTGTTCGGCGGGTATGGGTTCATCCTGAAGGGGTCTCTATCAGTTGATTTAACTGCTGGATATTTTTTTCAGACGGGTATACCGGGCGGTTACTAAGTACCGCAAGATAGTTCTCTGCAATAGCTGAAAATTGTTCGAATAGGCTCATAAACCAGGGGTATGTATTTTCAAAATGTGACCGGTCAAAGGTCAAACATTTATTTGTCCGGTTAAGGGGGAATTTCCCAACGGTTGACGGCTGACGGTTGACGGTTGGCGGTTGGCGGTTGGCGGTTGACGGTTGAGCGGTTGGCGGTTGGCGGTTCGCGGTTGGCACGATGACGGTTGACCCTCCTACGCCAAGGCTTCGGAGAGTACTATAAAAAAAACCGTCACGCTTGTAGCGTGACGGTCATTATATATAAGCCTTAACCCCTTAGCTAAATAAACCACCTTTTTTCAATTCCTTAGTGTCTTCTCCGATCTTAAATCCATTGTGATAGATTTCGATCTTGTAAGCACCTGGTATAAATGAACCTGATTGTTTCCAGGCAAACTGTACTGATTTAGTTTTTCCGGCTTCGATATCTACAGGCACTTTTGCAG
This sequence comes from uncultured Bacteroidota bacterium, assembly GCA_963759335.1. Lineage (GTDB taxonomy): Bacteria > Bacteroidota > Bacteroidia > Chitinophagales > Chitinophagaceae > Puia. The sequence goes on from CAVWYU010000003.1 coordinate 147,082, forward strand.
TGTAGATCTTGTCACCTTCGTCACGGCTTGCAAAAGTTCCTGAACCCAGAGCAGGTACAGAGATTGGTTTGCCATCCGGTCCGGTGATACAAACATAAACATCAGTCTGGCCATTCTGGGCGATACGATTGTTTACATCGAAAGAAATGATCAGCTTGTCAACTCTCTTTGCAGTAGTTGTTATTTTTTCCTTACCGTTCTTACGGTCCTTAACAGGAACTACAGAAATGTTTGATGCATTGAGGGTAGAAGCGATGTCAACTTTCTTTTCCAGGTCTTCTTTCTGGGTAGTAGTTGTTGACAGATCAGAAGTCAGTTTTTCTTTATCGGCAGTCAACTGTGTTTTGTCGGCTGTCAGCTGAGTATTCTGAGTTGTTAATGTAGCAACCTGTGTCTGAAGATCAGAGATCTTTGTATTCAGGTCAGCGATTAATGCTTTTGCTTTATTTAATTCAGCAACCGTTGCATTTTTCTTTCCGAGGATGCTTCTGATTTCTGCTTTCTTTTTAGCGATATCAGAATTTGAAGCGGAAAGCTGTGTAGACAGGCGGTTGTTGGTTCCTGTCAGTGAATCCAGGCGAACGAGAGCGTCATCGAAATTCTTCTGTAATGCGCCTTTTTCGTCTGTTACTTTAGCGATCTGGGTTTGTTGACTTTGCTGAACCTGTTCCTGTTTGTTATTGTTCCAAAGTAAATAACCCCAGGTGCCGAGGAAACCTGCTGCCAGTAAACCGATCACAAGATTCTTAAAATCTTTTTTCGGTGGCTGACTTTGTGGAGTCGCGGATGGATAATTAGTGGTTGTGCTCATGGTTTGATTTTTATTTTAAAAATTTTTTTTGTACGGGACCCGTGGTTTAGGCGGTTTCCAGTACGGTGTTTGTCTAAAACCGTGCCAATTTTCGTTAATCGCAGTGCTGTTGATATAAATTGTTAATTATAAATTGTTAATACCCAGTTGTTTATCGCGCGTTTTTGCAAGCCCGATACCTCGTTCACCGGTAAGTATTAACCATTAGGAATTAAAAAAATAACTTGCGCACAAAACCTGAAAATTGTCGGCAGAACAGATTATACGTGATTGGAAAAGGAAAATTTTTAAGCCGGTATACTGGCTGGAAGGAGAAGAAGAATACTTTATTAATGAAGTGATGGATTTTGCCGAGCACAAAATTTTGCCGGAGGAAGAGAAATCTTTTAACCTGACTGTGTTTTACGGAAAGGATGCGGACTGGGCTTCTGTGGTAAATGCCTGTCGCCGGTATCCCATGTTTGCGGAAAGGCAGGTGGTATTATTAAAGGAGGCCCAGCAAATGCGGGAGATCGCTAAACTGGAGCCGTATATCATGCAGCCGCTGGGTTCCACGATTTTTGTTGTTTCCTATAAGGACAAGAAAGTAGATGGCCGGAGCAAGCTCGCCAAGCTGTTAAAAGAAAAAGGTGAATTGCTGTCCACCAAAAAAATGTACGACAACCAGTTGCCGGAATGGGTTACTGAATTGTTACAATCCATGGGTCTTACGATTCAGCAGAAAGCACTGGCGCTGCTGATTGATCATATCGGCAACGACCTCATGCGTATAAAAAGCGAGGTAGAAAAAATTCAGATCAATCTCGGAAACAGAAAGGCGATCGACGAGGATGATGTTGAAAAATACGTCGGCATCAGTAAAGAATATAACGCCTTTGAATTACAGATTGCGTTGGCGAAAAAGGATCTCGCCAGGTCGCTGCGCATCATTCAATACTTTGAAAGCAATCCCAAAGCCGCGCCGATCCAGCTGGTGCTGCCAACGCTCTATAGTTTTTTTAGTAAAGTATATATGATATTCGGGATTCCGGGACCGGATGAAAAAACAACAGCCTCTGTGCTCGGCGTTTCTCCGTTTTTTGTGAAGGATTATTTAACGGCAGCAAAAAATTACGGATTCGCCGGAACAGAAAATGCATTGCTTTTGTTACATCATTATAATTTAAAGAGTGTTGGAGTGGGAAGTGTGAATGTGGAGGATGCTTCACTGCTGAAGGAGCTTGTGGTGAAACTAGTGTGAGAGTATGGGAGTATGGGAGTATGGGAGTATGGGAGTGTGGGAGTATAAGAGTATAGGAGTATAGGAGTGATGAAGTCGCTTACGCCTTACGCCTTAGCCCTCGCCTTTATGCGAAATCAAAAAATTAATATGGAATACAGACAATTAGGAGGTTCTGGTTTAAGAGTGCCTGTTCTTAGTTTTGGCACAGCGACATTTGGCGGGGGCAATGATTTTTTCAAAGCCTGGGGAAGTACGCAGGTGGATGAAGCAACCAGGCTTGTAAATCTTTGCCTGGACGCAGGTGTGAATCTTTTTGATACGGCAAATGTATACTCGCGCGGAGTGTCAGAAGAAATTCTGGGTAAGGCCATTGCCGGATTAAGGAACAAAGTATTGATCAGTACGAAAGCCACTTTTCCGATGACCGACGAGGTCAATGATTTCGGCTCCTCCAGGATTCATTTGATAAAATCCTGCGAAGACAGTCTCCGGCGCCTGGGAACAGACCATATTGATATCTATCACATGCATGGTTTTGATGCGAATACCCCCGTGGAGGAAACACTCAAAACCCTGGACATGTTGATTCAGTCCGGAAAAGTTCGTTATATAGCCTGTTCAAATTTTTCGGGCTGGCATCTCATGAAATCTTTGTCTGTTTCTGAACGCTATGGATGGTCGAAATATATTGCTCATCAGACATATTACTCTTTACTCAACCGGGATTTTGAATGGGAACTGATGCCACTTGGTATTGATCAGCATGTCGGGACCATTGTATGGAGTCCTCTGGCCAGCGGCAAACTCACCGGTAAGTACCGTCGGAATCAGCCTTCACCAAAAGATGCACGCGTGAGCCAGGGTGGTAGTCCGGTCGTAAATACATCTGCAGATGATGAGAGACTTCATGATATTGTAGAAGTGTTGGATGAACTACAGGAAGAAACCGGTAAAACGATTGCGCAGATTTCTTTAAACTGGTTGCTGCAGCGGCCCACTGTTTCCAATATTATCATCGGTGCCAGAAATGAAGAACAATTAAAACAAAACCTGGATGCTGTGGGATGGAATCTGTCGAAGGAGCAGATAAAGAAACTGGATCGGGCGAGCGAAATTCTTCCTCCTTATCCTTACTGGCATCAGAGGCAGTTTCCGATGTTAAATGCAGCCACGAAACTAGTGTGAGAGGGTGGGAGTATGGGAGTACTTAAAAATTTATTATTTCACTTGCACTCCCATATTCCCATACTCTCATACTCTCATACTTTCAGTGAGTTCGTTTTGTCCAGTGCAAGCTGTTCCCTGAGAGCTTCCAGAGAGTCGAACTTCACCTCGGGACGGAGATATTTTTTTACGATTACCTTGATAGTCTCTCCATATATCATTCTGTCGAAGTCAAAAATATTTACTTCAATGGTCCGGTCCGATAATCCAATGGTGGGGCGAAAACCGATGCTCATCATGCCGCCATATCGTTTCCCGGGCTCATTCAGTAATACAACATCCACTGCATATATACCATCGCCGGGAATCAGTTTGAATTTTTCATCGACTTCCAGGTTGGCTGTCGGGTAACCCAGTGTGCGGCCCAGTTTATTTCCTTCTACTACTTTGCCACAGAAAAAATAATAATAACCCAGCAGATCGCGGGCCGCTTCCATATCGCCCGCACTAACCGCTTCGCGGATACGCGTAGAGCTTACAGAAATCGAATTCAGTACATGGGCAGGTATTTCCTGCAGCTGATACTGATATATAGATGACTGCTGTTTCAGCAATTCATAGTTACCGGTGCGTCCTTTTCCAAAACGATGGTCGTACCCGATGATCATCGTGTGCGGTTTAAAATTACGGATCAGGAATTGTGCGATATAATCCTCGGCCGACAGCTTTGCGAATTCTTCCGTAAACGGAATGACCACCAGGTGATCGATGCCCATATCGGAAAGCAGTTCAATTTTTTCATCCAGGGTATTGATGAGCTGAATGCCGGCGGCCGCATTGACAACGGTTCTTGGATGGGGATCGAATGTGATGATCACGGTTTCGCCATCCACTTCGGCGGCTCTTTTTTTCATCTGGGTAATCACCTGCTGATGACCGGTGTGCACACCATCAAAGGTCCCAATGGTGAGTACGGCATTTCGAAAAAGGGGTATTTGCTCAATATTCCTGTAAACCAACATAAGTAAAATCTGCTGCGAAATTATATAAACGCGGGGAACTTATTTGACAATGACAATATCTGCTGATCCCGGGCTGTTTTAAAAGATTCATATGAATTAAAATTTTTACTTTTCATTTTCCGGCCGCCCGATTCGTTTAGCTTTGCGGCAGATTCAAATCAGGAATTTTTATATGTCTCTTTACTCCCGACGAGGTGTTTCCGCCCAGAAAGAAGAAGTACATCAGGCCACGGCCAAACTCGACAAAGGGCTCTATCCCTTTGCCTTCTGTAAGATATACGAGGATTTTCTCGGCGGCGATGCAGCCTGGGTCAATCTGATGCATGCCGACGGCGCGGGTACCAAAAGCATACTGGCCTATTTATACTGGAAAGAAACCGGCGATATTTCTGTGTGGAAAGATATTGCACGGGATGCCGTAGCCATGAACCTGGACGATTTATTATGTGTGGGTATTTATGACAACCTGTTGTTTTCATCCACGATCGACCGCAACAAATCAAGAATACCGGGTGAAGTTTTGCAGGCCATCATCGAAGGCACGCAGGAATTTTTTGATGAATTAAAATCATTTGACGTTCAGATTCATTTTCTCGGAGGAGAAACCGCGGACGTTGGGGACCTCGTACGAACCATTGCGGTGAATGGCACCATGACCGCGCGCTGGCCGAAATCAAAAATCATCAGCAATGAAAAAATCGCTGTGGGTGATGTGATCGTCGGGATTTCAAGCAGTGGTAAATCAAACTATGAAAAAGTATATAACAGCGGGATCGGATCCAACGGACTCACCAGTGCCCGTCACGATATGCTGGAATCCAGTTATGGTCATTATTATCCTGAAACCGTTGAGCCGATGCTTGACAAAGATGTGATTTATACCGGCAGCCATAAAATTTCAGACCCCGTAAAAACAGAAACGGGAGAGGAGACGAGCGTGGGCAGGCTGCTATTGAGCCCGACAAGAACCTATGCGCCGGTAGTAAAAGCGCTGCTTGAAAATCATCTTTCATCGATTCATGGGATGATCCACAGCAGCGGGGGCGGACAAACGAAATGTCTGAAATATCTGCCGGGTCCGATGCGAATCGTCAAAGACAATTTATTCAAACCTCCGGTTATATTTGATCTGATCCGCCAGTCTTCGGGTGCCGATGACCGTGAGATGTACCAGGTATTCAATATGGGTCAGCGTCTGGAAATCTATACTGATTCTTCTTCGGCCAACACGCTGATCGATGTTATCAAAGGTTTCGGCATGGAAGCCCAGGTAATTGGAAGGGTGGAGGAATCCGGTAAGAAAGAACTGCTTATTGAAGTGGGGGGAAATAAGATCGGGTATTAGTTGTTAGTTGTTAGTTGTTAGTTATTAGGTCATAATTTACAACTAACAACTAACAGTTCTATTTCGCCTCCAGCTTATATACAATCGGCTGCTTTTTGTATGACGCCACTTTCGCGCCTTTATTCATGGCCGGAACCCAGTAGCCGCTTTCTTTAATAACTCTCACTGATTCTGCGCGCAGTTCTTTTGGTCCGCTGATGGCATGAATGTCTGTTACGGATCCGTCGGTGTTCACTACAAATTCCACGATCACTTCGCCCTGTACTTCATTATTTACAGCCGCTTCCGGATATTTTAAATTTTTGAAGAGGTACGTCTGCCAGCCTTTGGCGTCGCCCGGATATTCAGCATCCACTTCCACTTTTTTTAATGGGGCGGCCGAATCCAGTGCCTTCTCCACTTCCCGCAGTTCATCTGCATGTTCACTTCTGTATTTTTCGGCTTCTTTCGGATTGTTGACCAGTCGTTTCATTTCATCAGACATTTCAAAAGCGAATTTTTGTCCGTCTTTCATATTCATAAGGACCCAATATCTCTTGTAGTCAAAATCAAAACTTTGAATGGAGCCTGGCAATGCCTGGGCTTCTTGCTGAGAAATTAATTTGTAATCCTGAAATATATCGGGCACATAGTTCACATGCGAGTAACTGATTGTTTCTGATCCATACCTGCGAATTCCTTCCAGTATATCGCGTGCGATTTTTTCCTGGTTCTTTTCATCCTGTAAATATTTTAAATCAGCAAGGTTATCCATATATCCGCATTCTATTAAAACAGCAGGCACGGTGGCTTTTTTTAGGATGAGGATATTGCCGCCGTCATCCCGAACCTGTTTTAATTCCGGTTCAATAATAAAATCAGATTTAATGGTTTCTGTAAGAACGGATCCCAGTTTCACAGAGCCTTCATATACATTACTTGTGTTCCGGGGAATATATATCTGGAATCCTGAGCTGGACGTTTGATTTTTTCCTTTCACCCCGTCTTCGGTCATATTGGTATGAATGGAAATAAACAAATCGGCGCTTTTATTTTTTGGCAGTGCTGCAAGATATTCCAGTGATTCCCGAAGTTCATTGCTGCCGGGCGTGATATCTGTTTCTCTCGACATGATCACATCCACATTATATTCTTTAGCCAGGGACTGAATTTTTTTTGAGATGCTCAGGTTAATGTCTTTCTCATAGATACCATTTAATTGGGCGCCCGAAAATGATCCGCCATGTCCGGCATCTATGACCACTTTTATGTTTTTCGTATTATGAAATGGCAGGATGGTTTTTATTTTAAATGAGAAAAGACAAATGAGCATTGCGATAAATGGCAGGATCGCGAATCTCGCCATCAGCGCTTTTTTGTTTTTGTTTGATTTTGTGATCATGGCAATTCTTCTTTTTATCTGGTTTTTGAAAAATGGATTTGTGAGCGGGAAGGGACGTCCGGATATTTTTGTTAACAACAGGCCGGCATATTCGTATTCATTTGTTTCGGCGACCGCACAGGCGTCTGCGGCATATTCATGTATCAGTTTCAGCTCGCGGCCGATCCAGTGAAAGAACGGATTGAACCAGCAGAGGATGGATAGGATTTCCATTGCGATGATGTCCAGTGAATGATTGTTTCTTACATGAAACAATTCATGACGAAGAATCTGTCGGCCCTCCCGGCTGTTCATGTCCATTTGCTCTCCCCAGAAAATGGATCTGAAGAATGAAAAGGGAGTGCCTTTTTCTGAAACAAAATAGAGCGTTGCGTCCGGAAGCTGCAGGAAAGTCCTGTTCCTGCGAAGGTTCCGCAGATAGCGGATGGTTTTTAGAAACCGGATCAGGAGCACTGTGCTGATCAGGACCGATACCAGCAAGGTTATCCACTCCCAGGACAGCGAATGCCCCGGATTTCTTTTGGCGTATACGGTTACGGCTTCTTCGAGTCCGCCCTGAGCGACACCGAGCAAATGAATCGGCGTTCCGCCGGCGGACCGTTTCCATAACTCAGGGAGGCTGAATCGGAGGGCTGGTAATAAGAAACTAAACAGGGGTATGCAGATCAGAAATAGGCGGTTAAAGCTGTGGAAGAAGCGATTGCGAAGAAAGACCCAGAAATAGGCAAACAGCAATCCGGATATAAAAACCGTTTTTAACAGGTAGATCAACTGGATCATGATTTCTTGTTTTTTGCTGACTGAATCTGTTGCAGTAGTTGTTCTAATTCGGCGTCCGATAGCTTCTGATCACTGATAAACTGGGACACCAGACGGGCGGGTGAGCCGTCAAAATATCCCTTGATCAGCTGGTTGACCGATTTTTTGCCATACTCTGCCTGGGATACCAGGGGTTCATATAAGTTATTGCGGCCGTGCACACTATATTCCACGAATCCTTTTTCCACCAGGATCTTCAGAATGGTGGCGATCGTATTCGAATGGGGGCGGGGCTCAGGAGTCATTTCAATGATCTCCTTTAGAAAGCCTTTTCCGAGCTTCCAGAGCACCTGCATTACCTGTTCTTCGGCTTTCGTTAACGTTTTTGCAGAATTCATTTTTGATTTTTAAATACTGGGTTACTTTTTGCTTATTCAGGTATTGATCAGTGTATCCGGGTTTCGAAAAAACGATGATTATTATAATGCATTTGGTACAGGATGTTATAACTAAGAAAGTAGTTCTAGATCAAATATATAACTAAATAGTTAGTTCTACCAAATTTTAGCCTTTTTAATTTGAGAAAGATTATGAGGTTCCATATTTGGGTATTACTTTCGTGCTTGTACATAGCGGAAACTAATTAATCTTGCCCTATCCAACTTTCCGCCTTTTGCATTGTTATATTGTTGATCTATACCCGACAAAGACATTTGTCCACTAATTATTTATACCCATTATGAGGCAACTTAAAATCGCCACGCAGATTACAAACCGCGACTCGCAGGCGGTAGAAAAGTACTTACAGGAAATTTCAAAGATCTCCATGATCACGCCGGAAGAGGAAACCATTCTCGCTCAGCGTATTAAGATGGGAGATCAAAAGGCATTGGACAAACTGGCCCAGTCCAATCTGCGTTTCGTAGTATCGGTGGCCAAACAATACCAGCACCAGGGTCTTTCCCTGAGTGACCTGATTAATGAAGGAAACCTTGGACTGATCAAAGCCGCTCAGCGTTTTGATGAAACCAAGGGATTTAAATTTATTTCTTACGCTGTGTGGTGGATCCGTCAGTCTATTCTGCAGGCATTGGCCGAACAGGGTCGTCTGGTACGTCTTCCGCAGAACAAAATCGGAACCTATAATAAAGCCAACAAGGCTTATATGGCTTTCGAACAGGAACACGAACGTGAACCTTCCACTGAAGAACTGGCTGAATTGCTTGAAATGAGCGAAACAGAAATCAATAATATTTTCCAGAGTAATACCCGTCACAGTTCACTGGATGCACCCGTGCACGAAGCGGAAGATGTGGCCATGGGCGATCTGCTGGAAGGTGGCGACGACACAGATGACGATGTGATGAAAGATTCTCTCCGTGCTGAAATACGCCGGGTGCTGAAATCACTGAGTCCGCGCGAAGCCGAAATCGTAAATGCTTATTTCGGACTGGACGGAGAAAACGGTGTTACCATTGAACAGATCGGACAGAAGTACGACCTGACCAAGGAAAGAATCCGCCAGATCAAGGAAAGAGCCATCAAGCGTCTTCAGAAAGCGAGATACAGTAGTGCGCTGAAGGCATACCTGGGATAGTTGTTAGTTGTTAGTTATTAATTATTAGTTATTAGATATTTTTACCGTCCTGCTTACATGCGGGACGGTTTTTTTTATAGGGTCTGGTCTTAACTTTGCTGAATCATTTGATTCCTTTCACGCCTCCATTCATGATCCGTAACTGTTTATTTCTTTTCTGCCTCTGTATTTCTTTTGCTTCCTGCGAAAAGAATATTACGATCAAACTGGATCCGACATCCACCGAACTGGTAGTGGATGCTTCGATAGAAAACGGGAAATATCCGTTGGTCGTATTATCGAAGAGTCTGGCATATTTCAGTCAGTTGAGCCCGGCGGCTTTATCCGATTCTTATATACACGGCGCGTTCGTTTCCATGAACAACGGAACCATTACTGCTCAACTCAAAGAAGACAGCGCGAAGGACGACAGTACCGGTCTTGTCGCCTACTATTACACATTCGATCCGACATATTCCGGACCGAAATTCCGGGGCGCATTGAATACCTCTTACAATCTGGAAATCCAGGTGGGTAACGAAACTTATACTGCCAGCACCACGATTCCGACGATCGCCAAGTACATTGACAGTTTGTGGTGGACGAATGCTCCATCCGCCACCGATTCGGATCACGTGAATCTAAAAGCACGTGTTGTGGATCCGCCTGGTTACGGGAATTATACACGCTATTATACCAGCGTCAATGACGGACCTTATTATCCCGGACTGACATCGGTATTTGATGACCAGATTACGGATGGTACAACTTATACGGTAACGGTTGATAAAGGGGTGAACCGGAATTTTCCCATCAACTTCGATGATTTTGGTTTTTTTAATAAAGGAGATTCGGTGGTGGTGAAACTGGCAGACATCGACAAAGCCACCTATGATTTCTGGCGCACGATGGAATACAATTATCAAAGTGTTGGAAATCCTTTTTCGACACCCACGGTTGTGATTTCAAATATTTCCAATGGAGCACTGGGATATTTTGGCGGATATGCCGCCCAGTACAAGGGTTTGCTGATTCCCTACTGATCGGTCGTGTGCGCGACCTTCTTTCTCAGTAATTACGATTAAATTTGCGTCCTGAATTGGTTGACGGTTGACGGTTGAGGTTGAAGGTTGACGGTAGATCGACTTCCGGTTGAAAAATTAAATTCTTATTATTAATCTTAAAAAAACCGTCAACCGTCAACCGTCAACCGTCAACTCAAAATACAGAGTTTCAAAATATGGAAAATACAGAGCACGTTCATTGTTTAATTATCGGATCGGGGCCCGCCGGATATTCGGCGGCGATTTATACTGCGCGCGCAAATCTCAAACCCTTACTTTACCAGGGCATACAGCCGGGCGGGCAACTGACCATTACAACGGAAGTAGAGAATTATCCGGGATATCCAAACGGCGTGCAGGGTCCTGAGATGATGGTGGAGTTTGAAAAGCAGGCTACCCGCATGGGAGCTGATATACGTTTCGGACTCGCTACAAAAGTCGATTTTTCAGAACGTCCATTCAAAGTATGGATAGATGAAGAAAAACTCATCACTGCAGATTCAGTGATCATCGCCACAGGAGCCACTGCAAAATGGCTGGGGCTGCCGAGTGAGGAAAAACTCAACGGATACGGCGTGAGTGCCTGTGCAGTTTGCGATGGATTTTTCTTCCGGGGAAAAGAAGTGGCGATTGTGGGAGCTGGTGATACAGCCGCTGAAGAAGCATTGTATTTGTCGAAGCTTTGTACCAACGTGCATATGCTTATCCGGCGCGATCAGATGCGCGCATCGCAGATCATGCAGCAGCGTATCCGGGAAGCGTCCAATATTAAAATTTACTGGAACACCAGTGTTGAGGAAATACTCGGTGATACCAAGGTGGACGGTGTAAGAATAAAAAACTCATCCACCGGAAAAGTGGAAACGATTCCTGTTCATGGTTTCTTTGTCGCCATCGGTCACGAACCGAATTCCGGTATATTTAAAGATTGGCTGGACATGGATGAAACCGGATATATCAAAACCATACCGGGCAGTACGAGAACAAATATTGAAGGTGTGTATGCTGCCGGAGACGTGCAGGATAAAATTTACCGGCAGGCGGTCACAGCAGCCGGCAGCGGATGTATGGCTGCGCTTGATGCGGAGAGATGGCTTTCTTTGAAAGCGTAAAGCGCAAAGCATAAAGCATTTGGTGGCAGGCCTGAAGCAAGGGGCCTGATGCAGGAGGCCTGATGCAGACGGCCTGGATTTTGAAGCTTCATGCGTCCTGCCCCTGCCTCTCGCGTGCTGCCCGATCACCTATTCAAAAAAGAACATGATTACCATCGAACTGCAGGACCTGATCTTTTATGAGCATCACGGTATTTATGAAGAAGAGAGAAGAGTCATGAACTCCTTCGAAGTAAATCTCAGTGTGTCATACATGGACACCATTCCGGTGTTCGAAAAAATTGCGGATACCATCAGTTATGTTAATTTGTTCCGCATTGTGCAGGAAAAAATGAAAGAACCTGTATTTCTTTTGGAAAAAATCTGCCAGGGCATTATCTTAAACATCAAACATCAATATCCGGCCGTATCCGAAGTCAGGATCAGTATTTTTAAATTACAGGCACCCATTGAACATTTTGTCGGTAAGGTAGGGGTAACGATGCAACGCAGTTTCAAGGAGTAATTATGCTTCGTATTCTTATCTTTTTATTCATTGGTTTCCCCAGCCTGATATTTTCTCAGGATGCAAGCCAGCTACTGAAAGAAGCGCAGCAGCAGGAATCCCTGTTGCATGAAAATGAAGCCTTCCTCAAATATGCGCAGGTTATAAAACTCGATCCTTCCAACCTGGTTGCCCTCTGGAAGTGCAGCGAACTTTGCTCACGCATCGGTGCGCGCCAGCCGGATAAAGAAAAAATGAGACCTTATTTTGTCGCTGCCAAAAACTATGCGTCAGCGGCACTTTCCGTAAATACAAATTCTTCCGAAGCCAATTGCGCCATGGCCTTTGCCCTGGGAAGGATTTCCAGAGTATCTACGACCAAAGAGCGGGTCATACTCGCGAGAGACGTAAAGTATTATGTGGATAAAGCGATCCGGCTCGATCCGACTAATTTCAGAGCCTATCATATACTGGGCCGATGGAATTATGACGTGAGCGATCTGAATATGGCGGAACGATCGTTCGCCAGAATGTTTTATGGTAAACTGCCCGACGCCAGCCTGGATGATGCGATCGGAGATTTTGAGAAAAGCCGGTCGTTATATCCTGCATTTATCCTCAACTATTATGAACTGGCCCGGTCGTATCACCGGATGGGTCAGGATAAAAAAGCCATTGCCTATCTCCGGACACTTTTGACAATGCAGGATGTGATTTATGACGATACAAGGGTAAAAGTGATTGCCCGTCAGTTGCTCACGGAGTGGCAATAAACAGCCTGACCAGTCAGCAAATTGTAGTATAATTGCGAACCATTTTATGAACATCAGACCCGATTTCGATATACATAATGAAGATCCCACCGCCGAGGATCCGAGCCAGTGCCGGCTGTTAATTGAAATCGGCTCCTGCTCACTCACCTACGTTTTATTGAACGTAAGGGGTATGCGGCCCTCGGCCATCAAGTTTTTTAAATGGCCGACCTTACGTACGAATGAGCCGGAAACGATTCTTCGAAGTATCCTGGAATCCGATCCTGTATTAAGCCGGTTCCATCCTGCAGAAATTTTCCTGATATATAATTTCCCGGAAAGCAATCTGATCCCTGAAAAATTTTTCAGCAACGATATGACAAGGCCCGTTACGGACCTGGTATATGGAAACCTGAGCAACGATCTGGTGCTGGATGAAAAAATTCCCTGGTTCGAATTTCATAATGTTTACCGCGTACCACCGAGGATTCATTTTTTGATGCAGGAAAAATTTGAGAAAGCGAGGTTCTGGCATTTTTACAGTCTCCAGCTGAAGTGTTTCAAAATGTTTACCGCCAAGGAAGAACCGTCTTTTGTAAAAGCATTCTTTTATCCGGACAAAATGGTGGTGATGGTTTGCAAAGCCGGACAGTTACAGCTGATCCAGCATTTTGATTATAATGATTCAAAAGATGTACTATACAACCTGCTGAATATTTGCCATCAGCTCGAACTGAACAGGGAGGAGCTGGTATTCGAGATATCGGGCATGATTGAAAAAAAATCTGCGCTGTACGAAGACCTTGAATTGTATTTTCTGCATATCCGTTTTGACAGCATGGAAGACAGTATCAAGATGACGGATGAACTCATGCAATATCCCAATCATTTCTTCGCATCTATTCTGAAAATGACGATATGCGTTTGAGGAAGCTTAAAGCGCAAAGCGTAAAGCGCAAAGCGGGAATGTGCGCAAGGCGTAAGGCATAAAGCGTAAAGCGATTTGATTCTGAAATAACAATATGCATACAGAGATTCTGAAAATAATGACATGCGTATAATCGGGGGCGAATGGGGTGGAAGAAAGATTCATCCGCCTTCAAAAATGCCTTATACCCGGCCCACCACGGACATCGCAAAAGAAGGTTTATTCAATATCATTCAATCCAACCGGGATCTGGAAGGTTTGAAAACGCTTGATCTTTTTGGCGGAACGGGCAGTATCAGTTTTGAACTGGCATCCCGTGGTGCGACGGATCTCACCATCGTTGAAAAAGACAGCCAGATGCTGGCTTTTATCCGGAAGACCGCTGAGACGCTCGGTCTTACGCAGTTGAAAGTAGTTCCGTCGGATGTATTCCGGTTTTTAAAAAATGCCAAAGAACAATACGATTTTATTTTTGCCGGTCCCCCGTATGCGCTGGAAAACATTGATCAGATTCCGGAATTTGTAGTTGCGGGAAATTTATTAAAAACGAATGGCTGGTTCGTTTTGGAGCATACACCCCGGAACCGTTATAATGATTATCCGCTTTTTGTGACCGAACGGAATTATGGTACCACCCTTTTTTCCATATTTATTAATAAAGCGGGATGAAGCCCATTTTTATCAGCGGCATTGGAACCGGAATTGGAAAAACACTGATTGCCGCGATTATCACGGAGGCATTGAAAGCCGATTACTGGAAACCGGTGCAGGCGGGTTTTGAACCGGACAGCGGTCTGATCGCCCCGTTGGTAAGTAATTCCCAAACAGTTATTGATCCCGAAACAGACCGTGCGATGGTCTCGTCATTAATAAGTAATTCCGAAACGATTATTCATGCCGGAACAGACCGTGAGATGGTCTCGTCACTTATAAGTAATTCCGAAACGATTATTCATGCCGGAACAGACCGTGCGATGGTCTCGTCACTAATAAGTAATTCCGAAACGATTATTCATCCGGAAACCTATCTGCTGAAACTGCCGGCTTCACCACATATTTCTGCGCAAAAGGAAAACAGGCGTATTGATCTTTCTAAAATAGCGGATGATCTAAGCAGGATGGACAGGAACCGCCCGTTGGTTATAGAAGGAGCCGGCGGATTGATGGTGCCATTGAACGAAAAGCAATTTGTGATTGACCTTGTAAAAATGCTGGATGCAAGACTGGTGCTGGTGAGCCGGAATTACCTGGGCAGTATCAATCATTCACTGATGACGGCTGCGGTTTGCCGAAATTATGGTCTTGATGTTGCCGGATGGGTTTTTAACGATCAGTATATGAACTATGAGCAGGATATCGTGCGCTGGTCGGGTTTCCCGGCGCTGTTTTCGGTTCCACTGATAAATCCGGTATCGAAACAATCGATCTTAGCGGCGGCTGAAAGTATCCCGCGGGAGGGAATGGGTTATCTTTACGCGTCGTTATGATCAATATCAACTATCCGTTATTGAAGCCCGTCAGGATGCTCCTGCTTCCCTTTTCGCTGATATACGGCCTGATCATCTATATCCGGAACTGGTTATTTGACAGAAACCTGCTCAGGTCTTCCATATTCAACCTGCCCATTATTTGTATCGGAAATCTGGCCGTTGGCGGCACGGGTAAATCGCCGATGGTTGAATTCATGATTGGAAAATTGCAGGGAACCGTGAGGCTCGCGGTACTGAGTCGCGGATATAAAAGAAAAACGAGCGGATATACGCTGGCAACGAAAGAAAGCACTGCACTGGAAATCGGGGACGAACCCATGCAGTTCTTTAATAAATTCCCGGATCTGACAGTAGCTGTGGGAGAAGAAAGAGTGGTGGCCATACCACAACTGCTGCATGATAAACCGGATACGCAGCTGATCCTGCTGGATGATGCTTTTCAGCATCGCTGGGTGAAAGCGGGTTTTAATATTCTGCTCACGGACTACAACAATTTATTTACACGCGACTGGTTCCTGCCGACGGGTGATCTGAGGGATTTGCCCAAAAGTGCGCGCCGCGCGGACATCATCGTCGTGACGAAATGTGCACCGGATATTTCACTGGCGGAAAAAAGCCAGCTCATCCGGGAAATAAAACCGCGTGCGCATCAGAAGATATTTTTTACGGCGATTTCATATGGGATTCCTTACCAGGTGATCACGCATGAGCCCTGGAAAACCGATAAAGAGGCCGAAGTATTATTGGTTACCGGTATTGCCAATCCCGGTGCACTTAAAAATTATCTGGAAGAAAATTTTAACGGATATGATGAACTGGCATACAGGGATCATCATATTTTCACGATAGACGATCTGAATTATATTCTCAAAAAATTCAACCAGATCGAATCGCCCCGAAAGATTCTGCTGACGACGGAAAAAGATGCCGTGCGTTTACAGAAATTTTCACAACAACTGCGTGAACTGCCCTTCTTTGTCATGCCTATCCAACCGGTGTTCATGTTTAATGAAGAAAATCAGTTTACACGCTTAATTACTACATTCATTCAGGAATTTCCTGATCAAGCTTAAAGAGACATGGGTCATAAAAAAACAGAAAAAATAAAAAAGAGATCGGGTGTGCAGTTATACAAAGGCACACTTGAAGTAACAAGGTCGGGTATGGGATTCGTCATTGCCAAGGCACTGGAGCGGGATATCCTGGTTCGTCCGAATGATTTTAATACGGCCATGCACGGAGATACCGTGCTGGTGCGTATCACACAATCCAAAGGTGGCAACGGACGTGTGCAGGGAGCCGTGGAATCGGTAGTGGAAAGAAAACAAACGGATTTTCCCGGACATATTGAAATGGGAGAAGGCTTTGCTTTTTTTATACCGGAAACGGCCAGGCCAATGCCCGACGTATATATTCCGCTGAATAAAATAAATGCGGCCGTGCACGGAGATCGCGTGATCGTACGTATTACGGACTGGGGGAAAAATAAAAAACCACAGGGAGAAATATTGCAGGTGCTGGATGAGGCCGATGAAAACGACCGGGTGATGAAAGAGATCCTGATTGAAAATGGTTTTGACATTGTGTTCCCGGAAAAAGTGCTGGAGGAATCTGCTGCACTTCCCGAGACCATTCCGGAATCAGATATTTCAGGAAGAAAGGATTTCAGGGAGGTATTAACCTTTACGATCGATCCGGCAGATGCAAAAGATTTTGATGATGCCATTTCCTTCCGGAAATTAAAGAACGATATCTACGAGATTGGTGTTCATATTGCCGACGTGAGTCATTATGTAAAGCCCGGTACATCGCTGGACGAAGAGGCCTATGACCGGGCCACATCGGTGTACCTGCCCGACCGCGTGAATCCAATGCTGCCGGAAAGAATTTCTAATGAACTCTGTTCTCTTCGTCCGCATGAAGACAAACTTTGTTTTTCAGCTGTATTCCATATTACGCATAAAGGGGAAATAAAAGAATACTGGCTGGGCCGCACGGTGATCCATTCCGATCACCGGTTTGCCTATGAGGATGTGCAGGACATCATTGATAAAAATGAAGGGGAATATTCTGAAGAGATCAGCATCCTGCATCATCTCGCCCAGCGGTTCCGCAGACAACGTATAAAAAAAGGAGCCATCAATTTTTCTTCTGTGGAAGTCCGCTTCAGGCTGGATGAGAAAGGAAAACCCGTTGGCATCCTGGTAAAAGAAAGTAAAGAATCACATCAGCTGATAGAAGAATTCATGCTGCTTGCGAACCGCACCGTGGCGAGCCATGTGGCGAAAATAAAATTCAAGAAGAAACCGATCCCATTTCCATTCCGGGTACATGATACGCCGGACAAAGAAAAACTTGCGCCCTTTGTTGAGTTTGCCAAAAAATACGGTCATGTGTTCGACACGAAAACACCTGAAGGTATTGCCGAGTCTTTCAACCTGATGTTACACGACGTGAAAGGCAAACCGGAGCAGCATGTGCTGGAACAACTTGGTATCCGTACCATGGCCAAAGCGGTTTACACCACTGAGAATATTGGTCATTATGGATTGGGATTCACAAACTACTGTCATTTTACATCACCCATCCGCCGTTATCCGGATGTGCTGACGCACCGGATTCTCCAGGAAGTACTGGACGAGGAAATTCAGTTACACAAAAAACTGGAAGAGCAATGCAGACATTGCAGTGAAAGAGAACGCGCAGCCATGGACAGTGAACGGGCCGCGAATAAATATAAACAGGTGGAGTATATGAAAGATTTTGTGGGCGACAGTTTCGAAGGGGTCATCAGCGGGGTGGCTGGTTTTGGATTCTGGGTGGAAACCGTGCTGCATAAATGTGAAGGCCTCGTGAGTCTGAACAGTCTGATGGAATATGATGATTTCCGTTTGATCGAAACCGAATATGCGCTGGTGGGAAAACGCAGCGGCAGAAAATTCAGGATGGGCGATAAGATTACCATCAAAGTGATTTCGGCTAATCTGGCGAAGAGGCAACTGGATTATGAGTGGGTTCTCAAACCATAACGCGTACCGCGTTATGGTTTGAGTCTGGAAGTATGGAAGACTGGAAGTCTGGAAGTAAAATTAACAACTAACAACTAACAACTAACAATTCGTGTCGCGTTTTCAGGAGTTATCGCAGGAGTTCACAACATATTTCAACAAAAAACATTTTCCGGATTCGCCGGAGAGCCTGTACGGTGCTGCGCATTATATGCTGGAAGACGGTGGCAAAAGAATCCGTCCCGTACTTTGTTTGCTGGGTAATGAATTATTCGGACCCATCAAACCGGATACCTGGAAAATAGCCGTGGCGCTTGAGCTCTTCCATAATTTCACATTGATTCATGACGACATCATGGACAAGGCGCCACTGCGCCGGGGCAGGGCAACGGTGCATGCCAGGTATGATGAATCCACCGCCCTGCTCGCCGGAGACGTCATGTTATTGCAGGCGTATGCTTATCTGAATGAAACCGATCCGCGGTATGTGCAAACGTTGATCCGTCTCCTGAATAAAACGGGAAGGGAAGTTTGTGAAGGACAGCAACTCGATATGGACTTTGAAAAAAATGCATCCATATCACTCCCGGAATATCTGCATATGATTGAATTGAAAACCGCTGTATTGCTGGCGGGCAGTCTTCAGATGGGTTCCATTGCCGGTGGCGCGAATCAAACGGATCAGGAGTTGATATACGATTTTGGCAGAAATCTTGGTCTCGCTTTCCAGGTACAGGATGACTGGCTCGATGCTTTCGGTGATCCGTCAACCTTTGGCAAATTAAAGGGCGGTGATATCGTGGCCAACAAAAAAACCTTTCTGCAGGTAAAAGCAATGGAATCTGCATCACCGGAAAGAAAACAGGAGCTGACAGAACTGCTGATGTATACAGGAGCCGACAAAGTAGAGCGCGTGACTTTTATTTATCAGGAGTCAGGTGTCGGCGGTGCGGCACAGGATGCCAAGAATTATTATATGGAGAAGGCTTATTTAAGCCTGGAGAATATTTCAGTAACCCCCGAAAGAAAAAAATCGCTGAAAGAGCTTGCGGCGTATTTGTTGGAAAGAGAGATTTAGCAGGCGAAGGCTAAGGCGTAAGGCGAAGGCCAAGGCTAAGGCTAAGGCCAAGGCAAAAGATAAGGCGAAAGACTGAAGTTCAAAACTTATACAGGCAGATCTTAAAATTTCTAAATAACACAACAAGATTTTTATCCATTAATTTGAAAATTTTCAAATTAGTTTTAGGCTTTAAGATTAAGGTTTAAGCCTTATGCCTTGGCCTTAGCCTTTCGCCTTCGCCTTCGCCTTCGCTTTAGACCTTTTTAAAGCCTCACTGAACGATGTAGCTGACTCCTTCGAGCGCTAAAGAACTATTTGGAAACACTTCCCTGGTTTCCTTTTCAAATTCATCGAGCCTCTCGTACTTTGAACTGAAGTGTCCGATGAGCAGTTGTTTTACTCCCGCGGTTTTTGCGATGTCAGCTGCCTGAACCGTCGTGCAGTGAAATCTTTTCGTGGCACGATCTTCCAGGTCCTTCAGATAAGTGGTCTCATGGTACAACATATCCACATCTTTTACTTTTGAAGCGACTTCGGGATTGTATACGGTGTCTGCCGAATAGGCATATGATTTTGGTCTGGGTGCGGCATCGGTTACAGAATCATTGGCGATGAGCTGGCCTTCCCGGGTTTCGTAATCTTCGCCCCATTTCAGACGGTCAAAAAAAGCGGCAGGAATGCCGGCGATCCTTGCTTTGTCCGGATTTACGCGTCTGGGGGGCCGGATTTGCTGAAAAATAAAACCCCAGCATTCAATCCGATGAAAAACCTGAAAACAGCTGACCTGGTAACGGTTTTCTCTGATCAGCAAACCTTCTTCTTTCAGGGGATGGAAGATCAGGTTGAATGGCAGTTTGGTATCGGCAACTTCTAATTGTAAGTTAAATATATCGATGAGTCGTGCCGGCCCATACAGGTTAAGATCCTGCGTGCGGCCGAGAAGGCCCATACTGGTGACCAGTCCGATCAGTCCAAAATAGTGATCCCCGTGCAGGTGTGAAATGAAAATGTGGTTTATCCGGCTGCGACGGATCTTGTATTTGTTCATCTGCGTCTGGGTGCCTTCTCCGCAATCTATAAGGAACAAATGGTCATCCAGGGTAACCACCTGGGCAGTTGGGTGCCTGTCGAAAGCCGGGATGGCAGAATTATTTCCTAGAATGGTAACCGCGAGCACATATTGGATTTAGGTATGATCAATCGGGTCAGCACAATATTTTGCTGATCGCAGCTGAAAAATAGTACAAAATGTAATAGGAACGGGATTTGATCGTTAGCATATTATCCGTTACCCCGTTGAAATTAATCCGTAAACTCCCGTTCGATTTCTTCCATATAAATAATGTCAGAGGCCTCACTCTGGGTGGGGGCAATTTGTAATAATTCAAATTGTTCACTCTGTTCGAAATATTTTTTTACCTGCGGTTGTAATTCGCACAATACAAAGGAAGCCCGGTTTGAATAAAAAAGGTTTCTGAGTTCGAGAAAGCCATCCGCAGCAGCAGAATCCAATTTTTGAATGTCTTTTAAATTGAGGAGCAGGTTTTTTACTTCCTGATTTAAAAAAGGCTCACACAGATCATGCAGAGCTGCTGTCATATTAGCAGTGAAATTGGGTTCAAGCACAGTAATGGCATGGAATTTCTCGTTGGTACTAATTTTGACTTTCATTCTACCGGCATTGTTAACATACGTTGATAATCCATGAAAAACAAGAATCAAAAATATTCGTTATTATTGTATTAAGCTCAATTAGTTAAAAATGGATAATAATTTTTCGGCCCAGGTTAAAGAGATTATTTCGTTCAGCAGGGAGGAAGCCTTAAGGTTAGGAAATGACTTTATCGGAACAGAGCATTTGCTTCTGGGTCTGATCAGAGAGGGTGACAATACGGCCGTCCGGATTCTGAAAAGTTTTAATGTTGATCTGTATGAGCTCCGCAAAGAAGTAGAACTCGCAGTAAAGGACAAAACCGGCAAGAATATCGCCAATATCAACAGTCTGCCTCTCACCAAACAGGCTGAAAAAGTCATTCGTGTAACTGTTCTCGAAGCAAAGGCTCTGAAGAGCCCCACGGTTGAGACAGAACACCTGATGCTCTCAATTCTGAAAAACAAAGAAAACATCGCAACTCAAATCTTAAATCAATTCGACGTGGATTACGATTTATTCAGAAATGAACTGGGTGTTGTTAAAAGTAATGATACCCGCAGCGAATATGCTGAAGAAAACGATGATGATTTCGATGATGAAAAAAAGTACGCCGCATCCAAAGCGCGTCCTGCAGGAAATACCAAAAGTAAAACACCGGTGCTGGATAATTTCGGCCGTGACATCACACGCCTGGCTGAAATGAATTCTCTGGATCCGATCGTTGGAAGGGAAGAAGAAATCGAAAGAGTTTCGCAAATCCTTTCCAGACGCAAGAAAAATAATCCGATCCTGATCGGTGAACCCGGCGTGGGAAAAACAGCGATCGTGGAAGGCCTTGCTCTGCGGATTGTGCAGCGGAAAGTTTCACGCGTTCTTTTCGACAAAAGGGTGATATCCCTGGATCTCGCAGCACTTGTTGCAGGTACCAAATACCGTGGCCAGTTTGAAGAACGCATGAAAGCGATCATGAATGAACTGGAAAAAAACCGCGACGTTATATTGTTCATCGATGAAATTCATACCATCGTAGGTGCAGGAGGGGCTTCCGGTTCACTGGATGCTTCCAATATATTCAAACCGGCGCTGGCCCGTGGGGAACTGCAATGTATCGGTGCTTCCACGCTCGATGAATACAGAATGTATATCGAAAAAGATGGTGCGCTGGATCGTCGTTTTCAGAAAGTGATGATCGATCCGCCCAGTGTGGATGAAACCATTCAGATTCTTGAAAACATCAAATCCAAATACGAGGATTATCATAATGTAACTTATTCTGACGATGCCATACAGGCCTGTGTTAAATTAAGTGACCGTTATATGACTGACCGTCTGTTGCCCGACAAGGCGATTGATGTGCTGGATGAAGTGGGTGCGCGTGTGCATTTGAAAAATATCAATGTACCACAGAATATTGTTGAATTTGAAAAGAAGATCGAAGAAGTAAAGAACGAAAAGAATAAGGTCGTCAAGAGCCAGAAGTTCGAAGAAGCGGCTTCCCTGCGTGATGCTGAAAAACGTTTGCAGGAAGAATTGGAAAAAGCCAAACTGGAATGGGAAGAAGAAAGTAAACACAGGCGTTATCCGATCGATGAAGAAAATATCGCCGAAGTGGTGAGCATGATGACGGGTATTCCGGTGAAAAGAATGGTATTGGCGGAAAGCGAAAAGCTGAAAAATATGTCGGTTGACATGGCCTCCATGGTCGTCGGTCAAAATGAGGCGATCCAGAAAGTGGTGAAAGCCATTCAAAGGAATCGTGTTGGTTTGAAAGATCCGAAGAAGCCCATTGGCACATTTATTTTCCTGGGTCCGACCGGTGTTGGTAAAACAGAACTGGCCCGTGCATTGTCCCGCTATATGTTTGACTCAGAAGATTCGCTGATCCGGATTGACATGAGTGAATACATGGAGAAATTTACGGTAAGCCGTTTAATCGGTGCTCCTCCCGGATATGTAGGTTATGAAGAAGGCGGACAGCTGACAGAAAAAGTCAGAAGAAAGCCATACAGTGTTATCCTGCTGGATGAAATCGAAAAAGCGCATCCCGATATCTACAATATATTATTACAGGTACTGGATGATGGTCAGCTGACGGATGGTCTGGGAAGAAAGGTGGATTTTAAGAATACACTAATCATCATGACTTCCAATATCGGTGCAAGACAATTAAAAGATTTTGGAGCCGGTGTGGGATTTGCCACATCGTCCAGAACCGCCAACCTGGAAGAGAACAACAAGGCCGTTATTGAAAAGGCATTGAAACGGACTTTTAGTCCCGAGTTCCTGAACCGGGTGGATGATATCGTAATATTCAATTCTCTTGACAGAGAAAATATTTTCAATATCATTGATATCCTGATGAAGGGTGTGATGAAAAGGCTGGTACAGCTCGGGTTCAGTCTTGAGCTTACACCAGACGCAAAAGCATTCCTTGCAGAAAAAGGATATGACGCAGAATTTGGAGCAAGACCTTTACACCGTGCGATTCAGAAATACCTGGAAGATCCGCTGGCTGAAGAGATCCTGAATATGAGTATCAAGAACGGCGATGTTATGATCGCGGATCTTGACAAAGCGGAGTCCAAGATTAAATTCACGCTGAAGGAAAAGGAAAAAGAGGCTTCGGAAGTGTAAGCGAATCATTCAGTAACAAATATTATTTGCCACGGCGCACGGAATTTTCCGTGATTCCGTGGCAAATTGATTTTTACATTTGCCCTGTCTATACTTTTGTTTCAAGACCTTTTGACAATGCCTGATAAAAAAATCATCATAACAATCGATGGATGGTCATCCTGCGGCAAGAGTACGCTGGCTAAACAGCTCGCTGCTAAATTGAAATATACCTATATCGATAGTGGCGCGATGTACCGGGCGATCACACTTTTTTTTCTCAGGAATCATGTGGACTGGACGGATACCCGGAAAGTGAACCGGGCGCTGAAGGAAATAAATATTGAGTTTTCGCATAACGAAACAACCAAAGAAAGTGAGATTATCCTGAACGGGGAGAATGTGGAATACCTGATCCGGGATCTGGTTGTGGCAGAAAAA
The DNA here is from genome assembly GCA_963759335.1 of uncultured Bacteroidota bacterium. GTDB lineage: Bacteria > Bacteroidota > Bacteroidia > Chitinophagales > Chitinophagaceae > Puia. The sequence continues at coordinate 170,968 of CAVWYU010000003.1, forward strand.
GTAAGCGAAGTTGCAGCCATCCGGGAAGTGCGCGAATTCGCGGTTAAACATCAGCAGGAGATGGGCAGTAAAAAGTCCATCGTGATGGACGGACGTGATATCGGTACCGTTGTATTTCCGGACGCCGAATTAAAAATCTTTATGACGGCAGACAATGCCATCCGTGTGGAGCGCAGATTCCGGGAGCTGTATGAAAAGAATCCTAAAATCAGTCTGGAGGAAGTCAAAAACAACCTCGAGATGCGTGATTATATAGACTCTCACCGGGAAATCAGTCCGCTCCGGCAGGCCGCCGACGCCCTGGTACTCGATAATTCAAATCTGACAGAGCAGGAGCAATTGCAGCTGGCCATGCGCTGGGTGAATGAGAGAATTAAGCCTAAGGCTTAATTCTCTCATTCACCCAGCGAAGTCTGGAAGTCTGGAAATGGAGGGGTGGCTTCTTCATTGCTTTCTTTGCCAGTATTTATGATGAAAGTGAAGGATACCGAAATCATAATTATAAACGATACTTCATATATCATAAATAAATTATATAAAATATTCTTTATTTGATTTCCTAAAGGCGCATGTTTGCGCAAAATAATTACTTTTATTTTTGCCTTCTACCATATATTGAACGGAATCCGTATATTTAATTCGCGAATCGCGCTATACAGGTTAAATCTTCATACATGAACCCCATTAAGCGAATTACAAAAATCCTCATGGGTTCGGGCATATACTGGGTGGGTTATTGCGGTTTCTATACACACCAGCAAAATATCGTCTATTCTTCGCTTTGCCTGATTTTAATAATCTCCGGATTGTTGTTTGCCGGCTGGAATTCTTCCAATTTGTACAGAGGACAATAGTCTTTTGCCAGGTTGCCGATTAAACATCTTCCTCCATTTTGACTGATATGCCGCTTATACTTTTTGCCCGGGGGCCTGAGTCTCGAGCGGATAGTCCATATTGATCTTCTTTTTTTTTCTCATAAGCTGGTTACATTTTATAACGGGGACAATCGTCTTTTGGAAGACAGTCATTTTGATTTCCATTTATTTGCCCGAACCGGAATAATTCAATAAAAAAGCCGTCTCAGATTGAGATGGCTTTTCGGGGTAATGTCCCTGTTATTTTTTGTCTGAAATATTAAGCTTTTGCTTTGCGGGCTCTGATTGTAGGTACAAGAATCACCGCTATCAAAAGAACGATACCGCCAATAACTTGTCCGAAACTTAACGTTGAACTGGTTTGTGTAGTTCCTTCAGCCAAAGCAGAAGTTTGTGACAGGATAAATATGAGTGCAGTAGCCAGTGTATAATTGATGGTTTTTAGTAAATTTTTCATTGAGATGTTTTTGGTTTGCTATTCAAACTTAAAATTAGTGCTTTTTCGAATTACCAAGCACTAGGAACCAATGCGTAACATATTTAATTAAATCATATACCAGCAGAGACACGATTTGTTTTGTGGAATCTTCTTTTTTTTATAAAAAAAGAGAATTTGTTTTTCCCGGGAAGCATTAAAAAAATTCAACAGGTCCGAAAAACTGTATTTATTTTTTTTAAAAAATTTTAAAATATTTTCTGAGAATATAGATTTCGCAGGTTTTAATAGATATTTCAGCCAGTGTGCGTTTAATCGTTCTGCTTCAAACTTTTTAATGGTTGCGCTTTTTAAACGCTTACCTATACCGCTTGTATGCGTTAATCGTTGAGAAGACATACATATAATAGCTCAGTTTTTGTGCGTTTGATCAGTTTATTTTAAGAAATGAAATGAACTGATTCTTTACTATAAAATGATGTTGTATGATGAGCGGGCTGCCCGGTAAATCGCCGGTACAAAGCATATCTACCAGGGTTCCGTTTGTAACTTTTAATCCGCCGATGATTTCAAGCATTACATCATAGGTGGCATTCATTTTTTTTCGCCACATTTTTATAGCATCAATACCATTATAATCTTTTCCCTCGTCGACTACGAGAGCGTCGCGGGTAAAAAGGCCAATCAGTTTGATTTTATTCCCACTGTTATTCGCCTCTACATAATGAACTATGGTTTTTTCAGTTTTATATAATTCAAACATATAACCTGGCTAAGTGATTTCCATGAGTATTATGAACAAAAAACGTCGGTACATTCCAAGTGCCTGTGGCAGAAATGCGGTCCTTTGCCCGCTGCAGATTTGCCAAAAAAATGTGGATAAATAATTTCGTTTTCATGAGGCTAAAAAAAGAATGGTTTTTTGACAAAAAAATAAAATAATCAGTCTGTTTGTTGTTGGAACTCCGGTTTTTAGCCGAAATATTCAATCTCTCAGGTCATTTATGTAAAAATTATCTTATTTATAAATATCTATATATATTTTGTACTCATTATCGGCACATTGCGATTTGATTTTATGAAATTTTGCGTGGAACTTTGCGTTGTTAAAACAAAAAAAATGGAAGCTTATCTTTTCTTCGTCCTTTTTTCGTTCTTCAAAAGCCTGCCATACGATAATCCGGCATTACTGGATATGGTAAAAGTTATTGCAGGGTCGACTCTTTGGATCGGAAGTATGGTGAGCTACCTTTATTTGAGAGATAAAAAGCTGAAAAGGGCACAGGCTTCCAAATAAACATTTTTCATCCGATATTATTTATATAAAGCTTTCCTAGCCGGGAGGCTTTTTGCATTTATACGGGCAGGGATTTGTTGATCCTCAGGCTCAGTCGGCTAACAGTAAATTGGGATTTGAAATACCTGCGGGTACAAACTTTTTTCCGTAGATAGATCTGAAATAAAAATAGCTGACGACTACAGAAGCGACAACCGCGGAAAGAATCGAAATCTTCGCGATATCCCGGGCTCCTGAATCATTGAATGCGAGCATGGTTGTAAATATCGACATAGTAAATCCGATCCCGGCTAAGGTGCCCATGCCGAATACCTGTCTCCAGCTCACATTGGACGGTAAACTGGCAATATTGAATCTGACCATTATACGACAGGCCATATAAATACCCAGTGGTTTTCCGATAACCAATCCAAAAAAGATTCCCATGCCAACAGGACTTGTTAAAGAGGATACCAGGTGAGCGGGTAACAGGATAGCTGTATTGGCGAGCGCGAAAACCGGCAGTATGAAAAAATTAACCCATTTGTGAATCGCCTTTTCTATAATAGCCAGCGAATTTACCGGCATGGCAAAGGCAAACAGTACTCCGGAGATGCTGGCTTCAACACCACTTTGCAGCATGGTAAACCATAATGCGATGCCCAGGAAAATCTGCAGAATACCGAATTTCATTTTCATCTTATTACACAGAAGAAGCGCCCCGTATATTATTCCACTGAAAAGAAGTGCCAGCCAATTTATATGACCACCATAAAATAAAGCGATTACTACTATGGCTCCCAAATCATCTATAATGGCGATTGCCAATAATAAAATTTTAAGACCGACGGGGAATCTTTTACCAAGCAGTGAAGCAGCTGCGATCGAAAATGCAATATCTGTTGCAGTTGGAATTCCCCAGCCATGAGAGTATCCTGAGTAGAAATTGAATCCTATGAATATCAAAGCCGGCATCAGCATGCCACCAAATGCGGCTCCAAAAGGCAATACGGCTTTTTTAAACTGAGATAATTCTCCCGACAACAATTCTCTTTTTATTTCCGTGGCTGCCAGAACAAAGAAAAATGCCATTCCGAAATTATTGACCCAGTCAATAAATGAATTGGGAAGTCTGAGTTTGGAAAATAAACCGGTATTGAATGAATCATTCCAGAGATGATTGAATCCGCCCGATGTAAGAGAGTTTGTCAGGAATAAAGAAAGTATGGTGCATCCCACCAGTAATACTCCGGTCGTGCGACTATCGCTTAAGAGGTCACGTAGCGGAGTTATAAAATGATGGAATGATCGTGTTTTCTTTGTTACCATGCTTTATAAAAATATATAATATGAAACTTTTATGGTCAGGGTAAAGTTATTACATTTTTTATCTTAAAAATATATGTTTTATCAAAAAGATGCAAAAATTATTAACATAATATATAATTAATATATGTGTGAAGTTATAATTATAATTAATTGATAATTAATCTGATATAGGTTAAAAATAAAGCCCCTGCGAGCAGGGGCTTATAGAGAAGGGTTAAGGGGTAATAAAAATTAATCCACATATCCGTGAACTCCCATTTCCGGGATATCCAATCCTTCCATTTCCACTTCGGCCGGAACACGAATGGGTGTGATTTTATTTGAAATCTTGAAAAAGGCATACATCACGATAAAAACAAAAACAAAACAAGTTACTGTGCCCACGCACTGGGCGCCAAACTGACTGGCATCTCCGTAGAAGAGGCCCTTTACGGTACCGGGAACTCCGTTCCATCCGTCGCCATAGGAGCCGTCTGCGAATAACCCGAGAGAAAGTACACCCCAGGCTCCGTTGATACCATGTACTGCCACGGCTCCTACAGGATCGTCAATTTTTAGTTTTCTATCTATAAAATTATAACCGTAATAAACAAGCAGACCAGCAATAAAACCAATAATTACAGATCCGATTGAATTTACAAATGCACAGGGTGCTGTAATGGCCACCAGTCCGGCGAGCAATCCGTTTGCCAGCATACCCGGATCCGGTTTCTGTCCCTTCAGATACATAACCAGGAGTACCGCCAAAGTGCCCATGGTTCCTGCCATCATGGTATTCACAGCTACGATACTGATTCTAAAATCCGTCCCTGCAAGTGTAGAACCCGGATTGAATCCAAACCATCCAAAAGCAAGAATAAAAGTTCCCAGCAAAGCCATTGGAATGTTATGACCAGGAATAGTATTAATCGTACCGTCTTTACCATATTTTCCGATGCGCGGGCCAATCACAATAGCACCTGCCAGGGCTGCCACTCCGCCCACCATATGTACGACAGACGATCCTGCAAAATCCACGTGACCATGACCCAGGTGATAGTTTACTCCCAGCTGCGAAAGCCATCCGCCACCCCAAACCCAGTTACCGAAAATTGGGTAAACAAACATCGATATAAACAGACCGAACAAAATAAACGACTTGAATGCCCATCTTTCAGCCATGGAACCTGTGGGTATCGTGGCTGTTGTGTCCATGAACACCATCTGGAAAAGAAATAATCCGAACACACCCACATCGTATACCTTGCTGTTCAGGAAAAAGCCCGCATAACCCCAGATGCCGAAATCGTGGCCAAACATATGTACAATATATTCATGGGGTATAACTCCGGGAGCACCGCCCAGGGTTGATGCATTGAGGGCTCCACCAAACATAAAAGCGAACCCGCAGACCCAGAACCCAAACATGCCCAATCCATAAACCAGGAAGTTCATCGTCATTGTATGAGCGACATTTTTCTTTCTGGTAAAACCGGTTTCAACCAGGGCAAATCCGGCCTGCATAAACATAACGAGAAATCCAGCGACCAGTGTCCACATTAAATTGATCGCGATTTTGTTATGGCCACTGTTGTTGCCAATGGTATTCACGGTTGAAACCACTTTAGACAACGCTGAATCTTTGGGTGCTGCGACTGTGTCGATCCCCAGATCTTTAATAGTACCTGTTCCTGCACCGGTAGGATCCTGAGCCAATACCGGAACAACCATGAGAAGGCAGAATAGAAGAGTTAAACACGCAAAAACGGCCTTAAATGTTTTTGCATGTTGCTGTCTGAAATGATGCATGTCGATTGAGTTTTAGATGTAGGAATTTGATGCGGAAATATCACGTGAAATTTAGAAGACATAAGTAGCTGCCAGAATTCCGGAAAAAGTGTTTTTCGTTGGAGAATCATCATGTTTCAGGAAGGCGCCGTCCACAGAAGAGTTATCATACCTTATTTCCGGCATGAATGTGAGTTTGCCTAAATGAAATTGTCCGGTTAAAGTATATTCCATAAAGTTTCCCGCAGGGATCGGAAGTACCGCATCTTTATTATCAAAATATTCCGCTCTCAGCGTAGCTCCAAACTTGGGACTTGGATCAATATTCAGATAGAGTGCTGCGCCCCACCAGCTGTTGGTGTTTGCTATTTTCACCGTCTGGTCAGTGGCATTAAAACCGACACTGAATTTGTCGGTAATCGCCCCTGTGACCACAAGATCAAACTGATTTAATGTAGAGCTGTCGGTGTTGTGGCCACCTTGGTAGTTCAGGAAGAATTTCCATTTACTATCTGGTGTGGCAGTACTGATCTGTGCAATAGCCATTTTCTGAACGGCGGTTGTCGTAGAAAAATCTGTCGGATTGGATATACCGACCATGATGGCCGTCTTGCCGGCAATGGCGATATCTGCCTTAATACCCGTATTGAAAAAAGGACCGTAGGAGAACATATAACTCATGGAGTAGTTCCTGTTCGCCGCGGCATCCACGACTTCATATCCAATATGGGTACCCCATTTACCTGCAGTCAGCTTGATTTTATCTGTGATGTTATAGTATACAAAAGCCTGCACGACGTTTTTTAGCGAAAAGAACCCGTTGGAAGCACCGTCGTTATAGGAAAACTCTTCAGCCCTCCTTCCAAAACCAAGTTCTACCGTAACACCCGCTTTTGCCCAGCTGTGATCAGCCCGGATGGTAGCCATACCCAGTTCGAGGGAATTTTGGGAATTTGTAAAGCTGGTGTAGTTGTTAAATGAGCTGGGTGCATTCGCAAAATTGTAGCGGTAATACAGGTCCAGCGAGCCGGAAAAAGTGGTTGCCGGCGAAGGGGCAACGGAATCCTTAGGCGCTACAACAACCGCCTTGGTTGTATCCTGAGCATGTAAAGTGATAAAAGAACCGATCGCGACAATAAGCAGTTTTAAGTTTTTAACCATTGCTGTTTGTTTTTAAATTTTACTGAATATCAGTAATACCCTGACCAGGGATACTACTTGAGCAATTTTAACAGCAAGCTGAATCGTTCGATGGTATCGTTCAAATGATAGGTTGGATTATTTTTCGATCAGCAAAGGGAAGGTTTAATAACTACATTAAATAAATATGTAATACTCATTTAATAATGTGAAAGTATTATTAATTCTATTTGTAATTCGTTAATTTAACATATATATTTTTATTTCATATGATGTGATTATTAGATTTTATTTAAAAAAAACATATTTGTAATAAATATTATTTAATAAAAAAAGGCCCCAAAAATGGGGCCTTATATAAAAAGAGTAATATTTAACTTTTATCTCAGGAAAAGGATTTCCCGGTACTTTGGCAACAGCCATTCGCTGTCGTCCACCAGGACTTCCAGTTTATCTACGTGGTAGCGGATCTGATCAAAGAAAGCACCTTTTACGTCGTCGCAATAAGCGATGGCTTTTGCCCGGGTGTCTGTCAGGGCATTGGCTTTTTTCCTGGCTTCGATCATTTTGCTAACCTGTTCGCTGATCTGGGAGATATGTTCTGAAATCTTTTCCAGTATTTGCTTCTGGTTAGAGAAAGCAGGTTCTTTCAGACCGATTTCTTTGATACCTATGATATTTTGTATCAGTGTATTTTGATATTTGAAAGAAGGCGGCAGGATGTGACTTGTACAAAGTTCACCCATGATACGCGCCTCGATCTGTACACGTTTTACATATTTCTCCAGTTCGATCTCGTGGCGAGCCTCCAGTTCAATGTGGCTCAATACGTGATTGGATTCGAATAAATGTTTTGCCTTATCGGTTACCAGTGCGTCCAGTGCGAGTGGGGTTGCTTTTACATTGGGGAGGCCTCTTTTTTCGGCTTCCTTTGTCCATTCGTCACTGTATCCGTCTCCTTCAAAAAGTACTTTTTCGCTGCTGACAATGTATTCGCGGATGACGTGCATGATGGCGATTTCTTTTTTCTCGCCTTTTTCGATCAGCGCATCTACGTCTTTTTTGAAATTTTTCAGGGTTTCCGCCATGATGGTATTGAGCGCGGTCATGGCATTGGCGCAATTTGCGGCGGATCCCACGGCGCGGAATTCAAATTTATTTCCCGTAAACGCGAATGGGGAAGTGCGGTTACGATCGGTATTATCCAGTAACAATTCAGGAATAGATCTGTGCAGATCCAGTTTCAGAATGGCTTCATCCTGTTCGTCAAATTTTGCACCTACACGCTCCTTGATATCTTCCAATACTTTGGTGAGGTATTCGCCGATGAATACAGAGATGATTGCCGGAGGTGCTTCATTGGCGCCGAGACGGTGATCATTACCTGCTGAGGCAATCGATGCACGTAACACATCTGCATAGTCATGAACCGCTTTGATGGTATTTACAAAGAAGGTCAGGAACATGAGGTTTGTCTTGGGTGTTTTACCGGGTGCCAGCAGGTTGACGCCGGTATCCGTAGACATGCTCCAGTTATTATGTTTGCCATTTCCGTTGATGCCGGCGAATGGTTTCTCATGCAACAGTGCGCGAAGTTTATGACGACGGGCCACACGATCCATGATATCCATCAGCAGTGTATTGTGATCCACAGCCACGCTGATCTCTTCAAAAATAGGTGCACATTCGAATTGGGAAGGAGCCACTTCGTTATGTCGTGTTTTTAATGGAATGCCCAGTTTATAACACTCAGTTTCATAATCACGCATAAAGGCATACACTCTTTCCGGAATGGAACCAAAATAATGGTCTTCCAGCTGCTGGCCTTTTGCAGGCGGATGTCCGAATACGGTTCTTCCGCTCATTACGAGATCCGGGCGGGCATTGGCCAGCGCTTCATCAATCACAAAATATTCCTGTTCCCATCCCAAAGTGCCAATCACTTTGGTTACGTTCTTGTCAAAATAATTACATACGTCCACGGCAGCTTTGTTCATTGCTTCCAGGGACTTTAGCAGCGGTGCTTTATAATCCAGCGTTTCGCCGGTATAGGAAACAAATATGGTTGGAATACATAATGTTTTACCTGTTTCGATCTCCATGATGAACGGAGGAGAAGAAGGATCCCAGGCTGTGTAACCACGTGCTTCAAAGGTAGCGCGGATGCCGCCGGAAGGGAATGAGGAAGCGTCGGGCTCCTGTTGTATCAGGGCATCACCCTCGAATTGTTCAATCGCGGTACCGTCCCCTTTGATAGCAAAAAAGGAATCGTGTTTTTCAGCAGAAGAACCGGTCAGTGGCTGAAACCAGTGTGTATAATGGGTTACGCCTTTTAATTCAGCCCATTGTCTAAGACCTGCAGCGATCTGATTGGCCACAACGCGGTCAATTTTTTTTCCGCCTTTTATAGAGCCTGTAAGGCTTTTATAGGCTTCATCGCTCAGAAATTCTCTTGCCGTGCGGGTTGTAAATACATTTTCCTGGAAAATGCCAGTGATTTTGTCAGATCCGTCAAGTATTACCGGAGTCCTTGTTGACAGATCGTTAATTGCTTTTACTCTTAACGATTCCATTTACAATAATTTTAGTATGGAAACGAAAGTAAGCGATAATTCATAAGGGCGAAAAAAAAATAGCTTTTTAGGCGTTTTTTTAGAAAATGTTCTAAAATATATCCGTTTTAACCCTGTTTGTTGAGATTATCACATTTAAAATCATAAATAATTATGACATTAAGGTTAATTCTAATGTAATTTGAAAATCCAGTACCGGAGTTTTTGCTGCAGGAGTGGATTACCCGCATACAGAAACAAAACCAGGAACAGAAAGACGATGGTCCGGTATCGGACGATGGCCCCCGGGAAGGGTACCACGTAGCCAATGACTATGAGCTGTGTGATCCCGTAAAAGAGGAAGAGCCAGTACAGTGGGTGGGAAACATGTTGTTTCCGGTTTGGTGAAACGATGAAGAAAAACAAGCCCGCAAACAGAAAAATCACTTCCACGGAAGAAATGGATTGCAGGAGACTCTTACCCTCCCAGGGATACGGCCGGAAGAAAGTGTTTGTTATTGCCTGCGGAAGTATGCGGATGAAACTGATGGGTCCCGGTTTCAGGCTGTCCAGTCTGTACTCTGTATTTCCTTTCAAAAGGAAAAAGCTTTCCTGCGCCTTTTGCAGGGGGTGTGAAAGCTGTCGGGCGGGTGGCAGAAAAAGGCTGATACAGAATATCAGGAGCAGGATCAAATACGTCCGGTTAAAATATTTGGGCGAAGTTTCTTTGTTTTTCAGGCTGATCCAGTAAGCGATCCAGGCAGGAAGAAAAACCAGCAGGAACTGGTACCGGATCAGGAGCAGACCCAGGAAACCGGCCAGACATCCCAGGGCAGGCCAGATTCCGGCCTTCCGCGCATAAGCCTGTCCGTTATAAATCAAAAGAACGGTGAAAAATAAAATCAATCCTTCGGCCCTGATTCCGCTACACCAGAAAATGACAGACGGAATAAAAAAGACCAGCAGAAAATTCAAACCAATACGGCGCGGGAACTCCCTGGCCAGGAGTTTAAATAAAAGAAGAGGACCTCCGACAATGATAAATTCAAACAAAAGAACATCTGTATAATAATTTTTTCCGGTCAGCAGGTTTAATATGGCCAAGCCTTTGATTATAAACCACCGTTCAAAATCATTTACATAATATACAAAAGCATCCCAAATATGAAACCCTTTTATCTGAAGTGCATAAGAGGGTGAGAAGGGATGGAAGAACCGGAGTGGATGCTGCATCAGCAGGTTGGTCTCTTCTTTCGATTCATTGAAATAATTCCAGGTGTCGTCTCCTTTGTAATAATGAAGAAATACCCAGCCATATAAACAGCCCATGAATACTTTAAAAAAAATGATGGCGGCTGTATGATAGATCTTAAACGGAAAAATTTTCCTCCGGACGATGATATGGAGTAGAATGGTTCCCGAAAACAGGTAAAAGAAAAAGAGAAAGTAGGTCAGCATAGGAACTTTACCTGATTTTGATTACCCAAATCTATAAATTTGAATTTAATAATGCCGGATGATCGTAAATAAGCCCGAACAGAGGAAAAAGAAAATCGCGCTTGTTGCCAATAGTGCATGGTCCATGTATAATTTCAGGATAGATCTTATTCGCCATCTCTTACTCAGTTTTGACGTGCTGGTGATCGCACCCAAAGATGAATTTGCTGACGATCTGGTAAAAGCGGGTTGCTCTTATCTGGATATACGTTTCAATAACCGTTCCGAGAACCCTTTACAGGATTATGCTTTATTAAAATCGCTGGAAAGGATTTACCGCGCGGAACAGCCTGATTTTATTTTTCATTATGTAATCAAGCCTAATATATATGGTTCGATGGCTGCTGCCCGGTGCGGCATTCAGTCTGTGGCCGTGATTACCGGTCTGGGATATAGCTTCGACCGTCCGAACTGGCTGAACCGCATCGTTCGTTTTCTTTACCGCAGGGCATTGAAAAAAACCCGGGAAGTATGGTTTCTGAACAAGGAAGACGCGGATGTATTTATTGAGCGAAAACTGGTGAATCCTGAAAAAATAAAAATTTTACCCGGAGAGGGCATTAATACCGATCATTTTTTTCCACAGTCCCATAAACCGATTGCCCGGACCAGGGCTTTTCAGTTTTTGATGGGAACCCGCCTATTGCGTTCAAAGGGTGTGGGTGTATATATTGAAGCGGCGCGCATTTTAAAAAATAAATACCGCGATGTGCGTTTTGAACTGATTGGTTTCTTTGAAAAAAATCACCGGGATTCGATTACGGAATCAGAACTCAGGAACTGGCAGAAAAAAGGGATCATTCATTATGGCGGATTTGCGAAGGATGTGCGGCCTTTTCTCCGCCAGGCGGATTGTTTTGTATTCCCTTCCTTTTATCACGAAGGCATTCCACGATGCCTGCTGGAAGCCGCGGCCATGGAAATACCGATTATCACATCCGTCAATACCGGTTGCAAGGAGGTGGTACTGGAAGGTGTGAATGGTTTTCTGGCAGTTCCGAACGACCCCGCTGCGCTGGCAGCGCGGATGGAAGAAATGATGGCTCTCAGTAATGGTCAGCGGGCCGATATGGGAAAAAAGGGCAGAGAACTGGTGAGTGAAAAATTCGGAATTGAAAAGATCCTTATGGAGTATGATGGGATTTTGGCAAGCGTAAAGCAGAAAGCGTAAAGCTTAAGGCCTAGACGCTTAAACCTGGCTTGATGAAGTGTGGAACTGTAGAACTGTAGAACTAATAAGGTGAGTGTTGAAGTAGTAATCACCCTTCATGCTTTACGCTTTGGGCTTTAAGCTTGTTTGAGAAACTCCAATACTCCTGAATCCCTGATTTTTTCTTCCCATCGCCAGCTTTCCATTTTAGGAGATTCGAAGGGGAATACCCTGATCCGGTCCCAGGTCATATTTGAAAAGTCTTCTTTCAGCAAAAAAAAATTTCCTCCATATCTCTCCTGAAATTCGGAAATCCAGAAATAGTTGGTGCTGATCACCGGCATTTTCATCGCGGCATATTCCAGGAATTTCGTTGGGGTTTGCGCGTTAAAGGGCTCTTCATCCGGAACATAATTCATGGCATAACGTGCCCTTGCAAGCCAGGCAGGCACTTCCTGCCAGGGTACCGCAGACTGGAAATAAATATTCTTACAGTGTCCGAATGTTTGTGCCAGTCCGCCTGCATCATTCCCCAGTAACAAAATGGTACGGGTGCTTAAAGGTCCCTGATCAAATTGCTTCAGCAGATCACTGATTTTTCTTTGTGAGGAGAGATTGCCTGAATATATAAAATCAAATTCTTTCGGTGTATCGGGCCGCGGATGGAAAAATTCCTCACTGATGCCCATATCCCGGTATCCGAAAGGAATTTCGTCGTGAATATTTATTTGCTCCCGGACGTAATCATTGAGAAACAATCGAAAATGCGGGCGCGGGCTTAGCCGGCTTTTTAAAAAATCCTTCAGCTTACGGTAAGGGGGAACCGAAGCAGAAGCATATTCGTGGATGATCAGTTTTTTTTTGTGTTTTGATTTCGGATAAAAGCCCATGAAGTACCAATATACATCTGCGCCGGACGATGCTTCTTCGCCATATTTTGACAGACAGGTTTGTATATTTTGTTTCCGGAAAAATTCCCCGTAAGCAGAGACTTCCGGTAAAAAAGCCTTGTGACTGTGGATGAATGCGATCTTCATGGGATACTAAAATTATCAAATAGATTAACGCCTCCTTCGTAAATTTGCGGTTTCCTCAAAGAACATGGATATTACTGTAAAAACCGCCGAACAACTCCGGCTGACCGCAGAAGAATTTGAACTCATTTGTCAGAAACTGGGCCGCACTCCGAATTTTACCGAGCTCTGTGCCTTCAGCGCTATGTGGAGTGAACACTGCAGCTACAAAAATTCGATCCGGTGGTTAAAGACCCTTCCGCGTGACGGGAAAAAAATGCTGGTGAAAGCCGGAGAAGAAAATGCAGGTCTGATGGACATCGGCGATGGCCTCGGCGTTGTATTTAAAATAGAATCCCATAATCATCCTTCGGCCATCGAACCCTTCCAGGGCGCGGCTACCGGTGTTGGTGGTATTCACCGGGATATTTTTACCATGGGTGCGCGTCCGATTGCGTCGCTTAATTCTTTACGTTTCGGCAAATTAAACGATCCGCAGACGCAGCATCTGCTGGCCGGTGTGGTGCATGGGATTGGTCACTATGGAAATTGCTTTGGCGTACCGACGGTGGGGGGAGAAATTTATTTTGATGAATGTTATCATACTAATCCACTCGTAAATGCCATGAGTGTGGGCATTGTAAAAAAAGGCAAGACGATTTCTGCGACAGCGCTCGGAAAAGGAAATCCTGTTTTCTTTGTCGGCAGCGCCACGGGGAAAGACGGCATCGGCGGTGCATCCTTTGCGTCGGCAAATATTACGAAAGAGTCGGTGCAGGAATTGCCGGCGGTGCAGGTGGGCGATCCGTTCCAGGAAAAAAAATTACTGGAAGCCTGTCTGGAAGTGATCGAAACCGGCGCCATTGTGGGCATGCAGGATATGGGTGCGGCGGGCATTATTTGTTCAACCGCAGAAATGAGCGCAAAGGGTGGAGTGGGAATGCGTATTGATCTGGATAAGGTTCCTACCCGTCAGTCGGGTATGAAAGCCTGGGAACTTCTGCTTAGCGAAAGCCAGGAAAGAATGCTTATGGTGGTGGAAAAAGGGAGAGAGAAGGAAGTGCTTGACATTTTTGAAAAATGGGATCTTCCCTGTTCGAATATCGGTGAGGTTACGGATGATCTTTTATTGAGTTTTTATTATCATGGAAAACCGGAAGCCAGTATTCCGGCGGAGGAACTGGTGCTTGGCGGTGGAGCACCCCAATATACCCGGGAGTACAAAGAACCCGCCTACTTCGAAAAAATAAAATCATTCAACGCAGATTCCATTCCGGAAACCGCGGCTGAAAATCTAAAGACCGTTGCGGCAGAACTGATCAGGCTTCCGTCTATTGCGTCGAAACGCTGGATCAGTGTTCAGTACGACAGCACGGTGGGTGCAGCGAATACATCTACGAACGAACCCTCGGATGCGGCGGTTGTGATCGTACTGGGAACAAAAAAGGGAATCGCGATGACAACGGATTGCAACAGCCGTTATGTGCTGGCGGATCCTTATAAAGGTGCTATGATCGCGGTATCGGAGGCGGCCCGCAACCTCGTATGTTCAGGAGCTACACCGCTTGGTGTTACAAACTGTCTGAATTTTGGGAATCCCTATGATCCGGAGGTATATTATCAATTTGTGCATGCCGTAAAAGGTATGGGTGAAGCCTGTCTGAAATTTGACACCCCGGTAACCGGCGGGAACGTGAGTTTTTATAACCAGCATCCGGAAGGAGCCGTGTATCCAACTCCTACGATAGGTATGGTAGGGCTGCTGGAAGACACAAAAGAAAAAATGACGCTGTTTTTTAAACAGCCGGGCGACCGGATTTTCATGATCGGAAAATCCAGAAACGATATTCATTCATCCGCTTTTTTACATACACTGCATGGGGTTGAATACAGCCCGGCTCCCCATTTCGATCTGGAAGAAGAATTTATTCTACAGACAAAATTACTCTCCTGTATTCAGCAGGGTCTGGTTGAGTCGGCCCATGATGTGGCAGAAGGCGGATTATTTGTAGCCCTTGCCGAATGCGGCTTTCATAAAAACCTGGGCTTCTCTGTTTCCTGCCAGGATAAATCCATACGCCGGGATGCATATTGGTTCGGGGAATCACAAAGCAGGGTAGTGGTTTCGGTAAAAAGTGGAAAGCTTCCTGCATTTAAAAAAGCCATGGAGGGAATTTCACTCGAAGAACTCGGTGAAGTAACCGGTTCCGCAATTCAGGTAAATGGTGAAAACTGGGGCAATATACGGGAATGGAAACATGAATATGATACGGCCATTGAAAAGGAAATGGAATCAATCGTAGAAGCATAATTGTCTTCCTTTCAAAAGAAATGAAATGACCAGCAGAATTATGACCAGGTCCTTCTCCGGAAGGACTTGGAATTAAAAGCAGAAGCATGACCAAATCTTCCTCCATAGTGGTAACGGGCGCTGCAGGTTTTATTGGCAGCTGTCTGACGGGTTTTCTGAATGAAAAAGGATTCGAAGAGCTGATCCTGGTAGATGAATTCAGCCGCCTGGATAAGGTGAATAATCTGAAAGGAAAAAAATTTTCTCATCAGGTTGAACGGGATGATTTTTACGAGTGGCTTCAAAAAAAGAAACCATCCATCTCCTTTGTATTTCATCTCGGCGCGAGGACGGATACTACGGAATTTGATTATGCAGTACATGAACGGCTGAACCTCGAATATTCGCAACGCATGTGGGATTATTGCATGCTCAAACAAATTCCACTGGTATACGCATCTTCAGCGGCTACTTATGGATCCGGTGAACTGGGTTATAGCGACAACCATCAATTGCCGTTTCAGCTGAAACCCCTGAACGCCTATGGCATTTCGAAAAATGAATTTGATAAATGGGCCATTCTTCAGCAAAGTCATCCGCCTTTTTGGGCGGGATTGAAATTCTTCAATGTATATGGTCCGAATGAATATCATAAAGGCCGTATGGCGAGCGTGATCTGGCATGCATTCAACCAGATAAAAAATAACGGAACCGTCAAACTTTTTAAATCACATCGTCCGGACTTTAAAGACGGTCAGCAGCTACGCGATTTTATTTATGTGAAAGATATTTTGAAAGTATGTTACTGGCTGATGGAAAATTTTGAAAAAAAACCACCCAGTGGATTGTATAACCTGGGGACAGGAAAGGCCCGGAGCTTCGAGGACCTGGTGCGCGCAACTTTTTCCGGCGCCGGTGAACCCGTGCAGATTCAATATATCGATATGCCGGAAGACATTCGGGATAAATATCAGTATTTTACAGAAGCCAAAATGGAAAAACTCCGTTCTGCAGGATATTCTGAACCTTTTTATTCCCTGGAAGACGGCGTAGGTGATTATGTAAAAAAATATCTCTCCAATAAAAATTATTACTAGTCAATGATCAACAAAATCGGCATCATCGGAGGAGGAAATCTGGGTATGGCCATCGCGGAAGGATTGATTCAAAGCGGATATATCAGCCCGGGTCATATTTTAATTACCCGTCGTTCTGTTGATCAGTTGCACAGCCTGGAAAGAAAGGGTGTGATGGTCAGTTCCAATAATGAAGATGCGCTCAACTATGCTTCTCTGATTTTACTGGCTGTGAAACCCTTCCAGGTGAACGAAGTGCTGTCCAAATTAAAGGGCAGCTTTAAAAAAGGGAAACATATTCTTGTGTCGGTGGTCACGGGCGTAAGTATTCAGCATTTATCCGCGCACGTTCCGGAGCAGGTTCCGATTGTAAGGGCCATGCCCAATACAGCGATTGCCATCCGCGAAAGTATGACCTGTCTGGCGGCCAAGGATATCGATCACGAACAGTTCCAGGAAATACTTGAAATGTTCAACCAGCTGGGCAGTTCGGTGAAGATTGATGAAAAACTGATGGATGCGGCCACTGTTTTGGGTGCCTGCGGAACGGCATTCGCGATGCGTTATATCCGTGCTAATATACAGGGTGGTATCGAAATCGGATTTGATGCTGCCACCGCCAGTCTCATTGCTGCGCAAACCGTTAAAGGGGCAGCGGAGCTGCTTCTCAAGAAACAAACTCATCCGGAACAGGAGATAGATAAAGTAACCACTCCCAAGGGTTGTACCATTGCGGGACTTAATGAGATGGAGCACCGGGGTTTCAGCTCTTCTCTGATCAAGGGCCTGGTCGCCAGTTACCAGAAAATAGGTCAGGACTAAACGTCACTTTGATTATCAGAGGGTTATAATTTGTGCCTGGAATAGTTGCCGGTTAGACTTGCATCTGTTAAAATATAGATGGAAATTTACCGTTATAAGCATAACCCTTAACCACTTAGCAAAAAATTGCTAGGAATCCAAACTATGAAAGCCAAATCCAGCAGTTACGTATTAGCAGCAGAAATTCTGATTATCATTTTATTTCATGCCGTAAAGATCAGGCAGACCGAAAAACATCCCGCTGAAATGGTTTTTACCCATGGTGCAAAATCCATAGCCGTACCCAAAATGGCTAGTCCGGATAAGACAGGCACAGAATACATGCTTGTAAATCTTGTTAAATAAATTCCACCGCTGTTCTCCACTTATCCACAATTTAGTTTTCCGTTTTCGGAGGATTAAAAAAATTGCCGTAGGTTTGCATGACCTTCTGGTTACTGTTTTACATCTGTAATTCAACAGGTCATATCATTTCACTTTACTGATTTTATTGTCGTCTTAATTTAAAGATTATGGCCAAATATATTTTTGTTACCGGGGGTGTTACTTCTTCTTTGGGGAAAGGAATCATTGCTGCATCGCTGGCAAAACTGCTTCAAGCCAGAGGCATTCGTGTAACGATTCAGAAATTTGATCCATATATAAATGTTGATCCGGGAACTTTAAATCCTTACGAACATGGTGAATGTTTTGTGACGGAAGATGGTGCCGAAACGGATCTTGATCTGGGCCATTATGAGCGGTACCTGAATATTTTTACATCGCAGGCCAACAATGTAACGACCGGACGGATTTATCAGACAGTTATCAATAAGGAAAGAGAAGGTGCATACCTGGGTAAGACCGTTCAGGTGGTACCCCATATAACAGATGAAATCAAAAGAAGGATGCTGCTGATTGGTGCACGCAATGAATATGACGTGATTATCACTGAGCTTGGAGGTACCGTGGGGGATATTGAATCCCTTCCTTTTATTGAAGCCGTACGTCAGTTGCAATGGGAACTTCCGGAAGAAGATGTGGTTGTTATTCATCTGACACTGATACCTTACCTGAAAGCTGCCAAGGAGTTAAAAACAAAACCCACCCAGCATAGCGTTCGCATGCTCAGCCAGGAGGGTGTAACACCGGATGTGATCGTTTGTCGTACGGAAGAACCTCTTTCGCCGGAGATCAGAAAAAAAATAGCCCTGTTTTGTAATGTCAAAGTAGAAGCAGTGATTGAAGCTGCTGATGCTGCCACTATATACGAGGTTCCGGTTACCATGATGAAGGAGAAACTGGATCTGATCTGTCTGAAAAAACTGAACATTACCCATTATCAGGATGCCGAACTTACGAAATGGAAAGAATTTCTTGATAAGCTGCGTCACCCGAAATCCAAAGTAACCATCGGGCTGATCGGGAAATATATTGAACTGCAGGATGCCTATAAATCCATTCTGGAATCCTTTGTACATGCTGGTGCGATGAATGAATGCAAAGTGCAAATTCTGAATGTGCACAGTGAGTCCATCACCAGCGAAAATGTCGCGGAGAAACTGGGGATTCTCGATGGATTGCTGGTTGCGCCGGGATTTGGACATCGCGGAATTGAAGGAAAGATTACTGCGGTGAAATATGCCAGAGAAAATAAATTGCCATTCTTTGGTATCTGCCTGGGCATGCAGATGGCCGTAATAGAATTTGCACGAAATATACTTGGCCTGACAAAAGCCCATTCAACAGAAATGCAGGCGGATACACCGACGCCCGTAATCGATCTGATGGAGCATCAGAAAAAAATCACCGTAAAAGGCGGAACCATGCGCCTGGGTGCATATCCCTGTGCGCTCGAAGACGGAACGCTGGCGAAAGCCATTTATGGCAAATCCATGATCTCCGAAAGACACCGGCACCGTTATGAATTTAACAATGAATATCTCCAGCAGTTTGAAGATGCGGGTATGATTGCCAGCGGAAAGAATCCCGAAAGCGGACTGGTTGAAATCATAGAATTACCCGAACATCCATTCTTTATAGGTGTGCAATATCATCCGGAATTAAAAAGTTCGGTAGAAAACCCGCAGCCCATTTTTGTATCATTTATCAAAGCCGCCAAAGAATTCGCCAGTAAAAAGAATATGCGGAATCCTGTGCTGGAGAGAGAGATGATTTAATACAAGTATGGAAGTCTGGAAGTATGGAAGTATGGAAGTGCAACCGTCAACCGTCATCCGTCAACCGCGCATTTGCGGAGCGAGTCGCCAACCGCCTGCTAGTTCGCAGGAAAAGCCCAGATCAGAAATTCAGGAAACACCTGACTCCAACTGCTGTAATCGTGCACGCCATTGGGTAATTCCCTGTAAACAATTCCCTGTGGTGCCACGACATTTTTCCTTTCGAGCAGACCTATTATATCTTTTGTATCGTCAATAATATCGATGATGCTGTCTTTATCCCGGTCTCCCTTTTCTTCGGCAGCGCCGGCATAAAACCAATATTGCAATCCTGGTTTTTTTCTGGATGCTTTCAATTTTGAGTACATAATCCGGTTTTTTTCATCAGAATAAGAGCTGTCTTCCGAAGCCAAATCACGCCACCAGAAAGATCCGGACAAAACACCCACTTTACTGATTTTATCCGGATGATTCCAGGCAATATCAAATGCGGAGAGTCCGCCCATGGAACAGCCCGCGATGACGACGGATTGAAATTTTCTTACTCCGGACTGTTTTTTTGCGTAGGGGTATAATTCATTATTAACAAAAGCATCGTAAAATGTGGCCCGGCTGCCACGTTTCAGATAATCCGGTTTATCAGTAACTCCGTATTCCTGCATACGATCTCCCGATTCTACCCCAATGATCACCACCGGTAATATTTTCCCTGCTTTATACAAACTGTCCAGGGTTTCTTTAACATGGAGTTTGTCCATATCCTGCCCGTCATTTAAAATGAGCAGGTTAAATAAAGAACGATCGGACGGTGGAGGTGTGTGCAGGATGTGCAGCTTCACATTGCGCTGAAGGTGTTTTGAATATAAAGTATCATCGGATTGCTTAATCCGTTTGCAGGATACAGCGAAGACGAGCATGAACAGGAGATATTTTGCATTCATTAGTTAAAGATAGAAAATGGAATATTAGTTTGGATAGTAGTTCTTATGATCGTAAATTTGCCGTCCACATCGCGAAGTAGAGCAGCGGTAGCTCGTCGGGCTCATAACCCGAAGGTCGGAGGTTCGAACCCTCCCTTCGCAACAGGTAAAAAATAAGAGGCTCCTTGGGAGCCTTTTTATGTTTACAGTCTATGTGCTTTATTCGTCTTCATTTGACAAAATCCAGGGCCTTTGTAGTTTATCTGTCTTCACTTGAAATAAAATTTCCAATAAATTATTCGACGGCATGTTTAACGGTTAAATCTTTGCCCGCCCGTTTTATAAGGTTACATTCATTTTGCCGGTCCATACTTCGTTTTGATACTTATTTGATTTGGTCAGATCAGTGGGCGAATACTGGGAAACCAATCAAACTGGCAAAATTGAAAATATGAAAGCAGCCGCCCTCACTACGATTTTTTTAATCAGCATTTTATTCAGCTATTCCCAAACAAAAGATTCCCTGCAAACAAAAGATTCCCTCGTCGCCCCCTGGTGGGTGGAGAAGTTTAAACTGACTGCAGGTTTATTCGTTCCTATTAATAATACAAGAGTCCAGGTAGAAGCTACCGGCAACGCGGCGGGTACTGATATCGATTTCCAAAAAGATTTAGGATTTGGTGCCAGTCAGTTAACCTATCTGCTCAATTTTCAATGGCGGATCTCCAGACGCTCGCGCCTGAACCTGAGTTATTATAATATGAACAGAAGTGCAACTCATAAACTTGAAAAAGATATTACGTTCAATGATAAGACGTATAACATCAATAACACAGTTGAGACTTATTTTAATACCTCTATCTACCAGTTTTCATATGGTTATGCCATCATCGAAAAACCGACCTATGAAGTCGGTGTTCTGATTGGCGCACATACCGTAGGAACCAAGGCCGGTATTTCATTGCAGGGTGCGAATACAGGCGTCGATACGGATAATAACTTCGGATTTACGGCGCCTCTTCCGGATCTTGGCGTTTGGGGCGGTTACGCCTTTTCCGACCGGTTTGCCGTGAACCTTGACTTCGACTATCTGGCAATGACTATAAACAGTATTAATGGCCGCCTGATTGCCTATGATCTTATCATATCGTATAAACTGATCAGGCAACTTGATTTATCACTTGCATATACCGGTCTTAATTTTAACGTCAAAACATCCAGGAAAAATGTCAGCGGTGATTTCAGATGGGGTTATAATGGTCCTTCCCTTGGTGCTACTTTCTCTTTTGGTGAAAAATCATGGAAACACTAGATTTTTATCAGCGATCTTCTATTCAAATTTTTTCAGATAATAGGAACGGAAACTACAAGACGCGGTATTGATTTCGCCCTTTCCCAAATGATACCATGGGTTCCATTCAGGCTCATACGGATTTGACAAAACATATATGGATTGTGCCGGCATATATCCTTCTGCTATTTTATACACGGTATCCTGTTTGTCAGTTACAGCTGCATCGATGATGATGCAGCAATGACCGGGGTTGCCGGGAAAAATGATAATCGTTCCGGTTTGCAGACCGTCGGCTTTTTTTAATTCTTTGCAAAGCGAAACAGTATTCGCATATGTATAGACGATATCCAGCCATTTTCTGAGCGACGCATGTGACGGTTCCATCACCGCATTCGTTTGCGCCAGTATCTGTTGCCGATTCCTGAATACAGGACGGATCCCTTTCAGATAATCTGTCCAGCAATAATAGATTCCTGAATTAAAATGAAATCCGATCTGTGCATATTTTTTCTGACTCAATAAATACTCAGACCTCAGTCTGATCAGTGCGTCGGCACATTGCTGAAGGTCAGAACTGCCAACATCGTAAGTCAGGATTGCAAAATGTTTTTCCTGGTTGTAAATCTGATTTCCCCGGTAATCAACGATGGGTTTGTTTTCGGTTGGAAGATGCTGAAGAAAATACGGCCAGGAATCCGGAGGATAGGAAAGGGGATGGAGTTGCAGATGATCTTTTGTTAGGTTGAAGGAAAGAAATACAAGTGCCGTGGCAGAAATCAGGACGCAGACAGATGTACGCATACGCATGGTCGGGGTTTATCCTTTGATGCGCGCGGGAAGTGATTCCACAGACAGAATTTTGTATTCACATAATATTAAGGAATGGAACAGAATAGTATAGTATGGAAGAATGAAAGTATGGAAGTATGGAAGTAATTTATGTTGACACTTGCCAACAAATTAAAGCTTCGCCTTAAAATGGCCTTCGCTTTGCGCAGCTTTACACATTGTGCATTAAGCTTTCCCCTTTAAAATTATTTTCCGCCAAACAATCTTTTAAAAAATCCCTTTTTCTTTTTCTCTTCGGGCGGATTGGCAATTTTTTGGGCATCGGCTTTTTTCTTGCTTCCGGTCGCTTCATCCAGTATTTTTTGTTCGTCTGCTGAAAGTTTTGATTCCACCGGTACATGCGGTGAACTCGTGTCCATATACTGGCTCGCATTTCCGTTTCCCTGGTTGTCACCTTCGGCAGCCGGCGTTGGCGTAATGATGTTTATATAATAGTCAGTCATCGTTTCACCCTTCATATTTTCCGGCTGAACGAAATGAGCTCTGCGATTCAGACCCACGTCTTTGTCTGCGGCCGTTTTTGCATAAAAATATTCCCAGATGGGTCGGGCAGAACGTCCACCTTCTCCTAATTTCGTATCCAGGCGGATAAAATTATCATCGCAGCCGATCCAGACACCAGCCAGCAATTGTGGTGTATATCCGATGAACCAGGCATCGGTATTGTTTTGGGTTGTTCCTGTTTTTCCGCCCATCTCAGCCAGTCCGAGACGATCCCTCATGCCGGCGGCTGTTCCCACATCGACAGTTCCCTGCATCATCCGGCACATGGTGTACGCCGTATTCTGGCTGATGACTTCTTTCCTCTCTGTATCAAACCGGGCCAGTACATTTCCGTTTTTATCTTCTATACGTGAGATATAATAGGGTTTAGTGCTAAACCCGCCGGCAGGAAACATGGTGTAACCCCACAACATCTCATACAGGGAAATTTCAATTGCACCCAGTGCGAGAGAAGGATAGGGTTCCATTTTAGATTTGATGTTGATATTATGAAGAAAATCAACAAAATTTTTCGGACCCACCTGTTTCATGATGGATGCGGACGCGCAGTTCAGAGAGTGCGCGAGTGCATTTGCCATGGTTACCTGTGGCTCGAGTTCACACTTTCCACCAGCCGGTACGAGTCCAAAGCCATCAAAATACTGGGGTTCATTATCAACGATGGTTGCGGGCGTAAATCCTGCATCTTCGATGGCATCTGCATAGAGGAGCGGTTTGATGGACGATCCCACCTGTCGTTTGGTGTTTATGTTTGCATGATCAAATTTATAAGTCTTAAAATCGATTCCACCGATCCAGGCTTTCACTGCGCCGCTCATGGGATCCATCGCCAGAAACGCCGTCTGCATCATCTGATGATTGTATTTTATAGAATCCAGCGGCGTCATCACGGTATCCGTTTCACGACGTGAGTTCCAGGCAAATACTTTCATTTGAATCGGCTGGTCAAAACTTTTGCGGATCTCCGCTGCCGGTATGCCGTCATCCTCCATATTCCGCCAGCGTTCTGTATTGCGGATCAGTGATTCCAGGATATTGGCATGCTCTTTCCAGACAAGTCCTTTGCGGATAGACGGTTGCGCACTCAACACTTTCTGCAGGCTGGGAACCTGTTTTGCAACCGCTTCTTCAGCATATATCTGCATACGCGGATTGATCGTTGTGTAAATCCTCAGTCCGTCTTCATATAAGTCGTACGATTCGCCTGTTGCTGCATTTTTATGTTCCTTGCACCATTTTTTTAATTCATCGCGTATGACATCACGGAAATAAGGCGCCAGTCCGTTATTCTCGTCCAGCTTTTTATAATTGGAAAGATCTATGGGTTTGAGCTTGTATTTACGGCCCTCATCTTCGGTGATGAAATTGCTTTCCACCATACGGTTAATGACCGTGTTTCTTCTTTCAATGGCCGCTTTTGGATTTTTTCTCGGATTATACAATGTATTGCCACTAAGCATACCGATGAGCATGGCGGATTCATCCACGGTAAGCTGGTCGGGTTCTTTTTGAAAAAATGTACGGCTCGCATTGCGGATGCCATATACATTATCACCGAAGGGTACGGCATTCAGATAAAGCGCCAGAATTTCTTCCTTTGTAAAATTCCGTTCGAGACGCACCGCGGTAATCCACTCTTTTAGTTTTTCTATACCGCGCCGGGTCATATTACGAGATCCCTGTCCGAGCATATATTTTGCCAGCTGCTGGGTAATAGTCGATCCACCTCCGTCACGGCCGAGTTTAGCCACTGCGCGCAGAACACCCATACCATCAATTCCGGAATGATCGTAAAATCTTTTGTCTTCTGTGGAAAGTAATGCGTTTATGGCATTTTTCGAAATGTCGTGGTATTCGACATTGCTCCGGTTGCTTTTATCTTTATAATATTTCCCCATCAGCGTTCCGTCATCTGCATATACTTCAGATGCCAGCATGATAGATGGATTCTCCAGTTCTTTCAGAGAAGGAAGCGAACCGAAAACGCCAAAGTTTATGAGTACCAGCAATAATATGAAGGCACCGAGACCGGCAAAAAATATTTTCCAGAATATCGGAATTGCTTTGCGCATGTTTTCTAATTGTTAATTGTCAATTGTTAATTGTTATTTCAGCCTCCTGCCTCACACGTCCTGCCTCCTGCCTCCTGCGCTATTTACCTGCCGGAAACGCATCCGGCGAATAAACAGATAAAAATCTCTTATATAACTGTATGTCTTTATTTGCTTTTAATATTTCCAGGTTCTGACCGTCGATGATGATAAAGAAATATTTCTTTTCCGGCAGCCATGGAATGATTTCCCTCGGAGCTGCATTCGCCGCCTTATTCAGGTAGGTGAGTGCTGCAGAAGCATTTTCAAATCCCCTCATGACCATCAACTTGGTTGTATCTGTCAAAGTCTGTTTGTCGATCTCATAATTCTTTCCATAGAAATTCTCGCGGTTATAGCGGTCGAATGCGTTCTTTGATTCCGTCACGTACACAGGATCCACATTCGACATCACCATGACGATGTACTGGGGTTTATCCGGCGACCAGATATAAGGAGAAACAAACAGGGCCTGCGCTTTTAACTGAAGCGCATCCGGTTTCTTTATTGAAATCTGACTGCTGTCCCGGCCAATATTCTGGGCGTTCATGGCTTTTGCTTTGGCCACCGCGCCGGCCGAATCCATTATTTTCGGTTGTGCTGCAGCGTTAGCCAGACGCGCGATGCTGTCCTCCGTCATACGCTGGACTTTTAGGTTCCGCAGATAGGTTTCAATCCTTTCTCTTTCATTCAGCACCCTTAAAACATTCTCAGCTTTGGCTGACATGACGGTCTTGGGGAAACGGGTAATAATTTTATTCAGCGTTACTTTCCCGATGCTGTCATACCGGTAATGGATATAATAAAGAGCCTCGATGTATAACAATTGCGGGGTCCAGTATTTTTCTCCGAATACGCTGTCAAGCTTTAGCTTTTCGGCTGCTGCCTGATCGAAATGGCCTTCTATAAAATGTTCATATACCGTTTCGTATGCCTGTGTTGCTCTCGTGCGTGCGGGCAGGTCATCGGGACCCTTCGGTGGATTTTCGATCAGTGTTATATAGCGGCCTGATGGAAATTTCTGCTTCATCATGGCCAGTATTCGTGCAGCATTGAGTGAATCGTCGAGATGGATATAACAGAAGTACTGATTGTACAATGCTTCCTGATAAAATCTGGTTTCCGGAAATTTCGTTTCCAGAGAATCATATATTTTCAACGCGCCACGATAATCCGGTATATAATCCTGCAGGGATTTTCCAAGTGCAAAAAGGGCATTTTCCACAGAATCCTTTGACTTCTGCATTTTCTCGGGTGTGAGCGGGAGCCCGGCCATCAGGGATTCTGTTGTGAATTGGGCAGCAGCAGGACCCGCAGCATTTGGCCCGGCGCCATTCAATGGCAGATTACTGGCCGGCGTAAGACCTGTGATCTGTGTATTGATCAGCGACTGTACTTCCCAGTTGTCCACATTGGGCCGGTTTCCCCAGCGGGATTTAAAATCACTGTAACCTTTTGCTTTTACAGATTGGTTATAAAAATACCAGTCACCGGCACCGATGGGATTGCTGAACATATCGGGTATCACACTGTTGGATCTGAATCCGTAACCACCGGAGCCGCTGTTGTCGTCTTCGGCCAGACCCTGTTGTCTGCGATAGGCCCTCAGCATTTTTTTTATGTAGGATTCTCTTTCGGCAGGTGTCATTTCAGCTATTCGTTGCAGACTGTCCTGCCGTTCGATGATCAGGATCTGCGGAACAATGCGGCTCAGTGCTTCCTTTCTTTCAAGTAATATTTTCAATGAATCGGCAACACCCGGATCACTGACATTCACGCTGTCGTATGAATATTTTGCTTCCGGGTACATTTTATCTTCCATGAAAATCCATCCCAGTTTCAGGAATGCCCGGTCACGATTGTATCCAAGGCCATTGGCATTGTCGATGCATTTTCTGAAATAGGCACGGGCCGCTTTTTTGTTATGTCTTTCCAGTTCCATTTCTGCTGCCACATAATAAATCACATCCAGGTATGGTGCATAAATTTCCTTCCTTGCCATCCGTGACAGGGCGTTCAGGTTTTTTTGTATATAGTCATTATTGGTACCATTGCCCTTATTATCCCTGATCGCGTTTAACCGCGCGTATACCGCGAGTGCAGGGTCCAGCGTATGTGATGAAGATTTTTCATACCAGGCTTTTGAATCAGCCGGATGACCGCTGAGATCATATAACTGGGCGATCAGGTATTCCCATCTTGCCTCTTCATTCTGATCGGTGGAGTTATTGAGGGCCAGACTCAGATGCAGCGCTGCGCTGTCCCACTGTTTTATTTTATAAAAATAAAGTGCCTGCATTTCGTGCAGGGACGGCTTTAACCTGTCCGGGAAATTCGGATCCTGTTTCAGGATCTCTATCAGTACTGCACCCTTCGTAAGTTTTTCCTGCTGGAAATAAGTTCTTATAAGCCAGATAAAAGATTCATTGCGGCTGGGCGGCAGACTGAATACTTTTTTTGCAATATTTCTTTTTTCATTGGTGGAAATGGAAAATGCATTACCTGATTCTTCCTGGTTGCTTCCGATGGGCAGGGCATAACCGTCAGCATCCCTGGGTGCATAGGCATAATTTACAAACTGAAAAAGTATATGGGCCGAATCCATATTGTTCTTATACAGATAGGCACGGCCCATCAGGATATACAGGTTATCATTCCAGCTGTTTCTTAAATCGTGCAGGAGGATGGCCGAATTGATTTTGTCGAGTACGGAATCCAGATTGCGTTTATCCCTGGCTGTTGTTTCGAGTGTGTAATTATAAAAGGGCAGGAGCTGGGTATAATCTTCTTTAAACTGCGATTTGGCCCGGGTCAGTACATCGTTCAGTTTATTATTGGTATTATAATAAAAATTATAATGGGTGATGGTATTTTGAAGAAGTTCCCGGGGAACGTTCCACTTGGTGGTAGCCGTTTTTTCATAACCCAGGGTGCGGTTCTCGTATCTGTCGGGTTTCTTCAGATCATAGTCTACCCCGACCTGCCCGGACCCGTTCAGATAGAAAAAAAGAGAAAAAAATATAACTGAGGTAACGATCCGTTTCACCCTTCGTCCTTTAGGATTGCCATGCAAACTAAATTGTTATTAACTGATAAACGGGATTTTTATTATAAAAATCAGCCAATTTAAGGCCGTTTTAACCTGCAAACCAATAACTTGTTATCTTTAGACCGCAATATCCCCTTATGGCCAAATTCGATGCCAATTCCACCTTAAAACGATTGCAAAACCGGTACCGCCTCGTCGTTATGAACGACGATACCTATGAGGAAGTGGTCACCTTTAAACTTTCCCGCCTGAGCGTATATGTTTTTCTGAGCACGGTTTTTGTGCTACTTACCGGACTTACAGTGGCTTT
Organism: uncultured Bacteroidota bacterium; assembly: GCA_963759335.1. Classification (GTDB taxonomy): domain Bacteria; phylum Bacteroidota; class Bacteroidia; order Chitinophagales; family Chitinophagaceae; genus Puia. The sequence goes on from CAVWYU010000003.1 coordinate 199,366, forward strand.
GATTGTGTTTACTCCTTTAAAGCTTTACATCCCTGGATATGGAGATTTAAATAATACTAAGGAGTTGCGTGAACTAAAAATACGTACTGATTCGTTAGAGCAGGAAGTAAGGTACCGCGATCAGTATTTTGAGGGTTTAAGAAATGTGCTGCAGGGAGGCAGTACGGTGAAAATGGATACGACGGCGCTGAAGATTCCGAAAGCGGAAAAAATTGACGATTAAAATCTGATACCAATGTTTAATAACAAATCCAAATCCGAAACAACAGAAACTGTTGTACCTACAGGCAGCGCCAGTCTTATTGGCAGCGGAACTTCCCTCAAAGGCGATATTACCAGCAGCGGCGACCTCAGAATTGACGGTACCCTGGTCGGCAATATTATCTGTTCTGCAAAAGTGATCATCGGTGCCAACGGCGTCGTTGAAGGTGACGTCAGCGGTGTTACAGCCGACATCATGGGGAAGGTTTCCGGAACCATCAAGGTGAAGGAACTGCTCCAGTTAAAAAGTAACTGCCAGGTGAATGGTAATATCCATTCTGCCAAACTGCAGATTGAACCGGCAGCGAATTTTAACGGCCAGTGTCATATGATACATGAAGCGCCCGTGTCAACCCCGACCAGTAAATCAGGATCGTCGTCTGTAAAGGAGGAATATTCTTCGAAGGGTAGTCCGAGTTTGGCACTCTCTTAAGCTTAAAGCCTAACGCCTAAAGCCTAAAGCTCTGGGTGAATGGATTTTAGGTTTATTCTGGTTGTATGTCTTGTATAGCAAGATATCAATCAGCGGGGCAAAATATTGTCTATTTCATTGGCAGAATCTCAAATGTTATAAAGCTTTACGCTTTGAACATTACGCTTTCAGCGTACTTTTGGGGCTATAACTAAATGAAAAACAAATCATTTTTGCCGCTGATCCTTCTCTTCCTGGGTCTGAGCCTGCTTTTTTTCCTGTTACACCTTTCCTTTCATGATGATCCGGTAGATTACCGGGTGCTGGAAGGCGGCAATATCCTGTTATTCGCTGTGGGCATTATTTCTTCCGGAATGAATATCCGTGCGATGAAACATCAGAGCACGCAGGGATTTTTGAGGCTTGTTTACGGGGCATTTATTTTCAAATTTTTTGTACTGGCGATCGCCGCTTTCATTTATATCGCCATCTTCAAAAAAATGATCAGCAAACCGGCATTGTTCGGGTGTCTGGGTTTGTATTTTGTTTATACATTTATTGAAATGCGATCCGTCATGAAAATGAGTAAAAAACCAAATGCCTAAGAAGGAAGCGCCGCTTGAGTATCTGAACCATTATATGCCGGCCGGAGCGAGTGAAAAGATGCTTGAGTATCTGCATCGTTATAAAGTACACCTTACCATTACGCGCATACGAAAAAGCATACTCGGCGATTACCGTCATGCAACCGGCTCCGATCATCACCGCATCAGCGTAAACGGGAATCTGAATAAATATGCATTTCTTATCACTCTGATCCATGAAATGGGTCACCTGATTACTTACCAGCAATACGGAAACAGGGTACAGAGTCATGGAAAAGAATGGAAACTGGCCTACCGCCATGTGCTGGAAGATTTCATGAAACTAAAACTGTTTCCGACGGATCTGCATCAGACCCTACTCAAATCCCTGCATGACCTGCCGGCCAGCAGTTGTTCGGATGTCAATCTGACAAGAGCGTTAAAAAGTTATGATGTACGGGACAAGACGGTCCTGGCCGAGGATATTAAAGAAGGCGGTCTGTTTAAAACTTCAGACGGCAGGGTGTTCAGGAGAGGAAAACAAATCCGAAAGAGAATTGAAGGTGTGGAAATACCTTCAGGAAAACTGTATTTGTTCAGTCCTGTTTATGAAGTAGAGCCGGTGGAAAAATAATCAGGAGGCTATAATGGCCATCAGACCGTACAGCACAACAATACTAAGGATGAGAATTGCAAGGAATGGTTTGTGAGATGTTTTCATATCGGGTGGATTTCGCTTTCGTGGATTTGTTCTTAACGTTAAGATATTATATTTATTTCTCAGATGCAAGCTTTTCTGTGTGCATTTTGTTCATTGCCGGTTAAGGCCGGCCCTTTAACTTTGAAATATGGCGGAACCAATTGTTGAGCTAAAAAATGTGAATATTTACCAATCCGGTACCCTGATCCTGGGAAATGTGAATATCGTCGTAAATAAGGCAGAATTTGTATACCTGGTCGGCAAAACCGGAACCGGGAAATCCAGTCTGCTGAAAACGATGTATGGTGATCTCACGATGAAAGAAGGAGAGGGAACCGTTGCCGGTTTTAACCTCCGTGAAATGACCTGGAAAAAAGTCCCCTACCTGCGCAGGAATCTGGGCGTGGTTTTCCAGGATTTTCAATTGCTGACTGACAGAAATGTGATCGATAATTTAAAATTCGTTTTGAAAGCCACGGGTTGGAAGGACGAAAAACTCATGACAGAAAAAATCGATGACGTGCTGGATAAAGTTGGTCTGAAGTCCAAAGGATTTAAAATGCCCTATGAGATGAGTGGCGGTGAACAGCAACGCGTTGATATTGCGCGGGCATTGTTGAATTCTCCCAAGCTCATACTGGCAGATGAACCCACCGGGAACCTTGATCCGGAAACCTCCGACGAAATCATGCAGTTGTTATTCCAGATATCGAAAGAATATGGAACAACCGTGGTCATGGCGACACATGATTATCGTGTTGTCGGAAAATTTCCTGCGCGCACGCTTCGTACCGAAAAAGGTAAGGTGCTGGATAATGCAACCATCTCCGTATTCTGACAAGGGTTGAAAGCGGCAGGAAGATTCGCACAAGTAAATCATCATTGGAAAATAAGAAGAGCTGAAAGTGGATAAAAAGACGAGACGAACGGAGATACGATCCGTTTTTCCTGTAACTATGGCCTCACCATATCTGGGCGATCAGCAATTCGGCGGTTTGCAGATTGTTGTACTGATGCAATAATTTTTCACGGCGAAATTGTAAATCAAGAAAAGTAAACGGCCGTTCATACAGGGTTTCAATCAGTATTTTAAATTCCGCAGGTCCTTCAGCCAAATGGCAGACCTCTTTGAGTCCTGTTCCTTCCACCGCATTTTCATTTACAACACAGTGGCGTCCGTTAAAAAGTGCATTCAGCAATTTTAATTTTACGCCTGTACGATTGAACGAGGGGATTACATGTAACTGGGCTTTGGAAATAATATCTTTTAATTCCTGATCGCTGGGATCTGAAACCAGGCAACAATTTTTATATTTTGCTATCGTGCGGCGAAGTCTGGACCCCGGTTTTTTGCCTGCGACAAGAAAGGGAATGGATAGATCATTAAATACTTTTTCCAGCAGCCAGATTACGGCTTTCTCATTTTCATCCACGGATAAATTTCCATGGTACAGGCAATAACATCCCGTACCCTGCGGAGATTCGATATGCTGGAAGGGCAGGAATACGGGTATTACCGAAATGTTTTTTGACTGGTATGATACGGATGCCATCTCGGCGTCTGATTGTGTAACGGTCAGCAATGGCCATCCGGCGGCAATGCGACGTTCATATTTTCTGAGTATGGCACTTTCCCTCAGATAATATAATTTTTTAAACCAGGAAGAACTGCTTCTTGCGAGTTGTTTGTAATAGACTGATTCAACATTGTGCAGACGCAGTAAAATTTTCCTTTTTGCAAACCGGCTATCCTGGGTGAGATAGGAACAGTGAACGCCTTCCAGCAGGATTGGATATTCATCCTGCAAAAGTCTTTCGAGTAATTCCGGATTGGAACGGGAACAAACAATATAAGGAAGCTGGTGTGAAAAGCCTTTGTGACCCGTTCTCCGGGGATAGTAATAAACCTGTTCACAAAATGTTTTCAATATGGGTTGTTCGTCTCTTCCGCTCGTGAAACAATGCAGAAGAATTCGAACACCCTGTTCATGCAGGGTTCTGATTTTATAATACAGGTCGAACACACCGCCATAATCGGGAGGATAAGGAACGTCATGACAAACAATATGGAGTTTCCTGTCTTCCATTCAATTATTAACCGAATCCCTTTCTACTTGTTTAAAAATATCAATAACTATTTTGCTTTCGTTCTCCCAATTGAGTGTATCACGCACTTTGCAAGTGTTTTGTTTCCAACGGTTCAGCCGTTCGGGATCGGCAAAAATCTCTCTTATTTTTTCTGCAATGTGTTCCGGCCGGTAATCTTCAATAAAATCGCCTACCTCAAACTGGTTGATGATCCTTTCCTGTTCGATCAGGCGGCTGGCAAGTACGGGTACGGATGCGTGGAGGTATTCGAATAATTTATTTGGAAGACTGTATTTATGATTCAATACCGATGATTTGTCGATGGAAATTCCGAGCTGCGCTTTACGTGTCAGCATGCCTAGCAAGGTAAACGGGAGTTTCGGAATCAGGGTAATTTTTTCCCGAAGATGATGCAGCTCAATCAATTTCTCCAGTTTGGGAAAAACGTCTCCGCCGCCGACGATGAGCAGGTGATAATTGTCAGTATTCAGAAACTGCATACTGAGCACCAGTTCCTCTGCGCCGCGGGATTCATTGATTCCGGCTCCCTGGAAAATAAGCAGATGTTTATTTTTGGGAATTTTATCTTCAATCGAACGGAGCAGATTTATTTCTTCGGAAGTGAGTGCAGTGTTATCCGGATTTTTTAGCGGGAGGTTGCGAACAACAAAAAGCTTTTCATGATACATTTTGCCATAGATATTCCGGATCGAATCGGAGACGGTATACATATATTTCAGTCTGGCAAAAATGAGGGTCTCAATATATTTCCAGATATTCCGGCGAATGGGTTTTTCATCCATTCCTGCCATGCCCAGAAAATATTCATGGCTGTCATATACGATCGGCTTTTTCCGGAGTTGTGCGCTGAGCATGGTGGCCGGCATGACGTCCAGATCGTTTCCCAGGAATATGTCCGGCTTTTGACGGAGTAGTCTGAAAAAAAGACGGATATTGAATTCGGCGTAAAAAAGTGCTGATCGTTTAAACCAGGTTTTTATTCTATCTGTTTGATAATCACGTGATTTTAATGCCAGACTTCTTTTATTGCTTGAGCCAATGAGGTGGACGCCGTAACCCTCGTTATACAGGGTCTGACAGATCTTATGAACGCGGTAATCTGTTACCAGGTCCGAGATGACCGTTACTGTAATCATCTTTCTGTCAGCAGGATAGCGAAATGAAGTCATACATTACAGAGCTTAGCCCCGGCCAGGGTTTTTCAATGAAAACGTCATAATTCGCAAATAATTCTCTACCTTCGCGCCGAAATTAGCAGAATATTATCTGGATGCCTTAAAAAAATTGAGATGCCTTATTTGACAAAAGAAAAAACAGCAGAATTCTTCACAAAGTTCGGAAGCAGCGCAACGAATACCGGTTCCATTGAAGCGCAGATCGCGTTATTGACTGAACGTATCAACCGGATTTCAGAGCACCTTCAGGGAAATAAAAAAGATTTTTCCACTCACCGCGGGCTGATGCAGCTGGTTGGTAAGAGAAAGAGACTTTTGACATACCTGAGCAATAATGACCTGCAGAACTACCGCCAGCTGATCGAAAAGATCGGTCTCAGAAAATAAATAAATTCCCAACTCACCGGTTGGGAATCATTTTTTCAGAACCTTCATTATCGTGACTTAACTGTGCCAGGAACTCTCCTGCAAACCGTTCGGCCGATTTATTTTACAAACGATTCATATGTTATCACAGCCATTCAGTGTATCCTTTACGACCGGTGAAGGTTTACCTATTTCTATAGAAACCGGAAAACTCGCCCGCCAGGCAGATGGTGCGGTTACCGTGCGCCAGGGAAACTGTATTATTCTTGCCACCGTCGTAGCCAATAAGGAACCCCGGGAAGGACAGGAGTTTTTCCCCCTTTCAGTGGACTACCAGGAAAAATTTGCATCTGCGGGTAGAATACCGGGTTCATTTTTTAAAAGAGAATCACGGCTGAATGACTATGAAGTACTAACCAGCCGTTTGATTGACCGTGCTTTGCGCCCGTTATTTCCGGATGATTATTTCTGCGATGTACAGGTGTTGGTTACGCTTGTTTCCAGTGATTCTGAAATTTTGCCGGATGCACTGGCCGGACTGGCGGCGTCAGCTGCACTGGCTGTATCCGATATTCCCATTAAGGAACCCATCAGTGAAGTGCGTGTTGCGAAAGTTGACGGAAAATTCATTGTCAATCCAACCCGTTCCGAACTTGAGAAATCCGCTCTCGAATTCCTGATTGCAGCAACCGATAAAAATCTGATGATGGTGGAAGGTGAAGCTGCTGAATGCAGTGAGGACGACCTGATCCAGGCACTTCAGATTGCCCATGATGCGATTCGCATTCAGATCAGGGCGCAGGTGGATCTTCGCGCAAAAGTTGGAGCGAAAGAAAAAAGAGATTATAAAAAACCGGAGACGAATGAAGCGCTGAATGAAAAAGTGCAGGCATTCGCAAAAGATAAAATTTACCAGATATCAAAAGCGGGAAGCAGCAAACATCAGCGCAGCGAAGCTTTTGACGCATTAAAAAAAGAACTGATTGAAAGTCTGGGTGCTGAGGTAACGGATGCGGAAAAGAAACTGGCTAAAAAATATTATGCCGACCTGCAATGGGAAGTCGTTCGAAATATGATTGTGGATGAAAAAGTCCGTCTCGACGGACGTATGCTGGATCAGGTGCGCCCGCTGGCCATGGAAACAGATCCTTTACCCACTCCGCACGGTTCTGCATTATTCACAAGAGGAGAAACGCAGTCCCTGACGACGGTTACTTTGGGAACTCCATTGGATGAACTTCTGATTGAAAGCGCGGCAAAATCAGATTACAGCAAATTTATTCTGCATTATAATTTTCCCCCTTTCTCTACCGGAGAAGTAAAAATGATGCGTGCCCCGGCACGTCGTGAAGTGGGACATGGCAATCTGGCCATGCGCTCGTTGAAAAAGATGATGCCCGGAAATGATTATCCTTATACTGTTCGTGTGGTCAGCGATGTACTGGAGTCCAATGGATCTTCTTCCATGGCAACCGTATGTGCCGGTTCGCTCGCACTGATGGATGCCGGTGTTCCTTTCGCCAAGCACGTGAGTGGTGTGGCGATGGGTCTGATTTCAAGAGCATCGGATAATAAATATGCGGTGCTGACAGATATTCTGGGTGATGAAGATCACCTGGGAGACATGGATTTTAAAGTAACCGGAACCCGTGATGGAATTTGCGGTGTGCAGATGGACATCAAGGTGGATGGTCTCAGTATGGATACCATGCGTGAAGCGCTTGAGCAGGCACGTAAGGGAAGACTGCATATTTTGGATGCCATGTATGAATGCATTCCTGTGGCCAGAGAGGAAGTGAAACCGCATGCTCCGAGAATGGAGAAATTATTTATCGAAAAAGAATTCATCGGTGCGGTGATCGGGCCCGGTGGCAAGATTATCCAGGAAATACAAAGAGAAACAGGTGCTACCATTAATCTGGAAGAAGTGGGTAACCAGGGTGAAGTAAGTATTTTCAGTCCGTCCAAAGAAGGACTTGATAAAGCCGTCGCCTGGATTAAAGGAATCGTGGCCGTTCCTGAAATAGGAGCTGTTTACGAAGCAAAAGTAAAATCGGTTATGCCCTATGGTGCTTTTGTGGAATTCATGCCCGGCAAACAGGGTTTACTTCATATCAGCGAAATCAGCTGGAAAAGACTGGAGACCATGGATGGCGTGCTGAATGAAAATGATATGGTGAAAGTGAAACTGATCGGACTGGATAGTAAAACAGGCAAATTCAAACTCAGCCGGAAAGTGCTGATGCCAAAACCGGAAGGACGGCAGCAGGAACAAGCTTAAAGCGAAAAGCCTAAAGCCTAAAACTGAATGAAAGATTTTTTAAAAAGTATAAGCACCATTTGTGGTGCTTTTTTTTATCGGCGAAAACCGAAAGTCAAATTAATTTCCCAATCCTAAAATTTACAAATTAGTTTTAGGCTTTGGGCTTTGAGCTTTACGCTTATGAACAGATACATTCAAATAACAATAGAAACAAAAGACGCTGATGAGTCAGATATATTCGTGGCGCGTCTGAGTCAGTCGGGTTTTGAAGGATTTGAAGAAGAGCCGGGAAAACTCCATGCATTTATTCCAGAAACATTATATGATGCTGCGAAAATCGAAAAAATCATAGCTGACATAAAAGGCGTAGCCGATCCTTTCCATACTTTATTTCAAAAAGAAGTGATTGAACCGCGAAACTGGAATTCCGAATGGGAGAAGGATTTTGAACCGGTGACCGTACATCAATTCTGTGCCATCCGAGCTCATTTTCACAAAGCAATTCCGGAAGTAAAATATGATATTATTATTACTCCAAAAATGAGTTTTGGTACAGGGCATCATGCAACCACTTATATGATGATCGCAGCTATGGAGCGACTGGATTTGCAGCAAAAGACTGTACTGGACTTCGGGACGGGAACCGGGGTACTCGCCATCCTCGCCTGTAAAATGGGAGCGGGATCCGTGCTGGCCATCGATTCGGATGAACTGAGTATCGAAAACGCCCGGGAAAATGTGGACGTAAACGGCTGTGAAGGGATTCAGATCGAACTCAGGGATTCTCTGTCAGAAATTGGCCGTTTTGACATCATTCTGGCCAATATCAATCTGAAGGTTATACTCGAAAACATGGATTCCATGCGACAACATTTGAATGAATCAGGCGTTTTGATAGGTAGCGGTGTTCTTGAATCTGATGAAGTAAAAATCAGGGAAAGGGCCACTGCAGCCGGTTTTGCTTTTGAATTGCAGATGATCAGGGACAACTGGATGAGTTTCAGTTTAAAAAATCATTTGCCCTGAGTAAAAACATCGGCGTTTGATCGCTTTTTTAATTAATTTTGAAATCCAAGCACTCCTAGCCGTCCATGAAGGAAATTCTATTCATTCTTTTTGCTTACCTGATAGGTTCTATACCGACGGCTGTTTGGATTAGTCGTTATTTTTTTGGCGTTGACATCCGGGACTATGGAAGTGGAAACGCGGGTGCTACCAATACTTTTCGCGTACTGGGTTCAAAATGGGGATGTATTGTGATGTCTGTGGACGTTTTAAAGGGATTCATCGCTACGAGTCTCTACATATTATTACCTTTTTACATGCACAATGAATGGGACAGGACAAACCTCATGGTTGGCCTGGGCCTGGCAGCGGTTGTTGGTCATATATTCCCTCTCTGGGCAGATTTCAGAGGCGGAAAGGGCGTCGCAACCCTGTTTGGAATGATCCTGGCCATCCAGCCGCTGGTTGCCCTTTACTGTGTGGGTGTTTTTCTTCTTTGCCTGTACCTGACGCGTTTTGTGTCCCTCAGCTCTATATTGGCAAGTATCGCTTTTGCGGTACTGATCCTTTTTATCTTTAATGAAAAAGAACCCCTCTACAGGTTTTTTTCCATCGCTGTGGCTCTGCTAGTTATACTAACCCATCAGAAGAATATCAGCCGGATGCTGAGGGGAAGCGAAAGCAAAATTCCCATTTTAAAATACCGGGATAAAAAAAGACCCAGAAGGCCTGGATCTCAAATTTAGTTAACCTGCATTAAGTTGCAGTAACCCAATCTCTTACCCTTTTCTGTTGTGGAAACACATGGTTGATACCCTTTTTCGCTGCTAAACGATGATTTTCTTTTAGTTACGGTTAAATTTTCGTTACCTTTGCAGCCCCTGAAGGCGATTCCGCAAACAAAAACACATAAAGCATGTCATTAACTTTATTGGAAAAGTTGGAACTCAAAGATGAAAAGAGCATTTTAATTCAGGGTCTTCCTTCTTCGATAGAGAAGCAGTTTGCAAAACTGGCTTTTGCTAAGAATGTTACCCCCCTCCTCAAAATTAAGAAAATCGATTTTGCCCTGGTTTTTGCTGTGAATGAGACCCAGCTGAGAGGCATTATCCACGAAGTATTACCAGCCCTGGGAAAGGGAGGTAAATTCTGGGTTGCTTATCCAAAAACCAGTTCAAAAATTGCAACTACCCTTAACCGGGAGTGCAGCTGGACCTGTATCACAAACGCAGGTTTTGAAGGTATCAATGAAATCACCCTGGATCATGTGTGGACGGCTACCCGCTTTGAAAAAGCGACGATTGCCGGTTCTGCCCTGATGAACAGGAAGGTTGAGGCGCTGGTAGGCTAATTGTCAATTGTCAATTGTCAATTGTTAATTGGAGCTGGTAGATGGCACTTCCAGACTTCCAATCTTCCATACTTTCATACTTGCCTCAGATCTTGACTATAACAGTACCTGACTGTCCCATGAGCTGTTTCTCCATTTGTTTTAAATGAAGATGCGTCTGCATGAACATCATCTGTTCATCGGGGTTCCCGGATTTTTCGAGGTCTTTCTGATTCATAATCATCAGACGCTGAATTTTTCTCAGCTTCAGATAGGTTAGTGTAGATCCGACTTCTTCGAGATAAAGTTCGTCCCTGGTCGGAATTTTCCCTTCATAGTGCGTCTTCCAGTTTTCGCTTACTTCATACGGAAAATCCATAATGGATACGACCAGTGCTCCCAGGGACTGATCCTCATGGTATAAGAAATTCCTGGCCGTCGGCTCCAGCTTTTGTTCATACCAGGTTTTATAAAGATCCAGTATCGTATACAGGTTTTTATTGTCGAACATTTCCCTGTCCTCCAATTCGGGCAGGATGTATTCTGCCACCGTTTTTTCTTCGTCCCATTTGCGCAGACCGAATTCCAGCAGCGACCTTATAATGGCGCGCTCCTGCTGTTCATCACGATTTAATAATTCATTCAGTTCTTCATCGAGAAATACCTTTTCTGTCTGCTCTGTTTCAACAGCAGATTCTTTGGCCGCCGTTTTTGATTCATATTTACCGATGCGTTCACGTATAAATTTATTGACCAGTGTATTGAGCCCGGTCTCATCTATTTTTAGTAACTCGGAGGAACGACGTATATAATCCTGTTGCCTCGTAAAATCTTCGGCCTTGTTGATTCTTGAAATGGTTTCTGCGATCTGGCTGACCAGCCGTGCTTTCTGGTTGCTGTCGCCCGCGGCTGCTGCCAGTGAGGTTTCCAGCTGAAATAGTATAAAGTCTTTTTTACCGGATGCGATGAAATCTCTGAATGCCGCCGCTCCAATTTTTTTTACATAGCTGTCCGGATCTTCCTGTCCGGGAATTAAAACCAGTTTTACCTGGAGGCTTTCTTCAAACGCCAGGTCCATTCCGCGCTGCGCGGCTTTGATACCTGCTGCGTCGCCATCGTAAATGATGGTTAGGTTGGAAGTGTATTTTTTGATCAGACGCAATTGATCCGGTGTAAGCGACGTGCCTCCACTGGCTACGACGTTTTCAATACCCGCCTGATGTAATGCAACCACATCGGTATATCCTTCCACGAGCAGACATTCATCAGCCTTATCGATGGCCTGTCTTGCAAAGTAGGAGCCGTAGAGTAGTTTGCTTTTTACATAAATTTCATTCTCCGGTGTATTGATATACTTGGGTGAACGGTCATTGTTACGGATTACGCGGGCACCGAAGCCGGCAATTTTCCCGATGGGGCTGTGTATGGGAAAAATAATCCGTCCCCGGTAATTATCCATCGGTCTGCCGTCGCGCATCACCACGAGACCGCTTTTCTGTAAAAGATCCGGATTATACTGGGCAGCGATGGCATCCGAAGCAAAAGCATCCGGCGCGGAAGGATTATAACCGAGCTGGAATTTTTCAATAATGGCCGCATCGAAACCCCGCTCCTGGAGATAACTCAATCCAATATTTTGTCCCTCTTCTGTATTGTGTAAAACGTCGCTGAAAAACTTCTGTGCAAACGCATTCAGAATGTAGAGGCTGTCTGCTGTTTGCTGCTGTATTTTTACCTCCGGGCTCAGCTCTGTTTCTTCGACTTCGACATTATACCGGTTGGCAAGCCATTTCAGCGCTTCCACATAAGAAAACTTCTCATGCTCCATGAGGAAGCTGATGGTATTGCCACTTCTTCCGCAGCCAAAACATTTATAAATTTCCTTGGAAGGGGAAACGGTAAAAGAGGGTGTTTTTTCATTGTGAAAAGGGCAGAGTCCCAGGTAGTTTGCGCCTCTTTTTTTCAACTTCACAAATCCGCCCACAATTTCTGTGATATCGATGCGGCTGAGGATCTGTTGTATGGTTTGCGGTGAAATCAGGTGACGGGATTGAGCGTCGAATTTAGTGCAAAAACAGGATCTTTAAGACCAAAATCGAAGCGGATGGATTCTCTTTTACTGCAAATGGAACGTGTTTGTGTTCATATTCACGGAAAAGAAATTCTGCGAAATATCTCCGTCGAAATAAATGCGGGAGAACAATGGCTGATATTCGGTGAAGCAGGTGAAGGGAAAACATTATTGGCGCATACTCTGGCAGGGAATCATGCATACAGGGGCAGCATTGATTTCATCGCTCCGGATAAAAAAACAAAGGGTGTGGGCGTTGTGGTGGTTGATCAGCAACACCGGTTTCTTGACCTGCAAAACCAAAGTAACTTTTACTACCAGCAGCGGTATAATGCGATTGATGCCGAAGGGACCATAACGGTATCTGAAGCACTGGCCGTATTTGATGAGGAGCGGGATGACTATTTCTCCAAATCTCTATTGACTGCCATCTTCCATCTGGATCATGTGTTGAACGAACCGCTGATCCAATTGTCAAACGGAGAAAACAAAAGGCTGCAAATTTTAAAAGCGGTGCTGCAGTCTCCGGCTCTGCTGATATTGGATGAACCTTTCACCGGACTCGATGCAGATGGTCGCAAAATGCTGGAAGGTATTCTCGCCGGTCTGGCCAATGCCGGACAGCATATGATCCTGTTATCCAGCCGGACTTTTGTTCCATCCAGTTTTAACAGATTTGCCCGGTTGCAAAACGGAACATTACGGTTCCTGAAAAATCCGTCAGAGATTTTGGATACCGGTGATTCATTCAGGGATGTACCGTTTAAAGATTTTCCAACATCCATGCAGTTTTCGTATCCTGATTTCAGTTATGCTGTACGTATGCGGAATGTTCATGTAGTGTATGACGGAAAAAAAATACTCGACGGAATAAACTGGGAAATAAAAAGGGGTGTGTGCTGGGGACTGAGTGGTCATAACGGAGCGGGCAAATCAACCCTGCTAAGTCTGATAACAGCAGATAATCCGCAGGCGTATGCCAATGAAATTTATCTTTTCGACCGCAAGAGAGGTAGTGGTGAAAGTATCTGGGAGATCAAGCAAAAAATCGGTTATCTCTCCCCTGAACTGCAGCTATATTTTGATCCGGCAGCCACAGCTTTCACAGCTCTTGCTTCCGGATTATTTGATACGATCGGCTTGTTCCGCCGGCTTTCAGCAGATCAGGAGCAATACGTGAACGACTGGCTGGAGTTCCTGGATTGTGCAGCATACGGAAATCGTTTGTTAAGCAGTTTACCCGCAGGCTTACAGAGAATGATTCTGCTGGGCAGGGCGATGATCAAAACACCTCCGCTACTGATCCTGGACGAACCCTGTCAGGGCCTGGACAGGGCTCAGACAGCCCTTTCCCTTCATATGATTGACCGCTATTGTGCACATTTCAGGGCCAGTCTGATTTTCGTAAGCCATTACCGGGAGGAATTTCCGACTTCCATTAGCCAGCACCTTTGTCTGCAGAATGGTAAAAAGGCGTAAGGCGCTGATTATCAATCATTTTTTGACATAAATTAAATACCTGTTACCAAACGTGTAAAAACCCTGTGGTTGAATCTGAAAAACAGTAAATTTGTCTTCTGCAGCCTTTCTTACTACCTCCAAAATTCTTCTGCAGACTTTCTTACTTCCCATTTAATTCTAACATCCGAACTGAATCATTTTTAAAACTGTACAGTTATGTATTCTTATGCCCTGTTAGAAAAAAATTGCTACTATCTTATCCAGGAAACGGAGGAATCCCCGATTCATCTGATCAAGGTGAATCTGGAAACAGAACAATGCATGTATGTTTCCAAGTACACCGATGAACAATTAAATGAATGGAAGAAAAAAGGTGATCCGATTTTTGACATTCTGGAGCTTGTAGGTGACGATAAAATAAAAGACTGGGAATCGATTTACAACGATAATCAGGGATCGTATAACTATGAAGAAGATGAGGATTAAAATTTCTCCTGACCTAGTTGTGCTGTTGCGTATCTCCAGAAACCAAAAGAAATCAGGGAAGTGGACAGTATGATGGCTGAATAATTTACAAAAACCACATAGGGCATTTCTGTACCGCTCGTATGCAGGTAATTATAATTGAAAACAATTGCGAACAATCCATAATAGAAAATAAAACCGGCGTATACAAAGACCAGTACATTCTCTTTTTCGGTATGTTCGACACTCATGAAATACCGGCTGATTCCCCAGAGATTCATGATCAGGCTGATCAGACTTCCAACACCGATGATGTAATTGTTTGAATCGAAATTAAACCCCTTCCAGGCGATCATAACCAGCTCAAATAAAACGAAAGCGCCGAGCAGGTTTAAAAAGAATTTCTTTTTGAAAATATAATAGAAAGTAAGGATGATCAGTAAGGGATCGATCAGGTTATAATATAATGTAATCTGATTGGTAACCGCTTTATACCAGGCCCAGTGAAACATTTCGGGGAAGTAAAGTATCCCGTTGATGGTCCAGAATACTACAATACACAGGTAAGCCTTCTCAGCATTTAGTCGTTTCCGCCAGTAAAGAACCAGGGGCAGGAAGGCAAGCAGCACGACCAGGATGGCCAGCAGCTGATTTATTCCCGGTAACAGACCAGTTTTCAAGGGTTAAAGTTTATGCTATAATAGCGTCAAATCGACTATTTTATTATAGGTAAAACTACTTGGTTTTGTACTCAAATTACTGGGGATATGTGTCCGCGAAACGGGCCTAAAAAACAGGAAATCAAGTAAATAAAAAACGTTTTATGCACAAACGTGCGTAATTCACGCAGACTGTCAATTGTTCGATTTACTTATATTTGCGACCATTCATTATGGCAGAAAATAAACAGGATTTATTCGCGTACACAGAGGAGTCCATCCGTTCGCTTGACTGGAAAGAGCATATCCGTTTACGGCCCGGTATGTATATCGGAAAACTTGGCGACGGCAGCAGTGCAGACGATGGCATTTATGTGTTGGTTAAGGAAGTGGTAGACAATTGTATCGATGAATACACGATGGGTCATGGTAAGCAAATCGAGGTATTGATTGAAGAAAAGACCGTCAGTGTGCGGGATTACGGGAGGGGCATTCCCCTGGGCAAAGTGGTAGACGTTGTGAGCAAGATCAATACAGGCGCTAAATACGACAGCAAGGCATTTCAAAAGGCTGTTGGTCTGAATGGTGTAGGTATAAAGGCAGTCAATGCCCTGAGCCAGTCATTCGTTGTGGCGGCGTTCCGGGATGGCCGTGAAAAACGTGCGTCGTTTTCAAAAGGGAATCTGGTGAAAGAAGACAGGGAGATCAAGGCCGCGGAGCCCAATGGTACCCTGGTGGAGTTTGTTCCTGATGAATCTATTTTTAAGAATTTCCATTTCATCAATGAATACCTGGATAATCAGTTCTGGAATTATTGTTATCTCAATGCCGGACTGGTCATCAATTATAACGGGAAAAAATATCTCTCCAAAAACGGTTTGCTCGATTTGCTCAAACGAAAGACCAACGAAGATGAGCTTCGGTATCCGATCATCCATCTCAAGGGTGACGATATTGAAGTGGCCATCACCCATAACAGTGATTACGGCGAAGAGATTTTCAGTTTCGTAAACGGTCAGTATACAACACAGGGTGGTACGCATCAGCAGGCTTTTCGTGAGGCATTCGTGAAAGTGGTTCGCGATTTCTATAAGAAAGATTATGAAGCAGCCGATATCCGTCAGAGTATTACTGCCGCCATCTCGGTGCGTGTAGTGGAACCTGTTTTTGAATCGCAGACGAAAACGAAACTGGGCAGTCAGTATATGGAGGAAGGCGGCGCCAGCATGAAGAACTTTATCCATGATTTCCTTGCCAGGGAGCTGGATAATTATCTGCATAAAAATCCATCCATTGCCGATGCGATGAAAAAACGCATCGAGCAAAGTGAAAAAGAGCGCAAGGAATTATCAGGCATCCGTAAACTGGCGAATGAGAGAGCCAAAAAAGCCAATCTGCACAATAAAAAATTGAGAGATTGCCGTGTCCATTATAATGAAGACGCTACAGGCAAAGAAAAAAATCTGATTCTTGAAAAACAAAAAGAATCCACCATTTTTATCACTGAGGGTGATTCTGCCAGTGGTTCGATTACGAAGGTTCGGAATGTGGAAACACAGGCTGTATTTAGTCTGCGCGGAAAGCCGTTAAATTGTTTCGGGCTCACAAAAAAAGTTGTATACGAAAACGAGGAATTTAATTTGCTTCAGCATGCACTGAATGTAGAAGATGGCATTGAAGGACTTCGTTACAATAATATCGTTGTGGCGACGGATGCCGATGTGGACGGAATGCATATCCGTCTTTTGCTCATGACTTTTTTCCTTCAGTTCTTTCCGGACCTGGTGAAGAATAACCATGTATATATTCTGGAAACACCTTTGTTTCGCGTGCGTAATAAACAGGAGACCATCTATTGTTACGACGAAACGGAAAAAAAAGCGGCCACCAAAAAACTGGGTAGTAAACCGGAGATCACCCGTTTCAAGGGATTGGGAGAAATATCGCCGCAGGAATTTGCCCGGTTTATCGGTCCGGACATGCGGGTGCAACCGGTAATGATTATGCCGGAAACACATATCCAGCAATTGCTGGAATACTTCATGGGTAAGAACACACCGCAGCGGCAGGATTTCATTATTGGAAACCTCCGGATGGAGATTGATCATGCGGAATAACTAAAATTACAAGTATGGAAGTGTGGAAGTATGGAAGTATGGAAGTATAAGAGTAAAATAGTGTAAAAGTATAGGAGTGAAAAACTAATTAACAAAACGCAAATCACTAACTGATGTTTCATATTGTATTTGATTCCAGGGGAGCGGAGCTATTAAATGCAGCGATGGATCTGGATGAGGCCCTCGACGGTGAAGTCATCCTGATTCAGGACGACTATTCAGTGGGTCCGATGCAGCATTTATTTTCTGATGAAGGGCGGGCTGAACGAAAAAAATGGTGGGATGAGATCCGTCAGGAGGCAGGCGAACCGGCGGGTGAGGAGTCCGATGCCGGCACACTGAAAAAAATTCTGCAAAGAATGGTAGAGGAGGAGTTTGACCAGATCTGGATCTGGATGGCACCAAACGTCCGGGATGTGAGCGGTTATTTCTGGCTGATTGCACAGCTGAAAGAATTTTCAGGAAGAATCTACCTGCTGAGTTTAAATAATCTTCCGTTTATAAACGAAAAAGGAAATGTTTTTTATCCCGTTTCGCTCGCCGAAATACCCGCACGTGAATTCGTGAAAGCAAAGAAACTGGCACGTCCTGTTAGTCCGGCAGAATTTGAAACCGACCCGGATGAATGGGAGCGGCTGGCCGGAGAAAATAAGAACCTGCGCATTCTGGAGGGTGGAAAAAAAATGGTGCAGCAACCGGATGATTATTATGATAAGCAGATTCTGCATTTTATTCAGCCCGCATTCCAGAAGATCCAACGCACAGTGCACCAGATTCTTTCAAAGTCCACTGAAAAGTTAAACGATGCTTTTTTGACCTGGCGGTTAAAACAATTTGTGGCATCAGGCATTGCAGAGCAACAGGGAGAAACAATCAGGCTTGTTGTAAAAGTTGCTGATGAAGTGAATATCCAGGAGGTTGACGGTTGACGGTTGACGGTTGACGGTTGACGGTTGACGGTTTTGACGGTTGACGGTTGACGGTTGACGGTTGACGGTTGACGGTTGGTGACAGATGAAGGTAGATCGTTTTTGCTGATCTATTTTGTAAAGCTTTACGCTTTGCGCTTTAAGCTTTGGGCTTAAAACCCAATTGTTTCATCATCCTGAAATGCGAGGCTACGGCACCGGACATTGTCCGGAACTGATTATAATGCACCTGATGTTTATCGCACACATCCTTTACAATATGGGCAATTGCCGGATAGTGTACATGACTCACTTTAGGAAACAAGTGATGTTCGATCTGATAATTCAATCCACCGACAAACCAGCTGATTAATTTATTTTGCGGGGCAAAATTAGCCGTTGTCTTCACCTGATGGATGGCCCATTCGTCTTCGATTTTTTGTGGTTCAACACCTGGCGCGAAAACAAATTCCGCATGTTCTACCACATGTGCCAACTGGAATACAAGCGCCAGCGTGAGACCCATCATCACGTGCATACTACAGAAACCAATGGCCCAGGCAGACCATCCTACAAAATGCACCGGAATAATCAGATAGAAAACGACATACATTAATTTGCTCAGCCAGAAAATGATATGTTCACTCAGGTCCATTTTCTGCAGTTTCGTATTATGGATCTTTCCTTTAAAATATTTCACGAAGTCCATCATGGACACCCATGCAAAAGAAGAAACGGCATACAAAACCGGTACATAGAAATGTTGAAAGCGATGTGCTTTCACCCATTTCTGGGATTCACATTGTCGCATAACGGGACTCTTCGCGATGTCATCGTCAATACCATCAATATTTGTATACGTATGGTGAATGATATTATGTTTGAATTTCCAGATAAATGCGTTTCCCCCCAACAGGTTCAGGCTTAATCCCATAATATTATTGACCCAGGGTTTCGTGGAATATGAACCATGACAGGCATCATGCATGATATTGAATCCGATACTGGCCAATACAAAACCGAATAACCCCGAAATCAGGATTCCCGGTATCAGTGTAAACGGTACGGATAGAAGTGTGATATATAAACCGATCGCTACCGGAACGAGCGTGAGTGCCTTTATATACAATTTCCAATTACCTGTTTTCCTGATCCGGTTAACTGAAAAGTATAAATCCACCGACGCCTTCATGTCCTGGTGAAACGAATTGTCCTTATTGGTAAATGATACTTTATACATATCTGTATAGTCTGCTAATCAGCACAAATGTAGCACTGATTTCAGCCCGGAAAGAATCTTTTCTGTATTCAGAATGTTAACTATTTCAGGAAAGTTAAGAGTTAAGAGTTAGGAGGAAAATGTGTTTTTTATGGTGAAGTCCATATGGACTTCAGCTGAATGAATTGTGCGGGATTTAATAATCCTGTTTTTGCTTCTGTCCGCCATTCATTCAGTGGCTGCTCCGGAAAAAATATGTCCGTCATACAGGTCAGGCCGCCATCTGCAAATAGTTCCAGAGATGCATTGTCGAGAATTATCGTCAGGTCTGATTTTATGGATTTCGCTATGCGCGGCGCGTAATGGATGGCTGCGAACTGCGGGTCAAAATCTGATTTCCCCGCTTTGGTTCTGTCAATAAAAAATGCATTTTTGTCTTCATCAAATCCAACGCGTAATTCCTGTCCTGCTGCATTGCTAAATATAATGGTGAATGCGTGCAGATCGTTTATAGTAAAATCCATTTTAAAAGGTATCCGCGGTTTCGTTTTATTTCCGTTGATTCCTATTGGATCGATGCCCAGGGATTTCATCGGCACCGGCGTCATCGTTGTAAAATAATGCTGCCCGATTTTTTTCAAATGCAGTATACGTGGGATCGTCATCGCACTTCTCCATTTTGCGGTCGGAACTCTGGTGGCGTATTGCCAATTGCTCATCCAGCCAAGAAATATTTTTTCATTGCCCGTATTGCTGAAACTTACACCTGCATAGTCATCGGCTCCATAATCCATCCAGCGGGTAAGCGTATCGTTTGATGTAAATTGATGGCCATCAAAATTACCGGTAAAATATTGGGTACCCGAACCTCCCTGGGGCGCGCCCGGATTTATACTGACAATCAGGAGCCAGATTTTTTTTCCGTCTATAACAAATGGAATCAGATCGGGACATTCCCAAACACCACCATGCGCGCCTAGTCCGGAACCAAATTCAGATTCCTTTTTCCAATCCTTTAAATTTCCGGATGAATAAAATATGATTCGGTCACCCGCTGCCAGTACCATGATCCATTTTTTCTGTTCGGCATACCACCTTACTTTCGGATCCCTAAAGTCTTTTAATCCGGGTGTCTTCAATACCGGATTACCGGTATACTTCTGCCAATGGGTCCCGTTATCCAGACTGTAGGCGATGCTTTGATTTTGAAAAAAGCGGGTACCTGCCTTTTCACCTGCCGGATCATGCTGTGTGAAAATGGCAACCATGGGTTTTTTTGCTTTTGTTCCAAACCCGCTGGTATTCGTACTGTCTATTACCACACTTCCGGAAAAAATATATCCGAGGCTGTCGGGATAAAGTGCAATACCTTTCTGTTGCCAATGTAACAGGTCTTTGCTTACTGCATGGCCCCAGTGCATGGGACCCCAAATTGTACTGTCCGGAAAATATTGAAAGAATATATGATAGGTGTTGTCGATATAAACCAGTCCGTTTGGATCATTCATCCAACTCGTCAATGGGGAAAAATGAACCTGCGGTCTGTAAAGTTCTTCATACATCTTCTGTGCCTGCAGAGACTGTAACAAGATCAGAAGTGCCATCGTGCAGAACATTCGGCGGGTCATGGTATCGGTTTTGCTTATCAAGATAGATTATTTTAGCTCTTAAAACATTCCTTCATGGATAATGCTTCGGTAAAGATGCCCGTATATTTGAAAGTTGCACAGATTTTAATGGGTATCGCCATTTTGTTTTTCATTTTATATATCGGACAGGATATTATTATACCTCTGGTTTTTGCCATTATGATCGCCATATTACTCAATCCGGTTATTCTTTTTCTTTGCCGTATCCGGATTCCCCGTGTGTTAGCCATTATTTTATCGCTGGTGGTCACCATGCTTTTGATCGGCGCGGTTTTCTATTTTTTTGTTACTCAAATTTCGCTTTTCACGGAATCGTTTCCCTTGTTCAAACAAAAATTTCTCTCCCTGTTCAACGATGGGGAACGGTGGATCTCCAAAACTTTCAATGTTTCCAAATGGAAGGTTGATGCCTGGGTAACAAAAACCCGGCAGGAGGGCATGGATAATGGGTCAGTCGTAATCACGAGTACTGTCAGCACCCTGAGTGGTATGCTCATGACTTTTATCATCATGCCGGTTTATGTGTTTATGATTATTTATTATAAACCTTTATTACTTGAATTTTTTGCCAGATTATTTCCAAAAAATGTTCATGGGACGGTCGTTGAGGTATTGACAGAAACAAAGGGTCTGATCCAGAGTTATCTGTTTGGACTGTTGGTAGAAGCGGCCCTGGTCGCCATACTCAATTCAGTGGCGCTTATGATTCTTGGTATACCCTATGCCATATTGATCGGTGTGATTGGTGCTTTATTAAATGTTATTCCTTATATCGGTGGTATTGTGGCTGTCGCTTTGCCGATGCTCCTGGCGTTTGCCACAAAACAGCCCATCGACGCCCTATATGTTTTAATTGCTTATCTGATCGTTCAGTTTATAGATAATAATCTATTTGTGCCAAAAATTGTAGCTTCCAAGGTGAAAATCAATGCGCTTGTTTCCATCATCGTCGTACTGGTGGGGAATGAGCTTTGGGGTGTGCCGGGCATGTTTCTGTCCATTCCGTTAACGGCTATCATTAAGGTGATTTTTGATCGCATCGGTCCTCTCCAGCCATTTGGATTTTTATTAGGTGATAATCAACCGGATATCACCCGTGAGATATTTGTTGTGAGACGCAGGGCGAAAACGGCAAAAACAAACCAATGATCTTTTTCAGAACAAAAAAATATTTCCCTACCTTAAAAATAAAATGAAAGAAAGAACCGATATGAAATTCCAAACATTAACCAGCATCTGCATTGCCTTATTTATTTCTGCCCTGACAGCCGGTTGCCATTCAGCGCCTGAAAAAAATAATGAAGTTGTTATTCAGGAAAACGGTAATAAAATATATTATGGCACGATTGACAAGGACACCGTTTATGCCTACACGATTAAAAATAATAAGGGAATGAAAGCCGTCATTTCCAATTATGGCGGCACTCTTCTTTCGCTGTGGACGCCGGATAAATCGGGTGTTTCCGGAGATGTTGTTCTGGGATATGATTCCCTGACAGGATATCGTCAGAAAAAAAACCCCTTTTTCGGTGCGTTGATCGGGAGATATGCAAACAGGATACGTCATGGATCATTTCAGTTAGATGGCAAAACTTATACATTGGATCCCAACGATCGGGGGAATTCCCTGCACGGGGGTTCGAAGGGGTTTGATAAAGTGATCTGGACAGTAAACCAGGTGAATGATTCCAGTCTGGCGCTTTCTTATCTCAGTCATGACGGGGAGGAAGGATATCCGGGAAATCTGAATGTGAAAGTGGTGTATACGATTACCTCGGAAAACGGTCTGCAGATTGATTATACGGCCCTGAGTGATATGAAGACACCCGTAAATCTGACGAACCATGCCTATTTTAATTTATCCGCAGGAAAAGATTCAACCATTCTTTCCGAGGAAATAAAAATAAATGCATCGAAATATACACCCGTAAATGATTCGCTGATTCCTACCGGACAAATCGTATCAGTGAGCAACACACCATTTAATTTTCTGGCCACAAAAAAAATCGGAAAAGATATTGACAAGGTGAAAGGGGGTTACGATCACAACTTTGTAATAAATAAAAAAGATTCCGGGATGGCGGTTGCAGCGGAGGTATATGATCCGGTATCGGGTCGCCATTTAACCGTGAAGACAACACAACCCGGTATTCAATTCTATACCGGCAATTTCCTGGACGGCTCACTTACGGGACGCGATGGCAAAAAAATAGTGAAACACGCGGCCCTTTGTCTGGAAACACAACACTTTCCGGATTCTCCCAACCAGCCTTCATTTCCAAATTCGATTCTGGCGCCGGGACAGGCTTTTCACGAAACGACTGTTTATTTGTTTTCTGCAAAATGAGTTTGGTTGACGGTTGACGGTTGACGGTTGACGATGACCGATGACGATGACGTTGACGGTTGATCGATGACCGATGACCGATGACCGATGACGGTCCTTGTAATAATTATCGAATATTGATTCTTATAAAGCTTTCCGCTTTCGCTTTACGCTTTCCGCTTATTCGGACTTCAAGCTCTTTGCCGGATTGGCCAGGGCCGCCCGGAATGATTTATATCCGACAGTTAACCATGCGATCGTTACTGATATAACCACTGCCAGGATAAAAAGCATGGGGCGCATCGGAATACGATAAACAAACCGCTGCAGCCAGTTGCTCATCATGTACCAGGCCACAGGCGCCGCAATTACAAAAGCAATCAGGATCAGCACAGTGAATTCTTTGGAAAATAAATAAATGATTTGCGAAATACTGGCTCCAAGCACCTTCCGGATACCGACTTCTTTTTTTCTTTGTACAGCCATAAAAGATACCAGACCATATAAACCAAGACAGGAAATACATACGGCGATACTTGCGAATACTTTATACAGTAAAGCCAACTGATGTTCCTGTTCGTAGAAATTTTCAATTCTTTCGTCCATGAAATAGGTCTGATTTGCATATTCCGGAAAATATCTGTCCCAGACTTTTTGTACCTGCTCCCTGATGGCAGCCAGATTGCTCCCTTTTAATTTCAGCGCTGTGTATGAATACACTTTTTTGTAATTGGCGATTAATAAAGGTTTTGTTTCCTCGCGTAAGGAATTTTGCCTGAAATCTTTTACCACGCCGGAGATTTTTTTCCATCCGCCACCGAGTTGAATGTCTTTTCCAATAGCTTCCCCAGGCGATTTCAGACCCAGCTTTGACACCAGGGTTTCATTGATGACTACTTCAGTAGTCGTGTCAGATTTTGAATAAGGACCCCCGGCGGCAAACTGAAGGCCAAAGGTTTTAAAATAATCTGCATCACCAAATTTGAGAAACAATGTATAGCTCTCATCCGGTTTATGATTGAAGGCGAAGTTGGTTCCCCATCCATTGTCCGAAGACGGGACATCCGTGCATTGCGTTACGTCTAATACGGAATTATTTTTCTTTAGCTCAGCTTTAAAAATATCCATTCTTGAAATCTGTGTACTGTCGCCGCTACCCCTTACTACCAGGATTCCTTCCTTATCCAGTCCGAGATCGGCTTTCTGAATAAAGTTCATCTGGGAAACAGCAATCAGGGTTCCTACAATCAATACCTGTGAGATGGCGAATTGTAAAACAACCAGGGACCTTCTGAGCGAAATGCCTCCGACACTCGCAGAATTTATTTTATTTTTTAATGCGAGTATCGGACTAAAGCCGGAAACGACCATAGCGGGATATAGTCCGGCCATTAATGTTACCAGAATAAACAGACCGGACAGGTAAAAGCAGGTCTGCCAGTTAAACAAACTGATGTCTTCGGTTATAGAAGACACGTGTTTAATATATGGAAGGCTCAATTCCGCCAGTCCAATAGCCAGCAAGACTGATGCAATGACGACCAGCGCCGTTTCACCCAAAATCTGCCAGAGCAGATGCCATCGGCCACTGCCCAATACTTTTCTAACGCCAATTTCCTTCGAACGGTTTACAGCCTGGACCGTGGACAGATTCACAAAATTGATGCAGGCCATAATCAAAATAAACAAAGCGATCAGAGCGAGCGTCCATAATGTTGATTTGTTTGTAATATGATCGCCCATATTTTCCATGCGGGAATCAAAATGGAGGACGCTGAGTGGCCGAAGAAAAATAGTGCGGCTGACCTTGCGGTTGTCCTCTTTAAAACGTTCCCTGCTATATTTCAGCAGTTGTGCATTGATCGCAGAAAGCGATTGTGAAGGTTGTAATAATACATAGAGTTGTTCACTGCTGCTGGTGGAATTCCATTCTCTGCTGTAAGGATAAAAATCATTACTCTTAAAAATGGGATAAGAACCAATGGCCTTGTACTGAAAATCCGAATTACCGGGAGGATCCTGGATTATTCCGGCAACCTGCAGGGTATTCAGATTATCCAGGCGAATATATTTTCCCACTGCTTCCTGCCATCCACCAAAATATTTCTCTGCCGTTTTTTTTGTAAGAACTATCTTATTGGGCTGGTCGAGAACTTCCGGAGAGCCCGTCAGCCAATTTGTTTTGAATATTTTGAAATACTGGGGATCCGCAAAAAACATTCCTGTTTCTTCAATGAACCTTTTCTCCTTTGAGGGAGTGCCATCGGGACCCACCACCGTTAACTGGGCACTGTAATTTGCATATAAAACTCCCGTTGTCATCTGCGGGAATCTTGCTCTTATCGCGTCGAGTGCCGGATAAGGCGTTCCGGGCGTGTAGGCGGTAGAGCCCGGAAATTTATCTTCAATGGCTACCTGATAAATATTATTGTAACCCGGTTGAAATGTATCATAACTTAATTCATAATGAACAACCGTGAAGATCAGTATGGAAGAAGCAATGCCGATGGCAAGACCTGATACGTTGATCAGGCTGAATTTTTTATTACGTACCAGATTCCGAAATGCGGTTTTGCAATAGTTTTTAAACATGGAGTTGGTTTGTGCTGTATTCGGTCACAAGATATGCCACTTCATAAATCGTTGAATAACATAGTTGTATTTGGGAAGTAAACAACGTTACTGTTCGCAATCGTACAATGCATGATCCGGGGTGATACAGGATTTTGTTTGAGAATTTGTAGATTTGCGACCGCCGGCGGTTGAAAATGAATAAGGAGATATCCGGGCACTTTTAGAAAATATTTACATTTTAAAAAAATCGCATGTTGAAAAAACTTCTTTTGATTATTCCTGTGGTTTGCAGTTGTTCATTTTTAACTGCCCAGACAGCCCGTGCGATCTGGTCGAAACAGGCAGCCAATCAATGGTACAGTAAGCAGGGATGGCAGAGGGGATGTGATTTTATTCCGAGTACAGCCATTAATCAGCTGGAAATGTGGCAGGCAGAAAGTTTTGATTCGGCTACCATCGACAGGGAGCTGGGATATGCACAATCCATCGGACTCAATTGTATGCGTGTATTTCTTCACCACGTGGCCTGGCAGAAAGATGCTGTTGGTTTTAAAAAACGTATTGGGATATATCTGTCCATTGCAAACAGGAGAAATATAAAGACCATTTTTGTTTTTTTTGATGACTGCTGGAACGAGTCATATACCGCCGGACCACAGCCGGCACCTAAACCCGGCATACACAATTCCGGATGGCTTAGGGATCCGGGAAAGTTATTATATGATGATCCGGAATTGATTACAGTGCTGGAGGCCTACGTAAAAGATATACTCCGGACTTTTAGCAATGACAAACGAATTCTGTTATGGGATTTATACAATGAGCCGGGAAATTCGGGCTATCAGAATAAATCGATGCCGCTTCTGACAAAAATATTTCAGTGGGGACGAGAAATCAATCCGGAACAGCCCTTAACGGCCGGTGTATGGAGTAAAAATCTGATTGAGCTGACAAATTATCAACTGACGAATTCGGATATTATTACTTACCACAACTATGAAAATGAAAAAGATCATCAGCTGGCGATTGATTCGCTCAGGAAATTTGGCCGCCCGCTGATTTGCACCGAGTATATGGCCCGTCTGCGGAACAGTACATTTTTTAATATTATGCCTCTGCTGAAAAAAGAAAACATCGGAGCCATTAACTGGGGGCTGGTGAGTGGAAAAACAAACACAAAATATGCATGGGATACACCGATGCCCGACGGCGCTGAACCGAAGATCTGGTTTCATGATATATTCAGACCGAATGGTTCACCTTATAGCCAGGCAGAAATCGATCTGATTAAATCCCTGACCGGTGTTATATCGTCCAGCCAAAATCAGCCAATTGTTTCTTTGTCGTATTGAAATCATGATGGACGATGCCGCGTATGCCCAGCCCATCGGCCACCTGTACAAATAAGGGGCGGTCCTCCAGGTAAATCACTTTTTCCGCGGACACCTGAGCGATATCCAGCGCCACTTTAAAAATGTCCGCGTCGGGTTTGCGAAAATGAACGAAACAGGAACTGATAAAAAAATCAACGAACTCACCCATTTTGAATTTGTGAATGCGATAATTATTTAATTCCCTTCCTTCATTATTTACGACCGCTATTTTTATACCGTATTTTTCTTTGATACCGCGTATTAATTCCAGCATGTTAGTATATGGTTGTGATTGTTCAAACATAAATGCGCGGAAATCTTCTTCGGAAAAATCTCTTTTTGTATAAAACACGAGACGTTTTAAATATTCGCTGAGTGAAATTTTACCTGACTCATACGTATCGAAAGAAAGATGATGTCTTTCCTCGGTCTCTGCCGGATCCAGTTTGAATAATTTAATGGCATTTTTCCTTGCTTCGCGATCCCATCCGTTTGTAAGTAAAACGCCACCGATATCCGTAAAAATAGTGGTGGGTGCTGATTTGATTTTTTTCATGCTACATTAATCTGTTGTTCGAGATATACATCCTGTATACCGTTTAATAATTGTACACCCTCAGCAAAAGGCCGCTGAAAAGCTTTTCTTCCGGAAATCATTCCGCTGCCTCCGGCTCTTTTATTGATGACAGCAGTTCGAAGCGCTTCTTTCAGATCCTTGTCTCCTTCGGAAGCACCTCCGGAATTGATCAGTCCGACCCTGCCGGAATATCCATTCAAAACCTGGTAGCGGCAAAGATCAATGGGATGGTCAGTAGACAGATCCGTGTACATTTTTTCATCCAGTTTTCCATAATGGCTGTCACCCATATTCAATGCTTTGTATCCGCCATTAAGTTCAGGTAATTTTTGCTTCACAATATCTGCCTGAATGGTCACTCCGAGATGATTGGCCTGACCGGTTAAATCTGCTGATACATGAAAATCTTTCCCGTCCCTGACAAATGCATTGTTACGCAGATAACACCATAACACAGTGGCCATACCTAAAGCATGTGCTTCATCGAATGCCTTTGCTACTTCTGTAATCTGGCGGTCCGATTCTGCCGATCCAAAATAAATGGTCGCGCCGACGGCGGCCGCTCCCATATTCCAGGCGTCACGGACGGTGCCGAACATAACCTGGTCAAATTTATTGGGATAGGTCAGCAGCTCATTGTGATTTAATTTAACGATGAAGGGTATGCGATGTGCGTACTTGCGGGCTACCATGCCCAGAACACCAAACGT
Organism: uncultured Bacteroidota bacterium; assembly: GCA_963759335.1. Classification (GTDB taxonomy): domain Bacteria; phylum Bacteroidota; class Bacteroidia; order Chitinophagales; family Chitinophagaceae; genus Puia. The sequence goes on from CAVWYU010000003.1 coordinate 227,680, forward strand.
GCTTGCAACTGCATTGCAGCCGCCTTCCACGGCCAGTCTGACAATATTTTCCGGATCAAAATAAAGGGGATTCTTGGCGAACGAAGCGCCGGCACTGTGTTCTATACCCTGATCAACCGGAAGAATCGACAAATAGCCCGTACCTGCCAGCCTACCTTTGTTAAACAACTGGTTCAAACTGCGCAGGGTTTGCAGATTTCGGTTTGACATTAAAAATACATCATCAATAAATCGTGGTGAAGGAAGCTGCAGACTTTCCTTTGGTACTTTAATACATGTATGGGAAAAAAGATTTTCATTTTCCTTTCCCAGTAATTCGATGATTTGTTGGTAATTCATATTGCTTACTTGTCCATAAAATTAAGGGATCAGTTACAAAATGCTTTTTAATAATAGAACAAAGAAGCCATTGAGATGTTAATGAGTCAAATAAAATATATGCTTCGTGTCAGCATTCTTGATCAGTCCATTGTTCCGAAAGGCACGAGCGCTTCACAGGCCATTGCAAATACCATTGAACTCGTCAAAAAGGCAGAGGATTGGGGATTTCACCGGTTCTGGGTTTCTGAACATCATAATTCGACCATGATTGCCGGATCTGCACCGGAATTGCTGATGGTGCGGCTGGCCAATGAAACAAAAAAGATACGCATCGGGTCGGGTGGAATCATGCTACCCAATCACAGCGCTTTGAAAGTGGCTGAAAATTTCAGACTGCTGGAAACGATGTATCCGGGAAGAATTGATCTGGGTATGGGCAGGGCTCCGGGTGGAGACCGTATTTCTGCCAGCCTGTTAAATCCCTCGAATCATTTCAGTGAAGAATCCTATCTGGAGCAGTTGGAATATCTGCAGGCATTTTTTCATGACGAAGCGTCTTCTCCCTATGGGCCATTGCTGGCGGTGCCTGTATCTGACACTGTTCCCGAACCCTGGATACTGAGTTCCAGCGGAGGCAGTGCGGCCATTGCTGCAAAATTTGGAATGGGACTTGCGGTGGCACGTTTCATCAATGGATTTGCCGGGCCTGATATGGTGAAAGACTATAAAAAAAGTTTTAAGCCTTCGCGTGAAATGGAAAAACCTCACACGCTGATGGCAATCTCTGTTTTATGCGCGGATACGGAAGAAAAGGCAAACCGTTTACGGAAACTGGCTGACTTTACACTTCTGCAATTTGAAAAAGGTAATTTCAGGGAGATGAATCGTTATGAGGATATAAAGGATTATGTTTTTTCGGAACAGGAGCTGGAAAGAATTCAAAATAACCGCGGTCGTATTATATCCGGTACGAAGGATCAGGTAAGAGATCAGCTTATTTCCCTTGCCTCTGACATGGAAATAGATGAGATCATGGTGACGACCATGACCCATTCGCAAAAAGACAGGTTTCGGTCGTTCGAACTGATCGCGGAAGCGATGGAGTTAGTTGTTAATTGTTAATGAATTGTCAATTGTCAATTGTCAATTGATCGTAAACTGCGAAATTTGCATGCCTATTGTTGATAAACCAGTTGAATTAATAATTGACAATTGACAATTAACAATTGACAATTAGCTAAGCCAATCTTGGTTTTTTAATGTACTTATTCAGGTTTATCATCAATACACTCAGCAGGATAACAATCAGTCCGGCGATTTGCAGAGAATTTACTTTTTCCGAAGCAACGAATACACCCAGTAATACAGCAACCACCGGATTGACATATGCATATGTGCTAACCTGGGCGGGAGACCTGACTTCCATCAGCCAGACAAAACAGCTGTAGGCAAGTATTGATCCGAATATGATCAGGTAACTAATCGAATACCAGGCTCCGGCGGAGACGGCGGATAATTGAAATGTTTTGAATTCTCCGGAAACAAAAGCACCCGTTAAAAAATAAATTCCTGCAAAAAGCATCTGCCAGCTGGTACTTACCGTTGCGGGGGCGTCTGTTTTTTTGTATTTCGCAAATAGGGATCCGACAACCCACGACATGGAACCGGCAATCAAAGCAAATAATGCAAAACGCTCATTCGGGTTTCGTCCTGTGTTATAGGAGGAAGAAATGTTGGGCAGGAACAATAAAAATATACCGATCAGTCCGAGGAACAAACCGGTCAGAATAGATTTGCTGCTGAAATTTTCCCGCCAGTGTGGTTTATCATAGACCACGTACCATAATGGTGCAGCGGAAATGATAATCGCTACCCATGCACTGCCCACGTATTGCTCAACAAATATGACGATACCATTACCGACAAATAATACCAAAAATCCGCTGACCGCAGCCAGCCTGATGGATGCTCTATCCAACAGGTTTTCTTTTTTCCAGAGCGCCCAGATCATCATAAGGAGGCCGGCAATGATAAAACGGATGGCGCCCAGCATAAAGGGCGGAAAACCCTTCAGTGCTCTACTGATAAAAAAATATGTTGAACCCCATACGATGTAAACAATCAGGTAAGCCAGTACAACCTGCAATGTGCCGGGCGTTTTGTTAATATTAGTATTCATCTTCTTTTATTTTAAATTATTCCGGCAAGCATTACCCAAAGTTAAAAGGAAATTTATTATTTTTGCCTACGAAATCAATGTTTTTATGAACATTTGCCTTCGAAAATAAGCTAAATATCTAAATACACCTTCCATATGGAACTTGACAAAACGAGCTGGTCGATCCTTGCCTGTCTGCAGGAAAATGCGAGAGCCTCATTTGCCGACATCGGCAGGGAAGTAGGATTATCTGCGCCTGCCGTTGCAGAACGTATGATCAAACTGGAAGAAGCAGGAATCATCCAGGGCTACCGGATTGAGGTGGATTATGAAAAAACGGGATATGCATTAAAGGCTTTTATTTCTTTTACTGCACATTCAGGAAAACTGATTCCATTTTTAAATTATATCAGTAAACTGGATGAAGTGCTGGAATGTCATCGGGTGACGGGCAATCATTGTATTTATCTGAAAGTAGTCGTGGAAAATTCCGGTCATCTTCAGGAATTGCTGGCTCATATGATGGAGTATGGAGATACAACCACATCCATTATACTGTCCAGTCCCATTACGCACCGGATATTTACAAAACATGAAACGAAGTCTAAAGGAAAAGGTCGCGCTGTAAAACAGCGCCCGGCATAAATGAATACGAGTCCAGATCCATGATGCCCTCGTTATGCAATACCTCTTCGTCAATGAAATGATTACCGGTAGTTGTTTTGGAATCCCTGCTAAGAATATAATACGCTGCGTCTGCCACAATCTCAGGTTTGCGGCTTACCTGAAATATTTTTTCCCCGCCGAGCATATTTTTTACTGCTGCTGTTGCAATTAATGTTGCGGGCCAGAGGCTGTTGGAAGCGATTCCATATTTTTTAAATTCTTCCGCCCAGGCGCCGGACAGTAAACTCATATTATATTTACTGATGGTGTAGGCGACATGTGGTTTGAACCATTTCATATCGAAATGCAGGGGAGGAGAGAGGGTAAGAATGTGTGGATTCGCCGATTTTTTCAGGAGGGGCACTGCATATTTTGTCATCATGAATGTTCCGCGCACATTGATGTCGAACATCAGGTCAAAACGTTTGGGTTCTGTATTTTCTGTATCGCTGATGTTTATGGCTGATGCGTTATTGATCAGTATATCGAGGCCGCCGAATTTTTCAGACGTTTTATCTATCACATCCCGGATCAGCTTTTCGTCCCTGATATCGCAATACTCTGCCAGCGCTTTTCCGCCCGCTGCTTCTACTTCCGCCGCTGCTGAATAAATCGTTCCGCCCAGTCTTCCGTCTTCGCTGGTTGATTTCGCGGCGATCACGATGTTTGCACCCGCGGCTGCCAGTTTTATAGCAATGGCTTTTCCGATGCCCCGGGTAGCGCCTGTAATTAAAACGGTCTTGTTTTTAAAATCCATAAAAGGCGGGGATGATCACGACAGCCCGAAAGCATGGCATGAAGTATGTAATTATATCTATAAAGATAATACGATGCCTTCCAATACAACTTCTTATTTCGTTTTTCAACTTGCAAAACCCGGAAGCAGTATTCCAAACCCGCCGCCTGAAATGCCACCTGTTGAGCCAACACCCATACCGCCGGTTACCGATCCCATCCCAACGGTTCCGCCAGTAAAAGGCATACATTTTCAGCTCTATTCCTTTGCACTGAACTAGCGCAGGTTTTAGTATTTATATTTGGGCCTCAAGGGCAATATGGAATATTTTCTGGGAATTGATATCGGTACCACTTCGGTAAAGTCGATTGCTTTTTCCAAAGAGGGAAAAACATTGTGTGAATCTTCGATTTCCTATCCCATCCATCATCCTTTTCCGGACTGGAGTGAACAGGATCCCGAAGAAATTGTTCGGGCTATTGTTAAAACTGTAGAAAATATTCTGCAGGAGCTTCATCCGCGACTGCCTGTTTTAATAAGTTTTTGTTCAGCCATGCACAGCCTGATTGCTGTTGATAAAAAGGGTATGGCTATTTCTCCATCCATTATCTGGGCTGATAACCGGGCCTCAGGCATATCAGCCGGAATTCATCAGGCGAACCAGGCGAAGACTTTCTACGAACACACGGGACTACCCGTCCATGCCATGTCTCCTTTTTGCAAACTGCTCTGGTTAAAAGAAAATCAAAAAGAATTGTTTGACAGGGCTTTTAAATTCGTCGGGATAAAAGAATACGTGTTTTTAAAATTATTCGGAATCTACGCCATTGATGTATCTGTTGCTTCCGCTACGGGATTGCTGAATGCCGGATCGCTGCAATGGGATCCCTGGGTGCTGGAACAGATTGGTATCACTACGGACCAGCTTTCAGAAGTCGTTCCGGTTGACAAAATTTTTTATACATCCGGAATATTTCCTGCATTACAAAAAGTTCCTTTTGTTGCCGGCGGAAGCGATGGTGCCATGGCAAATATCGGATCTACGGATGAACCCGGTTCGCTCGTCGTTACCGTGGGCACCAGCAGCGCAGCGCGTGTAATACTCAGCAAGCCCTATATTGATCCCGGCATGCGAACATTCTGTTATTATATCAATCATAAAAAGTGGTTGATAGGAGGTGCCAGTAATAACGGAGGAATTGTATTACAATGGTTACACGAAAATATTTTTCATTCCGAAAATTCTGTGACTGATTTCCTGAAACAGGCATCCGCTGTGAATCCTGGTTCGGATGGATTGTTATTTCTTCCCTATTTATTGGGAGAAAGAGCGCCGATATGGAATGCAGATGCAAAAGGCGTTTTATTCGGGATGCAAATCAATCATTCGCAGGCTTCCATCGTGCGGGCTTCTCTGGAAGGAATTATTTATTGTATTTATGGTATCAGCCAGGCCATCACGGAGCACTCTGAAATCCGGAATATTTATGCTACCGGCGGGTTCGCCCGTAACGAACTCGGATTGCAAATCATGGCAGATATTTTTAATCTCCCCGTACTGGTTTGTGAAACGGTTGAAAACTCTGCCTGGGGAGCAGTGAAATGCGGTATGATGGCAACGGGCATCGAGGTATCCGGCGGAACAGCCATCAGTAAAACATATTTTCCCGACGCCGGTATACATTCCGTATATGAAAAAGGCTTTCTCAAATTTCAGCGTTTGTACGAATTGCTGAAAGCTGAATTTGTTTAATTGGGTATTTGGTTTTTAAAATCGAGATCCTGAAAATCGAAACTGAAATCTGTCAGCGGGGATATTGCTTTCATTTTCATTCCGTTCGCCTTCCCGTTTTCGTTTAAAGAAAATATGGCAAATGCATTGGCACCCATACTATGATCTGGCCATATGATTACAAAACTATTCCCTCTGTACGGAATCATTTCGGCAGATAATTTTGGCGAACGTTTTGACTCAAACCAGTACTTCCCGTTTTTTATGGATATCAGAACATCGCCAAACCACGGATCTCTGTAAGTGCCGGTATATGCAGTAAAATCTACCGAAGCCGGGTGTTCACTGGATTTGCTGATTTCCTTGTTAACCTCATCAGTTATTTTTTTTGCGGCTTCCTTTTGGGCGTTGCGATCAGTGAGCATTTCAGTTACCCAATCTTTGCGTGGCAGGCCGAGATACCCGTCTTTGATCTGATTCGTGATCGACACAAATGCTGCGCCTTCCTCCTGGTTGGTGAGTACAATGATACCGAGCTGTAATTCCGGTATGATGGTAATCTGTGTAACCATGCCCTCCAAACCGCCCGTGTGGCTAAGCTCTTTATATCCTTTCACGTCCTGAATAAAAAAGCCCAGGCCATACGATTTAAAATGGGTATTGTAATATCCCGGCTCGCCTGCATGTATAATGGTTTGCGGAGACCATATTTCTTTTTGAATTTTCGGATCATACAGGTGGGTCAGACCCGGACCATATTTCCCCTGGTTCAATAGCAGGAGAACCCAATTCGCCAGATCCGCTATACTGGTATTGATGCCTCCGGCTGAATGGCCAATTTTCATGGAACTACGGGCAATCACCTGTACTTTGCCGTCCACATATGCATGACCGTCTATCACATCGGATTTATCTTTCAGCCTGTCAAATGATCCGGCGCTGTGATTCATCCCGATAGGCTGCATAATGCGGCTTTCCACGAATTCATCCCATGAAACACCACTGGCTCTTTTCACGACTTCGCCTGCAACGACGTAGAGATTATTGTCATAGTCAAATTTCGTACGGAAGCTGGAAACCGGTTTTAGAAAACGGAGATTATATATAATATCGCTGAGCCCGAAGTCACTGGAGTCCGGGAACAACATCAGGTCACCTGCCCCGAGACCAAGACCGCTCCGGTGGGTAAGCAGGTCACGGATCGTAAATTCTTCTGTTACATAAGGATCGTAAAGTTTGAATTCAGGGATCCATTTCCGGACTTTATCATCCCAGGAAATTTTTCCTTCATCCACCAGAATACCCAGCGCAAAGGCGGTGAATGCTTTACTATTGGAAGCGATTCCAAACAATGTGTTTTCATCAACCGGTGCACCCGTTTTTAAAGAACGTACGCCGTACCCTTTTGAATGAATCAGTTTCCCGTCTTTGATGACGGCCACGGCAATACCCGGTACATCGAAATTTTTCCGGGCTCTTTCCACCAGGCTGTCAATGGCCGCAGGTGTGAGAACCTGTGAACCGGCGTGCAGCGAAATAAAAATGAAGACAACGTGCAGGAATTTTTTCATTTAACAAAATAATTGAAAATCGGGGAATGCCGTCAACATTCGTTATTGAAATGCAAATAAAAGGGGCGTATTGAAATACACCCCGAACGACTGCCATCAAATTTAACTTCTAACAGAGGTCATGGACGGGATCGAACCGCCGTAAAAGGTTTTGCAGACCCACGCCTAACCGCTCGGCCACATGACCTGATCAGTTGCAATAATACAGCTTAATTATAAGTCTACAAAAATAGTAGACTATATTTATTTTATTTAATAATGACGGGCTGATGAAGAAAATGCCTTTCTGAAATTGTCACGGGTATCGGGTGGAGTTTCGTAAATTTGTTTTTGAAATAATATGATTTGAAAAAAATCTATAAGCCTGCTGAGCAGGGACCGGCATATATGGAGCGCTATATAAAACTGGTGCCCGACGATGGAAATCTGCTCATTCATCTGGAAGATATATTTTCTGAAACAGAAGAACTCATTCACCCGCTCAGTGAGGAGAAAATGAATCACCGTTACGCGCCGGGCAAATGGACCATTAAGGATATGCTGCTCCATATGTCGGATACAGAACGGATATTCGTTTACCGGGCCCTGCGGTTTTCGCGTGGGGACGAGACGCCATTGCCGGGCTTTGAAGAAAGCGATTATGCAGTGCATGCCTGCGCCAACGACAGAGAGAAGGAAGATATTTTGCGTGAGTATTCCCTGGTCAGGGAATCCAGTATCGCTTTTGTTGAATCATTATCGGATGAAGCGCTAAACAGAAAAGGGATTGCAAATAATTACTCACTGTCCGTGCGATATCTCGTGAATCTTATTTACGGGCATCACAAACATCACCTTAATATATTACGGGAAAGATACCTTTAAACATGGCAGAAAAGAAAACGCGCCGGATTTCCATTGCAGTAGATATGGACGGTGTGCTGGCAGATACGGAGACACATTTTATAAAATATTACGAAGAAGAATCCGGAGAAAAATTTGACCGGAAAACCATGATCGGAATTCCGGAAAGTCAGTCCTTTCCGGATAAAACAGCCGTATGGCGCTATGTGAATACGGCCGGTTTTTTCAGAACACTTCCATTGATCTCCGGGGGCGTGCAGGCCATTCAGAGCCTGATGGAAGATTTTGATGTATATATTGTTTCCGCTGCCATGGAATTTCCTCTTTCCCTTTATGAAAAGAAACTATGGCTGGAAGAATATTTTCCGTTTGTTCACTGGAAGAACATTGTATTCTGCGGCGACAAAAGCATCATAAAAACAGATTACCTGATCGACGATCATCTGAAAAACCTGGATAATTTTTCGGGTGTTCCCCTGATGTTCACGGCGGCACACAATGTTCATTATAACCATCACCAGCGGATGAATAACTGGGAGGAAATACTGTTGTACTTTAAAGCGCGGAAGAAAGTATGAAAGTATGGAAGTCTGGAAGTATGGAAGTATGGAAGTGCCTTGATTAACCTGACTACAGAATTTTCCCCATCATTAAAAAATCAGGACGAGTGTTCCGCCGATAATCAATAAAGCGCCGATGGCGGTTTTCCAGCTCAGTGCCTCTCCCAGAAAAATAACCGATAACAGAATGGTTAAAGCAACACTTAGCTTGTCAACCGGGGCTACCTGGGAAACCTTTCCCAGCTGTAGCGCTTTGAAATAAAATATCCACGACAGACCCGTTGCAATTCCTGAAATGACGAGGAAAAAAAGATTATGCTTCGACAATCCATGTATAGATTTATGTTCTCCCCGAAAAAAGACAATTGACCAGGCAATCAGTAAAATAATTATCGTCCGGATCGCCGTGGCGAGATTGGAGTTTACATTCGTCACGCCGATTTTTGCAAAAATCGCTGTCAGTGAAGCAAAAAAGGCAGAAAGCAGCGCATAGATCCACCACATAAGGTTTGTTTTTTTAATACGTTGGGAAAGGGTTTAACGCTTAATGCTTAACGCCAAACGCTTAACGCGTTTCGTGGATTGTGAATCGTTGACGTTACCGTCAATCTTTCACCAAAATCAATTCTCTAAAAATTTCAAGCAAACGGGATTTGGAATGCTGATTTCATGCCCGGTTGCTTTTAAAAGGCCCGAAGCCTGATCAATAGAAAAAATGACAATATTATCTGAATCCTGGTTGGCGACCAGTAAAAAGTGACCACCCGGATCAATCACAAAATTGCGGGGATGTTTTCCCTTAACAGGAATAATTTGTTTGGTGGCCAGCCTGCCGTCTTTCTTTATTTCGAATGTAGCAATGGTATTGGATGTGCCCCGATTGGTTGCGTACAAAAATTTTCCGTCGGGGCGAATATGAATATCAGCACTGGCAGCAGGCTCTTTAAAATGTTCGGGGGTCGTACGTATTCTTTGAAAATGGCTCATCTTGCCATTCGTTGAATCAAAATGAAATGCATCCACGGTACCCGACAATTCGCTTAGTATATAGACGTTCGATTTCTTTGGATGAAATGCAATATGTCTCGGACCAGATCCGGGCTGCAATAAGGTGACTGAATCTAATGATTCTTTAAGGGGAATATTTTCTTCAGGTTGGAATTTATACACATGTTCCTGGTCAGTGCCCAAATTTGCCTCCAGCAGAAACCTTTCATCCGGTGAAAATATAACTGAGTGAACATGGGATGATTCCTGATTTGGCGTAACCGGACCTTTTCCGAATTGCTGGATCACCTGAGCCGCCGGTGCCAGCGAGCCATCCACATTGACCGGCAAAGCCGTCAGATTTCCCGAGCAATAGTTCGCTACAAAAACCCATTTACCTGTTTTGTTTTCCGAAACATAACAGGGACAACTCCCCTGGCTTGATTGCTCATTCAGTAGTGCCAATTGTCCGGAGGCAGGCTCAAAAGCATAAGCACCAATCGAGCCGCCCTGATTTTCCTCATCCACAGCATACAAAAATTTACCGTTTGCCGATAAGCTCAGATAGGAAGGATTTTTGGCTTTCGTGCTACTGACAGCAGTAAAAGTTCCAGTTTTTGAATTAAACTTATAAACGTAAATACCCTTGCTTTTCCCGCTGGTATAGGTTCCGATAAACAGGTAAGGTTCCTGGGAAAAACACGAAAAAGAAATCAGAAATAAAAGCAATGTGAGATTCCAGCGCATGGAAAAAGTTTTAAAATTAGACTTCTGCAATTTACATGAAAGGTATTACCAACGAACGCAATAAATGAATGGGGTGGAAGCGTTATCTATGTTGAAATCCGATCCCCATGAAACTGAAATTGCTTAGCTGCAGCTTTCTGTTATTTATGTTTTCCTGCCAGTCATTTCCTGATTCGATTAGTACAGAATTCAGTCAGACCAGCACTGCTTCCTTTGCCGGAAGTGTAACTGCTGCAGACAGGAGTGGAGAACCTTCCACGGAGCCAGCCACCATTCCTCCCGCCACAGTGATACCAAGTGCCTCCGTGATTCTGTCGAAGAAACAGGTACCTATATTATGTTATCACCAGATCCGAGACTGGAAGCCAACGGATTCAAAGGTTTCGCGTGAATATATCGTTCCGCCTGCCGCGTTTGCCGCTCAGATGCGTATGCTGGCTGACAGCGGGTATCATACCATTTCCCCGGACCAGTTATATGCTTACCTGATATCGGGCGCCAGGCTGCCTTCAAAGCCCATCCTGCTCAGTTTTGATGATACCGACCTGGATCAGTATACGGTTGCCTATCCGGAGATGAAAAAATATGGGTTTAAGGGCATGTTTTTTATCATGACCGTGTCACTGGGTAAAGCACATTATATGAGCCGTGAGCAGGTTCATACGCTGTCTGAGGATGGTAATACCATTGGTTCACACACCTGGGACCATCATAACGTGAAAAAATATGAGGGGAATGACTGGATAACCCAGCTCGACAAACCGACGAAACAGCTCGAACAGATCACCGGGAAAAATATAAAATACTTCGCCTATCCCTTCGGATTATGGAATTCAGCCGCCTTTCCGGAACTTAAAAAACGTGGTTTTGTGGCCGCCTTCCAGCTCAATGAAAAACCGGATCCTGTGGATCCGTTGTACTCAATCCGCCGGATCATCGTACCGGGAACCTGGAATGGAAGTGTGCTGCACCGGTGGATACTCCGCGATTTTTAACCGAAGTCACTATCTTGCCTCTCATGATCTCTTCTGAGAAGGCTACCATGTTCCGCAACCGGCTTACGAAAGTGTTCCGGCATATGAGCAAACTGGCCAGACGGCAGGAAGTCAGTTGCTACAGAATCTATGATCATGACCTGCCGGAATTTCCCTTATGTATTGAAATGTATGAAGACTGGCTTTACGTAGCAGAGTATCGCCGTAACCATCATATGGAAGAAACAGCGCACGACGAATGGCTGAGCAGCTGTAAAATGATCATTGAAGAGATTACCGGAATTCCGGCATCGCGGATTGTATTGAGAACAAGGCAACGTAAATCCAACCGCCAGGACCAGTATCAAAAACTGGATGATGAAAAAGAATACATGCTGGTCAGGGAGCAGGGACTGAAATTCAAGATTAATCTCACAGATTATCTGGATACCGGTTTATTCCTGGATCACCGTACGACCAGAGCCATGGTACGGGCAGATGCTGAGGGTAAAAGACTATTGAACCTATTTTGCTACACCGGCTCATTCTCGGTATATGCAGCCGCCGGAGGAGCTTCAGAAGTGGTTTCCGTAGACCTGTCCAAAACCTATCTGAAATGGGCAACCGAAAACATGGAATTAAACGGATTCTATGACCCGGCAAAACATGTGTATTTGCACGAAGACGTAAAACAATACCTTCCCAAGTTGCCAGCCGGTTATTTCGACCTGGTCATTATGGATCCTCCGACGTTCAGTAACAGTAAAAGGATGGAGGATTTCCTGGATATCCAGCAGGATCATCCGGTTCTGATTATGCAAACGCTTGCTGCCATGAAACCCGGAGGCGTGATTTATTTTAGTACAAACTTCAGCCGTTTTCAACTTCAAACTGAATCTCTCACGGATTGTACCGTTAAAGATATTACCCGGGCCACCACGCCATTTGACTTTCAGGGCAAATTAAACAGGTTTTGTTTTCTGATAACAAAGTCTAAAGCGTAAAGGTTAAAACGCAAAGTTTAAAGCCGGATAGGGTAATAGTCCTATCTATTCATCTCCGAACTTCCAGACTTCCAGACTTCCAGTCTTTCAGTCTTTCAGTCTTCCAATCTTCCAGATTTCCCCCCTTTTTTGTATGCTAAAAAATTTAGAAAATGGATGTTTCACGCAGCCCGGATTGCTATGTATTTAAGGACAATTTACTTAGCAGGTATTTATTTATTAAGTATTTAATTATTAGCATAATACCAACGTTGATTCTAGTGAATGTACAATATAAATGACCATGAAATCCTCCTGATTTGATTGAAATAATGTGTACTTTCGAATTCTCACAGGTCGTGCATGATTGTTTCTGAATTACAATACTTTCCACCGGTTACGTTCTTTTCAACTTTGTATAAGGAAACGTATATTCATTTAGATATATATGAGATCTATCGAAAAATGAGTTTTCGCAACCGGTGTCTGATTGCCGGAGCGCAGGGAATTATTTCATTATCGGTTCCTTTGGAACAAGGAAGGAATCAGCATTTACCGGTGAACGAAGTCCGGATTTCTGACACTGAAAAATGGCAGTCCCGTCATTTTAAGTCCATACGGTCCGCCTATAACAAGTCTCCTTTTTTTGAGTTCTATGAAGATGAACTGGCAGCGATTTATCTGCAGCGATTTGATTTGCTGATGGACTGGAATCTGTGTTGCCTGGAATGGATAAAAGATAAGCTCGCATGGCCGGCGGTGATCCGATTTACAGACGCTGCCATACCATATCAAAGTGAAGACATCACGGATTTGAGAAGCAGCATATTGCCAAAGAATTATATGGAAAGGAAACCCGTGAAATACCGGCAGGTATTTGAAGAGAGAACCGGGTTCTTTCCCAATCTTTCAATTCTTGATCTTTTATTTAATTGCGGACCCCAGAGCCCTGAACTGCTCAGCGGTTCAGAACTCTGAGTGTGGAAGACCGGAAGTATGGAAGTAAGCCCCGGGCCTCAGGCTTCCAGGTCAGCAGCGATCATCTCAGCGATATCCAGCACTTTTACCTGATCTTCCTTTTCTTCGTGTTTAACGCCATCGGTCAGCATGGTATTACAAAACGGGCATGCAGAAGCGATGAAGGATGCGGATGTTTCGATGGCTTCATGGGTCCTTTCAAAATTGATCCGCGTCGTTCCTTTTTCTTCTTCCTTAAACATCTGGGCGCCACCGGCACCACAGCAAAGGCCCTTGCTTTTACATCGCTTCATTTCAACGAGCTCAGCGTCCAGGGCCTCCAATATTTTTCTCGGCGCATCATAAATGCCATTCCCTCTTCCCAGATAACAGCTATCGTGGTATGTGATTTTTTTACCTTTAAAAGAGCCACCCTCTTTTAACCGGATCTTTCCTCCGTCGATCAGTTGCTGAAGAAAAACAGTGTGGTGTATCACTTCATACTGACCACCCAGTTCGGGATACTCATTTTTTAGAATATTGAAACAGTGCGGGCAGGCTGTTACAATCTTACTGATTTTGTAATTATTTAAAGTCTGAATATTCTGATAGGCCATCATTTGAAAAATAAACTCATTGCCCGCACGTCTGGCCGGATCGCCGGTGCATAATTCCTCTTTACCCAGAATGGCATACCGGATTCCGATCCGGTTAAGAATGCCCGCAAATGCCCGCGTGATTTTTTGGGCACGCTGGTCATAGCTGCCGGAACAACCCACCCAAAACAAGATTTCCGGTGATTCTCCGCGGCCTGCCAGCTCCGCCATAACGGGTATATCCATGCATAAAAATTTTACTCTGTAAATCTAAAGTAAAATTGCCTGCCGGTTCAGTGCTGATTCGGTAATTTTAAGTATAATTCCCATTATGTCCGTTGACGATAAAATGCTCTTAATCCGCAATTACGATCTCTGGTGTCATCTTTCCGATGAAGACTATGAAGAATTGAAAATTGAACACCATTTTATGGAGGTGCCGAAAGGTGAATACATTTACTTTGAAGCCTATAATCATAACAAGATCTATTTTGTAAAAGAAGGATATATCCGGATCGGCCATATCGATTCGGAAGGAAATGAAAAAGTCAGCGAGATCATTCAAAAAGGTGAACTATTCGGGCAAATCACGCTTGAGAAAACCAACCTCCATGGAGAATTTGCGCAGGCTTATAAACAGAATGTGAGCATATGTGCCTTTTATATCGAGGACTTTGAAAAACTGCTGAAAAAGCGCCCAGATCTTGCCCTGCGTTATAGTAAACAGGTAGGGGCCAAACTGAGGACAATTGAAAACCGTTTGCTGAATCTTCTAAACAAAGATGTAAAAACGAGACTGGCTCATTTTTTCTGGCAGCTGGTGGAAAATAAGCTGGGTGAAAATATGCCGGAGGGATTCTGTATTCCGAATTATCTGAAACACGAAGATATTGCCAATCTCATCGGGTCCAGCCGGCAAACCGTTACAACCATGATTAACGAACTGGAAGCAGAAGGAATTCTTTCCTACAATCGCCAGCAGATCTGCTTTCTGAATGTTAAAAACTTACAAAAACGGATATCTGTCAATTAACCGACAAACGATGCTCCGTAAGCTGTATAGTTTTGATCAAATTTTAAAAATGAAGGTACTGGCGACTCTTTTATTATTATGCTTTGCATCCGCCGGGTATTCGCAGGCCGATGATTTCCGGAAGAAGCAGTTTAACCTTGATGACGGGATCGCCATAAAGGGATATGATCCGGTGGCCTATTTTACAAAGGGCAGAGCCGAGAAAGGAAAATCTGCATTTTCTTCGTCATTCCATGGAGTGAATTATCATTTTGCGGATGTGGCAGATCTGAACAGTTTCCAGGCAAACCCGGAAAAATTCGAACCTCAATATGGCGGATGGTGCGCTTATGCGATGGGCCATGATGGCTCAAAAGTTGAAATAGATCCTGAGACTTTCAAAATTATCAATGGAAAATTATTTCTTTTCTATAACCGGTTTTTTAATAATACGCTGAAAACATGGAACCAGGATGAGACCAAACTCCACGCACAGGCAGACGCAAACTGGCAAAAAATTTTAAAGCAATAAACCTAAAAACAATCAGATGATTATTCGTGTTATCGGAATCTGGGTCCTGAGACTGGTTCCTGCCATCATTCTGCTCCAGACTCTTTATTTCAAATTTACCGCACAGCCGGAATCCGTTCAGCTATTTACCCGCATTGGCATGGAGCCATATGGAAGAATTGGAACGGGTGTACTGGAACTAATTGCGGCCATCCTGATTTTGATTCCGCGGTATACCGGATATGGCGCGATTTTGGGTCTGGTAATGATGACCGGTGCTTTATATTTTCACCTGACAAAAATTGGGATTTTTTTTGGAGGCGATGCCTTGCTTTTTATCTATGCGGTCGTTACGTTTGTCTGTTGCGCCCTGTTGATTTTTATTTACAAAAGCCGGCTGGAAAATCAATTTAAAAGGAAATAAAGTAGTCCGGGCTGTTCATCAGAAATATTTTATGCTAAAAAAGTTATTATTCGTTTTCCTGTGTTTGTCGTTTCAGTACGGTTTTGCACAGTATCATCCGGTTGCCAGCGAATCCAGTGTGCGGTTTAGTTTGAAGAATTTTGGTTTTAAAACCGGGGGATCACTGGATGGCCCGGAAGGAGATATTATTTTTAATCCGGATGACCTGACCAAATCTTCTTTCCGTGTTACCATTAAAGCGACAACTATCAATACCGGGAATGAATCGCGGGATGAACACCTGAGAGAGGAAACTTATTTCGACGTGAAAAACTATCCACAGATCCGTTTCGTATCTACTTCAGTTACACAGGCGGGCAAAAAAGGGGCGTATCAAACCGCCGGCACTTTAACAGTCAAAAACAAAAGTAAGGAGATTGCGATGCTGTTTACTGCAGAAAAAAATGGCAACGGCTGGACGTTTTCAGGCAGTTTCAAAATGAACCGGAAAGATTTTGATGTAGGGGGATCCAGTACCCTGTCTGATGAAGTGTCGGTTGATATAAAAGTTGTCGCCCGGTAATTAAAAAAATATTATTTTTAGAAAACGACTTTTATGGAATTGCAAAAAGCCGTACAGCAGGTATTTCTTCAGCTCACTGATTCGCTGAATCGGCTACAACCTGATCAATATATTCATTCATGTAAAAATCTATCCGGCAATACCGTCGGGCAGCATGTTCGTCATATTATTGAAATGTTCCAGTGTCTGGATGCAGGATATCAGAAAGGAGAAGTGGATTATGAAAAAAGGAAACGTGATGAGCAGATAGAAACCAATAAAGATTTTGCATCAGCTATTTTAAAGGAAATCAGCAGGCAGATTTCAAGGGAAAACAAGACATTATACCTGCTGACTTATTATGATGAACTGCAGGAGCAGCCAGAGAAAATCAGTACTAATTATTTCAGGGAGATTGCTTATAATCTGGAGCACACTATACACCATATGGCGCTGATCCGTGTCGGACTCAGGGAACTGGGTGATCTGCCTGTAGATGATTCATATGGCGTTGCTTCGTCCACACTTAAGTACAGGAAACAATGTGCACAGTAACTTTTATTCCGGCGGGCAATCATTTTTTTTTTACGTCCAGCCGTGATGAACTGGCCGGCCGGCCGCTGGCGCTATTCCCGGAGATTTATGAAATAAACGGCTGCCGGGTACTCTTTCCAAAAGATCCGAAGGGTGGTGGCAGCTGGATTGCGTTAAACGAATACGGTTATACAGTCGTATTATTAAACGGCGCGATTAAAGCACATGAGCCTGATATTTCTTACCGGAAAAGCAGAGGACTGATTTTACTTGATCTGATCTCAAGTACATCACCCGCTGATGCTTTTGAAGAAACTGATTTCAATGGCATCGAACCTTTCACCGTTATTTTATTTGAAAATAAAAATCTTTATGCCGGTAAATGGGACGGGCAGATGAAATGGATGGAACCTTTAAATGTAAACAAACCTCATATCTGGTCATCTGTTACGTTGTATGATGCGGCAGCCATCAGAAAAAGGGAAGAATGGTTTTATGCCTGGCTAAGTGAAAGTGCCTATCCCGGCAGTCTCGATATCATTCACTTTCATCAAAAGGGTGGTGACGGAGATCCCTTTAATGATATTATGATGAACCGGGATCACCGATTATTTACCAACAGCATCAGCTCAGTACGCGTTTCTCCTGAAACGGGTAGTTTTCGTTACCTGGATTTAAGAAGCGGTAAAACCACAGAAACATTTCTTGCTTTTCAAAAAACGGTTCAGATAAAAGTATGAATGCCGTTCCAAGCTGGAAAAAAAAGCCATTCTGGATACGGTTATTTCATTGGGAATACTGGAGTTTCAGTACGGTATACGTTCCTATTTATCCTGTATTTATTTTTCTTTGTTTGAGAGCCCGTTCATTCTTTTTCTATACAGCATCCAATCCCAGAATAAAAAATGGCGGATTCCTGGGAGAATCGAAGAAAGATATTTATGCATTGGTTCCTGCAAGATGGCAACCCCGGACGATTTTTTTCCCTGCGGATTCCCATCCGGATTTTGTTCTGGATAAACTATTGCAGGCAGGTTTCCGGTTTCCCCTGATTGGCAAGCCCGATATTGGTGCCAGGGGACGGGGCGTAAAAAAACTGGATGATGCCGGCGCTTTATTAAAGTATGTTTCATCTGTATCGTTTGATTTTCATGTGCAGGAATTTATTTCATATGAAAATGAAGCGGGCATTTTTTATTACAGGATGCCGGGCCAGTCAAAAGGAAATATTTCCGGTATTGTTCATAAGGAATTTTTAAAAGTGACGGGAGACGGGAAGCAGAATATCCGTGAATTGCTGAAAGCCAGTCCCCGTGCAATCTTGCAATTACCGCGATTGGAAATAACGGAGACAGCAATGCTAAACCGGGTGCCTGCAGCAGGCGAAATTTTTACTGTTGTACCTTATGGAAATCATGCAAGGGGTGCTATGTTCCTCGACGACAGCAGCTCAGTGAATGAAAAACTGATGAATGTTATGGATGAAATCTGCCTGCAGATTCCATTGTTTTATTTTGGGAGAATGGATATCCGGTATCAAAGCAGGGAGTTACTCGAAGAAGGAAAATCGTTCTTCATTCTGGAAGTGAATGGAGCTGGCAGTGAACCTACCCACATATATGATCCGAAGCATTCCCTGTTTTTTGCCTGGAAGGAAATCATCCGGCACTGGATAATACTATTTAATATAAGCCGGTCAAACCACAAACTTGGGTATCCTTATTTATCAGTAAAGGAAGGTGTTCAGATGTTTAAAAAAGACAAATTGGATTCGAAACTTTTGGAGGAGATAATAATTTGATTTAAGGCTAAGGCTAAGGCTAAGGCGAAGGCTAAGGCTAGCGTCATCCGTCAAACTTCAACTGTCCACGCAGCATGCAAAATATTTACATTATTCTGCTCGGCTTCATACTCAGTCTGCTCGGTCAACTGCCCATCGGTACGATCAGCATGACGGCTACCCAGATTGCTGTACAGGAGAATTTCCGGAACGCGTGGAAATATTCTGCCGGCATCGCATTGATAGAAATGATATATCTCCGTATTGTATTATCGGGAATGCAATGGATCATCTCGCATCAGCGGGTCTTTATAATTTTCAACTGGATTACGATTGCCTTGTTTGCTGCTCTGGGCATTATCATACTGGTTGCTGCACAAAAACAGGAGACCGATAAAAAAGCATTATTGCTGAATTACCGTCTTAACCGTTTTTTACTGGGTTTGAGTATGAGCGCGCTGAATCCTGCACAGATTCCTTTTTGGTTTATCTGGACCGGATATTTTATAAATCTGGGATTACTGAAACCCGGTTTTTCGGAGTTTAATTTTTTTACCCTGGGAACCGGAATTGGAACCATGGGTGGTTTGATCATTTATATATATGGCGGGAACTGGCTGGTTACGAAAATGAAAACCAGCAACCGTACACTCAATAAACTGATGGGAATCGTTTTCATCATTGCTGCCGTCGCGCAACTATATCGTGTGCTCCGTCCCTAACCATTTTTCCAGGCATCTCTTTCATCCGGACTAAATTTCCAGGGAGCGAAATTATTTTCAATGTTGCCGAACATCGTATTCCATTCGGGTGGTGCATCTGAATCTTCCATCACCAGGGATCGCCGGAGCTCCAGAATAATTTCCAGCGGACTGATGCTAACAGGACATTCTTCCACGCAGGCATTGCAACTGGTACAGGCCCTTAGTTCTTCAACCGAAATATAATTTTTTAATAATTGTCTGCCATCTTCTTTGAAGGAACCGTTCACGCGGATATTTTTTCCCACTTCTTCCACCCGGTCACGCGTATCCATCATGATCTTACGGGGAGAGAGCTTTTTCCCTGTTATGTTGGCCGGACAGGCTGCTGTACATCTTCCGCATTCGGTGCATGCATATGCATCCAGCAGGTTACGCCAGCTCAGATCCATCACGTCCTTTGCTCCAAAGCTGGTGGGTGCCGAAGTTTCTGCAGGAGCCATTTCCGGTTGCATCGAATACAACACTTCCTGTTGAATGGATTTCATATTCCGCATTTCCCCTTCCGGTAAAAGCCGGGCAAAATAGGCGTTGGGAAATGCCAGCAGAATATGAAGATGTTTGGAATAAGGCAGATAATTTAAAAAAGCAAATATGCCTGCAATATGAAGCCACCAGCATAACCTTTCCAGAATTACCAATTGATGATTCGACAGTCCGTTTAAGAGAGGATGCAACACATGTGAAATCAGGAAATTCCCGGTTGGATGAATGGCATAATGAGCATAATTTCTTTCCTGCAATAATGTATCGGAGGCATTCAGCGTCAGGAATAGCGTCATCAGGATGATCTCCGTTATTAAAATATAATTGGCATCAGACCGGGGCCATCCATCCAGATCGTGACTTATAAAACGACGCAGTTTCAGAATATTTCTCCGGCATAAAAAAACGACGCAGGCAATCAGCACCGTGATCGCGAGTATTTCAAATGCGTTGATCAGCCAGCTGTATAAGCCGCTCATCGGAATGGAGAAAAGTCTATGCGTTCCGAAAAGACCATCCAGAAAGATTTCCAGCACTTCCAGGTTGATGATGATGAATCCGGCATAAATAAAAAAGTGAAGAATGGCTACCGTTGGGTTCCGGAACATCTTTTTCTGACCAAAAGCGAGTAGTAGCAGATTTTTCCAGCGGGCTGCCGGATGATCACTAAAATCTTCGTCTTTTCCAAGCCGGATGTTTTTCCGTATGCGAAGCACATTTCGGCTAAAGAGCCCGATGGCGAATACGGAAAGTAAGACAAACGTGATTTGCTGAACCAGCTGCATGAACCGGATTTGAGACCTAAGTTATACCAGATTTGCAGGATTTATGATTTTCTTTACCTTGGGGCATGGAGAAGAATTATATTTTGAGTCCTGAGGTAGCCGCAAAAAAGTTAAAGCGGATGGCTTTTGAAATACTGGAGAATAATTTTGGTGAAACATCTTTTATTCTGGCGGGCATCAGGGAGAGCGGAACCGTAATCGCGGAAGCCATTCAGCGGTTGCTGGTTGAAATTGCGGGATTAGATTCTGAATTGATTACTGTGAGTCTGGACAAAAAAAATCCCACAACCGTTGAGATCAGCAGACCGCTCGACTTTAAAAACAAGGTGGTCATTTTAATTGACGATGTATCAAACAGTGGAAAGACCCTGATGTATGCCATCAGGCCATTTCTTGATACGAGCCCCAAAAAAATACAAACGCTGGTACTAGTTGAAAGGAGCCACAACGCTTTTCCGGTTAAACCGGACTATGTAGGTCTGTCTGTTGCAACCACTATACAGGAACATATTTACGTGGAAGTTGAAAAAGGGCTCGTGAAGGGAGCCTGGCTGGAATAAAATACCTTGTAAAAGGACTGTTTTTTACTCTCTTTTTCGTCTCAAACCCTCCTGATTTCATTACCTTTGGTGGCCTTATAAAAACTCGGATTTTAAGGGCTCTTAAATTACCATGGAAGAACACATCATACCGGAAGAAACACAGGATAATAATCGTATTGTATCGATCAACATCGAAGAGCAAATGAAAATGGCCTACATAGATTATTCTATGTCGGTGATTGTGAGCAGGGCATTGCCAGACGTGCGTGACGGCCTGAAACCGGTGCACCGCCGTATCCTGTATGGGATGAATGAACTGGGCAGCAACAGTAACAAACCCTTCAAGAAATCGGCCCGTATCGTGGGGGAAGTGATGGGGAAATACCATCCGCATGGTGATGCAGCCATTTATCATACGATGGTCAGGATGGCGCAGGAATGGAGTATCCGGTACATGCTGATTGACAAGCAGGGAAATTTCGGCAGTCAGGATGGTGATGGTCCGGCGGCCATGCGTTATACAGAAGCGCGTTTGCACAAACTTGCTGAGGCCATGCTGGAGGATATCGATAAAGAGACCGTCGACTTTCAGCCAAACTTTGATGAGTCGCTCACCGAACCAACCATACTTCCCGCCCGTTTTCCGCAATTGCTGATCAATGGAGCCAGCGGTATTGCAGTGGGAATGGCTACCAATATGCTTCCGCATAATCTGGCTGAATCCATTGACGGATGTGTAGCATATATTGATAAGAAGGACATTTCCATTGAGGAACTGATGAAGTACGTCAAAGCGCCGGATTTTCCAACAGGAGGGGTGATCTTCGGTATGGAAGGCGTGAAAGCCGCCATGCATACAGGACGCGGTCGCGTAGTACTAAGGGGAAAGCTGCATGTGGATACCAAGGCCAGCGGGCGTGAGCAGATCATTATTACGGAAACACCATACCAGGTAAATATTGATGCGCTCTGTGATCGTATTGCACAACTGACAAATGAAAAAATCATTGAGGGTATCTCTGATGTAAGAAATGAATCCAGCGAAAAAGATGGTATCCGCATCGTCATCGATCTGCGTCGTGACGCAGTCGCCAACGTAGTTATTAATCAGGTGTATAAGCACACCGAACTTCAGACTTCTTACGGAATTAACAACGTTGCTCTGGTAAAGGGGCGTCCGCGCACACTGAACTTGAAGGAAATCATTTCAGAATTTGTGGAATTCCGGCACGAAGTTGTGGTCCGCCGCACACAGTTCGAACTAAAGGAAGCTGAGAAAAGAGCGCATATACTTCAAGGTTATCTGATCGCACTCGATCATTTGGACGAAGTGATTTCCTTGATCCGTTCATCCTCCACGCCGGAGCTGGCCAAAGATAACCTGATCAATGCAGGCTGGGGCCTGAGTGAAATTCAGGCCAAGGCCATTCTGGAAATGCGTTTACAACGTCTGACCGGAATGGAGAGAGATAAGATCCGGCATGAATTTGATGAATTACAAAAACATATTGCTTATCTGAATGATTTGCTGCAGGATGAATCAAAACGGTTTGCGCTGATACGTGCAGAACTCATAGATATAAAGGAAAAATTTGGAGACGAACGCAAAACGGAAATCACATACCTGGATGATGAAGTACAGATCAAGGATTTGATCAAGGAAGAAGACGTGGTGATTACGATTTCGCATAATGGTTACATCAAAAGGACTTCAGCCACGGAATACCGTCAGCAACGCCGCGGGGGAAGAGGTTTAAGCGGGGGCAAAGCCCGACTCGAGGACTATATCGAGCATCTTTTTGTTGCCAGCTCTCATCATACGCTTCTTTTCTTTACGGAAAAAGGCAGATGTTTCTGGTTAAACGTGTACCAGATTCCTGAAGGCGACCGGGTTGGCAAGGGCCGTGCTGTTCAGAATCTGATCCAGATTCCACCCGATGATAAAATCAAAGCAATCATCGATGTGAAGGACATGAAAGACAATGAATTCCTCAACAGTCATTATATAGTGCTTTGCACCAAGCGGGGTGTTATTAAAAAAACACAGCTGGAAGATTTCAGCCGTCCCCGGCAGAGTGGCGTCAATGCAATCACGATCCTCGAAAATGATCAGCTGCTGACCGCACGACTGACTGATGGAAATTGCGAAATCATGATGGCTATAAAATCAGGGCGCGCTATCAGATTTCCGGAAGAGAATGTAAGACCCACCGGGAGAGGTGCTATCGGTGTGAGCGGAATAGAAGTTGATGACAGTTCAGATGAGGTGATTGGCATGATATGTGTCAACAAGGACGATAAGTCAAAAACCGTCCTGGTTGTGAGTGAAAATGGTTACGGAAAGCGAACCCAGGTAGATGAATACCGGGTAACAAACCGCGGAGGTAAGGGCATAAAAACCATTCAGGTTACTGATAAAACCGGTCAGTTGGTCGGTATCCTTGATGTTACTGAAAAAGAGGATCTCATGATCACATGTAAATCGGGCATTACGATCCGCATGCCGGTCAACGGGATCAGTGAGCTGGGCCGTGCCACGCAGGGTGTTAAACTGATCCGGCTTGACGAGGGGGATGGCATCGCGGCCATCACGCAACTGGATGAAGAATCCACCATTGAGGAAATAAAAGAAGGGGAAGGCCCGGTTTTGGATATATTGCCACCGGAAGTCAGTCCAGAATAATGTCATCAGAAAACTTCAAATAATAATCTCATGAAACGGATGCTTTTCAGCCTTTTAATGGCCGTCGTATTTAACGGATTGTTTGCCCAGTCCGTAGACAAGGCGAAAGATTTACTAAAGGCAAATAATATCGCAGGTGCCAAGGATGAAATTGATAAGGCCATGGCCGTTGAAAAAAATCAGAAAAATCCAGAGGCCTGGTATACCAAGGTCAAGGTATATAACGCCATCGCGGCGGACAATACCCTGAAGGGTCAATACCCGGATGCTCTCATACAGTCGCTCGACGCACTGAAAAAATACGTGCAATATGATGATAAGAAATCAGTATTGCTCGCCGCTGATGGTTACAAACCTGTGAATGAAATCTATCAGGGTCTGTTCACATTGGGTGCAGCGAATTATAACGCGCAAAAATGGAATGACGCTTATACCGATTTTACCAACGCGATTTCCGCCATCAGTTTTATGTATAAACAGGGATGGATCAAACAAAGCATGGATACAACGTCCACTCTGTACGCGGGCATTTCTGCTGAAAAATCCGACAGGCGTGATTCTGCGCTGATCTATTATAAGATCATTGCAGATTCAGGTATCACCAAAATTGGCGGTAATGATATGGCCGAAATCTATAAATGGCTGTCAGACTATTACACGCGGAAAAACGATAAGGCCAATGCAGCAAAATATATTGCCCTGGGTAAATCTAAATATCCAAATGATATTTTTTATGATGAACTCCAGCTGGATGTGCTGAGAAAAAATGGTCCCAAGGATTCTTTGTTTGCGAAATATGAAGAAATTAATAAGACGCATCCGGACAGTTCCATTTACTTTTTCAATTACGGATTAGAGTTATACCAATACGCAACGGATACGAGTTCGGGCAAGCGTGTGGCGAATTCTGATGAACTGATTAAAAAAGCACAGGAAAAGTTATTGGCCAGCGTAAAGATCAATCCGAACTATCCGCAGGCTAACCTGGTTCTCGGACAGATCGCCTATAATGAAGGCGTTGAATTCCAGGTATTGGGTAAACCAAAGGGTAATACCAATGCGGCCGAACTCAAACAGCGGCAGGATTACCGGGCGCAATCTGCAAAAAAATTCGATGAAGCGATTCCCTACCTGGAAAAAGTAGAACAGATCCTGGGATCACAGTCGAAGCTTAAGAAAGGCGATAAAGTAGCCTTAAGAGATTCTTATGATATGCTGGTTACTATTTATGAATCCAAGAAGGATCAGGCTAAAATTGCCTACTGGACGGATAAATACAACAATGTAGACAAAGTGCATTAGTCATATTTCAATACTGAACCCATGCAAGGTTTTTCAACTCTGCATGGGTTTTTTATTTTATTTCAAAGCAAAATGCAGATTGGTATTAATTACGAACTGACGTTGATTGAACGAATAGGCTGGCTCCAGACCGATACCGATCACGCTTGTCAGCGGAAATACATAACGGAAACCGGTTTGCAAATCAAAATAGGAAAGATCTACGATACCCGGTGCAGCAATAACATACAGGTGATTTGTTAACTGGTACTGCCCCTTGAGATAGAAACTTAATAAAGCCTGTTTTTGAGAACTGATTGTTTTAACATCAGTCTGTTTATTCTCCACCCAGACCATACTGGTACCGACGAAATAACTGAATTTTCCGGCGTCTTTATTCCAGGTGCCTGCTTCAGCACCAAATCCGATTCCATGCCCCGTCTGAAATGTCTGATATATGGTAACGCTGGGGAAAGAAGGAATCGAACATAGTTTGCAATTCTGGCTTTTCAGGTCACTGAACTGCAATAAGGAAACGATGGTCAGTGCAAGAAGAACCGATCTTTTTTTAGTAAACCGGGTTACATCAGAAATCAGACTACGGCAAGGGGTAAAAGTTTTCATACTGATCAATTTAAAGAATGCGCTTTTGGGGGTTACGAATAGCGGTCTTTTCAGGATTGGATCAGTGTATTGCGATGCAAGAATTATGAAAAAGAAAAAAGATCTGGGATGATCAAAGGATAGTGGGAGGAGATAAAGATAGTTTGCGGATTTCGTTTTTAAAAGGACTTGCCTGTTTTTTTAAATTAGTATGATTTTGGGAATCAGTACCAGATTGGGATTTTTTAAGGTAAATCGTAAGGCGCAAGGCGTAAAGCGATTTTGAGAATCGCGGCATGCTGAAATAAACTAAAAATGTAATCACGCCTTGCGTGTCATGCTATTGGTGCCTTGCCTGTTATTCTATTGGTTCGGTGTTAAGCTTTACGCTTTACGCTTTCAGCTTAAGAATGATTTTCGAAAGAAGAATTTTCCAGCGTTTTGATTTTTGCCAGCAATGTTTCTGAATCAAAGGGTTTCGGTATAAAGAAGTCTGCACCCGCTTCGTACGCTTTTTTATCAACGTCGGGAAGGCCGGACATAATGTACACAGGCGTAGTTCTTAAATAACTGTTTTTGATTTCCCGGCAAACATCCAATCCATTGCTGTGATCGAGTTTGATGTCGAGTAATATCAGATCAGGCTGTAAGAGCCCAATAGTTTTTTGAATTTCATCAGCATCTGACAAAGGGCAAATTTTACAGTGGTAAGCCTGTAGCAAAAATCGCAGACCGTGTAACAAATCCAGGTCGTCCTCAATGATCATTATTTTCAACATGAGCGGGAGTTTCTATTATAGAATACGTATTATGATGCCAAAAAGTTTACTATCCATAAATTATATCTAAAATGGTGAGGATATATATCTACAATTCAATTGCCAAATATTTTCCAATTATTGGAAAATATCAATCCCCCAACATTTCATCCAGTTTTTCATCACTGATATTGTCTGCATCTCTGGAAGCAGTGTTTTCAGTTTCTTCAAAAGCATTGGAAGATCCAAGATGCGTATTTTCAGAAGTCCTCTGAATTTTTACTTTCGTGTTTTTACTTTTTTCTTCCTGTTCGTCTTTTTGTTTCTGCATCATATTACTATTGATTCATTTCAATCACCCCTACGTCTGTCGGCTGACCTTCCACCACGAGTACATCCTGTTTAAAACTGTCCCTGTACGGTGGTTTGGCTTCCAGCATTAATGTATAATTCCCCGGCTTTACATTTGTAATCATAAAATTTCCCTGTATCACGGGAGCATTCAATGTATCGTTCCTGGATATCAGCCATGCCCGGCTGGCCCCGTTTACCGGACTGACGGAACCCTTTACCGGGCTGTTATAATAAAAGCTGAAAGCCAGTGAAAAAAATGCCAGTAATCCAAAAAAGATCTTGAACGTGGATTTTAAACTGGTATATTTTATTCTCATCTAATACATTATGCAATAACTATTCCCGGGTCTGCCGGTTTTTAAAGCAACGATTTTTATAGTACGGTCGCTTCCTGCCTATTTTGCCCTTATGCAGATAAAATGGCAACATGATCAGACCGGTACCGGAATACCGACATGTTAGAAACTTCACAAAACTTGTGGATAATTTTTCGGAAATAATCTTCTGTAGTCTTGTAAATTCACTGAATAAGTAACCCCTGTATGTATTCAGTTGAAACTTCAGTGCCGTCGGAGAGAGGATTTGTCAGCACCGTGCATGTATTAAAAGATGGTGAAATTATTTACTCCCTGCAGGATTTTCTGAAGATTGAAACACGCTTCTCCTGGGTTGACAAAAAGTTTCTGATCAATAAGATTCTTGAACTTCAAAAAAAGACCGACGATCGCAGACGTTCGTTTTTAGTTTTTTACGAAGAGGGCAATCAGGTCCGCGAATTTATCAATATGGACTACGGCTTCACACCGCTCCCTTATTGTTAATCTTCACCTTCCGATTCTTCGTCTTCTTCTTTTACCAGGCCATTGTCAAGATCTTCTCCGAATAAATCCCGGTCCATACCGGATTCATTTAATAATACACCTTCATTGTCTTTGCGGTCCAGGCTGATGGAATGAACCGGCAGATCGGTATCATAAGAAGGATCCAGGCTGTCTCTCAGAAGTTTCTTTTCCACCGGACTCACGTTCGTATCGTCCCGCAGATTATTTTCTTCCGTCAGGTCATCATCATCTTCGAATAATTCATCTCCTTCTTCGTCTGCGGAAGATATAGTCGTATCTCCGGGAAGGAGGGAAGCATTTTTACCGGAGCGGTTTGCCCCGGGAATATCTTTGAGCTCCGGCAAATCCAGCGTGACTTCTTCAGATTTCAATTTTTCCTGATCTGCCGGTGAATCCTGGATATCGTCGCGTAAGTAATTTTTGTTTGTCATAAGCATTCCTTTAACTTGTATATCTTAAAATTTCGTGCCAGTATACTTTATGATGGCCGCATTATTTAACGGATTTCTGAAATCATTTATATGAAAAATATCCTCATTTTGTTATTCACAGCCCTGTTGTCTGTCTTAGTTTCCTGCAATAACAATAATACCCAGACGGCTCCCAAAAATAGCGATACCACGGTGAACAACGGTGGTCCGGATTCCGCGGCAAATAATGGTATCCTGCCTCCTTCAGGAGCCCCCGGGAATGCGAATAATTCTTCTCTGGCCGATACGACTTTTAAATCCAAAGACAGCAGCCATAAAAAATAAGCGTAAAGCATCGTGCGCAAGGCGTACATCCAAAATAAATGGGTGGCTCCAAATTTTAGTCGGACGACCTTCAAACGAACTATCATTTTGTGAAGCTTTGTGCTTTACACTTTGAGTCTTTTAAGAATTTCCAAACAGGCGCGACTGTTATGATACGGGCATTTCCACATTCCAATCTTGTCCTGACCGGACATTTTGTTCCCATCCCTGTCAACACCCCATAACCATTCGCCCTTACTTTTATCCAGGATATTATTCCGGATAAAATGCCAGTTTTTGATCAGTGCATTTTTATACACGGAATCTCCCGTGAGCTGCCAGGCGTTACAGAAACCAATCAGAGCCTCCGCCTGTGGCCACCAGTGTTTTTCAGATATTTTTTTTCCTGCTTTTTTATCATATTCATACCACAGTCCACCGTCACCGTCCAGGCCTTCCATCGCGGCCAGCGTAATCCTTACCGCATTTCTCCTGGTCGTTTGAATCCACGCGCTCCCGTGTATGGACTCTGCGCAGGACTGGAGTAGCCAGGCAGCCTCGATATCATGACCGTAAGAGATGACCCCTGCATCCATCTGCCAGTCATCAGTAAAAAAAAGTCCCAAATGATGATCATCATGTTTGATTATTTTCTCATCAAATATTTTTAACAGGTGAATGATGGCTGTTTTCAGATTTTGTGAGGGCCAGACTTCATACAGATTCGCATAAGCTTCTACTATATGAAGATGTGTATTCATGGTCTTGGAAGCATTTTCATCTTTTGCGCTTAGTCTTTTGTCATCCAGGAATGACCAGTCTCTGGCAAATGCATCAATATAGCCACCCTGCAATTGATCACGACTGAATTTTTCAATGAGCTGGTACCAGTTCAGTGCCAGTTCCAACGCTCTCTCATCTTTTGTAACACGATAATATTCACTCATTCCATAAATACCAAATGCCTGGGCATATATCTGTTTGCGTCCATCGAGCATATTGCCCTGATAATCGACCGACCAGTAGAGCCCGCCAAATTCAGGATCGTTTAAAAATGTTCTGATATAATGAAACGCCCGGCTGGCCAATGCAAGATGGGCCGGGTTTTGAGTATGGTGATAGGAGGCCGAGAAGCACCATAGAATTCTTGCGTTCAATACTGAGCCCTTTGGATCCAGGGCATATACTTTATTATCCTCATCGATTCTTCCTGCGAACCCGCCGTAGGTCGTATCGACGGAATACTGCTGCCAGTATTCCAGGATATCGTGAAGTTCTTTCTCCATTTGGGCAGGCAATGCATGCCATGCCGGATCCATCAAAAAGGAATGGTCTTTTTCATTCATGGAGCATCATACTTTTGCCGGCTTGTCTTTTTTTCCAGTTTCATGTTCCCGGCGATTACTTCTGTCATTTTTTTTCAGGTTCCTGTCGATGAGCAGATTGATTTGCATCACCGACTGTACAGATGTGAATCCATCCGGAGGTGTGTGCATTGTGTAGTCGAGTAATTTTTCGATGGTACTAACGGCTACGTGTATACGTGTATCTGAGGACGCATAATAGATGTAGACCGTTCCGTCCGGGTCCGCGATCCATCCGTTTGAAAATGCCACATTGGAAACGTCGCCAATACGTTCTTCGCCCTCGGGTGCCAGAAAATAACCACCCGGCTTATAGATCTGTCTGGAAGGTTCTTTCAGATCTGTCATGAAAAGATATAACACATAACGCAGTCCGGCCGCCGTGTTACGAACGCCGTGTGCCAGATGCAGCCACCCCGCTTTTGTTTTCAACGGTGCGGGACCCTGGCCATTTTTCAATTCGTATACTGTGTGATATATCTTTTTGTCAATAACCGTTTCCCGGTTTATGACGGCTTCCGTAATATCATCCGCCAACCCGAATCCGATGCCACCGCCGTTGCCTGCTTCAATAAAACTGTCCTGCGGGCGCGTATAAAAAGCATATTTACCCTGCACAAATTCCGGATGCAAAACAACATTTCTCTGCTGAGCGGAAGAGGTGGTGAGATTTTTCAGCCTGTCCCATTTCACCATATCTCTGGTGCGTGCGATGCCGCACTGTGCAATGGCGGCGGACTGATCTCCCTCGGGTGCGGAGGGATCGCGCATTTCTGTACAGAATAGTCCATAGATCCAGCCATCTTCATGTGCCACCAGGCGAATGTCATAGAAATTCGTTTCCTGGTTATTCAGTGCGGGCATCGTGACCGGTCTTTTCCAGAATTTAAATTGATCCACACCGTTATCACTTTCTGCAATCGCAAAAAAAGATTTTCTGTCGACGCCCTCTACGCGGGCCATCAGCAAATATTTATTTTTCCATTTGATGGCGCCGGGGTTTAGCACCGCATTGATGCCCAGTCGCTCCAGCAGGAAGGGATTGGTTTTTTCATTCAGATCATATCGCCATTCCAGCGGTACATGTCCTGCCGTTAAAACAGGAAATTCAAAACGGTTAAAAAAGCCGCCCTTGCTGAATTTTACTTTTTTATTTTTATGACGAACAATTTGTTCGTGCTGTTTTTCTAATACGGATAATCTTTCTGAAAATGATTTGCTCATAAATACATAACTTTTAATTCTCCAGCCTGGCCCACCAGGTTTTTTTCAGGATGATGATGATAATAGCCAGTATGCCGCAGGTGATTAAAAAAGGAAGTTTCATCCAGAGTACCAGATACATTGGAAGAATCGTCAGGCAGCACTGGGCAATGATTCCGATTATGACATTGAACATATCCAAACCAAAACGATGGTTTGGTTCAAACCCGGGATTTTCTTTTTGCACCACTAACTGAACGGGCTTCCAGAAACCCCAGGGTCTGACACTGGTATAAAATTTTTTCAGGGTTTCCATATCTGTCGGTTTCGCGGTATAGGTGCCTACGATGGATCCAATCACTGATATCAGAAACAAGAGCGGCCAGTTATATAGCGGAAGCTGCCCCACGAATATATAGGGGAACACCAGAGCCGCTGTTATACCCGATGCCATGCCCCAGAAGAAGCCGTTGGCATTGAACCGCCACCAGTACCACTTAAACATATTGGCGGCAATATAACCGCCGTATAAAGCGCCTACGATCCATTGCAGCACGCTGTTCACATTCTTTACAAAGAAGCCAAGCAAAATGCTCAGCAGGACTACAGCAATCCCTACCGCATAATTCCGGCTTATGATCTGGCGGTTTGTCGCCCGGGGATTGATATATTTTATATAAATGTCATTTACCACATAAGCCTGGGCGGCATTGAGTGTTCCGGAGAAAGTACTCATAAATGCACCCAGCAGTCCGGTAAATAACAAACCCATAATACCAGCCGGTATAAATTGTATGATCGCCGCCGGCAGAATTTTTTCAAAATCTGTTCCTCCGGGAGACGATAGATTCAACTGGTTATAATTCATGAGTGCCAGTACGGTCAATCCGATAATCAGTGCATACCGGATAGGCAATAAGACAATCGAAACAAATCCTGTCATTTTAGATGCCTCTTTCGGTGAGCGGGTGGATAAAATTTTCTGCATATCATAATTGGGAGCAGGCCCTGCGAGACTGGCGAACACACCTTTGAATAACATCATCATAAAAAAGAATCCGAAGGGACTAAAGCCATCTTCTGAAATTTTTTTATTTGCATCGGCGATGATCTTTGTCCAGTCTAGTCCCAGTTGCTTACCAAAAAAAGGATTGTGCCATCCATCCGGCACTGGCAGCGGATGACCGTGTAAACGTATAAAAGCAATGATGCCAACAGCGATACAGGCAATCGTGAGTATGATATATTTTATCAGGTCTCCGATCACGATGCTGTGCATGCCGCCAATCACCGAATAAAAAGTAGCGAAGAGTGTAAAAACGATTCCGTAAACGTGTGGCACATATTCGGGAGAAACATGAAAAGGAAACCAGGGCTGCACCGAACTCCAGGGAATAAAAATCTCCATGAATTTACCGAGACCCACAAACCCGTATGCCAGAAAACCAAAACATCCCAGCAGGGCAAACACGACGACGCTGATATGGGAAGCATTTACTTTTCTGTCGTTCCCGAAACGGGTGGCGAGCCATTCCGCACCAGTCGTCGCATTGGATCTGCGCAACCATTTGGACAGATACATCATCAGAAACACCTGGTTGAATACGGGCCATAACCAGGGAATCCAGATGCTCTTCATGCCGTAAATAAAACAGAGCGCTACCATCCACATCGTGCCACTGATATCAAACATGTCAGAGGCGTCACTAAGACCCAGCAGGTACCAGGGCAGGGATTTCCCACCCATGAGATAACTTAGTTTGTTTTGCCTGGCTTTCTTTCTGAGAACCCAGCCGATCGTAACCATGGATCCCAGGTACAACAAGACGATACTGATATCCAGCCAGGTCAATTTCATTGATGGAGCGGGTTATGTTTTATTACGATGTACTTATCAAATCCATCCGTTCACAGGACGGACCGTTTTTTATTTATAGATCAGAATATGTTGTCCTTTTCAAAATCCAGCTGTCTATATGATTCACGGAAACATTGTTTCTGTAACCCGGATCCGTTGATATTTTTTTCCATTCAGGACTTGATCCGAAAGCTTTCCAATGTTCTTCCCTTGCAGCGGCGTTTGCGAATGCCACCATATAAATCAGGTTCGGCATCCGGCTACCGCTCAAAACATCCGAATAAAATACCGCCTGGAAATCGAGCCGTTTGAATAACTCCACTTCACCTCCGGCATTAAACATATTTACTTTAATACGATGCAGCTCTTCCGTGGGACTTTCATAGCTCCTCAATTCATATATGGCATCCGGATTGGATTTTAATGTTGTCGGAATCAGTTTAGGCGCGTCGGGGAATGCTTCCATAATACTTGATTCCATCCTTGAAAAAGGCAGGTGCGCGGTATCCGGATCCAGGAACGATTTTGCTGCTGCTGTATACACCTGATCGTTCATGATGTTTGACTTTGTTCTTTGCCAAACATCCAGCGAAATATATTGAATGAGAACAATTACTTTTTTTATTTCGGCCGTATCGTTCGCTACCGGTTTAAATACACCGATCTGTTTAATGCCAAGGCGGTGCATGGCCGGTATGAAGGCGTCTTTCAGATATTTGTCCGTCATCTCTATCTGGTCCGCCGTTTTTGATTTGTACACAATCAATTCGTATATGTCATTCTGCGCATAGCTGATCACGCAAAATGTATTCAGTAAAATAAATGCCATAAGGCCTGCGTGCCATTTTTTCATTTGTATATATTTTTAGTTTTTATCCCGTTTTCAAACAATATTTTTCCGTAGCCGGACATTTTTTTGAAATCGGAGGCGGATGCCGCACCGGGATAAGGTACATAATACTCTGCATTTCCGGATTGCTTTTTACCGGCATTCCGCCAGGCCAGCGCGTATACGACCTGATGATTTTCGATCGTGGGAAAAAATACTTTGGTCCACCAGGTGCTGTCCGGTATTTCATTATAACCGAATTCGGTAAGAGCCGGAATTTTATGATGGGAGGAAGCCACACTGTCGAGCAAACTGAGGTCTCCGGAGAAGAGATTTATAAATGCCGTATTATCGCGCAAATTGTTTGCCTGGTATATGTCAAAACCCATGATGTCAATCAGGTCATCACCCGGGTATCTTTCAACATATTCGGTACCGCTGCCGAATTTATCCGTATTGAATGCGTATAAGAGGTTATGCAGATTTTTTTCTGATCTCAGGTACATAATGGTATAACGCCAGAGCTTTTTCATTTCATCGGGGCTACACTGATCTTTCCCCCACCAGAACCATCCGCCATTGAGTTCATGGAACAGCCGAAGAATGACGGGAATGGATTCTCCGTTTTTACCTTTCAGACCAGCCAGGAATGCGGCCACCCGGTCGAGCCAGTTTGTGTAAAGAATATTCTTGGATCCGCCGGGAAGGATGGAGGCAACAGCGCCCGGTTTATTGTCCCAGGCGGTCCCACCGGTCAACGGATTATTCAGATGCCAGCTGAGCGTAATTACGCCGCCGCGTTCGTATGCATCCCTAATAAATGATTTTGTTTTTTCAAAGGGAACTGAATCCAGGTTAAATGTCCATCCTAATTCAATTCTTCCCAGGTCAAAACCATACATCGCCGGATATTCGGTGGTCACATCCCGTATATCACTTCTTCCCGGAATATACTTCCAGCCCACACCATAACAGGGATCATCCTGATGACCGAATAAAATATTTTTCCCGATAAGACTATACAGGTTTTTGGAGAGCGCTTTTGTTTCAGGAGTTGCCTGAGGATCGCTGCAGGACTGTGCAAACAGGTTGCTGAAAGGGAAAAATAAAATCAGCGGGAGATGGAGCAGGCTCTTCATTTTCATATAACAAGCGTTGTCACCAAAGCTATTTTTCATATATACTTTTATTAAATACTTTATTAGCTTTTAATGGTATTATTTTACAGATAACAGCTGAGCATTGACCAAAAGACTCCGGTAAATCGGATAAGTAAGGCCCATGGAGACCTAAAAATATCTACAGATTTATAATACTTTTTTTACATTCGTAGGCAGGGAAAAACGTCGTTACTGTTCATTGCGGAGGATATATCATGAAAAAAAATTTGCTGAGGGAAATTACACCGTTGACACAGAATGATTGTTTTACGCTTTTTTCCCGCGTAAAATCCGGCTTTGATTTTCCACTTCATTATCATGAGGAATTCGAATTGAATTTTATCCGCGGCGCAAAGGGTGCCCGTCGGATGGTGGGCGATCATGTGGAAGAAATCGGTGAACTTGAACTTGTACTGACCGGTCCGAACCTTCAGCATGCCTGGTTTAACCATCAGTGTAAATCGAAAGAAATTCACGAGATCACCATCCAGTTTCACAAAGACCTGTTTGATGAAAAACTGCTACGGCGTAATCAGCTGAGTTTTATCAAAAATATGTTTGATAAATCTTCCAGGGGAATTCTTTTTCCAAAAGAAACCATACAGGCAGTAGCTCCCCGTATCATCGAGCTGAATCAGAAACACGGGTTCGATTCGGTGCTGGAACTGATTTCCATTCTGCACGATCTTTCCATTTCACGAAATCTCCGGATACTTTCTGATGCTGCGTTTACCAATGAACAATTTTCATATAACAGCCGCCGGATCGAAAAGACTTTCGATTACATGAATAAAAATTTTGACAGAACCATAACGTTGTCGGAAGTTTCCAGACTGGCTAATATGAGCGACGTATCGTTCAGCCGTTTTTTCAGGCAGCGGACGGGTAATACTTTCATTGACAGTTTAACAGAAATCCGTCTGGGTCATGCAACGCGTATCCTGATTGATTCCACGAATTCAATTGCCGAAGTTGCCTATCACTGCGGCTTCAATAATATTTCTAATTTCAACCGCATTTTTAAAAAGAAAAAAGGCTGTACGCCGCGGGAATTCCGTGAAAGTTTTTCCGGAACACGCATTTTCATTTAATTTCCTGCCATCTTTGATCTTTAATAAAAATACCATGAGTTATACTTCCCGGGACGATCGTTATGATAAAATGCAATATCGTCGTACAGGCAAAAGCGGATTATTATTACCCGCTGTATCACTTGGCCTCTGGCATAATTTCGGAGATATAGATAGCCAGGAAACGGCACGGGAAATTTTACGTCTCGCCTTTGATATGGGTATCACGCATTTTGACCTGGCGAACAATTATGGTCCGCCGGCCGGATCGGCAGAAGCAAATTTCGGCAAGATTTTCAAGCAGGATTTTGCACCGTACCGGGATGAGCTGATTATTTCCAGCAAAGCCGGATGGGGCATGTGGCCTGGTCCCTATGGTGATCACGGATCAAAAAAATACCTGGTTGCCAGTATGGATCAAAGTCTCAAAAGAATGGGGCTTGATTATGTGGATATTTTTTATCATCATCGTCCGGATCCTTCGACGCCACTCGAAGAAACGATGCGAACCCTTGATCTGTTTGTGCGGCAGGGAAAAGCATTATATGTAGGCATCTCCAGTTATAATCCAAAGGAAACAGAAGCTGCTGTTCAAATGCTTCGCGAAATGGGAACTCCCTGTTTAATTCATCAGCCAAAATATTCCATGTTTGAAAGATGGGTGGAAGACGGGTTGCTCGATGTATTGGAAAAAGAAGGTGTGGGATGCATTTGCTTCAGTCCGCTGGCTCAGGGACTGCTTTCCAATAAATATCTGAAAGGAATTCCGGAAGGATCACGTGCGCTCAGTCACCGTGGAAATGGTGCTATTGACGAAACAGCTATTACTCCGGATAAAATTGCGAAAGTGGTGAAGCTGAATGAAGTCGCAAAAAAGCGAAATCAAAACCTCGCACAACTAGCGCTGTCCTGGGTTTTGCGGCACGATGCCGTTACATCGGTACTGATCGGTGTGAGTAAACCGGCGCAGGTGACGGATTCTATAGCCTGTCTCGACAATCTGAGTTTTTCGCAATCGGAATTACAGGAAATTGATGCGATACTGAAAAACTAGAATACAAGTCTGGAAGTCTGGAAAACTGGAAGACTGGAAGTGAATATTTTAATTTGGAATGGTTCACTTAAAAAATTGAATAACTACTTTCATACTTCCAGACTTCCAGTCTTCCATACTTCTGTTAAAATGCCTCTCCCAGGTTTACGAAAAACCCTTTGGATCCTTCGCGTCCGAATCCATAATCGATCGCAATATTGGTGCGGGAATATTTATTCAGTTTTATTCGAAGACCCAGACCGCCGGCAGGTGCAGGCGTTCCGAATTGCCAGGTATTGATATTTGAAAAACTTTCGAAGTTTGTAAAAACGACCATTCCAAATAAACCGTTTCTCGTTAGTTGTATACGATATTCTGCTTCTGCATCCAGCATATTATTACTTCTGAATCTTCCCTGAATATAACCTCTGCCGGTATTAAATGTTTTATCCCAACCCGTGCTGGGAAGCATCAGGTATGGTGGCGTACCGCCCAGTGTAACCCAGTTATAACTCCATAAGGCAAGTATATTGGGCGAGCTGCGTGGAAAACGGATATAAGTTCGGTACTCCAGCATCATCGTCGTCCAGTTTGCATTGGAACCGAGAACCTGCAATCTGGGAGCCAGAATGAAATTTATGTAATTGCCTTTATAGGCGTTGATAGAATTATCCCGTGTGTCGCGTATAAAATTTAAGGATACGCCTGATGAAAACGAAGTGGGAGAAGTACCGTACGTCTGAAAGTCCGATGGTTTTTGCTGGTTATGAACCTGTCTTACATTCCAGAAATAATCCATTAAATATCCTGCGCCAATATAAATATGCGGATGAACCTGAAATAAAACGGACTGATGAAATTTGAAATACTGGTAGCTCAGCAGGGTAGAATCCTGCGGCGTCGTATTCGGACCAAGACCATATGTATATGTCGGATATTTTAGATAACGATAGTCTGCAATGAGTATGGTTTTATTATTGTTGAAGTATAAAGTCGCCTGAAACGGCAGAATCACCTGACTCTTTTGAGAATAGGAAATACTCGTGGAGATCGTGGAGGGGAGACTGGTCGAGTCTTTGGCCGTCCGGTGTTTTTTATAAATAACGGCATTTGTACTTACAACCACCGCAAATCCCGTTTGCAGTGTATAACCGATGGCTGGAAATACGCCAATCTGAATATTATGTTTGTTTCTTTCCGCCATTTCTTTTCTGACATCCTTTTTACGGATTTCATTAATGATGTCGGTCAGATCTTTCAGACTGTCGACCGGAAGATTCTTCCACAGCGTTGTTTGAGCCAACAGGCAGCAGGGGATGAAAAGGGAAATGAAAACAATTGTTATTTTAAACCACTTCATAGAGCATCGTTAAAAGCCTTAGCTGGAGGGGGCTTAAAAATCGTTATTTGTCTGAAAGATACCGGATTCATTTAACAGCGCATGCGGTCTTTGAAAATCCCGCGTTATATCATCGTACTCATTTTCCCGGATAGGATTTGTATAGGAAATCCAATGCTTCTTTATTGGGTAAAAGCCTTGCTGCGCTTGTATCTCCAAAAATCATCGAGTATGGGCGATCATTCGAAAAGGATGCCCAGACGGGCGGACCCGACGGATTGGGATGCCCGGTTTTTACAAACTGAACCCAATAAGCGGACATCAGTTGCTCGAGGTTCCGGTCAACCGGTTCCCAGGCGCGTCCGATACTATCCAGCGTATGTAAAGCATATCCGATCTCAGCCGTATGGTAGGCACCGAATTTTTTCTTGTCACCCGTTGCCGGTGGTTTTCTGGTGAATACATAGAGATAGGTGTTGTATTCACTATGTTCATTTTGTTTCAACGCCCATTGATACTGGGAAAGTCCGATCGTCTTGTCTACTGCCAGTGAAATTTGTGAAGCGACGGATTGCGAATCGGTAGCAGATGGAAAATATTTCCTGAAGAGACCGGAGTCCGCACCGAAAACGGATGCCTGTTTTGCAAAATCTTCTTTACCGGATATTCCGAATATAAAGCCTTCATCGCTGTTCCATCCGGTGAGCAGAGGAACATGCATTTGCTGATCCTTTTTATAAATTTCAGATACGGATGCAGGCATGATGTAACCGTCTACAATGGGTGCAAAAAACCCACCTGCGTTTTTTTGCAAATCATCAGCAGAAATTGCACGCAGGGATTTCAGATCACCGGCATTTAATTTTGCAGCAATACGGACACCTTCTTTTTCCGCGGTCGAAAGACTATTCATACGAAGCAGCGGATTTTCGAGTACCAGCGAACCGCTTTCTCCAATGGCACCCTGGAATAAGCCGCGTGTGAGGGGAGAAGCGAGCAGACAGTTGACACTGGCAGAACCTGCAGACTGTCCCGCGATGGTGATGTGGTCCGGATCGCCGCCAAATGCGCTGATATTTTTTTTCACCCAGGTGATTGCGGCGATCATATCCATGAGCGCATAATTTCCCGAACTATGATGTGCTGATTCTGCTGTGAGTCCGGGATGAGCCATGAAACCAAAAATGCCAAGCCGGTAATTAAAAGAAACAAAAATAATTCCCTGTTGCGCGAGGGCCTCACCGGAATATCCGGGGGCGGCTGACCCTCCTGTTTGGAAGCCTCCACCATATATCCAGATTATGACTGCTTTTTTTTCTTTCGGATCTTTAGCAGCCGTCCATATATTCAGATAAAGACAATCCTCGCTAAGCGGTTGCTGAGGCACCACGAACTCCGGTCCGATCATTAAAAATGATACCGGTTTTGGCTGCATCGGACTGGGCCCGAATGCCACACATTCTTTCACGCCTTTCCAGGGTTTGGGCGGTTGTGGTGCTTTCCATCGAAGATCCCCAACCGGTGGTGCTGCAAACGGAACTCCTTTGAAAACGGTCACGCCGGTTTTCTCATTATAATAACCGGATACCAGGCCGGATTCTGTTTGGATGGGGGTTTTCGTTGACCCCCGCATTTCGCGGGGCAGGCGTTGACCGATGACCGATGACCCTTGGGCCTCCGGCTTAGCGTTACGATTTGCGCTTTGCGCTTTAAGCCCGGGAACATACATTGATAAGCCAATAATGAACATGATTCTGATCATTGCAAAGAAGCGTTTATACTACACAGGTAGTCATCAAAACAAAGGCCTGTAGCGGATTTGACCCAGACATTCGGAATATTGAGATAAATATACTATCTTTGTATTTCTGTATGTTATTGCTTTTACTGCGTTTTCTTCTGCTCTTTCTATTTTCCGCAGAGTTTCCCCAGATCAGTGTAACGTAAGGCAGGTAAAGTACCCTTATCAAAAGCGGTAGCCTTACCACATTTTTTATTTAATATTTTATACATTGTTATTCTCAGAACTGGGCCTTATAGAGCCCTTACAAAAAGCTGTAACCCATGAAGGTTACACAACCCCCACACCCATTCAGGAACAAGCCATCCCGGTCGTATTAGCCGGAAGAGATATTTTGGGCTGTGCACAAACAGGAACCGGCAAGACCGCTTCTTTTGTTTTACCGCTGTTACAACGCATGCATGAACAGAAACTGGCATCCGGTGTCAGCGGACATCCGTTGAAAGCATTGATACTAACACCTACGAGGGAACTCGCCACACAGATTCACGAATCCATAGAAACCTATGGCAAATTCCTAAAACTGAAATCGGTCGTGATCTTTGGAGGTGTTTCCCAATCACGTCAGGTTTCTGATCTGCGCCGTGGTTGCGATTTTATCGTTGCAACACCCGGCAGACTTATGGATCTTATGAATCAGAATTATATCGTTCTGAACGGGATCGAATATTTTGTACTGGATGAAGCAGATCGCATGCTTGACATGGGATTTGTTCACGAAGTAAAAAGGATCATCACGCGTCTTCCCCGTAAAAGACAGACATTATTTTTCTCTGCCACCATGCCACCGGCTATTCAGTCACTCGTAAGAGAAATACTGACCAACCCGGTTCATATCACAGTGACTCCGGAATCAACGACTGCGGAACTGGTGGATCAGAAATTATATTATGTGCAGAAAAGCGAAAAACGTGCACTGCTTCATCATCTGTTGAAAAACTCTCCACGTGAAAGCGTGCTGGTATTCACAAGAACCAAACATGGCGCTGACCGTGTGGCCCGCGATTTAAATCATGCGGGATTTCAGGCAACTGCGATCCATGGCGACAAAACGCAACAGGCACGCGAAAGATCATTACAGGGTTTTAAAGATGGTAAAATGCAGATCCTGGTAGCAACCGATATTGCTGCCCGCGGGATCGACATTGATGATCTGGGACTGGTGGTGAACTTCGATCTTCCGAATATTCCGGAATCATATGTACACCGGATCGGAAGAACGGGTCGTGCAGGTGCATTTGGTAAAGCGATTTCTTTTTGTGACTATGAAGAAAAAATCTATCTGAAAGATATTCAGAAATTCATTGGTCAGACCGTTCCTGTTGAAAGTAATCATCCATATCATGTCGCTTTGATGGAGCCACTGACAGTAGCTGTTGGTGCAGCTGCTTCATCAGGTCGCAGCATGGGTGGCGGCAGACGTTACGGAAGAAAGTTTTCACAGCGATAATATATTCCCGTGAATAATATCCGTGTAATTATTACCGGAGCCAGCGGCATGGTGGGAGAGGGCGTTCTGCATGAATGTCTTCTTTCTCCTGATGTCGAAAAAGTGCTTGTAGTTGGCCGCAGACCCTGCGGTACACAACATGCCAAGCTGACTGAAATTATCCATAAAGATTTTTTTGATCTGTCTCCCATTGAATCGCATCTCGCGGGATACAATGCCTGTTTCTTCTGTCTGGGTGTATCTTCTGTCGGAATGTCGAAACCCGACTATGAAAGAATGACCTATGACCTGACGATGAACTTTGCCAGAACGCTGGTGAAGCAGAATGCGGATATGAGTTTCTGTTATATTTCCGGTGCGGGTACCGATTCCACAGAAAAAGGCAAACTACACTGGGCCCGGGTAAAGGGTAAAACAGAAAACGACTTGCAGACACTTGGATTTAAACAAACGTTTCTTTTCCGTCCCGGTATCTTAAAACCAACATCCGGATTAAAAAATACGCTCGGTTTTTATAAATGGGCCGGATGGCTGATTCCGGTGTTTCAATTATTCGCACCCAATAGTATCACATCACTCACACAATTGGGAAAAGCAATGATTAACGCAGTCACAAAGGGATATTCTAAAAATGTTATTGAGGTGAGAGATATTAAGACCCTATCTTAATTATTAATGATTAATTATTAATTATTAACGCAGCAATTCAATCGTTAATCATTAATCATTAATCATTGATCATTATTTGGCTTCCCACAATTGAATCTTATTTCCTTCAAGATCTAAAATATGGACAAATTTTCCATAGTCGGAATCTTCAATTTTGTCCAGGATCGTCACGTTTTCCTTTTTTAATTCTTCAACCAGTGCTTCCAGATTATCCACTCTGTAATTGATCATGAAATCTTTTGCCGACGGCTCAAAATATTTTGTGCTTTCTTTAAATGGATTCCACTGGGTAAGTCCTTTTTTTTCGCTGTCGTCTATATCCCGCCATTCAAAACTTGTTCCGTAAGGAGTAGTGTCAAACCCAAGATGTGTTTTATACCATTCGTTTACAGCATTCGG
Source organism: uncultured Bacteroidota bacterium (assembly GCA_963759335.1). Taxonomy (GTDB): domain Bacteria; phylum Bacteroidota; class Bacteroidia; order Chitinophagales; family Chitinophagaceae; genus Puia. Next base: position 270,317 of record CAVWYU010000003.1, read on the forward strand.
GTCTTTGGCTTTGAAGAAAACACCGCCTATTCCTGTTACTTTTTTCATTGTATTATTATTTAGTCAGATGAATTAAGGTGAATGGATATCTTTTCGTAGTCAATAAAATTAACTTTTTTTATTTGTCTACGTACTTCTTCCAAAGTGTCGTAGTTATATTTTATTTATTCACAGGCCATTTTAAAATTGGTTGTTTATCCCGGCAGTTCTTAGTTTTGCCGCATGAATTCATTTGCTCCGCTGATCGCTGAAAAACTAAAGATCCGTTCCGTGCAGGCAGATACTGTCCTGACATTACTCGGCGAAGGAGCCACCATACCTTTTATCGCCCGCTATCGTAAAGATAAAACCGGGGCGCTGGATGAAGTCGTTATTCAGCAGATACAGGATGAGTTTAAAACGCTCAAAGCATTTACTGAACGAAAAGCAGCGATTGAAAAATCTATATCGGAACAGGGAAAGATGACGGAATCACTTCAGAATAAGCTGAATGATGCCCTGACACTGGCCGAGCTGGAAGATATTTATCTGCCTTATAAACCGAAACGTAAAACAAAAGCGCAGGCTGCCCGGGAAAAAGGACTTGAGCCATTAGCTCTTTTGATTCTGGAACAAAAACCCCTCAGGCTCCAGGAAACAGCTGTTGCCTTTTTTAATGAAGAAATAAAAACGATTGAAGAAGCGCTGCAGGGCTCCAGGGATATTATTGCGGAGATTGTTCATGAAGAAGAATCCGTTCGCGCACGCATCCGGAAACTTTTTCAGGAAACAGCGAATATGGAAAGTAAATTGCTGACGGGAAAAGAAACAGAAGCCGCCAAATTCAAGGATTACTTTGATTTTTCAGAAAAGATTTCAACCATCCCTTCTCACCGGATCCTGGCCGTGCTGCGCGGATTCATGGAGGGATTTCTACGGATGGACATTTCACCTTCAGAAGACGAAGCCATCCTCCTGCTGGAAGATCAGTTCATACACAGTTCTGGCGATTCTGCTTTAGAAATAAAAAAAGCCATTAAGGATTGCTGGCGCCGGCTCTTACAGCCGGGAATGGAAAGTGAATTCAGAATGGCTTTAAAAACAAAAGCAGATGAAGAAGCTATCACTGTTTTTGCAGAGAACCTCCGACAATTATTATTAAGCTCACCGCTGGGCAGTAAAAGAATTCTGGCCATCGATCCAGGCTACAGGACCGGTTGTAAAGTGGTTTGTCTCGATGAACAGGGTGGTCTGCAGAAAACAGATCTGATTTTTGTTCACGAAGCAGGAAGAGTTGCAGAAGCCGAAATGAAAATCCGTTCACTGGTGGAAAAATACAATATCGAGGCATTTGCCATTGGAGATGGTACCGCCGGAAGAGAAACCGAACAGTTCATAAAAAAACTGGCGCTTGGACTTCCCGTATTTCTGGTGAATGAAGATGGCGCGTCTGTCTATTCGGCCTCTGAGATAGCCAGGGAAGAATTTCCTGACCAGGATATTACTGTACGCGGTTCCGTGAGTATCGGACGCAGATTGATGGATCCATTGGCAGAACTGGTAAAGATTGATCCAAAAAGTATCGGGGTGGGACAGTATCAGCACGATGTAAATCAGGTTCGATTAAAAGAAAGACTGGATCAAACAGTTATGAGTTGTGTAAATGCCGTTGGTGTAAACCTGAATACTGCGGGTAAACAATTATTAAGCTATGTGAGCGGAATCGGCGATACCCTGGCAGAGAATATTGTCAGGCACAGAAACGAAATCGGAAAATTTACTGACAGAAAACAATTACTGAAAGTTCCCCGTATGGGTGAAAAATCCTTTGAGCAGTCTGCAGGTTTCCTGAGGATCCATCAGGGTAAAAATCCGCTGGATGAAAGTGCGGTGCATCCGGAAGCCTATCCGGTGGTTGAGAAAATTGCACTGGATCTGGGAGTGGATCTTAAATCACTCATCGGCAAAGAGGATCTCATCACAAAAGTGGAAGTGAGAAAATATATCAATGAAGCCGTGGGTGAACATACGATCAGGGATATATTAAATGAACTGCGCAAACCCGGACTGGATCCCAGAACGGAACTGGAACAATTTGAATTTGCGAATATTTATAAAATAGAAGATGTTCAGGTAGGCATGATTGTGCCGGGTGTAGTTACCAATATCACGCGCTTCGGTGCGTTTGTCGATATTGGTGTGAAACAGGATGGGCTCGTACACGTCAGTGAGATCGCACACCGTTATATTACCGATCCAAATGAAGTTTTAAAACTGAATGATAAGGTTCAGGTAAAAGTAACTGAAGTGGATGTTGTGAGGAAAAGGATTGCGTTGTCGATTAAACAAGCGTCTATTATGCCTAAAGCCCAAAGCCTAAAGCCTAAAACTAAGCCGGAATCGGGAGGCTGGAAGCCCAAAGTCACCCAGGTCAAAAACATTAAACCCAGTCCTACTATGGAAGATGCTCTGACAGCTTTAAAAATGAAATTTAAATCCTAAAGGTTTTAGGCTTTGGGCTTTGGACTTTTAGCTTCTTTAATCCTTTTCGCAGCTTTTAACTGCGTAAGCAATATCCATTCTATCTGGCCATTGACGCTGCGGAATTCATCCGCAGCCCATTTCTCCAGACTTTTGTAAATATTTTCGTCGATCCTCAGTACAAACGCTTTCTTTTCAGCCATTCACTTGAATTTAAGTGTACAGGGTTCCTGTATTCAATACCGGTGATGCTGCTTTTTCACCGCAGAGCACAACCATCAGGTTACTAACCATCGCCGCTTTTTTCTCTTCATCCAGCTGCACGATTCCTTTTTTTGATAACATTTCAAGGGCGAGTTCAACCATGCCAACGGCACCTTCCACGATTTTAAACCGGGCGGCAACGATCGCAGTGGCCTGCTGACGCTGTAACATGGCGCCGGCAATTTCAGGTGCATACGCCAGGTGACTGATCCGCGCTTCCTTGATGATAATTCCGGCAGGTGCGAGACGCTCGTGCAGTTCTTTTTCGAGCAGATCATTCACCTGCTCGCCACCGTCTCTCAAAGTGATATCCGCATGTTCGTCTTCCATGTGATCATACGGGCATGAAGTGGCCAGATGTCTGATAGCAGCTTCACTTTGTATTTTTACATACTGGTCATAATTCGCTACATCAAAAGCCGCCTTATATGTATCGCTGACCTGCCATACAATCACCGCGGCGATCTCAATCGGGTTTCCCATCTTGTCGTTTACTTTCAGCTGGTTGCTTTCCATGTTTTCCGAACGAAGGGAAATCCTTGAAGAACTGTAAAAAGGATTAACCCATAAAAGGCCATTTGCCTTTACCGTGCCGACATATTTACCAAAGAAGGTCAGTACGCGGGCCTGGTTTGGATTCACTACGATCAGTCCCTTGGCAAAAAAGATAAATGCAATCATGCAGAGAACTCCGCCGACATTCAGCTGCGGTGTTTCCTGCCTGGCGCCGTTCAGAAAAAAATAAGCAGCCAATCCTAAAAGAACCAGACATAAAAGAAGGATGGCAAATCCCGAAATGGGTTTCGTTGTCTTTTCCATGGTATGTTATTGAAATGATATTAAAGTGATATCAAAGTTAAAACATAATTTGACTTTGTCAAATTATGTTTTAACAAGTATGGAAGACAAAACAAGTATGGAAGTATGGAAGAATGGAAGTATGGAAGTACCGTCAACCCGGCATTCCGCGGGACAGGCCGCCAAACGTCAGCCATTGTATCTTTGTGATTAAATGTTTAGTATGGATATTTCACTGGCAGGAAAATATGCCGTCATCTGCGGGAGTTCCCAGGGGATCGGACTGGCAGCTGCAAAGGAACTGGCAGTCAACGGGGCGAATTGCATTCTGATGGCACGTAATCCGGAAGCGTTGCGGGCAGCAGCCATTCAACTGGCAGTAACAGGAGAACAACATCATGAATGGGTAGCCGTTGATTTCTCCGATAATAAAGCAGTTGAAGACGCCATCAAAAAGATAGCGGATAAACAACGCATTGAGATCCTGATCAATAACACGGGAGGACCCAAAGCCGGTCCTGTTATAGAAGCATCAGCAGATGATTTTGAACAGGCATTCAGACAACACCTCATCAATAATCAGATTCTTGTAAGAGCTGTTGTTCCGGGTATGAAAGATGCCGGATATGGACGGATCATCAATATCATTTCAACCTCAGTCAAAACACCACTGGCAAATCTGGGTGTTTCCAATACTATCCGGCTGGCCGTGGCTGCCTGGGCCAAGACACTGGCCAATGAAATCGGACAATTTAATATCACCGTAAATAATATTCTTCCCGGATTGACTCAAACCCAAAGACTGGATGAACTGGTGACTCACACAGCAAACGCAGTGAAAAAAGATCCGGGCGTTGTTGAATCTCAACTAAAGGAAAGTGTTCCAATGAAACGTTTCGGAGCCCCGGAAGAGATTGCAAACATGATTGCATTCCTTGCTTCTCCGGCTGCGTCTTATGTGAATGGCACCAACATCGCGGTGGACGGGGGTCGTACGCCGGCATTGTAAGTTGTTCGAAGCCAATAGTAGTCGTCTCTCTGCACATGCCCATTTCCCGTCCCATGTCTGTTATGACCCATCCAAAAACATCTTCGTAAAACTTTTGAGTCTTGTCAAGATCTTTTACATGATTTCAAAATGAACAACCCTGTTCATAGTTATTCATTATTAATGATTCAATATTATTTCAGATCAATGCCATTTCGTATAGCCAATATTTCAATCCATAATGTTCATCCAGCAACCGGATTTTTTTAAATCCGAGTTTTTCATAAATATGACGGGCGTCATACATGATTTCTGCGGAATGCAGGCTGATTTTTGTTTCGCCTGTTTCTTTCGCTTTTTCTATGCAAAGTTTTGTCAATGTCTGCGCGATTCCTTTTCCGCCTGCTTTGGGATCTACACCCACCATTCTAATATAACTTGTGTCCGCAGAATACACTTTTGTCGGATTTCCTCCTGGCACGAGGTATGCCATGCCCAGTAACTGACCGTTTTCTTCACAAACAAAAGAATGGCAATTGCGCACGAGTATCTGAAAAGTCTGATCAGATTTAAGGAGTGCTTCCATCTTTGCCCAGTTTTCCGGGGTCAGATGTATTTTCAAACGGCCGTATGATGCCAGGCCCAGTTTCTCTAATGCAGGCAGATCTTTCTGATCAGCGATCCTGTAGAACATAAAACTAATTCTGATTTTATTGTCAATATTCGAAACGCTTTATCTCAGGATCGTGTAAAATCTCATTGATAAATGCGAGATGATTTTTTTTGGAACCTCTGACAAACCATTCGCCCGTTATGGTATCTGCGGTCTTGACTTCTCTTCCCCTTTTATATCTCAGATGATGTGCCTGAAAACATTTTTCGAATCTTTTCATGGTCTCTTCTTTGAAATCGGTTTCAATCCGGTAGTTTCTCATCTGGTTGATATGATCAATCCAGTTTTCCGCCAAACCAAAAATGTATAACATAATCAGGATCAAAAAACAGGCAATGACCGATACCCATTCATAACCCGCTCCAATGCCCATTCCCAGAGCGGCGGTTACCCAAATCATCGCTGCCGTTGTGATTCCGTTTACGCCGAAGTCTCCTTTGAATATTACACCGGCGCCGACGAAACCGATACCGGTGGCGATATTCGAGGCAATGCGGTCGGGATTATTTCCCGCTCCGATTAGTTGTGAGAAGATGGTGAAGAGGGCAGAACCAAGGCAGATCAGCGTGAGCGTACGGAAGCCGGCTGATTTGCTGCGATATTCCCGTTCTGCACCAATCAAACCTCCGATAAAAATGGACAGCAATAATTTGACGAGGATGTCTGGTGGCAGGTGCATGGATTTTTGTACTTTGTTCTTCTAAGATAATTAAGTTTGATAAATAGACGCCGTATGGTTTTCAAAACATCGGCAAATAGAAGAAACAAATAATGAATCTTTATTTCATCAGCGGACTGGGTGCAGACAAAAGGATATTTCAAAACCTGGTTCTTCCCGAAGTTTTTAAAATTTATTATATAGAATGGGAGGCTGTCTCAGAAAACGAGTCCATGGAATCATATTGCAGACGATTGAGTACACAGATCAATCAGCAGGAACCTTATACAATTTTGGGTCTTTCATTTGGGGGTGTAATCGCGGTTGAATTGTCAAAATTTCTTTCGCCTGTGCAGACGGTGCTGATCTCCAGTTTTTGTTTTAAAAAAGAAGTTCCCTGGTTTTATATTCTTCTCGGCAAATCCCGGATATATAAAATTTTACCCCCGCGCATGCTACTGAGGCCGAATAATATTGCCTTCCGACTGTTTGGCGCCTACAAACCGGAGATCAAAAGTCTGCTGAAAAATATTTTTGAAGATACAGATCCTGCATTTTTTGAATGGGCTGTGCGGCAGTTGTTTTCCTGGGACAATCACTGGAAGCCCTCAAACCTCATCCGGATTCATGGAACGGCTGATAAAATCCTGCCGTATAAGGAAATCATGCAGGCGATTCCGGTGAAAGACGGTGAGCATCTGATGGTATATAATAAATCGGCGATTGTAAGCCAGATATTGACAGAGAAACTATACGTATAATAACGTTCTTCAAATGGCATTTAATAGGTGCAAATCCTTACATTTGCATCCCGATAAACTGATCCAGCCCGGATGGCGGAATTGGTAGACGCGCCAGACTCAAAATCTGGTTATCGCAAGGTAGTGCAGGTTCGATTCCTGTTCCGGGCACTTATAAATTATCGTATTTCAAAGGGTCGCAATTACTGCGACCCTTTTTCTTTTTAAAATTTGGCAGAGATCGTACGTGTACCGGAAACGCATATTCCACTCCCTTTTTTTCTTTAAGTAATATTTGGTTTACATGCGATCACGGTAAGAAAAATGTATCAGTACATCGTTTTGAAATGGCCATACGAATTCCCGGTTACAAAATAAATTTGTGAAGTCGATCGGTTGCGCATATATTTGCAACCGATCGGCTTCTTAATATTATCTTTATGAGACGCGACATTTTTCAAGCCATTGCGGATCCGACCCGACGGGCAATCCTCGTACTGATCGCGGTACAGGCAATGACCCCGAACGCCATTGCGGGGCACTTCGACATCACCCGACAGTCCATATCCAAACATTTACGCATCCTGTCAGAATGCGAACTACTGGCCCAGAAGCAGGACGGCAGGGAAATTTTCTACGAATTAAAAATCGATAAAATGAAAGAAATCGATATCTGGCTGGATCAGTTCCGTAAGATCATGGAAGAACAGTTCCTCCGGCTCGATGACGTATTATTCACCATAAAAAATAAGAAAAAATGAATCTGCTATTTGATTTCACGGTGGACAAAGAAAAGGCAACCATTCATATTACGCGGGAGTTCGCTGCCGATCAGGATCTTGTCTGGGATGCATTTACAAAAGCGGAAATACTGGACCAGTGGATGGGCCCCAAACCTTTCCGGGTCCAGACAAAGGAAATGGATTTCCGTGTGGGCGGTCGCTGGTTGTATGCCATGCTTTCTGCCGAGAATGTAGCCATGGGTTATAGTTTGATGGAGTTTATCGAAATCCAACCCAAGTCCGGTTTCACTACTAAGAATTCCTTTGCCGATGAAAATGGGAATCCTGTCAATACGGGTTTTACCTTTTCCGTGACACATTATACGTTTAATGCCGGGATCGGAAAAACTACGGTGCAAATAGTTAAGAAAATGGCAAGCCTTGCCGAATTGGAACAACTTGTCGCAATGGGTTTTGTGGAAGGCACCGCCGCGGGCATGAACAACCTGGACGAATATTTTCTCACGCTGGTCACCAGCAAATAAAAAATTTATGTTATGCGAAAGCTGATCATGAAGATGTCGATGTCGCTGGACGGTTTCGTGGGCGATATGAATGGAACAAATGACTGGGTATTCAAGACTGGTGACGAGCAGTCACTGGCCTGGAGTGTCGGGGCGATCCGGGAGGCAGGGCTGATCCTCATAGGTAGAATGACTTTTGAAAAGATAGGCCCTTACTGGCAGACGGCGACCGGGCCCTTTGCCGCACCCATGAACGAAATACCTAAAGCCACTTTTACAAGAAAAGGATTTGCGGGAATTCCGCCCGGTGCAAATCCATCACCTGCTGAGGTTTCCTGGGCCGGTGCGCGGGTTTTCGATGGCGATCTGGCTGAAGATATCCGGAAACTCAAAGAAGAGCCTGGCAAACCGATCGTAGCAATTGGCGGCGCGGGATTTATGCAGAGCCTGATATCAACGGGCCTCATCGACGAATACTGGCTGGCCGTACATCCCGTAGCATTGGGATCAGGGCTGCCTGTCTTTTCGAAGATGACAAATCCACTATATCTCGAGTTGGCGGATGTAAAAACTTTTCCGAAAGGAATCACCGTATACAATTACCGATCGCTTAAACAGGGAAATTTTCAATAAATTGTGAGCGCCAGTGAAGAAAATGTTATTATGAAAACAGTATCGGACAAAGCTACCCGTGACGAACTGATCCAGAGGATCCGGCGACTGAACGAAAACGCAACTGCCCAGTGGGGCAAAATGAACGTCCATCAGATGGTGAGACATTGCTCTCTATGGGAAGAGCTGATGCTGGGGAAGAGAATATATAAACGAAGCGTGATCGGGTTTCTGTTTGGTAAAATCGCTTTGAAAAGCCTTACCCGGGATGAAAAGCCTTTGACCCGGAATACACCGACCCTTCCCGATCTGAAAATAAAAGAAACCGGCGATTTTGAAACAGAAAAAGCCCGATGGATCAGTATGATGGAAGAACAAGCGTCTTATTCGGGACCGGCAATCATGCATCCCTTTTTCGGCAAAATGACAAGAGAGCAATCAGGTTATTTACTGTATAAACATACCGACCATCACCTCCGGCAGTTTAATGGGTAATTTGCTCTCATCCCTTCTAAGCATCGTTTGAAATTCGTCTAAGCATCGTTTGTAATTCGTCTGAACATCGCCCGTGTCCGTGCACTCTTATTTTGGCATCGGCCGGCAGCAGGGTGAATTGTATTTTAAACAACAAAATGTATAAATTATTTTGTTGTTGCGTCATTCTGCTTCACCATGCTTCATGTTGCTTCAATACCCATCCTGTTTAAAAGAAGACAGTCCCTGTATCAGAATAGTACGGTTATTAAAAACGCTAAAAATACATACCGTTGATCTTTAGCATTTTACCATTCTGGCATTTGCTTAGCTCGAAAGAGCTGAGATCAAACTGATAAGATAATTATGCTGAAAAACTATTTTAAAATTGCTTTCCGGGGATTTCTGAGACATAAGATTTTTACTTTGATAAACATCATTGGTTTATCCATTGGTATTAGTGCAGCCCTGGTCATTTATCTGATTATACATTTTGACCTCACATTCGATAAATCTCATAAGAATGGGGACCGGATATACCGGGTAGTGACCAATTTTTCATTTTCGGGTACACCGGGTTATAATGCAGGTGTTTGCGGTCCATTGCCGGGAGCGGTTAAAAACCAGGTAACCGGATTGGAAGGAATCGCACCGGTTTTCAGGTTGTCTTCGCCCAATGTATTTGTACCAAATCCTCATGGCAGGAAAGCCGGTTTTAAATTGCAGGAGGATGTAGTGCTTGCAGACAGCGGCTACTTTAACCTGTTTCAATATAAATGGCTTGCCGGTTCTTCTGCATCCGCATTAAACGCACCGTTCCAGGTTGTACTTAGTTCTGAGCAGGCTGAAAAATATTTTCCCGGAATCAGCTTCGACCAGATACCAGGTCGTACCGTGATCTATGATACGATCCAGACAACGGTTACCGGCATTGTTCAAACCCTGAAAGAAAACACCGATCTCACATTTCATGATTTTATTTCCTATTCAACCGCCTTCGCCAATAAAGACCTGAAAGCAGGATTACGATTGAATAATTGGGGCGGCACGAGTCCTGAATCGCAACTCTTTGTTAAGCTGGCAACGGAAACCACGACAGCACATGTTGAGAGTCAACTGAACGAAATACTTAAAAAGAATAATCCTTCATCGACTACCCGTGCTGATCATCTTCAAAAATTTAATTTACAGCCGCTGGCAGATATTCATTTCAACCCGAACTACGGAACCTTTAACGGACGTGTCGCCGATAAAACAACGTTATACGAATTGTTCGCCATTGCGCTATTCCTGCTATTATTGGGTTGTATCAACTTCATCAATTTATCTACTGCACAATCCGTGCAAAGGGCGAAAGAAATTGGCATTCGCAAAACGATGGGCAGCAGCCGTCAGCAGCTTGTCTTCCAGTTTTTAAGCGAAACTTTTTTTATTACTCTGATTGCCGTAGTTATTTCGGCAATGATGGCTCCGGTGATATTGAAAGCCTTCGCCGGATTTATTCCTTCTGGTGTCAGGGCTGATATGGTGAGTCAGCCGGATATCCTTTTCTTCCTTGCAATACTTGCAATCATTGTGAGCCTGTTATCCGGGTTTTATCCTGCCCTCATTTTATCTGGTTATAAACCGGTACAGGTTCTGAAAAACCAGCCGCAGACAAGTGGCAATAAGTCCAGAAATGCGATGTTCCGTAAATCATTGATTGTATCACAATTTGTCATCGCGCAGTTTTTCATCATGGCAACGATTCTGGTGAGCAAACAAATTTATTATGCACTGCATAAAGATCTTGGATTTAAAAAGAATGCGATTGTGATTATCAATTCGCCCTGGAAAAACAGGGAGTCTGGCCGCAACCGTGTATTGATGAATAAACTGAAGGCCATGCCGCAGGTGGAAATAGTCAGCGAAGGACGCGATGCACCTACATCAGACGACGCACATTCAACCGAAGGAACATACAGAGACGGGAAGAAAGAAATCAAAATGCCCATTCTCGGCGTAAAGTTCGGCGATGAAAATTATATTAAAGTATATCATATAAAATTGCTGGCAGGCCGAAATCTGCAAACGGGTGATATTTCAAAAGGATTTCTGATCAACAGTACGCTTGCAAAAATGATTGGATTTCAGGATCCCCACGAAGCTGTTGGAAAACAAATTGATGATTTTAACGGCGACACAAAAATGCAGATCGTGGGAGTGGTGTCTGACTTCTATCAGGAGTCTTTGCATTCGGCGATTGCGCCCCTGGTTATCATGACGAGTACTGATCGCTATTTCAACGGCACATTTCATATCGCACTGAAACCTCAATCCGTTAACGGTGATGAATGGAAAACGGCTATCTCAGCGATGCAGAAATCCTGGGAGGAAATATATCCGGATGATGATTTTGAATATCATTTTTTTGATGAAAATATAGGCAGGTTATATGCCAGCGAGCAAAATACTTCGATATTACTCACCTGGGCTACGGGTTTATCGATTGTAATCAGTTGCCTTGGTTTATTGGGACTGGCTATATATACCACCAACCAGCGTACCAAAGAAATCGGAATACGCAAAGTGCTTGGCGCATCCGTATTTCAGGTCGTGTTTTTATTATCAACCGAAATGATATCTCTTATTTTATTTGCCTTCGTAATCGTTACCCCTATTGCGTACTGGTCCATGAATCAATGGATGCAGGGCTTTGCTGACCGTACCACAATCAGCTGGTGGGTATTCGCCATAAGCGGGACCGGGATGCTGGTGCTTGCGTTATGTACTTCGGGTCTTCAAACTGTAAAAGCGGCATTAACGAATCCTGCTGAAAGCCTGAAATCGGAATAAACGGTGGTATCGAAATGTTGTAAACCTGCTCAACTTAAAACAACTCCCTCTTTCAATGCCTTATCATAAGCGGCCTTTTCGAATTTATAGAGGTGAGGATATTTTACGGAACGTTAAATTGCAATAATGAGGGAAAACGATATCCGTAACCTCAAAATCTATTAGTAATTTTCTATGACGGGTTTCTAATTACTTTAACAGCATCAGATGAAATACATTCTTATCCTCATTTCGACGGTCTGTTTTTATCTATTTTCTTTTGGGCAGGAAGAGGGTATGCGCTTTGAAAAGGGCATGAGCTGGCAACAGATTCTAGCAAAAGCAAAAAAGGAAAATAAGTACATCTTCGTAGACTGTTATACGACATGGTGCGGACCCTGCAAGTATATGTCAAAAGAAATATTCCCCCTGAAAGAGACGGGCGATGCGGTAAACCCGCATTATATCTGCGTCGGGATACAAATCGATTCAACCGGTGAGGATCCTGAATCAGTAAAACTCGCCTATCGGGACGCACGCCTGATAGAAGCTAATTATCATATCCGGGCCTATCCTACATTTCTTTATTTTAATCCGGATGGCCAGCTGGTGCACCGGACGGTGGGGTCCACCAGAAATGCCGCCGAGTTTATTTTAAATACAAAAAATGCGATGAATCCGGAGAGGCAATATTACTCTGTGATTGAAAAATTCAGATCGGGAAATCGCGACACGGTTATGATGGAATCTCTGATTGATCTGGCGATTCAGAATGAAAATGGATTTCTGGCTGATTCAGTAATCAGGGCCTGGTTACCATTGATCAAAAACGTTTACACGACCAATCGTCTGCAAATGATTACTCAAATTGCCATCGAGCCCGGGACGCCGGAATTTGATTTATTCTATCATAATGCCGAAAAAATAAACCGCCTCTTCAAACCGGGTTTTGCTGAAAACGTCGTCATGAATGCAGTCATACAACATAATCCTTCGATCCTTACGGCATTTAATAACCCTGCTTCAACACCAGACTGGAATAAAATATATACGGAAATCAGCACTCAATATGGAGACGCCCTGGCCCACCAGATTGTCATTTCGGTCAAACCGGTCTATTATAAAAAAAATAAAAACTGGGATCTGTTTATCAAAAATCTTTTGCCTTTTCTGAAAGAATATGAAGCCAGTCTGGATCCCGTTGACTTAAATAATGGTGCCTGGGATATTTTTCAATATAGCACGAATACCGACGACTTACATTATGGACTTTCTATCAGTGAACGTAGTATGAATTCACAGAAAAACAATCCGGGTTTTATAGATACCTATGCTAATCTGTTATATAAACTGGGCCGGAAAACTGAGGCCATTGCCAAGGAAACCGAAGCCCTAAACCTCACAGAACCTTCCGAGAGACCAAGTTATCAGGAAACCCTCGACAAAATGAAATCCGGCGCAAAGACCTGGGATTAAAGCTAAAATCGCAAAGCGAAAAGCGTAACGCGAGTTCTGAAGACAACCGTTTCTTGTTCTATTTTCTGCAAAACCGGCGTTTCATCCCGAAAATCGAAGCTTTTTAACCCTTCACCGAATAGGTTATGAGAAGGATGGAATGCGTCGCATCTTTGTATTGTTGAAGCGCGCGAAAAATAAGCCTAAAACCAAACAAAGAAATTGAATCCCTAAATCCTGATCCTTTTTAAAGCCTAAAACCTAAAGTCCAAAGCCTAAAACCAGCAAAGAAATTGAACCCCTAAATCCTGATCCTTTTTAAAGCCTAAAACCTAAAGTCCAAAGCCTAAAACCAACAAAGAAATTGAACCCCTAAATCCTGATCCTTTTTAAAGCCTAAAACCTAAAGTCCAAAGCCTAAAACCAACAAAGAAATTGAACCCCTAAATCCTGATCCTTTTTAAAGCCTAAAACCTAAAGTCCAAAGCCTAAAACCAACGAAGAAATTGAACCCCTAAATCCTGATCCTTAGAAAAACGAAAAGCATCCAAATCCGAAAAAACCAACCAAATCCTTCGAAAAATCGAAACAAAGTTTGATCTGTACGAAAAGATTTATCGGACGGCCACCTTAGGGTGGCTTTCTTATTTTAAAGAACTTTGCGATAAATAAAGCAGATGCAGTACGCGATCGTTGCCATCGGATCAAGGGGAGACGTTCAACCTTATATTGCGCTGGTCCTGGGTCTGAGGGATCAGGGACACGACGCAACGATCATGGCACATGAAAACTTTCGGGAATTTGTGGAGGGATATGGGATCCGTTTCGTTCCTGTAAAAGGTGATGTTGAATGCATGTTGCGATCGGCCGAAGGGATGAAAATGGTGAACAGCGGAAGCCTGAGAGCATTTACAAAGTATCTCCAGAAGGTAAACCGGATAACCAGTGAATCGATTGCCCTGGATTTAATGCCTGAATTTATAAAAGCGGATGTTCTGATTGCCAGTCTGCTCGCGATGCCCTGGGTGCACGCCATTGCAGAAAAACTCGGGAAAAAATGGGCGATCGTACAACTTAATTTGCCGGCGACAAAGACCGGTGTTTTCCCGTTTGTGCTACTTGATTTCTTCGATTTCGCTGTTTATAACCGCTTTACTTTCCGCCTTTTTGAATGGGCATACTGGCGCGCGAACAAAAAGAATATCAATGAATTTCGTCTCTTACTAAATCTTCCTTCTTTAAAAAAACCAATATTAAAAATAATAACGAAGGACAGAATCCCGAACCTGCATTGTTTCAGTCCTTCTTTACTTGCGCGCCCAAACGACTGGCCTGCCGAGATTGATATCACCGGTTTTTTATTTTTACCTGCAAAAGTTCAAAGTGACATGCCAGCCGGATTAAACGAATGGCTTGCCAATGGTGAGAAGCCCGTGTATATCGGATTTGGCAGTATTCCGGTTCCGGATCCGCGTCTGTTTAAATCGATTCTGATCAGCCTGCTCGAAAAAACCAGACATCGTTTTGTTTTTTGTTATGGCTGGACACCTCCCATGGACCTCCCTGAAAATAAGCGACTCTTCCAGATCAATAGTGTTTCCCACGATTTGCTGTTGCCCCGTTGCCAGAGCGCCATCATCCACGGCGGGGTCGGTACAACGGCAGCTGTGCTGAAAGCAAAAATACCGGTCATCATTATTTCCATCATCGCCGATCAGCCCTGGTGGGGAAAGATCATCGCACAAAAGGGAGCAGGAGTACATATTCCATTTAAAAAACTGACGGCGCAAAATCTCTTAAAAGCACTCAGCGCAATTGAAGAAAATGTATTACGTCAAAATGCTTTGCGTCTCGGTGAGCAAATCAATCTTGAGAACGGACTGCTCAATACAATCAGTAAACTGGAAAAATATTTGATCTGAAGGTATTATTTCCGCCCATGAATCTGGTAGGACAGGGGATATGCGTTTACAATTAAAGCCGGTTGCATTGAATCCCCGGGAGGATGAAGTTCGAATTTACCGATATACATAAAATCGATGTTGGTATCTGTGCCCGGTCTTAAGTTTTTCATGAAATGGTAGAGAGAATCTTCTGTTTTGGGCATATGCTTTCGAAATTTCGTCGAGGACATAAACATCAGATTTTTCCCTGCATGGAACCTTGTATCGATCGTCAGTTCATTTATAATTACGGAATCAATGTGTACGTGCATGTGATTCAGATAATGTTGTGACAAGAATTTTTCAGTTCTTGTCTGGTATCTTGCTATCACTGCATCTTTTGCTGCGGTGGATGCCGCCGACGCATAATCAGATTTAAAACTGTCCACCAGATTATTCATCGCTGATTCAGCTCTCGAATGATGTGGTGCGTCCTCTCTTTTGTTATTATGATCCGAACATCCGGCTGCAATCATAAACACTATGGCAAAAATCATTTTCATCTGTTATATGATGCGTTGAATATCATGCCAGCCATGGCACGGCTTTGGCAATTCTTCATTCATGAAATTATTCGTCCTCCTGATCATCAGTCTAATGCCGGTCAGCCGCGTGCTTGCACAGCAATCGCAGGACTCGATCATGATTACAATTTTCCTCAAACACCAGGAGGATAAAAATCTCGATTCCATACAGGCGATTCAAAAGAAAAACCATTTCGGTGAATTATTTCCGCCAAAATCGGCGCGGGTTATTTCCTGGTATGTGATGATGGGAATAGGTCAGGTTGTCACGGTAAAAATTCCGGCATCGGAACTTCGGACGCTCAATCTGTCGATTGAGAAAGGTGCCTGGGGTGCTTTTAACACAGAGTTTTACCCAACGTATGATTACATGCCGGTATGGAAATCCATGCAGAAATGACTGATGTTTTATTGCATTGCCATACTGCTGCCAACGGTTGATGACAACACAATAGCTGTGACTTCAATATTGACATTGACGCCACCCGAGGAGTTCGGATTCCGGATGACAAGAAAACAGGAACCGTCCAGAAAATCTTTAACCATAACGGCACCAGATATATAGTGTTCCCGGGAGTCATTCATCAGAAAACTGACTGCGGGCCGGTTGTTGATATATTTATTCACTTCAAGGGGATTTGTCATCAGATAGACATCACAAAGGCCTGATCCTGCCGAAACACGCACAGATGCCTTGTTTGTAATACCACTGGCCGGGTCTACCATCTTCACCAGTTGTCCTGTCAGATCGCTGTTTGAAAACTGGCCATGCCCCGTGCGGGTGGTTACCGTATAATACCATGCGACCGTATTAGCCGGCAGATTGACCTGCAGGATCTGTCCTGAACTACTATGGCGCTTGTTGACTGAGGCCGCTTTTAAATAAAAAGACTGTTGCGAAATGATGGGCACCACCATATAATCTTGTCTGGATGTCTGAGCATTTGACTGGAATGTCGCGCAAAATACCAGCAGCGCGAGCAGAAGGTTTTTCATCGGTTTGGGGGTTTCTCCACCTACAACGCCGATTACCGGGAAGTATTATCCGTGCAAATTGACTGATCCGGAAGCACAACGGCAGGAATCATCCTTTTTATAAGGAGGGCCTTGCAATTATCAATCCCAGATTACCGGCCGGTCTACGCCTATTGTCCTGAGATATCCGAGCATCTGTCCGGTGTGTACGGCTTCATGATACGCGATCCTTTGAAGGTAATCGACTAAAAGCCTTCGCTGATTTTTATCGGCCCGGATGATTTCGACGTTATCCAGTTCTTCTGGTGTGAATCCCCTGACAAATTCAAGGAATACCTCCCGATATGATTTTGCAAACATGATTTCATCATCCAGAGACGTATAGGCTCTCCCTTCCCAGGGCGATATATAATTTCCGATCACACCTTTATTAAATATGATCCATTGATAAATATGTTCTGCCTCGAAGACATGCCTGACCATTTCAAGACAGCTCAAAGCATTCGGATCCGGTTTCCAAAAATAATATTCGGGTGTGATGGCTGACCAGACTTTAAGACTACGTCTGCGGACTTCTTCAAAATTGAGGATCAATATATCTGTCTTTTTCATGAAATAAATTTGAATCGCAACATTACTTTAATCAATCTTTGCCACTGCAATTTAAAAGATATACAATGGGAAAGATAATCCTGCATTTAAATATCACCCCGGATGGTTTCTGTGATCACCGTTCTTCCATTCCTGATGCGGAGATGATGAAATCGGTGAACAAACTGCTCGGTACAGTGGACAAGGCCCTGTTTGGACGCACTACTTTTCAGCTTTTTGAAAGTTATTGGCCATCGGTATGGAAAAACAAAAAAGGGTCAGAAGATGATATTGAATTTTCCGGAACGATGGAAAACATGGAGAAAATTGTATTCTCTAAAACTCTGGTGGGTACCGAATGGAAAAATTCCAGGGTGGTTAATGCATTGAATAAGCAGGAAATTTTAGGAATCAAAGAAAGGTCGCAGAAAGATATCATTGTATTCGGAAGTCCGGGTCTTGCCGGTCAATTGATTGAGCTTGACCTGGTGGACGATTGTTATTTTCTGGTTCAGCCCTTTATTTCCGGCGCCGGTCCGCGTTTGTTTAACAGGGAGAAATTAACCGATAATCGAAAACTGCACTTAAAAGATGTTCAAACCTTTCCTTCAGGAACCGTCATTCTCGGTTATCATTTCGCTTAGGTTTCCGTATCAGGCTGCACTTCTTTCCCCAATAGTCAGACCCGTGAAATATTCGCTTTAGGTCGGCTTCGGGACAGTTTATTTATTTATTTTTGTTTAGTGCGGAGTTAGTGCGGTATTTACCGCACTAACTCCGCACTAACTGAGGCGGCGTCACCAATGCGTCCCGAAGCGGGTATGAACGCGTTTCATCAAATTAAATAACTAAGAAGATGGGATCACAGGGGGGATATATCGGCCGGATTGGCAACATCATCCATTACAAGTTGGACGGCAAATTGGTTACCAGAGCAGCACCCAGGAAATATAAACAGACAAAGTCGACCAAAGCGAAATCCCGTGAATTCGGAATGGCTTCAACCATTGGAATGGTCATAAGAAAAAAATTGGGGTCTGTCATTTTTTGGGCCGATGACAGGAAAATGCAAACCCGCCTTGTCGGTGAAATTTATACATGGTTGCAAGTCGCCCGGCTTCGACCCTCATCGGTCTTAACACAGCCGGCTTTTGTTTATTTTCAGTTTTCTACCGGAAATCCGGGTCTGGGCGCACGTTGGTTTGTAGAACTCAAAGTAAGCAAGCCTGCGGACGGACAAATACAAATTGCCATTCCGTCGTTCATACCAAAATCAGCCTTCAGAGCTCCCCGGAAAGCAAATTCCGTTATTTGTCGAATCGCTTCTGTTGTGATTGACGTCGAAAAGAAAAAGGAAATCGGAACCGCTAAAAATGAGATCATTTATTTGCTGAATCATATAAAAGTGGAAGCTCAGAAAATTATTCAGGAACTACCCATGCCGGCCGGTAGTTTGCTTATTACAGCCATGTCACTGGAATTTTGCACAACCCTTATGAATGAACAGGTTCCGACTAAAGATAAATTACACAAACCTTCTGAGATCATTTACGCGGTTCACCATTAACCCGCGGCCGTCTGATCAAAAAATTATTTATATGGAATAAACAGGGTGCTGCATCTCATGTCCATGCGAAGAATCCGAATCATGTATGGCCCAAGTTTTATAAGCCTGTTTGGTTTACTGGGATTATTTCTATTTTTCAAGCCTGCAGATCAACCACCACCTCTATATCAAAGGCCATTCAGGATGTTTCTTCCTTTTGATCAGGCGCAGGTGAAGCGTCTAGCCGGACAAGTACGATTTACAGAAAAGGAGGTCTTGCAACAAATGAATGGCAAAAAGCTAATTGAAATTGATCTGGATGATTATAGATTAGAGTATGGTGATACCGGATTACTACATGAAAAAAAGCAGTTTATTATCCGGGAATTCGAAAGAATGGAGTTTATAGGAGATACAAGAACTGAATATCTTTCCTTATCAGATTAAGTATGAAAAGTTTTATTGCAATTACGTAATCTAATCGTTAATCTCATTTTAGGAAAGATTATTCGGCATTCATACATTCTACTTACTGATAAATGAGGTGAGGGGCCAGCGCAGATTATTAAACTCCATCAGGTCGGCTTTCACACTGCCGATCTTTATTTGGGCCTGGATACGCAGTGGAATATGGTTCGCATCGTCGCTCACCCATACTGTCATTTTTTCGCCGGTTTCAAACATACTTCCCTTTATTAGCAGTGGTTTTATTTTGATTGCATGAAACTTCCCGTATTTGGTGTTGATGATTTCCCTACCCATATAACGAACATAGGACTTGTATAATTGGTTGTCAAGAAATAGCTGGAATTCAACTTTGTCACCGGAATGGAGATTTTCGGTCGACAGGTTCCGGACATAATACACGGCGCCCAGCACATCCAGTACACAGGAGGGAATTTTGTATACGCCGCTGTCGGTGATGGCGGTTTGAATTTCCCGGTTGAACCGGACGTTTTCATATTTCTTTACATTGGCTTCCAGCACAGACCGGCTGAACTGGTAGGAGAGCAGCGTTCCCGTATCAATGTACGTTTCATATTTGTCCCGGACTTTGTACAGATGATCATAAAAAGGAATCGTTTTGCCGACCGCTGTGATGTGATATACCGGTTTGTTGCCAAGCTGTTCACTTCTGCAGGTGAAATTCACGGTGCCCGCTTCGAAATATACGCCAGCCAGCGTATAATAGATATTATACGCGGCATATTCTCCATTCATAAATGATTTGTTTTGAATGCTGCAGCCATTTTCAGGGCCGTCGGGACCGTCAAATGCAGATATTAAAAAGATCGAAGCGAGAATTAGGAGTTTCCTCATTTGCTACAAATATCAATAATTGGTCCTGATCTTTTAACGTATTATATGGTGCATTATTGGTTTCCGGCTCCTTTCCTGATCAGGTCGACAGCAAATGCCATTTCCGTGTCTTTTCCTTTCAGAATATTGTCCAGGGTCATGTTTGTCTGATAGTCCGGCATGGTTCCCCTGCCAATATTTTTTGACTTATCAACATAGTTATAAAATTTCTGCAAAGGGACGGTCAGTGTAAACTGAAATGGTTCCACCCGGGTTTCCGGAATCATACCACTATTATTTCCCTGATAACAACCCCCTGTTTCCTGTCCAATAAATATCGCCTTTTTATTGTATGATAATATGGCTGCAACATCTGCGCAGGATGACATGCAAAAGCCATTTATCAGAATATATGTTTTACCCTTAAAATTGTTTTTAGCAGGCTGCTGAACCTCGTAGAAATCAAAGTCATCAACATGTTTCCCTTTTTGCCATAACCATACGCTGTCTTTCTGAACCGGCTTATAGTAAAATAATCTGATTGCGGGGCCTTTGATTTCCTTTGCAATCGCTTCGGTTACTTCAATTCTGTCCCAAAAACGAAAGGGCTTATCAAAAAAATAACTTGTAAAATAAACGGCAAAGGGATCTGATCCACCGGTATTATCTCTGAGATCCACAATTAAATATTTGATATTTCTGGCAGTCAGCTCCAGAAACACCTTGTCAATAAAAGACTTAAAGTCCTGATCTGTTTTTTTTATTATCGTTTTCGCAAAGGAATGTATCGTCAGAACAGCAAAATCAGTATCCAGTTTGAATTCGAGTTGTTTTGCAATTATGGGTTCTTTTAAAAATCCGTCCGCTGAGATATCGCTAAATTTCTCTCCTTTTATCTGATAAGTCTGTTGGACATTATTTTGATTTATCACCACTGAAAAGTCCTCCGTCAGGTCGATGGTCCTGTACCAAATTGGAAATTGCAGATTTAATGCCCGGTATTTCATGGTCAGATTGTACCCATCAGAAGGAATCATGGCAAACAACCGATCGATGATTTGAGTCATGCTCTGACCATTGATGCTTATTAAATCATCGCCGGGTGAAATGGTTTTTACGGAGGAGTAGTTTTTTACTATATATATTTTATCACTGGTAAAATAAAGTTTGAATGGAAGTAAATTGGATTGACTGTCGAGATAACTTTTGTACTCCTTCGGAAGCGAAATTCCGGTATGCAAACAGCCAATTTTCGAAATAACCGGTTTTAGTTTTCTATATACTTCCAGTTCCGTCAGGGAATCCGTGATGGTGGATTTAACGGAATCAATATACTTATTAAAATTATCTACAGAATTGTATCTGTAGAAACCCGGATGCTTTATACTCAATTCTTTTGTTAATGCGCTGATCGTATGTTTTACCGTGTCGGCGGAAAACTTTTGATTCGAAAAGTCGGTGTGTTTGTTTTGTGCGGAGGAGGTATGGCTGACAAATAAAATGCAGATATAAAACCGTAGAGGTTTTGTCATGCTATTTTAAGCGTAAAATACAGGAGATATTGAGAAGGATTTGTTAAATGGTTTCTCTGGGGAGAGACAGACCAAATATTTTCACCATCTGTAAAATGAAGAATGCCCTTTGGTGTAACGGCAGCACGGCAGAATTTGGATCTGCAGATCGTGGTTCGAATCCACGAGGGGCAACTTTTTGTTAAAGGAATGAAGAAAATTAAAGGATGTTGTTATCTTTTTTCTTCTGTGTGTAGCTAAACGGAGGTTTTGACGCGATCTGATTGAGTTTTGCAATCAGTTCTTCAGAAGGCGGAATTTGTGTTCGTTGCGGAATCTCGAGGTCCTGATATATTTTATCCGTTTGAATTTCCATTTCTGAATTCCGAAGCTTCTTTGATTTTCTGAAAGATGGACGTGTTTTTTTCATAATAAAGGATGTTCAAAAGTACTATCCTTTTTCCTGCATTTGTATTATTCGATTGTTAATTTTGAAAGTGTAAAATGTACACCAGGCTTATGATCTCATCGCACTGATTTTATAGTCTATTACGGAACGCAGCAGAGACGCATTCCAATCATACCAGTAGTCAAAGGATTTGAAATGTCTGAGGTCTGCTTTATCATACACAGAGCAGGAATGAAAACGGGTTGCCAGACCGGTACGTGACCAGGGTATGAGTGGTTTATCTTTTTTAATCAGAACGCCCTCTTCTGTTAGAAATGCGCCGGCAAGTTCAAATGTTAAACCGCCATTCAATAATCGCACATAATGAATCGCCATATCGTTAAAAATGTATTGCTGAATCTGTTTATGTATCTGGATAAACAAATTCCGGTTCTTCCGACTTCCAACACCGAAAATCGAATGCATGCGTATAAGCATGATCTTTCCCTGACTGCTTTTTATCTCAATATTATAGGTTTTGCTGATGGGTATCAGGAAATAGCTGATCAGAGTGACACCCAAACGCAACCCCTCGATATCTTCTTTTGTAAAACGTGTATGAGACAATGGCCCTTCCATTTCGAGGTAAAGGGGTGCGACGGTTAACAGGCGGGAGGCACCAAACGGCGTCCTTTTGACATGAAATGATTGTATAGCCTCATTCATGGGGTGAAAGTAAGGCAATTACGGGCACGCCTATTGCCTTCTATAAAGAATGAAATCCAGTTTTTCTTTTTCCCATTTTATCGAGAAAATTGCTTCCGGTGTGGTCGACATGGCCGGGCGAACCGGTACTGTGATTATTATCTTCTTATTCGTACTGGCATGGGGCATTTCAGGATTCTTCCTGCATTTTTCTGAGCGATGGGAAATGATCATCGGGACCATGTCCAGCGTAATCACCATCCTGATGGTATTTCTGATACTTAAATCTCAAAATAAGGACTCACTTTCGATACAGTTGAAATTGAATGAATTAGTGGCCGCGAACGAACTGGCCAGTAACCGCCTGGTGAATGTGGAAGGAATGACAGAGGATGAATTGAAGGTGATTCAAAAGTATTATTTAAAATTAAGTGAGTTTGCCCATAAGCAGAATACACTGCAGCAATCTCTGTCGATTGATGAAGTACATGAAGAACACAGTATTAAGAAAGAAATGGAAGATGAGCTTGTTAACGTGAAAAAGTAATCAGGGATTCATTTCCCCCAGCGCCGGTAGTTTCTCCCACTCCCAATAATCATTTTTTAGTTTGTCATCGGGCCGCGGTTTCGCGCTACGGATCGTAAATACCGGATGATAGATCATCTGATCTGAAGGCATTTCATAATCCAGTATCGACTTGTATTCTTCGGCCGATAATTCACTGCTCAGCCATTGGTCGGACAAATGTTTGGGAAGAAACAGGGGCATCCTGCTTCTGTTATCACCATCGTTATGAATATTCGCCATCACGTCGTTGGCATTGCGGGTGATCAGTGTAAAAGTATATCGCTTGATGATCTCTCCGGTTTCCAGGTCCGGTAAATCCGCCACGGAATAAAGTCCCGGCAGAAAAAGCATCGGCTGATCCTTTAACCGGATAAAATAGGGAACTTTTTTCTTCCAGCCCCTGATCGCCCGGTGTTCGTACATTCCATTGACGGGAATCAGGCAACGGCGGTTTTTGATCTTAAACCAATATGATTTGCTGTCTTCGAGTATCCGTTCACTACGCGCATTGAGCATGGATGCACGCTGGCGAACAAAGGTTTTCTCGTCCTTTACATAAAAGGGGATGCAGCCCCATTCCATCGCGCGACAAAGCAGTTTTCCTTCTGCGGTCCGGTAAATAATCGGATGCTCAGCGTAAGAGTGACCCATGATATGTATGCCGGCGTCGAAATCCAGTTCCAGCTGCGAATGAAATTCCAGGTCGGGAAAATAATCGGCCAGCTCTTTCACATTTACAGTATAGGAAATATCATAACACATCGGTGTAATTTGAGCATGCAAATTTACCGAATAGTTTCAATAATTTACTCTGTGATCAAACCACGACGTCATGAGCCAGCGACAAACAGAAACTGTAAAACAGAAATTTTAAATAAGTCGTACAGGCTATCAGCCCTGCTGATCGGTTTGCTGATTGTTTCACAATCAGTCTGGAGTCAGTCGCACGGGACGGAGTTCGGATATATATCAAAGGGTGATTCCATTGAATTTATATTTGGGCAACAGAAAACAATTATAATCGGGAGAGAAGTGATTATCCTGAAAGACCGGTTCAGCGAGATCAGGGGTGTGAATGTGGCCGGTGATTTTAACAACTGGAATCCGAAAGATGATAAATATTTGGCTGTCATGAAGAATGATAAAACCTTCAGGCTGAAGGTGGCTAAAAATAAAATAGGAAAAAAGGGTGAAACAAAGCAATTCAAATTTGTTATTAATCAGGAATATTGGGTAGAGCCACCTAAAGATGCTGTGAATCAGTTTACAGGGAAAGATGGATATACCAACCTTACGTTAAACCTCTGATGATTGTTTTTACAGGGTCAGGAACTTCATGGCATAGGTTTGGCAATCATACTGATATTCAAAAATTACTCTATATGGATCCGAAAAATAATTTCATCAACAGCCGCCCTTCTATTATTACGAATAATGAAGCCGAAAGAGCTGATAATCTGGCAACCACTGATGATGAGCTCGAGCTGGGGGATAAGAAGACAGTTTCAGACGCAAATCAGAAGGATGAGAACTTAATTACAAACAAAAATACTGCGCAGGAAAAAGGGCTCATTGATCCCGGCGCTGATGAAGAAGCCTGATTTGTCCGGAGCTTTTTAGATATGCACTTTATTTTAGGATACCGGGAATAATAATGGGATTACCTTTATATTCTTAAATAAATAACTATGGCATCCGTAAATCCATATTTGACATTTAATGGTAATTGCGAACAGGCTTTTATTTTTTACAAAAAAGTATTCGGCGGAGAATTTCATACGTTCAGTCGTTTTAAAGACATGCCTCCGATGCCCGGTATGGAAATTCCGGACGAACTACGGGATCGCATCATGCATGTTTCGCTGCCGATCAACAAAGAAAACATTCTGATGGCCAGCGATGCCAATCCGGCTATGGGAACTGTAATCATGGGTCAGAATATTTCTCTCTCCGTCAATACAGAAAGTAAAAAGGAAGCGGACAGGATATTTAACGCCTTATCGGAGGGAGGGAACATAACGATGCCCATGAACAAAACTTTCTGGGGCGCTTATTTCGGCATGCTGATCGATCCATTCGAAATCATCTGGATGGTGAATTGCGATGTATGAAATATGTCCTTTTGATCCTTCTTCCCAAAGCTATCTGGTTTACAACAACACCTACTACCAGCCTGTGTCGCAGGACGGAACCGATGCCTATGAAGTCGTTCAGGTAAACTAAATGATGTCAATGCATTTGTTAGAGAATCGTTATTACACAAATCGTTGTCATTTGGCAGGCATCTTCTGTTTGTAATTTGCGTTTGTATTATACAAAGAAGTGTTTTATGAAAAAGTTAATCGTAGTAGCGATTTGTGTAGCGGGCCTCGGTTTTGGAGCATCAGCCCAGAAGGTTGCCGTGTATCACAAGGTGTATGCCATACATCCGTCAATTGGATTCGGCGTCGGTTATTATCCGCCATTCTATAGCCCGTTTGGATTTTACGGACTTCCTTATGGCGCCTATTATCCATACGGAAATATGTATAGCAGGCCCAGTAAGCTTCAGAAAGAAGAAGAAGATATCAAATCAGATTATGCGGACAGGATCTATTCTGTACGGCAGGATGACAGCCTGACGAATAAACAAAAACGCCAGGAAGTTCGCTTGCTCAAAAAACAACGCGATCAGGAAGTTCATGAACTCGTAGCGGGTTATCATAAAAAGTCTAAAAGTCAAAAGGATGATCAGCTACCCGGGAGCCAACAGCCGGATCCGGCGGTGACTCAATAGGGTGAAACTCATTCACGAATAGCCCGGGCCGCCAAGCATTACATTTTTATTGAGAGCATGCAGAAACCCATGGGATGGGCACAGATGTTTAATGCTTACATTCATGAATGAAAAAATCCAGACCGAAATGGATTACACGGGGAATCGTGTTTGTTCTGTTACTGATAGGATACAGGATCATAAGCCGGTATTATTTCAGCAGTCCTACGTATGCGATTTTTTCTGTGGTAGGGCTTATTGTCCTGACTTATCTGGTTGTGTTTTTTAAGGAGATATTCCTCAGAAAGAGAAAATGATCAATCAAGATATTTTTTATAAGTGGCCCGGTAACCCGAAAGCCAGGCCAGGGGCGTTAATGCATAGAATAATATTTTTTGGACGAAATAGGGAGGTCTTACCAGTCTGAACATACCGGAAAAATGGTTAATGGTCATGGCTGTCTGAAGTAAATGGGGCTTGCCTTTTTGGTCAGTCTTTCCGTCGTTGACAAGTCCTGTGATGGTTTCAAAGAAATATTCCGTTTCCAGGGCGGGTATCGTTTTCCAGTTTACGATGGCTGTGTGATTCGTTGGATTCCACATGCCGTGATGGGTGCCGGCCGGAATATGCAGTTCATCTCCTGCAAGTAAGACTTTTTTTTCATTTCCGATTCTGACGGTAACTTCTCCTTCCAGGATTTTAAAGTATTCATCCTGCTTTGGATGATAATGAAGAATGGGCTCCGGCGTATTGGGGACATATACGGATTCCATTTCAAGTATTTTTCCACCGGTACTTGCTGCAGTTTGGATGAACCGGTATGTCTGACCGTTCTTTGAATTCGTGATTTTTTTACCGGCAAATGCCATACAAAGAATTTAGTTGCAAATATAAAGAGGTAAAAATTGTTTCACACGAACGCGGAATTAAGGTTAGCTTCGGAAAGATCAAAACTTCTATATGAATTATTTACCAGTTTTCAAGAAGCTTTTTATCGGTTTTATTTCAATCTTTTCTTTGATTTCTTCAAAGAATGCTGTTGCACAATCGATTATTGGTAAATGGAGCCAGGCAACCGTGAAGCAATATTTTACAGATGAGGGGGCAAAAAAATATGGAAAACCTTTTGTCGTAACAGATATGTCGACCATCGGAACTGTTGTATATGAATTCAAATCTAACCATACGTATGTGATTAATTCTGGTACAGAAGATGCGAGTCGTACTTTTACAGGTAGTTGGTCCATCGATGGAAATATCTTAACCATGACTGATCAAAAAGGAACGACTGCTGTACAGAGCACCGTGACATTGAAATCCGGCGTACTTGTGATGGAGACTCTACATCCGGAAAGTAAAATAGATCGAAAAGTTGAAATTACTTTTAAAAAAGTATAGGCCTGTTTTCGTATCCCTATTGCTGTACGACTATCTGACCAGGATTTTTTACCACCACTGTAGGCTGACCGCCCTGCATTTCTACCGGCCCTTTTACACATACGGTTTTGCCTGTATACAATTTTTCTGGTGGTGAAGGGAAATTGTTGCGATCACTACCTTTTATCACGATAGTAATTTTCTGACCGGGAGATGCGCCTCCCAGACTGATGCAGGTCACCTTGTTGCTGTCGGTATATTTTCCGTCAAAAACTTTATCACACACAGACGTATCCGAAAAATTCAGGATCCACGCGTGCGCGATCGGTTTGGATTCCGACCGGTTCCACGACAAACTGATGGCCGCAAATGCAGTAAGCAATAAGATTCCATATTTATACATGGCTTCATTTTTTATCAATCCGGCAATAGTTGTGCCTGGCTCATTCGACAGACACGGCGATCAAGGCCGCACTCGCCAACGCGTCAGAAGCCTTAATGCCGCTGCAGATCTGGCTTCAAGGGACGACATGAAATCTTTTTTTCAATCTATACTTTGATAGGGGAAAGTCTTTGAATGCTTATAGGTTACTCTCAAGCATGAAGAAATATTTGGATGATATGTAAAGTATTCTTTACATTTAGTATTGCAAACTTGACAAAATGCAAGAAAAATACCTGTTTCCATATAGCACCCGCTATTTCGGTATTGGCCTGATCCTGGTGCATATTCCCATCAAACTGCTCTGGGATCATTTCTATCCAGACGGATATGATGAGCGCCCGTCATCGTCCGGGTCAGCTGATTTTTTATTCTCGACGCCACATCTTTTTTTCATTGGCACAACGCTTATGGTGCTTGTCGGACTTTTCCTTGTTGCTTTTTCCCGTGAGCGGGTGGAAGATGAACAAATCATCCGTTTGCGGCTCGACTCTTTACGATGGGCCATCTATCTGAACTATGCGATCCTGCTTTTCAGTTTGATATTTACCAGAAGTGGTGAATCCAATCATATATTAATGCTGAACATCTGGCTGCCGCTGCTTTTTTTCATCCTGCGTTTTCAATGGGTCATTTACCGGTTAAACCGATCTATGCGTTCAAATGATTCTGATCCCTTCTTATGAAAAACAATCTGCATGTAGAACGTGCCATCAAAAAACTAACGCAGGCAGAACTGGCTGACCAGGCAGGAGTATCCAGACAAACGATCAATTCAATCGAAAGCAATAAATATATTCCTTCGACGCTGCTCGCGTTAAAAATTGCGCGTGTATTTGGCAAGTCTGTCGAAGATATTTTCCAACTTGAAAAAAAAGATTTATGACAATCAATGATGGACCACATTATGCAAATGGCAAGATTTGTTATCTGGAACTGCCTTCACGCGATATCCATGAATCCAGTACATTTTATCACGAGGTGTTTGACTGGAAAATACGGAGACGCAACGATGGATCCGTTGCCTTTGATGACGGCGTGAATGAAGTCAGCGGTACCTGGCGCACAGATCGAAAACCAACCACAGAGACCGGCATGCTCCTGCATATCATGGTAGACGACATTGAAATAACGATTAAGAAAATACTGGAAAGGGGAGGGACGATCGTCCGGCCGCTGGGATTGGATGCACCGGAAATCACAGCCTGGTTTCAGGATCTCTCAGGAAATATTCTTGGTTTGTATCAGGAGCCCCGTCAAGCTTAAAACACAAAGCCTACTGTTACATTGTCCATGTATACTTATGCAAATTTGAAATGGAAAAGTGTTCTTCTGATATATCATTTCTCCTATTGGTGTATACTTTTGGCTTGTAAGAGTCGAAACGCAAGCATCAATAAAACCGCTGCGAAAAGAATAGTATATATTAATTTATTATGCTTTGCCAGCCAGGTCACAATTAGTTTTATCTGTCTATATTTGGTTTCCCGGCTTAAAACCATGACATGAAACGTCATTTATCAAAAATGATTGGTTTGTTATTTCTGTTTTCCTGTACTGACAGTGATCAGAATCATCCTGCAAACGGATCAGGAAAAAAAGATGCGGACAAGGCTGGTGTGGTAAAAACCAAAAAGACTTTTTCGGCATTGGATACCGTCTGGTTTCCATTTTCAGATTCTTCCTACAAGCTGAACATTCATATATTCAAACCGGCTGGTATTTCGGATACAGATGCCAATACAGTCATTACATTCAAGCAGGTTAAAAGCGGCAAAACAAGACAAATTTTTCAGGACTCTTTGTTTTGTACAGACTATTATATTGATCGCCAGGACTTCAACAACGATCATGTGAAGGATATTTTAGTATATAACCATCCTGGCGGGGCGCGGTCAAATCCCTCCTTCCATTTATACATCGTAGATAAGGTCAGGCGCAACCTAACCTATGTAAAGGGTTTTGAGAAACTGCTTAATCCGGGTTTTGATTCCGTTTATAATATTATTTCCAGCCTTCGCCTTTCCGGTAAAAATTATTATAGTTTTTACAGAATCAACAGTAAGAAAAAACTTATAAATCTTGGTCACGGCTATACTGACCGGCAGGAACAGGACACATCGCAATACGAGCGGGCTGTACGGGCTATTATCATGGATCAGCGGAATAGGACAGCCGGGGTCAGGTAAGCTAAATAACCCCGGTATAAACATACCAGGGTTCAACTACTGACAGAACTAAATCATTCGGGCAATACAATGCTAATTGTAATAATATTCTCCCAGCCCATGCGAGAACCGATCACCCGGACAGCCGATTATGATTGATTAATAGACCGGGATATGCTAAATTATTTAGCAAACATAGATGATACTTGTAAAAACGCAAAATAAAATTGGGATATCCCCATTGTACCGGCTACAGTGTGCAGGATTTCCAGAACAAGGGAATATGGAGATATTTTCCCAATATTCCGTCCTAATTACCCAGAAACGGAGGTTTTTCTAAGTTCAGAACGGGGGAAAGGTTGTTGATAACAAAAAAAGGATTCACCATTTTCGATATAACCAAAATGTTATCTTAGTTAGCTATGAAGAAGGTAATCAGGACAGTTCTGATAGGTTTAGCGATTTGTACCGTTGCGATTCCTGACATGGGGTCTGAAATTTTGAAAAAGATTAAGGGCATCACGCGTGATTTAAAAAATAAAACAGCGGATGGGATTAATGAATTGGCCAAAGGGCTGAGTAAATCTTCTGCGGAAAAAAGCCGATAATGTGAGTATGGAAGTCTGGAAGTATGGAAGTCTGGAAGTGTAATTCTAACTAACTCTCAAATTATTACTTTCATACTTCCATACTTCCATACTTCCATACTTGTATTAATGTTTCGTCCCCTGGTAATACTTCATCGCCTCCGGCATTACTTTTTTCAGGTCTTCAATTCTTTGTTCGTCGGTCGGGTGATCACTCAATAATTCCGGTGGTTTTTGTCCGCCCAGCGATGCCATGCGGTTCCAGAAGGGAATTGCTTCCTGCGGATTATATCCGGCCATGGCGGCAAATATTAATCCATAATGATCAGCTTCGCTTTCCTGCTTGCGTGAATAGGGAAGAAGGACACCTATCTGTGCAGCGGGTCCATACACCTGATTAAATATCGATACTGTTTTCGGATTGCTTCCCAATGCGACATTACCGGCAACTTCTATACCCTGAGCGAGCATCTGCTGGCTCATGCGTTCACGACCATGACCGGCAACGGCATGTGTGATTTCATGTCCGAGTACAATTGCCAGCGCTGTTTCATTTTGGGTAACAGGCAGCAAACCTGAATAGACAACCACTTTACCTCCCGGCATACACCAGGCATTTACTTCCTTACTGGACACGAGATTAAATTCCCAGGAATAACCCTGTAACTGGTCGCCGGCGCCATGTTCATTATAATATTTGGTTATCGCAGTAGCTATTCTGTTTCCGACACGCCGCACCATTTCCTGGTTTTGGTCAGTAGCCGGAGCCACCGGATTTTTCGACAAAAAGTCTTTATATTCTGTCAGCGCCATGGTTTGTAATTGCGATTCGGGAACCAGATCGAGCTGACTTCTGCCAGTGATAGAATTTGTTTTGCATCCACAGTATAATATGGACAAGCAAATGATTGAGATATTAATAATTGCCTTCATATTGGTTGATTTAAGAGTTGCATCTTCGATCCTTATAACATAATATCGTGCCAACAGGTCGACTGAATCCCATGGGCAAGCGCCCCGCCACAATCTCAAAATGCAACCCGAACGCTATCAGGGACGCATACGCAATGCATAGGCTATACAGTGCCGTTTTGGCGTAACTGTACCGGCACTTTATGTGAAGATGAAAGAATCGGGAACTGTCGTGACGCGTCCACCAGAACGGGTGTTCAGTGGTTGGATAACCGTAAAGACATTATTGCATAGCCGTGCTGCTACTAGCCGCTGTTGTCAGAACAATGGCTGTTACTTCAACGGTTACATTGAGTCCCTGAGAAGAACTTGGATTTCTCAATACCAGGAAACAGGATCCGTATAAAAAATCCTTCACCTGAATGATCCCTGAAATATAATTTTGCCTGGAGTCATTCATAAGGAAACTGACCGCAGGCTGTTTATTCACATATTTATTTACTTCTTTTGGATTTGTCATCACATAAACATCACAGATACCTGAACCACCCGGGACTCTAATAGCATCTAAAGCCTTTGAATTAATTCCCAGATCCGGGATCAGCAACTTGTCCAGTTGACCCGTGAGGTCGCTATTCAGGGATTGTTTCTTTTTAGTGGTAGTTGTAATTGTATAATACCATTCAACCGTATTGGCAGGCAGTTCGATCGGCAATACCTGTCTTGAACTGTTGCCAACCAGGGCTCGTGATCCGCCTTTTAAGAAGCAGGAATGGCTGGTTACCACTGGAACAACTTTATAGACAGGTTTTGTAGTTTGGGCAAACGAAATGGCCGATTTGCAAAAAATCAATAGCAGGAATAGGGTTTTCATCGGTAGGGATTTTATATATAACGTCAAAAACAACTAAGTATTATTTCAAACCTGACTCATAATATCCTTAATTACAGCCCTTTAAAATCAGACATCCTCCTATATTCCCTCTACACCCCGCACCAGCCACCATATTGTTCGTATTTTCAGCGTTTCGATCTATCATTTACCAAAACTGATCCCGGACGACCGGGTCACTCTTGGTGTATCATGAATTCCACATGAAAAAACTATTATAAGATATTGTCAATGACAAACTCCGAAATTTTTCCGTTCTCCAAATAAAAGAGATGAAACACTATCTCATCTGCTAAGAGATTTCCCTGCATATCATGAACAATCTGGTGAACTTTTATTTTTACAGTTTTATTTTCGACGTGGATATGTAAAGGCAGGACCCGGGACTGTACGACTTTAAATTGCCTTGTCCAGTATTCCCGGACACCATCATGACCATACACAAAACCGCCGTCCATACCATTAGCCCATTTTACATCTGTCGCCATCTGAGTGATAACCGAGTCGATATTACGGTTATTGAAATTTTTATATAGATCCTGAAACAGGTGTGTGATTGTCTCCATTTTTTGCTGTTCATTATTTTGACAAAGAGAGCATAATTTTCCAACTTCATTTTGATAAAATCAGATTTTTTCCATTGGAATAAGGCAGCGTTTTTACTCCCTCAAATAGTGAAAATTCGGGGGATTTGCCGAAGCATACAGGAATTCTGTTAGTTTTGGCTAACTAAAACCAACATTTGAAAAGAGATCTCCGGCTTTGGCTGGCTTTTGCTGCGATTTATATTATATGGGGTACTACCTATCTGGCGATAAAAATCGGAATTGAATTTATACCACCTTATATTATGGCCTCCCTTCGATATTTTATCGCAGGCGGTTTGTTGTTAATGTTCTGCCTGGTTAAACGCGAATCTATATTTTCAACCAACGTTTCGCAAAATATTTTACTGGGCGCTTTTATAATGACTTTTGGACAGGCGACTGCATTTTGGGCGGAAAAATATATTTCGTCCGGCCTGACTGCTGTCTTCAATTCTTTGTTGCCGATCTGTTATATTATTTCGGACAGAAGGAACTGGGCTAATTACAGAAAAAGTAAATTGACAATCCTCAGTATCAGCCTTGGAATTGTTGGGATCGTTATTTTGTTTATCAGTCCGGCAGCTGCTTCCGAATCTCATTCAGGCTTTATTACTGTGCTGGCTTCCGCCATTACCGTGGCGGCCTGTTTTTGCTGGGCAGCAGGGTCATTGTATTATAAATATCACAATAAAGGAGGATCGCTGTATGCCAACGTAGGCTGGCAGCTGGTGGGTGGAATGTTCTGTTGTCTGATCATTTCAGCCATTGCAGGTGAATGGACAAATTTTAATTACCGGTCAGTGCCGTGGAGCGGATGGGCTTCCGTCTTATATCTGGCTATAGCGGGATCCATCGTTGCATTGGTGGCATTATATTGGCTGCTTGCACGGCGACCCGCGGCGGTGGTGGGTACTTATGCTTATGTCAATCCGGTCATAGCTGTCCTGCTCGGATATTTAATTGCCAATGAACGAATCACTTTCATTCAAATCTTCGGAATGATCGTAATTTTAATAGCCGCTTATATTGCAAATCAGGTAAAGTTTGCAACCGGAAATGGATAGCGGTCGTTAATATTATGAAAGCATCCTGTCTATTTATCCTGTCGATATTGATATTCCAAACATTACTCAGCCAGGATAGTACGGAAAGTATTATAACCAAATCATATTACAATAAATGGAGTGTTACTTTTAACGCAAAAGAATTATTTGAATATGAACGCGGATCTGATGTAAACGGTGAGGTAAAAAATGGAGTTACGGTATTATACTTCCCACAGACAATGATTGATGATGGTATTTACGGATCTGTCGGAATCATGCTGACCAAAGACAAAAAACCGGAATACATATTAGGGATTTCTTTCCCGGTCGGCATTGGAAATAAAAGTTATGAGGACCTGGCAAATAATGATATGAGTGTAATGATTTTGCTGATGTCGGATAAAGATTCGGTTTTGAATTCCGTGAGCTACGGGAGTTTGGAGGACCAGGTTACAGTAGGTGGCAGTGAATTTAAAGGCAGACTGTACCGGTTTATTATCGACAGTGATGACTTCAACAAACTGAAAGTAGTTGTCCCCAATAAAATGCTGCTGTATTACAATATCAAAAACAGTAAAGCAAAGCCTAAAAAGCGTCCGCCTGCGGGTAATATTTCAAGTAAAAATGCGATGATCAGCAAGTTTTCAGCGCTTGCCCGTTCGATGGAGAAGGTAAAAATTAAGGAAATACATTAACTCCTCACCGGTGGACCCGGTTATTTTTAACATGTATGTTTATACAAAAACTTGCAATGCATTGGAATCTTATGTATATTGGGATAAATTTCAAATATTCCGATGACTTATTCTCCCGAATTATTAAAAGGCACTCTGAAAACCATTATCCTGAAACTACTTG
Organism: uncultured Bacteroidota bacterium; assembly: GCA_963759335.1. Classification (GTDB taxonomy): domain Bacteria; phylum Bacteroidota; class Bacteroidia; order Chitinophagales; family Chitinophagaceae; genus Puia. Next base: position 305,173 of record CAVWYU010000003.1, read on the forward strand.
CGGATAACCGGAAAATGTACGGTTATGAAATTACCCAGAAAGTCAAAGAACTTACCCGGGATGAAATTCAGATTACCGAGGGTTCATTATATCCCACCCTGCATGCCCTTGAATCCGATAAGCTGGTTATTACGCAGACAGAATATATTGGCAAACGGATCCGAAAATATTATAGTCTCAGCGCAGCCGGTAAAACAGCCACTAAAGAAAAGCTGAAAGATTTCTCCCGGTTCATTGCCACCATGACCGTATTGCTGGACATAAAACCCAAAACGAGTTAGATGTATCAGATCACAGAAGAGAATATCGATTTTATCCTTGAGGATCTGGAAAAATCCGGTATTAAAACAGAGAGCCTCCGGTTAAACCTGCTGGATCATATTTGTATTTTAATTGAGGAGAACCTGGAAGAGGGTGCAGACTTTCATCAGTTTTATTCGAAAACGATAAAAGCTTTTTACCGGAATGAACTCTGTGAGCTTGAAGTCGAAACCAATTATTTATTATATCAAAATAATCTTATTATGAAAAAAGCGCTGATCATCAGCGGCCTCTGCGCTGCTGCCGGATTTATTGCCGGATCTGTCGGCAAAATATTTCTGTCACGCCTCACTGATTTTTTTCTGCTTTTTGGTTTTGCCAGTTTTGTTCTGTTTTTTCTTCCTCTGGTATTTATTGTTTTACTGAAGGGGTTCAGATCCCGCAACGATCTGATCGTTTATGGAAGCGGAACTTTATCCGTTATTCTATATTTCGTTTGTATGATGAGTAAATGCCTTGGCTTGCCATCGTTTAATCAGCATCCTAATTTAAATTATGAAACAGGCTGGCTTATTATGTGGCTTACAAGTCTCGCTTTAGGGGCTTTTGTATTTATTCCCTTTTATTTGATCAATGGCCTGCGGAAACCCGAATCAAAAATTTCTTCCATTATTGTGTCTATCTTGCTGATTGCCTTTATCGGTGTGCAATTCCGTATGACTAACCTCCAGCAATTCAGATCGAAGGCGAATCATATTTCATTTAATTCTCCGGCGCCGGTTTTGTATGAAAATGCGATGGCAAAAACTGCCGGAAAATAAAATACGTTCAGAGTTGGGCAAACCGGGCCAGGTAAGTATTATCCGGCGGGCCGCAGGGATATCATTCAATGTCCAAGCGACCGGAAATGCAACGACAGCCGATATCAAAATCATCTTTAAGAGGTCACGGGATAGCAGTGTCACTATACTCTGGACAGATGCACCCAACACTTTCCGGACGCCAATTTCATTTGTACGTCTTTCAACGGTATAGAGCGACAATCCAAACAGACCCAGGCAGGCAACAAAAATGGAGAGGAATGTAAAAATGCCAAATACGGTTCCCATGAGTTGTTCAGACCGATACAGGGAATCAAATTCGCTATCCAGAAAACTATAGTCGAAAGGGGTACCCGGAATAAATTGTTTCCATTTATTTCCCAGATCTCTTAAGTTATCTTTCATATTGGTCGCCCGAAATCTTACAGTGATATAAGAATGACCCAGATCATAGGTTTTGGAAGCGTTATGAAATAATGCAAAGGGTTCGATCACTTCGTGCAGGGAAGAGACGTTGAAATCTTTCACTACAGCAATTACCCTGAAACGCTGGCTGTTACCAGGATACGCCAGATACTTGCCGATGGCATCCTTCCATCCAATTTGTTTTGCCGCTGTTTCGTTTAGTATCACAGAAGCAGAGTCCGAAAATTCTTTTGAAAAGTTCCTTCCCTGCAAAACCTGCATTTGATAGGTCGGAATAAAATCGTTGTCAACCATAAAGGAAGAAAGATCGATTTCTTTTATCAGTGGTTTATCCGATTCCGCCTGTTCCGGCACATATCCATCTCCAAAGTTTACTCTGGTGGGAATACTGCTTGAGATAGAAGCATCAATAACCGAAGGTTGTTTCAAAAGCTCCTGTCTGAATGACTCTTCATTGGTTTTCAACCGGTCTGTATTTGAAATCACAACAATATTTTCCCGGGCCAGTCCCAGATCTTTGTTCTGAATATATTTCAGTTGCTTAAAAACGATGGCGGTACAAATGATCAACGCGATGGAAATGCTGAATTGAAAAACCACCAGGCCATTCCGGATAAGCAGATTGCCAAAACTGTTTTTGGGCAGTTTAACGCCTTTTAATACTTCTGCAGGATGAAAAGAGGTAAGATAAAAGGCTGGGTAAATGCCTGCCAGTAATCCCATCAGCAGGCTTAAGAATAATACAAAAAGCCATATATAACTGGTAAATATTGAATTGTACGAAAGTGTTTTCCCGGTCATTTCATTAAAGGGCTTTATAAGCAGCAGAATAAAGACCATGGCAATGAAAGTGGCAATCAGGCTGTATAGTATGGCTTCCGTCAAAAATTGTTTAATGAGTTGTTGTTTAACGGATCCCAGTACTTTACGGATGCCGACTTCTTTCGCCCTCTTTGCAGATTGGGCAGTGGACAGGTTCATAAAATTCACGCAGGCGAGAATAATGATGAATAAAGCAATTACGGAAAATATATATACATACTTAATATCGCTGAGTGTCGTCAGGCGCGCCGGCGTGCCCGCTCCCGTGGCATACAGGTGCACCGAAGTGAATGGCATTAAATGATATTCCAGCTTTCCTCCCTTTTTGGCAAACACTTCCAGGTCTTGCTTATTTTGAAAGGCATGTTCCTTCGCCATGACCAGAAATTTCGATTCAAGCCTCGTAATCTCATCCGGCGTTAACTGATTCTTTGTTTTTACGTATGTGTTTGTCTGCAACCAGAACCAGTTCCAGCTGCGTTTTTTTACTACGCTATACGCATTGATGGGTGTAAGTATGTCAAACTGAAATGATGATTGCTGCGGGATATTTTTCAATACAGCCGAAACAAGAAATATTTTTTTATCCGTACCAAACTGCAGCATTTTTCCAATGACATTGGCGCTGCCAAAATATTTTTTTGCCGTCTGTTCCGTTAACACAACCGAGTTAGGATTCCGGAGGCAACTGGCGGCATCGCCCATTAATATTTGATAATTGAAAAGCTGTAGAAAATTTGAGTCAACGCCCAGTATACGTTTTTCGGTATAATAACTACCGGTTTTTGAGCCGTCTTCATATCGTACCATCATATCACCGGGCCGATAAATTCTAACGTATGATTCTATTTCCGGGAATAAGCTGTGCATGGTCGGTCCGACTGCCGGAGCGGTATTGCCCGTACTGAATAACACGCCGTTGTCGGTACCATTCATATTTACCTGGTAAATATTTTTTGCATCCGTGAAAAATGTGTCATAGCTCAATTCATCACGGACATAGATTGCTATCAGCACTACGCATGACATTCCAATGGCCAATCCTGCTATATTAATAAAGCTGTTTACTTTGTTCCGTTGTATATTTCTCCAGGCAGTTTTAAAATAATTTTGAAGCATGATCTATCCGGATTGACGAATGGTGAGAGATAAAAGGTAGCTGCCATTTATCCCTAATACTATGCCCATGTTCAAAATATTCATAATCATGGAGCTATAATACCCCCTTCTTTCGGTTTGTGCGTTTTTGATACAATCACTGTACGGCGGAGAAGTTTATACCGGGGCGGTCATCGTATTTTTTCCAGACTTTGGCGCACGCGTCTTCAGGTAGTAATGCCATAGAATCATGGCTGCGACGGTACGGTATGGTTTCCAGATTTCAGCCTTTTTCAGGATATCTTCCTTCGACGAATCTAATGGAAGGTTTTTAACAACGATGGCGGCATTTCTGACGGCCAGGTCCCCGACGGGAAATATGTCCGTATGATGTAATACGAACATGAGATATACATCAATGGTCCAGTTGCCAATACCTTTTAATGCTATTAATTTTTCACGAATTTGGGCGTCTGGCAAAGTTTCCATGTCCTTCAGGTTTATTTGCCTGTCTGTGATCGCGCTTGCCAGCGTTTTCACGTATAAAATTTTCTGTCGGCTGAAATAACATTCCCGGAGTTCCCCGTCACTTAATTGTAAGAGTCGATCAGGTGTTATCAGTCTGATCCTTTCTCTAAGTTTTTCGAGCGCGGCGAGGGCTGAAGCCAGTGAAACCTGTTGCTCCAAAATAAAATGTACCATGGTTTCAAAACTATTTGGCCTTGTCCACATGGGAGGGTATCCATGCTGTTCTATGACACCAGCCAGGCATTTATCTTTCCGGGCGAGCTTGTCGCAGATAGCATGGAAATCAGTGGCAGAAAAGGATTTGAATTGTTTCGTCACAGGGTAATATATTCAAAAAAGTACAGCTGCTGACTTTTAAGAGATAAGATTTATGGTTTTAATATCCTTTTCGTCATTAAAAAATTTTTCCAGTACCTGTTGAAATACCGGATCTGTTTCGGGAATCATAGAGAATAAAGTCATGGAGGATTTCAGCTTTAGATCGTCCGGAGATCCAAAAACCTGATATGCATCATTTGTTTTCAGTTTTAGCAATTCGCGGGAGATAATTACCAACCGGGTTCCCAAAACAGGATGTTTTAAAAATTCGCCAGCTTCCTGCAAATCCTTTATCGCATAATACCGGGATGTTTCACTAAATCCAAGTCCCTTAATTTGCGGAAAAATAAACCACATCCAATGGCTTTGTTTCCTGCCCTGCTGAATTTCTGAAAATGCCATTGCGTAGGAATTCTTCTGTGCATCCGTAAAACGTTTCAAACTGTTATCCATTGATTAAATTTACCGAATATTAAAAATGCAATGCCCGAGACATATAATAATAAACCCGTTTTTACGCTGCTGGATGTGACCCGAAGCATACAAAAAACGATCTCAGAACGCTATAAAACTCCTGTATGGATCAAAGCAGAACTAAATAAACTAAACTACTATAAACAATCAGGTCATTGTTTTCCGGAGCTGGTGGAGAAGCAGGAGGGCAAGGTGCTTGCCCAGATGAAGGCTACTATTTGGAAAGATGAATTTGTAATCATAAACAGGGAGTTTCAGCGTGTACTTCATGAACCATTAAAGGACGGAGTTAAAATACTGTTTATGGCTGTAATTTCTTTTGATTCTACGCATGGTCTCGCTCTGCGCATTATGGATATTGACCCATCGTTTACCCTGGGTGACCTGGAAAGAGAAAAACAGGAAACGATTCAGAGATTAAAAAATGAAAATCTCTATCATAAAAACAAAGAACTCCGTCTGTCATTGTTGCCTCAGCGGATGGCGGTCATATCGGTGGAAACCAGCAAAGGCTATGCAGACTTTATGAAAATCATCAATTCGAATCAGCATGGATACCGGTTCTTTCATATGTTGTTTCCATCACTGCTACAGGGCGAAAGAGCAGTTGCATCGATGATGGCACAGTTAGACCGCATACGGAATGTAAAAGACCATTTTGATCTGGTGGTGATTGTAAGGGGTGGCGGCGACGATATCGGTCTTTCGTGTTATAATGATTATTATCTGGCCAGGGCAATCGCGGAATTTCCGCTGCCGGTATTGACAGGTATTGGCCATTCCACCAATGAAACGGTTTGTGAGATGATTTCTTATTCGAATTCGATCACACCGACTAAACTGGCGGAATGGCTATTACAGAAATTTCATGATTTCAGCGAACCGGTAAAGGCTGCGTATAAAATCATTTCAGATAAATCACGTCGCCTGATCAGTGAACAAAAGGCGGAGTTTAATTCGGAAGTAAAATTGTTTCGTTCTGTTATGGTGAATATGCTTCAGCGCAGGAAGAGTGATATAAAAATACAAACCAGGACATTGTTGCAACAATCACTTTTCCGTTTCAAAAATGAAAAAGTGTTTCTGAATCAGTTTCAGTACCGGATTCCCGGCGCCACTCATATTTTATTGAAAAGCAGGGGCATTGAAATCGAACATACCCGCCAACAGATAAAGAATATGAGTCCGGAAAATGTTTTGCGACGCGGATACAGTATTACTTTGCTAAATGGAAAGGCAATAAAGAATTTTAATGAAGTTCAGGTGGGTGATTCGATCAACACTACCATTTTTGAAGGAAATATCACGAGCATTGTTCAGTCAACCGATAAATCGAAAATCCATGAGTAAGGAACTAAAATATACAGAAGCTTTTGAAGAATTGCAGGAAATCGTTTTGGAGATTGAACAGGGCGAAATATCTGTGGATGAACTTTCCGAGAAAGTAAAAAGGGCTGCCATCCTGATTAAAATCTGCAGGGCGAAGCTGACCAATACGGAAGAAGATGTGGCCGGCATCCTGAAGGAACTGGAGAAGTCGAACGAAGAAAATGGATGAGCCAAATTATTTTTTCGTAATCGCCAGATTTGCAAAATCTCCGGGAAGGTCGCTGCACCAAAGGGCAAATTTTTCGCCTCTGTGGTCTTTAAATCTTTTTACCCGAAGACATGGTTTTATAGATGCGTTTACATATACCCGTATGCTGTCAGAATCGCATACAATCATAGCGTGAAACCATTGATCAGGATCGGGCGCAGGCGAAATCGTGTTTTCAAAAACCAATGGATGCGTTTCTCTAAGCACATTCCATTCATGACCGGGAAGACTCATATATTGAACCATATGCTTTCGATGCAGACTGTCTGAATTCTCAAAATTGAAGGGTCTGAAATAGACACATTCATAGTCGCTATCGGTTTGGGCACTAAAAGCAACGCCAATAAAACTTTGTCCCGGAATATTTTTTCCCCGCAGATCAATATCAATACGGCCATTCGTAAACGTAACACCCTTCAGCCAGGCATTGCCCTGTAAACTAACTGCCTGCAGATGAAAACTGTCAGTGATCCGAACCGTACCATTCGCGACAGTTTTCTGAGCTTTCATGATTTCACCGTTGTGCAGCATCTGAACCAGGTTATAATGAATAGTCTGGGCTTTGCCAGCGAAGGATGACAGCATTAAGCATATGACTGAAAATTCCCTGAAGCGTTTCATATTGGCAGCGTTTGCAGATTTTCAGCGAACCGTATGCCATTTTATAAATGGGTGAAAACTATACAATTGCAATCTCGCGAATCGTTTGACTGTCCGTTTTTACTATAGATTCGTACGGGTTTGATACTATGACAGCTCCCTGTTTTTTTGAAGACTACGGGAGACTCAGTGGAAGTTCTATTTGTAATTCTTTAAATACGTAACCGACAATCCGGTCACAACGGGTAAGATGAAAAGCAAATACGCTTTCTCTCAGATAGCCGGAAAGGTTTTCACGAAGCATCGTTTTAGCGCGGTTTAGCCGGACTTTAATGTTTGATTCTTCAAGCAGCAACACTTCGGCGGTTTCCTTCACAGACAAATCTTCCAATTCGCGCAATACAAATACCAGTCTGTATTTTTCCGGCAGACCTGCGATGGCATTTTCCAAGACAGTGGAAAGTTCTTTATTCATGAGTGTATGCGCAGGTGTGTCCATATGACTTATTTTTTCAGAATGAGATCCCTCCACTATTTGCAGCCGCTGTTTATTTTTTTTCTGCAACAAACATTCATTGATCAGGATCCGGGTAATCCAGGTGCCAAAAGAAGAGCGATTTTTAAAAGTTGCGAGATGCTCATACGCTTTGATATACGCTGTTTGCATGGCATCTTCTACTTCCATATCATCATTCAGGATGGACATGCCGGTACGAAAGAGCCGCCGGTTGTATTTACGAATAAGATATTCATACAGGCTGTGCTCACCGGCAAGGATGTTTTCTATCAACTCAGATTCAGAGCGCTCTGACATATAGTTCTTAGATTCAAAAACCATTCAGAAGTTACAAAAATCCGGGAAAACATTTTTGTAACCTTTTATGAGGGCTATACTCTAACAGGAATAAAAAAATTACGTATGACGACAGTAAAACAGTTACAAAACACTTTACGACTCACTTATGGCATTGTTCCCATTGTAGCCGGTCTCGATAAATTCACGAATTTACTGACCAACTGGTCCGATTACCTTGGCGCGCATCTCACTTCCATGCTCCCCATAAGTGCCATAGCATTAATGAAAATCGTAGGTGTTATTGAGATCGCCGCCGGAATCATTGTCCTTGTGCGTCCGCTGATTGGTGCGTATATCGTTATGGCCTGGCTGATATGTATTGCTCTTCAACTGATTGCCGGCGCCCATTATTTCGATGTTGCCGTTCGAGACCTGGTCATGGCGATGGGTGCTTTTACACTGGCCAGGCTCACCATTCTGGCTTCCTCTGAATTTCAACCCACATTGCAGCGCAAAGACAAATTTCAAAATGCTTGATTTTCATAGACTTATGAAATTCATATAAACTTCGACTTCGTAAGTTTACGATAAAAATCGAGTGTTGTCGCGCTATCGTGATTGAATAAACGAATCTATATTTGATATATCCAAACCGAAAGAAATAACCGATCCAATCCGAAAGAATAACCGATCCAGTCCGAAAGAAACCATCCAATCCGAACGAAAGACGTAAAATCCTGTTTTTTGAATAACCGCTACCAACAATAGCGGTTTTTTCTTTTTATACTCCAGCTACTTTTCAACTCTGCATTTCCTTAAATAATTGAGGTGTATGCGTCACCTCAATCGTCTCACCGCTTGTTAACTGAATCCTGGTTACTAACGAGTTACCAAACTTTGCGATGATAATATGTGACTTGTTAATCAGGACAGGTGTACCCTGCATATCGACTTTTATAAACTGGTTTGCCATCAGTAGATTATTTTTTAAGTGAAACAGAAGTCGAAAGTACGTGCAAAAAAGACAGCGGCACCAAGCTAAAAAAATTAGTAAATTGAGTGCTACATGCAAAAAGCCAATCAAATTACAAATAGAATATGACTGAATACATATCACTTGCCGCAGCCACCTTTATCCTGGGAACTATAACCGGATGGATTTTTACAAGAATGAAATTCAGGTCACAAATTGAATCGCTGACCGAAAAAAACGGTGAGTATGCCGAAACTGCCGGGAATTTAAAGACTCAGATTGACAATCTCAGATCCGGACTGCAAACCGAAGCAACTTTGAAAACGCGCGCTGAATCCGATTTAAAAAATTCTATGGAAAGAATTTCTGAATTGCATAACGATTTGAAGGAACTCACACAGTTAAGAGATCTGTATTCGACTGTCAAAACCAAATATGAAAAACTCATATTTGATTCCATTGAGCTGACCAATGAGCGAAGCAGAATGAAATCTCAGATCGAGGATTACCGGATGAAAGAAATGGAACTGACGAATAGAAATTCCACACTGACCGCCAAATATGAAGAGGCGGTCAAAGCCATTGAAGAACAGAAGAAGTTTGTTGAGGAAAGCCAGAAAACATTAAAGGATTCATTTGACGCTCTTTCAGCTGCCGCACTGGACAAGAATAACCAGACTTTTCTTGATATCGCAAAAACGGCGCTGGATACGCATGTCACGGAAGCAAAAGGAGATCTAGAGAAACGTCAGCAGGCAATCGACAGCCTGGTAAAGCCGTTGGGTGAATCACTTAGTAAGATGGACGAAAAAATAAATACACTTGAAACTAAGAGAGAGGGAGCATATGGAAATATTAGTACCATGCTCGACCAGATGAAATTGACAACTTCCTCGCTTGACAAGGAAACGAGGAATCTTGTGACCGCGCTCAAAACGAGTCATACACGCGGACGTTATGGTGAGATCGCACTGAGAAGACTGGTAGAATTCGCCGGTATGACCGATCAGTGTGATTTCGTGGAACAGGAAAGTGCTGAAACGGAATCGGGCAAACTGAGACCGGACATGATTATCAAATTGCCGGCGAACAGACAAGTCGTAGTCGATAGTAAAGTACCCCTGAGTGCTTACCTGAAAATTTTCGAGACGGATGATATGGAACAGCAGAAAGTCCTGATGGGTCAGCACGTAGCGGCGATCAAAGTCCATCTAAAGCAACTGAGTGGCAAAGCCTATTGGGATCAGTTCAGAGAAGCTCCGGATTTCGTTGTGCTTTTCATGCAGATCGAATCTTCATTTGGAGCCGCATTGCAGGCCTGGCCCGAACTGATCGAGGAAGCACTGGATAACCGGATTATTGTGGCCACGCCGACGACGTTGATCACCATACTAAAAAGCATAGGGTACAGCTGGAACCAGTTGAAAACAATGGAAAACATCGAGGAAATCAGGGATGCTGCTGTGGAACTTTATGAACGCAGCAATACACTGATGGGACATTTAGTGAGCATAGGCACCGGACTTCGCTCGACGGTTATGAACTACAATAAAGCGGTTGGCAGTCTGGAAAGCAATTTCCTGCCGCAGGGACGTAAGATTCAAAGTCTAAGTAAAGCCTATGTCAAAAATCAGGTGAAAGAAATCGATCCGGTGGAAATGACCGTGCGTGAACTCATTGCTTTGCCACCTGTAGAATGACAGACGCTTCTGAATGATTAAATGAAAACTTTGCAGAAAAGAAATAAAATCAGATCCATCCTTTTCATATTTCCGTTGTTGCATATCACACATGTATATGCGCAGCATAATCTTCGGCCATTTCCACAACATGCTGATTATTTTACGGGAGTCATAACGCCCAATCATATTTCTTCCACAGAAATGGATGATAGTGTCAGGTCCTTTTACTGTCAATGGAAAAACCGGTATATCAGGAAAAGCCGTTGTTCGGATTCTTATTATATATGGTCTGAAAATTCAGGCAGAAATCATGAATGTGTCTCGGAGGGACAGGGTTATGGCATGATCATCGTCGCTCTGATGGCAGGTACGGATTCTTTGTCCCAGTCAACATTTGACGGGTTATTAAAATATTACCTGGAACATCCCAGTAAAAGGAACAAGCTCCTGATGTCATGGGCCCAACGCAGGGCTTGCGGATATGATGAAGCGAGTTCTGCCAGTGATGGCGATATTGATATTGCTTATTCTTTATTGCTGGCCGATGCCCAATGGTCCAGTCATGGAAAAATAAATTATCTATTAAAAGCGAAATCTATTATTGGAGCCATACTGGATCAGGAAATCAATGAAAAGACTTATTCCGTTTTAGAAAGCAATTCCATAGAATCGGACAGCCGGGACTATTTTGATATGCGTTCTTCTGATTTTATTCCATCGGAATTTCGTTCGTTTTATAAGTTAACCAGTGAACGAGGCTGGCTTAAAACCATTGACAGCTGTTATAAAATATTTAACTGTGTACAAAAGAGATTTAGTCCGGACGCCGGACTGGTTCCTGATTTTATCCAGTCAGTTAACAAGAATCCGGGACCAGCCAAAAGGCATTATCTGGAAAGTAAATATGATGGTATATATAACTTTAATGCCAGCAGGGTACCCTGGCGGATCGCTACCGATTATATAGTAGCCGGCGACAGGCGTTCAAAATCATTTTTGGCACCCATCAATCAATGGATACGCGAAACGACGGCCGGTAATCCGGATAATATTTCAGCCGGATATACACTGGAAGGAGACGATCTTAAAAACAGAAACTTTGAAGCGTTATGTTTTATTTCATCTTTCGCCATATCTGCGATGACGGAGGGCAACAATCAGGAATGGCTGAACAAGTTATGGGATTATATCATTCATTTTAAATTAAAAGATTTTGACTATTTCGACAACAGTATAAAAATGCAGAGTCTGATTATTTTATCCCACCATTACTGGACACCCTAATCATCCGGAGTCATTATGTATACAAATTACCGCGGTAAAAATTCTACACATCCGGATTTTCCCCGTGTGGGGAAATGGCTACCTGCTTAATAATCAAATAGGAAAGAACAAACCGGCCATATATGGCCGCGGCATGGTTTGGGATATATGCAATAGAAATAACAGTCATGGCAGAGTTACATGTACAACGCAAACGAAACAGCCATCTGTGGTTGTGGCTGGTAATCATTTTAATTATATTATTTGTGGCCGGATTATTTATTTACAGTCGCTTTGACCATCAGGACCAGACTATCAAAGCGAAACCGACCAGTCAGATAATGACAGATTTTTCTATCACTAAAACACTCTATGATGCCTAACAAAACAATCTATAATAATCACCTCGTCGCCTTGCATGAAAGTGGATTTGAAATAGTCGACGGTGAAACGGATGTCAGGAATTGGTCGGTTGTCGCCAGTGAAAATCAGTTGGTGGGTCGCGTGTCCGAGTTGATATTTGATGAGGCATCGCGTCGTGTTATTTATATGGTAGTAGATATCAACGGCAAGCCATTAAATCTTATTTCCAGAAGTGTGATTGTTCCTATGAGCCTTGCCGAAATTGACCGCAAGGAGAATCTTGTGATCGTACCTGCTCTTACGGTTGGACATCTGGCTTCTCTTCCTGGTTATGAAAAGGGAAAAATAAGCATCGACACGGAGAACGCGATACGATCGGTTTTTGTGCGGACTCATGGAGTTGTGAATGTCGGTCAGGAACTGGCTTACCGTCCTCATTATTCTGAAGAGGATTATATAGACGATACGAAACCGTATCGTACCGACCGGATCGCAGGCGATAATGCCTCACTCAAAGAAGTGATCAAAGAGAACATTATACAGGTAAAAGAGACAGTGAAGAAGTTGGAGAGGGACCTGGAGAAACTCGAGGGAAGTTAACAGTATGGGAATATGGGAGTATGAGAGTACTTTGGTACTCACACTCCCATATTCCCATACTCTCATACTTCTCAGCTCTCTCCGGTTAGAGAAACATGTCTTTCCTTATTTCTCCGGTGGGTATACCGGTACAGTATTTCGACAATCAGCGGGAATACTAATAGTGTCAGAATCGTTGAGCTGATCAGACCGCCGATAACCACTATGGCGAGAGGTTTTTGTGTTTCACTTCCAATGCCTTTTGATACAGCTGCGGGCATCAGTCCAATGGCAGCCATGAGGGCAGTCATAACTACGGGCCGCACCCTGGATTGTACACCCTGCATAACTGCCCGCACAATTGAGATTTTACGATGAAGGTTTTGTTTGAACACAGATATCAGGATTACGCCGTTCTGGATACAAATTCCAAACAGTGCGATAAAGCCAATGCCTGCAGATATGCTGAAAACGGTGCCGGTAACATGAAGCGCCAGGATACCACCGATAATGGCAAAGGGTACATTCAACAATACCAGTGATGCATCCAGCCCATTGCCAAAACTGATAAAGAGTAAAATAAAAATCATGACAAGTACCACCGGTACAACCTGTGATAGTCGGGCCTGCGCCCGGACCTGGTTTTCAAATTCCCCGGCCCATTCCATGCTGAAGCCCTTACCTAAGCTAATCTGATCATCTACTTTTTCCTGTGCTTCCGCAATGGTACTTCCCATATCGCGGTCACGGACAGTAAACTTGATTGCGATGAACCGCGTATTTTTATCGCGGTAAACGAAGGCAGGCCCTGTGATTGTCTTAATGTCAGCTATCTCTTTCAAAGGAATTTTAGAACCATGAATGGTGGGTACACGAAGATCGCCAATCGCTCCTTCATTGTTGCGATATTGCTCCGGATAACGAATCCTGATATCAAATTTTCTTTCCTGCTGATAAAAAGTGGACGCTACTTTTCCGCCGATCGCCATTTCAATGACGGAGTTTGCATCCGCCGTGGTAACACCATATATTCCCATCTTCTGTTCGTCCAGAACAATACTTAATTCGGGTTGACCCAGGTTACGCATGATGCCGAGATCCTTGATACCCGGCACGGTTTGCAAAATATTAAATGTGCTGTCGGCCAGTTTGTCGAGTTTCACAAGATCGTTACCGAAAATCTTTACAGCAAGATCAGCATTGATGCCTGCTACGGCTTCGTGTACATTGTCAATGATGGGCTGTGAATAATTGTACACCACACCCGGATACTGGCGAAGCCGGGTATCCATTTCATCCACCAATTGTTCGACTGAAATTTTCCGCTTCCAGTTTTTTTTCTGTTTCAGGTTCACCTGACATTGCACATAATAAAAACCGGATGGGTCTGTACCGTCGTTACTGCGGCCTGTTTGAGACAGTACGCCATCCACTTCATCAAAACTGTTTAATATTTTCCGGAACTGTGTTACAAACTTCACGGTTTCTGTGAGGGAACTGCTCATGGGCAATTTAGCCTCCACCCAGAGAGCACCCTCGTTTAATTCAGGCAGGAATTCACTGCCCAGGAATTTAAAAGAGAAGATTGTCAGACCCATAATACTGAAAGCAACCAGCAGCGTAATCTTTTTATGACCCATGGTATACTTCAGACTACTCATCACGACCCGGTTAAAGAAATTCACAATGGGATTATTTCTTTCCCTTGTATCTTTTCTTAAAAGGATGCTGGCAAGCACTGGCACCAGCGTCAGTGTGAACAGGAGGGCGCCCAGCAGAGCAAAACTCAGTGTCCAGGCAAGTGGTGAAAACATTTTACCCTCCACTTTTTCAAAAGCGAAAATCGGTATCAGACAGGTGATAATAATAACTTTTGCGAAAAAAATGGCTTTAGCCAGCGTAGAGCCCGTCTTGCGAATGATGCTGAGCTTGGCCATTTTATTGTACTTCTCCATACCGACATCATGGGCCTTTAGCGCGAGTACCACAAAGAGGCCTTCCACCATAACGACCGCGCCATCAATGATGATCCCGAAATCGATGGCGCCCATCGAGAGCAGGTTAGCAGTCATCCCCTTTATTTTGAGACAGATGAAGGCGAAAAGTAATGAAAGCGGGATGATGATGGAAACGATGACGGTTGTTCGCCAGTCAAACATGAAAATAAAAACGATCAGCGTAACCAGTAAAATACCTTCGATCAAATTATGACTGATGGTTTCTGTACAATAATCCATCAGATTATCGCGATCGTAAAAAGTGACCATTTTAATATCCGGTGGCAGAATCTTTTCATTTAATTCACGAACTTTTTCTTTCACCAGTTTAAGCACCTGCCTTGGATTTTCTCCCTTCCGCATAACGACGATCCCTTCTACCACATCATCATCGCCATCAAGGCCGGCCTGTCCGACACGACTGACATGACTGGGTGCAACGACAGCCAGGTTCTTTACGAGAATGGGGGTGCCGTTGATATTATCAACAATAATATTCTCGATGTCTTTGATATTATCAAGCAGGCCAATGCCTCTTACTACGTAGGCCTGCGCGTTTTTCTCAATCACATCCCCGCCCACATTGATATTACTTTTGGATACTGCACTATATACTTCCAATGGGGTGATGTCATATTGTGCCAGCTTGATCGGGTCCACTGTAATTTCATATGTCCGGTCGGCCCCGCCGAACGCCACGAGGTCTGCTACGCCGGGAATACTACGCAGTTGCCTGTCAATGACCCAGGTCTGTTCCGTGAGCAGGTCGATGGAACTTTTATTCTTACCCTGAACTGTGTATCGGAAAATTTCACCAGTCGGGCCATAGGGTGGTTGCACATCCGGCTCAACATCCTCCGGAAGTTTCACATTCCGCAGCAGGTTGTTGACCTGTTGTCTTGCAAAGAAATCTTCGACATCATCATCAAATATGATTTTAGTTACCGAGAGACCGAACATGGAGATGGAACGCAGAGTGGATTTTTTTTGTACTGAATTCATGGCAACCTCGATCGGTACGGTTACAAATCTTTCCACTTCTTCGGCGCTACGGCCGTTCCATTGTGTAACAATTATGATTTGTGTATTCGTAACATCGGGAAATGCTTCCAGCGGTGTTTTGACAAAACTCCATATTCCCACGATGATGATCAACACAGTCATGAAAAATATAAAGAACCGGTTCTTAAGGGAAAAGGTAACAATGCCGGAAATAAACTTGTTCATAGGGATTAATCGTTTAATGCATCATACACCAGGAGCTGGTATTTGGAGATGACTTTTTCACCCAGCTGCAATCCACTTTTTATATAAGTGGTTTTACCGGCTACTTCGTAGATTTCTATTTCGCGGGTTTCAATATTGCAGTTATCCTTATAAACCATGACAAAATTTTTGTTCTTGTCAAAGATGATGGCCTCCGAGGGAATGGCGGGCATCCTGGTTGTGTTATCATTATAACGGATGGTAATCTGGGCAAACATTTCAGGTTTTAAGAGGTTGTCTTTATTCTGAATCCTGACACGAACTTTCATAACCCGGCTCTGCGGATCCAGAATAGAAAATATCCTGTCAACTTTTCCGGTAAATGTTTTGTCTTTATAAGCGATTACATTCACTTCAGCGTCGTAACCTGTTTTTATTTTTGCGATATCGGTTTCGAATACACTGGCCATTACCCAGACTTCCTCCAGGTTGGCTATGACAAAAAAAGGCTGGGCGGCATCCGGTTTATACTGCATTTTGTCCGTCACATTTTTTTCAATCACGTAACCTGAAATGGGTGCGGTGATGACTTGTATGGCATTGTTCCGGACTCCAAAAATGGATGTCGTTTGTTCCATCTTCTTCAAATCGGAGGAAGCCTTATCAAGATCCGTCCGGGCATTCATTGTATCTCTCTCCGTCGCAAGGCCTGATCTGAAGAGTTCCCGGCTTGCAGTCAGGGATTTTTCAGCATTCCTGACACTGGATTGTGATGATGTCAGCTGGTTTTGATAATCGGCTATTTCGCCACTTCTGATGATGGCCAGGGTTTGTCCCCTGGTAACATAATCGCCCAGCTGAACCTTCATTTGATCCACGATGCCGCCTACAACGGGATACACCTTTACCCATTTGTCTTCGTTGGCTTCGATTTTACCTGAGAGTGTAATGATATTTTTTACTGTCTGCAATTTCACGGTGTCGATTACCGTATTCTTCTGAAGGGTATCTGTAAGACAATACGGGGCTTTTGCTTTTTCCTCCGGGATTTTACTGTGACAGGCAATGATATTAATAAAGATTACCGCTAAAACCGGCAACTGGCATATGATTCGTTTCATAAATAAACTCCCGTGGATTTATTGGTAGAATATTGAAAGGATGAATTTACCACTAGTTTAAACGACGGGTGGGTAAATATTGATATCCATTAACCAATGAATAACAATTCAGGACGATTTAAAAGTGTTTATTCTTTTTCGTAGAATTTGATCTTGTTGTCGAGGAGAAATTTTTTGATAATATCCACGTGTATACAATGACCAACGTGCAGAAACGGCTGGTTGGTTACCTTAATTTTAACGCCATTTAGGTTGTATTCGAAATTTTTCATATCAAAACCCAGGTGCAGGTGATTCGTGCTGGATTGCATGCCGCAAACCGTTCCTTCATTGTCGAACAGGGGACCGCCGCTTTGACCTCTTAGCCCGGGTGTGCTTAATTCGATGCCTGCAATTTCTTTATCTCCCTGGATATGCCTTGTCAGCATACCTTCCAAAGGGAATCTGGGCGAATCGGATATTCCCGTTTGGGTCCATTCAATATCATCCATTTCTGTATTGTACTGGAAATTTGAAAATTCAGGAAACGGGAAACCCAGCCGGCATAAAAACTTGCCTTGTTTGAGTACGGATGAATCTTTCAGGAACTTAGCATATGACTGGTACAATGAATTTTTGAAATCCTGTATGATTAAAATGGACAAATCATATTTTGGATGATTGATCCAGCGGTAACTTAATTGGGGTTCACTGGTAACGGCCATGAACCGATCCTGAAGCTGTACCAGAACATCCTGTTTATAATGATAAGCTTCGTCCAGGGCTTTTATTCTCTGATTATATTTGTTGTTCCTTCCAATCAGTGCTTTTTCAGTTTTGTATTTCCGGTAATGTTCATTGATGGCATTTCGATTCGCGATCAGATCAATCACGTGTTTGCAGGTAACCGCACAACCCTCTTCATTGACAAAAAACAAAGTGGCTGCACCGGGGTTGACGGTCGTCTGATTAAAATTTCTTGAAATAGTATGTATGGGTCTTGTGTATTTTGAAACTTCTTCAATGGCATGCACAAACATTTTTATACGGTTTAGTGATGATTAATTCGCTGGATTAAAAGTGTCAGTGACCTGGCAGGTTTCAACCGCCAATATAAGGAATATGGGAGGAAGGATGGATGTCCAGGGCGGGAAGGCGTAGGAAATTCTGATCAGGGGCCTGCAAGTTCCCTGAACAAATCAGGCTTTTTTGCGTGCTGAATTGCGTGTGGTAACAGGAGACTCGAGGAAACTTAATTTTTTTATGGCGAGGCTGTCACCGTAATTGGAAGCCTGGAAAAATG
Organism: uncultured Bacteroidota bacterium; assembly: GCA_963759335.1. Taxonomy (GTDB): domain Bacteria; phylum Bacteroidota; class Bacteroidia; order Chitinophagales; family Chitinophagaceae; genus Puia. Next base: position 323,380 of record CAVWYU010000003.1, read on the forward strand.
CTTTACGGGCAAATTTTATTTCTTTTCTCGCCAGGCGGCAAAGTCCGATCATATAATAACTGGTCCCGGGATTGTAATCCTGGAGAATACATTTTGAAAAATCGTCACAGGCCGTTTTGAACTTACCGGATTTATAATTGGCCATGGCGCGGTCATATAATATTTCCCGGAATGGAATGTCTATTTCTGCGTTTTCTGATTCAAAATTATCCTTATAAAGGTCGATCAGTGTCTGGATGCTGTTTGTATCGGATGTATGAAAGCCGCCCTTCGAATCCAGAGCCCGATTATAATATAGAATGGCCTCTGCGTATTTTTGCTGTTTGTACTTGCTGACGCCCGAATAGTAATTTGCCGCGGTATTATGGGGATATATTTTTATTAATGCGTTATAGGCCATTAACGCCGAATCGTGCTGATTCAGGTATTCATAACAAATACCTATTTGTATATAAGAGTCTTTCAGGTACTGATTTGCCTGAATAGCGCTATTGTATTTTATGATTGCCTCTTTGTAATGACCGTCCGAGCTCAGATCCTGACCTTCAGAAAAATAGTCTTCTGCGTTTTTACAACCTGATAAAATACCGAAAACCAATAGAATACAGATTACACGATTACCCATTTCAAACTGAAATAATTCTGCAACTGCATTGCAAATTGCATGCCTACATCCGCTTCGAAAGCTATAATTTCCTGATTTAGATCATCTTATCCGACCCATCTACATATTATTCGAATAACCTGTATACTACACGTTATGTTTTTTTGTAACTCATAGATTAAAATTTATGATTTTCTATTTGTTGTTTTAACCGGATTTATAGTTTGCAGAAATTTATAAATGGCTTTTAGTTCGATGTCGTCCATTCTTTTAAAGGAATTCCATGGCATTTCGCTGTCAGGATATACTTTACCCATTCTGAATCGATTGATAAATATTTGTTCCGTCCATCCGAAAATGCGACTACTGCTATCCGTAGTAAGGTTCGGTGGAATATGACCTCCTGCCATCGGATTTCCTCCCGCCAGCAAGGCGCCGGTAAATTCCCCACTGATATTTCTTTGTGTATGACAGCCACTGCAATTGGCTACACTCATCACGAGGTATTTGCCATAGACGGCTGAGGAATCTTTTTGGACTTTTTGCTCGATATTTTCAGAAGGGCCAACTGGTTTCACCATAAATGCTTTTACCATACTTCCAATTGCATTCAGTTGATTTTCCTGTTTTTTTAGTGGAATGGGCTTCTGTGTTCGCAGGTAGGAAATGACAGCCGTCAGGTCCTCATCGCTGAGATTGTGAAACGGCATAAAATCATAAACTGCCGTGCCATCGGGATGAACACCATATCGTAATATCCTGGCAATTTGTCCGTCGTCATATTTTCCGATTCCATAAACCGGATCTGATGTGATATTTGCCGAGTAAATGGTGCCGACAGGCAATTTAAATGCGACTGAACCGCTGAGTGGCACATCTTTGTCCAGGTCCAATAAGGAATCTCCATTTGTACGGCTATGGCAATCCATACAATGGGCAATCGCATTTACCAGGTGTTTGCCTTTTGCGATAACGGCCGTATCCTGTGATGACTTGATAGCCGGATAGGGCGCTTCAAATTTTAGATTTTGTCTGGAAGCCGTCAGAATACTAACAGTAATCAGTATGCTAAGCAGGACAAGGCCCGTCCATTTCAGGAATCGTATTATCTTTCTCATATCCGGCGGGTTTATTGATTTGAATTTTATAATGAGTGTTTTTTTATCACTATAAAGATGCAAATGAATAGAAGCGCCGGCAATCCGTATATGGATGAACCGTGCATTTACATGTCTGAAATGTCAGGCTTTAATTATTTTCTGTAATTGTGAGGTTTGCAAAATCACCTGGTAACTCATCAGACCATATTCCGATTTTACCTGTATGACGATTGGTGAGGACGGGAGCTTTCAGGCAATAATCCGGTGAATGATTTACGTACACTATGATACTGTCGCGATCTACGACGATACGAGCGTGGAACCAGTCATCCGGGAAGGGAACCGGATTGACGGCATGTTCGTACATGAGAGGATGTTCTTTACGTAATTTATCATACGGGAAATCCGGAAGGGACATATATTGTACGTCCCAGTTATGCCGGGTAGTATCTTCGTTCCTGAAATTGAACGGACGGAAATAGACTACGTCGTAAGAAGTTGAGTCAGCTGCATGAAATGCGATCCCCAGAAAACTTTTGAGTAATATATTTTTACCCCTCAGGTCCACTTCAATGGTCCCTTCAGAAAAGCCGGCACCAGTCAGCCAAAAATAACCCTGGCAGCTCACTGCAGGAATCGTGGCTGTATCCAGTACAGCGATCGTGAAACCAGGTTTTGCAGGCTCCAGTAAATGGTGTCTTACACGGGCAGGCAGGTCGTAGACCTGCGCTTTCTGGCCAAAACTTTGTAACGCGGTAAAACTGATCATCCAGATTACAGTGATCAATGATATGGTTCTTTTCATAGCTCATCAGACTTCTAAGGCAGTGCCAAACTCAGATGCGCCGGGTTTTCAATCTATTATAAAATCGGTGTCCGGGATACTGTTCGATTTTGATACGCGACTGTACGAAACAATGAACGTATGCTCACGAGGTGAGAAAATAACACCAGGGGCACGATCAGAGAAGGAAGCCAGTTATAGGGAAAATGAAGCATGGCTATATTGGGTTGATTAAATGCCAGTTTTTGAAAGGGTGAAGGAGTTGATAAAACAGCCCTTACAACGATATTTAGTAAAAGGCCAAGGCTAATAAAATTCCACCCTAATAAGGCACGTCTCCCCAACGATTTTTTTACAAAACCATAATAGTAAATAAACGGTGCACTGAGTCCCGATATGATATCATAATTTCCGCCGGCAAAAGTCATGATTTCCGGTACCTGATGATCCAGGTATAACATGTATAAGACTATTTCAACCGGAATCCTCACAACATGCAGCCGGGTTAATATTGCCGGATTTAACTGATCTAAGAAATGCCGACCGCCGTTCGTTACAAATAATATTATGATGATTAATAAGGGTGGAAAGAGAAGCAGCGAAATCGGGGGCGGAAATCTATGTGGATTCAGATAAAAGCCCGACAAACCCAGCAAGCCCTGCAGCAAGGTCCATACTAAAATAATGAAGAATCCGGCAGATGAATTTTCTGACGCTTTACGAAACCATATAATCGTCAGTGCCGTAGTCAGAATAAAAACAATAGAAGTAAGTAACCTGATATTTTCCATGACCTGAATTTGAATACAAAATAAGTCAGGAAAAAACGGTGATTCCTTGGCAAATGACAAGAAATCATTTTTTGGCAAAATCCCTTCTGATTCTGCTCAGGGATGTATCTGTGATCCCCAGATATGTGGCGATGTTTTTTAGTGGGGCATAAACAAATATTTCAGGGTGGGAGTTCAGGAGATTTATGTATCGTTCTTCCGCTGTTTCAGTGATCATCGAAAGCATTCGGATTTTCAGGGAGCTGAATCCGCGTACGAGAATATGTCTTCCGAATTCTCTGAATTCAGGTGTCGCGTGAAATAGATTGTTGAGTTCGCTGTAAGTAAGAAACCAGCCACTGCTGTCGGTTAGTGCCTGTATATTTTCTTTTGAACCGGTACGGTTGAAAAAGGAGGATATTTCAAAAACAACCTGGTTGCCTGTTGAAAAATTTGTCGTAATGTCATTACCTTCTGTGTCATAAGCAAAAGAACGCATACATCCGTCTTCCAGATAGAGATACTCGTCCGATATTTTGCCTTCCCGAAGAAAAAAATCATATTTGGCAAAATGCCTCCGGTGGAAATGTTCAGAAAATTCTTCAGCCCTTTTCATACCAACCAGGTTTGTGTCCCTGAAAAACCGAACAAGCTTTTCTTTTGAATCACTCATTTTTTATGGTTGACAGTTTTTCGATGACCGTTGACTGTTGATTGGGATCTAACGGTAATCGGCGAGTTTATAAGAGATTTTCAAGGTGTAAATAGACTTTACATTTTTTCCATTGTTGGATGCGGCAATAAATTCGGGTCCGAATAATTTCGCAACACGGAGCGCATCCTTATCCATATCGGCTTCGATATTATTTCCGGTTTTATATCCTGTTACATTCCCATTTTCGTCAACGTATACCCTGATTTCTACTTTGCCCGGATCTCTTGCCGGAACAGATTCTTCGTGAAATTTCAGATTATTTACAAGGAAATTATTCCATTGCGACTGGGAGGCCAGCCACAGGGCAGGTTTTGTAGGCATTTTTTTTACCCATTTGCCATCATCACCCATATACGCATAGGAGCCATTTTCAGTGTTTTGAATCAGATAAGTCGCGGTAGAAGATTTAAAATTATAAGTCCATGAAAGAGCCCCATCGATATTATAGAACTCCCATATACCTGTTTTTACTCCCTCATTGTAAAAATGGCGCGCGAGTAATGCTTTATTACTGCCATAATAATTCCAGACACCATCTTTTTTGCCATTCTTAAGAGCGTTTTGGGCAAAACAAAAAAGTTGTGTCATAACGAACAGGCTGATCAAAAGAACTTGTTTCATTTTCATATAATTGATTTTTAAGGAAAGCTTTTGTAGCTATGATTTTTTTTGATGTCGGAATCTGTCGCCGGAAAAATACTCACTGCCGCTCCGCCACCTTTAGCAAGTCCGATTCTAAGTTTTGTGTTGCTGTCAACAATAAATTGTTCGATCATATATGCTTCGGGATTATCTTTCCAATCGGCATTGGAAGCATCCCGGTAAATCGTTGCCAGGTATTTCTTACCGTTGTCGAGAAACGACAAAGGTAAATCTGCCGCCCGATTATTTTCATCCGTAATAGCACCCAGGAACCATTTGGGAGATCCTTTTTCTTTCCTTGCGATGTAGATATAATCACCCGGTTCTGCAGCAATAATACGGGTATCTTCCCAATCGGTGGTTACATCTCTGATAAATTGAAAAGCATCTTTATGCTTTTCGTAATTCTCAGGAAGGTCGGCCACCATTTGCAGGGGGCTGTACATAGTAACATATAATGCAAGCTGTTTGCACAGGGTTGAATGCATCTGCCGCGCCGGTACACCGGCATTATATCCCTTCATCTTAAAAATTCCGGGTGTATAATCCATCGGCCCCCCCATCAGGCGGGTAAATGGCAATATGGTTTCATGCTCCGGGGGGCTACCTGTGCTGAATGCATTGTATTCATTTCCTCTCCCGGCTTCCGAGGCCATCCAGTTGGGCCATGTTCGCTGCAGTCCCGTGGGGCGAACAGGCTCGTGTGAATCCAGCATTACATGGTAATCAGCTGCTTTTTGTGCCACGCGCAGATAATGGTCAATCATCCACTGACCGTCGTGGTGTTCACCGCGCGGGATGATTCTCCCTACATATCCTGTTTTTACGGAGGTATAACCATACAGATTCATAAACCGGAATGCTGTATCCATCTGACGTTCATAATCTGATGCCGAGCCTGACGTTTCATTATGCATGATCAGGTTCACATTTTTAGAAGCGGCATAGCGGTTCAGTTCGACGACATCAAAATCGGGATAAGGTTTTGTGAAATTAAATACGAGTTCTTTCCAGTTCCCGAACCAGTCTTCCCAGCCTGTATTCCATCCTTCTACCAGCACGCCCTGAATATTATTCGCAGCGGCAAAATCTATATAACGTTTGACGTTGGCGGTATTCGCTCCATGTTTACCGTTCGGAATGGGCTTTCCTTCTTTGTCAGCACTGTCAGGGAAATCTGAATAATTCCAGGTGCTTTTCCCGGTTTGCATTTCCCACCATACACCGGCAAATTTCATAGGTCTGATCCAGGATGTATTTGTTAAGACAGAAGGTTCATTGAGATTCAGAATCATTTTTGAAGAAAGGATATCTGCAGCTTTATCACTTACAATGATCGTTCTCCATGGTGTTTTAAAAGGTGCGTGCAGGTAGGCTTTGTTTCCATAAGCATCGGGTACCAGGCTGGACGTCAGCGAATAATTTTTTGTGTTCACATGGAGCTGCATGGCTGCGTAATTGACCAGTGCTGCCTCATGAATATTAAGGTAGAGCCCGTCTCCGGTCTTCATCATCAATGGCGTTTGCACGGAGTAGGGGTCAGGAGCTACCCGAACGGCGATATCAGTGGCGGATTCGACCATTTTCCGGTTGTCGATTTCGCTGATCAGGGAAGTCGTATACAGGTACTCATTGCTGTCGAAATCACCCGGGATCCAGAATGTTTTATGGTTGCCGGTCAGGTTAAATTGTGTTAATTCGTCGGTAACAATAAAGTATCTCAATCCTGCCTGCAGCGGGAATTCATAACGGAAACCCACGCCATCTTCAAAAACCCTGAAAATCAGATTAACACGTATTCCGGTAGCCGGACTTCTTTGTAGATGGACAGTTAGTTCCTGATAGTGATTTCGTATATCTTTTGTTTCTCCCCAAACAGTCTGCCAGGTCTGGTCAAAGGATTTTTTTTCGATTCCTGTTATCTGGAACCCGGTATAGAACAGGCTGTCTGTGTTTAGTTTGAATCCAAGACGGGAAGGCAATATAACAGGTTTGTTATCATATAATACTTCATAAGAAGGAGTGCCCTCTTTATCCAGCGTAAACTGCATTTTTATTTTACCCAGGGTAACGGTTTCGGAGCGCTGGGCCGTACCGGTCATAAACAGACAAATCATAATAACGGACAAAAGAACCGGATTCAATTTCATAAACAGCAGATGGTTTTAAAAATTTAAGATACATCTTTTAGTATAAAAGGAGGGAAGGGAAACGGTTCTAATTCGGAAAGGAATTTACCGCTGATCCAGAACGTTATTTTAAAAGGCGACGGTCAAATACGAAAACTTTCTTACACAGAGGCATTTTTAATGTTTCAGCTATCCAAAATACTTAGTTTACGGGTGCCTGTTATAGTTTATATAAATTTTATTTTTTATACAACACCGCTGATACATAACTGCTTGGAATAGTCTCATGTCTGAGTATATATTAGTGGTATCAGATTATCCAAATCAAAAAACGATTATTTATGAAAACAAAAATTGCGGGTATCGCTTTTCTTTTCTTTCTCTTCGCCCAAATGAATGTAAAGGCCGATAACGGACCATTCACCGTAAATGAAAAACTCATCCAGGCTTTTCAGGCTGCTTTTCCACTGGCTGAAAAAGTGGACTGGAACGAAAGCGGGGATCATTATTTCGTTCATTTTAAGGACCATGAGATCCTGTCAGAAATTGAATATGATCACGAAGGAAACTTTCTTGCTTCGGAAAGATATTATAAATCAGCAGACATGCTGCCCATTCACCTGGCCTGGGCACTTCATAAAAAATTCCCCAACAAGACAGTTTTCGGAATTACGGAAACCAATACGGAATCAGAAACACTTTTCTATATCAAAATGGAAGATAACAAGGAATGGATAACTGTTAAAGGTTCGTCTGACGGCATTTCGCAGGTCATTGAAAGGTTCTTCAAACAACCGTAATGCAAAAGTATTCTAAGGAAAACTAAACTTCTTCTGTATCGTCCCGGAAAAAAGTAAATAAACAGTTATCAGGCTGTTTATTTATTTTATTTTGACTAAATCATAAACTGTCCTTCAAGGGAATCTTTCTGAATGATCTTATTCAGTTTTTTGCATAGTATGCCGAAATCGTCCGGTTTGGTCATAAACCAACTGGCGCCCAGTTGCTTAGTCCGGTTAATATCACTTTGATTTTTGGACGTGGTGAATATAATGACGGGTATATTCCTGAATTCGCTTTTATTTTTCAAATGAGCCAGACAATCAAAGCCATTCATTACCGGCATATTCAGATCCATAAAAATCAGATCCGGAGAAAATACTTCCAATTGTTTAATGGCTTCCATGCAACTGGAGGCTAATTCGCACTGGAGGTGTGGATTCACCGTATAAACTGCATCCCGAAAAAGAATCTGATCATCCGGATCATCGTCAATTAACATAATTCTCTTCGTAAAGTCCATGGTAACCGGTCGTTGGTTAGTCAGAATACCCGTTCTGTTGTTTAAAACGGAAAAATACATAGAAAATACTGCACCTGAGACGATCTCTGCCGTAACTCAAATAATTCCCCGTGAATCTGCAGGACTTCCTGCATTGGCCTGAACTATATCGCATTTCTCTGTATAACCGGAAATCTTAAAAATGAATATCTTTCCTGATAAAACCGATTTTCATGATCCGTATTGGTTTAATCCGGGAAACGAAAATTCCTGCAGATAACCGGGTAGCCTTAATTCCTTCCCAATGTAAATGGTTGCAAAAAAACTTTGATACTCTCAAAATTTTTGCTCAGCCTTCTGATGACCGTTGTTACGGAAATAAAGAATATGAAATGGCCGGGGTGGAAATAAAAGAGGACCTGAGCGATTGTGACTATTTATTTGGCATTAAGGAAGTCGGGGCTGAGTATCTCATTCCCGGCAAGAAATATTTATTTTTTTCCCATACCCGTAAAATGCAGCCGTATAACCGGACACTGTTCCGGATGATACTGGATAAAAAAATTACTCTGATCGATTACGAATGTATGGAACACGAGGACGGTCAACGCATTTTGGGATTTGGTTTTTTTGCGGGAATCGTAGGCGCACATAATGGAATCATGGCTTATGGGATGCGAAGCGGAAAATATGTCCTCCCCAGGGTTTATAAGCACCCCAGCTTCCGTCAGCTTATCCACGGTTATTTTGGCATTAAACTTCCCAACATCAAAGTCGTCATTACGGGTTCAGGCCGTGTTGCCCATGGTCTGCTGGAAGTAATGAATCTACTCGGCATCATTGAAGTGGAGCCGGATGAATATTTATCCAGAAATTTTAGTTATCCTGTATTTACGCAACTGAAAGGGCCCCAATTATTCCGGAACAGAACCAATGGCACCTATAACCGCGACCACTTTCATGATCATCCGGGAGAATATGAATGCCTTTTTAAAACCTTTTCAGAACACTCCGACATATTGATGAATGGAATATTCTGGGATCCGCGCATGCCCCGTTTATTTGAATGGGAGGATCTTTTATCACCCGGTTTCAGGATTCAGACGATCGCGGATATTACAGACGACAAGGAAGGTTCGGTGCCCTGTAACCTGGGGGACGGGACTATGGAAGAACCGATATATGGAGTCGATAAAAAATCCAGGCAAAAAACAAGACCATATCTGAGTGACTCGATAGACATGATGGCTGTCGGGAACCTTCCTAATGAACTTCCCAGGGATGCGTCCCGTTATTTCGGGGAACAACTGATAAAATATATTTTGGAAGATCTTTTTAAAGGAGCATCAAATGTGATCGCCAGAGCGACGATGGTCCGGGATGGCGTCATTACTGATCACTTCAGATATTTGTCGGAGTACGCTTAAAAAAGAGAGCGTGAGGCCAATTTTGGAGAACCATTAACTTCCAGTCAGGAATTGTCAACCGTAGTAATCGCTCATCAGATCTGCAAATTCCCTGGTATATTGTCCATCTCCATTTTTAATGATCAATTCTTTTGAATCTATTGTTTCCGGTTTTTGAAAGCCAAATAAGCAGATACTGCGGAATGGCTGATGGGAAGGTGTTTGCCGGACGATTAGTTTTTTCAGGAGAAAAAATTCACGGGTAATTGCCAGTTTTTCAAAGTAGTCGTTGCGGTGATGGGGCAAGAGTATACTAAAAGTTCCTGTTATTTTCAGGTGATTCTGTATTACAACAGACAATTCGTCGAGTGTCAGGGTTTCATTGTGTTTTGCATTATTTTTCTTTTCCAGGGGAGAGCGAAGGTCTGATTCAAAAAATGGCGGATTACTGATGATGAAATCATAATCGGAAGGTAACGGATAATGTAAAACGTCTCCTTCCAATAAACGGATGCGCGTGGACCAGGCACTGGCCGTTATATTTTCCGAGGCCTGAGCAGCCGATTCCGGATCCAGTTCTATGGAATCTATCCGGCTGTCTGATTTTTGTGCCAGCATAAGTGATAGCAGGCCTGTACCAGCTCCGATATCTAATATCTTTTTGGCTCCCTGCAGATGTATTGCAGACCAGGCGCCGAGGATGCAGGAATCAGTACAAACCTTCATAGCGGACTTATCCTGTTGTACAATAAACTGTTTAAACCGAAAATAAGAATTTGGCATATTCCATTTTTACCAGCCTGCACGCGCACTAACGGTGACGGACATGGGAGAAAACGATTGTTCCAGGAATTTATAATATCCCGTCAATGCAATCATCGCCGCGTTGTCAGTACAATACTCCATTTTGGGAATGAATGTGTTCCAGCCCAGCGAACTGCCTGTTTCTTCAAATGCTTTTCTTAGTCCTTTGTTTGCAGCGACACCCCCGGCGAGACATAGATTTTTTATGCCTGTTTGAGCAGATGCTTTTATTAATTTATTTAACAGGATGGAGATGATTCGCCCCTGAACAGAGGCGCAGATGTCCGCCAGATTTTTTTCTACAAAATCGGAGTCTTTCTCTTTTTCATTCTGAATGAAATACAATATGGAGGTCTTTAATCCGCTAAAACTGAAATTCAGTCCGGGAATGCGGGGTTCCGGAAATTTAAAACGGCCTGGCATTTCCATTCGATGCGTAACGGTCAATCAGCGGGCCGCCCGGATAGGGAAGTCCCAGCAATTTCGCAGATTTGTCAAACGCTTCACCAGCCGCATCATCCAGTGTTTCCCCAATGACTTCCATATTAGCCGGAGATTCGCAAACGACGATCTGCGTGTGGCCGCCGCTGACTGTAAGACATAAAAAAGGGAACTCTGGGATGGTGTTCGGTTTTGCAGTTTCACTAATCAGATTAGCCAGTACATGGGCCTGCATATGATGTACGGCTATTAATGGAACGTGCAGGGAAAAAGCCAGAGATTTTGCGAATTGGGCGCCCACCAGCAGCGAACCGATGAGTCCGGGTGACTGCGTAAAAGCGACGGCATTGATATCAGATAAAGAAACAGAAGCTCTAAGCAAGGCCTGGTCTACAACCGGCAGAATATTTTGCAGATGGGCCCGACTGGCCAGTTCGGGAACCACGCCGCCATAACGGGCATGGATATCCTGTGAAGCTATAATATTTGATAGGATTTTTCCGTCCATGCACACGGAAGCTGCCGTCTCGTCGCAGGAAGATTCAATACCTAATAAAGTAATCGCCAATTTTACATTTTAAAGATGCAAAGATACCGGAGAACTATGGAATTAGTTTGTAGAACGGATGGCTACCACCGGATCGAGGCGGGATGCAATGACAGCGGGAATGATGCCGGCCAGAATGCCTACAAACAGGCAGATACCAACAGCAAGCCCGATAATATCCAGGGGAATAAATACTTTGAAACTAAATATACTGGAGAGTATTGCAGCGAGTATAAAAACGGCTACCATACCGATCATCCCGCCAATGATGCATAGAAAAGATGATTCCAGCAGAAACTCGGAAACGATGGTGCTTTTCTTGGCTCCGAGTGCTTTTTTCAAACCAATCTGCGCAGTGCGTTCCCGCACAGTAACGAACATAATATTTGCAACACCAAACATACCAACGATCAGGGAAAGTGCCGCGATGGCCCATCCTCCGATATTGATATTTGAAAATATGCTATCCATGAATTTGCTGAAGGATTCTATGTCATTCAGCGAATAATTGTCCTCCTGATTGGGAGACAATTTATGGATGGTTCGCATGGCACCCGTCAATTCATCTTTTAATGCCGGAATACTTACATTTTCTTTTCCTTCCACAATTATTTTTGGCTGCGCATCTTCATCCCGTATCAATTGTCTCATGAATCTGTAAGGCAGGATTATACAATCGTCATATCCGAACATGTCCATCATATTCTGTCCCTGTTTTTCCAAAACACCAATAACATTTGCAGGTTTGTCATCTTCCAGCCGGACCGTTTTTCCGACGGCCCTTTCAGCTTTTCCAAACATTTTTTCAGCAATAGAGTAACCTAAGACTATAGAATTTGTTCCATTGTCAAAATCGGTTTGCTGTAAATACCGGCCTTCCGCTACATTCAAATGTTCGGTCTTGGAAAAATCTTCCGTCACCCCGTAATAATTTAGTCCGTTCAGCATGTCACTTCCATATTCAACTTTTGATTGAAGCTGGGTCATATAGGAAGCATTTTGTATAATGGGCACACGGTCTTTAATTTGTTTAAGCTCCTCAAATTTAGGTGTGGGTCTTTTATAATAACGCCACCAGGGATAATTGTTGTCGTTCCGGTATTCCCATTTATCAATAAAAACCGTGTTCGTTCCCAGCTTTTTGATATCATCCTGTACAGCCGTTTTCATACTGCTAATGGTTGCAAGAACGCTGATGATACAAAAAATACCGAAAGTAATTCCAAGCAATGATAAAAATGTACGGAGTTTATTGGAACGGAATTCCTGGAGAGCCATTTTCAGGCTTGTAATGATAATGTTGAAATAACGTTCCAGAAGATTGATTTAGATTCCCAATATCGTTATAAATCGGCGAAATTCTTCACCGTCCATCCGAATCCGAACCGGATTAACTTTTTAAAATGTTTTGATGCGCCACTGCCGGCTGAACATTTTACCCGGAGACAATTTTTCGATGCCTTCTTTTTGCTCCAGTTGCTGGTTGCTGTTTACGCTGTCAGCAATGCCGCACCAGGGCTCAATGCAAACGAAATCCGCGTCTTTAGCGGACCAGATACCCAGAAAAGGAAATTCTCCCATTTGAAACCGGATGCCGTGTGGCGTTTTTGCGGATAGCAGGGAGATTTCGGAGGAAGCCGGGTATTTAAAAACCAGTGCATCCTGGTAAAACAAGGATTTGTTCAGATTTAGCCGGTTTGTATCTTCTAACATAGAGATGGGTTGTGGAAGTATCAGACCGTCTTTTGAGATGGGCCAGCGTGGAAGGTTTTCCATTTCTTCAAATTTCAGATGATAATCAGAAAAAACAGTATTCGTTGTCAATGGCAGACGGAATGCGGGATGACCGCCCACAGAAAACAACAGTATGGCACTTCCTGTATTTGACACGATGTATTCGGTGCTGAGTTCGTCACCCGATATCTGATATCTGATCCTGAATTCAAAATCAAAAGGGTAGTTTTTTTTTGTTTCCTCATTACTCTTCAACAGGAATATGATTTCTTTCTGGCTATGCTTTTCAGCCTCAAAATCCATGTCCCGGGCAAATCCGTGTCGCGGGAGCTGATATGATTTACCCAAATAGAAATATGTATTATTTTTCAGATTTCCGATGATTGGAAATAAAACAGGGGAATGCTTTGCCCAGAAGACCGGATTTCCATTCCATAGGTAATCAATGCCGAAAGCTTTATGTACAATGCTTTGAAGTTCTGCTCCTTTAGATGTCAACTGAACTTTTAAAACTTCGTTTTCCAGTGTGTACATGAGGTGAATAATTCTATTGAAAAATGATATTACAAAGTTAATGTCTGTCTGCTGCCGGTGAAAAGAATTATCTTGCGACCTGATGAAAAGTTTATATTTTATTTTATCCGTCATCGTCGTTTCGGCATTGGTTTCATGTAGCAGCCCGGTAGCGCCTGAATACCTCGGCTTTCGTGATTTTTCCATCCAGGATGTATCTATGGATTCAGCTTTGCTGCATACACAACTTGCATTTTATAACCCCAATACATTTAACATGGAATTGAAAAGGGGAGATGTGAGTGTTTTTCTGGATGATCACCTGGCAAATCATTATGTGATGGACACGACTATCAGTATTCCCAAAAAAGATACCTTTTATGTTCCGATGAATCTGCGCATTAGTCCCAAACTGCTTATCAACAGTGCACTTAAAATGCTGATGAACGGGAATAAGATCAAGGTAAAATTAGTGGGCAGTGTTCGGGTAAAACGGAATGGTGTAAGTTTTAACGTCCCGGTTAATTATGAAGTGATGCAGGAAATCCGGTAAAGCTTAAGGCGTAAAGCGCAAAGCTTAAAGCTATTTAATTAGATTTTCACTATGTACTTTACCAAATAACTCCTCATTGGCTTTACGCTTTGCGCTTTACGCTTTAAGCGTAAGAAGTATAGCTGCTATCTTTTCTTCCGTATCCGCTTTCTTCTTCTTTTCCAAATCAATGACCTCAGGCTTCGCATTTAGCACAAACCGCTCATTGGAGAGTTTTTTATTCAGGGAATCAAGAAATCCCCGGTAATATTTGAGTTCTTTCTCCAGTTCCTCATTTCTTTTGGAATCGTCCAGTTTTTTCGGACTTTCAAATCCTATCTGGTAAGAATGAAAAGGAATTACCTGAATCCCGGGATCACTGGTAAAAGAACGGTCCTTACTTTCGATTTTTATACAATTCAGTTGCTTACGGACAATTGCATAGAGGCTCTCATTTTCTCCAAAAATTTCCCTTGGGATAAACAGACGCGTTATTGATTCGCTGTTTTTTAACTGTTGCTGCTGGCGGAATTCACGACCAACGGTCAGGAATAAGCGCAATTTTTCTCCGACTTCCAAAACAGACGGATTGTACATGTTTTCCGGGGCCAGCTGTATTAAACACAGATCATCATTGGGTTTTCGTTCACGAAGCAGGTGATAAATTTCTTCCGTGATGAAAGGTGTGAACGGGTGCAGCCACAATAACAGCTCCTCAAAAAATGAAATCGTTTTTTCGTATAATCCGGGATTCATCAGTTGTTCAAATCCGGGTTTTACCCATTCCAGGTACCAGCTGCAGAAATCATCCCAGAATAGGGAATACAGGATTTTTAGTGCCTCGCTTATTTTGAATTCTGCAAATAATCTGTTGACTTCCGTTTTGGCCTGTGAAAAACGATTGTCGAACCATTCCGAGGCAAAAACGCCTGGATCTGTTTCAGATATGTTATTTCCATGCTGATCCAACCGGTTACCCCAAATACGGACCAGTTTGAGCGCATTCCATAGTTTATTATTGAAATTCCTTCCCTGCTCAAGACCGGCCTCATCAAATAATAAGTCATTTCCTGCAGGCGCCGCGATCATGATTCCGAATCGAACCGCATCAGCTCCATACTTATCAATCAGCTGGAGGAGGTCGGGTGAGTTGCCCAGGCTTTTACTCATTTTTCTTCCCTGTTTGTCTCTTACCATTCCGGTAAAATAGACGTCCGGGAAAGGAATCTCATGCTGAAATTCCAATCCTGCCATGATCATTCTGGCCACCCAGAAAAAAATAATATCCTGACCAGTTACCAGCACGGATGCCGGGTAATAATATTTTAAATCCGCATTGCCTGGGTTCGTAATGCCCATGAATACTTCTATGGGCCATAACCAGGAAGAAAACCAGGTATCCAGTACGTCTTCGTCCTGAGTGAGGTCATCATGGACAGCCAGCAGACCGTATTGATCCTGGTATGCTTCCAGAGCCAGTGATTCGCTTTCAGCAACAACAAAATTTCCCTTGCTATCATACCAGGCTGGTATGCGCTGACCCCACCATAACTGGCGTGATATGCACCAATCCTTCACATTTTCCAACCAGTACTTATAGGTTGCTGTGAATTTATCTGCCGGGTGTATGCTGATTTTTCCGGATATCACTGCTTCGAGGGCCGGTATCGCGAGCGGTTTCATTTTTACAAACCACTGGGTGGAAATCCTGGGTTCAACAACGGCGTGACTGCGTTGGGAAAAACCGAGGCGGGTGGAATACGGTTCTTCTTTCAGAAGAAGACCTTCTTCCCTGAGTTTTTCTACTACTTTCTTACGTGCCTCAAAACGGTCTAATCCTACGAAAATGGTTGCCGCTTCCGAAAGTGTGCCATCTTCATTTAAAGTGTCGATAACGGCCAGACCGTGTTTTAATCCAAGATTATAGTCATTGATATCGTGTGCCGGCGTTACTTTCAGGGCACCCGTTCCAAAACTCATGTCGATGTATTCATCCGTTATTAAGGGAACTGACCGGTGAATGAGGGGAACAATGATCTTTTTTCCCAACAGGTGAGTATATTTTGGATCTCCCGGATGCACGCAAATGGCCGTATCACCCATGATTGTTTCGGGCCTTTGCGTGGCTATCGTAATGAACTCGGTTGAATTTTCAACCGGATACCTGATGTAATATAATGTGCCCTCCACTTCCCGGTATTCCACTTCCTCATCACTCAATGCTGTCCGGGCCGCAGGATCCCAGTGAATCATACGGGCACCCCGGTAGATCATTTTTTTCTTAAAGAGTTCGACAAAAACTTTTATTACGGCCTTATAATAATGGTCATCCATTGTAAATGTAGTCCGGTTCCAGTCCACACTGCATCCGAGCCTGGCAATCTGATCATATATGATACTTCCGTATTTCTCTTTCCATTCAAAAGCATATTCAAGAAATTTTTCACGGGAGATATTATTTTTGTCAATACCTTTTTCCTTCAGCATAGCTACCACTCTGGCCTCGGTGGCGATAGAAGCATGATCGCTTCCCGGTACCCAGCAGGCATTGAAGCCTTTCATCCGGGCACGTCTCACAAGGATGTCCTGTACTGTTTCATTCAGGGTGTGACCCATATGCAGTACACCGGTAACATTGGGGGGCGGTATGACAACTGTAAAAGCCGGGCGCCCGTCAGGAAAACTATTGAAGTAATGGTTTGAGGACCAATGTGCATACCATTTAGACTCAACTCCTGCAGGTTCATAGTGTTTGCTCAGATCCATCCTACCGCTTTTTTGGATGGCAAAGTTAGTCAATCACTAATTAGGGGGAATCGCCGGAGCACAAAAAAAGTTTTCACTTTTACAAAAGTGAAAACTTTAAGAGGGAGAATATGAAACCACCCTCGCATAATATGCGCTGTAGAGGTCTTGAATTCAGATTTTTGGCAAGTGCCCGTGACTAAGCGAACCAGTAAAGGTAAGAGAGCAACATGACCAGGCTAAGGAAGCCAAAAGCAAATAAAGCTGTCTTTGCATTTTCTCCCAGATGAAATGAGTGTAACGTTTTTTTCATTCATGAAAAATTTAAAGAGTGAAACCATGTTAATAAAAACATTTGTTTCAAAGGGGACACACTAAAAACAACAACAGGTGGTTTTTTATACGATCTGGTATAGCGTAGGGCGGATAAAATACGGTTAGCGGGACCGTATCGGAACAAATATATAGCGTTTTTTTTTGAGATACTAGTGTTTGGGGAGAAATTTTTACGTAAAAAACCTTAAAAAAAAACTCCGGAACGAGCCGGAGTTATCGTACTTGAGTCTCTTTTGTCGCTTAAAGCAGATTAAAGACATAGGAAAACAGGCTGATAGCGCAAAAATACAACACGGCAATAACAACTGCCAGGGTTGCATGCTCTCCAACATGTCCAATGTGAAGATGTTTCATGGATTGGAATTTAAAAGGTGAATGGGGCATAGTTAAAATGTTTTGTTTTCAAGAGTACGGAAAAATAATATCTGAAAACCGTTATTTTCCGGACGTTTGACGGGTGATTATTCCTAACTTTATTAGCAAAATGTTCTCGGGAGGTAAACCACCATGTATGCGATCGTAGATATCGAAACGACTGGCAGTTATGCAGCTAATAACGGCATCACTGAATTAGCTATTGTGCTGCATGATGGAAAAATGATCACAGATCGTTTTGAAACCCTGATCAATCCACTCGTGCCCATTCCGCCATACATTCAGACTTTGACCGGCATACATTCCGGCATGTTGCACGATGCACCGGTATTTGCTGATGTTGCTGCGCATGTGCATGGACTCCTGAAGGACGCCATTTTTGTAGCACACCATGTAAATTTTGACTATTCATTCATCAAGTACCAACTGGAGTGCTGTGGATTTGAGCTGGATACGAAGAAGCTTTGCACGGTTCGCCTCAGCAGAAAGGTTTTTCCAGGGCTTTCGGGATATAGTTTGGGTAAGCTTTGCAGGGATCTGGACATTCCCATTCTAAACCGTCACCGGGCGGGAGGTGATGCGGATGCGACAGTCATTCTTTTTGAAAAAATACTAAAAAACGATAGTAACGGGGCGATCCGGCAAATGTTATACGGAAAAAGCCGGGAACAATACCTGCCGCCCAATCTGCCTTCCGAGCAGATTGCTTCCATACCTTATACCCCCGGCATATATTATTTCCACGACCAAAAAGGCAAAGTAATCTATGTAGGGAAAGCAAAAAATCTTCGAAGCCGCGTTTGCAGCCACTTTTCGAATAATAGCCCCAGCCTCAGAAAACAGGAATTTTTACGGAATATTTATTCTGTTTCGTGGCAGGATTGCGGAACCGAATTGATGGCTTTTCTTCATGAATGCGTAGAAATCCGGCGTCTCTGGCCGGTTTATAATAGTAGCCTGAAAAGATTTGAGCAGATGTATGGGTTATATATGTATGAGGATCAGGCTGGCTATCTGCGACTGACTTTAGAAAAGAAAAAGCAGCATCTGCAAGCCTATTACAGTTTTAACGGTCTTGCCGAGGGCTGGCAATTATTACGCAAACTGGTGAGGCAATTCGATCTCTGTCCTAAATTAAACTTTATTGAAAAGGGCAATGAAAAGTGCAGCGGGCTTATGGACAAATCCTGCCATGGCGCCTGTCTGCATGAAGAACCAGCCGGCGAATACAATAAACGTATTAAACTGGCGCTGGAATCCCTGCAGAAGGTTTTGCCGTCATTTGTGATCCGGGACAGGGGCAGGGATTCATCTGAAGATAGTTTTATACTCATCGAAAAAGGACGATTTTATGGAATGGGATACCTGGACCGGGAGGTACAAATAGAGGACCTTGAAATGCTGAAAGAACGCCTCACCGTTTATCCGGAAAATGACTACATGCGTGGTCTGGTTTACAGTTTTGCAGAGAGATGGCCGGATAAACGCAAAAGTGTGGGAGTATGAGAGTGTGGGAGTATGAGAGTTTCATTGAATTTTAATGCTCACTATTAACACTTACGTTACGCTATATGCGTTACCCGTTGGGATTTGACAACTGCTCCACAAGATTCAGAAACCGGGTACGGGGAATCATCCGGGCACCGAGAGATTCCAGATGCGAAGTGTACACCTGACAGTCGATCAGTTCCACGTTTTCCGATTTCAATAACTCGACGTATCGTATAAATGCAAATTTACTGGCATTACTGTGCAGGCTGAACATGCTTTCACCATAAAACATTTTCCCCAGCCGGACACCATACAAACCACCCACCAATTCGCCATTCAATCGCACTTCCGCGCTGTGCGCATATCCTGCGTGATGCAGATCTTTATAGGCGTTGCGCATTTCTTCCGTAATCCAGGTTCCGTTCTGCCCCTCTCGGGTGATTGCCTTACATTGACTGATTACTCCGTCAAAATCGGTGTTCACTGAAAATTCAAATGCCTGTTTTCTCAATAGTTGTTTCATGCTTGAACTTATTTTCAGTTCAGAAGGAAATAAAACAAAACGCGGATCAGGGCACCACCATAAAATATATTTGTTTTCATACCAGGGGAAAATACCTTTTTGGTAGGCGTGTAACAATCTGGCTTTTGACAGGTCACCACCTATTGCGAGCAATCCGTCTTCATCGGCCAATTCCGGAGGTGGAAATTGTAAACTGTCATTTAACACAAATAGAGACATGCAACAAGTATGGAAGTTTGGAAGAATGGAAGTATGGAAGTGTAAGTTAAGAGTTGGAAAGTACTTCAATGGTTGCGCCGATACCCCGGTCAGTAATGGCGTCGCACATGGGTTTTAACTCTTCATAACTTCCCTGCTTTACGGCATACTTACCCTGCGTATGAATGATCATCGCACATTGTTCAGCCTGTTCGGTCGAATGATTACAGACTTCAATCAGGGTTTGAATCACCCAGTCAAAGCTGTTGATTTCATCATTCCAGACGATCAGGCTATACGGAGATTCAAGATCCGTTAAAACGTCGGTGTCAAATGCCTGTTCCTCTACAGCTCCCGGTTTGTTTGACTGCACTGCCATAGTATAAAATTAAAACAATGATTCCTTTGTGCAAAGAAGGGAAAAATAAGGTTTATATAAAATGATTCATGTCATACTCAATTAGTTGCCGATTTTACCCAAAATGATCCGTGTAATGGTATAATCGATTGATATTGGCCTGGCGCGTGCTTTGAACCCTCTGAATATCTGATCATTAAAAAACAGTATATGAAAACAGTATTATTTTCTGCATTTATTACGCTTGGCCTGGGTTTGCTGGCATGCAACAATAACAGCAGCAGCGATAATCACCAGGACACGGTCGACAGTGCAAAGGCGGTCAATAAGGAAGTGAAAGCCGTTCAACCGGATGCTTCCAATTTCGCTGTCGCTGCTGCGAATGGTGGTATGATGGAAGTAGAATTAGGTAAAATAGCAGAGGATTTTGCCTCCAATCCAAGAGTAAAGGCTTTTGGCGCCATGATGGTAAAGGATCATTCGGAAGCGAATTCGACATTAAAGGGAATTGCCGGTTCGCTGAATATTGCCATACCGGATTCTGTAAGCGATGATACCCGAAAGGAAATTGACAAAATGAAAATGAAAAAAGGAAAAGATTTTGACAAGGCGTATGTGAGTATGATGCTGGACGATCATAAAAAAGATATCGCAGAATTTAGAAAATGTGCCGATAACTGTTCCGATTCCACGATAAAATCTTTTGCTTATAACACTTTGCCGGTTTTGGAAAAACACTTGGATTCCATACAGGCAATTGCAAATAAAAAATAGTCAAGCTTAAAGCCTAAAGTCTAAAACTATTGAGGGTTAGAATTAGCTCATGCAATTTAGAATTCGGTTACAGATATTACAAAGTCATTGATTCCGATCGATTCTGAGATAGTCTTTGGCTTTAGGCTTTGGGCTTTAGGCTTTAGCCCTAAATTTGCCGTCAAATAACCGTCAATGGCACTTACGAGAAGGCAAAATCTACTGAAGGATAATAATGATACCGGGTTCGGTGGAAATCCCGATAATTACGGCGGTCGATTTGTAAACCGGGATGGAACCTACAATGTCAGGAAGGAGGGTGTTCCATTTTATCATCGGTTCAGCCTTTACCATACTATGCTGAACATGCCCAGCTGGAAATTTTTTGGAACACTTTTCGCTTTTTACCTCACCGTAAATTTTATATTCGGGAGCGTCTATTATTTTGTCGGCGCACAAGAATTTGTTGGTGTACAGGCGGCAACACACTGGCAATTCTTTAAGGAGATGTTTTTTTTTAGTACGGAAACTTATACAACGGTAGGGTACGGGCGTGTCAATCCGATTGGTGATACGGCTAATTCCATTGCATCCGTGGAGTCGATGCTTGGATTTTTATCGTTTGCCATTGCAACCGGTCTCTTATACGGACGGTTTTCCAAACCCAAGTCTTTTTTACTTTTTAGTAAAGAGGCGTTGATAAGCCCATATCGCGAAGGATCGGCGCTCATGTTTCGTTTTGCGACCTATAAGGACCATCATACTATGACAAATGTGGAAATAAAAGTAAACGCAGCGTTATTAGCGGAAGAAAATGGTAAAACGACGTACAAATTCTATGATCTGAATCTGGAACGAAATCATGTAGAATCGCTTCCGATGAACTGGACGGTTGTTCATCCATTAACACCCGACAGTCCGATTTATGATTTTACGCTTGAAGATTTGAAAAAAGCAGATCTCGAGATTTACGTGTCTGTACGTGCCTTTGATGATGTATATTCAAATATAGTCCAGCAAAGAACTTCTTACACATATGATGAGATTTTATTCGGACGCAAGTTTATTCAGATGTACCGTGAGAGTGATGATGGTAAAACAACTATTGTCGAATTACAAAAGCTTCATGATCACAAAGAAGTTATGTTTCCGGTGTAGTAATTTCAATTGTTTATCCGAATATGATCATCATGTGTACAGCATGTATAAACCAGACTGTCCGGACTTAAACAGTATTTGCAATAAGCTGAAGACATTTATTAGCACGCTGATTATATGTTGTTTTTTTGTGCTATCTGCCGGCGCGCAGAATTCAAAACATCAGGACGATCACGATACGAGTTATTATTCAACCTACCGGTCCATGCTGACCGGCAGGGGTTATTTATCCAGAAAGTATAATGTTCTCAGTTTTAATCCGCCGGAATCTGTTCCATCGTTTCAATACCGTGCAACAACGTCACTGAATGCAGGAATCGGAGCCACCTACCATGCTTTTACATTAAATATTGGTGTCGGTATCAGTAAGTTCAATCCGGACAATGAAAAAGGGCATACAAAATATCTGGATTTGCAAGGGCATTTTTATGCACGCAAATGGAATATCGATTTGCTGGGTGAATTCTACCATGGTCTTTACCTGACGCCTGAAGGCCTGGCTGCGCCTACGGGTGAAAAATATTATCTGAGACCTGATATGGGATTGAGTCTGATCGGTTTTGCTTTTTACAGAGCACTGAATGAAAAAAAGTTTTCATACCAGGCAGGACTACTTCAAAATGAATGGCAAAAAAAATCAGCTGGTTCCGTATTGATAGGCGGAGAAATTTATTATGGCGCCATATACGGAGACAGTACGCTGATGCCCACGGTTATCGATCAAAAAGCGAGTGCACTCGCCATTGACAGGTTTCATTTTTTTAGTTTCGGGCCGGGAGTCGGATATGCTTATACACTTGTTATAAGGAAGCATTTTTTTATCCTGGGTTCAGCAACGATCAATCTTGCATTTCGATATTCATCAGAAATATCCTCATTAAACGAAGAGCATGGCAGTCGCCTGGGTTTCCGGCCGAATTATATTTTGCATGCGGGTGCTGGTTATAACAGCGATACCTGGGATCTGAGCGTTCTATGGGTAGATACGGAACTTTTTATGAAGGGAGAGACTTCCGGTTACAATTACACATCAGGAGTCGGAAATTACAGACTCATTTATGCAAGGCGGTTCCATCTGAACAGCAAAACAAAAAAGATGCTGGAACCAATTCCGGAAATCATAGGACAATAACCAAACACAATCAATTCTTAAATTAAACTTCCACTTCATAACTGGATACCGGCTCGCACGTGCAAATCAGGTGTCTGTCTCCAAACGTATTATTTACACGACCAATCGAGGGCCAGAATTTATTTGCTTTCGTATAAGGTAACGGGAATGCGGCTTTCTCGCGTCCATAACTGTGATTCCATTCATCCGCAGTAACGATCCTCTGCGTATGAGGTGCATTTTTTAAAGGATTATCGACTCTATCCATTTTACCCGAGGCTATATCCTGAATCTCCTGGTAAATAGAAATCATCGCATCACAAAACCGGTCCAGTTCGGCTTTGTCTTCACTCTCAGTTGGTTCTATCATAATGGTGCCGGGTACCGGAAAACTCAGTGTGGGAGCGTGGAATCCATAATCCATCAGTCTTTTTGCGACGTCTTCCGCTTCTATTCCTGCCTGGGTTTTAAATGGCCGGAGGTCAACGATAAATTCATGTGCACAGGTATTATTAGGACCTGTATATAAAATAGGATAGTAAGATTCAAGCCGGCTTTTCATATAATTCGCATTCAAAATGGCATAAGCGGTTGCCTGGCGTATGCCATGTGAACCCAGCATTTTGATGTAAGCGTAACTGATGAGCAGGATGCTGGCGGATCCATAACGGGCAGCGCTAACCGCACCAGTGCCTGAAGTATCTCCACTGGTCCAATGCCGTGGAAGATGATCCTTCAGTTTGTCATTCACACAAATCGGACCCATGCCGGGGCCGCCGCCGCCATGCGGAATGGCAAACGTTTTATGTAGGTTCAGGTGACAAACATCAGCGCCGATATATCCCGGACTGGTTAATCCGACTTGCGCATTCATATTTGCCCCGTCCATGTAAACCAATCCACCATTGTCATGAATAATCTGACAGATATCTTTTATACCTTCTTCAAAAACACCGTGGGTGGAAGGATAAGTAACCATTAGTCCGGCTAATTCTGATTTATGAGAAACCGCTTTTTCTTTCAGGTCCTGAATGTCGATATGCCCATCTTCATCACTTTTGACCACAACCACTTTCATTCCCGCCATCACTGCACTCGCCGGATTAGTACCGTGAGCGGATATCGGAATAAGCATCACCTGACGGTGTTGCTGACCGTGGGTTGCATGGTAAGATCGAATCGCCAGCAGCCCGGCATATTCTCCCTGCGCACCACTGTTTGGCTGCAGGGAAGTTGCCGCAAATCCGGTGATGGTGCTTAGCCATGACTCCAGTTCTAGAATCATTTGCTGATAACCCTTCCATTGAAACTCAGGTGCGAAGGGATGTATTTTGCTGAACCGTGGCCAGCTGACAGGAATCAATTCACTGGCCGCATTTAGTTTCATCGTACATGAACCCAATGGAATCATTGAAGTATTCAATGAGAGGTCCTTATTTTCCAGGCTTTTCAGGTACCGCATCATTTCTGTTTCACTATGATGAGTGTTAAAAACCGGATGGGTCAGGAATGCAGAGCCTCTGTTTAGTTCGACAGGAATAATTTCTTCATGGCGGTCATAGTCGAAAATAATTGCGGCTTCGTCCTTTTCCAGATATGCTGAAAATACAGAGAGGATATCAAGAATATCCCGCTGCGTGCTGTTTTCGCCTATTGAGATGCGCACGATATTCTTTCCGTCATAAAAGAAATTCATCTTTTGATCTTCGGCGATCCGACGAAGTTTTTCCGGCTGTTCTATTATTATCTGAATGGTATCAAAGAAATATTCGTGTGATACTTCGAAACCCAATTCCTGCAATCCGTTCGATAAGGCAAACGTGAGGATATTTATCCTCGCAGCAATATCTTTCAATCCATGCGGACCGTGATAAACAGCGTACATCGCAGCCATATTGGCCAGCAGGGCCTGTGCTGTACAAATATTTGAAGTTGCTTTTTCTCTTTTTATATGTTGTTCACGCGTTTGCAGGGCCATTCGCAGGGCACGGTTATTCTGAGCGTCAATACTTACCCCAATAATTCTTCCGGGAATGGCACGTTTAAAATCTTCTTTAGCTGCAAAAAAAGCGGCATGGGGTCCGCCAAAACCAATGGGTACACCGAAACGCTGCGCGGAACCAATAGCCACATCAGCGCCCAGTTCGCCCGGAGGGACCAGTAATGTCAGCGCCAGCAGATCTGTAGCCATTGCGACGTAGCCGCCTGCATGCTGAACCTTTCTGATAAAATTTCTATAATCAGGAATATTTCCTTCTGAGTTTGGGTATTGGACAATTGCGCCAAAATATGATTCGTCAATTTCTGTTTTTGAATAGTCTCCGGTCACCAACTGAATGTCCAAAGGTTCAGCACGTGTGACGAGCACATCCAGCGTTTGTTTGAAAATCGCCTGGTCAACAAAAAATTTTGGAACACTGACATGCTGGTGATCCTTGTTTTTTTGGTTGAAAAACATAATCATTGCTTCGGCAGCCGCAGTGCCTTCGTCGAGCAGTGAGGCATTAGCCAATGGCAGGGCAGTGAGATCGCTGACCATGGTCTGAAAATTAAGCAGACTTTCCAGGCGGCCCTGGGATATTTCAGCCTGATAAGGCGTGTATTGCGTGTACCAGCCCGGGTTTTCGAAAACATTCCGCAGGATTACGCTGGGAACAATTGTTTCAAAATATCCATGACCGATGTAGTTCTTAAAAACCAGGTTTTTAGACGCAATTTCATGGATCAATTCAAGATAGGAAGCCTCACTGACCGCTTCGGTGACACGAAGTGGTTTTGGATCCCGGATACTGCCGGGAAGCGCCTTATCTATCAGGTCTTCCAATGATTTTGCGCCAGTTGTGGCAAGCATTTCACGGGTTTCTGACTCGTTGGAACCAATATGTCTGCGTGAAAATTCGCTGGCTTGTTTCTCGAATAAATTCATATCAGGGGATGTGTGGATCAAAAGATGCGCAAAGGTAATATGAAACAATCAATTTTATACCTTGTGGTTTATATGGATTCACAGACAAAGGTTACTCTTCAGAGCTGGGAAAAAATTTCCGCTGAGCACCAGAAACAGTATAAAAATTTCCTGGCGAAAGCGAATAAAAAGGAAGTGTTAAAAGTGATTCCGGATCTACATGAAAAGGCCTTTGAAAAAATCGATTGCCTCAAATGTGCCCGTTGCTGCAAGGGCTATTCTCCCCGTTTTAAGGGTCCGGATATCAAACGAATTTCCAAAGTGAAGGGAATGAAAGAAACAATTTTCATAGAAAAATACCTTGTTTATGATGATGAGGGGGACTATGTAGCCGTGTCAACTCCCTGTCCCTTTTTGGACACTGATAATACGTGCAGTGTATATGAAGACAGGCCATCAGACTGCAGAAGATTTCCCTATACGGATGAAGATGTTATACTAAAGAGGCCCCAGCTAACTATGAAAAACAGCAGTTTCTGTCCGATCGTTGTTTCCGTTATGGAAGGACTATTGGAGAAACTTACATAATATTCTGTATTTCTTCTTCGTAAGCTGCCTGTAAACCCCGGTCGATGCCATCACCCTGCCATTCCGTAACCCCCGGAATTGATGTCGCCTTCATGATCTCATCTTTTGTTTTTCCTGCTTTGATCTGACCATTTACGAAAGCAAGCAGGTTCTTCAGATAATCCTGCATCGCTTTTACGTCAGTCTTATTGCCTGTTATTTTTTCAGGATCATAAGCATGTCCGAACACAAATAACGTATCATTGTCAAATTGTCCCTGTATCTTATCGAGGACGGTGATCCAGTTTTTTATGGAAGCTCCCGCGGATCTGTCTATAAATGCCCAGCGCCTGTTGAAAACAAGGTCGCCGACATGAGCGATATTGGCATGCGGGAAAAAAATGACACTGTCGCCATTGGTATGCGCAGGTCCCCAGTAATACGTTTTAATATTCTCTTTCATTTTTTTATACTCCCAGGTATCTCCATAGGTGATATCCGGATATAATTGCTGGTCTTCGTTATTTTTTTCTTTTGCCACCCTTTGCTGATTCAGCAATGAATTCGTATGGGCGGCCACGTGCGGAACAATTCCTTTAAATGAAATGTTCCCCGATGTGTGATCTCCGTGATGATGTGTATTAATCAGAATCTCGAAGGGTTTGCCGGGATCCTTTTGCAGCGCGTCTATCAGGTGTTTGGATTGTTCAGGGAATTCTGCATCCACCACAGCAATATTATTTTTAGAAATATAATAAGCGATTGTTCCTCCTTTTTCGGTAAAGATGCCAACATCATTTCGAAGCATTTTCATTTGGTAAGGATTTGCCTGCTTAAAGCCGGTTAACCAGTTTTTCCTTAATAGTGGAATGGCTCCTAATCCAAAGCCAGCGTTTCTTACAAATGATCTGCGATTCATATCGATCGTTTGATTAAAGTTAGTCAATCTAATATTCCATTTTTCTGAGACTCGGAGCTTTAAACCAGGTGGTAATGACCACCAAAAGAGTCATACATCCTCCAAAAACGACGGAAGGAACTACGCCCAGAATCCGCGCTGCAATTCCACTTTCAAATTGTCCGAGTTCATTACTCGAATTGATGAACATGGAATTGACGCTGAGGACACGTCCACGCATATTATCCGGTGTTTTTAATTGCATTATGGTTCCCCTGGTTACGACACTAATACCGTCCAGTACACCGCTCAGTAGTAAAACAAAGAAGGAAAGCCAAAATACTTTAGACAGGCCAAAAACAATAATGCAGGTGCCGAATCCGGCAACAGCGAGCAGCAATTTCTTACCCTGGCTTTTTCTAAATGGGAAAACCGTCAGCAGGATTACAATACACACGGCTCCCATATCTGATGCGCCATTTAAGAAACCGAAACCACGTGCACCTACTTTCAGGATATCCCTGGCATAAACCGGAATCAGAGCAGTTGCCCCGCCAAACAGAACTGCAAACAAATCCAGGGAAACAGCGCCCAGTAATTCTTTTGTGCGGAATACAAAGGCCAATCCTTCTTTTACGCTATCCCAGGTTTTCTTTTCGCCTCTTTCATTTAATGGTGGAATCTTTTTTAAAGAAGTTAATATGATAAAAGAAAGGGAAACCAGCAGAACAACGATTATCAGTGTACCCGAATTTCCAAATCCGGCTATTAAAAATCCACCCATTGCATGTCCGGTAATCGAAGCGGAGAGAAAAACACCGGTATTCCAGGTAATCGCATTTTGTAGCTTTGCTTTTGGAACCACCTGGGCCAGCATCACATTAAATATGGGCCCGGTAAAAGATCGCACAATTCCTGTTCCGAATATAATAACATAAATCGTAGCTGCCACCCAATGAGGATTTATATGCGCATTATCATAGGTGAATGACAAACCAAGTAATAGCAATGCCGCTGTCCCATAGAGACCTACACCGGTGAGCATCATCTTTCTTTTTTCACTGATATCTATGATATGACCAGCATAAAGTGCCAGCGATACGGCGGGTATGAATTCGGAAAGTCCGACAATACCGATGGCCAGCGGTGCATTGGTCAGATTATAAATCCACCATCCAACCAGTGTGCTCATCATCCGTAGTCCCATGATAAAAATAAACCGGCCGATCACCAGGTTTCTGAATTGCGGAATCCGTAAAGCTTCCAGTGGCGAGGGGCGATTTTGATCCAATGTCATGCAATACAAAGTTAAAAAAGCAGCTCAGGGTAAAGTAAAATAATGATGACCCGGCTCATAATTTTTTTCCAGTGCATCCAGTATAACCTGAAAATGTTTTTCGTTGCCAAGAAAGTCAGCATTGGTTGCATCAATAAACAGGGTTTTGATGCCGTGCTGCTTGATATAGCTGGTGTAAGTTTCCTGGAGTTTAAAAAGGTAGTCGTCGGGAATAGATTGTTCGTAGGGCCGGTTTCTTTTGCGTATATTTTTTTGCAATTGCTGTACCGGTGCATGCAGATAAATCAGCAGGTCCGGCTGGATGAGTTGCTGGTAAATAATATCGAAAAGCTTCTGGTATAAATGAAATTCCTCGTCCGGCAGATTTACTTTGGCAAAGAGCAGGCATTTGGAGAATACATAATCTGAAATGGTAATTCTTTGAAAAAGATCTTTAGTGTGAACGAGTTCTTTCAATTGTTTATAGCGTTCGGCCATGAAAAAAAGCTCCAGGGGGAATGCATATTGTTTCGGATTCTCGTAGAATTTTGGCAAAAAGGGATTTTCCGCAAAGGCTTCCAGTATCAGGCGGGAATTGAAATGTCTTGCCAGCAGATGGGCAAGCGTGGTCTTTCCTGCGCCAATATTTCCTTCCACCGCAATAAAATGATAATTCATGAACTGTAAATATCCGGAATCCGGTTGGTTAAAATCGACTCATCTGATTTTTTTTACCGCCAATACATCAGTACATTCCAGCAGAAGCTGATGTATGGTTTTGTTCAGAACAGGATGTACATATCCAGGTGAAATTTCATTCATCGGTTCCAGAACAAAGCGCCGGTCGGCAATTCGGGGATGGGGAATGCTCAGACCCGGATCTTCGATGATCAACTGTTCATAAAAAAGGATATCGATGTCTATAGTTCGGGGCGCATTTTTTTCGGTTCTGATTCTGCCGCCTTTTTCTTCAATTTGAAGGATAGCCTTTAACAACTCCCCGGGATTCCATTTTGTTTCAATCAGCAATACCTGGTTGAGAAAATCGGCCTGGTCTGGTTTCCCCCAGGGTGCCGTTTCATACAGTGATGAAACTTGTAGAATCTGACCGCAAATATGTTCTATATTTGTCCGTGCCTGCTGCATATTCCGGTATTTATCACCTTCGTTACCACCCGTCAGCAGATAAGCTTTGTTCATGTATGAATAGTTTATTCCGGTTCAAATATCTTTAATTTTAAAATCATCTAAACAGAAAGCGCATGCGCAGCTTTTTTAAAATATTTTTCGCCAGTTTTCTTGCTCTGGTCGTTTTCGTTGTTGTTTTTTTCTTCTTCCTAGCAGGTTATATTGGGGGGATTGCCAGCAAACCGAAAGTGGAAACCGGTTCTAACGCCGTTCTGGTTTTGGATCTGAGTGAGACTTTTGGAGAGAAGCCCGTGGTGGATGCGCTGGCGGGGTTTAGCGAGAGCCGGTACAATACTCCGGGCCTGTATGATGTGATACGTTTAATACGGTATGCCCAATCAGACAGTTCAATCAAAGGGATTTACATCAAAGCCTCCACAAATTCAAACGGTCTTGGCAGTTCAGAGGAAATCCGCAATGCCCTGCTGGATTTTAAAAAATCGCAAAAATTTATTTATGCTTTCGGAGATGTGATATCCATGAAGGCATATTATGTTGCAAATATTTCGGACAGGGTTTATTGTAACCCAAAAGGAGGCGTGGAATGGAAAGGGCTTACCAGTGTGAGTCCATATTTAAAAGGAGGACTGGATAAACTTGAAATTCAGCCGGAAATATTTTATGCCGGTAAATTTAAAAGTGCTACCGAGCCATTGCGTGCAGATAAAATGAGCGATGCAAACAGGCTGCAGCTGACAGAAATTTTGGGTGACATCTTTAATCATATACTGGATCAGACCTCTGTTGCCCGGAAGCAGGACAGCTCGTTACTGAGACGTTGTGTGGATGAGCAACTGATTCATTCAGCTTACGATGCGGTTCAGTATAAACTCGTGGATGACGAAAAGTATAATGACCAGGTGATGGAGGAAATTGCCGGGAAATTAAAAGTCAGTTCTATAAGCAATATCAATTTTATACCACTTGGGAAATATTATGAATCGGTCAAGTCGAAATATATTAATACAGGTTCGGACAAAATTGTGATTATTTATGCTGAAGGAGATATTGTAGGTGGAAAAAACAGCCAGAAAGAAATCGGACAGGATATTTACCGGCATTTCATACGAAAAGCAAGACTGGATAATGATGTAAAGGCAATTGTGATGCGTATTAATTCAGGAGGAGGATCTGCCCTCGTAAGTGAGAATCTTTGGAGGGAACTTACATTAGCCAAGGCGACAAAGCCAGTTGTATTAAGTTTTGGTGATGTTTCTGCTTCAGGGGGCTATTATCTCTCATGTAATGCGGACAGTATATTTGCCGACCCGATGACCATCACCGGATCCATTGGTGTATTCAGCATGTTGTTTAATACGCAAAATTTTTTCAAGAATAAACTGGGCATCACATTCGATGGAGTCCATACCGCAAAAGAACCGGATGCTCTCAGCATGGTTCAGCCACTGACGGATATGCAGAAAAGATTTCTTCAGAACGATGTGGACTCAATTTATCATGATTTCACCTCGCGGGTCGCCGCCGGAAGAAATAAAAGTATTTCTTATATTGACAGCATTGGGCAAGGCAGAATCTGGAGCGGGGAAAAAGCATTGAAACTGGGACTGATTGACCGGATTGGCGGAGTTCAGGACGCCGTGGATTGTGCTGCAAGGATGGCTAAATTGAAAACATATCGTTTGCGTGAATACCCGGAACCGGAAAATTTCCTGGATCTGCTGCTGAACAATTATACACAAACAGTGAAAGCAAAAACAATCCGGGAAGATCTTGGAGAACAAGGCGCCAAATGGTACCAGACGATGTCGGATTATCAAAGTATGTCAGGTGTGCCACAGGCCAGACTGCCTTTTGAATTCAGTCTGATCCCCTAGATCAAAAAATAAGTATGAGCCAACCTTATAGTCAGTTCCGCGCCATGCTGGCCATTTCCCGGGCCAGTTTACGAGCTATATTCAGAAGTCCTTCTGCTGTTATTTTCAGTCTCGGGTTCCCATTGATTTTTATCCTGGTTTTCGGTTTTATCGGGGGTGGCGGAACATCTGTTTCCATCGCATTGAAAAATCCGTCGGACAGCAATAATTACGTAATTCGTGCTTTGCAAGTTTCCGGAGTGGTTAAAATAAAGGATGAGAAGGACAGTCTGACCATGCAAAAAGAACTTGTCAAGGGAAGGATCGCCGCGATTGTGTCTTTAGACTCTTCCCAATCTCCGGCGGGTTATACCCAATATAAAATTAAAACGCAAACCTCGTCTGCCTCCGCCGACCAATTTCCGATTCTGAAAATGGCATTGGCGCAAACCATTATGATGGTGGAAGAAAGGAAAATTCCGGATCAGTTTAAGATTATCAGTGTGCAGGAGTTGCCGGAATTGCCCGGCCGGGAATATACAATGATCGATTTTATATTGCCCGGAATGCTTGGTTTTTCTCTGTTAAGTGCGGCTGTGTTCGGCGTGGCGTTTGTTTTTTTTAATCTCCGGCAAACCCTGGTATTAAAAAGATTTTATGCTACACCAATCAATCGTAAGAATATTGTTTTTGGGGAAGGACTTAGCAGGGCGCTTTTTCAAATGCTAACATCTGTTGTTATTATTCTTGCCGGACATTTTTTCTTTCATTTTACGCTTGTAAACGGACTGGCTACTTTATTGGAAATGCTGGCTCTTAGTTTTCTTGGGCTGGTTGTGTTTATGGGATTTGGATTTATAATCAGCAGTGTAGCAAAAAATGAAAGTTCTATTCCGCCTTTTGCAAATATTTTCACCCTGCCCCAGTTTTTGCTTGGTGGCACATTTTTTTCCACCCAGGCTTTCCCCAAATGGCTGCAGGGTTTTTGTGAAATCCTTCCATTGAAACAATTAAATGATGCAATGCGGAATGTGGCATTTGAAGGCGCGTCACTGGCGGATTGCGGCAAGCAGATCGGTATTCTTGGTTTATGGGGGATTGTTATATATGCAGTGGCAATTAAAACATTTAAATGGGAGTAGGCATCTTAAATTTATTCATTTGAGACTTGTTATTGGCAGTATCATTATTTTATCACTGATTGTGGTTTTCCTGTTTGCGTTATTTCCTTCTACTATTTCTGTCACCCGAATGGCGCAAATCAATTGTCCGGAAGGTAAAATTCTAAATAGTATTTCAGATTTGCGTAACTGGAGAAGCTGGAATGAATTTGTTAATTCGCCGGTTCCAAAAAATGAACCGTATATAAAAAAGGATACAGTGGGGGTTGATTTCTTACGGGTTGGCGGAAATGAAATATCAGTATCGAGCGTCGATCGGGATCATGTGTACACACTTTGGAAACGGGGAGACAAGATGTTTACAGGACAGTTTTTCATAGAAGCTCAAAACGGTCCGCCCGTTGTGATCTGGACAATGAATTTCGATGTCAGGTGGTATCCCTGGGAAAAACTGGCCAGCATGTTTTATGATAAACAGCTCGGACCCCTGATGGAGAAATCCTTGGTTCAGCTGGGGATGAGTTGCAAAAGCCTTAAGTAGTATAAGAGTCGAAAAGGTGAAACTTGGTATGCAATTCGCATAGAAAGACTTGCTTATTCATTCAACCAATATAAAAGTTAAAAAATCAGAATTATGAAAAGAATGATCTTGTTTTCCATGGTTTCCATGATTGTTTTGAGCGCCTGTGGCCAGGAAAAGCCGGTTAGTCCGCACGAGACCTCGACCGGTAAGGACATCTCCGTTCGTTATGGCCGGCCATATAAAAAAGGCAGGGTCATTTTCGGCACATTGATTCCTTACGGTAAAGTCTATCGCTGTGGGGCTGATTCTGCCACCACCGTAACTTTTGCAAAGGATGCAAATTTTGCGGGTAAACCTGTTAAGGCAGGCACCTATACATTATTTGTTATTCCGAATGAACAAAGCTGGACAATTATCCTGAATAGTCAGCTTGGCCAATGGGGAGCCTATGATTATGATAAATACAAGGATAAGGATGTTTTACACGCAGACGTTCCGGTTAAAAAACTGAGTAGCCCGGTTGAACAACTTACGATTGACCTGCCGCCTTCTGCCATGAATATTGAATGGGACATTGTGGAAGTAAGCATTCCGGTTAGTTTTTCCTGATAAAATCAGGAATAGACAAGATGAATTGATAAATCTTTTTGAGTTGCTCCGGACTAATGCAATAAGGGGGCATGACATAAACCGTGTTTCCCAGTGGGCGCAGGTAGATACCCTGCGCCATTGCTTTGCCCATGACCGTAGCACTTACCTCATTTATATATTCATCTCTGCCGGTATTCAGTTCAAATGCCAGAATGGTTCCCATAATCCGGATATTTACAAGCAATTCCAAACCAATCACAGATAATTCATTCCGCACAAATTCTTCATGCTGCTGATGGATCCACTGAATCTGATCACGGCAGGATTTTTTTTCCAGCAGGTCAAGGCTGGCAAGTCCTGCCGTGCAGGCCAGTGGATTGGCCGTAAAAGAATGGCCATGGTAAAAAGTTTTGGTTCGGTCGATACTTAAAAAAGCATTAAAAATGCTTTGATTGCAAGCGGTTACGCCAAGAGCCATGGCTCCGCCGGTAAGACCCTTGGAAAGACAAATCATATCCGCGTGATGACTGACTGATTCACCCGCAAAGAGGGTTCCGGTTCTGCCGAAGCCAGTTAGCACTTCATCCGCAATACAAAGAATATTTTCTGCCTGAATGAGGGCTAGTAATTCATCGAGATGTTCTGCCCGATACATACGCATGCCGCCTGCTGCCTGTAAGAGTGGTTCGTAGATGAAAGCTGCGATTTGTCCTTTATTAGATTGAATAAAAGATTTTATTTCTTCCAGGTTGCCTGCGTGAGGTGTATCGATAAATACCGTGTCGAATAAAAAATCTTTAAAGGAGTTTGTAAAAACACCCCGTGCGCTTACGCTCATCGCACCAAATGTATCACCGTGATACGCATGGTTGAACGCGAGTATTTTATTACGCCGTGGCTGATCTTTGTTCTTCCAATATTGAATGGCCATTTTCAATGCGACTTCCACCGCCGTTGATCCGTTATCTGAATAAAATATTTTGGAAAATTTCCCCGGAAGGATCTTTAGTATTCTTTCAGCGAGTGTAACCGCGGGTTCATGCGTAAAATGCGTAAAGATGACGTGTTCCAGCGCCAGTGCCTGCCTGTAAATTTTTTCTGCTATATAAGGATGTCCGTGACCATGCAGGTTAACCCACCAGCTGCTGACTGCGTCGATATAAGACTTTCCGTTTTCATCAAAAAGCAGGGCACCTTCTCCTTTTGCAATGGGTATAGGTTCCTCCATTTTCTGATGTTGGGTATAGGGATGCCATATTACATTTGAGTCACGTTTACTCAGAGAATTATCCATTTGTCAAAGATAGTTTTTAAGCTTAAAGCGTAAAGCGTAATGCTAAATGCAAGGCATTCGTGAGATAGTCTTTGCTTCGTTTACAACATAAAAATTCGGGCTTTCGAAGCGTTTTCTTATTTACTCTTTTTAAGAAAATGTAAATTCCTGCGTATGCCCTGGTACTTTGCACGTTTGATCGGAGAGTCAGCAAAAATTTTTTTAAATCCGGATTCTGTCAGTTCTTCCCAATCATTTTCTTTGTAATGAAGAATTTCGGCGACAGGGGTAAAAGCGATTTCCTTTGTTGGTCTGGAGAACCGGTTCCAGGGACAAACGTCCTGACAGATATCACAACCAAACATCCAATTGTCAAATTTATTTTTCATCGTGTCCGGAATCAGCAGATCTTTAAGTTCAATAGTAAAATATGAAATGCACTTACTGCCGTTTACCACTTTGCCGGGTTCAATCGCCTCCGTAGGGCAGGCGTCGATACAACGGGTGCATGTGCCGCAATAATCAGCTTGTTCAGATTCATCATACGCGAGTTCCAAATCGACAATCAGGGTGGCGATAAAAAAGAAGGAGCCTCTTTTTTTGTGTATCAGATTGCCGTTTTTGCCAACCCAGCCAAGTCCGCTGTGCACAGCCCAGGATCTTTCCAATACCGGCGCACTGTCAACGAATCCCCGTCCGTGAAAATCGCCCATTTTTTCTTTCATCAGGGTCAGGACGAGCTGAAGTTTTGGCCGGATAATTTCATGATAGTCTTTTCCGTACGCGTATTTTGAAATTTTTGGCGCATCAATTTCTTGATCTTTGTCAGGAAAATAATTTATCAGAAAGCATATGACAGATTTCGCGCCAGGTAAAAGTTTATAAGGGTTTACCCTTAGGTCGAAATGTTTTTCCATATAGGACATATTCCCCTGTTTGCCCTGCTGTAGCCAGTTTTCAAGCTTTCGGGCATCATCATCCAAATGTCGAGCAGCTGCTATTCCACAGAAGTCAAATCCCGCGGCGGATGCGAGTGATTTAATAAATTGGCTTTTTTCAGATGTATTCATGAAACGGCGCAGAATTTATTCACCATAATTTTTATATTTTTAGAACGTTATCAACTCTAAACACCAGACCCTTGGACCACCTGCCTGCGGATACGACGGAAAAACATCCGAAGCCTGACAAATTTACCTTAAATGCAGTTCATTGCCTACCGCGTATTCTGTTCTTCATTCCTTTGTGTATGATAACCATCATAGGTGATGGTCAGAAATTTCCCGCCAATGCTATTCAGGATTCGTTGAAAGAAAATGCAGAGGTAGTCATCCGCTTGCAGGAAACAATGTGGGATATTAAATCAGCAGGACAGGCGATCCTGAAAGTGCATTACGTTTATACCATCCTTAATGAGAAAGGAGACAGTTATGCAGAATACAGATCCGTTTACAATACCAAATCCCGATTAATTAACAGCATCAATGCATATCTCTATGATGCTTCCGGGAAAGAAATCAGGCATTTCAAGAAAAAGGATATGGAAGATTTTCCTTACGAGGATGGAGTATCATTTGTAAATGACGAACGTATAAAGAGAGGTGTATTTTCTTATAACAGGTATCCATACACAGTAGAATTCGAAGAAGAAGAAGAATTTAATGGATTTATGGGAACGGGGAACTGGATTCCGCAATATTCCATAAAATCTTCTGTCGAATTGAGTAGATACAGCATTACCACCCCAAAAGATTATGTATTTACCTACAGGATGCTGAATTCCAATGTTCAGCCTGCGACGGAAGACAAAGGCAATAAAAAGACCTATACCTGGCAGATCAGCAACCTGTGTGCATACGATGAAATGCCATTTTCTACCGACTACGCCAGATACTCTCCCAAACTATTGATAGCCCTTGGTGAGATTGAAATTGAAGGCTATAAAGGAAATATGACTACCTGGAATGAATTTGGGAAATTTTATGGCAGTCTGCAAAAGGGAAGGGATGTACTGCCCGAAGAAACAAAACAACAAGTACATAGTTTGATCAAGGGAATTTCGGACCCACAAAC
This sequence comes from uncultured Bacteroidota bacterium, assembly GCA_963759335.1. Classification (GTDB taxonomy): domain Bacteria; phylum Bacteroidota; class Bacteroidia; order Chitinophagales; family Chitinophagaceae; genus Puia. The sequence goes on from CAVWYU010000003.1 coordinate 360,660, forward strand.
CAAAGTGGCCGTTCTCTACAATTACCTGCAACAAAACAGCCATTATATTAATGTGCAATTAGGAATCGGTGGCTGGCAGGCTTCTGATGCTACATATGTTGCAACCAAGAAATACGGTGACTGTAAAGCATTATCCAACTTTATGGTATCTCTGTTAAAGGAAGCAGGCATTCCTGCAAATCCGGTAGTCATAAAAGGAGGCGAAAGGGATGCTGACTTCATTACTGATTTTACATATGACCCGTTTAATCATGTGATATGTTGCGTGCCTTTGCAAAAAGACACGATTTGGTTGGAATGTACTGACCAATACCTTCCCGCAGGGTATTTAAGCAATTTCACAGCCAACAGATATGGCTTGCTGGTAGAAAATAACGGTGGAAAACTTATTCATACGCCAGCCTATCTTCTGTCAGACAATATCCGCTCACGAAACATATCCGCCGTATTAGATGCCGATGGAGGATTAAATGTAAACAGTGGCACCTACTATAAGGCGTTTTGCCAGGACAGGATCGAAAGCATGATACATCATAATTCAAAGGAAGATCAGCTTAAAATATTAAAATCAAAATTCAATTTGCCAACGTATGACGTATTGGCTTTTAAATATGATGAAGACTATTCTAAAAGACTCCCGGTAATTCATGAAGCATTGCAAATCGATATAAAAGATTATGCCCAGGTAACAGGGAAAAGAATCTTTATCAATCCAAACATTCTATCGAGATCCGGGATAAAACTAACCGAAGATAAAGATCGCCGTCTGGATATCGAACTTAAGGAGGAATACCATTACCTGGACACCGTTCAAATCAGTATACCGCAGGGATATGACATCGAATCAGGATCTAAGGATGTGGTTTTAAAAAGCAGGTATGGAAAATATTCCGGCAAAGTGGTAGTGAGCGGGGATAAAATTATTTATTATCGTGAACAGGAACAATTTAGCGGACGTTTTCCCGCAGGGGAATATGCAGATGTTGTAAAGTTTTATAATGACATGTATGATGCTGATCACAAAGCCCTGGTACTCGTAAAAAAGAATTAGTAACCCTTATAAACCAGCCATGATAAGCAAAAAAAAATGTCTGAACATTTTGATCATATTTGTTTGCGCATTTCATATACAGGCGCAGGACAAAACAAACTATAAGTTCGGAAAAGTAGCCGCAGCAGATTTTAATGTCCCGGCTTCTAACCTGGATTCAGGTGCGAATGCCGTGATCATCTCAGATATCGGGAGCACCAGTTTTGAAGGAAATACCAAGGGGTTTTTTACGCTTGTTTTTACGCATTATACGCGGGTGAAGATCATGAACAAAAATGGGTTCGACATTGGAAGCCGCAATATTTATTTATACCACAATGAAGAGGGGGAGTTCGAAAAGATGAGCGCCATCAGGGGGTCAACTTTTAATTTGGAAAACGGTGTTGTGGTGGAATCCAAACTGGATGAAAAATCGGTTTTTAGTGAAAAAATCAATAAAAACTACGACAGCAGGAAGTTTACATTACCGGCTTTGAAAGAAGGTGCCATTTTTGACCTGGAATACACCATAAGATCCCCGTTTTCTTTCCTGTTAAAATCCTGGGCTTTTCAAGGTGAGTATCCCAGGATTTGGAGTGAATACACAGTAACCATCGCACCCCCATTTCATTATATGATGAAGTTACAGGGGGATACCAGTTTTGCTATTAACTCGACTAAAGAAGTTTACAGTTCATTTTATATTCGGGAAGAAAATGGAACCGACCAAAGTCAGTCTTATAACTTGACGGGATCATCTCTGCAACATCGATGGGTTAAGAAAAATGTTCCGGCCTTGCATGAAGAACCGTATACAACCGCGCTGAGCAATTATAATTCACGCGTTAGTTTTCAGTTGAATTATTTTCAGTGGACCAATAATTCAGAAAGACATGATCATATGGAAACCTGGACGGCAACTTCAAAAACACTGCTTGAGGATGAAAATTTTGGACAGGCACTGGCGCGCGAGAATAACTGGATGTCAGATGAATTGAAAGATGTGATATCGGGAAGTAATTCGGAGGAAGAAAAAACGCATAAGATTTTTAATTATGTGCGGGACAATTTTAATACAGTTGGTAAAGAAGGTTATAGTAAAGAGGCATTAAGGACCCGCAATTCATTAAAAGACGTTTTTAAAAAGAAAGAAGGGAACGTAGCTGAAATCAATTTGTTATTAGTTGCCATGCTGAGAAAATCGGGTATTGATTCAGACCCACTTATTCTGAGTACCAGGGAAAATGGCATAGCAAATGCTTCATATCCTCTGATTGATGAATACAATTACGTAATCGCTGTGGTTTATCTTAAAGACAAACTTCTTAAGCTGGATGCCAGCCAGCCCTTTAATGGTTTTGGACAGTTGCCTACTGAATTATATAATGGATGGGGTCATATTATAAACGAGGCCAAACCTATTCCGGTCAGTTTTTCTCCGGATTCATTACATGAAAATAGTTTCACCAGCGTATTGATATTTAATGATGAAAAAGGCAAATGTATCGGTGCATACAAGAGCGTATTGGGGAAAAGTGAGTCCTACAATTTAAGACGCGAAGTCGGCAGTACATCCAAAAAAAGTTATGAAAAGAAGATTCAAACGCTGAACGGGTCGGACATTATCATGCAAAATTTTGAAATTGATTCCCTATGGAAATTTGATTTTCCGGTAACTGTTCAATACGATTTTGATTTGAAAGATCATACTTCTGCAGATGTACTTTATTTTAATCCCATGATTGACGATGGATACAAAACAAATCCATTTAAGGCCATGGAAAGGCATTATCCGGTTGAAATGCCCTATCTGATGGACGAGACATATATACTCACTATGGATATTCCGGACGGATATCAGGTGGATGAAATGCCCAAATCTACAAGAGTAAATTATAATGAGAATGAAGGTTTTTTTGAATATATTATTCAAAAAGGACCAACGAATATTCAAATGCGTGTACACCTGAAACTAAATAAAACATTTTTCCCTACAGAAGAGTACAGCACCCTGCGTGATTTTTTTGCCTTTGTGGTAAAGAAAGAAAGCGAACAAGTGATATTTAAGAAAGTAAAATAACCGCTTATTTTACTTTCTCAGTCTCATGGCACACGGAGGCAAATTATCTGTTATCTTGCAATCCTCATTTTTTGCCTGTGAAATATTTGCTTGGTTACGACCTGGGTTCTTCGTCCGTGAAAGCGGCACTATTGGATGCGAACAGTGGCAGGCCCCTGGCTGCGGCTTTTTCGCCTGCATCTGAAATGAGGATTCACGCTCCCCGCCCCGGTTTTGCAGAACAGGATCCGGAACAATGGTGGCAGGAGCTCATACAGGCAACTCATTTGCTTCGAAAAAAATTTCCTTTCAAAAAAGACGAGATAGGTGCGATTGGCATCTCTTATCAAATGCACGGACTGGTCTGTATTGACAAAAATGGACAACCGTTACGTCCGGCCATCATCTGGTGTGACAGTCGTGCGGTTCAATATGGGGCTGACGCGTTTGACAAACTGGGCCACGCCTTCTGCCTGGATCATTTTTTGAATTCACCGGGTAATTTTACGGCATCCAAATTAAAATGGGTCAAAGAAAACGAACCGGAAACATACGAAAAAACGGTTCGCGTCCTGTTGCCTGGTGATTTTATCGCGTTGAAACTGACAGGAGAGGCTGTCACCACCATTTCCGGATTATCAGAAGGTATATTTTGGGATTATAAGGAAGATGGAGTTGCGAATTCATTGCTGGACTTTTATCAAATTGATAAATCCAAGCTGGCTCCTTGTGTCCCGATGTTTGGTGACCAGGGACAATTGCAGGCGACGGCGGCAGAGCTATTGGGCATTGCTGGGGGAACTCCCGTTTGCTATAGGGCAGGGGACCAGCCCAATAACGCTTTTTCGCTAAATGTCATGGAACCCGGAGAGATAGCAGCTACTGCAGGAACTTCAGGAGTATTGTATGGGGTCAGTGACCGGCCTGTATACGATTTGCGCTCGCGAGTAAATTCTTTCATACATGTTAATCATCAAAAAGAAAATCCCCGTTACGGAATCCTGATGTGCCTGAACGGAACCGGTATATTAAACAGCTGGCTCCGCAGGGAATTTTTCCCGGATGAGTCCTACGAAACTATGAATGCCGGAGCTGCCCTGACCGCTATTGGAGCTGAAGGCATTATATGTTATCCATTTGGTAACGGGTCGGAACGTATTCTGGAAAATCAGAACTTCGGAGGACAAATCATTGGTCTGGATTTCAACCGGCATAATAAATATCATCTGGCAAGGGCCGCTCAGGAGGGAATTGTATTTTCAATGATCTACGGGGCTGAGATCATGCAGGAAATGGGTTTGTCTCTTAAACGTATAAGGGCAGGACATTCAAATATGTTTTTAAGTGATTTATTCGCACAAACTTTTGCAACCTGCAGTGATTGTCCGGTTGAATTGTATAATACAGATGGTGCCCTGGGCGCTGCACGGGGAGCGGGTTATGGGGTTAAATTATATTCGCAAATGAAAGACTGTTTCCTTGGTATGGAAGTTATTCGAAAAGTGGAGCCGGAAAACAGACATATCCCCCAGGTGCGGGAAATATATGAACGTTGGAAAGAAGGCTTAAAAAGCTTAACGCGCAACTTGTAAAGCTCAACGCTATCATTTAATTGCAAGCGCAAAAATAAATTTATAAGCCGGTCATTTCGGGAGCAAACAAATATTTTCCGGGTATTGGAGAAATAAGGGTTTGAGGGTCCCGCATAAGGCGCAAAGCTTAAAGCAGCTTTTCGCTTTATGCGTTACACTTTATGATTTAATGGCCGAATGCCGCATCCATTTTTTGTTTGAACTGAATATACAGCTCCTTTTTGGGTTCGTCAGTTTTTCGGGGCACCAGTATAGCAGCATAATTCAATCTGCGGTCAACATAGGGATAGAACCCGGTTAAATTTAAACTGGTAACTGTATTGCCATTGTCTATCCAACAACCCAATCCAAGTTTTAAACCAGATGCCTCCTTCGGCATATATTTTACCGGAATGGCGGGGAACTGGATGGTTTCCATTTCTGCAATGGATTTCTCACTTAAAACCTTTTTTCCGTCAAACGTGCCCTTATTCAGAAGCATGCCCAGAAAATTAATATAATCACTTGCCGTTGTAATGGCACCGCTTGCCGCATTTGTTACAAGACCGTTATCGTTCGTAAAACTGGTGCCCCGCATTTTACAGGGTCTGAGAATTTTATCTGATACACAACGGTCGAAGGTTTTCTTAGTGATTACTTCCAATACCCTGGCTGCTATATCGGGGCCAATCGGGCTGAAAAAAATTTCTGTACCTGGATTTGATTCGATGTCCCTTTTAGATGCAAATGCATTCACCTCTGTTTCCAGATCCGGATATTTTGATTTTTCCAATAATTTAAGGGGGCCCGGCGGATCAGCATGTATTCCCGTTGTAAAACTGAGACAGTTGCGGATCGTGATATAGGTCTTCATATATTTGGCAAAAATGGGAATGTATTTACTCACTTTATCATCGAGTGAGATTTTACCCTCATCAACATAAGCCATAATGGTCGCGGCTACCAGCCATTGACTGGCAACTCCTGCAGGAATCTGTACCCTTCCGTTAAAATCTCCTATCTCCTTTTCGATTTCTTTTTTATAAACGATTTTTCCGTCTTTGTAGGCAAATGCGATCACGTCGCTGCCGAATAACTTTTGATTGGCGGTCAGAAATGCGTCCATTTCAGGAGCAGTGGATGGTTCAGCTTTTGAGGACTGGGCCATCGGGTGCAGCCAGAATAACAGGGCAAAACAAATCAACCGGAAGGACCGACATGAGAAAACTTGATTATCTGACAGATTTTCAGACTTTTGGAAATGGTTTACCTTTTGAATCATCATCAAAGATTTAAATAACAATCATGAATTTAAACAACTTTACCATAAAAGCGTCAGAGGTACTGCAGCAGGCCCAACAGCTGGCATTTAATGCCCAGAATCCAACCATCGAAACGGAGCATCTGATGAAAGCGTTGCTGGATCAGGAAGATTCTCCCGTAGAATATCTTCTCAAGAAGAACAACGTAACTATTCCGGTTCTTGAAACCAAGCTGAATGAATTAATACAAAAGCTTCCCAAAACCTCCGGTGTGGATCCGGCGCAGGCATTGGGACGTGATGCAAATAATGTTGTTCTGCGTGCCGGGTCGGTGCTTAAACAATTCGGAGATGAGTTTATTACACCTGAACACCTCGTCCTTGCTTTGGTTCAGGGCAACGATGCAACTGCAAAATTGCTGAAGAATTCCGGTCTTACTGAAAAAGGACTGATTAGTGCAATTAAGGAATTAAGAAAAGGTGATACTGTTTCTTCTAATACGCAGGAAACGCAATTTAATGCACTGAACAAATATTCAAAAAACCTGAATGAACTGGCGCGACAGGGAAAACTGGATCCAGTCATCGGTCGGGATGAAGAAATTCGCAGGACCCTGCATATACTTTCACGCCGCACGAAAAACAATCCAATACTGGTTGGTGAACCGGGGGTTGGTAAAACGGCTATAGCTGAAGGGCTTGCTCATCGTATAATAAACGGTGACGTGCCGGAAAATCTGAAGTCAAAAATAATTTATGCACTGGACATGGGTCAGCTGATTGCAGGTGCAAAGTATAAAGGTGAATTTGAGGAAAGATTGAAATCCGTAGTTAAGGAAGTCGGTGGAAGTGATGGTGAAATTATTTTATTTATTGATGAAATTCATACGCTCGTGGGAGCGGGCGGGGGCGAGGGTGCCATGGATGCAGCCAATATATTAAAGCCAGCCCTGGCAAGAGGGGAACTTCGCGCCATTGGAGCAACTACGCTAAATGAATATCAGAAGTTTTTTGAAAAAGATAAAGCGTTGGAGCGTCGTTTCCAAAAAGTGATGATCGATGAACCGAGTGTAGAAGACGCAATCTCTATTTTGCGTGGTTTGAAGGATCGGTATGAAACACATCACCATGTCAGGATTAAAGACGAAGCCATTATTGCAGCAGTTGAATTATCGAGCCGGTATATTACGGATCGCTTTCTGCCGGATAAAGCGATTGACCTGATTGATGAAAGCGCAGCTAAACTACGGCTTGAAATGAACTCCATGCCGGAGGAACTGGATCAAATGCAAAGACAGATCCGGCAGTTGGAAATTGAAAGGGAAGCAATCAAAAGGGAAAACGATGATGAAAAACTTCGGCAGCTGAGCAGTGAAATCGGTAACCTGAGTGTTACCCGGGATACACTGATGTCGAAATGGAAACAGGAAAAAGAACTCGTTGAAAAGGTCCAAAATGCAAAGGCGGACATAGAGGCTTTAAAGTTAGCCGCAGAAAAGGCAGAACGGGAAGGTGATTATGGAAAGGTGGCCGAGATTCGTTATGGAAAAATAAAAGAAGCGGAAAAAGTAATTGAAGAATATTCAGCCCAACTGGCGAACAATACTGACAAACGATTGCTGAAAGAAGAGGTGGATGCGGAAGATATTGCCGAAGCCGTTGCAAAATCGACCGGCATTCCTGTTTCCAGAATGTTGCAAAGTGAAAGGGATAAGTTGTTGAATCTGGAAGAACACTTACATCAGCGTGTGGTGGGGCAGGATGAAGCAATTGCAGCGGTGGCCGATGCGATCAGAAGGAGCCGCGCCGGTCTGCAGGATCCGAAACGTCCAATTGGTTCTTTCATTTTCCTGGGAACAACCGGAGTCGGTAAAACTGAACTTGCGAAAGCACTTGCAGAATATCTGTTTGACGATGAATCCATGATGACGCGTATCGACATGAGTGAATATCAGGAGAAACATACTGTAAGCCGGCTGATTGGTGCTCCTCCCGGATATATCGGTTATGATGAAGGTGGTCAGCTGACTGAAGCGGTTCGCCGGAAACCATATAGTGTCATTTTATTGGATGAAATTGAAAAAGCACATCCTGACACGTTTAATATTTTACTTCAGGTACTGGATGATGGAAGGCTGACAGATAACAAAGGCAGGGTGGTAAATTTTAAAAATACCATCATCATCATGACCAGTAATATGGGCAGTCAGATCATACAGACAAATTTTGAGAATGTAACGGAAAGTAATAAGGAAGAGGTGGTGGAACAGACCCGGTTGGAAGTAATGGATTTACTCAGGCAAACCATTCGCCCTGAATTTCTGAACAGGGTAGATGAAGTAATCATGTTCCAGCCCCTGCTGAAAACAGAAATAAAGGGCATTATCCGTATACAACTGGACAATTTGTCCCGAATGTTAAGAAAAAACGGGGTGGACCTCCGATTCACGGAATATGCTCTCGATTATCTTGCAGAGAACGGATATGACGCCCAATATGGTGCGCGACCCCTTAAAAGGCTGATTCAGAAAATGATTGTTAATCCGTTGAGTAAAAAGATTTTAGAGGGATCGATCGATCATCAGCATCCGGTTTTGGTAGATGTCTTTGACGGGCTGGTTGTTTTTAGGAATGAACATGAAGAGAAGGAGAAATCAGGGGTTGCTTCTTAATAACTTGTTAACTAAATAATTATCCTTTCCAGTTACGTAAAATATGCAAGGTATTTCAGTTAAAATACTTATTTTTAGCCGCCTCCTGCCAGATAGTCTGGACGGGAGGCTTTTTACTCAACTTTCCGCAAGGGAATCTGTTATATAACAAAGGGAAAATTTTAAAGGAACATACATTATGGCGTTTAAGAAAGAGATCATAGAGATCATAGAACCAAGGGACGTATTCGTTGGTCCGGATACAGCTCCGGTAACCCTGATGGAATTCGGGGAATATGAAAATGAAGACTGTGCGAAAGCTCATGAAGTGGTAAAGAAAATCATGGAAGAGTTTAAAGGGAAGGTCCGTTTTAATTTCAGGCATTTTCCACTTACGAAGATTCACCAGCGCAGTTTGAAAGCCGGCGAAGCTTCCGTTGCAGCGGCTCAGGAAGGAAAATTCTGGGAAATGCACAATATTTTGTTTCATAACAGGCATAACCTGGGAACTACCAGTTTGAAGTTGCATTCAAGGGAAGCAGGTATTTCGAATAAGAAATTCCTCGATCACCTGGTAAATGCTACCTATGGCTGGCAGGTTCAGGGTGATTTGAGAGAAGGTATCCAAAAGGGGGTAACCACCGTTCCGGCATTCTTTATCAATGGGGAAATGTTTACGGGAAAACCCACTTACGATAATTTAAGCAAGGGTATCGAAGCCGCACTGAAAAAGGCTAAGAAAAAAGATAAAACACCCGTTAAGGCTTAAAGCAGAACGCGTAAAGCGCAAAGCTTTAGGAAATAATGGTTGGTCTGGAATATATCTAAGCATCCGTCATCCGACGGGTGCTTTTTTTATGTTTTAAATTTATAGTCAGACCGTTCCTGATTTCAGCATTGCCTGTCGGCAATACTTCATTGATTTCCAGTAAATCTGCCAATAGTAAGGAACAAGCCCTTATTTGTCTTTTTCACAATTAATGTCTAAATTCATTTATCCTTTAGACCAATATCGAATGAAAAGCGAAGGCAAATCCAACTTTTTACACGGAAACCCCAGCATACTGGATATGGGTCATGGCAAAATCGGCCAGGAAACAAAACTTCGTTCCATTCTTTTTGGTAAAAAAAACGGATCCTTCCACCACCGGATGGAGTCCTTCTCTTTAAAATCACAACATTTTCTTGAAGAAATAAAATCCCTTGGCTTTACCGGTTCCATGGATGTGCTGGAAAAAGGGAAGCTGAGTGTTTTTAACCAGCTTAATTTCTTTCAGTTTGTATCAGGGATTGTGGTCCCTTTGATGTGTTTTTTTGGCAATGGAAAATTCCCGGCTGGTACTTTTTTTATTGCCTGCCTCCCTGCCTGCGTAAACCTGGTCGTTCTGTTTTTGAATTTTTATTTTCGTTATGAAGCAGGCATGCTTACGTATTTTATTTTATATCCACTGGTGACATCGATTGTTTACATGAGCGGTTTGAATCTGGGTGTGGAGCTCTATTTTTTTCTGAACGGCATACTGGCTGTCTTTTTTCTTCCATTCATCAGTCAGATGTTATTTTCCGTGGGTCTTTCGATGGTTAGCTATTTCGTGCTCGTCGTTCTTAATAAAGAATACAATTACCAATTACATTCCTCGAATTTCTTAATGTATATTTTCAATCAGGGTACGTCGATTGTATTTATTTTTTACGCGCTTTTTCTGATCAAAAAGGAAAGCAACCTGTATCAGTTTGGAATATTGGCCACTAATAAGGCTTTACAGGAAAAGAATAATAAAATTGAAAAACAAAAAGCTGAAATCGAACAAAAAGCTGCGGAGCTAAGTGAATTGAATTCATTAAAGAATAAACTTTTTTCGGTGATTTCACATGATATGAAAACGCCAATGTATGCTCTTCGTAATTTGTTCCGAAGTATGCAGCAGCTGGATATGAGCGGTAAAGAAATTAAATCCATTATTCCCGATGTTGTCAGCGACCTGAATTATACAACAGGACTTATGGAAAATCTTCTCCACTGGGTTAAAAGTCAGATGAATTCTGCAAATGTTTCACCCGGTGAGTTAAGTATGGAAGAAATTACCGATGAAACCATTCACGTTCATCAGTTGCAGGCAACAACAAAAAAGATTTCGATTATCCGGGAAATGAATGATTCTCCTTATGTTTTTGCAGACCGCGATATGGTGACCCTCGTACTAAGGAACCTGCTTTCAAATGCCATAAAGTTTACCCCTGAGCAAGGGACTATTATTATCCGGTTGAAAACTGAATCCAGGTTTTGCAGGGTATCGGTAATCGATAATGGGATAGGAATGGACCCGGAAACATTGTTGAAAATTCAGGATAATTCTTATTATAGTACACATGGAACCGCCAAGGAAAGTGGTACCGGCCTTGGACTTATGTTATGCCGGGATTTCCTTTCTAAAAACGATGGCTCACTGCTCATTGAGAGTGAGCGTGGGAAGGGTAGTACATTTTCTTTCACACTGCCGGTTGCCGCAAATGAATAATTGAGAAACCAACTCTCAGTTTTTGGATTCTTTTTTCCATTCCAAATAAGTTTTTCCCAGACAATGTACCAGATCAGTCGGAAGCATAGCCTCTTCAGAATATAAACCAGCAGCCAGATCACCAGCATATCCGTGCAGAAAAACACCCAGCGACGCCGCAGATGAAGCCGGATAACCCTGGGCCAGGAGAGCCGTTATGATACCGGTTAAAACATCTCCGCTGCCTCCCTTCGCCATGCCCGCATTTCCGCTGGTATTAAATGTAATATTTCCATCCGGATAAAAAATTGCAGTAAAATGACCTTTTAATACGATGATGATTTTATGCAGAGTGGCCAGATTAAGCGCTTTTTCAAATCTCGTAAGATCGTCTTGACTCTCACCTGCCAGACGATCAAATTCCTTAGGATGCGGTGTTAAGATTGTATTAAGAGCCAGTGACGACAAAAGCTCAGGAGACTTGCTGATAATATTGATTGCATCGGCATCTAAAACCAATGGTCTTTTAAAAGACTTTATAAAATTCCTGACCATGTAAGCTGTTTCATCCACTGTCCCAATGCCCGGCCCCAAACCGGCCGACTGATATAAATCCAGATTTGCAGGAAATGCGGTCAGATGGAATTCATTATCATCCGCTATTGCCATCGCTTCGGGAACGGAGGTTTGCATAATATCATATCCGCAGGACGGAAAATAGCATGTAATTAAGCCAACTCCGGCAGATAAACAGGCTTTTGCAGCCAGAATCGCAGCCCCCATTTTACCGTAGCTTCCGGCAAGCATCAGGGCATGTCCAAAATTTCCTTTATGAGCAAACGGATCCCTCGGTTTATAGATCGAAAGCGCTTTACTTTTATCAAAAACGGAGTATGAAGAATGGAATCCGGACAGATAAGATTCGAGCGATTTCATTTTGCAAAGGTAACTTTTAAGCGCAAAGTGAAAAGCGCAAAGCGTCAAGCAAAACGAGTTAACTGAGGCGTAATGAATGAGATCCAGCCATAATATATATTGCTTAAGGCTTTGCGCTTTACGCCTTAAGTTTTTTAAGGTTTTTTATTTTCGCCGCCGCGTCCCTCCGGATCGTTATCGGGCTCTTCAAAGTTTTCGTGGCTCTGCTGGTAATTTCCAAAAACATCACAGAGCTTTTTGGAAGCGTACACTCTCTTATTGTCATTATTGCATAGTGCTATAATCGTGGCATTTTCTTCCATCATCCGGATGAACACCGTGCGGTTTCCATGCCACCATCCGTTATGGTATATCAACTTTTTGCCATATGGATAAACAATCATCCGCCATCCAAGGCCGTAATTCCGTTTGCCTCTTTTCTCATTGCTGTAGGGCGTATAAGCGCTATCCAGTGTAGATTCTTTAAACATGATTCCTCCACGTAACGCAGCGTCCCATTTGAGCATATCTTCCGGCGTGCTATAAATATTTTTATCGCCATACACCATATCCAGATATTCAGTTGGATAGGCTCTTCCACTTATTTTATAGGAGCGGGTGGCCCTGGCAGAATCCTGATTAGTGTACACATATGTATCCTGCATTTGCAAAGGAAGGAAAAATGTTTTTGTAAGAAACTCATTGTATGTTTCGCCTGAAACTTTTTCAATGATAAGAGCGAGGAAAGCGTAATTCGTATTCGAATATTCAAAATGACGTCCGGCCGTGGTATATATTACCTGATCATGATGTTGAATGATGTATTGCAGTAAATCTGCATTGCTGAGATATTTTCTTTTATCCCATCCCGACTGATCCATGAAGTGTACATAATTTCTCAATCCACTTCGCTGACTCAGAAGATTTTTAATACTGATGCCTGGAGGAAATCCTGTCAGATATTTTGAGATATCATCATGAATATCGAGTTTTCCTTCTTCCCACAATTTCAGGATTGCCATTGCAGTAAAAGTCTTGGATACTGAAGCCAGGTGAAAGGCAGTATGAATATTTACGCTGTCCTGGTGTTTTCGTGGATCTTTAAAACCGCTATATCTTTCATATACAATCACACCGTTATGTGCAACTACAAGGCCCCCATTAAATCCATGTGCAAACAGGGAGTCGAAAAAGCGACGAGATGAATTATTGTATAATCTGAACTCATCCGGGCGGAGGGGTTTCGGACGTGGATTTGCAACTGCCAGCAGTGTAGAATCCTGTGTTTTTGGTGTGGATTGTTTAACCGCAGGGGACTGCCCGCAACAAACCAGGAAGGAGGCGGTAAGCAAATAACAGCAAATGGTTTTCAACAGGTATATTTTTTCGGTTATCAAGGCGCAAAAATAAATTATTTATGCTGTTTGGGTCGCTGGAAACGAGTTTTGTTTTTCCGTTTCCTTTTTTAACGGCAATTTTGCAACTTATTTTATAGGAATAACGCTAAAATCGTACGGAGATTATGACAGATAAAAAAATTACCAGTTATCCAAAGGAAAAGGTGAATATTTTGTTTCTGGAAAACATCAGTGATGCAGCGGTAAAGCGGTTTTCGAACGCTGGTTATACATCTGTTAAGAAGCTGCCAAAGGCACTTTCCGAATCTGACCTGATCAGAGAAATTGAAGATGTTCATCTTCTGGGTATCCGATCAAAAACCCAGATTACTGAAAAAGTGTTAAGGGCAGCCAAAAAGCTCCAGGCCGTTGGCTGTTTTTGTATAGGGGTAAATCAGGTAGACCTCAAAAATGCGACTAAAAACGGCATTGCAGTCTTTAATGCGCCGTATTCAAATACCCGATCAGTTGCTGAACTGGTAATCGGTGCGTCGATCATGCTTATTCGCCGGATTCCTGATAAAAGCAAGTTTGCACATGAGGGCATCTGGATGAAGGAATCAAAAGGCAGTTATGAGCTTCGTGGCAAAACAATGGGAATTATCGGATACGGAAATATAGGAACCCAGGTGAGTGTGCTGGCGGAGTCCATGGGGATGAAAGTGGTTTATTTTGATATCGAGACCAAACTGCCCCTTGGAAATGCAATGCCAAAGAAATCTGTCAAGGACCTGGTTTCTGTCTCTGACATTGTAACGATTCACGTCCCGGACACTGACCAGACACGTTTGATGATCAATAAAAATGTCGTAAAGCAATTTAAAAAAGGGGCTATTCTATTGAACTATGCAAGAGGTGAAGTGGTTGATCTGGATGCGCTTGCCGCAGCCCTGGAAAGAGGAGACCTTGCCGGAGCGGGGGTTGATGTATATCCCCTGGAACCCGAAAAAAATGGCGACAAGTTCATGACGCCCCTTCAGAACCTGCCCAATGTACTGCTGACTCCACATATCGGCGGTTCGACTGAAGAAGCACAGGCAAATATCGGTGATGATGTGAGTAATAAATTATTTCAATATCTTGAAATGGGCATCAGCACTGGTTCACATACAATACCTGAACTCAGTTTACCACAGCATCCCGACACACACCGGATATTGCACATACATTATAATGTTCCGGGTGTTCTGTCGGATATTAATACCAGATTGTCCAGTCATCATATCAATATTCTGGCTCAGTATCTGAAAACGAACGACGACATTGGGTATGTAGTACTTGATGTTGACAAAAAACTTTCTGCACAGGCGATTGGTTTGCTGAAAGAAGTGAAGAATACAATTAAAACAAGATTATTATACTAGTTGCGTCTGGTCCTATCCGTTTTTTTTGAAGTAACTAAATATTTCCGCATAGGATTTCCAAACCCATTTTAGGGTTTCCCCGATTTGAATGCCGACAGCTTTTTTGAGGACGATGTACATGATAAAGAAAGACAGAACTGCCGCGGCGTCGGCTCCGTATGCGGCGCCCAGCCATCCTGTGTATCGCAATCCAATATACATGAACGCATAGTTTAAGACCATAATAATCAGGTTTACCCAAAAATTAAGGGCTGGCTTTCCGATTGCATCCATCGTTGTTCCGAACTGGTAAAAAAATGGCCGCAAAATACTAAACAGAATGACAATTTGAAGAATAGGAACCGCTGCATAATATTTGCTTCCGGCAATTATTGTAATGAACATTTGAGGAAGTAAAAAAATCAGGATACTCAATGGCGCCAGTATGCTCACAATGGCACCGACCATTCTTTCAAAATAATATCGCACTTTGTCTGGCCCTGAAGTAACCATAGCCTCGACATTTTTCGGAAACAATACATCAGCAATAGCGAAGGATGGTACATCCATCAAATTATTGATTCGTGCGACAATATTATAGTAAGCGACGACATTGGCAGAAATAAGCCCTGCAGAAATAAACTGGTCGGCAGATTTTCCGAGTGAGGAAAATACATTGGTGCCAAAAATATACTTACCGAAATTAAACATACGCAGTATGGTACGTTTATCTATGTCCAGCGAGTGGTATAAATACCCCCTGGCAAAATAGAGCAATACCAGTGAGCCCGTCAGCTGGGAAATAATTTGCAATTTGACCAAATTCATCAGTGTCAGGATCTGCTTATCGTACAGCAGCAAAATGATCACAGAGATCATAAAAAACCCCTGTCTGCATAGATATCCATAAAAAATAGCTTTGAATTTGAAGTGTGCCTGTAGCAGGACCTCGAGGTGATTAAAAGGGATCAATACGATGATAACAAGTATGCCTAGTCGAAATAACGGATACAAAGCAGGTGCATTCATCCAGACGGCAAGGGCATTTCCGCAAAAAAAAAGCATACAGATTATAAGCGCAGAAAAAAGGATGTTAGTGATCAGTGAAGAAGATTGAATCTTATTTCGGTGGTTTACGAATTCGGGTTCGCTTAAAAACTTGATCATTGGGTTACGTAAAAGACCTTGTTTAATATTTTCAATCAGCGTAAAGATGGTAAGGAAAAGCGCCCAAACGGCCATTTCCTTAACCGTGGGAAATACTTTTTTGGCTAGAATGATATAACTGACAAGGCCAAAAGCAATCAGGAAGGAACGGTTCAGGAGCGTAAAAAAAACAGAATGAATCCAAAATGAGGATCCTTGTTTGAGTTTCAATTGGATTATTTGGTGTTAAAAAATATAATATACGGACTAACGCAGGAGATTTGGAATAAAATATTCTGAGTTAATTAAAAATATTCAATAATAAATTTAACATGCTAAATATCAGTGAATTCCGGAAATTTTTATATTAGTTGTCATTATAAGGAAATTCATAAGGACAATCAGGAGACCATCAGGCTAAGGACTTATTGAAAATCAATTATTAGTATCCTATAATTTATATTATGTAAAATAGGTATAAGCTTGTTAGAACCAAAAACCATTAAATCGCTGCATAACATCTATGGTTCCCTATTTCTATCTCTCTGGATCCTCATTGCCTCCTCGGATTCCGAGGTACCAAAGAGGTACCAAAGAGGTACCAAAGAGGTGTCAGAGAGGCCAAACCGGGAGAAAATGATATTAATTACAGACCCATCGTGATTTCGACACTAGATTCCGATTCGTACATTTAACCCTCTAAATCAATTATCATCCGACATTTTTAACCTTCAAAATTGCATGTATGTCATCTGAAAAAATAGATCATTCAGACGTTCCGGATTCCAATATAAACTGGCTGCGCCTGGTCCTTGGTGCCATACTGGTTCTTGGACTCATCATTTTTATTTTTAAGGGCTGTCATGGCTCCAATGGATAATTCGGATGCCTTCTGCAAGGCGCCTTAAATAAAGGGAACTAGACGAATTTCTGTAAGGCCTCCGGACAGTAATAAAGTGCCTGAATTAATTTCTACTTTAAATGACGCCAGAGCGCCATATTCAATTCAGTTATTTCACCGGCACCGGAAATACGTTTGATTTCAAGCAATTTTTTACCAATGGCCAGTGCTGTTTCTGCAGATGGATTGAATGTTTTACGGGAAGATTGCGACTTTGAATGAGCGGAGATTTTTCGATTGGATTTCATATAAAAAAGGATATAGATTAAACGTCTATATCCTTTTTTTATGCGATTTCTGTAAGGAATTTGCCTTTTATCCCTTAGCAATATTCATCAAAAGCTGCTATCAGATTATGGGCAATCATCTGTGCAGAGCGCCCCTCAATATGATGACGTTCAATCATATGCACCAACTGGCCGTCTTTAAATAAAGCGACTGCCGGCGAAGACGGAGGATACGGAAGCAATTTTTCACGTAACGTCCTGACCGCATCTACATCAAATCCGGCAAAACTCGTAGTCAGATGATCAGGTTTCTTTGATGTGTTGTGCACGGCCATCAACACGCCTGGCCTGGCGGTGCCTGCTGAACATCCGCAAACAGAATTTATGACCACCAGCGTTGTTCCCTTGGCTTCCAACTGGTTAATAACTTCTTCCGGGGTCTTCATTTCGCTGAAACCGTTTTCGGTCAGCTCTTCTTTCATTGGTATGACTAATTGTTCGGGATACATTTTGTTTGGGTTTTTTAGAACAACGCAAAATTAATCAATTTGTTCATTAACCCGTGTATTGCAAATTTCTACTCTTCCGACCAGATCAGCTATATAACAAAATGGCCGCGAAACACCGGCAATATGCTATTATGGCGTTTTACTGTAGAGTAAACAGTCATAATGACGGTTATTTATGGGTAAAATCTGATCGGTATAAGGTTTGAACAATCAGCCCGAACCATTCATTCAAAAATTTTAAAACATAGTACTATGACACTTGTAAAAGTTAACAACCGGCCTTTTGGCAATCTTTTTAATGAGTTATTAAATGAGATTCCTGGTGCCGCCCGTTCTTTCGGCCAGGATTTTCTGGCGTTTCCTCAGACAAATATTCATGAAACTTCTGAAGCTTACCATCTTGAAATGAATGCTCCCGGAAGAATTAAAGAAGACTTTAAAATCCAGGTTGAACAGGGTTTATTAACTGTCAGCTTTGATAAGAAAGAAGAATCTGCAAAGTCAGATGATTATAAGACGGTTCGTCGCGAATTCGAGTTCAGATCATTCAAACGCAGTTTTTCTGTAGATGAAAAGATCAATGTGGATGGCATCGAAGCAAAATATGAAAATGGTGTGTTGAAACTTCTTTTACCAAAGAAGGAAGAGTCAAAACCAATCGCAAAGCAAATAAATATAGCTTAATTCCCTCTTGAAAATCGTGTAAATATTGGTGGTTGTGATCCCCCTTTGCCTCTGGCAGGGGGATTTTTTTTAGCTTTTTACTCTAGCCATTCTGGGTTAATTTTGCGCTTCATTTTCTTGAACCAGACATGAGTAAATCCAGCTACCGGTGGTTTTTGGTTTTGATGATATTTGGATTAACCTGGGTTATTCCGTCCTTCGGCCAGGTTCCAGCTCCCAAAAATCCGGCGGATACTCTTTATCCTGTGCAGGACAGTATGTTAAGGATTGTAAACCTTAGTCCATACTTTACCCTGCATGTCGATTCAACGATGAGTTATGGTCTGGAGATCAATAAAAACCCCACTTATTTCTATTGGTATTTGAAGAATTCGCCACTTGGTCTGAAGATAAACAAAGACAATGGCGTACTCACATTTAAAGCGGACAAGTCTTATTTTCTTTCGGGCAGATTGAAGTATGATTATCCTTATAAGGTAAGTGTGGGCGTACAGAATCTGAAAGATCCCTCCGAGCGGGTAGATACAACATTTACCATCCAGTTCTTCACTACCGAAATCACTCCCTCCCGCCTAAAGCCTTCTGTAAACAGTGTTTTGTATGTTGACGAAGGTGATACGATCAATTTTCGAATTGAATGTGAAGAAGGAAGTTTTCCGGTCGAAAATATCAGCTTCTTTTCCAATCTGCCCATTAAAAATTATAAACCGGTTAAAAAATGTGACGATGAATTTTCATGGAGCCCGCCATTTGATTTTATTAGGGAAACCGATTCTGCGAATCAAAAACTGGTGTTACTGTATTTTATCGGAGCCAATAAATTTTTTAACCGGGACACAGCCCTGGTAAAACTGTATGTAAAATCCGCCCTGAATTATCCTTTCATGCTTCAGGAATACCAGCGCACCGTTAAAGATGTTCATACCTATACCCTGCAGCTTAAATACGCTTTTGTACAGCTGGACAAAAAAGTTAAGAATACAAAAACTACCAGAACATCTTTCGATATGACTTCATCATCTTCTGCGTTGGGCGGAACTGTGTTGTCATCTTCCTCTTCAATAGGTTCGCAGACGGCAGGCAAAATCCTGCCGGGAGCCGGCGTTGCATTGGTACCCGTAAAGGAATCTATCGCTCCGCAAAAAGTGGCTGAGCAAAACGGAGCTTCTCTGATACGATCCTCTATTAAAAGACTGGATTATCAATTACGCGAAAATATGCTGACAGGAGAAAAGGACCCGGACATAGTAAAAAAAATCAACAAATTAAAAGATGAGATGAAGCAAATTCAGGTTCAGCTTATTGAAGTGCCGATTGATGAGAATACAAATATGACTGAAGAACAGCTGAACGACTATTTTAATTCAAATAAGGTAAATAAGAAGTATAAGCTCAAACATTAGTATCCCAGAATCTTCAGCATGCTTTGTGCCGTTTGTTCCTTCGCGTAAAGCCAGTCTACCAGTTTCCCGTTTTTATCATAATTCATTATGACATGTTTGGGGGATGGAATCAGACAATGTTTAATCCCACCATATCCGCTGATCTGATCCTGATAAGCACCTGTATGAAAAAATCCAAGATATAAGGGTTCACCGTTATTGAGTTTCGGGAGAAAGACTTCGTTAATATGTTCCTCTGAGTCGTAATAATCATGACTGTCACAGGTAATCCCACCCAGTACCACGCGCTGGTATTCGACATCCCACTTGTTAATCGGCATCATCAAAAACCGTTCACCAATGCCCCAAGTATCCGGCAAAGTTGTTATGAAAGAAGAATCTATCATATACCAGATTTCACGGTCATTTTGCATTTTTTGCCCGATCACACTGTAAATATGTGCCATGCTCTCCCCTACTGTATAACTTCCGAATTCGGTGAAGATATTCGGCATAGGTACATGATTTCGTTTGCAGGCTTTCTTGATATTGCCTACAATTTCATTAATCATAAACTGATAATCGTACTCAAAACCGAGGGAATGTTTTATCGGGAAACCACCACCGATATTTATGGAATCCAGTTCCGGACAAATCTTTTTTAACTGACAGTATAAGTTGATTACTTTATTGAGTTCGCTCCAGTAATAGATATCATCCTTTATTCCCTTATTCAGGAAAATGTGCAGCATTTTCAATTGAAAGCGATCTTCGTTTCCTTCAATCTTGTCAACATAAAATTCAAGTACGTCCCGGGGCCTGAAACCGAGGCGGGAAGTATAAAACGGGAAATTGGGTTCTTCTTCAGCGGCTACACGGATACCCAGTTTGAAAGGAACTTTTACCGATTTTTTATACTGCTGCAACTCATCCTTGTTATCCAGAATCGGAATTACATTTTTAAATCCCGTATTTAGCAGAGAAGCGATGCGACTGGTATATGGCTTTTGTTTAAAACCATTACAGATTATATAAGTGTCCTTGGTAATTTTTTTCTTCGCGTATAGTTTCTTGATGATATCTATATCATACGCATAAGAGGTTTCGAGATGGATATCACTGTTCAGCGCTTCTTCCACAATAAATGAAAAATGGGAACTCTTTGTACAGTAACAATAAAAATACTTGCCCTCGTATTTGTGACGTGCCATGGCCGCAGCAAACATTTTCTTCGCTTTTTTTATCTGCATCCCTATTTTGGGCAAATAAGAAAGTTTCAGCGGTGTACCATATTTATCAATCAGAGCTTTGATGTCTACACCGTTAAACTCTAAGTAATTTTCCTTCACCTCAAAACCTTCCTGCGGAAAATTAAACGTTTGCTGTACTAGATCAGCATACGTATTGTTCATGGAATCATTTGGATGGATGATGGCTGGACGATTTAGTTAGTGAATGAATGTGGTACAAATATAAATTTCTGTGATCATTCGCAAAATAAAAGAGGTTTCCAAAGGGATCCTAATATCCCCTCCGAAACCTCTTTATATAATAGTTATCTTTTTTATTTTACTGAAGCGATCAGCTTTGCAAACGCTTCCGGTTCATTCATGGCCAGATCTGCCAGCATTTTCCGGTCGAGTGTAACACCTTTTTCGTTTAGCAGATGGATAAACCTGGAATAAGTCAGTCCCTCTGCACGGACAGCCGCATTGATACGGGCAATCCAAAGTGCGCGATATTCGCGTTTCTTCAATTTTCGGCCAACATAACGATATGTAAGCCCCTTTTCCAATACATTCTTGGCTACCGTATAGACATTTTTACGTTTTCCGTAAAAGCCCTTGGCCTGTTTGAGGATTCTTTTCCTGCGGGCTCTGGAGGCTACCGCATTAACTGAACGTGGCATATGATAATAAGTTAAAAGTTAAAAGATAATAGTTAAGAACTGTATTATTTAAGACGTAACAGTCTTTTTACAAAGTCCAGGTTAGCGTGGCTCACCTGTCCTTTTTTCGCCATCAATCTTTTTCTCTTTGTGGATTTCTTTGTTAGAATGTGTCGCTTGAAAGCTTTCTGGAAAGTAATTTCACCGGTGCCTGTGATTTTAAATCTTTTCTTGGCACTCGAATTTGTTTTAACCTTTGGCATCTTCTGATGAGGTTTTATTTGATACCCTGCTGGCGGTTCTGCACGGGCAAAACACTTATGGGGCCATTTGGGCAATTCAATCCCGCACTGCGGGATGACCATTTAAAAATGGAGCGCAAAAGTACGTTGATTTTTGCAAAAATGGAAATAATATACTGATATGTATATTGATAGGGGTAAGATATTGGCATCATTTATCGGGGTTTTAACGGTTTTCCACTATTTTTGCCTCCCCTAAAAATCTCAGATCTAATAAATATGGACAAATTGATTTATCTGGTGCCCCTGATGGGAATTATTGGCCTTTTATATACGTATTTAAAATTCAAATGGGTCGCCAGGCAGGAAGAAGGCACCGATCTGATGAAAAAGATTAGCCAGTACATTGCCGAGGGTGCTATGGCTTTCCTGAAAGCCGAATGGAAAATCCTCGGATATTTTGTAGTTATCGTGGCGCTTCTGCTGGGATTTATGGCCAGCACAAATCCTCATTCAAACTGGTCCATTTCGATTGCTTTTATACTGGGTGCTATTTTGAGTGCCACAGCCGGTTATATCGGTATGCGTGTTGCCACCAAGGCAAACGTGAGAACGGCACATGCTGCCAGAACAAGCCTGAGCCGCGCGCTGAAAGTATCCTTTACCGGAGGCTCTGTCATGGGCCTTGGCGTCGCAGGTCTGGCAGTTTTGGGTCTAGGCGGATTGTTCATCATATTGAAAGCCATTTTTGCTCCGGATGCTGAAGTCAATTCTGAAGAAATGCTGCGTACGATTGAAGTACTTACAGGATTTTCTCTGGGTGCTGAATCCATTGCTCTTTTTGCCCGCGTGGGAGGTGGAATATATACAAAGGCTGCGGATGTCGGTGCCGATCTGGTAGGAAAAGTGGAAGCAGGTATTCCTGAAGACGATCCCCGTAACCCGGCGACCATTGCTGATAATGTCGGAGACAATGTAGGTGATGTAGCAGGAATGGGCGCTGATCTTTTTGGATCCTATGTGGCTACAGTACTCGCTACCATGGTGCTTGGCCAGGAAACTGTTTCACAGGATAATTTTGGAGGCATGTCCCCTATCCTGCTCCCGATGATGATTGCCGGCACCGGAATTTTGTTTTCTATGATTGCCACTTTGTTTGTCAGGATCAGTGAAAATGCCAGCATTAGCACGGCCAGCGTGCAAAAAGCACTCAATATGGGTAACTGGGGCTCGATCGTTTTAACAGCCCTGGCGTCTGTTGCACTGGTGTATTTCATATTACCTGAAACGATGACATTGCGCGGACTGGAATTTACAAAATGGGGTGTACTCGGAGCAATTGCTGTTGGTCTCGCGGTTGGAACACTGATGAGTATGATTACAGAGTATTATACTGCGATGGGAAAAAGACCAGTGATGTCCATTATTCGTCAATCGTCTACCGGACATGCGACCAATGTGATTGGAGGATTGGCTGTGGGCATGGAATCAACCTGCCTGCCGATTCTTGTCTTAGCAGCCGGCATCTGGGGTGCCTATGCCTGTGCTGGTTTATATGGTGTTGCGATTGCGGCTGCCGGTATGATGGCCACTACCGCTATGCAACTGGCTATCGATGCATTCGGACCCATTGCGGACAACGCGGGAGGAATTGCTGAAATGAGCGAACTACCCAAGGATGTCCGGGAAAAAACGGATGTACTGGATGCTGTTGGCAATACAACAGCTGCAACGGGAAAAGGATTCGCGATTGCTTCTGCTGCGCTTACTTCCCTGGCACTGTTTGCCGCGTTTGTTGGTGTTGCCGGAATCAGTGGTATTGATATTTATAAAGCAAAAGTTCTGGCATCACTTTTTGTGGGTGCTATGATTCCATTCATATTTTCCTCCCTTGCCATACGTGCGGTAGGTGAAGCCGCCATGGCTATGGTGGAAGAAGTACGCAGGCAGTTTCGTACGATACCTGGTATCATGGAAGGAACGGGAAAACCTGAATATGATAAATGTGTGGCAATATCTACGGAGGCGTCTTTAAAAAAGATGATGCTTCCGGGTGCCATCGCAATCTTCTCACCACTGATCATGGGATTCTTACTTGGGCCGGAAGCCCTGGGTGGATTTCTGGCAGGTGCCACCGTAAGTGGTGTCCTGATGGGTATGTTCCAGAATAATGCCGGAGGTGCATGGGATAATGCAAAAAAATCTTTTGAAAAAGGTGTAGAGATTAACGGTGAAATGTTCTACAAAAAATCGGAACCCCACAAAGCTTCCGTAACCGGAGATACTGTTGGTGATCCATTTAAGGATACCTCGGGTCCGTCTATGAATATTCTCATTAAATTGATGTCTATCGTTTCTCTTGTCATCGCTCCCACACTGGCTCAGATTTATGGTACCCGTGATGTACAGGTGAAAACACTGAAAACACCAAAACCACCACAGGAACTTTTAAGCAGGGCGAAATAAATTTCAATCGTTGTTCTCAGCCGGAATATCTGTTTCTCCGGTTAGTAACTTCTTTGAATTTTCGAGATCCTTTTTCTGCTGATCACTGATTTGCGGATAATTCAGGTCCAGGCGACTTAATTCATTTACGACAATATTGGCTAAAACCAGCCTGGTAAACCATTTGTCATCGGCCGGAATAATGAACCAGGGTGCCAGAAGATTTGAAGTATTTTCCAGCATATCCTCATATGCCTTTCTGTATTCCTTCCACAACCCCCTTTCTTTAATATCTGCAGCTGAAAATTTCCAGTTTTTTGCCGGGTCGTTAATTCGTTCGAGAAAACGTTTCTTTTGCTCTTTTTTGGAAACATGAAGAAAAAATTTGAGAATAACGGTCCCATTATCAACCAGGATTCTTTCAAAATGGTTGATCTGGCGAAACCTTTTCTCCCAAAAGGATTTATCAATGTCGCTGACGGATTTAATATCGGGCAGGTTTTCGTTCAATATATATTCGGGGTGTACCCTTGTTACCAGTACATTCTCATAATGTGAACGATTAAAAATTCCAACCATTCCGCGGGATGGGAGGACGATGTAATGGCGCCATAAATAATCGTGTTCCAGTTCCTGGTGTGTGGGTGTTTTAAAGGGGGTCACGGTGACTCCCTGTGGGTTCAATCCGCTCATCACGTGTTTTATTACACTATCCTTGCCGGCAGCATCCATCGCCTGAATTACGATTAATACGCTGTATCGGTTAGAAGCATATAATTTTTCCTGGAGCTCAGAAAGTTTCAGAATATCGGCCCTCAACAATTCTTCTCCTTCATCTTTGCTGACAGGTTTATCATTGTCATCGGTCAGCCAGTCTTTTAATTTAATCTCCTTTTTATTACCAACTTTATATTTATCTGAATAAAAAGATGCGGGTCGTTTGGATGCCATAGTAAAGGTTTATATGAATGAAATTTTCTTTAAGGTCATTGAAGTGGAACAATAAATAAATTGTTAAAAAAGATGTCTATTACGAATAAAATCGTATTTTGCTTTGTATACAAATTTAGTATATGGTAACATCCAAATATATTAAACCCACGGAAAGTGAACTGGAGATTCTGAGGGTCCTGTGGGAAAGAAATAAAGCCAGTGTCCGGGACGTACACGAAGAACTTTCAAAAACCAAAGAGGCAGGATATACCACCACCCTCAAACTCATGCAGATTATGTTTGAAAAGGGACTGGTGGGGAGAGACGACTCTGTGAAAATTCATGTTTATCATCCGGTCGTAAGCCGGGAAAAGACCCAAAAACATTTGTTGGGAAAAATGATTACCAATCTGTTTGGCGGTTCCTCGACAGAGCTGGTTATTCATGCACTCGGAAATCATAAAGCTTCTCCGGAAGAACTGGAGGAAATTCAACAGCTCCTCAACAACCTGAAAAAGCAATAAAGCATGTCGGCCTACCAAAGTGCCCTGACTGTTCTTGGATGGTGTCTGCTGGATAGTATCTGGCAAATGGCGGTTATGTGGATGGGTTATAAAATGATAACGACCGGGAACAAACGCATGTCACCGTCGGCAAAGCACAATCTGATTTTATTATTTGTTTTCATCGGAACGGAATGGTTTATTTATTCATTTATTCATTTACTGAATGAACCTGCCGCACGGTTTCTGCCTGGTTTTCTTCCTGTGTCAACTGTTGCCAACCATTGGATTTCATGGTTAAGTATTTTTTACCTGGTCATTGTAATGGGCCGCCTCTTTCAGTATGTTATTCGATATTTCGGAGACCGGAAAAATGGACACAGTAAATCAGCCAGTCCGGTTTTTCAGGGAATCGCAGACCGGTACGCTAAAATTCTGGGTATTCACCGGAAGGTGCAGGTATTCATTTGTACGCTGGTAGAAACCGCCGAAACCAGCAGATTTTTCAAACCTGTTATTCTGTTGCCGGTGTCGCTTATTTCGCAACTCACTCCCCAGCAGATTGAAGCTATTCTGGTACATGAACTTTATCATATAAGGCGCAATGATTACCTCACCAATATCTGTATGTCCTGTTTCAGGGGTATTTTCTTTTTTAACCCGTTCGCCCATCTTTTTTACAAAGAACTTGCCAGGGAAAGAGAACTTGCATGTGATGACGGCGTATTGGAACTGGGTTTTACAGCGGATCTGTATGCTGAAACGTTATTCTCCCTTGAAAAATTCCGCCAGCCTTCTCCCGGATTCTCCCTGGCAGCAGATGGCAATAAGCCATGGCTGCTGATGGAAAGAATACGGCGTGTATTAGGGAAACCGGAACTCAAACAGAAGCGTTTCAGCCACCTGATTATTATTAGCGGATTAACAGCCCTCGGTTTGATTATTCTCAGACCAACCATGGTGGTTTCCGGTAAATTGACCGGGCTTACGATCCAACGCAAAGCAGTTACGCCAGACCGTTATAAGTTGACGGAATTAAACATCCAGGCAAAGGTAAAAGAGCCCGCATCCAAAATAAACGGCCAACAGAAACGGACAAAAATGGAAGCAGATCCCGGTATAGAACCTCAACCTGCAGAAAAAGCGGACGAATCTCCAGATCCGCCGGATATGGCGTATTATGCTGACAATAAAACGACAAGGGACTATTCGAATCAGCCGGCGGCCGACCTGACCCAGGATCCGGTTCAGGCTGTGCCGGGGACACCTTATGTACCTTCTGTTAGTCTTTCTTACGATGCAGAACCGGTTGTTATCGCAGCTGACAGTGCGCGGGATGTACAGGTTAAAAATGACATACGGACAATAGTCAGCATTGCCAATCTCAAAGCGATCGCAAACCTGAAAGAACTTGAAATACAAGTTGATAAAAACAAGCAGGAACTTATCCGTATCGAAATAGAAAATCAAAATCTTTTCTTATTGGATCAAAGGAATATGAAACCGTTGCTGAAAAAGATGCAAAAGCAAATCGAAAACAAGAAGATCCAGATAGATAAACTGCGAAACAAACTCGAAGTTTCGGAAGCAGAAATTATCCATATTTAAACGACGGAATAATTAAATTTGCAACATGAGTTTCAACTACAGGGACATGTTGCCGGAGGAAATGGACGCATCCTCCCGTGTCTGGATATATCAGTCAAGCCGTCTGTTCAGCATATCTGAAGCGCTGCAAATTGAACAAATGCTGAATGAGTTTGTTGGTTCATGGCATTCACATGGTGTTGCCGTTAAAGGATACGCCAATTTGTTTTATGGTCAATTCATAATTTTAATGGCTGATGAAACGGCCTCCGGTGTCAGTGGATGCAGTACGGATTCTTCCGTACGTCTTATGAAATCAATTGAACAGGAATTCGGAGTTCAGTTATTCGACAGATTATTACTTGCTTTTCTGATCGAGGGGAAAGTACAGTTATTACCCATTTCCCAATTGGATTTCGCAGCGAAAAACCAATTTATTTCCACGGATACCATTTATTTTAATAATACTGTTCAGACAAAAAAGGAACTGGAAGAAAAGTGGTTGCTGCCGCTGAAGGAAAGCTGGCTGAAAGATCGTATGCGGAAGTAGCTCACCTGGCAGAGCGACAGCTTCCCAAGCTGTAGGTAGCGGGTTCGAGTCCCGTCTTCCGCTCCAATATAAAAAATGATTAATCTAAAAATTATTACAGCCAGTACAAGACCGGAAAGAAAAGGTATTTATATAAGTCATTGGATCATGGATGTATTACAATCCAATACGTCCTTTCAGGTTGAACACCTGGATCTGAAAGAGATCAATCTTCCTTTTCTGGATGAGCCCCATCATCCCAGGCTCCAGAATTATACCAGGCAACATACAAAAGACTGGAGCAGGAAAATTTCAGAAGGTGAAGCATATGTCTTCGTGATACCGGAATATAATTATGGATACACGGCGCCATTAAAAAATGCAATAGACTTTTTACACAAAGAATGGGCCTATAAAACAGTGGGCATTGTAAGTTATGGCGGTCTGGCCGGAGGCACCCGGGCAACTCAAATGTTCAAACAGGTTCTCACCACGTTAAAAATGGTGCCGGTAACCGAGTCTCTTCCCATCCCATTTTTTGCATCCCATATTAAAGATGATGTATTTGTTCCAACTGAAGTCCTGAATAATGGCCTTCAGGAAATGTTTCGGGAAATGATTAAAGTTGATAAAGGACTTCGGGTAATCAGGGACCAGGCTTAACCTGTCATCCTGTCATTTATTCCCTTGTTTTGATTAATTTTGCTATCCCAAAGGTTTGTAATGGAAATGGAAATACTCAGAAAGGAACATGATGAGGCAAGGCAGGGCGAAAGTTTTTCACCCGCAATCCTTTTGGACACGGCTTCCCTGCGAAAGTTTTATATAGAAAGCTATGGATGTGCGATGAATTTTGCGGACAGCGAGGTGGTCGCCTCTATACTGCAAGGCGCTGGGTTTACCGCAACCCGGGATTACACGGAGGCAGATCTGGTGATGATCAATACCTGTTCCATCCGGGAGAAGGCAGAACAAACCGTTCGCAACCGACTTCATATTTTTCGCCAGCAAAAAAGGGCTAACCCATCCATGCTGATTGCGGTATTGGGTTGTATGGCAGAAAGGCTGAAATCCAAGTTTCTGGAAGAAGAGAAACTGGTTGATCTGGTTGTGGGTCCTGATGCTTACCGAAGCCTGCCTGTTTTGATTGAAGAAGCCGGGGATGGGCAAAAAGCTGTAAATGTTTTGCTAAGCCGTGAAGAAACGTATGCGGATATTGCACCTGTGCGCTTGAACAGTAATGGTGTCAACGCGTTTGTAAGTATCATGCGTGGATGTAATAATATGTGTTCTTTCTGCGTGGTTCCATTTACAAGAGGCAGGGAAAGAAGCCGGAATCCGGACTCGATAATGGCAGAGTGCAGGGACCTTTTTGAAAATGGATACAGGGAAGTAACACTGCTCGGGCAAAATGTAGACAGCTATCATTGGCATTCCGGTTTAGAGGGAGAAACTGCAATCGGATTTTCCGGATTACTTGAAAAAGTGGCTATGATATCTCCCCTGCTGCGTATTCGTTTCTCTACTTCGCATCCGAAAGACATCACTGACGATGTATTACATGTGATAGCACGCTTTGAAAATATCTGTAACTATATTCATCTGCCGGTACAGAGTGGTTCGACAACTGTTCTTCAACGCATGAACAGAACATATACCAGGGAATGGTATTTGTCTAAAGTAAAAAGAATCAGAGAACTGATACCTGACTGTGGGATCACCTCTGATATCATTTCAGGTTTTTGTGGCGAAACAGAGGCTGATCATATGCAAACACTTTCTCTGATCAGCGAAAGCCGCTTTGATTTCAGCTATATGTATTTTTATTCAGAAAGACCGGGAACACTGGCGGCCAAAAGGTACCCCGATGATATTCCGGAAACAGAAAAGAAAAGAAGACTGGAGGAAATTATCAAATTGCAAAGAAAAATTTCCGAAGAGTCCAATAGAAATGATATCGGAACGATTTCCAAAGTGCTGATTGAGGGAGATTCAAAAAGAAGCCAAACGGAATGGATGGGCAGGAATGATCAAAACAAAGTGGTTGTTTTTCCAAAAAAAGAGATCAATCTGAAAAAAGGTGATTATGCGATGTTAAAAATCGTAGAGTCTACCGGTGGCACCCTGATAGGTTCAGCGATTTGATCAACGGGCAACATCCTTAAATTTTTAAACATGGAACTTCAGGCAATAAAGAACAGGTTTGGCATTATTGGAAATGCACCGGAACTCAATTTTGCATTGAGTGTTGCGGTTCAGGTAGCGAACACAGACCTGACGGTGTTGATAAATGGAGAAAGCGGTGTTGGTAAAGAGGCTTTTTCACATATTATTCATTCACTCTCCGCGAGGAAACATAATCCATTTATCGCCGTAAACTGTGGAGCTATACCAGAGGGAACAATTGATTCCGAATTATTCGGGCATGAGAAGGGTTCATTTACCGGCGCTGTCGATTCACGAAAGGGATATTTTGAGACGGTAAACGGTGGAACGATTTTTCTCGATGAAATCGGAGAATTACCGCTGGGTACCCAGGCCAGATTATTGAGAGTACTGGAGGCGGGTGAATTTATCCGCGTTGGTTCATCCAAAGTACAAAAAACGGACGTACGCGTGATTGCTGCGACGAATAAAGATCTTCTCCAGTTAACCGACCGGGGGAAATTCCGCGAAGATTTATATTATCGGTTGAGCACAGTGCCGATCCGTGTACCTTCCCTGCGTGACCGAAAAGACGACATTCCGCTTTTATTCCGAAAATTCGCCGTTGATTTTGCGGAACGTTATAAAACGACCCCTGTTCAGCTGGATGAAGAAGCAAAAAATCTGTTAATCCAGTACAGTTGGCCGGGAAATGTTCGTGAGTTAAAGAATATTGCTGAACAGATATCCGTTTTGTCGGAAGACAAGATGATTAGTGCGCAACAATTGCGTAGATTCATTCCGGAAAATCCAGTGAACCGCCTGCCCATGGTTATGCCATCGGCACATACGCAGGCTCCGAACGATTTTTCGAATGAAAGGGAGATCCTGTATAAATTATTCTTCGATATGAAGAAGGATGTGACGGAGCTCAAAAAAATGTTCCTTGAAATATTAAAAAACCCTTCTCTGGCGGCTGATGCGCAGGAAGCGTTTTCACGGGAAATGAAAGAACTTAAACCGCAGGAACACTATACCGGTAATGCGGTTTCGTCGGCTTTTCAATCCCAGCCGGTGGTTATTCATAACAATGGAAATGGCAATAGTGAAATCCAGCATCACGAAGAAGTAGAAGAATCACTGAGTATTATGGATAAGGAGAAAGAACTGATTGTAAAAGCGCTCAAAAAACATAAAGGAAAAAGAAAAGATGCGTCGTCGGATTTAGGTATCAGTGAAAGAACCTTGTACCGAAAATTAAAAGAATATGATATCAGTGAATAAAGAGAATTTTTTTAACCGGTATATACGGCATGGCATCAGTCTGGTGGTCCTTTTCCTGTTTGTCAGCGCCTGCGGCGTATATTCATTTAAAGACGTTTCCATACCGCCTGAAGTGAAATCCATTCATATCGGATTTATAGAAAACAGGGCGCGTTATGTGGATCCGCAATTAAGTCCGCAACTTACCGACAAATTAAAACAAAAAATAAGCAGCCAGACCAAACTGACCCAAATTCAAACTGAAGATGCGGACTATGATGTGTCGGCTTATGTTTCAGCGTATGATATAACAACCGCTGGTGTATCGAATCAGGCGGCATCCATTAACCGCCTCACTGTTTCAGTTCATCTGGCATTGAAAAACCGTTTGAATGAACAAAAATTGGGAACCCCGGATTTTGAAACGGATATTTCCCGGAATTTTGATTTTCCGGCTTCACAAAGTTTTACGGATGCTCAGGTCAGTTTACTGCCTCAGATCATTCAGCAGCTAACGGATGATATGTTCAACCGTTTATTTTCAAACTGGTAATTATTTAAGATGAATAGCGGCCTGCCATCCCTGTTAGATGCCATTTTTGGAAAACAAGAACTGACATCGGTTTCACTGGATGAAATTCATGAAGTGATCAGAGAATTTCCTTCTTTTAATGCGGGCCATTTTCTGCTGGCCAAAAAATTAAAACTTCAGGATGACCCCGGTTACGAAACAGAAACCAAGCGGACTGCCTTGTATTTTAATAATCCATTCTGGCTGCAAAGTCTCCTGGACGATGGCAATCACTTTCAAACAGCAGAAAGCTCCTTCCATGTAAAGGAAGGACAGAGTGAAGATCAATTTGATTTTGAAGAATATCCCGACGAAACACCCAATGTTGTCCAGGATGATAAAAACTATACGTTTGAATCTTATACTCCATTTGAACAACCTGTTGTTAAAATAGAGGAATCAGTGGAAGAAGCGGCAGACAAAGAGGACGAACTAGATCTGGAAACGGAAGAAATACTGGATGAAAAACAGGTCTCTGACCCTGTGCATTCAGAAGAAACATTTCAGTATGCAGAGCCGGGATCTCAATTAGTGACTTCCTTTGATGAGCTCATGGCGAAGTATAATATTCAGCCACTGGATTTGGTGGATGAATCAGCCGAAGTGCCGGGTGTGTCTCTTCATCCCGAAGAATCACAGCCTGCCGAAGCATCTCTTCATCCCGAACCATCACTACCTATCGAAGCATCACTACCTCCTGAAGAAGTGCTGCCTCCGGAACACAACGTACAATCAGAACCTGAACCGGTACAGGATTTCAAATTGCCATCCGCGGAAACGAATGCAGGCGATACCACTCCGGCAGACAGCGATCCGTATGAAACGGTGGAAGAGGTTGTAAATGAATATGGCGTTTTTGAAGAAAAGGTAGTTAAGAAAGGGGACCATGATCATGAGATGGATGCCTTCGACGAGCCCCTTGATCAGATACCTTTTGTATCTGAGAGAATAGTGGAAGAAGCGACTCCTGCCGTACATTCTGAGAAGACGATAGACTTGGCGGATGCACTGCATATTAATTCTGATGAGGACACGGTAAATACGGCTGATCAGTTTAATGCCGAAAATTCCGGGATTGCCGAAAGCGCTACCATTGTTGAAGATCAGAAACCCGAAGATGCACCTTACCAAACTGATGTACATGATTATGATGCTTTTGACCGGCCGCCGGAGGAACCCGTGCAAACGGAAGAATCGGTGAATGAACAAAAAATCTCTGATGAATTAATAGATTATGATCCGGATAATACCGGCGAACCAGTCGAATATTCCGACGATTCTGAACAGGGGACCAATGGTAAGATGCAGGGGCTTTCTGAACGATTTGAGGAACATCAAAAAATTTTGTCAGCGTTTAATGCGAAAAATGCCGACTCCATTGTTTTTACACCATATCATATGGTGGATTATTTCGCTTCCCAGGGAATCAAACTGGTTTTGGAGGACAATCCTCCGGATCAGTTTGGTAAGCAGTTGAAAAGTTTTACCGACTGGTTGAAAGTGATGAAAAAGCTTCCGCCGCGATCTTCGTCAGAAAAGGAAGATGAAAAAGAAAACGAACAAATCCGGCACATAGCCGCTCATTCCATTGAAGAGAGGGATATCCTCACAGAGTCCATGGCTGAAGTGCTTGCCAAGCAGGGAATGTATGAGAATGCCATTGCGCTTTTCCAGAAATTAAGTTTGATTTATCCCCCTAAAAGCGCTTATTTTGCGTCCAGAATTGAACAATTAAAAGCGTCTTTACCATGATATTTTTTGTTATCGTCCTGTTGTTGGCCTGTGGTTTACTG
Organism: uncultured Bacteroidota bacterium; assembly: GCA_963759335.1. Taxonomy (GTDB): domain Bacteria; phylum Bacteroidota; class Bacteroidia; order Chitinophagales; family Chitinophagaceae; genus Puia. The sequence continues at coordinate 394,133 of CAVWYU010000003.1, forward strand.
GGTTTGATCATCCTGGTTCAGAATCCGAAAGGTGGTGGCCTTGCTGGAAACGTAGCGGGATTCAGTAACCAGTTCATGGGCGTCAAACAAACGACCGATGTATTGGAGAAAGGAACCTGGATATTGGCTGCAGCTGTGGTTATCCTTTGTTTATTTTCGACCGTATTCATACCAAAAGCGGCTTCCAATAAAGTGAGGGATGTGAAGGCGGCTCCGACTTCCACTTCAGTGCCCGGTTCGCCTCAGCCGCAAAAGTAATCTTACATACAATATTTAAGACCCCGAATTCCAATGACGGGGTTTTTTGTTTATTTTGGTAAATAATCCAAATACACGTGAAGAAACTACTTCTTCTGCTTCTTACTTTCATCTTACTGGTTATCATAATAGGAGGCTACCTGGTGCTGGGTCCCGGAACTGCATTTGAAAGCTCATCGCATGAACTTTATATTCATACGGGTATGAATTATGAAGAACTGGATTCCATGCTGAAAACAGACAATGTGATTGAACATCCGGCGTTGTTTAAATGGTTAGGAAACCGGGTATCTTATCCGGTTAACATGAAAGCGGGAAAATATGAAATCCGGAAAGGCACCAGTCTGCTGAATATTCTTAAAATGCTAAAAAATGGCAGGCAGGTACCCGTTAATCTGGTAATTACCAAATTACGTACACGGGAAGATCTGGGTGGGCTGATCGGCAGAAAATTTGAATGTGACTCCCTCCTTTTTATGCGTTATATAAATAATGCGGATACATTGAGATTTTACGGACTTGATACAAATACTTTTATGACCACGGTTTTCCCCAATACATACACCTATTTTTGGAACACAACTCCTTCCAGGATTTTCAAAAAAATGGAAGTCGCTGCACAAGCCTACTGGACATCTGATCGTTTGCAGGAGGCTGCTGCCCATGGTCTGAACCGTACAACCGCTTATATACTCGCTTCTATTGTGGAAGAAGAGACAACACGTAAAGATGATAAACCGAAAATAGCCAGTGTATATCTCAACAGGATCCGGACCGGCATGCGTCTGTCAGCCGATCCGACCGTTAAATTTGCGCTACGCCGTTTCGATCTGAAACGAGTATACGAGAAATATTTGCTCGTAGAATCGCCCTATAATACGTATATGAATGCCGGATTGCCACCAGGTCCAATTTGCACACCCTCCATGGAATCGCTGGACGCTGTATTGAATGCGCCGTCAACTAAATACTTATATTTTGTTGCGAAGCCGGATTTCTCGGGATATTCGAATTTTGCCGAAACGTTTCCCGAACATTTAAAATTTGCAAAAGAATATCAGAAGGCGCTCGATGAACAAATGCGGATTGGTCAGCAGTCAAAAGGAACTCCATGACCATCCTGGATAAATTCATCAGGAATTCTTACCCTTACCGATATGCATCGTTAAAAAGCAAAAGCATTTTCCTGCCGGGATTCCAGGGCCTGCCCTTATATGACGTGGTTGTTTTTTTTAAGAACCAGGTACAGAAAGTCGGATTGAACGACCGGGCCCGGTCAATCTCATTTAGTTTTTTAATGGCCATTCCGGCAGCAACTATCTTTCTGTGTACCCTGATACCTTATTTGCCGGTTTCAAAAAAACTCACCTATCAGCTTTTGCAACTGACCAAAGAAATAACGCCGAATCAAAATACATTTTCGCTGGTTTCAAATTTTCTGAATGACTTTTTAAATAAACAACGGGGTGGTTTATTATCGGTCGGATTATTTGTTGCTTTGTACTATGCTTCGAACGCGATGATAGGTTTGATGCGATCCTTCAATAAATCTCTTCCCCCACAGGCCGCCAAGAATTTTTTTGAAAACCGGCTGGTTGCCATTCAGCTTACTCTGGTAATGATTTTATTATTGATTGGATGTATTGTGATCCTGGTTACACAGGACGAACTTTTAAGATATATATTCAAAGCATTAAACGTACACAGGCGATCTATGAAAGGTCTTGTTAAATCTCTCCGATGGGTCGTAATCATTCCCCTGTTTTATTTTACCATTGCTTTTATTTACCGTCATGCACCCTCTATTCAGAAAAAGTGGCGTCTGATTTCACCCGGTACCACGCTGGCAACCATTCTGATGATTGTGCTTACTTTCCTTTTTTCCTTCTGGGTAAATAATTTCGGAACTTATAATAAAGTATATGGTTCCATCGGCACCATCCTGATACTTATGGTAGTGGTATATTTCAATGCCATGATCCTTTTGGTTGGATTTGAGCTGAATGTAAGTATACATTCCCTGAAAGAGAAAGCGCATTTAAGAAAGATCCATGATGAGGAGAGCCTGCGGGAAATGGCAAATGAAAAACACGGTTGATCTTTATATGTTGATACTCCAATCTTTCCATAAAGCCTGATGATCGTTTTCGTTCAATTTTAATTTGTCATAGTGTAAAGCCGCCTGTTTCTGGCGAAAGGCTTCATACAAACTGACGGCGCAGGCAACTGAAATATTGAGTGACCGAATCATGCCCACCTGGGGAATTACGAAATTACCATCGGCCAGTGCCCGGATTTCCTCACTGACTCCGTCGTGTTCATTTCCAAAAATAAGAGCGACGGGATTTGTAAAATCAATTTCAAATAATGAGATGGCGGAAGATGAAAGATGTGTTGTAAGTATGAGAGGAAATTTTTTCCTGAGTTCTGCGAAACAAACGGACGCGTCTGAGTATTCGTGAACGGTTAACCATTTTGCCGCACTGCTGCTGCTTTTTGCGCCCCATTTTTTGTGCCTGCTTATTTTTGTATTGAGCACATAAATATCCTGGATACCTACAGCATCGCAGGTACGCATAACCGCTGAAATATTATGGGGATCAAATACATTCTCCAGAACAACCGTCAGGTCCGGCTGACGTTTGTCTAATACATTTTTTAACCTTTCCTCTCTCTCCGGAGTCATTTTTTTTAAGTTAGCGGTTGGCTGTTGCGTTAAGCGTTGGACTTACATATTCTTTCCCTGCAGCATCGGTACAAAGGAAAAATTATCAAATATCTCTTCATGTACAACTCCCGACTCATCTTTATAAATGCGAAGCATTTGCTGGACTTTTCCTTCGCCCACCGGTATCACCATTTTACCTCCGGATTTTAATTGCTCGAGAAGTTTTTCCGGTACCATGGGAGCCGCTGCGGTTACTATAATTTTATCGAAGGGTGCATATGTTGGCAGTCCCTGGTAGCCATCTCCATAGAAATAGCGGACAGAAGCAAAACCGCGCAGGTAGGTGAACTGTTTATTGCGGTCGTATAACTGCTTTTGCCTTTCAATGGTATAAACCTGTGCACCCATGATCGCTAATACAACCGCCTGGTAAGCACTACCGGTTCCCACTTCAAGTATCTTTTCATGTGGTTTTACGTCCAGCAACTGTGTCTGATATGCAACGGTATACGGTTGAGAAATAGTCTGTCCCTCTTCAATTGGGAAAGCCCTGTCTTCGTATGCAATCTGATCAAAAGCGGAATCGATAAAAAAATGCCTGGGTATCTCCAGAATAGCACGAAGCACACGGTCGTCGGTTATGCCCTTGCTCCGAATTCCATCAACCAATTGTTTTCTAAGTCCCTTATGTCTGTATGAATCGGACAACACCCTCATGGCTGCAAGATAATTGAAGAATTTTTTACAATGCGTCTTTTCATTTGTAACTTTTCGGTTCAAAGGCCTCCATATCTAAAAATCGCCTGAATGAAGAAAAATTCTTCCGTTTTACTTTGTCTGATGATGTTTGCAGAATATTTTATCTGGGGTTCCTGGTACGTTACCATGAGTACGTATATGGGTAACAATTTGCATTCATCAGGTGTACAGATTGGCGCGGCCTACAGTGCACTGGCCATCGCGACCATGATTTCTCCATTTATCGTAGGTCTTGTGGCAGATCGTTATTTTTCTGCACAGAGGATCATGGGAGTGCTGCACCTGTTCGGAGCCGGACTGCTTTTTCTGGCCTCAACCGTCACTTTAAATGGTCCTTTCTACTGGATCATTCTGATTTATTCCCTGTTATATATGCCAACGATCGCTTTATCGAACAGCATCGCTTTTTATCAGATGAGCGATCCCGGAAAACAATTTCCCTGGATACGAGTTTTTGGAACCCTTGGATGGATCGTTGCGGGAAAGCTGATCGGAGTGTTGGACTGGGAAAAATCCGGACAAATCATAAATACCTTTTATCTCGCTGCAGGCGCTTCTGCCCTGCTTGGAATATTTAGTTTTGCCTTGCCAAACACTCCTCCCAAAGCAACTGCCAGTGAAACTACTGCTGCCAAGGCACTGGGAACAGATGCATTTGTATTATTTAAAAACAGGGCTTACCTGATATTTTTTATCGCAGCCATCCTGGTTTGTATACCTCTTTCCTTTTATTATGGATTTGCCAATGCCTTTCTGAATGAATTAGGCATGCAGGGAGCTGCTTCCAAAATGATTTATGGTCAGTTTTCAGAAGCTATTTTCATTCTTGCCATTCCGTTTCTCTTCAACCGAATTGGTGTAAAGAAAATGCTGATCATGGGAATGGTGGCCTGGATTTTACGATATGTTTGTTTTGCATACGGAAATGTAGATTCAAACATGTGGATGCTCTATGCGGGAATCATCCTGCATGGTGTTTGTTACGACTTCTTTTTTGTCACAGGATACATGTATACGGAAAAGAAAGCAGGCGCTGCTATTAAAAATGCTGCGCAGGGTCTGTTTACTTTTGCAACCTATGGTCTGGGTATGTTTATCGGCACTTATTTTTCAGGATTTGTAGTAGACAACTATGCAAATTCAACAGGTCACAACTGGACGAGGATCTGGTTGGTGCCTGCTTATATTGCCTTGGGAGTATTAATTTATTTTATTTTATTTTTCCGCGAAAAAAAATCGGTTGACAGTCTGCGTGTTTCCGCTTAAATTATTTAATTTTTAAATCGAATGTATGAGAATAGCTATGCTAGGGTCCGGTTTTATTGGCCGCTTTTATGCCGAATCATTACACGGTCAGCGAAGCCGTGACCGTATCGTCAGTATTTATTCCAGGAGGGAAGAGTCTGCTAAAAAATTTGCATCTGATTACGGTTGTCCTCATTGGACAATCGCAATGGAAGAAGCTGTTTCACATCCGGATGTGGACGTCGTTTGTATTTCCCTGCCTAACAATCTTCATGAAGCAGCCGTTATGTTGTGTTGTAAACATAAGAAAGCTGTGATTACAACAAAACCATTGGGTAGAAATGCGGTAGAAGCGAAACGTATGCTGGAGGCGGTGGAAAAAGCAGGCATTTTTAATGGGTATCTGGAAGACCTGGTATATACTCCAAAATTTTTGAAAGCACTGGAAAGCGTTAAAAACGGTGCCTTGGGCAGGATTCTGTGGTCAAAGTCCAGGGAAACACATCCGGGTCCTCATAGCGATTGGTTCTGGGATCTGGAACAGGCTGGTGGTGGTTGTATACTGGATCTCGGATGTCATTGCGTGGAAATAGCACGTGGGTTTATTGGTAAGGACATCAAACCGGTTGAAGTGATGTGCTGGGCTGACACCCAGGTAAAGCCCATCGAGGCGGAGGATCACGCCATCGGTCTGGTGAAATACGAGAACGGAGCAATCGGTCAGTTCGAAGTCAGCTGGACATTTCGCGGTGGTCTTGACCTTCGCGATGAAGTGATGGGTACTGAAGGGACCATCTGGATTAATAATTTTCTAAGAACAGGTTTTGAAATGTTTACCACGGGCAAGGGAGGTGATTATCTGGCGGAAAAAGCTGAGTCCAATTCAGGCTGGTTATTTCCGGTGGGTGATGAAATGAATGACCTGGGATATAATCATATGTTTACAGATATGTTCAATGCCATTGAAAAAGGAATTGAGCCGAAAGAAACTTTTTATGATGGTTATGTTGTGAATTCAATTCTGGATGCGGCCTATAAATCTGCCAAAACAAAACTCTGGGAACCGGTGCAACTGGATATATGGCGCGGTCAGACAGGTCTGACGAAACCCAGTAATCTTGTTGAATACGACAAGGATCATTATTTGATTAAAGAAGAAACGACCCACTACGGGGCGAAGAAACTGATTATTAAGAATAAGAAGAGCGGGGTTATTTCTGAGAGAGTCCTTTAACGCAAGTATGGAAGTTTGGAAGTAGCGTATCATACACTTACATTACACTGCACTTCCAGTCTTCCACACTTCCAAACTTCCATACTTGTTAAGGTTTCCCAACCTCATACTCCTTTCCCTCCGTGATACCTTTCCACTGATCGGTACGGAAAGGAACCGCAGGAAAATCTTCAAAGTTGTAGAGATTCGCATCACTGTTATCATCTGACCAGGCGTAACGCACGGATACGGGCGCAGTCACTTCACTCGCGTATATTACTACTTTATTATTTTCCAGATAAGCTTTTGCATAATGAAAGCGCTGATCCGAACCGGCGATCTCAAATCCCCTGATATAACCATATTTGTCTTTCACCATCAACCCGCTCCCTGTGTGAGTGAAACTAATTACAACTTTATTTCCTTCTATATTCATGGATTCATATACCGGTCCGCTATATTCCATGGGTTTATCATAAATATTATTTAACGCTATCGCAGACAGACGTAAACCCACATCTTTTTTATTTTTCGGATGTATATCACTGGGTTCTCCAATGTCGTCAGTGACGGACATGCCGGTCGCCTTTAGATTCAACGCATATGACTGGGCCTCGCGCAATTCAGCCCAGCTACTACCTTTCTCACTGTTCCCATTCTCCGCATTAAAGCTGGCCAGCTGTACGAAATAAAAAGGGAAATTTCCCTGATGCCAATGTTGCCTCCAGTCCGTAATCATAAGCGGGAAGGCAAGACGATATTGATACGCACGGCTGGTATTGGCTTCTCCCTGATACCACAAAACGCCACGGATACCATACGGAATCAATGGATTGATCATTGCATTAAATAACAGACTCGGATAATCATTAGGCCCTATACCACCACCGTTACCTGCAATTTTTGCAATACGGAAATGCCAGTTATCCCCCAATGGCACAATGCCGTTTTCAGTTTTCAGATTTATTGATAAAGAGTCCTGATAAAAGCCACCGCCACCGCCCGTATCTTCTACCCGAACAGCTATAATGTTTTTTCCGGTCTTGAGTACAGATGCGGGAACATGATACATTCGTTTTTCTTCCCAGTTTTTTGTGGAACCCACCCAAACGCCATTCACATAAGTTTCATCATTGTCATCAATTTTTCCGAGAGAAAGGATCAAAGAATTACCGGCTACTCCGGAATCGAGATTGAACTCCTTTCTGTACCACACTACTCCATCGAGCCCGGATAAACCCAGAGGCTGATTTTCCCAGATAGAACTGACACTGATCGCAGGCCAGTCCGAACTGTTATAGGAGGGATTTTTCCATTCCGATTCTGGGATTGTGTCATGAATATTTTTTTCAATGGTTTTAATCTGATTCTCCAGCTTTAGTTGTCTTTCCTTAATAACCGGTCCGATATCCCTGCCATGTATGGACGCAACCATTGATTTAAATGCCGTGCTGTTTTCAAATGCTTCGTGACTGATCCAGGATTCTATCATGGTGCCTCCCCAGGTTGAATTAATCAACCCAACAGGTACGTGTAACCGCTTTACCAATTCTCTCGCAAAAAAATAACCGACGGCGGTAAAATCACCGGCGGTTTTTGAGGAACAAACGATCCAGTTTGCCGTCGGTATATCATCCTTTGCCAAATTGCTGACTGTTAATGGAATTTTGATCTGCCGGATTTCCGGATACCCGGCTGCACCAATTTCAGAATCCGCGTCTTTTACAGATTTCAGTTGAAATTCCATATTTGACTGACCTGAACAGAGCCAGACCTCTCCTATCAGCACGTCATGAATGACAATATTATTTTTACCCTGGATATCAAGATCAAAAGGGCCACCGGCAGGTTCCGGTTCCAGGTTCACACGCCATTTTCCGGTATTATCAGCAATGGTTTGTTTTTGTTGCCGGTTAAAATTTATGGTGACTTTTTCATTTGCAGATGCCCATCCCCATATGGGTATCGGCTGACTACGCTGAATCACCATATGATCGCCAAAAAATCCCGGTAACTTTATCTGACAATTACCCGTCAATGCCGACAGAGAACAGGTCAGCAACAGCAATATTATTTTCATATACTTGAGAAGTGTAACAGGATTAATTCAATTTCAAATCGGCAATGATAGCGTCTATTTTTCTTTGAAGCAAAGTATCCGTAACATCAAATGCGGAGCGGCTTTCCAAATTTGTGTGGACGCTGAAATAAAATTTTATTTTGGGTTCAGTTCCGGAAGGGCGGGCTGAGATTTTAGATCCGTCTTCCAATATGAATTGAAGTACATTGCTTGTTGGTAAAGTGATATTCCAGGTTTCACCGGTTTTCAGATTTCTGCCGGTGCTGGTTTGATAATCCAGCAGTTGAATAACATCAGACCCGTTAATTGTCGGGGGCGGCTGATTCCGGTAAACGCTCATCATATCGGCGATCTGTTTTTGACCATCCATTCCCTTCTTTGTGATGGAAATCAGGGATTCTTTATAAAAACCAAATTTCAGATACAAATCAATCAGTTTGTGATAAAGTGATTTTCCTTTATTTTTTTCATACGCTGCCATTTCACAAAGAATTGCGACCGCACTGACTGCGTCTTTATCACGAAGCTTGTCTCCGATCATAAGCCCGTAACTTTCTTCTCCGCCGATCACATAATTTTCTGACCTCTCTTTCTCTTTGATCAGTTCAGCGATCCACTTGAAGCCGGTCAGCACATTATAACACTGAATATTTGACCGGCGCGCAATCTCATCAATCATGTCGGTGGTTACAATGGTTTTTATAACCATATCGTTGGGCTGGGCGATACCTTTTTCCTTTCTGGCTTCGATCATGTAATTAAAGGCAAGTACCGCTGTCTGATTTCCATTCATCAATATCCACTCTCCCTTATCGTTCTTGATACCAATCCCAACGCGGTCTGCATCCGGATCGGTTCCCAATAAAATATCCGCGTCAATTTCTCTGGCTTTTTTTAGGCCGAGGCTCATCGTCTCTTTTTCTTCTGGATTGGGATATGCCACAGTGGGAAAATTTCCATCCGGCGCAGACTGTTCATCCACTACATGCACATTGCTGAATCCAAATCTTTGTAACACTTCGGGAACCAGTTTGATACCCGTACCATGAATGGGCGTATACACGATACAGAGATTATGTTGCCTTTCGATGACGTCGGGATTGATAGAAAGATTTTTTACCATGCTGATATAGGCTTCGTCCATTTCCTTACCAATCATCGTAATAAGTGATTCACCCCCTGTCCATTTCACTTCATTGACTGATGCTATTTTTTCAACCTCCTGAATAACCAGGTGATCGTGTGGCGGAACCAATTGCCCGCCATCATTCCAGTAAGCTTTATATCCGTTGTATTCTTTGGGGTTATGAGAAGCCGTGCATACTACACCACCCTGACAACCCAGGTACCGGATAGTAAAACTGAGTTCAGGAGTGGGTCTGAGTGACTGGAATAAAAAAACCTTGATACCATTGGCTGCAAAAACTTTTGCTGCAGTTTCTGCGAAAAAACGGCTGTTGTTTCGGCTGTCATGTGCCAATGCAACTTTTACCTGGAGGTTGGGAAACGATTTCAGCAGGTAATTGGAATATCCCTGCGTAGCCATCCCGATGGTATATTTATTGATCCTGTTGGTACCTACGCCCATAATTCCACGTAAACCGCCGGTTCCGAATTCGAGGTTCCGGTAAAAGCTATCTGTCAGTTCAACGGGATTTTCATTCTGCAGACGTATGATTTCATCTTTGGTTTCCTGGTCATAATTTTCCGTTAGCCAATTATTCACTTTTGCCAGAATCACCGCATCCATAAAACTTGCTTTAAATTTGAACCTAAGTTATTGATTTTTATATGAACCAAATCCTACTTTTCATTCACGCCCCTATAAAATTCTTGTTGATTGCCGGACGCTTTTTCTTTTGATTTTGGAGGTAGAAACAAAATAGCGCGACCCCTGGTCATTATTTGTCTGATGGTTTCATCATTGACGGGAATTGCACAGGATATTTTTCTTCCTCCAAGTCCCGTATACCAACCTGACAGACTGAGAACAGTCGTTATTACGGAAGTAGCCACCGGCGTAGCTATTTCTGCCGGACTATATTTTTTATGGTACCGCAAGCATCCCAGAAGTCATTTTCATTTCTTCAATGACAATGGAGAATGGCTTCAGATGGATAAAATAGGACACGCAACCACGGCTTATAATATTGGAGTCATTCAATACGATGTGATGCGGTGGTGCGGTGTAAATAATAACACATCCATTGCAGTTGGTGGATTAACAGCACTGGGATATATGTCGATCATCGAAATTTTTGACGGGTTTTCTTCCAAATGGGGGTTTTCGAAAGGCGATATGGTAGCTAACATTTTTGGTGCCGCATTATTTGCAGCCCAGCAAAAGGGTTGGAATCAACAAAGAATTTCAATGAAATGGTCATTTCATATGTCACCCTATGCAAAATATTATCCGGCTGAACTCGGAACAGGCTTTTTTTCCCGTATGTTAAAAGATTACAATGGGCAGACGTACTGGTTATCATTTAATGTAGCCTCTTTTTTACCGGCCAGCAGTGGATTTCCCTATTGGCTGAATCTGAGTGTCGGTTATGGTGCCGAGGGTATGATTGGCGCCCGATCAAATCCTGCGTCAATAAACGGTAAGCTCATTCCGGATTTCCCAAGATATCGGAAGTTTTATTTCGCTCCCGACGCGAACTTATATAGCATTCCCACGAATTCGTCATTGTATAATGCAGCATCCTACCTGACGAGATTTTCAAAAATACCGGCACCTTCACTGGAATGGAGCAAGTTAAAGGGCCTGAAATTTTATCCTCTTTATTACTAGCTTAATGCTTAACACCTAACGTTTTAGGCAGGATTCATTGATCCATTATTTTTATGGTCCTGTTTTCAGTTTCTTAAGTCCGTGATGAACAATCTCCTTTTATAGTGAAAGAAAATTTGGGCTTTCCAATGCGTCCCTGGTCTAAAACTGGGTTTGAAACGAATAAATTTAATACTTTTGGATAACCGACCGACGCCTGCCCTATTTATCCCTAAACCATGAGCAGCTATTTATTGCTTCGTAATAACAAGGAATCTGGTCCATTTACCATGGATGAGGTTAAGAGCATGTCTCTAAATTCTTATGACCTGATATGGGTAGTTGGAAAAAGTGCTGCATGGAGATATCCCGGAGAAATTCCTGAGCTCAAGTCTTTTGTCCCTTCTACACCCGATCCGAAGCCTGATTATTTTCGAAAAGGAAATAATATGGATAGCCAGGGATCTGATTCTTTGAATACTAAAATAGCGGATTCGTTACATAGTCATAGACCGGTAACTAATAATCAGCGTTCTGCCTCGAACCGTACTGTTTATATCAATCTGCCGGCGGAAAAAAAACAGGGAGAAGAGTTGTCGAACCTGACTTTAGAGGAATCGGGATTTATGGTTTCTGATACTTCGAAATCTGAATATGATTTTTCGGAAATTTATAAGCTGCCATCTACAGCTGCCGCTCGATATTCAGGAAAAATTTTATGGGTAAGCACAATTATACTTTTATTTGGCGCCGGCATTATGACAGGGTTATTTATTTCTGACCGTAGAAAAATTTTCTCATCAGATGAAAATCATCCGCAAAAGACTCCAGCCCTGCAGGGAATAACATCTAAGATTAAAAACGAAAATGCAACAGGTTCAATTCCCACCGGGCAAACGATTAATAACAATGAAATAAAGGTGTTAAACCCGGATTCGGTAAAGAAAACAAATGCAATAACGAAAAAACAGAATACCGGATCTCTTAAAAAAGTTGTACCAACGAATGTGATAAATAAAGATTCAACGGCCACTGAACAAGCTTTACTTGCCGCAATCCGGGTCAAAGACAGCATACAGCGTGAAGCTGTCAGAAAATCAGAATTGCTTAGTCAGGCGATCCGGACTAATCCACAGAAATTTCTCAGTCTCTCGACTGGTCGTTATTCTACGGGTTTATTCGGAGGTATTTCCAGTTTTCCGGTTACCCTAACCAATAATTCACCGGTTAAAATCGAAATGGTTGAAGTGACAATTGATTATGTTCAAAACAATGACAAGGTTTATAAAACAGAAACCCTGTCTTTTAATGGCATAGAACCCGGGGAAGCACTTACTTTGAAGGCGCCCAAGAGTACCCGGGGCACTAAAATAACAAGTCAGATACGTATTGTCAATGTGCATCAGCCGGATTCCGTCCCTTCCAATTAATATCCGGTTAACACCGATTTGTTTTTAAGATCATAACTTACTGCATCATTGGCATAATAGTTGAAATTCAGAAGGAGTTCCGTCCTCCTATGCAAAATTCCATAATTCCACTATCGACTGTGATCGTCACGGGTAATCAGATTGTTCAATGATTTAATAAATTGGAAGATGCGCAGAGGAATGCTGGAGCTTTGTCTCATCATAATTGTGGTGATAGGAATACATGCTGAACGTTTATTGCACAATGGATCTATTGAAGGACGGGTTTCGCCTGCCGTGGCCTCCTCGTCCATCATTGCTGTAAGAGGCGAAGATTCTGTTAAAGTTATAAGTAATGATGGCCATTTTGGAATGGAACTTCAGCCAGGAGACTGGAGATTGATTTTTGCAGTTAATGAGTTTTATGGAAGTCCCAAAGAAAAAAAAGTTCAGGTGCTTGAAGGCAAACATATAAATCTCGGCGAAATCCGTTTAAACCAATAATATTCATTCGGAATAAAAATCGGCTGGTTAGCTGGACCTCATTCGGCCGAAATGTTCTAACATTGAATATGAAAAGCATCGTCCTTTTTGGTGCGGGAAAGTCGGCTACCTGTCTTATAGATTATCTTACCAGAATTTGTACGGAAAAGAATTGGAAGCTTACTATAGCTGACGCGGATGCGGAAGCTTTGCGTAAGAAATTACAGGCGTCTCCGTTTGTTCATCCCGTTCAGGTAAATGTCGGGCATTCAGTGGAAAGGAATCTGCTGATAAGAAATGCAGATCTTGTCATATCTCTTTTACCTCCTGCGCTGCATATTTTAATTGCAAAAGACTGCGTATTCAATCAGAAAAGCCTGCTGACGGCTTCTTATGTGGATGATGAAATCAGAAAACTGACGACAGAAATCAAAGACAAAAAACTTTTATTTCTTTGTGAAATGGGCCTGGATCCAGGTATTGATCATATGAGTGCCATGCAAATCATTCACAAAATCAGCCGGGAAGGTGGAATCATTGAATCTTTTCTTTCGCATACGGGAGGTCTGGTTGCTCCGGAAAGTGACGATAATCCATGGCATTATAAAATAAGCTGGAACCCAGCCAACGTGGTAAAAGCAGGTTCCTCGGGTGCCATTTATAAAGAAGACGGTACAATCAAGTCGTTGAGCTATGATATGCTTTTTGAAAACACCGGATTTGCCGAAATTAAGCCACTTGGGAAATTTGCCTGGTATCCCAACAGGGATTCATTGGCTTATATACCGGTTTATGGCCTGGAATCGGCGCATAGTTTTATCAGGACAACACTTCGTCACCCGGATTATTGTTTCGGATGGAAAAACCTGGTAAAGGCAGGATTAACCGATGACGAAAAAACCATTCCGGCTTTTATAAAAACGATTTCGGAATGGAGTCAGCCGTTATTGGCTTTTGTTAATCATTCCAACAAATATTTATACGACCAGCTTGGATTATTTCAGAATGAACCATTGCCTGCCGGTGCCCACACATCTGCAAAAATTTTGCAGGTCCTCCTGGAAAGAAACTGGAAAATGAAGGCCGCAGACAAAGACATGATTCTGATGTTACATGAATTTGAATACTTGTTGAATAACAGAAGATTTTATCTTAGAAGCAGCCTCGTCGTAAAGGGGGAAAATGCTTTGAGAACTGCCATGGCAAAAACGGTGGGCCTTCCATTGGGTATTGCGGCCAAACTGATATTGGAGAACAAAATGACCATTACCGGATTACACATCCCCATCATTCCGGAAATTTATGAACCGGTGTTGGAAGAGCTTGCTCTGGAAGGAATTTATTTCCGGGAAGAAATTAATTGACCTCCAGGTGTTGAGTATACAGGGTTTTATATTGCATGTCCCGGAAAATCAGGATATATAGTCCGCGACGGAGGTAAAGCGTATAGGTCCCGTTACCATAAGAAAAATATGTTTGGTCCGCCGGAACCACCTGTCCTGGCTTTGTTCCGAAAGATTCAAACTGATAATAGGCCTGCACCAGGAATATGTTCTGATTTTTTGTCTTAACAGACATGGGCCGTCTGCGATTGGATAAGGCCAGCCAGGTAGGTCTTGCAAAATAGTATGTGGTTTTCGGATGAATGACGGTCAGATCATACAATGTTGTCCCTGTTACATTCACAGGCTCATCGTTTATAAGAGGGATCGAAGGGGTTGTCAGCGGAAATTTTTCGACATAAGCATCATAAAAAGCCTTCCCGAATGAAAAATTGCTTTCTTCCGTCATATCAGTCTGGTCGATGGTCAGTGGGTCAATACCAGTAATTTTTTTAAACGCCATGCCCATCGGAATAAAATCGGGTGAGATACTTTTCTCTGCGATATTTCCATAGCTGCCGTACACAAATATTTTCGCCTCCGGATCATCTTTCAGAATCTTTGCGATATTCAGTGCCTGGATTGAATCTCTTTCCGTGGGCGAATGGTTGTTGCCTTGAGGATCCTGATAAGCAACCAACTTGAAACCAAGTTCCAATGCCTGACGGATCATTTCACCCGCAACCGGTTCTGTTGCAAAATGTCCTGTTTTATAAGTTAGTTTCGTTAGTTCATGATCCGGCATCGGATTTAACATTTCCATGGCCAGGTAACGATATCCCCTGTTATATAAAACATCAAGTAATGTATACGCAAAAGCCCGGTGAACGGGTTTATTATTCGCTTCATTTAGCATAATCACTTTATAATTAGATGCAATGAAAGTGATAAATCTTTTTGCGTCAGCATTTTTGATATCCTTGAGTTGCTGAATGCTTTTTCCAATCTGACGGTATTCAACGTCTGTCAGATGCGTCGTATCAGACACTTTCTGATATTCCAGAGCCGCAGCATAATCACCGGTGAATGAAACGGACTGACTTAGCAAATCGTAGTAAATGGGAACAGAAAAATCTTTCATAAATTTCTTTCCGTTTCCCAACAGTTGATAAAGCGGGTAGAGATAATTAATATTATCTCCGATTATGTAATGCAGGTCTGTATAACTACTGTCATACGTATTTGGTTGCTGCTTCTCTACCAGATGCTGCAGACTAATTAAAGAGGGATTTGGTGGAGTGATCTGGGCAAAACTCAGCCCGTACGAACATGCCAATAAAATAAACAGAAGAAACCTTTTGTTTTTCATATTTTTTTAAGCCATGCCCCCCATTTTCAGAATTATCTGCCATTCTTCATCCGCAACAGGTTGAACGGACAACCGGCTGATCCGTACCAGAGACATATTTGAAAGTTTTTTTTCCTTTTTGATCTGTTCCAGGGTTACCGGAAGTTTTAATTTTTTCAATGGTTTTAAATCGACGGCAACCCATGCAGGATCATCACTTGTAGGATCCGGATAAGCTTCTTTGATTACCGCAGCAATTCCGACGATTTCTGTTCCTTTATTACTGTGATAAAAAAACACTTCATCTCCCTTTTTCATTGCTCTTAAATGTAACCGGGCCGCATAATTGCGTATACCGTCCCAACGGGTGTGTTTGTCTTTTGTTAACTGCTCCCAACTATAAACTTCCGGTTCGGACTTGACAAGCCACTTGGACATAAGAGTTATTAATTATTAGTTGTTAGTTGGTTCAAAGATAATGTTTGTTAAAGCTTAATGCTTAAAGCTCAAACGTAAAACAGCTTGCGGGGCGGCATTTCTGAGCCTGATAACGAAACCGTCTAGAAATCCGGGATGGAGTGGTATCCTTTAACAAAATCTTTAAGCTTTGTGTTTTACACTTTCAGATTTCAGAAGCATCCAATTCAGGATCCGGTGCGTATATATATTTAAGACTGCGTAAAACAGTCAAACTCTTGCGACAGGTTGTTTTAAGGTCACCACCCGCCTGCCTTCGTGGCATGGTGGGTGGTTTTTTTACCAGCCGCTGCTCAGTACGTCAGCTATATGGAGTGTTTTTAATGGCAGGCCTTTGTGGCGGATATAGCCGTCCAGGTGCATCAGACAGGACAGGTCTGTAGAAATCAGATACTTCGCGCCTGTTTTTAATGCATGATTTACTTTTTGATCCGCCATGGCGAGCGAAATAGATTCAAACTTTACCGCAAAACTTCCGCCAAAGCCACAACAGGTTTCCACATCATCCATTTCAATCAGTTCCAATCCTTTTACATGCGACAATAATTTGCGCGGTTCCATTTTTATTTTACATTCTCTCAACGCGGAACATGAATCATGATAGGTGGCTTTTCCCGTCAGGCGGGCATTGAAATTTTCAAGTTGAAGCACATTCACCAGGAAATCGGAAAACTCATAAATCCTTTTTCCCACAGCTTTTACTTCTTTATTGAAAGAAGAATCTATAAATAGTCCGGGATAATAATTCCTGACAAATCCGGTGCAGGATGCGCTCGGCGATACTATATAATCAGAGCCTGAAAAATCCTTCAGGAATTTCAAACAAACTTCCTTTGCATCCTCCTGGAAGCCTGCATTAAAGGCGGGTTGCCCGCAACAGGTCTGATCAGCATTATATTGCACTACACAGCCCGCCTTCTCGAGTATACGTACCATATTGAATGCCGTATCCGGGTAAAGCTGATCAACAAAACAAGGTATGAAAAGCTGGACTTTCAATAGTTTTTGCTTAAAGGGATCTTGAAAAAGAAATCATTTTTATTGCAGCGTCAGCTGCTTCCTCACCTTTATGACCATGCGCGCCACCGATTCTCTGTTTCGCCTGTTCTTCATTATTTACTGTAAGTACACCAAATATTACCGGAACCGGAAGTTGCAGGTTTAAAGCGGTTATACCATCCGTTACAGACTGGCAAACAAATTCAAAATGAGGCGTATCCCCTTTGATAACGCACCCGAGCGCTATAAATGCATCGGGCTTTTTTTTGCCCGCCCGATCCCAGCATTTTTTTATTGCAAATGGAATTTCAATGGCACCGGGTACCCGGTAATCCTGACATTCAATTTTTCCCGATTCAAGTATTTTCTTGCATCCTGCGAATAATTCATCTACGATCGCCGAATTCCATTCGGTTCTGATCACAACGACAGTCGCCTTTTTTAATTTCGGTGCGGCAGTGTTTGATTTTCCGGATGAAGACATGAAGTATTATTTAACCACCCCCAGTCTGGCCAGGTAACGGTCTATTTCAAAACCCCGGGGTGAAGAGGGATATTTATTCTTTAAGAGTTCGTACATGGCAATTGCATCCTGGGTCTTACCCATACTTTCATATAAATAGCCCGCGCGGAAAAGATATTCGGGAGAAATGATTTCATCCTGTTCAAAATAAGTTCCGGCTTTTTTATATTGTTCCACCGCTTCGTTCTTTTTATTCAGCTCAGAATATGCATCGCCTAAAAGACCGTACGCTTTGGCCTGCACCTGTACCGCGGAGGTTTTAAAGTCTTTTAAATATTTCACTGCGTTATTAAAATCACCCATTTTCAGATAACAACTTCCGGCATAAAATGCAGCGAGATTTGCCGCTTTCGTACCACTGTAACGGGAAATGATTTTCACAAATCCTGCATTTACGGCATCGCCATTGAGGGCAAGGCGCGTTGAGTCCAGACGAAAATATTCTTCGGCCCGGTACATGGCCCCGGTCGCATCTTTTTCCTTGGGGTCAAGAATGAATTGTTTGTAGGCAAAATAACCTAATATAACGATCAGGATTCCTGCAAGGCCAATGGCAGCCTTCTTCCCGTAGTTATCCTGGAAATGTTTCCACTTGTCAACCGGTGAAACTTCACGATCTAAATGCTCAGGATGTTTAATGTCGCTCATGATTGGGAGTTATGAAACAGGCTTGCTGTTTTTCAGTCTTTAATGAATGGATAATTCTTATCGATGTAAATGTCTTTGTAGACTTCGTCGTCGCCGGGAATGGGCGATTCTTCTGCAAATTTTACGGCAGCAGTTACGGTTTCGCCTACCCTTTTGTTTATGGCATCCAGTTCTGCCTGGGTAGCATATTTTTTAGTCAGGATGGTGTCTGTTACCTGCGCAATGGCATCTCGTTGCTTATACTCTTCCACTTCTTCTTTTGTTCTGTATTTCTGGGGATCTGAAATGGAGTGACCTTTATACCGGTACGTTTTGATCTCCAACAACGTTGGGCCGCCACCATCCCTGGCCCGCTTGATTGCCCTCGAAACGCCTTCGTGTACTGCTTCCGCACTCATTCCGTCAATGGAGTCAGCGGGCATTTCATAGGAATCTGCCAGTTTATAAATGTCTACCACGTTGGATGTCCGCTCTACGGACGTACCCATTGCGTAATTATTGTTTTCGCAGATGAAGACAACCGGAAGACTCCAAATCATAGCGAGATTAAAAACCTCGTGCAGCATTCCCTGACGGGCAGCACCATCACCAAAGAATGTCAAAACAGCATTATCTGTCCCTTTATATTTTTCCGCAAAGGCAAGTCCGGCACCGGTTCCGATCTGTGCACCGACGATTCCATGCCCGCCAAAAAATTTCACATCGACGCCAAAAAAGTGCATACTACCACCCTTACCCTTCGCCGCGCCCGTGGACTTTCCATAAAGTTCTGCCATGCATGCATTGGCGCTTACCCCTTTGGCAAGGGCAAGGCCGTGGTCACGATAACCGGTAATGAACGGATCATCGGGCCTGGTTGCCGTCATGCATCCGGCGGCAATTGCTTCCTGACCAATATAGGCATGAAAGAATCCCCGGATCTTACCTTCCATTTTATATTTCTCTTCTGCCATCATTTCAAATTGCCGGATCAACTGCATGAGTTCATACCAGTATAAGTAGGTTTCTTTGGAAAACTTGGTAGCCACTTGTTTAAATTTGATTCAAACCAGCCGGATTGGCGGGCGGGGTGCAAAGATAAGGGGTAAACTGCAAAATTTCAGGGGAATAAGCGGGATTTGGCGCTGTTTTTTATCTTTCCAACAGCTTAACCCTTAAGATATTCCAGGCAAAGGCGCAGATCCACATGCCGGATTTTCCCAGCCTGAAATTATACCGATTCTTTCTGCCGGTTCTCCGGAAAGGCTGCCTTAAAGACCTTTATTCAAAGACGCATCATTCGATTTAAAGATTGACATATTCAAAGGGGAAACAGAACAGATCATCCGGATGACGGCTAATAACTAAATTACATCTCCCTATACCGGATCTGCCTATGCTATCTCTCAGGAATATTACTCTGACACAATACAAAAATTACCTGCTTGAAAGTTTTGAGTTTAACAAACCGATTATTGGAATTCATGGAAATAATGGCGTTGGGAAAACGAATCTCCTGGATGCCATTTACTATCTGAGTTTTACAAGAAGTTATTTTTACAAATCCGATTTGCAGAATGTGCATGATGGAAAATCAGGATTCCGGATAGAAGGCAATTTTCAAACGGAAGACGGTGATCAGAATGTTGCATGCATTGTTCGTGAAAATGGGAAAAAGGAAGTGTCGCTCAATGATGAAATTTACCAGCGTCTGTCAGGACATATCGGAAAGTTTCCCTGTGTGATCATCACACCGGATGATGCCCGGATTATTACGGAGGGAAGTGATGAACGAAGAAGGTTTATGGACGCATTACTCTGCCAGATGGATGCTCTTTATCTGCAACATTTGATAGAATATAACAGGCTTCTTCAACAACGCAATCAATTACTTCGTTCACTGGCTGAAAGTATTTCTACCGACAGGAGTCTGCTGGAAGTATATGATGCACAACTCCAGCGACCGGGCACGTACATTTTTGTAAAGCGGCAACATTTTTTCCATGAGATATTACCATCCATCGAATCTATTTATCAATACATAGCAGGGTCCGACGATGGCCTGCGTTTATTTTATCAAAGTGATTTGTTGACCACTCCTTATGCTGAACTTTTACACAAGTCGCGGGAGAAAGATTTAATGTTACAACGAACACATGCAGGTATACACCGTGACGATATTGATATCCGGCTGAAAACACTTCAGTTTAAGAATATTGCTTCCCAGGGCCAGCGGAAAAGCCTGCTGTTTGCCATGAAACTGGCTGAGTATGAGATGTTGAAAACCACCAAAGGATTCCCGCCTATTATCCTGCTTGATGATGTTTTTGAAAAACTCGACGCACGAAGGATGCATCAATTACTTGCCAGGGTTTGTGCACCGGGAAATGGTCAGCTTTTTATTACAGACACACATGAAGGCCGCATACGTGAACACCTGGAAAACCTGTCGGCAGATTATTCACTTATAGGACTTAAAGCCTAATGTCTAAAGCCCAAACTTTATTTATCAAAATTGGCTCTTGAAAATATTTAATATCATAAATAGTTTTAGAATCACTGTCATTCATTTTCAATTTTAGTTTTGGACTTTAGGCTTGGGCTTTAGGCTTACCTTTGACTTATGAGTGAATATTCCATGGCGGAAGCGATGAGGAAATTTCTTCAGCAAAGCAGACTGAAGGGCAGTGTACTTGCGTTGCAGATTACTGAAGTATGGGAAGAGATCATGGGTAAAACGATCGCCCGCTATACGGATAAAATTGAAATTCACGGGACAACATTGTATATACAGACAGCTGTAGCACCTTTAAAACAGGAATTGCTTTATAAAAAAGACAAAATCAGGGAACGGGTAAATGAGGCCCTCGGAGAAAATCTGATTCGCGAAGTCGTTATTCGCTGATTTATCAATTCAGCGCTACACGTTTGACCGTAGCCGTGGATCAACCACACGATACAACCAGTCCGTCAGCACATTTACAGTAATAAACACAAACGAGGTAACGAGGACGGACCCCATCACTACCGGAAAATCCAGCTTCGCGAGTGCATCTACGGTTATTTTTCCTATGCCCTTCCAGCCAAAAATATATTCAACAAAAAAAGCACCCGCCAGCAATTCTGCAAACCAGCCGGTGATGGCTGTGATCACCGGATTCAGGGCATTTCGTAAGGCATGCCGCCAGATCACCTGTTTACGGGACAATCCTTTTGCATAAGCGGTACGGATAAAGTCCTGATTTAAAATATCGAGCATAGAACCTCTTGTTAACTGCGCAATGATGGCCATGGGTCTGATGCCAAGCGTGATTGCCGGCAGTATTGCATTCCGAAGTTGCCATTGGCGCCCGCTAAAAGGATCGGTGTCAAACAGGCTGCCCGTCATTTGCAATCCGGTATACTGGTTAAGTACAAATCCGAAAACATAGGCAATGACTATACTCATAAAAAAAGAAGGAGCCGAAATTCCCAGCACGCTGGTAAAAATCGCTGTCGTGTCCATCCAGGTATCTTTTTTTATGGCCGCCAGGATTCCCAGGGCCATACCCGTAACAGTAGCAATAAACATCGCCAGGAACGCCAGAATAATGGTTCCGGGCAATGCCTCCATCAGTATGGACCAAACCTCTTTTCGCGTTTGGTATGAACGGCGCAGATAGGGAAATTTTATCATTAATTTGGTTTTCCCCCCTACTCCGATCCCATGTATATTTTTTTCTTTTAGCTCTTCCTCCTTGTAAATACTGACCGGCGAAACATCATTCAGGTAATAAACAAACTGTTTCCATTTTGGCTGATCCAGATAGAGATCTTTCCTGATATTATTCAGGGTGCCGGCATCTGCCCTTTGGCCCAGGATCAGACGGGCAGGATCGCCGAATCCCTGAAATAAAAAAAACACGATGATAACCACGCCCATCATAACAAGGCTGCCATAAAAAAAACGGGAGATAAACTGGTTAATCATGATTAATGTGCACTTTCTAAAGATTGAACGGGCAACTCTGCAACAAAAGGGATCGCCATATCCAGAGTCGCATAACTCCATTTATCGAGGATGCTTGCTTTTTTTAGCAGGTATAATGTGGGATCTGCCCTCGCTGCTGTTTTAACGGCTGTCGCATCGCAACCAAAAACGGGAATTTCATTATTGAGCGCATTTTTATTCAGCCAGTTCTCCCCTTCGGTTCGATTGGATGTTACCAGGATCACAGGAATATTTTTTGATTTTGCTAAAGTATACAGCAAAAGAAATGTTTTATCCCAGGCCTGGCTGCTTTGCGGAAAACTTCTTGAAATCAACATCAGTTGATAACCGGGTCTTCCGAGTATTTGTACCGTGCTGTCGCTTCCGGATAAACTAATCAGGGAAAAATCTTTTATTTCCGGTTCGGCGTTTCCTTTTCGGATGAGTTTGTCATATCGTTTGATAAAAATATAACTGCTGTCCAGGTCAGCCGGCAACTCATCAGCTGTATATTCCATGGTTTTATGGTTCTTTTCATACACGAAATGGATGACACTGCTATCGGGAATGGCACCAGGCGGGGGCTTCATTTTTTCGAAAATATTCGCATTTTTCTTAAATGGCAGGCAATCTACCATGGGTAAATATCGTAGTGCATACCATTGAACGGCAAAAGATAAAACCAGTGTAAAGGCCAAAATGATCAGGGAACTCCTGGATGACAAACGGGTCTTTATCTCATTTCTGTAAATAAACAGTATAGTAATCAGCAATAATAAAATAAGATCTTTGATAAAGGAACCCATCGCCTGCAGAGGGATACAATTTCCAAAGCAGCCGCATTCGCGAACCTTTCCCGATATAACAGCATATCCGGTTAAGAAACTAAAGAAGATAATCAGCAGGAGCAATAACCAGGCGAAGAGGCGCATGCGCCATCCAAGTATGACCGCGACGCCTGCAAGAATTTCAAACACAATCATGACGATTGAAAACCCCAGTGTATAAGCGTCCAGCGCGGGCATATTCCAGACTTCAAAAAACTCCTGCATTTTATAACTGAGTCCCAACGGATCATTTGCTTTGATCAGTCCGGAGAAAATAAATAAGATGCCTACGAGAAGACGGGCAGTGTTCAGAAAGGTTTTTTTCATTTGAAGATATTAGTGTGCGTGTCGCTCTTCTGCAATTCCGATCAGCGCAAAAATTGCATAATTAATAATATCGGTCAGGTTGGCATCAATACCCTCACTGATCAGGGTTTTGCCATCATTGGCCAGAATCTGTCGCATACGCTGAAGTTTCATTAAGATTAAATCGACAAAACTTTCCTGACTCATTTCCCGCCACGCTTCCCCATAATCATGATTTTTATTTTCCATGATTTTTTTAACGAATGAAATCTGACCATCGTATAACAGGGCTGTTTTATCTGTGGTAAGTTCTTCGATATCTTCCGCTTTTAAATTCAGCTGAATTAATCCAATGACCCCGTAATTCACGATGGCTTGAAATTCACCACGAATATCCTCTCCCACCCGCTGAGCACCTTTTTCCTGAATGGTTCGAATGCGCCTGGCTTTGATATATAATTGATCCAGGATAGAGATCATGCGCAACACGCGCCAGGAGGTACCATAATCCGCTGTTTTTTTCAGGAATATGTCGCGACAGTCTTTCACTGCATTTTCATACTGACGGAGGGTATCTTTCATGTCCAAAACTAATATTTAATAATGAAGGTTTAAATTTACGCATTCAATATGTATTCACTGAACTGTAAGGGCCGGTTAATCTGCTGGAACGATCCCATCGTAATGGGTATTCTGAATATTACACCGGATTCTTTTTATTCCGGCAGCCGGATAAGATCGGAAGAAATGTTACTGGATCAGGCCGAAAAGATGCTGACGGACGGTGCGTCTATTCTTGACATCGGAGGATTAAGCAGCCGGCCTGGTGCCGCAGAAATATCTACAGATGCCGAACTCAGTCGTCTGATACCAGCGATCCAATTGCTGGCTGTCCGTTTTCCTTCTGTAGTTATTTCGGTTGACAGTTACCGTTATAAAGTGGCCGAAGCTGCGCTGCACGCCGGGGCTTCCCTGATCAATGATATCGGAGCCGGCGAAAACGGGTCAATGGCCGAACTCGCAGCTGCTGAACATGTTCCGTATATATGCATGCATATGCGCGGAAATCCGCGAACTATGCAGAACCTGACAGATTATGAAGATGTTACTTTACACGTTTTGGATTTTTTTATCCGTCGTAAAGCTGAATGTAACCGATTGGGGCTTACAGATATGATATTGGATCCCGGCTTTGGTTTTGCCAAAACATCCGCACAGAATTTCTTATTGCTTAAGAATCTTAGACTGCTCGGCATACCTGGCCTGCCACTCATGGTTGGATTATCGAGGAAGGCGACGATATATAAAACATTGAATGTAAAACCTGAAGATGCCTTAAACGGAACCACAGTTATGCATGCGCTGGCACTACAGGGTGGCGCTCAGATCCTGCGGGCTCATGATGTGAAGGAAGCCGTTGAGACAGTCCGGTTGTGGACGTCCTATGCGTCGGCATAGGACGTCCCCGGAACAAATTATTTTTTATGTGCAGGTGGTGCGGGAACAGGATGCATGTTTGGTCTGTTCTGAGGGGCACCCGGCATCATGGGCATTTGATTTTCTGCCGGTGCGTCCGTCACATCCACGATTTTCACATCGAAAATGAGATTTTCGTACGGTTTTTTGCCAGGTCCCGGCTGTTGATCATAGGCGAGAAATGCCGGAATATAAAGCGTTGCTGTCGACCCTTTCTTTAAAAGACGAACACCATCTTCCCATCCCGGAATAATTCTATGACTTCCCACTACAAATTTGATTGGCTGAGCGTCGTCTTTGTCATTTGTCTCAAATACTTTGCCTGAAGGGAATAATTTGCCTGTATAAATAACAGATACCTGTTTGCCGGAATCGATGACTGGTCCGTCTCCCGGAGTTTTTATTTCCACAAATGTTCCCTTGGCAGTTTTGGTTGCCTGTATATTATGCTCTTTCAGATAGTTTTCCACTTGCTGGGTTTGCTTTGCATGAAAGCCCACCAGTAATGAATCTCTGTCTTTTTTTACCAATTCTTCATTGTCAAAAACATCCTGCACGCGCAGGGTGAGAATGATCTTATCCTTCTTGTGAATAAATGGCGGTAAAGGTTGACCGGATTTTTTCTGAATGCTGTCCGCCAACTGAATCACCACTGCACTATCACCCTTTCTTAACAAAGAAAAAATTTCAACCGGACTGTAAGAATTCGATGGCACACTGTCAATCGGAACATAAGCCGGTAAAGCACTGTCGGAACTAAAAAGAACTGAATCTTTTGCTCCGCTTATTTTCTGGCTGAAGTTTAATTTGATGAACTGCCCTCTTTTTACGACAGGATTTTTTCCGTCTGAAATGATTTTATATAATAAGCCGGATTTCGTTTTATTTAATCCATGATTATCACAGGAAACCAGTAATAGAATTCCAAGGAGTGCAAATAGAAAAGAATTGATTTGTTTCATTGCAGATTTATTGTAATTGTAAAGCGTTTTCTTTTACTGAAGCGCGGAAGCGGAGAGTTGTTTCTTCCAGTGTCTCACTGCTCCTTCCACCGGCGGCATTCCGGTGACCGCCACCCTCAAAATAACTACGGGCGAACTGATTTACATCAAAGCCACCTTTACTTCTGAAAGAACACTTGATTTCTTCATCGCGGTCAATGATCAGTGCCGCAAATTTGATACCCTGTATAGTCAGCGGGTAGTTGACCAATCCTTCTGTATCACCGGTTCTGATCTGAAATTTCACCAGATCCTTCCATGGAATACTAATTAAAGCCGTATTATATTCATACATAACCTCCATCCGGTTCAATAGTGCATGTCCGATAAAACGAAGGCGGTTTTCCAGAAAATTATCAAAGAGATTTTCATGAACTTTGGAATGGTCCAACCCCGTATCTTTTAGCACTGCTACCATTCTGTGAACGGAAGCTGATGCAGAGCTGAAACGAAATGATCCGGTATCAGTCATTACTCCGGCATATAAACATTCGGCTACGGTTTGATTGATCCTGGCACCCTGTGATGCCGATTCAATAAAATCAAAAACCATCTCGCTGGCTGAGCTTTTGGATGTATCGCTGATGCCGTATGCAAATACTTCAGATTCCGGCTGCTGATGATGATCAATCAGGATGCGGATACCAGGCGCTTTTCGAATAGGCTCCGTCATCTTGCGCGTGCGGTGAAGTACATTAAAATCAAGACAGAAGATCCAATCTGCTTTATTCAGCAATTCGTTTGACTGGCTCGTGTTGAGTTCATAGTCTATCACTTTTTCAGCGCCCGGCATCCATTCAAGCCAATCCGCCCAATTAGTGGGCGAAATAACCGTTACCTGGTGCCCCATTGCGATTAAAACATGATACAAGCCCAATGAAGAACCCATCGCATCTGCGTCAGGCTTCTGATGCATTACAATAACAATGGTTCTCGGCTTCTGCAGTAATGGAATTATCTCCGTAATAGGTTGCATGTAAAACGGTTGCAAAGGTGCAGAATTAAATCGCCATTCCCAAATCTGCTGTAAAATGTATTACCTTTGCCCGCCAAACAAAACCAAATGAGTAACCGCAGTTTCACTATGATAAAGCCTGATGCTTTCGCGAATGGGCATTCAGGCGCTATTCTGGACATTATATTAAAGGCCGGATTCAAATTGATAGCTCTCAAAATGATCCGCCTGACACCTGATAAAGCGGGTGAATTTTACGCCATTCACCGTCAACGCCCCTTTTATGGAGAACTCGTTGAGTTCATGAGCCGGGGACCGATCGTTGCAGCTATCCTGGAAAAGGAAAACGCTGTGGCCGATTTCCGCAAATTGATCGGTGCTACAGATCCTTCAAAAGCCGACAAAGGCACAATCCGGCAGTTATATGCCGAATCGATTGGTGAAAATGCCATTCACGGAAGCGATAGCGATGATAATGCGCAGATTGAATGCGATTTCTTCTTCTCTTTTCTGGAAAGAGTCTAGAGAGCGGAAGGACAGTTCCAGGTCGAAAAAAACACTGAATCCAGGGCGGTTGCAGCCTTGGATTTTTTTATTTAGCTAACCTGATGTATTTATTTGATTATCAGTGAAATATTTCAATATCCAGACATTTACCACTAGCGTGTAAAATAACAAGAATAGACGAGCGTTAGAGTGAATCAACTAAATAATCCACTCTATGAATTCCCGACTTTTAAAAACCGCAGGTAAATGCATTATGCTGGCTGCAATAATCAGCCTTGGTCTTAATTCCTGTAAAAAATCAGATGTTGAAACCGTAACGGCTTCAAATGACTCCAAAGCTGCTACGCTTTCGGATTCTTCGGCTGTGGCTGAAAACGCTTATTACGATGTAATGAACAATGCATTTGTTGGTTATTCTGACAATGTCGGCAGTATGGGCGTATCAACCCAAAGTGGAAAGACAACAACCTTGTCAACCGCTACGGAAGGTACAGGCACCGGACATCTGAGCTGTGCCAACTATACGATCAGTGATTCTGTTCACGGCCATTATCCAAAAACATTAAC
The DNA here is from genome assembly GCA_963759335.1 of uncultured Bacteroidota bacterium. Taxonomy (GTDB): domain Bacteria; phylum Bacteroidota; class Bacteroidia; order Chitinophagales; family Chitinophagaceae; genus Puia. Next base: position 421,926 of record CAVWYU010000003.1, read on the forward strand.
ACTTGATTTCGGAACCGGATGCTCCAGTATCGATGGTATTGTTCGTACGGGTAAAGTAATTTATACTTTTAGCGGGCCATTATTTACACCGGGCACGACGGTTTCAGTGTCTTTTAATCAGTATACTGTAAATGGATATGGTATCCAGGGTGCTTATGCTATTTCAAATAACTCAACCCAGAATGGTATTAGTTTTACCACCCTCGTAACGAATGGAATTATTACTTATCCGGATGCAACTAATTTTCATTATAGCCATAACAAAACCTATACTCAAACAGCTGGTGCGACCACTCCTTTTGATATTTCAGATGATGTATATGCTATCAGTGGAAACAGTGCATTTTCATCTTCCGACGGATCAAGTCTGGTTCTGAATGTCACTACTCCCCTGGTAAGGAAATTTACCTGTCTGAATATCACACAGGGTGTGGTTTCTTTTGTATACAATCAGGGTATCAGCGGCACAATTGATTTTGGAGATGGAAGCTGTGATAATTCAGCTGAATTAAAAGTCGGCAATATTACAAGGACAATTACACTCCGGTAATCCTAAGAATCAATACTGGTTAATTCAACCATACAATTTTATGAGAAAGTCCTTCCAGCAATTTGGAAGGACTTTCTTATTGAACGCATTACTATTTACACGTTTCGCTTATTCGGTTAAGCCGGGAATCTGTTCCTTTAATTCTGCTAATTTTTTCTTTCCGTATGAAAATCTCGTAATGACTACAAATAATACCGGCACGATAAAAATGGCCAGGGAAGTAGCCGCAAGCATTCCACCCAGCACGGTCCATCCGATGGTTGACCTGGCTACACTGGCTGCGCCGGTTGCCAGGGCCAATGGTAATACACCCAGAATGAATGCCATGGAAGTCATAAGAATGGGACGCAGACGAAGTTTAACAGCTTCCAGTGTGGCATCAATAACAGGAATGCCGCGGTCAACACGCTCTTTGGCAAATTCAACGATCAGGATCGCATTTTTTGCTGAAAGCCCGATCAGAGTGATCATCCCGATTTGCGCGTACACATTATTGACAAGAGAAGGAATCAGCGTTAACGTAAGAATCGCTCCAAGCATTCCGACCGGCACAGCAAGCAAAACAGAAAAAGGAACTTGCCAGCTTTCATATAGTGCCGCAAGAAAGAGAAATACAAACACAATTGATAACGCAAAAATGATAAGAGTGCTGCTTCCGGCTTTCAGTTCTTCACGGCTGAGACCTGCAAATTCATAACCATATCCCGCCGGCAGAGTTTGATCGGCTACTTCTTTCAATGCCGTTAAAGCCTGACCACTGCTGTATCCCGGCTTTGCATCTCCATTGATTTCAGCTGTCCTGAACAGATTGAAATGAGAAATGAGAGCGGCATTCTCAATTATTTTGTAAGAAGTAACGGCACTCAGCGGAACCTGGGTACCTGCAGCATTTTTTACATAGTATGTATTCAGATTGGTAATGCTGCCCCGATAATTGGAATCTGCCTGGGCTACTACATGGAAATTTCTTCCATACACCGTGAGATCATTCACATAAGTACTACCCATATACGTTTGAATCGTGTTGTAGACATCAGTCAGCGACAGCCCCAGTTTTTTACATTTATCACGATCCACATTCAATGCGTAAGCCGGCGTTCTTGCATTGAAGAATGTATACGCCCTGGCGATCTCAGGCCTCTTATTAACTGCTGCGACAAATGCAAAAACATTCTTCTCAAAAGCTTTGATATCGTCCGTACTTCCTTTTTGCTGAAATTCAAAAGTAAATCCACCCGTCTGGCCCAATCCAGGGATGGCCGGAGGAGAAATGACCAGAATATTGGCTTCCTTTATCGCTGCGAATTTTTTCTGCAGTGTTGCCGTAATGCCCTTCAACTGCAGATCTTTATCCTTGCGTTCATCCCAGGGGTTCAGAGAAGTAAAAATTGTTCCGCTGTTTGCTTTGGTAGCAAAGGTGATGGCGTTCAAACCTCCGAGAGCCGCATAGTGTTTGATTCCTTTGGTCTCAGCAATTATTTGCATTATTTTATTTAACGTCGCAATGCTTCGGGTTGTTGAAGATGCCTCAGGTAATTCATATGTGATATACAATCTTCCTTCATCCTCCTGCGGAATAAAACCACTTGGCTTGGATCGGAATAATAAGAATACTCCTACACAAATGCAAACCAAAAGGACGAGCACATAACGGGACCTTTTGATCCATGTATTCACGCTACTGGTATATCCGTTGGTCACGCGTCCGAACCAGTTATTAAATTTGAAGAAAAATTTATTTAATCCCCGGGATGATTCATCCATGTGCATGGGTTTTAACAACATGGTACAAAGAGCCGGAGTGAGAGACAAAGCAATGAAAGCGGAAATTAAAACTGATATGGCGATTGTAATAGCGAACTGCTGATACAATCTTCCCACGATACCCGGAATGAACCCTACCGGTACGAATACCGCAGCCAGAATCAGTGCAATGGCGATGACCGGACCCGAAATATCTTTCATTGCTCTTTCTGTAGCTTCCCTGGGCGTTAATTTGTCAACGTCAATATAATGTTGAACAGCTTCCACTACTACGATCGCGTCATCCACAACGATACCGATGGCCAGCACAAATCCAAATAAGGTAAGTGTATTAATGGTAAAGCCAAGCGGGATAAAAAATATGAATGTTCCTATGATGGAAACGGGAATGGCCAGTACCGGAATTAAAGTTGCCCGCCAGCTCTGCAGGAACAGGAATACGACTAATACAACCAGTCCAAGTGCTTCGAGCAATGTCTGCACTACTTCATGAATGGAAACCTGCACCACAGATATGGATTCAAAAGGCACAACATAGTCGATATCCGGAGGGAAAGATTTTCTCAATTCATCCATGGCTGCATATACACCTTTGGCGGTTGCAAGCGCATTACTGCCCGGAGCCTGATAAACAAGCAGGTAAGAGGCTCTTTTTCCATCTACAAACGAATTACTTGCATAACTGAATTTTCCGAGTTGTACACGGGCAACGTCTTTCAGATATACAATCGATCCTTCATTCGGATTTGATCTGACTACGATATTATTGAATTGATCTTCTGTGGATAAGCGGCTATTGGCAATGATGGAATACTCAAATGCCTGATCTGAATTCTGCGGCGGAGCGCCGACAGAACCGGCTGAAATCTGTACATTCTGTTCAGCCAGCGCATTGGTTACATCCGAAGAAGTAAGTCCTAATTGCGCCAGTTTATCCGGTTTGAGCCATATGCGCATACTAAAGTCATCCGCACGGGTAAACACATCCCCTACTCCCTTCACACGTAATAATACATCCCTTACAAAAATATTTGTGTAGTTGTCCAGGAATGTTACTGCATGTGAGCCCTTCGGTGCATAGATGGCTACCAGCAAAAGAATACTTGGATTTCTTTTCCTCGTCGTTACACCGAGTCTTTTTATTTCATCCGGTAGTGAGGGCGTGGCAATGCCAACACGGTTTTGTACATCCAGCATACCCGTGTTCACATCGGCTCCTACTTCATAAGTCACAGTAATAGTGGATTGGCCATTATTCGTGCTGTTACTTTGCATATAAGCCATGCCCGGCGTTCCGTTTACTTGTATTTCTATCGGCGTCGTAACCGTCTGCTCGACCGTTTGAGCATCCGCGCCGATAAAATTACTGGTCACCTGAACAGTGGGCGGCGTGATATCCGGATACTGACTTACAGGCAAACTGTTTAGCGCCAATAGTCCGACCAAAACAAGGACGATGGAAACGACGATGGCCGTAACCGGCCGTTTAATAAAAGTATCTGCAATCATGCTGCTATCGGATTACGATGATTTTCTTTTTGATGAATCTGATTTCGGACGACCTACTGAATCAACTCCTGGTGAAGCAGGCGCTGTTCCCACTTTAACCCTGGCTCCGTTCTTTAGTTTTTGAACTCCGTCTAATACTATGGTTTCATTTTCTTCAAGTCCCGACTTAACAACCACCATATCCCGAATTTGCTGGCCAATAAATATTTTTTTCTGGGTTACGGTATCAGCGTTGACCACGAAAACAAAATATTCAGCCATCTGTTCTACTACAGCCCTGTATGGTATCAGTGTAGTTTCTGCGCCGCTGTTATTTAAGACTTTCAGATTGGCAGACATACCAGCCCTGAGTAAATTCGTTGGGTTGGGGAACAATAACCGTATTTTAATAGTGGCGGTTTGCGGATCCACAGCACGGTCAACTATATAAATAGTTCCCGGATAGGGATATTTAGATTGATCAGAAAGCGTCAGGGTAAAAATGGAATCGGCAACCAGCCTGTTGCTTTTGCTTTCTTTTTGAATAAATGGTATCAGATTTTCATCCAGGGCAACATCTACGGCAATCGGATTATCTGACGAAATGGTATTCAATAAAGTAGATCCGGGTGAAACGGATGCGCCTATTTTTACCTGAGAAATTCCTATGGTGCCAGATAGCGGAGCATTGATTGTAGAATAACGAAGGTTCACTTCAACGAGGCTGACATTGGCTTTTGCAGCTTCCACCTGTTTTTTGCCGGCTTCCAGATCCTCCCGTGCATGTTGTACGGTTTGTTGTGCAATGGCATCCTGTTTTCCCAGCTCTTCATAACGGTCTGCATCCTGTTGAAGTTTAGAGAGGTTGGCCTCATTCACATGTAATTGTGCGACAGCCTGCTCATAGGCTCCGCGATATTGCTGCTGGTCGATAGTATAAAGTTTTTGTCCTTTTTCTACATATTGCCCTTCCTTGAAATATACTCCGGTGATGTAACCAGCCACCTGCGGTCTGACTTCCACTTCATTAACAGAAGTGACGGTAGCCGGATAGGAATTATAATATTGTGCACTTCCTTTTTTAACGATGTAAACATTTACGGCAGTAGGCGGCGGCGGTGGTGGTGGCGCCGGCTGGCTGCAGGCAAATAAAGTGGCAGCAATTATTAAAAATACAAGCGGTTTATAGTTCATAACAGAAAGATTAATAGACATATTTTAAAGTTCCCAAAGCTCTCTGGACATCAATCCGGTCGCTTAATACCTGGAAGATCGCGTTCGTATAATTGACCTGCGCTGCGAATAAATCATTGTTTGCAACAACAACGTCCAGATAGGTTTTTATTCCGGAACGGTATTGCAGCTGTATGATATTATAGACTTCGCGAGCCAGTTCCATATTTGCTTTTTGTTCATAGAAATTATTGAGGTCAGCTTTGTAAGAAGACATAGCCTGGACAAACTGCGTCCGGATGGAATCAGACAGGGAAATAAAATTATAGTTTAAACGATCTATCTGTAATTGGGCAATGCGCACCTGTTGAATGCGTTTGGTACCTGTAAAAAGCGGAATCGTAACAGACAATCCGGCATACGAATTCGGAAAATTGTCATGATAGAGATCTTTGAACTGGTTATTATAGTAGTTCAGATTATATTCTCCGAAGGCCGACACCGTCGGCAAAAACCCCCATTTATAATATTTCAAATTATATTCGTACAGACGTTTTTCAGTGACAAGCTGTTGAAATTCTATCCGGTTTTTTATATCCACATTCTGCAGCGTATCAAATGCGGCAATTTCCTGCTTCAGCTGGATGCTGTCAAATACGACTTCCAAACGGACATCGGTTGGATAACTCATATATAATTTCAGTATGGCTTCTCTGGATTTTTGTGTTTCTATAGCCGTTTTGCGCGATGCATTTGCGTTGTTGAGGGTAATGGTGGCACGCTGGTAATCTGTTTTATCTACAATGCCACCCTTATACTGATTGTAGGCGTCTTTCAGACTTCTGGTTAGTAAAACAATATCGGTGTCGAGCAGAGCAATCTGCTGTTTGGAAAGCAACAAGTCGTAAAAGGCTTTACTGACATTTGAAACAACGGCAATCCGGTTGTTGATCGTATTCTGCTTTGCACTTAACCGGACATCCTTAGCGGATTGTTGTGCAACAATAACGTCTCTGTTAAAAATATTTTGATTCAGACCAAAATAGGCACCTGATTGGTTATTTGTTCCAATAGGTGCGGCTGCCCCATTAAAAATACTGACTGGTTTTTGAAAATTGTGTTGATAATTTCCAGAAAAATTTATCTGGGGATACCATTCTGAGAGCTGAGACTTGATTTCACGATCTGTGATTTGTTCGTCAATCAATGCCTGCCGGATATTTGTTTGATTATCCAATGCATATTTAATACAATCTTCCAGTGTCTTCGTGCTGGAGCTGTCTCTTGTTTGTGCATTGGCTGAAACCAGTAGTATCAATACTGGAAAAAATAGAATGATTCTTTTCATAAATTGAGAAAAATAATCGAAGTCTGCCCTTAAAAAAGCAACTTCATGGTCGCCGGAAGCAAGCAATGGAATGCAAAAATAAGATATCCTGATAATAAATTAAACGTTTGTTTAATTTATTTTAGAAAACGATCAGGTCGGTGATTTCCGATAGAAATAATTCATCGGTCTTATCAAAGCTTGCATAAAGGGAATGATCCACGTCCAGCACTGCAACGACTTCGTTATTACGGATCAGGGGAAGAACGATTTCAGATTTAGACAAACTGCTGCAGGTAATATGCCCTGGGAACTGATTCACATCCTGAACAATCATTGTTTTCATTTGTTCCCATGCAGCCCCACATACTCCTTTGCCTTTTTTTATTCTTGTACAAGCGATGGGTCCCTGAAAAGGACCTAAAACCAGTTCATTGTCTTTAACAATGTAGAATCCAATCCACAACCACCCGAATTGTTCCTTCAGCGCGGCTGTTACATTTGCAAGATTCGCAATCAGATCCGGTTCACCTTCCAGAAGCCCTGCGATCTGCGGAATCAGTTCCAGGTATTGTTCTTCCCTGGTTCCTTTTTTTATAATCAATTCTTCCGCCATCTTTTGAAATTTACGGGATCAAAGGTAATCCGATATATTCAATGCCAAGGCCGGGTTTTCCCGAAAGGATCACCTTGCCATTTTCGATGATCAATCCACTGGCAATATCTTCATCCAGCAAAAGTGTTCCATCCATATCAACGTAATCCAGCAGGGGCAACAAGTGGCCTACAGCCGCTGATCCGATACTGCTTTCATTCATGCTGCCTGCCATCACTCTCATGCCCAGTTTCCTGGCAGTTTCAATCATTCGAAGCGCGGGCGTGATTCCACTGCATTTTGTTAGTTTAATATTTATTCCATGAAACAACCCCTGACATTTTTCCACATCCTTTTCAAATACGCAGGATTCATCGGCGATCAGGGGGATGGGGGATTTATCATAGAGCTGCCGCATACCTTCCATATTATCTTTTGCCAATGGTTGTTCTATGAATTCCACTCCGCAGTCATGCAGGGCAGGTATCAGGTCAAGCGCTTCCTGCAGGGTCCATCCTGCGTTTGCATCTACACGTAAAACGGCATTTGTATTTTTTCTCAATACACGGATGATATCAATGTCTTCCGGAGTTCCAAGTTTTATCTTATATATGGGCCAGGGTTTCTCCTTCATTTTCCGGAGCATTATTTCTACCGTATCAATGCCGATTGTATAGTCAGTCAGTGGCCCTTCACCGATTTTTAATTTCCAGCATTCATACAAAGGTTTTTTCTGCAATTTTCCATAAAGATCCCAGGCAGCAATATCCAGTGCGCAAACGAGAAATGGATTGTCCGGAATGAGATGATGCAGAAAATGCCAGAACCGGGAAGGTTCTGTAAAAGCGAATTTTTCTATTACCGGCTTTTTCAATTCCAGGTCAGCGATCATTTTTTCAACGGTTATTCCGTAATAAGTAATCGCCGGAGCTTCTCCATAACCAGTCATGCCAAATTGTTCGATACTTACAACCAGGGTTGGCTGATGCGTTTTCGTTCCCTTGGAAATCGTAAAAGGGTATTTAAACGGGAGGTTATAAGAAATATGCTGAATTTTCATGGGATTCGTTATCTCCCGGAGGATTTGATCATTTCCCTGAGTTGTTCATTAAAAGATTTTGCCTTGAGAAGATCTTCGAGGTATATGTGCGTCCTGTACCGCCAGTAATAATTTGGAATCGCCGGTACATTGATTCTCTCATCATTTGGATTTTCCCTTCTTATATTCTCATCCATACCCAATAAATCCTGCATCTGAAATATGCTCCACATAGCAGGAGAATGAAGATGTTGCTGAACGATGGCTTTATTGATCCAGGCATCGCAGAAATGGGGAGCTTCTCCCCACTGACCCAATTCCTCATTAAAGAATTTCTGGGTTTTTGACCTGTCTTCTTCCCACCATCCCCTGATTGTGCTCATGTCGTGTGTGGAAGGCGTAACTACCGACAAATAAGGTGCGGAAGCCGGATTGAAAAATTCCTTTGTAACATCCTTTGGCATACGCTGGATCTCGAGACTGAGAATGCCGGTCTCTTTCATCACATCGGGCACACAGGAAGGTACCATGCCAAGGTCTTCTCCACAGACCAACATATTGGTCGACCTTTTCAAAAGAGGAAGTTTTTTCATGGCTTCCTTCTTCCAGAAATTGTCCTGGCGACGGTAAAAATAATTTATATACAGATCTCGAAGCTGATTTTGTAAATGCCAGTCAAGATAACGGAAAGACGATGTCGATTCCATTGAAATGCGAAAATGAAACTGTTTTCCATCCGACCCTTCCACTTCAAAAAGAATCAGGTTTGAAATCAGGTTCATCAATACTTCCCGGCTTAAAATATCATTGGGTTCTGTCGTTTTATCTTCGAAATAATCTGCTACTTTTCGTTGAGTATTTACGAAATCCCGGATGTTGAACCTGCCTTGTTTGGTTTCTTCAAAATAAATTGATTTTACATTTTCAGTTTCATTTCCAAAATACTCCCACAAAACAGCTTCATTGATAAATGGCTTGGTATAACGATCGCTATCAAAATAGATATTTCTTTCATCGAATTCCACGCGGTGTACCGGAATAGCATGTTCAAAATGTCCCATGATTCCCTCGGTCTGCGACACGGGGATGCTCCATATTCGAAAAAATCCCAAAATATGGTCGATGCGAAATGCATCAAAGTAAATGGCCATCTGAGAGAAACGGTTTTTCCACCACTGAAATGAATCTTTGGCCATTCGCTCCCAGTTATAAGTGGGAAATCCCCAGTTTTGTCCTTTGATGGCAAAGGGATCGGGCGGGGCACCGGCCTGCAGATCCAAATGATACAACTCGGGCGAAACCCAGGCATCACAGCTGTGCCGGTAAACACCGATCGGAATATCTCCCTTCAGAACAATTCCGTTTTCATGTGCATAAAGAACCGATTTTCTTAATTGCCGGAAAAGATGGTACTGAACAAAGTAATGGAAGGCAATCTGGTCGTATTGTTTGGATTGCGGTGAAACCAGCTTATCCACCGCCAGTTTAGTATAACGTCCGAATGTTTTCCATTTGCCGAAATCAACCGTATTATTGGAATCCCTCAGATAACAAAATGCGGCATACGGAACCAGCCAGGTTTTATTTTGATTAAAAAACTGAATGAAATCTTCATCGGCCAGGAAGTTTTCTTTTTCTGCGGTGAATATTTCTTTCGCAGTTACTATTTTAGTCCGCATAACCGCCTCATAATCCAGATCAGGCAAAATATTTAACTGCTTTTGTATTTTTTTCAGCGGTTTTATAAGTGCCGCATTTTTCTTGCCCGCCATTTCCTGCAGATTCAGATATAAAGGGTGCAGAGCAAACGCAGAGATGGCACCATAGGGATATGAATCCAGCCAGGTACCGGTAGCAGATGTATCATTGACAGGCAAAATCTGGATCAGTTTAAGTCCGGTTTTATGGGCCCAGTCAACCAGCAGACGGATATCTGAGAATTCTCCGGTTCCCATCGAATCCTTGCTTCTCAGGCTGAATACCGGTATACTTACGCCGGCGCCTTTCCATGTACTGTTTGGGAGTCTTATAAATCCATCGTGTTGAATGGTCAGATTGTCTTCCCTGGAATTACCAAGCAAAACGCGATTGGGCCCGTTTTCGAAGTCTATCAGTGATTTGTGCTTTGTGTCGTACACTCCATATTTATAATGGACAGGAAACGATATTTCAGCTAAATTAAGTTCGATGGTCCACCAGTTACCTTGCTTATGAAGAATCAATGGTTCGGCCATAGACCAGTCACCCAGTGTTTTGCCACTGCCGGAAATACATACGGATTCGTTCGAGCGAAGCAGGGGCGCTTTTATTTTGAATATATGTGTATAGGATTTGGGCGTTTTTCTGCCTGATTTTTTAGAGTGATGCGCGAGCAGGATTTCCTGAAAAGGAGCCGTATAAAAAGTGTTTTCATATTCGCCGGCATGATTCCAGGTATCGAAAATCTGCAGATCATCATGGCGGGAAGTAAGCCTGATCTCACGGTCATTGCCCCATTCCAGTACCATACTGCCGTCTTCCATTTTTAACTCATAGAAGTACTGTATGGGATCTACAGGCAGAACAGCCAGCTCAATCGTTGTTTCCCAGAAATCGGCATTCTTATATTTCATAAGAACGGGCTGAGAGTTTAATTTATTCTGGTATCCCAGTTCAGGGATGTTTCCGCAGATATAAAGATCCTGACCCGGTTTTGTACTGAATCGTAAGTAAAAGTGTATTTTCATCCTGGATGGAAGTTCAAACTCCTGGTTGTTTAGAAAGATGACGCAGTCGCGAAAATACCAAAACACCTCCTTGTAATAAAATTAATGTCGGAGCGCAAAGAGAATGGGGAATTGGAATATATTTGTGCAACAAAAAACTACATGGAAAACACTAAAAAATACACAGGTCTTTACTGGATCCTTTTTATTCTTTCGGTGATTGCATTTATTGGCCTGTACCAGGTGATCGGCGGAGTGAGTATTCTGGTTCTTCCTTTCAATTGCACCTTTTTTGCGAAGGCCCTGGATATTATGTAGTACATCTTCCTCTCTTACTATAATAAAAAAAACACTGTGTTATTACAGTGTTTATAACTTCGAACTTGCACGGAGCCTTTCCGTGTCGCAGTGCTGATCATCTATATTAGATTGCCCATTTTCTGGTAATACGTGATGTCTGTTTCATTCCCTGATGAATTTTCCAGAGATTCACTACTGCAAATCGTTTCTTCTGTGCAGGCATCACCAGTCCGGTTGCGAGTGTTTCTTTCACTTCGTTTGTCAGTTTCTTGAGTGTTTCAGAATCCATCTGTACAATAGATGGCATTACAACTTGTTTCATAAAAATTACTTTTTTAAGATTAAAAAAAATGCTGAGCAATAGGAGGAGAACACAAAAGAATCGTTAGAAAGAAGTGTAGTACCTATTTTGATCTTGCAAGACTGTTAATTGCTCTTAATTGCGATGCAAATATACGACGCATTCGTTTGTTGTCAAACCCTTATTATAAAAAATTATATCATGTCCAACGTTGATTTTCATTCATAACTGCTTAAATAATAAGGGCTGACGCATTGGTCAGCCCTTATCTCCATTTTCTCAGTTAAAATCATTTAACTTCTTCAAACTCAGCATCAGTAACGTTTTCTGCGTTCTTGTCTGCGTTCGAATGTTCGTTACCGTTAGGCTGTCCGTCTGCAGCAGATTGAGGGCCTCCTTCCTGAGTTCCTTTATATAAATGTTCAGATGCAGCGGTCCAGGCTGTATTGATTTCAGCGATAGCTGCATCAATTTTTGCAATGTCCTGTGCTTTCTGAGCTTCTTTCAGATTTGAGAGAGCAGATTCAATCGGGGCCTTTTTATCGGCCGGTAATTTTTCTCCCAGTTCCTTCAGTTGTTTCTCTGTCTGGAATACAAAACTATCTGCCTGATTGAGTTTGTCAACACGTTCACGTGCTTCCTTATCCGATGCTTCATTGGCCTTGGCTTCAGCTTTCATCTTCTCTACTTCTTCCTTACTTAAGCCACTGCCTGCTTCGATGCGGATTTTCTGTTCTTTTCCGGTTCCCTTATCCTTCGCTACAACATGCAGGATACCATTGGCGTCAATGTCGAATGTCACTTCAACCTGTGGAACACCCCTCGGTGCCGGTGGTATTCCGTCCAGGTTAAACATACCCAGACTCTTGTTCTGATTGGCCATGGGCCTTTCACCCTGTAATACGTGGATCTGTACACCAGGCTGGTTATCGCTCGCGGTGGAGAATGTTTCTGATTTTTTTGTCGGAATGGTTGTATTACTATCGATCAGCCGGGTCATCACACCTCCCATGGTTTCAATGCCAAGACTCAAAGGCGTTACATCCAGTAACAATACATCTTTTACCTCACCAGTCAATACAGCACCCTGGATGGCAGCACCGATAGCTACCACTTCATCCGGATTCACACCCTTATTCGGTTTTCTTCCGAAGAATTTTTCAACGATTTCCTGCACTTTCGGGATTCTTGTACTTCCACCCACAAGTATTACTTCGTCAATCTGCGAAACACTTAATCCGGCGTCTTTCATAGCCTGCTCACAGGGCTTGAGACATCTTTCGAAAAGTTTATCTGACAGTTGTTCAAATTTTGCACGGGTCAGTTTCTTCACCAGATGCTTAGGTACTCCGTCAACTGCCGTAACATAGGGCAGATTGATTTCTGTTTCAGTAGAAGACGACAATTCGATTTTGGCTTTTTCAGCGGCTTCTTTCAGGCGCTGTAATGCCATTGGGTCCTTGCGGAGGTCGATATTTTCGTCTTTTTTAAATTCGTCTGCGAGCCAGTCGATGATGATCTTGTCAAAATCGTCGCCCCCCAGGTGTGTATCTCCATTCGTCGATTTCACTTCAAAAACGCCGTCTCCCAGTTCTAATACGGATATGTCAAATGTTCCGCCTCCCAAATCAAAAACTGCTATTTTTTCATCCTTACCTGCCTTGTCCAGGCCATAAGCAAGGGCTGCTGCAGTGGGCTCATTCACGATACGGCGAACGTTCAATCCCGCAATTTCACCGGCTTCCTTGGTAGCCTGGCGTTGCGCATCATTAAAATAAGCCGGAACTGTAATAACGGCATCGGTAACTTCCTGACCCAGATAGTCCTCCGCGGTTTTCTTCATTTTTTGAAGAATCATGGCGCTGATTTCCTGAGGTGTATATTGTCTGCCTTCTATGTCAATTCGGCAAGTATTGTTGTCACCTTTCACGACTTTATAACTCCAGTGGCTGATTTCGTTGGTTACTTCGTCATAACGGCGTCCCATAAAGCGTTTTACGGAAGAAATGGTGTTCGTTGGGTTGGTAATTGCCTGGCGTTTAGCCGGATCTCCCACCTTACGTTCTCCGTTCTTTAAAAATGCGACCACAGATGGTGTTGTGCGACGCCCTTCTTCGTTAGCGATCACCACAGGTTCATTTCCTTCCATCACGGCAACACAGCTATTGGTGGTACCCAGGTCAATTCCTATTATTTTACCCATAATATTGATTTATTTAAGGTTAGTATTTAAAGTTTCATAACTGAATGTCAATCATTATGCCATGCAGGAAATAGTGCAAAAATGGCAGTTTGAAAGCTTAGAGCTACGCGTAAGGCTTTCTTGCAATACCCGGATAAAAGGCCCGGTACACGGTTCTTCCTTCAAAACCAAACATCGACCCGTCAGCCTTCAACCGTCAATGGCTCACCTGAATAGACATTACGGCTTCATATGATTAAATTAGGGGTACAAAAATTCAATGATGGCCCGTGAAATCAAGGCGGCAGATGACCTTCACCAGGTACCTGGATCTGCTGTAAATGACTATAAGGATCGCCTGGTAAAACTAATTCCCTCAGAAATCATTACAGCCTATGTCACATTAAAGGGGTTGATAACTGGTGCCGGTGAACAGGGTAACAAGACGTTATTGTTGTGGATCGTTTTTGGGATATTGGTTGTGATGAATCCCCTGTACCTGTACTATGTGACAAATGTGAAGAAGGCAGGACAAATTGTATTCTCGTCGATCGCCTTCATTTTATGGGTCCTGGTAATAGGTGGAACATTCACGACCATACTCGGATTCTCGGCAGAATATATCGGATCCATCCTGCTGGTTCTCTACACTCTTTTTATTCCATTTGTCTATAAAGGGTAAGTCTGAAGCTGTATTTATTTCAGTGGGTTATTCGAAGTATAATCTCACACTTCATTATTGAATAGCCCTGGGCTTCAATTTTTGAGTTTTAAGTTTCTTTCCATACAGAAATAAAAGTATAAATGGCCATGTTCGCGGATCCTGCCAGGATTTGCCTGCCCGGATCCATTTCCATTTATTCTTCCACGAGATTTTTTCTACCGATAATCGTCTGAGCCAGAAAATGCCGATTTTCCTTTCGATGTTTTTCTGATTCGTATCGATTCCTGAAGATTGTGGAAGCTGGTTTGAAAATAAGGCATGCCAGCGGAGTGTAGGTGCTACCCAGGCGTCGCCATAATTTCCTCCCTGTGTGAAATGCATAATATCAATATTGAAAAGCACTGCTGCCCGCCAGTGTTGAAAGACGTGTAGTGAGAAATCAATATCATAAAGATGAAATCCCCGCAGGTCGGTTTCATTGAACCGGGCTGTTTTCCACACTTCTCTTCGAATGGCAATAAAAACACCATCCACATTAACAACCGGCTCAAAATTGGATTTGTTTGGATTCATGTAAATATGTTGTACATGTCCGTCTTTGTCCTGATGACGAATATTGCAGCAATCCAATGCTGTGAGGCTGGTTGACCATCCGGAAGGAGTCTTGCTCTTGTATTTTGCGCCTGCAATGCCGATTAACCCCGTTTCGGGGTGGTCTTCAAAAGCCTTTAATATATTTCCCGCCCAGTGTATGGTATCAAACCGGATATCTTCATGGATAAAACACCAATATGGATATTGTGCTTTAGAAGCGAGTAAATTGTAGACTTCCGTAATGGGCTTCTCGTCAGCGCGATTATCCCAGACTAATATTTCAAATTCACATCCGATTGTTTCGTGGATATTTATTTTCAAATTTTCCAAAAAAACTTCATTAATAGAACAAACCAGAATGGAAAACATATTTATTGGTGGATTATAAGGAATTCCCTTGATCTCTGTAAATTGTACGCTTCCTGAAATAAAATTCAATGCAAAATAAGTCGTTTGGTAAAAATATCCTGCAGGGCGTTCGTCTGAGGATTGGAAAGATATTTCATAATCCGTATCATAAGGTAAATATCGGACCCCTTAGAAAAATTTATTATAAACATCTGAATTCTGGCAAAGTCCGTTCACATAGATTATTTGGCAAAGACTTTTTTTTTATTAGTCCAACCGAATTGATGCATGGCTTGAATGAAATATTTATCGAAGAAGTATATAAGCAGGTTCTTCCGCCAAAACCTTATATAATAGATTGCGGTGCAAATATTGGTTTAAGTGTTATTTATCTTAAACAAATGTTCCCGGATGCAACGATAATTGCATTTGAACCGGACGAGGAGAATTTTAATCTCCTGCAATCAAACATAAAAAGTTTTGGTTATGAAAATGTATTTGCGCGAAAGGAGGCTGTTTGGATAGAAAATACAACGCTTCAGTTTGCCAGTGAGGGATCTATGTCAAGCAGAATTCATACAGAAGACTCCGATAATACTGTACCGGTGAAAGCGATCAAATTGAAGGACTATTTGGATAGAACCGTCGATTTCCTGAAAATCGATATTGAGGGAGCTGAGTTCCAGGTGATCTTGGATGTAAAAGATCAATTACAACATATAAATAATCTATTCCTGGAATACCATGGAACATTCAATCAAAATAATGAATTAAACTCAATATTTTCTTTGCTCGTTGATAACGGTTTTTCCTATTATATAAAAGAGGCGGCTTCAGTATATGACCACCCTTTCATTCGTCAAAAAAAAGAGAACATTAATTATGATGTTCAGTTGAATATCTTCTGCTTCAGACTGAAAGTTCCTAATTGACTCTATTCAGCGAAAATGTTCCGGAAGCACTGCTTGACACGTTTTTCCAAATACCTGACGACAAAGATCCATCCGACTTACTATAGGTCGCAGTCATATTTTGAACCGTCCCCTTGTTGGCAGCAGATGTTGATGTGATCGTTGCGGAAAAAACAATACCAACCAGCTTCCATGTACCGGTCGAAAAATAGGTATTACCATCTGCTCCTTCGCTATAGGTTAGTATCGTGCTATCCGCCCGGATGTCAAAACTATAATATAAAGCACCTGCCTGAGGTTCATTTACGGCAGTCAGAGTTCCTACCCATAATCCAACGATTGGATTGACTGGAGCAGCTACAATTACCGTATCATGCGTGATGATAACCGTATCATGGGTTATGATTTGTGGTGGTGCCGGCTGAGTATTATCTTTCGAACATGAAACAGCACAAAAAGTAAAGGCAAGAATTGAAAAAAGCAAAAATCTGAATCTCATACGTGTCTCGGTTTGGGTTAAATGACGTTGGCAAAATAGATATATATTTCAACAGATTTAAACTATTGCGATAAAATCAAAAATCATTAATATTCTAGTAAGTGTAAATACTTAGATAAACTTACTTCGAAATGACGTTTCAATGATATGTTGATTTAAATCAAGTTTGTCATTCCGTAAAAATATCTTCAGAATAGTAGAAATGTATCCGATTAAATTTACCCGCCCTATATCCATGCGTATATCATTACTATTGTTTTCTTGTTTGTTTTCCTCTATTGTTTCTAAGGCCCAGACCTGCAATAATTGGCTTTTTCTTCCTTCCTATCCGTCTTATGTCGCAATTGGCGATCTGGATATTCCGGGAAATCAGATCACGGTTGAAGCAGAAATTAATATGACGCAACCTTATGCCGGTGGACCTACTTTGGGTAGCGATATTGTTGGAAAGTATGCAGACCCGACAGATGCAAATTATCTTTTAAGGGCTCAAAATGCCCAGATAACGACAACCAATGGCTTTTTTAAAACCGACGATGCCTGTCAGTTGCAACTGAATAAGACATACCATGTGGCCATGGTATATGATGGTAATTTTCTAAAATATTATCGAAACGGGTATTTAATAAGTCAGGTTGCCGCGACAGGCAATTTGATTCAGAATAACTGGATTACCCAAATCGGATTTTATCAATTCGCATTTTATAATGTAAATTTTTTAGGGTTTATCAATGAAGTCAGGATTTGGAATGTGGCCCGAACACAGGCACAAATACAGGCATTTATGAATGTTCCGCTTCCAAGTCCTACTACTCAGACCGGATTTACTCGCTTATTTTTCATTTAACGATCTACTCAATAAACAGGGAAATGCATCCTGGAATGGCACACTGGGAGGTTCTGCCATCATCAATCAGACAAATCCAAAATGCCCGTTTGTTCCAGACAATGATTGTTGTACACCGATCGCCGGAACATTTACCGGAAATAGTATTTGTAGCGGGACAGACCGGCCTTTTGACATTTCATCCGACTACATCCCCGAACCCGCCCTACTCGTTGAGTTACAGCGACGCCTTCAGCACTTATTCTCAATTAAATGTTCAGGACAACGTACCATTCCCGGCTGCCGGAAATCCCACCATTACCAGAGAATACGTCCTGCTCAAGATAACTGATAAGGATAACTGTTCTACTGACATCAACGGTGAATCAACGGCCGTAATAATACTCCCGTCCGGAAAATTAAATATTACTGCCGACACGTCCATTTGTTTGAATGGCTCCGTACAACTGCAGGTATCAGGAGGGTCGTCTTATACCTGGGGACCGCCTGACTATTTAAACGATGCCCATATTTCAAACCCCGTCTCCACACCGGCAACTTCGATTAAATATTATGTCAGCGGAACAGGACTGAATAATTGTAATGTGAAGGATTCAGTCAGTATCAATATTTTACCTAAAACAATTTTCAAGTCGCCTTCGGATCAGTCTGTATGCCTGGGAATGCCAGTCGTACTGAATGGTAATAATGCTGTAAAAAATCAATACACGTGGTCGCCGGTTACTTATCTGAATGATCCCAATTCACCCGCTCCGGTGTCGACTCCTGAACAAGACATAACATATCATGTGAACATATCCGATCCTGTATGTCCACAATATGATTCTGCGTTCGATGTGCATGTTACTGTACTTCAGTCACCAGTTGTAGTTGCACATAAATCAAATGACATTAACTGTGCAGATCTGAATGCGCAATTGAGCGCCGTTGGCGCTTCTGTATATACCTGGCAGCCGACGGAAGGATTGAGTGACCCGAATAGTGCAAATCCAGTTGCTGCGATTTCTGCAACTACTCATTATATCGTTCAGGGCACCGGTTCCAATGGATGTTATGGCTTTGATTCATTAACGGTAATCGTGACAAAAACAGGCCAGAATTCTTTTTCAGTACCAAATGCATTCACACCAAATAATGATGGCGTTAATGATTGTTTCGGAATTCATAGCTGGGGTAATGTAACCCTGGAAGATTTCTCTATTTATAATCGCTGGGGCCAGCGGGTTTTCGAAACTAAAAATCCTTCCGATTGCTGGGACGGGACATTTCATGGCCAAAAACAGGATGCAGGTAATTTTGTGTATCTAATCAAAGCAAATTCCTTTTGCGGAATTATTCAGAAGAAGGGGACACTTCTGCTGATTCGCTGAGAAAGAACATCGGCAAACCCATTACATCCTGATCATCCGGGTATATTGTTTCCGGGTACAAAATCTATCCATTGTTTCTCTTCATTTCGAAGGTTCCGGATCCGGACCCGTTTGAATTTTCCCATTTGCCGGAAGATAATGTGCCGTTGGAATTGAATACAGCTGTGAGAATAAGATTTATTCCTCCAGCTCCGGATACAGATGCTTTGAATGAGGTTCCGTTTAAAATCCAGGTTCCCTGATAGAAGTATGTGTTTCCGTCATTGTCTGTTTTTATTTATATACAGATTACTATAATGAATTTTAATTTTTTTTATTGCATGCCGCTGTACAACACGAGCTTTCTTTTTTATGTTTAAGTGCAAATACTTATGCTATTGGACTTTTTTTTTATCATACCGAGAAAAAGTTCCATTCCCTTTTTCTTTTCTTCATCCAGATCATAACTCAGGTATTGGGTAAAGTAAGCATGCAGATCAAAATCATTGACCGACAGTTTTTCCAATACGCGGGATATATTTTGAATGCCGAGTGTATTGGCATCTTCGAAACGTCGAATCCAGTCAGGATCCAATATTTTATTGCTGATCCAGGCTGCAAATACAAATGGTAAACCGGTCATTTTTTTCCATTCTTCCCCCAAATCATAGATATAAGTTGATTTTTTTCTTTGTTCCAACGCACGGTCACCAATAACCACCGCCGCTGTGTTTCCGGTGATTTCCCGGATAAATTCATGATCTGCCGGTACGAACACCGGCTTTTGTTTCCAATGCTTCTCAAATAAAATTCTGGCAAGTGCGACGGATGTACGGCTCTGATAATCCAAAATAACAGTCCTGATATCATGAACAGGAACTTCGCTGAACAAACAAACGGATGCAACAGGACCGTCGGATCCAATACAATACCTGGTATTGACATGGTATTCTTTCATTTGGGGAATGATCGAAACAGGCACCAGACCGATGTCGATTTCATCCAGGAGTAGCATTTCTGCTATCCGGGCAGGATATTCAGTAATCAGCGATATTTCGTTGAATACAGGGGAATTTTCAATTCCATACAAAAGGGGTTTGGTATTCAGATAACTCACGGCACCCACCCTTATTTTTCTGTCCAACGCGATTAGTTTAAATTTGGCTGCAAAAGTAGGGAACGCATACAAATAATCCCTATTTACGATTCAGTATATGGAACTTCACGCACTGACAGCTATTTCACCAATAGACGGCAGATATCGCAGCCAATTGCATTCATTGGGAGAATATTTCTCTGAATATGCATTGATCAAATACCGCGTGCAGGTTGAAGTGGCCTATTTTATTTTTCTTTCAGAAAAAAAGTTTTTCACCATTTCTGCCAATACAAAAAAGACTCTTCTATCGGCTGCTGAGAATTTCGACCTGGAAGATGCACTGGAGATAAAAAAAATAGAAAAAACCACAAACCACGATGTAAAAGCGGTCGAATATTTTCTGAAAACTGTTTTGGAGAAAACCAAAGAGGCGGAAACAAAAGAATGGATCCATTTTGGCCTGACATCACAGGATATTAATAATACGGCCATTCCTCTTCTTTGGAAACATGCAGTGGAAATTGAATACCTGCCGTTTATATTAAATCTGAAGAAACAACTAAGCATACTGGCCAGCGAATGGCGCAATACCGCCATGCTGGCGCGTACACATGGTCAGGCTGCATCTCCCACTACACTGGGCAAGGAAGTAATGGTTTTTGTAGAAAGAATTCAAAACCAGGTGGAACTACTGATACAGATTCCATTCATGGCCAAATTTGGAGGAGCTACCGGAAATTTAAATGCACATACCGTTGCTTTTCCAAATAAAGACTGGACCAAACTCGCCAATGAATTTATTGAAAAGAAACTCGGTTTGAAACGCCAGCAGTTTACAACGCAGATCGAACACTATGATATGCTGGCTGCGCAGTTTGACTGTATGAAAAGAATCAATACGATCCTGATTGATTTCTGCCGGGACTTATGGACCTATATTTCGATGGATTATTTCAAACAGAAAATAAAGGAAGGAGAGATCGGGTCGTCCGCCATGCCACATAAAGTGAACCCGATAGATTTTGAAAATGCAGAAGGAAATCTGGGCATGGCAAACGCTATCTTCGAATATCTGTCTTCAAAATTGCCCGTTTCCCGTTTACAACGTGATCTGACGGATTCAACTACACTTACGAAGTATCGGTGTTCCGTTTTCACATACTATCCTGGCGTTAAAATCAATCGAACGCGGACTGGCCAAACTGGTGCTGAATGCTGATAAACTCACCCAGGATCTGGAAAATAACTGGGCCGTGGTTGCAGAAGCCATACAGACAATTCTAAGGCGAGAAGATTATCCGCAGCCCTACGAAGCGCTAAAGACCCTTACCCGTGGCAAGAACGGCATCACAAAACAATCCATGCACGAATTTATTGACTCTCTCGATATCGCCGCCGTCGTTAAAAAAGAACTCAAGAAGATTAGTCCCCACAACTATACCGGGGTTAGGCTGAAGTAGTATGGGAGTATGGGAGTATGGGAGTATGAGAGTAATACGGTGAATTTCTTCAATTTCATGCGTAAAATCCTCTTTTTCGTTATAATTAAACTTTACAGATTTGGGTTTATAAAACTCAATTCATGATTCTTCGTGACGGTCCGATTGTAAGAAAATCAATGTCTTTTTCGATATCGATAATAAAGTATTGCGATTTTTTGAATGATAGACGAAAATTTATCATTTCAAATCAATTGTTGAAATCCGGAACATCTATTGGAGCTAATGTTTTCGAAGCACAATATGCGGAAAGCAGATTGGATTTTATCCATAAAATGAAAATAGCTTTGAAGGAAGCCAATGAAACCCTTTATTGGCTCATTTTATGCGAAAAAATGGAAGATCTCATTATTCAAAAAGAGACACTTGATGAATTAAATGAAATAATGGCCATTCTATCCAAAATAATCATCACAAGCAAAAAAAGACTTAACTTAACACTCCCACACTCCCATACTCTCATACTCTCATACTTTACTTATGAATCTCCGAAGTATAGTGAAACTCAATCTCCGGATTATTACTGATTTCCGTTTTCAGGAACCATTCGCTTTGGGCGAGGTAAACCAGCTGCCCGTCTTTATCCTCGGCGATATTATTTTGTTTAAACCGAACAAAATCCAGCAATTTTTTTTCATCCGTACTGGTCAGCCAGCAGGCTTTAAAAAAAGGAAGTGTGTTGAATTGAACGGACGCTGAGTATTCGTGCAGAAGCCGGTATTGGATAACTTCGAATTGCAATTCACCTACACAGCCAATGATTTTTTTGTTTCCGCCAAACTGGGTAAAGAGCTGCGCCACACCTTCGTCGGTCAGTTGCAATAAGTCCTTTTTCCAGCTGTTTGGTTTTCATCGGATCTTTATTCTGCACTTCTTTAAAAATCTCCGGAGAAAAAGATGGGATACCTGTGAAATAGAAATCTGCACCCTCGGTTAAAGTATCCCCGATTTTAAAATTACCGGTGTCGAATAATCCAACAACATCTCCCGGATAAGCCTCTTCGATTACATCTTTGTCCCGGGCAAGAAAACTATAGGGATTACTGAACCGGACATCTTTATGCAGGCGCACATGATGAAAATATTTATTTCTTTCGAATTTGCCGCTGCAAACTCTGATAAATGCGATACGGTCCCGATGACGGGGATCCAGGTTTGCGTGGATCTTAAAGACAAATCCGCTGAGTTTTTCATCTTCCGGGCAAACCATTCCATCTGTTGTCGGGCGGCATTGCGGTATGGGAGCGATACGGATAAAATTATCCAGCATTTCACGCACACCGAAATTATTGATGGCTGATCCGAAAAATACGGGACAGATTTTTCCGCTGAGGTATTCGTCTACATTTAAAGGGCCATACACACCATCCACCAGTTCAACATCTTCGCGCAGTATAGCCGCATCTTTCTCGCCCAGTTTTTCGTCGAGCAGATGATCTTTGAGATCTCCGATCTGAACCACATCTTCATCGGAGGCTTTCGTATTGGCCGTGAAAAGAATCAGATTTTTATCATGGAGATTGTATACGCCTTTAAAATCTTTTCCGCTGTTGATGGGCCAGGTCAGCGGATGAAGTTTTATTTTTAATTCGTTTTCAATTTCTTCCATGAGTTCGAACCTGTTTTTTCCATCCCGGTCCATTTTATTTACAAAGACAATGATGGGTGTATCACGCATCCGGCAAACCTCCGTGAGTTTGCGGGTTTGTTCCTCTACCCCGTTTACGCTGTCAATGACAAGTATAACGCTGTCGACAGCTGTCAAGGTTCTATAGGTGTCTTCCGCAAAGTCTTTATGACCAGGTGTATCGAGGAGGTTGATCAGCATGTTCTTGTACTGAAAGCTCATGACTGAAGTGGCAACAGAAATTCCGCGCTGCCTTTCAATTTCCATGAAATCGCTGGTGGCATGTTTACGGATCTTATTGCTTTTAACCGCACCGGCCGTTTGAATGGCGCCCCCGAATAAAAGGAATTTTTCAGTCAGCGTCGTCTTCCCGGCATCCGGATGGGATATAATGGCAAAGGTTCTTCTTTTCTCAATTTCAGATGTATACTTCATGTGTAAAGGACCGGGATCTTTTCCCGGAAGCGCGCAAAATTAAGAAGTTCCGGGGGATGAGAAGAGATCTTTCTATGGATTCGCCAGGCGGTTGTTATAGCCGTTATTTAATATATTCAAAGGCAGGATCAGTTCCCATTGATTCGGACCCCTTCCTTCATAATCCGGATCCAGGAGACGGCTGTACCGGATGCCAAAACTTAAAGCCAGCTGGTTCCACCATTTTGTATCAAAATATATTTCGATACCCGCAGAACGATACTGGGATTGCACGCCGGTCCATTGGTTGCATAGTACGGAACAGCGGTATAATCAAAAAATGCATTCGCACGAATCCGTAAAAAATAAACAAGCTCCGCGAAACCCCAGTCAGGATAAGCCAGTGGAAGATTATAATTGATACCAAATCCATACATCTGATAAAAATTTTCTCCGGAATATCCGCGGGAAAAAGGAAAGCTGTTGGTAAACCTGACCTGATTCAGCGAATCGCGTTGTTGCAGTGCCCCTTTGAACACCAGACTATGCGTAGTTGTAAGTCCGGGGAAATACAGACTGGCAGAAGCCAGAAACTGATTTCCGGAAATATTCGAAATGGCCCGGTTATATTGCACCAAAAGTGTTTGCGCAAATGAAGGATAAATCTGCATCCTGCCGGCCTGGAGCTGGTGAGTAAATAATACTTGTGGATCCAGACTAAAATAAGGTCTGTTTGCAATGCTGTCTTTATATAAACCTTTGAAATATTGTTGATGATAAGTAACATTGGCACCGCCTTCCAGGTTTGTCAGCCATCGGCCTCTGCTCAGATTGAGTGGAACAGATAATCCCAGGTAAGGCAGCAATTCATTCCAGTATATCTTTTGCCCTTTGAAATATGCATTGCGGTCAATCCGGTATTCAGTACCGATATTAATAAACGGGAAAAGCCCGCCATAAGTAAAATCCACACCGGCTTTCTTATACTGTTCGTTGCTGTTATATCCTATATATATTTCTGATTGAAAGGTATTCAGCACGTTTTGTCCGAGCAGCGCCAGCGTATAATCAGGATCGTTAATATAGGGTCGCCAGCTATGAAAGTTAAAAATATGAGTTCCTGCGTTGTATGGTTTAATTTGAAAACCCGAATCCGGGATGGAAAAGGGAATCTGGAATGGCGGATGATCCAGCGAATATACCCTGTGTTTTTCTGAAGTATCTGTTACATTAAATTGAATGGGTATATTTTCAAATGCATTTTCTTTATCTGCGAGCTGTAACCTGAAACCAGCGCTGGTAAAGCTATTCCAGGTAATTTTATCATCGGAAGCCGACAATTGATACTGACCGCTGCTGGCATCGGCTTTCAAACGGTACATGTTTCCGTCGCGCAGGCAGAAACCCTGATCCTGGCCTTCATATGTGCGGGTAAAATATATTTCATTATTTTTTGCAGAAACAAACCCAATCGGATCCATCGACCAGTCAACCAATACCTGTTGATGGCCTGTAGGAAAATTGATTTGCATTAATGCCATCTGACCACGGGTATTTCGAACTGCGGATATTAGAAGACTGTCAGTCAGAAATTTCGGATACGTATAAATAAACTTTTCCGGATTGGGTACCTGTAACAAAATTTTCCCGGAGTTCATGCTTAGAATGTCCAGCGAACTTTTCCCGGTAATGGCCATATTAACAGCTACAATTTGTTTTCCGTCGGGAGAAATATCAGGTGAGAAATATTTTGTTTTTGAAGTAAGCCTCCTGTCACTTTTTGTATTCAGATCCACGATACGAAGCACCGAATAGTCCCGCCATCCCCATCGCAGATCAGGTTCATAAGCTGAATATACTACCGTATGATTTCTGTGCGAAAAAGCGTCATCGATGGCAACTGCGCGGAATTTTATTCGTGTGAGTTTCGGATTGCCGGTTTTTTCTTCTACGAAGGCCGGCGGCCGATAATAACTGCTGTTCACAAAAATCAACTGGTTACTGTCAGAGAACTGAGGGAATAATTCATCCGCAACAAAATGGCGGTTTGATTTACCGTAGATGGCCGCAGGACTGTTATACGCGCTGTCGGATAGCTGATCGTGAAAGTAATCCAATGCTCTGTTGCGAAAAGAATCAAAAGGGATGTTCGCATTTCTCTGAATGGATTTCTGCAACGGGTAAAAAAGACCCTTGAATGCTGCAGCCTCATCAGCTGTCCTGGCCCAGAAATCTTTCCCGTAAACGTCTCTGCCATAGGCGACCAGCATATAGCCCAGGGGATAATAATCCGGAGTATAATCCCGGTATGATCCGTTACGGAGTTTCATCCATGAATAATTCTTTTTTGAAACCCAGAGCGCTTCAAATCCCGTAAGAAAAAGAGGAAGCCTTCCCCTGCCCTGCTGGCTGACCAGTGTTTCCTGGTAAACAGCATCTCCTTCGAAAAACCAGTTTGGAACCGCTACACTGTTTGCAAAAGCAAGACCGTCCTGTCCGAACAAAAAATAAAAAGCCTTCGCCAGTCCCACGCAAAAATTGTTGTACTGCTGAACATGCCGGTATTCGTGAATGGCCAGCATCTGGTTCCAGGGCAGACTGCCCAGTTCAAAACTATTCTGCGGAGGAGTGAGTTGAAATTCACTTCTGAAGGGAGCCAATTGCACATATCCGTTCGGCACAATCGTCAGATTATGAAACACGATATCCACTTTGTTTTGATGGCTTCCGATGGTTTGTAAAGTTGTCCTGCTTAATGCGGATACCAGAAAACCAACCTGCCTGGCTTCTGTATCCATACCGGGTGGGAAGATGATTTCTGCGGGAACGGTATTGACTGATTTCCATTTAACAGAAGGTGGTGTTCCGCCAAAAATCTGGGCTTTTACCTGCACAGTAACAAGGGCTGCAAAAATGAAGGACAAATAAGAGAATCTGTTCATCAAAGTTTGATCTGGAACAAATATTGAAATTAGGCCATCAGGTTCATAGACGAACCATAATAATTCCTATAACTTCGAATTAACGCATGAAAGTAAAGTCGAATTTATTTTCCCTTTCAAAAAATCCGGATTCATTGCTGGCCGCTTTGATCGGTTTTTTCCTGATCCAGATTTTTTCAAGACACAGCGGTATCGGAGTCTCACCAGATTCTGTAACATATCTTGCCGCTACCCGGCATATGACAGGCGGATTCGGATTTAAATCATTTGACAATCTGCCCGTTGTTGATTTTCCGTTTGCATATCCGTTTTTCCTAACAATCATTTCCTTATTATCGCGACTGGATCCCCTGCAGTTTGGTCCCTGGCTGAACGGTATTTTATTCGGTGTTTTATTATATATATCCGGAGGCATCATGAATGGATTTCAAAAAACAACCGGATGGTATAAACGAATTTTACTTTTTTGTATGCTGTGCAGTCCGGCTTTACAGGAGGTTTATTCTATGCTTTGGTCTGAGACTGTTTTTCTTATCCTGATCCTGCTCTTTATATGCAGTATAACAAACTATCTCAGTTTTAAAACGAAACGCTGGCTTTGGATTTCAGCAGGCATATGCGCCATCACCTGTTTAACCCGGTATGCAGGTGTATTCCTGATGTTAACCGGGGGTGCTATTCTTATTTTTAACAAAGAAAACACTCCACTCAAACGAGTTACGGATTGTTTGATATTCGGTATTACTTTCCGTGCCCCTGTTGCTCATCAATGTTATTCGAAATTATTGGCTGACCGGACTGGCTACTGGAATCCGTCCCAAAAGTGAAGTCGGACTGCTGAAGATTATGGAATATTTCGGGGATGTAATCTGTGACTGGTTATTGTTGAATAAGAGTCCGGGGCTGGCTGTATTTCTGACGATCCTGGTTTTGCTCATATTTGCATTCCTGCTAATTCTCAGACGATTTAAACGGTCCGCAAACGGATTTGAATATGTCATAGCGGTCAGCGGACTGATGTATGCATCGTTTATGATTTTTTCGTATAGCATTACACGTTATGAACCATTTACAAGCCGGTTGTTATCACCTGTTTATATTCTTCTCCTATGGAGTGTCAGCAGTTGGATACCATCTTTTATGGGCGACAAGTCAATCCGGCTAAAATGGGTGATGGGAATTCCTGTATTATTTTTGACAGCCTGGTTCATCAATAAACAACTGGCTGCCGACTGGGAATATTATGACGGAGTTAAAGATGCGGGTATCCCGGGTTACCAGGAAGATCCCTTTGTCCAGTCAGAGATTGTGCAGTATCTAAAAATAAATAAAAACCTTTTCGATCCTCAATCTCCCGTTTATTCAAATGCTGGTGACGCAGTTTATTTTGTAACGGGCCGACCTGCATTTCAACTTCCGTTTACTGATTTTCCAAAAAAGGTTGATGCGTATTATAACGGGTATTCCGACCACCGTCATGAATATCTGGTCTGGTTTCAGAATGAAGAGAACCTGCAAATGCCGGCCCTCGATACCATTCTGACACACAAAAACATGGTCGTTCTGAAACAACTGAAGGATGGGGCAGTTTATTTAACTAGATAATTGTTAATTGTCAATTGTCAATGAAGGTTCTACCCAAATTAACAATTAACAATTGACAATTGACAATTACAACGGTCTCAACCAAATATTCCGAAAACTAATCGGTTCACTGGGATCGCCATGCGCCTGTAGTTTAATGGGTGCAGGTCCGTGTTTGATATAATGCGGGAATCCGATATACTCGGTGCCTCCGATTAAATGATAATTATTTTGCACCAGCACACCATTCAGAAAGACGGTAACCTGCCCTGGTGAGTTGAGGGTTCCATCTGCTTTAAAACGTGGAGCTTTCCATACGATTTCATAATTCTGCCATTCTCCCGGTTTGCGTGATGGATTAACAAGTGGAACGCCTTGCTTGTAAATACTTCCCACCTGCCCATTTACATAAGTTGTGTTATTATAATTATCCAGAATCTGCAGTTCATACCCGACATCTGAACCACTGTCCGAAATACAGGCGAGAAATATTCCACTGTTTCCTCGTGCCTGGCCTGACCCCGCTAATATTTTCAGGTATCCGGAATTCAAGATGCATCTGATAATCCTGAAACCGCTGACGTGTCATAATGCCTTTCGCTTTTTTATCAACGGTCACGATGTTGTCATGTACTTTCCAGCCCGCTGCCTTCGTTGAATCAGGACCTTCAGCACGCCAGAGATCCAGGTTCTTTCCATCGAATAAAATCAACGCGTCTGAGGGAGGTTCTGCATCTGTTTTACCGGGTGTAACTACGGGTGGTACAGGACTGTAGATTTCTGTCACTGCGGCTTTGTCACCCATTTCTTTATTTCTCTTTGCCCGGGCAAGGCTATCCGTAGTGGATTGTGCAGATACGGAACAAACAACCAAAATCAATGAAAAGGACAGAATAAAACATTTTCTCCATGCTGACAAAACAATAACGTGCATATTCAGTTTTTTAAATTGAATTCAAGTTAGTAAAAATCCAATGAAGGTAAAGTCCTTTTAAGAAGGTCTTATTCCTTTTCGATGGTAACGTTTGATGCATATTCTTTCCGAAGCGAATCTTTAATATGGGTGGTATCCCTGGCCAGTGCGGGAAATTGAAAAAACACTTTATACGTGGAATCCACATGATAGTAATGTGCTTTGAGGTTGAAGCCGATTAACTGATTATAACGCCTCATGGCACGCGGCTTATCATCCGTTGCCAAAATGATGAATTTATACGACGTTCCTTCATGAACTGCAGTAACCGGATGTGGAGTATCCGCGAGTAAAATTTTAGCTGAATCTTTACGCACCGTATCCTGTTTAAGTGTGTCGGTTGCAACCGGTACCTGGCTGCTGAACGACAGAACTGGTATCCGGCGTTATTTTCGGAAGCGGATGTGA
Organism: uncultured Bacteroidota bacterium; assembly: GCA_963759335.1. GTDB lineage: Bacteria > Bacteroidota > Bacteroidia > Chitinophagales > Chitinophagaceae > Puia. The sequence continues at coordinate 451,108 of CAVWYU010000003.1, forward strand.
CTGTTTTTTTTATACATCATCCATCCACCCAGTCCGACGATTACAAGTGCTGATATCAAAGCAAGTACTTTCAGTCCGGTTCTGTTTTGCACCGGCAGATTTTCAGTCAGTTGCCTTTTGTCTTTGGCGTATACTTTTTTCTTGTCGTGATCAGCTGATGATCCTGTTTCTTTTATCAGATGAATATTCTCCCGGACTAAAATCAAATTTGCCCGCCTTGTTCTTGGTGATCGTTCCAATGCCTTCCAGGTAAAATGGTTTACCGATATTCAGCATTTCCATACCCAGGTTCAGATAGGAATCCAGGTCTGAAATGGCCAGTGGTTTGATTTTTCCCGTTTGCTCACAAATAAAGCTAATGAGTTCTTTATCCGCTGCAACTATATTTGCGTTTTGAAATTGAACCGCATTCGGTGTCGAATGCAGATTTCGATCATTCTCGTCGGGAAGTATGACAGATTTGTCAAGGGTAAAATGACCCAGACCGGGAAGAGACATCTTCCGGTTAGTATATAAATACTGCACGAGCAACTGGGGTATCTTCAAAGTCCTGGATTTACCTTTTAAAAGTAATTAACGAACGCGAATCCGACTAAATAATTATGCGAAAATTAAAATAAAATATTGAAAACTAACCATATACCTGCCGAAACCTCCAATTTTGTTCAATATTTGGTCCATGGTCAATTTAAAACGATTCCATGCAATGCTCACTGACCAGGAAGAGGCATTTATCGTCTACTGGGCTGCAAACCGGGAAAAACAGAAGACGAACTTTCCGGCAGTTTCTGCTCGGAATTCCCCTGGCGCTGCTTTTTGTAATACCGATCACGCTGAATTTTTTTTCGGGATGGTATAAAAGGGCAACGATGATGCGTGATACGACGGACTTCAACCCGGGGGTTTTGTTGCTGGCGCTGATACTGATCGTTGTTTTCATTGCCATTTTTTCCAGAAAATTCAAATGGGAACAGAATGAACAGCGATATATCGAATTGCTGGCCAGGAAGGAAAGGCTTGAAAAATCCGAAAAAAAATAAACGGTGCAGCATTTCAGACTATGGAGCTGTCTTATGTTCAAGGCTAACGTTTTTATTTCAAGTGCCGTAACCACACTACCTGCTAAACCTACCCTGGACATATGTTCAGGGTTTTTTATTGTAATTTAGTCGAAACATATTTCTTGCCGTACGAACCCATTTCCGTATTTGATATCTTCAAAATTGGTGTTGGTCCGTCCAGTTCTCATACGCTGGGCCCCTGGCGGGCAGGACAGGCTTTTATCAGGTCGCTGGATCAGAAGGGAATACTTACAGATCTAAATCATTTGCGTGTTTTATTGTATGGTTCCCTTGCAAAAACCGGAAAAGGGCACGGAACAGATATCGCCATTCAACTGGGACTGGCCGGATATGATCCGGTTGGAATCGATACTTCCATCGATTCCATCTATCATAGAACAGATTCAGAAAGAAAAAACACTTGCGCCTGGCCTCCCGGTCTCTTTTGATCCTTCGGAGGATATTGAATTCCTTGTAAAGGAATCCCTGCCTTATCATCCAAACGCGCTAAGCTTCCTGGCGGATTTTAATACACATGAGTCCATTGCCGAAACCTATTATTCTATTGGCGGCGGCTTTATCGAGCAGGAAAAGGCGACAGCCACGGAAAAAAAAACTGTACAGCTACCCTTCCCGATTGATACGGCCGGAAATTTACTGCATTGGTGCATGAAAACCGGATTAACCATTCATGAAGTAGTCCTGGAGAATGAATTGATTTGGCGGGAAGAATCTGAAGTAAAAAAACAACTTTCCAATATCTGGCGGGTGATGAAGGAATGTATATATAAGGGTTGTCATTCCGAAGGCGTTTTGCCGGGTGGACTGCAGGTAAACAGGCGGGCTTCAGCACTCAACAGAAAATTATTGAAAGGTAAGAAGTTATTCTGACTACCAGGGCTGGGTAGAAGCTATAAAATCAGGAGGCAGCGATTTTCAGTATATCCTGGACTGGGTGAGCTGTTTTGCACTGGCGGTGAATGAAGAGAATGCATCTTTCGGCAAAGTGGTTACGGCCCCGACCAATGGAGCTGCCGGGGTAATCCCGGCCGTTTTGCAATATTTTATTTGTTTTACCGACGCGTTTTACGGAGGAAAAAATCATTTCATTTCTGCTGACGGCAGCAGAAATTGGCAGCATTTTTAAAAAGGGAGCGACACTCTCAGCAGCCATGGGAGGTTGTCAGGCGGAAATCGGTGTTTCGTCTGCGATGGCTGCCGCCGCATTAACAGAAAGTATGGGTGGAACGCAACGTCAGGCACTGATGGCTGCCGAGATCGCTATGGAGCATCACCTGGGTCTCACCTGCGACCCGATCGGCGGACTGGTTCAGGTACCCTGTATAGAAAGAAATACAATGGGAGCCATCAAGGCAATCACCGCTTCCCAACTCGCCTTGCAAAGCATGCCCGATTTTGCAAAAGTATCCCTGGATGCCGTTATCCGTACCATGTGGGACACAGCACTCGATATGAATAGCAAATACAAAGAAACGTCTGACGGAGGACTGGCCATACAGGTTCCTTTAAGTTTGCCGGAATGCTGATCAAGCTTAAAGCTTAACGCGTAAAGCTTAAAGCCTTATTATAGAATCGGCTTTAATTCAAATAGATCATTATATCATCCGGATATCTGTTGAATAAACTCTGTTTTTATATCACTGGTTTTTATATTTACAGCTGAAAAAAATTTTCATTCAACTATCAGTGCACAAAATGCAATCAGTAACTCCCACGATGGAAGTCCGGTGTTTAAAAAAAGATGAATTATGGCAGGTCCGGGAGCTGGCACTTCAGATATTTCCAGTTACCTATCAGGAAATAGTTGAACCGGAGCAGATAGATTATATGATGGACCTGTTTTATACTCCTGAAAATCTCCTGAAACAATTTGAATCAGGCCAGGTTTTTCTTATCATTTATTCAGAAGGTAAGGCATCCGGTTACGCTTCCTATACTCCACTCAATGAACACGGGGAGTATAAATTAAATAAGATCTACGTAGATACGCGGTTGCAGGGAAAGGGACTCGGAAGAATCCTGCTCAATGATGTGATCTCACGCGTGAAGAAATGCCGGAGGAAAATCTTTACAGCTCAATGTGAATCGTTTTAACAAGGCCGTCGGTTTTTATAAGTCGATGGGCTTTGTTTTAAAGAAAGAAGAATTGCTGGATATCGGCAGAGGATATTTTATGGATGATTATGTCATGGAGATAAGCCTTCTAACGCGCAAAGCGTAATGCCTAACGCTTTTCTCTGTCATCGGTCATCGGTCATCGAAAAATCCGTCAACCGTCAACCATCAACCATCACCCCGCCACAATCGGCACATCCGGAACTTCTTTACCCATGGCCGACTGTTTCATTTTATGCGTGAGTTCGTGACCGAAATATTTTTCAATCGCTCTTTCAATTCCATAAATCAAAGGGGTCAAAACAATGGCCATGATAAATTTATAGGTATAATTCACCATCCCTATGGCCAGGATTTGCTGCCAGCTGAATTTTCCGGCAAAGGCGATGAACAATACGATATAACTGTCCACCAGCTGGGAAACGAGTGTGGACCCGGTTGCCCGGAGCCAGACATGTTTTTCACCGGTCAGTTTTTTTATTTTATGAAATATGGTAACGTCCACGATCTGACTGACCAGAAAAGCAACCAGACTTCCGATAATAATTCGCATTCCCTGTCCGAAAACACCATTAAATGCCGCCTGCATATCTGGCACACCGCTGTTTTGATTACTCACTACCCAAAAAGCAGCGGGTGATGTATTCATGGCCATAAAGAACATGAGATAAGCATAGGAGATCAGGGCAACTGCTATATAGGAAATTCTCCGGATGGCTTTGGGACCGTAGAATTCATTAATGATGTCCGTCATCACGAATTCCAGTGGCCATAACAAAACACCACAGGTAAGTGTAAACGAAAGCCCGGATTGACCAAAAAGGGAAAAAGAAAATGGCTTGAATCCCAGGGTGCTTTCGAGTGAAAAGATTTTGCCACCAATACATTCCGCAATAAGCGCGTTGGCTACAAAAAAAGCTGTAAAGAAAACAAAGAGTTTGCTGGGTTTATCATCCAGGATTTTTCGAATCATTTGATTAATAAGATTAATTGGATGACCATAAACCCTCCGTTTATTATAAGAAGGGATCGTGGAATACCTTCTATTCGTTTTTTAGAAATGCGAAGAATAAGAAGCCATAGATTCACGACAATATTCAGTACGATGGCGAGAAAAAATCCCATCACGATGATGAGAGAGCTGATCCCCGGATCCGAATTTTCCGGATGTTTAAGCCATAATATAGCAAGCGCAAGCATGAAACATACATTACAAATGAAAGCCGCGCGACATAACATCCTTAACAAAGCCATGGGTCAAAAATCCAAATTTCTGCATAAAATAGCATTAATTTGCCTGATTAATCAGTTTCAGCTAAATATGAATTCATCGCTTCTTAAGAAAGCCCTTCCGCATGTCATCGCGATAGTTGTTTTTTGGATCGTTTCTGTTGCTTTTAATAAGACGGCCCTGGAGGGGAAAACACTCCGGCAGTCCGATGTGCAGGGCTTCACGGGTATGGCCCAGCAATCCATTGAATTCAGGGAAAAATATGGCCACTATCCCTTGTGGACTGAATCCATGTTTGGAGGTATGCCTGGTTATAATATTGCATTTGAAGGAACTTCACCAATCAATATCGGCTATCTGAATCATTTGTTTTACGTGGGACCTCAACCCATTTATTATTTCTTCATAGCCTGCGTTTGTTTTTATATTCTTACACAGGTATCTTGGTTTAAGCCTCCTGATTTCACTTCTCGGTTCAATTGCCTATGCATTTGCAACTTTTAATCCCATACTGGTTTCGGTTGGACATAATACAGAACTGATTGCCATTGGTTATTTGCCCGCCGTGATTGCGGGTGCATTGCTGATACTTCGTGGAAAATATTTGGGTGGAACGGCATTGATGACGTTTTTTTTGGCCTGGAAGTGAGTACGCAGCATTTACAGGTTGTTTATTATACTGGAATAATGACCGGGATCATAGCTGTCTGGTTTATCTGATTACAAACCGGAAGGAAATTAAAGTCAGACATGTTTTAATAAGTTATTTACTGATCGCCTGTTCACTCGTCATTGGTTTATTGAGTTATGCATATACCCTCATGCCTACCAAAGAAGTTGCCGAGGAAACCATGCGGGGTGGAAAATCTCAACTGACGCCGGTTGATAAAAAAAATAAAACGGAAGGTGGACTCAATAAGGATTATGCTTTTTCCTGGAGTTATGGAATTCAGGAGACGCTTACATTATTCGTTCCGGGCATGCAGGGTGGCGGAAACTCCGGAAAATTAATTACGGATAATTCAAAGTTTGTAGATAAACTAATGGAAGCCGGTATTCCGGAGGATAACGGCCTGGCTATGGTAAATGGTTATGCATATTGGGGAGAACAGCCATTTACTTCAGGTCCCGTTTACCTGGGTGCGGTCATTTGTTTTTTATTTATTCTCGGAATGTTCTACGTGAAGAGCTGGCACAAATGGTGGATACTTTCTATCTGTGTTGTGGGCATTGTAATGGCATGGGGCAGGCATTTCGCTTTCGTGAATTATTTTTTATTCGACCATCTGCCCTTCTATAGTAAATTCCGCGCACCTTCCATGGCGCTTATTATGCCGCAATTGGGATTTGCATTGCTGGCTTCACTCGGATTACAGGAGTTTGTACATTCGTGTAGAAAGAAAGGAATTGGATTTTACAAAATTTAAAAAAGTATTATATACATCCGGCGGATTGATTCTGCTCAGCGTGCTGATATTATTCGTGAGCGATTTTAAATCGGATAATGATGTCCGGATAAAGGATAAGTTTGTATCAGATTTTACCAGGAGTCAGGGTAAACAGCCTACTGCTGAGATGCAGCAACAAATCACACAGACTGTAAATACCTGGATGTCTGCCCTGCGCGAAGATCGTAAAGGTATATTCGAAGCTGATTTGTTGCGGAGTTTCGTGTTTGTAGTTTTGGCCGCAACACTCTGCTGGTTTTATTTTAAGGGGAAATACAAACCGGTGATTTTAATATCCGGTTTACTCATCCTCAGTTCCTTTGATATTCTGACCGAAGGAAAAAAATATCTGAGCGACGATACTTATACGGAACCAGAAACCATTGAAGCGGCATTTACCATGTCGGATGCAGACAAACATATAAACGCCGATCCGGAAAAAAATTTCAGGGTGCTTGATATGAGCAGCGGCGATCCGTTCCAGGATGCCCATACATCTTATTTTCACAATTCGATCGGTGGATATCATCCGGCCAAGCTGGCTCTTTATAATGACATCATCGAACACCAGCTTACAAAAGGTAATCAGCGCGTGTATGATATGCTGAATACAAAATATGTTATCAGAAAAACGCAGGACGGACGGGAAGAAGCCATGTTGAATCCGGGCGCTTACGGATCCTGCTGGCTGGTTTCTGATATTCATTTTGTAAAAAATGCGGATCAGGAAATGTCGGCTCTGGACAGTATCAATGTGCGGGATACCGCCATCGTAGAAGATATCTTTAAGGATAGGATTCCTTTTATGCCGGTAAAAGACAGCAGTGCCAGCATTCATCTGATTGAAAATCTGAATGATAAAATATCTTATCAGTTTAAATCAAAGACAAACCAGTTTGCGGTTTTCAGCGAAGTATATTATGACAAGGGCTGGAATGCTTTTATAGACGGGAAATCCGCCCCCTATTGTAAAGTGGATTATATATTGCGGGGCATGGCGGTTCCTGCCGGTGATCATACCATTGAATTTCGTTTCGAACCGCAATCTTATATCATGGGTAATCGTTTGAGTATATGGGCGTCAATTATTATTTATTTATTGCTCATCGCAGCGGCTTTACAATTATTTGGTATAATAGGCTCAAAGCCCGTTTTAAGCGAAAAGCTTAAGGCGTAACGCTTAAGGCTAATACCGGGAAATGTTTTTGTAGAATAATTAAATGGTCGTCAAAATTTATCAAACTCCAATCATAAAAAAGCTTTATGCTTTGCGCTTTACGCTTTAGGCTTTTAAAATGAACATCATATCCCTCGTTTCTTATCCCTTTCTCCCCGCAAGAACCGGGGGACAAAAAGGCATCGCCCTTTTTTACAAATATTTTTCCAGATACCATCAGTTAACCATCGTCACGACGGAAAAAAATCAGCCTTCATTTGCAGACGGATATGAATTGCTGAACATCATCGGTAATTCAAAACTTCGTTATATCAATCCCTTTATTTTTTTCACGATTGCGGAATATTATTCGTCAAAAAAAAGCCACTCATCTGATTCTGGAACATCCCTATTATGGATGGCTGGGCATTATTTTGAAAAAAATATGTGGTATAAAACTTGTTGTTCATTCGCATAATATCGAAGGTCTTCGATGGAAGAGCCTTGGGAAATGGTGGTGGCGCTTTTTATGGAACTATGAAAAAATAACACATCAACAGGCGGATTACAATTTTTTTATCCAGGAAGAGGACAGAAAGTATGCGATCGAATGCATTTCATCTGGATGAAAAAAAATGCCTCTCAGTCAGTTTTGGAACAGAAATACAAGAACCTCCATCTGCAGAAAGTCACGAAACTTCTTACCGGATCTTACAGAAGGAATTGAAATTTTCAGGAAGACCTGCCATTGTTGTTATTTAACGGCTCATTTCAATATTTACCCAACCGCGAAGCCCTGGATAATCTCCTGTTTAAAGTAAATCCTTTATTGCAAAAAAAAGGAATTCCTTATCTGATATTGATTATTGGTCTGGAAATTCCGGAGACAATTAAGAATGCTTCCTATCCCAATGTTATGATATTGGGATTTGTCGAAAATCTGGAACTCTATCTGACAGGTTGTAATGTATTTCTGAATCCTGTACAATCCGGAGGGGGTATAAAAACAAAACTGGTGGAAGCACTGGCATTTAACCTGAACGCAGTATCAACTGAAAACGGAGCGATCGGTATCGATCCGGGTCTTTGCAATGACAAGTTGCTCATATGTCCCGATAATGACTGGAGTTTATTTTCTGAGGCCATTATACGCGCAATCAATATAAACAAAGCAATGCCTCCCGGTTTCTACGAACAATTTTATTGGGGAAACATTACGAAGCGCGCAGCGGATTTTATATCTGGTTGACGGTTGGCGGTTGATCGTATATCGTTATATATCGATACACGAAAAAAATTTAATGTGGAGTTAAAAAAGAAATGGTGCATGTTTAAGGAAATTCTTAATCATACACCATAATAAATTAAACAGCTTTAAGCGTTTGCGCTTTACGCTTTGAGCTTAAATCACCATTTATCCACTTCTTCCAAATGATCCGTTCCGGAAGAAGTTGTTTGTGCTGCAATGGTAACCACTGCTTCTGCTTTAACAGGTTCGGGTTCAGAAACATTTACAACAGGATCCATAGGGGATTCAACATGTTCATGGATTTCATGATGTCCTTCTCCATTTTCCGGTACCTGGTCATGATTGAATGCATCAAAATCAAAGTCCGGCATCAGGTCGGTTTTAACATAGTCAACAGCTTCAGTAAGAGCCTTTATAAATTTATTGAAGTCTTCTTTGTACAGGAAGATTTTGTGCCGGTCATAACCATCTTCATTAAATTTCTTACGGCTTTCAGTAATCGTTAGATAATAATCATTGCTTCTTGTAGCCCGTACATCAAAAAAATAAGTCCTCCGCTTACCGGCCCTGATTCGTTTGCTATACACGCTTTCCATTCTTTTGTCATTGTTCTCGTACGCCACGTTCGTTGTTTTAGGTAAAAAAATAAAGCAAGCCCATACAAATATAATATTGTTATGGAACTGGCAAAAAATTCCCCAATTTGAGTAACATGTTTTGAACACGCGTGTTTTTACGCAAATCAGGTCAGTCGCGGGTTTGAAGCTCCTCGCCGGTCTTCTGTTGCTGTTCGTACAGACGGGTATAGTGCCCATTTCTGGCCAGCAGTTCTTCATGGGTGCCTGTTTCCACCATCCTTCCCTGATCAAGAACTACAATCCGGTCAAATTCAAAGAGTGAGAAGATCCGGTGGGTAATGATAAAAGCTGTTTTATTCTGCAAGATAGTTATAAAGATTGCTGATAATTTCCTTTTCCGTCCGGGCGTCTACTGCACTGAGACAGTCATCGAAAATGACGATTTCATGATTTCCCGCCAAAGCCCTTGCAATGGAAATTCTTTGTTTCTGCCCTCCGCTCAAAGTGACCCCTCTTTCCCCGATCATCGTATCGTAACCGGAGGAAAACTGCTGAATTTCTTTGTCAATACTTGCATATTCTGCTGCATTTTTCGCTTCTGCCGGGGCTTTACGTTCCAGTCCGAAAAGGATATTTCCCGTCACTGTGTCACTGAACAGGAATACATCCTGAGGAACATAACCGATCTGGTTCCTGAAATCAGGCAGGTCAAGCGTCCGGATATCCTTTTTGTCCATCAGTATGGTACCGTGGGTTGGATCATAAAACCGAAGGATTAACTGGGCCAGGGTGGTTTTGCCACTGCCGGTTCTTCCGATCACGGCAATTTTTTCTCCTTTGCGTACTTGCAGGGTAAAGTCTTTTAATGCATGAATTCCGGTATGCGGATAAATAAAATCCACATGATCAAAAGTGATATTTCCGGTAAGCGTCATTTTAACCGGCTGCCGGATATCCTGAATGACGGGTTTTGTTTCCAAAAATTCATTCAGTCTTTTCTGGGAAGCAGAAGCACGCTGGATCATACTGGCAACCCATCCGATGGCGCTGACCGGGAAAGTGAGCATCGTAATATAAATGACGAATTCTGTGATGGTGCCCAAATCTGTCTGATGCGTGCCATGAATCACATAAAATCCGCCAATCATGATGGTCAGCAGTGTGCTCAGACCAATGATCAGGCCCATGGAAGGAAAATAAATGGCTTCCACTTTGGCCAGACTGATAGCGTTTTTCCTGTAATCTTCACTGTTAGCACTGAAAAAACGAAGCATGGCGGATTCCTGCACAAAGGATTTAATCACCCGGATACCGCTATAGGATTCCTGCGCATTGGTTGTCAGATTGCTCAGCAATGCCTGAATCCTTTCACTTTTTCTGTGGATCAGATTATTGACCATATAAATCGTTACCGCCAGAATGGGTAATGGAGCAAGCACATAAAAAGTAAGCAATGCATCCTTTCGGATCATAAAATAAAGACTGAAACCAATGGTCGCTAAAAGGTTCGCGAGATACATGATGGCCGGTCCGGTATACATTCGAACGCGACTCACATCTTCTGCCATGCGGCTCATCAGGTCGCCCGTACTATGAGATTTATAAAAAGAAGTATCCAGCTGCTGGTAGTGCTGGTAAATTTCATTTTTCTGATCAAATTCAATATGGCGGCTCATGACGATCAGGGTCTGACGCATGAAAAACATAAAAATTCCGCCGAGAATCGCCAGCAGCAATAAGGTAAGTCCGGAAATAGCTACTTTATGTTTAAAGCTCTGATCGGTGGAGTTTAAACTCCGGATGAATTTTTTTACAAGAATATCATAGTTGGCAGTATCAGATTTTTGCGTTTTGGCAATGCTGATTTGTCGCTGCAGCGGAAACGGGATGCGGCGATTTTGCCTGAACCTGTGTTGTCAGTTCTTTCTCCACTGTATTCACAACATATCCTGTAACCTGCGGAGCCAGATATGCGGAAGTAATTGGAGAGGATCACAAAAATGAGGCCCAGCAGGAGCCTCCATTTATATTTCCAGAAGTATTTATTGACAGCCTTTAAATATCTCAAACGCCACCAGGTTGATTCAGTGCAAATTTATGATTGTTATGCCTAATGCGAAGGCGTATTGCTGAATGGCATGTAATTCAATTTGGCACCCGTATCTATCGATACGGGATCACCTTTTAAAAAATTAAAGCGCATTGCATTCAGCTTTCGCTTTGTGCTTTGCGCTTTAAAAGTTAATCGTAAGTGACTATGCTCTTCTAAAACTTCGTCATGAACAATTAACCATTATACTAGACAGCTTCTTCTTTTACACCATAGGGAGTAGTTACCAATAAATGACCCTGCAGATATTTCTCTGCATGCTGACTGGCATCCAGACCTTCTTCTTCTTCTGTTTTGCTAACACGGATTGGAAGGATCATATTGATAAATTTGAAAATCAGAAAAGACACGCCAAAGCTGAATGGAACTACTACAAGCAAGGCTTTTACCTGTGTCCAGAAAAATGCCGGATTTCCGTAGAACCAGCCATCAGCACCGGCAGAGTTTACGGTTTTTGTAGCGAATATACCGGTCATCAGCATACCGACCATGCCACCAATACCGTGGCAGGGGAATACATCCAGCGTGTCATCCAGCCTGGTTTTAGAACGCCAGTATACAGCAGTGTTTGATATAACAGCTGCGACAACTCCGATGAAAATACTTTGCGGAATGGCAACAAAACCCGCTGCCGGTGTAATGGCTACAAGGCCAACTACCGCACCAATACAGAATCCAAGTACAGACGGTTTTTTACCTTTGATGACATCGAAAAACATCCAGGATAAACCGGCAGCACCGGCTGCTGTATTTGTTGTGGCAAATGCCGATACGGAAAGTGCATTGGCTGCACCAGCAGATCCTGCATTAAATCCGAACCAGCCAAACCAGAGGAGACCGGTACCAATCAATACATAAGGAATATTAGCCGGTGGAATTTCTATATGATCAATATGACTTCTGCGTTGTTTTAGTACAATGGCACCCGCCAGTGCTGCACAACCGGCTGAAATATGAACCACCGTTCCTCCCGCAAAATCCAGTGCTCCCCATTTAGCCAGAATTCCATCCGGGTGCCAGCTCCAATGCGCAAGCGGAGCATATACGAGCAAACTGAATAATATCACAAACAGAACATAAGAAGTAAACTTAATACGTTCGGCAACAGCACCCACAACCAGACCGGGTGTGATGATCGCAAACATCAATTGAAATAAGGCAAAAAGAGTCAGTGGTACTGTAGGCATGAAAACCCAGGGCGTTCCGGAGTTAACGCCTTTAAACATAAAATGAGTCATTGGGTTGCCGATCAAACCCAAACCTTTTACGTCCGGGCCGAAACAAAGGCTGTATCCGACTACAACCCACAGCACAGATACAATGCCTGCGGCGATCAGACTTTTGATCATGGTCGAAATCACATTCTTACGATTCACCATCCCGCCATAGAAAAAAGCCAGTCCGGGTGTCATTAAAAATACAAGGGCCGTGGCAACAATGATCCAGGCAATATCTGCCCCATTGTATTTGCCGTCATCAAAATTTGCAAAAGAAGGTACGAAGAGAGCCATTAAGGAAACCAGAACAAGTAGGACAAACGGCAATGCAGTTTTTAATGTGACTTTGTTCATACTGAAAATAGTTTAAGTAAATAAGATGTTAACGAGGACTAAAATCAGTTGTAAATTAAAACAAAATCATATTATAAAGTTACATTATAATAAAATTAATATGTATTATTTATAAACATTAAGTCGTTAATAAGAGAAATTTTTATCATAAGTTTTGTTTTTTTAACTCACTTACCGCAAATCCGGCTGCCCTGGCCGTAAATGCCATATATAAAATGGATGGACTTTGCATACCGGTTCTGGTCATACAGGCCCCGTCGGTCACAAAAACGTTCTTACATAAATGAAGCTGATTCCATTGATTGAGCATGGAAATTTTAGGGTCTTTACCCATTCTGCACCGCCCATTTCGTGAAATCCCTGCCCGGAGGCTCTGAGCCCACCACGATGGCGTCATATGTATTCAAATATTTCCTTTTTTTAATTCTGAAACCGCATGATCAACGGCCCTTGCCGTAAAAGCCATAAAAGTGAGAGAAGGATTTTGGGTACTGGTTGAAACCATGGCGGCTCCGTCTGTTACAAATACATTCGGACAGAGATGAAACTGGTTGTATTTATTCAGAAGAGAAGTTTTTGGATCTTTCCCCATCCGGCAGCCGCCCATTTCGTGAATATCCAGGCCCGGTGCCTGTTTGCTGTCGTTTGCCTGGATATTTGTGCATCCGGCCATCTCAAGCATTTCAGATGTCTGCTCCAGGTAATCTTTCATAGATTTCACATCATTCTCGTCATAATCCACAGAAAAAACCAGTTCCGGTATGCCCCATGCATCTTTCTTTTCCGTACTCAAGGCGTACATGATTGGTTTCTTTCGGAATCGTTTCACCCTGCATTTGGGACGAAACATACCAGCCCCCGGGTTCAGAAAGATTTTCTTTCAATGCCGCACCCATTTCTTCTTCGGCCTGATATTTACCCCGCCCCCGTCCTGCGCCAAAAAAAACCATATATCCCCGGAGAAAATCCATTTCCTGTTTATGTACATTTCTGAAGTTGGGCATCATGGGCTGCGTGGGCCTTCGTCCAAAATAATATTTATCCAGCGGTCCGTCGAATGCAGCGTTTACACTTCCCCGGTAGTTATGGAAACAGATATATTTTCCCAATAATCCGTTGTCATTTCCCAAACCATTTGGAAAACGGTTGGACACAGAATTCAGCAGCAGCAGATTTGAATTCATCGTGGCCGCATTCACAAAAATTACTTTCGCGTGATAAATAATTTCTTCTTTTGTATTCGCATCGATCACACGCACGCCGGTCGCTCTTTTTTTTCTGTTCATCATAAATAATCGAGTGAACTACGCTAAAGGGTCTGATGGTCAGATTACCCGTTTTCATCGCCCAGGGTATAGTGGATGAATTGGAACTGAAATATCCGCCAAAGGGGCAACCCCGTTCACATTCGCTGCGCGCCTGGCAGGGATTCCTGCCCTGTTGCAAATGAATCTCCCTGGGTTTGGTCAGGTGGGCACAGCGTCCCTGTACCACATGCCTGTCTTTATAATGTGCATTGATTTTTCCACTGATATCTGATTCCACACAGTTCATTTCCCAGGCTGGCAGAAAATCGCCATCCGGCAGCGTGTCCAGCCCGTCGAAATTTCCGCTGATCCCCGCGAAATGTTCCACATGACTATACCAGGGTGCCAGCTCTTCATAGGAAAGAGGCCATTCCACCGCAAATCCGTCCCTTCCCGGTCCCATAAAATCATATTTGCTCCACCGCTGGGTCTGTCTGGCCCAGAGAAGTGATTTTCCCCCTACCTGGTATCCCCGGATCCAGTCGAAGGGTTTTTCCTGCACGTAAGGGTGTTCGGTGTCCTTTACAAAAAAATGCTGTGATGTTTCATTAAAAGCATAACAACGGTTTACGACCGGATTATTTTCCGTTACCGCCAGAGGTAGTTTTTCGTGGTGTGGAAAATCCCATGGATTCATGGTCGCTGTCGGGTAATCTTTCAGATGCACTACATTTCTACCCCTTTCCAGCACCAGTGTTTTCAGACCGTGATCACAAAATTCTTTGGCGGCCCAGCCGCCGCTGATGCCCGAACCAATAACAATGGCATCATAGGTATTTTGGGCAGCAGATTTGTTGTTAATTTGAAGGGTATCTCCCGGCATGGCAATCGTTTAATTCTTTGAAGTTAAATGCAAAAACAACTTAGAAAAATTAAATGAATAATTTTTATTATTATATTAAATAAACTTACCTATGCAGCGGAACTTCACTAATCGCTTATGAGACCATGGCCCGAATAGTTCTCTGTGTAGACGACGACCCCGATGACCGGGAATTGATTAGAAATGCAATTTTTAAGGTAGACCCTTCCTATACCGTTGCTCATGCCACAAACGGTAAAGAAGCCCTTCAGTACCTGGCAAGGGCTGAAGAATCCGATCTGCCCTGCCTGGTGATTCTGGATATCAACATGCCCGTGATGGATGGCAAGCAGACCCTGGTTGAAATAAAAAGTAACGACAAATGGAACGAAGTGCCCATTGTCATGTTCAGCACCTCCGCCCATCCGTCTGATCTGAACTTCTGCCAGCAGTTTGGTGTTGAACTGGTTACCAAACCGGCCAATTTCAACCAGATTACCATGGAGGCTGAAAGACTGCTCCAGCACTGCGCGGAATAAGTACAGTCCTGCACTCCCCTAGCATACCATTTGCATAGTCAATCTGATATAATATGCTGACTATGGCACTTAAAGAATATAATAAAAAACGCGTTTTTAATAAGACACCTGAACCCCGGGGCGGAAAACCTGCAAAGGATGCTTGCATTTTGTGGTTCAGAAACACGACGCTACCCGGCTTCATTACGATTTCCGGCTGGAAATGAAGGGCGTTTTAAAGAGTTGGGCGGTTCCCAAGGGACCTTCGCTAAATCCGGAGGACAGACGTCTGGCGATGATGGTGGAGGACCATCCCTATGATTACAAGGACTTCGAAGGAATTATTCCGGAAGGAAATTACGGAGCAGGTACAGTGATCGTTTGGGACGAAGGAACTTACGAAACACTCGAACCGCAAAAATCCATAAAAGAAGAAGAAAAATCCTTACTGGCCCAGCTGAAATCGGGATCACTTAAATTCCGGCTGTTTGGGAAAAAACTGAAAGGAGAATTTGCACTTGTACATATAAAGAATAATAATGGCAGCGGAGAAAATGCCTGGTTATTGATCAAGCACCGGGACGAATTTGCCAAAACAACGGATATTACAAAAAAAGCAAAATCAGTGATATCTGATAAATCGATTGCCCAAATGGAAAAAGATAAAAATGCGGATCAATGGATATCTAAACCGAAGAGTAAGAGTTCATCCAAATCCAAAAAAACCAAATAATCCGATTTATTCGAAATGAATAAATGGCAATTCAACAATAAATTCAGCACCCAGTCCGGGTTTGCCGACTGGCTTTTAAAAATCCCTGGTGACGGGTTACAATTTTTTTGCATAAAGAAAGCCCGAGTCCCGTGCCTTCATAATCATCCCTGGCATTTAACCGGGCAAACGTATGAAATATCCTGTCTGCATATTTGGGATCAAAGCCTATCCCGTTGTCAATCATCCGGAACTGTGCGAAACTCCTTATCGTCGATCACAACTGTATTATAAAGAATCCGGATTTCCGGTGTTGATGTCGATTGCTGGAAAACTTGAGTGCATTGGAAATCAGGTTGTAAAAAAGCTGATAAATTAAAATAGAATATCCCTGCATTTTCGGGAGCGGGTCTATTTGCACAACAGCCTTTCTTTTCTGAATAACCAGTTCGAGATCTGTTTCAACTGAACGGAGAACTTCATTCAGATCCAATTCCTCGAGACTCTGCTGATATCCATCCAGGGCAGCATAACTCAGAACGCCTTCCATCATCAGTAACATTCTTTCGGTAGCACCTTGTATTTTTGACAAATACAATTTGGCGTTGTTATTAGAAGGATGAATCGAATTCATCCTGTAATAAGTTGCTGAATATTTTTATTTTCCGGATGGGTTCCTTTAAATCGTGACTGGCCACATGTGCGAACTGTTGAAGGTCTTCGTTGGACCTTTCCAATTGTTCAGTGCGTTTTTTTACGAGGAACTCCAGTCTTTCTTCACTGTGTCGCAATAATGCTTCCGCCAGTTTCTGTTCATGGATATCCGTAAAGGCGCCCACCCATTTAATGATTTCATTTTTTTCTGACCGGATTGGTTCTCCGTGAACATGAAACCACCGGAATTCCCCATCCCGTCCTTTTAAGCGGGCTTCCGCTTTATAGGTGGTGCCTGTTTTTTTACTATGACTCCAGATCTGGTTCAGAACCTGACTATCCTCCGGGTGAACAATCATTGCCCAGGTTTTTTCATCGTACGGATCCAACCCTGTATATTCTTTCCAGCGTTCTGTTACAAATTCCTGTTTGCCTTCTGTATCTGTAACCCAAACCAGTTGGGGAAGTGCCTGTGTAAGGTTTCGGAAATGTTCTTCACTTTCTCTGATTTTTTGTTCAGCCTGTTTTTGAAAAGTAATATCGGTTGAAGATGTCAGCACCATCACCAGTTCGCCAGCCTCATCCAGAAGTGGTGACGTGGTGGTCAGTATCCATTTGTGTGTATGATCTGATTTGTGAATAAAATGCATGATCTTTTGAGCGGACTTTCCCGTTCGCAAAGTAATGGCCGTCGGTGTATCTTCCATCGTCAGATACTTTCCTTCCTCGTCCAAAATTTCGAACCGGTCAGTTACGCTTTGATGGTAACTTGTCAGATGTGTTTTTTTGGTCGCATTTTCCTCGGGAATCAATCCGTTTAAATTGGTGGCTTCGGTATTCAGAAAAATAATTTTACCCTCTTTATCAAACAGGTAAATGGCCGCGGGCACATTTCTGAAAGTGAGTTCCAGCTGTTCATTGGCAAGGCGTAGCGCGGTTTCACTTTCTTCCAGTTTTTTGGCGGCGATGATAACAGCTTCTGCCCGCTTACGTTCTTCTTCCATAGAATCATGCGCATTCAGCGCACCATTGATAACACCGGCAACCTGTTCTGCAAAGATTTGATATTCGCTATCAAATTGTCTTCGTGCACTCAGGCCTGCAAACAGAAATCCATTTATAATTCCTTTATTTCCCCTTAAAGGAATCAGCATGCCTTCTTTCGGCGATTCCGGCCAGAAATTTTGAGGAACATGATCCATATAGCGACGAACGTCAGCAATATATTGGGAAGAACCACTTTTTAATCAGATCCCGGACAGGCAGTTCATACACCCGGATATCCGGTTCCGTGCTGGCTATCAGCTGCGGATTTTTTTCACCGGACAGCGAATAGATAAAACAAAATGGCAGATCCGCTGCATTGTTTTTCAGCAAAGCGATTACTTTCTTATAAACGTCATCTGCAGAACCGGCCGCACTGATCCTCCGGGAAAGCTTTTGCAACAATTCCGCCCTGCGTTCATTGATTACGCGGTACGTGGTTTCAATCACCGCATTAAAAATACCATCTACGTTACCGTCCTCTCCGTATACCGGAGTAAAAGTAAAATCAAAATAACATTCTTCCGTATAGCCATGCCTTTGCATGGGTAAGAGTGCATCTTTTGAACCGCCAGGTTCACCCAGAAATGCCTTTGCAAACTGGGGTTCAATATCATTCCATATCTCGGGCCACACTTCTTTTGCCGGCCGGCCAAGTGCCCATGGATGTTTATTACCTGGTATCGGTGACCAGGCATCGTTGTACAACAAGCAAAGTTCCTGGCCCCAATAAATCGCAATAGGGAAATTTGAATTCAGACAGATATTTAAAGCAGACCGTAAACTCTGTTTCCAGCTGTCAACGGCGCCGATAGATGTTTGCGACCAGTTGAATTGCCTGATGCGCTCACTCATATCTCCATGACCTGATAAAAAAGCGGGGACCTGAAGTTTTGAATCTGGAATAGGATTGAGATCCATCATTTTTTCTGCGGTAAGGATATTAAATTAAGGAATTCGCATGAATAAGCCTACAGCTCAGGGTCCAAAGTCTAAAACTACACCAATAAGGGCAGGTGCTGGCAGATGACGATCATTATTACATTTTAAATATTCAATAGTTTTAGGCTTTATACCCTGATCTGTAATGCATAAAAATTATTTGAATGGTAATTTGGGCCGGGCTGATTGACCTAGTATTGCCGGACCGTCCTTTCACAAACAATAACGCATGCGCAAAAGTTCATGGATATTACCGGCTTTTCTGTTTTTTGCTTCCTGTCACACGACGGAAAGAAAACAAGCCCCGGATTTTCTTGCAGAGAATATCGACACGACCATCAATCCGGCCAGCGATTTCTTTTTATATGCAAACGGCGGTTGGATCAAAAAAAATCCAATACCTGCAGATCAGAGCCGCTGGAGCGTAGGCTCCCTGATAAATCTCGATATCTATAACCGTCTGCGTGCGATCAATGAAAAAGCAGTCACTGAAAATGCTGCCCCGGGAACCATCACACAAAAAATCGGCGATTTCTGGTTTAGCGGGATGGATTCCGCAGGCATTGAAAAGGCAGGCCTGGATCCTCTGAGACCCGAATTGATAAAAATCGAAAAAGTTACCAGTCTCGGGGAATTTCTGAACGTTGCCGCAGAGCTTGGAAAATCAGGTGTTGGTGCACTGATGGATGGCGGCATTTATCAGGACGAAAAGAAAAGTGACCGGATGGCACTGCATTTGTTGCAGGGCGGGCTCGGCATGCCCGACCGTGATTATTATTTCAATACGGATGAAAAATCAACCAATGTCAGGAATGCATATCAGGCCTATTTATATAAATCATTCAGAACCTTACGCAGAGACAGCTCAGCAGCCCTGGCAGCGGCTGGTGAGGTATATCAGCTGGAAAGCAGGCTGGCAAAAGCTTCCCGTAAAATAGCTGCTTTGCGCGACCCGAATGCGAATTATCATAAAATGGATGTTCCCCGCGATTCAAAAATTATATAGAAATGTAAACTGGAAAGACTTTTTTACCAGTTCGGGTCTGCCCGGAATGGATTCCATTATCATCGGGCAGCCTGAATTTATGGATGCCCTGAATCAGGAATTGAAAAAAACTCCACTGTCGGTCTGGAAAAATTACCTGGCTTTTCATTTATTGAACAGCTCCGCCCCTTATATGTACGATGCCGTTTTCAATGATCGCTTCAACTATACGCGAACCCTGACGGGTGTCCGGCTTCCGAAACCACGCTGGAAACGGGTGCTGGATGCGGAAGAAAATGCCATCGGTGAGGCACTGGGACATTTAGTTTGTGAATGAATATTTTCCGGAAAAATCAAAAAAGCGTTACAATGATTTGGTGGAGTCAATGAGGGAGGCCTATAAGGAAAGGATCACGCATCTCCAATGGATGAGCGACAGCACAAAACAAAAAGCGTTATTAAAACTCTCCAGGATTTCAAAAAAAGTCGGCTATCCCGATAAATGGCGGGACTTTACTTCCATGGTTATTGACCGCGGACCGTTTGTTCTGAATGTGCAAAGAGCCAGTGCGTGGTGGTATGAGGACCAGGTGAAGAAGTTAAATAAACCCGTTGACAGAACAGAATGGGATATCACACCCCAGACTTACAATGCGTATTACAATCCAGGCAATAATGAAATCGTTCTGCCGGCTGCCATTTTTATGGTGCCGGGAAAAAAAGATGAAGAACTGGATGACGCTTTTGTTTATGGATATACAGCATCATCCACCGTCGGGCATGAAATGACACATGGATTTGATGACCAGGGAAGGCAATTTGATGAGGTCGGAAATCTTCGTGACTGGTGGCAGCCTAACGATGCGATACGATACAGTGAAAATGCGAAAAGAATAATAAGGCAGTTCAACGAATTTATTCCTGTGGATACTATTCATGTGAACGGCGACGCAACCCAGGGAGAAAATATTGCCGATCTCGGTGGATTACTCATCGGATGGGATGCATTTAATAAAACGGAAACATTTAAAAAGGGAGAAAAGATCGGCGGCTATACGCCGGCCCAGCGTTTTTTTCTGGGATATGCCTATGGATGGTTGTCAGAACAAAGAAAAGAATCCATGGCTTCCCAATTGATGACGGATGTGCACGCGACTGCCAAAGAACGAGTAAATGGTCCAATGGCAAATATTCCGGCTTTCTATGAAGCGTTTGGTGTAAAACCGGGCGATAAAATGTACAGGCCTGATAGTTTGCGGGTGAATATTTGGTGAAGCTCCTGTCTAAAATTTATACGACAAACCGAATACAATTCCAAAATCGAAATTACTACTGCTGCCGGCTGGCGGACGACTGTCGAAATTTGTATAAGGACTCAGATTCAGATAAAAATACCGTATCAGCTGCCATGAAAAATTAGTGGATCCGTCATACCTGATACGACCATCCTGAGCGATTCCAAAATATATGGTTTGCGTACTGCTGATTTGAATATCCGGATGCCTGAAATTGATAATAATTAAACTGAAACATAATGGGTAAATCCAATTGCAGACCACTCGATACACCCTCAATACTTTTTTCCTGAGAAAACGTCATTCCCGTACTGACCAACAATCGCATATTCTTTTTAATGATCAGCTTGTTGCCGATACCCAGCATAAATAAATATCGTCTCGAAACAGACAATTCGAGATTCCTTTGATACTGGGCTGCCCCCGAAATAAACCAGGCCGGTGTAAGATCATAAGAATTGATCAAAACTGCATTTTCATTATCCCTTGAATATTTTCCGGAATCAATGGATCCGATGCTGGACACAGACAACTGGTAATTAAATAATTTAGTTGCAAACTGTACCATAGCGCTGAAATTTACCTGTCCGATCTGGCTGGATTTACTAAAACTCAGACCTGCGGATACATTCCCGTTTAGCCTTTTAAGAATGTCGGTATCCATGGAGGTTAGCTGGTAAATCTTTACAATATGAATGGGAAGAGTTTCGCCATTATCCAAATGGATATCTACCCATCCGTCTCTCCCGGATGTTCGCAAAGTTCCATAGTATATTTTTTTTTCAATGGTTTCGATTTTGAAACGCTCATAAATGATCAGCGTTTTGATTTTATATAATTTGATGTTTAACATTTTAAGATCGATATCATCGATCGATATGGAACCAAGGCTCGAACTTTGAATAGCTCCGATCAACGCCTCGTCCGTTATACAGAATGATGGAATCCCTGGTCTGGCAAAAAGACCGCGCGTAAAAACAACAAACAGCGACGCTGAAAATGAAAATGATTTTGAGTATATGCCGTCTTCCCTGTAAATTCATTCCAGGCAAAAATACTTGGTTAATTGAGATAAATTTAGTCAATGAAACAGTTTATCGCCCATATCGCTTTAGTAGTGAAAGATTATGACGAAGCGATCGAATTTTATACCGGAAAACTCGGATTTACATTGGAGGAAGATACCGTATTATCAGAATCCAAAAGATGGGTGCTTGTGAAGCCGCCGGGCTCCGGCGATTGTTCACTCCTGTTAGCCAAGGCAGCAAAACCTGAACAGGACGCAGCAATCGGTAATCAAACAGGGGGACGTGTTTTTTTATTTCTGTTTACCGACGATTTTGATCGTGATTATAAAAATATGCTGAAGGAGGGAATTCATTTTGTAAGGCCTCCGGCCACCGAAGAATATGGCAGGGTTGCCGTTTTTGAGGATTTGTATGGGAATCTCTGGGATTTGATTGAGCCCTCCGTAAAAAGATAAAATACATCATTACTTCAGCCTCATTACAAATTTGGAACCCGCCAATTCATCCAATCATTTCTCCATTTCGTGTTGTTTGATCTGGCCGGGAAAGATATCGACAAATCTTCGATTCGGATTTTTCATGATACAGCCGTCATTAACCGCCGGGTACATTCAGCGTTCAAATTGCCAACCGGTAAAATATTGGACCATGATGTACAAAGGATTGAAGTTCTGGTGCAACAAAATAATGAATGGCTGATGGCAACTGGTCAGGGAACGCAGGTAATGCCGCTTTAATTTTTCCGGTTTACCTTATAAACAAAAAACATAACGATTGCTGACAATGAAATCAGGACCAGGTAACTGTACGCCAGATTTTTTTCATCACTGGCGGGTATAAGATAAACGATGCCATAACTCAAAAGAGATACTATGATATAGTTGACCCCACCCGACAGTCCACTGGCGATACCCGCATTCTTTGGAAACAGACTCAGGCTATAAGAGAAATAATTATTAAAAGTAAAACCGGCCGTCACGTGGATAATGAAGGCAAAAAAGATCAGGGTATATAAGTTCATCCGGAAGTTCAGACTGAGCAGCATAGCGCTTATAAAAATGATTTGCAGGAAAAGATTAATGAACAATTTTTTATAAAATGGTTTTCGAATGGTTGCCTTGCCGGCAAAACCACCCAGCATCCACGCTGTACCCAGGATCAAAGAACAATAACCGGCGGTGACGGGTGAAAAAGAAAGGTGATGTTCAATAATAAACGGCCCGGTCATGTTAAAAACCATTATCATCGAATAAGACAGACCCAGCATAAACAAACCCAGTGTGAAACTGGGTGTAGCGAGCATGTTCATATATACCCCCACGATTTTTTTGAAATTGAACGCAGAATATTCGACGAGTGTTTCCCCGCTGAAGATTACTTCAAGAACGGCGATCACCAGTGCGAAAGCTGCTAAAAAATAAAAGTTTGACTGCCACCCAAAGGCTGTTTCCAGGTAACCTCCAAAAAAAGGTGCGAGTATGGGTCCCGTCGACCACACAATCGTAAACATGCTCAGGTAGTTCTTTAATTGATCACCGGAATACATATCCACGAAGAATGCCCTCTTGGCAACAATGATGGCTGCCACGGTTATACCGTGGACAACCCTCATCGCGTAAAAAATATAGATATTCTGCGTTAACGCGATTACCAGGCAGGATACTGCAAAAACAACAAGGGCCCATAAGCCAATGTGATATCGGCCAAAACTATCCAGCAGGCTCCCGATGAACAATTGGGAAATGCCATAGCTGATCAGGAAAATGGTTATCGTGGATTGCACCTGGATACTGCTGGCATGAAGCGACTGCCCCATCTGTGGCATGGAAGGAAGATATATATCGACGGCAAAGCCGGAAAGTGGAATCAGGGCAAACGCCAGTATGGTCGCTGTAAATTGATGGTTTTCCCTGATCCGTTTAGCTGTTCCTGTAAGCATGTTTCCAAAGTTAGTATGGCAGAATTTGATATTTACGGAGTGTAGACGGAGTCTTCATAAAATTTATTCCGTAAGCTCGCAAAGGACATATAAATCTGTCTCCCTGCCATAGTTTTTGGGTCTTTCTCCTGTATTTCTTTTGGGTTTCTTTTGGATTTGAAGCGGATTTCCGAAAGGATCCCGAAAGAAATCCAAAAGAAACCCAAAACAAATAGGCGTTAAAGCCTGCGTTTTTTCGGGAAAAGACATATTTTTTGCGTACCCAGCGTTTACACTCCGTAAAATCCTCTATCCGAAATGCCGGATAATACCTGCCCGGAATAAGCATGATAAAAGGACTGATAATCCCGGATATTAATTAATTTTAAATGTGGAACAAATAATAATCGCAGTAACCATTGCCCTGCTGTTTGCCTTTCGCAGGTTCAGAAGAGCGCAGCACAGATGACTCGTTCCAAAAGATCATGAATTAAATTACAGTCTCTCTCTGAAAACAGATTTCTTACCTGGTGGTTATTATATAACAACAAGTCACGAGCGGTCATTATCCTAATTGTAAAATTGACCAATTTGTTGGTTAAATGGATTAAATTACTAGTCCGGCTTTTAATTCCTAAAAATGCTACTTATGACATCAAAAGATAATCTAAAGACATTCGTATCGAAATATGTATCACTAACTGACGAGGAATTCGAATATTTTGAAAGTTTTTTTGAAATAAGACATTTTAAAAAGAAAGAGATACTCATTCATGAGGGTGAAGTCGAAAAATATCTTAACTATATCGATTCGGGATCTGCAAGGCTATTTTTTTTGAAGGGTAAGGAGGAAATCGTTATGGAATTTGCCATTGAAAACGACGTGATTGGTTGTTTCAATTCATTTTTCTCAAAGAAGCCCTCTCATTTTTCCATTGAGGCCATGGAGCCGTTGACCGTTTTTTCACTCACGAATGAGAATTTGGAAAATCTTTTTGCTTACAGTGCCAAAATTGAAACGCTTGGAAGATTATTTACCAGAGAAGCATACCTCAGAAAAACAGATTTTGATTATCACCGGCTAAGGGCTTCGACGGAAAAGAGATTTGTAGATTTTGTTCTGAATAACGGGCACCTTATCCAGCGGATACCCCAAAAATATCTTGCATCCTATCTTGGAATAAAACCGGAAACCTTTAGCCGCATGAAACACCGTGTAAAAAACCCGGAACTTATCAAGAGATAGTATTTCATCTTTTATTAAACGAAACGGTTGTCTTCACCCTTCTTCCGGCAGCCTGTCCACTATTGGCTGAAAAGGTGGCTGCCGTCATTTCAGGGGCTACGGCTAATTCCTTTTTTTTGATCTTTTCAGAGCCTTTAACATTGGACGTGGCACAATTTAAGGGGCTGCATTTTTTCTTTGGTTAAATTTACCCGTTATAATTTGGGTCAAATTCCACAATCCATTCAATACCATATTTGTCTCTAAACATTCCGGCGTATGTACCCCAGGGACTGTCGCCAATGGGGCCTTCAATATTTCCACCTGCTGATAGTCCGTTAAATATTTTGTCTGCTTCTTCACGGCTTTCTGCACTAACTGATATTTTCGACCTGTTTTCGTTTTCGTTTACCCGTCCCATAAATTCGGGAACATCATTGGCAATTAACACATTGTGTTTTCCAAGCGGCAAAGCAATGGTCATTATTTTATTTGCTTCCTTTTCTGCTACCTGAAATTCAGCGCTTGCCAGGTCTTTGAAACGAATGATCTTGGTGAATTCTCCGCCAAAAACTGATTTGTAAAAAGTGAATGCTTCTTCGGCATTTCCATTGAAGTTGATCCATGGATTAATTGTTCTCATAATTTTTATTTTTAAATGTGATTGTAATTTTTCTTTTTATAATTTTTACGATAAAGTGGTCAACAGATCTTCCAGGTTTTTCAAGGTCATGGTGAAACCGATTTTGAAGCCCTCCAATAATTTTTCCATTCGTTCAAACGATTCATTAAAAATGGTGATACTCACTTTTGTTATGCCATTTTGTTCGCTGAAAGTGTAATCCCATTCAGAACCCGGCAATTCGCGGATTTTCGTCTTTATCTGCAAACGAATTATACATTTTAAAATTGGTTTTCGGAGTAATGGATGTAAATTTCTGCACTGACCAACGCTCTTGTCCGTCGGGGCTTATCATCGCATAAAATCTTTGCCCTCCAACTTTAAAATCCATATACTTGGTTTTGGCGCGCATAGGTGCAGGTGCTCCCCATTGGTCCAGTAGTTCAGCTTTGGTAAAGGCATCCCATACTAAAGAAAGTCCGGCATTAAATTCCCTGGTTATATATACCGTTTTCGCTGCTTTGTCAACGTTAAAATCAAATAGCAAATCGTTGTTCATTTTTTCTGTTCTTTAATTGTTGATAATAATTCGTCAAGTTGGTTAAATTGAGTTTCCCAGTTTTGCCTGAATTGGGCTAACCAATGGTCAAATTCCTGCATTTTTTTCGCATTAAAGTGATAATAAATCTCCCTGCCGCTCTGCTCAGGTTTAATCAATTCGCATTCGTGCAATACTTTAATATGTTTTGATACGGCCTGGCGGGTCATATCAAATTTTTCCGCCATTGCATTTGGTGTTAATGCCTGGATAGCGATTAACGTTAAAATAGCCCTGCGTGTTGGGTCTGATATGGCCTGGAATATATCTTGTTTCATTCTGGATTATTAATTGCGCAACCCTCAGGTTGCAAATATATATGCAACTTTTGAGTTGCGCAAATATATTTTGTGTTTTTTGTCGGAGTATAATGAAAGAGGGATTGGCCTTCGGCGATCCCATTAAAGGGGTGGCTTCAAATAAAATAAAGCCGGCGCTCCGCGCATTCCATTTTTATTCCTACTCACTTTTGAAAGCAAGCTTTCAATGCTCGTAGAAATAAAAATGCCCCTTTCGGGGCTTTATTTTATTTGGCGGAGAGAGAGGGATTCGAACCCCCGGAAGTTTGACCTTCAACGGTTTTCAAGACCGCCGCAATAGACCACTCTGCCATCTCTCCGGGCGCAAAATTAGGGTTTGGCGAATTATAGCAAAATATAATTGCTGTTTTCTTTAATTATTCTTTGTCTGTCAATCTTTTACCTGCGATGGAGAGCTGCTTTTTAGCTGCAGAATACACCCCTGATTCAGCTTGTTATGTGAATGCGTAAACAACTTACAACTATTCCCGTGAATGCAGGATCAACAGCCTACTAAAGTATCTGCGGATATGCAATAGAAGTCATACAGAAGGCATACAGCCTTTTATAGACGACAGAAGACGTAAAACGCGTAAGATTACGTAAGATCAGATAATATTCGGGAGAAAAGGTCGTTATTCCGGAAACGGAAATTATGGCCGAAATCAAAGACAACTATGTTGTAAAGGGAATTACAGGAAGGGTTGGAAACTCTGGCAGTCTATAAAATCATAAACGGGAAAACCTTTATGACAAAATACCCCGACCGCAGCAATGTAGTCTATACCAAAGAGCAAATCGAATTTAGGAAAATTTTTGCGGAAGCCGCAAAGTTTGCCAGTGAAATTGTAAGCGATCCGGTTAAAAAATCAACCTATCCCCGCCAGGGCCGGAAATCCATTTACCATTGTGCACTCTCCGATTTTATGAAAGAATATAAACGAAAGAAAGCAGATGGATCGTCTGCCGATGCTGATATAATATTTAAACAGCCGCAACAGCTTCTTCCCCATAAAGCTGGTCACGAAAAGAGAGAGAGGGTGAAGGAATAAAATCTCCCAGACCCAGCAACGCCCATTTTTTATCAACCGCATCAATTGTTTTTTCATCCGCCACAATGATATTGGGCCAGTCCCGGTGAAAATCATCCAGGGCTTCTGTTTTCGTTGTACCGTCAAGACCCATACAGGCGATTATTTTTTCTCCTTTTCTTCCTTCAAATAAAAAGGAATCTCTTTTGGGATCGAGGTTATTACAGAACCGCCAGAGCGCTACCGGTAAATTGGAGGGATCAATATTTTCATCAACATAGAGAATCAGTTTCACGCCGGAATCACGCATATATTTTTTCAGCAAAAGCCCGGTGCAGATCCCGCACCTGTCCCTTGCGTGATTTTGAAACGGATACAATCAGGCATGGAATTTCCTTCTCCAGCAACTGCCGGTTCACTGATTTAATTTCAGGAAATGTATCAAGCCATTCATCATCCGGAAAATGCATTTTTTCCTGAATAGCATATCGCTCATCGATTTCTTCTTCGAATTTTTTTGTTCCGTCGATACACATTTTTCCGCCAAATCCCAGTTTGCTGCAACTATGATCCAGCACATCCATCGGTCCCTGGGCAAAAGCGATATCGGTCGCGGGATTCAGATTTTTGAAAACATATTTCGCCAGCGACAAATAATCAGTAATCGAAACGCCTTCATCAACCAGTACGAGAATTTTATTAAACATCATCTGACCGGCACCCCACATGGCACTCATCACTTTTTGTCCATGCCCCGCAAATGTTTTATGTATTTGTGCGATCACCAGGTTATGAAAAACACCTTCCACCGGCATTTCCATATCCACGATCTCAGGAATCATCATCATCTTCATCGGTGCAAGAAAAATTCTTTCCGTTGCTTTCCCCAGCCAGGCATCTTCCTGTGGCGGTATTCCTACAATGGTTGCGGGATAGATCGCATTTTTTTTGTGCGTGATGGCCGTAACATGAAACGACGGATACCAGTCCGGCAATGAATAATATCCCGTATGATCACCAAAGGGACCTTCCCAAACGGGCGCTTCTTCCGGATCCACATATCCTTCAATCACGATATCTGCATCAGCAGGTACTTCGATTTCGGGTTGTGTGAGACATCGAACGAGTTCTACTTTTTTCTTTCGTAAAAAACCTGCCAGCATATATTCATCCACATTATCCGGCAAAGGCGCAGTGGCCGCATAGGCATATACCGGATCTCCGCCCAATGCAACGGCCACGGGCATGCGCTTTTTTAATTTCTTATAGGCTTCAAAATGACGGGCACTCACTTTATGTTTATGCCAGTGCATGGCTGTCAGCCGCTCTCCCATCAGCTGCATCCGGTACATACCCACATTTCGGATGCCGGTTTCCGGATCCTTTGTATGAATAACGGGCAGCGTAATAAAAGGACCTCCATCTTTTGGCCAGCAGGTAATGATGGGAAGTTTGTTCAGATCGGGTGATTCCATGATCACTTCCTGGCATTCACCTTTTCCTCTGACAACTTTTGGCATCCAGGCGGCAAATTGCGTTAGTTTGGGAAGAACACGGAGTTTGTCCAGGATAGATTCCTTAGGGCCCGCCAGCATTTTAAAAAGGGATTCGATTTCTTTGCTGATATCATCAAGCCGGTGAACACCCAGTGCGATACACATTCTTTTTTCACTGCCATAGGCATTCATCAGTACCGGGAAATCATAACCGGTATTTTCGAAAAGAAGTGCTTTGTTTTTTGAAGCTGTTTTGCTGATCCGGTCGGTGATCTCGGCAATTTCCAATATTGGATCAACATAGGTTTTTATTCTTACCAGTTCACCCGCCGATTCCAATGCACTCAGGAACTCACTTAAATTATTAAATGCCATCTTTTCAGTTAGATGGCAAAATTAGCTAACAAATCTCATTGTACATTGGTCGGACAATCCGTTCTGCCCCTTCCCGCCATCCTGTAATTTATCAGCGCGATGCTTATCCGTATGCCGGTATAATAATAAACATCGTTGTATTCGAACTGCCCCGCTTGGTGCCTGCCACAGGATAAGTCTGATCACCACCTTTCAGTTCATTTGCCCGGTAAGCCATTTCAATGGCAATAGGACCCTTTGCGTTTTGCAAAACTGTCTTGTCAACATAAAACGTACTCACATCATCGATATAATCGGTAAATGTTTTTCTGAATCCAAGCTCCCAGGCAAGCACGACACTCTCACTCATCCTGAATTTTATACCGCCTCCAAATGGAATGGAAAACTGTGTCTGATTATACGGTTTTTGATCCGGGTACTGCGGCAACCCCTCGCCTTCTGTACTCAATGGTTTCAGATATGTTTTCTGACCCAGTGTATCATACGCATAAGGGTTGTTATGAAAAACGGCGATCCCTGCAAACAAAAACGGAGAAAATTTCTTTTGCGTGATATCAAAAAATGTATATTCTGCCAGCAGGTTCCATTCGGTGATATTGTTCTGAAAACTCAGATTGCGAAATACGAGATCTGGTTTATTATATTGATCCGATGCGCCCACTTTCAAAATCATGATATTACTCAGGACAGAAAAATTCCGGGTAATATCATATTGCGCTCCGGCTCCAAAGGAAAAATAAGATTGATCGAATGTGAATGCCTTGGCTTGCAAATCGCCGGAATAATTGGCCACGCCCCCGCTTAAATTGACATGCCAGCGCTGGGCCTGCAGAAATCCGGGAACCAGCAAAAGGGAAAAAAATAATGATTTCATTCTTAAAAGATTTTCGACGGATCAAATCTTTCAAAGAACAAGGATTTAAAAACGGATATTCGGTGGAAATTGGAAAAAAATGGAATCAGACCGCTAACGCAAGTATTGCGCCACATATTGGTGGGAAGCAGTTAAAAATACTTTGAATTATAGTTAAATGCAAGCCAAAACGGCTGATTTCCCTAATAAATCGTATTTTTTCAACCAATACAAACGATTTCCCTGTTGATGAGAACTGTCCTGCCCGTGTTGTTTTCCTTGTTGTTCAGTCTGCCCGTTTTTTCCCAAAAAAAGAATGCGAAATTCCTGATACATATACATCATACGGTTGATCCCATCCGGATTGACGGCGTATTGGACGAAACTTCCTGGCATCAGGCGGAACTGGCGAAGGATTTCTTTATGATTCTGCCCATGGATACCTCCCTGGCGAATGTGAAGACCGAAGTACGCATGGCCTATGACAATAAGTTTTTCTATTTGTCCGCCGTATGTTATGACGGAATGAAGGGGCCCTATATGGTGGAATCCCTGCGCCGGGATTTCAGTTTCAGTAAGAACGACAATTTCATTTTCTTCCTGGATACTTATGGGGATGAAACCAATGGATTTACATTTGGCACCAATGCGGCCGGTGCGCAATGGGATGGCACCATGTATGAAGGAGGAAAAGTGGATCTGAGCTGGGATAATATCTGGTATTCGAAAGTGAAGGAGTATCCGGATAAATATATCATGGAGATTGCTATTCCGTTTAAAACACTTCGTTATAAAAAGGCATTATCTACCTGGGGAATCAACCTCAGCCGGAATGATCTGAAGACCACCGAGAAATCCAGTTGGGCGCCAGTTCCGCGACAGTTCCCGTCAGCTTCTCTTGCTTATACGGGCGTTCTGCTTTGGGATTCCATACCACCGGCTCCCGGCACCAACGTCTCTTTTATTCCCTATGTCCTTACCCGGGCGATCAAAACCTATGATCATACCCTTCCCACGCAATATAAGACCATGGTCGGCGGAGATGCAAAAGTTTCCATCACATCATCACTGAACCTGGATCTGACCGTCAATCCGGATTTCTCGCAGATAGAGGTCGATAAACAGGTGGTGGATCTGAGCCGTTATGAATTATTTTATCCGGAAAAAAGACAGTTTTTTCTGGAGAACGGAGATCAGTTTAATAATTTCGGTTACGCAGACATACGACCATTTTTTTCCAGAAGAATCGGTCTGGGTGTGCCGATTGAATTCGGAGCCAGACTAAGTGGAAAGCTCGATAAAAACTGGCGGATCGGTGCTATGGATATGCAAACCGGAACGGTGGATTCCATCGGTTTGCCACAACAGAACTACGCCGTCCTGGCATTACAGCGAAAAGTTTTCGCAAGATCCAATATTGGATTTTTATGGGTTAATAAACAGTCGATTGACTATGATCCGATGAAGGATTCGGTGCATCCGCACTATACGACTTACAACAGAACATTCGGTTTGGAATATAATCTCGCTTCTGTAAATAATTTCTGGACAGGCAAGCAAATGATCATGAAATCATTTACACCCGGATCGACCGGAAAGGACTGGGTGCTTGCGGGTAACCTGCAATATGCGAGCAAAAAATGGCTGATAAATGGTGCCTATCAATATATCGGCAGCAATTATAAAGCAGAAGCCGGATACATACCGCGAACCGGCTATATCCGGTTTTATCCGCAGGTGTCTTATTATATTTTCCCCAGCCAGGGTGCGATATTAAGTCACGGTCCCCAATGGTTTTCCAATTTTTATTATGATGAAAAATTTAAAACGACCGACAACGAAAACATTGTTGACTGGCTGATTACATTCCGGAACAAGGCGACACTCACATTGGTTGCACAACAGGACTATGTACAACTTCAGGCGCCCTTCGATCCGACCAATACCGGGATCGGTTACCTGCCTGTCGGATCTATTCATAAATGGTACACGAGTGGCGTCGATTTCTTCTCCAAGCCGCAGAGTGTCTTTACGTACGATTTTTCGGTTAGGTATGGCGGCTATTATGCACAGGGAAATAAGTTATCCATTCTAACCGACGTAGGATTCAGAATTCAGCCTTTTGTGAGTATCACCCTTACGACTTCTTATAATGTACTTGACCTTCCCCAGCCCTGGGGAAATACCAGATTCTTACTGGTTGGCCCGCGTATCGACGTTACTTTTACAAATACCATCTATTTTACTGCCTTTGTACAGTATAATGAGCAGGTAAAAAATATGAACATTAATACGCGCCTGCAGTGGCGTTATAAACCGGCTTCCGATTTCTTTCTGGTATATACGGATAATTATTATACCAATCCGTTTTCGGTACGTACCAGGGCCCTGGTGCTGAAACTGAATTACTGGTTGAATATGTAAGGCGGCTTAAAATACTTCCCCCAGATTCACAAAAAATCCGCTCGATCCCTGCGTTCCCCAGGCATAATCGAGGGCGATATTTGTTCGTGAAAATTTATTCAGCATGATACGGATACCCAGACCGGCGCCGGGAGATATGACTTCATATTTTCCGGTCAGCACATCTGAAAAGGATTCCGCATTTGCAAATACAACACCGCCGAATAGTCCGTTCCGTGAAATAGTGAACCGGTATTCCGCTTCCTGATCAATCATATTCAGACTTCTGAACCTGCCCTGGATATATCCCCGACCGGTGTTACTGAATTCATCCCAACCGGTACTGGGCAATAGTAAATAAGGCGGATTGCCGCCCAACGTAAACCAGTTATAGCTCCAGAAAGCCAGGATATTCCTGGAATGATCCGGAAATTTTATATAGCTCCTGAACTCGAGCAATAAGGATTGCCAGTTCGCATCACTTCCCATGAACGTGAACTTTGGCTGAAAAAGAATATTGGCATAAATGCCCTTCTGGGGATTGATCGGGTTTTTTCTGGAATCATATTTTAAAATGAACGAAGGCCCCGATGCTTTTTCGGTATTGGACAAACCGTATTGCTGAAAGTCGGTTTCATGATCATTCGGCGGATTTACTTCAGTGATATTCCAGAAATAATCAAAATCATATCCAAGTCCGGCATACAGGTTAGTCGCTATTTTTTTGAGAACTGCCTGGTGCAGTTTTATGTAAGAATAATCCACATTGTAAAAACTATCCTGCTGCGTGTGACCACCCAGGCCAAAGGTTTCGGAAGGGTATTTCAGATAACGCCAGTCTGTGAGAATATTATATTCATTATTTTTTGTCCAGATACTGGATGCAATGGGAAAAATGATCTGGCTTTTACTGGTGTAAGCGATGCTCGTGATAACAGTGGAAATATTTTCTGTCTCATGATTGTGCGCACTGGTGAAAAAAGCAGCGTTGGCGCTGAGAACACCCGCAAAACCGGTTTGTAATGTGTACCCCACTGCCGGGAATACGCTGACATGAATACGGCCTTTATTGTTGACCACCACGTCCTCCCTGTTCACAGAATTTTTATTAAATATTCTCTGCGCGATATCAATCAGATCAAGCTGCTTTATACCCGGATTGATTGCCGTGTCCGGTACAAATTGAGCCAATAAAAATGCCGTGGGAGAAAGGAAAACCAGTAATAGAAAATTTTTAACCATCGGCATCCTGTTCCAAAGCATGAAGATATCTATGCAATACAACAGAATCAGACCCGTAGAAATGGGAATGGCTGAATTAACGAATCGTTAATATTCTTTAACAGGCAGGACGCAGGATGCAGGACGCTCGACGTAGGACGTATGAAACAAAGAGAAAACTTCAAGGGCCTCCTGCCTCCTGCCTCCCGCGCGAAGCTTATTTCGCCTTCGTACTATCCTTAACTTCTTTCTTCTTATTAAACAGGCTTCCAAAAGTATTCTTCAGAGTTTGTTCTGCGTTTTTCTGGGTAGTCTCAAGAACTTTACCCGAATTCCCGGTGCTGTCTTTCTGACCGGCAATGGCTTTCCCAAGATCAGCCTGAAGATCTTTTACTGCCTGATTTTTTATGGCAACAGCAGAATCTTTTGCTTCATTTGTTTTTGCATTTGCGACCGTCTTTACACTGTCTGTTGCCTGTTTGGCAAATACGGCGGCCTGTTGTTTCACTTCAGCTGCCAGATCGGTGCCTGCGGACTGTAATCCTGTTTTAATCTGGGGATTCGTCAGTGTTCCAACCATATTAATTTTCAAATTGATATTATCAGAAACTTTAACCGGAATGCCCTTTGCCACTGCCTGTTGTGAAAGATTATTGAGCAGATTATTGGCGTCCGCTCCCAGCATAGACCTTGGTACCTTCATCGCAATCAGGTAGTCAATCGATTGATCGAAGCCATGCATGCCACCAATTTCCATGTCTATATTGTTGTATTTATAATGAAATGGTTTGACCAGTACTTTTCCATTCGCAAATTCAAAATTGAATTTGACATCTTTCAGGGAAGTTCCATTCAACTGATCGATGTGAAGGGACTGCGCCAGTTTTTCAACCGGAGCAAATTTCCGGAATACACCATCCACCAGAAAAAGGTTGCCCTTGCCCGTTAGCGACTTTGTATCGGGCATCATGTCCGTACCGAGTCTGCCTGTCATGGAAAGTTGTGCATTCATCTTTCCGTCTATATATTGGCCCATGGGCATGATCTTCTGAACGGAATTAAATGCATAAAATGTTTTTTGAATATCCAATCCCTGAACATCATAGTTAAAAGATATTTCAGGATTTTTCTTATCCTTTTTTGTAGAATAATAGCCGCTCGCCTTTAGTATTCCTTCCAATGCGCTCATTTGAACATCTTTCAGTCCGATGGTTTCATCATTGATCGCCATGGCGCCACTCAGATTTGAATAATCTACTTTATCATAGTGCAGCTTGTCTACTTTAGCATGAATAAGAATGCTCAGGTTTTTCGGTACTTCAAAAGGTGTTGATACGGTTTTGCCTGCCGCAGTATCGGCACCGGCAGGAACTGTTGCCATAAATTTATTCAGATCAATCTGGTCAGCATAGAGATCCAGATTTCCGGACAGTGGTTCATCTTTTAATGCATATCCGATGGCATTATCCAGCGAACCTTTCGCGGTAAAATGACTTTTCAGATATTCCGCATGGGCATCACTGAGCGTAATATTTTTAGGATTGAAGGTGAACGCCGCATCGCTGAGCATAAAACCATCCGGATAGTCCTTACTGGTATAATTAATATTTTTCAGGTTTAGTGTTCCCGAACTTTTGATTTTATCATAATCTTTTTTATCAACTGCCTGTTTGGTTCCGGAGAATGAAATATCTCCCGACAGATTTCCCGTAATGCTGGTGCCGGCCGGAAATGTGGTGAATTGCTTTGCATTGGCGAGATCGAAGCTTCCTTTCAGTCGCCCGTCAAAAACCATATTGGATACCGGTGTTTTAATGGTGAGGTTGAAATCGATCGGGTCAGTGCCTATTTCAACATGTGCCGTTGGGATTTGAATCAGGGTATGATCAGCCAGTCCGTCCGGATTTTGAAATGCGATTTGAATATGGCTGTTCCGGATGGGCTGCGGAAAATCCGGTGAACTATAATTCAATCCGGAAATATCGATATTCCCGTTGGCTGAAAAATTCCCTGCCTGTTGTTTGGTGATGGCGGACAGGTTTCCCTTGGCAGTCGCATTTGCGTCCAGCATGCCGGACAAACTGGTGCCCGCTTGTAATTTGACAAAGCGGGTGATATCGGCGAGGTTAAGTTTCCCTTTGATGGCAGCATCTATATATTGAACGGTCATCGGGTTTTTAAACAACATGCGGAAGTCAAACGGATCCTTGCCGAATTCAATATGTCCCTTTGAAATATCCACGACCGTATGATCGGTAATACCATCGGGATTATCAATTTTCATATCGATGCCGATATGCTGTACGGGTTGCGGCAGATCAGGGTATTGAAAAAATCCGTTCTCCACTTTCATACTTACACTGTAAGCAGGGATTTTGGATGCATTATATTCTCCTTTTACAAATCCATTAAAACTGGCGTTGCCGCTGGTTTTAATTTTATCAAAATCCGTTTTATAAATCGAAGGGATCAGTGACAATAAAGTTTTAAATGCAGTAGAAGGCGTATTGAACTTTATGTCCATCCCATAGGTTGAATCATTGACGAATTGGAAATAACCTTCTGTTGCGAGTTGAAGATCATTCAGATGAATGTCATCTGTTTTAAAATTGTACTTATTCGATTTATTGTCCACTTCGATATCAGCGGTCATGGCAGTTTTTGCGTCGACCAGATAAGGAATTTTTGTATATATAAATGACACAGATTCGGCAGAGGTCTTCGTACGGAGGGTAAACAGATCTGATGTGAAATCCCCGCTGCCAGAATGATTGAGGTGCCGGATTTCGCTGCTCATATCGGACGGCAGGTCGGTATAACTGATATAAGCGTCCCTGATTTCATAGGATTGCAGATGCATATGAAATGCTGTGGGTGTCCCGGCTGGCGTAACAGCTGAAGTATCGGGTTTACTGATATCCCAGTTTGCTTTTCCATCTTTATGCACAATCGCATGTATGCGCGGCTTGTCCACCGTGATGCTGTAAATACTGATATCGGACCCGCCAAACAAGCTAAACAGATTGAGAGCTACATCTATCTGATTGGCGGATATCAGGGTGTCCTGACTGAATGATCCATTTCCAATGATCTGCAGATTTTCCAATCCGACAGCCAGCCTGGGGAAATGTCTGAAAAGGGACAGATTAACATCCGAAAAATCAACCCGGGCATTTATGTTTTTATTGATCTGATCCCTGGCTACGGCCAGGATTTTTCCTTTAAATATAAACGGCAGACTGAAGGCGAGAAGCAGGAGAATGCCTATGATAATAGCAGATAGTTTTAAGGTTTTTCTTAACATCGGAAAAGTATTTATTGGATTTATGCACAAAATACAACCCAGGCCTGATAGTCTTCGCTAATAGTTGTTAAAGTGTTAACGATAAAATGGTATATATAGTACGGCTCAAATACAGCATATATACCCGTTTTACAGGAATCGGAGCACGAAATAAACTGTACGGTTATGTAAAAATTTCTACAACCTTATAAAATTTTGATTTTTAAAATATCATACCAACTTTCAATTTTTGTTTTTCATTAAGAATTGTAAAATAACCTGTAAAAAAATTGGCATGGTTTTTCCCTTAGTCTAATTAATCCTCCCACTACGAAAAACACATATAGATAATACCCCGAATCGTAGGATTTTTCGTTAAACCTCAAAATTTATTTAAAATGAAGAAAGTTTTATTTGCGGCCTTCGCAGGCCTGTGTGTTGCGTCGTCTCTTATGGGAACTACTGCCACTAAAACAAAACATGCTGTGGCATATAGTGCAATGGATACGGTTCCAAAACCGGATTCACCGAAGTATGCTATGATTCTGGATACAGTTCCGAAAAAAGATACTTCAAAGTATGCTATGATTCTGGATACAGTTCCGAAAAAAGATACTTCAAAGTATGCTATGATTCTGGATACAGTTCCAAAAAAGGATACTTCAAAGTATGCAATGATTCTGGATACAGTTCCTAAAAAAGATACTTCAAAATATGCAAGTGTTGCTCATTATGTAATGGACACCGTTCCAAAACATGATACTTCAAAACTGGCCGGCTATGTAGCGATGAAATAACGGTTAGACATTTAGTGTTAACTGAATCAACGATGGAAATTTTTCTGTCGTTGATTTTGTTATTTTACAAACTTATGCGCGGTTATGCATCTCCCAGTTTTTTTTGAAAGTGGAAGGATTTTCGCCAACGATTTTATTAAATAGTTTATTAAAATAGGAAATGCTTTCAAAGCCAACGGCATAGCAGGTTTCAGTTACATTCGATCCTGCATCAGCAGATTTTTTGCGCGTTCAATCCGGTACTGATTTACAAAATCAGTAAATGTCATGTTGGTCTGTCTTTTAAAATATCGGCAAAAAGCCGGTGTAGTCAGGTGCACTTTCGCAGCTACCTTATTTACATCGGGTCGTTCATCATAATGTGCGTCTATATATTCATAAATCGCTCCCATCCTGATTTTATCTTTTAAAATAAAGGCCGAACTGGATAAATCATTATTTAGAATACTACGTTCTTTTGTATCTGCCAGTATTTTAAAAATGCTGATGAGTTGAATCAGTTGATCGAAAGCACTGAGACCATCCAGTTGTTTTAGTTTCTCTGAAACGATTCTTTTTGTTTCTCCATAAAAGGCAATACCGTAATCAGCATCATTGAATAATTTATTAATTGCCGAGAGTTCCGGGGCAATGGCGATGGCGGTTCCCAGAAAATCGGTTTTTAGTTGAATGACGATCTGATGATAATCACTTCTTAACCGGTAATCAAAATTCAGGTGCGGCAGATTCCCGCCAATGAATACCAGGTCACTATATGTGTAACCGGAAATATGGGTTCCGACATGTCGTATTCCCGCATCAGCTTCCACATACACCAACTCTATCTGAGGATGATAGTGCCATAAAAACGTGTTTTTTAACCGGGGGGAAAATATCTTAAATGATTTGCCCGGTTCGAATACGATCTTTTCCAACTGGATCTCGTTCATGTCTTGAATTATGTAATTACCTGGTATTAATATACTAATTAAGTCAATACAGAGCAAATTCTTGTCAATAGATGGGAAACTATGGTGAGAACACCGGTATAGCTTTGTGTTATTAAAATCAACGTATATGATGCAAAAAACGATGGCTCCTGCCCCGCCTACCATGGCTCATAAGGAAATCCCGGGAAATCCTTCCACTGCAAAATCAAGTCAGATAAAATTAAATGACCGCAGCAATGGTCAGCCATCTGCGTTTACTCAGCGAAGACGACTGGGCATTCTGGGTAAAGAACGGATATGTGATTATACGAAATGCTGTACCGAAGGAACAGGTGAAAAAACTGGCCGATTATCTCTGGGAATATGAAGATAAAAATCCTGATGATATAGATAGTTGGTACAAAAGACCCAATGTAAAAATGGAAATGAAGGAATTAAATAATACGGGTATGGTGGAGATCTATAATCATCAGTACATGTGGGATAACCGGCAATACCCGAAAGTACACCAGGCATTTGCGGATATCTGGGGAACGGAAAAACTTTGGGTTACCATTGACCGGGCAAACCTGAATTTTCCCCTGAGACCCGGATTTGAATATAAAGGTTTTATTCATTGGGATTATGATCCCGAAACAAAACCACAAAATGTACAGGGTGTGCTGGCGCTGGCTGACCAAACAGACGAAAACATGGGCGGCTTTCAATGTATCCCTGAACTTATACAGGACTTATGATACCTGGAAACTTACACAGCCGGAAGACCGGGATCACTATAAACCCGACATTACAGGATTGGAACTGGAAAAGGTGAAACTCGAAGCCGGTGACTTATTAATCTTTAACAGTCTGGAACCACATGGCATCAGGGCCAATACCAGTAAGGATAAAGTCCGCGATCGCTCAATACATCGCGATGATGCCCGCACAGGAGGACAACGAAGAACTAGTGCAGTGGCGGATCAGCAGCTGGAAAAACAGGGACGCCATGCAGGGGTATGCGTTTCCGGGCGATCCGCTGGAAAGAGAAAAAAAGAATCCGGTGGCTGAACTTTCGCCCTTAGGGAAAAAATTACTGGGAATCGAAAAATGGTAATTGTTCTTTAAAAAACATTGACAGGGAGTGAACCGGGAATAAAGATTCTATTCTGAATTCCCGGTTTTTTTGTTGAGGTGATACCGCCGGATATTTATTCAGACAATTTCTTTCCGGTACGGAACGGAAGATTGTGCACCCATCCTGGTGACGGAAATGGAAGCGGCCTGCACAGCGAATCGCATCGCATTTTCCCAACTCATATTTTCGGTTATAGCCACCGCTATGGCGCCATTAAATGTATCCCCCGCAGCTGTCGAATCAAGAGTTTCTACTACAGGAGCATTTACTTTTATTTTCGAATGGCCGTTCTGGAAAAAAGCTCCCTCGCTTCCAAGTGTAATAATAACATTCTCTACCCCTTTCGATATCAGAACGTCCGCAGCTGCAGAGGCGGTTGTTTCATCGTTTACCCGAATGCCGGTTAAATGAAATGCTTCGGTTTCATTGGGGGTTATCAGGTATAATCCTTTCAATAACTCATCGCTTAATTTTTGCGCGGGCGCCGGATTGAGTATGAGTTTCTGTTTATTTACTTTGGCCAGGTTCGCAACATACTGTATGGTGTCCATCGGGATTTCCAGCTGCAACAGGATGACAGCTGCGTCTCGCAGGTTTTTTACTTTTTCAATGTCTGCAGGTAAGAGATTCGCGTTGGCACCGGGAGCAACGACGATGCAATTCTCCCCCATTGCATTTACGATGATGAGCGCGGTTCCGGATGGATTGCTTTCATCAAAGAATACATAATCCGTATTGATATTTTCTTTTTTTAATCCGGCCAGCGTTTGTTTGCCAAAAATATCGTTGCCCAGCTTGGCTACCAGCGTTACATTCCCGCCAAGTCTTGCGGCAGCAACAGCCTGGTTTGCTCCTTTGCCCCCGGCATTCATAAAGAATGTGCCCCCTAATTTTGTTTCTCCGGGTAACGGTAGTTCATCCGTTTTAACGACCATATCGGTGTTGGAACTGCCTATAACAAATATTTTATTCATGCCGGTATAAATCGGGTTCTTGTCAATTTAATGCATTTTTGACCAAAGCAGCTGTCGATATAAAAACTACATTTATAGCAGGAACTCGCTAATGGAAAACGGA
Organism: uncultured Bacteroidota bacterium; assembly: GCA_963759335.1. Taxonomy (GTDB): domain Bacteria; phylum Bacteroidota; class Bacteroidia; order Chitinophagales; family Chitinophagaceae; genus Puia. Next base: position 492,179 of record CAVWYU010000003.1, read on the forward strand.
TTATTACATACCGCATTAGGTCAGAGAATTCTTCCGGCGGTCACTTTTTCTTCCGCAGATGAAGTTTTACCCGTAGCCGAAGCGTTGCTCCGGGGCGGCCTGCGGGTGATGGAAGTTACTTTCCGTACAGCAGCTGCGGCAGAGGCGATTACCATGATCAGAAAAAATTTACCGGAGATGATTCTGGGTGCCGGAACATTGTTATCCAATAAACTCAATTGAAACAGGCTATGGATGCTGGTGCCCAATTCGGTCTGGCTCCCGGGTTTAATCCCGTAGTTTGCCAGAACGCCCTGGATAATCATTTTCCTTTTATACCGGGTGTCATGACACCTTCTGAAATTGAATCGGCTGCCGGGATGGGATTTGAAATATTGAAATTATTTCCTGCATCCCAACTGGGTGGTGTACATTTTTTAAAAGCAATTCAGGACCCGTACCAGTCATTGCAAATAATGTTTATACCCATGGGTGGAGTATCCCTCAGCAATATGAACGAATACCTGCAGCTGAAAAATGTGATTGCCGTGGGTGGTTCCTGGCTGACAAAAGCTGAGTTCATAAAAGCAGGACAATTTGAGAAAATAACAGAATCAGTAAAGGAAGCATTACTAAAAATGAATGATTAGTCCCGGAGTTTATAATCTTATTCATGGATAGATTTCTAAGTTGTGATTGGGGTACATCATCCTTCAGGATTCGGCTGGTGGATGCAGTAAAAAGGCAGACATCTTCTGAAGTAAAAACAAACGATGGGATCGCAGATACCCACCAACAATGGCTGGCAACAGGCAGACCGGAGTCTGAAAGAATTGATTTCTACAGGAAGAAATTAGCGGAAGCAATCAGCCGGTTATCGGGAGATATTGCGAAAAATATGCCGGTGATTATTTCCGGTATGGCTTCTTCAAATATTGGACTCGCAGAACTTCCGTATCAGGAATTTCCTTTTAGCTGGGACCTGACAAAATTCCCGGTTAAAAAAATAAATGAGGATGAAAAATTTTCGCATCCCTTATATTTAGTATCGGGATTTAAGACAGATCAGGATGTGATGCGCGGCGAAGAGAGCCTGCTGCTGGGATGTGACATACCGGATGACGATGAGAAAATATTTATTTTTCCGGGCACCCATTCCAAACATGTATTTGTAAAAAATAAAACGGGCGTCAATTTTAAAACCTACATGACGGGTGAAATATTTAGCCTCCTGGCCGAGAAAAGTATATTGCGCCATGCGGTGAAAAAAGGAACAGACGAAAAATCTTTTTCATATGGCTTTAAGGCAGGATTAGAAAACAATTTATTACATGAGGCTTTTATGGTTCGTGCCAGGCAATTACTGCAGCATACAAACCTGGTAAGTGGATATCAGTTTCTGAGCGGACTTTTGATTGGTGCCGAACTTGGTCAGTTGAAAGGAACTCATTGTCCCGTGTATGTAGTTTGCAGTGAATCTTTAAAGCATGCTTATCTTACAGGTCTGGAATTTATGGAATTGGGCAGTGAAATATTTTATTTGAACGACGATGAAATGCTTTTAAGGGCCCATTCTAAAATAGCTCATCATTTTTTGAAAACAATCTAGTATATGAAAAATAAACATTTGCCATTGATTATTATTTTCATTGCAGTAATGGCCGCCTGTAACAGCCATTCTGCCGAAACAGAAAAAAAAGATTCCGTCTGCAACAGCACCCGCTGTGACCGAATCTCCAAAGCATATCAGTATCCTGGATGCAGAAGGACTGAATCTGTTGGATTCCACTGCTGCGATTGAAGTGATAGCAGAAGGCTATAAATGGACCGAAGGTCCGGTGTATGTTAGTGACAGCGATTATTTATTATTTTCAGACGTTCCCACCAACCGGATTTATAAATGGAAGCAGGGAAATGGCGCAAGTATTTATCTGGAACCTTCCGGTTATACGGGCACTATTCCAAAAGAAAAAGAACCAGGCTCCAATGGTCTGGTGATTGATAAGAATGGAAAACTGGTTTTGTGTCAACAGGGCAACCGGCAAATAGGCCGGATGAAATCTTCATTAAACGATCCAAAACCTGTCTTTGAAACCATCGTTTCTTCATACCAGGGTAAAAAATTTAACAGCCCCAATGATGCCGTTTATGCAGCCAACGGAAATTTATATTTTACTGATCCGCCTTACGGTTTGGAAAAGGGAATAAAAGATAGTAGTAAGGAAATCCCTTTTCAGGGAATCTATCTCGTAAAACCGGGCGGCAAGGCTTTACTTTTTACAGATAAAGTTTCTTATCCGAATGGCATTGCGCTTTCTCCCGATAACAAAATTCTTTATATATCCAACTCAGACGGTGATAATAAGGAATGGACGAAATATGAATTGAACGATCAGGGATTGATAGCAAAAGCATCCGTCTTTTATCATGTGTCTGCCGAAGAAGGAAAATTACCCGGCAGTCCGGATGGAATGAAAGTAAATGCGAAGGGATATATTTTCGCCAGCGGTCCGGGTGGCATATGGTTATTTAATCCGGCAGGTAAAGTGCTTGCCAGAATTTATACCGGAGAGCTGACTGCCAATTGTTATATAGATCAGGTGCACAATATGCTTTACATGACCTGTAAATCCTATGTCATGAGGGTAAAATTGAAACCGGAATAATAAACTTTTTATTTCATTGAATCCAACTCCAGGTGGTGCTGAATGCCTTCCAGCACTCCTTTGGCCAGTGGATTTTTTGTAAAATATATTGACTTGTTTTTCCTCAGATCTTCCAGTTCCGGACTATAATTGGAAACCACAATCCCATTTGTTTTTGCTTTGAGCATATCCTCATCGTTGCCACTATTGCCGGCAGTAATGAAACGTTCCAGGGGAACTTTCCATTTGTAGCTCAGGTAGCGTACAGCACTTCCTTTACTGGCCCGAAATGGCAGCAGATCGAGATAATGATTTTCAGTAAGAATTATTTTGGCCCTCAGTTTACGATCGTCAAGAAATTTATACAGATTGGCCAGATCATCTTCATCAAAATGATCATCCACATAATAACTGAGTTTAAAACGCCACTGAGCATCCGGTTCCTGCAAATGAATTCCCGGAAAGACTGATAATGCGTGTTCCAATTCATTTCTTTTCCATTGATAGTCAATATGACTTTCCCATCCTTTGTCGGGAATAAATTTATCCGTGTAATAAATTTCAGATCCGGCAGAACAAATCAGTATATCCGGTTTGGGAAGATCATACTCGGCAAATGCCTGTTCTGTAATATGCCTGTTTCTTCCGCTCGCCACACCAAATGCCACTTTGCTATTATTGTTTATGATCCATTCCTTAAATTCTTTCAGGCCGTTTGAATCGTTGCCTTCAATCAGAGTTCCATCCAGATCAGAAATGACAATCATTTCTGCATTGGTCAGTTTTTTTCCGTAGGCGGTCCTGTTTTTGGAGCCGTGGATCTCATTATTTTTTTGCGTAAAGAGTTCATTAATTACATCAATATATTTATTTGCATAAGATGTCCAGGAATACTGTTGACTGGTTCCTATAATGCCATTCGTAGAATATTTTTCCCATGCAGTCTGATCAGAAATAATTTTTTTGAGTCGCCTCTGCAATGGCTTTCGGGATTTTCCACGTCTACCAGTAATCCATTTTCAATCTGCTCCAGAATCTCTTTGGGACCTCCTGTAGGTGAAGCGATTACAGGTAATCCGCAGGCGGCAGCTTCCACAATCGTCAATCCAAAATTCTCCCCCGGAGTTGCATTGATAAATACACCTTTTTTTCGTGCAACGATTCGATATATTTCGGGTACTTCCAGTTTGGGATCATTTTTTTTGGGAATGGCCATTTTGCCATACAGGTCATATTTGTCAAGCAGTAATAAAAGATTCTTAAGAATGTCCTGTTCGTCTTCCGGCATCTGGCTGATATCTTTACGGACCCCTGCAAATATGGCGAGATTGGCCATGGCCTGTAATTCCTTATCCTGTCCGTAGGATTGAATAATGGCTTCAAAATTTTTTCTTTTATCCGCCCTCCCGATCGAAAGGATCAATGGTTTTGCGGGATTGAACAGGAATCGCTCGATATCAGAATTAACCCGGTAAATCGCCTGTTCCTGCTCTATAGACATCTTAAACGATGGCATATCCAATCTGTAGAAAGGGTAGAAAATTTCCAGGTTTACACCGGGCGGTATAACTTTGAATTTAGCCGACTTTACATGGTCGTATAATGCGTATTGTGTATCAATAGCATGCTGGGTACTTTCAATAATAACATCGGCTGTCTGCAAGTACATTTTCTTCTACGGCGATCCGCCGCTCCATATTGAATTTTTCATTAATTTTTTCAGGCGTCATTCCCTCCTGGATCAGGATATTTTTTTTATTCCTTCCCAGGGAATGACCGGTGGCGAGAAAAGGGATACCATATATTTCACTGATCTGGCCCGCGAGGTAATTGCCATCCGCATAGTGACCATGCACCACATCGGGAAAATCGGCTTCCTGGTCAATAAATCGTATGGTTTTATCTATAAACTCATCCAGATGATCCCAGAGCGTTTCTTTTGGCCGGTAAGAATGACCGCCACAGGACATCCTGACAATACGGGCTTTTTCATTGACTATTTCAACCTCTCTTTCGTAAGCTGCCGACACCCTCTTATCAATGATACGACGGGTAAAAAGATCCACTTTACGAACCTGTGGATGATGGGATAGATTCTCCAGCAATTCCAATACATATTTTACCTGCCCCCCGGTGTCCTTGTCCCTGCCAATTTCCGGATCATTAAATCGGATCAGCCCATGGGGGCTGAATAATTGTATGTAATATTCCTTCATTATTTTCCAGTTTGCAATTGATTAACAATTGCAGTTCATCCAAAATCAGTCCAAAGGGATATTATTACTTTTTTTTAAATGGATAAAAACGATTATGTACTCAGGATCCGGATTTAGTGATTGGGAAATAGGCGATATCACGGTTATCATACATAAGGGCATTTATCATTTGTTTCACCTGATCATTCCCAACCACGATTATATCGCACACGCCGTTTCAAGAGACGGGATCTCCTGGAAAAGAGTGAACAATGCTTTATTTGTTGGTAATCCCGGTGAGTGGGATGATGATATGCTCTGGACCATGCATGTGGTAGAGGTGGGTGACAAATTCGAAATGTATTATACCGGTTTGCAAAGAAAAGACCGCGGTGTGATTTCAAGAATCGGATATGCTGAATCAACCAACCTGGTGGATTGGAAAAAAGACCGGAAAGCGATTTTCCCCATTGCGCCGGAAGGATTCTTTTATGAAACATCCAAGACCAATCCCAGAAAATGGCTGAGTTTTCGTGATCCTTTCCGATTTGAATATAAAGGAGAAATTTATCTGGTTGTTGCCGCCCGGACTGTTTCCGGTCCCATATCCCGGAGAGGATGCGTTGGCCTGATAAAAATTACCCATGATAAGGTTGAAACGATGCCCCCTTTGTTATACCCGATGGTATATGATGACATTGAATGCCCCTGCGTTTTTGAATTGAACGGATATTTTTATATACTGGGATCTATCCGGGAAGATATAAAAGTACGTTATTGGTTTGCGAAAGATTTTTTTGGAGAGTATCATTCTTTTCATGCGGATGTATTGTTGCCGCAGGGAAATTATGCTGCCCGTACAGTGCAGGATGGAAAACATCTGCTGGTTTATAATTTTTTTTACGCCTATGGGAAAATTGATACGCACCGCGTGTTGCCTCCGCCAAAAGAACTGGATACAGATGATCGCGGAAGGCTGGTATTAAAAAGTTATTATCGCTGGGATCAAATGGTCATAAAAACAATTCCGCAGGCAGCATTCGGGTCCGTGAAAACACTGCTTGAAAATCCGACAGCTTCTTTAAGCATTGAACCTGATAAATGGACTTATGGTGCAAGAAGCGGTTATGAGATATTTTGTTTTGAGAAACCCTCGTCCAGTTACATATGGGAAGGGCGACTAACGGTGGAGGGAATGGGGAAACTCGGATTGGTCAGTGATATTGACCAGGATGGAAATGGTTATTTCATTTCATTTGATGTTTCCAATGGGTTGGTAAATATCAGAACCTGGGGATTTAATCCGTTGAATACACGCCAGAATTTTGTTTTTTATGATATCCAGTCAGGAATATTTACGGTCAATAAAGAAAGATCTTTTTATTTCAGGCTGATCAGCTACGGTAATTATATCGAGCTCTCCATTGATGGATTTGTAAAACTCACTTTAATGGATTATACATTTGCAGGAAATAGCATTGGCTTATATTCTGCTTCTTCTGTTATTTCATTGCAAAACTCCAAAGTAATGATATTGCCAAATCCTCCGGGGGAGTATGCCAGCCAGGAAGAAACGCAAAAGATAACGGAATAAGAAAGCCTCGTACCAAAGAAAAAAGTCTTCGCTAAGCGAAGACTTTTTTGTTGGGACGATCCCCCTTCTTGCGGGACGAACCGTCTTTTGTCGGGACGACTGGATTCGAACCAGCGGCCTCTTGCACCCCATGCAAACGCGCTACCGGGCTGCGCTACGTCCCGAAATTCTAATACTTTGATCTCGCGTAACGTCTCAAGCTATCAGAGCTGCGCTAAGGTCCCAAATTTCCGCTTGGCGGGATGCAAATCTAAGATAAAAACCCATTGCCCGAAAATGGATTCATCCGTATACCTTATCTTCGCGCAATTCCTTATAGATGAAGCTGCTAATCAAACAGGCTTGCATTACTGACCCGCTCTCTTCCCATCACGGAACCATTCAGGATATTTTAATTGAAAATGGCACTATCCGCGAGATTGCACCTTCTATTTCTGAAAAAGCGGACCAGGTCATTGACCAGCAGGGACTACAGGTAAGTCCGGGATGGGTTGACATTTTTTCCAATTTTGCGGACCCGGGATATGAGTTCAAAGAAACACTGGAAACAGGAGCCGCAGCAGCAGCTGCCGGCGGTTTTACCGATGTATTTCTCATTCCGGATACAAAACCTGTCACGGATGGGAAATCACAGGTAGAGGTTATCCGGCATCGTAATAGTGTATTGCCGGTAACCATTCACGCCATTGGTGCCATTACAAAAAATCTGGAAGGTCGTCATCTCGCTGAAATGTATGATATGCAAAACAGCGGTGCGGTTGCATTTTCCGACGGCCTTCATCCGGTGCAATCCTCCGGTGTACTGGTAAAAGCCTTACAATATATAAAGGCATTCGACGGAGTGATTATTCAGATTCCGGATGATACCAGCATTTCTCCCAACGGATTGATTCATGAAGGAATCATATCCACCCAGCTTGGCCTGCCGGGAAAACCCATGATGTCGGAAGAACTCATCATTGCCCGCGATATAAAACTGGCCAGATATACAGATTCCCGGATTCATTTTACCGGCATCACTTCTCCCAAATCCATTGAATATATACGCCGGGGTAAAGATTCCGGAATTCAGATCACCTGTTCGGTAACCCCCTATCATCTTTTTTTCAGTGATGAAGCACTGGTCGATTATGACACGAACCTGAAAGTATACCCGCCACTTCGTTCCAAAATAATTTCTGAACAGTTAAAGCAGGCTGTGATGGACGGAACCATTGACTGTATTGCGTCCCATCATCTGCCACATGAATATGACAGCAAGATTCTGGAATTTGAAAATGCAAAGTTCGGAATGACCGGACTGGAAACTTCTTATGCTGTTGTTCAAACTTTATTACCCGATTTATCTGCGGAGAGAATTTATGCATTATTCGGAGGAAATGCCCGCAGAATTTTCAACCTCGACCCTTGTGTGATTGAAAAAGGAAGTCTGTGTAACCTGACCCTTTTCGATATGGAATTTGACTGGACATACGACCTGGCGAAAACGGTTTCCAAATCAAGGAATTCGCCATTTTATGGAATTCCTTTAAAGGGTAAGGCGATTGGAATTGTTGCAAAAGGGAAACTTCATCTGAGTAATTGATTGCTAAATAAAACACCACATATGGAAAAGAAATCATCTGATTATTTGGGCAAGGCCCTCATGCTGGCGCTCGTATTGATTGTTATTGATCTCATTGGCGGATTTGCGCATCTGCGTTTCGAATCCTGGTTCAAATGGCTTTCAACGATAATTGCAATGGTTGCCATCATTATTTTTTGTATTCAGTTCGGTAAACAACAGGTTGATGGCGTTACTTTTGGAAAAGTCTTTGGATATGGATTTAAGATATCCCTGATTGTTTCTGTTTTGATGGTTGTTTATTCTCTTCTTTCCTTGTACGTTATATTTCCGGAAGTGATCGATCAGATTCTCACAAAAACAAGAACTGATTTACAAGCCACAGGAAAACTGACGGACGACCAGATTGACACGCAGGTAGCGATGACAAAGAAATTTATGCAACCCGGTATACTTTCAATCTTTATTTTTTTGGCAACACTTTTTTTTAACACGATAGCGTCTTTGCTGGGCGCGGCATTTACCAAAAAAGACGGAGCCCGATGTTTTTAAGGATAAGTCAGTAAAAGGTTTTAAAATTTTTCTTATGGCCCCGGTATCAAAAAACAGGATTGGATTGCGCTATGGTCTCGTTACCGGCCTGTTATATTTCATTTTACTTTTTTGCCGGTTATAAATTCTTTTCTGCCAATCCGCAATACTTTGTATCATCCGCAGTAATATCCTATCTCATTATATTAGTCATGTATTTATTTACCGCCATTGCCAGAAAAAAAGAACTGGGAGGATATGCTCGATCTGAAAGAATTATTTACGGCTGTTTTTATTGTCATACTGATTACCGAACTGATATATATTATTTTCAATCTTGTATATTTTAAAATGGTGGATCCGGCTTTCTGGGGAAATTTCCAGGCGGCCACACGCGCCACCTTGCAAAAGGCTCATGTTCCGGATGAACAGATTGAGCAGCAGATGAAAAGTTTTAAAGACATGGAGACTCAATCGCAGTCCGGGTAACCTGATAAAAGGTTACGGCATCAGTGTGGTCATTGATAGTGTTTTCGGATTGATCTTTGCAATTATTTTGCGAAAACGAAATCCTGTAATCAGGAATTTATAGAGGATCCCAAGTAATCATACGTATGGATATATCTGTCATAGTACCGTTGTTAAATGAAGAAGAATCACTTCCCGAACTGGTTGCATGGATCGGCCGTGTAATGGCTGCCAATCAGTTTAGTTATGAAGTGATTCTGGTGGATGATGGCAGTACGGATTCTTCCTGGTCGGTGATAGAATCACTGCATGCGCAAAACGATTGTATAAAGGGTATCCGTTTCCAAAGGAATTATGGTAAATCCGCTGCCCTGAACGAAGGATTCAGATCCTGCCAGGGAAATGTGGTGATTACGATGGATGCCGATCTGCAGGATAGTCCCGATGAGATCCCGGCCCTTTACCAGATGATCACCAGGGATGGATATGACCTGGTGAGCGGATGGAAAAAACTTCGCCATGATCCGCTCTCTAAAACGGTGCCTTCCCGTTTTTTTAACTGGGTCACTTCCAAAGTGTCAAAAATTGAATTGCATGATTTTAACTGTGGACTGAAAGCCTATCAGAAACGGGTGGTAAAAAGTATTGAAGTATATGGTGAGATGCACCGTTATATCCCTTTGATAGCCAAATGGTCTGGTTTTAAAAAAATAGGTGAGAAAGTGGTCGAACACCATGCCAGGAAATATGGCGTATCCAAATTTGGCGTGGGCCGCCTGATTACCGGGGGACTGGATCTGGCTTCCATTATGTTTGTAGGCAAATATGGAAAGAGGCCCATGCATTTGTTCGGAACCTGGGGCATGGTTTGTTTCCTCTTTGGTTTTCTGGTATCATTTTACCTGGCATTGTCGAAATTATTTTTTGACAGAACGGGATTTACCCAACGCCCGCTTTTTTTTGTGGCACTGGTGACCATGGTGATCGGTACACAACTTTTTGTAACCGGATTTATTGCAGAATTGATTTCCCGGAATGCTCCCAACCGAAATGCATACCTGGTTGAAAAGAGAGCTGGATTATGAAAGTAATTATTATCGGACCGGCCTGGCCCCTTCGCGGTGGTCTTGCAAGTTTTGACCAGCGGCTTTGCAAGGCTTTTATGGATGAAGGGCATATCTGTTCCATTTATTCTTTCTCATTGCAGTATCCGGGATTTCTTTTTCCCGGTAAAACACAGTTTTCTTCCGATCCGCCACCCATGGGCATCGAAATACATCCGTCGATCAATTCCGTCAATCCGCTAAACTGGATGGTGATCGGAAACCGTTTACAGAAAGAAGCTCCCGACCTGGTCGTGGTGAGATATTGGTTGCCTTTTATGGGACCCGCACTGGGAACGATTTTGAGAAGGATACGCAAGAATGGTAAAACAAAAATTATTGCCATCACGGATAATGTGTTGCCCCATGAAAAAAGGCCGGGTGACAAACCCTTTACAAAATATTTTCTTAAAAGTTGCGATGCATTTATTACCATGAGCGAGCCGTGATGGAAGACCTTCGGAAATTTGAAAAAACAAAACCGGCCAAAACGGTGATTCATCCGCTCTATGATAATTTCGGAGAAATCATTTCCAAAGAAGAAGCCAGGACGATTATTAAAGGAAAAACTGGGACTTGTATATTGGTGAGCATGAGAAAATCCTGTTGTTCTTTGGTTTCATCCGGAAATACAAAGGACTGGATATTCTGATCCGGGCAATGGCTGAACCCATCATGCAGGGAATCGGGTATTCGTCTTCTGATTGCCGGAGAATTTTATGAAGACAGCGAACCCTATAACAGATTAATAAATGAGTTAAATATTTCAGAAAAATCTGATTCTCAAAACAGATTTTATTCCCGATGGTGAAGTTCAATATTATTTGTGCGCAGCCGATGCGGTTGTTCAGCCCTACCGGCATGCCACACAAAGCGGCGTAACTCCCCTCGCCTATCACTATGAAAAACCAATGATTGTTTCCAATGTCGGGAAGTTTTTCGGAACAGGTATTGCATGAACAAACCGGACTGGTTACAGAGGCCGATCCGGCGTCTCTGGCAAAGGCCATTATGCGATTCTACGAATTAGGAGAACAATATTTTATTCCTCATCTTCGTATGGAAAAGAAAAAATATTCCTGGAAAAACCTGGTAAATTCCATTCTCGACTTATCCAATGATATACAGAAGTAAAGCTCCTCTTCGCATCGGTCTGGCAGGTGGCGGTACGGATGTAAGTCCGTACAGTGATCTTTATGGCGGCGCCATCCTCAATGCCACTGTTTCCCTGTATGCGTATGCGAATATCGAAATCCTTGAAGGGGAAGAAGTGCATTTTGAATCCATTGACTATAAAACCAAACAGATCATTCGTAAGGGATCTCCCATCGAATTTAACGGTGTGCTTGATCTGCATAAAGGTGTTTATGACCGTATCAGAAAGCAATATCCGGGTATGCCTGCAGGATTTAAACTGTCAACTTTTGTCGATGCGCCGGCAGGTTCCGGGCTGGGAACTTCTTCTACGCTGGTTGTCGCCATCGTTGGCGCTTTTGCGGAGATGTTGAAACTGCCGTTGGGCGAATATGATATTGCCCACCTGGCATATGAAATAGAACGCAAGGATTTGAAAATGGCGGGCGGCAAACAGGATCAGTATGCGGCCACATTTGGCGGCGTCAACTATATGGAGTTTTTTGACGATGAAAAAGTAATTGTCAATCCCCTTCGCGTGAAACAACAATATCTGTTTGAACTCGAAAATAATCTGTTGCTTTACTATACAGCTACCAGCCGGGAATCTGCGAAGATCATCACGCAGCAAAGCCAGAATGTGGTGGATAAGAAATCCGCTTCCATAGAAGCCATGCATCAGTTGAAACAACAATCGCAACGCATGAAGGAAGCTTTATTGAAAGGAAGGCTGCACGAAATTGGTGAGATACTGGATTTTGGTTTTCAACAAAAACGGCGAATGGCAGAAGGTATTTCCAATGACCGTATGGAGGAGATTTACTTAGCCGCAAAATCGGCTGGCGCAACGGGCGGAAAAATTTCCGGTGCCGGTGGTGGCGGATTTATGATTTTTTATTGCCCGGGTAATACCAAGTTCGGGGTGATGGCCAAACTCAGTGAATTTGGTGGTCATTGCAAAACCTACCAGTTTGTGGACCATGGTCTGACCACCTGGACCATTTAAATTTGTTATATGATTGATCATATCAAAAAAATAATCAGCGCTTCGATAGTCGTCAAGCAAAAATTATTGCTGGATGAATCGATATTAAAAACAACAAGCGATGTGGTGAACACCATCGTGAAATCCTTCAAAGCGGGCAACCGTGTTTATTTTGCGGGAAATGGCGGCAGTGCAGCCGATGCGCAACATTTAGCCGCTGAATTTTCCGGAAGATTTTATACAGACCGGCTGGCCCTTCCGGCAGAGGCACTTCATTGTAATACTTCTTATCTCACAGCAGTCGCCAATGACTACAGTTTTGATGAAGTATATGCGCAGATTGATCCGCGGCATTGCCCATCCGGGAGATGTGCTGGTTGGGTTATCCACTTCAGGTAATTCCGGAAATATCATAAAAGCATTTGAAGCAGCCAGACAAAAAAAAGTGATCACCGTTGGGTTTACGGGTGAAACAGGCGGCAAGCTTAAACCCCTGTCCGACTTTTTATTCAATATCCCTTCCACAGACACTCCCCGGATTCAGGAAGCACATATTTTACTGGGACATATTGTTTGTGAACTGGTAGAAAAAGATTTCTTTAAATCCTGAAGAATTATGATAACAGAAGCAATTATTCTGGCGGGCGGTCTGGGAACAAGACTGAAATCCGTAGTAGGTGATCTTCCCAAAGTGTCTGGCCCCGGTAGCGGGCAGACCCTTTCTGTCCTATCTGCTGGACAATGCAAAAAAACAGGGAATCAAAAAATTCATTTTTGCCCTTGGACATAAAACAGATCAGGTTGAAAGCTTTTGTGAAAAAATCACTGTCAGAAGGATCATATATTTTTTCAACCGAAGAAGAACCGTTGGGAACCGGCGGAGCTGTTTATAAGGCTTGCAGTCAGGCTGCGGGGGCCAATGTTATTGTATTAAACGCCGATACATATTTTGGTATTACCTATTCACATCTTTCGATTATCCATGAACTACGGAAAGCCGCCTGCACACTGGCCCTGAAACCGATGAAAGCATTTGACAGGTATGGCGCGGTAGAAATTGAAAAACAGGTGGTCACCGGATTCGGTGAAAAAAAATATCGTAAAGAAGGATTTATTAACGGAGGCATATATGCGCTTTCCGTTGCCTCATTTCTTCAGAAATCTTTTCCGGCCAGTTTTTCCTTCGAACGGGATTATTTAGAAAAGGATTACCGTAACGGGAAATTCCTGGCGCTGGTATCAGATGCGTACTTCATTGATATCGGCATTCCCGAAGATTACCAGCGGGCGCAGGAAGAGTTGGTAAAGCATATTGGTTGACGGTTGAAAGTTGGTCGTAAGTAAAATCTTATTATCGCATGACCTGTATTCTTTAAAAATTAAAATGTTTTACATCAAATCATCGGTCAACCGTCAACCATCAACCGTCAACCGTCAACCACATTCTAATCCCCGTACCCATGTCTTTTAACCTCTCTCTCATCGATCAAAGCTGGACATTATTTCTGGACCGGGATGGCGTTATTAATTATGAAATTCCGGGCACATATGTAAGGAACAGGACCGAGTTTATTTTTTATCCGCGGGCACCTGAAAATATTGCTTATTTCAACACTGTTTTTCAGCGACTCATACTGGCCACCAATCAGCGAGGAATTACAAGGGGGCTTATGACGCTGGAGGATTTGGAAGATATTCATATGAAAATGATCCGGGAAATTGAAGAAAATGCTGGCAAAATAGACCGGATTTATTATTGCGTTGATGCCGATGAATCGAGTCCCTGCAGGAAACCAAACCCGGGTATGGCCTTACAGGCTGCGACAGACTTTCCTGAAATTGATCTGAATAGATCTATAATGGTTGGAAACAATATCAGCGATATGCTTTTTGGGAGGAATGCCGGAATGAAAACAGTGTTCCTCACAACCACCGATCCCGACCGGAAATTACCGAACGATCTGATTGATCTTCATTTTAACAATTTGGATGAATTTGCAGCTCCCTGAGGAAATCATAAAATTTTCAAAGTATTATGGTTTGACCAGGGAGTTGATAATCTTACTTGTAAATTGTGACGGATTTTTAAATTGTATCCATGACCCTGAAAAAGACCTTTTTACTGCTACTACCCGTCTTATACCTGTATAGCACGGGAGTTCGGGGACAATCTTCTGCCGGAAAACATATTTCGGCCACAGAGGTGTTACAATTTGAAAAACAGCAGGACTCATTAAAATCCCTTGCAGATGATATCGTGAATGCCCCCGAGCCTAACCAGCGCTTCCGTGCAGACAGTTCATTCATCCGCATGCTGGTCAGATCATTAAAAATACCCCATTCATTTTATTATCCATTTGATTCTCTTCTGACGATTTCAAAATTATACGCACCCGACAGTAGTTTTAGGATATTTACCTGGCAAATAAAAAAAGATGTTTATGTTTTTCTTCAGAGAGGTGCCATCCAGATGCGTACCCCGGATGGCTCGCTGAAGCTTATTCCGTTACATGATGTATCCATGTTCTCCAAAAAACCACAGGATTCTGTACGCGGAGCGAACAATTGGATTGGTGCGATTTATTATCGTATTATTCAAAAGAATGTTAACGGCAAAAATATTTATACCCTCCTGGGTTTTGACGACTTTACCATCAACAGCAATAAAAAATGGATGGAAGTGCTCACTTTTAACGAGCAGGGACAACCGGTATTTGGCGGACCCTATTTTTCGTTTAAGGACGATTCCGCCAAAGCTTCAAAAAAAATAGTTGACCGTTTTTATATTGAATATAAAAAAGAAGCTATCACCACATTCAATTACGATTCCTCATTGAATATGATCGTATACGATCACCTGGTTTCTGAAACCGATGAGCCAAACCGAAAGGAAAGTTATGTGCCGGATGGTGATTATGAAGGATTCGTATGGAAGAACAATCAGTGGCTACACGTAAATAAAGTTTTCAATGCCACGTTACAGGAAGGACAGTTTCCGGTAGAAAAGAAAATTTTGAATGACGCAGGTGGCGTTGATGAGAACCTGTTGAAGCAGCCACCACACAAGTAGTATGAAAGTATGGAAGTATGGAAGTATGGAAGTATAAGTATATTAAGTTGTAATTTCACTTCCATACTTCCATACTTTCATACTTGTGATTTAGTTATTCATCCAGCTTTAAGACTGCGAGAAACGCCTCCTGTGGAATTTCCACATTTCCTACCTGGCGCATACGTTTCTTACCCTCTTTTTGTTTCTCCAATAGTTTTCTTTTTCGGGAGATATCACCTCCATAACATTTGGCCGTTACATCCTTACGCAAAGCACTGATGGTTTCACGGGCAATGACTTTGGAACCGATGGCCGCCTGTATGGCAATTTGAAATTGTTGCCGGGGTAAAAGCTCTTTCAATTTTTCACAAAGTTTGCGACCGAAATCGGCGGCCCTGCCCCGATGGATCAACGCACTCAGCGCATCTACTTTTTCTGCATTCAGCAGAATATCCATTTTGGCAATATCTGCATCCCGGTATCCGATCGGATGATAATCAAATGAAGCATATCCCCTGGTTTGACTTTTTAATTTGTCATAAAAATCAAATACGATTTCCGTCAGGGGCATTTCAAAATGAAGCTCTACTCTTGTTGGAGTTAAATAATTCTGATTCAGCAGAATACCTCTTTTACCTAAACATAAAGTAATGATATTTCCTATGTATTCCGGTTTGGTAATGATTTGCGCCTGGATAAAGGGTTCTTCAATCCTGTCGGTTCGGGTCGGATCGGGCATTTCAGAAGGATTATTTACCATCATGGTTTCATCCCGGGTTGTATGAGCTATAAAACTTACGTTTGGAACCGTCGTAATAACGGTTTGATTAAATTCTCTTTCCAGCCGTTCCTGGATGATTTCCATGTGCAGCATGCCAAGGAAACCGCAACGAAAGCCAAAGCCGAGTGCCTGGGATGTTTCCAGCTCATAGGTCAGAGAAGCATCGTTCAGCTGAAGTTTGTCCATGCATTCACGCAGTTCTTCAAAATCCTCCGTAAGTACCGGATAAATGCCGGCAAATACCATGGGCTTTACTTCCTGAAAACCCTGGATCATTTGAGGATTGGGATTTGAACTCAGCGTAATGGTATCTCCGACTTTTACCTCTTTGGCATTTTTTATCCCTGTAATGATGTATCCGACATCTCCGGCGCTGACTTCGGGTTTCGGTGCCAGACCCAGCTTCAGGATACCCACTTCGTCAGCAAAATATTCCTGGTTCTGTGGAAACAAATTTTATTTTATCGCCTTTCTTCAAAACCCCGTTCATGATTCGGTAGTACACAATGATGCCGCGAAAGGAATTGAACACGCTGTCGAAAATGAGTGCCTGCAGTGGAATATTCGGATCTCCCTCCGGTGCCGGAATCCGCTCTACAATCGCTTCCAGGATAGCATCTACACCAATCCCCGTTCTGGCACTGGCCAGCAGGATGGATTCTTTTTTACAGCCTATCAGATCGATGATCTGGTCTGTTACTTCTTCCACCATCGCGCCGTCCATGTCGATTTTATTTATCACAGGGATGATTTCCAGGTCGTTTTCGATGGCCAGGTAAAGATTTGAGATAGTTTGTGCCTGTATTCCCTGGGATGCGTCAACCAGCAATAAAACACCTTCACAGGCGGCCAGTGCGCGGCTCACTTCATAGCTGAAATCCACGTGACCCGGAGTATCAATCAGGTTTAAGATATAATCCTCGTTGTTCTGCGTATAATTGATCTGAATGGCGTGACTTTTAATCGTAATACCCTTCTCTCTTTCGAGGTCCATATCGTCCAATACCTGATCCTTCATTTCCCGGTCACTGATCGTATGAGTGACCTGTAAAAGCCGGTCGGCCAGTGTTGATTTTCCGTGATCAATATGAGCGATAATGCAGAAATTCCGGATATTCTTCATGGGGTTCCCTTCCATTTTTAAGAGCCGCGAAGGTACATAAAAAACCCAAGGCTTACGCCTTGAGTTTTAATGTGGTGAGTGTGGTGTTATTAGTATGAGGGAATGGAGAAAAGGAATTTGGGAATGATCGTTTATTTTTTGGTAAACGCAATTTCCATTCCTTTGAATTCCTGACCTTTTTCGGTGAAATACATCTCAAGAACCTGATGGGTATCATCCACGAATTTCCATACTTCCCGGGTAGGAATATCTTTACCGGTTAACGGGTCTGTGCTTTTCCCGCTCATGTTGATACTTTTTGCATTTTCATCCCATTTGCCTTCCATATATAAAATGCCTGTTCCCATATTATCCACCCAGCTGCTCACGAATATTTTTCTCGCATTATCATATCCGGTGGTTCCAATTCCTTCAAATGGCATTCCCATCATTGACCCTTTGTGCAACCCCCGCAGATACCTGCCTCCGAGGATCATCTCATTATTCGTCTCTAATGTTGACGTCGTTGGCGGCGCGCCCGGTTGCATCCATGTAGTCACTGTACCGTTCCAGGCACCCACAGATTTGGCCATCATCTGTTGTATAGGTCCTGGCGTCATATAATTCATGAATGCTTTCATATCTTCCTGCGACTGGGCAGAAAGATTGGCAGAACCCAGTAGTCCGGCAAGCAGAATAAAAAGAAAGTTTATTTTTTTCATAAATAAAAATTTAGAATTAAAAGGTAAGAAATATTCAGGCCCACCCCGTAAATCACCCTTAATTTTAGCTGATGGAATATTGTTTACTGGGGAAATCAGCATTGAATATCAGTCGCCTTGGATTTGGATGTATGTCCCTGGATCCTGCGGATCCGGAAGCAGAAAATATTTTGCACATGGCGTTGGATGCAGGTATAAATTATTTTGACACGGCAGATTTATATAATAAGGGACAAAATGAAATAATGCTTGGGCGTGCTTTCAGGAATAAAAGAAAAGAACTGATACTGGCTACGAAAGTCGGTAACCAGTGGAGAAGCGATGGTTCGGGATGGGACTGGAATCCGTCAAAGAAATATATTCTCTCTTCCGTCGATCAAAGTCTTGAAAGATTACAAACAGATTATATTGACTTATACCAACTACATGGAGGTACGATTGAAGATCCCATCGATGATGTGATCGAAGCATTTGAGTTACTGAAATCGGCCGGTAAAATCCGCTACTATGGCATTTCGTCCATTCGCCCCAATGTAATCAGACAGTATATAAAGCGATCTTCAATTATTAGTGTGATGATGCAGTATAGCCTGCTTGACCGCCGTCCGGAAGAAGAAATGCTTTCTCTGTTAAAAGACAACCAGGTCGGTGTACTGGCAAGAGGTTCCATTGCCAAAGGACTTTTGATTTCGAAAGCTCCCGAACCATATTTGAATTATTCAAAGGAACAGGTCGCCATGGCAGCGGATCAGATCCGCAAGATTTCAGGATCCCGCTCTTCAGCTGTCACATCCGTTCTGTTTGCACTCCATCAGCCGGCGGTTTGTTCAGCAGTAGTCGGCATAAGAAACATTGAACAGCTGAATGATGTTTTGAAATTGGTTTTAGAACAGCCCCTAACGGACGATGAAATCATGGAACTTTCTAATACATTACCGATAAATTTATTTGAAAACCATCGCTGAATCTGCATGAAATTAATTATTTATGAAACCACTCATTTTGAAATTTTACCGGCAATGCTGGACCTGGCGCTGACGGAATGCACGGGTCTCGCTGTTTTTCTTGACCAGATTTCTTTTCAGAATTTACCTTCTGATGAAGACCCGGCAATACGATGGCCCGGGGTACAGTTTATATGCAGAAAAGAGGGTGTGTCACATAGAAATTTTATCGGATCGCTTTTTGATTTTGCGCATCAAAATGGATATACACATTTGCATCTGAGCACACTATCCGGTAACTATCTGTACTTTGCCTGGAAGATAATGCGGGCACCATATTTAGAGGTAAGCCTCACCGTCCATGAACTCAATTTATACCGGTCTCTTTCTTTTAAAAACTTACTTGGATTCACGGAGTCTGTCGCAAAAATTTATTTCCATAGAAGAATCCGGCATCATCGCGGACTCATTCCAGCCGTACAGGCAGAACTGGAAAAATATTTTCCGAAGGCCAGAAACATATTTATCCCACCCCGGTTTTATGAAAAAAATATTACAAAACGGGAAATAAGCCCGTTGATTATAATAATTCCCGGTACGGTAGAAGCTAAACGGCGTGACTACGGCTTTGTATTCCATTTTGCCTCTGAATATTTAAGCAAAATAAATATTGCAAATCCTGTTGAATTGGTTTTCCTGGGGAAAGCCGGAAATGCTTTTAATCAGAATCTTCGTGAATTAAAAACGGATTTCACAAACCCGGGTTTCAGACTACGCTATTACGAAAATCATATTTCATCTGAAGAATATGCAAGGCAAATGCAAAATGCAAAAATAATCTGGAATCCGATTCGGATAAAAACAGTCGGAAGTCGCAACCAGGAGGAATACTACGGAATTACTAAATCACCCGGTTTTACAGCAGATCTTATCCGGTTTCCTGCACCCGCACTGGTTCCTGATGGATTCGAAATTCCATTTTATTTCCAGCATTGTATGATACCTTATGAAAATGAGGAAGATTTATTGCAAAAAATGACATGGTTATTACAAAATGATCTGTCAGATCTGACACATAAAATTGAAAAAGATATCTCTGTCCTTATTCCTTCCCGTTTCAGAGAAGACTTTAATGCGTTGTTGAAATCCGGTTAGCATTTAGAGATTCACCGGGCGAATAAAAGGATTTACGAAGTGGTGAAAATCTTTCCAGTTATGATATTGTATCAGCAAATAGTATACAATATTGCCTGCCAGTATTGAGTAAGCTGCTCCTGTTAATTTGAAATTTGGAATCATGAAACAAGCGAAAGCGATTGTTGTAAACAGCCCAAATACGCGACAGCGGATTACTTTTGTTTCTCCTCCTGTCATTATAAAAAAGACGTCCGATAGCCCCATCGAAGCATTGATCAAAGTGGATAACAGAAAGATTGGCAGAATATTGATTGCTTCACCAAATTCTTTTCCGAAAAGCGAAAATAAATAAGGAGATATGCCCATAAAAAAAATCCCTGTCAAAAGACAGAGCCAGAAAGCTTTTCGGGCTATTGTAAATGAAAGCAGCGACGCATTCTGCATATTCCCATGGTGAATTTTTTCGGAAAGAAGTGCCGGGAAAGACAAATTAAGCATGGCGACAGGATAACTGAATATATCTGCAAACCTCGATGCGATGGTATAGTGTCCAATGTGTGAGGCACCAACAAAAAAGCTCAACAATAAAATATCAATTCGTATAGATAAAAGATATAAAATATTCAGAATGGTATACCGGAAATTGAGACCGGCATTAAACTTTTTCAGATGGTGGTTTGAACTTTCGGGAATGGATACAAATATTTTCCTTATAATAAAGGCGAGCAGTATGATCACGATGAGCAATCCACCGATACTCGCCAGTAATGCCTTGCCCGGAGTTGCAGGAGCCGCCAGGTAATACAATAATAATATACATACTGAAAATGCCAGGGGTCTGGCTACCTTGTCTGCAAACTCTCCATTGATAATGCTTTTCATTGCCCGCAGAAAATAAAGCAGGTTGTTCATCATAACATAACAGGGTATCAGCATCAGCGCATAAAGAAAGAAATGTAAATTTTGCTGGAATACCGGTATGTTGAAATAACTGATCAGGATATAAAATAAAAATACGGACAGCAGGATAGTGATCACGTTGATTTTCAGTGATCCGAATAATTCATGGGCGAGGCCACGTTTGTCTCTTTTCAGATTCAGCGAAGGAACCTGGGCCAGATGCCGGTCATCCATTCCGAAGAGGCCCGGAATAGAAAATAAAACAGCCCATCCGGATACAAGGCTGAAAATTCCGTAAGTATTGTCTCCGTATAATCTGGCCAATAAAATATTGCTGCCAAAAGTAAACGCCAGCCCTATAAATTGCAACGAAAAAGCAAGTGAATTATTGGAGATAATAATTTTTTGTAATGATTGGGAATCTTCCCAACCCATCGACTGCAATATTTTATTCACCCAGGTCAGCATTATGAAAGCGCCCGAATGATTTCTGTAAACTCTGCTGCATTCAGGGAAGCGCCACCAACCAGACCCCCGTCGACATCCTTACTGCCAAAAATTTCTTTTGCATTGGCGGCCTTCACGCTTCCTCCGTATAAAATGGAAATCTGATCCGCAATCGCAGCATCGTATTGCTTTTTCAGTGACGAACGTATAAAAGCATGCATTTCCTGAGCCTGCGCTGTACTTGCAGTTTTACCGGTTCCAATGGCCCAGATGGGTTCATAGGCGATCACGATCTTCAGGATTTCTTCACGGGTTAAATGGAATAACGATTCTCTCAATTGTTGTTCGACATATTCGTTTTGCTGATTTTGTTCCCTGGTTGCCAACGCCTCACCGCAACAAAAAATGGGGGTTATTCCGTTTGCCAGACACAGATTTAATTTATCTGCCAGCATTAAATTACTTTCTCCGAAATATTCACGTCGTTCGCTATGACCCACCAGACAAAAATTGACATCCATCGACTTCAGCATCTCTGTTGAAACTTCACCGGTAAAGGCGCCCGATTTCCGGTCAGAACAATTTTGAGCGGAAATAAGAAAATTCTTTCTATGCTGAACATGATCGTTGGCCATTTCCAGATAAGGGAAAGGCACTGCAAACACAGCCGCATGGTTTTCCTTTAATGAGATATCTGCGGAAACGATGGTTTGTAATAAGGCAGTTGCCTGTTGATATGTCAGATTCATCTTCCAGTTTGCCGCAGCAATTTGTTTTCTCATATACGTTGGTTTTGTTGATCGAAAATATTTTTCAGTTGAATTATTTCTTCATCACTTAACAGGTGGCCTTTCAGATTTTTCCATTTGCCAATATGCCGGACAGCTCTCTCGAAATCATACACTTCGTGCTCATAACCCCAGCTAAAGCTCGGAAGATAAGTCGGTGTGGCACCATTTCCAAATACGTGCGAAGCCGGACCTACAACGGTTCCGGTATTAA
The DNA here is from genome assembly GCA_963759335.1 of uncultured Bacteroidota bacterium. GTDB lineage: Bacteria > Bacteroidota > Bacteroidia > Chitinophagales > Chitinophagaceae > Puia. Next base: position 514,464 of record CAVWYU010000003.1, read on the forward strand.
AAGATGTATTAATAGCGGACCTTGAATAATCACCCATCATCAGTCCGCACTTCATCCCGGCATTTATCTGAGTTTTCCTTAGCGGATTCCAGAGCTTAACAGATCCGCCACTGTTTTTCATATTTGAATTGGTACTACCCGCTCCCAGATTACACCATTCACCAATGATTGAATCACCGAGATATCCGTCGTGTGCTTTATTAGAGAAGCCGAAGATAATCGAGTTTTTAATTTCTCCGCCAACTACGCAACCCGGACCAATGGAAGTCGCTCCATAAATCCTGGCACCCATTTTTACAACCGATTTTTCGCCGAGAGAAAAAGGTCCTCTGATCATTGAGCCTTCCATCACCAGGGTATCCCGGCCAATATAAATAGGTCCTTCGGTTGCATTCAGATAGCAGTGTTCAACAACTGCACCTGGTTCCAGAAAAATGGCAGAGCCCGTTAATTTATTGGAGGTAGAAATCGTGGCAGTAGTTCTTCCCTTAGTAATAAGATCAAAATCTTTTTTTATTTCTGAAAAATTATAAAGGAGAATATCCGGAATCTGTAAAAGTACGGCTGATTTTCCCGGATTAAATCCTGCATTGAGCTCGAGAATAGATTGAATTAGCTCCTGGTCAGGGATAATATTAGCTGCAATAGAAATTCCTGGCGGAAATGAAAGATTGCTTTTCAGCTGGTAATTCCACTTTTCCCGAATAGTTAGAATGCCACAACGGAAATCTGCCAAAGACCGGGTCAGTGAAAAGGGGAAAAAGTCATTCTCGAAAGAACCGTTAACCAGCGAAGGGGCATTCATTGATTAAAACTAATCTTTAATCCGTTTTTCAAAAAAAAATCCTCCACGTTTTTAACGGGAGGATTCTCTTTCGAATTATATTCATTACGATTTTTTCTCGTAGCGTTTTTTAAACTTATCGATACGACCGGCAGTATCTACCAGCATATTTTTACCTGTGAAAAAAGGGTGTGAAGTATTTGAAATTTCCAGTTTGATCAAAGGATATTCATTACCATCTTCCCATTTGATTGTTTCGCGGGAATTGGCAGATGACCGCGTCATAAAACTCGTACCGTTACTCATGTCGCGGAAAACGACCAGCCGGTAACTTTCAGGATGTAAATTCTTTTTCATAACTATTTTTTTAACCGTGCTTTTGAAATTTCAATTCCCGGCACGAAAGGGAGCGCGAAATTAAGCATTTTTGTATTTAGAACCAAAGTTTATGAAGCGATGGCTTCTAAATCTGGTTTCTGAGCGTATTTCCCTACCGCCCTGAGTTTAGAATCTTCCGGAAACTATTGCGTGGGTTGGCTTTACGCTTTGCCCTTTGCGCTTTACGCTTAGGAACGCATATTATCAAATTGAAGGGGAACACCTAAGCTTGAGGTTCTGCAAAGCTGCATAACTGATTGTAAATCATCTAATTTCTTGCCCGTCACACGCACCAGATCATCCATAATAGCGGCCTGAACCTTCATCCCGGAATCTTTGATCAGTTTGACTATTTTTTTGGCGTCCTCCTGTTTAAGACCATTTCTAACGGGCACTTCTAATTTGGTGACCTTCCCACTTGGATATGGTTCTTTGGACATATCATAAGCCAGCGGATCAATACCCTGCTTAATGGACCGGCTGATCAGTACGTCGGTAATCTGTTTGATCTTCATATCGCTGGCAGCTTCCAGATCGATTTTCATTTCCTTTTTATTCAATTCGATGGACACAGGAGAATCCTTGAAGTCAAACCGGTTTTGGATTTCTTTTTTGGTAACATTTACAGCGTTATCCAGGGTCTGCGCATCTATTTTACTTACTATATCAAATGAAGGCATATTCAGAGATTGTGATGACAAAAGTAAAAATAAAAAGCCTGCTCAGGTACTGAGCAGGACTTTATTATCTAAAACAAACGACACCTAGTTATTTCCGCCTTTCTTTAATCTGCTGGATTCATCATCTGCCCCGCCTGAGTGATGATTATTCTGGGCTCCCTTAACCGCATGTCCAAATCGATATGTAAACGTCAGACTTAGCTGCCGGCTGTCCCTCGTATTATGAAAAGTTGCTTCGGTTTGTTGAAAATCTATCGTTCCCCTTACCTGTTGCGTGTAAAAAATATCCCGAAGTCCGAGTTTGAGAGTTCCTTTTTCTTTCATGATTTGTTTGGCGATGGCTGTCGAAGTCTGGCCCATTGGCTGAATGTAAATCTGTCCTTCTATTCCACTTGTTCTATACCAGCCGGACAATTCTGCGCTCCATCCGTGTTTGAATTTGAACATGTTTGTCATATTTCCCATTCCCTGAATAGCGTTTACATCCAGTTCTTCACCATACAGTTCCCCTGTAAAGTGATTATAATTGACATTTACATAAATGGTAGTGTTCCACCATTTTGTTACCGGCATATTCAGACTGACCGCAATTCCGGCGTTTTCTCTTTTTCCAATATTACCTCTTCGAACGATGGTGGCATGTCCTTCCTGTTGAAATGTTTCGGCAAAGAAATTTTGTGTATTGCTGTAGTTCAAAGTGGTGGTGAGCATATTGTGATAGGTATGCGATAATTCAATATTGGTGCTGGTCTGTGGCTGCAGGTAGGGATTGCCAGCCTGATAGGTGTATTCGTCCAGGAAAAATAAAAAGGGATTGAGGTCGCCATAATCGGGACGATCTATTCGTCGTCCGAAATTCACATTGAAAGTATTTTTATCGTTTAGTTCATAAGAAATGTAAGCAGTCGGAAAAGCATTGAGATAGGATTTTTTGAAAGAGGAGTCATTATTGTCCACAGTATAAATATTCCCGTACTGATGACCATCGTAATTGGTGTTTTCAATACGTAATCCTGCCTGGAAATTCCACTTCTTATATTTTTTTGTCAGATTAAAATAGACCGCATTTATATTTTCATGATAAACAAAATAATTCGTTTTGGTTGTATCAGGAATATATTCGTTTCCGCTTACATCGTAATAATTCGCTTTATTGTCTGTTGCAACAAAACTTGTTTTCAATCCGGCTTCCAGTTTGAAATCGTTCTGAAACGGATGGGTATAGTCGGTTTTGAAACTATATATGTTTATCGTGGAAGGAAGATCTCCGCTCAGCGTATTGGAAGAAAGCGGTTTCATGTTCGGATCATAGGTATAATTCTGAAAAAGCTGGTCACTCGAAGATTTATAATAAATATAATCAGCATCAGCTGTCAGCTCACGGCCGCTGGAATCAAACTGTCTTTTGAAATTCAGGTTCACCGTTCCATTTAACCATTTTCCGTGAATATTTCCGATGGACTGAACCAATGAATCTGTTACATCATTCGCATTCTTCAGCGTGATATTACTGATGGAATTATTCGTTTCGTTATTCTGATAACCACTGAGTACTATTCCAAAAGTGGTTTTATTGTCCAGAAAATAATCTGCTCCCAGTTTTAGATTTAATTCTGGAGACAAAAATTTCATGTGGGTATTCTGTGTAAAAATGGAATTGATATTATCTGTTCCGGCATCCAGATAATTTCTGTTGATATCCAGTTCCTGAAATCCCTGCCAGTATGTATAGCCACCATTCAGGAAAAAATTAAATTTACTTTCGCGATCATTCAGGTTCAGGCTGCCACCTGGTTTTGCGTACTCACCCTGTGTATAAGTAAGTGTAGCAGATCCGTTGAAACCCCTTGCTTTATTTTTTTTTGTTTTGAGATTTATAATTCCTGAGTTTCCGGCCGCGTCATATTTAGCTGAGGGATTACTCATGATTTCGAGCTGATCAATCGCAGAAGAAGGCAAACTCTTCAGATATGTCGCCAGTTGGGCACCGGACATATATGTGGGTCGGTTATCAATCATGATCGTAACACCTTGTTTTCCTTTAAGGCTGATGTTGCCATCTTTATCAACCGAAACCCCGGGAGATTTTTCCAAAACATCCATGACAGACGTTCCGGCATTAGCGGGCGATGCATCGACATTTACCAGTATTCGATCGCTTTTTTGCTCAATAAAAGGTTTTTTGGAAATTACGGCGACAGACTGCAACTCGTTATTTTTCCTTACGAGGTCAAAAGCAGGAAGCTCCATTTTTTTGTCTTTTGCAGCAATATTGAAGTTGGGTCCAATGATCGTTTCGTATCCTACCGCCGAAACCCGGATATGATAAATGCCGGCAGGAATGTCGGAAAATATATACCTGCCCTCCTTATCTGAAACAGTTGTTTTTTGAATGGTCGTGTCAGGTATCTTAAACAGGGAAATGCTGGCTGATTCAAGAGGACTATTCTTAGATTCCCGCACGATTCCCTGAACCGTTGTCTGGGCATGAAGATATCCGGCAAAGCTCAGCAGTAATATGGTGATTATTGTCTTCATAATAATTAGTTTAGCTTGGTACTATTGTTAAGTAATTACAGGACAAAGATTGGTACTAAGCATAACATAGAACAATGCAATGTGTTAGAAGGTTGATTTTATTGATGACCGGAGTCTCTCAGGCTGTGCATTGGACGCGCGGTAAGAAAAGATGTTTCAGCTCTATATCAAATTTGGACAAACGCCGTAATTAAGGGATCAGCGGTGGGAACGCTTACGACGATCTTGTTGAAATTATTTATTTAAATTGTTGTAAAACAATGCATTGTAGCGGTAACCTCAACAACTTTACGAGACAGGTGGCTGACTTATTTGACCGTCGCGGTTTTGTTTTTTAAGGAGATAATACAACAGGAAGCCACCAATGATCAGCAGGCTGGAAATGATTTCTGCCTGTGTGGGATGAAAACCAAAGATTGAATAACGGGAATTGACCCGGATTTTTTCAATAAAAAATCTTTCAACCCCATTGATAATAAGGTAGAAAGCAAACATGGTTCCGGGGACTTTAAATTTTTTACGGACCGACCAAAGCAGAAAAAAAAGTCCCAGGCAAATAACGGTTTCGTAAAATGGCGTTGGAAAAACAGGGACTGGAAGGTAGCTGCAATAGGAGCCGCTACAACCGGGTATCTTGATACCAGCACCTATCACATTATGGGGATATGGATAGCCGAATAACCAGTTTGGAAGAAAGGACGGGCCCTTTACGGTCAGGTGAGGCACATTGAGCGAATGAAATTCACTCATAAAGTAATCAGCATTTTTATCTACCTGAATTTGAAAATTTTGCATGGTAGCTGGAACCGACTTCAGATCAGGGCCAACAGCATATGCGCTATTGGGAATGCCCCAGTCACCGTCTCCGGATACCTGACAACCAATTCTTCCAAGTCCATAAGCCAGCATTAAAGCCGGGGCAGCTGCATCATTCAGATACCAGAATCCGATTTTGTGTTTTCGCGCGTAATACCAAATGGAGAGTGCCGCTATAATTAAACCACCATAGAATGTAAGGCCGCTAAAAGAAAGCAGGGATTCAACCGGGTTCCTTATGAAGTCATCCCAGGTTTCCAGACTGTTGAAAATTTTGGCTCCCAAAAAGCCAAAAATAGCTGCAAAAATAACGATGTCCCCTACCCGGTCGTGTGGCCAGATTCGTATTTTTCTTTCTTCCGGACTTTGTAGTTTCTGTTTATTTTTTTCACGCCATTTTAATCCCGCAAAAAGCAGTCCCAGGGCAAGGCCGGCCCAGCCGTTACCGGCAGAAGAAAATATGAAATCAGCCGGATTTTGGGTAAGTGGTGAATTCGATGTAAATAGTCCGATGATCTTGTATCCAATCAGAAAACCCAGTATAAAATTGGTAAAAAGTTCACCGGGGCTGGCAATTTTACCAACAACGATGGTTTCTTCTTCGGCTACCAGAAAGCCCTGTCTCTCTTTTCTTTTCAGTTCCTGGGTCAATACCATGGCAGCTCCGATAAAGGCGAGGGCCACAAAAAACCCGAAGGAGTTTATAAAATGAAGAAACTTTAGATCCAGGCCAAATAAATCCTTGACCGCGTAGTATAAATTCGGATACATAGGAGCTGCAAGATAAGGGTAAAAACCTGACAGAAGCTTCGTATCCTTGTCTGAAATATGAGCCCATGTATAATATTGCAGTCATTGGTGCCGGTACGATGGGAAATGGTATCGCTCATGTATTTGCCCAGCATGGTTTTTCTGTTCACCTGACTGACCTGAGTGAAAAACAATTGGAGAAAGGAATGGCTGCGATTTCAAAGAATATGGAAAGGCAGGTACAGAAAGGCTTATTGTCGTCAGAGGAGAAAAGCAATGCGTTACTTCGTATTCAACCTGTTTTAAAGCTGAAGGAGGGCGTTCAGGAAACAGATCTTATTATTGAAGCAGCCACTGAAAACGAATCTGTCAAATTGCAGATTTTCCGTGAGCTGGACGAACTCGCGGCACCTGCAGCCATATTGGCCAGTAATACATCTTCTATTTCTATTACAAAAATTGCTTCGGTAACAAAACGTCCGGGTCGGGTGATTGGCATGCATTTCATGAACCCCGTGCCGTTGATGAAACTGGTTGAAGTAATTAATGGATTTGCGACGACGCCCGAAGTGACGGATAAAATTGTTTCCTTAACCAGGCAATTGGGCAAAACGCCCTGCATAGTAAATGACTATCCGGGATTTATTGCCAACCGTATTCTAATGCCTATGATCAATGAGGCAATTATCAGTTTACAGGAAGGTGTTGCTTCTGTAGAATCCATAGATACTATTATGAAACAGGGAATGGCTCATCCGATGGGGCCTTTGCAATTGGCTGATTTTATTGGACTCGATGTTTGTCTTGCCATTTTAAAAGTGCTGTATGAAGGATTCGGCAACCCCAAATATGCGCCGGCCGCTTTATTGGTGAATATGGTAGCATCGGGAAGTCTTGGAGTTAAATCCGGAGAAGGATTTTATAATTACAGAAACGGATCCAAAGAATTAGTGGTAAGTTCAAAATTCAGTATGCCGTAAAATTTCTCCTACACTCGTTTAATCATATACGCCTATTCATATCTTCCCGTAGTATGCAATCGTATCCGTACCATAGTTTTCGGATTTCAGGAATTTCAAATTTTGAATTTCAGGAGCAGGAATTCCTTCGGGGATCATTAGCTCGTTATTTGTAATCGTGCGTATTTCATCCCAGTTCTCATCATCTATAAAAGACTGCAATAACTTAGGGCCACCTTCCACCATAACACTCAAAATATTTAATGAATGCATGGCAGATAGAACCGAAGAGGTTACGGACTTTTCCTGATTTATTTTTTTAAATAACAAATTACCCGCCTTCAGATCGGTGGAATGATTCAACACTATGGTTTGACCACTCCCATCAAATAATTTGAGAGAATCCGGAAGCCGGAGATGAAGATCGAGTACAATTCGAATCGGATTTTTCCCATCCCATAAACGAACTGTCAATTCCGGATTATCCAGCAAGGCAGTATTTGTACCAACCATGATTCCGGCTTCTTCACTCCTCCATTTATGAACAAGGCGATTCGAATAACTGTTCGAAATCAGGGTACGCTTGCCAGTCGTTCCAGCCATTTTATGATTCGCCGATTGTGCCCATTTTAATATAATATATGGACGTTTTTGCTGATGGAAAGTGAGAAAACGTCTGTTCAATTCTGTGGCTTCCTTATTTAAAACCGGATAGTCCACCTGAACACCATGTGACAAAAGTTTTTCAATACCTTTTCCATTTACTTCGCTAAAAGGATCCCGGCAGCCAATCACTACCCGCGGAATTTTCTCAAGAAGGATCAGATCCGTACAGGGCGGAGTTTTGCCGTGATGTACGCAGGGTTCCAGGGAAACGTATAAAATGGAATTGGGAATCAGTGGCCGGTCGGTATCTCTTACCGATCGAAGACAATTGACTTCTGCATGCGGTCCCCCATATACCCGGTGGTATCCTTCTCCTATTATCCTTCCTTCATGGACCAGTACAGCCCCCACGAGTGGATTGGGGCTGGTATAACCGGCGCCTAATTCAGCCAGCTTCAGGCATCTTTCCATAAATATAACATCAGGCGGAACTCCGGTAAATTCCTGCACGTCCCGGGATAATGAATGCATAAACTGCAATTTAAATCATTGTAAGTTTGTTGCCATGACAATTGAAGGTGCCAACAGGCTGCTCCTTTCGAGCCTTTCAGAGCTCTATGATGAACGGGAAGCTGCATCGATAAGTTCTATGGTCCTGGAACATCTTACCGGCATGCCCAAAAGCCTACGCCTGCTGCAAAAATCAGAGCTGTTGTCAGAAAAACAGGAAGCATTATTCCGGTCATATCATGCGGAATTGGTAGATAACAGACCAGTTCAGTATGTATTGCATGAAGCCTGGTTTGGATCCATGCCTTTCTATGTGGATGAAAATGTTTTGATTCCCCGTCCGGAAACGGAAGAACTGGTTGACTGGCTGCTAAAAGACATTTCTTTAAGAGGTCCGGAAACAATTATTGCAGATATCGGTACAGGTAGTGGATGTATCCCGGTATATATCAAAAAAAAGAGAGCGGATTTTGAAGTGGTCGGAGTAGATATCAGTGAAGCAGCATTGGAAGTCGCCAAAAAAAACGCGGAGAAACAGGATGTATACATCCATTTTTTTCAATGTGATATCAGGGAAGCAAGTCAATGTGAAAACATACCAGCTGTGGATATTATCATCAGTAATCCACCCTACATCCCGGAGAAACAAAAACAAATGCTGGATAGACATGTAAGAGATTTTGAACCCGGGCTGGCCCTTTTTGTGCCGGATGATGATCCCATTATATTTTATAAGCTGATTGGGAATATAGCCTTACAAAAATTAAAAGCAGAAGGCGCTCTGTTTTTAGAAATACATCACGATTATGCCAGGGAGGTCAGGGACTGGTATGAAAAAAATGGATTTTCTCTTGAATTGAGAAAAGATTTTTCAGGAAATAACAGAATGATAAAAGCCGTTAAAATCTGAATCTCTCAAAAGAGCATAATCTATTATTTTTGCGCATCTGAAAAAATAATGAAACCCATTATTCGCCTGATCCTGTCGTTCGTGTTTATGTTGGCTGTGTTCTGTGATCTGCGTGCACAGGAAGCACTTTTAAAGGATTCCGGATGGAATTTTCATTTCCAGTTTACGGGTATCATTCAATACAATCCTGCATTTCATTCGCCTTACGAAGGGCAAAATAGCTTCCGGTCAAAATCCGCAAGAGCCTATTCAGTCACCACGACAGCTTTTATTGGCAGAAAATTATGGACCGGCGCAGGCATTTACTTCAATCCTGAAATGGCCGGTGGAGAAGGACTGAGCAGCACACTGGGAATTGCCGGATTTCCCAATGGAGAAACTTTTCGCATTGGAGAACCCCAACCCGTGGTTTATGTAGCGCGTATTTTTTTAAGGCAGCAGATAAATCTGGATAATAATCATTTTGATACTATTCCCGAAGGCATCAATCAGATCAGGGAAATTGTTTCTCAGAAGAGATTGACCATTAATGCCGGAAAATTTGGAATGGCCGATTTTTTTGATCAAAATGGGGTGAGCCATGATCCGCGCACCGATTTTATGAACTGGTCGCTTATGAATAACGGGGCTTATGATTATGCAGCGAACACCAGGGGATATACGGGAGGTATTATTGTCGAATATTATACACCCGGGTGGGTCTTTCGTGCGGGAACCGCGCTGATGCCGGTAGAAGCAAACGGGCCAACGCTAAATTTCAATTGGGCGAAATCCAATAGCGAGACGGCTGAGATTCAAAAAAATTATAAACTCCATGAATTACCCGGGGTTGCGAGATTATTATTTTATTTCAATACTTCCAAAGCCCCCGCTTATCAGAAAGTTATAGATGAAGATCAGAATGGTTCCGACACTTCACTTAACGTGGTTTCCGGAACACAATATGGGGGAAAGAAATTTGGAATGGGGATCAGCATTCAACAGGCACTGAGTTCAAAACTGAATGGTTTTTTTCGATTCGGTTGGAATGACGGGAAAACGGCGACCTGGGCTTTCACGGAGATAGATAATAGTCTCAGCGCAGGATTCAGGTATTTTGGAATCGGCAGAGGCCGGCAGGCTGATAATATTGGTCTGGCCTTTGTAAGCAATGGCATTTCCTCAGTTCATGAAGAATTTCTACAAATCGGCGGATATGGATTTATCATTGGAGATGGTAAACTCCCTCATTATACGAGAGAAAATATTGTTGAATTATTTTACCAGGTAAAATTATTTGAACTACTCTATGCAACGCTGGATTATCAGTTTGTTGCGAACCCGGCGTATAATCATGACCGTGGTCCCGTCTCTCTGCTGGCTGCGCGGGTGCACGTAAATTTTTAACTGCGGTTTGTTTATTGTACTCCTTTTTTATCTACTGCCAGCACTGTCCTGGCGCCCAGTTCACGGGCAACGCGCATGACTGCGACTACATCTTCAATAGGTACCGTTTTATCTGCATTTATTACAATAGAAGGCTGATCCGTTTCTTTGGCAAGAAATGGTTGTAAATGGGCTTTGAGATCAGCTAAATTCACTTTTGTTGTACCGACAAAATATTGCTGGTTTGGATCAATGGATACTACGACAGTTTGCTTTGATTTTGTATCGCTTTTAGACTTAGGCTGAGAAAGTTTGATCACATTGGGATTGGCCAGCGTGGACACAATCAAAAAGAACAGAAGCAAAATGAACAAAATGTCATTCAGCGGACCCGTGTGCACTTCGCCTTCATCTCTATGTTTGTTACGTAAATTCAAAAAAACTGGTTTTAATATGTGAGTATGTGAGTATGAGAATATGCGAGTACTCTCATACTCCCATACTCTCATACTATTAACTAACGCGTTGGTTCCTGCAGTATATCAATAAACTCAGCGCTCGCCACTTCCATTTTATTGGTTGTTTTATCAATCTGTGAATTCAGGTAACGGTACATAATATAAGCGATGATCCCGATGATTAAACCACCGGCAGATGAAATCATCTTTACATAAATACCACCTGCGATATTCGAAATACTATATTCTCCGGTCGATGCGATATTATAGAAAAGCTGAAACATACCAATGATAGTTCCAAGGAATCCGAAAAGCGGGGCAATGTACCCGATGACCGATAAAATAGATACATTTTTTTCCATTTTATACAGTTCCAGCCTGCCCACATTTTCCATGCTTTTCTCAATGGCATCAATGGGTTTACCGATTCGCTGAATACCCTTGTCAATCATGCGGGCAATCGAGTTGTTCGTGTTTTTTGCAAGGCTCCGCGCGGCCATTACATTATTATTTACAATATGATCCCGGACGATATTCATAAAGTTTTCATCCGTTCTGGAAGCCTTATTGATGGCCATCACGCGTTCAATAAAAACAAATATTGCAATAACCAAAAGGATGGCCAGCGGGATCATCAGAGGGCCTCCCCTTTCCAGTATATCCCAGAGATTTTGTTTTCCGGGTGGCGGGATGATGCCTGCACGTGACAGACTGTCTTTTAATTTAGAAGAATCGACGATAATCTGCAGGAAAAATAAATGCATTCGTACCGGTTGTTTAATTGAGGTAAAAATAACTATACAATTGTTAATTGTTAATGGTCAATTGTTAATGTTGTTTTCTTTTTCCTTAACAATTAACAATTATCCATTGACAATTGACAATTAGCTGACGTTTTCCTTTTTCATCATCATAGCCTGAATCTGCATCATCGTCTTGTTCATACCATCGCTGCTGCCGTCGAGAAAAATTACATTCCCCTTACCATATTCTGCGAAGTTCTTAATTGCTTCTGTCCACATACTGAAAAGGATCACGTTCGTATCCAGATTGGCACGTTTCATTTGTTCAGCTGCTTCGGTCATACCCCTGGCTACTTCTTCCCGGAACAAAGCCACACCCTGCCCACGGAGACGGGCGGCTTCCTTTTCCGCTTCAGCAGAAATTTTTATGGCGTTCCCTTCGGCTTCCGCTGCTTTTGTTTTTGTGATCAGCAGGGCCTGACCTTCATTTTCAGCTGCGGCTTTCAGATTATTACTGGCCACTACCCTGCTCATGGAATCGATGATCGCCTGGTCGAACGTGATATCATTAATCTGTAAATCGAGCAAATGATAACCCCATTCTTCGAGCGAGTGATCTATCTGATCCTTCACGTATTCAACAATATCCCGGCGGAGTCCAAGGATTTCAGCCTGCTTTTTTGTGGCGACGAAGGCACGGATACTGCCTTCGATGGTTCTCGTCAGCGCTTGCATCAGATCACGTTCGGCTATGAATTTAAACGCAACTTTTTTTATCGTTTCCTCATCTGAATTCTGTACAGCATATAATAACATGCTCTTAAAGTAAACATTCGCCTGATCCGTTGTAACAGCCTGGAATTCCAGCTCCACAGAACGGTTCTGTATACTGATTCGTTTTTGGATCTGTTCCAGCAACGGAATTTTAAAATTAAGTCCGGGTTGTAATATTCTCCGGTATTTTCCAAACATGGTAACAACGTCAATATAACCCTGACTGACTGTTACCAATCCGCTGAAAAAAATAATCAGAATGGGAAGCACCCACCAGAACCGAACGAGATTTTCCATATTTCAATTCATTGTTAGATCCTCTTCATGTTATAAGCCGCGGTGAATGTACTATTTTTTGAAGACTGGAACCCGAATTCCGGCTTCGGGCATTTATGATTTATCTTTGAAACCATGGATGAAATACTGGATGTTCTCATTGTTGGCGGAGGACCCATTGGACTGGCCTGCGGGTTGGAAGCCAAAAGGGCTGGCCTGAGTTATCTGATCCTTGAGAAAGGAGTACTCGTAAATTCTTTGTACCATTACCCCTCCAACATGACTTTTTTTTCTACTTCTGAAAGGATCGAAATCGGAGATATACCATTCGTAAGCAATAATATCAAGCCGACAAGACCGGAAGCACTGGAATACTATCGTCGTATTGCCGTATCACAAAACCTGAATATTCATTTACACGAAACGGTTACCGAAGTCCGGCAGCAGGGCGAAAATTATAAAGTGAAAAGTTCAAAGGCGGAATATTCAGCAGTTAGTCTCATAATAGCTACAGGATTTTATGATATAGCCAATCTCCTGCATATTCCGGGTGAAGATTTGCCAAAAGTTAGGCATTACTACAAAGAGCCTCATTTTTATGCTATGCAAAAACTCCTGGTGGTGGGTGCCAATAATTCAGCCGTCGATGCTTCCCTGGAAAGCTTTCGGAAAGGTGCTGAAGTAACGATGGTCGTAAAAGGTTCTGAGATAGGAAAACGTGTGAAATATTGGGTCAGACCTGATATCGTGAACCGTATTGAAGAAGGTTCCATCAAAGCTTATTTTAATTCAGTTTTAATCGCCATTCGCGAAAAAGAAGTGGATATTCAAACGCCTGACGGGAAAATTACAATTCCCAATGATTATGTTTTATTAATGACCGGGTATCAACCGGATTTTGCTTTTCTGGAAAAATTGGGCATTGATTTGTCAGCGGATGAAAAAAGGTATCCCAGCTACAATAAAGATACCATGGAGTCGAATCGCAGGAATATTTATCTGGCCGGCGTAGTTTGCGGTGGAATGGACACACATATGTGGTTTATAGAAAATTCGCGGGTGCATGCCCGTCAGATTATTCAGTCGGTACTGAACCGAAGGCAATCGGCTTAGGCTTTTTCTTCCCAAATCCTTGACAGGTGAATAATCGTTTCAAGACTTTTTTCCATATCCTGTACACATACATATTCCTGTTTGCTGTGAAAGGCCATTTCACCGGTAAAAATATTGGGACATGGTAATCCCATAAAAGATAATCTGGAGCCGTCGGTTCCTCCACGCGCAGCCGATTCCCTGATTTCTATGCCCGCCCTTTGAATCGCCTCTCGTGCATATTCCGAAACCTCCGGATGTTTTACGAGCACTTCTTTCATATTCCGGTATTGTTCTTTTATTTCAAATTCATATCTGCCACCCGGAAATTTTCTCATTACATTTTCTGCCTTATCTTTCAGATATTCTTCATATGCGTGTAGTTTGGCTGTATTAAAATCCCGCACGATAAAATCCACACGCATTTTTTCTGTATGACCTTCCATACGCACAGGGTGTACGAAACCATATCGTCCCTCCGTTGTTTCCGGTGAAAATTCATCCGTTGGGAGTTCATCAATAAAAGCAGATGCGATTTTTATTGCATTCACCAGTTTGTCCTTGGCATGACCAGGATGTGCAGATACGCCATAGAAAATGAAATGCATTCCATCGGCTGAAAACGTCTCTTCCTCAAAAGAACCTAATTCAGGTCCGTCGAGCGTATAGCCAAAATCAGCGCCTAATTTTTTCATGTCCAGTTTATTCACTCCCCTGCCAATTTCTTCATCAGGAGTAAAGAGCACCCGGATCTTTCCATGTTTCACGTCCGGGTTTTGTGTGAACCAGCGGGCCAGTTCCATAATAATGGCCACACCGGCCTTATCATCTGCACCCAACAGGGTTTTCCCCGAAGCCGTAATTATATCCTGCCCGATTTTTTCGCGTAAATACGGATGTTCATTTACACTGATCTTTTGTTCCGGATCATCAGGAAGTATAATGTCTTCGCCTGAATAATTTTTATGCAGCATCGGCTTTACATCACTTGCCTTGCAATCCGGTGATGTATCTACATGAGCACAAAAACAAATTACCGGAACCTTTTTTTCACTATTGGAGGGCAGGCTGGCATATACATATCCGTTTTCGTCAAGTTCCGTTTCTGTCAATCCCATAGACTTCAGTTCTTCCAGGAGAACACGGCTTAGATCCAGTTGTTTGGATGTGGAAGGCTGCGTCTGTGAATCCGGGTTACTTTGGGTATCCATTTGGACATATCTGAAAAAACGATCGGTCAGTGATAAAGAATAGCCAGTGAACATACAAAAGAATTAATACTCAAATGAAGGATAAAAATATCATCTTTCGGTCATAATTTTATTCTATGGATAAATCCGGTTCCGTTAAACCTCTGATACCACAGGGTTGGCTACGCGCGCTGTTATTTCTTATAGCATTTGCTTTAACCATAGGCATTAGTTTGGGCGTTTATCAGAT
Organism: uncultured Bacteroidota bacterium; assembly: GCA_963759335.1. Taxonomy (GTDB): domain Bacteria; phylum Bacteroidota; class Bacteroidia; order Chitinophagales; family Chitinophagaceae; genus Puia. The sequence continues at coordinate 529,543 of CAVWYU010000003.1, forward strand.
TACCCGCCACAAGGGAAGTCAGGATACTCTCGGTTTGGAAAACCTGATGAAGGGCAAGAATCTTTTAGTAACTACCGCGATCGTCTTCTTTAGCGGCATATTACTGACTTTCGTATTCAGACGCTGGATTGACCGCAAGTCATTTATCTCCCTCGGACTGGACTTTCATGGCCGTGCTGCTGAGGCAATAGCCGGTGGCATGCTTGCCACGTTCATTATCTGCGCCAGTAGTATACTTTTGAAAGCAACCGGGCATTTAAAGTGGATGGATATTATTTTTGATGCCAGGGCTCTTTTTCTGGCTTTCGGCAGCGTGGTCATCATTTCTTTTTATGAAGAATTGATATTCAGGGGCTATATACTGAATAACCTGATGGATTCATTTCCCGGCTGGCTGGCACTGGTGATCTCTGCATTTCTATTTATGATTTTTCATTGGACAGGACAGTCTTCCATCGGATTTTTTACTTTGGCAAATTCTCTCATCATGGGTCTTATTCTGGGCCTGAATTATATATATTCCCGCAATCTGTGGTTCTCTATCTGTTTTCATTTTGCCTGGAAATTTATGGAAGGACCTGCTTTTGGTTATTCTGCCGATGAGCCTTTTCAAACTGTTCTGCAGCCTGAATTAAACGGAGATATAAATATCACCGGCGGAGTAAACGGGCTGCAGGGATCGGCTATCCTGATGGCTGTCGCCCTTCTCAGCCTGATTGCATTGTATTTGTTTCTTCAGAAAAAATTTAATCCACGATTTCGACCAGCTCCAGGTCGAATATAAGATCCTTGCCAGCCAGCGGATGGTTGGCATTGAGTATTATATTTTCATCTGTAATATCCGTGATGGTGACAGCAAATTGTTGTCCTTCCGCGTTGTTCATATTAAGCTGCATACCTATTTCAGGTTTCAGATCCTCCGGCAGCCTGTCGACGGGAAATTCAATAATCATAGAGGGATCCTCGGGACCATACGCCTGCAGGAACGGAATTTCAATGGTCTTTTTCTGTCCCACGGTCATGCCCTGAACACCGTCGTCAAAGCCTTTTATCACAGATCCACTACCTACCGTAAACTCCAAAGGGGATCTTCCCTCCGAGGAATCAAACGTGGTACCATCAGATAATCTGCCGTGGTAATGAATTTTAATGGTGTCACCGGATTGAACGGCCATAATTTAATTTTTGAGGTAAAGAAAATTTCAAAGCTTAACGCGGATCGCGTAACGCTATTTCTGACAAAGGTAAATACTATCTGATAAATGCAATTTCGCGGCACCGGTTTTTATTAGTGAATAGATGTTAATTTGTAGCTGAATATGTGATTATTGAAGACAAATCTTAAAACGCTAGGTATTAAGCATTAAGCTAAAAGAATGAATTCAAATCCCACCATCATATTTATGGGCACCCCTGAATTCGCCGTGGCCAGCCTGCAGGCACTTTTTGAAAATGGATTTCACATAGCAGCCGTGGTAACTGCTCCTGATAAACCGGCGGGAAGAGGTTTAAAATTATCCGAATCGGCAGTCAAAAGATTTGCCATTCAAAAAAACATTCCGGTGTTACAACCTGAAAAATTAAAAGACCCTGCATTTCATGAGCAATTAAAATCATTTCAGCCGGATCTTCAGATCGTCGTCGCTTTTCGTATGTTACCCGAAGTAGTTTGGTCGATGCCTCCATTGGGAACCATCAATTTGCATGGTTCTCTTCTTCCCCAGTATCGCGGTGCGGCACCCATCAACAGGGCAATTATGAATGGTGAATCAAAAACCGGCGTTACTACATTCAAACTGCAACAGGAAATTGACACCGGAAATATTTTACTGATGGAGGAAATTTCCATTGGACCTGATGAAACAGCCGGCGAGCTGCATGATCGCATGAAAGAAATCGGTGCGGGACTTGTTACAAAGACCATTCGCGGAATGATCGACGGGTCGTTACAAGAAAAACCGCAGGCTGCGGGCGACCCGGCACGTTTAAAAATGGCACCTAAAATATTTACAGCTGATTGCGAGATTAATTGGGATAAACCGGTACAGGAGATTTACAATCAGATTAGAGGGTTATCACCATTTCCCGCAGCTTTCACGTTTTTAGATTCTAAAATCTGCAAAATTTTCCGTTCGCGTATGGAGGTAAACAGTCAGGCGGAAATAACGGGCAAAATGGAAACAGATGGTAAAACCTGGCTGCGTTATGCGGCCTCCGATGGTTTTATTTATGTGGAAGAAATGCAGCTCGAAGGAAAGAAAAAAATGGGGGTTTCTGATTTTCTAAGGGGATACAGATTTAAAGCGTAAAGCGCAAGGCCAAACTTGTTACTTTGTATTACTAACGATTCTGAATATCAACATATGAGAAGAAGAAATTTTATTCAACAGGGTATGGTTGCAAGCAGTTCAATACTCCTTCCCGCAGCATTGCTTGCGGAACACCCTGATAAAAAAACAAATGCCGACAAACCTTTCAAGCTGAATTATGCTTTCCATGATGGAATGTTTAAATACAGTGCCGGTAAGGACTTCACCGACCAGATTCGTTTTGGGTATGATCAGGGTTTCCGTGCCATTGAAGACAATGGGATGATGGACCGATTGCCCGGTGATCAGGAAAAAATTGGGAATCTGCTCACCAAATTGAATATGTCAATGGGTGTTTTTGTTCATGCGTTTGATCATTGGCCGGTCAGTACCTCACTTTGTTCAGGAAATGCGGAATGGCGCGATAAATTTCTGAAATATACGCGGGAGGCAATCGATGTTTCGAAAAGATGTACCGGCAAACTTGTGACAGTCGTTCCCGGGAATTATGACCGTACAATACCTTGCGATTATCAAACTGCCCATGTTATCGAAGCCCTGAAGCCTGCTGCCGAAATCCTCGAACCTCATCAGATCGTGATGGTACTTGAACCCTTGAGTGACACGCCAGACCTGTTTTTGCGCCATTCGTCACAGGCCTATGCCATTTGCAAAGCGGTAAACAGTCCGTCGTGTAAAATATTGTTTGATATTTATCATATGCAGAGAAACGAAGGCGATCTGATCAAAGGCATTGACCGGGGATATGATGAAATTTCTTATTATCAGATCGGAGATAATCCCGGAAGGAATGAGCCCGGTACGGGCGAAGTCAATTATAAAAATATATTCAAACATTTATTTAACAAGGGATATAAAGGAATGCTGGGTATGGAACATGGTAATTCCATCCCCGGAAAAGAAGGGGAAGCCTCTCTCATTGCAGCATACCGGGAGGCAGACTCATTCTGAGTTTTTATCTGGTTAATTTTATGAGATGAAAATTGAATGTTGGGCGATCGGCAAACCACACGAATCTTATGTTGATGAGGGGGTAAAGGACTTCACAAAAAGGATCGAAAATTATTATCCTGTTGAATGGCGACTATTCAATGTAAAAAAAAACGCCGGATCTCTTACGCCTGAGAAATTAAAACACGAAGAATCTCTGCTTATTACGGGTTCGCTCAAAACAGAAGACTGGCTGGTGTCCCTGGATGAAAAAGGGAAGTCACTTAACTCAAGAAAACTGGCCGGATTTATTCAGGACCGGGGAAATGAGAGCATCAGAAGAATGATTTTTTTAATCGGGGGTGCATATGGTTTAGATGAATCCGTATTAAAAAAATCGAAATTTATCTGGTCGCTTTCTGACCTTACATTTCCTCATCAACTCGTGCGACTCATTTTGGCAGAACAGATTTACCGGGCCTGTAGTATCGGGCGAAATGAAAAATATCATCATGATTGAACTGTTTTGATTTCTGTAATTAAAGTATATCTTTAATGCCCTTAGCCACGCATGTTCGATATCACACTGACCATTATTATTATTACCTGTGTCATTACTTTAACCGGATTTAGAAACGGTAAAGTAGTCGACGAACTGATATTCTGGCCCCCGGCTATCAGTAAAAAGCATCAATATTACCGCTTTATTTCCTGTGGACTGATTCATGCAGACTACATGCATCTTATTTTCAATATGCTGACATTGTATTTTTTCGGGACATTTATGGAGGCACATTATCAGGGAGAACTTGGATTGCAAAAATGGTATTATCTCGCTCTTTATATCGGGGCTCTGATTGTTTCCAACATTCCAACATATCTGAAACACCGAAATGATTACAATTACAGAAGTCTCGGAGCTTCCGGTGCCGTCTCGGCTGTTCTGTTTGCGTTTATCCTTTTATATCCGTGGCAACGAATAGTAGTATTGGTTTTTCCGGTTCCTGCCATTGTTTATGGGGTATTATTTCTTGTCTATTCAGCTTATATGTCCAGGAAAGGCGGTGACAACGTAAATCATGATGCGCACTTTTACGGGGCGTTATTCGGGATATTATTTACGATTGCTGTAAGTCCGGATGTGGCAGGCGATTTTTGGAATAAATTGATGCATCCCAGATTTTAGCGACTTGATGTCCGGAAGTCATCATGTATGAGTTATTCCATCACTCCGGAACATGAATATTTCTTTTGTTGAATTTTCCATTCGAAAACGGTTATCTATCCTGTGACCGACAACCCAGACAATCTGGTTATCCATCACCAGTACCCAGACTTTTTCCTTGGCTGTTTTGGATAGTTTCTGATCAATAAAAAAACGAGCCAGTTTTTTCTTCTTCTGCATTCCTAATGGATAGAAATAATCTCCGGTTTTCCATTTTCTCAAAAGTAGTGGAAATTTGATTTTTTTTGCATCCAGACACTCGGTTCCGGGAGGGACCACAGAATGGTCTGACCCTTCCAGTGACTTTGTATTGATATGAATCCATCCTTCGGCATAGGAAATACGGCCTTCACTTTCAATCACGATATGGCTTGCAGATTCATTCGTTACCGGGGCTATAATTAACCATCTTCTGTTTTTAATTATACGATGCGACGAACTGGAGACAAATTTTCCGTTTGGACTATCCATCAGCCTGATAATTTCATCTGATTGCAAAGGACTGAAGAGATAATCTTTTATAATTTCAAAAACAATGGTTTTCAGCGGGAACGCTTTTTTCAAAAGCAGAATAGGAATATGAACCTCTGATCCGGCCTGTTTCAGTAATTTTTTTTTATGCATTTCGATAGCCTGGCCATATAATATATTGGCTTCTGAAAACCGGTCGAGGTTATTTTTCAGATTAAGATGAATTTCGGGGAAAATGGCAGATACGGATGGAATCAGCTGATTGCGCAAAAAATTTCTTGTATAGTCATCCGAAGCATTTGAACTGTCTTCAACCCATTCCAGATTTTCTTCCAAAGCAAATTCTTTTAATTTTTTCCTGGATATTTTTAAAAGTGGTCGAACCAGATATCCGTTTTTTTCGGCCATTCCGGTTAAACCGGTTATTCCTGTCCCTCGAAAGAAATACATAAGCATCGTTTCTATATTATCGTCCAGGTGATGGCCCGTTAACAGAAATCTCCATTGATCAACCCCAATTCCTATAAATGATTTAAACCATTCATAGCGCAGGTTTCGGGCAGCCACCTGTATAGACAACTTTTCATTTTTTGCATATACAGTGGTGTCAATTTTTTTTACAAGAAAGGGTCTTTGATATTTATCTGCCAATTGACGAACAAATGCTTCGTCCCGGTCACTTTCGGCACCTCTTAATTGGAAATTGACATGCGCAATCGCGAATTCAAATCCCGACATCGCCGACAAATGTGTAAGCACAACAGAATCCAGTCCGCCACTGACTGCCAGTAGCAAACGGTCTTTTTTTGCTATTCCCAGCTTTTGCAGTAATTCCCGAAATTCAGCTAGCAGATTTTCCATTATTAATCTATGAAATCATCGTATGCGGCCTGTAGCTCATTCAATGCATGGGTATCCCCCGCTTGTCTCGCAGCGATCATACCTCTTTCATACCAGTCTTTTGCATTTTCAGTTTCGCCAGTCCGTTCCAATAAACGGGCCAGATGATAATAGGATCCAATGTAAGAAGGATCGTGTTCAAGTATGTCAATAAATAATTTCCTGGCTTCCGCTTCGTTACCTGCTTTGATATATTCCAGGGCCAGGGCATGTTTTAAAAACGAATCCCCGGGAGAACTGATCAGGAAAGATTTCAGCTTTTCTATTTTCTCCATCGCTTAGATAATTTTTCGTTTTTTTTATCATAAACTTGTCCTCTCAAGAATTACCTTTGTTTAGTTGCATAAACAACTTTAATTTTAATGTATACCATGAAGATTTTAGTCTGCATCAGTAAAACGCCAGATACGACGGCAAAAATAGCCTTCACTGATAACAACCGGAAATTTGTCACAGAAGGTGTTCAGTGGATCCTGAACCCTTATGATGAATGGTATGCATTGGTACGTGCTATTGAGATCAAAGAAAAAGATCCTTCCGCGGTGCTTCACCTGGTTATGGTAGGTGGACCGGACTGTGATGTTGTTATCCGAAAGGCATTGGCACTAGGTGGCGATGAAGCGATACGCGTTAATTCAGAAACCGGGGACAGTTATTACGTCGCCAGCCAAATCGCTTCCATTGCAAAATCCGGCGGTTACGATTTAATTCTGACTGGCAAGGAAACCATTGATTATAATGGAGCTTCCGTTGGAGGCATGTTGGCAGCTATCCTCGATTTTCCGTTTATTTCTCTTGCTGCGAAGCTGGATCTGAATGGTGAAACGGTCACTTTGATCCGTGAAATTGAAGGCGGAGAAGAAACGGTGGAAGTGAAACTTCCTTTGGTGGTTGGATGTCAGAAGGGAATGGCCGAACAACGTATTCCGAATATGAAAGGAATAATGGGTGCACGCAGTAAACCGCTGAAAGTTGCGGAGCCTGTGGCGGCAGAATCTCTTACTGAAATTCTTTCATTCGAGTTGCCTGCCGCGAAAAAAGGAGTCAGACTGGTGCCGCCGGACAGCGCGGAAGAGCTGATAAAATTGTTGCATGATGAGGCGAAGGTCATCTGACGAGCGGAATACCTGATAATATCCATATGCCACTATTCTGATTTCGTGCAGTTTTAAAAATTCTCTTTCCAATTTTTCAAATTTTATTTATGAGTGTTCTCGTTTTTATAGATCATTCGGACGGCCAAATCAAAAAAACCTCGCTGGAGGCTTTAAGTTATGGAGCTGCACTTGGGAAACAAATGGCTGTTCCCGCAGAAGGTGTTTTACTCGGGAATGTTAAAGATGATCTTTCATCTCTTGGAAAATATGGCATTCAAAAAATTCACCAGTTAAACCATGAATCATTAAACCAGTTGGATGCAGAACAATTTATCGGGGTTATTTCGGCTATAACAGAATCCAGTGGAGCATCTGTCATTGTTCTCTCCCATACTAATACAGGGAGAGCCATTGCACCGGGACTGTCCGCCCGTTTAAAAGCGGGACTTGTAACAGGTGCTACTGAGTTACCCCACACAGAGAATGGATTCAGCGTGAAAAAAAATGTTTTCTCAGGTAAAGCTTTTTGTACAGTTTCCATTAAAACCCCCGTTAAAATTATTTCCCTGAACCCGAATGTTTTTCCTGTTGTGGCAGAAGCGGGTACGGCGGAAATTATTCAGGAGAATATACCATTAAAAACATCCGCTGTTTCGATTAAATCGGTATCTAAAGCATCAGGAGAAATTCCGCTGACTGAGGCTGAAATTGTGGTCAGTGGTGGCAGGGGGATGAAAGGTCCCGAAAACTGGGGTCCGATTGAAGAATTGGCAAAACTGCTTCATGCAGCAACAGCCTGTAGCCGACCGGTCGCTGATGCGGGTTGGAGACCCCATCACGAACATGTTGGACAGACAGGCATTGCCATCGCGCCAAACCTTTATATTGCAGTTGGTATTTCAGGAGCCATTCAGCATCTGGCTGGCGTTAATCGAAGCAAAGTTATTGTTGTCATTAACAAGGACCCTGAAGCACCTTTTTTTAAATCTGCTGATTACGGAATTGTAGGTGATGCGTTCGAAGTTTTGCCCAAACTCATTCAGGAGGTTAAAAGACTCAAGGGCCTTGCGTAGCATCTTCAATTTACCCGTCCGGGAAGAATGAAGCACAGCAGGATTATCTATTTTAAAGGGATTAGTTTTTTATATTTGCCCTTTTAACGAAAAACTTATGATTGCCCGAGGGGCGGATCCGTTTTATGAAGAAGATCGAATTGGAAATTGTGGCTTTGTCACACAGCATTACACAAACGCATTCATATGCTGTGGTACTGGGTGAAATCAATGGACTCCGGCGTTTACCCATCGTCATCGGAGGATTTGAGGCACAGGCTATTGCGGTAGCCTTAGAGAAAATGCATCCCAGCCGTCCCCTCACCCACGATCTGATGAAAAATTTTATGACAGCTTTTTCCATAGATCTGCAGGAAATTGTTATATCCGATCTTCAGGAAGGAATATTCTATTCCAAATTAATTTGCATCAGTGAACACGACACGGTAGAAATTGATTCCAGAACTTCTGATGCACTAGCCCTGGCTGTGCGATTTGGTTGCCCGATCTATACGTACGAAAACATCATCGAAAGTGCCGGGATTCTTATGGAGGACAGTGCGGGAAAGAAAAAACAACCCAAGGAAACTGTTACAACGGAAGGAGGCGCCAAAGAAGATCTGGGTGGATTATCTCTGGAAGATCTCAATAGTCTGCTTTCAGAAGTCCTTGAGCAGGAAGATTATATACGTGCCATCAAGATCCGGGATGAAATAAACCGACGCAGAAAAGGACGTGCCGGATGATTGTTTTCCCTCATGCTAAAATAAATCTGGGACTTTCCGTCATTTCAAAAAGATCTGACGGGTTTCATAACCTGGAAACGGTTTTTTATCCTGTGCCAATCCGGGATGCACTTGAAATTGTTCCTTCGGACGAAAATTTGTTTTTCCAAACCGGTTTAAAAATTGCCGGCAGGCAGGAAGAAAACCTGGTTCTTAAAGCTTGTCGCCTTTTGGAAAAGGATTATCACCCTGTTAAACCGCTGGAAATACATTTGCATAAGAATATTCCCATGGGTGCCGGCCTGGGTGGTGGTTCATCTGATGCCGCTGCAATCATTCAGTTAATAAACAGATATTTTAATCTTGAAATATCATCCGACATCCTGGCAGCTTATGCTTTGGAAATAGGAAGCGATTGCCCATTTTTTATGCAATCTTTTCCCTGTTTTGCAACAGGCAGGGGCGAAATATTGGAACCGTTAAACGTGGATATTTCTAATTATTCTTTGCTGCTGGTACATCCGGAAATCCGCATCAATACTGCCTGGGCCTTTTCTAAAATCAGTCCGTCTGTTCCAAAATATAATTTGAAACAAAGCATTTCAAAACCAATACAGGACTGGATATATACTATTTCCAATGATTTTGAACCCGCCGTTTTTGAAGCTCACCCATCACTGCAAGTTATAAAAAGCCGCCTCTACGAAGCCGGAGCCATATATGCATCCATGACGGGCAGCGGATCTACCATTTATGGGATATTTGAAAAATCAGCTGTACCGGAGATCACCTTCGAAAATTCTACACAAACGGTTATCCGATAAAATCCGGGAATTTAAAAGCTTTGCACTTTACGCCTTCACTTTGAGCTTTTTTGTATATTGCAATCTATTAAGCATCTTTCTCCCATATCAATTCTTTCGGGCAACCTCGATTTACTCAATCATCGAAGAAGCCCCTTACAAGCTTAACGCCTAAAGCTTAACGCCTAACGCCTTTTCAGTTTATTAATATTACTTTTTAATTTTTAGTTTTTATGCAAATGACTACTGCAGATTCTCATAACACAGTTTCGTATCTGGATTTGGAATATCAATACAGCGCTCATAATTATCATCCGCTTCCGGTTGTACTGTCACGAGGCCAGGGTGTTCATGTCTGGGATGTGGATGGAAAAAAATACTATGATTTTCTAAGCGGGTATTCAGCATTGAACCAGGGACATTGTCATCCGAAGATCATAGCCAGCCTGATACAACAGGCACAGAAACTTACACTTACTTCACGAGCCTTTCACAACGATCAGTTTGCAGAATTTGCACGATTTATCACAGAGTATTTTGGATACGATAAGGTGCTGCCTATGAACACAGGCGTAGAAGCAGTGGAAACAGCGATTAAACTCGCCAGACGCTGGGGATATGAAAGCAAAGGAATCGCAGAGAACAAAGCCCGCATTGTTGTGTTCGAAAATAATTTCCATGGACGCACAAGTACTGTTATTTCATTCAGTAGTGATCCGGATTCTTTTACAGGATTTGGTCCCTTTATGCCGGGATTCGATTTGATTCCCTATAATGACCTGGAAGCACTGGCAAAGGCTTTGCAGAATAAAGATGTTGCAGCGGTCCTGATGGAACCCATCCAGGGAGAAGCTGGTGTAGTTGTTCCTGAACAAGGGTATCTGAGAAAGGCATTTGATTTTTGTAAGCAGGAGAATGTATTATTTATCGGAGATGAGATTCAAACGGGATTAGGGAGAACAGGGAAAATGCTGGCCTGCGACTTTGAAAACGTGCGGCCTGATATTCTAATACTCGGAAAAGCACTCAGCGGAGGTGTACTACCTGTTTCGGCGGTTTTGGCAAATGACGAAATTATGCTTACCATAAAACCGGGTGAGCACGGTTCAACTTACGGGGGAAATCCCCTCGCTTCTGCGGTGGCCATCACCGCCCTGTCCGTGTTAAAAGAAGAAAATATGACGGATAATGCGGCGCAGATGGGAGTGTATTTCAGAAAGGGTCTGGAATCCATGGAGTCTCCATTTATTGAAACGGTCAGGGGTAAGGGTTTGTTGAATGCTATAGTGATACGCCAAACCCATCCCGAAACAGCCTGGGAACTTTGTATGGAACTGAAAGAAAATGGATTACTGGCTAAACCTACTCACGGAAATAAGATAAGGTTTGCGCCTCCTTTAATTATCAATCAGGCTCAGATGGATGAATGTCTTGAAATAATTGAAGACAGCCTTACAATCCTGAAATAAGAGCAGAAATTATTTAACTTACTCTGAAATTTATGGTAAATCCGGAAAACATAGACCTCCCGGTTGACAATAAGACGCACGTGCATCGGGAAGAACATATGATCAGCGCTGAGACTTTGCGCGATATCGTTATCGGGATGTCCGACGGGCTTACAGTTCCTTTCGCATTGGCAGCCGGATTAAGTGGAGCCGTATCAAGTACAAACCTCATCATCATTGCAGGACTGGCAGAAATAGCAGCCGGGTCCATTGCCATGGGATTGGGCGGATATCTGGCTGGTAAAACGGAAGTGGATCACTACAATTCTGAAATGAAAAGAGAATTTGAAGAAGTTGAAACGGTTCCTGAAATCGAGAAACAGGAATTGAGGACATTCTTTTCGTCACTGGGTCTTAGTAATGAGATCCAGAACCAGGCGGTAGAAGAAGTAAGCAGGGATAAAGAGAAATGGGTGGAATTGATGATGAAATATGAACTCGGGCTGGAAAAGCCCAATCCTAAACGTGCAGCTCAAAGTGCATTCAATATTGGCTTTTCATATATCGTCGGCGGACTGATTCCACTTTCTCCATATTTTTTTGCTTCAAGTGGTATTGAGGGACTCAAAATTTCCTCCATCATAACACTGGTCTGTTTATTTATATTCGGATATTTCAAAAGTAAATTTACAGGTGTAAATAAGATCGGCGGAGCATTCCGTGTGATGATGATTGGTGCCATAGCCGCCGGATGTGCTTTTGCCATCGCCAGATTAATACAAGGACATTATTGAGCTTAGTGCTTAAAGCGTAATGCCTTCATTAAAATGGCTGCATTATATTTTGGGAACAACCCGGTAAATGGATAAATAATTTATTTCTCTGCTTTTATCGGTGCTTTCGAGAGCAGGCTGCAGACCAGAACGGTCAGAGAAAAAATCAACATGCCATAAAGCCCGGGTTTGACCTGTGGACAGATTGCCAGGCCATAACAGGCGGCAAAAAGACGGTAGGTTTTCAATGCATAAGAGAAAATCAACACGGCTATAAACTGATTTACCCTTTTAGCCCAAATAGTCGGGATCAGGAAAAGAGCAATAGATATCGCGGAAAGGAAAATGAAGGCTTTTCCGGGTTTCCCATAGTTATTTCCCATTGAGTAAAAACCTGTGAAATTCTGTTGGAGATCGGGGTAATATGCCCAGGGAATAAAACAGCATAAGATCAGAAGCAGGGCAGCCGTGATGCCGAAGTAAGTAGCTAGTTTCAATTTTTGGATTTTATAATTTCACGTCCACTTTCCCTTCAAAAGATTTTTCAGCAGGTCCGCACAACCAGATATTCGTGTATTTATTATCATAACTCCGATCGTATTTGACAACCAGCTGTCCTCCCTTCGTAACTACGGTAACATCATTATATCCGACTTCATTATGGTGGCATACCAATGCGCTCGCGGTCACGCCTGTACCACATGAATAAGTTTCATCCTCCACTCCTCTTTCGTAAGTTCTGACAATGATTTCATCATCTCCCTTACTTTGTACAAAATTTACGTTGATTCCTTCTTTTGCAAAAGGCTCACTGTATCTGATTTCAGTTCCCTCTCTCACGACATCCACTCCCATCACATCCTTAACAAATTTTATATAGTGCGGTGAACCGGTGTCTACAATAAAATGCCCGTTTTCCTCCTTATATCCGGGAACGTCTTTCATTTTCAGGCTAATAATATTTGATCCGGTTTCAATTTCTGCCTCATGTTGTCCATCACTTGCTAAAAAATGATATGATTCTTTATGAATACCCAGATCATAGGCAAATCGTACAATGCACCTGCCGCCATTTCCGCACATGGAACCGGGCTTCCCATCGGAATTATAATATTTCATTTCAAAATCATATCCATCTTTCTGGTTTAGCATCATGAGTCCGTCGGCGCCAATACTGAAGCGCCGATCACAGATTCGTTCGATTTCTTCTTGTGATAAATTGGAAAAGGCCTTGTTTCTATTGTCGACCAGGATAAAATCGTTACCCGTTCCCTGGTATTTAAAAAATGGAATGTTCATTAGGTACAAAGATAAATTTATTGAGGCATGGAACGTATTGTTTGAATCGATTTCTCGATAAGCCGCTCTACTGCTAACAAACCGTTGGTCGAAAAGGTTTTACTGATCCGGTTTGCAACGATTACATTTAAACTGAGACACTGATGCCCCAGCATAGTTCCCAGGCCGTAAATGGCTGAGGTTTCCATTTCAAAATTGGCAATCCGGTAAGGTCCGAAATTAAAACTCGTAAGCCGGTCTATGAGCTCAGGTTGTTTTAGCCCAAGCCTTAATACCCTGCCCTGAGGACCATAAAAACCCGGGCAGGTAATCGTAATGCCGGTATGATATCCATTTGTAAAATGTTTTAATAAAAACCCGGATGCAGACGCAATGGCCGGCTGTGCAAATTGCTGATGAAATTGTGTATGAGTCGTGAAAGCCTGCAGAATTTCCAGTTCAGCCCCCCGTGGTTCCAGGCGATAAAAATTCAGAAGATTGTCAATTCCCAGTCCGTGTGTGGATGCGACGAACGAATCCACCGGAATTTCCCGCTGAAGTGATCCTGAAGTACCCAGGCGGATGATCTGCAACTGAGTCAGGTTTGGTTTGATGGTCCTGGTGACAAAATCGATATTGACCAGCGCATCCAGTTCATTCATTACAATATCAATGTTATCCGTTCCTATGCCAGTAGAAATCACCGTATACCTTTCCGATCCGATCAAGCCGGTATGAGACACAAATTCACGATGTTGTTGTTTGATTTCTATACGGTCGAAATATTTGCTCACAACAGGCACTCTGCCCGGATCACCCACCAGAAAAATTTTATGGGACAATTCATCCGGGCGCAGGTCAAGATGATAAATAGCGCCCCTGGAATTAATGATGAGTTCACTTTCTTCTATACGTTGCATTTCTGTTGATCCGTTAGGCAAATTAGTCCGAATATACTACTTTTGCCCATCTCAAAAGGTTCCGTGGCCGAGCGGTTAGGCAGAGCTCTGCAAAAGCTTCTACAGCAGTTCGAATCTGCTCGGAACCTCAAATATTCCCGCATTAAATTTTTAAAAGTTCAACCTTTCTTTTCAGAAGGGTTGAACTTTTAAATATGGCAAAAACTGACAACAGTTATTTATTTACCGGATAGTCCACTGTTGTAATGCTAACAACATTGGAAGGTTTTTTCTTTGTAATTGTCTGATGTGCCGGAGATGAGGAGTATGTAGTCAGGTCTCCTTTGCTATTAAAAGTAGTAGTATAAATTCGGGTGTTCTGTGATTTATCGTTGTCGTCCCATCCCCACTCAAACGCTTTCACCATCGGAAATGCATCGGCCGCCTGCCGGTATGATTTGTCCACCATATGTTTGCTGCTATCTGATGTACCGGGTTTAAAGGTCACTATCTCAACGTGTTTATATTGCTGCGATTTGGACGTATCGGATTGGGCTTTTGTTATTGCTGGTAACGCAACAAACAGGATGAAACCTGATATGAATTGTTTAAAGTGGTTCATGTGTTTTGGTTTATTAGGTCGTTAATTATTCAAAATTAATATTGTTGGATGGTCAGTTATATTCCTGATCTATACGGGCGATGATTTTTTCCATTAACTGAATACACTGATCGTAACGTTCCTGAACCTGTCCCGGGCTACTGAGCGGCAAACATAAATTAAAAGATTCATCCGATTTGATTACTTCAATTCGGTTATCCGTCGAATCGGTCAGGCGTTTTGCATTTTTTGTCATCAGATCAAAGAACCTGGTTTTGATCCTGATATAGCTGTCCGTACTATGAAGTAAAGCGGGAATATTTTCCTCGTATAAATCCATGATGTCATTTTGAAGAGAATCGTTTTCAATGGTTCCGATTTTCCCCGACGACTTAAATCCCTGGAACCTTCCATCATTTGGGTTCAATGCGGTGGTGTTATTCAGCCAGTTATTGTAGGCATTTAATGTATCCCTGCTGGGTTGCTGGTTTTTCTTTAATCTGCTCAGATATGTGAAAATTTCGCTTTGTTTTTGATAGGATTCTTTGTCATTCTTCATTTCCCTGATATCCTGCGTCAGGTCAGCTTTCAATCCTGTCAGAAATTGTTTTACTTCTTCCTGCTGATGTTTGTGTTCACTCATATTATGAAACCAGATAGAGATGCTGACAGCAAAAACTATGATAGTTATTTCAATCAGAAACTCAGAAATTTTGTGCCAGATAGTAAGTTCTTTGTTGAACCAGGTTTTATAAATTTTTCGGCTGTGTTTTGCTATCTCATCCTCTGCCATTGTTAATAATTAAAGGTATTTTTTATCAAGTTAACTATTTTTCCACTTTATAAATATGCGGCCGTTTCATAAAACCGGAATCTGAAAATAATTAAATTATCTTCATATCTATGTTTAATATCAGGGTATATGGAATTCTTCAGAATAAAAGCGGAGATGTATTGGTATCGGATGAATTTATACGGGGGAGTCAGTATACTAAGTTTCCAGGTGGTGGTTTGGAATTCGGAGAGGGAACCAGGGATTGTTTGAAACGCGAATTTATGGAAGAAATGCAGCTTAACGTGCTTGTAACGGATCATATTTACACGACAGATTTTTTTCAGATGAGCGCTTTTAATCCCGAACATCAGATCATTTCAATCTATTACCGGGTAGAAGCCCTGGAAGAAATCTGTGTGCCGCTCCGAAGCAGGTTATTTGATTTTGATGAAGCCCAGATGGAAGTATACAGAAAAACGGGAGAAACAGAAACGTTCCGGTTTATTAACTGGAACTCTTTTTCGTCTGATTCGGTAAGTCTTCCAATTGATAAAGTTGTGGCCAATCTGCTAAAGACTAGCTGATCACCGGTTGTCCTGCTTTTATTGTACCCATGATAAAAGTACTTTGTACCTGAGCGATATTTTCAACCTGTCCCAACTTATTCACATGAAAATCATAATAGTCATCCATATTTTCAACGACTATTTTAAGCATAAAATCAAATGCTCCTGAAATAATATAGAACTCGGTTACTTCGGGCATCTCCGAAAGCGTTTTAATAAATCTGCCACCTGACTTTTTATTATGCTCTTTCAGTGAAATATAACAGATAGCCATCAGCCCTTTATTGATTTTTGAATGATCCATTAAAGTCGCATACTGTAATATCACCCCCACCTCCTCCATGCGCTTTATACGTTCATGTACCGGCGTTGCGCTCAAATGAACATTAGCGGCAATTTCCCGGACTGTCGCTTTTGCATTGGACTGGATATAACGGAGTATTGCCTTGTCCTTTTCATCCAACGATAAAACAGGCGTGGCCGGTTGTTCTTTTAGGGCATCTTTTTGCATAAGATAAAGCTTAATTGTTCTATCAAATCAGCTAAATATTACTATTTATACCAAAAATACGGATAATTATCTACTTCTTGTTCTACGAACATACCTTTGAGTCACAAAACCATTTTACATGTCTACACAAACAAAAAATATTGATCTGACCCTTCCCTATAAAGTGAAGGATATGAGTCTGGCTGCCTGGGGCCGCAAAGAAATTCGCCTGGCAGAAGCAGAAATGCCAGGACTGATGGCTCTGCGCTCTGAGTATGGAAAACTAAAACCACTCAAAGGCGCACGCATAGCCGGGTGTCTTCATATGACCATTCAGACGGCCGTTCTGATTGAAACCCTGATCGAACTGGGTGCTGAAGTTCGCTGGAGTTCATGCAATATATTCTCAACTCAGGATCATGCAGCCGCAGCTATTGCCGCAGCAGGAATTGGTGTTTTTGCCTGGAAAGGCCAAAGTCTGGAAGAAGCCGACTGGTGTATAGAACAGACTTTATTTTTTGGCGGCACTGATCGTCCGTTAAATATGATATTGGATGATGGTGGAGACCTGACAAATATCGTTCTTGATAAATATACAGAGCTGGTGCAGCATGTAAAAGGAATTTCAGAGGAGACAACCACTGGTGTTCATCGCCTGTATGAAAGAGTTGCCAAGGGTACCCTGCCCATGCCGGCTATCAATGTAAATGATTCGGTAACTAAATCTAAATTCGACAATAAGTACGGATGTAAAGAAAGCCTGGTGGATGCAATCCGCCGTGCGACCGATGTCATGATGGCTGGCAAAGTTGCTGTAGTGGGTGGTTACGGCGATGTGGGTAAGGGTTCTGCTCAGTCCCTACAGGGCGCCGGCTGCCGTGTAATTGTTACCGAAATAGATCCGATCTGTGCACTTCAGGCAGCTATGGATGGTTTCGAAGTAAAGCGTATGTCCGAAGCCGTTAAAGAAGCAGACATCGTTGTGACAGCTTCCGGATGCCGTGATTTGATCACCGAAAAACATTTTCGCGCACTGAAAGACAAAGCAATCGTTTGTAATATTGGACACTTCGATATCGAAATCGATATGGCCTGGTTAAATGGTCAATATGGTCATACCAAAGACACTATAAAACCACAAGTTGACATATATAATATTGATGGCAGGGATGTAATTATTTTGGCAGAAGGACGCCTGGTGAACCTGGGTTGCGCAACGGGACATCCTAGTTTTGTTATGAGTAATTCCTTTACAAATCAGGTACTGGCTCAAATCGAACTATGGCAGAATCACAAGAAATATGATAACAAAGTATTCGTTCTTCCAAAACATCTGGATGAAAAAGTTGCACGCCTCCATCTGGCTAAAATTGGAGTCACTTTGGATGAACTGACCGAAACACAAAGTGAATATCTGGGTATTCCGGTAAAGGGTCCGTATAAAGCAGATCATTACAGGTATTAAGCTGAAAACGTATAGCGTAAAGCGTTACTTTTAAAGTCATCACAAAAAATAAACCCTCTCAAATATTTGAGAGGGTTTATTTTTTAGTGATGCTTTACGCCTTAAGCTTAAAAACCCCAGCCTTTCATAATCGCAATATCTTTCTTTGAAGACTCAAGTGGTGTCAGTCCTCCCTGATAGGATTCCTGTTCAATGATAAACCATTTGGTGCCACCGCTGGTCCGGCCAATATCACAGACTTCTTTTGTTCCTACAATTCCCTGGCCTAATATGGTACTGACATATTTTTCCTTGCCTTCTTTTGCCAGGATCTCATCCTTCACATGCATCATCTCAAACCGTCCAGGATATTTTTTAGCTACATCGATTGCTTTGAATCCACCGTTATACAGATTACCCATATCGAGTTGCTGTGCAACCAACGCCGGATCCGTATTGGTTAGGATAAGATCGTATAACAATTCGCCATCGATTTTGGTCGTAAATTCAAAATCATGGTTATGATAGCCAAACTTCATTCCGGATTTTTTGCAGAGTTCTCCTGACTTATTAAATACATCCATATAAGATTTGAAATCCTTCATATTCTTACGGAGGCTATCATCCAGCCATGGTGAAACCAGATATTTCTGTCCCGCAACCGCTGCATCATCCACCGTATATTTCCATTTATCGGCAAAGTCATTTTTGGAAAACTCATAGTCATTTGGCAACATCTGCACATGACCACTGGGCATTTCCATTCCGTATCCGCTGAGCAGGGATTTAAAATCGGCCGGCTTATACCCATAAAATTTGCGGTCCTTATAGTTGGCATGCTCAACATATTTATAGCCCATGTCGGCTAGCTTCTTTAACGTGCCTGAAGGATCCTTGCTCATATCCTCCCGTACAGTATACAGCTGTATCGCCAGGTAGGTATCGGGACCGGCAGCGGCCAATAATCTATGTGATCCAATGGCGAGTGCGGCAGCAGAGAGTCCACTTGTTTTCAAAAAATTCCTGCGGGTTGTAGTCATGGCAATCGTATTTTGTTATTATTAAATATACAAACAAAAATAATTTAACAACCAATTTACAGGTATTGACTGAAAGGATCCATGAAAAATTATCCACGCAGTCTGTTAGCCCGAAGTTTTATTCCTGTGCCTTCAGCTTAGGGTCATCCGCTTTGAAAGTATAATTTTTCTGAGTCAGGTAACTGAATGACACCACGATAGCGGTAGTGATAATTTTGGAGATGGTAGGATATAAATGAAAGTGTTCTACGAAAAGCCGTATGAAAAAATAGTTGAGAATTACGCAGATAAGCACAAGCAGGAAATAACGGAAAAGCTGGACGCGGCCATGTAAGTTTGAACCGGGAAAAACGATATAACGATTCAGCATAAAACCAGTGGGAAAACTGATCAAAAAGGATATAATGAAAGAAGCCACATGCGGTTTAATGGAAACAAATCCCAGATGGAGTATTTGCTTTTGCAAAATAAAATTATAAGCCACGAAAAAAATGAAAATATCGAGAACCGTATTGAAACCCCCACAGGCTGCGTAACGAAATGTCTGCAAGGGGATGAACTTTCGGAAGGGGGGATGAAAAAAATCTATGAAAGAAATGATCTCCTTTTTTGGCATAATCCTCAGATTCCGGGCGCAAAGTTAATATAACGCACAGAAAGTGTAAACAACAAATACTACTTTTGCGTCCAATTTAACGTAAAATGGAGCTTGTACCCGGCATAAAACTGGCAGTTCAGTCGGTTTTGACCGAAAAATACAATTATCGGGTCGATATCGACGACATTCTTGTCAATGAAACCAAGCCTGAGTTTTCGGGTGATTATACCGTGGTTTTATTTTCTTTTTCCAAAATACTTAAAACAAGTCCTGACAAACTGGGTCAGGAGCTGGGGGAAGCTTTACTTACAGGAGCAAACAGCTGGATCGCCAGTTATAATGTTATCAAAGGTTTTCTGAACCTGGTGTTGGCTGATTTCATCCTGAAAGATTTTCTGAATTCCCGGTTCAATCAGCCATCATTTGGTAAACAACCTCCTAATGGCAAACGGGTTATGGTTGAATATTCATCTCCCAATACCAATAAGCCCCTTCATCTTGGTCATCTCAGGAATAATTTTCTCGGATGGAGTGTAGCAGCCCTTTATAAAGCCTGCGGTTATGATGTCGTAAAAACCTGCATTGCGAATGACCGGGGAATTCATATTTGTAAAAGCATGGTGGCATGGAAGCTTTTTAGCGAAGGTTCCACGCCTGAATCCACAGGTATCAAAGGAGATCATTTTGTCGGGGACTATTATGTGCTGTTTGGAGCTGAATTGAAAAAGCAGGTTGCTGCCGGCGTGGCTGCGGGACTCACGAAAGAAGAAGCTGAGAAGGTAGCACCCCTCATGAAATCTGCACAACAAATGCTGATCGATTGGGAGGCCGGTGTACCGGAAGTCGTTGAACTCTGGCGTACCATGAACAGCTGGGTCTATACCGGATTTGATATTACCTACCGGCGGATTGGAAGTGATTTTGATAAAATTTATTATGAGAGCCAAACATATCTGCTGGGAAAAGATCTTGTAGAAAAAGGGTTAAAGAATAAAGTCTTTTTTCAAAAGGACGACGGCAGCGTTTGGATAGATTTGGTGCCCGACGGACTTGATGAAAAAATAGTTCAGCGTGGCGACGGTACGTCCGTTTATATTACACAGGATATCGGTCTGGTCGAAGAAAAGTATGAAGAATATCACGCTGACCTGAGTATTTACGTAGTAGCCGACGAACAGAATTACCATTTTAAAGTACTCAAGCTGATTTGCCAGAAGTTAGCATTGCCTTCTGCGGCAGGAATTTTTCATTTGTCTTACGGATTGGTTGAACTTCCCTCCGGCAGAATGAAAACCAGGGAAGGCAATGTGGTAGACGCTGACGATATCATCGATGAAATGACAGGTATCGCTGCCAAACATACTGAAGAACTTGGTAAGGTAGAGGGTTTCTCAGAGGACGAAAGAAAAGAATTATACGACACCATTGGCTTGGGCGCGCTAAAATTTTTCCTGATACGGGTAGATCCGAAAAAACGAATGGTTTTCAATCCGGATGAGTCTATCGATTTTCAAGGATTCACAGGACCTTTTATTCAGTATACGTATGCTCGCATTAAATCTATCCTGAGAAAAGAAGCCGTTGGAGAATATCCTGAACAAAACGATGCGGTGTTGCTTCCGCTGGAAAAGCAATTACTGATTACGATGGAAAAATATAGTTTACTCGTGCAGCAGGCCTGTGCCGAAATGAATCCGTCGCTGGTAGTAAATTACGTTTATGGCGTTGCAAAGACCTTCAACTCATTTTATTCAGAGCATTCTGTTAGCCGTGCAGAAACAGAAGAAAAAAAACAATTGCGTTTGAGAATCTGTGTTATGACTGCTAATATCATTCAGTCATCTATGAGTCTTTTGGGAATAAAAGTACCCGAAAGAATGTAAAGCAAACCGGCCACTCCAATACTCTTATTCTTCTTCCGGTTTATCTTTTTTCTTCATATTGAGCGCTAGGGTTTCTTCCCCGCCCTCGCCTTTGTTTTCAAGATCGGCAATCAGTCCTTCATCTGTAAGATCCAGCGGATGTGAATTTTTCCAATCTTCATGCGCTATCGAGTGAAGTCTCAATACAACATCTTCATCGTGTACCTCAATGGCCAGCTCCCTTCTGTCGTCAAAACTTCCGGGTGCCAGATTAATGGATCCGACAATCGCACGACAGCCGTCGGCAATCAGCATTTTCCCGTGTAGTTTCAGGTGCCTCAGTGTATGGATCTTAATGCCTACATCGTCCATAATACGTAACCCACCCACGGCTTCGACCAGTTTATCCTTTTTCAGCGAATGTGGCGGACGGGCCATTACATGAACTTTTACACCGCGTGTTGCCGCACGAACCAGCCTTTCTATAATCACAGAATCCTGGTAGCGTTCATTCTCAACAAATAATGTATGTTTTGCTTCATCTATGAATCGTGCAATCCTGTCCCTTCCATTGCCGGTGCACCAGATCATATGTGCATGTTCACCCGGATCGAAATCAGTTCGGTTCCAGTCGGCCAGAAAACAGGCAACCACTTCGTCCACTTCATGCTTGTGACTAGTGGTAATCGCGTAGTCGCGGGTGACCGTCAGGTTTTTGGTTGCCCAGTTCAGGGATTTAATAAAGGCAGTACTATCATCGATCACCATGGATTTCTCATGAGTGAGTCCAAATTTCGGATTACTGTCTTTTACTTCAATACCAGCTTCTTCGAGGCGTTTGCGGGTTTCGCCATTTTCTTCCTCCCCGCTTCTCCTTGCTGGATTTAACATTACCTGTACATCGATGCCTCTTTTTTTGGCAGCGATCACTGCATTGATGAGATCCGGATCAGAAAATACAAACATCTTTATCTTGATCGAACTTTTCGCTGCTTCAATGGCATCTACAATGGGCTTTTTCGTATCATCTGGCAGAATGATGATTGTTCTGGTGGACGAATCTTTTGACATATCTACAATTGCATTTAAAAGTATGAGTTAATTTGATTTCAAATCTGCTACAGGTTCTGTTCCTGCCTGAATATGATAAAGTTCTGCATAAATTCCGTTACTGGCCACAAGTTCATCATGTGTTCCCTGTTCGGCTACATAACCTCCTTTCAGAACAACAATTTTATCGGCATCGCGGATTGTGCTCAGTCTATGCGCAATGATGATTACCGTACGGCCTTTCATCAAACGTTCCAACGCTTCCATAACAAGTTTTTCCGATTCAGTATCCAGCGCAGCCGTTGGTTCGTCCAGTATTAATATAGGAGAATTGCGTATGATGGCCCGCGCGATGCCAATTCTTTGACGTTGTCCTCCCGAAAGTGTAAGCCCCCTTTCCCCTACCATGGTATCGTATCCATGAGCCATTTTAGAAATAAATTCATCGGCATTGGCCATTTTAGCGGCTGCTTCAATTTCTTCCTGTGTTGCACCCTGTTTACCGTAAGCAATATTATCCCGCACTGTTCCAAAGAAAAGAACCGTGTCTTGTAATACAAACGCTATTTGATCCCTCAGGCCGGTATCACCATGTAATTGAAATTCGGTAATGTCCACACCATCGATTAAAACACGTCCTTTTGTGGGATCATAAAAACGGGGTATTAAACTAACAACCGTAGATTTTCCCCCACCAGTGGGACCACATATGCCAATCCTCTGTCCCGCCTTGATAGAAAAATGAACATCACTTAAAACAGGTGTCTCCGGATCGTATGAAAATGCGACGTGTTCAAAATCAATATGTCCCTGCACATTTTCCGGGATTTTGGCGTCGGGTTTTTGAGGGATGACAGTATCTGTATCCAATATAGCCTGAATACGTTCTAATGCAACGGAAGCCTGAGCAATCGAGGTAGTCATTTTAGCAAGGTCCTGGACCGGCTTAAAAAATTTTCCAAGATAAGAAAGAAATACTGTCAATCCGCCGAGTGTCATCGCTTCAATTAAGACCAGATGTGCACCACGCCAAAGCACAAACGCAGTACATGCTGAAACAATCAGTGCTACCACAGGGGATAATAGGGATTTGACTTTTCTTGCCCGTAATGATGCCTCTACTGTACTCATACTCACATCTTTCAAATGTGTTTCTTCCAGGTCCTGTCTGTCGAACGCCTTCACGGCACGTACTGATTCAAGTCCCTGCTGAAGAACAGAAACCATAGTACTTTGTTGTGTCCTTACTTCATGTGTAGCTTTTTTTACTGCTGTTTTAAAACGGGCTACAAATAAAAGAAGCAACGGAGTAACTGCAACTGCCACGAGTGCAAAATCCCAATTCATATAGAACATCAGACCAAGCATGCCGATAATCGTGAGCGCATCAATGAGAATGCTCAACAATGCTGAAGAAGCAAAACCCTGAATGGTGGACACATCCGATGTAATAGTACTCAGGATATTTCCAATCTGGTGAGAATCGTAGTAAGAAAGTGAAAGACGTTGCAGATGGTGATAAACTTTTTGTCTGAGGTCATTGGCCACATATTGTGCAACACTTTCTGTATAATAATTATCAATATATCCTGCAATTCCCCCGATCAACGCGATCAGCACAAGACCGATGGCGGCGGCTCCGGCAATTGCCATTTTATCCGTTTCAAATGGCAAATCCTTTATCCATTTAAGCCACTCCGGCAACGGGTGATGGCCTACGACGTTGTCGATTATTATTTTTAAAGGCCATGGACCCAATAAGCTCATGCCTGTTTCCAGCAACATCGCCAAAAAAATAACAATCAGCCACTTGTTATAAGGCCTGATTAGTTCAAAGACCAATGAAGTCAGACTTTTAGAAGGCTTTTTAAGCTGGACCCGGTGGTCCTTTTTGTTGGATTTCTCAGAATGATCTGTAGCCATGGCGATCCGTTTAGGAGGAAAATTACGCACACAATATAAAGACCTTACTGAACATAACGGCCGTTTAACAGTATAATCGCCACCACACAATAAAAATTGAATGCTCCAAATTCCGCCCTTACGCGTTACGCGTTACGCGTTGAGCTTTCAGCTTATTTGAGGATTACCGCAGCGAGAGGCGGCAGATGAACATTGATTTCGTAGCGATTTTCGTTTTTATCCACGAGCGTTACAATCGGCTCCGGATTAAAAATATTTCCTGATCCGCCATATTCCCGTTCGTCGCTGTTAAAAATTTCCTTCCACTCCGATTTACCATTCGCATAAACTTTCCAGTTATTACGGACAACCGGCGTCATATTCAAAATGACAAGCACATCATTTTCGGGTAGTTTACCCTTTCGTCTGAAAACGATTACAGACTCTTCCCGATGATTCAAATCGATCCATTCAAATCCATATTGACTAAATTGATTTTCGTAAAGGGCAGGCTCACGTCTTAAAAGCAGGTTTAAATCACGTACAAAGTCCTTCATTTTCCAGTGCAATTCATATTTGAGCAGATACCATTGCAATTCACTTTTATGATTCCATTCACTGGTAGCACCAAACTCATTCCCCATAAAAAGAAGTTTGCCACCGGGGTGCATAAACATATAACTGTACATGAGCCGGAGATTCGCAAATTTCTGCCATTCATCTCCCGGCATTTTATATAACATCGGCGATTTGCCATGGACCACTTCGTCGTGACTCAACGGCAACATAAAATTTTCATCATAATAATACATCATGCTGAATGTAAACTTATCCTGCAGCCCTTTACGCATTAAGGGATCGGCTTTAAAATAATCCAGGGTATCGTGCATCCAGCCCATCATCCATTTCATACCGAACCCCAGTCCGTCAGCAAATGTTGGTTTGCTGATACCCGGCCAGTCTGTGGCTTCTTCAGCAATGGTTTGAGTATCCGGAAAATCGCGGTATAAGGTTTCGTTCAGGTCTTTAATAAATGCAATCGCCTCCAGATTTCCGTCACCACCAAATTCATTGGGCTCCCATTGTCCCGTTGTTCTGGAATAATTTAATTTCAGCATGGAACTGACAGCGTCCACCCGAATGCCATCCGCATGAAAAACGTCACACCAGAAACGTGCGCTGCTGATCAGGAATGATTTGACTTCTCCCCTTTTATAATTAAAAATATAACTGTTCCAGTCAGGGTGATATCCCTTCCTCATATCAGCATACTCGTAAGTATTTGCGCCATCAAACATATAAAGACCGTGTGCATCATACGGGAAATGAGACGGCACCCAATCCAGAAGCACACCAATACCTGCATCATGAAATGCATTCACCAGTTCCATAAAAGACTGAGGATCGCCAAACCGGGATGTAGGTGCGAAATATCCAACTCCCTGGTAACCCCAGCTTCCATCGAACGGGTATTCCATAACCGGCATCAGTTCAACATGCGTAAATCCCATTTCTTTTACATAAGGCACGAGTCTTTCCCGGATTTGGTCGTAGGTATTATATGTTTCTTCATCGTCCGGTGATGGTCTCATCCAGCTTGCGAGATGAACTTCATATACACTCCATGGCTGATCGAGCGCATTGTTTTTTTTGCGCGTTTTCATCCAGTTCCCGTCTTTCCACGTATAGTCGAGATCCCAGGTAATGGTTGCCGTTTTGGGTCTTTGTTCCCAAAAATGACCAAACGGATCTCCTTTTACAGTTTCTGAATTATTAAATCCGCGAATATGATATTTGTAAATTTCGCCTCGTTTGATGTGAGGAATAAAACCTTCCCAAATGCCCGATTTTTCGAGCCTGACAAATAATGGATGCTCGTCCGGTTTCCAGTGATTAAAATTCCCAATGACTGATACAGCTGTGGCATTGGGAGCCCATACTGCAAAATAATAACCTTTTGTGCCGAGCACTTCACGTGCATGTGAACCAAAAATTTCATACAAACGGTAGTGGGTCCCGTTTTGAAAATTGCTGACGTCTTCATCAGAAAAAAGGGAGTAATTCCAAACGGGTTTCGTGGAATCTACAAAATGGGTATGTTCGTAATTTGTAGTCAATGGATTCACCTTCACTAATGTACAACCTTATTGTGAGCCAACAGCTATTTTAGTTCCAGTATCCGGATGGAACGGGCAGGAATATTCATTGATTCAGAAACGTGGTATAAATCTCCAGTGATCACGTCGGTAGCCAATTCGAAATATTTTGTTCTTTCACTATAATCCTGAAAATGGAAATCGACGGCAACTGTATCTGAATTCAGCGCACAGAGAATGGTTTGTTTTTTATCATATCGAAAATAAACATAAAGCCCTTTATCCGGAATATATTGCATGAATGCTCCCCGGGTGATGGCCGACGATGATTTCCTGAAATTCGCCAGTTTGGCAACGTAAGCATACGCGATTTTTGCACTGCCTGTTCTTCCCGATGATAGAAACGCATTAACCGCATCGCCTTTGAAACCACCCGGAAAATCCTCTCTTACCATCGCATCAGACGGGTTTTTGAAATTTTTCATAAGAATTTCCGTGCCGTAATACAATTGCGGGATACCCCTTTGCGTAAGAAGCAGTCCGATACCAATTTTAAAATTATCCATGTTTTCTCCGGCTACAGAATAAAACCTGTCCCTGTCATGATTATCCAGGAAAATGCAATTATTCATGGGCTCCTGGTATAACATATCTTCTGCCAGGGTCGTATATAATTTGTTTACACCGTTACTCCATCCCGGTGAATTTTTCGAAGCATCTATCATCGCATCACATACCGGAAAATCCAGTATACCTGTCAGATTACTCTTCCACGGCACATTGAGGTTATTACGACAGAAATAAGCACCCGCTGCAACCGTATTCACAGTGGCTTCGCCGAGTGAAGTAATAGACGGGAATTCCTTTTCCAGAGCATCATTCAGATTGTTCAGAAATATCGGATCGCAATATTTGTAAGTATCAACCCGCCATCCGTCCAGTTGAAAAGTCTCTGTCATCCAGATGGCCTGCTGGATCAGGTAGGTCGCGAGCAAAGGACTTCTTAAATTGAGATCCGGAAGATGGGGAACAAACCAGCCGGCTTCCATTACTTCCCTGTCTTTTGCTGATGCATGTATATCGAAAATAGCCTGTTCGCGATGGCTCGTATTCTGATAGGCAGGCCACCAGTTGATCCAGCTGCTGTCAGGCAAATCCTTCATGATCCAGTGTTCAGAGCCAATGTGGTTATACACTGCATCCTGTATGATTTTCAGTCCGCGTTCGTGTGTGGATGCCACTAATTTCAGGTAGGTTTCTCTCCCACCCATTCTGTTGTCAATTTCATAGTGATCTGTGAACCAGTATCCGTGATATCCGCTCAACGTGCCGGCGGGTTCCTTCTCTACCGGCATGTCATTTTCAATCACCGGTGTAAGCCAAATGGCAGTCGCACCGAGTTCCTGAATGTAATCGAGATGATTGATGACGCCCTGCAGATCGCCTCCGTGACGTGCGAGCGGATTCCTTCTGTCGACCACTGTATCACGCATATTCGAATAGCGGTCATTGCTCGAATCCCCGTTGCTAAAGCGATCGGGCATCAGGAGATATATTAAGTCGGATGAATTGATGCCGCGGGCATAAGTTTTTCCCTTTCCTAAAGCAGAACTAAAAAGCGATACGACAAATTTGTTTATTGTATTGTCATATTTATGAAACACATAACCGAATTCCAGTTTTCCTGGTTTCGTGGCAGGCTGAATTTTTAGGTTTATAAATAGATAATTCGGGTTTTTAACTTTTTGAATACTTTCAATTATTACTCCGGGGTAGGTCGTTAAAAAAATATCGTCTTTACCAATCGTTCCAATATTTTTCTCATGTATCATTAGCTGCAGGTGCGGATTCTTCATACCCACCCACCAGTTGGAAGGATAAACTTTTATTTCATTTTGTGCAGTGACTGAACAAAATGAAAATAATACGGGAAGGAGAATAAGCTTACTCATGTCGTGGCCAGACTTTGTTTTTTCCTGCTGATCCGTATATCACCGGCATCATACACAAACAATACACTGATAGCCGCGCAGAACAAAAAGAACCCAGCCAGTACAATCGCATATATAGACTGGCCACCATAGATATGTTTGACAATCGATCCCCCGAATATGCCATTCACAATCTGCGGAAGTGTTATGAAGAAATTGAAAATACCCATATAAATTCCCAGCTTACCCGCGGGTATGGATCCCGACAATATTACATATGGCATGGCCAGTATGCTGGCCCAGGCCAGTCCGACTCCGATCATGGAATAGGTTAACATGGCAGGATCTTTTATAAAGTAAATAGAAATCAATCCGGCCCCACCCGCCATCAGTGATAAAGCATGTGTCGCCTTCCGGCCGATTTTACGGGCGATAGCCGGAAGAAGAAGTGCATAAAACATGGCAACCAGGTTATAAATGCCGAATGCAGAGCTCACTTTATTTCCGGCTTCATTGTATTCTACTGTCTTTGCATATTCGCCACTCAATCCATATACATGCGTCGCCACCGCGTCAGATGTAAATACCCACATGGAAAATAAAGCAAACCAGGAAAAGAATTGAACAAGACCCAATTGCTTCATCGTTTTTGGCATGTGACGGAAATCATAAAGTATTTCACTGACGCCCGATCGCTTGTGTGTTTGCTCGGGCTTTCCATGATATTTTTCGTATTCTGACGGTTTATATTCTTTTGAAAAAAATACGGTCACTAAAATGGCAATGATCAGTACGGCCCCACCTATATAATATGAATATCGGATATTATCAGCGACGCCATTCGGCCCCGGCTGTAAACTGAAACCAAGTTTACCCAGCCATTCAGGTAGATAGGATCCGCCAACCGCTCCGAGCCCAATCAAAAAAGTTTGTATACTGAATCCCAGCGTTCTTTGTTTATCCGGAAGATTGTCAGCGACGAGCGCCCTGAACGGTTCCATGGCTATATTAATGGAAGTATCCATAATCATCACCATCCCGGCACCGATCCATAGAGCGGGTATAACGGAAGAAAAAGATCCGGAATTTGGAAGTATCAGCAGTGCCAGACAGGTTAAAATCGCGCCGGTTAAAAAATATGGTTTTCTTCTCCCCAACCGGTTCCAGGTGCGGTCACTGTAATGTCCAATAAGAGGTTGAACAATCATCCCTGTAAGCGGAGCCACCAGCCAGAAAGCGGGCAGCTGATCCACATCTGCGCCAAAGGATCGAAGAATCCGACTGGTATTGCCATTCTGCAGCGCAAAACCAAATTGAATTCCAAGAAAGCCGAAACTCATTGTAATAATCTGCCAAACGGATAGCATGGGTTTTTCAGCCAGGCTGGTTTTGGCAATAGATGTCGCTGTGGCCATAGCAATCGTTATAAAACTAAATCACAAAACCGTTCGGAATCACCGCACCTTTTTTTACGACTACGATTCCATCTTTCACAGTATACAACGCATGATCGGTATTTTCCAGATGGGTACCGCCATTGATTCGGACATCATCACCAATACGACAGTTCTTATCTACAATACAATTGCGTATGTAACATCGATCGCCGATTCCAACGGATGGCAGGCCGTGTTCTTTATCATGCCTGATCTCTTCGATGGTTTCGTAATAATCAATTCCCATCAGATAACTGCTGACGATAGTAGTGCCAATACCGATCCTGGTACGTATGCCAATTACACTGCTTTCGATGCGGGACGCATTGATGATACATCCTTCAGCAATGATTGTTTTTTCCAAAGTGGTGCCGCTTATTTTTGCAGGTGGCAACATACGTGCACGTGTATAAATCGCATTGTTATTGTCGAATAAATTGAAATCGGGAATTTCTTTGGTAAGTCCAAGATTGGCTTCAAAAAAAGAATAGATGTTTCCAATATCCGTCCAATAACCGTCATATTGGTAACTGACTACTTTGTATTTGTCGATCGATTGCGGAAGAATTTCTTTTCCAAAGTCGGTTGCTTCCACATATTCATTCTGAAGAAGGTCCTGTAGTAATTGTCTGTTAAAAATGTAAATCCCCATCGAAGCCAGATAGTTCCTTCCCTGGCTTTGCATGGCAGTTCCCGTATCACTGGTCCAGTCTTTTAAAACATCTTTTTTGGGTTTCTCAATAAAGGAAGTAATGAAACCTTTATTATCTTTTTTTAGTATGCCGAACTCAGAAGCCTCCCTGTCTGCCACCGGAATGGTCGCAATCGTTATTTCGGCTTTTTGCTGTATATGATTATTCAACATTTCCATAAAATTCATCTGATACAGCTGGTCGCCCGAAAGAATCAGGATATATTCTGCTTCAAATGGGCCCAGATGGCGCAGGCATTGTCTTACCGCGTCGGCCGTACCCTGGTACCAGGTGGGATTATCCGGCGTTTGTTCCGCCGCGAGAATGTCAACAAATGCTGAACTGAAGGCGCTGAAGTGGTAGGTATTTTTTATGTGCCGGTTCAGTGATGCCGAATTAAACTGCGTCAGTACAAACATCCGGTCGATCCCGGAATTCAGACAGTTTGAAATAGGAATGTCTACCAGTCTGTACTTGCCCGCAATGGGAACGGCTGGTTTGGAACGGCTGGCAGTTAATGGATACAAGCGGGTGCCCGCACCGCCCCCTAAAATAACAGCTAATACTTTTTTTGACATAAAGTCTGATTTATTAAATTCTCATTATAGCGAAGCGTAAAGATCAAGATATTGTTGCATGCTGGTTTCCCAGCTAAAGTCTATTCGCATCATCCTTCTTCGAAGCTCTTCCATCAAAAGAGGTTCCTGATATAATTGTACTGCGCGCCAGACCGCGTGCGTGATGTCTCCGACGATGGCGTTACCAAACCTGATACCGTAACCATCCGTATCCCCGAAATCTTTTACGGTGTCTCTTAGTCCCCCCGTGGCCCTTACAATCGGCACGGTTCCATATCGCATGGCATACATCTGATTTAAGCCGCAGGGTTCAACCCTTGAGGGCATCAATATAAAATCTGCTCCTGCATAAATAACATGACTCAGTGCTTCGTCATAGCCAATAAATATACTAAAATCGCCATCACTGAGAACACTGACTCTTTCCAGACCATCCTGGATATAAGCGGCCCCACTTCCCAAAATCAGAAAATTCATTTTACGGCCGATATAATAAAATGAATCTCCGATCGCCTGCGCCAGAAGGTCCGCGCCTTTTTCACCCACCAGTCTGCCAATAAATGCAATCAGTGGTTTTTCAATATCAAGACCGAATCGTTTGCAAAGTATTTCTTTATTCTTTGTTTTACCTGCGGCATTCGATTTAATATCATAATGGTTTTCCAGATAACTGTCAGTTGCCGGGTCCCAAACCTTCGTGTCAATTCCATTCAGGATACCATAACACTTACCTCTTTCATATTCAAACAATGCTTCCAGGCCATTGGCCGCCCATCGAAGTTCTTCCAGATAACTCCAGCTCACTGTAGTCACTTTCCAGGCGCATCGCACGCCGCAGGCCAATGCATTGATACTCTTGTTCCATTCCAATAAACCAGATTTCCAGGTATCCCAGGCAGGTATATAATAACTCTTATCCCAGCTAAGCCAGCCCTGGTATTCAGCATTGTGAATCGTCAGAACGGTGGGAATATCGCGCAAATGCTGGTAGCGATAGCAATGCTTCAACATGAAAGGAATCAACGCAGCCTGGTGATCGTGCACATGTACTGTATCAGGATGATGTTTCCACGATGCAAGCCAGTCCACTACCGCAATCTGGAATGAAATGAAACGTTCGGAGTCATCGTCATATCCATAAATTTTATCTCTGTCAAGCAGCCCGTTAATATCTACCAGATAAAGATCAAAACCAAGTGTATTATTTCTTTCCTTTATTACGGTATATATAAACCACCAGTTTCCGAGGTTCGTATAACCTTTATGAACAACATCGAATTCATTGTTGTAAAGAAATTTTGTTTTGTACATGGGCATGACCACTTTCGCAATATTGCCAGCAGCTGTTTGGTATTTTGGCAGGGCTCCCACTACATCGCCCAACCCGCCTGCTTTTGCAACAGGATAACATTCGGCAGAAACGTGTAAAATCTCCATGAAGTGAAGTTATGGGTGAGAGCGCCCTCGAGAATTGAGATCAATTTATGAAGGATTTAGGGATTCTTCATGCTATATGAAAAAATTTTTAATCAAGCCAAAACTTAACTACTTTCAACACTCATTTAAAATGATTGCCTGCTCATGAGCCAACCTAAACAACCAACCAATAGTGGTGCCTTAGCTACATTAGTAATTGTTTTCTTTTTCTGGGGATTTATTGCTGCCTCCAATTCTATATTTATTCCATTTTGCAGAACACATTTTCAGTTAAATCAATTTCAGTCGCAATTAATTGGTTCAGCATTTTATGGCGCTTATTTTATGGGTTCTTTAGCACTTTATTTGTTTTCCAGCATTGCAGGTTATGATATATTAAACAAAATAGGATATAAACGGGGAATAGTTATCGGACTACTTATTTCTGTTGTCGGCGCGCTTTTGATTATCCCGTCTGCCAATATGAATTCGTTTCCGGCCATTCTCGGTTCATTTTTTATCGTAGCACTCGGATTCTCGCTACAGCAAACAGCCGCACAGCCGTTTGCCATTGCACTGGGAGATCCGTCTACAGGCACTCACCGATTGAACCTTGCGGGTGGCGTGAATTCTCTTGGAACAACACTTGGTCCCATTATCGTAAGCTATTTTCTCTTTGGAACTCCTTCAGCTGCGAACGCAAATGTTACTGTAACAAATGTAAATACGCTATATCTGATTGTTGCGGGCGTTTTTGCTGCCGTCGCTTTATTTTTTGCATTCTCAAAACTGCCGGAAGGTAAGGATGATGCGGCTTTTGAAGGATCTGCAAAAGCCTCAAAGTCTCTGATCACGCTTACAATATTGATGGTTCTCGTTATTATTGTCGGTCAGTTTACAAATATTGGCAAACTGGAATTAACCGGTCTTACCATTTTACTGGTATTCGGTGTGCTTTTCTTTTCCTTTAGCAGTGCATCCAAAAATAGTGCAGGCTGGGGTGCCATGAAATACCCGCAACTAATTCTGGGTATGCTGGGCATTTTCTTATATGTTGGAGTGGAAGTCACCATTGACAATAATTTTGGGGCACTCCTTAAAACACCCGGATATATTACGGAATCCGGATTATTGGATAAAGACATTTCAAAATATATCACCTTGTATTGGGGCAGTTTAATGATTGGCAGATGGACGGGTGCCATCAGTGTATTTAATTTATCGGAAACAGGACGTAAAATCGCAACGGTCGTCGTTCCGTTCATTGCTTTTGCATTTGTACTATTTATTAATCATTCTTATGGGAATAATGTAGACAATCTGTATGGTTATGCGGCCTGGGTGGCTATCGCGATTGCTGCATTTTTCTTTGGTCAGCAAAAACCAGTTAAAACTTTACTAACCGTAGCCCTGCTTGCAACAGCGGCTATGCTGATTGGTGTATTTAGCCACGGTATTTTTTCAGTATATGCATTTATGGCGGGCGGACTTTTTTGTTCAGTGATGTGGCCAAGTATTTTTGCATTGTCGGTGGCTGGATTGGGAAAGTATACCAGTCAGGGATCGGCTTTTCTAATTATGATGATTTTGGGCGGAGCCATTATACCTCCTTTCCAGGGATCGATCGGGGATGCAACAAGCAATATGCATGTGTCCTATCTTGTAGCTGCCGGATGTTTTTTCGCACTGGCATTATTTGCGATCCGCATGAAGACCATTCTTCAAAGCCAGGGGTTGAATTTCGACGAACAGATTGGAGGTGGCCATTAATAAAAAGAAACCGGATATGTCAAAAGCAACTTCTTCATCTGTATCACTTGAACCTCTTGCCATTGGTATTGACATAGGCGGCACAGGAACTAAGTTTGGAATCGTGGACCGGATCGGTAATGTTCTGTTTACGGGAAATCTTTCCACGAAGAAGCACAGAAAAATAGAAACTTTTATTGATGAGTTACACGAGAAACTATTTGCATTAATACAAACGGTCGGAGGACCTGGCAGGATCAGAGGTATTGGTGTGGGAGCACCGAATGGCAATTTCTATACAGGAACCGTTGACTATGCGCCCAATCTTCCATGGAAAGGTATTATACCGCTGGCCCAGCTTATTCAGGATAAATTTCAGTTGCAAACCAACCTGACCAATGATGCGAATGCAGCTGCGATTGGAGAGATGATGTATGGTGCTGCCCAGGGTATGAAAGATTTTATCATGATTACACTGGGAACCGGTGTGGGGAGCGGGATCATTGCAAACGGACATTTGATTTTGGGTCATGACGGTTTTGCAGGCGAACTTGGACATACTATTATTATTCCGGACGGAAGATTTCATGAAGGAACGGGTAAATATGGTTCTCTCGAAAGTTATGCTTCAGCAACCGGAGTGATGCTCACGGCTAAAGAGATACTTGAAAAAACTACGGACGATAGTTTACTCAGAAAAATTCATGTCGACGAAATTGATTCAAAAAAAGTGTATGATGCAGCGGTGCAGGGTGACAAAATAGCGAAAGAAATATTTGATTATACCGGAAAAATACTTGGGCTGGCCCTGGCTAATTTTGTCATGTTCTCCAGTCCGGAGGCCATCATATTATTTGGCGGTTTAACAAAAGCAGGTGATCTGATCCTCAAGCCTACCCGCGAACATATGGAGGCGAATCTGATACAGGTATTTCAAAACCGTGTGAAAATTCTCGTTAGTCACCTGCGGGAATCAGATGCGGCCATTCTGGGAGCAAGTGCTCTCGTTTGGGATATGCCGTAATAGCTTAAAGCACAAAGCGAAAAGCGCAGAGCCTTTTTATGGCAGGCATTGATAATTATTTACTTCGAATATCTTCTAATCATTTCGAATTTCTTCGATTACGATGGCATGATTTTTCAAATATTTAGGTTGCCGGGATGTCTGGCACCTTATAAAAATCATGTATTATGAAAAAGATTATTATCGCCATATTTTGCATGGCATTCGTTGCAAGTTGTGCTCCACCGCATCATGGACAGCCCCCTGCTCCTCCGGGAGCACCAGCGCCTCCACCACCACCACCGGCTCCATAGTCTTTGGGATAAAAGAGATGAATGATTATATGGCGGGAATCGTCATATAATCATTTGTTTTTAGCAGGGTTTGGGAGAAGTTAATGAACAGCACATCGTGGGGAGACATTGCAGACACCCTTATACGAACACTACAGAACCTTATAGAGATTAAGCTTTTTATATTGCAGCCGGCTAAATCCTGTCTAATTCTCAGCAAATACCTGCCTTGTGAGGTTATTTTGAAGGACGCTGCCTAATTAGTGTAAGTTTTAAGTTCGAAAACACTTTTAAAGGATTCAATGCCAACATAATACTTGTGATCAATTACAATTTAATTACGTTCGGTATTTGTATCTCTACAACTCAAAATAACTGAAAGGATTGAAATAAATCCTGGTTTATCAGAAATCGAGATTCATATTCCACTCCCATTTGGAATTTAATTTCTGGAAGACAAAGCTTTTTCTTCCAGCCAGAGATTACGGCCAAATCCCGGAAAAACATGTTTTTCGCTGTGGTAGGAAGACCGAACCAGTGGACCACTTTCTACATAATCCAGTCCAAGGCTATATCCGATTTCGCGGAACTCGGCGAATTCATCGGGATGGACAAAACGAACAACCGGTAAATGCTTTTTCGTAGGTTGTAGATACTGACCAATAGTGATTACATCCACTCCACTATTTGCGAGATCTTTTATAGTTTGAACTACTTCTTCTTTTTGTTCCCCAAGCCCCAGCATGATTCCGCTTTTAGTACGCATACCGCCTTTCTTCAGGATTTGAAGTGTTTGCATACTCCTCCAGTAGCGTGCCTGAATGCGCACCTGTTTGGTAAGCCTTTCCACTGTTTCGATATTATGTGAAACGACTTCCGGAGCGGATTCAATAATTCGCTGGATATTTTCTTTTTCTCCTTTGAAATCCGGTATCAAAGTTTCCAGCGTTGTATCCGAATTCAGAGATTTTATGGCGCGTATTGTATTTTGCCAGATGATGCTGCCACCGTCTTTTATTTCATCCCGGTCAACAGATGTTATAACGGCATGTTTGACTTTCATCAGATAGATCGCTTCGGCAACCCTTTGTGGTTCATCCCAGTCTACCGGAAGAGGTTTACCGGTAGCAACTGCACAGAATCCACAACTGCGGGTGCAAATATTTCCAAGAATCATAAAAGTAGCTGTGCCAGCCCCCCAGCATTCTCCCATGTTGGGACAATTGCCGCTTTCACAAATAGTATGAAGCTTATGCTGATCGACCAGGTTACGAACCTGTCTGAAATTTTCACCTATAGGAAGTTTAACGCGAAGCCAGTTCGGTTTCCTGTAACGGGTTTCTGACGTGTCAGTGGAAGAAATAACGGGTAGTTCCTGCATATATAGTCAAAAACCAAAGTTACATTGAAACGGGCATATTTTTAACGGGTCACTTTCGCTTGCCAAACATGATACAGATATAAGCATTGAAAAACAAGTGCTTAGGAGGTACATACGCCATTAATGGCATTTCGTTCAGGTAATATTCTGCCGTTACACCGGTCTCAAAGGCGGCAACATTGGTGTTGTAACGACCATAATCAAATCGCATGGCAAGCTTTGCATTTAGTCCGGGTGAGAAAGTAAGATGATTCCAGCCGCCGCTCAAACCGAGGGCATCATATACAATATAGGAACTGTCAAATATGGTTGGGTATGTACTTTTGATTGAAAACAAACTTTGAGTCGGATATACATTTAATACGTATTGTTTCAACATTCCCAATGATAAACCACCGCTGTACAAATAGGTAACTGCAACTCCGTTTTTATTTCCTTTCCCACCGAGCAGGAATTGCTGACCCAGAGATACCTTTAGTTCATAAAAGTTATTCAGTCGTCCAACAGAAACATAGTTATAAGTATACCCATCTCCGGAAACGGCTTCCTTATGATCTTTTGGATCCTTTATTTCATTCAATTCAAAATTGATGATCCGGGTTTTGGTGTTGGTGATAAATTTACCCCTTTCATAGAAAATACCATATCCGTTGGTAGCCAGTTTAAATCCGAAAACATTATAATGATTAAAAATCAGGTTTCCCTCCTCTTCCATTTTCATCATTTGGTTTATACGCTGTTTTTTAGCTACGCTTTTATCGTTGCTGTAAACAGGTGTGCCAGGTTGTTGAGCCAGGATGGGAAGGGTAATCAGGGTAAGGCAGAATAGAAACAAGACGTTTTTTGCCGGCATGATTGGAATTACTGCTGTAAATTTAGGAAAAAATGTATGACCTCTACAGTTATTTACGAGGGAGAACTCAGAACGGTTGCCCTGCACCTGGCATCAGGCAGTACCATAGAAACGGATGCACCCGTTGATAATCAGGGAAAAGGTGAAAGGTTTTCTCCCACAGATCTTGTAGCGACCGCCCTGGGCTCCTGTATGATGACGATCATGGGACAAAAAGCACGCGACCATAAAATAGACCTGAAAGGCACACGCATTGAAATACAAAAAATAATGAAGGCGGAGCCCCGTAGAATGTCAGGCATTACTTTAACATTTCATTTACCCGACCAACTGCAGTTAAATGAAAAGCAAATCATCGTTCTTCAAAGAGCAGCAGAAACATGCCCGGTAATGTTAAGTATTCACCCCGAAATAGAAGTTGAAGTGAATTTTAACTGGCCAACCGCGGCAGAAAAATTTTCTAGTTATTAACAGGTTTATCCGGTTGTAATAAATATTTACCGATTTCACATTCCAGACATTTCCGCTTGTCACAGAATTGCTTTTTCAATTCGGATAAAGCCTGCGAACCAGTGGCTTTTTTTACAGTTACCCCTATACGTTTCCAACTCTTCATCAGTTCATTTTGTTCTGCCGGTATTTGTGCCAGCCAGCTGACAGCCTTTTTTAAAATAGTCGTATCAGGAATTATTTTTCCATATGTATATAACAAAGGGATAATGCTGTTTATAATAATGTTATCACACATTTCCTGTCCCAGTATCTTTTCCCTGAATATTGAAACTTTATCAATTACATAGTGTGTATGCCAATAATCATTTGCCCTGACCATCAGTTTTTTCCTTACGAGTGAAATGGTTTCACATTCCAGGATCCATGCAAACAGGGCAGTTGTCTGAAAACAAACGGCCGCAAGCTGAGATAGCCGAATACAGGGAAAATTCTCCGGTCTCATCCGTAGTAAAAGTACAGGCTCATATATTTTTTTTAAATGGTATTTCTTTTTTAGAAATTCGTATTCCTTTTTGAGCATTGCCGGATACGGATCATGAAAATCTTTGACGAGCAGATTAGCCTGACCGATGAGCAATGCTTCCAGTTGAATAAAATGATGGCGGTGTTTTGCAAGTAAAGGAAAGGGAATGCTCCGGGCGACGGATTCAAAGGCGGAAGCATTCACGGGATTCCCAAAATTCCTCGCTATCATCCACCATAATTGTTCCTCCCAATGATATTGATTCAAACGCAGGGAATCCAGTATTTGATCCATTTTCCGGTTCAGGCGCATGACTAAAAGCTGCGATGCCCAATTTTCCCATTTACTGCAACCGGTATTTGAAGCTGATAATTCACAGGGGATAAAAACAGGCTTGCCCATCCAGCCTGTATACGTGTCCAACATGATCTTTGGAATCCTGTCGCACAGTTCAAGCTGGGGAATATTTCTATTAATCTCAAACCGGTCCTGTTTCCAAACGACGTGTAACATAACATTCTGGTAGTTCCCATCCCCTGTGTGATTGTGTTTTACCCATCCGGAAGAAAATAAATGCAATTCCACACTTCCAACCCAGCATTGACCGTTGATCCGAATGCGTGCGTTTACGAAATCGGGACCCTGACAGGTATTTATCTCTCCCGGATAATCTATGGTTATCGATTCTCCGGAAGTTAATTCCAGTTTTTGCTGATTAAAATATCTGTGTTTCCAGATGAATTGCAATAATTTCTCCGTCATCGGTTTCAAGAATTCTGATAAAAATAAATCCTGATCCGATTGGGAGCATGGAGAAAAACACAACTTCTTGCAGGGAAAACACCGCTTAAGTATGAGAGCATGAGAGTATGTGAGTAGAGTTATTAAGTGTGATGTATTCTACTCATATACTCCCAAACTCTCATACTCTCATACTCTCATACTGTTTATATCGCCTTAAAAAGATTTCAGTTCCTGTAGAACGCGACTAACCGGCAGACCCATGACATTATAGAAATCACCATGGATGGAATGAATGCCTGTAACGCCAATCCATTCCTGAATGGCATAGGCACCGGCTTTATCATACGGCCGGTAATGATCAACATAATGCTCTATTTCTACGCGGGATATGGAGTGAAAGCGAACCTGTGTTGTTTCAGCAAAAAGAATTTCTTTTTTTGCGCTTGTAAGCGCGACACCGGTAATCACTTCGTGTATCCTCCCTGACAACAGCAAAAGCATTCGAATGGCATCGGATCTGTCCATGGGTTTGCCGAGCATTTGCTGATCCAATACTACGATGGTGTCAGCCGCAAGTATGGTTTTTTCGGATGTAATTTTTTTTCGAACAACGGCCGCTTTCTGACTTGCAAGAAAAACAGGGATTTCGGAAACCGGCAACTTGTCAGGCACTATTTCGTCAGCGTCACTGGGTACGATATCGAAAGGAATTTCTGCCCATTCCAGTAATTGTTTTCTCCGGGGTGAAGCCGAAGCAAGGATTATCCGATCCATGAAGTATATAATTTTAGAAATATCATGGAAAGAATGCCCATCAGCATAATAGCTTTAACGATCTGGCTGAGCTGATGAAACTGAGCGGGCTGTTCTGCCGTAGTCAATCTTTTCAACACCCGCAAAATGGGATAAATCACTCCGAGACAGGTAAAAATGATTGTTAGCCACCATCTGTATTGCAGTACATAAAACTGGATAAAAATCAATGCGGCAACCAGAACGGTTAACCAGCACACGCAAAAGAATTTTGCAGCATTCAGTCCCCAAACCAATGGCATTGTCCTGCAATCATAACGTGCATCTCCTTCCATATCTTCCATATCCTTGATCACCTCCCGAACAAGTGAAATGATAAATGCAAATGATGCATAAACAACCGTAAATTTATAAATCCTCGAGAGCGCCCCATGGAATTCAGGATCAACGAAACGGTGTAGCCGGAATTCTGCAAGATATAAAACACCGATCACCCAGGCTGTAAGAAGTGAAATTAAAATATTCCCGATCAATAGTTTTTTTTTGAATGTGGTACTGTAAAACCACAACAGCAAGACACAGCACAGGTTGGAAGGGCCGATAAAAATATTTCTGAGTTTCCAGGAGAGATAAAAACCGATCGCTATACCAAGACCTGATAAAACCCAATGCCAGATGATCGCCCATCTTCTTTTAATAATTTTTTCCACTACAACCCGTTCGGGTTTATTCACCCGATCTATATTGAGATCAAAGTAGTCATTGATAATATAACCGGCAGCTGCTATCAGGACGGACGATACGCTGAGTAAAATAAATTCATTTAATTTAAGAATATTGTCATGTTCAGGATGGCCCTGATAAAAACTCGGTATGACAATACAAAAATAAAAAAGAGACTGGGTAAGTGAAATAAAAAGCAGGTTAGGCCACCGGACCAGTCGGAAAAAAGCCGGAACTGCTTTTGATTTCATAATTAATTTTATGCTCAACGGGAAGGTACAAAGGATTCAAGATCCCATTGTCCGTGCAAACGAAGCAATTTTTCAATGACATCGCGTACACATCCTTTACCTCCATGGTGCGCTGAAATATACCGAGCTGTTTCAAGAATTTCCGGCGCCGCGTCAGCAGGTGCACAAGGCATGGCTGCTTTTTGCATTGGTCTCAGATCCGGTATGTCATCTCCCATATATAAAGTTTCCGGCCAGCCGAGATGATTTTCATTCAGGAATTCCTCCAATATTTCTGCCTTGTCTTCCACGTTTAAAAAAATATTTTTTACACCGAGTTTTTCAAGTCGAATGGCAGCACCCAAGCCATTTCCACCCGAAATCACGGCGACATTATATTTTTTCTTTACCGCCAGTTGTAAGGCATAGCCATCCCGGACACTCATTTGACGAACCTGTTCGCCGGTTTCAAATACCATAACGGACCCATCCGTTAACACACCATCAATGTCAAATATCAGGGTGGTAATAGGTCTGAAAGAATCGAGCAGGTTCATGATAAGTTTTGCCGCAAAAGTACGATTTAAGCCAAGGCGTAACGCTTAAAGCCTAAAGCGATTTCTGAATTTCTGATGTGAATAAATCGTAATATTTCAGAATATCAGGATATTCTTTTAATAATTCCTGATGCCTTTCAATAGTTATCATGTCATTTCGGACAGCTGCACCGGTTTGCACTTGTTGCGGATTGGTATTTCGTAACCGAAGTGCTGTTTCTTCGATTAGCGGTTGTAGCGCGGCGAAAGGGATATTTTCTGTTTCACAAAATGATGCAGTCAGCGCATATAAGCGATTGGTAAAATTATTCACAATGGTTGCAGCCAGATGATATTTTAGCCTGGCTTCGTCATCTGCTTCTGTAACACTCCCTGCTATAGCTGAAGCATAATCTTTCAATCGCTTTGTTGTATCGGCATTGTTCCCATTTATCAATATGGATAATGCGGGAAGTGCTTCAATTTCTTTACGCAAACTTTGTAAAGGATATACAACTCCGAACGATTTATTTGATCCCCGTACTTCATTCATTGAAAGGGCACCTGCGGTATGCACAATCATTGAACTGACTTCGCCGATCTCATGTACGAAATAGCTTACTGCTTCATCCCGCAGTGCGATGATCATCAGGTCCGCTTTTCTTTCAATGGAAGAAATATATGATGTGGAAGTTGTTCCCAGTCTCGTGGCCAGCACATTGGCGTGATCTGCGTTACGGCTATACACCTGAACGATCCGGTGACCGGCTGCCAGTGATTTCCGGCCTATCACTGTGGCCACATTTCCGGAACCAATGAGTACAATATTCATAGGTAATCGGGCCGTAGGCCTGTATAAACATATTTAAGATTTCTTCTTCTGTGATTTTGGCGCCCAGATCGCGAGCATCCGCTTGCCTTCCATCTTTGGCATGCCCTCTAAAACACCCACTTCATTCAAACGTTCCGCAAATTTAAGCAGGAGTAATTCTCCCCTTTCACGAAACTGAATGGCGCGCCCTTTAAATTGCACGTATGCTTTCACTTTATCGCCATCTTTTAAAAATTTCTCCGCGTGTTTCGCTTTGAAATCGAAATCATGATCATCCGTATTCGGAGTAAAGCGTATTTCTTTTACTTCTGAAGCCTTACTCTTGGCTTTCATTTCTTTTTCCTTCCGTTTCTTTTCGTAAAGGAATTTATTATAATCAATGATTTTGCAAACCGGTGGATCAGCATTCGGAGAAATTTCTACCAGGTCCAGTGCCTGATCCTGCGCCATTTTAAGAGCCTCAGTTGTCGGGTAAACACCGACGGTTACATTTTCACCCACCAGACGTACATTTGGTACGCGAATCATATTGTTGGTACGGTGTTCCTGCTGTTGTTCTTTTCTGAATCTGGGATTAAAATTACCTCTGGGAGGTCTCGGTGGAAATGCCATTTATAGTTTTTAGTTGAACGATAGTCAAGATCCGTTTTAATTTTTTAGGACCTTTGTTTTATTTCTGATTGAATGTCTCTGATAAAAGTTTCTACATCCTGTGCTCCGGAATCACCCTTGCCCTGCCTTCTTACCGATACCTGATGATCATTCATTTCCTTTTCTCCGATGATCAGCATATAAGGCACCCTGGCCAGTTCTGTGTCACGGATTTTTTTACCAATTTTTTCATTCCGGTCATCGATAGCAGCACGAATATCCGCCTTTTTGAGCGATTCCAGAACAGTTTGTGCGTAATCCAGGTACTTATCGCTGATCGGCAGTAATTTAACCTGCTGCGGGGCAAGCCACACGGGGAATTTACCCGCGTAATGCTCCAGTAAAAAACCGATAAACCTTTCGTGGGTACCCAGTGGCGCTCTGTGAATAATCAGGGGAGTATCATGGCCATTTTCACTGTTTGTAAACTCCAGCTTGAACCGTCGTCCCTGTGCAAAATCCACCTGGTTTGTTGCAAGTGTGAATTCCCGGCCGATCGCGCTCCAAATTTGTACATCAATCTTCGGTCCATAAAAAGCCCCCTCTCCCGACACTTCCACAAAGGGTGTATTGGTGTCCTGTAAAGCCTTACGTACCATCGCCTCGGTTTCCAGCCAGAGCTCGGGTTCATTGATATATTTCTCTCCCAGCTTTGCGGGGTCATGCAGGCTCAGGCGCATCACATATTTATCAATGCCGAATATCTTGAAATATTTCAGGTACATGTCGTTAACGGCCCTGAATTCACTGGCAAAATCTTCTTTACTGCAGTAAATATGGGCATCATTCATATGCAGGCAACGCACCCTCATAAGGCCAAAAAGCTCGCCACTTTGCTCATAGCGGTAACAGGTACCGTATTCAGCCAGTCTGAGAGGCAGATCTTTATAACTCCTGGGTTCAGCCGCAAAAATCTTATGATGGTGCGGGCAATTCATGGATTTCAGGTAATATTTAGTGCCGTCCAGCTCCATGGGC
The DNA here is from genome assembly GCA_963759335.1 of uncultured Bacteroidota bacterium. Taxonomy (GTDB): domain Bacteria; phylum Bacteroidota; class Bacteroidia; order Chitinophagales; family Chitinophagaceae; genus Puia. The sequence goes on from CAVWYU010000003.1 coordinate 573,653, forward strand.
GGATACATACTTTCCTGATAATATGGTAAATGGCCACTTGTTAAATAAAGACTTTCTTTGGCGATATGGGGGGTAACCACTCTTTGATAACCCGCTGCCTGCTCTGTTTCCTTGGCCAGCTTTTCCAGTTCCTCAATGATAATGGTTCCGTTGGGCATCCAAAGAATCAGTCCCTGCCCAACTTCATCATCTGTAGTATAGATTCCCATCTCTTTGCCCAGCTTACGATGGTCACGTTTTTTCGCTTCTTCCAGCATTAAAAGATACTCATCCAGCTCTTTTTTCGAAGGGAAACTCACCCCATAAATACGGGTCAGTTGTTTATTTTTTTCATCTCCTTTCCAATAGGCCCCGGCGATATTGGTCAGCTTTAGCGCTTTGATGATCCCGGTATCCGGTATATGGGGACCCCTGCACAGATCAGTAAAACCGCCCTGGGTATAAAAAGTGATCTCACCATCTTTCAGATTTTGCAGTAAGTCCAATTTGTATTCATCACCTTTTTCCTGAAAAAAATGAATGGCTTCTGATTTCGGTACTTCTTTTCGAATGTACTTATTTTGCCTGGCGGCTAATTCTGTCATTTTAGCTTCCAGGTTCCGCAGATCCTCTTCAGAAATCTGGCGCCCGCCCAGATCCATATCATAGTAGAATCCGTTTTCAATGGCCGGACCAACCCAGAATTTAACCCCCGGAAAAATGGATTCAACGGCTTCTGCCATCAGATGTGCTGTTGAATGCCAGAAAGTGGATTTCCCCCCTGCGTCGTTCCAGGTAAGTAAATTAACCGATGCATCGAACCGGATGGGTCGGGTGGCGTCCCATATCTCTCCGTTAACATTTGCAGCTATTACCTTTCTGGCAAGCCCCTCACTGATTGATTTCGCAATTTCCAGGGAACTGGTTCCTTCTTGATATTCCCTCACTGCGCCATCTGGTAATGTAATTTTTATCATGCCGGATATTTTCCTTTAAGGGTTGCAAAATTAACAAACTCTTGCCAGATTTAGCTTTCTCTAATTTCTGCTGAAAATAATTTTATCTAATTTGCCATTGATGAAAAACTGTATCCGTTTGGTTTATTGCCTTGCCCTTCTGAATGGCTCATCTATTGCTAAAATTAATGCCCAGGATCTCACTGGTATATGGCGCGGACACTTTCGTTCTAACGATGGAGTCGAGCGCCTGGTGGAAAGTTACGACGGGAGGTATAAAGTGTATGATGACAGGTATAAAATGGAAGTGCAGATTGCCCAGACACGTAATCAATTTGAAGCTGTCACGTATTCTTATAAAAATACTGAATTTTACGGCAAGGCGACAGCGAGCGGTTCTCTGAATAAAGACACCAAAAAAGTATTGCTGAAGGAAGGAAAATTGCTGGAAGTGAGATACGCCAATGGTTTTGTATGCATCATGACCTGTTTCATGCAATATTCAAAACTGGGAAATGACGAATATCTGCAGGGCACATATTATAGCACCAGCGTAAATGATTCTTTATCCGGCTGCGGTAAGGGAAGTATTTTTCTTCACCGTGTGGTTGAATCCGATTTTCATAAAGAGCCGTTTCTGGAGAAAAAAGAAAAAGAATTACTGGCGCATAAGAAAGAAATTGTGCCTGCTCCTTTAACAGTTGTGAAGCCGCCGGCCCCGGTTAAAAAACCTGTAAATACTCTCCCTGTACCAGGCGGTCCAACAGCTAAAACTTCAACTCCCAAAGTAACGGTTAAAAAGAAAGTGACTTCGTCCACTGCATCGCATTCGGTTGCGGTTCAGAAAAATTCCACAGCAGTACAGCCAGTGCAAATTCATCATATGAAGGATTCTTCGATGAAAATTTCACAACCAACCGTTATTGTTCCGGTACCGGCCATACTTAAAAGCAGAACAAATGAGTTACTGAAAACGCTTACAGTCAATCATAATATGATCGAGCTACGTATTTATGATGATGGTGCGATTGACAATGATACAGTTTCTGTGTATTATGATAATAAACTGCTCATCTCAAAAGCCCGTTTGTCTGATCAGCCCATTACAATAAAAATAACGGTTGAACCTTCTGACCATCCTCACCAACTCGTGATGGTCGCAGAAAACCTGGGCGATATTCCTCCCAATACTTCCCTGCTTGTAGTAGCAGATGGCGAAAAAAGATATGAAGAAAGAATTATCTCTACAGAACAGAAAAACGTAATGATTAATTTCCTGTATAAGAAACTTGAGTGAAGTATAGGAGTATAAGAGTAAAAGAATATAGAAGTGGTATTGATGTCACTCCTACACTCTTATACTCCTATACTCTCACACTCTTATCAGGGTTTTCTTGGCAGTTTCTCCTCCCTTTGGGCAGCGTCAAAAATAAAAGCGGCAATGATGGTCGCGGCCTGTTTCATATCCTCACCGCTGAGATGGTCATAGGTGTCCATATTACTGTGATGAGTCCGGGAGCCGTATTCCATGGGATCCTGGATGAATTGAAAAGCGGGCAGACCGATTGCATCAAAAGAAAGATGATCAGTTCCTCCGGTGTTTTGCAAAGAGAGTGTTCCGGCTCCCAGATCATGAAAAGGTTGAAACCATTGATCAAAAATGGGCTTAACAGATGCGTTTCCCTGCAAATAAATGCCGCGAATCTTGCCGGTTCCATTGTCCAGATTCAGATATACCGATAATTTGTCCCCTGCCTGGTTGAATTTTTTTGTAACCGTATCTGTAAAATGATTCTTTACGTAGTTTTTTGATCCGTGCAAACCTGTTTCTTCCCCTCCCCACAACGCAATCCGGATCGTTCGTTTCGGTTTTACGCCAACCGCTTTCAAAATACGAACTGCTTCCATCATTACAGCTGATCCTGCAGCATTATCCGTTGCACCTGTAGCACCCTGCCAGGAATCGAGATGACCACCAATCATCACGAGCTGTTCCTTTAATTTATTATCCGTACCCGGAATTTCCGCGATCACATTATAGCCTTTCAGATCATCGGAATATATTTTCGCCTGCAGCTCCAGATCTATCTGCACCGGAATATTATGAAGTAATAATCTTTGCATCGTCATGAAATCTTCAAAAGAAATTGAAATATCATTCAATGTCGGAATCATTTCAGTATTGTAGGGAATACCATTCTGGACGAAAACGGTACCGTCGGAATTCCTTGTACTTGTAGTCAATATACCCAATGCACCTTGTTCAGTTGCAAACTGCTTAACCAGTGTCAGAAAATGGGCGGCTGCCATATACGCCCTGGTTGTTGCCGCAGCATCTGCAGAAGCAACAGGAGGTGATTTAGGATCGTAATCAGACAACCTTTTAAGTTCTGTGTCGGTATACCGGTTTGCGTCGGGTTTGAAGCCCAGGGGCAGGGAATCTGTTCTTTTAATCAGAATTATTTTATCTTTTAGTTTACCGGCATAAGCAGTAAAACCATTGGAATCGGCTGCTTCCAGCAGAATTACCTGCGCATGGGCAAGACCATTGGTGCCATTCGAAAAGGTTTTCGGAAATCCGGTCAGCGGTTTATAATAGGGACTTGTCATTGCCAAATAATATTTCTGCAGTTCCCATCCCTTTCCCCAGTTTCCCCAGGCCTCCAGATTTGCATTGACAAGACCCCAGGACGCCAATTTTGTTTTAGCCCAGTTGGCTGCTTTAAAATATCCGGGAGATTGCATCAGACGGGGCCCGCTTGCATCTGTCAGATTAAAAACTATTTCCATCACCTGTGAGTGGTTCATTCCCTCATCACGGATTTTGCCCATGACAGACGTGTCCAGGTTTTCAGTTTGTGCAAAAATGCCGCTTGACAGCATTAACAGTGGAACGATAATTCCTTTTCTCATGTGAGTTTTTTAAATAGCTGCGAATTTATAAAGGGGCCGGCTTTCTGACGATAAGTTTTATATAAGCGGAAAGCTTAAAAATGAAAATTCCATGTTACCGAGGGCAGAATCGGGAAAAGCGAAACTTTTTTTGCCTGTACCTGCAATGTTCCGTCAAAAGGATTGCCTGTTTGATCGAAATATATAAAATACGGGTTCAACCGGTTATAAACATTATAAATACTGAAAACCCAACTGCTGTGTAGTTTTTTGCTTATTTTATGAGTAGGGGTATAAATGGCCGCCAGATCCAGTCGGTTGTAGGGCGGCAACCGGTATTGATTTATCCGGCTGAAATCCTGCGTAAGTGTGCCTTCAATGATATAAAATTTTTCCGGATAAGATGTTGCGTTTCCGCTGGCAAAAACAAATACCGCGGAAAGTTTCCAATGTTTATTCAGATCGTATGTACTAACTACCGAAAGGTCATTGCGCCGGTCATATTTAGCCGGATATTTTTGTCCATTATTTAGTGCAGGGAATTGCCTCCAGGTCCAGGACAGTGTGTACCCGATCCAGCCTGTCCATCTGCCTTTTTGTTTGTTTACAAAAAATTCTGCCCCGTAACTCCATCCTTTTCCAAAAACAAATGAATTTTCCGGATCACTGAGTGAAGGTGTATATCCTTCCTTATACTCAATTTGATTCTGCATTTGTTTATAATAGAATTCAACCGATGATTCAAACATATTGTTATTGAAATTTTTAAAAAGTCCCGCAGAATAGAGCCAGCTGATTTGCGGTGCAACTATATAAGTACTGGGTACCCAGAGATCAGTCGGAAGTGTAGTGCCGGCATTACTGACGAGATGTATGTATTGGAGGTTTCTCGAAACGGAACCCTTTACAGAAGTCTGGTCGTTTAGTGAATAGCGGATGGTAAATCTGGGTTCCGGCCCTCCATACGTTTTTACATTCTGACCCTTGTTGAAATGTGTGCTATCCGTTTTGTTTCCGTCGGCGTCGGTTTGGTAAATGGTATAGGGTCCTATCTGTTGAAAACCACTCCATCGAATTCCTGCACTGATATCTATTTTTTCAGTGGCCTGCCAATCGTCCTGCAGATACACAGCCGCTTCACGCGCATATTTGATGTTGGAATTGTTGGGCGTGAAAACAATTGAATCCTGGTGCCCGTTTAAAACATTTGGAGTAAATGTGTGAAAAGTATATAATGCACCAAACCGTACTTTATTTTTTGGATTCATATAATAATCAAAATCAGTTTTCGCTGAAAGATCATGAATCCCTGAAGAAAGGTTCAAGGCAAAATTATCCTGAGCTCCGTTAAATGCGAATTTATAATCATTATACAGCAAGGTAGTATTGGCAAATAATCTTCTGTTGAAAACATGATTCCATCTTAAAGTGGCAGTAGAATTTCCCCATGGAATATCAGTACTGAATGAACGACGGGAATTATTAAAATCAAAAACATCTCTTCCAAAATATCCGCTCAGATAGATGCGGTCTTTTTCAGAGAACTGGTAGTTCATTTTTACATTCAAGTCATAAAAATAATAGCCGGAACCGTAGAAACTACTGGACCTGGGAACAAAAGGACTCACCAGCAGATCCACATAGGTTCGCCTGTAAGAAACAATAAAAGAGGCTTTTTGCCTGATCAGCGGTCCCTGAATAGATAATCTGGACGCAAGCAGTCCCAGCCCGCCATCCACTTCATATTTATTCATATTGCCTTCCTTCATAGAGATATCCAGTACAGACGATAACCGTCCACCATATTGCGCAGGCATGCTACCCTTGATCAGCGTTGTATTTTTGATAGCATCTGAATTAAAAATTGAGAAAAATCCAAATAAATGGCCCGTGTTGTATACAATTGCATCATCGAGTGTGATGAGATTTTGATCCGGACCGCCTCCTCTGACATACAACCCGGTATTTCCCTCACCGGCGTTACTTACGCCCGGTAAAAGCTGAAGGGTTTTCATAATATCTATTTCTCCAAATAAAACGGGCAGGTTTTTAATCTGGGACATTGACAGGTCAATTTTTCCCATTTGAGCGCTGGTTACATTAACATCCTTTTTTTTTGCATACACCACCACTTCTTCATTCGTATTATTGCGCTGATTGATCAGAAAATTATAGTTGATATTTTTATCCAGGCTGATGTCCAGGCTTTTTGTAATATAACCAACATATGACACAGTGATGAGGTAATGTCCTTCGGGCAGTGTTACAGAGAAAAACCCATAGGCATTTGAATTAACACCTTTATGTTGACCATTGAAACTGACTGTTGCGCCGATCAGGTTTTCAGAAGAGAGGGAATCTTTTACATATCCTGTGATACTGTATTTATTCTGAGCACGAATAATGCCTGTATAAAACAATAAACAAATTAGAAATGTCTTTTTCATCATTCACTCACCAGTACGAAAACGTAAACTGTCCTTAATTTCACCGCATTCCGGTGTTCCGGAATTATTCTTTCCAGAATATGGATTGGATATGGCCGTCGTGTTACTCAGCCAATTGCCCTCTGTTGAATCCATAAATGCTGTTGCACAGCTCATATAGTATATCACATTCCCATCATATTTTACAGCCCGGATCAGAGAATACAAATCGGCCGTAATCATATTAAATTCCCTTTTTTTCTGTTCCATGGTTTTTTCACCCAATAAACCGGCAATTTCGGAGGGAATTGATTGAGCCACCGTCACAGCTGTCAGTATCAAAGATGAGTCGGCTTTAAATTGGTCAAACCGGATACTATCGACCGTTACACTTAGATTTTTAGCCTTAACAGATATCAGGCTGGTATCTGCGTTGAAAAAAGCGCCGGATAACTCAAAGTAAGCCGTTAAAACGCCCGCAATGGACCGGTTAAAAGCAGAAGTTTTAGAACCAACCAGTAAGGCAGGATCTTTTTCAACTGCTTTATTGCCTTCTGAATCACTTTTATGAAGAACCAGATAAGTAATCCCCAGCGCCAGGGCCAAAACACCAATCAATAAAAAGGCCTTCTTCATAAATAGAATTTAATCAAAGATAATTCTAAATGCATTTGCTTTAATTTTGCGCGTTTGGAATAAACTTCATCTAATATATGCTCGCAGGTTTTCAGAACATGACTTTTGAGTTTGGTGCCCGTACGATCCTGGAAGATGCCACATGGCATATCCAGCCCGGTGAACATATTGGCCTGATCGGTTACAATGGTACCGGAAAGTCGACTTTACTAAAATTGCTGGCTGGTGAATATACTCCCAGCGGCGGAACAGTTGAACGGAGCCGGAGTACAAGTATTGGTTATCTACATCAGGACCTGCTGAGTTTTGATACGGGTGATTCCATACTAAAAGTCGCCATGGGAGCATTTGATAAAGTTCTCACCGTGGAAAAAGAACTGGAGCAGCTGGTTGCAGAGATGGAAGAAGAGGAAAAAGCCGGTAAACCACAATCCGAAACTTTGTTATTGAATTATACCGACAAGCTTCATGAAATGGATTTGTTGGATGGCTACAATATTCATCATAAAACGGAAGAAGTTCTGCAGGGTCTTGGATTCTCCAATGCACATCTGCAAAGGCCTTACCGCGAATTCAGTGGTGGCTGGCGGATGCGTGTACTGTTGGCAAAAATGATTCTCCAGAAACCTGATCTTCTTCTGCTGGATGAACCGACCAATCACCTGGATCTTCCCTCCATAGAATGGCTGGAAAAATACCTTAAGAATTATCAGGGTTCAGTAGTGATAGTAAGTCATGATAAATTTTTTCTGGATCGGATGGTGGATAAGATCATTGAGTTATATCAGCAGAACCTGCATTTTTATAACGGTAATTATTCCTTTTATGAAAGGGAAAAAGAAATGCGAATTACGATTCAGCAAAAGGCATATGAAAATCAAAAAGATTATATCAGGCAACAGGAAAGATTCATAGAGCGGTTTAAAGCAAAAGCCAGCAAAGCCGCCGCTGCGCAGTCGGCCATGAAAAGACTGGACAAAATAGACCGGATAGAAAATGTTGAAATGGAAAGGCCGGATATGCGCATTCAGTTTCGTATCGACAGACCGCCGGGTAAAGTGCTGGTTCAATTAAAAGACCTGACCAAAAGTTTTGGCGACAACGTGATCATACAACACGCGGAGGCGGAGATCGAAAGAGGAGATAAAATTGCATTAATCGGTGCGAATGGAAAGGGTAAGTCGACCGTGCTGCGTATTGTTGCGGGAACGGAGTCATTTTCCGGTGAACGTATATGGGGACATCATGTGGATGCGAGTTTTTACGCACAACATCAACTGGAGTCATTAAATCTGAATGATTCTGTTCTGGAAGAAATGAAACATGCCGGTTCGGGTAAAAACGAACTTGAACTCCGGACACTCTTGGGTTGCTTTCTTTTTTCAGGAGATGACGTCGAAAAGAAGATCAAGGTATTGAGCGGAGGGGAAAAAGCCCGTGTCGCACTGGCAAAAACGATCGCGGGGAAAGCTAATTTTTTGTTATTGGATGAACCGACCAATCACCTGGACATTCACTCCTGCGAGTTACTTGCGGAAGCTTTGAATAAATATGAAGGCAGTTATATACTGGTGAGTCATGACCGTTATTTCATCTCTAAAACCGCTAATAAAATCTGGGAGATAGAAGATGGCAGAATAAAGGAGTTCAAAGGAACCTATGATGAATGGGTGGAGTGGAACAAAAGAATGAGTGCACAGGCTAAACCAGTGATGAATAAACCAAAAATAGAAAACCAGGTGCCGGTTCCGCAAAAGGCTCCCGAGATAACCCAGCCCATCAATAAAGAAGCAAAGAAACATTTTCAGAAACAACAGAAGCTGGTTGAGCAACTCGAAGGGGACATCAAACGTCTTCAACAGGAGAGCGACCGGTTGGAACTTCAGCTATCTACCCCGGAAATTTATGCCGACAGGCAGAAATTCCTGGTAGCGGAATCGGAATACAAAAAAGCCTCGTTAAGTTTAAATGTAGCCAAACAGCAATATGATGTGGCATTGGAGAAATTGATAGAGATGGAGGAATAGTAAAACTATGAAAGTGACGACTTATTTCCCCGGTTTCGTTCGTGTACTTTGTGTAATTTTATATTAAACCTTTTTAGCTATTAAAAGAGATACTATTTTTCGTTCAATCCGTATTCCTTTTTTTGCCGGCTTCCTGATTCTTTTACTACACTTTACTGGCCTTTCTCAGGATTCTCTGGCGCATAAAAGACCCAAAATCGGCCTGGCACTCAGCGGCGGCGGAGCCAAGGGGCTGGCCCATATCGGTATTCTGAAAGCAATTGATTCTGCCGGGCTTACCATTGATTACGTGACCGGTACCAGCATGGGCAGTATTATCGGCTCCCTGTACGCAGCAGGCTATTCAGCCGACAGCATTTTATACATCGCCAGAAAGATGAATTGGGACCAGGTACTTTCCAATCAAAGTTCTCTCCGGAATATCATCATGGAGGAAAAGAATGAATATAACAAGTATGACCTGGAACTTCCCTGGGTGAATAATTTTTTCAGGATTTCTACGGGTGTACTGGAAGGACAGGAATTATGGCTGAAATTTTCTGAACTGTTATTTCCGGTGTATAAAATAAAAAACTTTGACTCTCTGAATATTCCGTTTAAATGTATCGCAACAGATATTTCTACCGGGCAGGCTATCGTATTGGATAGCGGGGAACTTGTATCAGCTGTGCGAGCGAGCATGGCCATTCCATCCGTATTTACTGCCGTGGAATACAATGGCAGATTGCTGGTGGATGGGGGTATCGTGCGAAACTTTCCTGTAAAGGATGTGCGACAGATGGGTGCTCAATTTGTAATTGGCAGTAATGTGACTGCCAGTTTGCTGCCCGCAAACAAAGTGAATAATGCAATCCAGGTTCTTTTACAGGTCGCGTTTTTTCGCGAGGCGGAGGATACAAAACTGGAAGTGCCTCTTTGTAATATATATGTTCAGACGCCTCTTGAAAAATATACAATGGGTACTTTCTCCCAGGCAAATGAAATTATTGATTCCGGCATCGAAGAAGGAAGAAGATTATACCCTCAATTAAAAAAGCTGGCTGATTCGTTAAATGCCCTATATGGAAACGACAGCAATTACAAAGAATTACCCGATCTGCGCAGTGTTAAAATATCTTCTTATGAGGTAAACGGATTAAATAATACAACAAAGGACTTTTTTATACATACAACAGGTCTGCTTACGAACCATGTATACACACCGAGAATGCTTTCTTACATGGTACGCAGGGCAGGTGGCACCAGATATTACACCCGTATCGTTTATCATCTGGATCCTCAACCGGATCAGTCTGCAAAAATCATATTTGATGTAACGGAGAGCCCGTTGACGTTTGCAAAACTCTCATTGCATTACAACCAGTTTACCGGCATCAGCGCCATTTTGAATGTTACTTCCAGGGATTTTTTTACACCGAATTCCAGGAGTTCCTTTACATTGAATATTGGAGAAAATTTCCGGGTCAAGGCTGAGCACCTTCAATATATGGGCAGGGCCAGGAAATTTGCATTGAAATTATTCACGCAGTTTGACCAAATGAATATTACTACTTACAGTAATACAAAAGAGGCGGGTATTTATAACCAAAATTATTTTTTGCTGGACAGTAAATTAGGATATTCCACCAATCGTGATGTGACAATAGGTATAGGAACCCGTTTTGAATGGACCCGATACAAACCTTCCATCACTTCCGCATTGGAATTTAAGGGTACAGATGACTTTCCGACCAGTTACGTATATTTCAATCATAATTCCCTGGACCGGCCCGTATATCCGAAAAAAGGTGTGCGTTCAGAACTTGAAGGTGATTGGGTCTATACACAGAATCCGGACCTTCAATTGCATACAATTGACCGGGATGCTGATACAGTCACTGTTAGCAGCCCCTATCCCAGAATTGTTTTTCATTTCGAAAGCTATACTCCATTGTCAAATAAAAGTACGCTGCTGTTTACGATTCAGTCCGGTATGAATTTTCAAAAAGGGAATGTCATGAATCAATTCTCCATTGGCGGACTTACGCACAGCTTTCACAATCAGATTACCTTCGCCGGTCTGAGAGAGGGATCCTACTATACTTCCAGCACAGCTGAATTACAGGCCGGGTTTCGATATAATTTTTATGGAAATTTATATCTGACAGGTCGTGCCAACGTTATGTTTAACAACTTTGTGAATAATCAGAACAAATTTTACGATTCGCCTGATTTCTTATCAGGGTATGCCCTTACATTCACTTATAATTTTGTTCTGGGTCCGTTGGAGCTGAGTGCTATGTATTGCGATCAGTGGAAACGAGTGATGGGTTATGTAAATATCGGAATACCCTTTTGAGCTTAAAGCTTAAAGCGGAAAGCGTAAAGCAAATTTAGAATGGCGTAAAAACTAATTAACTACTACTTCCATACTTCCAGTCTTCCACACTTCCAAACTTGTTTTAAGTTTGTGGCGCTAGGTTTATAAGTGCAAGTATTTCCTTCTCCTTCGCTATGGCGCTTTCCTGCATTTGTCTTCCTTCAGAAACTATGGCGGCGATATTCTTATCTGATCCTGATCCGTCGGCATTGATGCACACATTCAGATATGCGCCCATGACCGCACTACGCGCACAAACCGCTCCGACGCCAACGTCGGATTTTGAATTGGGATTCCCCTCAACGGCCATTTCTTTCAAAACATCCATGGATTGCAGGGAAACTTTCATGACGCGGAATGGGATCTCTATTGCATGCATTGTCGCTTTTTTAAGCGCCGATGCCCGGAATATTTTTTCTGTTTCAGTTGTTTTTGGAAGAGTTCTCGCCGTCATTATCTCCTCAAACGCTTTGGTGTCTGCATCAACCAGAGCGTTCAATTCCTTTTTGTATCCAGTAGCCTTTTCTGCCCAGCCGCTGAAGTACTCCCACTCCTTTTTTTGAGCAGATAAGTTAGCGACCATCGCTCCTAAACTGGCTCCCAAAGCGCCAATATATGCAGCCACTGATCCGCCTCCGGGTGCCGGAGATTCGCTGGCAGTTTCATCGGCGAAATCAGTGAGTGAAAGACGAACGAGCTTATCGTCCTCCGGTTCCCTTAATAAATATTCTATAACTCTTTCCTCCGGTTTAAAAGGAGCCAGTTCATTCAGACCCATCGTAATAATGGCGATCCGTATTAGTTCTTTTTCGGAAACACCGGCAGATCGCTTTTGTTTTTTTAAAAAATATTTCCCGGCGTCGAGTAATGAATGTAAGGGAATTAATCCGACAAGTTCGCTGCCCGTCACACGGATTCCCCGTGCTTCCGCCTTAAGGCAGACTTCATCAAAGGCTACATGTAAGGGCGTTACGGATATATTGGTGAGGTTCATCGAAATCTGCGCGATCCCATACTCTTTTATATACCAGCCTATGGCTTTTACTGATTTGAGTGATCCCGGTATCATTACCGGATGACCTTTTTCATCTCTCACGATATCCCCATTTATCGGATCCCCGTCCCTCTTAATCCGTCCCGCTTCGCGAACATCAAAAGCTACGCTATTAGCGCGCCGTACCGAAGTTGTGTTCAGGTTTATATTATAAGCGACCAGAAAATCACGCGCACCAATTACGGTGGCACCTCTTTTTTCGTCAAAAATCGCCGGACCGTAATCCGGTTTCCATTCCGGTTTTTTTATTTTTTCAGAAAATCCTTCATACTCTCCTGCACGAATAACCGATAAATTATTCCGCTTTTGATCGCTTTGAGCTGCTTCATATAAATAAACAGGAAGGGATAAATCATTTCCGACTCTTTCTGCAAGTTTTTGCGCCCATCTGACGGTTTCTTCGATCGAAATACCTGATACCGGAATAAGCGGGCAAACATCGGTTGCGCCCATCCGCGGATGTTCTCCCGAATGCTTTCGCATGTCAATAAGCTCGCCTGCTTTGCGGATAGCAAGAAAAGCTGCTTCAACAACGGCTTCCGGAGGTCCGACAAATGTCACCACAGTACGATTGGTTGCTTTTCCCGGGTCCACGTTCAAAAGCCTGATACCTTCCACGGATTCAATTTCATTCGTAATAGCCTGAATAGTCAATGGGTTTCTGCCTTCACTGAAGTTGGGAACGCACTCTATAATGGGTGTCATATAGCTGAATTGAAATGCCAATGTTAAGGAAAGTAAATCAATCTGTTTCGGAAAGCTGTCCGCGGGGACGGACAAAATTCAGTGGCTTTTTCATGAAATACCGGCCCAGAATTCCCAGAAATTCCGGATAGTCCCTGAGTTGAACCCCGCGGGATCTGACAGCCACAATAAAAGCAAGAGAAAAGCTGACAAGGAAATTTACAAACCCAATGGCCAGTACACCCAAAAATATCGTGATCAGATAAGTGGCAGGAACATTTTTGATACCCAGTCCATATAAAGCAATAGAAACATTTCCGGCCGAGATCGTAATATGCCGGATATCAAATGGTACACCGATGATTTTATTTACGATCGAAGACATTCCAAGCATAAAACCAAGAGAAATGTTTCCAATCATGGCACCCGCATTTTTCTCTATGAATTTTGCCCTGCGTAATCTTTTTCCAGGTGAGGCGCCGGAAAACCACCAGGGATGATTCTTTATTCTTTCGCCAATATGTCCATAAAGAATCTTATTCTGCACATACCCCGCTATGATGCCGCTCAAAAAAAGAAATACCCCTGTGTTACAGGCATAAAGTAGGGAAAGACTATGCCAGGGGTGCTGACTTTCCAGCATGGCCATCGCCTTATCCCCTTCCAGAATTTTTGTCCTGGTAATTAAATCATAAATCCATGCAAGAAGGAAGCTGCCCGGGAAAACAAATAACAGATTTCCGATAAAGGATGCAATCTGACTTCGTGAAACTTTGGCGACTGTCACCGCCAGATTATATAAATTAGGTTTATACGTATTTCCCTTGGTGTCCAGGGAACTGGCTACGGCACTGGCCGTAAATGCCGGTTGTTTTGTTGCCAGCGTAGATCCGGTCGCATCTATCAGTAAAAATCCGATGCTGTAATTCATACTGTAAGCAAAGCCATGCCATAAAATAGGTAGTTCAACAGCCGTTAACAGGTTTTTAAAGATTGATATGAATGCCGTTATGCCACCACCTTTCATAGCGCTCCACATCATCTGATTATATTCCTTCTTCGTAGAGGTGATATAGTGGGATCCTTTCGAACCTTTATGTTCTGCTATCTGGTATGCAACGTATCCAAGGGATTGTGAAAGAAATGCGCGGATACTGTTTTTTGTATTTTCATTTCTTACGAGCATTTTAAAAAATGAAATAAAATTATCCGAATTGAATTTTGAGTCTCTATCCAATATATCCGTAATCAATTCCACGCGACCCAGTTTATTACTGAGGATTAATAAAATATAAGTCTGGTGAATGCTCGTCCCGCTACTGGTATGGTTGTGACGGATATATTCAATAGAGTCAATACCGCGCCGGGCCAATAAGTGCATCCTCTCACTCAGATTATTCAATTCAGTATCATCTTCGGCAATAAATGCCTTTTCCATTTTTCCGATTATCTCCGTTTGATTCAGAAAAGGGTTTTCGTCTATATTACCGCTAACCAGATTTTTCCTTACTTCCTTTTCGAGTCCCAGATTGGCAACCTGAATGCTCAGAATTTTAAGCGATTGCATCAACTGCAAAAGGATGTGTTTATCGTCAACTGAAAAAGCCAGACCGATATTACCAAAAAAATGCTTCCATAGATCATGAGGAATTGCTTCCACCCATTTGTAATCGTCCGAACGATAAAAGATTCTGCCGACGACAAACAGAAAATCATTTTCATTTTGCAGGGCCGGGATCATTTTATGACGAAGGCGTCCGAAAAATTCCTGCCAGAATCCATTAGCCAGTGGAATACCACTTTCCGTAATAGCAGATGTCAAATCAGTTTGAACCAGTTGTGAAAGCAGGGCATTGTGGAGATTGGATAATAATATCGGGTGCTCTTCCATCTCTTTTAGCACTACCTGAAGATTTTTTGTGGCATCTTTTTTTTCCTTGCTCGGTCTGATTGCAGAAAAAAAAGATATGAGAAATCCAAGTCCCGCTTTTTTGTCCCCGATATGAATGACCGTACTTCGCCTTTTGACTGATTCTATAAAATTTGCCGGTTTTTTTCTGCGGGAAAGGATAAAGGGCATAAATACAGGTATAATACCCAATATACAAAGCTTAAGCGACGAAACGACCCCCGAGTATTACTTTATCAATAAGATTGGTTCCGAATCGATATGGTAAATAAGCAAGGGACGGAATGGGGGAAGTAATGATCAAATTGGCCAGTTTTCCAACTGAAATCGAACCAAGTGAATTTCCCAGGCCCATCGCAAATGCACCATTTGTGGTCGCTGCGTTCAATGCTTCTTCGGGCAATAATTTCATTTGAATACAAGCCAGCGATACAACCATATTCATATTTCCTGTAGGAGAAGATCCGGGATTATAATCGGATGCCAATGCAATGGCTACGCCCGATTCCAGCAAATGCCTGGCAGGAGGAAATGGCATCCGTAGAAAGAAAGCAGCTGTCGGAAGCAAAGTGAACAACCCTTTCCATCCGGCACTTTTTATTTTTATCATATCATCCGGAGATAATGTTTCTATATGATCCATGGACAGGACATTCAATTTAAGACCGGTTTCTATTCCCCCAATGGAATGGATTTGATTTACATGCATTTTTGCCTGTAAGCCATGGTGCATTCCGGCTCTGAGGACGGATTCAGATTCTTCGGAATTAAAAAACCCTCTTTCGCAGAAAACATCGATATAATCTGCCAGTTTCTCTTTTGCGATCACAGGCAACATTTCTTCGGTGATCAGTTTAATATAAGCCGCATGATCTTCCCTGTATTCCAGAGGATAAGCATGTGCTCCCAGAAAAGTGGATTTTATTTGTAAAGAAGATTTTTCTTTCAGTTTCCTGATAACACGCAGGATTTTTAATTCTCCGGCTACTGATAATCCATAACCGCTTTTTATTTCGACTGCACCAGTACCCAATGCCGATATTTCTTCCAGCCTTTTCCAGGACATATTGAAAAGTTCGTCTTCCGATAAATTATTTAATTTTTGTACACTGTTCAATATACCTCCGCCGCGGGCATTTATTTCTTCGTAGCTAAGCCCGCGAATTTTGTCAACGAACTCGCTTTCACGACTTCCCGCAAATACAAGATGGGTGTGGCTATCGCACCAGGAAGGCATGACGAACTGATCGCTGCAATCTATTTTTTCAGCCGGAAAATTGGGTAAAGCATTATGCAGGTCTTCCATTTTCCCAAAACCGGCAATTTCATTTCCTTCAATAAGTAACCAGGCATTTGCGATAACGGGCAGTTCGGCCAATTCTGTTCCGTACAGAGGCCCGGTATCTTCCCGTACGTTTACAAGCTGTTTAATATTTGTCAGTAGTGTGACCGGCATTATAGACCGAGTTTAAAATCCGACTTTGTTTTTTGCGCCAGTTCATAACCGGCGTCCGCATGACGGATCACTCCCAGTCCAGGATCATTTCGAAGTACTCTTGAAAGACGGGTCGCCGCTGCATCTGTTCCATCAGCTACGATCACCATACCTGCATGTATGCTGTATCCCATGCCTACCCCACCCCCATGATGAAGACTCACCCAGCTGGCGCCGCCTGCAGTATTAACAAGCGCGTTCAATACCGGCCAGTCGGCCACCGCATCGCTGCCATCCAGCATTGCTTCCGTTTCCCGGTTTGGCGAAGCTACAGAACCTGTATCCAGATGATCACGGCCAATCACGATGGGTGCATTTACTTTTTTAGTACGAACAAGTTCATTGAATGCCAGTCCGGCTTTTTCTCTTTCACCCTGTCCCAGCCAGCAAATCCGGGCTGGTAATCCCTGGAAGGCAATTTTTTCTTTCGCCAGCTTTAACCAGCGTTGCATAGAATGATTTTCGGGAAATAATCTGACCATTAGTTCGTCTGTAACTGCGATATCCTGAGGGTTTCCACTCAGGGCGGCCCAGCGAAAAGGGCCCTTCCCTTCACAAAACAATGGCCGAATATACGCCGGCACGAAACCCGGAAAATCAAATGCATTTTGAAGTCCTTTTTCGTGTGCGCGTGCCCGTAAGTTATTTCCGTAGTCGAATGTAACCGCTCCTCTTTTTTGCAGTTCAAGCATTTTTTCCACGTGCAATTTCATGGACTCATATGCCAGTTCCAGGTATTTATCGGGATTAGATTCCCGTAAAATCTTCGCTGCTTCCAATGAAACCTGATGTGGCCAGTACCCGATCAGGGGATCATGGGCAGACGTCTGATCTGTCAATGTATCCGGAATGATATTTCTTTCCAGTAATCTTTCGAGAAGGTCTACGGCATTAGCATGAACACCAATAGAAAGAGCCTTTTTATTTTTTTTTGCTTCGAGCGCCTGATCAATGGCTTCGTCCAGATTCTGCACTGCGAGATCCAGGTATTTTGTTTCGATTCTTTTTTCGATCCGCCACCATTCCGCTTCAGCAATCAGCGCTACACCTTCATTCATCGTAATTGCCAATGGCTGCGCTCCGCCCATTCCGCCCAGGCCTGCAGTTACATTCAATGTACCGCTAAGTGTTCCACGGAAATGTTTATCAGCTGCCGCCGCATATGTTTCATAAGTTCCCTGAACAATTCCCTGAGATCCGATATAAATCCATGAACCCGCGGTCATCTGACCATACATCATCAGGCCTTTTTTTTCGAGTTCATCGAAATGTTCCCATGTTGCCCATTTTGGAACCAGTTGGGAATTGGATATAAGCACCCGGGGAGCATCCGGGTGAGTTTTCATCCGGGCCACCGGCTTACCACTTTGTATCAGGAGTGTTTCATCGTTCTCCAGAATTTTAAGATTCGCCAGGATATCATCGAGTGCCTGGAAATTTCGCGCAGCTTTTCCCCTGCCTCCGTACACAATCAACTCGTCGGGACGTTCAGCCACTTCGGGATTTAGGTTATTCAACAGCATCCGGTAGGCTGCCTCCTGAATCCATCCTTTGCAATTCAAAACAGGTCCGGTTGGCGTTTTATATTTAACCGGATCATATCTGGTTATTGTTTGATGCATATTTATAAAATTAAATAACTGCAAAAAGATCGCATTATACCCGCTCGTATCCGATACATTTTGATGAGTCGGAATCAAATGTAGGAACGATTCATCGTAGTGTTATCGGAGCCTGCGAAAGATTTCTTTTGACGGTTTACAGTTTTGAATTAGCAGGCATTTAAATGGATCCTGACCAAATTTCTTTTGGATTTCTTTCAGGTTTCTTTCGGAAATCAGGCAGAATCGTGAGAGAACTCCGAAAGAAACCCGAAAGAAAGCTGCTTTTACTATAAATGGAATACGCAAGAAATATAAGAAAACAACAATTAAATAAATTTATCGACAGCTCCGATCACATGCCGGAATCTGCTGACAACAAAATGTTTATAAAATATTAATTCAGCAAAAATTCCTTGTAATTCTGATTGAGCTCAGTTCCCTGCGAACCGGCAAAAGAATCTATGGCGCGAATAAAACTGAAGGATTCGATCATGGATTTTATTTTCCGGATATCATCCGCAAATATCCTGTCCTCGTTGGCAAATTTAACCTGTTGCCGTACAAAATCATGTGCATGTTCCAGAATGGAACTGCTCTTCAGGGGCCTTCGGAATTCAATAGCCTGGCAGGCTGTCAATAACTCAATTGCCAGTATATATTCCAGATTTCCCAGCACTGTTTCCAATTTGCGGCCACTGATACTTCCCATACTTACGTGATCCTCCTGTCCCAGAGAAGTGGGAATACTGTCTGCACTGGCAGGAAAACAAAGCGTTTTATTTTCCGTTACCAGGGCCGCTGTGGTGTATTGTGGAATCATGAATCCGCTATTTAATCCCACATCATTCATTAACAACAGCGGAAGGCCCCATTTCCCTTCCAGCAATAAATAACATCTGCGATCAGATATGTTCCCGGCTTCCGATGCGGCAATGGTGGCATAGTCCAGGGGAATGGCCAATGGCTGTCCGTGAAAATTCCCTCCACTAATCGTGTCATCGGCCGAAAAAATTAACGGATTATCTGTAACTGAGTTTAACTCTATGTTCGTAAGTTCTTTCAAATGCAACCATGCATTTCGGCTCGCACCATGTACCTGGGGCATACACCGCAGGGAATACGGATCCTGAACGCGACCGCAATCTATATGACTTTGCATAATTTCCGATCCTGACAATAACCTGCGCAGACGCTGGGCAACCAGCTGGTTACCCTTGAACGGCCTGAGTGCATGCAGCCTTTCGTCAAAAGGCGATTTGGTTCCCGTCAGCGCTTCGAGGCTCATCGCCCCGATCAGATCGGCGGATTCCAGGCAAAAATGCATTCTTTGTAAATTCGCCACGGCATAGGCAAGTATAAACTGGGTGCCGTTTATTAAAGCGAGACCCTCCTTTGGGCCGAGTTGCAGAGGTTTAAGCCCACGTTCAGTAAGAACACCAGCACTTGCAAATATTTTTCCTTTTATCCATACGTCGCCCAAACCAATAAGCGGCAAAAAAAGATGAGCCAGCGGTGCAAGGTCTCCGGAAGCCCCGACAGAACCCTTTTCAGGTACTACGGGGCAGATATCCTGATCTATAAACCAGCAAATTCTTTCAAGGGTTTCCACCTGCACACCAGAATACCCCTGTGCCAGAGAATGCACTTTGGTGATCATCATGAGCTTTGACAAGAAAGGGCTGATCGGATCCCCCACACCCACGCTATGACTTTGTAATATTTTGTGCTGAAGTACTCTTGTGTCTTCGGCTGAAATATGTGTATTGGCCAAAACGCCAAAACCGGTGTTAATCCCGTATACCGTTTTGTTGTCGGCT
The DNA here is from genome assembly GCA_963759335.1 of uncultured Bacteroidota bacterium. Lineage (GTDB taxonomy): Bacteria > Bacteroidota > Bacteroidia > Chitinophagales > Chitinophagaceae > Puia. The sequence continues at coordinate 593,491 of CAVWYU010000003.1, forward strand.
ACAATATCAGACACAAACTGCTGGCTTTTCCTGATTTTTGCCAGCGTCTCTTCTGAGAGTATACCCCGCATGGTTCCTTCAGCCAGTTGAACGACTTTTGATATCGTGAGTGTTTCATTTCCATACTGAAATTCTCTGTTCATTAAACGCGATTCTTTTTTTTGATCTTATACCGGATGGAAAATTAGGTGAAATGACCATGAAATAAAAAACC
>CAVWYU010000004.1:0-8687 GCA_963759335.1 uncultured Bacteroidota bacterium
TGTGAAACCAGCCAGGGCATTGTCAAAGAAGGAAGGAAAAATATTCATCATCTTCATTTTTCCCCCCAAAACCCTTTCCGATGGTTTCATAAAGCGGGCTTTTTTGTTTAGCTGTGTAACCGCTTTGCGCCGGATTGATATAAAAGGTCTGGAATGGCAAAATATAGATCTTGAAAATCGTCAGATAGGTATTACCCAATCAAAAACTTCTGAAGTAGTAGATAATCGTTTACATGATACCGCGATTAAACTATTGGGAAAGTTGGACAGAACTATTAAATATAATACTCCCCGAATTTGAGACCAGAGAGCTAGTTAATAATTTTCGTACTTTAACTATCTCAAATAAAAAAGCAAACACGCAGAAAATTCGCTCCAGCCTTCAAACGCAGGCAGTGTGAGCTTCTCAGTGTCAACAGAAGCCGGTTATATTATAAACCTGTTGGAGAAAAACCGGAGAACATTAAGATTATGGAGATCATGGATAAACACCTGACAGTTCATCCAACGGAAGGAGTCGATTCGCTGGAGCTATTTTTAATTGCCAGACATCATCCGGTAGGACCCAGATTATATATTTATCGCAATGGCCAACGTTCAATTGAAACCCTAAAAAGTCTAAAACTGGCGAAGCCGTTCAACATAAAATATCGAACGGAAAATAAAACACTTTTATAGCAAGCTGAGACAATTCGGGTTACCAGAGCAATTGAATTGGAAGCAACCAATTATAGCCTGGTAGGTGATGCGGGCAAAAAACACTCGTAACGGTTTGGATGCAACCTTTCGTGGACTCATATTTCAAAAAGGCGGTTATGAACGGTAAAGTGTAGATTTGAACGCTTATCAGAAAACTCAACCATGCCAAAAGGGCAAATCGACAAACAATTGATCTCGGAACAGGTGGGCCGGATTCTTGCCAATCCCGGTTTTAAGAATTCGACCATTTTGTCGCGATTTTTACAATATGTTGTAGAGGAATCGCTGGAAGGCCGGGAGCAACATATAAAGGAATATACCATTGGTATTCATGTTTTGTCCCGCAGTGCCGATTTTAATCCGCAAGCCAATGGGATCGTCCGTATTCACGCCGGAAGATTAAGAAGAGCCATCGATGAATATTATCATGGTCCGGGACGACAGGATTTTCTTCGCATTGAAATACCCAAGGGAAATTATGTGCCCAAATTTACAATGCAGGACCCATCCTCTGTAAAAACGGGTGTCAATGTTATCAGGACAAAACTTTATGAAAAAAGGCCAGTCGTTGCTGTTATCCCTTTTCGAAATATCAGTCGTAATACTGACAGAGAATTTCTTGCCGAAGGACTGGGTGAACAGTTGAGTTCGGAATTAACACGATTTCATGAACTGGCGGTAGTCTCATACTTTTCATCGAGACAAATTTCCAGTGAATCACTGGATTTCAAAGAATCAGCCAAATTACTGGGTGCCAGTTATATCATCACCGGAAGCATACAAAGCGAAGGAGCTGACCTGCATATCAATATTCAGATCATTGAAGGAGAAAAAGGTCAGGTACTCTGGGCGAAATTGTTTGAAAAAAATTATTCGACTTCCGGGTTATTCGAAATTCAAAACGAAATTGTAAAAAGTATTTTAACTGCCATCGGTGGTTATTATGGAATCATTTTCACAGACATATTAAAATCTTCCGGTTCGGTCCCTGTGCAGGAAATGGGAACATATACAGCCATCTTTCTTTATTATCATTTTCAGAAAGACTGGACAGCTGCCGAACTCAAAAAAACAATTCACGCGCTGGAAAGTGCTGTCAAAGCCGATCCGGATTATGCGCTTGCCTGGGCGATGTTGGGGGACCTGTATGCCACAGATAAAGCCATGCAATTAAATCATGTCGAGAATGCAATTAATCTGGCGTTACAGTGTGCTCACCGCTCCATTCAGATTGATCCGGGTTGTCAGCATGGATATGCGTCTTTAGCCTGGATTTATCTGTTTCAACATAATCGGGAAGACTGCGTTGAAGCTGCTGAAAAATGCATTGCTCTCAATCCGAATTCCACTGATATGACCGGAGCTATGGGTTTTGTTCTGAGTTGTGCCGGCGACTTTGACAGGGGATTTGAATTGCTCAATGATTCTCACCAGCACAATCCTTTCTGTCCCTGGTGGTTTAATCTTGGATATGTTTTTTATTTTATATCTAAAAGAAATTACCGGAAGGCGTTAAACTGGGCAAAAAAATTGGATAAACCTGCATTGTTCTGGGATCCGATGCTACAGGCATCTATATTGGGCCATCTGAATAGCCTGGAAGAAGGATCAAAATACCGTAAACAATTCAATGATCTGATACCCGATGCAGGTAATCATCTGGAAGAACTTCTTGCTATTTTTCTTATTCCCCAGGATCTCCGTGAGCACATTGTCGACGGGCTCAGAAAATACAAACCTCAGCCAGACTCACATATATAGAGTCTATAATCGAGATCCATTTTACCGTTTATAGCCGTTAAACGTCGCTTCAGGAAGAATTTATTGACTAAAATTGATTTTTATATCAATGATGGAACAATCTCTCGATTACATTCTACATAAATTTCCCGATTACAAACGCAGAATCAGCGAACTGTTTTATAAATATGAAAATTTTAGAAATTTATTGGATGATTTGCTCTTCACAGTTCGAAAATTGGAAGAATGCCGTGTCGCGACCCAAATGAATTGGGAAGTCGAGAGTGAGTACCTGCAGGCATATCAGGATCTTGAATGCGAGTTCATCGCCTTTTTAAACAAAACTGACAGATAAATCTCAAACATGAAACGACTATTGCCATTTTTATCGCTTTTAATTTTGAGCAGTATTTCAATTGCACAAAATAAAGACTCCATCGCAAATCGCAGTTATCCCTGGTTTGTAGAAAAATATAAAGTATCGGCTGGCTTTTTTGTGCCTGTCAATAATACGAGTATCGCTGTGGGAATCCAGGGCGGTGCAAATGGAACAGAAGTCGATTTTGAGCGGGATCTTGGGTTTAATAAAAACTCAGCTACTTTTATGGCGGCCTTTCAATGGCGGGTTTCCAGGCGGTCCAGGGTGAATTTCAATTACTACAACATCAATCGGAGTTCATCCCATACTCTGAATAAGGATATCATTTTTAAAGACGATACATTTCATTCCGGATCCACTACCAGCAGCTTTTTTAACACGGCGATCTACCAGGTTTCGTATGGATATGCTCTAATTTCAAAACCAAAATTTGAAGCAGGACTGATGATTGGCGCCCATGTCGTAGGCTTAAATACAGGTATCGGCATAAATGGTCCCAATGGCGCATTGACCAAAAACAGCGATTTTAGAATTACCGCACCATTGCCGGATCTGGGAATCTGGGGTGGGTACGCCATAACCGACCGGTTTGCTGTAAACCTGGAGGGTGATTATCTTTCTCTGACAGTCAATGAATATACCGGAAGCATCCTGGCCTACAATGTCTACTTTACGTACAAGATTCTTAAAGAATTAGATGTCTCCCTTGGTTACACCGGTTTAAACTGCAAACTGGACGTAGTCAAAGAACATGCAAACGGACATTTTAAATGGGGATATAATGGTCCTTCCTTATCTGCTTCATTTAGTTTTGGCAAATTCAATAAAAAAGAGAAATAACAGGTAAGGTGTTAGTTAAATAATATCTGCTCTGAAATGGCCGAATATAAAAATCAACATAAGATGAAAATACGGATTCCAACGATGGTTATACCGGCATTATTTGCCATGATCACGCTCAGCTGTAATCAACCGTCTGCCAATGATTCAACAGCAAAAGATACAATAGTTGCGAAATCCGGATCTGATGCATTGGATCGCACAGTGCTTCCTATTCATGAACCTGTTCGCCAGACCTATAAAGAATTGAGTGCCCGCGATGCTAAGGCGCCGGAACGATGGGAAGTCAAAGCACCAGCGGGTGCTCCTAACATAGTTGTCGTGCTGATCGACGATATGGGTTTTGGCGCTTCCAGCCGTTTTGGCGGACCGATCCAAATGCCTGCGCTGGATAAAATTGCCTCGGAGGGACTTAGCTATAACCGTTTTCACACCACCGCACTTTGCTCACCGACACGCATGGCGCTGCTTACGGGATATAACCATCACAGCAATAACGCGGGTTCCGTTATGGAAACAGCAACGGCATTTCCTGGCAATACCGGCGTGAGACCTCAATCCATTACACCTATGGCGGAGGTACTTCGTCAGAATGGTTTTGCCACTGCTGCTTTTGGAAAGTATCACGAAACGCCACCCTGGGAAATTTCCAGTTCCGGTCCCTTTGATCGTTGGCCTACCCATTCTGGCTTCGATAAGTTTTATGGATTTATCGGTGGCGAAACGAATCAATGGGCTCCGCTGATCTACGATGGTACGACGCAGATAGAAACGCCCAAGGATCCGAATTATCATTTCACCACGGATATGACCAATCAGGCCATCAGCTGGGTTCGTATGCAACATGCACTGACGCCGGATAAACCATTCATGATGTATTTTGCTACAGGAGCAACACATGCGCCACATCATGCACCCAAAGAATACATTGAAAAATATAAGGGTAAGTTCGATGAAGGCTGGGACAAACTGAGAGAGCAAACACTCGAGCGGCAGAAAAAGCTGGGCCTTGTTCCACAAAATGCCAAACTCGCTCCCAGACCGAAGGATATCAAAGCATGGGAAAGTTTGTCTGCCGACGAAAAGAAAATGTATGCCCACCAGATGGAAGTGTATGCCGGTTTTGGCGAGCACACCGATCATGAAATCGGTCGTTTGTACGATGCTATTCAGGACCTGGGTGTATCAGACAACACAATATTTATTTATATCGTGGGTGACAATGGCGCGAGTGCAGAAGGAACGATGAATGGACTATTCAATGAAATGACTTATTTCAACGGTGTGCCGGAATCCTTACAAGACATGATGAAACACTATGATGAATGGGGTGGCCCTAATACCTATCCGCATTATGCTGCCGGCTGGGCCGTTGCTATGGATGCGCCTTTTTCCTATACAAAACAAGTAGCTTCCGACTTCGGTGGCACCCGCAATGGTATGGTGATACGCTGGCCAAAAGGAATAAAAGAAAGGGGTGGAATTCGTACGCAGTTTTGTCACGCGATTGATATCGCGCCAACGATATTAGAAGCATGTAGCGTGCCCTCACCGAAAACCGTGAACGGTATAAATCAGGACCCGATGGAAGGGAAGAGCCTGGTGTATAGTTTCAACGATTCAGCCGCAAAAGAAACGCATACCGTTCAGTATTTCGAAATGTTTGGCAACCGCGCCATCTATAGCGACGGCTGGTATGCGAGAACCATACACCGTCCTGCCTGGGACAGAAAGGCGCTGCAACCACTCGACAAAGATCCCTGGGAGCTTTATAATTCAAACGAAGATTTTAGTCTGTCGAATAATGTAGCTGCACAATATCCGGACAAATTAAAAGAACTGGAAGCCTTATTTATGTCGGAGGCAGAGAAATATCATGTGCTGCCAATCGACGACCGTTTATTGGAAAGAACAGATGCTAAGATGGTGGGCAGACCAGATTTAATGGGTGAACGAACCTCGGTTACCTATGGCGAAGGGATGAAAGGAATGGGTGTGGATATTTTTATCAGCACAAAAAATTCATCCTATACCATTACCAGCGAAGTGGAAGTAACCTCGAATAACAATGGTGTCATGGTTTGCCAGGGAGGCAGATTCGGTGGATTTTCTTTTTACCTCCGGAACGGCCGACCAAGTTTTACTTATAATTATCTCGGACTCGTGATTTATAATATTGTTTCCGGCAAGGCGCTGACACCCGGGAAACATACGATTGTATATGATTTTAAATATGATGGCGGCGGACTGGGTAAAGGCGGAACCGGCACCATTACCGTGGATGGTACGAAAGTGGCGGAAGGAAGAATCGACCGGACACAACCCGCGCTTTTTTCTGTCGATGATCTTGCGGATGTCGGCACAGATGATGGCACGCCGGTAACTTTATATGGCGCGTCTCCTCATTTCAATGGTAAACTCGATAAAGTAACCATTGAAACGCATCCCGGCGTGATCAGTAAAGCGGATAAGGAAAAAGAAAACGAGGCTGAAGAAGAAAGGGCTGCCCAGGATTAAAAACTGTATTTGCTCCACCACTTTTGTCCACTTGGGATGACACATTTTGCACATGCGGCTATGGATTCATTGCGAAACCTGCGTGCATGAGTTGCGATCGCGGTTATTCCAAAAATTTCATATCCTCTTCAGAAAGTTCAATACGGGCTGCCTGCATGTTTTCATCAAAATGTGCCAAAGAAGAAGTGCCTGGTATTGGCAGTATCCATGGTGATTTATGTAATAACCACGCGATATTGATCTGCGCTTCCGAAACATCATATTTTTCAGCCATTTCTGCTATTCTGTTATCCTTTTTATCAATCGCATGAATCAATGAAAAGAACGGGATCAACGGTATCCCATGTTGTTCGCAAAGTTCCAGCACTTCTGCACCGCCATGCGTCTCCCCATAAGCAAACTTAATGGCAGTCCGCTGGGCATGGCCATACATATTTTCAACAGTGGCAATATTGCCCATCTTTAACGCTGTTTCTAAATCCTCAGCCGTCACATTACTTATCCCGACGTGTAATATTTTACCTTCTTCCTGCATTTTAAACATGGCACCCATGCTTTCTTCAAAGTTCATATGACCATGCATAGCTCTGAAGTGCACAAGGGTCACCTGTTCAATTTTCAATACGCGCAGATTGTTTTCAATACTGGCCCGCAAATTTTCGGGCTTGTTATAGGGTATCCAGCTTTTATCCGTTTTGCGGGCGGTTCCGACTTTGGTACATATCACTAAGTCATCCTGGTAAGGGTATAAAGCTTCCGCAATCAATCGATTGGTTACACTATCACCGTAATAATCTGCGGTATCGATAAAATTGACTCCGCTTTCCGCAGTATGTTTTAATATTTGCAAAGCCTCTAACCTGTTCGGTGGTTCTCCGTAGATACCCTCGCCGGTAAGGCGCATCGTACCATATCCCAATCGGTTTACGGTTAATGGGTTTTTACTTCCTGCTGCTATGGTTATTGTTTTTGACGAAATCTCACGCTGTTCTTCTGTTTTCTGATTATATCCGGTTTGCATGCGCAGTAAAATTATTTTAATCCAACCATAAAAGTTAAGGATTATTTGGAACCTGCCATTCCACATCCGTCACAGGATAAGGAATAATTAAAAAGATCAGGTTACCTTTTAAATGTGTTTTCCTTTAATTTCGAAGTTGATTCCTGGAGGTTCGGTGATCTGTGAAGAAAACATGCGTTAATTAATTCAACATGGATACCGTATTACTTCCGGGAACGATAATTGATAGACTGCACGTAGTGGTCGATCCTGTATAAAATCATCTAAAATCTTTTTATGAAGAAAACCCCATTGTTCGGACTGGCGTTACTCGTTATTTTGGCGTTTATTATTCCAAAGGGCATGAATGCCCAAACCCCGGAAGAAAAAGAAACGCTGCTCTCGGCAAGCAAAAAAGCTAAAGAGAATTTTATTAAGACGGATCCTACCATGTCGGGCCTTTTTAAAAGTTCCGCTGGTTATGTCATTTTTCCAAAAAATGGGAAAGGCGGATTGATTATAGGTGGTTCCAGCGGTAACGGTGTATTATACGTGGGTGGAAAGGCCATCGGCACAGCAAAAATGGGCCAGGTAACCGTTGGTGCTCAGGTGGGCGGCGCGTCCTATAGCGAAATTATATTCTTTGAAGATCAGGACGCCGTTGGCCGGTTTAAAGCAAATAAATTCGAATTCAGCAGTAATGTTTCAGCTGTGGCGCTTAAATCCGGATCTTCCAAAGATGCCAAATACACCAATGGTGTGTCTGTATTTACCCAGGACCAAAGCGGCATGATGGCCGAAGCAACAGTCGGCGGACAAAAATTTACTTATAAACCTTTCGATTAACACCGGCATTACGGATGTCAATGTGAAGATTATCTTGCTGACAAAAATGTTCCTGGCCAGCCCATGAATGTCCATCAATCTTCATTAAGTTAATTGTTTTTTTCTCATGGGCTGGACATTGGAAAATTGTTGCGCCCTGCGCGTCATCACTCCAGCCTAAATAGATTTGATGCCTGATCTCTGCTTGTCTTCCCGACAAGAGATAGTTATTTAACATTTAAGATGGGTGCGTGGTCAGGTTGTTGCACATACCTTTCTATGAATAAATTACAAAATCTCGAACTGATAGACAAGATTCTGCGAGAACTAAAGGATCTGGAGCAAAGCCAAACAGCCGTTTTGAAAAAAGTATCCCAGATCGCAGCGCATAATATTACCCTGGGTGCGCCTTTACTGGATCAAAAATTACCCGACTTACAAGACAAAATCGATACCAGTGTGATCACAATCACAGAAATTTCAGAAGCTTTTGAAGTTTATAGAGATAAGTTCTTTACCGATAACAAAATGGCAGCGCAACTGGACCCCACCGCATCATAAAAAAATATCATACATACAGAAAACCTTATCACTGATTACGATAATTCGGAACAGGATGCAGCAGGGGTAAGTAGTAAGGAATCAAGTTATTTCACCCGGCGACAAATATTTGTAAAATGCATCTGT
>CAVWYU010000005.1:0-1295516 GCA_963759335.1 uncultured Bacteroidota bacterium
CTTCCGCCTTCATTATGAAAAATACTCACCGGCATGTACTCCCCAACAATCACCAGGTCGGGCTTTCCATCCTTATCATAGTCAAACCACTTCGCATCTGTAATCATTCCGGCCTGTTGCAATTCCGGTGCTACCTGATCTGTTACATCGGTAAAGACACCCTTTCCATTGTTTTGGAGAATATACCCTTTGCATGGAATTCCATAGGCAAAGGGTTTTAATCGTACGCCCACAAATAAGTCCATGTCCCCATCTCCGTCATAGTCTGCCGCGGATACACAGGAACTGCTTTCAAATACCTGTGCGGAAGGAAGTAACTGGGGCGATTTGGTAAAATGGCCTTTACCATCGTTCATATATAACCGGCTGATCAGGGCGGATGAATTGGGTGAAAATTCATTACCTCCGCTGCATACAAATAAATCAAGATCACCGTCTCCGTCTGCATCGAAGAATAAACAGTCTGTGTCTTCGCATTCCTTGTCTTTTGCAAACAAGACTTCATTGCTCTTCTCAAATTTTCCTTTCCTGTTCTGCAGGTAAAGGCTTCCACTTTGCCCTTTGGCACCACAAACATAAAAATCCTCCAGCCCGTCTCCATTCACATCTCCCGTCGCCATTCTCGGCCCCTGGGTAGAGAGCATTTGAAAAGTAAGCCGGTCCCTGTTAAAATCATTAAATTCATTTTCCCTATGAACAAAATCAATCCCCAAATCATCAGCGGCCCGGGAAAATATTGTTTTGATGTCTGCAGGCTTTGAAGCGGTGTACTTATAAAACGAATCCTCATCAGGTATTTTCGCCTCCGTTTGTTTAATTGTAATGGACTGATCGGGTTTTAAATCTTTTAATGTACTTCTTTTCCCTCCGGGCCAGTCTACCACAACCGAATCTATCTTTTTTGTATTCCCCAGGCCAAAGTTGAGCCGGTTATCGACTGTTGACTCGAATCCACGGGTTGGCATTTCTTCCTGGTAACTCATGCCATGATTATAGTACACCGTTACTTTTGCTCCCGTTCCAAAACGGTTCTTTCCCTCGCCGGCAAGTATGACTTTTAAGTATCGGTTGTCAGGGTGTAAGGACATGCTGTTATTGCGGTAAATAAATACCGGCATGTTGACATTGTTCACGACCATGTCAAGGGCTCCGTCATTGTTAAGATCCCCATAAGCCGAACCGTTGGAAAATCCTGGCTGATCAAGTCCCCATTCAGTTGCCTTATTCGTGAAAGTAAGATCGCCGTTGTTGCTGAAAGCATAATTTGGTAAGGCATGTGATGGCAGCAGATCAATTAATTTTTTGATCACTCCCTTACCTTCTTTCATCATTTTCCTGACTTCTGCAGGATTTGCCATAAACTGGATATAATCCTGATCAGTCAGATCCTTGTAAATTCCATTTGCAACGAATATATCCTTATGCCCGTCATTGTCCAGATCAGCGATGAGGGCTCCCCAACTCCAGTCTGTGGCCTGCACGCCCGCAAAGCGACCTATTTCACTGAACCAGGCTTCTTTATCCATACCTCCCCGGGGATCAAAAATTCCCCGGTTGAGCTGCAATACATTTCTTACGAACTGGTGGTAATACCCGTTTGCAATATCTGACTGGTATTTATCCCAGGTTTCAAATGATGTTTTTGTTTTTACCCGGGCTTCCTTTTCCGGAAGCATATCCGTAACGAAAATATCAGGATAACCGTCATTATTGATATCTGCGATATCTGCTCCCATAGAGTTCATGCTTAATTCGCAGATATACTTTTCGAGAGACTCCTCAAAAGTTCCATCCTTCTTATTAATATACAGATAGTCTTTTTCAAAAAAATCATTTGAGACATAAATGTCAGGCCAGCCGTCTTTGTTTACATCTGCAATCGTAACGCCCAGGCCAAATCCTATTTTACTGCTATAAATTCCAGCCTGTCTCGTAACATCCGTAAAGTGACCGCCGTCATTGCGAAAGAGTTTATTGCCTCCGAGTGAATCAGGAATTTTTCGCTGATCCTTTATTAAATCGTAATTACCAATTGACCGAAAAGAGTTATTGAGCAGGTAGCAATCCAGATCTCCGTCATTGTCATAGTCAAAAAAAATGGCGTGGGTGGAAAGGCCTGTATTTGCCAAACCATATTCAGCGGCTCTGTCTGTAAAAGTAAGGTTCCCGTTATTTATGAACAACTGGTTGCTTCTGTTTTTACCTTTCAGATCTCCCGATTTGCATACATATATATCCAGCAGACCGTCACCATTAACATCTGCGAAACTGACTCCGGTTGACCATACTCCGTCTGAAGCCACACCTGCCTTTTCCGTAATATCTTCAAATTGGAAATTACCTTTATTCAGATATAGCTTGTTTGATCCCTGGTTACTACATAAAAAAATATCAGGTAATCCATCATTATTAATATCACCGATTCCAACCCCTCCGCCGTTATAAAAATTACGAAAGGTATACATGTTGAATTCTTCAGAATAATGAAGGTTGTTGGCAAAATCTATTCCTGTTTCTGCAGGAGAGAGCAGTGTAAACAAAGCGGGTGCCTGTGATGAAACTTTTTTATCACAGCTGCCGTAACCCAGTGTTATCATTAAACTCAAAAACAGCAAGATTTTCCGGCATGAGTTTTTTTCTGACAGAAACAAATTTGAAAAGTATTTACATGTCTTCACAGTAGAGTAGCTTACAATTGTTTTCTGTCAAATTAAACAAAAACAGGCGAAAGAATTCGCCTGTTTAACATTGCTTAAACCAGGGTAGCTATGCCATTCGAGTTTTTTAGCTTAATACCCTGGGTTCTGCTGAAGACTTTGATTTGCATTGATCTGCGTTGCCGGTATTGGCATAACATTCAGGTGATTGATTCCATGTGGCCCCAGATTATCCGCCGGATCTGCCGGATGAAATCTCCACGCACTGTTATAAGTTCCAAACCGAATCATATCCTGCCTTTTCCACCCTTCAAAAAACATCTCTCTTCCACGCTCTGCCGCAAAACTTGCGGCAGTCATTGTAACATACGGAGTAACCCCGCCATGCTGCACCCTGATCTGGTTAACAATCGCTAATGAATAGGGGTCATTCCAGTTATTATTCAACCGTGCAGTGGCTTCAGCAGACACTAACAAAACATCAGCATACCTGAAGATTGCCCAGTCGTTATCCATATTTTGTGTCATTCCTGAATAAAATTTCCATTTACCGATCCGGGCTCCCGACTGCCTCCAGGCGGTTGGTGATAATTCATTGATAAAGGGAGTGAACACTATAGGTGCACCATTTGGATCACCCACATAACCGCCGCCACTCTTTTCATAACCTCCATCCTGCAATGGGCTACCGTCAGCAGCATACTGTGGACCGACGAGGAAATTGACCAGTCTCTTATCTAATGTACCGGTCACACTGTCACCGGCAGGACCCGTTCCAACAACCTGTCCCTGGGGACCAGGATTTTGTACGGGATCAATATAGGAATTGTAAAACTCCTGGATGCTTGCGAAACCATTCCAGGGTTGTGCATTCATATTGTAAGTATTTTGATTCAGGCCATTCAGGGTCATCATATTTATATTTTCGCCCTGTTCATGCACATGATCGTACGGTACCATAAAAATCGATTCAGATGCGCCTTTGTTTTCCTGCACAAAATTATCCTGGTAATTAAATGTCAGGGTGTAAAGTCCTGAATTGATCACCGTATCGCAGGCTGCTATGCATTTGGCCCATTGAGGAGTTCCCGTATACACCTGAGCGTTTAAATACAGTTTAGCCAATGCAGCCCAGCAGGTATAAGCATTTACACGACCGTAAGTGCTTTCATCTGCCGGACCTGTATGAGGCAGAAGGGGCGCTGCTGCTAACAATTCAGATTCAACCAAAGCATATACCTGGTCCCTGGTACTGGTCGGGGGGGATACGGTTGAAGAGAAGTCAATACTTATGGGAACATTTCCAAACCAATCCAGTAACCAGAGATAATAAATCGCACGCAGACCCTTTAGTTCTGCGATGTATCCGGGAATTTTTGCATTGGTGTATTTTGCCAGTGTTGCAATTAACCGGTTACAGGTATTGATTCCCGAATAACAAAAGTTCCAGTCATTGATGGGATCCGGGTCAGCCGAATTATATGTATGTGTTTGTAAACGAACCCAACGCCCGCCATCACCCCAGTCCGGACCCCTTGTTGGAACAACACATTCATCTGTAGTCGCTTCCTCACTGGGAATAAAAGGGCCATTACTGGCCATCTTGGCCAGATTGGAATAGGCTGCGCCTACTGCCGAAGACAATTCTGCGTCGGTCTGATAAAAGTTATCGCTGTTTACTGTATCAAAGAGGTAATCATTCTCATTCAATTTGGTGCAGGATATTACTGTTAACAGCAAAAACACCACCGATATTCTGATTACTGATTCTATTTTCATATAAGATTGTATTAAAATGGATAGAAATTTAAAAGCCCATCGTTACACCCAGTGTAAAGGAGCGCGTCCATGCCCAGCTTTCTCTTCTGTCAATACCGGGTGCTAAAATGTTTGGTGGGTTTGCACTTTGATCCTGATACCTCACTGAAGGATCAGCACCCGTATAATTCGTAATCAGAAATAAGTGATTTCCGCCAATATAAGCCCTGAAATTATGGATTCCCCCTGCATCGGGGCTTTTGTGAATCGGGAAATTATAACCAATGGTAGCATAGTCAAGGGAAACATAATCGCCCTTTTCTACAAACAGACTGCTAAATAACTGGGCATCTTTTACGTCAGGATTATAATATTTCGTATTGACGACATTGTAAACGGAGGAAACGGTTGGGTTCTCATAAAATGCCCTGTACGTGTTTATGAGCTCATGTCCAAAAACTCCGCGGAAGAAGAATTCCAAATCAAAATTTCCGTATTTAAAAGTATTGACCCATCCTATTTCATACTTTGGTAAACCATTTCCTATGACGGTTTTGTAGCTATTGTCATCAGCAACTGCATTTCCTTTTCCATCATCGAACAGGTACTTACCGTTTTGATCAACACCTTTATAAACAGCCTGATAAAATAAGCCAATCGGAAATCCCTGCATGGCCCTGGTAATCTGAGTAGCTTCCTGGCCGGGCGAACCCAGGTTAGAAGCTCCTACATAAGATCCGGCCAGGGACGGATCCAGGCTTTTCAGCACGACATGAGAACTCGAATAATTAAATCCGGTATTCCATGTAAACCTGTTGCCTTTGATGACATCATAATTGAGGGCCAGTTCAAATCCATTGCTCGTTAATGTTCCAATATTCTCCCATGTAGTAGGCACGAGGTTTGGAGGCACTGGTACGGTGACATTGAAAATAAGATTGGAAGTACTCCTGTTAAAGTAATCCATCGTACCGGTTAATCTGTTATTTAATAAAGTAAAATCAAGCCCGATATCTGTTTCAGCTTTTGTTTCCCACTTCAGATTGGGATTTGGATTCTGATTGGGTGCGTACGTATAACCATACAGGTTGTTGCCTGCATAATAAGAGCCCGATATGGTTAATGTAGAAAGAGATAAATAAGAATAAGGTGGTAAGGATCCTGTTACACCATAGCTGGCTCTCAATTTAAGATTGGTAACGGCTGGTATATCCAAAAGCTTGGCAAAATCCAAACCTCCGCTAATAGCCGGGAAATTACCCCATTGATGTTCGGAACCAAATTGTGTACTACCCTCTCTGCGTAAACTTGCTGCGAGAAAGGCGAAATTTTTATAGTTCAAAAGGACTCTTCCAAAAAAAGCAATCAGTAGACTTCCGTTATGATAACTGTTTACAGTGGCCAAACCGGAAGGGATATCAAGTGCTGCGCCAATATTGCCACTGGCTTCATCTGTAACAAAATTTCCTGCGGACATATAATTTCCCTTGTTGCCCAACTGGTTCCAGGAATAGCCTCCAAGAGCGGTCAGATTAAGATCCTGGTTTTTGAAAAAGGTATTATAGGTCAATGTGCTTTCGAAGAGCTGATTGGTATTCTCACCATTCGCGAGGATTTTAAATCCGTGCCTGCCGTAACCATTATCCGAACTGGGATCAATGCCACTGTTAGCGTAAGCATTTATAGGGGAGTATTTATCCCCGGTGGAGTCGGTATATTGCTGGGCATATCTGACCAGGAATTTAAGCCCTTTAGTAATTTCATACTCTGCCGATGCCAGAAAATTAAGGTTTTCCCTGGTCACGTTATTCGAATTCTGCACCAGTAAAGCAACAGGATTAGAGTAGTCGGTGGCCGAAAATTCGAACCAGCCCCCTCCGGCAATATCATTCACACTGCCCACAGGAACATGTACGGGTGCGGTCGGATTATAAATAGTTGCATACTCGAATGCCTTTTGATAACCAACCTGCGAATTTCGGCGAATACCGTTTAAATTAACATTAAAAACTAATTTATCATTCAGCGCTTTCTGCGTAAGACTCACGTGTGCACTGATTTGCTGATACCCTGTATTGATCGCTATTCCTTCTCCGTTTCTGTAGTTGACAGACGCATCATAAGAATTATGCTGGGATCCTCCGGATAAGGTAAGATTCTGGGCATAACTGATAGCAGTCTGCGTAATTTCCTTGTCCCAGTCGGTATTGGCTCCGTAATCTGTACCTGCTCCGGTTGATGTGAGCAGGTCGCGGAATTGCCCTGGAGACATGTGTTTGGTAAACCTGTCTGCTTTCTCCGAAGTCACATTACCATTGTAGCTGACCCGCGGCACGCCGGTGTGTAATCCCGCTTTTGTAGTAATAATGATAACGCCGGCTGAACCACGGGTTCCGTAAATGGCTGCTGAAGATCCATCTTTCAACACATCCATACTGGCAATATCATTGGGATCAATTGAATTAATATCTGCTCCCACCAGTCCGTCCACAACGATCAAAGGTTGGGTATTGGCACCCAGCGTAGAGAGTCCCCGGAGACGAATCGTATAATCTCCGTTCGGATCACCACCAGTCCTGGATATCGAAAGTCCTGCCACTTTACCCTGCAGTAATTGAGATACATTGGTTATATTTCCTTTATTAAATTCTGCCGCATCAACCCTGGTAATGGAACTTGTTATTTCTCTTTTCATCTGTGTGCCATAACCCGTTACGACCACCTCGTTCAGGGTAGAAGCAGACAGAACAAGTTTTACCTCAAGATTACTCTGACTGCCAACTGTCACCTCCTGGGTCTGATATCCAACAGAACTAAAAATTAAAATTGATTTCGGGTCTGCAGCCGGAATGGTAAATTCTCCCTCTGCGTTTGTAATCACGCTCGTTTTTGTCCCTTTAACATTAATTGAAACGCCGGACAATGGCAGTCCGTTCGCGTCAGTTACTTTCCCTTTTATCTGAGAATTTGCCTGTTGGGCAAGCAGAACATTACATATAAATAATGCGAGAACCAATATGCGGTTGTGTTTTGGTTTGTGCATCTTAAAAATTAGGCTCATAAGCTGATGTTTTGGGTATTAAGAAATACAATCGGAAGTATTTACTTATTTAAGCAGGTGATTTTTGCAAATACTGGTCAGCGACACTTTAGGTACTGGAATAAAAAATGTAACGCTGGCATGGAATGAACAAAGGCAGGTGGGAAAATGCAGGTCGGTTCATACGCAATCATTAAAATTTTAAAAATCAGGCCCCAGTCTGTTTCAGCATTATTACGACGTCAACAGAGCATTCTGAATAATGCTGAAAACAGAGAAGTACAAAGAGTTGAGATAATGCTTTTCACTATGCTCAATTGAATTTAAAAATATTTTTAATGCTGTAGTTCAAAAAAATTGAAATTGTTTATAATGCTTATAACCATGGTAAAATTGTTTATCTAATGGTCCAATGCTACCATGGCTTTGATCATTCTATCTTTTGACTGCATCCACCCGGTAAAAATACTATCCGCTTCATCGAATTTCACCCGATGGGTAATAAAAGTCTCCGGGTCGAGTTTCCCCTGTTTCATAGCATCAAACACATTTTCAAAATCTTTTCTGGTTGCATTCCGGCTACTCATCAGCGTAGCTTCCCGTTTGTGAAATTCCGGATGGCTGAAAGTGAAATTCTCTTTTTGCAAACCTATTAATATGTAACGGCCTCCGTGCGCAAGCCATTCAAGGCCTTTATTGATTGCATTGATATTTCCCGTGGCATCAATCACTACAGTCGGCAATGCATTATCCGTTATCATATTTAATTGTTCAAACACATCCTGAACAGATGCATCGATTATATGTTCCACACCCAGTTTCTCTTTACAAAATTTTAATCGCCAAACATTCACATCCATGGCAATGACCTTCGCACCCGCAATCTTTGCAAATGCCATCGTTCCCAATCCGATAGGGCCTGCGCCTATAATCAGGACAAATTCTCCGGGCTTAATATTTGCCCTTTGTACACCATGTACACCGATGGCAAAAGGCTCAATCATGGCGAGTTTATCGTACGGGAGATCATTCCCATGCACGAGGGAATATGAAGGCACAGATAAATATTCTGTCATGCCCCCGTCGATGTGTACTCCACAAACCTCCAGATGCCTGCAACAATTTGATTTTCCGTTCATGCAGGCTATACATTGACCACAATTAAAATACGGAATAAAAGTAACTGCTTCGCCAACAGCAAATCCATCGATGCCTTCCACATTTATTAACTCTCCGGAAATTTCATGACCGAACACCCTCGGATATTTAAAATAGGGTTGGGTACCACTGAATGCATGAAGATCAGTTCCACAAATTCCGACACGTTTAATCTGTATAATCGAATGACCGGGTTTTATTTCCGGCATTTTTTGCTCAATATATTCCAGTTTTCCAGGTGCCGTGCAAACAAGTGTTTTCATGATAATCCTTGATACAATTCTTAAATGTAGTCCTGCAGACTATTTCATTTTCTTATGCAAGAGCACCACCGTTATCGTACCAAAGGAAGTGGATTCTTAAGGAATTAAATCACAATTAGTTATCTGATTGCTAAAGAATATTAACATAATCATCATATTTTATTATAATTTATAGGATATTTCAGTTTATGAAGCCTCACCTTTTGAATGTTGTTCCCGAACCCAATCATTCTTTTTGTGTTCGACAGGACTCCGTCCCGTATATCAACAACCACTGGCATTACCATCCTGAAGCTGAACTCATTTATTTTCACAATGGAGCCGGAACGCAATTCGTAGGCGACAACATCAGTCGTT
Organism: uncultured Bacteroidota bacterium; assembly: GCA_963759335.1. GTDB lineage: Bacteria > Bacteroidota > Bacteroidia > Chitinophagales > Chitinophagaceae > Puia. The sequence goes on from CAVWYU010000005.1 coordinate 9,234, forward strand.
TTGGTGCCGGTGATATCGTACTGGTGGGATCCAATCTGCCACATTACTGGAGGTATGATGATAAGTATTTTAAAAAAAGAAAGGAAAAAATTGTTTATTCAACGGCTATTCATTTTTCCGAGAAAGTCTGGGGTGAACAATTTTTAAGTCTTCCGGAAACCAAAATCATCGGGCTTGTCCTTGAGAAAGCAAAACGTGGAATCACCGTTTCGAAAAATAATGGCCAGGTAATCATCGAATTGATTGAAAAGATCAGATTATCGGAAGGATTGGAACGAATGATTGCGCTTATGGAATGTATCGCTTACTTCGGGAATATCTCTAAATTGAAATTTTTATCTTCACTGGGTTTCCAAAAAGAGTATTCCCCAGCCGAAAGCGAACGCATGAAAACGATTTACGATTTTACACTTTCAAATTTTAAAAACAAAATATACCTAAGCCAGATTGCCAAAAAAGCAGGAATGGTGGATAATGCTTTTTGCAGATATTTTAAATCACGATCCGGAAAAACATATTCCAGATTTTTAACAGAAATACGCGTAGGGCAGGCATGCAAACATCTTTTAGAAAATAAGCTTAGTATAAAACAGATATGTTTTGAATGTGGTTTTAATAATTTTACCAGTTTTTATAAAAATTTTAAGGCTATTACCGGAGTTACGCCAAATGCCTACCAGTTGGAGTTTGCAAAAGGGGAAAATAATTAAATGGCAGGCGCGTGACAGGTTAAATATCTCCTCTTCCGATGAAGTTTTTTACAATAAACTACGCCTGTTATTACACAGAGAATCTGCAGATTTGTTATTGTATTTCGTAGAAATACATTTTATTTCATAGATTTCAAGAATATTTCACATTGTTTCATTTCGAAAAAGACGCACTTGTATAACAAAGTCTTTACATGGAATGACAGTATGAAAGACAGGAAACAGATTTTTTATAAGATGTTCAACTCCCGCATCTGCAGCTTGCAATCGTATGAATACAAAACTTCTTCAAAACACCACAACCGCTTCTAAAACCGGCTTTGCTTTTGTTTTAATGACCTCCCTGTTTTTTTTATGGGGGTTTTCAAACAATCTGAACCCCATCCTGATTCCCCATTTAAAAAAATCATTTACGTTAACGACCACCCAGTCAACGTTAGTCGATTCTGCTGTTTATATAGCTTATTTCCTGATGGCCCTGCCTGCCGGTTACGTAATGAAAAAATTTGGGTATAAGATTGGTATTATGACAGGACTGCTTTTATTTTCAACGGGGGCTTTTTTGTTTATCCCCGCTGCCAATACACAATCCTATTTTTTCTTTCTGGTGGCCTTGTTTGTAATTGCCTGTGGATTGGGCTTTCTTGAAACAGCAGCAAACCCTTATACAGCAGCATTGGGCCCTCACGAAACAAGAACACAGCGATTGAATTTTGCCCAATCCTTCAATGGACTGGCGGCGGCGCTGGCGCCTGTTATTGGAGCAAGGGTTATTCTTACAAAGGGGTATAGCGATGAACAATTAAACGCTATGACAAGCGGGGCTAAAAAAATGGCGCTGGCATCTGAGGCATTATCCGTTAAAACGCCTTATGCTATTTTGGGTACTGTTTTGTTGTTGATCGCCATTGTTTTTGCGCTTACTAAACTTCCTGAGATTCAGCACAAGGAGACAGGAAGGCGGAAAAGTCAAAACATATTGCATGCTTTCAGGCACCGGCACCTGGCCTGGTCAGTAATCGCACAATTTTTTTTCGTGGGAGCACAGGTAAGCGTGTTCAGTTTATTCATATTGTACGCCACCAGGTCCGCGAACATCAATGAGGTAAAGGCTGCCGATTATTTAGGCGCCTGTGGAATAGCTTTTTTGACAGGACGTTTTCTTGGAACTTTCGGGATGCAATATATCAAACCCAATAAACTGCTGGCTATTTTTGCCTGCATCAACACACTCTTATGTATTATCGCTATCGCAGGTCATGGAATGATAACCGTATACGCGGTCATTCTGATCTGCTTTTTTATGTCTATTATGTTTCCCACTATTTTTTCATTAGGTATTACTGACCTGGGTGGAGATACGGAATATGGCAGCAGTTTATTGATCATGTCTATCGTAGGTGGTGCCGTTTTACCAAGGGCTTTTGGAGTGATCAGTGATATTACCGGAAATATTCAGTTAGGTTATATCGTACCGCTGGTATGCTTCGTCATTGTGGCCTTTTTTGGATGGAGTGGTTTCAGGGTGGTGGGCGCAGCTGATGTACATAAGAAAATCCTGGCTGAAGAGGTATAACATTCCGTTTTTTTTGGTCTTCACAATTTTAAAGTACTACGGAATTGTTATAGATACATTTAATAATTATTTATAAGCCAAAATGAAAAAATTATTTTACTTGTTTATCCTGATCAGTTTATCAGCTGTTGTGCATGCGCAAAGTGGGCGGTCGGTTTTGGATTTTGATCAAAACTGGACGTTTAACCTGGGCGACGTACCCAACGGCCAAAACGTTGATTTTAATGATGCCAGCTGGCGAAAATTAAATTTACCTCATGACTGGAGCATAGAGGGCGAATTTAAAAAAGAAAACCCGGCCACTGTAGAAGGCGGCGCTTTACCAGGCGGTATAGGCTGGTACCGTAAAACCTTTACCATTCCGCAAACTGATAAAGGCAAATTGATCTATATTGCTTTTGACGGTGTTTATCAAAAAAGCGATGTGTGGATAAACGGCCATCATTTAGGTTACAGGCCAAACGGTTATATCAGTTTCAGATATGAGCTTACGCCGTATTTAAATTATGGCGGTAAAAAAAATGTGATAGCTGTAAAGGCTGACAATTCTGTACAGCCAAATTCACGCTGGTATTCCGGTTCGGGCATTTACCGCCATGTTTGGCTGATAAGCACTAACAAAATTGCCGTTAACCATTGGGGTACTTTTGTAACCACACCAAATGTAAGCGCCAGCCATGCTGATGTTAACCTGAGCGTTAGCATAAAAAACGCGGCAGGCAATACTAAACTTGCCACTGATTGTCAGCAGCATTTATGCCAATGGTAAAGTAGTAGCAAGCAAAACCCTTACAGGCGTTAGTTTAAAGGATACGGTTACTACTGTAAGCCAAAATTTCGGTGTTAATAACCCGGTATTATGGTCGGTTAACAAACCGTTCCTGTATAAAGTACAAACTAAAATATTGGTGAATAATGTGGTGGTTGATCAGTATGAAACACCGCTGGGTATCCGTTATTTCAATTTTGATGTGGATAAAGGCTTCAGCCTGAACGGTGTTTCCATGAAAATAAACGGCGTTTGCGAACACCATGACCTGGGCGCGCTGGGCACAGCATTTAATGTGCATGCGCTGGAAAGGCAGTTTAAAATATTAAAGGAAATGGGCGTAAATGCTATACGCACCTCGCATAACCCACCCGCACCAGAGTTTTTAGACCTTGCAGACCGCATGGGCTTTATTATTATGGACGAAGCATTTGACGTATGGCAGGTTGGTAAAAGGCCTCAAATTTGACTCTCATATTTTCTTTAATGAATGGCACAAACGTGACCTGGCAGATCAGATACTGCGCGACAGGAATCACCCTTCGGTGATCATATGGAGTATTGGTAATGAAATACCCGAGCAAAGAGATACCAGCGCGGCACGTATAGCCCGCGAGCTTACCGGTATTATCCACGAACTGGATACCACAAGGCCAATCACTACAGCCAATAGCGAACCCGGCCCTGGCAATAAAATTGTTGAATCGGGCGCTGTTGACCTGTTAGGTTACAATTACCATAACGAGCAACTGGCCAATTTCCAGAAGGACTACCCCGGTAAAAAATTCATTGGTACCGAAACTGCTTCGGCGCTGGAAAGCCGCGGTGTTTACAATACTTCGCCCGATACCATTCAACGGTGGCCGGGAGACATGGTGGTTAATGGCAAAAGGGTGAGAAGGCCCATGAATGCCGATAATACCGTTAACGCTTATGATAATATTTCGGCGCCCTGGGGTTTTACCCACGAGGAAACCTGGAAAATATATAAAAAACATGCTTTTCTTTCGGGCCAGTTCATCTGGACCGGGTTTGATTATATAGGCGAACCATGGCCTTACCAATGGCCATCCCGCAGTTCATACTTCGGGATAGTAGATCTGGCTGGTTTCCCTAAGGATGTTTATTATATGTACCAGGGCGAATGGACCAACAAAACAGTGCTCCACTTATTACCGCACTGGAACTGGGAAGCTGGTAAAGTAGTTGATGTTTGGGCCTATTACAGTAATGCCGATGAGGTGGAACTGTTTTTGAACGGCAAATCATTGGGTACAAAATCAAAACAGGGCGACGATCTGCACATTGCCTGGAAAGTAAACTATGAGCCGGGTACCTTAAAGGCCGTATCGCGCAAAAATGGCAAAGTTGTGTTAACTACCGAAGTTAAAACTGCAGGCGCGCCAGCCAGGATAGAATTAAGTGCCGACAGGAGCAGCATACGTTCAAGCGATCATGATCTTTCTTTTATCACTGTTAAAATTGTAGATAAGAATGGCATAATGGTCCCTGATGCTGACAATGATGTCAAATTCAAATTATCAGGAGCCGATAGCTTCCTGGCAGGTGTTGATAATGGAAGCCAAACCAGCCACGAATCGTTCAAAGCCGATCATCGTAAAGCATTTCAATGGTTTGGCCTTGGCAATTATTGGCGCTAAAAATAAACCGGGTATAGTAACAATAACAGCAACAGCCGATGGCTTACCTTCCGCATCGTTGCCAATTACTATTAAATAAACCAATTAAAAAGCGCTTAAACCCGATTGAAACGAGATATGAAGATTGTGATATAAATTTTTCATGCCTCCACAGCATTTGGCTCATTCCCTGATCTGATCTTTTCAAGCATTCTTTTGGCGTTGCATTATTCAGTCCTTCATGTGGGTGTCGATACAAAAGAAGTATTTAAAATACTGACTTTAGAATCAAAGCTCAATTCGAAGGAGTCAGCTCATTATTCAGAAATATCTTAAATGTCGATCCCTTTCCTTTCTGGCTATGGACCATGATTTTGCCACCACTGCTTTTTACAATCTCTTTGATTAAATACAACCCAATTCCAGATCCCTCAATCCCATTTTCTACTCTGAAATACTTTGAAAATATTTTTTCCTGTTCACTTTCATCAATTCCAATACCATTGTCAGTAATCGAAAGAACAAAACAATTCTCTTCGATTTCCGTTTTAATATAAATTTCCGGTTTTCTAATAAGGGATTTGTATTTGATGGCATTATTTACCAGGTTATAGATCACACTTCTCAATTTTCTCCGGTTAAAAGTGATTTGAGATACATTAATTTCAGTTTTAATTTTTGCACCTGAATCTTCAATGATATCATTCATCGTAAGGCGGACATCTTCCAAAATATGTTCAATATTCAACAGCTCTTCTTCCGCTTTATATTTATGCTCTTGTTTTCTTGTATCTGTCAGTTGCGAAATAATGTCCCTCATTTTTATAATGGAATTTTCCAGAATATTCAAAAGCGTTTTAAACGCTGCAGGATCTTCCAGTGAAACATTTTTAAAAAGATCAATGGCCAATGCAAGGCTGGTTAAAGGTGTTTTTATATCGTGCGATATGGTATCGAGTAAAATCTCATGATCAGATATCAATTTTTCCTGCTCTTTTAAATCTTTTATCCGCATGGTAATCTCAACAAAAGTAACAATGACGCCATTGGTTCTTTTTTCCTTCTTTACCGTGTATGGAATAATATTCATCTGATACCACCTGAAATCCGTTGTTTGAATCTCTTTTTCAAGAATCTCGTTATTTGAAATCACTGCTTCAATGTTCTCAATAATGGAAGGATAACGAAAATTATCTTTGATATCACCAATGAATTTACCAACATCGCCTTTGGACAAACTAAATTGTTTCATGGCTGGCGGCGTAAATTTCCTTAATATTAAATCAGAGTCAATATATAGTTGGGGAATGATTGTATTCCGGAAATAATTTTCCAGTTCATCATTCATTTCCACGAGATGCTCCAGTTGCTCTTTTGTAGTATCCATGATCACTTATTTTTTTCCGTTAAACATTAGCATCCGGATCAAACTATTCAGCGTAATAATTCATCCCGGAAGAATGTCATAAGTGACATTATACGACTTTTATAGTAGATGAAAGGAAAGCATTTCAATTTGGCTGGAAATAGTCCAAATTTCACGATTAATGACCTTTTTGATCTGATTATGCCCCCATTATAGCACACAAAATTACCCAATAGACAATGGATGGGATAATACAAAGTGTGTTCTTAATGAACGGGCGACTACACCAGCCAATAAACATGTGGCTATTTAGAAAGATTTCAACTGGTTATTTCCTTTTTTGAAACAAAGTCGTTGCAGTTTGCCCGTTAAAACAGCGAAACAAATAGTTCCGCTAAAATTTTCCAGGAGTTATTTGTTTTTTTCCACATAGCACTATAGTTCCCTCCATTGCTATAAGAGTTAAATGCTTTCCAGGTACCCGTCTCCCAGGCAAGTGTATCATTGATGCTGATCGTGATTTGTGCAGGAACCCTTATATAACTGACTTCAGGATAATCTTTAAATAATTTTCTCCAGGCGGCAACGATCGTGTCTTTCCCGGCGAGGTGAGAGGAATTTCCACGTATGAGTACAAGGTCGTCAAGCCAGTATTTTGACATCCCGTCTACATCGTGTTTTGCGAGGGCTTCATTGGAAGCAGCCCTCAAAGATTGTATAAGAATCACCTCTTTATCCGTAGTCTTTTGTGCAAATGTTAACTGCGACATCAAAAATAAACCGAATAAGGAAAGTATTCCTTTCATGTTACAAAATTAGAAATGGCTGATCGCTGGTTAGGATTTATTCTGTTGAAGATAATACTAATGATCGTTCCCGGAAAAGTGAACTTCGGCTTACGGACAATATTTCATCCCGGGTAATGTAGCCGTTTGTCAAATTGTTAGAACTTACATTTTGTTTGAAGTGCCTCCATGAATTCTTTTGTTAGCGGCTGTCCGCCTAAGGATTTACATTTTTCATAATAATATACTGCATTTTTGAAATCCTCCTTATAATAGTAACAGGCAGATAATTTCAACGACGTGTTTTGGTTCGTACAATGTTTAAAAGCGCTTTTCGTGGAAAATGTGCTTAAATCTCATGTTGCGAACCTGAAGGCTATTACACTACGGTTTAATTGGAATATAAGGTCCGCCTGTTTCACCCCAACCCCAGGTAGGCATGGGTTCATTGTCTTCGATTAGATTGACTGTCAAATTCGAGTTGATAACTGCAATACGGGTACCCCATTCCAGATACCCGACAAATGCAGATCGAAACTCCGGGTCGGCCTTAAGACCCGTTTCATCAGCCGTTTGCAAGAGTAGCGACATCCATCGTTGTCTTTTTTCCTCGGTCAGCATTTTTCCAATGTGGCGCCCTATCATGACTGCGTGACTGCCACCATCCTGGCCGGTGTATAGTTTTTCCCCGCCAAAGACTTCCGCTACGAAATGGGCGACATGTTTAACATGATCCGGAGACATGTTCCTGAATATGTCTGATAGCAGATCATCTTTTAAGACTTTATCATAAAAGCGTTCAAACAGTATTTCAAAGGTTTGACGATCCCCTGCCCATTCATAGAGAGTAATAGTACTTTTCATCTTTTACTAATATAGCAATTGTGCCTATCATGTAACCCTGTCTGTTGATTTAATTCAAATTTTATAGTTTTCTTATGTTCAATACCAGAAAACGATAAATATGGAGCGATATTTAGTTGAGTTGAATTCGATACATAAAAAGCCTATTTTATAAAACGGTGAATTGCCTTATCAGCGTTATCCTGGAAAGTAGTATTTTTTAAATCAGTGTAAAACGTACTCTGGTCAACCACGTCCCCTGATAACTTTCCCTGTTTACTTGCATAAAAAATGCCGCTTTTATATCGGTCATCCGAAATGCCATCTACAAAACGTTTTGCACCTACTTTCAACTTATGCACCATTCCTCCTATCAACGGGAATACAACAGGCATCATAAAATACCTGACCACAAATTGCATTGCCGGGGGAAGATTATTTGGTGCCTGAGTTCCCTTTGTGTTCCCGGGACTCATAACAACAAATTTTAGGTCGGGATATTTTCTTGCCATTGACAAGGTCCACATAGTTGCTGCATATTTGACATATCCGTATGCCTGCGTTACGTCAAATTTATTACCGAAATATGAACCGTCAAGCACTGCAGCAAACTCATCTTCGGAAGACGTTTTCATTGCCACCGGTTTCATGCCAAGCATCTTTACTCCGGGTACAGCTTCCGCACTGACTGACAGCACTGCTTTTTTCAACTTATCATGTTTTATTAATTCTTCCACTAAAATTACATGGCCTAAAATATTTGTGGCAGCTAAGTCATTCATTCCGGAGAGTGTAAGTTTCGCAGCCGTTTTCCCCACCATTCCCCCTGCATTTAAAATTACTGCGTCAATGGGTTCCTTTATTTTTTCAACTCCTTTTCTTACGGAATCCGCATCAGCAACATCCCCAATAATAATTTCAAAGATCTTTTTTCCCGTTTCCACTTCAAGTTCTTTTTTTGCCTCCTCGGCTTTCAGGTGATTTCTGCAGAAAAGAATTACCTTTTTTGTTTCTTTTCTCAATGCTAACTGGCGGGCAGTCTCTTTGCCAAGTCCGGTATTTGCTCCGGTTATTAATATGCTTTCGTTCATTTTTTTATCCTTTCATTAAAGTAGTTATATAAGTTATGTGTTTAAGAATTTGAAGAGTTCATTGTTCAATGCAGAAGGCAGCTTTAACATTATATTTCGATAATGCAATATTACGACTTTCGTAATTAATGGCTAAAAATTTTTTTACCCTTTATTTTAAGCCACTATTGCGTCAGAAAGTTTACCGATGTAGTTGATCAGTGTACTATGCTCTTTTTCGTTAAAGCGGGAAAGGATTTTTTTTGTCCTTGCTTTCCTTCGTGTTAAAAACGTTTCATAAGATTCCAGACCTTTTACACCAAGGCCAACCTTCACCACGCGCCTGTCTTCATCAGAGTTATGACGCACCAGGAACTTATTTGCAACAAGTTTATCCGCAATACTTGTCAGCGTGCTTAATGGCACTTTTAGATGATCTGCGATCTCGCTCATTTTGACACTTTTATTCTGTCCTACAAAGACGATTATCATTAATTCCTTTTCATTGACATCTCCGCATAACTGACAACAATTCTCCGATTCGGATTTTATCGCACTGGTCAGGCTCAACATGGCAGAAACAAACTGGTTCATCTTATCATCCTTCGCTGTCATGGTAAATTATCTTATCTGTGTTATAAATGCTGCAAAGCTACGAAGTTCGAAATAAAATAACCAGTCTACTCCTCTCGAAGATCGGCCGCGAACCTGACGAGGGAAAGTGGCTTGATGGGATTTGGCAAGCATCCATTATTTATAAATACCCTCCAGGGAAAATAAAAAGGCATCATCCAAAGCAATATCTTTCAGGTAATCAAACCGTCCGCTCGCGCCACCATGCCCAAATTCCATATTGGTATGTAGCAATAGTACATTATTGTTCGTTTTCATCGCCCGGAGTTTGGCCACCCATTTTTCAGGCTCAAAATATTGTACCTGGCTGTCATGCAGGCCGGTTTTTACGAGCAGATTGGGATAATTCTTTTGTTCAACATTTTCATAGGGACTATAACTTTTGATGTAATAATAAGCCGGTTTCTCCTTCGGATTACCCCACTCGTCATATTCGTTGGTCGTAAGCGGAATATTTTCATCAAGCATCGTGTTGACCACATCTACAAAAGGTACCTGGGCAACTACACCATGCCAGAGATCCGGAGCCATATTGGTTACCGCACCCATCAGCAATCCGCCGGCACTTCCGCCCATGGCGTAGAGATGCGCCGGTTCAGTATATTTTTCCTTCACCAGGAATTTGCCGCAGTCAATAAAATCAGTAAAGGTGTTTTTCTTCTTCATCAATTTTCCATTGAGATACCAGTAACGGCCCATTTCCTGACCTCCCCTGATGTGGGCAATAGCATATACAAATCCTCTATTGATCAGACTCAAACGGGTACTGCTGAAACCAGGATCCATGCTGTATCCATAGCTGCCATATCCATAGAGCAACAATGGTGCTTTTGCTCCTTTTTTAAACCCTTTTTTATACACCAGGGAAATAGGAATCTTTGTTCCATCGCCTGCTGTTGCATACAATCTTTCGGTAACATAATCATTGGCATTGTAACCACCCAGAACCTCCTGCTGTTTGATTATTTTCTTCCCTTTTGTCACCATATTAAAATCATACACCGTGTTCGGTGTAGTCAGTGAGGTATACCCGTATTGCACCTCTTTACTATCGAATTCTGCGTTCGGCCCAAAATAAGCGTCATAAGAAGCTTCTCCAAAATCAATATTGTACGCTGTTTTATCTTTCAAACGGATCACATGCATCTGTACCAGTCCATTCCTGCGTTCACCCAAAACAATAAATTCTTTAAACTCTTCCACACCCTCTATCAGGACATCGTTCCGGGTGGGTATGACCGTTTTCCAGAAGGCAGTTCCGGTTTTATTCAGCGGACATTCCATCAGTTTAAAATTCGTGGCACTGTCTTTATTTGTCACAATTAAAAACTTATTGTCCAGTGCCGAAACATCATACTTAACGTTTTTCATCCGGGACTGGAAAACGGTGAACGGATCATTGGGACGTGAGGCGTCGATCATCTGAAATTCGGTGGACAGCGTAGCAGAAGAGCGGATAAAAATATATTTTCTGTTTTTGCTTTTGAAGACCTGGATATAATTGCTGGGATCCTTTTCCTCATAAACCAGTTGATCCTGGTCTTTCGCAGTACCCAGGCTATGACGGTAGATTTTGTCTGACAGCAGTGTTACCGGATTTTTTGAAGTATAGAAAATAGTTTTGTTATCGTTCGCCCAGCTGGGAGATCCGGTTGTATTTGTAATTTGATCAGCTAAAATTTCACCCGTTTCCAGGTTTTTAACATAAATAATATACTGGCGGCGGCTGACCGTGTCCACGCCGAAGGCAAGCAGCTTATTGTCGGAGCTCACCTGTAAAACCGACGGCGGAATAATACGCATGACCCGTGGCCATCTGATCAACATCCAGTATCACTTCTTCCTTCGCCTTCATATTCCCCTTCCTGCGGCAATACTTATAATACTGTTTACCATCGTCTGTGCGCGTATAATAATAGTAGCCGTTGTCAAGGTAGGGAGCAGCCTCATCTTTTTCTTTGATCCGTGACTTCATTTCCAGGAAAAGATCCGCCTGAAACTTTTTAGTTTTCTCCATCACCGTATCCAGGTATTTGTTTTCAGCAATCAGGTAATCGACGGCCTTCGTGCTGTCTGGCCCTTTGCCAAAATAATCGTACATCCAGTAGTAATTATCCAATACGCTGTCTCCATGTATCGTCCTCCAGTGAGCCTGCACGGGGCAATCGGGGGAACGGCCGAGGTAAACTGGGCCTGGGACGTTTGAATGCAAATAAGTAAAATAGCGGAAGCTAAAACCAATTTCATATGATTATTTTAAGCAGGTAAAAGGGGTGGCGGGTTCTCTACTTGTTTACTTTAAAGCAATGAACTATATTAATAAAAATATATTTTTGTGAACAGGAAATGATCAAATCAAATTATATAATATTCTCAGAACGGAAATGCATCTGACGGATGATAAAGCCGCAGATTTTGTCTCAGCCATGAGCAAAGTGACAGAGAGAGAACTTGCCATTCAAATTCAAACGCTTGCTACAAGGATGATATCAGGGATGATTTTCAGGATCTTTATAAATCGATATTCCTGTACGGCCTCGTACAGCTTATCGCCATTATTGCCAGCGAATTGGCTATTGTGAAATTTATTCAATAAAAACATATATTCTCTTCACGTGAACACCACCACCGTGTGTTCTTAATGTCGATAAGTGAATGCACAATACAAATGCCGCATCAATCGTACATTATAATGTCAGGCATCAAATAGGAAACTGCTGAAGATTCAGCGACTGATTTTTCTTATCATAATAAATATAAATATAACGCCCATCCTGTAACAAAAGATTTTCTGCGTGTTCGGGAATCTTTATATCCTTACTGAATTCATCAATCCGGTCATTAATACTTGGCTCGATATCTCCCTGGATATGCTGAAATGAACTGCTGTCCACCAGCATTCTGAATCGCACGGCTTTGGTCCACGTACCCGGACTGAAATTACCCATCCCGCTTCCGCCAACAATAGTACCAGTTGAACCCGAAGAAAATCCATAACCCGGCATACCCATTTGTCTTTGTTCCTGGTTGGACCCCAGGGTAACCGCTATACCCATGCTGTCATTCAGGGCGGCAATAGCAGCATCGCCACCGGACATTTTTCGAAGAAGCTGCCTGGTTCTGGTCAACTCTTTGGTACTGTTAAAATAAATCACTTTCCCTTCCTGCAAAATCGGTGTATTTTTAAAATCAATGGTATCTTCTCTTTTTACCTCAAAATATTTCAAGCGGGCTCCGCTGTAGAAGTCACTGATGATAACATGCAAACTTTCAGTAGTGGCAGAAACAAAAAAGAGTTTCCCGTTCAACAGATAGCTATTATCTACATAATCTTTTTCCACTATATTTTTTTCTGTAATTGGATCATATTGCATTTTCACGGGTTCATTTTCAATCAAACGATAGCTGACCGTTTTGTTATACAGGTCGAATGCATATACCATGGTGTTTCCCTGGTCTCGGTTCATCGTCAGGAAAAGTGTATCGTGAATCAGGTAGACTTTGCTCCTCGCACTCACCGATTTGATATCAGGCAGACCCGCTTCATCTATTTTGGCGACATCCGTTTCTCTGATAAACGTTCCATTGGGTTTTGTAATCGATTCCCAAACATCAGGATTTTTAAAGTGATAAACGATGGTATCCATTCCAGTTGATTACGCCAGTTATAGATCCAAAGTTTGAATTCTTTTTATCGATTCCAAGCCATAACGCATAATCACCTGAACTGATCAGGTCAATCAGTTTCTCTTTTCTTTTGTCAGACAGTATCAGTTCAAATTTGACTTGTCCGGAGGAAATGTCGATGGTATAGTTATGAAATCCGGCTGGCGATTTATAATTGCAGAACAAGTAAATTTTACCGTCCTTAATAAAGCCTGCGGTGAGTTCTTCCTGGTTTAGCCTCGATATATCATACGCGTGCACTTCCTTAAAGGCACGGTCATAAAGAATGACGTTAAAGCTTTCAGCATTTTCCAAAACACTGGCATGAAAATCTCCCGCCTTATCGCGAATGGTCTGGAGCTTTATTCCGCCTCCTGACCAGCCAATGTGTTTTGAACTGACAAAAGACTGAGCAGACAGAAAATATGAAGAAAGGGAAAAACAGAACAGAATAATAGCGCGCATGTCAGGGGTTTTAAGCGGTTGGTTTTTGTATTGATAATGGATCGTATCGGAATGAATTCAGATATACTTTCTGGCAGTCAATGTACAAATAAATACGGTTTTTTATACCATCCTGTGTGTCGTGCCTGTCATTATTGATTACGAACAATTCTTGTCCCAAATCAGTCTAAGTAGAATCACTTAGTACAAACGATGGATATCTGTAAAATGTTTGAGGTTCCGGCTTTAGATTGTTAGCGGCAAGATAAATTTCATGATTTCGTTTTATAATGCCGATAAAGTAAAACTATTTGATGAAATTTAAATACATGAAACCTGGCCGTTCTGTATACTTACACACTTCATCAGTCACGCGACTTTGCCTGCTGCTTTTTTTAAGCTGTACGTTTGCGATGACAGCCAGGAGTCAGATGAAATTCGGGCTGGTGGCGGGCGTCAACCAGTCAAATCAGTTAACCAACCGTGAGATCGACTACTATATGACCGGATTTGCAGCGGGAATAGCCAGTGAAGTCAATCTGGGTCATCATTTTTATCTGTTTCCGGAGTTGGTTCTTATAAAGAAAGGTGCGGCTTCATATACAGGCAGCCATCGGAGCTTTCTTTATCTGAATCTTCCCATACTCGTAGGTTATAGAATCCAAAAACATATTGAAGTACTGGCCGGTCCGACCGCAGGGTATTTACTTTCTGTATTCCCCGATAAATACCATCTCGTTGATCTGATGAGAAAATTTGATTATGGATTCTGCGGCACAGTAAGATTAAGGATCAATACGCGGACGGGCATTGACTTCTCTTATTTACAAAGTTTAAGCGGAATCTATAAAACGAAAAATGTTGTCGACGGGAATGTATTCATATTGCCTGAAAAATACAATACAGTAAATCTGTCTTTTCAGATGTCATTCTTTTATCTGTTTCTTTAAAATAACTGCCTGTCACCGCGGGATCACTCCGACCTCAAACTGGTAGCCGGGTTCGAGGTCGCTGCTTTCATTGCCTGGATAACGATTGTTACGATGGCAATGATGAACGCAATAGCGCCTGCAATACCAAAGACCCACCAGCCGATTTGGATCCGGAAAGCATAATCTTCCAGCCATTGGCTCATCAGAATCCAACCCGCAGGAATAGCCAGAAAAAACGAAATCAGGATCAGCCGGAGAAAATCTTTTGACAGTAAAACCAGTATGCTGTTGACGGAGGCACCCAACACTTTACGGATACTGATCTCCTTTGTACGTTGCAAAACGTTATAAGCAGAAAGACCCAGCAAACCGAAACAGGCAATTAAAATGGCGAGAAAAGCAAACATGCCGAAGACCTTTCCAAATAACAGATCCGCCTTATACTGCTGACCGAAGGATTCATCCAGAAAAAAATAATCAAAGGGATCTTTCGGAAAAAAACGGGTCCATAGCTGTTTCAAAGCAGTGATGGATTGTGCTGCGTTGTTCCCGTTTATTTTCAGCGAATAATATTGGGAGATATCGGGCCGGGGTAAAAGGATCATCGGATCGATTATTTTTTGAAGCCCGAGCTGATGAAAGTTTGCTGTAACGCCAACAATGGTCAGCGTATCCCTGCCGCGGATGATTTTCTGATTGATCGCATCTCCCGGATTTTTAAATCCCAGCAGGGATGCGGCATTTTGATTCAGGATCACCGACTTTTTGACCATCCCAAAACGCTCTGAAAAGTTATTACCTGCTACCATTTCGATCCTGTAGGCCGGAATAAAATCAAAATCGATACCCAGATTGTAGAGCGTAACAGCAGCCTGATCAGATCCTAATCTCCGCGATCCGTTGGTCCAATAGATTTCATCCCCCATCACCGAACTGGACGCAGTGATACTTTTGATGGCCGGTTGTTTTAATACTTCGGTTTTGAAAGGCTGAAAGACCTGTTTGTACACAGAGTCTCCAAGGGTTTGCGGACCTTTTAATATCATCGTCTGGCTGATGTCAGCACCCAGATTCTGATGCCGCATAAAATTCACCTGCTGATAAACCACGATGGTTCCGGCAATCAGTACGACTGAGGTAATAAACTGCAAAATGATCAGGCTTTTCCGGAGAAATAAGCCGCTGCCCGTATTTTTGAAAGCTCCCTTCAACACGATGCCGGGCTTAAATCCGGATAATACAAAAGCAGGATAAACGCCGCTGATGAACGTGCCCACTACAAATAATCCGAAAAAATAAATCCAGTAACGGCCGTTCAGAATCGTTGCAGTATAATGATCTCTTCCGGTAAACAGGTCAAAGGGATGCAGCAGGATATAAAAAACGATCAGTGACAGTATTAAGGAAATGCCATTGAGCAGGAAACTTTCCATCAGAAACTGACGGATCAATGCGCCGCGCAGCGCACCGAGCACTTTCCGCACACCCACTTCTTTGGCTCTCTCCACCGATCTCGCCGTAGCGAGATTTATGTAGTTTATCCAGGCGATGCAAATAATGAATATGGCAATCAGAAAAAGAAAAGCCACTGCCCTGCCGTTCCCGTTCACTTCGGCTTCCTGATTGTAATTTGAATACAGATGGATATCTGAAAGCGGTATGAAATGCAGTTCCGAACGATGATTATTCTTCACGGCCCATTCCTGGGAATTGATGTATTTATTGGCGAAGGCCGGAAGTTTTGCTTCCAGCGTCTTCCAGTCCGTACCGGGTCTGAGTTGTACATACACATAGAAGTCATACCATCCCCAGGCTGTTTCGCTGGCGTTGGAACTATCTCCCGACTGGATCATTTCTTTTTGGAGCGTGCTGTAAGAAACCAGGTAGTTTAAAATCAGATGGGAGTTTTCCGGAAAATCTTTATAAATGCCTGTGATCTGAAAAGGTTGTACATGATCTCCGGACCGGTTGATCAGCGTTTTACCCAGCGCATCTTCATTTCCAAAATATTTGTGTGCCATTGATTCAGACAAAACAATTTTGTCCGGGCCGTTTAATGCAGTTTGCTGGTTTCCCTTCAGGAATTGCAAATTAAAAATGTCGATAGAGGCGGGGTCGGCGTAATACCCTTTGTTTTCCGCAAACTTCATATCCCTCGCTTCATTGGAAAGAAGCAGATCATCATCGTGCAGTCTGCAAAACTTCTCTACTTCAGGAAAATCTCTTTTCAGCGTTGGCCCGATGGCCGGATATGAAGTAGCCGACTTATAGGCAAGCACCCCTTTCTGATAACTGTCCAGACGAACCCTTACGATTTGACCGGCTTTCGGTTCAAAACGGTCATAACTTCTTTCATAGGAAACATAATGGAAAATCAGGAGGCAACAGCTCATACCCATTGTGAGTCCCGCAATATTCAAAAATGAATATCCTTTCCTTTTGAATATATTCCGAAAGGCAATCCGAAGGTGATTGAATAACATGACAGCATTTTTTGATGAAATATCAATAAGGGAGACATCGAAAAGACTCAATGGTTATGCCAACTCATAAATCCTTAATAGGCAGGAGTTCAGGATTTTATATCAAATTGTAATGTGCGGAAACGAACAGTTTTTGTTCGCTGGTATCACAGAAATCCCCCGTCAGGAAGTCTTTATCCGCAAATCATACGCATAGTCAGCGATGCCGATGATCCTAAAAGATTTATGTGTTGCATGCAGGGGGTGAAGATATAAGAAAAAGAAATTCAGGCTAACATCGCTGTTTTTGTTTTAATTACTTCTATCGAATCGCCAACACTTATAAGGCCATTACCCTGAGATAAAACATTCTGACCGAACCAGACTTCATTTTTTACCCTGCGATAAGAAGCCAGTGATTTTAAAGGTTCTTTTCCTGTCATACCCGTTTCCTGATCGGTAGTCGTGATAACACACCGTGCACATGGCTTTACGGCATAACAATGAATCCCCTGTACAATGAAATGTTCCATGGTATCTTCCTCAAAAGGGCGGCCGCCGGTAAAAACAATATTTGGCCGAAACCGGTTAATGGGCAGCGTTTCCTGCAAACGGCTATTCAGATCGTCCAGTGAAGACTGACCAATCATCAGCAAGGGGTAGCCATCAGAAAAACTGGTAATATCTTCATTCAACGCATATCCTGCATCCACCTGTCTTCTGGATGTTTCCGGCATATAAACCAGTCTGCAGGATATTCCTATTCGTTCCGAAAACCATTCATCTGATGATGGGCTCACATATATCGCGTCGCACATGTCATCCCATACCTGTACCCTGGTCACGTCAGTTTGATGTTCCGGAATCAATGGCAGTCTTAATTTTAAATCAATGGATTTTTTGTGATGAACCAGCAAATCATTTCCGTCGATCACCGTCTGCAGCAATGCCATGACGGGATGTTCTCTTTGCGTCAGGAACCTGTTATTTTCGTCTACCAGCATATACCGTCTGTCGTATTGGAATCCACGATCTGTTACCGCTATCGTTTCAACAGAAATACCGCCGAGGGATTTGATGGGGTAAGTGAATAACTGGCTGATGCGGAACATGATTAAAATTACAATTTACCGGCTTACCGTTTTCAGGTAACTTTCAGTAGAAAAATTTCAATAAAAAAGTATGATTGGAAAATGGAAAAAAATCGTCCTGATGTATTTTCTGACTTCATCGTCGGTTTATGCGCTCTTTGCCCAGGATCTTCCCATTCACGCAGGTCCTTATCTTCCCACAGAATCATCCCTGAAACAGTATCATTGTCCGGATTGGTTCAGGGATGCCAAATTCGGAATATGGGCACATTGGGGACCGCAGGCAGTGCCACGTCATGGTGACTGGTATGCCAGAGAGCTTTATCATGAGGGAACGGATGATTACAAGGATCACCTGGATCATTATGGCCATCCTTCCGTCCAGGGTTATAAAGATATTATTCCGCTCTGGAAGGCTGAAAAATGGGATCCGGAAAAACTCATGGCACTGTATAAAAAATCCGGTGCCAGATACTTCGTGAGTATGGGCAGTCATCATGATAATTTCTTTTTATGGAACTCAAAAATCCACAGATGGAATGCAGTCAATATGGGACCTCATAAAGATATTCTGGGCCTCTGGCAAAAGGCAGCAAAAAAAGAAGGGCTGTATTTCGGCGTTTCCGAACATCTGGCAGCCAGTTATACCTGGTTTCAGATGTCACACGGAGCAGACACGACCGGACAATATAAAGGAATTCCTTATGACGGGAATGATCCGAAAAACGAGGACCTGTATCATACGAAGGCAAAACCCGGTGATACCGGATGGCTTACCACCAACCATGAATGGATGACAGAATGGTATGCGGATATAAAAGAACTTGTGGATAATTACCATCCGGATTTACTCTATTCTGATAGTAAGCTGCCTTTTGAAGAGACGGGCCGCAGTATGCTCACCAATTTTTATAACGACAATTTGTTTTACCATCAGGGAAAACCTACGGCTGTTTATACCTGCAAGGAATCTTCCTCCGGCGAATGGGTGCAGGACCTGGAGCGCGGGATACAGGACAGTATCAGTGTATATCCATGGCAGACCGACACTTCCATCGGCGACTGGTTTTACAGGACGGGTCAAAAATATAAGACGTCAACGGATATCATACAAATGCTGGTGGACATCGTAAGTAAGAATGGAAACCTGTTGATTAATATCGTGCAGACACCCGAAGGCGATTTGGAACCCGATATCCTGAAATCGCTGGATGAAATCGGAAAATGGATGTCGGCTAACGGAGAAGGGATTTATGCTACCCGGCCATGGAAAGTATTTGGTGAAACACCCGAACATACCGATGTAGTTAAAACGAGCAATTTTAACGAAGACAAAATTAAATACAGCAGTCAGGATATCCGGTTTACAACAAAAGGAGATAACCTATATGCTTTTTGCCTGAATATTCCGGAAGGCGATATACATATCAAATCGCTCGGTAAAGATTCCAAATGGATGACCCGGAAAATAACATCGGTCACATTGCTTGGCAGTGATGAAAAGATGAACTGGATACAGAATGGCGAAGACCTGATTATTAAAAAGCCAATACGCTTGCCGGATTGGTCAGTTTGGGGATTTAGTATTGGGATGTAGGGGGAAGTGATGACATAACCGTTCATAAAATGATCTCAAATTCAAACCTAAAAGTCATATCGCTGCTTTTGTCTTTTATTATTTTCTCCTGCAAAAAAGAAGACAGAGAAACCAGGATTCAGGTATTGGAATACAAATCAGATCTGCCCATAGAAGGCGCCAATATAAGTTTCTTGAGTGCTACTACCGGGTCTGTTCCATTGACAACTTATACAACTTATTTTGAAGGAAATACCGACATCAATGGCTATTGTGATGTACCGGTCACCGCTATTATGCGCGCTAACCTCGTCGTCATTTCAAGCCCAAATTATTATACGCTTGTCAGGAATTACTACGATTCCGCCACGGTTTTTAAAATAGATTTAATTGGCAATGTAAAAATACATCTGGTAGATACGATGGGTTTTGGAATGACGTGCCGACTATATATCTACGCCGAACGACCCGTCTCCTTTTATTCTAACTCAAATTTCTGGGAATTGAGAACGCTCCCGAATGGTCCTATTTCCGCCGACTACAGCTTTGACACTCAGGCGTTCGGAGGCCAGATAAACAATTTGCAAATAGTCAATAGCTTAGCCGATACTATTAATACTTTCGTTAATATCTCCAGAACTGACACCACTTTCGTGGAGATAAAATATTAGTGTCAGGTAAACAAGAAGTCCTGCTTTTTCATAACTATGGGCGCAGGTGACCGTTCAGGACGGTAAGATTCACATTTGCTTCTTCGGTAATCTGCAGTTTGCCCATATACGATTATTTTAATGCGCTGAGATATTGGGCACGATATGCCTGGGGAGGCATGTTTTTTATTTTCTTAAACTGACGGTAGAAAAAAGGGATGGTTTCGTATCCGACCTGGTAACAAATCTCACTCACCTGCTTTTCTGTTTCAATCAGCAGTTTACAGGCGCGGTTGATCCGGTATTCATTGAGAAATGTAAAAAAAGATTTCATCAGGCTCTTACTGAAGAACCGGGAAAAATATTCTTCGCTCATATTCACGCGCGCGGCCACATCAGCAAGCGAGATCTTTTTATGATAATTGTTTCTCACATATTCATATACGGTATTGATGCGTTCGTTGTTGGCGGAGTTCAATTCATAGGAAAATCCAATCTGGCTGAGTAAATCAAATTCGGTGGTTACGGACAATTCCTGCAGTATCTGCAGCAGGGTAATATATTTTTCAAAAGGATCTGCCTGAAGCAACTGATCTAGCTTGGGTTTTATTTTTAAGGCAACGCTGGTTTTGAATTTTACACCCTGACTGGATTTATGGAAAAGAGAACGGACACTGTTGAACTGATCCTCCGAAAGCCATTTCACGAGCTCTTCATTTAAATATATAACGACGGCCTTCGACGACTCCTCCTGATCTTCACTGTTGATCCAGCAATGCGGTAAATTAGAACCCAGCAATACCAGATCATTCTCATAGAAATTTTCAATGTTGTTTCCTACGTATCGCAAACCCTGGCTGTTGGAAATATAGGTGAGCTCAAACTCCGGATGATAATGCCAGGGAAATTCGAATTCCTGTTTGTTTTCCTGCCGGATTACCCTGAATGTCCTCGAATCCATCAGGGACACCGACTTATACGCAGGTTTCATATTATATTATTTTGTAGTGAATACCGATATAATACACCAGTAATTTACAAAATAAGGTAGTCGGTTCCGTTAAATAAACGAATATTATTTTACATCATATGAATATCTGAATTTTTGTAATGCAGCAACAACAGGCGCACATTTTCTTCGATGGACAAATCATCAACGCTTATTTTAGTTTTTGAAAGTTGCCAGTACTCGGTGTTTTCCGTTTGACCACCTGGTTGAATCATTCCGAAAGGCCCCAGGGTTTCAATCTCCAGAAAACGGTGATTAAAATAGATTTCCTGGTTGCTCATAAAATCGGGATAAGCTACGGCCGGATCATACGCAAATATTTTAACCAGCATTTCATCTTCCATTATAAAAGCCGTCCAGCCCTGTTTATTCAACAACCCAATTTTTTGTTCTGTCTGCCTGTTCGGGTCAGGCCTGGCGAGTATAAATTTATTTCCCCAGATCCAGCGAGGATCGTTCATCTGCGTATAGTTCCACAAAGCCATACTGCGGGCCGGCAGCAGAAAATCATTTCCTTCGCCATATTCCTCCTGGGGAATAATGGCCGTGCCTTCGGGTATCAGTGCGGAAAGTGCCCAGGCTGCTAACTGAACCGGAAATGCATTTTGATTGATGAGCCGATGCACAATCTTCAACTGATTCGATTCAGCAGATAAACAGATCTCCATCTCTTTTCGGATACCCGTATCTTTTTCAACCGGCTGAATTAATTTCAATGTTCCCGATTCAAAAGAATAACGGATGGGCATATTATCCGGCGCATAGGTTCTGGGTATTTGCTCCGGCGCATGCCATAACCGGTGACCTCCATAAATTCTCCACTGATCACCACCTGTTTTTCCCAGATCCTCCGGTGACAGATAAAAAATATTTTTTCCTCCGATAAAACCGAAATGCAGGATGCGGATGCCGATATCGGTGGCGATCATCAATTCAACTTCCGCATTGCTCAGCCGCAGGCAATGCGGCCATCCCATGAAAGGAGATATTTTCTTCAAATCGAATGGATTTCATATCACTGCTCCAGCCGGTGTTTAAATTTTGTGAGCACCTCCGATCCTTTATCTGTTACCAGCATCAGGTGTTCCAGTCTCATGCCATAGTCAGGCCGATAGATGGCGGGTTCAAGCGCGATGATCATGCCGGCTTCCAGCACGTCTCATTGTATGGCGTTATTCTGGGCTCTTCGTGATAGGCTGTGCCCACACTATGACCGCTGTGGTGCGGATAATTTCCCAGGTGATTACGCATCAGGCGATCGACTTCTTTTGCTTGTATGCCCGGCCGGATGGCTTCAATGCCGATGTTCAGCGTTTCTTTCACCAGTGAAAAAGTTTTTTTCTGATCCGCAGTTGGTTCATCGCCGATGATGACCGTACTGCAGGAATCACCCCAGTATCCCTGCAGGCAGGGTTGAAAATCAGAAAGCAACGGATCGCCTTTGATGATGATCCGGTTGGTGGGCATACCACCGCCCGTGTTGGTTCCGATGCCCGTGCTGAGATCAGACATCAGCGGAACCCGGCAACCTGCAGATGCTTCCATATCCCTGTGTACAAGGGCAAAGACTTCAAGCTCCGTCATGCCCGGGCGGGCATATTTCAAAACAGCTTCCTGTCCGATATCCGCCAGTGCTGCGGCCCTGCGTATGGCTTCTATTTCATCATCGTCTTTAATCATGCGCAGTTTTGTCATGGCTTCACCCACATCAATCCATTGTATACCTGAAAATTTTTCGTCCAGTGATTTGATGATCCGGTACGGAATGTTCCTGAATTCAATTCCAATGCGTGCTGCTCTCAGATTGTTTTTCAAAATAAATTCCATTATTTTTTCCACCGCCGCAGCAGCCGGGTCGGGTGCCTGTTCAAAGCGGTAGCTTTCATAAGGCATGACTTCAAACGCAGGATTTTCCAATGATGCCTGACCCAGTTCATTGTCTGCAACTATTAAACTGGTATTTCCACCGGGCACCGCCATACAGATGGCCGGAAGTAAATGAAAGGGCGAAGCGCCATATTCAAAATAAAAAAAATATCCACTGAAATATTTTACCGAAGGGGCAGATGAAATGATAAAGGCATCTGCAGGATAATCTTTTTGCAGCTCCTTCAGTTTTTCGATTCTGGATTTCGATTGCATCATGGAAAATAATTTAGATCGAAATGCCATATTTCCGGATGACTTCCGGATTCAGTTCAACGCCCAGACCCGGTGTTTGCGGCACATCCACAAAGCCGTCTTTTTGTTTGAACGGCGTCAGCAGTAATTCTTTCCGTATGGCAGACTCGGTAACAGAAAATTCCAGAAAGGGTGCATGGGGAATCGCTGCGATCATTTGTATGGAGGCCGCTACCAGTATGCCGGTTTTAAATGCATGGGGCACACATAAAATATTCTGATCCGCCGCCATGGTTGCGATTTTTTTTGCTTCTGTTAAACCGCCACAGCGCGACATGTCCGGCTGTATCACATCCACGTGGGTTTCATTGATCAGCCGGGCAAAGGCAAGTCTACCGCTTTCTTCTTCCCCGGTGGCAATGCGCATAGTCGTTGACGCTGCGAGTGTGCGATATCCGGCATAGTCTTCCGCGGGCAGCGGTTCTTCGAGCCAGTAAATATTTAATTGTTCCAGCGCCTTCGCTACATACATCGCCTCTTTGAGCCGGTAACGTTTACCGATATCGATCATGATTTCCACATGATCACCGGCAGCCTGTCTGGCGGTTTTGATGAGTTCAATATCGAAGTGTTTATCATACCCCAGCGGCCCCCATCCGAATTTGATGGCCGTAAAACCCTGCGAGGTATAACTCTCTACCATTTTTTTTACGGTCTCTTTATTTTCCGGCATCAGCGCACTGGCATAGGCCCTTACTTTATCGGAATAACTTCCGCCCAGTAATTTATGAACCGGTTTACCGCTGGCCTTGCCCATGATATCCCAGATCGCCATGTCGATGCCACTCATTACATGCATCACCGGACCAAAACGTCCATAGTAATAGGTCTTTGCCCACATATCGTTCCAGATCTGTTCATAGTCGAAGGGATCCGAACCCACCACCACTTCTTTGAGTCCATAGCAGGTGCCGTGCGACATATGCGCATTTACAATGGCGATGCCCACCCCGGGTGCCGTGTCCACTTCTCCATAACCGGTAATGCCTTCATCGGTTTCCACGATGATGATCAGATCATCCTGCGTACCGTCTGCGGCGCTGGATATTTCGGGAAGTTTCAGCGCAATGGCTTTTACATTTGTAATTTTCAATTTGACAGGGATTTGCGTTTGTTAAAAAAAGCAAGCAGACTGCTTTCATAGATGGTAACCATCAGCGTACTGAGTAAAATCAGGATACCTCCGAAAAACATCAGCCAGGTTATTTTTTCATTTAATAATAAGATGCCCAGCAGCGCAATGAAAAACGGAAGCAGATAATTTCCCAGGATGGCCTGGGTTACATCCATGCGTTTCAGTATATAAAAAAATAAAAGCATCGATACACCGTATACTATCAGGCTCAGTTCAAGCATACCGAGCAAAGCCTTTGTTCCGCTGTGGATGAATTGCGTATAATGAAAGGGTTCCACCCAGATCAGCATGGGTATGCTGGCAATACTTCCGATGATCGATCCGTACACCAAAATCTCAAGCTCCGTAAATTTTTTATCCACCAGCAGCTTGCAGTAGGTATTATAAAAACCACAACAGATGCAGGCGAATAAAAAAATCAGGTTTCCGCTTAGAAAACTTCCCTGTTTGAAATTCGCTCCTGAAATATCCGGTAGTGAAGTGAGGATCACGCCCACGATGGCCAGCACAAAACTCAGCACCCGGATGATATTTAATTTTTCAT
The DNA here is from genome assembly GCA_963759335.1 of uncultured Bacteroidota bacterium. GTDB lineage: Bacteria > Bacteroidota > Bacteroidia > Chitinophagales > Chitinophagaceae > Puia. The sequence goes on from CAVWYU010000005.1 coordinate 34,316, forward strand.
TTAATAAGAGAGAAGCAAAAATGGCTACGATCACCGGTATGGTGAGCGTGATGATACCGGCATTGGCTGCCAGCGTCTTTTGAGAACCCAGTGTATACAGATACTGCATCAGGAATACACCGATGAGTCCGGGAATCACAAAATATTTCAGATCCCTCCAGCGCCATTTCATTTTTACTCCCCGTTTTTTGTTTTCCATCCACAACACCGGCAGAAAAATCAGCGTGCTCAAAATCATCGGGACAAATGCAATGGTGATCGGACCATAGGCATCCCCGATCAGCCGGATCACCGGAACCTGGGTTGCCCACATGAAGTTGATCAGAATCACCAGCGACCAGTCAATGATTTTCTGTGCATTCAGATTACTCACAGGGATTTATATTTATTATATACATCACGTAATGTACTGCCATTCTGTAATTCCAGTCTTGAATGATTCTCATTTTGCACTTTTTCTTTAGCCCGGATAAATACCTCGAGTTCGACTTCTTTGGGCACCACCACAATGCCATCAAAATCGGAGAAGATCAGATCGCCCGGATGAACCGTCACCCCGCCGCACTGAATGGGCACATCGTACGCCACCACTATACCCCGGCCCTTTGAATCCAGCGGCCGGATGCCCGCATAGAAAACAGGAAATTTCATCTCAATGATCTTAACGCAGTCCCTCACCTGGCTGTCACAAATACATCCCACCACTCCTTTGTTTTTTGATACGGTCGACATCAGTTCGCCCCAGGGGGCATTCGTGCCGTTATAATCTGTTGAATGCACCACCACATCGCCGGCTTTCAGGGAATCCATGGCCTCAATTTCAAGTCCATATGGATCTTCTTCGGAAATCGTATCAGTTTCAATCCAGTGAAATGTTCTTGCTCTTCCAACAAATCCACAATGATTGATATCCATGAGTAAGGGCCGCAACCGCTGATGCATGGCCTGGTTCCGGTAACCTGCTTCGTCCAGTATATCACAAACAGCAGCCACATACAAATGCTCCTGTATAAACTGAAACAATTCTTTGTCGTTCTTAAAAACTGTCATCGGGATGGGTTTAATAATTTTTTCACCTGCACGGCAGATAGTATGATCAATTTTTTAATGACTCACGAATGTAAATACGCAGTTGGGTGGTATGGACTGTGAGAACGAATGACGGCTGATCTTTACATCATTACCTGCTGAGAAATGATGTGTTTCATCCGTATAGTAAAAATTCAGTACGGACTTCTCTGAAAAGTTTTTTATCAGCGCGTCTATCTTCAATGTTTTGTTATTGTCGTTTTTGCCCGTCATCACCAGGTTTCCCGTCCGGGGATCATAGTAGGCCGAAAGCGTCAGAGAAGGCAGGGTGGTTTTGATATCGATTCTTTTACATCCGGGTTTCACAAATCTGAATAATTGTTTGAATGTGTAATAATGTGCGCGGGGAGAATAATCGGCCGGATGCAGGGTATCATTAATTCCATAGATGCCCCACATGCTCCATGTGAGCGTGCGGTTCGGATGGTGATACCGGCTGTCGTATCCTTCCCAGATTTGTAATCCGTTGGCACCGGCATTCAGATGCTGTAAAATATATTTGTAAGCAGGACCTGCATACGCATCGAAATCATAACTCTTATTGTAAGTGCCGCCATCGCAGCCGATACAACTGGCGTTGGCTTCCGTCATGATGGCTTCCCGGTCCGGATACGCGGAATGTTTGATCGAATCAATCAGGTCACGGATTTTTTTTGTTTCGTCGCCATAGTCATGCTGACCAAAGCGGAGAATTTTTGACATGGCCACCGGACTGCTTACCATGGCATGATAACTATTTGCCCAGCCCCCGCAATCGTCCGGACCGATGATGGACAATTCATCCAACCGGTCTTTGATCAGATGTTTCGCGATATCCGTATAGATCAGACCAAACTGTTCAGGCGTGGTGAGAACCCCTTCGTCTCCGCCGCAGGTGGTTTCGTTGATCGGAGAAATCATAATAAAATGAAGGGAAGGTTTGCGCCGCCGGAGTCCGTAATAGACCATGGAGGAAATCGTTTCTGCATATTCTGCTTCCATGCCGGGTATCAGCTTCGTACCGCCCATCCATTTGGGCGTGGCGCCATCAGGACTCAGGGTAATATCGCTGATGCCTTTGCTGTTTAAATACGCAACCGTATTCCATACGCAGGTAAACCGGGGTTCGCTGTAAACAGAGTCGTAGTAACTCCAGTTGTATGTATCCGGATCCTCATTGTCATTCATCGCTTCCCAGTCACAATCGTCATACATCAGGCGGAAACTGGTGGCGCCCAGACCGGTAATCAGACTGTCAATGACTTTTTTCACTGAGTCAGGATTTACATTCCAGGATTGCGGATTGATATTTACACCCAAACCATGCAGCGTCTGATATTTTATTCCGGCATCCACGGTTACATTTTGTGCCTGCGCGGCATGAACCAGTAAAAAAATACACAGGCCCGCAATCGATAAAATATTTTTCATTATTTTCTTTTAATATTTTTATTTGGGCGGCAGTCCGGAACCAAAACCTCCGTCCACCACCATCGCCGTGCCTGTAACGAAAGAAGCATCTTCGCTGGCCAGAAAAACAGCCACTTTACCTACTTCTTCCGGTTTTCCGATCCGCCAGAGTGCATGCAGTTTGCCGGCATCCTTCCTTGCCTGTGCGGGATCTGACTGACTCTGAAAATATCCTTCGGCAAGTCCGGCATCGATATATCCCGGACAAATACAATTCACGCGAACCCCTTCATGGCCGTGATCGATGGCCATCGCTTTGGTGAGGCCGATGATGGCCGCCTTGGTTGCACAATAGCCCGCGCAGGTCGGTTCCACAAAATATCCGTTCACCGAAGACATGTTCACAATACTTCCTTTGGATATTTTCAGGTGCGGAAGAAAATATTTCGAACATAAAAAAACACCACCCAGGTTTACGGCGAGCTGCCGGTTCCATTCTTCAAAGCTGGTGTCCTCTGCTGTCTTATTAATCTGGATGGCCGCATTGTTTACGATCGCATATACTGATTTAAATTCTTTCATCGTGAATCCGACCAGCGCCATCACGGATTCCGGATCTGATACATCTGTTTTAAAAGCGACTACCTTTCCCTTCGTTTCTCCGATTATTCGAATCGTTTCTGTGGCTGCTTCGAAGTTGATGTCCGCAAGCACCAGATCTGCACCCGCCTTTGCAAAACAAACGGCGGTCGCGCGACCAATGCCCGAACCAGCTCCTGTGATCACCACTGTTTTTTTACTAAAATCCATTGTCCCGTGTTTTTTATTTTTTCTATTCTATGGCCACCGTCCCGGCAATCGTTCTTTTCAGCGTCATCGCGTAGTCGCCCTGTCCCAGCGATCGTATCTGATAATTTTTTACGGGCAACCCATTTACTTTGATATTTTTTGGCTGAAATGAAACCCTGAAATATTCCAGCCCTTCCGGAACTACCGCCTGATACCGGATGCTGTTGTGTGCGTAGACGACATCTTTCAATATCGTTGTCGAATATAAAATATGATTTTCATGCGGCGGGGCCCATTCCGGTATGGCTGCCAGCGCATGATAAAACATGCGGGGTCCTTCTCCATAACAATCGGACCACCAGCTGGTAACCCCATCACTTAAAGGACTTTCAAATGCCAGTCCGGAAGAATCACTGCAATACGTTACCCAGTTCAGGGCACGATATGCTTTCTCCCTGTACATACTATCTCCTGATAGGGCGAACCAGCGGGCCGTTTCCGCACCATAGCGCGCAGTCTGGTAATCCATTTTTGGAAGGAACCCATCCTGTTCACCAACAATGGAAGCACCCCACTGATAAGAAGGTTCCCCGGGGGCCGAGTGCATGACAAAATTGGTATCCGTCCACCGAATGAGTTTTGGAATATCCGTTTTGTATTCCGGATCAAACGCCGGATGATCGAGCAGATAGAGAACCATATTGCTTGCACTCATATTGCTTTTATACGTGTTGCTGTTTACATCGGTATCAGTATGCCCGTCTGTCCAGTATCCTGTTTTCATCGGAAACTGAATCATAAAATCATAAATTTTTTTCATGGCTTTCTGATAGCTGCTTACGTTTCCGAGTTTTGCCTGAACCAGGATTTCCAGCAACGAATAAGAACCCATCCAGTTGGCGCCATATTCAGCAGTGACGCGCCCATCACTCATTACCACACGATATGGAAGTACGGACTGGGTTGCAGAACCCGTGCGTGCATGATTCGCAATGGCATTGGCCACCCGGATGGCCGCTGTTTTAAATTTTTCATCCCCGGTATATAAATACAGTTTATAATAAGTGAACCCAATATCGCCGGCATGATCCACCTGTACTTCATGGAGCACCAATTTTTTACTGTCGGTGAAGCCCTGAAAAATGGTATCTCCGGCATTGGTGGTCGTGTATGGAAAATAAGGCCATGCAAAGGAGGCCGGACTTGTGCCATGCGCCAGTGTATAACTGATGAGTTTTACCACGATATCCATCACACGTTTATCACCCGTATATTGATAATATAGTCGTGCCGATTCAAACCAGTTCGGAACTTTTTCGCCGACATCGTTCATCCAGGTATCCGGAATCATCTGCTGGTTTTTATACGCACAATAAAAATAATACTGCGGATAATCAGAACGCGGCGCAGGACCCGGTGAAGCAGGAACTCCCCGTATAATAAAATTCCACCGGTCACGCAGGAAACGATCGTACGCCATGGACTGGGGCCGGATCCAGGAAATGATTTTCGACTGATCATCCAACATCACTTTATGGGTAGCGATGGAATCAGGAAATTCCGTATTCCTGTTGGAGACTTTTTGGGAATTAACAAAAACGGGATAACAGCAAAGCATGACCCATGTTATTTGTTTCAACATACACCCGTTTATTTCGCATCCGTATGAAAATAAATATCGCCAAAATTTCCGCTGACCGTTTCCCCCTGGGCGTCTTTTATACTCACCGGCAACATATAACTTTTTGTGCTGTCAATCTTTGATGGATAAAATATTATTCTCACCGTATCTAGTCTGTCGCCCGCTGCAATGGTTCCGGATTTCACCGGGAAGGAATACACAGAATCCGGCATGGGGTCATAGTCAGTGCCATTGCTCGCATTATACGCCGAGCGCAAACCATCGTCCACCGCCAGTGTGATCGTAATTGATTTGGTCAGGGGTTTGGGCGAGGCGATGTTTAAATCGATATCGGCACTGTATGTTTCGTCTGTGGGATCGTATTCCAGTGCTGCGGCATCAAAATTTTCCAGTCCTCCCCCATTGGGCGGCAGAATTTCTATGATGGTTCCTACGGTTGTGAAATCCACCGCAGGACTGTCTTTCAGACAGGAAGAAAAAAGCAGCACGATAAAAGTGGAAAAGATGATATTGCTGTATTTCATATTCATGCGTGTTTTGGGTTAAGGCATCCAGAAAATCGTGGATGTAAACTGATTGATCGTTCCCTCCGCTCCCACATTCGCAGCATTATAATGATATTCGCTGGAAGGATACAATAAGCGGTAAGGAATATGGGTAGCCGTTGTACCGGGATACACGGATACCGGCAGGTCCGGCGGAATATTCAGCCTTCGCCAGTCACTATATGATTCCAGCGGATCGTATCCATTCATCGCCGCCCATTTCTGGGTAATGATCGTAAATATTTTATCAGAAGATGATGAAATGTTTACCTGGTTGCCCGGCTGTGAATAATATGTCTGCGCTGCATTTATAAAATCAGGCACATCCAGTAACCGGAAAGATTCCGTGACGGCCAGTTTATAAAGTGCAACCGGGTCACCCGATATATAACCCCGTTGCGTGGCCTCTGCCTGTAGAAAAAGACTTTCAAAAGCTGTGAGTATATAAGCAGGCGCACTGGCGGAATTCAACAGCCCCATTCCAAAACCGGATGTATTGTTGCCACCCTGCCCCACGTCGCTGCTCCCGAATGCGCGGCCCTTGTATATTCCATCTGCATTCACGGCATAAAATTGCCCTACCCGCGGATCATTGGTATTCAGATAAAAATTCACGGCATAACTGTTTGCCCTGATATAGGAATAACCACCGGTGGGCGACCCGTCGGGATTATAACCGATATTCCGCCAAAGCGGACTCTGCTGTGCTGCCGTTGCGTTGGTGTAACCCGGATTGATGCCTGCATCTTCACCGGCTCCCAGAAAATCGTCTTTTGTTAATCCCGACAGGTTACTGGTAATATAGGCGGGCCCTCCGGTTGTTTGCGTGAGACGCATCAGTATTTTTAATTTCAGCGTGCGATCAAATTTGATCCATTTATCCATGTCGCCTCCAAACAGGATATCGCTGGCCCCCGGATCTTCTACAGTTGATGAAACGGCACCGTTGATAATCGTTACGGCCGAGTCCAGCTGAATCACCAGATCTTTATACACAGCAGTTGCACTGTCAAATTCTGGAAAAGGCCTGGCAGAAGACAGGGCCTGCGAGTAAGGAATATTATTATATAAATCAACCAGGCGCTGATAGTGAAATACCTCCATAATTTTTGCGATGGCGAGGAAATAGGCGTTTTCGGGAATCCTCGAATTGTCCACGATGATTTTATAATTCTCCAGATTTACATACGCATCATCCCAGTTATTCGCATAGGTGTCGGTGGTGAGATTATAAGAGAGAACAGCCGGAGACTGCTCCCCATAGGGCGCCCAGTAGCCCATCCAGAAGTTTAGAAAATTTCCGTCTCCGCCCAGCACCAGATTCGCTGTTCCCGTAAGGGATGCCGACAGGATCAGATCCGGTGTTACAATCGATGGCTGATTGGGATTGGGACTGTTGATATCAAAATCTTTTTTTGTGCAGGAGCTCACCGTAACAACCATAAAGGAGAAAACGGATAAGCAGACTATTTGAATTTCTTTTCGCATGATGATAGTTTTATTATTCAACAATCGCTAAAACCGGATGGATAATGTGGCGCTGAAAATTCTCGTGGGTGGTGTTTGTGCCACTGTATTTCTTCCCACTGCATTGCTTGTATCATCGTTGAATTCCGGATCCGTCCAGCTATTGGTAGATGGTCTCAGCATGAGCAGATTTCTGCCGGATAAAGTGAGGCTGATATCCTGAAACACTTTTGCTTTCTGATACCATCTGTTTGGAAAATCATACCGAATGGATACTTCCCTTAATTTCCAGACATCCCCGCTGGTTATATAATTCGATCCGACACCGAGGTAGGTGCCGCCCCAAAAATTATATCCCGCGTCATCTGTTGTTACATTGGTATTCTGAACATATTTCCCGCCGCCCTGATCAATCACGGAATTGGGAAAAACAAATCGCTGTCTTCCGGTTGCGGTAGTAACAGAACTGATTCCGGAAAATGTCATGTTCTCGCCGGACTGGTTAAACACTTTATATCCGCCGCGATAATCCGCTGTAGCCGTCAGCGTAAAATGTTTCCAGCTTACACTGGTGGTGATGCCAACCAGATCGGTCGGAACTGCATTGCCGGCGATTTTTAAGTTGGGATCTATCGAAGGATTTCCGGTTACCGGATCTACCACCACATGCCCCTGCGGATCCCGCACCCAGTCGCCTGTTTCAATTACCGGATACGGCTGCCCAACCACTGCATAGGCATTACCACCTACGTTGAGTGAAGGCAGATCGCCATTGATAGAAATGACTTTGCTGGTCATATGGGTATAATTAATATTCGCGTTCCAGGTGACCTCCTGGGTATTGATGATCACTGCTTTCAGGCCGAGTTCAAGTCCCTTATTTTCCGTGTTGGCTGCGTTGATCAGGGAGGATGTAAAACCGGAAGAACTGGCCGTATTGGTAAATACAATACCATCCTTTAATTTCTGCTGATAAATAACGGCTACCAGGGAAAAGCGGTTGTGATAAAAAACGGCCTCGAGACCCAATTCATTTTCTGTGATCTGTTCCGGTTTGATATTCGGATTGGCGACGTTTGTATTGGAAAGAAATCCGCCCAGGCCGTTAAAGGGAAATCCCGGCGCACTTACAAATGTCGGATCTGTTGTATAAGCGCCATCGGCAATGTAGGGTGAACCCTTACCCAGCGCGGATGCATTTCCGGTTAGAGAATGCGCACCCCTGATTTTTAAAAAGTTCAGAAAGGTTTCGCTTTTTATAGAGGGAAACATTTCGCTGATCACGAGTGCGGCATCGATATCATAGTAAGGAATATAACTATTGGCGCTGGACAGGCGCGAGTCCCTGTCGGTTCGGTAATTTCCGTGCAGGAAAGCAAACTCTTTATAACCAATGGTAGCATCCCCAAAATATCCCAGCTTTTTTGCAATGTTATTATACTGCCCGAGTATGGGAATACCGGTGAGCGAATTCACATTATACACCGGAACAAACAATGGCCCGGCATTCACCGCCAGATAGTTGATCTGATTATTGATATAAGAAATACCTCCCGTTATGCTCAGATTGAAATCTTTACTCAGATCCTTTGTGAAAGTGGCCAGGAAGTCGGAGGTAAAAAGAAAATTATTTGTGGTGGATGTATTGTACGTAGCCTGCGTAGTTGCCAGTCCGGTGGCCTGCGGTTTGATATAATCAAATGAAGTATCCAGTCCTGTTCCATTGGCATTGGAATAAATAACGGTGTCACTCGTTCTCGCATGTTCGTTGTAGTGCGCGATACCGCCGATGAATTCGTACCGTGAATTGGAATAATTCATGGAGGCCAGGTAACTGAGGTGAAGCCAGGATACCGGTTGCAGATTGAGTTGCACATTGCCGGTTACATTATTCGATGTGGTTTGATTTCTTTGCTGGTCAATGGTGAAATAAGGATTGTCTGCCCAGTCGTTGAAATAGCCGGAAGGATCCGCATATTTATTATGCTGCCAGTCACTCAGGCTGGTCAGTGGCACATGTTGCGGTGTGTTGATGACGTTATTATACACATCCCCGGTATTGGTGGTATTGGTGTATTTGTAGGTATACGCCAGTCCGTAATTGGCTGAGAAAATTCCATATTTTCTTGAACCCCCTAAACGGACGATGGCCCGGTTACCATAATCTTTTGGCACCACCCCATTTGAATAAACATATTGGCCGCTCAGAAAAAATGTACCCTTGTCATCGCCCGCGCTATAGGATATATTATTCTGCGTGGTGACCGCGTTCTGAAAAAAATCTTTCTTTTCACCGGGTATCGAAGAATAGGGAACCATTAAAAGGCTCCCATCTCCGATAGGTCTTCCCAGTGGAACCAGTTTTCCATTAAACTGCGGTCCGAATTGCTGATTTTCATCCGGAATATAATATGTGAGGTCGTTGTAATTCTGCGGAAAACTTTCTCCGCCATTACTTCCAAACTGATTTTGGAACGTGGGCATGTAGGCGATGGATTCCACCTGCACGGTGGAGGAAAAATTGATCACGGGTTTACCAACACTGCCTTTTTTTGTGGTGATGAGTAACACGCCGTTCGACGCATCGGAGCCGTAAATCGCTGCTGCGCTGGATCCTTTCAACACATTGATGGATTCGATATCATCCGGATTCAGATTGCTGATATCATTATAGAAAATCGATCCGTCCACGACGATCAGTGCCTGGTTATTGCCGGTTAAAGAACGATTGCCCCGCAAAATAATACGTGTAGGCGCAAATACTCCATTGTTGATGGTATTGATTTGCATGCCCGAAACTTTTCCGGTGAGTCCGTTGGCCACGCTGATCGGCCGGGCCTGTACCAGATCCCTTCCTCTGACTAAAGTGGTGGAATATCCGATATCTTTTTCCTTTCTCATGATACCGAGCGCGGTTACCACCACATCATTCAGCCCTTTTGCTTTAGGCGCCAGGGTAACATAAATGGCCGACTGGTTTTTGACCTGCACTTCTTTTGTTTCAAAACCAATCGAGGTGATGGTCAGCGTCGCATTATCTGCCACGGAAATTTTAAACCGCCCGTTTTCATCCGTGACAGTGCTGGCATTACCCGGACCGGCAGAGACCGTTGCGGAAGGAACGGGATTACCATCCAGACCCGATACAGATCCATTGACGGTATGCACCTGGGCGTGTAAAACATACGCGCACAATAAATAAATGCTGATCAGCAAAGCTTGTTTTCTCATACATGTGCAGTTTAGTGTCGGCGAAAGTGGAAGAATCGTACCATTCAAATGTAACCTGCGGAAGATTGCCGTTTTTACCCGAATCCGCATTAATCCTTATCCTATTTTGTAAAATAGAGGCTATATAAGATAATGACCGTTTAAATTGCTATATATAATAAAGATGCATACGAACGGGCATTCGTTTTTTAAAGTAGCTGTTTCCTTCGTAATAAAATACTGAAAGATGCACAAAAACTCAAACGCAGTAAGCTTCCGGGGTAACAGGATTGAAGCTGGGCGGGATGGGGAGCAAATTGGACATCTACGTCATATAATAACCGGATTACAAACATTCGCATCGTGGAATGAGATCGCGGACAAGTCTTCCAGTCTTCCAGTCTTTTCCTAGGTCTGAGTTTTGCCTTATGCATGGAAATTGCCGACTCCGTCACCTTATCTGTGATCAATGAAAAGACTAAAAAGGCCCCTGATTATTTTTACGATTACCGTTCTCCTGATCGTTGCGGTGGTCATTATTTTTATCTCGCCCATCACCAAATATCTCATACAGAAATATGATGAAAAATATACGGGCAGGCAGATCACGCTCGACTGGGCATTGGTGAACCCATTTACCGGTTACGTGCATCTGCACAATTTAAAAATTCACGAATATAAAAGCGACAGTGTATTTCTGGCTGCCAGCGGTCTGACGGTTCGTGTGAGCCTTTTCAAGTTATTCTCCCATACCCTGCAGTTGAACAGCGCATCACTGGATAACCTGGTGGTGTATGTGGTCAAGGATCACAAGACAATGAATTTCCAAACCATCATTGACAAATTCAGTTCAGGGGATTCAACCAAACCAGCCGCTAAAAAGACAACACCTCTTCATGTGAACCTGGGCGAATTAAAAATAACGAACGGTGAAATTCATTACGATGATAAGCAGGTGCCCTTTGTGTACTATATTAAGAAAGGAAATTTCGAAACCCCGGGAAAACACTGGGATGTGGATACGATGGCATTTACCTATTCTTTTGCCTCCGGACCTTATAAGGGTACCATGCAGGGCACGTTCGATATAAATTTTAAAACCAGCGACTACCGGCTCACCGATCGCATTGTCAGTTTCGATCTGACGCCCATGGAACAGTATGCAAAAGATCTGTCAAATTATGGGAAGATGCGGGCCATGCTGGATGCCGATCTGAAAGCAAAAGGAAATTTTCATAATTCGGAAGATATCATCGCATCCGGCCATATAACGCTGAGCGATTTTCATCTGGGCAAAACCACCGAAGATGATTACATGTCCTTTCAGCAACTACGCCTGGTGATTCCTGAGCTGAGTCCAAAGAACAACCAGTACGTCCTGGATTCCATATCACTTATTCATCCCTATGTGAAATATGAGCGTTACGACCATACTGATAACCTGAGCGCCATGTTCGCAAAAAAAGGTTCGGGCGGTGAAAGCGGGGACCCCGGAAAACAGAATATCATCATAGCCATCGGCCACTATATCAGAGACCTTTCCAAAGAGTTTTTCAACAGCGATTATACATTGAACTATCTCGCGATCAACGGGGGCGAGTTGACCTTTAATGATTTTTCCCTGAGTGAAGAATTCTCCTCCGGACTGCATGGTTTGAACATCTTTGCGGACTCGATCAACAAAAAAAAGAGGAGGGTAAATGTTGCCGTTCATTCCGCCCTGAAGCCTTATGGAAATATGGCGATTAAGCTGAGTATAGATCCCAACGACAGTTCTTATTATAACCTCAATTACCATATTGAAAATATTCCGGTCTCTTTGTTCAATCCTTATACGGTTACTTTTTCGTCATACCCGCTGGACCGGGGGACGATTGAACTGAACGGAGCCTGGAATGTGCTCGCGGGTAATATAGAAAGCAAAAATCACCTGATCATTGTTGACCCGCGTTCTACCAAAAGGGTGCGTGGAAAGGATAAAAAGTGGCTGCCCCTGCCGCTGATTTTTGCGTTCATCCGGGAACGGGGCGATGTGATCGATTATGAAATCCCGATCACGGGAAGCCTGAAAAATCCCAAATTTCATTTTCATGATGCTATTATGCATCTCCTTCAAAACATATTCGTCAAGCCGGTTACAACTCCTTACCGTTTTGATGTAAAAAATACCGAGCAGGCGATCGAAAAATCGTCCAAGATAAAATGGCCGCTCATGAGCAGTGCCTTACTGCCAAGCCAGGACAAATTCTTATCGCAAACAGCCGAATTCCTCGAAAAAAACCCGGCCGTTTCCATTACCATCCATCCTTTTTCATATACTACCAAAGAAAAAGAACGGGTGAACTTTTTTGAAGCCAAGAAAAAGTATTTCATGTCTGTCAATCACCTGACGCCGGAAACATTCACTGAAAAAGATTCTCTGACAGTTGATCAGCTGGCCATCCGGGACAGCAGTTTTCTGCGGTATCTGAACGCCCGGGTGAAGGACAAATTATTATTCACGCTGCAGGAAAAATGCACCAGACTGGTGGGAACGGAAATCATAAACAGTCAGTTAAAACGACTGAATAAAAACAGGCAACAGGTTTTTATGGACTATTTTAAAAAACGCGGGGTTGCCGACCGGGTACGAATACAGGATATCAAAAATACCATACCGTTCGACGGATTTTCCTATTATGAGATTCAGTATAAAGGTGATATTCCACCCGAGTTGTTAAAAGCTTACCAGAAAATGAACGAACTGAATGCCGAGTCGCCGAGGATAAAATATCTGAAAGAACACAAGAAAGCGTTGTCCTGAAAGATCATCACAAAAGTATAGCCGATCCTTTATAAACCCAGCGCCGGCATTTCATTTTTCTGAGACAATCAGGAATTTTATGATGTCTGTTTAATAAATGTTAAACCATGGCCCTTCACTGCTTTAAATATTTGCAGGAAAGTAAAAGGTTTTAAATTATTGAATGATCCCAAAACGCAGGATTCTGATCGCCATAAGCCTGTTCATCGTTTGTCAGACTTTATTTGCGCAGGAAAAAATTCCTTATGGTTCCAACCATGGTAAATATGTAATGATATTTAATAAGAAAATTTACTACGAGGAATATGGTCAGGGAACGCCTTTACTATTGCTTGAAGGTGGGATGAAAAAAATTTCAGATTTTTCATTGTGTATTCCGGAATTGTCAAAACACTTCAGAGTGATTGCGCCGGATGATCCGGGACAGGGAAGATCTGAAATGCTGGACACCATGACCTATGACCTGCTGGCTGAATATGTTTCCAAACTCATTGACCTTCTAAAATTGGACAGTGCATACGTCATGGGTTGGAGTGATGGAGGCATTGCCGGGTTGATACTGGCAGCAAAAAGACCCGATAAAATAAAAAGACTGATAGCATCCGGCGCTAATTATAAAAAAGACGGAATGATATCAGGGGATTCGACGGCCAATGATTCATTACAACTCCTTCCGCCCGGTTATCGGTTCTCAACGGAGGATCAAAAATGGGCAGATGCGTATTTTATAGCTAATGAATCCGCCTGGAGAAAAATAATCAACGACAGAATAATCATGTGGTATGGGGAGTATTACTTCCCGAAGGAGTTATTCAGCCAGATACATATTCCGGTTATGCTCGTCTTTGGCGACCGGGATATGATTAAACCTGAACACGGCTTGGAGATGCATCGCTTAATAAAAGGAAGCGAATATTGCGTTCTTCCCAATACCTCACACGCAGTCTTTACTGAAAAACCGGAACTGATAAACAAAATCGCTTTGGAATTCTTTACAAAGTAAGTCTGCCTTCCGTTTCCGGTCCCATTTTTTTTACATTTACACCAGCGATCAGCAACCACAGACAAAGTGATATTTCACCGAGGCCGGATGGTAATTGAATGTAGGGAGAAAGATTTGCTGCAAACGCCGGATTGAGAATAGTAGCGAAACTGTTGAACAAATAGCAAACGCCACCAATCGCCATAAACACTCCAATGAGTTTTGGCAGAAAGCCAGATCTGAAAATTAAAAAGCCCATTAATATACAATAACAACCAAAAAATATAAGTGCGAGATTTAACCCGTACATTTCTAATTTTAAAAAGAAATAAACCAGGGACTGTAACTGGTCAATCTTAAATACAAGTAGCAAATCTTTATTTTTCAAAAGATGCAGCGGAGCAAATTGATTTATTAAACTTACACCCTCCATGGCCGTTCCGATCAGGGTAAAGAAAATAACAAGTATAACTAAAGGCCGGCTGACAATTTTGAACAGCCGGTAAAACACGATCGCCAGAGGCACGTTTGTAAGAAGTACGATTACATGAGCGGCAAGTCCCAGTCTGTATAAGTATTCATGTGTAATTATATTTTGTGCTGTTGCTGAAGCGTTTCCTGATACAATTATTACGCTGGCAACATACCCTATGGAAAAAATGCCAAACACGATGTTTATTAAATATAATAAGCCACCCAGTCTTGCAATCATCTTAATTGACATGTGCAGTGCTTGAGATGTTATTTCTCTTTTGCATTAAAATAAAGGTTCTGAATACATATGGCCAGGGAATAATAACAAGATCCAGGATGACACCCTTTACCATGATATTTGTAAGTTCATGCGAGGCCGGCAGCTTATTTGCTGCCCATATGGGGTATGCGACCATCATCGACCAGATTAGTTTATAAGTAAATTGTACAAACAATAAAGGGAGCATTTTTAAGGGATGAATGATACCCAAAACAGCCAGTAAAGAAAAGGCCGCCCAAAAACTGTATGCAATACCCGGTATGGGTTCCCACAGGCCTTTGTGGGTAAATATTTCACTCCATGCCTGAAAACCCAGCGCCACAAAATTCAGCGCAAAATAAAACCGTAGTAAATAGAACCGGAATTTTGAAACGCCCTTTGATGGATCAATTTTGAAAATCTCTTTCATATTCATTAACTATAAATCTTTTTCAGGTTCCCGCTCAATTTTACAAACATCATTTATCCGTTGTTTCAAATTCCGCCCTCATCCTATACCAGTATGCAAGAATAGCTAGTTGTAAAACAATCTGAAACTGTCCGTCAACAAACGGTTGATTCTGGTCGATAAACTACCCGGTGACGTCAATGAACAAAATGCGGAAAGAGAAAACTAACTTTAGAGAACTGTCCGGTTTAAAAGGACCGGTACACTACTGCTAAAATATGTATGATGACGGAGAAAGAAAAGATGATTCAGGGCCTCCCCTATTATGCCGGAGATGAAGAATTGGAACAGCTTAGATTTAAAATAAGAAAGCACCTGGGAGTATATAACCAACTGGGGCAACATGACTACAGTAGCCGATTTGAGCAACTCAGAACGATGTTGGGACAAATTGGCCCGAAAAGTGTCATAGAACCTCCCTTCTACTGCGATTATGGATTTAATATCAATATCGGGCATAGTTTCTATATGAACTTTGATTGTGTTATTCTGGATGTATCACCTGTTATCATCGGAAACAACGTGATGTGCGGACCTAAAGTGCAGATATTAACAGCCACTCATAGTATCAATTCCCATGAGCGAAATTTTTCAGGCACGGAACTGGGAAAATCTGTCAAAATCGGTGATCGGGCCTGGCTGGGTGCCGGTGCAATCATTTGTCCCGGAATTACCATCGGTGAAGATTCAGTCATTGGTGCCGGCAGTGTTGTTACACGCGATATTCCAAATGGCGTTTTGGCTGCGGGAAATCCCTGCAGAGTAATAAAAAATATTGACTGATAAAAATGGGAAGGCCATTTTTCACTCCATGCAAAAACCCGCACTCATGAAATATAACTTACAAAAAATACGTGCAGAAAAAAGAGCATTCATCGTTATTTTGTTTTCTATCTGTTCCATAATTGCTGCAGGACAGCGAAAATCTACACAGGAACTGCTGGGCTACCCAAAAGATTCGAAATTGCTGATCATACATGCCGATGATTTGGGCGTAACACATTCGGAAAACGAAGCCTCCATCCGTGCAATGGAAAAAGGCTGTGTTAAATCAGCCAGTATTATGGTGCCATGTGCCTGGTTTCCTGAAATGGCAGCATATGCGCAGCTTCACCCCGAAATGGATTTCGGCCTGCATCTGACACTTACGAGTGAATGGAAATATTATAAATGGGGTCCCGTAACGCCAGCACCCTATGTGCCCGGACTGGTCAATAAAAATGGATTTTTTTATTCTTCCGTAGACAGCGTTATAGCGAGTGCGTCGGCAGATGAAGTTGAAAAAGAAATACGCAATCAGGTAAAACGTGCCATTCAATTCGGTATTGATCCTACCCATCTGGATGCACACATGTATACACTTCATCAAAACCTCGGTTTTTTGAAAGCTTATATTAAAGTCGGGCATGAGTTTAATATTCCTGTTTATATTACCCGTCAGGTAGGGAATCATTTACACGTGAATCTGGATACACTTATTTCAGACCGGGATATAATTATCGATACATTATTAACCGCGGAGTTTGAGGATTATAAAACCGGCATGGCTGATTTTTATACTAAGGGTTTTAAAAATATAAAACCCGGCATTACGTATCTTATTCTTCACACCGCTTACGATGATGAAGAAATGAAAGCAGTGACCATTGGACACGAAGGATGGGGCGCAACATGGCGACAGACAGATTATGATTTTTTTTCAAGCCCTTTATGTGCCAGACTTTTAAAGGAAAATAATATTTACGTGATAACCTGGCGGGAAATAAGGGATAAAATTACGCACAGGAATGGTTTGTAAGGGAAGCTTCATTCAAAGGAAATGATATTCTTTTTTTAAAGCAGCTATAGCTGGCCACCGACCCCCGAACTTCATGGTTTTATTTTACTGAAAATGAACTTACACCCGGAGCGGCAAGAGTCGGAAATTATAAAGCGGTATTTAACCTGCGCGGTGATGATGGTGCGAAAACAGGCGGCCTCTCGGTAGACGCAAACTTGGGATGGAAAGGGGCAGACAGCTACGTGGCAACGGTGCCCCAGGTATTTGATTTATGGGCCGACCCGCAGGAACGATATGATATCTTCATGAATAACTTCACAGAAAGGACATGGACATTGGTTTCTATTAACGCAGAAATAAAACAATTGATGCAGACATATGTCAAGTATCCGCCACGCAAGTTGCAAAGCGAAGGCTATTCGGGTCCTATTACACTTACCCAATATGAACGCTTTCAGTTTATAAGGGACCAGCTGTCAAAAGAAGGTTTTAATCTGACGATGCCGAGCGGGAATTAGCGTGCTAAAACGGGTATTCCTGTTTTAATGGCTATTGTATATATCGTAACGACGTGCATTGCTATGGGAACTTATATGCTTTAGAAGTTGCATCCTCCTGATTCTGGCAAGCTAAAGAGGGATTAGAAGTCGCGTTTCATTTATAAAAACGATTTTTTACAATCCGGCGGGCTCGGGATTGCTGAATTTTATGGGATAAAAATAAATATATGTTTACATTAGAACAGATCAGAGAAGCGCATTCGCAGGTGAAGTCCGGTGCGGACTTCCCGGCTTACATCCAGGACATGAAAAAACTCGGCGTACAGTCTTATGAACATTTTGTTTCCGATGGTCATATCACCTATCACGGCAAGGCAGGATTTGAATTATCGGCTCCGCCCAAATGGATTCCGGTTACGATCCTTGCTGCCGGGCAAAAGGAAAAACTAACGGCTGAAATTAAAATTCATCAGCAGGGCAAAACAGATTATCCAACCTTTTGCAAACGGGCAGCAGAAGCGGGTGTTGAAAAATGGGTGGTTGATATGCAAAAGATGTTTTGCACATACTATGATCTCTCCGGCAGTGAAATGGTTGCTGAACCCATTCCGGAAGCCAAGGCATATGCTCTGTAAGATAATTGTATATTTAAATACAATTTTTTACGAGTGAAGTTTGATACTTATATTCCCACTGATTTACTTAAACCTCATATCAGGATATTAGCCATTTCAGAATCTGAAATGGCTAATGAATATAAGGTGTTACCCGGCACGGAGCTGGTGATCGGGTTTCAATACAAAGGCAGACTCTCCTACTATGACGGAGATAAAAATATTCCATTGGCCAGCGCCGGCCTTACGGGTCTAATGGATCAATACCGGGTTTTTAGTCATACCGGAGGGATCGGATCTGTCCTTGTATTTTTTAAAGAAGGCGCCGCGGCCTCTTTTTTCCGGCAGCCGATTCATGAATTATTCATGGAAAGCATTTCACTCGATCATTTTATGTTAAGATCGGAATTGCTGATACTGGAAGAAAGGCTACAGGCATCGAAAACTGATGCTGAGAAAATATCCATTGTAGAAAATTTTCTGATTTCGATCATGCGCGTCAACCCTCCTGATCAACTGGTGGTTTCGGCCATTGCCATGATCTACAAAAGCAGAGGAAATATCCGGATAAGCGATTTGCTTTCCGAACTTCACGTAAGTCAAAGTGTACTTGAAAAAAGATTCCGGCAGGTTGTTGGTACAAGTCCCAAAAAATTCGCCTCCATTGTGCGATTTAAACACACGATCAAAGTATACGACAGCGATAAATCGCTTACTGATCTCGGATACGAAGCAGGCTTTTACGATCAGGCGCATTTTATTAAAGAAATCAGAAAGTTCACTGGAGATAGTCCCGAGACATTTTTCAAAAGCTGATACCAAAACCATTACAAGGCTTAGTCTATCATCTTTCCCCGCCAGATCAGCCCATGTCAAATACCGTTTGTCAGAAAAGTACTATCCATCTCCTGAATCAGTTCCTTATAAATATAAAAAGCTTTTTTGCGTGTGTAATCATCTTTCAATAAACCAAACTGATAAAAGAGATCCTGCTTTTTACTGTCCGCATCACGTAATGCAAAAAAACTATACTGTGTAATATTCCATTCATCGCGAAGTGAATAAATGATACGAATAATTTTTTCAACCCTGTCTGCCTGCTGCTCCTGAGACCTCCCCTCCCCGGTAGGCCACCCGTTTTCAGTTATATGAATGGGAATCTTTTCGGATATAGATGCCTGTAATAAATCGACCTGCCGGAACTGACTGATCAGATATCTGATGGCGGATTCCAACGCACTTTCGTCCCCCGGACCAGGCAGAGGTCTGAAAACGTCCGGGAAAAAATCGAAACCCACATAGCCCAGTGCATTATAAAAAGAGGAGTCCGCCAGTGACTTAATTTCTTTCCAGAAAGATTTATTGGGATTGAAATCAGGCGTTGCATTAAAGCCCAGGGGAATGGAAAGGCCCTTCCCGTTCAAAATATGGTGTGCAAATACAATTCCTTCCACCAACGCAACACGTACTTTGGGATAGTGACCGTCCAGCACGGGAAGATTCACATTGGCTTCCTCTGTGATCTGAAGTTTGGCTAAAAAGGGATGATAAACATTGATGGCCCGCTCAATAAATTCCTTCCATCCGGAAATTTCTTCTTCAAAACTGTGAAAACAAAGTACCAGATCCAGCATACGACCATTCACGGCGTACTGTTGCGGTTCTGGTGGATTGAATTCCGGTACGGCTTCCCTGCCTTTGTAAACAATATAACAACGAACGTTTAATTTATTGTTTCCCTGTAAATCATCCAGCGCGCTCAGGATCTGATCCGGATTGTCCGGCGCTCCGTTTGTCATACCCGTAAGTGTGCCAACCTGGCCACCCGGATATATTCCAAATGAAAAATAATGATCACTCATCCCTTGTATTTATTTTTTGCAGGAACGCTTTCATATAAACTACGCCAAATGGAAGTCAAATGTATTTCCGAATTAACAATTTTTCAGGTGCCAGAGAATTAATTATTCGTTTTTATTTTCAAGTCCGGTTTTCTGCCGAAGCTCATCAATTTTTTTGGAAGCATCGGCTTTGGTCATATCGTCATCCACATTTTCATGAACCTGAGAAGCCAAAGTATGTAAATATGAATTTTGGGCACCCGTCATCGGTTCGTCGCCCGTTTTCCAATCGTCCGGATTTTTTATTGTATTGTCTACAGAACCAGGCTGATGCTGCTGAATACCTGATGCCGGTGTTTGTGTCTGATCATTTTCTTTTTTCATAATACTAATTTATTTAGTAATTGCAAGTATCGGGCCAGGACGGGATCGTATCCGGCAACCATGCCGGCTGTGTTGCTGCAAAAAAATAAAACAGCACTGCGATTCAATCAATTAGTTTGTAACTTCCGGCGCTTTATCACAAATATCATCATGTCAACAGAACAAAGACACAGGGTCATTCTTGTAGCGGATGACGATTCGGAAGACCAGGAACTGCTTGGAGATGCCATTTCCGAGGTTGATCCGGAAGCACAGGCTGAGATGGTATTCAATGGCCGGGAAGCAGTACAATATCTTGAAAAATGCTTCGATCACAATCTGCCGTGCGCGATCATTTTAGATTATAGTATGCCTCAGTTAAACGGGGCGCAGGTTTTGGCTATTTTGCACAAAAATCCACGTTTCACTGCCATCCCGAAATTTGTCTGGAGCACGTCGAACTCAAAAGTTCATATAGATGAATGCAGACAGAATGGCGCGCTCAATTATTTTATCAAACCCGATAATACGGATAAATTATATAGCCTGGTCAAAGAGGTGCTGGCTGCCTGTGATTAATTTTATTTTCTTTCAACGGGCAGGTATATATCAAATTCAGCACCACTTCCTGCATGCCCGTGTGCCTCTATAAAACCGTTATGGTTCTGTACTATTTTCCGGCAAATGGAAAGACCAATGCCGCTTCCTGCATATTGTTTCCGGTCTTTCAGCCGGTAAAACAGGTCAAATATTTTTTCGGCATCAGATCCTTCAAAGCCAATGCCGTTATCAGCCATGGAGATTTTATGATAGTCGCGGGTTTTCAGATCTTTGTTTAGTCCGGCATCGCTCACCATTTGTGTGGTAATTTTTATCACCGTTTTTCGATCCGGATGTCTGTATTTAATAGCATTGTTTAGCAGGTTGTCAAATAGCTGGCTGAGCTGGTGTGGAATGCCGGTTATCACGGGCATCACAGGTAATTCAATGGCCGCTTCCGATTCTTCAATAACCTCTTTTAAATTTGTAATGACATTCTCCAGGGTAACATTCAGGTCCACTTCCGTTTTTGTGTGTTCGCCAAAAGCAGTCTGGGAATAAGAAAGTATATCATCAATCAGGGTTTGCATACGCCTTGCTCCGTCTGTAGATCGCTGCAGGGCGGTCTTTTCTTTATCATCAAGCTGGTCACGAATCCGGTCGTTTAGAAAATTATTATTAAAAATGACTTTTCTAAGCGGTTCTTTCATATCATGGGATGCAACAAATGCAAACTGTTTCAACTCCTCATTTTGAAATTCAAGTTCACGCGTATATTGTTTGATCTTGTCTTCCGCGATTTTGCGCTCGGTGAGATCACGGGTTACTTTAGAAAAACCGATGACATGATTGTCGATATCATGTATAGCGGTGATTACAATACTGCCCCAAAAGCTGCTTCCGTCTTTACGTATCCGGATACCTTCCTGAGCTGCCTTGCCCGTTTCGGCAGCCAACGCTATCAGACTTTCCGGTAATTTTCTTTCCCGGTCTTCCCGTGAATAGAACATCTTAAAGCTTTTTCCTACTGCCTCTTCCGCTGTATATCCCTTGATCTTCTCGGCGCCTTTGTTCCAGTTCTGAATGATGCCGTTATTATCCAGGAATAAAATTGCATAATCCTCCACCTCTTCAATCATCCGGTGATACCTTTCTTCACTTTCCAGCAAAGCAGCATGTTTTTGCATCAGTTCCCCGGTGCGCTCTTCGACCAGTTCGGTTAACCGCTCCGCCGATAATCGCTGTTCATTAATATCCTGAACCACCCCGAGCAATGTAACCGGTTCACCTTTTTCGTTATATACTACCTTTCCCTTTACTCTTACCCAGTGCTCGGAGTGATCATCCCAGATTATTCTCGCTTCATAATGCAGGTTGCCCGTGATTAATGATTCATTGTGCGATTTTTGTCTAACCGAAATATCTTCCGGATGAATACGGGTTACAAGTTCCTTTCTTTTCAAACCGTGTTTTATTCCCCAGATCTCATTGAACCGGTCAGATGTCAACATTTCATCCGTTGCATAGTCAATTTCATACGTACCGAGCGAAGCAGAGTCAATGGCCAGCCTTGCTTTCGCTTCCGCCTGCTCAATCTTTTGCCGGTTCAGTACCTGTTCCGTTACGTCTGTCGCGGTACAGAGGATGCCATAATTTTGTCCCGCCGGATTCGTAAGAACGGCATAGCTATAATTATAATATCCCGTATGCGGCTGGCCATGACGCATGATGACGAACATTTCTTCCGGCTGATAATACGTTTCACCGGTTTCCAGCACAATTCTGAGACGCTCCAGTAGGGACGTTTCTTTGAGTTCGGGAATGGCTTCCATAAACGGCTTCCCGATGATGGAGCTATCACGTCCGAGCATTTGCAGCATCTTTTCATTTGCCATGTCAAAAACCATATTTCTGCCAAGCCATACTGCCTGTGCAGCCTCTGATTTGTTTATAATGGTTTTTGCGAAGAGTTCACTGGCTTCCACTTTGTGCCTTGTATTCACCTGTTCTGTCACATCGTGGCAGAGTGCCATCACCCCAATGATCTTTCCATGGCTGTCTTTGTATGGTTGGTAAACCAGGTTCACATAACCTTCCTTTCTTTTTCCATCTGTGTACACAAAATAAGCCTGGTCATATAAGTAAACCGGTGTATCAGTCAGTCTTACATTGTTCAGGATGTTCAGGTACGGATCAGCGGCTTCCGGAATAATATCAAATAAAGGTTTACCCAACAATTCTTCCGGTGTCCGGTCAATTAAACGACCATATAGTTCATTTACAATTTCCACTTTCATTTCTTCACCCGTCATCACAATGATGCCCACAGTTGCTTCCCGCACCAGATTTTGAAAACGTTCTTCCGATCGTTTCACGGTATCTATGGAGTTAACATATTTGGTCGTCTCGGTGGTCACAACCAATACGCCACTTATTTTTCCACTGTCATCATTTACGGGGCTGTAGCTGAATGTCCACCAGGCATCTTCCATCTTTCCATTCCGATAAATGGGGACAGGCTGATTTTCGCTCGATACGGGTTCATTCTCTGAAATCACATGATCTATCAGCGGTTGCAAAATGGACCATGTTTCAGTCCAACAGTCTTTTCCTTTTTGACCCAGTGCAGCCGGATGTTTTCCATTTTCACCTAACACCCTCCGATACGTGTCGTTATAAAATTGGATCAGATCATCTCCCCACCAAAGCAGCATCGGGAATTTCGACTTGAGAATGATATTCAGGGTTGTTTTCAAACTCTGCGGCCATGTAGAAATCGGACCCACAGAAGTCTTTGACCAGTCATATTCACGTATGAGCTTCGGCATCTCGCCAGCCCCGGAAAGAAAATGAGGAATATTATAATAGTCTTCTGACATACGGACTTTTACAGAATTATTCAATTTTTTGGATCTGTTGCCCCTGTAGTGTGATGATAACATTAATATGGCACCAGGGAGATTTCAAATGTAGAAACTAAATACTATTTATTTTTTTTCTTTTCCATTTGTACAGTATCAGTATGCAATATGGCGTTATCCATCGTCACCGGCGCCGCAGTAGTCGCCATCATTTTCATAACGTCAGCTGGTGGCATCATGCTCCAGTGTTCTATGGCCTTTCCATCTTTAAAGCGGAGAACTTCCACCTCCTGCAGATCAAAGGCATCACCGGGTTTGTGACCGTAGCCAGTTGTTAAATACTTTCCCGTATGATGCTGCCAGGACATGACATAATCATCATCCGCGAGTTCCTTTATAATGTCTGTTTTTTCGTCAGCCATAGCTCCCCAAATCTGAATTTGAGCTTTGATACTGTCCAATCCTTTTATATCTCCATGATCGCCGGAATGGTCAATACAATCCGTCGCAATATAATCTCCGAGTTTTGCCATGTCTTTATTAGCAATGGATTGCCGGATATTTTTGGTGGCATCCAGGTTTTTTTGAGCGACAGCGGAAGGCCCCGAAGTTTTATCATTACAGCTGGCAAGAATCATACACAACAGTCCGGATAAAAAAATCAGTCTTTTCATGATGAGAATTTTTCATTGAGTATTTTACTCCTCACAATGACAGGGAATCGTAAGCACTTGTATAAACGTATGATCGGCAATCATTTTCACGACCACCATTATCCATGTCTTTCTACATATTCTTCAAAAATCCTGCCTCCTAAAATCTTTCCGGCGAAAATTTGCAAAAATTTGCATGCGGGCGGCTGGCATAGTTGTTGAACTTGTAGGGGTAAGCGGTTGACTATGTAGTCAACTCAATTCATTCACGTTTAAATTTTTTTATGAAAACGAAAAAAATATCCGCTTTTGTAGCAAGTTTAGCAATAGCATTTACTCTGTTTGCTTTTACTAATTTTAAGAATGGCACCATCAAGGGTTCTGTAAGTCCGTCCGCTTCCGCAACCTCAGCGTATGTTGTTTCGGGAATGGACACGATGAGAACAAATATCAAAAACGGAGGTTTTGAAATTGGTGAAGTAAAACCGGGCACGTACAAACTAGTGATAGAAGCGATTGCTCCTTACAAAAATTTTGAAAAAACAGGAGTGGTTGTTAACGAAAAGAAGGATACTGATGTTGGAGAAATTACTTTGCAACAATAATCTGTTTTTTTATCTGGCTTAACGGCGGCCTTAAGCGGGTTCTTTTATTCGTCGTTAAAATAGATACAGGTGATATTCCTGTATCTATTTTTTTTGCAGGAATGCTTCCATGACAGACATACTCTTCAATGCTTCATGGGCGGAACAGGGATTGTCGCCTTTATTCAAAAAATAATCCACCACTTTCTGTATCATGGGTTGCTGAATATTTTCAGGGTGCACAAAATCAAAAATTTGAGAACCGGTTTTATTTTGCAAAGTGAACTGACTCCCGAATACCGGAAATCTGATTGAACCCTGTTCTCCGATTATTTCGCAACTGTCTTCCTGCATAAAATCAGGCATGGTAAAGCACCAGTTGCCGGTGAACAACACATTGTCCGGTAGCTGCATGGTTCCTGAAACGGTGTCTTCTGCTTCGTAGAAACCTGCCTGGTTTACCGCTTTCCCGCAATAGCTCACCGGGTCTCCCAACATCCATATTAATATATCCAGCTGGTGAGGCGCCAGGTCAAAAAATAAACCGCCGCCGGAAATTTCAGGTACTACCCGCCAGTTATATTCTGTCTTTGCAATCAGTTCGGTTTTATAAGGCTGAAACATGGCAAGCCGGATCATTTTGACCTTGCCAATCAGACCTTCTTCCATTGTTTTTTTGATCTCATTGAAATAAGGCAGTCCCCGGCGGTAGTGAGCTACGGAAAGTTTGCCCTTGTACATGTCAGCCGCTTCGATCATTCTTTTGCAGGATGCAACCGAAGTAGTAATGGGCTTTTCAACATACACATATTTACCAGCCATCAATGCCTGCTTTGTATATTCTTCATGAAAGGCCGGTGGCGTAGCGATATAGATGGCATTGATCTCCGGGTCGTTGATCAATTTATTTGCATCATCATACCATTTGGGTGTGCCATGGCGTTGAGCATAGTCCTCTGCTTTGGCTGCATCACGACGCATGACTGCTACCAGTCTGGAATTCGTCACTTTGTTAAATGCCGGTCCGCTTTTTTTCTCGGTCACATTGCCGCAGCCAATGATGCCCCATGAAATGGTCTGATTCATTCAGTTTATAGATTTTGATTTCTCCATATCATGGCCGCCAGCGAAACATCCGGATTTTGAAATGATCACCCCGGTTGTAAATAGTTAATGGGCGCTGACTGGGTTCTTGCTTTTAATATTTCACGCAGATCCACCATTTGTTGTTCTGCTTCATTCAGATTAAGCATTCCTCTGCGAGGCCGATCCAGTTCCAGGATCAAATACAAGGCGACGGTCGTCATTAGGCTGAAAAGGCCAACCAGTACAGGATCACGACGATTACCATTTTGTCCATATCCCAACATGAACGAGCACATCCACGTAAGCGAAACGAGCAATAGGAGAATAAACGGAGGCACTTTAGCTCTTATCCCGGATTGCCTTACGGAAGCGATATCGATCATATTATTCAATGCAGGAATCATTTGCATATAACTGACTCTTGAAGGCGCGTCACGCGACAAATCAGCTGCCCGCTTCCATAACTTATCTGAATATTGAATGGCCGTTGCCATGGCAGCATCCATTTTATCTTTTTGTACAACGGCGTCATAGTACGCTATTCTTGCTTCCACATAGTTACTAAAATCCAGATAAAACAACTTTCGAACACTATCGGGAAATAAATCTGCACGCAGGATCGCGGTACCAATATCATTTGCTTCCTCAACAATTACTTCTCTCCTTTTTTCAAATTTTGAAAATGCCATTGAAAATGTAAATCCCATCAGCAAAGCCATCAATCCCAACATGGATGTTTCGAGCGACCCGGCAGACTGTTGCTCATTGAAAGACTTTTTAATCTTCCATTTTTTGTATCTGAATCCCAACCAGCCCGAGCCCAGTATAAGAACGAAAATGACCAGGGCAATCCAGTGCGCCGGTATCATAAAGAAAATACTAGTAGTCATCGTTCTCCAATGTAGGAAAAAATCGAAGAGTATTTTGAAAGTATTTATTGACTGGTCACGTAAACAGATTTAATCTCTCCCTTGCCGGAGAAATTGACCAGGGTGCCGTTTTTCCAATAGGCCGGGCTTGAACTACTGCGGTCCGATGAGATGATGGCTCCGACGATATACATATCATTACCAGCCAGAGCGATTCCGTTTGCCAAAGACGAGTTTGCCGAATTATTTTGTAAGGGAGTTAAGATGCCGTTTGTCCAATAAGCAGCGGTTAATATGCCGCCCAGTGAATCATAAGCTCCCACCACATACACATTTGTTCCGGATAACATTATGGATTTTGCATAACCGATGCCATTTCTTTCACCGGATATACTGGTCGTCAATGTTGTCATCACACCATTTTTCCAATAAACCGGCGAATTATTAAAACCACCTGCTGCGTATACATCTGCACCGGAAACTGCCACTGAATAAGCGATCCTGTTTTGGCCGTTGTCGTTCGTATAGTCAGAACGAATGCCATTTTTCCATTGCACAGCGGTATCTGCACTGTTGAAAACGTGTCCGACGATATACATATCAGATCCTGCAAACACAATACCCTCTGCATCCGCTTGTCTCGCACCCGGTGCAAGATTGTGTATGGCTCCGTTCACCCAGTACACAGCGGAATTGGCGTTTACATTACTGCCACCCGCGCTGTCGATATAACTGCTTCCGGGCACTTCACCCACGTTATAAATATCTGAACCGGATAATGTGATTCCATTTACCGAAGCAGGAGCCTGCGTCAGCAGATTGAGCTGTCCGTTTTTCCAATACGCCGCGCGGGCATTTGACAGACCGCATACAAAAACATCCGGTTCGGATACTGTTATACCGGTGGCATCAGAACCATTGGCGAGGGTAATGGCCTGGCCGTTTTTCCAGTAAACAGCATTCCCGTTTTCTGTTCCGGCCATGTACACATTAAATCCCTTGGTTAATGGCTGAATATCTGATTTTTTACACGCTGTATGAAGAAGAATATACAGAACAGATAAAATAACGGGTGATTTCCTGAAGCTTCTCATCCGGTCAGAACGAGGCACTCAAATAATTATTGTTTGAATGGAAAGAAGAACCGGGAGGCCCTTTTGAATGTATTTTCAATTCGAAAAATGGACAAACCAGCCCACTTTCCCATTGAAAATAATCTTCATCAAACCTGTTTCGGACGGTATAATCCCTGAACAGGATGGCCGCCATAGGGTCCGATCGTATTCTCGTTTGCTTTTGTATGATCCAGCGGGTGTTCATCCCACCAGACAGATTTATCGGTGTCGAAGAAAAAGGTTCTGCGTCCGATACCGCCGGCATCCTGCCCATACATATCCGTGCCCCAGGATGCATCCACGATAAAGGCATGCTCGGTATTATGGATGGTATGATCGACAATGATGAGCGTATGCCCCGCATGATCGTTATCTGTAGCCCGAAAATTTAAAATCAGCAGATCTCCTGTTTTTGCATCCAGCACATCCAGTTTTTTGAAATGAGCCGCGAGAAAGTGATTTCAGATCCTCATCTCCCCGCCGTTCCTTCAGACCGAGTTTTTTTCTTTTTTCAGCCGAATCACTGTCATTCCCGGAATAGGCAAAGATGTATGCCAGCTGTACATATCCCGCGCAATCGATGCCCATACCAAAAACCTTCTGAAGCCGGCGTACCAGTTGCAGATCGCTCATGGACGTTTCAATTTTTCGCAAATCGGCCAGCGCACCCGAATCGATTAACGCCTGCATCACTATTTTTATCTGTGCAGGTTTTGCCCTGCCATAGGCAGCAAAATGAATGGCAACACTGTTCTCGGTTATAAATTTCTGACCGGCTTTTGTTTTTCTCAGCTGTGCCTTTACTTTTTCTTTCGCATCTTCAGGCGAGAGTGTCTGACCAGGGCTAACATACCGGAATTGAGACCGGCTTTTGATTTTAGTTCCGGTATCCAATGTGTATTCCACATTGGCAAGATCGAAGTAGTCATCAATCCGTTTGCGGATATCCGGTAGCTTCATCTTTGGAACGAGTTCTTCAAATGCCATTTCATTTTCTTCCAGCATCTCCGGTTCGGAGTAGTGTTCCTGTTCTTTTTCAGTATCTATTTCACTAAACCAGGATCGCTTATTGACTTCATTGATCCAGGCATCTCCAATCACCTGCGGATGATGAATACCCGCCGAGGGTTTAATATTTTTCAGATTACTGAATTTTTTCTGCAGCTGATCCGCGTTATAACCGGGACCGCTTTGCGTACCGTCGTTTTTGTACGCCCAATAGTGGTAAAACAGGATACCGGGATTTTTTGTGAGCACTTCTGTCCATCCATAATTATAAAAACAATCAAAACCCCAGCATTCAATCACGTGCTCTCGTAATGTATTGGTGCCGGTCATGATCCTGCTCATCGGACTGCCTCCGGCGGAGTGGCCGGCAATGATCAGCTGGAATGGTTCTGCTGAAGAGGGTACGTAGTTTTTTGAAATAAGTTCCTTCAAACAGGCAGAAATAAAAGTATCCAGTCCGTTTTTATTCTTGAGCAAAATATTCGGGGTCTGTGGATCCGTACCCAGGGTGGGTGCAATCAGAATGGCATTCCTGCGGCTTTTATATAAATAGTCACGAATATTGGAATAGTTTTTCCAGTAGTATTCAATACCGTTTTTCCTGTCACCATAACCATACAGGCCATGGAGATAGAGAATGATATTTATTTTATCAGAGGCTTTAAATCCCGCGGGAATAAATATCCCGGTCAGATAAGCATGGCCCTTTACGGCACTGACCGGTAAATAATCTGTAATGCCGCATGAAGCATCAACATCAAATTTTTTTGGAACTTCTTCTTCGAAACTGATCTCCGATTCATGAACGGTTTCCTGATATTCATTTTCTTCCTGTTCCTCCGTTTCAGTCATTGCTTCTGATTCTTCCGTCTCTTCCTCTGTTTCTCCTGCCTCATTATATTCATGTGACGGTACCGGAACCGGCCCAAAGGAAGGATCCTGTGCGAGGGTTGATTTGGATAAATAATCGGGATCCGTATAATAAATAAAGAAGCAGCTGCCTCCTTTGAGCGTGCTGACAACCTGATCGCGAACGGCGGGCACGACAGCGGGACAACCCAGGCTATATCCTCCCGTCTCCACGTATTTCGCTTTATGTATCCAGATTCCCCTCGCCCTGGCATTGCTGTTGAAGTCTTTTTCTTTTCCGTAAATATATAAGGACAATCCTCTTTCTTCGCCATTATGGTCGGCCATGTTAAAAGTATCCCCGGTTACATAAAACCCGAGACTGCTTTTATTGGACCCTGATGTATTTGAAAAATCGGTGGGAGAATATCTGTCCGCTGCGCCCTCCTTCACTGATTTTTTTCCATGAGCAACCTTTGTCTGCAAAATTAATTTCTGATCAGCCAGATCCAGGATATAGAGTCTGTCTTTTTTGGAAGACTGGGTGAAATCTGCAATGCTGAGAATCCGGTTGTTTTTTAATTCGCCGTTTTTTTCGAGTTTCCTGAAACCATTACAGGCGATCCGGAATGCATCGAATGATAATCCCCGTGCGCGAAGTCCCATTTTTGAATACGTATCAGAAATGCTGAAAATGAGCGGAGACAAGCCCAGTGATGCTGATAATTTTTTCCAGGTTTCTGCATCGAGCAGGCCGCTTACATTCCAGAAAGGAAAACCATTTTTCATTCTCCATAAAGCAACCGCCCGGTTAAAACTTTCTCCAGCCAGACTCATGCCCGACTGACCGGTGGCCTTCAGCAGCAGATCGTTGATTTCATATATATAATTTCCCCAGCCCAGGTCCGAACTATACCCTCTGTTTTGTTCCGTCAGATCTTCTTCCGAAATAACCGGCGATTCATTTTCTTCTCCGGTCTGCCCTTCATACCGGTCTCCCTCCTGCTCATATTCCGAATCGTATTGCTCCGAATCATATTCATCATTTCTTTCTTCTGTTTCATATTCAGAAAGCCCTTCTTCCGTTTCAAATTCTGAAAGACCCGAACCGGGTCTGCCGGACTGGCCGGCCTTTACAGAGCCCGGATTAAATTCCCAATGCCAGGGTTCCTGTTTGTACGGATAAAAATGAAAGGTGGCTGCATGTTGATTGAGCCAGGACCACAAAAGACTTTTTGTTTCCCAGAATATTTTGTGTTTGTGTTCCGGATTTGTATCGACAGTGAATGTATTGGCTCCTTCCTGCGCACCAAAGTCAACGGCCAGGCCATGATTGTGATTACTAAACCCGGGTGCCGCCAGGTTCATTCCGATATAATTGGCTATTCCGTTGATGTCATTCCTGCTTAAACCTTTTTTATGCAATGCCCAGTAGAAATAGGCAGGAAAACTTTTCACCCATCCACTGAACTGATTTTCGGCTGTGCGATAACCGCTGAGTATTTTTATGGTAACATTTTTATTTTTCAGATCCGAGCGGGCCTGCGCCAGCAGCTTGTCTAACCAGTCCGCGGCATCATTTAATAAAACTTTCCCGCTGTGATCTACTTCTCTGGTCTGTGTCGAATCCAGATTATACGTAAACGGCTTTCCCAAAGCTCTTGTGTTGGCTACATGCTGTTCATATACTTTTTTCCGGATTGCGAGATTCTCGGGAGAATTCATCCAGTCGTCCTTGCCGCTGTATAACAATCCATCCAGTCTCTTCGAAGGAATGGAATTTTCGTAACCCGCGCGAATTTCATGGCTGATTTCACCGGACTCCATTTCTGAAACGGGTATTTCATTGAAGGGACCGTTCAATATCATTTCCGGCTGTAACGTTTCCAATTCACCGGTTACTTCAGATTCTGTGTCCAACGACTCAGTAAATGGAGATAGCATACAAATATTTTTGTTTATTTTAATTCAATGCGGGCCTGGGAAGTTTGGCATTGTTTTGCTGAATGCGCACGGTGCCTGTGATATTATTTGATTCCGGATTTTTTAATTTATGCCCTGTGGCCTTTTCCCAGTTGTTTACAACGGTCAGCAAATCAAGCAGCGCATCAATCTGATCCTGCGTGGCTGTTGACGCCGGAGTCTGACTTTCGATCACTTTGCGAATCCAGAGATTGGGTGCGGTGAGTTCGAATGTACCATACTCAATTTCGCGGAGAACGGTGGCCATGGATGCGGCCATATCAAACAGGGCCTGCGCTTTACGATGTGCTTCCACACCTACTTTTTTTCCGATATTCATCAGACGTTCAGAAGCCGTATTGGCCTGGCATCCCAGCAGATTTACCAGCGGGCTGTCGTAGGAAACCACGTCGAATAACCAGGACATAAATCCAACGGATGAATATTCTTCTCTCGAAAGATTCATATAACGATAGTTCAGCAGTGATATATTCCCCGTTGCGCCTCTTCTTGCCATGAGCATCTGCCTGATCTTTGTGGCCATATCAATGATCTTCTGATAGTCGGTTGTATTGGCTCCGCTGGTATTTTGCGCATTCGTATAAGCCTGCCAGACTTCAGCCAGAAATTGTTCAAATAATAAAATGAATTCCTTATTGGATGTTTTCGCTTTGTAGTAGGAATAATCCGCATTGTTTGTATTGGAAGGATCACCAAAGGCGAGATCCATCCCAAACATCCGGTAATAGGCGTTTCTCCTGTTCGCTTCCGGATTTGGACGAAGATTACCACTGATGTTGCGATAGCTGGTATTCGACAAGGTTTTGAAGAACAGGTTTTCTGTATTCTCGATCCACTGAAATGCCTGCCGCTGCAGCGGATCACTCGAACTGGCAACGCCCAGTATTTCATCGTGCTGGTATAAATAAATCAGGCGCTCCATGATCTGGGTGATACGCGTGTTTTCAATGAGGTATGCGTATATGAGATGATACAGCGGAGGGTCCGCATCTAAAAACATCGTACCGGAAACCGGCGGGTTTGTAAAATTCAGCGTGTTTACCGGACCGTTCGTTTGGTCAAACCAATGTTTTTGTATGGCTTTATCAATCACAACGGGATCCTCATAAAATAAAAAGCTCTGTCTTACTGTAAGCGGGTAGGAAGATTTCAGATCCGTCAAAGCAGGCAAAGGCGCTGGCAGAACAACAGGGATCTCATTTCTTCCGGGTGTACCCGGAGTGGCGATCAGCGTAGAAGCATAATCACTCAGCAACTCAGGATAATTACCCCGGACCTTGTCAGTATTTGCAGTATAAATCAGGTGATCGATGAAGTCCATATAGATCTTTTTTAATGTAAAAAATAAAAGTTTGATTCTAGTTGTCGGTTAGTTTCCGGTAACTGTTGCGTATGATGGAATAGGTTTTACTTTTCCGGTCGTATTCGGATTTCGATGTATCGGCAGATCCATCACTACTTCTGCATTCCTCTTCCCAAAGCAAATACAGATTGTTATACAGGATTTCGGTTTCTAATTTATCCTTGATGCATTTGGTTACCTTGGCGTGGTCCCGTTTATTGTCTTTGTCCAGTTCTCCCAGAGTATATTCCAGACTATCCAGTGAATGCTTCAACCGTTCGATGTCCCTTTTTAATGACTCTTTTCTTGATTGCATATATATTCTTTTTGAATTGTAGATTGATATTAGTTTAACTCTACCGCGAACCCCAACTGCGTCATCCACTCCTCCTGTTGTTTGTACAGTGCCGGCAAATCGCCTTTTC
The DNA here is from genome assembly GCA_963759335.1 of uncultured Bacteroidota bacterium. GTDB lineage: Bacteria > Bacteroidota > Bacteroidia > Chitinophagales > Chitinophagaceae > Puia. The sequence continues at coordinate 67,847 of CAVWYU010000005.1, forward strand.
CTGTTCCGATTTTGTATCCGTTCAATGCCAGCAGACGGATGCATTCTTTCCAGATCCAGGCATGTGAAGTATACAGCGCAGGGCCCGCCATATATTCCAGCTTTGCCAGTTCCTTCGGGCTCGCCCGGTCCGGCGGAATAATTTGCGACAAAGATTTGTTTCCAAAAGCCCGGTAGGATGTTTTTAAAAGTATCCCGGCAGTATCCGGAATCGCTTCCACACAGGCTTTCACCAGCGGAATGGAAGCAAAGCCGGTCAGGTTCATATCATAATCATATTTAAATGCTTCTTCCAGATCATCCCAGGGTCCGGCGCCGTAAAACTGTTTGCACATTTCAATATTCAACAGCACCCGGATGTATGAAATGGGGTGCGGATCATGCGGATGATAGGCAAACACGGACTGCGGTGAACCACTGATTACGTCATGCAAAGAAGCCACGGCAGCAAAACCGGTATGCACGAAAGCAAATGCATCGGCAGCCATTTCGCCTGACCATCTGGAGATCGCTTCTCCCACCAGTTTGGGATGCCTGTTCAAACCGTTCACCAGAGCACCGGCCAGTTCATCTGTCCAGTTCAGAATATGCGCAACCTGGTGGCCCGTTTCATGAATGATCGCCGTTGGCCGGTATAAATTATGAAGCGTCACTTTGATGGCTGCCACCGGACTGATCCGGCCATCCCATAATCGCAGGCCTGCTTTCAGTATGGATGCGCCCACACCTTTGTCCACATAAGTAAGTACGTACGGCGTTTCCTTACCCAGGGGTTGCAACGCTTCCCGCATACTTCTCTCGCACAGAATATCACAGGCCCGCAACAAAGCGGCAAGTCCTGCAGTTGTTCTTGAGTTTACAGCCACCGTATAAAAATGAATGGTTTCTTCTGCTTTGAGATAACGATCGCGCAGCTGCAACAGTCCCCGTTTTAAGCTTCGTTCGTTTTCCAGGCCCCTGCTGTTGTCCAATTGTTTTTTTAATCCCGTTGCAAGACCAATCACTTCATCCACACTTTTTTTAAGAGTATCTTTCAACAGCTCTCCCATTTTTTGTTCGACCCCATGCCAGGCATTGGCGGAAGCGAGATTATCTAAAACGGATAATCGCGTGGCGGCCTGCAACCAGTGATTTACCTGACGCGTCAGCGAGTTTTTTATGGAGGTCGTTGCGATCATGGTTCGGGCGTTAATCAAATTTTTTACCGGCTTCTATTTTAATATCGGGCACGGAGAAAGAAGGCAATGAGATATCCGTCAGGTTGCCAATGGACAGGTTACCCTGCACCGCATTGATGACGGCCCGGATGGCCGACATACCCGGCACATTACTCCAGATGATTTTCAGTGTAACCCCATCAGCCGGTTTTGCCTGCGCTTCTTTGAATTCTGCAGCTCTTGCCTTGAAATAATTTCCCAGCGCATCATAAGCCAGGCTGGAAAGTTTATCGACCAGTTTTTCAACCAGCTTTGCAATGATTTCCTTTGCGGCGTATTTGCCTATGTCCAGTGGTGAAAATCCTTCGGACTGTTCCACATAGTTTTCCAGATACAATTCGGGCATGGCTTCATGCACAATTTTTACTTTACTGGAAATATTTTTCACCAGGATATCGTGTAATACATTTTTAACCGATTGGCGAATACCGATCGCAGCGCCCAGCACATCGTTCTTATTCAGTTTTGCAACAATGGATTTTGCATCTTCCTCGCTGAAAAAATAATTTATCCTGATTTCAGATTTTATAAAATTGATGACAGCCTGAATATCAGCCGACCTGCTTTCCGTAGAAGCACCGGTTTTCCCGGGGGTTGTTCTGGTTACGGGTGGTATGCGCAACCGGGCTCCATCGATTTCCAGATAATAAAAACGCTGACCGGCTTTTGCGCGGAAACGCGTAGCGAGTGCGTGCTGATCAAAATCGGTTCCCAGGGCGGGCTCTTTCAAAATCAACGCGGCGGCTTCAGAAGTCAGCGGCAATAATTGTATCCAGGCCTTCGGTTGTTTTGCGTTGAGTCCGGGAAGTTTTTCATTCCGGCTGATCATACTCAGGCGGGCACCTTTATTCAGCTCATACAAATGAACTTTCGCTTTGATGGATTTAGACGGGTCAAGACCATATTTATCTTTTAAAAAATTGGCGAGCGGTAAACTCCTGAACCCGGTAACTTTCGATGCCGTTTTCGGATCGATCGTCACTTCATAAATATGCGTGAATTTTTTATAGACTTTCACCGGCGTATTCCTGGGCATGCTCACCCAGACCGCCTTCTGACTGGTGGGTCTCAATTCTTCTTTTATGTATTGCGCCGGAAAATTATCAGCAGCCGCTTTTTCAAAAGCTTCCAGCAACTGCATGGTCAGATCCTCCGAATTATTCAGCGTTGTTTCAGTCAGGCTGTTCATATTCTGAACGGTTTCCTGTATCGTGTTGGCAATGGCTTCGTAGGCCAGATCCGTTTTCCCGCTCTCATAGGTTTCAAACCCGATGGCATGTAAACCGATATCAATGATGCTGGCCGCCAGCGGCTGGGCTACATTGGCGGGAACGTATTTACTCACCAGTTTCGCGAGCAGGCCCGCCAGGAAATTTATAATCTTCTGACGACCGATCAGGGAGATGGCCATCTTAATCACCGGCTGCAGGGCCATGATGACGGCTGGTAAAAAACGTTCGATGGCAGGCGCCGGACTTTCCCCGTTCTGCAGATCTTTTAATTCATTGATGAATTGTTCGCGTGCGGCATCCAGCGAAGGAACATTCACGGAACCGGTTTCATAATTATTATTTCTTTCAACGGTTTCCAGCGAAGTTTCATAATTCAAAATCGTGTTCTCCGCTTCCTGTTCACCGGGCGAGAACAGAAGCTGCGCCATATGATTGTCAAGTTCCGTCTGAATGGCTTCCAGTTCATCCTCTCCCTGGATTTCCTGGCCCGCTGCTTCGCTTTCGGTTTCCAGATTCAAAAATTTACCTGCCAGCGTCTGCGCGTAGGGCTGCAGATTTTTTGGCAATTTCCCAATCGCAAATTTCAGTACCTTATCCAGCAGTGGTTTTACAAGTCCTTTAATCTTATCGAGAATGATATTGATGGGCAGCAATTTGCCGACCACACTGATCCCCTTCTTTGCGAGATCCACCCCTTTTTGCACCACCGACTTTACCTTGTCAAAAAGTTTTCCAAAAAACTGTTCCTGTACCGGTGTATACTGACCATGATTTGATTCCATGCTTTCAAAGAACTGTTCCAGTTCTGCTGAAGAGTGATCGGCGAGGTTGTTACCGGAAAAATGTTCCGCGACCCGGTCGATCATATTTTCAGAATCCCGGATCAGGGTAGTAAAATATTCGCGGGACTGCTGCGTAGCAAACGGGATGTAATTACTGCCCATGGCTACTTCATTGGAAACCTTACTGCGCCAGGTATCTTCCACTTCATTGGCCATCTCATATAAAGTTTCTCCAAATTCCGTATCGTGTAATTCAGACAAAAGATCCACATATTGTTCGCCAGCCTCTGAAACCTGATTCCCGGTGGAAGCCGCTTCATAGGATCTGGAAAAAGGACTTTCAAAGTCCTGCGAATAATTTGAAAAAAAATCTTCCGAAGAAATATTCTGTTCGGTCTGTTCCCGGACCGGATAGGTATCTGCAAAAGGGGTTTCAAATTCCGCCAGCGCGGCACCATTTCCATTCATACTAATTTTTTCCATATAAGAAGATTGAGGTTAATCTGATGCCGGTAAATGTAACCGCCGCGAGAGAGGCATTCCTATCCCCCTTAAGGGGGATTCTATCCATCTCTTATTTTTCAAAAAAAGTCTGGTGGTAATAATTGATCAGGGCGGCCGTATTCTTCGCCGCTGTTTTTTCCAGAATATTTTTCCGGTGGGACCTAACTGTTTCGTAGCTGATGAATAATTTTTCGGCGATCTCCTGGTTGGTCAGTCCATTCATGATCAACCCGAGGATTTCAATTTCCCGGATACTCAGCTTATGATGATTGATTTCAATATGGGAGGAAGCTTTTTTCCGGATCAGGAAAACGGCTGTTTGTAAATCATTTACTTCCAGGTTTATTTTAATATCGCAGGTTTTCCCGACACTCCGCACCAGCGCCAGAATATTGCGGATGTTTATGAGCAGCTGTCCTTCTGTGTCTGCACTCCATTCTTCGGCATGAAAAAATTCTATCTCCTGCAATTCGGCAGAAGCCAGACTGGTAACCTGTATGCAAAGGTTTGCAGGCATCCGAAATAGAATAAGGTTTAATAAAACGGGTTCGAATTAAAACATCGTGGAGTGAGCAAACGAACGGAGAATCTCCGGTGAATCTGTTAAAGAATAACAGCAGCAAAAAATAAATCCCGGGCTGAAAATAAAAAACGTATCAAGTCATTTCGTCCTCAATAAAATTATTGCTGTTTCCGGTTTTTGACGGGATTATTTATCAACCGTATAAATCCGAAAATAATGACCGTTTTTTTACGGGTTTCTCTACCCGTATTTTTCCCGGTGTCGCCGCTTTCAAAATCTGATGTCCAGATATAACGCGGCCTGTGTTGCCGGGTGTTTTTCGTATGGCAGGAAATAAAAAAGCCCGCCCAATGGGGCAGGCTTTTCGATGTATAAACCGGTACTAGTGACAAACACAACCCGGAACAGTGGGACAAACAGCTGTTTTGCTGCAGTCTTTTGTTTTTGGGCATCCTTTGTCACAGGTTTTTGTAGTAGCAGGTTTTTTTGTTTTTCCTCCACCTGCGAAAACAGCTGTGGAAGAAAGCATGGCAATGGCCAGCATAGAAAAAATGATCTTATGCATAATATAAATATTAAGTTTTTTATGAAATAATTGAAACAATAAAATCAGGCTGTGTAAAACGAAACCTGTTTTGGAGGGTGCCAGCAGTCAGAAGAAATAAAATACAGGCGATGATCATTAAAGGCGATATGCTTTTCCCGGTTTCCAGGTAGCATGAACAAATGCATTTCAGCAGATACCGGCATGAAACAGCTACAGAAAGCGCAGGATAACATATTACATCCGGTATTGCTACAATCTTTCTTTTCGGACTTTAGGGGATGCTTTTCACAGGCGGATTTTGCACAGCATGTTGTTTGTTTTGCAACCGGCATCATATCCACAGACGGCCTGAGAATAAAAGCAGCAAAGGCAATAGCTAATATGGCAGAAAACATCTTCACAGAACAAATATAGTCCAGCAGAATGAATGATATCCTATGATTTAAATCATGCAGCAGAATGTATTAAAGCTGATAAGTGACATGCATCATGGAATTGAATTTCATTTTAGTCTGGCCTTCGGTAAAGTTCTGCGCCAGAGGCAAGCTGTGCGTTTATACCTACTCCGATTTTACCAAAATCAAATTCAACCCCGGCGATCATAGTCATGATCCGGCTGCCGGTGTATTGTACACTCTTACCGGATAACTGGTTGATCGCTACATTTTCGTACCCCAGACCTGCATTGGGTGTGATGGTCGGTCCCCTGCCGGTGAACTGGTAAAAGGCAATCAGATTTGATTGAAATTTATTACCGTATTTGTAATGATCCGCGTTCATGGTATTCATTTTATAATTCGCCGTCAGACTAACCCCGAAATTCCGGATACTCATGGTATACATGCCATTGACCAGGAAGTCCACACTGCCCGTTCCTATTTGCGCATTGATATCTGCGACGGTTGTATTGCTGTCCAGCAGGTCAACATTGAATGGCCCTGTCGGCAGTTTAAGACCCCCGCCGATCCACAATTGCTGGGTAAATAATTTGTGCGAAGCCAGCCGTTTTGAACTGCTGAAAATCTGATATTGTCCCATCACCGTGATATCGCCCAGCCCATGCGTATGGGTTGTACCGTCATCATCCACCTGTTTGTTCATATAATAGGGCACGAAAGCAAGCAGCTGAATCTTTTTGCCCAGCTTCACGCCACCCCATAACTCAACCGTATTATAATCATTGGTACTGAACTGGGATGGATCATTGATCAGCTGGGTATGATATTGCGTGGTATGAAACCGCAGACCGATAAACTGATATTTAAAATCCGGGAGCAGTCCCATGTACACATTCCCGCCACCGCAGCCGCAGATTGGACAGGACATCACGCCCGTAGAAATTCCAAATATAAAAAACAGGCTAATAAACAGAATCTTTCTCATAAACGTGGTAATGCTGCCCGGCATAAATGAAGGGCTTTTGGAAATAAAATATTATTCTCAAGGTGTACATGCTCGTGCAAATCATCTTCAAATTCTTTGAGTTCTGTCAAACACAAGCGAAATGTGGTGCAGGCGCCGGCCGGCGCAGAATAGTGATTTGTAAGACTGCGAATTTCGAACATAACATCACCCGCATTTTCATGTTCCCGCTCCATCCTGTCGATGGGTCCGCTGATATAATTGGCCGAATAGCTTTTTTTGTGTCCGCTGTTTTTTTCTATCTCCAGAATCCTCGGGAATAAAACGGACTCTTCCTTCTTCATATGATCGCCCATTTCTTTTTGTATGATTTCGAAGAGTTCATTTACCCTGTTCATATATGGAAAAGCGTCACCGTGTTTGAAGGCAACTTTTTCCAGGTGACCCGCTATCACCGGCATGATATTTTTTACATAATAGTGATGTCTTGTAAGAATATGATTCACCAGTTGTGTTTCCGTCATATCATCAAATGGCATCCCCTTACCTTTTTCCTCTGTTCCCACCGCTTCCAAATCTTTTAAAACAGATGATAATTCGAGCCCCTTGTGCTTACAGGCATCTGCCAGGTTCATTTTCCCGCGACAACAAAAATCTATACTATATTTTTCAAGAACCGGAACGATCCGATGGTTCCGGAGTACCAAAGAAGCAATCGATTGTCTGTTTGTATTATCCATTAGATTTCTTTTTCCAAAATTCGTTACAGATTCTTCATTATTTTATGATCGAAATCATCTTTTGAAAATAACTGGTTAAACATAACGATCTCCGCACCGCCCGCCAGTAAACAGGCTGCCCCAAATAACCAGTATTGAATGCCGGGCACCCCTGCACTCAACAGATCGGAGACACCCTGTATCATCAGGAGTAATTCATTAAAGATGATCGCAGAAACAAATACGATGATGCCCCGCCGGGTGCCCGCATTGATCAGAATCAGACGAAAGGTAAAACTGTAGGAAAGAATAAATAGTGTAATGATGCCAAGCAAAACAAGATGCAGGTATCCGATCACGATCGGACGAAAACCAAAAGCCATCCGGCTGATGACAGGTATCACCGACCCGGTCTGCAAGAGCAGTTTTATTCCGAGTGCAAGGCCAAAAATAATAAACAGCACACGGGAAAACGGATCGACCCTGTTCCGTATCAGTGTTGCATGTTTTTTTGCGAGGTATATCAGTTGCACCCAGCCGGCCAGCTGACAAACAGCAGCGATCACCACAATAATATATAACCAAAGCGGAATATGCCACCATAATACTGACAGAAAATAAGTCGGCAGCGCAGCCAGCGCAAAACACCCGAATATTTTTTTCAGGGATCCTTCAGCAACTCCCATCGCAGACAGTCGGCAGGTGAGCAAACCCATGCAGGAAAAGATGAACCAGACATTATACTGGAAATGCAGATAAAAATAAATGGAAGCCAGGTACCAGTTCTGGTGCATATTATGTGAGGCCATCATATAAGCCAGCGAAAACGGTCCGGCGGAAGAAATGATATTACCCAACAGGGCTAGTTTGAACCAGCAATGACTCACCGAACGGACAGGTAACCGGTTCAGATCTTTCCAGAAAATAAAGGCAAAATAATAGGAAGCGAATACCGACATCGTGGAAAAGAAAATAGAAACAGATCCGTAACCCTGGATGGGAAAGCTGATCAGCATTCCGTAGGCCGTGATGGCATTGAAATAAAGAATCCAGCGGTATTTTGGGAAATAATTCTTTGATGTTTTTTCAGAAAGATATCCGATGAGCAACACCATCAGGGCCTGGGTAATCCAGCCTGCAAAGGCAAAATGGGAATGGCCATGCAGCAAATTCTGCTGATCAATAAAAAGAAGATAAAATGCGATTTTGTACCGGAGTGTCACTCCCAGTAACGCAACAACCACCAGATTAAAAAGAGAAAACTGCAGCCATTTTTTACACGAAGAATCCACGTCATTTTTTTTCAAAGAGAAGGATAAAGTACAAAAATATTTATGCGTTCAATCATACATTCAGCAATAAACCTTGCCTCTGTCGATCACCAGCTTGCCATTTTCATTCATATGCCGGATGCTCCTGATCACGGTTTCCACCCGCAACCCGGTCATATTGGCAACCTGCTGACGGGTAAGGTCCATCCGGTTATTTTCTTTACAGATATTTTCATTTGATTTCTTCATATAGCTGAAAAGTGTCGAAATGCGGTGTTCCGGTCCGAAACAGGAAAGCTCTTTTAATAACAAAAACTTAAACCGCATCCTTTCAGAAAACAATTTTAAGAATTCAAGATAGATTTCAGGACTTTGCTTCATCAGTTGCTGAAAGCTGGATATATGCAAACGAATGACAACCGATTCTTTATTTGTAATCGCAGATGCTGCGAACTTTGATCCGTCAAACAACGGGAACTCACCAAAGCTTTCGCCCGGTTTGATCATATTTTGTATAAACTCACCTCCGTCTTCTTTAAGATTTGTCCACCGAACCGAGCCGGAAACCAGCTGGTGATAAAAACGGCATTCACCTTCTTCCTGAAAAATAGTTTCCTCAGGGCCATACTTCTTATAAACGGCACCCCAGGCGAGCAATGTGTCAATATTCAGCATGTTGAATGATTTACAGGCTAAAGTATTCGTGATCCCGACAGGCTGATAATGACCTCCACCCTCTGATCATATGATTAAGATCATATAGGTTTCCCTGCATTTATGATTGAACGCATAAATCTCTCTGAAAAGGGATCTTAATCTTGCATGATCCATTTCAACTCAATAAAAAACGCGTATGAAAAAGTTTCTTTTCCTGAGCCTGATGACATTGTTTGTGATTTCCTGCGGAAATAATTCCGGCGACAGTAAGCAACCGCTGCTGCTGCTGATCAGTCAAAACCTGCCGATGCAAATCCTTCTTATGACCAGCAAAGAGGGGAAGGTAAATTTTCAAAAGTGGATGTAGGCGCGAGTCTGGATCAGGCAAAAGCCTACGCCGGCTCAAAGGTATACAGCGTTAAATGCAGTGCCTGTCACAAATTAACGGATGAGAAACTGGTAGGTCCGGGCTGGAAAGGCGTCACCACCAGGCACACGGCAGAATGGATCATGAATTTTGCCACGAACCCTGATGTCATGATCGACAAGGATCCAAAGGTACAGGCGATGCTGGAACTCTGTCTTGTCCGTATGCCCAACCAGAATTTAACAGATGAAGATGCCCGGAATATTTATGAGTTTATGCGTAAAAATGACGGAGTAAAATAGGAAAAGAATTTTTTTAAAGCAAAGAATCAAAATATGAAAAATTTCAAGAACAAGCTGGCGGCCGTAGTCGGGATTTGTGCACTGGCTTTTGGATTTCAATCCTGTAAACCAAAAAATGCAGGCAATGCCGTATCGGGCGATGCAGCCGCAAAAGCTTATGTGGCGCCCGGTAAATATGATGAATTCTATAATTTTGTTTCCGGCGGCTTCAGCGGTCAGATGAGCGTATACGGTCTTCCTTCGGGTCGCCTGCTCGGGGTGATCCCGGTATTTTCGGTTGACCCGGAAAAAGGCTACGGATACAGCGAAGAAACAAAACCCATGCTGAACACGTCACATGGATTTGTGCCCTGGGATGACCTGCATCACGAAGATCTTTCGCAGACAAATGGTGTAATAGATGGCAGATGGATTTTTGCCAATGCGAATAATACTCCCCGGGTTGCCAGGGTGGATCTGAAAACATTTCACACGGCTGAAATCATCGAACTGCCTAATAGCGCCGGAAATCACTCCTCTCCTTTTATTACAGAAAATACCGAATATGTAGTCGCGGGTACCCGTTTCAGTGTTCCTCCGGATAATGTAAACGGTGATGTTCCCATCAATTCATATAAAAAGAATTTCAAAGGGACGATCAGTTTTATCAGCGTGGATAAAACCACCGGCGCTATGAACATCGCCTTTCAGCTCCGCTGTCCCGGTGTGAATTTCGACCTCAGTCATTCCGGTAAGGAGAAATCGACCGGCTGGTTCTTTTTTTCCTGTTATAACACAGAACAGGCCAACACGCTGCTCGAAGTAAATGCTTCCCAGCGGGATAAGGATTTTATTATGGCCGTCAACTGGAAAAAAGCAGAAGAATATGTAAAGGCCGGCAAGGGAGAAAAGCAGACGGTAAAGTATGTACATAATATATACGATGAAAAAACCCATACCGCTATTTCGGAAACCAGAACCGAAGTGATCGTACTCGATACAAAAATCCTGAAAGACATCTGTTATTTTATACCCTGTCCGAAATCACCGCATGGTTGCGATGTGGATCCTACCGGTGAATATATTGTCGGCAGCGGAAAATTAGCCGCACTTATTCCTGTTTTCAGTTTTACAAAACTGATGACAGCCATCAACAACAAGGACTATATCGGCGACTACGATGGTATACCGGTTATCAAATACGAATCTGCTTTATACGGGGAAGTAAAAAAACCCGGACTCGGACCATTACACACCGAATTTGACGGAAAGGGATTTGGTTATACCACTATGTTTGTTTCTTCAGAAGTAGTGAAATGGAATATCAAAGATCTCACTGTTGTGGACCGTCAGCCGACTTTCTATTCTCCCGGCCATTTGTGTATACCCGGAGGAGATACAAAAAGTCCCAATCCGAAATACATGATTGTTTATAATAAAATCACAAAAGACCGCTATCTGCCCACTGGTCCCGAACTCGCACAAAGCGCCCAGCTTTTTGACATCACCGGTGAAAAAATGCAGCTGATTCTTGATTTTCCAACCATCGGTGAACCACACTACGCACAGGCAGTGGTTGCCGATATGATCAAAAATAATTCGGTGAAGTTTTATAAACTGGAAGAAAATACCAATGCCTTATGTATCAAAGGGAGAAGCCGAAACAAAAGTGATTAGAAAAGGTAATCGTGTGGATGTTTATATCACGGCAATCCGCTCCCATTTTTCTCCGGATAATATTGAAGGAATCAAAATGGGTGATGAAGTGTACTGGCATGTAACCAACCTGGAACAGGACTGGGATGTACCGCATGGATTTGCCATCAAGGGCGCATTGACCGGCGAGCTCCTGATCATGCCGGGCGAAACCCAGACCTTAAAATGGACACCTGAAAAACCAGGCATGTATCCTTTCTACTGCACAGATTTCTGCAGCGCACTGCATCAGGAAATGTCAGGTTATGTAAGGGTTTCACCAAAAGAAAGCAATACTGCGCTTTTATTCAGTACGGGTAAAAATTTACCTCCGAATGATTCCCGTAACTAGAACAGTGCTGGCTGAGAATAATATTAATTTATTTTTATGAAAATCAATCAGACAAGTATATCGGGCAGGATGCTTTTCATATTAAGTGGTATTTCACTTTTTACCATTCTGTTTTTCCCGATGTGGCAGATCCAGTTATCTGCTCCCCAATATCCGGAAGGACTGGTGATGCTGATCTATCCAAATAAAATCGGTGGCAACGTCGATATCATCAACGGCCTGAACCATTATATCGGGATGAAAACCATTCATGAGGGCGACTTTTTTGAATTTACGATCCTGCCCTTTATCATTGGCTTTTTCTCCCTGTTGTTTATCATTGCCGGTATACTCGGGAAAAGAAAACTTACCAACATTTCCTTCATACTCTTTGTTTCCTTTGGCGTGATTGCGATGGCCGATTTCTGGAAGTGGGAATATAATTATGGTCATAACCTGAATCCGGACGCTGCCATCATTGTTCCGGGTATGTCTTACCAGCCACCGCTGATAGGATTTAAGCAGCTGCTCAATTTCGGCGCCTATTCCATTCCGGATATCGGTGGATGGATTTTCGTCGGCGTGGGAATTATATTGTTGTTTGTCGTATTCCGCGAATGGTATACTGCGAGATCCATAGAAGCCGTCTGTAAAACTAAATACCCTTTCGGTTCTGAGCATTTTATTTATGTCCATGCTGCTTGACTCCTGCAGCGCGGGTCCGGTGCCGCTCAAACCGGGTACAGATAATTGTCAGTTTTGCAAGATGACCATCAGCGACGTTCGTTATGGCGCAGAGATCATCACATTAAAAGGAAAATCATACAAATTTGACGACCCCCAATGTGCCATGTCATTTCTGAAAGCGCATCCCGACATCCATCAGTCCATGAAGGAAATATATTTTAGCAATTTCTCCGGTACCCATACGCTGATCTCATCCGCTTCGGCTTTCGTTTTGAAAAGCGAAAATCTCCGGGCTCCGATGGGTGGTATGTATACGGTTTTTAATAGTATGGAGGATCTCAATACTGTAAAACAGGAATATCCGGGATCGGTTATGAACTGGACCGAAATGAACAGACCATGAAATACCTGCTCTTCATATTTTTTTTCCTGTTCTGTCTGATTTCCCAGGCGCATGTCCTAAGAGTGGGACCCGCTCAAAAATACAAATCCATCCGGGAAGCTGTTATCGCATCCGTCGCCGGTGATACGATCTTTCGTTGAACCGGGATTATATAAAGAAAAAAATATAACAATCAACAAACCACTTACCCTGATTGGTCATTCAGTTTCCGGTTTTGGATGGCGAACACCAATATGAAATCCTGTCGCTGAAATCAAATAATATTACCGTGCGCGGATTCAAAATCATACACTCCGGTGTTTCCAGCATGGACGATATTGCCGGAATAAAAATTTATAACAGCCGGGAAGTGACTGTAACTAATAATATCCTGGAAGATGATTTTTTTGGCATCTATGTTCAGGCAGGAATAAAATGCCGCATTGAAAACAACGACATAAAAGCTTATGCCAAATCGGAACAACAGAGTGGCAATGGAATCCACTGCTGGAAATGCGACAGCCTGACGATCCGGAAGAATAATATCTCCGGACACCGCGATGGTATATACTTCGAATTTGTGACCAATTCAATGATTGAATTCAATGTCATCTGCCGGAAACCTTCGTTATGGTCTTCACTTTATGTTTTCCCACCATGATGATTATGTTTCCAATACATTTCAAAAACAATGGCGCCGGGGTATCGGTCATGTTTACGCATGGCGTAAAGATGCTGAACAACCGTTTTGAAGACAACTGGGGCGACGGGTCATTTGGTCTTTTGCTAAAGGAAATATCCGACAGTTATATCAGTGGAAATACATTCTGCAACAATACCGCAGGGATTTATATGGAAGGCGCCAGCCGGATACAGATCGAAGGAAATCTTTTTCAGCGTAACGGATGGGCCATGAAAATTCAGGCAAGTTGTATGGATGTTCATGTTACCCGGAATAATTTTCTCTCCAACACATTTGATATCGCAACCAATGGTGTCCTTGTCCTGAATTCCTTTAATCACAACTACTGGGACAAATATGAAGGATATGATCTGAATAAGGACCATGTGGGCGATATCGCTTTTCATCCGGTAAGCCTTTTTTCCATGATCGTGGAAAAAAATCCATCTGCCATGATGCTCTTCAGGAGTTTTATGACCACCCTGCTGGATAAAACCGAAAAAATAGTACCCAGCCTCACGCCCGAAAACTTAAAAGACGATTTTCCATTTATGAAACCCATCCGTTTATGATTATCGCCAGCAACGTTTCAAAAAAATTCGGACAGCTTAAAGCACTGGATAATGTTTCGGCAACATGCAACCGGGGCGAATGTATCGCTTTGATTGGTCCCAACGGCAGCGGAAAAACAACGCTAATAAAAAGTATACTGGGCATGGTAGTGCCAAACAGCGGTTTCATCACATTTAATGGAAAGAACATATTGCATGACTGGCTTTACAGGGATCAAATTGGTTATATGCCGCAAACCGGCCGGTATCCTGAAAACATGAGTATCCGTCAGGTTATTTCCATGATGAAGGATATCCGGCAGAAATCAGGATCAAAACATCTGGATGAAGAATTACTACAGTCCTTTGGCCTGGATAAAATACTCGACAAAAGAATGAGAAACCTTTCCGGCGGCACAAGGCAAAAAGTAAGCGCTACCCTGGCATTCCTCTTCAACCCTGAGGTACTGATCCTCGATGAACCGACTGCCGGACTGGACCCTGTTGCATCAGAAATATTAAAAGAAAAAATTGTACAGGATAAACAGAAAGGCAAACTGATTCTGATCACCTCTCATATTCTGAGTGACCTGGATGATCTGATCACCCAGGTGATTTATACATGCACGAAGGAAAACTGATCTTTCATAAATCCCTGGCAGATCTGAAAACAGATACAGGAGAAATAAAATTATCAAAAGCCATCGCTTCGGTGATGTCAAAAAACAGCCACCATGAATAAGATCATCAAATACGTGATGGCCGATATACTGAGGAATAAGATTGTGATTGGTTATACGATGTTTCTGCTGCTCATTTCCTTCAGTGTTTTCAATATGGATGATAATGCCACTAAAGGATTGCTGAGCCTGCTAAACCTCGTACTGATCATCGTTCCGCTTGTTTCTATCATATTCTCGACCATCTATATTTATAACAGCGCTGAATTCATCGAACTACTGGTTAGCCAGCCTTTAAAAAGAAATAAAATATGGGTGAGTCTTTTTGCCGGACTGGGTGGATCCCTGTCCATGTCCATTCTGGCTGGTATAGGCATTCCGGTTCTTATCTATTCACCTACTTCAACCGGTTTGATTATGGTTGCCATGGCTGTATTATTAACGGTTATATTTGTTTCCATTGCCATGCTGGTGGTCGTAATGACCCGTGATAAGGCAAAGGGCATTGGCATTTCCATTCTGCTCTGGCTTTATTTCTCTTTGCTGTTTGATGGCCTTGCGCTGTTTATTCTTTTTCAGTTCCAGGACTATCCTATGGAAAAGGCGATGGTAGTAATGAGTGGTCTGAATCCCATTGATCTGGGAAGAATACTTATTTTGCTGAAAATGGATATCTCTGCACTGATGGGATACAGTGGCGCCATATTCAGGGATTCTTTTGGTTCCGGTGCAGGTTTCCTGATTGCACTGCTGACCATGATAACATGGGTACTGGTACCCGCCTGGTTGTCTGTAAGAAAATTCAGCCGGAAAGATTTGTGATATGAGCGGTGAATGAAAGCAAATGAAAAAAGACATTGAAAACATCGAAGACATCAGGGTCCTCACCGACCGGTTTTATCAGCGCGTCATTAAAGATCCGCTGATTGGATACATTTTCACAACAACCATAAAAGTCAACTGGGAAAAGCACCTGCCGGTGATAAATTCGTTTTGGGAAAATACTCTTTTTTACACGGGCACCTATGCCGGCAATCCAATGGCCTTACATCAGCGCATACACCATGTTGCCCATCTGACTGTTGAGCATTTTGAGCGCTGGGTTTCGCTGTTTACCGCGACAGTGGATGATCTGTTCGAAGGAGAAAAAGCCGAACTCGCCAAACAGAGAGCAATAAGTATCGCCACCGTCATGCAACTCAAAATACTGCACGCTCAGCATAAAAATATGGATTAAAATATGGATGACAGAAACGCACATTGTAAAAGTTGAATAATAACCCAGCCTAACTCAACATTTCCGTTTGATGGACTTTATTCTTTTCAGATAAATGAACCGCGCCGTATCATATATTAATGCCGTCACCAGGATAGCGGAAGCAAACAGTAATGTTTTGAGTTTTAAAACGGAAAAAAGATACCCGCCGGCTATACATCCCAGAAAAAAGAATAGAATGATTCCGGAACGAAGGCCAATACTTTTCCTCAATTGAGCGGCCTGGATTTTTCTCCTTATAAAATATCAGTTGCGATAATTCGATACCCAGGTCCGTGAACAAACCCGTTAAATGCGTAGTTCGCACAGTGGCCCGGGAAATTTTTGTTACCAGTGCATTCTGGGAACCCATCGAAAATAAAAGCAGACAGGCCAGTAGTTCTTTGTGAATCCCTGTTGAGATCATCCGTTCACCCCATATACCGATCGACAGAAGAATGCCCAATTCAAGGAAGACAGCTGCGTGATGGGCATTGCGGCTCTCCTGTAAAATAAAATATTCCGTCAGGCAATTGGAGACAAAAGCACCTGACAGAAAGGAAATAATAAAATAAAGAAAATTAAAAGCATACAACAGATCATCCTTTTGCACAGCTTCCGAAAAATAGGCAAAATGTCCTGTCACGTTCGTTGTTAAAACACCCAGCCCCAGTACACCCACAATATTGACCATGCCGGCAGTAAAGGAGAGAAATGCCGCTAATCTGAAATTATGTTTAAATGTTCTTGCCCGGTCTCTGTGTCTGAACATGATGTTGAAGTCCTTTTCAATTACGACTTATCTGATTTTTTTCTTTCTATTTCTTTTACCCTCACCAGGAGAATCATAGCCCCTGCGAGCAGAAAAACCAAAGCCATATAGCCTGAGAAAAACTGCCAGTTTGTAATCAAAACGGGAGTATACACCGGGCGTAGTTTGTTGGGCCGGAATCGTACGGGTTCTGAAGCATTTTTTGTTTCCGATTTGATATAGGCTAATATACTTTTTATTTTTTCCGGGCTTAGGTCCGGATGATCCGGCATGGGTACTTTATTAAATTTTTCATACAAATCGGTGGCGTTTTTATCTCCACTCTTAATAACGGATTGAGATGACTGAATAAATTTTACGATCCAGTCCTCCGGGTGTCTTTCACCAACGCCTGCCAGCGCCGGTCCTACAACAATCTTATTCACGTTATGGCAGCTTGCACACCGGCTCGTAAAAATCAACTTTCCTTCATCTACCGGAGGAATGGAAAAAACACGGTTTATCATGAACAGCGTAAGGATCGAGATAACTATTTTCTTTTTCATCAGCGCTTACATATTTATAATTGAAATTCAATTTTCAGCTTGTCTATATCATGCATAAGTCCGTTCACCTCGCCCTCGTCTGTTCCTTTGTAATATCCCCTGATCCTTCCCAGCGGATCGATCAGCACCAGGTTTTCACTATGAATAAAATCAGCAGGACCTCCATCTCCATCCGTCGCCACAACCATCAGTTCCTTTCTCGCAAACCGGTACAGGCTTATTTTTTCACCGGTTAATAAATGCCAGTTCGCACCAATGCCCATATGATCAGCATATACTTTTAACTTCGCCACGCTATCCCTTTCCGGATCTACAGTAAATGAACTGATCAGAATATTCTTATATGCATAGGTCTGCACTCTTTTTAACTGGTAAGCTACTTTCGGACATATCGCGGGACAGCTGGTGAAGAAAAAATCAGCCACCACGATCCTGCCCTTCCACATATGGTTGTCTATAGATCGTCCGGTCTGATCTGTAAAACGAAACTGACCGATCACATGATTTTCCGGACCCAGCACCGGCAATCGTTGCATATGCTTCTCATACCATTGTGTAAGTCCAAAAACACTCAGGGGAACGGCGATTACCGCAATTACAAAAAGATATATCGTTGTTCCGGATTTCATGAAAGGTGTATCACTGATTATAAAGATTGGATTGTGAAGCCGGCTGAACAGGCACCGGATTATCGGGTGTAAAAGCCGGCGCTCCCGGACCGGGATTTTTGCTGGCACTGTAAAAAGCCGGCACATAGGAAAGCAGGATCAAAATTCCCATGATCACCAGCCAGGGTTTGAATCTGTCAAACAAATGAATTTGTCTTTCATCATGCAATGCTTCAGACACCGGGAGATCCAGTCCGCCCGTTGCCGTTTTTTTGCTGAACATGGTTCCGAAAAACACAATAAAGAAAAGCAGGGCGGCAAATGTCATGATGATGCCACCACATAATGCGAGCATGGTGGTAGGTACCCATTCCGGTGTAAACAATTCATTTTTTGGATTGAGATAAGACATGCCCAGGTTTGTTCTCCTCGGTTCTCCGATCAAACCACCCCAGGAAAGACCCGTGGAAAATATCAGAATACCGATCACCCAGAGATAAGGGATGATCACATTTACCCTGGGGAGAAATATTTTCTTTCCGGCAATTCCACTGTATAAATACAAACTCATACCAATGATGCTCAGGAAAACAGGGCCCGCCACCGTCATATGAAAATGACCGGGCATCCAGGCTGTATTATGCACCACCGCGTTGAGCTGGCCGGATGCATTCACAATACCGGTGAGTCCGCCAAAAATAAAAAGTATCAATCCGCTGATCAGATAGGCAAACAGGTATTTATTCGGATCCAGGTATGGCAGTTTTCCAAAGAAACCCAGCAATCCCCTGGACCCGCGTTTCCTGCCCGCATATTCCAGAGAGGCGGCGAGTGTAAAAGCAGTGATAAAACTGGGAATGGCCACGCCGAATGTGAGCAAACCCTGAAACATCTTGATTCCTCTGGGGATGGACGGATCACTAAACTGGTGATGCACACCCACCGGAACTGAAAATAGCAGGAATAGAAAAAGTGAAATTCGCCCGGCGAGATCTGAATATAATTTGCCGCCTGCCAGTTTGGGCAGCATCGTGTAATACATGGTATAAGCCGGCAACAACCAGAAGTATACCAGCGCATGACCAAAAAACCAGAATAAGGTGCGTGCCAGCGTAACATTTACCGTGGCCGTCCAACCCATGGCCCAGGGAAGCAACAACACCAGTACTTCATACGCCACTGCCAGCGTGCAAACAAACCAGATGGTGAAATTAACCAGCGTCCCAATCACCGCCAGTGGTGTTTTAACCAGCGGATTTTCTTTTTTCCATTTCACATAGATATTGGCCCAGCTGAAAAGAGGAACCCAGGAACCGACGATCAGCAAAGCCGCCCCCAGATAAAACAATGGATGCGCTTTCAGTGGCGGATAAAAAGTATACAGGACAGATGCTTTTCCCGCAAGCATCGCCCAGGCAGCCATCAGGGTTCCGATGGTCATCAGCCAAAAGCTCAGCCAGGCGACCCATTTATGGGGTTCTCTTTTAAAATAGAAAGCAATCGTTGCATGGCCAAAAGCCACAGCAAAAAAAGAAGTCAGCACAACCGCATTGATCACACCATGCAAAGTGAGTCCCTGGTAGTAATCCAGGTGTGCAAAGGATGACTGGTGAATGACCCCCGCGCGGTAAATCGTCTGCATCAGACCGTGATAAATACCGATGGTTAGTAAAGTCAGCGGAATGCCCAGTTCCCAGTAAATCAGCCGCTTCAGTGATTTTGAAATCTGCATGGTTATATATTTCGAAAGGTTAGTATTTGGGAGATTCATTCACAATCACTTCAGCCTGCATGGACTGATGGCCGATGCCACAATATTCGTGACAGATGATTTTATATATACCGGCTTTCTCAAACTTCACGGTGGTTTTGTTGATATTGCCATAAATGGCCATCATATTCACATCCTTATCGTTGATATGTAATCCGTGTACCACATCTTTGGATGTCACAAAAAAATCCACTTCGCTGCCCACCGGCACTTCGATCTGTGCCGGCTGAAACTGCCACATTTGAGCGACCATATAAACCTGATAGGTTTTTTCATCCAGTCTGGTCACTTTGGGTTCCAGGTAAGCTTTGTTGTACGGCAGGCATTCCGGAAGATCGTTGTTCCTGTTTCTGGCATACAAGATGGAAAAAATAAACAGGGATAGAACGGCCCCGGTAATCAGGATAATCTTTTTCTCATACGGGTCTATTGGTACCATAAAATTGTTTTATATTCTGGAAAGCATTAAAAAATAAATTCCGAACCAGATGATCATGCCGAGCAAAATCAGCAGCCCAAAAAAAGCAATGGCACCTTTTGGCTTGAAGGTCCTGTCGAAATCCTCATCTTTTTTAGAACCCGTTTCGTTCGCTGATCCCATCATACAATGTATTTATGCTTCAAAAGTATTCTGACACATGAATCCCCCGATATGACCAATGAAAGGTCGGCATATGATTAAAGTCATGTCAAAGAAGATGGTCTGAAATTATATTTGAAGCCATTACAATCATTTAAAATGTATTCAATGACCCATGATTTTAGCGGTTCGATCGCGGATATAGTTGACCGTGACTACCGGACAGCGGATGTTTTCAAAAAACATAAAATCAACTTTTGCTGTGGTGGTCAGATATCATTAATAGACAGCTGTGAAAAAAGAGACATTGATTATGAGGAAATGGTTGAAGAACTTCTGGAGGCTACCCGGATGATTGTCGTCCCGAATAATCTCTCTTTTGAAGACTGGGATCTGAATTTTCTGATTGACTTTATCCTGAATGTTCATCACAGGTATATCTTTCAAACCATTCCTGTTCTGCAGCAGGAACTCTCAGCCTTTACTGTGGGTCATGCAAGGAAATTGCCCGAAATCAATAAGGTTACTGAATCCTTTCAGGCATTATCTTACTTATTACTCATCCATAATAAACACGAGGAAGAAATTATTTTCCCTTATATCAGGCAGATAACGGATGCTTACAGACGAAAGGAAGTATACGGCAATTTGTTTGTACGCACGCTTCGGAAACCGCTGAACACAATTCAGGCCGAACATATTGAAATTGAAAAACGGGTAAACGAATTGAAGGATCTCACGAACGATTTTACTTTTCCTGCAAAAGCCTGCACAACACACAAAATGCTATACAGGAAATTAAGTGCGCTCCACGGCAACCTGATGCAGCATAGATATTTTGAAACGCAGCTATTGTTTCCAAAGGCCATTGCCATCGAAAACCGCCTTCTTCAAACATAAACATCCGTACATTCGGTTTAAATTCAGTTTCCGGAATGGAGTTTGAAATCGTGCATATCAGGTCGCTGTTTGAAAATGCAACGGAGGGAATGATCGTAACCGACAGCAAGGGAAATATTATTCTCGTCAATCCTTCCGCCGCCCATATGTTTGGATATGAGTCCAACGAACTGAAGGGCCAAAAAATAGAAATACTGGTACCCACCAAATATGCAAGTAGTCATGTTACATTAAGGGATGGATTTTATCATGATCCAAAAAACAGGGTGATGGGTCATAACCGCGACCTGCACGGGCAAAAAAAAGACGGCAATAATTTTCCGGTTGAAGTGAGTCTGAGCACCTACATTCAAAATAACGAACGATATGTGATTGCCTTTATCATTGACATAACGCACCGGAAACTGATCGAACAGAACATGTTGTCGCAGCAATATGAACTGGAAAAGCTGACAGATGATATGCGAAAATTAAATATCGATCTGGAGGCCAAAGTGGAGCAAAGAACAACCATTCTCAGAGAAGCCCTGCAAAAACTGGAAAAATCCCAGATAGAATTAAATGAGGCACTCGACAAAGAAAAAGAGCTCAATGAAATAAAAAGCCGGTTCGTATCGATGGCCTCCCATGAATTCAGAACGCCACTGAGCACCGTTTTATCTTCGGCTTCGCTGGTCGATAAATATACCTTAACGGAAGACCAGGAAAAAAGATCAAGGCATGTGGAAAAGATAAAGAATTCAGTAAAACATCTGAATAATCTGCTGGAGGACTTTCTTTCCATGGGAAAACTGGAAGAAGGTAAAATAGGTATCCATTTTCACGAATTCAATCCGGAGGAATTAATCCGGGATACCCTCGAGGAAATGAACGTGACATTAAAAAAGGGGCAGCTGATATCCTACCAGGGGTCCGGCCTGCATTTGATCATGAGTGATAAAAATCTTCTGAGAAATATTCTATTTAATCTCATCTCCAATGCCATCAAGTTTTCCGGTGAGTTACAAACCATATATGTTACCACAAAGGAAGAAGATTCATGCCTGCGTATTTTAATAACCGATGAAGGGATCGGGATTTCAGAGGAGGATCAGGAGCACCTGTTCTCTTCCTTTTTCCGTGGCAAAAATGTGGTTAATATACAGGGAACCGGACTGGGATTACACATCGTAAAAAAATATGTTGAATTATTAGGCGGCGACATTGAACTGGAGAGCAAGTTGGGACTGGGAACCCGGGTGACCGTTTCCATTCCGACAAAATAATTTATTCCATGACACATTCCATTCTGGTAATTGACGATAACAAAGATATCCGGGAGAATACAGCCGAAATCCTCGATCTGGCCGGCTATAAAACTTTTATGGCTGAGAATGGTAAATCGGGCGTCGAGATCGCCTTAAAAGAAAAACCGTCCATTATCGTATGTGATATTATGATGCCCGAACTGGATGGTTATGGCGTACTTCATTTGCTCAGGAAAAATCCGGAAACACAACATATCCCTTTTATATTTCTGACAGCAAAAACAGAAAGAAGTGATTTTCGAAAGGGTATGGAAATGGGGGCAGATGACTATATCACAAAACCTTTTGAAGACATTGAGTTATTAAACGCGGTGGAAATCAGGTTAAAGAAAGCAGCCATATCCAATAATATATATGATGCATCTTCAAAAGGCTTTAACAGGTTCCTGAAAGATGTAAAAGATGCCGGTCTCATTCAGCAAATGTCTGAACGTTATGATCCTGAAAATTACGAACGAAAACAAACTCTTTATCATGAGGGGAAAAAACCCCGTTTTCTGTTTTATCTGGTAAGGGGAAAGGTAAAGTGTTATAAAACGAACGAAGACGGAAAAGAATATATCATGAGCCTGCACAATGCAGGAGATTTTATCGGCTACACGGCCTTACTGGAAGACACTCAATACGAGGATTCAGCGATTATTCTGGAAGATGCGGAAATCATGCCTATCCCCCGGGAAGATTTTTTACAAATGATATACAGCGATATAAATATCGCAACAAAATTTATTCATATCATAACACAAAACGTTAAGGAAAAAGAAGACCGGCTTCTGAACATTGCTTACAGTTCCCTTCGTAAACGCGTCGCCACGGCCCTGGTGGACATTGTCACAAAATTTAACCTGAAGGAACAACTCATGCCGGTTGAAATTTCGCGGGAGGAAATCGCCCAGTATGTGGGTACGGCGACCGAATCGCTTATCCGGACTCTCAGTGATTTCAAAGCAGAAAAACTCATAGAAATCAAAGGCGGCCGGATATCGGTAAACAATATAGAAAAGCTTAAAAACCTGGCATATTGATAATGGGTCTGCGAACGGTAATATTCTTTCCCGGGAGGTTAGCGAGCAGAATTACTCAAACGCCGGCCGTATGCCGCGGTCAGGCCGTTTTGGTACTTCCGCAGGAGATGATAAGACCCAGATCCATGATTTGCCTTTTTAAACCTTCTTTATCTTTCTCCCATTGATTTACTATCAGAGTCAATATATGTTTCTCCCTGATTCCATATGAATCTTTCAGGGCCTCCCGGAGATACTGTACGGATGTGGAAATATCATGAAATTTCCCCATTTTTAATTCAAGTAATTTCAGATGAGCTGTGCAGGTTTGATTTGATTCCCGGATGCTAATCTTTCTGTCTTTCACGAAGGGAAGATCATACAGCATGCTCTTGATGATTTTACGGGCCTCGTGCAGGGATTTTTCATCTGGATTTTCAAAGTGAAATATAGCTGCCAACCTGTGTTCCTGCATGGTATAAAAATTCAGCAGGTCAGCTGCTGTAATTTTATATGGAATTCCCTTATGAAATTTTTTTGCTTTCAGAGGTTGCATCGTACGAATATAACTTTTCGCTTTTTTCTTCAATAGACTCCTTTCGGTTTCCAGCGATGAAGTGTAATGTGCGGGTATGCCGGTGTGCGACTTACTGGTGGTCTCCAGAATCGCCTGGCGCTGCAACTGGATCACCCGGATCCTGCCCAGGAGCCTGTAGAGATTTTTTAGTCTTTTCGGAATGGAAACCTCATTTCCGTTTATCGCGATCATTTTTAGAAAAGATCGTAATTTTTTTACCTCTAACCGGAACGAATGAATGGATTCCGGCTTACATCTTCCATGTGTTTTACGCAGATATTTATCAATTTTCCCGAACCTTTTTTCGATGACATCACTGATTTCCTGTTTCATAATATCATTCTTATGAAATAAAAATAATCCTTATACCGGGAGTACTAAATGATAAATATTATCCGGCTGACTGATTCTTGTCAGAAAAATCAGCTGAACCTCTAAACCATCCTTTAAATAATTCAAACCAACCCACTGAAAAGAGACTAACCATAATACAAACAAAATAATGAAACATCATTAAATGAGAGATCTGAAAGATGTCCCGCATAAAAGGAATCATATTGATCGTCAATAAGAATCCCAGGGAAATAAGAATTATCCATGGCGTCAGAGTGTTTTTGTAATACAACGTCTTTGCGATGGTTTCCGTAAAGGAGCGGTTGGTAAGGGTCAGGAATATATTACTCAAAATAAGTGTATTAAATACCATGGTTCGTACATATTTCAATTCATATCCATGTTGCATAAAATAAAAATACAGAGCCAGCAGTCCGGCCGCTATCACGATGCCTTGTAAAATGCTCATCCGCAGCTCCTTTCCTGAAAAGATATTTTGCCGGTAGGGTCTCGGCTTACTTAGCATGATATTGGCTTCGACAGGCTCCCTTTCAAAAAATACGGAACAGGTTGGTCCCATGATCAATTCAAGAAAAATGACATGCACGGGCATAAAAACGTTTGGATATTCCCATCCGAATACCAGCGGAAGCGAAGCAGTCAATATAATCGGTATATGAATGGAAATGATGTACCGAACTGCTTTTTTAAAATTGGCGTATATTTTTCTGCCCTCTGCAATGGAGTCCGTGATTTTATCCAGGTCGTCATCTGTGATCACCAGATCAGCCGCTTCTTTTGCGACCTCCGTGCCTTTGCTGCCCATGGCAACGCCTATGTCAGCTGATTTTAATGCAGGTGCATCATTTACACCATCTCCGGTCATGGCGATAATCTGTTGATTCGCTTTCAGCGCGTTCACAACTTTCAATTTTGCTTCCGGGAACATACGAACGTACATATGTATGCCAACAACACGATTCCTTAAAAGCTCTTCCGGAAGATTCATCACCTGTTCTCCGGTTAAATAGTCCCGACCTCTGAGACCGGTGATTGCGGCAATATGCAAAGCAGTTGCGTAATAGTCGCCGGTAATCAGTTTTATGGAAATTCCGGCATTATACCATTTTTCAAAAACCCTCTGTACATTTTCTTTAGGAGGATCGTATAATGATAAAAAACCTTCAAACTTCCACATAAAATCATCCTGTTTTTCCGGAAACGGCCTTGCCGGATGCATGGCGCTGCATACACCCAACACACGGAAACCGGAGGATGCCATATCAGAAACTATTTTTTCCTGTCTGGCTAATGTGTCAGCATCCAGCCTGCAAATTCTCAGGATTCTTTCCGGCGCACCTTTCCCGGCAACCCAAATTCCTTTGTCCGTTTCGTACACATGCGTCATCATGGGCGGCGTTCCACCCAGCGGATATTCATGAATGATATTCATTTTTTCAAAATATTCCGCTTCATCCTGTTTTTGATATGCATCCCTGATCGCCTTCTCCATCGCATCGAAGGGTTCTTTTTCACATGCCATACGCGCACACAGTAAAACCTGTTTGATGCCTTCGGATCGATCGTCCGGCCCTTCCACCCGACCCGTTTCAAAATGGCAGACTTCCTTTAATTCCATTTTGTTCTTTGTAATCGTTCCGGTTTTATCCAGACAAATCACATTGACTGCTCCCAGATTTTCGATCGTTTGCGCCTCCTTTGTGATGATTCCGAGTTTTGCCATTTTTGCAGAGCCCAACGCCATAAACGTAGAAAAGGCAACCGGGATCTCTTCCGGAACCGCAGACATAGCGAGAGTTAGTCCAAACAATAAACTGTGAAGAACATCCCCGCTATGGATGAAGTTCACCAGCCAGATGATCACAAAAGCGATCATGCCAAATGCCGTGAGCCATTTTACAAAATGACCAATCTGTTTTTGAAGTGCCGTTTTAGAAGTCGTATAATCATTAAGTGATTTGCCAATTTTACCCAGAATCGTACGGGTTCCGGTTAAAGAAACCCGTGCATAACAGCTGCCTGAATCAATCAGGGTTCCCTGAAAAAGAAGATTTGAACCGGGGAGCCCGTTTTTTTCTGCAGGTACAGACTCTCCGGTTATAACCGATTCATTTACGGTCAGATCATTCGCATGCAGGATAACAGCATCTGCCGGCACCTTATTTCCCTCTGTTAAAATCATGGTATCGCCAGGCAACAGATCTTCGGTGAGGATCATTTCTTCCCGATGATCCCGGATGACAGTAATTCCGGCCTGCGTAAATTCTCTTAGTGCCTCGAGGGCCCGGGTGCTCTTCGTCTCCTGATAAATGGAAATAGCCACGACAAAGCTCATGGCCATCATCATCAGCAGGCCTTCATCCGATTCACCCAAAACAAAATACAGTACAGATGCGAAGACCAGCATCAGAAACATGGGCTCTTTAACAATACTCCACACGGCATGCAAGAAACCGCCTCGTCTGCCGGTTGCTAAAACATTCTTCCCAAATTGATTCATCAGGGACTGGATTTCCGACTTCTTCAATCCGGAATACAATACAAGGTCTGGTGACTGTACGGGCATAGTAAAACATTTCAGACTATAATTTCCGAAGGAAATGACTGCCATCTCTTTAACCACGGCAACATATCCATTGAATGCTTTATGATACTTTCCGGCAGATCCTGTTTTTTCATTTCAGTTTCTGCTATTTCCATCATTTGGTCCAGCGTCATATCAGGTTCGGTGAAAGATCCGTTCTGATAACAATATTTACAATACATAGTGCTTATTGAACCATCTTTTTCAGATCCGCGATCTTCCATATCATCCATCGGAAACGTGCAACTCTGACAAAACTTTTCCGGTTCCATATCAGATATTTTTTGTTTTAATTTTTCTCAACCTGGTATAAATGTACCTGGATTAAAGGCCTGTAAAAATGACGGACATCAGAAATATGTATGACAATAATCATTTCTGCCAACCGGCAATACAAAAGATCGCTTAATGCATAGTCCCGAAGCATGACAAATATTACCCATCCGGCTGATGCTGATCAGAAAATGCAGGTATGAAAATGACTTGATTGTCCTCGAGTAGTGCCATCATTGACTAAAATCATGTAATCAGCCTACGGTGATCATTTTACAGTTGCATTTTACTTTATTCCTTTAGGATATAAAAATGCCTGCCATGAACAAGTCAAATTTCTATATCTGCGGCAACGACACTATTGCAGAAATACAAAGCTGCTTCTCCCGCTTTTACCCAAATTGGGTGATAAACTTTTTCAGCAATGATGAAAATAATCAGTCAAATGATTCATGTGCCATGTTTTCCCGGGAAGTGAGGGTCAGGGACATCATTCCGGATTCCCAGGGACAGATGTATCGAATTAAACACGAACATGACGACTGACGATCTGGAGAAATCAATTCACAATTATTTTGGTATTCATGTGGAAATATCTCCGGGAAACGGAGATCAGGTCAGCACTTTTTTTTGGAAAGAGATGCGGTCATCTGAAACGAATCAACATGAAAGATTACGGTTACCCGAAAGAAGCGATGCTGTTTACTTCAAAAATGTACCATTTGGATGTTGAGTATGTCAACTATAAAAAATAAATATTATGAAAAAAATACTCTTTCTCTGCGACGGGGATAATTTCTCCGAAGCTTCTTTTGAATTTATTAAGCTATTGTCTGTTCAGGAAACCATCTCGGTCAAGGGCCTGTTTTTTACTCCCTTTGATATCGAACAAATGATAGCCATCAGTTACATACCCATGGCGGGACCTTTTATCAAATTAAAAGAAAAAGAAAAGCAAATCGTTCAGAGGAGTCAGAAAACCTTTGTCAGGGCTTGTGAAAACGCCGGGTTAAGACATCAGGTTCATTCCTTTACAAAAGAATGGAACAGTGGGATCTTCGAAAAGGAAAGCCGGTTTGCCGATCTGGCCGTGTTAAGCGGGGAACTTTTCTGTCGCGATGTTCCGGACCGGCAGCCGAATTATTTTATGGAAGAAACATTGCGGCTTGCAGAGTGCCCGGTAGTTGTCGTTCCTGAAAATTTCAGTGCTATTGAAAGAGTTACGATTGCATACGACGGAAAAAAACAAAGCATGTTTGCATTACGACAATTTGCAAATTTATTTCCTGACATGATGGGGCTTCCGACAGATATTGTCCATATCAAAGATGATGCAGTTGATGAAATTCCTGACAGTGATCTTTTACTTGAGTACACAAAAGCGCATTTCGAAGCCCAGCATACATCCAAACTGCATTTTGATCCAAAAAAGTATTTTGCCAGCTGGCTTGACGAGAAAAAAAATGTTTTCCTTGTAACCGGCTCCTTTGCAAGATCCCCGTTTTCAAACACGTTCAAAGAAAGTTTTTCAACAGAAATTATAATCAGACATGGCTGTCCGATATTTATCGCACACATGTGAGTATTCCGGCACCGATTCACTGCATTATAACGGTTGTAAATCGCCGTTTCTAAAACGGGCCGGCGCGGGCTTTCTATTCAGCGGATGGTAATATTTCCCCATGCGTATAGTAAATAATATGAAAAGCCCGATCAATACGACGATATACTTCAGAAAAATCACTCCGGCGATCAGAAAACCAAAAGCAATCAACAGACTAATCACCCGTGTTATTTTCTTTGCTTTTGGTACTGAATATTTATTTTCCAGCAAGGTATCCAGGGCACGTCCGCCATCCATTGGAAATGCCGGGACCAGGTTTAATAAACCAAGGCTGATATTGATAAACTGTAATTGAAATATAAAATTTCCGGCATAGGCGACTCCGATATTTTCAGGTTCATTCCAATATGCCTGATATGGGCGTAAAAATGACATCAGTAACAGAGCAATACCCAGATTAACAGCCGGACCCGCAGCTAACATGAGTATTTCGTGTGTTTTCTTTTTGGGTTTGTTGGCCAGGCTGGGCAATCCGCCCATGGGAAGGATCATCAAACTACTGATTTCAATTCCGAAAATCGTACCCACAATGGCCTGTGCCACGTCATGTATAAAAATGGAAACAAGTAATGATATAACCATAATGATGCTCCATATCCACCCGCTTTCACTCATGCCGGTCAATATGTTCGCTGTAAGCAGCCAGATGATGACTAAAAGAAAGGTCCAGTGAATGGAAAACCGGACGCCCCGGTAATCAAAATGGAAAGATTTGTTTTTCATATAAATGCTTTTTGAAAAAGTGATTATTCCTGATCATTGCTGAGCAGCACTTTCAGTGTCTTTTCACTTGCTGCATGGGAAAAGCAGTCATAGGCGCGTATGATCTCAAATAGTTTAAACCGGTGCGTTATGAGCTGCTTTGCATTTAATTTTCCGGATTGAACTGTTTTCATCAGCATGGGTGTGGAAACCGTATCCACCAGACGTGTAGTGATTGTTATGTTCTTGCCCCATAAATTTTCGAGGTGCAGATTCACACTTTTACCATGTACCCCGACATTGGCAATCCTCCCTCCCGCTGCAACCAGCAACTGGCAGAGTTCAAATGTTTCAGGAATACCGACGGCTTCAATAACTGTATCAACACCTTTGTTATTTGTTAATGACATTATTTTTTCAACCGCCATTTCTTTTACGTTGTTGATCGTATGCGTGGCGCCCATTTTTTTTGCAACCGCCAGCCGGTGATCGTCCGGGTCTATCATGATCATTTCTGAAGGTGCATAAAACTGTGCAGTCAGCAGTGAGGCGAGTCCGATAGGACCGGCACCGACGATGGCAACCGTATCTCCCGGTTTTATCTGTCCGTTTAATACACCACATTCATACCCTGTTGGCAATATATCACTTAACATCACCAGCGCATCTTCCTCACTGCCTTCCGGAATCTTATACAAACTGGTGTCAGCATAGGGAATCCGGACATACTCAGCCTGGGTACCGTCAATCAGGTGGCCCAGGATCCATCCTCCATTTTCGCAGTGTGAATACATGCCCTTGCGACAATACTCACATATGCCGCAGGATGTTATACAGGAAATCAACACATGATCTCCTTTTTTAAAACGCGTAACAAAACCGCCTGTCTCTTCCACAATACCAACCCCCTCATG
This sequence comes from uncultured Bacteroidota bacterium, assembly GCA_963759335.1. Taxonomy (GTDB): domain Bacteria; phylum Bacteroidota; class Bacteroidia; order Chitinophagales; family Chitinophagaceae; genus Puia. The sequence goes on from CAVWYU010000005.1 coordinate 98,086, forward strand.
CCCCAGGATGCGGCCGTCCGTCACTTCCGGCACATCTCCTTTTAATATATGTAAATCCGTACCGCAGATGGTTGTCTTTGAAATGCGCACAATGGCATCGGATGGATGTTGTATGACAGGTTTTGACTTTTCTTCCCAGGATTTTTTTCCGGGACCATGATATACGAGGGCTTTCATTGTATCATAATTAGAACTGTAAACTAAATGATACAGAGTCCTGAAGGAATGACTCCAGGGCTGCGCCTGTATGATTTTACTCATCATTTCCTTTGATGTGTATCATTGTCCGGTCTCTTTATTTTCAGGAATTTTATCAAAACGATACATCATGTTCGGAAATTTAAATGAGGAAGAAATCGAAACCGTGCTTCACGGCCAGCTATTGGGGCGGATAGGCTGTCATGCAAATGATACCACCTATATCGTTCCGATCAGTTACGCATATGATGGGGAAAATATATTTGCCCATACACAGGAAGGGATGAAAATTGACATCATGCGAAAAAATCCGAAAGTATGTTTTGAAGTGGAAAACATGGCTAATATGTCCAATTGGAAATCCGTCATCTGCTGGGGAGAATTTGAAGAGTTGAAACAGGAGACGGACAGGCATCATGCACTGGACAAACTGCAGGACAGAATACTGCCGGCCTTTCCGAGTGCAACAACAAAACTTTCACCGGCCTGGCCTTTCCGTGCTTCTGATATTGAAAATATAGAAGGGGTAGTTTTCCGGATAAATCTTTCGAAGAAAAGCGGACGGTTTGAAACGGATGCAACGCCATCATTTATTTCATGGGGTTAATGATAACAGAGAAAACATTTACATGAAAACAATCATAGCGCCTACTGACTTTTCCGCCTCTTCCATAAACGCCGTGAACTATGCGGCAGACATGGCCCTGGCGGTGGGCGCACAACTTGTTCTGTGCAACGCGGTTCAATTCCCGATAGCTGTTTCAGAAATAAACTTACCAGCCATTGTGATGGATAATCTCATTGAGATGGGCAATCAGGAATTAGAGGCATTAACCAATGACCTGAAAAAAAGAACAAACAATAAAATTTCTATTACGTCTGAAGTTCTGTTTGGTCCGGTTGAACAGCAGATAGAACTCATTTCTGCTAAAAAGAAACCCCTGGCGATTGTGATGGGTATTAAACCCGGAAAAAGTTTTGAGCGCGCACTGATGGGCAGTACTATATTTCACACCGTCAATTATGTGCATTATCCTTTGCTGATTATACCCGAAGGTTTTCGGTTCGGCTCGTTCTTTGAAATCGGGCTGGCCTGCGATCTAAAAAATATAACTGATGTGATGCCTTTTGATAATATCAGGGAATGGCTTACACTTTTCAAAGCCAGACTTCATATTATTTATGTTTCAGTAAAGAACAAGGAATTTAAGGCCGATCAGTTAACAGAATCCATTTCCCTACAAAACCAGCTCTCAACCTTTAAACCCGAGTTTCATTTTTTAGAGGGGCAAAATCTGACAAATGAGCTGAATGATTTTTCGAAACTGAATCATCTGGATTTACTCATCGTCATGCCGAGGACATACGGGATATTCAAATCATTTCACAAGAAGCATTCAAGGAATCTGATAAGCCAGATCCAGATTCCCGTATTGTCCATACATGATCAGCCGGCGCGCAGATAGTCGCCACATGGCAATCTGGAAAAATCAACAGCATTCTCCCGGCAGCATCACTTATTTCATCATTAGGTGAGAACATCACTTCATCCATATCATGGGTACTTTTGTGAAAGAAGCCATAACCTGCTAATTTCCGGATTTATAATGATATAAGTATTGCGGTTCTGAGCCCGTCCTTCGGCAGTGGCATTACTGGCTACCGGATGAAAACCACTTTTTCCTGCCGCTATCATCCTGGCTGGCGCGACCCCATACTGATCACAAAGTATCCGGACGATCGTATTGGCGCGTTCCGTACTCAGCGACCAATTGTCAGTATATATTTTTGAAATGTTCGCAGTATCTGTATTTCCTACAATAATGGCCCCTACCTGAGGATATTCTTTCAGAATTCCGGCAATGACTGATAATGCGTGGTTGCCTTTTACATTCAGTTTTGCACTTCCTGAAGGAAACATGAGAAGACCCTGCATAGAAACATACAGCAATCCATTTCTATACTTTACGTCAATCCCGGTATCCTGAACGGCAGATAATGCACTGACCGTTTTATTTTTAATTTCCTTTAATGAACCAGCCTGTTCATCCAGCGTCCTGTTCATATCATTCATGGTTTGAATAACGGCTTCCTTCGATTTGCGGCAATCATCTGCTTCCTTTCTGTATGTAGCATTTTCTTTTATTAACTGCCCGGATTGAACCTCAAATTCATGCATTCTGATAGCCTGTTCGGCGTTTTGTCCTTTTAAGGAATCCATTTCCCTGTGTAAGGTTTGAATTTCATCCTTTGCCTCTATGAGGTTTTTATTAGCAGTACATGAAGAAAACACACATGAAGCGACGATTAAAGAAAAAAATACCTGTTTCATTATTGAATGTTTATGCGGTTAATCATCCCTAAAGTATCAGATAATGTCAGGAAAATAAATGAGCGCTATTAGACAGTAATATGATTTAAGTCATATCGTCGCTCCTGAGATTGATGTGGTTTCACTGTAAGGAAACTTTTTTACCAAATAGAAAGCCGGGGAATGCCCCGGCTCAGATGTAAGTTTCAATTCCACATTGATAACCCGAATACAGAATTGCAAAACGAATACCCGGGTCCGCGGATCTATACCGAATTCGATTCAAACCAGTCTCCGGCAAAAAATGAATATCGATTGCGTAAAATAATCTACAGAGACACGATCATAACCGGTCAGTCAAAGCCATTTTTGAAAGGGTACACTTTTGGATTATATCCTATTGGGCATCGTTAAATCAAAAATGGATTATCCACCCTGTGACTTAGAGAGCCTTCTGTAACCAGAGGGCTTTATTATATCCCTGATTGATCAGAACATCCCCGGTAAATAATTAATCATCCGAAACCCTAACAAATCATGACACCTCCGAAGATTCTGATAGACCTGGATTGCAAATACCTGATTCATACGGAAAATCCTTTTTTCATAGCAGAAATTATCGGCAGTACCGATCCCAACAAATACAACCTGACCAATTTCAGATACTATATGCCGTCTTCCAATAACAGTTCCCAAAAAACCATGCATGATGCCGTATTGGATTCACTGATATACCTGAGAGCTTTAATGAGCAGAACCTGATTCCACCCGCGAAAATATCAGTCTGTAGAGTTCAGAAAATACTCAGAATTCAACCTCCGGGGAACCGTTTTAATAAATAAATCACTGATTTTATTTTTCAATTCAAAAATTCAGTATTTTCATTCTGTTAAGCTCAATATGGTTCCCCTAAACCTTTTTCCTATCTAAGATTCCGTATTACGTGTGCAAACTGATAAGTGTTTGATCACATTAATTTATCAGAAATGCAGCATCAAAACCGTCAGACCGAAATGGAAGCACTCGAATTGGAATTAACCCAAAAAGAAATTTTATTGGAAACGTTTCTGAATAAAAATGAAGTATTTCAGAAGTCAAAAATGATACTGAACGATATCAAACAAATAAAAGGAAGACTGGAAGAATTAAAAAATAAAAAGAGCGAAACGATTGAATAGTATTGCCCGACCATAACCAAGACCGAAAGACCAGCATAGCCCTGCTACTCTAGACAGTAGTAGGGCTTTTTCGTTGTCGTTATGACGGATTCGCCCCGGATTAACGATCAAAATCTGAAGTGCAGATATTGCGTACCACGTGCATCGCCGGGTTTCACATCAAAATAATACTTTTGGGTTTTGGCGCCGCTGATCGCGTTCGTTGCAACGATCGAATATTTTCCCGGTTTTAAATAAAGAGTGCCCTTATCATCCGGAGATAAATTCCAGTTTATCACTTCACCCAGACTCCTGTTCCTGATTCTGAGTTTGCAGGTATCATTCGTTGTGAATTTTATTACAACCTCCGTCACAGATTCATTCTGACCGTGCAGTATCTGATTTGCGGGCTCCGGTTTTTGTGCGGTCTGTTTATTGGCCGCACCATTATTTTTTGCATCTGAATTTGGATTGTTGCTTTTAACAGCATCGGCCGCCGAAAGGATTGGAGTCGCGGGCGGCGACACAACGGCGGCGTCCCGTATAGGACCAGATGTTGTTGTCTTTCGGAAATACGTAATGGTGATGAACAGGGCTATGAGAATGAACGGCAGAAAAAAAATGGCGATCATCCCGATCGGGACAGTCCTTTTTTTCGCGCTCTTTTTGTCATATACGCGTTCTGAGTCCATATTAAAAAAGATATTTCTTTTTTAAATCCTTAAACTGCTTATCGTCCTGCAGTGATCCCAGCAATTCATCGTGATCCACAAAACTTCTTTTCAGGGCATGCGTCTGAAAAGACCGTTCAAACCATTTCAAAGACTCTTCCAAATTTCCACGAAGGTAAATGCAACTCGCCAGGCCATAAAGAATATATCCGTTCGATGAATCACTTTGAAAAGCCCTGTACAGATAGCTATAGGCAGAATCGGTTTTACCGAGGTCCATATAAATATTGCCCATTTCATAGTTAAAAGAAGAAGGCGCTTCATTCGGGTGCAATGCCATATATATCCTGTAATTCTCCCAGGCTGAGTCATAATAACGAATGCCGGGAGCAAATGTGCCGGATGCTTTCTGGCGGGCCAGCACCAGATCGCTGGCAGCACTATGTATGTTGTTCATTTTAATTCTGGCCATTCCACGATTATAATATGAAAAAGCATGATTGGCATCCAAAGTAACAGCACGCGTGAAATACTCTTCGGCGATGGAGTAATCCCTCTTTTGTTCATACAATATTCCCTTTTCAATATTGAGTTTTGATTTGGAAACCGGATCCATATTCGTCTGACCCAGGGCAAGATCAATATCTCTGATGGCCTGGTCCGGATTCCCGCTGAGCATATGAAGATCTGCCATGGCCTCATATACCGACGGGTCGCTGGAATCTTTTGCCAGGTAAATTCTGTATTCGGTCATCGCTTCCAGATTTCTGTTCATCCGCCTGTACAGATCTGCCCGCAGCCGGATCGTTTCTATATTATTATTATCATATTCGTACGATGCCGTATAGTCTTTGAGCGCCTTATTATAATTCTCGATTTGCTCATTATAAGATTTTGTCAGCTGTCCGATTTTGTCAAAACATTTTGCCCTTCCTAAATAATAATCTGAATTGGAATAACGGGTATTCGATTCGGGCTTTTTGAGTAAAACCGTATACCCCTTCGCCGCATCCTTATAATACCCTGCGCTGTATTTCTCCTCCAGATCAGCCAGTGTGCGTATGTACCCGTTCAGTTCTTTTATTCTGGCCTCATACATATCTCTTTTCGCAGGTGCGAGCTCTATGACTTTTGCGTATAACACAATGGCTGCCTGGTAATTTCTTTTGCTTTCCTCCAGATGGGCCTGATCTGTGTACCGGCTGACCTGATCCGCCGGGATCAATGGTTTCTTCGGTATGCGCCGTTGAATGGGTTTGCGCCGGCACAGTTGCTATGACGATATTATCTGACATATCACTGAGCGTATCGGCGGCATTGAAGAAACCAATTCTTGAAATATATAAAAGCCATTTATTATTAGCGCCTCTTTTTATATAGATCTCTGCTACCCTCTTCGCCGGCTTGTAAGGAGTGGACGGATTGGACAGGCAATTATTTTTAAAAAAGGATGTGAAATAGACATTGATATACATATTCTCTTTGCCCTTTTTAACAGGCGAAGTACTGACATCGCTAAAGAATACAGAATTTGTATCACTCTTTTTATAATAGGTATTAAAAGCATTCAGATACTGAATAACGGGCACATCAGGAGAATTCGAGGAATTTGAGTAATCGGGACTGCTGATATCATCCGCAATGGCAATCTGACCATTCAGAAATATCCGTTTGTCATTGTCTTCAACACTCTGGGTGATCAAACCCTTTATATCGGTACTTTCGGCACCTGAATAGGAAATGGTATTGAGCAGGCTGTTTAAATATCTTTCTACGGTCGTTTCCGATCTTGCTTTGATAACCTTTACGTCGTTGACAGTAATGGAATCCTGGGCACAGCACACAAGAGACAGGCAATGGAAGCCGGCAAAGAACAGAATCCTTTGAATCTTAGTTGCCATTTAATAATTGGTTTCTATAGTTTTCCATCCCGGCCGGAGAAACAGTTTGCATCTGACTGATCAGCCAGCCTGAATTCAGCGCCTCCCGGGAGAAATCTTCCACCGTAAATATCCATTTATCAGCGAGCAAAAAATGATATTTTATTTTGATCACATCCAGAAATTCAATGTCACGATTCAAAACGGCATTGTATAATTCCAGCATATGGGATCTTTTTAAATAATAGGCTTCAAAGTAACTGGATAAATTCTCTTTGTCTTCAAATGCTCTCTTTAATGAAACGAAATTTGTACCGTGGCTGGTCGGACTGATGATTTTGGGTGTTTTACTTTGAGCCATTTCTGTTACTTCTATCTTCGGCTTCAGTGTACTGGATCCGACGGCGACGATCATCCATTTAGATCCTTTATTCTGGTTCATTTCAATTTTCATGATGAGCGGAATAACAATAGAAGTACCATGATATCTGAACCGGCAGGCCAGTTCAGCGTACCAGTTGCCGCCATAAAAATCGAGATACACAGGTTTTTTCTTCCGGGTCACTTCTGAAATAAACTTATTCATCGTCATGCTGTCCAGCGTTTTATTTTCATCGTTGAACAAACTGCGGATCAGTCGCTGCCGGTCGATATTGAATTTGACATGACGGGCTTTGTAAACGCCTCTCAGGAATGAGGTGGGCGCGTCATTAAACCGCTCAAAAAATTCATCTATTTCCTTTACCTCGTAAATAAAATGTTTATCTCCCGCACTTCCGTCATTTGAATATACCTGGCTGAAGAGACGATGCTGGCAAATCAAAAAGCAAATACACATCCATGTCTTTAAAACAAACGTTTTTGCCATAGTAAAATGCGATTACGGTTTTGGGCTTTTCGTGCCCACGACCTCAACGTCTGATAACATCACATCCCACTGCTGCACGGCATTACCATGGAGATTTCTTTCGTATACAACCAGCTGGACCTCGGTCGTTTTTTTTGTCTGATCCACATACACCACATGCCCGTCACGATAGGCCCGGAACGTTTGTTCAAAGCTGACCAATCCATAATATTTGCCATCGGCTCCTTTACGAATATTGCTCACGTAATCCACGTGGGAAAATGTGATGATAATACCGTCGTAGGGAAGGTTTCTCAGTTTCTCCAGAAAATCCCGCACCCGCAGGTGTTTCTTTTCACTGCTGTGTGCAGAGGAAACCTCGATAATGGCCCCTTCTACAAATAAACTGACGGCCTGATCCACGGCGTTATCCTGTGCTTCATTGGATGACGATATACCACAGAGAATCGTGAGGCAGTTTTGAAATTCTTTTATTTTGGCGAGTGCCTTTTTCCTGAATTCATCATTGGAGACTTTACCCAGCATGGCTTCCGTGACGGGCCTGATGGTATCCGTATATTTTGCATTACCCGTTGCGATCGCGTACGTGTGCGCCGGCGCAGCATATGCAAATGAATACAAAACCAGCGAAATAAATAAAGGAATCATGGTCAGAAAATATCGCATATAATTTATTTTTCCTTGGTGGTTTAGAAATCTATTTTTTTGAACTCTCACTACTTTTTTTTCTCCATAAGAACCCAATGACTATTTCATGCGTACCATTACTAACGGTGTTCAGCGGCGTCGTGGTATAATCATAGGAATAGCCGAGATTAATCGTGCTGCTGATATTAAATCCCAGCAACGCTGCATACCCTACTTTATAGCGATAGGAAAATCCAAGCCAGAGCAGATTCTGGTATTGTATTTTCGCATTCACGTCGACCCCCAGGGGCAATGGCTGTACATAACTGATCATGACGGAGGGCAGAATGGTGATGTCGTCACTCGCTGAAATTTTATAACCGGCGGTAAAAAAAGTATGCGGAATCAATTTGCCTTTGAGCACATTGGTTGAATCACTGACGGCATTTATGGGAACCGGAACAATTTGCTGTGCAGACAATCCCAGAAAATACTTTGTATTCGATAACCAGAGACCGGCATTTATATCCGGTTCCAGCTTATTCAGATAACCGCTCTCCAACACCACCGGATCGACGGGATTCGCCTGCCCGAAATCTACCGAGTTTACATCCACGTTTACTTCCTGTACACCCAGCGAAACGCCCATACTCAAACTGGTTTTTGCGCCCACGGGAATATGATAGGCGTAGGAACCGTATGCCGCAATCCGGTTCAGCGGACCCGTTTTATCATTTATGATCGTAAAGCCAAGTCCGGAATGGGCCGGTGGTGCCGTATACTCCATCAGGTATTGTTTTGCGCCGAGTTGCATGGCCCGGCCATCCGGAACCGTAACCGGTGTTTCATAATCATATTGAGATTTTCCCAGCGGAGCGTTTATGGTCAGATACAAGGTGGTAGGCGCACCGTTTAAACCCGCCCACTGATTGCGGTAACTGACTTTAAAGTCCCAGTAATTCTGTATGCCTGCCAGCGCGGGATTCAGGATGAAATTGTTCAGAATATATTGCGTATAATATGGTTGCTGCTGCGCAGAAACGCAACCTACCATTAAAAAACACACGCAACTGATTACAAATTTCTTTCCCCGCATCATCATGAATTTATCCGTCACTTAAACAGGGTAACAGAACCCGCTATTTTCTTCTCATTATTTTTTGGATCGACAATATAGTAATATGTGGCCATGGGAAGGGATTTGCCATTTAAAGTTCCATCCCATGTTTTGTTATTATTTTCTGAATGAAAAACAAGCTGACCATACCGGTTATATACGTTTACCGTTGCCCCCGGATATGCTGAAAGATTGGCGATGACCCAGGTATCGTTGACACCGTCGCCATTGGGCGAAAAAGCATTCGGCACAGAAATTTTTGATGTGGTTCCCGACACCGTAACAGTCACACTGCCGCTGGCCACGCAGTTCTTGTCATCAGTAATGTCCAGCGTATATACGGTAGTTTCAGACGGACTTGCAACCGGTGCTTTGACGGATGGATCACTCAGTCCTGTGGATGGTTTCCATTGATAAGTGACGATATTACCCGTCACGGAAACATCCAGCGGAGCACTTTCTCCGGGCGCAATGGTTACATCCGGCCCCATGATCAATCCGGGCAGCGGGTTTACCACGACTGAGATCTGCAATGCAATTCCACATTCACCGGCCAGCGGAGTAAATGTATATATGGTACGGCCGACACTGGCGGTGTTGATCGAAGAGGGACTCCAGGTTCCGTTGATTCCTTCTTTGGAAGTAGCCGGCAATGTGCCCGCAGAATCATTCTGGCAATAAGAATCGGATATGGTTGGAAATGTGGGTGAGATCGTGGTGGCGATGGTGACATTCATAGAAGTCGGCTTTGAGCAACTGTCTGCGGAAGACGGCGTAAAATGGTAAGTAGTCGTTCCGATCGCAGATGTATTGATCACAGCCGGGCTCCATGTTCCTGTAATACCCTCTTTTGATGTGGGAGGCAGTATCGGGGCGATCGAATTCTGACAAAGCGGGCCGATGGTATCAAACGCGGGCGTCACTATCGCGGTTACCCTTAAGACAATCACATTGGATGTATCGGAAGCGCTTCCGCAGGTCTGAACAGAACTTACGACACAGCTTATCGTATCATTATTGACAAAACTGTTTCCGGTGTATACCGGACTATTCGAACCCACTTTCCGTCCATTCAGGAGCCACTGATACGCGGGTGAAGTTCCGGCGCTGGTAGCTGTTGCTGAAAAGCTGACCGGGGTACCGGAGCAGACCGTTGTTGCAGAGGATGTAATCGATACCGTCGGCTTTACAACAGAATTGATCACAACCGTTGTGCGGGCCGTGTCTGAAATACAACCATTCGTATTAGTGGCTACAGCGATCCAGGTTCCGGCATGAGTGGCGGTAACATTTGTAAAAACAGCCGTATCCGTATACGGGCCACCACCCAAACCGGCGGCCGGATTTTTTATTGTATAGGTGGTACCCGTTATGGCTGGTACGGATAATATCAGTGTATCACCGATACAGACGGGACTGTTTGACGTGAATACCGGAGCAGGCAGTTTCGAAAGCACACTCACACTGATAGATTTTGTTACCGGACCGCCACCACCCGGACATGCATCATTCACCTGTACGGTATACACTGTTGTGGAATCGGGAATCACCGTGATGACTGAATCTCCATTGAATTGCGGAAGCCCCTGCCATACGAAGCTGTATGGAGGAACGCCAAAATAGCCTCTGGCTTTCAGTGTAACGGGGGAGCCTCCGCAGCTGCCTGCCGGCGATGCAGTCACCGAGGCTGAGTCAAAGGTTCGTCCGACCAAAGTGATCGTTAAATCTTTGGAAGCTCCGATACATGATCCGTCACAACCCGTAGGGCCATGACATTTTCTAAAGAAATTAAACGTAAAAGGAATATTCTGGGGACCACAAACCGGCGCCGGAAAACAGCCGGCCACACTGGCTCCGTTACTCAGTAATATGCTTTGATTTGGAAAATTCTGCGGTCCCGCACCGGTGGCTGTGCCCACATACTTTTGAGAAGTACATCCGCCATTGATGGTAAATGAAAAAGCACCGTCCTGGCCGGCACAGGGAGCGTTCGCCGTAAACTCAAACGAATACATGGCATCAATAATCGTTGCCTGCGCCGGAGCGGGCACTATAAAATCGTATTTACAGGCGGTATCGAGACTGCAATCCTGATTCGAATGAGATCCGTTTATCGTGTCCTTGTTCAGCACGCCCATACTTTGCACCAGCGGGTCTATGACTACATCGCCGGTCCTTACCCGAACATTCAGCGCATCGCCGTTAATGGATAATGTCAGATTGTTATGATCCAGAAAATACGGAATCTGCTGAAAGGTGGAAGATGGATTTTCCTTTTGATACATCACCCCTTCTTTTACATGAAAAACGGTCGATCCATTCACCAGAAAATCAGCGGAAGAAGCCAGCCCATTTCCCCGGAGTCCATGGGAGAAAGTGAAATTCCCGGCATGGCCGTTTATAAACGAATCTCTGAAAAGTAGTCGCTGATACCTGGAAAATTTGTTGGCATGTACAATGAAATTGGTTTTAATGGAACCTTTCGACACTTTCATTTCTGCGTCGATACCCGGAAAAATATTTTTAATTGCGATTCCATCATCACCCGCTGTATACTCTGCCCAGTTTGCGGTGGCGAGTAAGGTTCTGGTGCTCCCGTTTTCACCATACAATTTCCAGTTATTGAAATAGGTTTTACCATTAGCTGTAACGATATAAGACGATTTTCTTTTGATGTCAAAACCCGCCGGGTCTTCCTGATTCGACGCTTCGTATACTAACGGGCCTTTTGGACTCAGGCGGGTGTCGATGGTAATCCATTGTCCGTTCTTTTTGAAATGCATGGGTCCTGAGGACCGCTGGGAATAAAAAATGGATGGTGTGTCTTTATTGATATAAAATTTAGAATTGATCGTTCTTTTTTCAAAAAGTTCAACCGCGTGGTTATCCGGACTGTAGTCGTCATTAAAATAGGCATCGGGATGACGCGTATAGGCCTGGTTTCTGGCCATCCATAATTTTCCGCGGCTGGCAGATTTTCTCGTGAAGCTGGTAAAGTTCTTCTTTCCAACAGACTTCGGACGGCGACCATCCTGGGCCTGTAAGGAAGAACCCTGTAGCAGGGCCACCAGCTCCGTCAACAGGAATACAAAGATGAAAGAGCCTTTCATTTGAATCACGATGTTCTTATTTTGCAAACTGGTCAAATGAGGCTAATGTAATTTTTGGTCGCAAAAAAAACGGGTCATTAGTATTGGATTTAACTGAGGTTAATTTTCCCCAATTTATTTTGCGCGAACTCTCTCAACCTTAACCATATAGAGAGAAGACTTAAACAAGTACTGATGATGGATACTTCAAAAGTTAAGCCATGGCCTGAAGATACCAATTTTGTATATTACAATGAAACATTCAGACTATCCCTGGTTTCGTACACAATGATTCACATCAAAACAGTCCGGATTTTAGCAGCCATTCTTTGTTTTGCATGCGTAGTCTGCGACTACAAAAGCATGGCGCAATCGCGCGCTGCAAACAGCGATGAATCCAAGGTTCCTCCCTATATTTTACCGGATCCGTTAAAAATGCCGGATGGTAAAGAAGTAACGACAAAAGAAGAATGGATTTCCATTCAAAGACCGTGGATCTATCACCTGTACGAAGAGAATCAGTTTGGCAGGTTTCCATTACATCATCCGCCGCTGAAATACCGTGTATTGGAAACAGCAGACCATGTTTTACAGGGCAGGGCGACGCGCAGGCAGGTCAGAATTTATTTACATCCGGCAGACACCAGTATCTATATCGACCTCTTGATATACCTGCCGAATAAAATAAAAAAACCCGTTCCGGTTTTTATGGGCTACAATTTTGGCGGCAACCAGATTATTCAATCTGATCCAGCCATACTGCTTACAAAAAACTGGGTGTCCGATTCTGAAAAGGGAGCGGTCAACCATACAGCAACGGATTCTTCCCGTGGCAGCAGTGCTTCACAATGGCAGGTGGAAGAAATTCTTGCTCACGGTTATGCAGTGGCTACGGCTTATTACGGGGACCTGGAACCGGATTTTCCGGATGGATGGAAAACGGGTATCCGCACCACATTGAAAGGGGTCCTGAACATACAGCCCGGCGAGTGGAGTGCGATGGGTGCATGGGCTTACGGATTAAGCAGAATCATGGATTATCTGCAAAATGATCATGATATCAATGCCGCCAAAGTGGCCCTGATGGGGCATTCAAGATTGGGTAAAGCTGCCTTGTGGGCCGGCGCTTCTGACGCACGATTTGCGTTGGTTATATCCAACGAATCCGGTGAGGGCGGAGCCGCTTTATCAAAAAGATGGTATGGTGAAACGGTGAAGATCATCACGGATGTATTTCCGCACTGGTTCGTTGCGAAATATAAAACCTATGGCGACAGTGTAAGTGCTTTACCCATCGATGCCCATATGTTGCTGTCGTTAATCGCTCCGCGACCATTGTATGTGGCCAGTGCAGAAGGCGATCAATGGTCCGATCCAAAAGGAGAATTCCTAAGCGCGCGGGAAGCAGGCCGTGTATATGCTTTGTTTGGTGAACGCGGTATTGATATGGACGTCATGCCTCCCCTGAATCATCCAACCGGCGAATATGTTCGTTATCATATCCGCGACGGAAAGCACGATGTGACGCTATACGACTGGCAGCAATATCTTCAGTTTGCCGATGAAAAATTAAAATAGACTTCCACGGGTATTAAAAGTCAGTAAGACTAATTCTGATTTTATCCCGGATGTAATTTTCTGATAAGCCCTGATTTTGGAAGATGAATAACGATCGATAATAAAAGATTGGTCAGCGCGAATATCGTCATCCATTTATTTTCCCGGCTAAATCCTGAAAGAAAGAACCAAATCGAAAAATAAATATGAAACCATGCGGGAACAAGCCATGCAGGAGTGGTCAGGGATGTCGGTTTAACCGGGCTTCTTTTTTGCCACCCGGATAAAATCAGAATAATCAGAAAAAGCGATAAACTGACAAACAAATGCAGAGACCGGATTCCAAAATGATTATATAACCAATTATTGATGTTGTTAAATAACGCGAACAAGATGATTTCAGAAAAAACGATGGCAGCCAGCGGAATCAAAATTTTTATCTTCCACTTGCTAAACAGCCGGCTAAATCCTGAGTAAGTGAATATCACCACGAGCCATCCAAAATAGTTATTCCAGGGAATGCCGAACCATTGAGAGGTTAACGGATCCCTGTTCGAGGCTGACCATCCCCAGTCCCACATGTGTAGGCGATAGGCCGTTACATCCAACGTTCCGTCGATATTCAATGCCAGCAACGCATCAAATGCAGCGGCAGCAAGAATCGGAAGTCCCAGTCTGTCAGTATACAATCTCGATGAATACATGATAATACCCCATCCAATGCCAATCCATAATGGAATGTCCAGAGGAGCCTTTCCGAGCATGATCATAAACCGGCCATAGGTATACCCATTCAAAAAATACACGTCCACAAATTCAAGCAACAAACCAAAAACTACACCGCCCAGCATAAATCCCAGATGTTTATAATGCTGACGAACGCAATTCACTATACAAATAATAAAAAGAATATAAACGCAAAGTTCTGTCAGCGGAAAGCAAAAAACAGGCGCTGCGCCATAAGGCATACCAAAATAAGGTGGCATGATTCAGAAATTTAAAATTATTTAAAATGAATGCCCGGCGACCAAAGGTAAGAACGCTATAAAATATCTTCATCGATCGATAAATCGGCCGCTATTCAGTGGTAATCGTTTCCAGCAGCTGTTTGTATAAATCTTTTTTCTGCGCAATCTGATTATCGCCGATCTCCAGTGTCATACCCGTTTTGTATGGTTCCCAGGCGGGAAGGCCGGCAGCGTTGGGATTACCGGTACGGGTAAATTGTATCCAATACGCGCTCATGTCTTTTTCCGTGGTGTAATCCGATGGCCGCCAGGGACGATCCCATGTATGCAGATTGTTTAGAGAAAAAGGAACATCGGATGTATGAAATGCGCCATAATTTGGAAAACCGGGTTTGTCGACCGGTACATGGGAAAACTCATAGAGATAAACCGGCTTCTTATTATATCTGGATAAAACATAGGGACTGGTGGCACCGAAAGAAAGGAGGTGAAGTTCCGTTAGTGATGCCGTTGCTTCTGCAGAATCTGCATGCGGAAGCAGGGCGATCAGTTTTTCTGCTCTGTTTCCATATTCTTCATGAACGGTTTGTATAAATTTTTCTTTGCTTATTTTTTCTGTTCCGAACATCGTCATCTCTCCCGTTACCCAACCTCCCAGAAAATCGACGGGATTTATTTTTCCTTCGCTGAAGGCTTTATGCAAATCCGCCGGCAGGAAAGCGCCGTCCCGTACCGGTGCAAAATGGAGGTCAGACTGAAATCGACCAGCGTCATTTACTCCCGAATTTGCAGATAATATACTATCCGCCGGCAGACTTCTCATGGCTTTCAGATTATCAGCATGCAGTATTTTTTGCAGGGCAAGGCCTGTTTTTTCTCCTTCTTCGAGTGTGCCTACATCGAAGCTGCCAAAAATTCCACCACTTTCTGCAATGGCCCTTTGAAACAGCCCGCGGGCTGAAGGACTTGCTATCAATGAATATACACTGATGGAACCCGCGGATTGTCCCGCGATGGTCACATTCGATGGATCTCCGCCAAAGGCTGCGATATTTTCCTTTACCCACTGTAATGCCGCGACCTGGTCCATCAATCCATAATTTCCGGATGAACCATTTCCTTCTTTGGTGAGTTCAGGATGTGCCATGAATCCCAGAGCTCCCACGCGATAATTGATACTCACAAACACGATTCCCTTTTTTGCGTATTCCAGGCCATCGTAAATAACACATCCCGCTGAACCCGAAATAAATCCGCCGCCATATATCCACACAAACACCGGACGTTTTTCAGCAGGTGAAGATGCTCCCGTCCAGACATTCAGATACAGACAATCTTCGCTCAGCGGCTCGGGCGGAGCAATAAATTCCTTTGACCAGCACAGGAATGGAACCGGCTTTGCCTGTATGGGGCTGGCAGAAAATGTTGCGCATTTTTTTATCCCGTTCCATGCAACGGGTGGCTGCGGTGCCTTCCACCTCAAATCACCAACCGGTGGTGCCGCGAAAGGAATACCCTTAAATATGCGGATGTTTTCTTCCTGATATCCTTCTACCCTTCCATATTTTGTAGTAATGATTCCGTTTTGAGCAGAAACGATTGAGTGCAGACAAATCAATAAAAAACAGGGAAATAAAAATCCTTTCAAATTTTTCATGAAGGCGTTTATACGTGATCGAGCTATGGCAAAGAAACAAAAAAACTGATACCGGGCACGAACTTTGAAATCAGATACCTTTAAAATACAAAATATGAAAATATTATTTTCCTTTATTCTGATATGCATGTTTGGATGCGGATCGAATGAGTCCAAAAATGCGAATCCGTCCGATCATCCGGCCGATACGGTTGGGCAACAGGCCATACCACAGCCGCCCGTTTCAGCCGACTCTGCCGGCGCGCGGAAAAAACAGGAACGATCATCTATTGACACGGTTCAAAGGCCTTAGGAATAAATTTCAAAAATTTCAGGTAATTTGTCATTTCTGAAATATGCCGGGATGGATGCCATTGAACCTGTTTAAAATGCGTGTTAACAAAAAAAAAGTTTCCATCATTTCTTTCCATTCCAATCTCGGATTGATTGAACCCGCACCGGGTGTAGAGCCGGGCGTAAAAAAGTTGCCCGCCCGACTCAGAGAATCCGGTTTTTTCGAATTGATGGATCCACAGGAATTTATTGAACTGGAACCCCCACCATACAGCATGTACCTTGACCCTGTGTCCGATATGCGCAATGCTGATTCGATTGCTGCTTATGCAAAAAAACAGATTCCCATACTTCAGGATGTGATTTCCAGAAAAAACTTTGCGATCGTACTTGGAGGAGACTGCAGCATCCTGATTGGAAACGCCCTTGCTTTGAAGAGACTGGGAGAATACAAACTTTTTTTCATCGATGGTCATACTGATTTTATGTGGCCCTCGCTGTCTTCCACGCATGGTGTGGCTGGCATGGATCTGGCGATTGTAACAGGGCATGGTCACGAAAAATTATCCAATATTGACGGATACAGCCCTTATTTCAGAGAGACAGATACCTGGTGTGTCGGTAACCGGGAATACGACCCGGACTATGTCGCCGCCATTGAAAAAACAAACATTCACTATTATGATCTGAATACATTGAGACAATCCGGCATGACTGCTCCTGTCGATTCATTTTTTGCAGCCCTGTCCATGGATCCATGCGATGGCTTTTGGATACACCTGGATGTAGATGTGCTGGATCCGGTTATCATGCCTGCAGTCGACAGTCCGGATCCCGGTGGCCTGAATTATCCGGAACTGATCAGCCTGTTGGAACCGTTATTATCGCATTCCCTATGCGTCGGAATAGAGATTACCATACTCGACCCTGACCGGGATACGGACGGAAAAATTGTACCCGAATTTGTTTCACAGATAGGAGGCGCGATTCGAAAATCATTATCCTCCTTATAAAATATTTTCATCATGCAAAAAATGGAAAACTTTCAGGAAAACTTCGTCAGTTCGCTCATCTCCAACAGTCGCTCGGCAGACATATGGTGAAAGCTCAGCCGACAAAGGCGGGACATGGAAATTAGATGCAGAGTTCTTCGCGGAAAGAATAAAAAAATGATTTAGAAAGTCAGTCCGTAATATGAAGTAATTATGTCTACTGCCTTAATATTTTCAAAAATTCGATCCACGGACCGGTGGGTTCTTTATATTGTTTTGCCATGACTCTTGAAATTTGAGAAATATGATCCAGATCGTGTACGGTCCAGGCAGCAATCAACTGAGAGAGTGTCACTGCTCCGAATTTTGGATGAATACCCGTTTTGTTATAATCATTTTCTGTCAGGTTAAATCCTTTCAGCTTTTTCAGACTCAATTCTCTGACCACTAAAAATTCCTTTAATAACTGCTCCAGAGATTTTCCTTTGCTTTCTTCCATTTGGGCAAATCTGTCGAATGGAACAAATTCTTTGTTACCTTCTTTCGAAAGAATTATTTCAATCCTGTTTATCCAGTCCGTTTTCTCCCCGTGGATCAAATGACCGATCACATCAAACACTGACCAGGTTTCATCCCCTTCATTATTCATTATCCAGTCTGCAGATAAATGATTCGTCCATTGTATCAGAACATGAGGTGTTCTTTCCAGTATTTCTATCGATTTATCTAATGAGAATTCCACGTGTTTAAATTTTACAAAGATTGGACAGGTTTTAAACTTACGGAATTATTACTGAATGAAAGGAATCATGATCTGCCCGGTGAGACCTCGTGGTGACAAGATGAAAAATATATTTATAACCGGGCAATCGTTTTGACAACCGAAAAGGTTTGGAAGTATGAACGTATTTTTGACGGGCAAACAATATTTTATAACAATCAAATTTTAAACGATGAGCAGGATTACAGTAAAAGACGGAACCGAAATTTATTATAAAGACTGGGGAACGGGACAACCTGTGGTTTTTCATCATGGCTGGCCACTGTCGGGTGATGACTGGGACGGACAAATGATGTTCTTTCTGAGTCAGGGTTACCGGGTGATCGCTCATGACCGGCGTGGACATGGCAGATCCACGCAGGCCTCCGGCGGTCACGATATGGACACCTATGCGGCCGATGTCGCTGAGCTCACCAAAGCGCTGGATCTTAAAAACGCCATTCATGTAGGCCATTCCACAGGTGGTGGCGAAGTGATTCATTATGCTGCAAAACACGGAAAGGGTCGCGTAGCCAAAGCCGTGCTGGTCAGTGCAGTCACGCCCCTCATGTTACAAACACCCAACAATCCGGATGGCATTCCGATATCCGTTTTTGATGAAATCAGGGAAGGAACGGCCACCAAACGTGCCCAATATTTCCAGGATTTTACCATACCGTTTTATGGTTACAATCGTCCCGGAGCTAAAATATCACAGGGTATCCGGGACAACTGGTGGCGGCAGGGAATGATGGGCGGAGTCAAAGCGCATGTTGAAGGCATCAAAGCATTTTCGGAAACTGACTTTACCGAAGATCTGAAAAGCGTTGATATTCCCGTACTCGTTCTCCATGGAGAAGATGATCAGATCGTTCCGTTCCCGATCAGTGGCGCAAAAGCCGTAAAACTTTTGAAACACGGGAAACTGATTTCCTATCCGGGTTTTCCGCATGGCATGCCGGCTACAGAATCGTCAACCATCAATAAAGATCTGCTTGCATTTTTTAAATCTTAGTATCAAGGTTCCGTTTTAGATCATGTTCATAAAAAGCTGCCATCAATTGATGTCAGCTTTTTTTGTCGGTATCTCTGAAATAAATAAGGGACGTATAGACATACATCCCTTCTAACGATTGCTTGCCAAAAAACTAACTCTTCTTGCGAGGTCACAGACGGAATCGAACCGTCGTTCAGGG
This sequence comes from uncultured Bacteroidota bacterium, assembly GCA_963759335.1. GTDB lineage: Bacteria > Bacteroidota > Bacteroidia > Chitinophagales > Chitinophagaceae > Puia. The sequence continues at coordinate 117,407 of CAVWYU010000005.1, forward strand.
TTTTGCAGACCCGCACCTGACCACTCGGCCACATGACCTTTTTATTTTTCAGTACAAATATATACAATAAAATATATTATCCTACTAATTTGGTAGACTAATATTAATATTCTAGTATTGTTCCATCAAAACGAGTCATACCATATTAAAATGGGTCTTCATCACCCTCGTGGCGGGCAGGTCCTGCGATGTGCGGGCGAACCCTTCGGGTTATGATTCCCTGCTGCCTGAAAAAAATTATTCAGATCTGCACGCCGGTACTTTACTCGATCTGCTGGATGCCGAAAATAATTTTACGCTCGCCGGCAATGCAAAAAAAACGATGCTCAAACTGCTGCGGATAGCCGGCACAAAAAATTCCTTACATAATAATACGCTGGGCGCCCGTCTGTTTCTGGATCTCGCGAACATGTCCACACGCTTAAAATTGTATCCGCTGGCCATTAAATGCTACAACCAGGCAACCCGCATAAACCGGAAGAAATCTGTCCCCGTTTTCAAAAGTCCCTCGTTCGCCCGGGATACAGGTAGTTTCTCCCAGCTCATAAAAATAGATACGCTTGCGATTGAAAAAATATCAGGGATCGCTCCTCCCGAATCTGAACCCGTAAAAACGGAATATATTAACCACGCCTTTAATGACGGCAAAACAGCCGTTTCCTGGGCCATCATTGTTCACGTGAAACAACCCCTTCGCGGTCGCCGGAAAGCTTTTACAGGAATCAATAACGTCGGCCATACGTTTATCACCCTTATAAAACTAAATGACGATCACAGTGCCGTTTCCAGATCATTTGGTTTTTATCCGGCGAAAAAACATTTTCTCTCCGCAACACCCGTACATCCCGGTGACAGTTCCGTGATAAAAGACGACGCCCTGCATCCATGGGATGAAGTGATCGGAAAGTTTATAACCGAGAAAAAATTTAACCGTATTCTGGCCAATCTTGAAAAATTCAACCATACACGTTATAATCTGAATAAAAACAATTGTACAGATTTTGGGTTGAGCGAAGCCCTGATTGCGGGTTTTGAAATAGAAGAAACCGCCGGCCGGTGGCCATTGGGGAAAGGCAATAACCCGGCGAATGCCGGTCAGAGCCTTCTGGAAGGAAAATTTAAGAATACCGATGCGGAATATCCTGAAACGCTGATCGTAAACGAAGGACAGGAGTTATTTAATGTAAACTGATAAAAAACCAATATGAACAAATTCAAAATGCCTGATTTTCATTTCGAAGAAACCATTACGAAAGAACAACTGGATTTTTTTAATCAGTATGGTATTATACAGTTTAAGAATTTCATCGACAAAGAAACTGTTTCACAATTTTTGCATGAAACTACCCATGTACAAAATGAATTACTAAAAAGCGATGCAAAAAAAGTAAATGGCATTCCATTAAAATTCGGTACGGATACCGACGGTTCCAAACTGATTCAGCGAATCGCATTTACCTCATTCTATAGCGAAAAACTCAGTTCTTTTCTAAAAGGAAAAAAACTGGAAAAGATCCTGGCGCTGATGGGTCCTTATGAAGGGAGGATCGGTGAAAATGAAAAAGACGGGCTGGTCTTTAATCATTACGTGAATACGACGGATAGTAAGTTTACCCAGCTCGGATGGCATACGGACAGTCCGCGGGATCTCTTCCTGGGATCCAGAATTCTGCCCATGCTCAATATCGGACTTCATCTGGACGACTGTCATTCCGTCAACGGCGGTCTTCGCGTGATTCCCGGTACGCATACACAGAGTTTGTTCAGCATGTTGTTCCGGAAAAAATATTTCGTTGATAACAGGCCGGACAAAAAGGAAGCCGGGTTTAACATTGAAGCCGGAGATCTGACCGTACATGACGGTCGCTTATGGCATCGTGTGCAGCAATCGAGCTTAACCGGAGCAGCAAGTCGGAGGCGCGTATTGTATTTTCCTGCGATCACCGGCGCCTATCGTCCGAAAAATGAACACAGCGCAACGCCTTTTTATCACAAACTCGCGCAAATAAAAGATCAGCGTTTAACCGGAAAATTAATCTGGGCCCGGCTGCAGGTCAAAGCAAAAAAATACGCAAACCTGTAAATCATTCTTATAAATAAATATTTTATGCAACCCATCAGTCCGATCGCCCTGATACTCTGGCACTACCAGCAGGGATCCCAGTTAAGTACAGAAGAAAGAAAACAGTTGCTGCATTGGACAGATCAGTCCGAGGACCGCAAACGTTTTCTAAATGATTTGATTTATCAAAAGAAATGGGTGGAACTGACGCTAATGCAGTTTTTGAATGAATTCAACCATACGATTACGCAGGTCAAAGCAGGTTTGGGAACACTTCAGCCTTCATGACAGAATCTTTAAAATGGAATCATTTAAGAATCTCGTCTGTTGTCAGGAGCTTTTCAATCAGCTTCCCGTCCACGACAGAAAGAAACCATGCATTGTTATTTTTGCCGACTGAAACTGACCGGTTAAATTTTTCATTGATAAATAAAACTGCTGCGGAATCATCCAGGGCATAACCTGCCTGCATCTTTCCCGATAAAATATCAGCCTGATATAATGGTTTTCTCAAAGCCTGACTGTGATAATGCGCACAATGTGAGTAAGAAATAAATCCAAGCCCCTGGACGATGGAAAGATTTTTCGGGCGCGAATCAGAAATGCCTTCCAGGAACCAGCATACTGAGCCGGCGCTTCCACCGCTTAATATAATTCCCCTGTCATATGCTTTTTTTAAGACGGTATCGATTCCCTGTGCCTTCCAAATCGCCATCATATTGAGCGTGTTGCCGCCACCTACCACGATCGCATCCATACCCAGCAGCGTTTCTTCAAAGCTGTGCGTCTCATTCACAGAATTAATAAATACTTTCTGCGTGAAAGGCTGCATGGGAAGTCCCTCACATTCCTTGAACCAGGAAACGATGTTTACCGGATTGTCGCCGGATGCTGTAGCGAGATAACATATACGGGGGTTGGGCTTTTTGGTAAGCCGGATAATATATTCCATGAAGGGACGGTTAAAATTTCCTCCATAAGCAAAAATGATTCTTTGCTGCGCATTCATTTGAGCAAACAGTATCATCCCAAAGAACAGCAGGATAATCTTTTTCATAATTATTTTTTTGCAACAGGCAACAGTATGGACGATGCATATTCGCTGTTGTGATATATGCGAATATCGGACTTCTGAAAATCCTGTACCCCGGCTGTATAAATATTTACAAATTTCTGCGGATTGCGGTCAGCCAGCGGGAACCAGCTGCTTTGAACCTGTACCATGATGCGGTGTCCTTTGAGAAAGCAGTGGGCAATATCATTCAGCGGAAAATTTATGTCTTCTATTTTGCCCGGCGTAAACGGCTCTGGTTTTTCAAAACTATGACGGTAACGGCCGCGAAAGATGTCTCCCCTCACCAGCATCTGGTATCCGCCCATAGGATAGGGTCCGCCCGCATCATGCGTCATATTGGGTGGTCCTGACCAGGGATAAACAAAATCATCCGGATAAACATCTATCAGCTTCAGAACAAAATCCGCATCTGTTGTGGAAATACCTGCTTTGATATTTGCGATGACCGTGCCCGTGACTGTCAGATCATTTTGCAATGGTTCTGTTTCAAAAAGCACCACATCATTTCTTCTGGATGCAAATCGCTGGTCATCGGTCATGTAGTCTCTCGTTCTGACGTAATGAACCCCACCGGTGTAGGGCACCGGCCGGTTCGGATCGCTGGTATATTCTGTATATCCGTCAGCGGGATCCGGTTTAGTCCAGGCCAGTTTTTCACCGGGTTCAAAAAAAAGTTCTTTTTGATCAACGCCGGTGGCTGGCCAATGATCAAAGCCCTTCCATTTATTTTCTCCCGTAATAAACACGGTTGCTTCGGCGATCCGGCTGAGATCGCCTTTACCCTGCAGAAAATAATTGAAGAAAGGAAGTTCTATATTCTCCTGATACCAGGCAGCCGAATTTGAATTAAAATATACATGCCCCACATGTGTCGCATTTTTATCCGACCACTGGCCGTGATACCAGGGTCCCATCACCAGTTTATTAAAATGTCCGGAAGCCCCGTTTTTTTCTATCGCCTTATATAAATTCAATGCTCCGTAACAATCTTCCGCATCAAATAATCCGCCCACGATTAATGTCGCGGGCCGGATATCTTTTGCGTAATTCCGGATATCGCGTTGCTGCCACCATTCATCTTCATCCGGATGTGCCATCGCATCTTTCCAGAAATCCAGCGTATCCCCCGCAAGCTTTGTAAAATTTTTTAGCGGACCGATGTTCAGGAACGTGGCATAATTATCATTCATTGGAATATTCAAAGAAGACGAAACAGCCAGTGAAGTCGGACCGGCATGCGGAAAACCAAATCCCTTTGAAAAAAAGCGGAAACAATCCAGCAGAAAGAAAGCACCGTTGTGATGAAAATCATCTCCGCGAAACCAATCCGTTACCGGCGCCTGCGGGCTGATCGCTTTCAATGCCGGGTGACCGCAAAGACCCGCCATGGCGGCATAAAATCCGGGATAGGAAATGCCAAAAACGCCCACATTCTCATTATTATCCGGAACATTTTTTACGATCCAGTCGATGGCATCAAATGCATCACTTGCTTCATCCGTTTGCGTTCCTTCTTTATTTGGAATGAACGGACGGATATTTTCAAACTTGCCTCCGCTCATCCATTTCCCGCGCACATCCTGGATAACCAGAATATAATTCTCTCTTGCATATAAGCGTCGATTGGTATTCCAGAGATCGGAGCAGAAACCGGATTCGCCATAAGGCCGGCAGGAATATGGCGTCCGTTCGATCAAAATGGGATGTTTTTCCTTCCTGTCATTGGGAATATAAATCGCCGTAAACAGCTCAACCCCGTCTCTCATCCGGATATTACGTTCCCATTTGTGATAATTCTTTTTTATCCAGGCAGAATCTGTTTCCTTTTGTGCATGTGAACACAGAGCGCCCAGGGAAAATAAAAAAATCAAAATGATCTGCCGCCCAAATCCACATTTACAGTGGATTTTGCGGGAACGTTGCCGGATTATTATGAACATCAATTTCACTTTGTGGAATCGGAAATAATAAATCATTTGCCGTAAGCACCGGTGTGGTCAGATTGTATTCGCTGAGCAGGTAGGCCTGCATAATGGCCACTCCGTTCGGATTGCGGGCGATGTCAAACCAGCGGTCATTCTCCAGCGCCAGTTCAAAACGCCGCTCATTGAAGATCCAGTTTTCAAAACCAGCCTGATCCGGCAGGTCGGTCGACGTTTTATCCGGAAGTCCCGCGCGTTCCCTCACCTGATTCAGATAATAGAAAGCAGATCCCGGCCCCGTTGACCCGCTATAACCCACTTCATTTAATGCTTCCGCAAGCAACAGAAGTACATCTGCATAACGTAACACATAAAAACTGTTTCCTTCGTCGCCCGATACAGAAGGCGGATCCAGATATTTCTTTTCGTAGTTTCCTTTTGCGACCGTAGTAGCCGTATTCGGATACGTTGTGTCCAGTGTAGCGGGAAACCGTTTGTCGTTCGCTTCGTAGGATGATGATAAATTTATGGTTGGCCTGTTATTGTAGGACCCGCCGATCTTCCCACCGTTGAAGAAAAAATTAGTAGGCACCATATCCGTGAAAAAAGTATTTCCTTCTGAAGGGCTCAGGCCTTTTTTAAATCTGACTGCAAATATATTTTCAGCATTCTGAATATTTGCAGGATTGTATAAATCCGAATAATTGGCCAGCAGTGAATAAGTACCCGTCAGGGGTGTTAAAGTCGAAACTGCATCGGACCATTTTTTTTCGGTCACATATACCTTTCCCAGTAACGCTTTTGCACTTCCGGATGTGGCCCTTCCCAGATCGGCTGCATTCGAATAACCGGCAGGCAATAACGAAGCGGCGGCCAGAAGATCTTTTTCAATCTGTGCATACACATCGGGCACCGGATTCCGGATATCCGCCAGTGACTGCGTTGTTGTTTCCGTTTTGAGCACAAGCGGAACCGCTCCGTACAACCGTACGAGGTTAAAGAATGATAAGGATCTCAGAAATAATGCTTCTCCCTGAAACTGGTTTTTGGAAGAATCCGGTATCGTTGCGGCTGCCAGCTGATCGAGCACTGAATTGGCCCTGGCAACAATTACGTAGGAACCCGCATACGCATCCGATATAAAAGGATTGGTGGTTACTTCTGTAAAGAGATCAATGGCCGAGGCGGCGCCGCTGTTGGCTCCCCGGTCCTGGATATCCGTATTGTCGCTTCTGACTTCCATCAAATAATAGTATGTCTTGCCATAGGTCTGAGCCGATTGTAATCCATCGTAGATGGCATTGACCGCCTGCTGGAAATCGGATTTTGATTTATAAAACGTGGCGGTGGTCTGATTGGAAACCGGTGGCAGTGTAATAAAGGATTTCGAACAAGCCATCAGGAAAACCACCGACAGAACCGACGCTGATAATTTATATTGTTGTTTCATGATCGTCTTCAATTAAAAAGTAAGGTTAATGCCTGCAATAAATGTTTTTGCGAGCGGATACGTTCCATAATCTTCACCCTGCGACAGCGGACTGTCGGGCCTTGCATTTACCTCCGGATTATAGCCCGAGTATTTGGTCCAGGTGTAAATATTCTGTCCGCTTATATAGACATGAAATGTTTTGAAGACATGACTGAATACGCTTTGGTTAAATGTATAACCCAGTGTGATATTGCGCAGTCTTACAAATGATCCGTCTTCCACATGGAAGGAACTGATCTGTTCACTGTTTGCATTGGCAACGCGGTTTGCCCGCATTGCTTTGCCATTGCCCGGATCCGTCGGAGATTTCCAGTAACCCGCATCTTCCGTCATCTGGTTGGCGTTGCCTTCACTATTATATAGGTATCTTCTTTGAAGGTTCATGATCTGATCCCCTTCCACCGCCTGCAACGCGACAGATAAATCAAAATGTTTATACGCGAATTCGTTGATGAAGCCCCAAATATATTTTGGAAAATAACTTCCGATGGTCGTACGGTCGTTGGCGTCGATGACACCGTCCGGTTTTCCCGAAGGGCCACTGACATCCAGGAATTTTCTGTCGCCGGGTTTCGCCGTCGGATAATGCGCATTGTTGTCTACGTCCGTCTGATCTTTGAATACGCCTCCATTTACATAACCGTAATAACTTCCGATGGGCGATCCGATCTGCGTGATGTACATCTGCGAGATCGTTCCATTACCACCATCAGATATGATGGGCGCACCATTCGGACCCAGCTGTTGTACATTGTTTTTATTGGATGCAATATTAAAATCAGATGTCCAGGTGAATGCACCCACGAGGTTATGCGTGACCAGTCCGAATTCCACTCCATAGTTTTCTACTTTGCCGATATTCTCGAGCGCTGTTTTAAAACCTGAGCTCAATGGTACCGGCACATTCAGCAGTAAATTGGATGTTGTGGCGTGATAATAATCACCCACCAGGTATATTCTGTCTTTAAACAATCCCAGGTCAAAACCTGCATTGAACTGCGCTGTTTTTTCCCAGGTCAGATCAGGATTCGCCGGTTGCGAAATGCCGACACCCGAAACCAGGCTTCCGTTTCCGCTTCCAAGGATATAATTATTGGAACTCAGCAGATCGTAGGATGCATAATTTGGGATCTGGAAATTTCCCGTCAGTCCATAACTGGCCCTGAACTTCAGCAATGAAACAGATTCCACTTTAAAAAAATCTTCACTGCTGGCCAGCCATCCGACAGAGGCCGATGGAAAGTAGCCCCACTTGTTATTGGATCCAAATCTTGAAGAACCGTCCGCGCGAATACTTGCGGTGATGAAATATTTTTCGTCAAAATTATAATTCACCCTTCCCAGATAAGAAATCAGCGACCACTGGGATTCTGTGGAAGTGCCACTGGTGACCGTCGCCGCGCTGATTGTGCTTACAGCATCATTGGGAAATCCGGTACCATCCACTTCCGTGGCCTTGGTTGTATTTTTCTGTGATGTATAACCTGCCAGTACACTGAAGTGATTTTTTTCATTTATTTTGAAAGCATAGTTCAATGTATTTTCCCAAACCCAGTTGGTTGCCGAGGCCGTTTGAGAGGATCCTTTTGGAACTGTCGGTGTACCCTGCTGAACCGGTTTATATGTACCCAGCGTGGAAGGCCTGAAGTATTCGCGGTCAAAATAATTAATATCCGCACCAAAATATGTTTTGAAACTGAGGCCCGGGATAATTTCATATTCTCCGTACACACTGCCGAGGTTCCTGACATGGTTCAGATTATCTTTTATTTCGTTTGCCAGCGCAACGGGATTTTCTCCGCCGGATAAACTGTAAGCATACGTATTCTGCCTGTTGACGGCATAAGATCCGTCTGTATTATAGACCGGAAATATGGGTGCTGCTTTCAATGCATTACTTAAAATCCCGTCAAAAGTCCAGGGACCTTCGCTGTTTACCAGATCGTACTGATCGTAGGTGGTGTTTAATGAAAACCCGAATTTCAGTTTGTCCGTCAGATTCGCTGTTATATTGGTGCGCAGTCCGTAACGGTTGTATCCGGAATTGATCACGATCCCCTGCTGGTCAAAATAATTTCCCGAGACGTAATACTGTATCTTATCACTTCCACCGGTTGCGAACAAAGTGTGGTCCTGAATCGGCGCAGTTCGCAACACAGCATCCTGCCAGTCGGTATTCACCAGACCCTTTTCTCCGGCCAGGTAGGGCAATATATCCGGCGGTATCTGGTAATTCGGACTTGCACGCACCGTGTTGTTATCTGTTATACTTGCATTCGGATTGGCGTCCAGATAAGAATTATTCTTGCCGTCATAGGCCAGTTGTGACCATTGATAGGCATCCATCATGTCAATTTTCTTACTATTCTCCTGAAAGCCATAATAACCGGAATAGCCAAATCTTGCAGGGCTGTTTTTCTTACCTTTTTTTGTTGTGATGATCACCACTCCATTGGACGCACGCGAACCATATATCGCTGCGGCAGAAGCATCTTTTAATACTTCCACCGATTCAATATCGTCGGGATTTATTGTACTCATGGGATCCGGTGCTTTCTGAAACGATGCCTGTCCCGCAATATTTACCACGTCCGTACTTCCCTGTAAATTTTTCAGATCATTCGAAACAGGAAATCCGTCAATCACATACAGCGGATCCGTACCTGCGGAAATAGAATTCAGTCCACGGATGCGAACACTGATGCTGCCTCCCGGAGCTCCCGTATTTTGGATCACCTGAACACCCGGCAGCTTACCCGCAATGGCCTGTTCAAAACTATATACAGGCTGGTCCTTAATATCACTGGCATTTACGGATGAGACGGCACCTGTGATTTCCCGTCTTCTCTGTGTTCCGTAACCAACCACCACCACCTGGTCCAGCGAGGATGCGCTGACCCTCAATTTCACCGCAGCAAGATCTGCAGAGCCATTATTTAAAATAACGCCGGGTAATGTTTTCACTTCATATCCCACGGATGTTAATATAATATTGTATTTCGCTCCGGCTGTGAGCCCTTTCAATAAAAACTCCCCCTTATCATTCGATAATGAACTCGTTGAAAAACCGCCGACCGGATTCTTTGCCGTAACAGTCACTCCGCTGAGTGGTTCTCCGGTTTCTGAATAAACTGCGCCGGAAACATTTATTTTCTCCTGCGCAAACAATAAGGAAGGGGAAATACAGACAATAAACATCCACAACCCCAGGCGCAGGCGCCTGCCGGGTATGACAATAAAAGAACCCATAATTGGTAATTAATTTAAAATGAAAGAAGCAGTGATACGGATATTGGTGTCCCAATTGGAACGTTAAAATTAAGATGCAAATATTAGTCTACCAAAATAATAGACTTATTTTTTTATCTTCTATATTTACTTTTTAAGCTGAAAGCCCAAGGCTTAAAGCCTAAAACTAAAATTGAGAATAAAGAAGTGATAAAAAACCCAGTTTCTCATGAAGCGATATATTATTTTTCTGAGTTTGCTTGTTTTTACATCGCAATCCTTCGCTCAGCAAAAGTCCCCACCCAATTTCATTATCATCCTTTGCGATGATCTGGGTTACGGTGATATAGATATCAATGGAGGATTGATACCAACGCCCAATCTCAGCAGTATGGCGCGGGAAGGATTGGTTGCTGCCAATTATTATAGCGCGGCCAATCTGTGCACGCCATCCAGGGCCGGTCTGCTCACCGGAAGATATCCTGTTCGTACAGGGCTGGGATATGAAGTGATTCTAAGTGGTGAAGACAGGCGATTACCGCTTTCAGAAAAAACCATTGCTGCTGTTCTGAAACCGGTATATGTGTCCGGACTATTTGGAAAATGGCATCTGGGACATACCGGAGAAACCTGGCTGCCTACCTATCATGGATTTGACAAATTTTATGGTATCCCGTATAGTCATGATATTTTCCCGCTGTCGGTATATGAAGCCGATGCACATTCAGATAAAGTGATTGTTACTCCGCCCGACACGCCCAGGCTCCAGCAATTATTTTATTCGAACGCAGAAAAATTTATTATTGAAAACCAGCACAAGCCATTTTTTGTCGAGCTCGCACTCAGTGCCCCACACCTGCCGGAATATCCTTCAACAGCATTTAAAGGCAGTTCAAAGCACGGGCCTTATGGCGATGTGGTTTCGGAAATAGATGCGATCGTGGGCAGGCTCCTGAATAAATTGAAGGAACTGCGGCTGGATCAGAATACCATGGTGATTTTTACGTCCGACAACGGACCCTGGTATGAAGGATCCACGGGCATGCTTCGTGACCGGAAAGGGGGCACTTCTTATGATGGAGCATCCCATGTGCCATTTATTGCCTGGGCACCGGGACGCATCAAACCGGGCACCACTACCAACGCCATTATCAGTGCAATCGATTTTCTGCCGACATTTTGTAAACTCGCTGCTGTTCCACTTCCGGAAAATGTTGAGCTGGACGGATTGGATATTTCTGATGTTCTTATAAAAGGATCGGCTTCGCCCCATAGTGAAATCCTGCTGTTTAACAATGAAGACGTTGTGGGCATCCGCACCCAGCGATGGAAATATGCGGACCTGGCATATTACAGGGGCAATACGGTCAGTTTTTCTGGTAAAGAATACAAGCAGTTATATGATATGGACATAGATAAAAGTGAAAGCTACAGCGTGGCGGTTACTTATCCGGAGGTAACACTCGATCTCCAGAACCGTCTTCAAAAAGCAAGGCTCACATACGCTCCTTATAAAAAGGGCATTCCTCCATTGTTTAGAAAAATGATCACCCAGCGACTGGAACAAATTCAACATCAGGATTAGAGACAACACGCGATGACGAAATATTATCTTTGCGGTTAACACATCAAAGATCAGCATGTCAGATATCCTGAGAAAGCATATTGAAAAATTTATTGCAGTGGACGATCAGGATTTTTCCAAAATACGATCGTATTTTAAAACCACTGAGTTCAGGAAAAAACACAACCTCCAGGAAGAGGGGAAAATCTGCAGATTCAATTATTTTGTAATCAGTGGCTGTTTAAGATTGTTTTTTATCAATGATAAAGGCGTTGAACAGACGGTTCAGTTTGCGCTTGAAAACTGGTGGCTTTCCGATTATACTTCCTTCTCTGCACAAAAACCTTCTGCATTCTATATACAAACCGTTGAAAAATCCACGATCCTGGCGATAGATTATTTATCGCAGGAAAAATTATTAAAGGAATTTCCATATATGGAAAGATATTTCAGGCTGATACATCAGCGCGCTCATGCAGCGTATCAATTCCGCATCAAATATTTATACAGCAGTTCCAGGGAAGATCTCTATCATGCGTTTAATCAGCTCTATCCGGAATTTGTTCAACGGATACCCCAATACCTGCTGGCTTCCTATCTGGGATTCACACCCGAATACCTCAGCGAAATCAGAAATAAGCGAATTTCTTAAACGGGTTTAAGGAACCGGCTTTTGAGTGAGCGTAACTTTGTTTCATCAAAAAACAACAAAAAATGGAACAAAGAGTAGACATTGAACACACACAACCCGAAGCCTGGAAATCGCTTTATCAGCTTGCCCTGATTCTGAATAAATCTTCCCTCTCCCCGATCCTGAAACATATGATCATGGTGCGGACTTCGCAAATCAACTCCTGTGCTTTCTGTATCAATATGCACACCCAGGAAGCCCTGAAAATCGGCGAAACCCAGCAGCGGCTATTCCTGCTTAGTGCCTGGAAAGAAACCACGCTTTTTACCGACGAAGAAAAAGCGCTTCTGGCACTTGTTGAGGAAGTCACATTAATTCATCATGGCGGTGTTTCTGACAGTACCTATAAAGGCGCTGAAAAATATTTCAGTGCCCAATCGATCGGCGACATCATTATGTCGACCGTTTTAATGAATGTTTGGAACCGGATTGCGGTCAGTACACACAAACCTCTGGGAAATTAAAATAGTCCGGGATAAATAATCTTATCCTTTTGGAATGAATCATCCTCCCTGTTTGCAGGGAAGATGATTTTTTGATGTTTTGGCGATTATACATATTTAAATATCCCGACAAACCACGGGCAAAAAACAGCAGCAGACCTATTTCTTTGGAAAAGAAGGATTATATTGGGTAGATCGTTACGTCACCCGGAAAGAATCTATATTTCATTCCATTCCAAAAACATCCAATATGAAATCCGTCTTTTCTAATTGCTGGATTTTTTCTTTCTGCTTTTTCATGGTCTGCATTTGCTCTTCATGTACATCCTGATCTGATTGTACATGGCGGTCTGCATGTACCGAAAGAAGTCACCATCTTCGTCACCGGCTATGACACAACTTCCGGACATCTCAGCCTGGAGGATATGAACCACCATTCCGCAGACCCCATCACGGCCTATCCGGGTCAGAAAATCAGGTGGAAAATTTCAGGGATAAGCCATTTTGTTATCAATAATCTGGTGGAAAAGACAGTGAAAGCTCCCCAGGATGAGGTCTTTGAGAAAAAGCCGCACCCTGTAACATTTTTTTCGAAGAGCTGGAAAGGAACTCTTAAAGATTCAACAGGCCTTCAGGGAATCCCCTTTATGAGCGACAGTAGTGGTCAATTCAGAGATTATATTTATAAAATTGTCTGGCGCAAAGCAGGACAAAATCACACGTTCGACCCGAGAATACAGATTCGATAATCGATGGCAAATATCTGTCGGGCCGGCGTGTATAACGGTAACGGGCAACGGGTAAAATAATAATTGCAGCTCCATTTTTTGGAAAAGAAACATTATATTTAGTAGATCTGCTACCTCGCTAAGGAAAGAACCCCTATTTCATTCAACCCCTAAAACACCTATTATGAAATTCCTCTTTTCTGCCTGCAAGATTTTTGCCTTTTGTTTTTTTGTTCTCTGCATAATTACTTCATGCTCGAAATACCTTACTGTAAATGGCAATGTAAAAGTGCCGAAAAAGGTATGCATCAATATTACCGGTGACACCCTAAGTAACGGGCATCTCACTTTGGTTGATGACTCCGCACAAAACGCATTCACGTTCAAGGCATGGCCCCGTCAGCAAATTAAGTGGAAAATAAAAGTGTCAGGATTTCACATCGATAGTATCGTCGACAAAAGGAAACAGCAAGAATGCTGCGAGCGATAATATTTAAGGATCCGCCCCGAAAACAATATGTTGCTTCAAACTGGAAAGCAACCATTAAAGATTCCGCAGATATTCATCAATATGGAATGTTGGAAAACGGAGAAATCAATTATGATTATAACATCGTCTGGCATATAGATACTACAAAACACACGTTCGATCCAAGGATACAGATTAGATAATCGATTTACGGATGTCATGTAAAGATTATATCCCGTCATTGTTGCTGGGCGCTGCCTGCTTAATGATTCAAAACATTTACGGGCAGGACCAGAAAATAGCAGACAGCCTGGTAAAGATTTATCAGACAGGCAGCCTGAGAGATACGGCGCAGTTGCAATTGCTGGCAGATTTATCCTTCAATGAGGTCAGGAATCTTGGATTGTCCTTACAGTACGCCGAAGAACTTATTGCTCAATCCCGCGCGTCAGGTAATACCTCTTTCCTCTGTCAGGGATATCTTATGAAAGGAAATAAAAAAAGACTTTCAGGCGATCTGACAGAAGCCCTTGATGCATATTTCAAATGCATCGAAGTGGCGGGCAAAGCCGGATTTACGTCTGAACCCGCTGTGTATGCGGGCATCGCCGACATTTATGGCATTTCAAAAAAACATGCTGATGCCATGGCTTATTATAAAAAAGCCATCGCGATCCTACGGCCGTCCGGAGATTCCATCCAGCTGGCGTCCATTATTTTAAATGCGGGCGAAGAATACCGTACCAATAATATATACGATTCCGCATTGTTGTATTTCAATGAAGCCAAGCGAGATTTATGAAAAAGAGAATTATTCAATCGGAACCGCTTACGCCATCGGAAATATTGGAATGGTATACGCCGGCATGGGCAAAAACGAACTGGCGGAAAAAAATATAAACAAGGCCATACCCCTGCTGGAACAATTTGGTGTTTACTATCCGATCTGCGAATACCTTCTGGCCATGTGTGATGTGTATCTGGAAAGAAAAGATCAGAAGACGGCATTATCCTATGCCCAAAGGAGTCTTCAGATAGCGCGTCAATTTAATTTAAAGGAACAGATCAGGGATGCAAATCTTAAACTCGCCGGTTTGTATGAGACCGCAGGTAATTTTAAAAAATCATATGTCTGTTACAGGGATTATATTGTTTACCGGGACAGTATCAGTAATCTCGAGGCGGTTGAAAAGATGGGAGAACAAAGTAAAAACTTTGAAGTATCCCAGAAGCAGGCAGAAGTAAACACATTGAATCAGCAAAGAAAACTACAACGTACGCTGCTGACGGTGGCATTGGCCGTGCTGGCGGTTATCATTGTTCTCATTATCATTTTGTTCAGCAACTACCGGCAAAAGCAAAAAGCATATACCCTGCTCACAAAGGCCAAGGCGCTCACCGAAGAACAGCGGGACGAGACGAACAAAGCACTTGAAAAACTGAAGCGTGCGCAGGCGCATCTGATCCAGTCTGAGAAGCTGGCTTCCCTGGGTCAGCTGACTGCCGGCATTGCCCATGAAATTCAGAACCCGCTCAACTTTGTGACCAATTTCTCGGAGGTGAATACAGAACTCATTGCAGACCTGCAGGAGGCGAACCGGAAAAAAGATACGGATGAAGTACACGCGATTTCCGAAGAGATTTTCAGCAATGAATCTAAAATCGGTTATCATGGTAAAAGAGCGGATGCCATTGTAAAGGGCATGCTGCAACATAGCAGGGCGGGTGAACAGGAACAAAAACCGACGGATATCAATGCGCTGATCGACGAATATTTCCGGCTTGCCTATCACGGTCTGCGCGCAAAAGACAAATCATTTAATGCCGCGATGAACAAAGATTTTGACCCCGAAGCAGGTATCATCCATATTGTACCACAGGAGCTGGGTCGTGTAATTCTCAATATCGTGAATAACGCCTTTTTCGCCGTGCATGCGAAAAGCAAAGACGCACCGGCCGATTATAGTCCGGCTGTTTCTGTCAGCACGAAAAGAAAAGGCAACCAGTTGTTTATTTCTGTTAAAGACAACGGCAGCGGCATTCCTGCCGGGATCAGAGAGAAAATTTTTCACCCCTTTTTTACAACAAAAGGCCCGGGCGTAGGCACCGGTCTGGGTCTGTCATTAAGCTATGATATTATAAAGGCACACGGCGGTGACATCACCGTGGAAAGTGTGGAGGGCCTGGGCAGCGAGTTTATCATTACACTGCCTGCCGGCAAAGGGGAAACCTGAGCGATTCCATAACATTCATAGAATATTTTCAAAATAAGTCTATAAATATTTGGAATTACTAAACACTGTTCAGTATATTTGCACTGTAAACTAATTTTAATGGGTATTACAGAAAGAAAGGAAAGAGACAGGGTTGAAATGCGGGAGCGCATTATTGATGTTGCCATTGAAATGTTCGTGCGGGAAGGTTATGAAAAAACGTCCATCAGAAATATCGCTGAGAAAATTGAATACAGTCCCGCAACTATTTATCTCTATTATAAAGACAAGGACGAATTATTATATGACGTGCAGGCGCAGGCATTTGAAAAACTGGATCAGGCATTTCGTGACAAAATAGATGCAAAGGATCCGTTAAAAAGACTGGAACAAATTATGAAGACCTATGTCTGGTTCGGGAAAAAAAATCCTGAACTCTACGACCTGATGTTTATCATACGCGCACCTATGAATGTAGTGGGAGACAAAGCAGACTGGCAGAACTGTCATGATGCCTTTGGCACTCTTGTGCAGTGCCTTACTGAATGTATTGAAAAAAAACTGGTCCGTTTTACGGACGCCATGGTTGCCGCGGTTTCTGTCTGGTCGATGGGACATGGCCTGGTTTCACTTGATCTGCGTGACCGGTTAAAAGTAACAGAATTGAGTGAAGCAGAAATTGCCGTCACAATTGAAAAATCAGTAAAGGAATATTTTAAACTCATCAAAGCTTAATCATGTACCTGATTCATCCATTTATCAAGCGTCAGATATTCGTGCCGGTTCCCTGTTAAAGACCCGGATATGTATGGTCATTTTTTTTTGCCATTTCACTAAACACTGTTCATTAACTCAACATTATTAATTATGAAAATGCTGTTTATATTTCCGCTCCTTCTGCTTTGCGCAGGGACAAGAGCCCAGGAAAATGCGCTTGAAAATTATATCCACACGGCATTCAGCAATAACCAGGGTCTGACGGGGCAGCAACTGCAGCTGGAAAAATCCCTGTATGCATTGAAAGAGGCCCACGCTCTTTTCATGCCCAATATTTCCTTCGGTGCCAGTTATACAAAAGCAGATGGCGGCCGTACCATCGACCTGCCCCTGGGTGATTTACTGAATCCGGTGTATCAATCACTCAATCAGCTCACGGGTTCAACAAAATTCCCCAGTCTCCAGAATAAATCAGTTTTGCTGACGCCGGATGATTATTATGATGCCCGTTTTCGCACTACCCTGCCGCTGATCAATGCTGAAATTTATTACAATGAGAAAATAAAAAAGGAAACGATATCCGGTAACCGCGCTGCAGTGAATGTGTACAAACGCGCATTGGTGAAAGAAATAAAAACAGCGTATTACCGGTACTATCAGGCGGACAAGGCCATCGAAATTTATAACAATGCCCTGCTGCTCGTGAATGAAAACATCCGTGTAAATCAAAGCCTGCTGAAAAACGGTATGCGTAACAGCACGGCGCTCACGCGTTCGGAAACGGAAAAACAAAAAATTGAAACCTCCGTTACGCAGGCTGCCAACAACCGGAACAATATTCAGACATACCTGAATTTCCTGATGAACCGTCCTCTGGATTCCGGTATTATTCTGGACACGGCAAGTTTCGTTACTGCATCCGAATCACAACGGGGAATTCTGAATCTGAATACGGACGGACGGGAAGAACTGGACGAACTCCAGTCGGCCATTCAAACACACGAGTTAAACCGGAAACTGCAGAGCGCTTATCTCGTCCCCAAACTGAATACCTATCTCGATCTCGGCTCCCAGGGTTTCAATTTCAAATACAATGACAAAACACAATACTATGTATGGGGTGTGAGTATGGAAATGAATTTATTCGCGGGCGGATTACACAAATCCCGGATCCAGCAGGCGACAGTCGGAAAGCAGGAAGCAGAATCGAATTTCCAGGAAACTTCTTCCCAGCTGAAAATGCAACTCGTTCAGTCCGTCAACAATTTACACACCGCCTTCTCCGACTATCAGAATGCAAAAAAACAACTCGCCCTTGCTGAAAAATATTATGCCGACCAGTTTAAAGTATACAAAGCCGGTCAGCTGTTATACATCGAGTTGCTGGATGCACTGACCCAGCTCACGAATGCCAGATTACAACTGGCTGTTACGATCGCCAATGTACAGGTTGCCTATGCGGATACCGAACGCAATGCAGCTACTTATCCACTCAATAAATAATAATTCATATGCAACGCCTATTATTCTTTCTGCTCATCCTGTCCACCGTTGTCACCATCGCTTCCTGTACCGCCAGAACGGAACCACTCAGGAAAAAAGAATCCACCGCCATTCCGGTGAAAGTACTTCCGGTTGTACAATACAACGGGCTGGAAAAAATTCCTGTCTCCGGACAATTCACCACAGATGATGAAGTGCTGATGTCATTCAAAACAACCGGTATCATCAGTAAAATATTTGTGAAGGAAGGAGATGCAATAAAAAAAGGCCAGCTGCTGGCTACGCTGAACCTGACGGAAATTGATGCCAGCCTGCAGCAGTCACAACTCGCATTTGAAAAGGCCAGCCGGGATCTGCAGCGTCTGAATAACCTGTACAACGACAGTGTCGCCACGCTGGAACAGGTACAAAATGCCAGGACGACCAGGGATCAGATCGCGCAACAATTAAATACGGCGCGGTTTAACAGGCAGTATTCCGAAATCCGCGCAGAAGCCAATGGATTTGTTTTGCGCAAGCTTGCCAATGAAGGGCAGCTTGTGAGTTCAGGCAATGCAGTATTACAAACCAATGGTGCCGGCGCCGGAAAATGGATCTTACGGGCAGGTATAACCGATCAGCAATGGAATGTGATCCAAACCGGGAATGCCGCAGAAATTATGATCTCTTCACCGGGCAGGCAAAACATTTCAGGCAAAGTGACCCGGAAATCCGAATCGGTAGATCCATCAAACGGATTATTCAGTATTGACATCACACTGAGCGGAGACCAGAAAGGTAAAATTGCTGCCGGCATGTTTGGAAACGGAGTTATCATGACAGCCGGTCACCGGGTTATGGAAAAATCCAAATCTGAAACCTGGTCCGTTCCTTACGAAGCCCTGATGGATGGCGACGGCAGTTCCGGGTTTGTTTTTGTTACGAACGACAGTAACACGGCCGAAAAAACCAAGGTGGTGATTGCGGGCGTTGAGAAAGATCATGTGATCATCAGTCAGGGTCTGGAAAAATCAAAATTACTCATTGTATCCGGCAGCGCTTATCTCACAGACAAGAGTGCCATTCAAATCATTCCATAAAGAGCACGATCATGAAAATCACCCACTATGCCGTTAAGAACTATCAGTTTACCCTGATCATTTTCATCATGATCATTGTGCTGGGACTTACGACGCTGTTGAATATGTCCCGCTCGGAAGATCCCGAAATGCACGCACCCACGTTTACTGTCGTCGTTGTATACCCCGGGACAAGCCCCGGCGATATGGAAGAACTGGTCGTTAAGCCGCTGGAAAAAGAAATCTGGGGACTTGAAAACATCAAGCGCATACGGACTACCATCGGTGACGGTGTTGCGGCGATTCGTGTGGATTACAAATACAACAGCAATGTGGACAACAAGTACCAGGAAATCGTACGCGTGGTTAATAGCAAGCGGCCGGAACTGCCTGCTGACATAAAGAACATTGACGTACAGAAATTCCAGCCCTCCGATGTAAATATCATACAGGTAGCGCTGGTTTCTGAAAATGCATCCCGGGAGAAAATGAAATACTATGCAGAAAAACTGCAGGACGAACTGGAGAAACTTCCCGCATTAAAAAAAGTGGAAATTCATGGCATTCCGGATCCGCAGGTAAGAGTGGAGCTGGACCTGGAAAAAATGTCCCAGATGCATCTGCCACTGAGTGCGGTCACCGGAAGCCTTCAGAGTGAGATCGCCAATATTCCCGGTGGCAGTATTTCTGCCGGCCAGAGAAGTTTCAATATCAAGACCAGTGGAAACTTCCAGTCGATCGATGAAATAAAGAATACGATTGTTTCTTCTTCCGGAAAAAATATCTACCTGAAAGACGTGGCCAAAGTGTATTACGGTTTTGAAGACACCAAGTATACCACCAGGCTGAACGGTCACCGTTGTATTTTTATCACTGCCGCCCAGAAAGAAGGAGAAAATATCAGTAAGACAAAACAGGGTTATGAGACCGTGCTGGCGCAATTCAAAAAAACACTGCCCGCCAATATTGACCAGGTGCAGAATTTTGACCAGGCAGATAATGTAAACCGGCGACTGGGCAGCCTGGGCGAAGATTTTATGATTGCGATCCTGCTCGTGGCCGTTACCCTGCTTCCCCTCGGATTTCGGTCAGCCATGATCGTTATGATCTCCATACCGCTCTCCCTCTCCATCGGAGTGGTGTTGCTGAATCTGTTCGGATTTAACCTGAACCAGCTTAGTATTGTCGGGCTGGTGGTGGCCCTGGGTTTACTGGTAGACGACAGCATCGTGGTTGTTGAAAACATCGAGCGCTGGATGCTGGAAGGGCATGGCCGTATGGAAGCCACACTAAAAGCTACCGGACAGATCGGAAAAGCCGTGGCCGGTTGTACCGCCATGCTGATCATTTCATTTATGCCACTGGTGTTTATGCCCGAAGGCGCCGGTGATTTTATACGTGGTCTGCCAATGGCCGTTATTCTTTCCGTATTCGCATCCATGCTGGTTTCACTGACCATCATCCCGTTTTTGTCCAGCCGCCTGCTGAAAAATCATATGATCCCGGAAGGAAATATTTTTATGCGCGGTCTGAAAAAACTTATACACGGCAGTTATGCCCGCCTGCTGGACAAGTCACTAAATCGTCCTGTATTTACCATCGCCACGGCGCTGATATTATTTGGATTCTCGATGTATGTTTTTAATATCATTGGATTCGCCCTCTTCCCTTCTTCTGAAAAACCACAATTTTTAATCAATATCAATACACCGCCACAGTCCAATATTTTGTACACCGACAATATCACACGGAATATAGAAGAGGAATTAAAAAAAGAACCGGCCATCACTTATTTCGCGAGTAACGTGGGCAAGGGCAATCCCAGAATCTATTATAATGAAGTGCCTGAAAATGAAAAGTCGGAATATGCGCAGATTTTTGTACAGCTGGGTATTCATACGGCACCGGATAAAAAAATGGCGATCATCGAATCGCTTCGCAAAAAATGGACGCCATATCCGGGCGCCAAAATTGAAGTAAAGAACTTTGAACAGGGTCCTCCGGTTGTTGCGCCCATAGAAGTGCGCGTGTTCGGCGACAACCTCGACACATTACGCAGTCTGGCGGCAAGGGTTGAAAACCTGCTTCAGAACACGGACGGCACCATTTACATCGACAACCCGGTTGACCAGCTCAAGTCAGATATTAAAGTGGATATCAATAAAGAAAAAGCCCAGCTGCTCGGGATACAGACGGTAAATATTGACAAGACTGTAAGGCTCGCCGTTGCCGGATTGAATATGGGTAAGTATACAGATCAGGACGATAAGGATTATTCCATCCTGCTCACGCGTACGAAAGAAGAAATACCTACGCTGGACGTTTTTAATAATCTCTATGTAAACAACGGCCAGGGTGTGGCCATTCCGGTGGGACAGGTATCTGCGCTGAAACTACAGACTTCCCCGCAGGTAATTAATCACCAGGAAAAAAAACGTGTTGTATCTGTTAAAGCCAGTGTGAAAAAAGGGTTTCTGTCAGACAGGCTGATCACACAGGTAACCAATAAAATGGATAAAATGATTTTGCCCGCGGGATATACCTATGAAATGGGCGGCGAAGTGGAATCGCGCAAAGACTCTTTTGGCGGATTTACCAGCATCATTATCGTGACCGTTTTTCTTTTCATCGCTGCGCTGGTTTTAATATTCGGCACATTTAAAAGTACGCTGATCGTACTCTCTGTTATTCCGCTGGGCGTGGTGGGCGCAGCCATGGCATTGTGGATCACCGGTTATCCGCTATCCTTTGTAGCCATCATCGGTTTGATCGCACTGGCAGGCATTGAAGTGAAGAACACCATTTTGCTGGTGGATTTTACCAATCAACTGCGCAGCCAGGGAAGGGATCTGGAATCGGCCATACGGGAAGCGGGCGAAGTACGGTTTCTGCCGATCGTGTTAACATCGCTCACGGCTATCGGCGGACTGATGCCAATAGCGCTTTCTACAAATCCGCTGATTTCACCACTCGCCATTGTGCTGATCGGCGGACTGATCAGTTCAACCTTATTATCACGTATTGTTACACCGGTGGTATATAAACTCATCCCGCCAAAAGTGGGGTGAGTTTCCGGGAAACAGGGATATGACTTCTCAGAGTCGGTAAAAGTGTAGAAAGTAATACATTAAGATATTATGCGGAATGACGCCATCCAATGATGGCGTTTTTCCTTTTTGCGTATTTCCTTAATTTCTTTATTTCCTTTATTTGTCTGACGAATAAAATAAAAGGAACAATGAAAATCATTCCGGCGATAAACATGATGGCTGCCAGATCCCATAATCCGTCTGATGCGCAGGATACCGAATATATCATCAGTGCCAATGCTGCGAGCAAAGACAGAATACGCCCCATAATGAATATCCACAAATGAATATTTTGTTTTTTAAAACCTGAGCGGCCCGATACCGATACATGGGATTTGACGGAAGAACCTGTTCCGGATAATATTTTATAAGCTCCTGGCTTCTGTATAGTTATATTTTTCATTCGTATAAAATAAACCAGAAATGAAAAAACTATGCCACCAAAATTAGGTCTTTCCTGACTTTTTATGCGAAAAAACGGATGGATATGATTGTGCCTGAATTCTGTGTATATTCTGATGTTCAGGTGATTACCGGCGGGCGGCAAATAGCAGATCAGCTGTAAAAGTCAATATATCAATGAGTAATCAATAATAATCAGGAAATATCTACATTAGTACTTTCTAAAATTCTTACGATTTCACATTAAACAGGAATACTCTGAATCTCCCCGGCAACCTGATCTGGATCATATTTGGCGGACTGATTTCTGCGATCGGCTATCTGGTAGGCGGCATTGTCCTGTGTTGTACCGTCATTGGTATTCCGTTTGGATTGCAGTGCTTTAAACTGGCTGAATTCATGTTATGGCCATTTGGGAAAAAAGTAGTGTATAACCAGTCATCCGGGGGTTGTTTACAAACGGTTGCCAATATTATCTGGATCTTTTGTGGCGGGATCTGGATAGCCATTTCCCATCTTTTTTTTGGATTTCTGCTTTGCATTACTATCATCGGCCTGCCATTCGGAAGGAAGCATTTTCAAATGATTGAATTATCATTGATGCCCTTTGGAAAGAAAATTGTTGATGCGTGAATGCATATGAATTTTATTCAATGACCTCGGCAACAGACTGTACTTCAGGCTCCGTAGTGACTGCATTTTCAGCCCGTGTTTTCCTCCGGTATTTTACAAAGGCGGCAACAAAATAGCAAACCGCACCGGCTAAATACGCATACGGAAGTCCCTTTCTTCCTTCGGAAAAATAATAATAGCTGACGCCCAGAAGAACAAGACCCTCACAAAGGAAAAGAATAACGTGAAAATCCTTAAAATACTTTTCAAAAAAATGATGCCTGAAGTTGGCAAACAGGATGAATCCTCCGATAACAAATAATGACAGGCATATGAACGGATGATCACTAAAATGATCGGATTTTTCGACTCCCTTTACAATGACGAGCATTCCGAACAGATAATGCGTAAACCGTTCTAAACGTGGATTTCCTTTCTTTTTTATGGCGGCCAATTTTCTTTCGAAGTTAACCCATTAGAGGTTTGTAATCAATGACGAGTCAATACATTTATTAAATTGCAATCTTTTTAATCTAAATTGTTCAGCTATGAACAATGGTATAAGGATTTTCTGCCAAATCATCATCTGCCTGTCTATTTTATTTGCTTCCTGCCGGCAGAAACCACTCCCTAATCAGGCAATGATCGATCTGTTAAAATCAGTAGAAAAATATAGTAATAACCCGGCAAATACCTTTGCGCCTGAAGCAATCATCCAATCCTGTGATTCCATCCTGCATGCGTCATCCGATGAGGAAGTGCAGATGAAAGCACTGTATACTAAAGCAGGTGCATTCCTCAATTTGGGTCAGGAGCAAAAAGCAATGGATATATATCAGAATCTGCTTAAGCGGATACCCCCGGGTAATTTTGATCAGCAGTTATCCCTTATGAAAGATATGGCTTTGACTTATCAGAGAATGGGTGAGAGAATGAATTGCATTCAAAATCACGGGGCCGAATCCTGTATTTTCCCGATATCAAGAGCCGGTGTGCATCTGGATAAAACAGGGTCTGAAAAAGCCATTGAAATATATAAGGCAATATTGGTAAACGATCGCAATGACCTTGAGTCCAGATGGCTATTGAATATTGCGTATATGACTGCCGGGGGATATCCACAGGACGTACCACCACAATATCTTTTAAAAGTAAGTGATGACGATTCCATGCATCTGGTAAAACCATTCGTTAATGTGGCTCCAAACCTGGGCCTGACTGAGCAAACGATGTCCGGCGGAGTTATTGTGGATGATTTTAATAACGATGGTTACCCGGATATTGTGCTCAGCACATGGTCGCTCTCAGATCACTTACGTTATTACAGGAATAATGCGAACGGAACGTTTACTGATATATCTGATTCATCAGGCCTTGGATTCCTGCCCGGCGGATTGAACATAATGCAGACCGATTACAATAATGATGGTTTCAAAGATATTTTCGTACTGCGGGGAGGATGGAAAGGCAGGTTCGGGAACGAGCCAAATTCCCTGCTCAGGAACAACGGTAATGGAACCTTCACGGATGTTACGAAAGAAAGCGGGCTTCTTTCATTTCATCCTACGCAAACCGCCGTCTGGGCAGACTTCAATAATGATGGATGGCTGGATGTATTTATTGGAAATGAAACATCACCCGGCGGTGAAGCGAATCCCTGTGAATTATACATCAATAATAAGAACGGAACGTTTACCGAAACCGCTGTTCGGGCCGGCTGCGCAATAAAAGCCTATGTAAAAGGCGTTACTTCGGCCGATTATGATAATGACGGCCTGACGGACATTTTCATTTCTTCATTTGACCGGAAGAAAATATTACTGAAAAATATGACGGGTAAAGACGGGATTGTAAAGTTTATGGATGTGAGTGAAAAATCCGGCGTATCCAGGAATTTAGACCGCAGTTTTCCTACCTGGTTTTGGGATTATGACAACGACGGCTGGCCGGATATTCTGGTTTGCGGATATGAATTCAGCAAGTCTCTTGCCTATTACGCAGGTGCTGAAGCCTTGCAATTACCGGAGGGCAATGACGGAAAAATTATTTTGTTCAGAAACAATCACGACGGAACATTTGAAAATGTATCCGCTAAAGTGGGATTAAACAAAATCGCTTTTGCGATGGGTTCGAATTTTGGCGATATCGATAACGATGGCTATCTGGATTTTTATCTGGGCACCGGGAACCCGGGGCTGAAATCAGTCATACCAAACAAAATGTTCAAAAACTTAAATGGCAAACGTTTCCTGGATGTGACCACGTCGGCAAGAGTAGGCAATTTACAAAAAGGACATGGTGTATCTTTTGTAGACCTTGACAATGATGGCACTGAAGACATCTTTATCAAAATGGGCGGAGCATATCCGGGAGATGCGTATGCAAATTCATTGTATCTGAACCCGGGACAGAATAACAATCACTGGATCAATCTATCATTGCATGGAACGGTTTCCAACAGAGCGGCCATCGGCGCAAAAATAAAAGTAAGTTTTATTGAAAACGATACTGTCCGTTCTGTGTACAGGGATGTAAATTCCGGCGGAAGTTTTGGCGCCAATCCCCTGCGTCAGCATATCGGCATTGGACAGGCTACTCTTGTTAAAAAAATAGAGATTACATGGCCCGTTACGGGCAAGGTGCAGTTATTTGAAAACGTACCTGTAAATGTGAATATTAACATCACTGAAGGTGACAGCACATTCAGTGTGTACAATCTGGCCCGGCTTGATTTTACAAAAAAAGGACCGGGACTGATCAGATGTTCTCCTGCGCCGGTCGCTGTCAGGTCTGTACAATGACCATAAAGCTGGTTCATTTATTTTGAAATTGATATCATGAATAAAATCAGAATTGCTTTCACCGTATGTATTTTTATTTTCCTATGCTGCAATTTAAAGCCTGCCTATGCACAGCAAAAAGACTATCCGATCCGGAATATTTTATTTACGCAGGTAAAACTCACTGATCAGTTCTGGCTTCCGAGAATGGAAATAAACCGGAAGGTGACCATACCTACATCATTCGCCCGCTGCGAAAGTACAGGGCGTGTAAACAATTTTGTGATGGCGGCCGCGAGAAAAGGAAAGTTTTGCACGAAATATCCTTTTGATGATACGGATATTTATAAAACAATCGAAGGCGCCTCTTATTCCCTGGCTGAACATCCGGATCCGTTATTAGAGAAGTATGTTGATTCATTAATCGTCATTATCGGCAAGGCACAGGAGCCCGATGGTTACCTGTATACAGCGAGAACCATCAATCCGAACGAAACACATAGCTGGTCCGGAAAGGAAAGATGGGAAAAAGAAAGAGAGCTGAGTCATGAGTTATACAATGCCGGACATTTATACGAAGCGGCGGCCGCTCACTATCAGGCAACCAAAAAAACGAGTTTACTAAATATAGCATTGAAGAATGCCGATCTGGTTTGTTCCGTGTTCGGACCGGATAAAAAACATGTGGCTCCCGGTCATGAAATCGTAGAAATGGGACTTGTGAAATTATACCGGATCACTGGTAAAAAAGAATATCTGTACACGGCTAAATTTTTTATTGAAGAACGTGGTCATTTCAAAGGATATGATTCCACCAGTAAAGATCTCTGGAAAAACGGCGCCTACTGGCAGGATAATATTCCGGTCGTTGACCAGGAGGAAGCAGAGGGGCATGCCGTCCGGGCCGGATACCTCTATGCTGCCGTCGCTGATGTTGCTGCATTAACCGGCGATGACAGTCTGCTGCGGGCGATAGATAAAATCTGGACCAACGTGGTGGACAAGAAAATGTATGTGCAGGGCGGTGTGGGTGCGATCGGAGATGGTGAACGATACGGGATCAATTATGAACTGCCCAATGCAACGGCGTATAACGAGACCTGTGCTGCTATTGCGCTGGTGTATTGGAACGAGCGTATGTTCCTGTTACACGGGGATGCAAAATATATAGATGTCCTTGAAAAATCATTGTATAACGGACTGATATCCGGTGTCGGGCTCGATGGCAAATCTTTCTTTTATACAAATGCCATGCAGATCAAAAACAGTTTCAAAGATCCATCCGTGGAAGCTGCGCGTTCGGGATGGTTTGAATGCTCCTGCTGCCCTACCAACCTGGCCAGATTTATTCCTTCTGTTCCGGGATATATATATGCTCAAAATGCGGACAATGTATATGTCAATCTTTTCATCAGCAGCCACGCGGATCTGATGATTGCCAATAAGAAAACAGAGATCATTCAAAAAAATAATTATCCCTGGGATGGCGAATTATCCTTTATCATTAATCCGTCTTCCGCCAGTTCATTCAATCTGCTTCTGCGCATTCCGGGATGGGCCCGGAATGAAGCCATTCCTTCCACACTGTATCAGTTCGAAAATAATTCTGATGCGAAACCCGTCATCAAAGTGAATGGCCGGACCATGGATTATACCATCGAAAAGGGATATGCTTCTATAAAAAGAATATGGAAAAAGAATGATCTGGTGGAAATGATTCTTCCGATGGAAACCAGGAAAATAACGGCTAACCCAAAAATTCACGATGACATGGGCAAAATAGCCCTGCAGCGTGGTCCGCTTCTTTATTGCGCTGAAGGGGTTGACAATTTTGGTAAAACCAGCAATATCATCCTCAACGCAAATACATCTTTTACCAACGAGTACAAGGCGGATTTATTAAATGGCGTAGTGATATTGAAGACCGAAGCTTCAGCGGTTACGATAAAAAATGAAGAAGATATTTCAACAGTCAAACAAACTTTTACCGCCATCCCGTACTACAGCTGGGCGAACCGGGGAACCGGGGAAATGATGGTATGGTTTCCAACCCAGGTAAATGATATCGAATTGCTGACAAAATAATTTATGTATCCGATCCTAAAATGAAGCGATCGGATCCGCTACACCGTCCGGATCATTGAGGGCAGTTCCGCGGCTGTGGATGTTTGTGCCTTCGATCACCAGTATACCTGCCACATGAGGAGCGGCCATCGAAGTGCCGCTGAGCCGCGCATATTTTCCATTCAGATACGTGGAAACGATCCGAACGCCCGGGGCAGCATAGTCTACCACGTCATTACCGAAATCTGAAAAAGAGGCAAATCGACCGAGGCTGTCAATGGCGGACACCGTAAAAACATTGGGATGATTTACTCTGCCGGGTGAAGA
Source organism: uncultured Bacteroidota bacterium (assembly GCA_963759335.1). Lineage (GTDB taxonomy): Bacteria > Bacteroidota > Bacteroidia > Chitinophagales > Chitinophagaceae > Puia. The sequence continues at coordinate 145,846 of CAVWYU010000005.1, forward strand.
AAGACTCGCTTTTTTAGAATCATTCCCCGCAGCGATGGAAAATAAAATTCCTTTTTGTGCCAGCGTGAGCACCGCATTGTCAAGAGCAGCAGAAACCGTGTCCGTACCCAGACTCATGTTCACCACTTCTCCGGCTTTTGCGTTCTGTCCTACATAATTAAGCGCCCGGATCAGCTGGCTTGTACTTCCCTCTCCGTCGTTGTCCAGCGCTTTTAGCGCAATGATTTTCACACCCGAAGCAACACCCACTACGCCAAAGGAATTATTCAGAGCTCCGATGATGCCCGCCACATGTGTGCCGTGTCCGTTCTTATCTTCCACAGATATATCATTATTTATAAAAGATTTACTGAGGATAGTATCCACATCCAGATCGGGATGATCGGTTTCGACGCCGGTATCAATAATCCAGACCCGCCTGCCGGTTCCGTCACCAACACCTGTTCGTTTAGCCCCCCATTGTACACTCGAAGGAGAAACGATTTCGAAACAGCCATTGTCCAGTTTGATCACCCGGTCCTGCTCCACCAGCTCTACATCATTGTCCTGCCTCAAAGCCAGGGCCTGACTACGGCTCAGCCGGGCAATGAACCCTGAATGAATACTATTTAGTACAGCCAGCCTGCGGCTTCCGGGAATCGCGTGGCGATTGAAGATGGTGATTGCAGTACTCGTAGCATTCACGGACGTCTGTACGGTGCCGGATTGACCATCCGTATTGCGTAACATGACGATGTACGTTGTATCGGAGGGTATTGAAAAAAGTTGAACGGGATCACATACGGGGTCGGATGTCTGACCCATTTTTACAGGCTGATCGTTCTTCTTACAGCCCTGGGAAATCAGGATGCAGGCGGTGAGGAGAAAAGCGGAAAATGTTGTAGTAATCTTCATAACCGGTTGAACCTAGTATATACGTTGCCACAAAGACTATGTTTCAAAGAAAATGTTAATGTGGTCAGACTCATCCTTTTGTATTTTATTAACAGGTTACATCTATCGCTACAGCAACGGTTTGCAACTGCAGGACGGAGCCGCGGAATCCTTTTCTATCAGTCTGAACGGGATTTTTTATTTTAGCAATACGACAGCAACAGGAAATCACTTTATTATGGAGGTACATCACCACACCGATCCGCATCATAAAAAGAAACAGTTTACAGAATACTTTCTGGAATTCCTGATGATTTTCCTTGCCGTTACACTGGGTTTTCTGGCTGAAAACTTACGTGAGCATATCACAAACCATGCAAAGGAAAAAGAGTACATCCGGGGATTTATCCGGAATGTAAAGGACGATACGGCTGTTTTAAAGTACGTGATTCATTTCGATAGTGTACAGGTGAATGGAATTGATCATTTTTTTGCGTTTGCGCCATGCCGATATGAGCCTGGACAGTAATCGTAAAAATTTTTATTTTCTTTCCTGGAATACTTTTTACAACTCTGTTTCTTTTACCAGCAACAATGCCACGCTGCAGCAACTGAAAAGCACAGGGGATTACCGGCTTATAAAAAAGGACCATGTATCAGATAGCCTGTCAAAATATGACACGGATAATCAGGGCATCTCCAGCCAGACAAATTATTACAGAGATTATTTCAAAGAAATCCTTTCCCGCCTGGACGAATTAACAGATATGTCCCTATACACAGATACCGCCTACATGAAAAATCGGAAAATTTACCGATAAAACGACCCCCGAATTAAATGCGGATAATAAGCAGCTTCGTACATTTTTTAATAAAGTATTTGACTTCAGAGTTATTACAAGCTCTTATGCCGCCAACAATCTAAAGCCCCAGTTGGAAAATGCCACCCGCCTGATCACCTATCTTAAAAAAGAATACGCACTTGAGGACGAATAAGATATATAAGGCTTAAGGCGAAGGCAAAGGCTAAGGTGAAGGCTAAGGCCAAGGCGAAGGCTAACGCTAAGGCTAAGGCGAAGGCGAAGGCCCAAATTACTTTTTAGATATTCCTGTTTTTAATATGTGACTTCAGAGTGGTTCCGTAACCTGGAACTGAACCGGCATCTCATTTAAACATACATACGCGCGAAACCCGGGAAAGATTACATCTCTTGTTATGTTTTAGACGATCAAAATATTCTATTCTCAGCGCAGGCTTCCATCGCTGGCCGTAATTCACTCAGAACGAATGCTGCTTCGGGAGCCGAAGCTCATTCTGAGCGGAGGCTCCTTACCGGATTTGCAAGTGCCGCTTTGACCGCCTGGAAGCTGATGGTGATCAGTGTTATAACCAACGCCGTCAGCGCCGCCCAGACAAATACAGATGCTCCGATGCTGATGCGATAAGAATATTTCTGCAACCAACCGCTTAAAAAATATAAAGAAACGGGCGATGCAATCACAGCGCTTATCAATACAAGTACGATGAATTCTTTTGAAAGCAGAAGCCATACCTGCGATACCGAAGCACCCAATACTTTTCGTATGCCAATTTCCTTTGTCCGCTGTTCCGCTATATATGCTGCCAGACCAAATAAACCGAGACATGAAATAAAAATGGCGAGTCCCGCGAATAGTCCCGCTAATTTTCCGATCAGTACTTCCAGGTTGAATTTGGCCGCATAATTTTCATCGGCAAATGTGTAGGTAAACGGAAAGGCTGCATTGTATTTACCAAAAACGTCAGTTAATTGTGCAACGGCATCAGATGTTTTTTTACCCGGCGACAAACGATACATCATCACGCCATGCGGTTTTGGATCATAAAAAAACAGGGTTGGATCGGCAGGTGCAAAAGGTGATATGGTTAATGCATCTTTCACGACACCTACTATTCTCATCCGCGTATCCAGATAGGTGATGGTCTGGTTCAGAGGATCTTTCAGGCGCAGGCGTTTAATGGCAGCCTCATTAAATATAGCACTCAGCGTATCCGCATTTCCCGAAAAATCACGACCTTCTTTAAAAGTTATACCCAGCGTTTTAAAATAATTTTCCGAGACATCGATCCTTCCCATATCAACTGTTTCACCCGGCTTTTTCCCGGGCCAGTCATCTACGTCGCGGTGCCAGCCGGAATTTGTTGCACCGCTGGTAGCCGTTGTAACGGACTCTGCAATGCCCTTTTGTATTAATTCGTTTTTTATCGCTGCATAATTCCGGTTGAGGTCCTCATTCATGTCGGTCATCATCAGCCGGCTCATATTGAGTCCCGAAGGCCTGTCCTTCGCATATTGTATCTGCTGATAAATAATATATGTACTCACGATCAGTGCGATGGAACAGGTGAATTGAAGCACCACCAATATCTTTCTGGTGGCTGTTGCAGATCTACCCGCCTGAATAACACCTTTCAGTACATACACCGGATTAAAGGAAGAAAGATAAAACGCCGGTCTGCTGCCTGCTGCCAGTGCAGTGATGATCACACTCACCGATATGATCAGCCAGAAGACAGGATTGGACCAGGGTATTTGGATTTTACTATTCGTTAATATATTGAAGGCGGGCAATGCCAGCTGAACGAAAACCAGAGACAGGATAAACGCGATGATTGTCAGCAAAAATGACTCTGTCAGAAATTGTATGACGAGATCCTTCCTTTGAGACCCGATCGTTTTTCGCACACCCACTTCCCGCGCTCTTTTTTCCGACCTTGCGGTGGACAGGTTTACAAAATTGATACAGGCAATCAGTAAAACCAACATACCAATGACACTAAACATGCGCACATACTCAATAAAACCTCCCGCTTCCTTTCCCTTCTCATAGTTGCCATAGAGGTGCCAGTTTTGCAGGGGCTGCAGGATCACATCTGTTTTCACGGACATGAAATTGTCTTTGTCTGCTTTTTCAATATCCCTGATTTTGGCGGATACCTGTGCGAAGGAAACACCCGGTTTTAATTTTACAAAATTGTTGAATGCGTTCCATTCAAAATTGCGTTGACGCGCAGTTTGCACAAATTCAGTGGTGGCTTCATAGTAACTGAATGGTACCAGGTAATTAAACTGAAAAGTGGAATTGGCCGGTAAATCTTTCAGGATACCGGTTACTTTCAGATTATTCTTATTGTCAAAGCGAACGGTTCTATTGATGGGGTCTTCATTGCCAAAAAGTGCTTTGGCCGTGCTCTCAGTTAATACGATGGAATAGGGATCCTGCAGAACCCGGCCGGCGTTTCCCTTCACTAAAGGGAATGGGAAGATTTTGAGAAAATTACCGGCTGTTTGTCCGCCGGCCAGATACAATTTTGTATCGCCGGCTACCAATCCATGCTGACCAAAATTATCCGTTTCCGCTACATACTCGATTTCCGGAATCTGACTTCTCAATGCATCCGACAGCTTCAGCGAACTGCCACCGTACGTGACTGTATCGCCATTGCCATGATAATTGCGTCTGACCTGATACGCCTGCTGGTATTCAGGCAAAAAAGTATCGTAAGAATATTCCTTGTGTACCCAAAGTCCTATCAGCAGAGCAACGGCCATCCCGGTGGCAAGACCGGCAATATTCAACGCGCTGTATCCTTTACTTCTGATAATATTCCGCCAGGCAGACTTAAAATAGTTCTTAAACATAATGTTATTCGATTGAGGATAAACCCAACCAAACATATGCCTGATTATATATGGATATTAACCAGCCACTTATACTCACCGGTTTTTTTCGACTGTCCGTTTTCATTACACCCGGTGATTGTTTTCGTGAACGAAAAGAAATGTGCGAAATCAATCAAAAAAAATAAGGGTCGAATTAGAAAAAACGACCCTTGTTAAACCAAAAGACGATAACCCATTTGGGTTTCGAAATACTAAAGTATTCTTTCAGCATTTTAATCTTCAAAAGAAACGACGAACACTTGATATGTTGAGACGAAAAGGCGAAGGCGAAGGCGAAGGCTAAGGCTAAGGCTTAAGCTAAGGCGAAGGCTAAAGCTTTGGTTTAATGCTTAGGTCGTGATTTAAGTTCGTTAAGGTTCCACACTTACCATTTAATGACAGCTTTTTTCAAATCATTATTCGCCATATCAAAAACAACATAGGCTGATTGTTCTATTTTGCGAATGCTGTATGGAACAGATGTAGCATTGATGGACACTGATTTTATTTTTGCTGTTTTGCCGGGCAGCAATACTTCACAGTGAATTTTTTTTCCATTGCCGGTGGCCAGTAGTTCTATTTCATTTTTATTTCTGATCTGTATAAACCTGTATGCCACGTAACCACCGGACGCAGCATATCGTATGCTCACGTTTGACGTATCTGATTTCGTAGACGACCACCTTGGTGAGATCGTCGGATTGGAATATGCCCTTGTGCCCGCCGAATTTTTTACACCGGCCAGACCTTCCACCATCGCCGCCATTGCCGTTGCGGCCGCCCAGTTATCGGGGCCGCCGTAAGAAACAGGGCTTACAGGCAGTTCATATTTTCTGTCGGAAACAGAAATGGCAAATACCGTATAGATACCATTTCCTGCAGGTGCTTCCATCACCAGACTGGTTATTTCTTTTTGTGGTTCGGGATTGTTGATGACACACCAGCTGAGCCCGATCCCTTCGCTTACTTTATTTTTTCCGTACCAGGCGATTCCCGAATAATCCGTTTTGAGTTCGGAAAACCACCAGTATGTCAGCTGTTTTCCATAGACCATATAATTTGTTCTGCTGCTTCCGTCAGCGTATTTAAAAATTACCACGCCGGAAATATTTTCCGACGCTGGTTTACTGCCCGTATGCAAGAGATAAATAGCCCCGGCCGGCCGGTTCACCGGAATTTCAACGGTCGATGGAAATCCAGCGGACCGGGAGACGGCCAACACTGCTTTACGATTATTTTTTTCCGGATCGATCACGTGAAACGGGATATTACTAAAAGTCTGATCTCCCGTCGGAAGGTTCCGAAAGTCATCCCCGTCACGTTTTGCATTCATCCATGCATGCACTTCCGGGTTGCTGTTTGTCCAGCTGTCCATATTTGCAAACGGAGACAAATCAAGCGGCATGATTACAGGCGATGGCGGGGGCGGCGGAATCGATCCGGTGTAAGAAAAATATATTTTATCATCATATTTTTTTCCGAGTTCATATAACCGGTTCAAAATATCTGTACCATAATTTTCATAGCCGTTGGCATATGCACCGCGGGCGAGTTCCCCTGCCACGTGACCACCTACTCCACCATTCATGTATTGCCAGACCGTATCATGTTTATTAAATCCTTTCTGAAACGGCGGATATATAGCGTACCATTCACCCGGCGACCCAATGGGCAGCTTATTCTTCAGATCCAGATATGTTTCAATGATCGCTTTACTTTGCGAGGCATCTATATCGCGATTGAGTGAATAGGCATTTCCCTGCGCAATCTGCGATTTCTCATCTACGCCCAGGTGACGAACTACCGTAGAATCTTCTTCAATAAAATGCGTGAAATATTTTCCATTCCAGCACAATGTATTCAGACGCACTTTCAGCGTGTCGGCGCGTAAACGATATTCCGAAGCATCGTGCGCGCGTCCCGCATGTTCCAGCATCTCTGCAATTTGATAACAGGCGGATATGTAACCGGTATTGTCGCCAAAGAAAATACCAAATTTTGATTTCACCGGATCGATGATCATGCTATTGGTAATACCCAGATCCGGCATGTATTCATCTTCCACAGCAAAATCCCAGGAATCAATCGTATATACTCTTTTCAGCAGGCCAAATCTTTTGCTCCATCTGGCCGGATCATGCAGTGCGTAGTCAAGCGCCCGTGTTGCAGATCCCAGATTGTTTTCCATCCACGGATCATTGGCCGTTGCCTGCCAGCATTGGTAAATGGTATTTACAAAAAGATATTCGGGATGATTTTCTACCGGCTGCCTGGTGAAAACCCGGTCACCGATTTGCTGCGTATATCCGGAAAATTTGTCCCGGGTAAAAAAATAATCTGCATTCTTCGGCGTCTGCACAAAACTGTAAATCATTCCGTCCTTGCGCTGCGTTTGCCTCATCAGATCGACAAACTCTGATCCATAGGGCAGAAAATATTTTAATCCCATCATATTTTCACAATGATCCAATACCCAGGGTTCAAAATACCTGATAATATTTGCCATTCCAGCTGATACCGGTTTCCTTTCCTGCGTCCATTCCTTTATAGAAAAGATCGAACATCTTTTTATAATATCCGCCGTCATTGATATCGGTCACTGCATTTACACGGAAGAGAAATAACACGCTCTTTATTCCGGAGGCACTGATCAGGTTCACCGTATGTGTGCCCAGGGCACCGCCGACCGTAAACGGAATCATCTCACGAACGTTAGAAACAAAATAAATTACGCCGTCACCATCACTGATTTGAATCTGTTTCCCTTTTGCTCCCACAACGATCAGCTCATCCAGTGGTTTTGCTTCTGAAACGGTCTGCGACAAACTGGTTTTCGGATCACGGATAATCAGAAATGTTGCGGGAGTCTGTGCGCTGACTGTCGGATGCAACGCTACGCAGACTGTGCAAAGGATGGTCAGGATCCGAAGGCGGACAGATAGTTTCACGTTAGAAGGGATTTTGAGATACTATCTAAAGATAGGAATCATCTGCATGCCGGAGGCAAGACCCACCTTCGCTATCCCGCATCTGCGGGACGGTGGGCAATAGGCGGGAGGCCGGATGCATGAGCTGCCTTTCGCTTTACGCTTTACTCTTTTTAACTGAATTAACTTCTCCATTTCTCTCCATGTAAATCTTTTCGATTTCATCAAGATTTTCCGTCAGCGCTGTTTTACGAACCTCCTGCAGGACTTCCTCTTTACCTATCAGCGCTTTATCGATATTCTGTTTTAGAAAATCTCCCTCTTTAAACAGAAGAATCTTTTCTCCGGAGACCAGTTTTGAAAAAGCAGGACTATGTACCATGCCATAAGCGAATAATCGGTGAATGATTACCAGGGCTGTGCAGCCGGCTATCACAGGCAGGAATCCGGAGGCACCTACAATCGCCCGGCTAAGCACGGCGCCGAGTATAATGGTTATAATATTGTCGAGCGGCGAATGAAGGCTGAAAGACCGGCGTCCGGAAATCCGGAGGAGGACCAATGCAATGATAAAGATTACGACCGATCTGGCGGTCATTTGAAGAACGTTCAGGTCCCTGCCTGTACCAAAGATTTCGTGGAGGATTTGCATGACTGGCTGTTTTATGTTTTCATCTCTCGAAAACATATGCCAGTTAAGCTCAAAGCGGAAAGCGTAAAGCCAAACGCCTTATTAACCCTCCCGGACGATCACGATCAGCGGCGGACGGGCAGAAGGACCCCTGCTGATGAGTGCATCGTTGAGTGTGTAGAAAAGGTTTTGTGTTATCTGCGCCGAAATATTCGGGGGAACATCGGATTTATGTGCATAGTAAATCAATTTCACTTCGATCATCTGGGATGCATTGTTACTTTGATCATTCAGTTTGTAATAAATCCGGGTAGTCAGTGAAGCCCCGTTCCAAAGCATCGCAAAATTCAGGTTTTTGGTTGTTTTCTTCAGGTCGATAAAACCCGACTTTTTATCTATGATAATACCCTGTTTTTTTGCATAATCATTATAGTCAAACTGGCAACCTGATCCCGGACCTCCGGACCCATTACAAGGCGAAGATCCATACGGATTTGCATTAAAATAAGGTCTCGAGGTTGTATCGCTGTGATTCAGCACATATATACTGTCCATATAGGAAACACCCGCGACAATTAATTGCGATACACAGGTATCAGTAGTCCCCGACTTTACAAATCCGATGGAATAACGCTGCCCGGTTTCGGATTTCGTCAGATCAATGGCACCTGTTTTCGAGTCCATGACAAGGCCCTGTGGCCAGGCCAGATAGGTTCCCGACAGGTTTTGATTGGTTTGCGGATAAATATAGTAATCGGTTGTTTTTGCGGGCTGCGAAAAAACGATGGAATCGCCATAGTACGGTGCGTTATTACATTCCTGCAATGGTGTGATGGGATATGGAATGATTGGTGCTGTAAAAATGGAGTCGTGTGTTACCCGGATAGTGTCCGGAGTGTTGCTCTGTTCAACCGTTTTTTTACAGCCGGCAGCTGCATACAGAAACAGGATAAAGATCAGCGATCTTTCGATGGAACTTTGTTTCATGGGTATCAGGGTTTGGACGAATTGAATATCAAAATATAAAAAAATCGCAGCTTTCGCAAGCAATATGCTGTGGAAAAATGACCCCAAAATTCATAACGGGGACCATTCCACGTTATTTGTGCCGGGTTATAATAACCTGCTACCCATTATTGCCTTCTTATAAAGCCTGATACCCATTTTACCGGCGTATAAAATCCTGATTCCCAAAAAGTACAAATTGAAAAATTGCAGCGTTTTCGCAACTATGATTGTCTTTGTTTCAGGAAGACTTTTTTGCTTATGCGTAGCCAAACACTAAGTGCTAAGCGACCCTGGACATCTGTTCAGGGTTTTTTATATACCCGGACACTTCAACCAGGCCAGGTAATTTCATAGAACCGATAATAAAAAAAACGGCTCTCAGGCCGTTTTTTCAGAATGCTTACGACAGCCATACATTATTAGTTACCAGACCCGCCGCTGCCGAGTTTTGCTTCCACTTTCGTTCTTGAATTTCCGGCTGACTTTATCGCTTTCTTCACCTGTTTTCCCGAAGAGCCGGTTTTTGCGCTTTCATATTTCACTTCATAATCTTGTCCGCCGGCTACTTTTTTTCGATCCTGCGAAGCACCGCGGGATGTTTTTTTCTTTTCCATATACATTCTATTAAATTTAAAAAAAATGGGTTTACATGTCAGTTAAATTATAATGCCAGCGTTGCTACACGATTTAAAAAAGCTGATTAGTTAGCAATGTTCATTTGCAGCATGCCGTATTTCAGGATAGATTTCAGCAATTTTGTCCATTGAGATTCATAAAACCCTCCGGCTATGAACACGCCCATGACGGCATTTTGTAATATGGTTTTAAATCCGGATAACTGAAAATTCATTCTTTCATTCCTTGTATGTACTTCCAACTGCAATTTGTTTCCATCCCGAATAACAAAAAAAGTAACGGTCGATTCTGATCTCAAAAAATGAGAAGCCTCAGGGGCTTCCATCTCCGGGTTCATGGCAGGTACGATCGTGATAAAAAATATCTCTGTATTGTCATGTAACCGCTCCTCTATTCTTGTTATTTCGCGCCAGTCATATAATCTGCCGGCAGCCTGCCAGCGCGGCAAAAGGATTTTTATCAAGTCCCCCGGCCGGGCGATCCGTTTCACCATCTGTCCGTTTCTATTGATCAGCTTTGGATAAAAACTAATTCCCGGCCTGAATGACCCCCAGTTGTCCACATCTGCCAGCGAAATCTTTAAAAATTCATACAGCCTGCCTGCGGCATCTTCCGAATAACAGTTAGCCAGGATTTGCACTTTTGCTTTACGGCCTTTATTTTGCGCGGGTATAATGTCGTCCAGGGAAGACCTGGGCTTTAAATCGCTTGTTTTCTGAATAGTTGAGGTCGTGATTTTTATTTTCATGGTAATAAAAATTCTTCGTCAAAAACTATGGGTCAGCATTGAATCCCGACCACAGATATTAAACGACATCCGAGTTATGGTGTTTACCGGATAAATCTTCCGTTTTAAAAACCATTTCATCAGCACTGAAAATCCAACTGCCATATTCTCCATCAATCATTAAATCCAGCACTTTATTTACCTGATGAATCGTAACGGGCATTCGCTCGATGACAATCCTGAGATATAATTCACCAGGTTCCTTCGTTAGAAAAACTAACATACTGCCATTTTTTGCGACGACATAGTGACCGGGCTTTCTCGTGAGAACTCCCTGGATTTATGACAGCCCAGGGATTTAACTTTTGAATATCATCGCCATTAAAATCACGCATGAAAGAATAGGGAATGCGACGATGTATGCAGGCATCACGTATCATAAAGAGCAATTTTCCGGAATGATTTTTTTCATTTTCTGTGTTGTTTGTGTTGCTCAGGATAACAAGCGGCCGGCCGTTGTTTTTGATAGTGCGTGGACCGTCATGCCACCAGCCTTTTTCAGCGAGAACCGGATGAAACTCTCCTACTCCGGTTGCGAGTTTTTTAATGAGATAAACGAGGGCTGTTGGCCGCAGTTGCCCGATAAAAGTCTTTATATCGAACACGCCCGATTCATATTGTGTACCTGTTTTTGTTAACAGCGTATCCCAGTCAAATGATCCCAGGAGCGCCCAGGCAGTAACTCCTTTTACTGGAATCCCCTGCCTGGTAAGATCTGTTGCATCATCCCAGATTTCCTTAAACCAACGTAATTGTTCTTCCCTGGTACAGTGGAGATGAGATTCGGTAACAGCCATTGGAATATTATAACGCTCCCAGATCTCAGTTGCCAGCATTTTGAATCCGCTTCGTGCAGCCGGGTTGGCCCGCACCACTTCTGTATCTGCATATCTGTCCCTCCTATTGCCTCCATGGGTTTGAGCCGGATATTTTTCAAGCGATTCATCAAGCCAGCGTTCCGAAGTAACATAGTAGTTTAAACCCAGTATATGAGGTATGAATGTGTGTACCTGAAAAAAATCTAATTCTTCTTTCTGAATCCCGCAACCAAGCATATATTCATAGTGGGGATGACCGGGTTTCAGTCTGCCGGTCAGCATATCAAACGTTAGGAGCCGGCGGTCATTTTCAAATTTTGCCTGATAGGCAAGCATCGGTGTACTATGGCTTTTCCCCAAATCTTCTGTCTGAATCAGTTTTGCCTCAGGATTTACCGACCGGATCGCCTCCATACAAAGAACCGTGCCTTTTAACTGGTTCAAAAGCGTTCTGTAAAAAGAGACTTCACTTTTATGGTGTGGATACCAAAATCCATACAGCCCGCTAAATCGTGCGGTCGTTAAAGGTTCATTTACAGGCGTATAATATTCAAGCCAGGGATACCGGTTTGCAACCTCATAAGCATATGAAGCCAGTAAATAAGGAAATTCAGGATCAAGCAGGTTGGTATATGATGGCCCGCTTCCATGATGTAATAAACCTGCAACGGGCGTCATGCCTGAATCGCGGATTGCGGCCAACTGTTTATCGGTCCACCGCCAGTTTATTTTTGCATGTTGATCCGGCTGATGTTTTTCCCACAGAACAGGATATCGGATGGTCCGGATGCCTAAGTCTGCTATGGCTTCTATATCGCCGCGGCGGTGATAATGCCCACTGTATTCCAGTTGATCTTTGTACTGATCTCCGATCCGGTTTATCGTACATTCAATGCCGCCCCAGATCGCGGGGGTTCCGAAGGAAATGTTTTCGTTCATAGCGCGGATTTTTCAATCAGGGTTCCGGGTTATTGAAGAAGGGGTATTTTTTGTCCGTTGGAATTCGTTTTTATTTCCGCCTGAATTTTTTTGAATAATGTCAGCGACTGGGCAACCACCTGATCCATATTGTAATATTTATAGGTGGCAAGCCGCCCTGAAAAATATACATTGGGCGTAGTCTGTGCCAGCAACTGGTATTTCTTATATAATTCGGCATTCTCAGGCCTTGGTACCGGATAATACGGATCGCCCTCCGCTTTCGGATATTCAAAAACAACGGTCGTTTTGTTGTGTTTCTGGCCTGTCAGGTATTTGAATTCGGTGATGCGCGTATAAGCCTGTTCATTCGGATAATTCACCGTACCGGTGGGCTGGTAAATTTCCTGTTCGAAGGTTTTGAATTTAAATTCGATCGAACGATAAGGAAGATAACCATAACAGTGATTGAAAAAATAATCGATCGGCCCGGTATAAATCATTTTGTTATAGGGAATCCATTTTTCGAGGTCCTTATAATCCGTGTTAAGCATGATCGAAATATTCGGATGATCCAGCATTTTTTCAAACATCTTTGTATACCCGTATAATGGCATTGCCTGATAAGTATCCGTAAAATATCGATTGTCCCGGTTACTGCGGGTAGGAATACGGGCTGCAACAGATGCATCCAGTTCACTTGGATCCATGCCCCATTGTTTACGCGTGTACCCTTTGAAAAACTTCTCATATAAGTCTCTACCCACATGGCTGAGCACAACATCTTCCGATGTAATAATCCTGTCTTTTTTTTCGGCTTTGGTCATGAGGAAATTCGACACCTCATCGCAGGACAGATTTAAACCGTAGAGTGAATTGATGGTATTCATGTTGATGGGTATCGGAACCATCATCCCGTCTACACTGGCGAGAACCCGGTGTTCATAGGGCCGCCATTCGGTAAACTTCCCGAGATAATTAAACACATCCTGTGAATTGGTGTGAAAAATATGCGGTCCATATTTATGAACCAGCACGCCATCTGAATTAAAATAATCAAATGTGTTTCCCCCGATGTGATTACGCTTGTCAACGATGAGTACTTTTTTGCCTTCCTTACTGGCAAGTCTTTCGGCCAGTACGGCGCCTGACAGTCCCGCACCTACGATCAAAAAATCATACATACATATTGCGTTTTAAAGTTAAAAACACATCTCACTTACCTTGAGTATATTCTTCCACAATAATTAACCTAAAAAACAAATCCTTAAATCAAACCTAAAAGATGCCTAACGTAAATGCTCTGTGAATAAATTATCAACGCAGATTCAATTCATAATAAGGCAATAGATGTTCCACCAATATGTTTGAAAATGGATGGCATTATTTTTCGTGGAATATGCGTATATTCATCACCCGCGTAAAAATTATCTCTATGCAAATTTTTACTACAACTGATTTTAAGATTACAAAACTGACAGATATCGGGTCGCAGGAAATCCGTTGTTTTACAGAAATGCCGCGGAAAACCGGAAAGGAAAAACCGGTTCCACGGAAAAGCGCTTTTGAACTTTTCAATTTATTTACGGCAGAAATTATCCGAAGGAAAGAAGTTTTTACGCGGTGAAATGCATCCCGAAGTCTTCTTCATTTAATATGGGTTTCCATTTTTTTATGAGGGCCTTATAGTCCTTTCCGACGGGCATAATTTTGCGATTCAGATCGTATAGTCCCAATTCATTGACAGTTCCCTTGTCTTCTCTCAAAGCGGAATCCCAGTCTACCTGGTGCAGAAGACTATACCAGGTAAAACCGATAATCGGCACCCCATCCTGTTTCAGCCTGTGCAGATTGGCCCATTGCTTGATCAGCCACTCCGAACATGCCGGCATTCTGATATTGGTTTCCGTATGCATAATGGGAAGCTTATACCGCCTGTAATACTGCTGCGTAATTACATAATATCCGAATATCTCACCGGAAGCCTGCGTACTGCCATCCGGATGAACAATATGTTCATTCGTAACATAATAATCATTTCCCATGATGCACCGCGCCTTTACCTGGTGATCTACAAACCATTGATATTCAGCTTTGGTCATTCCGTTTTTCTGTAAGTACTCGTACATGGCCACCTGGATCGGATAACCATACGTGAGGTCCAGGGATAAAAATCTTTTTTGATTTAGGAACCGTGCCAGCGGCAAGGCTTCCGGTTCAATGGCGTGAAAATATTCTGAAGATTCACTTTGTATAAAACATGCATCCGGCTGAACCTCCAGTATAGCATGCATAGCCATCACATTGGCCTTGCAAATATTTTTCAGTGCCGTTACAAATGATTTATCTGATCTGAGGCATTCGTTCCACCACCCGTATTGCCCGGAAAACATAGCAGCAATAAAAATTTCATTGACCGGCGTATAGAATTTCAAATAAGGAAAACGTTTAGCGAAAGAACCGGCATATTCGGCGAAGTAAACAGGAAATGCCGGATTCTGAAAATCGCCCATCCAGTCGGGAATTCCAAAATGACAGAGGTCTACAAGCGGAACAATGTCCAATTCTTTTAACCGGCTAAATGTCAGGTCGGTAAAAGACCAGTCATATTTTCCGGGAGCCAGGTGCGTTTTATAATACGGAGGACCATATCGCAGGTACTGAATACCCATTTCCTTTACTAGCCCGAAATCCGTTTCCCAATGTTCATAATGGCCCGTCTTCTCCATCTCGTCTACCCTCTTCCTGCGACCATCCGGTAAAATGATGTTTGGGTAACTATTTTCAATACCCGTGGCAAACATGAATGCATTACTGACCATGAATGTGAAATTATGCAGATTATCTATGCCCTTCTGTTGATTTTGCCTGAACCGCCTTCGGTGTTGTTTTTACGGAGATCTACATTCCCGGATGAAGCTAAAAGCATTTCTTCCGCTGCCTTATCGATATGCGCTTCCATTTCTTTCCATGTTTTATCCCAGGAAATGGTCGCCAGATATTGATCAACCCTCCCAAGCCATGACGGATCCGCTTTTTCTTTCAGATCATGTTCTGCTATTTCTATGAACCCCTCAGCCGTATCCGCAATACCTACTAATCCGTCAGCGCCGTATGGATGTACAACGTCATGAATCGGGGTTGAAATTACCCGTTTTCCCGCAGCCAGGAATTCCGGAGTCTTCGTCGGGCTGATAAATTCTGTCGATGTATTAATTGCAAAAGGCATGATACAGAGGTCCCATCCTGAAATATAACCGGGCAATTCTTTATAGTGCTTCATACCCAAATAATGGATATTTTCATTTTTTGGAAGATCGGATTCTTCAATCTTGACAACCGGGCCAATAAAAATAAATTGCCAGTCCGGTTTCAGCCCGGCCATTTTCCGGATTAGTTCTATATCAAAACGTTCATCAATGACGCCGAAGAATCCAAGACGCGGATGCGGTATCTGAATCTGATCATCAGGTTCAGACATACTGGTACGTGCCGGAAAGAAAAACAACTTGTCGATCGCGCTGGGAAAAGGGTATATATTATGGTGAAAGGCTTTTTTGGCCTGATAGAGCTTATTACCTCCGGTAAAAACGAGGTTTGCCCGGGAAAATAATATTTTTTCAAATTCAACCAGCTCCGGAGGTGCAAATTTAAAGGCCGATAATTCATCCATGCAATCGTATACAATAACCCCGGGTGTCAGATGTCCGGTGAAGGCTAAAGCCATGGGAGCATAATACCATGCGACATAATCATGAATATTGTATTGCCGGATAAACTGGTCAACCAACGTAGCCATGCGCGCGCTCAAGCCGGCTTGACTGAGCTGGTCATTTCCCGGCTTTGCTTCTTCTAGTTCAGGCGTCACCACCGTAACCTGATTTACCGGATCGACGTACACCCGCAGTGTATCGGGTGACGATGAAAAAACCGGTTCCTCAAAATAAAAGACACGTCGCCCAGATGCTGCGCGGCTCATCAAATGTTGTGGACGTTGATATACAAAATTCCATCTCAGGTGAGAAAAACATACAAGGTCATTTTTCATTGCTAAGGTTTTATGTGATTCATTTTTCAAAATCGTTCCACAATCTCATCAATGCTGTGGACCGGTATCTACAATAAAAGAATTTTAAAGTGCTCATCAGTACAAATCGGCGATTGCTTCTCATGAACTATTACTCTATAAACAAAGCTTATTCCATGAAATGAAGGTTTTAAATTATGAAAAATGTTCTGGCACGGTTATACTATTATCAAAAACATAAATAAAAACTTATTCAAAATGAAAACAAAAACAAACGGCAGCAAAACCACCAAGGAAAAATCCGGCGGTACTGCATCAACCAATGGAGCACAGTCAAGATCAGCTGGCACGAAATCGACAAATGGAACGCAGTCAAGATCAGCTGGCATGAAATCGACAAACGGAGTGCAGTCAAATCCAAAATCTGAGGGAAGTGAAAAAGACGGTATGCTCGAAGAATTTTTTAAGGATGAGATCAAGGATATCTACTGGGCAGAAAAACACCTGGTAAAAACGCTACCCAAGATGGCAAAGGCCGCCACCACTTCTGAACTAAAGGAAGCCTTCACCAATCACCTGGAAGAAACTAAAGTTCATGTGGAAAGACTCGAACAGGTTTTTGAATTACTGGAAGAAAAAGCGGAGGCGAAAAAGTGTGAAGCCATGGAAGGCATCACCAAAGAAGGTGACGGGATTGTAGAAGAAACGGAAGCCGGAACAGCAACACGTGATGTGGGACTGATCCTGGCCGGACAAAAAGTTGAACATTACGAAATTTCAACTTATGGGGGCCTGGCTCAGCTTGCCCGAAATCTGGGTCGTGATGATGTAGCTGAATTACTTGAACAAACGCTCGCCGAGGAAAAAGCAGCGGATCAACTTTTAACTACAGTCGCTGAAGACAGTGTAAACTATGAAGCAGCCGAAGAAGAGGAAGAAGACTAATATAAACTTGTGTGGATCGATAGGTTGCTGTATGTATTGATGAATGTAATCAGGTCCTGCCCGCGGGGACCTGATTTTTTTTGCCGTGATTATCTCTGAACATGGATGGAAATAAAATGGTTTATATGTCTGAGCTGTTTCTCAAAACCATTGGCAATTCGTTAGCTATGGTACCGCCTGATTTATCTTTTACGTCCGAAATGCCTCGAAGTCAGCCTGACAATTACCCACCATTTCTTCCCGGGCACCTCATCCATTTTTAAAATCTTCATTTCCAGGAAGCCATTGTCGTGAATCGCATAAATATTGCCCTGGAAAACATTTTCAATCGTATACTTTTTCCCCAGAGATAATTCGGAGTGATCTGACAAAATATCCCCTGTTTTCAGTTTATCAACATCACTTACAGAAAGGATTTGTTTTAACATACAAGTGAATTTAATATGCCACAAGTGTGAAAAAATAGAACTCTCTAAAATGATACTGGTGCACTCACTAAAAGATCTGATACAAAATGAAATTTTCTAAAACCTTACCCAAAAAGCGGACCTCTTCATTGGGACACCTTAAATAGTTAAAATTTCCTCCAATACTGAAATTATTTCATGAAAAAATTTCGCATCCGGCTGCGCCATCAAGGGGCAATATGTCAATTTTTCAAAATTATTGATATGGCATTTGGATTGATCCCAACATGCATGAAACTCATTTTAAACCATTAAAAACTATTGTATGAACAACATCATCAAGCGTGAAAACGGCCGTCAGCCGGAAACTTTTGGAAGTGTTGTTGACCAGATCTTCCAAAATAACCTGAACAGATTTTTCGACGATGACTACTGGAATGCCGGGTTCACCAGAAGGAATCAGGGATTGGGCAACGTTCCCGTGAATATCAGGGAATCGGACAAATCCTTTGAAATGGAACTATATGCACCCGGCTTAACCAAAAGTGATTTCCATCTGGAGGTCGAGGGAGACCTTCTCACCGTATCCTTTGAGAGCAGGCAGGAAAGTAAAGACGAAAACAAAAAAGACGCCTGGGTTCGCCAGGAGTATAAAGTTCAAAGCTTTACCCGCAGTTTCTCATTAGGAGATATTATTGATGCAGCGAACATTTCGGCACGTTACGAAAATGGTGTATTGTTTCTCGGCCTCCCTAAGAAGGAACATGCACAAAAAATATCCCGGAAGGTGGAAATTCAGTAAAAAAAAGAGGCCGGTTAAGCCGGCCCCTTTTTCTATTTATCAGTTTGATCATGGCCTTCCACTTTTACAAGCTTGTTGTAAAGGCCTAAAATAAGAAACGGGGCTGCCCACTGTCCAACAAATAATGCCTCATGCTTTTTGCCCATTATTTTGAGAGCCAGTGATACGCCCATTGCTCCCAGCGCAGACCACAGAAATAAATCTGAAGGCAGTTTCGCGGTCTGGCTTTCAATTGCTTTAGCTACCGGGCCTTCCTTTTTCGGACTGGTTAAAATGTCTTCCATGTTCTTCATTTTGATTTTTTAAAAGCTTTTTCTTCTGCATCTTCGTTGTCTTCTTCCGACTCATTGTCATCTGATGAGACATCATCTGATTCATCATTTTCATCTTCCCCGTCCATTGACTCATCTTCCCCGATTGAATCATTATCCAGTTCTTCTTCCTCCCCTTCGTCTCCTTCTGTCAGTTCGGTACGATTCACCACTTTTCTGTCTACATTGGTACCGGAGGCTGGCGTTGCCGCGTCTTCGGGATTTAAATTTTTAATTTCCATAACATAAGTTTTAATGTTTGTTATAGACAGTCAATACAAATGCCACCGTGTATTCGACATTATAATATATCCCTGGTCGGGGTAAGGAATGCACGACTTTGTTTACATGCGGGAAAAACTATACATGTTTTTCGCTTCGTTCTACTGCTCAATATTTCAACGCGGAATATAAAAGCATGCTTAGAACCTATCTGGCTGTGAGTGCAGAAACAAGTCCGAATATCAGGTGGCCCAGGAACAGATTTAACGAAAATAATCCGAAATGGATGGCGGGTGGAAAAGGATGTACGGCAAGGGTGAATTTCCAGATCAGAATTGCCGCCAGACCAGCCAGTCCTCCATAGATAAGGCCCGCTTGCTTTTTATCATTTAGAGAAGAATTTTCCCAAAATTTAATATACATTTCTGCAAATAGTAATCCAACTGCGTAATGGAGGCACCAGCCTGTTAGGATATTCTTCTTTTTACCATGCCAGGGCATTAACCGGCCTGTCAGCTGCGCAAGTATATGAGGCTCCCGGAGATTTTTACCAGAAAACAATGAAAAAAGGTAACTAAATACCGTCATGGCAGACGTTGCAGCGATCGAAGACCAAAGTTTTTTCACAGTGATTGTTTTATTGATTCATACTATTTCAATAAAAGTGCCATTCGGGAATCAATCTGCAGGTATGATATTTTAATAAAAAATGAAACATCTGATATGAAAACAAAATTTTGGGTGATTGCAGGTCTGGGAAGTCTGGCATCCGCCATTTACTATTTTAGGTTTCTTCGTAAAACGAAAGGAGTCAGGAAATATGAAAATATGAAGAAACAAATTGTGTATGGAGAAAAGCATCTCCGGGGTATCATGAAAAAATCCAAGCATGTTCTATAATTTAACAGGCAGCGTAATAAATTCTACAATATTTCGCAAATTCTTAAACATGAGTGTATAAGTTTCAGGCACGAGATTTTTATATACAAAGCGGTCTTAAACAATATTTTTTAACCACAAGAATCATCAAATGGGAAACTTACTGTATGTTATTGCCGTCATTTTGATCATCGCCTGGGCGATTGGATTTTTTGGCTATCATGCCGGTGGAATTATTCATGTTTTACTGGTAATAGCACTTATTGCGTTTCTTCTAAAGGTCATCAGACGAGCGTAATTCTATTCAATCTTTCTCAAAGCGACCCATAACGGCCGCTTTTTTTATTTCATGGTATCATCTGGTTTTTAAACGCTGTCAATACACGGTTATTCCTGTTCATAATCTTTTTGTCCAGGATATTTGCGAATAAGTCACCTTTCTTTGATAACCTGGAAAGAATATTTTTTATTGAAAAAGAAGACAATTCCAGTCCGGTATTGATCTCTTTCCAGTCAAGAGGAGTTGAAACCATTGGCTGATAATAGGGTCTTGCTGAATAAACACCTGCGAGAGTATCGGCATAATCATTTTGAGAAGGATCCAGATATACTTTATTTTCCCGGGAAGAAATGCTGTTTTCCGTTGTTGAAACATCCGGAACAATAGCATGAATATCATTGCAAAAGTGTTCAGCCAGACGTCTGCAGGTTTTATTGTTAAACCCTGAACAAGGAATGAAAAAATGCATTCCGGTTTTTCCGGAGGTTTTTACAAATGCAATTAATTTGTTTTGATCAAAATACTCTTTCGCTGCCATCGCGGTTTCGATCAATTTCGGCCGGGCCATTGCCGGGTTATCATCCGAAGGATCCAGGTCCACCGCAATAAAATCGGGAAACTCCGGGGCTGTCATCCGGCTATTCCAGGGATTGACGTCAATGCACCCTATATTGATCATCCAAAGCAACGTAGCCTCGTTGTTGCAAACCAGGTAATCTATCTTTGCACGTTTCCCTTTTACCTCATGCCGGCGTTTATCAATAAAGACCTGGGAACAGTCAGGCTGTCTTCCTTCCATATCCTTGATATAAAAACCGGGAGCACCTGCGTTCAGGGGTTTGATGTGAAGACTTAGCGGACGATCCTTCAGGTGTGGCAGAATATATTTTGATACCTGGTGATAATAGGTAATCAAATCGCCTTTTGAAATCCCCTTCCAGATTTCACGTTCAATATCATCTATCTGAATGGTACAGTCACCAATTTCAAAATCCTGTTTTTCCGAAACTTTCCGACGTTCTATTTTCGGCCAGTTACTTTTGGATGTAGTTTTTTTTTTGCCGGGCTGACCTTAGTGACCGGAGTATATCCGGACTCATGAATTTCGTCTTCTATCAATCCGACAGGTTTTGGTATCTCCCGTACCACGTCCTTTGGCTTCTTGTCTTTTCTGAAGCCTAAAAAAGTTGCCGGTTTTCTAATCCGGCCGCTCTTTGTCCAGGTTGCAAATTCGAAATTGGCAACCAGCTTTGGCTTCACATAGTGTGTTTTTGCACCCTTCGTATCCAGTACTTTATTCTTGAAGGGCGATTCATCAATCTCAATAGCTTTTAGTTGTTTCAGAATGCCCGGCATTTCTTTGTCTTTATAACCGCCGCCCGACCGGCCGATCCATTCCAATTTTCCATTTGCATAGGCCCCGAACAACAATGATTTGAATGATCGGCTTTTATCTGACTCGGCCCATCCTCCGATTACAAATTCCTGTCTTTTTCTGGTGGGCGTTTTTAACCAGTAATCACCCCGGTTGCCGGGTAAATAAGGACTGTCCTTCATTTTGGCAACGATCCCTTCCATATTCTTTTGAATCACCTGGTCATATAATGATGGTCCGTTTTCAAAAGACTCAGAATAACGAAGAATTCTGTTTCCCTTTAATACCTGCCTAAGTATTTCTTTTCTTTCTGTGAGCGGCAATGCCTTCAGATCATAGCCATCCAGCCACAATATGTCAAATATGCAATAAGTCAGCGGAGTTTCGTGGCCGTCATACAGCTGAAGCGCATCAAAATCGGGCAGGCCTTCTTCATTAAAAACCACCACTTCACCATCCAAAACAATATCATGTTTCAGGGCAGCCAGGGCATTCGCCACGATGGGATATTTATGTGTATAATTCAGTGAACTCCTGGAATCCATTCTGACCATTCCCTTTTCCACGGAAGAAATGATACGATAACCATCCCATTTCAGTTCGTACAGATATTTTCCATCCTGGATGACTTCTTTTGTAAGGGTGCAAAGCATCGGTGACACCGAAGCCGGCATTTTAGTTTTAATGCCTTTCTTCATGAGACTTTCAAATCCTACGGTCTTTGGCATCAGCTGGTTATAAACTGGTTTGATATTTTTCTATCGCTTCTCCTATTTCCTGCAACAATGCCGGATCGTAATTTCCTGCCTCTCCGGGCTCGCCTTTAAAGCACCATTCCATTTTGCCGTCGCCACAGGGATTGGCTGTTATGTCCAGATTTAATTCCTGATTCTGACTCTCCAGCTTTACGGAATATACCAGATCGCCGCCTTCGTTTCTTGGTGAAACCAGACCGGTAAAGGGCATTTGGCCATATAAAAAGTCAATTACAAATTCATCCATGGTTTCGAATTTGATCCCGATGAAAAATGAGGTAAAAATGACTTCAATCTCGTTAATACCGGTTTTTACAAATGTTTAATGATACGGCCTGGTTGCATTTGCTTTTTAAATGTTCGAAAAATTGTTCTCAAAAGAGTTTTTTTGCTCCGACTCCCTTTGACCTAGTATTTTGATTTCTTCCAGTAATTCGTCCTTATTCATAACCCACATTGGGATTGATGGAAGTAAAATCGTGCCAGGGTACAATACTTGTATGATACTAAAAGCGCCGGAAGTCTGAATATTCATCATGAACTAAAGCAAAATTATGCCCCTCGATAAATACAAAGCAAAACGATCCTTTGACAAGACACCGGAACCTATGGGGGGAAGGGGAACGGGCTCAAAACTTATTTTTGTTATTCAAAAACATGCAGCATCCCACTTGCATTACGATTTCAGGCTTGAAATGGCGGGTGTGCTGAAAAGCTGGGCTGTGCCAAAAGGACCATCTATGGATCCGGCCATTAAACATCTGGCGATGATGGTTGAGGATCATCCGTTTGACTACAAAGACTTTGAAGGAATTATTCCAGCAGGAAATTATGGTGCGGGAACGGTGATCATATGGGATCAGGGGACCTATGAACCGCTTGAGAAGACAACCTCGAAAAAAGAATCAGAAAAAATGCTGCTGAAACAACTTTACTCAGGCTCGTTAAAATTTTCCATGCACGGGGAGAAATTAAAAGGTGAATTCGCATTGGTCAAAACACATGGCCGCGGAGAAAACAGCTGGCTGCTTATCAAACACCGCGATCAATATGCAACAGAATCTGATATTACGAAAAAAGACAAATCCGTGGTATCCGGTAAAACGATCGAAAAAATAGCGGCCGATCCCAAAGCAGCTCAATGGGAAAGTAACCGTTCGTCATCCGGGAAGCCAAAACCCGCCGCCGATAAAATTTCACGGTCCCGGAATGAAAAAGAATCATCTCTTGAGGCAACGAAAGCTGGTACAAAGCTACCTTCAAAAAAACCGGCCAGAAAATTAACTCCACTGCTGAATCAAACCGATGAAACACAGGAAACAAAAGTGGATGGTCATTCTTTGACTTTTAAACATCTAAGTAAAAAATACTGGCCAAAAGAAGGTTATACCAAAAGGCAGCTGTTAAATTATTATTACGAAGCGTCGCCTTTTATTCTACCCTATTTAAAAGACAGGCCGCAGTCATTGAATCGTTTTCCCAATGGCATCGAAGGAGAGAGCTTTTATCATAAAGATGTGACTGCTACCGCGCCCGACTGGGTTAAACAATTTCCCTATAAATCAAATGGAGAAAATAAAAACTTTCTGGTCGTCGAAGACACTGCCAGTATTTTATGGATGGCCAATCTGGGCGCCATCGAGATGAACCCCTGGAACAGCCGTATCCAAACGGCCGATCAGCCGGACTGGTGTATCATTGATCTGGACCCTGCAGACAAAAACACCTTTGATCAGGTGATTGAGACCGCGGTCGTTACAAAAGAAGTGCTGGATGAATTGAATGTTATTGCATATCCTAAAACTTCAGGTTCTACGGGTATACATATTTATATTCCGCTGGGCGCTAAATATACTTACGATGAATCGCAGATGTTTGCGCAAATTATCGCTACAGAAGTGCGTGACAGACTACCTTCCATGACCAGTATTGAAAGAATGACGAATAAAAGAAAAGGAAAGATCTATGTTGACTTCTTACAAAACCGGCCAAAAGCCACCTTAGCTGCGCCCTATTCTGTCAGGCCCAAACCCGGCGCTACCGTATCGATGCCTCTGGAATGGGAAGAGGTAAAAAAAGGTTTGAAGATGAATCAGTTTACCATTCAAAATGCCTTGGCGCAGGTGCGTGAAAGAGGTGATCTGTTTAAACCTGTGCTTGGTAAAGGTATTGACATGGAAAAAATATTATCAGCTATCCAATAATCCATCATGTTAACTAACCGAGAAATAAGACGGTTGTTTGGCCTCTACGCCGAGCTGTTATCACTACATGGCCAGGATACAAATTTGTCGCGGTTTCTTTCAGGCGCCGCTTACCGGTTAAGACAAATTTCAGATGATATTCTGATGATGGATAAAGCCGGCCTCTCAAAGTTCTTCCGGCCCGAAATAATAAAACTGATAGAAGAGCTAAAAAAAACCGGATCTCTGGAAGCGGTGGATGAACTCATCCAGCTTACGCCGGCCGGTTTATTCGAAATGATGCGCATCCCCGGATTGGGCGGCAAAAAATTATCAGTGCTTTGGAAGGACGCTAAAATTGATACTATCGCTGGCCTGTTGAAAGCCTGCAGAAATCATACAATCAGTGAAATTCCCGGTTTTGGTAAGAAAACTGAAGCCAATATAATAGAAGCCATTGAATCTTATGATCATAAGAAGGAGCGTTTCCATTTTGGGTTTATAGCAGACACGGCATCCGCTTTGGTTAAAGCCATGCAGAAACTATTTAAAACAAAATTTATAAGTCTTTGCGGTGAAATCAGAAGACAATCCACAACCATCCCAGGAATTGAGATCATTGCTGCCCTCTCCGCCGCAAAATATAAAAACCCTGCACTGCGCCGGCTTTTGATCATACAATCATCCGGCGGCGATCAAACCATCGCGCATACCCTGGATGAGATACCCGTCACGATTTACCATACGACGGCCAAAGAGTTTTACAACGATTTATTTAAACGAACAGGAAATGACGCACATATCCGCAAAGTACTGGAGAGAGTTAAAACACAACATGCATTTATCTCTGAGGAAGAAATTTATAAAAAAGCAAAACTTCCTTTTATTGTACCGGAGATGCGCGAGGATATAGCCGAATGGGATTTTAAAAGTAAAATTAAAGAACTCATTTGTCCGGAAGACATACGGGGTGTTGTGCATAATCATACCAACTGGAGTGATGGCGTAGACAGGTTGCCGGATTTTGTGGATGCGTGTAAAAAGAAAAAATACGAATATGTAGTTATTTCTGATCATTCAAAAAACGCTCACTACGCCGGGGGACTTAAAGAAGAGAAAGTATTGCGTCAAATGGAAGCCATTGATCACCTCAATAAGGAATCTGATTCGTTTAAAATATTTAAAAGCATCGAATGTGATATTCTGGTCTCCGGCGAACTGGACTATGATTCCCGGCTTTTGAAAAAATTTGATATGGTTATTGTTTCTATTCATCAGCTGCTTAAAATGAATGAAGAAAGGGCTACTGCCAGGCTGATCAGAGCCATCGAGAATCCATATACGACGATATTGGGTCATATGACCGGCCGTCAGTTATTGATACGGCCCGGATATCCGGTGAATTTTAAAAAAGTAATCGATGCGTGTGCAGCCAATCAGGTGATTATTGAGATTAACGCCAACCCATACCGCCTGGACATGGATTGGTCACATATACCATACGCGTTAAAAAAAGGAGTGATGATTTCCATTAACCCGGATGCTCATAGCATCGGCGAAATTGATAATATACGGTGGGGTGTTTCTGCCGCCCGGAAAGCCGGACTGACCCGTGATATGACATGGAATGCAAAATCCTTAAAAGAAATTCTGCAATGGCTGAAAAAAACAAGGGTCAGATAGAAATCCAACCCTGATAATAGATAATAACTACCCTCGAAATGTAGAACTAAAGACAAAATGCAAATTTTATTCCTACTGTTGAATACCTATTGTAAACTCCAAACTACCGCGTAAAATACTCTACAATATCCCACGGCAACATTCTAAATTGCATATGAACAGCCTGGTTTAACCGGGTACGCTTTTGGTATTATTCTCTGTGGCGTAAACCATTAACGACATAGTTCCGATAAGGCAGTTGAATAATCCTCCCTATGTCGTTAAAGCCTTCTCTTACGGGAAGGCTTTTTTTGTTTTGAAAATTCAGAGAGGCATAAACATTGATTCCGATGAAGAGACGGTAAAAAAAATACATGAAAATAAAAGATATTCCATCTGTCATAAAACAGCAGATATATGTGGTGATTGAAACGCCCAGAGGATCAGCATTTAAATATGATTATGACTTCGGTTTTGATTTGTTCCGCATGAATAAAATACTTCCGCTGGGAATGGTTTTCCCATTTGATTTTGGATTCATTCCGTCTACAAAAGCAGAGGACGGAGATCCTCTCGATGTTTTATTGTTGCTGGATGAACCCGGTTTACAGGGAACACTGGTTCCTGCAAGACCCATTGCAGTATTGGAAGCCAGTCAGAAAGAAAAAGGCGAAGAATTCAGAAATGACCGGATCGTGGCAGTTGGTGAATTCTCTCAACATTATAAAGGAATTCATCATATTAAACAACTGAATGCCGGACTGCCGGAACAAATAGAAATTTTTTTCAAACAATACAATCTGCTGGCCGGAAAAGAGTTTATCCCCCTGGGGTGGCAGGATGGTGGTAAAGCGTTTGAATTAATTAAAAAATACGATTAGTCCCTTAAGCCGGACCTCGTGAAAACGGATCCCGTGACGAGAAAATGGGCTGGTCTTCAATCGTGCCTTTTAGAACTTGCAGATGATCGTTTTTTTCCTGCTGCCGGATTTTGTGTCGCAGAAATTGCTTTTGTTTCGATTGCGTCCTCCTGCTGTTTTTTAAAAAATATCCTGGCCCTTTTCAATCCTGTGGCAATCGCGATACCTTCTTCGGTTCCCTGCTCCAATAACTGGTTTGCAATTTCAACTGCTTTTTCGCGTAATTCCAAAGGCTGGTTTTTATACGACGGCGGATAATTTCCATTATACCATGGCATACATTATTATATTTAATGATGGCAGTTAACCTATCTTGACTCAATGTCTTCCTGAATTTTTATTGCGCGACCGATAATTTCGATCAGGTCCGCGTCTGCGAGGTCGGTTTTTCTCCTGGTTATTCTCTGTCGCCAAAATATTCTTCCACCAGGAGCCGAACCGCGGTAAATTTCAAGTTCTTCAATGGGTTCTGGATTCGCTGCCAGGCCATAAGAAACATCATATACCGGAACCCTGTCAACCAGGTGTTTCCGGATTTCGCCTATAAAAAGGAAATCCATGTAGGTAAACAGTATGGTGAACTTCGGACCCATAAACCCTTAAATAAAAAAAGCGGGCCAGCTTGATTATAATCATTCGAATATTTTAACCGGAAGATTTGTGGCATTTAATATGCACAATGTGCAGGCCTGGCTTATTTTAATCTTTTAACTGAATCCATACCGGTGCGTGATCGCTTGTTTTTTCCCAACCCCTAACCTGTTTATCCACACCAGCGGCGAGCAATCTTTTGCTTACCTGGGGACTTAACAATAAATGATCGATACGGAGTCCGGCATTACGTCCATACGCATTGCGGAAATAATCCCAGAATGTATAAATCACTTCTTTCGGATATAATTTTCGAAGAGAATCTGTCCAGCCCTGATCGACAAGTTGTTTATAAGCGTCCCGGATTTCTGTTCTGAACAGTGCATCATTCACCCAGCGTTCGGGTTTATACACATCCAGTTCTGTCGGCATCACGTTGAAATCTCCTGCCAGTATCACCGGCGTTTTCTGAGCCAGCAATTTGGCCGCCTGAACTTTTAATCTTTTAAACCAGCCCAGTTTATAATCGAATTTGGGACCGGGATAGGGATTGCCATTGGGGAGATAGATGCAAACTATTAATAAGTCGCCGATCACCGCCTCAATATACCGGCTGTGCAAATCGTCCGGGTCGCCGGGAAGCCCTCGTTTGATTTCGTCCGGCTTACCCATGCGGGATAATATCGCCACACCGTTCCAGCTTTTCTGTCCATGCCAAACGGGATCGTAGCCGGCATCCCGTATAGCTTTCTCCGGAAACTTTTCATCCGGCGATTTGAGTTCCTGCAAACAAACAATATCGGGACTTTCTTCCGAAAGCCACCGGAGAAGAACGGGCAGCCGGCCATTAACACCGTTTACATTATAGGTAGCGATTTTCAAATCATTCCTTTATTTATCCAATTTTTTTTGGGCATCTTCCGCCATCATCAGGTGATGTTCCAGCACCGGGATTGTATTCTTTGCCCAGCCACTTACCTGCGCATCATTTCCTTTTTCTGCTTCTTTCTTAAATTCGTCAATATCATCCTTATGATCGCTTACCATTAAATCTGCATACGCTTTATCAAAATCCTTTCCCTTTTTTTCTTCGAGATCACTGACCTTTTTTTGGCATTTCTCACTCATATTATCCGGCAGAACGATGTGTTTTTCACCGGCCAGCGCTTTTAATTCCTTATTGGCTTTTGAATGATCGGTTACCATTTGTGCGCCCAGTTTTTTTATTGTCTGACTGACTCCGTTTTTTACCGCCAGCTTTCCAAGGGCCACTTCAAGCATACCACCGTCGGCAGCAGCGACCGCAAATTCAGCATCTGTTTTCATATCGGCCATATGTACAGGTGCGGATTCGGAAGTATCTCTTTTTTTGGCACTGTCAATATTAGCTGTATTTGTGCTATCTGCCTGTTTTTTGGCATCTGAAGATCCATCTCCGCATGAGCAAAACAAAATTACCCCCGTAGATACGATCATTGATAAAAATAGTTTTTTCATTGTATTATGTTTTAATTTTTATGCACTACTTCATTAAAAAATGATGCCATCGTGTGTTGGGGTTTATATTTACTCCCCGAGTTTTCTTTTTAGAAACAAGGCCGTTTTGCTTTTTTTTAATTCTGCTATCTGTTCGGGGATACCAAAACCCACCACTTCTCCGCCTTCATCGCCTGCTCCTGGTCCCATATCAATCACCCAGTCACAGGCAGCAATCACCTGCATATCGTGCTCCACCAGGATAATCGTATTTCCGGCATCCGCCAGTCTGTTCAACTGTTTTATAAGGCGTTCCACATCTGCGGGATGAAGCCCTGTAGTAGGTTCATCCAGTACGTACAAGGTGGAACCCATTTGAATTCTTTGCAGTTCTGTGGCCAGTTTGATGCGTTGCGCTTCCCCACCCGATAATTCTGTTGCCGGTTGCCCGAGGCGCAGATACCCAAGACCGACTTCCTGTAATACACTCAGTGAACGAAGGATGGAAGGTTCATCCGTAAAAAAATCAAATGCTTCATTCACGGTCATTTTCAATACATCCGCAATATTGGAATCCCTGTATAAAACTTCCAGTGTTTTATTATTGTACCGGCTCCCGTTACACACCGGGCAGGGTGAGTAAACGCTTGGAAGAAAAAGCAATTCAACCATAACAAATCCTTCTCCTTCACAATTTGGACAACGGCCACTGGCTACATTAAACGAAAATCTGCCCGCATTGTAATGTCGCGCCTTCGCCATCTTTGTAGAAGCAAAAATTTTTCTTACCGGATCAAAAAGTCCCGTGTATGTAGCGAGATTGGATCTCGGTGTGCGGCCAATGGGTTTCTGGTCAACAACCACGAGGCGTCTGATATTTTGCGGAACTTCTTTTATATATCCTTCCACCGGCATACTGATTTCCGGACCCGCCATTTCTTCTTCCGCTTCCAATGACTGACCCAGTATTCCGCTTACCAGTTCCACCATGGCCTGGCTGACCAGGCTTGATTTCCCTGAACCCGATATCCCGGTCACCGCGGTCATCACGCCCAGCGGGAAATCGACATTTATTTTTACGAGATTGTTACGCGAAATATTTCTGAGTTTTAACCAACCCGCCGGTTCACGCCGGGTAAAACTGGTTTGTTTTTTCTGATGAAAAAGATACTCACGTGTTTTCGACAGCGCTATTTTTTTAAGACCCGCCAGCTCTCCGCTGTACAGTACTTCACCACCGTTCAGACCTGCGTCAGGACCCACATCTACGATCCAGTCTGCTTTTTCAATGATGTCCAGTTCGTGTTCAACCACAAAAAGAGAATTTCCTGCTGCCTTTAATTTTTCCATCGCGGAAATCAACGCCAGCGTATCGGAAGGATGAAGACCCGCCGATGGTTCATCCAATACATACACTACTCCGAAGAGATTGGAATGTATCTGGGTCGCCAGCCGGAGTCTTTGCATCTCACCGGGAGAAAGTGTTGGTGTGCTTCTCTCCATGGTCAGATAACCCAGACCAAGATCTTTCAGAACGACCAGCCGGTGAAAGAGGTCTGCACAAATGAGTTGCGTAACCATTTCAGATCTGGCTTTTTTCTTCCCGGTCGCATAGGGCTCGACCAGCTGCAATAATTTTTTTATCGGCAGCCGGGCCATTTCCATAATATCCATTCCGGCAAAATGAACACTCAGAGATTCAGGTCGCAGCCGTTTGCCATGGCAAACCGGACAAGGTGCACTCACCATATATTTCAGCACCCTTTTTTTCATCAGGGCACTTTGTGTTTCAGAGAAAGTATGAAGCAAATATGCTTTTGCTCCTGAGAACGTACCCATATAACTCGGCTCTTCCTTTCTCCGGATGGCTCTTTTTACTTCCGCATGTGTGAAACCTGCATATACCGGAACCGTTGGCTTTTCTTCGGTAAATAAAATCCAGTCGCGGTCTTTTTTGGATAATTGTTTCCAGGGAATGTCGACGTTATACCCCATTGTGATTAAAATATCGCGTAGATTTTGTCCCTGCCAGGCGGTGGGCCAGGAAGCGATTGCGCGTTCACGGATGCTCAGTGAATCATCCGGCACCATTGTTTTTTCCGTGATGTCATAAATCAATCCGAGTCCGTGGCAATTCGGACAGGCACCCTGTGGTGTGTTCGTAGAAAAAGATTCAGCATACAGGATGGGTTGTCCGGCAGGATAATCACCTGCGCGGGAATAGAGCATGCGCATCAGATTCGATAAAGTAGTCACACTGCCTACGGAAGATCGTGTAGAAGGTGAACCCCGTTGTTGTTGCAGCGCAACAGCGGGTGGCAAACCGGTAATTTCGTCCACCTGCGGAACGGCCATCTGATGAAACAGCCGGCGGGCATACGGCGAAACGGATTCCAGGTATCTGCGCTGTGCCTCTGCATATAAAGTACCGAATGCCAAAGATGATTTTCCCGAACCGGAAACACCCGTGAATACCACGAGTGCTCCCCGCGGGATGGACAACGAAACATTTTTCAGATTGTGTTCCCGGGCGCCGCGCACACGAACAAAACCATCGTCTTCTTTTATGAATTCCATTCAAATTTATTATCGTGCATGAAGCAAGGGCGAATGCGAAGGCTAAAACTAAGGCGAAGGCGAAGGCTAAGGCGAAGACCGCTTTTCAAACCAAATACTTTACGCCTTATCTTTAAGCTTTCCGCTTTTTAAGGTTGTCCCTTGCCTCCGGAAGAACCATAAATCTGTCCGGTTGCATAACTGCCGCTATTGTCCGCGAGTTGCACATAAATAGAAGCCAGTTCAGCCGGCTGACCGGGTCTCTCCAATGGGGTGTCGCCACCAAATTTTACGAGTTTCTCCTGTGTAGCACCACCACTCACCTGCAGCGCCGTCCAGATCGGACCGGGTGCAACGCCATTCACCCGAATACCTTTCGGTCCGAGTTGCTTTGCCAGTGATTTCACATAATTCATCGTTGCTGCTTTTGTTTGTGCATAATCATACAGATCCGGTGATGGATCATAGGCCTGCTCAGATGCTGTACCGATGATCACCGATCCGGGTTGTAAATGCGGGAGCGCCGCTTTGATGATCCAGAACGGCGCATAAATATTTGTCTTCATCGTCCAGTCGAATTGTTCGGTCGAAATATCAAGAATGGATGCATGCGTCTGCTGGCGACCCGCGTTGTTGACAATGATATCAAGACCGCCTAACTGCTGTACCGTCTGATCCACGAGTTTCTGACAGAATGCTTCTTCCCGCAGATCGCCGGGAATACCGATACCTTTTCTTCCTTCTGCTCTGATCAGCGTAATCACTTCCTGGGCATCAGATTCTTCAGTGGGAAAATAATTGATCACAACATCGGCTCCTTCACGCGCATAAGCGATTGCGGCAGCCCGCCCCATGCCGGAGTCACCACCGGTGATCAGAGCTTTGCGACCTGCCAGTCTGCCCGATCCTTTATAACTGGTTTCACCATGATCGGGACGGGGATTCATTTTACTAACCAGTCCCGGCCATGGCTGCGTCTGACTGGGAAATGGCGGTTTCGGATATTTTGTAAGCGGGTTTACAAGACCTTCGGGCGTTTTTCCATTGATTTTTTTTTCGGGGGAAGCAAAAACAGGTGATACTGCAACGGCAGCCAGTGTCGCCCCGAGTCCCCCTATCACATGCCGCCTGTGCATTTTATTTTCTTCCTTCATAATAATCGTTTTTATTATAGAAAGGAATTCAAGTCTTGTGCCAATGCCTTTGGCAGTATGGAAGACTGGAAGACTGGAAGTGTGGAAGTGCTATTTATGCACAGTGGCATTAACTGTTAAACGTCAGCGCGTGAATGGTACACGGGCGCATCGGGCAAATATTTCTCAATCAGATCAAGCGCTGTTTTTAATCCGTTTTCTTCCCTGACTTTGGACCCTATCAGTTTGGCGCGTTTCCGGATTTCTTCATTCTGTAAATATTTTATAGCATGTATCAGTTTATTTTTATCAATGTTCCTGAAACGGATATGTTTCCCGATTTTTAAACGTTCCAGTCGTTCGCCCCATAAAGGGTTATCCGCAAAAATGGAGCATATAATCGTCGGCACACCCGATTCCAGGCTCACATGCGTAGTGCCCACACCACCATGATGAACGATCACGCTGCACTGGGGAAACAGCCATTCAAGATCGGTCTGTTTTATAAAATACAGGGAGCTTCCGGGTTCATTTTTTTTACCACTGAAGTCTGACCATCCGGCGTTTATGATCGCCCGCATGCCTGTTTCCTCACAAATTTCAGAAACCATGGTTTGAATTTCAGCCGGATTCAATATGGGCATGCTTCCAAATCCAAAATAAATGGGAGCCGATCCGGATTGTATCCATCGTACAAATTCCTCAGGCGGTAAGGATGACTGTTTGTCGCCGTCTTTTCTTTTCCATACGCCTGTGACTGAAATATGTTTTTCCCAGTCATTTGGTTTGGGCAGCAGGTTCGGGCTATAACCGTGGATAACGGGTGTCTTTAGCTTTTTTACCTGATCGTGTACCACAACTGTCGATGCAGGCAATCCCATACTTTCCCGCCAGATATTGATCTGACCGGCTGTTTGCTTGGAGTACGTTTTGAATGCGAGTTTATAGGTTAAAGCATTCAGGAAACCCACGGGCAGCGATTTGTATGCGACAATAAAGTGAGGAAAAGCTGTGGTTGAAACATTCACAGGGTTAACAATCGCACAAAGGAAGGGCAGATTTAATTTTTCGGACAGCGTAGTACCATAATTAATCATGAGTGTACCAACGATGATTCCGTCAGCATCCTGACAGGCAGCCAGGGAATCTTTCTGCAATTCCTTTCTCACATTATAAAACAGTAAACCCAATTCTTTGAAAAATGACTTTGTATCTCCGGCGGCCATCCATTTCTGCCCCTGCTCTGATTCAAGAATCGCCTGCGAATTTCCATTCAGGGGCATATAACGAATCCCGTTATCTTTTACCAGCTGTTCAAAATTTTCGGGGGCCGCCAGGGTGATCTCGTGTTTTCTGTCCATTAATCCAAGCGCGAGGGAAATATAGGGCAAAACATCGCCCAGGGATCCGTAGGTTAAGATGGTGATCTTCATATAGAGGGTTGAAAGGTTATCACTATAGAAGTCATAAGGCTGTTACTAAGTTAGTTTTTTCATTGCAAGTCTAATGTTAAATGACGTTTGGTCACCCGAAACGGATCGCCTGACTGATTCAGGACCGCTGGCACTATTATATCACTATACCTTTCATGAACCAAATAACCTGGGTCGGCCTGATCGCAAGTATACTGACCACACTGGCGTCGGTTCCCCAACTCATCAAAATATGCAAAGAAAAAAAAGCGGAAAATATTTCCCTTTTGTGGGTGTTTATTCTTTTTATCGGATTGTGTGCATGGATATACTATGGGATTTTAAAAAAAGATATGATCATATTCATTTCAAATATGATTGCTGCACTGATCAATGCGGGCATCGCCGTTTCTGCCATTATATTCAAACAGAAAAAATGATGTATTAGATTCTACATCATCCCGGCTTGGTCCTGCCTCCCGCATCCCTGCTCCCTGACCCCCGCCTCCTGCTCTAAGATTGTTTTTTCCCCTTCAGATCATCAACGATATCTTCTTCCCGGCCTTTCTTAATCTCGCTCATATTTCTTGCTTCATCGATGGAGTGCGACTGTTGCAGGCTTTCTTCTTTTTTTGTCAGCGAACTGAGACCGGCATAATACTTCTGTATGACTTTCAGGTCTTCTTCCGACATATTCTCCACGTTCACCAGGCGGTTACTCGCGAACTCATGGGCGGCGACGAGTTCATTCAGTTTCAGCTGGATTGCCAGTGAGTCCTTGTTCTGCGCTTTCTGGATAAGGAATACCATTAGAAAGGTGATGATTGTTGTTCCGGTATTGATGACCAGTTGCCAGTTTTCTGAATAATGAAAAAAGGGTCCGGATACGGCCCATATGAGCACGACAAAAAATGCCAGTATAAAAGCGGCTGTACTGCCGGTGGCTTTGGTGACACCAATGGCAAACCGTTCTGAGAGACTGGCCTGATGAGTCGCATTTTCTTTTTGCATAGCCGATATTTTTTTGAAAATAAAATGAAATTCCTTTAAATCAGTTCCAAACTCAGGCCAGATCAGTGAGTTTGCCGGCTGGCATGATTATCTAAGACTTTAAAGAACATAAAACAAACAATTATGGCAAATACAAAAACAAAACAGAAAAAGTCAGCTGAAAATGGTGAGAAAGACTCGATGCTGATGGAATTTTTCCACGGAGAAATCAAGGATATCTACTGGGCAGAAAAACATTTGTTGAAAGCAATCCCCAAAATGTCCAAAGCAGCTACTGCTCCGGAATTGAAAGAAGCATTCAACAATCATCTGGAGGAAACAAAGGGGCATGTGGAAAGACTTGAACAGGTTTTTGAATCACTGGGGTTCAAACCACAGGCAAAAAAATGTGAAGCTATGGAAGGCATTACCAAGGAAGGTGACAGCATCGTGGAAGAAACCGAAACCGGAACGTCTACCCGGGATGTCGGATTAATCCTCGCCGGACAAAAAGTTGAACACTATGAAATAGCCACTTACGGCGGTTTGGTACAACTGGCCAGGAATCTTGGACATGACGATGTCGCGGACATCCTGGAAACGACGTTAAACGAAGAGAAAACCGCCGATGAAAAGCTCACAGCTATCGCCGAAGAGAGCGTGAATTATGATGCTGCTCAGGAAGAAGAAGCGTAAGAAACGAGGTGCTGTGGACCAGAACCCGGTAAATGAGTCGTTTATCGGGTTTTATTTTTTCGCTTCCTTTTTCTCTTCTCAAAATTGTTTTTGACGGGCCCGCGAATCCGGGAACCGATTATTCTTTAAACAACCTGAGCGTTTGAGTGGAGGGATACAAAATGACCACGAGAATTTTGATTATCGACGACGAAAGCGATTTATGTCATTTGCTGAAAATGGTGCTGCTCAAAGATCATTATCTGGTGGACTGTGCATATAGTCTGTCAGACGCAACCCAGAAACTTCTTCTGCATCCACGGGTCATCTTCCTTGACAATAATCTCCCGGATGGTTCCGGGGTTGATTATTTTCATGATCATCCCGAAATGTTCAATCAAAGCTCAGTTATTCTGATTACCGCAGATGGAAGTCCTATTACGAAAATGAGGGCGCTGGACGAGGGGATTTACAATTTTATTCAGAAGCCATTTTCAATAAAAGAGATCAAAGAAATAATAAAAAAAATTTGTCAGGAAACTGAATGAATGCTGTAAAGCCATGATGAAGAAATATCCTTTTTACATGAAGGTTACGGTAATTATGTTCGGAATGGTCCTCCTGACATATATTCTGCTGAACCTGCGGGCTGTGCTGGTGCCCCTTGCTTTTGCACTTTTGCTGGCTATCCTGCTGAATCCCCTGACGATATTTCTGGAAAAACATCATTTCCCACGCATCGCAGCTATTGCAGTATCCATTCTCATTGCAATGCTGGTGATTGCAGGCATTACGTATTTTTTATTTATGGAGATCAAAGGTTTCTCCGGTGAGTGGCCCGTTTTTAAAGAGAAATTCGGCCTGCTGTTTAAAAAACTTCAGCATTTCGCAAGAACCGATTTCGGGATTGATACAAAAAAGCAAAACGAATATATCAGCCAGGCGGAAAACAGTTTGAAACCTGTGATGGCATCCGCTATGGGAACTGTTCTGGGCGGAATTGAAATGGCCTTTTTATTACCCGTATACGCTTTTCTTTTTCTGTATTACAAAAAACTGATTGTGAATTTCCTTTTTGAACTTTTTGCAGAATCGGGCGAGAAAGAAGTCGGGGTGGTGCTGACACAAACCAAAGGCGCCATTCAGAACTATATGTTCGGATTGTTACTGGAAGCCCTGATCGTGGCAACTCTTGATACCACGGCATTATTGATCATTGGAGTACCGTATGCGATTTTGTTGGGTGTACTCGGTGCATTATTAAACATATTACCATTTATCGGAGGCATTCTGGCTGTTTTGTTTCCGATCCTGGTTGCAATGGCCACGATCGATGGCTTTTCAACCCCTTGGTGGATCATTATCTCTTATATGATCATTCAGTTTATCGACAATCATTTCCTTGTACCCTATATCGTAGCCTCGAGAGTAAAAATCAATGCCCTGATTTCGATTGTGATTGTATTGATGGGTGGCGCCCTGTGGGGAATTGCCGGTATGTTTTTGTCCATTCCGATCATCGGTGTTCTGAAGATCATATTCGACCGCATCCCAGAAATGAAAGCCTGGGGCATGCTGCTCGGAACCGAAGTGCCCACCAGACGAAGGCGATTATCGCAAAAAAAGAAATAACTCATCGCATGTTTTCTTCATAGATCGTTTCGAAGTCCTTATTTTTCTGCTTCTGAAATAATCCGCTGAACCTGCGGTCGATCGGTGAAAGCAGCTGGATACATAACTCCTTGTCTTCATCGCTCAGATCGTGCACCATCATACCGGCCATTTTCATCACCCGGTCTTTTGCCTGCATGATTACTTTTTTCCCCTTTGGTGTAAGTTCCAGTCTTGTCTGCCTTTTGTCCTCTTTGTCATCATATTCCCGGACAAGTCCTCTTTTCTTCATCCTGATAAGCATATTAGAACCACTGGAAAGCTCCATAATATTATTGTAGATGGCTTCCGACTTGATCGGATTGCCCATATTAAATATGGTAACCAGTATTCCAAATTCCTCCATCTGGTCGAGGCCTGTTCCTTCCAGCGCAATATTGGAATAGGCAATATGAAATTTCCCTATACGCCTGAGAAGAATCACCAGTCTGCCATTCAGATCGGGGATCAGTTTTCCCGAAGATCCTGTTACAGGTTTGGGTTTTACTTTTTCTGCGAGACTATGCCGGAAAAAATCTTCCAGGGAACCGTCCGGATGTTGTTCTTCAAAGGCAGCCCACCGGGCAACCAATACCGCCGTTTTATTCATTGGATGCAACCATTTAGTACTAAAAATACAAATAATACTTCCAAATCTTGTTTATTATAACCTTTTGGTATAATTTAGTTGTTTAATTAAACCATTTGGTACTTAAATACACATACTATGACCAATACTTATTTACTTCCCGCATTATTATCACTGCATTTGATCGCCCTCATTCTGATGGCCGGCACGACCCTGATTGACTTTGTTACCGTTCGCGGTTTCTGGCGGTTATTTGAAATGCAAAAAGAAAAGGCCGTTGGACTGCTGGAGGCAACAACCGCTTACTCCCGTCTGATCGGTATCGGTGCAGCCATCCTGATTATTACCGGCTTCGGAATGATGTTTGTCACCCATGGCGTTTTTGGAGAACAGCTTTGGTTCCGGATCAAATTCTTTTTTGTCATTCTTCTGGTGGTTAATGGCGTTTTTATCGGCCGTCGTCTCGGCCTGCGGCTGAGAAAAACAGCAACCGTCACTGGTCAGGCCAATCAGGACGGAATCATGCGGGTTCGAAAAAACCTGTATCGCTTTCATATCAGTCAGCTGTTGATTTTCACCGTTATTATTTTTCTAAGCATTTTTAAATTCAACTGATTATGTCAAATCTCCTTATCATTGGAGCCAACGGAGGCATTGGCCGACAGACTGTAGATCAGGCTCTGTCTGCAGGCCACCGGGTGACAGCGCTTGTCCGCAATCCGGCTAAACTTCCATTGACTCATCCCTGTCTGACGATTATACGCGCTGATGTCACACAGCCGCTTAGTCTGTCGAAAGTTTTTTCCGGTCATGATGTTATTATTTCCGCCGTTGGCGTAAGCGGCGGTTTCAGCGACCCGCCGACCAGTCTGTATTCACAGGGTGCAGTGAATACCCTGCGCGAAATGAAACAGTCTGGACTTAAGCGGATTTTCTTTATTTCTGCGTCTGCCGTCGAGACAAATCCGTTGCTTCCGTTTTTCGTCCGGCTGGCTTCAAAATATATTATTCAAAAACTGTTGTCCAATATGTATGCTGATCTCCGGCTGATGGAAAAATATATTAAAGAATCCGGGCTGGACTGGACCATTGTCCGGCCGCCGCGATTAACAGATGCAAAACTTACGGGGAATTACAGAATAGCCATCAACCGGTTTTTGAAAAACGGACTAAAGTTATCGCGCGCCGATACCGCGCATTTTATGTTATCACATATTCAGTCAGAGGATATGTTCAGATC
Organism: uncultured Bacteroidota bacterium; assembly: GCA_963759335.1. Lineage (GTDB taxonomy): Bacteria > Bacteroidota > Bacteroidia > Chitinophagales > Chitinophagaceae > Puia. The sequence goes on from CAVWYU010000005.1 coordinate 185,228, forward strand.
GGTTGTTGAAATTGGTTACTAATGGAAAATGAAAGCGATGAAATGCAAGCAGGTGTTCTCAGATCTGCGACTGTTTTTTAGTCTTCCCCTGTCAGTACATGCAGGAATATTTGCATTTCTCCGGAACCTTTCCAGGAATAGACACAAAATTTTTTATAGACAGAACCCATAGGGTTAATTCAGATTTAATCCTAAGCTAATCCCTATCCAGGGCTTTCCGTTATTTATCCAAACACTACTGTTCTTATCAAGCAAATGGTCTACACCAATCGTAAGTCCGGCTGTTAATTTATCCAGAGCAGCAATAACGGCTACTCCGGTTAAGTTCACCAGACCATCATATTCATAGTTTAGTGCGCCTTCCGTATCGTATTCGTCAATGCGTGCCGTTCCGAAACCGGAAAAAAATCCAATGCTGTAACCAAAATGGGTAATCGATCTTTTCATGTATTTCATAGGGGATGTCTTATAAGATAGTTTATAAACATCCGTACGATAACCAAGATATAACGCTCCGTTAAAACTGGCATTTAGCTGTGGTGGAAATCCTTTCACCGGAAACCGGTATTTAAAAAGAATGGTCAGAATATCAAAATCAAGCGTGTTTCGGGTAAAGCTGGTTGACAAAAAATCATTGGGTCTCACGGGTGGAAAGGCGATTAGAATTGCATGTGTCGTGTCTGTCTTCCCGCCTGAAATATCCCTTGCGCGATAGGCCTTTATTGTATCACTGCCTGTCAATACATAAAGCTTTTCTGTTTTTCCGCTTACCGGAACCGAGTAATACCCTTCTACAAACTGATATTTGGAAGATTCTTTCAAACTCTCGCAGGAAGATAATATGATCACATAAACGCATACTATCCACCAACCTTTTTTCATCAGTCTGATAAATACAATAGGCATGCCACCGAACCCTTTTTCCATAAGGTGGTCGCACCAGGCACATCACACTGTCTATTGATAGGACAAACCTTTCTGATTTTCTGTATTTGTAAAATACAGCGGCTTAAATTCAGGATCGTAACATTCACATTTCACTGTCATGGAAGTGCCGGATGCCCTGCCGAAAATACTGGCGACGGCAGCGTCTGCTGCATCCCGCCCATTGGCAATTTTCACCAGTCCGTTGACAGGTACGAGTTTGGTGGGATCAAAAAACACCCATTCACCACCGATATAGGCTTCAAAACATGCATGAAAATCAGGTGGGTTCAAACCGTATGCGTAACCGGTAAAATATCTGGCGGGAATGGTGAGCGCCCTGCACAACGCAATACCCAGATGTGCAAAATCCCGGCAAACGCCGGCTCTTTCCGTTAATGTATCATATGCAGAAGTGCCGGAATTCGTTGCGCCTGTTGTATACTCCACATTATTAAAAATCCATTCTGTAATGGCGGCCACTTTACCATACGCTGTTTCTATATGACCAAATTCCTTACCGGCCAGTTTCTGCAGTTTATCCGACTGACAATACCTGCTGGGAAAAAGATAATGTATTTCGTCCGCGTCCAGTTTATTAACCGGAACCGTATAGGCCAGATTACGCTGATGGATGGTGTTGTAATCTATATCCACTTTCGCCCGGTAGCGGATGGTGAACTGACTATTCCCCATGACCCTGAGCCGGATAAATCTGGATACTCCGTCTTCTCCAACGATTTCCTCTATAGGTATGAAAGGATCTGTTTCAACATTTTCTTCAAGGATTACCTGACTGCGACTGCGACAGGCCTGTATACTGAAAATAAATGTGGTGGGTAAATAAACCTGATAATGCAATTCACTAAAAATTTCAAAATTCATAGGAGTTATTGATTTAATCGGATTGATGATTCAGCAGAAAATATTTTCGCCATCCAGTCTTCGGGCATATCGTCAAGATAATGTTTTATTTTTTCATTCCAGTCGGCGGAAACCTGCTGAAGTTCCTGTTGCTCATACCTGGTTTCTGTAATATGATAACTGTTCTTTGCGTAGGTAACGATGTCAATGGGAAACTCCACATCATTGGAACTTACCCTTACCGAATCGAATGACAGGAAGCCGGCTTTGAGCGCCTGCCGCATGGTAGTGGATGGTTTGATGATGCGGTTCAATATCGCCTTACCCTGTCCGGAATTACCTATGATAGCAAAAGGGCTTCCTTCATCCATCTCCACCCAGTTTCCTTCTGTGTACAGCAGGAATAATTTGTGTTCCTCGTCATTCACCAACTGACCACCGACAATGGCATTTAAATTAAATTTATATCCGGAATTCAGCAACGCCTGCTGGTCCTCAATAGCCACTCTTTTTATCTGCTCACCCAATGCATTTACAGCTTTGTACATCTTATCATAAACTATACCATGGTCGATGAGTTCCTGGAAATAGTGTACGGCTTTATCTCTTATAGATCTTAATCCACTGGTCATAATAAAGAGGCTTGTCTTGTCATGCTGCATGACGAGTACCTTTTTTTTCACGGTTGTACTGCTGCCCGCCGATATGCGGGTATCCGCTATTCCTACGAGCCCTTCTTTTACTTTTATTCCCAAACAATAGGTCATAGATAATTTTTATTTTTTTCTTTCATCTCCTGAATGGAATATATAATGCCCTCCGTCAGTAACGAATCTATTCTTTTAGTTTTTCATTGTAAAATCTTATCTGTTCCAGGCAGGCTGGTTTGTTATTGTGAAGGAAGCTATTTGGCGTTCTTCTTTTTAAAAAGTACCAGTTTGTCATTGATGTATAACAGAATATCCAGGCTGGTTGCGTGTACACAATATTCGTATGTGGGCTTATAGGTATTGATAAACAGGAGAAGGGAATCTCCCCGGAGGCCCGTCAGCTTTGGCACACGACGTGAAAATTTATAATAAATAAACTCCTCCTTATCATCTCTTTCCAGTCTTTCTTTTAGTTTCCTTTTTTGTTTCTCTTCGGAAGACCAGTGACCAATCGGACTAAAATTCACTCCACGACCGTCACCGGACAACTTATTATCCCATAAGGGCTTTGCATTTTTACCTTTGAAAATATAATCATAATCCTCTCTCCTGCTCAAAGAGTCGAGTGTGTATTTTGACATCTCATTGACGTCCACGCTGGCCAGACTGATAATTTTTTCTTTCAATTCAATGGGTACCCTTTCGCTAAACATGGTGCTGTTAACAACAACCGTATCGGAGATATAGGCCAAATGACTAAATATCAGGGTATCACCGGTCTCCGCTGCAATCCTATAATTACCTCCCAGGTCGGAGGTATTTACTCTGTGCTTACTTATATTCTGTATGGTAGCTGAAAATAAAAGTTCTGAATTGCCTTTTATATTACCAGTTACCAGTCCCTGTGCCAGCGCGGATGTACAACAAAATAACAGGAAAAGAATTGAATAAACCGGGATACATATTTTCATTTCTACTGACCTGCATACATTCATTAACGAGGAATAGTCCGCTTACTGAAGGCGGATGATGAAAAATATCCCCTAAAAATAATGTACAAAAATTAAACAGGTGATTTTTCTCTTTCCCAGAACCTGTGCTGCGCTATGGATTTTATAAAATCCTTCGACAGATCTTTATCAGTTCCGGATAAAATTCCCGGCAAAGCTTTATTCATACGCATATCATCTCCGATACTTGTTTTCTGAATCAGCGGATCAGCACCTGCTTCAAAAGCAACCGGTTTGCAATGCTTATTGGCCAGGGAAATAAAATCAACGGCGTCCGGTTTTTCTGCCAGGGCTGCGATGGCTTTTGGACCGCCCGGTATGTACACCGCATCATATAAAACAGATGATACAGTCATCAGGCTCTTGTCCACCGGAATCGCCGGACCTTTTAAGGCACTCACTTCGCCATACTTCGGCGCGATCACTTCTACTACGGCGCCCGCTGCCGTCAATGCTTTTTTCATTTTATCAACCTGGGTGCCATCCGTTCCGTCTGCTGTCAGAATAGCGATCTTTCTGCTTTTAATCGTATCCTTTATTGTATTGGCCATACTCAGCGCCGCAGAACCTGTTATACCCTGATCTTTTGTTTTCGGCTGAAACTTTGCCGCATCTCCGTCCGCCGGAATACTATGATTGATGGGCTGTTCCGGTTTTTTTGGAACCGTTAACCCCAGGGCATCCGCTACATTTGTTGCCAGTCCCCTGTCAATCTGACTCAACAATCCGATCATACGCTGACGGATTTCTACCCGTTGCACTTTACCCAGTTCAAACCGTAATGCGTTCGTGAGATGATTCTTTTCTGCATCCGACTGGCTATTATAAAATAACGTGGCCTGACTAAAATGATCAAAAAAACTCTGGCTCCTGGCCCTGACTTTTCTTGCATCGATTCTTTCCACAAAACTGGTAAAACCACCTTCCGCGGCTTTGGCCTGGTATGGACAACCGCCGCCAATACTATTCGGATGATAACTGGTAACATCTTTATTGATCTGCTGGCGCATATGGCCATCGCGTTGATTATTATGAACTGTATTGATCGAACGGTTGATGGGTATCTCGTGAAAATTCGGACTTCCCAATCTCGACAACTGGGTGTCGGTATAGGAGAACAATCTTCCCTGCAACAGCGGATCATTCGTGAAGTCGATGCCCGGCACGAGGTGCCCCGGATGGAAAGCCACCTGTTCTGTTTCAGCAAAAAAATTATCTGTGTTCCGGTTTAACACCATTTTGCCGATCCGTTGCACGGGTACGAGTTCTTCCGGAATCAATTTGGTTGGATCGAGCAGATCAAATGGATACTTATGTTCATCTTTTTCCTCAACCACCTGGATGCCCAGTTCCCATTCGGGAAATGCACCCGATTCAATGGCGTCAAATAAATCCCGGCGATGAAAATCGGGATCCTTGCCTGAAATAATCGTTGCTTCATCCCAGGCCACGGAGTGAACTCCCAATAACGGTTTCCAGTGAAACTTTACGAATACGGATTTTCCGGCTTCGTTAATCAAACGGAAAGTATGTACACCAAATCCTTCCATCATGCGCAGACTTCTTGGAATAGCGCGGTCGCTCATCACCCACATGATCATATGCATGGATTCCGGCATCAGGGAGATAAAATCCCAGAACGTATCATGTGCCGACGCGGCCTGCGGTATTTCATTGTTAGGTTCGGGTTTAACTGCGTGAATAAGATCCGGAAACTTTATGGCATCCTGTATAAAAAAGACCGGCATATTGTTCCCCACCAGGTCGTAGTTTCCTTCTTCTGTGTAAAATTTTACCGAGAAACCGCGCACGTCGCGGGCAAGATCAGTCGATCCCCGTGAACCTGCGACAGTAGAAAATCTTACAAATACGGGCGTTTTTCTAGCCGGATCATTTAGAAACCCGGCTTTTGTATACTGGGTCATCGGCTTATACACCTGGAAATATCCATGGGCCGCTGTACCCCGGGCGTGCACAATTCTTTCCGGGATACGTTCATGGTCAAAATGTGTAATTTTTTCCCGCAGGATAAAATCCTCCAACAACGTTGAACCCCGCTCGCCGCTCTTTAGTGAATTCTGGTCGTCATTTATCTTCAGACCCTGGTCTGTGGTCATGAATTCATCGGCACCCGTTTCAATATCCGGAGCTAAATCATCCTGTTTTTTATCTGTATTTGAATTGCTGGCTCTTCCGGTTCCCGGCACTGATTTCCTATTTGCCTTTGGCATGCATTATATTTTAAAGAGTGATCTTAAATTTTGTGAAGTGAGGCTTTTAACTATATGTAAAAATTGTGCCGGGTGAATTCCATTCATTTTCAACCCGCAAAAACTTTATTTCACTGGCAGATATTCACGTTTGGGTAAAAAACATCCTTTGTGAAAAAAGACAAAGAATTGAATATTCCATTGTACGACTATATTCGTATATCAATTTATTTGTACTGATGAAGAAGCCCGTCATTTTACTGCTGATATGCTTTATTGCGCTGAAAGGTTTTTCTCAAAATATCCGGTTTGAGACAAGGTTTTCCGAACCTTTTGCTGTTTTCCAGTTCATAAATAGTTTATCTGCTACGCGTGATAATGTTTACAAGAAACTCTTCAGTCGTTCAGCCTTCTTTACAAAAAAATATACCGGCCTGATCGCGCAGTACGATTCCCTGAATATAAATTATGAGTTTGACTTCACTGATTATCCTGCAGGTCAGAAGGTTGGTATTGATGTACCCAATCTTTTAAGAAGAAACCTGATTCTATGTGATAGCCTGTCGGATTTCAGACTTCATTCTATGGGTCTTGTTCCCAATGCGGCGTTGTTAAGTCTGATCAATCTGATCAAAGAGTTTACACCGGTTTATAAGGAAGTCATTTACAAACCCTCAAAAAATAAATTTGAAGAACAGTTACGGGGAATTTCTGATCTGATGAGTTCCAGCAAAATCAACTATTATTTCACAGAAGCGCTTCAGTTTTATAATTCTTCCTGGGATGTTTCCGTTCCTTTTATTTTTTGTTTCTACCCCCTGCCCGAGTCCAGAGGTTTTACCGCCACGGCTATCAGTGATATTGCTATCAGTGCTGTTGCTGACAGTCTGGATAATTACAAAGCGCTTTTAACGGTTATGCTGCATGAGATTTCACATATTTTATATGATGAAAGATCCAGGTCCCTGTGGAATCAATCTGACGAATGGTTCCATTCCAATCACTCGAAGGTCAGCCGTTATGGCTATTCCCTTTTTAATGAAGCGATGGCAACGGCCGTTGGCAACGGGTTTCTGGCTACACAACTCAATGGAAAGGAGGATACCACCCGAAGATGGTATGGGAATAAATATATCAGTATGATGGCAAAAACGGCCTATCCAATTGTAAAGGAATATATTTCAAACCGGAAACCCATCGATCAGTCATTTGTGAATGAATATATCAGGCTGTTCGAAGAACATTATACCGACTGGCTCTCCATACCGGAATTTATTATGATGGGCCATATCGTTTATAGTGAAAACCCGGCGGACTTTCAACTGACGCAGCGGTTATATTCATTTTCACCGAACCACGAATATGAAAACCAAATATCGTTCTCCTCCTTAAAAAAATTGTCCGATCATCACGGCACCAAACTTCTCATTGTTAATAAAAACAACAATGAAAAGCTTGAACTCATCAAATCAAATTTCCCTGAACTGGCAGACTGGCATTTTGATGCCGGACAGGATTTTGTCTATTGCAAATTCCTGCATGACAAAACATGGCTGATTGTATTAAATAATGTACATGGTGATTCTGAAAACAAATTAAAGAACCTGGTTGTGAAAGAAACTCATTGAATCAAAATCCCAGGATCACTTTCGCACAAATATTTCTGCCCATACCATATATACCGGAATAACCACCTGGTGAGGAATTATAGTACTCAAAATATTTCAGCCTGCTTTGGTTCGACTGATAGATGGCGTCAAAAAGATTATTTACCTGCAGGTTGAATTGCAACGAATGATTTTTACTGTATTGAATGGTCGTTAACAGCCCCAAATTGACCAGCACAAAAGCGGGTGTAGGCGTCTCTGTTTTATTCAGCGCGAGATAATGGTTTTGGGCTCCATTAATATCCGCCACACATTTTAAAATAAAAGATGAAAAAGCAGTTCTCGTTTTTATTTCCTGACTAACCCCTGATAATAATCGAACCGGAGGCATAAAGGGAAGCCATTGTCCGTTCACTCCTTTATTCTTAAAGTCCGGATTCAGATTATTTCCCCGGATAAACGAGAAGGAGTTGTCAAAGGAAAACCCTTTCCATCGCTCAGGATGAAGATTTACTGTTGCTTCGAGACCGAATAATTCTGCAGATGCCTGCACATATTCAAGTGTTTTATTTCCGGGCACCACTACAACCGGATTGCCCTGATCATCGGTTTTCTGTGACTCATAGAGATAGTTCTGGATATAGTTGTTAAACACGGAAACATAGACCGAAAGATCTCTGAAATTCATTTCGATGCCCGCGTCTTCCTGCAGACTGAATTCGGGCACCGCCTGCCGGTTTCCCAGGTAAACAATATGCGCGCCGGGATCCAGACCATTGGAGGCGAATTCTGATATATTCGGCGCGCGGAACCCGCGGGCAAAATTTGCCTTTACGCTGATCTGTTCATTGATCTCACAGGTTACACCCGCACTGAACGAAAACCCCGCAAAGGTTTTATTAAATGCAGGAAACTGTAGATAAGATCCCGCTGTGTCAGCTGACAATACATGTTTGAAAAATCCCGTAGCAGGGTTCTGTGCCGTATAAAAACCGGCTCCCTTCAGTGAACGGTTATCATACCGGATACCGCCGCTCAGCGACCAGCGGTTCCATGCATGATGCAGATAAACATAGGGACCTATATCCAGCAGGTTAAAATCCGGAATCGGAAAATCCGTAGCATTCAGGCTTTTATTGTTCTGATACATACCGTTTACACCCATCGTCATTTCAGTTTCCTCAAAGATTTTTTCAGTATACCGCACTCCATAATTCAACGTATATAAACGGATATTCAAACCTGCCTGCGCCGGATCTGTCGGATGATTATACTCAGTCCTCAGATTGGTTGTAAAAGCGATCTGTGCATCCAGAAATCCTTTGCCGATCGCATAATGGTTATTACTATAGATTTTATAATCCTGTATCCGCTGATGCAAAGGACTCAGCAAATAACTGTTCAGTGAATCATATCGTACAATGGGTCTGTTTTTGATATCATCATCGGGCGATCCGCCTGCTTCATAAATCTGTTTTGTGAATTGTCGCGTAAGTGAATCGCGACTACCATCCGGAATACCCTGTTTATTGTCGTAGAGATTCAGGTTCATCGTACTGAAGCCGCTGGTACTATTATATTTTGCAGAGAATGAAATATTGGTCGTTCTGAAATTTGTATTATACACCCACCCGTCTGCTGCGTCATGATAATTTTTTGCAATACGGTATGATCCGCGCAGCGCAAAGGACCAGTGATCCCTGCCATACACCAGCCGCATGCCATTTCCAATGAGCCCGTTATTATTTTGAAATTCCGCCGTATACCGGCCCACCAGACTGCCCTGTGTATTGTATGGCTTCACCGGAAAAAGGCTCATCACACCGGCCAGCGCATCCGATCCATACATCAGACTGGCCGGACCTTTTATAATTTCCGCCCGTTCTATATTATAATCATCGACCACGATCCCATGCTCATCGCCCCATTGCTGACTTTCCTGGCGCACTCCATCATACAATGTCAGCACACGGTTATAACCGAGTCCATGAATAAAAGGTTTCGATACACCCGGGCCCGTCTTCACACTGTTGAATCCGGGTGCGGCCTGGGCCAGCGCGTCGATGATATTATTTTCCGTCGACCGGTCGATGGTGCGCGCAGAAATGACAACCACCGGAACCGGTGTTTCCTTCACCGAAGTAGCCCTCGAGACACCTGTCGTGACTTCCACCTTCGAAAGCATATTGACCGCAGCAATCATTTCGATTGTATAATGGTTCAGGTCAGGTGTAAGCTGAATGGTATCCGTCCGGTAACCTGCATATGAAATTATCAACGAAGTCTGATCGACCGGCACCAGACAGGTAAACGAACCATTGGAGCGCGTGGTCGCTCCGCCCTGGCTGCCTGCCAACCCAACGGATGCAGAGGAAAGAAATTCGCCGGATTGAGCATCCCGTACGATACCGGTGATCTTACGAAACTGGGATCGAACATCCTCACAAACAAATAAAAAACCCAAGAATAAAAAAACTTTCATAACCTGTACGATTCGGTCAAATATAAATATTTATTTAGTTTAATCATAATATTATTATTAGGCTTGCCTAATTTTTTAAATGAGACGATATGATTAATTTTGATGATGGCCACAACCTCCTCGCATACGCTTTCAGAAGAGAATTATCTGAAAGCGATCTATCATCTTGAAAAGCAGGGGCATGGAAAAGTTTCTGCGACTGCTATTGCGGAAGAACTGGAAAATAACCCGGCCTCCGTAGTGGATATGCTCAAACGGCTTTCCGATAAAAAACTCATACAATACGATAAAAACAAAGGTGCGGTGCTGACTGCCAGCGGTCTGAAAGTAGCCGTACTGATCGTTCGCAAACACCGTCTCTGGGAAGTGTTTCTGCATGATAAACTGGGCTACAGCTGGGATGAAGTGCATGACATTGCCGAGCAGCTGGAACATATCCGGGATTATGACCTGCCCGATCGCCTGGATAAATTTTTGGGCTTCCCTAAATATGATCCGCATGGGGATCCCATCCCGCAGTCGAATGGCAACCTGCCCGCATTTTCCTCCATCCCGTTGTCAGAAGCAACAGTAAATCGAAAATTGAAAGTGGTAAAGGTTTCAGATGATTCCCCGGATTTCCTTCGCTATCTGGAAAAACAGGGCATTGGTCTAAATGAGTTGATCCAGATCAGGGAGATACAGGAGTTTGACAAATCCGTGTTGGTAGAACTGAAAGGCAAAAAAGAAGTATACCTGAGCGCTGAAGCCGCGAAGAAGATATTTGTGAAATAACACCCGAAACCGGCAAAGGATTTTCACTGCATCTCCAAAACAATGACTGAAAACGGAGGTATTTTTAAAGAAATCTTATTGCCTTTCAATATGGCACCATTAAAAATATCCGGCTTTACTGCCCGGGGATTTTCAAAACTGTTATGGTCACCCATTTTATCAGAATGAAGAATTCTTCCTTTCACTGTTCCCGGGGTAATATCACCCAGGTCTATCGTAATATCCTGTTCTTTATGCGCATCGATGTTTACAAGCGAAATATGTAATACACCGAAATGGTCTTTTGATGCAGAAGCGGAAATGGCTTTCAGTGTTTTTTCACCCAAAACATAATCATTACCAGAAACAGTAAGGGGTATCATCAGTGCATTCTGATGCACATTGTACATTTCCATGACATGATAGGTAGGCGTCAATAACATTTTTTCTTCATTCGTTAATATGACGGCCTGTAATACATTCACACATTGGGCGAGATTGGCCATTTTCACCCTGTCGCAATGATTGTTCAATATATTCAGCGTCATACCGGCAATCATAGCATCCCTCATGGTATTTTGCTGATACAGGGGTGAGCCGCCGGATTCCGTATCATACCATCCACCCCATTCGTCTACCACCAGGCCTACTTTCTTTTCCGGATCATATTTATCCATCACCTTGCTATTACCCGAAACCATTTTCTCCATGCCGAAAGCCTGTTGCATGGTGGAAAAATATTCAGCCTCTGTGAACTCTGAGGCGGAACCTTTTTTGCTCCAGTCTATGACGGAGTAATGATGGATGGAAATGCCTTCCATCAATTTTCGGGGTATATCCCGCATCAGGACTTCTGTCCAGTTTAAATCTTCGGTACCCGGCCCAACCGCTATCCGGTACAATCCTTCACTGTTACCATAGCTGGTTATAAGTGTCGCGTATTGTTTATACAAATGGGTATAATATTCGACTGACATATGACCACCGCAATCCCAGGATTCATTTCCAATTCCCCAGAATCTGACATTCCAGGGTTTGGTTCGTCCGTTCTGCTCACGTAAGTCAGTCAGCCCACTTTTGCCATTCGCGTGATTGACATATTGTACCCATTCCTCCGCCTCCTGTACGGTACCTCCGCCGACGTTCATCGCGAGGTATGGATCGGCATGCAGTGTTTCACACATATCAAGAAATTCGTGCGTACCGAATGCATTCGTCTCCCGCACGTTTCCCCAGGAAACATTCTCTGTGCTTTTTCTTTTATCTTTCGGGCCGATTCCATCCTTCCAATGATAATGGTCGGCATAACATCCGCCCGGCCACCTGAGCACTGGTATTTTTAATTTCTTCAGGGCATCAATAATGTCGAGGCGGATGCCATTTTCATTTGGAATATTTTTATTGTCGCCAACATAGAATCCGCCGTATATACAACGGCCGAGATCTTCTGCAAAATGTCCGTATATATTTTTATTAATGGTGTCTTTTGCCATAGCGGTATTTAGCACGATTTTATTCTGTGAATACAGGGAGGGAGCTGCGAACAAAACTCCGGTTAAAAGAATAATAATTTTAAACATGATGCTTCATTTTAGCGGTTATTTACCGTCAGCCAGCTGGACGGCAGCGGCGGCCAGAAAAATATAATCAGCACATCCGCCCACTGTTACTTCGTTTTCACCCCAGAAGAATGGCCAGTCTTCTTTATTCTCCGGAAAATCCGGCTTTAAAACCAGTATGCCCGGAACAATGCCACCCGCAATAAAACTAAAATCTGCTCTGTTGTTGCCGTAGGTAATCTTTTTAGATTTTGTTCCTACGGATGAAACAAAGGAAATATTTGAATATGGGTGACATCCGAAGATATAGTCGAGTCCTTTATAAACATATTCGGGACTTATCATGTCAGGAAAAACTTTGTTTGCATAATAATTCGTTATGGCAAAACTGACAACGCCGCCACTTCCGCCCCAGCCTCCGGTGGCTATCGGAACACCATACGGATTCTGCAGACTGTATTCGTCGCAGGCAGCTTTATATTTTATCACGTACGGCCGTAATTTGGTTTTGTACTCATCATCCATATAGGCCACTGCCTGTAAAGCGGTTGTCATTCCAAACATCACCGACCGGTCAAGTGCTGGCCAGATACTTTCTTTAAAAGCCGTTGCATATAACTCTTCTTTTGTGGCAATATATAATTGCAGTGCAGCAACAGCTTTGAGATTTCTTCTGAACATAATTGAAAACCTGGAGGTATCCGTTTTACTGAGGCTGTCATCTTCGATCCATAATTTTTTGGCATAGTATAAACTTTGTGTGGACAGGGTATCATTGAAACCTTTCAATGCCCGGCTGGCTGCTGCCAGTGCAGCAGATGTGAAGTAGTCCAGAAACATAGTTCTTTCTGTAAAGGCCCAACGGTCGTCCATGGTGCCGCTGGATTTGCCATCCGTTTCATATGGCTTCAGATTCGGATTATAGAGAAGGTTGTCGGTTTCTTCAGCCGCATCGCCCAGGTGATGATACTGATGAAGGTTTGGAACGACAATACCTCTTACCGGATGACCAATATTTTTTACCTGTGCCACTACATTGAGTGTGCCGTGTTGAATCTGCTGCAGTATATCCGGTTTGCCATCGGGCCGGTGGATGTCTACATAACGTGTCGGGTAATCCACAAATGTTTCATCACGGTTAATTTTGAATTTTTCATAGGCATCGCTCAGGCTCAACAAAGCGATGCAATGCGATCCGGTCTGAATATCAAAATCCCCTGCATCAAACCATCCGCCTGTATTCAGTCCGGGAATATGTTCCAGGGATTTATATTTTGTCTGTGTGGCAGGACCCATGCTGTAGCCATCGAAATGAACATGATTGACCGGCGCCTGCAGTGCATCATCCAAAAACGGCACACCATGCCATACACGATATGCTTCATTTACCTCCATATGGTCCATTTGCACGGGAAACCACACATCGAGTGTCGGATGCCAGATATCGCGGTAAACAGAGGGACCAATCGGGAAAACATTCGTCTTCTGATCGCCATATTGAATAAAATAAAGGCCTGGATCTTTTATGTTACTGAAATCAAATTTCACATAGTTATACCGTAGCCATCTCCCCCAGGGTTTTGTTTCGCCTTTCCATTTCTCCACTATCCTGCCATCGGCTGTAACCTGGAAAAGGGATGCTGACGTAACAGGCTCATCATTTTTATCAAGCTCAATAACGGCTGTTTTTTCCTGCGAAGGAATGTAACCTACCTGTGAAAATCCGATCACCGGTTTTCTTTTCCAATTGGGAATGGCATTGGGTTCAATATACCATGTTAATACTTTGCCGGTCTTATTGGACGGTAACAGGCTACGTACTACAAACCATCCATTTTGACCCAGGTTGCGGCCGTCGAATAACATCAAATCCGCATCTGGCGATTGAATATCTATATGGTGTTCCGGATCCTCAGGCGCCAGTGAAAGTGATTTGGCTGTTGCAAACGGACCCGGCACAATATATTCTCCTCTTCCCCGGTCGTCGAATGTTGTATGATTTGCAAACTGCTTTATCTTTTTATCGACGTTTTCCATTCTCGTATTGCCGGAAGGATATAACGGAAATATTCCCGGATTCCCGTCGGCCAGATAGGTTTTTTCAAAATAGGCAGAAGGCAGAAACTCCAAATTGAATCCGGCACGCCCTTCCAGTTTTTCAGGCAGCGGCTTATCCAGATAAATGCTTATTTCGACACCCTTATCTTTTGCTGTAACAACCGCCCTCGACGTGAAATCAAATTCCTGGTAATACATGGTCACCGTTATGCTATTGCCGGTCCGGTCGATCTGGCGACTGATAAGCTTTGGAATCAGGTCCCATTGTTCCGGTGAATTCTGCAACCTTACTGCGCCACCTGTCACCGTTCGTACCCCATGCTGAATCATTTCAATACCTGCCGTTTTTTCATCGTAAAACATGCCGTTGTACTGGCTGCTGAAAACCAGAATATTGACTCCCGGTTTCTCAAAATATCCCGAATCGCTGATCTGTAATTTTTGGCCCTGAGCCGTATGCGTCAGCGCGATGAAGAATATGACGAGGGATGAGAATGCCGGAAATGGACTGATGATTCTGGCAGGATGTTTTTTCATGAATTTATTTTTGAGTTTTACATTCTATCCGGCATATTTCCCTTTCTGATCAGCCTGATATAATATACTGCACCAGCAGTATTACCCGGCAAAGCCTGGAATTTTATCCGGAAGTGATCTTTATCTTTTATCATGGCATCCGGTATGGTATAGTCCACATCAAAAATCTTTGACTGGTTCCATCTACCGGTATTGTCTTCTGTCAATAATTTATTATCATCAATATAAATGTCAAATTTTCTGCCACCCCATTCAGCGCCCCAGTAACTGACCAGTACACTCAATCCTGTTTCTTTATGAGTGGAAAGATGATAACTAAAAAAACCTCCTTCAGCTGCATCCCGCCAGAACAGGTCATTGGAAGATCCGGATCGCGTATGCAGATTTTGCATGGCATGATCTTCTTCCGGTTGTTGTTCTCCCGTCGCCACAAAATCAACCGTGCGCTTTTGGAGATCCAGTTTTTCCTTTTCGTTTTTTTTCAAAGAATCCAGATAGGAACTGTATTCCGTATGGCTCAATGTCATCCAGTAGATCATATACCGTGCATCATGGATCTGGAAAAAAGGCTGAAAGACCGTCTGAATTGGATTTATCATTTTCAAATCAGGAGCGGTAAAATACAATGAACCGTTTTTGGCATGTGTCAGTTCATCAGCAATTTTTGACGGGTCATCGGCTATAATGATCGGAGCTTTATCCACCGGAAGCCTTTTCCCGCTGGCAATTTGACCCCAGCGACCGTCGTTGGCAACAAGCCCCTTTAAATCTTCCGTACCCGTTTTTGCCCCGAGTACGATGGGTCCGTGGAGCAGGGCAATATATTCAGGCAGGTTCGGCAGATGTTCAATCGAATTATGCATGGGAAGTGAAATCAGTATCGTGTCACCCTTTTTCCAAAGCCTGTTTACCGGAATAAAACCGGATGCGGTTTTAGCGACATTGACTTGTTTATGATTGACGATCAATTTCAATCCGCCGTTTCTAACCCATGCCGGATAACGGATCAGTAAAGTAAATTTTGAAGAGCCTTTTGTTACGATCAGTTTTGTTTTTTCTTCAAAAGGGAAATTTGTCTCCTGCCTGATTTCCATCCCCTGTTTTTTCCAGTTAAGAACCGATGCGATAAAGAGATTTAAAAAAAGCGAGTCCTTTTGATGCGCGTATATGAACGCGTTGTATTTACTATGGTTTTCCATACCCGTGCCTACACAACACCACATCGCCTGATTGGGTGAGGAGTATACCCGGTAACTACGGGGACGGACCGGCGTAAAATAAACATACCCGCCGTTGACCGGATGCTGGGTGGAGAGGATATGATTGTATAATGTCCGCTCATAATAATCAACATAATTCGCCGACGCATTCATTCTGAATAAATCTTCCGTCAGCTTCAGCATATTATATGAGTTGCAGGATTCAGGTCCTTCCACATCATTTACAAAATCGCTGCAGGCGGCCACGGCCGGGAAAAATTCCCGCCGGCTGTTACCACCAAAAACCAGCGTGCGATTGTTCGTTACGGTTTTCCAGAAGAAGCTTCCTGCCTTTATAAATGTATCATCATGACTCAGCTCTCCTATTCGTTCAAAACCGATGGCTTTCGGTATCTGGGTATTTGCATGTTTATTGTCCAGGTTGTCTATGCCGCTGGACATCGGCGTAAGCAGCATATGATGCGAAAACCGTTTTGCTGCGATGAGGTATCTTTCATCTCCGGTCATCTGACTGGCATCGGCGAATATTTCATTCATTCCACCCTGCTCCGTGTCCAGCATGGATTGCATCTCTGCTTCGGACAACGATCCGGTAATGCGGATGGCCCAGTCGCAGAATTTTAAAAATATCATTTTTGCATCTTCGTTTCCGGCATAGAGCCATGCATCTCTTAATCCGGCATATGTTTTATGCAAATTGTACCAGGCTGCCCAGGCAGATCGATAGGCTGTTAAATCACCCTTTTGTAAACTGCTCCATATTTCTTTACTGTCCGGAACTCCGCCGACATAACCAATACCCCAGTCCGGATGATTGATGGTATTGGCTTCCTGGCAGATCTTAAGTTCTGCCAGCATATAGTTCAAACGATTTTTACATGCCAAATTATTTGTTGACGCTACATTCATAGCAAGCGCAGATAAATAATGGCCCCCGATATGCCCGTCCAGTCCTTCCCAGTTGGGATATACCGAATCTTTTAGTATTAATCCTGCTTCCTTCCGGTATGGGGCTAATAGCCGGTCAGGATGATATTGCAAAAGAGTCTGCACATTCAGGTCACGCGCATGTTTGAAGGGACCGTCCAGCAATGTCACGTCACCCAATGAAAATTCATTGGCATATAATTTTTCCTGGGCTTTCATCTGACTGCAAATCAATAAACTCCAGATTAATATGCCAGTGAAAGACAGACGCATCCTGCCGGTGATCGGAACATGCTGACTTTTTACTCTAATCAAAATGCATTTGCTTTAAAATAGATTTACTGAATTGATCATATTCAAATTCATCTGTAGTAAAATCAATTATTAAATAATAACGGCGCGAAATGATACAGATTGTTGCGCCAGACCGGCCAGGCATGGCCGCCCGGATATTCCGAGTACGTATATTTTATTTTGAGTTCATCAAATTTGCCCAGCATGATCTGGCAATTCTTATACGCGATATCTTCCTTCCCACCCATGGCGATCCAGAGTAATTTCAAATGACTGTTCAGCGCATCCGCATTTATTTTCATGAAATCATATTGCGCTTCAGCGATTCCGCGTTGCATGGGCATTATCCATCCTGAACTGAATACGCCCAGCCAGGCAAACTGATCAGTATTTTTTATGCCGGTATACAGGGTATGGATACCACCCATGGACAAACCAGCCAGGGCCCGGTTGGCTGCCCCTGTTTTTGTCCTGTAATTTTTTTCTACAAAGGGAATGAGGCTGTTTTTCAATTCCGATTCAAATAGTTTGAGCCCCTGTTCATCAAAGGCAGGGATACTCATATTGGCATCCGGCATCACGATGATCATCGGTACTGCTTTTTTTGCAGCAATCAGATTGTCCATGATCAGATCTGTTTTTCCCTGGGTGGCCCATCCCGTTTCATCTTCTCCACCACCATGCAAAATATAGAGGACAGGATATGTTGTATTCGTAGTCGAATCATAGGCAGGCGGCGTATAGAGATAGAACCGGCGCCATGAATTGGTTACTTTTGAATAATATCTTTTGATCCGGATATCCCCGTGAGGAACATCGCGTAGCGAATAATAGGCCCCGCCATCAAAAGGAATCTCGATTCCACTGGCCATTCTTCCCATGCCATAAAAAGTTTCACTGGACGGATCAGCGATTGCCATACCATCGATCAGCAGGGAATAATAATGAAAACCTTCACTGACGGAATCGGTGGTCACCGTCCAGATTCCGCCCGTATCTTTTATCATATCGTATTTCCGCACAAGATCCACCTGAACTCTTTTTGCATCCGGTGCTTTCACGCTGAAGACAACCCGGTGATCAGACAGGATTTGCGGAAATCCGGCCGATCGCACATTCGTAGCAGCGGGAGCGCCGGCAACCGGGTATGCAGAAAAAGTAGCAGTATCCACCGGTTTAAAAATTAATTGCGAGAACATATACAATCCGTTTTTCCATACTTTGAAATTATGCACACCAGGTTCGATAAAGTATATATGGGGGATATGATTTTTCTGCAAATAATCATGTGTCCTTTTACTAAAGATGATCAGTCCATCGCTGGCACCACAGGAAATAAAAAGCAGTTCTATTTTCTGCTTTGCCATGGCAGGATCCGGCAACAATATCTCCGGTGGTTTCGTATTAGGAGCCGACGAAAATCCACCGATCCATGCAAACTGATCCAGATTTCCCAATCCGAAATTCAGCGACTGACCACCGCCCATAGACAGGCCGGCGATGGCGCGATGTATCCTGTCTGTGTATACCGGATAATTTTTCTGTATAAACGGGATCAGATCGTTCAGCAGATCTTTTTCGAAGTTCGCGAATGCCTGTACTTTGGCGCTGTCAAAAATATTTCCTACAGCCCGGTCATCCTTCATGGCCCTTCCGTTGGGCAGGACCACAATCATAGGTTCGATCTTACCTTCTGCATACAGATTATCCAGAATAACCTGCGGGGAACCGCCATTCAGCCATTCCTTTTCATCGCCACCAATACCATGCAACAGATAGAGTACCGGATAGCGTTTGTTTTTAGCAAAACCCGGTGGCGTATATATCAAAGCCCGTCGCTTGTTTCCAACCGTCTTCGAAAAGTAAAAGATGGTATCTATTTTTCCATGCGGGATACCGGCACGAACCGTATCAAAACCCGGAGATGCCGGCTTCACGATGTTTTGGCTATGCAGGGATAAAACCGTTAAGAAAGTCAAAGCAATAATCGGGAAGAATTGTTTCATCATTTTTTTTGTTTTTTCATCGTTACAAGCTCCTTCATTTGGAAACAAGTGTTACTGATTGTCCTTGTTTGGTTGGTATATCATATAGGTAAGTCGTTTTCAAAACCGGAAATTTTACTTCTGCCTTTTCTGAAATAACCGGCGCAGGTATAACTTCAACCTGATAAAATACATTTGTATTTTCAGCCTCCGCTTTCTGTAAGGTGACCCGGTGATCCGTCACCAGTTCGTTTGGAACGCGCAAACGAAGATTGCCACCCAAATCGGACCTGATCACCATTTTTACAATTTTCCCTTCTTTCCATTGCATACTGACCACTTCAAATCCTCCCCTTGCTCTGAGTCCGCTGATGCGGCCATCCGGCCACGCATCGGGAACTGCAGGCAGTATATGGATATTGCCGTCCGAACTTTGCATGAGCATTTCCGTGATTCCGGACGTACAGCCGAAATTTCCATCAATCTGAAAAGGCGGGTGCGCATCAAACAGATTATTATAAGTGCCTCCGCTGCCTTCATGGGTTCCCGCAGGGGTCAGCTGACTCCGGATTAATGCATAGGCATGATTGCCATCCAGCATTCTTGCCCACCAGTTTACTTTCCACCCCATGCTCCAGCCTGTTGAAAGGTCCCCTCGCTGGATTAGTGTTTGTCTGGCTGCACTGTATAATGACGCTGTCCGGTAGGCCGATATCTGAGCAGAAGGAAACAATCCATAGAGATGTGAAATGTGCCGGTGGTGGTCATCGGGATCATCAATATCATCTAGCCATTCCTGCAATTGACCATACTGACCGATATGCATCGGCGCCAGACGACTGCGCATTTTTATTAAAGTATCTGCCAATAATGAATCTGTATTCAGCATTTTTGCGGCATTGATCGCTGTGCTGAATACGTCAAACACAATTTGATTGGTCATGGTGACACCTGCATCCAGCGAACTTCCCTGGTGCGCTTTTGGCGCATTCTCCGGAGACATGTCGGGACATATCACCAGCCATTTATATCTTGGATGTTCAATCAGATAATCGGCATAAAACAGGGCTGCCCCTTTCAAAGCAGGATAAACAGAAGCCAGATATTTTTTATCCCCATTATACAGGAAATGTTCCCAGAGATGCTGGCTGGTCCATCCGCCGCCATTGCTCCAGATTCCCCAGAAGGCCCCATCCACTGCGCCGGTCGTTCTCCATATATCTGTATTATGATGTGCCATCCAGCCCCTGGCACCATACATTTCTCTGGCCGTTTGCCTGCCGGTCACCGACATGTCCTCCACCATTTGAAGAAAGGGTTCATGCAATTCGGCCAGGTTTGTTTTCTCCGCGGGCCAATAGTTCATTTCCGCATTGATGTTGATGGTGTACTTACTGTCCCAGGGTGGATACAGTTTGTTATTCCAGATACCCTGCAGATTTGCCGGCTGACCACCGGGTTGGGAGGAAGATATCAGAAGATACCGGCCAAATTGATAATAAAGCGTAACAAATTGCGGATCATTTACCGAATCAAATTTTTTCAATCTTTCATCCGTCGGAAGGCTGACGGCATTGTTAGTTCCCAGATCGAGTCGCACCCGGTTAAAATATTTCTGATAGGCAATGCGATGCGCTTTTAGTATTTCCGAAAATGATTTCACGGCGGCTTTTTCCAGGTATGAACCTGCCCTTTCATTTTCATCTGCATTCAGATCCTGATAATTTCTGAAGTTGGTCGCAATGGAAATATAAATAGTAACTGCATTGGCTTGGTTCACCAATATGCTGCTGTCCGTTGCAGTACTTGTTCCGCCCTCTGCTTTAAAACGTGTTATACATGTATACCTGACCATACCCTTCACACCTTCATGATCCGGGGATGTTCCGGAAATGATCAAGTCCATTCCGGACGATTTAACGGCTGCTTCCGGGAGAGGTGTTGAATAAAAAGCCTTCAGGGAAATACTATGCGGTTTACTGGCAGTCAAACGGATTACAATCACACGGTCGGTAAACGATGCGATAGCCTCCCTTGTATATTTCACGCCGCCTGCCGTGTATGATGTCTTTGCCACCGCATTTTCTATATCCAGTTCACGGTAATAATGACTATACCTGCCCTGGCCCGGAAAGGCAAGATGCAATTCCCCCGCCGGCTCAAATATCTGACCCTGCGATTTTTTACTCAGGATCAAGCGGTCTGACATCTGCTCGGCTTCTTTTTGTTTACCCGAAAATATCAGATTCCTGATTTCAGCGAGTGAATCGGCATTCAGGGGATGATCATTCCGGTTTGGGCTGCCGCTCCACAACGTATGTTCATTCAATTGAACCGTTTCAGTATCTACATTTCCATAAACCATTGCACCCAGTCTGCCGTTTCCAATAGGCAGTGCGTTCTCCCATTTATCGCCCGGGGGTGTTTTGTACCAGAGCTTCAATCCGTCAGACCCTTGCCCGAAACCACAAACTGATGCACACATCAACAGGAAAAACAGGAGCTGAATTTTAGAACCCGGAAAAATGAATTGCATACTAACTGAAATAAAATTATTCTTTTTTAAATCCTGCTTTGATTTGCGTAAACGAATGCGGCGGAAACGTACACGTCAGTTTTTTACCGGCCGCTTCAAGGGTTCTTACAACAGGAAGATACCGGTCCTGTTTTTCAATGGAGAATGTTTCCTCCAGAGAATCGCAATTTATGAGAC
The DNA here is from genome assembly GCA_963759335.1 of uncultured Bacteroidota bacterium. Taxonomy (GTDB): domain Bacteria; phylum Bacteroidota; class Bacteroidia; order Chitinophagales; family Chitinophagaceae; genus Puia. The sequence goes on from CAVWYU010000005.1 coordinate 207,021, forward strand.
TGGCTTCAGCCTTACCGGTAAAAAAGCCTGATGTATTGATCACGTCCGCCGTCATTGATTTGTCCTTATGTCTGTTAACGACATTTATATATATCATGCCGGTTTCTTCGGAGTACACGGTAGTTACATCGAGATAAGGAATTCCTTTGGATAATCCCGTATTGAAAGTATCACATGCCACGTGTGTGTCAACGGAGTTACCCAGACAGTTGTTTGAAAACAGTTTGAAAGTATAAAATAGCGGCGATTTATAGGTTCCTCTCTTTATGTCGTTTGACAACAGGGAAGTGAGCAGGGTAAAGTTTGCCATCTTTACTACATCTGAATGACGAACAAAAGAGTTCAGAGTTTGGGCGACGGGCAGTACACTACGAAAATTTCTTCCGAAAGCACCCCACTCATCCACGGAGATATAAACGGGATTTTTGAAACCCTTCATGGCTTTTGCAATTTCAATCTGGCCGGCAGTCAGTGTTATCTTTTCTTCAACATCCATGGCGCTGTGGCCCATATAGTCATAGTAGCCGATGGCATTTTCCCAGTATTTGTGAATGGAAATAAAACTGATCATATCTCCCAGCCCGGCCAGAATTTTGCGATTCCATTCCAGCCATTGACCGGTGCTTTCGTAATAAGAAGATCCCGAAGCTACAAACTGCAGGGAATTGTCAACCGATTTTAGGGCTTTTGCGGTTTCCCTGGCGATTTTAACATAATCATCCGCATCCTTGTGACCGAGTTCCCATGGAGAACCATCCACCTCATTTCCGAGATCCCAGATCTTTATATCATATGGTTTTTCATGTCCGTTTTTTATTCGCAGATCGGAATAATACGTTCCTTTTTTATATCTGCAATATTCCACCCAGCTTACCGCATCCTGTATATTGCCGAGACCGAGATTTACAGCGACAATATTTTCACTGCCGATCGACTTATTTAATTCGACCCATTCATCTGTACCTACATGATTATTTTCTATGCCTCCCCAGGCCAGATTGATGCGGGTGGGACGTTCATTTTTCGGGCCGACACCATCCTGCCAGTTATAACCCATCAGGAAATTTCCACCAGGCCATCGCATATTGGTTATTTTAAGCTCTTTCATGGCGTTGATATAGTCTTTCCGGAAACCATTTGCATCTGCCAGCGAAGATGCCGGATCATACAGCGTTCCATACAACGTGTTGAAATCTGTGGTATCCGGCAATCCCACCCTGGCCCCGTTCAGGTGAATGGGTTCCATAAAGACTCCATAAATTTTCGGATCGATCCGGGCAATGACTCTTTCGACATCGATTTTGATGATGGCAGGTTTTGCCATATTGCTATTCTGAGCGTAAACAGAAAACGAAAAACAACACAGCAGGAATATGAATGCATGAGAAGGCTTTTCCTTCCGGTGCAGGATGCTGATTTGAAATTTATTACTCTGCCGGGATGAAATAAAAACTTGCATTCACGTTGATTTTATGGATTAATAAGCGGCATTATTGGAAGCTTTGTCCCGATTGAATAAAAAATCCGTACACGTTACATCCTGTAAATGGCCGGCTGCAATAACTGCTTTAGCATATCATCCGGAATCCCTGAAATCCGGATAAAAAAAGTGTGAGTCTGGGAAATAAGATCGGATAAATGTCAAACGTACAATTAAAAATAGTAAGTTTTTATTAATTTAAAAACAAATGCCGGCTTCCCTGCTGATCGCATTTCTTGTTGTCGGGTGGGGAGCGAATCGGTGGCTACAAAGTTTTCAGACGATCGAAGCAGCCTTTGCCAATCCCGTCACCAGCCTGCGCTCAGAATCACTAGTCCGCGCGCCAACACTGAAGTTTTGGAGTAGCGTCCGAAGCATTAAATCGGTGGAACTTCCAGGCCGGGCTAAATTTTGTTGCAAATTGCCGTTATCTGTTCTTATTTGATAGCTGTTAGCTATATATTTATATAAATAAGAGGGAATAAGAACATATTAAATAATTTAAGCAATTATAGATGGGCAATGCAGAGAATGAGCGTCTTTCCAAATCATCGAATAACAGAAACTGGAAGAAATGGGGACCGTATGTTTCGGACCGGCAATGGGGTACCATCCGGGAAGATTACAGCCGGGAAGGAAATGCCTGGGATTATATCAATCACGACCTTGCCCGAAGTTATGCGTATCGCTGGGGTGAAGAAGGCATTGCCGGTTTTTGTGACAACGATCAGATTCTGTGTCTGGCACCTGCATTCTGGAATGGCAATGATTCCATTTTAAAAGAACGGCTTTTCGGATTAACAAACGGAGAAGGAAATCACGGGGAAGATGTGAAGGAGCTTTATTTTCATTTAGATTCCTCCCCCACCCATTCCTACTGCAAATTCCTTTACAAGTATCCGCAACAGGCCTTCCCTTACCTGGAACTGTTACAGAAAAATAAAAGGAGCCGGCTGAGTCCGGAATTTGAATTGCTGGATACGGATGCGTTCAAAGACAACCGCTATTTTGATTGTTATATTGAATACGCAAAGGCGGACATCAATGATGTGCTGATGAAAATCACGGTTTATAACAGGGGTCCGGAAGCTGCAACCATCCACGTGCTTCCTCATCTCTGGTTCCGTAATTTCTGGAAACATAATACCCGTTTCAGCAAACCCGCCATTGTATCGGTTTCCAGCAATTGCCTTCAGACAACCTCCTCACGCAATGGTAGTTTTTTTCTATACCATGAAGGTGGTGAACAATTATTTTGTGAAAATGAAACGAACAACCGGCGGATGTATAACCGTCCCAATGATTCTGCCTTTGTAAAAGACGGTATCAACAATTATATTGTTGATAATGAAAATTCGGTGAATCCGAAAAAAACGGGGACGCGTGCCGCCATCTGGTTGAAGGAAAGGATCCGTCCCGGCGCATCCAAAACATTCAGGGTAAGATTAAGCAAGGCGGAAATCGATGATCCCTTCACATCGTTTGAAGATGTTTTTATCAAACGCCTGAATGATACCGACGAATATTATGAGCAGCTGGCGCCGAAAAATCTGTCGCCCGAACATAAAGCGCTACTCCGCAGTTCTTCCAGCGGTCTGCTGTGGACAAAACAATTCTATTATCTCGATGTATTTAAATGGCTGTTTGGCGAACCCCATGAAACACCTCCCAATCGCGCTTTCAAAAGAAACTACGACTGGCAGCATTTAACCTGCCGTAATGTTATTTCCATGCCTGACAAATGGGAATATCCCTGGTTTGCAGCCTGGGATCTGGCTTTTCACGCGGCCACATTTGTCCATATCGATCCGGATTTTGCCAAGCAGCAACTGCTGGTCGTGCTCCGGGAATATTATATGCATCCCAACGGGCAGATCCCTGCGTATGAATGGAATTTCAGTGATGTAAATCCGCCTGTACATGCGTGGGGTGTCTGGTATGTTTTTGAAGAAGACAGAAAAAAAACCGGCATAGCAGACTGGGATTTTCTGGAAAGGGCTTTTCAGAAATTACTCATGAACTTCACCTGGTGGGTCAATCAAAAAGATGCCAACGGAACCGATATCTTCGAAGGCGGCTTCCTGGGGCTGGATAATATCGGCGTTTTCGACCGTAACCATATGCCGCAGGGCATAAAAAAACTCCAGCAGGCCGACGCAACCAGCTGGATGGCCATGTATTCGATTAATATGCTGCGCATTTCACTGGAACTCGCCCAGCATAACCAGGCTTATGAAGAATCCGCGGCAAAATTTTTCAGACATTTTCTGAATATCGGCTGGGCGATGCATCATATCGGGAAGAAAGATATTTCCCTCTGGGATGATCAGGATGCATTTTATTATGATGCCATTCAATTTGAAAATGGTAAAAGCGAGCGCCTGAGAATTCGTTCCATAGTCGGCATCATTCCTTTGCTGGCTGTTGAAATCATGCACAGCAAAGTATTTGAACATCTGAGACAATTCAATACCAGGCTGGAAGTGATTAAACTCACGAGACCCGATCTCACACGGATTATTTCAGATATTGAACAGAAAAATAAAGATGGAAATTATTTATTCGCGATCATGGTGGACGACCGCCTCGAGAGTCTGTTAAAAAGGTTGTTGGATGAAGCAGAGTTTTTATCGGACTACGGAATTCGTTCTCTGTCCAGGTCGCATCAGGAGAAGCCCTATGTTTTCGGATACCAGGGCACGGATTATTCCATACAATATGAACCGGGTGAAAGTTCCAGCACCATGTTCGGTGGTAATTCCAACTGGCGGGGACCCATCTGGCTCCCGCTCAATTATCTTATCATTCATTCGCTGAGAAAATATTACGAATACTACGGCGACAAATATCAATTTGAATTTCCCGCAGGTTCGGGAAATAAACTGAATTTGAAACAGATTGCCAATCAGATTACCCGGCGGATTCTGAAAATATTTGAAAAGAACGGTGAAGGACAATTTCAGTATCATGCCAGTCACCAGCTGGTCTGGTCGAAAGAGAATTTTAAAGACCATCACCTGTTTTATGAATTTTTTCACGGCGACACGGGTCAGGGTCTTGGCGCCTCGCATCAAACAGGCTGGACGGCCCTGATCACCAATTTATTGCTGGAGCTGGATGAAGATTGATTCCGGTTGTACATAACCGGCCAGTTGTTGTACTGAAACCGGACATCTGTTTATTTCCCGGCTTCCAGGTGGCTGGTATTCAACCAACTGAGCGTGGCATTTTCTTTGTTTATTCCTGTCAGTTTATAAAACAAACAGACCATGCTGATCAATTATTTTAAAATTGCCTGGAGAAATATAAAAAGGAATAAACTTTTTTCAGCCATCAATATCCTTGGACTGTCAATTGGCATTGCGCTTTGTTTTATGATCATGCTCTATGTGCAGGATGAGCTGAGTTATGACAGGTTCAATAAAAACGCCGATCGCATCGTACGGGTTATTTTCAATGCCAGCCTCAATGGTGGAAAAATCAGCGAATCGTTTGTCATGGCTCCCGTAGCAGCGACCATAAAAAAAGATTTTCCTGAAGTTAAAGAAACGGCGCGGCTGCAGTCTGTCGGTTCTGTAAAAGTCACTTACGATCATAAAACTTTTAAAAATGATGAACTGGCCTATGTGGATCCTTCATTTTTCAACTTGTTTACGCTTCCTCTGATTGCAGGAGATGAAAAGTCAGCATTGATGCAACCCCATACGCTGATTATCACGCGTAAAACCGCGGAGAAATATTTCGGAAACGAAAATCCGATCGGCAAAACACTTGGATTTAATGATAATACGGAAATGTTTAAGGTGACCGGAGTCATTGAAAATATTCCCGCTAATTCGCATTTCCATTTTGACATCTTTGCATCTACTGTAGGCTGGGAACCTGCCGGATCTGATTCCTGGATGAGTGGCAGCTTTCACACGTATCTTTTATTAAAACCAAATGCTGATTACGCGGCCATGGAAACCCGGTTTCCCGCCATGGTAGAAAAATATATGGGCCCGCAGATACAACGGGATATGGGCATGAGCCTGTCGCAGTTCAGGACAAAGGGCAATGAGCTCGGCTTTGTGTTGCAACCCTTAACTTCCCTACATCTTCATTCCGGTACGAGCTTCGAATTGGAACCTGGTGGCAGTTCCACCTACGTATATATTTTTGGCGCCATCGCGCTCTTTATGTTGCTGGTGGCCTGTATAAATTTTATAAATCTTTCAACAGCGGGCGCATCCAGACGTGCAAAAGAAGTAGGTATCCGCAAAGTGGCCGGCTCCGGGAAATTCCAGCTGATCAGGCAATTTTTGTCTGAATCCATTCTCATTGCTCTGTTCGCACTGATGATTGGATTTGTACTTGTCCGTCTGGCATTACCGGCTTTTAATAATATATCAGGCAAACATTTATTGTTTGATACAAAACCGGTACTTGCGTTTATCCTGACCGGCTTGCTGGTGGGTGTGATAGCAGGCATTTATCCAGCCTTTTATCTGTCCTCTTTTAAACCCATTGCTGTTTTAAAAGGCAAACTCACAGCCGATAACAACAGCTTTGGTTTGCGCAGAACCCTTGTCGTGTTCCAGTTTTTTATTTCAGTGACGCTGATCATCGGTACCATAGTAGTTTATCAGCAAATGAAATATATCCAGAATAAAAAGCTGGGCTACGATAAAGAACAACTGATCACGATCCCCAACTCCTGGGCGCTCGGTAAAAACGAACAGGCCTATAAACAGGAACTTTTAAGAGATCCCCGCATTTTGAACGCAACGTCTTCCTGGTTCAAACCCGCCGGACCCACCAATACAAACAATGCCATGGTTTATCCGGAAGGCCATGACAACCAGGCAATGAAAACGATCGAGTATCACATAGATGAACAATATATTCCAACGCTGGGCATGCAGATGGCTATTGGCAGAAATTTCTCAAAAGATTTTGCGATGGATTCTCTGGGCATGATCATCAATGAAAGTGCGGTCAAAGCCTTTGGCTGGAATATGACAGATGCCATCGGGAAAAAGCTGGTGAGAGTAAATAGCGATAAAGGAACAAACGTGGCATTTCATGTAGTGGGTGTCGTAAAAGATTTCAATTTTAATTCCCTGCACAATCCGATATCTCCTTTGCTGATGACATTACAACCTGAAGGCGGTCTGATTTTTAAAGTGAATACAACAGACATTTCCGGTTTACTCGCCACGATGAAAAAAAGATGGGATGCATTCAATACGGGGGAATCATTCAGCTATAGTTTTATGGATGATCTATACAACAAGACCTATGCGGCTGAGCAAAAAACGGGAACGATACTAAATATTTTTTCTGCACTCACCATATTCGTTGCCTGTCTTGGATTATTTGGTCTGGCGACATATGCAGCGGAGCAGCGAAAAAAAGAAATCGGTGTAAGAAAAGTTTTGGGCGCCTCCGTATCGCAGATAACGAACCTGCTCTCAAAAGAATTTTTGAAACTGGTTCTGATTGCTTCGCTGATCGCATTTCCCGCCGCCTGGTGGGCCATGAACCAGTGGCTGCAGAGTTTTGCCTACAGAATTAATATCAGCTGGTGGATCTTTGCCATCGCCGGTATCTCTGCGTTGATGGTCGCACTGATCACCGTGAGCTTTCAGGCAATCAAAGCTGCGATCGCCAATCCGGTCACCAGCCTTCGCTCCGAGTGAACCTGCTTCAATTCTGAACTTTAACGAAAGCCGGCGGTGGTCGGTGTCAGTCTTCACCAGCCATAATAGGTCCACTAAACCCTTATCTATACAGCTACGCATGACAGTCCTCATTACTCAGTCTTTCTGGCCTTTGCACAACACTGGTACATCAGCCAGCAATTTTTAATAAAAATAAATAGCGAGCTTTATACCTTGTGTTTCGGGAAAAACAAACGCAAATTAAGAGCATGATTAATCTCAACAAACAAAATGAGCGTTTTGCAAAAATGACCTTCGCATCGGTCTATCCACTGTACCTGGCAAAAATTGAGAAGAAGGGCAGAACAAAAGAAGAATTGCATCAGGTGATTGAATGGTTAACCGGCTTTGATAACAGGAAGATGCAGGAACTAATAAAAGAAAAAGCAAGTTTTGAAATATTTTTCCAGCGGGCTTCGCTAAATCCAAATGCCGGTCTCATCACGGGTGTAATATGCGGATACCGTGTGGAAGAGATCAAGGATGAATTGACACAGCGGGTAAGATGGCTGGACAAACTGGTAGATGAGCTGGCGAAAGGAAAGAAAATGGAAAAGATTTTGCGCAAGGCATAAAACCCATTTTTTGTTTGTTACACTAAAAGTGAAGCGGAAGACGACTGACTGGCAAACGCCGGCACCATAAAATTATCTTTACGTACTTTGAGATGCAATAATTCCTGCAAAAAGTACCATTACCATGGATTTGAATTTAAAAAATAAAGTATTTGTTGTAACCGGTGGTGCCAGTGGCATTGGTCGCAGTATCTCGAAAAAACTGATAACAGAAGGCGCTGTTGTTTGCATTCTGGATAAAAACCCGGGAGCAGAGGCCCTTATTTCAGAAGAAATGCAGCATTTACCGGGCAGGGTTTTTTATTTACAAACCGAGCTGACGCAACCGGAAGAATGCTCGAAGTCTGTTGATAACATCATCGAAAAATTTGAAAGGATTGACGGGCTTGTTAATAATGCGGGTACGAATGATGGTGTAGGTCTTGAAAGCGGGAATCATCAAAAATTCATTGAATCACTTGATAAAAATGTTCTGCATTACCAGATACTCACAGAACTTACGCTTCCATACTTAAAAAAAACAGCAGGCGCTATCGTGAATATTTGTTCAAAGGTTGCTGTAACCGGCCAGGGCGGAACGTCAGGATACGCAGCCGCCAATGGCATCAGATTCGAATTAACAAAGGAATGGGCCGCCTCTTTTGTTCCTTTTGGTGTTCGGGTAAACGGCGTCGTTGTCGCTGAATGCTGGACACCACAATATGACTGGTGGATAAATCAGCAGGAGAATCCCAAAGAAAAACTTGCTGCGATTACATCTAAAATACCATTGGGAAACCGGATGACTTCCACCGAAGAGGTAGCCGCGATGGTATTATTTCTTTTATCAGAAAAATCTTCCGGCATCAATGGTGAACTGGTTCATGTGGACGGTGGTTATGTTCATTTGGATCGTGCGTTGAAGCCTTAGGTTTATTACTGTGAAAGTAAAAAAGCTTCCCCATAATGATCCCGTATACGGTTATACGCCTCAGCGGCCGCTCCGTTTCCCCAGTCATAGATAGTGAATTCGCCGATCCCCTCTCCTTTTATACCGGTTACGCCTCCATGACCATAGTTCTCCATCATAAATCCATAATCTTCTTTTCCAAAAAAACTCCATCGTTCCTCCCATTGTTTTTTCGTGCGCGCGTTTTCCGGACAGTACATCATCACGAATGAAGCTCTGAGTGCGGATAGTCCGCGTTCAGTATATTCCTTTTTGTTCAGCAGTTTGCCGTAATCTAAAATCAGTTCAGCAAAGAGACTCTGCCGCGCGTCATTCCATTCTCCGTCTCCATTCATTACACCGAACCCGCCCAACGCATTTATATAAATATAAGGTGGTTGCCAGCAGGCTTGAGTCATAAGCAGCTCATCGAGTGTTCTTTGTCCATATCGCAAATAGGTTTTGTTTTGGGTGATTTCATAAGAGATCAACAGTGCCTGCGCGCTCCAGTACATCGAAAAATTATTCTGTTTGTACATATCATTCCTTTCCACTTTCTTTCCGACAAGTTCTTTAGAGCCATAACGGCTGCAGGACCAGTAGGTTTCAAAGTCCTCCCACTGCCCGGCAGGGATATTGTATTTTATGACTGCGTCCATCGCTTTCAGAGCAGACACTTTGTATTTTATATTTTTTGTAACCCGGTATAATTTCAATAAAAAAGTAACAGACATTGACGTCTCGGGCGACTGGTTCAATTTATCCATCGGCTGCTGGTCCTCAATGGAAAGCCAGGCGGGAAAAAAGCCATCGGTACGCTGAATTTTTATCAATGCATTTCCATATTCCGTTGCATAATTCAGGAGGCGAGGATCTTTTTCGAGTTCATTATACCAGTCCAGCATCAGGCTCGCTGTGAAACTCATATCCAGCACATGATAAGGCGCTTTTCTCGTATCCCCCGTGTACGGATTTCTGTCAGAATTTCCATAGTAATGAGTTCCCCATCCCTTCGACCGGTTATAGCTTTTTCCATCTTCCGTCTTCTGTTCCATCTCTGTAGCAATCAATGCATCAAAAAAACCATTTTTCTGCGGAAAAGAAAGCGCCAGCTCTTTCGTCTTTACCGCATATTCTATCCATTGTTTGTTATGCGTTCTTCGTGCGTACCTGTACAGACCTTCAGCCGACCGGAGAGAACTAAACCATGCCTGGTTCCATACTGACCTAAATTCTCTTTCATTTACTTTACCCGGGTAATTCGGACTCTGCGTCACGTTCACGATAAATACCGTTCCTCCGACTTTCTTTCCATCGAGATCAATATCCTGCCAGACCGCTTTCTTCCACGAATTAAAAGCCCAGTTATATGTATAGCCGGCATATGACTCCAGGTCTTTTCTGCCCAGGGGCTGGTTTGCAGCATACAAAACAGATCCCCATTTTTTCCAGAAAAAAGAATCCAGTTTTCGCCAGGGATTAAACAGATCCGCTGGATTTTCTTCCGTGAGAATATAAAATCCAAATTCAATTTTACCAGGAGGATATACTGCACCGGGTTTGCGCACAAATAACGTGTGTTCTTTCACTGAAGAAAGACTCATGCCGAGAATCATGTCTTCGTTCGCCGCGTCCATATCCATATACCAATCCACCGGCTGCGTTTTTTCTAAAATATCGAGATCCGGTATAATGGATATTTGTTTTTGCGCATTAGCCGTTATCAATGCCGGAGACCGGAATACATGCTGCGCCATGATATGGTCGTCGGTTGGCGTGAGATGCGGCGCCCAGTGAAAGCTTGGTTTATTTGCGGGATGTATAATGATTTGCCAGTCATCCTGTCGTACAGAATCTTTTAATTTCCATACCATTGAAACTTTCCACATTTTTTTTGAAACAGATTCATACTGAATCTCGGGCTTTGATTCTCCCAATGGCAGATATGTGATCTGGCTAATAAAAGGCCGGAGTTGTTCGGGAACTTCGGAAGTTACCGGTTTTTGGGCCATACTAAATCCACCAAGCGAAAGACATGTTAGTGCAACATACATTCTTTTCATCCCGATACGGATCGTCGCATATATGGATTTCATCTTTTCTTTTTATTATTTATCTGTTCCGGGACAGATCAGAACAGCGGAGACATCATCGTTTTCTATTTTGATTCACCGGTTGCTGTGTGCCCTTCTACAAATTGTCCGGTCTCCAGATATTTCGCGTAGCGGGTTTCGTACAATTTATTTTTACCCGGATGAGGGTAGAATGGTTTTTCAAACCCCTTTCCCATTGGCAGCATCGCATCTTCTATTTTTTTATAAATACCTCCGGCCGTTGCGGCGAACATAGCAGCGCCGAGCGCAGCGCTTTGTTCCGTCTGATTCACTTTGATAGGAATGTTCATTACATCGGCCATCATCTGCATGATGAAGTCAGATTTTTTTGCGACGCCTCCTATCCCAATTAATCCCTTTACGGGAATGCCCTGGTCCGTAAACCGGTTAACGATTGCTTTTGCACCAAAGCAGGTTGCTTCGGCCAGCGAGCGAAATATTTCCGGTGCATTCGTGCCGAGACTAAGACCCGTAATACTTGCTTTCAGCATGGCATTCGCGTCGGGTGTCCGCCGGCCGTTGAACCAATCGAGACTCAGCACACTGTTTTCATTGAAATCCAGTATCGCGGCCTGACGGCTGAGTTCCGGAATGATTTTATCAATTGCCTTGTCAATATAAATCGTATCCGTTTTTTCTAAAAGATGTCTGAGCGGCCAGGTTAGCAAATCTCTCAACCACGCATATACATCGCCGAAAGCAGATTGTCCCGCTTCCAGCCCTGTCATACCGGGTATGATCGATCCGTTTACGGAACCACAAATGCCATGCACGTACTTCCCCTTCATATCTTCGACAGGCGCCACCAGCATGTCGCAGGTGGAAGTCCCCATTACCTTGCTCAGGAAATAAGGTTCAATCTGTCCGCCAACCGCAGCCATATGCGCATCCATGGCACCAATACCAACGATCACGTCCTTGTCCAGGCCCAGATTGGCAGCCCATTCTTCTGAGATCAAACCGGCCGGTTGATCCGCTGTAAACGTTTGAGCCGGTAATGAAGAAGCAAACCCCTTCAATACGGGATCGAGCGATGAGAAAAAATCATCCGGGGGAAAGCCCCCCCAGTCTTCGGCCCACAGGGCTTTATGACCTGCCGTACAAACGCCGCGTTTCATTTGAGAAATATCTTTTCCGCCCGTTAACAGAAACGGAAGCCAGTCACAATGTTCAACAAATGAAACACAATGTTTTCTGATCAGCGGGTTGCTGCGCAGAATATGGAGAAGCTTGGACCAGTACCATTCGGAAGAATAAATCCCGCCGACGTACCGCAGATAATCTGTTTTAAATTTTTTTGCATGCGCGTTGATCTGTGCGGTTTCTTTCCATGATGAATGATCTTTCCAGAGCAGAAACATGGCATCGGGGTCATTTGTAAAATCCGGATGCAGGGCAAGGGGTGTACCCGTTTTATCAACGGCAACCGGCGTGGAACCGGTGGTCGCGATAGAGATCGCACGGATGTTGGATCTGACGTTGCTTCCTGCTTCGCGCAATGCAGAAGTTACGGAAGAACTCATTCCTTCTATATAATCGAGCGGGTGTTGTCGAAACTGGTTGGCAGATGCGTTACAAAATAAACCATCCTTCCATCGGGGATATTGAAACATCGCTGATGCAACTTCCCGGCCGTTCAGGGCATTGACAATAATCGCCCGGACAGAATCTGTTCCAAAATCTATCCCGATACAATAAACATCCTTTGACATGAGCAAATATTTAATGATAAACCGCTGTCGTTACATTTCCGGCTGAAGATGGTGATTTTTTATTACTCCAGACGGCATACCAGCAAATGAATGCGAAACAAAACAGGGGAATGATAAATGCGATGGACATACCCGAATGATCCGCAATGGCGCCCATCAGCGGAGGACAAAATGCACCACCGGCGACCGCCATGACCAGAAACGAAGCAGCACGTTTGGTCAGAGGGCCCAGGCCACGAAGCCCCAAAGCAAATATAGTTGGAAACATGACGGACATAAAAAAATAGGAAGAAAAAAGTGCGATCACACTAAACCATCCCAACCGCATGATCACGATGGCCATCAATATAGAATTAGCCAGACCGTATATGGCAAGCAAACGTCCGGGTGATATAAATTTCATAAACCAGGCGCCGGATAAGCGACCGATCCAGAACGAGCCCATGCCACCCAGGGCCAGTATCAGCGATGCAGCCTGTTCCGGATTCTTTGGCATGAATACGCGACCGAACCCGCCAAGGTGCGTCATGATATTACTCACGGCTTCCTGCACACCGGTCATCGTTTCTGTTACATAATTTATAAAAAAAGAATTTACGCCTGTCTGCGCAGCAACGTATAAGAATTGTGCTATGACGGCCCATACAAACAACGGATGTTTCAGCAATTCGCTGGCTGGTGCATTTTCAGAAATCCCCTCCTTATTATCTTCTTTTATCACCGGCAATTTGGTCACCGCAAAAAGAATCGCTACCAACACCACCACAGTTCCCACTAACATATAAGGAGTAATCAAAGAATCAAATGTTCCACCGCCGGGTACATTCGTAGCACCAAAAATAAACAGACCGCCCATAAGCGGACCCAGTATCCATCCCAGTCCGTTAAATGATTGAGCAATATTGATTCTACGCGCCGCTCCCTGCGGTGGCCCGAGCACGGTGGTATATGGATTGGCTGCTGTTTCCAGACATGACAAACCACAGGCGATGATAAACAGTGCCATTAAAAAAGGTATAAAGGCCGCAAGTTTTGCCGCGGGGTAAAAAAGAAATGCCCCAAGTGCAAAAAGAAAGAGTCCGAGAATAATGCCTTTCTTATATCCGTATTTTTTCATGAAAACACCAGCCGGTGTTGCCATCACCAGATACCCGATATATAAAGAGAACTGCACCATACCGGATTGTGCCTTGGAAACATGCAGTGTATTTTGAAAATGTTTGTCCAGCACATCCAGTAGTCCGTGTGCAAATCCCCAGAGCAGAAACAGGCTGGTAACCATCGCAAACGGACGAAAATAAGTTCCGCCATCGGGCGATCGTAACAGGGAGGTGGACGGATTTGTTTTCATATGTGTCGTTGAAAAATATTATTTGTAAATAGGTCCATAAGCGTGGCAGGCACGATAATCACTTCCTTCCGGTTCAGAGCCAAATGCATTCCATGCCGAAGGTCTGAATATTCTATCTTCCTCCACGTTATGCATGCAAACCGGGATACGTAACATCGAAGCTAATGTAATCAGATCATGACCGATATGACCATAACTGATCGAGCCGTGGTTGGAACCCCATTTCGCCATTACGGTATAAACATCTGCGAATGCTCCGTGGCCGGTAAGTTTTGGTACAAACCAGGTACTGGGCCAGGTGCGATCTGTACGTTCGTCCAGTATCTTGTGTACATTCTCCGGTAAGTCAATGGTCACACCTTCGGCTATCTGCAATACAGGACCGATTCCTTTTACGAGGTTCAGACGGCACATCGTAACGGGCATGCCTCCACGCGTGAGGAATTTCGAAGAATAACCACCACCCCTGAAATATCCGTTGGCGGCCGGGTACCAGGTCGTCGCCTTCAGACAATCCTGCGCTTCCGCTTCAGATATTTCCCAGAAAGGTTTCATCGCGGGTTTACCGGATTTATTTTGCCTGCCGCTTCCATCCAATGTAGCTGATCCGGAGTTAATTAAATGTAAAAATCCCCCTGCTGCTTCTTTTGCCGGTTTCCATCCGGAAACTCTTTCCACGGCGTCTGGACTCCAGTAGGTTCGTACATCCGCAAATATCTGGGCGGTGTTGGTAAGCAGGTTTCCAAGCAACATACTTACACCATTCAATGCATCATTTTCTGTTGCGATGGTAATGGGAGCACGTATTCCATTCCAGTCGAAAGAAGAATTGAGTATAGCTTCTGAAAAATCTCCGTTCGGAAGAAAATCTGTCCACTGACGCTGTCCCTGAAAACCGGAAACGATGGCGTGATGTCCATGCGCTTCTTCACCAAATCCTTTTTCTTTGAGTTTCGGATTTCCTTTCATCAGGTCACGGATGATAATGGTCATCTTGACCACAAATTCCCAATGATCATCTTTTTCTTTTCTGCTGAATTGTTTTTCCTTCGCATTGTAGTCGGTGCCTTCCGTACAATTTATTTTTGTCCATACCAGCGCTTTCTGAAATTCTTCCTCATCATAAATTTTCTTTTCGATCCTTCTCAGTACTTCTGTTGAATCCACGTATTCATTACGCATGCCCAGGAATTCTCTGAAGAAATCTGGGTCCACAATCGATCCTCCGATTCCCATACAAACGGAGCCGATGGCGAGATAAGACTTACCACGCATGATCGCAACAGCGAGACCTGATTTGGCAAACCCCAGCAGCCGGTCTTTTACATCAGCCGGAATAGATTCATCGCCCAGGTCCTGTACATCCCTTCCATAAATCCCGAAGGCAGGGAGGCCCATCTGATTATGTGCAGCCAATACAGCTGCCAGATAGACCGCCCCGGGTCTTTCAGTACCGTTAAATCCCCAGATTGCTTTTGGCAACAAGGGATTCATATCCATGGTCTCACTTCCATAACACCAGCAGGGTGTAACGGATAGTGAAACACCTACATTATTTGTTTCGAATTTCTTAGCACATAACGAGGCTTCATACACACCACCAATGCAACTGTCAGCAATCACGCATTGTACCGGAGATCCGTCGGGATATTTTAACTCCTTTTCATACAGAGCCGCCACATTGCGGGCCATCTTCATAGTCGTTTCCTCCAGTGATTCTCTCACGCCACCCAGCCTTCCATCGATGATGGGGCGTATGCCTATTTTCGGATAGTTGATTTCCTGATTCATTGCTACGGTTTATGGATTCAGAATTTTTGTTTGATATCTTCCAGGGAGACACCCAATACTTTTTCTGCGATTGTATTTAATCCTTTTTCTTCACCGGTAAAATGAAAAACCGCATGCTGGTGCCGCCGGGACTGCCCTGGCTTTAAAAAGGCTGCGGGAGAAACACTTTCCATTTCATAAAACGGTCCCATCTGGGATCCGTCGGCAAGCGGTCCATCGTTATAGGCATTCATAGCATCTCCTGAAAAAGCAGGTTTGCTGGTATTCCATTCCTGGTTCAGATAACGGGCTGCGGGATCTATATCAAACGAAATAATGGTGAGTATTTTATTGGCCGCGTCGAAACTGCCCGCCACCGGTTTTACTTTACCCGGATGTATACCCAGTTTACCGCGACTCTTCCCATCGGCTTTAAAAAACAATACCGAGTCGGTATGTTTCAGGCGCTCTGGGGGAATCTCACCAAAATAATTTGTTGTGGCCACGCGACTGAAAGAATCCTTATTCAAATTATTAAATGGAATCACAATAACAGTTTCCGGTGAAGGCTTAAACATATCCAGTAACCAGATACATGGCATGCCGGTTTTTTCGGTCCACTCCTGATCGCCTTTATTCGTTATCTGATTATCTGTTTCATACCCCACAGCCCTGACAGCAGTATCCGGTGATAATCCAAAGCGATCCATGATTTGCTGCTGATCCAATATTTTGATGCCGCGATCGACGGTTAATATTAATTCTGTTCCTTTATAGTTGGTCAGCCGCATATCTTTCTGCAGGATCACGGATCGATCCGTTTTGCTGACCACCTTCCAGCTTTCGGTATCTATTGGAGCAGGTGTCTTCCAGTTTTCAAAAACCATTTTTGCATCCGGCTTGAAATACAAAGAAAATTTTCCGCCCTCAGGACCCAGCCAGAAACGGTTTTCACCTCCGTAGGCATTCATGTGCGGATCAGGTGTCGCATTGAATGCCTTATAATTCACCCATCCAAAACTGGTTCCCTGTAAACCGGCCGCTGTGGATGTAAATACTTTTCCCTGATATTTCGGTGAAACGATTACCTGCGCATCCGAATCGCTGCTTTTTAAAATAACAACTTCGTCATGTTTCGACAAAAATTGAAGATCATAACCGAAGCTTCCCGGCGCATTCAATACTGTCTCTTTTTTTTCTTCCGGTGTTTTTTCCGGAGTATTACAGGCGGTATCCATAAACATTATGATAACCAATAAACGGATGAAGAATTTTTTCGGCATATTCAGATGATTTAGCATCACAGGGCTTTAACGATTAAGCTTGCTGGTAAAAAAATTATTTCGCCTTTGTTTTCCCGGACATCACTTTCAGTTTTTTTCCGACGGGCGGCGGGCGCTTCAATTTTTTCCCCATAGAAACATCTTTCAGCTTTTTCCCGCCGGATAATTCCTTCCGCTTTTTTCCGCCGGGTATTTTTGCCTTCTTTTTATCAGGTGTTTCTTTCCATTTTTCCCCGGAGCTGCTCCGGATCACGAGCTTTGCTTCAACCACCACGCGGGCATATTTACTTTTTATGTCAGCTATCCGCGCCAGTATCAGATCCACGGCCCGACGGCCAATATCTTCCACCGACTGGCTCACATACGTAACGGGTGGATAAAAAAGATCAAAAGCATCGCTTTCATCAAAAGATATAATGGCGAGATCCTCCGGTACCCGGATCCCTAATTTATTAATTACTTTGAGGCTCTCTACGGCCAGGGAGTTTGTTGCAAAAAAAAATGCGTTTACCTGCATTTCCGGTTTCAGCAACGATTCGAGTTCCGGTGCCAGATCACGGGTGATATGCTGATAAGATACTTTTTTCAACCATGAACCACGAAATTTAATTCCGTTCTCTTTCATGGCTTCTTTGTATCCATTTACTCTTTCCTGCATATGCACCAGATGATTGTCATAGGTCATCATCCCGATTTTATCCCTTCCGTTTTGAATCAGGTGCTCAACCGCATGATAAGCAGCCTGAAAATTATTGATCATGACGCCGTCTGCTTCAATACTGGGAAAATATCGATCCACCAATACAACAGGCACTCCCCTTTTTTGAAGCGCTTTGATTTGCAGTTCTGTATTTTCTGAGGGTGCGATAATAAAAGCATCCACCTGCCGGTTTAAAAAAACATCAATTAATAATTGCGATTTCTCAGCGCTTTCATCACTGCTTCCAAAAATCACCACATATCCATGCTTCCTGGCTTCATCCTCAATGATTCGCGCTATCAAAGAGAAAAAGGGATTGGAAATATCGGCCACAATCAATCCGATGGTATTTGTTTTACCAATTTTCAAACTCTGTGCAATCAGGTTAGGCTGATAGTTAAATTCAAGTGCAGTTTTGCGGATTTTCTCAGCCATCTCCACACCCACTCTTGCCTTTTTTTCCTTGTTGTTGATCACGTAGGAAACCAGCGCTGTTGAAACCCCCAGATGATTCGCGATATCCTTTAGTGATGTCTTTTTATTCACCTTTCAAATATAATGATTTTGATAGTTGGCGATTGACGGCTGGTCAATGACCGATGACCTTTTGCCTTGGCCTTAAGCCTTAGCCTAAGTCCTAATTCACTTCCAGCGCATCGATCCCGGGAATTTTCGGATACGCATTATGCGGTTCCGCCTGGTACCAGAAAACAGTGGATGAAATATCATCCTGAAGAGGAAGATATCTTCCCTCGCTGCGCCAGCCCAGATCCTGGATCGTAACCTTCAGACTTTTCTCAAACCGGATAGGATCCGTGATATGCCAGCGGTACATACCAAACCGCTGTGAAACGCCATAGTGGCCATCTCCTTTTATGACCTGGTGCAGGCCTGAATACGGAGTAGAAAATTCCGTATAATTTGTTTCCTCCACACCTGCACTGTTTTTTTTCTTTGTATCAAAATCATATGAACCACAGAAGTAGTCCTCGGTTCCGGTTCCGCAGATCGTGGGATAATCCGTGTCGCCATCCATATAAAATTTGATTTCCCCTTCTCCCCACCATCCGTTGTTGTGAACACCGATTGCGAGATAGGTACCCACATACTGGCCGCGCCCGTGGATGCTGTCTACCAATACATAATTGGCTTTATAAGGCAAAGGATTGACACGCCGGAACTGCGCATGAAAATAAGCAGCATCGGCAGGCACTTCGGTTAAAATATAATCAACCTGATAATAAAGTACCATATCCTTCGAATCTATATTCTCCATCGTGATCCGGCATTTTTTCCTGAAAGGCATTCTCCAATAGCAGTTAAAAGCACTGCCCGGATTTACGCAAACGGCCAGCGATTGCAGATAACTGTACTGATTCCAGCCACTGCAGAAAAAATCACCAACCGGCGCTTCCACCGAAGGCGTTTGTTCATCATCCCAATAAAACCGGATGATGGAATTCCGCCAAACGCCGGTTGGAGTCATCCAGATATGTTGTATAGATCCCGAACCATCAATTTCTGCGATGGTAAACGTTGTTTTGGATTTGATAATCACACTGGGACTTATTTTCCATCCCTGACCCAAATCCCTGGCAGCATTTTGTCCGGTCCCGGTCGTAGCCATTCCTCCTTTGCCTTTCGCCCCGTTAAAATTTTCCGGACTGATGGAACGTGTTTTGGCATCGGACATCCTGTACAGGTTACCCATATTGGATTCAATCCCGTTAAAATTTGACTGACAAAAAACTGTAGCAGACAGAAAAAGGCAAATAATAAAAATTCCGGAAAATCTTATTTTCATAAAACAATCATTTAATGTTTATTGTACATAGCCCGGATTCTGTGTAGCCAGTTTATTGGATCCAAGTTCTGTATTGGGCAAAGGTGCTAAAAGATTATGAGCATCGATGGTGATATTCTGGCCCGGAAAAACCTCCGCCAGATTTGCATTCATGATGCTGATCGTTTCGGCTTGTGGCAACCTCAGCAAATCATGCCACCTGTGTGCTTCAAAAGCCAGTTCAACCCGGCGTTCGTGCATCAGTTTGTCGATAAAGGTTCCGGGTGTTGTTCCATCGATTGCTCCCAGATGAGCCCTTGCCCTTACCTGATTAATCAGACCATAGGCTTCCGGAGATTCACCCAGTGCTTCGGCCAATAATAAAATCGCATCTGCATATCGCAGTACCGGGAAATCATTATTCGCATCATTACCTACAATTACACCAGGATCTTTAAATTTCAGGATATATGGTCTGTTGTTCGGATCAAATCCAATCGATGCTGCAAGTCTGGTATCGTTGGGTTCGTATTCATCAATCAAATCCTGATTCGGTGTATTGGGCGCCACGCTTCTGTTTTGGCCACCCGGTACATTCAGAGATGCAGGTGCAAAATAATTCCAAAGTGGTGAACCATCCAACGGAGGCAGAAATTGAATCTCAAAAATCGACTCAGCTGAGTTTTTCGTAGTAGGGACCCACAGGTCTGCGTAATTGGGCAGCAAAGAATAAGGCGATCCTGAAAATACGACTTTGCGCAATGCAGTCACTGCAGCTGCTTTATCTCCTTTCTGCAATTCTACTTTTCCTAATAATGCATTGGCTGCAAAAGAGGTTGCCCTTCCGACCGCAGATCCGGAATAATTCGCGGGTAAAGTTGTAGCAGCCAGTTCCAGATCGTTGATGATTGACAGGTATATGGAGTCCACAGAAGCGCGGGCCAGGTTATTGTCACCGCTCAGGGAAACGGTTTCTTTTAACCGGAGAGGAACAGCCCCATAGTCCTGAAGCAATTGGAAATAAGTATTCGCGCGGATAAACAATGCTTCACCAATCAGCTGGGCTTTGGTGGTTGCATCCATGGTGATACCCGGTCCGCGGTCTACGACCGCATTGCAAAGATTAATCACGTTATAGGCCTGTGCCCATGTGTCGGTAATGGATGTGTTACCTGATTGCACCGTGAAATTATCCACCGCCCGGTGTTCGGTCTGTAAGCCGTAGATCTGATTGGTGTTATCCGATCTGGTTTCTTCCAGGTTATACAAGCCGATTTCGGTATTGACATATAAATTTCGCTGTGCTGCATATACACCATAGACGGCAGATGTCAGATCAGATTCTGTTTTAAAAAATTGTTCTTTGGGAATCCGGTCCACGGGTACAACGTCCAGGAAATCTTTGGAACAGGAAGCACATATGGAAAGGCCCAATACCATCACGATTCCAAACCTGTTTTTAAATATATTTTTTACTAACATGATAAACTTTTTTTCAGGTTAAAATGAAAAATTGAGACCAAAAATAAATGTCTGCGGAATCGGTGCTGTGGCTACAGAATTTAAACCCAGTGTCCGGTGATCACCAAATACCTGGGTGTCAAATCCATTACGCACGGCCTGAGGATTTCCGCCTTCATAACTTTTCCATGTGTATAAATTTTCCACTGAAATATATGCGCGCAGATTATCCATCCAGACTTTTTTGGAAATGCTGGCAGGAAATGTATAGGAAAGACTCAGATTTCGAATTCTTAAGAAATCAGTTGACTGGATTTCCCAGGAAGACACCGCACCGATATCATTATATCCGGCACGCGCCACTTTCCCGTTTCCTGGTTCTGCTTCGGACACATAACGACCATCATAGAAATACGTATCCATATTGGTGTTATTGTTATGCAGACTCATGATCTGATATACGAAGTCAAGAATATTCGCACCTTGTTGTCCCTGGAAAAGAGCTGAAAAACGCCAATTCTTATAACGAACAGTGGTATTAAATCCATAAAGCCATCTCGGGTTGTTATCGCCATCCAGATAACCATCGGCTCCGTTGAACGCATCGATCAGATTGTCTTTGTTTACATCGAGAAATCTATAATCACCGGCCATATCTCCCACTGCTTTCTTTGCAACACCTGCGTCGATATCTTTCTGACTTAAGATTCCGGTTTGTTTGAGCACCTGTTCCTGTTCAAGCGGACCACCTACTTTGGTCACGAGCACATGGAAGAATTGGTATAAAGGACCTCCGTCAGGACCCAGATTAGTTACTTCACTTCGCTGATAACTGGCGTTTCCTCCCAGATCCCAGCTCCAGTCTTTTGTATTGATAATATTGGCATTGATGGTAAATTCATAACCCCATTTTTTCATCGCCCCGATATTTTGCAGATTGCTGCTATATCCTGTAGTAGGCGGCACATTCACATTCAGCAGGAGACCGTTTGATACATTATGATAGTAATCGAAAACGATCGAGAACCTGTTCATTAATCCCAAATCAAATCCGATATCGGTTTGATCTGATTTTTCCCAGGATAAATCCGGATTACCCGGATCGCCGTTTACGAAACCGACGACCTGCGTAGTTCCAAAAGAAGAATTGATGGCATTGAGACTTCCCTTGGAAGAAAAGTCACCAATGAAATTGCTGCCGGTTTGTCCCCAGGTCAGCCTGAGCTTCGCGTGATCGATAAACTTGCTTTCCTTCAGGAAATTTTCGTTGGCAATATTCCAGCCCACACCCACGGAAGGAAATGTTCCCCATTGGTTATTTGTTCCAAAGCGTGAACTTCCGTCCTGACGGATCGTCGCTGTGAGCAGGTATCGGTCTTTGTAGGAATAATTTACCCTGCCCAGCCATGATATCAGGGAATTGCCGGTGGCTCCTGAATAGGGCGTTTGCGTGGATGCAAAGTTTACTGTCTGTGCCAGGTTGCTTGCATAGTTGCTGGCATTGGCACCCACGTTCACCTGATCTACTTTCTGAACCACATATCCCGCCAGCACATCCAGCTTATTATCATCATTTAATTTCGCTTTATAGTTGAGTGTGTTTTCACTTACCCAGTTTACTACGCGGGTTGAATTCTGTTCAGTAGCGGTTACCGGGTAGAGTGCCTGGCCGTTCATGCCATTCTTCTGAAATAAATAATAATCGAAGTCTGAGACGTTTGCGCCCAGGGCACTTTTGAAGGATAAATTATCCAGGATATTTACCTGGATATAAGCATTGGACATCAGGTAGAAATTGGTATTTGATGCCTGATAATTTTGGGCAATCGTCAATGGATTGGCCATATGATTATTCAGTATCCCGAATGAATTCGGATCAGAAGGAGTTCCATCGGCATTGTATACGGGAATGATCGGCGGAAGCAAAACAGCAGCACCTGTCAATGAAGAAAAATCATCCTCCGGTGCGCTCAGTTTCTGTTTTGTGAAATTGGGCGCCAGGAGAATTCCCATGCTAACACGACTGGATGCTTTATAATCCAGTTTCGCAATCGCAGAATATTTATCAAACCCGGCGTTCAGTAAAATATCGTCCTGATGAAGAAAACTACCGGAAAACATATACGTTAGTTTATCCGTACCTCCGGAAACATTCAGCGCATAATCACCAAAAGGAGCTTTCTGATAAATATGATCCTGCCAGTTTGTGCTGGTGTGTCCATCATAATTGGTTATCCAGGATGGCAGCGGTGCACCTGCGAATTGTGCTTTCTCTTTATACCATTCTACATACTGCGGTCCGTTAAGAACGGAATAAAAATCATTCCGGTTTGCCTGCGAGAAACCTGTCTTGATACTGACATTCACTTTGGCCTGTCCGACTTTACCGCCCTTTGTAGTGATCAGGATAACTCCATTAGCACCTCTCGATCCGTAAATAGCAGTCGCGGATGCATCTTTGAGAATGTCGATGGAGAGGATGTCGCTGGGATTAATAGCACTTGCATTTAATGCATCTGTCGGGAATCCATCAACCACATAGAGCGGGCTCCGGTCACCGGAAATTGTTCCGATCCCGCGGATAACGATTTCGGCCACATTACCCGGCCTTGCGCTTCTGGGTGAAACATCAATACCTGCAGCGCTGCCCGCAATCGCATCTTCATAGGTACTCACCGGTCTTTGTTGAATCTGCGCCGCGGAGATTGAAGCAATCGATCCGGTCAGATCTTTTCTTCGTTGTGTTCCGTATCCGATCACAACAACACCATCCAGTTTTCTGACATCTACCTGGAGATTAATATCCAGATTGGTTCTGCCACTCAATGCAATTTCCTGGGATACATATCCGACCGAACTGACAACCAGCACAGGGCTGGTGATGTTGTCGGGGATGTCCAGACTATATTGTCCGTCATTGTCTGTGGTAACAGCTATCGCCGTTCCTTTTATGGTCACCGTAGCGCCGGATAATACCCCGCCCTCCGCATTCAGTATTCTACCGGAGACTTTTTTTAAGAATCCGTTACCGGCTGTAGCGGTAAAACAAAAAAGCATCAGGGCGGCTAAGAGATGGAAAGAAAAAATCTTTCGGACAAAAAGTGGAGAAGATATTGTACGCAGGAATAAAACGGACCCATGGTCAAGCAATCGTCTCATAAATTTGATTTTGGTTTTAGCAAACTGTGTTAAGCGTGGAAATTCCGGATTCACCAGATATGGCATTCTGATGTTACGGACTCATAAGATGCGGAGGAGAATGAATGAATTTTAAATTCACGGGTATTCGATATGGCATGGTCTCGTTTTTTAAAAAAGGAGCTCCCGGGTTGACGAATTGCTGTAAGCCAGATACACAGGAGCCCCCAAATACTACTTGCTTAAACGATTAACTAAACAAATGTAGCTTAAACGTTAAACCAGTCCAAATTTTTTTCACGCTTTCCATGATTTTTTATACACCGTTGACCACATCTGAAAAAGAGATAACACTCTTATTTATATAATAACTTTCCATGATTACCAGCAGGTCCGGTGCGGTTTTGTGAAATGCGATATGAATAAACAGAGAAATAAATAGTGTTTTGTCAGTGTCTTATACCTCTCTGTTCGTTTCTCTTACCACCTATGGTCATATTTACACCGGACCATGAATTTCGTTTTGGTCAAATAAAAAGTATATATATTTATTTGGAATGTTCGTTCCAGTATCATTATCTTTGTGGAACAATCATTCCGAAATAGAATATAATACTCAAAAACAATGAAAAAATTAGAAAACAAAGTCGCTGTTGTAACAGGCGCATCAAAAGGAATCGGTACCGGCATTGCGAAGCATCTGGCGGCAGCGGGTGCAAGTGTTGTTGTCAATTACGCCTCTGCAAAAGCCGGCGCTGATCAGGTAGTGGCAGAAATTACCGCTGCCGGCGGAAAGGCAATTGCCGTACAGGGAAATGTATCCAGCGAAAAAGATGTTACCCGTTTATTTGCAGAAACGAAAAAGGCGTTCGGATCGGTAGACATACTGGTCAATAACGCAGGTGTATACAAATTCAATGCGATTGAAGAAATCAGTGCGGAAGATTTTCACACTCAGTTTAATACAAACGTACTGGGTCTGCTACTGACCACACAGGGAGCGGTTAAAAACTTCAGCGAGAAGGGCGGAAGTATCATTAATATCGGATCGGCCGTGAGCAATCTCAATCCGGTGGGCAGTTCAATTTATACGGCAACTAAAAGTGCCGTGGATTCGATCACGCATGTTCTGGCAAAAGAGCTTGGTTCCAGAAAGATTCGCGTGAATTCAATCAATCCGGGGATGGTTGAAACAGAAGGCACGCATACTGCCGGTTTAATGGGCAGTGACTTCGAAGCAAACGTGGTGACCACAGCGCCACTTGGACGCATTGGACAGCCGGATGATATTGCGGACGTGGCCGTGTTTCTGGCCTCTGAAGATTCACGTTGGTTAACCGGTGAAATATTACTGGCCAGTGGCGGAATGAGGTAATAACAGCAACCTGAGGAAATAATTTAAAATGGATAGCTTTGCCACAGCGGCAAAGCTTTTTCAGATTATGGCAAGAACAAAAGATTTTGATGAGGACGAAGTACTGACCAGGGCCATGAACCTTTTTTGGTCCAGAGGTTACAATGCAACGTCTATGGAAGATCTCGTAAGTGGCCTGGGTATCAGCCGTTCGAGCCTTTATGACACTTACACAGATAAACATTCGTTGTTTCTAAAGGCCCTGGAGAATTACCGGCAAATCGGGTCTTCGAAACTACAGGAAACAGCAAATCAGCCGGGACCGGCAAAAGAAACGATCAGGAAACTGATTGAGTTGGCGACCGAAGGCCTCCTGGCAGGCAGGCAAAACAAAGGTTGTTTTATGCTGAATGCAGGTGTTGAAGTGGCACCTCATGATAAAGCGGTCAACAATCTGGTACGCAATAATGATCAGCAGATGGAAGACCTGTTTTACCAGGTGATTCAGAAGGGTAAAAAAAACGGCGAAATAAAAAACCAGCGCGACGCAAGAGCGCTTTCGCGCTTCTTCCTGAATACGATCAAAGGCCTGCAGATAACCGGGAAATCTCTTCCGGATAAGTCTGTTTTTGATGAAATTATTTCCCTCGCTATTTCAACACTGGATCAAGGCAACTGATTTTGTCACGGGGTGTGTACACATTACTTCACTGCAAACCTGCCAGCTGAAGCCCCTGCCCTACAGACTGAATATATTCTTCCGGATGAACGGGTTCGCCGGGTATCTGTTGCTGACGCCAGATAATTGTATCATCCCCTGTTCGACGGGTCTCGGGTATGATCACGAAATTCTGTCCATCCGGTAATGTGATCCTGTACCAGTGGTTTCTTTTTTCAACAAAGCGGCTCGCTGTTGCCTGAACTTTGGAATTTTCGTATCTGAAACTGATCTTATGCACGACAGCAAAATAGAAAATTCCTGAACCGTTGTCAATATTTTTGCTGTTGATAATATTCCCCAGATTTACATATTATTAAACCAAAAACGTAGTTTTTCTGTGTGAATTACGAAGTCAGGCAGTATTATTTTCTATGCCGGGGATCTTACATTTTTCTGTCGGCATGCAAAGGGTTCAGGACAGAATTATATCCTTGTAAATGAAGGCGTCGAAATTTGTATTGCCGATACGACTGCTGCTTTCAAAAGAATCTGCGGAATTCTTTAGTGGATACCGATACAGGAAGCCGGTCCACGAATATTCTCTCTTTTACAATCCGAACAGTGTACAAATAAATTGCACAGGCATATGAATTGCAATTAAAAATGATTCGTCATTTTTTTTCGGGCTCCATATGAGGTGTATCAGAATTGCTGCTTTGCTGGTTACCAGTCTTACTCTTTATTGTTCGGCGCATGCACAAAGCGAACATTTACGACTAAAAATGGAAGGCGATTCCATCAATGGATTCCATGTGAATATATACGAAGGAAACAGGTTGCGGGTTACCAGAAAAGAAGAATTTTCCCTGGAAATATTTAATCAGGATCTCAGCATACAGACGGAGCTGTTATGGAAAGGCAAAAAGTGGACGGGTAATGACACAGTCGTGGAACTTACAAATAACACCTATGTTCCCTCCTTTGATCTCCATTTACAGGTGCGTATTCGCTATGAAATTCTGAACCGCGTAATAAAAAAAACCATTCATCTTTTTCAGCCTTCGATGCCGGATCTTTATTATATACTCCGCGAAAAAGACCTGCCGGCAGAAAAACCACTGAAATATATCAGCTTCGAATACGATTCTTTTCCCGGCGGATTTGTGCACGAAATGTATCCCGCCGTAGGCTGGGTGACACCCGATCATCAGACCATTGGATTTTTAACAGACGCCGGATATTCTCAACCATTATTCCCGTGCCACCCGCAGGCGATTCAGCGGCCGGGGCGGCGGACTGACCGGTATTCGCAAACTGCCGGATCCGGAACTGTTTAATCTCCCGGACTATGGACGAACGAAACCAGGGCAAGGCATTTATTCAGCAGACCTATGGCGAAATGTATAACCTCGATGCCGGCACTACCACGCACCATGGAACGGCGGACAACATTGGACCGCGCAGGGAAATACAGTCATTCATGAACGACGACAGCATCCTGACGCTATCAGCGGTAAGGGAGGAATCAAACAGGGCATATCTTTTTTTGCCCCGATGAAGGATCAGCATGTATATACCATTTCCTTCCAGTGCAGGGGAAACGCACCCCTTGCTTTAAAATTTTTCCGGATCAAAAACGGAATTCCTACGATGGAACTGGAAGACGGTCTAAAATATATCGATGCATTTCCGGTTCAGGATTCTGCGTGGACTGTTTTTCAAAGGAAGTATCCTGGTTCCCTATATCGCAGGCGATCAGTGTAAAAATATTTCTTGGAACGGGATCACAAACAGGCATTTCTTCTCCAGATAAGAGATTTCAAAATTGAAGAACATTCAGCCAGGCCGTGAGCCTTACAATATTCTTCCTCTGGGAAGACAAATTACAAAAACAAGTTTTGTGTTTGTAGAACCCTGGAAGTCGCATAACGATTTTATGATTTCCGCCCAGACCAGGCTCGCCGAAGGAAAAGAGTTTCGGGGTCACCCAGATTGAAAAAATGATGTATGGCAATTTCAATATGCTTACCTGGATCACTTCCGTATCTGATTTCACGCCATTCAATGTTCCCAATATGAATTACATGCCCGACATGTACAACCGGGATTGTTTTTTTGCCGGCTGTATCTACCTACAACCAGGATCTGAATATTTCCTTATGGAATCAATGGACGAAAACCCAAACTGCCAAAGGCGCCATCGGTACCATCATCACTCCGCTGATGGGATCAGTGGAAGCAAAGGATAATGAAGCCAGTATTGAATGGCTGATCTGGGCAATGTTAAATAAACGCCGGTTTGGATATGTACCGCCCGGCTGACAAAATAAAAAAAACAGTTGATTATGTATTGAATGAATTTGATTCAACCGGTGAGGGCATTTGTTATTCACATTTTCCGCTTTGCCAGATAGACATTATCGATTTCAATCCAAAAACAAACCGACTTAGCTGTGAACCAGGGTATGCTGGCCGTTGCTTTGCGCACCATCCGGGAACTGGGTTATCCGGTTATCAGATGAACACCTGGAAAAAGCAGAACAGGCCTATCGTAATTTTTATGATCCCGCACGTAAACATTTGCTGTACGACAGGAATTATCCGGACCTGATTTGCCTGAGCGACCTCGAACCTGAATTTTTTTCGTATCTGGTTGTTCAACCATCCGATGCTTACAGACGAGATCGTACAAAATCAATTGAACCTGATTCCTGCATTAAATAAAGTATCCGGTTCACCCCATCCGGAAATGGGTACCACCGCGCCCGTGCTGATCCGGCTGATCAAAAGACAAACCCGGTTATGCTTATCTCAGCAAAGAACTATCAGCCATTCGAAACATTCGGAGCATGAAAATTATGCCGACGGCAAAAATGACGGCTACTATTATAATGGCGGAAGCTGGCTTCGTCCCGAATACTGTGCATATGTAACCGGAATGAAACATGGCTGGACGCCTGCCGGAAACCGCATGGAAAACAGGATATGGGCCGAAATCAATCTGAATCCGGACTGGCCTTTCAGCAAGGAATTCATCCCAACAAAATGGGAAACCACCCGTTC
Source organism: uncultured Bacteroidota bacterium (assembly GCA_963759335.1). Taxonomy (GTDB): domain Bacteria; phylum Bacteroidota; class Bacteroidia; order Chitinophagales; family Chitinophagaceae; genus Puia. The sequence continues at coordinate 236,096 of CAVWYU010000005.1, forward strand.
CTGGTGGCCTTCCACGAAAGGTTTATGCTGGAATATATTTATTCTGATGGCCGACGAAGTGGCGGGCATCCGAACGCCGGATATGGATCCGGATTATATAAAATAACATAATCTTTTTTTAAAATAATACTGGTTTTCATTTTTCATTTTACAAAACGAAAGGGTATGATGAAATTACACTCTACGATTGTGACGGATCCCGTGTTCATAAAGAGGATTGACCCTTTTTATTTTTGTTAATTTTTTCTTTTTTTCGATGCACGCCCAGGACACGGATCAAAAAAATACTGCCGGACGACGTATTTCAGGTTTAATCACCAATCAGAAAGGCGAAGCACTGGCAGGCGTGAGCATTCAGGTTTCCGGCGCCAGAAACGCGACGGTAACCGATGAATTGGGAAAATATACGCTCACTCTTCCCGTGGGTGATACCACGATTGAAGTTTCTTATGTCGGATATCAGAAGCAAATCGTACCGGTAGGAAGCGGCGAAACGCTGAATATCACGATGCGTGGAAAATGCAACCGGCCTGAATGAAGTGGTGGTTGTAGGTTACACAACACAAAGACGAAGAGATGTTACGGCAGCAGTATCCGTTGTGGATGCAAAAAATATCCGCGACATTCCGGTGGGTGGCGTCGATCAGGTTCTGCAGGGTAAAGCATCCGGTGTAGTGGTTACCACCGCAACCGGTACTCCCGGAAGTCCGATTGAAGTTCGTATCCGCGGAATCGGCACCATCGGCAACAATGATCCGTTGTATGTGATAGATGGTGTGCCGACCAAAGACGGTATCAATGAAATCTCACCCAACGATGTGGAAATGATTACCATTCTGAAAGATGCCGCTTCTGCTTCTATCTATGGATCGAGATCCGCCAATGGTGTGGTGCTCGATCACCACAAAAAAAGGAAAGGCCGGCAGTACCCCGGTTCAGTTTAAATGGTTATACCGGATGGCAGATGCCTGCCCATTATATACCGATGGCGAATACGGCGGAATATGTTCGTGCTTTTAATACAGCAGCCATCAACGATGGCACGACCACAGATCCCTCAGAGCACCATTGATACATTACCCGATGTGGACTGGCAAAAAGAAGTTTTGAATACCGCGCCCATTACGAATATCCAGTTTTCGGTGAGCGGCGGAAGTCCCAATACAACCTATGCTTTATCCGGTGCCTTTTTCGACCAGAAAGGAATGATCACTCAATTCTTCTTTCCTGCGTGGGAATATACGCACATCAATCAACAGCAATGTATCCAAACTTTTTGCCATCGGAACAAATCTGAATCTCGCATACACAGAAAATGCCCAGGTTGGCAGTTCAGGAGATGGTTATGGTGATGGAAATCCCGGTGCGAGCATTATGCGCTATGCATTGTTCAGAACCCGGCCACACCGGTATATAATAAAGACGGAAGTTTCGTGGATCTTCCCAAATCCGGCATCTTTTTTTGGAGACGGATACAATCCGGTCGGCCTGGCTTACAATACCAATACCAAATATTACAATTATTCTTTACTCGGCGATATTTATGTGCAACTGACACCGGTGAAAAATCTGGTGATCAAATCGGATCTCGGGCGGGAATTATATTATCATCGACTACAAACAATTTAATCCTACCTGGGGAACACGCGCCATCAATGCTACCGGCTCCCTGGGTCAGTCCAATACCGATAACTTTAATTATAACTGGACAAATACAGCCACCTATCGATGGGAAACCGGGAAGAATGTAGTTGACCTGCTGGCGGGAACCGAACTCGTTACAAACGATACCAGAGCTTTTTCCGGTTCACAGCAGAATTATCCGAATCAGACACCCGCCTTCCAATACCTCAGTAATGGCGTGGGCACACCTACTGATCCGCACGGGCACACCGGTGGCAATGAATCGAAATGGGCGTTGTTTTCCCTATTTGCAAGAATCGGATATGCGTACGATGATAAATACCTGGCCACATTCAGTTACAGAAGAGATGGTTCATCCAGACTGCAACCCGACAACCGCTATGGTAATTTCTTTTCCGGATCGGTTGGCTGGAGAATCGATAAAGAAGTCCTTCATGGAATCCGTTCCTGAAATTTCCATGCTGAAGATAAGAGGAAGTGTTGGCCAGCTGGGTAACCAGGAAATCGGAAACTACGCATATACATCCACGGTAGGCCCGACTTCCAGTTATTCTTTTGACGGCATACTCGCGCCCGGTTATTCGATTATTTCCAATGGAAATGCCGACATCCGCTGGGAACTCAGTACACAGCAGGATGTGGGAATTGATATCGGTTTATTCCAAAATGCATTCACTTTCACGGTCGATTATTATCACAAAACAACCGACCGGCATGTTGTTGTCCGTCCCGGTACCGAGCAGTGCAGGAACGCGCGACCAGTCCGACAGAAAATGCGGGCGATGTGGTAAACAGCGGATTTGAATTTACCGCGGGCTATAACAAAAGTGTTAATAAAGACTGGCGCTATTCAATACTTGCGAATTTTTCGACCCTACACAATGAAGTTACCGCGTTGGCCGACGGAAAGCCCATACCGGGTGGACGAATCGATGATAACGTATATGCCACGCTCACCACCATCGGTCAGCCCATCGGCGAATTTTATATGCTGAAGCCAGGAAGGTATTTTCCAGAACGCAAAAGAAGTATTCACACATGCTTACCAGGGCCCGGGTATCCGGGCAGGAGATGTAAAATATCTCGATGTAAACAATGATGGTATGATCGATCAGAACGACCGGCAATATGTTGGCAGTCCGATTCCGGAATTTACATACGGACTAACCGGCACGGTGAATTTTAAGAATTTCGATCTGAGTCTTTTCTTCCAGGGCGTATATGGAAATAAAATCTATAACCAGATTGCGACCGATATTGAAGGATTCTACCGATCATTTAATGTAACCGAAAGAATCGCCAACGAAAGCTGGCATGGAGAAGGCACCAGTAACCAGTTTCCCATTCTTTCCTGGTCTGATGCAACCAACAACAAACAGCCTTCCACCCGGTTCCTGGAAGATGGTTCTTATTTCCGATTGAAGAATGCACAGATTGGATACAGTTTCGGAAACCAGCTATTGTCTTCGCTCAAAATTTCTTCTGCAAGAATTTTTGTGAGCGTGCAGAATGTATTTACGATCACCCATTATACCGGACTTGATCCGGAAATGGGCGTGAGTGCCAATGCCAATGCCGCAGGAGACGGCGTGAGAGCCGTCGGAATCGACTGGGGAACATATCCTTCGGCCAGAACCCTCACGATCGGAGCAAACATTAATTTTTAAAATTCAAGCACCATGATTATGAAATATATTAAAGGATATCGGCATCGTCTTTTCGGCGCTTCTGACGATTGTGTTCGCCGGTTGCAAAAAAGAACTCAACCAGCAGGTGCTTGGTTTTTATACACCGGCAAATTTTTTTACCTCTGATGCCAATGCGCAATTTGCCGTGAACGCGGCCTATTCGCCACTTACGTTTACCTACACCACCGATAATCCGCTATGGGTTGTGGGCGATGTGGCTTCCGATGATGCCATAAAAGGCGGCAATACCGGAGACCAGGCCGACTATGAATCGGTAAATGAGTTCAATATTCTACCCACTAATTCAGCTGTGGAAGCAATCTGGGGAAGATATTACGACGGCGTATTTAAATGCAATGTGGTACTTGATGGACTCACCAATAATACCGTGGTTTCGGATGGCAGTCAAAAAATCACTGATCGCGCAGGCAAAATGCCTGAGGGCTTATTATTATTTTATTCTCACCACTACCTATGGCAATATTCCATTGCATTTGAAAGTGGAAACACCTGAAGAATTGCAGAGCCCGGCAAAACCGCAGGATCAGTTTATTTGCAAATCGAACAGGATCTCAATGATGCGATTCCGGACCTGGCCGATCCGGCAGCTGCTGTTCCCGTTGGACAGGTTACCAAAGGATCCGCATATGGTCTGCTTGCAAAAACTTATTTATTTGATGCAAACCTCTCCAATCATTATCAGCTTGCGGCGGATGCGGCAGCAAAAAGTAGTCGCGACCGGATATTATCAGTCTCACCAAATTATATTACAGATAATTTCAATGATGCCGAAAAAGAATAATACAGAGGCGGTTTTCACCGTGAATCACCTGGCCAACAACACACCGAACGATAACAATGTTTTTTTCACACCCAGGGATCGTGGCGGATATGGATTTTATTATCCGACCCAGGACCTGGTATCGCAATTTGAAACCGCGCCCGGAGGCGAAGTGGATCCGCGACTGGATTATACAGTTGGCCGCGAAGGTGTATCCTATTATGATCTCGGCTGGGATCCGGCCTGGACCACCACCGGATATCTCTGCAAGAAATGGGTACAGCCACTGGCCGTGATTCCGCAGAATAACCGCGGCCAGGGTGATTTGAATTATGAAGCCATCCGTTATTCGGAAGTCTTACTGATTCAGGCCGAAGCATTAAATGAAAGCGGGCAGAGCGCCGCTGCACTGGCGCCACTGAATGCTGTGCGAAAAAGGGCGCGGAATCTTATTTATACGACGATTCGCTGTCAGGATTCGGAACAGTACCTGCCGGATTATTACCAGATGTCACAACCACCGACCAGGTCACAATTGCGAGATGCCATCCGGCAGGAACGAAGAGTGGAACTGGCACTTGAATTTCACCGTTTTTATGACATCATCCGGTATGGCGCAGATTATGCAAATGCCACGTTGAAACCCGTATCGGCCAATTTTGATTATGATAAAAATAAATGGTTCCCGATTCCGCAATCGGAAAGAGACACGAATAAGAAACTGGGATTGTGATTGTTGAAAAAATAAAAATAACCATATGCGTATCCATACACTATATCTCTGATCGTCGGTTTATTCGCCTTTTTTATATATTCGTGTAAAAAAGATAGCACCAATCCGGATTACAATGCCGACAAAACCGAGCTGAAATCCATGCTGGATTCATTAACGGCCATTTCCAGTGCAATGCTGTGGAAGGAAATAAACCCGGACAATATACGCCGGGCGCCAAAGAGGCCGCTCGACAGTGTGATCAGTTTGGGAGAAACGATTTATACAGCTACCAACTATACCCAGCAGGAGGTAAATAATGCACTGAGTAATCTCGCACGTGCAGGAGTGACTTTTAATTCGCAATTGTTGCAGGAAGTTTCAAAAGCCAATCTCATGGGTTACTGGAAATTCACCGGCAACCCGGCATGATTCCTCCGGCCATCAGCACGATGGCATGTTGAAAACAAACTGGACCGGCTCTTCCACTGCGATTGTAGACGGCGGCACACTGCCGCAGCTGATCAATGATCGTTTTGGTCACCCGAATTCGGCCTATTATTTCGATAATGGTGCGACCATTGAAGTGCCTTACTCCAACGATCTGAATCCGAAAAGCATGACCATCAGTCTGTGGGTAAAAACAGATATCATCAGCAACGGCGGTGATTATATGTTTGCCATGCGGCGCTGGATGGGATATAAATTAAATCTGCAGACGAGTAATTTCCTATACTTCACAATTTTTTCGCAGGATGGAAATTATTTTATGGATGATGATGGCGGATCTAACAGTGCCGTACCGATCGGAACCTGGACCTATGCAGCCGTCACCTATGATAACGCCAGCAGTACCGCGAAATTTTATCTGAATGGCACGCTGGTTAAAACTGATCCGAATAAAGTTGGACCACCCATCACTCTGGCTACCCCCATATAATATTACCATCGGAAATGAAATGCCCAAATCTAAATACAATACCACCGATTCCAACGATCCGGATTATTATTACGGACCGGACTATTTTATCGGATCACTGGATGATGTGCGGTTTTATAATGCGGCTTTGTCGGACAATGATATTCTTATCGATTTATACGGAAGAAAAAACGCCTTAGTGCAACAGCCTTCCCGTGGCTCTTTTTCTACATAATAGGAATGGTTTCCTCACGGGGCCATAAGGCTGCCTGGACCTTGCTTCAACCCGGTCTGTTAACAACTTAATGACAGGATAATTCTTCGGGATATGAATATGCCCGATTCATAATCCTGGGCATAGTCCTGATAATATTGGGTTTCGAGTTACATATATATAATTAAACTGTACACACCCCTCTCTCAGATCCGGATTGTCCCGGATCTTTTTAATTTAATAAATAATTTAATCTACAGTAAAAATACTATGAGTATCAACATAGTAAAAATTCATGGTATTATAATTGATTTTTAAATGATATAATAACAATTAAATCCACCTTATGAGTTCAACAAAAAGAAAAGTATATGCGCTGATTTTGTCTGCATTGTTAGCCGTTGACCTGGGCGTCGTTGCCTTTGTTATTCATAAAATCATTTAGCAATACGTACTCTAATACAAAAAAGGCGGAGTTTCCCCCGCCCTTTTATCTACCAGAACGCTACATAATTCCGCTTCATCCCACCTGCCTGATTGTGTCGGAACCTACCTGTGACTATTCATTTTTCCTTCCCCTGTCTTCCTTCCCTTCTAAACCTGAGCTCCCTGGTTACTCTGACTGGTTTTCCCTAGAAAAAAATGCCGTACTGTTTAGAGATGAATTATGGTTTCATGCCTGACGACTAACCGGGTTATAGTCTTCATATCAATTATTTAAGTTTGAATAACGGAATGAAAAACTATGCCACGTAAACGCACTCATCGTCCCTGACAAATCCCAGGCATTAAGCCACCATTTCAGGTTTTTTGTGTTTCCACCGACGGTGCGACCAGATCCAGGTGGCTGGATCGGAAAGAATATCTTTTTCCAGCGCCTCCACAAATTTTTTAGTGACCTGTCCGGGGATATACTCCTGGCGACTGTCGGACAGTTTATCCGCATGCATATGATAGTATCCGCGACGAACACGACGAATAGAGAGATATACTACATTCTGACCGAGTTTGCTGCTGATTTTTTCGGGCCCTTTAAAAAATGGCGTCTCGCGATGAAGGAATTTAGTCCAAAGCGCTGTTTCGGGTGGTGGGGACTGATCAGCTACGAATGCGGACAAAACAGGTCCTTCCCCCATCTGTTTTAGCGTCCTGAATGCGTTATTCATGGTGATTAATCTTGCACCAAAGCGGCTGCGCATTTGTTGTAATACTTTATCCACGAAACTATTGCTGAGTGGATGGTATATAACATAAATCGGTTGCCGGCATAACAGACTAAAAGAAACGCAGGCCCATTCCCAGTTTCCTTTATGCCCCAGAGCGACGACGGCACTTTCCTGATCTTCATATAGCTGATTGACAAGTTTTATGGATGACTCATCCGTATAACATCGTCTGAGTAATGACCGTGAGGAGATCGTGAGCGTTTTTATAGTTTCCACAAACAGGTCGCTGAGATATCGGTAATAAAACCAGCGGAGCGCATTTATTTCTGCATCCGTTTCATTCGGGAACGAAATACGCAGATTATCAAAAACGATTTTCTTCCGGTATCGCCAGACATAAAAAATAATCACAAATAAAAAATCCGACAGAAGATAAAGTATGGGAAAAGGAAGAAGGCTGACTACATAGAGTAATGACAGGGCCAGATAGTTTATAATTTTTTTTATTTTCATGGCGTCAGGTTTATCGAATCCATAAATACAAAGAAGAATATTGAATTGTTCATCAAAACCGATAACATAAGAAGTACTAAAATAATATCTCCGCTGGTCCATTGAACCGACCTGCTGTGTTGAAATTGTTTATAGCTTTAGGCATTCGACGGTATTGAAAATAAATTGAACGATCTTATATATGTTAGACATTGTAATTGAAGCCCGTAATGCAGCGATCAGTCCATCAATCCAGGTGAAACGTATATTGCCCTTCCGGCTTCGGAGGATGGTAGGCCCGTTCATTTTTATGGATCATGCCGGACCTGTCACAGATATTCCTTCAAAACCATCCACGCTGGATGTTTTACCACATCCGCATATTGGCCTTTCCACAGTGAGTTACCTTTTTGGCGGCCAGGTAACACACCGTGACAGTCTGGGTGTGGAGCAGATCATTCGTCCGGGAGAAGTAAACTGGATGACAGCCGGCCGGGGAATTGCCCACTCCGAACGTTTTGAGGATCCGGCTGCGCTGGCAGGCGGCAATGTCGAAATGATACAGACCTGGGTTGCACTTCCTGAGAAGGATGAAGAAGCCGCGCCGTCTTTTGCTAATTATGTCCCCGATCAGTTACCCATATTTACCGACACCGGCATCTGGATGAGGCTCATTGCCGGAAACGCCTACGGCTTACGTAATGAGGTGAAAACACATTCACCACTGTGTTATCTGCATGTGATGCTGAAAGCCGGCGCGCGATTTGGTCTTCCCCGGGAACACACGGAACGCGGTTTCTATATCACAAAAGGCAGCGTGGAGGTGGCGGGTAATGCATATCACGCGGCGCAAATGCTTGTGTTTACTACAGGTGCTGATCCCATGATACTGGCAAAAGAAGATACAACGCTGATGCTTCTGGGTGGTGAACCCCTGGGCGAACGGTTTATCTGGTGGAATTTTGTTTCTTCCCGCAGGGAGCGTATCGAGCAGGCTAAGGAAGACTGGAAGTTGGGGCGCATCATTTTGCCACCCAATGACAATAAAGAATTCATTCCACTGCCGGAAGACAAATCAAGACCCGCCAGTGAGGCACCCAGGCCGGAACCCCTTTCCTAGCAGCATCTGCAACCAATCAATGCTTTGAAAAATGTATTTAATATCAGATCCCGATTGGCAGAAATTATAAGGCGGTTGTTTCCAAAATCCTTCATATACTTTAAGTCAATGGCTATCGCGGCAACTTTATAAAACCCATGTTATTATTATTGAAGTTGCATATGGAGTATCGGAAATGGCATTCCATTATCATCCAGGTCAGACCTTGATATTATTCTAAAGCCAAAATGTTCATAAAACCTCAATGCCTTTTCATTTTGTTCATTCACATCTACTTTTTTAACATGCAGGCAGCTGATGGCATGGGATAAAAGTTGTTTTCCTATTCCACGACTTATAAAATCACCATGTACGAATAGCATTGCCAGATTTTCAGCCACGACACCCATGATTCCCCGGATGTTTTTATTACTGTCTCTTATACAGGTCAGGCTGACCTGATCAAAAACCTCTTTATTTAAAATTATTTCCTTTAAGATTCCGATGTCTTCTTCTTTTAAAAAATGATGTGTGGCCCTTACGGAGGATTCCCACACATCCAGCATTTCGGGATAATCGCCTTTTACCGGTGTATCTAAACTGTACATATCAGAAAGTTTCTATATTGAAAATTCACAAGTAATAAATCTGCCGGAAGGAAATATAATTTATAAATCTCCCCTGTTTCGCAGAATAAATTCCTCTATTAAAGTCCAGGTGACCTTCGTTGCTTCAGCATTATAATTTCGCCCGGCATTGAAAAGGGGTTGTGCGTAACCATGATCTGCCCTCGGATATACAAAGAATTCAAAAGACTTGTTTTTCTCAGTTGCCAGAAAATGAAGTCCGGCCTGCAAAGGCCATTCATCCAGCGAACCGGTTATAGCCAGAACCGGGTTATGTAGTTTGTCAAGTCTTGATTGTTCAATCTTATCATAACCACCTCCATACACAATAATCGTCGACACGAATAATTCAGGTTCCATCAATGTGGCATTCATTGCATCAATGCCTCCTGCACTGAAGCCGATGGCGACAAGCTTTCTTCCCGGTTTTTTGAGGTAATCTAGTCCAGCCTGCAGTATCGCCACGGTCTCAACGCTATCTTTTGACTTCATGAGGGAAGATGCAGAATCATTGGTCAATGCGGATTTTCCATTATACAAGTCAATAGCAACAGTACGGTATCCCAACGCGCCAAGCCGCTCTACCGATTGCCTGGTTGCGTCGGTGATGCCAAAAAAATCGTGCACAAATAAAATACCCAGATTTGCTTCTGACGTACCTGCCACAAATGCGCGGTACGACTTTCCGTTATTCCCCTTGATGTGAATGTATTCAGCGTTTGTATGGATTTCCTGTGCACAGAGATTTGCCGACCAAATGGCTGACAGCATGACGACAGTCAGTATTCTCTTTTTCATAGTAGGTGATACACGAGTTAAAAAAATGAATAAAATACTTTCATCTGTAATACAGGTGAAGCTGAAATCAAAAATATTATGGAAACCACACATACATTGTCGCTCAGAGGACAAATCCGAAAATTTCATAAAGTGTAAGGTGAACGACAAATTTATGTTTCAAAGGCTGCTACTTTGCACGCATGAAATCCGTCACTGAATGATCGATATTGAAATGCTGAATCGTATTATAGTCAGAAAAATGCAGCCTGGCGAGGACATCCCTTATCATCTGCTTTTAGACGCAGACCCATCCATGGAGGTGATATCAACGTATCTGAATCTCTCCGAAATTTATATTGCCCTGCTACAGAATGAAATAATCGGGACCTTTGTCCTTTATCCGGTTGACCAGTATACATTGGAAATAAAAAATATCGCAGTAACCGAAAAGCTTCAGGGAAAAGGTATAGGAAAGCTTCTTTTGAAGAAAGCAACAGATATAGCTGCAGCAAAAGGCGCGCATAAAATAGATATCGCCACGTCCAATGCCAGTTTTGGTCCACTTTACCTGTACCAGAAAACCGGATTTGACATTGAAACGATTAAAAAGGATTTTATCATTGAGAACTATCCGGAACCCCTGTTTGACAATGGAATTCAATGCAAACATATGATCGTGATGACAAAACATTTGCGATAGGGTCCGAAATCTATACCCACTTGCATGTCCTGGCATAACATAACATCTTAATAAAAACTAAATTTTTATGGAAGAAATAAAATATCCCATACCACCCTTTACCATGGAGACCGCATTACTGAAAGTCCAAAATGCAGAAGATGCCTGGAATACAAAGAATCCGGAAAAAGTGGCGCTTGCTTATACTATTGATACCGAGTGGAGGAATCGTACGGAATTTCTTCACGGGAGAGATGAAGTACAAGCATTTCTTTATCGTAAATGGGCAAAGGAATTGGACTACCGGCTTAAAAAAGAGCTCTGGGGATTTCGTGAAAACCGGATGGCCGTACGTTTTGAATATGAGTGGCATAATGATACCGGACAATGGTTTCGGAGTTATGGAAACGAATTATGGGAGTTTGATATCAACGGCCTGATGCGAAAACGTTTTGCCAGCATCAATGATCTTGCGATCGATGAAACCGATCGAAAACTTTTATAGAGAATCAATCATCCTTCATTTTCTTGTTAAAAAATAATTAATCATCTTCGTCTGTCACATCTGCGACAAAGTTTTTCTCCTGACCGCATCTAGTTTTGTCTTCTAAAAAATAAAATATGAAGAAAGCGATTATCTCAATGTGTTTATTATTTTTTATTTCACTGGGAGCCATTGCGCAAAAATCAGAAGTATTTAATTCATCAGACGGCGCCATCCATGGGTATGATCCGGTTGCCTATTTCAGAGAAGGCAAACCGGTAAAAGGAGATAAGAAATTCTCCCTTTCATGGAAATCAGCGAACTGGTATTTTGCAAGTCAGGAAAATCTGGATGCGTTCAAAACGAATCCCGCAAAGTATGCACCTCAATATGGTGGCTATTGCGCCTATGGTCTGGCTAATGGACATAAGGCAACTACAGAACCGGATGCATGGCTTATTTCAGACGGAAAATTATACCTGAATTATGATAAAGACGTCCAGGTAAAATGGAAAAAGAAACAAGGTGAATATATACAGTCTGCCGATAAGATCTGGCCGGGTATAAAGGACAAAGAATAAGAATGGATTCCGGTAATAAGTGTCGGCAGTCCCGTTATTTCACCGAAGCGCACCTGACAGGTGAGCATGTATTCACCCACGACCGCCGGTACTTATTTTCGGAACAGAAAAATTAAAAATGTTTTTTTATCGAAACTGGGATAATTTTGTTGTGTGGCGTGATCGTGTTGAACCAGGCCGCCATTCCATATGAAGTTATTTACAGGCTTAAGGCAGAGACTAAAAGTTTTATTTGATCGGACTGGTAGTAAAAGATTTAAAAACGGTTTGTTTCAGGCGCTTCCGTTCTGGACAGCGTCTCTGATTACTGGTCTTGCTGCGGTTGCTTACAGCAAATTATTTTCTCTGGCAGAAAAAGGAACACAGTTTATATTCCATCGGAACAATTATCTGTTTTTTATCATAACGCCCATTTGTTTTATTGTCGCCTGGTGGCTCGTACAGCGTTTTTCAACTTATGCCCGTGGCAGTGGCATCCCTCAGGTAATGGCAGCCATAGAATTAAGTTCAGCCAATTCTGATGAAAAGATAAAACCATTACTCAGCATGAAAATCATGCTGATAAAAGTTTGCTCAAGTCTTGTGATGGTATTTGGCGGCGGAGCTATCGGGCGGGAAGGCCCTACCATTCAGATCGCGGGTTCAGTTTTTTTTAAAATCAACCAGTGGCTACCTGCCTGGTGGCCTAAGATATCGAAGGTGAATATGATTATGGCCGGAGCAGCAGCCGGACTCGCTGCTGCTTTTAACACACCGCTCGGCGGAATTGTTTTCGCCGTAGAAGAACTGACCAAAACGCATATGAATTATTTCAAAACGGCATTATTTTCTGCCGTTATCATTGCAGGTCTCACGGCCCAGGGATTTCTGGGCCCATACCTGTATTTCGGATATCCGGACGTTAGCAATCTTTCCCGTTTTATGTTTATTCCCGTGATCGGCGTTGCTATAGTTACAGGACTGATGGGCAGTATTCTTTCGAAACTCATGCTGATTGTGCTGCGATGGAAAAAGACTTTTACAAGCTATTACAAACACATTCTGTATCTCATCTTTACTGCACTGATTCTTACTGTACTGGCGGTCTTTATCAATGTCAACTCGTTTGGTTCCGGTAAAGATTTTATAACGCATATTCTTTTTACCAATCAAAAATATACGAGCTGGGATGTATCATTATTACGTATAGTCGGCCCGTTGCTTTCGTTCACATCGGGAGCAGCCGGCGGAATCTTTGCGCCGTCCCTGAGTGCCGGCGCCGGATTGGGTTCTCTGATCGCCGGATGGTTTCATTTATCTGCCACCAATACAAACCTGCTGGTATTGTCTGGCATGGTCGGGTTTTTAACCGGTGTCACCCGGACTCCGTTTACTTCGGCCATATTGGTTCTTGAAATGACGGACAGGCATAATGTGATTTTTTTTCTGATACTCGCGGGAATGATTGCCAGCATGGCGGCTTATATCATCGATAAACACTCTTTATATGATCATCTTCGCGGCGAATATGTTCGGAGTCTGACATCAGGCGCTGATAAGCCAGCAGGAACAGCCATTCAAACTCCGGAACCACCGGTCTTTAATTAAATACCCTTTATGAAGAAAGCGATATCATTTTTTTTAGTGATTGCATTGTTCGCCTGTAATAAAAAAAACGATTACGAAAAAATATTTAATGACCCATCCCTGTATTGCAGCACGGTTCACGAGCTCAATACGATCGTTATGGGCAATAATTTTTCGCCCATGGTGGCGTCCAGAAATTATCTGTACGCCGCTGTCGCGGGTTATGAAGTAATGGCCGCCGGAAATCCCGGCAAATATATTTCCCTTTCCGGTCAGTTGCACGGGCTGAAATCTGTTCCAAAACCGGCAACTGGTCAAAAAATAAATTACCAGCTTGGAGCGCTGTTAGCTTATTGCAAACTCGGCGAGTCCGTTACTTTTCCTGCAGGAAGCATGAATTATTGGGTGGATAGTTTAAAGAGTCTCGCGGCCAGTCACGGAATGCCGTCTGACGTACTTGCAAACACGATTGCATTCAGCGACACCATTTCATCGGTGATCATGCAGTGGAGCAAACAGGACAATTACCTGCAAACGAGGGGCGCTTCTGAATACAATGTCAATGACTCTCCGGGACGCTGGGTTCCCACGCCACCCGCCTATTCTTCAGCGGCAGAGCCTCACTGGCGCGAGATTCGTGCTTTGGTCATTGACAGTGTGAATCAGTTTATGCCCGAACCTCCATATCCGTTTAATGTCACCTCAAAAACAAGTAATTATTATAAGGAAGTCAAATTGATCCAGAACACCGTTGACAGTCTCACACCGGAGCAGTCCTGGATCGCTGATTTTTGGGACGACAACCCGTTCAAGCTAAATGTGTCGGGTCATCTGATGTTTGGAACCAAGAAATTTTCGCCACCCGGACACTGGATGGGCGTTGTGGGTATTGCGGCCCTGAAGTCAGGCGCCGACTTTCAGGAAACGGTATATGCCTACGCAAAAACTTCGGTTGCATTGTTTGATGCATTTATCCAGTGCTGGAATATTAAATATATCTACAACACGATTCGTCCGGAATCTGTGATCGACAAGTATTTTGATCCGAACTGGAGGCCTCACCTGCAAACACCTCCTTTCCCGGAATATACCTGCGGACATTGTACTATTTCGGCCTCGGCTTCTGAGGTGCTGAGTGATATTTTTGGCGACAACTTTTCATATACAGATTCCACCGAACTCGAATTTGGAATTAAAAGCAGGTCCTATACCTCGTTTCGAAACGCGGCACTGGAGACCAGGGATTCCAGATTCTATGGTGGAATCCATTATAAATATTGCTGTGACAGGAGTAATCTGATGGGAAAAGGATTGGGCGATCTGATCACAAAACGGCTGCGATTGAAAAAATAATTATTTTGAAGTTGATGCCGGATTGGCAACGGGCATTCGAAAAGAGATCCCGTTCCCACGACCCTCGATAAATCCCGCTTTTATGGGAAAATGATGGAGCTGCAGGATTGTTTTGACGATCACCAGTCCCAGACCGTGACTGTGCGGACGTGTATTGGCAGCATCCGGCTTGTTATCATTCAGCCAGTCATACAGGGCTTCATTCATTGGTTCACCCTGATTAAAAATTTCAAAAACAAGTTCGTCATGCTGATTTTTGAGCTGTATAATAATTTGCCCCCGTTCCGGAGTGAATTTTAATGCATTGATTAATAAATTCTGCACCACCCTTTCCATCATATGGATATCTGCATAAATCCAGGCCGCATTTTCACAGTCCACTGATTGGATGGTTATCTTTTTTTCCTGTGCCGTCAGGGAAAAAGAATGTATAAGTTCCAGGACGATCTCGGAAAAAACAAAAGGCTGTTTTTGAAGGCTCGTGGCAGCGGATTCCATTTTTGATAAATCCAGCAACTGCTGCACCATATTTTCTACCACCTGAATATTGGAAACGATCAGTTTTGCATGAGCCGCATTTTCCTGTTTACCAGCCTGGTCATTTTCAAGATTCATCAATACTGTTTCCGCATAACCGCGTGCAATGGCTAATGGCGTTCTCAGATCATGCGAGATATTGGTCGTGAAATCTTTTCTTTGCACTTCCGCGCGTTTCAGTCTTTCAATATGATCGACAAGCATACCGGACATTTTATTAAATGCATGGGTTACCGGCGTCAGCTCATTTTTATCATTCTCCTCAAACCTGGCAGTGAGGTCGCCCGATTCAAATTTTCTCAGAACCAGGATCAGCTTTCTGAAATTTCGCTCCAGCCGTTTCACATATAACAAGGAGAGGATAATTGTAACCAGTAGTATAAACAGGAATATCTCCAATAGTAACCCCGCTGCATGTGATTTAAATATTACATTGGAAACGCTTCGATATTCAGTACTTCCCAGTATTACGTAGATAAAGCCAATGACGCCTGATTTATTTTGCACCGTGGCCGCGGAAAATATTTTTGGATTTGACGGATCTCTGGGATCCGGACCTTTTATATAAATCTGACCATTTTTATTCAGATATTCCCTGATCGTTTCCAGAGCTATCACGGGTTGTCTGACTTCATTCGGTGCTCCGTGAAAATAAATAACCCTTCCCGTGGTATCCAGAAAATAAACTTCTACGCTCGGACTGATCACCATGGCATTATAAAAAACAGAGTCCGCTTTTTGTCTGTTCAGTCCTCCTTTATCAAATGGCGATGTAAATTTTGCGATATGGCCGGCCACGTCTTTGTTTAATAATTGAGTGCTGGCCTGATAGTAATGGACAACTGACATGTAAGCGATCAGTATAAAAGTGAGACTCAGCACTGTAATCAGCGTGAATATCAACAGGAGAATCCGGCTAAAAAGAGGCAAAGTTTTTGTTTTCATTCTGCAAAGCGATATCCGATACCCCAGGATGTTAATATATACACCGGTGTATTGGGGTCAGGTTCAATTTTTATTCTCAGTCTGTTGATATGTGCCGTAACTGTGTGTTCATATCCCTGAAATGCAAATCCCCACACAATTTCCAGCAGGTCTTTACGGCTATAGGGCTTACCGGGGTTACTGGCCAGAAGATAAAGAAGGTCGAATTCCTTGAGCGTCAGATCAAGCCGGCCACCGTTCAACAAAACTTTCCTTTTCACTTTGTCTATCTGAAGAGATCCGTGTTCTATGAAAGGTTTTCCGGCTGATTCCGTTTCCGCCGGTGATGTTCTTCTCAATAATGCCTTGGTTCGGGCGACGAGTTCCAATATCCCAAATGGCTTTGTTATATAATCGTCTGCACCCATTTCAAGGGCCAGCACTTTATCTGATTCGTCCGACCGGGATGTAAGCATGATGATGGGCGTTTGATTATCCTGATCCCTCAGCTTCTTACAAATGGAGAGTCCGCTGATATCAGGCAGCATGATATCCAGAATGATCAGATCATATTCATTTTGTGCTATTTTCTTCAGGGCATCCTGTCCCCTTCCACAGGATGTAAGAATATGTGTGGGTGAATTCAGGTGAAGATTCAGCAGCGTCGTGATTTGCTGGTCGTCTTCAACCAAAAGTATATTTTTCATACAGGGTAATCTACTCAATTAAAATAGTATGAAATACAATTTTATGCAAAAATGCAGCAAAACGCGCCCTGCGGATATAATTAGAAGGCATTTGTGATACTTCCGTGATTATTTCAATAGCCTGTTCGTTCTACTTTGCTGAAGAAAATTACACGGTCAAATATTTAAATATTATCAAATCATGACAGCTCACTCAATCAGTACAACTATAGAAAAAGATATTTTATTTTCCGATTTATCAGATGAAGAATATCTGGAAATAGAAAGCATCAGCGAAAAAAAAATAAGTCAGGGTGAGTATATATATTTTGAGGCTTTCCGGCATCCGAATATATATTTCATCAAATCAGGCCTTATCCGGCTTGGCTACCTCGACAGCTATGGGAATAAAATAGTCAAAGACATTTTGCGCCCGGGTAATTTCTTTGGGCAGGTCACCCTGCAAAAAGAAAATCTGAACGGCGAATTCGCCCAGGCTTTTAAAACGGACACCGCGATATACAGTTTCTCCGTTGATCATTTCAATCAGATACTTGGCAACCATCCAAAACTGGCCCTGAAATACAGCAGGATTTCCGGACATAGAATCCGAAGGTCTGAAGACAGGCTTGAAAATATTCTCCGGAATGATGTGAAGACCCGGCTTGTCATGTTTCTGGAGCAGCTGCTTGCTGATGTCAGGGATTCTGCCTGGCAGTTCGGAAAAGAACTGCGTATTCCCAACTATCTGACCCACGAAGACGTCGCCCAGCTGATTGGCACGAGCCGGCAAACCGTTACCTCTCTGCTCAGTTCGCTAAAACATGAAAAAGTCTGCAGCTTCTCAAGAAAAGAACTTCGCTTTTACAACAAATAAATAGTTGGCTGTAGAAAAATCATTTTGGCGCAGGCGTGACAGACCCGTCTCTGTATAAATGAAGGTTTCATGTGAATGCAACAATTTAACCTGATAAAAATCGTTGTGACAGAAATTTTCACTATCCAAAGACGGGGTCATGATGAAGAAAGTATCTATAACGGTTTTTACCATATTAATATCAGTTGCCGGGTTTTCTCAGGTTCAATTTGGGGTTAAAGCGGGCCTCAACCTGTCAAGCTTTGTACCGGGTGTAGACAATCCCGGATACAAGACCAGTTTTAATGCCGGAGCGCTCCTTTCAGTTCCTTTGTTTACGGGTTTTCATTTCCAACCGGAAATCATGTATTCAGGTCAGGGATATGAGCAAGCGTTTTCCGGTGAGTCAATGCATATCGAAACAGGATATCTGAACGTTCCCCTGCTATTTAAGTATCAGCACGAAACCGGCTTTTTTGCCGAAACGGGACCTCAGATTGGTTTTCTGCTGAGTGCGCACAGGGAAATTGATAATATCAAAACAAATATAAAAAACGATTTCGCAACCGTCGATTTCTCCTGGGCTTTGGGACTTGGTTACAAATTTTCCGAAATGGGTCTGGGAATCGATGCCCGCTATAATATTGGCCTGACAAATGTAAATAAGGATAGCCAAAGCTCAATGTCCAGAAACAGTGTATTTCAGCTGGGTTTATTTTATATGTTTGAGTTTGAAAAATAATCTCCGGTTTCATAACTATTTGTATCCGGGCGGTATTGCCCGCATGGATGATGGTAATGTGCCGTATCTTCTTGATGGATATTCACTGCTTATTTTTCCTGAAAATATTTTACTAACTAAGTGTTTCCTCTTGGAAATATAAACCGGAAACATACTAACTTTCGATAAAACGAACCCATGCAAATTCTGAAAATACTGATCAGAGTATTTTTAACGGTGGCTGTCTTTTCTGTTTCGGCAATGGGGTATGCCCAGAAACCCGGCAAACAGACGAACCCCTCCATGATTTCCAAAACGGATAACGAAAAAAAGGACCTGATCATCTATACTAAGATGGATACGCTGTCGGTCATCTTCCAGAATACACGGATCCCCATACAAAGATTTTCGCAGCTGGATTCCTTTATCCGGTTTAACCTGATGGAAATCGCCAAACCAAGAGTTGAAATAAGAGGATATCCGGGTGATACGTATGAAAACTATGACAAAGTAGTGGATGTGTTGAAGAAAAATAAAATTACCGATTTTACATTTGGCACAGCCTCTCCCTGACTGCTGTGGGAAGCAGAAATTTACGTACAAACCTCTGTAAAGATTCATCTGAAAACATCCATCGGAATAGTACGGGAATGAAAGGATTACTTATTCGGAGTCATTCAGGCAGAGATCACTGGCAATAAGCACTGCGGAATTATTTAAACAGAAGGGTTCCAAAACGTTCATAATCGTGAAAATCGGTTCTGACGGATTGCCACGCCCAGCCGGCACCTCCCTGGTCATAATCTATCCGGTAAAAATTTGCCCGCCATCTGGTATTCTTCGATGGAACTGTTTTTATTAATGGCTTAAACAGTTCATAGGGAATAAAAAATTCTGCGGTCCACGCGATCATTTTGTCAGACTCTTTCATGATGTGTGTCAGGTGCCGGGTTTTGCGATTTCCTGTATAATGAAATGGCAGCCAGCCCATAAATTTTCCATCGATATTAGGAACCACCAGTGGTAATTCGTAATTATATGGCGATACTTCGTACTCAAAATAAACCGGCGTATTTTGATCAGGCCAAAAAAAGGCTTCCACAACATCTTCATTATATAAATCTGAAAAGTCCTCCTTTAGTGTCGATGTCAATACACTATCCTGACTATAATAAAGACAGTAGATACCGGAATCAGAATACAGAATCTTCATTTTCGTTTCGTACGCGGGGCCCTTACCCTCCCTTTTTGGCAGGACCACCCATTTTTCCATTTTCCAATTTTCGGCCGTTCCGTCACCGGATATTACAAAGTCCTTCGTATGGTTTACGGATAGTATGGTACTGTCCGCGGACTGGGCCCTCAGGGATGTGTCAAAAATAATTTGAAACAATAGAGAGAAAATAAAAACGACCCGTATCTGAATTTTCATATGAAAACGTGGAATTAAGGATATGTGAATTGGATGATGTAACCGTTCCCGGTCTCGTTACCAAATACCCTGCCCCGGGAATCGCTGGTCCAGTTATAACTTACATATTCCGTCATTAAATCGCGGGAGATAAAATCGCCTAAGTCCCGTGCAAGAAATAAAATGCCGAGACTGCCCGAAAGATTTTTTGTATATAGTGGATTTGTCAGATTCTCGTTTTTCACATAAGGTATCATATAGGTATCCCAATTCGCGCCGTTCTTATTAATCTGGTAATTGAAGGCCAGCATGCCCTGATCATCCAATATCAAACTATCCCTGTAAAAAGATACCACTGAGTCCCAGTCATGCACCCAGGTTGAGTAAGTGATCATTTTATCGGAATAACTAAAATAACTGGTTGGCATATTATTCAATCCGGAGTCCTTTACCAACTGATGATCGTCGTTATAATATAAAAAATGAGTTTCTGACTGACTTCCACCATCATAACCTCTGGCTTCTATGGTGTGGTGGTAATTATAAATATATCCCGAAGGCAAACTGTTACCAGATGTATACGTGAACGAATAATTGCCTGAAGCGACGGCAACTTCCCCTCCACCGGTATCCAGTATTAAAAAAGATATGTTGGTTATATTCTGATTGGCATCGTAAGATAAATTCTCCCTGGCGCTCTGCTGATTTTGTGGACTATAACGTGTATATGAGGCGGGATAAGTTGAAGACGAATTTGATGGCCCCGATGAATCTTTTTTACAGGCCAGCGCAGAAAACCACATTAAAAAAAGCACCACGCGAATATTCATAACAGACGAAGTTAATAGTTTTTCCTCCGGCCATATGATAACTGTTGAATACAACATATATCTGAATGTTAAATCAGAATCTGTATTGGTCGCCGGTTTACTGATTGTTGCATTTGGAATTGAATGATTATTAGGCGACCATTGTTTATTGGATGGCGAATTCCTGCGCTTTATTCTCACCGATGATAACAGTCTTTTTTAATGTGAGCGTACGAGCTCCCTGTAACCGGATCGATTTAACTTCCAGTTTTCCAAAGTGAACAGCGATCAAAACAGTACGTTCTCCTACGATCACGTTTCCCCAGCTATAGCCATCAGACCAGAAATATTTTCCCGGCTTTGATGTAATGGCGAATTCTTTTTCAACCGCAGAGTAATGGAACCGGCTGAAGGCTATCAACGCTGACCAGCTCGCCATGGCGCGGGCATAGTGATTACCGCATTCTTCTTCATTAAACGGGTTTCGTTTATATCCGTCATAACGGTTCCGTACATCCGAAATAATATTCAGCGCTTCCCGATCCATATTTTCATAAATCATGCCCGTGGCTGCGGTATACTCGAGCCCTGTCCAGGCTTCAAATGCATATGACAAAGGAACGGCTGGTCTTTTTGACGGATCGGGATACGAAGTGAGCATCAAACCGGATTCATCACCCAGGGCATAAGATCGCATATTATTAAAATGGTCACCGAAAGAAACCACGTGATTGTATTTATAAATACTTTCCAATGTCTTTCGAATGTGGCTGGAATCTGCCAGATAACCCAGACCACATATCCATGCCATATTTTGTCCCACCAGCTGATCTACGAGACAACCTTCGCCAATCTGGAAGTCGGGATTTTTTACATTGGACGCGCCCATGCCCGCAATCAGTCCGGTTGCTATCATGTTTTTGTCTGCGACGGGCCGGATCTGCTGTATATAGAATTCGCCGTTAAACAAATGCTGGTCTGTCCAGCGGCTTCCTTTTTCAAAAAGTGCAGAGCATATTTTCTGAAATTCCTGATCTTTCATATATGCCGCCATGGCGGATGCGGCTTTCAATGCGCCGAGATACCAGAATTCAATTTCCGGGTTGGGACCAAAATATTCTATATCCATGGTGTTGTGCTGACAACCTTCCATCACGCCATCCTGATCCGCATCCCATCCGCCTTTTATCCAGGCAAAAGCCAGCGCTTTTTTCACACCAGGCCAGGTGGCCCGGAGGAACGCATCATCACCACTCAGCTGCCACTCCCGGTACACTTTCATCACGGTGCCCATTTGTCCGTCGGCAGCCGCTATTTTCCAATTTTCATTTTTGTTGAATGGTAATGAAACACGGAAACTCATCAATCCGGAACTGTCGTTCAGCCCATACTGGTATTCCACATTTCGCATCTTCATGGCGAGACTGCCAAAAAGAAATGGCGTGGCGTGTTCATAATTCCACACGTGCGTGCAATTTCCATAACAGGAACCGGTTGCGGCAAATACACCTTCCCATCCGAAAAAATATCCATCTTTATTTCGAAAAGCCGTTTGTGATCGCAGCGTACTACTGTTGAATAAGGCGGCTTCTTTGATGACAGCGGGATAATCACTTTGAGCCACCAGACTTACAAAATCGATCGTCTTTGCTTCCAGTTTTGGTAATTGTGGTAAAGTTTTTTCGACCACATCCCAGGCATCCGCATAAAAGGTAGAGTAATAATTGCCGATGGTCACTTTATCATTCCAGTCTTTGCGGTTTGGAAAATCCCAGGTCAGAAAAAATTCCACTTCTTTTGTTTCATGGGCCGCCAGTAGCAGTTTGACGGATAAAGCTGCCCTCGGATCATTAACCTTTTGATCAAACTGAACATCTCTGAAAACGCCATCATCGGAAAAATCATCCCACATGTCGGTGACATTATCATTCCATCCTTTCGGACTGAACTGGGTACGGTAGCTGATATGATAGTCCGCATTTTTTACTGGCGTTGTCAGGGCCATCGTTCCCCAGGCATTCGAATCATGATCAACGCTATCGGAAGTCATATAGATTCCGGCGAAATCTTTTGACTGCCTGAACTGATTACGGTTATTCTTTGTACCCAGCAGGTTGATGGACCGGTTCCAGTTATTAAATTCAACCACCGAACCATCCATCCCGATAAAATTATCCAGTGAGCCGGCCACGGCAATGGTTAGCGGCTGATTAGTTTTATTCGTGATCTCATATCGGATAACAGCGATCGGAATGCCGCTGCTGAGGGCATCACCCGGTATAAATGGATTAAACACTTTCGCCTTTGCAGAAATGGGCATGGCATCATCTTCCAGGTTTACAATGCCAAACGGATATCCCGCATCAAAGCTGGCCTTTGCAAACCTGGGCAATCCGTGGTTTGGCGCTGTACTTCCTTCCGAACCTGTATATTCCGGTTGTGGTATCGGACCCATCAGCGCCTTTGCATGTTTTTCACCGGATGCATTTTCCGTAAATACCATAAAACACGGTGCGCGTTTTGGTGTAACGGAACCATAAAAACCCATTCCGGGTTTATTCATGATTTCCACATCTTTCCACTGACCATTTCCTCCCATGGAGATATTACCGGTTCCGATACCGCCGACGGGCATGGCTATTTTTTCAATGAATTTTCCTTCATAATGCTTTATAACCGGCCACGCGGTTTGCTGGGAGAAAGCGGAAGAAATGGAAAAACAAAGCAGATATAGCAAGGTGTTTTTCATGTCGCTGATTAATTACCAAATGTAAGGATGATCTGGCCGACATCTTGGACAACACATTTCCTTTATAATATCTCTACATAACCGTCCGTGCCATTCACCCGGATTTTTTGTCCGTCGCTGATCCGTTTGGTAGCATTCTCCACGCCTACAACTGCCGGCAATCCATATTCACGTGCAATCACAGCTCCATGGGTCATTAGTCCGCCTACTTCGGTGACCAGGCCTTTGACGGATACGAACAAAGGTGTCCAGCTGGGGTCAGTAAATGTGGTAACCAATATATCTCCCTCTTCTATATCAGCATCTTCCATTTTCAGGATGACACGAGCCCGTCCCTCAATAACACCGGAAGATACAGCCAGGCCTGCCATCGCTCCGGCCGGAAGATTTTCCCGATTGTATTCCCCGGCAATAATTTCACCGTCAGATGTGATAACACGCGGGGGAAATAGTTTTTCAAATAATTTGTACTCGTCTTTGCGTGTACGGATGATCTCGTAATCCAGTTTATTTTTTCTTACTGTTTCGTGTAGTTCTTCAAAACTGAGATAATAAATATCTTCTTTTTCGTGAATCACCTTTTTTTGCACGAGCCGCTCGGCTTCTTTTAATAACGCCTGCTTGTAGATGTAATAACGCTGAATAATTCCATACTTTGGATATTCGCGATAACCACTGAAATTCCGGATCATCCCAATCATTCGTTTTGTTTCTTTGGCTTTTTGCTCACCATCCGGCAATAGCGTCAATCGCTCCAATAATTCCTGTTCTTTTTTCAACGCATTCCTTCAGTCCCTGCTCATATTTACGTCTGCCGGCACCGGGTCCGAAGTTTTTGATATTACTAAGGATCAGTGGAATCAGAGTAGATGGTTTTTCGCTCCACCGGGTTCTGGTAATATCGATTTCTCCCGCACATCGCATCCCGTATTTTTCCAGGTAAGCATCAATCGCATCCCGGGATTCTCTTCCGCCTTCCAAATGATCCGGTATATTCAAAAAGCCATCCTCTTTTATACCGAATTCAGGACCTGACAAATAGTGAATGACTTCCGGATAAGGGCGAATCGTATCTGCAACATTCAATAGTTCCAGGCCCATTTCAGAAGTGATGTTGTTTGGCGCAGATTGGGAAAGTATGTCCGCCGCATTTCTCTCACCCAGCCATTCCATCATTTTTTCATTGATCCATGCGGAAGCATTCATACCTGTCATGATCACACCAAAACTTTGTGGCTCCGCCATGATCTTTTTTAATTGCCCGATATCATCCAGGATAAAATCAAATAGTTCCGGACCTGATTTCCTTTGAATGTTTTGCTTTAATGCCTCTATCGATGTTTGACTTTTTCTTATCAAATCAGAAACAATGGCCGGATCGTAATCGTTGAGTGTTTGATAATCCCGGGGAGGAACGGGTTTAGGGGTGCTGCCCGCACCGGATTCTTTGTTATCATCGGGCAGGGATTTTATAAAATCCCGCTTCAGGATATTTATGAGTGCATCTTTTATGAGCGGATCGTTTTTCCCCAGTACATTGACCAGTGTTTCTCTGCCGGCAGTTGAAGCCAGCATAGGAGTAACATCAACAAATAATCTTCCGCCAGCCGTACGCATCATCGCCGGTGTCGTTAAAAGCCAGACAGACAGCCCGAGTGGTTTTATTGCATCGGTCATCATTTGCTGATGCCCGACAGATACATACACATGATTTTCCTGATCGGTCGCCTGTGGAATCGGGAATAAAGTAGTAATGGGCCGGCTTTGGACGATATAAAACGTGTCATCAACCAGGCACCATTCGATATCCTGGGGACAGCCGAAATGTTCTTCGATCTTTTTTCCAATATCCGCCAGCTTCAAAATCTGTTCATCTGTCAGAACCGGCATGCCTTGTTTCTCAGGTTCGATTTCCTGTTCCTTCGTACCACCGTCTTCCAATGCATAAATAGCCAGTTTCTTAGCGGATATCTTCTTTTCTAAAATCCTGTTCTCTGATATTTTATAGTTATCAGCATTCACCAGGCCGGAAACCATCGCCTCGCCGAGTCCGAAACCGGCATCAACCGACAATATTTTCCTGTTTGAAGTAACAGGGTCGGCAGTAAATAAAATACCGGATGCCTGAGGGAAAACCATCTTCTGAATAACTACAGACAGCCGGACCCTGCGGTGGTCAAAGCCATTTTGTATTCGATACACGATCGCGCGGTCTGTAAAGAGTGATGCCCAGCATTTGCTGATATGTTTTAGTATGTTTTCCTTTCCGATGATATTCAAATATGTATCCTGTTGTCCCGCAAAGGATGCTGTCGGTAAATCTTCTGCCGTTGCACTGGATCGTATTGCATAGGCATTTTTTTCACCGGCTTGTTTAAGATGCCGGATAATCTCATCCTCAATATCTTTTCGAATTTCTATGCTTTCGATCAGTTCTCTGATTTTTGCGCTGGTTTCTCTGATGGCTTTCCTGTTATCTGCCATATGAACGTTTAGCTGATCAAGTAAAGAAATAAAAGCCGGGTTGTTCCCAAACATTTCTTTATAGACATCAGTCGTAATACAAAAGCCCCCGGGCACCTGTACGCCTTCTAACCTGGATAATTCCCCCAGGCTGGCACCTTTACCCCCGACCAGGGCAATCTTTGTTTTGTCGGTTTCCTGAAACTCAAGTATGTAATTACTCACCTCTATCCAATTTAAATTTGCCTGCCATTATTTACTATTCAGTGTATGGGTTGCTTCATTCATTATTTCAATCGCTTTTAGAAAATATCTTTCAATGATTTTTGTTTCCGCCTCAGAAAACGCAGCAGTCAGTTTTTCAGATTTGGCTCTGAATTCTTTATAAAGCGGCTTTAAAAGAGCCATTATATTTCCGGTGTTTGGCTCGATGATCACTTTGCGCCGGTCGTTTTCAGCGTATTTCCTTTTGACTAAGTTTTTTCCTTTCAAATCTGTCTATCAAACCTGTTACCGCACCTGTTGTAAGACCTGTCAGAACCGAAAGCTCGCCGGCAGTCATCTGCCCTTTTTCTATTAGAAATCCCAAATATTTGTGGTCAGTGCCTGTAAGCCCTGCTTTTCGGGCAACGGCTTCGTGCATCTGAATCGAAACGTATGCATATAGCTGGGTCAGTTTTCTGATTTTAGTAACAGCGTCCTTCTCCATTATTATCTTATTAAGTAATTATCTTAGCTGCAAAGATATTATACAGGAGGCCGCATTACCAAATGATTTTGTTAAAATATCTTTTATTCTCCGGAACTTATTGGTGGATTCTGAGCTATCAGCCATTCAGCCATTCGCATTACCTGTGGTATATAATTTATTAACCGGTCATTATCCCGTTTACGGTCTTCGAAGGAAAGAATATCAAATTCAAATAAAATTGTATAAAATGCCTGTTTATATTGCCGGTGAACTTCTGCCGGTGCATCCGTAAACAGAATATGCAGGCACCGGCAATAGGTTGCCAGAATCCAGAACATCGCTTCCCTGTGAAAACCATTTGATATCAGTTCCTGGCTGCCTTCAATGGCAATCTTTCTTGAATCCGGACTAATATCGACCGCGAAAGCATAGGGCGAATGGAGGTATTCACAGGCTTTGTCATAGATGTCCGTCAGAGATAAAAGATGATTCTCAGCTTCGTTCTTTGTAACGGATGAAAAGCCTGCAAAATTCAAGACTGATTCATAAAATTCCGTTTGACCATACCTGCTCAGTAGTTTATGTAAGGTTACATATCTTTTACGCACTGTCGGATTTTCCAATCCGGCAGCCAGAAGAATATGCGCCAAAACTCCCCTGGCAAATAACCAGTTGGTCACCTGATCATGAACCGGATCGGTTTCCTTCAGTGAATTCAGGAACTTTAAAGCATTATTCAGAGCGTCTTTACATCTCGCCTCTACCCATTTCCGTTCGGCATAATGCTTAATTATTTTTTTTTGAAGATCTGAGAAATGACCCGTTAAGTCCAATATAATTTCCGTTCTGCTAAAATTCCCGGCCAGATGATAATTTCCCAGTATCTGTTCAGCCGAACTGTATTGATCCGGAAGCAACCAGGTCAGTTCTATCAGGAGATTTTCAAAAGAAAATTTCTTTTTTGGGGGGAGTTCATGTGATGCGGGAATAATAATGATGTCCAAATCTGATCCAGATGGAAAAACAGATCCATCGCTAAGCCAGTTCACTGAACCATGATAAAAAGCAGCATGGAACTCCGGAAGCCCGGAGGCTTCATTATAAATCCATTTCTTCGCTACTTCTTTTGCCTCTTTTACTGTCAAATTCATTCTTTTGCAATAGACAAAAATCAGTCCCGGACCTTGGCATGACAACCATGCACCAGAGAATAAACGAAAGGTCACACCGGTTCATATTCTGCAGAACGTTGTAAGGAGGTTATATGAATTGGGGAAATGTATTCCGTATAAATTTTAACAAGTCGTCTCCCTCCCACCCCGAATTTAATTTCTCGCCATTGATGAAAAAGCCGGGTGTTGCATTCACGCCACTCCGCATTCCACCGTAAAATTGAAGTTCAATGTCTTTTTGAATTTTTTCATCTTCGAGATCTTTCCCGAATTTATCCAGGTTGAGTGAAAGCTCCTCAGCATAACCCATAATGGCAGATTTTAAAAGCCTTCGCTGGTTTTCGAATAACAAATCATGCATCGGCCAGTATTTTCCCTGAAGGGCCGCCGCTTCACTTGCCATGGCAGCCAGCATAGCCTGCGGATGCGCAGTCGTAAGCGGAAAGTTCCTGAAAACAAATTTCAGCTTATCTCCCAGTTCAAGTTGCAGCTTTTTAATAATCGGATAAGCCCGTCCGCAATAAGGGCATTGGTAATCCCCATATTCCAAAAGTTCTATGGGAGCATCCGGATTACCCTGCATATGATCATCCTTTGAAACCGGCGTTCTGAGTGACATTGAAAATAATTTTTGTGCCCGATGGTACTAAATTAATAGAAACTATAGAAATCTGGATAACCGGGACTTGATACTCAAATCCTAAAGTATTGATTATTAATTATTTTAAGTGTTTAGAATCTTCCGGGTCAGCATGCTGCCATTGCAGAAAGGCAGAACTGCGCTTTATGTACATAGTTCAATTAGAGCTCAATTAGGTTTCTGACGGACACTGGCTGCTGATAAAACATTTTTTTCTCCGGTTACGTACTAAGGAATACGGGGTCTGCGTTACTCCCGACAGACCAAATGGGTAAACGAATAACACATAATATTATAACTGGCAACGACCCCGACCTGGGGATGTGTCTTTATTATTCGCCACATTTTGACCTCAATATATGGCGCCGGGCGTCTTCGCTTACCGGTGAACGAACCAAAAAGGACCCTGCCTTTAAAGGGTTTCGCCAAAGTATCAACAGGATGAAGCAAGCTTCTCCCATCGCATCTTCGCTGTATAAATTGGTGCCGGAAGAAGTAAAAAAATATGTTCTCTACAGAACATTAACGGGTGAAGCGATCAAAATGCTGAAAGAAGGGATGGAAGACGCGGCTATTACTGAAGTCCTGACGAAAAAATATATAACCCCGCTCCTGGATTCACCGAAAACAAATGCCAAAAACGAACCGGTGAAGGAACCCGTGACAAGAGGACGCAAAAAAACCATGGCTCATATCGCATCATATCCTGCATTTCCTTCAGGGGACAGAAAGATCACAAGAGCACGTCGTTCATTTTTACTTCAAAAAATCACCGAAGGACAGCTGGCAGCCGAATATTTTTCACCTACTGATTCAAATCCTCTGACACAAACCAGCAAAAACGTTTTACCAATCAGTAAAACGGAATCCTCAGAGGAACCAAAGCGGCGAACGAAAACCACCAGCGATCTGATTTATCTTGGCCGTCTGGCCGAATGTAAAAAACTTAAAATCTGGTTGCGGCCCCAGTCGATATAGAAATTACTTTTTATTTTGAGGGTCATCGCCCGGGTTTACATATGTTACACCGGAAGGGCCGTATCCGGTAATCTCAACGACCACCGGGTCTTTGGTCATTGCAAAGTGGTTTTGCCCGGCCACTTCAGAATAAACACTACCTGCAGGGAGTTTCTTCAGGCTGTCAACAGAAAAATGATCACCATACCCAAAATACCAGTCACCTGAAATGACCGTAGCGACGCGCTGATCCGGATGGAGATGGGCTGGAATTTTTGTATTCGCTGCCACTTTTATAACAATCGTATACAGCCCGGCTTTGGAAGGATCACCAAAAAGTACGATCACCTGCACCGCAGGCAGATTGGATGAACCGGGTGCTTTCTGCCCCGGGGCTTTGCTGTCGATAATTTCATCCTTTGTCATTCGAAACGGACCTTCATTAACGGCCTGGGCTTTTACAGACGCCGAAAAACAGATCGATATGAGAGATATAAAAAGAACCTGCACGACTGATTTCATGATAGATCGTTTATGATGGAATGTAAAATGGAATTCTTTATTTGACTGATTTTTCCAGGAAGAAATCAAGTAAGGCTTTCTGAACCTGTTCGGTTTTTTCCTGTACGATCCAATGCCCCGAACCCTTTATAACAACTTCGGTTACCTGAGTTGCCACCACGCGGGAATGGTTTGCGAGAAAACTTCCTGATCCATATTCCGCGCCCATCGCAAGCACTGGCATCTGTAATTTATTTTTTTCGAAAATATGGTTGTCCAGTGCATCCTGTGGAAAATTACCAAACCAGTGAAAGCAGGCCGTTGTGGATCCGGGCACTGAAAAGGCTCTTATAAATTCATCTCTTTCTTCCTTAGTAAATGCATCGTTGATGTGTCCGACCACCGGCCAGAAGTCCGTTAAGAATGCACCTTCCTTTCCCTGCACCAGATAGCCGGAAACCGGCCGTGCAAAAAAACCAAACCACCAGGCTTTCCCCGAAAAATCTGACCATACCGGTTCAACGCCCGGCAGCAATGCATCCATCAGTGCAAGTTTTTTTACTTCTGCTCCGAACTGTGCAGCATAGGCATAAGCCACCATCAGACCAATGTCGTGGCCGGCCAGATTGATATTTTTATATCCAAGTTTTTTTACGAGCTCGTGAATATCCACGGCCATGGTCTTCTTGTCATAACCACTGTCCGGCTTGTCTGATTCACCCATTCCCCGCAGATCCGGTGCGACGATCGTAAAATGTTTGGAAAGTTCGGGCAATAATCGGTTCCACATAAACCAGTTCTGACCAAAACCATGCAGTAATATCAACGGCTCACCACTGCCACCCGTTACATAATGAATTTTTACGCCATTCACAGTAGCATACGCATGCTGAAATCCGGAAGGCGGGTTAGCTGCAGATAAAACCGAATCCGTTTTTTTTACTTCCGCGGCCGGTTGATCGCCTGGTTGTTTGGATGAATCATTTGATCCGCAGGATAAAACAAATACTGTTATAATACTCAGGGCACAAAATAAAATATGACTTTTTTTCACGAAATAATTTTTTATTGGAAAAATTCAAGATACTTATTTATACCGAAATGGTCGGGAGCAAAAAGGTATATTTGGAATTCGCATCAGGCGGACATTTGCCTGAAATGCATCTGCCTTACACAAAGACAAGGCCGTTCAAACAGTGATGGGTTAGTTGATATTTCAGAAGCAGTTCAATATATATATATGGAAATTGGTATAGATAGTTTTGCCGCGATGTTCAGCGGCAACAAAAGCAAACAAATAAACGATGACGATGCAATGGCTCAATTGCTCGACAGGATAGAATATGCTGATCGTGTGGGTCTTGATGTATTTGGAATCGGGGAGCATCACCGCAAAGGTTTTCTGGATTCGGCTCCTACGCTTATCCTGGCCGCGGCCGCTGCCCGTACACAACACATTCGTCTGACGAGTGCTGTAACTGTACTGAGCGCCGCCGACCCGGTAAGAGTATTTCAAAATTTTGCTACACTGGATCTGATTTCACGTGGAAGAGCTGAAATGGTAGTAGGACGTGGTTCATCCATAGAAGCATTTCCATTATTCGGTTATGATCTTCAGGACTATGATGAATTATTTGCGGAAAAACTGGCGCTCTTACTAAATATTCGCTCAAATGAATTTGTTACCTGGTCCGGCAAATATCGTCCTGCCCTCAGGCATTTGCCTGTCTATCCAAGACCAGTACAAAATCCTTTACCCATTTGGATCGGAGTCGGTGGCACACCCGAATCCTTTATACGCGCAGGCTCACTGGGATTACCCCTGATGGTTGC
The DNA here is from genome assembly GCA_963759335.1 of uncultured Bacteroidota bacterium. Lineage (GTDB taxonomy): Bacteria > Bacteroidota > Bacteroidia > Chitinophagales > Chitinophagaceae > Puia. The sequence continues at coordinate 267,830 of CAVWYU010000005.1, forward strand.
CGTGATTGGTGGCGAGACGCGCCAATTTCGCCCCCTGGTAGATCTTTATCGTGATGCAGGAAAAAAAGCGGGATTTACACCAGAGCAACTTACAGTCGGATTGCACTCATTGGGATATATCGCAGACACATCGCAGGAAGCAATGGATGATTTTTATCCGGGTTATGCCGAGTCGATGACCAAAGTTGGAAAGGAACGCGGATGGCCGGCCATGACCAGAAGCAGATTCGAATCTCAAATGGGACCAGGTGGAGCATTGCTGGTCGGAAGTCCGGAAGAAGTCGCGGAAAAAGTTATCCGGCATTCAGAAGCACTGGGCGGTATTTCCAGACTTACTTTTCAGATGGACAGCGCGGAATTACCTCATGAAAAGCTGATGCATTCCATCGGGCTGATTGGTACGCGTTTGAAACCTCTGGTTCCCTGATACCCGCAGATTATTTAAACCAGAGGCCGCCCCGAAAAGAGGCGGCCTCTTTTTTTATTATTATATCATAAGTCGCCGAACCCTTTCAATTTGACAAACAGCCTTTCAAAATGGAATGGTATTTTTTCGGCTTACAGTTAAGCCCCGAAACATACATATACACAACTCATTGCCGGCGAATGTTTTGGGCTGGATCCGTTTCGACAGTCCGCGTCCGGCACCTGTTTTGGTCTTCCTGGATCAATCAGAAACAAATCACATGAACACATTTATTCTTTTGCTGACAGGCCTCATTTGCTTTTGGATATTTTATAAATCAATTGATTTTTTTGAAAAAATTTAAAACCCATGACTCTACTATTTATTCTTTCAATCCTGGTTTTTTTCTACCTGCTGTATGTATTAATAAAACCTGAAAAATTTTAAAGCTTCCAAAAATTAATAGTTATGAACAATGAAATGTTGGGTGTCATAGTTACCTTCTTATTGACAGTGATCCTGGCAATTCCACTTGGCCGTTATATCGCTAGGGTTTTCAAAGGAGAAAAGACGATCCTTGATTTTATGGGTCCTGTAGAAAAGCTGATTTTCAGGGTTTCGGGTATTGACCCCAGAAAAGGAATGAACTGGAAAGAATTTTTGAAAGCCATGTTAACCATTAATCTTTTATGGTTTGTGTATGGTTTTTTTATGTTGATTTTTCAGGATAAACTTCCATTGAATCCGGATGGTAATCCCGGGCAGACCCCCGATCTTGCTTTCAACTCCATTGTAAGCTTTGTTACGAATACAAATCTGCAGGATTATTCCGGCGAAAGTGGCGCCACCTATCTGACCCAACTATTTGTATTCACGTTTTTACAGTTTACAAGTGCTGCAACAGGCATCGCCTGTATGATTGCCTTATTTAACGGGTTGAAGGAAAAAACCACGAACAACCTGGGCAATTTCTGGAACATTTTTGTAAAATCAATCACACGCCTTTTACTTCCTTTATCCATTGTTGTAGCGGCTATCCTGGCTTTCAATGGAACGCCCACCAGTTATGATGGCAAAGACACTATAACTACATTACAAGGCGATACCGTTCAGGTATCCAGGGGCCCTGCGGCCGCGATGATAGCCATAAAGCAATTGGGAACCAATGGAGGCGGATATTTTGGAGTCAATTCTGCGCATCCATTCGAAAATCCAAATTACTTTACAAATATAGTTGAGCTGATCTCCATTGTATTAATCTCGATGGCTTCCATATTTGCATTGGGTTTCTATCTGAATAAAAAACGATTTGCCTATATCATCTTCGGCGTGATGTCTCTCTTTTTTGTCTTGTTCTGTATCAATAATATATACTTCGAAACCAAAGGCAATCCTGAGATTGGCAGAATGGGCATTGATCAGAAAATGGGCAGCATGGAAGGAAAGGAAGTACGGTTCGGAGCGGCTTCAACTGCTTATTGGAGTGTGAGTACTACTTCCACATCCAATGGTTCCGTAAATGGTATGCATGACAGCCTGATGCCGTTATCCGGAGGTATTGTCATCCTTGATATGATGATCAACGCGTTGTACGGCGGAGTGGGTGTCGGTTTACTCAACTATTTTATTTTTATCATCATTGCTGTTTTCATTTCGGGCCTGATGGTTGGGAGAACACCTGAATTCATGGGTCATAAAGTGGAAGCAAAAGAGGTAAAGATTGCTGCATTGGTGACATTGATTTGCGCATTCCTGATAAAAGGCGGTACCGCCCTGGCTGCTTACATATTTGTGCATCATCCCACTGCAGACTGGGCAGTAAAGCCTGTGGGCTGGCTGAATAACCCGAGCTATCATGGTTTTTCAGAAATGCTCTATCAGTTTACATCTGCCACCGCGAATAACGGCAGCGGTTTTGAAGGTTTGGCAGATAACAATCCTTTTTGGAATATATCTGCGGGTTTAGCCATGTTGCTGGCCAGATTTATCCCCATCATCGGACCGGTAGCCATCGTGGGTTTGCTGGCAAACAAAAAATACATTCCCGAATCTTCAGGAACCTTAAAGACAGATTCCATCACATTTGGGGTGATGACCATTTCAGTCATCGTAATCATTACGGCCCTCTCTTATTTCCCACCGATGGCGCTGGGGCCGATCGCTGAGTACTTAAGCATGCACAAATAAAAAGATTGAAAAAAAATATCATGAAAAGAACAAAACAATCATCCCTATTTCCCCGTGACCAGGTGAGCGCGGCTTTAAAACAGTCTTTTTTAAAATTGAGTCCCGGAACCATGATGAAAAATCCCGTCATGTTCACGGTTTATATAGGTACTATCATTATGCTTTTCGTTTGTATCTGGATTGCCATAGGTGAAAAAGCACAGGGCAGTCTGGCTTATAACATTGCCATATTCGCTGTATTATTTATCACTTTATTATTCGCCAATTTTGCAGAAGGCATTGCCGAAGCCAGGGGAAAGGCGCAGGCGGACAGTTTAAGAAAGACAAGAGAAGACACACCGGCCAAAAAGATTTTCCCCGTGGGTGAAATTTTTGTTGGAGAAGTAAAAGTAGTGCCTTCCTCCCAGCTGCGCAAAGGAGATGTTTTCATGTGCGAAGCCGGTGATACCATCCCGATGGATGGAGAAATCATTGAGGGGCTTGCTACCATTGACGAAAGCGCCATTACCGGCGAATCAGCCCCTGTAATCAGGGAAGCGGGCGGTGATAAATCATCTGTTACCGGAGGAACCAAAGTGTTGAGCGACATGATCAAAGTAAAAGTCACCACCAATCCTGGTGAAAGTTTTCTTGATAAGATGATTGCACTGGTTGAAGGAGCGAGCCGTCAAAAGACACCCAATGAAATTGCACTTACGATATTACTGGCCTGTTTTACCTTAATCTTCCTGATCGTCTGCGTAACACTGAAACCATTTGCTGACTATGCGAATACGCCGATCACGATTGCAGCATTCGTTTCTTTATATGTGTGTCTGATACCCACCACGATCGGCGGACTATTAAGTGCCATCGGCATCGCGGGTATGGACCGTGCCCTGAGAGCAAACGTAATCACCAAAAGTGGTAAGGCGGTGGAAACTGCGGGCGACCTGGATACTTTGTTACTTGACAAAACAGGTACGATTACGATTGGGAACAGAAAGGCAACTAATTTCTGGCCCGCCAATAAAATTGATCCGGCATTATTTGCTGAAGCCTGCATGCTGGCTTCCATGGCTGATGAAACCCCGGAAGGAAAATCCATATTGGAACTGGCCCAATCTAAAGGTTCCAAACTTCCCTACCTGAATGATCATCAGGTGAAATTTATTCCATTCTCTGCAGAAACCAGGAGCAGTGGTGTAGATCTGCCGGATGGTGTTAAAATACGAAAGGGTGCAGCGGATGAAATCAGAAGACGGGTTATGAAATCAGGCAGTGGCTTTCCCGTTGAAACAGATACCCAGGTGAAGACGATCGCCAGTAATGGCGGCACACCGCTTGTCGTTAGCCGTAATGAAATTGTCATGGGTGTGATCGAACTACAGGATATCATCAAACCCGGTATACAGGAAAGGTTCAGCCGCCTGCGGAAGATGGGTGTGAAAACCGTGATGGTAACCGGAGATAACCCGCTGACTGCAAAATATATTGCGGAAAAAGCGGGCGTGGATGATTTTATTGCTGAGGCCAAACCGGAAGATAAAATGAACTATATCAAGAAGGAACAGCAGGGTGGCAAGCTGGTAGCGATGATGGGTGATGGCACCAATGATGCCCCTGCCCTCGCTCAGGCGGATGTCGGCGTTGCGATGAATAGTGGAACACAGGCCGCAAAGGAAGCAGGTAATATGGTGGACCTCGATAATGATCCTACGAAACTCATAGAAATTGTTGAAATCGGAAAACAATTACTTATGACCCGTGGTACATTAACTACGTTTTCCATTGCGAATGACGTTGCAAAATATTTTGCCATCGTGCCGGCCCTGTTCATTGCTACTATTCCTGCCCTGCAGGCTTTGAACATCATGAATCTGAAGAGCCCCCAGTCCGCAATTTTGTCGGCCGTCATTTTCAATGCGATCATCATTCCGGTTTTAATTCCGCTGGCGTTGCGGGGCGTGGCCTACAAACCCATTGGTGCCGGGGCATTGCTCAGAAGAAACCTGACAATTTATGGATTGGGTGGCATCATCGTACCGTTTATCGGAATTAAGCTAATAGATATGCTGCTGGCTGTAATCATGTAATCATATAATAAATAAAAGATGAAAAAATATATTTTGCCTTCTTTAAAACTTACGGCTGTTTTGCTGATCATATGTTCCATTTTATATCCTTTGCTGGTCGCGGCCATTGGCCGGTTTTCACCCGGTCAGGGGAAGGGAACCACTGAAACAGTGAATGGAAAAGTGGTTGGTTATTCTCTGATCGGTCAGAAATTTGACCAGGATAAGTATTTCCGGAGCAGGCCTTCTGCCGCTGGTTTTAATGCCGCCGGCAGCTCCGGAAGTAATAAGGGCCCCACTAATCCGGACTATCTAAAGGATGTGCAATCAAAAATTGACAGCTTCCTGGTGCATAATCCCGGTGTGAGAAGGGAAGATGTTCCTGTTGAGCTGGTTACCTGCTCCGGCAGCGGACTGGATCCTGATATTTCGCCCCGGGGCGCTGATGTGCAGATAGCAAGAATCGCAAAAGTCAGAAATATACCGGAAGAAAAAATCAAATCACTGGTCGAACAACACACAGAAAAATCTCTACTCGGTATACTGGGTCCCCATAAAGTAAATGTGCTGAAACTGAATATTGATCTGGATAAGATGGGAGCGAAATAAACAGGTGACCCAATTATACTGCCAAAAAGTGTAAGACTATGACAGGAATTTCATCAAATAACAAACCGGTTACAAACAAAGACGCTGATGAATTCCTGACGCTCATACGCAATTCAAGAAGAGGAAAATTCAAAATATATATTGGAATGAGTGCTGGTGTGGGCAAGACCTTCCGAATGCTGCAGGAGACTCATGCGTTACTCAGAAACGGAGTTGATGTGAAAATTGGTTATATCGAAACACATAACCGGAAAGAAACGCATGATCTCCTGGAAGGCTTGCCTTTAATACCCCGCAGAAAGTTATTTTATAAGGGAAAGGAACTTGAAGAGTTTGATGTGCAGGCGGTCATCAACCTGCATCCCGAAATAGTTATTGTTGATGAACTGGCCCATACCAATATTGAGGGAAGCAAAAATGAAAAAAGGTGGCAGGACGTCATGGATATCCTGGATGCAGGAATCAATGTTATTTCAGCCGTCAATATCCAGCATATTGAAAGCCTTCAACAGGAAATAAAGTCAATTACAGGCATTGAAGTAGCTGAACGCATTCCGGATAGCATAGTAAAAGCAGCTGATGAAGTAGTAAACATAGACCTGACGGCAGACGAACTCGTCACCCGGCTGAAAGAAGGTAAAATTTACGCTGCCGACAAAATTGAAACAGCTATCCGGAATTTCTTTCAGTCCGACAAAATTCTTCAGCTGCGTGAACTTGCGCTGAAGGAAGTTGCATCCCAGGTAGAAAGAAAAATTGAGACCGAACTGCCCAGAGGGGCACATCTGAAACCCGAAAACTTTTTGTGTTGTATCAGCAGTAACTATGAAACCGCTACCAAAGTGATTCGTAAAACGGCGAGGCTGGCATCTTACTATCATTCGAAATGGTATTTGTTATATGTCCAGACTTCCAAAGAGCATGGTGATAAAATTAGTTTAGCTACCCAACGTCATTTAATCAATAATTTTAAACTGGCGATGCAGCTCGGCGCCGAAATCATCCGTGTAAAACAGGATGATATAGCGAGTGCCGTTATTGAAACGGCTGAATCAAAATCCATAACAACTGTTTGTATCGGCAAACCCCACCTCAGCCTCTTTAAAATTATCCTTCATACCGGTACTTTCAATCGCCTGCTGAACAAATTATCTGCTGCTAATATCGATGTGGTCATGCTATCATAAATACTTACATGCGACTCAAAACAAAATTATCCGCCGGCCTCACATTTTTATTTACCGTGATTCTGTTATTTGGAATCCTGGGCATCGCCAGCATCAGCCGGCTAAGTCATGAATCAAACCAGGTTCTGCAAAACAATCATGAATCGATTGTATATAGTAATAACATGCTAAAGGCGCTCGATAATGCCGGAATCCAGAAAGATGCGTTGGAAATATTTGAAGAGAATCTTCATAAACAGGAAATAAATATCACGGAAATCGGCGAAAAAGAGGTGACCGAAGAACTCCGCAAAGATTTCAATGAATTAAAAATAAATCCGGCAGACCCAACCAATTATTCACAAATCAGGGCTTCACTTACCAAAATTCTGGATCTCAATGAAATGGCCATCCTCCGAAAGCACCGGGCAGCCCAACATACGGCGGACAATGCACAGTTCTGGCTGACCATCATTTTTACGATCCTGATATTGATATCATTCACATTTATTTTTAACCTTCCGGGAATTATCTCCACGCCCATTTTAAAATTAGCTGAAGGAATCAGGGGTGTCTCAAATAAAGATTATACAAGCCGCATCGTCCTCAGGCAGAATGATGAATTTGGCGAACTTGCAAAATCTTTTAACGACATGGCTGAAAAGCTCGATGAATATGAACATAGCAATTTATCACAAATTAAATTCGAGAAAAGCCGTATAGAAACCATCATAGATCAGATGCGCGACGGAATTATCGGATTGGATGAAAACCGTAATATTCTTTTTTTGAATGTGGTAGCCGAAAAGTTACTGGGTGTAAAAGAGGCCGATATCATTGGAAAATATTCCCCCGATGTCGCTCTGAAAAATGATCTGATGAGAACGCTTCTGCAGGAAACGAATGATAAACAGGAACTAAAAATATATGCTGACCATAAAGAAAGCTATTTTAATAAAGATGTTTTACACGTTACCAGTAACGGTGTTATCATCGGACAAGTGATTGTCCTCAGAAATATTACCATTTTTCACGAATTAAGCGAAGCAAAAACAAATTTTGTTGCAACGATTTCCCACGAGCTGAAAACACCGATTTCATCCATTAAATTAAGTGCCCAGTTACTGGGTGGAGGTAAAGTAGGCACTATGACACCTGAACAAAAAGAACTGCTTGACAGTATAAGGGATGATAGTGACCGGTTACTAAACATAACCGGCGAATTGCTGAATATGACCCAGCTCGAAACAGGTCAGATACAGCTTAAGTTATCACCCACAGCGTCCAGACAGATTGTTGATCAGGCCCTGCAGGCCGTGCAGCTGCAGGCAACACAGCGAAACATTTCGTTTGAGTTGGAAATGGATCCGAATATTCCTTATATATTATCTGATGCTGAAAAAAGCACGTGGGTGCTGATTAATTTTTTAACCAATGCGATCAAATATTCACCAGAAAATAACGTGGTGCATGTTGCAGTTCATAAAAATAACGGATCTGTTCAATTCACCGTGCAGGATCATGGACAGGGAATAGACGAGCGCTATCTTCCGAAGATTTTTGACCGTTATTTCAAAGTCCCGGGCAAACATGAACGAAATGGTAGCGGACTTGGATTGGCTATTTCCAGAGAATTTATAGAAGCGCAGGAAGGCAGGATTTGGGTAAAAAGCGAAATAGGCACGGGAAGTACTTTTGGATTCAGTCTTACGATCGCAGATCCGGGAAGTCCTTTGAAATCAGAAAACAAGTCTGGTCCTGACAACAAGTATAATGAATGAAGGAATGGGCGCAGAGATTACGGCCATCAGAAATCCCGACGGCCTTCATGCATTCGGTTGGTATATGTTCATGGCATGATTATTTACTAATTTTCAATGGCATTATTGGAACCGCCATTATGAAAATTAATAAAATACCAGCCGTTAAAAAGGATCTCGTCAATGTAATCATCGAAACACTTCGTGGTAGTCAGAACAAATTTGATTTTGATCCAAAACTGGGCACCTTTATTTTGAGTAAAACGCTGCCAATGGGCACGGTGTTTCCTTTTGATTTCGGATTCATTCCCCAGACCCTCGGGCAGGATGGTGATCCGCTCGATGTTCTGGTCATCATGGATGAACCTGCTTATCCGGGCTGCCTCATTCATACGCGGCTATTGGGTATATTGGAAGCCCGGCAGGAAGACAAGAAAGGAGTAAAAATCCGCAATGACCGGCTTGTAGCCGTTGCTGACTGCTCCGTGCTGTATGAAAACATCAAAAAAATAGACGATCTGAATAAAAGCATGGTGAAGGAAATCGAAAATTTCTTCATCGACTACAACAAACATGAAGGCAAAAAATTCATCCCGGGTTCGTGGAAAAGTGCCAAAACTGCCATGAAAGTTGTCGGCTCATCAAAAACATCCTGAAGAATGTCTTTTCAACTCGCCAGACACATTCTTTTTTCTTCCGGCTTTTGGAATGTAAGACCGGACAATGGAAAAAAAGGAAGATTTTTTTGCTGAATCAGTACCTTAAACCGCGTCCCCATGTCGTTTAATAGTGTTGAGAATGCATATAGTTTGTTTTCATGAGTGTCATTCAAATCAGACAGATATGGCACGAATCCAAGGGCCCGCAGAAAATGATTTTGGCTCACATAACCGGTAAATTGAAATCCATTTTTTAAACCCCAGTAAGAAAGAGAAGAAAAATTGACGTCCGCGGTGATATCCTGCCAGCCGGGTCTTTCGTAAGGGTTAAAATTTACCTCGTGGTTGTGATAACACCGGATAGTCCCGGTCTTTCTTTGTTTCTGCATTAATTCCCCCAGCAGGTAACCATAGTCAATGGTAATAATATAACCTCTGTTCAGGACCCCGGAAACATTTTTAAACCATTCATTGGCGTCCAGGCAAACCTCTGTACAAAAGCCGTCTGCGAATTCAACATGGCAATGGTCAAATGCATCTGTCATTTCCTGCGGTGCGGGTTTTAAAATCTCTTTAAACCCCTGATCATAATCAACAAACACTTCCATGAACTGCTGATTGCGCCGGACAATTCTGTGTACGGGGAAATTATCAAACAGCTCATTGGATATCACACAGCCATCGACATTTTCCAACTCGTTGATGTCGTCCAGCCATATCACGCGGTCACCCAGATATTTCTGACCGATTTTTCTGAGTACAGGACTTTTTTCAATGATAAAATACCGGATGGATTGAAATCTGTCATCGTTTATTTTCAGATACTCCAGTATATCATAACAAAGTAATCCGATGCCTGCACCATATTCGATAATGGTGAATTCGCCACTGATCTGTTTCCGGAATTCTTTTATTTGTTTTCCGATCATGGCGCCAAAAGCGGAAGAAAGGTAAGGGCTCGTAAAAAAGTCTCCTCTTTTTCCGATGGTATGTGTGGAAGTTGTAAAGTATCCGTAATCCTTATGATACAGGGCCATATCCATGTAGTCCCGAAAAGAAATGGCATCCGTCTGCCTTATTCTGTCAATGATCAAATCTGCTAAATTCATTTCATTGAACTTCCATCCGCATTTTAATATTATTAAGCTTTAGATCTGGAGCGGGAACTTTTGGATTTAGTACCGGCACTTTTCTTTCTGGTACCGGTGCTTTTTTTTCTGGTGCCGCTGCTTTTCTTCTTCGGCACTTTCTTACCTTCTTTTCTTGCTTCCGATAAACCAATGGCAATGGCCTGTTTACGGCTGGTGACTTTTTTTCCTGATCTTCCACTTTTCAGTGTTCCTTCCTTCTTTTCGTGCATGGCGCGTTCAACTTTTTTGCCGGCGCCTTTAGAATACTTTGGCATGTTTATACATTTTAATTTGAGTAAAAGAATAAAAACCGAATCCTCAGACTTATAAAAAAATCGGGCCAGTGCAGTCAGACCTTCATGGCGCTTTATTTGACCGGATTCATTTTAATGATATTTAGCAGAGTCTTTACAATCTCATTGACATAGAAATACTGGATGAGTTGTGGATTGTCCTCCGGATGGTTCAGACAAGACGTTTTCTTAATCTGACCTCTGTGAGCAATGGCAAAATGAGCGAATGGCCGATCCATTTTTATTTCCGGATCCATGGTGGCATAGCCGGTAACGGCGATACCCCAGTGACTTGAAAACAATGAGCAAACGCCCATAGCCATTTCCATAGCAACCGTATCCGAAACACAGTTACATGTTTCTGCGTGTATGGGATTGATATGCAAATGCCGGCTTTTCTGACCCAGATTATAAGCCGTAATACCTCCCTGGAAAAACAATGACGCATCTGTTGTTGAGGCAAAAGCCGTTTGAAGAATACCACCTGTTACGCTTTCAGCTACCGCAAGGGTTTCATTACGGTCCATTAAAAGGTTTTTTATTTCCTGCAGGGCCTGATCTTCAATCAGAACAATATCCTTTGAATCCATACCGGAAAAAAGCAATTCATGTGCCCGGCGTTTGCAGCCGGGTTTCGCAAAGGAAGGTCACCTGACTGTTTGACCCGGACTATTAACCGGAACTTCAAGTTTATTAAGATTTCGAATCGAAGGACCCGTAAGCACGGTTCCGTCTATTGCATAGCGCGCACCATGGCATGGACAATCCCAACTTTTTTCGGTTTGGTTCCATGTCACAACACATTTTAAATGAGTGCAAACAGAATTTACAGCGAAAACCGATCCGCTGTTGCTTTTATAAATGGCAACCGATTCATGATCCATTTTCACAACCCTGCCGGTGTCACTTTCCATTTTTTCGACATCAGACAGATGATCTGTTGAAAACAAGCCACTGATGAGCTTCGCGGCGACATCAGCATTCTCTTTTACAAAAGCAGAAAACCCCGCTACCGGTTTAACCCTTGATGGTTTGAAGAGACCGTCATAAGCATCCGGACTCTTCGTAACCATTTCGGTTAGTACTTTCGCCGCAATATGGCTGTAGATCATTCCATTTCCGCCGAATCCGGTGGCAACGTAAACGTTTTCAGCACCTCCCGGCAATCGACCGATATACGCCAAACCGTCGGCTGGTTCAAAGTATTGAGAGGACCATTTAAATTTTATTTCTTTTATCTTAAAAATTCCGCGCAGATACGTTTCCAGACGGTTAAATGGTTCTTCTGTATTTTCTTCATGGCCTGTCTTGTGATCTTCTCCTCCCGCGATCAGATATTTTTTCCCATTTGTTTCCTGTGTCCGGTAATAATGATAGGGATCCTGCATGTCGTACACGGGACTATCCGGATATTGACCGTCTTCCAGTTCAATGGCCATCACGTAACTGCGATAAGGCGCACAGCGCAAATGAAGCAGATTCACGCCGGGAGGAATATGCGTGGCATATATAACCTGCCTGGCCTGCAAAGTCCCATTTTCATAATGGAGGGAAATGATTTCGCCCTGGTCCACAGTCGTTATAAAACAGTTTTCCAGAATACGACCTCCGTTTGCTTCGAATGCGCTGGCTAGGCCATGCACATATTTTACCGGATGTATCTGGCCCTGCCCCGGATATGATAACGCCTTTATAAAGGGAATGCTGATCGGAATTTTATCCGTATAATGAACGGCCACCCCTGCTTCGAGAGAAGATGAGTACATTTTCTCCAGTTCATCTGCCTGTTTTTCATCTTGTGCAAAAACAAACCCATCGTGTTCGCTGTATTCGCAATCCAGCATTAACGTCCCGATGTTATTTTTATAGAGATCTATTGCATCTCTGGCCGCTATGGCCAGCAGTTCGGATTCTTTTTTTCCAAAGTCTGACGTGACTTCTGCATAGGTTTTATCAAAAAAGGTGTTAAGATGGGCGGTGGTTCCTCCGGATGTACCAAAACAAAGGTTGTGGGCTTCAGCGACGAGACACTGAAAACCCCGCTTTTGTAATTCAAAAGCCGTTGTTATGCCTGTTACGCCCCCTCCCACAATCACCACATCATATATTGTATTTCCTGTTTCAAATTTTGCGGGATTGTAATCCGGCAATCTGTCCTGCCACAGGCTTTTATTTGCACCATCTCTTTTCATCACGCATTATTTTTTAAGTAAGGATGAAAATATTGTACCGCATGCAGGATATTCCGGTGGCATATGCTTTGATTCGCAACAGGATCACCACATTTTTCAATCTTAAAATTTTTTTATGCAAACGGAAACCACATTCACCCTGGTCACGGGTGCGACAAGCGGAATTGGATATGAGCTGGCCAAATTATTCGGGTCGATGGGGCATAATCTGATCATTGTGGCAAGATCAGCAGACGAGCTTGAAAAGAAACAGCGAGAACTTTCTACCCTGAATGTAGATGTTATTCCCATCCCGAAAGATTTGTTTGAACCCAATGCCGCATTTGAATTATATCAGGAAATTAAATCAAGGGGACTTGTCGTGGATGTTCTGATCAATGATGCGGGGCAGGGACAGTATGGATTGTTTATAGACAACGATATCAACCGTTATCTTCAGCTGGTACAGTTAAATGTAGCTTCGCTGACCGTCCTTACCCATTTATTTCTGAAGGACATGGTGGCAAGGGATAACGGAAAAATCCTTCAGCTTGCCTCGATCGCTTCGGAAACACCAGGTCCTTACCAGGCTGTTTATCATGCGACCAAAGCATACGTACTTTCTCTGACCGAAGCGCTGATCAATGAAGTGAAAGACACTCATGTGACGATTACGGCATTGCAACCGGGCGTAACGGATACAGATTTCTTTGTTAAAGCTGATATGCTTGAATCTAAAGCGGTTCAGGATAAATCAAAAATGGCTGATCCTGCAAAAGTGGCGAAAGATGGTTATGATGCACTCATGGCGGGAAAAGATAAGATTGTATCCGGGGCGCAAAATAAAATCCGTACAGCCGTCGGCAACCTGGTCCCTGAAACCACGTTGGCAAACATTGTTGAAAAAGAGCAGGAACCAGTATCAAAGAACAAATAATTTTTCATTTTAAATCATTACACATGAAAGCTGCCAGAATACATGGGCCAAGGACTGTCAAATACGATACGGTAGACGACCCGGCCATTTTAAACGATAGGGACATCATATTAAAAGTAACGGCCACGGCGATCTGTGGGTCCGATCTTCATATTTATTCGGGGGGAATCCCACAGTTAAGACCGATGACCCTCGGCCACGAATTCATGGGAATTGTGGAAGAAACGGGGAATGCAGTTACCAATCTAAAAAGAGGTGACCGTGTGGTGGTTCCGTTTCCCATTGCATGCGGTCATTGTTTTTTTTGTGATCATCATCTGCCAGGTCACTGTGAAAATTCCAATCCTGAAAAATATGGCCCTGAAGGTGGTTTACTGGATCAGAAAGGGGGCGCACTTTTCGGGTATACGGATCTGTATGGTGGTTATGATGGCGGACAGGCTGAATATGTGCGCGTTCCGTATGCGGATTATGGTCCGCGTAAAGTGCCGGATTCACTCACCGACGAACAGGTGTTATTTCTGACAGATATTTTTCCTACCGGATATACCGGTATTGACTGGGGTGAATTGAAAGGCGGTGAAACCGTCGCCATATTTGGATCCGGACCTGTTGGCATTATGGCTGCAAAATCTGCCTGGCTGAAAGGTGCAGGTCGCGTATTTATTGTAGATACATTGCAGTACCGGCTTGATAAAGCGAAAGTTGCAGCAAATGCTGAGACGATCCTTTGGACGGGTGACGGAAAAGAAGTGGTGGAAGCGATACGTGCTGCAACAAATAATCGCGGTGCGGATCTCTGTGTGGATGCTGTTGGATTTGAACCGGACAGAAACCTGCTGGATCGCGCAAAAGCAGTCATCAATCTGGAAAAAGGCTCTCCGAAAGTATTAGAAACCTGCATGAGTGCCGTGCGCCGCGGAGGAACGGTTTCCGTGCTCGGCGTGTACCCCACTACTTATGACAATTTTCCAATCGGCCAATTTTTCGATAAGGGAATCATTATAAAAGGCGGACAGGCCCCGGCTCATAAGTACATCGATGAATTACTAAAATATGTGGAAGAAGGAAAAGTAAAACTCGACGACATCATTACACACCGTTTGCCATTATCCGAAGTAGCACATGCCTATAAAATATTTAAAGAGAAACAGGAGGATTGTGTAAAAGTAGTATTGAATCCCTGGGCGGCATAATGGGTCCATCCGATGGGGTAAAACCATATCTGGCACGATATTGCCGGCAATACCGCTAATCTTACTATATGCAAAGTGTTCTAATCATCGATGATGAAAAAGATCTGTGTCAGCTGCTTGCCGTTGCACTACGAAGACAGAACTTCCGGGTGGACTGCGCATTCAGTATTGCTGAAGCGAAACTTAAACTGCTCGAACACCCCTCCATCGTTTTACTGGACAATAATTTACCGGATGGATCCGGGCTAGACTTCTTAAAAACGCATCCCATGGCATTTAAAAAAAGTTGTGTGATCATGATCAGCGCGGATGCGCGACCGGAATTAAAAAAAGACGCGATGCGTGAAGGCATTCGCGTCTTTCTTCAAAAACCATTTGAGGTCGGTGCGGTAAAAGAAGCAATCGAAGAAATTGCCTGATCGCTGATCCTGCAATTATTTCTGCCGGTGGAACACCTTACGCAATTCTTCCTTTGCTTTTTCAAGCGTATTTTTTTGGCTCTCCGAAAAATTCTTACCGCCGCGATTAATATAAAAGTTCAGCATCGACATCGCGGACTGATACGGAGTACCCTTACGACGATGACTATGCGAAGCTGATTTTTTTAATGATAACGCCATTTCGTGAGGATCGGTTTTTGCGAAAACGCCCTGATCCAGATCCAGTGCATCACTGGTTTTCGTTACTCGCGCCGACCATTTTTTTCTTTTTGTAGTCTTCGCCATATACCTGCTGTTTAACTTTCCACTTCCGCCATAGAAGAAGGTTGTTTTTGTTTCTGCCAGGAATACTCAACTCCTTCCTTTTCAGCTTCCAGATTGATATCGTTTTCAGCGATCTCTGTCAGCAAACTGTCAGTATATTCTTCCTCTCTCAGTGTACGATCCAGTATGTCCGCCGCTTCATGTAAACCCAGCGTAATAGCAAATTGTACCAATCCTCCATAGGTGGCTATTTCATAGTGTTCCACTTTTTGAGCAGCAAAGATCAATGCAGCATCACGTGTCATCGATGCTTCTTTTGTTTCCTTTATGATTGACTCTGCTTCTTTTAAAATTCCTTCTATCGCATCACATTTTTTTCCTTCGGGTTTTTTACCAACCAGTTCAAAAACTTTGTCCAATCTCTTTATGTGCTTTTCGGTCTGGCTGCGATGCTCATTAAAAGCATCTTTTAGTTCGTCTGTCGTTGCCGACTCTATCATTTTTTGCAAACCTTCCAAAATTTTATTCTCGGCATAGTAAATATCTTTCAGCTGATCGGTAAAAAACTTCTCGAGATAAGAAGGTTCAGCCGACTGACCATCATTTTTGTTTTTTGTGTCGTTGGAATCTTTTGCTGTATTGACAGCTGGTTGGGTTGTCGCTTTATTACCCATATTTTTCTGAGCCATGATTTATAATTTTTAGAATAAAAAAAAGGGCCGTCCATACACCGAACGGCCCGGGTTTCTTTAGCGGGAAGAACGGCCTCTTGAACCAGATGAACTTCCTCTGCCGGAAGAGCTCCTGCCGGAGGAACTTCTGCCGGATGAGCTTCTGGACGAATGACCGTTTGAAGAACTTCTGCCAGAGGAATGACCGTTTGAAGAACTTCTGCCAGAGGAATGACCGTTTGAAGAACTTCTGCCAGAGGAATTACCGGATGAGCTGTTGCCGGATGAACGACCATTGCTGCTACGGCCGCTACTTGTAAAACGACCTTCGCTGTCGCGACGTTGTTGTCCACCTGAACTACGGCCTCCATAACCACTGCGACCGGAACGGCTGGTATGTCCGTTGTTTCCGCGATTGTTACTGGTGAAGCGTCCTTCGCTGTCACGATGTTGCCCACCACCGGAGCTCCGGCCGGAATTCATTGAACCGGAACGTGAAGATCCGGATCGTCCGTTATTACCGGAACGGCTGCGACCATTTCCCGAGCGATTATAATTGGAATCGCGATCGTAGTCACGGTTTGCTGCTCCCCAGTTGTAATTTCCCTGGACGTCACGATTACTGCCACCCCTCCTGTCTTCATCGTTATCATATTGTCCATAACTCCTTCTGCCATTCTGATATTCATTATCGTCCTCATCATCATCTTCATCGTAATCTCTGTCATCATCTTCTTCGTCTTCATCCTGATACCTTGAATAAGGCCGGTTATTGTTTTCCTCATCATCATCATCGTCCCAGTCTTCGCGCTCATAGTTGTCATCATCATCATCTTCATACCTGTCTCCCTGTCCGCCTGAATACTGATTTCTCCCTTGTTCTGAACGTCTGCGATCATCGCGATACATGTCAGAACTACGCCTCTGATTCGATCTCATAAAATTTGATTTTTGTAATTAAATATGGTTACAATCAGATCTGATGCTAAAAAAATTATACCAGCTGATTTCACCGGTGTGTCCGGCCGCGCGGGAAAATTCATCCCATCCTTTCGTCAAATTGGGGAATGAATTTCTTTGTAATCCGATATTTGAATTTTTTCCGGAGAGATTATATCTTACCTTAGGATCCCTTTTAATTTCCAACTTTAACAGATCCTTTCAAATACCGGCATTGTCAGCAGATCGGCATTAAATATTCATCACACACTCTTTTGCAAGTACCAGATAATATTTTCTATGAGAGGAAATGGCTCGGATAATGATCCGGAATCAGATGGATTTATAATTGTTGGCATTGGTGCGTCTGCCGGTGGCATTCAGGCACTAAAGGAGTTTTTTGAAAATGTTACGGCCGACTCAGGAATGGCCTATGTTGTAATTCTGCATCTTTCGCCGGACCACGACAGTGTGTTATCTGAAATATTACAGCTTGTATCGAAAATTCCCGTAACCAAGGTTTCGGGAAAGGTGCGGGTAAAACCCAATGCCGTATATGTTATTTCCCCGAATCACCATCTGTCCATGGCAGACGGGCATCTTCATGCTTCTGAAAACATTCAGCTGGAAGAACGCCGGGCACCCGTAGACATTTTTTTCCGGACCCTGGCCGAATCACATGGATCGCGGGCGATCTGCGTGGTTTTATCAGGCACCGGCGCCAATGGCTCGATGGGGCTCAAGCGTATAAAAGAAAAGGGCGGTGCCGCATTTGTACAAAACCCGCGGCAGGCGGAATTCAGCGAAATGCCAAGAAATTCAATCGCTACCGATCTGGTAGACGAAGTATTGCCCGTTTCAGAAATCCCTGCAAAAATTCTTCAGTATAAAAATGGACTGGGACATGTTCAGATCCATATCGAAGATGATGAAAATTATACTGAACAGCAACATGCGCTTAGGGAAATATTTACACAGATCCGCATACAGCTGGGTCATGATTTTTCAAATTATAAGAGACCCACTGTTTTGCGGCGGCTGGAACGCAGAATCAATGTGCACAACCTGCCCGACCTGCCTTCATACCTCACTTACATACAACAGAATCCCGACGAAATAAAAGCATTACTCAAAGACCTGCTCATTTCGGTTACCAATTTTTTCCGGGATCAAAATGCATTTCTTTTCTTGGAAAAGGAGATTTTTCCAGATTTATTAAAACAACATGCCGACGACAGACCCATCCGCATCTGGGTAGCCGGATGTGCAACCGGTGAAGAGGCATATTCCATCGCCATGATCTGTGCAGAACAAACACTGAACCGGATTGACGTGCCCAAAATCCAGATATTCGGGACAGATATTGATGAAGATGCCATAACACAGGCCCGGGAGGCCATTTATTCCATCAATGATGCCGCTGATGTTTCTCCTGAGAGACTCAACCGGTTTTTTACAAAAGAAGGAGAACATTATATCGTGAAACGGGAAATCCGGGAAATGGTTCTATTTGCCACCCATAATTTTATAAAAGATCCCCCCTTTTCGCATCTGGATATGGTTAGTTGCCGGAATGTCATGATTTATCTGAACCGCACGGCACAACAGCGGGTGATGGAAACTTTTCATTTTGCACTGGATACCGAAAAGTATCTTTTTCTCGGATCATCGGAATCCATTGAAGGCGCCAGCGACTTATTTTCAGTGTATAACCGGGACCTTCACTTTTTCCAGTCACGTGCGGTTGCAGCGCGTTCTTATCCGGTCCCCGACTCCATACCTTCCTTTCGCTACGAATTGGTTAATCAGGCTGACCTTAAAAAAGAAAGAGAAAAAAAGAAACGCCACAGCATGACTTTTGGCGATTTGCATCAGCGTATTCTGGAGGAGTATGCACCACCTTCCATTTTGATAAACCAGGAATTTGAAATTCTCCATATATCCGAATCTGCCGGCCGGTATCTCCAGATAAACGGCGGAGAGCTCTCCCAAAATGTCTTAAAACTGATACTGCCCGAATTGAGGATTGAATTGCATAGCGCACTTAGTCAGGCAATCCACAATAAGATACCGGTCGAAGCAAGAAAACAAAAAGTTTTTATCCGGGGCCATGAAGAGTTTATCAATATTCGTGTGCGGCCTGTTATAAGCGAAAGAAATTCGACACAGGGATTCATACTTCTGATTTTTGAACCAGCCGCAACAAATGAAGTGTCCGGGCAAATTATGACGCCTGACGACGAACAGGTTTCCAGACATCTGGACGAGGAACTGATGCGTGTGAAGGCTCAACTTCGTAATTCAGTGGAACAGCATGAATTTCATGCGGAAGAACTAAAGGCGGCCAATGAAGAGTTGCTGGCCATGAACGAAGAATTGCGTTCTGCGGCAGAAGAACTGGAAACCAGCAAGGAAGAATTACAGTCCATTAATGAGGAATTACGGACAGTGAATCAGGAACTCAAGGTGAAAATTGATGAAACCACGTTAAATAATAATAATCTCCACAACCTGATCAACTCCTCGGATATCGGAACCATATTCCTGGATAAAAAGTTCTCGATTGCATTTTTCACACCTGCCAGCACCCAGATTTTTAACCTGATTCCCGGAGACAGGGGCCGGCCATTAACCGATATCACCCATCGTTTGGAGTATCATCATCTTCTCCAGGATGCAATGAAAGTGCTGGACAGCCTGCAGCCGATAGAAAAAGAGGTTGCCACAACTGACGGACGAAAATATATATTACGCGTATTACCATATCGTACTTCTGAAGACAGGATCAGTGGCGTAATTATTACGTTTGTCGATATTACGGTCCGGGCAAAAGCTGAATTGGATTTGACGCAGTCACAGCTGCGGTTACAGACGGTAACCGATCTCGTGCCGGATCTGCTTTGGAGTAGTGAACCAGATGGAAAGGTTTATTGGTATAATAAGCGATGGAATGACTATACAGGTAAATTTCTAAACGTGTCAGGCATACAAATGGCATTCACAGAATGGTCTTCGATTATCCATCCTGATGATATAAAATGTGTCATAGAAAACTGGACAGAATCGCTCAATGAGAAAAAACTTCTGGAAACCCAGCTGAGAATAAAAAGGGCCGATGGCATTTACCGCTGGCATTTGGTAAGAGTGGTTCCACTCCAGGATGGTGACAACAGTCTGAAATCCTGGTTTGGCTCGGCTACAGACATTGACCAATTAAAGATGACAGAACAGGCCTTATCCGTTTCCGAAGAACGATACCGGTTTGCTCTTCAGTCAGCCGAAATGATCGCCTGGGATTGGGATATTGGGACCGATGAGCTGTTCTGGACTGAAGACAACCATTCAGTTATCAACAAAAATGGATCCCAAAAAAAATCGGTTTTGCTTGCACGCTATGTGCAGCCACAGGACCGGGAATTTCTGATATCGGTGTTGGATAAGGCCATTGAAACGGCGGGCACATTTCAGGCGGAGTTCCGCGTATTGAACGGAGATCCCACAAAGAACCTGTGGGTTTCGGCTTATGGTAGTTCTGTTTCACACGAGAATGGAAAGGCAAAGCGAATGGCCGGCGTGATTTATAATATTACCCATAGGAAATTACTGGAAAATCAAAAAGATGATTTTTTTGGAATTGCGAGTCACGAATTAAAAACACCGGTTACCAGTATTAAGGCCTATGCCGAAGTGCTGCAGGAGATGACGATCGAAGCCCGGGATTCTCAGGGTGCCAGTGTGGTTGACAAGCTCAACAAACAGGTTGACCGGCTGACGAGCCTGATCAATAATCTGTTGGATACCACGAAAATATTTGAAGGTCAGCTGAACATCCAGCGGGAAGAATTTAATATCAATGAACTTATTGCAGAAAGAGCAGAGGACATGCAGCCGCTGACCAAAAAAAATACAATCGTCATTGCCCTCGATCCTGATATTCCCAATGTTCTGGCTGATAAGGAACGAATACGGCAGGTACTGACCAATCTGATTTCCAATGCAATAAAATATTCCCCGGCGGGTGGTGAAATATCTATACAGTCTGAATTGAATAACGCGGAGTTAAAAGTAAGTGTGAAGGATTCAGGTATTGGTATTCCGGATGATCTGAAAACAAAAGTATTCGACCGTTTTTTCAGGGTAAAAAATCCACGCGTTCACTCTTTTCCCGGAATGGGTTTAGGATTATATATTACGGCCGGTATAATCCATCAGCATGGTGGCAGGATTTTAGTAGATGATAAACAGGAAACGGGGACGCTGATCTATTTCACGCTGCCATTAATCACTTCTAATTGACCGGTTATGAAAAAGATTTTATGTGCAGATGATGATCCGGGCTTACAGGATGTTTTTCCGCTGATCTTCGAAAGAGCAGGTTATCATGTCACTATGGTTAGCAACGGTGAACAGCTACTGGAAAATGAATTCGAAACACCGGATCTGTTTTTACTCGATAAACAATTATCGGGGATTGATGGAATGGAGATTTGTCGTTTTTTGAAAGGCCAGGATTCGACCCGTGATATTCCGATCATCATTGTATCTGCAAGTCCAAATCTCGATCAACAGGCAAAAGATGCCGGCGCTGATGGTTTTATAGAAAAACCATTCCAGATGAAATACATGCTGGAATTATTAAAAAAATATATTTGAAAGCACCAGATTCCTTCCACACATAAAACTCAGTCTTTTTTCACGCTGTCGTCGTAGTGGTTTTCATCTTCGTCACCATCTTCATCGTCTTTATCAGGAAATGCTGATCCGGTCTTTTCCGTCGTTGATTGATTGTTTTGTCCTGAAAATTTTTGATCCTGCTTTTGATTGTTGTTGTCCTGGGTCTGTTCATTTTTTTTATCCTGCATACAAAAGATTTTGTTGGTTTATGATCTGCCAAATGTAGGATTGATTCTGTTCTTTCTTCTCTACTTCATTTTTCTTTTCTTTTGCTGTATTTTCCGACAGGCATTTTGTTGAATTTTTCCCGTTGGCCATTACCATTCGCTGGCTGCTTTTTCTGCTTCGGCCTTCCCATCCTCAGCCATATTCCTGGCGCCGCCCACCAGGTCGTTGAAAGTATCTCTTGTTCTGCTTTTTAAGTCATCCAGACAATCTGTAATCTTTTGCCAGGTTTCGGATCCCTTCCCGGGAACAAGCAGAATTCCAATGGCAATACCGGTAAGGATTAAATAAAATACTTTTCTCATTTTTTTAAAACAAAGAATACAAATACCGGACCTGCCCCGGTCAATCCTGTTTCAGACGCAGCATGCACGCTACATCACTTCCGTTGAAGTACCATTCTATCTTGTTTTTATCTTCAGTCAGAATGGGTTGTGTCATCATGTGCTGAAAAACCCGGTCAATTTTCACGATATCTTCCAGATAATTGCGGACAATAGCAGAAAGATATACGCCTCTTTTGATAACATGGAGTGCAAGATTCAGTTCCCTGCCTTCATTTTGTGTCAATTGTTCCACGCCCAGCCGATAGCAGGCGCATCCGTTTTCGTAGACCGTAATTCCGTAGTACATTCTGTCCCGCGCATACGGTACATGGGTAATCAGTTCCTGATATGCTTCCGGAATACTTCGGGAAACAGTATTCGTTTTGACATAAAAAACCTTGATGTCGTGGTATAATGTAATCGTCTCCATGGGTAGCTATTCTTTGCCTTCGCCAGAACGATGATCATATTTTGATGTTTTGCCGACCACATTTGACTTTATGCTGCCGGTCGCGTAATTATTTTTCGGCATATTTCTAAATTTAATTCACATTTGTAAAAAAAATGCCAGATTGGTTTTCCCTGCATAGGGCCCAATAAATGAAAAAAATAGCCCGCATACATATGCGGGCCTTCGAGCCTCTGATTATACCTGGTTATGCCAGATAATATTTAAAAAACCAGTCATTACGGTTTTTCATATTTAATTTCATCACTCTCCGGCTTATTTCTTTCTCCTATTTTTTTGACATTCTGCACCAGCGATGAAACCGGACCTTCCATATGTTCCTGGGGATCGGTTGTATGCAGCGTTTCGGGATCCGGCTTATCCAGATCATTCTGTTTGTTCTCCTCGGTTTTGTCTTTTTTATTCATGGTGCTGGTTTTACTTCATGGCAGCCTGAAACATCTGCAGATGCATTTTCAGTTTAGGTAAATATTTGGTTGCAAAGGATTTACCACCGGGATCTGATCCGTTCACGGATTCTTCGGAAAACAAAGCAACCGCTGTTTTATGATCAGCCAGCTGACCGGTTACATAAGCAGAATCAAAAGATTTACCGGAAAGTTTATTTAAATCTGCGAGAGCCTGATTGTGTTCAGCATCCGGACTCATCGGAATCGTGATACTTTCTTTTTTTGCAAGCGCCACCAGCTCATTTTGTGCTGTTGTATGATCGGCAACCATTTGTTTTCCAAGGGATTTCACTTTTGCATTGCCCTTGGTTTCTGCAAGCTTTCCTGCAGCAATTTCAGCCAGGTTTGCCTGACTTGCCAGATTAAAAAAAGACTGATCAGCGTAACGCATAAAAGCCAGTAAAAAACAACTCAGCAGTATAAGCGTTATTGAAATAGGCGTATAGTGGGAATTCATGTGTTTTTGTTCAGAAATTGCAAATCGCATGCCCGTGAGGGGAGCACTATTAAAACTGCTGAATCCTCTCTTTGATTTTTGGTAATACATCCTTTATCCAGTCCGGAATTTCGGCCGTTTTCAGAACCCATTCATTGTCTTCCTGCCGGAACATCAGATAATGCCGCTCTCCCCTCGTGTCGGCGACATCAATGGTAAACAGTGAACCCACTTTTCCGGCACTTTTTCTAAAATTGAATTCTCTTAAAAGTCCGCCGGCTTTTATCAGGACTGTAAACTGAACATTTTTTATTTCTTGCATGAACCGTTATTAATACGTCTGATTAATTTTCCTCTGCGACCCAGGATCTTGCCTGTTCTAATTCTTCCAATGTAAAACCCTTTGTTTCACCCGGTAAAATGGGGCTTATCCAATCCGACATTTTTTCGACCACCTTCTGATCGCTGACAATGGCCATTTTTTTCCATTTTGAAAAATGTTTCAGACCCACCATAAGATCTTTCCACCAGGCGGCCGTCGTGAAATTGCCCACATCAGTTCTTAATTCAAAAAGGAAATGAATATGACCATGTGTTTTATATGCTTCTTCAATGCGCGGAATCAGGACATTTTCGTAATCGGCTTTTGTCACCTCGCCGGTTGCCGTGAAACCGGCCACGTAAGGCGGAATATTCTTCATTACCGTTATCATCCGTTTTTTTATAAAAACCTATAAAAAACCGGGCCATGCTGCTGACGTTGCGATAAAGACAAACTGTTCACCCAAAACGGACCATCAATGAACCGCCGGGCTATTTGCTTTTTTTGCTTCCAGCAATGGGATTAAATCTCTCACCGTCTGATTTTCAAAATCATTGATCATATCAATTATTTTGTCCTGATTTTTTTCTTCGAGACAATTTCCTGTCAGTTTTTTAAATTTTCCGATTGTATCCTCCCAGCTGAAGGGTCTTGTATAAAATCCGTGATAATCACTTTTTTCCCGGGTATATTTCTGACCATTCTCCATTTCTATAACAAGTTTCGTTTTAAGTTTTTCCGGATAGGCATTCGTATAAGGATCCAGAATACCGGCAAACGGAAGTGGTTTATGAAGTGGCGATACCGTGTCAACTTTAATTTTTTTCAGTAAGTCCTGTACATCCGGGCGATTGATTCTTTCTTCTGTAAATTGTTCAGGATATACTTCACCGTCCAGCAGGAGTACAGCCAATACATAGGGCAGACTGTGATCAGCCTGTTCTTTGGAGAAAACATTTATCCGGTCACCGTATAGTCCGCCGCCAACAATATGATAGGCAGTTAAAAAAGTAGTGATATCGATGGATTTGATTTGGTCCGCCTCTATTTTGAATTCCCAGCTCAAATCTTCCGCCGCTTCCAGAGAGGACTGACAATGTACTTCTGCGTTGTAGGATTTCATCACACAACGACGAATAATATTCAGATCCTCCGACGTCCACCGGTGCTCCAGCTTCATGTTCATGATCTGTGCGATCCCTTTCGGACCTTCAAACACAGAGATCGGTCCTGTGATATTTTCCTTCGCCATGAATACAATATTCATACAACCCAAAGCCACCATCGACGAAGCGAGACCCTTCCACTCATAAGTATAAGAGGCACGACTGGTAACCAGCGGGACAAAAGAAGATCCTGCCATGGCCAGTGCATGAGCCGTCTGTGCAGACGAAAGACTAAATAACTTGCTGAGTGCTGCAGTCACTGAGTAAGCGTACAATACTGTATGATCGAATCCCCTGATCATAACAGGAAGATCTTCTACCAGTGTGCATTCAATGGCATAGGCGGTCGCCATCGCGAGCAGAAAATCACGCCCCTGCAGATTGAGATGTTGTGCCGCCGCCAATAGGGGACCGATATTATCGCTGGGATGGCAGGTCGCCTCTTTGCCTATAAAATTGTCCATAAAATCAGGATACCTGATAAGCGCCGTGTACCACTGACCCGCCCGATCCGGTGGAAGATTTCCGAGCATCGGCGTTTCACAGGTTCCGCCTGACTGAATTTCCCTGATCTGTCTGGCCAGTTTCAGTATGGTCGTACTATTCTGCGCATAGACTAAAGAGCCGATGGCATCGAGTAAATGCCTCTTTAACTGTTCGGTGATATCAGAAGCGAGATAACCAAAAGAAAGGGATCGCACAAAATCCGCTATTTGCTCAGTCTGATATTTTTTCATGATTACACGATTGGATACATAATTTTCACTATATCGGAGAACAGATAATGTATAACAATGATTATGCCCCTGAACAATCAGTAAAACCACGATTCCACGAATGGCATTGTCCAAAAAAGGTTTTTGTTACGGTATGATTTCTCTGAATATTTCAATTGGAATATGAACATCATGCGTAAGATCATGGTTGCAAATCATGCGGTTCACTCATTCTAAGAAATCTGAGTGACGAATTCATCGGATTGACCTTTGTCATTACACCTGGAAATGATCGTCTGGTAAATTCGCAGGATGAATGCGGTTCGTATGCGTATGGTAGATAGTATGCCGTACACCGGGGTATCAGTTCAAAATATCAGGCTGAAAATTAATCTTTTATCGATTTAACATTTCTCTAAGATTTGAAATGTACACATGGAATTACAGATGTAAATCTCAACAGGTTGACAAACAGGGATGGGAGTTAATTTCCATGAAATAAAATAAAATCAGCCTTAAAAAAAGAGTTTAAATGTGGAAAACTTAGCACCTGTAAAATAAAAAAGTCTTTTATTTTCGCGCAGTTAAAAAAAGGGCCGGATGGAAATCCAGCCCGAAGTTTATCCAATATCCAAGCCCCTTTCGGGACCGGTGAGTCCCCGTCGGGACTCAGATAAATCTGACTGCAAATATTATTCCCTGCGGTCTGATTTGAACCCGGAAAATCCACCCGGCTTATACAGCGACCCCCTAACCTATTACCAGTAGAATTCATTGAGTTAAAAAGACCCATCGAATTATCCGGAAAAACCGCCCCGAAACCTTAGACCGTACCCCTTCATATATAGCCTTGCTACTGAATTGTAGCAGGGCTTTTTTCATTTCCCAACACATTCTCAGAACCAGTTATATTGATATGCAATGGTAACGGCGGTATAATTTTGTCCGGCCCGGGTTGCCACACCTGTGTTAATCATCAATTTAACAGACTGGTGCTTATTGAAAACAGGTGTGGAAAACGTACCGCCGATCCGCCAGTTCGCCTGATCGTCGAATCTTTGCACCGCATTTAAAGAAGTTTCCCCACCGCTCGCAAATCCTCCGTTCAAAGCAACATATTTTCCATGTTTGAAAGTATAATCCATATGCGCCTGAAAGCTGAATAGTGGCTTCTGACTGAGCGTCGATTTATTATAATATTGGTCATTCTCCGTGTAAAACCAGACACCGGCATATCCTTCATAAAACAATCTGCCTTCCCGGTGGGAAACACCGATTTCGGGCTTGAAGCCCCACCGGTTGGATCCGATGTTGATTAATTTATCGCTGAAATACTGGCCCACCGGAACCGAGATCACAACACTCACACCGAGCACCGTGTGCTCCTGGAATTGCTGAAAATCTTTTGGTGCCAGTACAGGCGAACCGATCAGATTGATGCCCAATTTGATTCTTCCGTCACCAAATCCGTTTCGGGAAGCCGCCGTATCAAGACCATACGCTTTGGCCGTTCCATTTAAAAAAGCATATGGCATGCCGACTGCAATACGACCCAGTTTTTTGAAAAGAGAAAAAGTCTGCACATATCCGAGAGCGATGATTGACGCATTGATATTCAGGTCCTGCAATGGCGAATTCAAACCGGAAACAACATCTCCTCCTGAAAAAGTATAGGACAATTGGGCCGCATGCAAACCGACCGGTACCACAGAATAACTTCTCGGTTCCAGGTCCTGGGCAAAAACAGAAAAGGAAAAACATACAGCCGGCAGGAAGAAGAAGGCAATTTTCTGAATGGAACAATTCATTGGAAATATCATGCGGTTAATAGTGGTCTTCTAAATGTACACCTGTTCAGTTAAACTTCAGGGGAGAAAAATAAGCAGGCAACCCCGGTGACTATACACAGACAAAATTTATTTGCGTAGTTAAGTAACTACATATATATTTGTAGTCAAATAGCTACACAATGCTTACAAGACGAGATGTATTTCAGGCCATCGCAGACCCTACAAGAAGGGCTATCCTGCTGCTGGTCGCTTCGCAATCCATGACGGCCGGCGCCATCGCTGCAAATTTTGACACGGCCAGACCGACCGTTTCAAAACACCTTCAAATACTGAATGAATGTGAATTACTGAAACAGGAGCTAAACGGCCGGGAGATTTATTACCACCTGAATGCAAAAAAAATGAAAGAAGTATCAGACTTCATTGAGCCATTCCGCAATATGTGGGACGACCGTTTCAATAAATTGGAAGCCATTATGAAAAAACATAAAAACAAATAATATGGAACGTAAAACAAAAATCTTTGCCGAAGACGGCAAACAGGATCTGGTTATTTCAAGGGAATTCGATCTGCCGCTGGAATTACTTTTTAAAGCGAATGCAGAACCTGACATCGTTGAACAATGGATGGGAACCAAAGTGCTGAAACTTGAAAGTAAAAAACAAGGCAGCTGGCAATTTGAAACAAAAGACGCAAAAGGAAACGTGGTGTTTAGCGCCAATGGAGTATTTCATGAATTTGTCCCAAACCGGAAAATCACGAGAACATTTGAAATGGACAATACGCCATTTGGCGTTCAGCTTGAAGTTGCTGAATTTGAAAGAATTACGGATGAGAGCAGCAGACTAAATATTCATGTGATCTATGAGTCGGTTGCCCAAAGGGACCAGGTACTGAAATTACCGTTTGCGCAGGGAATCAATATGGCACATAACCGCCTGCAGGATATTGTAAGTAAATTAAAATAAAATATTATGAAAAAGAAAAATCTGGTTATCTATTGGATCGCAACCGGTTTAATGTCCGTGGGCATGCTGAGTAGCGGTCTGGCGCAGATAGCGCATGCAAAAGAAATGGTTGATTTAGTTGTACCGCTGGGGTATCCGGTATATGTACTGACTATCCTTGGCATCTGGAAAATACTGGGCGTAATAGCCATTTTAGTCCCTGGATTTAAACTGCTGAAAGAATGGGCGTACGCAGGTTTCTTCTTTGTAATGACCGGAGCCCTGATCTCACACCTGGCAAGCGCCGATTACGATGTAAAGGGTTTGCTCGGACCATTCATGCAGACTATTTTCATTATTTTGTCCTGGTATTTCCGGCCTGCAAACAGAAGAATTATTCCATCCGTTTCTCCCATTGCTTCACAGAAATAATTACAGTGTATGAGCAAAAACAATAACAGGAAACTGTCATCATCACAACAGGAAGAACTATTGAGGACATTAAAATCCCGGTTTGAAAAAAACATGATCCGGCATCCGGATTTTGAATGGAACAAAGTGCGGGCAAAACTGGATCCGTCAGATAACGGAGAAAAATTATGGTCGCTCAGTGAAATGGAAACAACAGGTGGTGAACCGGATGTAGTTGACTATGATAAAAAAACGGGCGAATATATTTTCTGCGATTGTTCAGCGGAAAGTCCGGCCGGGCGAAGAAGTTTTTGTTATGACGGCGAGGCCCTTGCATCGAGAAAGGAAAACAAGCCAAAAAACAGTGCCGTGGAGTTTTCGGCAGCAATGGGCATTGAACTATTATCGGAAGATCAGTACCGGTCATTGCAGAAACTTGGAAATTTCGATACGAAAACATCAAGCTGGATAAAAACGCCTTCAGAAATCAGAAAACTCGGAGGTGCCATTTTCTGTGACCGTCGCTACGACACCGTTTTCCTGTATCATAACGGCGCAGAATCTTACTACGCCGCCCGGGGGTTTCGCGGATCACTCAGGGTCTGAATCTTGTATACAAATGCAAAACGTTATTCCCGGTCCGGCGATTACCGGATGAAGAAATAAAATAAATATAATGAATCCGAAGGTTGATTTTTATTTTAACAAGGCTGGCACATGGCAGGAGGAAATCAAAAGATTAAGAACAATTGTGTTAAGCTGTGGACTGACCGAAGAATTAAAATGGGGTTGTCCCTGTTACACATTTCAGAAAACGAATATCGTCCTGATCCATGTTTTTAAAGAATACTGTGCGCTTTTGTTTTTTAAGGGTTCTTTATTACAGGATGCCGAAGGAATTCTCGTTCAGCAAACAAAGAATGTACAGATCGCGCGCCAGATCCGGTTCACGAATGCGAAGGAAATCATTCAGATGAAATCCATGATCAAAGCCTATATTTTTGAGGCCATCGAAGTGGAAAAATCAGGTTTGAAACCGACGCTAAAAAAGACGGCAGATTATAGTATTCCGGAAGAGTTTCAAAAAAGGCTTAATAAAACGCCTGCGCTGAAAAATGCCTTTAAAGCGCTAACTCCCGGACGGCAAAGAGGATATTTACTTTATTTTTCATCACCTAAACAATCCAGGACACGGGAATCGAGAATTGAAAAATCTATAAAACAAATTCTCAGCGGAAAAGGATTGAATGATGAGTAGTGCTGTTGACAATTAACAATTGACAATTAACAATTGACAATTATATCACCGAGTGAATATACGGCGGCTCCCCCAGCCCATTCTGAAGCCATACTTTTGCTTCGTGTTCTAATCCTTCGCGAACGTCCTCTTCTTCTTCACCTGCAATGGGCCATTCTTCAAAGATTTCATCAGTGTAAAATTCGACAAATAAAACACTGTGAGAATATGCAGAAAATGCTTCGTCGGGATTTGCCGCATGTTGTTCCGGAGAAAGATAAGGGAAGATGAATCCTTCCGGTAATGTCTGATATCGTTCGGTTAAATATTCAATAGCATCATGTCTTGCCTTACGCAGATCTGCATTTTTGAAATCCTCCACATGATGATAGCTGTTAACCACTTCTTTATCTTTAAAGGCAGCAACATCTTGTGTAACGCGGTAAAAATAACTGGCGACCCGCTGCTCATTGTAAAGATTTGCACGAAAATCGGGCGGTTTGAATTCCATCTTTATGAGTTTTTGATAATCCCGGGTTCATTCTCCCAAAGAATGTGCCACAGGCCGGATAGCCGGCAATACAGAAGGCCGTTTAATTAGACTGAAGATATACCTGATGCGATCGGCGAGGGCTGGCGTCGCATTTTCTATTGCCTGCTCGTCTTTTACTTCCTTATACCCGGCTGGTATCTGAAACAGGGATGATGCCAGGTTTCGGTGTTCTGCTTTTGTGAGCTGCATAACCATCGAAATATTTTTACCATTCATAGTAAGTTTAACGAGAAACCCTTCGCAGCCCATTTGTTTTAATTTGGCAGCTGTTTCTTTTGAGTACATATAACTACCCGTTCTTGCCTCAAATTGTGCAAACAATTCTTTCACACCTGACTGCATGGGAACTTCCTTACTCCTCCACACATTGATAGTATCTGTTTCATTATAAAAATTACCGATCTTTTTATTGGAGATCACTTTCGCATGAACACATTCATAACCCAATACTTTTTCTTCTCCGACTTTTGATACGGTGGACTCTGTTTTCATTCCTGTATTCAAATCAGCTGTATCAATATGATGCACCGTATATGTTTTGGCTGAATCATCAATGATAATACTTTCATCAGGCTTATTTGAATGTCCGATTAATACCATGGGTATCGGGGATTTGTGACCCTTGAAAGACATGTCCGAATGCATTTCCACCCGCATATCTCCTTTTGAAGAAACGTACATTTGCGTGACCATCTTCATATTGATATTTTTCCCGGTTGAAACGGAAGTCAGTTCATAATACATGTCATCACCAGACCCGGTACCTGCCCCGACTATGTTTGAACAACTGTCTTTTCCTGCATTGGATGCGAAAACAACCGGATATGCTAAAAACAGGCAGACAGAAATAAAAACCGGAAGGCAATTCAATGGCCGCAAATATTTCATAAAATTTTTTTGAACGAAGTTTCCGATGTTTTTAATCCATGTAAACTTTTTACCGGTAATGATATAAAATAATCTTTTGCGCGCCGGGTTTATCTGCCGGCATTTTATTCCCGGTGCCATCCCATGTGCTCGCGTGCGTTTCGTCGCCATTCAAACGGCGCGTTGCAATCCACTGGCTGCCTTTGAAAAAACCTTCATCCGCTGAAAGCACGCCGATACGTTGCGTTGAATCTTTCGGAGTATAAAACAAGTCCAGTGATTTGCCTGCCACGATAAATTCATCCGCACCGGTTTGAATAATAATACCGCCGGCCGTCGCCGTATTTTTATCTGCCGCAAGTTTTGCTGTGATCCGGTAATTACCTAATTCGAGCTCCCTCACCGGATGGGCCGTATCGACCAGTACACCCCGCATGGAATTTTTTCCCTGATTTACCAGGATGAGCGGTGACAGATTTTGCAATATTGCATATGCTTCATTCAGCGGGTCGTTTTTTTCATACGCAGGTCCATCAATACCAAAGGGAGCAAAACCAAACGCACTGAATTCACCAAATGCATAGAAGGCCCTTGCAGCACCGGTGGCTCCGCCGACCGTTTCCGGTATAAAGAGCGGGTTGCCGCTACGGGTATATTCATTACATATCCAGATGAATTCATCTGTGTAGATATCGGGTGCAATAAAATCAATCGAAGGAGCTGCAGCACGCCAGACATCAATGACCTGGGGCAGCGGACCGCCACCCGGATATTTCCCGGGTATATAGCTGAATGGTTGTTTCAGCCATGCGTTGACATACATCGGTATCGGATATTCTTTTTTCCCGGACGCTGCAACCTGTCCTGCATAGATCGCATAATTCCAGGCGGAAAAAAGTTCTTCGGTATAAAAGGAAAATGCTTTCCAGTCTTTCTGGTCGGATTTCAGAAAGCTTTTTCCAAAGACTTCTTCCCAGGTTCCCGATTTTTTGTACCCGTTTTCTGACCATACTTTTTTCAGTTCCGGATATAAAGAATCTTTATTCCGCGCGAGATAATTCATGAGTGCAGCCGGAACTTCGGCATGAAAAGCAGCGTCCGCAGCAGGACTATAATCCCGCGCTGCGTTTCCGGGCATGCCCGGGTTATCAAGCACGCCCATTTCATTTTCAACCTGCATCATAATCACCGTCCGGTAACGGCTGTCCGTTTCTTTGATGTGGTGCATGAGCGCAGCAAAAGCTTTTGCATCGGCTTTCATGGTTGATTCGCCCAGGGTGGAAAGTATTTCAAGTGGTTTTCCCGATTTGTCCCTGACACGCGGAAATTTTTTATCGTCTTTCTTTACCCAGGCCGGCATATAAATGGAACCACCGTTTTTCCAGCTGGCAAACCAGATAAGGATGAGTTTCAGATTCGCCGCGCGGGCCCCGGCGATGGTACTGTCAACCAAAGTGAAATCAAAATTGCCTTCAGTGGGTTCGATGAGTTCCCAGGACACAGCGGCAATTACGCTGTTCAGATTTTTTTCCGCCATGCGTTTCCAGATAGGACGCATATAATCCAGGCCGCCTGTACTTGAGTTGTGGAGCTCACCGCAAAGCAATAGCATTGGCTTTCCTCCTACAACCAGCCTCGATGCATTGCCCTGTTTTTCAAGATATGAAATGGGTGGCTCTGAATTTTGTGCGCGGACAGTGAGCGTAATGAACGAAATAAAAATAACGCGGAGAAAACCATTCATAAATTTTGTTTTTGTAATTCGCTCACGGCATAATCTGCTGCACGCGCTGTGAGTGCCATATAGGACAATGAAGGATTCTGGCAGCCGCTGGATACCATACAGGCACCATCGGTTACAAATACATTGGGTGCGTCCCAAACCTGGTTATGACTGTTTAAAACAGAACTGCGGCGATCACGGCCCATCCTTGCGGCACCCATCTCATGGATTCCCTGGCCGATCGCGTAGTCCTTGTTCCATGTAGTAATATTCTTAACCCCGGCATTATCAAACATCTCGACCAGATCCTTTACGATGTCCTTTCGCATATCGAGTTCGTTTTCTTTCAGACCTGCATCCATGGTGAGTACAGGCAGTCCCCATTTGTCTTTCACCTCGTGATTGAGTGAAATCATATTGTCATGATACGGCAGAATTTCACCGAATCCGGTTGCCCCGATCGACCAGCCACCCGGCTCTGTGAGTGCTTCTTTGAATTCAGCGCCAATATTCATCTCTGCTACATCCTGGCTCCAGCCCTGGCGGCTTGCGCTGCCCTGGTATCCGTAACCACGTAGAAAATTTCTTTTATCCGTTCCGAGATTCACATAACGCGGAATATAAAAACCATTGGCCCGGCGGCCATAATAATACTGATCTGTGTAACCATCGATCGAACCCTGTGCGCCGAGCATGTAGTGATGATCCATAATGTTGTGACCCAGTTCACCACTGCTGCTGCCCAATCCTTCCGGCCAGACATCCGTTGCAGAATTCATCAGCACCCAGGCGCTGTTAAGCGTCGATGCATTTAGAAAAATGATCCGCGATGTATAGTCAATTGTTTTATTGGTTTCCGCATCCAGTACTTCGACACCCGTTGCACGTTTCGTATTTTTATCGTAGATGATTTTGGTTACTATGGAATAAGGCCGCACGGTAAGTTTTCCGGTTGCCATGGCTGCCGGCAAAGTCGATGACTGCGTACTGAAGTAGCCACCAAAAGGGCAGCCTTCCCAGCATCGGTTACGGAACTGGCATTTGGTTCTGCCCGGGATCGCTTCCGTTAAATTGGCTACTCTCCCAATAAATAAATGTCTTTGCCCTTTATATTTTTCTTTTATTCTGGCAGCAACATCTTTTTCCACGCAGTTCAGATCCATGGGTGGAAGAAAATGTCCGTCGGGTAAATGCGCGAGACCTTCTTTTGATCCGCTGATGCCAGCGAATTTCTCTACATAATCATACCATGGTGCCATCTCTTTATACCGGATCGGCCAGTCGATTGCAATGCCATCGCGGAGATTGGCTTCAAAATCCATATCGCTCCAGCGGTAACATTGCCTTCCCCAAAGAATCGATCGCCCGCCCATCTGATAACTGCGCCACCAGGTGAAAGGACGTTTTTCTATATAAGGAGAATCTTTTTCATTTACCCAGTAATCCATAATGGCTTCCTGTGCGGCCGTTCCATACATACCCCAGGGCCGTGATATGACCGGATCATCTTCTTTTTGTTTTACGGTCGCGCGACCGCGGTGTGGAAAATCCCAGGGATTTAATGTAGCCGTTTTATAACCGGTAATATGATCGAGCGGGCGACCTCTTTCGAGCATGAGAACCCGCAATCCTTTTTCTGTTAATTCCTTTGCCGCCCAGCCTCCGCTGATACCGGAACCGATTACAATCGCATCGTATGCATTTTTTGCTTCCGCCTTATTATTTACCAACAGGGTATCTCCGGGCATATTTTTTTGTTTTATTTGAATATAGTCTACTTTTTTATTCCTGGGTTTTAATATCGTGAAAATGGGCTCTTATAATTTCTTTCGCTACTTCCGGATAAATCGCAATCCTGTGATTTACGACACTGGCAGGAATGCCAGCTGCATTACCCGACGGGATGACCATAATTGCCGTAGAATACTGCAGAGGCATATGACAGCTGGTACAATTGTTTTGTAAAAAAGCCATATTGGTACCGGTTGCCATTTTACAAAAATGATTGCCTGGTGAATGACAACCCTGACAATGATCGTTAAAAGTTTTTACAAGACCACGTTGATTAACATGCGTGTTGTGACAGGTAGAACAGTCTATATCGCTTTTCCGGTAGCATTTACTTTGCGATAGTAACTGAGTCTGGTTACCATGAACATCCAATTGATCTCCGGTGATTAATGGCATCATATAAGAGGACAGGCTGTCGCCCATTTTAAAAGCAAAAGTAGATTTAAGCAAAATATGCCTGGTTCCGGAATGGCAAACTGCGCAGAGATCCATTTTCTGTGACCTGTTCAGTGATTGAAAAGAGACCAAAAACCTGGCGTGTTTTTCTTCAGGGTGTGAAGTATGAAACTGAACATGAGCCGCAGCCGGTCCATGACATCTCTCGCAATCTATATTGAATACCCAGCTATTTTGCTGTATGTCAAAGCCGGACCGTCCATGCGGGTCGCCTTCAGCAAAAGAACTGTGACATCCAAAACATTCCTTTAGCACCGGGCGGTTAAAATTCAGGTCAGCAAAAGAATATCCGGGACTACCCGTCCACTGATCAAGGGAGAACATATAGGAAACCGGCATCTGAAAAAACCCATTCTCTTTCCAGTAAAGGTAGGTTTGACCTTTCACTGCACCCATTACAAGATCAAACCGATGGGATTCCATTTCCTTATTTCTTACATACAACACCTGGTAAAATCCAGTGGCCCTTTTTTCCATTCTGATCCGGGTCGTATCATTTATCATCAGATCATTTGAGCCTTTTGAAAAATTTCCGGCAATCGTAGTTGAATCGGCAATCCTTGTTGAAAGAAAATGAGCGGTATGGGCAAATGTTGAAGATTTAGTTTTATGACAATGCTGGCACGCTTCGGATCCTGCGTAGGACGGACCCCGTGGATCCGTTGGCATCTGCGCCCGGAAGCATCGGGTGAATAAAAATACAGAACCAACAATCACTGTTACCAAAATTATTTTCCGGATACCCATGATTGCATAAGATGTTTACATGAACCCCTATTTTACATTTTTATCTCCCAGTGAAATATTTCTTACTTTTCCCTTTACATCGGTAATGCTCACGGAAGACACCAGGTCGCCGATGTCCAGGAAACTGGCAGACTGAGATAAAAAAGATGAACCCTGATTAAGTTCCTGTTTTTGAGTTTTACCATTACTGAAGGTGAATATCGCAAATAGGTCTTCCGGATTCACAGGAATGATCCGGTGTTTATTATTCAATTCAAATAAAATAAGATTCCCCCTGTTCTGACTGGCTGACACTAAATAACGGCCGTTGGCCCCGGCAAGCTTCACCAGTGCCTTTCCATCTCCCGGAATATTAATTCCGCTTTTTAGCATAGACATGGGTTGGAATCCACCAGCGCCATCTCCTTTTAAAAGCAAACCATTGAATGCATCATAACGACCGATACCGATGGAGGTAGCATAATCATTTCCGTTTATTAAAACATCCAGGTTTCCGTCCCCATCAAAATCATCCACCACCATTCCGTTGATAACAGATACCTGGGCGGCAATGGGAAGAGGGATCATTGTAAATTTTCCACCACCATCGTTTCGCAGATAACAGGACTGAAGCATGTTCGCTTTCAGTCGCAGTGCACCCTTTCGCTGATCAGGCGTCAGCAAATCGTCCATTGTAGCATTTGCATACGTTTTATAATTGAAAAATCTTTTTTTCAAACTATTCAGCTGCCGGGTCATATCATCTCTTCCCTGAGCTGGAAATTCTTTTTTTGTCCCCTTCCTGTCCGGCAGAAACAACGATGGTATGCCGGCATATTTCCCATTGCCGTCAAAATCCTTGGCGGTAATATAAACAGGCCATTGGTCGCTCGCCTGATACAATGAATTCAGGCCCAGATTCCCGACGATATAGTCCATTCTGCCTGTGTGCCTGAAATCCCCCGCAGCGATCGAATTCCACCAGCCGGCCTGTTCGCCCATTCCGGTGGACGCGGTTACATTTTTGAAAATTCCATTTGAATTTTTAAAAAAAGCTACCGGCATCCATTCCCCGACTACAATCAAATCCGTTTGACCGTCGCCGTCAAAATCGGTGAAGATCGCATCGCATACCATACCAATTTCTCTTAAACCGGGAGCCACGTCATCGGTAACATCCGTAAATTTCACGTGTCCTTTTTCAGAATCATTCCGATAGATAAAACTGCTTACCGGCTTTGGATAGTTCCACGGGCTTACACGTCCTGATACAAACAGGTCCGGTTTCCCGTCTTTATTATAATCAAAGGATCTGACACAGAATTTACTATTATAATTGACCGGTAACGCTGACGTGTCCATCTTAAAATTCCCCTTTCCTTCATTTATGTATATGCGATCCTGGTAACCCGCATTGCCCGGAGATAATTCATATCCTCCGCTACTGATATAGATATCCGGTTTACCATCCCCGTTCGCATCAAAAATGAGAATGCCTTCGTCTTTTGAAACCTTTGAACGGTTTAATATTCCGGGTATTGAATCTTCCTGCAGGAATTTTCCATTGCCTTGTTGCAGGAGGATATGCGTAGGATATACCGCATTGCCACCGATCACTATATCATCGAGACCATTTCCATCCAGGTCACCAACAGCAAGTGCAGGAGCATACTCCGAGAGTTTATGCGGTAATAAATGCTGAATATCGAAATCTATGAAATCATAATCATGATGCCGGTAACTAATGCCTGCCGACCCGGTTATTGCTTTGAATAAAGCGTTCTGCGCAATGATGGGTGTCTGGGGAATATATGATTTCGCCTGAGCAATGTCAACCGTAAGCGTTTGATTGGTCGGTACATTTTTTATTATCTGCTGTTTCCCATTATACCATTGGATCACCACCGAATCTATATTCTGTACATTGTTTAATCCGAAATGAACCACTCCCTGCATGCTGGCCAGGTAACCTCTATACGGATTGTTCTCGTACACCTGTTGTTTTTCATGATCATAAAAAATGTGAATGGTGGCACCCAGTCCATTTATATTTTTTTTATCGCCTTTGACTTTCACCTGTAAAAAACGTGTATGTAAACTGTCCTGATCGCGGGAAGTATTTCTGTATAACAAAGCTTCATCATTCGTGTTATTGACAACCATATCCATCGCACCGTCATTGTCAAAATCAGCATAAGCGACCGAGGTGGAAAAAGTCGGTTGGTCAAGGCCCCAGGCGGTTGTCTGGTCACTAAATGTGAGATTCCCGCCGTTTCTGAAAGCGTAATTATGAAGTTTTATCTGGGGGATCTGATCCAGCAGGATTTTTTTAGTGACGATGCCTTTTTTCTCTTCGCGGTAGGCCATAAAATCATGATCCGATACATCACGTGGAAAACCATTGGTAATGACCAGATCGCGATATCCGTCATTATCGAAATCTGTTACCAGTGGTGACCAGCTCCAGTCGGTTTGCGAAATGCCACTCAAAAATCCTATTTCACTAAATGTCGGAATACCGATGCTGTCATTTTCTCCCACACCTGGTCCCTGGTTCCATTGAAGGGTGTTTCGAACATACTGATATTCGTAGCCATACCCGTCGAAATTCTGATACGTCAGGTAGGATTCGGAAGCCAGCATCATTTTTTTACGATAATTGTCCTGCGGATTCATGTCCAGCTCGATCACATCATCCAATCCATCGTTATTCATATCAGCGATATCCTGTCCCATTGAATTGTAAGACGTATGTTTAAAATATTCCTTTATACGGTTTGTGAAAGTGCCATCATGATTATTAATATATAACAGATTACTGGACAAGAAATCGTCCGATACATAAATGTCTTTCCATCCGTCCTGATTGATGTCACAAATAGTGGCGGCATGGCCGTATCCTTCGAAATGAATACCTGCTTCATTTGAGACATCCCGGAAAACAGGATGGTTTAGGCTGCTGTCCCAATCATTCCGGTATAATCTTCCGATGCTGGATGCTGTACTCCGGGTATTCCGTTGCATGAAAGTGGAAGGATTTTCTCCGTTGAATGCTTCATTGACCGTCAGGTACATGTCGGGATCGCCGTCGTTGTCATAGTCAAAGAAACTTGCCATGGTGGATTGTACATGGATATCCAGTCCATACTCCGCCGCCATATCTTTAAAATGAGGAATGCCGTTTTTATCCATTCCCTGATTGATGTATAA
Organism: uncultured Bacteroidota bacterium; assembly: GCA_963759335.1. GTDB lineage: Bacteria > Bacteroidota > Bacteroidia > Chitinophagales > Chitinophagaceae > Puia. The sequence goes on from CAVWYU010000005.1 coordinate 307,207, forward strand.
TATGTTTCTTCTCCTGAGGGAATCTTTGTAAACAGTATTACAGATGTAGATATCCATCAGGCCATCATTATTTATATCTATCACTGATATCCCCCTTGCCCAACGTCCTAATCCTTCAACACCCGCTTCCATGGTAATATCCTCGAATGTAAAATGACCCCTGTTCAGATACAGCCGGTTGGAGACCATATTTCCGCCGAAATAAATATCAGGCAAACCATCGTTATTGAAATCACCAATGCCAACCCCTCCGCCATTATATATATTCACCACATCAATCGGATTGATGGTGTCGTTTTCTACGATCCGATTATTAAAAACAATGCCGGAACGGGAAGACGGGACTTTTTCAAATAAAGTGAGATTCCGGCGATGACAGGCAAATAGCAATGAAAGGATCAAAAGAACCGGAAAAAATCGAAAACCATTCATATAACAAATGATAAAAAACAGTTCGGACTGAAATGCATTAAAAAAGAGGAAGGCTTTGTAAAAATACAAAGCCCCCTCCACCAATTGACTGTTTGCTTATGCTCAATAGTTGGGATTCTGCGTTAAATTCGGATTGGTTGCAATCGCGTTTTGAGGAATGGGCAGCAGATCATGACCCGGAGGAATTGTTACTCCAAATGTGTTTTTTATATAATCGATCTGTAGTCCGGATCGTCTCAGATCATACCATAAAGACACGTCACCAACCAGTTCGTGCCTGTACTCATTTATAACAATCTGCATGAAATCGGGTCCATATGGCGATGCAGGTGCGGCACCACCCCAGGCACGGTCTCTTATCCTTGCGACTGATGCAGCAGCTCCGGACAAATCGCCACTTTGGAACTGAGCTTCTGCCATGCTAAGATAAATCTCACCCAGCCGCAACAGGGTTACGTTTTGATCCCCGAAAATAGCCGTCGCTTTTGTCGATGCATATTTCCCGGAATTTGCCGGCGTATTACCGCTTACATTCGGATCACGCCAGTATTTCATACCATAATATCCGGATCTTAATTGACCCGGCTGATCGCCTGTCCACAGATCTCCTGGTTTTCCGCAGGTGTTGATAATTTTACCATCGGTACCCGTAAAATGTGATGCCGGAAGTGAAAGAGTTCCGCTAAATCCTGCAATAACCTGGGGATAATTTTTAATGCCTCCGATGGCTACAATGCCAGGGCTTGCGATCGTGTCGCCCGGACCAATAACCGTTGCTGCTTTCCGGTTATCGCCAGCTTCATATGAATCCCACAATAATTTATTCGCGTACGTATATCCAAAGTTTGAGGTTTCCCAGGGCCACATAAAAGATGAGTTCCAGGTGACTTCATTATTATTATAACTCCAGTCCGGCGTAGTACCGCCCGGTGTCAGGAACTGCAGTTCAAAAATCGATTCCTTGCTGTTTCTGTTTTTATATTCATGGATGTCCATGTAGTTTGCAAACAACTGGTAATGCGGTATTAATTGCTGAAAAGTTGAAACCGCATCTGAATATTCTTTCAGCCACATCTGGGCACTCCCCAGATAACCAAGAGCAGCTCCCCGGGTGGCCCTTCCTATATCAGAAGGAGCCAGGTTTTCAGGCCAGGGTAACAAGGCAGCAGCTGTCGTTAAATCAGAAGCCACCTGCATGAATACGGAATCCTGGGTACTCCGCGGATGTAACCCATTGGTTGATACATTCAATTCCAATGGCACGCCTCCAAATGTACATGCGAGATAATAATAATAAACGCCGCGTAAAAAATAGGTCTGGCCCGTTAGAAAATTTGCCAGCGAATCGGTAATAACTCCATCGGCGTGCATCTTCGCAATAATAGGCAGGGCTGAATTGGCTCTGGATATTCCCTGATAAGAAAGATTCCAATAAGCTGAAAGTGATCCAAAATCCGTCGGGAAGAGGTATGTGTTATAAGAAACATCCGCTCCCCAGTTGAAGAAATCCTGTGAAGTATAATTTGCATTATACCAAAGGGCTTTTAACACAAAACTTTGGTTATCATGCTGGAATCCATCATAAATCGAATTGACAAGACTGATGCCATCCTGGGGCGTATGAAATAGCGTGGAAGCACTGATCCCCTGGGTATTTGAAGTATCCAAAAAGTTTTTTGAACAGGAGAAGGGCACGAGAAAAACCCCCAATGCGGCAAAAATTATAATTAGTTTATTTTTCATTTCTAAAAATTTATATTTTTTCTCTAAAACGTCACATTAAATCCGAGGGTATAAAATTGCGATGTGGGATAAGTTCCTACATCAACGCCAGACGCCGTTACACTTCGATAGTTCGTGTTCGTTGTGTTATTTACATCGGTACCGACGGGTTCTCCGATTTCAGGATTAAGCCCGGAGTATTTCGTAATGGTGAAAAGATTCTGTCCGGTAAAAAAGACACGAAGCTTAATAGGCACACCTGCAGTAATCAGTTTCGCAGGTATATTATATCCGATGGTTAAGTTTCTTAATCTTATGTAACTGCCATCTTCAACATAAACATCTGAAGGGCGGGTATTGGCGTTAAATTCGTTAGCATCGATCTGGGCATACCGGTTAGAGCCATTAGCCGCTGTCCATGCGTTTTGATAATATTTCAAACCAATATTTTCAATACCAACAGATCCCGTTGAGCTGCCAAAACTTTCCAGCGTTCTTGCCTGATAATTGTAAATCTTATTTCCGTAGGAACCGTAGAAAAATATATTGAAATCAAAGTTTTTATAGGTTCCGCCGAAAGTAAGTCCTCCGTATAACTTCGGAACAGGACTCCCGAGAGAAGTCTGGTCAGCTGCTGTTATCCTGCCGTCGCCATTTACATCCACGAACTTACGGTCGCCCGGCACAGCGCTTTTCAGAGGGCCGGTGGTCGCCTCATAAGGTGTTCCGTATTTTGACTGTGCGATCGCATTCAACTCATCAATTTCCTTTTGATCCTGGAAAATTCCGGCGGATTTATATCCATAAAATTCTCCAACGGGCCCGCCAACCACGGTCTTGCTGAAAGTGCCCCAGTTGTTACTGCCTGTTGTTGAGAAGCCAAGGCTCGCGAGATTGGTAACATTATCCAGTCCGTTTGTCAGACTCAGTAATTTATTGGTCAGGGTGGTTACGTTGACCCCGATGTTATATCGGAAATCGCCTGATCCGCCGGCATAATTGACCGAAAATTCCATACCTGCATTGCTGATGCTTCCCACATTCTGATATCCGCTGGCAAATCCTGATTGGGGCGGCAGGGGTACATTCAGCAGGAAATCTTTGGATTTTTTATAGTAATAATCGACGGTTAAAGTCAGTTTGCCGTTAAGAAAAGCGGCATCCAGTCCGATATCTGTCTGATCGGATGTTTCCCATCTCAAACTTGAATCGGGTAATTGACTCAACACAAGACCGGGCTGATAAACGCCGCCTACGGGATATCCGTTGTTATTCTGATCGGTTTGGCCCGGACCTGAAGTATACTGTGACAGATAAGCAAAATTGCCGGCGTTGATCTGACTACCCACCTGGCCATAACTGGCTCTGAGTTTCAGGTCAGTGATCGCATCCGAATTCTTCAGGAAGTTTTCCTCTTTTATTCTCCAGCCAACCGCCGCTGAAGGAAACACTCCATATTGCTGGCCGGGCGGAAATCTGGATGATCCATCTCTTCGCACCGTTCCGGTGATGAGATATTTATCCATATAACTATAGTTCAGTCTTCCAAATTGTGAATACAATGTAATGGTTGACTGGTTACCTACAATATTGGTAATATTTGCCACGGCTGAGAGATCCCTTAGTTGATTACTCACTAAATTATTACCCTGAACACTCATTTGCCGGAATGTATTCGACTGCGCGGAAACACCGCCTACAAAATCTATGCTGTTCGCTCCGAACGTTTTTGTATAGGCAATGGTGTTTTCCCAGAGCCATTCATAGGTGTTATTGGCAAATTGTTTATAAAAGTTACTACTGGTGGCCGTTCCTGTACCATACTGATCGAATGCCCTTGTATCCGTGGGCGTAAAATAATAGCCGGAGAGGTCATTGGTATTGACACCAAAATTTGTCTTGATGCGAAGACCCGGCAAAATAGTGGCTTCCAGATAAGTCGTACCCAGGAAATAGTTGTTTAAATTTCGCTGATCCTGTGTTTCAATCAGGTATTCGGGACCGGCGCCCCAGTTTCTGACAGCCTGGTTATTGGGATTAAAAAAACCAAAATTATTCCCATCCCGGATTGCGGTGGTCATCTTATTACCTCCGTCGAGGGTCGGCGGTAATTTGGTTAAGTATCCTACTCCTGATGAGGCACCCTGACCACCGGTTCCAAAAGGAATCTGGGAATTCACCCTCGAATATTTAAGGCTGGTCGAAGATTTCAGCCAGGTAAATGGGGTGTAATCCAGATTAGCGCTCGCATTAAATCTTTTGTAATCGGAACCCAGCACCACGCCTTTCTGATCAAAATAACCCAATGAAACTGCGGTGGCAACCTTATCGTCGCCGCCCCGGAGAGCTACGTTGTATTGTTGCCTCACCCCTGTCTGATAAAGGGCATCCTGCCAGTTGGCTTCGTGCAGTGTATCGGAATTAGCCCAGTTTGGCAGTGCGGTATAACCGTCTGTTGCCGCGTGCGCATACGCAAGTGCACCCCATTGCTGGGCATTCAGTACTTTATATGTTTTAGGCTTTGCCTGAACTGCGACTTCTGCGTCAGCAGTTATTTGTATTCCATTTCTTCGGCCGCGCTTGGTGGTAATAATAACGACTCCATTCGCCGCTCTGTTTCCATAAATCGCTGTGGATGAAGCATCCTTCAATATGTCTATCGAAGCGACATCATCCGGGTTTATATTACTGATTCCGCCTGACACGGGGTATCCGTCCACAACATAGAGAGGATCCGTAAGCCCTAAACTACCCACACCCCGGATCTGAACCTGTAATCCGGCACCTGGCGCCGCATCATTATTCGTAACATTTACGCCGGCAGCTCTTCCCTGAAGAGATTGCTCCAAAACGGTGACCGGAACTCTTTCTATCTGATCGGAAGTGATAGAACTTACAGCTCCTGTCAGATCTTTACGTTTGGTCGTTCCATATCCCACAACAACAACCTCATTCAGACCCCGCACGTCTCTGGTAAGCGTAACGGTTATTGCGTTGTTCTGGCCTACTGTAACCTGCTGCGCAACATATCCAACTCCGGTAAATTCCAGTATTGCACCTTGTGCAGCATTGACCGAAAAAGAACCATCATTCGATGTGGTTGTACCAATATTTGTTCCTTTTACATGTACACTGATGCCAGCCACCGGAGTTGCGGCATCTGATAGTACTTTACCGGTAATACTTTTTGTCTGGGCTAATCCCGAAAATGTTACCAGAAAGATGAATACTACAGAAAGTGGGAAAACTTTTCCCATAATCATTCTAAAAAACCGATTTTTTTTCATCATTATATCTATTTGCAGTTAACTGAGTGGCTATGAATCAAAAATCTGACACCTGTCAGGATGACTGTTTAATAAAACCTAAACCTCAGGAGGATGAAAATATCTGATATAGTAACACAGATGCTGTAACCCGGAAACCGGGGAGGAATTTCGATCAGGCATAAGCAATGTTTTAGTTTTCTCTTTTAATGAACACGAATCCCAGCAGGAATATTTCCGCTGTTCATATGATGAAGGAAAGCATATTCTAAAACTTTATATGATCTATATGCGTCAAATTGTTTTCATAATGTCTCAATCTCATTTTTCATAGAGAGAAACCCTTACATCTGTTTCCATCAATGATTCATTTTTAATTTGATCAATACTTTTTTATCATGATCTTTTTTAAGGGGAGGCATTCGTTCATTCTTTTTTTTAATCTAATTTGTGATTACTAACGGTCGCTTTGTGAAGAAAAAAATAATCAATATTCTGATTTTGATTTTTTACGGGCATTCTGCCCTCCAGGCCCAGGAATATTATTTCAAACACTATCAGGTTGAAAACGGCTTATCAAATAACAGCGTGAACTGCAGCATGCAGGATAAGAAAGGATTTTTATGGTTCGGCACCATAAATGGTCTGAACCGGTTTGATGGATACCGGTTCAGGATTTTCCGGCACGATCACGACGATTCAACCAGCATCGGAAGTAATTTTATCCGTTGTATGTATGAAGACAGAAAAGGATTTCTTTGGATTGGTACAAACAAAGGAATCGATATATATAATACACATTCTGAAAAATTCAAACCCTTCCCCGTACCCGGTCTGCAGGAAGTATCAGACATCAAAGAAGATAAAACAGGCGGAGTCTGGCTCATTTCAAATTCCAATCTGTTTCACTACGATCCGGAAACCGGTAAAATCAAGTCTTATGATCTTGACATGACGGGCGGTACGGTTTCATCAGTGAGCATATCGCCTGACAATGATATCTGGGTATCGACCACAACAGCACTTCTTAAAAAGTATATTCCGTCGTCTGATCATTTTATCACCGTTGGTGTATTAAAGTTCCCGGGATCAAAAGAATCTATTCAAATACAGAAAATTTATTCCCTGAAAAACGGGAATCTGCTCGTAGGTACCCTTGCACAGGGTGTAAAGATATTTGATGTGTCAAAACAGTCCTTTCAGGATATCGTAAATGTTAATCCGGACAAAACGGGTATATATCCCAGGGACTTCATGCAGATCTCCGACAATGAATACTGGATAGGAACCGAAACGGGTATTTATATATATCGGTCTGACAACCGGTCGATTCTCCACCTGAAAAAAGAATATGATAATTCATACTCCATTTCAGACAACGTGGTACTCACTTTTTGCAAGGACCGCGAAGGAGGCCTGTGGATAGGAACCTATTTTGGAGGACTGGATTATTATCCAAAACAATTTACAACATTCAGCAAGTATTTCCCCGAGTATACAACACCCTCCATTGTTGGAAACGCCATTCATGAAATTTGCAGGGATCGTTCAGGTCAGCTTTGGGTTGGTACGGAAGATGGTGGTCTGAATAAGATCGATTTGAGCAGAAAAATATTTACTTCATACAAACCATTGGGCACCACCAGCAGTATTGCCTATCATAATATTCATGGTTTGCTTGCCACCGGCGACAGCCTGTGGATAGGAACATTTATGCACGGTCTGGATGTCATGAATATCAAAACCGGTAAAATCATCCGTCATTATGATGCCGGCAATGGTCTGCATGATCTCAAAAACAATTTCATCGTAACGATTTTTAAAACCCGTTCAGGTGATATATTAGTCGGTACACAAAACGGTTTATTCAAATATAATCGGACATCGGATGATTTTTCCACCATACCCCAATTCGAATCCCAGATTCAGTCTATGTGGGAGGATGAAGAAGGCGTGCTTTGGGCCTGTACACGCGGAAACGGAGTTATTTTTTTCAATCCCCAAAGCAATAAAAGCGGATCGCTCTTATATAATGCCGGTGATTCAAACAGTCTTCCCAGTAATTATGTAAATGGAATGTATGAAGACGGGAAAAAGGCTTTATGGTTTGCCACGGATGTCGGCTTGTGCAAATTCCAAAAAGACAAATTAAAATTTACGCGTTACACCACCAAAAACGGCTTGCCTGATAATCTGATATTTCGCATACTGGAAGATGGAGAGCACAATCTGTTTGTGAGCACTTCAAAGGGGCTTGTTTGTTTTAATCCGGATAATGGTCTTATCAGGACTTATACGCAGGCAAACGGATTATTGAGTGATCAATTCAATTACAACTCTTCTTTTAAGGATACTGATGGCCGAATGTATTTTGGCAGCGGAAAAGGGCTTATCAGTTTCAGACCCGAAGAATTCGTAAAGAACACAGGCATTCCACCTGTGTATATAACGGGGCTCGAGATTAATAATCGTGAAATTTCAGCCAATATGAAAAACTCGCCTCTGCGGGAATCTATTATATGTGCAAAAACGATTTCACTTCCCTATGATCAGTCAACACTCAGCATTGATTTTGCCGCTTTGAGTTATACGGTACCTGAAATGAATGAATATGCTTACAAAATGGCGGGCCTGGATAAGGAATGGACGTTTTTGAAAAGCAACCGCAAAGTATACTATACAAAACTCGCCCCCGGTCTTTATACTTTTAAAGTAAAAGGATCCAACAGCAGTGGCGTATGGAACGAACAGGAAGCTTCTATTGAAATCAGAATATTCCCCCCCTGGTGGGGTAGCATCTGGGCTTATATTTTGTATGCGGTGATAGTTACCGGTATTGTGTACGGACTTATCAAAAACTATCTCCGTCGGCTGGATGAAAAAAACAGACGCCGGTTTGAAATACTGGACATGGAAAAAGAACGGGAAATCTATCATTCCAAAATTGAATTTTTTACCCATATTGCCCACGAAATCAGGACACCTCTGACGCTTATCAAAATGCCGCTGGAAAAACTGATCAGGAAAAAAAACAGTAACGCCGAGATAGCTTATAATCTGAAAACCATGGAAAAAAATACCAACCGGCTGATTGACCTGACCAATCAATTGCTTGATTTCCGAAACACTGAAATGGACAAATTCAGTTTGAATTTTGTGAAAACCGATATTTCTGATTTGCTGCAGGAAACGTATAACAATTTCCAGCTGGCGGCGGAAGAGAAGGACATTGTTTTTAAACTTGAATTACCCGGCATCGCCCTGCAGGCATATGTGGATCCGGAAGCATTGAAAAAGATACTCAGCAACCTCTTCAACAATGCCATTAAGTATGCTGAATCCAAAATCATCATTCGCTTAAAAAATTTTAATAGTGACGACCGCGTCTTTTCCATCCTTATTCAAAATGATGGCTATATCATTCCCTTTGATCTGAAGGAAAAAATTTTTGAGCCTTTTTACAGGATCAAGGAAACAGACAGTCAACCAGGCAATGGCATTGGACTTTCCCTTTCGCGTTCACTGGCGGAATTACATAAGGGTGTACTCGATCTGTCAAAACCCGAGAATGGCATGAATATCTTCGTTCTCAGTTTGCCCATTCATCAGGAAAAAGAATTCATCATTCATAACGATGAACCGGAACAGTCCGTTGCGGAGGAATCTCATTTGGCGGCAAGTCCGGACAATGTATTAAAACCAGAAATTCTGCTGGTGGAAGACAACAAAGAGATTCTCGATTTCCTGAGTCGTGAGATAGCTGCCGATTATCTGGTCCGTAAGGCTTCCAACGGAACAGAAGCTCTGGAAATTCTAAAAGGCGGCACGATACAACTGGTGATCAGCGATATTATGATGCCTGTTATGGATGGTCTGGAACTTTGTAAAAAAATCAAAACGAATCTGGAATATAGTCATATACCCATCATTTTGCTTACAGCAAAGAACTCTTTACATGCAAAAATCGAAGGTCTTGAAATGGGTGCAGACGCTTATATCGAAAAACCATTTGACTTTGAACACCTGAGTGCGCAGATTCTAAATCTGCTGACGAACAGGAATAAAATCAAAGAATATTTTGCAAACTCGCCGCTTTCCCAGATAAGGACTATTGGATACACCAAGACGGACAAGGCATTCCTGGAGAAACTCAGGCAGGTTATTGATGAAAATCTGACCAATATTGATATCGACGTAGAGCGCATGGCTAAAATCATGAATATGAGCCGGCCGACATTTTACAGAAAAATCAAAGCCTTGTCCAATCTGACACCTCATGAACTTATTCACATTACCCGGCTGAAAAAAGCCGCCGAGCTTCTCTCCGACGGGAACTATAAAGTGTATGAAGTCGCGGCGATGGTGGGATATAGCCTGCAAACCAATTTTGCCCGCGATTTTCATAAACAGTTCGGCATGACACCATCGGAATACGTCAGTGATACCACGGGCAAAAAAATACCAATAAATAAAATTTATTAACCGGAAGCTGCGACTCAGAAATCCGGAGTAGCTGAAGCAGATAAAATGATTACCATCGGGAAAATGATAAACACCGGCCGCATTTTTTTTGGTATTGCCATAACCGTGATGGGTCTCCTGACAATTTATTACGTCGTTTTTCCCTATATGCTGTTACCTCAACAGGATTTTTCGTTCCCGGGTCACGAATTGCTTACTTACATTTCCGGTGCCATCCTTTTTCTGGTTGGAATTTGTATCGTTTTTGAAATAAAAATCACTCAGGTTTCTTTCCTGACCGGATGCGCATTTCTATTGATATTTTGTTTATACTATATCCCATATCAGTTTATAGCTAACCCAAATTATAAACATTTAATTGAATGGGACAACGCTGGAAAAGAATTAGCCTTTGCCGGTGGCGCATTTGTAATTGCGGGGTGCTTTTCTAAAAAAAATAAAAATCGCCTGAACCTGATTGGCGGCAAGCTGGTGCGTTTAGGGACAATATTATTTTCGATCCCCATCATCACCTTTGGCATTCTTCATTTCCTGTATGCAAAAGACGTTTCCACCCTGGTCCCGGCCTGGGTGCCCTTCCCTGTCTTATGGACATATCTGGCAGGGGTCGGCTTAACGGGCTCGGGCATTTCCATGATAACGAATGTCGGATCCGGATTCATTGCAGGACTTTTAGGGACAATGATTTTTATCTGGTTTATCATGCTTCATATTCCCAGAGTGATCGCGTCTTCTTTTTCAGATACAGGAGGCGAAGTGACCAGCGCATTTTTAGCACTTGCTTATAGCGGAATCGCTTTTGTTATCGCCGGAACCTTAAAAGAAAAGTGATAGCCGGGTATCTACTCAGTGCGTAAGCTATTCACCGGATTCATCTGACATATAAAATCACCCTTATACTCTTACACTTCTTCTCCGCCTGCTCAAATAAATGTAATTGATCAATAACACCGTGATAACAATCATCAGTCCAAAAAATTCCCGTGTCTCTTCCACCCATGGTGTTTCAGCTTTCATGGTGCCAGCAATGTTTTCAGCATTATGTTTTCTTATCCAGTCTAACAGACCGTTCCTGTCAAATACTTTATAAAGCGCGTAAGCACCATACACAATAAAGCCTGCCCAATAGGCCGAACGTGAAAATTTTTGTCTGATCGAAAGCCAGCACAGCAAGGCTGCGTATAAATAAATCGGCATCCATAAATAAGGATCGGGATCATTATATTGGAGGCCGGCGAAAACAATAAACGTAATTATAAAAAACCAGTTGAATACTTTCATCTCAGAACAGATGTTATAAGCGCTCTTATTCGCTATTTTGTGATCACTCGTTTGATAGCTGTAATGGTGCCCGAATGTAATCCCTCATGAAAGGGCAGGAAATGCATACAGTCATCTATACTGGTCAGTTCAATTCCATAGCGTGTTGTCCAGGCTGTGTAATTGTCAAAAATTTTTTTATCGTAGTCAACTTGAAATTTCTCCAAAGTAGTAAGCAGTAATTCTTTGATATGTTCAATTTCGTCATCATGAATGATTCCATCCGGTTTCGAGCCCGACCTGAATCTCTCCCAAAAGTCGTCACTGATGATGGTAGGCAGGCCTGCCCTTTTATAACATATACCCTGTTGCGCCGCAATCATATGACCCAGGTTCCAGATAATATTATTGTTAAATCCTTCAGCCACGCGGTTGAACTGTTCGTTATTAAGATTTTTTATCTGCTCAAGCAGAAAGGATCTTGTCTTACTGATTGTTTCTATTTTTGATTTCATAAAATGGTTCTGATGGATTTAATGGTCCGGGAAATTTTATTGCCAGAAATTAGGTTTTATGAGGGTGCCGCCCTGATATGTGCAGTTCAGGCAATTTTTATAAGTAATCAACATGATCCCTCCGGAATAATAATATAATTGTAAAGTCGTGTCGGGATTATTCCAGTATACTATATTGTTACGGTCAGGAGGTACGATTTCTTTAATGGGACAATTCACTTCTGGATTGGATTTCCATCCCGGCACCTGATCATTATCGATAAATATTCGTTTTTCCCCGATCGAGCAGGCAGAGACATAGCCTACTACCGGATCTTTTGGATTTGTAACACCGTGAATATTTCCCGGAAGCTGGCCCGGCTGCAGGTCAAACAATCCGCCAAGGCTCTGTGAATTTTTCTGAACATTCAGCCAGTATGTATATGCCTGTTGATCCAACGGATACTGTCTCACCAGCATGCTATATTTGATATCCATCTTCGGATCGTCCTTACTGATCGTGGCTACTTTGATCTGGCTGATTACATCTGACCCCAGTGTAATGGTAGTGCCCAATGCGATTTGCGTTGATAAAGCGGTCGTCCAGCAGGTATGGGTTGTCTGACCCGGGAACAAACCAAATTCAAGACTATCCGGACCCAATTTCCAGAAGCTCTCGTAGTAAGAAACATGTTGCCAGGTTTCGAGATAATCCCATCTGTAAAATTTGGTGCTGTTCGTGGGATCATGCGAGTTTACGTATGCATTCACCACTTCGGTCCCGAATGAAGGATCCTGCACAAGTTCCCAATTCACACTGTCAATCGGCGAAGATAATTTTGGCGTTACCAGGTCAGATAAATACTTACTGCCTTCCGCTGTCGTCACAGCCAGCTGATACTTCTGTCCGGGATCCAGATTCAGTGGTTCACTGGTGTAGGTCCCGTTATTTGCAAAATCCGTGAGCGGATAACTTGTGCCGGCGGCGCTTCGTATGATAACCTCGGCGCCCAGTTCGGGCAGGTCGGTTACTGAATCGAGCAGACTGCGTGAGCGGGTGAGAACAAACTGTGTGGAAGTATTTGCACCCATATCGATCACCCCGTCGATGGCCAGTATATGACTACTTGCTTTGATCGCAGGTGGCTCATAAGGTTTTCTGCACCTGAGTACAGAAAAAATGGTTAATACAACGAGTACAGATTTCCAGTATGCTGACATATACAAACCTTCCGCTTTCAGGCAAAACCGTTAAAGTCAAATAAAGATACGGAACAATTCAGACGGGCTGTTAACAGCCGGAATATCTGATTTTCGGTTTATACAGAATGTTCATCCATCTTCCATTCCGGCCTTATGAAATGGCAGGTATATCCATAAGGATTTTTCTGAAGATAAGCCTGATGCTCCTCTTCCGCATTCCAGAAATCGGATGCGGGCACAACTTCCGTAACGATCTTCCCCGGCCACTTATGTGAAGCGGTCATTTCACCGATCAAAGTCTCTGCCGTTTCTTTCTGTTGCCCGTCGAGATAAAATATTGCTGACCGGTATGAAGTACCCCTGTCGTTCCCCTGTCTGTTTTTTGTTGTCGGATCGTGAATCTGAAAGAAAAATTCAAGGAGTTTCCGATATGACAACCGGGCCGGGTCAAAGGTTATTTCAATGGCTTCGGCATGCGTACCATGATTCCGGTACGTGGCATTTCGCACGTCACCGCCCGTATATCCAACAATGGTTGATGTAACACCCGGGAGGTTGCGAATGAGTTCTTCTACTCCCCAAAAGCATCCTCCTGCCAATATTGCTTTTTCCATATTCATAAAATTCGATTGTAAAAAGATACGAAATTACATGAAATTTATTATTGACATCATACATAGACCAGTATTCATTTATCTGACACTTATGATAACAAACACAGGTATACGAAATTTAATATCAACGAACAGACTAAACTTAGAGATATTAAGAGAAGAAGATTATGATTTTATGTTATCTCTTGTCAATTCAAAAGGCTGGCTTGAAAATATTGGCGACAGAAATATTCATTCAAAAAATGAAGCCATAGAATATATACATAAAATCCTGCGGACTGAAAATTTCATTTACTGGGTTGTCAGAATAAAGGATGACCGGACACCCATTGGCGTCATATCGCTGATAAAAAGGAGTTACCTGGAAAATTTTGATATTGGCTTTGCATTTCTTCCACAATATGGCAACCATGGATATGCTTATGAGGCTGCGAAGGAGGTCTTACTGATGATATCAAAACTGCCTGAATTTAACATAGTACTGGCTACAACATTATTTTCAAATGAAAATTCTATTAAATTATTAACAAAACTGGGATTCAGGTATGAAAAGAAGAATGAAACGGAAAATGAAAACATGCATATTTATACAAATGAATCTCTGCCGAATCCTGGTCAAAACTGAAAATAAATAAATGAGTCTGCGCTTTTCTGGCAAATAATGATACTGATGATCAGGAAAGCCCAGAAACAGGCCAACGCCAGCCAGGGAATTTTATTTGCAACTTGTAATACAGATTTGTTTCGCATCAGCCAATGGCAGATAAAAATAAGTGTGATAACGACCGAGACTTTTATAATCTCCATACTAGTCAGCAGGGCGGTTGTTGTATTGGATTGTCCAAACATGGAGACCAGTAACTGCCAGGCTGTTGAGAAGTCCCTGGCCCGAAAAAAGACCCATGTTACATTGATCAGGAAAAAAGTTCCGAGGGCAAGCAGTATATTCTGAAATCCCTTTGAATTTGTAAATGCCGGTTGCATACTGGCGTGTTGAACGGCACCCTTGCCAAATGTAGTTTTTTGCCCCTGTCGAAAAATATGCTTAAACCATTTTTCGATACAAAGATATATTCCATGAAGAGCGCCCCAGACCACAAAGGTCCACGATGCCCCATGCCAGAGACCACCCAGCAGCATGGTCATCATAAGATTGAAATATGTTTTGAACGCGGTGCCGCGGTTTCCCCCCAACGGGATATACAGGTAATCGCGCAGCCAGGTTGATAAAGTAATATGCCACCGTCTCCAAAAATCGGTAAACCCGATCGCCGCATAGGGATATCTGAAATTTTCGGGCAGGATAAATCCGAGACACATCGCCACACCAATAGCGCAGGTTGAATAACCGGCGAAATCTGCAAAAATCTGTCCTGAAAACGCCAGCACACCCATCCATGCATCCAGCATGGGCAAAGCTTTTGTGGAACCAAAGACTGCATTGGATGAACCGGCCATCAGGGTATCCGCTACTACTACCTTCATAAAAAGGCCGAGCGATAGTAAAAATAATCCCTGCAATAATTGCTGCCGTGTTGCCTGATGAGGATGTTGAAACTGAGGAACCAGCTGCGGTGGCCGTACAATGGGACCCGCAACCAGATGAGGGAAGAATGTCACAAACAGCGCAAAGTCTAAAAAAGATTTTACGGGCTCGCTTTTCTTTTTATACATGTCAATGGTGTAACACAATGTGGTGAATGTATAAAATGAAATACCTGCAGGTAAAATGATATTGGGTTTTGCGGGATGGAAATCCAAACCTATCATATGGGTGAAGGAGACAAAATTTTCCAGAAAGAAATTGCCATATTTGAAAAAACAAAGCATACCCAGATTTCCGATCAGACTCAGTACAAGCAGCATTCTTTTTTTGTACTTATTTTCCTGGGTATACAGTGCACGTCCCACAAAAAAATCTACAACGGTTGAAAGCCAGAGCAATAAGATAAAGGGAGGATTCCAGGCCGCATAAAAAAGGTAACTCGCCATCAGCAGGTTTATCTTTTTTGTTTTCCAGGACAGGAAGGGCAGATTATGCAAAACCAGCATAATAATAAAGAAAACAATGAAGGTATAAGAGTTGAATACCATGATTAATGTTTTACATTATCGTCAGACGATTCCGCAGCCCGGGAGAAAGTCCATCCATTCTCCCTCAGATAATGTATGAGTGTTTTTGTAAAAATGACGGCATCACCAGGAGATAGATGTGATTGTTCAGGACAGGTCAGGTGCGCAGTCTCCGGATGATCTGTATAATAAAAGCCGGGAGAATCCATGTAAGCAATCAAACGATCCCAATACTGTTCGCGCGGAAAGAACCTGTTTTCCCTTTCAAGCACAGCACCGGTGGATGGCGGCCTGATAAATGCAATTTTACCTCCGCGCGCTTTTATTTTATCTATTGAATTTTTATACTGTTTGAAAAAAGCCTGCAGTGTATCACCTTTCATCGGTTTTATTTTGGCGCGCGAAGCACCAACCGTCCAGTAATTGATTACTTCGTTCTGTAGTGCAGTGTCTCTCAGCAGCCGGGGGCTTTCGGCAGACTGACGATAAAAATCTGAATTTGAAAATTGCCTGGGCGGTAATCCTCTCGTGAATACACCCGGGCGATTAGAAATGGGAACTGTATTCAACAAAGCATTCAATCCGAATTTTCCTTCTTCGAGGAAAACCAGTTTTGATTCCAGGAAAAAATCAAGATAAGCATTCAGGTTTTGTGCGGGTGTTTCTTTGTTATAATATTCTATTCCGTCCCTTGCTGAAATTTCTCTTTGCAGCGTATCGAGTGAATAAAACGCAAGCTCTGCACCTCCTAATATTATTTTTCCTTTGAAATTTACATCGTTGGCCAGATTATGGAGCACGGGCCTGGCCGGTGTTCCGACCATCGCCAGCTGAACCGCATTTTCACCGGTCAGCGCTTTCCAGGTGGCCAGGTCAATATCGAATTTGACCCTGGAATCTCCAATGAAAACAGTTGTCTCGGGCGCATAAACCTTCTTACGGGTGGTGGCCCATATAACTTTATCATCGTTATAGGTAATGGTAAATCCTTTGCTCCGCCAGTAGTATTCCCAAAACACGACAAAGGCAACGATCATTACCAAAGCAGCGCATAATGCCTTATAAAAATGGTTCG
Source organism: uncultured Bacteroidota bacterium (assembly GCA_963759335.1). Classification (GTDB taxonomy): domain Bacteria; phylum Bacteroidota; class Bacteroidia; order Chitinophagales; family Chitinophagaceae; genus Puia. The sequence goes on from CAVWYU010000005.1 coordinate 323,828, forward strand.
TTTGCATGAGATATAATTATATAATCATGGTAACGCGATGTGAGGATTGTGGACGAAGAATGCTGCTTAGCGGACTAACTCATCGTTATTGAGATGTTAAGGTAAAAATATTTTCCTGGTTTCTGAAAAATAAATATTACAAATATAATTCGGTGTCGTTGTTGTTTTGTTCTTCATAAAGTAAACTTATTGATTATCCAGACTCAGGAATTGCCTGATCATTGGAAGAGCTACCGGTGGCCCGTTCCTTTCCTTCCAACCCATGATCTCCCCCATATAGTCACCATGTCCTCCGGGGAAAACAGCAAGATCTGCGTGAGGCATCAGCCGGTACATTGATACAGCTCCTTCAACCATTGGCACATCACGGTCACCCAGGATTATTAATGTTTTTGCCTGCACCGCCTGCACCAAAGAGTCGGGTATATTGGTAAACTTCTGCATCCGTTGCACGCACTGATCGAACATTATTTTTAATGCTGCCGGATCCGGGTTGACAGAAAGAAATGTTTTTTTATATACTTCAGGCATATCTTCAAATCGCGCATGTTCAAACCCCTGCCAGAATGCGGGAGCGCAACCGGAACGTTTATACATGGATGAAGCGAATATGAGTTTTCCGACCAGCGTCGGATAATGAATCGCAATTTCGAGCGCTGTTGTCGCTCCGTTGCTGAATCCAAAAAAATCCGCTTTTTCTATATGCAACTGACGCAATAACGTTACGACATCCTCTGCATCCTGTTTAAAACTGATCGGCCTGCCGTCGCGGTTGTCACTATGACCATGTGCCTGCAATTCCACGCCGATGATCCGGTGTGTTTTCGAAAGTTCGGGAATCAGCCGGCCATAACTTGTTTGCACCGTTGAAGCTGCTCCATGGATCAATACAAGCGGACTACCCTTCCCATACTCTTCATAATACATATGAAGACCGTTTACTTCAGCATATTTTCCATTCTGCGCATTTACATGAATCGTATTCATAACGATAAAAATAATCAGTGTGATAAAAATTTTCACTTGTCATTTATTTTGGAAACCGTTCTAAATAGATGATCATCTTTTCCACGTTCTGTCTGAGACCTGCATCTGCCTTGTATTTTTTTACGACTTCAATAAATTCTTCGCGGCTGTCGAATAGCATATGCCAGTGGATGAATGTTTGTTCTCCCTGCTTTTCGAAAGAGATTGTTGCCAGGATATGCGGTACCGATACATGTTCATACACGATCTTCTTCATTGGCAGGACTTCTTTGAAAATGCTTTTATTCGGATAATCTGTTCCATCCGGTCCATGCATGGTTAGTTCCCACATACCTCCCGGCCTGACTTCCATTTTAGTAATCGTATTCGTGAATCCGTCCGGTCCCCACCAATGGGCAATATGCTCCGGTTTGGTCCACACTTCCCAGACCAGTTCCACCGGTGCATTGATTTTTCTTGTTATGATCAGTTCACGATCACTGGTGTCATTTTTTACGTTTTCCATATCGTTCTTTTTTTAGTTTATCAATATATTTTTCCATGGCGTCCAGTTTACTTTCGTAGTGCTGCCGATACTGGCTGATCCATTGATCCACTTCACCCAGTTTCGCCAGTTGCGCTTCGCAAATCCGGTTCCTCCCCTGCTGTTTCATTTTGACCAGCCCGCAGTCCGCCAGGATCTTCACGTGCAGTGAGATCGCCTGCTGGGTGATATCAAATTTCTCCGTAATCGAATTCATGTCCAGTGGTCCGGCGGCAATCAATCCTATGATCGCCCTGCGGGTCGGATCAGCTATAGCCTGGTAAACATCGCGTCTGGCTTTCATAATATACAAGTAAGTGGTTGTAAATATATGCACAAGGATTTACTTGTGTAATTTTTCTGTAAGAATTATTTTGATTTATTTAAAATACCTGCTTGCCCAATCTATAAATGTGGGCCAGTTGGGTCCCGTCGTATGTCCTCCGCTATGTTGCCGGAAGGCAATCTCACCCCCGGTTAATGAAGTTTCAAGCGGAGGAAATTCCGATATTCCCAAATCCTTTTTTCCTAACAGTTTGTAAACGGGTCCTGCATACACGCCTCCGAGAAACATGCCTTTGGCATCCACCCATTGTCCTTCATATTTGGGAGAACCGGAGCTGATAAATACAGGTCGCGGCGCACATAATGCAATCAGTTCATGAGCATCAATGGGCAGATCGTTTACTTTTTGTGGTCCGGCATATTTGATAAAGTTTCCGGCGAACCAGTGATATTCTCCGGAAGAAGCCAGGTTCTCCACCTGTTCTCCAAAATTCCTGCGAAGTATTTTTGTACCACCTGCACCCGAAGAACCGACAAATGCGATGGCAAACCTGGGTTCATAAGCCATTGCAACAATCGTTGCTTTTCCGTAGCGTGATAATCCTTCAATGCCGAGCCGCTTTGTATCAACCGTTTTGTCCGTTTCAAAATAATCAATGGCGCGACTCGCGCCCCATGCCCAGGCGCGCAGCGTGCCCCAGTCATCGGGTTTACGGTGTTGACCCTTATTCATTAACCCGATGATGCCCTGCGTGAGTCCGGCTCCGTTATCAGCCTGAAAACTCGCAGGGATAATAACCGCGTAGCCCCAGCCCTTTTCAAGAAGTTGCTGCTGCCATCCTTTTTCTACCTGCGTGCCAGGCGGTGGAGAAGGAAATTTAAATCCGGGGGGAAATACAAACCCAAATTCCATGATCACCGGTACGGGCGTCTTTGCATTGGCAGGTGTGCTGAGCGTAAGATCTATATTGACGGTAATGGAAGGGTAAGATGAATTATCTACATGACCGATCAGTTTTTTTGTAATGGCGGGAACATGATTACCGGTATCATAAGTTGAACTAACCAGCTCCCATGTCACTTTCGGTATATCTTTTGGCACGCGACCATACATATCTCTGTCAAAATATTCAACGATTTCAGGTCTTCGCTGTTCCCACCACATTTTCGCCGTCGTTACCGGGTCGCCGTTATTTAATATTAACGGGTTGGGCAAATTCTTATAAGTCATGGCTTTTGATTCATCCGAATTTGCAGCGTTGGGTGCCTGCGGATCGCCTGAAGGACCAGGACGGGTAGAATCAATATGCAGTTGATCCAGCATATTCTGATAATCCAGCTGAGTCAGTTTTTTTATATTAGACCAATACAAACTATCTGCGGGAGAAAGTTTTCCGAACTGTGAATGGCCGTTCAGGAAAAGAAACACGCCCCATAATACAAGCGCAGATATTTTTTTCATGCTGTCTTTCTGATATTAAACTCTTTCCATTCAGGCATACATTCGGATCTCCGATACCTTTTACATTATTTCAATTTTTTGTTGCCGGGTTTATTCTGAATACCCTCAGCGAATCGTTATTTACGGCAGCCAATATCAGTTTCTCGCCGTTCGACATTCTGATCATTGACATATCTTTTACATCACCATTCAAAATAAATCCACTGACAACGGGTGGTACAGAAATAAATTTCCTGTCAGCACCGCCCCTCAGAAAGCAACCATAAGACGCATCATATCTCCCGGTCATCACTTCCGTCTGGTATTCATTTCCTGCGAGCAGCAGGTCCTTAAAGCCGTCATTATCCAGATCGTCACAGATGATCGCATTGACAGGCGCAAATTGCGCCTCAACAGGCAGCGGATGTTTTATAAATTTTCCGTTCCCTATATTTTCGAAATAACAGCTTCTTGTTTCTTCACAAAAAAGTTTCAGAACATCCTGGTCAGATTTGGACTTAAATATTTCATCGTATGTTGCCTTCGAATAATCACTGTTACGCAGAAAACGTTTTTTAACCGACGGTACCTGTTCTGAAAACTGGCTTCTGCTGATTCCGGGAACAGAATGCTTCTTTCCATCGAGCCCATTTATATAATAGAAAAAAACAGGATCAATGCTGCCGTTGCCGTCCAGATCGGTTGCATACAAATGCATGGGTTCGGCAGGACTGACCCGGTATTCGCAATTTAAACCCAGATTACCTGCCACCAGATCCATATCTCCGTCGTTGTCGATATCAGTCGCGATAAGGCTTCGCCACATGCCGTTCGTATGATCAAGGCCGGTCGACTCAGTCACTTCAGATAAATGACCGTGATTGTTTTTGAAAAATCTCACCGGCATCCATTCCCCTGCAATGACCAGATCGGTTTGTTTATCATTATCAAAATCTGTCCAAACAGCGGACGTGACCATGCCCGGATATTGCAATGCAGGGCAGACTGTTGCCGTTACATCGGTGAAGACACCTTTGTTGTTTTGTAAAATGAAACTTTTGGGCGCCAGTGGATATTTTCCCGAAATTCTGCCGCCTATGAAAAGATCCATATCACCATCCCCGTCATAGTCGCCGACACTTACACAGCCGGCAATCGTTTTTATATTGTCCGGTATGGCATGAAGATCTAAAGTAAAATTTCCTTTCCCGTCATTGATATACAGCCGGGGTTTATAATAAACCGAATTTTCGGCATATTGGATATCGCCTCCCGTAATCAGCAAATCCAGATCTCCATCCTGATCTGCATCAAACAAAACACAAGCCATGTCTTCCGCGTTCTTCACGCTATCTGTGAGATTTTTTGAGGTGAAGGTCTGTCCGGGTTGTTGCGAAAATATTTTACCCGAAAAACCGATTCCACCACCAATGAAAAAGTCAGTGAGTCCATTGTGGTCTATATCGCCTGTTGCAATAAAAGGTCCGAGCTGTGAATACTTTTGCGGGAACAACCGTTGAACGGAATAATCGTCAAAGGCATTTTCGCGGTGTTTGTACAACATGCCCGAACTCGAAGTAATATCTGAAAAAAGCAACGGGCCCCTGACAGTTACAACCTGTGGATGATTACCGGCGTTTTTCCATAAAAGACTGAATGTTGTATCCGCGTGAAAATTTTTGATCGTCTGCGTCTTGTTGTCCGGCCATATCACCCGAATTGAATCGACATGATCATTCTTTCCCAGACCAAAAACCAGTTGCCGGTCTACTGAAGAAAAATAACCCCGCACAGGATTTTCTTCCTGCATTTGAACGCCACTCTGATCATAAACATACACTTTTGAACCGAATCCCTGCCTGTTCAGGCTATCCCCTTCCAGACCAAGGCTTAAAAAATGGGCGGTTGACGGTTTGTCTTTTTGATTTGTATTGTTCATAAAAACAAAGGCCTCTTTGTTTATATTATTGACAACGAGGTCAAGATCGCCATCGTTATCCAGATCCGCATATACGGCACCGTTTGACATGGAAGCTTCGCTGATACCCCCGGCTTCAGATTTATCGGCAAACGTTAAATCATGATTATTCATGAATAAATAATTCGGGAGGTTAATATGCTTCAGGTCGGCCAGTTTTTTCCGGATGGCATCCTGCTGTTCTTTGCGGGGAAGGTTACTGTTAAAAACATTACTGCTGAATTCAAGAAAGTCGGCATTTATAAAATCTCTGCCGATTCCATTTGTAATATGCATATCCTTCCACCCGTCATTATCGAAGTCAGCCAGCAAAACGCTCCAGCTCCAGTCCGTAGCCTGTATACCGGCCAGCTGCCCGATCTCGCTGAAGAAAGGTATACTGGTGTCTCCGTGCATCTGAACACCATTGTTCAATTGAAGCATATTTCGCATGAATTCCGGTTCGTATCCCATGGCCCGCTCTCTGTCATACCGGTCATGATTCATAAATGAGAATGTGATTTTTTTACGCTCATTATATTCCGGCAACATATCCAGGGTAACAATATCGGGAAGTGCATCATTATTCAGATCTGCGGCATCTGCACCCATACTGGAATATCCCTGGTGATGAAGCGCCCGGGCGATGCAATTGGTGAATGTGCCATTACGATTATTCAGCCACAGTTCATCATTTGAAATAAAATCATTGGCAACATAAATATCCGGCCATCCGTCGTTATTAAAATCACCTGACACAACACCAAGCCCAAACCCGTCTTCTTTAATACCGGCCTGAATAGTCACATCTCTGAAAACCGGATGTCCGGCATGCGCACTGTCGCCCTCATTCCGGTAAAGTTTATCATTGGCCGGTGATAACCCGCTTTTGTCGCGGGGGATGATGTTATTTGCGTTGTTTGAAGTAAGTAAATAATTTGTCAGGTACATATCCAGATCACCGTCCTTATCATAATCAAAAAAAACTGCCTGGGTTGAATATCCGGTATCAGCCAGTCCGTATGCTTCCGCTTCTTCTTTAAATGTCAGATCATGCTGATTGATGAACAGGAGATTTTTTGAGCGGTGCAGAAGGTCCTTTCCAAAAACGCACACATAAATGTCATCATACCCATCCTGGTTGATATCCACTATACTAACGCCGGTACACCAGGCGTCTGTATGAATGCCGGCCTTTTCTGTGATGTCTTCGAATTGATTATTCCCTTTATTGATATAAAGCCTGCAGCTTACCTGGTTGCCGGAGAAAAAAATATCCTTTTTCCCGTCGTTGTTAAAATCGCCGATTCCCACGCCGCCACCCATATAACCAAACTCATTGATAAAAGAATGCGATGAATCGTTTTCAATAATCTCATTGTTAAAATGGATGCCGGTTTCTGCAGCGCTCAGCCGAGTAAACAGAGGATTTTCAGGCTTTTGGGAGCAGGAAAAAAACAATATTATGATGACGGAGAAAACAAAAGAATTAAGAATTATAATCTTCCCCTTCATAGAGCCTGTAAGTTATTCTTTAAGATAAATCTTCTTTTTAAAACCAACTCTTTTCGTTTGAGCGGTTGATGGGCAAAAAAACAGAGGCTATAAAAATAGCCTCTGTTTTTGGGATAGGATATCAATTCGTGTCTGCTGTTTCGCCCTGTCGACTGTAACCAGCTTAATTCGTTACTAGCGGATTCGTTGAAATTTCGTTTGAAGGAATGGGTAATGTTGTTTGTCCCGGTTTTGGATCGGGTGCGATGCCAGGATAATACCCTTTCGCTCTCCAGCGTAGCATATCGATATTATTCACTTCTTCAGCGGCCAGCTCCACCGCTCTTTCATGCATCACCGCTTTTATGGCAGCATCATGAGACGCGAGTGTCACCGGAGGCATATTAACACTGGGCCGGGCGCGTACTTCATTGATATAACTTGCCGCCTGGGCAGGTGTTCCAACTTCAGCCTCACATTCAGCCAGCATCAGCAGCACGTCTGCATACCGGATTAAGCGCTGGTTCAGCCCACCTGGGTGAAATCCGGAATTGACCCATTCGTAAATATTATATTTTCTAAAAAATCTTTTTTCGGTTACACCACCTTTTGTACTGGTTGCGATATTCATGGCATCAGGCGTCAGCGTTAAAGGACCGGCTGGTACACCCGTTAAAATCTTGTCACCCACTTCATAAAATGTAAATCCATAACGCGGGTCATTCGCTTCAAATTCATTCAGTATCTTGTCTGAAGGAATCACATTTCCCCAGGTAATTCCATATTCCTGGTTACGTACCGTACTGAGTGGGTTGGTAGAACCTTCTCCGGTATAACCCCAGTTGAAATTGTTATCTCCCTTGTCAACAAAAACGGCTTCAAAGATAGATTCTGAGTTGAATTCATGCCCGGTTTCAACGGTCACATTTTTATCGTCTTTGACATCCCCGTCGAAATTCCAATTGTAGCTGGCGGTCAGGGAATATTTTCCGTACACGTTCATCAGTGCAGCTTTTGCACCGGTATAATCGCCATTCTGCATCAGTACTCTTCCCAGTAAGGCGTTGGCCGCTCCACTGGTTGCCCTTCCAAAATCTGCCGCTCCATATGTGGCAGGTAATGCGGCTGCAGCAGCTGTAAGGTCCTGAATGATCAGAGCATACACATCAGCAGCCGGAGATTTCGCTGCATAACCGGTGGCTGAAGTAATTGTCTTGGTATACAGCGGCACATCACCCCACTGGGATACCAGTTCGAAATATGCCCAGGCTCTTAGAAAATGTGCTTCACCTACCAGGCGACTCACGAGATCCGGATTATCCGTCACTCCCGGAGCTTTGTCAAATATCAGATTGGCTCTGTTGATCATTTGATAAGTACCATTCCATACGCTTGTCATAACTGAGTTTGCCGGGCTCGCAGTAGGTTGTGTCAGTAACTCTGCCCGGGGAGCTTCCAGCTGGGCACCTCCCGATGCAGTTTCGCTGCCCCGCATATCATGGGTGAAAAACCATTCCCGGCCAACCAGGTTTCCCGCCCGCATGCTCGAATAAATGGCGTTTACACCGTTCTGCAACTGACCGGATGTTTTAAAATAACTTTCCGTGGTCGGATTATTCTGATCCGTAACATCCAGATCTTTCGTACAGGCTATTATACTGCATATAATCAGGATAAAAGCAACGATTAATTTGTTTGTATTTTGTTTCATAATGTTATAATGAATCTTTTAAAAAATAACTATTATACTTTAAAAACTTACCTGTATGCCCGCATTGAAAGCTTTCGGTTGCGGATAAACAGCAAAGTCGATTCCATTTGTTAAAGCAGATCCAACGCCGGGAGAAGTATTGGGTGTTCTGTTCCCAACTTCTGGATCATATCCGGTATAATTTGTAATCGTCCACAGATTCTGGGCAGAAATATAAATCCGGAAACTTCCTACCACTCCTTTCGTCACGGATTGTAATGTTGAACCCGGAATACTGTAACTCAAAATAATATTCTTCATCCGAAAATATGATCCGTCTTCAATAAAACGGCTGGATGTGCGTGCATTTCCATTGGGATCGGAAGTGATTGCCCGTGGAATATTGGTATTCGTGTTCGAAGGTGACCATGCGTTTAATACCTGTGTACCGGCATTAAAGAAACGGATCATTCCTTCTGTTATCACCCGCGTAGCGTTATATATTTTATTCCCCTGCACGCTATAAAAGAATGCGGATAAATCAAAATTCTTGTAACTCACACCCAGATTTAATGAATATGTCGCTTTTGGCATAAAACTGCCTAAATATGTACGATCCTTCAGGTCAATTATGCCATCACCATTGATGTCCTTGAAAGCCAGATCACCCGGGGCGGTGCCAGCCGTTTGTGTTGCATGTTTGGCCACATCAGCGGCTGTCTGGAATATGCCTTCCACTTCCCAGCCATAGAAGGATTGAATCGGATGTCCCGGCGCGGTATTGGTTATATTATATCCACCATAATCCGCATCAGAGCCTGCCTCGATATTAGTAACATTCGGCGCCAGGTGGGTCACATTATTGGTAATGATATTCATATTGAAAGTACCGAACCATTTCAAATCCTGACTACCCCCATTGTAACCGACCTGCATTTCAAATCCGTTGTTTTGCATACCCCCGATGTTTTGGTTGACCGTAGTATTGAGATAACCAAATGACGGAGGCAACGGTACTCCCAGGATGAGGTTGTCGGTTTTGCGTTGATAATAGTCTACTATAAACGAGAGCTTATTTCTGAGAAATCCCATGTCCAGACCAATATTAAACATATTTGTCTTTTCCCAGTTGAGCTCTGTATTTCCGAGTCCCTGAATGGAAGAAGCCGGACCGCCGGTTGGATTATTATCAAATGGATATTGCGCGCTATTGGCTGCAACACTCACCTGCCAGGGTGTATTACCCAACACCAGGCCATTCAGACCCGTAACACCGTAACCTGCTCTTAATTTTAATTCCGAAAATAACGTTGAATTCTTCATGAAATCTTCCTGGTCAATTCTCCAGCCTACCGAAGCTGACGGGAACGTGGCATACTTATGACCCGGCGCCCATACCGAGAGACCGTCATATCGTATCGCCGCACTCAACAAATATTTTCCCTCAAAATCATAATTTATACGCCCGACCCACGATATAAGGGCATTATTGCCAACAAGTGTCTGGGCGGATACATTGGTCGCATTGTTTAATGTTTTCAGGTCATTGGAAGCCTGATTACCAGTCATAACTTCCTGCTGGGAATGCTGACCCTGGTATTCATAAACAGCCACGGCATTGACGTGATTTTTACCAAACGTTTTGTCAAAAGTGAGCTGTTCGGTAAATAAAAGATTGGATGCCACCGTGCGGGTATTGTAAATTGTAGCTTGTGTGGCACTCGATCCGGCAATGGCGCCGCTGTCGTTGAAGATCGGTGAGAATCGATAGTCTAATCCACTCCCGTAGTTAACCCCGAATGTGGAACGGAATTTCAGATAGGAAGTAAAATTTACATCGATATATGCAGTAGCAAACAAATTTGCCAGTTTCCTGCTTCCCGGATTTTTTAAAGTGGCATCTTCCACGGGGTTTGTCGGATCACCGCCATCTTTGGTAGCATCCACTCCCCTGAAACCTCCCTGTGTGGTTGGGTCATATACCGGAATATGTGGCATCATGCGTATCACGTTCACCAGGTTTGATCTGGAACCGGTTTGATTATTATCATAGGACTGATTGCCATATGAAAAGTACAGGTTCTCGCCAAAGGTGAATATTTTACTGATTGTGTAATCGGAATTGATCCTGAAATTATACCGCTGGTATCCTACAGATGGTGTAGTACCTTTTTGATCCATATATCCAAATGACGCATAATAACGGGATTTGTCATTTCCACCACTTAACCCGATATTCTGTTGGGTCATCGGTCCGTTTTTAAAATAGGCGTCCTGCCAGTCTGTATTGGTTTCTCCATATGTTGTTGAAGCACCCTGATAAATGGGCTGATCAATTTGCGGAGGCAGAAGTCTTGGCACCTGGCTGCCTCTGTATGCGAGCGCGTATTGTTCAAATTGTTGTGTATTTAAAAGGCTGAGCCGCTGAGTAACTTTCTGCATACCGAAATATGAATCCAGTGTTACACGTACTTTGCCGCTCCTGTTCCCTTTTTTAGTCGTAATCATAATGACACCGTTGGTGGCTCTCGATCCATAAATCGCAGCAGCAGATGCATCTTTCAATACGTCCACTGTTTCGATATCCCTGACGTCTATGGTCGTAATATCGGTCAGTGGAAATCCATCTATCACATATAATGGATCAGATGCATAGCTGATCGAACTGATTCCCCGAATAGTTACAATGGGCTGTGTACCCGGACTACCGTTATTTACGACCGATACACCCGCTACCCGGCCTTGTAAAGCTTCCGAAACCAGCATGACGGGTTGTGCATTTAACGTCTTACTGTCCACGCTGGCAATAGCGCCGGTAACCAGCGCCCGTCGCTGGGTGCCATAACCGGTAACTACAATTTCATTTAAATGTGATACATCCGTTTTAAGCTGAACGGTGATACTGGTCTGATCTCCGATCTTCAGAGATACGGATTCGTAACCAACCATTGAAATAACAAGGGTTGCATTTTTGTTTGCCGTAATCGAAAAATTACCGTTTTCATCGGTAGTCGTTCCTTTTTTCGATCCGGTTTCTGAAACAGTCGCTCCATGCAGGGGCTTCGATTCAGCATCCGTTACAGTTCCATTAATTTTTGATTGGGCATTCGCCGTTGAGGAGAAAAAGACAAGCATGAACGCAATGAATAATTGACATGCCTGTGGTCTGATTTTCGTTTTTGGCATAGCAGTCGTTTGTGTATTGGTTATTAGTCGCAATGAGCACAATAAATATAGAAGTAAATCACAATCAGAATTTCATTTGAGGTTTCCTTTATTTACTACAACGTTGTCGAAAACAACGAAAAGAAAAGTGTAAATTCAATCCGGAAAAAGACAACATACGCGATCGGATTCGATGAACATAAAACAAACCTGCGATAGATGTTATGTGAAGTGTGTCAGGGAAGAAGATGATGTGTACTGTGTACGCGAAATAAAAAAGGGGTAATGGAAATTACCCCCGGAAGACTCACATGCTTTTATATTGCTTATGCATGAGTATTGCTTAAACCAAAAGTCGGGTCAACGAATGTTTCATTGACACAATAAATATAAACTGAAAATATTTTTTCGAATCTCCGGTGCACTTGTTTATTTACTACAACGTTGTCGATGTTTTCATTCAAAATTCATGCGTAAAATTGTGGAAGCAAATATCTTCACGGGGTAAAACGAAATTATTTAACCAATCATACAACTGACAATGCCATACACAACCTTGCAAAAAGAATATTTCAAAGGGATCAGTCAAATACCATTTGAAGGTCCCGGTTCCGACAATCCGCTGGCTTATCGCTGGTATGATGAAAAAAGAGTTGTTGCCGGGAAACCTCTCAAAGACTGGCTCCGCTTCGCATGTGCATACTGGCACAGCTTTAATGGCAGCGGAGCAGACCCGTTTGGAGAGGCGACCCATTTATTTCCCTGGAATAAAAAAACAGATGCGCTGGAAAGAGCAAAGGATAAAGCGGACGCTGCTTTTGAATTCATTTCGAAACTGGGTTTGCCTTATTACTGTTTTCATGACGTTGACGTGGTGGATTATACCAATGACGTGACAGACAACGAAAAAAGGCTTCAGGCGATGACCAGGTATCTTTCCGATAAACAAAAAGAAACCGGCGTCAAACTACTGTGGGGTACGGCAAATTTATTTACACACAGAAGATATATGAACGGAGCTGCCACCAATCCGGATTTCCATGTATTGGCCCACAGCGCTGCACAGGTGAAGGCAGCACTGGACGCGACAATTGCCCTGGGAGGTGAAAATTATGTTTTCTGGGGTGGCCGCGAAGGATATTCGAGTCTGCTGAACACCAATATGAAAAAAGAAAAAGAACATCTTGCACAATTCCTGCACAGTTCGGCCGCGTATGCAAGAAAGAATGGTTTCAAAGGGCAATTCTTTATCGAACCAAAACCATGTGAGCCCACCAAACATCAATACGACTATGACGCGGAAACAGTGATAGGCTTTCTGAGACAATATGACTTATTAAATGATTTCAAATTAAACCTGGAAGTAAACCATGCTACTTTAGCCGGTCATACCATGAACCATGAAATGCAGGTAGCCGTAGATGCCGGCATGCTGGGTTCCATGGATGCCAACCGGGGCGACTATCAGAACGGTTGGGATACTGATCAGTTCCCGAATAATATCAATGAACTGACTGAATGCATGCTGGTATTATTAAAAGCGGGCGGCTTTAAAGGCGGAGGTATCAATTTTGATGCAAAGATCAGAAGAAACAGCACAGATCCCGGAGATCTGTTCTACGCCCATATCGGCGGTATCGATGTTTTCGCCAGGGCACTCATAACGGCTGACAAGATCTTACAAAAATCCGACTATGACCAGATCAGAACGGATCGTTATGCCAGTTTTGACAGTGAGGATGGAAAAGCTTTTGAAGAAGGGAAATTATCACTGGAAGATTTAAGAGATTACGCTGTTAAAAACGGCGAACCGGAGATAATCAGTGGTAAACAGGAGTATTTGGAAAACCTGATAAACCGTTACATTTAGCGGTCACTGAAAAACAAACGATCCGGTAACGAATGCTATTTTTCTGAAAAGCCATCATGAAATGAAATTCTCTTTAGGAATTATCACGGTTACTGCCCTGGCGGTAACCGGTTTCTTTGCACATGATTCATCTTTGAAAAATCATTTTAAGAATTCTTTTTTTATCGGTGCCGCTCTGAACGTGTCCGATTTTGAAGAGAGGAATTCCAGCGCAGCTTCTTTGATTACGGCGCAATTCAATTCCATCAGCCCGGAGAATGTTATGAAATGTGAAGTCATTCACCCGGGTTGGAATGAGTACCATTTTGATATGGCAGACAAATATGTGGCTTATGGAATAAAACATCAGATGTTTATTGTCGGTCACACACTGATATGGCATAGTCAGCTGTCTCCCTTTGTAAAAAATATAAAGACCAGCGACTCTCTGTTGCTGTTCATGACCAATCACATCAATACCGTAGCAGGCCGGTACGACGGAAAAGTGAACAGCTGGGATGTTGTCAATGAAGCGCTTAATGAAGACGGCTCCCTGCGAAATTCGATTTTCCTGGAAAAATTAGGTGAAGATTATATTCGTAAGGCTTTTGAACTGGCTGACAGGGCCGCTCCCCATGCAGAACTTTACTACAACGATTACAACATCGAACAACCGAAAAAAAGAGCCGGTGTGATTGCTCTGGTGAAAAAACTGAGAGCAACTGGTACACGTATAGACGGAATTGGCATTCAGGGACACTGGAGTATTCAGGGTCCGCCGTTAAAGGATATTGAAAACAGTATACAGGAATATTCTGCGCTGGGATTAAAAATAAGTTTCACTGAATTGGATCTGACCTGTTTACCCAATCCATGGGATCTGAAAGGTTCGGACGTAAATCAAAACTTTGAAGGGAGCCCTTTTATGAACCCGTATCCGAATGGCTTGCCGGACTCCATGGAAATAAAACTGGCAACATGTTATGAGGATCTGTTTAAGTTATTTATAAAATATAAAGACAAAATTGAAAGAGTAACATTCTGGGGCGTGAACGATGGCCAGTCCTGGCTAAATAACTGGCCCATAAAAGGAAGAACCAATTATCCTTTATTATTTGACAGAAATTTTAAACCAAAGCCTGCATTCGAAAAAGTAATCGATTTAGAATTAAATGAGACGAAGTAATTTTTTTACCCAGCTGTATTAAAAATATATGATTGAACCATCACAGAGATTATCCGTATTGGAGAAAGTTGGCTATAGCCTGGGAGACCTGGCGGCAAATCTCATCTTTCAGACCCTGATGACCTTTCTTGCTTTTTTTTACACCGATGTTTACAAAATACCCGCAGGCACTGCCAGTCTAATCATTTTTACGGGTGGTTTTTTTGGCGCTTTTTTCAATGTGGTGATGGGCGCCATTGCCGACCGCACAAAAACGCGTTGGGGAAAATTCAGACCCTGGGTATTGTGGACATCCATTCCTTTTGGCGTCATTTCCATACTTGCATTCTCCACACCGGATTTTGGCAGTACCGGCAAACTGATATATGCACTTCTAACATATTTTTTACTGGTGATAATTTATTCTGCCAATAACCTGCCTTATTCTGCACTCAGTGGTGTTATCACAGGAGATATGAAGCAGAGAAACAGCCTTTCCTCTTACAGATTTGTTGCGGTTATGCTCGCCCAGTTTATCATACAGGTTTTGTTACTTCCCCTGGTGTTAATTGCCGGACATGGCGATAAGGCGGCAGGTTTTAAAATAGTGATGGGGTTTTTTGCCGTTACCGGCGTTATTTTTTTTATTATAACTTTTCTGACTACAAGAGAACGGATTCTGCCCGTCCAGGATAAAAAAAGCTCTGTCATGCAGGATCTGAAAGATCTGGGTAAAAACAAACCCTGGGTAATCATGCTGTTTCTGACCATCCTGGTTTTTATAACACTGGCATTAAAAGGGGGCATGTATATTTATTATTTTAAATATTATTTACACGAATCGGCTATTTCTTCTTTTTTAGAAAACATTGGCTTCCATAAATTCACGATATGGCTTTATCGTACAACCGGATTTCAATGGCCGGATGATGCGGCAACATCGGGAAACAGTTTGTTTAACGCCAGTGGGATTATTTTCATGATCATTGGCATTATGATATCCAAACCGCTGGCCGACCGGTTTGGCAAAAAAGATGTGTTTGGTATTTTTCTGTTTCTATCAGCTCTGTGTTTACTGATGTTTGTTTTTTATTCGCCCGATGCCATAGCTTTTGTATTTGTCACGCAGATTTTACACGGATTTTTTTATGGCCTGACCATTCCCCTGTTGTGGGCAATGATCGCTGATGTGGCTGATTATAGTGAATGGAAGAATAATCGCAGAGCAACAGCCATTATTTTTTCTGCCATGATATTTGGACTAAAAATAGGACTTAGTGTGGGTGGCGCCCTGGGAGCCGGTCTGCTGGCGAAATATGGATATATCGCAGAAGATACACATCAGACGGATGCCACAGTATCCGGAATAAAAATGTCGGTGAGTGTTTATCCCTGTATCGTTTTTATCGCCGGAGTAGCGCTGCTTACGGGTTATAAAATAAATAAGAAAATGGAAATGACGATTGAAAAAGATCTTAAAGAGAGAAGGTCTCTCACAACATAAATCACTGACCATGCCAGAAGATAATATCAGCCATATTGATTTTCCGGATTTAGACCGGAAAGCCATTTCAAAACCCCTCGTAAAACACATCTATACCGCTGATCCGTCTGCACATGTCTTTGAGGGAAAAATATTTATTTATCCTTCGCATGATATTGAATCGGGCATTCCGTTTGATGACCTGGGGAGTCATTTTGCCATGGAAGACTATCATGTTCTTTCGATGGACAATATAGACAGTGACGTTACAGATCACGGTGTGTCTCTGCACGTAAAAGATGTAGCCTGGGCAGAAAAACAAATGTGGGCACCTGATGCAGCTCATAAAAATGGCAGATATTATTTATATTTTCCGGCAAAACGACCAGACGGAATATTTCAGATCGGCGTAGCCGTTGGCAATTCCCCTGCCGGGCCGTTTGTTGCCGAAACGGAACCGATCAAAAACAGCTATTCTATTGATCCGGCCGTATTTGAGGATGAGGACGGAAAATATTATATGTATTTCGGTGGTATCTGGGGCGGACAATTACAGGCATACCGGAACAATGCCTATCATCCCGATTATAAAGAACCATTGCCGCAGGAAAAGGCACTGGGACCAAGGGTTGCGATGCTTACAGAAGATATGAAACAGTTCGAAGGAAAGGTGACCGAAATATCCATTCTCGACACGAATGGTCAGCCGCTCCTGGCCGGTGATAACAACAGGCGTTTTTTTGAGGCGTCCTGGATGCATAAATATAATGGCAAATACTACTTCTCTTATTCTACCGGAGATACTCATTTTATATGTTACGCCATTGGCGATCATCCTTACGGGCCTTTTGTTTATCAGGGAAAAATTCTTAGCCCCGTTGTAGGATGGACAAGCCATCACTCCATTTGTTCATTCAAAGGAAAATGGTATTTATTTTATCACGATTCCAGTTTAAGCAGGGGTGTAACTCATTTAAGGTCCGTAAAGGTCACCGAACTTTTCTATGATCAATCCGGTAAAATAAATACAATCAATCCTTACCGGGAGAATATGTAATATGAATTGGATTTCCCGCCGGAAATGAAATATCATTTTCAGGCGCGGGATCTGAATCAAATCAGGATAATGAAAAAAATATCAGTCACCGGCTTTTTGGTTTTTTTGATTGCTCTGAATATACACGCACAAACCCGTCTTCCATGGCAGGGCAAAAAATGTGCTGTTGTATTAACATATGACGATGCCATCGACCAGCACCTGGATAATGCCGTTCCCATACTTGACTCACTGGGTTTAAAAGCCACGTTTTATATCACAGCTTATTCCAGTTCGATACAGGCCCGGATGCCTGAGTGGAAGTCACTGCCTGTAAGAGGTCATGAACTGGGAAATCATACATTGTTTCATCCCTGCATGGGGGGACCTGACAGAACCTGGGTGAAACCAGAATACGACATGAAAAACTATACCGTTCAGCGAATGATCGACGAGACAAGAATGACGAATATCTTTCTTCAGTCCCTGGACGGAAAAACGAGAAGAACATTTGCATTTACATGCGGCGATATGAAGATCGGTGATTCCTCTTTCATCAATGCCATGAAAAAAGATTTTGTCGCCGCCCGGGCGGTTAGAAATGAAATGCATCAGATGAATGAAATTGATTTGTACAATATCGATTGCTTTGTTGTAAATGGTGAAAATGGCACACAACTGACCGACTGGGCTAAAAAAGCGATGGAAACCCATTCGCTTTTAGTTATCCTGTTTCATGGAGTCGGAGGCGGGAATGCATTAAATGTTTCTCTTCCTGCGCACAGGGAATTCCTGTTGTTTTTGAAACAACATCAGAATGAAATAATGATTGCCCCTATGATCGTCGTATCAGATTATATTCGTTCAAAACAGGGGATACAATAAATAGAATATCTCATTCAAAAATTAAAAGACCGGTTAAGACGATGCAAAATTCAAAATCACATATTTTGTTTTTCGTTGTATGCCTGTTATTGCGCTTGAATGTCCCTGCGCAGCAAAATAACTTACGGCCACGACTTGTCCGTACACATGGAGTCACCCGGTTATTGTTGGTGAAAATCCGTTTTTAATTCTTGGCGGCGAACTGGGTAATTCAACGGCATCCGATATAGATTACATGCGTCCGGTCTGGCAAAAACTGAAGTCGATGCACCTCAATACCGTACTTGCCCCGGTGTACTGGGAACTGCTGGAAGCCGGTTGAAGGAAAATTTGATTTCACCCTGGTAGATAGTATGATGGCGGAAGCCAGGAAACAGGATTTAAAACTGATCCTGCTTATGGTTTGGATCCTGGAAAAACAGCATGAGTTGTTATGCTCCGGAATGGATTAAATTAAATCAGCAAAAGTTTGAACGGGCAAAAGACAGTAAGGGAAATGGGCTCGAAATATTATCCGCCTTTAACAAAACCAATTTAGACGCTGATATTTCTGCCTTTACGGCTTTCATGAAACATATCGCCCGGTTTGATTGCTGTGGAGAAGACAGTTATCATGGTACAGGTAGAAAATGAAATCGGAATGCTTACAGAAGCACGCGAATACACGAATGCTGCAAACCTTGCTTTTCATCAACAGGGTGCCTGATGAGCTGATGAATTATTTGAAAAAAAATAAAAATGAACTGGTTCCTGAATTTGTAGCATTATGGGAGTAAAAACGGATTTTCCACAAACGGATCCTGGGAAGAAATATTTGGCAAAAGGTTTGGCTACAGATGAATTATTTCAGGCATGGCAATATGCCGTTTATACCAATGCTGTTGCGGCGGCAGGAAAAAAAGTATATGATATCCCAATGTATGTAAATGCAGCATTGAATTATAAAAATGTAGCTGCCTGGTCAGTATCCGAGCGGCGGTCCTCTCCCCCATTTGATGGATATCTGGATGGCAGGTGCACCGGCAGATCGATATTTTATCTCCGGATTTTTACAATCCTTATTTCCGAGACTTATTGTGATTTATACAGCAGAAGAAACAATCCATTATTTATTCCGGAAATACGTTCAGAACCAAACAATGCAGCTAAAGTTTTTCTGGTTGTGGGGCATTACAAAGCGACTTCGGTTTCTCGCCATTTTCCATCGAATCTTCTGCTACACCTGCTGAACAACCGGTGGCAAAAAGTTATGCGCTCTTACAACAACTCTCATCGCTGATTCTGGAAAATCAGCAAACAGGGAAAATAGAAGGTGTTTTACTGGATTCAAACTTTCAAAAACAGGAACTGATCATGGGTGATTACAAATTAACGGTAAGTCACGAATATACACTTGGATGGTCGGCAGGTTCAAAAGAGCCGGACTGGCCTGAAAGCGGAGCACTGATCATTCAAATCAGTCAAAATGAATTCATCATTGCAGGAACAGGTATCGTAGTGAACTTTTCTTCAGCAATGGATCAGCATGTTAATGTCGGAATACTCCAGGCTTATGAGGGAGAATATATCGGAGGCCGATGGAAACCCGGCAGAAGGATGAACGGGGATCAGGACCATCAGGGCCGTCATATCAGAATTCCTGTTAAAGAATTTTCCATACAACAGGTAAAATTGTATGACTTACCGCTAAAGTATCGGACTACTTTGTGGAATTTCTTACGATCAGTTGCGATTTGATTTCAGTTCTTTGCGGGCGGAACCTGGATTCTTTTTTCTCCACCAGATTTACAAGCGTTGCCGCGGCTTCCCTGCCCATTTCAAAAGCAGGCTGGGCGATGGCTGTGAGCGAGGGATTCAGCAGAGCCGCCAGATAAGAATTGGAAAAAGCAATGATTTTTAAATCCTTTGGAATATTTAATCCCAACTCCTCGCATACCTCGTAGGTTGAAATCGCCAGCGTTTCCACGGAAGCAAAAATACCATCCGGTCTGTTCTTGCTGGTTAGTAACTTTCGGATTAAATCTTTATTCATCCGGTCATCTCCGTCGCAATATAAAATCAGCTCCTCCTCCCGATTCATTGAATTTTCTTTCAAAGCATGGAGGTATCCATTCATCCTGCCGGTACTAACGGACACGGTTTTGGAAATAGCCAGAAAACCTATTCGCCGGCATCCCTTTTCGATCAAATGTTCTGTAGCCAATTTCCCCCCGGCGCTATTATCGGTGGTAACGGTTGAAACATCCAGCTGGTCTGTAATTCTGTCAAATAAAATCAGTGGAACGCCCTTCTCTTTTAATTCTTTCAGATGGGTAATATCGCATGTTTGTTCCGATAGCGAAAGCATGATACCATCTACTCTTCCGTTTTGCAATAATTTGAATATCGAGATTTCCTTTTGGCGGTCTTCATGCGTCATATAAATTAATACATGATATCCTTTTTCCTGGGCAATGGACTCGATGCCGTTGATAACCGGTCCAAAAAAATCATTCACCACTTCAGGAATAATAAGTGCAATGGTTTTAGATTTTTGTTTTCGGAAGTTGCTCGCGAGCGGATTGACCTGGTAATTCAGTTCATTTGCCTTTGCAATGACCCTGCTTTTCGTTTCATAACTAATTTCATGGCTGTCCCGCAATGCTTTCGATACTGTGGAGAAAGACAAATTCAATTCTTTGGCAAGTATCTTTAGGTTCATGGTAACTTGTTAATAATACCGGGGTAGTATTAGCAGGTAAAAGCAATAGTTAGTGGTCTTGACTCCAATATACAAAAATTCAGCCAACTACACGTGAAATTAAATGCCGGTTCCGGCTCCTTCGTTTTATTTGTCCCTTAAAACGGCGTATTTGGTGATCTGTCCGCCGCAAAATTCCGGGCTAATGGAAAACACTTACCGTATCCATGTTTCCGGCGGTCCGAGGTAGCTTGATTTAACGCCGGACGTACCAACTACAATTTTTTGCAAAACGATACCCGGATCAACCATCCAGAACTTCAATATATGCATGCCGGATTTTCTGATGAGAAATTCGGAAGGACTGATGATGATATTATCGGCCACCCATTTTTCCCAGCTTTGATTAGAATGATCTGCATGAAGATTAATGATTTGCGGCGTTTCATCATCGAAAGAAATACCATATTGCAATTCCTGCCCGTTGAAATTTAAAGTAGGTGAGAAATAACTCTGCACTTGTATTCGTCCGGTATCAGATAACAGCATGTTGAATTCCAGTCTGGGAGATAAAGGCCCCGGAGTTTGGCGATTTGCAGTGACCGGCAGGATAGTTACTCCGGATCCGGTACGGCCTATATCGGGAATTCGTTGCCATATTAGCGGAGATGCATGTATAGCACGTGTGTAGTGACTGCCTTCCATCGAAACGAGTCCATTGATTTCCACAAACCCTTTGAAATGTTCTTCTTTGGGTGATTTATAATTTTTTATTACCACAAAAACAGTCATAGGCCCGCCCGCGGTAGTCGTGATGGTAATGGGTATTCTATGGATACCTGCCGGTGCAACTTTCCAGTTTACCTGCACCCATAATCTTTGTTGCTTTTCTATTTTCCTCAAATCACCCTCCATTTTTATCCAGGGCACCGGCGACAGAACTGAAAACGCAAAGGGCTTAACTCCCCGGTTGAATAATTCTATATAATGTGATTGTTTCAGCAACGAATTGAATTCAGGCAATACCGCCTCCGCCTTTTCATGCGGCCACCAGGATTCGGAACCCTCTATCGCCAGTCCTGGTTCAGCTGAATCCTGTAATTGAATATATTTTAATTCGGGCATGGCATTTTTCTCAGGCTGTTGCCAATATGTGTACCCGATATGGGTCTGGTCCATCATGTGATTCCATTTGCCCCCGGACATGATGGTATTATAATATTGGGAGAGTGACGCATCTTCAGCGAAATATTTTTTGACACTGTCAGCCTGATCATTGGCCGAGGCCCGTCCCTGTGAAGCATATAATCGGTTCTTCCCGGAAGAAACATATAACATATTCAGATTGGCACATGCTTTCACCGGATACAGGACGAGTTGGTAATAGGCATTCCGGTATTCGCCGGGAATTTCCTTATATATCCGTTCTGCCTTTTCAGCCAGCCGGTTATAATCTGCTTCGATGGTTTCTGCTTCCCGGTAGTGAATGAGACTGTATGTATCCGGTGATAATAATTCTGGTTTTCTGCGGCTGTTATATTTTGTGTACGCTGACATGATAGCCGCGATTTCTTTTGCGTGGCTGCTTCCGAAAATATTTTCAGACCATATGCGGGTGTACTTTTCAATATTTTCAGCGCTCCATTTTTTTGTATCCCAGGCAAAATCTAAAAAAAACTGAATTGGTAATTCCATGGGCTTGAGGTCACCCACATTCACGATCCATATCCGGTCTGCCCCGTATTGAAATGCCAGGTTCATCTGTTCCCAAACCCGGGGTATGGAATTTGTGTTCAGCCATTTATAATTTCTGGGGTCACCCACATAATCAAAATGATAATAAATACCATATCCCCCGGCTCTTGGTTTATCTGTGGGCTTTGGCAGTTTTCGGATATTTCCCCAGTTATCGTCACATAACAATAAAGTGACATCGTCGGGCACGGTCATGCCTTTGTCATAATAATCCTGCACTTCTTTATATAGTGCCCAGAGTTGCGGCGTTTGGGAAGCAGGTTTGTGCGTAACATCTGAAATAATGGCTCTCTGGTCTTTTACTATTCTTTCAAGCAATGCGATATTTGATCCCACGGTCATCGGCATATCTCCGTCTCCCCGCATTCCGATGGAAACAATACTTTCACGGGAATCCATATTTTCGATACCCTTCTTCCAAAAAGCTTTTAATACTACTTCATTACTGTCGTAGTTCCAGGGTCCCCTGCCGTAACGTTTCCATTCCTGTTGTGCGCGCAGCATGGGCTCATGATGAGTGGTGCCCATTACAATACCATATTGCTGGGCAAGTATGGGATTCATCGGATCGTCGTCATTGAAAGCATTCCCCCACATGGCAGGCCACAAATAATTAGCTTTCAGACGCAGCATCAGTTCAAATATCTTTTCGTATACCAGATGATTGACTCCGCCAAACTTTTCCTTTGCCCATCCGGAAAATGCGGGCGCTTCATCATTGATAAAAATACCCCTGTATTTTACAGACGGAGATCCTTCTGTGTACAATCCGTTTTTTATATATATTTCTTTCTTTTTTTTCGCAGGCACGTCTGCCCACCAGTACCAGGGTGAGACGCCCATCTGTCTTGACAATTCAAATACGGCATAGGCTGTACCTCTCTTGTCGCTACCGGTTATGATCAGCGCATTTCCGATTCCCCTCGCTGGTTGCTTTACGGTCTGTATCTGAAATTTTTCCCATTGTCCGGTCAGACTGTTTATCTGAATTTTATTTTCCGCGGCCAGATGTTTAATGATGTCTGAACTATCCAGGCTGCCGATTATAATTAAATGATCCGATGATTCTGGAAAACTGGAAATAATCGTTGCTTTTTTCCCCGTTAGCATTTCCAGATCCTGGCGGAGAAGTTCAGCAGCGCGGTGCATGAGCCAATGATCATTTTTGTCTACATATATGTATACAGGACCGGAACCGGAAACAATCGGGAAAACCGCAGGCCCTTTTTTTTGGGTAATAACAATTCCCTGCGCAGCAGTATGCATGAAAGAGAAAAAAACCAAAAACATTAAAAGCAATGTCTCTTTCATATGAAAAGGAGATTAAACATAATCAGAATCCGATAGAGTTTCCACCGTCGACCGGCAGAATGATTCCGGTTAAATAACCGGATTTTTCCGAAGCGAGAAAATAAGCTGCCTCGGCGACGTCTGCCGGGTTTCCCAGTTTGCCCAATGGTGTTCTGGATAAAACTTTCCGCATTCTCTCCATGTCTCCATTTAATGCTTTGCCCGACATTTCAGTAGCAATAAATCCCGGAGCAATACAATTGACCAGTACTCCTTTGGGCGATAACTCAACAGCCATCGCGCGCGTCATTCCTTCAATGGCAGATTTGGATGCGGTATAGGCAATTACTTTTGGCAGGCCATACTGGGAAGCCATCGAACTGATATTGATGATATTTCCCCGCCCTTTTTTTATCATGTTTTTTACAACCTCCCGGGATAGTGCAAATACGGCGGAAACATTGGTGCGGATGATACTTTCAAATTCCTCATCACTGACTTTTGTAAATTCCTTCTTCAGATTAATACCGGCATTGTTCACCAGTATATCTATGCTTCCATATTTATCCCCGATCTGTTTCACCTGTTGTGGTATGGATTTCAAATCGTTCAGATCGAAACAGACGGGAATACATAATTTACCCAACTGATCTTTTGCTTTATTCAGATTCTGCCGGTTACGCCCGATGATAACCGTGCGTATTCCGCTGTTTACAAATTTCTCTGTGATGGCATAGCCAATACCCGATGCGCCTCCTGTAACGAGAGCCAGCTTATGTTGAACAGTTATTTTCATGTAAGAAGTTGGTTTCAGGTATCAGTAATTCGGGTAATCCTTTCATCAGGACCTCATTCAGCGACAGTAATATAATACATTCGTCTTTTGGCGCGCAGAACTATTTTTTTTTGCGTTTTGAAGAAGCACGAATAATTAATTCCGAATGAAGCAGGATCGTATTGGCGGTTTTGATGATCACTGTACCATTTAAATGATTTATTAAATTCTGGGCCGCTACCTGACCCATTTCATACCCGGGGTAATTGATGGTGGTCAGGTTGGGTTCAATCACTTTGGATACCGGATCGTTGTTAAAGCCCACAAAGGCAATGTCGTCGGGAATACGCACTCCTGCTTTTTTCAAAGCAATCATACATCCCACCGCGCAATTATCATTGGCCACAAACACAGCATCCGGTCTGGGATTCATTTTCATCAGGATGTCTGCCGAAGCGAAACCCGCTTCCTGGCTAAGGTTATTGATGATCAGGTTTTCCGGTTTGAATTTTATTTTATGATCAGCCAGGGCCTGCTTATATCCCTGCATGCGGTCAACATAAACGTTTCTTTTGGGCGTGGCCGTAATATGCGCAATATTTTTACAACCCTGGCTGATCAGATGACTGGTCGCTTCATAACCCGCTTTCCGGTTATCTATTAATATATTGGAGCAATTTCTATAATGAGCTACGCGATCAAAAAACAGGAAGGGGATACTTTTTTTAAAAAAGGGTTCAAAATGAGAAACATCATCCGTATCATAAGCCAATGAAACCAGCAGACCATCCACCCGGTTCTTAAACATAGTGGCTACACTCAGCTTTTCCTTCTGTACTGATTCCGATGACTGTGAAATAATCAGATTATATCCTTCATTGTTTACAACATTTTCAATACCGGCGATCACCGTCGACATGAAATAGCTGTTGAGCCTCGGCACAATAACACCGATCGTCTGTGTGGTCTGGTTCCGGAGATTCCTGGCAAAGTGATTTGAACGATACCCCATTTCCTCCGCCAGGTCCGTGATCTTTTTCCTGGTTTTCTTACTGACAACCGGATCATTCTTCAACGCCCGGCTGATGGTTGCACTGGATACATTAAGCTCTCTGGCCAGATCGTAAATGGTTATGTCCTTTTCTTTATTCATACAATCGGTTACATGCTTGTATGGCAAAGCTAATATAAAAATATTTTCAGTATAAAAATGTAATCGGTTGCATTTTTAATAATTTATCCTACATTAGTGGAAGATTATTCGTTCCGGCAAACTTCTGCATACTTATTTATAACGATTGTACATGCAGCCAAAACACACACAGAGTCTTACTATCTGCGATCGTTTCCTAAACGGTCCTGCCTGCTGGCTTCAAACCATAACTGTAACATATAAAACAATTATTTATGAGAATAACCGATAAACCGGATATATCCCGCGTATTATGGATGGCTCTCATCCTCTCAGTGATCGTCCCTTCATCGCTGGTGTATGCCCAAAAAAATATTCAGGTGAAAGGTCATATTGCCAGTGAAACCGGATTGGCCATCGCCAAAGCATCCGTCATGGTGAAGGGCTTATCAAACGGAGTCACCAGTGATGATAATGGCAATTATGAAATAACAGCGCCCGATAATGGCACATTGATTTTTTCTTTTGTTGGTTTCACAACCGCCGAAATCAAAATTAATAAGCGGACTTCGATTGACGTGAGTCTGACAAGTACACCCAATTCGCTAAGCCAGGTAGTCGTTATTGGTTATGGCACGCAAAAAAGAAGCGATGTGACAGGTGCCATCGCAACTGTTAATGCTTCGACGCTGCAGGAAGTTCCTACTGCAAATTTTGTTACCGAATTGAAAGGTCGTGCGGCCGGTGTTGATATCGTAAGCAATAACTCCAGCCCCGGAGCAACCGGACAAATACGAATCAGGGGAAATCGCTCCCTGGCTCCTGAAGCGGTTCCATATAATCCCACGCAGACGGCTGTCAGTAATGATCAGCTGAACGGACCGCTTATCGTGCTGGATGGAATTCCTTACGGTGGATCCATCAATGATATTAATCCTGATGATATTGCAAGTCTCGATATATTAAAAGATGCTTCTGCAACAGTAATATACGGTTCAAGAGGATCCGGAGGTGTTATACTGATAACCACCAAAAGAGGAAACAAGTCCGGCAGAGCCGTCATGAGTTACAACGGTTATTATGGCTTTTCCAATCCGACCGGGGAATATAAAGTCTTTAATGGTACTGAATATGCGGCGCTGAAAGACGAAGCAAAAGCAGGTAACAGTGTCAATCCGGGAACCAGTGCTTACGGATTAACGACCGCTGAACAGGCAGGACTCACAAACGGTACTTCTACGGACTGGCAGAAACTGATTTACCAAACTGGCCAGGTCACCAATCAGAACATCAGTTTAAATGGGGGTAATGAAAGAACTCAATATTCTATCGGTGGCAGTTTTTATAAAGAGACCGGCGTGATTCCCGGACAGGATTTCAGCAGGTACGCGTTGCGCACCACCCTGGATCATCAGATCAACAGTCATCTGCAGATCGGAATCAATATGATGAATTCTCTTACCTATACAAATTTCGGGGGAAATCCTGTTGGCGGACTCATCAGAATGAGTCCCCTCGTTTCACCATATAATGACGATGGCACCATCAACCAGTTGCCACAGACCGGATCCATAGATGGCGCGGTGGTGAATCCATTATCGATAAAATATAATTCGGGCGCAATTGTAAACAATAACCGGCGGTTAAGAACCTTCAACAGTTTATACGGACAATGGAATATTATTTCAGGATTGAAGTACCGGATCAACGTTGGACTGGACTATAGTCAGGATCAGTCCGGTGCTTATTTCGGACCCAATACTTTTTATAATTCAAGCACCTCCCTCTCATCCGCCAGTGAAGCGGTGGGTAATGCAGAAGCATATTCTTATACAGTGGAAAATGTGTTGACCTATGATAAAACAATAAAGGAAAAAAGCAGATTAAATTTCACGGGACTGTTCAGCGTTCAGAAAGATCACAACCAGGCCAGTGGCATTTTCGGAACCGGAATACCTGCTGATTATATTCAGAATTATAATCTCAGTCTGGCCAGCCAGGTGAATGCTTCAACAGCGAACTCCAACGCTGCTGCCATAGCATCCAATCCCTGGAATTATGCCGAACGGGGTTTGATTTCTTATATGGCCCGGTTAAATTATGCTTACGATAACCGGTTTCTGCTAACAGCCACTGTGAGAACGGATGGATCTTCTGTTTTGTCTCCCGGCAATCAATATTATACCTATCCCGCATTTGCCGGCGGCTGGATTATTTCGAACGAAAAGTTTATGGACAGAGCGGGCTGGGTTTCCAGTCTTAAATTAAGAGGTGGCTGGGGTATTACGTCAAACCAGGGTATCAGTCCTTATGCAACATTGGGTGCACTGAGTACAAACGCATATAATTTCGGGCCCGGTACTGCCGGTCAGAATATTGGTTATCTCGTAACCAGTCTGGCAAATCCAAATCTCAAATGGCAGAATACAGCAGAAACGGATATCGGACTTGATTTTGGCATTTTGAAAAACCGACTCACTGGTACATTCGATATCTATTTTCAAAATACCAATAATATTCTTCTGCAGGAAAGTCTGCCTGCCAGTAATGGAGCACAAAGCACCATTGTCAATGCGGGAAAAACAAAGGGTCATGGTTATGAGTTAAGCCTGAGCAGTATTAACATTCAGTCTCCGAGTGGATTTACATGGTCTACTGATGTAAATTTTTCAATCGACCGCAGTGAAATCGTACAATTGCAGAATCCAACGCTCAAACAGGATATCGGCAATGGTTGGTTTGTGGGTCAGCCCATAACAGTCATCTATGATGTAAAAAAAATTGGCATCTGGCAGGATAAAGATGTAGCAGAAGCTAAAACATATGGTCAGCTGCCGGGGCAAATCAGGGTACAGGATCAGGACGGAGACGGAAAGATCAATGCGAATGATGCGGTGATCCTGGGAAATTATCAGCCGAAGTGGATTGGTGGTATGACCAACCGGTTTTATTTTAAAAACTTTGACCTTTCAATCGTAATGTATGCCAGGATGGGTCAGATGGTTGATGTTCCTTACATTACTTCAGACGGAAGCGCGCAGGGTTTCGACTTTTTTAATAACAGCCGCAACAATCAGTTAAAAACCAATTACTGGACATCTGCGAATCCCACAAACGGATTTCCAAGACCGGATGCCAGTGCCGATAAATTTATTTATGCATCCACACTGGGTTATCAGGATGGCTCATTTATTAAAGTCCGTAGTATTAATCTGGGATATGATCTTCCTTCAAAATGGCTTGGCAGATCCGGCATCAGCTCCTTACGGGTATATCTAACCGCATTAAATCCTTTTATTATTTATTCGCCGCTTGTCAAAGATGGTTTGGGACTGGATCCCGAAGGAAATGGGTATGGAGGCGCCGTTTCCTCCACTGCGACCAGCATTGTATCTGCGCCCAGCCGGACGATTACGGTGAATTTAAACGCACCACCGACAAGGCAGTTCAATTTTGGCGTAAACCTGAAATTTTAATTATTTAAATTTTTTGTTATGAAATTGAATAAACAAAAATCAAATTATAAAATATATATCGTCGCGATCACGGCGCTTCTGATCGTTTGCAGCTGTCAGAAAGTATTGGAAGAATCACCGAGATCCCAGATAACTCCCCAGTTTTTCAGCACGCCCGGAGGAATTCTGGGTGGCATATCCGGTATCTATTCCGATATGCGCAATTTATGGGGCACGGAAGGTTTTACGAATATTACGCTCGCCGGAACGGACGAAGTGCTGGCAGGCGGAAGTGCGAGCGGCGTTCCCTGGTGGACTTACAATAATATCGTCGCTTCAGATAACGCAATCACCGCATTGTGGAATATTGCCTATCAGGATATCAATACAGCAAACGGAGTTCTTCAGTATGGAGCAACAGCCACCTTACCCGATTCGACAAAAGCACAATACCTTGCCCAGGCCAAGTTCCTGCGTGCCTTTTATTATTTTTATCTGGTTCAAACTTTTGGAGAAGTGCCGCTGCATACCACCTATATTTCAAACGCTACTACTTCAGATACGCGTGAGCCCATACAAAACATCTATGCGCAAATCATTTCTGATCTCACAGACGCTTCGAATGCATTGCCCAAAAAACCTGTGGCTCCCTTTCTCGGAAAACCGGCAACACAGGCAGCCGCCCAGTATTTCCTGGCAAAGGTTTATCTGACCAGGGGTTGGTCTTCTGCCGATTCTGCAGGTGACTTTGCGCAGGCTGCAGCGATTGCGTCCAATCTGATTTCAAATGCGGGCAGCTATGGTCTTGGTCTATGGCCGGATTATGCAAATGCCAATGCCCCGGGTAATGAATATGGTATTGAATCCCTGTTTGTTGTTGACCGTGAAGCAGATCTGAAATACGGTGAACGAACAACCGGATCATTTGCAAACGGAACGAAAGAAAACGGAACCTGCTTCTTTTTCAGACCCAACTATCCAACGGTGAACGTAAAATATCCTGCAGCCGGCGGTAATCCGGTGATGACCCGCGATATTCCAAACGGCCGTCCTTTTATACGCATCAGGCCAAATACACCCTACGTACTCAACCAGGCATTTACGGATTTGGTTAATGATACACGTTATAATAAAACATTTCAAACCGTCTGGATCGCCAACACAGCCAATGACACAACCCCGAGAGGAATATTAAACGTTGGCGTTGACACGGGTATCTGGGTCGCTCCTTACGAATTGCCCACCGCGAAAGTCAGCACATTTAAAGGCGTGATATTTACACCCGGCGGTACGAATGGGGCGAATGCATATACAACAGTTATTTTCCCTTCCATGAAAAAATACGACGATCCAAACAGAGCAAGTGTCAACGACGCATCCACAAGGCCTTTTGTATTCGCTAAATTTTCCGATGTTTATCTGATTGCAGCAGAAGCGTATTTTAAAATGGGTGATAATGCAAATGCCGCAGCTATGTTAAATGTGCTGAGGCAAAGAGCCGCGTTTGGTACGACGAATCCCGGCGGACTTGCCGCCGCCATTACTGCACAGACCATCACACCCGCACAGGTAACCCTGGATTTTATACTCGATGAACGAACCCGCGAGTTATTCGGCGAATGCCAGCGCTGGTGGGATCTTGTACGCACACAGACACTCAGTGAAAGACTTTCGCAATGGAATCCGACAGAAGCATTCACTCATTATTCAGCATCCAGTCCGGCGAATGCGTATTCACTGAGACCTGTACCGCAAACCCAGATTAACCTGGTTACTTCAGGACCAGCGTTTCCACAAAATCCTGGTTATTGATTAATAAATCAACTATATTAACCCGGATTACGCATCATCCATATCAAAAAAAATAAGGTGATGACCTACATGCATCAGACCATGCGCTGGTTCGGCCCTGAAGATCCGGTCAGTTTACGTGATATCCGCCAGGCTGGATGCGCAGGTGTCGTTACGGCATTACATCATATTGCGCCGGGAGAAATTTGGACGATTGAAGAAATTTCCAAAAGAAAAAAAATGATAGAGGATGCCGGCATGTCCTGGTCGGTTATCGAAAGCCTGCCGGTACATGAGGATATCAAAAGAAAAAGCGGCCAATATCAAAAATATATTGACAACTACAAACACAGTTTACGAAATGCTGCAGCATGTGGTTTGCAGGTAGTAGTATATAATTTTATGCCCCTGCTTGACTGGGTCCGAACGGATATTTCTTTTCAGATGCCGGACAAAAGCCTGGCCCTTCGTTTTGAGAAACTTGCGTTTACCGCGTTCGACCTTTTTTTACTAAAAAGGCCCGGAGCGGAAGAAGACTATTCGGAACCTGAAAAAAAAGCATCCCGTGTTCTTTTTGATTCTATGACAAAAGAGGAAATAGAATTATTGTACCGGAATGTTTTACTGGGTTTACCAGGAAGCAAAGTACGTTTCACAGAACGAGAAATTCTGGCATCCCTGAAAACCTATGAAGGGATTGACAGGTATTTACTGAAACAACATTTAATCTATTTCCTGCAGGAAATTATACCCGTTGCCGGCGAGGTGAACCTGAACATGGCCATACATCCCGATGATCCGCCCTATTCTATTCTGGGCCTTCCAAGAATTGCAGGCACGGAACAGGATATGGCGGAACTTTTTTCATCTGTACCCTCCACGGTGAACGGTCTCTGTTTTTGTACAGGATCACTGGGCGTCCGGTCCGAAAATGATCTGGTTGGTATGATACAACGCCTGGGTGACCGGATCCATTTCATTCATCTTCGCAACACGAGGTCTGACAGCGATGGAAATTTTTATGAAGCAGATCACCTGGACGGAGACACCGATATGTATGCAGTGGTCAGGGAGATCGTGCTGCTGATGCGTCGTAAAAAAAAGAGTATCCCGATGCGGCCTGATCACGGGCATCAAATGCTGGATGACATGAATAAATCCACATATCCGGGCTATAGTGCCATCGGAAGACTACGGGCGCTGGCAGAATTAAGAGGTTTAGAATTCGGTATTAATAAATCACTATGAAATCTACCGTCTGTGATCGCCTTATCAAAATTCCGGTTGCGTGTATGCTGCTGGTTTTTCTTTTTAATTCTATTTCAGCGGATGCAACCGTCAGACTTCCGCAGTTGCTGAGTAACCATATGGTATTGCAACGTGACATGAAATTTAAAATATGGGGATGGGCTTCACCAGGCGAAAAAGTAAATGTAGATTTTAACGGCAAAAAAGAAAACACTGTTGCCGGAGCGGATCAACAGTGGATGGTTAGTTTTCCCGCAATGCCGGCCGGCGGTCCGTTTACGATGCATATCAAGGGAGAAAATGAAATCATTTTAAATGACATTTTGGTAGGCGATGTGTGGTTTTGTTCCGGACAATCGAATATGGTCCTGCCCATGGAACGATTAAAAGAGAAATACCCGGACGAAGTCGCAAATGATCATTTTCCGGAGATCAGAAATTTTTTTGTTCCGACAAAAACAGACGTAATCAAAATACATGATGACCTGCCTCCGGGCAGGTGGGTGGCGGCAGTTGGAAATGATATACTTCAGTTTGGCGGTTTATCATATTTTTTTGCAAAACATCTCTATCAAAAATATCATATACCCATCGGAATTATCAACTCAAGCGTTGGTGGTTATCCGATACAGTCCTGGATGAGCAAAACCGCGGTGAAAGAATTTCCAAATCTGGAATCCCAATTAAAAAAATATTCCGACACGAATTACATGAACAATGTTGGACTCGCCCGTGCTGCGAAAGAATATGCGGACGCGCATCCTGTGATCCTGCCCGACAAAGGAACCACCGGGCCCGTACGATGGATGGATCCTGCTTATGTTCCGGCAGACTGGCACCGGTTCTGGATGCCAGGCTATTGGGCTGACCAGGGTGTGAAAGGGCTGCACGGCATTCTTTATTTCAGAAAGGAAATTGAAGTGCCGGCGTCCATGACTGGTGTACCGGCCCGCCTTTTTCTGGGTTGTATGGTAGATGCGGATTCAACTTTTGTGAACGGAACATTCGTGGGTAATATTACATATCAATATCCGCCACGCAGGTATACATTACCGGCCGGTTTATTAAAATCCGGTAAAAATCTGATCGTCATCAAACTGACCAATACAGGCGGAAAAGGTGGTTTTGTTCCCGATAAAAATTATTCACTCCAGGCAAATGGCCAGCAGATCGATCTGCGCGGTGACTGGATCTACCAGGTTGCCCGCGTAATCGATCCCGTTATAGATAGTACCACAACTGATGCATGGATCATGAAGAATTCAATCACCGGTTTGTACAATACTATGGTAGCACCGGCCATTCATTATGCTATAAAAGGTTTTCTATGGAATCAGGGCGAATCCAATATCAGTAATCCGGGGTACTACAATAAATATTTAACCTCTCTAATAAATGACTGGAGAAACAAATGGAATGAAGGAGCCATTCCATTTTTATATGCACAGTTACCAAACTTTGGAGACGTGGAATATTCACCTTCGGAAAGCAACTGGGCACAAATGAGACAATATCAGCTGGAGGTATTAACAGCACCAAACACCGGTATGGCGGTCACAATAGATGCGGGTGCATGGAATGATCTTCACCCCCTGGATAAAAAAGATGTTGGTGAACGGCTTGCGCTTTGGGCAGAACATCTGGCCTATGGTTCTACAGACACTGACTTCTCAGGTCCGGTTTATCTGTCCAGTAAAATAGAAGGCAATAAGATCATAATCAGTTTCACCAACACGGGTAGCGGTTTAACAGTAAAAGGCGGAGGCGATCTGTACTATTTTTCTATTGCAGGCGCCGATAAAAAATTTGTCTGGGCCAGGGCAAAAATGGAAGGGAATAAAATTATCGTATGGAATGATGAAGTAGCCAACCCGGTAACCGTACGGTATGCATGGGCCGATAATCCGGAAGGCGCAAACCTATACAATATAAAGGGCCTGCCGGCATCACCTTTTGAGACGAATCACAGCGAAGAGCCACGTTAAGGCAATAAACAACAGATGAATCAAAAGCCTGAGTGACTTTCCCCTAAAGGTTCTC
Source organism: uncultured Bacteroidota bacterium (assembly GCA_963759335.1). GTDB lineage: Bacteria > Bacteroidota > Bacteroidia > Chitinophagales > Chitinophagaceae > Puia. The sequence goes on from CAVWYU010000005.1 coordinate 357,954, forward strand.
CAATATATCCCTGTAACCCCTGCCGACGGGAATCGAAACACCTTTCAATTCCACGATTTCGGCTGTATAAGACACGATCTTTCCGATAGAAATGATATAGGACCGGTGAATTCTTTTAAACAAACCGGAAGGCAGAAGTTTCTCAATTTCGTGAGTGCTCATTTTTGACAGGTATTCCTTATCTATCGTTACGATCCGGATGTATTCCTGCTGACTCTCAATATAAATAATTTCAGAAAATAATATTTTTACTTTCTTCTTCTGGATATTCAGAAAAATAAAATCTTTGATCCCGCCACCCTCCGTTTTATATTTTTCTGATTGCGCCGTCTTAACCTTTGTCACGGCGATTAAAAACCGCTCGAACTCGAATGGCTTCAGAAGATAATCCGTCACGTTCAAATTAAATCCCTCCACAGCATATTGATGATAGGCGGTTGTAACAATCACCGAAGGTGGATGGGAAAGTGTTTTTAAAAAAGCCATTCCCTTTAATTTCGGCAGGTGGATATCCAGAAAAATAAGATCAGTATGGTTATTCCGCAAAAAGTCGGTAGCCAGTATCGCGTCCTTAAACGTGCTCTGCAATTCCAGGAAAGGAACCTGTGAAATATAATCCGATAAAACTTTCACCGCCAATGGTTCATCTTCAATGATAATGCACTTAATGCTGGACATGGCTTGTGAGATTAATTTTTAAGGTGGCCGAAAATCCCGAATCACTGTGCTCCACAGAGAGATCATAGTCCGTATATAACAATTCCAGTTGCCGCCTCAGGTTTGAAAGTCCTATATTCTCTTTAATCCGGCCCTTCTCCTGAAAATCTTCCGTAGAATTTTTTACGATAAACAGCAACCGGCGTTTATTAACCGACAGGTGAATGTCGACAAAAGGATTGGTTCTTGTTTCGGAAACACCATGCTTGAATGCATTTTCAACCAGTGGGATCAGCAAAAGAGGTGGCAGGGCCTGCTTCATATCCTCTACGTCATTATTGAAACTAACCCGAAGAGATTCATCATATCTCAATTGCTCAAGCGCGATATAGTCGCCAATTATTTTTAACTCCTGCTCGATGGCGACAAAGGAGCCGCCTGCTTCATACAGCATAAACCTTAATATTTTCGATAATCGTAAAATAGATTCCGGCGCCAGATCGGATTTATCTCTGGCCAGCGAATAAATATTATTCAGGGTATTAAATAAAAAATGCGGATTCGTCTGGGATTTGAGATAATTTAATTCTGCCAGTTGTTTTTCGATGAGCAGTTGTTGGGCCGACGCTTTTAGTTTTATATAATTATAAATATGCCGGATGACTCCAAAAAAGAAAAAAGAGCCTACACTGAAACCGAAATGAAAACTGAGCTCCTCCTTAATATCTCTAAAACTCCTGAATTCGTTATAAATCCCCATGCCGGCTCCGATGGTTTTCCAGATGTACAATCCGAGAGTGTACAATAATAAATGAGCAAAGAAAAGTACCAGGGCAAGCAATATATTGATCAGTACATATTTTCTGAGGCGCATAATTGCCGGCAAACTGTACTCGAACAATATATAGTTGACAACAATGATGTACGATGTGCGCCAGATTTCATTCAGCAATATCGTCCCAAACAGACTCGGGTGACTGTGGTATTCACCCAGCACCCACAACGCCAAATAGGCGAATCCTACCCATAAATAAAATGTAAACCGCCTGGTATCCTTTGCCTTCTTCATCATTTATTATACGATAAATGTCGGCAAAACTATTCCTTTCCATCGTGGAATCTATAGAATAGGCTTTCTGGTAAACGGATAACGGAAAGAAGTCAACGTGTGTTGGTTAATTCAAGCCCGTCATCATAACTAAAGTGTATTTTTATCAATATGACATACAATCGGAAGTTTGATATAATTATAGTAGGTGGCAGTTACTCCGGTCTTGCGGCTGGAATGGCCGCAGGAAGAGCACTAAAGAAAGTTTTAATTATTGATGATGGTAAACCATGTAACAGACAAACACCCCATTCGCATAACTTTATTACGCATGACGGAAAAACGCCGGCAGAAATTACAGCACTTGCAAAGAGTCAACTGGGAATATACAAAAGCATAGAATTTTACAGCGGATTGGCAATCGCTGGTAATAAAACGAAAGATGGATTTGAAATACTATTGGAGTCCGGTCAAACATTTGCAACGGCGAAGCTAATTTTCGCCACAGGCATCAGAGATATTTTACCCGGCATTGAGGGACTTGCGGCCTGTTGGGGCATTACGGCTCTTCATTGTCCCTATTGTCACGGATATGAAATAAGAGATCAGACAACCGGGATACTTGGCAACACCGAATCCGGTTTTGATTTATCCCGGCTGATTTCGAACTGGACAAATGATTTGACTCTGTTTACCAACGGGCATTCTACACTAACAGTCGAACAAACGGGTAAACTTAGAAATCATCATATCAAAATAATTGAAGATGAAATCGAACGCCTGGAACACAACAACGGATTTATTCAAAATATTATTTTCAAAAACGGTACAGAAACTGCGCTAAAGGCCTTATATGTGCACGGCAGGTTTGAACATCAAAGTATCATTTCACAATCCTTCGGATGTGCATTCACCGATGAAGGTTATATCCAGGTAGATTCTTTGCAGGAAACTACCGTTACGGGTATTTTCGCCTGCGGCGATAATACAACCCGCATGCGTACAGTGGCCAATGCAGTCGCTATGGGAACAACGGCTGGCATGACAGCCAGCCGAAAAATAATTCTGGAGGAATTCTAGAACTAAATCCGGTAACCGGATTTCGGTTTATGAAAAAGTTAGTGTTCGTCGTGTCATTCACAATATCCGTTTCACCTTAGGAACGCTCCTAAAAAGACTTTAGATATTCTGTCAGATCCTGAATTTCTGTTGCATTCAAATTCAAAGTGAATATCAGTTAATTAGTGGGTTTGTATATGGATTATCCTTCACGTCAGGCATGGCCAGTGGAAAAATAAAATCCCGGAAAATGCTATAGGTTGCCCTTTTTACATGGATCACATATCTCTCCAGACTTTTGCTTAAAGCCATTGCATATACGGGATCTAACCGGTGAATGATTTCACGTATTTTTTTTATCTCCATTTTCAGCATATGCCGGCGCTCTTCATCAAAAGGATAATAACGTTTGGTCGCTTCTTCAAAATGTTCCTTAAAATTCTTTTCTGCTTCTTTAAAATAGGGCTGCAGCTCCGGTAATGCGGTAAAAGTTTTGATATGTGCCAGTTTGATCGCATCCGCTTTTTGCTTTTGATTGATTCCGTGTTCTGAACAGGATGCCAGTACGGAAACCAATACAGGAGCCTTGATCAGGAGTTCCTGTTCCCGTGGTGTTAATTTTTCAAATTGAGAAATCATTTTATTTCATGATTAAAAGTTGACGAAGTTTTGTTTCATTTTTTATTTTTACAAACTTGCCAGAAGTGGAAATGATTTTATCTTTTTTTAATTCAATAAATAATTTGAACAGGGTTTCATACGTGGTTCCGGCATAGGCGGCAATATCCTGGCGGCTGACGGGCATTGAGATAAAACCTTCCCGGTTTGTGCCGAATTTATTATTCATTTCCATCAGAGCCCCGGCAATTCTTCCTTTCGTTTCCATGTGTACGAGGTCACGCATCCTTTTTTCTGCCTTTTGTAATTCCGCCGCATAAAACTGCATCAGCCGGTAGGTCAGTGTCGGGTTAGCTCGTAAACAGGTTTCCAGAAATTCCTCCGGAACAAAACAAACGGTCGAGTCTTCAAGCGCGGTTGCGGACACCGGATAATTTTTTTTATCTCCGAGTCCGCGGTGTCCGATGATATCACCCGGCCCGGCAAACCGCACGACCAATTCTTTCGGATGCGTCCATTCCTTATGAATTTTAACCCAGCCACGATACATAAAATAAATTCCTTCTACCAGGTCGCCTTCCCTGAAAACCGATTTTCCCTTCCTGATGATACTGGTTTCTTTATTCAGTCCGATCAGCGGTCTCCATTCAATCATACAATGCTGGCACAAAAAACAATCGTACAGGTTGCAGGTTGTTTTGGGCATATACAAAAATATATTTTATATTATATAAATCATGAATTAACGAGCAAATTTTTTGATAAAATATGATTTATGCAATATTTTTGCAAAATGTCTTCATCCATCCCTTTATCTGTTTCTCTGAGCGGTTTACACCAGAGAAACAGAGATTTGAAAGAGGCTCCGGTTAATAAACGCGTTTTATATCTGAGCCTTCAATCCGTTTTCAATGCAATCCTGATTGGTTTTATTGCCAAAGGTTTGGTATTTCTGATTGACGGGATCACCAATCTTTGTTTTCACGGAAAATTTTCGTTTGCACCCGCCTCTCCCGCAGGGAATCATCTGGGATGGTTTGTTGTATTCATTCCGTTGATCGGAAGCGTTATAGTGGGTTTAATGGCCAGGTATGGTTCGCGTTCAATTGCGGGACATGGCATACCTGAGGCCATGGAAAAAATTATTGTGGATGACAGCCGGATTCCGCCTGCCATCACTTTTCTGAAACCTCTTTCCGCTGCCATCTCTATTGGAACCGGCGGCCCCTTTGGTGCAGAAGGTCCGATCATTGCCACGGGTGGGGCTTTTGGCTCTTTTACCGGACAACTCATGCATATTTCATCCTCCGAAAGAAAAATCATTCTGGCCGCCGGCGCCTGTTCGGGAATGGCCGCCATTTTTGGCACACCGCTGGCCGCTGTCATGCTGGCTGTCGAATTATTATTATTTGAATTCTCGCCGCGCTCTATTATTCCGGTTACAATCGGTTGTATCACCGGAGCAGGTATGCATATTTTTTTATTCGGCGGCCGTCCTGTTTTTGCAATACCCGACATATCAGCGATCTCAGGGAGTGCATTATTAATCTATGTAATTCTGGGATTGATCACCGGTATCGTCGCTTCGGGAATCTCTCGCTCCGTATATGCCATTGAGGATGTGTTTGAAAAAATACCCATTCACTGGATGTGGTTTCCCGCTATAGGCGCCATCGTGATCGGTGTTACGGGATATGTTGCCCCCTATACAATGGGCGTGGGATATGATAATATCCGGAATTTGTTAACCGGAAAACTTCCCCTGACTATACTTTTTTCCCTGTTTCTGCTGAAGTATATCTCCTGGTCGGTCGCCCTCGGGAGTGGCACGTCCGGGGGAACGCTTGCGCCATTATTTACCATTGGCGGTGCATTCGGTGCCCTGACAGGCACGCTGATACTTCACTTCTATCCAGACGCACCTGTGAATATTTCACTGGCTGCATTGATCGGTATGGCAGCCATGTTTGCAGGAGCATCCAGAGCACTGCTGACTTCAATCCTGTTTGCCATGGAAACCACCGGCCAGTCAAATACACTGCTGCCCTTGATCGGCGCATGCATCGCAGCATATTTTGTTTCATTTTTTTTAATGGAGAACAGTATTATGACAGAAAAAATCAAGCGGCGTGGCGTACATGCGCCGGATGCTTTTCATCCCGATGTGCTTCAATCCGTACCCGTTTCGGGGTTTTTGACCGATGCAGGAAATCCTGATTTTCAACTGCCCCATATCTACGACACGGATGATCTCGGCTTTGCGGCCGAAATGATGGGCAAATATCACCTTCAGAAATTACTGGTTCTGAAAGAAAGTGGTGGCCGCGAAATTGCAGGCATTATTCAGGCGGCATCTATTTTGAAATTTTATAGCGAACAAAAACAAAAAGATCATGCCTACGAATCGCCCGGAAAAACAAAAAGAGCTATGGTCAGGGGACGACAGATTTTTAAAATCGGCAAAAACCAGTTTCACCAATAAATTAATTTTTATGCGCAATCAATATAACCAGATTCCATTCGGAAGAGCATTTCTGACCGCACTTTTTGCAGGAATCATCGCGACCATGCTATGCCTTGGTTATAATATCTGGTTCAGGGTAGCGACTTATTATGGCCCTTCTGATTTCATCAACGTATCTTCTATTATATTTATCGTTAACATTCTGCTCCTGTTGGCTGGCGCCGCTTATTATGGCCTGAAAAGCTGGTCAAAAAGGGGGGATTTAATCTATACCCTTTTCTTTTTTCTTATCATCGCTTTCTGCATTTGGAAAACGCTGGGGATACACCGGTTTGCCGATTTGAAACTCAATGGAGAGTTCATAAAGTTGCTGGGCGGCACGATCCTCATTATTGGGATCGCCATGCTCTGTATCCCCTATATTTACAATCACAAAAAAATAGTAGACTTGTTTTACGAGGCAGAAGTTTAACCATCAGATGAAAAAAGACATCGAAACAATCGGTGATATCAAATTACTCATTGATCATTTTTACCGGCGTGTCATTCCGGATCCCGTTATTGGATATATTTTCACCGATGCCATAAAGGTTAATTGGGAAAAACATTTGCCGGTTATTTATAAATTCTGGGAAAACATTTTATTTTATACGGGTAGCTATGTCGGTAATCCCATGGCTATACATCAGAACATTCACACGCTTGTACACCTGACTACGGACCACTTTGATCGTTGGACCAGCCTTTTTTGCACAACCGTCGATCAGCATTTTGAAGGCGAAAAGGCAAGTCTGGCAAAAACAAGGGCGCTCGGTATTGCGTCGTTGATGAAAACAAAAATTTTACTACAGCGGTAGGTAACTTCCATTTTTGACAACCTCCTGTGTTTGCTGTTTGGTTAAACCGTCCATTTATCAACGAATAGTCTGTCCATCCCCCTCTGCGATTTGTAATTTTCTCAGCATTTCATTGGTGAGGGTTTCAGAATAAATGCCATAGGCATTTATTAAAATTCCTTTCAGATCATTCTTTTGCGACGACACGGCGTAGATGATACTTTGGTCTGCCGCATCACTACCGGCATCGAACCGGAAATATTTGTCAATTATAAACTCGTCGTGGAACATTTTGAACTGGCCATCCCTGCAGGAAATACATTGCTGTTCCAGGTTAAAATCCTCCGTATAACCCTCCTTACGAAGACCGTTGATCGCTTCGATTAAATTCGAATATTGCTGCATCAGATATTTTTTTATTTCTCAGGGAATAAAACTACCCAAAACTTTAATAAGATTCATAAATATTACCCTTTCTTGCTGGCTTTCAGGTAACTCCTACATGACCGGGATTTCAAAAGGGGGATTTTAAATATCCCCCAATATCATTTTTGCAATACCCTATCCAACCACCGGCAGGCTGTCCATCATATCCGGCGAAAATCACCTCCCAAAAGGTAATTTTAAAAATGTCGCCTTTTCCGGTTTAATGCAACCCTTTCCTGCTTCAGCAACCATGATTCCCGCATCTGCGTATTCTAGTCTTTTGGAGAAAAAATAAATCCGGCACATGAATGCTTATTTGAAAAATCACAGCGCTGAGATAGACGTCATCGCCATCAGTATGGCCGACCATTTCGCAAAACCCCTATATCATTTTACAGATGCTAAAAGCTATTCGGAATATATTGAGATTTTAAAGGAAATCCTCAGCTGGTCAATTGAATTTTATGTACAATATCATCATAAAATGAATAGTTGGGAAAGTTTCGAACAAAGCCAGGACAACATATACAGATCTGTAAACAGAAATGAATTTATGATCGCGTGGGGAAGAGACAAACTCAGAAAATTCACGAGCGAATACGCGGATAATAAAGAACATCAAAATTCAAAATAAAATGAGTGGTTACTATATAACACGTCCTCTGAACATCCTTTTACTGCATTGGTACCCGCCATTCCCGTTAAAAGTCTTTTTGTAAATTTGAACTACCTATCACAACAACCATATGGCAAAATTCAAAGAGGCTTACCCCAAATTCTATCTCTATAACCGCCTTGTAAAAGCAAAATTATTTATCGATGAAAATTACTATACTGATATTAACCTGAACAATATTGCCCGTGAGGGATATTTTTCCAAATTTCATTTTATCAGGCTCTTTAAATTAATATACGGGAATACACCACATCGTTATATGACACAGGTAAGAATTGAAAATGCCAAAGAACTGCTGAGGAAAGATTTCAAAATATCTGATGCCTGTTTTAAGGTGGGGTTTGACAGCATCCCTTCGTTTTGCGGTCTTTTCAAAACCATAGAAGGGAAAACCCCCTCTGAGTATCAGCGGGATTACCGGCTGAGGCAGGAAAATATAAAAAACAAACCCGAATATTTTATTCCCCATTGCTTCGCGGAACAAAATGGATGGTCAAAAAATAGCAATTTTCGAGAAGCCTTATAAAAAGTCTTTGCAGATCTTTGGGTCATTATTTACCTTCTTAAAAATAAAATAATGATTACACGGATGAATCATGTAAGCATCTTTGTCTTAAATCAGGATAGTGCTTTTGAATTTTACGTGAACAAACTGGGATTCAAAGTCCATACGGATGCACCCATGGGACCTGGTATGCGCTGGCTGACTGTCTGCCCCCCGGAACAACCCGATCTTGAAATTACCTTAATGTCCATAGAAGAAGGAATGATGTTCAAAGGTGATGCAGCAAAACAAATGAGGGAACTGGTGAAAAAAGGTACGTTTGGATTTGGAGTTTTCCAATGTAATGATTTACTGGCGACTTATCTGGAATTAAAAGAAAAGGGAGTCATATTTAAAAAGCCACCGACCAGGGAGTTTTATGCTTTCGAAGCGCTGTTTATTGATGATTCCGGAAATTGGTTTTCATTAGGAGAAAAAGAGCGAAATTAAAAAGGAGGTCATGAGACCCCCTTTTCAGTTATTAATTATTAGTGATTAATATAAATTATTCCGCTCCCATTATCTTTTTGGATCAATGATATCTCTTACCGCTACGGGCCATTTACCGGCTACCGGAACGCTAACCGCCAGAGTTAGGCCACGAACTGAATCCTGACCAAAAAAGTGCAGAGGCCATCCTTTGTAAGTGAGCTGTTGCCTGCCTGCAAATCCTATATTTCCAAAAAGGGTTTTATCCAGAACAGATGGAATAACCGCTTGTGTTTGCTCATATATGGGGAAAATATTATTGTTCGACAAATCTGTCTTTGTGAATTTGTTGATATTAAAACTATCCAGACTAAACGTATAAATAGTTCGTCCGGTTCCATTCGTGAAATAAGCCGTTTGACCCGTGCCGATTGTGAAATCACTTTTATAATTATTGCCGTCCAAACCCTTCAGTTGTTTATAGGCCAGCATAATGGTATAATCCGGCTTAGCAACAAACCAAACGCCTGCAAAGCCATCTCCCAGCGTTGTTCCGGGTCCTTCAGGAGCATTGACTGAACCGCCGTAACCACCCGAATTCAGTGGTGAATAGGTATGCAGGGGCCAGCCCTTATATGTAATCTGTTTCTTACCGTTCGATGTCGCAATGGTATCAAAGTCCGCAATATTCAGCCCCTCATTTAATTTTGCTGTTGACAGATCCGTTGTGAATTCGGGCCAGACCACGGCACAGTCTCCGGTACAGGCATTTTCGCCATCTACTTCATTGGAGAACATATACAAAGCCTGTCCATGACTGTTGGTCAGATACTGGCCAAGCGTAGCGCTGGATGCAAGGTCAATGTCGATTCCGGAAGAAGGATTCGGTGCTCCTCCATATCCATTTGAATAATCTTTTTTACAATGACTGAGAGATAACATGAGTACGAACAATACGATGCCTCTGAAAAACGATTGTTTCATTTTTTTTCTTTTAGATTTTTACAGTGTGTGTTATGAGATAAAATAAAAACAGGGTTCAATTCTAATTGACGATCCGGAAACAGTCAATACTGATTCCCTGTTTAATCATTTGAACATCGTCATCCGGTTTTGCAATAACCGGAGTTATATGTTTCTTGGTAATTAAATAAACGAAGTCAAATGAAAGACAGTTGCGTGCAGGCGAGCCCGTTTGCCGAACTGCGCTGATCCGTTTTCCCAACGGCAGGATTTATAAAACGGATAACGATATTTGCATGTGCAATAAACAGGCAGGGGTATACATTTCGATGCAGTTCCATGCATTGTGGATGAGATTGGTAGACAGCAGGAACAAAACAGTTGTCAGATAAACACGATATTCATATGAAAAGTTTTAATGAAGATTCTGCAGAAATAGCGCGTATCCTCAACGATGCCTATTTCAAAGGCATTTATTCCGGAGATATCAATCTGCTCAGCACTGTTTATTATCCCGGCACCCTCTTATTCGGAGACGCAGCCGGTAAACCATATTTCAGGACACTCGCTCAATACCTGGACGGCGTAAAGAACCGGCAGAGTCCAAAGGATTCCGGTAAACCGTTTAAAGGAGAAATTATTTCCATAGAGATCATTCAGTCTATCGCCGTAGCTAAGGTACGCGTGAAGATGTACGATTTTAATTATTTCGAATTGTTATCGTTTCACAAATTCGATGGAAAATGGGTCATTGTAAATAAAATGATCGCAGACGTTGAACAATAGTCAAATTGTAAATGGACCTTATGTGGCATAACACGGCAGCTGCTAAAATTTTAGGATCACAATATCCCATCATGCAGGGACCTTTCGGCGGAGGGCTTTCTACCATAAAACTAACCGCCATCGTATCTAACCTGGGAGGTGTCGGTGGATACGGCGTTTACACCCTGGAGCCGGATGAAATCGTACAAATAAATAGTGAACTAAAGAAGGCCACTAATAAACCCTATAATATAAACTTATGGGTTTCGGATAATGATAATGTACCGATATCTATCGTCAATGAACGTTTTGAAAAAACAAAAGCACTCTTTCATCCATATTTCGATGAACTTGGAATTGGCATTCCGGACAAACCAATCGTTCAGGCCAGCCGATATGAAAACCAGGTACAGACCATTCTCGATATCCGTCCGCCGATATTCAGTTTCTCATTTGGCATCCCTTCAGCAGATATCCTGGATCAATGCAGAAAAAAAAATATTGTCACAGCCGGTTCGGCAACAACATTGGATGAAGCGCTGGCCCTCGAAGCGGCGGGTGTCGATCTCATCATCGCTTCCGGCTTCGAAGCGGGCGGTCACCGGCCATCGTTTCTGGCAACCGCGGAATCTTCTCTTACCGGCAGTTTCGTATTGATACAACAAATAAAAGACAGGATACACATCCCCGTTATAGCAGCCGGCGGCATTGCGAGTGGTAAAGGGATATCGGCTGCCCTGGCTCTGGGCGCCGATGGGGTTCAGATCGGCACAGCCTTCCTGGCCTGTGAAGAATCCGGAGCACCTGCGTTTCATCGGAATCTTTTGTTTTCTGAAGCAGCTAAATACACGATACTGTCACGTGCCTTTACCGGGCGACTGGGCCGTGGCTTAATGAATCGTATTGCCGGTGAAATGAATGGAAAAGAATCAGACCTCTTACCTTTTCCATCACAGAGCCGTTTCACCGGTTCATTTCGCGAAGCAGCGATTGACCGGAAAAAATGGGAAATGATTTTTGCATGGGGCGGACAGATCGCCAGTGTGTTGAAACACCGGAGAGCGGCCGATTTGATGAATGCCATGATCAGGGACATGAGCCATTCTGTATGACTTCAATACCAATCGTATAACCGCTGAATGTTAGACGGCAAAACCATCCACATCTATAATGGCCTGCGCAAAAGCTTTTGGCGCTTCCTGGGGCAGATTATGCCCGACACCGCCATCGATATTACGGTGCGCATATTTACCTGAAAATTTGGCTGCATAAGAATCAGGAGCCGGATGCGGTGCACCGTTGGCATCACCTTCCATGGTAATGGTTGGAACTGTGATGACCGGCGCCTGCGCAAGTTTCTTTTCGAGATCATCATATTTTGTTTCGCCTTCTGCTATTCCCAGCCGCCAGCGATAATTATGTATTACTATGGCAACATGATCGGGATTTTCAAACGATGCTGCGGTTCGATCAAAAGTCGCATCATCAAAATTCCATTTCGGTGACGCTATTTGCCAGATGAGTTTTGAAAAGTCATGTCTGTTTTGATCGTACCCCGCTTTCCCACGTTCAGTGGCAAAGTAAAACTGATACCACCATTGAAGTTCTGCCCTGGGTGGTAAAGGATTTTTACCGGCTGCCTGACTTCCGATGAGATAACCACTCACAGAAACGAGTGCCTTGCAACGGTCAGGCCAGAGTGCCGCTACGATGTCAGCACATCGCGCACCCCAATCAAAACCGGCGAGTATAGCCTTCTGTATTTTGAGCGCATCCATCAGCGCAATCACATCGAGCGCCACGACCGATTGTTGTGCATTGCGCATCGTTTCACCGGAAAGAAAACGCGTTGTGCCAAAACCACGCAGATACGGAACGATTACCCGGTAACCTTTTACAGTCAGCATCGGAGTTACGTCTGCAAAGCTGTAAATATCATATGGCCAGCCATGAAGAAGAATAACAACAGGACCATTGGCAGGGCCGTCTTCAACATAACCAATATTCAGAAGACCGGCATCGATCTGTTTTACCGGACCTAAGGAATTGTTTACACCAGATGATTTCATACCCGGTCCGGTGCCACTTAAACCGGAATGTTCCAAATCTTCTGATTCTGGTTGTGAAAATCCGGTTAGTGTAAACCGGAGGCAGCAAGTGTCAAAGAAGCGGCACTGATAAATCTGCGCCGGTCATAAATCATTCCACGTGACATGGCTTTCTTTATATTAAAATCAGTGATTAAAATTAAACCATCTGGTAAAATAAAAAAACCGCGCCCTGCAAACGCGGTTTTTAAAATTTTCTTATTATCGAAATGACTTGAATGCTGCGCGAAGTTCTACACTAAATTGTTCCGGTTGTTCCCAGGCTGCAAAATGGCCTCCCTTTGCTACTTTATTAAAATACACGAGTTTGGGATAAGCTTTCACTGCCCATGTTTGGGGAGCCGCATAAATTTCATCCGGGAAAACGCTCACGGCAACCGGTATCTTAACATTTCTCACGTCAAAAAAACCACCCTTCGGTCCCTGAAAAGCTTCCCAGTAGAGACGGGATGCAGACACACCTGTTTTTGTGAGCCAGTACAGCGTAATATTGTCAAGAATATCATCCTTTGTAAGACCTTCTTTCTGTCCGTCGAAAACACGAGTTATAAGTTTGTAACTACGAATATCATGATCCAGCATCCATGCTGCGAGACCGGTGGGTGAATCTTCAATGCCATACAAAGTTTGTGGACGATTTCCCATCTCCAGCGCGTAGGCTATGCCTTTATTATTAAAATAGTCAAGCTGCTGATATGCATTCTTTTCGTCAGCCGTAAGATCAGGAGGCATAGTACCCGATGCCAGGGCCTGGTCGATACTTGGAGGAACCGTAGAGGGCATATTAGTATGGATTGCCAGCAATTCCGGTGGTGCAATCAGCGCCATGATTTCAGATACCGCATTACCCCAGTCTCCACCCTGTGCCACATATTTTTTGTAGCCAAGCCGTTTCATCAGTTCTATCCATGCCTTTGCAACATGAACAGGATCCCATCCGGTGGTTGTCGGCTTTCCCGAAAAACCATGGCCTGGAAGGCATGGAATAATTACGTCAAAAGCATCTTCGGCTTTTCCGCCATAGGCAACAGGATCAGTAAGCGGACCGATCACTTTCAGCTGTTCGATCATTGAGCCCGGCCAGCCATGCGTGATGATGACCGGCAATGCATTTTTCTCTTTCGAACGTACATGGATAAAATAAATATCAAGTCCGTCGATCGTGGTCATAAATTGTGGCAGTGCATTCAATTTCGCTTCCACTTTGCGCCAGTCATAATCCGTCGACCAGTAACTAGCGAGCTTCTGCATCGTCGCGAGCTGCACACCCTGTGAATCATCGTTCACAGTTTCTTTATCAGGCCAGCGTGTATCCTTTATACGCCGGTTGAGATCGGTCAGCGCCGCTTCAGATATCTGGATATGATATGGCCTGATTAATTCGGAAGATCTTAAATCCGTATTGGTATTGGTTTGTGCCTGACCCGTGGATGATATTGCCATGGCCCCGGCAATAATCGAATTGGTAATAATGCCTTTGTTGGTTTCCATTGTATAATTTTTATTGTTTTGGAGATATAGGTCAAAATTATTTAAAAGTTAAACCTATTTCCAACAATTCATCGGGAAAGTGTTTGAACCGAAGTCTGAACCCGGCATTTTTTATCTCGCCTGTTTTCCTGACCGGCTTCCGGATGGCACTTCATGCATCGGCTAAGTGGAGCGACTTGGCATGATAAAAAATAATAAATTAGCTTTTTATAGATATAAACTTTTTCTATATTAATAAAGGAAATACTCTTTTATTAAGAACTGCTGCCTTATAAACCTTGGCCCAACCGTTATTCACATGCGATTTAAAGATGCAATAAATCCCCAGTTCTGATCCTGTAAGCGGCCGAGGGAATTATATCCTTTTCCGTTTCCAAATAAATAGCCGTCGCCTTCAGAGAGAAATACCAATTCATTGTCGCCGCTGATCAGATTTAATCTGATCCGGTTCATGCCATCTGCCAGACGATCCAGTTTGAATTTATCGTAGGAAAATATTTCCTTTCCGTTCAGAAAAATATGCAGCTTACCGGCAAAATCAAAATTCAGTGCTTTTACCTGATCCGATTCACAATGAATGATATGCCGGGCAAATAAAACACCATTCGGTTTTTCGAAATAACGGCAAAGGTTCACATAGTCATCACCGGCTTCATTTATTTTCGTCCAGTTTTTTATTTTTTTGATCTGGTTGTAATCGAAGATTGTACCGATGGGTAATTGTTCCGATATTTCCCAGTCTGTAACATAATCCGGTAATTCCCGGGTCATCACATTGGCAAAATAAGAAGGACCGAACATTGTTCTTAACAAAATACTCCCCATTGTAGTCTGCACATGGAGCATGGTAATATCCATGTCGGGCTTTCTATTATAATTGGTAAATACCTTCAGATTGTTTCCGCGCACTTCGATGGTTGCATGAAACCATTCCGATTTTTTGATGGCGGCAGTGTCCTGATATTTCCCATACATCACCCAGCTCAGGGCGCCGTTATACACCGGTATGTATTGTATGGCTTCTTCCGTGCCGCCATATCCCGGTCTGAAGTAGATAAACTGATAATTCTGATCATTGCTTACGTGAAAGCCAATGCCCGACATCACAACACCGGCGATATCCAGATCCATCCTGAAATTTCTGATGTTCAGTTTCTGATTCCAGATCGCTGACTTCAGGGCACCGTCCAGTTTTACACAGGGTTTTCCAAGAAAAACCGTGTCGGTCAAATCCGGCGTTTTGTTATCTTCCGAAAGCACTTTCCATTCAGCAAGGTTAATGCCCTGACTGAGCGCCGAAAGTGAAAGCGTCATCAGTATGTTAAAAATCAAAATTGTATCCCGTTTGTTTTTCATAGACTGTAAATAATTTGCGTAAATAAATTGTTTAAACAAATGTAGATTTGAAATCAACAGCGATCCCTTACAGGCGTTGTTCAAAACGATTCAAGTTGATTCAAATTAATTTTTACTGTACATCAAATGCATACAGCGCCTGAGGAACGGTTGAAAGAAAGTTGTAAACGCCTCATTGAGGAAAAATTGGGATGGGGCGACAGCGGACACTGGACGAATCATGATTTCGATCTGTTATCAGAAAAAATTTTCGAAATTACCGGCGTCGCGCTGAGCCAGACTACCCTGAAGCGAATCTGGGGGAAAGTAAAATATGACTCCGCTCCTACAGTGACCACATTAAATACGCTGGCAGCGTTTATCGGTTTTGAAAGCTGGAGGGATTTCCGTCAGAATCAAACCATATATGATCTGACCGGGTTCGCGAATGAACCGGTCATTGAAACGAAAACAACGTCAGTTCCTGAAAAAACCAGGAAATCCTTTTTATTTACCGCCCTGACCGTTGGCCTGGTTTGTATGTCAATCCTGTCATGGAATTTTTTCGCGTCCAGGTCTGATGCAAAAAAAATGAATGGACCGGCTGGTGCTTACCTTTTCAGCAGTAAGAAGATGGTCTTGCGTGGCGTGCCCAACTCAGTGGTATTTGAATATGACGCCAGCGCATCAGCAACGGATTCTGTTTTTATACAACAGTCCTGGGACAATCGCCTGCGCACCCGGGTACCCAGGGACCAGCACCTGCATACTTCGATCTATTATTATCCCGGATTTTTCCGGGCAAAATTACTGGATGGTAATAAAATAGTAAAGGAGCATGACATCTTCATCCAAACGGACGGCTGGCTCCCGTTGATCGAGCAGGATCCCGTTCCGATATATTTTAAAAAAGAACAGGCTGTTGCGGACGGAAAGCTGACTTTATCACTTGCAAAAATCAAATCGCAGAACATGCCCATGGAGCCAACAGTCCCCTATGTTTATTATGGGAACGTCCGTGAATTTGGTGATTTGACATCAGATGATTTTACTTTCGAAACATCTGTCCGAAATGATTTCAAAGAAGGATCAGGCGTTTGTCAGAAATCGGAAATCAGATTGCTCACGGAAGGTTCGATGGTTTCCATTCCGCTTTCAGCCAAAGGATGCATCTCCGAGAATAATTTATTCTGCCTGGGTCGTTTCATACAGGGAAAAGAAAATGACCTTTCGGGATTTGGGATTGATTTTGATCATTTTGTAAAAGTCCGCCTGGAAGTTAAAAATGGCAACGCCAATTTTTTTGTCGACGGAAAAATGGTTTACCATCTGGACGGCATAACGACCGGATCAAAAATCAAAGGAATTATTTATCGTTTCCAGGGAACAGGCACAGTAGATTGGGTGAAATTATCAAAGGGCGATGGTAAGCTGATATATGATGATGAGTTCTGAAATATACTATGTAAAGTTCGTCCGGCTATTCAGAGATTAATTTTCTTACCAATCTTGACTTCAGCAATCTGTTCTTCCGGCAGAGGCATTTTCTGAAAAGCATCCGGATTCATCGAATACATACTCAGGTACTCTTCCTCATCACCATTTGGAACAATATCTGCGTAAATTATGGAGCGCCGTATCTGACCATGACAGGTATCCAGGGTCCTCACAAAAACAGTTTTTATAAAATCATCTTCTTCCTTCAGCCTTACATCCACAAAATGGCCCAGGCAGCGTTGGTAAATGTTTACATTGCTCATCAGGGTTGTTTTCTGTAATATAGCCAAAAAATAATATCCAGATAACCAGGAATTAAGAATCCCTGATCAAATTAGGACATATATATTTTTAACATATATTAAATGGCCCTGAATAAACGGCCGTCGTTTGATAACTATGAATGGGAATAATCTCGCTAATTTTTTATTTTTTCAAAGCTTTGTAAATAATTCCATTCCCAGGTTTTGCCGTTATCATCAGAAAATGCCTGGCACATGGTTGGTTTCTCTGAATCTGTGCGATCCCACCTGTAAACGATGATAATGTTTTTTCCTTCCCACACATCGCGCGCATAAAACCAGCCAATATTGTTTTGAAACGATCCAACTTGTGGATTTTGCATGCTCACGTTGGCCGGGTATGCATAATAAATGCTCCATAACCGGGCAGTGGAATCAAACACGCGGAGTGTAAATGCTTCAAAATCCTTTCCGTTTGCTTTTGTATAAAAGGGTTCTATGTTCGCGTAGCCTCCGATCATCCCGGAGCATTTCAATTTTGCGGTAAATGATATCCATTCGTTGGAATGGTGCAGTCTGCTTTTGAGTTTTTTGCCGGCAACATTCCAGCTGCCGTAAAAGAAATCAAAATCTTTCTCTGAGGATCTGGTGGCGGCAGCTATCTTCAGTTCGCCTTTTTCGTTGATCGTTGCATTCGTAAGGCCGGTAGTCTCAGCGGGGATGGGTGGCTGACCTTTTATGATAAACGGCGAAATAAATATCATGAAGTAAACTGATATTTTTCTCATAGTCTGGCTGGTTATGTTGCTATTAAACTAGGATTTTATAGGACGCCCGCCGTTGTTTTTCTACGAACTACCGAAATGATTGCATAAAAGACACTATGGATAGAAGGGTCATTCCGAGCGTAAGCTGTCTTTGCCAGCCGAAGCTCATTCTGAGCGAAGGCTGGTGACCGGATTCGACGTGGCCGCTTTAATGGATTGAAAACTAACGGTGATAAGAGCAATCAGTAGCGCCATACCGCCGGCGCTAAGGAATATCCATAAAGGAATCGAATCATGATAGTCATAACCCTGCAGCCATTTATTCATCACTATCCATGCAATGGGAGATGCAATAAAAATAGATATGATGACCAGTTTGACAAAGTCTGCCGATAAAAGCCCGGTAATACTTGCAACCGATGCGCCCAGTACTTTGCGCACACCGATTTCTTTGATTCTTTTCTCTGCCATGAATGCGGCCAGACCAAACAACCCCAGACAGGAAATGAAAATCGTAAGACCTGAAAACAACATGCTCAGTGTAGCGGTCGTGCGGTCATCGCTGAATTTTTTCGCATATTCTTCATCGGTAAAGTGATATTCAAATGGATAGACAGGATTGTATTTCTTAAATATTTTTTCGATACCTGCAATATTCGTGCTTGTCGAATGGCTTCCGTTCAGTTTGATATGAATCATATTGAACCAATGACTCCCCGGACCATTGATGATCATCGGCTTTACCGGATCATAAGGTGATTGTAAAATAAAATTCTTCACCACTCCCACTACCCGCTGATCCTGATTAATGATCTGACCAATTGGATTTTTAAATCCCATGACCCGGACTGCGGCTTCATTTAAAAGGGTCGACATCGAATCACCGGGATAATGAACCAGATCAATGTCCCGGCCCTGCAGCAATGTCAAACCGGCAGTTTTGACAATTCCCCCATCGGTATTGTAGTAATCAAAGCTTGATCTGTCATTGGGGCTTTTGCCCGGCCAGTCGGCACCTCCGGAGCTCCAGGTTTCAGTTAAGGGTGCGCTCGTTTTTGTAACAGAAATGGCCAGCTGTTTACTCATCAACTCTTCCCGGATCAATGGATAGTTCTTTTCTATATCGCCGAACATAGAAATATAAACCAGTTTACTTCTATCATACCCGGTTTCCCTGTCCTGTGCATACTTGATCTGACGGTTAATGACCAGCGTACTCACGATGAGGATAATGGCAATACTGAATTGTAAGACGACAAGCACTTTTCTTGGCGTCACCTGTGCCTCTGCCTTTTTGAAACTTCCTTTCAGAACGGCCACCGGTTTAAAAGATGACAGAAAAAATGCCGGATAACTTCCGGATACCAACCCGGTAAATAATATAAACGCTGCAAAGGAAAGCCAGAAATAAATACTTCCATAGTCCACAAATAATTGCTTCTTTGTAAGTGTGTTGAACGCGGGCAATGAAAGCTGCACAAGCAGGAGCGCGATCAGTCCGGCAATTCCGGCAATGAAAATACTTTCTGCTATGAACTGAATGATCAGCGAATTTTTCATCGCCCCGGAAACCTTTCGTATACCGACTTCTTTGGCCCGCCGTTCACTCCTTGCCGTACTCATGTTTATGAAATTGATACAGGCGATCAGCAAAATAAGGCCGGCGATCAGAATAAATACCCGGACCATTTCTATTTTCCCGCCGGTGGGTATACCATTTACAAAATTTGAATACAGGTGCAGGCGGCTGACCGGATACAGAAACATTTCGGTGGTCCATTCGGGATTTCCGTATTTCTTAACGATATGCTGAATTTTTGCATTGAATGATTTCAGATCGGTATGGGGCTTTAGCAGCACATAATTATGTGTCGAGTTTTTGTCCCACACACTGTCATCCTGTTGAATGGTATGCATATAGGACCAGGGCAGCAGATATTGAAAATCAAACCCGGTATTATTTGGAAGATCCTCCATGATTGCGCTGACCCTGAAATCATATTTATTATCAAGACGGATAATTTTGCCCATGGCGTCCTCATTGCCGAATATCTGGCGGGATAGTTTTTCTGTGATAACAATATCATTGGGATTGTTGAGCGCTGTATTCCGATTGCCTTTGAGAAATGGAAATTCAAACATGGTCAGAAAGTCCGGATCTACCATCGTACCTACCACATTCAGTTTTTTCTCGCCGCGGGTAAATAATATGGTCGCATCCCAGTTTACACGACTGGTTCCCTCCACTTCGGGAAAGTCTTTTTTCAGGGTCGGACCCAGAACTTTCATGGTATTATTCCAGGAGTGGAGTCCTTCATTTCCCATATTCCGGTTCCATGCCTGGTAAAGACGGTCGCTGTTTTTATATTCACTGTCAAAACTCAGTTCGTTCTGCACCCATAACAGTACAAGCAGGGCGCTGGCCATACCAACCGCGAGACCGCCAATGTTCAGAATAGAAAACCCTTTGTTACGGCTGATATTCCGCAGGGCGATTTTAAAGAAGTTTTTCAGCATGATTCAAATGGATCGAAATAAATGCCAGAATTATAAATAACTGTAAATGAATCCTATGTCAAATTACTCAAATCATAAATTGTTCGTTGACGATACAGTTATGCCCTATATTGATCCAGCTGCATGCTGAACGCATTTTGTAAGTTACTTTTAATAACCCTGCACTGCGGGAATTGAATGATGTTCGTGCAAAATCAGCCATTGCCCTTTGATCTTTTTTAAGCCAATGGTTATTCTGAAATCCAAAGGAATATAGTCTTCCCGGCCGGCCTTGTCAGAACACTGCATTCTGCCAAATGCGAATGCAACTTCATTGTCAGCAATAATCTGTAATTCGTGGATATCGAAAATCCCCGGCTTTGTATAAGTAAAGAATATGTCCCAGGTTCTACGATATGCTTCCAGTCCGACAGATTGAAACGGTTCAGGAACATCGTACATGACAAATTCCGGTGAATGGAAGGCCAGAATTTCTTCCATATTTTTTTGCCGGACGGCTTTTGCCCAATCTTCTATCAGAAGCCGGATCTGCGTTTCATTTTCCTTATCTGTAGTCAAAGGCAGGTTTTATCGCCTGGCTTTCCAGTCGCTTTTATTTATTTTATACCAGTTATGTTTTAATGCGTGCAGATAAAAAGTTTCATGCAGTATAAACCCAAGCTTTTTGACAACATGATTTGAAGCGTCATTTTCACAATTTACCGTTGCTATTATTTCATCCAGATTCAATGTATCAAACCCATAAGTTAATGAAGCCGGTGCCGTTTCTGTTGCGTACCCCTGTCCCCAGTATTTTCTTAACAAACGGTATCCGAGGTCATGATAGTTAGTCTGGTTGTTCATCACATCCTTCACCAGTTTGAGACCAGTCCAGCCGATAAATCTGTTTGTTGATTTATCGGCAATAGCCCAGCGTCCGATTCCATTGTCGGCATATTGCTGCCTCACGAAATGAATGGTTTCGA
The DNA here is from genome assembly GCA_963759335.1 of uncultured Bacteroidota bacterium. Taxonomy (GTDB): domain Bacteria; phylum Bacteroidota; class Bacteroidia; order Chitinophagales; family Chitinophagaceae; genus Puia. The sequence continues at coordinate 379,361 of CAVWYU010000005.1, forward strand.
CAATCTGATCCATGCTGGTTGCCGGTTGGGTGCCCAGGTATTTGTGAACCCCGGGATCAGAATCCATTTCAAAAAATGGGTCCGCATCTTCCAGTGTGATCTCCCTTAATATGGTTCGGGTGGTTTCTGCAAAGACGGTCATGGCAGTTTTCGTTTTGTTATCGCGGAAATCTGTCAGCTACCAGATTGAGCCGAATGCCATGTTCCAACCAGGCCTTCAAACCTGCAAGAACAATCGTAAATCCTTCCGTTGAATCACGTACCTGCGAAATGACCTGATCATGATCTCCTTTAAAACCGCTATGAACAATGCTCAGAAAAGTTTCGTTTTCATATAGATTTTTAAAAGACCATTCAACCGTTGTCAGATCCCCTTCATTTCCCCAGCCGATGATAATTTTCTCCGAAGGTTGAATGGATTTTACAAATACGGGAACGCTATGATTATACATTTCCCATACCCATTCCACTTTTTTATTTTCATCCAGTCTGCCATTGGATTTTGTAAACCAGAATTTCGTGGTGATCTCCGGATTGATGATGGCTTCAAATACTTCCCTTGCCGGTTTGCGAATCAACATTTCAGCCTTGGCAAAATTTTGGGCATCCGCTTTTTTTTCTGTGTAGGTATCCATGAGAGCATATTTTATATCCGGTCAAATTTCCGAATAATATTGACTTCCGGCGTATAAACCGGGTCATTCATTTGCAACGATTGGGAGGTTTCTGTAAAATAAAAGGGCCCAGCATAAAAATGCAGGCCCGTTTTAAAATCCAATATCCTATGAAAAACCATATTGATAAATACAAGATGCGTACCAGATATTTTCAGCCTGAAAAATGCCTCTGGAGACCGTTTACATTCTCGTTTCAGGACGGTGTTTCCAAATCCTGTAATAATACATCCGCTGCAGAGTACTAATATTCTTAGTATCTTCATCCAATGAGCCTGCAATCGGACATTGCTGACTACCGGGACAATGAATTGCGTGAACTGCATGAACTTGAGCGGTTTTTTCAATCGCTGTCTTTTCAGTCAGCCATTGAATATGCAGCCTCGGGTGTAACACCTCACAGAAAGATACATCCGCATCAGCGTGGAATTGGCGTTAAGCAACTGCGACAGAGTGCTGTCCTGCTGAAAAAATACTCGCCGTTCATTCGAAAAGCCAGATCATTCGCAAATCTTTTTATGATCACGGAAGCTGTTAAATCTAATCTGAAAGGTCTGGGTGATTTATGGAGTTATGATACAGCTCTCCGCATGGCTTTTAACCGCGGTAAGACATTTTATCCGCAAGCGGTATTTATTCAAAAATCTGGTATGAAAGGGATCAAAACGATATTTTCAAAAATGCCGGAGAAACAGCGAACCCTTCCGGTAAAGATTTTTCCAAAGGAAATACGATCCCTGAAAGCGTTTGAGATAGAGAATTTTTTGAGTATCCGCGGAAAGAGATCTAAATGAGTGAGGATTCAGCAACTGATAGTAAATTTTGCTTTCGCCTTACGCCTTACGCCTTAGCCTTAGCCTTAGCCTTAGCCTTACGCCTTACGCCTTAGCCTTACGCCTTAGCCTCTCAACCTTCGATAGTTAACAATAAAATAAGCGACCATCATCAGAGCCCAGCAGAATAAAGGAATCACCAGAAATAAGAACGCCGGTTTCATACCCGGCAGGTTCCATTCGCCGCTGTAGGCAACCATGGAAACAAACGCGACAAATAGCATCAGGTTGTAAAGCAAACCGCGCCTGATCGCTGACCAATGCCCGGAGACCGAATATACCCGGATCAGTGCAACGAATGGAGACAGGATCCAGATCAGGAACAGGGATTTCAGGAGAATTGAATGATTCCCCTGTGCGGCATCGTATGTAAAGCAGGCGGATACAATGCCTCCGGCAAACAGGATCAGGATCGCTAAAACACGAAGTAACCTGAATTTCTGATGATCTTCTGTTTCATTGCTCATGATAACGAATCAATTTTCACAAATTTATATTTTTATCCGTTTTTCATTCGGGATTATAATATTATCATTATAATCTCTTTCAATCAGAATTTCAGGGAATAAAAGCGAATGGAACAAATTTTTGTTTATAAGACCGCTCACACGGAGAATGAGTTTGAACAGGCCCGTTTGCTTTTCAGAGAATATGCTGATGCGTTGGGCGTGGATTTATCTTTTCAGGATTTTGAAAAGGAATTAGAAACCATACATATCCAATATAACCATCCGAATGGCGGTTTGCTTCTTGTATTCGCAAACGAAAACCCGATTGCATGTACTGCTGTCCGGAAATTAGAAGAAGGAACGGCGGAACTGAAAAGAATGTATGTCAGGAGCATATACAGAGGTCAACGGATCGGTGTTGAATTATTAAAGCGCTCATTCAGTCTGGCAAAAGGGCTCGGATATAAAAAGATAAGACTGGATACGCTGGAAAATATGGTCAAAGCGCAGGAGCTATACAAATCCTTCGGATTTTATGTCATCCCCTCGTATCGTTTCAATCCCCTCCCCGGAACAATCTACATGGAAAAGATTTTATAATTATCTCCGGACCATGCAACAAATCACAGAATTCCGCATCTTTCAATGCACAGATATTTAAACAACTGACATGTTGAAGAGTTATTTCAAAACCACCGGGCGTAATCTCACCAAAAACAAAATTTCTTCCCTTATAAATATTTCGGGTCTTTCCGTCGGCATGTTTGTCACTATGCTCAACGGGTTGTGGATACACGACGAATACTCATTCAATAAATATCATCATCATTATGACCGGATTGCCCAGGTGACAACCCGGTATATGAACGAAGATGAATCCCGGATCAATACGACCATGTCCTACCCGCTGGCCATGGAACTAAAAACAAATTATCAGGACAATTTCAGATACTTCGTTTTATGTTCCTCCACCGGAGATCGCATTCTTTCAACGGGTGAAAAACATAACTCCGGTTCATTTCCTTTCTGATCGCCCCCCCTGTGGCCGGGTATTGTATGCATAAATGGATCCTGAAATATCATTACAGAAAAGGTATTTCCTGGTGGGTATTTATCATTACCGGCGCTGGCGCGTTGCCGATTACTTTATGCACAGTCAATTTTCAAAGCATCCATGCTGCCTTGTTGAACCCTGCGAATAACTTGCGATCGGAGTGAGGTTGACGGTTGACGGTTGATAGTTGACGGGTGCAGAAAAATGCTTTACCCTTTAAGCTTTACGCCCGATCGTTATTGCAAAATAGACAACCCGGACTGCACCGTTTGCGCACTGAAATATCCCAGGGCATTGTTGGAAATATTACTCAGCGGGTTGGCTGGAGTTATCGCCTGGGAGTTGTTGCCCTTAGCCTGGCCCAGTGTATTGAAATACTGCCAAACCTGGTTGTCTACACAATGCATCTCAATGGTTACCTGGTCTCCCGGGTTTATATAACTACTGTCATTAAAAAGCTGGCGCTTGATGTATTTTCCGTCTGACAGGCGATCGCTGAAATTGAAAGTCTGATCAATAGCCTGACCATTCACATATTCTGTAAACGTGTAATAGTTGGCGACACCTTCCGGATCCTGAAAATTGGCAATCGCACTCGTACTTTTTGTTCCAAATATATTCGTGCTGTAAAATGACACGGAATCCAGATTCACTTTTGCCGGCATGGTAGATATAGCTGTGTAGACCTGCCCATTGGATGACACATATAACCCGTAGGTATGACCGGTTAATCCCTGCTGCAATTTTTGCGTGATATAAGTACCGGGCAATACTTCTTTTAATGAATCTGTAAGGCCGAGGGTGTTGTCTGTTATGATCACAGTGGCACCGGATACCGGAGGAAAAATATTCGGATCACTGAAATTAACGGTTTGCGTAAGTTTCACCTGATACGAACCCGGAACATCACTGACGATACCCTCGATGACGATATTCGGATTTGTACTGTTCAGATTTATATTGACCACTTTCGTGCACGAAAACAAAACGAACAATAAAAAAAATGGCCGTAAAAAATGGATTGTTTTCATGGCTAAAATTTAAAGTTGAAAGTGACCGATGGAACCCAGCGGAACAGGGAAGTTTGTAGTGCCTGCGTTTTTGTTGCATCATCGGGATCATTTCTGAATGTAATGGCATAGGCATTCTCACGGCCATATACATTATACAACGAGAAGGTCCAGCTGCTTTGCCATTTTGCATGTTTTTTTCCTTCGATCGTGGCCGCAAAATCCAGGCGGTTGTAGTCGGGCATGCGGTATGCATTTCTTTCTGTATAATAGAATGTCGTTTGTCCGTCAACCGAATATTTGCCGCTTGGAAAAGTGGCAGGCGTTCCGGTATTGTATACCCAGTTGGCGGAGATCGTCCATTTTTTACTAAGTTGATAGACGCCGACCAGTGCAATATTGTTTGTCTGATCCTGCCGGGCGGGGTACCAGTCATCGTGATTGATGCCGTTGATCTGAATTTCCGTTTTTGATAGTGTGTAACTGATCCAACCGGTGAATCGGCCCGTTTTCTTTTTCAGAAAAAGTTCCAGTCCATAGGCCCGCCCCTGTCCATATAACAACTGCGATTCCACTTCCGAATTGGCGCGGAGTTCAGCACCGTTTTTATAATCAATCTGGTTTTGCATGGTTTTATAATAAACCTCTGTTGAAAATTCATAGTTATTATCCGTGAAGTTCCTGTAGTAGCCCAGTGATACCTGATCAGCAATTTCTGGTTTCACGTTCGGGCTGCTCGGTATCCAGAGATCCGTTGGGTTACTGGTGGCAGAATTGGAAAGCAGGTGAAGGTTCTGAACATTGCGCGTATAAGAGGCTTTTAGAGAACTGTTTTCAGTGGTTTGAAAACTGACTGAAAAACGGGGCTCAAGATTAAAATAACTGGTTACAACCTGCCCGCTTTCATACGTTTTGGATTCTGTAATATCCCCCGCACTGTCATATGTATTAAATGTACCCGGCCCGGTAACAATGAAGGATGAAAAACGCAGACCGTAGTTGAATCTGATCTTATCCGATGCAGCAAATTCATGACTCACATAGGCCGCGTTCTCATAGGAATAATTTTTCTGAATATCGATCGAATTGAAGTTTGAACCGGGGGTGGCATTCAGGACAGCCGGACTGATAATATGGCGGGTAACCTGGAACCCAAAATTGATCTTACTGCTGCTGTTCACATAATATTGAAAATCCTGTTTTAAGGAAAGGTCTTCAATCTTGGATTTCAACAGCAGATCATTACCGTTCGATGTCAGATCTATGTTATAATTATAATTGCTGTAGATCACAGAAGTATTTGAAAAAAGACGGCTGTTGAACACATGATTCCAGCGAATGGTTCCCGTGCTGTTTCCATAGTCGATACTGAACTGACCACCAATGCCAAATACATCCTTTCCGAAATAACCGGAAAGATAAACCCGGTTATTCTGGTTAAATGTATAATTGGCCTTCATATTCAGATCGTAGAAATAGAGACTATTATTATTAACGGTGGAGTCAGATGACAGTTTAAGAAAAACATCCGCATATGTTCTTCTGCCACTGATGATAAAAGAACCTTTGTCCTTTACAATCGGGCCTTCGAACGTGAGCCGGGAAGCAATCAGTCCCAGTCCGCCGCTCACATGATAGTCTTTATTGTTGCCATCGTTCATTTTGATGTCCACCACGGAAGAAAGCCTGCCGCCGTATTCAGCCGGCATGGCGCCTTTATACAATGTGAGATCTTTGATCGCATCGGAATTAAAAGCCGAAAAAAATCCCAGCAGATGGGAGGGATTATAAACCGTTGCCTCATCGAGCAGGATCAGGTTCTGGTCTGCTGCTCCGCCACGAACATAAAAACCACTATTGCCTTCACCTGCGGCTTTTACACCCGGTAATAACTGGATGGTTTTTAGTACATCCTTCTCTCCGAATATGACGGGCACATTTTTGATATCACTCACCGATAGTTTCTGCACACCGGCCAGCGGCCTGATTACATTTTCATTTCTTTTTTTTGAACTGACCACTACTTCCTGCAACTCAGTGGCCTTTTGTTCCAGCTCAATCACCGTAGTAATATTTTTGTCGAGAATGATTTTCACTGTGTCCTGACGGTATCCGGCAAAACTCGCGATCATCGTATAAGTACCAGAAGGTGCTGTAATGGAATAAAACCCATAGCTGTTGCTCATGGTTGCTGCCTTGGGAAGTTCGAGCAGATATACTGTGGCCCCGATCAGCGATTCTCCGGATTTTTTTTCTTTGATGGTGCCGCTGACCGTATGACTGTTTTGCGCCCGGGCGGCAATGGATAGTAAACATGGAAGAAGCAGCAGAAGTACGGATCTGGTTTTGGTCATCCCGGTTGGCTATTGTTTTTGTATATACGCAGATGGCCGCGCTCAGGTTCAAACATAGAGCGTTTCGTCCGTATGCTCTTAACCGTTCAAAATATTGTAAAAAAATTAACCCTTTTTGGCTGAGCGCGTAACGCCTAACGCATTCTTTGGTCATCGGTCAACGCCTGCCCCGCAAAATGCGGGGGTCATCCGCCAACGTTTCACTCAGCCCGCAGGCTATCCACCGGATTTACAATGGCTGCCCGGATTACCTGGAAACAAATGGATACGATTGCGATGGAAATGACGATCAAATCTGTCAGCACAAATAACCAGGCGGATATGGTAATATGACAGGCAAAATCCCTAATCTAAAATTACACATTATGGTCCACCCGGGCCGGGGGATATTGTTTCTTTTAACCGGTAAATTGTAAATTTGAAATGAACATGTGTAAATGATTTATTAATTGAAATATATACTTGCCTTTATTTCACTGCTGTCGTTTTCCGCCGGCCGTACGCAGAATTCGGGTAACCGACTTTCCATAGGGATCATTGACAGCATTTATTCTCCTTCGTTAAAAGAGTATAGAAAACTATGGATTTATACACCGGAAGGTTATAAACGTGACAGCCATTCGCGTTTTCCGGTGGTTTATTTATTGGATGGTGAAGGGCATTTTTATTCTGTAGCCGGTATAATTCAGCAGCTCAGCGAAATAAATGGAAATACCATTTGTCCCGAAATGATTGTTGTTGCCATCCTCAATACCAACCGCACCCGCGATCTGACGCCCACGCATGTTCTGAATGGCATATACGGTCGTTATGAGTCATCCGGCGGAGCGGAAAATTTCACTGCATTTATCGGGAAAGAACTGTTTCCATATATTGAAACGCATTATCCGGTCGCGCCTTATCGTACACTGATCGGTCATTCTTTCGGAGGACTATTTGTTATCAATGCGTTGATCCATCATACCGAAATGTTCAACGCTTATGTTGCCATTGACCCGAGCCTCTGGTGGGATGATCAGAAACTCATGAAAGACGGAGAGAAAGCGCTCGCGGAAAACAGATTTAAAAACAAGTCTTTATATTTTGCCATTGCGAATACGATGACGCCCGGTATGGACACCCTGCAGGTTGTACATGATACATCTGTCAGGATGCTGCACATCCGGTCAAATTTATTGTTTGCAAAAAATCTGGATTCGCATTCAAATAACGGCCTGCGCATGCGCTGGAAATATTATGATGACGACAGTCATAGTTCCGTGCCGCTGATTGCTGAGTATGATGCTTTACACTTTCTATTTGATTTTTACAGAATGCCTTTTCAGGGCGATCCGGATTTCCTGACGGCGTCCATTGTCAGTGATCACTACCGGTCTATTTCTGAAAACCTGGGATACACGATTCTGCCTCCGAAAAATAATATAAATAATTTTGGATACTATTTTATGCGCGAAAATAATTACGGGAAAGCCTACGATTTCTTTCTTCTGAATATCACCCTATATCCGAAGAGTTCCAATGTCTATGACAGTATGGGTGATTGGTACGTTGCCAAAAAGGATAACAGGAATGCGATAGAATATTTTGAAAAGGCGCTTACCCTGGAAGATAACCCGGATACCAGGCAGAAACTTAAAAAATTAAAAGCGGCATATTGAACAGTATACATGGATGCAGCGGGCCGGACGTTCTGCATGCCGCGTCCTGCCCCTCCGAGAAAATCAATATCATAATCAAGTGATAATAGCCGCGACTATTGTATTGTCGGTCATATTCTCCTTTCTTGCCGGCCTTCATATTTACTGGGGTATGGGAGGCAGACGGGGACTGGCGGCTGCTGTGCCCAGAAAGGCAAACGGCGCAAAACGAATCAATCCATCGTCATTTGATTGTTTTGTGGTGGCCTTTTTACTGCTGGGCGCCGGAATCTTCGTTTTGATCAGATCGCGTTTGTTGTCCATCCAACTGCCTTCATGGATACTGCATGCAGGATCCCGGGTGCTTCTGGTGATTTTTACTGCCCGGGCCATCGGCGAATTCAGGTATGTCGGATTTTTTAAGAAAGTGAAATCTTCCCGGTTTGCCCGGCTGGATACAAAATATTATTCACCTCTCTGCGTTCTCATTGCGGCCCTGCTCTGCTGCCTGGAATTTCTAAACTGACCATCATCGAAAAATTATTTTACGGCTTTTTTCAATAATGACCATTTGGCTATAATTGAGGCATATTTTTTGTTTTGTTTAAGAGTAGAGTAGACAGATTCTTTATCGAATTTTTTTATTCGGAAATTTAGTAAAATCCAATATATATGAACTTCCCCATCTACGGTGATGATGTCACCCTGACTCCGCAAGGCAAGATTCTCGACAACATTTTCAAATTTACAGGCGATGGACTGACCAAACTGGGTTTACCCAGCGGTTTCTTTTTTCAGATGCCCGATAAGTTCGCGTTACCTACCGAACAAAGTATTAATCAGCATGGCCAGCTGATCAACACTTTACCGATCACGCGTGGTATGTGCCTGCTCACGGAATATATTCGGAGCTGGATCTGGAACCGGCAGGAACAGGAAATATTAGCCTGATTTTTCTTTACTCCGCAGTTATTTTTTCCCATCCCGGGAATCTGTTCATCCTATACATATTTCTGCAAATGCTGAAGTAATATTTTTCGATTAACGATACGTTAAATCGCCCGCTGATTTATTGTTTCATATCAGAGGGGCACGGTTTTTTACCTTCTATTGTTCAGACGTTACATACAGATGATCTGTTTTATCGTCTTTAAAACGATACAATGAAAAAACCCTTTTTTCTGTTCATATTGGCCGGCATTTCATTTTTATCAATCAATGTGGCATCTGCCCAGGTAAGTGTGGGCATAAGTATAACTTCCACCATTCCCCCACCGCCGTTACCGGTTTATACACAACCTGCCTGTCCCGTGGACGGATATTTATGGGTACCGGGTTATTGGGCTTATACCAATGACGGATATTTCTGGGTGCCCGGTGTTTGGGTTTACCCGCCGCAACCCGGATATCTGTGGACGCCTGCTTATTGGGGATATTCCGGTGGTTATTATGGTTTTCATCATGGCTATTGGGGACCTCATGTTGGTTTTTATGGCGGCGTAAATTATGGATATGGGTATTATGGATCCGGTTTCAGTGGAGGCAGGTGGCAGGGAAATTCCTTCAGATATAATACGGCGGTCGTGAATGTAAATCGTACGGTTGTTCATAACGTATATGTCGACAATACGGTCGTTGTGCACAATACTACGGTAGTCAATAACAGAACAAGTTATAATGGAGGCCCTCATGGAATAAATGCGAGGCCGAATAGTCAGGAGCAAACGGCGCTTAGGGAAACACATATAAATGCGACCACTACACAAACGAATCATCTGAACCAGGCCAGTGTGAACCGCGCTCAGTATGCTTCTGTGAATCATGGACAGCCGGCCACAGCTGCCATGAACCGACCGGGTGTCAGTCATGCGTCACAACAACATAACACCACACCGGCAACCACGCCGGTTTCAACGGCTCATCCCCAGCAAAGGCCTGCAGGAGAACCGAATCCGGTTGCCAGACAGCATACCACTCCCCAGCAACAGCATATAAATCCGCAACCCCAACAGCACATGCAGCAACAACAGCACCCGCAACGAATGCCGCAGCAGCAGCAGGTGCAACAACAGCAGCAGCATGTGCAACAACAGCAGCACATGCAGCAACAACAGCAACAGCACATGCAGCAACAACAACAGCAACATATGCCGCAGCAACAGCATTCGCAGCAAATGCCTCAGCAACATAATCCTGCACCCCAACCGCATCCCCAAAATCCAGGCAAACCAAAATAACACTCCCACACTCCCACACTCCCACACTCTTATACTCTTATCCTTCGTAACTTCGCTGCCCAAAATCGCACCATGTCCATCCGCATTTTTGTTACCGGCGGTACTTTTGATAAGGAATATAATGAAATCACCGGCCAGCTTTTCTTTAAGGAAACACATTTGCCGGAAATGATTGCGCGCAGCCGCGTGAGTCCGCAGGTAACGGTCACCACCCTGATGATGATCGACAGTCTGGATATGAAACCGATTGACCGCGAACTCATCGCCAACCAGTGTAGAAATACGCCGGAAGATAAAATCATCATTACGCACGGTACCGATACGATGGCGATCACAGCTGCCACATTAGCGGACAAAGTTTCCGGAAAAACGATCGTACTCACCGGTGCCATGATTCCTTATAAATTCGGCAGCTCGGACGGGTTTTTTAACCTCGGTTGTGCGCTTGCTTTTGTACAGTCTCTGCCTGCGGGCATATATGTGGTAATGAATGGCCGGTATTTCAATTGGGACAACGTGCGCAAGAATCGTCAGACCGGCCAGTTTGAAGAACTGAACGCGTAAAGCACAATCATATTAGAACTAAGCTTACGACTTACGCCTTAGCCTTAGCCTTGAGCTTTCGCCTTCGCCTTACGAGACACGCTTTAAATACTCTGTAACAGATAAATCACTAAAAAAATCCCGATCAGAAGAATAGCGGCGGCTAACAGATTAATCAGTATACCGGACGGCTTGTAATCCGGTTGGGAAATTTGTTTTTCAATTCTTCCGTATCTGAAAAAAGAAAGTATCCCGATGATTGCCCCAAAGGCAACAAGACCGACACCCATTGCAGAAGAATAACCATGCGAAGTCTCCGGAACCGTCCGGTCAACGGCGATGGAAATTTGTCTTACAAAGATTGAAAATTTCACGACTACAAATCCAAATCCCATCAATCCCACACTGGTGCGTATCCAGGCGAGAAAAGTCCTTTCGTTTGCAAGGTGATCACTGATTTTTCCGTCTTCGGGCATAAGCGTTGCATTATTCATAAATTACGAAGAAACAAACATCAATCCATTTAATATGAAAAAAATCTTCCGGAACATCATACCACTGCTGATCCTACTGGGTTTCCGCGGAATTCCTGCCCGGCACGACATCACCATAAAACTGAAAGTTCATGGTACCGACGAAAATCTGACTGGCAAAATACTCAGCGACCTGAGAAAAAACCTCGCGAATAAACCAAATATTGTTGTTGTGAGTGATACAACCGACTCCTCGGCTTTTATGATCACGGTTCAGTATGCAACCCTCAAATCCGGAGACAAACTGCTCGGGATTTATATGAATTCCCTGCTGACGCGAAGAATACGGACATCAAAAGACGAATCCGGCGATATGTTACTAAAGAGTTCCGTTTCATCCACATCCAGTACTGTCTGAAATTGACAGGATATGTTCTAATGTAATTGATCAGTTCGACGTTCAGTATTTTGATAAGGAAAGGCGCGATTCTGCCCATTGATAATAGAAAATTACTGAACGTTTTTCCTAATAAAGGCTTTTGCCTGTTTGTATGCCGGAAGGAAGTTGAAAAATATTATTCTCCAGTTTCGAAGGTTTTATTTCAGTGGCTATCGAAGTCATCACAAATTGCGCATTATCCATCACCATTTTCAGGGGTACAGATTTCGAATGTAATACATAGTCGTACCAGTTCCCATATTTATGCTTCACATATTTTGCCGGGTCGATTCCCAACCCTGTATTAAAATAATATTTCTGTGTTCCGCTTTTGCAATTGAGAATCAATTCATCGCATGTATAACCCAAAATTTTTATGACCGCCTTATTGATGCTGAAGCTGATCACTGAATCAGGGTTGGTGGCGGCATCGTCCCAAAATGCAGAGTCACTGTTTGACATTTTTGTATATAGCTTATTTTCTTCCGGAACGTACAGTTGCCATTGTGCCAGCGTCCCGTTTACAACCGATTTATAGCTGGCCCCTTTTATAAAATAATCCTGTTCTGTACCCATGAATGCAGTAAATTTCTCGTCAGTCAGTCCGGCCATTTTACTTTGATAAACGTTTTGATAAATTATTTCGCCCTCAAAATTTTGCGCAGACAGCGTCAAAGAGATAAAACCCATCATGAATAGAAAACCAAAAACCTTCATACTGTTGATATTTGACATGAAAGTATAAATAAAATAACATGCACCAAATTCTTCAAAGCGGCCGTTTTTGCAGGACCAATGCAAATGCCCGCCATGTTTATCTGTCGCGGATCAGTTTAACCGGTAAATAGCCGCATTCAAAATGGTTGCAAAACTTACCCAGGCCAGATAAGGTATCAGCAGACGCGGCTGCTGTTTTATGATGTTTTGCAAAATAAATGATGGTCAGAACGAATAAAGATCCAAAGCACGAAGAATATCGAACAGCGCGAGTCCAATCTCGTGAAAATAAAAGAATATAAAACTCCAGCAGAAGTTGAAAAATAACTGAATAAAAAACAATGACATCGCATTGTAACGATGACGCGAAGGAGATTGTTTCCAGACCAGATACAATGAGATTCCCATCAATATATATAACAATGTCCAGACAGGACCGAATAACCAGTTGGGCGGATTAAAACCGGGCTTCAGCAAAAATGCATACCAGTTATTGATACTGGAAGCCGTCGCAAAGCCGGCGATGGCTCCAACCCCTATAGTGATTAATAGCGAATAAAATAATTTAGCACCGGAGCCTTTGTGACCAGACATATTTCATATTTGTTAGATGGTTGAAGCGAATTGGAGCTTTATTAAATATAAGCAATGAATGCGAATGAAATAACCGGGTACGAATCATTTACAACGGTATATATGTGCAAAAACCTTCTTTATTCCGATTGAAAATATTCCGTCGAAATATTTGCAGATGATAGAAATTCTCATTTACTTTGTATTTCAAAGTACTTTCTTATGAGCAATCCGGCGCAAGGTCTTGAAACCTTACATGATATAAAACGAATGATGGAGCGCAGCAGCCGCTTTATCAGCCTGAGTGGCTGGAGCGGCATTGCTGCGGGTGCCTGCGCGCTGGTGGGGGCCGGACTGGCGCATCAGCGGATCGTTCATTATTATCAGTCGGAATATCAGGTTGTACCCGGCGCCATTCAGCAACTGAAACAGGATTTGATTTTAATTGCAGTAATAACATTTGCCGCCGCATTTATACTGGCCATTTTTTTTACCTGGCTGAAAACAAAAAAAGAAGGCGTGGCAATCTGGGGAGCCACCGCCAGAAGGCTGATGTGGAATACTTTTCTGCCACTTGCAGCCGGAGGATTTTTAATCTGGCATCTGATCGAAAATAATGTGTACGGAATCGTTGCCCCGGCCTGTCTGATTTTTTATGGACTGGCACTGGTGAACGGAAGCAAATATACCATGGGAGAAGTGCGATGGCTGGGTTATGGTGAGCTGGTGCTCGGTATCATCAATCTCTGGTACCCCGGTAAGGGCATTATTTTCTGGTCACTGGGTTTTGGATTGCTTCATATCATATATGGTTTTGCTATGTGGTGGAAATATGACAGAGTCCCGGTCGCAGATGAAAACCTGCGGAGAGTTAAAGCCGATGAATCATGAAGAATCCGATTGAGCAGTTAAATAAAGTTTTTGACAGCCGTATCCGGCTGGGTATCATGAGTGCGCTCATTATGAACAACCGCAGCAATTTCAATGATCTCAAAGAACTGATTCAGGTCACGGATGGAAACCTGGCCAGTCATATGAAAACGCTCGAGGAAGCCGGGTATATACAGGTGGAAAAAGGATTTATCGGAAGAAAAACAAATACGACGTATGCCATTACAACCTCAGGAAAAAAAGCATTTAAATCGCACCTGGATGCCCTGGAAAAAATGATTCGTTCCATGGATTGATTTTTTTTGCATTTGTACTTTGTATTTCAAAGTACTTTCAAATTAGAGTAATAAATATGAACACGACCTCCCTGGCAACAAGAATATGGTTTATTTCGTCGCTGGTACTTGATACCGGTATATTGATCGTTTCACTGTTTTTTGCACCCAGGGAATGGTATGTTTTTCTGCCCGCATTCCTGGCCATCATGGTGGGGTCTCTTCCGGTTCTGATCGTAATGACTAGTTCTGTTTCCGGTAATCAGACGATTCATTGACTCCTATAACAACAAAATTTACCTGACCATACTTATTTGCGGCGCCTGCGCTTTTATCTATGGCTGGCTGGTTTTTTCTTTGGCTATTCCCGGAATTATCATTCAGATAGCTGGATATCCGAAGGATTGGAAATCACAGGAGCAATAACCGGCATTCTGTTTTGCACATCCCTGATCACTTTGCAATTATCAAAAAAACAATTGGAAACTTATTTCGACTACAACAAAACATTTTTAAAAACAAACAAAAAAACAAACATGGAAACGTACAGTAACCCGGAAGAGTCCCTTTATGAACCAAAATCAAATCCGTCCAACAGGATCCTGATCAAAGGTGCGATTACAGCCGCCCTCATTGGGATCATGATGATACCCACCGTTTTCATCAGCGATCTCGTCCGCGAAAGACAGGAAAGAAATGAAGCCGTCGTAAAAGAAGTGGACAGCCGCTGGGCAATGGCCCAGACTATTTCAGGTCCCTATATTTTTCTTCCTTATAAATCCATGAATACCGACGCTGCTGGCAAACCTATAGTCATCGTCAACCATTTATTCATTCTTCCGGAAAACAAACAGGTAACCGGTAAAATCAGTCATGAAGTCAGAGAACGATCCATTTATAAAGTCCTGCTTTATCGCTCATCGCTTACTGACCAGGGGAATTTCATTTTGAATCTTCCCAGGGAAGTGAGTGCTGACCAGGTTCAGTGGTCTGATGTCAAAGTCTGTTTTGGAATTTCTGATTTCAAGGGTATCGAAGAAAAAATGGTCATTCATTTTAACGGCACAGATAATGAACTATCGCCCGGACTGCCGGCCGGCATCGGTGATGCAAATGAAAAAGGATTGTCTGCACCTGTTCAGATCACGTGCGGCGGACATTGGTAAATCTGTCAGCTACCAGATGAATATAAAAATCAAGGGTAGCGAAATGCTGCATTTTGTTCCGTTGAGCGGTAACAGTCATTATACACTGGAATCAACCTGGCCCAATCCGAGTTTCGACGGAAGTAATCTTCCATCCGAAAGAACGGTTACAAAAAATGGTTTTACGGCCGTCTGGAATTTTAATAAAGCAAACCTGCCTTTCGGAACCGTTTTGAATGATTTCAAATTTGACCAGTCTGCGCTCGCATTTGGTGTTACCATGGTAGAACCTGCCGATCAGTATGCAAAAACAAACCGCTCTATCAAATATGCGATCCTGATCATCGGACTGACTTTTTCCCTTTTCTTTATCATCGAACTGATGCAGCGCAAACCCATACATCCGGTTCAGTACGTATTGATCGGACTGGCACTGGTTATTTTTTACAGCCTGCTCCTGGCCATCAGCGAATTTGTTGCATTCGACTATGCTTATCTGATTGCCGCCCTCGGAACCATCATCCTGATCGGACTTTATGCAAAAAGTCATTTTAGAAGCTGGAAATCCTCCGGAATTTTTACCGGCGTCCTGACCCTGCTGTATGGATTCATATTCGTGCTCATCCGGCTGGAAGACACTGCGTTGCTCGTCGGAAGTATCGGATTGTTCATTATCCTGGCCCTCACCATGTATGCGAGCAAAAAAGTAAACTGGTACGTAATACCGGACCGCGGCCTGATATCATAAAACGTTATGAAAAAAAGAATACCTGTGATCTATGTGTTTGTGGGATTCAGACAAGGCGCTCCTGAGATCAGTCCGCATAATAAAGGTTTTATGGTCAACCTGAGTTTGATGGCTTCTGCGAATATGGACGAGTTCGTTTGGATTGGATTGTCGTGATAAAGTCTTATGAAATCTTTTAGGAATGATACCCGGAATCCTCCGGGTATTTTTTTAAATTACAGGTAATAAAACCTTCATTTTATGATCCTCGTACACGATATTTTCGTCGCCAAACCAGGCAATGCTTCCAAACTGGCCAAAATGTTTAAAGAAGCCACCAAAGAAAGCCCTGAAGTAAAAAATGTTCTGACCGATATGACCGGCGCTTACAACCGGGTGATCATGGTTAGTCAATATGAAAACATGGGTGCGTTTGAAAAAAGCTGGGATAAGATGAAAGAGAATCCCGAAGCCATGAAGAAAATGGAAGAAGCCATGAAGGGTTACCTGGATATGTATCTCACCGGTTCCCGCGAGATTTTTCAGGTCTGGTGATCAGGCCGACTTTAGTCTCCCAGCGGATCAATGCTGCTGGTCTCCACCATCAGCATAACCGTTTTTTCTGTGGCGCGGGTCTTGTGCATGACGCCTTTTGGAATGGTAGTACCTGTCATCGGACCCAGTTCAATGGTTCTTCCTTCAAGGTCAATAAATAATTTGCCCGACAGCACGAAGAAAAATTCATCTTCATGGTCATGTTTGTGCCAGTGGTATTCACCCTGCACAATTCCCAGTCTGACTGCACTGTCATTTACCTTTGTCAGCGTCTGGTTAAACCATGTTTCTTTATTCTCCGCAACAATGGCCGGCACATCAATCAGTTCCAGGTTGTCATATTTTATGTCCATTTTTTGAACATACTGATTTCGGTTTGTCATTATTATTTTTTTAAAATCATGAACGGTTTAACAGATTCTGATCGAGGATATACCAGTCGTTGTTCACAAATTCTGCGTAGGGCAATTTACTTTTTACCCGCAGGCCGGAAGTAAGACTTTGCAGCAACCCTGACCGTTCCAGTTCCAGTTCTTCCGATTCCCTGAGGTTTCCAAGAACGAACCAGCCATCCTCAAAGTTTGATTTTAATATTTCATCCGGAGAACCCCTTACAATCAGATCTCCGTTTTCAACACGTTTAATCAGTTCATTGTCTATGGGTAACATATCAAATTATTTTTTATCAAAAGTTAGCGCAAATTTTATATTGAACCGGATTCCAAATGGGTTAAATTTGAAACAAACTTTTTTTATGGAAACTACCGGATCAAAAACCATCCTGTTCATAACAGGTGCATTCGTCGGCAGTAATTGCTGGGACGCATGGAGAACCTACTTCGAAGGAAAAGGCTTCAGCACTTCTGCCCCACCCTGGCCTTATAAGGATGCCACAGTTGCTGAACTGAGATCAAGACATCCGCATCACGATAAAGAACTCGCGCGTCTGACGATTGAAGAACTGATTACGCATTATGAAAAAATTATTAAATCATTACCGGAGAAACCCATACTGATTGGACATTCTTATGGCGGACTGATGACGCAGATCTTTGTGAACCGCGGACTGGCAGCGGCCGGTGTCGCCATACATCCTGTTCCGCCCCTCGGTGTTTTCCCTTATGAATTTACTTTTCTGAAAGCAGGCTGGAAATCACTCGGCGTATTTACCGATACCGATGAAACGTATATGATGTCGTTCGAGGACTGGCAATATGCTTTTGTAAATGGCATGCCGCTGAACGAGCAACAGGCTGCCTATGACACTTACACCATACCGGAATCCAAAACCGTTTCACGGGGCGCTTTATCGGGAGCCGCCAAAGTTGATTTTAAAAAAGCCGCATGCACCGCTTTTAATTACCGCCGGCGATACCGATCATATTATTCCCGCCCATCTGAATCACCGGAATTTTAATGCCTATGAAACAGAGGGGTCCGTCACAGACTATAAAGTTTTTTCAGGCAGAAATCATTTTGTACTGGGCCAGCCAACCTGGAAAGAAGATGCGTCATTTATTTACGACTGGATTACAGACCGGGTGCAGAATAAAATCACAAAGGAAGAAGAACTGCTTGCAGGAAAATAATCGTTTACCGGTAAACAATGCCTGATTCCGGGATTTATAAATCGCCCGGACCATCATTACTAAAATGGTCCGGGCTTTTTTATACAGGAAACATTAACTTTATTTCATCCCTTATCTCCCAAACAATCATGTATGAAACGAGCACTGCGTGTTTTATTATTCCTGTTATTCCTGATTTTTTCTGTTACCCTCCATGCACAGTCGTCCGGAAAGAATGATGTGATCACTAAATTAAATGGTGACGAGTTATCCGGTAAAGTGATTGAGATCAGCGACAATGAAATAAAGTTTTCCTATCCGGGTGAAACCCTGGTCTATACCTTCAAAAAAACCGATATTCAAAAAATCACCTACGCAAGCGGCAGAACCGAAACATTTAATAAAACAATTCCTTCAGAAACAAAGGCGGATCCTGTATCCACAGAAAAAACAGCATCGGCCGAAAAATCTGAAGTGAATCACCAGAATCGCGTCGCCATTCTTCCGTTCTCTTATATCGCCGACGGACAGTCTGCCCCGGACGCACTCAGTGAGAAAGCCCAGTCAGCCTGTTATTCCTATCTGACAAAAAATGCGGGTACGCGACAAATCCTGGATCCGCGTTTAACCAATACACAGTTATTTAAAGCCGGTGTTCATAAAGACAATATGAAGGGATATACCATGGATGAACTTTGTAAAATTCTGGGTGTTGAATTCGTCGTGGAGGGCGTGGTCACCGTAAATAAATCAGGCGTGAGCAGTCAGCAATCAAAAACTACGGACAAATCCGGAGACGGCAGCAAACAAACTTCTACCCATGGTACCGCGGAACAGGAATATGAAACCACCGTATTGTTATCCATCTTCAATGATAAGGGCAGCCCGGTTTTTAATCAGGACAGAAAATCAATTCTCAGCGGGCAGGGTGCTTACAAAAGCACCATCGAATATCTTTTGAAGCGATCCCCCCTGTATGCAAAATAATTTTTTTCTTCCATCACCAGCCGACATAGTCGGGAGGCTTGATGCCGTTGATTCGCAAATAGACAATCAGCTGTGCCCGGTGATGTGTCTGATGGTCATTCAGCAAATTCAGTATCTGAAGTTTATTCATCGGCCTGATAAAAAAAGAAACCGTGTCGCTCAGTTGAGCGTATTTAAAATTCTCCAAAGTGGCGATCGCATAATCGTATACAGTATTCAATACTTTTATGGTCGCGTCTTTATCCAGATTTGAATCCGGGACCTGTATGGTGTTGGCGGCACCGTTCAGATAAGTTTTACAGAGATATTGCATGGGCTGCGCGATATGCAGCAGCTGCTGATCAAAACTCATTTCCTCCGGGGAAGGCCTGTAATTATATTTACCGGCCGGCATCGCCTGCGCCACTTTGATCGTATACTCTTTTGCGTGCTTCAGTTTTAAGATCGCCGCATCCATATACAATGAATCCGTTTGTGCTTCAGCTGCCAAACCGAGCAATACGAAGCCCAGGAAAAATGCTTTTATCATATATTATCTTTTTTCAAATAATAATGAAGTTAACATTCCACTTCCATACTTCCAGACTTCCAGTCTTCCACTTCCACTTGCCTAAGTGTATCGCTTCACCTGCTTCTTATGTTTCTTCTTCGCATGTGTCGTCTTCGTATGCGTTGTCTTTTTATGCGCAGATTTGGATGGCTTTTTTGTCTTTACAGATTTTGATTTATAACTGGTCTGTACATACAACGGCTTTTTATCAAAGGCGGATGGATTATGAAGAAGTTGTTTTGCACTGTCCAGTTTTGCGTTTACAAAATCGTCGATCTCTTTTTTCAGGTCGGTGGCCGCATGATCAACCATGGCATCCATATCTTCTTTTACATCCGGACTATTGATCGCTCCGCAGATCTGAACATTCAGACTGACTGCATCTTTCAATTTAACCGGAATGCCTTTTACAGCAGCCTGCTCAACCACATGTTTCACAAAGTTACTGCCCTTGTTTCCCAGCTGGCTGCGTGGCACTTTCAGACCAATGCCATAATCGACCGACTGGTCGAACCCGTGACTGCCGCCAATTTCCATTTCAATATTTCCCGTTTGAACCAAAAATGGCGACACGGCCACTTTACCCGCCCTGAATGAAAAATCGGCTTTTACATGGCTCATCGGGATATCTTTCAAACCGCTGATGTCGAGCGATTGGGACAATTTATCCATGGGACCGAATTCCTTCATGGTTCCGGTCAAAAGTTCTACCTGTCCTTCACCATACAGGGTCCGGAGATCTGTTGTCATATCATTATTCAAACGTCCGTTCAGACTCATATGCGCATTGATATTTCCGGAAATGAATTTTGCCACGGGCATAATTTTCCGGATGGTATTAAATGCAAAAAAAGTTTTTTGCACATCCAGCGCTTTCACATCATAGTTTAAAGCAAAGTCGGGATTTTCTTTGTTTTCCAGTGTGGAATAGGTTCCGTCCAGACTGATATCACCATCAAGCCCGTTTGCCTTTACTTCCACCAGATGTATCGTTTGATCAGATACCGTCAGGTTTGCCGTCAGGTGTTGCAGGTCCAGGTTATCAAAATGAAACTGGGTCGCTTCCGCATGCACCGTGAAGTCGATATAATCAGGTACCACAAATGCCGTATTGTTACCAGTCGCAGTTGACCCCGTCTTATTGTTGATCCATTCCCTGAGATTCAGTTCATCCGTCTTCAGATCAAGCGATGCATTCAGCGGTTGTCTTCTGAATGCAAAATCAAACAGGTTGTTCAGTTTGCCGCTGACATCCATGTGTGTTGACAGGTATGTGCCTTTCATTTCTTTTAACGAAACATTTTTCGGATTGAACTCCATGAGCAATTTATCCAGAACAATGCCTGCAGGAAATCCTTTCGACGTATAGGAAAAATCTTCCAGCCTGAAATCTCCGCGTGCATCGAATGCATTCTTTTTTTGATCCATCACGGGTAAATCGCCCTTCGCATGAATGTCTGCAACGAGCATTCCTTCCAGATGCGTACCGGATTCTATTTTGAAAGATTTGGAAAAATTGGAGAGATCCATTTTCCCGGCCAGTGCAAAATCAATAAATGGTTTGCTGTTGAGATTTTTTACAAGCAAATGCATATCCAGTGAATCATGATTGATTTCTGCATGTGCTTCTGAAATATTTACCGTTTGATGATCCGGTAAGCCATCCGGGTTATCTACCTGGAGACCGAACCTGATATTTTCAACCGGAGCTGCCAGATCAGCGTATTTAAAATATCCGTTTTGTACAAACAGATTTGTATGATAAGCGGGAGAATGATTTTCATCCAGTCTGCCTTTCAGAAATCCGTTCAGATTAACCTGTCCGCTCGATTCCAGTCCGGCAAAATCTTTCTGATACACAGAGGGCAGCATGGACAACAGGTTTTTGAATTTGGTGGAAGGTGCCTTGTACCGGATATTCATATTATAACTGCTGTCGTTGATCCATTCAAAAAATCCTTCCGTATGTAATACCAGGTCATTTAAAAATACTTTATCGCTGTTAAAGGAATACGTGTGCGTTTTTTTGTCCACGCGGAAAGCCATATCGATGTTGGTTTTCACCGTAACACGATATGGAATCTTACCACTGTAATCAAAATCGATCGCATCAGACGTCGTTTTGGTATTCAGCGTAAATGATTCTGAGGCAAACTGACCGCTGCCCGCATGTTCCATATTGTTAATAACAATATGGATATCCCTTCCCTGATCCTGATAATCCACATATGCCTTATGAATGGCATAACGCTTCAGATTGAGGTTAAAAGGGGTGGATGAAGAATCAATCTGATCGAAGCGGTCGGGACCCGATTTGATAATATTCCAGTTGCTATGACCCTGTTTATTTACAACAAGATGAAAACGCGGTTCGTTCATAATCATGGAATGAACCCGGATGCTGTCGCCCGTGAACAAACTCCTCAAATCGCAACTCATATCAAATTGCTTTGCGAGCATGAGCGTATCATCCTGGAATTCTCCCACACAGGTGATCAAAACATGATCGAGGCCGATGGAAACATCCGGGAAATGCCGGAAGAACGAAATATCAGAACCGGAGAAACGAACGCGGGCCCTGAAATCTTTTGATATCTGGGCTTTTATAAGGCGGTTGATTTTACCCTGGAAGAAATAGGGTGCCGTACATATCAGGGCAATCAGAACGAGCAGGACGATGCCCGTTATTTTAAGGATCTTGGATTTCATAGTTTTACAGGATTGGATTGAGACGTATAATACAAAATAATTGCCAGAATGCCTATCAGAAGGACTCTGATACATTATCATAAATTTACAATGTATAAATACATGTATTAAACATGAATTGAACCAATAAGAATTAACCACATGCTATAATGATTTTAGAAAAGTCTGTGATTTTCTACGGTTTTGCAGACTTATTATCCATGAGGCTGGAGGAATACCGGGCAGACGCATCTTAGTATAATCTTACTATGGATCTATATTAAGATCTTATGCGAATTAAAATCGAATTAAAAACGAATCAAAAATTTGTATATTCACATAAAAAAGAAGTGGCAAAGATAAAAAACAACTATGTGGTGCAGGGCAGCAGCGGGAAAATCGGGGACCTTATATACAAAACGAATAAATTCGGACTAACGTATACCAGTCGCCGGCCGGACCTCAGTCATGTGATTTCAACAAAAGCACAAAATAAACTGCGCAATAATTTTGCCAAAGCGGTGGCATATGCAAAATCCGTATTACAAGATCCGGTGAAAGCAGAGCCGTATCATCCTCTAAAAGATAAATCGCTGTATATCACTGCCTTGAAGGATTATCTAAGTCAGCATGCAACCGCATTACACAGTACTGCCCGGATAATAATCGATAGTGATTATATACTGAAACATCGTCTGAATCACCGCCAGGTCAAAGCTCTCCGTTTAATACAGACAAGAGAAAAGATCAGTAATTCTGACTACCAGCGTTTAAATCAGGTTTCAAAACCCACGGCTACCCGGGATCTTCAGAACCTGGTCGAAAAGGGTATTTTGAACCCCTCCGGCATCCGGGGTGCCGGGGCATTTATGAATTAATGGGCTTGGAAAGCTAAATGAATGGGCTCAAAAATGAATAATAGGCTCAAAATACATTATATATAATTCATTATCAAATTATTAAAATGATTCAAATTGTTAGAAAGACCGGCTGTCTCTGTATGTTAGCTTTTCTGTTTTTTACCTCAAAGGCCCAGAATATTACCGGTACCTGGCAGGGAAGCCCTGGATGTTCAGGGAAATCAGATCCCCGTCGTATTTCATATTAAAAAAGACAGCTCCCATAAATGGATGGCGGCATTTGACAGCCCCAGCCAGCATGCATTTAATATTGCCTGCAGCGATGTGATTTTAAAAGATGACAGTATCATTTTGATGATGGCTGTTATAAATGGAAAATATGCCGGACTGCTGAATGCAGATAAAACCCAAATGACAGGTTCCTGGTTTCAGGGCGCCGGATCACTTCCCCTAACGGTAAAAAAAACCAGTGAAACAGCAACGATCAAAGAACATAAAAGACCACAGACGCCCAAACCACCATTCCCCTATCATTCAGAAGATGTTATATACTCCAATGCGGATAACAGCATTCAATTCGGAGGCACACTGACTTATCCCAAAACAGATTCGCTAAAAAATGCAGGAGAAATACATTCTTATCCGGCCGTCATTCTGATTACCGGAAGCGGACAGCAGGACCGGGATGAAACCATTACGGTCATAAACCATTTGCTGTGATTGCAGATTATCTGACCAGACAAGGATTTGTCGTGCTGCGCGTGGATGATCGTGGCATGGGAAAAACGACCGGCGCATATTCGGAAGCCACTACGATGGATTTTGCAAAGGATCTGGAAGCAGGACTGGATTTTCTGGAAAAACAACCCATGGTAAACAAAAATAAAATAGGACTGATCGGTCACAGTGAAGGCGGCATGATTGCACCCATTGTTGCAGATGAAAGAAAGGATATAAAATATATCATACTGCTGGCAGGTCCGGGCATTCCGATCATCGATCTCATGCAGCAACAAATGGAGGCAGTGAGCATCGCCAATGGAGCCACAGCAGCGGTGGCAAAAGCGAATGGACAGCTGATGCGTATCGTTTGGGAGGAAGCAGCTAAAAAATGAGGATTCCGCATCGACCCTTCAGCATATCCGGGCCAGACTCGAAAGTTGGTATAAAACACTTGATACAGCCACACAGGTAAAATTTAAAAGCCAGAATACCGTCATAGACAATCAGATTACACAGGCCATGACCGCACTAAACGGCAGATGGTATAAATATTTTATTTCTTTTAATCCCCAGCCTTATCTGGAAAAACTGAATTGTAAAGTACTCGCACTGAACGGCAGTAAGGATGTACAGGTGATTGCGGCACCCAATCTGAAGGGCATCAGACAGTCCCTGCAAAAAAGCAAATCACCCAAATATGATGTAACAGAAATTCCGGGGCTGAACCATCTTTTTCAATCCTGTACTGTATGCAATCCCGCTGAATATGATGATCTGGAAGAAAGTTTTTCGCCGGTTGCATTGGAAATGATGGGAAACTGGCTAAAAGAAAATGTTCAGTGATGATCCATTAAACAGAACGTATCCGGCATAATTTTTAATTCGTTCATATTGTATCCGGCGCGTTCTTACGGATCTGATTAAATTTACAGAACCGGGGTCCATTGAATTTTTAGCTAAAGACTCACTATCTGTTTGATCGAAAAATCAGGACATGAAATCATTATTCAGCTTTATTATTTTTCTTGTTCTTTTGAATAGAGGGTTTGCCCAAACAGACAGCATTGCCCGCCGGGTATTATTGCCCAATGGATGGAGTCTGACACCTGTGGGAAAATCTTTGCCACTGGGCGACCTGCCTTTAAATATCGTTGTATCTCCTTCCAAAAAATATATAGCAGTAACAAATAATGGTCAGAGCATTCAGTCTGTTCAGTTGATAGATGCCGTGCATCATCGTGTGCTTTCTGAAATCGTCATTCCAAAAAGCTGGCTGGGCCTTGCATTCAGTGCCGACGAAAAATACCTGTATGCTTCCGGGGGAAATGATAACCTGATCGTAAAATATCGTATTTCCAATAACAAACTCACAGAATCTGACCGGATAAAACTGGGAGAACCGTGGCCGGTCCAAATATCTCCCGCCGGCCTCCAGGTGGATGACCGTTCAAATACATTATTCGTTGTTACAAAGGAAAACAACAGTCTGTACGTCGTAGACCTCGGAACAAAAAAAATTCAATCATATCCGCTGGGTGCGGAAGCATATACCTGCCTGTTGTCAAAAAATAAATCAGCGCTTTATATTTCCCTGTGGGGTGCGGCACGGGTACTCATATTTGATATTCAGAAAAAAAAGATCACGGACAGTATACAGGTGGGTGATCATCCCAATGATCTTTGTTTGTCCCGCGATGGCCGCATATTATTTGTTGCCAATGCAAATGACAACTCTGTATCCGTGGTCGATTTGAAACATCGAAAAGTCCTGGAAACCCTTGATGCGGCACTTTACCCGGGGTCTGCCGTCGGTTCTACCAGCAATGCGGTGGCGCTCAGCCAAAATGAAAAAACATTGTATATCGCCAATGCGGATAATAATTGTCTGGCGCTGTTTGATGTCACGAAGCCGGGTGCTTCCAAATCCATCGGATTTATACCCGTGGGATGGTATCCGACCGGAGTTAAAGTGATCGCAAATAAAATATATGTGACCAATGGGAAAGGATTCAGCTCCTTACCAAATCCGGGATACAGGCCGTTCGACACGGCCAAAGCCAATATTTCCTACCATCAGTCCGTCGTAAAATCACAATATATCGGGGGATTGTTCACAGGAACACTCAGCATCATACAGTCACCTTCGGCAGAACAACTCAACAAATACTCGCGGCTTGTTTATGAAAATACACCTTATCATAAAAGCCAGGAACTGACGGCGCATGGCATGAAGGGAAATCCGGTACCCATGCGCATCGGTGATTCCTCTCCCGTAAAATATGTATTTTATATTATCAAGGAAAACAGAACATACGATCAGGTACTGGGTGATATGAAAGAGGGAAACGGTGACAGCAGTTTATGTTTGTTCGGTGAAAAAATTACACCTAATCTGCATGCGCTGGCCGGAGAATTTGTGCTGCTTGATAATTTTTATGTGAATGCAGAAGTAAGTGCCGACGGACATAACTGGAGCATGGGAGGTTATGCAACCGATTATCTGGAAAAAACCTGGCCCACGAGTTATGGCGACCGCGGAGGATCATATGATGGTGAAGGAAACCGTGCTATTGCAAATAATAAAAAAGGATTTATCTGGGACTATTGTGCGCGGGCAGGTATTAGTTACAGAACCTACGGCGAATTCGCCGATGATTACAAACCGAACATCCCGGTATTAAAAAATCATTACTGTACTTATTATACCAGCTGGGATCAGCGGATCCGGGACACAACCCGGGTGGGACAATGGAAAAGAGACTTTGATTCACTGGTTACGCACAACGTTTTACCGCATCTGAATACACTTCGAATCATAAACGACCATACCGAAGGATTAAAAAAGGGACGGCCCACTCCTTTCGCACACTGTGCGGATAATGACCTGGCGGTGGGAATGTTTGTTGACTACCTCAGTAAGAGTCCGGTATGGAAAGAGTCGGTTGTTTTTATCCTGGAGGACGATGCACAGGATGGCCCCGATCATGTGGATGCGCACAGAAGTCCTGCTTATATCGCCGGAGGATATATCAAACGACACTATGTGGATCACACGATGTATTCCACCACATCCGTACTCCATACGATTGAACTATTACTAGGGTTCCCGCCCATGAGCCAATATGATGCCGCTGCTGAACCCATGTGGCGCTGCTTTTCTGATCAGCCGGATCTGAGCTCCTTTGATGCAAAGCCCCTTCGAACCGATATCAACGCTGTAAATACTGTTCAAAATGCATGGCAGCGAAAAAGCGAAACCTTCGATCTTTCGCGGGAAGATATGATTCCGGATCACGAGTTTACCGAAGTGATCTGGAAAGCAGTGAAGGGCGAAAATGCCATTCCTCCGCCTCCCAGGCGGGCCGCTTTTGTAAAAGACATAGACAGTAAAAACGACTCCGATTGATTCGTTTCATTTTAAAACCGACCCATTCATGACGCTTAAATCTATCGAAATCAACCGTTTGCGTAAATACACACATCGACCTGGGATGCCTGCATATTTAATCTTGCGTATACGATCGCGAAGGAAGGCTTATGCACAAAAAATTAACATGAAACCAATTCCATTTAAATTAAATTCATGTTACCTAATTATTACCAAATCATTTATTATGGCAAAGAAGATAAAGCAACACTCTCTCAAATCATTAAAAAAATCTCTCTTATCTACTATTG
The DNA here is from genome assembly GCA_963759335.1 of uncultured Bacteroidota bacterium. Taxonomy (GTDB): domain Bacteria; phylum Bacteroidota; class Bacteroidia; order Chitinophagales; family Chitinophagaceae; genus Puia. The sequence goes on from CAVWYU010000005.1 coordinate 407,001, forward strand.
AAGAAAAACTATCCGATTCTCTGACAGAGTTTCCGAAAAAGATAAATGAAAAAAAATATAAAAGAGTGATTCATAAAGCCGGAAAGCTTTTGACAAAATCATTGGTCATCAATCCCGTTAAAGCAACAAACGATAAAACGGAAAAAAAATCAAAGAAGAAAAAGACGGAAACCAAACCTGAAAATATTCAAACGCTGTAAGCACTTGTCCCGCGTAATGCGGGATGGCGCCTTACGCCTTAAGTAAAAAAAGTCCACTGCACAGTGGACTTTTTTTTTAAATATTGAATTCTATGAAGCTATATCTGTTGCCTTTGATTTACTTTCTGATCGTTGTTCCATCTTTTTCCCATGGACAGATTCATATGGAGGATTCATCCGTTGTGAAAGTGTGAATGATCCTACGGCTATCCGGCAAAGTACTCTATTCCAGGAAAAAATTTTCCCAATGATGATGACCGCGCCTCAGCAGCCGGAATAATAATAATGAGACATTCAATAGCCATCGCCTTAGCCTTAAGCGTTAAGCGTTAGGCGTTAAGCGTAACGCTGGCATGTATCTTGCAAAAGCGTGGATGTCAAAAATAATCTGTATGAAAAAAATCTTCCGCCCGATCGGCCTGTTTGTTCTTATCACACTTACTTTTTTGATGGCGATGGCCCACCGCTCGGATAAAGATAATGCTGCTGTGCCGGGGCATGTATCCGGTTACAACAATCATGTAAACAATCAGAATAACTGGGGCCTGTTCGGGATCATCGGAGTGATTGCCCTTGCCGGTTTTACAAAACGAAACGTCGTACAGAAAAATTAGCGACCACGGCTGATAAATGAAAGAACGTTTACACTGAACCGATATATCCCCAATATTTCGGCCAGATATTATTGTGAAAAAATTTCCCCGTAATGGAATCGGTTCCCCGCGTCATTTGTTGAACCGAATAAAAGAATATATTTAACCTACAAAAAAATATAATGAGACGTGAGAAACCCGAAGTGTTTCCAAAATCAAAAACCGGAGTGGACGGGCTGGATGAAATTACAGGTGGCGGTTTTCCAAAAGGCCGCCCGACACTGATCTGTGGCAGCGCCGGTTGCGGCAAGACACTGTTGGGTGTCCAGTTCCTGGTGAAGGGAATTACCGAATATAACGAGCCCGGTGTATTCATGAGTTTTGAAGAAACCAGCAGGGATCTTGCCCAGAACGTCCACTCTCTCGGATTTGACCTAGACCAGCTGATCAGTGAGCAAAAACTACGCATCGATCATATCCAGATTGAGAAAAGCGAGATTGAAGAAACGGGTGATTATGATCTGGAAGCTCTTTTTATCCGTTTAAACCATGCGATTGATTCCATCGGTGCAAAGCGGGTTGTACTGGATACCATTGAGTCTCTTTTTGGAGGACTTGACAACGCGACCATTCTGCGATCTGAAATCAGGCGGTTATTCCAATGGCTGAAGGAAAAAGGGGTAACAACCATCATTACCGGAGAAAGAGGAGAAAGTTCGCTCACACGACAGGGCCTGGAGGAATATGTATCCGATTGTGTTATCCTCCTTGATTTCCGTGTAATTGATCAGATTGCCACCCGGCGTTTGCGGATCGTTAAATATCGTGGTTCAACGCATGGTACCAACGAATATCCCTTCCTGATTGATGAAACAGGAATTTCAGTATTGCCGATTACTTCGCTGAAGCTGGAACATAAAACCTCGTCCGAACTATTGTCATATGGGCACAGCGGTCTCGATAAACTATTTGAAAAGGGAGGATTTTACAGGGGAACCAGTGTACTCATCACGGGTTCAGCCGGGACATCCAAAACAACGCTGGCTTCCTATTTTGCTCTCAGCAGTTGTCAACGGAAAGAACCCACCCTTTACTTTTCATTTGAAGAATCGCCCGACCAGCTGGTTCGCAATATGAAGTCGGTCAGCATTGACCTGAAACCCTTTGTAAAATCAGGTCACCTTTTTATACATTCCTCGCGCCCATCCCTGCAGGGTCTGGAAATGCATCTGCTGGTTTTACATAAACTGATTAAGGAATTAAAACCCCGGACGGTGATCATCGATCCGATCAGCAGCCTGGTTACGGTTGGCAATACCAGCGAAGTACGGGCCATGCTGGTGCGGCTGATGGACATGCTTAAACTAAACCAGATCAATGCCCTGTTCACTTCCTTAACCCATGACGGGCCGAATGACTACAGTGACCTGACGGTGGATGCCGTTTCCTCGCTGGCAGATACCTGGATCCGGGTTACAAACAATGATAAAAAAGATACCCGCACCCGCACGCTGAATATCATAAAATCCAGGGGCATGGGTCATTCCAACCAGGCACATGAATTTACCATTGAAGCAAAAGGAATAAAAATAAAAAAATCAGAATAACTACTTTGAATACGTATGCCAAAAGAAATCTGGGAGCTCAGGTTGTATATCGCAGGTCAGACGCCTAAATCCATTCTGGCGCTCAAGAACATTACAAAATATTGCCAGGAACACCTGGAAGGGAAATATACGATTGAAATCGTGGACCTGCTGGTCAATCCGCGACTGGCGGAAGGAGACCAGATATTTGCGATCCCGACCCTGGTACGAAAATTTCCTGTACCGTTACGCAAGATCATCGGCGATTTGTCCAATGAGGAAAAAGTGCTGGTCGGATTAAACATCCGTCCGGCTGCAGTCAAAAAAACCAGCTGATGAAAAAAAAGAATATACCTGTCGTGGCTTCCGAAAACAAGTTGATTTTACAGCTGTATGTTTCGGGTATGTCGCAGCGGTCCATGGAAGCGATTGAAAATATCAATAAAATATGCTCCGAACTGCTGGAAGATTCATTTCAGCTTGAAATCATTGATCTATACAAACATCCGGAGGTTGCATCCGAACAGCAGGTCGTTTTTAGCCCCTCACTTATAAAACGCCATCCACTTCCGAAGAAAACACTGGTGGGCACCTTTTCTGATTCCCAGAAAGTGATCAGGGGCCTTGGGATCGCCATCAAGGAGTAAATATGAAGACTGAAAGCATTGATGATTTACTAAAAAAAATTGAAAGTCTCGAAGAAAGACTGGCTGATTCCGAGCAGCTCATTGATGCCATCCGGGCTGGCGAAGTAGACGCTTTTGCCGTAAATAAAAATAACCAGCCGGAAATATACACTCTACAAAGCGGAGATTACGCATACCGAGTACTGATCGAAGAAATCGGCGAAGGCGCCGTCAATATCAGCGAAGATGGATTGATCGTATATACGAATTCATCGTTTACCGAACTGATCGGGATACCGTATGAAAAGGTCATTGGCCGGTTTATCGCCGATTTTGTGCATGCAGAATCAAAGGAAAAATTTATATCCCTTTTTAACGAATCACTGCATGGACGAAGCAAAGGCGAGATTATTTTGTCTGCCGGGGAAAAAACGATCCCGGTATACATTTCACTCACTTCTCTTCAACCAAAGCTGGCAACCGTTGGAATCATTGTTACTGACCAGACAAAAATAAAACTCCACGAAAAAACGATTCTTCAATATCAGCAGGAACTGGAACAGAAAAATATAGAACTGGCTCAGAACAATACCGAACTGACTTCTTTTACCTATATCGCATCACATGATCTGCAGGAACCCCTTAGAAAAATCCAGACATTTTGCAACCTGATCAATGCCGGTGCAAATGACGAACTGTCTTCTGTAACCCGTGATTATTTCCAGCGTATTCTCAAAGCGTCCACACGCATGCAGAACCTGATCAGCTCCTTGCTGAATTATTCACGCATGAATTCCCGCGGAATGGATTTTGAAATGACAGATCTGAATCAGGTACTGGAGGAATCCAGCAACAATATCCGCGAGCTGCTCGACGAGAGCCATACCATGATCAGGCATGAACCATTGCCGGTTATTCCCTGCGTTCCGATACAGATCAGCCAGCTTTTTACAAACCTGATTCTGAATTCCATTAAATATAAAGCAGCAAACACACCGCCGGTCATTCAGATCAGCGCCCATCCCGCCCTGCGGGATGAAATAAATTCACCGGATGCGGCGCGGGATGAAACAACCTACTGGAAAATAATATTTTCCGATAATGGCATTGGATTTGAACAACAATATGCCGACAGGATATTTGAATTATTTCAGCGGTTGCATTCCCGTTTTGAATATGAGGGCACCGGCATCGGACTGGCCATCTGTAAAAAAATCGTTCAGAACCACAAGGGTTTTATATATGCGGACGGAAAACCAGGACTCGGAGCCAGCTTTGTCATTTTTTTACCCGCAACACGGTAGATTATGAATCCGAGCATTCTTTTGATTGATGATGATGATGACGACCAGTTTATTTTTCTGGCGGCACTGGAAGATGTTGCGCCGGACTCGGCATGTCACATTTCAAATAACGCGCTGGAAGCTTTTGAATATTTACGTTCCGGCCCTGAAATACCGGATATGCTGTTTCTGGATCTCAATATGCCCATGATGAACGGGTTTGAGTTTCTCCTGATGCTGAAGAGTGATCCCATGCTTTCACCCATGCCCGTGATTATATTTTCCACTTCTGATAACCCGGAGGACCAAGACCGGGCAAGAGAGCTCGGTGCATTACAGTTTATTACAAAAACAGCCGATTTCGAAGCACTAAAAAAAGACCTCCGGTTTATTTTCAATACATCAACGATTATGGAGTCACAGATTCACTGACGTGTTTCAGCGAATCGGAATTGATGCAATAACGCAACCCGCTGGGCGGAGGACCATCGGGAAATACATGGCCCAGGTGTGCATCGCAGACATTACACTCCACTTCAATACGGGTCATTCCGGCAGACCTGTCTTTTTCATATTTGATCGCATTCACTTTGATGGGTTGGGTAAAACTCGGCCATCCGGATTTGGAATCGTATTTTATCGAAGAGTCAAATAATTCGGAGCCGCAACAAATACAATTGTATTTGCCGGGTTCATAACGACTGCACAGTTCACCGGTGAAACTGGCTTCGGTACCTTTTTTTCTTGTAATACGAAACTGCTCCGGACTGAGGATCGCCTTCCACTCGGCATCTGTTTTCTCAACTCTTTTATCCGGCGATGGATTGCCTTTATTGGCAAAATTCAAAACGTCGTTCCAGTTAAGCATATGCATTCATTTAAACAGCAAAAATACGCGTAAAGCTCTAAGCTTTGCACTTTATGCTTTAATAATCCACCTGTTCTTCACAAGCAAGTTTGCTTCCGATTCGCCGGGCCGCCTGATGAAAATGATTATAAATAAACAAGCTGGCCAGTATCAAAAATATACACAGCAATATCCACATCCTGACATTACTTGTTCCTCTGCTTTGCTCATCTGATGGTTCCATGATCTTCGTATTGTGCCAATATATGTGGTCGTTGTTTCCGATGCTCAGTCGCCTTTGCCACCGGGACTAAAAAAAAGCCCACCAGTAACTGGGGGCTTGCATAGGGGGATTAATGGTTCTGATTATAACATCTTGATCTGAATAAGTTCATTGACAGGAGCAACCTGCTATATTTCTTTCTAAAACAATGCCGGATTCGAAAACATTGATTTTCTGCTATTTATAATAGCTAATTCCCGGAAGGCTGTGGAAATTTTTCAACAGGCATGTACAAACGAAAACACAGCGGCAGCTGACAGGATTGTCCCTTTTTACAACCCTGAAATACAAGATGCCATTTGTCGGTCATCCCAGGACCTTTAACGGATGATCAGACACTTTTATCGAATTTTATTGATTTTCCTGAAACAAATTGATAAGTTTACTATTATCTGACAAGCGTCATATAACCAATGGTAAAAAGGGACTGTTTCTACGGTCCCTTTACTTTTTCCTGCCCGCAAAGCCTCTTTACCTGCGTCGGATTCCAAACGGATCTTTGTCCGTCTAAGAGAAAACACTTATCAAACAGAGAAAAACATGTGCCTAAATAATTTGAACGTGACTGAGTAAAAGTTCAGGGACATGTATCAACTTTACATCAGGACTGCATCTGTTTTATTTTATTTGTCAGCATACTGTTCCCCGGCTTAAAAAAAATACGATTCATCTGTTTGTAAGAGGTCTGCGAGACCCGGGTGCATGTCATGGTTGTATATCCGTTTCCCTGGTGCGCATGGATAACCATTCTAACAACACTATTTCTTATGCAAATCCCAATCGATCTTCTTCGCAAAACCGAAGCGAGGTTTCCGGCAACGGACCAGCAGATGGCAGATATAAAAAATAAGATCCAAACGGAAGACGGGCCCACGCTCGACGGGCCGGTGAAAGCCGCTCAGAGAAAACAAATGATTGCAGAAACAGCGCCGGATCCGGTGGATGCCTATGAACGTTATATCGGGAATAATGATTTGCTACCCATCAATTACCTGGGAATTGGAAATATCAAGAGCAAGGCTGTCGGCAGGCTTCGTTATACGGATCTTAGCAGCAACGGCATGGCTATGGCGACAGGATTTCTGATCACTCCGGATCTGATCCTGACCAATCATCATGTGTTCCAGGGGAAAGATTTATTTAAGGATGCACTCATCGATTTTGATTATGCCTATGATGCGAGTGGACAGGAAATGACGAAGATTGTTTTTCAGATCAATCCGGAAAAATTCTTTTATACTTTTCAGGATCTCGATTTTAGTCTGGTGGGTATTGAGCCAATGGATGAGACGGGATCCCATCTCATACAGGAGCGCGGTTATCTGATTTTGAATCCGACGGTTGGCAAAGCGGGTATTGGAGATTCAGCCACCATCATACAATACCCTGATGGAAATTACCAACAGGTGGGCCTGCGGGAAAATCAGATTCTCGATTTGACGGATCCAAACACGATGATATATCAAACCGATACATCACCCGGCACCAGCGGATCACCGGTATTTAATGACCAGTGGCAGGTGATCGCCCTGCACAGCGCCGGTGTTGCAAAAAAAGATGCAGCTGGAAATTATATTGATAAATCGGGTAAGCCCATTCCGGTAACAGATGGCAAGGTTGACAGTACACAGATCGTCTGGGTGAGCAACAGCGGTATCCGGGTCAGTGCGCTGATGAAACAGATCACGGGCGATACATCCATCAAAAACGATCCGAAAATTCAATTCCTCTCATCGCCCGCTTATTCGGATGCAAAAAAGATGGTTGGTATTTCTGCACCCAAACCGGATGAAGCCACTATCATTCCCGATCTCAACATTCCCTTACATCATATAAACGACAGCGATATGCCTTCCATCAACATTCCGAATAATACCGGCACCATCAATATATATACAAACGGCAGCCCCTACCCGGCTATTAACATGCAGCAGGGATCGGTTCTGCCGGATGCCGACGCAGAAGAAAGTAAAAAAATTACAACAGATAAGGATTTTGCTCTTTGTAAAGGATTCCTGGCGAAGGGATTTCTGAGTTTTGAAACACCGCTGCCTTCCCTGACGAAAAAGCTGGCCCGGCAGACCGTGCCTCTGACGGACAATCCGGCATCGAATGTTCTGGACTATTTCTATTACAGTATTATCCAGCATGCGATCCGGAAAATGCCCATCGTGAGCGCGATCAACGTGGAAGGAAATGTGGATGACCGAAAGGATTCATCCAAGCGTGTGGACAGATGGCTGCAGGATAACCGGATTGATCCGGACACTCAGTTAAACGATGCTTATTATGCAAAAAGCGGATTTGACAAGGGACATATGAGCCGCCGGGAAGATGCAGATTATGGAGCGAAAGCTGCCGATGCATTGCTGGCAGCGAATATGACCTGCATGTATACGAATGCCTGCCCCCAGGTTCCGAAACTAAACCGCGCGCCGGGGCTCTGGGGCGATCTGGAAAAAATTATTCTGGAGCAGGGCGTAAAAAAAGAAGACGGCACGGAAAGTAAAATTTGTGTATACAATGGTCCCGTATTTCTTGACAGCGATCCGGTGTATCAATCCATACAGGTTCCCCTGCGCTTCTTCAAAATTGTTGTCTGGCTGAATGGAAAGAATGAGAAAAAAACAACTGCCTTTATTCTTTCGCAGGAGGATCTTGTCGGTGGAATTCAGTTTGAAGAACTTGATTTTAACAAAGAATTTATCACACATCAGTGCAGCGTGGCCTACATCGAGGGGCTGACCGGATTAACATTTGACAAAATACGCAGTTGGGATACGTACAAAGCTCCCTCAAAAAACAAACATGTTGTTCCCGTGGAATCAACCGATGTGGTATCGCATGTTAAGAAAAATAAATAAAAAATTTAGTTGCGCGCGCAGTGATGATTTATGTGTGCGCGTTTTTTATGGGTTGTATCAGAATCGTACACTGAAAAGGGTTAACCTTTTTTCATTAGCATATTGACATATAGTGCATTAATATTCTGGCATGCGCATGGCATGTGATAAACAGGAAAATGTTCTGCATTTTCTTATTCGATTCTACACCACGCCAGTCGTTAAAAAGGAGACCAGGCAGCCGCTTTATACCTTACGCTTTACGCTTTACGCGTTAAGAGAGGGGTCATTTTAAATCAAATAAAAAATCAGTCATTATGAAAAAGTTAATTCTTTTTGCAGGTCTTTATTGCATGCTGCCCGGATTGTTCGCAGCCACTACGATCAAATCAAACCATCAATTGATGGCACCCGTGAGTGCGAGTGAAAGGGCGAAAGCACATTTTAAAGAAAATTTTGCAGCCGTCGAAAATGCTGACTGGTACACAGCTCCCGACAACAGCCTCTACTGTATATTTCACCGGGCAAATACTGTGGACCGTGTATTTTATGACAGCCGTGGTTACTGGCAGTTTACCCTGGTCAGTTATGAGCCCTCTGAATTAAAAATGTCTATCAGGCAGCAGATCGCTGATCAGTTTGAAGGCTACCGTATCACGTATGTCAATGAGATCCAGTCAGCCTATGACGAACCGGTCTATATGGTTAATTTAGAAAACGCGGGTAATATTAAAGTGGTAAAAGTATCCGGTGATGATATTGAAGTAAAACAGTCGTTGATCAAAGAGTAAAATGTGCGTGCGTGCAACCGTGGATCATAACCCTGCATTTTTGCGGGGTTATTTATTGAATTTTTGACAATTCATTCTGGGTATACCGGTTATATCTTTCCAGCGCGAGTAGTTCGGCAATCAGATCATCATAATATACCGCCTGATCGGGTGTCAGAAAATATTGTTCATCCAGGTTGGTGGCTCCCTTTTTATAATAGTCATAAAATTCGGTATTATCCAGGATGAAACGGTCGAGCTTCTGGTGTTCTTTCACCCAGAACTCCTTCATCTCAACCGGATTTGTCAGGGGCTTGAATAATTCGGCATGATAGACCAGATTATAATAGTCCAGCTGTGATTTAAAAAGTGGTTTTACGGCTTTATAAAAATCGATTTCATCCTTATCAGAGGGGAATTTATAGTCCTCCAGCATTTTCTGTATCTGAGCGGAATAAGACTGGCCCACATTGAAGCAACACTCGATGGCAACACGTATATCCTGCTCCCGGGTGAGACAGTCATTCATTTCGCCGATCATGGCGTCATATAAAACCAGGCTGGCTTGCTTCATGGTAACGATCAATAACGAACTCAATCTATCTGATTATATGCCGGCCTACAAATAAATTTTATTATGTCTTCCTGTTTGTCTGAAACCGGTTCCTGTATTCCAGGGGCGAGAGACCGGTTATTTTTTTGAAAGTGGACCGGAAGGCCCGGGTATCGTTATATCCAACCGCATACATCACTTCGTTGATATGATACCGTGAGTTTTCCAGCTGTCTCCGGGCAGCTTCTATTTTTAAATACTGCATATATTCCGCGGGTGAATATTGTGTGGCTTTTTTAAAGCGCCTTTCAAAATTCCTGCGGCTCAGCAGTGAGCGCGTTGCCAGTTCATCCACGCTGATCCGGTCGGCATAATTCTCCTCGATAAACTGCTGCGCCTGTAATACGGTATCATCTTCATGCATTTTAAATCCGCTGAAAATGGAAAAGGATGCCTGGCTATAACGGTTTATTTCGATTTCAAATATCTTGGAACACTGCACGGCCATTTCATGGTTCACATATTTTTCCACCAGGTGTAAAATCAAATTCAGAAAAGAAAAAGCCCCACCACTGCTGCACATGCCCTGTTCCTGATGTACGATTGATTTTACAAGTTCAATATCGGGATACATTTTCCGAAAGGCATCAAAAGCGATCCAGTGTGTCGCGGTTTTTTTCCCCTTCAGCAAACCCGTTGCGGCCAGTATGAATGCACCGGTACAAAGACTGGCGATCTCTGCCCCCTGTTTATATTGTTTTGTTATCCAGGGAAGAACGGCCTGATTGCGTTTTATCTCTGTCGCATAGTCTCCACTGATGGCAGGAATAATCACCAGATCTGTCCGTTCGATTTGATCGGTTGTTTCATGCGGGCAGATATTAAAGGCACCACCATAGAGATTTGTTTCTTTGGTCAGTCCGACCAGCTGAACCATGAACGGCGGCGGAACCCCCGGATGTTGTGTCTGCACCAGGCTATTCACGGTCGTTAATACTTTATAAGATCCGATCACGCTGCTTAAAATAAAATCTCCTGCCGGCACGAAAATGGACACATGCCGGCTCGTGATTTTTACAGAAGCTTTTGCAGGCTTTTTACTTTTCATTTACCAAATGTATGGATTTGCCATGCCGCAAACAACCCCTTAGATTGCCGTATACACACACCCTGCGGCAATTTATTTACACCGACATTTGGTATCCACACCATCAAAATCAAAAAATATGTCATCCATTCAACCCGTCATCAGACAATTCGATCTGCAGACCAGACTGTTTAACAATGTGCTCGAGGGTATCGAAGACATCAAGGGATCGGACAGATTAAATGACCATGTGAATCATCTCCAGTGGATCGCGGGTCATTTAACCAATGCACGATACGGGGTTGCCCAGGGGCTGGGAATCAAAACTGTCTTTCCATATAAAGAACAGTATACCGACCCCACCGAACCGCCTCCGCATAACAGACCCCTCAGTTCTTCCGTAAAATACCCGTCGCTGACCGAAATAAAAAAAAGCTGGAATGAACAGGCCGCTGTTTTTACAGAGACGATGGCCGGACTAAGCGATGAGCAGCTGGCATCCGGTATTCCCTTTCCTGTACCGACGGGCAAAACTTTCCGGGACCTGCTTTCCTTTTTAGCGAGCCATGAATCCTATCATATCGGCCAGATGAGTATTATCAGAAAATATCTTGGACTGGACGCCATGTCGTATAAATAAAACGATGATTAGCAGATAACATATACTGGTTCTGAGGAAATATCCGCCGGTAAAGAGCCAATGAAGATTCATTCACAATAAATAAATAAATAATCCATGACAACACAAAAAGTAGCCGACCGTTTTATTGTACTTGCCAGACAGGGGAAAACAGAAGATATACTCAGGGAGTTGTTTTCACAAGGGGCCACCAGTATTGAGCCGAATGAAGAAATGGGTCCCAAAGTGGTGGAAGGATTGCCGGCCATCCTGAAAAAAAGTGAAATGTTCAACTCCATGGTGGAGGAATTTCATGGTGCAAAGGTTTCAGATCCTGTAGTGAGTGAAAAATATTTCTCTGTTTCCTGGTGGATTGATACGACGATGAAGGGTCAGGGCCGTATGCAGATGGATGAAATCTGCGTGTACAAAGTGGAAAACGGGAAGATTGTATCCGAACAGTTTTTTTATTGAGATGGCTGTTAATGCATGAGGTCAGGTTCCGGCAAAATGCTGTGCGTCTTTTCATATTTTGTGAGAAGCTTCAGCAATTCCTCGCGCTCCGTTGATTCAGATGTACCGGGTTTCGCGTCCATGATGAGTATGACGCGTTTTAATATTTCAATATACTGTGCATTTGTTTTTATGATATCTGATTTCATGGTATTTTATTTAAATCCGCACCGGGCATCAAAAATAAAAACTATTTAAATCATTCGCAATAGATTTACCGTACTTAACCAAACCTTTATATAACGATAACAAGCTGTTATTGGAAGGGAAAATAAATTCGCTCTTCCGGAAATGATTTCCTTCATCCGCTTCGAAAATTTGTAACTCATGGGATGATATTTTGATTCGTTAAGTTACGAAATCTCAGGCTTGATCGAATCAGCCGTTCTTATGATCAAAAACACAGACTTTTAACAGAATTGGAACGCATCTTTGCTTCATTCTGATTCCAGCAGCTATTGACCCTGTATTATAGACGACCGGCTGGTTTCTAAAATGAGTAAAGGATAATTCATTGACCCGGAATACATGTTGTGTTTTATTAGTGCTTTTTTTTCTGACTACCCATTTAACGGCTTTTGCACAGTCGGGAAATATAACCGGCCGCGTGCTGGATTCAACAACCCGGCAACCCATCGAGTACGCGACCATCAGCCTGGTCGATATTTCTTCCCATCAGACACTTACAGGCGCCGTCTCCGACAAAAAAGGCTTTTTCTCTGTGGAGATTCCAAAAAATGGCTTGTATAGTCTGACGGCAGAGGCCATTGGCTTCCAGGTAAAAACATTATCCGGCCGCCCATTTGACAAAAACAAAACGCAGGACCTCGGAACGATTTTAATGAGTCAAAAAGTCTCCGGTCTGCAGGCTGTCACGATCACCGGGGGTCAAAAACTCATTGAGAACAAAATCGACAAGATGGTGTTTAATGCGGAAAAAGATTTAACGTCGCAGGGAGGCGTAGTGACCGATATTCTAAAAAAAATACCACAGATTTCCGTCGATGTAGATGGGAATATCGAACTCGCGGGCAGCTCCAGCATTAAATTCCTGATTGACGGGAAACCGTCCACTGCTTTCGGGAGCAATATCGCCGATGTATTACAATCCATTCCGGCCAGCCAGATCAAAAGTATTGAAGTGATCACCAATCCGGGTGCTAAATACGATGCGGAAGGACTCGGTGGCATCATCAATATTATCCTAAAACATAATGTGGCCCGGGGCATCAACGGCAGTGTATCACTGACTGCAGCCAGCCGCAACGAAAACGGGTCACTGAATGTCAGTATACGAAACAGCGATTTTGGTGTGAATGTGTTTGTCAATGGCAATGCGAGAATTCCGGCTACAACACCCATGACCTCCACGCGTATCTCCCAGGACACGGCCACGAATACGCAGATAAGTCTGGAACAAAACGGAAGCAGCCGGTTTTACCGTTACGGAGTGGAGAGCGGGTTCAGCCTGGATTACAGTTTCCGAAAAAAGAATAATCTTACTTTCTCTCTCAATTATAATCTTTTCGGGACTACCAACGACGGATCGCAAAATCAGAACCAGACAACGTTCGACAGTCATGGTCTGCCGGTCAGTCAGATACTCAGTTCCAGCATTACCCAATCGAATACATCGATTGCAACCATCAACGGCAGCCTGGATTATAAACGAACTTTTTCAAAAGAGGACCGGGAGCTGGATTTCGGAATTCATATTTCCAACAATCAGAACCATTTCAATTCAGTTAACACACAATTTAATCAACCGGCCAACACCGCTTTTTACGGAACAAACAACGACAATCCGGGAAAAGAAACCGAAACAGAAATCGTACTGGATTATACGGAACCGGTCTCGGAAAAAGTCAGTCTCGGTGTTGGTGGAAAAATGGTTTTTACAGATATACACAGCGTTTCGAACGTGCTGAACCTGCAGCCCGCTTCCGGTTTGTATACATACGATTCCACTTTGTCCAACTTTCTTCGCTACCAGCAACAGGTATATGCGTTGTATACAGAATTGAATTTTCCGGTGTCCGGATGGTTCAACGCAAAACTGGGTCTCCGGTATGAACGAACGGAACTGAATCCATTTTTCTCAGATATCAGCCATCAGGTTGCCGAACCGGGTTACAATACATTTGTACCGTCGATATTTCTGAGCCGGAAATTAAATGATAAACAAACGCTGAAACTAAGTTATTCCAAACGCATCGAACGTCCCGACTACCGCGAGCTGAATCCATTCATCAACACGACAGATCCTTATAATATCACCACCGGTAACCCCTATCTGCAACCGGAAATCGGTCATCGTTTCGAGCTCGGATGGAATTATGATCTGGATGCTGGCGGTTCTTTTATGGTGTCCGCATTTTACCGATTGAACCAGAATGATATTCAGCCCTATGTGGTTTACTATGCAAGTCTTCCGGTGGGTGATACCGTATACAAAAACGTAGCGGTCAGCACCCGTCAAAATATCGGCACGGAAAAAAACCTGGGTATGAATTTATTTGCTGACCTGCACTTCACTTCAAAATTCAGTCTGCGGACCAATCTCTTTTTATTTTACAGGCAGGGCATCAATGCGCTGGACTCCAACCTGAAAGTAGAAAGTTTCAATTACAGAGTCAACATGAATCTGAATTATAATTTCTCTACGACACTGGCCGGTGAATTTTTTGCCAGTTTCAATTCGCCCCGTAATGAAATTCAGGGTAAATATCCTTCGTTTTCAACGTATACATTCGCCTTTCGCAAACAGATATGGAAAAAGAAAGGCAGTATTGCCCTTACGGCCACGAATATATTCAACGAATACCTCAATCAGCCCACCGTATTGTACGGTCCGAATTTTACGTTAAACAGCAATCGCAAAATTCCTTTTCGATCCGTTGGGATCAACTTTACATGGAAATTCGGAAAACTGGATTTCAAAAAAGCCCCACCGGAGAACCCGGACGCACCCGCGGGAGCGGCAGACTAACACTATTGTTAAGAAATTCTTACGGGAAAAATTAACTTCTTAAGAAATCATGAATTCACGGGTTATGAATGTCATCATTTCATATTTTTTATCTCAGCGTGCTGGGGAACCGTGTGTTTAATTCTGAAGATTCTGTCAGAATACTGTAGTTGCCGTGAAAAGATTATTACCTGCCTCTTACCGATTTATTAAGCTTCGCACGTGGCCGTTTTCTCTACCCGTATTCATTCATTTTTGCATCGGATAAGGTAATGCAGAAAATGAATAAAAACGCTTCTTTCTTTTTTCTTTTATTTCTTATTGCACATCAGGGATTCTCCCAGCTTTCTGAAATCAAGGGAAAAGTGGAAAGTCATTCCGGGAAAGACAAACTCGCAGGTGCTTTTGTGTCATGCACCGGCAAAGATGGTACTGTAAAAAATACCACAACAGATGGCGATGGTGAATTTAAATTTAAAAATATGTCACCGGGCTCTTATACTCTCCGGGTGGAATATGTTGGCTTTATCTCTTATCAGTCGCCGGTGGAATTATCGGGAAACAATAAAACCGAACTCAGGATCCAACTGGAGGAAAAAGGCAAATAGTCTTTCCACGGTACAGGTATATGGAAAAATCAGCCAGGAAGATGAAGCGGGCGCCATTCAAAAAGAAAAACACAGTCCTAATATCGTCAATGTGATCTCTGCCCAGGCCATGGAAAGATCACCGGATATCAATGCGGCGAATGTGTTGCAACGAATGAGCGGACTCACCATTCAACGAAACGGCGGTGCTGATGAAGCCTATCCGATCATCCGCGGACTGGACCCGCGTTACAATAATACACTGATCAACGGAATCAAAATCACCAGTCCCGACGACAAATCCCGGTATGTTCCGCTCAATATTGTTCCTTCTGATCTGCTGGGAAGTATCGAAGTCAGTAAAACGCTGACACCGGAAATGGAAGCCGATGCCATCGGCGGTATCTGTAAATCTGGTCATGAAGGATGCACCGAATCAAGAAAATTTAAGGTGCTGGGCTCCCTGGGTTATAGTGATATTTTCTTTACCGGAAATTCACCAGATTTTCCAAAACCGATATCCAGCAAAAAAGTGTGATTGAAAAATATGGCAGCAGTTATATCGCACAACCCGAAGATTTCAGCCGGAGCAACCTGGACTTTACGGAAGTCAGCCGGTGCCCAATACAGTAGCCACCATCGTCTATGGAAACCGGTTTTTCAATCATAAACTGGGCTTTATGGTGGCGGAGAGTTTTCAGAATCAGTACTACGGAAGCAATTCTGTTTTTAACCAGGCCGCTCCGGATATCCATGCGAACGGTGCACCGACCATTTCTGATTATGCAAACCGGCATTTTCAACACAGCAATTGAATAACGGTCTCACCGTTCACCTGGATTACTGCATTTAACGACCGCAATAAAATCACGCTGACAAATATTTTACTATATACTGATATTGCCCAGGCAAGACTGATCATCGATACGTCTATCCTTGGGCGGTAATGGTGGCCGAACCGTTCCGGGTACAGGACCGGTTTCATACCGACTTATACTTCACTCACCAGTCAGCAGTTCTTAGAAAATGTAAAACTGGATGGAAAACATATTTTATCAAATCATTTTTGTTCGACTGGATTGGCGTTTATTCCTATGCCGCGAAACGGGTCCGGATATGGCTGATCTCTCACTGAATAAAAAAATTGATACCGTTCATTCGAACCGGCGAAATTCACGGCCCATATCAGTTTGTAACAACGCCCGATTATTTTGATGCCATCACCCGGATCTGGCAGCATAACCAGGATAGGATCTAAGCGGAATGGCCAATTTCAGTTATCGTACCGCGCTATCGGCACAGACAAATACACTGGAAATAAGAGTAGGTGGACTCTACCGCCATAAGATCCGATACAATATCCAGGATGAATATGATTTGAAACCCACCACTACCAGCGCGGGTATCAAACAACAATTCACTGATATTTACACTGCGCAATGGATTGTATACAACAGCAGTGGCACCTACGACTACGATAAAAATAAATACCAGGTATTTGAAAATATTGCAGCCGGATATGGAGAAGCTAAATTTTCATCTTCCATTCTGGATGCCGTTGGTGGCGTACGGGTAGAAAAAACCGACCAGGGATATACGCTAAATACATTTTATGCCACGGGAATCAACGGAATCGATAAAAAGTATACGGATATACTTCCGAGTGTCGACCTGAAATTCAAACTCAATCCGATCACCAATCTGCGGGCCACTTATTATACTGCCATCGCCCGGCCAAATATTATGATCTGGTACCCGGCACCCAGTCTGAGTACAACCTCCGCTACCACAACAGAAGGAAATCCTTATCTGCAACATACGACCTCCAATAACTATGATATCCGGTACGAATTGTATCCCAATGAAGACGAACAATTTTTCGCCGGTGTATTCTATAAAAAACTATTCAACCCGATTGAATTCGCTTATATCTCCGGAACGACTTATAAGCCGGTGAATACACCGGAAGCAACCGATTATGGAATCGAACTGGCCTTTACCCGGTACTTTGGACATTTCGGTATCACCGGAAACTATACTTACCTGAATTCAAGAACCTCTTCCGTCAAATCATACTATGATATTGCCAAATAATTATATAAATACCGACACCCTGGAGAAAAGAACCCTTCAGGGACAAACGGATCATACCTTAAATGTTTCATTCTTATACAGAAATAAAAAAAGCAATTTTTTTGCCGAACTGGCTTTTCAATATATCGGTCGTTCCATCGGCCTGGTATATCCGATTTATGGATATGATTATTATCAGCAGCCCCAGGCCAATCTGGCTTTTTCCGCAGAAAAAGGATTGAGAAACAGACACTTTACCGTTTTTACCAAATGGAACAACCTGCTGAATACGCCATACAAAAACCAGATCAACAATATCCTGGTGTCCAGTGAAGTAACCCGGTTCAATTTCAGTTTTGGCATTCGATACGAGACATTAAATAAACAAAATAAAACAAACAATGAAAACAACAAAGCTTTATACTGATCGATCGCAGTCATCGCAACCATGATTTCATCCTGCTCGAAAAGCAACAATGAAACAACCACCGTCGATAACACCTACGGTTCCGGCTTCAAATCCCATCACTCCCGGAAATATTTCCGGATTTGTGAAAGGGACACTTACACCGGAAATACCTATACGATCACCGGTGACCTGACTGTCAAACCGGGTGATACACTCGCTTCCAACAGGGTGTAACCGTCGTTGTAACAGGAGATGCGCAGATCAATGTACAGGGTGTATTATTGCTGGTGGGCACTTCAGCATCAGCCGATTTCTTTTAATTCCGACACGCAAACAACCCGGATCATGGGGTGGCTTTCAGTGCGACAGCGCACAGGCAGTAACCATCAAATGGACACATGTCGACAATACCGGCGGACCCGATCCTTCCGGCAGACCAAGAAAATCGGTATATGTAAATGCTCCGATCAACGTGGACATAGAAGATTCCTGGTTTACCAATGGACAGGATGATCTGATACGTATCAGAAACGGCGCAAAAATAACCATTCTCCGTAATACCATTCTTTGCTCCGGTTCAACAGATGGAGAAGCCATCAATCTGAAAACAGGTGTTACCGGTGATGTGGCTTATAACGTGATATACAGCCAGGCCGGTACCGGCGTCAAACTGGAAACCAATGATCTCGTCCCGATTCCGCAAACAAACGTGAATGTATATAACAATACTATGGTGAGTAATGGATGGAGAAGAGGCCAGGCAGAACCGGCAGGGGAGTTTCCGTTGGTGTAAATGCAAGGGCAATATTTACAACAATATCATGGTGGACAATTACCAGGGACTCGAAATATTTGTGGACGCTGATACCACCAATACAAAATATGGCAACAATTTATTTTATGCTTCCCAGGATACCTATACAGATACGACCGGCGGCGGAAATCTGAGCATTTCCATTCGCGCCAATTTTTATCCCAGCGACGGAGTCGGGTAAACCACAGACTACAGATTTGATTTCCACTGCAGTCGGAAATAAGGATCCGATGTTCAAAACATTCGATGGGAAAGTGGCAACACCCAACGGAGCTGCAAATAACAACGATTACCATTTACAACGCGGTTCACCTGCAATAGGAAAAGGAAATCACCAACTACAATGCCGATATCGGTGCTTACACTTCAGACGGACAAAAGAAACCAACATTAATTAATCATGCATTATTAAATAAATCATACATGATGGACTTTGGCTTTTATTTTCTGACTTGTTTTGCCTGAGTGATGCCTATCGCACAATCGCCAGGTTCATGGAAATTTCGAACTGTATAAAAAAATTTCTGTTCCCGGCAATGGCGGATATGATTATATAACGATCGACACCACTCAACAACCGTCTCTATTCGTTTCCCACGGAACCAATGTAACGGTGATCGATATGCAAACCGAAGCAGATCGTCGGAACCATCGACCATATGACCGGTGTGCACGGCATCGCCATCGCACCTGAATTTAAAAAAGGATTTATCAGCGACGGCAAGGCAAATGCCGTCGTTGTATTTGATCTGCAGACTTTGAAAGTGATCAAGACCATTCCGATCACCGGAAAGGATCCCGATGCCATCATGTATGATCCTTATTCCAAACAGGTATTTACTTTTAATGGGGACAGCCAGGATGCTTCTGTCATCGATGCATCAACACTGGTCCAGACAAAATCATTCCGCTGGGCGGAACACCTGAGTTCGCGGTATCAGACGGAGCAGGAAAAATTTATAATAACCTGGAAGATAAAAGCCGCTTAAATGTAATTGATGCAAAAAAGGACCGTGATCAACAGTTTTCCGCTGGATCCCTGCGGAGGACCAACCGGACTCGCCATCGATCTGGTGCATCAGCGCCTGTATACGGTTTGCCGTAAAAATAAAGGAATGACCGTGATTGAAATTCCTTCCGGAAAAGTGATCGCTACTGTGCCCATCGGAGCCGGCGTGGATGCGGTCTCTTACGATGCCGGCACAGGACTGATCATTTGTTCCAATGGAGACGGAACGGCAACGATCATTCACCAGGATAATGCTGATCAGTATGCCGTAGTACAAACACTCAATACACAATGGAAAGCAAAAACACATGCATTCGATCCGCAGACAAAAACGATTTATTTTAGTGCATTTGATTGAAGTCAGATAATAAAACCCGTATTCCCGATAGTTTTAAAGTGCTGGTTTATAAAATGAAGTCATGAAATTTTTCTGGATTATTTCTTTTTATCCCCGTTTGTTTATTACAATCCAGACAAAGCACAAAAACCGGAAAAAGAAAGCCGGAAAGGAAAAAAAAGATAAAGACGATCCGCAATCGTGTTGCCGGTGCTTGTGCGGGGTCCCTATCTGCAACGGGCAACTCCCAAAGCATGCTGATCCGGTGGCGAACAGATGCACTCAGCAGAAGCCGGGTACATTTTGGAAGATCCCGCATGCATTGAACAACGAGGTGACGGATTCCGCACTGGTAACCGAACATAAAATTTTGCTTACAGCGACTTGAATCCGAACCAGATATTATTATTCAATCGGAGATGTAAAAAATAAATTGCAGGGTGATTCCGGAAATTATTTTTATACGTCTGCCGGCTCACGGGTGAAACCAGGCACCTACCGGATCGCGGCATTTGGAGACTGCGGAAACAATTCAATCAACCAGCGAAATGTACGTGATCAGTTATTGCATTATCTTGGAACAAATTATTTAAATGCCTGGATACTGCTGGGCGACAATACGTATCCGGATGGAACGGATGCCGAATTTCAGGCAAATTTTTCAATATTTACAAGGACAATCTGTTGAAAAATTATCCATTTGTTTCCGAGCCCGGGAAATCATGATTACCACGATATCGAATTCTCGGCGGCGGTAGCCCAGCAGACCCATGAAATCGCTTACTATCAGAATTTCAGTGTGCCAGAATCCGGCGAAGCCGGTGGTGTTGCTTCCAATACATGCTGAATATTATTCCTTTGATATCGGAAATATTCATTTTATCTCCATCGACTCTTATGGAAAAGCGGATAATAAAAGACTATCAGATACGACCGGACCACAGGTGACCTGGATAAAAAAGGATTTGGAAAAAGCCTCAGAGGCAGAATGGATCATTGCTTACTGGCATCACCCGCCCTATACCATGGGCTCGCACAATTCAGATACAGAAAAGGAACTGGTGGACATCCGGGAAAATTTTATTCCGGTGCTGGAACGTTATGGTGTGGATATCGTTCTGGGTGGTCACAGTCATGATTATGAACGAACCCGTCTGATGCATGGATATTATGGAAATGACAGTTCTTTCAATGGCAGTCTCTTATAATGTAAGTGCAGGTATCCGGAAAGACGGAAGGCCCCGAACGAGTCCGGAGCTTATATAAAAAATCAATTACGGGAAAAAGGAACAGTTTATATTGTAAGCGGATCATGCCGGCAAACTGGGCGGTATGCAAAAAACATTTCCCCATAAAGCGATGTATTTTTCAGATGCAACCCATGGCGGTGTTTCTTATATTGAAGTCACTGGCTCACAAACTTTCTTTAAATGGATTTGTGCCGATGGAGTAATACGTGACCAGTTTTCCATGATAAAAAAAGTTCATCATTAAAAACGAATACCGTCCATTGCGATATGTTAAGCTCATAGTATTTATCTGTACGCTGGTGGTAACTGGTGCCCTGATCAGTCCTGACAACGCGAATCATACAACGCAGGAGCAGACTTTACAATATCTGAAGAGACAAACCATTGCTTTTGCACATTCGGTTGACTTGCTTTCCGAACAGATCAGGCAGCTGGATTCGGGCAATACGCAAACGATAATTAGCACAAAAACATCGCTGGCCAGTTGCCGTTTTCACTATAAAAAAATCTCATTCTTTCTGGATTACTTTTATCCGCAGGCCGGCAGGTTGTACAACGGACCGGCAAAAAAAGAACTGGAAGAACCATTCCTGGAATCAGAGGACCCGCAGGGATTGCAGCAAATAGAAGCTGATTTATTTGATCCGCATCCGGTGCGCAAAAAAAGGGATATGGAAAATCTCGTGCTTGTCATGAGAGAATCGGCGTCGGATCTGGTATCGGTTTATCAGACACTGTCAGTCAGCGGGCCGCAAATAATGGAGGGGCTGCATCTGGAACTAATCCGTATCATGACACTGTACATTACCGGTTATGACGCCCCTTTGTTAAAAACAGGCATCCGGGAAGCAGCCAGCTCGCTCGTTACAATGGATTCCGTTCTGCACATGTATTTATCCGTTTCGAAAAATCAGGACCCCGCGCTCGAAATATCAATGAGAAAGGCCGAGCGTTACTTAACAGAAAACAGTGCGTTTCATTCATTTAACCGGTTGGTCTTTTTAACGGAATATGCATTGCCACTGGAAGAAAGTCTGGAAAAATATATAACAAAGAATGGATGGGAAATAAATACGGTGGCGCATCTTGATTACCGCGGCAGAAATCTTTTTCAGAAAGAAGTAATATCCAGTAAAAATATTCGGTCTGCGGACATGATTACACTTGGTAAGACGCTTTTCTCAGAAAAAGCCTTATCGGGAAATGGCAGTCGTTCCTGCGCAACCTGTCATGAACCCGCAAAATATTTTACCGATCAGATGGCCAGAAATCAGTCGATGATGAATCATGCAGATCTGAAAAGGAACACACCAACCCTGTTTTATGCCGCCTACCAGTCCGCCCAGTTCTGGGACGGCCGGGACAGCACGCTCAGCACCCAAATTCACGATGTACTGACAGACAGAAATGAAATGGGTAGTTCCGTGACGGCCATAGAACAGCGCTTATCCACCGATGCAAACTATCGCCTGTTATTCCAAAAACTGTTTCAAAAAAACGGCACGGATAACATTACGATGCGCGAAATTCAATTCGCCCTGTCGGCTTATATCGAATCGCTGGATCCTATGAATTCACCTTTCGACCGCTATATAACCGGTGATCATCTGGCCATGACTTCACAACAGCAGACAGGATTTAATTTATTTATGGGAAAAGCGGCCTGCGGAACCTGCCATTTTGCGCCTCTGTTCAATGGTTCAACGCCGCCTTTTTTTAACCGCACCGAATATGAAATACTGGGTGTGCCCCAAAGCGGTGATTTTTATAAGAAAATTCCGGATACGGACCAGGGCCGTTATAATCTGTATCCGGTGGATATGTACCGCGGCGCATTTAAAACACCGACCGTACGGAATGTTGCAGTAACTTTTCCCTACATGCACAACGGATGTTTGAAAACGCTTCATCAGGTGCTTGATTTTTACAACCGCGGCGGGGGTGCCGGGTTGGGCATGCATGTACCGGAACAAACGCTTCCCGGAAATAATCTGCATTTATCGAACAGTGAAATGAATGATATCATTGCATTTCTCCATGCACTGACAGATCAGTAGGTCAAAAGGCTAAGGCTTAAGGCTGCGTTAGGCGTTAAGCGTTAAGCGTTAAGCGTTATTTAAATTCATGTACAAACGCAAACCCCAGTGAATTATTCTGATAGCAGGGCATCAGAACGGAATTGGGAACGGGTGTGTGGGCAAATATCTTTTTGATTTTGGGATATAACAGATAAGACAGCCGCGTGGACATGATACCGAAACCTGCTCCGGCAATCACATCATTCAGCCAGTGTTTATTGTTATACATCCTCAGATAAGCCACGGATGTGGCGACTGCGTAACCACCAATACCATACCATACCGAAACGTTTTTATATTCCTGCATGAGAAATTCGGCTGAAGTAAAAGCTTCTGCTGTATGCCCTGACGGAAACGACAGATATCCTTCACTGTTTGGCCGCTGCACATGCGATACTTCCTTGATCGTATATACAAATGATTCCATAATCAGATTCGCCAGCAGATAAATCATGGTGCGGTCAACAAAATTGTGTTCTCCGTGAATGCCTGCCAGGTTCAAACCGTACACGGCCACGGCGGGCGCCCATTGCAGGTAATTGTCGATGGTTACGGTCTCATGCGGATGCTGATTCCAGATCAGATATTTTATATTTTCATTTACATCCGTCAGCGCGTCGATGTGAACGGCGAGACAACCATATACAATCATGGCAGACGGAACGATCCATGGCTTCAGATCCGGACGTTGTTGTAAAGACGGATCTTCCAGGTAAGCTCTCTTTCTTGAATACTGGAAGTTAAGCCGGGTACTGTCGGCCGTTGTCTGCGCGTGGATATGCGGAATGCCCAGTAACCACAGGGAACAGATCAATATATACTTCATGGTAAACAAAGGAAGCGCACAATTCTGAAGCAAATCTGTAGTGCATATTTTTCGCAGAACTACAGAATTGACTCAGTTTTTGCTTTCATCTTTGAAAGAAGTTCACTGTAAAACATCATACTCTTATGGCAAAAAACTATAACTCACAATACTGTCATTTTTATTTATAATGCGCAAAGCATCGCCAATCAATGAAAAATAAATTTCAGTTACAGGTTTTACAGTGGAATTTGAATATTGAAATTTAAAATTATGCAAATTGACAACATTGTAAACTTCATCAACAGTTATTTCCATTTTTTTAGAAATTAATTTAAATTGATTGTTTAACGACATATTTGTTGAATCAATTCTATAAATTATTAAATTATAATTTGAATCGTAAACTATGAACGAAATAGGTTTCCTGTGTGTCCGTTGATAAATAATATCAGGCGTTAATTTGCTCCTGTACTTATCAGCAATCAAACCAGAATCTTCTTTGGTAATTAAATGCAAAGAAGGCATTTCATTGTCAAATGATTTGTGAAGTTTCGAAAACCCATTGTAAATTCCTACTATAATAAAAATGACAAAGGGCAATGAGAGAATAATTAATAATCTATTTCTTATATTTTTATTGTTTTTCAGCATGAATTATATTTTTAATAAGATTAGTTCTCTATAAAGCAAATCTTACTGTTTAAGTCGTTAGTCTTATTAATCCTGCGACTATCTATGCATTGCGAATAATCGTGTAATGTCAAAGCATTTAACCGTGCGATCTATTTTTCCGAGATAGTTATCTCCCTGCAGTTTTGCCTGTCATCATGACGGCCATTTTTACAGCCTGATAGGCATTTACAATGCCTCCGCTTACCGACAGGCTTTTAAACGGGACAGGTGTTTTGGTTTTTGGCATATTCACCATCTGATCGGGAATAAAAACCGATTTTAAAAGAATGTCCCTGACCTGTTGCGCAGAAAGAGAAGGAAAATAGGAAAGCAATAAAGCAGCAACACCCGTAACAACAGGCGCAGACATGCTTGAGCCGGACTTCTCATCATAAGCATTATCTGGCACGGTGGAATAGATGTCGCTGCCGGGTGCGAATAAATCCACGTTTATATGACCGTAATCAGAGTAAGGATGAGCCAGGCGGTAATCAAACAAAGGCCGGTTCCAGCCAACGGTGATAAAATTTGTGGCCCTTTTACCATCGTCATATATCACAATGGGATAATGAAAATTGTATGCGCTGTCAATGTTCACGCCATCGTTGCCGGCGGCGTGGATGATTAATACATTATTCTTTTCTGCATAACGGATGGCTGAATCCACCATTTTTTTATCAGATGAATATAATTTTGAAAAACTCATGTTGATCAATTTTGCCCCGTTGTCCACAGCATATATAATTGCATGGGCAACATCTTTATCCCGCTCATCTCCCACCGCTATGGTCGCGACGATGGGCATAATGACTATATTATCGGCTATACCGTTTATCCCTATATTATTGTTTCTCTGCGCTCCGATGATGCCGGCTACATGGGTACCATGACTCAGGTTTGGAGACAGCCTGACATAAGGACTTCCATATACCCGGTTGTCCGGGGAATCCACATCATGAACAATGAATAAAGTTGAATGATATTGTATGTTGTAAGCATATCGTATATCCGCTGAATCTTTACTTTGCAGATTGCTTAAATAATCCTCTTTTGCTTTCCTGTATATCCGGTATGCGTCACGATCTTCAGGCAGGACACGGGAACTATCTGTATTTTCGAATTTACCTTTCCATGCGAGATAATATTGGGTGGATCCCGCCTGTTCATTTTCAATGACGGTTCCATCAACCGCTCCTCTGAAGTTCCACCCGTGCACATCATCTATATATCCGTTGTGGTCATCATCGATGCCATTGCCGGGAATTTCCTTTGGATTGGTCCAGATGATGTTTTTAAGATCCTCGTGTGACAGGTCCACCCCGTTATCGATCACAGCAACAATTACCGTATGCGATTTTCTGCCCTTTAATAAAGCATATGCTTTATCCAGGCTAATCCCCGCTAAAGAATCAGCAACCGGATCTTTTTCAAACCAGTTTTTGGGTATCGGATTGTGGCGGACAGGCTGGCTGAAACCTGATGATACCACACATATCAGTATGAGATTGAGAACACTTGCTTTAAAACCGGTTTGTATAAGCCAGGTAATAACCATTTTTATAAGAAATTATTTAATATAAGGATTTACATATGAGAGGCTATCGGCCAGTAAGCCATGAGTCCTGTAAATTATGAAATTCCGGACCCGTATTCCTAAACGTTATTAAGGTATCAGCATTACAAGGGAAAGCCTCAAAGATAATTGCTATTCTTAAGTGCCATTATTCTCGGAAATATCCGAACAGAAAGCGTGTAATACCGAGATACCCTTTTTTCAATTTTTCCCATAGAATGGATTTTAAAAATTTTTAAAAATTCAATGTCAAAATCAGCTGATCGTCAGGCTTTGCTTCATCGATCAGAAACAGGTGTTATGCATTACCCGGGACAGGTTTCTAATTCGATACCCGTAACTACCGCTGATACACAAATATGCGACGACGAGGAAGCCTTCTTTCACAGTCTGATCACAGCCTGTGAAAAATATTTTTTTATCGAATTGACGTTTACCATTTTATGTACTCTACCGTTTGACATTTTACACTTACTGGTTTCTTCTCCATTCATTCCATATTACCAGGGTATTCCTTCGCTTGTTCTTCGGGATTTCTTTAGGGATTCCCTAAGGAACTGACTGGATTTCCCGAAGAACTCCACAAGAATCCGCGAGAAAAGAAGGAGTTAATATGGAATTCATATCCTGTATTTCCAAAAAAAAATCCGTCTCCGTTCAGCGGGATTTTTTATTAAAATGATCATTTTTTCTTTTTTCAGGGGTTTTTTCTTTGAAATGATCATTTTTTCTTTCCATTGGACCTTTTTTTTAAAAAAGTGATCATTTATCTATCCATTTAATGTTCTCCATTTCAAAAGTTTGGCTTCATTCGAAAAAATATTTTTATTCTTTCCCATTCATTCTGAATTGATTGTAAATATTTTCATGGTTCTGAGAAAATAAATCTTTCACAGGCTGTGGTCAGACTGTGAAAGATCCCTCAAACCATGTTGCATATTTGCATTGTAAGAATTAGCGAATTCACCTGTGAAGAACAGAATGGTGAGATAGTTATTATTTTGAAAGATGAAAAAGTATCTGATACTAGTCGTAATTTTTCGGGGTGCCACTAGTTCTTATTACATATAAAATTGTACCTAAATTAATCTGCAGTTTAAATAATGAACGATTCTGGTATATGCTTATTCCTTTTACGTTTAATAGATACAAAAAAGTATAATTTCGAATTATGGAAAATAAATATAACAACGTCCAGGAGATGCTGGACGGTCTGATGAAAAGATATATGGCGCGGGTACCGGATGTATCCGGAATCATAAACGCCATGATTCAGGAAGGAATCATTCAGAAAGCATCGGAAATTGAAAATGATCATATCGCTTTCAGAACACTGGGTGTTCCGAACCTCGGAGTTGGCTCGCTGGAAAAAATATTTTTATATCATGGTTATACGAAAAGAGATTATTATTTCTTCCAAGAGAAAAAATTAAACGCATGGTGGTATTCGCCACCGGCTGCCGGTCTTCCCCGGATTTTTATTTCCGAACTCAGAGTCAATGATTTGTCCACAGTATCACAAGCCATTATACATTCATATACCGATTCCGTTCTGGCAGATCCTGTTGACAGTCTGGATATGACTGACCCCAAAGCGGTCGATTTTTATTTACACAGCTCTTCATGGACCATCCCATCACTGGATGATTATGAAAGCCTCTCCTGCGAAAGCGAATATGCTGCCTGGGCTATTTACAACAGATATTACCTGAATCATTTCACGATGTCAGTGCATAACCTGAAAAAGGGATTTAATACACTCACGTCTTTTAACGAGTTTCTGGAAAGACATGGATTTAAACTGAATGATGCAGGAGGAAAGATTAAAAAAAGTCCGGATGGTCTGTTGCTGCAGAGCAGCACCGTAGCGGAAATGGTTGAGGCCGGGTTTGCCAATGGAGAAACGAAAATGATCCCTGGTTCTTATGTTGAGTTCGCCGAGAGAAAAGTTCTGGAACCTTTTCGTTCTTTACCAGAGGATCAGATATTGCCCATTCACCGACGGGAAGGATTTGAAGCAGCCAATGCGGATAAGATTTTTGAGAGCACGTATCTGGAGCAGGTAACGAGAAGTTAATAGTATGAGAGTGTGGGAGTATAGGAGTATAAGAGTGTAGGAGTATAAGAGTTAAATGAATAACCGTTTTCATAAAGCACCTTGTTGGTATGAAAACGGTTATTCTTGCTGATCGTAAAAGACACTGATCTATTTTTTCCCGGATCCTTTGGCCGCCGCTTCAATGATGTCCGCTACTTCTTTAGGATGTGAAATGAATACAACGTGGCTTGATTTTATTTCCGTCACTTTGCCACCGGTTCTCTTTCCCATGAATCTTTCCAAATCTGGTTGTATGGAGTGATCGTCCGTTGCTACGATATACCATGTAGGTTTCGTTTTCCAGGCTATATCCTTGAATGTATATCCAAACGCAGATGCTGCCACAGGAACCTGGGAATCAGCCATAAATTCTGCTTCTGCTTTCGGAAGATCCGCACAGAATCCTTCGTGGAATTTTGCCAGATCGTACCAGGAAAAACCATCTACCGGTGGAAGAATGCCCGTTTTCGGATCTGCCGGATAAGACCCCAGCAATTTACCCAGGGCTTCTCCTTCATCGGGTGCAAAAGCGGCCACATAAACGAGCCCTGCCACATTGGGTGAATTTCCGGCAACGGTAATGATCGCTCCGCCATAGGAATGTCCCACCAGGATGACCGGACCGTCCTGCCTGTCCAATACTCTTTTGGTTGCAGCCACATCATCATCCAGACCGGTATTCGGATTACCCACGACACTCACATGGTATCCACGCGCTTTTAAAATATCGTACACTTTTTGCCATCCCGACCCATCCGCAAAAGCGCCATGCACCAGTACAATATTTTTTATTTGTGCCCGCAGGCTGAAAATAACAGCAATCAGAAACAGCAATAATAGTAATGACTTTTTCATGGTTGTTTTTTTGTTTCTTGTAATTTAATAAATACCGATCGTTTTTTGAATGGGAAAGACGGAACTTTTCTCACGATGCACATCCTGCAAATTCATAATTTTAAGATGGATCCATGAGATCCGGGTATATCATTAATTTCTATATACATAAAACGTTCCATGACATACACGAAAGAATTTATTACATCCAGAGATGGGACCGTAATCGGCTACAGACAATTGGGAAAAGGCCCGGGATTGATTCTTGTCCACGGAGGTATGATGTATTCTCAAAATTTAATGAGGCTCGGTGAATTGTTAGCAGACGATTTCACCGTATATATAGTGGATAGACGAAGCAGAGGTCTTAGCCGGAGTAATGCCGGCAAATCAGGCCTTAGGGAGGAATCAGAAGATCTGCAGGCGTTGTTTCACAAAACAAAAGCGCAGAATATGTACGGGCTAAGTGCTGGCGCCATCGTTGTGTTGCAAACAGCCATCCTGGAACCAGGTATACATAAAATCGCCATCCACGAACCTCCCATTCTGAATAAAGTGATCACACCCACAAAATGGATGGACAAATACAGGGAAGCCATCAATGCAGGAAATTTCGGGAAAGCTTTTTTAAACGTCATACACGGTACTGATGACCCATCTTCATTATTTAATATTATTCCAGGTTTTATAACAGTTCCCCTGATGAATTTTGCGATCAGCAGAGACGCAAATAAAATTCGGAATAACAGTGATGACATGTGTTTAAAAGATTTGATCGCAACAATGCCTTATGACTTGAAACTCGTTTTGGATTCGGAAGGATTGATTAAAAAAGCAAAAAATATTACAGCAGATATTTTATTGATCAGTGGTACAAAAAGCCAGCCTTATCTGCGACACACTATTGGAGAACTAGGTATCACTTTCCCGAAAGCAAAGCATAAGGAGTTTGCCGGACAGGGACACACGGTTTCAGATAATGGTGGAAAGCCCATGCTCATTGCCGATTTATTAAGACAATTCTTTCTTTAAGCTAGGGCGAAGACTTAAGGCCTAGGCTTAACCAGAATTATAAAAAGTGAATAGCATAAGAGTTTTGACGGTTACAGTCTGCCAAAAGGGGCAAAAATGGTGAATACAAATTTTTGCAATGGCCAGGCTGGCCTGGCGAGCCGAATTTCATTTCGGTGTTTCAAACACAATTTTGAAATCCGCAGCAGGTTGGGTTTGCCTTTCTTATTCAGTTTATTTTCTCTGGCGAGCGTAAAATATGTTCTGAAAAAATCCTCAATATCCAGCGCCGGTTTGAATTTCTGAATATAATGGGCCTCCGTTCCCGATTCGTTCCAGAAATGATGAGGTACGTTTGCCGGCACCACAACCACTTCGCCCCTGCCCATGGTGATTGTTCTGCCAGCGATCCGAAAATGAAGTGTCCCTTCCAGAATCTCAAATATATTTTCCTGATGCGGATGAATATGTTCCGGCTCCCTTATTTGAGAAGATGGACTATAACATTCGATCGAGAGAAGTTGTCCGTTGGTTTCAGCGCCGGTTTTCAGAATTTTCATTCTTTGTCCCGTGCGGGGATTTGAAATTTCCCTTGGATAATTGTCTACAGTCAATTGTTAGTTGTTAGTTGTTAGTTGTTAGTTGTTAACGTCAGTGTTTCCTTACTATTTAGTAAGACGCATCGAAAATA
The DNA here is from genome assembly GCA_963759335.1 of uncultured Bacteroidota bacterium. Lineage (GTDB taxonomy): Bacteria > Bacteroidota > Bacteroidia > Chitinophagales > Chitinophagaceae > Puia. The sequence goes on from CAVWYU010000005.1 coordinate 438,016, forward strand.
ATGGGACTACATAAAACAATTGCTAAGTTAACCATATTTGAAAAAATGAAGAACCTTCTGAGGCCTATATACAAATTGCCCAGGCATGGGGATGGCAACGAGGTATCAGGAGAAAAAATCAGAGTATCTGAATATTTTTTTGAATATAGGGTTCAAACATTTCGTTGTCCGGACTGATCTCCGTGACAATCGTATCCAGTTTGCCGATCGGACAAATTTTATACGCTTCTGAAGTACCGATTTTATTATGCCCCGTCAGCGCCACAATCCGGTCAGAACAATTCACCATCGCCCTTTTTATTTCGCATTCAAAATAGTCAAGACTCGTGACGCCGATCTGATGGTGAAGACTGCAAACACCGAGAAAATATATGTCCACATGAGATTGTTCCAGCAGACTCATCGCATGGGCACCCACTGCTGCCTGCGAATCAGATTGTATTCTGCCACCGGTTACGATGACCTCCAAATTATTTCTCCCTGCCAGCAATGCGGCGACGGGTATGTTGTTGGTAATGACGGTCAGGGGCATATCCAATAATCCGGACAGTGCATAGGTGGTTGTACCGCCATCCAGTAAAATGGTATCTCCCGGTTTTATCAGGGCAAGCGCTTTCTGGGCTATGATCATTTTTTCGTTTTCTGACACATGCATTCTTTCCTGGAAACTATGCGCGTTGGGAGAATGCGGGATGGCGCCTCCCCGCACTTTCGTGAGTAAGCCACTTTTCGCCAGTCCTTCAATATCCCTGCGGATGGTATCTTCTGATACCGCCAGGGCTTCACTCAGCTGGCCAAGCTTTACCGATGGGTTTGATTTTAAACGGTTTATGATAAAATCAAGTCTTTCTTCCTTCAACATATTGCAATATTATGCAATAAAATTACATAAATTATGCATAATTATGCAATAAATTGCGTTAACTTGCAATAATAAATTCGAAAATATGTCAAAGAAAAGAATCCTGATAGATATGGATCATGTGATGGCGGACATCACGGCCCAGTACATTTTGTGGTATCAGCGGGCCACCGGCATTGAGATGAACCGGGACGATTTATTGGGAAAACCAGAGGATCTGGCCTTCCCGGAACCCCGGCTGATCAGGGAGTTTTTGCACGCACCGGGATTTTTTGCGACTGCGCCGGTGATTCCCGGCAGCCAGACCGTGATCCGGGAACTCAACCAGTTATATGATGTATATATCGTTTCGGCAGCCATGGAATTTCCGCAATCCCTGTCTGAAAAACATGCCTGGTTATTAAAACACTTTCCGTTTATACACTGGCAGCAGATCATTTTCTGCGGGTCAAAAAAAGCCGTTTCGGGTGATTTTATGATCGACGATCACATCAAAAACCTGACCCATTTCAAAGGAGAAAAACTGCTTTTTACGGCTACGCATAATATCAATATGCACGATACCGGTTACCGGAGGGTAAATAACTGGGAAGAAATAAAGGACCTATTTTTGCTAAAGAATGTTAGCTATGCGTAAAGCATACGGAGCAAGGCGTAAAGTGTAAGGCGTAAAGCATAATAATATGACAAGTGATAATGAAAAAAAATCGTTTTCGGGAATTATCAATAGTGATCAGACCGTACTGGTTGATTTCTCGGCGGAATGGTGCGGTCCCTGTCAAATGATGCCTCCGATTTTGAAAGAGCTCAAATCCATGACGGGTGATTCAACAACAATTCTCAAAGTGGATATCGACAAAAATCCTGCGCTGGCTTCTGCCTATCATGTACAAAGCGTTCCCACCCTAATCATTTTTAAGAACGGTCAGATAAAATGGCGCCAGAGTGGTGTGATACCGGCCAAGCAATTAAAAGCTGCCATCGATTTGGCGTCTTCCTGAAAGCCTTATTAACTTCAATAAAAATTTCATGAAACCCGGATTATTTATTTCTGCCGCTTCTTTATTATTCTGCACTATATCTTATTCCCAAAAAACCATTTCAGGATTCGAAGCGCCGGAAAGTGTGATCAAGTCGGGTGACCGGTTGTTTGTCTCGAATATCGGCGGAGCAAAACCCGACCCGATGGCGGTGGACAGCAACGGATTTATTTCAGAGCTTTCCGCGGATGGAAAATTAATTCATCAGAAATTTCAAAAAGGCATACTGAATGCCCCGAAGGGGCTGGCAGTCGTAAAAGATGTGGTATACGCGGCGGATGTAAATCGTGTGGTGGGCTTTAATGTCCGCACCGGCGAGCAGGTTTTTGAAGTGAACATTCCCGCAGCAAAAATGCTGAACGACCTGTGCAAAGTGGATGATAAACATGTATGTGTTTCTGAAACAGTGAGCGGACAGGTGTTGCTGATTGATCTAACGGATAAGTCTATCCGCTTTTTGGGAACCATCGAAGGGGCGAATGGCGTTACCTATGATGAAAAAACGGGGAAGCTCTATGCGGTTGGCATGGGAGCCAATATGAGCGGTGGTAAAATATTTGCAAAGGACCTGAAAAACGCTGACACGGTATTCATGGTTCTTGAAAATAGTCCCACCGGTATTTTCGACGGCCTCGAAATGTTTGACAGAACCCACCTGATCGCCTCAGACTGGATCAGCTTTACGAGTCAGAAAGGACGGTTAATCATATATGATCTCGACAATCACACAACAAAAACGATAGAAGTAGATGCCGGTCCGGCAGACATTACCTACGATCCTTCTTCCCATACCGTGTTTATCCCGCGCATGATGGTAAACAGTCTCGTAATAGAGGATATCCGCAACCTGCAGGCAAAATAGAATCACAACCAAAAGCAGATATCATGGGTTATTCACTGGGCGGCGGCACGGCGCTTCTGACAGGTATCCGGCACCCGGATGTTGTCAGGAAACTGGTGATCGTTTCCTTTCCTTACAAACACAGCGGATGGTATAAAGAAACGATGGACCAGGCAGGCAGCATGGGTCCTGCATCGGCGGAGATGATGAAAAAGACGCCCCTCTACCAGAACTATATTAGTGTCGCGCCCAAACCGGATGACTGGGTAAAGCTTCATACGAAAATGGGCGAGCTGTTAAAAACGGATTATAATTATTCCGCTGAAATACAGAAAATGAAAATTCCCACCCTGCTTGTCATCGGAGATGCGGATGCCATTCATCCGGATTCGGAAGTGGAATTTTTTGCATTACTGGGTGGCGGGTTAAAAGACGGGAGCTGGGATGGTTCGGGAATGTCAAATTCGCAGTTGTCCATATTACCGGCTGTGACACACTATAATATTTTTGTCTCTCCGGCACTGGCCGGGACGGTGATTCCTTTTTTGGAAAAACAATAACGTCTAAAGCTTAAAGCCTAAAGCCTAAAACTATTTATGAAACCGGGCGCTCACCAGTTGAATTTTTGTGTTTCGTCCACATTAGTGATGTGTTTCATTTTCCCAGTTCGGAATTCCCGGAACAGACGTGAAATATCTTCCTGCGTATCGGCGATAAACGGTCCGTGGGAAACGATCGGATCGCCTTGCGGCTGACCTGAATAAAGAACGAATCGGGCGCCGGATTTTCCGGAGGTAAGATTTAGTTCGCTGTCTCCGTCGATGGCAGATCTGTCGAGCCAGCCAACTTCATTTTGATCAAGCTGTTTTTTTTCCTCACCGATTTGCACGGTTCCGTCCAATACGTATAAAAACGTTGCATACGATGCAGGCAGATTCAATACATATGAAATATCCGGCTGCATCTGAATATCCGCAATGATCACCGGTACATGATTTTTCACCGGAGAAGAAATACCGGCCAGGCATCCACTGTATAATTTTAGCTCTACCCCACCCGATGACATTTTCGGAACGTGATCGAGCGGAATATCCTGCACGCGCGGTGTGATCCACCGGTCTTTTTTGGGCAGATTCAGCCATAATTGCAGAAGCCTCATCCTGGCTTTTTTATCAATGGTTTCTGTATGTATGATGCCGCTTCCCGCCGTCATCATCTGCAGGTCACCGGCTTTCATTCTGCGCACATCATCACCCAGCTCCCCTTCCAGCATTAACGTAACTGTTTCAAAACCCGCATGCGGATGCGGTCCGCCCACCGGCTCATTGGTTTTTTTATCCAGCATATCATCCATCAGGAGAATAAACGGATCCGTATCTCTGAAGTCGCCCTGGATCAGTGCCCGGGCAATATGACCCTCTCCGAGAAAACCGGGGTTAGCCCCCGGTTCATATTTTCTGACAAGTCTTCTTTTGTTTGACATGGTTCTGCCTTTTTATGCCGGTACGGCTTCCGTTTGTCTTACCAGTTGAATTTCGCTGTGAATTTTTACTTCTTCACCCAGTATAGCACCACCTGTTTCCAGCACGCCATTGAAATTAACACCCCAGTCGCTGCGTTTGATTTTCCCGGTCACTGTAAATCCGGCTCTTTCTCCACCCCATGGGTCTTTTGTGATACCGCTGTATTCAACGTTTAACTTAACGGGAAGTGTTACACTTTTCAAAGTCAGATTACCAAACAGATGAAAGTTTTCCTTATCAACCTGTTCTGTTTTAGTTGACTCAAAAATCATTTCCGGATGTTTGTCTGCTTCAAAAAAATCTGAATTACGCAGGTGTGCATCACGTTGTTCATTATTGGTATGAATAGAATTCATATCCGCTTTTAACCGGATTTTTGCTGTACTGAAATCGTCGTTGTCTGTTTCCCCGGCTACCTGGAAACTGTTAAAAAAACCTGAAACGTTGGTGATCATCAGGTGTTTTATTTTAAATCCTAACTCGCTATGTGTTGGATCCAACACCCATTTTGTTTTTGACATCGTATTTATTTTTTACTTGTGAGACACAAATTTACACTACATTTGCTATACAAAGGATAGCACTATACTAAAGTATAGTAAGTTCCGGATCAGATATCATATACAGAATCATGAAAAAATCAACGGAAGAGGAACACAGCCAGTGCACAAGCATTTTGAAACCCGTCAGGGATTCCCTGGATGTACTGAACGGAAAATGGAAACTTCCGATTATCGTTTCCTTAACATTTGGTGAAAAACGTTTTACAGATATTACAAAGGATGTGCACGGCATCACGGACAGAATGTTGTCCAAAGAATTACGCGATCTGGAGATGAACGGACTGGTGGTGAGAAAGATACTGGATGAATATCCTGTAAGAGTCACCTATGCATTGACGCCCCATAGTAAAACACTGAGAACCGTGATTGATTCATTAAAAAACTGGGGCGTTTTACACAGGAAAAAATTAAATCAGGATTGCAAGGAGCACAAGGCGGTGAGCAAAAAATAAAATATAACTTACCGTTTCACGATCAGTCATATTTTATGGTAAGCGAAATATTATTCCCCGGCTTCCATACATTCCCATAGCGATGCAGATCTCCAAACTTCATCAGAAACTTCTGACCGGCTGAATTAAAATAAATATTCACCACGGTAAACTGAACATCTTTTGCGGGGGAACTGTTTGTGTGCATTACTTTTTCAGTCAGTTCAATGTTTTCCAGTTGTGCACGGGCCCATGAAAACTTGTAAAAAAGCGAATCGGCCTGGATCTGATAACACTTATCCCGGAAACTTTTTATCAACAGCGGATATTTTTTGACAAACGCGGTGTATTCACCAGTACCCTCCACGATTCCCAGCTCCTTTGCAAACACAGAAATCTCCGCCAGGGAAGGAAACATTTTAAATAAACTATCCACCTGATTGTGCTGGAAACAATAAAAGGCAGTTGTCCCGAATTCAGCGGGCGTTTTCTGGCAAAATGCTTTTGGAATAAACATTAGGGACAAACATGCGCACAAAAAGAATTTCAACATATACCACCCGTTTGCAAAAGCTGTACCCGGTATGAATAATCCTGCAGAATTTGCATGAGTTTATCATTTGGGTGATACTAAATTATTTAGTAGTATTGAGCGGATTTACAATCAGAAAATATTAATTTTGAATACCTAAAACAATTATATGCTAACTGCTCTCGGAGTCCTCATCGTGCTGCTGATCCTTTTATTTTTAGTCGTCCCGCTTTTTATCAGCAAACAATATCAGGTTGAAAAATGGGTCCTGATTCAGCGTTCAAATCTTTCCGTTTTTGATTTCGTGAAATTACTGGGCAATCAGGTTTATTATAATAAATGGGTGATGATGGATCCGGATGTAAAACGTACCTCAAAAGGCGTGGATGGAACGGTCGGATTTATATCGTACTGGGACAGTCAGGTGAAGAATGTCGGAAAGGGTGAACAGGAAATTACAAAAATCGATGCGGGAACGAATATCGATTCCACGGTGCGGTTTGAGAGACCTTTTAAGAATACGGCCCGTGTTACGATGACCACGATTGCAGTTACGCCCGGACAAACCCGGATAATCTGGAAGATGGCCGGGCAGAATAAATATCCCATGAATCTGATGAACCTGATCGTTCCGGGTATGCTGGGGAAGGATATGGAGGAAAGTCTGGGAAATTTGAAAAATGTAATGGAGAAATGATTTGGTTGACGGTTGACGGTTGACAATTGGCGGTTAAAAAATTATGCATTTGTAAAACATTTTCTTTTCTGCGATGTAATGTTTCTCACACAACGAAAAATATGAAATACAATCTTCTGGGAAATACCGGACTGAAGGTTTCTGAACTTTGTCTGGGCACGATGACATTTGGCGGGAAGGGAAGATTCCTGGTAATCGGAACACTCGGACAGTCTCAGGTTGACCAGTTAACAAAAAGAGCCATCGACGGAGGTATCAATTTCATCGATACGGCCAATGTTTATTCAGAGGGATTGAGTGAAGAACTGACCGGTCAGTCGATCCGGAATCTCGGTCTTCACCGGGACGACCTGATCATCGCTACCAAGGTTCGCGGAAAAATGGGTGAAGGACCCAATGACAGCGGATTAACAAGAAAACATATCATTCAACAGGCCGAAGCAAGCTTACGCAGGCTCCAGGTTGATTATATCGATCTGTATCAGATCCATAGTTATGATCCGTTAACGCCGTTCGGGGAAACACTTTCTGCCCTTGATCATCTGGTTCAGTCCGGGAAAGTGCGTTATATCGGGGCCAGTAACATGGCTGCCTGGCAATTGATGAAGGCCCTGGATTACAGTCATTATCATGATATCTCAAAATTTGTTTCTCTGCAGGCCTACTATACCATCGCGGGACGGGATCTGGAACGAGAACTCATTCCGCTGATTCAGCACGAAAAGCTGGGATTGCTCGTGTGGTCACCGCTGGCTGGCGGATTACTGAGTGGTAAGTATAGTCGCGACAAAGAAAAAGAAGGAGATGGCAGGCGGGCCAGTTTTGATTTCCCGCCGATCAACAAAGAACGCGCCTTTGATATCATCGATCTGCTGAATCCCATGGCCAAGTCCAGGAATTGTTCGGTGGCGGGGCTGGCGCAAGCCTGGTTACTTCAACAGCCTGCTGTTACATCCATCATCATCGGTGCCAATAAAATGGATCAGCTGGAGGACAATCTGAAATCGATCGACCTGCGTTTTAACAGCGATGAATTAGAATTACTGAATAAAGCCAGCGCGTTGCCTCCGGAATATCCGGGATGGATGCTGGAGTTTACCGGGGCGGATCGCAAAGCGTAAAGCGCAAAACGTAAAGCGAAAAGCAAGCGGTCATCCGCCTTCGCCAAGGCTTCGGCGGACAAAGTCGGATCGATACTTTTCATCTCAAACTGATACAGAAACCTTTCCGACAGTTCGTCCACTTTCAATTTGAAGGTGTGCATCGCCCATCTGATCGAATGGGAAAATTTGATGCAGGTGTGATACAATTATTTTTCTTTCGAGCAGGTCCGCGATTTCCTGCATGTTCGTTGCATCCGGTTTCACGCGCGTACTAAATCCCTGGATTCCGAGGACTTCCGCTTTTTCTTTTACGTGTTCGTTTAATCCGGAGGGAATACTGATGATCGTCCCGCCTTTTCTGATGACTTTCAAAGAGCGGTCGATATATTCACCTCCTATCGTATCCAAAACAAAGTCCATATTTTTTAAGACGGATTCAAATGGCTTTGCTTTGTAGTCAATATGTTCATCCGCGCCCAGTGACAAAACAAAATCTTTATTGGCAGCCGAAGAAGTGCCGATCACATAAGCTCCCAGGTATTTAGCCATTTGTACAGCATAATGCCCTACCCCACCGGAAGCAGCATGAATGAGCACTCTTTCACCCGAAGTCAGTTTATAATTTATTGTCAGTGACTGCCATGCCGTAAGAGCAGCCAGGCATGCGGCCGCCGCTTCCTGATGAGAAACATTAGCAGGTTTCATGGCGAGTTGCGATGCCGGCACAGCGGCATATTCCGCATACACTTTTCCCGTTTGCGGAAACCTTACCATCGCAAATACATCATCGCCATTTTTAAAATTTTTCACGGCCGCACCTGTTTTTTCAATCGTTCCGGAGAAATCCCAACCCAGTATCATCGGATGGTCGTTTTTCAATATGGCAGAGACTCCTTTGCCTGATCTCGTTTTTACATCCACCGGATTAATACTTATGGATTTTATTTTGACCAATCCCTCATCCTCCATTAGGAAGGGAACCGGCATTTCTGTGATTGACAGATTTTCTATTCCCCCGAATTGTTTTAATATAATTGCTTTCATATGAAAAAAATTTAACGCTCAAGGCACTTCAAAGCTTAAAGCGTAAAGCATAAAGCGTAAAGCCAGGTAAGTACTGAAGTCAGAATCGTTCTCCCGAATTTTCCAGATCCCAGATTTTATCTGTCAGATTGAACTCCTTAAAGATATCGCGGGCCTCCTGCATGGTCCATTTTTCCCAGCCGGGATTTAAATGATTGCCATACCATTTTTTTGCAAACGCCCACACTTTGTCCAGTGGCTGAATGTCTCCCTTTGGAATATTGTGCCGTTTGGACCATCCGATAATCTGTTCCTCATTTTTAAAAACCAGCATCGTACTGCAGGTATAAATAACATTATCCCATGCATTCGCCATGGGCACCGGAAAGTGGACCAAAAAATCTTTTTCTTTTAATTCACCCCTGCTGATGTGGAGGATAATTTGTTCGTCGTATGCACCCAGCCGGGTGGTGATTGTCAGATCTTCCTCTAACAATGCCGCCACACCCAGTGAACACCACGCGCAGTTTCCCCACCAGTTTCCCCTGGCAGATTTTACAAGAAAATTAGTGGGTGCCGTCGAAAATGGATGTATTACCCAAACTGCCGGTTTATCGGGATGCAAAACCACACCATGATATTCCTGCAATTCATACAATGCCAAATGTATTTTTGAGGATTCGCTGTCCAGCAGCAACGACAGAGTCTTCAAATCAGGAGCAAATCCCTGATCGATGATATGTTTGATAATTGTATAATGCAGAAGGCCCTTTGTTAACATGGCAGTTTTTATTGTACGAATTTAACCCTGAAAAGGGATCAATGAACGACATTCCGGCGGATGAGGGAATTCCTAAATTATTCTTTCAAAAGCCTGATAACAAATCCGCCATTCGGTGCAAGGTGCAGGTTCAAATTGCTGCCACTTGTAATATCTTTTTTTTCTATTTTATAATCCATCGCATTCCGGTCGGCGTTGACACCATCACGACAGATCGTTGCCTTATATAAACCTGCGGGAAGAAAAGAAAAATCAAAACGGCCGTCATATCCTTTTTCTGCAGCCATACCGGCGATATACCAGTTAACTCCATGACGCCGGGCTGTGATGATATGGTCGGCTACAGAGGCATTTAATATCATCGTCGTGTCCCAGGTTACAGGGAAAGAACCCAGCAGTTCCATAAATTCCGGTTCCAGCCAGCCTTGCGATGGGTTTCCGGAAAAGATCTGCATAGGATTGTCGTATACGATAAACATCGCGAGCTGCTGGCAGCGGGTTGTCTGGCTCATCACCTTGCCCCAGATGGCCCTGAACATTTTTGGTGTTGCATTGTCGAGCAGTCCGGGTTCATAGTCCAATGGCCCGGCCAGCATGCGGGTAAACGGAATTGTACAATTGTGCGCTGCTGTTGTTTTATCGCTCCATGCATTGTATTCACTGCCGAGCACGCCTTCCCGTGTGATATTGTTGGGATACGTGCGGTTGAATCCTTTGGGCGGATAGGCGCCATGAAACATGATCATCATTTTTGCCTGGGCACAGGCTTCTGTGATTTTCTTATAAAAACTCACCGTCTTCTGATCATCGCGATCGATAAAATCCGTCATGATAAAGTCCACACCCCATCGCTGAAATTGTTTCAGGGCGCTATCGAGTTGACGGTCCAGCGTCATGGACAATGTCCACATACTCAGTCCGATCCCCTGCGCCCTGGCATAGGCGGCAAGGCTATCCATATTTAGATTTGGATTGATCTTAAAAAGATCTTTTGTGTCGCTCCATCCGGCATCCATCATAATCCGGTTAAAGCCGAATCGTTTTGCGAAGTCGATATAATATTTATATGTTTCGGTGTTGATGCCTGCCCTGAATGGCACATTAAATAAATTGATATCGATGATCCATTCGTCCGTGCATTTACCCGGATGTATCCAGTTTGTTTCTTTGATGGTACTTTCTGAAGCGAGACGATAAACCAGGTCATTGGCGGGCAGGTCTTTGTCCTGCCGCGCGATGAGCATCGCACGCCAGGGAAAATTCCTTGTGCCAATCGTCTTCGCGATATATCCGGCGCGTCTACTGACAATCATTTCGGGATAGTCGCCATCTATCATTTTTTCTTTTAACGGATAACCCGCGAAAGACGCCTGCAAAATATCTGCAGATGTTCCCTGAAGAAACATACCGGGATAATCGTCCAGATCAGATTCTGTAATGGCTACCCATATATCGTCAGAAGTTTTAACAAGAACCGGCGAATACATAAAAGCGTTTTCCGATAAACTATCCAGTTTTTTATAAGGATATAATTCTTCAAAACTGGTATGGAATATATCCTGGCCCTTTCTTTTCTGAATGACGGGTGAAAATGCACCGGCACCCTGCATAAATTTAAAAGCGGCTGTTTCTTTCATCACGGTAATCGAATCGCTGAACGATGTTCTGATCCTATAGGCAATTCCGTCGTTATAAGCGCGGAAAATAATTGCAAAATGGTTACTGAACTGAATGCTTAATTCATTGTATTCGTCCGGAATAAATTTTCGACTCACGGGCACCTGTGCAACAATCATTTCCCGTACTAACTTTTCATTTTTCCGTATGTTTTTTTTATCCACGGACAGGTTGTGGCCGTTTGACAGATTCATGTCAATGACCGATTCGTTCAATATCTTCTTTTCATCTACATAAACCGAATAACTCAGCCCGGGATTAGTTTTTATCTGAATAAGGATTTTATGATCGGGAGAATATAGCGGAAGAACGGGCTGCGCGTGAGTTGCCAGGCTGACAAATATTGTCGTGCATTGGAACAGCCAATTTTTCATGCCCGTGAAATATTTTGGTATAATTACGAATTTTATTAAATATCATGGAGTCTATTTAAGCGAAGGCTTAAGGCTAAGGCTAAGGCGAAGGCCTAATCAAAGGCTATTTACGCTTTGCGCTTTACGCTTTCAGCTTTTAGGTGGCATAAGACTTGCTAAGGAATAGTATTCTTAAAATAACCATCAGAGTAATGAAAATATTACGCGCTTTTGGCATTGTGGCTATTAGTATTTTATTTTTAGTGGAGTGTAAGAGCGGACTCGTAACTACTTCGAACAGCTGTTACAATCTGATCAAATCTTCCAACGATCAGAACAAGGCGGGAGATTATTCCAGCGCCCTGGCAAATTTCAATGAGATCCTGAAAAAGTGCGATGCATATGATGCAAAAATACCGGCCTATGCCGGAAAAGCAGGGGCGCTCAACGGATTACATCAATATCAGGACGCGCTGACCGCTGCCCAGGAAGGGTTGAAACTGGACAAATCCAGTATATATAATTTATTTGAAAAAGCCAGTGCAGAGGCTGGCCTGGGCATGAATACTGAAGCGAAGGCAGATCTTCAATCGGTGATTTCTCTGACAGAAAAAAACAGGAATACGGCAGAAAGGGCGGGTATTTATGCCAAAATCGCCGCACTCGAAAGCCGGCAGCAACAATATTCCGAAGCGCAATCCAGCATACAGTCTGCAATAGGTCTGGATCCAAATAATCCGGATCTCTACATTCTTCAGGGAGATATTTACACATCTTCCGGGAATTATCAGAACGCTATTGAAAGTTACAATAAGGCCATAGCCATGCAGGGAAACCAGACAAAGGCGTTGCAGGCAAAAGTGGAAGCCATGGTAAAAATGAACGAGGCCAAATATGGAACCAGCGATGCGAATATGCTTGCGTCTAAAATGAATGCATCCGAGAAAAAAAGTTTGTGTGACGCCATCCAGTCAGGGATCAGTCAGGGCATGAAGAATATGAATATTGACCTTTTGCGTGTTGCCATTTGTAAATGAATATCAAATTTTTATCATGAAATATATTTTGTTTGTGCCTGTTTTAATTTTAATCGTTTTTTCATCGTGTAAGAGCCTAAACAATACACAAAAGGGCACGGGAATCGGCGTAGCTGCTGGTGCAACCGCGGGTGCCATCATCGGCGGAGGCGGGAAAAGTTCTGTGATCGGTGCCCTGATCGGAGCGGCTGTCGGAGGCGGAGCAGGTTATCTGATCGGCAATAATATGGACAAACAGGCCAAAGCTATCAAGCAGGCAGTGCCGGATGCGCAGGTTGAAAGAGTGGGCGAAGGCATCAACATGACATTTAATTCCGGGTTATTATTCAAAATCAATTCCAGCTCACTGAGTGACTCCGCAAAATATAATCTGGACAGGATTGCAACTGTTTTTAATGATTATCCGGAAACGATTATCCTGGTTGAAGGACATACAGATAATACGGGAACTGTTCAATACAACATTGATTTGTCGAAAATGAGAGCGACTACCGTATCTGACTATCTGATTTCAAAAGGAGTTGCCAAAGACAGATTTGACATTAAATGGTATGGACAGGATCAGCCAAAATATCCAAACGATACGGATGCCAACCGGAAATTGAACAGGCGTGTGGAAGTTGGCGTAATGGCAAACAGCGAATTAAAAAAACAGGCAGAAAACGGCAAGATTCCCAGCTAAACATTTTGATTTAATCTAATAATAAAAAGTATATGCCAAATTGGTTAAGAGCGCTCATCGCAGGGTATGGTGCTAAAAAACTGGGTGGTGGTTGTTTTACCACGATTCTGATTTTTATTGTTATATATGTTGTCCTGGGGCAGTGTAATCATCCCGCAGTCAGACATGCAGACATACATGCAGGATCTGACATTCACATGACAGCACTTCACAGCGGCAAATAAAAAAGAAATCTGGTCAGTCAGGTTTTCAAAACCGGTGCACCAGGCCGAATCCGAATGAGCCGTCCTGATAGGTGGGCATTATGACGGTTTTCACTTCCTTGTCTTTGAACAATGCGTGTTTGATGACCGGGTAAATCCAGTAAGCGAGTTTGGTTGACATGATACCGATACCGGCGCCGGCTGCAACATCTCCCACCCAGTGTTTGTTATTATACATTCTTAAATATCCGGTGGTAGCCGCCATCGCATAACCGGCCACGCCATACCAGGGTGATACATCCTTATATTCCTGCCGCAAAAATTCGGCTGTGGCAAAGGCAGCCGCTGTATGACCTGAGGGAAATGAATATTTATCCGAGCCGTCGGGTCTGGTTTCGCCGGACAAATTTTTAACAGATAAAACCGCGGTACCCATGATGATCCCGGATAGTCCGAGGATCATGGTCCGGTCCCTGAAATTATTTTTTCCTTCAATACCCAGCGCGTTCAAACCATACACTGCGACGATTGGCAAAAAAGGAAGGTAATTGTCGATCTGGGTTTTTTGTTTTGAAGACCGTTCAGTATAGATTTCCTCCTTAAACTTATCGTTTACACTTAAAAGCGCATTATTATGCAGCGAAGTAAATCCGTAAGCAACCAGTACAGTGGGGACGATAAATGATTTGTAAGGAAAACCTTTTTTAGCCGTTGCATCATTCCAGTTAAAAGAAGGTGGTAATGTATCCCTTTTAATGGCAGACAGGCCGTTGTTATACTGGCTGTACCCGGTGGTTCCGGATAATATAGCGGTTGCCAGCAGGAAAGGGGTTATGATTCTTTTCACTATAATGGTTGGGATAGGGCAAAATTGCAAAATAAAAGGGATGATTAAAAGGGCCCCAGCACGATTTAACGTTCCTTTTCATCGATAGTCCGCCAATCCAAAAGAGAATTCCAGCCATACCCAACCAAAAACTGTCATCGGGTTCGGCAATGTCCCTGCCCTGAAGATAAAATTTGATACCGGTCAGCAGTTATCAGCGAAAATTCCGGGTTCCTATTCAGAGTATTCCCGGATTAACGAAAATTTCAATAGCGTCCGTTAGCTGGCCATGTAACGCTGCTCAAATGAGACGCAAGAAGTATGAGAGTATGAGAGTATGGGAGTATGAGAGTGTCAGGAAGTTTTTCGGTAGTTCCAGATGGCCCAGCCATTTAATACCAGGGCAAATGTGAGAATATATCCCAGTTCAACGAGGATGTCTGAGAATCCGCTTCCCTTTAACATGATCATGCGCATCATTTTTATAAAATGGCTGACCGGTGTAAAACCGGAAATAATACGGGCCCAGTGTGGCATACTTTGCACGGAGGTAAATAAACCACTCATCAGAATAAAAATCAGGATAAAGAAGAAAGCAACAAACATAGCCTGCACCTGGCTGTCGCAAAAAGTGGAAATCAGTAATCCGAATCCCATTAAGGCAATCATATAGGAACCTGCCACGAGATACAGAAGAGGTAAACTACCCGCGGAACTGATTCCATACACAACCCAAATGACCAACAGGCCAATGGTAAATACGATCATGCCGATGATCCAGAAAGGAATCAGTTTTCCCAGAATAAATTCCCATTTTTTTATCGGCGTTACATTGATCTGCTCAATCGTACCCACCTCTTTTTCGCGCACGATGTTAAGCGCCGTCATGAATCCGCCTATCAACGTAAGTAATAAAACCAGTACGCCCGGTACAAAGAAATATTTATACTCCGCCAGTGGATTGTACCAATTGCTATTGGTGATTTCCATGAAGCCCTGTGGTTTTGTATTGTAATCCGGAACATGAATCTGATTAATGGCCAGGTTCGCATTAAAGTCCGAAATCACAGAACCCAGGTATGCGCCACCGATCGAAGCCTTTGATCCGTTGATCGCGTCTACGGAAATACCGATGGTTTGTTTGCCTTCTTTCACCAGATTGCGCTCAAAATCCGGGGGCAATTCCATGATCAGATCCGAAGATCCGTTTTCGATATGTTCCAGCGCTTCTTTGTATGAACGATCCGCACTGACGATACGGAAATAACCTGATGAACCGATTTTGTTTATGAGCTGCTGGGAATAACTGCTGTGGTCATGGTCTATAATGGAGAGATTGATATTTTTAATATTCAGATTCATCGCCCAGGGTAAAATCATCAGCTGTATAATCGGCAGGGCCAGCATCATAGCCAGGATCGTCTTATCCCGGAAAATCTGTCTGAATTCTTTTTGTAACAAAAAACCTAAATTTCTCATTGAAGGCGTATTTTAAATTTCTTTAAGGCGATTGTCAGTAATACCGAGGTCATCAGCAACAGTATCAACGTTTCTTTCCACACATATTGAAACCCAAGCCCTTTCAGCATCACCGATTTGATGATGAGGAAATACCATTTAGACGGCACAACGTTCGATATGGTCCTCAGGATCCAGGGCATATTCTCTAATGGAAATATAAATCCTGTAAATATGATAGTGGGCAGCATCATCCCCATCATGGAAATGAGCAGCGCCGTTTGTTGTGCATTGGTAGAATTGGAAATCAATAGACCAAGGGAAAGACAGGTTAATATGAATAAGGCAGATTCCATATACAGAAGCAGAATGCTTCCTTTTACATCAATATGGAGCAGAAACACAGATAACAATAATATCAGCGTAAAATTGATGAGTGAGAGAATGAAATAGGGAACCGCTTTGGCGATCAGCACCATAACGGGTTTAAAGGGAGATACGAGCAGGATTTCCATGGTACCCAGTTCTTTCTCCTTTACAATCGACACCGAGGTAAGCGCCGTGCAAACGAGCATCAGTATCAGCGCCATCACGCCCGGTATGAAATTCATCGAACCATTATCTTCTTCATTATATAACATGCGGGGTTCGGTCAGAATCTGGTACCGCAGAGAGGCCGATGGAAATTTTTCCTGCTGATAAGCGCTGATAACGGATGTGAGATAATTTACAATCGTTTTTGCCGTGTTTGGATCGGTACCGTCTGTGATAATCTGAACCTGTGCTTTTCCTTCATGCGACAAATCGCCGCTGAAATTGGACGGGAAAATCAAAACAGCCTGCAACCCACCCTTTTTAAACGACTTGTCAATTTCAGCGCCACCGATATTTTTTTCCTGGACGATGAAATAGCCGGTTGCTTTGATTTTGTCCGTGATCTGCGTACTAATCAAATCTTTTGAATTGTCCGCAATCAGGATGTCGATATTTTTCACTTCACTGGTCAGTGCAAATCCGAATAACACGATTTGTGCAACAGGTAATCCAAACATGATGAGCAGGGTTCTCGGGTCCCGAAACACCTGTTTAAATTCCTTCCTGATAAATACCAATAATTCTTTCATAGTTCTCTTTTAATCGCCTGCGCGCCTGGCGCCTCTTGCCAGTTTATAAAACACTTCATCCATACTATCGGTCGCATATTGCTTTTTCAGATTGGCCGGACTATCCAGTGCTTCCATTTTCCCATCCACCATCACGGAGATCCGGTTGCAGTATTCTGCTTCATCCATATAATGGGTCGTCACGAAAATGGTAATACCGGAAGCCGAAGCATCGTAGATCAAATCCCAGAATTGCCTGCGGGTGACCGGATCCACACCTCCGGTCGGTTCATCCAGAAAAACAATTTTGGGTCTGTGAAAGATGGAAACGGAGAATGCCAGCTTCTGTTTCCATCCGAGTGGTAAACCACCGACCATTTTTTTTGCTTCGTTTTGTAATCCGAGATCCTGTATTAATGTATCAGATCTTTCCCTGATGTCTTTTCTGCTCACGCCATATACACCTCCAAAGAATTCAATATTTTCCAGAATGCTCAGGTTTTCGTACAGTGAAAACTTCTGACTCATATAACCGATATTTTTCTTTATGTACTCCTGCTGGTTCCTTACACTGTAACCGGCTACCGTTGCTTCGCCGGAGGATGGATAAGACAGTCCGCAGAGAATACGCATGGCCGTCGTTTTACCGGCCCCATTGGCGCCCAGGAAACCGAATATCTCCCCTTTGGAAACGTCAAAAGATATCTTATCAACCGCATAAAAATCACCAAACTGCTTCGTGAGGTCTTTACAAACAATTACTTTTTCTTCCATCTATTTTATTTTTCAGTGGATTTTTGCGTGCCCGTTGCTGCATCGTTCTGACTCATCAGCAGGATAAAACTGTCTTCGATGCCGGGTTCAATTTCTTTTATCTCGATACCGGTGTGATTGTTTTCAGCTGCGATGCGGTTCAGGATTTCGAGTTGGGGGTTGACGTTCTGTCGTTGACCGTTGACCGTTGACCGTTGACCGTTGGGTGTTGAGCGGTTCTCATTTTTTAAACTGATATGTAAGTATTCACCGAAAGCAAAACAGCTTTTTATTTCCGGATGGCCCCTGAAATCTTTTAAGAGTTTGTAGATGTCGTTGCTCTTCGCCGCGTATAATTTTTCGGGGTAGGCATCGATGATGTTTCGGGGTGTATCGACAGACATGATCCGGCCATTTTGTATCAGGGCGATGCGTTCGCAAAGTTTTGCCTCATCCATGTAAGGAGTGGAAACAACGATTGTAATACCCTGTGTTTTTAATTTTTTCAACATCTCCCAGAATTCCTTCCTGGATACGACGTCCACGCCCGTGGTGGGTTCATCCAGCAGCAATACCTCCGGTTTGTGAATCAACGCACAACAAAGTGCCAGTTTTTGTTTCATACCCCCCGATAATTTCCCTGCCCTCCGGTTGCTGAATGGTTTTATCTGGTCATAGATATCTTTTATTAAATCCATATTTGCTTCGATGGTTGTTCCGAAAACAGTGGCGAAAAATTCGAGGTTTTCCCGGACGGTCAGATCCTGGTACAGCGAAAATTTACCGGGCATATACCCAACACGGTTTCGTATTTCGCGATATTCCCTTACCACATCGTATCCTGCCAGTGAAGCTGTGCCGCTGTCTGCCAGCAGAACCGTTGTTAATATCCGGAAGATGGAAGACTTCCCCGCGCCGTCTGCACCAATCAGACCAAATAGTTCGCCTGCTTTTACTTCAAAGGACACATTGTCCACAGCAAGAACTTTTCCCTTGTCGTAGGTTTTAACCAGGTTATGGGCAGAAACAGTCGCGGCCATGATCTTTATTTTTTTGCTGATTCGAAATTGACTTCTCCATACATTCCGATTTTCAAAAAACCGTCATTTTTTACTCTGACCTTAATAGCATATACCAGGTTGGCCCTTTCATTTTTTGTCTGAATGGTTTTGGGAGTAAATTCTGATTTCGGAGAAATCATCGAAATGATTCCGGAATAATTTTTATATCCGCCATTTGCAGAATCAATCCGTACAGCCACGGGCTGGCCGATCCTGATTTGCGGTAACTGGTCGCCGGTTACATAGGCTTTTAAAGTCAGCGTATCCATGTTTGAAATTTTGTACAGCGGTTTCCCAATCATCGCCACTTCTCCCGCCATAGCATATTTCGACAACACCACACCCTGAACCGGATTGATCACCTGACCTTTATTAATCTGTTCCTGGAACTGGGCAACGGTTTTCTCCAGCGGTTCTTTTTCACTTAGGACGCTGCTGTTGGCCGTATTTGTATTGTTTGAATTTACTTTTAGTTGCTGTCTGGTTACGCTCATTTGTTTTTCCATTTGAACGACCTGGGCCGTCAGATCGTCCAATTGTTTTTGCGTGGCTGCATCTGCCTTTACCAGGTTGGCCGTGCGGTCCCTCTCGTGTATCATATGATCCAGTTCTGCCTGCAGTACCGCCATTTGTTTTTCAACCAGGTCGTTGGTTTCCCGAACATTGGACGTTTTTGATTTCAGTGACCGGATCGTGGCCATCGCCTGTTGCATCTGCAGTTTCGGAACTGTGGTGTCGATCTGACCTACCTGTACGCCGGTCGCAAGGGTGTCTCCCTCATCCAGGTTAAAAGAAAGGAGCTGACCGTTTTGTTGTGCGGAAACGATCACTTCATCCGACTCAAAATTTCCCGACGCATCAAATGATTTTGTCCTGTTGCAGGCGCTGAGTAATAGAAACAATAAAAATCCGCTCAGAGTAAAATATTTCATAAAAATAATTGATAGTTTATTGGCCGCTGGTATTTTTATACTGGTATTGTGCCTGGATGAGCTGTATGGAATGCAATATCCTGGATTGCCTTGCCAGGTTTTCATCATTCGATTTGGTGATATAATCATGCACGGTCACCACCCCATTTTCCAATTGCGCTTTCGCCGCATTGGTTACAGAACTTCGCAGGGAAATAATGGTTTCGTCCTGTTTGATCAGAGAAGAATATTTGATCAGATCCTGCCCCTGTTTTCCCAGGCTTAGATTTGTATTATAAATAAAAGTTTCTTTATCAATATCCACAGATTCTTTATTGAGCCGTAAGTTGATCCGGTTATTTTTCAGTGTATAGAGACTTCCGAGATTCCAGAACATCCTTACACCACCAACCCACCAGCCGCCGAAATTATCGTCAATGAAATTCAGCGTGGGTCTTCCATAAGCTCCCTGCACAAAGGCATCAAATTTTGGCAGGTAAGCTGTTTTTAATTGCTTTTCCTGTACGTCGTATATTTTTTTATTCAGATCATACAGGGCAATTTCCGGTCTTTTAATAACCGGATCGGGCAGAATTTGTGGCGGCATGATGAGTTCCGTTTTTTCATCCAGTGGCTGGCCGATAAAAACAGCCAGCATATCCAAATATGCTTTTCGGTTGGCCCGGTAGTCGATATTTACCAGCTCGATGGAGGCGATTTCCGCCAGGAACTCATCTACGTTACTTTTGAAGGCTGTTCCGTTATCATACGCGGCTTTTGCCTTATCAGCAGCATTCTGGAAATTCGATTTGGTAATATTGTTTTGACGGATCTGTTCATCGATCAGCAGGATCGAAAAATACAACTGGTTGATCCGGTCGTTTAGCTGATAAAGCGCTACTTCCAGGCTCTGTTGCTGACTCGCTTCGCTGGCCTGGATCATATCCTTTTCATTTTTGATCCGGCCACCATCAAAAATATTCTGATCCACTTCTGCCTGAATCTTATACTGGTCCTTGCTCAGGGGCGGAATGAGCAGACCCGGGCCACCCCCGACTGCTTTCTGAAAATCGATTGTCTGGGATTGATAGGAAGCCTGTCCTGAAACAGAGAACTGGGGCAACCATCCCTTACCGGCATTGTCTATCGAATAATGACTGCTGCGTGCAATCAGGTCATGCTTTTTGATCAGAGGATAATTCTGCCGCGCAAGCGTATAACATTTTTCCAGCGTGTATACCGTATGCTGTGCACTGGCCGCCAGACTGACCATCAGCAACACCGTTATAAAATAGCGTCTCATATTTTTACAGATTGATTTATTTAGATTTCAATATGGCCCTGCACCAGGCCGGAATCATTTCTCTCCTCGCTTTCATCATTTGTTTAAACTTCGGATCCTCCGTGTCAGTGATTTTCTGGAATACAGGTTTCATAAGAAAAGGGAAAATGATCATCCCCAGCATGCTCAGTAAAAACTGGTAAGGATCCTGGTCCGGTTTTCTTTCTTTCAGTTGTTTGATAAAAAAGGAGTTTCTCAGAAAATCCTTCCGGGGCATGGCATTGGACACGATGGCCGGATTGTTCCTGGCCTCTGCCATAATAAAAAACGGGATATCGGGATTATCCATCAGCATATCGATATACCGCGATACGATGCCTTCTACTTTTAGTTCAAGGGATGTTGACTCATCATATATGATCGGACCGATGAATCCGAAAAATATATGCATCTTTTCCAGCATCACGATTTCAAATAATTTCTCCTTACTTCTGAAATAATAATTTAAGAGGGCCAGGTTCAGTCCGGCTTCCTCGGCAATATCCCGGGTGCGGGTGGCAGCAAAACCTTTGCGGGTAAAAACCGTACGTGCCGCCTCTTTTATTTTCTCTTCTGTCGTGCGATCGGGGATATCGGGCTGCTTTTTTGCCGTTTTTGTGCTTTTCATATAGCAAAACTAGAATAATCTTTTTGATTTAACCAAATATTTTAATCAAATGATTAAATAAAGAACGGACACAACATGTCATCAGATCGTTACATCTGTATCTAATGGAAATAATTTGCGAGATAAATGAATCAATATGTGGAATAAAGAAAACATGCCGGACCAGACGGGAAAAACGGTTATTGTAACAGGATCCAATGCGGGTGTCGGATTTGAAACGGCACTTGCATTGTATGAAAAAGGTGCCCATGTGCCGGTGGCGGCCAGAAGCCTGAAAAATGCAGAACAGGCCATATACAGAATGCAGGAGAAAAAGGGAAAAGGTTCACTGGAAGCGGGCAGCTCAAAGAGAGCCTGATATTTGATCGAACAGGATTCTAAGGTCCGAGAGCCTGCCCTCCAGAACTTTTATGTTTTTATAAATTGTCCTGGCCAGTTCTACCTGTGAGGGAGTGTTCTGCAAAGCCGAATCAAAATTCCGTTCATTTTCTTCAATTTCCAACTGAAGGGAATGGATCTCGTCATATAAATCGTCTGGTGACATAACTGATAAGCTTTATATGTGAGCACTTATCAGTCTTACAATGAGGGAGAAACAAAATTACGGTTCCTTGTAAGGGGTAATTTTTATTTGCAGCTCAAAACAAAGATGAGGCTATAAGATGGTACAAAAGGTAGTCTAATTTTATCCGGGAATATATAATTTTTTGAATGCGTCCCGGGTATCGTTTAAACACCCGATTCAAAGGCTTTAGTTCTTGTATTTTATCCAGGATCTGCCCGGACGTCCGCGGGATCCATATCCGGGATCTACAGGTTTTGGATAATCAGTGAATCAGGTAAAAGTTTTCTTCTTCTTTTCCTGTTTCCGCGAGAGGCTTCATGAACCAGTTTCGGATATATTCGAATAGTAATTTCATAGTCTGTTTTTAAGTGGATTTCAAATCTAATATTAGATCTGAGGACAGGCAAAACTGAATCTGTAATAAAATGTTATGATTCGATTACACATGAACGTTATGTTAAGCGTATGGAAACGAATGGTTAATATATGATCTGAAAAGAAAAAACCGCCAGTTGTCTGAGCGGTTATTCAAAAAACCAAGGATCTTACAATGTTTTTCGTTCGGATTGGAAGGGTTTTTTTCAGGATCTTGATTTCGGTTTCTTCGGATTTGGACAGGTTTTTTTCGGACTTGGATGGTTTCTTTCGGACTTGGATGGTTTCTTTCGGACTTGGATTTCAGACTCGACCTTTGGTTTCTCTTCGGATTGGATCGGTTATTTCTTTCGGATTGGATATATCAAATGTATAAAGTCCGGGCTTTCCGTGAAAGCGAGGGAACACTCGATTTTATCGTAAGTTTACGAACCGTTTATTTACATAAGCCTCATAAATGATTCAAAATCAATTGATATGATAGTTAAGGAAATGCTCCGAAACTACGCCCGTTTCAATCAATGGGCGCATGAAAAGCTCCTGGATACCATTGGCGAACTGAGTGCGGATCAACAACACGCTATTATACCGAGCAGCTTCGACAGTTTATATAAAACTGTTTTTCACGTATGGGGAGCTGAAAGTTTATGGCTTGGAAGACTAAATCTGGCTCCCATCAAAATTACAGGAGATCCGTTTAATGAATCGATGGAAGAACTCTCCCGCGCGCTGAAAGCCATAGATCAGCTTTGGGTGGAATGGGTGGAGTCAAAAGATGATGAACAACTCACCCAAAAATTACATTATCACAATCTTGCAGGACTGGCTTTTGTGCAGTCTTATGATTTATTACTCCATCATATTTTTAATCATAGCACGTATCATAACGGACAAATCGTAACCATGTTACGTGCGCTCGGAGTTACAAAAATACCGGGAACTGATTTTGCCGCCTGGACATTTCTGCAGGCATAGATTCAATCCTTCGAACCCCTGACTTCAAACGATGTGACTGTACTGCCGGGAATGCCATCTGCCGTGATGCCCTGTATACATACGACGAACTTACCAGGTGTATCAGACGTAAAAAAAGAAAACCGGGATTTGCCTTCTGCGCCGGTTATAATCCGGGGTGACCAGTATAATACATTCCGGTAATCAGGTAAACGGCTTTGTCTCGCATTTTCATTATCATAAGATGGCGAATAAAACTCACGTGGCATCTGAACAGATTCATATTCCAGCACGGTCGCATTCGGATCGATTTGCGTGGTGCCGATTTCACCACTGTATGATTTGACATTGATGATGCCGTCGAAAACATAGGACCCCATATAATACTTATGCGCGATCACTTCGATTTTTTTTATCTGTAGTGGATCCAGACCCACAATAGCTGAAGCATCCACGGGGATACCATCTATCAGCATGAGCGGAATTCCTTCGTAATACAGATCGGTGTGACTGTTTTTAACCCTCAGATTAAATTTATCCGCATCTCTTCTCACCCTTACGGCATTTACAAATTCCCTTAATACTTCCTCCATCGTCGAATACCGAACATACTGATCCAGAAAGTAAACCTTATCCGGCCGTCCATAAAATGAGCTGCTGTCCGGAAGGGCCCCTGCGGGCAGATGTTTTTTCTCTACAGCAAACGTATTTTCAATCTGGTTGTTGACGCTCCGGTTCAACAACTCCTTCTGCTCCATTTTTGAAAGCGAAAAGGACCGTACCGGAACAAACGAATATTTATCAGACCAGGCACTCAGCATGTCAATACGGTTGTCGGAATCTTTTTTCAGGGCAGGCTGCATCACAACCACATTGTTTTTATAAATGTTCCCGAGGAAACTGAATCTGATCAACCCATTGCCATCGCTCGAAGTTATGCTGAATGCCTTTTCTTCTCCAGGTATGCTCACGAAAGCGTCTCCACCCACAACAGATGATCCGCTTGTTTTATTGATGATGATGCCGGTGGCCACCTGGCCTTCCAGTTCCGGCACAAATTCAAAGTTTGGTTTTTTGCCTTTCCATATGTCATCCCAGTTAAACTTTCTCCATCCCTGCGTCAGCAACAGGTTTTCAAGCGCCGAATCCGTGTTCTGATCAGCGTGCTCAAAATACCAGGCCGGTGATTCAATATATCCTTTCAAATCCGAACTCAGGTAAAGATAACTGACGATGTCCCGTTCCGGAATTTTCTGCAGCGCATCGATCATCATGACCGAAGCGGAGCAATTACCCGCTACTGCCTGACCATTTTTACGTGTCAGCACATCGATATTCACAGGGGTTCTTCTATCATACACGGGTTGCTCCATGGTTGTTTGTATGGAGAGTTTCTCACCGGGTCTTTTAAATATCAGCCGTTCGCAAACGGGTTTCCGTTCTGCATTAAATATCGTAACGGTTGAGAGACCATCGCCCAGCTCTTTTTTATTGATCGTAAACGAAATGGCCCCATTTGTCAGGCTGCCACGTTGTATATTTCCTGATATCTGTCTGGTTTGTACAAAAAGAAAAACGGGTATGCCCTCAAATTCGGGACTGGCGCGAACCCTGACCTTCACGGTTTCCGGATCTTCGGCGTGTACATCCATGCAGAATCCCGTTTCTTCAGAAGCCGGTAATTTTTGCCTGATCAAACTGTCACCCAGTTTGAGAACTGCATAATAATCCTTTTTCTTTTCCGGCCTGAATTGAAAACTACCCATACCATTGTGAAATGCCTGAAAAGAAACAATGGTATCATTTTGCTGACCCACAATGACCCCATGACAATTCAAACCCATCCCATTACTGTCAACCGCTTTGAAGGCGACTTTTGCTGAAAAACCGGCAACCATATTGCCTCCTTCCGGAAAAAAACTGATGACAGGATTGTGTTTTGATGAACTGGTGATCGTCAGGCGTTTCATTGTATTGACGATCGTAACCGGCTGTTCAAAATAAAAATCGGGTGAAAAATTTTTCATCCAGTTTGTATAAGCACGTAGTACATAGTTCCCCGAATTTAAAAAGCCGGGTATCACGAGGTACCCATTTCCAAAACCTTTTTTCATGGCAATTTTTGCCTGTAATACGGGTTTCAGATCTTTATTCAGGACTTCTACATAACTGATACTACTTATTCCCAGGGGACGATGAAAAGATGCGTCCACCAGATACGCTTTCAACCAGATGGTTTCACCCGTCAGATAAAAAGTCTTATCGGTATGAATAAATATCTTTTCCTGAGGAACATTCAGCTGATATGAATGAAACTTCTGAAGGAGACTATCCGGTTTCAGTTCCTGGGCCGGCAGGTGATACCCATTTATGAAAAGCAGTATACATGCAACAATTTTTTTCATAACAGGTTTTTATTGCCAGAATGGGGGTTTCATGGTTGAACCGCCCTGAAAAGTACAATCGATACAGGCCGGTGTTATTAAAAACTGATAAGGACCAAGCAATCCTCCGCCAGGAAGGTTTGATGGAATGAAACCAAATTCGTAGAATGTAAAATTCGGATCGGTATTATAGTAAGTGAAAAGATCATTCTGCTCGGGAGTATCCAGAAAATATGCACTTTGTGTGCATTTTTGCGTCGGAACGGACTTCCACCCGGGAAGATCCTGATTGCTGATGAATATTCTTTTCTCCTGGACCGTAGAAGCAGAAACATAACCATACACCGGTTCAGACGGCGCTTTCAGGTTGTGTATATTTCCTGTCAGTTGCGCGGGTTGAATATCAAACAGGCCGCCGAGTGTTTCAGATTGTTTTTGAACCAGTGCCCAATAATCGTAAGTCGGTGCGTCCAATGCATATTGCCTGACCAGTATAGTATATCTGATATCCATTCGCGGATCGTTCTGATATATTCTGGTAATGGGTGCCCGGGATATGATATCGGTACTCAATCCACCAGAAGATCCTAACAAAATATTTGCGGATGAGGCACTTGCCCAGCAAACCCAGGCATGTTGTGCCGAATCGTTGTCTGTTACAATTTTTTTGTCACGGACTAAATAAGTGGTTTTGTACAGAGATTCGTGTTCCCAGGTCTCTGTAAAATCCCAACGGTATAAATGAGTATTATTGGAAGGATCATGCGCATTCAAAAAGATATTTACCGCCTGTTCGCCGGTTGCTCCATCCGTTCCGAGCGACCAGTAGACACTGTCAATCGGAGGCGTTTGCCTTGGAGTTACCGGGTCAGAAGAATACTGATTGCCATTTTTGGTGGTAACAGACAAAATATACTTCTGAGAAAGGTCCAGGTTAAGCTCTGGACTCACATAAATGCCATCCGAGCCTGTATCAGTTAACGGATATCCTATGCCTGTTTCACTCATAATATTTACAGTGGCACCCAATTCGGGAATGGACGCGATCGTATCGGAAAGATTTTGCGATCTCGATAATTTGATGCTGCTGATACTATTGGGAGTCACATTGATTTGGCCATCTACGGTAAGAAACAAATGATTGTAATAGACTTCCGGCGGTGCATATGATTTCCTGCAGTCTGTAACGATGCAAACCGCGAAAAAGATCAAAGCATATGTTACAATTTCTTTCCGCACTCTATAATCTGATATGATTGTTTATAAAGAATATTATAGTTAAGTTTTATTGCCAAAATGAAGGTATTATGGTTGAACCACCCTGAAACGTACAGGCAAGGCAGGCGGGTGTGATTAAAATCTGAATGGGTATCCCATTGGAGTCGACATCATAATGATAGAATGTAAAATTCGGATCAATATAATAGTAGGTGTCCAAATCCTGTCCCAGGCCCGGCTCCGGAGTAAAAACAACCTGTGTGCATTGCTGCGTCGGAACAGATTTCCATCCGGGCAAATCCTGATTACTGATGAATATTCTTTGTTGCTGTACGCCGGAAGCCGAGACAAAACCATATACCGGTTCATCGGGTGCTTTCAGATTGTGAATATTTCCCATGAGCTGTGCGGGCTGTATATCGAACAAACCGCCCAGAGACTCTGATTGATTTTGAACGAGCTTCCAATAATCATACGCCGACGAGTCTATCGCGTATTGCCTCACCAGTATGCTGTATTTTATATCCAGGCGCGGGTCATTCTGATATATTCTGTTAACGGGCGCCTGAGAAATAATATCGGCGCTCAGTCCTCCGGAAGATCCCAGCAGGATATTCGTCGATGCGGCATTGCTCCAGCAATGCCATGGGTGCTGGTTTGAATCAGAAACGTACACAATTTTTTTGTTCTGTATCAAATAAAAGGTTCTGTACATCGCGTCATGCGCCCAGGTTTCTATAAAATCCCAACGATAAAACCGCGTTTTACCGGATGGGTCGTGCGTGTTTACATAAATATTTACGGCTTGTGTATTGGCTGCACCATCAAATCCCAGGGTCCAGTTCACGCTGTCAATCGGAGGTGGTTGTTTTGAGAAAACCGGATCCGAAACATACTGATTTCCATCTGCCGTTGTAATAAATAAAGAATACTGTTTTACGGGATCCAGCGACAGTACCGTGCTGACATACATGCCATTCGAACCCGTATCAATCAGTGGATACTCTGAGCCGGCTCCGTCTTTTATGAGTAACCGTTGCACCCTTTTCAGGGATCGAAGGCGTTGTGTCAGAAAGATTTTGCGATCTCGTCAGTTTGAAAGTGCTGATATTGCCGGGACCCGTATTGATCAGTCCGTCGACCGACAGAAACAGATGACTTGCATTGATCTCCGGCGGAGAATAGGATTTTTTGCAACGACAAAAGCTGAAAACAGCCAACCCCATCATTCCATATTTGAATACATTTTTCAGCATGTTAAAATCTGATGTTATAGGTAATAAAAGGTATCAGTGTTCCGAAAATAGAAAGCTGGTATCCTTTTACCTGTCCGTTTTCCTGTACGAAGTATACAGAATATACATTTTGCCTTCCGGTGAGATTGTATACACCGACCGACCATGAATTGTGAAATGTCTGATCCTTTTTTGAATTGCCTTCCATGTTAATGGATATATCCGTTCTGAAATAATCCGGTATACGATATTGATTTCTGTCAGAATAAATGGGAATGGTTGTCCCTCCTTCATGCACCACGCCAATCGGCAACGTGATAGGGCGGCCCGTACTATAAACAATATTCAGTGAAGCACTGTAGCGGTGAGAGAAACGGTAGTTTCCGATAAAATTTACCATATTGGGTTTATCAAAACTTGCCGGATAATAATTTCCGCCGTTAACCAGTTGTCCGGCCAGCGGATCATCCTGTCTTAAAAAAGTTCTGGAAAAGGTATAACTGATCCATCCGTTGAGTTTTCCGGCCGTCTTCCTGATCAGGAATTCGATGCCGTAGGCTTTCCCTTCTGTTTCAAACACATCCGTTTCCAGATGATGATTCAACAGGAGGTTTGCCCCGTTTTTATAATCGAGATAGTCCTGCATCCTTTTATAATATATTTCCACTGAAGTTTCGATCGTATTGGAGTTGAAATTTTTATAGTATCCGAGAGATATCTGTTGTCCCTGCTGGGGTTTGATATTGGGATCGCTGAGTTTCCAAATGTCGGTCGGTGATATATTGGTTGTGTTTGAAATCACGTGAATATATTGCGACATCGTATTCAGGCTGAATTTTATGGAAGAAGAATTATCGAGCGTATAGCGGGCGGAGATTCTGATATCGGGAATGGCATAGGTTTGTATGATTTTTCCTTTGGGATAATTTGTTGAATCAACAATCCTGTATGTCGTTCTGGGCAGTCCCGGTACATATTCATACACTGTGGAAGGGCCCAGGTAATTATATATATTATACCGGATGCCCGCATTGACAGAAAATTTTTCCGAAATCGTATATTGATCACCCAGGTAAACGGCAGATTCAAGCGCCTGTTCGCGCGGCAGGGTATTGGGTATTACCAGAGATTTGGACCCGTCGGGTGAAAGATCTCCCGGATGCAGCTGATAGTAAGCCGTGGTCAGCCCATAACTGATGTTATGTTTGTTATTGGGTGTGTAACTGAAGTCCGCGTGAAAATAAACCTGGTTCATATTGAAACTAAGTTTATAAGCATTTACCGGCACTTTGGTACTGGACACTGAATATTGGTAGTGATCGATACCTGTTGTAAACACCCCGTAGGACTTATCGCTGAAGTTGTGTTTCCACCGAAGGTTTGCGTTTGCATTTGAATAGGCGTAACTCGTATCTCCGTCAAAGGTGAATTTGTCGCTACTCATATATCCCATCAGGTACAGCGTATTCTTTGCATTGATCGTGTGGGTTATATGGACGCTGCCATCATAAAATCCGGCTTTGCTGTTATTATAACTGGAAGCCGGCAGCTGGTTGAGCAGCCAGTCAGAATAGGTTGTGCGAAATCCCGCAATCACAGAGGTTTTATCTTTAATGATTGGACCACCGATGTTCACCGAACTGGTCAGCGGACTGATGCCGGCAGATCCGGTCCATTTTTTACTATTACCATCTTTGATGTCCACATCCACAACGGACGATAATCTGCCGCCATATTTTTCAGGGATGGCGCTCTTGTATAATTCAACATTCCTAATGAGATTCGCATCGAATGCGGAGAAAAAACCAAACAAATGGCTCGGATTATATACCGTTGCATCGTTGTATAAAACCAGGTTCTGGTCTGCCGCACCGCCCCGCACATTAAACCCGTTGCTTCCCTCTCCCACCGAAGTCACGCCTGGCAGGGTCATCAAAACTTTCAGCACATCCACTTCACCAAACACAACGGGTATCTGTTTAATGGTTTTTATACTTAATTTATTTACACCCATCTCTACCCCTTTTATATTCGATGTTTTCTCTCCGGAAACATTTACTGCGCGAAGGCTTGCCACATACTCATCGAGCTCGATATTTAACCGGCCATCACTGTAAACCTGCAACTGCCTGCGGGTGTCTTTCATTCCCGCACTGCTGATATGTAAGGAATGGCGTCCCAATGGTACCGTGAGGTTATAATAACCAAAAGGGTCTGTAGTTTTGGATACGGATAGTGTGTCGATGGAAATATTGGCGCCCATGACAGGTTCGCCCGTTTCTGCATCTCTTATATATCCGGAAATAGAGGCTTTATCTCCAGAGGTTTTCCCATTTTTCGTACCGATTTCAAATAATTTTTTTTCAGCCAGTGTTTTGGCGCCTGACTTTAGAACCGGACCGCCGGCATCCATATTAGTTTTTGTCAGCGTATCGGGCTCTTCTTTTTCAGGTATAAAGAAGTCTTTGGGAAGAGTGGTTTGTATGCTGTACAGTTTACTAACAATAACATACTTTTCATCCCTTATTGAATAACGCAGATCGGAACCTTCAAAAATGGTATTCAAAACCTGTTGCAGAGTCATATGATCCGCCCGTAGGTTTATCCGAATGCTATCGGTTTCCGCGGAATCATAATAGAAATAATAATCGGTTTGTGATTCTATATCCTGCACCAGTTTCTGAAAGCTATAACCTGCGAAATCTCCGGTGATGGTCCATTTATTTTGTGCCGACGCAGCAAAGCCCGTCAGCAAAAAACAAAACGTGATATAGTAAATAATTCTTTTCATTCAACGCTTTAAACCGGCGTAAAACATCACACATGCCGTAACGGCAGATTCGAAATCGTCCTTAAAATCGATTTTATTACTATGAATATATTTTTTCAGCGCCTCCGCCTGATCGCCGAATATGGTGAGCACATCGGACTTGCCGGCGCACTTATAGAAAATATGATTGAGGAGGATGTAATAATCATTTTTTTCGACATACCGGTTTTCCCGGTTCCCGGCGCCATAATAGAACTTTTTTTCTCGCCTGGCATATAAGGCCGGATCACCTTTATAAAGTTGTTCATAAAAACCTCTCACGGGTAAGCCCGGTAATTTATCCAGATGAACAAAGAGGTGTCTGCCGATGGAAAATGAGTCGACTTTATCCGGATCCAGTGACATCAGGTCATCATGCTCGTAATTAGATGTGACGACTGCATCTGAAGTCAGGTCATAATATAATTTAACCGGCGCATACTTTGTTCCCTGATAAGTGATCGCACCCTGCCTGATAACATCTGCCTGGAAATATGGAAATCCATCCGCTCTCTTTTCTTCCATGTTATATTTACGACCTTCATATAACCGGGCATTCCCTTTTAATTCTTCAAAGTATATATTCCTGAATGCGGAAACAGATTCATTGACTAATGAATCAGCGGAGGTTTGGCTGAAAGACGGATTAAAGCAGACGCTCAGAAATCCAACAACACAAAGTCGGGAAAGTCTCATGTGAATTAATCAAAGATGGTTAGCTGTGGCCCTAAGTAAATTTATGTATAGATATTTGTATTATTATAGCTGTGTTAAGATAATCCTGTAATAAGGGTAAACCATTACAACTTAATGATCATGATCATTTTCAGAATCCTTTGGATCATTGCGGCCATCGTAACATTGGTAGCCCTGTTCTTTTTTGTGGCCGGCCTTGCCGACGGAACCGTCAATGAGCGTAATATGATGTTGTGGATGGGTATTCTGGCGATTTGTGCCGCTTCTTTATTGGGTGGACCCTGGCTTCGTCATAATCAATATCCTGTGCTGGGTCTCATTGTAACGGCGGTTATTGCCGTTCCATCGCTTCTTTTTGGTTTATTTATGCTCATTGCCATTTTATCAGGTTCCAGATGGAATTAATATCAGGCGTAAGACCAAGGCTTACGGCGAAGGCTTTTCAATTTTGATAACTATGATTTTCGATTCAATATCCGGATATTTGTAGCCGCTTATATGAAATCATTCTTTGTATTTTTTGTTTTTTGTATGGCGGGTATAAACCACTGCTACTCCCAATCGGCAGATACGGTGAAATCAGCCCGGAAAATTGCCGTACAACCTTATTTTATCATTTCCGCGGGAACTGTAATCAATGCATATTTCAATGATAAACCCCTGTCGGTTGAAACCATTGCAGAATTCGATGATTATGTACAACACAATGCAAAAATCCTGAAAGATGCACGGGTTGTCGTTACCGGAAAGCCTAAGACCGGAACTTTTGATGAAGTGCTGAAAACACTTAGCCATTACCGCATAAAAAATGTTACAAAAAATATTCTGACGAATTAATGGAAACATGGATCAAACGAAGGTTCTGATCGTTGGTGCCGGACCAACGGGCCTTGTACTGGCACTTTGGCTGACGAAGGCGGGGATACCCATACGGATCATTGATAAAACAGATAAACCCGGAACAACTTCCAGGGCAATGGTGATGCATGCCCGCAATCTCGAATTTTATCATCAGCTGGGCATCGATCAGAAAGCCATTGCAGGCGGATTTGAAATGAAAACGATTAATCTCTGGGTACGCGGAAAGCAGGCAGCACGACTTCCCATAGGCGACTTTGGTGTGCATGACAGCCCCTACCCGTATGTCCTGATTTTTCCGCAGGACAGGCAGGAGCAAATGCTTATAGAGGAACTGGGAAAATGGGGTGTCGAAGTGGAAAGAAATACGGAACTCATATCCTTTGAAATTTCGGACAGTGGTATTCATGCCCAGTTATTGAAGAACGGCCTGCGGGAACACTGCCTGTCACTTTTTCTTGCAGGTTGTGACGGAGCACATTCGTCTGTGAGAAAAGGACTGAATGTCGGATTTGAAGGAGGCACTTATTCACACACATTTTTTGTGGCGGATATAAAAGCGAGCGGACCCGCCGTAAATGGCGAAATGCATGCGGCGCTGGATTCGTCTGATTTCATGATCCTTTTTCCCATGAAAGGGGACGTCAATGTCAGACTGGTTGGTGACGTGAATCAGGATCAGGCAAATAATCCGGATCTGACATGGAATGATGTTCGAAAGAATATTCTTTCCCGGCTGAAACTGGATGTAGAAATGGTAAACTGGTTTTCTTCTTATCGTGTTCATCACCGGGTCGCTTCCCGATTTCGCGAGAAAAATGTTTTTCTGCTGGGAGACGCTGCGCATATTCACAGTCCGGTCGGTGGTCAGGGCATGAATACGGGCATCGGTGATGCTGTAAATCTGGCCTGGAAACTGGCAGCAGTTATCAAAGGAGAATCCGGCGAAAATCTGCTTGAAAGTTTTGAAACAGAAAGAATCCCTTTTGCCAGAAAATTAGTCAGCAGCACCGACCGTGCATTCAGTTTTGTATCTACAAAAAGTGTTTTTGCCACGCAGGTAAGACTTCATCTCGTACCTGTTATGCTGCCCATATTATTCCGATTCCGGTCTTTTAAAAAACTTATGTTCCGGACTGTATCGCAAATATCCATTCGATATCCCCAAAGTTTTTTAAGCTCCGGTCAGGAAGGAAAACTAAAAGGCGGGGACCGTTTGCCCTGGGTTCAGTCTGTTCATAATTTCGAACCGCTTACCAGCAGGGAATGGCAGGTTCATTGTTATGGTAGTCCGTCAACCGCACTCAAAAATCTATTGTCAGAAAAAAATATTCCACTGCATATTTTCGATTGGGGGCCTGCAGCCAAAGCAGCCGGTTATCTGAAAGAAGCCATATATATCGTCAGACCCGACGGATATATCGGATTGACAGCGGGAGCCGGAGATATTACAAAGATCTCCGCGTATTGCGATACGTATATTCTTCACGGTAAATTGAATGAAATGGAAGTTCATCATCATCCGGACCTGCATCATAAAAAGAAAAATTTCAGAGAATATTTTCTGGAATTCCTTATGATATTTTTAGCCGTTACACTTGGGTTTATTGCAGAAAATGTGCGTGAAAGCATTGGCGACCGAAGTAAAGAAAAAGAATATGCTGAATCTCTGATCCAGGATTTGAAAACGGACATCGCAAAAACAACAAACACGATTGATGCCGTCAACTTCCAAATTTATGAACTGGACACTTTGGAAATGGTGCTGACGCCGGATATAAATAAAAATGACAGCCTGATAAATATATGCTATCGGCAGGCTGATGCTCTTTACAACGAGAATACGATGAACTTCTCCGACAGAACGATCACTCAGTTATTCAGTTCCGGTAACATGCGTTTATTTAAAAAACAATCCATCTCTGACTCGATCGCCGGCTATTACTCCGCCGTTAAAAATGGAGACGCCCAAAAAGCATATTATAAAGACTATTTTCAAAAATGCCTGGCCATATTTCAGGAAATTTATGAATTTGAGGCTTATCATTCCAGAGTCGATTCAAAAGGCAATATAATCCACCCCGGATTTGCCTATGGAAAATTCCATATAGCCACGACAAATGCGAATGATCTGAATAAGTTCAAATCAACCATAGAAATAACCAAGGGAATTATCGCCAGCTACCGGGATCATATCAGGCTGTTAAAAATCAAAGCAGAGTCACTGGTGACATTCTTAAAAAGGGAATACGAACTATAGAATCCGACATGCAGCCGCTGGCACGATAATTAAAGGATTTCCACTAAACGAATTTTATGGGAACCGTGAAAGAAAATCCGAACGACCGTCAGACGCGGGAAGCCAAGACAACCAGACCCGGCGATGTTGCAAAATCTCAAACAAAACTCACACAGGAGATCCGGAATAAAAAACCAAAAAAAGTAAAAGGCAGTGATGATGAGGGCGCCGTGAATGAAAAACCGTTTGATGCAAAGACCAATAATATGCATCAAAAGAGATAGCATACAACCATCCGCATGTTCCAAATCGGAAAAAAATTGCCGGGGCCGGATAACCTGATCTGACGTGTCTGCCCTGCGTTAATGAGATACAATAACGTCCACCCAATAATTGTTAGACTTATTTGAGCTATCCGGTCTGGATGGAATATTGGTATATCGATACAAACCATTTAATCCGTCTGTGCTGTCTGCAAGAGCGGTAAGTATACCATTCGTAGCAGCCGTTTTTAAACCGTTGGCTGTAGAGACATAATTTCCCAGGCTGCTATAATAAGCGGCGATATAGGTTGTATTTGCATTTATAGCCACAGGAACGTCAAGAAATAAAGTCTGCCAGCCACTATCGGTTTCTGTTCCGAAAACCTGTGATGCCAGCAAAGTGCCATCTCCGGTATACAGCTGAGCGGTATGCGCGCCGTTATTTCCCGGTGTTTTGTAAAATCTTACGGCCTCTACTTTTGCATTCACCGAAGAGCGGAACTTTACACCGAGTTCAATACCAACAATTCCTCCCGTTGTACTATCGTTTTCAGTTACTCCGGCAGGCTTCTGGGTGCCAAATATGCTGACAGAGTCCAACACCACGGGGGGCGTCGGTGGTGGCGTAGGAGGAGGAGTGTTATTACTTGTTTCTTTCTTACACGATATACCAAGGAGAAATATACATAATAATGTAAATGCCCCTTTTTTCATAGTTGTGCTGAGAAGACCAACAATCTTTTCCATACTCTTACTTTTTTTACTTTTTTTGATCAGCAGTGATGTCTGTTATTTTTCCTGTCTGTTTCGCCTTAAAAATGATATAGTGACTATCTAAAATATGTTGTAATTAAAACCCCTCGATTTCTATAATATGCGCGGCCGTTGTAAGATTTTGGATAATTGTCGGAATCTTGATCAAAGGAAGATTGGAAGGATTCGTGCAGTATTCTTTCCCGAAGAATGGAGCTTTCAGGCTGCTCAATGGGTACGGAAACTGTAAGTTCGTTTTAAAGATAATATGCAGTTTTGGAATGTCATAGGTATTTTTACGATAAAACCAATCTGCAGAATATAAATTGATGGTTATCAAGAATTTAATTCCGAAAATGAAGTCGGTGTCAAGTAGTAACCTACCGTTATTATAGTAAATCCTGCTTCAAAACAGCCATTAAAAAAGCGATGGTGATGAGTTTTATGTTAATCGCTTGTAAAAACTTCGACAGGTAAATAAGTCAACCAATATATTATTGCAGCTGCGCTAATGTGAGCGGCGGCGCTACGGTAAAAGAATAAGTATAAGCTGATTTCAGCATTACATTGCAGGCCTTTGAAAGCTCATTGACAACATGTTCAAAGGAGCCTGGATCTTCCAGTATGGTATCTGAAATAATGATCGTTGGAATTTTCTTTTCGAGTGAATACACAGAATTTGTCAGGTTGTTCATCGCCTGGCCGTTATTTTGACGCTGTCGTATATTCACTTCAATATATAATTTACCCGGCATTGCCAGATCGATATTTTTCTGACCGTCAAAATATTCAAGTACAATGGGAAAATTGCGGGATTTCAAAGCCAGGTATAAATCAACTGTCCTGCCGCTTGCGCCTGATTCAGCGATCGCACACTGATCCTTCAGACAAAGAGAATGGCCGTAAATTCTCTGCGAAAAAACGTGCACGCCCCAGGATATGGGCTTGCCGCATTCAATACAATGGGGAATCGTTTTCATGGTTCGGTTTAATAATATCTGAAATTGCAAAAAAGGAACGCTTTCGTGAAAATTCTTCGATGAATGATCACAATTGCACGATAAGATGCCTTTTATGCCCGATGATATTATTAATACTGATGTCTGCCCTGCGTTAACCGCAAAGTCAGTTCATCTTTTTTTATGGTGACCTGTTTCCCAACCGGCTTCCCGTTGCGGAAAGTATTGGCGGTTATTTGTGATGCACCCACCGGGAAATTGATCAGCTCACCCGTATATTTTGGATAGTACGGGTCCGGGTTAGTCCCGTCGAAAGTGTAATAAATATCAAGACCCTTTATTTCTGTTGATAATTTGACAGAGAAAGACCGGTTGTCTTTGCCCCGCACAGGTGTATAAATCACATTGTATGCACTGAGTGCGTATTTAATTCCCTCCGCATCCAGCCGCGGAAACTGTGCCTCCATTCTCACTATAAAATCATCCCAGTTACGACTGGCCTTCGGGCTCCAGTACACTTCGGCCAGGGCGAGACCACGGGGCCAGGTCATGTATTCAACATGACGAAAATTTGACACCCGTTCCGTCCACAAATTTCCCTGCCCGCCCAATATTAATTTTTCATCCACACTATCCGGCACCGGGTCATAAGTATATGAATCTGTGAGGCGGCAGATACCATATGCCGGTGGTTCCACGCTGGCTTCGCCCTGATAAAGATCCAGGTAACAATAATCCCATGGAGTCATCACGACATGATGATTCATTTTGGCTGCATCAATTCCTCCCTTCATTCCCCGCCAACTCATGACGGTTGCTTCCGGCGCGAGGCCTCCTTCCAATATTTCATCCCAGCCAATCAACTTTTTTCCTTTACTTTTTAAAATCGTTTCCATTCTTTTTACAAAATAACTTTGTAACTCATCCACATTCTTCAGATGCTCATCCGTCATTCGTTTCTGACATTTCGGACAATCAGACCAAAACCCTTTATATGCTTCATCACCACCGACATGAATATATTCACAGGGAAAGAGAGCCGCCAGCTCGGTAAATATTTTATCGAGCATCATAAAGACAGAATCGTTTCCAATACATAATGCATTGTCATCCCTGACCGGGCTGCGGAAACCGGCATTTACACTATAAGGAAGCTGAGTGCATGAAAGATTCTGAAAGGATGCAATCAGCGCGAGGCTGTGCGCGGGCACATCAATTTCAGGCAGGATGGTAATATTCCGGTCCTTTGCAAAACGGATCATTTCGCGCATATCTTCCTGTGTGTAAAATCCACCATCTGACGCCTTTTCATAAGCGAGTGCGGGTAAAAATTCATACCAGAGTCCGGTTCGTTTTACACGCCAGCCTCCCACACTGGTAAGTTGCGGCAACGATTTGATCTCAATACGCCACCCCTGGTCATCACTCAAATGCAGATGCAGCACATTGTATTTATAGCCCGCCATCTGAACCATATATTTCTTTACTTCCTCCTTTGTAAAAAAATGCCGGCTTACGTCGAGCATTAATCCCCGCCATCCGAATCGCGGATAGTCTGTGACAGACACACAGGGTGCACTCCACGTGATTCCGCTTACCCTTGTGCTACTACCAATTTCAGGCGGGAGCAACTGCAAAAAGCTTTGCACTCCATATAAAACACCAGCGGGCTGATTGGCAGTGATCGTCACATTCTTTGCCTGCACCGTAAGCCGATAACCCTCATCTCCGATTTCCGGATCGGCCGTTTTATTCAGGATAATATGGATAGTGGCGGATCCTGCATTCGTGCGGTTCAACTGATATCCGGTGGGAATAGTAAGACGTTCAGACAGATCTGCGAGGGTAGTTTTCAATCCTTCATTATCCCCTGCACTGACCGTGATAATGGATGGTAAAATAAAATGCCCCTGATTTTTGATTATTTTAACGGGTTGGGGAATAATAGATATATTTTCCTGCGCAAAACCATAGAGCAGAATAAAAACAAAAAAAAATAAGGCCAGAATTTTTTTCATTTCAGATATTTGTTATGATAAGAAACTTTTCAATGCAACGGCCTGGTTATACTGTTCATCCCTTGAACCATACATGAATGTAATGATCTTATGTTTTTCAGTTAATGCTTTCAATTCTGCAAATGAAGATGAGTTCTCCAGTTCAGTTTTATATTTTACGAGGAAAGATTTCCATTTTTCCGGCTCATGGTTGAACCATTTCCTCAGTTCGGAAGAAGGTGCAATTTCTTTCATCCAGATATTTATATTGGCTGTCTCTTTTTTTATTCCCCGCGGCCACAGCCGGTCAACCAGAATCCGATATCCGTCGCTGGCAGCATGTGGTTCGTAAATTCTTTTGATTTTAATCATGGTACACTCCTGATGAGGGTGAATGCAGTCAGATATTTATGAATATAATCATTTTTCTCAATGTGCTTGTATTGCATAATATACCGGGGGTGTTCCAATGATATTATTTTTTCAAAGAAATTGAATTCCTTATTCAGCTTTGTTAAAAACTTTTCGTTTTCACCGGTACCAAAACAAAAACAGATTTCCCTGCGAACACCCATTCTAATCAGTGTCCGTATGTTTTCAATAATAAATGAGCGGACGGCCTCGCAGAGTTCCCTGCTATCGTAATAATTATAATTTTTCTCTTTACCTTTTTTGTCAACAGAAGTGAAACCCAATGGACAAATGGAATTGATATAGAAATCCCGGTAGAAAGCTTCGGCACCGCCATAAGCATGTATCATTTCGTAGATAAATACCGAAGAGGGTTCGTGTGTCTGTTTGCCGGTATAACCGATCTGACATTCGCTTTCAAGTCTTTTCGGATCTGTGAAAGGAATTCCGGTTAGTCCCGCTCCGAAACGGCCCGGATTGATCCCGAGTATCAGGTGGCGCGGTTTATTGTCGCTATAATATTTTTGATAAAATTTCCCGGCAATTAACAGTGGCTGATCAGATTCCGTAAACGGATTCATCATCCGGATTCCCGGAGGCAATGGGTTACCGGCATAACGGAGTTGCCTGTTATACCGGATGGCCTTTTTTGCAAATGTCATCCTGCGAATTTATTACAAATCAAACATGCTGTGACAACAAAAAAAACCCTTCGTTTTTGAAGGGTTGCCATGGTCGGATGAATGGTTCCTGAAAGGCCGTTCATAGAGTCCGTCCCAGGTATAATAATATGTATAAAGCGGTTTTCCCTTTTCGTTGAAAACGATGCCAGGATTATAATGCATTTACCTGACTATACATTTCCTTCGAAATACGAAGCGTTGATTGTGTCTGTCCGGTTTCATTAACAATCATAAATACGCCGCCCATTTCCGTCAGCAGTCGGATTTTATATGTTTTATAAATGATGAGATCCGATGTGCCATCTTTTGCTGACAGCGCTTTACTTATTTTTTTTTCAAAAGACCGGATATCCTGTTTGTTTTTAAATATTACTATTCGCTGGTCTTTTTTTGTAGACATACCATTCTGATACATAAAATGACATGTTCCGTCTTTCTGCACAGAAACCGATAGATTTCCGTCCTCAGCAGTTAAAACCTTTTCTTCACTGGCCGCCTGCTTCTGAGCCTGCCCGGATGAAAAGAAGAACAATAATGATATGAACAAAATCAGTGTTTTCATGTCCTTTCCATATTGTATTAAATTTTCGGGCCGGATCATCTGACCCAATCCGAACCGGACGACAACCTACGGATATTTCCGGCAGAGTGATGCAAAACTTTCAGTTTCATCTTCTTAAAGTCCGGGTAGTGCACGGTTACATCGAAAGGCTAACATTGGAATTCAAAAACCAGGCATTCGTACACCCATCTGAACCATATAAGTGTGCAATTAATTACACAAACAACAAGATCACTAAAAGCGATGATTTCGGTATCTTCAACAGATTCAGACAACCTGCGACATGAAATTATTTCTGCTCTTGTTTATTATATCTATATCCCAGATATCCTGTAAACGCACACGCACGTATGATACAATCATACGGGATGGATTGATCTTTGACGGGAATGGAGGCGAACCCTATCAGGCCGATATTGCTATTGATGCAGATACGATTGCCTTTATCGGGGACCTCAGAAACAGCCGCTCCAATAATGAAATCGATGCAGAAGGCAGAGCGGTAGCACCCGGCTTTATCAACATGCTCAGTCATTCAGAAGAATCATTGATCCAGGATGGACGTTCGCAGAGTGATTTACGACAGGGTGTAACGCTGGAAGTATTTGGTGAGGGAAGTATGGGGCCGCTGAATGAGAAAATGAAAAAACAAACATCCGATGGCCAGCGGGATATCAAATATCCTGTTTCCTGGAATTCGTTGGGAGAATATATGAACTGGCTTGAAAAAAAAGGCATCAGCTGTAATATCGCATCTTTTGTAGGTACAGGAACCATTCGACAATATGTAGTTGGTGAAGACGATGTAGCACCGACCGCCGTACAACTGGACAGTATGAAACTACTGATAGACCAGGCTATGGAAGAAGGCGCCATGGGTATTACCAATGCGCTTATTTACCCGCCTGATTTCTTCGCAAAAACAGAAGAGTTGATTCCACTGGCAAAAGAGGCTGCAAAATACGGCGGCATGTATACGAGCCATATTCGCAGCGAAGGCAGCAAATTATTTGAAGCCATTCAGGAAATGATCAGCATTTCCAGAGAAACAGGTATACATGTTGAAATATATCATCTTAAGGAAGCAGGAAAAGATAATTGGTGGAAACTGGACAGTCTGATCAAAATAGTTGAAAAAGCCAGAAAAGAAGGCATACCTATTACCGCCAATATGTACACCTATAACCGAAGCGCGACCGGACTGACGGCTTCTTTCCCTCCCTCATTGCAGGATGGCGGCTTTGATAAATTGTGGAAAAGGCTGCAGAATAAAAAGATACGCGGGCAGATGATGAAAGCGATGGATAATAATGCGACGGATTGGGAAAATACATATTACCAGGCAGGCGGCGCACCAGGTGTATTATTCATAGGATTCAAAAAAGATTCCCTCAGAAAATACATTGGAAAAACACTCGCAGAAGTGGCAGCCATCCGGGGCCGTTCTGCAGAAGAGACGGCCATGGATTTAATTGTTGAAGACAGCACCAGAATCGAAGTCGTCTATTCATCGATGGATGAAAATAATGTCCGTAAAGAAGTTGCATTGCCCTGGGTCAGCTTTGGATCCGACGAATCTTCCGCCGCACCCGAAGGTGTATTCCTTCTTTCCAGTGCTCACCCGAGAGCCTACGGCACGTTCGCACGCGTGCTCGGGAAATTTGTACGCGAAGAAAAAATGCTTAGCCTTCCACAGGCCGTTCAACAATTGTCCCGATTACCGGCAACGAATCTGAAACTGATACGAAGAGGAGAACTGAAGCCGGGCAATTATGCAGATATCGTAATATTCGATCCCGGAACTGTGCAGGATCATGCAACATATGAGAAACCACAGCAATATGCCACAGGTATAACAGACGTCCTCGTGAACGGGATGCAGGTTATAAAAAAAGGTGAGCATACCGGAGCATCACCCGGCCGTTTTATAAAAGGGCCGGGGTTTAAGAAAGTCGCAACGAAGTAATCTTCCTGTTACCATTTTATTTGCACTGATGCAACAATGAACGACCATTGCCGGCAGTAAGGTTAATGGGAATCACGCACAACGATACTGGCCTGACCCACCGACCTTTACGGCCAAACTATTCCTGGCTTCTTAATTTTTTTCCCTGCATATAAAAAACATCGGATTTTATCACGGATCAATAGGAACTGCTTTTCAAAATTATAAAACTTCCTTGTCCCGCCGGGTAGTGGTAAAGCAATAATAGCAATAGAATTTGTATAAATGTGACCAGGATCTGATCACTGTCCATTATATTATAATGATTGAGTAGCGTTGTGTGTATTGAGATCCCTGGGAAAGGTTACTCCCTTTAAAATAAGATCGGCATATTCTTTCGTGAATTTCTCTTCCCGGCGCTTGACTTTTTCTGCCATTTCTTCTTTTATATTTCTCAGCTCATGATTATTGGGATATTTCATGAGGTTAAGCACCGATTCCTCGAATTGTATATTTAATTCCAATAATTCCTGGTAGGCCAGCTGGGCCTGGGCAATACGGTCGGGGTTCATGACACCAAGTTAACGTATTTTAGAATGTATCGAAATCCATTATTTGCACAACGAATTCACTCTGCAAGGCATACACTCACAACTCTTTGATCTGTCGAACCATCTGGTTGCTGAAGCCCCATTCGTTATCATACCAGGCCATTACTTTCACCAGGTCTCCGTCCACGACCCTTGTCATTTCCAAATCGACAATGGCAGCGAAGGAACTTTTTATGATATCTGTTGAAACGATGGGTTCATCTGTAACTGAAAGTACCAGTTTATATCTGTCGGTTTTGGACTCTTCTTCCAGAATCGAGTTAATTTCCTCCGGCGTTGTGTGACGGGCTGCAACCAATGTGATGTCTGAAATGGAACCAACAGGCACCGGCGTTCTCACTGCTATGCCATCAAATTTTCCTGCATATTCCGGAAGAACTTTCGTGATGGCGATTGCTGCTCCGGTTGAAGCCGGTGCCAGATTAATCGCAGCATTTCGGCCCATTCTGGGTTCTCTCTTGGATGGCGCATCAACCAGTGACTGGGATGCGGTGAAAGCGTGTACCGTATTTAAAATCGCTTTTTTTATCCCGATCCTGCGCCCAAGAATTTCTATGATCACCCCGATATTATTGGTCGTACAACTGCCACAGGAGAAAATAGAAGTCTTGCCATCCTCTGTGTTTACGCCATGCACCACGGTAGGCGTATCTCTGCTGCTGGTTGGTCCTGAAATGACTACGGTTTTTGCGCCGGCGAGAATATGCTTCTCTGCATCCTCTCTCTTCGTAAAAAAGCCGGTACATTCCATGACGATATCGATCGCGAGATTTTTCCAGGGCAGTTTTTCCGGTGCTTTCTCAGAAACAAAATGAATTTTTTTGCCGTTGATCAAGAGAAAGGAACCATCAACGGATATTGTATTTTTATCCCGTCCGTATACGCTGTCATATTTGAATAAGTAAGCCGCATTTTCGATTGACATCAGGTCATTGACAGCTACGACCTCGAGTGAAGGCTCGTCCAAAATAATTTTCAATACTGCCCTGCCGATTCTTCCAAATCCGTTAATAGCTATTTTTTTCATATAATTTTTTTGAATTTTATTAGAAATGGTATAGCAAATTTATGACAGATCCCTGACATGGGCCGGCGGCCTGCCCCGCGGAATGCGGGGTTGACGGTAGGTGTTAGGCTTTGAGCTTTAAACGTTTTTCTGATTCAGATTCTTTCCTGCATAAAAACCCA
This sequence comes from uncultured Bacteroidota bacterium, assembly GCA_963759335.1. Classification (GTDB taxonomy): domain Bacteria; phylum Bacteroidota; class Bacteroidia; order Chitinophagales; family Chitinophagaceae; genus Puia. The sequence continues at coordinate 482,130 of CAVWYU010000005.1, forward strand.
TATCCATATTTTTATACAGTTTTGTCAGGAAAATGATCTGACCGGTATGATAAGAATAATGTTCAGTAACATGTATAATAATCCCGATTCCCGAAACATTCGAACCCTGCACTGTACGGCGGCTTAACAAATTTTCCCGGCTGGCATGTCTGATCACAGAAATAGCTTCCTGCATCGTATCCTCCCATCTGCCGGTTAATTGATCTTTTGTAAATCCGCCCACAGTCGAAAATTCAAGATCTCTTTCGCGAATGTCCGGAACGCCGCCCAGAGAGGAAATGATCCACTGCCGGATATTTCCACATAAATGAAGTAAAATATTTCCTACACTATTAACATGATCGTTGTGACGAAACCAGAGGTCTTTTTCATCCAGCTGTTTCATACAGGCTTTTATCTTAGATGAATTTTCATCAATCGATGCAAGTGTCTGGTCAATAAGTTCTTTTTGAAATTCATTTTCCATCGTGCTAATTATATTCTAAGATATATAAATCCGACAACCGGATCCATCTTCAATAATCATTCCGAACGCAAACTTCTGATCGGATTTACGACAGCAGCGCGGATTGTCTGGAAACTGATGGTAATCAAAGAAATCATTATGGAGGCTGCAGCGGCTACTACAAAAACCCACCAGCTGATCGTAACATGATAGGCGTAATTCTGTAACCAGGAATGCATAACATACCAGGCTACCGGAAACGCCAGCAATGAAGAGAAGGCGATCAATTTTAGAAACTCGCCGGACAATAATCCGGCAAGCCCCATCACACCGGCACCCAGTACTTTACGGATACCGATTTCTTTTGTCCTTCGTTCGGCGGTGAAAGCAGCCAGGCCAAATAATCCCAGACAGGAAATACATATTGCCAGTACAGCGAATACCCTCGACAGTTTACTGACGAGCATTTCACTGAGAAAAAGCTGATTAAATTTGTCATCCACAAACCGGTACTGAAAAGGATATACAGGATTATCTTTTTTCATCACAGATTCAATTCCTGCAATGGCTTTTTCTGTATTTGCCTGTTTTTTCAGCTTTATATACATCACACTTTCCCATTCATAGTGCGGATTGCAAAAGAAAATCAGCGGATCGGGTGTGGTACCAAATACATTTCCGTAAACAAAGTCTTTTACCATCCCGATCACCGTAAAGCGATCCTGGCCCGCAGTTATGATTGCACCGACAGGATTCGGCTTATTCATGATCTTTGCCATTGATTCTGTGATAATGATGTTATTACTGTCCGCTACAGGATCGGGATAAAAATCGCGGCCAAGTACCACAGGGATCCCACTTGTTGACAATAATTCCGGACTTACATTTCGCTGCGAAACAATATGTGTCGCATTCGGATCCTTCCCTTCCCAACTGTAATGATCACTGTTGTTCCCTCCGTAAATGGTTTCGTGATCCGAAAGTGCCGCTTTTTCCACTACACCTGTATTCAGCAGATCCTGTTTAATGGCATTAAACCGTTTCCCCATATCGCCCTGTACATCGATCACCAGCAGATTGTCTTTGTCATAACCGAGGTCGCGGTTTTTTACGTGTTCAATTTGCTGGAAGATAATGATCGTGCCGATGATCAGAATGATCGAAACTGAAAACTGCAGAACGACCAGTCCCTTTCTTATAAAGGAGGCGCTCCCACTTTTCATTTTTATTCCCTTCAAAACGAACACCGGATTGAAAGACGAAAGATACAGGGAAGGGTAACTACCGGCCACGAGCCCGCAAATCAATGTGACTCCCAGGAGATACAAAAGGTGAGCCGGTTCTGTGAGATGCAGAGTAAGTTGTTTTTGTGCCAGTGTATTGAAAAAAGGCAGGGTTATAATCATCAGCAGAATTCCCAGGATCACCGAAAGAAATGCCAGGAACAGGGCTTCAGCAATAAATTGTATGATCAGTTTCCCCCTGCCCGACCCAAGTACTTTCCGGACTCCCACTTCCTTAGCACGTTTTTCACTCCGGGCGGTAGCCAGGTTCATAAAATTTATACAGGCAAGGAAAAGGATAATCCAGGCGATCAGGCTGAACATGTGTACATACTCGATACGCCCGCGGCCTGTAAGTTTGCCATTTTTAAAATCCCAGCGCAGATGCCAGTCATTCATCGAAAAAAGGAAACTGCTTACGATGGAATTCGGCACTCTTTTCTTTATAAAATCGTGCAATTGCTGATTAATGGCTGCCGGATGTGCCGTCGCATCCAGTTCAGCCATGGTGAGAATTCCATTGGCATCCCAGTTTGACATCCAGCTGTTTTCATTAAAGTAAACCTGAAAGGGTACGAGCCATTCGAATTGAATCGTATTATTTTCAGGTAAATCCCTGACAACTCCTGTAATCTTATAGTCCTGTTTATTATCGAGACGTACAATTCTGCCCATTACCTTCTGATCGTTGCCGAAAAATTTCCTGGCCGCTTTTTCGGTAATGACCATGGAATGGATTTCTCTGAAGGCAGTAGCAGCACTGCCCTGAACAAAGGGAATCGTAAACATGCTGAACAGCGAAGAGTCAGCATAAACGCCATCGGCATAAATCGATTTATTTCCGATCCGGAGGAGCTGTGTCGACTGTCCCTCGGTCATCCGGCATGTATTGGCAATTCCGGGTATTTCGGATTTCATAGTAGGCCCCATCAGTCCGGGCGTATTATCATACGTGTTGAAATTTTGTGAAAAGGGCCAATTATTCATAACCAGATATAAACGGTCCTTTTTAAGGTGGGTACTATTAAAAGTCGTTTCATCCTCCACCCACAAAAAAATAAGTCCGGCACAGGCAATACCAATCGCCAGACCAAGGATGTTCAGAAAACTATAGCTTTTATTTTTCCAAAAATTGCGGAGCCCTGCTTTCAGCGTTGTGCGGAACATAAACGTTTTAGATTGTATGGGATGAGACGGATATGGTCGTCACAGGAAAGACAACAAGGAAAAGAATATGTTGCTCAGGATAGAATAATTCCTGCTTTTTTATTCAGACCGGAAATAACCGGCGTAGGATTTCACTATGAGAGTTAGTGTACCTGGCGTTTGAAGCGGTTCGAAAAATGCGTAAGAAAAGCAAAAGGGTGAAAAAACGAATGTGGTTTATGAGACGATTCGAGGTTCTTTGACCGCCTGAGATGAGCAAGTTTCACGTTTACAGCATGGGACCGTTCGCTTAATAATTGGCCGACCCTGCTGTTTCCCTGTTTTGTCAGTTCATATTTTTTCAATCCCGGCATAGCTTTCAGATCTGTCTCTGCGAATAGCCCCCTGTCGTATAGAATGCTGATATATTCCCTGTACTGTGGCCATTGATGTTCGAACAGCTTGTACAATTGATTCGATTCTACCATCTCATTGTTTCGTATGGCAATTAGTATTTCTAATTCCATTTCCTTCCCTTTTTCCATTCATCATCGTTTTAATCGGTACGAAATTGCGTTCAATGTCATTGGTAACCTCTGAAAGTAATATTGTAATTAAAATCAGATTATTATATGATAATCAATTAATTGAAATATGATAATGTAAACCTGAGCCAAATAAAAAACCGCTCAGGTTAGAAGCGGTTTTTCAAAAATAGGATCTTAAAGTTTTACAGCAGGATTTGGATATTCGGTTTCTTTCGGATTGGATCGGTTATTTCTTTCGGATTGGATATATCAAAACTAAGCTACCCATGGATGTTTTGAAAGAGCAGGTTCACTCGATCTTTATCGTAGGTTTACGAATTTGTTTAATGTAAATGTATCAGTTGAATATACCTTATCAATATGGCTCAGGTTATTACAACGAATATATCCATCAAAACTTAATGCATATATTCAATACCTGCCGCCCATTTAATGGAAGCCAAATGAGGCAAACAGGGTATTATTGGAACTTTGAAGAAGTTTCCAGACTCTTTGGTGAGTTGAATTGACCCAAATCGAAGACTGTGGTCCGAAAATTCCATTTCAACCACTACGGATTCATTATCAATACATTAAAATGATTACCGTCAATTGATGTTTAAGACCTTCCGGAATCAGAATGTGAATGTATAACCCAGGAAGATGACAAAATTGGCAAAGTGTGCCGGAGTTGTGAAATCTGTCCCGGTTATTTTACTTGCCTGTTCATCTGTGGGAGCCTTGACGGTTGCACGGTCCACAGGAATGGTAACAAACGTATACAGGAATGATTTGCTGAATTTATACTGGAGTCCGGGCTCAATGGAAAAAATGTGTCCCACCCTTCTCAATCCGTCGCTTTCACCAATCAGGTCATGCGAAGGAACGCCTTCATATCTCAATCCCAGGGCGCCTACCAGTCTGTCCATTGTATAATCCACTCCGGCCCTCATAGTATAAGCATCCGGAACACTATTGACGTCAGTTCCCGTAGCTTGTGCCAGGCCAACGAAATTTGGCGGTGCATTATAAATGGGTAACTGATTCCGGTCCATGGAGCTTCCACCGGTCATGGTCAGGTATATTATAATTCCGGTGGTGTGTTATTAAACGGCTTTGCCAAAAACGTCCAGGGATACTTTAAATTTTTGAGAGAGTTTAGCAATGAGCTCATCCGATAACTCCTGCCTGTAATTCAGGATATCAGAAATGCCGCTCTGGCTAATACCCAACGTTGTTGCGAGGTCACTGGAATTTATCTTATTTGCCTTCATCAATTTATCCAGAACTTCGATCGGATCGCGCTGAGGCGCTTTGGGTATGACAGAAGAGGTGGTCAGGTGGTCAGCGTCCCATTTTCCGATCAAGGAAATCAGGTGTTGTATGGACTCTTTTTCCGATTCGGATTTTTCCTTTATCCATAATAACTTTTCGAGGTAGCTCTCATACGATTTGTACTGAGCCAGGGACTTAACGGGTTTGTATTGCAAGATTGACAGGTCTTTAGATTCCGGGAGTGGCAAGGTACGAAGCATTCTTGTAGTTTGCAATACACATGCCAGCCAGACTTCTATTTTTTAGTATATTGTATGAACCAAAATGATTTCAGGGCAAATTATTACTTTTTATGAAAGATCTGGAACCCATATTGAATGTATTATGTAATTATCAGGCCGGATTTGTTCTTAATCATGATGAAGTTATCCTTTTGAGTGAATGGCTGGCAGAATCCGTCGATCATGAAAGATTGTTTGAACGGCTGAACAATAAAAACGGTATGCAGTTTATTATGGGGTCAATGGAGGGAAATATCCGCGAAAAAATACAATCGCAGCTAATTGAAATGGAGGAAAAAGAAGGGGAATATTAATGATACTACGAATAACCACCTGATCATTTCCGAAACAACGCATCGTGAAAAATGTATTCATTTCTATATGTTGTTTTTTTTATATCTGCCACGCTTCAGGACAGACAGTACAAATGGTACAGGATTCCCGGAATATCCAGGCATTACTGGATGTGATGTCCAATGCCTGGAATACACACGATGCCCGGACATACAGCAGGGCTTTTTCAGAAGATGCTGATTTTACCAATACCCTGGGTATGAACTCCTTTGGAAGAGACTCCATTGAAAAGGTTCTTGAAAAATCTTTTACAACCGTATTTAAAAACAGTACCCTGAAAATTACGGGGAAAAAAATAAGATATATCACAAACGATATCATCGCCTTGGATATATCCTGGGAGATGACGGGCGCAAAGGAACCGGACGGAAAAGATATGTCACTCAGGAACGGTCTGGCGAATATGCTGATGACCCGGAACGGCGAGCAGTGGCTTATCCTGATTATGCATACTATGAATATTCCGGGTTCTAACTGAAGGAATTCCATTTTTCGCTGGCATGAATTTTTCATGATTTTATTTAAACATTTTATCATTTAAATTCAGTGTTATGGAACGCAGAGGAACTGACAATAATGGAAACGGGTCCACATCGAATGCTCAAAAAGGCGATTTAGCATCAAAGGGCGGCCCGGGTGCTGGTTTGGGGAAAGCAGATAATGATCACAGAATTTCAAAGCCATACAGTGCAGATCTGCAAACACAAATTGCGGCAAAAACCAGGAAATCGAAAAAAAAGAGATCGTGATGTGAAAATCACAAAATTTATATCACAGATAAAGGCCGGGCGAATGTCATGTTTCCGAAATCAGGGAAAGGTATTATTTAGATGAACGGAAAATATGTGGTTATTTTTTAAAAACCGGTAGGATATTTTCATGCCTGATACATCGGTGATTTGTTTAACGATGGAAAGTCCAAGACTGTGATGATCTGTTGCCTGGCCCGCTTTTGAAAATCTTTTAAATAGTCTCTCCGGATCTAGCGGGCCATCGGCAGCACTATTGGAGATTTCAAAAATGCCGGCTGCCAATGTGATCTGAATATGACCCGCTTCTGGCGTATGCCTGGCTGCATTGCTGAAAAGATTACTGATCATCATTTCAGCCAGCTGTTCATTCATGGAAACTGTTGCTGACTCAAGAGAAGATGAAATGTTCAGACTTCTCCCCTGCCATAGTTCCTGCCAATCGGCCATTTTTTCCTGTATGAGTTTTTTGAGATCAAATGAATTAATATTCGAAAACTGCTTGTTTTCAATCTTATTCAGCAGCAATAAAGACTGATTCAGTTTTGACATTTTCCGGATCGCTGAATAAGCTGTTTGTAACGAATTGCTTTGGGATTCTGATAGTTTCTCATCCTGCATCATAACATCCAGCGATGACCGCAGAATGGCCAATGGCGTTTGCAACTCATGCGATGCGTTTTCTGTAAATTCCTTCAGTTGAAAATATTCCTTATCGGCATCATGGATAAACTGACTGAGGGTTGTATTCAGAAAATTAAATTCTGTAATCGAACTGTTCTCAAAATGCGGAACTACTTTTTCACCCAGACGGAATTTTTCCACGCCGGAGAGCGTATTATAAAATGGCTTCCATAATCGCCGGAGTTGCCATCGGTTGATCAGAAGACTAACCAGTAAAATGGCAATAATGGTCAATAGTGAAATGATAATGATCGACCGGTTCAGGTGTTCGGTCCCCTCAAGAGATTTGGAAACTTTGAACAATAACCATTGATTATTTACAGGCAACGTAAAACTGATTTGTCTGAAACTTTCGTCTTCACCAGGATTCGGAGAAGCTATCGTGCTGAATTTTCTGTATTTATTCCTGATATCCGATACGGAAAAAGAAATATTCTGATCCTTTACCGTGATGGGCTCGGGCGGGTGATTGTATTTCTGCACATAGGTTTCAATTTCACGTTGCTCGATTTTCAGATCTTCGTCCATCTGGGCAATGGAAACATACCAAAGCAGGAAATAAAATGCAAGACTGGCCAGTATGAAAATGATTACTGTGGCCAGCAGGTTGATGCGGAAGTAACGCGTAAAAAGATTCATGACCTGGTAAATTTGTATCCCATTCCATAGACCGATTTTACATAGTCCCTGGAACCCGCCTGTATTAATTTTTTACGCAGATTTTTTATATGAGTGTATATAAAGTCATAACTATCCGCCATATCCATATTGTCGCCCCACAAATGTTCCGCGATCGCCGATTTGTTGATTACCTTATTTTTATTACTGATAAAATACAATAAAAGGTCATATTCCTTTCTCGTCAGGTCTACGATCCTTTCATTCACTTTTACGGTTTTGAAATTCACATCCAAATCCAGTTCCTCAAATTTCAGGTTATTATTGCCATCAAAGGATTTTCGTCGGATTATGGCTGCTACCCGCGCTGCCAGTTCCGACAAGTGAAATGGTTTACTCAAATAATCATCGGCCCCCGCATTTAAGCCATTCAGTTTGTCATCCAGTGAATTCCTTGCCGAAACGATCAAGACACCCTCAGCTTTATGACTTTTTTTCAGCTCCTTTAATATATCCAGACCACTTCCCCCTGGCAAATTAATATCCAGTATGATGCATGCATAATCATACTGGCCGATTTTAGTCATGGCCGAATGATAATCACCCGCAATTTCGCATATATACTGTTCTGAATTCAGGTATGTGAAGATACTGTCAGATAGTGCTTTTTCATCTTCAATGATTAAAACCTTCATACTGTATTTCCGGCTTTATGATTTACAACAACAAAGATGTCCCTGAAATTTGTAGGAAATCTGTAGTTGTGACTTTAAATACATCAACTACAGATTTGCTCCAGAATTTATTGTTTCTTTTGTATACTGACACTCAAAATGCCCTCGCATGAAGTTATTGTTAATTTTTTTGCCCCTGTTTACATTTGTTTCCGGCAAATGTCAGCAACACGGACTCGATTATTATTTCTCTCATGCTAAAAATAACAGCCCCCTGCTCGCTGATTACAGGAATCAAATGCAGTCGGCCCAGGTAGACAGCCAGATGATCAGGGCCTCCCAGAAAATTCAGGTGAACGGAGTCAGTGCAAATTATTATGCACCTGTCATATCAGGATACGGATATGACAATATTATTACCAACGGCGCCCAGGTATCAGCTTTCGTTCAGGCGAATAAGAATATTATCTCATCAGCCAACCTGGCTACACAATATGAAACCATCCGGCTCCTCAAAGAATCTATCGGCAACACGGCGCAGGTCGCTGAAAAAGATCTTCGCAAAACCATCACAAACCAATACATCACGGTTTACGGCGATTATCGGGCCTGGGCATTCAGCCGTGAAATCCTGAATCTTTATCAAAGCGAAGAAAGCATTCTAAAACGTCTTACCCAGGCAGGTGTTTACAAACAGACCGATTACCTGACATTTTATGTTTCGTTTCAGCAGCAACTGCTGCTTGTTCGCCAGTCTGAAATACAGTTCCGAAACGACTGTGCTACTTTGAATTATATGTCTGGTATCGTTGATACCAGTCTGGCGGAGTTGGAGGCACCCGATCTGCATATAGGCATGATGCCCGATATCCAGACTTCTCCTTTCTACCGTCAGTACACGCTGGACAGTCTAAACCTGGTCAATCAGCAGAAGTCCGTTTTTTACACGTACAAACCAAAAATCAATCTATATGCGGACGCTGGTTATAACTCCTCGCTGCAGTACGAACCTTATAAAAATTTCGGGTTGAGTGCGGGACTGAATTTTTCGGTGCCTATATACGACGGCAAGCAGCGGAAAATGAAGTATCAGAAAATAAATATTGCCGAAGATACACGTCAACATTACAAGGATTATTTTCTGCGGCAATATAACCAGCAAATCGCGCAGCTCACCCAACAACTCCGCTCCAGTGAATCATTGATAAATGATATCAACGGACAGGTCAAATATTCCGGCACACTCATCGACGTGAATAAAAAACTGCTGGAAACGGGAGAAATCCGGATAACAGATCTGATCCTGACCATCAATACATTTCTGAATGCGCGAAATCTTTTAAACCAGAACTACGTTAACCGTATGCAGATCATCAACCAAATCAATTACTGGCAAACTCTATGAAAAAATATTTATTCTTAACAATTTGTTTTTACTTTCCCGCAGCGGGTTGTCATCCGGTTGAAAAAGCGGAACCGGAAGAAACGATCATTGCCGTTACTCCTGTTACCGTTGATTCTGTGAGTTATGGTGCCATTACGGATTCTCTCGAACTCAATGCGAGTTCCACTTATCTTCAAAACAATTATGTAAAATCCATCGCCGCTGGTTATATCAAGTCCGTTCAGGTTAAACCTGGCGATTTTGTGAATAATGGACAAACACTTTTTACACTGGAAACAAAAGAGTCTGCCGTAATCGGAGAAACCATCAGCAGCCTGGATTCTTCTTTTAAGTTCTCCGGGTTGATTACGATTCAGGCGAAAGGGCATGGATATATTACCCAGTTAAATCACCAGCCCGGTGATTATGTTCAGGATGGCGAACAAGTTGCGATCATCAGCGACCAGAACAGTTTTGTGTTTATACTGAACATGCCTTATGAGGATCGCAACATTGTACTGGCAAATAAAACAGTTTTTCTCAGCCTGCCGGACGGAACGAGATTAACCGGAACGATTGGAACCGTTTTCCCGAATGTCGATTCGGTTACACAAACGCAGGGTGTGACAATCCGGGTTAATCCATCTCATCCGATACCACAAAATCTGATCGCCAAAGTGCATATACTCCGTAACGCGAAAAAGGAAACACAGACAGTTGCCAGGACCGCCATATTATCCAACGATGCACAAACCAGTTTCTGGGTGATGAAGCTGATCGATTCTGCGACAGCCGTCAAAGTTCCGGTAGAAAGAGGTATGGAATTCCCGGACCGTATTGAAATTCTCGACCCTGTATTTAAAAGATCAGACCGGATCCTCATTTCCGGAAATTATGGTCTTCCGGATACAGCAAAAGTCAGTATCGTGAAATAATCAGTACATGAAAAATTATTTTGTCTCATATAAAAATCCGGTTGCGGCCTGTTTATTTATCATCCTGCTTGGCGGGATTTTCGTGTTCAGTCAGTTTAAGACATCGCTGTTTCCGGAAATTACTTTCCCAAAAATTAAAATCATTGCAGACGCCGGTCTCCAGCCGGTGGATAAAATGATGGTGACCGTTACGAAGCCACTGGAAAATGCGATCAAACAGGTACCTGATCTGGTAACCATCAGAAGCACGACCAGTCGCGGCACTTGCGAGATTTCAGCGTTTATGGACTGGAACACGAATATCGACCTGGCGAAACAAAGGATCGAATCGAAAATAACAGAAATTAATAATTCCCTGCCGGCAGGTGTACAGGTGAGTGTGGAGAAAATGAATCCATCCATTCTGCAGGTGATCGGATATTCGCTCGAATCGAATTCTCAAAAGAATCCGATCGACATGAAGATGCTTGCGTTATATACGGTTAAACCGTTTTTGTCACAGGTGCCGGGCGTATCGGAAGTGAGAATATCCGGAGGCAAAACGAAGGAGTACTGGATCCGATTAAATATTTCCAAAATGGGAACGCTGGGTATCACTCCCGATATCGTAACGACGGCATTCAGTCAAACCAATTTTATAAAATCGAATGGCTACCTGTCGGATTACCATATGCTGTATTTGTCTGTCACCGACGCTACAGTACACACCCTTGATCAATTGCAATCCGTTGTCGTAAGCAGTAACGGCAAGCGAATCATTCAATTGAAAGATTTTGCAGAAGTTTCAGTTAAAGAGGGCATTGAATATACCCGGATCAATGCGAATGGCAGGGAAAGCATTCTGGTTGCGATCATCAAACAACCCAATGCCAATCTCATAGATCTGTCGGATCAGATGGCGGCTAAAGTTTCTGAATTACAAAAAATTCTGCCGGCAGGGATTGTATTAAAACCCTATTATGTGCAGGCCGATTTTGTACATGAAGCCGTTAAAAGTGTAACGGAAAGCGTTTGGATTGGATTGGTACTGGCCATTTTTGTCTCCATCCTTTTTCTGCGGTCCGTGAAAGCCAGCGCAACGATTTTGTTCACGATACCCATCACGATTTGCCTTACTCTGATCTGTTTATTTAATTTCGGATATACGTTAAACATCATGACACTCGGTGCGATCGCCGCATCCATCGGGCTCATCATCGATGATGCCATTGTGGTGGTGGAGCAAATACAAAGAACACATGAAGAATACCCGGATGAACCGTCGGGCGTTTTGATTCATAAAGCCATCCGGTATTTATTTCCGGCCATGGTCGGATCTTCGATCAGCACAATTGTTATTTTCATTCCTTTTGAATGGATGAGCGGAGTGGCAGGCAGTTATTTCAAAGTGCTGACCAACACAATGATCATTACACTCATCTGTTCTTTCTTCGTTACCTGGATCGGATTGCCCGTTATTTATTTAATCCTTTCGCGAAAAAGAAGAAAAAAAGAAAAAACGCCTGCCCCGGTGCATGTGAGGAATCAACGATGGATCGCGGTTCTGATCCACAGACCGCTGATTGCTCTCTTGCTGGTTGCGGGTATGATTTTGACAATCCTGATTGTGCTGCCAAAACTGGAAACAGGATTTCTTCCGGAGATGGATGAAGGAAGCATTGTGCTGGATTATGCATCACCACCAGGTACTTCACTCGACGAAACGGACAGGATGCTCCGGCAGGTTGAGAAACAGATTGTTCAGGTGCCCGAGGTTTCCGGATATTCAAGGAGAACCGGAACCCAGCTTGGGTTTTTCATAACAGAGCCCAATACGGGTGACTATCTGATACAACTTAAAAAAGACCGTAACCGGACTACCGAGGAGGTGATCGCTGATATCAGGAAACATATTGAATCCACACAGCCGGCCCTCCGTATCGATTTTGGGCAGGTGATCGGAGATATGCTTGGAGACCTGATGACATCTGTTCAGCCCATATCGATAAAAATTTTTGGCAACGATGGCGAAACTCTTAAGAATCTTTCAGCCCAGATAGCTGATCTGATCAATAAAGTACCGGGAACCGCGGATGTTTTTGATGGCGTAGTGATTGCAGGGCCCTCGATTGATATCATTCCAAAATTTGATAAATTATCACAATTTGGAATCAGCCCAGCGTCTCTGCAGTATCAGATACAGATGAACCAGGAAGGTAACGTGGTTGGAACGATGCTTGAAAAAGAGCAAACGCCTTCGATACGTATCATCGATTCAGGGTATAAAAATCATTCTGTTGACCAACTAAACCGTTTACAGATTTTTTTACCGTCGGGTAAATTAAAAGCCATCAATGATCTGGCCACGATCCGGGTAAAAGAAGGAGATGCAGAAATAAAAAGAGAGAACCTGCAGGCCATGGGCGAAGTCACCGCAAGACTGGATAAACGTGATCTCGGTAGTACCATGACCGAAATAAAACAAAAAGTTGCAGCCTCCATATCGCTGCCCCAGGGCTATCATATCGAATATGGCGGGGCATACGCAGAACAGCAACAATCATTCAGAGAGCTACTGTTTATTTTACTGGCATCCAGCTTACTCGTATTCGCCGTTATACTTTTTTTATTCAAAGACTTCCGGGTGGCACTGCTGATCATTCTGCTGGCTGTATTGGGAATTTCGGGAAGTTACCTGGCTTTATATTTAACAAATACACCTTTAAACGTTGGCAGTTATACCGGTCTGATTATGATCGTCGGCATCATTGGCGAAAATGCCATTTTTACTTTTCTGCAGTTCCGTGATTCACTGAAAGAGAGATCGGTGGATGACTCCGTTGTATTTGCCATTTCTACGAGACTGCGGCCCAAATTAATGACTGCCCTCGGTGCCATCATCGCGTTATCGCCATTGGCATTTGGCATTGGCACCGGTGCACAGCTTCATCAGCCACTGGCTATCGCTGTTATCGGCGGATTTATTTTTGCGCTGCCGGTTCTGCTGATTATTTTGCCAGCCATGCTCCGCATTTTGTTTATACGCCATTCTGCGAAAACTACAGAATTGCCTCAGATTTAGCATTTACTTTTACCAAAATGAATATCATGAAATACGCGAACGGGATCCTTCTGGCTGTTATCCTATTCAGCTATTCAATACCGGTTCTGGCTCAAAATACCAGTGGATACAAGCTCTCAAAAACTTTTAAAATCGCCAGTGGCGGCGGCTGGGATTATATCGCAGTCAATGACCATAAGTTATATGTTTCCCATGCCACCCAGGTAAATATCCTGGATGCATCCAGCGGCGATTCACTGGGATTTATTCCCGGCACCACAGGTGTTCATGGTATTGCATTTATTCCGGCACTCGGCAAAGGATATGTAAGTTGCGGCAGACTGAATGCCATTACTGTATTTGATTTGAAAACGAATGCGGTATTAAAACAAATACCAGTAGGTCAGAATCCGGATGCGATCATGTATGAACCATTTACCAAAAAGATCATTACCTGTAACGGCCGTAGCAACAACCTCAGTATAGTGGATCCTCAAACCGACACGGTTGTTTCGACCATCACGCTTTCCGGGAAACCCGAAACCGCGGTCAGCGACGAGGCCGGAAAAGTTTTTGTAAATATCGAAGACAAGAATTCAATCAGCTCAGTAGATGTTACGTCGGGCAAGGTACTGGATACCTGGAACCTTGCACCAGCTGAAGGTCCGACAGGGCTGGCCATCGATTTAAAAACAAAAAAATTATTCGCCGGTTGTGATAAACAGTTACTTGTAGTAGACTATACCAACGGCGAAGTGATAAATCGTTTGCCGATCGCTGACGGGTGCGACGGTGTTGCTTTCGATGAAACATATAAATACGTATTCGCCTCCTGCGGCGCAGGAATCATGGCCGTAGCAGAAGAAGACACCCGGGGACGTTGTAAAATCATTGACAATATTAAAACTAAAAAATCGGCCAGAACCATTATCAATGATCCGTCCACTCATGAAGTGTTTTTGCCGGCAGCCGAATTTGGGAAGGAAATTGCAGGTCAGCGGCCGCCCGTGATTCCCGGTACATTTCAGATTTTGGTATTTTCAAAATAACAACCACCACCTGGTATTCATTCGAATGGAAAAAATCCTGAGCAAAGTTAGAATATTCGTAACGGAACTTTTTTCCCGACGAAACCTGCCCTTTTTGAAATATCATAATTTCCATCATACGGAAATGGTTGTTGACCGCGCAAACGAAATTGCAATACATTATAATATCCTTGATTCCGAAAAATTTTGCCTGTTAACCGCAGCCTGGTTTCACGATACGGGACATCTATTTAACGAGCTGAGCGAACATGAACAAACAGGCGCCGATCTCATGACTTCTTTCCTAAAATCGTTTTTTATTGAAGAAGACATCATCCGGAAAATCTCCAATTGCATCATGGCAACCAAAATACCAACAGTCCCAAAAACGCTTATTGAAGAAATTCTATGCGATGCAGACACGTATCATTTCGGAACCAAAGAATTCCGTTTAACGGATCCGGAAATTTATGAAGAAATGGAAGCAAGGCTCCATATTCAAATAGAAAACAAAAATGACAAGTCGATTCGTCTTCTTGAATCGCACCGGTTTTTTACCGATTATTGTCTGACCTTGCTCAATAAAGGGAAACAGGAAAATCTGGATTTTCTGAGGCGCTCCGCGAAATAAACCGCCGGGTTTGTAATTTTGTATAAATTTTCGGTCATGAAATACCAAAGAACAGCAATTCCGGTACTCTGCTCTGTATTCCTGTTTTCCTGCGTCAGCAATAAGAAATTCGAGCAGGCACAAAGTCAGGCCCGGGCCACCCGTGACTCTCTGACAGGCGTCACTGCCCGACTACAGGCTGCCCTGAACACCTGCAACGATTCGACGGCTTCGAAAGATAAAAGGATTGCATTCCTGCAGGACCAAAATGCCATTTTGAAACAAAATAATAATCAGGCCATCAGGCAGCTCCAGGATCTTTCGGTTATTACAAGCACCCAGGCTGAAAGTATAAAAAAATCGCTTGATAATATTGGTGCAAAAGACATGTACATCATGGATCTCCAAAAAGAAATGCAGAGAAAGGATTCATTGAATATGGCTTTGGTAATGAATCTGAAAGGAGCTATTGGCAATATGGCGGATGAGGACATCAATATTAAAGTAGATAAGGGTGTAGTATTTATTGACATATCCGACAAGTTATTGTTCAAAAGCGGAAGCTATGATATTACCCCACGGGCAAAGGAAGTGCTCGGCAAAGTGGCCACGGTTCTGAAAAATCAACCCGATCTGGAATTTATGGTGGAAGGACACACTGACAGTATTCCCTATAAAAGACCTCCGCTGCTCGACAACTGGGACCTTAGTGTAAAACGCGCTACGGCAGTTGTTCGCATACTTCAGAATGAGTACGGACTTCCGCCGTATCATATAACAGCCGCGGGACGCAGCCAGTATCAGCCTGTGACCTCCAATGACACCAATGAAGGACGTGCCATGAACCGTCGCACACGAATCCTTATTTTACCACAGCTCGATCAATTTTTTAAATTACTGGAAGCGAAATAAAGGGTGAAAGCATCCGATTCGTGTAATTACCGTAGCTATTGTTTTTTCTCCAGAAGTTCTTTTCTCCGGGTCCACCGTGCAATGGGTTGCGGCAGATAATAGGATTTACCTTTTTTATCTGCCAATCCCATAGAACGAATCAGCGACTTACTGATGGATGCAACTTTCGCAGAAGGCCTGACTGTTGTAGTTTTGAATTTTTCTTCAAATGTCCGAATAGCTTTGTTGATCCAGAATGATTCTTCTTTTGGCATTTTAAGCTGACGATACAGGATCATCAGCCGATCGTATACTTTTTCATTCAGCGGATAAGCAGCTGCTATTTTCTTATATTCTTTGACGGCTTCTTCCTTATCCTGTTTTTCCAATTCAGAAGCCTCGCCAAGCCACGGAATGAGTTTTAAGGGCTCATCTTTTTTTATATTTTTAACAATAGCCATCGGAATATCAATGGTTCCTTTTTTTCATCTCTGCCTGAAATATTTCAGGCAACGTCATGTTGCTGTAATCATTTAACGAATAACCGGAAGAGGAGACTATTTTTGAACGCTGGTCAATGCTCTGTGTTTGCATTTCCATTTTGCGGGTGCCTGCAGAATCATTGAATTCTATTTCTGTAATCAGTGCCCTGGGTTGGGTCAGGGCCTGTAGCAAAGGATGGGATGCCATGTTGCTGCTCATCATTTTTATCAAATTGGCTCCCGCTGCTCCCAGGATATAATCCCCCCATGTATTAAAATCCACTCCGGATACCCATACTGATCCCTTCTGGCCTTTACGATCTGTGATCGTATATTCTTCGGCAATATAGCTACCCAGCTGCTTCTTATTCCCTGTTTTCACAGATTGAAAGTTCCTGCCACCCCCTGTCTTTTTTAAATTAGCTATTACACTATCCATCCGGATCCATTTGATTAGTCCGGCAAGATCAGATGCCAGTTTTCGAATACTGATTACTGTGATACTTTTATTACGTTCATCAAAAATGACACTATTCCCTTCGCGGGTAAGTATGATGAATAAGTTTCCCCGGCTGTTCACATTTTTGCTGATGCCGGCGGCAGCATATTCGCCGGATTTCGTATAAAAAAATTGCATGACAGAACTATCCGGGATCTTTTCTGTGTGCCGGATAGTTTGAGTTACCGTATAATCAAACCGGAAATTTTCAGGGAGTTTATAACCGGAAGAATTCTGGGCCAATGAGGGAATTGTCTTCAGCAGGCTGAAAACTAAGAAGAGAAGAAAAACGAACCTCCTTTTCATAAAGTTGAATTTACGGGAGTATGACAGGTCTTTCAGATCTGTCCGGACATCCCTGTTTCATTTACAGGGCAATACCAATGCCAGCGGATGCATGTTTGCCTTATCTATAAATCCATCAGTGTGTTTTTAACACAGTATATTTACCAAAGGTGCTGACTTAAAAACAATATGAAAAAAAACTTCTTTTTACTGATGTGCTGTAAACTTCTCATGCTATCTGTTTTTTTTGCATTGTCAACCTCTATGACGTGTGAAGGTCAGCCCATTGTCGGTAAATGGAAATTCGTTTCGACAACAATGTATTTTACACCTGAAGGCGCCGCTGCGCAGGGACAACAGAGTCGTGTCAGTCCCGTATCGTCTACTGCAAAAATTACTACAGAATTTAAATCTGATCACACCTATATTACAATCACCCAGATGTTGAATAATCCGACGATTACCACGATTGGAGGCAACTGGAGTTTAAGTGGTGATCAGTTAACGATTACGGTCGACGCCAAATATAAACCGCAACCGGGCGTTGAATCAAGTACATTGACAATATCTATCAGCGGAAATACCTTAATTATGTCCAATCATATCATGAGTAACAAGATGGTCAGTAAAATGGTAACGACGGCAGAAAGAATTTAAAATTTTTTTGCTTTTTCATTTAACAAATCTTCCAATTTCTTCAGTTTAACGGCCCAAAACTGATCAAAGTAGTCTATCCACTGCTGCAGTTGTTTAAAGCCGCTTTGTTTCAGCATGCAATGCCTTTCCCGACCAATATCCTCTATCGTAATAAAGCCGGCTGTATAAAGAATTTTAATATGCTTGGATACAGCCGGTCTGGTCATGTCAAAATTTTCAGCGAGGGCATTTATGGTCAGGCTCTCCCTGGAAAGCAGCTTTAACATCTGTCTCCTGTTTGGATCGCCCACAGCCTGAAAAGGATCAATTGCCTGCTGTTTCATTGTGCTGTTTTATGTTGAATAAATTGCCCATTTTTACTCTTACATTTTGATCCCATCCTTTGTTCATCATCTCAAAAAGTGTTGCATTTGCCAAGTCGTCAAAACCTGTATGTTCCAATATCAGTTGGGTGCCATCTTCTTTCGGTATTAACATCCATGTAACGATCGTATCTACATTTATGTTACCTTCTCCGGATCCGCTTTTCCAGGAATAAACAAGCTTTTTAAAGGGATCGATTTCAAGCACTTCACAATAAATATTGCCATCAAAATCAAGAGGAAGGTAGGGGCTTGTCTTGAACATAAATTTATGCCCCAGTACCGGTTCAAATTCAGTTTTCATCAGCCATTGAGCTATTAAATCAGACGTTGTCAGAAATTTCCAGACAGTTTCGGGAGATTGTTCAAAGAACCAATTGTATTTTATCATTTTTTTCATACTAATCATTTTATCATTTTTTTATTTATTGTCTTTCCAATGCGGAATATTCTTTATGGTCGGGTTCACCCCTACCCTGTTCAATCAAATTAAACAGGCTCACTGTGACGTAATGATTCCATCCCTTTGTGCAGTCCTCAAAACATTCGATTCCGGCATTCATTCCTATATGTGTCATACTGATCCTGCTGGAATTTTCCAAGCCTGATAACTCCCAAATAATTTTTGTACCCTTCCACTCCTTTTTGTCATTCATCCAGTGGAGATTACAATCCAGTACATACCAGATCAGTTTTTTTCCGGGAATGAGTTCGACGATTTTAAACCTCGAAAATGTTTCTCCAAAATGAACGGTAAATTCATCGTTCAGATTCGTCGTACTGCCTTCTGTGTTTTCGGTCCACCAGGCTGTTACGCGGCATATTGCATCAAATGCCTTTTGAACAGAACAATGTACTTCAATATCCGCATGGTAATCGGTTCCGGCAACTGTTTCCATTTTTTAAAATTTTAAATGTTTATTAATAGGTAACTAATTAGTTACTCAAATATATAAGTAACTTTTAAGTTACCCAAATATTTTTTAAACCTTTTTATGAAGGCGAATAGACAAGCTTTCCGGATGAATAAAATATCGAAAGGATCATTAGCTTTGCTCTTCTATGATGAAACGGAAAACAATTCTTATCACCGGCGCCACGGAAGGCATCGGAAAGCTGTCGGCCACCGACCTCGCGGGCCGGTATAAAGATGCTCATATTCTGATCCACGGGAGAAATAAAGGAAAGCTTGAGGAAACTTCAGCATATATCAGACATCAAACCGGCAATGAAAATATCAGTACCTGTTTCGCTGACTTTTCCTGTTTGGATGAGGTGCGGAAAATGGCGGAGCAGATTCGGGCGGAGCAGGAATCCATAGATATTCTAATTAATAATGCCGGAGCAGGATTCGCAGCTCCCCGTCTGGGAAAAGACAGAACTGAAACGCGCTTTACCGTAAATTACCTGGCACCATTTCTACTTACTCATCTTCTGCTACCGGTTATTCGAAAGTCCGTTTCGTCGCGGATCGTCAACCTGGCTTCTGCCGGTCAGTCGCCCATTGATTTTGACGATATTATGATGGATAAAAATTTCGACCCGGTAACTGCTTATACGAGAAGTAAACTGGCCATTGTCATGTTCACATTTGATCTGGCGGAACAATTGAAAACTGTAACCATAAACTGTCTGCATCCGGGAACCTATCTGGACACAGCTATGGTTCGCGATGCGGGCATACAGCCATTGGGAACTGCTCAGAGTGGTGCAGATGCGCTGGTATATCTCGCTGTTTCGCCCGAATTAAACCATATCAGCGGGCAGTATTATAACGTAAAAACGCAGGCCCGCGCCAACGCTCAGGCTTATGATAAAGAGGCAAGAAAAAAATTGCGTGAAATCGGTTTGCAAATGACCGGATTATAGTCTCCCGCCGCGCCATGGAACCGTCATGGTTCATCCAACATGTGCTGTCATTTCTGAAGCGGACAAATGATCAACCAGTTGTGACTTCGGAATCGCATTGATTAACCAGCGTTCAATAATTCTTATAATTGCTCCCAAACCTGCTTTGCGAAATGTTCAAGCGAAGGATCGCGGGCCCCCATGAGTAGCAATACACAATTCTCTGTTAAATGCGTGCGGACTGTTTTCAAAAATGCATTCCGGTCATCAACAAAAAATGCTGATTTGCCCATCGCTTTCAGATCATTGATCAGATCAGCGGCAGATATATCTTTTACAGCCGTGCCGCCGGCATAAAAAATTTCACTCATCCAAATTTCATCTGCGGCCCTGAGCACCCTTCCGATCTCCGAAACAAAATCATTTCGCAAAAATCGAGTAGGTCCGTATCCATGCGGCTGGAACCAGGCTATCACTTTTGGCGCGATTTCCTGACAGGCTTCAATAGACACTGCGCATTTTATGGGGTTGTGCGCATAATCATCAATCAGCCAGACTCCATGTTTCTGTCCCAGCACCTGGTGACGTCTGTATATTCCTTCATAGGATTTTAAAGCCGAAGCGCAGACGGACAGGTCGACGCCTAACTGGTTAGCGACAGCGGATGCAGCCAGGGCATTTTCCATATTATGTTTGCCCACAGTATTCAGGGTGAAATCTATTCCGTTGATTTGAAAATGTATGGTCAGTCCGTGTTGTGAAAATCCGGTTGCCTGATAACCTGCCGGGAATTGGTGGTCTGCAGAAAAATCCCGTGATGTGCTTTGCGAAAATTGTCTCGCGGCTCCATGTGCGCGATTGACAATAAAATGCCGGCGCGTATTATTTCTGAACTGACTGAAAATTTCCATCAGTGCGTCCATCTCCTTATGATCCTTGTCCACATTCAGTAAAACGCCTATTTCCGGATTATACTGAACGATTGATCCATCACTCTCATCCGCTTCAATCACCAGCCACTCGCCGTTGCCTGCTTTCGCATTCCCGATACGTCCCTCTTTTATAATGCTAACGAGTCCTGCACCACTAATGATACCGGGATGTAATCCGGCAAACTGCAGTATATCGAAAAGCATGGCGCAGGTTGTACTTTTGCCGCTGGTTCCTCCGATGGCAATCGTTTTTTTACTTTCTGCAATGAGAGCAAGTAACTCCGACCTTTTGATGATTGGGATATTCAGCCCGGCTGCTTTTTGTACTTCGGGAACGGTGTCTTCCACAGCGGTTGAAACAACCACCAGGTCCGTTGCCTGACTAATACCTTCTCCGTCCTGGAGAAAACAGTGGATCCCCAGTGCTTCCAATTTTTCACGGGTGTCATTATACACATCAGGCTGGAAATATCTGTCAGAGCCGGAGACCTGTTTGCCGGTCTCTGCAAGATATTGCGCGATGGCACTCATACCCGTTCCCGCTATTCCGATAAAAAAAACCGTTTTGAAATCACTGAGACCCGAAATCATGTTCCATTATTTATTGCAAATAAACAGATTTATCCTTCAGTTCCGACATATCGTATTCGGAGTGTTGAAAGCAATCAGAGACTGACTACGGGTAAAGATCCAATTTGGCATACGCTCTGACAGGAAATGTGCCGGCTCCTTTGAATTTTGGTGGCACGGCATTAAACCGGTAACCCGAGGACGGTAATTCTCCCAGATTGCATAAGTGCTCGACAATCAAAATACCGGCGCCCAGTAAAATAGTATGGGCCGGCCGAATCCTCTTTTGTGTATCATCGATATTATGACTATCAATTCCAACCAGTTTTACCCGACAATCTTTTAAATATTCAGCGGCATCCGCCGTTAAATACGGATGTCCTTCATAATATCCGGCCGTATTCCAATGTCTCGCCCAGTCAGTAAAAATGAGAACAGCTTTGTTTTTGATTTCCTTACCTGTAAAAAATTCGCGTCCAACCGCCGTCACCTGTCTGGCATCTATCGTTATTCCTTCCAGATCTGCCAATTGCTCCAACCCTACTTCTGAGAGATCCATGCCGTGTTCAAAACGGTGAAAAGGACAGTCTATATAAGTACCGGTGTTGGTTATCATTTCAATTTTGCCGATCTGGAATGTGGTACCCTCTTCGTAGTTCGCTTTTGATTGCTCACGGCTCATATAGTCGCAAATCAGGGGGGCCGGAAGACCTTTGTATGTAACCAGGCCGTCAAATATCGTATGACTGAGATCTATGAATGGATGTTCAGTATTTTTTTCTTTCATGAGTAAAATATTACTTTCATTTCATGAACCAATTTACAACCAAACTATGGCTGTCAGCCATTCTGCTAACGGTCTTTATTAGCTCCAGGGCACAGACATATATTTCCCTGGCGCCAAGTATATCCAACCAGGCAGGAACATTCGCGGATAAAATAAATCTCGGACTGGAGGTTGGGCGGCAGTGGGATGTGTTTAGTGTGGGTGTGGTAGTCGCAAAAAACAGTCTTCAAAAAGCAAGCGGCCGGGATACCTCCACCTATTTCGAATTAAGACCAAACCTGAATGTATTTCAGCAGGGAAAATTTACGAATACTTTTACTGCCGGGATCGGTTATATTCTGAATGCACAGGAAAGTCTGCTCACCGAATTAACATACGGTATTGAATACGCGTATAGTCCCCAGATTCATTTCAATGTTTATTTTGGACAGTACTATTATAGCGGGCGGTATTCAGACAGCAATTCCAGTTTCTTCGGATTCTCCTGTATGTATTATTTTTCGCCGAGCAAATCAAAACCGCTGATCACAAACGGAAAACAGTAATTATTTGCGGACAGACATCTGATACATTTATTACCATCTTTCGACAACCAGTTTTTGCGTACCAACTACTTTATTATTTTCATCCAGGATGCTGACATAATAAAAGCCCTGGGCTGTGGAACCGGGAATATGAACTAATTCTGTTTGTATGTTTCCGATAATAATTGCCTTTTGTTTCAACACTGTATTTCCCAGTACGCTGGCCAGCTGAATCGTATAGCTGCCTGGTTTTAAACCACTGAACTGAATGCTCACTTCATTATCCATTACAGGATTCGGGAAGACCGTGAACTGACTTAATTTATCCGGAGCTTTTGTAATAAATAAATTGGAATTAGCCGCCGTTTTTGAATGCAATACATTGCTATTGGCTAAATCAGCACTACCGAAAGCTGAATGCGTTCCTGAAGATGGCGTGGCGTTCCATGTTTCGGGGTCTACCGTAAAATAACTATCCGAGTATAGTGAACTGCTTATCAGCATCCTGCCATCCTCACTAACGGCTACGCCACTTGTAGTGAATTTGGCCGGCAGGGACGAAATAGTCGCGAGGTAAACCGTCTTCCTGGTCGCTATATCCACCTTAAAGACCCTGTTGCTGCCGGTAACCAGAAACAGGCTGCCTGCATCATCGGCGACCAGGTCGCCACCGGAATTGGCACAGGGGTTATTACGAATGGACATATCCTTATTGAGTGGATCATCCTGCAGTTCACCGAGATCAGTCAGCACCGGTGCACCATTCGTTGAAAATCGTATCAGATGATTTCCATCATTGGTTATGGTGTATCCGAAATCATCGGGTGCGATAACCATCCGGTTGATAGCGCCTGAGGTCTTAAAATCATATTTGCCGGCTTTACTAAAGAACTGATCTGAAAATGCCACCACTTCCATGGTCGCCAGGTCAATATAACGCAGCTGGTCGATACTCATGGGTGCATAATATAACCGGTTGGCTTTCCTGTCGTATGCTATGGCGGCCACGCTACTGTTCAGAGCGGGCTGCGGACTGAAACTGGCCAGCGTGCCGTTGGCTGAATTGGTAACCTTTTTATTGGCGTATTCTTTAAAAGCAGCAAAATCGAACAGATCCTGATCTTTGTCCTGTACGTTTAATAAAATATTGCTGAATTCTCCTGTACGGGTATCCAGTTTGCGAAGGGCAATCCAATCGGTGCCCCCTTTATTCACGGCAGTAACTGCGTAAGCAAAATGATCATTCTGACCTCGGGCGGAATTAAAAAGAAGGGGCATCGTCAAGAATGCCAGTCTACAAAAAAAACTCTTTCTCATTACAGTTTGATTTAGGAAAAGTAACAAATAAAAATGTTACAATCAACTGATTTACAAGGGATGTAACGGGATTTTGCTACTATGACAGTAGAACGTGTTTTCGTGAAGGAATATTGGGTACAGCGGGGGCGATCTAAAAATAATACTATTTGCACACGGTATTTACCGCAATCAAATTTAGTATTTTGTTTCACAATATCAAAAAGAATGTAACCCGGCTATCGGCTAATCCGGCCGGGTTTTAACTCAGGGGATAAAAGCGATACAATCCATTTCAACCAGTGAATTTCCGGGAACGCCACCTTTTGCGACGGCTACGGTTGTACGTACCGGAGGTTTATCACCGAACCTGCCACGGTACACTGCATTCATTCCATCATAATCCGCAATATCATTCAGGAAGACGCTGACTTTTAGAACATTTTTCATGGAAGAACCTGCTTTGATCAATTCTTTTTCGAGCTCCTGCAGAACTGTTTCGGTATGTGCCTTAATATCTCCGGCATAGTGCGCCCCTTTCCCTGCCACAAAAACCAGATTGCCAAATTTCGTGGAACCGGAAAATAAAGGCACTTCCTGGTCCATCACGATCCCGGAAACTTCTTTCTTTTTTTCACCGCCCGTAGTTTCTGCCCCCGCTATGGTACGAAGGCCCATCAGTCCCAATACGGATAAACTGATTTTTTTTAGCATTGATCTTCTTTCTGTCTTCATGTTGAATTTTTGAAAAATGATGAATTCGTTTCCGTACATATGGGACGGTCTCAGGTGGCTAAGGGTGGTCCGGCCGGAACAAAAATGGGATTGTGTTCTTCCCGGTATGCATATCTGTTTGCCGAAAATTTTACGGTTCCATATTCAACCATATAAACAGATCCGTTTATTACATCACCCGTCACTTTACCGGTGAAAGTAAAATTGATCCTGTTTTCAATTTCACCTTCCTGGCTTTTTATTTTTACCACATCACCTTCCAGTGTTCCGGCAATATTTTGTGTTGCGAATTTTCCTGCGTGGATTCCCTGTATCCAGTTTTGATCCTGTTCGAGTATCCAGGTATATTGCGTTTTGCTGGTAAAATATTCTACGAAAACATTCCACCTTCCGGCGATATTAGAAGAAGCTTTTGCAGCAGACGGCTTCGGCAATCTTTTTTTCGAAAGAACGTCATAGATTCTTTCTGCAACAATTTTGTCCTCGCCCGGCTGCATTTGTCCTGCGTTTATTCTGATGGATGTTAGAACCGGATCACCGGGTTGGGTTTTCATTTTTTCAATGGCCACTGCAATTCTGGGTTTATTCCGTCCCAGTTCTTCGGACACATCTTCTGCTGTCGCATGCAATTGTAACGGATCCCAGGAGATCAGAAGTACCGGCGTATTGTTATTGAGCGAATCCGGCTGCCTGAGCAGGGTTTTCACGCCGTTCACCACAGAAACTTTTTTTGATACCGTATCCAGATAAGACAACCATGAAGACCATTGGGCTTTATGGTCCATCGTTACCCAGGCTTCGATGGCTGCCAATGCACCAATCATTTCTTCACGACCCACTTTATTATCCCTTCCGGGTCCATGATGTGGTGAACTTGCCTGCCAGGCAGATTGCAGTATATCTTTTTGCCCCAGCAGGATCCCCGAACATTGGGGTCCGCACAGTGCCTTACCACCGCTATAAGCCACAACATTGGCGCCTTTTTCCAGGTGTACACACGGAACTGTCAGGTCCTCTGCTGCTGCATCTACCAGGAAAGGAATATTTTTCGGTCTGGTTAATTTTGCAATCGCTTCAACGGTAAAATGGCTTTCATCACCGCTGCCATCTGAAAGAAAATATACCATGGCTGTTCGTTCGCTCAGTGCATCCTGCAATTCCTGCAGGTTGTCCACGGTGATAATCCGGACACCAATATTACGTATCGCATGGTCATATACATTTCTGGAAGGACGAGGAATCACCACTTCCGTCTTTTCAAATCCGGAGAGATCGGGTATACGTACCAGCTTTTCGGGATTGCCTCCCGTTACACAGGCCGCGGTAACATGTTTCATAGCGGCGGCACATCCCGCTGATATCATGCCCCATTCAGATTTTGTCAGTTCAGCAAGACGTTGCCCAACCCCGGTGGCCAGTTCGTCATATTGGACAAAATTTTTAGCAGCCGCATCCATCGCCTCGCGAACGATCTTTCTTTCAATGGAACCACCGATGATTGTATAAGTTCCCATGCAATTAATAAGCGGTTCAACTCCGATAGACTGATAAATCTCAGGACCTGGAACCAGCGGGCCTTCCGAAGAAGGGTTATTTATATGCGCCAATGCATTCTTCGTTGGAAAAACAGTGGCAGCACCCAATGGTAAAATGGAAAGCCCTTTCAATACATCTCTTCTTTTCATGTGGTTTTTTAAGAAGTAAAAAATATTATGACTGGCGGCGCTGAATATACCCTATACGATATCTTAAATTTACTGAAAAACCTACAGTTCAGTTTTTGTCATGATGACAAGGTATAAATTACTCTGTGCAGATAAATATCTTTACTAAAAAAATCATGCAATTTCATACCCGATTCGCTGTAATGGACGATGCTTATGCAATTGCGGCTTTGTCTGAACAATGGGGTTACCGGTCAACCAAAGAAAGTATGCTGCGCTGTTTGCAGGACATTGGAAAGAATAGCGATCATGTCATTTACGTAATGCTGAATGATACTCAGATTGTCGGATGGATCCATGGGATTTACTCACTGAGAATTGAATCTGATCCGTTTGTCGAAATAGGAGGTTTGGTCGTAGACAAAGATTACCGAAGGCAGGGATTGGGTAAATTATTGGTTGATAAAATCGTCGAATGGTCTTTATCCAGAAACTGTCATAAGATGAGGGTACGGTGCAACATCATACGCCCGGAGGCCAACGCCTTTTATGGCAGTATTGGTTTTAAAGAAATAAAACAGCAAAAGGTTTATGATATGAGATTCTGACCGCAGGGCAACACCCGCGAAACCAACAGAGGTCAGTCTCTCATTGATATCATATTCAATTCACCTGACAATTCATATGTATCTTAGAAGGAAAATATCAATCATGGCAAACCGGATTTTCACTCTTATGTTTAGTTTTCTTATTTATATGGGCGCAAATGCACAGAAACAGGAAAAAGAAATTGAATCCTCCATTGAGACCTTAAATAAAGCAATGATTTCGCCCGATAAAGCCACGCTGGAAAAGTTAACGGCAGAGGATTTAAGTTACGGCCATTCAACAGGCGTTGTACAGAACAAATCAGAATTTATAAAGGAAGTATTATCCGGACCGGTTAAATTCTTTCAGATAGATAATGCAAACCAGATGATAACCGTTACTGACAACACGGCGACTGTACGCAATATCTGTTCAATCAAAGGTACCCGCGACGGGGCGCCACTGGATTTAAAAATCGGCATTCTGATGGTTTGGATAAAAAAGGGCGGAGACTGGAAATTACTCGCACGTCAGGGATATAAACTGCCATGAATTGAAAGGCCCGGATGGATATCCGGGCCAGGTTAAACCAAAAGTGAATCACTCTTTATATAATCAATCGTCAATAACCGGGGTTTTGTATAAGATTTTTGGTACCTCCCGAGTTTGATATGTCAATCTGGGATTGCGGCACCGGATAAATTTCATTGACACCTTTATGAAAAACGGCGTCCTTATTCACGCTGAACAAACTGGGTCTGTTTTTTTCCGCGGCAGCATAGGTATTCAAAACCGCAGACATATCCTGCGGGAACTGCGGATCATTGTTCCAGCGTTGCAGATCGAAAAAGCGATATCCTTCAAACGCCAGTTCCAGCCTTCTCTCCCACCGGATTGCTTTGATTGCATAATTTTTATCCGCGAAAGCGCCGGCCGGGTATAATCCGATTTTATAGGTTGCGGCCAGAACCGTATTGGGTTGGTTCTTGTCATATTTATAAGTCTTTGGATCAAAAATCACTTTGGCGGAGGCTGTGCTGTTCGTATAGGTCCATGTGTCGGGATTTGATGCAATACGGTCGCGGACCATATTGACATAGGCCAGGGCCTGCACCGGATCCCCTGCTTCTGCTTCACATTCGGCTGCCATCAGCAATAATGTTGAGTAACGGAAAATGTTTACGTTATTTGAAACGATCTGCGTAGTTCCCCAGAATGTGGTTTCTGTTGAAGACAGATTATTTTTCTGGGACAGGGCATACACATTTTTTTTCGGACTGAAATATCCATCGGTTCCATCCCTGACCCATAAGGCTCCCCGGTGATGACCAAAATCCAGATAAGATATTCCCGGTCTGCCGATCACAAAATCAATTCTCGGATCCAGATTTCCGACGTATGAAGAATCTATAGGAAATGGCGCGTCATTATAAGTATCGAACATAGGTAATCCGCTGGCATCTGTTTTATATGCATTGGCCAGGTTTACGGAAGGATTATTAAATCCGCAACAACCACCGGGTCCGCTGCCATCATTGGGAAAGTTTAATACATCGCCATAATTTCCATTAGTACCTGAACCATCATTTACAGACATCTGAACAGAGAATACAGTTTCCGGTGAATTTTTTGCTCCCGGATCCGGATTGAAATTATTTAAATAGCCGCCGGGATTCCATCCGTATTTTATTCCGGCGGAATTCACACCATTGGTCAGAAGGTCTGCAAGCAGGGGTTTTGCTTCGGCATATTTATATTCATACATATATACTTCCGCCAGCATTGCTTTGGCGGTCCAGTTATTCAGTCTTCCTTTATTTACCGGTTTTTCCATCAGGCTGTCAATACCAAATTGCAGATCGGATTCTATTTTGGAAAGTATACTGGCCGAATTCGTAACAGCACCTGCATTCAACGCAGTAATTGTTTCGTCCACGTATGGAAAATTCGGCCCCCACATTTTTACGCCTTCAAAGTGAAAGTATCCTCTCAGCGTTCTTGCTTCCGCAGTCAGCTGGGAATGATTCGCTGGTGTGACATCCGTAGCACGCGCCATCACCCTGATTACATCATTCGCTCTCTGAATACCATCATACAGAACCTGCCATTTATTATTGATATAAGAATTGGTTGCCGTAGATGTTGACCAGGTTTCCAGGGGTACAATATCACCCTGATCCGAAGGTGTGGATCCTTTATAAGAATCATCAGCAACCACGCTGGCAAAAACCCATTTATCGGGACCATTGCCAAATTGCAACCCGACACTTACACCTCCCTGCTGATCGAGCATGGAATAAGCACCGATTAATAGTGACTGCACGCCTGCCTGATTGGAAAGTGCGTCCAGGCTTAAAGCGCCCTGCGGCGGTTTGTCCGTGAAACTTTTATTGCAGGCATACATCATGAAGACTGATATCATCGACATGGAAATAAAAATTTTATATCTTCTTTTCATATGTGTAAATATTATCTGAATAAAATATATCTGATTTCTAAAAAGATAGCTGAACGCCCAGATTGTAATTCTTTTCATTTGCCGGATAGTTTCCGAAATCAATTCCAAAATTGGAATTGTTGTTGGGATCTGAGGTCTGTAACTGTGGATCCAGTCCGGTATATTTCGTAATCGTAAATAAATTGGCTATCTGGAAATAAAACCTGAAACGGTCAACACCTATTTTAGATAATAATTTAGCTGGTATCAGATATCCGACCTGAATTTGTTTGCATCTGAAATAAGAACCGTCTTCTATGTAATAAGAATTAAAAACGGTTGTATTGGCGGAATTAGCGCTCCGTTCCAGAATCGGCGTTTTACCGTTCGCAGCTGGCAGACCAAAGGAATTCAAAGCGGCTGTTTTACTTACGGCCGCGTCGAATACCTGTGGAAAATCCGTCCAGTATTTGACGTAATTGGCAACATCATTTCCAAATGAACCGTAGAAAAATGCTGTCAGGTCAAAAGCCTTATAGCTGACTGCCAAATTGAATCCCAGTGTGAAGTTTGGATTCGGATTTCCGATCCATGTTCTGTCCGCATCCGTAATTTTACCATCTCCGTCGATATCCGCATATCTGAATCGTCCGACAGCAGCGTCGGGCTGATTTGATTTGATTGCTTCATCAGCTGTTTGAAAAAGGCCCGCCACTTTATATCCAAAGAATTCGCCCACCGCGTGACCAGGCTGCAGGCGCGAGAATGCGCCGAACCGCTGGGATCCTTTACTCACTTCGTTCAGGTACTGGGTGTTGCCACCCAGTGTTTGTACCATGTTTCTATAGCTGGAAATAATAGCCGTCAGATCATATTTCCATGCAGACTTCGTTCCTCCATGATAGGTAATTGAACCATCCCACCCTGTGTTTGTAATATCTCCCACATTGGTGTAAGGAGATCCGGGACCTCCGGCAAAATATAAAAGTGCCTGTTGAAACAACAAACCGGATACAGATTTTTTATACCAATCCATCGTTAAATCAAAATGATTCAGGAACGACGCATCCACGCCAATATCGGTGATTGCATCTTTTTCCCAGGTGGTCGTTAGGCTGCCATTCTGTTGAAAATAGGACCCAAGTACGGACGAGGTACTCGCGCCATTCAGATCGTACGACGAAAAAGGAGCTGACTGCGTATATAAATAATATTGATTCGTTGGTATTGCATTGCTCAGAGAACCCAGCTTTCCCCATCCGGCACGGAGTTTCAATTCATTTAACCAGTAAATACTTTTCATGAAATTTTCTTCGGACATACGCCAGCCGGCAGATACGGACGGGAAGTAACCCGTGTTTACATCCGGGGCGAAAATGGAAGATTCATCCCTGCGGATGGTAGCACTCAACAGATACCGATCCTTAAAAGAATAGTCAACTCTTGCAAAAAGGGAATAGATGGAAGATGCAATGGGATACGAAATACCATTCACCAGTGAGTTATTGGTTTGCGTGCCCGGGTTTCCAAAACCGAGTGTCCAAAGACTCGGATTCACCGTCAGGTTGTTTGGATCAGTGATATAATAATTTCCACGGGTGGCAGTAAAACCATTTTGATAATCCTGCAACGCTTCCGTACCTATCAGAAGTTTTATATTATGCTCACCAAAAATATTGCTGTAGGTTAAAGTATTTGTCCAGGTCCAGTTTGTTCTGTCCACCTGGTTTTGTGCGTATTGATTGGTGTTCGTATTATTTTCCGTATTCTCATAGGATGTATACGAGAAACTGGAAAATGTATTGTTGAGGTACATCCCGCCGAAACTGGTGCGTATGGTAAAATGTTTCAGGAAATCAGCCTCGGCAAATGCATTGCCCATCATTTCCCAGGTATTACTGGTGTTGGTGCCATAACGCTGTAACACAGCCACCGGGTTCTGTGGATTACCCAATCCCTTTACCTGGGTGCCCGCATAGTTCCCCACAACATCATATACAGGAATCAGGGGACTCATACGGTAGGACATGGAAATGGCGTTGCCTTCATTTTGATTGATATTCGCGGGGTCTGGTGATTGTTTCAGAAAGACGGTCATATTTTCTCCTATGCGTACATGTTCCTTTACATTAAAAACCGTATTCACCCTCAGGGAATATCTTTTAAGATATGTTTCGATAAGTGTGCCCTGCTGGTTGAAATATCCGGCCGACATGTAATAGGATGATTTGTCATTCGCTCCGCTGGCTGAAATGGAATGGCTCTGAATCGGAGCCGGCTTGAATATTTCATGAAACCAGTCCGTTCCTTCTTTATTCGTTTTAGTAATTTCATTTGTATACAAGGCATAAGTGGAAGGATCCGTTTGAGGACCTCCGTTATTTGTATTGATTGGTGTTAAGTAGTCATACAAAACAGGCGTGGGCCCATATCCATACTGGCTATTTTTAAAATTGGTGGCATTAAAATCCAGTCCGCTGTTTTTAAACTGGTCGTATAATGCCTGGCCTGACTCCTGGGGAGTCGCGATGTTCCAGACATTTCCAGACAGGGGCTGCTGCGTTCCAAAATACCCGTCGTACTGAATTTTGGCGTTGCCCGGCTTTCCTTTTTTTGTAGTTACAATAATAACGCCGTTGGATCCGCGCACTCCGTATATGGCACAGGAAGCTGCGTCTTTTAAAACCTGCATGGATTCTATATCGTTCACATTCAGGTTAGCGAACCCGTCCGGTATCTGCACACCATCAATAATATATAGCGGATCAGAATTGCCCAGAGATGTAACACCCCGGATCCGCACGTTTGCATATCCACCCGGCACACCGGCACTAATAACGGTTACACCCGCCGCTTGCCCCTGCAGCAAATCGTTGGAATTACCACCCGGAACAGATTTAAAATCCGCCATCTTAACGACAGCAACCGATCCTGTAATATCTTTTTTTCTTTGTGCCGTATAACCAGTTACCACGACGTCATTCAATGAAGTGGCGGAAATAGCCAGTACGACGTCGCCAACACTGGTTCCGTTTACCGGAACAGTAATACGGGCATAACCGACACTGCTGATGATCAGTTCGGTTACTGTTACCGAAGAATGTATTGAGAAACTTCCATCCCCTCCCGTAAGTGTTGAAGTTTTGGAGCCCTTCGCCTGTACGGTTGCTCCGACAACCGGCTGCTTGTCCGCTGCAAGCACACGCCCCGTTATGACAGACTGAGCAAAAACATTTTGGCTGAAGAAAATAAACAATCCGGCAATGATTCCTGTAAGGAATTTAGATTTGTTTTGCATAAGCAATTGTTCTTAGCGTTTTGGTAATAAATAAAAATCGCAGTTGGTGATTCAAAATAAACGCTAATTCAATTCGCTCTTATTTGTATTCAATGAACAACATGGAACCGTCTATTGAATGCAGAAAGAAGAATTTTTATCCGTTCATGGGGAGAAAGCGGTCCTACGCTCAACGCGAAACGGAAACGCCCAACGCGTTTTAAAGTAGCGGCGAGGTTTCTTCTGTTAATTGTGATCTGACATTTGTCAACTTATTTTGTCCGCTCATACAATGGAACCGGCAGTTCGTTACTATTTTCCAATATTGAATTATTTTCCGGAAATTTATACTACAACCATCTCATGACTGATGCTTAAATACAGCTGTATAATTGTTGAAGACGAACCACTGGCGGTAGAGATACTGACAGATTATATCGGCCAGATACCTTTCCTCGAACTCAAACATGTTTGTGGTGATGCCATTTATGCGATGGAAGTTCTTCAGCAGGAGAAGATAGATTTGATTTTTCTGGATATACATTTGCCCAAATTGAAAGGCATTGATTTTTTGGAATCACTGAAATATCCACCGCGGGTTATTATCACCTCTGCTTACCAGGAATATGCATTACAGGCTTTCGATGGAAATGTGACCGATTATCTGCTCAAACCGATCCGCTTCAGTCGTTTTCTGAAAGCAGTCAACAAACTGAACCAACAGCTTCCCCTTCAGTCAACAGCTCCCGGCGCATCCGTACCGGAGAGAAAATTTCTTTTTTTTAATGTTGCTAAAAAAAAGGTAAAAATATATCTGGACGAAATATTTTATATCGAATCACTTCGGGAATACGTTCGTATAACGGCGCAGGGAACGACGATTATGACCAAGTTTCCATTAAACGAAGTGGAGGAGTTATTTGCAAATAACAATTTTATCAGGGTACACCGTTCTTTTATAGTTTCAAAAGAAAGGATTACGGCTTTTTCAGCCACAGAGGTTGAGGTTAATGGGATTCAGATACCCATAGGACGGACTTATAAGGAATTCGTCCTGTCCGTTCTGGAAGGAACATCTATTAATTAGGTGACGGTTAAAATTCCACGTGCTCAAACAGATCAATCTCTAAATGGACTTTGAAAGTTCTTTCTTCGTCTTTTACATCCAGTTTAAAATCTTTATAAGTAAGTTCAAGCTGCCTCCGCACATTACACAATCCGATACTGCTTTTTTTCTTGCCTGTTTCAATTTGTTCTTTGGAATTTTCAATATCAAACCGCAGTTTGCCATTTTCAACTTTCAGTTTCATATGAATAAATGTCTCAAACCTTGTTTCGCTGATGCCATGCTTAAACGCATTTTCGACAAAAGGGAGCAACAGCAGAGGACTTATATGGTATGCACCCCGGTCCATTTCTTTTTTAAAACAAATATTTAACCGTTCAGTATACCTGAGTTGTTCCAGTTTTAAATAATGTTCTATGATTTCAACTTCCTCTGTCAGCGAAATAAATGGGCTGGTAGACTTGTACAGGATGAACTGCAACAAATCGGACAATTTCAGGATGGCCTCAGGTGCTTCGTCAGATTTCTTACGGGAAAGTGCATAAATATTGTTCAGTGTGTTCATCAGGAAATGCGGATTGGTCTGGTTCCTCAGGAATTTTAATTCCGTTTCCAGCTTCTCTTTTATAAGGATCTTATCTCTTTCCATGGCAAACTGCCGGAGACGGGCAAATTTAACGGCAATCGCAATGGAAGTGACATATCCAAGCTGGAGCATAGCCACCAGCATATCCCGTATATACCAGAAATTACTGGGAAAATGGTTTTCATACATATACGGGGCAACGAAATAAATGCCCAGCAAACGAAATAAAAACAAGCCGGCGATTAAAACCGTCGTCGCTTCTGCAATGAGCCGAAACCTGTTTATTTTGATATTCCAAAATTTTGGAATGATGCGATATATGAAATAGTATACGATCAGTAGTTTGGCAGGGAGCGAAATGAAGGCCGTTCCTACAGCCCGCCAAAACTGGTTGTCGAGCGACTGATCATTCATATTCCAGGTATACTGCAGCATGATATCCTGCAGCAGGTAAACCATCCAAAAGATAATATGGAGACCGATTCTCTTCACGAGAGGATAAAAATCGTAAAAAAATAATTAGGAAATCGAATTACCTACGATCGACCGTTTCCCACGTACGAAATACACGATATTCAAAAAGCCGGGGAACCATTGCCCTGGTCGTTCCCAAATTAAAAGATCCTGTCAAAAATTAAACAAATTCAGATTTTCGGGCAGGGTGTTCCGCCCGGTCCCCGAACCATTGGCAATCACAAATGCAATCCCGCTGAATGCGAGTGCAGAAAATGCGCTGGTTACTTCATTACCGTTATTTATTACCGGATTTGACAGCGCGCCCGGAGTATGCAAAACGATAAACCATAAAAATATCATGATCCCCAGCAGATTTCCGATTATGACTATCCGAAACTTTAATATGATGGAAATGCCGGCACCTATCAGAGCAATACCTGCAAAATAAGTCCAGAAAAGATGAGACGGGATCCATGACGGAACCATGTCTTCCACTGTATTAGTATAATAAAAATGAGAAACACCAAAACTAATCATCGTGATGGAAAACATGATACGTCCATAAGGTGCAAGTTTTTCAAAAAATGCGATCATTGTAGATTTTCTTCCTGCTTTATTTATATCAACAGATGTTTTATTTGCGATCGCAAAGGCGCCGCCCGCATAAGCAAATTCCTTCAATGGATTTATCCATAATCCGAGGTGAATAGGATTATACGGGCTAAGGAACAATTCAAAAGGAACATTACAGAAGAGAAAAAAGAAAAGAAAAAGACCTGCCAGTGTGTAGGCAAATAATTTTATTCTTATACCCAGGGCTATCGCTATTCCGGCAATCATCAGCCACGCCGCTGTCAGATACGCAAAATAAATCAATCCCGGAATCTGAAATGGAAGCGGCGGAAAAAGTATCTGAAAAAATTCTTTAAAAAAAAATTGCTGAATTCCGGTCGCTGCAATAGCCAAACCGTAAAATATACGACCAATATTGCCGAATTTTTCCATAACATTCTGATTGTAGCCTGACTAAAGTTAAAGGCAAATTCAACATCCGGCGTCCCCCGCGTACATAGAAATACGAACGAATCATTCATACCCATGAACCCATTCAATAGATCTATGAACGTCGAATTAATTTTTATGAGGCGGATGTTTTTGCCAGCGATGCAATAACTACTTTTGTGCCATGGCAGAGAATTACAGAAAGCCCACAAACAGCAACGCACCGATCCCATTTTCCATAGAAGCAGAAGGCCAAACTTATTCAGGCACATTAACGCCGTCAGGCAAACCACCGCCATTTGGCATGCCCAATGCATTTATTGTACGAATAGCGGGAAAGCCCACGATGACCATTTCCATATATATGGGCAAATGGGTAATTCAGGGGAGTTCGGCATTTGTGCAGGCGCTGAGCGAATGGATAAATAATTATTATCGCTAGTGCGGGAATTTTATACCAACTCTATAGATTTCAAATGATGATTCAAATGATTTAGATAATCCTGTGCAAGATTTTCGACAGTGTGAAAACAAACAGCTGTTTTGCCTGTATCACTTTGAATCTGCAGTCTGTGTGTAGGATAGTTTTCCAAAACCCGTATGATTTGTCTGTTTAACAGTCGCCAGAGTTCCAGCAGTTCTTCAATATCTGCGGAAATATAATGTTGCGCATCAACCCATTCAACCTGATCATAGGTCAAAGTAAAATTTTCTGTATAGGTTGACCTTACAAATCGTTGAAGATTTATCTGGGCGCTATCTATAAGATGCCCTATTATTTCCTTTTTTGACCATTTGTTGGGTCCTGCTTTATACATCCAGTTTTTCGATAATAAATCTGAGCGCAAAAAATCCATCAATGCCTTTTCCAGGTTTCTTGCTATTTCTTTCATAGTCGATTTAAATAAAGTTTCACGAATGAAATGGCCGTTGCAGACATCCCGAAGGTCATTATTTGAAACCGACGGTCTGGATAAATGATTCTCCTGGCCCCGGGGAAATGAAACCGAAAGCCTTTCTGAAGATAATTGTCCCATATTCATGAGACGCAGAGGTGAGTATAAATGTTGCACCCCGGCTGAAAATTAACTTTTATGAATCCTCAACCAGGGCAAAACCGGTCGTTGCCGGTAATCAGTGCGGCTTATACCGGATCTTTGGAAATGATTGTCCAGTCATCCTTGGCATGACCTTTTTCCAGCCATGCATCCATTTTTTTAGCGACAGCGGGAATGACCATGAGTTTGTCGTGTGTCGTATCAGTCTGCTCGATCATCAAACGTGCATCTTTACGGGCCATACTCAATTCCCAGGAAGGCTGATCAAATGTATTACTGGTGATCTTTTTTATCCGTCCCTGAGCCACGACGGCCGGATTGAGGGCCTCCAAAAGAGTCACAATATCCGAGGCAGGGATTTTTAAAGAATCCGCAAGCGTCAGCATATCTGCGATTCCTCCCGTGAGGCAAATATGAAAGAGGTTACCCAATAATTTCATGGACGCTGCTTTTTCCGGTTGTTCCCCGAGGTTCCATAATTTCCCGGTCATTCGGGACAATTCGGGTTCCAGCATTTTAACAACTTCCTGATCACCGGAAACCAGCATCACCCCGGTACCCTCCAGCGCATTGGGAGGCCCCATAAAAACCGGCGCATGTATATATGTAAATCCTTTCTTTCTCCATTCTGCAGAACGTCTGGCTGCGCCGGGAGAAGAAGTTGTCGTGTGATCAATGATGATCACTCCGGAATCAAAACCACCGGCTGCTTTTGCCAACACCTCATCAACGGCCTGATCATCTGACACCGTCAGATGAATTCGGCTTGCTCCCCGCACAGCTTCTTCTAACCGATCGAAGGCTCTGGCTCCATATACTTCCAATGCTTTCGCCTTATCGGGTGTTCTGTTCCAAACATTTACTTTTTCTCCCTTCTTCAGAAGTGCGCGTGTAAAATTGGCTCCCAAAAGACCTGTTCCTAAAAATGCAATCATGTTCTGCTATTTTCTTTCACCAAAATTACAGCATTCAAATTTATTTACTAAGCCATTACCTTTATTCACGAATTAATGCATGCACATACTCATTGCGCCCAATGCTTTTAAGAACAGCCTTTCTGCACCCGAGGCTGCGCAGGCTATTCGTGAAGGATTGCAGGACAGCGGACTAAAAAGCAACTTTGAGTGTTTTCCTGTCGGTGACGGAGGTGACGGAACGGCATCACTGATCGTAAATAAAATGGATGGTTTTTTTATTGATGCGCAGGCAAAAGATCCGCTGGGAAGGAAAATCCAAACATCTGTCGGTTTTGTCGAAGAAGGAAAAACAGCTGTTATAGAAATGGCCAATGTATCGGGATTGAAACTTTTGCAGCAAACGGAACTCGATCCGCTGCATGCCACGTCGTATGGCTGTGGCGAATTAATCAGGACTGCATTAAATAAGGGAGCGGGAAAGATCATACTGTGCGTTGGAGGCAGTGCTACGATCGATGGTGGCTGCGGGGCACTACAAGCAATGGGTGTTCGATTCCTGGATCAATCTGGTAACGAATTAACAAGTCTGCCTGATAGTCTGACCAACCTGCATAGAATCGATACCACTGGTGTCGACAAAAGGATTTTTGAAACAGACCTTATCATTCTGTGTGACGTTAATAATTTTCTGCTGGGAGAAAAAGGAGCCGCTTCTGTGTTTGGGCCGCAAAAGGGAGCAACAGAAAAAGATGTTACCCGTCTGGAAAACGGACTTTCCCGGCTGAGGGATATCACCCTTTTTCAGACGGGGTCAGATATGAACAAGATTCGACACGGAGGCGCAGCCGGTGGAATATCAGCGGGATTAAGTATTTATCTGAATGCCCGGCTCGTGCTGGGAATAGATTATTTCCTCGATATAACGGGTTTCGATAAGGCAGTGGAGAATACTGATTTCTTAATTACCGGAGAAGGACGTATTGATGCACAAACACTGGAAGGCAAAGCACCATACGGTGTTTCCCGCAGGGCAAAGAAAAAAAATATTATTGTAATCGGGGTGGCTGGTGAAACACCATTGACACCCGATACAGAACTAGATCGTTATTTTGATATTCTGATGTCAGTCAATCGGCCGTATGAAGATTTAAAAACAGCCATGTTACATACAGAAGCCAATCTCCGGCAAACATCTTTTGAGCTCGGAAAAATGATTTCCGGAGGAATATTTAAGGGACACAAGTAGAATGTTCATTTTGCTGCATTCCATCGGAACCACCGGATACCGAGTACGGAAAATACAATCGCATATCCGATTGTAAATAACAAAGCAATCGTTGATGATTTATCCCAGGTACCAGGCTGGAACCCGGAGGCCAGGATATGTTTTACAGTACCATAAGGTGAATATTTCACGAGATCACCAATTTCTTTTCCCAAAACCCCTAACTCGCCGAACATGCCAACCATAATAAATACAAAATATATCAGACGACTGGTGGAATGAACTGTTTCAGCGTTTTTTATCAGACCTACAATCATTTGCCCGAGACCAAGATATACAGCACCGCCCACAAATGCGGAGAGATATCCGGTCAGATATCCTGCCGGTGTCAGTGTGATCTGATCAAAATAAGATCCGCCTATAAAAACAGCCGTTGTCATCAATAATATCATTGCGAGTTGTACACATAACCGGCTGACCATAATCGAAGCAGGCGCCACCGGGGCGACACGTAAACGCTGGAATATACCTTTCTCACGGTCACGGGCAACCGAGTTGGAGTATCCCATCAGGCCGATGGCTGTCAGTCCGACGGTGATACAATTAGCCAGCACAAAGGCGCCCCCGAACTTG
Source organism: uncultured Bacteroidota bacterium (assembly GCA_963759335.1). GTDB lineage: Bacteria > Bacteroidota > Bacteroidia > Chitinophagales > Chitinophagaceae > Puia. The sequence continues at coordinate 521,940 of CAVWYU010000005.1, forward strand.
TCCACGAGGCCTTTCCAGGAGATGAGGATAATGACCGGCACGATCAGAATGAGGATAAATGATTTTCTGTTGCGCCACTGTGTAGTAAAATCAGCCCTTAGCAAGGAACGCATAACGACTTTGGCTGAAGGAAGTGCAATGGATGTCATGATAAATTTTTTTATGAACGGATCTCCTGGCCGGTCAGGCCGATAAATACATCTTCCAGAGTGATTTTTCCGCGCCGGGAAGCCTGAATGACTTCCGGACGATTCCGGTTTTTTTCTATCAGGTTTGCCGGTACGTCTGTTGCTACAATCTGACCGTGGTCAATGATCGCAATACGATCACAGATGGCCTCTGCTTCTTCCATGGAATGTGTAGTCAATAATATTCCATGACCTTTCACCCGTAGTAATTCCATGCGCTCCCAAAGTTGTCGCCTGGATTGGGGATCGAGACCCGACGTGGGTTCGTCGAGCAGAACGAGCGGTGGCTGATGAATCATCGCAATCACCAGTGATACACGCTGCTGCTGACCGCCTGACAATTCCCCAAATCGTTTTCTGCCGTCGTTCTGCAATTTAATGGATGAAAGAATTTCCTGTATATTTTCACTGGTCATCGATACACCGTAAATACCTGCATACAATTTTATAATTTCAGACACGGTCAGTTCCGGTTGGAAACTGGTGGCCTGCAATTGCACACCCATGTTGGCTCTGGCGTTCAGCGGGTTCCGGGCATTATCGAATCCGCCAACCAGGATATTGCCGGAAGCTGGTTTCAAAAGCCCTTCTACTGCGCTCAGGGAAGATGTTTTACCTGCTCCGTTCGGGCCCAGTAATCCGAATATTTCACCGGCATACACAGAGAACGAAACGTCTTTCACAGCCTGAAAATTACCGTAAAAAATATTTAGCCCCGTCACCTCGAGCACAGCCTGTTTCGTTGTATTCATAAAGATTTAAAAAGAACGCTAAGATAAGGCCTGTATCAGAAGGCGAAACATTCAAACGGTGAAAGGCTTTGTTTTTCCGGTGAATCAAAGATTTTACCGGCAAATATTCGCTATTCAATGTATTCCAATTCATTTACAGCAAAGTCCTGATCGTTCTGATGTCCCCGCACTTCAAACGAAGTTGAGCAGATCAATAATTGTTTCGCCGTAGCTTTGTCAAATCAGCTGGATCCGCTTAAAACGATGCGTTTTCAAATTAAAGTGATGAAGAACAAATCAACCATAGAAGAAATCAGAGACCGGTTCGATCGGGATGTTGAACGTTTTTCTAATCTGGACACTGGTCAGGTTTCGACCATTGATGCGAAGATTTCGCTGCAACTGATTACAGAAGCTGCCAGCAGGATAAGACCGGATGCACAAACACTTCTGGACATTGGTTGTGGTGCGGGTAATTTTACATTGATGATGCTTTCAAAATTGAATCACCTGGACTGTACCCTGGTGGATCTTAGCAAACCCATGCTCGATAAAGCTTTTGAACGAGTTTCACTGGTGTCCCAAAAAAAGCCGGAGATCCTGCAGGGGGATATCCGGGATATTCATTTGATGGAAAATTATTATGACATCATTCTTGCGGGTGCCGTATTACATCATTTACGTGATGATGCGGATTGGGAATTTACTTTCAGAAAATTATTCGGCATATTGAAACCCGGCGGTTGTCTGATGATTTCAGATTTAGTAACCCAGGATACCGAAACGTTGAATCATTATATCTGGGAAAAGTATGGCGAATACCTGGAAAATCTGGGCGGCCATGCATATAGACAGAAAGTGCTGGATTATGTCGGCAAAGAAGATTCTCCCAGATCGCTGAATTATCAATTGGAGCTTATGAAAAAAACCGGTTTCAGGCACACAGAAATTCTTCATAAAAATCTTTGTTTCGCGGCGTATGCAGGAATAAAATGATGGGTTATCTGATTATCAGATACTATGCTCCGATTAATTATCTCACCAAAACCATCGTTCCACTTTTTGTAATGACATTGCCCAGATAATCAGTTCCCTGTGCCATCCAGACATAACCGCCGGAACCCTGGGGAGAACCATTTAGTCTTCCATCCCATCCACTGCCGATGGCGGATGTATTGTAAACCAACTGACCGAGTCTGTTATAAATTCTGAAATAACGCAATGAAGCTATGCCAACCGGTATCGGGCGGAATATGGTATTGACGGTTCCTCCGGGTGTAAATGCATTCGGCACGAAAATGTCAGGTTTTGTTTTAAAAACTTTTACCGTGATATATCCGACACCCGTACATCCAAAGGAGGTTGTAGCCGTAACGGCGTACCTGATAATATTATCCTCCATTGTATAAGTCGCCAAAGGATCGGGAATAAACGGATTATTAAGTTCGATAACAGGCGACCAGGAGTATGTATCAGGATCCGGATCACTGGACGATGCGTTAAATTGTAAAGGTTGCCCTGCAACGACAGAAGTATCCCTGCCTGCATCCACAATTACCTGTGCAAGTACAGCAACATGAAAGGTATCCAGCAAAGGATTCGGGCAGCCTTCATTTAAGATCCGTAATACATAATCTGTCGTAGTCAGTGGGGTAACCTGGTTAACAATGCTGAACGGCGTTGTTTTTATATCGCTGTTACCGACTGATACGGGTTCCCAGGTATAACTGGTTCCGGTTTGAATACTGGCAGTCAACGATGCAATAGTCCCGTAACAAATCGTTGTGTCAGCCGGATAAGCGGTGGCCTGTGGAAATGAAACAGGATTGAAAAGTATTCTGGCTACTGAGCTTGTATCTTCCGGGCAAATACCATTTTTATCAATGAGACGAAATTGGGTGGAAACGGTAATGTCTTTCACTGTATTTGCTGGAGTATTCACTGCCGGTGTGGTATTTGTCCAATTGATTCCATCGGTGGAATATTGCCAGTTCACAACCGAACCGGTGTTACCCGACAGCGTCAGGATTTCCCCCGCAGACTGGCCAAAACATAAAGTTGACTCGGGGGGAGATATTTGTCCACCTACAGATTTTTGATCAACTGCCACGAGCGCGTCTGTGCTGGTGTCTGACGGACAGACATCGCCTTTGCCCACTTCAACCCGGTATGTAGTGGAATCGGTCAGGTTCAGAGCCGTGTACTGGGGTTCAGTATTGGGAATAACCGCCCAGGTGATCCCATCGGATGAAGAAAGCCAGTTTTTTATGACCCCGGAATAATTCAACAAAGTTAATGTGGTGCTGTTTTCCCCGGCACAAACAGTGGCAGAACCCTGTATTGTACCTCCGACTGGTGAGGGAAGTGTTTTTATTTGAATGGTATCTACCAGATCGGCACAACTGTTCTTCTCCCGTACGGTAATGGAGCCTCCGTTTTCTGTCGCCTTTACCTGAATCATATTGCTTGTATCACCGGATAGCAGGGTCCAGTCTGTCGGTATTGACCAGTTATATGTTGCGCCGGCTAATGTGGGTACCGAGAACGTTTTCACAGCGTTGTTACAAACCAGGGAGTCACCGGTGATCTGGAGCCCGGCGCAACTATTCCGGATTGCGATATATCCATAAGCAAAATGGCCTCCAGGTACACAATTATCAGCTTCAAAAGTCAAACTCACATCCTGGCCTCTGTAAGGAGAAAGATCATAAGTAACTTCGGTCCAGCCCTTTACCCACACATCCTGTAAATATTGTCCGCTCCCCATTCCGTTTGAACCAGGGTCTTCATTGGGAGAATGCATTGAACTCACCCTGAAGCCATTACTTTTGGCGGTCGCACTGTCCAGTGTCAGTCCTTTATTATTTCCAAAAGGACCACCACTACCGAAAGTAGGCAGTAAATAGTTTGGCGAAGCACAAGTGATCACACCAGCCGATGTTTTAAGCGTTACCGATATATACGGCTGCTGACTGGACATATGGGTTCCGTTTTCCAGTACCATGGCATAGGCATACGTCATCGTATACGGTTCTGAAGCAGGCCCGGGAGGAACGTGAATACCATAACTGACTCCCCGGATATAACCACCTGCACCGGTACCGTTTGGACCTCCATTCCTTGATATGGCAGTAGAACCCAGGAGTATGGAATAATTATAGTTATACCCGTTCAGTGTTGGAATGGTAGGAAATCCGCCAAAAATATCGTTTGATCTGATTGTGATCACCTGAATTCCCGGTCTGGACGGCAAACCGTATTCAGACATGATTGATGCTCCAATCGTACCATAGGGAGCCGCACTAGTAGAATCATATGTTTTCTTGATCGCCGATTCTCCATTTCCATTGGCGTTGTTGCCTGTGTAGGCGTACCAGTGCGTAAGATCTCCTGTGGCAAAATTGATATTAACGGGGCAGGTTTGCGTTTGGGAGAATGACCGAAAGCAAATCAGCAGTATCAAAACAGCCATCCTGTACTTCATCAAACGACGTATTGTTTCGGTTATATATTTAATTCCGGCTTTAGAAGAAAGGAATACGAGGTGTGCTTAACAGGTTATTACTACGTAATTTACGTTAAAAAGGTTGTGATTTGACCAATAGTTAACTGTGAAACGGCTGCATAAGAATGGCGTGTGCCGGTTCTTCCGGTATTTTGTAGCTTAGTATATTGACTGCCAGCGGGACTTATAAATCATCGTCCTGTATGAGAAAGCTGAAATATTTTTTTATTATTTCTTCGCTGACTATCACCATGTCAGACTGCAAAGAAGTATATAATCCCCCATCTGTTAAAAACAATCCTTTTTTTTTAGTGGTTGACGGGATTGTTGTCAGTGGCAATGATTCAACCCATATTACACTCTCCAGGACAAAGTCGCTGACAGATTCGGTACCGACGGTAAAGGAGTTGGGCGCACAGGTCCTTGTTTTGGGAGAATCCGGCGTTACATATCCATTCACGGAAATAGGAAACGGACAGTATGTAACCAGTCAGCTGTTATTAAATTCAACGGAACAATATCAGATCAAAATTATTACAAACGACGGAAATGAATTTCGTTCCGGATTCAGTAAAGTTTTAACGAGCCCTTCCATAGATTCTGTTTACTGGGTCCAGGATTCTTCGGGTGTGCAGATATACCTGGATACACATGATCCGGCCAATAATACCAGGTACTATCGATGGGAAAATTTGGAATCCTGGGAATATCATTCGGCTTATAACTCTTTTCTGGAATATGTGAACGAAAATAATATTATTGAAAGAAATCTGACCAGACAGATTTTCAGGTGTTACCAGACAAAACTTTTACCAAATATAGAAGTGACAAATACGACCCGTTTATCCAGCGATATTGTTTACAAATATAAAGTGATTGATATTGCTACGGGATCAGAAAAATTGACAGCTGAATACAGCGACCTGATAAAACAATATGCTATTTCTGCTGAAGCTTTTAATTTCTGGACAAATCTGAAAAAAAATACTGAGCAACTAGGAACACTGTTCGATCTTCAACCTTTTTCAGAATTGGGCAACATGAAATGTGTAAATAACCCAGTTATAAAATGTATCGGTTTTATCAGTTTTTCATCTCTACAGAAAAGGAGAGTTTTTATAAATAAAAACGAGATCACGAATTGGAATTACTATCCTTATTATGATGTCCGGGATCCTTGTATAGAATATGGTGTTTATCCAGAACTGGTAGTTCAATATTTTCAACCGCCTGGTGGACCCTATGGTTATAGCATGATAGGTCAGGGACTGGACACGACTCATTCTACTGTTTTCTTATTTTCAACCGTATTATGTGTTGACTGCAGGGTCCATGGAGGATCAACCATCAAACCCGCCTTCTGGCCCTGAATCTTGCCACGGATTTTTTTATCTACTGTTCAATTTTTCATACGCTGCTGATTCTGTCAGGCTCATCGTTTTCCATTATATCTAATGGGTCTACTCAGATCGCAGACTTTTAACCGGACTCGCGAGGGCAGCTTTTATGGCATGATAACTGATCGTACCCAGGGCGACAATCAGCGCGAGAACAGCCGACAGAATAAATACCCACCATTGAATGCTGGTCCGGTACGCAAAATCTTCGAGCCAGTGCGAAGTAGCATACCATGCAACCGGAAAAGCAATTAGAGATGCAATCAACACAAGCTTTAAAAAGTCCTTGGATAAAAGGGCCACTATAGTATCCACTTTCGCACCCAATACTCTTCTAACACCAATCTCCTTCACCCGTTGTGTGATCGCAAACGCAGAAAGTCCGAATAATCCAAGACAGGCGATCACAATGGCGATGCAGGCAAACACGGTAAACAGAGTTCCCTGCCGCTGCTCAGACTCATAAAGATTGGCAAAATTCTCATCCAGGAACGTCGACTGATAGGGTATGTCCGGCAGGTATTTACGCCAGATTTTTTCAATACCAGCCAGCGTTCCCGCAATATTATGGCCGCTTACTTTTATGGACAAACTGTTAAAGTAGGATTGATTTGCACTGGTTGCCGGATTGATCAAAACAAGCGGAACGATTTTCTGCCGAAGAGATTCAAAATGAAAATCTCCCATTACGCCGATCACTTTACCTTTTGTCCCTCCGTATTTAAAATCTTTACCGATTGCTTCTCCGGGCGTCTTCCAGCCGATCGCACTGACTGCTGATTCATTCAGTATAAAATTCGATGTGTCCGTTCCATATGCGCGCGAGAAATTTCTTCCCGCAACGATTTTTACCCCATATGTCGGAACAAAATCATAATCAGACGCCACAAATTTAATGGTGGCGGTGATGGGACGAAGGGAGTCGCCGGCATTGGTGGAAGCGCCCATGGCATCCAGCAATCTGCCGGTTGGGATCCTGGATGAGCGGGCGACATCTTTTATATCCGAATTTTGTAACAGGTCATTTCTGAATGCTTCATAGGGTGTGTTAAGAAAATTATTATAAGGGATTGTAATAATATGCTCCTTGTCGTATCCCAGTGAAGTCTTTTGCAGATAACGCAGTTGCTGAAATACAATGATGGTAGTAATAATCAGGATGATCGAAATGGAAAATTGCGCAACTACCAATACTTTTCTAAAGGAAATATTACCCGCTCCGACTTTGAATAGTCCCTTCAGCGTTTTGACGGGCTGGAAAGACGACATAAACAGCGCCGGATAAATTCCGGATAGGATACCGACGAAGAAGGGCGTTAAAAAAACCGGAATTAAAATCTGCCACTTAAACAAAATCTGCACAGTCAGTTCCTGTTTTGAAATACTGTTCAGCCATGGCAGCGAAAAATATAACAGGATAAAAGAAATAATGATTGCAGCCCAGGACACCAATACAGACTCACTGAGAAATTGAAAAATCAATTCTTTTTTTCTTGCACCGATCACTTTCCGGATACCAATTTCCCTGGCTCTCAGGGCGGACCTGGCCGTAGACAAATTCATATAATTAATGCAGGCTATTAATAAAATGAACAGTGCGATAATCGAGAAAATATATACACGACTGATGTCTCCGTTGGGTTCGGCTTCGTAATCAGTATGTGAATACAGGTGGATATCAGTCAATTTCTGCAAACCCAGTTTCGTATATTTTGAAGGCAGATCTCCGTTATAAATTTTATGATCCATCCGACGGTCTACAAAGGCGGGAAAGCGGTCTATTAAATTTTTCGGATTGAAGTGATCGGGCAATACTAAAAAAGTGAAGAAAGAATTATTACCCCAGTTGGTTCGCATATTTTCGGCTCCATATATTTGAGGATCATTCAACGTGGAGAATGAAACCAACATTCCCGGGTGCATATGCGAATTTGCGGGAAACCCTTTGTAGACTCCGGTCACTTTTATATCGAACTGGTTATTAGACCTGAGTACTTTGTTCATTGGATCTTCGTTCCCAAAATATTTCCTGGCTGTTTCCTCACTGAGCATCACTGAAAACGGATCCTTTAATGCGGTCTTTGGATCGCCCTTTAATACATCCAGTGTAAAAACATCAAACAAATTTTCATCAGCAAAATACACATCGGATTCATTCAGCAACTTGTCCTTGTATTTGATAGGCGTGGTACCGTTATCGATCAGCCTTGTCATTTTTTTAATTTCAGGAAAATCCGTCGGGAAATAATATCCAAAGGGAGGAGCCACTGTACTCAGCGTTAGCGAAACAACCCCTTCCGCATTATTAAAACTGCGGGTAACCCGGTAGGTGTTTTCTCCATTTTTATTATACCTGTCATAACTTAATTCGTTGACGATATAAGTCATAATGAGCAGGCAACAGGTAAGACCCACTGTTAATCCAAATAAATTAATGAATGAAATATATTTATACTTCATAAGGTTACGCCAGGCGATCTTGAGATAATTTTTTATCATAACATGGAATTAAACAGCCGAAAAAATCTTATTAAGAAATAATTGCGTCTACCGCCAAAAAAGTACCGGATTACAAAAACCTAAGAATCAATTTATTGCAAATCACCATGGAAATAAATGTCCGCTTATGATACAGGTGTGTGCGAAAATCAACCTACCCGCTGCGATAATTATAAAGGAGGTGTGAAACAGCGTATTGTTGCTTCGGGAGAAATCAGAAATGCCGCGGGGTGATATAAAATTATTTAATGACGAAGTTTGTTTTTGGAACGTAAAAAAGCGTCTTTGTGCCATTGGCAGATATAAAGTTCATCTTTCCAAATGCACCCACATTACCCAGATATACGATCCTGTCCCCTTCTTTCATACGACCGGAATCGAAATATGCCCCCAGCGGACATTTGTTTACGTTTTCAGTAACATCGTATTGATAAGAAGAAAAACAGATCATCAGTTTGGTGGACGGGTTGGGATACTGATAACCAAATATTTTATACTCTGCTTTGGGATCTGAACCGGAATTAATCGTGAACTCCTTCGACTTTTTGTCTATCTGGGCTTTCAGCTGACTATAGCCGTGAACAGAAACAGTCAGCAAAAACAAAAGCGGGATTATTTTATTCATTTTGCAGGATATTGAGTTGTGCAAGTCACGTATACCTCTGCAATGCATATGCCAATCTGTAACACGGGAAAGGTTCCCAATTTGAGAACGATGCCAGTATAAAATATATAAATTTGACTATCAGCATGCAGATCATTGAGCACTGTCTAAAACAAACAAATATGGCAGATATTTTTCACAATTTCCCGATCGAAGCCACGCCCGACAGAGTATTTGAAACCGTCAGCCATTCAGAGGGACTTGATCAATGGTGGACGAAGAGGTCCGCCGTAAATCCTCAATCCGGCGGTATATATACCCTTGATTTTGGTCCTGATTATATTTGGAAAGCTGTTGTGACAGAATATATACCGGATCAGGTATTCGAATGGAAGATGACAGAAGCGGATGCTGACTGGCTGGGAACAAAAATTGGTTTTGTTTTAAAACCTCATCAGGAAAAGACTGAAGTAAATTTTTATCATACCGGCTGGCCGCAAAAAAATGACCATTATAAAATTTCAGGTTATTGCTGGGCTATGTATCTGCGGATACTCAAACGTTTTATAGAATACGGGGAACGGGTACCCTGCGAAAAACGGCTGCAGGTATAATTGTCAATTAACCATTATTACCATTGCCGGCTACCATCAGCGCGGCGGCTGCCAGCCCGGTATCCTTCACCATATTTGTTAAAGCGATGCTTACGATCGGCGATCCTTCCGAACGAATCACTGCCGGTAAATGGATGGTCAGCACAATAATAATCAGGTAGGCAAACAAGAATAGACCAGCCAGCCTGGTCTGTTTTCCTGTTAAAAATGAAATTGCGGCCGCAATCAACGCAGCTCCCGTGAGATAAACCCAGAAAATGTGATAAGGAAGAAAAGAAGGAATGGTATTCTGAAAACCCGTGCCATTTAAAAAATGATTGACTCCGAAGAAGCCGATAACTAAGGCATATAGAACAATGCCAACCCTGTAAATAGATGGTGTGTTCATAGCAATCGTTTTTAATGTTCCTAAATTTAACGAATCTTTCTAACTTTACTTTACCGAAACTAAATTTATCGCAATGATTATAGCAACATTTCGGAATAGAAGTGAATGGAGAAGGATTTGAAAAAACGAAATGTGATGACTATTTCAACTCACCGGGTATTACATGTATGATCTGCTTTCTGCCTGCTCTCAGAACTCCGAGAGCGATTTTTTTTCCAATAACATTTTCGTTTAAATATTTATGCAGGTTATCAACGGTAGATACCGGTTTGTCTTCAAATTCAACAATGATGTCGCCTAATTTTAACTGTGTATTTTGTGCATTCGCATCTGCAGTTATTTCAAAAATATATACGCCTGTTTTTGTATGAAGCTGGTTTGCTCCGATCATACGTGCAGTGAGATTTACGGGTTGGGCTGCGATCCCCAGATGTGCTCTTTTTACTTTTCCATGCATAATAATCTGACCGGCTACATAGGTTGCCAGGTTGGACGAAACAGCAAAACATAAACCCTGCGCGGTGGCAATCACCGCGGTATTAACGCCAATTATTTTGCCTTCGGAATTCACCAGTGGCCCTCCGCTGTTTCCCGGATTCAGCGCGGCATCGGTTTGAATGACATCATCAATCAATCTTCCATTGTTGGCTCTGAGTGTGCGGCCGGTTGCACTGACGACTCCCGCAGTTACCGTATGCTGCAGACCCATGGGATTGCCGATGGCTATCGCAATCTGACCCGGCTCAAGCAGGTCTGAATTCGCGAATTGTAATGGCTTCAAATCTTCTTTATACACTTTCAGTACCGCAATATCCGTGGAGGGATCTGCTCCTATCAGGCTGGCATTTAATTCGAGTCCATCTGCAAATGAGGTTTTGATGGTGCCGGCATTCTCAATCACGTGATGATTGGTTACCATGTAACCATCGGTAGAAATGACAAAGCCTGATCCGGAAGCCGGCATGTCCATCCACTTACCCGTACGGGGATGTTTTGTTTTTTTGACAACATGAATATGTGCCACTGCCTGAGCCGTGTTTCTGACAACAGACGTAATGGTGGATGAGTACGCATCTAAGAGCTGCCGGTCGTTGGCGGCGACAAATTCGGGGTGTTCAATTACCTGCATCATTCAATCGGAAATTCAACAATCAAACCAGAATTAGAAACTGAAAAATTGTCTGATAATTCCCGAACTCATTCCGTATACCTGTAATAATTACCTTTTACAACCCGGATAATCTATCAGAATCCGTGAAACCGGTTAATTTGGCGTAATCAGCCACGACATAGCACGGTTTACAAATGAAAGTATTTCGCTCCAATAAGCTCAAATGTCTGAAGGAGGTTCCATCGCAGTATGCTAAAAAATTCTGGCTGCACTATGCGCTGCAGGAACATGAGAGGGATCCAATTTTCTGCTCACAGCATCCAGACTTAATGTTTCTCCTTTTTTTGCAATGACAAAAGCATAATTCCACCAGGGAAGACATGCTGCTGCGAGATCTTCGAACCGGTAGTACCGGTTCATGCCTTTCAGGGTATTGTCATTGTTTTTCATTCCAAAACTAAAGGGATCATAAGCCTCGAAAAATAATTCACCATCTGCTATTTTATAACCTTTCAAAACGATGAAATGACCCCAGTCAGGCGTTGTGGCATAAAACTTATCAGTCCGGTACAATGTGTCCGTTGAGGGGCGTACATGATTCATGTCCAGACAGAGAATGACGATCTGCTGATTCATCAATTGCTTTTTCAAAACGGCCGCTGTACTGTCCGCGCGATCCGTCAATGCAATGATTGCATGGGTAATCTGGTTATCTGTCAAATAAGAATCTATGTCGCTGGTAAACCACCAGCCACCACTCACTTCATATTTCATTCTTGCGTCAAGAGCGGTTTTTGAAAAATCCGGATCCGCCCATTTGATTGCCATGGTAACGGAAGCCGGTCCACAATTGACAGCGGCAAAATTTCCGCTGGTCGACTGATCAATATACCAATTGTAATTTTTATCATTTTCTGCAAAGCTGTTTATGAAATGACCCAGACCCCAGGAAAGCGAATAATCATTGTTAAAAGCCTGCACGGTCCAGTCCTGCTCACTATGCCGGTCAGAGGCGGTTAGCGTATAATGCAAATCATTGTCAAAATTATTTTCAGTGACCCCACTTTGCTGAATCAGACCATTTACAGAAAAACTGGAGCCGTTTGTTATGGAGAAGCTGGCCGCGAGCGATGCACCCGACAGAACAGTATCCGGCACACGCACGGTTATCCAGTGTCTGGACTGGTCGATATTTGTAATGTCCTTCCCCGGAAATAAATAAAAATTCTGCACAGCGGTGAGTGATGCAGATGCGGGCTGATCTTTTTTTGAACAGGATATGACTCCGGACAGGAGTAAGCATAACAATAAAAATTGAATGATATTACATGACCGGAAACGCATATCAGATCTATTTCTTCTGTTCTAAAATTAATCAAATAATACAGACCAGGAAGTCCTGAGTTTACCTGTGGCGCGGGAAAAAGACCCTCATTTTATCAGCTCATCATTTCTTCCGGCTGGTGTGCACCCGATTCAGCCGGCGTTTTTGATCTGACCCAGGAATTATCATAGGGAAAGAAGCAATCATTTTCATTCATAGATGCAAGTGATACGGTATTGTTCATATAACCTGCCAATAAACGAAATGCCCTGGGTTTTTCCTTTTTTAAAATGAGAAGACTGGCATTTGCCCCGGCTTTAGCAGCGATTGGCACACCGCCACCCAATTCAGCCCAGTGTCCGCCCAAAATCAGATTTTTCACCGGCGTCCGGTAATGTGATATTTTATTCTTCATATTTTGTCTTCCGGGCCTTGCTCCCATCATGGTGCCGTTCTTATTTCCTGTATAACGCCAATGGGTAACCGGAGTTGCCACTTCATAGAACAGTATATGGTCCCTGAGACCGGGCGCAATTTTTTCCTCTACCCTTTTGATAAGGATATCGGCCACTTCTTTTTTCAATTGCTGATACGCCGGTCCTCTTACACGTTTTCCAAATCCATCCAACTTTGTCTCCCATTCGTTTTTATAGTCCATACAAGCCGGCATATACAGAGTAAGAGTTCCCTGGTTTTCGGGCGCCAGTGATTTATCCCGCATGGAAGGCGCCAGTATGCTGATTTCTGAAAGATTCGGATCTCCGCCACTCTGGTCATCGTAATGCTGATTTTCATCCACCAGATGAACCAGTTCTTCATTAAAACCGAGTGATTCCGCCGTACAATCCAGCGCCAGAGAAACAGTAACAGACGAGCTGTATAAATCCGCCTTTCTCAGTCTTTTCTTCAGCCCCGAAGGAATGGCTTCGGGTGGCAGCATTTTCTCGTACAGCGTTTCAATATCACAGGCTGCGATTATATATTTACTCTTCAGCTCTTGAATTTTACCATTGTGTTCGAAACTAAGGCCCGTACAACGGCCGTTTTCAAGAAAAATCTCTCTCACCTGGCATTTAAGGGCAACCGTATTCTGGTAACGATTTACAACATATTGAAGCCACTGCGGAATCACCTGGCTGCCTCCCTTCGGCGGACTTTGAAAATCATGAAAATAGGACCAGCCGATGGGAATCAGACATCCAAGCAATTCCTGTTCACCCGAAAATATCTGCTGAAGACGCGGATTTTTGAAAAACCGGTCAAGCCCTTTTTTTAACCCCTTCTCGCCGGAAAATGACAAATAGGGTATAAAAGGAATTGCAAACTCCAGCATTCTGAATTTATTTTTCAGCTTCCGGAAGAACGGCATCGTTTCTTCGGAACGGAAAATCCGGTTATAATTTTTAAATGATTGCCCGATTTGTCTGGCCTTTAAAAAAAATTTCTCTATCCCTTTTCTTTCCTCCGGATAATCCCGGATCAGCTGGTTTCGCAGATCATCTGGTTGATTCGTAAGCAGATAATCAAAATTCTCTCCTTTATAGCGCCGGATTCTTTGTTGTTCTACCGCCTTGGGATGATCACTTCCAATGGCGCTGAATAATTTATCCAGCATCCCGTCAGGGCCGTACTGGTTCAGCCAGTGTATAGCGGTATCAAAAATAAAATGCTTTCGCCTGAATCCGGCCAGGTAACCACCTACACGGGGCTCTTTTTCCAACACACAAACAGAAAGTCCAGCTTTACTCAATAAAGCGGCGGAAGTCAGTCCCCCAATGCCCGCACCGATCACGATCACATCATAATAATCCTTAAATTCCTGGTTCCGCATGTCCCTAATTTAACAAAATCCCTCCGGACGAGATAAAAAAAACATTCGGGGAGAAAATGGTAATTTTAACCCATGGTGAATGAGCATGATAAAACACTGTCAGCCGGTCAAATTATTCAAATAATAAATGACTTTATCCAGGAAGAATTTGAAGTTGACAAATCCCGGATTACTCCGTCGGCCGATCTGAAATCCACCCTGGATCTGGATAGTCTGGATTACATCGACCTCGTGGTGGTGATGGAAAAAAACCTGCATATAAAAGTTGACCCGGCCGATCTGGCCGATATTCACAGCATTCAGGATTTATACGATTATGTTATCTCTAAAATGGGTTAAAACGCTTAAAGCCCAAGGCCTAAAGCCTAAAACTTATTAATTCAAATGACGCCTTTAAATATTCCCATATTTGAATATTTATGCATTACTAATTTAGTTTTAGGCTTTGGGCTTTAAGACTTGATGGCATGGTTTTATTATCTGTTCCGGGTAATCCCACTTTCGATGGTTGTTAAAGTAAAAGCGAAGCCGGTAAAAGAAATTATTGCCTCTGCAGAAAAAAGCCCGATCCCTAAGCGGGTGAAGCCCATGCTGACAACATTGGTCAATAAGCCATTTGATGACCCGGACTGGATTTTTGAAGTGAAATGGGATGGATACAGGGCCATTGCCATTATGAACGCAAAAACAGTTGCACTTCAATCCAGGAATGATAAATCCTTTAATGAAAAATTCTATCCTGTTTATGAAGCATTGGTCCATTGCAAACTGCACGCTGTTCTAGACGGGGAAATTGTGGTGATTAATAAAACGGGCAATTCGGACTTTGGTGCCCTGCAGAACTGGAGGAGCGAGGCCGATGGCGAACTGTTTTATTACATCTTCGATATTCTATGGCTTGACGGTTATGATTTGAAGCCGCTTTCTCTGGTCGACCGCAGGAAAATTCTAAAAACGGTAAAGCTCCCTTCAAACAATTTGCGCATCAGCGAGGGATTCGAAAAATCGGGCATACGGCTTTTTGAATCCGTAAAAAAGCTGGGACTCGAGGGGATCATTGCCAAAAACAAATGGAGTACCTATCATGAAAACGACCGGACGCGGGAATGGCTTAAAATAAAGTCACACCAGCGGCAGGAAGTGGTGATTGGGGGCTATACAATCAATGATGGTTCTTCCAAATTATTCAGTTCACTGCTGGTCGGCGTTTATAAAAACGGCAAACTGATATATACGGGCAAAATCGGAACCGGTTTTAACCAGAAAACACAGGGAGAACTATTGAAACAATTCAAACCGCTGATCGTGAAATCCGCCCCTTTTCAAACGATACCGGATATTAATAAGCCATCCCGTTTCAGACCGGATCCCCCAAATGCCCGAGCGATCTGGCTGAAACCAAAACTGGTCTGCGAAGTAAGTTTTGCCGAAATGACTTCTGATGGCGTTATGCGGCATCCGTCATTTGAAGGAATGAGATCAGATAAAAATCCGGATTCTGTTGTAATGGAAAAAGAAATTCCGGCAGATAAAATAAGAGATCGTAAAAAATTACCAGATCAAAACAATATCATCATGGCAACTCCCACAGGTGAACTAAAGACATTATTGAATCCTTCCGAGGAAACACAGGTGAAAAAGATAAAGGGGCATGAAATAAAATTTACCAATCTCAGCAAGATATACTGGCCCAAAGAAAAGCTTACCAAGCGCGACCTGCTAAATTATTACTATCAGGTGGCGCCTTTTATTTTACCCTACCTGACCGGCCGGCCCCAGTCACTCAACCGCTTTCCAAATGGAATCGATGGCGAAAGTTTTTACCAGAAAGATGTAAAAGGAAAAGCACCGGAGTGGCTGGAAACCTTTGCCTATCATTCCGAAGCTGATAATCGCGCAAAAGAATTTCTGGTCGCTACGGATGAAGCTAGTTTATTATATATGGCATCGCTGGGTTGTATAGAAATGA
Source organism: uncultured Bacteroidota bacterium (assembly GCA_963759335.1). Taxonomy (GTDB): domain Bacteria; phylum Bacteroidota; class Bacteroidia; order Chitinophagales; family Chitinophagaceae; genus Puia. The sequence continues at coordinate 538,101 of CAVWYU010000005.1, forward strand.
ATCCATGGTCGAGTACAATAAAGAAACCAGACAATCCGGATTGGTGTATCATCGATCTGGATCCGGATAAAAATCCATTCGATCAGGTTATAGAAACCGCGAAGGTTACGTACAAACTGCTGGAGAGTGTGGGCATCCATTCATTCTGCAAAACATCCGGTTCTACCGGAATCCATATTTACATCCCGCTGGGCGCAAAATATAATTATGAAGAATCGAAAGAATTTGCACGAACTATTGTGACTTTGGTGCAACAGGAGATTCCGGAGTTTACGAGCATTGAACGGCCCACGGCCAAGAGAAAGGGTAAAATTTATCTTGACTTCCTGCAGAACAGACCCCAGGCTACTTTGGCGGCGCCTTATTCCGTCAGGCCAAAACCCGGTGCGACCGTTTCTATGCCGCTCCACTGGGAAGAATTAAAAAAGGGACTGAAAATGCAGAACTTCACCATGCGCAACGCGGTTGCAAGGATAAACAGGGAGGGAGATATTTTCAAAGGGGTGCTGGGAAAAGGTATCGATATGAAGAAAGCATTAAAGAACTTACACCTGAAAGGGTAATGCCCAAGCCATTTACAGATCAGGTAAAACAGTTTGGTTAAAAAAGTCAATGCCCGTCAGTAAGTATACCGCCCGAAAAATAGTTTCAGGTGGCGCAAAGTAAGGCACGTGGATTGCACCCATTATTAAAACCGTGTTATGAAGTACACAGATTTAAATAAAGTTGTTAGCCCTATTGTCAACATGACCGAAAAACAAAGACTGGTATCTGCGGTGACCGGAGGCCTGATCCTGGCAATGGGCGTTTTTGGCTTTGGCAAATCCTCCTTCCGGAGATCCATACGGATGACAGCAGGAACCCTGTTAATCCTGCGTGGCGTTACAGGTTATTGTCCGATGACAGCATTGCAAAATGTTTCTGAAGAAACCCCCGTTGAAGAAAAAGCCACGAGCCTCGTGACAGGGTAAAAATGTCGTCCACTACGCGACTATTTGTAATTTCATGAATGGCAAAGAAACTGATTGTTCTCTCGGGTGCCGGTATCAGTGCAGAGAGCGGACTGAAAACTTTCAGGGACAGCGATGGTCTCTGGGAAGGATATGACGTAAATGAAGTGGCAACGCCCGGGGGATGGAAAAGAAATCCGGAACTGGTGCTAGAGTTTTACAATATGCGACGGAAGAATGTTCGGGATGCGATTCCAAATGCAGCCCATCGGGGACTCGCCGAGCTGGAAAAATATTTTGATCTGCAGATTATCACACAAAATATCGATGATCTCCACGAAAGGGCAGGTTCTACGCAGGTTTTACACCTGCACGGAGAAATCTTCAAAATGCGAAGTGTGCTCAATGAGAGTATCGTTTACCCCATACGGGATGATATCAGACTGGGTGATAAGGCGCCGGACGGCGGACAATTAAGGCCTCATATTGTATGGTTTGAAGAACCGGTTCCGCTGATCGCAGACGCCGGCAGGCTGGTTCGTAAGGCGGACATAATGGTCATTATTGGTACCTCCCTGGCCGTATATCCCGCAGCGGGTCTGATAGATTTTGCATCGCCGCAAATACCAAAATTCATAGTAGATAAAAACATCCCTTATACTCGGGGCATCCAAAACCTGTACGGAATACAAAAACCGGCAACGGAAGGTATGGAGGAATTGAAAGAGCAACTGATGAAGTACATGTAAGACTGCTTATGATTCGGATGCAAATGACGAATTCCAGGAACTGAACGGGAAAAACAGAATTGGGCTCCAAAATCTGTCTTTAAGCTTGTTTGAGCAGCAATTATTTTTTCAGCATAAGGCTTCTTCAGGCATAACCTTATATTTGCTCATTCTCGAAATCAATAAAAACATTTTCCATGAACAAAGCAGAACTGATTGCAAAATTGGCCGACGACGCGGGTCTTACAAAAACACAGGCCGGAGCCGCGCTCGATTCGTTTACAGAGGCCATTGCCAAGACACTTAAGAAAGGAGACAAGGTAACGCTTGTCGGATTCGGAACTTTTTCTGTTTCAAAACGTGCAGCACGTAATGGCCGGAATCCTCAAACCGGTGCAACCATCAAGATAAAGGCGAAAAAAGTAGCAAAGTTCAAAGCGGGCAAGGAACTTGCCAGCCGCGTGTAATAGATCATTCAATTTTTTAAAAAAAGGACTGCATTGAGTGGTCCTTTTTTCGTTGACTGATGACCGTTCACCAATGAGCGATGAATGATGTGTTTAGTCATCCAGACTTTCTTCCGGTGCAATAAATTCAACGCGATATATGCGCATCAGTAAAATAAAAATTGAAATGAGCAACGGGCCGAAGATGAGTCCTATAAACCCAAACAATGGAACGCCTACAAATACGCCGAACAGCGTGATCAGCGGATGAACATTTCCGATCCTCCTTTGCAACCAGAGTCTGAACACATTATCCATCGTGACGATAACACCCAGCCCATAAATCAGTATAATAATTCCCCTGGTGGTATCACCGCTTGCAAACTGGATAATGGCAAGAGGAACATATGCAAGCGAGGATCCGACCAGCGGAAGTATGGAAGTAAATGCCGTTAGCGCAAACCAAAGCAGGGGCTCTTTGATACCTAAAATCAGGTAAAGGATCAATCCCGCAATCCCCTGCAATAAAGCGATCAGAGGAATACCGACGGCATTGGATATTACCATTTGATTCATCTGGTGACGAACGCGCTGCAGATTGTCTTTTCTCAGCGGCAGGGCATCCTCCATCCAGTCTTCAAGCTTGTTACAGTTGGTGAGCATGAAGTATAATAAAAAATACATCACCACGAGGGCGACAATCGAATTCACCGTCGCACCCAGTATCAGAGGTAATTCAGAAAGAGCAATACCACTCAGGTTTCGAATCGTATCTGCATTCATAAAATGATATCCGACACGTAATTCGACACTTTTCAGAAACTCGACCAGCGAACTGGTGATTTCGGTGGCATGGTCAATCACATATCCTATTTTCGAACTGACCGTATTGATCAGGATAAACACCGGAAATAAAATCATAATGAATGAAAACAACATCAGGATCAGGGCTGCAGATGCGGGCTTCCATCCTTTTAACAGCATACGTTTCATATGCCGCCGCATCAGCACATAAAAAGTGATCGCACCCAGGAAAGAAGGAAGGAATGATTTCAGATAGGTAAACAGGATCATAGCCAGCACAGCTAATACTATGATAAAGAAAAACTGCCTGACCTTCTCGGGATCATATGGTTTCATCCTGCGGGTTTATGATTGAAGTTAAGTTACTTTCGGACAAATAATCTACTTGTCATTGATGCAGTACTTCCAGGCTTCCGGACTTTTATACTTCCATACTTTCTTGGTACTTTTAAGATAATCTGAAAAATATGCGCACAGGACTTTTTTTATTATTGAGCTTTTTTTTACATGGCATTTTAGCCGCCCAGTCGGTTCATCTTTCCGGATTTTATGATAGCAATGCACTCGAAGAATTGAAAATAGAGAAAACATTTGATGAACAGATCAGCCGTGAAAATATCGGCAAGACCATACAGGATCTTTCATCTGTTCCACATAATCTGGGTTCTACAGGCAGCAAAGAAGTTGCTGAAAAAATTCAACAGAAATTCCGTGACTATGGCTTTGATGTCCATATGGATGTATACCAGGTTTTATTCCCTGTTCCAAAAGTCAGGGTTCTTGAAATGACAGCGCCGCAGGTTTTCCATGCTTTACTAAAGGAGCCCGCGTTAAAAGAAGATGGCACCAGCGGTCAGAAGGAGCAGCTTCCAACCTATAATGCCTGGAGTGCCGACGGAAATGTAACGGCAGAACTGGTGTATGTGAATTATGGTTTGAATAATGACTATGAAGAGCTCGCCAAACGAGGCATCGACGTAAAAGGCAGAATCGTCATTGCCCGCTATGGCAAAAGCTGGCGTGGAATCAAACCAAAAATAGCACAGGAACATGGTGCTGTCGGATGTATTATTTATTCAGATCCACAGGATGACGGATACTTCCAGGGAGATGTGTATCCTAAGGGCGCTTACAAAAGTGAATATGGCGTTCAGCGTGGCAGCGTAATGGATATGGTGGTATATCCGGGAGATCCGCTGACACCGGGTATTGGAGCAACAAAAGATGCAAAACGTTTTGCTTCTCACAATGACGCACCCAATCTTCTGAAAATTCCTGTATTGCCCATCAGTTATCACGATGCAAAGCCTCTGCTGGAGGCCCTGGGCGGTCCCGTGGCGCCTGAAGACTGGCGGGGGGCACTACCGATCACCTACCATATCGGGCCGGGAAAATCGACCGTACATATGGAATTGCAATTTGACTGGAAAATGGTTCCCTGTTATGATGTGATTGCAATGATAAAAGGGGATGTTTTTCCGGATGAATGGGTAATCAGGGGTAATCACCATGACGCCTGGGTGAATGGCGCACAGGATCCGATCAGCGGACAGGCAGCCATGCTCGAAGAAGCAAAAGCTGTCGGCGTGATGTTGAAATCCGGCTGGAAACCAAAAAGAACCATCGTATACTGCGCCTGGGACGGTGAAGAACCAGCATTGGTCGGTTCCACTGAATGGGTGGAAGATCATGCCACTTTATTACAGCAAAATACGGTCGTTTATATTAACTCTGATGAATACGGAAGGGGTTTTCTCGACGCTGGCGGCTCACATGCTTTAGAAGGATTGGTGGATGACGTGGCTAAAAATATCCCGGACCCGCAAACCGGAGCGAATTTATTTGAAAGACTAAAGGCAAGAGAAGTGGTAACTGCCGCAAGTCCTCAGATAGCAAAAGAAAGGATGGACAAAACCAATATTCACCTGGATGCCCTGGGTACAGGTTCTGATTTTTCCCCCTTTCTGCAGCATCTCGGACTGCCTGTTTTAAATCTCGGATTTTCAGGAGAAGATAACAGCGGCGACTATCATTCCATTTATGATTCGTATGACAATTTTATTCGTTTTATAGATCCCGGGTTTTACTATGGAGCAACTCTTTCCAAAATGGCAGGGCATGTCTCACTACGCATGGCAAATGCGGACGTATTACCATTCGATTTCCGGATTCTGTATAAAGAAATAAAATCATATACAACGGAATTACAAACGATGATCTCAACTCTCCGTGAGTCAACATCCGTCAATAATGAGATCATACGAAAAAAATATTTCCTCATCGCAATGGATACTGCAAATGCTTTCTCACCGCCTGTTCAGAAGCAGGAGATTCCCTATATCGACTTCTCTCCATTGCAAAATGCAGTCATCAGTCTCGGAAGGGCTGCTGATCATTCATTCGAAGTGATGCATACAAAAGGGATGGGCAAAAAACAAATGGACAGCCTGAACCGGATGCTTTACCAGGCGGAACAGCAACTTCTGCTTGATCAGGGTTTACCGCTCAGGTCCTGGTATAAACATGTGTTATATGCACCCGGATTTTACACCGGTTACTCGGTAAAAACATTACCCGGTATCAGAGAATCCATTGAACAGAGAAATTTTCTCCAGGCAGAAATTGAAATAAAACGCGCGGCGGTTTCTATCAATAAACTGGCGGGATATCTGCAGCAGTTTTAATGACGGTTGGTGGCATTCCGTACTTCCAGACTTCCAGACTTCCACACTTGTTTTGGCTTACCCATGCGGATAAACAAAAGTTTGCTTTACCTGTTCTGATTTCCAGACAAAAATCATCAGCGACGCTGTGTAAACGATTCTGAAAATCTGTACATACATATCGCGGCGTATGCCGATCATTTCCGGAGGCAAACTGATAAAATGATAAATCAACAGCAGGGCGCTGGTGGCTACGAGATAGATCCAGGCATAATAAATAAAAAGCGTCGGAAAAATATCCCTTCTTCCAAAAAACCAATATATCAATGCACCTGTGCCGGCAACTGCAAATAAGGAAAGAAATAATTCAAAAATAAAAAGCAGTTGAAATTTTGTCCCTCCCAGGTGACCCAGGTGCATCCAGACGGATTCATTAAAATAACTTGCGTTCCAGAAAAAATAAATCTGGATGATGAACCGGGCGATCAGGTTGATGCCTAAAAATATAATCCATCCTCTCAAAGGCACTCCGGGATTACTGCGCTGATCGATCGTTTTTGAATAGTTGTTCAGGAAACGGAACAAAATGGTAAAGAGCAGCCCGAAGAAAAAGCTCAGCCAGATGCTGACCCAGTTAAGATCATTGCCCGGCACCCGGGTATCGCCATTTGCAAAACTGTTAAGAAACGTCAGGGATAAAAGCAGAACGAATATTCGGCGCACATGAGTTGGTTCGGGTTGCCAAACATAATACATTAAACGCATTCGTACCTACTGTGCTGAATCAATTTCCAATACACGCAACCCGGTTTATAAAAAATCGTACTCACTACTAAGCGCTTAATTTTTCATTAAAATCAGATAACAATTTACAGATCATGCGTTTAAGATTTATTTTAATCCCGTTCCTTTCAATCATAGTCCTTGGTATGTTTACTTCATGTTCAAAAAGTTCCGGAGGTTATGGCAGCACAACGCCACCGGCTACCGTTCCCCCTTCCAATGTGCCCGGGCCCGCATTTCAACTAAAAACTGATTCCCATTTTGGGTCAATACTGGCAGATGGGAATGGAAACACACTTTATTTCTTTTCTCTGGACGCCGATGGGAAATCGGCGTGCACTACCGCTGGCGGTTGCCTGGCAATCTGGCCCGTATCTTATAATGCCGGTACTACATTTGGCGCCGGATTGGCGGCTTCAGATTTTTCGAGCATAACCCGTTCAGACGGCAGCAAGCAGTCTACTTACAAAGGTTGGCCGTTGTATACATATGCAGGGGACACAACTCCGGGTACCGTAAATGGAGATGGATTCCAGGGCGTTTGGTTCGTGGCAAAGCCGGATTATACCGTGATGCTGTCGGTTACTCAACTGGTTGGGCTCGATGGGATAAAATACGATAGCACATTGAAGGCCGGAACTGGTGCCACACTTTATATGACAGATGACCACGGAGTAACCCTGTATTCACTTGCTATAGATAAATCGGGAAAGAACAATTATACATTATCCGATTTCAGCAATGACGCCGTTTGGCCAATCGTACAGGTAAGCTCTGTACAAAGCGTACCTTCAATATTGGATAAATCAGCCTTTTCAAGTATAACTGTATTTACAAAACCGCAACTGACTTATAAGGGATGGCCGGTATATAAGTTTGGGGCAGATGCGAATACAAGGGGTAACACAAAGGGCGTGAGCGTTACGACTCCAGGTCCCTGGCCCGTTATGGATCAGGCGACTCAGACGGCACCGCTATAATTGTTTCATCCGATAGATAGTAGAAAACTTTGGATAACATTATTCAGATCATAGAGGGCTGCAAAAGGCAGGAACCGAAGAGCCAGAAGATGCTCTACGAAAGGTTCTATGGTTATGCATTAAAAATAGCTTTTCGATATGTATATCGATATGATATCGCCGTGAATGTGACCAATGATGCATTTGTTAAAATATTCCGTCACATAGAGAGGTTCCGGTATGAAGAGGAAGAATTTCCTGAAAGGCTCATGATGGCATGGATGAAACGTATTGTTATCAACACATCTATCGATGAGCTGCGAAAAAATAATATGACTCCGGAAATCGGCGGCATACCGGAATATGTATGGGAAGAGCCCGACAACAGCCAAAAAGCCGATCACCTTTTACTATATAAGGAACTGATCAGCTATGTAAAGAATCTTCCGCCCATGTACCGTATTGTGTTTAATATGTTTGTTATAGACGGTTGCACTCATTTTGAAATTGCTGATACGCTGGGCATTTCCGTAGGTACATCCAAATCGAATTTATCACGTGCAAGAGGCATTTTGCAAAAAATCATAAAAGAAAAAGAGGAGGCCAAATCATGGAGCATTTAGAAAACGATATGGACGACCTGTTCCAAAAAGCAGGGGAACTGTATCCGCTCAAAACCACCGGGTCGGACTGGGATGCCGTGGCTGGCAAACTGTTGAATGAAAATCCGGGTGAGGTCCACGATTTGTCCGGGCCAGCTGCTGTATCCACCCGCAGAAGAAGATGGCTACTGCTTCTTTTGCTTATCCCGCTGGGATTGGGGATTTTTTATTTTTCCGGATATCAATCTCCGGGGCATCAAAATATCGTATCAGCAAAACCCCGGATTCCCGCTACGGATCAGAACAAAATAAATGCTCTGCCACCCGACAGCCAACCGATATCAGACCAGGCAGCGGATAACAAAAAATCAACAGTTTCGGATAATATCCAGGGACTTTCAGGTAAAAAGAAAACTTCTGAAACCGGAAGTGCGAATGGGACACTGTCAGGCAAAAATAAAAGACTGACCTATGCGGCCGGAGGAAAACAAGTAAAGACCAATAGTCGCCTGAATTCGCAAAAACAAATGTCGTCCGAAGATGGCAAATCCAAAACAGTTTTGAATTCAAATAATTCGAATCCGGGAATAAAAGAAACTGAAACTGCCGTTACCGATAAATCCGGCGACAAGGCTTCATCTTCCGCATCCGAATCGGCTGTGAAAGCGGGCGTTGCAGCTGCTCCGGTGGTTGCATCAACGCAAAGTGAAACAACTGCTAATAATAATAAAACTGATAAAACTGATTCAACAAAAAATACACTCCAGGATAGTTCGGTGGCAAAGAAGAAACAAAACACCATTTCAAAGCAATCTAGAGGGTTTTATATTGGTCTGATTGGCGGTCCGGACGTAAGCACTGTGAAATTTCAGTCAGTTCATAATCTCGGATTTAGTATTGGTGGGTTGGTCGGTTATCGCTTCAATAACCACATCTCCGTTGAGACAGGAATTTTATGGGACAAGAAATATTATTATGCCAGCGGCGAATACTTTAGCAAGGATCAGTTACAAATTCCATCTTCAGTTGATATTCTAAATGTTAACGGCAATTGCAACATGTTCGAAATTCCACTTTCATTCCGTTATGACTTCGCAGCACAAAAGAAACACAACTTTTTTGCCGCAGCGGGTCTTTCGTCTTACCTGATGACAAGTGAATACTATTCGTTTCAATTGCAGGGTTCTTATGGTACGTATAACAAGGATTCACTGTATAATAGTTCAAATACAAATATCCTTTCAATAGCAAAGCTGAGCGTTGGTTATGAATACATGTTGAACAGCAAAACAAAAATAAGATTCGAACCGTATGTAAATATCCCTTTACAGGGCGTTGGCTTAGGCAGTATGTCTATATCCAGCGTAGGCCTTTATTTAGGTATTACGCATTCTTTCCGTTAACGCTGACCATAAGAAATCTTTTATGCGAAAAAAATATTTTTTCGGCATAGGCATTTTATTGATTTGCCTGGCCGGCTGGGGAATATATACATTATACAAACCGCACCGGAATGTGGAAGGAGAAGATACGGCAGCAACTCTTACGGCAACCAGTCTGTACAACGAATTTGCAATGAATGAATCAAAGGCAAATCAAAAATGGGTAGGTAAGGTTTTAGAAATAACCGGAACCATTTCATCCGTCACCGAAGCGGGTAATTATGTTTCAGTGAACCTGGTCGCAACGGCAGATGGCGGCGTGAATTGCAGCGTGTTGAAAAAGGATTTACCAACGGACTATACATTCAAAAAGGGAGATTCCATCAGAGTAAAAGGAAAATGCACGGGGTTTCTGATGGATGTAAATCTGGTTGATTGTATCATAAAAAAATAGCTTTCAGACTATATCTCGTTTTATGAAAAAACAACTCAAGGTTATATTGATAATCATCGTATTTCCGGCAATGTGTATCGTTGCCTGTTCAAAAGAAAATAAACAAAATCTTCTGCCGGATGTACCGATTCCCTGTGACACAGTGGGTATGCAGTATACAAGAGACATCGTTCCTATTCTGGAAATAAACTGTTATCGGTGTCATGGAATTGGAAATACGGCCGGAAGTAGTGGCGTTCTCCTGGAAGGGTATAATAACATTAAGCTCTACGCACAGGACGGCACATTATACGGAAACGTTGCGCATTTGCCGGGATACGATCCCATGCCATATCAAACGCAAAAGCTGGATGATTGTACTATTAATAAAATACTGGATTGGACACTACAGGGATCTCCCAATAATTAAATCAGATGATTATGCGATTGAAGTGCTTCTTTTTTCTGTTTACCATTTTCCTCTCCTTACAGGGGATCGGTCAGAACTACATGACAAAAACTGGTTTTATTGGCTTTTATTCGAAAACGCCATTGGAAGATATACAGGGGGAAAACAACCAGGTATATGCTGTATTGGATCCGGCAAGTCATCATATGGCGTTCGCTGTTCTTCTGAAAGGTTTCATTTTTCCCAAAGAACTGATGCAGGTCCATTTTAACGAAAATTATGTAGAAAGTGACAAGTTCCCGAAAGCAACATTTTCCGGAACCTGCACCGGAGATATGGATTTTTCTAAAGACGGCATTTATCAGGTTGTTGTTAAAGGGGACCTGACCTTACACGGAGTAACAAAACCCTTGGAAACCACCGGACAGGTTGAAGTAAAAAACGGAAAGATCACGGGTTCTTCTGCTTTCAAAATCAAACCTGAAGATTATCAGATTGCCATTCCCAGCATAGTAAGGGAAAAGATTGCGAAGGAAATCGACGTGAAGGTTCAAATTGTCTGGACACGAAATACATAAAATAATAAATATGCGGAAGATCTACTTCGGCCTGATATGTTTAATCATATCATTTCAGGCTTTTTCACAGGATAGCCTGCTGCGTTCTATCAGCGATTCCTTGTCGGTCGAACATAAAACTGAATATGTTACCGGAACTTTCAAGGCCTTATATATCGTAAATATGAAAACGATAGAAGCTCCGGCCGCGGGTGCATTAAATTTTGAAATTCAGCACCGGTTCGGGACAATAAATGAAGGCGCTTATCATCTCTGGGGATTGGATTTTGCTACACTCCGCCTGGGGCTGGATTATGGCATCAGTGACCGTTTATCTATCGGCATTGGCAGAAGTTCTGTGCTGGAAACATTTGATGGTTATGTGAAATATAAATTATTACGACAAACGGAAAATCAGGGAGCACCTATATCTATTGCATTGCTGGGGACCACCAGCTATTACATCGATACCGTAGCCGTCCCCAGAGAATTGAAAAGTGTTTTTAAAAGTGAATATCGTTTAGCCTATACGGCGCAGATCCTGATCGCCAGAAAATTCAGTAACAAGCTTTCACTTCAAATCACACCTACGTTCCTTCATTACAATCTGGTCGATTCTTCCATTGATCATAATAATGTTTTTGCACTGAGTGCAGGGGGCCGGTTTAAGATTACGAAACGAATGGCCATCACAGCAGAATACAATTATTTATTTCCCAATCAGTTAAGCTCATATACCGGATTACCGTTACACAATGCACTTTCATTTGGATGGGATATTGAAACGGGAGGTCATGTGTTCCAGCTTGTTTTCACAAACGCGCAGACCATGAATGAACCTCAGTATATTGGTCAGACCACCGGCACCTGGGGAAATGGGGATATTTATTTCGGATTCAATATTTCGAGGATCTTTAATCTGAAACCACATAATAAGCCAAAAGCGTAAAGCCCAAAGTCCAAGACTTCCTTTAGGAAACCTGAATTTTGATAATGGTGATTACGAATATCGAATATTCAATAATCGCAAAATAAATAATTTCAATTTTAGGCTTTGGACTTTGGGCTTTGAGCGTAGATTTCCGGGTTCACAATAAACGGCAGTCTCTCCCCTTTTAAACCGGCAACAATATTTTTTGCGGCTAGCAGAGACATGGCGGCACGGGTTTCTTCCGTAGCCGAACCAATATGCGGCAGAATGCAAACGTTGGGCATAGAAAGCAATGGATGATCGGGCCGCATGGGTTCCGGATTTGTTACATCCAGCCCGGCCCCCCAGATAATTCCTCTTTTTAATGCATCCGTCAGATCGGTTTCATTATGTATTGAACCACGTGCTGCATTGATAAAAATCGCGGTAGGTTTCATCTTTGCAAAAACATTTTTATCAAACCTTCCTTTTGTTTCCGCGGTCAATGCCGTGTTAACGGAAAGCACATCACTCTTTTCGAGTAAGTCATCAAAAGATACCCATTGGGCCTGTAATTCTTTTTCCGCTTCTTCATGATGACTACGGTTATGATAAATGATTTTCATGTCAAAGGCTGCCCTGGCGCGTTTTGCAAGTTCAAAACCGATCTTACCCAATCCATAAATGCCCAGCGTTTTGCCCCGTATATCGATGCCCAGGTTAGCCGTCGGTTCAAAAAAACCCCAGCCGCCCTGTGAAATCGTTCCGCTCATATAAAAAGCTTTACGGGAGGTAGCCAGCATTAGTAAAAAAGCAATATCTGCCGTTGCATCACTTAATACACCCGGTGTGTTCCCGATCGGCATTCTGATCTCGGTTGCCGCCGCAACATCCACATTATCATAACCTGCGCTATGCAGACTGATGACTTTCAAATGTCTGACAGCATTCAGAAAATTTCTGTCAATCTTGTTCCCGCCTGCACTCAGAAATGCGTCCGCATTTTTGCAATAAGCGATCAACTCCTCCGGCAGAAGGTCTCTTTTTTCCGTCCACTCCGAAATCTCAACCGCCCCATCACGCAAATATTGTAATCCGGCTTCCGGAATTTTCCTGCTGATAAATACTTTCATTAATAATTTTCTTCTAAACGAACTGCAAATAATCTGCCTGATTTACGCCTTTTCTATTTTATTCCAAATCCGTTCATTATCAGATTTAGTGAAGCGTTAAAACGACAACCGAAGCGGCTGGAAGTGTGATCAGCCAATCATTTCCTTTTATAACAACGCCGGTAAACGGGCGTGGTGAAATTTTTCCGGGATCCTGAAAACTATTGAAATCCTGCACACTGCCGGACCGGAGTATTCTTCCGCTATCCAGTTTTAATCCGGAACCTTCCATGTGAAGATGAACTTCATTTGTTTTTTCGGGATCAATATTTACAAGAGATATATGCGTCAACCCCTGCTGATTCTTCGAAGCCGAAACGGAAATAGCCGGCAGACTGTCATTTCCGGATTTGTAATAAATATTATCCAGTTTAACAGGGATCATGATGGCATCCTGATGAACATTATACATCTCCATGACATGATAAGTGGGCGTCAGAATTATTTTTTCTTTGTCGGTGAGAATAACGGCCTGAAGAACGTTTACTATCTGAGCCAGGTTGGCCATCCGGACGCGATCGCAATGATTGTTGAATATATTCAGCGTAACGCCTGCCAGCATCGCATCCCGCATGGTGTTCTGCTGAAATAAAAATCCGGGATTTGTACCTTTTTCCACATCATACCAGCCTCCCCACTCATCCACGACCAGTGCTGTTTTTTTATCAGGATCATATTTATCCATGATGGCTATGTGTTTGGAGACCATCTCCTCCATCCGCAGGGCGCGTTTTAAAGTTGTAAAATATTGCTGACTGCTAAACCCGGTGGCAGGTCCCTTCGCATTCCAGTCTATTACTGAATAGTAATGAAGAGAAACGCCTTCAATGAGATCCCTGGGAATATCCCGCATCATCACTTCGGTCCAATGGAAATCATCGCCATTGGCTCCGGATGCCACACGAAATAAATTCCCGTTATTATTCCAGCCAGAAATAAACGTAGCATACTGTCTGTAAATATTACTATAATATTCAGGCGTCATATTTCCTCCGCAACCCCAGGCTTCATTTCCAATACCAAAATATTTTACATTCCAGGCCTTATCACGTCCATTCGATTTTCTCCAGGAAATCATCGGAGCCGATCCCTCACCGTTTACATATTCTACCCATTGGGAAAATTCCTGAACGGTTCCGCTTCCCACATTCCCTGCGAGATAGGGAGCAGCTCCCATTCGTTCACACATGTTCAGGAAGTCGTGAGTGCCAAAACTATTGTCTTCCGTTACACCTCCCCACCATTTGTTTATCATGGCAGGCCGTTGCTTTTTGGGTCCTACTCCATCCTTCCAGTGATAGGTATCCGCAAAACATCCCCCGGGCCATCTTAATACCGGCACTTTTAATTTTATCAATGCAGCAATGACATCATTTCGCACTCCTTCTGTATTTGGAATTATCTTATTGGAATCACCAATATAAATACCGTCATAAATACAATGACCAAGGTGTTCGGCAAAATGTCCGTAAATATTTTTATTGATGGTCGTCCGGGCATCCGCCATGTGCAGAGTCAAATTCGCCGTCTGAGCGGACGATGTTGTTTTAGACAAGAAAAAAATGACAAACAGAACGACGAAACGTATTTTCATTTTTTATTTTTATTATCTGAATTCATTTTGTGCTATTCACCATCCAGCGGATACCAAAGCGGTCTTTGAAGTTGCCATGCCAGTCTCCCCAGAATTGTTTCTTAAATGGAATATGGATGTCCCCATCCTTACTCAGTCTGTCGAAAATATCCTGGGCGGCCACTTCATCATGTAATCCCAGAGATAGTGCAATATTGTTCGTCAGTTGTTCATCTTGCTTTTTGGGCATCACATCACTTGCAAACAGCACGTATTTCCCAAAAGAAAAGCGGGCATGCAGGATCTTATTTTTAAAATCCTCCGGTGCATTCATCGCCGGATTATCGTAACGGGATACAATTTCAATCTGCCCATCCAGAATATCTTTGTAAAAATGAAGTGCTTCCTCACAATTACCCCGGAACGAAAGATAAGGTGTCAGCTCAAGTTCGGTGTTTGACATCTGTTTTTATTTTAAATATACGATTAAGCCTAAGGCCCAAAGCCCAAAGTCTAAAACTTCTTTTACCAACGTCAAAGATTTATTTGAATCGGGAACTATATTTAATTGAGCAATCTTTCTATTCCTTCATTAGTTTTAGGCTTTAGGCTTTAGACTCAAAGACTTAAATTGCAACATGAATGTCCAAATGGAAGCCGGCTGGAAAAAAGTACTGGAAGCCGAATTCAACAAACCCTATTTTTTACAGATCGTCCATTTTCTCAAGACAGAAAAGATTCTTGGCAAGACCATTTATCCGCCGGGAAGTCAGATTTTTAATGCCTTCGAAATGAGTCCTTTTGAAAAAACTAAATTGGTCATCCTCGGACAGGATCCC
This sequence comes from uncultured Bacteroidota bacterium, assembly GCA_963759335.1. Classification (GTDB taxonomy): domain Bacteria; phylum Bacteroidota; class Bacteroidia; order Chitinophagales; family Chitinophagaceae; genus Puia. The sequence goes on from CAVWYU010000005.1 coordinate 553,311, forward strand.
TATCATGGTCCGGGTCAGGCGCACGGATTATGCTTTTCTGTTCCTGACGGTGTCCGGCCCCCGCCTTCATTGCAGAATATCTTTAAGGAATTGAATACAGACGTGGGAATGCCCATTCCGCAAACCGGCAATCTGAGTCCCTGGGCCAGGCAGGGAGTATTATTGCTCAATGCCTACCTGACTGTGCTGGCAAATGCTCCGGCCAGCCATTCCCAGGCAGGATGGGGAGAGTTTACAGACATGGTGATCCAGAAACTTTCCGACCTCAAAAAAAATCTGGTATTCCTTCTATGGGGGAAATTTGCGCAGGAGAAACAATCATTGATCGATGAAACCAAACACTATGTTTTAAAAGCGGCCCATCCTTCTCCTTTTTCCGCGGACAAAGGATTTTTCGGATGCAGGCATTTTTCGAAAGCGAATACCTATCTGATGAAAAACGGAATGGATCCGATTGACTGGAAATTATAATCACCAAATGAATCGTTTTGCAAATATTTAAAAATATTTTCGGCAGAATCTGGGCAGCCTGGGGCGCATTGGTTTTCGTTTCAACCATGCTTCTATTCCTGATTCCGTTTTTCCTGTTTATTTATTTTCAGAAAGATCCCAAAAAAACAAATCGTTTTATCCGTTTCTCGAGGGTGTGGATGGATATTTTCCTGGCCCTTGTGGGGTGTCCACTGACAATCCGCGGACGTGAATATTTTAAGAAAGGAAAAACGTATATCGTTGTGTGCAATCACAATGCGCTGATTGATGTTCCGGTTTCCTCACCCGGTATTCCCGGAGGAAACAAAACCATCGCCAAGGCCGAGATGGCAAAAATTCCTCTCTTCGGACTGATATATCAGACAGGCAGTATCCTGGTAGACAGGAAAAATGAAAAAAGCAGGCGTGACAGCTTTACCAAAATGAAAGAAGTGCTGGACATGGGTCTGCACATGTGCATTTATCCGGAAGGAACCCGAAACACTTCCTCAGAGCCGATCAAACCTTTTCACGACGGCGCGTTTCGACTGGCCGTCACAACGGGCCGTGCCATCATTCCAATGATTATTTTCAATAGCCGGCGGGCCAATCCGTCCGACAAAAGTTTTTATCTGATGCCGGTAAAATTAAAAATGGAATTTCTTCCCGAAGTGGAAGTAGTGCCCGGCGAAACAGTAGAACAGATTAAAGGACGTGTATTTGATCTGATGAAGAATTTTATCGTTCAGCATCAATAGAATGTGCGTGAGCGATTGATATGCAGATCCCGTAAAATGCCTGATTTGGGACTGATGGTAATATTGAAAGAACGATAATATCCAACCGGTGTTACATTAATCGAAAGTTGCCAGCAGTGCATATCCCGCGAAAGAAAGGTCGTAAGATTATTCATCACCAGGTTTTTCACATCATAGTAGCAGTTAAAACCCACTTTCCATTTTTCTGTCAGATTAAAATCTCCGTTTAAAATAAGGGAAGAATTGGTTTGCGTTACAAACTTGTTGACAACAAATGTATTGGAAAAACTATACGCGAAAGAAATGTTGACTGACCAGGCAATATTAAAATCGACGTATTCAGCCGGATGATTCCGAACATACGCGAGTTCGGCCTGTTGTTCATCAATGGTCATTGGCATCTGGTTGTCCACGGTATTCTTCTGATCCTGATCACTTTTCTTCGGATCAATCGGTTTGCTTTTAAAGGATGTGGATATGGAAATGTTACCCCCGACAATTCGTCCAAGATTAAAACCACCACCTTCCCAGGCATATTTATTAATGTTTATTCCCAGTGAATCGTGCTGATAGGGATTTAATGTAGTGGTTGCTGAAATATTAACGCTTTTGAATAACGTACTGCGCAGATAAAAATAAATGGGGCTTAGTTTAAAGGAATCGGCCAGGTAATTATAACTTCCATTAAAACCAAATCCGTCGATCAGTTTTACTTTCTCATTTGCACCCGCACTCGAATCTGTTTTTGACTTTACTTTCATTTCAATATTGTTATCAATACCAAAACTCAATCCTCCGAAAGATCCGGGTGAAAACGCGCTGTATATGTTCCCGTTAAACCGGTTGAATTTTTGATAATTTCCCTCCGCGGTATATTGAATGTTGTCTGTATAGTAACTTTTGGACAGATCCGGAGAGTATGAAAAACTGACCGTCGGCCTGACTGTATGCCGTATGCCCAGTATTTTACTATTTTTTCCGAAATGCTGAAATGTTCCAAAAATTGCGGTGCTCAGGCTAAGCGAGAATGCCACGTTGTTGGCAAAATATACTCCTTTTTCTATGGGAAGGGTATCCAGTTTTTGTTTGTTGTCGTTCCATTCATAGTCATATTTCTCGCTAAATATCCGGTTTTGAAAACTCACGCCGGGTGTGATTTGTAAAAATCCCAATTGAGGAAGGGCCAGCGTAATGGGAATATTATTTTGTGCTCCCCATCTGAATGTATCCAGTATATGACTAAAACTTGAAACGGAATCATAAAAACTCGTGGCACCGGAAATATTTGAATTCAGACCGATCCCCAGTTTCTGGTACCATTTCGGAATACCCACATAATCTTTGGGAGCGAATGGATAAATGGTGATGGCTGTAAACCCGATGGACGGTGCTGTAATATTCACAAGACCCGAAATATTATCCTGATTATGATTTCCGTTCACCGTTAAATTGTATTTGCCATCGTCAAATGTTTTTGAATAGGCAATGGAAGAACTGATCTGGTTATTATAAACAGCCGTCGGGTTTGTAATATTGGCATTATTAAATTTTGCCGACATCAGGTTCACATTGGCAGAAAAGTTCTGTCCGGGATGCGCCTTGCTATCCACATTATGCGCCCATTGCAAATTATAGGTCTTGGTAGTCGTGTACGCAGATTCTCCTGAATTATTGAGTATTCTCGTATTCTGATAAACAAAATTCATTCGTCCGCTATAACGGTAACGGACACGGTATTCGGGCGTAAAATACAGGTTGTATCCCCCATAGGAATATATATTGGCCCTGACGGCCACATCAAAATTATCGCTCAGCACTTTGTAATAGCCCAGGCCCTGCAGACCCAACCCATATTGTGAACTCACATCAAAAGTAGGCGCCAGGAACCCGGAGTGTCTGCCCTGCGAAATCGGAAAATATCCAAACGGGATATAAATCGGAATCGGAACTCCTTCAAACTCGGGGTGAACAGGTCCTGTGATCGCCATTTGTTTATTGATCAGCTTCATCTTGTTTGTCCGGAATGCGAAATGGGGCGTATCCAGGTCACAGGTTGTGAATCGTCCGCGGAATGCATAATAATCGTTCGTGGAGATCTTTTTCATCTTCTCGCCCATCACAAACATTTCACCGCTTTGCGTGAATGTATTCATCGTGATGCCCTTTTTCGTTTTCATATTGAAGACCATGGAATCCGACTCCATTTTTGTTTCGGCCTGGGTCATCTTTGGCCTGCCGATCATTGCACCGGAGGTATCCCTCGCGTATGTGGCCAGCAGCAGGCTATTGGCCTGATCCATCCGGATATTATACGCATCGAGGTCAATGTCCTTGAATTTTGTATTGGCCTTATTATATAATGTGATATTCTTGGTGGGTACGTCAAGCACGACGGAGTCCTGCGCACTGTAAGAGATCGGCGCATCCAGCGAGTCTTTGGAATAAGGGGCATGAATCGTGTCCACCTGCAGCCGGACGCTGTCGGAATGAAAAGGCAATGTATCCAGCAGTGCTGAATCGATGATTACGGTATCTTTTGGTGCAGAAATGATATTCTTCGGAATGGTATCCTGCGGATTGGGCGGGGGTTGATCGCGATTTCTGTAATAACGGGCTGAACTGTTAACAGTTACACAAAAGAATAGCAATGTTAAAATCAGCGTGGAAAGGTATTTTAAACTAATTTTGCCCCCGTTGTTCATACATTACAATGGTACAAAAATAGGGGTATCTATCTAAGTATTTCAGAAGATTAACATCTTGACAGTCAAAAGATAACTATGGTGAGAGCACTATCTGGCCTGTTCATTTCCGTTTTCATTTTTTTTACTTTTTCGTCTTTTCATCCGGGTGTTCATCCGGATGCTGTTAAATTAAAGACCATCGTGATTGATCCGGGACACGGGGGAATATACCCCGGCACGCGCGGATTGATCTCTGCAGAGAAGGATGTTACCCTCGAAATTTCTCTCAAACTCGGCGAAGCCATAAAAACAAGATTCCCCAATACCAAAGTCGTTTTTACCAGAACAACCGATGCCTGTGCACTCAATGCGGACAACCTGCACGATGATCTGCATGGCCGTGCTCAAATTGCGAATCAGGCGAAAGGAGATTTGTTTATCAGCATTCATTGTAATTCCACCCGGCAGCCCGCTGGTGGTTATTATGAGAAAAGAGTGATTGGTCACAAGAAAAAGCTGATGTATGTAGGTAAGGGCTCAAAGAAAAAAAAGAAATGGGTCAATGCGCCCATTTATGAATCATATTGGGTAAAGAACACGAGAGTAGGAACAGAAACATATATCTGGAAAGCCGGAAAGCAGGAAAATAAGAACGACGCCATCAATGAACGTGAGGAAAGTGGTGAGAATGTAGCCGACAGCACCGACAGTGCTGCTGCGGAGGCAGCCTTTGATCTGACATCTCCCGAAGCACGCATGCGTGCTGCCTTGTATGAAAAAAAATATTTTGACAACAGCGCTCTGTTTGCAACCATGGTAGAAGAATCTTTCGCGGCAGCGGGCAGACAAAGTTATGGTGTTAAACAAAGAGACGTGGGAATCCAGGTGCTGCAGGCAACAGGTATGCCGAGTGTGTTGATTGAAGTGGGTTTTCTGAGTAATAAAGAAGAAGAAGAATATCTGAACAGTAACAAAGGACAGGATGAAGTCGTGGAGAATATCGTTGACGCGCTGGACCGTTATAAGAATCAGGTCGAAGGCAGCGCTCCTGTTCCTCCGGCATCAGTTCCCGATTCCATTCGCCAATAAAGGAACAGCAATCAACAACGGGGAACGATCTTTTTCCTTAGGTTTGTAACACATAAAAGATCCTGGCAGCGGCTATTTTAAACAAAACTGCGAATGAAAATTACGAACGAGACAAAAATTGGTGCGCTAACGTCAATAGCCATTGCACTGCTGATCCTGGGATTTAATTTTCTGAAGGGAAAAGATCTTTTCTCACATAGCAAGAAAATTTATGCTGTGTTCAGGAACGTGGATGGCCTTGAACTGTCAAATTCAGTGAGCATTAAGGGATTAAATGTTGGAAGTGTATATGCCATTAAGGCAACGGATCCAAATATTGACGGCATCCTGGTTACCATCAGTATGAAACAGGATGTAAATATTCCAAAAAACTCCGCCGCCGTTATTAAATCAGGATTGATCAGTTCATCCAATATCATTATCAACAAGGGAGACGCTACGGACATGATACAGGATGGCGATACACTGCAGACCGTAGATCAGGGCGGATTACTGTCAGAAGTTCAGGGAAGGCTTGCGCCGGTAATGAAGAATCTCGATAAAACGCTGAGTTCCCTGGATTCACTGATCCTGCAGATTACAAAGATGTTCAACCCGGAAGTAAAAAATAATTTTTCTTCTATAATTGCCAACCTGGCCAAATCATCCGCCTCCCTTCAGATCATGCTGAACGACCGGACCAGTGCACTCGCTCATACCATGATACACCTGGATAGTTTCACGAATAACCTGGCCAGCAATAACCAGCGGATCACCGGCACCCTCGACAACCTGGAAAAAACAACCGGCAAACTGGCCAATGCACAAATAGATGAAACCCTGGCAAGTGCACAGAGTGCAATGAATTCCCTGAAAGATGCAATAAATAAAGTGAACAGTCCGAATGGATCGCTGGGCTTATTATTAAATGACAAAAAACTCTACCTCAACCTGGAAAGCACCAGCCGGAGTCTGAATATTTTACTGGACGACCTGCGTATGCACCCAAAACGTTATGTGAATATTTCTGTTTTTGGAAGCAAGGATAAAAAAGGTCCTTTGATGGCACCCTTAAATGACACCAGCGCCATTTCCAATCCGCCAACCAAGAAGTAATGAAAAGAACGGGCTTCTATCTGGCCTTACTGATATGTTGCATGTCAGGATTTAGATCCTATGCACAGACTGTCGTGTCTTTTAAATCAAAAACCAGCGACAGTACCCAAACTATTTATATCTGGCATTCCGACACGCTCCGTCAAAAACAAAAGGATTCTGTTGACATACAATCCCTGTTCGGTCATGTAAAACTTCAGAGTGATAAAACAATGTTTTATACTGACAGTCTCGCGATAAACCATAAGGAAAACACGATCGAAGCCTTTGGTCATGTGCATATCAATGATAAGGATTCAACCGATATCTATTCGGACTACATGAAATATTTCGTTGACACCAAGCAGATTATTTTCCAGAAGAATGTAGAGCTGAAGGACGGGAAGGGCACTCTGACAACCACCGAACTGCATTATGATATGAATGCGCATATCGGGGATTATTACAGCGGAGGAAAAGTAGTTAATAAGAACACCGTAGTTACGAGTAAGGAAGGCACTTATTATGAGGCAACCAAAGATATTTATTTTAAAAAAGACGTTAAACTAAAGGATCCTGCATATGATCTCACAGCGGATTCCCTGCTTTATAATTCAGAAAACCAGCTGGCCACTTTTATTACCAGCACCTATATCATCGACAGTACGGGCAGGACCATCCGCACAAAAGAAGGTTTCTATGATCTGAAAAATCACCGGGCCTCATTTGGAAAAAGGCCAACGATTACGGACAAAGCAGAAACCATCACAGCAGATGATATACGTTTTGACGACAGCACCGGGATGAGTTTTGCACGCGGACATGCTGTTTTCCGCGATACGGTTCAGAACCTGACACTGATTTCAAATCTGATGATCGCGAATAGTAAGGCAAATACTTTTTTTGCCACGCAAAACCCACTGATCATACTAAAACAGGACAAGGATTCCATCTACATAACGGGCGATACGGTTTATTCTGCGCGCATTCCGGATTCTGTTTTAAACAGGCCCGATTCCGTACAGGGCGCTGAAATTGTACGCAGCGCCAGAAACCCGCATGACAGCAGTCTGCGGTATTTACAGATCTATCATCATGTCAGAATATTCTCGGACTCCCTGCAGGCTGTGGCCGACAGTTGTTATTATTCCGGGCTCGATTCTATTTTCCGTTTATATACAAACCCCATCGCCTGGGCCGGCGGTTATCAGGTAACAGGCGATACGATGTTTTTATACACAAAGAATAAAAAGCCAGATCGCTTATATGTATTCGAAAATAGTCTGGTTGTTGGAAAGGCATACACGAATATGTTCAACCAGATTAAGGGAAACACACTGAACGGATATTTTAAAGACGGCGTAATAGACTATATGCGAAGCAAGGGAAGTGCCGAAGCTGTTTATTTTATAAAAGATGACAGCGCGGCCTTTGTGGGTGTGAACCGCGTGAATAAAGCAGATGTTATTGATATGATCTTTCTCAACAAACAGTTGAATAAAGTGGTTCTTCGCCAGGATGCAGACGGGATCATGTATCCGATCAAAAAAGTAAACCTGGATGAAATGAAACTCAGAAATTTTAAATGGCTGGATGAGCGAAGACCGAAGACGAAGTATCGAGCTTTTTGAAAGCGAACCCGTTCTGAAAGCCAAGGTTCAGGGCTAAGGCTAAGGCGTAAGGCGAAGGCGAAGGCGAAGGCGTAAGGCGAAGGCGTAAGGCGAAGGCTAAGGCTAAGGCATAAGGCGAAGGCTTAGAACGTAAACTAATTCACTGTTTTTCCCAATAATTGTCAACTCTTATTAAAATAGAAACTTCCAAAAGAAACCTCAGGCCTTAGCCTTAGCCTTAGCCTTAGCCTTAGCCTTAGCCTTACACCCGAAAAAATATATACGAAATCAAAATCGCCGTAACAATCGCCGATAAATCTGCCAGCAGTGATACAGGAATGGTATAGCGCACTTTGCTGATTCCGACAGAGCCAAAATATAATGCCACGATATAAAAAGTTGAATCCGTGGTTCCCTGGAAAATACAGGCGAGTTTTCCGATAAAGGAATCAGGTCCGTACTGCTGCATGGCAGTGATCATCATACCGCGGCCGGCCGCTCCGCTCAATGGTCGCATCAGCGCAGTGGGTAGTGCTGGAACAAAATCACTGTTGATACCGAGCAGATGAAAGAAAGATCCGATTCCATTCGTAATAAAATCCAGCACACCGCAACTCCTGATCACACTGATAGCAACCAGCATCGCAACCAGATAGGGAATTACCGTAACGGCAACCTGAAATCCCTGCTTGGCACCTTCTATAAAAGATTCATATACATTGATACGCCGGACAAGACCACCTATAATAAATACGACAAACAATAAAAGGATCAGGCCATTGCTGAATATTTTCGAAAACGGATCTATATAATTGCTATGCAGGCGCAAAAAATAAACAAGCGCACCGATCAAAACCGAAATGCCTCCCACCCATAAAAATATCACCGGCTGGAATAGATTAATCTTTTGCTTGATCGCGACCACGGTGAGCGCCACCACGGTAGCTACAAAGGTGACAATCATACAGGGAATAAAAATACTCGTGGGGTCTGTTGATTTAAGAATGGCACGCTGGGCAATAATACTTACGGGAATGATTGTAAGACCCGACGCATGCAGGACCATAAACATAATCTGCGCATTGGAAGCCTGATCTTTATTGGGATTGAGTTCCTGCAGGCTTTTCATGGCTTTTAGTCCAAATGGTGTGGCGGCATTATCCAGACCAAGCAGGTTAGCAGAAAAATTCATCACCATATGTCCCATAGAAGGATGATTCTTCGGAACCTCCGGAAAAAGTTTATTAAAAAAGGGACCTATAATGCGGGATAGAAAATTGATGGCGCCGGCTTTCTCTCCAATATTCAAAAATCCCAGAAACATGGCCAACACACCAATCAGACCGATGGCTATCTGAACACTTGTACCCGCCGAGTCAAAAACCCCGTCGATGATTGTTTTGAAAATTTCCGTATCCCCGAAAAAAATCAGCCGCACAAGGGCTGTTATGAATGCAATCAGAAAAAAAATGATCCAAAGCAGGTTGAGGGCCATATCCGGAATTATGGGTTGAATATAAGTAATTAAACAACGATCCCTCAAATACTTCTATCTTTGCGGGCGCAAAAACACAGGTTTTCTGAATCAATAAATTTAATTTTCTATGGCTTTAAAGGCAGGCATCGTCGGACTACCGAATGTAGGAAAATCGACGTTGTTCAATGCGGTCAGTACCAGTGCAAAAGCCCAGGCAAGCAATTACCGGTTTTGTACGATTGAACCCAATATCGGGCTCGTGGATGTACCGGACGAAAGACTCGATAAACTGGCAGCTCTTGTACATCCCGACCGGATCGTACCCACACAAATAGAGATCGTAGATATTGCCGGACTTGTAAAGGGAGCCAGCAAAGGTGAGGGTCTGGGCAATAAATTCCTGGCCAATATACGGGAAGTGGATGCCATCGTGCATGTCATACGTTGTTTCGAAGATGAAAATATCCTTCGCGAAGAGGGTGCGATCAATCCCGTCAGCGACAAAGAAATTATCGACACAGAGCTTCAGTTGAAAGATCTGGACGGAGTAGAAAGAAAATATCAGAAGGCTGAAAAATTACTGAGAACAGCTGACCCCAAACAAAAGCTGGAATTTGAAGTATTAAAACGTTGTAAAGAACATCTTGAGAAAGGAAAAAATATCCGGGAATTAAATCTGGATAAGAACGATAAAACCGCGATTGCCGATCTGTTTTTATTAACTGACAAACCCGTTTTGTATGTCGCCAATGTGGATGAGGAATCGATGCACACCGGAAATAAATATTCCGAGGCACTGAAAAAAGCGGCGGACGCGGAACATGCCCAGATGATCGTGATGAATAATTCGATTGAACAGCAAATCGCAGAACTGGAGAGCGTGGATGACAAAGCCATGTTCATGGAAGAATACAAGATGAAAGAACCCGCGCTGAATAAACTGATCAGGAGCACGTATGCGTTGTTGGCACTACAAACTTACTTCACGGCCGGTGTGCAGGAAGTCAGGGCCTGGACCATTCAAAAAGGATGGAAAGCACCACAGGCGGCGTCTGTTATTCATACTGATTTTGAAAAAGGATTTATTAAGGCTGAAGTCATCGCCTATGATGATTTTATAAAATATCAATCCGAAGCAGCATGCCGCGAAGCAGGGAAACTCAGGATTGAAGGAAAGGATTACGTCGTGAAGGACGGGGATGTTATGCATTTCAGATTCAACGTCTAATCACAAGTATGGAAGTATGGAAGAATGGAAGTATGGAAGTATCTGAAACTAATTAACTAACACTTCCATACTTCCATTCTTCCATACTTCCATACTACCTAGAAGACATTATAACCAAGGCTGACATAGTAGAGCCCTCCGATTTGCGAGTTTCCGATAGCGTCGGAATAATATTTATTCAACAGGTTGGTAGCGCCGATCTTGATCATGCTGTTCTGCAATTTTGGAAGTTTCATACTGATCTGTGCATCCAGCGCGCCAAATGACGGTGTGGTGCCGGAGATGAATGAGGATTCGTATACATAGCTATCCTGCCAGTGATAGGTCAGATTAAAACCAAACACTTTTTTGATTGAATAATTTCCAACAGAAATATTATACTTGATTTTTGGCGTATTGAATTGCGTGAGCACATTCGCATCGTTATTCGATAAATCATTATACGCAAGATTACCACCCACGAAGAATCCTTTCGGCAAAGTATATTGAAGACCGATACCAGCGCCCACCGTATTCACCTTATTGCTGCTGTTTGTGTAAATTCCAAAAGTGTTCAGCGCATTTTGTCCTTCGGTCAGCGGGTTTTTAACCAGTACAGTCAGACCGATAAAATTCGTGTACTGCGCATAGAAACCATATACATCAATAAATAATTTTTTCGCGATCAGCCCCTTGTATCCCAACTCCCAGGAAGCAACTGTTTCCGGTTTAAATTCCTTAAACTGATACTGTGTGGGCGGCACACCGGTTCTCGCAAAATTTCCAAGAGCCGCCGTATCGTACGTGTCGCTTGTCAGTCCATAGAAAGAAATAAATTGAGGCAGACCGCCAATCAGTCTCGCTGAACCTGTTTGCAGATTGATGTATTGGTTCTGAGTAGAGGGAAACCGGTAAGCTGTCTGATAGGACGCACGAATGTAATTGTCTTTGGCTACTTCGTAAACGGCTGTAATCCTTGGCGTGAATCTTCCTTTGAAATTGGAATTCTTGTCATATCGTCCGGCTACGGTTATTTTTAAGTAGTCGTCAAAAAATCCTTTTTGTATTTGTGCAAATGCTCCGGTTTCGTTGATGTTAATGACGCCGGCTGTATCCGCGAAGATCGTTCCGTGAGAATTCAATACATATTCTTTAGTAGACGCGCCAATACTGATATCGGCCCATTTGATCAGGTCAGAAAAATTATACATGCCTTCCACGACATACAGGTTTGTCTTGTCGTTGAATTTTCCGCCCGCCGGAATGGCCAGTTTTTTTAGTGAATCCAATGAGTTATTAAATGATGTTGTTCCCGGCTGATACCTGTTTTTATCTGCATTGGTCCTGGCCGCTGCACTGGCACTGACATAGGCCTGGGCGGGTGTCTGGCCCAACGCAAGTGCTGCGCCGAATGCCTGTGCATAGGTTCCGATATAAGTCGGCGCCCATACGGTTGCTGTGGGAGCATATGATTCATTGATCAGCGTAGCGGTTGCCACCATGTCATAGGAATTGCCCGCATTTTCCTGCGTTGTATAGGCCCGCGCATAAAAATTCTTACCGGTTACTTCCGCTTTATACTGTCCGATTTTTGTGTCCTGTAAACTAAAACGGTCGGTTCCTGTATAAATCGTATTCGTGGATCCGAAATTTCCTGTCAGACTTACTGTGGTATTATCGCTGATCTTATAAAAGAGGCCCGCTGAAACTTTTAAATTGTATGCATTATAATCTGTCAGCGTATTTTCATCATATCCCGTTCTGGTTACGGTTGAATTTACAGGAGTCAAAGCCGCAATGCCCCTCAGCTGGGCAGCTGTCGCCGGATCTCCCGCCTGCTGATACTGGTTGGCTGCACTTTGCAGTCCGTTATATACCGTGAAAAAAGAACTTTCATCTCCATACACATTCACTCCGTTGTAATTCGGTAAACTCCTGTCGCCTGAAACAGGTGTTCCCTGGTAAGGAGAGTAATTACTGTAATTGGTGGCCGTCCAGTCTTTGGCCTTTGTGTATTCCCCTGAAATATGAAAAGCAAATTTTCCGAATGATTGCGCGTACCGCAACATGGCGTCATAATATGGTGCCGAGCCCGTGCTGGGATCACTGATATGATTCCGGCCGTATTTAACGATAGCGCTTAAACCCTGATATTTATACGGATCCTTGCTCGTCATCAAAATGGTACCGGTCATTCCTCCTGATCCGTATAAGGCAGAAGATGCGCCGGGTAATAATTCCACATTGTCGACGTCCAGTTCATTCAAACCGACAATATTACCCACGGCAAAATTTAACCCCGGGGCCTGGTTGTCCATTCCATCAACAAGCTGGTTCATACGAACATTCCCCGAACCGTTAAATCCGCGGGTTCCCATGGTTTTGAAGAGTATTGAAGACGTGACCACGTCGACGCCTTTCAGATTGGCAATGGCATCATAAAAGGAGGGCGCTGCTACCTCGCGTATATAGGATGAACTCATGCGCTCTATAGAAACCGGTGATTCCAGATTTCTGATTTGAGAACGTGTGGCTGATACCACCACTTCTGTTGCCATTATGGAAGCAGTTTTCAAATCAATAGAAATAATAGTGGAGGCAGATTCCACCCGGAATTCCTGCGTCTCGAATCCGACCGATGAAATAACGAGTGTGACGGGGAAAGACGGCACCGTAAGTTTGAAATTCCCGTGATTGTCGGTATAGGTTCCTTTGGTTCCTCCTTTTATTAGAACCGATGCAGCCGGAACGGGTTCTTTGTTATCTACGTTACTGATTTTCCCCGTTATGGTTTGTGTCTGAGCGAAAGAATGACTGAGAGACAGAAATAAAAAAAGACAAGTGAAAAAAACACGTGTTAAGGTTTTCATGGCAAGTAGGTTAGATTATTGAATTCCGCGATACAAATATGTAGCATCTTTTTAAGAAGTAAAAAATAAAAAGTAAAATGATCTTTTCCCCTTTACTTTTAAATTTTTACTTTTTACTTTTTCCCCAATCTTTGTACCCAAAATTGTAACATGACAGCATATCATTTTCCGGATCAAACGGGTTTTTACAAAGGAAAGGTTCGGGATGTATACAGTTTACAGAATGGCTTGCTGATCATGATCGCCTCCGACCGTATTTCAGCATTCGATGTGATTCTTCCCCGCCTCATCCCTTTTAAAGGACAAGTCCTGAATCAGATTGCTGCATTTATGTTGAAAGCCACACATGATATTTGTCCGAACTGGCTGCTTTCCGTTCCCGCTCCCAACGTCAGCATTGGAAAAAGATGCGATCCCTTCAGGGTGGAAATGGTTATCCGTGGAAATTTAACAGGACATGCCTGGCGTACCTATTCTTCCGGACAAAGAGTTTTGTGTGGTGTTGTCATGCCGGAAGGACTAAAAGAAAATGACTATTTCCCCACTCCCATTATTACGCCATCTACAAAAGCGGAAGCAGGACATGATGAAGATATTTCAAAAGAAGAGATCATTTCAAAGGGCATCGTGAGAGAAAAAGACTACGCACAAATTGAAAACTATACATATCAGCTTTTTGAACGCGGAAAAGAGCTGGCAAAAAAAAGAGGCCTTATTCTGGTAGACACCAAATATGAATTCGGGAAAATCGGAGATACTATTTACCTGATGGATGAGATTCACACGCCGGACTCTTCCAGATATTTTTATGCGGAAGGTTTTGAAGAAAGGCAGAAGAAGGGAGAAAAACAAAAGCAGCTCAGTAAGGAATTTGTACGGGAATGGCTGATCACAAATGGCTTTATGGGGAAAACAGGTCAAACCGTGCCTGCCATGTCAGATGAGTGGATTCAGACCATTTCAAACCGGTATATTGAATTATATGAAAAAGTGATCGGCGAAGAATTTGCTCCATTATCATACAGTACCGATGAAACCTTTTTCATGATTATGGAAAGCCTTTCCAAGCTTAAGGTTTAAAGTGCAAAGATTAAAGCCAGACACATCTCCGGCATTCAGGTTCTAAGAGCCTGGATTAGAGTCATACCTGAAACGCCAGCAACTTCACCATTGTAGATCCCGGCCTTTATTTTTCAAAGAAAACCTTTCAAATCAGGTGTTTGTTTCTTATATATAATACTCATCTTCCGTATATCTTCCGTATATTCATGGTATATTGTCTGTGCTGATACGGAGGATATACAGAAAATAAACTTAATTTAATCTTACTTTTTACAGAAATTCATTATTACATTTATAGTATCATTATTCCCCATGGCTATCGTCAATAACCTTTTCATGAAGAATGCTTCCGGCTCGATCGGAAAAGAGCTCGTTTTCAAGAGATATTACGACAAGACGGTCGTGACGAAGATGCCAGATATGAGCAAACGTGTGCTCAGCCCAAAACAGATCGAATCCAACGAGCGGATGTGGCTGGCAACAAAACACGCAAAAGCCTGGTATAAAATCGAAGAAGAAAGAATAAAAGCCCGCATCCGGTTAAAACTACCGGCGCATAAATCACTGTTTCACGCCATGGTCAAGGAGTACCTGGATCTGCACAAACATCAGACACTGGATGAAATGAATCGCAGTTATTCGGGTGAATTTCCTCCGAAAGTTGAAAATCCTGATCAGGCTGAAAGTACAACGCCTAAGGCCTGAAACCAGTGTAACGGGTGTGGAAGTCTAGAAAATGTAAAATTTCAAAATTGAGTGTGTAACAGATCGTGTGAGGATGTGATTGCGCACACGTTCATCCCGCACCTGCGGTACCATAATTAGTTCCTGATCCCGGGCCTTACACGTTGCCTGGACTTATTAAAAATCTTCTGATCATTTTCTTTTCCCTTCCTCAAAAGTTTCTGTTCGTCTTCAGGCAAATGATACACTTCCATACAGGCTTCGCTGCAGCAGCCATCATATTTCGCAGCACAGGCGGCACATTGAATAAAGAGCAGATGGCAGGCGCTATTTTTACAATTGGTATGCGAATCGGCCGGCTCTCCGCACTGATGACAATGGGCGATGATTTCTCCGGTGATCGATTCACCCAGGCGCTCGTCGAATACAAAATTTTTCCCATGGAATTTATTCTCCAGTCCCTTTTCCTTCACTGTGTTGGCATAGTGTATAATACCACCTTCCAGATGAAAAACTTTTTGAAATCCACGATGAAGCAGATAGGCACTCGCTTTTTCACAACGGATGCCACCGGTACAATACATGATGACCGGTTTGTCTTTATGCTCCTTCAATAATTCAACGGCCTGCGGTAGCTGATCCCTGAATGTATCACTCGGTATTTCAACCGCTCCTTCAAAATGACCTACTTCATATTCATAATGATTACGCATATCCACGACCAGCGTATCCGGATCAGCGGTAAGCATATTAAACGTTTCAGCATCCACATAATCTCCCTTTTTCTCCATGCTGAACGAAGGGTCTTCAATTCCATCTGCCACAATTTTGTCACGGACTTTAATCTTCAGGACCCAGAAGGATTTTCCGTCATCTGCAACAGCCTTGTTTAACCGAAGTCCACGGAGAGGTTCTATGTTTTCAAGACAAATGCTGAATTCCCCGAACCTGGATTCCGGCACACTCAGCTGGGCGTTGATCCCTTCATGTGCCAGATATATTCTTCCGAAAACCTGTAATTCCGAGAATTTGAGATAAAGTTCATCTCGGAAAGCCTTTGGTTCGGGAATGGGGAAATAACGATAGAAGGAAATCGTTATGCGTGGAACGGTTTCTTCCTGAAGCCGTTGTTTAAGCTCTTTCTGTGATATCCGGTTATGTAATACAGCCACGCCGCAAATTTACTAAAGGTTTAGTGTTTTATGAAACAGGCTCTATTTCGTTAAACCCTTCGGAATTGGCTAAAAATTTTTTACTTTTAATTGATTTTCAATTACGAAAACCGCTCCATGAAATTTGTACCGCTTCTCATTTCTTCATTAACAACCATTCTGCTAATCATTGTTTTCGACACGAGGTGGGGACCGGCGCCTGCCTTTGGTGAATTTCTCAGTCCGCAGTATGGGTTCTGGCAGAATGCCGAACCGGTGGACAAAGATTTCTCTCAGGATCTTCAGCTGCCCGGATTAAAGGACCCTGCTGAAATCTACCTTGACGACCGGTTGATTCCGCATGTTTTTGCAGGAAACGAAGACGACGCCTATTTTATACAGGGATACCTGCATGCGAAGTTCCGGCTTTGGCAGATGGAATTCCAGACCTATGCTGCCGCCGGCCGGATCAGCGAACTCATCGGACCAAAAGCTTTAAATTTTGACAGGGAAAAAAGAAGACTTGGGATGGTGTACGCAGCAGAAAAGACAGTGGCCGTGATGGAGAAGAACCCTGTTACAAAAGCAGAAGCCGATTCTTATACGGCAGGTGTAAACGCTTATATCACGAAGTTGAAAGAAAGTGAACTTCCGGTTGAATATAAATTAATCGGTTATAAACCCGAACTCTGGTCGAATCTGAAAACAGCCCTGTTGCTCAAATATATGTCGCTCGACCTGGCCGGATTCGAAACGGATTTTGAATTTACCAATCTGCGGACGGTCCTGGGCTATGAAACATACAATAAAATGTTTCCCATGTCGCAGGATTCTCTGGATCCTATTATTCCCGCGGACACGATAAACCGCGTTGCCGGAATTACAGTGAAAGCTCCTCCCGGCAGCGATTCTCTGTATCTGCAAAAGAAAGACACCCTCAGCATCAAAGCGGTGACTAAACCCGATAAAGATAATGGCAGCAATAACTGGGTAGTGAGCGGGATAAAAACAAAAAGCGGCTCTCCCATTCTTTGCAATGATCCGCATCTCGGACTCAACCTGCCGTCGCTCTGGTACGAAATGCAGGTATCCTGTCCGACAATGAATTTCTATGGCGTCACTTTGCCCGGTTCACCAGGCGTCGTCATCGGATTCAATGACAGCTGTGCTTTTGGTTTAACCAATGGCGGCCGTGATGTCAGGGACTATTATGAAATTACTTTCAGGGACGACAGCAAAAAAGAATACCTGTTCAATGGAAAATGGATTCCATCTGATTTTCGGCTTGAACATATTAAAATAAAAGATTCAATAGAATATATTGATACGGTTGCCTATACAATATTCGGACCCGTGATGTATGACAAAAGTTTTTCCGGAAGCAGAAAAACAAATCAGAAATATTATTCTGTGCGGTGGAAGGGAAACGACGCCGGAAATGAGCTGCTTACTTTTAACGGTCTTGCTCATGCGAAAAATTATGCGAATTACAGGGAAGCTGTCAAATACCTTTTTACACCAGGACAAAATATTGCCTTTGCCTGTAAAAACGGAGATATTGCGATGACTGCCCAGGGCGAATTTCCCGCTAAATGGAAGAGGCAGGGGGAATTTGTGATGCCCGGAACCGACAGCAGTTATATGTGGCAGGGAATGATCCCACAACCGGAAAATCCGTCCATGTTTAATCCGGAAAGAGGTTTTGTAAGCAGTGCAAATCAATATCCTGTTAACCCCGCCACGTATCCATACTATCTGGGCGTGGATTATCCCATTTACCGCGGACTGATCATCAACCGTTATCTCAGCCAGATGAATGAAATCGGGGTTGAGGATATGATGAAAATGCAGCTGGACACATACAATCCATTTGCCGGCATGGCAAGACCCATATTATTAAAAAATATTGATTCGTCCGGGCTGAGCAATGATGAACTAAAATATTACGAAACACTCAAAGACTGGGATCTTCATTATCAGGCGGACGGAAAAGGAGCATCTGTTTTCAACATTCTCTGGGACAGCCTGAAAAGGATCGTCTGGAATGATGAACTGGAGAAAGCCGGAACTCCCATTTTATATCCCTATAACAGTACTTTACTGGAAGGCATTCTCCGGGACAGCGCTTACGAATTCCTGGATAATATCAATACACCTGAAAAGGAAACTTTAAAACAGGATGTGACACTGGCTTTTCAAAAAGCGGCAGCCGCCTGTAAAATACTGGATCATGACGGCCAATTAACCTGGGGCAAATTGAAGTCGACCCACTTAGAGCATCTGGCCAAAATCGCTCCTTTTAGCAGGATGGATATAGAAAACGACGGCGGCGAATTTGCCATCAATTCTGAAAAAAAAGATCATGGTCCGGGCTGGAGAATGATTGTTCAGCTAACCAAAAACACAGAAGCATATGGAATCTATGCTGGCGGGCAAAGCGGAAATCCGGGCAGCGCCTATTATGATAACTTCGTTGATAATTGGGCGAACGGAAAATATTATCCTTTGTGGATGATGGAAAAAAGTGATGAGACAGACAAAAGAATCAAAGCCATTATCAGGGTCACCAAACAATAAATCCAACGCATGTTGAAATATATTTTGTCAATAATAGTAACCGGACTTGTGGCATTCGTAATCGGTTTATATATGCCATGGTGGGGAATTGCCATTGCGGCATTTTTAGTCAGTGCGGCCATACCACAAAAACCGGCATTCTCATTTCTGTCGGGATTCCTGGGTGTTTTTCTTTTATGGGAAGTGCTTGCCTGGTGGATCGATAACAAAAACAACGGCATCCTTTCCCAAAAAATTGCGAACATACTTCCACTGGGCGGATCTTCCGTCTTGCTGATTGTTATCACGTCAATTATAGGCGGACTGGTGGCCGGTGTTGCGGCGCTGGCCGGCACTTATATGCGAAGACTGATTTATCCATCAGTTCCTCCTGCAGAAACCCTTTAGGTGCTGTCACCGCGTCATTCATTTTTTATCTACCCGGCAAATGAGGACAATTATTTCCATAATATTTCTTTCTCTCCTTTACCAGGGTGCCCGGGCAGTAAAAGTCACAGGAACTGTTACCGATGACAAGGGTAATATTCTTCCCTATGCGTCTGTATTTATCAAAGGCAGCTCTCAGGGCACAACCACCAATAATCGCGGCAAATATTTTCTGGATCTGCCATCCGGCCAATATACCATCGTATGTCAATACGTTGGATATGGGCGACAGGAAAAAAATATCACGCTGACCACTGAATCCATTACACTGGATTTTCAATTATCCATTCAGCAAACGAACCTGAAAGAAGTGGTTGTAAAACCCGGAGGAGAAGATCCTGCCTATGAAATTATCCGAAAGGCTATAAAAAAGAGAAAATCTTATGAGAATCCACTCGACTCCTTCACCTGCGATGCATATATCAAAACGCTGATCCGCAGCCGTAGTCTCCCGTCAAAGATACTCGGTAAAAACTTTTCTGATGAAGACCGCAAGGATCTCGGTGTGGATTCGGAAGGCCGTGGTATCATATATCTTTCCGAATCCCTCACGAAAATCGCATTTAAAAAACCCGATAAAATTAAACTGGAAGTAATATCCGGAAGAGAAAGCGGATCGAACGGATATGGATTTAATTTTCCGACGTTTATCAATTTCTACAGTAACAATGTAAACATATTTATTACGCAATTGAGTCCCCGGGGATATGTATCACCCATAGCGGACGGAGCATTAAATTATTATAAGTATAAATTCCTTGGTTCCTTTATCGAAGATGGAAAAGAAATAAACCAGATCCGTGTAATTCCAAAAAGAAGATTTGAGCCCCTGTTTTCCGGAACAATTAATATAACCGACGGGGACTGGCGGATACATAGCCTGGATCTGATGCTCACAAAAGATTATCAGCTGGAGATTGTGGACACACTCACGATCACACAGATTCATGTACCCATCACGCCTGCTATCTGGCGTACCCAAAATCAGGTGGTCAATTTCTCCTTTAAAAAATTCGGGATCGATGTATCCGGCAACTTTCTGAATGTATACAGCAACTATGAACTCGAACCGCGGTTCAGGAAAAAATATTTTAACAATGTGGTGGTCAAATATGATACCGGGGTTACGAAAAAAAGTCTTGCTTACTGGGATTCCCTGCGGCCGGTACCACTGGAACCGGAAGAGCTGGAAAATTACCGTACAAAGGATAGCATATTCAGAAGTCATAATGATTCGGCTACCATGCAGCGCACAGCCGATTCGCTCCGTAAAAAACAGGGAGGTATAACGGTCGCGAATATCTTTATTAACGGGATCAAAAGATCTGACTACGATCCGAATAAACCCTTTACCATATTTATAGATCCACTGCTCCCTTTGGTTGAGTATAACACGGTGGAAGGACTCGTCATTCAGGGAGGGGCCAGGTTTCTGAAAGAATATAAAAAAACCGGTAACAGTATTGAATTCTCACCGCATATCCGCTATGGATTCAGCAATACACATCTCAATGCCTGGGCGAATCTGACCTTTAGTAATAAGACCTATGTGCAGGATATGGATGGTGAAAGCTTCAGCCGCAGCTCCTGGACCTTCGGTGGTGGAAAAAGAGTGAGCCAGTTTAATCCCGACAATCCGATTGGCCCCTTCATGAACGAATTGTATACTTTATTTTTCCGTGATAACTATATGAAAATATATGAGAATTATTTCGGGAGCCTCCAATACAGAAAACGTTTTGATAATGGATTGCGCATTTCCGGAACTTTATTATACGAAGACCGGTTACCATTAAATAACACCAGTGATTTTTCTTTTTTTGGAAATAAAGAAAAAGCTTTTACACCCAACTATCCGTATGAATTGATCAATCAGAATTTTACACCAAACCAGGCATTGATTGCCGGATTCGATATTCAGTTTAAACCAGGTCAGCGTTATATAGAATTCCCTGATAACCGCCTCGCCCTCGGATCGAAATATCCAACACTCGCATTTTCGTTCAAAGCGGGCATCCCCAATTTGTTTGGGTCGGATGTGAATTATGAAAAATGGGAATTTTCTTTATGGGATAATATTAATTTCAAACTCAAGGGTGTATTTAAATACCGTTTTGGCATCGGCGGGTTCCTGAATACGAAATCGCTGTACGTAATGGATTACCAGCAATTCAATGGCAACCAGACTTTCTATGCAAGCCCCTATTTAAACAGCTTCCAGCTTGCTCCCTATTATCAAAACAGTACGACCGCTTCGCTGTATGGTGTTGGACATATAGAACATCATTTTAATGGTATGCTCACCAATAAAGTGCCGCTTTTACGAAACCTTCAGTGGAACCTTGTATTGGCCTCCAACGCATTCTACGTAAACAACGATAAT
Organism: uncultured Bacteroidota bacterium; assembly: GCA_963759335.1. Lineage (GTDB taxonomy): Bacteria > Bacteroidota > Bacteroidia > Chitinophagales > Chitinophagaceae > Puia. The sequence continues at coordinate 574,834 of CAVWYU010000005.1, forward strand.
AACTATGTTGAAATATCTGCCGGTCTGGAAAACATCTTTAAACTTTTGCGTGTGGATGTGATCGGATCCTATCTGAACGGACATTCCGGTCAGGTAGGTGTTCGGGTTGGTTTTGACGGATTATTCGGAACAGCTATTGCCAATGCGTTGAAGAATCCGAGCGCGGCGAGACAACGTTCGGGAAGGTAAGTATGAGAGTATGGGAGTATGGGAGTATGGGAGTATGGGAGTGAAATCTTCGGTCAACTGCTTTGCCTAACGGAGCTTTAGCAAAGGTCGGTCATCGGTCATCGATTCAGAACTAATGATCGAAATCAGTTTCTCCGTCTCTTCAATCGTATTGTAACTATGCAGTGCGATCCTCAGTCTTTCTTCGCCGAGTGGTACAGTCGGATATAAAATCGGACGGGCATCCAGATTATTATCCAGCAAAAGCTTCGCGACCCGTTTTACATGATCATTTCCGGGAACAACAAAACACTGGATGGGTGTAAATGATTTTTTAAATACGTCGTGATCAAAAAGAGAAATCAGGTGACGAATGTCTTCTCTTTCCTTCTTCATCTCCGGAAATATTTTATAAGATGCTTTTATCGCGGCAACAGAAACCGGTGGAATAGCCGTACTGTAAATGAAGGGGCGGCAAAAATTAATAAGATAGTTCCTAAGGGATGTTGATCCCAATATGGCTGCTCCATGACAACCCAGTGCTTTACCGAATGTGTGAATACGTGCAAAACAATCATCCTGAAGTTTCAGATCCTGCACGAGCCCCTCTCCCCTTTCTCCGATAAAACCGGTGGCATGGGCTTCATCAACAACCAGATGGGCATCATACTGCCTGCAAAGCGAAGCCAAATCTGCGAGCGGAGCCATGTCTCCGTCCATGGAAAAAACGGATTCCGTCACGACAAAACAATTTCCTTTTTTCTTCTTCAGTTTTTTCTCCAGATCACCGGGATCATTATGCGCAAATGAATAAGACTCGGCAAAGGACTGCCGGATACCATCCCGGATGGATGCATGGCTCAGTTTATCATATAATATCAAATCTCCTTTGCCGGCTACGCATGCCAGCAACCCAAAGTTGGCATCATATCCGGAATTGAATATAAGGGCTGTTTCCGCTTCATGGAAAGCAGCAATCTCTTTTTCCGTTTCTTCTATCAATGGATAATTTCCTGCCAGCAATCTGGATCCGGTTGACCCGTGCGCCAAATGGATATCAGAAAGGAACGGTTCCAACAGACCATTTTTTGAGATGCCGAGATAGTCGTTTGAGTAATAATCTGCCTTACCGTTGGCGATCTTCAGCATGCGCAAAGCCCCTGACGCCGATCTTTCCTGTAACTTCCGTTCGAGAAATTCCTCTTTCATAATTATTTAATCAAATATCCCTTTAATTCAGACATTTGCAAAACACATGAAAGCAGCCAAAAATATTCTCGGACTTCAACTGGCTACCGATCCGCGCTGGGTGGACCTGGCAAATCTTTCCATCGAAGAGATTCTGACGGATCACGCTTTTTGCGAACAAAAAGCAGCGACGACCTGCATTACCCTGATTACGAAATATTCAGATCGTACAAGACTGGTATCTGAACTCGCTCCCATAGTCACGGAAGAATGGGGGCATTTCAGAATGGTGCTTGCTGAACTCGAAAAACGGAAACTGAAACTCGGCCGTCAGAGAAAAGATGAATATGTCAATCACCTGATCGCATTTCAAAGAAAAGGAGGAGACTTCGAAGAAAGATTTCTGGATCAGTTGCTGACGATGGCGATGATCGAAGCGCGCAGTTGTGAAAGATTTAAAAGACTCAGCGAAGGATTACCCGATGAATATCTTCGAAATTTTTACCGGCGCTTTATGGAAAGCGAAGCAGGCCATTACCATCTCTTTATTAACCTCGCCGAAACCTATCTCGGCAAAGAGAAAACAAAAAAACGCTGGGCAGAGTGGCTCACATACGAAGCCAGCCTTATGAAGAACATGGAGGTTCGCGGCGACCGAATTCACTAAAACTAGTTTGGAAGACTGGAAGTTTGGAAGACTGGAAATCAATTAACACCAATTCCCTAAACTCATACTCCCATATTCCCATACTCTCATACTTCCTTAAAGTGTTTGAGTTCTGGTGCGAAATCTAAAAAAGGATATTTCGCCGAAAGCTCCACAGTTTTTTCCCATTGCTCTTTTAGAAAACGACGGTGGGCATCGGTATTTGGATGAAGAGGCCTGTGTTTGTAGGAAATCATCAGTTTCCGGATCTCTTCTGAAAGCAATCTGGTTTCCGGATCAACATAGTGCTCCATAAAATTCTCCACCACATAATTCGTCGCGGAATAATTCGGATGCACGAGGTCCTTATCATAAAACCTGTAATCCCTCAAAACGTCAATCACCAATTCATAAGCCGGGAAATAATGGGTTTTATTGAATTTGTTCACCAGCTGATGGGCCACTTCGATCAGCCGGGCTTTACTGCGATTATTCTCTATTACCCCGTCGCGGATATGGCGTACCGGACTAATGGTAAAAACAACCTGAAGATGCGGATTGAAGTCGAATAGACGGTGAAGCGCTTCATCCAATGCTGCCAGCATTTCGTCGATGGGTAAAAGTTTTTTAGTGAACCAGTTTGCCGGTGCCCGGTGACAATTCGCAACTGCCAGATTCAGATCCTTCAATATATAGGTAAATGAAGATCCCAGTGTGATGATCAGCCAGTTCGCCTTTTTCAGAAAAGCATGGGCAGTCTGCTGTGAATTATTTATTTTATTCAACACGACTTCCTGATCAATATCTGAAAAAATCCCGTGGTGCTTCCAGCTCTGCCAGAGTTCGTTATAAAAAAAAAGATCCTGTGATTCATATGTACGGGGTTCTATATAGGAAATCAGGCTGGATGCCACACTCAAAGGATCGAACAGTATGCCGTTCGGATTCTGAAGCGCGTTGAATTTTAAGTCGATCAGGTGATTGCCAATATGTTCCGTAAAACAGGATCCGCTCAGCAGAATTCCCTGCTGATACCGGATGCGTTCTGCGGGACCATGAATCTGTATGGGAAGAAAAAAAGGATCCACTTTAGTGATTTAAGAATATTTCATTGGCCATATGGATGCTTTTTTCCAGCGCCTGTTCGTTCAAATCCGGAAGCACATTTTTCTTTTTAAAATAATCAATCATCAGGAGACTGTCCATATTGCCAACCAGTTCATCTCCCGCCATCGGACAACCGCCTATTCCATTTATCGCACCATCAAAACGACGGCAGCCGGCACTGAACGCCGCCTCCAGCTTTTCAATACTATTTTCCCTGCGTGAATGCAGGTGTACGCCGGATTCTATTTGAGGAAATGTTTTGATCAGGGTTTCGGTCAGGGAATGTACCTGATCGGGAGTGGCCAGGCCGACCGTGTCGGCCAGAGAAATAACCTCCACACCCATCTCTACCAGCTGCCGGACATGGTTAAGCGCTATTTCCGGTGACCAGTCGTCACCGTAAGGATTTCCAAAAGCCATGGAAATATATACAACCATCCTTTTTCCCTGGTCCTTACAGACATCCAGGATTTCCGAAACCGTTGTTACCGAATCGGAGATCGAAGAATTTGTATTTCGTTGCTGAAATGTCTCAGAAATAGAAAAAGGGAATCCGATGTCCCGGATAAGCGGATAGGAAGCGGCATCCGTTGCGCCCCTTGTGTTCGCTACGATGGCCAACAGTCTCGTGTTGAAATTATCCGGCTGGATCGATGCAATAACCTGTTTGGTGTCAGCCATCTGCGGAATGGCTTTGGGGGAAACAAAACTGCCAAAATCGAGACTGTCAAATCCCACCCCGATCAATGCCTCCAGGTAATGAATTTTTCTTTCGGTGGGAATAAAATCCGGCCAGCCCTGCATCGCATCCCGCGGGCATTCGACCAGCTTCACCATTTCTATTTTTGCTTCCTCTGCATTCATCCTGCGAAACTAACTCAAATCCCCGTTTGATGGATCAACCGGATTTCATCCGCGCATCTATTCTTTCATGCATGCCATTAAAAAACTTTCTTCTTTCCTTCTCTCCGACATAACTCATCAGTGTCGACTTGCGAATAATATTCTGCGCATGCTGGTAAGTGTATTCGGCAAAGACAGGATCCTTTGTCATGATGATGTTCAGGACTGAATGGTTTATATATACAACTTTCATATCATTCAATATCGCCAGATTACAATTATCCCCGAGAATAAATTCATTTACATAAAACTTGTAAGGCTGACTGGCCGGGGATGGCTTGCTGTTTACAGAAAATTTACAGCCCGCCTCCGCCTGTTTCTCAATATGATCAATCATTTCATGGAGGCTTTTATAAATGTTCAAAGCGTATTGATCCGAAGGAAATATCTTGCTTTGCCTGTAATAGTCAATTTGCCGGATGGTTGCGTTGATGCTGTCGTCATTCCATATTTCCAACGAAGCAAGTTTATTATACGCTTCATTTATTTTAGACGTCAGCTTAAAAACATTTTCCCTGAGAGATTCCAACACCTCCAGATCCCTTCCATTCATCGGATACTGAATAATGGTTTTCATCCAGAAAAAAATCTTAAAAACCGTCAATTCATGAAAACCAAAACTATGAAATATGAAAATGTCTTTACTGATATAATACAGTTCCCGGCGTTCAAACGAATTGAAATAATTCAGCTGGTTCAGCAGATGCTCAAAATACATTTCGATGCCAAAATTATCCTTATCGATCAGCGGACCACTGAATAAAAAAGAATTATTATTCAGGTGAAAAAGCTGGTCCAGCGAAATACGGTAATGTGCGCAGAGTTTTTTGAGTTCTTCGAATGATAAAGGTTTCTCTCCCCGGATTCTGCGGTAGGCACTGTCGTTACTGATATTCAGAAGATCGGCGACTTCATCTACGAGCGAAAGATGCGAAGCCAGATTCGATTTTACGTGCTGGAAAAAAATCTGTTGTACACCGGGCTGATCCATTGTCGGGTTGTTGAGTGGTTATTGATAAATCCGGTCGGGTTAAACGTATCCGTGGTGCCAAATAAATATAACCTTATTTTTTTCAAAAAAATCAGGAGTTCATTGAAAAATTTCCAACCGGAGATGACCGCATAGCGGAAAGACAGCCTATAAAGCCATTCTTTTTTTCATGGCTTCATATAAAATAATGCCTGCGGCTACAGAGACATTAAACGAATCGAAATCGCCGGCCATGGGAATTGTGAACAGTTCGTCTGCTGCTTTATTTAAATAGGGCTGCAGGCCCTTGTCTTCACTTCCCATCATGAGGCAACAGGGCAGGTCAAGACTCAATTCATATACTTTTTTATCGCTGTTCATGGAACTCGCAAAGGCGAGTATGCCGTTCAAATGCAGACTGTCAACGGCTTTCAGGAGACTACTTACACGGCAGACATGAATTTTTTCCAATGCACCGGCTGAGGATTTCAGGGCCTCCTCGTTTAATGCAGCAATCCCTTTATCGGGAACGATCAGGGCCTGCGCTCCACAACAAACCGCACTCCGTGCGATGGCTCCAATGTTTCGGACATCTGTGATACCATCCAGCAGCACAAACAGGGGTATTTGACCTGCTGTGACTACCTGATCGATCACTGCCTGAAGATCCATGTACACCACCAGGGCTGCCAGGGCAATTACCCCCTGGTGATTTCCCTTCGTCAGGGACCAAAGTTTCTCTACCGGCACCTGTTGAATAGGAATTCCGCGTTTTTCGGCCAGCTTCCGGATTTCACCGATGGATTGTCCGCTGATATTTCTTTGGAATAGAATTTTATCGATGGCCCTGCCGGCCTCCATGGCTTCAATCAGGGTCTGCCTTCCTATTATGATGTCAGAAGATTTCAATGATTATCTTTTTAATTTGCCCTGGTAAACCATGAGCTGAATTTTCTGAATGGCTGCAACGGCCATGGCGTCCGTAATCAGACCGTCTTCAACCATTTGGACCACTTCATCAAAGGGGATTTTCTTTACAGACAGCTTTTCGGTTTCGTCTGGTTGGGCATCCTTTTGTTCGAGTCCGCGCGCCAGGTAAATGACCGCCCATTCATCCGTTACCGAGTTGGATAAATGCATGGTCAGAATTTTTGTCCAGTTTTTCGCAATTAGTCCGGTTTCTTCCAGCAATTCTCTTTTTGCTTCGTTCAGGGTGTCTTCATCCATTTCACCACCGCCTTCGGGAATTTCCCAGGAATATTGATTCAGTGTAAATCGATACTGGCCTACAAGCCAGGTATTCCAGTTTTCATCCAGGGGAATTACACCAACCGCTTTATGTTTGAAATGAACCTTCCCATAAATGCCATTTCCGCCTGTAGGATTGATTACCTGAAATTCTGTGAGCTCGATCCATGGGTTCTCATAAATCTTTTTCTGATCCAATATTTTCCAGGGATTTATTTGTTCGTCCATAGTTCAATTTAATTGTTAATTGTCAATTGTTAATTGTCAATTTATTTGTTGCAGACTGGAACTATAAGGAGTAATAATTATCAATTAACAATTGACAATTAACCATTAAAATAAAAATAGGGCTGGTGTAAACACCAGCCCTATTTTTATTTTGTCGGCCTTATTTTATTTTAAACGCCTGTTTTACTTTTTTTACATAATCCAGTTTCTCCCAGGTAAACAGTTCTACCTTTTTCCTGATGGTTTTACCATCCGGAGACACAAATACCTTCTCTACGATTTCCGGCCTCCGGCCCATATGACCGTAGGCTGCTGTTTCACTATAAATCGGATTGCGGAGCTTCAATCGCTGTTCGATAAAGTAAGGGCGCATATCGAATATGGATGCCACGATTTTCCCAATTTCGCCATCAGTCATTTTCACTTTCGCGGTTCCAAATGTATTCACGTAAATAGAAGTCGGCTGGGCCACACCGATTGCGTATGAAACCTGCACCAGCACTTCTGTAGCCAGTCCGGCTGCAACCAGGTTTTTTGCAATATGCCTTGTGGCATACGCAGCGCTGCGATCCACTTTGGAAGGATCTTTTCCGCTGAATGCCCCACCGCCATGCGCACCTTTGCCGCCGTATGTGTCGACAATGATCTTACGTCCGGTCAGACCTGTGTCGCCGTGCGGACCACCAATCACAAATTTACCCGTCGGGTTGATATGGTATTTGATTTTATCATTGAATAAATGACCGTATTTCTTATACTTTGCTTTTACGCGGGGGATCAGGATGTTTACAATATCCTTGTTAATCTTCGAAAGCATTTTTGACTCGGAATCAAAATCATCATGTTGTGTCGATATTACGATGGCATCGATTCGGACAGGATTATTCTTATCATCATACTCCAGCGTAACCTGACTTTTTGCATCCGGACGCAGGTATTTAATTTCTTTATTTTCTCTTCTTAATGCGGCCAGTTCAATCAGCAGCTTATGTGCCAGATCCAATGCAAGCGGCATATAATCATCTGTTTCATGGGTAGCATAACCAAACATCATTCCCTGGTCACCGGCGCCCTGTTCTTCTTTTTTTGTCCGGTCAACGCCCTGGTTGATATCGGCAGATTGTTCGTGAATCGCCGAGAAGATTCCGCAGGAATTGGCTTCGAACATGTATTCACTTTTGGTATACCCGATTTTACGTATTACGGAACGCGCAATTTCCTGCACATCCAGGTAAGCACTGGATTTTACTTCCCCGGCAAGCACGACCTGACCGGTGGTTACCAGTGTTTCACAGGCAACTTTGGATTTGGGGTCGAAGGCAAGAAAATGATCGATCAGTGCATCAGAAATCTGGTCGGCCACTTTGTCCGGATGACCTTCGGAAACACTTTCGGAAGTGAATAAATAAGGCATGTTCTCTGTTTGATTTTGATCATGAAAATAAAAAACCACTAACTACATGAAGTAATTAATGGATGGCGACGCAAAGATAATAGATGATGCATTATTACTTATATATCGCAGGAATAAATTATTGTGTCAGATCTGTATACAGCTGAAGATAATCGCTCAGATCAGATTCCGTATTATAAGGAAGTACTTTTTTACCTCTTACTTTACTGAATTCCTCGATGAGTTTTTTATCTGTTTTTTCTGCACCAAATGTGATGGCATCTGCATAGGTTGCACCTGCGCGGAACAGGGCCGTATTGGTAGCATCACTAAAAGGTTCCAGATCCTTTTCTTTGATCGTGGCGTGTATATTGGCCGTTTTTGTAAAGTTGGCACCGAGCTTTTCCTTAAAAGTATTCTGACCAATGGTATATACCACTTTGCTATGGGCAAAAACAGGTTCTTTTTTGTAAACCGTTTTCAGGTAGAAAGGAATCAAACCCGTCATCCAGCCGCTGCAGTGAATGATGTCGGGCGGCCATCCGAATTTCTTGACTGTTTCCAGGGCACCTTTGCAAAAGAATACGGTACGCAGACCGTTGTCGTCGTACCACTTTTCATTTTCATCGTGAAAAATATATTTCCGCTTAAAAAGATCCTCATTTTCCAGGAAATACACCTGCAAACGGGCATTTGGAAGCGATGCTACTTTAATCTGTAAAGGATAATCGTCATTGTCAACCGAAACGTTAATGCCCGAGAGCCGGACTACTTCATGCAGACGATGCCTTCTCTCATTGATCACCCCAAACCGGGGCATGATGCAACGAACTTCAAATCCATTATCATTGGATTTTATGGCTAACTTATTGACCGTTTCTGCAAATTCTGTAAGTTCCAGATAGGGAGACATTTCATTGGCAATAAATAAAATTCTTTTCTTTGCTACCATTAGGAAGGAGAATTGGTGATCGGGAGATTACCCGAAATTCAGTTTGCAAAGGTAAGGTTAATTCCCTAAATGGCTGCCTTCGTATGCTTCTGAAATGCTAAAATGCTGATAATGATTCTATTTAAAAGATCCGAAGATCTTCGGCAATGGGTGTTGGAACAGAAAAATAAAGGCCAAAAAACTGGGTTTGTTCCCACCATGGGCGCCTTGCATGAAGGTCATATTCAACTTATAAAAGCCTGCCGGTCAATGGCCGATCAAACCATCTGCAGCATTTTCGTGAATCCGGCCCAGTTTAACGATCCAAAGGATTTTGAAAAATATCCCGTCAGCATCGAGAATGATATACATATGCTGCATCACGCGGGCACAGATGTTCTATTTCTTCCTTCTGTGGTCGAAATCTATCCCCAGGGACAAACCGCTCTGGAGACCTATGATCTGGGGCCATTGGAAACTTTGCTGGAGGGCAGATACCGGCCGGGTCATTTCCAGGGGGTGTCCCAGGTAATGAGCAGACTATTAAAACTTGTGCAGCCGGATCTTCTTTTTATGGGTCAGAAGGACTTCCAGCAATGTCTTGTAGTACAACGACTGATTGAAATCCTGCATTTACCGGTTCAGTTTCATACGGTTCCAACGGTTCGCGAAGCAGACGGCCTCGCCCAGAGCAGTCGTAACCGGCGACTTACGGCAGAGCAACGGAAAAATGCCGTCGCCATTTCCCAGGCACTGGGTGATATTCATAAAAAGCTTTCATCCGGTAATTCCGGCGAACTTCTGAAACAGGCAAGAGAAAAACTGGATGCGGCTCACTTTAAAACTGATTATATCACCATTGCCCGGGCCAGCGACCTTCAACCGATCACCGATTGGAATGGTAAGGAAAAGGCGGTAGCCCTGATTGCCGCATTTCAGGGTGATGTAAGACTGATCGATAATATGCTGCTTAATTAGTTTAAATTTGCGGCTCAAATCGAAAAAAAACGATGGAAATCGAAGTATTAAAGTCGAAGGTGCACAGGGTTACCATTACGGAAGCTAATCTGAATTATATTGGCAGCCTTACACTGGACGAAGATCTGATGGACGCTGCGAATTTAATTCCCAATGAAAAAGTTCAGGTAGTGAACGTGAACAATGGTGCCAGAATTGAAACATATATGATTGCCGGAAAAAGAGGTTCCGGTATTTGTTGCCTGAACGGACCGGCCGCACGCAGCGGTGCTGTCGGAGATATTGTGATCGTCATTTCATATGCACATCTTGAATTTGAAGCAGCAAAAAAATTTAAACCATGGGTTGTATTTCCGAAAGAAGGAAATAAATTATAGTTCTGCATCATTGCTGCATGTCTGTTCGTGACTTGCGGGATCCCTTTAAAATTGTACCTTACCTGCCTATATGAAGAAGACTTTTTTAGCTACTCTTCAATATGCAATATTCGCAGCACTGGCAGTATTTTTTGTTTGGTTAAGCGTACGCGGCCTGGATCACGAGAAATGGGAACAACTTAAAAAAGCAATGGACCGGGCCCATTACTGGTTACTGTTTCCTGTTTTCAGTCTTTTACTTATATCTCACTGGCTTCGCGCGCTCCGATGGAGACAGCTCATGGAACCCATGGGATATCATCCTTCCCGCCTCAATGCTTTTTTTGCCGTCATGATCGGTTACTTTGTAAATCTCGGGGCTCCCCGGTTGGGAGAAGTTGTGAAATGCACCATTCTTGCCCGTTATGAAAAAATACCCGCCCAGAAACTGGTTGGAACCATTGTAGCCGAAAGAGCCTTTGACGTAATATGTTTGATCGTGGCCTTCGGACTTACGTTTGTTTTTCAGTTCGATATCATTTCCTCATTGCTGCATGATTACGTTTATCCCGCATTTCAAAACAAAAACGGACAAACGGCTTACAGAAAAATAATTTTCCTCGTCGGTGGTTTTGTGATTTTCCTTTTTGTTCTCAAAATAATATTCAACCGTTTCGGACATATCAATATAGTGCAGAAAATAAAGGAAATTCTGCTGGGCGTATGGCATGGACTGATCAGCGTGCGTGCGTTGAAAAATAAGCCCCTCTTTTTCTTTTATACGATCGGTATCTGGGTAATGTACTTGCTGAGTACCTGGTGCGGATTCTTTGCCATCGACGAAACCAGTCATCTGGGTCTGGCAGATGCTTTAACCGTACTGGTAATGGGCAGTGTGGGTATGATTGTTTCCCCGGGCGGAATCGGAGCGTATGCATTTCTTGTTATGGAAACCGTTGCCTTATATCATGTTCCGAAAGAACCTTACGGACAGGCCCTTGGCTGGTTACTCTGGTTCGGACAGTTTTTAAGTTTCATTACTTTTGGTGTAATCAGTTTTATTCTGTTACCGCGTGTAAACCGCAAAAAAATGATCAAGGATGAACCATCCCCAGTATATCCATCATAAAATTTATTCGCCGAAGGAAATTGTATTCCAGGTAAACCGCTGGAGAATGATCAGCAAAACCATTTCATTCACCAACGGATGTTTTGACATACTGCATCCGGGCCATATCTCTTCCTTATCAGATGCTGCCCGGGAAGCCGACTTTCTGATCGTTGGTTTAAATTCTGATGGATCAGCAAAACGTTTGAAAGGAGCCGGCCGCCCGGTCATGGATGAACCATCGCGCGCACTTATGCTGGCCTCTCTGGTGATGGTTGATGCCGTTGTAATATTTGAAGAAGATACTCCACTGGATCTGATAGAACTGATAAAACCGGATGTGCTTGTAAAGGGAGGAGATTATACCATCGAAGAAATCGTGGGTGCCAAAGAAGTTCAGGCTGCCGGCGGACGGGTGGTTATCAATCCGATTGTTCCGGGATTTTCTACAACGGGCATTATCGGTAAGATTCAAACACTTTAACACAAGTGTGGAAGACTGGACTAGCCACGATACATCCTCTCAACCTCCTGCACAATCACCTCGATATTATGATCATCTCCCTGCGCATCATATGATTGCTTCAGGCTGCTGCCAAAAAAGAAAGCGACGGTTTGCCATAGCCGGGCCGAAAAGCCGCCACGATATTCTTTAATTATTTCATAGCAATTGTTGCCGGTTTGACGGTTGATGAGTTTCATCAGAATCTGACCCTGATAAACAGAAAGTTTTTCCATGGGATCCGTAAATTCTTTCTTCAATTCTTTTTCCATCCCTTTTATATATTCCTTTTTCTCTGACTCAGAATTCATTTTCGCCAGATGCGTATTCATGTCGTTCAGGATTATACCGGCCTTCCGTGCATATGGGTATGTAACATACACAGCGTTGCGCAATCTGGTCAGCGCTTCCATACGTCGGCGCATGGCATGCGTCATTTGCTTATCTACGAACACAATGGTTAATGTCTTCGCCGGAATGGTATCTCCGTTATAAACAATGACCTGGCTCCAAATGGTATCGTTTTTACTGAACCGGTTATTGAATTGCCGGAGTGCAGATTCCTTTTTTATTGAATCCTGCTGTTGCTGGGAAAGTTTCGAAGATGATGGTTGCTGTGCAAATGCAGACTGCACCATCATCAGCAGGATAAACGGTAAGGAAATGTAGATGTATCGTACGCGAAAGAGGGGCATGTAAAAGATAAAGTTAGTACAAATTCCGGGACCGTCCAATCTACCGGAGTCCGCTAGGATAGTGGCTCTGGTTGCCTCCTAACCAGGCTCTTACGCCTGTAGATGATACTCATGACAAACCCGGTCATCATGATGATTACACCGATCCAGACCAGATTGATCTGGGGGAACACATATACTTTCAGAGATACGAACGGAACCATATCCGATGACTCCTTGGTCAGCAGTTCTATTTTTTTATTGTTCATTACCGAACCCAGCCTCACAGCAAGATTTTGTGCATACAATGTGTCTGCCACGCGGTAAATCATATTATTTTTTACATATAACAAAGGTGACATCGTATACTGCTGACTGTCCCGCGCTATGACATGGATTTTTGCCAGCAGAGCCGTATCTGTCGGGCCGAAATGATATTTTCCGTTGGATGGATTAACCAAAACAGTATCGAGTATCATCATCCCTTTGGAATAAAATATAGTATCGTGCAGGGCCATCGGATAGGATTTGAAACCGGAAGTATCCCGTTGTTTGTCCAGGATATTTGCAAAACTGATATAAGTGAAAATATCACGGTCCAGGTAATGTTGTTTATCAGGGTTATTAGAATAATTCTCAACGCCTTTCGTATTTTTTATCAGATTGGGCCACAGGTTGAATGATTCACCGGTTCGTTTATCCTGAAAATTGACTTTGAAATAAATAATATTTCCGGCCGTGTTCACGGAATCATTACTGAGATAGGTAACATCATATCTGCCCATATCCGTTTTTACGTTTTTGAGCAGCGTCAGATTCTCCAGCGGATTTTGATTTGATTTCGGATCGAAAGGTATATTGATACCGGTGGTATTGATAGAAAGCACTTCCTTTTTGGCAGAAGAAATCAGTATACCCACCAGCAGCAATCCAAAACCGGCATGCGCAATAGAAGCTCCTGCCATTTTAAATTTACCCTTCATGGAAATGAAAACGTACGTCGCATTCGCCAAAACTGCGTAGACCCCTCCAAATAATGCCAGGTGAATCGCGGCCTGGAATCCCGAACCGTACTGGCTATATTGAATATCCCCAAACACACTGATGCAGATAGAAATAATCAGCGCCGCAACCGTGACGGGCAATAGTTTTTTCAGCACCTGCCGTGGTGAGCTGTTCTTATATTTCAGGTATTGTACAACAGCTGTCAGCAGGCCGAGGATAATCGCGATAAAAATCTCGATCCGGTTGTAAGAAAATTTCGGATCGTCGCCGGTAGACCAATTCGTTTTAAATATACCATTCAATACCGGCAGCGATGTAGCGATCATAACAAATATGGCCGATAAAAAAATGACCAGTGAGCCGATGAACATCCAGAATTCTCTTGACCATGTGTTCTCTTCCTTTGCTACATGAGGAATCTGACTATAGCGTGAAAAATATAATGCGAGTGCGGGAAAAAGGAAAAGCACAATGAATAATATTAACTGCAAATCAAGGCCGGAACCGACAAATGCATGTACCGACGTATCACCCAGTATACCGCTGCGTGTCAGAAAGGTGGAATATAAAATCAGTGTGAAACCAAGGATCAGGAAAAGATAGGTTGTACGCAGCGAGTGACCAGTTGAATTATACACGATCTGGGTATGCATCCCTGCAAGCAAAACCAACCAGGGTACCAGCGAAGCATTTTCTACCGGATCCCATGCCCAGTAACCGCCAAATGTAAGGGACTCATAAGCCCAGGCGGCTCCCATCATGATGCCGGTACCGAGTACACAGCAACTGAAAAGAGTCCACGGTAATGCGGTTTTTGTCCATGACCCATACTCTTTCTTCCAGAGTCCTGAAACAGCAAAGGCGAAGGGTATGAGTGTGGATGAAAATCCAAGAAACAAAATCGGCGGATGGATAACCATCCAGTAGTTCTGCAACAAAGCGTTGAGACTCTGGCCGTCCTGCATTTGCGGAATGGACAGATAATCCGCCCGCTGAAATATCGGAGCCTCCTGAAATAATTGTCGGACGAGCATAAAGGGGCTGTGACCAACCTGGAATGAAAACACATATACACCCAGAATCATCGTGGTCAGGCAAAACTGCGCAAAGCTGATAATGGTAAGCATGGGTGACTCCCATTTCCGCGCGCGAAACATCAAAATTATTCCCAATACTGCATTCCACATCATCCACAATAAAAAACTCCCTTCCTGCGCTTCCCAGATGCAGCTCAGCATATATTTCGGATCCAGGTTTTTGCTGGAATGTTCCCAGGCAAAATTGTATTCGAAATAATGATTATGAATAATATAGAAAATAGTTGCGAAAACTATAAAAACGGAAATTCCGTTCAGCAAAAAGGCTAATCGCGCCATCCTTTTCCAGGAAGCAGATTCGTCAGGACTTTTGGCATTGGCAGATTTGAAATACGAAATGGTGGCTACCAGTGATCCGGCAAAAGAGAGTACCACAAAGAACTGACCCAGCTTACCCGGCATCAAATGTTCACCAACATACTCCATAATTACTCTTGGGTTTTACTGAGGCTCTTTTTAGCGGCTTCCGGATCATCTTTGTATTTGGAGGGGCATTTAATAAGGATTCCGTCTTTTTGGGTTATTTCAAAAACGTCCCCGTTCATTTTCCCTTTAAGCACAATACGCTCCGCCTTTTCCATGTCGTACGGTTTGCCGTAATGGTAAACAACTTTCGCCTTCGATCCCAGCGTATCTACAATGTAAAAACTGAAATAATTAGGATCTTTTATGGCATTGTATTCCATCGGCATACTATTATCGAGTTTGGCGATGATCGTTACTTTTTTACCATCTTTTTGCTTCGCGGATCCGATGGTTTCATAGGTGGATAAATTCCCCATAAAACTCACCAGTAATCCGATGCTGAGAGCAATAAAAACCAGAAGGATAATGTGCGTACGCTTCATGATGCGCAAAGTTATCCTCTAAAAGCCAATCAGCGAATAAATTTTCAAAGGCTAAAGCCCAAGGCTTAAGGCCTAAAACTCTTGCAAAACAGTGTAAGTATCAAAACATAACACATTCTTAAATTTTCAAATTTCGGATTCACTTTTGGGCCTTGGGCCTTAAGCCCTGGTCCTGTGCCTGTTTAAACTTTTGATAATATCACCTGCAGATGTACCTTCACATTGTTCAAAGTTTAGACAGCAAACTATGACCGATTTAACTCACTTCGATTCGAACATCGCAAGTAATCCGAAAAATACCATTTTCGGTCTGCCATTTATTGAAGAAGATGCCCGGCTGATTATATTACCCGTTCCCTGGGAAGTAACAGTTAGCTCCGGTTCGGGAACCTCCAGGGCCGGTGAGCATATTTTTAGTGCTTCCATGCAGGTGGATGTTTTTGATGAAGAATCCGGCAATGCCTGGAAGCAGGGGATTTTTATGCGGCATCCCGATCGCAAAGTGCTGATGAAGAGTGATTACCTGCGTAAAGAAGCTGAACTCTATATAAATTATATATCCAAAGGCGAAGAGATTGAGAAGAATAGCTTCATGTGCAAATCTCTGAAAGAAATTAATGAGGGCAGCGCCATCCTGAATAAATGGGTATACGAACAAACCAGCAGTTTACTGAAAGAAGATAAATTGGTTGTATTACTGGGCGGTGACCATAGCGTACCTCTGGGATATATGAAAGCCATTGCAGAGAAGTATGGAGAATTTGGCATACTCCAGATCGATGCACATTGTGATCTCCGGAAATCGTATGAGAATTTTGATTTCAGCCACGCAAGCATCATGTACAATGCACTCAGCGAAATACCACAGATTATTAAACTGGTTCAGCTGGGCACGCGCGACTATAGCGAAGAAGAATTTAACTATATCCAAAATAGTAACCACCGCGTAGTCACTTATTTCGACCGGGATATTAAAGAGAAATTATTTGAAGGAAAAAACTGGCGGGCCATCACGGATGAAGTTATTCAACAGTTACCTTCCTGTGTATATCTCAGCTTTGACATCGACGGACTGGATCCAAAATTATGTCCGCACACGGGCACCCCGGTGAGTGGCGGCCTTGAAATTGAGCAGGTTATTTACCTGATAAAAAGAATTATCGAAAGCGGTCGCAAATTCATAGGCATGGACCTGGATGAAATTGCCGTTGGCGAAAGTAATTACGACGCCAATGTGGGTGCAAGAATTTTATGGAAATTATGCAACATGCTTGTAGCCGCCAATCCATTGCCTTCGATGATTAAAGAACCGGAATGCACTACGACTATGTAGTAACCCTGAAAAGGGAAAATGCGCACAGAACCGATCTGGTCAGTTTACTGCTTTTAATCTTTTCTTTATTAGCCTTCAGTTTCGTTCAGATCCGGAATGGTTTTCATATTTTTCTTTCTGCAGGTGTTATCGTAGTGCTGACCGGATTGTTGGTCAACCTGCAATCTGCGAGAAAAAAAAAGGAAATGCGATTCAGGTACTGGCTCTTCGTGACCGGAATCTGCTGGATTGGGATGCCATATTTACAATGGCTGATCATACCATTTTTTGTTATGGCCATGATGGAAGCGCAGGCAAAATATCCACTGGAAATAGGTTTTTATTCGGAGGGTGTGGTGCTTAATTCTTTATTCAATAAAAAATTCTCCTGGAGCTCACTGCAATCCGTCATTCTGAAAGACGGTCTGTTAACTCTTGATTTTAATAATAACAAATTAATTCAGAAGGAGGTCCTCGACGACGATGATCCCGATGCCCCCGAAGATGAATTTAACGATTACTGCCGCAGTAAAATCCTAATTTTGCGCTGATGTCGCCTTTCATTTTATATTCTGACGGAGAAGGAAATATTTTCGAAGACAATACGCTCTATGCCTGCGGACGCAGTGGCTGGGATGCCATGCCTGTGGACGAAAAGGACTGGATTCTGTTACCGGAAGGTGGCTCCCTGTATGAACTTCCCGGCAGACGCGGCATCGGCATTGACGTGGAAACCGGCGATATGCGTCTTTGTGAAAAAGGATGGGCTGTCGCGGCTTTTATACCGCCTGCCCATACCGGTATATACCTGGCCGCTTATGAAACCAGTCACAATGCTCCCACCCTTCCCTTATTTTGTTATACGGCAGCCGGGTGGTTTGATGAAAAATTTTATGTGCCCGCTGTTCGCATTGAACAGGATATACGCCAGGAAGCCCGGGGCTATCACGCTTCCGACATAAAAAATGGTGCGGAAAATTTATTGCAGGCTTATCCTGATAATCGTCTGGTTAAACACCTGATGGAAAACTGCTGCAACACATACCATTGTCCCGCTGCACGTAACTTATCGCTCGGGCGCTGGGAATGTCCGGTACCTGTTTCACCCGCCTGCAATGCAAATTGCATCGGTTGTATTTCATTTCAGCCACAGGAAGAAACCATACATTCCACCCAGGATCGCCTTACGTTTCGTCCGAGGGCCGAGGAAATCGTGGAATTTACGGTTCCACATCTGCAAACGGCACCCTATCCGATTGTCAGTTTTGGCCAGGGTTGTGAAGGTGAACCATTACTTATGTGGGAAACCATTCGCGAATCAATCATTGAAATAAGAAAACATACACAACGCGGAAGTATCAATATCAATACAAACGGTTCAAAACCGGCATCCGTGAAAGCCCTGGTGGATGCAGGTTTGAATTCGATCCGGGTGAGCACAAATTCCGCCCGGAAACATATTTACGAAGCATATTATCGTCCGAATAATTACGTTTTTGAAGATATTGTGGAAAGCCTGCGTATTGTAAAAGCGTCTGGTGGCTGGACGTCTATCAACTATTTTGTGTTTCCGGGTATGACTGACAGCGAAGAAGAATACGAAGCACTCCGGAAACTGATTATAGAAACCGGCCTGGATATGATCCAGTGGCGGAATTTTAATATAGATCCCGACTGGTACCTCGGAAAAATCGGTGTTGTTGAAACCGGCGATGCCATGGGCATCAGGAATCTGATGGATCTTTTACGCGAAGAATTTCCAAAATTGAAATTCGGATATTTCAATCCGCCCATGGAACGGATCAGAGGAGAGTTTGAGAAAGATTTTGCCTCTTAAGCTTAAAGCATAAAGCTTAAAGCCCAACACTGGTTTTATAAATAGGGAAATTGTATTTTATTTCATTTTCTGCGCTTTTCACATTTGCCACACTATTCGGAGTTTGAAAGTGTTGTTAAAAAATCAGGCTTTCTTTCATAAATGACAAAAGTTTTGGGCTTTAGACTTTGAGCTTTAGCCTTTTATACTAACTTTATTTCGTGAATTCCAAAGAATATGAATTTAACGCGCGCAAAAACCGGCAAGCCGGTTTGTATACACTGCTGATTTGTGGTGTGTTATTAACCATGCTCTTATTGATTTCCTGGACTCTTCCCTTCAATCCTCCGACGCCTGTTGAGGAAGGATTGGAAGTAAATCTCGGAAACAGTGATCAGGGTTTGGGTACTGATCAGCCTTTTCTACCAAACGATCCATCCAAACAGGACCAGGAAAAATATACTCCGCCAAAAACGGTTTCCCCGACAAAAGAAGCCCTCAAGGATGTTGAAACGGATGACAAGGATCCGGATCCTGCGCCGGCCGTCAAACAGCCACCCGTTACCAAACCTGAGGCGAAGAAAATTCCTGAAAAAGATCTGACGGTAAAAACACCGCGCAAGACGATCCAGCCGGCTGTAAACCCAACACCCGCTCCGCCCAAACCCAAAGCGGTATTTCACGGTGTGAACGGCGACGGCACGGGGGGCAATGACGCAGATCATTTTAAGCCGGGCGGAAATCAGGGTATTGCCGGTGGAAAGGGTGACCAGGGTAAACCCGGGGGAGATCCGAATTCAACGAATTACACCGGTGGCGGTCACGGAAATGGTATCGCGATTGCGCACGGACTTCAGGGCAGAAGAATCAGCAGCACCCCTTCATTTACAGATGAATTTAATGAAAATGCAAAAATAGCAGTTGATATTGTCGTAGACGCTTCCGGCAATGTAACCAGCGCCGAATATCAGGCTAAAGGATCAACTACATCTGATGCCAGTCTGAAGGCCATTGCCATCCGCAAAGCACGTCAGGTCAAATTCAACAATGGATCCGACGAATCCAGCGGAACGCTGATTTTCAATTTCAGATTGAAGAACTAGCTGCTTAAAGACTACCACCCGATCCCATAATCCTCTCCGTAGTTACTGCTGCCACCCCAGAAACTTCCGTGACTCCAGTCATAATATATCGCGTTAACCGGTCCGCTGGTTCGGTCTGCAAATCGCATGGTATACCCCATGGATTTTAAATCTTTTCTGACGGCGGAATCGATTTTGTTATTCAATAAAATATACCCCGGTCTCGGCTGTCTGTCGATTCGTTTGTCACCACCCAGCGAAAGCCAGAGCTGGTCTGTATTAATATTCGCTGCTTCCACTGCCTGCTGAACGGTCATGTTAAATTCAACCACGTTTAAAAAAAACTGCAACAGATTCTGGTCCTGGGTATCACCCCCCTGCACTGCAAATGAAAGAAATGGTTTTCCATTTTTCATTGCCAGTGTAGGCGTAAGAGTAACCCTTGGTTTCTTGAACGGTTCTAACACATTAAATGGATTCAGTGCAGAGTCCAGTACAAAACTCTGCATACGCTGACTCATTCCAATTCCTGTATTACCTGCGATGCAGGCGGGAAGCCAGCCTCCGCTGGGTGTAACAGAAACGACCCAGCCCGCCGAATCACAAGCCTCGATCGACGTGGTTCCACGCCAAAGCCTGTCTTCATATTGAGCCTCGCTTTCTGAGCTTAACGCGGAACGCGTAACGCCTAACGCATTTTCTGAACCACTAAGAATTTCTCCAGTTGAATTTATTTCAGGACCATTAAAACTTACTGCACTCTTGTTATTCGCCGGCCAGTTATTACCAAATCTTGTTTTCAATAATGCGGTATGGGGATTCACTTTTCCTTCAAACGGATATGGATCACCCGGTGCGCAGGTGCTGTCATTGTGATCGTATTGAATACTTGCAGCTCTTAATTTCGCGTAGTCTTTACTAAGCAGTCCCAGTACCGGTTCACTGGGCTGGAAATACGGATCGCCATAATAAAAATCCCTGTCAGCAAATGCGAGATTCATTGTCTGATAAAGGGTATGAATATATTTTGTGCTATTGTATCCCATGGCACGCAGGTCGATATTCTCCAGGATATTCAGGCTTTGAAGTAAAGCCGGACCCTGCGACCATTGTTGCAGTTTATATACTTCTATTCCTTTATAGTTCACGTGCAGGGGTTCTTCTTCCAACGGTTTCCACCGGGCGAGGTCTTCCATACTGATCAGACCGCCCTGTTCCTGGCAACCTCTCACAAACTCCCGGGCGATATCACCTTTGTAAAACCGGTCATACGCAGCATAAATCGCTTCTTTGCGCGATTTATTTTGTTTAAGCGCCTGGTCTTCGGCCTCAACCATTTTTGTAAGTGTGACGAGCAAATCGTTTTGAACAAAAATTTCACCCGGCTCAGGTGCTTCCCGTTTTTCACCGGGATGAGTGAGAAAAACTTTGCTACTGTACGGCCATTGTTTTATGCTTGACACTCCTTTCTGTATATTATTGGAAACCTGTGCGTCTATCGGATACCCTGCTGCCAATTGCATAGCGGGTGCCAACACCTGTTTTAAACTCATTGTCCCATATTCAGCCAGCATATAACAAAGACCTCCGGGTGTGCCCGGAGTCACGGCTGCCAGTGGACCATATTCAGGTGGAAAATAATATCCCTTTGATTTATAATAGGCAGCGGTTGCTTTACCGGGTGCGAACCCCAGGGCGTCAATGGAAATCACTTTCTTTGTTTTGGGGTTATAAATGATTGCCTGTGTTTCACCACCCCAACTCAGCACTGCCCACTGTGTGCACATGGAAGCAAGCATCGCACACGCCGCATCTACGGCATTACCACCCTGCTGAAAAATCTGCGCTCCCGATTCGGCACCTAACGGTTTGCCTGTAATTGCCATCCAGTGTTTTCCATGCAACGGTGGTTTCTGCGTTTGCTGGGCAGATACTCTTGCCAATGTAAAAAACAGAAAAATGAAAGGAATATATTTCATGTAAATGATTGTTGTTTAAAGTTAATAAATCCGGACTTGTTTCGTTGATGGTTGTTCGTTGGATATTGATCGTTAGAGCCGGAACGCTCATGAAAAAGCAGTAAGCCTTGCGTCTTAAGCCTTAATCTTAAAGAATTAACTTTACCAAAAAAAGTGCATGTCTACGACCATCAAATGTCCGAATTGCCGTCACGAGTTTGCGATGGAAGAAGCAGTCTCCGAACAATATAAAAAAGATCTGCGGGAGCAGATGATCAGTTTCACCCGGAAAAAAGAAGAGGAGTTTCAGAAAAAGGATGTCGAATTATCAAAAAAACTGCAGGATCAGGAAGCTGTTTTCCAACAAAAATTAAATGAGGAAAAAAAACTTTTACAGCAAAAACTGGAAGAGGATATCCGCAAAACCATCCATAATGATTTTGAAAACCGCCTCACAATTCTTCAACAATCCAATGAGGAACAACAGGAAAAACTAAGAGCCGCCAGACAGAAAGAACTCGAATTTTTGCAGAAAGAGCAAACCTTAAAAACAAGGGAAGAAGAACTGGAAATTTCGACCCAGAGAAAAATGCAGGAAGAAAGGTTGAAAATTGCGGACGAAATCCGGCGTACAGAAGAACAAAAAAATCAATCCAGAGAAACAGATTTTCAACTACAGCTAAAGGAAAAAGAAAAACAGCTGGAAGATCAGAAAAGGCTGATAGAGGAAATGAAACGTAAGGCCGATCAGGGTTCCATGCAATTACAAGGCGAAGTACAGGAGCTCGCCCTGGAAAAATTACTTCAGGACGCATTCCCCTTTGACCTGGTTGAACCCGTTGGGAAAGGAATACGTGGCGCGGACTGCACGCTCACGATCCGAAATTCCACAGGCCAGGAGTGCGGTAAAATCATTTACGAAAGTAAACGCACAAAGAATTTTGAATTGGACTGGGTTGATAAACTTAAAACAGATATGCGTCAGCAAAATGCCCAGGTTGCCATACTGGTCACACGCATTATGCCCAGGGATATGAGTTGTTTCGGGGAAAAAAACGGTATATGGATTTGCAACTTTTCAGAAGTGAAGGCTTTGACGGAAGTTTTACGCGATGGCGTCGTCAGGATTTTCCAGGCTTCAAAAAATCAGCAAAACAAGGGAGATAAAATGCAGTTGCTGTACGACTATCTGACGAGTAGTGAATTCAGTGAACAATGGAAGGCGATCCGCGAAGGTTTCTCTTCAATGAAAATGTCTATACAGCGTGAAAGGGATATGATGGAACGGCTTTGGAAAACGCGGGAAAAACAATTGGAAAAAGTATTACTGAATGCAGCGCATATCAAAGGTTCCATGGAAGGCATTTCCGGTCACGAGGATTTTAATATGAATCTGATTGACGATATGGATGAGATTCTGGGTATCGAATAATCGATGACCGTTGACCGTCGTGTTAAGTAAAAACGAAAGTCAGGACCAGATCGTCAAATAATTTATAATAAATGGTAAGCGGGATGGCTTCCTGTTTCCTGAATTCAAATGATAATTTTCCAAATCCATCGGACCGGATGAAATACGGTCTTACCCACCAAATATGTTGTTTGAAATTCACATTACCCAGACTGTACCATTTAAAAATAGTTTCCTTGGCGCTCCACAGTAATGTAAGCTGACGCAATCGATGGCCTGACTTCTCAATACCTTCAAAGGCAATGGCAGATTCCTGTTCCGACAAAAATTTGTTCCTGATTTTTTCGATCGTCGGACTGGCTTTTTCCACATCAACGCCGACCCGGTTCGAGCTGCTTACGATAGCAGCAGCATAGTGGCCAAAATGGGAGATGGAAAAATGATACTTTTCATCTTCCAGATAGGGTTTTCTGGTATCTGCAATCAGGATTTCTTCCAGCGGAAAATCGGGGAATAATTCAGTCAGAAGGTAACGGCCGGCCAGGTGCTGCAATCTTTTCTGAGCATGGCTCACGTCACGCTTGAGCGGTACTTTCCGCAGGAAAAAGACTTCATCTTCTGTAATATGCCAGATGCCCAGTCTGGTATTTTCGTTGATATTATGTTGATAAAATAAGGGCATCACAAAAAAGCTTAATGCGAAATTCGCTGCGGTTTATCTGCTGTGGTAAACAAATAAACAAATAAACCTCCATAAGAATGATTTTATCTGATAAGCGTATCATGGAAGAGATGGAAAAGGGAACTATCAAAATTGTACCCTATGACCGCGCTTTTCTGGGCAGTAATTCCTACGACGTTCATCTGGGTCCGGTACTGGCTACCTATCGGGAGCATATTCTGGATGCCAAAAAGCATAATGAAATTGAGTATTTCGAAATTCCGGCAGAAGGATTCGTTCTCTATCCTCATATATTTTATCTCGGTGTTACGGCTGAATATACCGAAACACATGAGCAGGTTCCATTCCTGGAAGGTAAGTCATCCACCGGCCGACTGGGTATTGATATTCATGCCACAGCGGGCAAGGGAGATGTAGGATTCTGTGGAAACTGGACCCTTGAAATTTCAGTTAAGCAACCTGTTCGTATTTATAAAGGGATGCCGATTGGTCAGTTGATTTATTTCCCGGTCGATGGGGAGATAGAAGTGAAATATGGACAGAAAAAAGACGCGAAATATGCCGGTCAGACCAATAAACCGGTAGAAAGTATGATGTGGAAGAATAAATTTTAAAATGCTTCTGCTCCGTGTTTTTTGTAATACGCAATGGCCAGTCCGACCACTTCATCATACGCGTAGATACCCTGTGGCTGACGGTTTGCCTTCAGGTATTTACCATAAATCTTGTGTATGATAGGCTCCAATGGATTCTGATAACTTTTATAAAAAGCTTTCAGATCGCGCAGATCCTGACGAACCTCAGGTTTTAACGACTCCCGGTAGGGTATAAACGCAGTTGAATCCAGTGCATACAATGCGCCCGCAGAATATAAATAAAGATCCACGTATATGGAATACCGGAATGCCGGGTCGCTGGAAGATTTGGTAGACAGGAATCCGGAGAAATTTGCTTCTTCTTCCTTTGCATAACCCAGCTGGTGCCCTATTTCATGACAGGTCGTAAATGGTTGTACAAAACGGGGAATCGTTGTGTTCACCTGCGCTTCACATGTGAACGGGTTATAATACCCGCTGAAACCCATATAGTTTGCGATATATCCGTAAAAAGAAGATTTAACCGACGGATGTGTATATAATAATTCCGGGTATTGCCTGGAGGCACTTCGGTAGGCTGAAACGGAATATTTAAACAGGCTGTCGTTGGTGTTCAGGTTATTTCTTGCTGCCCGCGAGGCAGAATCAATTCCGTTCATTCTTGAAACCAATAAACCGATCAGTGCCTGAAGATCCTCTTTAGAATATGGCTTTGTATCCAGGTGCTGTTGTTTGGCAATCGGCAGGCGATCATAATTCAGCCCCCAAAATATATTGAAGGCAATATATACCCATAACAATATGGAGAGGCACCGTTTGAGACAAAGAATCAGGTATTGCCGGTGCAAAGTTCTTTTGAAAGCCCTCGTAAAAAATCGAACGAGGGAAATGATCAGGTATAAAAAAACTGCCGCATATAATACGTCACCCACGCTAAAAGGAATCCAGCCAAATACAAGTCTTGGAAAAATTGAAATGACAGGATAAATTCCGGTTGAATAATATTTTTCAACCGCTTCAGGAAAAAATGAAAATATTTTGATGACTGATACAATCAATAGTGGAATCAGCCATGACCGGTAACGTTTCCAATGCATACCCTTAAAAATACATATTATTAGAGCATCCATACTATATTGCATCTTATACAATTATCATGGATCTTGATTTTAACAAGAATGAAGATAATATGAAGCAGGCGCTGGCCCAGCTTAGAAACCGCTTTCAGAAAATTGCAATAGGTGGTGGGACGAAATCAATTGATAAACAACACGAAAAAAATAAACTTACGGCCAGGGAACGCATTGCCTACCTGGTTGATGAAAACAGTACATTTTATGAAATCGGTGCATTTGCCGGATATGAAATGTATGAAGAATATGGTGGTTGCCCGGCAGGCGGCACGGTAGCAGGCATTGGTTATGTGAGCGGAAGACAATGTATAATCCTGGCAAATGATCAGACTGTGAAAGCGGGTGCCTGGTTTCCCATCACAGGTAAAAAAAATCTTCGCCTGCAGGAAATTGCCATGGAGAATCATCTTCCATTGATCTATATCGTAGACAGTGCCGGCGTTTTTCTTCCTTTGCAGGATGAAATTTTTCCGGATAAGGAACATTTTGGAAGGATCTTCAGAAACAATGCCCGTATCAGCGCCATGGGTATTTCTCAATTATCTGTCGTCATGGGTCCCTGCGTAGCGGGAGGCGCTTATTTGCCCATCATGAGTGACGAAACGCTGATGGTGGAGGGTAACGGTTCCATTTATCTCGCGGGCCCCTATCTCGTAAAAGCAGCGATTGGAGAAACCACAGATTCAGAGACACTGGGGGGAGCAGTAACGCATACTTCTATTTCAGGTATTGCCGATTACAAATTCAAAACGGAAGAAGAATGCCTTGACCAGGTAAAAAAAATCATGTCGACGCTGGGCCATACGGTGCCTGCCGGTTATGATCGAATCGACCCAAAAGATCCTGAAAAAAATCCGAGTGAAATTTATGGTCTTTTCCCGTCCGATCCGACAAAACCTTATGACATGTTGGAAATCATTAACCGGATTGTGGATGCGCCGGGGATACAACAATTCAAGGAAGATTATGGCAAAACAATTATCTGCGGTTATGCGCGGATAGAAGGATGGGCAGTCGGTATCGTGGCAAATCAGCGCACCATTGTAAAGACAAAAAAAGGAGAAGTGCAATTGGGTGGCGTCATTTATAATGACAGTGCCGATAAATCTGCCCGGTTTATCATGAATTGCAACCAGAAAAAAATCCCGCTTCTTTTTCTGCAGGATGTTACCGGATTTATGGTGGGTACAAGAAGTGAACAATGCCGGGATTATAAAAGACGGGGCTAAAATGGTGAATGCTGTGGCGAATTCCGTTGTTCCAAAATTCACCATTATTGCCGGCAATTCTTATGGAGCCGGTAACTATGCCATGTGCGGCAAAGCATACGATCCAAGGCTTATTCTGGCATGGCCGACCGCAAAAATTGCGGTGATGGGTGGTGACCAGGCTGCAAAAACCTTATTACAGATTCAGGTGGCTTCCCTGAAATCAAAGGGCCAGGTCATTGATCCGGCTGAAGAAAAAAAATTACTGGATGAAATCCGTGGCCGCTATGAGAAACAAACCAGCCCCTATTATGCCGCCGCCAGACTATGGGTAGACGGAATCATCGATCCGCTCGAGACCAGGAGGTTTATTTCCGAAGGTATCCGGGCGGCTAATCAGAACCCTGATATTTCAGCATTCAGGACCGGGGTGTTCCAGGTTTGATCGCAACGTCCGCGATGACTCTTACCGCTTTATTTTAAATATAAAACACTCATTTATTTTGCAGGAACATGTGATCATGTATACAGATGGCGCAGCACGCGGAAATCCGGGTCGGGGCGGCTTCGGAACCATTCTGATGTGGAAGGGCAAGTCCAAAGAATTGTCCGGCGGATTCAAGCACACGACCAACAACCGTATGGAACTGACGGCTGTAATCGCGGGACTCGAAGCGCTCAAAAAAGAAGGCCTGTCGGTTAAAATTTATTCTGATAGCCAATATGTGGTCAATGCCATAGAAAAGGGCTGGTTGAAAAACTGGCTGGCAACTGACTTTAAAGGAGGGAAAAAAAATAAAGACTTATGGCTCAGATATTCGGCGCTTGCTGACAAACATCAAATTCGATTTCATTGGGTAAAAGGACATGCGTCCAATCCTCACAATAACCGCTGCGATGAACTTGCTACCTCATCAGCTGATGGAAATGATCTTATGGAGGACTTTGGGTATGAGGGATGATTTTTGACCGTTTTTAAACCAGGGTCATCTGAAGGACTTTAGCTTTAAATTTAAAAAAGCACCCCGTGGCAAAAGCCACAGGGCGTGCGTCATAACCAAAAGTAAAAAGCCCGATTAATCTGGGTTTTTCGAATTCTTGTATCGCAGATGTATTTTAAAAAACGGACTATTTCACCCGCTTGCGATGAAAAGTTCCGAATCGTCAAATCGAATAATCATATAAAGGAAAAAAGTTGCGTGTTGCATTCCAACTTATAAAAGGAAAGTATAACGAAAAGAATCCAATCGTTTCAGAAACCGCGTAGATTGAGTTTGATTATCAACATGTTATAACATATGTAGTTAATCCATATATAATAAAATGTCATACACGAAAAATCGAAATGTAATAGTGAGACAGTCTTTTTGATTTAAAATGCGGGCCTAAATCGACCTTACCTGCATGATCTTTTCTTCAAAAATCTCGTTTGGTATCCTGGATTTATTTTTGATCTTGCTTTTATATGTATTGATCGTATTCACCGAGTATCCAAGTATTCCTGCAATTTTCTGGGTATCATGTATTCCCATCCGGATGAGGGCAAAAATACGCAGATCCGTATTAAGCAATTCTCCTTCCTTTAATCTGACCTGCCCGTCCTCGTTGATAAGGGAATTGAAATCGGCGATAAAATGGGGGAAAAGTTTAAGGAATATACGGTCAAAATCATGGAGCACTTCTTCTCTTCCCTTTTTCAGGTTCAGATTGTTTACCAGAAACCGAATGTCATCCAGTTTGCGATCGGCAATTTTTACCTCTACAGACTGGATGAATTTTTCAATGCGCGTATAAAATTCTGAGTTCCCGCTAAAGAAATATCCTATATATTCTTCCTTAATCTTATTGGCCTCCTGCAGCTTCGTATTCACCTGTTGCTGCAGTCTGTTTGCGGCCATTACATCAGCTTTTGCAAGCTGAAGTTTTTTTATCTGCCTGAATATGATAAGAAGCAAACTGATGAGCAGTAATGAAGACAACGTCACTGCGATGGCGTAATTCACTACTCTTTTGTTTTTGTTTTGCAGAATATTCATCCGTTCTGCTTCAATTAATGGAAGAATGGATGTCAGTTGTACTTTTCTTTGTCTGGCTCCATAAAAAACGGCATCGTTTACGGCTTTTTCTATGAATGTTGATGCGTTTTTGGCATCACCCTTCCTGAATAGCAGTGTAGCCAGGTTAAAAATGGCCCGGGTTTCTTTCGTTGAATTCCGGATATCTTCAATGGCTGCCAATAACAGCAGGTCAATAGCGGTATCAGTCTGTCCTTTCTGAATATAAATATCGCTGAGTGTGGAAGTGGTCACGGCTACTTCGTGCCCGGACATGGGATAGGATTCTATCAGTTTCTTCAAACCCGAAAGTGCAGTCTCATAATTGCCGGACCGTATATTTTTCAAGCCGTTGTAATAAATATATTCAAAAGATTCAGGCTCTAACAGGATCAGCGACGAGTCGATATAGCGATTTCCTGAATCATTATAGCGGGGCGCATAAAAGTGGTCGTTGTCATAATCTGCCACATCATAATAGTATCGTGCCATCATTGTAAAAAATTCAGCTTTTTCTGTTTTTGACAGCTGATTCATATTTACATTCTGTAAAACATCAAAAGTTTCTTTGAATAATCCGGCCGAAAGCAATACAAATGCCTCTTGTATTTTTGCATATCCTATCAGTGAATCTTCGTGCATGACCTGACTTTCGGACACCATTTTTTGTGCATAACCAAATGCCGAATCATAGTTATAAATCTGATATTCATTGTAGAGCAGCGAGTACAGGTTGAAAAAATCCCGATGCGAAATATCGCCTGAATGATGCAGGACAAATTTTATACTGTCTATCCTTTTATTTTTTATCTGATCATATGACGATGAAGAAGATATTGCCTGGTTTACTTCCAGCATAAGACTATCTGTCCTGGTCTGGGCCGTAAGCATAACCGGACCCAGGCATAACAAAAACGCTATGGGGAGATATTTCGTTTTAATGACGATTACTGAATTTGGAAAAGTGACGGTTTACAGTTGACTGTTCACCTTTGTTTCTTTGTTACCTGCTGCAGGCAGGCCAGGCGTTTAAGCATAAAGCCTAAG
Source organism: uncultured Bacteroidota bacterium (assembly GCA_963759335.1). Taxonomy (GTDB): domain Bacteria; phylum Bacteroidota; class Bacteroidia; order Chitinophagales; family Chitinophagaceae; genus Puia. Next base: position 604,483 of record CAVWYU010000005.1, read on the forward strand.
AATTAATCTGCCTGGCTGTTGACTGGTAGTTGCGGGCAAATATAAAACTACCGAATAAAATGGCAGAGAATACCAGGGTGGCCAGAATGCTCATTTTGTAAAATGGAATTCCATCCGCGTAACAGAGCATGAGACCATTAAAATCCTTTGGCCTGTTTAGACCCCTGGTTGCTCCGTTACTGGCCCAAACCAGAAAATTAGAAACCAAAAAATATAGTGTGGGTGCGGTAACAGACGCAGCTGCAATTTGAAATACATTTAATTTTTTTATAGCCAGGCCAACAAACACCAGCAGCGTAAAAAGCAGGTAGTTCTGCCATTGACCTTCATAAAAACCGGGCATATCCGAAACGCCTCCCTTAAATAATACCTGATAAAATAAGTCTGAAACAAACATGGAAAGAACCGGCATGATAAAAGCCCATTTTTTATCCCTGATAACAGCCCCGGCATAAATTGCCATAGCCCATTGTGGCGCAAATCCAAATGGCCTGCCCGGAATGATTCGATATAATGCAGCTACAATAACCAATAATATAAATGACCAGACAATATTTTTAGAGGTGTTCATATGATGTTTTAGAATTGTAAAATTAATGAATTTAAAAAACCTAAAAACGCCTATTTCATTCCGGGGATTGATGCCTGATAAATAACGCTGTCTTCCAAAGCCTTTATTTCACTATTTGCTGCGTCAAAAGTTACCCATGCCTCGCCCTTGTTTCTTTTGAAAACCGTTCCATCGATTCCTGCAATTTCGGCAGATCCGGAAAAAAGCAGAAATATTTCAATGGAATGCGAAACCAGTCTGGCCGATTTCCCCTTTTCGATATCCATACGACTCAGTTCAAAATCCGGCGCCGGTGTCTGGTAAACCAATTTTTCGGGTTCAATCATTTTCCCCGTAATAATATGGGGTGTGGTCGGCTCAAATTTCACATGCTTCATTAATTCTTTCACATCCACGTGTTTGGCCGTCAGACCTCCCCGTAAAACATTGTCCGAATTCGACATAATTTCAACATTCTGTCCCTCCAGATATGCATGGGGCAGGCCTGCATCCTGGTATACTGCCTGTCCCGGCTGTAAATGCACCAGATTAAAAAGATAGACAGAAAATATGCCCCGGTCGATATGCCCTTCATGAGAATATGTAATCGCGGCTCTTGCGGCCCAGAAATCTTCTTTCGACTTGTTTAGTTTTCCCGCGTTATAATGGATGAGATTCCGTTCTATAAGTGTTTTTAAATGCCTGTCTACCTGCACCTGTGGTAATTCCATCACGTGCTGATACAGTTTTTTATAATTGTCGCCTCCGAAAACCGGAACCAGGAAATGCAGTTCAGGAACTTCGCGAAGGATAGTTTGTAAGGACTTTGGATTTTTAAATCCATGCAACAGCCAGAATTCGCTCAGAGCAAGCATAAGTTCCGGCTTATGATTATTATCCTTAAAATTTCTTTCCGGCGCAGACAGGTCAATACCCTGATCATTTTCTGTATCGAACGCTATCTGAGCATTTTCTTTTGAAGGATGCACCTGGATGGACAACATATCCTTTACATCCAGCACTTTGAGCAGAAAGGGCAACCTTCCAAATTTCTTTGCTGCCTCTGCTCCCAGTGTCTCTTCCGGAAATGTCTCGATATATTCTTTCAAAGACACCGGTCTTTCTGAACCGTTTTTAAATTCTGCGCTTCCCCGGTCATGGGTACCTAACCAGAATTCGGCATAGGTTTCCCCTTTCTTCACGGGCATATTCAACAATTTCGGCAAGTAATAATACCCGCCCCAGGCATAGTGTTGCACCTTTCCTGTTATCGGCACTACGCGATCTTTACTCAGTTCCATTTTTTTCATTAGTGGCTCAAAGTAAAGCAAAAATGGCCGCACATAATGAATTTGGGAAAGCCGGCGAACAAATGGCTGTTGAATGGCTTGAGCTGCACGGTTTTCAAATTATAAGTCGTAATTGGAGATTCCGTCGTTATGAAGTAGACATTATTGCCAGCAAAGATCGAATACTCCATTTCATAGAAGTCAAGTCGCGGCATGACGATTTGTTTGGAAAGCCGGAAGATTGGGTAAACCGGAGAAAAGGCAGGCATCTGCTAACGGCGGGCGAGGCTTTTCAGGAGAAGTATCCGGAGTGGACCCATATACAATATGATATTGTTTCAATTCTGTTAACTCACGAAGGCAAACCGGATTTGTTTTTTATAGAAGATGTATATTGGTGGTAATGATTCAGGTATCCAACACATATATTGATATCTTAAAAGATTATCAACATAACATAGAAATCCATGAAGCCACCATCAGGAAACTCGAACGAACGAAAAAATCTCTGGCTTTCATACGCCTGATAACCGTCATCGGCGCCTCAGTCTTTATTTGGCATTTCTGGCCGGCCGCCGGGATTGTTTTTTTGGGTATTGTGTTGTTTTCCATCCTTTTTATTATTCTCGTTTTTAATGACGCTGATAAATCAACAGCCATTAAACAAAGCAAACGGCTTATCCGGATAAACAAGCATGAACTGGATGCTATGCAGCAAAATCTTCATACCTATGACGATGGGCAAATCTTTGCAGACCCTTCTCATGCATACGCATCAGATCTGGATTTGTTTGGCCCCTCGTCACTATATCAATATGTAAGCAGGTGCCATGCTGAACAATCCAAAAAATTATTGTCCGGTTACCTGAAAGAATCACTACCTGTTTCAACGATATCCGAGAGACAAAAAGCTGCCAAAGAACTTTCCGTAAAGCAGGATTATTGTCAAAAACTGCAGGCATCCGCCATGGCAGACCCGCTAACATATCAGACGGAAGAAAAACTCAAACTATGTTTTGATGCTCCGGCCGTTGGATTTCTTCATCCATTCTGGAAATGGTTTCAAAACATATATCCAATCATTCCTTTGTCTGTTACCTTTTTATATGTCGCCGGTAAATTATCCGATCAGTTTTTTTTAATCTTTTTGTCCGTATTTTATATTATATCGATTCTGATCAGCAGGAAAACCGGACCAGCACTGGGAATGCTTACGGAAGTCGAACCCGAAATGGCAGGCATACGCAAACAATTTATTCTGATAGAAGCGGAGAAATTTTCATCCGCATTTTTACGGTCGCTGCAGCAAAGGTTAAAACCGGCGGACTATACATCCACATCGGCAGCTATTGGTGAATTCGTCGTCATCTTAAAAAAAATTGACTGGCGGTCAAACCTGCTTGTCAATCTGATTCTCCAGATTTTTTTTGTGTGGGACCTTCGGCTTGTTATTTCATTGAATGAATGGATTAGGAAAAATAAGAATCAATTTAATGACTGGTTTGGTGTTATTGCAGAAGTGGAAGTGGCTGTGAGTTTGGCCTCATTGATTCATAATGAACCTGAATGGTGTTTCCCGGCAGTGGACGACAAATATTTTCATTTTACGGCTGATCAAATCGGGCATCCTTTGTTATCTGCGACGACCCGTATATCAAGTGATTTTTCCCTGGAAGGCATCGGTAAAATTGCACTTATTACCGGTTCGAATATGGCCGGTAAGTCTACGTTTCTCAGATCGCTGGGAGTTAATACCGTATTGGCACTCATGGGTGGTCCTGTTTGTGCAAGGCATTTGAGTCTGAGTGAAGTAAAACTTATCAGCAGTATGCGGGTAGCTGACAACCTGGCTGAAAATACGTCTACTTTTTATGCAGAGCTAAAAAAGATACAATACATCATTGAGTCAGTTAATAAGAATGAGAAAGTCTTCATTTTATTAGATGAAGTTTTGCGGGGAACCAATTCGACTGATCGTCACAGGGGTTCGAAAGCACTCGTCAGGCAGCTGTTACAAAATGGAGCTGTGTCTGTGATGGCCACTCATGATACAGAGCTGGCCCACTCTGAATCGAAAAACCCTTCCGTCTCCAATTATCATTTCGAGGGGAAAATACAGGAAGAGGAACTTTATTTTGATTATAAAATAAAACCGGGAATCAGCGAAAGTCTGAATGCAACTGCGCTTATGAAAAAAATAGGTATTCATTTTCAGGATTAATATATTTACGCAAACCTTATTGCAGAAATCAATCAATTCCATGGCCCACTCCACCGTTAATTTCCGGACCTTTAGAAATCTGGTATCCAGAAACAAGAAAAAATTCAGAAATTTTCTTACCCGAATGGAAAAAAAACCAGTCGGACAGGTTCGACTGATCAAACTGGAAGCCAATGAACTGGCATGGGCCAAAACAGACTGTCTTGACTGTGCCAATTGTTGCAAGACTATGTCTCCCACTTATTCAAAGCAAGACATTCGCCGTATTTCAAAATTCCTGGGTATGACGGGTACTGCATTTAAAGAGAAATGGTTATATAAAGACCGGACGGGCGACTGGTTGAATAAAAAACAACCCTGCCAGTTTCTCGATCTGCATACCAACATGTGTAATATCTATGAAGTTCGTCCAGGGGATTGTGCCGGATTTCCATACCATGGCACGAAAAGCATCAAAGACTATGGCCATGTATTTAAACAGAATGTGGAATTTTGTCCGGCCACTTATCGCCTCGTAGAAATCATGCAGGAAGGGATTGCCGACGGCAAGTGGAAGTTAAAATAGAAATTATGTGGGCTGCTGAAAAAAAAGGATTTAAAGCCTGGCTTCAGCTGGAAAAATCACTTTCAGATCATTCAGTAGAGGCTTACCTGAGAGATATAGAAAAATTGACACAGTTTTTATCCCTGGAAGAGAAAGCCACTGCCATTGAAAATATTAAATTAAAAGATCTGCAGTCATTTTTAAAGTGGGTCGGCGGTTTGGGGATGACCGCCAGTTCTCAATCAAGGATCATTTCAGGCATTCGTTCTTTTTTTAAATACTGTTTACAAGAAAATCTGGTAAAGCAGGATCCTACTGAATTATTGGAAACACCCAGGCTCCGAAGAACACTTCCTGATTTTCTCAGCGTCGATGAGATCAATCGAATCATCCAGGCCATTGATCTGAGCAAACCGGAAGGGGAAAGAAATCGCGCCATATTGGAAACCATGTATAGCTGTGGGTTACGGGTGTCAGAGCTGGTGAACCTGCGAATATCTTCACTTTACCCTGATCTTGGCTTTGTTAAAGTAATCGGCAAGGGCGACAAAGAAAGACTGGTGCCCATTGGGAATGCCGCACTTAAATTTATTGGAATATATCGCGGTCAGGTACGCGTGCACATGGCAATCAAAAAAGGTAACGAAGACGTATTATTCCTGAATCGCAGGGGTGCTGGTTTAACCCGGCAAATGATTTTCATTCTACTGAAAGATCTTGTCCGGGAAGCCGGTATCAGCAAAACTGTGTCGCCACATACTTTTCGTCATTCCTTCGCGACGCATCTTGTGGAAGGTGGAGCAGACCTGCGGGCTGTCCAGGAAATGCTGGGGCATGAAAGTATTACAACCACTGAAATTTACACTCATTTAGACCGTGCTTTCCTGAGAGAGACCCTGCAGAAATATCATCCGGCTTTTCAAGCGTAAAGAGCAAAGCGCAAATCGTAAAGACTAACATGCTGATTAAATTGCACACGCCAAACTGGATAACCGTCAACATCAACCGCCAACCGTCAATCATTAATAAAACAGTTTAACAATATTCAACGCCCCCTGCTTCCACGGAACCCGGTGAGATACCCCGGTAGCATTTTGTTTAAAATGATCCATATTATTTATGTACCATTCATAGTTTCGCAATAGCGCGTCTTTGTTTGAATATTTGGGCTCCCAGCCCAGAATTCTTTCTGCTTTTTCTATGGACACGAATGAATCCGTAGCAGCCGTTTCGTAAACCCATGGATAAATCGGAGATATTTTTAACTTGTTTAGAATGCGTAATGTCCAGATAGCAAGCCCTGCCGGAATGCCGGTTATTTTCTTCCCAAATCCCGCTCGATCCAAAACTGCCTGGTAATCTTCTCTCATGGTTGTATAAATTTTAGCACCCACATTAAAAGTATCGTTGGCAGAAACCGCATCAATGGTCGTGGAAATATAAATCGCATTACAAAAATCTTCCACATCCATGAGCTGGTATTTATTGTTGCCACTGCCTAAAACTGGAAAGCCTTTACCTGACCGTGCCCAATCGTATAACATCCCGAATATCCCGAGACGCTCCGGACCGATAAATGATTTGGGGCGAAAAATCGGCACGCACAGGCCCTTTTTGCGGAATTCCATGCAAATTGCTTCTGCTTCCACTTTGCAGATACCATAGTCGCCTACGCCGTATAGTTTATCTTCTTCTACGAGCGGATGGTGATCAGGCACGCCGTATACGGCCGTTGATGAAATATGAACGACCCGCTGAACATGATGATCAAAAGCTGACTGCAGCACATTCCGCGTGCCGTCCAGATCGGTTGAATAGATATCGGCTTTTGAATATAAGGGCAAAGCGGCAGCGCAATGTATAACGAAATCAATACCCTGCATCGCCCTGTCTACCGTTGCAGGATGACGGATATCACCCTTTATTTCGGTAATTCTTTCCCTTTCAGGATAGTCAAAGTCTGCAATATCCAATGATACGATCTGATGACCGCGTTCCAGTAAATAGCGGGACAAATTAATACCAAGAAAACCGGCGCCACCGGTAATGAGATAATTGCTCATAGCTCAGATTGTAGTCTTAAATATTTAGAAAAGCGCGAAGATACTTATTATGAAACCTCTGAACAGACACCTTTGTTGTAATTTGGCAAGGTTGTTGAAAATCATGTAGTATATCACTATCATCTAAAAGTCAAAATATATGAGTTTACAAAGATTGTTAACCTGTACATTATCAGGTATTGTTATCGGAGTTTTAATTGCTCCCGCCAAAGGAACCGAAACCAGAAAGAAATTATCTGATTCTGTCGACAATATAAAAGATAAGATCAGACGCATCCGTGGAACGACCAATGACGAACTGGAGGAATTGCATAATGTTTTTGAACACGAAATTTCAGGGCTGCGTGATGATATTCGCGAAAAAGTACTGCGATTAATTGAAGTAAGTAAAAAGGGTTACAATCATGTGAAGTCTGAAACACTTTCATAAGCGCAAAGCTCAAAGCAAACATTTTACATTCCCAATTTTGTATTAAAAAGCTTATTGCTTAATAACAAAATATTTGCTTTACGCTTTACTCTTTAAGCTCTGTAAGACCTGGCTCATTAAAATAACCCCCAGAGCGCCAATCGCATTGAGCCAGAGAAAACTGATATGAACGATTTCTTTCTGATTCATAATATGAATACTGACTACGAAAAGCTCTACCACAATAGCGCTTATAAATACAGGTGTTGCCCCTACCCTTTTAAAATAAAAGGCGACCAGGAAAATGCCAAGGATCACACCATAGAATAAAGAGCCCAGTACATTCACGGCTTCGATCAGACTGTTACCGATATTGTATGCAAGCTGTGCGACGACCACACAAAAAATTCCCCAAAGCAGCGTGTACAACTGGGAATAATGATATTCGATCTCCTGACTCATCGGGACTTTAACCGATCGTTTGTGTATATCGTTTATTGTCGCTGATGAAAGCGAATTCAGGGCGGCCGCAATGGATCCCCAGGCCGATAAAAATATAACTGCAATCAGCAATCCTACCAATCCCTTCGGCAGGTGATCTACAACAAAACGAAGGAAAATATAATTGGTATCATTCACATCACCATTTACATCTTTATCTTTCAGCCAGCGCTGGATGGTCATGCGGTACTCTGTCTGTTTCTTTTGTTCATACTGCATGGTAAGGCCCTGTTGCATCTGATTTTCCAAATGGGTGCCTGATGCCGGATTCATCTGCGCAATTTTCTGATCCTGCAGGACATCATACTTCTTCATTAGAATTTTCAGGGAATCTGCGTATTTGGTTTTGGCAAGCAAATCCAATTGAGTCTGATTAAAAAATAAAGGCTCCCTCGCGAACTGGTAAAAAGAAAAAATCAATACGCCCAGTAACAATATTCCGAATTGCATTGGAATTTTTACAAGGCCGTTTAGCAACAAACTCAGTCTGCTTTCACGGGTAGAGGAAGCCGTCAGATAACGTCCCACCTGACTTTGGTCGGTACCAAAATAAGATAGCTGTAAAAAAAATCCGCCGATGATCCCACTCCAGATATTATATCTGTCATTCCACTGAAAACCCTTTTCGCTTCTGCCCGAAGTGATCACGTTCAATTTGCCAGCCTTTCCGCCAATATGCAAAGCGTCGGAAAGACCCATGTTACCAGGCAGTAAATGAACAACCAGATAACCTACGATAAACATGCCGGCGAAAATGATAATGATTTGTATCTGCTGGGTGTAAGCAACAGCCTTCACGCCACCGGTGAATGTATAAATGATTAATAATCCGCCCATCAGAATATTCGTCCATAAAATATTCCAGCCCAATAAAGAGGAAAGAATAATAGACGGAGCAGAAATACTGATTCCTGTTGATAATCCTCGTTGCAATAAAAACAACAGCGAAGTAAATGTTCTTGTTTTGCCATCAAACCTTTTCTCGAGAAATTCGTAAGCGGTAAATAATTTCAGCCGGTGAAATACCGGCACGAACGTGATGCACAATACGACCATCGCCAGCGGTAAACCAAAATAATTTTGTACAAACCGCATTCCATCTGTATATGCCTGGCCCGGCGCAGAAAGAAAGGTAACGGCACTGGCCTGCGTACCAATGATGCTCAACAGGATCAGGTACCAGGACGAATTGCGGTTCATCAGAAAATAACTCTCAAGGTTTTTTTCGGATCTGCTTTTATATAATCCATAGAGGATAATACCGACCAGCGTCACAATCAGTACGATCCAGTCTAAGAGACTCATGAAAAATGTTTGGTAAAGAAGAAGAATAAAATTATAAGCAGACCCAGAAAGCCTATGACGAGCACATACCAGGCATTCCAGGATTTAAAAAAAGGAGGCTTTTCGTCCGGCGATAAACTCATATCATTTTTTTTCATTCCCGCGACTCGCCATCAGCATGGCAGCAATCAGGCCCAGCATCAACCCAATGAGCATACCGACCGTTACTTTTTTGATCAGTCTCCCAATCACAATTCCTGTTACAATAGCTACTACAAATGCAATTTCTCTCCGCGTCGGGGTCGTCATGTATTATTTATCCTTGGGTTGATTGAGACCTATCAGGTTGGCGAATAACCGGTAAGCGCCGGGAACTCCGGCGGGCAATTCGCGAAAAAAAACAAGTCCGGTATAAGAAAAATATCCTTTGCCATAATTTCCTATGATGAGGCTTCCCGTTTGTTCCGCTTCACCCGAATCATGCATGGAAAACACAGTCTGGTATTTCGGATCTACATGCTGTGCGAAATAAATTCCTCTCTCCTGAATCCAATTGTCAAAATCCATTTCCGAAATCTCATTGGGAAAGTGAAGAACCGGGTGAGTTGACAAAAGGAACTGAACCGGCGCATCTTCCTCCGTAACCCTTGCATTGGAAATTCCAAAAGGATATGGACCAATGCCGGTTGTATCATTTCCAAGATTTCTGTTATACTGAACGATCAGATTTCCGCCATTTTTAATATAGTCCATTAACACACTGTATTTCCGCGTTAACCAGTCGTGTACATCATAAGCTCGAACACCCGTAATGACAGCATCCAGATTCTGCAATACTGACGACGTTATCATGTCTTCATTTAATTTAATAACGGTATATCCCATGGCTGACAGGGCATCCGGCACCTTATCTCCGGCACCGTCAATATATCCGATCTTTTTCCCTGCAGTTTTCAGATTAACCGATACAACAGTGGATTTGGCTTGTTTAAAATAGTCAATCCGCGGTATATGTTCGTATGAAATCGTTTTGCACAGTAACAATGTATCGGTCGTTCCGTTTTTAACACGGGTTACCCATGTTGCAATATTCTGATCCTTTTTCAGATTCGATTTCAGAAGAAATTCATTTTTATTATCGGAATGGGAGATATCTGTTGTCTGAAAACCGGGAATCGGAGTGATTGTTATGGACGGTGCATTGACCGCTGATTTTTTTTCCGTGGACAAAACGGCCGGATGAATGACATTCGTATTCTCCTCATCATCCTGCAAAGTCTTTAGCTGCTTTTTAACCATCAATTCCTTTTCCTTCCCTTCTGTAAAAACCAACAGGTCGGGATCACAATAAGCCATCAGACCAGGCACAATGGTGAGAGGTTCAAATAATTCCCCCTTTACGGCATCGGTAAATCTATAAACTACGCTCTGTGTAAATCTGAAAGATTCTCCCAGCAGGCGGACTTCAAAAACCGCGTCCAGGACGGGAGGATTAAGAGGTTTTCCAATCAGTGTTTGATCCTGCACATTATAGGACCCCGGGCTCATCGATTCATTTAGCCAGTAAGGCTGGGAAATGGGCAGGCCCCCGAGTGATATTTTTCGCACCAGGGAATAGTTCACTCCTGGCTGCAGTGTTAAATTCCAGATGGTATCCTGTCTGTTCAGGACAACTGACTGAACAGCGATATCTACCGGTGCACGGTTGACAACACGGAGTGTTACGGGTATAGTCTGATTGCGTAATGCGTAAGCCTGCGGAACTGTCGCCTCCAGCCATAAGCCACTACAAGCATGAATAAGATCCAATGTTTCCCCGAGCTTTTCGTTGCGCCAGTAACCCGGTGTTAAATCTTTTATCTTCCTATAAATTTCAACGAGTGATTGCAAAGATTGGTACGGTGCTGATGGATCATAATTTTTGATGAGCATATCAATCATCCGGGCGATGGCAGCTCCGTTCGGCACGCGACTCCAACTGCAATTTATATTTTGCAAAAGCGACGAATCAGCCTTCTCTCCTTCGGTCAAAGAAAAATATTCTAAAAAATTCCCTCTTGAATGTGCAACGCCAAAACCCTGTGAACGATGCTGACTTCGACTGTCTGCTGCAATCTCACCATAACTTTTTCCAACCAGCGGGTTATATCCTCCTACTTCAATTTTCAACTGGTCATCCCGCGTAGTATTCACATTCCCGAAATTGTAATTGTTCCAAAATATTCTCTTTGCCTGCCAGGGCTGGACACCATACCTGAATTGCTCAGGAAATTGTTTTGGATCAGCGGCGGCGGCATATGCCATTCGTGCAAGTACAGAAGAAGCTGAGTGTTGCCCGTGACCCGCCCGTTTATCCTCGGGAAAACGGGTAATGATAACATCGGGCTGAAAATTTCTGATGATCCAGACGACATCACTTAATATCTTTTGTTCATTCCAGATTTTTAATGCTTCTGCCGTGGTCTTCGAAAATCCAAAATCATAAGCACGTGAAAAAAACTGGTCAGCTCCATCTACCTTTCGTGCAGCCATCAGCTCCTGAGTCCGTATCAGCCCGAGTTCTATGCCCTGCTCGTCGCCGATCAGATTTTGTCCGCCGTCTCCCCTGGTTAATGACAAATAACCGGTCCGATATAACTTATCCTTGGAAAGCCAGGCCAGCAAGCGTGTATTTTCATCGTCCGGATGGGCGGCGATATACAACACCGATCCGAGCACATTCAGTTTTTTCATCCGCAGAAGAATATCTGAAGAACTTTCCGATTCCGGGATCTGAGCGTTTGAATATTTTGTAAACAGAAACAAACAGAAAAAGACAGACAGTAATATTTTCATTCGAAATAGACAACTTTGATATGGCCAAATTAATGAATCCCTGAGAAACCCTCTGTGATATTATATCGACGGTAACATATCAGCAACCCTTCATTAATTTTACTTATTTTCATCACATGCATATAAACCTGAAGTGTGTCATTTTTTCAATACTCCTGGTGATAGATGGCTTTGGTTTAAACGTATTTGCCCAAATGAATCCGGCATTGCCTTATCATTCTCAAAAGCATCTCATCTGCCGTAATGGTGCAGTTGTATCCGCCCATCCGCTGGCCAGTATAGCTGGCATACAGATGTTAAAACAGGGTGGAAATGCAATAGATGCTGCGATTGCCACTCAACTGGCGCTGGCTGTTGTATATCCGGGTGCAGGTAATATCGGAGGCGGAGGATTCATGGTTGCCCGTTTGGCCAATGGCTCAAATATTACGGTTGATTTCCGGGAAAAAGCCCCCGCCGGTGCATCCAGAAATATGTATCTCGACGCGAATCAAAATGTAATTCCGGGCAAAAGTGAAAACGGTCATCTCGCCGCAGGAGTACCAGGTTCGGTTGCCGGAATATTCCGATATTATAAATATGCCAAACTACCTTTTAGTACATTAATACTACCGGCCATTACCCTGGCGGAAGAAGGATTTGCAATTACTTCCGCTGAGGCTGCAGACCTGAATGACCATCAGGAAGATTTTAAAAAATATAATTCCCGGTTGCCGGCATTTATTAAGACTTCAGGATGGAAGGCCGGCGATATTTTAATTCAAAAGGACCTTGCCAGAACGCTACGCCGAATGCGTGATCAGGGAGCAAAGGGCTTTTATGAAGGCGAGACAGCCCGATTGATCGTCGAAGAAATGCAGCGCGGTCATGGACTAATTAGTTATGAAGACCTGAAAAATTATTCCGCGAAGGAAAGAGAACCGATGCTGTTCACCTATAAAAAGGATTACACAATCATAACAATGCCACTGCCCAGCAGCGGTGGTATTCTATTACCGCAAATGATGCGGATGGTGGAAGACCGGAATATTGGTCAAATGGGTTTTGAAACAGCTGAATCGGTTCACCTGATGACGGAAGTGGAAAGACTGGCATATGCTGACCGTGCTGAATATCTGGGCGATGTGGACTTCTTTAAAGTACCGGTAAAAACACTGGTCAGTTATCCATACGTTAAAGAAAGAATGAAAAATTTCAATAAAGATTCTGCCGGTAAAAGCGACATGATTCATGCAGGGCAAATACACGAAAGTGAGGAAACTACCCACTTTGATACCTATGACAAAGAAGGAAATTGTGTGTCGATCACAACCACCCTGAATGATGGTTATGGCTGCCGTACGGTCGTGGCCGGCGCCGGGTTTCTTCTTAATAATGAAATGGATGATTTCAGTGCCAAACCGGGTGTGCCAAACATGTACGGAGCGGTTGGTGGTGATGCCAATGCCATTGCGCCAGGGAAGAGAATGTTAAGTTCGATGACGCCGACCATTGTACTATTCCGGGACAAACCTTTCCTCGTACTCGGAACACCCGGAGGTACAACCATTACCACTTCTGTCTTCCAAACTCTGATAGACCTGATCGAATTCGGCATGTCCGTTCCGGATGCGGTGAACAAACCTAAATTTCATCATCAATGGTTGCCGGACATCCTGTATGTTGAAAAAGGGTTTCCGAAACCGGTTATTGTGCAATTAGAGAAAATGGGATATCAGGTAAAGGAAAGAGAGGCCATCGGACGAACCGAAGTCATTCGTATATCCCCGTCGGGAGAAGTGGAAGCTGTTGCAGACTGGCGGGGTGATGATGATGCGGAATGTTACTGAGGGGAGCCAAATTTGCTGGATGATACAAAGAACAACAACTACGAGATGCCTTACAAACATGATATCTCAAAGTCAATTCCCGGGTTACCGGGCATTCATTGTAAGGCCCTGATCACTTGATTATGCCGCACGGTTTTTGTACTTTAGCCAATCTAATATACCCATCTGAAAAAAGCCGGTAAAATAGTTCGCAGGACGCTGCTCACCCTGATCCTTCTCCTGGTTTTTTTGTGGGCTATCGTTCATACCCATGTAGTCCAGAATTGGCTGCTAACAAGGGTTACAACCACATTATCAAAGAATCTGCACACACAGATCTCCATCCAGGATATTGATTTTGCACTGTTCAACAAAATGAGGCTGAATGGTGTATTGGTAAAAGATCTGAAAGGTGATACCCTTTTATACTCCGGACAGGTTCGGGTTAACATCACAGACTGGTTCTTTTTTAAGGATAAAATTGAGTTAAAATACATTGGACTAAAGGACACGTATATACGTATGTTCAGAACGGATTCCGTTTGGAATTACCAGTTCCTGGCAGATTATTTTGGCTCGGGAGATACCAGTGAAAAGAAAACAATACAACTTTTTATCCGCGACTTTGATGCTTCAAATCTTCACCTGATCGAGCAGGACAAATGGAAGGGAGAGGATATGGAACTTAAGCTGGCCGGTTTAAGCCTGGATGCCGAACAATTGGATTTGAACCGGAAGACCGCAATTATTCATTTACTGAAAATAACCAGGCCCGATTTTGCGATCCGAAATTATAACGGAAATCGTCCCCCTTTGGCAGTTGACAGCACTCAGATTGTAAATGATCCATTGCATCTTCGATGGAATCCTGCTGAATGGAATATAGTCGTCAGGCATGCCCTCATAGAAAACGGCAATTTCCGGGATGACAAAATCCTGGATACTACAAGATCCACAGTATTCGACAGCTACCATATTCATTTTTCATCAATACAAGGTGATTTCAAGGATTTTCATTTTATAAAAGACAGTATCCGGGGAAAAATGAGTCTGTCTACTAAAGAAAAATCCGGTTTTGTTGTACAGAAGCTAAATGCCGAAGTCAAGTTTTACCCTGAAGGGATAGAATTTTACCATTTCGACCTGCTCACGGGCAAAAGCCATATCAGAGATTTCTTCGCCATGCATTTTAAAACCTTCGACGACCTGTCCGAATTTACGACTAAAGTGAAAATGGAGGCCGACTTTTCGAGTGCGACGATTGACAGTGATGATATTGGCTATTTTTCATCCGATCTAAAAAGCTGGAAAAAAAACATTCTCATTACCGGAAAAATAAAAGGATCTGTTTCTGATCTGTCAGGAAAAAATATAAAAATTAACGCTGGATTACACACCGAACTCCGGGGAGACATACACCTGGCAGGACTGCCCGATATCAATAAAACGTTTATTGATTTCAGATCAAATGATTTTCGGACAACTTACCAGGACATCGTAACATTTATCCCGTCACTTAAAAAAATTAATAATCCCAGAATTGACCGAATTCAAAACCTTCATTTCGTCGGAAATTTCCAGGGAACCATTCAAAATTTTGTCACTTCCGGTACCATTGAAACGAATCTGGGGACCCTCGTAACCAATGTAACCATGCAAATACCCAACGGGCGTCCGGCAAGCTATTCGGGTAATTTGCTGACAAATGATTTTCAGTTAGGCAGGTTTTTAGAAGACAGCAGCCTCGGCAAAATTTCTTTCAATGGGAAAGTACATGGTACCGGGCTCGCACTAAACACCATCAATGCCAGCCTGGATGGTAAGGTGCGGGAATTTAGTTATCAGGGATATACTTATGAAGATATCTTCATAAACGGACAGGTTATGAAAAAGAGATTCGACGGGAAGATTATTTCCAACGACTCAAATTTGCACGCCACTTTGATAGGTCTGATTGATTATAGTCAGGCTATTCCAAAATTTGACTTCAACGCCGTCATTGACAAAGCGAATCTTCGCGCGCTTCATTTTACCAGAGACAGTATTGAATTTAATGGCAAACTGCGGTTTAATTTTTCCGGAAACGATATCGACCGCTTCCTGGGTAAAGCCAGAATATTTGATGCGTCCATTTACAAAAAGGGACAGCGAATGTCTTTCGATTCGCTGGTGGTCGAGTCGAATATCATTGACAGCAGTAAGACGATTACGGTGATGAGTAATGAATTCGAAGCTGCGATTGTCGGGGATTTTTCCATAAAGAAACTACCGGCGGCTTTTCAGGAATTCCTGCACCGATATTATCCGAGTTATATCAAACCCAATACCATTAAACTAAGCAGGGAAAAATTCAGTTTCGTTATTACTACGCGGCAGGTAGACCCTTACCTTGACCTGTTTACAAAAAATTTCCGCGGATTTAATAATACCAATATAAACGGACGAATTAACAGCGATCAGAACCTGCTGAACATAAATGCCGAAGTTCCGCAGTTTAATTATAAGAATATATCGTTTTATAAAGTGGAATTGAAGGGGAATGGAAATTATGACAGCCTTTCGATTGACAACAAAATCGGTGAAGTGTATGTAAATGACAGCCTTCATTTTCCTTTAACGCATATTCAGTTACGTTCATTCAATGATGTTTCCGAAGTAAAAATCAGCACAAGCGCGAATCAAACACTCAATGCGGCAAACATTTCTGCACAGGTCACTACTCTTACAGACGGTGTTAAAATAAAATTTAATCCCTCAACTTTCGATATTAACAGCAAGACCTGGACCATAGATAAAAACGGAGAGCTGTTATTCAGTAAAAATACAGTGGGCGCCGAATCTGTCCGGATTTACAGCGGTGATCAGCAATTCCTGGTGAGCACATCCCCTTCCGGCGAAGGAAACTGGAATGATATACACCTTGATCTCAAAAAGATAAATATCGGCGACTTCGCCCCATTCTTCATTAAAGATGAAAGAGTGGAAGGTGTCCTGACAGGTCAGGTTGATGTTACGGATCCATTCAACCACACATATGCCCGGTTTAGCGGTGTAGCCGAATATTTTCGTTTTTCGAACGATTCAGTAGGCAAAATAAATCTGACTGCCGATTACAATAAGTCAACCGGCATTGTAAACGGAACTGTCAATTCTGACAACAAGGATTATCATTTCGACCTGAAAGGCATATTTAATACAAGTGACAGCGCCGCACAACCGATCAATATCATGATTCCGAACATGGTAAATACCAAAATTGATCTGCTCGAAAAATACATTGGAGCCGTATTCAGCAACGTGACCGGATATGCTACGGGAAATCTGCAGATTGTTGGTACAGGTGATAAACTGGACTATATCGGTGACATACATTTAACTGACGGCAAACTCCATGTAAATTATACGCGCTGTACTTACCGTATTCCATCTGCAATGGTACATATGCGTGCTGATGGCATAGATTTCGGATCCTTTCAGATCAGGGATTCATTGGGCAATACAGCGGAGGTTACAAAGGGAAAATTATCACATCATTCGTTCAGGAATATGAGTTATGATTTTGCCATCAATACCAACAAACTTTTACTGCTTAATACGCATATCACGGATAATAATCAGTTTTACGGAACTATGATAGGCAGGGCAAATGTAAAACTGTATGGTCCCCAGGAAGACCTTCAAATGGATATCAAGGGTGAACCTACGGACAGTTCATATATTTATATACCCACCAATACCAGTCGTGAAAGTGCCGATGCCGACTTTATTGTCTGGAAAGTGTATGGCAAGGAAATGACAAAACAGAAACTGCTGTCTTCTGAAAATAATTTCACGGTGGCGGTCGACATTACAGCGAACAACTACGCAAATGTTTTCCTGATTATTGATCCCCTTACAAAAGATATTATCAAAGCAACCGGACACGGCAACCTTCAGATGAGAGTAGGTACAAATGAAGACATGAGCATACGCGGATTATATGTGATCGATCGTGGTAATTATAATTTTTCTTTCCAGTCTTTCATTAAGAAGCCTTTCGTTTTCATGCAGGGTGTAGAAAATTTTATTCGATGGTCAGGAGATCCTTATGATGCAGATATTAATGTTCAGGCGATTTACGAAGCAGAAAATATACAGCTGAGTGTTTTGGATGAGAAGAACGGTCAGGCAAATAATACAGTTTATGGATCAAAGGCTAAAAGTTATCTGGGACCTATTTGGGTGGTGGCCACGTTAAGAGATAAGCTCATGCACCCAACCATTAATTTTGAAATACAAATACCGCCAAAAAGCGAATTGAGAAACGATTTATATGCGCAGGGTAAAATAGACCAGATCAATTCCGATCCCGGTGAATTAAATAAGCAGGTGGCATTTCTCCTTGTTTTTAACAGCTTTGGTCCGCTTAGCCCCGGAGCCACGCTTTCGGCCAATGAAGCAGTGGGAGGCATTTTTGTATCGAGTATATCCAGTTATATCTCGGGAGCTATGAGCAGTTATTTTTCCACAAAGTTTCAGCAGGTGTTTAAAGACAAGAGCCTGCGTGTAAACTTTAATACTGCTGTTTACAACGGATCTGCCCTGAATCCACTAAATACGAATGACCCGAATGCCAATACGTATACGTATGACCGAACGAATCTGAATCTGTCGGTCATAAAAAGTTTTATGAATGAGCGGCTTGACCTTTACTGTCGGAAGTGCTTTTGATTTTGGTCTGACTGCCCAGCAGGCGTCTTATGCCGCAGTACAGTTTCTTCCCAATCTGACGGCGGAATATAAGCTGACCGAAAATGGCCGTGTGGTACTCACTTTTTTCTATCGGGATTCCTATAATTACCTCAACATCGGCAATCATACGATGAACAGTTCGGGAACTAGTATTTCGTACCGCCGTGACTTTGACAAGCTGGATGAGATTTTCAAGAAGAAAAAGACGGCAGCTCCCGCCGATCGTACGTCCACGAAAAATTAGTATAAGAATATAAGAGCCTATGATTTATATCACTCCTATACTCTTATATTCCTATACTCTCACACTAATCAGATTTGTTCCCGAAGTGAGTGACCCAGTTTATCCCGTTTGGTATTCAGGTATTTCTCGTTATGCGGATTGGATGGGATCTGTATGGGAATCGTCTCTACAATCTCCAGACCATAACCGGAAAGGCCCATTCGTTTTTTTGGATTATTACTGATCAGTTTTAACCGACTCACACCCAGGTAACGAAGGATCTGTGCACCTACGCCATAATCCCTTTTATCCATGGGGAATCCGAGATGCAGATTCGCTTCTACCGTATCCATTCCATCTTCCTGTAATTTGTACGCCTTCAATTTATTTACCAGTCCGATGCCTCGTCCTTCCTGATTCATATACAAAATGATACCGGATTTATTTGCTTCCACCATCTGCATGGCCTTGTGCAACTGGTCCCCACAATCGCAACGAAGCGAACCGAGAATATCTCCTGTAAAGCAGGACGAATGCACGCGCACCAATACCGGATCATTTTCCTTCCATTCGCCTTTTATCAACGCGAGATGTTCATTGCTTGTATTTTTCTCTTTAAAAGCAATGAGTTTGAAATGACCATATTTTGTCGGCATATCTACCCGCACAATTTCTTCAATCAGGGAGTCTATTTTTAATCGGTACTCGATTAAGTCGCGGATAGAAATGATTTTAAAATCAAATTTCCTCGCAATTTCTTTTAACTCCGGAAGCCTGGCCATGCTGCCATCTTCATTCATGATCTCTACAAGAATTCCTGCTGCCTCAAATCCGGCGAGCCGGGCTAAATCTATCGTGGCTTCAGTATGTCCCGCTCTTCTTAAAACACCGCCTTTTTTCGCCCGCAAGGGGAAAATATGACCAGGTCTTCCCAGATCGCCGGGCCTCGTCGCGGGATTCACCAGGGCCTGGATCGTTAATGCGCGATCATGGGCCGAAATACCTGTTGTGCATCCATGGCCAAGCAGATCAACAGAAACCGTAAATGCGGTTTCATGCAAAGCTGTATTATTATTTACCATCAATTCAAGTCCCAGTTCATCACAACGTTCTTCGACGAGCGGAGTACAAATCAATCCCCTGCCGTATTTACTCATAAAATTTACCACTTCAGGTGTGGCGTTGCGGGCGGCAGTAATAAAATCCCCTTCATTTTCCCTTTCCTCGTCATCCACCACGATCACAAGTCTGCCTTGGCGGATTGATTCAATCGCATCTTCTATTTTATCCAGCATAAATTATTTTATACACAAAGTTACAAATTAAAGCCTCCTGATTAAAGGGCAGTAAATCGCTGGTTTTCAGCATGTGTGATGAATATCGGGTGTTTGATCATTATTATCTGATGTTGAAAAAAATATTCGTTATAAATATTTTAACATTTGAATTTTTCTTTTCTTTACCACTTGTTTCCCACCCCGATTGCTGCCATGCACCAACGATTGATGCCATTTTAGGAAAATGCGTTTATATTATTTTTTGTTAATGTTTAATTAATCCACCTGAAGGAAAATTCTTTTACAACTGCATTTATTTTACAACCTAAATGAACTCCGTTATGAGAAAACGACTATTGATTGTGGCGTTCGCCATTTTATCGGTTTTTACAGTCAGTGCGCAGGAAACGACTTCAGATATTGCCGGAAGAATAACCGGTACCAACAACCCACTGCCCGGCGCTACAGTTATAGCCGTGCACATTCCTTCGGGATCAACTTATAAAACGACCTCTCGTTCAGATGGCAGATATAATCTGCCCAATGTCCGCATTGGGGGGCCCTATAAAATTTCCGTCACCTATGTCGGCTATACTCCTGCTGAGCAACAGGATATTACGCTTACATTAGGACAGGAATACAAGGCTGATTTTGCACTCGTTCCGGAAACTAAGCAGCTGAACGAAGTAACGGTAACGAATTCCGGGACCGGAGGAAAGGTTTTTAACTCAAGTCATACCGGTAACCAGGAAATTATTACCCGTGCACAACTGGAAAGACTCCCTACGGTAAATCGAAGTTTGCTGGATTTTACACGTCTCACGCCCGGCTCAAACGGTCTTTCCTTTGGTGGACAAAGCAATCAATATAATAACATTACAGTGGATGGTGCCAATTTTAATAACTCATTCGGTCTTTCCGGGACGTTGGGAGGCCAAACGAATTCACAACCGATTAGTACAGATGCGCTGGAACAGGTACAGGTAAATGTTTCTCCATACGATGTAAGACAGGGTGGATTTTCCGGTGCCAGTATCAATTCTGTGACGCGGAGCGGTACCAATACATTTCGCGGTTCATTATACACATATATAAAAGGCCCCGGTACCCAGGGCTACGATGTAGAAGACATAAAAATCCCGCGACAGAATTTTTCTTATAACCTGACCGGCTTTTCTGTAGGTGGGCCAATTATTGAGAACAAACTGTTCTTTTTTGTAACGGCTGAACAGGAAAACAGAACCGATCCGGGAACCTCTTTTGTTGCTTCCGACGGAACAAATAAACCCAATGGTGTATCCGTTTCCAATGCAAACGCAGACACCTTAAATGCACTTGCCGCATTTCTGAAAAACACGTACGGATATGACCCCGGCGCATTTCAAAATTACAGCTATAAAACACAGAGCAAGAAACTCACCATAAAAGTGGACTGGAACCTGGATCAGAATAATACTTTAACTGTAAAATATAATTATCTCAATTCTTCCAGACAGATTCAGGCCAGCAACAGTGGTTCTGTGAATTCTTCCTATGGAAGAACACCCGGCCAGTATGCGATGCCTTTCTCTGGAAGCGGATATAAAATCAATAATAATTTCGACATCATTATCGCTGAACTGAATACCCGTCTGGGAAACAGAGCATCGAACAAACTGCAGGTGGGGTATACCGCATTGCGTGATTTCCGTTCGCCTCTAACGTCCAGCCCGTTTCCGCTGGTTGATATACTGGATGGAAGTGGCAATCCGTATACGTCTTTTGGATATGAACAATACACTTATGGAAATCTGCTGAACACAGACGTGTACCAGCTAAATGATATCTATACGATGTATAGAGGTACGCATGAAATTACCATTGGTACACAAAACTCGCTTAAAAAATATTCGAATGGATTTTCTCCGGCCTATGAGGGTGTGTACCGTTTTAACAGCGTGAGCCAATTTTATGCAGCAGCAGCCGATCCTTCAGTAAAAGCTGCCCGTTATGATCTGTCTTATACATTGCCGCCAAACGGTCCGTTTCCTCTGGTGGGCCCACAGGATCTTGAACTAGGTTTTTTTGTACAGGATAAATGGAGAGTTAAGCAAAATTTCACGCTTATCTACGGCTTGCGTGTTGACATCCCCATTTTCAAAAATACTTTCCTGCAGAATGATTCTGCTGCAGCCCTTACCTTTTACAATGGTATCCACCTGAATACGGGACAGGCTCCTCATGTAAATCCTTTATTCGGACCAAGACTTGGATTTAACTGGGATGTAAAGGGAGATCAAAAAACACAGATTCGCGGAGGCGTTGGTTTGTTTGCAGGTCCTCCGCCATTTGTATGGATCAGCAACCAGGCAAGTAATAGCGGCGTTGCACTGTTTGGGTCAATCAGTAATTCGACAACCGCTTCCTTTAGTCCGGAAGTGAACCCAAATCCAAACTGGCCGGCGAATGCCACCAAATCACTCAGCAAATCCTATAGTCTGAATGTGACGGATCCCTCATTCAAATTTCCCCAGGCTTTAAAATCCAGTTTGGCGATAGATCAGAAAGTATTAACGAACTGGATTGTAACACTTGAGTTCACGTATGCAAAAGATGTGAATGCCGCATTTTTCCAGAACGTGAATCTGCCAACTACCGGCAATCCATTGGTGGGCGCGGATAACCGTGTACGATATTCCTCCAGTCAAATTTATCCGGTCGGAGGCGCAGCCGCGGCCACCGTATCTAATCCGAATATCGGTAATGCAATCTACATGACGAATGTGAATGGCGGTTATGCGTACACTGCAACCGTGCAGGTGCAAAGGCAATTTAAAAACCTCTATGTTAATGTATCATATACTTACATGCAGGCAAAAGATGTAATGGTTGGCGGGTCCACAGCGGCTACCATGTGGGGATCTAAACCCATTTCCGGAGATCCGAATGTGCCTCAGCTGGGCTACTCAAATTCGTACATGCCACAACACGTTATTGCATCCGCTTCTTATAAGTTTATCTACGGAAAACATTTCGCTACAACTGTCGGACTTATATATGAGGCGGCACCTTCCGGCGTTGGTTCATATGTATATAATGGCGACCTGAATAACGATGCACAGACTTCCAATGATCTCCTATATATACCAACCGTAGCAGATCATGAATCCGGAAAATATGTGACTGCAGGAAGCGGCGGTCTGGATACCAGGTCCTCTGATGAAGTCTGGAATCAGATTAATGCCTTTATTCAGCAGGATAAATACCTGAATTCACACCGGGGGAAATATGCGGAAAGAAATGCAGTGATATTCCCGTGGTACAACAGAGTAGACGCCAATGTAAGTCAGGATCTCTATATAAAAGCCGGCAAAAATACACATACGCTGAGGCTTTCGGTTGATATTGTCAATGTGGGAAATCTTATCAATAAGGATTGGGGTATTTATCAGCTTCCTGCTGCCGGAACCGGTTCGAGTGTTCTTTTAAGCGGCGTTCCGAATGTAATTAACGTAGGACTGATCTCGGCTAAAGTGGGTGCTGATGGTGTTCCTGTATATGGTTTCCCTTATCAGATTGCACCGACAGCAACATCAGCCGGAGTGCCGTATACGCATTCCTGGAAAGACGATACGAGTCTGGCGTCCCGCTGGCAGATGCAGTTTGGGATACGATATTTGTTTAATTAAGCGTAAAGCATAAGGCATAAAGCGCAAAGCTAAAGTGTGGTGAATATGTGAAAAGTTTTCTTTATCAGAACACTTTCACTCATCATACTTGAGCTTTGCGCTTTATGCCTTATGCCTTGAGCTTACCAAATCCCCATTTTAAAAAAACGGGCATAGCCTGTGCCCAGGTAGGAATGTCATGTTTGCCTCCGGCTATCTCATGGTAGCAAATATCCTGTTCCGGGTCATAACCCTTTTTCCTCAGGTCAGAAATCAGATCGAGTGTATCATCTATAGAATCAATTACACCGTTTTTGTTTCTGTCTTCTGTTTCGTCTGCCGTCCCGCACTCAAAGAAGAATTTTAATCCCGGAACTGGTTCCCCGTCCCGTATCTGGGTATGCATTATCCGGTGCCGATCATCCTGATAATCCGGATCATCCTTGTCCAATGTGCGCCACCAGAGAGAACCGGAAAAAATACCGGTCAGGTTAAAAAGATGACCCTGTTTCCAGGTTATATCCAGTGCGCTTAATCCACCCAGTGAAAATCCCGCAAAAGCCCAGCGGTTTTTTAGCTTTTCCGGGAAAAGTAACTGAATAGCCGGTACCAGTTCTTCTACTATAAAATGCATATATCGCCGGGCGAGATTTCCTCTCCCCTTATAATCGGCCGTTATAGCTGTGCCATATTCAAATTTCCGAAGAGGTCCGGCATGAATCCCAACACATAATACGGGCCGTATTGCGTCGGTCCGGTATAATTTGGCAAGAATGGAATCGAACTGCATGGTTTGCAGATCCTGGCCGTCATTGATGATCAAAACGTCCATCAGACCGGACATCTTTTTTGACTCCGGTGGAAGGTAAAAATCAATACGAAGATTTCTTTCCAGAATTTTTGATGGAAATGAAAGGGTTTCCAGTGATTTTATTTCCGGGTTTACGGATAGCATATTTTCAAAAATAGGCAAGAATACGGAGTTCATTTGTTTTTATAGCATTTTAAAAATAAATTTGGATACCCACCAACCCGATTTAGCATGAATATGAATGAACAGTATTACAAATGGCATTCCCCTTCTCTTGATCAGGACGTGGAAATGCTCGTATTCGGGCACGCGGGCCAGCCGGTCATTTTATTTCCGACATCAAAGGGAGAATACTATCAGAACAAGGATCAGGGAATGATAACGGCAGCACAGGGCTTTTTGGAAAGCGGAAAAGTAAAGATTTATTGCCCAGCCAGTAACGATGCCGACAGTTGGTACAATAAATCCATTCCTCCCAATGAAAGGGCCTGGAATCAGGAAAAATTTGACCGGATGATATCAACGGAACTTGTACCATGGGCTCAGCACGAAACGGGTTATGAAAGAATGGCCTTTGCAGGCTGCAGTTTTGGAGGTTATCACGCCGTCAATAGTGCCTTTCGTCATCCAAATCTGGCGAGTTATTGTTTTTCCATGGGCGGCGCCTTCGACATAACGCAATTTACCGACGGGTTCTACGACGATACCATTTATTTTAATAATCCGGTGGATTATATTCCAAATGATAATAATCCAAATCTCTGGAAAATGGGAATCATTCTGGGAACCGGAGAATATGATATATGCAGAGCAGATAATGAACGGCTGGATGCCATGCTTCAGCAAAAAAACATACGTCACTGGCTGGACATGCGACCACAGGCAAATCATGACTGGCCTGTATGGCGCGAAATGTTTCCGCATTATCTCTCTTTAATCAATTAACTTCCTGAAATAATTAAACTGCATGAAAAAAATCGGCGTTCTATATGGTAAAGAAAGAAGTTTCCCCATGGCATTTATTGAAGCTGTAAATGGAAAGAATGTTCGGGGCGTGCGGGCTGAATCTGTAATTATAGACAAAGTAATACAGGGTCAACCCAGCGGTTACAGTGTCATTATTGACCGTATCTCGCAGGACGTTCCTTTTTACCGGGCTTTTCTTAAGAATGCAGCTATTAGTGGAACCGCCGTTATTAACAATCCCTTCTGGTGGAGTGCCGATGAAAAATTTTTCAATAATTCATTGGCAACCAAAATCGGGGTACCCGTTCCAAAAACGGTTATTCTGCCATCACGTGATTTGCCTGAAGACACTTCCGATCTGTCTTTTTCCAATCTGGCCTATCCGCTGGACTGGGAATCAATTTTCAAATATGTTGGATTTCCAGCTTATATGAAACCTTTTGCTGGTGGCGGCTGGAAAAATGTTTACCGGATCGCAAACGCAGAAGATTTTTACCAGAAGCATAGTGAAACGGGCCGCCTGGTGATGTTGTTACAGGAAGAAATAGTATTTGAAGAGTATTATCGTTGTTACTGTATTGGTGGAAAATATGTGCGCATCATGCCGTATGAGCCACGTAATCCGCATCATCTGCGTTATGTGGCGGACTTTTCGCCTTCGGAAGAAAGGCTGCGTCAGATGGAGCAAATAGTTCTGCGGATTAACCACTACCTCGGTTACGATTTCAACACGGTTGAGCTGGCTGTTAAAGACGGCATTCCCTATGCTATTGATTTCTGCAATCCCGCTCCCGATGCTGAAAGAGGTAGTGTGGGTGAAGATAATTTTAACTGGGTGGTGGAAACGGCGGCGATTTATGCCATTGAAAGAGCGTTGGAATCAAAAGAGGGTCTTGATAATCAGACATGGGGTGAATATATTAAGAGAAGCACTTTGCAGAAGCCTTTGATGGGTTAATCATTTCTGTCCATCTAGACTCTTCATATATTCAAATATTTCGCGAACCCTCGATTCCTTATTTACCTCATTGATTTTATGATGAACATCAACTATCAGAATTTTACACTTGGGATTGAAGAGGAATATATGGTTATCGATCCCTCAACCAGGGAACTCAAAAGTCATGAGCAAAAGATCGTCGTTGAGGGTCAGAAAATGATTCGTGATAAAGTAAAGGCTGAGATGCATCAGGCTGTAGTAGAGGTGGGAACGGATATCTGCCGCGATATTTCGGAAGCCCGGCAGGACGTGTCCACTTTACGGAAAACCATTTCCCAGATCGCCGCTGACCAGGGTCTTTGGGTTGGCGCTTCCGGTACTCATCCTTTCAGCCACTGGGAAAGTCAGCTCATTACAGATCATGCCCGTTATAATGAAATAGTAAATGAATTACAGGAAGCGGCCCGCAGTAATCTGATCTTTGGACTGCATGTGCATGTAGGAATGGAAAGCAGGGAAATGGCAAACCATATCGCCAATTCCACCCGTTATTTCCTCCCTCATATTTATGCACTCAGTACAAATTCTCCATTCTGGGAAGGACGCAGTACCGGATACAAATCATTTCGAACTAAAGTTTTCGATAAATTTCCACGTACCGGTATTCCGGAATATTTTGAAAGCATTGAAGCGTATGAAAATTTCATCAAACTACTGGTTAAAACAAATTGCATTGATAATGCAAAAAAGATCTGGTGGGATCTGCGCGTACATCCATTCTTTAATACCGTTGAATTTCGGATTTGTGACGTTCCCATGACTGTGGAAGAGACCATTTGCATAGCCGCATTATTCCAGGCTATCTGCGCAAAAATTTACAAACTCAGAACTCAGAATCTGAATTTCATTATTTATCAGCGCGCATTGATTAATGAAAATAAATGGCGTGCCAGCAGATATGGAATAGATGGACACCTGATCGATTTCGGCAAGGAGGAGGAAGTTAATACCCGTGTATTAATTTATGAATTATTGGATTTTATAGATGATGTGCTCGATCCGCTTGGAAGCCGGGAAGCTGTGAGTATTATTCCAAAAATGTTTGAATTTGGAACGGGTGCCGACAGACAACTGCGAATTTATGAGGAAAGCAGGAGTCTGGTAAAAGTGGTTGACTATATACATGACCAGTTCTTATATGGTCTGTGACAGATTTTCGATTACCATAGCACTCGCGCCACCACCACCGTTGCATATCCCGGCGGCTCCAAACCGCGCTTTCTGTTCCTGCAGGATATACAGTAAAGTGACCAATATCCTGGCGCCGCTGCATCCCAGTGGATGCCCAAGTGCTACGGCACCACCATGAATGTTTACCTTGGAGGGATCGAGTTGCATGCGTTTGCTATTTTCAATTCCGACCACCGAAAATGCTTCGTTTAATTCCCAGAAACTGATGTCTTCCATTTTCAAACCGGCCTTTTGTACGGCACGCGGAACGGCAATGGAGGGAGATGTTGTAAACCATTCCGGTGATTGTTCCGCATCGGCATAAGAGAGTATTCTGGCCAATGGTTTCAAACGGAGCTGTTTCAATTTTTCTTCACTCACCAGGATCATCGCCGCTGCCCCGTCATTCATCGAGCTGGCATTGGCTGCCGTAACCGTTCCGTCTTTCTGGAAAGCAGGTTTCAGCAATGGAATTTTCTCATATTTTACATGAAAGGGCTCTTCATCCTGTTCAAATCGAAAAGTTTCTCCTTTTTTTTGTATGTCTACTGCAACCACTTCATTTTTGAACTTACCCGATTTCCACGCTAATTGAGCCCTGCGGTAGCTTTCTATGGCAAATGCGTCCTGGGCCTCGCGACCGATACCACAGGCAGATGCGCATAGTTCGGCTGCATTTCCCATGGCTTTGCCGTCGTATACGTCTGTGAGACCATCCTTGGCGAGGCCATCAATCAGGAGACTATTTCCATATTTATTTCCCCATCGCATCTGATCGGAATAAAAAGGAACATTGCTCATACTTTCCATGCCGCCTGCGACAACAACCTCCGAGTCGCCCAGTAGAATATTCTGCGCACCAAAAGCTATGGATTTCATTCCGCTGGCACATACTTTATTCACTGTCGTACAATTTACATTATCAGGCAGGCCGGCAAATTTGGCTGCCTGTCTTGCAGGCGCCTGTCCAAGGTTTGCCTGTAATACCGAACCCATCAGTAAGTCATTCACTTCCTCTGCCGGTATTCCAATTCGGGAAATCGCTTCGCGGATTGTAAGAGCTCCCAAACGGGTGGCCGTAAAATCCTTTAGCATTCCACCAAAACTTCCGATAGGTGTGCGGACCGCCGATACGATATATACTGCAGAAGGTCTCATTTCAGAATTTTTAGCAAGTTAATTCAATTGACTGAACTGTTTTTTTCTCGCGTCAACGATTCATTTGACGATATATATTATTTCCAGGAATTTTTCACAGTGCGTTCACAGGCTGTGAAAAATAAATATTGAGGGATGATCACCGTAAAAGACGGTTATTCTCCGGATTGGTTCCGTATTGATTCGGTATTCATTCGGCTTTTTCGTCCGGGTTCTTCGGGAGTTCTAGCGGAAATCCAGCGGAGACCTTAGGGAATTCGGCCAGAACTCCGCTAGAAATATAGAAGGAATACCGGAGCAATGTATTCTAAATACCTGCACGCATCGGCAAAAAAATCTTTCACAGCCTGTGAACGCACTGTGAAAAACTTTCTTATTCCGTAAGTATCATTGCCATTGGATAGATTCAGGTGGGAACAATGCTGTTAGGATCTGGAGCACAAGGGCTTAAGATCTTAATAAAAAATACAGCCTTTATTTTTTATCCTTTAAATTTATTCTTTAATAAAATTTTTAACAGTCATTATACTATGGGAGATCTCCAGATACGAAAGCAGCCCAAAAAATATGATGCCATTATTGTTGGATCGGGTGCAGGTGGCGGTATGGCTGCTTATGTACTGGCGCATGCAGGTTTAAAGGTTTGTTTAATTGAAGCCGGCCCCATGTTTGATCCAAAAAAAGACTCCAACCAATTAAAAAATCCCTGGGAATCTCCGAGGCGGGGCGCGGGAACCAAGTTCAGACCATTCGGTGATTTCGACGGATGTTACTGGGGATGGGAGATAGACGGAGAACCCTATACTCATGTCGGGGACACGAAATGGGAATGGTGGCGGGCAAGGATGCTTGGGGGAAGGACCAATCACTGGGGCAGAATTTCTCTAAGATTTGGCCCGCTTGACTTTAAAAGAAAAAGCATCGACGGCCTGGGAGATGACTGGCCGATTGGTTATGACGACGTAAAACCCTATTATGATAAGATCGATCAGATGCTTGGCGTATTTGGAACAAATGAGGGGCTGTACAACGATCCGGATGGAATTTTCCTTCCTCCGCCCAAACCGCGACTACATGAACTTTTTATAAAAAATGCAGGCAAACGTGTGGGTGTTCCCGTAATCCCTTCCCGGCTTTCTATCCTTACCAAACAAATCAATAAAGAAAGAGGAGCCTGTTTTTTCTGTGCCCAGTGCGGCCGAAGTTGTAAAGTTTATGGTGATTTCTCGGCATCCTCCTGCCTGGTTATTCCGGCACTGCAAACGGGAAATATTGATCTGGTTACAAACGCAATGGCCCGTGAAGTGTTAACGGACAAAGATGGATTGGCTACGGGGGTTTCTTATGTGAATAAAGAAGACATGCAGGAGTACCAGGTAAGCGGAAGAACGGTTATCCTGGCTGCAAGCGCCTGCGAAAGCGCCAGGTTGCTGTTGAATTCAAAATCAAAACGGCATGCAAATGGTTTGGCCAATAGCAGTGACGCAGTCGGAAGATACCTGCATGATTCGACCGGTGCAGACATGGGAGGTATTATTCCTGACCTTTTCAACAGAAAAAGATACAATGAAGATGGCGTTGGCGGTATGCATATCTATAGCCCCTGGTGGCTGGACAATAAAAAACTGGATTTCCCACGAGGGTACCATATAGAATACGGAGGTGGTTTCGGTATGCCCCTGTATGGATTTAACTGGGATATCGAAAAACTAAATGGCGATTTTAAAATAAATGGTAAACAAAAGGAAGCGGGTGGATATGGTGCTTCTCTGAAGGAAGATTACCGGTATTTTTTTGGCGCCCATGTCGGGATGGCCGGCCGCGGAGAAGCCATTGCAAGGAAGGATAGTTTGTGCGAAATAGATCCGGCTGTGGTTGATAAATACGGCATTCCTGTTTTACGTTTCAACACCTCGTATACAGATTATGAAATCAATCAGGCAAAACACATGAAACAGACGTTCGCTGAAATCCTGGATTCGATGGGAGCAAAAATTACGTGGGGAGGTGACGACGGAAAACATAACAACTATGGTTTGCACGCTCCGGGAAATATTATTCACGAAGCGGGGACGGTCAGGATGGGAAATGATCCCCAACATTCGCCCCTGAATAAATGGAGTCAGGCCCACGATTGCAAAAATCTTTTCTGCGTGGACGGCGGTCCTTTTGTTTCTCAGGCCGATAAAAATATCACCTGGACAATCCTGGCCCTTTCCATGAGAACGAGTGAATACATCGTTGACCAGATGAAAAAACAAAACATTTAAAATAACGGTCATGGACAGACGAAAATCAATAAAAACCCTGTTGATCGGCGGCATTTCAATCACCGCGGTTGCAGAAGCATGTAACCGGCATGAGAACAGCCCGATTGCACCCGCAGCATCGGATAAAGATGCTATTGCTTCCGGTATTAACCGGATGAAAGAAGAAATAGCTCACGAAAAAAAGGTTAATGCGGAACCGGCATTCTTCACAACGGAAGAAATGGCAACCATTACATTATTGGGTGATATTATCATTCCGAAGGATGAATTCAGCGGCAGCGCTTCCGATGCGCAGGTCCCTGCTTTTTTAGAATTTATTGTAAAAGATAAACCGGAACATCAAACACCATTGCGGGGTGGTTTGCGGTGGTTGGACGTTCAGTGTCTCAATCTTTTTGGAAAGGCATTTAAAGATTGCGAACATGCGCAGCAAATGGAAATGGTGGATGAAATTGCATGGCCCAAAAAAGCAAAACCGGAAATGCAGCAGGGCGTCGCTTTTTTCAATCTGATGCGCAACCTGGTGGCAACCGGATTTTATACTTCAGAAATGGGCGTGAAAGATATAGGCTATATTGGAAACGCTCCATATCAATGGAACGGAGTACCTGCCGATGTATTGAAACAATACAACCTGGCTTATACAGAAAAAGAGCTGAAAGAGTGCATCAGTTTCTCCTGATGCTAATTTTCCAATGGATTGACATAATATCCTTCTTCGCTTAAAACAAAGCTGTTTGGAACGAATGAAAGAAGTGACTGCGTAATCATGGAAGCCGCCTCGCGTAAATAGGTTGCTCCTATTTCCGGAGTACGTACGGCAAACTGCCAGCTTTGAATTTTTAGAAATGCGACTTTACTTTCCTGGATAATCTGGTTATCCGTTTGACGAAAGATCTCAGCCAGGCGGTCCTGCTGGTTGTCGATGTTTGGGGACATAGGGATCAGATTTTGGGTTTTCTAAGGTTGAACAAATTATAAACGAAACAGGGGTCAAAAAAATTGTCCGATATCCTCATTTCAATCTTTGGAAATACCCCTGATCCTGGTTTTCCTGAGGTTTTTACGTTCCCCTTTTATCGAGGCTGCCAGTTTTACCGCATCGTAGGCGTTTACAATCCCACCTGTTACGGAAAGCTGATTAAAATCAATTGTAGAGCCTGTAGCAGCCCATTTAACCTGGCTTTGCGGTAATTTCATTGCCGATTGCATCAATATATATTTCAACTGGCGGGCACTGAGTTGCGGATAATATTCAAGCAATAACGCGGCAATTCCGGCAACCATCGGTGCAGCCATACTGGTACCGCTATAAGTGGCATATTGATTACCCGGCAGGGAAGAATAAACTTTTACACCGGGCGCAAACAAATCAACCTGTTTTTTCCCATAATTGGAAAATCTTGCGAGTACTAAACTATCGGGACCACCTGCGTTTGCTCCTACTGTTATATAACAACAGGAATTTCTTCCGCCTGCATCATATTCCGGGACAGGATAATGAGAGATCGAATCTATGTTTCTGGATTCGTTTCCTGCCGCATGTACAAGTAAAACATCATGATCTGCCGCGTACTGAATGGCATCATCCACCCATTTTTTTCCCGGTGAAAAATATTTTCCGAAACTCATATTGACGACACGTGCACCATTATCCACGGCATAACGGATAGCCAGCGCAATATCCTTATCTCTTTCATCTCCGTCCGGAACGGCACGAATTGCCATGATCAAAACATGTTCATCGATTCCATCCATTCCCTTGCCATTTTCACGGGAAGCTGCAATGATACCGGCCACATGCGTGCCATGCGACGGATATCCGGCTGATACATTATTGTTCCCGTAATTTCTGTCGGCAATATTATTATAGTCGTCGTTTACAATTTCTTTCCTCCGCGCATTTGGATCGTTGGAAAAGTCAGCCAGTTTTATCCGCGCACTCTGCAGGTATTTTTCCGCCTCGTGTATGAATCTGCCGAGAGACATATCAGGAGTTATTCCGTATTTATTGAAATACATCAGAGTATTTTTTTTCACAAGGATAAACATCGAATCTGTAGGCTGATACTCCACCACATCGTGTGCAAAAATGGAATCTTTTCGAAGATTTGCTTTCAGAATACTGTCGGCAGACCGCATTTGCGGGATCACCTGCGTTAACCAGAATACCGCCTGTGCCTGCTGAGTAGAGTCCCTGATAAAATATTTTTTTACCTTTTCCCTGTAAAGCTTTTTTGCAGTTATGTCACCACTGTCCATCCAGTCGGAATCCTGACTGAGGCGGTAATACTCACGGTATGATTCATAGCTTTCTACAATAATATTTTTACCATTTTTACCCCCCAGGAAATTCCATCCGTGTATATCATCCACGTATCCGTTATGATCGTCATCAATGCCGTTCCCGGGAATCTCTTTTGAATTTGTCCAGATATGCCCGACCAAATCTTCGTGCGATGTATCCACACCCATATCAATCACTGCTACGATTACCGGATGGGCTATTTTACCGTTCAGCAACTCTTTGTATGCGCGGTTTATTCCAGATCCCAGTACACTGTCTGTGCGATAATCCAACAACTGCCAGCCATGTGCATTGTACATGTTGGATTGAGCCCGGGTAAATTGAAATGAGAAAAAACTAACCAGCACCAAAATCATTGAATAAAAAATTCTCTTCTCTCTTTTCATCTATTACTTTTTGGACTTCCTTATTTTTGCCAACCGGCAATTTATACAATATTTGAGTTCCGCCTCAATTCCAGCCGGCTCTAATTTTAGGATGAATCTTTTCAAACCATTAACAACTACCCGATCACTTTATGTAAACGCTTATAGCGGACTTTCACGTTCAACCTGGCTGCTGTCTCTTGTTATGCTGGTAAACAGGAGTGGTACGATGGTTCTGCCGTTTATGACAATTTATCTGACCGGCATCGGATTTTCACTTTTTAAAGCGGGTGTTGTAGTCGGCATGTTTGGTGCAGGAGCCATCGCCGGTGGATATATTGGCGGAAAATTAACGGATAAAATAGGATTTTACCGGATCCAACTGATCACTTTAATTGGTGGAGGTTTGCTGTTTATCCTGCTGGGACAAATAAAAAGTTACCCGCTGATATGCCTGTTTACTTTTATACTCAGTCTTGTAAATGAATCATTCCGGCCGGCTAATAATACCGCCATTGCACTTTATAGTAAACCGGAAAACAGAACGCGTTCCTATTCTCTGAACAGGCTGGCTATTAATCTGGGATGGGCATTCGGCGGAACGCTTGGTGGAATCATCGCATCCTTTAATTACCATTTGTTATTCTGGATCGACGGCCTCACAAATATCGTAGCGGCGCTGATGTTATTTTATTTGTTAAATCCTGCCGACCAGGTGACCGCGGAAACCAATCCGGGCCAAAAGCCAATCATTAAAACCTCTCCTCTTTCAGATAAAAAATTCAAAATATTTATTGGACTCGCTATTTTATACGCTCTGTGTTTTTATCAACTTTATTCCACCATCCCGGTTTATTACAAGGATATATATCATATTTCGGAGTTCTATATTGGAATCCTGATGGGATTGAACGGTTTGATCATCGTTATTATAGAAATGGTTCTGATCTTCCACCTGGAATCTAAAAACAGAGCCATGCACTTTATTTCTTATGGATTATTATTAACAGCACTTTCATTCCTGGTGTATATTTTTCTGCCCTTCCCCATTTTTACCGCATTGCTTTCCGTGATACTGGTCACCATGGGTGAAATTTTAGCTATGCCGTTTATGAATAATTACTGGACGGCAAGGGCTTCTTCAAGCAACAGAGGACAGTATGCAGGATATTATACCATGGCCTGGTCTCTTGCACAGGTCCTTGGGCCAACAGGTGGGACCTGGGTTGCCGGTCATTGGGGTTTCAACAGTTTGTGGTGGATCTCCGCCCTGATATGCCTGATCGCAGGAATTCTATTTCGAACGGTGAAATTGCAATAACTAAAAATCATTTACCTCCGAATACTTTTTTCAACAAATCGGTAACCTGGGCAGCAGGATCTTTTCGGATTAGAATTTCTTCCTGGGCCACATAATAGAAGATTCCGTTGATGGCTTTTTGAGTAACATAAGACGACAAATCGGGATCTACCTTGGATACCATGGGAATCTTATTATATGTGTCAAAAACATCCTTCCAATATTTGGTGGCTCCTGTTTTTTGCAATGCAGAGTCAATGACCGGTGTATATGCTTTTGTTAATTCCGGTGATGCGCTTTTTCGTAAATAAGCAGTGGCAGAAGTATCAGCACCACGTAAAATATTCAAGCCATCCGTTACGGTCATGGATTTGATCGCGTTTACGAAAATCGGGGCGGCGGATTTGGAAGCGTCCTCAGCCGCATGATTCATGCTGGCGATCGCGTCATCGACCAGTTTACCCATACCCATACTTCTGAGCGTTTTTTCTACTTTCTGGGCCTGTTCAGGCATCAGGATTTCAACCGCTTTATTGCCCAAAAATCCATTGACTGCCGACAAGCGGTCGGCGCTTTTCTGAGCACCCAGCGTGAGGGCCTGCTTTAAACCGGCGGTGATATCTTCAGAACTCAGCGAAGAGGATCCGCTGCCACCGGTTACCTTTTTTTTGATATTACTGAACAGGTCGTTCTGACCCATGGCGGCTATACCCGTTACAAGAAAGAATACTGTAAGTAGCTTTTTCATTTGATTTGAATTTACGGGCAGTGGCCCAGGTCGTTAAACGCTCTATTATCAACTATATTACAGTTGAACTGTCAAAAGTATTCACAAAAAAACAAAGAAAATGTTAAGTCCTCCGGACTGAAAAAATGCCACGGCTCATGATTTAGAGTTTTCTTATTTTTGCGACTTCTAAAAATTAAGCATGAAAAAAATTGTCCTGTTTGCGCTGATAATCTTTATAACCTGTAACCTGTTCGCCCAGTCCAAAAAAAAGACTGCTGCTGCATCTACTCCTGCGGCTATTGCGAAATTGAATAATCAAACTGATTCGCTGAGTTATAGCATTGGAATTATGGTGGCCAGTTTCTATAAGCAACAGGGAATTACCACTATCAATGATGCGCTGGTAAACAAAGCCATAAAAGATAAAATGTCAGGAGACAGCACTTTGTTAACTGAACAACAGTGCAATCAGGTTCTGATGGGATTTATTGAAAAAGCAAAGGCCGAAAAAGCGTCGGCCGCTAAAAAGCAGGGTGAGGCATTCCTTGCGTCAAACAAAACGAAACCAGGAGTAGTAACTACGGCTTCCGGATTACAATACCTTGTTCTGAAGGAAGGCACGGGTCCAAAGCCTGGTCTAAGTGACAAAGTAAAATGCGATTATGAAGGAAGGCTTATTGACGGCACTATATTCGACAGTTCCATTAAGCAAGGTAAACCAATAGAATTTGCGGTCAATGGAGTCATTGCAGGCTGGACTGAAGCATTACAACTTATGAACACCGGAAGTAAGTATCGACTGTTTATACCGTCGAATCTGGCCTATGGCGATCAGCAAATGGGATCTGATATCAAACCGGGATCAACACTGATATTCGACGTGGATCTGATTGAGATCGTAAAATAATTTATCTCCCGTTTACTGGCTTATATATATAGTTTTTCGTAGTATTCGGTTACCATCCGGCTTGAATCAAAAGCGAATCTGACATCAGACATTCCGTTTTTTACTACCTGCCTCCAGGTGTCTTTTTGCTCATAGTAAAGGGGGAGAATCTGATTTTGCAAAACGTCATACAGAGAATTCAGATCCAGTTCATCCTGCTCGGGTACCGTCATTCCGCTATAATCTGATTTTCCTATCAAAAAACCGTTGTTGCCATGGTTTATAAATTCGGGAATCCAGCCATCATTCGTTGAAAAATTGAGTGCCCCATTCATAGCCGCCGTCATGCCACTCGTACCGGAAGCTTCCCGTGGTACTCGTGGATTATTCAACCAGCAATCTGCTGCCTGCTTCAGCCGTTTTGATAAACCGAGTTCATATCCGGTTAAAACGGCTACCTGGGGATATTCTTTACTCAGTTGAACCAGGTAGTTAAAATCGTTGATGGCCGGATAATCCATCGGATAAGGTTTTCCAGCCCATATAATCTGGACGGGATACTTTTTGTTGCTTAACAGTTCCGTAAATCTCTTTTTGTCCCGGGCGATCAGATCAGCCCTTTTGTAGCCGGCGAAACGACGCGCCCAGACAATCGTGAATATATCAGGATTCATCAAACGTCCCGTCTGATCAGCAACGATCTCAAAAGATCTTTTCTTCAAAAAGCGCTTCCGGTCGTCCCACCAGAAGTTATCACCCTCTTCTAATTTCTTATACAGTTGTTTGTCGGCCCAGTATGTCCAGTTCTGCGCATTGGTGATATAAATTATCGGACAGATACCTTTGTATTTACTCCACATCGCATTCGAAACTTCGCCGTGTAAACGCGAGACGCCATTAGCCAAATGGGCAAACCGGAGTGCTGCCAGTGAATGATTAAATAAATGATCCTCCATACCTGTTAAGGCTGCTGCTTCTTCAATGGACAAACCACAGAAATAACTCATGTCGAAACAAAGTTTCATGTCATGCTTTTCGTTTCCTGCTTCTTCGGGTGTATGCGTGGTGAATACAAGCCTCTTTTTTACTTCATCAATATTTTTATTGTACTTCTGGTACAGATAAAAGGCAGCACTGATTCCATGTGCCTCGTTTAAATGATATAATTCGGGTTTGAAATTGAGCTGATCCACGAGTTTTGCACCACCCACCCCAAGTAATATAAACTGGGCTACCTTGGTTGCCACGTTTGCGTCGTATAAACGATGGCAGATCGTTTGGGAAACATAATCATTCTCCGTCAGGTCGGTGCTTAAAAGGAAAAGTGGTGCTCCGTTAAATGTTTCTGGCGCCAGATAATAAGCCTTCACCCAAACCGGATGGTCATGAATATTGATCTGATATTTAATGCCGGTATCCTGCAAAAAAGGGTATTGCTTTTCTACCCAGGTTACCTGCAGACTCTGATCCTGATTACGCGCCTGATCATAATATCCGTATTTCCAAAGGATACCTATGAAAATTGAATTCTGGCGTAGTTCATAGGCACTCCGAACATGAGACCCGGCAAGAAATCCCAGGCCGCCACTATATATTTTCAGCGGCTGGTGAACCGCAAACTCCATAGAGAAATAGGCTACTTTTTTTGAAAACTCCGGGTTGACTGCGTAAGGGACTGCAAAATTTTTAAAATCCATAATTGAATGAGTAAACGGATACGGTTTTGATTTATTTTATGATGTTCGTCGTTTGGTCTTTGTCGGTTTGGTAACAGCTTCTTTATGTTTATTGTATACGCCATCAAAATAGCAGCGTATATCGCGGTGATTTCCGCATCCCTCCAGTTCCTTCATACGTACCATTTTTTCATTGAAATTAAATTCCAGCGAACAGGGATCACCGTTCGCAATATAGCGGGCAATGGTGGAAGAAACAAAACGGGCTTCTCCCTTGAGTTCTCCCCGGCAGTTCCCGTTATCCTTTTCAAAATGAACAAAAAACCGTACAACAGAATTATTTTTCCCGTCCCGGAAAGAAATAAAATTTCTTTTATCCTGCATATAATCGCCGGTAAATTTATGCTTATGTGCAAATGTATCAATCGGATTGTAGATCTGGGCTGTCTTCGGTTTACCTTCGTTGGACTCTCTCATGATCAGAGTAAAAACCCCCTCTTCATTATACACATAAACAGTCCGCACGAAAAAAGTTCGGCCATCCTCATCTTTCCGCAGCCGGCTTACTGAAATGGCATACTTATTATCAATGCCGGATGTATACCTCAACCCGGAATCATCATCTCTGATAAGTAGCGGCATGCCCGTCCGGAATTTTCCATCTTTGTCCAGACAGGCTACAAAAAGAATCTTTTTTGACGGACTCAGCGCCTTTATAAACAGATAAGTTTCTGCCTTTTTTACCACTAATTTACCACTGGCAAATAGTCTCGGTTTGATCGTTTTTCCAAAATGTCTCTGTATAAGCGTGTCGTCGATAAACTGGCTGAAAATCGAAAGAGCCAAGGGAGAATCTGTTATCTTTTTTGCCAGCGAGCTGTCCGCAAAATTTACCGGCAGGCTAAGATTCAGGAACATTTTCTGGAAATCCTCCGGTTCTATCTTTTTCATCCCTCCCCCACCATCGGCAGCCTTATGCCTGCAGCACACAAAAAAAGCAATTCCACCTAAAACAAGCATCATTTTCAATAATCGCATGCCACCCAATTAAAAATCAAAAGTAAAGATTCAGCAATTACCCCGCTTTCTATTATTTTCCCACGCACTATTAGGAACAAATTTTAGATTTGTCCGTATGGGGATTTGTAAATACCGGAAAATGCAGCCGATTAATGAAGAATAGTCAATACACAGATCTTTCGCTAAGCGAAGTGCATGGTTCAGTAGAGGTAAATAACACCGGTCCACGCTGGAAACAGATTTTTTCCTTTTTTGGTCCCGCCTATCTGGTAAGTGTGGGTTATATGGATCCGGGGAATTGGGCCACTGATATCGCCGGAGGCAGCCAATTTGGATATCGATTGCTTTGGGTACTTCTTATGAGCAATCTGATGGCACTTCTTCTACAGGGGCTTTCCGCCCGTCTTGGAATAGTCAGAGGCCGGGACCTTGCCCAGGCCAACAGGGAAGCCTATCCGCGTCTGGTCAATTTCTGCCTTTATATACTTGCCGAGATAGCCATTACAGCCTGTGATCTGGCCGAAGTGCTCGGGATGGCTATTGGTATTCAATTACTTACCGGCCTACCCCTGATTTACGGCGTTGCGATCACGGCTCTGGATACATTCCTACTCTTATTTCTCCAAAAACTTGGTATGCGGAGAATGGAGGTTTTCATTCTGAGTCTGATAGCCATCGTAGGGGGTGCCTTTTTTATTGAAATATTTCTGGCCAAACCAGAACTGGGAGAAATCGGCAGAGGGCTGGTACCTTCTCTTCCGGGAACTACGGCTTTATATGTCGCTATCGGAATTATAGGCGCCACCGTGATGCCTCACAATCTCTACCTGCATTCCGCCCTGGTGCAAACGAGGAAGATAAAGAGAGAGGAAGGATATATTAAACAAGCGCTCAGGTTAAATTTATGGGATTCCACCATTGCCCTCAATTTAGCTTTTCTGGTCAACGCTGCAATCCTCATCCTGGCGGGTGCTGTATTCTTCAAATCCGGCAGAACAGAGGTCGCATCGATTTCCGAGGCACACCAGCTTCTTTCCCCGTTACTGGGAACCAGAATGGCATCGATTCTGTTTGCCGTAGCCCTGATTGCAGCTGGTCAGAGTTCGACCATTACCGGAACACTTGCCGGGCAAATCGTTATGGAAGGATATTTGCGATTGCGGATCAATCCGCTTTTAAGAAGGCTTATTACACGGCTTCTTGCAATTATACCCGCCATTATAGTAATCTGGATCTCCGGTGAAACAAAGGTCGACCAGCTCCTGGTTTTCAGCCAGGTCGTTTTAAGTCTGCAGCTTGGTTTTGCAGTCATACCATTGATCCATTTTGTCAGCGATAAAAGAAAGATGGGTATTTTCCGGATTAAGTTGGCCACCCGTTTTTTTGCATGGATTATCGCCGTGTTATTGCTTTACCTCAACCTCAAATTGGTATTGGAGGAAGGACGGCATTTATTTGCTGTTCCGGGATATATGATCTGGAAAATATTATCAGTTATCATTTTACTGGGCGCGCTGGCACTTTTGTTTTATATCTTTCTTCATCCATGGATGAGCAGTGCAGAAGAAAAAAATATAACCCTTCACGGAGAAGGATATGATATTTCAAAATTGGAAATTCCCAGGTTCCGAAAAATCGCCATTGCACTCGATTTCAGCTCAAAGGATGAAAAGCTGCTGGCTTTTGCCATCGGACAGGGTGGAACAGAAAGCAATTATGTTTTAATCCATGTGGTGGAAAGCGCATCCGCACGAATGCTGGGAAAACAGAGCGATGATCTTGAAACGAGAACCGATCAGGAACGATTAAACAGTTATCAGCATTCTCTTGAAAAAAATAAATGCCATTCGATTACGCGCCTGGGTTATATAAACCGGACCAAAGAAATCGTTCGGATTGTAAAAGAGGAAGAAGCCGATATGCTGGTCATCGGAGCGCATGGCCACACCGGACTGAAAGATTTTATTTATGGGGAAACAGTCAATACCGTTCGTCACGAACTAAAAATTCCGGTGTTGATCGTAAATCTATGAAGGCTTTTTCATCAGGTGTTTCAGCCTGCTGAAAGTTTCGGGCTTCATATTCAGATAAGAAGCCAGGTATTTTTGGGGAACGCGCTGTAACAGATAACTGTTGTTCCTGATAAAATTTATAAACCGCTCCTGTGAATTCAAACGTACGCGGTTATATTCAAAACTCTCCTTCTTGAGGTATTCCTGCGTAGCAATCAAACGGCCAAGTCTTTCCATTTTCGGACTAAATTCATACAATTTCTCCACGTTATCATGAGTGATGGAAACAACGACCATGGGTTCAAGTGCTTCTACAGAGAAATTAGATGGTTCGCCGGACATAAATGAATCATAACAGCAAATAATTTCATTTTCCCTTGAAAACTGCATAACCATCTCTTCATTCTTCCGTATAAAAAATTTCCTTGCGAGGCCCTGGAGTATAAAATTCAGATATTTTTCCACTTCGCCTTCTTCAACCAG
Source organism: uncultured Bacteroidota bacterium (assembly GCA_963759335.1). Taxonomy (GTDB): domain Bacteria; phylum Bacteroidota; class Bacteroidia; order Chitinophagales; family Chitinophagaceae; genus Puia. The sequence continues at coordinate 646,020 of CAVWYU010000005.1, forward strand.
TTTCTCCCTTTTTCCAAAGTTCCTCAGTTCAAATAAACTCGAAAGAAAGCTGAATTCCTGTTCGTTCAGTGAAACATAATTTGATAGGTAAGATTTTACGATATCAATTAAATCCATAGAATGAAGTTTGGATGCCCAAGGTACCAAGTTGCAGGAAACACGACAAATTTTTATGACTTAACACATGCTCTCAGAGCTTTCAACTCCGATGCTTTGCGGAATGCTTCAATTCATGTAGGTTTGCTGACTTTTCTATAAAAATTAATTTCCATGGCTAATAAAATTAAAGTTGCCAATCCGGTTGTTGAGCTGGATGGAGACGAAATGACAAGGATTATCTGGAAGTTTATAAAAGATAAACTGATTCTTCCTTATCTGGAATTAGAAATAAAATACTACGACCTGGGCATCGAGTCGAGGGATCTGACGAATGATCAAATAACCATTGATGCGGCCAACGCCATTAAAGCAATAGGGGTTGGTATTAAATGCGCTACCATCACACCCGATGAAGCCCGGGTGGAAGAATTTAATTTGAAACAGATGTGGAAGAGCCCCAACGGAACCATTCGTAATATACTGGACGGAACAGTATTCCGCGAACCCATTGTTATCAATAATATACCACGACTGGTCACAAACTGGACTGCGCCGATTATTGTAGGAAGGCATGCATTTGGAGACCAGTATCGCGCAACAGATACGGTGATCAAAGGAAAAGGAAAACTTACGATGACATTTACACCTTCTGATGGAAGCAAGCCACAGGTATTTGAGGTATATGATTTCAAGGGCGACGGAGTTGCATTGTCCATGTACAATACAGACGAAAGCATCCGCGGCTTTGCAAGGAGTTGTTTTAATATGGCCCTTAGTAAAAAATGGCCGCTTTATCTTTCAACGAAAAATACTATTCTTAAAAAATATGATGGGCGCTTCAAAGATATTTTTGAAGAAATCTATCAGCAGGAATTCAAGCAAAAATTCAAAGAAGCCAAAATAACATACGAACACAGACTGATAGACGATATGGTTGCCAGTGCCTTAAAATGGAATGGAAACTTTGTTTGGGCCTGTAAAAATTACGACGGTGACGTACAAAGCGATACCGTTGCGCAGGGATTTGGCTCACTCGGCCTCATGACTTCCGTTCTCATCACACCGGATGGAAAAATTATGGAGGCGGAAGCCGCACACGGAACCGTTACGAGGCATTACCGCGATCACCAGGCGGGTAAGCCTACTTCAACCAACCCGATTGCATCCATTTTTGCTTGGACCCGTGGTTTGGGTTTTCGTGGCAAACTTGATCATAATGAAGACCTCATTCGCTTTTGTGATATTCTTGAACAGGTTTGCATTGAAACCGTTGAAAGTGGAAAAATGACCAAGGACCTGGCCATTTGTCTGCATGGAAATAATGTTACGCTGGGAAAGGATTACCTGAATACAGAAGATTTTCTGGACGCGATCGATCAAAATCTCAAAAAGAAAATCGGATAAAAAAAGCCACCTCTTTTTGTTTCCTTCGAGCCGGAACAAAAAGAGATGGCCTTCCTCTAACGATTGCTTACCAAAGAATAGAACTATTTCTTTGTTGAATCACTCTTAGCCTTCAGGCTGTCTTTTGCAGCAGTAGCAGAAGAGTCAATTGCAGTTTTAGCTGAATCAGCAACAGCAGTTACACTGTCCTTTGCTACAGATGCTGTAGAATCTACCTTAGCTTCTGTGCTAGCTGAACCGTTACAGGCTGCGAAAGCGCCGATTGCAAAAACGACCAAAAGTTTTTTCATTGTTATTTGTTTGTGTGTGAATGATTTAATGTTAATACAGCAAATGAAAAAAAGTAACCTGCCGACTCTCAAAAAAAACTGAATATTTTTTTAATTACTTTGTAAATCGTTGATTATAATAATATTAACTAAATAAATACCCCCACAGGACAGGATGATTCCTAAGGAGAACACGATTTATTCCCGCATTTTTAAGTTTTTCCATTTTGAAATGGGTTACGATTCTTTACTTTCAGTATTAAATATAGTATTGGGTGACGACGGACAGTAATGAACTAGTGCTACTGAAGGGTTTGGCAGCGAACGATAGAAAAGCTATTGAAACGATATACCGGGTCCACTACAGTATGATTCAGACTTTGGTTATTAATAATAACGGCACTTCTGACGACGCAAGGGATATCTTCCAGGAAGCAATCATCGTGTTATACGAAAAAGCCAAATCCGGGAGTTTTGAATTGCACGCACAACTGAAAACTTATATATATGCTGTTTGCCGGCGTTTATGGCTAAAGAAGCTGGCACATAATGCACGGTTTTCCGGTGATCTGGCGAATGCACCTGAGACCATTGCGACAGATGATGACCTTGAAATGTATGATCAGAGAACGGAGGATTTTGAAATGATGGAACAAGCCTTACAGCACCTTGGGGAACCCTGTAAGGAATTACTGGAGAGTTATTATATAAGAAAAAAGAACATGTCAGAAATCGCGAAGGAATTTGGATATACAAACGCTGATAATGCAAAAAATCAGAAATATAAATGCCTGATGCGTTTGAAAAAGATATTTTTTGGTCGCTACAATCACAATGACAACTCATAATAGGAAATGGACGAACGTTTGATACTAGAATCGATCGAGAGGTATATCAGGGGTGAAATGTTACCTGAGGAAAGAAAATTTTTTGAAGAACTCAGGAAATCAAATCCCGGTATCGATCAATTGGTGGTTGAGCACACTGTTTTTCTTCATATGATGGAAAAATTCGGAGACCGTAAAAACATAAAATCCACATTGCAGGATGTGCACAATGAACTTTTTGAGACGGGGCAAATCAAACAATCCAAGGAAACCAAGGTACGCCGTCTCTGGATAAAATATCGAAGGACTGTGGCAGTCGCTGCCTCTATCGCCGCTATTACAGCACTTGCTATCAGCGGCATAACATCTTATTATACGCCCCGGACGCCCAGTACAACATTACAGGTTTTGAGCAGAAAAATTACCGAACTGGCAATAGGTCAAAAATCTATTAATGAAAGATTAAACACCAAACTTTCCGTAAAAAGGCCCACTCCCGCTGAAACCGAAATCAAAGGAGGAACCGGATTTATGATTGATCCGAAAGGATACATTGTTACCAATGCACATGTAATCGGCAATTCTACAGTAGTAGTGGTTCAGAATAACAAAGGACAGGAATTCACTACCAGGATTATTTACATTAATGCAGCCGCCGACCTGGCTTTCCTGAAGATCGTTGATAGTAATTTTAAAGCGCCAGCCGGCTTACCTTATGCAATAAATAAGGGAAATATTGACTTGGGCGAAGCTATTTTTACACTTGGATATCCAAGAGATGAAATTGTTTACGGGGAAGGATATCTAAGTGCAAAGACTGGTTATCGGGGAGATTCGCTCACCTGCCAGATTGCGGTTGCTGCGAATCCCGGGAATAGCGGTGGTCCTGTTCTTGATAAAAATGGTGAAGTGATTGGTGTATTGAGCAACAGGCAGGAACATGTTCAGGGCGCCGTCTTTGCCATACGTTCTAAAAACATTTATATCGCTCTGGAAGATATGAAGAAGGATTCCACTCTTGTAACTAAAACGGATTCCAGTTTAGCATCTATCCATTTACCGCAAACATCCGCCGTAAAAAACATGGATCGCGTACAACAGATCAAAAAAATCCAGGAGTTTATTTATCTGGTCAAGAGCTATTAGGAAAGTTAATAGTTAATAGTATGGGAGTATGAGAGTGAATCAGAATTAACTCCCATACTCCCATACTCCCACACTAATATAGTTTTCCGGGATAGGCTCCAGAAGCCACCAGTTTATTTATACTTTCCTGAACTGATGGTGCATCCTCTTTATAAGTAACACCGAACCAACTCGAAGCCGTGGGTATAATTTTTATTTGACCTCTTCCTTCGTGAATAAACCGGTCTCCGATAATGGGAATAAAAAACTCCGATTTTGGCTCCTGTCCGCTTTTGGCAAGAAATTCTTTAAATATTTTTTCGATGAAATTAAAAACCGACGGATCAAAACACCAGAAATTCATCGAGACTTTTGCCGTGTCCGGAACCTGAAAAGTCTTTCCGCCTTCTTCGTATGTAATTTCTCCCTTTTCATTACGATATATTTTAGTTCGTTCATGGATAGAAACCAGGTTATTCTCCTTGTCGACTTCGCAGACTCCCCTGCTTACCGAACCATTTTCAGAAAGCGTTTTAGAAAGATCATATCCAATGATGCTGAACGTGGAGTCATTACAGGCTGTTGTCAGGAATTTATATGCTTTTTCAAATGCATCCCTGCCGTAAAAATCGTCGGCATTAATCACTGCAAAAGGTTCCTGGATAGCCGATTGCGCACAAAGTACGGCGTGCGCGGTTCCCCATGGTTTTGACCGGTCATGCGGGGGCTGAAATCCGTCCAGATACGAATTCAATTCCTGGTACACATAGTCAGTTTCTACTTTTTTACCCCATTTTGGTTCAAAAATATTTTTGAAATCTTCTGAAAAATCTTTTCGGATGATGAAAACGATTTTCTTGAACCCACTTTGAATCGCATCATAGATAGAATAATCCATAATTGTTTCACCTGAGGGACCAAATGATTGTATTTGTTTCATGCTACCATATCGCGATGCCATTCCTGCCGCAAGTATCAATAAGGTTGGTTTCATTAGCGTAATTTTAATGCGAGGCGAAATTAAATAATAAACATAAAAAAGAATAAGAATTATCGTGACAGATTTAAGACCTGATTTTACGAATGTCAGCATCGATGTATGGAATCATCGGGCATTCCGTCAGAATGAATTACAGGTTGATGTTTTGAGGCTTGACAAAATTCATTCTGAAATTTCCGGAAATAAATGGTTCAAATTAAAATACTATCTCGAAAAAGCAAGGCAGACGAATAAGAATACTCTGGTCAGTTTCGGCGGCGCTTATTCGAATCATTTGCTGGCTCTGGCAGCAACCGCCCATGCGCACGGTTTGCGTTCCATCGGTTTGATTCGGGGCGAGCAGCCTTTGTTGCTTTCTCATACTCTGATTGCATCAAAAGAATATGGAATGAAGCTGATTTTTCTCCCACGTTCAACATTTGATCTGAAAAAAAGGATGGAGTTTATGGATCATTATGCAGGAGATTTTACGGATCTGACCTACGACACTATTCAGGATTCTCTCCTGATTCCGGAAGGCGGCGCAGGTATCGAAGGTCTGAAGGGGTCTGAAGAAATTTTGTCATTGGTACCCCAACAACGATATACTCATATCTGTACGGCGGTGGGAACCGGAACTACGCTGGCAGGAATCATTAACAGTTCGTGGGCGGACCTGAAAATCATGGGAATATCCGTTCTCAAGGGCACCCGGGATTTAGAGCCGATCAACATTTCCTGGATAAAAAACCCATCCAGAATAGCCAATGTTCAGATGGTTCATGAATATCATTTTGGGGGATATGCAAAATACAATGCCACACTGACCGGATTTATGAACTCAACGTATGCAGAATCCGGAATTCCCACAGATTTTGTATATACCGGAAAATTGCTTTTTGCCGTTATAAGCATGGCGGAAATGAAATTATTTCCGCCGGGTAGCCGGATACTCGTTTTACACACCGGAGGTCTTCAGGGAAACCGTTCCTTAACACCAGGCCTGCTTGGGTTTTAAGGGACCAAAATAAGGGCTTCCCTTATCTTTGCCGGGACCTAGAATAAAGACAAGTTCGTGCCATGCGTTTCCTTTTTGCGCTGATTTTATTTTCCGTTCTCATCCTGCCCTATGCGAAAGCCCAGGATACCCTGCCCGGTTTTACAGCCGCCCTGAAGTCAAGTGGCAAAGTCCTGATAAGCTGGCGAAATGGTTACCCGTCTGTTAATCAAATAAGCATACAAAGATCTACTGACAGTCTTCGCAATTTCACTACACTTTTAACTGTTCCGGACCCGCAAATACCTGAAAATGGATTTGTAGACAGCAAACCCGGAAGCGCTAAAATGTATTACCGCATCTTTATTTTGTTTCCAAACAGTAAATACATGTTTACAAAATCCAGAAGACCGGTTATAGAACGTGCTGAACCGCCTGCGGTAAGTGCAAAACAGGTTCACGGAGGTAAACAAAAGATGGCGCCGGGTCAACCGAAACAAAAACAAGTGACACCAGTTGCAGCCGTAACCCACCAGTCGACCGTTGACGGAACGGGGCAGCCGGCAACCGCTGCTAATCCGGCAAATGTTGGTAAAACAGACCCTGGGCCACCGGCCTCGAAACCGGTGGAAGAAGAGGAGAAATATCTGATCCTGCCAAAAATAGACAACTCGCGGATATACTATTCGATGGATAATTCGAGCATGAAAAAGCCATCGGTAACAAATCCCGGGAAAATCAAATCTCCGACGATTGCCGTAGAGAAAATATTATTTGTCAAAAGACGGGATACTGTGATCATGCAACTCGAAGGCAACCAGGTCAGACACTTTAGCGATTCGCTGGTAAAACAAACAAAAGACACACTGTATTTTGTAAATGCCGATACCCTGCAGATCAAACCATTTATAGAGGTTTATAAAGAGCCAAAAGAGGTTTATAAGATCTCTCCTTATGTGTATGCTGCCAAAGACGGCAATATCTCTATCGCTTTGCCGGATTGCAAGACTAAAAAATATTTTGTGGCTTTTTTTGAACCTGACAGTACACCGGTAATGGAAGTGAAAGATATTAAAGACCCTATACTTATCATCGACAAAACAAATTTCGGACATGCCGGCTGGTTCCGTTTCGAATTATATGAAGATGGGAAACTAAAAGAAAAAAACAAGCTTCTTATTCCACGTGAGTAGAAATTTACAAAAAAGTCGATTTTTTAAATAGGCAACTATTATTTTCGCATCAAACGGCAACTTCCTTCATTAATTTTAATTCGGCCTCAAAGACTTCTTCAAAATGAGATTTGATTTTTTCTTTTACCTCTGCCAGATCAATATTGCGTCCGAGTTCACGGGCCAATGAAGTAACCTGTTTATTCTTAATACCGCAAGGTATGATTCCGTCAAAATATTGGAGATCTGTATTAACATTGAAAGCGAATCCATGCATCGTGATCCAGCGACTGCATCTTACTCCAAAGGCTGCAATTTTTCTTTCCTTACCAACCATACCGGGGTCCAGCCAGACCCCTGTCTCACCACTCGATCTTTCTCCCGTTATACCATAATCTTTCAGTGTTCGGATAATAATCTCCTCCAGGTTACGCAGGTATTTGCCAATATCAGTTCCAAATTTTTCGAGATCCAGAATTGGATATCCTACAATCTGTTCGGGGCCGTGAAAGGTAATATCACCACCACGATTTGTTTTTACAAATAATATTCCCCGATCATGTAATTCCGCTTCATCCAATAAAACATTTTCTTCATGACCTGTTTTACCAAGCGTATAAACCGGCGGATGTTCAACGAAAAGCAGGTAGTTTGTGGTATTTTTTCTTTGCCTGTCTTTTGCTGCGTGGTATCTGGTTTTTATATCAACGTTTTGTTTTAGCAGGCTTTCCTGATATTCCCAGGCCTCCGTGTACCCCATCGTACCTAAGTCTCTAAAAAAAACAGGCTGCTTCTGCATCCCGCAAAAGTACGTTTTAAAGCTTAAAGCTTAAAGCGTAAATCGTAAAGCAAAACAGAGGTTTATTCATAAAAGGATTTATAAAATGCTCAGAATTCTGGGCTATAGCGAGTATTATAATGCCAGATTCGGTATAACAAAACCTTTAACAAAACTTACATACCGCTTTAAGCTTTATGCTTTAAGCTTTGCGCTTTAGAATGTATTTTTGCTTTTATGCCCAGGAAATCAAAAGGATCTGACGGCCCGCAAACGGGTGATAAAAATCATACAGATTTGGAGATAACAGATACCGAGCCCGCAACTGTGATCACTGAAGATGATTCATCCGAGTTTTCTGAGATTTTATATGAAAGAATGAATCTGGTGGTAAGCGGCGGACAGGAACTCATACGACTGGATAAATTCCTGACAGCGCGTATTGAAAATATTTCGCGCAATAAAGTACAGCAGGCCATCGATGGGGGAATGGTACTGGTAAATAATAAATCCGCTTCGGCTAATTACAAAGTGCGGCCGGGGGATAACATCGTTTGCTATTCTGACAAAGAAAAGGTGGGTGAAAATATTATCCCCGAGAAAATGCCACTTAATATTTTTTATGAAGATGATGAAATTCTGATCATCAATAAACCTCCCGGCCTTGTTGTTCATCCTGCCTCAGGAAATTATTCCGGAACTTTAATAAACGGCGTTGCCTACTATTTGCAGGAAGAAAATAAAACGATTTCTGAAGAAACTTTACCACGATTCGGATTGGTTCACCGGATAGATAAAAATACCAGTGGACTCCTTGTCCTCGCCAAAACGAGTCATGCTGTATCAAGTCTGGCCAAACAATTTTTTAACCATTCGATTAAACGCGAATACCAGGCCCTTGTCTGGGGAGATCTGAGAGAGAATAAGGGAACCATCGTCGCGCATGTCGGGCGGCATCAGCGTTTCAGGAAATTATTTGAAGCATATCCGGAAGGAGACTACGGAAAAGAAGCAATCACACATTATGAAGTGTTGGAAAGATTTGGATATGTGACCCTGATAAAATGCATACTGGAAACGGGCCGGACACATCAGATCCGGGTGCATATGAAGTATATCGGTCATCCTTTATTTAATGATGAGACCTATGGCGGTAATAAAATTTTAAAGGGCACAATATTCAATAAGTACAAACAATTTGTTGAAAATTGTTTTGAAATCTGTAAACGCCAGGCACTTCATGCCAAAACACTCGGTTTTATACATCCGGCTACAAAACAGGAAGTACTATTTGATAGCGAATTGCCGGAGGATATGTCCGCGGTGATTGCGAAATGGCGGGGTTATTCCAATAATCCGAAAAGCCTAGAGCCGGCAGGATGCTTACTATTGAAAAATAGCTCTACGAAATATCAGTTTGAAAAACTCATCTTATAATCCACATTGATTTTACCCCTGGATATATCATCGAGTTTACCTTTCAGCAATTTTCGTTTCAGAGGTTTGAGATAGTCAATGAATAATTTCCCTTCTATGTGATCATATTCGTGCAGAATCACACGAGCCGTTAATCCGTTAAAAGTTTTTTTGTGATGCTGAAATTGCTGATCGTCATATTCGAGCTCTACTTCTTCATTACGAAAGATTTCTTCCCGGATCTTTGGAATACTTAAACAGCCTTCTGTGTAAGGCCATGGTTCACCATTTAGGCTTATAATTTTGGCGTTGATGAATACTTCCTTTAGTCCGGGAGCATCCGGATATTTGCCCTGTTCATCGTCTTCCAGGTTTAAAAAAATCTGTGTGCTGTCGATAACGAACAAGCGAATCGACTTATTTATTTGCGGGGCGGCCAGTCCCACGCCACTGCTCTCATACATGGTTTCCCACATGTCCTCAATCAGCTTTTCAAGTCCGGGATAGTCTGGTTTTACCTCTGCTCCACGGGACCTTAAAACCTGTGCGCCATAAGCGACAATCGGAAGTATCATGCAGCAAATTTACATTTTTAAGCCTAAAGCTAAAAACGTAAAGCTTAACACCATACATTTTATTTTGAAAAATGTGACCCCACTACACCAACATTTCTCACAGGAGGCTTTATGCTTTAAGTTTAAGCTTTAAGCCTTTAAAAGGTACTCCTGAAGCATCATCGTCGCTGCTACCTGATCTACCATACCTTTTTCCCGCCGGCGGCTTTTTTTCATATTCATATCAAGCATTGCCCGGGATGCCATCAGCGAACTATACCTTTCATCTACTGTTTTAACGGGAATTGCGGGAAACTTCTTGTGCAGGATTTTAATCACCCTATGCACATCTGCCGAAATATCTGTAGGACTGTCATCCAGATTCAATGGATCACCGATTAATATCAACTCAACTTCCTCTTTTTTTAGATATTCTTCCAGAAATGTAAAGATTTTGGCAGATTCAATCGTAGTCAAGGCTGAAGCGATGATTTGCAACGGATCTGTAACAGCGATGCCCGTCCTTTTTAGTCCATAGTCTATTGCTAAAATTCTCGCCATATTCACCAATGTTTATGCGTGATGTAGATATCGGCAATCGCAAAAAAAGCAAAAACCACGCTGGCAATTCCATTAGCGGTCATAAAAGCCAGGTTTACCCGGCTCAGATCGTTTGGTTTAACGATCATATGCTGATAAACAAGCATACCGGTAAATAGGAATAGTCCCATCCAATACCATCCGCCAAAACCGCCGACAAATCCCGCACATATTACAAAAGCAGCACTCAGCACATGAAGAAGTCCGGAAATCCAGAGAGCATTTTTCTTGCCTACGGCAGTTGGAATTGAATAAAGGTTTTCAGATTTATCAAAGTCAACATCCTGCATGGCGTAAATAATGTCAAACCCGCTAACCCAGCAGATCACCGCTCCTGAAAAAAGCAGCGGGAGTGACTCAAAATGACCAGTCACAGCCAGGAATGCACCAATTGGCGCAAGAGATAGACCCAAACCCAGCACGAGGTGACACAATGCTGTAAAACGTTTTGTATAACTATAGAATAAAATCACAAAAAGCGCAACGGGAGAAAGATAAAAACAAATCGGATTGATGAACCAGCAGGTAATCATGAAAACCACACAACAAATGATCACAAAGCGAAGTGCATTATTTGGCGCTATGATGCCCCTCGGGATTTCCCGGATGGCGGTTCTTGGGTTTCTGGCATCGAAGTTTCTATCCAAATATCTGTTAAATGCCATTGCAGCACTTCTTGCCGTTACCATGCATATCAATACCAATCCAAAACGTATGAATAGTTGGACTGTACCCGGAGAGTTTCCCTCGTGAATTATTTTCGTTCCAAATATTCCCAGAAAAAATCCGATCATCGCGAAGGGCAGTGCAAACAGAGTATGGGAAAATTTAATAAGGCTTAAATAATTTCCAAATCGGGTCATATATAGATGTATAATATGATTGTTAAACAACTGCTCTTACCAGTTCCCATAAGACCATTCCGGCGGCAACCGAAACATTGAGCGAATGCTTCATACCGAACTGTGGAATTTCGATGCAGCCATCGCAAAATTCCAACGCTTCCTCACTTACTCCCTGCACTTCATTTCCAAAAACCAATACGATTTTCTCTCCTGAATTTAATGTAAACCGCTGAAGGGGCACACTCCCGGACACCTGTTCCACGGCCAATATCTGGTATCCGGCCGTCTTCAGAAATGTCAATGCATCCCGCGTTTTCTCCGCGTACTTCCAAGACACGGTTTCCGTAGCACCCAGGGCTGTTTTGTGTATATCACGGTGTGGAGGTTGAGGGGTATAACCGCAGAGATAAATACCTTCTGCCAGGAAAGCATCAGCCGTTCTGAAGACACTGCCTACATTGTGCATGCTTCTGATATTTTCCAAAAGAATGATTACAGGTAATTTCTCCGCCTCCTGAATTTCAGTTCTGCTCTTACGCGGAAGTTCGTCCATCCGAAGTTTTCGCATAATGCAAAGTTAAGTTTAAAGCCGTTTCATCGTCCAGGAGGCAATGGCAAAAGCCGGAAAACACAGTTCCTGCAAATGATCCCGTTCCTGTTGAAAAAACGGTTTCAGATGGGGTTTTTTAGTTGTTCACAACGTGTTAAACCCTGTAATTTTTGAGAATCGCTTTCTTACATTTGCCGCATCCGACAAGAAAAGCAGCTGTTCTGCAGTAACGGATCCTTCGCATGTCTAAAATTTCAACAGACACTCCTTTGATGCAGCAACACCGGGCGATTAAACAAAAATATCCGGATGCCCTTCTATTGTTCCGTGTGGGAGACTTTTATGAAACTTTCGGCGAAGATGCCATACATGCTTCCCGAATATTAGGTATTACCCTTACTAAAAGGAACAATGGCTCTGCATCATCCAGCGAACTGGCAGGATTTCCTCATCACGCCCTGGATACTTATTTACATAAACTGGTAAAAGGCGGTTTCCGGGTGGCTATATGTGATCAGCTGGAAGACCCTAAATTCGCAAAGGGCATTGTGAAACGCGGAATAACCGAAATGGTGACTCCCGGCACGGCCACGCAGGATAAGCTTCTGGAACATCAGAGTAATAATTTTCTGGCGGCTATTCAATTTGGAGAATCTATTCTTGGAATTTCTTTCCTTGATATATCCACTGGCGAATTTTTTACAACTCAGGGTACTCCGGATTACATCGATCAGTTGCTTCAGACTCTTCAACCCGCAGAAGTAATTTTTCAACGAAACCATCAAAAAATATTTAAGGAGACTTATGGCGACCGGTTCTTTACCTATTCACTTGAAAGCTGGGTATTTGATGAGGCATATGCCAAGGAAATTTTACTCAAACATTTTCAGACACATTCTTTAAAAGGTTTTGGAATCGAATTGATTCCGCAAGGCATTATCGCTGCCGGTGCGATCATTCATTATCTGAAAGATACAGAGCATCCGAACCTTCAACATATCACAACGATACAAAGACTGGAAAGGGAGAATTATCTGTGGATGGATCAGTTTACAGTTCGCAATCTTGAACTTTTACCGAACACAGATCATCAGTTTTCATTGCTGCGTACGCTGGATAATACTGTATCTCCCATGGGCGCCCGGATGATGAAACGATGGATGCTGATGCCATTAAAGGATCTGATTCCCATCAGAGAAAGGCTTGATTTGGTCGAGTATTTTATCCGGGAACCTGAATTACGTACGAAACTTATCCATCACATAAAACTCTGTGGAGATGTAGAGAGAATGCTCTCCCGGATTCCATCAAAAAAAATTAGTCCCAGGGAAGTATTGCAACTTGGACGTAGTCTCCATGAAATACACCATATCCGGCAAATAACAACTAACAGCCCAGATGCCTATTTAAAAAGACTGGCGGCGGTTTTGAACCCCTGTTTACCCATGGCGGAACAGATACTGGCTGAACTGGTTGATAATCCACCTGCTCTTGCGTCCAAGGGAAATTTAGTAAGGCCGGGTGTGGATGCCGAGCTCGACATGCTTCGCAATATTGCGTCTAACGGAAAACAATACCTGGCCGAACTACAACAGAAAGAATCATTATCTACCGGTATATCATCTTTGAAAATCAGTTTTAATAATGTATTCGGATACTATCTTGAAGTAACCAACTCTCATAAACACAAGGTACCGGAAACATGGATCCGAAAACAAACTCTGACCAATGCCGAAAGGTATATTACACCTGAATTGAAGGAATATGAAGAAAAAATCATTGGCGCTGAAGAAAAAATTCATGCGATTGAATCTGTTATCTACGATAAACTCATGTTCGCGCTGCGGGAATATATTTCACCCATTCAAATAAATTGTACTGCGCTGGCGACAATGGACTGTCTGCTATGTTTTGCCGGCAATGCCCTGCGCTCAAATTATAAGAAACCCGTAATAGTCGAAGAACCAATTCTTGAACTGACAGAAAGCCGTCACCCGGTCATCGAAAAAAACCTTCAGCCGGGTGATGAATATATTCCCAATGATGTGATGCTGGATCCGTCGAGTCAGCAGATTATTATTCTGACTGGTCCCAATATGAGTGGCAAATCCGCTCTTCTTCGACAGGTGGCTCTTATTACACTTATGAGTCATATGGGTAGTTTTGTCCCGGCTGCACAAGCTAAAATACCTCTTACAGATAAAATCTTCACACGCGTCGGCGCTTCCGATAATGTTAGCGGAGGGGAATCCACTTTTTTGGTAGAGATGAATGAAACAGCCAGCATTCTGAATAATATTACTGCTCGTAGTCTGATCATACTGGATGAAATCGGGAGGGGAACATCTACCTATGATGGTATATCAATTGCCTGGAGTATTGCTGAATTTTTGCATCAGTCTGCCCACAAACCCAAAACACTTTTCGCAACTCACTATCACGAATTGAATGAACTGGAAAATCTGTTCCCCGGCATAAAAAATTATCATATTACAAGCCGTGAGTTGGGAAATAAAATCATTTTCCTTCGAAAACTTACTCCCGGAGGGTCAACACATAGCTTCGGCATCCATGTTGCAAAAATGGCTGGGATGCCTGTCTCACTGATAGATCGCGCCTACCAAATACTGAAACAACTTGAAGAAAGCCGCGGGGGCGAAGCCACGCCCCTGAAGGATGGTGTAAAAAAAATATCAGCCCCCAAAATGCAACTCTCCATTTTTGATGCCCATACCGAAACCTTCGAAGTGATCAGAAAGATGCTCAATGATCTGGACATTAACCGGCTGACACCCGTGGAAGCCCTGCTTAAATTAAATGAGATAAAAGGTCTTCTTCAATAGCGGTTACAGATAACTCAGCCACCATTTTTTATGTGTGGTTTTGTAGTTGTCATACCATTTACAAAATGGGAACAAAATAAATATAACAGCCAGCCATATCAGGTAAACTCCCGCCAAACCAAATCCAAACTGATCGGGGCGGAAATAAAACGGAGCATGCTGCGGTGCTATATCTTTTTCAGAATACCCCTGTACAAAGAATAATATTACTGTAAGACTATGAATAAGGTAAATATGCAGTACATAAAAGAAAAACGGCACCCGGCCAAATACCTTAATAAATGCAAAAGAATCCCTGGATACACGGTCCAGTAGCGCAAGCACGATCATCGCAATACCCACTGTAAGGGTAATATAATCCAGTGAAGGGGGATATTTATTCAGATTAATAAATGAAAACCAGGAGAACAGTTGCGTTCTCTGCATATCCCAGTGAACAGGATCGCCGTAATGATTGTAGGAACGGAGTATAAAAAAAATCAGAAAAAATAAAGATCCTGTAAAAAACAGAATTTTTCTTCTATTATTTGGAGAAAAACTATTTGTAAATATTTTACCCATACCATAACCAAATAGCATGATACCTGTCCACGGTAAGAAAGGATAAACCAGCAGAAAAATATGATTGGTTGCAATTGGAATGGATTCAAAATTTCCATGATGCATCAGGTTCCAGAGAACACCTACCTGCCCATTCCGGTCCATTTCAGCCTGATCCAGCAGATTGTGAAAACAAATTATTAATACGCCACAAATTAGAATGAAGTTTACCGGGAGCCATATCATCAATCCAAGGACAATCATACTAATACCAATAGCCCATATTACCTGCAGGATCAATACATGATATAATGGATCAAAAGTCCAGCCGAATGTAACGATCGCCACTTCAATGAATATTAACCACAGACCTCTTTTCAGCAGAAAAACACTGAGTTCTTTTTTACTTTTTTTCTGTCCCGTTAAATAAGCCGATATACCTGCCAGAAAAACAAAGGTCGGCGCACAAAAATGTGTAATCCATCGCGTAAAAAACAAGAGAGGTGTCGTAGTCAATAAATTGGTGGGGCTGTCGATGGATGCAGTCTGATGAAAATAATCCCGGACATGATCCAGGGCCATAATAATCATAACGGCTCCTCTCAAAATATCAATTGAATAGATCCTGTGGGTTAAAACGGCAGGTTTTGGCATGGGTTATCTAAAGTCTACAAGATAGAATGAACCATTTCAAATTAAAAAACTTTAAAAATACGTCCTCATTTTAGTAAAATATTCCCTCACTGGGAATAAAAAAAATCAGATATACTGTCATAACATACTGATTATCATATTAATATGACTATGGCATCTGGTTTGGCTATATAGGTAGTAATCAATTTTTATGAAAACTATTTTACTTTCTTTTGCCCTGATATGTACGAGTGTTTTAGGCTACGCGGGTGGCACACCGGATGTAGTATTCAAAAACTTTAAGGGGGTAGTCAATGACCAACAAATTGATCTGAGTTGGGCAACGATGATGGAATCAGGTATTGATTACTATGAAATCCAGCGCAGTGGAGATGGAATGAATTTCGTTGATATAGATCAAATTGATTCTAAGATGTCCATCCATACAAACGACTTTCAATTAAATTATCAGTACGCAGATGCGCATCCGTTACCGGGTACTTCATTTTACCGTATTCAGATAATCGGTAAGGATGGATCAACCAATCTGACTGCCGTGGTTCAAATCATTAATAGTGCGATGACAGGAACGAGAATTTATCCGACAGTAGTTCAAAGCAATACTTTGTTTGTCGAATCGGATAAGAATCTTCGTCAGGCCAAAATGGAATTTTTCGATCTGTCAGGAAATAAAATCAGCGAAACGGATTTGTCATCTTTAAACGGGCGCCAGACCGTGCATCTTTCAAAAGCAGGTAACCTGCCCACCGGAACCTATGTTGCGAGACTGACCGCTAATGGCCAAAATGTAAAAAGCCAGTTGGTGATGGTTCAGAATTTTTAAGGATAATCAAATGAAATGTTAACATTTGAGCAATACCGGCACTGTGAAAAAGTTTTAAATATGTATTGGAAATCCAAAAGGGAATAGGTGTAAATTTGTATCTGAAGAGCCCGTTTTTGGTCCAAGATCCATCTGATCCCTTCGAAGATGCGTACTAAAACACACATAAAAAGATCCAGCGTAGTGACTGGGTTTTTTTATGCACTCTACTAAATAAGTGTTTTAAGTTTAGCGACAACTTCATCTACTTCGTTTCTCGTATTATATCTGCAAAAGGAGAACCGGACTGTAGACCTTTCTGAACCGGGATAAATAGCACGAATAACATGAGAACCTTGCTGAGCACCGCTGGTGCAGGCGCTACCTCCGGAAGCACAAATATGATTGATATCAAGATTGAACAATAACATTTCCGTTTTTTCAGATTTCGGAAAACTAACACTTAGTATTGTATATAAACTTTGCCCGAATGCATCACCATTAAATTCAACTCCGGGAATTTCCTTTATCAGCTTATCAGCCATATATTTTCTAAGGTCATTAATATATTTGCTTTCTTCCTCCATTCTTACATATGCCAGTTCAAGGGCCTTTGCAAAGCCTACAATTCCGTATACATTCTCAGTACCGGCGCGCATATTTCTTTCCTGGGCGCCGCCATGTATATTCGGCTTTACTTTAAGTAGTTCGTTTATATATAAAAGGCCCGCACCTTTCGGGCCGTGAAACTTATGCGCAGCTCCTGTGATAAAATGTATATGCAATTTTTTCAGATCAAATGTAAAATGCCCCAGCGTTTGGACGGTGTCCGAATGAAAAATAGCACCGTATGTTTTGCAAATTTCGGCAACCCTGTAAATATTAAGCAGGTTACCCGTTTCGTTATTTGCATGCATGAGGGAAACCAGCGTTTTCTCACCGTGTTTGGTTAACAGATTTTCAAGGTGATCAAGATCGACATGACCGTCCGGAAGAATATTAAGGTAATGGACCGACGCTTCGCCTCTTTCCTGGTAATACGCGACAGTATGAAGAGTTGCATGATGTTCAAGAGGCGAAGTAATGATATGACGGCAATTCAGGTCCTGCACAGCAGCGCGTATGGCAGCATTGCTGCTTTCGGTTCCACCGCTGGTAAAAAATATTTCAGACGGATTTGCATGAATCCATTTCGCTACCGTCTTCCTGGCCTGCTCAATAGCCATCCGGCTTTCCCTGCCGTAGGAATAAATGGATGAAGGGTTACCAAATTTTTCCGTCAGATAGGGCATCATGACCTCCAGCACTAATGGATCCAGCGGCGTTGTAGCCGCATTATCAAAATAAATTCTTTCCATCAACTAATCGTTTATAGAGTTTAAATAAACTCCTGAATATCTTTCATGAGGCGCAGGGCAATATTATTTGCGGTTGTCTCGAAATTACTTTCCGCATAAATGCGAATGATAGGTTCGGTATTGGACGTGCGGAGATGCACCCAATCCTCATCAAATTCTATTTTCAAACCGTCTTCAGTATTCGCCGGATGATTTTTATATTTTGTTTTTATCTGATCAAATATTTTATTCACATTGATTCCTTTTTCCAGCTCAATTTTATTTTTCGAGATGAAATAGTCCGGATATTTTGATCTGAATGAACGCATTCCATTTTTATGTCGCGCCAGAGCACTTAGGAATAGTCCGATTCCAATCAGAGCATCCCGTCCGTAGTGAAGGTCCGGTACAATAATGCCGCCATTTCCCTCACCTCCAATGATCGCATGTACTTCCTTCATCTTACTCACAACATTCACTTCGCCAACCGCGGACGGGAAATACTGGCCTCCATGTTTCAATGTAATTTCCTTTAGTGCCTTGGTACTGCTCATATTACTCACTGTATTTCCCGATCTCTCAGAAAGGACATAATCAGCCACGGCAACGAGTGTAAATTCCTCTCCAAACATTGACCCGTCCTCACATACAAAACAAAGCCTGTCGACATCCGGGTCAACGGCAATGCCCAAATCCGCCCCTGATTTTTTTACTTCGGCGCTGAGAGCTGATAGATTTTCCGGAAGGGGCTCCGGATTATGCGCAAATCTGCCGTTTACTTCTTCATTCAGAATCCTGATATTTTCCACACCAAGAGCCCTCAGCAAAGGCGGAATAAATAAAGAGCCTGTTGAATTGATCGTATCAATGACTACCTTAAAATGTTTTGCCCGAATGGCCGGAAGGTCAATTAACGGATAATCTACAACGGCTTGTATATGTTTATACTGATAGCTATTATCTACAAAATAATTACCCAATTTATCAACCGGGGCAAAAACAAAAGCATCATTGCCAGCCTTCTCTAAAATCCATTTTCCGTCTTCTGAACTTATAAATTCACCCGCACTATTAAGGAGTTTGAGCGCATTCCAATCCTGTGCATTATGACTTGCTGTTATAATAATACCGCCGGCCGCTTTCTCCCCGATAACAGCCATCTCAACCGTTGGAGTGGTGGATAGTCCCAGATCATGAACATCCAGCCCGAGTCCGGTTAATGTGCTGACAACCAGGTTTCGTACCATTTCACCACTGATACGACCATCCCTGCCGATTATGATTTTTTTGGAATGGAAAACGGATTCTTTTACCCAGGTGCCATACGCCGCAGAAAAACGAACGATATCCAGGGGAGTAAGATTTTCATTTGGCTTACCACCAATGGTTCCCCGGATACCTGAAATACTCTTAATTAATGACACGCAGAATGAGGTTTAATAGAGTGCAAAAATACATTATTAAGCCTAAAGCTTAAAGCGCAAAGCGTAAAGCCGGATTATAAATCGAGAACCAAACAGTACGCTTTTGAATCTGGTTGTTTGGATAACATATCCCTGAAAATGTCAACCGTTACCCTTTTTTGATAAGGTTAATAAATTCATCAAAAAGATAACGACTATCGTGTGGACCCGGGGTTGCTTCCGGATGATATTGAACAGAAAATACAGGCTTGTTCTTTAGCCGAATCCCTTCTATCGAATCGTCATTCAGATTTATATGAGTTACTTCCACTTCAGCATTTTTCCTGACAGAAACCGGGTCTACACCAAAGCCATGATTTTGGGTAGTGATCTCGCATTTGCCGGTTACCAGATTTTTCACCGGGTGATTTAAGCCCCGATGTCCGTGATGCATTTTAAAGGTGGGGATACCCTTTGCCAAAGCAAGCAGTTGATGACCCAGACAAATACCGAACAGCGGCTTTTCTTCTTTCAGTATATTTTTTACGGTCTCCACAGCATAATCCATGGCTGCGGGATCGCCCGGTCCGTTTGAAAGAAAATATCCTGAAGGTTTGAATTGCTTCAGTGTATTAAGATCTGTTTTAGCCGGAAATACTTTTACAAATGCACCGCGATCGATCATGCACTGTACTATATTTTTTTTAACCCCATAATCCAACACAGCTATTCTTACACTCGAATGGGGATCCCCGGCTTCGTACGTTTTTTCCGTTGAAACGGCTGAAGCCAGTTCGAGCCCGTCCATCTGTGGTACAGCCGATAACATTTTTTTCAGTTCATTTACATCTGTTATCTCTGAAGAAATAATACAATTCATTGCTCCTTTCAGACGCACATGGGTAACGAGTGCCCTGGTATCGACGCCTTCAATACAAACGATCTGGTTTGCTTTCAAATAATCGTCCAGTGAACCCTTAGCCTGTATACGTGAAAATTGTTCTTCGAGATTTCGGCCAATCAGTCCGCGTATTTTTACACTGTCTGATTCAACATCGGCATCTTTCACACCATAGTTCCCTATATGAACACTATTCATAATCAGCACCTGGCCATAATAACTCGGGTCCGTAAATACTTCCTGGTATCCGGTCATACCTGTGTTAAAACAGATTTCCCCGGAAGTTGTGCCTTTCTTACCGAAAGCCTGACCATAGTGAAAAGTTCCATCCGCTAAAACAAGAATTGCAGGGCGGTTTGTAGCTGTAGCCATATTTGGAAATATTTTGCAAAGAAAACGAATATAAGTATGAGAGTGTGGGGATATGGGAGTATGAGAGTGAGGATTTTGTTAACATTCTTTACCACATATAGGTTCTAAATACATTTTCCGAGACTTACCTCCCTCCCAACTGTTTTTTGGGCAAAAAAAAGCAGCCCCAGGTGGGACCGCTTTACAATTTTATTGCAGTGCACAAATTTAGTCAGCTGCTTTTTCTGATTTAGATTCTGTTTTTACCGTTGTATCTGCGGCGAGGGGTTCGGCCTTCTTTTTTCCACCTGCGCGACGGGTCTTTTTCGCGGCTTCCTTTGCTTCTCCTTTCCCTTTGCCATATATCTCGTTGAAATCCACCAGCTCGATCATCGCTGTTTCGGCAGCATCTCCCGTTCTTGTTCCCAGCTTTATGATTCGTGTATAACCACCCGGGCGGCCAGCAATTTTTGTGGCGATATTCCCAAAAAGCTCTGTAACCGCTTCTTTATCCTGCAGATAACTAAATACAACTCTTCTTTGATGAGTTGTATTTTCCTTTGATTTGGTAATCAGGGGCTCAATGTAAGTTCTGAGTACTTTTGCTTTGGCCAGCGTAGTAACGATCCTTTTATGCTGGATCAATTGAGCTGCCAGGTTGCTTAGCAATGCTCTCCGGTGGGAAGAGGTTCTGCCAAGATTGTTAATTTTGTCTCCGTGACGCATGACGTTTTTTTTAGACCCTGTACCGTGTCAGGAATTACAGGATAGGTTTCAAATTGTATTACTACTCATCATCTAACTTCAGCTTGCTCAGGTCCATTCCGAAATGAAGACCTCTTTCATGCAAAACCTGTTCAATTTCAGCCAATGATTTTTGGCCGAAGTTGCGGAATTTCATAAGATCTTCCTGTTCATAAGTGACCAGTTCGCTCAAACTGTTGATCTTTGCAGCTTTCAGACAATTAAATGCTCTTACAGAAAGATCCAGATCTTCCAATGGTGTCTTCAGCACTTTGCGCAATTGCAAAGTTTGTTCGTCAACCAGGTCCTCTTTCTTTTCTTCCTTATTGTCGAAAGTGATGTTTTCGTCTGTGATAATCATCAGGTGCTGAATCAGGATACGGGAAGCCTGTTTAACAGCTTCTTCAGGATGGATGGTTCCATCTGTAGAGACTTCCATTAACAGTTTTTCAAAGTCCGTTCTCTGTTCCACGCGGGTATTTTCAATGGAATACCGTACGTTTTTGATCGGCGTAAATATGGCATCTGTAGGAATGTACCCAAATGGTGCATCCTTAGGCTTATTATCTTCAGCTGGTACATAACCGCGGCCTTTACCGATGGTGATTTCAATGTCCACACGTGCTGACGCATCCATGGTGCAAATGAGCAATCCCGGATTCATCACTTCAAAGCTTGGCAACGCCTCTCCTATAGTTGCTGCAGTGAATTCAGTTTTATTTTTAAGACTCAGCGTAATTTTTTCCTGAGCCACTTCATGATCCACTTTCTTTTTGAAACGAACCTGTTTAAGATTCAGGATGATTTCAACCACGTCTTCCGTAACACCTTTTAAAGTGGCGAATTCATGATCGGCACCTTCGATTTTTACACCGATGATGGCGTATCCTTCCAAAGAATTAAGTAATACCCGGCGAAGAGCATTACCTATGGTTACACCGTAACCTGGTTCCAAAGGCTTGAATTCGAATTGTGCTTCGAAATCGGTCGCTTTTTGGAGTATGATTTTGTCTGGTTTCTGGAAATTTAAAATGGCCATATTTAAATTTTCGATTTACGAATGATGAATGCTTGTGTTTATTTACTATACAATTCCACGATCAGTTGCTCTTTGATGTTCTCCGGTATACTTTCTCTCTCCGGATAAGAAATAAATGTTCCTTTCATTTCATTTTCATTCCAGTCGAGCCAATTGATTCTGTTGTTTTTACCCTTGGCAGCACCGGTGATCCCAGCATTTGCCTGAGATGTTTCCTTTAAACCAATCACGTCTCCCGGTTTTAACTGGAAGGAAGGAACATTTACCACTTCACCATTCACAGTAATATGTTTGTGAGAAACAAGCTGACGTGCACCCGGACGGGAAATAGCGATTCCCAAACGATAAACGGTATTGTCCAGTCTGGATTCAAGAAGGCGAATCAGATTTTCACCTGTTACACCTTTTTTTCTGGAAGCTTCATCAAAAGTTTTCCGGAATTGCCGTTCCAGCACACCATACGTGTATTTTGCTTTTTGTTTTTCCTTTAACTGGATAGCGTATTCTCCCAGAGTTTTGCGCTTTTTAGTCGCACCATGTTGTCCTGGAGGATTACTTGTTTTAGTTAACCACTTACCATTTCCTAAAATCGGTTCACCGAATTTCCTGGAAATTTTTGTCTTGGGACCTGTGTAACGTGCCATAATATTTGTTAGATTTTTGAGTACCCGGGCAGGATTATAAAAAATCTTAAAATTGAATACTGCCCAGCTTGATTAAAATATATGTTTCTGAAAATCTGAAAATGCGAGGTTATATGTACTATACCTCAAATTCAGAAATCTTCAGCTTTTTAAACTCTTCTCTTCTTTGGGGGACGGCACCCGTTATGCGGTAAGGGCGTTACGTCTTTGATCATTACCACTTCGATTCCGTTATTCGCCAGAGAGCGGATCGCGCTTTCCCTTCCGGACCCCGGACCCTTGACAAAAACATCGACTCTTTTCAAACCAGCATCCAAAGCTGTTTTTGCCGCATCGGCAGAAGCCATTTGCGCAGCGTAAGGCGTGTTTTTCTTAGATCCCTTAAAGCCCATCTTGCCAGCGCTGCTCCAGGAAATGAGCTGGCCGTTTTTGTTGGTAATACTAATGATGATGTTGTTGAAACTGGCAGAAATATGCGCGTCTCCGTATGCATCTACCTTAACCACTCTTTTTTTCGCAGCCGCTTTCGCGCTGGTAACTTGCTGTGCTTTTGCCATTGTTCGAAATAGATAATCTGGTTTTCAAAAATTTCCCGCTTTTGACGGGACTGAATCAATCCTCCTCGTGCACCCCGTATCCGGTATTGATTCTGGAACGTGCTATATGAATTTACCCGTCCAAAGACAGATAAATATATTACTTCTTAGGAGCCTTCTTCTTACCGGCCACTGTTCTGCGTTTTCCTTTACGAGTACGGCTATTGGTACGTGTACGCTGACCACGAACAGGTAATCCTTTCCGATGACGTACACCCCGGTAGCAGGCAATATCCAACAAACGCTTGATACTCATTTGAACCTCAGAACGCAAAGCGCCTTCCACTTTCAGTTCATTGGTAATAATATTCCGGATCGAATTCAGTTCATCATCATTCCACTGGGAAACTTTCTTATCGAAATTGATTCCTGCTTTGGAAAGAATGTACTTGGCTGTAGAAGGTCCTATTCCGAAGATATAGGTAAGCCCGATTTCGCCTCTTTTGTTTTTTGGTAAGTCTACTCCGGCAATACGCGCCATCTTTTATTTTTTAATTTAATACTCAATTATTCATCAACACCTTATCCCTGACGTTGTTTAAATCGGGGATTCTTCTTGTTAATGATATATAATTTTCCTTTCCGGCGCACGATCTTACAATCAACACTGCGCTTTTTAATGGATGCCCTTACTTTCATACAACTATCTTTTAAGCTTTACTAATTTCCTATTTAACCTCTGCTTTAAGCATGGAGCATGATGCTTTACGCTTAATTTACTTATATCTGAAAATGATCCTCCCTCTTGTAAGATCATACGGACTCATTTCCACTCCCACTTTATCACCCGGCAATATTCTTATATAATGCATCCTCATTTTTCCTGAAATGGTAGCCAGGATTTCATGCCCATTTTCCAGCTTTACCTTAAACATGGCATTGGATAGTGCTTCGACAATAGATCCATCCTGTTTAATTAACGCTTGTTTAGCCATAGATTTTGGGAGCGCAAAGATAATATTACTCAGCCAAAGAATAAAATTTCACTGAATAAATATCCGTTCCGGGCTAAATGAATCAAAAGTAGAGCCGAAAAAGCCAAAATACAGGGTTTTAGACCCGGGTAAGTTCCACTTTTGTCATCTGACGGTAGAAATTCTGAAGCTCATGAACCCCGATTGCATGATGCATATACCGCCTGTCTTCCCGATACCATATATCCAGATCATCAAATTGATCCGGGGCGGGTATCATCATCCGAAAGGGGCCACGCATATATTTCACAGATTTATCTTCGTTAATCACTTTTTCAAAACCCAATTTTGCCATTTGCCTGTCATCCAAGGGGATGGAATACAGATCATTAGGGTCAAACCAGGCATCCTGATCTCCATTATGCACACAAATTTGCCTGTCTTCATGGTTTATATCAGTTACCTCTCCTTCAAATCTCTGTCCGCTAAAATCTGCCTGAATGAGGTCGCCTTCCTTTAAATCCTGAAATCTGATCATATGCCCTTATTTTGAGGGTATGAATATAAAAAAATTATGTGAATCAAGCCTTATCAGGGACTATAGATCCGAAATTCAAAGTCCCCGGCCGATGATTTCCCTTCCGGGCCATGGAACAACTAAAACAATGACTACCAGCGCTAAAGTAAAAAGCCAGAAAGCTCTTTTATATTTCAAAGGGTCGGTTATCTGTTTCTTTACTACAGCCCTTCCCAGCGTGATCAGTATGGTTGCAATCACCATCCCGGTTGGATGTTCCACCCAATAAAACCTGTAAAAAGTATCTTTCATAAGAACAATCCCTTCAGGCAATCCACTACTCAGGATTCCAAACCTTCCAAAAAACAAAAGAATTAGTCCTATTAATAGTGTGGTATGTGCAAAAATCATTGTAAACAGCCAAAGCTTTGTATCTCCTTCCCGAAGTTCCCGTTTTTTGATCCACCCTATTAAACTTTGCACGATTGAAAGAACGAGTAAGAGGAGTATAACCCAGCGTAGTATACTGTGAATCTGCAATAAAACGGGAAACATAATGTTAGTTTGGTATGAAATTAAAGCATTTACATATCTGAAAGCGAAAGCGGGCAGGAATGATTTAAATTTGCGGATGCCATGCTATAAATATCCGCTTTCCTTGTTCTTTATAATGATATTGACGTATGCCGCCTGCAAAAACAAAAAAAATGATCCGGAAACACCTGTTTCTGTAATAGAATCTAACCCGTTTTATAAAAACCTCAATGATAGTATAAAAAAGTTTCCGAATGACGCTTCCCTTTTTGCAAGAAGGGCTGTGCGTCTCACCCAGGAAAATGCCCACGAACTGGCTTTCGATGATTTTCAGAAGGCCTGGACTTTACAGCCATCGATTGAAAACGCCCTCCCGTTTGCTGCAAATCTTGCCATATTGGGAAAGCATGCAGATAGGATCGCCTTGCTGGAAAAAGTAAACCATTTGGATAGTTCTAATTCACAAGTAAGAAGGTTACTGGCAGAAGCGTATGCCGGATTTGGAAAACCAGAACGGGCTTTGCTTATTTACAATAATATGATAGCAAACGACTCCCTTGATCCCGAAACGTTATATGAAAAAGCGTTATTGCTGGAACAACTGAAAGATACACCCCAAGCCATCGCAGCTTTGCAGAAGGCATACCACATTCAACATGTAGACACTTACGGTCTGGAGCTTGCACATTTATATGCTGAACAAAAAAACCCCAAAGCTCTGGAGATTTGCAATTTTATTCTACAACAGGATTCGGCATTCATTTTAATAGATCCGTTTTTTATAAAAGGAATCTATTTTGCAAATATGAAACTATACCCGAAAGCCATAGCACAATTTGATTCGTGTATTCTCAGGGACTGGAAAACCACCGATGCATATCTCGAGAAAGGGAGGGCCTATTTCCATATGGGAAATTTTAATGAATCTATGAAGACATTTAACATGGCTGTCAACGTTTCAAACACAGATCCGGATGCATATTATTGGCTGGGGAGATGTTATGAGGCACAACATAAGAAAACGGATGCAATAAATAATTACCGGAAAGCCATTTCGCTGGATCAGAATTTTATTGAGGCACAACAAAGGATGGACCTGCTCAGCCGTGAATTTGTTCATCCTTCACACTAACAGTACATTTGTTTGAG
Organism: uncultured Bacteroidota bacterium; assembly: GCA_963759335.1. Taxonomy (GTDB): domain Bacteria; phylum Bacteroidota; class Bacteroidia; order Chitinophagales; family Chitinophagaceae; genus Puia. The sequence continues at coordinate 672,603 of CAVWYU010000005.1, forward strand.
CCATAAAAAAAGCACTACATGCCATTGATTGCACCTTCACTACTTGCATCTGATTTTCTCCATCTGGAAGATGCATGCAAAATGATTAATGAAAGTGAGGCCGACTGGCTGCATCTGGATGTAATGGATGGACGATTTGTACCCAATATTAGTTTCGGTATTCCCGTTATAGAACATATCCGAAAAGCAACCAAAAAAGTCTGCGACGTGCACCTGATGATTGAAGATCCTGAAAGACTGACCCCCTCCTTTAAAAAAGCGGGCGCCGATATTTTGATCGTTCACCTGGAAACATGCCGGAATCTGCATAGCAATATTCAGCAAATACGTTCTTTGGGGATGAAACCTGCCGTGGCCATCAATCCTCATTCGCCGGTTGAATTATTAAAAGATATTTTAGAAGACTTGTTCCATGTACTCATCATGTCAGTAAATCCCGGATTTGGAGGTCAATCCTTCATCCCCCATTCTTTGGAAAAAGTAAGAGAGTTGAAAAAAATGATTACGAAGACGGGCAAAAATATTCTCATAGAGGTCGATGGCGGTATCACGCTGGAAAATGCACCTTACCTGGTGGAAGCTGGCGCAGATGTCCTGGTAGCGGGCAGCAGCATATTCCAGGCAAAGGATCCAAAAGAAATCATCCGGCTCCTGAAGCGGATCGCATGACGCAACGATTGTTCATATTTTTATTGTTATTCCCCTTTACACATCTGCTTGCCCAAAAATCCGGTGCAATCATCTCCGGAAAAATTTTAGATGAAAATGAAAACCCTTTGTCCGGGGTATCGATTGTTTTTTTAGGCAGGGAAACCGGTCTGGCAAGCAGCGATTCCGGTACTTTTAGAATGCGTGTCCCCGCCGACAAAGCGTTCGCCCTTGTTTTTTCATATACCGGTTATAAAAATCTTCAGCAGAATTTTATCCTGAATGATAAAGAAGAGGAACATATTATTATCCGGATGGAACGATCAGAATCGAAACTGGATAGTATAACAGTTACCGACGAGCGGGACCGGAAAGAAGCAGGTCTGATACGCATCAATCCTAAAGATGCCATCAATGTGCCTACACCCATTGGCGGCATCGAAAGTCTCATCAAAGTATATGTTGGCTCAAACAATGAATTGACATCTCAATATTCCGTTCGGGGAGGAAATTATGATGAAAACCTGATTTATGTAAATGATTACGAAATTTTCAGACCCTACCTGGTGAGCAATGCACAGCAGGAAGGATTGAGTTTCATCAACCCTGAAATGACACGCAATGTAAATTTTTATAACGGTGGTTTCCAGGCTAAATATGGAGATAAAATTTCTTCGGTGCTGGATATACAATATAAAAAACCTGTGGAATTTGGAGGTTCTGCCTATATCGGTTTATTGGAACAGGGCCTTGAACTGGAGGGCATTTCTAAAAACAAAAAATTCAGTTATATAATAGGAGCCCGGAACCGAAGCTTTACAAACCTGTTGAGTTCTCAGGAAACGAAAGGAAATTATATCCCTTCATCCGCAGATGCGCAGGGTTTGTTTACTTATCAGTTTAATAACAAAAATTCACTTGAACTATTTACCGTTTATTCCCAGACATCCTTTAACCTTATCCCACTATCTGAACAATTAAGTACCGCTGTATTTTCTCCATATTTTTCAGCTAACCTCGGACTTGACATATTTTTCAGCGGCCGGGAAAAAGACAAATATAAAACAGGCCTGATGGGGCTCACATGGAATCAGCAGTTAAATTCAAATCTGAAATTGAAATGGATGATTTCCAGTTTCAGTGACAATGAAAGCCAGAATTATGATATTACAGGTGATTATTTATTTGGCGAAAGGGACTTTGATAAAACCAGCACGGATTTTGGCAAAATCGTAAACCCGCTGGGAGTCGGAAGCAATCAAAACTTTGCGCGGGATAATCTGAATATTCACTTATATAGTTTTGCCCACAAAGGATATTTAAATAAAGGAAATCAATATTTGCAATGGGGAATATCCGCAGAACTGCAAACCGTCCAGGATCAGCTTCATGAATGGAGTTATGAAGATTCCGTCGGATATTCCCTGCCCCTTGCTCCCGGTTCTCTGGATCTGAATAATGTAGTAAATGGGAATAATAACCTGCACATTGGGAGGTTCACTGGTTTTTTTCAGGACAATATCAGTTTTAAAAAAAACCCGGCTTTTACTTTACAGGCGGGTGCACGTCTAAATTATAATACGTTTACGCATCAATTTTTGGTTTCCCCGCGGATGGGTATTTCATGGAAACCGGGAAATGGTAAACAGGATATTATTTATAAAGCAGCTTTGGGGATTTATGACCAGCCACCTTTTTACCGTGAATTACGTGCACCGGATGGAACCATCAATCCGGCGGTCAGGGCGCAACAAAGTTGGCAGGCAACCATAGGATTTGATATCAATTTCCATCAAAATGAAAAACCATTCCGCTTATCGGTAGAAGCTTATTATAAGGATCTGTGGAATGTAAATCCCTATAATATCAATAATGTAAGCATCCAGTATTATGCAAACAATAATGCGAAAGCTTATGCTGTGGGTGTGGAGGGACGCTTATTTGCAAATCTTGTGAAAGATGCTGAAAGCTGGGTCAGTATCGGTATTATGCAAACCAAAGAAAAAATAGACGGTGCCAGTTATTACGATTATTCCATCGACTCGCTGAATAAGCCACTGGATAGCACCCTTGTTCAGCAGGGCTGGATCAGGAGGCCCACAGACCGGCTCTTTACCCTGGGCATGTTTATACAAGACTATCTTTCAACCAATAAAAACTTTAAAGTTTATTTGAATCTTATTTATGGAAGTAATCTTCCCTACAGTGTTCCGGGTAGTGTGAAATATCGTGATGCTTTGATCATTGAACCTTACATACGGGCAGATTTAGGATTTAGTGCATTGCTGCTGGATAATGACAAATCCAATCGCCGAAGTCACAACCCTTTTCGCAAATTGGATAACATCTGGGCAACGCTGGAAATTTTCAATGTGATCGATCGCGAGAACACCATTTCATATCTTTTTGTCAAAGATTTTTCCAATGTCACCTATGCCATGCCACAGAGGCTCACCCCCAGGCTGATCAATTTGAAACTGGTTACCCGTTTTTAAGAAATGTCCAAAAAAGATAGTTCCTTTCCCAGCCGGGGAGAAAACCATCTGGTATTATTTTGTAATATGCTGATTTTCACAATGTTACAATCTGGCAGTTAAATGGATATATGGTATATAAATCAACCGTATGAAATCGATAAAATCCCTGATAGAAACATTGAAAGAGCTGATTTCCGAAGCTTCCCAAAACCGGTCTGGTTATAATAACATGCGACTGATTCCATTGCCAGTGAAGACGCAGCAAAGGAAGATGCCAAATGGAAACAGTGATAACAGGTAGTATGGAAATAGCCACTTATCCTGAAAAATTTTCAGATGACATTACAGTTGAAATTGATGCGGATTCCGAAGATCATTGTATAATCGTGCTTTCGAATCAGATGGGCCGGATTTTGAGAATGATGGGTATTAATGTGATACGGGGAAATAATAAAATTCATTTTGATAATGTTAGAATGCTGGAAGCAGGAACATATCAAATCAGCGTAAAAAATATAAATTCAAACATTTTATACAGTTCAATACTTACAAAGTTCTAAACACTGTTACCCGTTTAAAACGGCACTTTCTAGGATAAAAAAAGGAACCTCTTCAGGTTCCTTTTTTAATGGTAGCCTGCGCGCGCCGGTACGTATTCTCAATGGCATTCATACAATAAGACCACATTTTCAAATACGTTTGACAACTTAACTGTAAGTCTATAGATTATCTTTGACAGATGATCAGACTTTCTGTCAACATAAACAAATTCGCCACACTTCGCAACAGTCGCGGTGGGAATAATCCGGATGTTATAAAAGCTGCCATAGATGCTCAGCGTTTCGGAGCAGACGGTGTAACGGTCCATCCCCGTCCGGATGAACGGCATATACGATATCAGGATGTTTTTGATATTAAAAAAATAATCAAAACTGAATTAAATATCGAAGGAAATTGTGAAGAGCAAAAATTCATAGATCTGGTGCTTGCAGTAAAACCAGATCAGGTAACCCTTGTTCCGGATGCGCTTGATCAGATAACTTCTAATCATGGATGGGACACTATCCGGTATTCGGAATATCTGAAAAACATAATACCTGTTTTTAAAAATGCCGGTATCCGGGTTTCGATATTTATAGATCCCGTGATCGCAATGGTAGACGCTGCATTGGAAACGGGTACTCATCGGATAGAACTATATACGGAAGGATATGCAAAAAAGTATCACGAGGATAAAGTAAAGGCCATTCAGCCATATCTGAATGCAGCTGCCAGAGCAAAAGAAATCGGATTGGGAATTAACGCAGGTCACGACCTGGATCTGGAAAACCTAAAGTATTTTGCTGAACAAATTCCATGGATAGACGAGGTATCTATCGGCCATGCATTAATCAGCGATGCATTATACATGGGTTATGAGAACGCCGTGCAACTATATAAAAGACAGCTGCAATAATTGTCAATCATCAATTGTTAATTATTTAATTGCATCCCAGCAAGGCACATAATTTTGAATCAAGGTCGGTACCGCGCAAATTTTTTCCAACAATTTTACCATTTGGATCGATCAGGAAATTTTGCGGTATTTGCTGGATCCGATATTGCTGGGCGACGGCATTATTCCAGAATTTCAGGTCGCTTACTTGTGACCATGCCAGTCTATCATCCTGAATCGCTTTGATCCAGGCTTCCCGGCTTTTGTCAAGCGAAACACCTAAAACTGTAAAATTCTTTGCTTTGAATCTTTCATATGCAGAGAGTACATTCGGATTTTCCATACGGCAGGGTTTGCACCAGCTGGCCCAAAAATCTACCAGTACATATTTACCCTTGAAAGAAGAAAGGCTTACGGGTAATCCTGCCGTATCCGACTGAGTAAAATCCATGGCCTCAGTTCCGATTGCGCCTACCTTACCATTATCAATCTGTTCCCTAATATAGGATCCGTATACACTTTGCTGAACGACAGGCGACAAACTGTTGTACCGCCGTTCCAGCAAAAAAACATCATCGGATAATTGATTCACTACAACCAGCAGGAAAGGGCTGACATAGGATGATTTTTTTTGCTGTATAAAGTTGTCGACGTTGGTCTGGATCTCCATGGCCACCTTTTGATAAGCCTGCCCGATTGAATCTCTTTTTGACGCAGCGTCCGGAGAATTTGACAACTGACTAAGTTGATTCAATTGTGCAAAATAATTATTGAATGTCTGTTCAAATACCATAAAATCGGCTTCACTGCCTGAGCCCTTTACTTGCAGGGCTGAAAGGTTTTCGATATCTCCGTTTATAGTTACAGATTCATTGCCGATAAAAAGGGAAAACTTCTTTTGTGCTGATGAAAAATTCAATATCATCAGACTGGGCTCGTTTACATGTCCGTTTAATATGAACATTCCACCTTTCACAAATGCCCTGGCCAAAGTATCTGTTGGTTTGTTGGCATCCGTGATACTGACAAACGATTTTTCAGTTATTCCTTTTACATGGCCTTCAATATGGAACCCTGCAGGTTTCTGTTGTTGTGCCTGAGCAGTTCCCAAAGCCATACTTAGGAAAATGACATATTTTTTCATGCAGTTTTTTTATTATGCCTGTTTTCAAGAACGTCTGTAACCTCTTTTAAATTATGTCCCCGGGCTTCCAATAAAATGAGATAATGAAAAAGGAGGTCCGCCGCTTCATTTAAAAAAAGGGGCTCGTTCTGATCCTTCGCTTCTATCACCAATTCTATAGCTTCCTCACCCACCTTTTGGGCGATTTTATTAATCCCTTTTTTAAACAATCCGGAGACATAAGAGTTCTCCTCCGGATGATTTTTTCTGTTGTGAATAATTTCTTCAAGCGCATCTAAAAATCCGGCCTCCGTATTTTTTTCATCAAAACAGGTATCTGCACCGGTATGACAAACGGGGCCCGTAGGTACAACGCGAATGAGCAGCGAATCCCCATCGCAATCAGGTTTGATATCCTTCAAAATCAGGAAATTACCACTTTTTTCACCCTTGGTCCACAACCTGTTTTTCGAACGGCTGAAAAAAGTAACTTTTCCAAGTTCGCGGCTTTTATCGAGGGCGTCCTGGTTCATAAACCCCAGCATAAGCACTTTACCCGTTTGAGAGTCCTGGACAATCGCCGGTACCAGGCCATCGCTGTATTTCGAATAATTTACTTCCATGATTCAAAATTAGATTCTTATATCGATACCATCTCTTATCAGAAACTCTTTCAACGAAGGGATCGGTATTTCTCCAAAATGAAAGATACTGGCAGCCAGAGCAGCATCTGCCTTGCCTGCCTTAAAAATTTGCGAAAAATGCTCCCTGGTTCCTCCCCCGCCCGATGCGATCACGGGTACCGGCAGGTTTTCCGCCAGCAAACGGGTCAAATCAACTGCAAACCCATTTTTGGTTCCATCATGATCCATAGATGTCAGCAGAATTTCACCGGCACCCATTTGTACACCTTTTTTTGCCCAATCCAGACAGGTTGTATTTGTTTCTACCCTACCTCCGTTTAAATAAACAAAATATTCATTGTCACGGCCTTTTTTTACATCAATTGCCAATACTACACACTGACTTCCGAAAGAACGTGCCAGCTCTGAAATGAGTTCCGGGTTTTTAAATGCAGCCGTATTAACGGAAATTTTATCCGCTCCGTTTTCCAGCAGAACACCAACATCTTCGACAGAAGATATCCCGCCACCCACAGTAAAAGGAATATTTATATGGCCTGCGATACGACGTGCTAAAGCACTCAGTGTTTTTCTTTTTTCATGTGTAGCCGTAATGTCCAGGAATACCAGTTCATCAGCTCCCTCCGTTGCATAACGGGCTCCGAGTTCTACCGGATCGCCGGCATCCCGAAGGTTTATGAAGTTTGTTCCCTTCACGGTTCTTCCGTTTTGAATGTCAAGGCACGCGATGATTCTCTTAGATAACATTTGCGAGATCTTTTAGCGTAATGAATCCTTCATAAATCGCCTTTCCAACAATGGCTCCTTTACAACCCAATTCTTCCAGCCCGTAAATATCGTCGAGTGAACGGATACCCCCACTTGCAATAAAATGAATGTCTGGAAAACGATCTACGATTTTTTTATATAATTCCAGAGAAGGTCCATTCATAGCCCCATCCATTTTAATATCTGTACAAAAAATCTGCTTTATTCCTGTCTGAATATACTTCTCCATAAAATCAAAAATCCGGATATCAGTATTAACCGTCCAGCCCGAAATGGATATTTTTTCATCCCGCACATCTGCCCCCAGTAAAAACCTTTCGGGGCCATACGTCAGCATCCACTCACGAAGAAGATTTTCATTCTTTACCGCTATACTGCCTACTGTTGCGAACGCCGCACCGGAATCAAATACGATCTGCAGATCTTTGGCCGACCCAATACCACCTCCAAAATCAACAATAAGACCGGTTTTACCGGCAATGTCTTCCAAGAGTTTCCAGTTAATCACACGCCCTTCTTTGGCGCCGTCCAGATCCACCAGGTGTAATCTTTTCAACCCGGCATCTTCAAATTGACGTGCTACTTCCAAAGGCTGTTCGTTATAAATTTTACCACTTTCATAGTCACCCTGGGTAAGCCGTACACACTTTCCATGCAGAATATCGATAGCCGGAATTATTTCTATAGACATGTAAACTAAAGTTGAATAAAATTTTTAAGGATAAGCTCCCCAACATATGCGCTCTTTTCCGGATGAAATTGTACACCATAGAAATTCTCCTTATGCAGTGCCGAACTATATGGCTGAATATAGTCCGTCTTTGCAATCGTAGTTTCACCCAATCCGACATAAAAGCCATGCACAAAATATGTAAAACTATTTTGCGGAACATCCCTGAACAGATCAGATTTCAAATCATAAATATTATTCCATCCCACCTGTGGCACTTTAAGATGCTGATTTTCCAAAGGTGAAAATTTTTTTACCGTTTCATTAAAAATTCCAATACACTTTGTATCATTTTCGTCGGAGTGTGCGCAAAGCAATTGCATGCCCAGACAAACCCCCAGGACCGGCTGATGAAGATTTTGAATCAGCAGATCCAGCTTTCTTTCCCGCAAATAATTCATCGCAGAACTTGCTTCACCGACACCGGGAAAAATAATTTTATCAGCCCCGACAATCAAATCAGGATCATCCGTGACCAGCGCATTTACGCCGATCCGTTCAAGTGCAAATAAAACAGACCGGATGTTTCCTGCGTTATATTTTATAATAACAATTTTCATTTTAGTGAATTGATAAACTCTCTTGTTCTTTCCGGAATCTCGTGCTCGGTTGCATTCCCAAGTACTTTTATATATGCAGTACCGATAATAGCACCACTTGCATATGTACATGCCTTCTCAAAACTTGATCGATCCCGGATTCCAAATCCGATCAATACCGGATTTTGCAATTTCATCGTCTGAAGTCTTTCAAAATATTTCTCCTGGTCGCTGAGTGCAGCCACCTTACCGGTTGTAGACGATGAAGAAACTGCATAAATAAACCCGCTGCTTAATTGATCCAGTTTTCTCAGGCGCACTTCTTCGGTTTCGGGAGTGACCAGGAACACAAAATCCAGATTGAACTTTCTAACCGTGGCACCAAACTCCCTTTCAAATTCAAACATGGGAAGATCGGGCAGAATGAGTCCATCCACACCCGCTTCAGCGGCATCTCTGCAAAAGTTTTCAAATCCATATTGCATAATTGGATTCATATATCCCATAAACAGAACGGGCAGCTGAATTTTATCCCGGAATCCCTGAAGTTGTTTAAAAAGATGTGTTATTGTCATGCCATTTGCAAGCGAAATGGTGCCGCTCGATTGTATAACCGGACCATCAGCCAGCGGATCGCTGTATGGAATACCCAGTTCTATCATGTCCGCTCCCGCTTCCTGAAGGGATTGCATAACGGTCAATGTGCTATTCAATGAAGGAAATCCTGCAGTGAAATATACACTCAGAATATTTTTATTTTTCTTCTCAAATAATTTCTTAATCCGGCTCATTTTACTGTGTTGACGACTTCATGTTAATAACGATCGATGTTTAACTGAAAATACGCTTCATTTTATTTTGCCATATTTAAATGTTCCATTGCATTCATATATGTATCCAGATCTTTATCACCTCTGCCGCTGAGGCAAATGACTATTTTATCCTCCCGGGTAAAATGTATCTTTTCCAGCACAGCCAGTGCATGCGCTGATTCCAGCGCCGGAATGATCCCTTCCGTTTTAGCGAGTCGAAAAGCGGCGTTTAGAGCCTCTTTGTCAGTCGCACTATAAAACTCTGCCCTGCCAGAGGAGAAAAGGTATGCATGCAGGGGTCCAATACCGGGATAATCCAGTCCTGCAGAAATGCTATGAGGCTCGGTTACCTGACCGTCTGCTGTCTGCATAACGAGACTACGGCTTCCGTGCAGTACTCCTTTGGTCCCTAAATAAGTTGTTGCAGCAGACCGGCCACTGTTTAACCCTTCGCCGGCCGCTTCGACAGCGATCAGGCGGACCCGTTTTTCATCCAGGAAATGATAAAAAGCCCCGGCCGCATTACTGCCTCCTCCCACGCAGGCGATTACTGCCTGGGGATTTTCCAAGCCGGTTTTTTCTTTCAGCTGCCATTTTATTTCGGCACTGATCACACTTTGAAATTTTGCGACCATGTCGGGATAGGGGTGCGGTCCCACCACGCTACCAATGATATAATGTGTATCCGTCGGATGATTGATCCAGTCCCGGATTGCCTCGTTGGTTGCATCTTTCAGCGTCTTACTGCCGCTGGTTGCAGGGACCACTCTTGCACCTAACATTTTCATTCTGGCTACATTGGGGGCCTGTCGTTGTATATCCTTCTCACCCATATAAACAATGCATTCGAGGCCTTTCAGCGCACACACTGTTGCCGTGGCAACCCCATGCTGGCCGGCGCCGGTTTCTGCAATGATCCTTTTTTTACCAAGTTTCTGAGCAAGTAATATCTGACCGATTGTATTATTTATTTTATGCGCGCCCGTATGACAAAGATCTTCCCGTTTCAGGTAAATGCTTGTACCATACTTTTCACTTAGCCGGTCAGCAAAGTATAATGGGGTAGGTCTTCCGGCATAATCCTTCAGCAGCAATTCAAATTCTGCCCGAAAAGTTCTGTCGTTTAGAATATCCAGATACCGCGATCTGAGTTCTTCAACATTGCCAAACAGCATTTCAGGAATAAATGCGCCTCCAAATTCACCGTAATAGCCTTGATCGGAGGGTTGCTGATAAGATGTACTTTCAATCATTTTATTACTATTTGGTCAGCGATTCTAGAAATGATTTTATTTTGGACAAGTCCTTTATACCGGCTTGTGTTTCGAACCGGCTGTTGATATCTATCGAAAAAAGTTTTTTGGATACGTCTTCCGCAAAAAATGATTTTAGTTTATCGGTATCCTCGGCTTCAATCCCACCGCTCAGAAAAAAAAGCTTGTCAATACCCGCCGTTTTTAAAAGATCCCAGTTAAATTTTTTTCCCGTGCCGCCATAACCTGCACCCATAGTATCGAACATAAACATGTCGCAGGATTCCTCAAATGATTTTACAATCCAGGAAATCGGATCATGTTCACTTAGACGGAAAACTTTTATTACTGTAACATAATTGGCGATTTGTTCACAGGTCCTGGGTGTTTCATCTCCGTGTAATTGTACCATGTCGAGTCCATATTCATCAACCGTTCGCATCATCTGCTCATAGGGCGTATTTACAAAAACACCCACTTTACCAATGCGGAGTTTGGATTTTTTGAGTTGCTCCCCGGTAATATTCCTGCCCGCATACCTCGGCGATTTCGGATAAAAAATTAAACCCGCAAAATCAACTCCCATTTCATCAAGGTTACGCACCTGATCGAGTTGCGTCATACCGCAAACTTTTACTCTCATTGAGACTTTTTTAATTGTTCAACAAATGAAGCAAAAGCAATCGCGGGATCAGGCGTTTTCATAAATTGTTCGCCGATCAGAAATCCATTGAATCCGGCCGATTTCATATGTAATAAGGTTTCCACGTTGTGGATGCCGCTTTCGGCGACACGCAATTTGTTAGCAGGGAGCCGTTCCGACAGACGTATCGAACGATCTATATCTACAGAAAAAGTTTTAAGGTCCCGGTTATTAATTCCCACTACATCCACATCGTCACAAAGATGAGCAAGTTCTTTTTCCTCATGAATTTCGAGAAGAACTTCCAGTCCCAGTTTTTTTGCCGTGGCCGCCAGAGTCCAAGTTTCAGCAGGCTGAAGGCAGGCTGCTATTAACAAAATCACGTCTGCTCCCATCGCCCGTGATTCCACCAGTTGATAAGGATCCAGAATGAAATCCTTCCGCAAAATCGGCACCTGATTAAACCGCGCATTTAAAAGATCTTTTGACGAACCTCCAAAAGACGGTTCATCAGTTAATATGGAAATCGCGGATGCTCCATAATACGCATATGCCTTGGTGACAATTTCCACGTTCGCCGTGTCATTGATAACTCCTTTGGACGGAGACTTTCTCTTAAACTCAGCAATAATGCCTGTCTTTTCATGATTGAGAAGGAATTTTTTCATCGATATAATTTCCCTGGCATATCCCGGTTCATTTTCCAGGTATGGAACAGGCGACTCTCTTTTTCGCTTTTTTATTTCCTCTTTTTTATAGGAGACAATTTCTGCCAGTATATTTAAAATCGACATTCGTTTTTTATTGCAATGAAATCAGCGTGTTTAAAGTATTCAATGCTCTCCCACTTTCCAGGCTTTCCACCGCGGCCATAAATGCCTGCTCATAGCTGGAATACGTTCCCGTGCAATATAATGCCATTGCTGCATTCGCAAAGACAACCGCATTCTGCGCCCAGGAGCCTTTTCCCTTTAAAATGTCGAGGAAAATCTTCGCCGCCTCCTCAGTACTGTTTCCGCCATAAATGTCAGCCGGTGAAACCATACGCTTCCCCAATTGTTCAGGTGTCATCACACGTTCGCCATCGTTGGTTATCACGCGGGCATCTCCGGTCAGCGACAGCTCATCATATCCATCCAGGCTGTGTATAATAGCGAAGTTCGAATCCGTTTTCTGCAACATGTAAGTATACAAACGGGCCATCTCCAGGTTATAGACCCCGATCAACTGGAATTTAGGCGCAGCCGGATTCACAAGCGGACCCAGCATATTAAAAAAAGTCCGGATTCCCAGATTTCTGCGAATTGTACCAACTGCTTTTAACGCCGGATGAAAAAGAGGTGCATGCAGAAAACAAATATTTGATTTTTCAGTTTCTCTCTTCAATTTCGACGGATCATTTCCTAATTTATAACCCAATTGCTCCATTACATTCGAAGCCCCGCTAATACTGGTAGCGCCATAATTGCCATGTTTGGCAACTTTTTTTCCGGTACCTGCCACAATAAAACAAGCTAGTGTAGAGATATTAAAAGTATTTTTTCCATCCCCGCCGGTTCCCACAATATCGATGGTTTCATATTCGTCCAGATCGGCCCTTACAGCGAGTTCGAGTAAGGCATCCCGAAATCCCTGCAATTCTTCGATCGTAATACTGCGCATCAGAAAGACCGTTATGAAAGAAGTGATCTCAGATTCATTATACTGCCCGCGGGAAATATTGGACAGTACTTCTTTAGCCTGTTCACGCGTAAGCGTCTTATATTCAAATAGTATTTTCAATATGTTTTTCATCCTTTAAACCTTGATGCCTGAAGCATTTTATTATAATCGATCATTATTCATTAACAAAATCCGATAACACCGCTTTTCATTCATGGCCCTGGCCCTGAGTTTTACGCTTTAAGAATCCTGCTTAGAAAGCCAATTCCGCATAATGAATTCTCCCTGCGGCGTAAGTACTGACTCAGGATGAAATTGTACGCCCAGTACATCGTAGGATTTATGGCGCAACGCCATGATGTGTCCCGAAGCGTCTGTAGCAGTTATTTCCAGCGATTCCGGAAATCCATCCGGATCGATTACCCAGCTATGATATCTTCCAGCCATAAACCCATCCTTCATGCCATAGAAAAGGTCCGCATTGATTGTATTTTCCGGATTTGTTTTTTGCAAAATATGTACGGGACTTGCCACTCCGTGAAACACTGTTGAAAGATTCACCAACTTTCCTCCAAAAGCCTCACCGATTGCCTGGTGACCTAAACAAACACCCAATATGGATTTGGAAGATGCATATCGTTTTATCAGTGGCAGAAGCGAACCTGCTTCAGATGGAACGCCAGGTCCCGGAGATAAAATAATTTTATCATATTTATCGATCGCGTCCAGTGAAATCTGGTCGTTCCGGGCAACATCAACCTTGTCCCGGGTGATTTTTTCCACCAGGTGAACCAGATTATAGGTAAACGAATCATAATTATCAAACACGAGAATTTTCATAGCCATTTTTAAATTTTTTCTGCCAGTACAATTGCACGTTTTAAAGCTCCCAGTTTTTGGTTTACTTCTTCCAGTTCAGATGGAGGTTTACTCGCAGCAACAATACCGGCACCAGCCTGATAGGTGAGCGTGTTACGGCGACTGAGCAGGCTTCTGATCATTATCGCCTGCGTACAATTGCCATCAAAGCCAACGAATCCTATACATCCGCCGTAGTAACTACGGGCTGTCGGCTCGTACCCGCTGATCAATTCCATAGCACGGATTTTCGGCGCGCCGCTCAATGTGCCGGCAGGAAAAGTAACAGCCATCAGTTCGAAAGGATTACTATCCTTTTGCATTTTGCCTTTCACTTCGCTGACCAGGTGGATTACATGTGAATAATACTGAACCTCACGAAAATGGACAACGGACACGTCTGTACATTGCCGGCTCAGATCGTTTCGGGCCAGGTCAACCAACATCACGTGTTCAGCATTCTCTTTTGCATCTTCCAGCAGAGCGTCCGCATTTTCCTTATCTGTCTCATCGTTGCCCGTTCTGCCACAGGTACCGGCAATGGGATGCATGATGGCCTGACCATCTTTTATTAAAACCTGAGATTCGGGAGACGATCCCATCAGACGATAATCTCCGTAATCGAAGTAAAACAGGTAGGGGCTCGGATTTACATTTCTGAGTGCCCTGTAAACATTGAATTCATCCCCGGTAAATCCGAGTTGAAACCGTCGACTCAAAACGATTTGGAACACATCTCCGCGCAAGCAGCTCTTAATTCCTTTCTGTACCATTTCCATATATTCTGCATCCGACATATTGCTGGTTTCTGCTCCGTTAACCTTGAACGGGAAAACCGGTACATCTTTGGATCTGATCAGGGATTCAACCAGCGGCAAATCGCTATCTATACCTTCCACAAGATTTTCACAGATATAAAGTTCATCTTTGAAATGATTGATGGCAATTACATACTGATATAATCGGTAACGCATGAGTGGGATAACAGGAGCCCCCGGTTTTTCCTCCATTTGTATTCGGTCAAAAAAACGAACAGCATCGTAGGTTGTATACCCAAAAAGGCTTTGTGCCGTTCTCACCGGTTTTTCTTCTGACACTTTTACATCAAAATGCTCCATGAACCCCCGAAGCAGTGCAGGTACATGCGCGGATTTCATGGGATACTTTTCCGTCTGGCGACCCGGCAACTTAAATTCCATTTGTTCAGTATCAGAAATCTCCACGCCGCCGATTGCATGAATGCAAATAAATGAGTAACTGTTTTCAGCCGCGTGATAATCTGTGCTTTCCAGCAAAACCGTATCCCGAAACCGGTCACGAATACGCAGATAAATTCCAACCGGTGTATAGATATCCGACAGTATTTTTTTGAAACTGGTCTGAAGCCTGATTTTTTTCATGCCGACTGCTTGATTTTAAGAATAACTGAATGACAAAAAAAAAGCCCCGGAAATAACCGGGGCCAGATATGTTTAGAACATAGCAATCGCATTACGCGCCCCGACCGGAGTTTGTATGCCACCACCAAATTTTATTGATTATCTGTATTGTCATGCTTTGCAAATATGCTATCTAATTTTGAAATTTCCAAATCGGGATTAAATAATTCCTTTAGTCGACGGCAGGTGGTTGCTGAGCGGATCCCTTTTTACAGCCATACGGATTGCTTTGGCAAATGCTTTGAAAATGGCTTCAATTTTATGATGCTCATTTTCGCCATGACAGGTAATATTCAGATTGCAACGTGCCGCGTCTGAAAAAGACTTAAAAAAATGAAAAAACATTTCTGTTGGCATATCCCCGACTTTTTCCCGCTGAAAATGGGCATTCCAGACAATCCAGTTTCGCCCGCCGAAATCCAATAATACCTGCGCGTCCGAATCATCCATCGGTAAGACAAACCCATACCTTTCCATTCCCCTCTTATCTGCAAGTGCTTTCGAAATCGCCTCTCCCAATGCAATCCCGGTATCTTCTATTGTATGATGTTCGTCTATCTGAAGGTCTCCCTGGACCTGGATATTCAAATCCAGGTTACCATGCCTGGCTATCTGATCCAGCATATGGTCAAAAAAGGATAGCCCTGTATGGATATCGGCCTTCCCGCTTCCATCTGCATTTAGTTCGATCCGGATTTTAGTTTCTTTTGTATTACGCTCATGAACAACCTGGCGGAGTCCGGATTTCAGGAAAGAAAATATTTCGCTCCATTGCATGGATTCCAATGCCACAACTTTTTCGAGATCGCTGACAGAATCTTTGATTTCGCCGCCTCCCAATTGTGCATCCTGTTTCAACCAGATTACTTTACAGCCCAGATTTTTTGCAAGCTGCACATCGGTTATTCTGTCCCCGATTACAAATGAAGAGGCGATATCATATTCATCATTATTCAGATAATCTGTCAACATACCTGTTCCCGGTTTACGGGTCGGAGCATGGTCTTCCGGAAAAGTTCTGTCAATATGCACGGCACTAAAATGAATGCCTTCGTTGGCCAAACAATGCATCACAAAATCCTGTACCGGCCAGAATTTATTTTCAGGGAAGGCAGGTGTGCCCAGACCATCCTGGTTTGTAACCATCACCAACTCATATTGCATTTCGCGGGCGATCTTTCCCATAAATTCAAATACCCCGGGATAAAACTCCAGCTTACTGAAATCGTCAATCTGGTATGTGGGCGGCGATTCTTTAATTAGTGTGCCGTCGCGATCTATAAAAAGAATTCTTTTCATGCAAATTAATTCAGCTTTTTGCGGGCTGATTTTACTTCGGATTCCTTTACGGAAGATGCCTTGTTGCCAAAACTATTTCGGATAAATGTTAGAACATATGCCACCTCCTGATCATCCATCTCACTATTACCGTGCATAGTATTCTTGTTCAACGTACCTTCTGTTGTCTGTTGCAAATTCCTGCCATTCGTCATAATTCTTATCAGTTTCGTTTTGTCTCCCGTAACTGCTTTTCCATTGAGCGGTGGATTGGTCCCGGAAATACCTGACCCGTTTGCCTGGTGGCATGAAAGGCACTGATTTACATAAACCACTTTACCTGAATCCATGGAAACCCTGAATGGTGATTTTTGAACGGCGCAGTGATTCCCTGTACGATCTGCCTGTGCTGTTGAAATAGCCGGAATATTTATGAAAATAAAAATCCAGATACAGGCAAATAATGCAAAATAAATTTTCATTTTATTTATAGCTTATTTTCCATACAGTTCCTTTCACGTCATCCGTAACGTAAACAGAACCATCTGGTCCCTGTGCAAGTCCGCAGGGACGGTGCAAAGCACCTCCCGAAGCAGTATTTTTGGGACCACCGGAAAATCCATCTGCAAATATCTCCCATTTCCCCGATGGTTTGCCATTTTTAAAAGGAAGGAAAACAACATAGAATCCCTCCTGTGGTTCCGGCGCACGGTTCCATGAACCATGAAACGCGACAAACGCACCGTTTCTATATTTTTCCGGGAACTGATTGCCTGTATAGAAAAGCAGCGCATTGGGTGCAAGGTGTGCCGGGAAAGCTGCTATCGGGTCAATGGCATCTGTGCCTGCGGTCTTTTTCCCATCTCCGCCATATTCAGGCGCCAGCATTTTTTTGTGCTGTTTTGGATCATAATAAATATAAGGCCAGCCTGCATTATCACCCTGATGAATTTCATACATGCATTCAGCCGGTAATTCAGCATTATCCTTGTCCGTGTACATAGCCGGAAAAATGGAATGCAACTGATCGCGGCCATGCTGCATGACAAATAATGTATTGGTGGCAGTATTCCAGTCTAATCCGACAACGTTGCGTAGCCCGGTTGCATACCTGGTTCCGTCTGCATACTTCTGGTTCAATTTATCAGACCTGAATTTCCAAATTCCACCTGCAGAATCCAGGATAGGACAGGGTTTTTTACCCATGGATCCTGTTTTCCGGTCTTCAATCTGACAGGAATTGGAATATGCCCCGATATTAACATAAATATTTCCATTGTTATCCAATGTGAATGCTTTTGCCTCATGTTCTCCCCGGGCAATCAGACCGGTAATTATTTTTTCCGGCTGTTCGGCGTTGACAACGGTCCCGTCGGCATTCAGTTTAAACCGATATATTTCCTCGTCGGAAGATGCGTATAAATATCCGTTTTTCACTTTTATGCCTGTACCCTTGAAGGTCCCAAAATCCATCTCTTCATCCGAAACTCCGTCACCATTTTTATCTTTCAGTCGCACAATGGTTTTACCATTTTTACTGCTGGCCAGCTTCACATAAATATATCCAGATGGAGTAATGGCAATATGTCTTGCTTTCCCAAGTCCTTCTGCAAATACTGCGGCTGTAAACCGGGCAGGCAGAGTTAAGCTTACATCGGGCTTGGGTGCTGTCAATCCTGATATTTTACTGGTGTCCGATGCATTTGTATTTGCAGCATCTGAACCCTGACATGTGGCAGCTATCAAAAGAAAAATATAAAAAAGACTGCGACTGACTTGTTTCATATGAAATTTATTTTGAGAGATAATAAAAATATAAATTAACCCCGTTCAAAGATTGCCCAATATTTCAAGAAGATTACTATTTTGTTCTTTCGTTCCCACCGTAATTCGCAGGCAATCTGAACAGCCTGGTGCAGAACTGCGGTCCCGCACCACGATCCCGAGACCGAGTAACTGATTATAAATCGTTCTGGCATTCTTTATTTTGACGAGCAAAAAATTCGCCTCACTGGGATAGACGTTTGTAACCGATGATAAACGGCTGATTTCCATCGCCAATTCATTTCGCATTTGTACAATTTGCCTGATCATGTCATTTACAGTATCCGTTCCGTCCAGAGCTTTTAGCACAATTTCCTGAGTAGCCTGTCCGATGTTATAAGGAGGTTTTATTCTATTTAAAACGTCGATAATGGACTCGCTTGCAAATGCCATACCCAACCTCAATCCGGCAAGGCCCCAGGCTTTGCTGAGCGTTTGTAAAATCACCAGGTTCGGATATTCAGTCAATTCTCGAATAAAACTATTTTGACGGGAAAAATTAATATAAGCCTCATCTATTACTATCAGACCATTAAAATTGTTCAGAATCATTTCAATTGACTGGCGGTCAAACGCATTACCGGTCGGATTATTAGGTGAACATATCCATATCATTTTCGTATGTTCATCTATCTGATTTTCAAATTCAGCGAGATCTAATTCGAAAGTTTCTGTAAGAAGAGCCCTGCGAACTTCCACATCGTTTACATGGGCACTCACTTCATACATTCCATAGGTAGGCGGATGAATGATTACGTTGTCTTTCCCGGGGTTACAAAAAGCACGATAAAGAAGATCGATGCATTCATCACTCCCGTTCCCCAAAAATATATTCTCCGGCGGAAGGCCCTTGATGGCCGCCAGCTTCTCTTTTATTTTAATTTGGTGCGGATCGGGATATCTGTTATAGGCTGGCGTTACAGTTGAACCCAGGCTATTTTCATTCGCATCCAGAAAAATATGCGCAGTTCCGCTGAATTCATCTCTAGCCGATGCGTATGGTATCAGTTTTTTGATATTGTCCCGTAATAAAAAGTTAATATCAAACATTATAATTATTAATTATTAATCATTGTGTAATTCGTTCATGCGAATTTTAACGGCCGCAGCATGGCCTTCCAGTCCTTCAGCTAAAGCCATCTCTATAATTGTTTGACTGATGGATTGAAGGCCTTCACGTGTCAATTGCTGGAAACTGATCTTTTTCAGAAAGCTATCTATGCTTACGCCGCTATATGCTTTTGCAAAACCATTCGTCGGAAGAGTATGATTTGTGCCACTGGCATAGTCGCCGGCAGATTCAGGCGCGAAATTTCCAATGAAGACGGATCCCGCATTGCGTACTTTATCCGCCATCTCCTCTGCATTTGCACAAACAAGAATTAAGTGCTCGGGTGCATAGGCGTTTAAATAATCCATCGCAACGCCTCTGTCTTCCATCAGAATTATTTTACTATTCTTTACGGAGTTGAGTGCAATGGCTTTTCGTGGCAGTTTTTCAATTTGTTCCTTCATTGAATTATTTACCTTTTGTGCAAATTCACGGCTTTCCGTCACCAACAACACCTGACTGTCTGATCCATGTTCACATTGTGATAAAAGGTCTGCAGCCACATAATCAGGTACCGCAGTTTCATCTGCAAACACTGCCAGTTCACTGGGTCCGGCAGGCATATCAATCGAAATACCTTCCTGTTGAATTATCTTTTTGGCGTGAGTAACAAATTGGTTTCCCGGTCCGAAAATTTTATACACCGCCGGTATGGTTTCAGTTCCATAGGCCATAGCACCGATTGCCTGTACCCCTCCTACCTTAAATATTTTTCGAATACCCAACAATTTTGCCGTAAATAAAATGGCCGGATGAAGGGTTCCGTCTTTCTGAGGTGGCGTGCAGACGATGATCTCCTTACATCCCGCAAGTATTGCCGGAATCCCCAGCATCAACAGGGTTGAAAATAATGGCGCCGTCCCACCGGGAATATATAATCCGACTTTTTCGATGGCCACCGACCGTCGCCAGCATTTTATTCCGGGGCTGGTCTCAATATATGGCTCCGTAATCAGCTGGTTCTTATGAAACGCTGTGATATTTTTTTTTGCGTCAACAATCGCTTTTTTTAATTTTTCATCCAGCTGCCATTCCGATTCCTCCAATTCGGCTCCATTCACCGCGCAGTTATGAAGACCCACATTGTCAAATCGAAGCGAGTATTCATCCACCGCTTTGTCTCCCCTGTTTTTAATATCAGTCAGAATTTTAAGCACGGTTTCATCCAACCCGGCGGATTGATAAACAGGCCTGGCCAGTAGTTCCGCCCACTCACTCTTTACGGGGTTTTCTATAATCTGCATCAAAGACATTACAAAATCATTTTTTCGATGGGTACCACAAGAATTCCCTGAGCGCCGGCTACTTTCAATTTCTCTATAATCTCCCAGAAATCATTTTCATTCACTACACTGTGTACACTGCTCCAACCCGGTTCGGCAAGTGGAAGTACCGTCGGACTTTTCATGCCGGGAAGCAGAGAAATAATTTCATTCAGATGATCATTCGGAGCATTCAGCAGGATATATTTTGTGTGTCTGGCCTTTCGTACAGACCGGATACGGAATAATAATTTTTCCAGGATCTGTTGTTGATGAATTCCGATCGAAGGATTGCGAATCAAAACGGCTTCTGACTGCAGAATGGTTTCCACTTCTTTGAGTCCATTCATGAATAAAGTTGATCCGCTGCTTACCAGATCTACAATCGCATCAGCGAGCCCTATACCGGGAGCAATTTCAACCGACCCGCTGATCTCATGAATTTCAGCGCGGATATTTTTTTCTTTCAGAAATTTTTCGACGAGTACAGGATATGTTGTTGCAATTTTTTTACCCTGTAAAAATGTACAATCTTCATATGACTCGTTTCTTCCAATAGCGATGGACAGTCGGCATTTACCGAATCCAAGTTTTTCAGAAATGGATACTTTCTTACTTTTTTCATAGATAACATTCTCCCCCACGATTCCAATATCCGCTACTGCATCCTCCACATATTGCGGAATATCGTCATCTCTCAGAAAAAATACTTCCATTGGGAAATTTTCTGCTTCCGTTTTTAGTTTATTGATCCCGTTTTTCAGGTCAATACCACAGTCCTTCAGCAATTTCAGAGAATCATCGAAGAGTCTGCCAGATTTCTGAATCGCAATTTTAAGGCGGGTGGTCATATAGTTGGTTTAACTTTAAAAAACAAGGGGCTTATCTTTCGATAAGCCCCTGCCATAATATTGTTTACACAATGCATCAGCAGCCTACCGGCGGGGTAAGGAATGATGATGATGTATGTTGAAAAGATTGTTCATAACGAAGCAGCAAAAATAATTGGACCAGCGCAGAGCTCCAAAATTATTTGGTTCCTTTTGCGTCTGCAAGGAATTTAGCAAGTCCGATATCCGTCAACGGATGTTTCAAAAGTCCCAGAATTGATTCCAGAGGACTGGTTATCACATTTGCACCGGCTTCAGCACAACGTATAATATGAAGCGGACTGCGGATGGATGCGGCAAGAATTTCCGTATCATATCCCTGAATCGAGTAAATATTTGCAATCTGCGCTATCAATTCTATACCATCCCAGCCGGAATCATCAATTCTGCCAATAAAAGGGGAAACATATTTTGCACCGGCTTTAGCAGCTAATATTGCCTGCCCGGCTGAAAATACGAGGGTGCAATTCGTTGCTATGCCGTTGTCAGTAAACCACTTCATGGCCTTAACACCTTCTTTAATCATTGGAACTTTCACAATGATGTTCGGGTTGATCTTCGCAAGCTTTTTCCCTTCTGCGACAATGCCATCAAAGTCTGTCGAAACTACCTCAGCGCTTACATCTCCCTTTACCAGATCAGATATTGTCTTGTAATGCTTTGTGATATTCTCCTCGCCGCGAATGCCTTCCTTAGCCATCAGGGAGGGGTTGGTTGTAACTCCATCCAGAATACCCAGGTCATTGGCCTCCCTGATCTGATCCAGGTTTGCCGTGTCGATAAAGAATTTCATATAATCGATTTAATTAAAATAGAAAAAAATGGCAAGTTACTTATATCGCACCGCTCAACCACCTACCCTTGCTGCCTTCCGGCCCTGGGGGATTCAGCAGGAGCTGGCCGTATAAGACTTGCCGGTGCAAATATAAGCCTAAAGCCGAAAGCCCAAAGCTTAAAACTTTTCTTCAGGATAAAAGCTTTAACTAAATTCCTGATTACAGAATAGAAATTATCTAACAATAAGTCAGTTTTGGCCTTTCGGCTCTAGGCTTACCGAAGGTTATTCATCGTACTCATGGAGTAAATACCTACCAGCTGGTCAGAACGGCCACCCAGTGTTCGATAATAAACCAGGATATCGTAATTGTTAACGGTTTCGAAATGATTTCCTTCCGTGAATTCAAACGAAGGGTGTCCATGCGGCGAGTTACTGTCTAACGTAACATACAAGTAGTTATAGTACCCCATTTTCATCAAAGCCGAACCTTCGTATGCACCGCTTGCCGGGTTAAAAGTCATCCTGCTCCTGTCATTTAATTTGTAACCCGTAAATTCTCCCAGTATAAAAAGATCCTTCCCTTCAATGGGAATATTGTCGGGTGGTACGAAAACAAATCGCACCCGTCCATAGTCTCCCTCAAAATTGGGATCGATCAGGTCAGTCGTCTGTATTGAGTATTTACCATAATTATCTGAGTAATAGTAATAGGGAGAGGCCGACCTGTCCTTATCGGGTTTCAGTTGAATCACCGTTCCGTTTTTTAGATAGTCTACCCGTGCTATACGATCACTCTGGAATCGAAAACTTTGTAAATCCAGCCATCTCCATTGATTTCCGCCCGGAAATACCGGAATATCGTCACTGTTATATTCAAAATTGGTCCCGGAGTAAAATGAAGGGTTAGCCATAAAAATGGCATTATCCCAACGACTGTTTTGCAAAACCACTACATGAATTTGCTGAAAGGGATTTGAAATGGGAAGGGCCTTGCTATTTACTGTAAATTGAAGTTTTTGATAAGAATAGGTTAATTGTGGATTCATCGGAGGAAGAATCTGCGCAGTAATAGACACAGCATTTTGAACGACGAGCAATCGTTTGGTGAATGCAAGTTTTGACGTATCATTATTCATATACACCTTGAGCAGGTAATTGCCCGATAACGTAATGCGGGAATTACTTTCCGGCAATGAAATATGATAATGAGTATAACGAATCAGCGCAACCGAAGAATAACGATATTCAGTTATCTGATTTTGGGCAAATCCCCGGATATAATCAAAAGTGCTGATTTGTACGGGTGTCCAATCTGCATTACAAAGCTGATAAGTATAGTAATAGGATTTGACATCTGCATCCAAATCATCGAAAACAAGTTCCATCTGTTCACTTCCGTTCAGGGTAATCACAGGATAGGCAAACTGGTTTCCCTTTATGTATAATTTGGCGGACGCAATATTGGGCGTATAGACCGAGTCCGGTACTTGTGCTGCCAGATGCGTACAAAAACTGATCAGGATGAATAATATCAGGTATTTCATATGCTCTTATAAATACAATGATAGTTTAAATACCTAAAAAACTTTTCTGACAGCCTCATGAAGTCTATTTTTGAGTGTTAAAATTCCCCGATTGAACTTTTCCCGTTTTATTGCGAATCGAATCGCATTCAACAGTCAGCATTCCTTTTCGAGGTTTATCATCCGTCTTGCCATGGCAGCCACGGCCATCAGCGTAATGGCCATGATTCTAACCATTGCTTTTGCGGTTGGATTCAAATATGCGATCGCCGAAAAAATGTTCGGGTTTTCGGGACATATACGGGTTACTCACTATAATTCGGAAAAAACGGATTCTACTGCGGAAAAACAGGATAACGGGATTGATTCCGTCCTGGTTATGTTGAAAAAGGATTTTTCCGTAACCTATGTATCCGCATTTGCCGCTAAGGATGCGATCCTGAAGGGTCCGGAGAGTTTTGAGGGTTTGAAATTAAAAGGTGTGGACCGCGACTATGCATTTGATCATTTAAAGGAGTTCCTTAAATCAGGCACCTGGATTCATTTTCCGGATAGCGGATACAGCAACGAAATCAATCTCTCAGCCTACACCGCTAACCAGTTAAAATTGAAAACCGGTGACAAACTGTTCGCATATTTCATTCAGCCCGATGGAAGCAAACGTGTCAGGCCCCTGGTTGTTGCCGGAATTTTTAAAACCGGCATTGAGAATTATGACAGGGTGAATGCATTGGTAGATATAAGGCTGATCCGGCGGCTCAACAATTGGTCAGCCAATGAAATTGGAGGATACGAGATTTTTATCAAAGACTATGAACAGGCAGATTCGGTAAGCAACCGTATATACGATAAACTTCCCCATCTATGGGATAGTCATTCTATTACAGAAATTTACCAAAGTATATTCGACTGGCTGAACCTTCAGGACACAACCATTATCATTGTTATTGTAATGATGGTGCTGGTAGCAATTCTGAATCTCGTGACCTGCCTGATTATCCTATTATTGGAAAGAACGCACATGATCGGATTGTTAAAATCCATGGGGTCGAGGGACAGGAATATTCAGCAGGTATTTCTTTATCATGGTGCATTGATAACATTTGGGGGAATTCTTTTGGGAGATTTTCTCGGCTTGCTGATTTGCTGGCTTCAGGACCACTATGGTTTTATCACGTTGCCCGAAGACTCTTATTTCATCGCCACTGCAGTAGTCCGGATCAACTGGCAACAGGTTTGTTGGGTCAATCTGGGAACATTTATTGTCTGTTTCGTTGTTCTGCTGATTCCAAGTTTCTTCATCATCAAACGGCTTAGTCCCGTTAAAGCCATATCCTTTAACTGACCGGTGTCAGATAAGATAGCAAAATGCCCGCCGCTACGGCAACATTTAAAGACTCAGCCCCACCCTTACCCGGAATCCGAATTCTCTTTTCTGCCAGAGATTGCAACGCCGGACTGATTCCTCTTGATTCATTCCCCAACAACAGAATTGCATCAGAGATCTGGATTTTCTCACGCAGATCCTCCCCATCCAAAGAACTTGCAAAAACAGGTATTCCGGGAGTCAGTTTGATGTATGCATCCAGATCCGCGTACACTACTTCCACACGAATTAAGCTTCCCATAGCGGATTGCACTACTTTCTGATTAAAAACATCTACGGTATCAGGACTGCATACCACACGTTTTAATCCGAACCAATCTGCCGTTCGAATAATCGTCCCCAGATTTCCCGGATCCTGAATGGCATCGAGCAAAAGTGTGAGGCCTGCGGTCTTGGAATGATGAATGAAAACAGGCTTGGTAAATATTGCCAGTACCTGATTCGGTGATCCGTGAAATGAAATTCTTTCGAGCTCGTTTTCGTCTATTTTGAAGAATAACTTTTCTTTGCCTTTTACTTTTTTTTCCTGGTCCTTCAACCAATTCCCGGTAGCGAAACATTGAACCAGCCGAAGAATATCAGACTCCAACAATTCATTAACAATCTTCGGACCTTCTGCAACAAAGACCCCGTCTGCATCGCGGAATTTTTTATGGCCTAAGTTTTGGATATATTTGACCTGCGATCTTACAAGCATGGATTCCCCGTTTTAATAATATGTCATATTGCCGGCAAGTTACATCATCACTGGTCAGACCTGCAATCGTTCCGGCGATTCTAATTTTTGCCCTTTTTTCCTGCCGAGTTCCAGTTGATTTCCAACGGGGCAAACCTTTTGTTTTCAGAACAACCATCAAGGTAGAGGGCAATATCAAAGGTGATGAAAAACAAGATTTGGAAGCTCGTCTTCAGAATCAACTGGATGATAGTTTACAGACAAAAACAGTTACGGCTTTTTCCTTTTTCTCAGGCGGGCATCTGATTTATAAGAAACTTGCAAACCCGCCGGTATTTGACACAACCAATCTCACGCGTTCCATATATTTCATGAACAGCCTTCTGAATTCAAATGGTTATTACTCTCCTCAGATAACAGATACCGTCTTTATAAAAACCAAAGACAAAAATGATAGCTTAAAAGAACAAAGAGTAACCATTCAATTTATTGTAAAACCCGGCAAACAAATGGTTTTTGATTCTATAGGTTTCAGTCTCACAACTCCCGAGTTTCAGCAAATCGCCATGGAATCCAGAAAACAATCGTTATTGAAAGTCGGTCAGCCTTACTCAAAACAATTACTGACCAGCGAAGTAAACAGGCTTGTAGACAGCTTTCGGAACAACGGGTATTTCAGATTTACAAAAGAAGATCTTTATGTGGAACATGACACTGTGTTCTCGGCCTTGATAGATCCCTCTCTCGATCCCATCGAACAAGCCGAATTGCTGGAAAAATTAAAGCAGAAAAAAGAAAATCCCACAGTTACCGTCGTGGTAAGACAACGGCCCGCCCGCGATTCGACTCACCTGATAAAATATTATATCGGACAGGCCACCGTATATCCCGATTTAACGCCCGGAGTAGATACTCTTGGCTTTCATTCTGACACAACGATGATCAGTCAGATTAAATTTATCAGTGAGACAAATAAATTTAAACTGCCATTCATAGCAAACAACATTTTTCTTTTACCCGGCGGATTATACAAGCAGCAGGTATACTTCAGAACTTCCAACCGTTTGAGTCAGCTTCCTGCCTGGCAGTATAATAACATCGAATTTCAACGGTCACCTTACAGCGACAGTCTGCTGGACATGACGATCAGAATGTATATGGCCAAAAAACAGAAAATTTCTGTCTCCCTGGAAACGAGTTTTAATACCAACGATATTGTAACGACTTCGAACGTTTTTGGCACCAGCCTGATACTGGCATTACAAAACAGGAATGCTTTCAAACAGTCGATACTCACGAATACCAGCTTATCCGGTGGAGTCGAGATTGGATCTAACACCATCCAAAATCCGGTAACCGGTGATTATTCACATCCGATCGCCGTACAGACCATTCTGGCGGCATTATCTCATACTGTTGTGATCCCGCGTATCATTCATATTATCCCTTTTGTACATTTTCCCGCAAACCTGGAGCAAAAAGGATTCAACACGCAAACATTAATTAATGTAAATGCAAATTATACCAGGCGTATAGATTTTTTTACCATGGTTAGTGTAAACGGATCATTTGGTTACCAATGGTCAAAAACAACCATCCATTCAAAAAATGATAAAAGTTTTCCGGTAACAAAGAGTTATCTCTGGAAACCAATCAATATAGAAAATACAACCCTTCCATATACGACCGACAGCTTTAAGAACTATCTTGACAGCAATCCCGCATTTAGACTTTCATTTAGACCCGGCCTTGTAATCGGACAGACATTTGCCTATAATATTGTGAGGGCCAAGGGTAATAAAATAAATTATTTTCTGGTCGATTTTGAGCAAAGCGGGGCTCTGCTTGGCCTTTTAAAAAATCTCGACAAGGGTCCATTACTGCGTTATATCAAGGGTGAAATTGAATTCCGGCACAATATAGATTACGGCAAAAATCAATTGGTCTTTAGGGCTTATGGGGGGGCCGGATATGCGTATGGATTAGCAGACACGACATATGAACATACTTTACCTTTCTTTAAGGCATTTTATTCCGGGGGACCAAACAGCATGCGCGCCTGGCAGGTGAGAAATCTCGGACTAGGTTCGTCCAAATATTATAGCAACCCCACCATAGTCAATGACAATCTCCGGTTTGGGGATATTAAACTTGAATTCAATGCAGAATACCGTTTTCTTCTGGGAACCTTGTTTGGTATCAAATTTAAAAGTGCCTTGTTTACAGATATCGGTAATATCTGGAACTGGAAACCCATAGATACTTCCGCTGCTGCGATAGGCAGTGATTTTCATTTGAATTCATTTTACAAAGAACTGGCATATGGTGCGGGAACCGGCCTTCGTCTTGATTTTAATTATTTTTTGATCCGCCTGGACTGGTCATATCGTATTCACGACCCGCAGGCCCTGGTAGGATCCGATAAATGGTTTTATGATTTAAAATTGGCAAGCGGACAACTGCAATTGGGAATCAATTATCCGTTCTGATAATTTCAAAAGATTCCGGATCGATCGCATCTTTCAAAAGAAATTCACCAATTCTTGTACGGCAAAGTGAACTGAGATATGCACCACAGCCAAGAACTTCTCCGATATCGTTCGCCAGGCTTCGTATATACGTGCCTGTTGAACAAATAACCCGAAAAGATACCATAGGTAATTGCTGAATTTCCATTTCAAAAACGCTGACTTTTACTTTCCTGCCATCCAGCGCAACGGCTCTTCCCTGCCTCGCCAGATCATAAGACCGCTCACCGTTTTTCTTAATGGCAGAATAAACCGGAGGTATCTGTATGATATCTCCAGTAAATTTTTTACCTGCCTCCTTCAGATGAGCGGCAGTCAGACCTGAAAAATCCCGTTGGTTCACGGGCGCAGTTTCCATGTCGTAAGAAGGCGTTGTGGCTCCTAAAATAAAAGTGCCAGTATACTCTTTTTCTTTGGACATGTATTCATTGATCTTCTTTGTAAATTTCCCGGTGCATAATATCAGCAATCCGGTTGCTAACGGATCCAGAGTGCCTGCATGCCCCACTTTTACATGCACTTTGTTTCTTATTTTCTTCACAACATCTGCCGAAGTCCAGCCCAAAGGTTTGTTTACTAATATTACACGGCCTTCTTCAAATGAATTCATCTTTTTCAATTTATCGAAATTCCATCCGCATATCAGATTTCCCTTCTTGCTTTTATTTGAAGATATTTATTTACCACATCCACAGTCAATTTTTCAGGCGCCGTCAGTATAGCTGCAATTCCGTACTTCTGAAGTTCCTTTATAATCAGCTTTTTTTCCAGGATAAATTTTTCCGCTATCACTTTTTCATACAGCCTTTCCACATTCGATGCCAGACCTGAAGCGAGCACCCGAACGGCTGTATTTTCAAAAAAAACAACCAGCAGCAAATGTTTTTGCGAAATACTTCGCAGGTATGGCAATTGTCTGTTTAATGCCGTTATCGATTCAAAATTAGTAAATAAGATAAGCAGGCTGCGTTGGGTAATATTTGTTTTGATAAGCTTATGCAGAAAAGCAAAATCCGATTCCAGGAATTTCGTGTTTAGATTATATAATGTCTGGACAATACTGGCCATCTGTGTAGATCTGTGGTTCGCGGGTAGGAAATTACCAGTTTTGTCTCCGAAACTGATAACACCCGCCTTATCCTGGCGGGTAATGGCTACCGAACTCATCGCCAGCGTGGCATTTACAGCATAATCCAGTAAACTCATGCCATCAAAAGCCATTTTCATAGTCCGGCCCTTATCTATGATGCAGTACACCGGTTGGCTTTTTTCGTCCGTATACATATTTATCATCAGCTGACCGCCGGTACGTCCCGTCGCTTTCCAATTTATACTCCGGATATCATCGCCGCTGACATATTCGCGTATCTGTTCGAACTCCAGGCTGTGCCCGGTTTTTCTGACTTGTTTGTAACCGATATTACCCGGTTCGGTAAAATGTGCCATGAATTCGAACTGACGCAACAGCAGGAACGACGGGAAGACTTTAACAGACTTTGTTGCCGGAAATGTTTTTCGCCGGATCATTAACTGCAAAGGTGTTTTGATAAATACATGTAAATCACCAAAAAAATATTCCCCCCTTTCCTTTGGGTACATTACATATGGCAGCGTAGTTTCCTGTTCAGGTTCTAACAGGAAACTCATTCTGAAATCTCTTATCTGCCAGGATTCCGGGAATTCATCCAACAGGAAGAGCCGCGCCCTGAAAGGATAGTGATTTGCAATCTTCCAGTACATGGTATTACCATCTCCGTTACTGAGCCTTTCCGGTAATATACGCTCAACCGACACAGGATTTATCTTCGTATACAATACAAGCCATTCAAGCAGAAGTAAACAAGCCAGCAGACCAAGTGCCAACAGGGCGACATTAAAAAGAAACGGAATCAGGAAAGAAAGAACAAATAAAAAAATGACGGCCGCCATTGTCCAGTAAAACCGTTTTCCCAAAAATATGGACAAGTACAATTTTTTTATTATCCCCATACTACCTTGGAATTTCCGATGATTGAATGATTTGTTTGATCACGTCATCTGTTGTTCCTCCCTCCATCTCCTTTTCGGGTGATAGCACCAGACGGTGACGAAGAACAGCGGGCATGACATATAATATATCTTCGGGAAGCACAAAATCCCTTCCATTCATCGCTGCGATTGCTTTGGAAGATTGTAAGATACCAATGGACGCCCGTGGGGAAGCGCCCAGATAAACAGATTTATTTTGTCTTGTGGAGGCCACGACTGAAACAATATAACGGATCAATTTCTCTTCCACATGAATTTTGCTCACCAATTGTCGGAGATTCGTGATCACCTGAGCATTTAATACCGGGCGAACTTCTTCGCTGATCATGGCGCCTCCATGCGCATGATGTTTATTGACTACAATGATTTCATCTGATTCGCTGGGATAGTCCACTTTTATTTTAAAAAGGAATCGGTCGAGCTGGGCTTCCGGTAAATGATACGTTCCCTCCTGTTCTATCGGGTTTTGCGTGGCGACCACCAGAAAGGGTTGTTGCATTTTCATGGTCTGTCCGTCTACCGTAATTTGTCTTTCTTCCATTACTTCGAAAAGGGCTGCCTGTGTTTTTGCAGGCGCCCGGTTGATCTCATCTATCAAAACGATATTGCTGAATATGGGTCCCGGTCTAAATTGAAATAACATTTCGCGCGGATTAAAAATGGAAGCTCCGATTACATCTCCCGGCATCAGGTCGGGAGTAAATTGGATTCGGGAAAAACCAACATCTATTGAACGGCTAAGCAGCTTGGCGGTCAAAGTCTTGGCGACGCCGGGCACCCCTTCTATTAATAAATGACCATCCGCCAGAATGCCGGCAATCAGGAGCTCTATCATTTGTTCCTGGCCAACAATCACTTTGCCCATTTCAGCCTTTAGTTTGTTGAGTGTATCACTGAAATCCTGCAGGGGTGTTCTCTCGCCAAATAAATTTTCTTCCATGGTTATGACGCTTTATTAAATTGATTAATTAATTCGTGAAAATCCATTAACTCCCTGTCAGATAAATCTGATTTCATCCTCAATTCGTAAATAAACTGGATCATTTGTTTGATTTCGTCAACCGGTCGGCCTGATCGAAAGGCGAGGCGGACGGCAAATTCCTCATTCAGGTGCGAGGTAGGCAATTGATATGCTGATCGAACGTTCTCAAGAAAAGCTGCAACCATCTTAGCAAACAGATTCTGGTTATTTTTCTGTTGAAAATAGAGATGTCCCACAGTTTTAATAAAATCTTCGGACGCATTTTGTAATGGCCGGGCCTCTCCAACAGGACGTTGCTTTCGTTTTGACTCCACAATAAACATCAAAACAAAAAGAAGGATTGTGAGCCAGAACGCCCACCTCAGTGATCGTTTGCTTAATATAAAATGCAATGCAGAAAAACTTTTCTGATGTTTTCTGTATCTGAAATGATCCGACCATTCAACCGCAGCAGTTCGCCCGGGTAAATAAGAAAATGCCAGATCGTAATATGTTTTATTGTTCTTATGCAATAAAAAAAAATTACTGAACTCAAAAGGATTCAGGTGAACGAAGATGGCGCCGCCATGTTTATAGGCTATCCGAATAAAATTAGCCTGACCCCTGGAATTTCTGCCCAGTACGTTTGTAATCGCAGAATCTACATCATCGAAATAGTTATCGAAATCGTATCCCGGATAAGTATACGTTTCCCATTTGTTAAGTTTTGGATTCAGGATACTGACCTCACTGCTGTCCTGAGATAAGAATAAACTGGTTTTCTTTTTTTGATGAAGCATGGTTATCACGGTGTCCTCTATATCAAGAGCCGAGATAAAGACCTGGTTTCCGGAAGCTGCATATCGGATAATGGAACGCATTTCATCCGGTTCCGGTGCAAATAACGGGCTGAGAATTATCAGCGCCCGGGTTGAGTCCTCCGCCGAATCGCTTTGAAACAGAATCGGGAATTGATTATTTGTCCGGATATTTGCTTTTGGAAAAACTGAAGAAAGATTTTCATATGCATACTCCGTACCATAGGGTATCTTATCCATACGCCAGAGACTCACTCTGGTATCCAGCCGCTTTCTGCAGGAACCGCAAAGACTCAGTATGGAGAAAATAAAAAAGCCATATCGTATGAATTTTTTCAGGCTGATATTTTTTCTTGAAACACTTCGAATTTCATCTTCAATGAATCAAATATTTCTTTATTCAAATTAAATTCTCCGAAGTAAATATATTCATACGCTGTAGCCAGGTAACGGAACTGCGACGCCAGCGGATGCTGAGCGAAAGCGCGCCCGATTTCCAAATTCGTCATCGAATCCCGTATCTGAACGATATTCTTATCTGAAGCCACCTGTAACAATCGCAGGAATAAATAACGAATGGCAAACCGGTAATTTCCTTCTGCCTGATATTTTCTGATCGCTTCCTCATAATCCACAGGCTCCTGCAATAAGGAATCAGTGGTGCCTTTTTGTAGTTGCCCGCCGCGTCTGCTGAACCATTTAAAATTATTCTCTTTGGCTAAAACAAATATGCCATATACGATAATGGCGATGACACCGAGGAAAAGGATCCATTGAAATGATTTATTTCTTAAAAAATTCCAGAAGGAAGACGGACCTGAGTTTTCCTGTATCTTATCTTTTTCCCAGTATTCGGGGTCATTCGCATATTCATAATCCCGGTCTGCCAGGTACTGATCCACTTTGGCTTTTGAAACTTCCCGAAGCGCAAATGTATTCAGGTATGAACTGTCTTTTACCGGCATATATAGACTATCATCACTTACATAGGTTGACGCAGCATCACCGGTAACACCGGATGAATCCACGACAGACAGCGAGTCAGCCTGTACCGAAACCGAATCCACGCTGTTAACAGGCGAATCTGTCCGTGCCTGGGAATAGACAGCTCCCGGCAGGGAAACAACAATTAAAAATATTCTGAAAAAATATTTATACATGTAGGGATGGTCAGGATTTTACAGCTTGAGCCACTTTTTGCCCGTTGCTGATTCGGATTGGATAAATAATAAAATACCAGATAATGAAAATGGCGGAGGATGTCAGTATAAATAAACTCAGCCAAACGGGCATATGCGAATAACGGGTCACAAATCCCTCCAGGAATGCGGCCGCGACAAATACCGGAATGAGTCCAATCATCATTTTTACTCCGTCTTTTACTCCCCGCCTGAGGGATGGAAATCTTTTATAAGTGCCGGGGAAAAGCAGGCTTTTTGCAAGAACCAGACCTGCTGCGCCGGCAATGATGATAGAAGAAATTTCAAGTGTTCCATGTATCCATATTACCAGCACGGATTTCCAACCCAGGCCCTTGGAAAAAAAATAATACTGAAATGCCCCAAGCATGACCCCGTTATTAAAAATCAGCCAGATTGTTCCCAGTCCAGCCAGCAAACCTGAAATAAATATCATGAATGAAACCTGCACGTTGTGAACGGCAATCCAAAGAAACATGGATAGGGAATCCTGTCCTTTATATACTCCGAACGGATCTCCCTTTGCGATATTCTGGTCAGTCATCTCAACATAATCATTGCCCAGCACACCCCGGACAAATTCCTGATCGTTCGCCGCCGAGACAGCAGCAACAACAGCAAAAAAAAGAAAAATCAGAAATGAATACAACAGCAGGCGGTGATGTTTGCGGATGACGATGGGTAATTCCGTTTTCCAGAACCGAATGATACGTGATGATTCTTCCTTTTTATTTTTATAAATGCCCAGGTAGATACCCGATGCCAGTTTATTGAGATAGAGCGTCACTTTACTCTGCGGATAGAAAGTTTTTGCATAACCCAAATCGTTCACAAGTTCTGTAAACCGGTCAGCCAATTCATCAGGATCCGATGTCGGATCATACTGATAATTTTTCCACTTCTCTATATTCTGCTGTATGAATTGACCTTCACGCACAAAAACTGTACATTTATTTATAAATATAATGTTTCCCCGAATACTATGTTAACCGTTAAACTGGACACCGGTTTCAATATTGAGATTGATTTCCCGATCAGTCCTTTTCACAGGCGGATGTTTGCCTGGTGTATTGATGTGCTGGTCATGTTTCTATATGGACTTTTGTGCAGCAAATTCATTGATTTACTGCCACAGAAAAAACTAACCGAAAACCAGTGGTTATATATCCTGGTCGGGTTTCCCGTGTTATTTTATTATCCGGTGATGGAAATTCTAACTAACGGACAAACCATCGGAAAAAAAATCCTGGGAATACGTGTCATTACACTGGAAGGTGGACAGGCTTCGATCAGCCAGTATATTATCAGATGGGTTTTCAGGCTGGCTGACTTTCCTGTCTGGATATTCGGCGCTATTGCAACCGGCGCTCTTCCCTGGTATTGCAGTGTACTGGCATTTTCGGGTATCGCATGCGTTATTATATCTGATAAATCTCAGCGAATCGGGGATATTGTAGCAGGAACAATCGTCATTTTCACACGCTCAAAAACATCCTGGCAGGATACAGTTTTTACCGAACTGGAAGCTGATTATAAACCTCGTTACCCGCAGGTTATGCAAATGAGTGACAAGGATATCAATTCCTTAAAAATGATTATTGAAACGATAAAGAAGAATAATAATCATGACCTCGCCTTCCGCATCGCAGAAAGAATCAAATGGAAACTGAATTTACAGGCAGATCAGGATTCGAAAGACTTTCTGGAAACTCTCCTCAAGGATTATAATTATTATTCAAGCCATTAACTAATGCCTGCCGACCAATGCACCAATGATAGCTGCAATCAGGGCCAGAGCATAAAACGACAGAACCACAATCAGTATTATTCCGTAGAATTTAAAAAATGATTTCAGGTTTTTTAGAGATTCCGTTAGTAACGGCTGGTCATTATTATTGAACGCCTTGCGTATTTTAGAAGAAAAATTCCATAAATAAAGGGCCGGGAAAAACATAACCAGAGATATGACAATGATAAACACACCAAGAAAAGCGTTTCCTACTGTTGATATGCCTGCGTCTCCCACAGTTGGCATCATCCTCATCACGGTACTGAAAAAAAGACCAAAAATTACCATGAATCCACAGTAGATGAAACCAATGATTGCCAAAAAGCGGCTCCACCGGGCGGCTTCGCTTAAATAATTAATAGAGGGTTGATCTAATTGCAATTCAAATAGATTTGATGATTGTTCCATGGAATTAATTTTTTTGTTAAGGGGATGATATGATAAATAAAGGAAAAATCCCTCACTATTCAAAGAAATCATTCATGCCGGGAGCCCAATGCATCAAGCCTGAAGCTAACAATAAATTTTTCGGTTAAATAACGTGAAATCATCAACGATGAACCATCAATAAGCCCTTGCAAAAAGAACCCTTTGATGACTTGGTTTACCGCTATAAATACAGACTCCTTCCTCCGCAGGATTATCCAACGGAATACAACGGATGGTTGCTTTTAGTTTTTCCTTGATTGATTCTTCTGTTTCCGCGGTTCCGTCCCAATGTGCAGAAATAAAACCTCCCTTTGTATCGAGTAAACGTGCGAATTCATCCCAGTTATCGGCCTTCGTTATATGGGCATCCCGAAAGGCCAGGGCTTTTCGATACATAGATTCCTGGATATCTGCGAGCAACTTTTCTATTCTTTCATTGAAGCCTTCCATAGGCACACTCATTTTTTCCCTGCTGTCCCTTCGCGCAATTTCAATGGTTTGATTATCCAAATCCCTTAACCCCACTGCAATCCGGACAGGAACTCCTTTTTTCTCATATTCAGCGAATTTCCAACCGGGTCTGTTATTGTCATTACTATCAAATTTCACCCGGATACCCATTTTCTTCAAACCGGCTGTCATTTCTTTTCCTTTCGCCTCCAATAAATCCTTTCTTTCATCCCCTTTATAAATCGGAATGATCACTACCTGGATGGGCGCTATACGG
This sequence comes from uncultured Bacteroidota bacterium, assembly GCA_963759335.1. Taxonomy (GTDB): domain Bacteria; phylum Bacteroidota; class Bacteroidia; order Chitinophagales; family Chitinophagaceae; genus Puia. Next base: position 708,842 of record CAVWYU010000005.1, read on the forward strand.
GGAGGTAAAATCAAGCCTTCGTCATCACTATGTGCCATTACCAGGGCACCTACCAGCCGGGTACTCACTCCCCAGCTCGTTGCCCACACGTATTCCAGCTTATTTTGCCTGTCGGAAAATTTCACATCAAAAGCTTTCGCAAAATTCTGACCCAGAAAATGTGAAGTACCGGCCTGCAGGGCTTTGCCGTCCTGCATCATGGCTTCAATACAATAGGTTTCCACAGCGCCGGCAAATCGTTCACTGGCCGTTTTTACGCCCCGGACAACCGGAACCGCCATATAATTCTCTACGAAGTCCGCATATACTCTCAACATCAGCTGGGATTCTTCAATGGCTTCTTTGGCAGTTGCGTGCGCTGTATGTCCTTCCTGCCAGAGAAATTCTGTGGTTCGAAGAAAAAGTCTTGTCCTCATTTCCCAACGTACCACATTAGCCCATTGATTGATGAGTAATGGAAGGTCGCGGTAAGATTGAATCCAGGTTTTATAGGTATTCCAGATGATGGTTTCACTTGTTGGCCGCACAATCAGTTCCTCCTCCAGTTTTGCTTCCGGATCTACAATGATTCCACCACCGTCAGGATCATTCTTCAGACGGTAATGCGTAACAACGGCACATTCTTTCGCAAATCCCTCCACATGTGCAGCTTCTTTACTCAAAAAACTCTTCGGTATGAAGAGGGGAAAGTATGCGTTTTCATGGCCGGTTTCCTTGAACATCCGGTCTAATTCATCCCGCATTTCTTCCCAAAGGGCAAATCCATATGGCTTTATTACCATACAACCTTTGACGGCAGAATAATCGGCTAATCCTCCCTTGATGACCAAATCATTATACCACTGCGCGTAATTCTCTTCCCTGCTGGTAATTTCTTTACTCATAAATGGATATTCACACCAGACATGTTGATTAAGCTCATTTTAACAGTTCGGTCTGGTAATTTTCAGAAGAAGATATATATATTTTGTAATTTTGTTAAGAGGTTCAAAAGTAGTAACTTAAGATCGAAAATTCTAAAAGCTTTCGCTATGAAACGTCCCTATATAGTTGTCATTGTAGTCTTGTTATTCTTTACCTTAAACAGTTGTTCGGTTTACAGAAATAACCCGACTCCGGATGATGTATACTATTCTCCAGGTGCTCCGGCAGTGAGCCAGCCTTCTGTTCAGAATAACAACTCGGATTACTATAGTACGCCCAATGACAATTATATTAAAATGCGCGTCCAGAATCCTGATAAGTGGTCTTATTTTGATGATTACAATTATGACTATTACGGGGGTGGATTTGCACCTTATTCTCCTTATGGGACTAGTGTAGGTTTGAGTATTGGTTTCGGTGCCGGATATTATAGCCCGTATTATGGTGGTTTCGGCTATTACAGCCCGCTGAGTTATTATAACAGCTATTATGCCTGGAATAATTTCTATAACCCTTATTACGGTGGTGTTGTAGTTGTGAACGGGAAAAATAATACAACCCCCTCCTATACACGCATGAGTAATTTTAACCCGTCAGCATATCAGGGAAGTTATTATAACGCCAGGCCAAGCACCAATTTCGTCAATACAAATTCCGGTCGTAATTCGACCAACAATTCCGGCAATAACTTTTTTAACAGGTCCACGAACAGCCGTCCTTCTTACAATAACAGCAATTATTCGCCTATGCGCTCTGCCTCTCCCTCCAATTTTAGTGGCGGAGGAGTTGGTGGCGGTGGTGGTGGCGCCTCCCGTGGCGGAGGTTTTTCTCGTCCAGGCAGGTAATTTTTGATTGAAGATGAAATGTTTCTTAATTCTGTGCCCGATTCTTTTATTCGGTTTTCTACTCAGGGCACAACTTCCCGAAGATGCATTGCGCATGTCTTATACCCATCCCTCCGGCACTGCCAGAGAGCAGGCTATTGGCGGTGCTATGGGCTCACTGGGTGGGGATATTACCGCAAATTATATAAACCCTGCAGGATTGGGATTTTATAAAACCGGCGAGGTGGTTCTTAGTCCCGGCTGGTCCTTTGGTTCAACGAAAACCGGATACCTTTCAAATAATGTCAAAAGTCCCTCTTACAATAATTTTATTCTGGGCACTTCCGGTGTGGTCATTGGCTGGGCAAATGAACCGGATAAAAGTTCATCCTTTAGTCTGGCGGTAAACCGGAGTGCAGATTTCAATGGTCATATCAATTACCAGGGGAAAAATAATTACTCATCCGCTTCAGAAGCTTATCTCGAAGAGTTTAATGCATCCGGCTTATCCATTGATGATGCCCTCTCAAACCCGGGCATATCGTATGGTACTAGGATGGCGCTGTATACTTACCTGGTGGATACTTCTCAGGGAGGCTTTGGTCCGACTATTAATCAACCGGGAAAAGTGCTGGCGGCAGGTGGTGCTCTCGGCCAGAATACAGACATCCAAACCACCGGCGGCATAACAGAAATAGCACTGGGCATTGCAGGTAATTCTCATGATAAATGGTATTATGGTTTTTCAATTGGCGTTCCAATCGTAAACTATACCCGTAACACAGTATATACTGAAACGGATCTCAGCGGCGATTTGAATAATGATTTTGCATCTTACACGTACTCCGAAAACTATTCTGCCTCAGGAGTGGGCGTCAATGGCAGGCTGGGGGTTATTTATAGACCAAATCTGAATTGGCGTATAGGGCTCGCAGTTCATACGCCGACTTTTTACTCTATTACAGATCATCTCTCCGCCGCTATGATTTCCAACACAGAAGGTTATGCCGGCAGTCGAACCGTCAATTCTGCCACTCTGGATAACGCCGCAAGCGTAAGCAATGAGCTGGAATATGACCTGCAAACACCCTGGCACCTCATCGCCAGTGGATCCTATATTTTTCCGGGCTCGGTAACAGAAGGCAAAATGGGATTTATTACGGCTGATGTCGAATATATTACCAACACAAGCAGTAAATATAGTTTCCCGCTTGATGACAACGGGAACGTTGTGAACGATAATGGTTATTTTGATGGCGTAAACAGCGTCATTAAGTCTTTCTACAAAAACACGTTCAGTTTCCGGCTCGGTGGCGAGTACAAAGTAGATGAATTGGCTTTTCGCCTGGGCGGATCCTATTCGATGGATCCATATTCTTCCTCCGTATTAAAGGGAAACCGGATGACGGTGGGTGGTGGTCTGGGTTACCGGAAGCGGGGAATATTTATTGATCTTACTTATGTAGAATCCATCCTGAACGATGTGAATTTCCCTTATCGCCTCGGTGATAAAGACAACGTTTATTCCACCGTAAAACAATATACCGGCAATCTGATACTCACATTTGGCATCAAGTTTTGATGTCTTCATACGCATCCAGAATATTCTTCTTAAAATTATCATCCAGCCAAATCAGATCCTTGTTTTTATTCAGCCATGTGATTTGTCGTTTGGCATAATGACGCGTGTTTTGTTTTATGTGAGAAACCGCTTCCTCCAGACCTGATTGACCCTGCAGGTATTGAAATAATTCAGTATATCCAACCGTCTGCAATGCGTTCAGATGCTGATACGGAAGAAGAGTACGCACTTCATCCAGCAATCCCGCATTCATCATCCGGTCTGCGCGGTGATCGATCCGCAGATATAATTCTTTTCTTGGCAAACGAACGCCGAATTCAAGCATGCGGAAATTCCTTTCTTTTTTTTGCCGATTTCGATAGGTGATGATGGATCTTCCGGTACTTTGTATTACTTCGAGTGCCCGCATCATACGTTGCGGATTTGTCATTTCCCCGTATTCATAAAATAAAGGATCCGACAGCTGAACAGATTTCTGAAGCCAGGTGATTCCCTGGTTATGATATTGATTGATGATGTTTTGTCTGACGCCTTCATTAATAGGAGGAATTTCATCCAGCCCTTCACGAAATGCCCTAATGTACAGTCCTGTGCCCCCACACATCACCAGTGTGTCCCGGCTGGCAAATATTTCTTCACACCATGATAAAGCGAGCGATTCGAAAATGGAGGCATTTACCTCTTCATGAATCGAATGGGAGTTTACAAAAAAATGCTTAACCATGGAAAGCTCCTCAGGACCGGGCTTTGCGACGCCAATATTCAGTTCGCAAAAACATTGCCGGCTGTCCGCCGAAATAATAGAAGTATTAAAATGTCTGGCAACCTCAATGGCCAGGGCTGTTTTGCCCGAGGCCGTTGGGCCGGAAATAATAATGACAGTTTTGGGAAACATTATTCAAGTGACGTATCTTCTTCCGGACCGATTTCTTCTTCTGAATCCAGGTCGCCGGTTTCCTCTCCCACTTCGCTAAATCCCTCAGCACTCCTGTTCAAATCATATTTTTCTTCTACTTCAGCCAGCTTATCGCCTATCAGGCCACGGGTACCATATTGCGAAGGTCCGATACTTTCAGATTTCAACACGGCCGGATATTCCAGTTTATTGTTTTCTTCCTTTGACACATTGATAAGTTCTACCAGAAAATACCAGTTTTTTATAAAATCGTATAGGTAGACAAATTTCTGGTTTGGGTCCTTTATTTCTGAACCAATAGTGGTTTCAGACATAAGTAAGGGCGGAACTTTATACTCCTTATCATATTTCTCCAGCGAAATCTCTCTGCCACGTTGCCAATGATCATTACTTCTGAAAAAAGTAGCCTGGTGTTTATTATCAAACTCGTAAGCTTTTAATATTACCTGGTGCAATTCCAGAAAATGCTGATTATGCTTTACCACCACGTCCCGGTAAACACTATCATCTTCCTCAAAATATATCCTGAATTTTAAAACTGCCATAATGTTACTGGTTATAAAAGCCAAAAATAAATGAAACCATCAAATTATCGGCCAGCTTATTTTATTTGTCTTTAATACTCTGAAACCGGTCAATGGGTTTCAAATCCATTTCTGCCGCCTTTCGAAGCATGAACTGACTTGCCGCTTCAATAGAATTTTCAATTTCTCCTTCCAGTATTGCTTCACGGATCAGATTTTTCAGGTCTCCTACTTTTCTGGATGGTCCGATGCCAAAAATCTCCATAATCATTTCCCCTGACACCGGAGGTTGCCAGTTCCTGATACGGTCTTTTTCTTCCACTTCTGCCAGGCGTTTGCGCACGAGCTCAAAGTTTTCCAGATATCGTTTTACTTTTTGTTTATTTCTGGATGTTATGTCTGCCTCACAAAGAATCATCAGCAGGTCGATATCTTCACCGGCATCAAATAATAATCTGCGAATCGCAGAATCAGTAATATTTTCCTTTGTCAGGCTAATGGGTCGCAAATGCAATTCCACGAGTTTACGAACGAAACGCATTTTTTCGTTCATTGGCAATTTTAGCTGATCAAAAATCTTCGGAACCATCCGGCCACCGACGACTTCATGGCCATGAAATGTCCATCCATGTCCCGACTCAAATTTTTTTGTTGCGGGTTTCCCTATGTCGTGCAGAATGGCTGCCCATCTGAGCCAAAGATCATTTGTTTTGACAGCAATGTTATCAAGTACCTGAAGTGTGTGATAGAAATTATCCTTATGGCCGAGTCCGTCAATATACTCGGCGCCGGACAGATCAGCCATTTTTGGAAAAATGATTTGCAATAGGCCTGACTTAAAAAGCAGGTCGAATCCAACCGATGGTTTTGGCGTTGCTATCATTTTATTGATCTCTTCGGTTACTCTTTCCTGTGAAATGATGCGTATCCTGTCGGCATCCTGAATGATCGCGCTGAAAGTTTCAGAATCAATTTCAAATCCAAGCTGAGCGGCAAACCGGATGGCACGTAACATTCGTAAAGGATCATCACTGAAAGTAGTCAATGGATCCAGCGGTGTATGTATTCTTTTTTGCTCCAGGTCCCGGAGTCCGTTAAAGGGATCAATCAACCTGCCATACTGATTTTTATTCAGACTGATAGCGAGGGCATTTATAGTAAAGTCCCGCCGGTTTTGATCATCTTCCAGTGTACCCGGGATAATATCCGGTTTTCGCGAAGCCGCCCGGTAACTTTCTTTTCGGGCACCGACAAATTCCACATCCAGAAAATGTCCGTCTGTCTCCTGAATTTTAAAATGAGCGGTTCCGAAATTCTTGAAAAATGAGACGGCTGGTCTGGGAGTATAACAGGCTGCCACATTGTAGGCCAGCTCAATGGCATTTCCAACACATACGATATCTGCATCACTGGTGGGCCGGCCGATTATTTTATCTCTTACAAAGCCGCCAATAACATATACATCCACCTCCATACGGGCACCGGTTTCTGCAATTCTTTCGAACAACAGCAGCTCAGAGTCAGTACATGAAATGTCCATAAGGTCAAAGATAATTTAAAAGCAGAAAGCATAAAGCGTAAAGCAAAAAGCCAACATTGTTTTCGAAATACCGATTACTGTGTTTTCAGGAAAATATAACCTGCTGAATGTTCATTTGTCAGGCAATGTTTTTATTAACCGTTCCTGCTTTATTTCCAAAGCACATTTAAAATGCCCCTCCGGGCAGGCCGCATATCCGTGTAAACCGCACGGACGACAATATATTGGATGATCAATTTCGACGATATGGCGCACGTCTGATAAAGGACCGAACCCAAATTCCGGAACAGTGGAACAATAGATAGCCGTCACAGGTGCATTCATGGCAGATGCAAAATGCATAGGCGCGGAATCATTCACATAGTTCATACTGGCACGGCTCATCAGAGCCGCCGATTTCAAAAATGTAAGTGAACCGGCCAGCACTTCAATTCCCCCTCTGTTGCAGGAAGAACGTATCGATTCGCACAGGGCTGCATCGCCAGGTCCGCCAAGCAGATAAATCGCAAAATATTCGGGAATATTTTTAATAAATGAAATCCATTGTGAAGCCGGAAACTGTTTGGTAAACCAAACTGAAGCGGGACTCAACGTGACAAATGCTGAATGAATCAGGGAGTCCACAGCACTAAAATCGGCAGCCGAAGGATAAAGTTTTGGTTTGTATTTAGTCTCATCCGTGAAATCCCGGATCAATTCAAGATTTCTGACGGTTTCATGCGCGGACTGTTCACCGCCCACCTGGTGTTTAATTTTCTTCGTAAACAGAAAACTGAGAGGATTTTTGTCGAATCCAATCGTTTCTTTCGCTCCGGAAAAAGCAGTCAGAATGCCCGTAGCGAAAAATCTTTGCACGTTGATTATTTTGTCATATCTGTTTCCGCGGATGCGTTTCAACATCCGGAGAAGATTTTTCTGTTTATTCTGTTTTTTGTTCCAGATCAGTATTTCATGAAGAAAAGGATGATCGGTCAGAAGTTGTTCGTTCCCCTTTCGCAGAAGAAAATCAATTTGCGCATCGGGAAAGTGGTCATGAAGTTTTTCAATGAGTGCGGTAGCCAGCACTACATCACCGATAAAAGCCGTTTGTATAATGAGAAATTTATGCAATTATTTTATTTGAATTTGAGAAACAGAATAGTTGACGGTTGATAGTTGACAGTTGACGGTTGGCAGTTGGCAGTATAAGTAAATTAGTACTTCCAGTCTTCCATACTTCCATACTTCCATACTTGCCTAAGCTCCTTCAACAATAATCATTTTCGTTTTCGCAGCTCTTTGCCTGATTATTTTAGCGTTTGTATAAATGTCCGAATGCCACCATTCATCTGCCCTTTCTACCGTTGGAAACTCCAAAACAACAATCCTCTCCGGCTTCCAGTCTCCTTCAAGGGTAGTTGTTCTGCCACCACGAACAATAAATTTCCCATCAAAAGCCGCAATGGCTGCAGGCGTCAGTTTCTTATATTCTTCGTAGTCTGAATGATCATGAATGGAAACTTCTACGATTACGTATGCTGACATGATTAAAAATTATAAAGATTAATAAAATCAAACTTAATTCAGGATCTTAATACAATGGGTTCACCGGATTTGTCAAATCTGACTAATACAGACGCTCCGAACATTCGTTCATCCTGCTGTCGGTACTTTACGATATAATCTACTCCTCGTTTAATTTCTTCTGATATTCCGTTAAAATTTCCGGGTGCCTCTTCGCCTGAGATATTGGCAGAAGTCGAAACCAGTGGTTTACGAAATCTTTTAATCAGATGCCGGCAAAAATCTTCTTTTACAACACGTATGGCAATAGACCCGTCTTCATTTACCAGGTTATCCGCAAGGCCCAATGCATTTTCATAAACGACAGTAGTGGGTCTGATCGTTTTTTCCAGGTAATCGACAATATGCGGATCCGGGCGGCCGGTATAGCGATTGATATCCCGGGGATCCGCCAATAACACGATCATGGATTTAGCCGACGGTCTCTTTTTCAGATCAAAAACCTTTCTCACCCCTTCCTCACTGGTTGCGTCGCATCCAATACCCCAGATGGTATCTGTTGGATACAGTATAATGCCTCCCTGCCGTAGTATCTCCAGACAATGAACAATATCCGTTTCAAATTCCAACAGTCGATTTTTGGTAAAAATACCGAATGATTCAAAATACCCGGGAATCTATCATCTCTGATTAATGCTACAGCGTTAAGTTTGCAAAAAATTACTAGATGGAACTGAAAGCCAGGATCGAAGAAGTATGGAAAAACCGGGAATTATTGAAGGATCATAAATATACGGATGCGATACGTGCGGTAATAGAAGAGACGGACAAGGGAAGACTGCGTGTTGCCGAACCGGAAGCGGGCAGTTGGAAAGTGAATGAATGGGTTAAACAGGCCATACTACTTTACTTTGGTATACAGCAAATGAAAACATGGAATGTAGGACCTATGGAATTTTATGACAAGATGGAACTGAAAAGAGATTATGCTGGTTTAGGTGTGCGCGCGGTTCCTCACGCGGTAGCCCGTTATGGCGCATATCTTGCCAAATCGGTGGTATTGATGCCAAGCTATGTAAATATAGGAGCTTATGTGGATGAGGGCACTATGGTGGATACCTGGGCTACTGTCGGCAGTTGTGCGCAAATTGGAAAGGGTGTTCACCTGAGTGGTGGTGTAGGTATTGGGGGCGTTCTGGAGCCTTTGCAGGCTGCACCGGTGATAATAGAAGACGGATGTTTTATCGGATCAAGGTGCATCGTGGTCGAAGGCGTAAGGGTGGAAAAAGAAGCGGTACTGGGTGCCAATGTTGTATTAACGCAAAGCACAAAAATTATAGATGTAAGCGGCCGGGAAGCGGTTGAATATAAAGGCAGGGTTCCCGCCCGGAGCGTCGTGATTCCCGGATCATATTCAAAAAAATTCCCGGCAGGTGATTATCAGGTTGGATGCGCATTGATTATCGGTCAGCGTAAAGCTTCGACAGATCTTAAAACCAGTCTGAATGATGCGCTCCGTGATTTTGCAGTAGCAGGATAACACAAGTCTGGAAGTATGGAAGACTGGAAGTCTGGAAGTACTAATAACTTTCGCACTTCACTAATAACACTCAGCGTTGGGCGTTGGGCATTAGGCGTTAGACGTTCAGCGTTACAGTGCTTAGATCGGAAATAAACAAATTGGGATTATTCCTTTCAGCTTCTTCTATGATGGAATAGTCTGATAAAATATCGGCTTTATTTTTCTGCACGCATACATCATGTTCAAAGTGTACAGATACGCTGTGATCAACAGTGCGAACAGTCCATCCATCAGATTCAGTAAATACTTCCCGCTTGCCCAGGTTGATCATGGGTTCTATGGCAAGGATCAGCCCTTCGCGCAATTTGATCCCCGAGCCACGCTTGCCATAATTCGCAACCTGCGGGTCTTCATGCATGTTTCTTCCCAAACCATGCCCGACCAGTTCACGTACGACACCGTAACCATATTTCTTTTCCGTATGTTCCTGAATGGCAAATGAAATATCACCTACCCGATTGCCTGCGACAGCTTTCTCAATGCCTTTATAAAGAGATTCCTTTGTTACACGAATCAGTTGCGCAACGGCCTCACCGGGATTGCCTATAGCAAATGTATAAGCATGATCACCATGGAATCCGTTTTTAAATACGCCGACATCAATGGAAATAATATCCCCTTCTTTCAATTCATTTTCATTGGCAAATCCGTGAACAACCACATCATTCACCGACATACAGGAATTGAAAGGATAACCATGATAGTTTAAGAAAGAAGGGCTTGCAGCATGATCCCGAATAAACTCCCCGATAAATTTATCCAGTGCGAGAGTCGTGATACCCGGTTTGAGTAATTTAGCTGTTTCAGTAAGTGTTTTACTTACCAATAACGCGCTTTCACGGGCGAGTTCAATTTCCGCTTTGGTCTTGTGGTATATCATCCTAGATCACCGCGTTGGTAACCGACTGACGGCCCTGAATACGCCCGGACTTCATCAGCCCGTCGTACTGACGCATCAGCAGCTGGGTTTCGATCTGTTGCAGGGTATCAAGGATAACCGCTACCATGATCAGAAGTGATGTTCCTCCATAAAAGGATGCAAATCCCTGCGTAACGCTTGCACGTTGTGCGAATCCGGGAAGAATACCGACAATGGCCAGTAAAATGGCACCGGGCAAGGTAATTTTGTCCATCACAGATCCAATGAAATCTGCCGTAGGCTGGCCAGGTTTTACCCCGGGAACAAAGCCATTATTACGTTTGAGGTCATCAGCAACCTGCTTGGGATTAAATATCAGTGAAGTATAGAGGAAAGTAAATCCGATCACGATGATACCATAAAAAATCATATGCACATAGTCGCGCGGATCGGAAAATATTCTGGAGATACCTTCTTTATTTTCAAAGCTGGTGTAAGAAATAAGTGTTGGCAAAAACATAATCGCCTGCGCAAAAATGATAGGCATTACACCCGCACTGTTTACTTTCAATGGAAGGAACTGACGGGCTCCGCCGAACTGGCGGTTGCCAACAATCTGCTTGGCATAATTCACAGGTACTTTTCGAACACCCTGTATCAAAACGATCAAACCCATGATGACCGCAACAAGGATGGCAATTTCAATCACAAAAATCAGAATACCACCACTGCCCATAACTGATTTCGCCAGGAACTCCTGATGAACCGCGTTCGGGAAACGTGCCAGGATACCAATCATAATGATAATGGATGTACCATTTCCCAAGCCTTTATCGGTAATTTTTTCACCAATCCACATCACGAATAAAGTACCGGCTGTAAGCAGAATCGGTGTTGTAAACCAGAAATATGCGCTGAAGCTTTCGATGATTGCATCACGGCCCATGGTCTTCAGATATCCCACATAAGCGTAAGCCTGCGCAAAAGTTACAACAACTGTCAGGTAACGTGTCCACTGGTTAATTTTCTTCCTGCCGCTCTCTCCGTCTTTCTGGATTTTCTGCATCTGGGGAACCAGGATGCTCATGAGCTGCATAAAAATCGATGCGGAAATATAAGGCATGATGCCAAGGGCCAATATGGAAGCCTGCGAGAAAGCTCCTCCCGAAAACGCGTCAATCAATCCGAGTGCTCCCGATTTGGCACCACTCAGGCTATTTAATTTATTTGGATCAATACCAGGTAAAACAATGTAGGTACCAAATCGGTAAATCAGAAGTAAAACAAGCGTCACAACGATCTTGCTTTTTAATTCTGGAATACTCCATATGTTTTTTAATGTATCAAAAAATTTCTTCACGTTTTTCGTAATTATTTAGGGACACCTGCATGCAAAAAAGACGACCGGAATCGTCTTGCAAGTTAATGACTATTTTAGGATTTCACACCCATCACGACTTCCTTCACTTTTAAGATCTCCAACGTACCGCCTATATCTTCTATTGCCTTTTTAGCTTTTTCACTCACGGCGCTTACTTTAAAGCTGAGTTTCGTTTTTAATTCTCCATTACCCAGAATTTTCACCAGGTCCGTGCGTGCGATCAGCCCATTGGCATAAAGATTAGCCGCAGAAACCTCTTTAATGTCATATTTTTCAGCGAGTTGTTCAATCTGGGACAGATTAAAAACAACATAAGACACACGGTGTGGGTTTTTGAAACCACGCTTTGGCAAACGGCGCTGGATAGGCATCTGTCCGCCCTCATGGGCCATTTTACGCTGGTAACCTGCCCGGCTCTGTCCACCCTTATTACCCTTTGTAGAAGTGCCCCCTTTACCGGAAGCTTCTCCGCGTCCGAGTCTTTTTTCTTTATGAGTTGCCCCTTTTGCGGGTTTGATGTTATGTAAGTTCATGGCTAAAAATTGATATTGTTAATAAAAGCACTTCGGACTTTCAGTCTTCCATACTTCCACTTATTGCTTATTTAAACCTCTTCAACCTTAAGAAGATGTTCCACGGCGCGTATCATTCCTAAAATCTGAGGTGTAGCCTCATGTTCGCGTGGATTGTGCAACTTGTTCAGACCGAGTGCCTGTAAAGTCAGCTTTTGCCTTTCGGACCGGTCGATACCGCTTTTTATCTGTGTAATGCGTAATTTTTTCATTTCCTTCTGATTTATTCCGGTTTATCCGTTGAATACTTTCTTCAGTGACAGATTTCTTGTTCTTGAAACCTGAAGTGGTTCTCTTAACAGGCCAAGTGCTTTAAATGTCGCTTTAACCACATTATGCGGGTTAGCCGATCCAAGGGATTTTGCAAGGATGTCGGTTATTCCGGCACTCTCCAGAACAGCACGCATACTGCCTCCTGCTATTACTCCTGTACCATGGGCTGCCGGCTTAATCAGCACCTTCGCAGCACCTTCTTTGGCCAGCTGATCATGAGGTATTGTACCGTGCATGATGGGGACCTTGATCAGGTTTTTCTTGGCATCTTCAATGCCTTTTGTAATTGCTTCCTGTACTTCTTTAGCCTTACCCAAACCATGACCGACAATGCCACTTTCATTTCCCACTACCACAAGGGCAGAAAAACTGAAAGCACGACCACCTTTTGTGGTTTTCACCACGCGATTGATGGATACCACTTTTTCCTTCAGCTCCAGGTCACCGGCCTTGATTTTAGATATGTTCGTTGTTGCCATGATTAATATTTACAAATACTATTTTAATAATTAAAACTGAAGACCCCCTTCACGGGCCGATTCTGCAATGGCTTTTACTCTTCCATGATAGAGGTTACCGCCACGGTCAAAAACCACTTTCTGAATGCCCAGTTCAGTTGCCTTGCGGGCAATCGCCAGTCCGACGAGTTTACTTTTTTCTGTTTTCGTCACTTTTTGAGCGACAATATCTTTATCACGGGAAGACGCAGCGGCAATGGTTTTGCCGTTATTATCATCTATCAGCTGCGCATAGATTTCACTGTTACTTCTGAAAACCGACAAACGCGGTTTTTCAGGAGTGCCTGCAATCTTTTTACGGATGCGGTATCTGATATTCTGTCTTTTTATTAGCTTATCCATCTCTTTGAATTTGAATATTAACGCTTACGCTTAAACTCTTAAACTACTTCCCGGCTGCCTTACCAGCCTTTTTACGAACAACCTCTCCTGTATAACGAACACCCTTACCCTTGTATGGTTCAGGCTTACGTAAACCGCGAATCTTGGCAGCAACCTGACCGATTAATTGTTTGTCTGTTCCTTCCAGCACAATCTTTGGATTTTCCCCTTTCTCCTGCGCTGTTGCCAGCTTCAGTTCCTTCGGAATTTCAAAAATGATATTATGCGAGTACCCCAATGCGAGATCCAGCAGATTTCCCTGGTTCGAAGCTTTAAAACCCACACCAATTAATTCAAGTTGTCTTTTATATCCTTCGGAAACACCCTTCACCATATTTGACAGCAGTGAACGGTATAAACCATGCAGCGCACGATGGCGTATCTGATCAGTCGGACGTGAAATTTCAATCTTGCTGTCTTTCACTTCCACTTTGATATCACGGTCTACAGCCTGTTTTAATTCACCCTTCGGACCCTTGACAGTAATCGTGTTGTCAGTACCCACCGTAACTGTGATTCCACTGGGGATGACTACCGGTTTTTTTCCTATCCTTGACATATCTAAATATTTGAATAATTTATAACTATACACTTTTTCACTTCCACACTAGTACTTCCATATTTCCATACTTCCATACTTTATGTAAGTACTCTAATAAACGTGACAAAGTACCTCTCCTCCCACATTCTGGGCTTTTGCATCTTTATCAGTCATTACGCCTTTTGATGTTGACACGATAGCAATACCCAGCCCGTTTTTTACACGTTTGAATTCCACAGGGCTCGCGTATTGGCGCAGACCGGGACGACTTACTCTTTCAAGGCTGCGGATTGCCGGCTCCTTGGTAGTCGGATCGTACTTTAATGCGATCTTGATCACACCCTGCTTGGTATCATCCTCAAATTTGTATTTGAGAATATAACCTTTGTCGTACAGGATTTCTGTCATCCGCCTTTTCAGGTTCGAAGCAGGAATTTCTACAATCCGGTGATTCGCCATCTGCGCATTACGGATTCTTGTGAGAAAATCTGCTATAGGATCTGTTACCATTGTATATCTATTAAATACTTTATTAATTATTGTTGACAGTTGACGGTTGACAGTTGACGGATTTTATTTCGATCTCCGTAATAAACACGGTCATCGGTCAACGGTCATCGGTCATCCCAATTACCAGCTCGCTTTTCTAACGCCCGGAATCTTACCCTGCAGCGCCATATCACGGAACATATTCCTGGATACGCCGAAGTAACGGATATAACCACGCGGACGGCCAGTTAACTGACAACGGTTATGCAAACGAACAGGGGACGCATTCTTTGGAAGAAGATCCAGTGCCCTGTAGTTACCTTCAGCTTTCAACGCAGCGCGCCGGTCAGCATATTTTGCAACCATTACTTCCCGTTTCCTTTGTCTGGCTTTGACTGATTCTTTGGCCATGAATTATGATTAATTGATTTGAACTTCGTTTTTATTAATTGGTATCTTCTTTTTTTGCATTCTTGAAAGGCATACCCAGCTCCTTCAATAATTCATAAGCTTCCTCATTGGTTTTGGCGGTCGTCACAAAAGTGATATCCATACCGGTAATCTTATTTACCTTATCAATATCCACTTCCGGGAAAATGATTTGTTCTGTAATACCCATTGTATAGTTTCCACGACCATCAAATGCTTTTTCACTGACTCCTTTGAAATCACGAACCCTTGGCAGGGCAGATGCAACAAGACGATCCAGAAACTCATACATTTTTATTCCGCGCAACGTTACACGGGCTCCGATCGGAATTCCTTTACGAAGCTTGAAATTGGAAATATCTTTTCTGGAAATCGTCGATACAGCCTTCTGACCTGTAATGGTAGTCAGCTCTTCGATCGTGATATCCACCAGCTTTTTATCAGAAACTGCACCGTTAATACCACGGTTCAGACATATTTTTTCCAGCTTGGGTGCCTGCATAACCGAAGTGTATCCGAATTTTTTCATCAATGTCGGTACGACTTCTTTCTTGTATTTATCTGCCAGGCGGGCAGTGTATTTAGTTGTGCTCATTATTTGATTACCTCCCCTGATTTTTTAGCTATACGAATAAGTTTCCCGTTTTCTCTTGTGCGTTTCGCTTTCGAAGGGCCACCTGTTTTGGCATCCCAGAGAAGCACATTCGATATATGGATGGGCGCTTCCAGTTTGACAATACCACCCTTGGTGTTCTGAGCAGATGGCTTGGTATGTTTGGTAACGATATTCACGCCTTCAACCAGCACTTTAGATGTGTCAGGAAATACTTCCAGTACTTTGCGCGATTTTTTCAGGTCCTTATCGTCTCCGGTAATAACCACTACCTTGTCACCCTTTTTGATATTGAATTTGGGTTTGAATCTGCTTTCCATCTTTTCTTTTTTTGCTGAAGTCCTTTCAGGCTTAAAGCTCAATGCTTAAAGCGTAAGGCCCTTCTTTATATTTAAACAACTAACAATTAATCATTCTCTTTATTCCGATAGCTTTAAGCTTTATGCTTTAAGCTTTAGACTTATAACACTTCAGGGGCTAACGAAATAATCTTCATGTATCCCTTATCGCGCAATTCACGTGCAACGGGTCCGAAAATACGTGTTCCTCTTGGCTCATCACTGGGGTTCAACAGAACCACTGCATTGTCGTCGAAACGGATATAAGAACCATCCTTCCGGCGAAGTTTATTCTTGGTACGAACAATAACGGCCTTCGTTACAGTTCCTTTTTTGATTCCACCAGCAGGCAATGCATCTTTTACAGTAACTACAATTTTATCTCCGATTTTAGCATAGTCCTGGCCGCTGTTTCCCAACACACGGATGCACAATACTTCTTTGGCTCCGCTATTATCTGCAACGTTTAGTCTGCTTTCCTGCTGTATCATTAGAACTTTTTTTAGTATGATTTATTTCGCTTTCTCCACGATCTCCACCAGGCGCCAGCGCTTGGTTTTACTCAGGGGACGGCTTTCCATGATGCGCACGGTATCACCGATACTGCACTCATTTTTTTCATCATGAGCATGAAACTTGGTTGTCTTTTTCAGGAACTTACCATAAATCGGATGCTGTACTTTTCTTTCAACCGCCACAACTACGGTTTTGTCCATCTTGTTGCTGCTGACAACCCCGATTCTTGTTTTCCTTAAATTTCTATCTTCTGGCATAATGCTTATTTGATAATTTGTAAATCAGTGCCTGGCCTGCATCGGTTTCCTTATGCGGTAACCGCTGTTGTTTTTCCAATTTTTCTTTTGGTCAATTCTGTTTTCAGCCGGGCGATATCTTTTCTGAGCATACGGATGTTAACCGGACTTTCCAGCGGAGATATTGCATGAGCAAACTCCAGTTTCTTCAGGCGTTGTTCATCTTCGCGTATCCGGGACAACAGGTCCGTTTCACTCAGGTCTTTCAGGCTGTTTACAAAATCATTTCTCTTTGACATCTTTAAAAATTTGAATTATAACGCAATCACATCATGGCGAACCACGAATTTGGTCTTGATCGGCAGCTTCTGTGCAGCCAGTAATAAAGCTTCCTTTGCAACGGCTTCCGTAACACCATCTGCTTCAAAAAGCATACGTCCCGGTTCCACTACAGCAGCCCAGTATTCCGGATTACCCTTTCCCTTACCCATTCTCACTTCCTGTGGCTTCTTTGTGATCGGTTTATCCGGGAATACCCGTATCCACACATTTCCTTCCCTTTTCATAGAACGGGTGAGCGCCTGACGTGCAGCTTCCAGCTGTCGGTTTGTTAACCAGATCGCTTCCAGTGCCTTCAATCCGTAAGAACCAAAAGAAATATCCGTACCTCTTTTTGCTACTTCGCGAATTCTGCCTTTCTGTGCTTTTCTATGTTTACTCCTTTTGGGCTGTAACATGTTAGTTCAATTTGAAAATTTGATAATTGCTTCTATCTCCTGCCTCCGCCACCACCTGGCCTTCTGTCCCCGCCACCTGAACCACCACCCGGCCTTCTGTCACCACCACGACCGCGGTCTTCACGATCCCTGATTTCATCTCTTCTTTCTCTCCTGTCACTTACGTCTGTTTTTCCACCAACAAAATTCGGATTCAGATCGCGCTTGGTAAGTACTTCCCCTTTACAGATCCAAACCTTCACACCAATCTTTCCATAAACAGTCAGCGCAAATACATTTGCATAGTCTATATCCATACGGAGCGTATGCAAGGGCGTACGACCGGATTTTATTTCTTCTGTGCGGGCAATTTCGGAACCACCCAGACGGCCACCGACTTTTACCTTGATCCCTTCAGCCCCCATACGAAGTGCAGAAGCGATGGCCATTTTAATAGCTCTCTTATAATTGATACGGTTTTCGATCTGGCGTGCAATGGTATCTGCAACAATATTTGCATCCAGTTCGGGCCTTCTGATTTCCAGAATATTTATCTGAACATCTTCTTTGCCTGTCAGCTTTTTCAACTCTTCCTTGATACGATCCACTTCTCCGCCACCCTTACCGATGATGATTCCGGGTTTGGAGGTATGGATTGTCACAATGAGCTTGTTGAGCGTACGCTCAATCACGATCTTGGCAATGCCGCCTTTGTTGATACGTGCATTGAGATAGGTCCTGATTTTATTATCTTCTATCAGTTTGACAGAGTAATCTTTTTTATTACCGAACCAGTTAGATTCCCAGCCCCGGATAATTCCAAGTCTCGCTCCTATAGGATTTGTTTTCTGACCCATTTATCTGATTGATTTGAAAATTTGAAAATTTGAAAATTCTAAAAACGAAATCATTCCGAAAATCTTCAATTTTTTATTTTATTAGTTTTACTTTTTTTCATCCACAATTAAGGTCACATGATTGCTGCGTTTGCGCACACGGTAACCACGACCCTGAGGAGCGGGGCGCATCCGTTTTAAAACGCGCGCACCATCTACAAAAATTGTTTTTACCAACAGGCTCGAATCAGCAGCGCTTTTACCCTCGTTTTTTGCTTCCCAGTTCTTGACAGCAGACCATAATAATTTATACAATGGCGTGGAAGAATGCTGCGGATGGTGCTCCAGCAATGCCAAAGCCTTTTCAACCTGCAGACCTCTTATTTCATCTGCCAGCAAACGCATTTTACGCGGCGATGTCGGGTAGTTTTTCAATTTTGCTAATGCTTCCATTTGTTCCCTTTTTGAAAGAGTCTCGTTAAGCTTGAAGCAAGGGGCTTGAGGCTTGAGGCTCTTCTTATATTTTAAACTATTAACTTTTTATATTTCTCATTTTTCAATGGCCTCAAGCATCACGCTTCAAGCCTCCGGCCTATTCCGCAATCTTCTTGCTGGAGTGACCTTTGAAATTTCTTGTCGGCGCGAATTCTCCCAGTTTATGGCCCACCATAAATTCTGTTACATACACAGGGATAAATTTGTTGCCATTGTGAACGGCGAAAGTATGTCCCACGAAATCCGGTGTAATCGTTGAGCGGCGACTCCAGGTTTTGATGACTCCTTTCTTTCCTTTTCCTTCATTGATGTTCAGAACCTTGGTTTCCAGGTTGGCATCTACGTAAGGACCTTTTTTTATTGAACGACCCATAATACAAATGTGTGATTGTGAAAATCTAAAAAGTGAACTTTTACTTACTTATTTTTTTACCCTTCTTCGTTTGTATGATCAACTTATCGCTTCCTTTCCCTTTCGTTCTTGTTTTTAAACCTCTTG
Source organism: uncultured Bacteroidota bacterium (assembly GCA_963759335.1). Lineage (GTDB taxonomy): Bacteria > Bacteroidota > Bacteroidia > Chitinophagales > Chitinophagaceae > Puia. The sequence goes on from CAVWYU010000005.1 coordinate 727,929, forward strand.
AATACTGACCATTCCTTGAACGTGGCTGGCCGCCGGATGCTTTACCTTCACCACCACCCATCGGATGATCCACGGGGTTCATCGCAACACCGCGCACTCGTGGACGAATCCCTCTCCAGCGATTACGACCTGCCTTACCCATGCTCTGTAAGCTATGGTCGCTGTTGGAAACCACACCCACCGTTGCATAACAGTTGATCAGGATCTTTCTCAGTTCACCGGATGGCATTTTCAACACCGCATATTTTTCTTCCTTATTGGTCAGCTGCGCTGTTGTACCAGCACTGCGGATCAGTTTACCACCCTGACCAGGTTGCATTTCAATATTGTGCACATTGGTACCCAGTGGAATATTCTTCATCTGCAATGCGTTTCCGATTTCAGGAGCTATGGCATCACCAGCCTGAACCTTTCCGCCAACCTGTAATCCCTGCGGCGCCAGTATATATCTTTTTTCTCCGTCGCTATACTGAATCAGTGCGATAAAAGAAGTTCTGTTCGGATCGTACTCAATGGATACAACGGTTCCCACGACTTCTTTTTTATCTCTCTTAAAGTCGATGATACGGTACATTTTCTTATGACCGCCACCGATGTAACGCATAGCTCTCCTTCCCTGTGAATTACGACCGCCCGTACGGGTGATTTTTTCCAGCAGAGATTTTTCCGGAGTATCCGTTGTGATTTCTGCGTATGCATTACCAATTCTCCAACGGGTTCCTGCTGTGACTGGTTTAAATTTTCTTAGTGCCATATTTAATAAGCTTTAGCGGCAGCTTCGCCATTCTGTTTATTACTTAAATATTTGAATACAGATCGATGGATTCTCCTTCAGCAACTGTGACCAGCGCTTTTTTATATCCCGGCTTGCGGCCAACGATCAGCCCGGCCTTTGTAGACCTTGATCTTGCCTTGCTGGGAACGATCACCGTATTCACATCTACAACCGTAATTCCGTAAAATACTTCGATTGCTTTTTTGATTTCCAGTTTATTTGCGCGCGTATCTACTTTGAAAGCATAGCGACGCAGCTTCTCCTGTTGCGCATTTGCTTTTTCGGTAAGTATCGGACGTATAAGAACCTCAGTTGATTTCATAATCTAATTTGATAATATTTTGTACTATGCGACTGCTTCTTCTTCTGCAAACATTTTTGCTGCAGATTCAGTCAACACCAGATATTCCGCATTTACCAGATCATATGTATTCACATCGGCCAGCAAACTTCCCTTCAGATTCGGGATATTCCGCAGGCTTAGATACAGATTATCATTGTATTCGGGTATAACAAAAATGGCTTTCTTTCCTTCCAGTTTTAAACCACTGAGTATATCCACCATTTCACTGGTTTTCGGTGCTTTCAGTTGGATGTCTTCAACAACCAGAATATTATTTGATTTCGCCTTATAAGAAAGAGCCGAGATTTTAGCCAGGTCTTTTACCTTACGATTCAGTTTGAAATCCCAGCTGTGGGGTTTCGGTCCGAAAATAGTTCCACCACCTTTATACAGCGGGTTCCGGATATTCCCTTTACGGGATCCGCCGGTTCCTTTTTGCTTATGCAATTTTTTGGAAGATCCCTTTACTTCCATACGGGTCTTTACTTTATGCGTACCCTGTCGTTGCGCAGCCAGATATTGTTTTACTGCCAGATAGATGACATGATCATTCGGCTCTGCTTCGAAAATATCTGCAGGTAGTTCCAGAGTACGACCCGTTTTAGCACCTTTTATATTTAAAACATCAACTTGCATGTGAATCTCTTTAATTGGTTATTACTTCTGAACGTATACAATGGAACCATTGTGACCCGGAACAGATCCGGCAATCAGCAGGTAATTTTTTTCAGTAAATATTTTAACCACTTTCAAACCTTTCAGCTTTACGCGGTCACCACCCATCCGGCCGGCCATTTTCATTCCTTTCATAACCCTGGCAGCATCAGACGAGTTACCCAATGATCCGGGTGCGCGGCTACGATCATGCTGACCATGACTCTGTCCGCCAACACCATGAAAATTGTGACGTTTCACCACCCCCTGAAAGCCTTTTCCTTTGGAAGTGCCGACCACATCAACGATTTCGCCTTCAGCGAATATGTCAACAGTAAATGAATCTCCCAGATTTTTCTCTAAAGAAAAATTGCGGAATTCCCTTACAAATTGTTTTGCAGTGGTATTTGATTTGGCGAAGTGATTCTTTTCAGAAGCGAGAACTTTTCTCTCTTTCTTTTCTCCGAAGGAGATCTGGTGGGCATTATAACCGTCAGACTCGGTTGTTTTCACCTGTGTAACTACACAGGGTCCCGCTTCAATAATGGTGCAGGCAACCTGCTTTCCATCCGGGGTGAAGACAGAGGTCATTCCAATTTTCTTTCCAATTAAACCTTTCATTTTTTATTGGTTTGTGCCTGGAGTCTAAGGACAATCAATACGGAGCTTTTTTGGAAAAGCTGATACTGATTTCAATCCCCCGTTTGCAACCGACCTTTTCCTTCGACCACCGAAGCCTTGGCGAAGGTGGTTACACCTAAGCTGGTTTCTTTGTAGTTTGCTCATTCTCCTACGCTAAAGCTTCGGAGAATAATAGAAGTACCGGTTGTAAACAAACCCCGAACGGCTTGTTCATATTTCTTTTCAAATTATCCAGCGCTGCTTTAGCCTCCTCTTTACGAGTGCGGTTTGGCAGATGGAATTTTTACTCAGGCTTTTATTTCAACATCAACACCTGATGGCAGATCCAGTTTGGATAATGCATCAACAGTTCTTGACGTAGATGTATAAATATCCAACAGTCTCTTATGCGTATGCAACTGAAATTGTTCACGTGCTTTTTTATTGACATGCGGCGAACGCAGAACGGTAAATACCTTCTTCCTTGTCGGTAAAGGAATCGGACCGGTTACCACGGCACCTGTACTACGAACTGTCTTTACAATTTTCTCAGCGGACTTGTCCACGAGATTGTGATCGTACGACTGTAATTTGATTCTGATTCGTTGAGACATATGTCAATGCCCGTTTTTTGAACGGGATGCAAAGGTATGGGTTAATGGATAAACTGTCAAAGAATCCCGGGTGTTTTTTAGAGATTATTTGCCGCCCCCCGGACAATGCGTATTCAAATAATTTTTAAAAAGGTTTTGCAGGTGTTCCGTAGTGCCGGGGCCCTCATTAATGGCGTGCGTCCGATTCGGATATTCCATGAACTGAAAGGTTTTGTTGTACTTCACCAGCTCATTGATCAGCATCTCTGCATTGTCAAAATGCACATTGTCATCCCCTTCTCCATGCACATATAAAAGATTGCCCCGCAGTTTGGATGCATGGAAAATAGCCGACCCTTTCTCGTAATCCGCCTTGGTTTCCAATGGGTTGCCCATATATCTTTCTATGTAGATATTATCGTATGTCTCCATATTTCCCAGGGCGGCTATTGCCAGACCCGTTTTATAGATCTCCGGATGCTGGAACATCAGATTCAGAGTTGCCGAACCGCCGCCACTCCATCCCCAGACGGCAATGCGTGATGTATCCACAAAAGGCCATTTTAATACTTCGGCTGCAGCCTGGGCCTGATCGCTGATATTGATCTGCCCTATTTTCCGGTAAATAGCTTTTCTCCAGGCCGCTCCTTTCGGTGCCGGAGCGCCTCTGTTATCAAGAGATATATAGATATATCCGTCTTTGGATACATCTCCGCCCGGGTAAACATGGCAGTGGGCGGCACCATAATGATCCAATACGGTCTGACCAGCCGGTTCTGTATATACAAAAAATAATACCGGATATTTCTTTGTTGAATCAAAGGGTACCGGTTTCTGCATCCAGCCATCCATGCTGATGCCATCGGCGGTCCGGATCTTAAAAAAAGAAATTGCCGAGGCGGCACTGTCGGCAGCACTGGCCGGACTGGCCGGTCTCGAACCGGCAACTACCTGATGGTCCGGCAACATTACCCATTCCTGCTGGGCAGGTGTATAGTAATTTGAATAGGCATTCATGGCAAATTTTCCATTCGGCGACAACTTGTATTCGTGCGTGCCTGGCTGATTTATAGGTGTAACCCGTTCAGCAACTCCCTTGCCGTCCAGACTTATTTTATACAAATAAGCCTGTGTGGCGTTGTCCGGTGAAGCCAAAAAATAAAGAGTATTGTTTTTTTCGTCTATCAGGGAAATTTCTATTACATCATAATTACCGATGGTTACCAAAGTTTCATTTTTGCCATCCCGGCTTACCCGGTAGAGATGACGCCATCCGTCTTTGTCACTCGCCCATAAAAACTCCGAACCGTTTTTCAACCAGTCCCAGCCGCCCATTTTATAACTATCATCCCATTCTGAAATAACATCTATCCAGGCTTTATCCTTTTCACTGTAAATTAATTTTGCATCGCCTGTTTTCGCGCTGCATAACATGATATCGGAAAGGTTCTGACTTCTGTTCAGCCGCTGAACGATCAGTTCAGAACTGTTGGCCGCCCACTCCATCCGGGGCAAATAACTGCCGTTCTTATCATCTGCCGGAATCTTCATCCATTGGGTTTTTGCACTGTTGATTTGAACAACTCCTATTTTGAATGGAGACGGCATCTGACCAGCAACGGGATATTCAACCGGAATCACACGCGAATAAACAGAGTCGGTTGTATTCAGCATATAATAATCGCGGGTACTGCTGTCATTGATCTGCCAGTATGCAATCGCACGACTGTCCGGACTCCACCGGAATCCATCCCGGCAATTAAGCTCTTCTTCATATACCCAATCGAATGTGCCGTTGATCATTTTTCTAGATCCGTTCGTGGTGAGTGCTTTGACAGTATGAGTAGCAATATCCTCCACATATATATTATGTCCGCTGACATAGGCGGCCCGGGAACCATCAGGAGAAATTTTCGCAAACATGAGGGAGGAAGCAGGCAATGATTTTCCCAATTGCTTTAATGAAGAATCGGACATATCATATATCCAGTAGTCTCCCCGTGTTTCATAGCGCCATACTTTTTTTGAGTTCGTATAAATCAATATTTTCCTAAAGTCAGTGGAAAAGGAAAAACTTTTGATTTCCAGCGGCTGCTTTTTGCCGGCAGGCGTGAGCCTTTGCGGCGAAACAAGAATTTGTTGTCTCCGGTCCGCCAGGCTGAAAGCGACAATGGAACCATCATCGTCTGAATAAAAACTATTCCCATCCGCACCCCAGTTCATGCGGTCGTCTAATTGAGCAGAAGCCGAAAAACCAATGGCAACCAAAATCAGGAAACAGAAAAATTTGTAATGAGGCAGGCATTTCATCGTATGAATAATTTATCCGGAAAAATAATCAATTGAGAATTCTCACCGTTGCCGTTTAAAAAAAACCCTCCCGCTTTAGACGGGAGGGTCTGCAAATATTCATTCAGAGGATCAGGCAGTCACCTTACTTTTTCCTTTTACTTTGGCAATCACTTCTTCTGCGATATTGTTCGGCGCAGGAGCGTAATGTGAGAATTCCATGGTTGATGTTGCACGGCCGGAACTCAAAGAACGAAGCTGGGTTACATATCCAAACATTTCGCTCAATGGCACTTTGGCTTTGATTACCTGAAGATTCGCCCTGCTGTCCATACCTTCCAGGATACCGCGGCGGCGATTGAGATCTCCGGTCACATCACCCATGTACTGATCGGGCGTCAATACTTCAACCCGCATAATGGGTTCCAGCAGGATCGGTTTTGCTTTGCGGCCGGCTTCGCGGAATGCGGACCTCGCACAAATTTCAAAACTCATGGCATCAGAATCCACATCATGATAGCTTCCGTCAAATACACGCACTTTCATGTTTGTCATTGGATAACCCGCTAAAACGCCGTTTACCATAGACACTTCAAATCCTTTTGAAATGGCAGGAATGAATTCCTTTGGAATGGATCCGCCGAATATATCATTCACAAACTGGAAATGTTTGCCTTCGTTTTCCTTTATCCATTCTTCATCGGCAGGTCCGATGGCGAACTGGATGTCGGCGAATTTACCACGTCCACCCGTTTGTTTCTTCAGTACTTCGCGGTGCTCGATGGTTGTATTGAACGCTTCTTTGTAAGCTACCTGAGGAGCACCCTGGTTTACATCTACTTTGAACTCACGACGCATACGTTCGATGATGATTTCCAAATGGAGCTCACCCATACCACGCAGAATCGTTTGTCCGGTTTCTTCATCCGTATTTACACGAAGGGTTGGATCTTCTTCAACGAGCTTGGAAATAGCCAACCCCATTTTATCGACGTCCGCCTGTGTCTTCGGTTCAACCGCAACGGCGATCACCGGTTCAGGGATAAACATATTTTCCAATGTGATCGGAAAATCTTCATCACAAAGAGTATCTCCCGTTTTGATTTCTTTAAATCCTACTGCCGCACCGATGTCACCAGCCTCGATAAAATCAATTGGATTTTGCTTGTTGGCAAACATCTTCATAATACGGCTGATACGTTCTTTCTTGCCACTGCGAACATTCAACACATAAGAACCGGATTCGAGACGTCCGCTGTAACATCTGAAAAACGCGAGCCTTCCTACAAAAGGATCCGTCATGATCTTAAAAGCAAGCGCTGCAAAGGGTTCTTTTGGATCGGTCTTACGGGTAATGATTTCACCTGTATTCGGATCCGTTCCCTGGGTATCTTCCAGATCAAGTGGAGAAGGCAGGTAACGACAAACTGCATCGAGTGCCGTTTGTACCCCTTTATTTTTGAATGAAGAACCACACATCATCGGAACGATACTCAGATCAATCGTTGCTTTACGGATGGCGTCATGCATTTCGTCTTCGGAAATGCTGTTGGGATCCACAAAGAATTTTTCCAAAAGCGTATCATCATATTCAGCAACGGCTTCCACCAGTTTCGCTCTCCATTCCATGGATTCTTCCAGCATTTCTGCCGGGATCGGAATTTCATCGAAGGTCATGCCTTCTGTTTCCATATGCCAGATGATTCCTTTCATTCGGATCAGATCTACCACGCCTTTGAAATCATCTTCCGCGCCAATCGGCAACTGCAGGGGAACGGCATTGGCGCCCAGCATTTCCTTTACCTGGTTAACCACCATCAGGAAATCAGCACCTGAACGGTCCATTTTGTTTACAAATCCGATCCGGGGTACTTTATACCGGTTAGCCTGGCGCCAAACTGTTTCAGATTGTGGTTCAACACCATCAACGGCTGAAAACAGGGCGATCAATCCATCCAAAACACGCAGGGACCTTTCTACTTCAATAGTAAAGTCCACGTGACCCGGTGTATCAATGATATTGAAATTATATTTCTTTGAATTGGCATCCACTTTCCCTTTATCTGTCGGGAAATTCCACTGGCAACTTACAGCGGCAGAGGTGATGGTAATTCCTCTTTCTTTTTCCTGGTCCATCCAGTCAGTGGTAGCTGCTCCATCATGCACTTCTCCGATCTTATGGATCATGCCGGTATAACGCAGGATACGTTCGGTGGTAGTTGTTTTTCCGGCGTCGATATGAGCCGCAATACCGAAATTTCTCTGGAATTTTAAGTCTGCCATTTTTGTTAATTAAAAGTATTTTTCTTTAGGTGCGCAAAGGTACCAAAATTCTGCGAATAATGGGCAAATGTGCGTGCGTGGAATTGTAAAAATCCGGGACAAAAAAAATCCCCCGTTCAGGAACAGGGGATTCAGAAAAAAAATAAAATGTTATATTCTGAAATGGGCGAATGCCTTGTTGGCTTCTGCCATTCTGTGTGTGTCTTCCTTCTTTTTAAATGCTCCGCCTTCACCCTTGCTTGCAGCAAGGATCTCACCTGCCAGTTTATCGGCCATGCTCTTACCGTTTCTTTCGCGGCTAAAACGGATCAACCACTTGATACTCAGTGATATTTTACGATCTGCACGAACTTCGGCAGGAATTTGAAAAGTTGCACCACCGATACGACGGCTTCTTACTTCAACAGCCGGTGTTACATTGTTCAGCGCTCTTCTCCAGATTTCATAACCGTTGTCGTTGCTTTGTTTTGAAACGCGGTCAATGGCATCGTAAAAAAGACCGAAAGCTGTATTTTTTTTGCCCTGCCACATCAGGTTATTTACAAAACGCGTAACCAGGATGTCATTATATTTTGCATCCGGAGCGAGTGGTAATTTTTTGGCCTGTGACTTCCTCATGAGTTATTTGTAATTAAATGTTGATTATTTCTTGCCAGCTGGTTTTGCAGCTGTTTTTGCACCTGCTTTTTCTTTCTTTGTTCCGTATTTGGAACGGCTTTTCTTACGGTCCTTTACACCGGCAGTATCCAGGGAACCACGAACAATATGGTAACGTACACCCGGAAGGTCCTTTACCCGGCCTCCGCGGATCAGTACGATACTGTGTTCCTGCAGGTTATGCCCTTCACCCGGGATATAGGCGATCACCTCGATCTTATTGGTTAACCGCACTTTGGCCACCTTGCGGAGGGCTGAGTTTGGTTTCTTGGGCGTCGTGGTATATACACGTGTACATACACCGCGTCTCTGCGGGCAGCTATCCAGTGCTCTGGACTTGCTTTTTGCGCGGATGATCTCCCTTCCTTTTCTAACTAATTGTTGTATAGTAGGCATTCGGAACCTGTTTGAATTTTGGGACGGCAAAGGTAACGGCCGTGCCGGGAATCTCCAAATTAATGTTGAGCTTATACTTTTATCAGCCAGCCGTGATTATCCGGTCTTTTCCCTTCCCTGATTTCCGTAAGGATCTTTTTAGCCATCGGGGCAGTCTGATAGGAGGCAACATCGAGGTGCATGCTGTAATCCTTATATCGGAGTTCTTTGAGGGGTGAAATGGTGGCCGCTGTTCCTGAGCCAAAGATTTCGGTCAGTTTTCCACTCTTGTACCCTTCCACCACTTCATCTATATTAATTTTTCTTTCTTCAACATTTAATCCCTGCTCCCTCAGCACAGTAATAACACTGTCTCTGGTAACACCCTCGAGGATAGTACCTTCTTCCAGTGAAGGGGTAACGGCAGTATTTCCGAAAATAAAAAACACATTCATCGTTCCCACTTCCTGTAACCACTTATGTTCAAAGGCGTCGGTCCATAATACCTGGTCAAAACCCTTGGCCCTGGCTTCAGAAGTAGCTTTGAGTGCGCCTCCATAATTTCCGGCATTTTTTGCGAATCCGACACCACCTGGTGCGGCACGTGTATATTTTTCTTCTACATAAATCTTCATCGGAGAGGAATAGTACGGACCCGTGGGACTTAAAAGAATCATGAATTTATACCCATCAGAAGGTTTCACTCCAAGGGTTGCATCTGTTGCAAACATAAACGGACGGATATACAAAGAATGATCCTCTTTGGCGGGTATCCATTCCTTATCAATGGCAACCAGCTGACGCATGCCATCAATGAAAATATCTTCCGGTACCGCAGGCATATTCATTCTCTCTGCCGAAATATTAAACCGTTTCATGTTATCGTAAGGACGAAATATAAAAGCGTCGCCATTTTCCTTGCGATATGCTTTAATACCTTCAAAAATAGCCTGGCCATAATGAAGAGCCATCATGGATGGTTCAATAGAAATCGGCTGGTAAGGTTTGATCGAAACCAGTTTCCATTCACCATCTTCATAGTCTGCTTCGAGCATATGGTCACTGAAATATTTGCCAAACGGCAGATCATCGAAATCTGTTTCTGCGAGTCTGCTTCTCTTTACCTTTATAACCGGTATATCCATCGTCTCCATCATAAATACTAATTTTGATATTACAAAGAAACAAAACATTCTCTCAGCGCACAAAACCCCTCATCATTTTTCATACAGTTTTATGGGAATCAATCATCTCCGGCTTTCTTCCGAATTGATCGCAGCCCTGTATCCGGAATCCCTGGTTGCGGGAGTTGAGAACGCATCTGTAAAAGAAAGTGTCAGGATCCCAAAACCGGCTTCGGTCAAAACAGCTGCTTACCCCTTTATGGGGGAAAATAATCGCTCCATATGCTTTCTTGCAAATTATCCGGAAGAAGATTTTCTGCCTGCCGAACAACTCGGCTTTCTTACAAAAATGCTCACTGCCTGCAAGCTCAGTCTCAACGATGTCGCTTTGCTGAATATTGCGCATGTAACGTTCGATCTGGCAGAATTAAGAGTACAATTGCATCCGCGAATCATATTTCTATGGGGAATAACACCCGCGTCCGTTGGTCTGAAACCGGGTCTGCCTGATTTCGATATCTCCGTGTTCGATGGTGTTTCTGTGGTTCCTGTTTTGAGTCCTGATTTAATGAGCGAAAACCGGCTAGACAGCACAGAATTCAAGCAACGTCTCTGGACCTGCCTAAAAAAATTATTTACCCTGTGAAATTGATTTTTGCCAGTAATAATCCGCATAAACTACAGGAGCTCCGTTCTGCCATCGGATCGAGTCTTGACATCATATCACTAAACGACGCTGGTATATTTCAGGAGCTGCCGGAACCTTTCCCGACTTTGAAAGAAAACGCGCGGTCAAAAGCAAAATTCGTTAGCCAGCTGACAGGTGGAGAAAATTGTTTCAGCGAAGACACCGGCCTGGAAGTAGATACCCTGGGAGGCGAGCCGGGCGTGCATAGCGCACGGTATGCCGGAGATCCGCCAAATCCGGCAAACAATGTCCGAAAACTGCTCAGAGCTATGGCAGATTCATCGAATCGCCGGGCCCGGTTTACAACCATTATTTGTTTGATCCTTCTGGATAAAGAATATTTTTTTGAGGGCTCTTGCGAAGGACAATTACTCCGGTCTTCTTCCGGTACCGGCGGATTTGGCTATGACCCGATTTTTCAGCCCGATGGTTCCGGTAAGAGCTTTGCTGAAATGACCGAAGCAGAAAAAAACCTGTTCAGTCATCGACGGAAAGCAGGCGATTTGCTGATTGCTTTTTTAAGAACCCAGACAGAATCTTCAGGAATCCAAACAGAATCTACCAATGGCCAGAATTAAGATCAATCTGCCAGAAACTTTTTCTTTTAACACTTCACTTACGGTCCGGATCACCGATCTGAACTACGGTGCTCATGTGGGAAATGATACCGTGCTTAGTTTTATACATGAAGCCCGCGCTCATTATTTGCAATCACTGGGGTACAGTGAACTCAATCTCGAGGGCGTAGGTTTGATCATGGCAGATGCAGCGTTGGTTTTCAAAAATGAGATTTATTATGGAGATGAATTACTGATCAGCGTCCGGGCAACGGAATTCAGTCGTGTGGGCTTCGATCTGATATATAAAATGGAAAAAAAACAAGCAGATCAGACAATGGTCCTGGTGGCGATTGTAAAAACAACCATGGTTTGTTTTGATTATAACCTGAAAAAAATGGTACTCTTACCAGAGGCTGCGCAAACAAAACTGGTGCTGTAGTGTGGTGACTAATTTCCCCTTTACGCTTGATTCCATATTTCCCAACTCGCTTCCGCCTGTATAGCCAGCATATCAGCCCCATTTTTTATCCGGGCACCCGCCAGCTCTCCTTTTTCAAGAAATAAAGTTTTTGACGGGTTGTACACCAGATCAAAAAAATAATGATCCGGTCCGGCGAGTGTATAAGGGATGTCTGCGCTCGTCCCGTTTTCCGGGAACATACCCAGTGGTGTTGTATTTATCACAAGCGTGTGTTTCCGCATGATCTCCCGATTCAGATCCGAATACCTTATCTGATCGGAGAGCCCTGTTGGGTTCCGTGAAACAAATAAAAAACGGATGCCTTTTTGCTGCAATACCCAGGCAACGGCTTTGGACGAGCCACCTGTTCCGAGTATCAGTGCAAACTTGTCTCTGACAGTCAGTTTTTCGACGAGTGATTTTTCAAAACCAATAACATCCGTATTAAATCCCGTGAGTACCCCATCAGCAATCCGGATACAATTACTGGCGCCGATAGCCGTCACCACGGGATCCTTTTTATGTAGAAAGGGAATGACAGATTCCTTATATGGGATGGTTACATTCAGGCCTTCCAGTTCCGGATCCTTTAAAATATTCTGAAGTCCGGATATAGAATTTATTTCGTAATTCGAATAAACACAATCAGAGATCTGTTCCTGTCTGAATTTCTCTCTAAAATAATTTCCGGAAAAAGAATGGCCCAGCGGGAAACCGATCAGGCCAAACTTTCTCATTTCTTTTCTTTTTTATCGAGAAAAAGATCAAAGGTATCTCCGCGAAGACCAATACGCATGGCTTCGAGTGCAATCATTTCATTGGGGGATATATTACCCAGATTTACATTCGCTCCAACCAGCTCAATGAAATACAATTGTTGTGATTTCTGTGGGGCTTCCCAAAGAATCTTTTCTGCCGGAATCTGGGTCAGGATTTCCTGTACCAGACCTTCCCGCACTTCACCGGTTCCACGGTAAATCCCCACATTACCCGCTTCCCGGGCTTCTGCAATCACATAAGTTGCTCCTGCATTCAACTCCGCACGCATCAGTTCGATCCATTTGTATGGAGGAATAATATGAGCCGCATCCTTACTTCCTACTTCGCTCAGCACGACCGCATATTTGGTAAGACGCTCAATCAGCTTGCATTTTTCTTTGTGTTCAATATTGATGGAACCATCACTCACTTCCATGTAAGTAACACCGTAATCCTTACAGGCAGTGATATATTCGTCCAATTGATTACGAATGAGACAGGCTTCAAACAGAGTACCTCCAAAATATATGGGAATGTCTGCGTTGCGATAAACTTCCAGTTTCGTTTTCAAATCCGGCGTAACATAGGAAGTACCGAAACCAAGTTTAACAACATCAACATATGGACCGGCAATGCTCAGGAAATTTTTAGTTTCTTCAATACTTAGTCCCTTGTCCATTACCATGGTTATACCGTGAGCGCGGGGTTTTTTAACTCTCTCCGGCATCTGGCTGAGTGTAAAATTCATCGACAAATTATTTCGTTATGGAATTCTGGCGGCGCAAAAGTAAGGAAACCTTATCTTTTTCTGTAACGCGCAATGACATCTACGATAGATTGCGACTGTAACAGCGATGGATTGAGGGCAATCATTTTCTTTAGCAATTTCGGCGAGCGGCCCAGGGCCTTATCCAGGTGAATCAATCCCTCTTTTGATTTGCCCATGGCAAAATAAACGGCGCTCATATAAAATGTGAGCAGTGGCTTTTCACCAATTACCCGGATAGCCTGCTGCACCTGCTCGAGTGCCTCTTTGTACATTTCGGCGAGGTAAAGACAGCGTACAAGAGCTTCCCAGCCTGAAATATTTTTCTGTCTCAACCGGACCACCGTACCGAATGCCTGTATGGCCTCTCTGAATTCCATGAGCTGCACTTTGCATTCTCCAAGAGCCAGATGATATTCGGGATGTTTGCCCTGTAGACGGATGGCCGATTCCAGTTGTTTTACTGCATTCGCCCACTGACCTTCGTTGAGATATGTGCAGGCAATTTTGTAAATCAATTTGCTATCGTCCTGGTTAAGATGCGATGCTTTACGATAATAAAAACGGGCCTGTGCATACTGCCTCTGTTTGTCATAACAATGACCGATCGCCTCATAGATAACGTCCTCCGGTTTCGACAACTCCAAAACTCTTTCCAGACTTTCAATGGCCTCTCTGTATTTACGCAACCGGATGAAAGCATCCCCCATATTCCGATAGGCATAATCAAATTTTTCGTCAATAGCTACAGCATATTTGTATGCATCTACGGCTTTCTCGTATAATTTCAAACCCTGATAAGCAGCAGCCAGGTTAAACCAGGCCAGTTCGGAATAAGGGTTTTCCTCTATAATATTCTGGTGCAATCGAATACTTTCTTCGTTCCTGCCGGTAAAATCCGTCCAGAAACAGATTTTATAGAGGGCCTCTTCATTCTCGCAATCCTGTTCCAGAATCCATCGCAGACAGTCAAATATTTTATCAAACTCTTCATAATCATCATATACATCTGCAAGTTCGAACAACAGTTCAATTCTTTCCCTGCCTTCAAAATGACCCAGTGCCTCCTGGAGAAGAATAACCGCTTTTTCCTGTTGATCCAGAGCCAGGTAAGCATCTGTTTTAAGAATATACAGATTGATATCGTTGGAATCCAGCAATTCAACCTTTTCAAGTACCTCCAGGGCGGCAGCATATTTTCGGGTGGCAATGAGGAGGTCCGCTTTACGGATCAGTAGAATTGAGGAAAAGGGGTATTGTTCTATGCCAATTTCCGCCGCTTCGAGAGCATGGGGAAATTCTTCTTTTCCGTCGTAATAATCGATGATTTTTTCAAAGCAATCTTCATCAAGAAAGCTGTGTTTGCGGCCGTTTTTAAGAGCACTGTATTGTTTCAGCAACTCCCTGATCTCTTCCTGCTCGGGGTGGTATGGATTTTCTTTCATTTAAGGTGGTTATACTAAATTAATTCATAATCCATTAACCACAAATAATTTATACAGGCAACGCCCGGGCTGTCCGTTGCGTATTATTAAGGTATAAGGGTGTTTTCCACAAAATCGGCACAAAATGTGTTAAAATAACTGGTAATAAGCTCGAATTAGGTTAAAAATTTCTGAAAATTTTGTATTATCTTTGTTGAATCATGACCTCTAAATTTTCACCATCTTTTTCAAGTGCTCTCCGTATGACTGCGGTCAGTTTACTGCTTGCAGTAACGGCGCTGGCATTTGCGAGCACTGGTGGGGGGAAAAAGAAGCATCAAGAGTTGGAAAACAATTTCACACCGATTAATACGGCGGCTACTTTTTCGTTAAAAAAATCATCTTTGTATAGTGGTAGTATGGTATCGTTCCGCCCACAGGCTGATAACAGGGTTTCTCTCAATGCAATGCTTACTTTTCAGCGCGGTAATACAACCATTATTCTTCCTTATCAGTATAAAGTGAATATCGGCCCGGTTTCAAACAGTTTTGGAGCCAAATCCAACCTTCAGTTCCTGGGCGTACGTATACAAATGCCCAAATAAAGCCTGAAGCGTAATGCTCAAGGCTTAAAGCATTACTGATCAACTTCACATTTTTGCTTATTATTATTCATCCAGCTTCTTAATGCAGATTATTTTATTATCCTTTTAATGATAATAAAATCTATCCTTTAGTACTTTGCGCTTTTCGCTTCATGCTTTGAGCATTATTGTGTTTTCATCTTCAGGCTCTCATCATAGGTCAGCTCTCTGTAGCCGCTGGTGGGAATATCGAATTTTGAAGCCGGCACGGGGTTCATATTAATAGATACCAGTGAATATTTTATTTGCAGACTTCCTTTGGAGAGTTCATATTCCAATGGCAATCCATCCAGGTTTTTAAATGGCGGATCGTACAGTTTATTCTCCGGTATCAAATCGCGTGTGTAGAAAACCGTTATATCAAATCCATCCGTTGTAGAAGCTTTTGCCTGGTTGCAAAAATAACCTGCGATGGTTTTCGATTCATTTGTTTTTGTAAAATTCAGATTCGCGTAGCGTCTGTTTTTCTGATTCCAGTTCTCCTCATTCATCCGGATAAGAAGTTTCTGCCCGTTCACTTCCTTGAGTAAAACACCTGAGCCGGTCTTAGAATCGTAAATGGTAACCGAGGAAAACAAATTACTGGCCACTTCCGAACGACTTAAATTTCCTTTTAAGAAATAACTGGTTGTGGAATTTATTTTCTTGCTGGAATCCTGTGTATTGCTAATGGATGAATTATATACCAATGTCAGATCCCCCACCTTTTTTTGGGAAGAACCGAAAAAAGGCACCATAATGATTCCCGCCAAAAACAAACTGTTCTTTAAAATGCGCATATCTGTTAGAGTGTAAACTGTTCGGGGAGTTTAATATGAATAAACAAGGACCGCGCCATTTAACATTTATGGTTGACGGATGACGGTTTGTGGAAAGTTCAATTAAACCACTTCCAGTCTTCCAGTCTTCCAGTCTCCCACACTACTTCTTCTTCGTCTGCTGAATCTTCTTCTGCGCTTCCTGCATTTGCTCAAAACGTTCCTGCCATTTGGGCTTTGTTTTAGGCTTGGTACGGTTAGCCTGCAGTTTTGCGAGAATTTTATCGTGATCGATGATATAATTCTGTATGACAAACTGCAGTATCAGCGTGATCAGGTTGGAGACGGTGTAATACCAGGTAAGAGCGGCCGGCAGACGATTAAAAAATAATAGCAGCATGACCGGCATGATATAGGGCATATATTTCATTGCCGGATTACTGTTATCGGGCGTCATACTCATACCATATAATGAAATGAGAAAACTCGTAATCACTGCCAGCGTTGCAAAAAGACTGATATGGTCCCCATACGCCGGAATGGTAAATCCCAGTTTTACGACCACGTCATATATCGAGAGATCATGTGCCCACAGGAAAGGCTGGCCGCGTAATGCCACGTTGGAGTTAAAGAAGCTGAACAGCGCAAAAAATATCGGTATCTGCAAGAGGGCAGGAATACATCCCCCCAACGGATTCACACCCGCTTCCCTGAATAATTTCATTTGTTCCACTCCCATCTGCTGCTGATCACCACCGGTTTTTTTCTTCAGAATATCTATTTCCGGACGTAGCGCCTTCATCTTTGCACCACTCAGGTAACTGCTATAAACGAGCGGGCTGGTTAGTAGCCGGATAAACAATGTAAGCAACAGAATAACGATACCGTAACTGGACACCAGACCGTGAAAAAAATTAAAAACCGGCATGATGATATAGGTGTTGATCGGCCGGACAAACGCGTACATATCTCGTCCCAAATCAACTATACGATCCATATTCGGTCCCGCAGTTTTCAGGATATGATAGTCATTGGGTCCATAGTACCATTGAAAGTTTAAGGTTGCGGCAGATCCGGCCAATTTTGCCTGCAGGTGCACGTCGGCAGTGCCCAGCATATTGGATGTATCTGAAACTTCGCGATGCCACTGAATATCTCCTCCGTCAAAATTATTTTTTGCGATCAGTGTTCTGTTAAAGAACTGCTGCACGACAGAGACCCACTGCACCGGTTTCTCAAATGCTTTTTCCGATTTGGAGGAGATATAGTCGAAGGTATTATCCGTTGAAAAACAAACATTGGTCAGTCTTTTTTCATAATAGACGTATGTCTGCGTTTTCTCCATTTCCGAATGCCAGTTGATGTTTACATTGTTTTGAGAAAACAACTGGTTGGCGCCCGTGGTGGTCAGATTCCAGTCCAGCAGATAACTGTCCGGACGTATAACATATTGATGCAGAATGGAAAGTCCGGAAGGCGCGGGTAGCTGATAGGTAATAGTCTGGGTGCCGTCTGCTGATTTTTCAACTTTCGCTTCGTCAAAATAAAGATCAGTTATGTGGGATACCTGACCAGTACCCGTATTAATATCATAATTCAGCCTGTTAGAGAGATTGGAATCAACAATCCTGACCAGGGTGCTGTCATATAATTTGAAATGCTTCAGAACGACCTCTCTCGGTTGTCCTCCTCTATTGCTGAAAACGATTTTTAGCAGGTCGTTTTCAACGGTCAGCAGCTTTTCTGTACCACCGATCGCTTTGTTAAAACCGGTCAGGGAGTCTCCGGAGGCAACTTTTACTTTTGCGGAATCCTGTGTTACATGCAGCACCTCCTGTTGTTTTTTTATGGCGGCCACGGAATCCGCTTCGCGCAGGCGCTGTTTTTCGAGCTGCTGATTATTTTTAGATGCTGTGAACAGATAAACAAATAACAAAACACCCAACAAAACAAAGCCGATTATCGTATTACGATCCATACCCATTTTACTCTCCATTTAGGGAGTGCAAAGATAGGGGGATCTTAGTCTTTGTGGGTAACGCTTCCGCCTCCACTGGATTTAATTTCCTTTACCGATGCAGCTCCTTTGTAGGTTATATCTCCGCCGCCACTCACTATTGCATTCAATTCCTTGTTGACAGTCAATTCAGTTGCAGATCCCCCACTGGCATGAATACTGGCAAAGTCTGTAACCAGGTCGAAACCATTCAGACTTCCTCCCCCACTGGCGTTCAATGTCAGATTCTTTACATTGCCGGATAGTTTGACGTTAGATCCGCCTGACTGATTTATAACAAGATGATTTGCATTAAGTTTTCCCTTCAGTGAACCGCCACCGGATAATTGCAGGTCCAGATCTTCTGCTTTAATCAGATTTTCAAAAATGATATCACCTCCACCGCTTCCTTCAAGGTTTTTTAAATTATTCAACGAAACATAGGCTTTCACTTTACCGCCTTCTCCGTCATTCGACCAGTTTCTTTCCATATGTATCTGCAGGATGCCGTCCACAACCTCAGTAACAATATGGTCGCGTACCCCGGTGCTGGCAGAGATGGCAACGGATTCAGGCCCGTAGCTCAGGTAAAGATCAATACCACCGGATACATCTACACCGTGAAATCCAGAAACCTGCCGTTTTTGTAAATTTTTTTCTCCCGCCTGTGCGTTGACTGCCAGTATTGAAATCATGGCCAGAAAGACAAATACAATTTTTTTCATAACAAATATTTTAATGAAGAGTGGCCAATAAAAGACAACCGAATCCGGAGGATGTTGCATTATTTTATAAGAACGCAATAAAAAGTTCCCGGTTACATATCTTTGTATGACCGGCGGAAAACCGGTTTTCAAAAGTTCCCGGGGTGCTGAAGCATTCCCCGCTGAAAGCGGGAAATCATTTGGCTGAGATAATACCCGTAGAACCTGAACAGGATAATGCCTGCGCAGGGAAGGTGGCTTCTTTTTTCATCCTCCGTGTACGCATTTTCCAACTTCTTCCGCCGGCCTGCCATTCATTTAAAGTTGGAATATGAAAGCATTATGGTTTTCCCTCAGTTTTGTTTTATTCGTTCTGTGGTGTTCCGGTCAGCCTACCGGTAAAACGGATAGCAGCCGGCTGATGCGCGATAGTTCCTTTGTCGGAAAGACCGGACTTTTTTTGGTACCGGTTGAAATCACGGCGATACGCGCGGGTGATAAATCGCCATTCACCAAAGTAAATATCAATGCGGGTCAGATTGCAAAAACTAATAATGGACAGGACCTTCCTTATATCCTTGACCAGACGCCTTCGGTAGTCGTCGGTTCTGACGCGGGAAATGGAATCGGGTATACGAATATCTCCATTCGTGGTACAGATGCATCCCGCATCAATATGACACTGAATGGCCTTCCCTATAATGATGCAGAATCGCAGGCCATTTATTTCGTTGATCTGCCTGATTTTGCTTCATCCACGAACAGCATTCAGATTCAACGCGGAGTAGGTACTTCTTCCAATGGGGCAGGTGCATTTGGAGCTACGATGAATTTTTCCAGCAATACCTTCCTGCCTGACGCATATGCCGAAGTCAATAACAGCTACGGTTCCTTTAATTCCTGGAAAAACACTGTGAAGGCAGGGAGCGGCCTCATCGATGGACATTTTACAATTGATATGCGACTCTCTCATATTGGCAGCAACGGATATATTGACCGGGCTGCGAGCGACCTGAAATCGTTATATGTTTCTACAGCTTATATCTCAAATAAAACTTCGATACGCTTTAATGTCATCATGGGTTCTGAAAAAACTTATCAGGCCTGGAATGGAGTGCCTGAATCGAAGCTTTACGGTGACAGTGCACAACTTCAACAGGAATATCTCGATAACACCGGATATCCCGGGGCACTATATAATACGCCGGGTGATTCAATTAATCTTTTTGATTCAAAAAAGCGCACATATAATTATTTCACTTATGTAAACCAGACAGATAATTACAAACAGAATCATTTTCAATTATTTTTCAACCAGGAATTATCTTCTTCGCTGAGCGCCAACTTAGCGGCATTTCTCACCAGGGGAAAAGGCTATTACGAAGAATACATAAACGGCGCCTCCTACTCCGATTACGGAATTCCCGATCCGCAGATTGGGGACACCCTGCTTAGCAGCACAAACCTGATCAGACAGCGATGGTTAAGCAACTATTTTTATGGGGGCATCTATTCGCTTCAATACAATCATAAATCAACAGCGCTCACATTGGGTGGTGGCTGGACGGAATATGATGGTGGTCATTATGGAAATGTTATATGGGCCTCGGAAGGTGGTATTCAGCCCGATTATGAATATTATAACGTGCCTGCAAAAAAAACCGACTTCAACGTATATACGAAATGGCAGCAGCAACTCGGCGAGAAATTCACAAGTTTTTTAGACCTGCAGTGGAGGCAGGTTAATTACTGGATCAATGGATTTGACAATAATCCTTCCATTATTATTTTCAACAGGTATAATTTTTTCAACCCCAAAGCAGGAATTTCCTGGACGAACGGGCCTATGCAGGCATATTTTTCTTTTTCGCGCGCAACGCATGAGCCAAACCGCGATGACTTTGAAACGGGCAATACGGAACAGCCGAAACCCGAAACGGTAAATGATTTTGAAATCGGTCTCAGTAAAAAAACGCCCGGATATAACTGGGGTATCACGGGATATTATATGTTGTATAAGAATGAGCTTGTACTTACCGGTAAAATCAATGACGTAGGGGAATACACAAGAACCAATACACCTGAAAGCTGGCGTCTCGGTCTTGAATTACAGGGTGGAATCAAACCCGTAAAATGGTTTCAGGCTTCCGGCAATATTACCATCAGTCAAAACAAAATTTCAAATTATACTTCTTACGTGGATGATTATGATAATGGAGGTCAGATTGGCACGACCTACCAGAAAACAGATATGGCCCTCTCTCCTGATATCATAGCTGCCGGCACGATCAGTTTCTATCCTGTTTCTGTTTTGGAAATCAGCCTGCCGGCAAAATTTGTTGGTAACAGTTATCTGGATAATACGCAGAGCAATCAAAGGCGGATTACAAATTATTACTTACAACAGGTACGTGTAATTTATTCACCGAAATTAAAATCGAAGACAGCAGTTGATTTTGCTTTTTACCTGAACAATGTATTTAACAAAAAATATGAATCGACCGGGTATACGTATGGATATTATTCGGGCGGGGCACTGGTGAATGAGAATTTCTTATTTCCACAGGCAGGGACCAATTTTATATTGTCCGTTAACATAAGAATCTGATGAGGCTGGTGAATGTGGGAGGCTAAATCTGTTTTTGCCACGCCAACATTCCGCCCTGCAGATTTTTCGTATTGGTAAATCCCATCATTTCCAGGATTTGACAGGCTTGACCGCTTCTGTTTCCACTGCGGCAATACATAATCAATTCCTGGTCTTTCAGGTCTTCAAGCTGGTCGACATCCATCGCCTGTATTCTGCCAAGGGGAATCAGATCACCTCCGATATTGAAATCATTATGTTCGGCAGGTTCACGAACATCTATCAGATTTAGTTTTTCTCCTTTTGAAATGCGCTCTTGTAATTCACTAACAGTTATCAATTGCATGACTCCGATTTGATCTGTAATTATGGGCTTGGTATGGAAGTGGTATCTTTTTTTATTGCAGATAACCAGATATCAATAATTTGGCCCTGACGGATGTGATTTGGCTGTCTGTTGTAATCAAACCGGTCAGGATTCTGGCGGTAAACAAAGGCACCCATGGTGTCTTTGACGTCTGCATCCGGCACAACAGATCCTACCAGTAATCCGGATGTACTTAAGGCAGCCCGTGCATCCCGGTACGTGAGACCGAAAAGATCCGGAACCACAAATTCTGTCCCGACACCATTTCCCAGGATCAGCGTTATCTTTGAACCCTGCTGAATTTTTGTGCCCGGTTTAATGCTTTCTCCCTTGAATTCCTGATCCAAAACAGAGTTACGCGCAAAATCAGGCCGGAACACCGTATCCCCTAGTTTAAGCCCATAACGCCGAAGTACCATTTCCGCATTGCGGAAAGTCATGCTGAGCAGGTTTGGCATGTCGATTTCCGGTGCTACCGCCCGGTTTATAGTCAGGTACACTGTACGATTAACCTTGACCAGGTTATCAGCTTCAGGAAATTGTTTCATGACCATCAGGGGAGGTACCGTATCATTATAAATGGAATCCTGGATCTGGATTTCAAAGCCTTGTGACTCCAGTGTTTTCCTGGCCTGGCTTACGGATTGCCCCACCACGGCCGGAATCTTCATGGTTTTCCCATGATGGGTAATAATATCAAGTGAGCCCAGGAACAGGAGGAGAAGAACGATCAGGAGCACAAAACCGGCAAGGATATTAACCCATAACGGCTTGCTGGTCAGAAATCGGAACACTGATGTGGATTTAGATGGAAAGATAGTTAATAGACTCAGGATTTTTTGGACCTGGATAAAGCGTCTTCAATCAACGCTGAATAGAATTGTTTTAGTGTCCACCCCATCGCCCTTACCTGCTGTGGAACGACCGAAGCAGCAGTTTGTCCGGGTACCGTGTTGATTTCAAGCATAAAAGGCTCGCCTTTGGCCTCATTATATATCATGTCGATGCGCACGACACCACTACAGTTAAATACCTGGTAAATTTTTCTGGCTGTATTCTGTATTTGCTGCGCCATCGATTCGTCCAGCACGGCAGGCGTAGTTTCTTCTGTGAATCCGGGAGAATATTTGGCTTCAAAATCAAAAAATTCCTTCGTCGTCTTTACTTCTGTGATCGGCAGTACAACGATCTCCCTGCCGGTCCTGAATACCCCGACCGTAAATTCCCTTCCGGAAATAAATTCTTCTACCAGCACCTGGTCATCCTCTTTAAAGGCTTTTTCGAGAGCCTGCGCAAGATCTTCCTTCCTGTTCACTTTGGACATGCCAATACTGGATCCTCCGTTATTTGGCTTTACAAATACCGGCATGGCCACCTGGCCGCCCACTGCCGACACTTCGGGGTGATCCTGTTTAAATAAATGCACTGAACGGGAAACCTGGATCCCCGCAAATGCAGCCACGGCTACCGTATAACGTTTATTAAATGTCAGCGCTGAAGTGGCAGCGTCACAGGAAGTATAGGGAAGATTCATCAGATCGAAGTAACCCTGCAGTTTTCCGTCTTCTCCCGGTGTACCATGAATGCCGATCAGTACGGCCTCGAATTTTATTTTTTTACCGTTGATTTCAAGAGAGAAATCATTTTTATCGACCGGAATTTTTGTTCCGTCACCGGTTAAGTGGAACCATGAAGCAGGCGTAATATCAATGCGATAGTACTCGTACCGTTCGGTGTCTATTCCTGCTTCTATATTGATGGCGCTCTTATACGATACTTCTGCCTCACCGGAATAGCCGCCGGTTACGAAAGCAATGACCCTTTTCATGTATTGGTTTTAAAAATTGCCGGAATCAAAGATGCAGCTTTTCTTTTTTTGCCAGCAGTTCTTCCACTGTTTCCTTGTACATCTCATCAGGAATGCAAACATCCACCGGGCAAACGGAAGCGCATTGAGGCTCTTCATGAAAACCCTGGCATTCGGTGCATTTATTGGGAACGATATAATAAACATCCACTGCTACCGGGCTGTTGCGCTGGTTGGCGTCAATTACAGTTCCGTCCATCAGCGTATAAGATCCCTTTACGGACGATCCGTCTGCAATTGCCCATTCAACGCCGCCCTCATAAATTGCATTATTGGGACACTCCGGTTCGCAGGCCCCGCAATTAATACATTCCTCTGTTATCTTGATTGCCATTTTTTCGTGAATTAAGGATTTGAATAGAATTAATTTTGCAACTCAAATATAATCTGAAATATGGATTTACAGAACCGTATCAGCATACTGGTCGAATTGGGTGAATTTATGTTGTCAGACGGTCTTGCCTGGAAGGACGTAAAAACGAGGGCATTCCAGCATAATGCCTGGTTTATACCCGATTTCATAGATTTATCCGTAACTCAAATCGCCGAACGGTTCCTGCAAAGAGACCTGCTGGAAAAATGGGCTTCCGAATATCAGATCCCCGACCGGGAGAAGGATCCCAAAAAAATCGGTATCGTAATGGCCGGAAACATTCCACTCGTCGGATTTCATGATTTTCTTTGCTGTTTTATAAACGGGCACCACCCTGTTATTAAAGTCTCGACCAGGGACTCCTGGTTGTTTCCGGCGATTCTGGAATTTCTGAATAAAAAAAATCCGGAAGCAGCTGATCATATTTTGGTGGCATCCATGCTAAAGGGGATGGACGCTTATATTGCTACCGGGAGTAATAATTCTGCGCGTTATTTTAATTATTATTTTGGGAAATACCCCAGTCTGATCCGCCGCAACAGAACTTCCGTTGCGATTCTGGAAGGAAATGAAACGGCAGAAGAACTTGAAAAACTCGCTGACGATATCTTCCTGTATTTCGGATTGGGTTGCCGTAACGTAACGCAAATCCATGTTCCGGAAAACTATGATTTCATTCCTCTGCTGGCTGCCCTCAGGAAATACCGCTGGATGGCTGACCATCATAAATATAAAAATAATTACGACTATCGTTTGTCGCTGGCCATTTTGAATAAACTGCAGTATATGACCAACGATTGCCTGCTGATGCTTGAAGATGTCTCCCCATTTTCTCCCATCGCCGTATTACATTATACTTATTATAAAGACATTAAGAATAGTATTTCAGCAGAAAACAATGAAAACCTTCAATGTATTGTCGGCCGGCAATGGCTGCCATTCGGCAAAAGTCAGCGTCCTGAACTTTCGGATTATGCTGATGGAACAGATACTATGAAATTTTTGAGATCGCTCTGAACGAATGTCAGGTTTGCATGCTAAAATTTCTTTCGTAAATTTGATAAACTGCCATCTACGAAGGTCTTAGTAAATAATTTGTTAAACTGAACAGGTGGTAATAGCGTAAGTTCTTTCCAGGCGTTACTTTGACATTCAATGGGCATGTCGTTTGACAAAGAACCGTAGTCCACAAAAAGTAAAAAAATTATCATAATGAAATTGAAACAAGTTGCCGGCATTGTTTTTATCAGTGCAGCCACAACCCTCGGCAGTCTGTGGGGGTACAATCATTTTAATCAGGTTACCCAAACCGGAACCTATTTGTATGCGCAGGATACTTCCAAGGTTCCGGCTAATTACGCCAAATTTTTTAACAATGAAAAATCAGCCGGGCCGGCAGACTTTGTAGATGCTGCCAGCGCTGCCATTCCTGCAACGGTACATATTAAGACCAAAACCGTACGACAGGCAAGTAATAACCTTCCGAAAAAGAATCCGTTCTCGGATTTGTTTGGCATTGATCCCAATGATTTTTTCGGAGACCGTTCACGTTCTATGCCTGAAATGGGTTCAGGCTCAGGGGTGATCATCAGTGAAGACGGATATATTGTAACCAATAACCACGTAGTTGATGGTGCAGACGAGGTAACCGTTACACTCAGTAACAAGAAATCTTTCAAAGCCAAAGTAGTGGCCACAGACCCCAGTACAGATCTCGCTGTTGTGAAAGTAGAAGCTAAGGGACTGCCTTTTCTGCTCTACGGAAATTCAGATGACGTAAAAGTCGGACAATGGGTACTGGCAGTCGGATACCCGCTCTCGCTGGAAACCACCGTAACGGCAGGGATCGTAAGCGCCAAAGGCAGATCCATCGATATCAACAGGCGCCAAAGTCAGGCTCCTGTAGAATCATTCATACAGACGGATGCAGCCGTGAATCCGGGTAACAGCGGCGGTCCGCTGATAAATCCACAGGGTCAGCTGATTGGTATCAATTCTGCGATCGCATCGCCGACAGGTTCTTATGCGGGATATTCTTTCACGATCCCGGTGAATATTGTAAAGAAGGTAGTTACAGATCTGATCAAGTACGGTACCACGCAACGGGCATACCTGGGAATTGAATATGCGAATGATAATCTGAGCGACGATGCCAAAAAAGAAAATGGCATCAAAGATGATGAAGGTGTTTATGTTGTAAACGTTCGTGAAAAAGGAGCTGCCGAAAAAGCAGGACTCAAAAAAGGCGACGTGATCATCAAATTAAATGACCAGTCCGTATTCTCCGGTTCCGAACTCGTAGGTCAGATTGCGATCTATCGCCCCGGTGATAAAATCAAAGTCACCTACAAAAGAAATGGCGTAGAAAGTGATGTGATGGTAACGCTGATGAATAATAGCGGAAATATGGACCTGGTAAAGAACTCCGCATTCGACAAACTGGGGGCTGAACTTAAGCCGTTGGAAAAAGCGGATGCCGCCAAGCTACATGTGAAAGGAGGGATCGTAGTGACATCGATCAGTGAAAAAGGACTGTTCAGCAAAACGAGAATGGAGGAAAGTTTTGTTATTCTGAAAGTGAATGGTCAGGATGTGAATACCATTGAAGAATTCCGCAAAATTGTTGAGCTGGCTGGAAACGGCTCACTGAAACTGGAAGGAGTTTATCCTGGTTATGACGGGTCATTTACGTATCCGCTGAAATTGAATGATGAGTAAGGCTTGAGGCAGAATGCCGGAGGCCTGAAGCTTTAGTTAAATAATAATAAAAAGCGTTCTCTAAATGAGGACGCTTTTTTATTTTAGTCTATAGGAAAAAAACCAATTTATACCTCCTGCGTCCGGCCTCGAATCTATTTCACGTAGACCCTATAATCCCAAGCACCCATATGAAGGGGCTGACCAGAAATAAAATCCGGAGCATCCGCATTAAAAACATCTCTGTATGATCCGGCCAGTGTCTGACCGGTGATGATCACAGAACGAAGGTCTGCCGACAGGTTCAAAATAACCAATACCTCATAGCGCTCATAACGGCGGACAAAACTGAATATTTGTTCGGAAGATGTATTGGGAAGAATCACAGCATACCTTTGCGGATCACCGGCTGACAAGGCAGGGTTTGATTTGCGTAGCAGAAGCATTGTTTTATAGAAATCATGCAAAAGACAGGGTTGACTCCAGTCGATTTCGTCTTTTTCAAAAAACAGCAGTCTTTTTTTATTCGGTAATTCCTGCCCGCTATAAATCAGCGGCAACCCATCGTACAAACAGCAAAAGACGGAGAATGGCAGGGTGGCATCATCGATCCGGTCATATTCTGTTCCACTATGCGAATTTTCGTCGTGGTTACTTGTAAAATAGGCTCGTAGAGCTGTCGGGGGAAATTGATGACGGTAATAATATAATACTTGTGAAAGACCCTGCATATCGGTCTGTTTTTTCCAGTACGATTCCATAATATGGAGCCATTTCCATGTATAGCTCACGTCAAATACCTCGTGATACATGATGTCTTCACATTCAGCGAGCCAGAATAAGGGTTTAATCCCATCGAGTGTGGTCCTCGCTTCCCTCCAGAACTCCAAAGGGACGAGCATCGCCATATCGCAACGAAATCCATCGATACCACAGGCATCGACCCAGAACTGCATGGCCCGGATCATGGTGGATCTTAATTCCGGCGAATCGTAATTGAGGTCAATAACGTCAGCCCAACCATGGGCATCATAAAATTCATTATCGATATTTCTACGGTAAAATTCAGGATGTTCTTTTGTCCATACATGATCCCAGCCGGTATGATTGGCAACCCAGTCAATCAGCACCTTGAAACCCAATCCCTGTGCCTGATTTACCAGCCATTTAAAATCTTCTACAGAACCAAATTCCGGATTTGTAGTAACATAATCTGAACAGGCATAGTAACTCCCCAATGTACCCAGCCGCCTGATTTTACTGATCGGTGTAATCGGCATGAACCAGAGTATTTCAACGCCCATATCTCTTAGCCTTGGTAAGTGTGACGCAAATGCGCGGAAGGTACCCTCCTTTGTATACTGACGAAGATTGACTTCATAAATATTTGAATCGACAGCCCAGCTGACCGGTTGAAATTCGGCGTTCATTATTCCAGAATTAAAGACAGCAATGTTAATTGATAATTGTCAATTGTTGATTGTCAATTATCAATTATTAAAACATGATGTTTCATACCAAAAATCTAATCCAATGACGCTTATTGAATTAACAATTGACAATTAACAATTGACAATTGACATTTACCTTTGTGCCATAATGAAAACGTTTCAGGTTCCATCCTCCTATCATAGCCCGCTCATCTCAGCGGTAAAAAATAAACGACGTGCGGAGGATAAAATGAAAAAGGATTTTACACCCACACTGCTGGATTTCGGACCACTGCAAATTTACCTCGCGCGTCATTTTGGATTTTGTTACGGAGTAGAAAATGCCATTGACATTGCATTTCGTATTATAGAAGAGAACCCCGGCAAAAATATTTTTCTGCTTAGCGAAATGATTCATAATCCACAGGTAAACAATGACCTGAAAAACAGGGGCATTCGTTTTCTGCAGGATACCCATGGCAGACAGCTGATCCCCTTCGACAATCTTCAGTCAGCTGATATTGTGATCACGCCTGCATTTGGAACCAGTCTTGAAATAAATGGCCTCTTAATATCCAGGGGCATTCACACCGAAAATTATAATACAACCTGCCCGTTTGTTGAAAAAGTATGGAACCGCTCTGCTCAAATGGCTGAGAAAAAATTCACTGTTATTATTCACGGCAAACCGGGACATGAAGAAACCCGGGCCACTTTCTCCCATGCATCTGCCGGAGGAGCGGCACTGGTGATCAGGGATATGGAAGAAGCCATTTTATTAGGTCAATTCATCAGAAAAGAAAAATCTTCAGAAGAATTTTTTGATTTATTCAGAGGAAGGTATAATAACGGTTTTGATCCCGCAAAAGATCTGGAAAGCATTGGCGTGGTAAACCAAACGACGATGCTCGCCTCAGAAACGCAAAAGATTGCAGATTTTTTAAAAAAAGTAATCCGGGAAGAAACAGAGATAAAAAGTGAAAACCCAAATGATCGTTTCGCCGATACCCGTGATACACTGTGTTATGCCACAAATGATAATCAGTCTGCCGTTAGCGGCATGTTATCAACACCTGCCGACTTCGCAATCGTAGTGGGTGGATATAATTCTTCCAACACTTCCCACCTGGTGGAATTATGCGAGAGTACATTGCCCACTTATTTTATAGAAGGGCCTGATAAATTAATTTCAAAGGAGAAGATCTTACATTTTGATCTGCATAATCATGAAGAGAAATTACAAACAGGATGGTTACCCGATGAAACACCCATACGTATACTTATTACAAGCGGCGCATCCTGTCCAGATGCTATTGTTGAAGCCGTGATTAATAAAATTTCCGGTTTTGTGGAAGGAGCTAAACTGACTTTGTAGTGTGGCGAATGTAGTTTTTATTTCATTTTGAAACCTTCCAGAAATTTCGTGTTGAAATTTCCGCTGCGGAAATTTTCATCTTTCATAAGCTGTAGATGGAAGGGTATCGTTGTCTTAATACCTTCAATCACATATTCAGTCAATGCCCGGTGCATCGTATCAATCGCTTCGCTGCGTGTTCTGGCAACCGCAATGATTTTAGCAATCATGGAGTCATAATATGGAGGAATTGTATAACCGGCATACACGTGGGAATCCACCCGGATCCCGTGACCCCCGGGCTGATGCAATGTTGTTATTCTACCGGGCGAAGGACGAAAATCATTATAAGGATCTTCAGCATTTATGCGGCATTCAATAGCATGTCCCTGCGGTTCGTAATTCACACCGCTGATGGTTTCACCAGCTGCGATTTTTATTTGTTCTTTGATCAGATCAAAATTCACGACTTCTTCTGTAACACAATGTTCCACCTGGATACGGGTATTCATTTCCATGAAATAAAAGTTCCGGTTTTTATCCACCAGGAATTCTATTGTCCCTACGCTTTCATATTTAATGGCTGACGCGGCTTTTATAGCAGCCTCTCCCATTTTATACCTGAGTTCACGCGTCATAAATGGTGACGGCGATTCTTCCACCAGCTTTTGATGACGTCGCTGGATAGAACAGTCTCTTTCACTCAGGTGACAAACAGTACCATATTGATCTCCGGCAACCTGAATTTCGATGTGGCGCGGCTCCACAACAAATTTTTCCATATAGATACCATCGTTCTTGAAAGAAGCCGCAGCTTCAGCTTTTGCCGATTCATAGGCTTTTTCCAATTCCGAATCAGTCGACACCACACGCATACCCTTTCCACCCCCGCCGGCCGTAGCTTTCAGGATCACCGGATATCCAATCTGACCAGCCATATCCTTGGCTTCGCTCACGCTTTCAAGCAACCCGCCACCGCCGGGAACCACCGGCACACCGGCTTTAATCATGGTTTCTTTTGCCGTGATTTTATCGCCCATCGCGTTGATCATAGCAGGCGTGGGACCGATGAATTTGATACCATGTTCACCACAGATTTCTGCAAACCGCGCATTTTCGGCCAGAAAACCATAACCCGGATGTATAGCGTCCGCATTGGTGATTTCAGCGGCGGCCATTATATGTGGAATATTCAGGTAGGAATCTGCGCTGGCCGGCTTACCAATACAAACCGCTTCATCAGCAAAACGAACATGTAAACTATCTTTATCCGCAGTAGAATAAACGGCTACGGTTTTTATTCCCATCTCGCGACAGGTTCGAATAACCCGTAAGGCAATCTCCCCACGGTTAGCTATTAATACTTTTTTGAACATTGAATCTTTTAAGGTTTGGAAATTTGTAGACCCATTCGGAGATGAAAACCTGTAAACTCCCTGGAAATATTAATTATACTTCCACACTTCCAGACTTCCATACTTGTTTAGCTGGGATCTACCAGGAACAATGGCTGATCAAACTCTACCGGAGAAGCGTCTTCCACGAGTACTTTCACAATCTTTCCTTTCACTTCGCTTTCGATTTCATTAAATAATTTCATTGCTTCGATAATACATAACACTTTCCCGGATTCTATTTCATCTCCAACATTTACAAATGAAGGTTTATCAGGGGCAGAACTGCGGTAAAAAGTGCCGATCATCGGACTTTTAATCGTAATCAGGTTATCAACAGCGGTTTCAGGAGTCTTTTTCCCGTTTACAGGTGGAGTGCTTCCTGCAGCTGGGGCCGAAACAGCCGGAGCCGTATATGTGGGAGCGGATTGGCTGGACTGGAACGGAGCAGAAAAGACCTGCTGGATATGTTCCTCCTTTTGTTTTACGGTTATTTTAAATCCCTTTTCTTCAATGGTAACTTCACCGATATTCGATTTGTTGATCAATTTGATCAACTCCTGAATCTGTTTAAAATCCATCAGTTATGGCGTTTTTGCTTTTTAAAAAGGAAGACTAAGATAAGTGTTATTCTTTCACCCTTTCCACATATTCGCCGGTTTTTGTATTGACGCGTATCAATTCTCCTTCATTCACAAATAACGGAACATTCACCGAAGCGCCGGTTTCCACTTTTGCCGGTTTAAGTGTGCGGGTTGCCGTATCCCCTTTCATTCCCGGTTCAGAATAAATTACCTTCAAAACAATTTTATCAGGAAGTTCCACACCCATTGGCAGTTCCGTTTCTGTATTCATGATGACTGTAACTTCCTGACCATCTTTCAGAAATTGTGGTGCATCCACCATATTTTCCTGTAGGGCAACCTGTTCAAAGGTTTCAGTATCCATGAAATTATACCCTGTATCATCCTTGTAAAGGAACTGATAAGTTTTACGTTCCACCCGAACCGGATAAATATTATCACCACTGTTCCAGGTTTTCTCGATGCTTCTCGCATTGTCGACCCCTTTTAACTTCGCCCATACTTTAGCCGCAGCCCTGGCTGTTTTATTTTCACCAAAATCCACCACTGAGTAGAGGCTTCCATCAAGTTTGATAATGAGTCCGCGACTGATATCTGCTGTATTTGCCATGAATGATAATTAATTGTTGCCGTAAAGGGCGACAAAACTAATGGTTTTTAGGCTTTTTTCAATTTTCTGCCATTATCCGTTTAGGCAGCTCCAATTATTGGTTTCTGAATCCGCCATTATTCGTGTAAGCATCTCCAATTGCCTCCTTCATTATTTCCAATCATTCGCACCGGCATATATAATTATCCATCGCGGAATCTCTATTTGCCTGTTTCCTTATACCCATTTTCCGGCTCCGGAATATTTAAATACTTGATTCGGTATTCCATTGTCTGTTTCGTCATCCACCCTTGCATACTTGCGATACAGGCTTAAATTCAAAATCCACAGATTGAATATTGAAGAACATAAGTTTAACCAATATTTACAAAACCTATTGCCCGATTAATGGATCTTTGAACGTTTATTTTCAGGCAGATATTGGCAATGAATTTTAAAAGCCGGCCAATACAGTTAAACATCATAAATGGAATTATGAGCATCCCGCATTTTGCATTATTTTTATAAAAATATCTGGTATGAAGTGTGTGTTGACCGTTATCCTGGGCTTTTTATTTTTGTCATCAGCGCATGCACAGGTGCCAAATAATGTTCCTGAACCGCCTTATCTGAAAAATCCCGGGATTCCGCCATTCCGTCTGTTGGAAGTAGACAGCCTGCATTACATTACTAAAGATGATCTAAAGAAAAACCACAAAGTCCTTGTTATTTTTTTCAGCCCGGAATGTGAACACTGCAAACATCAGATGCGCGATATTCTGGCAGACGCCAATAAATTCAAAGACATCGAAATCGTGATGGCAACTTTCCAGCCTTTTGATGAAATGAAATCTTTTTATACCTACTTCCGGATCGCTGATCACACAAATATCCTGATGGGAAGGGATGATAAATATATGCTCCCGCCATATTACCGGATGCAAAGTCTGCCCTGCCTGGCCCTGTACGATAAAAAAGGTCAGTTCATCACAAAATTCGAAGGCAATCAGAAAGTGGACACTCTTCTGCTTGCTTTTCAGGGAAAGGAGAAAAACTAATTATCCATTATTAATTATTAACGGATACAGCGTTAATCATTAATAATTAATAATTGATAATTAACTTCGCGTTCATTTAAATAATAATTGATGAAAGTAACAGTCGTTGGCGCAGGAGCCGTAGGTGCAACATGTGCAGATAATATAGCCCGGAAAGAGCTCGCTGAAGAACTCGTTTTGCTCGATATCCGGGAAGGATTTGCTGAAGGAAAGGCACAGGATATTATGCAGTCTGCCACACTCCTGGGTTTCGATACACGAATCACCGGAAGCACCAACGATTATACTAAAACGGCAGGCAGCGATGTAGTGGTTATTACCTCTGGTTTACCCAGGAAACCCGGTATGACCCGTGAAGAGTTGATTGGTACAAACGCCGGCATCGTAAAAACTGTAACCGACAATATCCTGAAATATTCACCGGATGCCATCCTCATCATCATCAGTAACCCGATGGATACGATGACCTATCTTACTTTGAAAGAATCCGGTTTACCCAGGGAAAGGATTATCGGCATGGGTGGTACGCTGGATAGCTCAAGATTTAAATACCAGCTCAGTCAGCATCTCGGCTGCAGCCCGGCGGATCTGAATGCTCTGGTTATTGGTGGTCATGGCGACACAACCATGATTCCGTTAATCCGCTTTGCAACCTGGAATAGTGTACCCGTTACAAAATTATTGTCTGAAGAAATACAAAAACAAATTGTCGCCGATACAATGGTCGGTGGTGCTACGCTTACAAAACTGATCGGAACTTCCGCCTGGTATGCTCCGGGAGCCGCCGGCGCCGCTTTGGTGGAAACCATTGTAAGGGATGAAAAGAAATTATTTACCTGTTGTGTGTCCCTGGAAGGTGAATACGGACAAAAAGATATTTGTCTGGGTGTTCCGGTAACCATCGGGAAAAAAGGCTGGGAGAAAATCATTCCTTTCGAACTTAATGCTGATGAAAAAGCACTTTTCGCAAAAAGTGCCGATGCAGTCCGGAACATGAACGATGTGCTTTCTACGCTTAAAGCGTAAAGCGCAAAGCATAAAGCTAAATTCTGGTATAGTGAACGAAAGAAGGTAGTTTTTACCCCATACTCACGGGACCATTTCCTCATTTAACTTCCACATTCCTACATTTCCCACCCCTCACACCTTCACGATAATTATAATGTATGGCATTACGCTTTAAGCTTTCAGCCTCGACGGGCTCTTGACAATCCCAACTCTCCGTGTTACCTTTATGCTTCTTCCCTTTGTTACATCCTCGTATCCAGCGAAAAGTCGCATAGAATCCAACGTACTTACAACCCGTTATTCGTATGCGAGGATTTCTACTTTCGACCGTTTTTGTGTTATTTATTTCCGGGCTGTTTGCACAAACAGATAGTTCTGCACCCATTGCACAGAATGATACGGATGCATTGCAGCAACAAACAGAAACTGCCATGCCATCAGCTCAAAGTGAAGCTGCCGCAAAACAGGCTCAAACCGACATGGTATTCAAGCCACATGATCCGAAAAGAGACCCCAATCTGAATCCTTACCTGAATAAAAAAATCAATCCCGACAGCAACCGGTTCATTAATCCTTCTTCGAATTATAATATGAATCCCCTGAAGGAAAATTCTCTGAACCCGACACAAAATGCTTCCATCAACCCGATGATCAATCTGCAGTTGAATCCACAGTCAAATGATGTTCTGAATCCGGTGATCATGAAGGGCCTTCGTCCTTCAACTGAAACCTGGAGGGGATTATTTCTGTTCAATGATTCAAGCCAGCTTTTTGGATATATTTCAATAGCTACCCAAAATGTGATGTTATCATTTGACAATAGCGGAACCTGGAATGGTTATTATGTTAAGGCTGGTGAAAATATGTATAATTACTTTACATTGTTTGGCGTATGGACTGGTATGTTCCTTTGTTATGACAACCAGAGTGGTTACAATCTGTTCGACAAAAATGGCAAATGGACCCACATATACGTAAAATAAAACCCACATAAAATCTAAATTTAAAGTTAGAAACCCGTAACCCAAATACTTGCTGTATGAAAAAAAATTTACTCCTCTCCCTGGCCTGTTTGCTGATGATCTGTGCGGGGTTTTCCCAAAGTCTCGAAAACCGTCACGACCCCAAGATTGATTTTAATCTGAGTCCCACATTTAACAGCACGCTGAATCCGGAAAAGAATTCGAATATTAATCCAAAATATAACTGGAACATCAATCCGATGCACAATAATGATGTGAACCCTGAATTCAACAGTACCATTAATCCGCTCAATCATTTTGAATTGAATCCGGATATAAACAAAACGTTGAACCCGATGTATCACAATGAATACCATCCGAAGAATCCTGCCTGGAAAGGACTCTATATCTTTAATAAAACGGATGATCTGATCGGATATGTTTCTATTGCGACCCAGCAACTCATGCTAACTTTTGATGCACAGGGAGAATGGACCGGGTTTTATGTAAGAGCATCGCCGGGCATTTTTAACCATTTCGATGTAAAGGGAATATGGGATGGCAATTATTTATGCTTTGACTCCGTAGTCGGTTATAATATTTTTGATAAAAGCGGCACCTGGACCGGCCAGCATATCAAATAAGTGCAAGCCGTTCGCGGATCCGTGCAACCACCTGGGCGGGGTCTATATTTTCCATGCATTTAAAATGACCGAGCGGGCATGCATCATACCCGATTTTTGAACAGGGTCTGCAACGCAGATTATTTATCTCGAAAATGTCATAGGGGAGCTCATTCTTTCGGGCTCCCGTAGCTTGCAAAAACTTTGTCCCATAGTAAGGATACATGCCAAAAGCGGGTACCGTATTTCCCCAAAGTGAAATCAATGGCCGTTTATATGCAGCAGCAACATGCATCAGCCCGGTATCATTGGTTACCACTAATTTCGCCCTTCGTACCAGATCCGCTGATTCATTCAAACCGAATTTTCCGCAGGCATTATAAATCTTGATCTTGTCACTTGCCGCAATCCGGTCACCTTCATCCGCATCTTCCAGTCCCCCGAGTAAAACAATCGGATGATCCAGTAATTCGCAAATTCTTTTTACATGATGAAAGGGATATTTTTTTGTATTCAGGGCAGCCCCGATCACCACACCCACAAAGCCGAGCTGATGGGGAGTTGGCAGATCCGAGTCATTGATAACGTCCTCTTTAGAAATAAAATAATCAAGTCCTGCCCCATCATTTTTAACACCAAAAGAAGCAACCGTTTCTATATACCGGTCCACAATGTGAACGTCGGGAAGAAGATTCCACTTAAAACTTGTGTATATCCATTTGCGCACATTGAGTTTGCGAAAAGAAAAGGATTTGACCTTTAGGGCATCCTTTACTTTCATCGAACGGAGATTATGATGCAGGTCGATGATATAGTCGAAATTTTCCCGTTTCAATTCTAAGATGATGGCCTGCAGACTTTTTTCCAGATAATGCACTTTATCGATATACGGATTCGATGAAACAATTTGCATGTAGGTGGACTTCGTGAGATAATGGACCTCCGCATCCGGCACCTGTTTTTTCAGGCACCTGATTACAGGCGTGGTCAGAACAATATCCCCGATGGAGGAAAGACGAATTATCAAGAATTTCATCAGATAAGT
This sequence comes from uncultured Bacteroidota bacterium, assembly GCA_963759335.1. Taxonomy (GTDB): domain Bacteria; phylum Bacteroidota; class Bacteroidia; order Chitinophagales; family Chitinophagaceae; genus Puia. The sequence goes on from CAVWYU010000005.1 coordinate 764,340, forward strand.
ATATACGGGAAAATTAGGCGCGAAGATAGGGATTCAGTGTTCTAAGACCTCAACAGGGCTATTGTTCTGTATAATTCAGGTCTTTGTGATACGTTTCATCTGTGAAATAAAAAGCGACCAGGCTGATCAGCGTAACGATAATACCGGTTGTGATGCCACTGCGAACAAGCGTCCAGCCCCAGGTCTTTTGAAAAAGATCCAGAAAAAGCAGATTCAATAAGGGTAAAACACCACGAACCATATTGGGTATCGTGGTTGCCGCGGTAGCCCTCAGATTTGTTCCGAATTGTTCCGCACCCATGGTTACAAAAATGGCCCAGTACCCATTGGAAAATCCCAGCAGTGCACAACAGAAATACATCATGGAGTCGTTGCTGTTCAGACCCGAAAAAAATAAAGTACCTGATATAATACCCAAAACATAAAATGTCAGCAGACCCTTTTTTCGGCTCTTGAACCATTGACAAAGAAACCCTCCGAAAACGTCTCCGACTGACAGGGCAACATAGGCAAACATAACGGACCTGCCGGAATCCAGAGCGCTACTGCCATACATGGATTTTGCAAACCGGTCGCTCTGATTTACAAGAATGCCAATTACAAACCAGGTGGGAAGACCGATCAGAATGGCATTCAGATATTTTCGGAAACGTATTCTGTCCGTAAAGAACATGAAAAAATTTCCTCTTTGAACCGCCTGCTGTTTAATTTGAATAAACATGCCTGATTCCACCACACTGATACGCATGATCAAAAGGACCATTCCGAGTATTCCGCCGATCTTATAGCATAATCTCCAGTCTTTTGTAAACTGATAAGTATAATAAGCCCCCACCGCTCCCAGAAGCCCGATACCGGCCACCAGGGAGGTGCCTATTCCCCTTTTTTCTTTTGGCAGCAGTTCGCTGACCAGCGTAATTCCGGCTCCCAGTTCGCCTGCCAGGCCCAAACCGGCCACAAACCGGCAAAGCGCATATTGGTCAACGGTATGAATAAAGGCCGTAAAGAAATTTGCGGTGGAATAGAGGATAATGGAGCCAAAAAGCACAGAAAGCCTGCCTTTTTTATCAGCCAGCATACCCCAGGCTATTCCCCCGATCAGCAAACCGATCATTTGCCAGTTTATTACTTTACTGCTATCAGCCAGCATACTTGCATCCGTGGATCCCACATGCAGTAGGGATTCTTTTTTTACAATGGTGAAAAGCAGCAGGTCGTATATGTCTACGAAATAACCGAGAGCGGCAACAATAACCGCGAGATTAAAAATTCCGGGAGGTCGCTTAGCAACAGAAAGGCTCATAAGTCTTCAGGATGTGAACTTGGCTTTTTCCCAAAAAACATTTTATATAAAACGGGAAGGGTGGTTATTAGCACGATGCCGATGACAATCACTTCCAGATGTTTTTTTAAATCAAAATTAAATTTATTCATGAAAAATTTATCCAGATAGTGACCGGCAAATAACATGAGAAATACCCAGGCTACACAACCGATCACATTATAATACATGAATTTTTTCTTTTCCATCCGAACGATTCCCGCTACGATCGGCGCAAAGGTTCTGATGATGGGCAGAAACCGGGCAAACACGATGGCCTGTCCTCCATGTTTATCGTAGAAAGTTTTTGCATCTAAAAGATGTTTCTTCTTAAAAAAGAAGTTGTCCCTGCGCTGGAAAAGATAATCGCCGCTTTTTTTACCAAACCAGTACCCAACCATATTTCCGAGAATACCGCAGAATGAAACCAAAATCCAGAGAATGATAATATTAAAAAAATCATTGCCCGTACCCCCCGGGATCAGTTTATCGATGAGTTTCTGGCTGTAAATTCCTGCCACAAACAGCAGACTGTCACCCGGAAGAAAGAATCCCACCATGAGCCCGGTCTCTGCAAAAACGATAAAAAGCATTACCCAGAGGCCGCCGTTATTGATGTAAAATTCGGGATTCAGCAGGTCCCTGAAAGTGATTGCCAGAAGATGTACCATACGTATGCATTGTCCCGGATCCAACGAATCCAATATAACCGCCGCCAAATTAAGATTTTAAAGTAAATAATGAAATGAAAATACCGGTTCGTTACTCCAGTACCCCTTCCATTTTGCATATAACAGCTGAGGCCATACTATTTCCAACCACATTCGTTGCACTTCTGGCCATATCCAGGATCTGGTCTATTCCCAGCAACAATAGTAAACCCTGCTGAGGGATATGAAACATGGACAAAGTGCCTGCAATCACTACCAAAGCGGCTCGCGGAACTCCGGCGACCCCCTTACTTGTAAGCATGAGAACCAGCAGCATGGTAATTTGCGTGGCAAGCGATAAATGCATACCATATGCCTGTGCAATAAAAAGCGATGCAAACCCCATATACAACATGCTCCCGTCCAGATTAAATGAATATCCCAGTGGCAAAACAAAACTGACAATTCTTTTTGGACAGCCCGATTTTTCGAGTGCTTCTATGAGCCGCGGAAAAGCAGCCTCCGAACTGGCTGTCGTAAAGGCGAGTAATACCAGGTCTTTTATGTTCCTCAATACAACAAAGACTTTTTTGCCAATCCATAAATAACTGATGCCCATCAACAGGAGCCACAATAACAAAATGCTCAGATAGAATATCACTATAAATTTTCCATATGTAATTAAAATCTCCGGACCTTTCAATGAGAGAATGGCTGACACAGCCGCAAAGGCGGCCAGTGGCGCGACATACATGACGTAGCCCGTTACTTTCAAAATGATTTCGGTGAGTGAATCAAGGGTGCGGATAAATACTTTTCCCTTTTCACCAACGGCTGCGGTGGCTATTCCAAAAAAAATGGCAAATACCACAATCTGCAGGATTTCATTATTTGCCATAGACTCAATGAAACTCCTGGGGAATACATGCGTAATAAATGTTTTGAAGGTAAGGGACGATCCATTTTCTACCCTGGCGGCTTCAGAAAGATCCGGGATGGGAAGATTCAGATTATTTCCGAGGTTTACGATGTTCATAATGAGTAACCCCAGAAGCAACGAGATCAGAGAAGCCCCAAGGAACCAGGCCAGTGTTTTCGCACCGATTCTTCCAACCGCTTTCGTATCACCCATTTTTGCAATGCCCGTTACGAGACTCGAAAACACAAGAGGGGCGATGATCATCTTTATCAGACGCAGGAAAATGTCCGTTATGACAGACATATAATCGGAGAAATGTTCACTCCAATAGATACCTGCTGAATGATGAATTAATAATCCGGTGATTATTCCGGCCGTCATGGCTATAATGATCCATCCGGTTAATCCGGGTTTCTTCATGCTGCTGTTTAATCTGCAATGAATAGAATATTATCCAAAACGCCAAAAGCGCAACGCCCGAACAGTCTCATAAGCAAAAATGCAATAGGAATTGAATATTTGTTTACATTACAAGCCGTATAACTTATAACTCAACCAAAATACACTTATGAGCTTATTCAGAAAAAAGACTTTAAGTTCTCTTTTGGCCCAGGCCGCCGATTCTGAAAAAAGTTTAAAACGAACCCTGGGTCCCGGGAATCTTATTGCGCTGGGAATTGGCGCCATCATTGGTGCAGGTTTATTTGTAAGAACTGCTGCTGCTGCGGGTGGTCATGCGGGCGCGGCTGTTACCGTGTCATTTATTGTTGCAGCTGTTGGTTGCGCATTTGCCGGTCTTTGTTATGCTGAATTCGCATCCATGATTCCCATTGCCGGCAGCGCTTATACATATGCGTACGCTACCATGGGAGAACTTGTAGCCTGGATTATCGGGTGGGCGCTGGTACTCGAATATGCCCTCGGTGCGGCAACCGTATCTATAGCATGGAGCGAATTTCTCAATAAATTATTCGATAACCGGATACCCTATGAGTGGTGTCATTCACCTTTTGAAAAATTACTGGATGCAAATGGCGTCATGCATCATGGTATTTTAAATGCTCCCTCATTATTTATTCTACTGGTACTTTCCTTATTACTTATAAAAGGCACGCAGGAATCTGCAGTCGTGAACTCGATCATCGTGATCATCAAAGTTTCCATCGTTTTACTTTTCATTGCACTCGGATGGCAATACATAAATCCCGCGAATCATCATCCGTATATGATACCGGCAGATGCAAAACCCGCACTCCTTCCGAATGGAAATGAATATACGTATACCAACTTTTTCAGGCATGGCTGGGGGGGCGTATTACGCGGTGCTGCCATCGTGTTTTTTGCTTTCATTGGTTTCGACGCAGTATCAACTGCCGCACAGGAAGCAAAAAATCCAAAAAAAGACATGCCGATCGGCATCCTTGGTTCTCTTGTTATTTGCACAATTTTGTATGTACTTTTTTCCTGGGTTCTGACAGGTGTTGCTCCATATACAGATTTTGTTCGCGCCGGTAAAGAAGCTTCGGTGGCTTACGCCATTGAAACCTATATGACCAATTATCATTGGCTGGCCAAATGGGTAACCGTAGGAATTCTGGCCGGATTTTCTTCTGTTATCCTTGTCATGCTCCTTGGTCAAAGCAGGGTATTTTATTCTATGTCGAATGATGGACTGTTACCAAAAGTATTTTCGGATCTGCACCCCAAATTCAGAACACCCTACAAATCGAATATCCTTTTATTTCTTTTTGTGGGAGCCATCGCTACCCTTCTCCCGGGAGATATCACGGGCGATCTTACCAGTATCGGAACATTGCTCGCCTTCGCGTTGGTTTGTATCGGAATCATTATCATGAGGAAAGCGGATCCCGATCATCCCCGTCCTTTCAGGACACCGCTGGTACCACTCGTGCCGATATTGGGTGCGTTGTTATGTCTGGCTATGATTATTTCACTGGACAATACCACGATCCTGGTGGCTCTGGCATGGATGGCCGTTGGACTGATAATATATTTCAGCTACAGTCAAAAGCATTCTAAGATTCAATCGTAAAGCCGTTTCAGTGTGGTGTGCGTGGAAAGGTATAAATTGATACGATAAACGTTAATAAAGGAGATGATGGTGTGAAGTTGTAATTACATATTTACACTATCATTTCCTTTATTAATTTTGAATTCCTGTATTTCCCACGTTTACCAAATTCAGTACACTGACAATAGGGTTACACCAAATTGTGAAAAACCTTCTGAACATCATCATCCTGTTCAAGTTTATCAACCAGTTTTAAAACTTCCTGCGCCTGATCTTCAGGAAGAGAAACAGTGGTAGTCGGGATCCACTCTACTTCGGCGTTTACAGGAATAATATTTCTTGATTCCAGTTCTTTTTGCATATTTCCAAAATCGTTGAATGCGACGTGCAAAACAATCAGCGGCTCACCGTGGTCACCCACACCTTCCCCTAAATCATCCAGACCGTGATCAATTAATTCCAGTTCCAGATCGTCCATATTCAATCCTTCGGGTTTTAATTTGAATACACCCATCTTTTTAAATTGAAAACTTACACTGCCACTGGTTCCCAGGTTCCCGTTCCCCTTATTAAAACAGGCCCTTACATTGGCAACAGTTCTTGTAGTATTATCCGTGGCTGTTTCAATCAGAACAGCCACACCATGCGGGGCATATCCTTCATAAAGTACTTCTGCCATATTATCCATTTCCTTGCCCATCGCCCTTTTGATCGCCGCTTCCACACGGTCTTTGGGCATATTCACACTCTTGGCATTCTGAAAACATCTCCGCAGGGCTGCGTTGGTATTCTGATCAGGACCTCCGGCTTTTACAGCCAGTGCTATTTCCTTTCCAATCCGGGTAAATTGTTTTGCCATTTTATCCCACCTGGCAAACATGGTGGCTTTACGCACTTCGAAAATCCTGCCCATAGCTGTATTAAAAATTTAGGACTGCAAATTTACTATTTAAGCTGAAAGCATAAAGCGTAAGGCCGGGGCCTTAAAGCCTCAGACTTCCAGACTGGTGTTTTAGCGTTACTCTCTCATAATTTCCTGAATCGCGTCAATGATTTCTTCCAAATTTGGCTTGCTGAAATAGTCGCCGTCACTGGCATAGGCCGGTCTGTGTGCTTTTGCCGTTAGTGTTCTTGGAGCGGTATCCAGCCACCGGTAACCACCCTGTTCTTCCATCACTTTTTCGAACATGTAGGCCGTTGCGCCACCCGGAACATCCTCATCAATAAAAATGATCCGGTTGGTTTTTTTAAGTGAACTTAAAATATGATGATGAATATCAAAAGGAAGCAGGGTTTGAACATCCACGATTTCGCAATCAATATCCAGTTCACTCAGCACGTCTGCGGCTTCAGCGATGATTCGCAGTGTGGAACCATATGATACAATGGTGATATCAGATCCTTCCCTGATGGTCTCCGGTTTACCCAGTGCAACCCGGTAATCGAGCAGGTTGGATGGCAATTTTTCTTTCAGACGATATCCATTCAGGCATTCTACCACAATGGCAGGGTCCATCCCTTCCAATAAGGTATTATACATTCCAACAGCCTGAACCATATTTCTTGGGACACATACATGCATGCCGCGAACCGCACTGATGATCATGGCCATTGGAGATCCGCTGTGCCAAATACCCTCCAGCCGGTGACCCCGGGTGCGTACAATCAGGGGCGCAGCCTGCTGACCGGCGGTGCGGTACTGGAGACTAGCCAAATCATCACTCAGGGTTTGAATGGCATAGAGCATATAATCCAGGTATTGAATTTCTGCAATTGGACGGAGACCCCGCATGGCCAGACCAATACCCTGACCGATAATGGCTATTTCACGTATGCCTGAATCTGAAATCCGGCCCGCCCCGTATTTCAGTTGCAAGCCGGCAAAGCCCTGGTTCACATCCCCGATCTGACCGAGGTCCTCTCCAAAAGCCAGTACTTTCGGATTGTGTGCAAACAGTTCGTCGAAATATTTATTCAGGATTTCATATCCGTTTATGATGGCAGATTCTTCTCCAAAACGCACTGCGACAGATTCGATATTCTCTATTTTTTTACGTCCTTCATGATATAAGTGTGTGTTGTAAAAACGGGCATTTTCGCGAATCAGTTCCTGATAGTATGCTCTTAAAGAAGATGCAGCCTGATTATTTCCGGCTTGTAATAAAGCCTGATGCAAATGATGCATAATGTCACGGCGGTTCGGCTCCCGCAAAGAAGCAAGCTGGTGGTTAATGGCTTCCAGCTTTTCTTTCTTATCAGGCAGTGTTCCTGAAAGCTCCATGATAATGGACACAGAACGGCCAACTTGTTCCAGTATCGGTTCCATACATTTTTCCCACGCACTGTTTTTACTCGTTCTCACCAGGTCTTTTGCCTTGGTTTGAATTTCATCTATTTCTTCAGCACTGGCCAGGGCATTTTCTATGATCCATTCTTTCATTTTCTTCATGGCATCCCAGGTGCGCTCCCATTCCAGTCTTTCCGGTGGTTTATAGCGTTCATGGCTACCCGAAGTTGAATGCCCCTGTGGCTGGGTGAGTTCTTCAACATGAAAAATCGCCGGAATATGATTCGTGCGTACTTTTTGTAAACCGGCTTCAAATGTTTCACACATGCCTGCATAATCCCAGGCCTTTACCTTGTAAATATCAATTCCGTTGGTACCGTCTTCTTTCTGAAATCCTTTTAATACCTCTGAAATAGAGCCCTTGGTCGTTTGATACTTTACCGGAACAGATATCCCGTAACCGTCGTCCCATACAAATATCGCTAACGGCACCTGCAGAACCCCTGCGGCGTTCACGATTTCCCAGAAATGACCTTCACTGGTCGAAGCGTCCCCGATGGTACAGAAACAAATCTCATTTCCATTTACAGAAAGGTTTTTGAGATCACCGAGCTCCTTAATCTCCCGGAATGCTTTGGAAGCATAAGCAAGTCCAAATGACCGGGGAATATGGGCAGCAGTCGGAGCCAGTCCGGCCGTAAAATTTTTTCTGTTAACCAGATCCAGAAATTCTCCGTTTTCCCCGATCAGCCGGGAAGCAAAATGCGAGTTCATATTTCTACCCGCACTATGGGGATCGTGCTCAACATCCGGGTCCGCATATAACTGGGAAAAAAACTGTTCAATGGTCGAAGTGCCAAGGGCAAACCCCAAAGTCTGGTCACGATAGTACCCTGCGTAAAAATCGCCGGGGCGAAAGAACTTTGCAATGGCTACCTGGGGTACTTCTTTACCGTCTCCGAAAATCCCGAATTTGGCCTTTCCGGTAAGTACTTCTTTGCGACCGAGCAGGCTGGCTTCCCGGCTTTCACAAACCAGCCGGTAATCATTCAAAACCTCCTTTCGGAAAAGGTCAAATGAGATATTTTCCAGGGCTACCTGATCTCTGGTTGTAAGATTTTCCATATTTCATCCGTTTAAATGGTGGATGGCCTGGGAGCTGGTTAATTATAATATAATAGGCTAAAATTAATTGGCAAAGGTGACGTTTACTATGTAATTTTAGGAAGATTTCTGTGCAATCTATGAAAAAGGTGTTTTTATTGACATTTTATAGTCTGCTGACTGCTTTTGCTATACATGCCCAGTCAAATACAGTAACCGTTCCCTACCCCGCAGCTATTGCGAAACCGGAGACTTTACTGCTGAAAGAACCTTCTTATTCCTTTGGCAAGATCCCTCAGGGACGACCTGTTATCCACGTTTTTGACATTGAGAATACCGGCAAAGAACCATTGCTTCTCGAAAATGTGCAGGCTTCCTGTGGTTGTACAACACCCGAGTGGAGCCGTGAAGCCATTGCACCGGGCGCTACCGTTCCCATCAAAGTCGGCTACAATGCCTATTCAGAAGGACATTTTAACAAAACTATTACAATCTTTTACAACAACGGACAAACGAAAGCGTTAACCATAACCGGCGAGGTATATAAACTACCTCCCACCGCCGCACCGGAAAACGCTTCAGTTCAATTTTTAAAACAAACAAATCAGTAAAATGAAAAAAGCAGTATTACTTTTCAGTGCTTTTATTGTATCCATCTCATTATTTGCGCAGACGAGCACTACGCCTGCTGCATCTCAGAAAACAGCGGCTGACGTGATTAAGTTTTCTGAAATGTCCTACGATTTCGGGAAAATCAAGCAGAACGTTCCTGTAAATCACGATTTTAATTTTACCAATATCAGTACCGGTCCGATAGTTATTGAATCTGCTGTAGCATCCTGCGGTTGTACCACTCCGGTAAAACCGGAAGGTGCTGTTCCAAAAGGAAAAGAAAGCAAGATTAACGCAGGTTTTAATGCAGCCAATCCCGGACCGTTTAACAAAACCATAACCGTAAAAGTAGCAGGTGTAGATGCGCCGGTTCAACTCCGGATAACCGGTGAAGTTGTACCTGCCGCACCGGCAGCTCCGGCGCCTAAATCATAGAAAAGTAAAATTCGTACCGGCTGTTGGCCGTTTGCTGAAAATCCATCAAGTTTCTATCCCTATTTTCATTTAGTGAAGAAAGGGAGCTCCGGAAACGGGTTTTCAGCAACGCCCAACAGCCATTTTTTATGCTTAAAGCGTAAGGCTAAAGGCGTTTAGCAATAGCTTTCACATCCGTGCCGCACGTGCAGTATCATTTTCTTTCTGATCTTCCACATACCTACATTTCCTACGCCTATCACATTCGCCACATTAATTTATCTTTATGGAATAAAGAAAATGTATGCCTGATATTTCCAAGCGCGGACAGGTAATGCCCGCTTCACCCATTCGTAAGCTGGTTCCTTATGCAGAAGCGGCAAAAAAGAAAGGGCTGCGTGTATACCATCTGAATATTGGTCAGCCGGATATTGAAACACCACCCGCAGCCCTGGATGCAGTCAGAAATTTCCAGTTCAAGGTTCTTGAATATAGTCATAGTGGTGGCAATGAAAGTTACCGTCGCAAACTCGTGAAATACTATGCCACTAAGGATATAAATATCAACTATCATCAGATCATTATTACGACGGGCGGATCGGAAGCGATTCTGTTCGGTTTTCTGGCATGCATGGATCCGGGAGATGAGATCATTATTCCGGAACCCTTCTATGCGAATTATAATGGTTTTGCGGTAGAAGCTGGTGTCAAAGTGGTGCCCGTCACGTCTTATATCAATACTGGTTTCGCATTACCCTCTGCCGAGGACTTCGAAAAAGCAGTAACAAAAAAGACAAAAGCCATTATGATATGTAATCCGAATAATCCAACGGGTTATTTGTATAGTCTGGATGAATGGGAAACACTCAGGCAACTGGCATTAAAATATAATCTTTATCTGTTTAGCGATGAAGCTTACCGGGAATTCTGTTATGAAGGCGATCATTTCAGCGCCATGCAACTGGAAGGGATGAACGATCATGTAGTATTAATGGATACCATTTCAAAGCGATATAGTGCCTGTGGTGGACGAATCGGAGCTTTTATAACTCGAAATAAGGGACTGCATGATATAGTCATGAAATTTGCCCAGGCAAGGCTTAGTCCGCCTTCATTCTCCCAGATTCTCGGGGAGGCGGCGGTGGATTTGCCTGAGAATTATTTCGATACGACCCGGGAAGAATATCGCAAACGCCGTGACCTGCTGGTAAAAAGACTGAATGAGATGCCCGGCGTTTATTGCCCTAACCCGGGTGGCGCATTTTATGCGATCGCCAGCCTGCCGGTTCCGGATACAGATGCTTTCTGTCAATGGCTGCTGGAAAGCTTTTCTCATAAAGGAGAAACAGTTATGCTCGCTCCTGCATCCGGATTTTATGGTACGGCTGGTTTGGGGCTAAACGAAATCCGCCTGGCCTACGTACTTAACCAGGAGTCAATCGCATCTGCCATGGATGTTCTTGAGGCCGCGCTGGAAGTTTACCCGGCCAGAATATCCGATAAAAACAAAACTGTGTTAACTACACATTATTAATATTAATATATAATTATTTATCCATTAATTCACGATTAAACTTCTGTTTTTTGTGATTTGTTATATATGTTTGTGGATAATCATGACAATTTAATACATAGTAATTTTTATATATAGCAAGCAATCGTTAGACGCCCCCTGTTTCCACAGGGGGTTTTTGCTTAATAGCTGTCAAATACGGTATTCTCGCTGATTTAAGCTATAAAATGGTCTGAATTTCATGGCTTTCAGGCAGGTTTCCCGGGGACGGTTCCAGGGAGAATCGCAGTCATCTGGACAAATTACATTTTCACTGGTCAGAAATAGAAGCTTGGCCTGTCCTAATGACAAAGCATCTGTTTATTTCTGTTGCCAGGAACTGAATGACTTTATATATATATACTTGATTTGGTTTTTTATCTGCCAACAGGAACAATGTCAGCTACAGTCTGTATGTTAGCGCGGTACCGGTTGCGTGAACCTGCCTCAGAATAAAATGGTTTCGGCAGAAGACCGGCATCTCTTAATTTTTTCATTGGATGTTTGGAAATAACCCTTCTGAGTAATCCTGGAAAAAATCTTTTAATTAATATGCTGTATTTTTCTATCCCGCCGACCAGAGCCTCATATTTCCCGGCAGCAACAACCTGAATGATTGTATGTGCACATGCTTCAGGAGAAATACCACCTGCGACCGATGCCTGCATTTTTCCATTGATGGTTCCATTTCCTTTTAATGCATGGATCGTAATATCCGTTTTAACAAGGCCGGCAGTAATCATGGTTACTGAAATACCTTCCGATTCATATTCTGCGCGTAATGATTCAAAGAAACCATGTAATGCATGTTTTGATGCTGAATATGCGCTTAGCTTCGGAACCCCAAATTTCCCACATAAGCTGCTTGTAACGATAAATCTACCTTGCTTTTTTTCAAGCATATAGGGCAACAGGGCTTTACTCAACGCCACCTGGCTGAAAAAATTAACATTCATTACTTTATAAACCATATCCAGATCGGTAAGATGTACCATATCCCGTATCGCCATTCCTGCATTTAAAAAAACAAAATCGATTTTATGAAATAGATTCCATGCCTGTTGTGCAAAAAACTCAATCATTTTTATTTCCTCCATATCAAAGGGAAAGATTCGGATTTTATCCGGATATCTGCAATCTGCTTTTACTATTTCCAGATTTTCCTTGTTTCTCGCAGTAAGAATTACGATAGCACCCAAGCTGTTCAACTTCTTTGCCAGTGCTTTTCCAATTCCGCTGGAAGCGCCGGTTACCAGACAGATTTTGTTTTCGAATTGACTTGTGTTCATAAAAATATTTTTAATTGTGTCAAAGAAGATTGATTTAAAACTCTGTTATGTTAGCCAGAAATGGTCTGATCTTTAATTCTTTTGTACGCCGATTTTCTGTTTGAAAAATTTCGTCTATTTCACAATCATTCAGTCCAGCATATTTTCGTTTTGCAGAAATGAAGAAAACCAGCCAGTCTTTTATTTCCCGCCACATGGTTTTTTTTGAGGGCATGTAGTGCTGAAAGAAAATCCAGCGCATGATCCAGGCCAGCCATCCTGTAAACTGTATACCATATAACTCACCGATGCCTTTGCCGATGCCAAGACTGGCGCATTGTCCGAATCCACGATATGTGAAAGGCTTCAAGGATTGAGCAAGGATGCCTCTGGCTATGTTCTTACCTGCATGCTCCCCCTGTTTAATTGCCCAAAGTGCATTGGAGGGACAAACATTCTTATACCCGGAACTCCAAACATTCGATGAGTCGCCGGCAACCCAGATATCCGGATGGCTGATCGTTTGGAGAAAAGAATTTGTCAATAATTTACCTTCGGAATCCCTGTCAAGATTTTCTGTTCCTGGTATTGTGGTACGAACCTGACCAATGGTGGACATAACCATTTCACTCTCCAGAAATGTGCCGTTACTTAGAAATACACCATGATCGGTAACACGTGTAATTTTAGTCTGGTTTATTATTTCTATTCCGTATTTGCTCAGTGTTCTCTCTGAATATTTCCTGATACGCCTGAATTTTGAGGTTAGATCCGGGAGCAGATATCTTCTGCTGTTAATCAGACAAATGAAAATGTCTGCATTCTGTAAGGTTGGGTATTGTCTTTTTAAAACCCCTATCAATTCAGCAAGATTAGACGCAAGTTCCAAACCTGAAAATCCACAGCCGGCAACAATAAAACGAATTGTTTTTTTTGTCTTCAACATGTTCGGCTCAGCGGCCTTTTTAAGCAAATACTTAATCTGCCGTTTAGTCGAACGATAATCTTCTTCAGATTTCAGCCGGAAAGCATGCCTGTCAGTGCCCGCAACTGAAGTTGAATCAGCAGAACCTGTTGCGAGCAGAACCTGATCATATGAAATCAGTCGTTCGGCTCCTGAGCCAAGCACAACACCGATCATTTTTGACACCGGATCAATATTTACCGCTCTTCCTTTTATTATTTCGGCGTGTTTAAAAATCTCTGTCAATCGGCTTAGCCTGTTTTGATCTCCTACGATTCCCATAAGACATTCTGCTGTCCACCCATGAAAAACATGGCATTCATCCGGACAGATTACCTTGATTTCAACCTGACCTGCCATCATTTCCAGCAATAACTCGTCAATGATCGACCTGTATGCCCAGACGGATGCATAACCGCCTCCGACTAATACAATTTGTTTAGGAATTTTATACATAATAGTCATTTGATGTTTAATCATGATCAAAGCTATTTTGCAAAATGGCCGTAACATAATTGGTTCACAGACTTCGGAACATCAGACTAGTAATATGTGACGTGATATGGATATCTGCAGATATGTAAATACCGTTTCTGCAATTTGCCGTTCAGAAGATTTTCCATTTTTGCATAAAATGCAAATGATCCTAAATGACTTAATTGATTTCTGCCAAACAAAAGACGAAACGGCGAAGAAATAATAAGCCAGGGCACACTAAGGGATGATGTTCGTGCCCTTTATTTTGCTTTCAGTCGCTATTAAACTGGAATTAAAGATGTTAGAATAAAAAAGGCATGCGGTTTACAAAAGGACTGCCTTTTAATTACTTTATAGAAAGCTTATTTTTTATCATACTGTAATTAAAATATTGCAACACTGCCCTGAGATATTCCTGCATTTTAACTGCTTGCCGATCGGGTGGCTGGCCTTTCAATAATAAATTTTTTACAAGTGCCGTATCCGATCTGTAATTATACAGGTAAGCCGGCTGTTCGGTTTTTTCATTGTATCCAAACAGGTATGAAGAATCTATAGCCTGGTACAGATCTCCAAAATGATTAAATACTATTCCCGGGACCGTATCAGAAACTGGTCGTCCAAAAGACATAAAAGGTTGTTTATAATGGAGCATATCCAGGATGGTCGGCACGATATCCAGTTGCTGAACAGGCTTTTCTATTTTCTGATGAATCCGCTGCCCCGGAACATGAAAAAAAATGGGTATCCTGAAGTTTTTATACAACCCTGCCTTTTCCCTGCCATGCAGGTAAATATTATGATCTGCAGAAAAAATAAAAATCGTTTTTTTATACCAGGTTTCTTTTTTTATGATATCAAAAAATAAGCGCAGTGAGTAATCAAAATAACTAATGCTGTTTTGCGATGCATCCTGACCTTTTATGGTGAATTGTGCTTTTAAACTGTCCGGTAATTTATGGGGGAAATGCGTGGAAATATTGAAAATAATACTCAAAAAAGGAGATTTTTTTTTTAACAGTTGTCTTGCGGCATACGGCAAAAAGTAATGATCATAAATACCCCAGTTCCCATCATAGTGGTTGTTATTTCCGTAATCATTCATCGAATAATAATTATCAATGCCCAGCATTTTGGAAAACCTGGCAAACCCAAAATGATCATACCCGGCACCCATAAAAAAATTAGTATTGTAACCTTCTGCTTTCAGTAAAGTGCCAATACCGCGGAAACTGTTATTGCTGTAACTGGAATAATAAAATGGCTCGTCAAAGAAAGGCGGGATTCCACCCAGTAAAGCCACTATTCCTTTATTGGATTCAAGGCCATTGGCATACGCATTATCACAAACAATACTCTCAGCCATCATAGAATCTATAAATGGAGTTCTTGCCCTTAATGGATCCCTGTCATCCGAATATTCTTTGGCAAAACTTTCCATAATAAAAACAACAACATTCATATTATTAAATGGCTCCACAGATTTCACCTGATGCCTTATAGTAAAAAATGTATCCAAACGGGAAACCGGATAATAGTTCTTTTCCTTTAAGATGGTTTGCCGCTTCGCGATGGAATACAAAATAGTGATGGTTGAGTTGGTTGTCAATGACTGATATTGAGCCGGCAAATACAATAACGGGGTAGACGGTACAATGGGCCTGTCTGAAAGACCTCTTGCCAGTAACCCCGTGACCAGCAAAAAACAAAGACATGGTAAAAGATTACGTTTCAGATAACCTTCTTTATCATGATTGTTTTCTTTCAATATTCGATTAAATATTATAACCGACACAAATGACAATGCAACAAATAAAAAAAACAAATACCACCAGGCTTTCCAGAAAGCACCCAGCGCATGAAAGGAGTCTGCCGCAACGCTGAAAAGGTCTATCGTACTTCTGCGGAGATTAAATTTATAATATGCAAGGTCAATAATATTAACACCCAGCAAAGGAAGATTTATAACGGACAATAATGATACAGTCACCAGCCTTCTCCTTTTGTCAGATAACAGATCCTGCAATAAAAAATAATAAATAAAAAATACCAGGTTTAGATAGAAAATCCCGCTGATATCCATACGGCATCCCCAATAAATTACTGTCGCCAGTTCCGTTCCCGAAAAATCATATCTACTGAAATACAGCAGGTAGAATACCAGCCTCAGAAAGGAATACAATAAAAGCAGCCAAAGAAAAATCAAAACAGCTTTCCTGGTCTTTTGCATATCAGCGAACCAGTTTTAGTTTAAGAAAATGTTTTTCCAGTAAATGATAACTGGCAAGGCTGCAAATACAGGTTGCCGAAAAAGCGACCGCGGCCAGTAACCAGGTTTTATCGTGGGTGCTGGAGTTAAATATAGATTGCCTGGAAATAATGATAAATACCGGCCAGTGAAAAACATACATTCCATAAGAATACTTGCCAAAGCCGGTCATCAGTCTGCCAGAAAAAATGCGTTTCATAAAATGCTCATCAACAGACAGTAAGAATCCAATAAGTGTGGCCCAGAAGACCGCATCCAGTGTATACCCGTATTTTCTTACCATGTCAACACTATAATGCCAGGCACTTTGTTTTACAGCCATCATCACTAATACAATCGTCAGTGCAATCAATGCAGTAATCAGTAATTTGGTTTTATGAGCTGCTATTTTATCCATCCGGAAAAAAATGTACAATAAAGCACCCGCACAGAAAGCATCGATTCGGCATGGTAGAAGAACATACCGGTAGATATCATTTAACGACAAAAAAAGCTGACCACCTATCCGAACCAGTAAAGCCGTTAAACAAAAAAAGGTAAGTATAACAATCAGTGCCTTTCCGTGATTATAAAAAAAATAAATAATGAAAGGCCATAAAAGATAAAACTGCATTTCGCAGGCAAGTGACCAGAAATGAATCAAAATAACATTCAGCGGCCAGCCATGTACGGCATCATATATATTAACTACAAACGTCCAGTAATATATTTGTTTCTGCAGCAATTCCTTAAAAGAAGCAGAAACAATGGAAGGCAACAACAATGGAATGATCACGAAAAACAACAACAAAATAATGTAATACAACGGCACTATCCGCAGTATCCGCTTTATATAAAAAGTTCTGAAATAATGTTCCGCGCCCAGTGATTCAACAAGTTTACCGGTAATGAGGAAGCCGGACAACACAAAAAATAAATCAACCCCTGTCCAGCCAAACGAAAAAAAATTAAAATAATGATACCCGATTACCAATAGTATTGCCAAACCCCTGAAACCATCCAGGACTTTAATTCTGTGATCCAGCATATAAGTTGCTGTCTGGCTCATTGGCATGAGCTGCCATTTATAGGGGCGAATGAAAGAATTGCTCTAAAAAGAGCCAAAAAACTCGCGATTATCTTTTTCATACAGACTGGGGGTTGCAAGGGAATCTGAAATTCTTTGTTTAAATGAAGTTATGTAATTGAATGTACAGTTACGACCGTGCGGGTTTCTGCCACAATCAATTGGTGTTCAATAGATTTAGTAAAAACAGCGGATTCATAGAAGATTATATTGACAAATCTCCTGAGTAGCAGAGAGGAGACTGGCAGATTTGATCCGGCGCAAATTTGAACTGCCAACGGCCAGCTGGCGGATATGAATCCGATAAACAAAAAAGACCCTTTTCAGGATCTTTTCTAAGTATCGAGGAGCAGACTTGAACTGCCGACCTTCGGGTTATGAATCCGATGCTCTAACCAGCTGAGCTACCTCGACGGGGGCTGCAAAAGTAATCTTTTTTGGTTTGATTTCAACTGTCATCTCCGTGTTGACACAGCCAGTCCCGGACTGATATGATGAAGCATTTCTTCAGTCATATTTTTCAGACTAAAAGAAGGTCGCCACCCCCAATCCTGACGTGCGACCCGGTCATCGATAGATTCGGGCCAGGAATCTGCTATAGCCTGTCTGAAATCGGGTTCATATTCAATATTGAAACCCGGCACGAGTGCTTTGATTTCCCGGGCAATTTCTGCCGGCGTGAAACTAATGCCGGCAAGGTTGTATGAAGTACGGACGGATATTTGAGATTGTGGAGCTTCCATCAGTTCAATGGTTGCACGGACTGCATCATCCATATACATCATCGGCAATCGCTTATCCGGGCGCAGAAAACAATTATATGTTTCTCCCCTGATGGCCGAA
This sequence comes from uncultured Bacteroidota bacterium, assembly GCA_963759335.1. Classification (GTDB taxonomy): domain Bacteria; phylum Bacteroidota; class Bacteroidia; order Chitinophagales; family Chitinophagaceae; genus Puia. Next base: position 782,118 of record CAVWYU010000005.1, read on the forward strand.
TGAAAAATCTCTATTGCATAGTCTGTGGTACCACCCCCCGGTAATGTTTTGTAGCTGATAAGGCCCGGATAACGGATACTACGAACATCTACCCCATAACGGTGAAAATAATAATGACACCATTGTTCGCCCGATAATTTGCTGATACCATATACAGTTGAAGGAGCCGCATATGCGTCCTGAGGACAATTTTCTTTTGGAGCATCCATTCCGAAAACAGCTATACTGCTGGGCCAGAAAACTTTTTCAACACCCTCTTCCCGCGCTACTTCTAAAGTATTGATGAGGCTTTGCATATTCAGATGCCAGGCCAGCATCGGATTTTTCTCGCCGGCTGCTGAAAGCATGGCAACCAGTAAATAAATTGTTTTTACTTCATGACGACGCACCTGCACCCGAAGGATTTCCTTATCATTGATATCTAATGGAAGAAAGGGTCCGGTGCCTTTCAGAAGATCCGCTTCTCTTTTAAGATCGGCGGCAATAATTGTTTCTCCCCCGAACTGCTGCCTGAGTGCCAGTGTCAGTTCCGTACCAATTTGTCCGGAAGCTCCAATAACGAGCGTTTTGTTCATATCAATTCAATGCAATGGAAAATTTTTGGGTGGCCGGCGGAAGGCACTGCTGATCATTACAAACCATAAATTCAACAGATCCGGTGAAGTTTGTTTTTGCTTTGGATTTCAATTTCACCAATTGAACGAAATCTACTTTACCGCTAAAATATTTTACATCAACGCCAAACACCGCCTCGTGTTTTTGAATCAGGCTGCCGTTTTCTTTAACAGTTCCATCCAAAGTATATAATGGATTTTTTGTAAAGCTGAATTTAGTCGGAACAGGTCCTCCATCCGGAGTAAATTGTGAATAGGTATGCCAGGGACTATTCAGGTCAACGTGAAAATGCAGCTCGTACACATTATCAGTAACTTTTTTTGCTGAATATGACCAACTATAGGGAATTCCGGTTTGTGACCTCGTGACGAATGCAAATAATAAAAGGACAGCCAGTGAGAGTGTTCGTTTCATATTCAAATGTACAGTATAGGTTTCTGTATGCAGAAATCTATTATAAAATAAATTCCTAAATATGACAGACGTTAAAATCAATAAAAAGTGCTACAAGAAACGACCAATTTTTAGCAGTGAATAAAGGGATAACCGGTAGCTATTCCGCCCTGAAGGATGTTTTCCCATGCTTCTCAGAATAATTCTTGAGATTTTTAAACCCGTAAAAGATGCAGGATCGGATGGAGGATACAAAACAGGAAGCCTTTGCGCTTTGAGCTCTCTGCGTTATTCAGGTCTGTGCCGAAGGTAAAAACAGATTGCGATTGCGATCACAAAGGCAGTAGTAATCAGGTTATTCCAGAATGCAGATTTTTTTTGAGCTTTCAACGCATCATCGTGACTGATCATTTCCTCGCGGATTTCGCTGGAATAACCTCCTTTGGCCATGAAAGAAATTCCTTTTTGGGTTATTTCCAGTTCCAGACCGTCATGTCCTACAAAACAACGTACAAGTCCGTCTTCAAAAAGAATTTCCTGCAGGTTATGAAGTTCGTCTCCAAAAAATTCACCATAACGATCATAGAAGCCTCCCATCACTATTGCGGGCTGGTCTTCATATTCGTGCATTAGCAGGGAAAGTAAGCCGTCTAATTTTTCATCCAGGCCGGGGGTCTTGCTCGTTAACTGCATCGTTTTGATCTGTTTAATACTTATGTAAATCAATTCATAGGTATGGATCACAGATCGCAGGACCGTTAAACATTAGCCGAATAATGCTTATATGGAAAGTGCGGGAAAAGGAGCAAATCGCTTCCCATAAAAGTAAAAATTATTTCATGAAATCAAAATATTTTTCCAATGATTTAGGGAATAAAATGAAGGATTTCCCTTTATTGCCAACCAGCTTCTGAAAGCCTTGTCTGCATTGGATTCCAGAGGACTGCCGAAAGAATAGTTATTGACTGGTTAAAAATCCAGATATCAAAACTATGATCATCCTTTCTTGGATATATTTTGATTATACCTTAAGGCATCCCAATATTCCTTGCCGTATCCTACAAAAATTTCAGTACCCGCAGGAATATCTTTTACCGCATCGATATACACTTTTAGTCCAATTGTTTCATAGGCAGCGTTGTTTTTCAACCCTTTTTTACGTTTAATTCCCCTTGCATCATTTGCATAACGGCCAAGCGCTTTCCGATATGTAAAAGCATCCAAAACATGCTTTCGGTTGATAAAATAAATATACCCATTGGTTCCCCCGCGATGATTCACTTCCTTCCAGGTTGTGACTTTACCTTTATACTCAATAATTCTTGATCCTTTCCGTATCATTTTACGTGTAAATAATCCGCAGCCCCCCGAAGGAATGGAAGATCTCCTGATATACAAATGTTTCGAAAGGAATGCCATAATTAAAACGCGATTGAATGGACCGCAGGTTTAGTTGTGTATAAATTATCATGCCGCGATTATTACACCCGCATTAGATCCGGTAACCAGTGAACAATTAAACTTTTTATCTGGCGCGCATTCAAATTTTCTTTTAGTGTCCGTTCCACAAGAGGCGGCAATTCCTCGTCTGATGCAAAACGCAGCGCAGCCAATTGCCCGAAACTGAGGTTCGATTCAAGTTGTTCCAGCCTTTTGCCTGTTAAGACATAATATCTGAAGCGTAATTCCAGCCGTACGATGCGGTTCTGATTTCCAAGTGCATAGTGTTGCCGCATCATAAATGACGACCACCCGACGAAAATAAAAATTGTAATCATCGCGATCCAAACTTCCCGTTGTTCCGGATGATGACTGTATGCAACAAACGATGCAAATAAGGCAATCAACAATAAAGGATAGAAAATAAAATGATGCGGAGTATAATACCTGACATGGTTTTGAAAGTTTTGTCTGGCCATAAAATAAATAATTGAATAATGAAATCAGGGGTTTTCGTCAGGATCTTTTGGCCGGACGATGAAGCGAAGTGACTGATCTTTGTTCAGGTAGGCAACCGTCCAGTTGTACAAGGTTTTTATACGGTTGCGATAATTAATAAGAGACATCAGGTGCACAAACAACCACATAAACCAGGCGATGAATCCCTTAAAGTGTATGTGTTTAGGCAGGTCGCAGACCGCTTTGTTTCTGCCTATAATAGCCATCGTACCCAGGTCTTTATAATGAAATTCCTTAAGCGGCTTGCCTTCAATCATATGTTTGAAATTCAGACCCAGCAATTTGCCCTGCTGAATAGATACCTGAGCGAGCTGCGGATGGCCGTTCGGATACTGGGATTCGTGGGTTTGCAGGCATGTGTCGCCGATTGCGTATATATCATCCACACCAGTTACTTTATTAAACGGATCGCACAACATTCTTTTCCCCCTGCCATAAGAAGCAGCCGGAATACCCTCGAAAGAAATCGCCGTAACACCTGCTGTCCAGATCAGGTTTCTGGTTTCAATAACCTCACCAGTCGAAAGAATCACCCTGTCATTTACAAAGTCTTTTACCTGGGTTTTCAGTTTGATGATAACACCCATATTTTTTAATGCATCGAAAGTATCATTCTGCGAAGCCGTACTCATCGGTGCGAGTAAATGTTCACCTCCGTCTACCAGATAAATATTCGCACCGGTGCCCATCAGGTCAGGATAATCTTTGGGTACGACGTGCCGGCGCAGATCTGCAAGCATGCCGGAAACTTCCACGCCGGTTGGGCCGCCACCCGCGACCACGATTGTGAGTAGCTTTTTTCTTTCCTCGGAATCATTGATAATGGTCGCCAGCTCCAGTCTTTGGAGCAGAGTATTCCGCATATTCAGTGCATCGTTCACGTTTTTCATCGGAATGGCATTCCTGCGGATATTCTCCATTCCAAAATAATTGGACTCGGCGCCCGTTGCAAATACAAGGTAATCGTACGTGATCTCACCATTATTTAAATGGATGGTGTGTGACTCCGGATTTACTTTGATGAGTTCTCCGAGCCGGAAATGAATATTAGAATATCGTCTGAATAATTTACGAAAAGGATAACTGATATTTGAATTTTCCAGAAACCCGGTTGCCACCTGATATATCAGAGGCGGAAAAAAATTGTAATTATTCTTATCTACAAGAGTAATATCAAAATGAGGATCGTTTTTTAATCGCAATGCCAGGTTAACTCCTCCGAAACCACCTCCGACAATTACCAGCTTTTTTGCAACCTGCTGTTGCCCCTGCAAATGTACCATACCGCAAATTTACGAAAATCATCTTTTAAAGTTGACGCTGGGGGTTGATCCTGGATTGATATTGCGATACGGGATGGACGATATGCGCTTTGTGCTTTAAGTATTCAGCTTTCTAACAGGCCCTAGTGGTAAGACCGTATATCCAAAAACTTCATTCAGGAGGTTGGCGATACCTGTATAAATGGCCAGTCCTCCGCACAGGATACCTTCGTACCCTGCGAAATGGGTGATGGATTCGTTCTTTGTGGCGTCGCCGATGGCCAGCAGAAAAAACAGAACAGTTAATGAACCAAATACCAGTTGCAGGGCCTTGTTAATTTTCAGGGTACCTACAAACAACAGTAATGTAAAAATGCCCCACATCACGAGATAAGCTACCAGCGCGGTCCCGGATGTAGCAGATATCCAGCCCCATTTCGCCATAAAAATAAGCGCGACCAGCGACATCCAGAAAAAACCATAAGAAATAAAAGCAGTCATACCGAAAGTATTATTCTTCTTATATTCCAGTATCCCCGCTATTACCTGTGCCAATCCTCCATAAAAAAGACCCATCGCCAGAATCATGGAATTCATTTCGTAAAAACCAGCGTTGTGAAGATTTAATAATACCGTAGTCATTCCAAATCCAAATAATCCAAGAGGTGCAGGATTGGCGAGACTGTCTTTTAATAATACAGGAGAGAGTTCGGTGGGCATAGCAAGAAGTTAAGAGTATAAGAGTATGGGAGTATGAGAGTGAATTTAATAATTAATTCTGACACTCTTATACTCTTATACTCCTATACTCGTATACTCATATATTCCTATACTCATTCAGTTCTTAGTGACTTTATGGGGTTAACCAGTCCTGCTTTTAAACCCTGAACCCCCAGGGTAAGTATCGCGAGAAAGGCACAGAGACAGCCCGCAGCAATAAAAACTCCGATCTGAAGGGGAATTCTGTATGCGAAGTCAGATAACCAGCGGTCCATTACAAACCACGAAACAGGCAGGGCGATGCATGCTGCAATAGTCACCAATTTCAAATAGCTTCCTGATAAAAGCTGCACGATATTGAAAAGAGAGGCGCCGAGTACCTTGCGAATGCCAATTTCCTTTGTGAGTTGCCGCACCGTAAAACTTACCAGACCAAAAAGGCCTACCAGGGACAGAATAACGGCCAGCACAGTGAACACCAAAGAAAGGTTTCCCTGTTTCCTTTCTGATTCATATTGATGAGCGAAATTCTGATCCAGAAAATGATACTCTGCATTATTTCCCGGATCAAAGCTTTTATAAGTGTGTTCGAGATAGGTCATCGCTTCATGTGTTTTTCCTTTGGCCAGCCGTACATATAAATTATCCTGTTCCCTGGCATTAGGCGGAATAATCAGAACGAGTGGTTCTACTTTATGCTGGAATGAATAAGTATGAAAATCCTTTATCACACCAATAACAGTTTTCGGTTTCCCATCTTTGTCATTCATCGAAATCATCTTCTTCCCCAGGGCATTTGTCCAGCCTAATTCTTTCACCAGGGTTTCATTTACCAGTACGGCATTCGCAGAATCTGTGCTGATTTGATCTGAAAAATTTCGGCCTTCTTTTAATCCGATTTGCATCGTTGATAAATAATCCGCGTCAACCATTAATTCCTGAACAGATTTCGTTTGCGTGGAAATAGCCTGCTGGTTGTTCTCATAATAATAACCACGTTTTCCCAGATCGTTATTCCCGATTGGATTTCCCGCAACAGCTACTTTTTCTATCAGCGGATTTTGTAATAATTTGGATTTGATGACTGTAATCTGCGAACGGAGACTTTTATTATCAATATGAAAAGTGACCACCTGTTGCTTATTAAAACCGAGGTCAGCATGGTTCACATATCCCAATTGTTTATAAATGATAAAAGAAGCAGAAATCATAAAAACGGTAATCACAAATTGCAGGACCAATAATGATTTTCTGAAGAATACCGTACCGCCCATTTTACCTGTGTCTCCTTTCAAAGCAGGTATAGCCTGGAACCGGGAAAGTAGCAGCGAAGGATAAATGCCGCTGATCATACCGACCACAATAGAAAATAATAAAATAAATGATATGCTCGGCCAGATACCGAATTGCCAGAGTGTAAGATTTTTCCCTGTAATCTGGTTAAAAACCGGCATGGAAAATCTGACTAATACCAATGCAGTTAATCCTGCCAGCAGAGTAACCATTGCGGCTTCCGTAATGAAGAGCATTGTTAATTGCCATATACCTGATCCCAGGGTTTTGCGAATCCCGATTTCTTTTATTCTGGACGATGCCCTCGCCGTAGCCAGATTTACGTAGTTGATGATCGCAATGAAAAGAATCAACAAACCGATGGCGCTGAAAATATAGATCCTGCTTAAACTACTGTTTGGACTGATTTCATAGTCCAGGTTGGACTGCAGATGGATAGAAGTCAGCGGCTGTAATTCCAATTGATATTGGGCCGCACCTGTTTCCTTCCGTATGGTCCCATCCGCATATGCCGGCAATATCCTGCGAAAGGATCTCAAAGATTCAGGATCTTTCAACAACAAATAGGTATAAAATGAAGAATTTTGCCAGCTCAAGGAAAGTCCGGAAGGCATTGGCCGGACGGCAGAAAAACGGAGATGGCTGTTCATGGGAACATCACGTATTACTGCAGAAACCCTGGCAGGACTGCCGCCCGGAAATACAATAATCTGATTGATATAAGATTCCTGGGGTCCAAATAATGTATTCGCCAGATTTTCGGTAATAACGATCGACTGAGGATCTTTTAAAGCGATTTCCTCACTACCCTCGATGAAATCAAAACTAAAAATCCTGAAGAACGAAGGATCCGCAGAAATGATATCCTTTATTTTAAGCGTACCGTTTCCATGGGCAACCAGATCCCCCCCTTCAGCATCGATTCTTACCACATCTTCGATTTGCGGAAATTGCTGCTTCAACGAAGGAGCGAGCGGTGCAGGTGTGACAGCAATATGCATATTACCTCCATCCCAGGATTCATGCTGCACCACCCGTACAATTCGATCTGCCTTTTTGTTGAACCGATCAAAACTCAGTTCATCTGTGATATAAAGAACAATCAGCCAACAGGCCGCGAGGCTTACCGCCAATCCGAATACATTGATAAATGAATAAATTTTATGCCGCTTCAGGTTGCGGTAAGCAGAACGGAGATTATTATACAGCATCTTGACAAATTTAAAGATTCTATGTCATCCATGATGCCAAACCGATGCCAGTAAAAATAAGTGGTGATTCTCAAAGAGTTAAAATTCGCCAGGAGGAAGGGCGTTCATTTTTGATACAGTGTATGATCAAAAGCGGCCAACGCAAGTCTGGAAGTATGGAAGACTGGAAGTTGAGTTTATGAATTGTCCGGTGAACTATCTAGCCTTTCCGTACTTAGCATCGGCTTCACGCTTCAGGCTTCTGATAGTTCGCTTAATTCAAGCCAGCGGAACTCTTTTGCCTGCAAAGTATCCTCCACAATGGTGAATCGCTGGGAAAGCTGCTGGATAACATCAAAATTACTGGCAGCGTCATGAAGTTTTTCAGTTATCTGGGCTTTTTCCTTATTAAGATCCCTGATTTCCTTTTCAAGTTTTTCCAGCTCCTGCTTTTCCTTATAGGAAAGTTTTGGCTTGACGGATGCCGGTATCGCTTCTTTTACTACCACATTGGAAACCGGTTTTGATAACGCGTTTTCTTTTGCATTCTCATCCTTCAGCCACTGCTGGTATAAACCATAGTTGCCCGGAAAATCTTTTATCACTCCGGCACCTTCAAACACAAACAGATGGTCTACCATACGGTCCATAAAATAACGATCATGCGACACCATTACCAGACACCCCTGAAATTCGAGCAGGAAATTTTCCAGAACGGCAAGTGTTGGTAGATCCAGATCATTGGTCGGCTCATCCAGGATCAGAAAATTGGGATTTTTAAAGAGAATGGACAATAAAAATAACCTTCTTTTTTCCCCGCCACTCAGGGAAGATATATAGGTGAATTGTTTATCGGGCGGAAACAAAAACAATTTCAGGAATTCGCCGGCACTCATCGAACTGCCATCTGCCAGCGGAAAATTTTCTGCAATATTCTTTACGTATTCTATAACCCGCACATCTTCCTTGATAACAAGACCTGTTTGGGAGTAGTTTCCAAATACGATCGTTTCACCGATATTGATTTTTCCACTATCGGCTGGTTCAATACCCTGAAGCATGTTTAAAAAGGTCGTTTTGCCAGCTCCGTTTTTTCCAACAACACCGATACGGTCACCTCTTTTAAATGTATAGTCAAATCCCTTCAGGATGATCTTTTCTCCGAAAGCTCTTATTAACTTTTTTAAATTCTGCAATTTTACCGCCGAGCCGGCTCATTTTCATCTGAAGGGTCAGATTCTGTTCATCCAGATTTTGTTTTGCCTTAGCCTCTACAACATAAAAAGCATCCTGCCGGCTTTTGGACTTTGTTGTTCTGGCTTTGGGCTGTTTGCGCATCCATTCGAGTTCTTTCCGAAATAAATTTTTCGCCTTATCGATACTCGCCAGGTCAGATTCGATACGCATGGATTTCTTTTCCAGATAGTTTTCGTAATCTCCTTTATAAGTAAAGAGCTCGCTCCGATCCATTTCCCAGATTTCATTGCATACATTATCCAGAAAATATCGATCATGTGAAACGACCAGCAGAGTGATATTTTCTTTGTTCAGATAATTCTCCAGCCATTCTACCATTTCAATGTCCAGATGATTGGTGGGTTCATCCATGATCAGCAGAGCGTCCGTTTTTCCAAAGCTGATGTCTATCAGCGTTCGGGCCAGGGCCACCCTTTTACGCTGGCCGCCGCTCAGCGATTTCACAGGCTGAACCAGGTGGTCAATATACAACCGGCTGAAAATTTGCTTCACTTTGGCATCAAAATCCCAGGCATTCAGGTGATCCATTTCCTCAATGCTACTCATAATGGCATCTGTATCCTCTGTTTCACTGGCGGCTTCAAATGCCTTGATGGCGGTCGTCACCGGATTGGGATGATGGAAAATATTATCCAGAATGGAAAGGTCCTCCTGGAATTGGGGGTCCTGTTCAAAAAAAACCACATTGATATCTTTGGAGATCCAGAGTTTTCCTGTCTCCGCCTTTTCCTTTCCGGCAAGAATTTTTAATAAAGTGGTTTTCCCGGTTCCGTTTTTTGCAATGAGCGCGATTTTGTCGCCGGATTCGATATTGAAGGAAATATTATTAAAAAGCGGCTTAACTCCGTACGACTTCGCAAGACCCTCAGCAGATACATAATGCATTTCGCAAAGATAATCGAAATTGGCCGCCTATGGTGTATTTCGGATGCCTTCTGCCATCAGCTTAGCCACAAATAAATTACCAGCGTCATTCAAATGAACACCGTCGGCTGTAAGCAGGCCCCTGTCTACGTTATTTTTATTATTTAACTTTTCATATTCTCCAAATGCAGATCTTAAATCTACCAGCGTCAGATGCTGGTCGGCCGCAATTTTACGGATGATATTTGAATAGTGATTCATATCTCCATCCTGTTCATTCGTGTTATCAAATCGCTCCCCGATTGCAGCCGGCGTACATACAATCACTTTGATATTGGCAGATCTGAATTTTTTTACCAGCGCCAGATAAAATCGTTCAAATTTATCGGCATCGGTACCGGTTCCCATTTTTTTGTGCCATACATCGTTTACACCCACATAAATCACAACAATGTCAGGCGACCTGCTGATCACGTCATCTTCCATGCGCAGATATAGGTCATACACTTTATTCCCGCTTACGCCAGCCCCTATGAGTTCATAGTTGGATGCACCATTCGGATTTAATAAACTGTCATCAATCATGATAAATCCATGCGGCTTCACAGCCGCCTCTGTTATTGAGTCGCCAAAAAAAACGATCCTGATTTTTTTACCCGGCATAAAAGATAAACTGATGAGTGATGTAATGAGAAATAATTTCAAAACAGACTTATTCATATGCTTCAGTGTTCTATGGTTGGCAGTTGACTGTAAACGGTTGCAATGATTGGAAAAATGCAATAGAAGCTTTGAGAGTCAGGTTTTAAGCGTCGCTTGCCTTTTTTCTTTAAAGATAAAGCAGCGCGATATAAATGAGTACAAATGCCTAATTTCATTTTAAACTTAATTCATAATGGCCAGCACAACAATTACGGTAAAGGATAACGGTTCTCTAAAAATAGAAGGTGATTTTGAAATAGTGGATAAAACCGGTGCCCGCTATGATCTGGGGGGGAGGGAAATTATTTCTGTATGTCGTTGTGGACTTTCTCAGAATAAGCCATTTTGCGACGGATCCCATAAAAACCATTTTGAACACAATGCGATTGCTTTCGCGCTGCCGCCGAAAAAAACAGACTAATTATTAGTTGTTAGTTGTTAGTTGTTAGTTGCAAATAATAACTAACAACTAACAACTAATAATTGAATACATTCCCTATTTCATAATAATCACCGACCCCGCCAGATCCGGAATAGGCAGGAAATTAATATTTTGTTCCAGGCAGAATTTCTGAACGGCCTCCCTTGTTCCCTTATACGCCTCGTTATTAAAATCATGAACAAATATATAACCACCATCGACCAGCCGTGGATAAAAAAAACAGAGCCCATTATAAATAGGTTCATACAAATCTGTATCGAGGCTGACGAATACAAACCGGTCCTCTATGCCGTTGGCGGAGTCAGGAAAAAATCCTTTTACGGGTTTGCATTTTTCGGGGTGAGGCATCCACTTTAAAACGGCCTCCACCGATGTATCAGAAAAATCCTGGTCAGCCGAAGAAAATTGATTTTGCTTTTCTCTGATGATATCGCGGTTATCAAATCCTTCAAAAGTATCAAAGAGGTATAATAACCGGCCGGGAAAATATTGATTCAGGTATCTGGCAAACTTACCCTTGTACACACCCAGTTCAGCAACACTTCCATTCAGATTCTTTCTGGCAATTTCATAACTCACCAATTCCAGTGTCGCCAGACGGATATAATCAAAGTAGTTTTTATCAATATTTCTTTCACGATTCAGGAAAACCAATGAGTTGCCTATAAAAATCTTTTTTTTGTGCAGAAACCTGCCAAATAAATAATTTGTTCCTCTCGCCAGCGTCCGAAGCATACTCATTTTTTGGCTGTAAATTAGATTATTCCGCCCATCTCTTTTTGAAACCGTAAGGGCAATGTCTGCATCCGCTGCGGCAACAAAATCCACGGGATATCAGGTAGAATTCGGTAAACACCCTGTATTCACCTTCCTTATAGTAATGAATGCCTTCAATGATATCGCCGCCCCTTCCCGGAAAGGGATATTCTTTTTCCGTAGCAACCAGGCGGTTGATCTCCGTCAGACACTCATTACACAAACAGTTAAAAAAAGTATTTGCCAGAAAAGATTTTGTTTCATTACTCAGAACAATCTGCGAACAGCAGCAGGCTGAGATATTTTCAACATTACATATAAAATCCTTTTTACACCTGGGACATATTTTATTTTTTTCCGCCATACTATTGATATCCTTTAGCCTGCAACGCAAATAGTTCGGCATATTTACCTTTCCTTTCGATTAATTCCTGATGGGATCCGCTTTCAATCAGTTCTCCCTGTTGCAATACCAATATGCGATCGGCCATACGTACTGTTGAGAACCGATGTGAAATCAGTACGGCCGATTTTCCCTCGGTAAGGGCTGCAAACCGCTGGAAAACTTCGTATTCAGCGCGGGCATCCAGAGCAGACGTTGGTTCATCCAAAATCAGAACCTGTGCCTGCCTCATATATGCCCTGGCGAGTGCAACTTTTTGCCATTCACCGCCCGACAGTTCAACACCTTCCTGGAATCTTTTACCCAGCATCTGCTCATATCCTGCCGGCAACCGGCTTACGAGGTCCGAAGCCAGACTTTGTTCAGCCGCTGAAGTGATCAGGGACCTGTTATCTTTCTGAACAATATTTCCGACAGCTATATTATCTGAAACGCGCATCTGATAGCGCAGATAATCCTGAAAAATAATTCCAATGTTTTGCCTCAGGCTAACGATATCGTATAACCGCAGATCAATTCCATCCAGTAAAATTATTCCTTCCGTCGGATCATATAATCTGGCAAGCAATTTTACCAATGTTGTTTTACCGGCCCCATTCTCCCCGACAAGCGCGATTTTTTCGCCGGCTTTCAATGTAAAATTCAAATGCCTCGTTGCCCATTTTTCTGCTTGCTGATAACGGAACCCCACATTCCGGAACTCGAATCCATGGCGCACCGGGCTGGGAAAGGGAAGCGGCGTTTTGCTCACTGTTATGCCGGGGCGAATATCGAAAAATTCAAAAAAATCACTCAGGTAAATAGCTCCCTGTGAGACCGCTGAAAATCTTGTCAGGATGGATTCCATCAAAGATTTTAGCTGGCGAAAAGATCCGGCCAGAAATGTTAGTTTACCGATACTGATGCTTCCGGAAATGGTTTCCAGTATGATATAAACATAAGCGCCATAATATCCCAGGCTTCCCAACAACGTAAAGGCAGTGCCCCAAAGTGACCTGTTGATGGTGATCCGCCGGTTGCTGATATAGAATTTATTGGCGAGAGCTTCAAACTTCTCAATAATAAATCCGGACAGATCGAAAATCTTTACCTCTTTAGCTGTTTCGTCACTGGCTCCGAGGTACCGCAGATAGTCCAGCTCTCTGCGCTCAGGTGTCTGCCGCCGGCTGAGTGCATAGGTTTGGTCATTGAAATACGATTCTCCGATAAAAGATGGTAGTATGGTTATAAATAGTAGTACGATCAGCCATGGATTGAAAAATATCAGACCTGCCGCTAAAAAACCCATGGTAATGAGGTCCTGCATCTGACTCATCACCTGCGACAACAAAATGGTCCTGCCCGTGGTCTGTTGTCTTGCGCGTTCGAGCTTATCGTAAAAAACCGGGTCTTCAAATTGTTCCAGATCCAGGATGGCAGCATGCTTCATGATCCGGATCGAACTTAATTTTCCAAACAGGTCACCCAGGAGACTATCCAGCAGGGAAATACTACGTCCCAGCGCATCATTGAAAAGAGCAAGCAGGAATTCAGCACCAATCAATATCCATAAATGATGCGTTGAAAGATGTCCATGATCCCGGTTCAGTAAAATCACTTCATCAATGATCAGTTTTCCGATATACAGGACGGAAACCGGGATGGCCGATCTTATAAGTCGGAGACCGGCATTCAATGCCGTCATCCAGGGACTGGAATCCCATACCAGTTTAAAAAATGCAGGCAGGTTGCGGAGAGCATTCAGCCGTTCTCTCCAGCCTGGCTTACCTTGTGTTACAGCCATTGTTGATTGTGCAAAATTAAGATAAGATCGTTGATGGTTGTCGGTTGACGGATGCTTGGTGTCTTCTGCTTTACACTTACTGTTGTGGAATGGTCACGGTATAAATATTCTGTCCCTTATCATTAACCATGCTGACATGCATTTGTTTTACAGAAATGATAATATTCATAAAACCATTCTCCGCCCTTGCAAAGATTCCACCTTCCGGATGAACAACAGTTCTGGAAAGTTCCGAGCCCGCCCCGGAAACCAGGTAATGCGTAAATCCGGGTGGCTTAATATATTGAAGGTTGTGATCATGCCCGCATATATATGCATTCACATGATATTTTTCGAAAATGGGCTGAAATAATTTTTTCATTTCAATTGTTTCGAGCGCTTTCATTCTGCCGCCGCCGGTATAAACCGGATGATGGCCAAAAACTAATTTCCATTTTATATTCGCAGGTGTCTCACTTAATGTTTTTTCCAGCCATATTCTTTGGTTTGCCGTATCCTGCCCCTGCATATGAAATTTATTATTCAGGTAAGATTCGGATAAGAATGGTGTGGTATCGATAAATACAAGCAGTATACCCTGCGTTGTATCGTCATCAACATAAAAGATTTTTGAATAATACCTGGCCGGCATATTCCATCGTCGGTCAACTTCCGAATAATCCACTTCAGCCTGCGGATCTCCCCGGTAGTCATGATTACCTAAAACTACAAACCAGTCAGTTTGCAGTGACTGGGGGGTATAGATATTTTCAAAAGACGCGATCCAGTTATAATCCCTCGTACTTTTTACCCCGTTGGGATAAAAATTATCGCCTGTAGAAATGATGAAGTCGGCCTTGATTTTTTTGGCTACTACACCCATCGTGCGCGCCACTTGTTTCTGATCATCTTCTCCATTCCTTCCCCAATCGCCCAAAACGATAAACCGCAGTGAATTTTTCTTTATTTTTTCATCCGACTCATATTCAATGAAGGGATGTTTTTGGCCATATGAAACTGAGGATAGCATCATGAAACCCATCATCCAACCGGCAAATCGCATATTGAGATTATTTGAAATCTGAAAAAACGGCTGCTTTGGACAAAAAAATGATGGATGGGTATAGCAAACAGGTTCAGATTAAAATGAATTAATCATCTTCTATTAACTAAATCCATCCACCAAAAGGCGTTGAGCGTTTATGAGTTACGCGTAATTCGTAAAAAGCCTGGGCTTAGTAACGATTACGGTCACGATTATATCCACCACCACCGCCACGGCTTCCACCACCACCACCACGGGATCCACCGCCGCCGGGATTTTTATCTTCAGCAACTTTAACAGTAAGCGTTCTTCCTTCCAGGCTTGTGCCATCGAGGGCCTTAATGGCTTTCTCCGCTTCTTCATTACTTGAAAATTCTACAAATCCGAAACCACGACTCTTGTGAGTTTCTCTGTCTAAAATAACTTTTGCTGAACCAACAGTACCGTATGGTTCAAACAATTCTTGCAATTCTGAATCACTAACGGCGAAAGGCAAACCGGCTACAAAGATTTTCATTCCAAAACATTTTAATAGCCGACAAGATACCACAATAGTTTAGTTCGGTGGTTTATTGCGTCTTTTTTTTTAGTAGAAATGACTGATTTCTTTAAAATAGGTCGTTAAAACAGGCCCGGGTATACTGTTTGGGGTCAAAAAGAGCCATTTACGACGCTACACGGGCAGGCTTGTCCGATCGCCAGGCGGCAGAGTGATCAGGCCTGATGAACCGGTATTCTCAAATCGTAGCGGGTACCTTCCCCGGGGATACTGATGGGTGTTAGTGTAGATTTGATGCGGTTGGACCGTTTTTGCATATTTTGAAAACCATGTCCTTTCTTTATATACAATGGATTAAAACCAATACCATTATCTGCCAGTTCAATCAAAATTTCGCCGTCTTCTGCCTTTTGAATTTTTAATTTCACTTTTGTTGCCTGCGCATGTTTCAGGCTATTGCTCATCGCCTCCTTAAAAATCATCATGATGTTCCGGTTATAATTACCCGGGAGTTTTATGTTTTCTGATTCCCCCAACAAATTTTCATAGGAAAAACAAATGCCGGTATCCTGGAACACATCTATGCCAAGGCTTTGCAACCGGTGGCCTATTTCCTTAACCAGATCACTTTCAGGATTCAAAGCCCAGAGAATATCTCTCGTGCCCTGATAAAGACCGCTCACATTCTCCTTAATCATATGAATGATTCTTTTCTCTTCTTCATGGCCGTTGCCCAGTTTGGAATTCAATACATCCGTTAAAACCTGTATACGCGTTAAGCTATTTCCTACTTCATCGTGAAAATCCTCCGATGCCGTTTGCCTTACTTTAATATTTTCCTCCCTTTTAACTTCTTCGATTTGGCTGAGTCTTTTTGCCCGCATCCGCATCCGGAACCATTGTATCCATAAAATGATTCCCATGACCAATAGGAGCAACAGGATTTTAAAATAAATAGTCTGATAAAATGCTGCCTTTATATCAAACGAAAAATCAACATTATTCTTTGAAAAACCCAGCCCCGGCAGAAAAGCCCTGGCTTTAAAATTATAGTGGCCGGGAGGCAGAGCGGGATATACAACAAAGTGATTCGGTGTTAAAGCTGAATAAGATTTTTCCATTCCTTCCAGCTGGTATTGATATAGTATAGATTCACTATTTAAATAACTTGGACATCTGAAAGAAAATGTCAGATGATTTTCGTCATGTAGTAATTGCAGATTTTGAGGAATGTCATACCATTCATTTCGCACACTGGTAAATCGGGTGCTGTCTATATCCTTCGAGTCAACCAGAACTTCCTGAAGAACTACCGGCGGCAGGTAAGTTCTCTTTCTTTCAGAATCTGTAGCATATTTAAAAAGTCCGGAAACCGTGCCGAACCACAGATTTCCCTTATCGTCATATAATGCAGCTCCCTGGTTACATTCAGAAGAAGAAATGTCACCTGCAATGGACAGGCTTGACACCTGAGTGGCTTCCGTTGCTGTATCAAAAATTAATTTATTGATACCCCTTCCGGTTCCCAGCCAGATCTGATTCTTTTGATCTGTTACAACACTATAAATAAAATCAGCATTCAGGCCATTTTTTGTTGTGAACTGCTTGTGTCCGCCGGTTATACGATTATATATAATCAGGCCCTTGTTGGAAGTAGCGAATAAATAAAAAGACCCAAGGGCGGCAACCGACATATAACTCGCCTTGTTCAGAAGGGAGTCGTTTATTTTCCTGTAATTAAAATCCCTCCCCACTATAAAAATGCCATAATCTGTCGTTACCAGCATGCTGTCTTTTGAAACGGGCAACATCCTGCTGGAAAACAAATTTAAAATGCGGGTTGTTTTTCCGGAAGCCGAAATATTGAAAAACCCCACACAGGATGAAACCCAATATCCGCCTTCGCCGTCGGGCAATACTGTATTTACGCATCCTTTTAGTTCACCCAGTCGGATCCTTGTAAATTTTCCGTTCTCGTATTTTGAAAATCCATTGGCAGCGAGAACAAAGATTGCGCCATTGCCGGATTTGTATATTCCAAGGATATTTTGCTCCGTAGCATCATCGGGAAACGCTTTTAAACGATTTATTTTTTTGCCATCATACTGAAACAGTCCGCCTCCCGTTCCGAAATAAATTTGACCATTGTCAGCCAATACCGACATAACCCCCAGGTTATTTGTTGCATTGAACTGATCATATATAAGAAACGGCTGAAAGGAATACCGGAATACACCTGTTCCATTGGTTCCAAACCAAAGATTGTCTTCATGATCCTCATATATGGAAACCGTGTTACTTCCTTCGTATCCATTGGAAGAATTAAATGCTGTTAATCCTGAATCGTTTAGCTGGAAAAGTCCCTGGCTGCATGTAAACCAGAGCTTGTTTGTTTTGTCCAGGTACAGATTGTTGAATTTTCCGAAGCTGCTGTTCTCAATCAGCGATCTGAAAACACCTTTTTCCATTGAAAAAATTCCGCCAAACATCATCAGGAAAATCCTGTCCGGGTTCAATCTGTCAAAAACTATTTTCTGACAAACTCCTTTTCCATAGGACTCAGGAATCAAAAATTGCAATTTCCAACCGTCTTTCTCCAGCTTATATATGCCTTTGCTGAGCACGGCAGCCCATAAAAAGCCCTCTCCGTCAACCTGGATGGCTGTTACCATTTCGTACAAACCCGAAACGACTGTATGCAGGGGTTTGTCTGATTTATTCATCCTGTATAAAGTGCTTCCGGCCAATGCCCAGATCCTGTGCAGTGAATCCTGCTGAATGGATCTGACTGCATTGGCCGATGGATTTTCTGAGAACCTGAAATTTTTAAATTCCGCCCCGTTAAATCTGGATATACCATTGAGGGTGCCGACCCAGATGTTCGATTCATGATCGGCCATAATGGTGTTGGCATAGTTACTGATCAGTCCGTCTGTTTCGCTATAGTTTGTAAAAACTCTTCCATCGAAACGAGATATTCCTCCCAGCGTACAAAACCAAAGGTTGTCGTAATGATCCTGTGTTATCGCACTTACCTGAGATTGTATGAGACCCTGTTGAACATTATAATTTTGAAAATGGACTTTCTGCGCGGAACCGATGCCCGGAAAGAAAATGCCGGGGAAAATCCATAATACAACATGAATAAATCGATCCTTATTTATAAACATGATCATGCAGAAAACGTAATATGCCGCAAGCTCCATAAATAATAGATAATTAACTTTAGAGCCTGTTCCGTTCAGAATAAATCCCCCATAAAGGGGGAGCCCCGTCTGCGGGAAATCATGGAAATTTATGAAAATTTAAATTGTAATGGAAGAAACCAATGTTCGGATCGTCATTGTCGAAGATGACAAGGTCATTCGTGAGGGGTATCGGTTTTTAATTGGTGAAAAACAGGGTTACCAGGTAATAAATACCTATTCGACCGCAGAACAGGCAATTAAAAAACTTACAGAAGATAACCCCGATCTGGTGATGCTGGATGTTGGTCTTCCGGGAATGTCGGGTATTGAAGCCATTCCCAAAATAAAAAGCCTGCTTCCCCATACACTCATTTTGATCTGCACCGTGCATGATTCAGAAGACATTATATTCCGTGCATTAACCAATGGCGCTTCCGGTTATCTCACAAAAAACAGTTCAGCTGTAAAAATAATGGAATCCATTCGCGAGATCATGCAGGGTGGAGCGTCCATGAGTGCAAATGTGGCCCAGCTGGTCATCCGGTCATTTCAAAGAAATTCACACTCTCCTCTTTCAAGAAGAGAAACTCAGATCCTCGAAGAAATAGCAAAGGGGAAAAACAGACGGGTGATTGCAGACGAATTATTTATAGACAACGAAACCGTTAAGAGTCATATAAAAAATATTTACGCCAAGCTGAATGTTCATTCTAAAGCAGATGCCATAAGAACTGCCAAAGAAAACAAACTGATTTAAAAAAAAAGCAGGTGGTGGAAACCACCCGCGGTCACATGAGAAAATAAAACTAGTATTCGGAGACTCCTATCTGGTTCTCCAACATATCTTCAAATAACGGACCTGCCTGTTCGTTACTACCTTGTGTTACCCATTTTTTGAAATCCTGCATCCTGACCTGATTGATAAAAACTTTCTCCCGTGTTGCCGGGAAAAGTTCCACCTCTATCCTACCTGCCACACATAATTTGAATTTGCGCAAAGATTCAATATGTACTAAATATTTTTTATTAATCCTGTAAAAGTCCGCCGGATCCAGCGCCATCGTCAGATCTCTCAAAGATTTAGAAATTAAATATTTAATTCCCTGTATACGGTCAACCATATAACAGGTTTTATTTTCCAGGAAAAAATAAGCGATTTCATCTGTCTTAAATAACAGATATTCATTCCCACGCCGGATGATAATTCTGCGGTATTGGTTACTGATCGGATTGGTGTTCATTAAGCAGAGAATTGAATACCTGATAAAATTAGAAACTAACCGTTACGAAAAAATAAAAAGAGCCAAAATGCCGCCGGGAGGGGGAGAAAATGTGGCAACTTCCTGTAAAAAAGACGGGATTTAGAATAATGGGGGATTGCTTTATGAGCAAAGTGTAAAACGTAAAGCTTAAAGCATTATTAATGTGGTGGATGTGATGAACGTATAAAATGAGAGAAAGTGGAAGTTGAGAAAGGAAATGACAGTGAGAGCACATGAAAGTGAAATAGGAAATGACAGTAAGAAAACACTTTAGCTCACTGTCATTTCCACTATATTTTGAATGGCTGCGTCAGTATGCATCCTGCATACACCACACTATTTCAGATGAGCCCTAAGCATCCACGCAATTTTTTCGTGCTTTTCCATAAGGCCCGTCACAAAGTCACTGGTTCCGGCATCCTTATGTGCCTCATCGAATTCCTTTACATTGCCACGGATGAATTCAATAATACTTTCATGATCTCCCAAAAGATTTTTTATGAGATCAAGGCTGTTGTTTCCACCTTTTAATTGCTCTGTAAGATGCGTGAGCTTAAGAAAGTCTTTTAAACTGGCAGGTGCGTAATGTCCCAGCTGACGAATACGTTCGGCCACTGAGTCAACAATTTCCTGCGATTGTTCATAGAGATCCTCGAAATATACATGCACCGAATGAAAATCGGGACCTTCCAGGTTCCAGTGTGCATTTAAAGTCTTCGTATAAAGTACAAATTCATCTGACAATAATTTGCCCAGTTGTTCAGCAACCGTTTTTCTGTTTGCTTCGGAAATACCAATACTTGTTTTCATCTTATATTTTTATTGCTGTTTTAGATCCTTATAAAAAGAGTATAAAGTTAATGGTTGCCGCATTCAACCCAAATAGTTTTGGTTTGATTTTAGCAGCTCCCCATTCATTATCGTTGTGGATTTGGATCTGCCCAGCCATCAATTGATTACCTTCGCAACATGCCGGAGGATTTTATCGTGAATTTTCTATATAAGGGAGTTCCGCAGGAGATTCAGTGTACGCTCCGGGTAAGCACTTATACTTACCAATTTCTTTGTGTAATCGATAATACAGAAATGATCGTGGAAAGAGATGATGAAGGAAATTTTAGAGCCATGGAGGCAGATCCTTTTTCGGCAAAAAAGAAAAAACCAGATCCGGCCCTGATCGGATTATTGATCAGAGAGATGGAAAGGATATTAGATACTTAGTTTATATGTATTAAAACCAAAGCTTCAGTTACAATTAATTAAATTTGAATAAGATATCCCTTCAAAGAATTCAAACCCTACTATATGGAAGAAAGTCCGGATTTGCCAGTATATACAGACGTGGAGGCGGTTTTCAAAGGACGAAAAACCACCGATGAAAAAATTCAGATGATTGCCACCTGCACTTTAAACGGGAAACCTGAACGTAGTGTTTGGATTGAAGTACCCACCGTTCTCTATAATGGGTATAAGGGCAAAGTGCGTATTATTGAGTTCAACGTAAAAAACGGATTGCTGGAAGTGCTGAAGGTGCAGAAAGCTTAATAAGCATAAGGCTTAAAGCGTAAGGCGTAAGCCTAACACAATAATAGTCAGTAATTATAATAATTTCTTGCTTTGTGCTTTACGCTTTAGGCTTTAAGCTTAAAGAGTCTATTTTCTTTGCCAGCTTCCGGTCCTTGTCTGTTACAATATCGCCTGCATCATGGGTGGATAACCAGATTTCAAGCTGGTTGTAGGTATTGGTCCATTTTGGATGATGATCCATTTTTTCTGCCTCGAGCGCCACGCGGGTCATGAATGAAAATGTCTCGGAAAAATCCTTAAATTCAAACTTTCTGTACAGAGTATTATCTTTTTCTACCCACATATATTTTTATATAAAACGCCAGTAACTATACGCTTCATCAAAGTGCAAATTTGTGTCAGGCCAGTGGTCCATATCAAAACCCGGCGCTTTTTCCAGAATTTCGCGGCTCTGATTAAATATAAAACGCTTATTGGGCGCATCGAGCTTTAACAGCCGGAGCGGAATGGCAAAATATTTCACACCCATCCCCAGAAAACCGCCAAATTCAATTACGAAATAGTCAATGGTGCCTGTTTCCAAATCCAGCATAACTTCTTTTATTTCCCCGAGATGCTGTTCGGCGGCATTTACAACCTTGTCCCCGGTCAGTGAAGAGGCTGTCAGATAGCGACCCCTTTGGTTTGGCAGCAAAGCGCCTTTATTTTCACCTGATAAATTATCTTTTTCGAACAGCTGTTCCTTCTCATTCGTTTTTCCTTCCATCGGTAATCGTTAATTGTACTGAAGTTATATGAAAAAACCATGCCCTCAAACTCCCGAAAACTGGCCCAGATTGGGATGAAAATTCCACAAATAAGAACAATTGGGGAGTTTTTTTGATTTCTTTAGGAATTCAATCGGAATAATAATTTTATTTTGCACTGTAAGTGCCTGATTCTGATGTCTTAAGCCGATGTCATTCATAACTGGCCAATCTGTCAAATAATTGGTATATGTCTTGCAAATATTATTATGGTTTTTCATAGGATATTGGATTTTAAAATGGGCTGGATTTCTATCCTGGCCCTTTTTTTATTTTATACCCACCAGGCGTATAACTATTACTCCGTCTTCAGGCTTTCTAACCTTAATTTCGCCAAATAATCACAATCATTATGAAAAAAGTAGTCGTCCCTTTCATTATTTTGATCAGTTTATCGGTTTCACAAAGAGTTTTCTCTCAAAACAAGGGTAGTTCGGGAAATTCATCCATCATGCAGGTTGGCAGCGTTCTGGTAAACGCCGGGATCGGCATTGGTGCAGATTATAAGGGTGAGAGTTACGGAACACCCTTCGGATTTAAAGTCGCCGCAGAATTTGGTTTATGGGATGCCGGTCCCGGAGTCATCGCACTCGGACCCGAACTCGGAGGATCTTTTTCGAGCGGTGCGTATGGTGTTTATTCAGGAGACTACAACTCCAACACATTCGTGATTGCCGGCAGAGGTGCCTGGCATTGCGGCTGGGATGTGCCGGGCCTGGATACATACGCCGGTGCGTCCGCTGGTATCGGTTTTCACCATTATTCGTATTATGGATATGATGGATCGAACCAGGTAATTCCTGCCTTCGGTGCATTCATTGGAGGTTCTTATTTTGTCAAACCTAATTTCGGTTTCAATGCAGAAGCTGGATTTGATATTACGAATTTCCAGGTAGGTGTTGTTTTCAAAATTCAATAACCTGATTCGTAGATATATTAACCTGCAAAGTAAAAAGGCTGCCCCCGTCAGGGCAGCCTTTCACTTATTTTATACCCGAAACAGCATCTTCTTCCAGTGGTTTTTCATTTTTTGTAATTTTTCCGGCATCGCGGATCAATTGCAGGAATTCGGTCCGGTAACCTTCACTGTCCCGGCCGAGTGAATTTTTGGCCATGACGTAAGCCCTGTCAAACGATGCATTTTGTTTGAATGCTGAATTTCTCAACAACATGCCAAACTGGGCAACAGCGGAAACAAAACGAAAGTTCACGGATGTTTCATTGACAGCCAGTGGCTGATAAACAAGTGCATGTTCAATCAGTTTGCTTTTGTCGCCATCCGGGGTCTTGTACCGGAATTTAATGTTCATGATTTCATTACCGGCCACTGAATATACCGGTTTGATTTTTTTCTGATATTTCAGTGGGTCAACGGTCTCAGGAAATTCATTTTTTACTCCCACCGGAATAATCTCATAGATGGCGGTTACGGTATGACCGCTACCCAATTCTCCGGCATCTTTATTGTCGTTGTTGAAATCTTCTTTATTCAGCATCCGGTTTTCATAGCCGATCAGCCGGTATGCCTGAACGATGGAAGGATTGAATTCAATCTGCAGTTTTACATCTTTTGCAATCGTAAACAGCGTTCCGCCAAATTCATTGACCAGTACTTTTTTCGCCTCGTTTTCATTATCGATATAGGCATGATTTCCATTTCCTTTATCCGCCAGTTTTTCCATTTTACTATCCTTATAATTACCCATGCCGTATCCGAGAACAGTCAGAAATACGCCTGATTTTTTTTCTCTCTCTATCATGTCCAATAGATCGGCATCACTGCTCGGCCCCACATTAAAATCACCATCCGTACAAAGGATCACCCGGTTATTCCCTTCCTTTACAAAGTGCTGTTCCGCCACTTTATAGGCTAGCTGAATACCTGCTCCGCCTGCTGTAGAGCCGCCTGCCTGGAGTCTTTCAATCGCATCTTTTATTTTCTTCTTTTCTGTTCCTGAAGTGGATGGCATTACCAGTCCGGCATTCCCGGCGTAAACAACCAGCGAAACCCTGTCCTGTTCCCTTAACTGATCCACCAGCATACTAAGCGAGCGTTGAACCAGGGGAAGTTTTTCCGGTTCCATCATAGAGCCTGAAACATCGATTAAAAAAACAAGGTTTGATGCGGGCAGGTTTTCAACCGGAATCTTTTTTCCCTGCAGACCAATCATTACAAGCTTATGTTCCGGATTCCAGGCACATTCGCCGATTTCCGTATTTATGGAAAATGGATCATTGCCGACGGGTTGGGGATATTCATAATGGAAGTAATTGATGAGTTCCTCTATTCTTACTGCGCCGGACGGCGGCAACTGTCCCTGTTGAAGATAACGTCGCACATTACTGTAAGAGCCGCCGTCTACATCAATGGAAAATGTGGATAGCGGATTTTCTGTAGCGGCGAGAAAACGGTTCTCTATAATACCATCATATTCTTCAGTATTAAAAACTGTCGAATCAGTCAATTGGCGATGATATTTTTCATCTTCCGTCACAGGATCTTTCCTGCTTTCTCTTTTGTCATAACCACTGGCAGTTTTAGAAACCATCGGTGTTGCGTAGACCATGGTAACAGAACCGGTTAGATCTTTTCTTTTTGATGTCCCGTAACCAATAACCTCTACTTCATTTAAAGATGCTACTGAAGGGGAAAGCTGTATACTGATGACTTTTGTAAAATCGACGGGGGTGAAATAAATACTATCATATCCCGTCAATATAAACGTTAATACAACGTGTTTTGAAGATACTCTCAGTGTAAAACGCCCGTCTTCGGCAGTGGTAGTCGCCCGATGACTATTCTTTTCTCTTACAATCACATGGGCAAGCGGTGTTCCATTCGGATCACTCACAATTCCGGTAATGGTAAAATCCTGCAAGGGCCTGAAGGCCGTCACGATGACTGCCAGAGCAAAAAGGCCAAATAATAAATATCGCATGGTAATATGTTTTAGTTGCAGATGCACCCGATTTTCGGATTACATATCATTTCGCGAAATATTTTAATTATTTTTCAGTGGTCATCATCATACAAATACAAAGGATTGTCATTTCTCAAAGACATAGTGAAGGCAGAAACAACGGATCAGGAGCTGGTCAACCAATACCGGCAGGATGGCGATATCAGGGTTTTAGGCGAACTGTATCAGCGATATATGGATCTGATTTACGCGGTTTGCCTGAAATACCTGAAAGAACCGGCAGAAGCGCAGGATGCCGTTATGGGTATTTTTGAGAAACTTGTCAGCAAGCTTCGCAAACATGATGTTAACTATTTTAAAGGATGGCTCTATACGGTGGCTAAAAACCACTGTCTGATGGCATTGCGTTCAAAAAAACAAATACCCGTTACGCAGATGCCGGAGTTTATGCAATTAGCCGAAAATCCTCATCTGGAAAATGTAATTGAAAAAGAATTGAATCTGAACCGGTTGTCAAAGTGTATCGAAGGTCTTTCGCCTGATCAAAAACATACCGTTCAATTGTTTTACCTGGAAGAAAAATCTTATAAGGAAATTGCAGGTATCACGCAAACGGAATGGAATAAGGTCCGTAGCCTGGTTCAGAATGCGAGAAGAAATCTTAAAATCTGTATGGACAAAAATGGATTAGCCGACGGGTAGTCCGGAAAACGCACAAATGCAGGAAGAAAAAAATAATAAATATTCAGCGGAATATATCCGTAAATATCTTGACGGAGAATTATCCGACCAGGCCATGCAGGCATTGGAGAAAGCAGCGCTGGAAGATCCGTTCCTGGCCGATGCTATGGAAGGATTCGAGGAAAGCAGGAAACATTCCGTTTCCTTTGAATCAGGAGTCGCTGATTTAAAAACGAAATTGTCAGAAAGAATCAGTCGAAGAAAACAGAAAACGGGAATATTAATTAGGTTGTCAAAATGGCCGGTGGCTGCTTCTTTTATCATAGTTATCGGGCTGGCTGTGTTCACAATAACTCTTTTAAATAAAAAACCGAAGATTTCGCAAACAACTGTCCGTCCTGACTCAACAGCTTCCGTATTCAATAATCCTCCGAAGGAAAATGTAAACAGGAATGACAGCATAAAACCCGATAAGCGGACAGTTGCTCCGGAAGGACATTCAGTTGCTTCTGACGAGCATGCGGTTGCTTCTGTTAAATCTTTGAAAACGGCTAAAATTTCTGAGCGTAAAAAAGACAAAACATTAAGTCAAAAGGCGGATGAATCGTCATTCGACCAAAATACCGCGAAATCTCCGGCAACGGTTGCATCAGGTGTTTTCACCGATACGCTGCAGGAAACAGAAAAATCAGAAGTTCTGGCAAAAAAAGATATTACCCTGCCGCTTGCTGCAGCTGCGAAAAATAAAGACAGGGCTGAAGGTTATTCGGGAATTAATATCAACCCTCCAGGCAGTCCGGAGGGGAATTATATTAAGGGAGTCGTCACAGACGATAAGGGAATGCCCATTCCATTTACAAAAGTGAATCTTAAAGGAACAAACAGACATGTTTTTACTGACACTGCCGGATTCTTTAAACTGTATATGAAGGACCCAAGACTGGCGGCTCTTATATTTGTCCAGCCTACCGGATATGAGTCTGTTTCGGCTGAACTGAAACCGGACAGCAACATAACAAATACGATTCAGATGCGTCCGTCATCGGTAGTCCTAAACCGGGTTACTATGTTGAAATATAACAAGCCATCGTCCATCAGCGGATGGGATACTTTTTATAATTATATCGATAGCAATAAAAAAATCAATTCCGTAGATTCACTATTAAAAGGCGAGGAAATCATTTCATTTCTGTTGCATCCGGATGGAAAATTATCTTCACTCAGAATTGAAAAGTCCATTTCGAAGACTCATGATGCTGAAATTCTCCGACTGATCCAAACAGCACCTGCATTGAAATCGCAGGAAAAAAAGAAACAGAAATGTCAACTGATCATCCGGTTTAAATAAGAAAGGCCCGTTATTCACGGGCCTTTTCTCCTTGCTTACCTGCTAAACCACTAGCTGCTAAAAAAAGAATTCATATATTTTTATTGATACCCGGGATTTTGTTTGAGATAAATAGTCCCTGTTGAATTTTCTGCATCAATTTCATTCTGTGGCAGTGCAAAATATTCATTCACCCCCTTTGTAAATACCGCTGTATTGTTAACGAGGTAGAAAGAATGCCTGTTTTTTTCAACAGCGACATATGCATTTAACGTTGCGGCCATAGTGCCGGTTCCGTTATCGTATCTCGCCAGGTCGAAGAATCGATGGCCTTCGATAGCCAGTTCAAGTCTTCTTTCAAAATAAATGGCATTCAGTGCTGCCGGCTTTCCCATGGAACTAAATGCTCCGGCAGGATATGGACTCACCTTATAATTGTCGCCGGGTGTTGTCTGAGGTGAATAGGTACTGTTATCCGCATCGTACGTTGCGTTGAGGTAAACGTAGCCGACAGGATTTGCCGCCCTCACCCGCACCATATTTACGTATGTTTCAGCCTGATCCAGACTTCCAATCTGGGCTTCGCATTCTGCATCCCATAATAACACATCCGCGTAACGGCAAAGATTTACATTGTTCGCAGCTACTTCTGCAGCGCCCCAGAAAACAGTTTCTGTAGATGAATATTTACCCTGCTGGCTTAAAGCATAAGCGTTCTTCTTCGGAACGAAGAATCCGTCATTTGTCTGGTCGCGAATCCAGGTTGTGTCAATGGTTCCCCAATCGAAATATGGTTTGCCCGGCCTTCCCACGGCCCAGTCGAGACGTGGATCCACGGTACCTGTCCAGGGATTTGTGCTGGAGCTGACCAGGGGATCATTATTGTAACTTCCGTCTAAAAAGGGAAGACCGTTTGCGTCGGTTTTATAAGCCTGTACAAGGTTCCAGGAAGGATTGTTAAACCCACAACAGCCCGGTCCATGATTATATGGAAAATTCAGCTCGTCTCCTGTATTCCCATTACCACCGTTCGTTGCTGTAGCTGATCCGTCATTTACTGAAGTCTGACATTGAAAAACAGATTCCGGTCCGGTCTTTTGTGTGGCCGGATTAAAATTGTTCTGATAGATGGGTGACAGCGCATATTTGGTACCGTTCGAAGTAGTACCACTGGCAATGATCTGATCCAGTAGTGGTTTTGCACTGGTATAATCGTGCTGATACATATACGCTTTTGCCAGGAACGCCATGGCCGCCCATTTATTGACCCTGCCGATATTGGGTTGTGTATTTGGTAAATTATCTGCGGCATATTTTAAATCGGCCACAATCATTGGCCATATGTCAATGTACTGACCGCCTGAATAATTGGGAACATTCAGGTTATTATTGACATAAGAAATATTCTCATCCACATAAGGAAAATTGTTCCACATTTTTTTCCCTTCGAAATGATAGAACCCACGCAGAAATCTTGCTTCGGCGGTATATTCAACCGTATCCGCAGGAGCTAAAGCTGTTGACAATCGCATGGTGCGTATTACGTCATTCGCCCTTTGAATACCGGTATACAGCACAACCCATTTTTCATCAAGATAATTGGTTTGCGTGGCCTGGGCCAATGACCATGTCATAATAGGTATCGCATCCGGTTGATCTGAGGGTGTTGAACCCTTATAAGCATCATCGGCTGCTTCATTTCCGTATACATAATTGGAAGCGCCGCTACCATTTCCCAGATTCTGGCCGGGAACATTTTCACCGGACAAAAGCACATACGCTCCGATCAGCAATCCCTGGACGCCTGAGTTGTTAGTGACGTTGGAGGCTAGCAATGACCCCTGGGGTTGCAGATTTAGTTGTTTGTTGCACGCATATATGATAACCGAAGTGAGTACCGTAGTAGCGGGCAATATCCATTTTAATAATTTTTTCATATCAATCTAATTTTGAAATAATTAATGTATTGTAAGATTTACCCCTATGTTGTATGATTTTTGATTATTCGGGTATACCCCGCCATCAATTCCGAATACGGTATTGGTTCCCGGATTCAGTTCAGGATCCAATCCTGAATAATTGGTAACGGTAAATAAATTCAGCGCTTGTAAGTAAACTCTGAATTTATCAAAATGCAAACGCTTTAATGTACTTGAAACAATGCTGTAGCCAATGGTCAGGTTTCTACACCTTAGAAAAGAACCACTTTCCATTGCGTAGGAATTAAACACACCCGAATTGCTGAAATTTGCACTTTGTTCAAGCATCGGCACATTTGTTCCGGGATTTACTACATGAGCCGTTGGGTCCTTGATGCTGGTTGGCTGGCCATTCGCATCCACCAGCCTGGCTGAATTGAGTGCCACATTTGTGCTGATTTGATTACCAAATCCCTGGGGGAAATCGGTTGATGACTTTACATTATTAATGATATCATTACCTACCTGTGCATAAAAGAATGTATAGAAATCAAAGTTTTTGTACGTCACAGAAATATTCAGGCCCGCAGTAAATGACGGATTCGGATTACCAAAGAAAGTTCTGTCATTACCATCGATCTTGCCGTCATGGTTTACATCTGCATATTTAAATCGTCCGGGAGCAGCATCCTGTTGTGTGGGAGATTTGGCCACGTCATCATAGCTTTGAAACAGACCGACTACCTGATAACCAAAGAATGATCCCAGCGGATGTCCAGGCTGTATTCTGGATGTGATTGTTTGCGCACCCACCGGCTGATTGATGTATAAGGTTCCCGCAGGAAGACTTACAACTTTATTATTATAAGAAGTAAAAGTACCGGTGATGTCAAATTTCAAATCTTTACTGGCCCGTCCATGGTAGGTAAGCGATACATCAATACCTGTATTTTGAATATTACCGGAGTTTGTAAATGGATCCAGAGCTCCACCATTGGTGCCCGGAACAGCCGGCACAAATAACAATCCGCTGACGAGTTTTTTATACCAGTCAAAACTGACATCGAATTTGTTATTTATGAAACTTGCGTCAAATCCAACATCGGTAATAATATCCTGTTCCCAGGTGGTATTGGGGTTTCCATACTGACTGGTATAAAGACCTGCCACAGGAGAATTACTGGTCGCATTGATGTCGTAATAAGACTGGTTAACCTGCTGACCAAATAACGTATACGCATTGGTCGGATTGATGTTGTTGATCGATCCCAGTTTTCCCCAGCTTCCACGAATTTTAAATTCATTCAGCCAGTTGACATCTCTCAAAAAAGATTCCTGTGAAATAGCCCAGCCTGCTGATACGGAAGGGAAAATGCCGTTTCGTTGTTCCGGCACAAACACGGAAGAGTTGTCACTACGGAGCGTAGCGCTGATATAATACTTTTG
Source organism: uncultured Bacteroidota bacterium (assembly GCA_963759335.1). GTDB lineage: Bacteria > Bacteroidota > Bacteroidia > Chitinophagales > Chitinophagaceae > Puia. Next base: position 812,357 of record CAVWYU010000005.1, read on the forward strand.
GTCGTAATTATAATCTATCCTTCCAAAAACCGAGAAGATCGCAGTTTGGTAAGGTGTGTAGATACCATTGTTTCCAAGGATTCTCGAGTTGTTGGTTTGCGTAGATGCCTGACCGAAATTCAATGTCCAGAGATTGGGGGACACTGTCAGGTTACTGGAGTCTGTAATATAATAATTACCTCTCGTTGCATTGGATCCCTGCCCTGTATTATATATGTATTCCGTACCACCCAGAATACTGAAACTATGCTTATCAATCTTGTTACTGTAATTTAAAGTGTTTGTCCAGATCAGGCTGGAACTCTGACCGTAGGTTTCAGTATACAGGTTAGCAGCATGATTATTTTCAGCATTTTCATAAGGCGTCGTAGCAAAACCATTATAATAATAATTATCAAAAGTTCCTCCCGCGCTGGTACGAAGTGTGAAGTGCTTCAGAAAATCAGCTTCGGCGAATACATTACCTATGACCTGGTAATCCCTGTTCTGATTATTTGCCTGGCGTTCCTGTATGGCTACTGCATTGGATGCGTTACCAAGTCCCTGTGAAATTCCGCCCGCGTAGTTCCCGGCGATATCATATACGGGAACAATATTGGGAAGCTGATAAGCAGTATTGATGGAATTCGTACTATTTACCCCCGGTGCATTCAGATAACCGGGATTGGTTTTGTAAAGTACGTATGCGTTTTCACCAACATGTATATGATCATCGGCCATACTGAAATTTGTATTTACCCGGACAGAATACCTTTGTAAACTGGTTTCAATCAACGTGCCCTGCTGATTCAGATAGTTGAAAGACATGAAATAGGACGATTTGCCGGTTCCACCGCTTACAGAAAGGTTATGTTCCATAATCATAGCTGGTTTGAATATATCGTCAAACCAGTTATTACCGTTTTGAGCGGCAAGCGTAATATGATTAGTGTATAAGTTGTAGTCGGCTAGACTTGTGTTGGGAGCACCTTGAGGAGCACCCGTTGGAGTGATATAATAGGGAACGACCGGTGTAGGACCATTGCCATATTGCGGATCGGAAGGCGTGAGCCCATCGTTAAATGCCTGTGCCCATTTGGCAACTCCTGTCTGGGTTGGCGTAGCCAAATCCCAACTCTTGCTTAAGGGTTGCTGACTACCTACAAAACCATCATAGGAGATTTTAACAGGACCCAATCCTCTTTTTGTTGTGATGACGATGATGCCATTTGATCCGCGCACTCCATAAATTGCTGCTCCTCCTGCATCCTTCAATACCTGGAGGGACTGGATATCATCCGCATTGATATCGTGCATACTTCCGGGCACACCATCAATTAACACCAATGGTGCTGAATTGCCCGATGACGTAATACCCCTGATGTTTACCACGGACGCGGCTCCGGGAGCCCCGGATGTATTAACAGTCACCCCGGAGGCTTGCCCCTGCAAAAGGGCCTCGGTACTGCCGGATGGAGTTGCCTTCATGTCCGCGACATTCACAATAGATACTGCCGCGGTGATATCCTTTTTCTTCTGTGACGTATAACCCGTCACAAAAACTTCATTCAGATTACCGACGGTAACAGCAAGTTGTATCTGGCCTATACTGGTTTTACCCGCAGTGGGTATCACCGCATTTTCGAATCCCACTGAAGAAACTTCGAGCTGGCTGTTGTTATTTGGAACAACAATACTAAAATCTCCGGAGGAATCAGTTTGGGTAGCAATCACCGTTCCTTTAACTGAAACAGTAGCATTCCTGACGGGCTGCTGATCTGTTTTATTAATCACTTTTCCAGTAACTGTTCGTTGGGCAAATGCAACGCATGAAAGCAGGAGAAATCCCATTAGCATGCAACACATTTTGTGAAGCCCGGTTTTTTTCTTTGGCATAAGCAATCATTGTTTTTGTTATAAAAAAGATTTTTTCTTTAGCAATTGTCAGTTGGTTCACACCGGTCCGTTAAAAGAAAGCAACAACATTAAATTGAGGCTGTCTGCATGGGAAATTGGATTTCAGTTCGTTTGATTTTCTAATCAAAAAATAAAGAATGGCCCTTCCGGTGAACAGGAAGGGCCTGTTCTCATTGCTTAACCATAAACCACTAACTGCTGAACGAATTACAAGTCTGATATAAAAAAAATTTCGTTTTCACCATTTCATTTTTTCTTTCTAATTATTATGGTTTATCTGAGTTGCTCACAAATGCAAGTCGTTTACTGTCAGGCGACCAGGATGGCGCGTTCAATGTTCCCTGTCCGCCAAATAAATAAGCTATCACACGGGGTGCACCACCGGCAGCGGGCATTAGCCTCAGCATCACGTTCTGATAAGATGGATGGGAATTGGGATCAATGTCTGTCGGGAATGAAATAAACACGATCCATTTTCCGTCTGGTGAAATATGTGGAAACCAGCTGTGATATTCATCGAAAGTGATTTGTTCTTTGCCGGAACCATCCGGTTTCATGCGCCAGATCTGCATGGTGCCGGTCGGATTCGCATTGTAATAAATCCATTTCCCATCCGGAGAGTATTCAGGGCCATCCACATGTCCCTTTGTATTGAATGTGAGCTGGATTTCCTTACCACTGTTTATATCCTGCTTGTAGAGATTATAAATTTTGCTTCCACGTTGTGCTACAAAAGCGACTTCTTTATTATTCGGATTCCACCCATGCCAGTAAGAAGGAGTCTGTTCTGTCAGCAATTTGGGTTCTCCGCCTGTTAATGGCAGAACATAAACAGATGATCCTCCACCCGGCATACCTTCTCTGGAATTGCTGATGGCCAGTAATTTTCCATCGAATGATATTCCATGATCGTTATTCAGTCTCGCAGCTGTACCCGTATTTAATTTTTCCGGAGTTCCTCCTTCAATGGGAATAGCATATAAGGAACCATGATCGTTGTATAATAATTTTTTCCCGTCCGGCATCCAGTTGGGGGCCTCAAATTTTCCCTTTGATTCATAAATCACTTTCCTGTTTAAATCTGCCAGATCAATAATTTCCAGACGGCAACCCATGACTGCTGTCGGTGGAGGTTTGACCATCAGTGGATTTGGATAATAGGGATTTTCAACCGGACGATCGATTCGAACATTCCATACGCGGCCCGCAGCCAATGTGTTCGAATCGTGTGCAAGCATGTATATACCAGCCAGCACGGTATCTTTCAAATTCAACTCATGCTCACCGACTTCCTGCAGCGGTTCACCGGCATTGGCCATTCGCATGATCAGGTTTTTCCCTCTGCGCTCAAGTTGCATGGTTTTTAACCCTCTTTTTGCAGCAAAGATCTCACCCTCCGGATCCTGCATAAAAGCGCCTTTCATTGCGCGCCATTGCAAGGCAATCAGCCCGTCGATATGCTTGCAACCATTCATACTCATAGCATCCGGAGCAACCGACTCTCTTACCATCCAGCCTAATTTTCGATGACCAACGGCTCCAACCGTGTCACCATAAAAATCAAAGTCGGCTGTCAGGATAAAATCACCCGAAATTTTTTTATAAGCGAAATGGAACTGATCCTCATTAAACCAGATGTTCGCTCCGGACCCTTTAATGATATAACTCTGCGTTGCTTCATCGTATGTACAGGAGCCGGCGTGTTTCACGTACCCGATATCCTGGTGATTGTCAAAAATGCCAACGGGAGAATTCTGAGAGAACGATGGAATGCAAATAAAACCAAGTAGTACCGATAGAATTAGTAAGCGTTTCAATTTCATAAGCAGAATCATTTCACCAAATCTATTCTGCTATCATTCTTTAACAATATATTTCACTACATCAATACCACATCAATTTCTCAAAATCCTGATTTTCGGCCTGAAATGATACTTCATTAATACATCATCTGAAAGCGTACCGCGTAAAGCGCAAAGCGTAAAGCATTCTGAAATGTATGGTGAAAATAAAATGCCCCCTAAAAAGGGGGCAATTATAAAAAACCAGTCAATTTGTTGATGAAGTATTAAAATTTATCTGATGATCAGGCCTTCCAATGATCAGAAAGCCAGTTATAATCGTAGTCCAGACTGTCAAAAGCAGTAACTGCGTATTCTTCCTGTTCAATAAAATAATACTTCATACCAGCCTGCTTTGCCTGTTTCATTAATGCAATGATGTCGACGCCGCCTTTCCCAAATTCGACACTCTTCTTTTCTGTCAGACTCATATCTTTTAAATGCCACAGAGGAAAACGGCCCGGATACTTTGCAAAATATGCCAGCGGATCTTTTCCAGCGGCAATTACCCAACCCAGATCCATTTCCATATGCACAAGTTCCGGTTTCGTATTATCCAGCAATACATCATACAGAGCTTTCCCCTCGCCCGTATCAAATTCCGATGCATGATTGTGATAGCCGAACATAATTCCACTTTTTTTACATTGTTCTCCGGCCTGGTTAAACATATCGGCGCTTTTCTGATAATTTGCAACCGTTTGACCAGGTGAAGGCAGGACAGAACAAATAATATATTCCTGTCCTGCCTCTGCCGCTTCATCTATGGATTTCTGCCAGTTAGCATCAATATGGGTGTGACCACTCCGAAGAGTCATACCCTGGTCTTTCAGTATCTTTTTTATTTCTTTCGGTTCAAGTCCATAATAATTTCCCTTTTCACTTTGGGCCGATTCAATTTCCTGATAACCGATTTGTCCAAGCTTTTTGAGTGTGCCGATGGCATCGGCCATCATTTCTTTTCTCACAGAATAAAGTTGCACACCCACCTTTTTGAGTTTGGGGGCCTTTTCCGGCATTTTCATAAATCCCGGCAGAATCAAAGCACCGGCGCCGGCAAATGCTGTTTCTTTTAGAAAGGAACGTCTTGATTTCATATAGCGTTTTAAAAGTGAAAATTTTTATTTCGGATCTCCAGTCATATCAGAATTGCTCACAAATGCCACCCGTTTGCTGTCGGGAGACCAGGAAGGCGTGTTAATGGTCCCCTGCCCTCCGTATACGTAGGCGATTACTTTCGGCACTCCACCGGCAAAAGGCATCAGGCGGATATACACATGTTTATAGGGAGGGTGAATACCAGGTTGTACCTCATCTTTGAGAAAAGAAATAAAAACGATCCATTTCCCGTCGGGAGAAATATGGGCAAACCAGTTATTGAATTCGTCGTTGGTTACCTGCTCAGGATTGGTACCATCCGGTTTCATCCGCCATATTTGCATGGTGCCGGACCGGACAGAGTTAAAATAAATATACTTACCGTCCGGGGTATATTCCGGGCCGTCATCCAGCCCCTTGGTTTCAGTCAGTCTGACTTCAGTTCCCCCTGTGGAAGGAACTCTGTATACATCGTATTCGCCATTTCGTTCGCCGCAAAAAACCAGAAAATTGCCATCCGGCGACCAGCCATGCAGGTATGATGGCCCTTTGGGAGTAATTTGTTTGGGTTCACCTCCTGTGAGAGGAACGGTATAAATGATAGAACCACCCAGTGCATTGACACTACTACTCAACCCCAGCCGGTTCCCGTCGAAAGAAATCACGTGATCGTTGTTATTGTTTTTAACAGCGCCCGTATTGACGACAGACACAGCCCGGGAAGCCAGGTCAAATCGGTTTATCAATCCTTTGTCATCATTAAAAATCAGGTATTTCCCATCCCGTGTCCAGTTCGGTGCCTGGATGGAATAGGGAACAGAATATAAAAGATCTCTTTTCCCGGTAGCTATTTCCAGCAGCTCCAGACGGCTGCCCAGCTTCATCTGGGTTTCATTATCCGCTACACCCTTAAAAGGCACTGTTAGTCTTACATTACTAAATACACCGGTTTCTGACACATCGGAATTGTGTGACCCGACAAATAATCCGACGTATACTTCATCACCCAGATCAATATTATTTACCGTGTCCATTACGAATGGTTCTCCATAGATCGCCGCACGCATTATATATTGGTTTCCGTGCCTTTCCAATTCGATGACGTTAGCCTTTGTCAGTTTGGCTTTTATTTCCTCTGTTTGAGCGCCTGCCGTTCTGCGAAACTGAAGGGAGGTGAGACCGTCCCCGTGTTCCACCGTATTTACGTGTGCCGAATTGCCTTCCAGGGTTTTACGTATCATCACCCCTACTTTTCTATGGTAACTTACCCAGCTTCCCAGGAATTCAGCCCTGGTGGAAATGATAAAATCACCTTTCATTTTTTTCCATACGAACTGAAACTCATCATGATCAGCCCATACATTGTAACCGGCTCCGGAAATAACATACTGTCCGGTTTCAGGAATATAGGTCGCAGACCCTGGTTTTACATTGGTACCAATGTCGGTGTGTCCTTCAAAAATACCTACCGGGTTTTGTTGACCATTTGCAGCTATACAAAACAGTAAGAGAAGAAAGGCAAGCAATTGCTTCATACGGGAGTTTGAAATGTGAAAAGTTTATGGCAGCGTGAATTTATATTCGATTAAATAGAAGTTGTGATTTCAATCTACTTCAATACTACTTCAGCTCAATAATTAAACGAAACACCTCATAAATCACCACATCATCACTACATCATATTAATTTTTTAAACAGGGGATTGGCTACAACATGTTGAGCTGCGTCCGAACAGGCATTTTTAATCGTCTTTCGACTTACATTTGATTCCAGATTGTTTTTGCAAATGAAACGGACGGTCATTATACTTCTTGTTTTAGGTACATCCATTGTACGGGCCCAGAATCCCATTGGAATTCCCGACATCATCAATTATCACAACAACGCATATGGTGCCGGCACGGAAAACAGGAGTATAGCTGAAGATAAAAATGGCGTCATGTATTTTGCCAATCTGGAAGGACTGCTCAGTTTTGACGGCTCCCTCTGGAAATTATACTCGCTTCCGAATAAATCGATTGTCCGTGCCATTGCTATGGGCAAGGATAACCGGATTTATGCCGGCGGCCAGGACGATTTCGGATATTTCGCTCCCGACCATCAGGGAAAATTGTTTTTCACGTCCCTTAAACCGCTATTGGCTAAAAAGGATTTTTCCTTCTCAAACGTCTGGAATATTGTAGTAGTGGGGAATGATATTTTCTTTCGTTCAAAGGAGAAAATATTCCAATATAATGGTTATTCCATTACAGCATATCCTGCTCCCAGCGAGTGGGCTTTTCTTGGGGTTGGAAACAATACGCTGATTGCGCAGGACCTGAAAAACGGACTGATGAAATTTAATAACGGGCTCTGGACCAGTTATCTGGAAAATACTCATTTACCTCCCGACTTCATCGTCTCATCCCTATTCTCCGTTGGAAATGATAGTAGTTTCATAACTACCATTACTTCAGGCTTTTATGTTTTGTATAAAGACAAACTTACTCCATTCCGATTTGCAGGATTTAACCCGTTACAAAACCAGCGAATACTTACGGCCATCCCCGTAACGCGTGACTGGATAGCGGTTGGAACCAACCTGAACGGGTGTTATGTAATCAATAAAAAAGGAGAGGTGATCCAGAATCTTTCGCGAAAAGAAGGATTACAACTAAATAATATTCTCATGTTGTTCCTGGACAAAGACAACAATCTATGGCTGGGTCTGGACGATGGAATAGACTTTATAGCTTATAATAATGCCATTAAGCACATATATCCGGAAAAGTTAAACGAGGGCAAGGGATACACATCCCTGGTTTATCAGGATGCACTGTATGTGGGAACTTCCAATGGATTTTATAAGGTTCCCCTGAATGGCAAGGAGGATCTTAGCTTTGTTGACGGTGATTTCGTTCCGCTTACCTATACCAAGGGATCTTCCTGGTGCCTTGCCAATATTAATGGAGAATTATTGTTTGGCCACCATGACGGTGCCTATGCATTGCGTTCGGGTACACCGGTACCTCTGGATCCGAAGACGGCGACCTATGCTTTCCTGCCATTTTATAATGTACTTCCCTCCAGGCTTTTGTTAACTGGAAATGAATCGGGCCTTGAATTAATGGAGTGGCAGAATAATCAGTTCGTCTCAAAAGGCAATATTCCCGGATTTAAAGAATATTCACAGTTTGTATCAATCGACAACAACAACACCATCTGGGTGGGCCATCCTTATCGCGGCATTTATAAAATCGATTTACTTCCCGGTCAGCCTGCTGTGGTTAAATTATATACTGATCAACAGGGGTTGCCCTCAGCGGTAAAAAATCAATTATTTAAAGTACTGAACCGGATCGTGGTAGCGACGGAAAAAGGGATTTATGAATATGACCCCAAAACAGACCGTTTCGAAAAATCTCCTTATTTCACGTCCTTTTTCGGAGATAGAAATATCCGATACCTGAAAGAAGACGCTTCAGGAAATATCTGGTTTGTGGAAGACAGAAATTTAGGCGTAATCGATTTCTCCTGGAAAAGTCCTAAAATAATTTACTTCCCGGAATTAAATGACAAGATGGTAAGCGGTTGGGAAAACGTTTATCCCTATAACAATTCCAATATCCTGGTAGGGTCAGAAAAAGGATTTTATCACATTAATTATGAAGCATATAAAAAGAACAGGTACGGGTTAGATGTTATGATACGTTCGGTGAAAGCGTTTGGAAATACCGACAGCCTGCTTTTCGGCGGATATTTTAAACAGATAAACCAACCGCTGATTCAACCGGACGACGCGGCACCCAGCGTAAGCAGTAATATGAACTCACTTCATTTCGAATACTCGGCTCCCGTATACGCCCAGCAGTCGAATGTACAGTACAGTTACATGTTAAGTGGCTTTGACACTTACTGGTCGGAATGGTCGAAGAAATCAGAAAAAGAATACACGAACCTTCCTCCTGGTAAATATCAATTTCAGGTAAAGGCAAAAAATAACCTGGGCAATGAATCTGCTATAAAGATTTATAAGTTTACTGTGATGCCCCCGTGGTATCAGACAAACTGGGCCTATGTGACATATTTACTGCTGATCTTGGGCATTATCTACGTGATCTACCGGTCGCAAAAACAATTGTTCCTGGAACAGCAGCAGAAACATGAGGAAGAACAAAAAAGGCTGACTTATCTGCACGAACTGGAGCTGGAAAAATCAGAAAAGGAAATTGTAAAACTCAGGAATGAAAAACTGGAAGCTGACATCGCTTTCAAAAATACAGAGCTGGCTTCAACTGCCATGCACCTCGTACAAAAGGGTGAACTGCTCGGGAACATCAAGGAAGAGATGAGCCGGATCAAAAAAAATGCGAATGGCCATGCAGCGCCGGATGAGTTTAAAAAAATCATGCGTATTCTGAGCGAAGAAAATAAAATGGACAAGGACTGGGAACAATTCGCGCAGCATTTTGACCACGTTCACAGCGATTTTTTAAGCAATATCAAAACACGCTACCCAACGCTCAGTCCGCATGAACTCAAACTGTGCGCCTATTTAAGGATGAATCTATCCAGCAAGGAAATTGCCCAGCTGGAAAGCATTTCCGTGAGAGGAGTTGAAATAGGAAGATACCGGCTGAGGAAAAAACTGAAGATCAATACGGAAACCAACCTGTTTGATTTTCTGTTGAATTTTTCTACACCGGACTTTAAGCTGAAAGCGTAAAGCGCAAAGCGTAAGGCGAAGGCTTAGGCGCAAAGTAATTTCCTACCCACTTACCCTGAAGGTTTGGCGGGCAATGTCGCCAAAGCCAACCGTCAACCGTCAACCCTCCTACGCTGAAGCTTCGGAGGGCGTGCCGTCAAGCAAATTAAACCAGGTTTGTTTTGATAAATTTATAGCTCTGTGCAATACTGTCGAAGGGTGAACCCGGACATTTATCCTGTTCAACAAAGAAAAACTTCATGCCTGCCTGATCCTTGTGCTGGAAAATCGTCTTAAAGTCTATGAGGCCGGTACCGACCGCGGCAAAGCTCTGATCAGCTTCCTTGGACATATCTTTTACATGCCACAGCGGAAAACGACCCGGATGTTTCTGGAATAATGCCAGCGGATCCTGTCCTGCTTTTTTTATCCAGTACAGATCCACTTCCATTTTTACATTGTTCTTATCTGTTTTTTCGAGAAGGATATCATATGGAAATACCCCATTTTGTACCTGAAATTCGAAATCGTGGTTATGATAACAGAATTGTATCCCGGATTTCTTACATGTCTCACCGGCCTTATTAAAAATATCCGCCAATTTTTTGTAATGATCCAGGTCACCGCGTTCATAAGTTGACAAATAAGCACAAACCATATACTTGAGCCCGACCGCTGATGCATCATCCACCGCCCGCTGCCAGTCATGAAGAATCGTACCGTTTACGTCGGCTCCTTTTTCCTGTTCTTCGCCCAGTCGATAATGACCGCTATTCGCCACGAGGCCATTTTCGGTCAGCACTTTTTTATACGTGGCCGCATCCATTCCATAAAATTTCTCCGTTCCCGTATACGTCGCATTTTCTACTGAATTGTATCCTATCTGTGCTACTTTTTGCAGGGTACCCAGGGGATCTGTGCCCATGGCATCACGAACCGTGTACAATTGAAGTCCGATTACCGGCGTACTGGCGAATGCAGTGAGCGGACCTTTTACAAAAACGGCAGCTGATAAAGCGGATGCAGACTTGATAAAAACTCTTCTGGATGTCATAATATAAGTTTTAGCTGAGCAATCGGTTTTCGATTTATAAATGTAGGTTCTTTAAAACAAATTCAATTTTTTAAGCTACATCAGTACTACTTCACCCCCGGATTCCGACCATATCCGGGTCTCACTACTACTTCATTCCTACTACAACCAATATAAACTTCCCAGACCCTATCCATCATTTTTGAAAAATAATTACCTTTTACATGGTTCGCCATTTGAAAATCTGTAAATCACATTGAATGAAAGTCTGCCTGATGTTCTTTTTTAGCATGATCCTGGTGTCCGCTTTGGGAAATGAAATGGGAAATATCCATAAAACTTCCCGGGTCGCCGGTGAACATCCCACACTATCGATCGGATCGCCAGCACCTCCTTTTTCGCTGCCAGGCACAGATGGAAAAACCTATACCCTGGCATCATTCAGCAAAGCGGATGTACTGGTCATTGTATTCACCTGTAACCACTGCCCGACAGCGCAGGCCTATGAGGATCGTATCATACAGCTTACAAAAGATTATTCCCCAAAAAATGTGGCCGTCATTGCCATCATGCCCAATGATCCCACTTCGATCAATCTGGATGAGCTGGGATACACGGATATGGGTGATTCTTTCGAAGAAATGAAATTGCGTGCGAAAGAAAAAAACTTCAATTTTCCCTATTTGTTCGACGGCGAAAACGAAAAAGTGTCCCTCGCTTACGGACCGATCGCGACACCTCATGTGTTTATTTTTGATAAAAACAGGATCCTGCGTTATAGTGGCCGCATCGATGATATGGAAAAACCCACCAAAACGCCCACTGTCATGGATGCCCGTTTGGCCATAGATGAATTGCTGGCTGGCAAACCGGTATCTGTTCCAACTACAAAAGTATTCGGTTGCAGCATAAAGTGGGCTGAAAAAAGTAACTGGATAGACAAGGCGAAGGCTAATTGGGCCAAGGAACCCGTAACAATCGATTCGATCAGTGAACAGGGAATAAAAGACCTGGTTCAAAACCATTCAGACAAATTACGGCTGATTAATGTGTGGGCCACCTGGTGCGGCCCCTGTGTTACCGAATTCCCCGAATTTATTACGATGAACCGGATGTATCGCAAAAGAGATTTTGAATTCATCAGCATCAGTGCTGACGAAATGGCCAAGGAAAATAAAGCTCTTCAATTTCTGCAAAAGCAACAGGCTTCCGGTAAAAATTATATTTTTTCCGGCGAGAGTAAATACAAACTCATCGAAGCCATCGATCCGAAATGGCAGGGCGCTTTGCCTTACACAATGCTTGTTGAGCCCGGGGGTAAAATAGTTTTTGCAAAAGAGGGCATCATAGATCCGGCAGAATTGAAGAAAGCGATTGTTGAGAATAAATATATTGGGCGATACTACTAGTAATTGTCAATTGTTAATTGTTAATTGTTAACTCAAATTGACCATTGACAATTAACAATTGACAATTACCAAAACGCTGTATACAATCCCGTCAGAATACCCATAATAATTACTGACCCCAATATAAATGCCGGCGAAACCCTGAAATCTTTTTTATCAATAACAATGGTATTGGATTCCTGATTCGTCGCCGGTCTGGACAGACTGATGCAAATCATAATCAGCACGATGATAACAAAGGTTATTGTCATTCGATCCAGGAAAGGATAATCCGGGAAAGCACCATGTGTCCAGAGCGGAAGAAATTTTAGCACCGTAGATATCGGAATGGTGAGAAGGCTGCCCGTTAGTGCGGCTGCAGCGGTAGTACGTTTCCAAAAAAAACCCATCAAAAAAATCGCCAGCACCCCGGGTGAAATAAACCCCACATATTCCTGGATGAACTGATAAGCCTGATCCAGGTTTTTTAACGCCGGTGCAATGAGAGCGGCAATACCCATCGCTACTATTACAACCCATTTGCCAATACCCACCAATTGCTTTTCAGAGGCGTTTTTGTTGAAAAACTTTTTATAAATATCCAGTGAGAATATGGTTGAAATACTATTTGCCTTGCCGGCCAGCGAAGCGACGACCGCAGCCGTCAATGCTGCGAACGCAACACCTTTCAGCCCGGGCGGAAGCAGATTCATCAGAGTCGGATATGCGTGATCCGGTTTAACGATCCCATCAGGCATCATTTCCTGTTGGAACATGCCGTTCTTATGCAGAACAAACATCGTTATACCCGGAAGAACTACAATAACCGGAACAAGAAGTTTCAGAAATGCTGCGAATAGCAACCCACTTCTGGCTGTTTTCAGATTTGCACCCAATGCTCTTTGGATAATGTACTGATTGCAGCCCCAATAAGCCAGATTATTAATCCACATGCCGCCGATAATAACTGACAGACCGGGAAGGTCCTGATAATATGGATCTCCCTTATGAAATATCATATGAAAATGATCCGGCGCTTCCTTTCGAAGGATGGATATGCCTTTCAGCAAATCAGTGCCATATCCAAAATGTTGTGAGAGTAATGTGAGCGCGAGATATGTTGTAACAAGACCTCCAATGAGTAAAACCAATACCTGGATTACATCCGTGTACCCGATTACTTTCATTCCTCCCAGTGTAACAATGATCGAAAAAACAGAAAGTCCCGCGACACTCCATCCAAATGAAATATCCGATATGGAAGTGATGGCCAGTGCACCGAGATAAATAATGGAAGTCAGATTGACAAACACATAAACCAGTAACCAAAAAATAGCCATCAGTGTACTAACCTGCTGATTATAACGGGTCGCCAGGAATTGCGGCATGGTGAAAATCTTATTCCGCAAATAGATGGGCAAAATAAACACGGCCACAATGATCAGCGTGGCAGCCGCCATCCATTCATAAGTTGAAATGGCAAGGCCCAACGCATAGCCCGAACCCGACATCCCGATAAAATGTTCGGCGGAAATATTTGAGGCAATTAAAGATGCACCGATGGCCCACCAGGTCAGCGATCCTTCAGCAAGAAAAAAATCTTTCGAATCGGTATTTGCTGATTTCTTTCTACGGTATATATAATAGCCATAGGCAAATACGACTATGAAATAGACAAAAAATACAAGATAGTCCGCTCGCTGTAGTTTATGCACGGGTGTGATACTCCGGTTTCTGTTCGGTGAGCAGATTAGAATTTTAAGGTTGCTGGAAGATATTTATTAACCAGACCCTCATAGTAGGGTTTGAGCCGGGTCCAGTCTGGTGGTTCCGGGTTTTTTGAATACAGATCGTAAGGGTTGAAAAGCTTTACCCATTTGAGCATGTCATGATCATGGTCATCCAGCAAATAGTCATAAGCTCCTTCTCTGTGCCAGGCATAAAAAGAATGGTAACGAAGCATATACAGTGCGGGTTCCGGCAATGAATTTTTCATCATCTGATACACATATTCATCATGACCCCAGGACATGGTCACATTCCGAAGTCCGCAATGAGCTTTATAAATGCCCAGTTCCTCATTATATACCGAATGGCCGGAATCCGGATTCAATGAAAAAAATTCAGGATAAACCACTTTTTCAGAGTGTGCACATCCGACCGGGAATGTATCGCCCACTACGGCCCATTGGGGTTCACCAAACAGACATAACACTTTACCCATGTCATGCATCAGCCCCACAATCACCATCCAATCGGGATGTCCGTCTGCCCGGATGGCTTCGGCAGTTTGCAATAAATGCTGAAACTGATCCAGATCAGTATCGGGATCTGAATCATCCACGAGCTGGTTCAAAAACTGAAAGGCATCCCAGACCGGCATCTCTCTTTTGCCGAAAGATAAAAATTCCTTCCGCTTGCCTTGTACAAAATCATATGTCTGGTAGGTGTGATTCAGTTTATAGAATTCACGAACCGTATCCCGTACGGGAGTTTCGTAATTCCTGAACGCTTCTTTCGCCTTTGCAGGAGCCTCCTGTTCCGGATATCTTTTCAATACGTCTTCCTCCCACTCATCGAGGCTGTTCAGAGGCGCAATTTCGGACTGGGTAAAAGTTTTCGCATTTGACATGGCAGGCAATTTCTTGAATTTACGAAAAGTTCTTTTCAGGTCAAATAAAATTCCCCGTATTGACAAAGTATAATAATTTTATTACCCACATAAAAAACCAGGTTATGAAAAATTTACTATCATTTCTTTTGCTTGCAGCCTGCCAGTTCTCTTATGCGCAAAAGCATAAACTGGTGCAATTATGGTCCACCGATGCTGTGGTGGCAACGCCGGAATCGGTTTTGCCGGATTTAAAAGACAATAAATTATACGTCTCTCTGATTGATGGCGAGCCATGGGGAGCGGATGGGAAGGGCGGAATAGGTCGAATGACCACGATGGGAACGAATTACGATTCCTTATGGTTCACCGGATTAAATGCTCCCAAAGGCCTTGGCATATACCGGAACAAACTGTATGCAGCCGACATTTCCGATGTAGTGGTCGTGGATGTTCCATCTGCAAAACTGGTCAAAAAAATTACAATCGAAGGTGCCAGCGGTTTGAATGATATTACGGTTTCAGAAGGTGGCATCGTATATGTTTCTGATTCGAAGTCCGGCAGGATCTGGAAAATCACAGATGACAAACCAGTTCTTTACCTGGAAAATATTACAGGCGCAAACGGTTTGAAGGCAGTAAAAGATGATCTGTATTTTGCGAAAGGGTCAGCATTTATGAAGGCTGATTCGAAAAAGAATATAGTTCAGATCGCTGATGTTGGACAGGGTATAGACGGAATTGAACCTATTGGCAACGGCGATTTCCTGGTCACATCATGGGGTGGTTATATTTTTTACGTGTACGCCAACGGCCAGTCAGAACTTCTGCTGGATACGCATGAACAGAAAAAGAATACCGCGGATATTGGATATGATCCGGTTAAAAAAATAGTATACGTTCCAACTTTTTTTGACCGGCGAATTGTTGCTTATCAGCTGAGCAATCTATAATTGCAATAATTGCAGACAAAGAGCAGAGGCGGATCTTCGTCCGGCTTTAAGCTTTGCGCTTTGAGCTTTGCGCTTTTTTGGGTGATTCCTGGTTCAGAACGGACGAGGGAAATTCGCTGATATATGTCGCTCCATGCTTCAGCCTGCCCTTTCCATTATTTTTTGTCCAGATCTGCGGAATAATATAATGTGAGATGGCGATCTGATTTAGCACAGCATTCTCTTCCTGATAATAATAAACACTGAAACGGAGGTCAGATCCCCGGCCGTACGCATCTCCGCCGACCAGTCCAATGGGCTGTCCTGTTTTTATTAATTGACCGGGTTTCACCAATGCGCTGTTTTTTTTCAATATCTCATACTTGGCAAATGAACAATCGGGTTGCGTGATTTCGATAAAATTTTCTGTTCCGATACTAGCCTGGCCTGCATCATTGGCGGCATTTTGATCCTGGACATCATTCACGATTCCTTTTCTGGCTGCATAAATGGTATCCCCCGGTTTCATTTTCAGCCGTAGGACATACCATGAACCGGAGTCAGAAGATTTTAGCGGCGACATTTCATACACCTGTGCCTGTGTACCCGGTGAGATGGGCAGCAGGTAAATAATGTTTGAATTCACATTCGGGCGTATGCACCCTTTTTGAAAGGCACTCTTATAATTAAACTGAACGGCTGCCTGCGGATCAATAACCGAAATGCTGAAAAGCCGGTTATATCCCGGTTTAACTTCAGCATGAAAAGGCAGGGGCTGATCGCATTTTACATTGGTGAAACTTGTAAATCCAAGGTCGAGAATATAATTACAGAAAGCGTAGTTAACGCAGGAAAATACATAAGCCCCCTTTGGATCCTGCTGATATTTTATTTCTATCATGCGCTGGGCAGATAAAGAAAAATGAGCTGCCAGGAAGAATATAAAAATCAAATATCTTTTGTATTCGGGACTGAGTGAAAACATGTCTGAAAACTTTATGATTGGATGTCATTAAACAGAGAAAATCCTGCATTTGGGAGATCCTGATCAGTTTTTTTTGCTGTTAACCGATAAAAATATCATTTTTCCTCGAAATCATCCCCCACTCAGCGGATCCTGGCACCCCTGCCGGTTTAAATGCTAAAGCTTTATTAATATCTGGTTAATGGCCCCCCATGCAATCATTCTGCCTTCCGTATGAAATGCAAATATTGTATTTTGCCGCTTTCAATTAAAAACTGCACTTTAGAATATGAGAAGAATTCTGTTTATTTCTTTGAGCGTCTGTTTATACTTATCCTGTAGTAAAAATAATTCATCTTCCAATCCGCCGCCCACAGCTGAAGCAGATACATTAAATAACTGGGTGAAAGTGACCAATGCGGGATTTGAATTGGATGATGTCTGGTTTACAGACAATAAGACTGGCTTCGTAGCCGGCGCCACTTCCATTTTTACCTCAACAGATAGTGGCAATTCCTGGACAGTCGTACCAAACACCGGCAATTTTAAGGTTTTCAATATTCAGTTCCTGGATAATCTGCACGGCTTTGTTCAGGGTACTACTCAATTGGGTATTACTGTCGATGGTGGCAAAACATGGTCCTTAAAACCTATTGCAACCGGTCAGGCATTTACTTTTCAATTCCTGACTTCTTCTACCGGATATTATAACGATTACAATAAGGGTATATACAAAACCAGAGATACAGGAACGACATGGAATCTGGTATATGACGGTGCGGGTAAGGGGCCGAATTTTATTTTTGATTTTCTGGACACTTCAAATGGCTTCGCACTGGTAAATGCCCATTTCAATAAAACATCGGACGGGGGGAATAACTGGCAATTGCTTACATCGAATATAACAGACACCAGTTTATCAAGCTTTTACAAAATGCAGTTTTTAGATAGCCTCAACGGTTATTTCGGCGCACCGAAGGGACTTTTCAAAACCTCGGATGGCGGCAAGTCCTGGTCAAATGTATTAAACCGGGAAACGACTTTTATGGTTCCTCATTTCCTTGATAAGAATAACGGATATTGTATCGCAGCCAATACCATTTACAAGACGACCGACGGGGGAAATAACTGGACGGTCAGCTGCAAGTTAGGCCAGGATGATTTTTCCGGAATGCACTTCCTGGATATGAACACGGGATGGGCAACCACTTTCGGTGGTTTTGTGCTCAGACTTAAACCATAATGGCCCTAATTTCATAATTCCCTAACATTGACTTCATATTGAATTCATATGCGTGTTGTTATTTTACAATGAGAACGTTGTAAAAATCATCACCCATGAAGCAGCTGAGTTATTTCTTCACTAAAATCGGAATCCGGATATTCCTCAACCGGCTGACCGTTTTTTATCCGGCGTTTCGCTATTATAAAATCCATTGATGGATGTTATAAACCGCCATTCCGGATGAAAATATTGTACGCCATACAAGGCACTGGAAATGGTCATCTCAGCAGGGCCCGCGAAATCATCCCCATACTGCAACGAAAAGGTGAACTCGATCTGCTGATCAGTGGAACACAGGCTGATGTTGACTTGCCCTATCCCGTAAAATTTCGTTTCAAAGGTCTTTGTTTTATTTTTGGAAAAAAGGGCGGTGTTGACGTAATGGCCACTTACAGAAAAAGCAATCTGAAAAGATTATACGCAGAAATAAAAAGCCTCCCCATAGAAAATTACGACCTGGTCCTGAGTGACTTCGAGCCGGTCAGCGCCTGGGCATGCAAACGAAAACAAAAACATTGTGTCGGACTGAGTCATCAGGCCGCTGTTATTCATAAAAAAGCTCCGAGGCCGAAAAAAAAGGATCTGCTGGGAAGGGCCATTTTACACCATTATGCTCCTGTTTCTGTTTCATACGGATTTCATTTTGCAAACTATAGCAAGGAAATTTTCACCCCTGTTATCCGAAGCGAAATCAGAATTCCGCAGGCAGAAATACAGCCGCATTACACCGTTTATCTGCCGGCCTATTCAGATAAAAGAATTATAGCCGTGTTATCGGAACTCAGTGGAGTTAAATGGCAGGTATTCAGTAAACACAGCAAGAAGACCTACCGCGAAAAAAATGTATTTGTTCGTCCGATTGAGAATAACCTGTTTATTGAAAGCCTGATCAGTTGTACCGGAATTCTATGTGGTGCCGGATTTGAAACACCGGCAGAGGCACTCTATCTTAAAAAAAAGCTGTTGGTTATTCCGATGAAGGGTCAATATGAACAACAATGTAATGCAGCTGCGCTCGAGCTCATGGGTGTTCCGGTATTAAAATCATTAAAAAATAAACACCTGGAAAAATTAAAATCCTGGATTCAAAATCCGCAGGCCATACCAGTCCTGTATCCGGATATAACGGAAAAGATTATTGACATGGTCATCCGGGAAAATATAATGTCCGAAAACAGACCGGATGGTTCACCGGATACCGGAATTCATTCAGTGAAAGCTCTGAAGGCAAAAAGTCTGGAACGCATTCTAAAACAATCGGCAGACTAAAATGCAATTGAACAGGGAATCGTTCGGCGAAAATTTTCATTGGGGAGTATCAACCGCGGCGTACCAGATTGAAGGTGCGCATGATGCTGACGGGAAGGGTCCGTCTATCTGGGATAGTTTCACGCAGCGCAGGAAAAAGATTTATGGCAATCAACACGGTAATAATGCCTGCGATTTTTACAATCGATATCGGGAAGATGTTCACCTGATGAGCCAGATGCATATTCCCAATTACAGATTTTCCATTGCCTGGAGCCGCATTTTTCCCGACGGCACCGGGAAGATCAACCCCGCAGGTGTTGATTATTATAACAGACTGATCAATGCGTGTCTGCTGAAAGGGATTCAGCCCTGGGTAACATTATATCACTGGGACCTGCCCCATTCATTAGAATTAAAGGGGGGATGGACAAACCGGGAAATATTAAACTGGTTTGAATGTTATGTTGCGTTCTGTGTGCAACAATTTGGTGACCGTGTTCACCGCTGGATGATCCTGAATGAACCCATGGTATTTACGGGCGCCGGATATTTTTTGGGCGTGCATGCTCCCGGGAAAAAAGGCCTCTCCCATTTTCTTTCTGCCGTGCACCATGCAGCCTTATGCCAGGCAGCTGGCGGAAGAATTGTGAAAAGCCTGCAAAGTGATGCCATGGTCGGAACAACTTTCTCATACTCTCATATCGAGCCCTGGCGCAACAATGAAAAAGACCTGTCAGCGGCAAAAAAAACCGATACGCTGCTGAATCGTTTGTTTATCGAACCGTTACTGGGAATGGGATACCCTGTCAGTGACCTGAAAATCTTACGTCGCCTGGAAAAATTTCACAGGGACGGTGACGAGTCTAAGCTGGCATTCAATATGGATTTCATTGGCCTGCAGAATTATACGCGGGAAATTGTGCGCCATGCGCCTTTCATGCCGTTTATAAAAGCCAGGATCGTAAAAGCACGCCAACGCCATGTGGACTGCACCCAGATGGATTGGGAAGTTTATCCGCCGGCTATTTATCAGGCGCTCATGCGATGGAAGAATTACAAAAACCTGAAAGAAATAATTGTAACCGAAAATGGCGCTGCTTTCGAGGATTCATGTATTAATGGAAAGATAGAAGATCAGAAAAGGATCAATTATTTAAAGAATCATATTGCTCAGGTTCTATTGGCAAAACAGTCCGGGGCACCCGTGAAAGGATATTTTGTCTGGACCCTCCTGGATAATTTCGAATGGGCTGAAGGTTATTATCCAAAATTCGGGCTGATACACGTGAATTTTGAAACACAGGAAAGAATTATCAAAAACTCCGGAAAATGGTACGCCTCTTTTCTGGATGGGAATATATCATCGGATATCTCTTAATCCAACCATTTTATGTTTATCCTGATCCCATATTTTTAATCGCAAACAGGCTATTACTTCTTTTATCTGGAGCGAAGTGCGTTTACAGGACTGCAGTTCTTTAATGTGCGCCATGACCTCGGGCAGACGGTAAAAAGGTATCTTGGAATTCAGATGATGAATATGATGATAACCGATATTCCCCGTTAACCATGCCATTACCGGACTCATTACCATATAACTGGATGATTCCATAGCAGCCTTCTCATAGGCCCATTCTTTATTATCAGAAAATGTAACACCCGGAAAATTATGTTGTGCGTAAAAAAGATAAGCCCCCATTGCAAAAGCAATAACGAACGGAAGGAAAAACAGGCAGAACCAAATCTGCCAGCCGGCGAAAATAAATAACAGTACAGAAATGGTAATATGAATGACGAGTGCGATCAGTGAGTCAAAATGTTTACGCGGATTACTTATAAAGGAAGCAATACACATCCCGAATATGAACATTGAAAAATATCCCATTGCAATGGTAAGTGGATGTCTGATCGCGAGATATTCAAATTTCTGACGTCCGTTCATCTCTTCATACTTCTTTTTTGTTGCGATCGGATAAGAGCCGATACTTGCACTGAATAATTTGGAATTATTATTATGGTGATGGTCGTGAGACCTTTTCCAAATGCTGGTTGGGGAAAGAATATAAAAACCGAAAACTGTCATAATAAAATTCGCCAGCTTCGAATGTGTTAATATGGAATGGTGCTGATGGTCATGGTAGATGATAAACATTCTGACCATGAGAAGTCCGGCCAGTAAACTGAAAATTATTTTTAATGAAAAAAACGGAATCAGTATCGTTGCTGTAAGTGCAATACCGATGAACAAGATTGTTGAGAGTGCATAAAACCAGCTTTTGCTCCTGATTTCTTTGGCGAAAGGTTTGGTGGCTAAAATGAGCTCTTTACCGGATAACATGGTTGTAATTTAATTTTGACGTCGAACGTGTTTCCATCGCCGGTGTGTCCACAACCAATTCTCGGGTTGACTCCGGATATCAGATTCCAGCTTTCTGGAATGTATTTCGGTAATCGTCCCGGTTTCCTGATGAACCGAAGGTAATTCAATTCTCTCAGCAAACACCCTGTAATAGCCCCTTTTAACTCTTCTTATTGATATATACACAATCGGATAACGAATTTTTAACGCTATTTTTTCTATCCCGAGAAATATCGGAGTGTCCTGATTCATAAATTTCATCCAGTAAGCGCGGTCCGGGAGTGGCGACTGATCCGCAATAAAGGCCGTTGCGGTCAGTTCTTGTCTGTTCTTCAGCATATCCCGCAATGTGTCTTTCATAGGAATTAAACGGGTTCCGAATCGTGTGCGCATCCTGTATATCAATCCATTGAAATACTTGTTTGTTAACGGGTGATAAATAACATATAACTGATGTTTGCAGCAAATGCTGAATGTATTACCACCCCATTCCCAGTTTCCAAAATGCCCCATCACCACCATAAAGCTTTGATTTTCTTCAGCCAGCTGATTGAAAATGGCCATTGTTTCGGGAGCAAATTCGCAATGCCTCACCATGTCTTCCTTCGAGATAGTAAGCGTTTTAAAGGTTTCCAGGAAAAGGTCACAGAAATAACGGTAAAACCGTTTTTCTATTTCCCGAATCTCTTTCTCCTGCTTTTCGGGAAATGAATTCACCAGATTCTGCCTGACTACTTTACGGCGATAACCCAGCATGCGGTATAGTAAAAAATAAACACCGTCCGAAAACAAGTACAGCAGTGGAAACGGAAGAATGGCAAGGAGGTAAACAAATGGAATACAGAGATAATAAAAAAGGGCTGGTAGGAAATTTTTCAATGGAGGAAAATACAAAGGTAAAACAATGAGTTCTAATATCCGAATCGGTTCCGGAGCTCCCACTGGCACTGCACCGTACGGATTTGAGCAATCAAACACAGAATAGCAATAATTCATAGTAGATTGCGTTATTATTTGTTATTGATTCCTCCATGAGATTCAGATTCTGCAGTCATTTCGTTTTCCTTATATCCATAGTAATTATTTGTGGTTGCAACAAGAGTAATCCCCTGGTTACCGATACACCGGCAGACTACTATCCGTTGCATGTAGGCAATTACATTATTTATCGGATGGATTCATTGAAATATATCAATGTCGGCTCGCAGGATACTGTGATTAGTTATCACGCGAAAGAAGTGGTGGAGGACAGTATAATGGACAATCTGGGCAGATTGAGTTATCGCGTTACCCGCTACCTGAGCGATACCAATGAAATCGCGGAATGGGTACCTTCTATAGCCTATATGGTTACACCGCTTACAGGTTCAGTTGAAGTTGTTGAAAATAATCTTCGGTTTATCAAATTGATTACACCTGTTCAGGATGGCATTTCCTGGCTGGGAAATGCGTATATCGACACTAAATCAGATGATTCCCCCGTGCCCTATATGGATGGATGGAACTACACATATGCCAATACAGGACAGCCATTCGATGTATTGGCAGGAACGATCCCCGTAACAACTACGGTAAAAGAAGCAGACGAAGTATCAGGATTGGGTGACAATTCCTATACTCAAACCATTTTCAGTAAGGAAGTTTACGGCGAACATATTGGCTGCATTTATAAAAGATTTCTTTACTCTGTATATCAATCTCCGAACGTCCAATATCCGCAGGGGGCAACCATTGGTTATGGTCTGACATTTAATATGGTCTCTCACAATTAGCCATTTTTTCGTTTATTTATTACCATCCCGTTTTTATAGAAAAAATATTTTCCGGGGACTGTCCTATTTCCGTGATCCCGATCATTATTGAAGTGTATTTAAAACATTCAATAATCAAAAAACAGAAAAATGGAAGAGAGAATTAATTTCTACGAAAAAGGTTATGCAGCCATGAAAGGTTTGTTTAATACGGGTGCCTACCTGGCAAAATCAAAAATTGGAGAACCCCTGATTGAATTAATAAATTTCAGGGTTTCACAGATAAACGGATGCGCATACTGCCTTGATATGCATGCGAAAGATTTACGTGCGATGGGCGAATCCGAACAGCGTCTTTATTTGTTGAGTGCCTGGCGCGAGGCCCCCTTTTATACAGATCGGGAGCGTGCGGCTCTCGCCTGGGCAGAAGCCGTCACGAAAGCAGATGTGCCTGACGACATCTATACAGACGCCTGTAATGAATTTTCAGAAGAAGAAATGATAGACCTGACAATGGCGGTTATAACCATAAATAGTTTCAATCGCATTAATATCGCTTTTTCTGTGGAAGCCGGCGATTATCAGCCAGGTATGCACGCTCATCTTATTCAAAAAAATTAAAAAACAGGAATAAAGAGAGCGCCGGCTTTACCATTTAAAAAGGATTTGATCATACTGTGATCATGCAGGAAAAAGGACATCTTCCGAAGACAGGTGTCCTTTTTTTAATACCCGAATATCAAATAAGCTTTGTAAACCTGGCTACATACATAGAATCAGCAGCATCGTTATAACCGGTCAGCATTTCGTGCTTTTCCAATTTCATATTTCCTGATTCCAGTAATTTAGCGGAAATCCGTTCATTTTCGTCAGCAAAGACTGAGCAGGTAATATATACCAGTGTGCCATTGGGTTTGAGTTGCCTGATAATATTGGAAAGGATTTTTTCCTGACGCTGACGATAGTTGGTGATCGTTTCGGGATTGAAATAATAAAGTGCTTCCGGGGTCCGGCTCCAGGTGCCACTACCTGTGCAGGGAAGATCTGCCACAATGAAATTGAATGTCTGACGGGGAATATCATTCTGATCGGTTAAATCTGCACTAAACAGATGGGCGGGTTCGATACCCGCATCCTTGAAACGGTTCGAAAGATTTTTTAAAATGGATTCCCGTATATCCGAGACCGTTAGTCTGCAGCCGGGATAAAGATCCGTGAGTAAAATAGATTTTCCGCCACTGCCGGCACAACAATCCCAGGCTTCAAACTCTCTTTTTGCATCAGGCTTCAAAAACAGGGCCGTTCTTTGCGAATTCAGGTCCTGGACCACTGCTTCGCGGTTCAGCAAAAAAACATTATCCAGTTTTGTACCTCCGTTAAATGAATATGCTTTAAAGGGAAGAACGGAAAATGGATCGGCATCTGTGTATTCAATATTATGCCCGGTTAATTTTTCAATCAGCACCTGTTCATGCCCTGGCCTCGCCCGTATAAACAACCGGGGTTTTTCGAGAAATGATAAACAAAATGCCCGGTAGTCCATATCAGCACTGAGCAGGCTCTTCCAGGGAAATATATCGGTGAGTTGAAAATCAGGAAATTTCAATTTGAGAATGTCTAATTTCTCATCCAGGGTATTTTCAACTTGTATATGCCAGTCCGGTCTGAGCTGTTCGAGAATTTGTTCGCGATGATGATTTGAAAGAAATATACCGGCAAGTATGCGCTCTTCAGCTGAAATATTCCTAAGCGCATGACCCATCCTGAAAAAACAATAACACATTTCGCTTACCTGCTTTCTGTCACGGGAACCCATCTGCGGATTCTCACGGAAAAAATTTTTCAGAAAGCTTTGCAAAGGAATTTCTCCTGCATAGGCCGTGAGTATGCGGACTGCATACCGGAGCAGGTTATCGAATTTCATGTATAAGGTTCATTTCTAAAACATAAGGCGCTGATACGCGCCTTAAAATTATTTTACAATAAATCAGAGTTCCAGTAATGCTTTAACAGGATCCTTTCCAAAAAGCAGTTGGTCGGGATTTTCAAGCAGTTCTTTCACGCGTACCAGAAAGCTTACAGATTCGCGTCCGTCAATGATGCGATGATCATAACTAACGGCCAGGTACATCATGGAACGGATGACGATTTGACCATTCACTACGACGGCTCTCTCTTCAATCTTGTGCATCCCCAGTATCGCAGATTGTGGAATATTAATGATGGGCGTAGACATAAGCGAACCGAATACCCCACCATTGGTAATGGTAAATGTCCCGCCCTGCATTTCTTCCATACTTAATTTGTTATCCCTGGCTTTACCGGCCAGTTCAACCACTTTCTTTTCTATCTCAGCCATACTCAGACTTTCTGCGTTGCGGATCACAGGCACAACCAGTCCTTTCGGTGCGGAAACAGCAATTGAAATATCACAATAGTCGTGATAGATCAGTTCTTCTCCATCAATATAGGCATTCACTGCAGGCCATTCCTGCAACGCATAACAAACTGCCTTAGTGAAAAAACTCATGAAACCCAGATTCACGCCATGCTTCTCCTTGAATTTATCCTTATACTTTGTTCGCAGGGACATGATCTGGCCCATATCCACTTCGTTGAAAGTGGTGAGCATAGCAGTGGTATTTTTTGCTTCGACGAGACGACGCGAAACCGTCTTTCGCAGATTGCTCATTTTCTCTTTGCGAACGTCGCGGCCAAACAATGTTTTACCGGGCAAACGGCCCGGATTGGCCAGCGCTTCAAGCACATCATGTTTAACGATCTTACCATTGGAACCGGAAGGTGTAATCGTACCCTTATCTACTTTTTTATCGGATATAATGGCCGCAGCAACCGGCGTGGCTTTGGTTTCGGTGCCTGCCGCTTTTTTTTCAGCTATTTGTGATTCAACAACTTTGTCAGATGACAGCTTTGTAACCGGAGTTTCCGTTTTTGGGGACGCCACATTGGATTCCGCTGGCTTTTCAGCAGTCTTTGATGCAGGTTTTGCGGCTGACTCATCAATGTTCGCGAGTGTGTCTCCGATTTTTAATGTATCTCCTTCCTTTACAAGGGTTTTTAGCGATCCGGCTTTTTCCGCATTTACTTCGAATGTCGCCTTTTCACTTTCCAGTTCAGCGATCACTTCGTCGCGGTCTACATAATCACCATCCTGTTTAAGCCATTTCACCAGTGTAACCTCACTGATGGATTCGCCGACAGCCGGCACTTTAATATCGATCATCTGCTTTGAAATTTACGTGCACGAAGATAATTTATTTAACATGTCAGTTGTCCATTTTCAAATCAAATGCTGAAAGCAGTTTCAATGATTTCTGATTGTTCCTGAGCGTGCACTTTTGCATATCCTGTAGCGGGGGAAGCACCTGGCTGACGACTGATGAAGCCATAATTAATGGTTTTCAGATTCATTTGCAGGTAGGATGCGGCTCCCATATTCAGGGGTTCTTCCTGTATCCAGAACCAGGTTGCATTATTGTATTTCTTATATAAGGCATCCAATTGATTGGCAGGAAGCGGATAAAGTTGTTCAACCCGGATGATCGCGATGTCTTTGCGATTGTCCTTTAACTGCCGTTCCGCCAGTTCAAAATAGATTTTACCTGTGCAAAACAACACTTTCTTAACCTGTGCAGCATCCCCGGCAAATTTATCATCGATGACTTCCTGAAATCCGCCACTGGTGAAATCAGAAATTTTTGAATAGGTACCGGGATAGCGCAAATTTGCCTTCGGTGAAAAATTGATCAGTGGTTTCCTGAAGGGCCAGGCCAGCTGGCGCCGCATTGCATGAAAATAATTTGCCGAAGTGGTTATATTGGTAATGACCATATTGAGTTCGGCACACATTTGTAAAAACCTCTCCATACGCGCGCTGCTATGTTCAGGTCCCTGACCTTCGTAGCCATGCGGAAGCAGCAACACCAATCCATTCATACGCTGCCATTTTTGTTCTCCGGCTGCAATGAACTGGTCAATCGTCGTCTGGGCTCCATTGGAAAAATCACCAAATTGAGCCTCCCACATAACAAGTGCCCCGGGATTTGCAATGGCGTACCCGTATTCGAAACCCAGTACGCCGTATTCACTGAGCAGCGAATTATAGATCCTGAATTTACCTTTGGCATCCGGAATCCGGCTGAGACGATTATAGGGCTCATCCGTTTTTTCATCCATTAATACAGAATGGCGGTGAGAGAAAGTTCCCCGCCGCACGTCCTGACCGCTCATACGCACATCATGACCGTCCAATAACAAGCTTCCGTATGAAAGTAATTCCCCGGAAGACCAGTCAAGTTTTTGTTCATCATTAAATAGTTTCTGCTTATCCTGCAGCAACTTTTCAATTTTCTTCAAAGGTGTAAATGTTTCAGGCCAGGCCATCATTGCGCTGAAGATTTTCCTCAGATCAGATTCTGAGATGGCAGTTACGGGAGACTTGTTAAAATCCTCCACGGTTGCACGGCGCATACTTTTCCAGGCCATTTCGGGCTGCTGATACGTATAGGGAAGCGGTTTTTGTTTCACCTCATCCAGTCTCTCCTGCAAATCGTTCCAGAATTTCTTCTCCATATCCTTGGCCAGATCCTTTGCATCACTTTCTCCATTTTCCATCAGAAACTGCGTATAAACCTCACGCGGATTGGGATGTTTGTCAATCAGCGCGTATAAAATTGGCTGTGTGAATTTTGGATCATCTCCTTCGTTGTGTCCATGACGACGGTAGCAAACCATGTCTATGAAAATATCCGCATTAAATTCCTGCCTGTACCGGGCAGCGATTTCCGCGCATTTCACCACGGCTTCGGGATCGTCGCCGTTCACATGAAGTACGGGTGACTGCACGGCTGCTGCCAGCGATGTGCAGTAGTCTGAACTTCTTGCTTCATCAAAATCAGTCGTAAATCCGATCTGGTTATTGATAACAAAATGAATGGTTCCCCCGGTATAGTACCCCTTCAGTCCGGACATTTGTAATACTTCGTACACAATGCCCTGACCTGCCAGCGATGCGTCGCCATGAATGAGGATGGGGAGAATTTTATCATAGTCACTTTTGTATAATACATCGGCCTTTGCCCTGGAAAAGCCAACCACCACCGGATCAACGGCTTCCAGATGAGATGGATTAGGCATGAGTTTAACATGAACCGTTTTATTGGTTGGCGTAACCAGTTCACTACCAAATCCCAGATGGTATTTTACATCGCCGCTGCCCATGGTTTGATCCAGTTTGGCAGTGCCTTCAAACTCACTAAAAATTTGTTCGTACGTTTTTTCCAGAATATTGGCCAGGATATTCAAACGACCCCGGTGAGCCATCCCCATCACTACTTCCTGTACGTCATGTTCTGCAGCCATATTGATCATAGCATCCAGAGCAGGGATCGTGGTCTCGCCGCCCTCCAGTGAAAAGCGCTTTTGTCCGATATATTTTGTGTGCAGGAATTTTTCGAACATGACTCCCTCGTTCAGCTTTTCAAGAATTCTTTTCCTTTTCTCAAGGGGAAGCGGTTCTATGAATTTCTTCTCCATTTCATTGGTGAGCCAGTCGATCTTTTTCTGGTCGCTGATATATTTAAATTCGATTCCGACATGATCCGCATAACATTTCTGGAGATGCGCGAGAATATTTCGCAGACTGGTTGTTCCCAGGCCAATCAGATTTCCTGCAAAAAAGGACTTATCCATATCTTCTTCGGTAAATCCGAAGAAACCCAGTCCCAGATTAGCGCCCCGGTCCTTTCTGGGCCTGATCGGATTGGTTTTGGCCAGCAGATGCCCCTTATTCCGGTATCCGAGAATAAGACGGTAAGCTCCCAGCTCCTTCTTCCAGTCGACCCCGTCGGTCGTTTTGAATGCCGGCTCTTTGGAAATGACGGTTTGGCCATTGCCGTTTTTGCCCTGGGTCAGGGCAAAATCAAAGCCCTCGAAAAACTTTTTGAACTCAGGGTCAACACTTTGTGGATCCTTTACGAAATCCTGATACAAACTTTCGATGAACGATGGAGAGGAGTTTGTGATATACTGTAGATCTTTCATTTTTTAACATTATTCGCTATACAAATATCGGCAAAAGAAACTTCCGGATTATTTTTCAATATTTACCGGGTTTTCCTACCTTTGCCGTCCAAAATTCTGAATTCATGGCCAATCATCGCGCAACAAAAAAAGATGTTCGAAAAGCTTCCAAACGCCGGGATAGCAACCGCTATTATGGTAAAACAACAAGGAATGCGATCCGCGACCTGAAAGCCATCAAAGAGCCAAAGGCAGCCGGTGAAAAAATGCCCGAAATCGCCTCCCTCATTGACCGCCTTGCAAAAAAGGGCGTTATTCATAAGAATAAAGCCGCCAATTTAAAAAGCAAGCTTACCCGGAGCGTGAACAAGCTTGCCAAAGCGTAAAGCTTCAAAGCGTAAAGCTCAAAACTCATAAATCTGAAAAAAGCATCTGTTATTCGCAGATGCTTTTTTGTTTATCGTATATCGTGTATCGATTTACAATACGCGATAAATTATATTGACATCACTTTCAGAAGTTTTAGGCTTTACGCTTTGAGCTTTACGCCTTAAGCATCCCTCCCATGGCATTGCTTATACTTCTTACCGCTTCCACAGGGACAAGGATCATTTCTTCCCACTTTCGGTCCTACTTTGATGGGCTCCTGTTTCACATTTTCTGAAGGATCGTAATATTCACCGCCTCCTTCCATGACAGGTCCTGTTCCGGCACCCGCAGTCACCAGTTCATCCTTCCGGACTTTCATTTTACTCATGTCAGTCTTTTTCTCATGTCCTTCACGTATGGGTGTTTGTTGCTCCACAGGAATGGAACAATGACAAAGAAAACTGACAATATCCTTATTCATATTACTATCCATCGCCCGGAACAACTCAAAAGCTTCCATTTTATAGATAACCAGCGGATCTTTCTGTTCCAGATAGGCTGTCTGTACACTTTGTTTAAGGTCATCCATGGCCCTCAGATGCTCTTTCCAGGCATCATCAATAATCGACAATGTAATCTGCCTTTCGACCGCATTCATCAGCTCACGGCCCTGTGTGTCCAGTGTCTTCTGCAGGTTGGCCAGTACATTGATGACTTTTTTACCGTCTGTAAATGGCACTACCACATTTTCGATATGACGGCCCTGATTCAAAAGAATGTTCTTGAATACCGGTACGGCATCTTTTTGAACCTCCGCCATCTTCCTCTCGTAATTGAGAGTTCCTTCCCCGTATAATTTCTCCACCAGCTGATCCATGCTGTCTTTCAGAAATTCCTCCTCCGTGATAGACGTGTCAACGCCAAAATTCAATATGACGGCAACTTTAAATCCTTCGAAATCTTCAGCATCCCGGTAACTGCCCATCATACCTTCCGCCACAGAATAAAATGCATTATCCAGATCAAGTGCCAGACGGTCGCCAAATAACGCGTGGTTTCTTTTTTTATAAACCACATTACGTTGTTTGTTCATTACATCATCGTACTCGAGTAACCGTTTACGGATACCAAAATTATTTTCCTCCACTTTCTTCTGTGCCCTTTCTATACTTTTCGTAACCATGCTATGCTGGATCACTTCACCTTCCTTATATCCCATTTTATCCATCAGGGAAGCGATGCGTTCACTGCCGAACATGCGCATCAGGTCATCTTCCAGCGCTGAATAAAACTGCGTGGTGCCCGGGTCACCCTGCCTGCCCGACCGGCCGCGCAATTGGCGGTCTACACGCCGGCTTTCATGTCTTTCAGTACCGATGATCGCGAGACCACCGGCATCTTTAACACCCGCACCCAGTTTTATATCTGTACCGCGGCCTGCCATATTAGTGGCAATCGTAACCGCACCTGTTAATCCGGCTTCTGCAACCACCTGAGCTTCGCGCGCATGTTGCTTTGCATTCAATACATTATGTGGAATCTTTTTTACTGAAAGCATTTTACTCAATAGCTCGCTCACTTCCACGGAGGTAGTTCCTACAAGTGAAGGACGACCTTCAGCGCGGAGTTTTTCGATGTCCTCTATAACAGCTTTATATTTCTCCCTTTTTGTTTTGTATACCAGGTCCTGCGAATCTTTTCGGATCACATTGACATTTGTCGGAATGGTCACCACATCCAGTTTATAGATATCCCATAATTCCGCTGCTTCCGTCTCGGCTGTACCGGTCATACCGGCCAGCTTATGATACATACGAAAGTAATTCTGCAACGTAACTGTTGCATAGGTTTGTGTGGCTGCCTCGATTTTCACATTTTCTTTTGCTTCGATCGCCTGGTGCAATCCATCGCTGTAACGACGGCCATCGAGTATACGTCCGGTTTGTTCATCCACAATTTTTACCTGTCCGTCCAGCACAACATATTCCACATCTTTATCAAACAAAGTATATGCTTTGAGTAATTGCTGAACCGTATGGATTCGATCTGCTTTGATCGCATATTCGTTTAGTAAAGCCTCTTTCTGCTGAAATTTTTCTTCAGCAGATAATTCGCTTTTTTCTATATCTGCGAGTTTTATTCCAATATCAGGCAGAACAAAGAATTCAGGATCTTCTCCCTCCCGTGTAATAGTTTGAATTCCTTTATCCGTCAGGTCGACAGAATTATTTTTTTCATCTATGCTGAAATATAATTCGCTGTCAACCTTTGGCATTTCTTTCTGCTGATCAGCGAGGTAATAATTTTCAGACTTCTGTAGTTTCACTCTTATGCCGGGTTCACTCAGGAACTTAATCAGCGCCCCGGTCTTGGGAAGCCCGCGATGGGCGCGCATCAGGGCGAGCCCGCCATCTTTGGGGTCATCATTATTTTCAGCAAATTTTTTCTTGGCCTCATTCAGAAACTGATTGGTCACTTTTTTCTGCGCTTCCACCAAACGTTCCACACGGCTTTTCAATATATGATATTGCTGATCATCGCCTTTGGCAACCGGACCGGAAATAATCAACGGTGTTCTGGCATCATCAATCAACACACTATCTACTTCATCCACCATGGCATAATGGTGCTTACGTTGCACCATTTCATCCGGTGAATGAACCATATTATCGCGCAGATAATCAAATCCAAATTCATTATTGGTGCCATAGGTGATATCCGCCATATATGCTTTTCGGCGTGCCTCGCTATTCGGTTCATGTTTATCGATACAGTCTACGGAAATTCCAAGCCATTCGAAAATAGGACCATTCCATTCAGAGTCACGACGGGCCAGGTAATCATTCACAGTCACAATATGAACACCTTCCCCTGCCAGTGCATTCAGATAGGCAGGCAGGGTGGAAACCAGGGTCTTTCCTTCACCGGTAGCCATTTCTGCAATCTTACCATCATGTAAAACAGCGCCTCCGATCAATTGAACATCGTAGTGCACCATATTCCAGGTAATGGCACCGCCTGCAGCTGTCCAGCTATTGCTATATACAGCCTGATCTCCTTCAATTTTCACATAGTCTTTCACTACGCTGAGTGCCCGGTCACGGTCATTTGCCGTTGTGATAATCTGCGTATTTTCTTTGAACCGGCGGGCTGTTTCCTTGACCACCGCAAATGCTTCCGGAAGAATGCTTTCCAGCACTTCCTCAATCAGGTCATCGCGCTTCTTCTTCAGTTCATCTATTTCAATGTAGATGGTGTCTTTCCCGGTTATATCACTAAATGGAAGTTCTTCAGCTTTTTTACCCAGTTCCGCAATGGACGTATCCATCTCCCGGAGGTGGTCTTTAATCCTCTGTTTGAATTCATTGGTTTTCGCTCTCAGGTCATCATTGGTAATGGATGCAAAAGCCGCCAAAAACTGATTGATTTGTTCAATCCGGGGCATGATGCTTTTGATATCCTTTTCCGATTTATTTCCTCCAAATAACTTCGAAATAAAACCTATCATATTAAACAGAATTGAGTATGAATTAAATATACCAGTCAAATATGGTGCTACCCGCTGATCAGGGTCAAATTGACAGTTTGCAAAGTTACGGAAACAAGACTGGAAGACCGGAACTCCGGAACACTGGAAGTAAGTGTGGAAGTTTTTTATTTTTTTTGGTTGTTTGTTAAGTTTTTTAGTATTTTCGCTAAAATGATTAGCGATGTCGATAGCCGCTCAAAACCTCAAATATCTCAGGAAATTAAGGGGATGGACTCAGGAAGAATTTGCCAGCAAGCTGAAAATCAAAAGATCCCTGCTTGGGGCTTATGAGGAGGAACGGGCAGAACCCCGGCTGGAAGTACTGGAGCTGGTGAGTGATATGTTCCGTTTGTCGCTGGACGAATTACTCCGGAAAAAAATGCAGGACGCAAAGGGAGGCAACTATCTCGCAAAACGAAGAGCGCAAAAAATGGCAGGTCTGCCAAACTCAATCCAGCTTGTACCGGTCAAAGCGGCGGCGGGATATCTTGCGGGTTATGCCGATCCTGAATTTCTGGATGAACTGAACACTTTTACATTGCCTATGCTGGCAGGTGGCAACTATCGGGCGTTTGAAATCGTGGGTGATTCGATGCTGCCGACACCCAGCGGATCGGTGATCGTGGCAGAAAAAATTGAAAACCTGGAGAATATTAAGAGCAATCTTACTTACATCGTTGTTTCGCGCAATGAAGGCATCGTTTATAAAAGGGTTTTAAAGAATAATAAATTAAAAAACAAAATCACCCTGGTCAGTGATAATACTGTTTTTCAACCGTACACTGTAAATGCTGAAGATGTGCTGGAAATATGGAAAGCAGAAATGGTCCTGAGCAAAGCAAACACGGAACAGCGATGGGACGTGAACCAGTTAGCCGGCCTGGTTAGCAATCTGCAGGATCAGGTTTCTTCGTTGAAGAGAAAGATGAATTAAGCGGTTGGCGGCCTGCCCCGCGGAATGCGGAGTTGACAGTTATCATGTATCGTTTGGCGCAGATCAATATTTGATAAACAAATAGATCATTTAATCATTGCAATTGAATCAGCTCCTGATTCACAATAGCAAAAACTTTTTCTTCTGCTTCCGGATAAATCATAGCAACACCGGTAAACCGGCTGAAAGCAGGTAGTACTGCATGTTTTTTCCCGAAATAAAAACAGGGAAAACAAAGAGATTGTTTGCCAATCCCGTTTATCCGGATACCCGGATGAATATGACCTGAGAAAAAATATGAATGCTCTTCACTAAAATTTTGAATGAATCCCTCTTTTCTGTTGAACTGATCGCTGATATCATGTATAAAATGAAAATCCTTCCTTGATAATGTCTGACTGCTCAGATCTATGCCTGCCTGGCCGTACCATTCATCTTTTAAAATATCATGGTTACCTCTTACGAGCCGGATCTGAATTCCGGAAAGATCTGATCTCCATTTTAGAAACAATTCAAGTTCTTTATTTGCGTGGCTGTGAAACATATCACCTACAATAATCAACTCACGCGGCTGGAAATACTGAATCTGGACAACAAGGCGTTGAAGATCTTCTTTATATACCGATGGAGGAATGGCAATCCCTGATTTTCTGAAGTGACCTGTTTTACCAAAGTGCAGGTCGGAAACGATCAGCGCTTTTTCTTCCTCCCAGTACATGGTGCGATCGGTCGTAAGCCAGAATTGTTGATTCCTGATTTTGTATGAAACGGGTGTGTGCATGCAGAATGCGAAGGTATTTTATTTGACGCGTTTTTTCTCCAGATCTGATGATAATTGTTGCTGCATTTTCTTCACACGGTCCTCCAGTTTTTCTGAAGACAAATCCTCCCGCATACTATCTACTTTCAAAGGGAAACAAAAAGGTGTCAGTTTTTCAGGGAAACGGAGAATGATCTTACTGATAGAAATGCGCTGCAGCATATTCCTGAGTCTGACTTCTTCCATTTGCTGTTCCATGACTTCGTGATAAGCCTGCCGGAGTAACAGATTATGTGGATCATATTCACTGAATACATTAAAAAGCAATCCCGCCGAGGATTGCAGGTGTCGCGTTTTTTTATACTCACCCGGATAACCCTGAAAGATTAATCCTCCTATAACAGCAACATCCCTGAATTTACGACGGGCCATTTCTGCGCTGTTTACACTTCGCTGAATATCAGCAGTCAATTCTTCGTCGGAAAAAAGTTCATATACATTGCTGTCGTCGACGGGAATGGGCTGATCGCTCAGTAATTCAAACCCATAATCATTCATAGCAAATGAAAAACTGATGGGCATGATACGGCTGATACGAAAGGCCAGCAAAGCTGCCATCGCTTCATGCACCAGACGGCCTTCAAACGGATAAACAAATAAATGAAATCCATCTTTAGTTTCTATTTGTTCTATCAGCAATTCATTCTCCCGTGGAATATGCGAAAGAGATTGCTGCAGTTCAAATAAGGGCTTGAGCACGCGCAGCTCAATGTCAATTTTTTCTCGATCCGTTTTACTCCCGTCCAGCAACACGTGAACTTCATTAAATTTTTTACGGAGCATACGGCCGAGGTTGGCAGACAATGGCATACGTCCGCCATTCCAGCTGGGAACAATGGCTTTCGTTGCCGTGGATTTTTTTACGATGGCTGTCATGTCTTTAATCATGACATACTCCAGATTTCTTCCCGCCAGTGTAAATACGTCTCCGGGGTTTAGCCGTGAAATAAAATATTCTTCAATAACACCCACATATCCCCCACTGAGGAATTTTACCTTCATCATCGCATCGCTGACGATGGTTCCGATATGCAGCCGGTGCCGCATGGCAATCCGCCGGCTGGTGATTTTATATAATCCGTTGATGACTTCAACCTTCCTGTATTCATCATATTGTTGTAATGCCTCACCTCCTTCTGTAATGAAATGAAGGATCTGCTGCCATTCCTCTTTTTTTATTTCCTGAAAACAATAAGTGGATGCTATTTCTTTAAAAATCGATTCAGGAAAAAACCCTTCGCCGATGGCCAGCGTTCCCAGATATTGAATCAGCACATCAAAACAAAGCAGCATGGGTTCACGACTCTCAATAACATTTTCTTTCATGGCAGTCTTCAGTGCGGCAGCTTCCACCAGTTCAAGAGAGTGAGTGGGAAGAAAATAAATTCTGCTCAGCTCGCCCGGCTGGTGACCACTTCTGCCGGCTCTTTGCAGAAAACGGGCAACTCCTTTCGGAGAGCCCACCTGGATAACAGTTTCCACCGGACGAAAATCAACACCGAGGTCCAGACTGGCTGTACAGACCACGGCTTTAAGTTTCCCTTCGTGTAATGCTTCCTCCACCCATAATCTCAATTCCATATCGATAGATCCGTGATGCAGGGCAACAGCACCCGAAAGTTCCGGTGCGACGTTTAGAATTTCCTGATACCAGCGTTCAGCCATACCCCGTGTATTGATGAAGATCAGGGTCGTCCGGCTGTTTTCAATGATGGGAATTACCTTATTCACTAATTTAATTCCCAGGTGACCTGCCCATGGATACTTCTCGATTTCATCCGGTATGACAGAGACAATTTCGATTCGCTTATCCAGTTTCGCCTGAATGATAACAGGAGGATCTTCGGTCTTATTCAGAATAGGAGATGTCAAAACTTCCAGGGCCTGCTCCAGGTTTCCAATCGTTGCGGATATACCCCATAGGGAGAGTTGGCGGTTGGCAGCCTGTCCCGCGGAATGCGGGGTTGGCGGTTGGCGGTTGGCAGTTGGCGGTTGGCGGTCTGACTCGTGGAATGCGGCGTTGACGGCCTGCCCCGCGGAATGCGGGGTTGGCGGTTGTTGTGGAATGATTTCCGGGATTTCATCCGGGAATGGTGAGCCGTCAACCAGGTTTGCGATGCGGGAAATAGCAAGTTCCACCTGAACACCGCGCTTGGAGCCTAAAAGTTCATGCCATTCATCCACAGCCAGCATCTGCAGGAATCTGAACGACTCCGGATAATTTTTTTGCGCCAGTAATAAATGCAGGCTTTCCGGCGTGATGATAAGCACTTCCGGCATTTGTCTTTTTTGTTTCTGTCTTTCACTCATCTCCGTATCTCCGTTGCGTATGCCGATCTGCCATTGCATTCCCAGTTCATCTATAACCTCTTTCATGGCACGGCCAATGTCCTTCGCGAGTGCGCGAAGGGGAGTTATCCAAAGCAACCTGAGGTGATTACGTGATTTTGTCCGGTAATTATCGGGATGCTCATTGATAAACTGAATGATGGCACCCAGAAAAACTGAAAATGTTTTTCCGCATCCGGTAGGTGCATTTACAAGTCCGGAATGTGATTCAATAATATGGCCCCAGGTTTCTTCCTGAAAAGCAAAAGGTTGTAATCCTTTTGATTGAAACCAGGCAAGAATCACCTGATATCCTTTGCTTTCTTTTAGTAACATGGCGATGATTGGTTGACGGTTGACGGTTGACGGTTGACAGTCCAGGAACGCTTTACGCTTTGCGCTTTACGCTTTACGCTTATAGGGTTTTCAAATATTCAATAATGGCTTTTCTTTCATGGTTGTTGAATGTATCACCATACCGGTGTCCATAGTTTCCATATCCCGGCAGATCTGTATTATAAACAGTTGTGCCCTGTGCGGAATCCCGCACGGTATATTTCCAGCCCAGTTTATCAAAATCATATTCCTGATTATCAAAATCACGGCTCCAGAACCGGGGTCTTTCCTTGCTGTTCAGCAGACATTCCAGGTCCGGCACAGAACCGTTGTGAAGATAAGGGGCGGTAATCCAGATTCCGTCCAGAGGAGGCGCTATGTACCCGTTAAAAGGCTCCAGTCTTGCTGGGTGTTCTCCCATCGCAAACCACGAATTGTTGAACCACTCAACAAACTGGTAGCTCTGGTAGTTGCTTTTAAATAAAATGGAATCTGTTTGAATGTCTGCTTCCGGAATCAGGAGATTGGGATATTTTCCCGGATTTCCATAGCTGCCGTGACATCTGGAACAATTCCGGACAAACAAAATTCCGCCTTCCTGAACGAGTTTTTTATTTACCGGATGGGGATAAGCAGGGGGTACAATCGAATTGATATACGCGAGAACATCATTGAATCGTGCATCCACTTCGCGGGATTCAGAAGTATCGTTTACCGTGAGCAGATTGGATGCCATCAGGAACCGGCTAAAATCTCCACGTCCGAATCCATTATAAAACATCGCATTTTTCTTCTTCAGCATCCACCACGCCGGAACATCCGTCGGAATAACCTCAGTGGGAATATCCATCATGGGTGTATCGCTCCATTGGAAAGTTTTCGGATCGCGGTGACTGGCCAACAGCGCTGCAAGCCTGTCAGCAGTATTTACTCCCCGTACCTGTGTATGTAATTGATCACCGATTCCTTTCACGACCCGCAGAAATGGTTCCGCAGCTTCGTATTTTTTTGGGTCCAGCTTTTTTAATAGTTTTTCCGCCGCTTCCGCATTCCGCGGGTCCAGCTTCTGATTTTTTGTAAAATCTATCGAGCTGTTTCCAAGGCCAATGATTAGTTTGCCTTCAAATACCTGCGCATGACATTGCATACAATTTGGTGCAACCACCAGTTCACCATTGGGAGCATTCACCACAGTATAATCATAGGGAATATCTGCATTGAGACCTGTACGTTCTAAATAATTCCCCGCTGGTTTTCCGAAACCCATTTTAAAATACGAGAGAGGAATTCCGCTGCGCAGATAATCGCCTGTCGTTAAATA
The DNA here is from genome assembly GCA_963759335.1 of uncultured Bacteroidota bacterium. GTDB lineage: Bacteria > Bacteroidota > Bacteroidia > Chitinophagales > Chitinophagaceae > Puia. The sequence goes on from CAVWYU010000005.1 coordinate 851,129, forward strand.
TTCATAACCCGCTTTGGCGTCACCTGACCTTTGTTTGCTTGGAAGCACGGGCACCGGATCATGGCCTGGTCCGGAAAAAATGACTGAGCTGAATGAAAAGCATACGACCGCAAGGACCACTACTACACAAAGTTTTTTCATACCAGGCAAAATTAATACTTCTTCTACGCTTAACGCCTAACGCCTAACGCTTAACGACGTTCTGCCGTTTCATAGATGAATAACCTGCCTGATTTTTAACAGATCAATTGGTTTTGCAATTAGAAAAAACGACCTCTCTCAAAAGGGCGTTAAGCGTTAGGCGTTAAGCGTTAAGCGTTGCAGCGTTCAATATTCCACATTTTGCTTTCCATAAATTTTCAGCATCATTTGAAGATCCTCCAGCGTATTAATCTCATCCGGTTTTTTATCCCGGCGCCATCTGTTGATCCGTGGAAATCTCAGCGCCACTCCTGATTTATGACGCCTGGACTCAGCAATGCCCTCAAAGGCGATTTCAAATACGAGCTCGGGTTTTACCGTACGTACGGGACCGAATTTTTCAATGGAATTTCTTTTAACGAAATTGTCAACCTCATTAAATTCCGTGTCGGTCAATCCGGAATATGCTTTGGTAAATGTGATCAGCTGATCTCCCTGTTTTACGGCGAATGTATAATCCGTATATAAATTGCTTCTTCTGCCATGACCCTTTTGCGCATATACCATAACCGCATCAATCACCAGCGGATCAATTTTCCATTTCCACCAGTCACCCCGTTTACGACCCGTTTGATAAATGGCCTGCTTCCTTTTCAGCATCAGTCCTTCGCTGCCAATTTCCCGGGCTCCCTGACGGATGACAGATAGTTCGTCCCACTGATTAAATGGGATCAACGGAGAAATTTGTAAACAGGGCAGTCCGGCTTTTGCGACAATCCCTTCCAATTTCTCTCTTCTCTCCCATTGAGGATGCTCACGAAAATCTTCTCCGTCAAATTCCAGCAGATCATACGTTATGAACCCGACCGGAGCTTCTGTAAGCTGTTTCTTTGTAATATTTTTTCTTCCGATCCTCGTTTGAAGCAGTGCAAAAGGAAGTGGGATAAAGCCCATCGGATTGTCTGCGGACGGCACGAGACATATAATTTCACCGTCCAGCACAGTACCTTCCGGAAGCAAATCCTGCAATGGCTGATACTCCGGGAATTTATCTGTCATAAGCTCTTCACCCCTGCTCCATACAAATAATTGCCGGTCGCGTCGGATGATCTCGCCCCGGATACCGTCCCATTTCCATTCGGCGATCCATTCAGATAGTTCACCCAGGGATGTCAGATCCTCCTCCAGGGCATATGCCAGATAAAAAGGATAAGGTCTGGAATGATCCAGCAGAGCCGACTCCGCTCCCATAAGTTCGCTGAATGGAAATGTTTGAGGATCCCAGTTGCCGCTGATGCGATGCGCGATCACGGAAGGACTGTTGCTGGATGTTTTCGCCAGCGCATTTACAATCATTTTCTGTGACACGCCGATTCTGAAATTACCCGTAATCAGTTTATTGAAAACAAACATTTCATTCCGGCTCATCCCTCTCCAGGACGCAAGAATAAAATTTTTCTTTTCTTCATCACCCATCCCGGCCAGTTCTATCAGTTTATCCAGATAGTAGTGCAAAGGAAAACCGGAAGCCTCCGCCTTTCCTTCCGGAACCAATAAGGAAAGTGTTTCGCCCAAATCGCCGACGGTATGATAGCATTCTTCAAAAAGCCAGGTGGGGTAACCGGTCATTTCAATACAAATGCTGATCAGGAATGAAGAGGAAACCACCCGTTTGGGTTTCCTGCCACTGAATATAGCGATGACCCATACTTTGTCACGGTCTTCTGCATTTTCAAAATAATGAACCAGGGCATCCAGTTTGGCATTTGTTTTTGAGCCGGTGCCCAGGGTTCCGATCAATTCTGCAAATCGCTTCATAACACTGAATTTTCATCGGCAGATAATTGCTTTTCCGTATCCGGCTCAGCCTCATCGCCAAATTCCGTTTTAACTTCTGCAGCTTCGATACCTGTTTCATTTAAATATCTGCTGAACGCTGATTGAAATCCATGGGTAACAAACACTCTCTTCGCCCCACAGGCACGTACAACCGAAATCAAACCTTCCCAGTCCGCATGATCACTCAGGGCAAAACCGGCATCCACGTTTCGCCGGCGTGCATGACCCCTCACCTGCATCCAGCCGCTGCATACACCTACGGAATATGGGCTGAGGCGATTCATCCAGGGAGACTGGTCGGCCGAGGGTGGTGCAATGATTATGTCTGTTTTAAATGTACTTCTGTTCATGTCGGGTGTTATCCTTATTACCTCCGGCAACTGCAATCCTGCTTTGATCAGTGCCTGATGTACATTCCAGATGGCACCGTGTACGTAAATCCGGGGAGCGATTTTCTCAATGGCTTTTAATATTCGCTGGGCTTTCCCCAAACTATATGCAATTAAAACGGAGTTCATTCCATTTTCTCTGTTTGCGAGAATCCAGTTTTGCATATCAAAAAATAATTCCTGTTGCGGTTTCCATTTATAAACCGGCAACCCAAAAGTGGATTCTGTTATAAAAACATCACAGGGCACGATCTCTATTTCACCGCTGATGCCGTCATTTTCCGTTTTGTAGTCCCCACTGACTACCCATGTCGTACCCTGGTATTCAATCCTGATCTGAGATGAACCGATGATATGCCCCGCAGGATGAAGTGAAATTTTTACACCGTTCATATAGACAGGTTCCGACCATTCAACTGACTGGACAGAGATATCACCCAGTCTTAATATCAATATGGGTTTGGTATCCCGGTGACATAAATATGATCCGTTACCGGCCCTCGCATGATCACTGTGTGCGTGCGTAATGACGGCGCGTGATACCGGTTTCCAGGGATCGATATAAAAATCACCCTGCGGACAGTAAATACCTTTATCTGTAAATGTCAGAAGATTCATCTTAAAAAGCTTAAGGCGTAAAGCGCAAAGCGTAAAGCAGCTTTATGCGTTGAGCTTTACGCTTTGCGCTTAATACACTGCAACAACGTTGCCATTCACTTTCTTAAGAAAATAGAGCTTTTTATTTTCGAGGTATTGCAGCGTGGGAGACTGTCCCGGCTGGGTATTATTCAAGGTAAAAACCGGCTGAATGTCGAAATCATTGAAGACCTTAAATTTTCTTTCACCGATACTACCATCCAGGTGGCCGTTATGTGCTTCGAGCAATTGTCCGAAATGAAGCGTAGTTTCAAATCCACGATAAACCATATCGGACGGGCGCGAATAAAAACGGGTTTTATAGTTTTGCTGGATCTGTGTCACCAGGCTGTCTGCAGGATTCAGGTAGAAAGGTGTGGTATAATATATTTCAAGATCCGTGTAAGCCGGTGCATTAAAATCCGTGATGGCATCCCAGGTAGGCATACCAAGTATTTTCATCGGATAGGATTTACTGAACGGTTCAAGTTTTGAACACATAGCCCTGCCAAAGTTTTCGTCCAGACTTCCAATCAGAATGACCGTTTTCGAATTACTGTCCATTAAATGAGTTACCTGACGAATGTCCTGTGTATTATCGATATTGATAAATTTTATCCGGAGAGGAACGGAAGAAGTATTTTTTTCTATTTCTGCAAAATAAGATCTCAGTCTGTCATCGTCCTGGGTGGACCGGCGAATATAAAAAATATTTGAAGTAGCCCAGTTACGCTGCACGAACTTGTAGAGAGCTTCGCAATGCGCACGCAGGGTTGAATTCAGAATTACATATTCCGGGTTACCGGTAATCGCCGCATCATTTGGAAAATTTACGTTGATAAAAGGTATTTCCCGGTTTTTCGCAACACCGGCCAGCACATGAAGATCTGATGAATTAACATAACCCAGGATCAGTTGGATTTTGGAAAATGCCGGTTCATCCAGCATTTGCTGAATGGATTTTTTTGTACTTCGGGTGTCGTAGACCGTGATATCCAGTGAGGTGTTCTTTTTATGCAGTGAGTCCATGGCCAGTTCAAGGCCTTCATAAAACTCCAGACCGGGATTCAGGTATTTTGGAAAATTCTGATCAAAACGGTAACTGCCGGAAGCATCAAATGCGGAATCCAGGTAAAGAGGAAGAAATACGGCAATATGATATTTCAGACTATCCTGATTTTGTGCTAACCCACGGCCGGGAGCTGCAAAAAACAAAAACAAACCAGTAATCAGTCCGAAGAATATTTTCATATGACGGTTTATTCCCATTCTATGGTGGCGGGTGGTTTACTGCTGATATCATATACAACACGGTTAATTCCTTTTACCTGGTTTATGATATCATTTGAAACCTGGGCAAGAAAATCATAGGGCAAATGCGCCCAGTCTGCCGTCATCCCGTCAACGGAAGTTACCGCTCTAAGGGCAACCGTGAATTCATATGTGCGTTCATCGCCCATGACTCCCACACTTTTAACCGGTAAAAGAATCGCCCCGGCCTGCCATACAGCCCCGTATAATTTATGGTCCTTCAGTGCCTGCGTAAAAACCTGATCTGCTTTTTGCAGGAGGCTCACTTTTTCCGCATTTACTTCTCCCAGTATCCGGATGGCAAGTCCCGGACCAGGGAAAGGGTGACGTTGCAGAAGTTCATCCGGAATTCCCAATTCTTTACCCACCCGTCGCACTTCATCCTTAAATAGAAAACGAAGCGGCTCCACAAGGCCCAGTTTCATGTTTTTGGGAAGCCCCCCCACATTATGATGGGATTTGATGGTTTGTGAAGGCCCGTGTACAGAAATACTTTCAATAACGTCCGGATAGATGGTGCCCTGACCGAGCAGATCAACACCTTTCATCTTCCCGGCTTCTTCCGCAAATATTTTAATAAATTGTTTGCCGATGGCCTTTCGTTTCTTTTCCGGATCGGTTTTACCTTCCAGCTTTTTGTAGAATTGTTTTTTTGCGTCAATGCCTTTTACATTCAGGCCAATGCGTTTATAAGTCTCCAGTACCTGCTCAAATTCATCCTTGCGGAGTACCCCATTATCAACAAAAAAGCCGTAGAGTCTTTTCCCAATGGCCTGATGAATCAGTGTGGCGGCTACAGTAGAATCCACTCCGCCGCTCAGCGCCATGATCACTTTTTTATTGCCAATAGATTTTTTAAGCGCGGCTACGGTATCGCTGATGAAATGGGCGGCGGTCCAATCCTGTTTGCAGCCGCATACATCTACCAGGAAATTACGGATGATCTTTTTCCCTTCAATGGAATGATAAACTTCCGGATGAAATTGCAAACAATATAACGGATACCCTTCCCCGTTATTCCGGAAAGCAGCATAGGGTATTGAATCCGTGGTAGCCAGTACATCGAACCCCGCGGGCAGATCCAGAATTGTATCAGCGTGGCTCATCCATACCTGTGATAGGTCGCTCACGCCATGCAGTATCACATCGTCTTTTGTTTTGCTCAGTAAAGCACGGCCATATTCCCGTTTGCTGCTATTTGCCACCCGGCCGCCAAATTCCCTGGCTGTCAGTTGTGCCCCGTAACATATCCCGAGTATAGGTAGTATCTGATGAAGGGCCTTTATATTTACTTCCGGCGCCTGCGGATCATTTACCGAAAATGGAGACCCGGAAAGTATAATGCCTTTCAGGGAAGGATCCGGTTCAATTTTTTTATGATAGGGAATGATTTCGCAATACACATTGGCTTCACGAACAGAACGGGCTATCAGCTGGGTATATTGGGAACCAAAATCGAGAATTAGAATCTTTTCATTCATGAGCCGCAAAGATAAAGAAAGGATGGCCCTTTTTTTGTCCAATCGTCATAAAAACCGATCTTTTCAGATTAAAAACCGATCATGAGAAAATACTATTTTCTTACATTCATAGCTTTTCTGGCACTGGCGTCCTGCCGTTTTCTGGGAAAACGCATACATGGCAACGGTGTCATCAAAACAGAAGAAAGGACAGTTTCATCGTTCAGGGAAGTAGAAGCTGCCGGGAATATTCAACTCATTGTGATACAGGGTGACCTGAAACCTGTAAAACTCGAAGGGGATGAGAATATTCTCTCCTATATTGTATTGATTCAGGAAGGAGAACGGATCACCATAAAAACAAAAGAAGGTGTAAACCTGAGCCCGTCCGGTGATCTGAAAGTGTATGTCACTTCGCCCACCTACAAAAGCATAGAAGTTTCCGGCTCCAGCGATATTATCGGTCAGAACAAGATTACGAGCACCGATGATCTTTCCCTGGAAGCCAGTGGTGCCGGGGATATCAAGATGGAAGTGGATGCACCCAAAATCATATCCGGCATTTCCGGATCAGGTTCCATTAATCTGAGGGGACAGGCCAAAGACCTTGAAATTAATTTAACCGGGGCAGGACATGCCTATTGCTACGATTTAATGACAGAAAATACAAAAGTGGATATTTCCGGTGCGGGGAGCGCCCAGGTATATGCGAGTGTAAAGCTGACGGCAGATATCAGTGGTGCCGGTAATATCAGTTACAAAGGAAATGCTTCGATTTCCCAGCAAATTTCAGGGGCCGGAAGCGTAAACAAAGCAGATTAGATATTTACAGATCGACATATCTCACTTTGATCCAGATGTTGCGGTTACGACCCTTATCATCTGTACAGGAGATTTTCACCGGGCCTTCATCCGGTATAAAAAATTGTTTGGAACCTGCGATAGCCACTTTATAAAACCTGTTATTGATATACCAGTAAATCCTGCTTACATCATTACTGTTGTGACAACTCAGTTGCAATGGTTCCGGGTCCTTCTTACTGATCAGATATTCAAATCCCGATGAAAGAGACGTGATGACCGGACCATCCTCCAGGAATATTTTTTCACATGCCGGATTGTGGCGTGGTAATTTTTGGTATACGATGTTGTTATCGGTATAATATCTCTGCATCTCCGGAGTCAGGATGCGGAATAATTTTTTCTTATATCCACTCGCCGGCATACAACTACGGCAGTAAGATATCTTTTCATCGGCTGAAAGAATGACTTCCTGTAAATGAGTACAGGTTTTTGCCGAAGAAACGCCCGGGATGAAATATCCGGTAATCAGGTGATCACAATATGATCCCGGAAGCAAACCGGTTTCTGCACAAACCATCCGTGTATCCAGCGAAACAGGTTTTGTGAACCACTGTTCATCTGCATCATAATCGATACTGTTGAATATTTTAAAAAGCAGTGGTGTAGCCGTATTTGCTCCACTCAGTTCAGGTACGCCACGCGCTGAAAAATTTCCGCACCAGACACCGATCGTATAATGACGGTTATATCCGATACTCCAGGCATCCCGTCTTCCATAGGACGTACCTGTTTTCCATGCAATTTTTGGCAGATGCGTAGTGCTTTGCCAATTGAGGGGGAAATCCGGCCGGTTTACTTTGGAAAGAATCTCATTAATCATAAAAGTGGAAGATGCACTTAGAACCCGTTTTGGGTTGGGGGTGGGATCATTTTGCTGAAATGAAGGTTTGTAATAAAGCCCCTGATTGGCGAAAATACTGAAGAGCCCGGTCAGCTGTTCCAGATTTGCGCCACAACCGCCGAGGATCATGGACAGGCCCAGTTTAGTCTGATCTTTTTTGATCGATTCAAAATCACAAACAGCCAAAGCCTGCACCATTCTGTTGAGCCCCAGTGATTGTAAACTCCGTACTGCAGGTATGTTCAGCGAATGCTCGAGAGCATATTCCATGGTCACAGACCCATTGAATTTTCTGTCAAAGTTCTCGGGTGCATATCCCTGGTAGTTTACCGCCACATCGTTGATGGTTTGTTTTGGTGTCAGTAATCCTTCATCCATACAAAGGCCATAGAGTAAAGGTTTCAGGGTGGAACCGGGCTGCCGGATAGCAGCAGCTCCATTCACCTGCCCTCCATCCGTGGTATCCCGGAAATCAGCGGATCCGATATATGATACTACCTGATGTGTTTCATTATCGATTACGACGACCGATGCATTTTGAATATTTTTCAAACGACTGGCCTGAATATAATCGGCCACCAGCTTTTCCAATTTGAATTGTTTATTCATATCGATATGGGTTACGATATGATCCCCACCGGTTTTTTTCAATCTAAGACTCAACTGCGGAATAAAATCCGGCTGGCTATGACGTGTGGCAGTAAGTGGCTCAAGCAGGGCATCTTCAATTTCTTTGGCAGTAAATAATTTCTGTGCTTCGAATTTCTTTAACCAGCGGTTCCTGGCTTTCACAATTACGTCATTGGTTTTCCCGATGACCAGTGATGATGGCCGGTTTGGAATAATGGACAGCGTGGTTATTTCCGCCAGCGAAAGATGGTCCGGGTTTTTTCCGAAATAAAAAAGTGACGCTGCTTTTACGCCCTGAATATTCCCGCCATAAGGAATCAGGTTCAGGTATAGACCGAGAATTTCCTGTTTTGAATATTTCAATTCGAGTTGTTCAGCCCGAAAAACTTCCCGTAACTTATTAAACCAGGTTCGCTTTTTCGGTTCCAGCGCGCGGGCAACCTGCATGGTAATGGTAGATGCACCGGACCGGATTTTACCATGAATAATATTCCCGGCCAGCGACTTCACGATAGCGAACGGATTGATACCGGGATGATAAAAAAAATATTTGTCTTCTTTAAATACAATGGTGTTTTTAAGTAAAGGACTTAATTCATGGCTGTCCAGTTTCATTCGCCACTGCTGGTCCCCGGGAAGAAATGCATGCACGATCTGACCACGGTCATCCAGTACACAGGTTGCATATTCAATCTTATCCGGCAGGGGAAATACCAGGCAGAGTACACCAAATACAAGAATAAAAAATAAACCTGCCGCGAAAATTCCCGAAAGAAAATGAATGACCATCTTCCTGCGAAAAGAAATAGTCTTTTCCGGGAGAAAAGGATTGGAATCATGATGCAGAAGCCTCATAATGGATTAGTTAACCAGTTCACGCGCATTTTCGATCGCCGCAGCTGTGGGTTTTTCACCAGATAACATTTTTGCAATAACCACGATCCGCGATTCGCCCTCGAGCAGACGTATTTTTGTTTGAACGGTTTCTCCTTTCACTTCCTTAAATACATAAAAATGGGCAGCGCCTTTTCCGGCAATCTGAGGCTGGTGCGTAATACAAATAACCTGTCTCCTGTCAGAAAGTTCCTTTAGAATAATGCCTACCTGCCTTGCTGCTTCACCCGAAATACCTGAATCAATTTCATCAAATAAGAGTGTTGGCATATCCATCGATTGGGCTACCAGTGATTTGATACACAACATCAGTCGGCTTAATTCACCCCCGGACGCCACTTTTTTCAAAGGTTCAAACCGGTCGTTCCTGTTGGCGTCAAACAAAAACTCTATATTATCAATACCCTGCCCGTTTAAAGCCATGGCATTGCATACAACACGGATACGCGCATTGGGCATGCCTACTTTTTTCAGAAGCGCATTTACTTTTTCTTCCAGCGTTCCCAACTGTGCTTTGCGTTTTGCAGATAACTGTTGGGCAAGCGCCATAGCTTCTTTTACAAGAATCTCAACCGCTTTTTCCCTGGCGTGAATATTTTCCGAAATGCTCACGGATTCCGACAATTTGTTGCCGAGTTCATCACGGCGCATGATCAGTTCGGATGTAGTCTTCACCTGATGTTTTTTGAAAAGCTTATATCCTGTATGAACACGCTCATTGAGTTTTTCAATCTGTGCTGCATCAAATTGAATTTGTTCATTCACCGTTTCTATTTCACCCGCCAGATCCTGCATTTCAATATGAAGTGAAGACAACCGCTGCAGTATTTCCGGAAACTTTTCATGATAAATTCGAAAGGGTTCCAGTTGTTGCGAGAATAATCTGAGTTGATTCACCATGGGGAAATCGGAAGTCTCGAGATTGAAATAAATTCCGGTAAGTGCCGATTTGATGGCTTCCGAATGGCTTTGTCTTTTTAATAAAATTTCAGCTTCTTCAAATTCGTTTTCTTTCAGTGAGGCTTCATCCAGTTCATTGAAGAGAAACTTATTGTAATCATTTTCTTTATCTGCGGCAACCTGTTTCGCTTTTAACTGTTCCAGTTCCTGACGGGCTTTTTGTAACTGCAGAAAAACCACGCGATATTCATGTAACAATTTTGTATTCAACGCCAGCGCATCTACAACTGCCAGTTGAAATTCTGTTTCTCCCAGGGAAAGGAGATCAAATTGCTGATGAAGATCTACCAGCATGCTGCAGAGATGCCTGAGCTGGTCCAGATTAACCGGTGTATCATTCACAAATGCCCTGGATTTGCCATTGGCGCTGATTTCGCGACGCAATACGAGTTCCTGCTCCCTGTCCAGTTCTTCTTCTGCAAGAAATTTTTCCACTTCCTTCAAATGATCAACCCGGAAACTGGCTTCCACTACTGCTTTTCTGTCACGTCGCTGAAGAATGGATGTATCAGCCCTTTCCCCGAGTACCAGTGACAAGGCGCCGGCAATGATGGATTTACCGGCTCCTGTTTCTCCTGTAATCACCTGCAGCCCATCAGAAAAGTCGATAGAGATCTCTTCAATAATGGCAAAATTCTGTATATGTAAATGGAGAAGCATATCTTAATGTATCTGAAATGTAACAAAAATACTAACCTTCTGTACAGCGTTCAATACCCGCTTTTGCTTTTTGATCGAGTGCGTTTTTATAATCGTGTGATTTCATATTCAGCACTTTTCTGAAATAGATCAGCGCAGTTTTTTTATCACCCTGATTTTCATAAATATATCCGATCTGCAACGCAGCCCGTGCCCCATAATATTCCCGCCGGTTCTGACCCAGTTCCAGTGCCTGCTGATAAGATGTGATGGCTTCGGCTTTTCTTCCCAGGGCGTCATAAATCCTGCCGATCCGGTAACTGTATTCCAGCCGGTCCTGAATTTCGGGGAACGAAGAAATCTGTTTGCCTGACAACACCTGCAGGGCCTGTTTATAATAACCGCCATCATCGAGCAATCGCGCTTTTAATAATGCTTCGTTGGGCCATCGACCCGATTCTGCTTCTTTTACCGCCTGCTTGTCGGCATCCGTTTCGGAGTTGGGCGAAGCCAGTATCCTCGCCCGGGCGGCTTCAGCCTTTTCCGGCTCCTGATTCAGGTAATAAATCCAGCTTATTTTTTGGAGCACATCTTTGACATAAAAATTCCCCTTAAACCGGAGCAGAAAACGATCCAGATATACGATGGATTCTTTATCAATCCGGTCGGCTTTTGCATAACCCATCTGCATATCCCAGATGGGCATGTCCAGATAACCGGGGTCCCGGTTTAACTGGCTGATGACGCGCTCAGTGATGGAGGCATCCTGGTTGTTCAGGGAGAGGTTGGCTACCAGGTAAGCAAACAGATGGTTGTCCTTTGTATTCCAGTTCTGTTGTTTAATATAACGGAAAACCTGATCCCGCTGATTCAGGATATAAAACTGCAGATACAGATAATAAAATGAAACCTCGTCGTGAAATAAAATGGCATAGGGATCCCTGCTGTTCAACACGGCCCCGAGGTTTTGCATGCCGTTATCAATCGTGCCATGAATACCCAGCAGATTGCTCAGCCACTGGTATCCCGGCGGGATCGTGCCCGCAGCCACCTGCATGGATCCCTGAAGCATCACTGACGGTTGAAAACCGGGGAATTTATCCAGGTTTTCTTTTCCGGTCAGAAAAGATCTTCTGAATGCCCAGGCAGCATCCCATCGTTCGCCGAATTTGATTTCTACGGCGGCCCACTGAAAATAGATGGCAGATCGGGTAAAAAGATAAAACGGGGAGGCAGGATCTCCTTTTTTCATCCGGGCAAGCCGTTGTTCCAGAAAAGGTTTTCTGCGTTTGTACTCTGCCGGATCCTCATTAAAAAATAAAGTGAAAAAATCTATATAGTTGTCGAGAAAATAGGGAATGAGATTATTGGGGTGCGCTTTTTTTTCTGCTTCCAGAATTTCCTTTCCTGTATTTAACTTAAGCTCAATAATTTCCTGGTATGCCTTCCTGCATTCCGCATTAAAGTCAAAGGGATAGGGAGCCTGCGTCTGTCCGTACAGTGCAAACGAAAAGAAAAAAATAAATAAAACGGTACATAAAAACGGATGAGCCCGACGGTTCATGATGCAAGTTAATCGACCCATGCATCCGGTGAAAGTTATTTCACGTCCACACCATCGTTCAGGTCATTGTCAACCAGGATCCGTCCGCAGTTCTCACAAACAATAATCTTCTTGTGCTGGCGGATTTCACTTTGCCGCTGTGGGGGGATGGCATTGAAACAACCTCCGCAGGCATCGCGCACAACCGGCACTACAGCCAGTCCGTTGCGGTAATTGGTCCGGATACGGTCGTAAGAGTGTAATAAACGGGGTTCGATTTTTTCACGCGCTTCCGCTGATAATTTCGCAAAGTGGCGTTCTTCTTTTTCGGTCGCTGTGATGATTTTATCGAGTTCGTCTTTTTTATTTTTCAGGACCGACTCTTTGGTGGAAAGGGCTTTTTTTGCTTTTTCAAGTAACAATACTTTTTCTGCTACTTCTTCCTGCGCGTCTTTAATATGTTTTTCTGAAAGTTTTACTTCCAGCTGCTGCATTTCAATCTCCTTATTGATGGCTTCGAATTCACGGCTGTTTTTTACGTTCTCACTTTGCTTTTCGTATTTCTTTATCAGCTCGTCCGAATCCTTCATGCCCTGCTTTTTCTGGCTGATGAATTCCTGGATGCCATTGATTTCCTCCTCAATGCGGGTTTGCCTGGCATATAAACCCTGAATTTCATCTTCGAGGTCACTCACTTCCATCGGAAGCTCACCTTTCAATACTTTATATTCGTCCAGTTTGGATTCTATCTTCTGCAGACTGATCAGAGAGGCTAATTTTTCTTCTACTGAAAATTCTTTGACGTTGGCCATAGTTTAGATATAATAATTGACCGGGTTTGTGACTGTACCCGATTTAAGGACGGCAAAGTTAGGAAATTTTTCGAGGATAACCTGACAAAGGAGTCCGATGGCATATTGCTCACTTTCGTAGTGACCGATATCCGCAATCACCATTGCTTTTTCTCCTTCAAAAAAGGCGTGATACTTAATGTCCGCGCTGATAAAAAAACCCGCGCCCCTTTGCAAAGCATTGGAAATCAAAAAACTACCAGATCCGCCGCAAAGAGCAATCCGTGAAACCGGTTTTCCGGTCAGCGGGCTGTGGCGTATTACGGGCACATTGAATTCTTCCCTGAGCTTCTTTAGTAATTGCAGTTCCGGGACCGCCTGTTTTAAATCGCCGATCAATCCGGAACCAACCGTAGCCTGTTCAGCTTGGGGGAGCAATATTTCACGGTTTATCAAACCCAGTCGATCGGCAATGGTTGCATTTACTCCGGTTATGATATTGTCCAGATTGGTATGGATCGCGTAGATCGTAATATCTGACTTGATAGCGGTCATCAGCGTTCTGCCCGTTTCATTCGCCGGATCAATATGGCTGACGGGACGAAAAATCAACGGGTGATGCGAAACAATGAGATTATATTTTTTTTCAATGGCTTCTTTTATCACTTCTTCCGTGCAATCCAGGCTCACCAGCACGCCACTGCATTCTGCCGTAACATCTCCTGTAATGAAACCACTGTTGTCATATGCTTCCTGGTAATGGACGGGAGCAATGGTTTCCAGGTGATGAATGATATCGCTGATTTTCATGCTGTCATTTTAATCAATCATCTTTTCCAGATGTACTATTTTTCCGTTTTCATCAATCCCCTCCAGTATTACCCGTATATGGTGTGTAACATCACTGTTATAGAAAGTGAAACTGAATTTCTTTTCTTTGCTGCTGCCCAGAATATATGGATTCCAGAATAGGGTGGTTCGTATATCATCTGCTTCCGGCTCCGGGTTTGTTAAATAATCCGGAGAGTAAAATTCACGGGTGGCGGTATAACCGGGAATGCGCGCCATTTCCAGTCCTTTAATGGAAGGATCTGCTTTCTTATCACGACCCTTTTTTGTATACACGGCGATCACACCTCCCCCACTACTGCTGATCCCACCGGCAGATCCGGGAGAAAACACTTTTACCATGGCAATTTCATTGATATTAATGTTTTTGACCTGGCTGGGATCCGTCAGCATTTCATTGAGGTAAACGGCCGGTGTTGAACCGCGCCAGCTGAGTGACGGCGTTGGACCGTTGATGGTCACCTGTAATCCGGCAACCCTTCCCTGCAGATAACTGAATATATCCTGGGCTCCGTATCCGGTGTTATTCATCAGGTCAAAAATAGAAGCATTCCCGCCGCCGAAAAGTCCGGATGCATATTCCTCATCCAATTTTTCTTTGTCGGATTTTACCCGTCTCCTGACGGTCACCGCGGCCAGGTTCTGCACTTTTTTATCCTGGGAATGAATCCGGGCGATTTCCACAAATACCTGCTGGCTTTTCCGGATCAGCGAACTATCGTCGGGCGACCATACCGGCATGGTCATAGTAAACGGTTTCAGTTTTTTCGGCGCTACGTATAATCCGTTTTTAAAAATGACGGCGGCTTCATTCGACAGATTCCGGTTTGTATTAAACTGGTAATAGGCTTTGGCCGTATCATAAAAAATCAGACCGGCGAGACCAAATTTGCCATTATTGAGATAGGGAACGGTGAGCATATTCGTCGCCGAATCCTTATCCTGAAAGATCACATTTAAACTTTCATCCTTTGCAATTCTGGAACTCACCACACCGAGAACTTCTGCATTTAATGAAAGATAATTGGCGAGCGGGTATTTAATAACCGGCACCTTCCCCTGTGCCAGGTCCTCCCATTTAAATCGCCGCCATCCATGTGTCAGCATAACCAGGTCAAGCTGCTGTTCCAGGGAATCCGACTCATTCATAAAATAGTAATAAGGATCTTTTACATATCCGTGCAGGTCACCGGTGAGCAGCAATCCTGTAATGATATTATTGTCGCCCGGCCTGTTGCCATCCACTTCTGCATCCGTTACTGCGAGGGCAAGATTTGACTTTGAAGTATCCGTCAATTCGATATCAACCACATTTCTTCCTCTCTTCTGCATGCTCTTGGCACTCACCGATATTTTCGCACCAAATCCGAATTCATGATTATTCACAAAACAAACGCGTTCTGCCAGGGGCATCTGATTCATGTCGAAAACAGTTACCTGGATCACACCGGTCGGCAGGTCCACGGTAGGAATATTTCCCCCGCTCATGGATACTTCCCTGAGATTTACAACGGCCCGGTAAACCATTTGCTGATTCATATGGGCGATGACGATCACCTGCTGATTGGCCAGACTTTCTGTTGGCCTGGCTACCGAAAAAACCAGCTTCTCTTTCAGACTCAGAATGCGCAAAGCAATGCCGGAAGAATGAACCGCCGGCAGGTCAGTGCGGTGCTCAATACCCTTTTCATCCTTCCAGACAGCGTAAAACACATCCTGCTTTTCCGGAACCAGCAGAAACTTTCCCATACCATTGTGGGACGACGTGAAATTGAATAGTGATTTGCCCGACTGGTCATATAAAATACCCGATATTTTTTTTGGCTGACCAAATCCGTCTTCTGCTTTAAATGCAATATTATTTTCCAGACCGGCCACCAGGTCACCGCCTTCAGGAAAAAAAAACAGGCTGACAGGTGAAGAGGGCCCATGCACGGCAGAATCCTGCGCACTGCCGATGATTCGCAGATCTTTTACAAATACAAATGTCGTATCGAAATTCAGCATCCAGGTTGTATATGACTTTATGCGGACCCTTGTGCCTTCAAAAGAAGAAGGAAGATCAAAACTTCCGACCGAAGTAGATTCAACAAAAGGGGAAGTATTGCGTAAAATCATGTTACCGCTCGCATCATACAATTCCGTATATAAATTTTTACTGTAAGGCGAAGGATCAAATCCACTGAACAGGTATGCTTTAAACCAGATACGCTCACCCGGGTTGTACGCTTTTTTATCAAACTGCAGATAGAGTTTTTCCTGGGGAAACCTGGCCGCATAGACCTTCATCATGGAGTCGATCATCTGACCGGAACTGAAAAACGGAAAACAGTAAAACGAGACTATAAAAAGGAACAGAAGTTTCCGGTTCATATGGTAAAAATTAGGGCAAATCTCTGTTATCTTGCCTTTATAATAAAACAGAATTTTAGTTAAGACTTTTAAATAATGACAAATACAGCAGATACCCGTACATCATATGATCTATACCGGCAGCATATGCGCAAACTGGCAGACATCAGGGCAGCACTGGCATTGATGCAATGGGATCAGGAAACATACATGCCCGTCAAGGGATCCGGATTTCGCGCTCAGCAGGTGGCCACCCTCTCGGAAATGGCGCACGAAATGGCCACGGCAGAAAAACTGGAATCCCTGCTGGATTCACTCGATGGTGCAACGGGATTGGATGATAAGGAAAGAAAAAACATTTCATTGACGAGGGAAGATTTCCTGAAACAGAAAAAATATCCCGTGGCTTTTGTTCGAAAAATGAGTGAAACCATATCCCGAAGTTTTAATGCCTGGAACCTGGCAAAAAAAGAAAACCGTTTTTCGCTTTTTGAAAAAGAACTGGCTGAACTGGTTCAACTGAAAAAAGAAGAAACAGAAATACTGGGTTACCGGGAACATCCATATGATGCCCTGATGGATGAATTTGAAAGAGGTTGCACGGTACGGCTGACAGATCATATTTTCGAAAACATGCTTCCCAAACTTCGGGAACTTCTTGAAAAAATCCAGGGAGCAAAGTCACCCGATGATTCTTTTCTTTTTAATTCATTCGATAAGAAAAAACAATGGGATCTTGGTATGCAGGTGATCTCGGAACTGGGATTTGATTTTGAAGCGGGACGTCAGGATATTTCAAGTCACCCTTTTAGTACCAGCTTCAATACATTTGACGTTCGTATCACAACGAGAATTGACGAAAATGATTTCAGCAGTATGTTGTTCAGTTGCATACATGAAACGGGTCATGCACTGTACGAACAGGGATTACCGGAATCAGAATACGGATTGCCTTCCGGTGAGTTCGCTTCGCTGGGAATACACGAGTCCCAATCGCGACTATGGGAAAACCACGTCGGCAGGAGCCGATCGTTCTGGAAGTTTAATTACCCACTGGTCATGGAAAAATTTCCGGAATCCTTTCGCGGGATATCAGAAGGACAGTTCTATAAAGCCATCAACAAAGTAAAACCATCTCTTATCCGGACCGAATCTGATGAGCTCACGTATCATTTTCATGTAATGATTCGTTATGAAATTGAAAAAATGCTCATCAGCGGCGATTTACAGACAAACGATATTCCCGCCTGCTGGAAAGAGAAATACAAAAAATGGCTGGGTGTGGATGTGCCCGATGATACCCGGGGTTGTCTGCAGGATGTTCACTGGAGCCATGGCAGTTTCGGATATTTTCCAACCTATAGCCTGGGAAGTTTTTATGCGGCCCAGTTTTTTGCACAGGCGAAAAAGGAAGATGCCGGTTTAAATGATAAAATGGAGCGAGGGGAAACAACAGGACTTTTGCAATGGCTGAGGCAACGAATCCATGGATCCGGCCGTATCTGGAACAGTGAGGAAATATGTAAAATGGCAACGGGTGAAACCCTGAATGTCAGCCATTTTCTCGATTATCTGCACGAAAAATACAGCCATATTTACGAATTTTGAGTACCATCCTGATGAAAACCATGAAACGATCAACCCTGTACATTTTATTACTGTTCTTTTTTACGATTTCATATTCGTGTAAAAAATTCATCGAACAGCAGCAACAAAATGCGATCGTTGATCTGGTTACCAACGGACAATGGCGCGTCACCGGATATATTGACCATCAGAAAGATACACTGACCAATGATTTTGACGGATATCTGTTTCAGTTCAACGAGAATGGAACTGTATACGGGGTGAAGTTTGGTCAGCAAACTGATGGAACCTGGTCGGCCGATGTGTCAAAAAAATCCATAACCTCTAATTTTCCCACAGCCACCTATCCGATCACCCTTTTGAATCATACCTGGACGATTACCGACAGTTATACCGATTCAGTGGCGGCAAAGACGCCCGTTGACTCATTATTTAATATCCTGAATCTCCATAAGAATTAATTTTGGCCGGTCTGCCCATTACCTAGTAGTAAACACTTAGGCCGTGTGATAAAATCAGAGAAATTCCAGGCAGTTTCCTTTGTAAAACAATTTTGAACCTCACGCCACGTTATGCAATTCGTAGAAAAGATATTACCCGCATCTGAATATCTGCTGCAAATCCGGATACTCCGTGATGTTTTGTTCAAGTGTTGGATGAAAGGAATATCCTTACCCCTTGTAAACCATGATGTAAATCAACCTTAAACACTACCCGTTGTTCAGAAAACTGAGTTTACTAACTTTTTTGCTGCTGGCTGTTGTTCTCAGCAGCATGGCACAGGTACCGGTAGCCGGCATCACCGCTACACCTCTTTCGGGCTGTGCGCCACTGGCCGTTTCGTTTACGGATGTTTCCTCCAATGGTCCAAACGCCTGGACATGGAACTTCGGGGGAACTGCTGCCCAGGTAAGCCCGACTGCAAGCAATGGGCAAAATACAGCTGCGTTATATTTAGTTCCCGGAACTTATATTGTTACACATACGGCTTCAAACGCCAGTGGAACGAGCCAGCCCGTAACGGTTACCATAACAGTTTATCCGGTACCGGCGGCGGATTTCACACAGGATAAAACAACGGGATGTTTTCCGACGACCATTAATTTTACAAATACATCTACGGCAGGAGCCGGAGCTGTCATATCAAGTTATATTTGGGATTTTGGAGACGGGAATCTCGACTCTACAAATGTCAATCCCAGCCACATTTATCATACCGGCGGAAGTTTTCCAGTAACCCTCGCTGTAAGAAATAATTTTGGATGTAATGGCAAGGCGCAGGTTAAAAATGTAGCAGGTGCGATTGTTCTAACCAGCGGTGTTTTCCCTGATTTCACAACGGCCGTAAACAGTACCTGTACACTCCCTGTATCTGCAACATTTACAAATCAGACAACCGGCCCTCCAACATTGACTTATACTTGGGATTTTGGAGATGGCTCCGGACCCGATAACACCGGGTCTCCCACGCACAATTTTACAAGCGCAGGGGCTTACAAAGTATTGCTATTGGCTTCCAGCACCCAGGGCTGTCAGGATACCCTTAGTTCAATCGTTAATATTTCGGCAAATGGAAATATTTCCGATTTTACTGGCGCAGGTAATATTTGTATCAATACAGTGGCCACTTTTAAGAATACCTCGTCTCCATTTCCGAGCAGCGCGATCTGGGATTATGGCGACGGAAGTCCGCTGGATAATTCAATCGACGGACATCATGCATACACAGCGGCAGGCACATACACGGTTATTTTGACAAATACTTTCGCAGGATGCACTGGAACGATTTCGAAAACGGTGAACGTTGTGAATGCGCCGGTTGCGGATTTTAAAGGTACCAATACAAGTTCCTGCAAACCCCCATTGACTACCCAGTTTACGGATTTAACAGTAGGGTCCACCACCTGGTTGTGGAATTTTGGTGACGGAACAACCGCCACTACACAAAATCCGGTGCATAATTATTCTGCGTTGGGTTCTTACACCGTAACATTAACGACAAGTATTGGCGGGAGTTGCCCAAGCACCATGACAAAGCCCGCTTTTGTCAATGTCGCAGCTCCGGTCGTTGCGATTTCCAATGCGCCCGCTTATGGATGTGCTCCTTTCATTTATACCCCAACCATTAGTGTAACTGCGGTTGATGCTGTAACATCCTATGCTTGGGATTTTGGAAATGGTTTCACGTATAATGGACTGACACCTCCACCCCAGACTTATGCAGCAGGTGTTTATAATATTTCATTGACCATTACAACGAGCGGCGGATGCACGGCTACAGCGACGGGAAAAGTAAAAGTTGGATCAACAAAACCCACTCCTCTTTTTACGGCTACTCCTACAACACAATGCGTAGGACAACCCATACAATTTACGGATCAATCCACCGGGGGTGCAGATCAATGGCTCTGGGATTTCGGCGACGGAAATACTTCCAATGTACAAAACCCGGTTTATACTTATACAAAACCCGGCACCTATGATGTTACTTTAACGGCCTATAACCAGGGATGTTTACAATCTATTACAAAAACAGCCTTTATAACGATTACTCCACCACTTGGCAGATTTTAAATATTCTGCTGCCTGTGGTCAAAACAACAATTTTACTTTCACTGATATGTCTACCGGGCCCATATCCACCTGGCTCTGGGATTTCAAGGATGGCACTACGTATTCAGGCAAACACCACCTGCTCATGTATTTCCGGCAGGGAGCCCGCAAGTATATAATGTTTCTCTTACAGTAACCAATGGATGCATGTTCCAATACCAAATCATATCCTGTTAATGCAAATCAGGGTGCTACCGTTATTCAATTATCCAAACCCGGTTTGTAATAATACATTGATATTCATTACTAGCTAATCCGCCACCGGGTACTTACTCATATACATTTATATTTGGAGATGGCAGTACATTCATCGGGACAGCAGCCTATCATAGGATATACTTATACAAAACCAGGCACTTACCAGGTTAAAGTAATTACAACCGATGTGGATACTGGCTGCGTGGATTCATCAAATGCTTATCCATGGTCAGTTAATGGACCCACCGCTAAATTCACGACGCCGACCGTTCTTTCATGTGGCGCCTTAAATGCATCATTTACCGATCAGTCAACCGTACCTGCCGGCTCTTCGATTACATCATGGTCCTGGGATTTTGGAGACGGAGGCACATCAACCAGTTCAACGCCGGCCCCCCATTCATATATTTTCCAGGGAATTTTTCCTGTCAAATTGAGAGTAACCGATAATCATGGATGTTCTGATAGTCTCTCCATTCCAAATTATATAACCGTTTCCATACCGGTTGCAAAATTTGCAACGGACGATAGCAATTATTGCCCTTCTTCAAATATAAAATTCAATAATCTTTCAACCGGCGGTTTCAATCCGGTGTTTACCTGGGATTTTAAGGATGGAACAACATATACAGGTGCGAATCCTCCCTTACATAATTTTCCGCTGGTTGGAAAATACCCGGTAAGTCTTTCTATTACGGATGCCTATAGTTGTACCAGCAGTTATTCAGCTCCTTCTCCCATCAATATAGATGTTCCCGTAGCCTCATTCACATTGAGTGCTGCTTATTCTGCCTGCCCGCCTTTAAATGAAGCATTCACTTTTACAGGTAGTTATGCAGCCAGTTATACCTGGAATTTTGATAATGGCGGATCCTCTGTTCTTAAAAGTCCGAACAGTATTTATACACAACCCGGGGATTACGATCCGAAACTGACCATAACGAGTCCGGGAGGTTGCGTGGCATCTGCAACACATCATATTCATATTGATGGCCCGATCGGGGCACTCACTTATTCACCTTTCGCGGCCTGTGATTCCGTTGACGTCCTTTTCAAAGTAACAACTTCCAATGTCATCACATTTATATGGAATTATAATGATGGCCAGTGTTGATACAACTTCTGCTCCGCAGGACAACATTACACATCATTATAATATACCCGGAAGTTTTACACCATTTGTAACACTGGTGGATGCAGCTGGTTGTCATGTGACCAATTTCGGAACCAACCAGATTGAAATTGACCATATCACAAAAACAGATTTTTCAGTCGACAATCCGGTGCTTTGCGATAACGGCATCATCAATTTTACCAATACCTCCCTGGTAGGGTTTGGTACCAATATCACAAATTATACATGGAATTTTGGGGACGGGTCACCGGCTTCGAGTGGCACCAGTCCAACCGCCGCACACAGTTATCCTGTGACCGGTTTGTATAACTCCTCATTAAGCATCACAACATTCGGTGGTTGCACGGGCAGCTTTACGAAACCGCTGACTGTTTCTCCATCACCCAAAGTGGCCATCAACGGACTGATTTCGCAATGCGAACCGGCGGTTTTAACTTTCACAGGAACTGAAACGGTGCCAAATCCTTACGGACCTTTAACCTGGTCATGGGATTTTGGAAATGGTCAAAAAGCAACGGGTCAGAACCCGGCTCCGGTCAGTTATCCAAAAGCGGGAGAATATATCGTGCAACTGATTGCAACGAATACGGTAGGTTGTAAGGATACGACCGATACAACCCCACCTTCACATCTGTTTATATACCCGATACCAGCTGTAAATGCAGGCGCGGATACAACGATATGCCTTGGCACGCCGCTTCAGTTAAATGCCACGGGTGCGGCAACTTCTTATAACTGGTTTGCACCGGTGAATGGCTCCGCATTGAGTTGTCTGGCTTGTGCCAATCCGGTCGCTGATCCTGTTCCGACCAGTACTTATTTTATCGTAAATGGAATGAGCATCAACGGATGTCAGGCGAAGGATACCATTCAGGTAACCGTAAACGTGCCGGTAACGGTAAGTGTCAACGGACCGGATTCCGTTTGTCTGGGCCAGAGCACACCATTGACAGCAACCGGTGCAGCTATATATTCCTGGACGCCTGCAGAAGGGCTGAGTAATCCGAATATTGGCAATCCGCTGGCGAAGCCTGATGCTTCACAGGCCGGAACGGCTCCGAGCACCGTGATTACGTACCAGGTAACCGGTTACGACAGCAAAAAATGTTTTTCTGATACAAAAACGGTAGACGTTACAGTATTTAATTATCCTGTCATCGACCTGCCGGCGGATGTTACGATTAATGTCGGAAGCACTTACCAGATGAACCCAACCGTTTCCACCAATATTATTTCTTATAGCTGGAACCCGGCAAATAACCTGAGCTGTTCGAATTGTCTGACCCCTGTTGCCAAACCAACGATTACAACAAAATATAATCTCACGGCGACAAATGACGGAGGTTGTGCTACAACAGACAGTATCCGGATTAAGGTGATCTGTGATGGTGCCAATTTCTTTGTGCCCAATACCTTCTCACCAAACGGTGATGGTGTAAACGATCATTTCATCGTCAACGGAATCGGACTGAATGTGATCCCTTCCATTACGATTTATAACCGCTGGGGACAGATGGTATTCCAGAAAAGTAATTTCGCCCCGAATTCAGCAGCAGATGCGTGGGATGGAACGTTCAACGGGCAACCGGCTCCTTCAGACGTATATGTTTATACCATACAAATACTGTGTGATAATGCAACCCTGATTCCTTATCATGGAAACGTAACCCTTATCCGATAAAGAGATGAAAAAACTAAAGCCCATCATAAAATATTTTTTAACCCCACTGGTCTTCCTGGCTGGTATATCTTCAGCATATTCACAGGATCTGCATTTCTCACAATTCTTCGAAGCACCACTGTTGAGAAATCCCGCCCTGGCCGGAATATTTACAGGAGACTATCGGATTCAGGGTGTTTACAGGGATCAGTGGAACAGCTTTACCAATGCTTACAAGACAGGATCATTCAATGCCGAATATAAATTACCGGTTGGCCGTACCGACGATTACCTGACCATCGGGTTACAGGTATTATATGACAAGGCCGGCAGTGCGGGTCTTACGTCAACGCAGGTTTTTCCGGCGCTTAATTACAGCAAATCTCTTTCGAATACGCATTCCAGTTATCTTTCTCTGGGTTTTATGGGAGGTTATGTGGAGAAAAGAATAGACATTTCTAAAATAACCACCAACAGCCAGTTTGATGGAGCGGCCTTTAATCCTTCATTGGGAAGCGGGGAAACATTTCCATCCCCGGATATACATTACTGGGATGCCAGTGTGGGTATGAGTTATAATGGAACATTTGGCGAATTCCAGCAGAACAGTCTGTTTTTCGGATTGGCTTATCATCATTTGAACAGGCCGATGAATTCTTTTTATCAGAACACGGCCGTTGAATTGCAGCCAAAATGGGTTGCTTCGGCAGGTGCCAGATTCAATGTGGACGAAAGGTCGGAGTTTACCATCCAGGCGGATTATTCTTACCAGGGTGCGGCCCGTGAAACAATTGGCGGCGTGATGTATGGATATAAGCTGGGTGAATTCACCGATGATCCAAAATATATTCTGGGCATCGGAGCCTTTATGCGGGTTGGAGATGCATTTATTCCGGTGGTAAAACTGGATATGCTGCCGTTGTCCATCGCATTGAGTTACGATGTAAATATATCTACATTAAATACCGTCAGCCAGGGCCAGGGTGGTTTTGAACTTTCCATTTCTTATAAAGGATTTCTTGACCGCGAGAATTCGGCGAAGAATAAGATGTTGTGTCCCCGGTTTTAGGCTAAGGCGTAAGGCTAAGGCTAAGGCTAAATATATTAATGACGAGGTCCTTCTGATTACTCTGAAGGACCTCGTCAATTATAAAGCTTATTAAATTAGCCACTCAGGCCTTAGCCTTAAGCCTTCCGCCTTAGCCTTACGAAAACATCTCTTTCACCTTGTCAAAAAAGCTCTTTTCGTTTTTATCCGGTTTGGGTTGGAAATTCGGAGAATCACTGAGATTTTCCAGAATGGCTTTTTCTTCCACAGATACCTGTTGCGGCGTCCACACATTAACGTGAATAAGCTGGTCACCCTTCTCATAGGAATTCACTGATGGAAATCCCTTTCCTTTTAACCGGAATATTTTTCCACTTTGTGTGCCTGCCGGAATACGGATCTTGGCTTTTCCATCTATAGTAGGTACTTCAACCTGCAGTCCAAAGACTGCATCCGTGAAGGATATGTATAAATCGAATGCGACATTTAATCCATCGCGCTGCAATTCAGGATGTGCTTCTTCCTCAATCAGAATAATCAGGTCTCCGGCAGATCCGCCACGTTCTCCTGCATTGCCCTTTCCGGAAACGCTTAGCTGCATGCCTTCCTGCACACCGGCAGGGATGTCAATATTGACTACTTCTTCCCCAAATACTCTTCCCTCTCCTTTACATACCGCACATTTTGCCGTGATCGTTGTTCCTTCTCCGCTACAGGTCGGACAGGTGGTTACCGTCTGCATCTGACCCAGGAATGTATTGCTGACGCGCCTTACCTGTCCGCTGCCGCCGCAGGTTCCACAGGTCTGAACACTGGCTTTATCCTTGGCACCGCTTCCATGGCAGGTTCCACAGGGTACGTGTTTTTTTACCTTAATATTTTTGTTTACCCCCTTGGCGATTTCTTCGTAAGTGAGTTTGATTTTTATGCGAAGGTTGGAACCGCGAATACCGTGTGAACGGGAGTTGCCGCCACCACCTCTGCGGCCACCAAAAAAGCTTCCGAAAATATCATCCCCGAAAACATCTCCGAACTGGCTGAAGATATCATCCATGTTCATCCCGCCGCCATTAAATCCACCGCGGCCGTTATTAACGGCTGAATGACCGTAACGATCGTATTGCGCCCGTTTATCAGCATTGCTTAACACTTCATATGCTTCAGCCGCTTCCTTGAATTTTTCTTCAGAGGGTTTATCACCGGGGTTACGATCCGGATGATATTGCATGGCCACCTTCCGGTAGGATTTTTTTATTTCTTCCGCAGATGCGGATTTGGTAATGCCCAGTATTTCGTAATAATCTCTTTTCATTCAGATATTCCTATTTTCCAACAATCACTTTCGCGAAACGGATAATTTTATCATTTAAATAATAACCTTTCATCACTTCGGCAACCACCTTACCTCTGAGTTCCGGAGAAGGAGCGGGTATCTCGCTGATCGCTTCCTGTTTTTCCACATCAAATTCCGTGTTTAGACTTTCCATGGCCTTTAGTCCACGACTTTGCAGCAGGTTGCGCAGTTTGCTGAATACCAGAAAAACGCCGCTCAGATCCTTTGTGTTGTTTTCCTGTTGTAATTGCTTTTCCGCTCTGTCACAGTCATCCAGCACATCCAGCAGGGAAATAATGATCTCCTTGCCGGCTGTCTGACTCAATTCTATTCTTTCGCGGGCACTACGGCGCTTATAATTGTCAAATTCAGCCATCAGGCGCAGGTACTTATCCTTTTGTTCCTGCAGTTCGGCATTTGCCTTTTCCAGCTGATCATCCTCGTCCAGATCCTGGTTCAGGTGATGGGTACCGGCCACATTTTCATCGGTATTTATGTCAACCGTTGATTCTCTGCCGTTTACAGTATCAAAATCCCTTTCTTCCGACATATTTTCAATATTCATTTGTGTTTATAGGAAATTCTGGCAAAGGTAAGATTGTCAATTATTTTGCCAACTGCTTATTTGAGACAAATTGTCTTCTTTGAACTGATCCGGCTCCGGTAATTTTGCGTCATGATCCCAGTCATTCTGAAGAAAAAAATCGGCCTGCGTATTGAAAATGGCCATCCATGGATATTCGGGAACGAAATAGCCGAAACCGATGAGGCTGTAAAACCCGGAGACATCGTGACGGTTTTCAACGGGGATAAAAAATTCATCGGAAAGGGTTTTTTTAATCCCCGTTCGCAGATTGCTGTCCGTTTACTGACACGGAATGAAAACGAAGTCGTGGACGCCCGTTTTATGTATGGACGTATTGAAGCCGCCTGGAATTACCGAAAAAAAATTGGCTATACGGAAAACTGCCGGCTTGTATTCGGTGAAGCTGACGGACTACCAGCGCTTATCATCGACAAATTCGGCGAACACTTTGTAATACAGACACTTGCGCTTGGAATGGATATATGGAAACCGGCCATCGTTTCAGCGCTGGAGCAAATATTCCGGACCAGTAAAATATATGAACGCAACGACGTACCGGTCAGGGAGCTGGAAGGAATGGTTCAGCAAAAGGGATTTTTATCCGCCCCGTTTGACACAAAAATAATCATACAGGAAAATGGTATCCAAATGGAGGTTGACCTGGAAAACGGCCAAAAAACAGGGTATTTTCTGGATCAGCAGGATAACCGCCGCGCAATCCGGCATATCGTTAAAGATGCCGATGTATTGGGTGCGTTTTGTTATACAGGCAGTTTTGAGGTACACGCAGGGTATTATGGGGCAAAATCTGTCCTGGGCCTGGATATCTCGGAAAACGCGGTGGCTGCTGCCCGGCAAAATGCCCTTTTGAACGGGCTTGGGAACAAAGTGCATTTTGAGGCGGTGAATGCATTTGACGTTTTAAAAAAATGGGCAAAGGAAAATAAGAAATTTGATGTCGTGATGCTGGATCCGCCTGCTTTTACAAAAAGCCGGGAAAACATCGGAAAAGCGGTAAGCGGTTACAAGGAAATTAATCTGAGGGGGATGAAATTGCTGCGCTCCGGCGGATTCCTGGTCAGCTCTTCCTGTACCAATCTGGTGTCGCCACAATTATTCCTGGACACCATCCGGGCGGCGGCAAAAGATGCGGGTAAAAAAATCAGGGAAGTAACCTATCAGGCGCAATCACCCGACCATCCGATTGCATGGGGATTGGAAAATACACATTATCTGAAATTCCTGATTGCCGAAGTATCCGACTGATCAGAAAATAAAAAAGTAAATTATTTATTCACCTGAAATTTGCCGCTTTCGACAATTTTCCCGGAGGGATCCCGAAGCTGGTAGATATATATACCCCTGAAAAAATCGGAGAGGTTTACGATATTCTTTTGGTCCGCCAGATTGAATTCATACACTTTTTTACCGAGGAAGTTAAAAAGCTGGATGGTATAATTCTTATCGTATTTTTTTGCAAAATCTTCGAAAGTAATAATCGAGGTAGCCGGGTTTGGATAAAAGTGCACTGTGGATGGATTTGCGTTATCTGCAAAGCCAGCCGGGCGGTTCTGGGCCTGAGCACCGGCCGCAGAAAAAAGCACCATAAGGAGAACAAAGTAAAAAATCCTCATAGTTACTGGATAAGGTCCAGGGTTACAATATACCTAAATTTAGCCAAAAGTACAAAAACTCCCGTAATCCGTTCTGCCTCGTCAGATTAACATAACGGTAAAACGGTATAATTTGTATTTAGGTTGTATTATACTTTTTTTCCGGTAAAATAATATGCGTCTCCCAGGGCC
This sequence comes from uncultured Bacteroidota bacterium, assembly GCA_963759335.1. Taxonomy (GTDB): domain Bacteria; phylum Bacteroidota; class Bacteroidia; order Chitinophagales; family Chitinophagaceae; genus Puia. The sequence goes on from CAVWYU010000005.1 coordinate 879,233, forward strand.
CCGATCGAATTCTCCCAACTGTGGCTTAATGCAAAATTTCTTCTTTCCTGCTTTGATTTTCCAGTGCCGGTTTCTGATTGCACCAACAGTTTTTGTATAGCCTGCACAAATTCCTCTTTTGAATTACATAACACGACGAATTCCCGAAACATTTTCATCGCTTCCGTTTCCGTGGCAATGACCGGTTTGCCGGAAGCCAGATATTCATCTATTTTTCTCGGGTAATTCCCAATAGTCAGTGGATTCACCAATTGGGGGTTTATGCAAATATTAAAGTGGTTTACATAAGCCGGTGCCAGGTCCGGCGTTTTTTGACCCAGAAAATAGACATTGGGCAGCTGTCTGAGCTGACTGCCGGCGAACGGGCCGTCTGCCGGGCCGACCAGTACAAGGCTTATTTCAGGCATTGAGCGGGCTATGTGTTCAAGCAGTTGCTCATCCAGCCTCATCGAATGCACGGCGCCACAATAGCCTATAATGGGTCTTGGAATCGATTTCATGTCTGCGGGCTCCGGCAGATCGTCCACTGTAAAAGCATCCGGATTACACCCCTGCCCGATATCCACGCTGTTTGGATTCCATTGTCCGGCATACTCCGCAAGCCAGGCGGAATTGGCCACGACAAGATCCGCCCTTTGGATCATTTCCATTTCACAACGGGGGCCGTACTTTCTGAAATAGGGCTGGCTGGTCAGCGCATCCCTGATATAAAAAATGTAATCACGGATCGGCAGCAGGGATTTCTGATATAATCCCCGGAAGAAATCATTATCATTGATCATGAGGCAGTCACTGAAATGCAAATCACGCATCGACTTTTTGATCTCGGCGGCAAGTCTTTCGTTATTTGTTCTGTTGAAAAAATCGAAGAGTTTATAAACAGGTGACCAGTTGCCTGATTCCAGCATCGAAGCGGGTCGTAAAAGCCAAAGATTATCCCGGATCTTTTCCGGAACGCCTCTTTTTTCTGTTTCCTCTTTTTTATCCGAGAAAATTGTTTTCAGAATCGAAACCCTGTCGCGTGCACGATCTACAAACAATACCCGGTTATAACGGGCAAGTTCATACGCCATGTCCTTAAAATTAAAGGCAATCCCGGAATTCCAGGGCTGGAAACTGAATAAAACGATATCCCTGTTTTTGATGAATTGATGCGCCATGGGTTATTAACTGATCTGAGATGACGTTTTATACGTGAATGTTTTTCAGGTATTCGAACAGTTTATTTCAGGAAGGAATCAGAAGAAGTTCATTCATTTATCATCCGTAATCAATATGCCTGATAAGGGATGATATGATTCTTCTGCCGGAAAAGCGCTGAAAAAGAGTTTATATACGGGCTATCAACTGATTAGAAGGTCCAATCCGGTCAAAAATAATAATAAAATCCAGAAAGCAAAATTAAATGACAACCCGGATCCGGCGTTTTCGCAGATCGAACAAAAAGAATAAAATTAATATCAACCGCCCTTCGGTTGAATCTTTTAAATTAGCGCCCACCAATGGTTAACAATGGTTAAGTTCCTGTTTTTTTTCAGCTTCTTTATTATTTTTTATAGTTACATCGGATATGGTTTGATTATTTATCTGCTTGTAAAACTAAAAAGACTTTTTAAGCCCAACGCTCAAGGCTTAACGCTTAACGCGAACTCAGTCAACGAAAATGCTGCCAACCCCGCATTGGGCGGGGCAGGCCGTCAACAGTCAACCGTCAACAGTCAACCGTCTACACAGTTTGAGCCTGATGTAACACTTGTGGTCGCCGCTTATAATGAAGCTGATTGTATAGAACGGAAATTAGAAAACAGTCTGGACCTGGATTATCCGGCCGGTAAACTCAGGTGGATTTTTGTAACGGACGGTTCAACAGATGCAACGGCTGATATCATTCGCACACATGCAGGTGTTTTATTATTGCACCAGCCGGAAAGAAAGGGAAAAGTAGCAGCGATCAACCGGGCGATGAAATACGTCGAGACCCCTTATGTAATATTTTCTGATGCAAATACCCTGATTAATCAGAGCGCTGTGCGGGAAATCATAAAACACTATGCCGATCCGCTGGTTGCTGCTGTGGCCGGAGAAAAAAAAATAATCTCCGATCAGAAAGACAATGCTGTTGGATCCGGTGAAAGTATCTACTGGAAATATGAATCCTTTCTCAAAAAACTGGATTCGGCATTGTATTCTGTTGTTGGCGCCGCCGGAGAATTGTTTTCCGTAAAGACTGCCCATTTTCATCAGGCCGCCGAAAACACCATCATAGAAGACTTTGTTCAGTCAATGAAAATATGCATGGACGGATATCTGGTCCGGTACGAACCAAAAGCTTATGCTACGGAGCCGCCTTCCGTTTCCATGAGGGAGGAACAAAAACGAAAAATTCGAATTGCTGCAGGAGCTTTTCAGGCCATGTCTATGCTTAAAGAACTTTTTAACGTCTACAGATATCCGCTTTTATCATTTCAATTTATTTCACACAGAATCCTGCGATGGACGCTCTGCCCTGTTTGTCTGCTCCTTTGTTTTTCTACAAATGTCATTTTGGTAATAAATGGGCAAACGGGCTTTTACGTGATCTTTTTACTGGCTCAAATCGTATTTTACACCATCGCAGTTGCCGGATGGCTGTTCGCCCGTCATAATTTGAAAATCAAGGCTTTCTATATACCTTATTACTTCTTTTTTATGAATTTATCGATGTTCCTGGGCTTCTTCCGGTATATCAGCGGTAAGCAGCCTGTAATATGGGATAAATCATCCAGACATGTTCATTTGTAATCCGGCACGATTTTTTGACTGCATTATCCGGCTGATTCAAAAAAAGGTTGGGCATTATTTGGATCTTAGGAAAAAATACCTACTTTTATCGTAGAATTTCTAACAATCCGTTCAATACCTCTGAAGCCTTCAATCCCCAATTTTATACGGGCATAATCAGCCATCCATCCTTGAAATCCCCCAAAGATTGCTGATTCATAATTTTAATATCTAACGTTCATCCATATCTAAAGTTTAACCTTAGATGCCAATACCGCTTGTTTGCCATGTACCAAAATTCCAGCCTACTGAGGAATAGAGCCAAATTTTAATCAAGGACTTCTGCCCATGAAAAAGCAAATTTTAGCAGTAGATGACAGTAAGGCGATTCGGTTTTTGCTTCAAACAGTACTTGGAAAATCTTATCAGGTCATAACAGTACCGGATGGTTGTTCAGCTATGCACTGGTTGTCGAAGAGAAACTTTCCACATCTGATTATTGCCGACCCGCAATTGCCAGACCTGGAAAACTGGGAACTGATACAACAGTTATCATCCAGTGGAATCTATAAGAATATTCCGGTGATGGTATTGTCTGGTTTGAGTGCCGAAGAAACGGAAGAAAAATGTGCAGCTTATTCTGTTCAAAAATATTTTCTGAAACCGTTTAACCCGGTAAACCTGGTGAACGCGGTACAACAATTGATAGAGAATAAGTCTCTGGATACCTATTACCCGATGAAAGCAGTTTAATCGCTGATTAGTACTATTTGAAAATTAACCTTAACCTGAATATGGATTTTACAATTCTACCCAAATCTGCTTATAAAGGAAAAGCCTTTGTGAGATATACGCTGCCCGCAAAAGAGGTTTTCGCCGGCACAAGTATCATCCATAGCGGATTTTACTATATTGGCAAAAATCCTGCCAATATTGAGAAATTAGTGAAGCTTTTTAAACGTGGTTATGCTTCCGACAGTATTGATAATGCACGTGCTGAATTAAAACGGTCGATTGAGCAGGAAAAAAATACATTACCTGAGGTTATTTTTTGCGAATCGAGTTTTGATTTTTCAGCAGTAAAAAATTTCGTTCAATTCCTGAATAGTAATACACTTTTCAGCAGCATACCTTTTATCATAGATTCGGCACATCTGGAAGAAGCAGACATGACGCTGTACAAAAAGCATATGCTGGCAGATGATATCATGCTGATTGAAGCTTCCGAACAAAATTCATTGTTGGGCAAAGTGCGTTTTCTGAATAAGGTGAAATCGAAAGCGAGTACAATGAACACCAGCCTCCGGCAGGACGAAGCGATGGTTGTTTCCACCCTGAGTATGCACGGTATATTGAAGCGCAGTTTTGATATTCTGGTTTCACTGACAGCCTTGTTTCTGTTAAGCCCGCTGTTTATTCTGATTGCTCTGGCTATCAGGATTGAATCAAAAGGACCCACTTTTTATATTTCAAAAAGAGCGGGTCGTGGTTACAGAATATTTGACTTCTTTAAATTCAGAACCATGTTCACAGGCGCAGAGAGCCGTGTGCAGGAACTTTCACATCTGAATCAATACTCAGAAGATGAAAAAAAGGAACCGACTTTCTTCAAATTTAATAACGATCCCCGCGTTACCAAAGTAGGCGAGTTTCTGAGAAATACCAGTCTGGATGAATTGCCCCAGTTGCTGAATGTATTAATGGGAGATATGTCTCTGGTGGGTAACCGTCCGCTTCCACTGTACGAAGCAGCCACACTGACAACAGACCAGTGCGCACAACGTTTTCTCGCGCCCGCCGGTATGACCGGTTTGTGGCAGATCAAAAAAAGAGGACGTGAAGACATGTCGGTGGAAGAAAGAATCAGTCTGGATATTGACTATGCCAACAAGTATAATTTCATGTACGATCTTTGGATCATGGCCAATACACCTTCTGCGATCATTCAAAAATCAAGTGCTTAAAATTTACAGACCGGCATTCCGCATTATCTTACCGGAATGAATTTATCCGAAGCAGGTCATCAACCCCTTGTTTCCATCATAACCCTGAATTATAATCAGGCCGCCGTTACCGCGGAATTTTTGGAATCCAGCAGGAAGCTGCTTTATCCCTGTTTCGAGATTCTGATATGTGATATGGCTTCCAGTGAAGATCCCGGGAACATTTTTAAAAATGCCGAATTTCCGAATACAAGGCTGCTGCGGAGTACAAAGAACCTGGGATTTGCCGGAGGTAATAACTGGGGAATCCGACAGGCCCGGGGAGAATTTATTTTTATTGTCAACAACGACACCGATCTCACGCCGGATATCATTCAACGTCTGATACAGCCATTTTTCCAAAACCCGTCTATCGGGATTGTCTGCCCCAAAATTAAATATTTCGATAATCCCGGTATAATTCAATACGCAGGCTTCCGCGCCATGAATCCGTTTACCGGAAGAACATCGTCCATCGGGGATCATGAAATGGATCAAGGACAATACAATGTTTCAGGAGTTACCCATGGCGCACATGGCTGTGCGATGATGGTAAAAAAAGAAGTGATAGAAAAAACAGGTCTGTTCCCGGAGAATTTTTTTCTGTATTATGAAGAATGGGATTGGTCGGCGCGGGTGCAAAAAGCAGGATATCTTATCTGGTATCAATCCGAAGCCACCATTCTGCATAAAGAATCCATGACGGTGGGTAAGGAAAATCCCATGAAAACATATTATCTCACGAGAAACCGCATTTTGTATATGCGCAGGAATAGCACGCTGTTCAATTTACTGGTATTCGGCGTTTTTTTTACTTTGTTTACCATTCCCAAAACCATTATTACCTGTCTGATCAGCGGTCAGTTTGTAAAACTAAAATGGTTTCTGAAGGGAATTTCTTACAATCTTACTCATTCCAGCAAATCCGGCGTAAGTTGAACGCTTAACGCTTAACGCTCAACGCTCAACGCTTAACGCATTGTCATTTCTTTATTCCCTGTCGAATTACTTTATTAATACTCTTGCAACTTCTCCAATCTACAGCGTTCGGCGTTCGGCGTTAAGCATTAAGCGTTAACCTCATTTATCATCTGACAAAAACGACTTAGGCGTATGTAAAAACTCTCTCCGTTTTTTTTTCATTTGAAGAACTGCGCGCATCATCGCATACATAAGAAGAGGTAGCCGGCTCAAAGCCCATAATGTTTTTGTGCTGTAAAATATACGTGGTATGGAAATCAGCAGTGTTAATAAATAAAGACCCATCATGGAAGCCCATGCAATAAATGCCGGTCTGATCAGCGGCAGTTGAAAATAATGCTGAATTAAAAAAATGGTTATGATCACTGAAAAAACCACCAGGGTCAGCACACGGGGGAGTAACAGATTCTGGAAAAACTTATTGATGAAAACAATGGTTTTCTGAGCCGTCTTCATATCACTGTCAAAAAAACGCCGCACATGATTTACCTGGGCCTCCAGCCAGCGTATCCGCTGTTTTTCAAACACGCCCGCGGTAGCAACTTTTTCGTCATATATGAATGCGTCATCCAGAAATTCCATTTTTATTTTGCGTTGTATCAGCTGCATGTCAATCTCCCGGTCCTCGCCCGGGTTTTCAAGAATTTCCCTGGATGAAAAAATATCCCGTATAAGCATCGTATCGAAAGCCATACCGGAGCCATTCGGGGTGGCAGATAATCCCGCAAAAGCGGGACCCCGCCGGAAAAGGTTTGTATTGATTTCTTCACTCATCGCATCCAGCAGCGCCACTTCTGAATTTTTATTTTTTGCTGTTCGGTGACATTGCATGGCTTTAATTCCTGCATGGTATGCTGCGTTTACTTTTTCCAGGCAACCAGGAGCCATGATATTATCGGCATCCAGGATCATAACGATTTCGGAATTTCTGATACCGGGTGATTCAAGTGCCGCATGAAGAGAACGTGACTTCATACCCAGGTTTACTTCCAAAACATCAACCGGTATCTGCTGCAACTTTTGCAACGTTTCCGGTTTCAGTTTATCTGCAATAACAGTTACACTAAAACATGATCCGGGATAATCATGTTTCGTGGTTTGAAGCGCGGTATCCACGATAACGTGATCTTCTCTGAAACTGGGAATGAGGACCGCAATATGGTGTTTTTTGTTTTGTATATTATATTTCCTGCTCCGGGTCAGCCGGCCGAAAAGCGCCATAACAAATAGATATAGCGTGTTTGCAGCGAAATAAATAAATACCGCCCAGGTGATCGTATGGCATATCAGGTAAAAAAAATTCATTCTTTTCGGAATGGCTTATAAAATGATCTTGTGGCCAGTGCCATCATGGGTTTATCAGCAGGTGTATCGCCATAAACATATATTTCAATATACCCCGTCAGGTCCCATCTCTCCTTTATGCGGATTACTTTCTCCATGCCACTACAATTTTTTCCCTCCAGATTCCCCGTGATCAGTCCGTCTTTCACTTCCAGCCTGGTGGCGACTAATTCCAGGGACAAACTATCCGCAAAACCCCTGATCCAATTTTCAGCTGACGCCGAGACAATCACCAGCTCAAAACCTTCTTTCCGAAGGCGTTCTATTTCAGCGATGGCTCCTTTTCTGATGAAACCAGGCAGATGGCGTTCTGCAAACAGGTCGCATTGTTCCTGAAATACATTTTCCGGCGTACCGGAAAAAAAATAGGAAAGTATTTTTTCCTTTAGCAGGCTGGCTGTTATAAGATTTATCCGATGTGCCAGGAACCAATGCATATTCAGGAAGATACCGGAGTAATACGCGCTCCCACCCTTCAGAAATTTTATAATTTCCAGTAAACTGTCTCTGGTTGTAATCGTACCATCAAAATCAAAAAACGCAATTTTCTTCCCATTCACTTTTTATAATTTAAACCGGAATATCTCCGCTCAAAAACCAACTGCCAACCCGCATTCCGCGGGGCAGGCCGTCAACCACCAACTGCCAACCGCCAACCGTCAACCGTCATCCGTCAACCGTCAACCGTCATCCGTCAACCGTCAACCGTCAACAGATATATACGTTCTTTTAACGGGCGAAGATGGTGATATCTCTTAAATATAAAATGGCATAAATACTGAGAACCCACAAAATCAGGGTAACCTGTATAAAGTGATCTTTATACAGGATCTCTGTTGGAGATCCGGATTCCTTCAGAACAAATGTGATTTGCAGGTAACGCATCAGGCCCGCAATCACAAAAAGACTTGAATAATACAGGCTGTGTGTGCCCAGCCGGGCCACCGTTACCGGTGAAACCGTATAATTAATGTAAGCAACGATCACGATCGCGCTGGACAATCCGAGCATGGTATTCAGAAAATCAAGATTATAACCTCTCATTGACTTTCGCATATCCGTACCTGTTGCTACTTTCAGTAAAAGATCATCCCGCCGCTTGGCAATGGCCATAAAAAGGGATAACAGAAATGTCATAATAATCAGCCACTCCGTCGCTTCCACCCCCGATATGATCGCCCCACCCTTTACCCGGAGCACAAAGCCTGAAGAAAGCATCAATATATCAAGGATGGCAAAATTCTTAAGCCCGAATGAATAAAAAAGGTTGATAAAAAAATAAAGGATCAGGATAAAAAGAAACTGGTAATGCGGATCCGCGAGCAGACCCAGCAGGGTACCTGTTACCAGCAATCCCGCACAGATGCCAACGGCTACCGGTTTTTCCACTTTACCGGAAGCCAGCGGACGGTTGCATTTTTTTGGATGTTTTCTGTCGTCTTCAATATCCCGGTAATCATTAATAATATAAATAGCCGATGCAATAAAACAAAATGAAATAATGCCTTCCATTAAATGAAGAAAACGATCGCGGGCAAAAAACTGACCTGCAAAAAAGGAGGGAACAATTAAAAAAAGATTTTTTGCCCAGTCCCTGGGTCTTAACAGCTGTAAGTAATATTTCATTCATGGAAAACTAACTTCAATATACAACCATAATCTGTTTTCCACAAGATGAGTATGCCGCCGTAAACCATAATTGAATTAAATTTGTTCTCCTACATGAACAGGAATTCCACGGAGATATTATCAAGCCCGATAGAGTACCTGAAAGGTGTAGGTCCGCAGCGGGCGGTTTTATTACGCAAGGAACTCGGTATCGATACTTTTCGGGATCTTCTTGAATTGTATCCATACCGGCACCTGGATAAATCTCAGATAACATCCGTAGCAGATATTTCTTCTGACACTGAATTTGTTCAGGTAGCAGGCTTTCTCGGTTCACTGCAGATTTTAGGTACGGGAAAATCAAAAAGGCTTACCAGCACCATCAAAGATGCATCGGGTGTTCTGCAACTAATCTGGTTTCAGGGAATTTCCTGGATGGAGAAAAATCTGAATCCCGGTTTCAGGTACCGGGTGTATGGCCGTGTTGGTTTTTTTAACGGGGTCATGCAGTTGACGCATCCTGAAATGGAATCCTATGACGAGGTTCGGGGTGGCTTGCCGCTGCAGCCGATCTACCCGAGTACAGAAAAACTCAAAGCCAGATCCCTGGGTGGACGGCAGATTGCAAAACTGACGCAACAGTTGCTTTCCCAGATAGGGGAAAAAGATATTCCGGAGTTCATACCACAGGGCATTCTTCAAAAATCGGGGTTAATTTCCCGTTTTAAAGCTTTTCAATCCATACATTTCCCAAACTCAGTCCAGGATTACCAGTGTGCTTTATTCCGGTTAAAATTTGAAGAATTATTTTTCAACCAGGTGAGAACCCGTATGATAAAAACGCATCGTCAGAAACTTTCCCGTGGCGTTATTTTCACGCAGGTTGGCCGGCTTTTCAACGATTTTTATACAATATCACTTCCCTTTGAACTCACGGGCGCCCAGAAAAGGGTTATCCGGGAGATTCGTCAGGATACGGCCACGGGGCATCAGATGAACCGTCTTTTACAGGGCGATGTAGGCAGCGGGAAAACCATGGTGGCGCTCCTGACCATGCTTCTGGCGGCTGATAATGGCTATCAGAGCTGCCTGATAGCGCCTACTGAAATACTCAGCAACCAGCATTTTATAAACTTTCAGGAAATGCTGAAAGATTTACCGGTATCCGTGAAACTACTTACCGGATCGGTTAAATCAGCCGCCCGGAGAAAGATCCTGGAAGAACTCGCCGATGGTTCCGTACATATCCTCATCGGAACCCATGCCATCCTGGAAGATCCCGTATTGTTTAAAAATCTTGGACTGGCGATTATAGATGAACAACACCGTTTCGGCGTGGCTCAGCGGGCAAGAATCTGGAAGAAGGCCCTTTTACCCCCGCATGTACTCGTTATGACGGCAACACCCATTCCCAGAACCCTCGCCATGACGGCTTATAATGATCTGGACTATAGCGTTATTGATGAGTTGCCTCCGGGAAGGCAACCCGTCAGAACGGTAAAACGTTATGAATATGACAGGCCTAAAGTGATGGATTTCATGAAGGTTGAGATAAAAAAAGGGAGACAGGCCTACATTATCTTTCCGCTGATTGAAGAATCGGAAAAGCTCGATTACGAAAACCTGATGAAGGGGTATGAAAATGTAAAAGCTTACTTTCCTGAGCCGGCCTATTATATCAGTATGGTACATGGCAGGCAGAAAACGGGAATCAGGGAAACCAATATGAAAAGATTTGTTTCGGGCGACACTCAGATAATGGTAGCAACCACCGTTATTGAAGTAGGCGTTCACGTTTCCAATGCAACTGTCATGGTCATCGAAAGTGCTGAAAAATTCGGTTTGTCCCAGCTTCACCAGTTACGAGGCCGGGTGGGAAGAGGCGCTGACCAGAGTTATTGTATTCTTTTGGCCGGTAATAAACTGGGCAGTGAGGCCAGGGAAAGATTAAAGATCATGTGTGAAACGTCTGACGGATTCAAAATTGCGGAAAAAGATATGGAGATTAGAGGTCCGGGAGATATCGCCGGCACCCGTCAAAGCGGTTTATTGGACTTCAAGCTCGCCGACATCGTACGTGACCGTGATATACTTCAGTTAGCCGTACAGGAGGCGCAGGAAATTTTGAACAGAGACCCCGAACTGGATCTCCCTGAAAATAGTCTTTTGCGCCAACAATTGAAACAGGAAAAAGGTAAAACACCCTGGAGCCGGATTTCTTAACGTGAATTCAAATTCCAGCTATTGAAAAAGAAGCTATTCTTATTTTTTGCTTTTCTGACCACTTGCTTATCCGGACTCTATGCACAATCGGAGATCGGCAATCTGGAGTTTATTGAAAATAAAGGTCAATGGGATAATTCCATCCGGTTCAGGGCCAACATGCCGAATACAACTTTCTACCTCCAAAAACACGGGTTTTCCGTTTTAATGCAAAGCTCTTCGGATATGGAGGCCTTAAGGAACTCCATGCACGGTATAAGTACAGGCAATAAGACTTCCACTCAATCTTCAACCCCTTCTCCTGCAAGCGCAAATAAGGCCGCTGCCACTTCAGATCTGGCAGCCTCCCTGCCCCCCGTTCAGTCCAATCCGGGAGGAGGAACTCCTAACCCGAATAGTTCTTCGATCAGCCTCACCATGCATTCTCATGTGTACCAGGTAGAGTTCCTGAACAGTTCTGAACAGGTGGAAATTCAGGGCGACAAAAGTCTGGATACATACAACAACTATTTTATTGGTAACGATCCTGCCCGATGGAAATCCAATTGTAAAGTTTATCAGGCGATCATCTATAAAAATATTTATCCCAATATCGATCTCCGGTATTATACAGAGAACAATCAACTGAAGTACGATCTGGTTGTTCATCCGGGTGGCAATCCGGATAATATCGTAATGAAATACAGAGGTGCCGACAAGCTCATGGTAAAAGCCGGTCAGATCACCATCCATACATCGGTGGGAGATATAAAAGAAATGATTCCGCATACCTATCAGTTTTCAAAAGACGGCAATAAAGATGTGGAATGCAGTTACAAAGCCGGACCGGATAATACAGTGCTTTTTCACGTCAGCAACTATTCACCTTCCGCTACACTTATAATTGATCCCACACTTATATTTTCAACTTTTACAGGATCGCATTCCGACAACTGGGGTTATACTGCCACGTATGATGAGAGTGGCGGTTTTTATTCCGGAAGTATAACATTGGACTCCGAGCCGATCGGTAACGGTAATTTATTTCAGGTGAGTCCGGGTGCCTATCAGTCAACATTCAAAGGGGGTGACGCAACGGATGGCACTTATCATTATGATATTACCATTATGAAATTCAGCAGTAACGGCGTGAATCGTGCCTATGCCACTTACCTGGGTGGCAAGGGAAATGAGCAGCCGCACAGTCTGGTGGTGGACCAGTCAGGAAACCTGGTGATTGCAGGCAGAACCAGTTCTCCTGATTTTCCAAATGTCAACAGCACGGGCGCCAAAGATGTGCTGAAAGGCGGTTATGATATCATCCTGACAAAATTAAACGCGGCCGGGACTGGACTGATCGGATCACGGATTATTGGCGGGACTGCCAATGACGGCGTGAATATCGCGCCTAAATATTCAGATAATATTGTTCCCATGGGTCAGAATTCTCTTCGTTTAAATTACGGAGACGATGGCCGCAGTGAAGTGATCCTCGATAAAACAGGTAACGTATATCTGGCATCCTGTACTTCTTCAACCGATTTTCCGGTTACAGGTAATGCCTTTCAAAAAACGACCGGCGGCAAACAGGATGGTATTTTCATAAAGACCAATCCGGATCTGAGTTCAATTCTCGCCAGTTCTTATCTGGGAGGGAGTAATGACGATGCCGCATTTGCGCTGGCATTAAATCCGGCTAACAATAATATTTATATTGTCGGTGGTACATCGAGCAACAATTTGCAGGGCACTTCCAATGGACCTGTAGTGAACGCTTCTAATCAGGGTGGTATTGACGGGTTTCTGTCCATTGTAAGCAATGATGGCGGCACACTCGTAAAAACATCTTATTTCGGAACCAGCGGCACAGAAGTTCTGTATGGAGTTCAGTTCGACAATCTGGGTTATCCCTATATCATGGGAACGACCACCGGCCTCTGGCCCGTTATTAATGCTACTTTCAGCCAGGCGAAGGGAAAACAATTCATTGCCAAACTCAAACCGGATATTTCTGCGTATATCTATTCCACCACATTCGGAAAAGGCTCTACCTATCCGGATATATCACCAACCGCTTTTCTTGTTGACCGCTGTGAAAATGTATATGTAGCGGGTTGGGGCGGAGGTATTGAAGTGGAAGGAAACGGAAAGGCTGTTTACAATAATTCAAAAACAACCGGACTGACTGTTACCAATAACGCGATTAAAAAAACCACCGACGGAAATGATTTTTACTTTTTTGTCATGCAAAAAAATGCAGTCAGCCAGTTGTACGGAAGTTTTTTCGGCCAGACAGGAGGGCTTGGCAATCATGTGGACGGCGGCACGAGCCGGTTCGACAAACAAGGTGTTATATATGAAGCCATATGTGCGAATTGCTACGGCATGGGAACGTTCCCGACAACGTTAAACGTGTGGGCACCCAAAAACGGGGCCGGTGCAAACGGATGCAACCTGGCTGCCGTTAAAATTTCATTCAACTTCGCCGGTGTGGCAGCGGATCCGAGATCGGTTATCAATGGCCGTTATGACAGCTCGGGTTGTGTACCGCTGGATGTTTTATTTAAAGACACCGTACACAACGCAAAATTATATGTCTGGACATTTGGGGATGGCAGTCCGGACACAACAACCACGGCATTCCAGGTAGTACATACTTATACAGCAATCGGAACCTACACCGTTCGCCTGATCGCCATCGATTCCACCACCTGCAATATTGCAGATACGGCATACCTTAAAATTCGCGTAAGAACGGATAAAGCGGTACTGGATTTTGATATCAGCAAACTCCCTCCCTGTCAGTCACTCAATTATATGTTTACGAATATATCTACTCCCCCCGCTGGCAAACCATTCCAGCCCGGTTCATTTACCTGGAACTTCGGAGACGGGACCATAGTACCGGGCACCAGTCCGATCACACATACGTATGCAGCTTCGGGAGCTTACCTGGTACAATTGATTTTATCCGATACCAATTATTGCAATTATCCGGACACGACCACCAGGACCTTACGTGTATCACCCGTGGTAAAAGCACAATTTGAAATATCGGATGGCTGCGTTCCATATAATGCGATGTTCAACAATACTTCCCTCGCAGGACAAAGTTTTTTCTGGCGTTTCGGTGATGGAAATGTGTCGACCGATGTCAACCCGGTATATACGTATGCGGATACGGGAGCCTATGTGATTACACTGGTCGCGACCGATTCGACCACCTGCAATATTGTGGATTCAACTTCCCGGACCATTCATGTTTTTCCGAGACCGACAGCAGACTTCACCTGGCAGCCCATACCAGCCCAATATAATACGCCATCTGTTTTTTCCAATGGTTCCAGCGGCGCAACGCACTATGTCTGGTTCTTCGGAGATGGTGATTCAACACAAAAAAATTCAGCAGATACTGTTATTCATCAATATGAGCAGACCAATACGTTTAATGCCTGTCTCGTTGCCATCAATCAGTTTGGATGCGCCGATACCATCTGTCATCCGGTGGAAAGCCTGATCAACCCGCTGCTGGATGTGCCCAATGCATTTACCCCCGGAAGATTTGGCCAGAACAGTATCATCATGGTGAAAGGATTTGGAATCGCTTCTATGGACTGGAAAATTTATAATCGCTGGGGGCAGATTGTTTTTGAATCAAATAATCCGTTTATTGGATGGGATGGAACATTTAATGGCGCTACCCAACCCATTGGTGTTTATGCTTATACTCTCGACGCTACTTTTTCAGATGGCACGAAGACCAGGAAAAAGGGGGATATCACTCTCATTCGATAGGTGAAACCTATCGAATGAGGCTTAAAGCGCAAGGCGTAAAGCGTAAAGTGTTTCGGTATTCATTGTCGGTTGTAGATGAACGATAGAAAGATGACGGATTTGTTAATAAAAAATCAATTGATGAATGTCAATAAAGTGCAAAGCGTAAAGCATAAAACGAAAAGCAATAAAACTTTAACACTAATTAACTCTTAGCCTTACGTTTTCCGCTTTCCGCTTTGAGCTTATAAAAGCATCTTTGCATTTCTAAAAAATTTAAAAGAATCAGTTTGTACAGTCGGCGTTTTTATAAACTCAAGGCCTTTCGCTTTACGCTTTACGCTTTAAGCTTATGCTGGCAGGTTTCAGCACAAACAGAATCTACTAACCTGGAGTTTATTGAAAACAAAGGTCAGTGGGATGCACGTGCGATATTAAAAGCGGATATCGGAAACGGGAGTTTATTCTTTCATAAAAAAGGCATCCGGGTCGTATTACACGATGAAAAGGAAATGGCTGTTTTGGTTTCAACACACGGCGGAGTGATCCGTTCTGATTCCGCCCATTCAAAATCCGCTCAAAGAAGTTTTACCGGCAGACCTGTGGCACTGCATTCACACGCATATTCTGTAAATTTTCTGAATATGAATGAGGCTACCGAAATTATTCCTGATAAACCGCTCGACACCTATAATAATTATTTCATCGGAAATGATTCCACAAAATGGGCACGACATTGTCGTGTTTATCAGGGCATCACTTACAAAAATATTTACCCCGGTATAGATCTGCGGTATTATACCGACAACGGAAAACTGAAATACGATTTAATCGTTCATCCGGGTGCCAATCCCGAAAATATCGCGATGCAATACGAAGGGCTGAATGGCCTAACGGTCACCAACAACCGATTACTGTTAAATACATCCGTAGGAGATGTCAAAGAAATGGAACCCTATTCCTACCAGGCAGGTGATAACGGCAGGGAATCCATTCCGGTTCATTATCGGGTTTCGAAGGACAGGATAGTCCGGTTCGACGTCAAACACTATAACAGCAGCCGTGTACTGGTTATTGATCCGACACTGGTATTTGCCACTTTCACCGGCAGCAAAGCATCCAATTGGGGTTTTACCGCAACTCCCGGACCTGACGGAACTTTTTTTGCCGGAGGTATCGTATTTGGAGACGGCTTTCCCGTATTAAACGGTGCTTACCAGGCAAACTTCCAGGGTGGCACCAACGATGTGGGTATCATGAAATTCAATAGTAATGGCCGCACGAGAATGTATGCAACCTATATCGGTGGCAATAGTGTGGAATGCCCGCATAGTATGTTCAGCGACCCGCAGGGAAACCTGGTCGTTATGGGCCGGACATATTCCCCTGATTTCCCTTTTCTGAACGTATTCGGTACACGTGGCGGATGTGACATGTTTGTGATTAAACTGAATGCGACCGGTACTGATTTGATAGGGTCTGCCTGCGTTGCCGGATCCAAATATGACGCCGTAAACGTGGAGGATCAGTTAAACCAGGAAAATGGTCCGCATGAGGTAGCGAACCTTCTTATAAAAAACTATGGAGATGATTCCCGAAGCGAAGTGGTGCTGGATGCTTCCAATAATATTTACGTAGCGTCCTGCACAAGGTCAAAAGATGATTTTCCGGTTACGCCGGGTGCTTTTCAAACAACCTTTGGAGGTGGAATACAGGACGGCGTAATCGTAAAATTATCACCTGATTGTAAGTCGCTGATCTTTGCCAGCTTTCTGGGTGGTTCGGGCGAAGATGCCTGCTTCGTCTTAAAACTAAATCCTTCGAACGGTGATATCTATGTAGCCGGCGCTACAACCAGTACAAATATGAATGGCAATAAGACCGGCGTTATTCAGCCTGCTTATTCCGGAGGCGTTTGCGACGGTTATATTTCCATCATCAGTAATGATGGAAGTACGCTAAAGAAAACAACCTATTTGGGTACGGCAGGATTCGACGCCATCTATGGAATTGAATTTGATAAGAAAGGATTTCCCTATGTGATGGGTTCTACCACCGGAACCTGGCAAACAACCGCCAATGTTGGATTTATCAATGTCGGAGCGAAACAATTTGTTGCGAAGCTGAAACCTGACCTGTCTGATTATATATACTCTACCACATTTGGTTCTGCTGCGCCGAATCCTAATATTTCCCCGGTTGCATTCCTGGTTGACCGCTGCGAAAACGTGTATGTTTCCGGATGGGGTGGCTGGTTGTTTGCCGACGCGGATCCCTACGGTTTAGCCGGAACTGCCGGTATGCCTGTTTCTTCCAATGCCATCAAAAAAATCACCGATAACAGAGACTTTTATTTTATCGTGATTCAGAAAAATGCTTCCGCACTTTTATATGCAACATATTTCGGACAGAATGATGGGCCCCAGAGTATCAGCGAACATGTGGACGGAGGTACGAGCCGTTATGATCAGAACGGAATCATATATCAGGCCATCTGTGCCAATTGCTCTGATCACAGTGTAACTCCTTTCCCTACATCTCCCGGTGTATGGTCGCCGAGAAATGGAACCGGCGGATCCGGATGCAATCTGGCGGCCATAAAAATTGCGTTCAATTTTGCAGGGGTCGCTGCCGATCCGCGTTCCCTCATCAACGGCCGCTACGATAGTACGGGTTGCGTTCCGTTGCAGGTCCTTTTTACCGATACGGCACATAATGCAAAACAATATATCTGGAATTTTGGTGACGGCTCGCCGGACACCTCCATTGCCGGTTATCAGATCCTCCACACGTATAATACGGTAGGCACTTTTCATGTGAGACTGATTGCGATTGATTCAAACAGTTGTAATGTGGCAGACACCGGCTATCTGAATATTCGTGTCAGGGCGGACCGTGCCATTGTGAATTTTGATGTGACAAAGCTTGCACCCTGCGAGTCACTCAATTATATGTTTACCAATACATCTGTTTCACCTCCGGCTAAACCTTTTCAGCCCGGCGATTTCACCTGGGATTTCGGAGACGGTGTTCGCATCCCTGCCGGAAATCCGCCTGGTACCGTTACGCATGCCTATGCAAATACAGGAACTTATATGGCAAGGCTGATATTAAATGATACGAGCTATTGCAATTATCCGGACAGCTTAACAGATACATTAAGGGTATCGCCTTTGGTGAAAGCACAGTTTGAAGTCAGCAATGGTTGTGCACCTTACGTGGCTTTTTTCAACAATACATCGCTGGCGGGCCGGCAGTTTATTTGGGATTTTGGCGACGGAACCAGTTCGACCGAAGTAAATCCTACGCATGTATATGCTGATACCGGGACGTATGTTGTACACCTGCTCGCCCTGGATGACGGCACCTGTAACCTTCGGGATTCAACCACCCAAATGGTCCAGGTACATCCCAAACCTTCGGCCGCTTTTAATACGACCCCTCAGCCGGCCGACTATAACATTCCCACGGTATTTCACAATAACTCTTTGGGAGCCAGCCACTACACCTGGTTCTTTGGAGATAACGATTCTACCGATAAACAAAATGCTGACACGGTCATTCATCAATACCAATCTACAGGCACATTCACCACCTGCCTGGTGGCTTACAACCAGTTCCAGTGTGCAGATACTTCCTGCCATGATGTTCAATCGCTGATCAACCCGTTACTGGACGTACCAAACGCCTTTACCCCGGGCCGCTTCGGAGCAAACAGTGTCATCATGGTAAAGGGTTTTGGAATCATGAGTATGAGCTGGAAGATTTATAACCGGTGGGGACAACTTGTATTTCAGTCAAATTCTCCCTCTCAGGGCTGGGATGGCACTTTTAACGGAACTGCCCAGCCTCTCGGAGTATATGCGTACACATTGGATGCAACGTTCGATAACGGAACCAAAACAACCAAGAAGGGAGATATAACGTTAATTAGGTAAAATGTATCTTTATAGCCATTTGCCAGAAACTCTGTACCGATGATCATGCGGATGCGAATTTTTATATTGATTTTCTTCTTTCAGGTTGCTGGCTGTTATATGCTGAAAGCCCAGGATCTTCATTTTTCGCAATGGTTTAATGAGCCACTCCTGACGAATCCGGCGAATACAGGCTTCATACCGGATGCAGATTACAGACTGGGAGCCAATTACCGTAATCAATGGTCTTCGGTGATGTCAGAACCTTATAAAACGATGAGTATATGGGGAGATGCACAGGTTTTGCGTAGCCGTATCCAGTCGGGCTGGCTGGGGCTGGGTGGCGCTATTTTGCATGACGTGGCGGGTGCCAGCAGTCTGAGTACAACTGAAATCTATGGCTCGGTGGCTTATCATCAAATGCTTGGTTTATCCAGTTTGTTATCCCTGGGATTCAACACCGGCTGGGTAAACAAACAGATCAATAATTCAAACCTGAAGTTTCCGGATCAGTTTGACGGAAAATTCTTCGATAGTAATGTCCCTACTTCCGTCGTGATTGACAAGCCGAACATCAACTATTTTGACATGCAGGTTGGCCTGAACTATGCCTATTTTCCCGATAAAAACACCTACGTGAACGCCGGTTTTTCTGTGCAGCATATAAACGCGCCGAAAGAGACTTTTTTCAGTCTGGATCCGGTTGGATATGATAATACCATCGCGCCCCGTTTTATCGGATTTATCAATGGCAGCTTCAAAACAAGTGATATGGTGATCATCAACCCGATGGCCTATTATACCATTCAGGCAGATGCTCATGAGCTGGTGGGAGGATTAAACATCCAGTATAATCTTTCGGGTGACGGAGACCAGCAATTGGTCGGTGGCTTATACTACCGTCCGAATGATGCCATCATACCAATGATCGGTTTTGTATACAAGAGTATACGACTGATGTTTTCATACGATGTGACCACTTCTTCACTGAAACAATACAACAACGGAAATGGTGCCTGGGAATTTTCTTTAATTCGAAACGGGTATTATTCAGATTATAACGGAAGCAGGAACCAGTCACTTTGCCCTAACTTTAAAAATTAATCAACCTGACTACCTATTCAAGTTTTATGAAGAAAATATTTGGTCTGCTGATAATCGTTATGGGCATTATGGAGTGTACGATGGCCCAGGATTCGGACGGAAAGGGATTTGATAAATCGAAAATGTTTGTTGGCGGAAGTCTGGGCCTGTCCTTTGGTACGTATACAATTATTAATATTTCACCACTGGTAGGATATCGTTTCACAGATGTTTTGGCAGCGGGTGCAGGTGTGAATTATTCTTATTACGGTTATGACGACGGATTTTATACTTCGAAGCAATCTTATGTTGGTATGAGTATATTTGGAAGGGTATATCCAATTCAGCAGTTATTCATTCAGGTGCAGCCGGAATTGAATTATATGTGGGCAAGTCAGGTACCCGATAACGGTCAGAATCTTCCGGTACTCAAAGTCAATCAGTTCGTTCCTTCTCTTTTAATGGGTGGCGGAGCCGCAATACCTACAGGGGCAAATGGCGCTATAACCATCAGTGTCATGTATGACGTGCTTCAGAATATTTGGTCCCCCTATTATCACCAGGCGGTGTATGGGTTTGGATACAATATTGGATTTTAATCCCGCACGTGGGGGATTAAAATCCAATGCGTAAAGCGTAATGCGCAAAGCATAAAGCTTTTGGAACTGAGCCAACAATGTCGCGCTTCAGGAAAATCTTCTTTTACATTTCATCCATTTATTCCCGGACTTTCCGCTTTGCGCATTCCGCTTTGCGCTTTACGCCTTATGCCTTATGCTTTACGCTTTGCGCATTCCGCTTTGCGCTTTACGCCTTTTCAACAAGATCAGCTGGTTTTACAAATCAGCTGATCTTGTTGAAAAGCTCAACGGGCGTATGACAAAAAAAGATCGTCTCCGGCAAATCTTCCTGCAGAAATCCTTCTTTTTTCATCTGGTGAATATGTTTCTGAAGATGGTTATAAAAACCATCTGAATTGAGGATATAGATCTTCTTATGATGGTTCTTGAGCTGGTTCCAGGTTAGAATTTCAAATAATTCATCCATGGTTCCAAAACCACCGGGCAGCACAATGACTGCGTCACAATGATCATAGATCATTTTCTTACGGGTATGCATATCCGGAACCACGGCCAGTTCGGTAAGACCCTTGTGCTGAACCTCCCATTCTATCAGCAATTCAGGAATGATACCCATGATGCGGCCTTCATGCGCAAGCACCGAATCGGCCAATGTGCCCATCAGTCCCTTATGCCCGCCCCCATAAACCAGTTTGACTTTCAGCATGGCCAGTAATTTGCCAAGCTCTTTGACATGTTCAGTGAACAAAGGATTTTTTCCACTGTGGGAACCACAAAAAACGGCTACGGATTCAATATTCATAGAATGTTGACGTTGAGAGAACTATTAAAATTGAAATTTTAATATTGCATTTCCTAATTTTCAATCACTAATTTCACATCCAGGCATGTCTCCCCTCTTACTGTTCTCCTTTGTAGTGGCTTATTTCGTTTTACTGCTTGTAGTGGCCTATCGCACTTCGAGGGGTTCCAACAATGAATCTTTTTTTATCGGTAACCGTAATTCCAATTGGATGCTCGTCGCTTTTGGAATGATCGGCACTTCTTTGTCCGGTGTGACTTTTGTAAGCGTACCGGGAGCCGTTGCCCGCGATTCCTTTTCCTATTTTCAAATTACACTGGGTTATTTTCTGGGTTATATCCTGATCGCCTATGTATTACTTCCGCTATATTACCGCCTTCACCTTACCTCCATTTACAATTATCTGAATGCGAGACTGGGGATGAGTTCTTATAAAACAGGGGCCGCATTTTTTATTCTTTCGAGGGTATTGGGCGCCACTGCAAGGCTTTACCTTGTCGTAAACATTTTACAGGACGCCATTCTATCCGGCTTTCATGTTCCATTTTGGCTCACCACCCTGATTATACTGCTGATGATCTTATTATATACTTATGAAGGCGGGGTGAAAACCATTGTCTGGACGGATACTCTTCAAACGACCTGTATGCTCGGCGGGATGTTGATTTGTGTCATTTATATTCTGCATCATCTGAATCTGAATATCTCCGGTGCTATGCAGGCCATGGACGCAAAAGGTTATTCCAAAATTTTCTTTACCGACCCGGACAGCAAGATGTTCTTCCTGAAACAAATCATCGCCGGGATATTTATAACTGTTACCATGACCGGCATGGACCAGGAGATGATGCAGAAAAGTATTTCAGTAAAAACCTTAAAGGACTCACAGAAGAATATGGTTGTGCTGGGATTCATTATGCTGGTCGTCATTTTCCTTTTCTTATTTCTCGGGGGACTCTTACATTTACTCGGATCAGCGGAAAATATTCCCGTAACAGGTGATCGTCTGTTTCCGGAACTGGCTCTGCACCATATGCCGCATATCGTTTCTGTTATTTTTATCATTGCCCTTATTTCTGCTCTTTTCCCCAGTTCTGATGGCGCAATCACTGCCCTGACCGCCTCTTTTTGTATTGATATCCTTGGTATCAACCGTAACGAACATCTGGATGAGGCCGGGAGAAAAAAAATCCGTCAGCGGGTGCACCTCGTCTTTATTTTCGTTTTTCTGATTTTTGTGCTGATTTATAAATGGATTTCCAGTGACAGCATGATTGGAATCATTCTCAAAGTGGCTGCTTATACATACGGACCATTACTCGGCTTATTTTCATTCTCGATCCTGACACGCCGCAGTCTGATTAGTAAATGGGTGCCTCTGGTTTGTATACTCTCACCCGTCTGTTGTTTTTTCCTGGATAAATACCAGGAATACATTTTCGGCCATTTTCACATCGGTCTGGAACTGTTGCTTATCAATGGCATTTTGACTTTTATTGGGTTATTTCTTATTAGCAAGTCCAATGCTCAACGCTTAACGCTTAACGCCGAACGCCCAACGCCAAACGCTTAATGTTTATCGATTAATTGATGTATGTTTTATGCACAATCAGATCCTGAGCGTTAGGCGTTCGGCGTTAAGCGTTCGGCGTTAAGCGTTAAGCGTTCGGCGTTAAGCGTTCGGCGTTAAGCGTTAAGACCTATTTTTGCAAAATGGACCTGATCAACCCAAAGGCGCAGATGTATGCCGAAAAGTACTCCAGGCAGGAAGACGACCTTCTGAATGAAATCGAAGCCCAAACGATAAGGGATCATCCGGAAGCGCATATGCTGAGTGGTGCCCTGCAGGGAAAATTCCTGGAAATGATCAGTCGTTTATTGAATCCTATGTATATCCTGGAAATAGGTACATTCTTAGGTTACAGCGCTTTATGCCTGGAAAAAGGCCTGAAACCCGGTGGTGAGCTGCACACCATTGAGATTGACGAAAAAACAGCGGACTTTGCCCGCGAAAACTTTAAGAAATCTAAAACAGCGAATAAAATAATTTTGCACACCGGAAACGCGTTAGAGTTGCTCAATACACTTCATTACCCCTGGGACTTGATTTTTATTGATGCCGACAAAACAGGTTATGCGGATTATTATCAGGCACTGGTTCCAAAACTTAAATCCGGCAGTCTGATCATGGCAGATAACGTCTTGTTTCACGGACAGGTACTGGAAAAGGAAGTAAAAGGAAAAAGTGCAAAAGCCATCCAGGCTTTTAATGAGCTGATCAATTCTGACGACCGGGTGGAAAAAATAATGCTGACTCTGCGGGATGGCGTTTATCTGATCCGCAAAAAATAAAATGAGCTGATGCGTTTAAAACTTCAGATACTTCTTCTTATAATGTCGGTTTCCTGCCGGATATCTGCGCAATCTCCTGAGCAGGTAAACGCTTATATCAATACCTATAAATTTCTGGCGATCGCCGAAATGCAGCGATCCGGGGTTCCCGCATCCATTATTCTGGCACAGGGTATACATGAAACAAGCGCAGGCACCAGTGAACTGGTCATCGCTTCCAATAATCATTTTGGAATAAAATGTAAGGCGAACTGGACGGGTCAGACCGTTTATCATGACGATGATGCAAAGGGAGAATGTTTTCGCAGTTATGCCATCGCTGCGGATTCTTATAAAGACCATTCCGATTATTTAAAACAGACACCCCGTTATGCCTTTCTTTTTAAATTAAATCCTGAAGATTATGAAGGATGGGCTTATGGTTTGAAAAAAGCGGGATATGCCACGAATATTAAATATTCACAGATTCTGATAAAACTGATAGAAGAATATGATCTGGAAAAATACAGTCTGATTGCGATGGGTAAGCTTCCCGCAGAACAGCCGGCAGAGGGCAGTCTTGCAGGAGAAATGATGCGTGCTTCACTTCCGGGTTTCACAGACTCATCCACGCAAAAAACAGTTCCGGCCACTACCTATCCGGATGGCGCATTTTCCATTAATGCTGCAAAATGTATTTATGCGAAGGCAGGGGTCTCGCTTCTGTCCCTGTCAAACCAATATGATATACCCCTGGCTCACCTGCTTGAATTTAATGATATGAACCAGGAGGACATTCTGGGTAATGATCAGTTGATTTTTCTGCAGCGTAAGAGAAAGATCGGGTTTAACACTTTTCATATCGTTCAGGCCGGAGAATCCGTATACTCGATTTGCCAGTCAGAAGGCATACGTTATGAAAGCATCCTGGAGCTTAACCGTCTGAAACCGGGAGAAGAGCCGGCATCCGGTGAAAAAATTTACCTGCAGACGATGGCCGGAAACAAACCAGCCCTGAAAAATTCAGCCAGTATAAAAACGACCATCCCTTCTTCCTAAAATATCATATGACCAGGATCCGGATACATGACAAATTTTTTACTCCTTATATTTCCAAAGAAGATATACAACAGAAAGTAGTTGAACTGGCTGATTCCCTGAACCGGGACTACCAGCATAAAAACCCCATTTTCATCGCCGTTCTGAACGGCGCTTTTATTTTTGCGGCTGATCTTTTTAAATCCCTTAGCATAGACGCAGAGATCTCTTTCATAAAACTGGCCTCTTACAAAGGAATGAAATCCTCCGGCCAGGTCATTACTGCAATCGGCCTGGACATTGAATTGTATGACCGACATGTGGTAATTCTCGAAGATATTGTGGATACCGGAAAGACGCTGCATGAGTTTCTTCCCCAATTGATGCATCAGCAACCTGCCTCGCTGAAGATCGTTGCCCTCCTGCATAAACCGGCAGCAACGGTATATCCGCTTAAAGTAGATTATAAAGGATTCGAAATTCCTGATAAATTTGTGGTGGGATACGGTTTGGACTATAACGGCCTGGGTAGGAATATAGACGCGATTTATCAGCTATTTGAGTAAAAAACGTTTATAGTTAACAAATCGATTCGTAACCAATATATTCTACTTGAAAACCGTGCTCACCATATGGATTGCCTTATGCGCCTGCCTGCAGGGCAATGGACAATACTATCTTCGTGGTGAAATCAGGGATGAACAAAAAAATCCCATCAGTAATGTAAAGATCAGGCTCCAATCCAGCGAGTATTTGTATTATTCAGGCTCTATGGGAGGTTTTGGTATCACCATTCCGCGGGCAATAGATACTATGACCATTGTCGCTGAAGGATTTTATAGTCATACGGTCGCCGTCAATGCCGATAAATATCAAACCATCACTCTTAAAGCGCGTTTTGCCCCTGCTCCGAAACCCTCAAACCGGTTGCTTTCATTAACCAAGAACCTGTCGTCTGAGATGAGAAACCGCTGGACCGTTGGTGCAGAGACGTATAGTTCCCTGCTCGAAAATCCATTCATACCGGCAGATGAATATCCGGAAACCGGTTTTGCCATAAATATCAATAAAGCTTCCTACAGCAATATCCGGCGTTTTATCAATCTCGATAATATCGTACCTCCGGATGCCATAAGACTGGAAGAAATGATGAACTATTTTAATATCCACTATACCGAGCCGGGCCGCGATAGCGTTTTTAACTACCAATCGATTATTTCCTCCTGTCCCTGGAATGCCGCACACGAATTACTGTTCTTAAATATTTGCGCAAAAAAAGCGATGCTGGATAATATCCCGCCGGCCAATCTGGTTTTCCTGATTGATGTTTCCGGTTCGATGGATCTCCCGAACCGGTTACCTCTGCTGAAATCTGCATTCAGTCTGATGATTAATAATCTTCGTCAGATGGATACCGTTTCTATAGTGGTTTATGGTGGGGTGAACGGAGTATGGCTTACACCAACCAGCGGATCGGAAAAAAAGAAAATTCTTGAATCCATTGCGCAGCTGGAAGCCGGAGGATCAACACCCGGTGAAGGGGGCATACGCGCCGCGTACCGGCTGGCAAAAAGCACTTTTATAAAGGGTGGCACCAACCGCGTCATTCTCGCAACAGACGGGGACTTTAATGTGGGTCAGCAATCGGAAGAAGAACTCAATCAACTGATCAATGGATACCGTTCTTCTGAAATTTATCTGACATGTCTGGGTGTAGGCATGGGAAACTATAAGGATTCAAAACTGGAAGTGCTGGCCAGTCAGGGCAAAGGAAATTTTTCATACCTGGACAATGAAAAGGAAGCAGAGAAAGTTTTGATGGAGGAATTTTCCCAAACTATTTATGCTGTTGCCAAAGAGGCATATATCGATATCCGTTTTGATCCGGCGGTCGTTAAAAACTATCGCCTGATCGGTTTTGATAACAAGGCAAGCGCACTGGAGGACACTTTGAATGTGTTGCAGGGAGGCGAAATTGGATCGGGACATTCACTGATGGCACTGATTGAAATAGATCCTGTTCAATTGGAGACTGTGAATACCTTTCATCCGGTTCCCTTCGCAAAAATGAGAATGCATTACCAATTGCCTGTTGAGAATATCAATCACCAGGAGGAATTTGATGTGGCCTATCAGTTTGTGCCCTTTGCAGAACTTCCGAATTACTATCGTTTTTCCGCCTCCGTTGCATTATTCGGAGGATTGTTGAAAAAATCTACGTATACCGCAAAAACCAGCTGGGATGATCTTTCACTGATTGCCAAAGCCAGTTACGATACCAGCGACGTATCACAAACAGAATATATCCAGCTGATAGAAAAGGCAAAGAAAATCTATCATAAAGACAAGAAGAAAAAGAAAGTGGTTGAAGAACCATAACGCTTATACGCTTAACGCCTAACGCCTAACGCAAAAGGCTATCGCTTATGACGTGAGGTACGTGGTGAGAATCTATAGCGTTGGGCGTTAGGCGTTAAGCGTTAAGCGTAAATTAAATTTCGCTTGGCTGTTTTTTCTGAAAACTGTAGATGAGATAAATAAGGGCAGGTAAAATAAATAAACTTCCGATCAGCAATGCCAATGCGAGGGCTTCAATGGCCTTATCATCCCCATGATGTTCCATTAATGAGAGATAACGCTCACCTGAAAATAAAATAATCTTCGGGTAGTGAAAAAATGTAGTCGCCACCAGCAGCATGGCAATCTGGAATCCGGCCAGCAAACGAATAATTACTTTTTGTCCATGCCTGATCAGGATCCATTGCAATACCAGAGAAGCGATAGCCGCCGAAATTGACGCAATACCAACGGCATTTCCAAACAACCATGTGACCAGTGGCACATGATCATGGGCTGCAGCGAGAAAAACAAGCGCTCCTGAAATGACCGCTGCAATATTCAAAGATCTCGCCTTAATAATATATCGCTTCCTTTCCTCAGGAGTTTCGGTTTCACCGATCAAAAAAATCGCTGCCAGATAGCCACATATACTCACTGTAAACAATCCTACTGAAATTGAAAAAAAACGAAGCCATGAAAAAATATAAGCATCTGCAAAATCTTTTGCATCCGGATTGATCGTGCCTGAAACTGCGCTGGCTGCAATGATGCCGAGAAAAAAAGGAGTTATGAAACTGGAATAGCGGAATATTTTATTGTAAACAGGCTGCATAAAATCCTCAACGGCATCGTAATGACGGAATGCAAATGCAGTACCTCTCGCTATAATTCCCATGAGCATGATCAATAAAGGAATATGCAGGTATGTTGATACTGATGCATATATATCAGGGAAGCCGGTAAATAAAATAACGATTACAATGATCAGCCACATATGGTTTGCTTCCCAGATCGGCCCGATTGTGCGCGACATCTTTACCGAAGTTCTGTCCTTGTTATTATCCGAAGTAAACAGTTCGATAATACCCGCACCAAAATCCGCTCCGCCCAGAAGCAGATAAAGCAAAATGGCCATCCATAAATAAGCAATCACTACATAAATCATTTTCTGAGCTTAAGGCTTAAAGCGTAAAGCTTAAAGCAGTACTAATTTTTATATACTTTAATTTCTGTCAACGAATAACATTCAACGCTTTACGCCTTGCGCTTTACGCTTTTCGTTACGCCTTAGCTGCTTTACGCTTTTCGCTTTACGCCTTGCGCTTTACGCTTTTCTTTACGCCTTGCGCTTTACGCTCTTGCGCTTTACGCTTTACGCTTTACGCTTTCAGATCGTACTTCACCGGTACCATTTTTATCTGTCTGTATAAAAGTACTGTGACGAAGATGGCAAGTGAAATATAAATCAGTGTGAAAAGATAAAATGTATACTGAATACCCGGCATCGGCGTAACGGCATCACTCGTTCGCAAAATGCCATGCAGGATCCAGGGCTGACGTCCGACTTCAGTAACAACCCATCCGGCTTCCACAGCCATAAAACCCAGTGGCGTGGATAATGCGAATAACTTCAGAAGCCAAAGGTTTTTTTCGAAGTTTCGTTTCTTCCATAAAACAAAAAAATATAAAATACTCACTGCCAGCATACACATTCCCAGACCGACCATAATCTGAAATGCGATATGGGTAATGAGTACCGGAGGCCGGTCAGTTACCGGGAACTGATCAAGCCCTTTCACTTCAGTGTTTGTATGACCACTGATCATGAAGCTGAGCATCCCCGGTATTTCAAGGCCATATTTTACCTGGCCTGTTTTTTCATCCGGAATACCACCGATCAACAATGGAACATGACTGCCTGTTTCGAAAACTGCTTCCATGGCAGCCAGCTTAGCCGGCTGACGACGGGCGACATCTTTGGCAGAGTGATCCCCGCTGATGGGTTGCAGGACCGCAGCGATGCAGGCAAACAACGCCGCGATCCGAAATGCTTTTGTATGGAATTCAATATTTTTTCGTTTTACTACCATCAGCGCATGCACGCCGGCAACCGCAAACCCTGTAGCTGCAAAAGCAGCCAGACACATATGTAGTGCCTGCGAAAACCATGCATCATTAAACATCGCCTTCACCGGATCGATATTAAAATATTTTCCATCGGCAAATTCAAAACCTGCCGGACTGTTCATCCAGGCATTTGCAGCAACTACCAGAATGCCTGATATCAGGCCGCTGACTCCTACTATAACACCGGTAAACCAATGAAACCACTTATTGAATTTGCCCCAGCCATATAAATAGAAACCAAGAGCAATGGCTTCAATAAAAAATGCAGTCCCTTCGAGTGAGAATGGCAATCCGAATATGGGGCCGGCATTTTTCATAAAAACGGGCCACAATAATCCGAGTTCAAAAGAAAGTACGGTACCCGAAACGGCGCCCGTTGCAAAAAAAATAGCCACACCTTTACTCCAGGCTTTTGTGATGTTTCGGAAAACAGGCTTACCGGTTTTTAAATAATAATAATGTGAGACGGCCATAAAAAAAGGCATGACCATTCCGATACAGGAGAAGATAATATGAAATGCAAGCGACAACGCCATTTGAGAACGTGCCGCGATAAAGTCGTTCATTAAACGTAAAGTTATACGTTATGCCTGTTATAAGCTTAAAGCCCAAAGCTTAAAGCCTAAAACTAATTTGCAGATTTGTAAATTGAGAATGAAGAGATGAATTGATTTTTTTAAAACCCTAAACTCATATTGTTTTATCGCTTAAGACTACAGATGAGTTTCAGGCCTTAGGCTTTAGGCTTTGGGCTTTAGGCTTTAGGCTTTAGGCTTTAGGCTTTGGGCTTTAGGCTTTAGGCTTTGGGCTTTAAGCTTTAGGCTTTAGACTCATCAGAATCTGCATAACAACCCACGCGAGTAAATACGCCCCGGCGCATATTCCAAAGATGATATTATAACCTGTTTCCAGGCGTCCCAATAATTTGAAATGGTCAAGCAGGATTCCAATTAAAAATGGAAAAAGAATACCTCCCACAGAACCGGCCATGCCGCCAATGCCGATTACCGAGCTCAGAATTTTTTTTGGAAACATATCTCCGGCCACTGTATAGATCGTCGCACTCCATGCCTGATGGGCAGCGGCCGCCAGGCTGATGAGCCATACAGCGGGCCATATACCATTTGTATATCTGACAAAAAAAATGGGAGC
Organism: uncultured Bacteroidota bacterium; assembly: GCA_963759335.1. Classification (GTDB taxonomy): domain Bacteria; phylum Bacteroidota; class Bacteroidia; order Chitinophagales; family Chitinophagaceae; genus Puia. The sequence continues at coordinate 909,255 of CAVWYU010000005.1, forward strand.
CACACAACAGGCAAAAATGAACATGGAGTATTTCCTTGCTTTATTAATCGGCATTCCCCGTCTGATCAGCCAACCTGATAAATATCCGCCCAGTATACTTCCAAAACTCGCTATAATATAAACAGTCGAAACATGAATGGCTGAACTCGTCAGATTCAAATGATAAGTCGTATTAAAATAGGAAGGAATCCAGAAGAGATAAAACCACCAGACAGGATCCGTAAGGAATTTCCCAAATATGATGACCCAGGTTTGCTTCAACCGGAATAATCCCGACCATCGGGGTTTTTGAGATTGATCTTGTACATCGTCATCCTGATCGCTATGGATGTATTCGAATTCCTCCTTGGTGATTTTTTTTTGCCGGGTAGGAATTTCATATAACCACCACCAAAAAATCAACCAGATAAATCCAAGGGACCCGGTCCAGATAAATGCTTCCTGCCATCCATAATGGGAAAAGATCCACGCGATCAGTGGTGGACCGATGATAGCTGCCACATTGGTTCCGCTGTTAAAAATTCCCGTAGCCAGTGCTCTGTCTTTCTTTGGAAACCATTCGGCAACCGCTTTGATGGCTGCAGGAAAGTTGCCGGCTTCACCCAGGCCGAGGGCAGTTCTGGCAATTCCGAAACCAAACGTTCCTTTCGCCAGTGCATGTAACATGGCCGCAACGCTCCAGATGATGATGGAAATAGCATATCCCAGCCGGGTCCCGATTTTATCTATCAGGCGACCAAATAACATTAGTGCAATGGCATACGCGGTTGTGAATGCCATCACAATCCTGCTATAATCTTTTTCAGACCAGCTGAAATCCTTTGCCAGATTATCTTTCAGCAAACCAATTACCTGCCTGTCCATGTAATTGATAGTGGTGGCAAAAAAAAGCAGCGTAACCACCACCCAGCGGTATCTGCCCATTGGTTGCTGCATGGTGGATCTCATTTATGCTTGAGTGGATCTGATAGCAGCAATTCGTTTCAGGAGTGCGCCGGTATCCATTTTTAAAAGATCGAAATTTTTCTGTTCCACAATATCATGGGTGATTAAGCCGCTGCCTATGCCCACCACAGAAACACCCGCCCTGAACCACGATTCCATGTTTTCACTATTGACACCACCCGTTGGCATGTATAAAAGATCCGGAAAAACTTCCTTTACGGATTTCACAAACTCCGGACCGACAACGTTTGCAGGAAATATTTTTACGAGTTGTAAGCCATCATCCTGTGCAAGAAATAATTCAGTTGGCGTAATACATCCGGGAATCCAAAGCATGTTTTCATTGTTCGCAAATTTTGACAACTCACGCGTATAACCCGGACTCACGAGGAAATCAGCCCCGTTCTGAATTCCCTTGCCCGCAGTTTTTGGATCCATGACCGTTCCAAGCCCCAGTATCAGATCCGGAAACTGTTTATATGTTTCCTTTTTTATACTTCTGAAATTTTTAAGAGCCTGTTTCCCGCGATTTGTATATTCAATCACACGAATCCCCGATTCATATAATGCCTGAAGGATTTGAATACTGGTGTCTTCATCCGGATGGAAATATAAAGGAAGGACACCCTGCTGAACGATTGCCTGAATGATTTTTTCTCTATTCATATTGCTTAATTCTTTCTAATATCATATTCAGATCCTGATTTGTGGCATCTCCTTTTTCAAAAAATTTTCCAAAAGCTGCCGCGGTAGCAAATTGAATAATCTCTTTTTCAGGCATCTGTTTATATAATCCATAAATCAAACCGGCCATAAAACAATCCCCTGTTCCCACTTTGTCAAAAATCTGCTCACTGCGATAAACGGTTGAATCGGTCCAATGATGCGCTGAATACAGAGAGGCAAAATAAGAAATTCCGTGCTCACCTTCTTCAAAACGAAACGTGCAGGCAACATGTTTCACCCGTGCAAATCTCTTCATTATTTTGACAGAAGTCTGATGTGCATGCTGAAGATAAGCCGTTTTATTTTTCAACTCTGTCAGATGCGGATCCAGCGGAATCCCCAGCAGATCATGCGCCGACCAGATATTGCCCATCACAACATCACAATACGGAAGCAGCTCAGCCATTAAATTGTGCGGATTACGATGCCCCCATAATTTCGCGCGGTGATTCAGGTCGATGGAAATAAAGATATTTCTTTTAGAAGCTGCCTGTAACGCTTCCAGACAAACGGCGGCGACGGATTCGTTCAGGGCCGGACTGATGGCACTAAAATGAAACCAGGAAATATCATGTAGTATATGATCCCAGTTTATCATTCCTTTTTTCAAGTCTCCAAAGGAAGAATGTACCCGATCATACACAACAGCATTATTTTTCAAATCTGTTCCCTGCGCCAGATAGTAACTTCCGATCCGGTTGCCGGAAAATAAAATCGTATCGGTGATAATATTTCTTTCTCTCAGCGCCTCCAGAATATCCTTTGATAAATAATTTTCCGGCAGGGCGGTGCAATAAGAAACGGGCATATTCCACCTGGCCAGTGCAGTGGCCACATTTAGTTCTGCTCCGCCCATATAAACAGGCATGTCATGGGTTTTCAGCCACTGACCATCCGCAGCCGGCGAAAACCTCAGCAGGAATTCACCAAAACACAGAATTTTTCCCATGGCGTTTTAATTTAGACATCTTTACTTTTCGTTCCAGTTAAAATAAGTCCTTGCATTATTGTAACAAATATCCGTGATCAGTTTGCCGGTCCACCCGATATCACCCGGTAATTCTCCTTTTTCAATTTCTTCACCAAATAAACCGCATAAAATACGCCGGAAATATTCGTGCCTGGGAAACGATAGAAAACTGCGGGAATCAGTGATCATGCCCACAAAGCGGCTGATCAGCCCCATATTTGAAAGCGCATTTAATTGCCTGGTCATACCTTCTTTCTGATCCAGGAACCACCAGGCGGAACCCCATTGCACTTTCCCGGCCATTGTGCCGTCATTAAAGTTACCGATCATCGTGGCCATCACTGCGTTATCTGACGGGTTATTATTGTATAATATAGTCTTTGTCAGCCGGTTATTTTTGTCAAGGGAATTCAAAAAAGAAGAAAGTGCTGCCGCCTGCGAAAAATCGCCGATAGAATCCCAGCCGGTATCCGGGCCGAGCAGACCGAGCATACGGCTGTTATTATTTCGCAGTGCGCCAAGATGAAATTGCTGAACCCATCCCTTTTCAAAATCCCATCCGGCAAATTGAAAGAGAAGTGCTGATTGAAATTTTTGGATTTCCAGGCGCTCCGGAATTTTACCTGCCATCACTTTATCAAAAATGTTCTTTAGTTCTGACTCCGTCCATTCAACTTCATAGAAACGTTCGAGGCCATGATCAGAAACACGACATCCCATCGAGTGAAAAAAGTCATGCCGGTTTTTTAATGTATCCATAAACCGGGAAAACCCGTCGATGGAAATATTAGCCGATTTGCCCAATTTCCTGACATAATCTTTGAACCGGACGGGGTCAGCAATGGCCATTGACAGATCCGGACGGAATGATGGCAGCACTTTGATCTGTAAATCAGATTTTTCAATAGCCCGGTGGTATTCGAGGGAATCCGAAGGGTCATCCGTTGTACCTATCACTTCCACCTTCATCTTTTTCAGCAGTCCGTGAACGCGAAATTCGGGCGTTTGTAATTTCTGATTACAGGTTTCATAAATCCCTTTAGCCGATCCTTCATTCAGTATTTTGTCGATTCCAAAATATCTCTGCAGTTCAAGGTGCGTCCAGTGATACAGGGGATTGCGTAATGTATAGGGCACTGTTTCCGCCCACTTTAAAAATTTTTCCCAATCGGATTTGGATCCCTGTTATAAAAGACTCATCGATGCCATTGATGCGCATGGCACGCCATTTATAATGATCCCCCCGCAACCAGATACCGGTTATATTTTCAAAGGAATGATTTTCTGCTATTTCCTTTGGCGGCAGATGGCAATGATAATCGATGATTGGCAGACCGGCCGCATAGTCATGGTACAATTGCCGGCCGGTTTCCGTATTCAATAAAAAATCAGGAGACAGAAACTTCTTCATTCCATATTAAATTTTATAACGAGACACCTCTTTTCCAGGGAATAAAATCGTCCTGGTTCAGAAGTACGGCCTTGGGTGTTATTTCTCCGCTGGCGGCCCGAATGCAATATTTTAATATTTCCTCTCCCATTTCGCTGATGGATTTTTCACCTTCAATAATAGAACCGGTATCAATATCGATGATATCGGGCATACGCCGCGCAAGTGATGTGTTGGTTGAAATTTTGATGGTAGGACAAACCGGATTTCCTGTGGGTGTTCCCAGTCCTGTCGTAAATAATATCAATGTTGCACCGGAAGCAGCCTGCCCGGTAGTGGCTTCGACATCATTGCCCGGGGTGCAAACCAGGCTAAGACCCGGCTTTACAGCCTGCTCGGTATAATCAAGCACATCAGAAACCGGCGCATTACCTCCCTTCTTCGCCGCGCCAGCTGATTTCATCGCATCCGTTATTAAACCGTCCCTGATATTTCCCGGTGAAGGATTCATGTGAAACCCGGAACCGGATCGTACCGCTGAAGCCTCATAATCTCTCATCAGCCGAATGAATTTTCTGGCAACGGTTTCGTTCACCGATCGGTCTACAAGCTCCTGTTCCACCCCGCAGAGCTCCGGAAATTCTGCGAGTAATACTTTTCCACCGAGTGCCACCACCAGATCGGCGCAATATCCGACGGCCGGGTTTGCTGTAATACCGCTGAATCCATCACTGCCACCACATTTTACACCAATACATAATTTATCCAGAGATGCAGGTTTTCTAATGAGCTCATTAATCTGAACAAGGCCCTCAAATGTTTTCCGGATTGAATCCCGGATCAACTGTTCTTCACTTTGCGATTGTTGTTGTTCAAATACGTAAATGGGTTTATCGAATCCCGGGGCCGCTTTTTTTATATCTTCCAGTAGTTCGGGTGATTGTAAATGCTGGCAACCGAGACTCAGGATGGTAATACCGCCTACGTTTGGATGATTGGCATAAGCAGCCAATACCTTTCCGAGTACAGTGGAATCCTGACGGATGCCGCCACAACCTCCTTCATGTGTGAGAAAACGGATGCCGTCGACATTTTTAAAAACCCTGGATCTGGTATGCGTCGCTTCGAAAGAAGGGATATCCGTGTCAGTAATCGTTCTTCCCTGCTGCCGGGCGAGAATGAGTTCTCTGGTAAATGATTTATATTTTTCCGTGACGGAATAACCCAATTCATCCTGTAAAACTTCGCGAATCACATCCAAATTTCTGTTTTCGCAGAATACGGTTGGAATGAATAACCAGTAGTTTGCCGTGCCTACCCTACCGTCGTGACGGTGATATCCCATAAAAACCAAATCCCTGAATTTTGATATATCCGGCGGAGACCATTCATAGCTTGCATTACGGAATTCGTAAGCACCTGAAGCATGTTTCAGATTTTCGGTTGATACGCGGCTGCCGGCGGAAACAGCCTTTTCTGTTTTTCCAACAAGCACTCCATACATAATTACTTCTGCACCTGCCGGCTCATCCTGCATATAAAATTTATGCTTGGCGGGAATATTTTCCTTTAACGTATAATGATGGCCGTTATATTCAACCGTTTCACCGGATGGCAGATTTTTTAAAGCCACCAGTATGGAATCTGCCGGATGAATTTGTAAGATGGTATTCTTCATTGTTTGACGACTGCCAGGTCCAATTCAATGACTGCCAGTTCATCCCAAATTTACGGAAGCCACCCCATCCTTTTTAAAAACTATATTTGTAAAAGAGTCAGATCGGAATCATGAAAATAACTATACAGATCATATCAGCCCTGCTGTTATTGTCGTCGCCCGTGGGAGCTCAGGATACTTTATCAGGTATTCGTTTTGACCAGGAAGGATTTTACCCAAACGGGCCCAAAATCGCCGTTCTCGCAGCACCGGATATCCACGCAGCTGATTTCCCCACCGGAAAAACCGCATTTTATATTTATCGTGAAAATGAGTCCACTCCCGTTTTTCAGGGTGAACTATCTGAAATCATGCATTCTTCAAATTCTTCATCGGTTACGCGTATCGCTGATTTCAGTTCCCTGACCGCTACCGGTCTCTTTCACATAAAAATGGAGGGATGTTGCTCATCATATCCGTTTCAGATCAGAAAAAATGTGCATCATTTTGTAGCCACAGCATCATTGAAGGCGTTCTATTTTCAGCGGGCTTCCATGTCTCTGGAGGAGACCTATGCAGGAAAATGGAAACGGGCTGCAGGTCATCCCGATACAATGGTCATTATTCATCCTTCTGCAGCATCTCCTGAAAGAAAGGCGGGTTCTTTTATTACAACGGCAGGCGGATGGTATGATGCCGGGGACTATAATAAATACGTGGTGAATTCCGGTATTACCATGGGAACCCTTTTATCTGCCTATGAAGACTTTAAATCTTATTATGATTCCCTGCACACAAATATTCCACCGCTAAAAAAGCCGATACCGGATATTCTGAATGAAATATTGTATAATCTCCGGTGGATGTTAAGTATGCAGGACCCCGAAGACGGAGGTGTGTATAATAAATGCACCAATGCGAATTTTGATCCCATGATCATGCCCGAATATGCGCGTCAGCCACGTTACGTCGTTCAGAAAGGAACAGCCGCCACACTGGATCTGGCCGCAGTATCTGCCCAGGCCGCCCGGATATTCGCCTCTTATAAAAGTGAGTTGCCCGGATTCAGCGACAGTTGCCTGAAGGCTTCAGAAAAAGCGTGGAACTGGGCCATGGCCCATCCGGATATTACCTATGATCAAAATGCAATGAATCATTTGTTCGACCCAAAAATCGTAACGGGAGGTTATGGTGACAGGAAATTTTCTGATGAAAGGTTTTGGGCTGCCAGTGAACTCTTTATCACCACAGCAGATAACAAATATGGTCAGGCCGTTAAAAATTATCAGGATTCCATCAACCAGGATGGTCGTTTACGATTCGGAATACCATCCTGGTCCGAAACCGGCTTACTCGGATACTACAGTTTATTAAGGTTTTCAGGAAAAACTACTGACCCCGTCATCCGGAAAGATCTGAATGAGATCAAAACTTACCTGCAGGCCATGGCTGATGAGTATCTTCAGGCAGCCGGTCATAATGCATTTCTAACGGTCATGGGTGGCCGCAGATCAGATTTTGTATGGGGATCCAATGCAAATGCTGCCAATCAGGGGATTCTGCTGATCCAGGTTTATTTTATTACCAGGAATCAAAAATATCTGGATGCTGCGCTGGGGAATCTTGAATACATTCTCGGGAGAAATGCCACAGGTTACAGTTTTGTAACCGGATACGGCCATTTCCCTCCCCGGCATCCCCACCACCGGCCTTCGGTCGCTGACGACAATCCGGATCCGGTACCGGGATTTCTGGCGGGCGGACCCAATCCCGGTGAACAGGATCATTGTCAATATCATTTCCATGAACCCGAAACAGCCTATCTGGACTCCGATTGTGCATATGCCTCTAATGAGGTGGCCATCAACTGGAATGCGCCCCTGGTTTACCTTGCCAATGCTGCAGAGGCCCTGGAAAATGATTTTACCATACAGAAATAAAAAATATGCGAAATATAAAAATCGCCACAGCACAATTTGAAAATAAATCGGGCGACAAGCAATATAATTTAAGTGTGATCGAAAAGCTTTCCAAAAAGGCCGCGGAAGCAGGTGCCGATGCGATCGCTTTTCATGAATGCTCCATAACCGGATATAGTTTTGCGAGAAAGTTGTCCCGCGAACAAATGGTTGACCTTTGTGAATTTATTCCGGATGGTGAAAGTATTCATCGATTGCAATCCATTGCTAAAGAAAACGACATCATCGTCCTCGCCGGCCTCTTTGAAAAAGACGAACGAAGTGATATTTATAAAGCCTATGTATGTGTTGACAAAACCGGTCTGGTGGCCAAACACCGCAAATTGCACCCCTTTGTGAATAAATACATTCTGCCGGGAAATGAATATACCGTTTTCGATCTGAAAGGGTGGAAAGCCGGCATCCTGATCTGTTACGATAATAACATCATCGAAAATGTGCGTGCCACCAAGTTATTGGGTGCGGACATCCTGTTCATGCCGCATGTTACCATGTGCACACCATCAACCAGGCCGGGTGCTGGATTTGTCGATCCTGCTTTATGGAAAAACCGGGAAAAAGATCCAACGAGTTTGCGCATTGAATTTGACGGTCTCAAAGGCAGGGGCTGGCTGATGAAATGGCTTCCCGCCCGGGCATATGACAATGCTTTATATGCCATATTTTCCAATCCGATTGGCATGGATGACGACCAATTAAAAAATGGGTGTTCCATGATTTTGGATCCTTATGGGGATATACTCGCGGAATGCAGGAGTTTTTCGGATGAATTTGTGATGGCAACCCTTCATGCAGAAAATCTAAAACTCGCAGGCGGATACCGTTATATGAAGGCCCGGAGACCGGAACTGTACAAGGATATTATTGGGAAAGCGCATCATGCAGAGCAAAGAGTTTCCTGGCTTGAAAAAGCCCAAAGCCTAACGCTTGAAGCCCAAAGCCTAACGCCCAAAGCCTAAAACTCTTTATAAATCTGAAATTCCTGTTTTTCTCAAAAAACAGCCTTTAGATTTTGTACACCTGACTTCTTAAATTGACTTCGAACCCTTACTTTTGCAACCCGGTAACCGAAGTTCGGGGCGTAGCGTAGCCCGGTTATCGCGCCTGGTTTGGGACCAGGAGGTCGCAAGTTCGAATCTTGCCGCCCCGACTTAAGAGATATAAAACCCTCCCGCTCAGCGGGAGGGTTTTGTTATTTAGAGCCAGGCGTTCCCGGTTTCTGCTTTGGATTATTGTTTTTATCGTCGTAATTTTTAGTATTCAGATCATCTTCAAATTTTGAAATATAAAAAACAGGCTGTTTATACTATTTCTTGTATTCCTACATGTTTTGAATTCATGTAAAAAAACAAATGCCACTGTCAACCCTATGACTGTGACAGGTGAATGGAACTGGATCAAAACATATCCATCAGGGAACCCGGCCAGTTATCCCTTTTATCCACTGACAACCGTAAATACAGGATTAAAGGAAACTTTGAATTTTGATATGAACGGTCAATTTTCCCATACCATGAATGACACCCTGATCCAATCCGGCACATACACAACCGGCCATGGAACCTATCTCCCATATGCGGGAGCCCAACCATATTCTTTCGACAGCATCTCCTATTTTGTTAACGGGTCTGCATTACATGTCGATTATTACTCAGTCTTACAAAATGATACCCTGGTTTTCAGCGCCTCATTTGCCGGAGCGGTGGGAGGAGGAAGTAAATATTTCGCAAAATAAACCAGTGCAGTGACGGCTATTTCTTGGCCGGATAAGTAGCCGGACTTACCGTATTCAATTTCCGGCATTTTCTCCTTCCGGCAGCCTGATTCAAGCCATTTCCAAACTATTCAGAGACCTATCATTACCATAACTGAATATATATTCAATCTCAAATTAAAAGAACTTAATAAGTATATAACAGGGACATAACAGGGATATTTAAATGAATATACCCTGTTATGTACTTTTTATTTACTATTAAATTATGTTTATTTTCCTTACTATTTAAGTCAAAATCATTAACTTGATAAGGTCACGATAATTTGAAATCGCTATGGCAAAACTATCACAGGGCATCAATGGACCTTTTTCCGGAAAAGTCGGTGCAGTTGTCGGGTATACCTGGAAAGGAATTGCAGTGATGAGGGGCCGTCCTGCAAAAAGAACCAAACCATTTACACCGAAAGAGCTAAATCATCAGGCGAAATTCAGACTCATGAACAAATTCCTGATACCGGCAAACGGTTTACTCAATGTGACTTTTGCCCATTTGGCGGTCGGGATGAGTGCTTTTAATAAGGCATTCTCCTATAATGTAAAAAATGCAATCACAGGTATTCAACCCAATCTGGCGATCGACTACAGAATGGTCCTGATCAGCCGGGGTGATCTGCCCAATGCGGAGTCACCGGCAGTGAGCTCGCCATCAGCCGGTTTATTGCAATTCACATGGACTGATAACAGCGGAAAGGGAAATGCGAAAGCAACTGACAAAGCATTTGTGGCGGTCTATTCGGAAGAAATGGGTAACTGGGACTACCGGTTGGACGTCGCCACCCGGGACCAGGGAAAATGCGAAATGGTCATGTTGAGCTTTCCCGGCAGGCCAGTGCAAACATTTATTGGTTTCATTTCCGCCGATGGAAAAGACGCCAGTGATAGTGCTTATACCGGATTGGCAGGTACTTAGCAAAATGTCTTTCATCATTAAGAAAAGAAAACGCCTGATCAATGCGCCAAATAGGCACAAGGCACATTTTCAGGTTTATAGTCTATGCCATATGCTTTTTTGGCCAGCAGTGAAACGATGGAAGCAATCGTCGTTTCTTTTCGATGCATTTGCGGCAACAAACCCATCATGGCATAACTTATCGGGTTCACAGAAGGAATCCAGGTCTCCCACTCATACCCTTCACCCCAAATCAATCCCTTTACTGTTATGGAAAGATCAGCCTGATATTCTAACAGGAGATTCAACATGTCTACAGAATTATTGCTGTTCTGATTAACGGTATGGAAAATCGGTGTGTGCCCGCCAAAACCGTATTCATCTAAAGCGGCCTTCGCATTTACGTCGGCTCCTTTTCTAATAAGCAATTTTCCACAATTGATCGAATTATACTCAGCGCAAAAATGAAGCAGAGATGCACCCCATAAAGGAGAATATGTATTTCTAAATAATGAAACCGTTTCAGTTATAACAGTCGCCGATTTTGCGATCATCTCGTCTAATTTTTTCGCATCGTCTAAAAATACGGCCAGCAAAGACTGATTTTCAAAAATAAGACCGGCCTGAACAAAAGCCTGTACGCATTCTTTAAACCTCGGTGTTCGGGTATACATTTCAACCAGGGTCGTAAATAAAGGAACATCATTGTGTATTTCATTCGGGTCTCCACCCTCCGTGAAATATCTTTGAATTCCTTCAACAGAATGTATTTCTATCGAGTATAGCAACTCTTTATAATCTGGCATATCTTAATGGTTACCGGAATCTGCTATATAAAACTAATAATATTTATATAGCCGATAAAAAAACTCCGTCCGGAGGCTTCATCGCCAGATAATAATGGCAGGGATTCATTTATTTTTTATATCCCTGTTGCCTGCTGATGATCGAGATAATATTTGAGGCAACCTTCCTGCCCTGCCACAAACCTGTTTTAACCGTGGGGAGATAATGAATGCCAGCATATAATCTGGAATAACCCGCATCTTCTCCAATTGAACTAAAGGAATTAAAACTCCGGGCCGGAAAACCCAGATAGTCATACGTGTGATCTGTAAAACTTCCGATGCTGTTTCCGAATATAAAACTGAAAGCTTCCGCTGCAGCTGAAGAAAGTACGGCATGGGCTGAAGAATATTCCGGATGTGCCGGAGTAGATAATACGGCAGTCCAGGAAGGCAAAGCCATCACCGTTTGCAGGTATGTAATGGGACGAACGAGGTTGTATTTATATTTTGTCTGCCAGCAACTGATACATGCATCGCTCAGGCTAACTCCGGTGACCGCATACGATAAGGCAGCTTTTCCAAGGCGACTGTGTGTTTGATTCAATACCTGCTGAAGGATACTTAACCAATGTCCGGGTGAAGTAACACCGGGAATATCACGCCAGAAAATAGCCTGGTTGGTCTGATCTGTTGTTAAACTTTGAGAAACATCATACAGTTGTTTGACCATTTTGAAAAAGGGAGAGTTTGGATCTTCAGAATAAGCAACCGGTGCATCCGGTTGGGAATTCATAATGCTTCCGCTGATGATCGTTCTGTTGTTTCCCCAATAAGGCGTTGATGCGGCTGCAAATGCCGGTGGAGTTGGCACCCATGAACCGGGACCCACAGGTAAAGTATAGGGGGCACTGGCATTTTTATATCCATCACTTTCGGACCAGCTGAAAATGGCCGCCGCGACAGAACTTCCGAAAAGATTGGATCTGCTGATTTCATCCGGGTTCACAAAATTAAAAGAGTTGTTTATCGCCGCCTCCAGTGAGTCAACGGCAGCCAGATCTGAAGCGTTGGCAGTCGGAAACATACTTTTATTGATAGCAGCCAATCCAGCATTCACGCTGGCAGGCCAAAAATATCTTTTGTGATCTTCAGTCTGTGGCAGACTGCTTAATCCATTCCAATTTAAATCAAACGGATTATTTCCCAGTCCGGGTTTCAAAGACTCAAACGCAACAATTCCTGAATAAGCATAGTACCTGCTGAATGCGACGTTCGGAATACCGGTTGCGTCACGCATCAATCTTAGTTGAAGTGTAATCCATTTATCAATGACCTCCGATGAATAAACAGCAGCATCCGGTCCGCTAAAATCAAAAGCGGGCTCCGATTTATTGCATCCTGAAAGATTCAACGCCATTGTACATACCACTAAAAAATTCAGAAAATTGTGATTGTTTAAAAAACCGGGATTATGTTTCATTGTCTGGGGATTAATTGGTTTGGAAAGGTTTAAACTTTTCCAATTTAACTCTGCGATCAGTGCCTTGTTAATACTTTCGTTCAAGCTCTTTTTAAACAGGGCACGAAACCGAACGAGCCGTTCAAATCCCGTTTACCGACGACGAACTGCATTTTACCTTTTAAACATCGCGCCTGCCCTTATTAAATGGTCTCTATTTTCTTTCTGGCTGACATTTCGATTATCTTTAACTGAGAAATAATCATATGAAATCGTATGACTTCATATTCTCAAACCGTTCATCTCTCCGTCTTTCCAGATATATTATCTTCTGGTCATCGTTCTTAATTTATTTTTTTTACGTCAATCTTCTGCCCGGAAGTACACAGGACCTGCTCAGAGAAAAAACATATCTGAATTCACTCCAATTAATGATTTATTTTCCGGTGAATATTCTTGCTGTATATATAGCTCTCCGTATTTTACTGCCCCGTTATATTTATAGCGGGAAATATTTTTCATTTTTTCTTGCGCTCAGCTTGTTGACGATCCTGTATTTTTCCCTGGCTTTTGGAATTACCATTCTGTTTGCCCGATTAACCAGCCATGTTCCTTATCAGTCACTACCAGTCAGCTTCCGCTGGTTCCTGCCTGTTCGGTATGGAATCGGCTTTCCGCTCACTTCTACTGTTATCGTCTGTATCATTAAATTATTTAAAGACTTCCACCTGGAACAAAAAGCCAATGAAGAGTTGTTAAGAGAGAAAATTAACACAGAGCTTCAGCTACTCAAAACCAGGTTCCAGCCCCGGTTTTTGTATAATGCCCTGCAGCACATTTTATTTCTTATTCGTAACCAGTCGGCCGACTCTCCTTCCACACTCATGAAATTGTCAGAATTACTGAGTTATGTGCTGTATGAAAGCGAAAAAGAAAGAGTGCCCATTGAAAAAGAACTGGAGATTGTCAAATCTTTTCTGATACTGAAGAAGACTTTTTATCCGAACGCATTAAAAGTTCAATATCATCAGCAGATAGAATCCCGCGAACTATACATTCCTCCCCTGTTGCTGCTTTCCCTGATGGAAAGCTGTCTCGACACACTTGAGCAGAATGAAAATCAGATCATTCTTCTGAAACTCAATATCAGGACGACTGATCAGGAATTGCATTTTCAAATGGAATGCGTCAGAAACCTGGACGAACGATTGCAAAATGATGTTTTTGACACCAAATTGATGAGTGCCATCAGAAGAATTGAATTATTATATGAAGGAAATAGTAACCTTGATCTTTATTCCGAAAATGGAACGACGTATCTCATGATGATTTTGAAATTGAATGAATACTCGTCGATTACAAAGAAGTCAAACGAAATTCCGGTGTTTATATGACGATGCATGATTTTATATTTTCAGGTGATCGCAACGCCCGGTGGAGCCGGCACTTCATCTTCTGGCTATGCTGGTTTCTATATTTATCATGCACGCAACTGAGAAATCAGAGTCCCGACGAAATCGGAATTGACCATTTTATCATTTATCAACTGGGGGTTTCCGCAAACCGCGTTTTACTGCAAATGCTTTTTTGTTACCCTTTTGTTTATCTGATTATGCCGGCCCTATTTAAAAAAAGAAAATTTAAAGAGTTTGCCATCGTCACGGGACTATTTGTTGTAGCTATGTACTGCGTAACATACTACGACTATTTGTATATCTGGTCTGACCGTAGTTCAAGCATTTTCTTCGACATTCCGAACGTAAAGCCACTGTCTCAGTTTCAGGTTGAATACTTCGCTGTATACAGCAATCTTCATTGCACCGGCACTTTTGTCTCGCTGAGCCTGATCCTGGCAGTAAAATATTATAAGAGCTGGTTCAGAAAAGAACGTGAAAATGAAATTCTGATTTACCAGAACTCACAAGCTGAATTGCAACTTCTAAAAGCTCAGGTACACCCGCATTTCCTTTTCAATACACTCAATAATATATATTCCCTGATGCTTGATGACTCGCCCAAGGCAATCACCGTGTTGAATGAACTCTCCGGAATGATTTTGTATATGACGAACGAGGGAAGCAGATCGTTCGTTCCATTAAACAATGAAATCAAAATGTTATTGGATTATATCGGACTTGAAAAAATCAGGTATGGTGACAGGCTGGAGATGACCGTCGACATACATCACAATCCGGAAGGCGATCTGCTTATTGCTCCACTGCTGATGATACCATTTGTTGAAAACAGCTTTAAACATGGCGCCAGCAAGACACTGGACAAGGCCAAAATCCATTTACATATATCAACGGCAAATGAATGGCTGGATTTTAAACTGACCAATAATATTTACCCATTCCTGGAATCCGATGCAGGACGCGTGAAGATCGGTCTGAAGAATGTCAGGAAAAGACTACAAATTCTTTATCCTGAAAAACACATGCTTCAATTCGATTCGATCAATGAAATATTTACTGTCTCCATGAAAATATTCCTGGGAAAACAGAAACCAGAACAGAAAGAAAATTCTATTGTCATCAATAAAAACATTCCCTCATATGCTTAACAAAAAAATAGTTTGTCTTGCCGTAGACGATGAACCGCTTGCATTATCGATATTACAGAAATACATCGGGTCTGTGGAGAGCCTTGAACTCGTGGGAAGTTGTGAAAATGCCGTTCAGGCATTGCAACTCCTGCAGAAATATCCTGTGGATCTTATTTTTCTTGATATCCAGATGCCGCAGATCATGGGAACTGATTTTATACGCACTTTGAAAAAAGCCCCAAAAATTATTTTCACCACTGCATTCAGAAAATATGCTATTGAAGGCTTTGAACTGGATGCGGTCGACTACCTCTTAAAACCGATTTCATTTGAACGGTTTTTAAAAGCAGTCAATAAAGTTCTTCAAACAAATTTTAATGCCCCTGAAACGGTCAATCACTTAAATGATGCCATGTCAGAATCCTCGCCATCCTGCTTATATTTCAGAGTCGACCGTAAAATGGTAAAAGTCCTTTTGAATGACATTTTATATATCGAAGGATTTAGTGACTATATTAAAATCATCACAAATACAAAGACAATTATTACCAAACACCTGATTTCATCCCTGGAGGAAACATTGCCGAGGGATGGTTTTATTCGAATTCACCGGTCCTTCATCGTTTCCATTCATAAGATAGAATCCTATAACGCGGACATTATATATATCGGAAATAAAAGTTTGCCCATTGGTCGTTTATTCAAACAAAATGTGAACAGGCTGCTCCAGACAAATTCCCAGGTTACTACAAACGGAAACAGGGAAGTCAAAAAACAGTAAATCCAGCTGAGCTTTTCAGTATAGAATCTGAACCTGACAGTCAAGCTATTTCTGTAATACCGGGATACTTTTGAGTCCTAAAATACAGGAAATGATTGCAGTAAAAGGCCGGGTTGATACCGGCCTGTCAAATAAGGAGGAGTCTCTTTCCAGAAATGATCAATTTATATCAAATCTAACCCCCATCCGGGGTATCGCGGCGATACTGGTGGCTATTTTTCATTTTGAAATAGTGCTGGTTTTATTTCTTCCGCGTGAAATGAGCAGATTTTTCAGCAAATGCTATCTGATGGTTGACTTATTTTTTATTATGAGCGGCTTTATTATCTATCATGTATATGGAGAATTTTTTAATCGTAATATCCACACAACTACTTTCAATAAATATATCCGCGCCAGGCTCGCACGGGTATATCCGCTGCATATATTTACGCTGATTATTACAATCGTTTTGGTAGTCAGTCAGCATTTTAAATGGGATGCGTTTTTTAATCTGAATGCAATCCCGACGCATGTCCTGATGCTTCAATCATTCGGAATACACTCCATTTATACCTGGAACGTTCCGGCCTGGAGCATCAGCGCCGAATTCGCGGCTTATTTAGTCTTTCCCCTGTTTGCTTTCCTGATATATAGATTTAAAAACATTACGCCCGTAGTCATAACATGTTTGATCATTTTCATCTACTGCCTTTTGGCATTCAAACTCAGTAAGGCAAACGGAACCACCGGTCAATACAATCTGGATCAGACATATGATTATGGTTACCTGCGGGGTATCGCGGGCTTTTTAGCAGGCGGGATGATTTATCAGCTATATCTCAAAAAAATATTTTACTTTTTAAAGGCCGACGCCAGCCTGGTTATTTTATTTGCGCTGCTTTCCGCCTGTTTGCATTACGGAGTTACGGACCTGGTTTTCATTCCGGTATTCCTGCTATTGGTTTTGAGCGCCGCTTATAATACAGGCCGTGTAAAAAAAATTCTGAGTAACCGTTTTTTACAGTGGCTGGGCGACATCTCCTACTCTGTTTATCTGATACAGTTTCCCCTGACGATTTTAATTATAGTTTTATTACCCTATCTGGGCGTATCATGGAACGGAGTTTATTCGCTGCACCTTCCGTATTGGCAGGCGGCCCTCTGTTGCTTTGTTTTCCTTGCCGTGCTGATCGGGATTTCCGCGCTGTCGTATCAATATATTGAGCGTCCTTTCCGAAATCTGATCAATGGTAAATTCCGTAAAATTACCTGGCTGCCCTTTAACGCCTAACGCCTAACGCCTAACGCCTAAAGCTTAATGCCTAACGCTTAATGCAGCTTTTGGTGGGCGAATAGAAGTTTATGTTGGTATGATGCTATAAATTACCTTTGTGTTTCGAAACGCAAATATCATACAGATGCTGGATGTTAATACTGCCGCGCCGGATTTTAAGTTGCATGCAACGCCCGATCAAAAATTTTCGCTGAGTGAGCTGAAAGGCAAAAATGTAATTCTCACATTTTATCCTGCAGACTGGAGTCCGGTTTGCGGTGATCAGATGTCCCTATACAACGAGATGCTCCATTATTTCGGCAAATACAATGCGGAGATACTCGGCATTTCTGTGGATGGAAAATGGTGCCATGCGGCTTTCCGCGAAGCGAGAAAATTGCATTTTACATTACTTGCCGATTTCGAACCCAAGGGTGCTGTATCAAGACTTTACGGTGTTTATGATGAGAAAAAAGGCGTGAGTGAAAGAGCTCTTTTTGTACTTGATGCCGAGGGAATCATTCGCTGGAATTATCTTTCACCCGCAGGCATAAATCCCGGAGCGGACGGAATTTTAGACGCACTTGAAATGATCAGTTCAAAAAAATAATCATCATGGCAAAATTAAAACCTCCTGTCAGTGAGAAGGATCATGTGAAGGGCGACCTTCATGCCCCTGTCGTTTTGGTTGAATACGGTGATTTTCAATGTCCGCATTGTGGTGCCGCCTATCCGATTGTCAAGCAGATTGTAAAAGATTATAAAGAAAAGATGGCTTTTGTGTTCAGGCATTTCCCGCTGGCTGAAGCTCATCCCTTTGCACAGGCGGCGGCAGTGGCTTCGGAAGCCGCTGCCAATCAGGATAAGTTCTGGCAAATGCATGCCCTGATTTTTGAGAACCAGCATTTGCTGGGGTTGGAGATGTTGCTCCAACTGGCCGAATCACTGAAGCTGGATATGAAAACCTTCGAACACGATTTCAGGGATCCAAAGATGTTCAAGAAAGTGGAAGATCAATTTGAAAGCGGAATACTGAGTGGTGTGAATGGAACTCCTTCTTTCTATATCAACGGCATAAAATATAATGACTCATACGATCATGATTCATTAACCCGGGCAATCGATCAGGCGATTTCCGAGAACCCGGTTTCAAGCGTAAAGCATAAAGCGTAAAGCTGCTTTGTGCATTACGCTTTATGGTTTATGCTTAAGAATTATTCTGTTTTCAGACTCTTCACTGGATTTGACACAGCAACTTTCAGGCATTGCAAGGAAATCAGGGCAAATGCAATGACCGTAATAAAAATCCCGGCCATCAGATACATACTCACTGGCTGGCTCACACGATAAGCATATTGCTGCAACCATCGGTTACAAAAATAAAAAGTCAACGGCCAGGCAATCAAATTCGAAATCAGCAATAGCGCGGCATATTGTTTTATGAAGAGGGTAATGATGTGATGAATCTCGGCGCCCAGTACTTTTCTGACTGCAATTTCTTTTGTCCGCTTTGTCAATGCGAGGGCCAGCACGCCAAAAATGCCAAACAGTATAATTAATATCATCAGTCCGGTTGCTATTCCGGATGCTTTTTTCAGTTGAAGTTCTGAACGGTACATGGATTGAAGTTTCTCATCCATAAATGTAAATTCAAAAGGAGCACCCGGTGATATTTCATTCCACCTGGCTCTTACGCGGGCGACAGAATTGGCGAGGTCACCGGGTCCCAATTTTACCGTTATGAACCTGTAAGCCCTGTTGGCTTTTACCTGAAAGAAGATCAGGGGTTCTATGGCATCCTGCATGGATGCCAGGTGAAAATCTTTTACAACGCCGGTTACGACAACATCCGGACTGCCATCGGTAAACCGGATCTTTTTCCCTGTCGCCGTTTTCCATCCAAAACTTTTCAATGCTGACTCATTGATAACCGCTTCATCAGCTATAAAAGCACCCGTCTGATTGCTGAAAAATTTTCCTTCCTGTACATGTATACCATAGGTAGACGCGTATTTTTCATCTACCGTAATACTTTCAATACTCAGGGGATCATTATCTTTTCTGCCTTCCGGATTGATGGCTACACGACTGGGAAGGGCTCTCTCAGGAATATCAAATGAAACGGATGCATCCCGTATTACACTTTCACTCAACAGCCCATTCCGAATAGACTCCATCTTCTCTACACCGACAGAGTCCCACTGTTTTGGAAAAGCTACGATAACCATCAATCTGTCTTTATCATAACCGAGGTCATTGTTAAAGAAATAATTAACCTGCCTCGATAATACCATAGAAAAAATAAAGACCCCGATCGCAATGGTAAATTGTGCTGTCAGAAGCGTTTTTCGAAGCCACATGCCTTTTTCCGTTCCTTCCAGCTTACCTTTCACAGAACTGACCATTTCCGAACCACTCAGTATAAAAGCCGGATATATTCCCGCCAGAAATCCGACAACAAAAACGATAACTGCAAGCCCAATCCATTCCATGAAATGAAAATTCCCCAATGCTGCCAGTGTCGTATTTAAAATTTCATTAAAAAGCGGGCGGAAGACTGAATAAAATATCAGGGACAACAAAGCAGCAAAAAGAGTCAGCATGATTGATTCAACGATATACTGAATAATCAACTCTTTCCTCCGACCGCCAAAAACTTTCCTTAATCCGATTTCTTTGATGCGGTAAGAAGAAGTGCCTATCAGGATATTTACAAAGTTGATGACCGCCAGCAACAATATACCGAGCGCTACCCATGTTAAAATAGATAAAGTTTTGGAGACCGTTCCACCGTTTGAATTCAGATAGTAAGTGTCCAGCGGTTTGAAATGAACGGACAAATTTTTGCTGATGGCTTCCGGCGAGTTTTGCACCAATAAATTTTTGACCGGTGCATCGAGTTGCCGGGCCTGAATACCCGGTTGTAATTTTACAAAACTCACCGTATAGATACTACTCCATGAATCTTCGCCTGTGCCGGAAGGGTAATATTGATTGCCTTCGAAAGGAATATACATGGCATAACCATAATGGGCATCAGCGTAAGCGTTACTGATCGTATTATATGGTAGCGATTTTAATACAGCAGAGACCTTGTAATCGGTTGTTTTGCCCGATAAATTGGTGAACGTAATGACTTTGTCAATGACGTTTGTTTCACCAAACAACTTCATGGCAAAAGGTTCCGTGATCACCGCAGAATGAATGTCAGCAAATGCCTTGTTTGGATTACCATACAGGAGTGGGAGGCCATACATGGATACCAGGTTGGTATCACCGATGGAAACATCTTCCCTGAAATGTTTGTCGCCCGCTGAAACTACATTTACTACCGGATTGAACCGGTAATAATCTGCAACCAGGTTGGAATAATTTCTTTTCAATGATTTTACCAATGGGCCTACCGTCGTCATTTCGGGTCCCGTATTCTTCGACTTCCATTCGCTATTCAGGAAATATTGCTGATGAACATCTTTGTAGATGGAGTTGACCGAGGCTTCGTGGATGATATACTGTCCTATCAACATGCAAAAGCTGATACCTATGGCCAGACAAAATACATTGAGCGCGGAAAACATCTTATGCCTTGTAAATTGTCTGAAAGCAATCCGAAAGTAATTTTTTAGCATATCAGTTGGTTTAATTCAATCGTCTCTGGCCATGCCGCCAATCAAATGCCATGAATTATATATCTATAAATCAATAATTTAAAAATAAATGACAAATGATAGTGTTCGTTTCTGATGCAATGCATGTTCGGTTGACGGCCTGCCTGTCTCGTCCGGGAAAAACTATACATGTGAGTAAATAAATCCTAAGAAGATTATACACTATCTACATTTAAAGGTAATTTTTTATTTGACTGATCAAAAAGAAGAGGCGGGGGCTTGCTCTGTGGAGGGAGCTGCCCCGCCTCTTCAATTGAACCAGGGATTTGTTTTTGTATCCGGTACTTTGAATAATTTTTCCATGTTTTTTTTAATTCCCCCTCTTTTTTATGTGCCTGACAAGGCGTTAAATCATTGCAACTGCCATGGGGTCTGATTTCATTGTAAACCGCCACACTTTTTAAAATGTGCTGGTAAGTATTTTCAAAATTATCCTGGCTGCTGTAAAGATTAAATTCATCCTTGATAATACCATTCATTCTCTCGGCCAGGGCATTCTCATAAGGATCTCCTCTTTCCGTCATGGAGATGGCGATGTGCTGTGCGTTTAATAAATCGACATACTCTTTACAACAATACTGACAGCCCCTGTCAGAATGATGAATGAGTGAGTGCTGTCCATAACTTCGGTTATCATAAGCCATTTGCAAAGCGTCCAGACATCCCAGAGTAAGTAAATCGGTTCTAAAACCAATACCCATGATCTTGTGGGAGTAGGCATCTGTAACCAAGCTTAAATAGCCCCATTGATTGCCCATCCTGATATAGGTAATGTCACTGACCCATAGTTGTTCGGGGCGTGTAATAATCAGGTCCTTCGTCAGATTTGCGTATTTACGCATCCAATGCCTGGAGTCGGTCGTAAAAACTTTTCTTTTACGTCGCCTGATTAAGAGCTTGTGTTCCTCAAGCAGATCAAATAAATAATCCCGGCCAACCTGTATGTGATGAGCGTCCAGGTCTGGCTTGAGCAGGATCAGAAGCTTGCGGGTTCCCAGCCTTGGTAATGAGGTGTTTCTAATTTTAAGCACCAATTGCAAAATGATATCATCCTTTAACGTCTGATCCTGACGGCGCCACTGATGATCATAATAAGCGTGCCTTGTCTTGCCAAACAATCTGCACAGAACTTCCTTGCTGATATAGGGATAGTCCTGTTTCATCCTTATGACTGCCTGGCACCAGCTTTTTTTCTGATAGAGATTTTAAACTGTTCTTCTGCCACGTCAATGAGTGTATTTAACGCTTTTACTTTCAGTTCTGCTTCTTCCAGTTTTTTAAGTGCCTCGACAAGTGCCTTTTTATTATCAGGATCGGGTGGCTGATTTTGCTTCTTAGCCATAAGACTTGCATTGGATCCTACAAGTTCCGCATTTTCCCGTTTGATTTCTTTGATCCATTTAGTAATCGTAACTGTGGAATTTACCCGGTAGGCTATCCTCGCCTCATAAATAGTCATCCGACCCTCCTCGATAGCCCGAACAATAGACCTTTTTTCCTGCTGGCTAAGATGGCCTTGCTTACTGGAATGATATGCCGGAGACCCATAATCACGCATCCAAATTGCCAGACTACTTTTGGCAATACCATGTTCCCGGGTTATGTGACTTCTGGGAACTCCTCTTTCTATAGACTTGACAATTTCTAAAATAAAACCCTTGTCATAGTTTGCATTTGACCGTCGCTTTTTGTCCAAATTAGATGACATACACTGGTTTTTAGTGTATAGTCTTTTTAGGACGAGGCAGCCCCGCGGAATGCGGGGTTGACGGTTGACGGTTGACGGTTGACGGTTGACGGCCTGCCCCGCGGAATGCGGGGTTGACGGTTGACTCTGTACTTTACGTTTTGCGCTTTACGCTTTGTGCTTTTACGCTTTGTGCTTTTACGTTTTTCATCGCCTCGCAAAATTCCAGATAATCTTTTTTTACAGTCTGCCCATACGTTTTGGCAAAATCCAGAACCGAATCCTGCCATTGTTTATTTCCGCCAAATGCGCTCAGCTCGTCTACCACTGAAGCGCCTTTCCAGCCGGAGCTTCTTATTTGTGCAGAGGCGGTCAATACACCCATGTCGTGAATCACCTGGTATAAATCCCGGTAAGCGTCCCTCACAAGCCTGAAATCAAAGCTATCTTTTGTGGGCTGCATCTCCTGAATCATGAAGGACTCATTTCTGAAATGACTAAAACTCAATAATGCCGGGGGAATATTTTGCATCCGCTGCTGGATATTGACTACACGTTCAGACTCCGACTCCCATTGCGGCTGCTGCATTTTTATATGCTTTTTGGGAGAGGGTTCAATGGACTGTTTCATTTCCATCAGTAGGTGTTTGCCCTCCCGGTTTTTACTTCTCAGAAGAAAAAGATATCTCTTCAAACCCAGACTACCGGTACCGGCCATACGAAAAGCCACATCCTGCACTTCGAAATTGTAAGGGGTATAACTATTATTTTGCAACCAGTCATTCAGGTAAACAATCAATTCCTTTTTTAATCCGGGTTCGAGCGCGAAATGGCGGGGATGCTCGAGTAAAATGGACAGACTGTCTTTTTTAAAAATGGTTCTTTTTCTGAGGATCTGCTTATCCTTTCTTTTACTGACTGCCGAGAGAAACTTGAACACAATACCATTGGCTGTTTGTGGTTCAATATACCGGGCTTTTCCTTTTTCCAGAGTTTCCGAATAAATCTTCAGAAAAAGCTTCCCCATATTGATCGCTTTTTCTTCTTCAATTTTCAGGGATTCAAAAGCAATAAAAATACTGCAAACCAGTCTCGCTACATCATAAACTCCCGGCCCGAGCAGGGCATCGTCGAAATCGTTTATATCAAAATAAACCAGTCTGTTGTCTCCTTTGAAACTGCCGAAATTTTCCAGGTGAAGGTCACCGCAAAGCCATGAGATCGGTGAAGGAGGTAAGGGATTATTTCCCGCCAGATCTTCAAAAAACAAATGATTGGTTCCCCTGAAAAAACGAAAGGCATCCCCCTCCATCAGCTTGTATTTAACCCGAAGCATATCCGGAATGCGACCCTGATTAAAAAGTTCTATTCTCTGAAAGCAGTTGTCCATGTGAGGTAAAATCTTTTAAATATCCCAAATTCGATTGAAATACTGATCTTTATTTGGTATGCGAAACACCACTAAACTAAAACAGATTTTATTAAAATACGATCTGGCACTTTCCATGGAAGATGAAAATTTACTGAAACTAACCCTGGTGGATAAAAATACCGGAAGCTTCGCCAGTTTTGAACACAGCTCGTACAGTCAGTTGTTAAGTAAGTGTTATTCGTTTTTCCTGAAGGAGCTGAAAAAGGCGGAACGCCAAACGCTTAACGCGTAACGTTTTTGGCATTCGCCACCGGCTGGTGCATGATCCATTGGTTTATAATGGCCGTCATCTCCTGCGGGGATTTTTTTTCGGTCAGATGGGCTTTCATTCCACCACGGTTGATCCACTCATTCGAACCATCGGAATTGATCAGACAGTCACCCATCTGCAGGTCATAATAATTCCGCCAACCCTTGACAGCTACAAAAACGGCCGTCTCATCCCAGCTCATTCTTCCGGCACTGTCTTCAGTTGCCATAGGAATGCAGATGGCAAATACATCTTTCACCGGGCTGTGTTGAATTTTATTATCACGGATAAGTGGAAGACCGGTTTTAATTTTTTGCCCGATTTCAAATCCGCTAAAAAGTATGGGGCCCGGCCAGGCTTCCATAACTTTTTTTGAAGAACCCGCATCCTGATCCAGATTAAACTCCCTGCCGGTTGGGAAACGACCGGCCATACAAACGAGACCTGTTATTTTTTTCCTTATGAGATCAGCACCGTTCAGTTCAGAATATTTGTCCGGGCCCGATTCCAGCAGGTGCGCGAGGTTAGTCAGGAAACCGACTGTAATAATGGTAACGGAATGATCCGGTTGAGATGCGAGTATTTTTCTGTACAGGACGAGTGCGTCTTCTGCTTCCTCATTACTCCGGATTTTGTGGGGATACCGGCTGATCACCGAATCAGTCCAGTGTTGTTTATCTCCCAGCGTTACTGCATTTCCATGCACAACCCCGATTGGAATTTCCGGACGGTTAAAATATGTATTGAAAACATTGATGGCGGCAGCAGCATTGGTATGATTTGAACTGGCAATGGTTGCGAGGATGTTGATATAACCGCTGTCGGCAAAACCATGCAACAATGTAATGGCACCTACATCATCATAATCCGGACCGAAATCCGTATCGAATATAACTTGCATAGGATGGCGGGGCGCCGGAAATTCAGATTGCGACCGTATTGTACAGTAAGAACAAATGAAAATAAAAATTATAAAGCCGCGTCTGTAATGCATAATTTAATATGCAAGACTACGTCAAATTTTAAAGGCAGCTTTATTTTTTGTTGCCATCTCCACAGAATAGTAACGGCTCATGAATTCCTTTTTGGAATCCTTATAATTGGAAACCATTCCGAGCTTGAAGAGACTATAAATATAGATCCAGGCCAGGTCAAGCTGATAGGGAAGAAATCCAGCCCGCGCACTCCCGGGGAAAAGATGATGATTATTATGCCATTCACCGGAAAGCATGCCGGGTCGGGTTTGATTGATGGACAGGTTCGACCGGTCAAAATCTATTCCGTCAACGTGTTTGTTTTCGCCCTTTCCATGTCCTGTATAGTTAAATGCCCTGACCAGCACAAACCAGAAAAAAGCACCGCTGAAACAAGCCAGCGCCAGTGCATGACCACCGATCAGCCAAAGCGCTCCATACCAAAAACTCCAGTTTAATAACCACAAGGCAATCACATAAGCCGGTTTAGATACAGATCCCCAGGATTGATATTGTTCGTAGGAATTCAGTCCTACTCCTGTATGACTAAGAAAATTTCTTACACGATGATATTGATCCCGGTTCAAACCTTTTGCAATGCTCTGATGATTTACATCAGAAAGCATGCAATACATAAATCCGCCCATCGGATTGTATGGATCGCCGGGCTCATCAGACTTCACATGATGAACATGGTGTGAAATCACATAAATTTCTTCAGGAAAAGTTTTAATAACCAGGTTCTGGGTTATCAATCTGAATATCGGATGGCTGAACTTGTATGATTTATGTGTGCAATAGCGATGAAACCAAATTGTTCCATGCGTGCTCATAATAACCATAGCATAAACTACCAATACAATGGCAGATTTCCATGATAAATAATGCATCATGAAAATGATAAATAGCGGCAGCATACAGGTCGCCATGAACCAGCTTATGAGAGCTATCCAGTTTTTCCTTGATTTGAATATATTGATTCGGGAAAAAGCTTCTTTGAAAAGTTGACGAGTCGTGGGCTTAAGAAATAACCCTTTAGCATCCATCCATCCATACGAAGGAGTCTGGAGGATTTCATCGATAAAAGCCATAATAAAAAAGAACGGTTAATTGAATAATCAGATACCACGGTCGCCTGCCCTGGCAGACTGCGGCCAATGTACGCTAATTATCCCAGTATGGATTTTAATATGTACATATGGGCCTGTTAATTTTATTGTGTTAACTTTCGAACAATCTTACAAACTCAACAGGGGCAAAGGTTACAGACGAAAAATAAATTATTTACGATGATTCTGGAGGTCGCCATTTTAGATGTAATTCCCGGGAAAACGTCAGAATTTGAGGCCAGTTTCCAAAAGGCACAGAATATCATATCTTCTGTGAATGGCTGGATTGGACATCAGTTACAACAGTGTGTGGAAGTTCCAAACCGCTACATTTTACTCGTCCGGTGGCAACAATTAGAAGACCACATCATCGGATTCAGAGAATCGGACGAATATCAGGAGTGGAAAAAATTGCTCCATCATTTTTATTCACCCTTTCCGGTCGTGGAACATTATTCCATAAAATATGAGAAATAATTTCCATAACACGGTTTACAAGTGCCGGATTTCTACCGGCATCAGGAAACCTTAACATTGATAATATTTAAAAACCTGTTAACTTCATATTATCAAATTGTTATTGAATTTTATGGGTAAAAATAATAAAGACAAGTCTCCAAAAAAATTAAAAAAGTCACTGCTCAGGGAGATTGAATCTAAAATTGCTGAAACAATAAAAGGTTTTCACAAAAAGACCAGTGAGAAAAAATTAGAGAAACAGATTCACAGGGCGGGTAAACTTCTTGCGAAATCCTTAACGAATAAAGAACACATAAAAGTGGTGCATAAGGAAAAAGCAAAAACCCCTAAGAAAGAAAAAAAAGCTGTTGAAAAAGAAGTGGCGTCTTAATGCGTATCATTTATCCATTCTTATTTGTGCTGTTGTTGCTTCTGACCGCCTGTTATGGCGGACCGGGTGATGGCGGTTATGCCGTACCTGTTTACGTTGGCCCTGGTATCGGACTCGGTACTGTGATTGCCGTAGTTGTTTCCTGGAGCAGAAACAAATCCATTTTATGGGCCATCATTCACGGATTTCTTGGATGGCTCTATGTTATTTACGCTCTGCTGGTTCCCAAGAAGTAAACCGATGCTCAAGGTTTAGGGCTAAGGCTTAAGGCTAAGGCTAAGGCTTAAGGCATAAAGCCTAATGAAAATCGCCTCCATATTTAATTTAGTTATCTTATATTTTAACGTAGCGTACTGTTAAGAACTTACGAACTTTCACTTTATAAATTGGCTTAAAGTCTTATGCATTACGCTTTCCGCTTAGTATGATTTTTGCAGGTAAATCGTATTATTTCATTTTTAAAAATCTACAATTATGTCTACAACTGCAACGGCAAAAATGACAACAAAAGAGATCGCCAAGAGGCTTAAAAAACTCTGCGATAAGGGAGATTTTGAAGGAGCACACAGAGAATTATATGCAAAAGATGCGGTGAGTATTGAACCGGAAGCTTCAGGTGGGTTTGAGAAAGAAACTCATGGACTGGATGGCATTATTGAAAAAGGTAAAAAATGGAACGACATGGTTTCTGAAGTTCATGAGATTGAAGTT
The DNA here is from genome assembly GCA_963759335.1 of uncultured Bacteroidota bacterium. GTDB lineage: Bacteria > Bacteroidota > Bacteroidia > Chitinophagales > Chitinophagaceae > Puia. Next base: position 937,097 of record CAVWYU010000005.1, read on the forward strand.
TCCGAACCTGTGATTGCCGGCAATTCATTTGCCGTTACCATGCGTATAGATTCGACCATGAAGGACAAGAAACGGATGGATATGTCTGAACTTTGTGTTTACCATGTGAAAGATGGCAAAATCATCTCCGAACAATTTTTCATGTAATTCTGATTGATCTCCGGGAAATCCTTCTGTGTGTCAAGAAACTGACAAACAGAAGGATTTTTCTTATTTACATTAGTGCGATAAAATATGTCAGGATGTATGTCCCATTCCATTAAAAAAAATACGGTTTTTTTTATTATCCTGATATCTCAGGTTCTTCTATACTCTTATAAAAGACAACCTGTCATTTATCATTTCGCTCCGGGTTCCGACGGATTTGCTTTGGTAGAATTATTTACTTCGGAAGGTTGTTCCAGTTGCCCTCCGGCGGACGAAGTAGTCGGCAGGTTAAACGGCTGGAAGAAAAATGTGTTTATTTTAAGTTTCCATGTTGACTACTGGGATTATCTTGGATGGAAGGATATCTTTTCGAATGCGGCTTATTCCAGCCGTCAACAGAATTATGGAGACTTATTTCATCTAAGCAGCATTTACACTCCGCAGATTGTAGTAAACGGCAAGGTTCAATTTGTTGGAAGCGATGAAAACAAATTAAGAGCCACCATTGAAACCGATTTGAAAGAAATTCCGAAAACAGACCTGCAAATAAAAGTTCTGTCGGGAAATAAAAATCAATTAACCATATCGTGGGCAACGGATCCCAATCCCGAACTAAATATGAATATTGCCCTGTTACAGAATTTTGCAAAAGATCATATACAAAAAGGAGAAAATAAAGGTCAGACGTTAAATCATTATTTTACCGTAAGGGATTTCCAAACTTTCCCGGTAAATACGGGTTCCCATATCAGCTATTTACATATTCCTGCCGGCCTGCAGCCATCGGAATGTTCAATCATTGCATTTTTGCAAAATCCCCGGACCGGAAATGTTGTTGCGGCTACCCAAAGCTCAAGTGAAGTACCAAAATAAAATTCGCCTTCGAAAATTTCATGATTCTTTCTGACGGATACAAATAGCAAGTTTCTTACCGTAAATTGAATGGAAAATACTTCCCCATGCGTAAGATCCTTTCCATATTTCTCTTATTGGTTTTGATTTTTTCATTTGTTTCCGGACAAAATAAGATTGTTGTATTTCAATCTGATTTCGGTCTGAAGGATGGCGCCGTATCGGCCATGAAAGGTGTAGCCATGGGTGTTTCAACCGATCTGAAATTATTTGATCTTACCCATGAAATACCGGCTTATAATATCTGGGAAGCTGCTTATCGTCTTGAACAAGCCGTTCCTTACTGGCCCGCCGGCACCGTGTTCGTATCGGTGGTAGATCCCGGAGTTGGAACTACCCGCAAATCAGTCGTATTAAAAACCAAAACAGGGCAATATATCGTAACACCGGATAACGGCAGTTTAACGCTCATCGCTTCCTCTCAGGGTATTGCTGAAGTAAGACAAATTGATGAAGTGCTGAACAGACGTAAGAACTCCCAGGAATCATACACTTTTCATGGACGCGATGTATATGCTTATACGGCTGCCAGACTGGCCGCCGGAGTCATCAGCTATGAACAGGTCGGCATAAAACTTCCGAATGAAGTGGTGGAAATTCCTTTTCAACAGGCCCTGAAAGAAGGAAATATATTAAAAGGAACCATCCCGATACTGGATGTTCAATACGGCAATATCTGGACAAATATCGGCGGGCCATTATTTAACCAGCTCGGCTTAAAATACGGAGATCCTTTACATGTAGAGATATTTCACAAAGGCGAAAAAGTTTATGCAGGAGATATGCCTTATTGCCAGACCTTTGGTGCGGTGGATAAAGGTAAACCATTGGCCTATCTGAACAGTTTACTGAAACTATCCTTTGCGCTGAATCAGGGAGACTTTGCCAAAACGTATTCTGTGGCCAGCGGAAATGAATGGCGTGTGGAAGTGCGCCGAGTGCCCTGACCCGGTCAGACTACCAGTAAGTCTACCAGGAAAAACGATTGAATTTATTTTCAACATGCATAGAAAAACATTTATCAAATTGAGTTCCGCATTTGCTGCCGCTCCATTACTGTCGCCGCTTACCGATCTTGCCCAACAGGGGAGACTTCAAAACTGGGCCGGAAACCTGACGTTCAGTACCAGTAATGTTTTTTATCCAAAAACGGTGTCCGAAGTTCAGGCGCTCGTAAAAAAGTCAGACAAGCTTCGCAGTCTGGGTACAAGGCATTGTTTTAACACCATCGCTGACAGTAAATACAATCTGATTTCATCCAATAGTCTGAATAACATTTTGTCTTTGGATACGGTTCATAATACAGTTACCGTAGAAGGCGGAATAAAATATGGAGAACTGGCACCCTATCTGGATAAAAAAGGGTTTGCTCTGCAAAATCTGGCATCCCTTCCGCATATCTCTGTTGCAGGTAGTATTACCACCGCGACTCATGGATCCGGTGTCAAGAACGGTAATCTTTCAACACAGGTAAGAGCGTTGGAAATTATAATTGCAGACGGGTCGGTTATAAAATTATCAGCAGAAAAAGACGGCGATCTTTTTAATGGAGCAGTCGTTGGACTCGGCGCCCTTGGATTCATTACCCAGTTAACGCTCGCCATAGAACCGACATATGCTATGCGTCAGCAGGTTTTTGTAAAACTACCGCTGGATCAGCTGAAAGATCATTTTTCTGAAATTGTATCCGCCGGTTACAGTGTAAGTTTGTTTACGGACTGGCAATCGGATTCCATTAATGAAGTCTGGATAAAAGAGAAAGTGAATCCTGAAATAACCTATCGCGGCATGTCTGAATTTTATGGCGCCAAAGCAGCCATAAAAGACCTTCACCCCATCATCGAACTGTCGGCTGAAAACTGCACGGAACAAATGGGTAAACCCGGCCCCTGGTATGAAAGACTTCCCCATTTCAAAATGGGCTTTACACCAAGCAGCGGCAAGGAACTACAATCAGAATATTTTATACCGCAAAAAAATGCCGTCGAAGCGATTCTCGCGATTCAAAAAATGGGTAAACAAATCGGGCCGCATCTGTTTATTACGGAAGTCCGGACTATCGCAGCGGACAGACTCTGGTTAAGTCCCTGCAGAAACCAGGATTCGGTAACCATACATTTTACCTGGAAACAGGAATGGGAAGAGGTTAAAAAACTATTACCCCTGATAGAAAAAGAACTCGCACCTTTCAGCGCCAGGCCTCACTGGGGCAAATTGTTCACTATGCCGGCATCCACGTTGGAATCCCGCTATGAAAAACTTCCGGACTTTAAAAAACTGGCGGCGACCTATGATCCAAAGGGAAAATTCAGAAATGATTTCTTAAGCGGAACAATCTATTAAGCTTAAGGCGTAAAGCGCAAAGCGTAACGCCTTATTATCATTTGAGTTAACGTCTGTATTTCAACTCATTTTGAATATTGCGAAAAATACTTCAAACTGAATCTAAAAGCATTACGCCTTACGCTTTGCGCCTTAAGCTTATAATGGCATGATTTTTACACTATCAGTGAAACAACTTATTTATGAAAAAAAACTTCTTCGCGGGTTATTTACTCGCTTTTGGAATGTTTGCACTGATCATCGGTGCCTGCAAAGGAAAATCTTCCCAAAATACCAGTACTGATACAGCGGTCATTGCACCAACGGACAACACGAATGCAAAAATGCCGGACACGACGGTGGCTATTTCTATCGATGACTCATTAAAAAGAATGCTTCCGGATGCGACCAAGGATTTCGGGGGCGTAAACGCTTCCGTTGATCAGGGTGTCATTACGCTTACGGGAAATATTGACCGGGATCGGTTGCCCAAACTCATGATGGCTTTGAATGCCCTTCATCCAAAAAAAATAAACAATAATCTCACGATCAATAAATAAAAAATCATGGCACTCAAGGACAAATACAAAGAGCTCATTGATGCTGCAAGTGGCGCGGGTGTCAATGATCTGAAAGTAAGGGAACAGGACAACGTTTTATATATTGACGGGAGCACACCTGATGGAAAGGTGAAAGACAATCTCTGGAATATCTATAATAAAATAGATCCGGATTTTCGTGCCGGAGATCTGATCTTAAATATCGATGCTTCAGCAGCTGCCGGAACAAAGGCCAAAGTCACCACACAGTCATCCAACCTGAACATCAGAAAGGGTCCGGGAACGGATCAGGAAATTGTCGGCAAGGCAGGCCATAATGAGATTGTAACGGTAGTCAGTAAGGCGAACGAACAGTGGAGCCTGATACGTACAGATGGCGGGAAAGAAGGATATGTTTATACGCAGTATCTTACACAAGCGTAAGGCGAAGGCGAAGGCGTAAGGCGTAAGGCGAAGGCGAATAAGGCGCAGGCGTAAGGCGAAGGCGTAAGGCGTAAGGCGAAGGCGAAGGCGTAAGGCCTAAAACTAATTTGCAAATCGCAAATATGAAAATCAATACGTAGACGACAGGCAATTGAAATGTTTTTGAATTTTAAACCTGAACTCGTTTTAGGCTTTAGGCCTTAGGCTTTAAGCGTTCAGCTTGATTCCTGTCTCCGTAAAAACAATTTTCTTCTGCTTATACAAATTGCCCGTCGTCATTTTAAAAGTTTTTTTGCTGATATGGAAGAATTCATAGATTTCTTCCGGCGATGACTTGTCATGATATGGGAGGTATCCGTTATTTTCAGCTAACAACCTCAAAATTTTTTCAGATTCATTTTCCACACGCTGATATCCTGACTTTCCTGCAACCACATCTATTTTGTTTTCGGGCAGAATTTTTTTTATAAAACCTTTAAACCCGTCCCCTATTTCGATTGGACGATATATTTCATTTGCATGCAGCATACCCTTATGCCGGTTGTTAATAATCATCTCATAGCCAATTTCCGTTTGCCGGTATACCAGCAGATCCACCTCTTCTTTCTCAGCAACCGTAAGGGTTTCATTTGATAGGAATCTTTCCAGTTTTTCCGTAGCAGCAACCCTGCCTGTTTGTTCATCCATCACTATTTTGACCAGATATTCGCCCATGGGTCGCATGAAACTGATCATACCGGATTTCGGAATAAAAAGATCCTTCATCAGCCCCCAGTCCAGAAACGCACCTTGTGGCGTGATACTGACAGCCCTGAGCCTTACGATATCACCTAAAACACCCAGTGGTTTTTGTGTGGTCGCGATGGGCCTGCCTTCTCCATCATGATATAAAAACACACTCAGCTGATCGCCGATGCGGGTTCCCGGAGGAACAAATCTTTTGGGCATCAGGATTCCTTCTTCCCCATTATCCATGAAAACGCCCATATCCTTTACTTTAATAACTTTAAGCAGATTATATTCACCCATCCTTACCATGCTGACTGGTTCATTTGGAACAAAGGTAATTGGTTAGCATGACCGGAATAAGCTCAATTTATCCAGCACCAATCTGCCAAAATGAAAAAAGCAATTTATCTGGCCCTGCTTGTTTTTTTTGCAGCATGCAAAGAAAAACCAAATGTATTTGATTCTCTTTCCTCATTTTATAAACCGGTGACCGAACCGGTTTTGAGTCATGATTCAACGGCTGTTTTTTTTGATTCCCTGAAAAATGAAACGGTGCGATGGAAAAAAGCGGATGTGTTCAACCCGGCAGCCATCGTGCGGAATGATACCATTTATGTCTTATCACGTTGTGAGGATAATCCGGCTGCGATACTGGGCGGACGTACTTCACGTATTGGAATTTCTGCCAGCCTGGACGGTATCCATTTCAATTCTTTCCGGGAGCCCGTTCTTTATCCGGCAAAAGATGGTTTTCAGCAATATGATTTTCCGGGAGGTTGTGAAGATCCCCGGATCGTTCAAACTGAAGAAGGTTTATATGTACTTGCTTATACTTCCTGGAATTATAAAATACCCCGTTTATCGATAGCGTTTTCAAAAGATCTTTTCCATTGGGAGAAAAAAGGGCCTGCTTTTGCTAAAGCGTATAACCACAGGTTTCTGGACACGGCGAGCAAATCAGCGTCCATGATCACCAAAATGGTGGATAATAAAATCGTGCTGGCAAAAATTGCCGGAAAATACTGGATGTATTGGGGAGAACATTTTGTAAATCTGGCCTGGTCTGAAAACCTGTATGACTGGAATCCGGTACTTGACAAGGATGGCCATCTGAAAAAATCGATGGAAACAAGACCGCATTATTTTGACAGTGACCTGGATGAATGTGGTCCTCCTGCATTGATAACCGACCGTGGTGTGATGCTGATTTATAATGGCAAAAACGCGAATAATCCAAATGACGCAGATCCCTCTTTACCCCGGGGCACGTATTCAACCGGAAGAGTGTTTTTCGATCCAAAAGATTTACAAACCATTCTCAGCCGTTCTGACGGCCCTTTTTTGAAACCTTCGTTGCCATATGAAATCAGCGGCCAGTATGCAGCAGGGACAACCTTTGCCGAAGGCCTGGTCTATTTTCAAGGAAAATGGTTTCTGTATTATGGAACCGCTGATTCCTTTGTGGGCGTTGCGATTTCCAAATGAAGATTTTATTTTTATTATAATACAACTTACATTTAAGGGTGTCAGATTAGTTGGTATTTGTGTAACGACGGATAGGCTCTCTTCAAATAATGTACTTCAGCATGATTCGTTCTGTTATTACCGGTTCGGGATCCTATATTCCTCCCTTTGTACAAACCAATCAGGATTTTGCAGAACATGAATTTTTTACGGCAGAAGGGCTACCTCTGCCGGTTAATCCTTCCGAAGTCGTTGATAAATTTAAAAAGATTACGGGCATCGAAGAAAGGCGGTATACAACAGATGACCTGAATGCTTCCAATATTGGATATGAAGCCGCAAAAAAAGCAATCGAAGATGCCGGACTGGATCCTGAAACACTGGATCAGCTGATCGTTGCGCACAATTTCGGAAACGTCATCAAAGGTACCATTCAAACAGCCGCAGTTCCTTCCCTGGCCAGCCAGTTAAAACACGCTTTGGGTATCCGAAACCCGGATTGCATAGCATACGATATCTTATTCGGATGTCCCGGGTGGTTGCAGGGTCTGATTCAGGCAGATGCCTTTTTTAAATCAGGCATGGCGAATAAAGCGCTGATCGTCGGTACTGAAACCTTGAGCCGGGTAATTGATATGTTTGACCGGGACAGTATGATTTTCAGTGATGGTGCCGGGGCTGTTGTGCTGGAAAAAAAAGAAGGTGATATCAACTCGTCTGGTGTACTGGCATTTACTGCCCAGACGCATAGCGTGGAGGAATTTGATTATATCAATATGGGCAAGTCTTTTTTCCCCGATAGTAATCCGCGCATCCGCTATCTGAAAATGAAAGGCAGAAAGGTTTATGAATACGCATTAAAGCATGTGCCCGCCGCTATGAAGGCATGCATTGATAAGTCCGGAATATCTATCCGGGATATCAGGAAGATATTTATCCATCAGGCTAATGAAAAAATGGATGATGCCATTATAAAGAAACTATATCTTCTGTTTGGAATCGACAATCCGCCCCCTTCCATCACGCCAATGAGTATCAGCTGGCTCGGCAATAGTTCCGTGGCAACCATCCCGACTTTACTTGACCTGGTACGCAGGCACCGGTTTCCGGAACATACATTGTCAACCGGTGACATCATTCTCTTCGCGTCCGTCGGTGCAGGCATGAATATCAATGCTGTTTGTTACAGGTATTAAAAGCCTAACGCTTAATGCTTAACGCTTAACGCTTAATATGACATCTAATACAGATATTAAATTGTTTATCTTCAGAGACATAAATCAAACATATAATGATTACAGGTCCGATTATACTGGTAGAAGACGATGAGGATGACGTAGCTATTTTCACCGAAGTTTTGAATGAACTCGATATTCCCAACCGATTGATTTCATTTAACAAGCCCGCTGATGCCTATCATTTTTTGGATAATAATGAGGAACAGCCCTTCATCATCATCAGTGATGTGAACCTGCCCGGCATGAGTGGTCTTGAATTCAAAAACAAACTGGATCATAACGAGCAATTGAAGAAGAAATCCATCCCTTTCGTATTTTACAGCACTTCCGCCGAAAAAAAATATGTCAATGAGGCCTATTTACACCTTACCGTTCAGGGATTTTTTCTCAAGGGAAATAGTATAAAAGAAATAAAGAATCAGCTGAGAACTATTTTTGAATATTGGAAAATATGCAGGCATCCGAATACGTAAACCCGGATCAGCGATGGATATCCTCGAAGTCCCGCCGATATTTTCTCCCCTGTTTAATGTACAGTTGGCGCCGTGAAATGATAAGTGCCCGAGCCGGTTTGTAATTCAATATAGTTTCCCGATTTCCCTTTTACTACAATTTCTTTTTCGTCAGACAGGGGTTTCCCATTTTCAGCAACAGAAGCCGCAGATTCCGCCGGAATAAAAATGGAAGCTGTAGTATTGGAAGGAATTTCGACGTCCAAAGAGAAATTTCCATTATTCAATTTCCAGTAAGCACTTAATTTACCGTAACCTGTCTCCAATTCCGCGCCGGCATAATTCAAATTTCCACCCGTGTGCGGACAGATTCTGATTTTTTTATATCCGGCTCCTTCATCGTAAGTATCCAATCCTGTTATATTCCGGTACATCCAGTCCCCGATCGCACCATATGCATAATGATTGAATGAATTCATCCCGGGGGTTTGAAAACTACTGTCGGGTTTTTGACCGTCCCATCTTTCCCATATCGTGGTGGCACCCATCTTAACCGGGTATAACCAGGAAGGATATGTTTCCTGCAACAATAGTTTATACGCCACGGTATCATAACCAAATCGCGTCAGCACTTCGCACAGATAAGGTGTTCCAAGAAATCCGGTTGTCAGATGATTGTCGTATTCCTGAATATTATTCACCAGACGTTTTGCAGCCTGTGCCCGTAAAGAATCCGGTAACATATCAAATTGAAGCGCCAGCACATAAGCTGTCTGCGTGCCGGACACCAACCGGCCGGACGATGTTATATATTCCTTCAGAAACGCATCTTTTACATGACGCAGCAGTTCTGAATATTTTTGAACGTCGTCCTGTTTGTTTAAAACTTTTGCTGCATTTACAAGCAGCTGGGTGGAATGCGCAAAAAAACACTGGGCAATTAAATACTTATCTGTTACGGCAGACCGTCCGTCATTATCATCCGCGGGCCGAAAAAACAGCCAGTCGCCAAAATGAAATCCGGTATTCCATAAATAATCCGTGCTGTGGTTTTGCATGAATCCGACCCAACCCTTCATGCTGAGATATTGGTCTTCGAGTATTTTAGGATCTCCGTAGGCAAGCCACATATTCCATGGAATGATCGTTGACACATCCGCCCAACCCGCTGAACCGCCCGCCGTTGGCCCTAACACATTCGGAACTACGAATGGAACCCTGCCATCGTCGGATTGATCAGCAGCAACATCTTTCATCCATTTGGAGAAAAAATTATGTACATCCATATTGAAACTGGCCGTTCTCGAAAAAGCCTGTGCGTCACCTGTCCATCCCAGTCTTTCGTCCCGCTGGGGACAATCGGTAGGCACATCCAGAAAATTACCCTTCTGTCCCCATTGTATATTATGCTGTAACTGGTTCAGCATGGGATTCGAACATTTAAATTGCCCGGACGGATTCATATTGGAATATAATGTCACAGCGCTGATATCCGCCTGTTTCATCTCGCCCGGAAATCCTTTCACCCTCAAATAGCGAAATCCATGAAAAGTAAAATGAGGTTCAAAAAATTCTTCGCCTTTTCCATTTAAGATATAGGTATCGGTCGCTTTAGCCGCACGTAAATTTTCGGTGTAAAAATTTCCATTCTTATCCAGTACTTCCGCGTGTTCGACAATGATCTCATCGCCTTGCTTACCATTGACCCGTAACTGAGCCCACCCTACCAGATTTTGACCAAAGTCTATAATCTGTTCTCCCCTGGCCGTTTTAAAAATCCTGACCGGATGAAATGATTCGTGTTTTAAAACAGGTTCGTTATAAGTTCCAATCAGATTTAATTTTGCATAATCTTTTTCCACAGCGTTCTGCCAGGACTGATCGTTGAAGCCCGTTTTATTCCAGCCCGGCAGTTCCTTTCGCGCATCCAATATTTCCCCATTATAAATTTCCGAAAACCGGATGGGTCCCTGGTCAGTTGTTTTCCAGCTGTTATCAGATATGACCGTTTCCTGACTGTCGTCAGAATAAGTAATATTCACCTGGAGAAGTATCCCTAATTTTTTCCCGTACAGATTCTTATTATCATTCCATGCAAGCGGGGTTCTGTACCATCCGCTGCCTACATTCATTCCAATCACGTTTTCGCCCATTGCCATCAGATCAGTGATATCGTAAGCCTGGTATTGAAGCCGCTTATTATAACTTGTCCAGCCGGGAGTTAAAAAAGCATCTCCGATTTTTCTCCCATTCAACGAGGCCTCATACATTCCGTGTGCCGTAATAAATGCAGTGGCTGATTTTATTTTCTTTTTAATCAGGAAAGGTTTCCTGAACATCAGGGCAGGTCCGTTTACACTATCGGCAGAAGATCCGGATTCTATCCATTTAGCCTTCCAGTCATCTTTCTGTAATAATCCCGTTTGCCAGAATGACCGGTCGCTCCAGTCAGAAGTCTTTCCTTTATTATCCCAAACTCTTACCTGCCAATAATAAGTGGAAGCAGATTGCAGTGGCCGGCCGGCATATGGTATGTATGTAGATTGATCGGTAGCCTGTTTATCACTGTTCCAGACAACCAATTTCCCTGATTTATCCGTCACACGGATTTCATAAGCCGTTTGCATGATGTTTTTTTGGACAGAAATCAGCTGCCAGCTGAATCTTGGTGTTTGAACATCCATACCGGTTGGATTGATCCGGTTTTCCAGGCGAAGATTTTTTACCGTAACCTGCGCAGATCCCTTTATAGCAAATATTGAGATTACCAGAGCGAAAAATAACTTTTTCATGACAGGAAGTATTTCGGGATACCAAAATAACCCTAATTCGCCCGATACAGCCATCATCTTCACGAAAATTTTGCATTCCGTTCATTTTGTGATAATAACTACTCGCTACATTTGTAACCCCTACTTATCATTTAAAACCTTTCATATGCCAAAATTCATCACATCTATCCGTCTGCAGGAAGCCAATGAAAAAGATTATGCGGTTCTCTCCCGCGAGATGAAAAAAAACTCTTTCAATCCCGTTCCTGAAAACAGAAGGAATACGACCGGCAGACCAGACTCAACTTTTGTTTTTAACGCAAACAGCAATAAAAGCCTCGTCGATACAACAACCCTTGTCTCGCTGGCTGCGGCAACGACCGGTAAAAAATACTCTTTTACTCTTTTTAAAGAGAAATCAAAAGCAGAATCGTAAGCAAGGTCCTTTCTACTATTCATCTCAGTGTGTATCGTACTCCGGCGAGTCATTAAAATAATGAGTTGCCCAAAGATTGTATCGTTCAAACTGGAAAGGCAGTCTCTTTTTGAAATCCATCCAGTTTTTAACTGTCTTTGGGCTCCACAGTACTTCACTGAGTGCATCTACCCTGGGAAATATCATATACTCTATTTTCGACGGGCTGGTCATATATTCAGTCCAGATATTTGCCTGGGCACCGAGAATATACCGGCCATCAGCAGCCGATAACACGGATGGAACCGGTTCATACTGGTATACTTTTTCCAGTGGCAGGTACCCACCGATCACGAGGGAGTCATCATGTTTCGTTTGTGAATAATCAAGATAAACATAGGTGGTCGGGGTCATGATTACCGTATGCTTTTGTTTTGCCGCCTCAATTCCTCCCTTTTCTCCCCGCCAGCTCATAACGACTGCCTTTGGTGCGAGTCCGCCTTCCAGAATCTCATCCCATCCGATCAGTGTTTTCCCTTTACTGTTTATGTATTTTTCCATTCTCTGAATGAAATAACTCTGTAACTCATGTTCATCCTTCAGCCCGAGATCCCGGATCCTTTTTTGACATTTTGGACATCTTTTCCAATTTGTTTTCGGGCATTCGTCGCCACCAACATGAATATACTGGGAAGGAAACAAAGGAATAATTTCATCGATTACGTCCTGAAGAAATCCGAATACGCTATCATTTCCTGCGCAGAATACATCTTCCGCCACGCCCCATTTTTCGTAAACCAGTTTGCCGTTTGATTTTCTTCCTTCTTCAGAGAGCAGACTGTCGGGAATATTTGTTTTTTCATTTGGAAAACAGCTAAGCCAGGGGTAGGCGGCGATGGCCGCACTTCCATGGCCGGGCATTTCTATCTCGGGAATGACAGTGATATACCGTCTGGATGCATAAGCTACTATCTCTCTGATCTGGTCCTGGGTATAAAAACCACCGTAGCGAATATTGTCGTTCCCTTTCCATGGTCTCTTACCAATTACTGTTCCATCACGCCAGGCGCCGATTTCCGTAAGACGGGGATATTTTTTTATCTCGATGCGCCAGCCCTGGTCTTCTGTTAAATGCCAGTGGAATTCATTCATTTTATGCATCGCGAGATAATCAATGAATTTTTTTATGAAAGGAACCGGCATCAGATGTCGGCCCACGTCCAGCATCAGCCCGCGATAAGCAAACCGGGGCCTGTCAATGATCTCAACAGAGGGAAGAGCAAGTTTTTTTTCTCCGGATGGCATCGGAAGCAACTGAATCAGTGTTTGAATCGCATAGAATACCCCTGTTTCGTTATCGCCGGCAATATAGATTCCTTTTTTATCGACGGATAAATGATAGGCCCCCGGTATCGAATCGTCCATTCTCTCAAAATTCAAAACCAGATTATTATTACCGTTTGACACAGAGGTAGTTTCCAATCCAAATCCATAATATGCTTTCAGATAGCTATTAAAAAAATCTATTGAATTTTCAAGACCAGATCCCTCCATCACTACTTTAGTATCAGGCCCCAGGGAAAATTTACCATCCGTCCCGGATAAAGTAACCGACACGGGTTGCGGTATGATATTTACCTGTGCCACTGACGTAAAACCAAATAGCAAAAGACCAAAGAGCAAGCATTTCATGGCTTTGTTTTTAAGAGTATGTTTTTCGTAATTTAATGCAGTTCAGCAATTTAATAACGAGAATCGGGACGATGCCGGAAATGCTTAAAAATAAGATCCAAACCAGGCAAAATGATTAACTTTAAGTAACTGCTTGTTTATGAAATCTAAACTACTCCTTTCGATTTCTACCATCCTGTTTTTAATCGCATCTTCCAGCGCTCAATTACCTAATGATTCCGCAAAACATAGCCCTGGCAACCCGGACTCTCTTGTATTCAGATTAATGGTCGATTATGTTTCTGCAGATACCCTGGTATTGAACATATCGGAATTTGAAAAAAATAACGTTCCCCATCTGGGAGAGGAGCACCGTCTTGTGGTACCGATTCTGGCCAACCCGGGAGTATATGAACAGGATAATAGCAGCTATGACAAATTCCTTCCCTCGGTATACCATAAGGAAGTAACAAAGGGATCCCCATTTCTGATTCCAATATATGTACCCGGACTGGTCGTCAGTCAGGCGCATGGAATAATCAACAAAAAAGAATATTTGTATAATTACGATAAAGTAACCGGCAATCTTTTACTGATCCGGGATAAGCAGTCTCCCATAGCGGTGGACCGGGAGCTGGTAAATTCTTTCTGTCTTAAACTCGACAAAGGAGGATATATTTTCATGCGGGTGCCACTGATAAACGCTAATGAATTTTTTCAGGTCATCAACAGGGGACCAAAATATTCCTGCTATAAATTATTTAAAAATATTTTCGTCAACGCGAATCAAAAGACAAACGGATATGTTACGGATGGAAACGATTATGATGAATACCAGGACATTGAAACATACTATTTCGTCGACGAAAGAAAGGAAGAGTGGGCTATTTTTGAGTTGACCAGAAAATCAATGAAAAAAATATTTGGTTCGCAAAATAATATCGTAGAAAAGTATTTCAAAGATCACCGGTACGAAGCGATCACAGAACCCATGCTGGCAAGCCTTTTGGAAGAATTAAACAGATAATCAATCTAATTGTTTCCTAAGCTTCCTTTCAATCTCTTCCCATTCGGAAGATACAATACTATATAGAAAAGCATTTCCCACGGAACCATCCCTTCTCTGTTTAAAATTCCGCAATTCTGCTTCAAACGTAGCACCGAGTTTTAAAATGGCCCTCCGGGAACGAACATTCCTTTCGTCAGCTCTGAATTGAATACGGTTCAACCTGAGTACGGTAAACGCATGATCCAACAACAGAAGTTTCGCCTCTGTATTTACCGTAGTACCGAAATATTTGGGATTGATCCAGGTCCATCCAATTTCAGCTTTCCGGTTGGCAACATCCAAATCAAGAATCCGGGTGCTGCCGATAATTTCCAGGGTCTGAATATCCTGGATCAGAAAAGGAATCACCTTACCGGATGCTTCGTCTTCTTTCGTTTGCAGATACCATCGCAATAATTCCTCGCGGCTGTATATCTCTTTTGGCAAATGTTCCCAGATCACCGGATCAGCAGAAAACGAAAACAACTCATCCAGATATTTTTCTTCAACAGGTATTAGTGCCAGCGATTTTCCTTTGAGAAGAACAATACCTTCTGATTTTTCGTACTGCTCATGCAGATACAATAACACATTTTCCTGTTCAACAGAATTGTAAGAGAAAAGTAATTTTTCTGCAATGCTGCAGGCGAAAGTTTTAAACAAACCGGTCATCAGGAAAAGTGTATTCCAGATATTTTTACTTTTTGCATCCGGGTATGTTTTTAACCACATTACATATTCATCATCTGATAAATATTGTTTTATAAATTTACCATACTGACCAGCTGATACCAGAGAACTCAGTTTTTGTACCGATATACCACTCGGTCATTTTTAAAAACATTTTCCTGACAGGGCCTTCCATGATGGCTTTTGCATACGGGATTTCCTGCCTCACAAGCCCTTTGGCTATATAAGTGGATACCCACCAGAATTCATTACATACATCACTGAATTCTTTCCCGGCAGGTCTTCGTACCCGGTAGTCCATGTCCGTTGCCGGCCCGATGTTTTCAAATAAATTATCCTTGTCAAGCCAGACGATGGTCAGACTATCCGGCTTAAAATCTGTATCCAATTTTTCTCTGGGAAAAAGAGTAAGGTCAATCCGTTGGCCGTCTTTATACAGCATTAGATAATGAAAGGAAGTGAATGTATTCTCTGCTCTGTCGGTATACTCCATTTCATCAGGCAGCTGCCAAATTAATTTCTCTCCAAAAATGAAAGTCCAGTCATGATCAGCAATGAAAGAATCCAGTTGAGTAACAATATATACGACATCAAAATCCTGAAGATCGTCGGGTGATACATTGTGATTAGCCCTGGAACCATTCAAAAGAACGGCCCGTATCCTGCTATCTGATCTTGCCTTGTCAACAATTATTTTTTTGATTTCGTCGGACGTTCTCATTTTAAAATGCTGATGATTGTTGTTATTTTCCGAAAAGTCGCAAAACTACCCTTAGACAGTCGTAACTGCACATTCTGTCGTACACAAACTTCTGTACTTTTGACTGAGATGAATAATAAATAATTAAATCCTGTATTATGGCCAGAGTAAATACCTATTTAAATTTTCCCCGCAATACTGAAGAAGCATTCAAATTTTATAAGTCGGTATTTGGTGGGGATTTCGGGGGGATGGGGATTGCACGATTTGGAGATATTCCTGCCCAGGAAGGCATGCCGCCTCTGGCCGAAAATGATAAAAACCTTGTTATGCATATTGAGCTCTCCATTACCGGTGGTCATGTACTGATGGGTACAGACGCGCCTGAATCTCTTGGCTTTCATGTAAATTCCGGTAACAATATGCACATCAGCCTGGAGCCTGATACCAGGGCTGAAACCAAAAGATTGTTCGATGCGCTTTCAGCAGGTGGCAAGATCACAATGGATCTGCAGGATATGTTCTGGGGTGCCTACTTTGGAAGTTTTACGGACAGATTTGGCGTGCAGTGGATGGTGAATTGTCCGGCCAAAGCTTAGAAAATAATCAACGCTTTATATCTTCATTCCAGTCTTGCTTTATCTATAAATGCAGACTTTACCAGCTTGGGGTTTTCTATCATATCAAAGAAATCCGAAAGGAAGGCGATCATTTCTCTTTTGCTTCGCTGTGTGAGGTAGTTGAAATTATTGATCAGATCATAAATGTCTTTCTTCTTCATTCTGAACGTATCCAGAACAATTTGTAACTCTGCCATCGTACGGGGAAACCCGCGATAAACCCGTTGGGTGACTGATTCTATTTCGAGCTTCTCGTCCGGAATCGAATAGTATGTGTTTACCAGCCCGGAATAATCAAAATCATATGGCACTACATAGGGTTTGGACATGGTATCATCTTTTGACAGAATCAGCCGGGTGTTATGATCCACTGTTACAGCCCAGTCAGTATTTCCAATCATGTATTCGAAAATGGCTACCATGGTCATTTGTCGTCTGTCTGTCTGTTCCGTGTTGAGTTTGTTCCTTTTCCATTCAGTGCAGTTATTACGCGCAGCAACATCCTTCAGGTCCTCCAACAGAAAACCATATTCTTTGATCGTTTTTTGTTTCTTGCCAACTGTGTCTTCCCATTTTATATTCAGCAACCTGACCTGGAAACTCTTACTGCATAATAAATTGTAGATCTTGTAAATCAGATATTCTTTAAACAAAAACTGCTCGTGGTCCTGCGACACCTTACATTCGCTTACCAGCTTCATTGATTTCAATGAATACAATTTGGCAGAATCCCTGTAATTGAAAATGAGTTTTACCGGGGGAACATAACAAAAATCGCTTCTGAAATGCCCTCTTTTTTCTACCAGTATCTGATCATTCACATTCGTTCCGTCGGGCAATGTGGTAATAAAAGTGCCTGGGATGTCAAAGCCCTTTTTATTGTTGTGGTTGAGAATTTTTGACATATTCACCACCAGCGTTGCATTGAGCAATGAGGTATCTTTAAAAAAAGCATTTCTGTTTATGACCTGCGACTGACCATTTGCCATTTGTATGATGGTTGTACAGGACAGCCAGAGCGCAAATAAAAAAGGCTTCATTTTTTGGTGTTGTAGGTTAGGAATAAAGGTTATTGAGAAAGAAATAAAAATGGCAATCTTATAATTAAGTTACGCCAAATATCCTAAGTATTGGAAAAGAAACAGAAATATCCTACATTTCAATTTATTCATGACCGGTAGTCAAATAACTGAAAATCACTTTTGTATTAAATGTGCCGACTACGTTGATTACAGAAATCTGAGATATGTCTTATCCTGAATCCTTAACGAAATTATCTGTGCGGGCCATCCAGCTGTATCTGGAAAAGTCCGATGACAGATTATTTTATCATAACCTGGCACATACCGGTCGGTTACTTGAATCTGTGAACAGAATGAACGACCACTTTAAGCTGAATGATAGAAATTATTTTATCGTTTGCGCCACCCTGTGGTTATATGACCTCGAACAAATTTCTCCAGACAAGAGCGAAATTCAAACAACAACTCTTTCTGATGGTCTTTTGGATAGTTTGGAGTTAGACGAAGATGAAAAGACAGAAATTAAAAATTGTATTTTAGCCACAAACGGGTTGCGGGAACCGGTGACGCTGAATGAAAAAATAGTCTGTGATGCGGTTTCTTTTTATATGGGCTCGCCCTATTTTTCCGAATATAATAAACTCAGACGTAAGGAGGCGGAAGCCATCGCCCATGAAAAAATAAAGGGTGAAGTATGGAGATCCCGTACTGTTTCACTCCTTCAAAACCATCAGTTTCATACATCCTTTTGCCAGGATCTGCTGAATAAAACCAAGGAAGAAAACCTGCTGGCGCTTACCTTTTTGCATGGGAAAAAACATCTGAATAAGCATCCGCATATTGAAATACGTCATCCGGCTCATCCTGTAATCCATCAGCCGGGGGACCTGCATGACCAGCACATTGTACATCCACCGGGCTGGAAATATAAATCCAAACATCATCTCAGCGGAGTGGAAACTGTTTTCAGAAACTCGTCCTCAAATCACCTGAATTTGAGTGTAATGGCCGACAACAAGGCCTTTATTATGATTTCCGTTAATTCTATTTTGATATCGCTGGGCATCGGTTTAATTATAGGCAAGTTTGTACTGATTCCTAAACTCTTTGTTCCAACGGTATTATTACTTTTTGTAAACGTTTTCACCATTATCTATTCTGTTTTGGCTACCAGACCAGGACTGATGAAAGGAAAATTTACTATGGAAGACGTTCAAAATAAAAAGGTGGATCTGTTATTTTTTGGAAATTTCTTCAAAATGCCATTGGTCGATTTTGAATATGGCATGAAACAAATGATGGATGACAGTGACTTCCTGTATGATAACCTGATCCGGGACATCTACGCGCAGGGACAAATTCTGGGTCGGAAGTTTCGCCTGTTACGTTCCTCTTATAATATTTTTATGTATGGCACTGCCAGTGTCGTTATTGCGTATATCATTTCTTTTTTCTTTAATTAACCCGGATATCTGTCTGCCCCAAAGAGTGGTCGGACCATGCCTGTACTTTGTACAGATCGGAATACATTTTACCTTTTGCAATCAGCTCATCATGGGTTCCTTCTTCCATGATCATCCCTTTATTTAAGACGATAATTTTGTCCGCGTCCCGAATGGTGGACAGACGGTGAGCAATAATGATAACGGTTCTCCCCTGCATCAGGTTCTCCAAAGCTTCCATAACTTCTTTTTCAGACTCCGTGTCCAATGCAGCTGTAGGCTCATCCAGGATAAGAATCGGTGAATTCCGTACGACGGCTCTGGCTATACCGATCCGCTGGCGCTGGCCGCCTGACAGCATAATGCCTCTTTCTCCCACAATGCTGTCATAACCAAAAGGCATATCCATAATAAAATCATGTGCATTTGCAAGTTTTGCAGCATTGATTATTTCTTCTTCGGATGCGTTTGGTCTTCCATAAGCGATATTTTCCCTGACAGAACCATAAAAAAGAGCTGTGTCCTGTAAGACGAATCCGATTTGTCCGCGTAAACTATCCAGCCTGAAATCGGTAATATCAGTTCCATCAATCAGAACACGTCCTCCCGTTGGATCATAAAATCTTGCGATCAGACTTACGATCGTCGATTTGCCTCCGCCTGTCGGTCCCACAATTCCAATTCGCTGCCCACATTTTATTTTGATATTTATATTATTCAGAACCGGCGATTTCGGATTATAAGAAAAGAAGACCTGGTCAAAAACAATATCACCGTTCAGCTTGCCGGGTTCCTTGCCTTTTGAATAAAGAATGAGTGGCTTGGTATCCAGGATTGACTGTATTCTTTCCAGTGCAACGGTCGCCTGTGCAATGGTGCTGGTCATTTTGGCGAGGTCCTGTACCGGACTAAAGAATTTGTTCATGTACCAGATAAAAACCGTCAGGGCCCCCACCGTCATCGTTTTTGCAAAAATAAGATCCGTCCCACGCCAGAGTACAAGCCCAATGCATAGAGAAACTACAATCGTCACGACGGGAGAAAGCGCTGATTTTACTCTCCTGGCCTTGAGTGCGGCATCCATCGTTTCCTGACTGACTTGTTTTAATTTATCTTCTTCCAGATCATGCCGTCCGAAAGCATTTACTGCACGGATAGATTCAAGTCCCTGTTGTAAAACAACTAACATATTACTCTGATCTTTCCGGACCTCCCTTGTTGCTTTCTTCATAATCCTTTTAAAGCGGGAAACAAAAAGAAGCAAAAAAGGTGTGACGGCCAGTGCCGCCAGTGTAAAGCCCGTATCCAGGTAAAACATCAATACGAGCATACCACAAATGGTCATGGCATCCACCAGAATAGTTAACAAAGTGGATGAAGCAAAATCCTGGATGGTTGAAACATCGGCTGTGATCGTACTAAGCAATTTACCCGTCTGATGTGTGTCGTAGTAAGAAAGTGAAAGGTGCTGCAGATGATGATAAATTCTCCTGCGGAGGTCATTGGCAATGTGTTGCGCAACATTTTCATTATAATAGCTGTTTACATAACCCGCCAGCGAGCCGATGGCACTGATGAGAACAAATCCCAGGGCTACAACAGCGGCCATTGCCACCTTGCTATTCAACGGAAAGATCACATGCAGCCAACGAAGCCAATTGGGCAGCGTACCATGTGCAACCACATCATCAATGATAATTTTAAGGGGCCAGGGTGTCGCCACACTCATTATCGCTTCCACCAGCATGGCTATCAGAATAATAACTACCCATTTCAGATAGGGCCGCGACAGGCTCATCGCCCACATCATCAAACTGATGAAAGAATGTTGCCTTTCAGGGTCAATATTGTTTGCACGCATCTGTTAAAAATAGATAACTCTATCCCAAAACCTCATAAACAGTCACCTGATCTTTCCTGTTTTTTAAATTTATCTCTCCCACCTTTCTGCAACTAAAAGATTCCTGCACATACTTATAAGACGATTCGGTAATGATAATTTGCCCCTCATCTGCTGCTGTCTGTAATGCCTGTGCGAGGTTCACCGCTTCACCGATTACCGTAAAATCAAAGCGCCGAAGACTTTCAGAACCGATATTACCGGATATCATTTCCCCACTATTGATGCCGATGGAAACCTTCGGAGAAAAAGACGCACTTTCATTTACTTTGGAGAGACTCTCGATCTGTTTTCTAACCGCCAGACAGGCATCCATGGCCCTGTCCAGATGAAATTCTCCCCGGAATACGGCCATGATCGCATCCCCGATGAATTTATCAATATATCCATTTTGAGCCAAAATTTCTTTTACCATGACGTCAAAATATCTGTTCAGTAACGATACCACAAAATCGGGGTTTTCATTTTCGGTAATCGTTGTAAACCGGCAGATATCTATAAATACAACGGTGGCTTCCACGGTATCGCTCAGAACAAGTGATTTTTCAAATTCCTTCCGGTTCATATACTTTAAAACCGTTTCGTCTACATACATCCGAAGGATATTATTCTCCTTAATTGCCCTGACCGTATCCTTTATCTGCGATACCTGCCTGATCGTTTTCAGAATGGTTGTCTCAAGATCTTCAAAATTCACCGGCTTGCAGATAAAATCGTAGGCGCCTTTATTCATGGCGGACCGGATATTTTCCATGTCCCCATATGCGGAGATAATAACTGTTTTGACAAGGGGACTGACCTCCGGTATTTTAGCCAGCAAGGTGAGGCCATCCATTTCAGGCATGTTGATATCACTCAAAACGATATCAATATCTTCGTGCTGTTTTAATTTGGTGAGTGCCTCCACGCCGTTCATGGCAAATACAAATTCAAACTCCTTATTTCTGATCTGCCTGCGGAATTTTTGCTTGATAAGAACCTCCAAATCAACTTCGTCATCTACCACTAAAATCTTTGTAGTCATTTTACTGATTTAAGTTTCTCCCTTAAGTGAGTAAAATTCAACGGCTTCGTTAAAAAATCATCTGCACCCAGTTTCATGGCCTGCTGATAATTTTCATCATCTCCAAAGGCCGTTATCATCATAACGGTAGGCGGCGGTTTTTCAAAATGCGTTTTGATTTGCTTAAGCAGTTCAAGTCCGCTCATACCCGGCATATTTATATCCGATAATATCAGCACGGCTTCATGGTTTAGCGTATTGAGGTACCCCAATGCTTCCTCACCGGAATAAGCAAAGGCAAATATCATTTCCCCATCCCGTATTTCTTTTCGGAATCGTTGTTCGAAGAGGGCCTTGACATCCCTTTCATCATCTACTACCAGGATTTTCATGTTGTATTAAAATTAGGTTGTTTTTCAGGAACTGGATGAATTAGATATCCGGTTAATGGCCTCCGGGCCTTTTACAAACGGCATATGATCAGGGGAGAGGGTATTTTTTGCCTGTCAGGTCAATTTTATAATACGTGTTGTTTTCAATCAGTAATCCCTGCGAATTCCCTTCATGTTCGTTTACGTCTATACCGATCACTTTGCCCTGGTAGAAAGAGGAAACCGAATCGATAATATCATGACCGACTATTATTTTCCCAACCTGGTAAAACGAAAGAGTGCTGTCAACCAGACCCTGGGTGGCTCGCGGTTCGAGAAAATATCCACGATACCAGAAAGGCGCATAATCACCGTCAAACAACCTCCACATATTTTTATCCGGGTATTTATCCGGCTGCATCGCTTTGTCATAATATTCCCGGCAGTCTGAATTTATCTTATACAAGGGCCATTGAAGATCCAGTACTGCCCGGGAAATACCGGCATGCAGATATAAGCCGTTCCCTATTTTTTCTATAATGTTCTTGTTCAGAAGCCACCTGCCCAGCTCGGTCCCGGAGTTATATAAAAGATGATAACCCGTTCCCATTTTTATTGCGCGTTCAAAATATTTTGGTTGAACATACCGGAAATCGCCACTCAGATTCATGATATCATGATTACCGAGAATGGTATGAACGTATCCGCCCTGTTCCTTTGCTTCAATTTCCAGTTTATATATCAGCCAGAGCTCTGCGGCCACATCTTTTCCGCGGTCGAAAAGATCCCCGCAAATAACCAGGTGACCCTTGCCAAAGATCCACTGATATTTTTCATCCATCACCTGGTTGGCGATCAAAATGCCTCTGAAATTCTCGAATTCTCCTTCTATATCAGAAACAGCGATGATCCTGTCCACTTTTGCCCAATTATAGGGTTCTGTTTTTAATTTCTTCTGAAGAACAACAGAAAAATCCCAGCCGCTGTGATTTGAGAAATGAATTTCAACGGGATGTTTATCCTTTTCGGCAGCCGGAAAGGAATCGGTCAGGACCTTTCCATCTGCTGCAATAGAGCGGACAAGGATATCATTCTTCCGGTATTCCACGTAAGGTCCTTCACATTGATTCAGTGTCTGACCGGAACAAACGATCATGAGTAACTGGGAAAAACATATGAACAACCACTTCTTCATGAATGGGGAATTTAGGGGGAAGAAGATACCTACTATTAAAAATACGTTTTTTTCGGTCTTTGTGACCTGCCGGGTTTTCAGCCAGGTAATTGATACTGAAGCCGGTTCACGCGTCAGGGCCTAAGAAAATGTCCGGTCTTTTTATTTATTGAAGTTTTTCGATAAATGTTATTATATTTGCATCGTAATTCATTTTATATGGATGCGAAAAAAGCAGAAAAGATTTCCAAAGCGCTGGCAGACCCCAACCGGCTGACCATTCTGAAGGAAATCAAGAAGAGCAGACAATGCCTTTACTGTGTGGATTTAAATAACACACTGAACCTCGCTCAGCCTTCGATTGCCCACCACCTGAAACTATTAATTGAAAGTGAATTGGTTACATCCGATAAAGAAGGTCGGAACGTGCGTTATTATCTGAACAATAAACTGATGGACGAGTATATACGATTTATTGAAGGACTGAAAATTTAAAAAATTTTTTATCTTATTTATCGAAATACTTAAATAAATCTATAACTTTATTCCTTCGTTTTTGTTAATCCTTATGAAAAGCTTTGCCCAATTGTATCGAAATATTTGAATATATCTATAATAATTATCATCATGTCAACACAAACCATCACCAGAAACCTGATCAACAGCCCCTTGCTGGCTGCCCTTGCATATTTTACCATCCTGTTTATCGGAGGCTGTTATGCCAAAGCCGAAGACAAAGCAAAACCTGCCACCGTTGTCACTGCGGTATCTCCCGGTATCCCGGTGGACGGATATATTGTAAAACCAGCGGTATTAAAAGATGAGCTTGAAATCACCGGAACCCTGGAATCAAACCAGGATGTGGATATCGTTAGTGAATTACCGCGGAAGATCATTCGGGTAAATGTAAAAGACGGAGCTTCTGTCAGTGCGGGACAGATACTTTTTGAAATGGATAATGCCGACCTGCTGGCACAACTGGAAAAACTTTATCAGCAGGAAAAACTGGCCAGATTAAATGAAGAACGTCTTCGGGATCTTATCCGGCATGAAGCCGTGGTACAGCAGGATTACGATCAGGCCTTTACCAATCTGAAAGTCCTGGAAGCTCAGGTTGCCGAGCTCAAGGTTACACTGAATAAAACCCGCATCAGGGCACCCTTCAGTGGCCAGCTGGGCATCGTACATGTATACCCGGGTTCCGTGGTTTCGGTCAATACGGTACTTACACATATCCAGGATAACAGCCAGTTAAAACTGGATTTCCACGTGCCGGAAAAATATGCACAAACGATTACAACAGGTAGTCTGCAGAAATTTACGGTAGCTTCCGACACAAAGCAATACACTGCCAGAGTGATTGCAAGGGAAGCCGGGGTGGATCAAAATACAAGAACCCTGCTGGTTAGAGCGGTCAGTCAGAATCCGGGAAGGACATTACTTGCCGGACAGAGCGCCCGGATACAATTGTCATTACACTCAACCGCAGACGCACTCATGGTTTCGTCCCAGGCATTGATCCCTTCTTCTCAGGGATACAATGTGTATACCGTAAAAAGTAACCAGGTTCAGCTAGCGGCCATTGAAATCGGACAGCGTGGTCCATATACCGTTGAAGTTTTACACGGTCTGAATAAGGGAGACACCGTCGTGACCAGCAACTTATTGCGGTTAACGCCGGGTGCTGCTGTTCAGTTTGCGAGCCTGAAATAAGCGGGAGGCAGGACGCAGGAGGCAGGACGCAATATGTCAGGTCTTCTTTGAATCATGCCCGTTAATAATTAATAATTAATAACTAATAATTGTATGAGCGCTATATCCCAAGTAAGTATTTCCCGGCCGGTTCTGGCCGGTGTAATGTCGGTTCTGCTGATTCTTTTCGGCATCGTGGGTTACACATTTCTGGGGACCCGTGAATACCCTGTTACTGATTCGCCCATTGTAACGATCACTACGGTATACCCGGGAGCCAGTGCGGATATTATTGCATCGCAGGTAACCAAACCACTCGAAGAAGCTGTAGCCGAAGCAAATGGCATCCGCGCCATGAGTTCCGTTTCCCGTGAACAGGTAAGTGTGATCACTGTGGAATTCAACCTTAACGCAGATCTGGAAGCCGCTGCGAATGATGTCCGCGACAAGGTTTCAAAGTCCCGTCAGCAACTTCCGACAGATATTGAACCCACCATTGTTGAAAAATCCGGTCCTCCTGATTTCCTGGTTTTTCTGACCGTACAAAGTGACACGAAAAGCCTGGAAGACATAACCGATTTTGTAAACATCAATATCAAGGAAAGACTGCAATCGATCCCGGGTGTACGGCTCGTGGATTCATATGCCGGCCGTAAACGATCCATGCGTCTGCGTATGGACCCGGTCAAACTTGCCGCCTACCAACTGACTCCCGCTGATGTTCAGGCGGCGCTGCAAAAAGAAAATGTGGATTTACCGAGCGGAAGAATCGAAGGTCAGAATACCGAAGTTACCCTTCGGACAGAAGGCCGATTGGTTACCGAAGATGATTTCAATAACATGATTCTGCGCCAGCAGGATGGAGCCATCATACGGTTCAAAGATATTGGCACAGCGATCATGAGTTCCCAGAATGAACGTACAGCCATGATCGTTAGTGAAGGTAATACCGCCCGTTATGGTGTCGGTACGGGCGTTCAACCACAACGGGGAGCTAACTCGCTGGCCATTGTGGATGAATTTAAAAAGCGATTTGCCGACATCCAGAAAACTGCCCCCAAAGATTTTATCATTTCACTGGGAAAAGATTTTACAGTTCCCGTGCGTAATTCTTTATCTGAAGTCGGAGAAACTTTATTGCTGGCCTTTGTGCTGGTTGCATTGATCATTTTTATCTTTTTACGCGACTGGAGAAGTACTATTATTCCTTTGGTAGCCATACCGGTTTCAATCATCTCTGCCTTTTTTATCATGTATATTGGAAACTTCTCCATAAACGTGTTAACGTTATTAGGCCTGGTGCTGGCAATCGGTCTTGTTGTGGATGACGCCATCGTAGTACTTGAAAATATCTACAGTAAAGTTGAGCAGGGCATGACCCCGGTACAGGCAGCAAGAAAAGGGTCTGATGAAATTTATTTCGCAGTGATTTCCACCACTATTACACTGGCTGCCGTTTTCCTGCCGATTCTTTTTCTCGGTGGAATTACCGGAAGATTATTTCGTGAATTTGCCATTGTGGTTTCCGGATCCGTTTTGATTTCAGCTTTCGTAGCCCTGACCCTTTCTCCGATGATGAGCGCCTATTTGTTAAAAGCGGGCGCACATCAAAACTGGCTCTATAAAAAGACAGAACCGTTTTTTATCAGATTGAATGACGGTTATGAAAAATCACTGAGATTCTTTTTCAAAACAAGGTGGGTGGCATTTGGCTTGCTGATCGGTTCGTTTGCAATAGCCTGGCTGCTTACCCCCAAATTGCCTTCCGAGCTGGCTCCGCTGGAAGATCGTTCCATGGTAGGTCTGGCTGTGATCGCTCCGGAAGGAACTTCGTACGAAAGCATGGAAGAAACCATGAAGGCTATCAGTAATTATGTATCGGATTCTATTCCCGATCTGAATGAAAACAGAACCTATGCCGGCATTGCTGCCTCCATCGGAACATTGGTGCAACCTGTGAACGGCGGATTTCAATGGATTTTTCTGAAAGAACCAAAGGATCGCAAAAGCGGGTTAACACAAAACCAGGTATATCAAAAACTGATCGCCGCATCGCAAAAATTCCGGAATGTAATCGTAATTCCGATTCAGATTCCGACCATTGGTGGTTTTTCCAGCGAACAGCCTCTTGAATATGTTGTACAGGCACCGGATCTCAAAAGTCTCGAAGCTGTTATTCCAAAGCTGATGGGTGAAGTGTACAAATCCGGTAAGCTTGTATTCCAGAATCCTGATTTTAAAATCGACCGCCCCGAAATTGGTATCAGTATTGACCGTCAACGCGCTGCTCAATTGGGAATATCAACACAGGAGATCGGACGCACATTACAACTTGCCCTGAGCGGAAGACGCTACGGATATTTTATTTATAACGATCGTCAGTATGAGGTGATCGGACAGCTGGACAGGCAGGAACGTTCTTCCCCAGATGCCCTGCGTTCTTTATTCCTGAAGTCGGGAAGCGGAGAAATGATTTCACTGGACAATCTGGTAAAAATGAATGAAACGGTGAGTCCGCCTGCATTATACCGGTATAACCAATCTTATAGTGCAACTATTTCCGCGACACCGGCACCGGGCGTGAGTCTGGGAGATGCGATCAAAGAAATGAATAGTATTACTAAAAAAGTGTTGCCTTCTGGTTTCAGAACAGCCCTTGCGGGACAAAGCCGTGATTTCGCTGAAAGCAGTTCCAGTCTCATTTTTGCTTTCGTTTTTGCAATCCTGCTGATTTATCTCGTGCTGGCTGCACAGTTTGAAAGCCTGATAGATCCTTTCATCATCCTGCTCACCGTGCCTATGGCTGTGACGGGAGCCCTGCTAAGCCTCTGGATCACGCATCAGTCGATCAACGTGTTCAGTGAGATCGGCATTATTATGCTCATCGGGTTAATCACCAAGAATGGAATCCTGATTGTTGAGTTCGCCAACCAGCGCAAAGCCGAAGGTATGAATGTACGCGATGCAGTTTTGTCGGCAGCCGCCTCCCGTTTCCGTCCTATCCTGATGACAACCCTGGCCATGATTTTCGGAACACTGCCCATCGCCCTGTCGCTCGGTACTTCTTCCGGAAGCCGCACATCTTTAGGAATCGTAGTAGTAGGCGGATTATTATTTGCGGGCATTCTGACCCTGTACGTAATCCCCGCCGTGTATTCATATTTCTCCAGACCATACAAAGCAAAAGCCGAATCAAAGCCCGGCATATTAACCATTCCAGGAACGATCATTCCTGCATAAATAAATTTATATGACACTCAGGAAAGCTTTCATATATACATCACTTGTTTTCGGACTCATTGTTCTGGTATCCTATATGGCCAGTGCACAACCAAGACAATTGTCCCTGAAAGAAGCACTCAGTCTGACATTAACCAATAACCGCGAAATCAGAATCAGTTCTTTGGACGTGGACCGGTCAGAACAATTAACACAGGTTGCAAAAAGTGCATCGCTTCCTTCCGCCGGCGTTAGTGCACAGGTATATCATTATTTTTATGAAGCACCTTTTTTCGGAATCGGCAATAACAATGGCGGCAGCAACAAAATAGCATATGACCGTTTTGGCGGAAGAGACCAGGCAGGAGCAACTGCCTGGATCACGCAACCGGTATACAATGCTGCTACGAAACCCGGAATCATCCAGGCTAAATTGCAGGAACGTCAGAGCCGCTTATCTGTGATAGACAAACAAACGGATATCGCAGCTTTGCTGAAACAAACCTATATCCGTATCCTGGTGTTGCACGAACGAATCAAATTGCAAAATGAAAGCCTCGCAAGAAATGAAAAAGCATTGCAGGATGCAAAATCGTTATTGGCTCAGGGACGGGCGTTACGGGTAGATACTTTACGTGCTTACACGTCTGTAAAAAATCTGGAACCTGATCTGTTGAAACTTTCATTGATGATCGAGGTAGGCAAGCAGCAGCTCAGAACCCTGACCGGACTGGATAGTCTGCAGGAAATCGAATTAACCGATTCGCTTATACTTCCTGAATCAGCACCGGTATTTTTTAAAGAAGAAGAAGTATATAATGAAGCCAGGATTCACAGAGCTGACCTGCAGTCTCTCGATCTGCAGCAACAGACTTCGGACCAGCAGATCAGGATTGCAGCGGCAGCAATGAAACCTTCCGTCTCACTAACCGCTCAATACCTGATTCAGACACAAACGAATAAATTCGACTATTTTAATGCTTTTTATCCTTCCACGCCGTTCGTAGGGGCACAGTTTACCGTTCCTATTTTTAACGGAAACAGTAACAAGGCTAAAGTAAAAAAAGCCCAGATAGAAAAAGATCAGTCCGTTATCCGTTCTCAGCAGGCATATGAAGAATTGCGCAGCGCGGTGAAACAGGCTGTGGCGAACGTACGCGAAACAGCAGCCCGTATACAAACCAGTGAAAACGTACAAAAGACGGCCAGACTGAGTTATGAGATTACCCAATACAGATATGCCAAAGCAGTAGCCTCCCGTCTTGAACTGACAGATGCTGAACTCGCGTACACGCAGGCACAATCTAACTACCTGGAAGCGGTTTATGATTATTTATCTGCCAATATTGAAGTGGAAAGAACTATGGGAATTATCGGCAACTGAGGAAGGCCTGAGTGAGTGTAGGAGTATAAGTGTATAAGAGTATAAGAGTGTGATGTCAAAAAGTTATTCCTTTCAGGGTAAATGATCCCCCGGAAAACTGCGGCAGGGATGTAATTCATAAACAAAAATCCGCTTCTCCACTCCCGGATCTGCGTCCATGATTTTTTTTGCCTCCTGAATATCGGTATTGAAAATGCCGATTCCACATACGTCCGTTCCGTCATTCACCGGGCATACGATAGACAGCAGGCCGGCGGCCCTTAAACTAAAATTCCTGCGCCCATGCTCCCAGATAATTTTTTCGACTCCCGGTAATACAAATTCCTGTCCACGCTTCAGGATCATCAGCGTGTAATTCTTCGTCGTCGCTCTCATTTGCTGCATGAATTCGTCGGTTATTTCCGGTAACATATTATTATTCTATTTTTAAAATAAAAACTAATTTACGCCAATGGCAGCATCTAAAGATATGGTTTACACGATTAAAAATACCGGACAACTTTCTGATGTTGAAATAAAAACCATACTCGATAATTGGGACGTGCCGGACTGGAATGACATGAAACCGGAAGAATTCAGAAGCCGTTTTACAAAATCAGAATTTCATTTATTAACCGATTCCGTTTCAAATCTGTTGAGTATTGCCAGGATCAATTTTAACTTCAAAGTAAAAATCGATGAAACAGAATACCAGATTGCGGAACTGGTCGGGTTTGTAGCTGTTGAAATTCTGAAGGGGTATGGGAAAATACTGCTGGGTTATGTGGGTGACGATTTAAAAAACAGGAAAATTGAAGCGATCGGGTTTTGCAAAAATAAAAATAGTGCATACTATGAAAATTGCGGACTCAGAATATTTTATAACAGTGTCCAATTTTTAAGAGAAATGAAGGACGGTAAATGGTTCACGCCTGCTGAAGATGATGATATTTTTAGTCTGACTTTATCAGATCGTACAATCCCTTTATTTGAAAAATTAAGTCACGATCATCCCGCCTATTTGATATTTGAATAATCAGGCTTAAAGCCTGAAAGCCTAAAACCGGATCGGCGTATTATCCTCACAGATCCGTTTATACCCCCGGACAGGGGAAATATCCCATACTACTTATTATTTCCACAGAGATCCCTTATCATTGAATGTACGCTCATATATGGATCGTTTTCTCTTCATCCCCAGATTAAAATGGATCATATAGTATAAAACCAAATGAAATTAATTCCCTGGTTTTTGTTATTGATTTCCACTGCGGGCTGCAAGGATAAATACCAACCTGACATTCATTTGCCGTCTACCGGTTTTTTGGTTGTGGAGGGTTTTATTAATGCAGGAACCGGGCCGACCACGATTTCATTATCACGCACCACAGCAATTGATCATATTACTGATATTCCGGAATCCGGAGCCCAAATAGAGGTTCAATCTGAGAGCGGCGCCAGTTACCCCCTTTCTGAAGATACGGCTGGAAAATATTCGGTCAACCGGCTGTCAATAGATGTTTCCCGGAAATACCGATTACATATTAAGACGGCTGACGGAAAAGAATATCTGTCCGATTTTTCGGAAGTAAAAGAATCAAAACCAATTGATTCCGTGGGATGGAAAGCGGGACCCGACAAACTCCAGATTTATGTTTCAACCCACGACGATCAGAATCAGAGTTTATACTATCAATGGAATTATGAAGAAACCTGGAGATACAATTCTGCCTATGATTCCAAAATAGAATTCAATCCTAAGGACAGTATGATTTTTGACAGGCCAAATGAGGATTTGATTCATACCTGCTGGAAGATGGATCGGTCTACTGAAATTATCCTGGGAACTACTACCAGTCTGAGTTCAGATATTATATATCAGTTTCCGATTTTAAATATTTCTTACTCTTCTTCAAACCGGCTGGTAAACCGGTATAGTATCCTGATAAAACAAATGGTATTAACCCGGGACTGGTATGAATGGAAACAAATGCTTAAAAAAAATACCGAGGAATTGGGTTCTATTTTTGATGCACAGCCTTCAGAGACAGGAGGCAATTTTCATTGTACAACGAATCCGTCGGATCAGGTAATCGGTTTTGTCGGATGCAGCTCGGTTTCTGAAAAACGGATATTTATAGACCGCACTGAACTTCCGCAGGTACAGATTTATAGCGGATATGAAATATGCTCAGTGGATACCGTTCCAAATATACAAAGGCCGATGGTGTATTATTTTGGCAGTGGTTATGGCGTCCCGATAATGCCTTATGAACAGGGGGCTTTTATTCTTGGGTCATCTGCCGGTTGCGTTGACTGCCGGGTTAGAGGTGGAACTACGGTAATGCCTGATTTCTGGCATTAGTCAATCGTGTAATGCAGAATGTTTGCGACTATTTAAAATAGGACATCGGAATTTCTCTCCACATATTATGCGAAAGATGACCTGTCAGTAATTCATACACCAGGTAAATGGGCCAGAAAATCCAGTGAATGATGAGCCAGAAAATCGAGTGGTTGTAGTACCAGCTGATCATCATGGAATAAATTCCAAGTAGAAAATATAGAATACCTGAATTACGCATTAACCGGGGGAGTATTATTTCTATTCTCGTATTTTTTGATCAGACCCGGTATGGCTGCGGCAATGGCTCCGGTGATCATGGGTGATAAACCAAACTTGCCCGCCAGCGTGCCGACTAATCCACCAGTAACAGCACTCGTAGCCAAACCGCCTGATGCGAGACTGTTTTCCAGTTGAGACAATATGCCGCCTGCTTCAGATTGAGCAGGTTGCGGATTTTGCAGCCCATTGGTTATATGTGTCGCAATTTCGTGGTGAATCTGATCTGCCTGTTCCGGAGGAATGTTTCCGGCGATTTGAGGATGGGCATTCAATTGTTCCTTTACCAGTTGCAAAATTTGATCGAACATATAAATAGATTGAAGTGGTTATACCGATGACTGAAGATAAAACAATTTGAAATAATCGGCCAAAAAGATGAGATTGAACATGGATTGCCGGCGTGCATTGATAACTAGTCGCTAACCACCGCGTGACCCCCATAAAGGAGGGCCGGCAAATGATAAGAAGCGTCAGCGCTACACGCTTTTTTTATTTCCACTCGATTTTGAAAGCAAGCTTTCAACGTTCGTGAAAACAAAAAAGCCCCTATCGGGGCGTTTCTTGCTTTTGCGGAGAGGGAGGGATTCGAACCCTCGATACAAGTTTAAGCTCGTATAACGGTTTAGCAAACCGGCCCTTTCGGCCACTCAGGCACCTCTCCGTTTAAAGCTGAAAGCTTAAAGCTCAAAGCTTAAGGCAATACTGTCAATCATTTAAGGGGATGCAAAAATAATCATTAATTATAAACCTTCCGCATTTTCGGGCGCTTATACAAAAACTCTTATTTCCACACAATAAACTGAAGCTCAGGAGAGTTTAACAAAAACCAATAATCCAATGTAAAACATATGAAGCGTTTCATATCGTCCGTGATTGAAAATACCCAGCCAATCTCTCCCAAGCTATTATTTACCTGTTTTATTGCAGGTTATATTGTCGCTACTATTTTCTTTGGTTTTTTCGGTCCTCAGGTTCATCATTTCCTCAATAAAATTCTGGAGGGTTTATGAATATATTACACGCTATCAACAATATCATCCAGAAAGACAGAAAGAGATCTACAGCCTTGTTTATGTTAAGGCGTAAAATAGTACACAGAAAACAACCCCCAAATCAGTCTGCAAGTTTGAAGCCCAGAGCTTAAGTCTGATGCTTTTTAATAAAGAAAGCCCATTTAAAATGGACTTTCACTCTTATACTCTTATACAATTAACTTTCCTTACATCGCCGCCAGTTGCACTTTCTGCTGTAACTCAGTCACATTTTCGCGGAATAAACTGTCGGTATCCATCAGGTCCTTTACAGTCTGGCAGGAATGAATCACTGTTGTATGATCCCTGCCACCAAAATGTTCTCCGATCGTTTTTAATGAATTTTTAGTAAACGCTTTTGCAAGAAACATGGTAATCTGCCGGGCTTGCACAATTTCACGCTTCCTCGTTTTCTGAAGGAGTTTATCGTAGGGCAGATCAAAGTATTCGCAAACCATCCGCTGAATGGTTTCTATAGTGATTTCCTTACTGCTCGTTTTGACAAAATTTCTCAATACTTTCTTCGACAATTCCAGGTCAATTTCCCTCTTGTTAAGCGAAGACTGTGCCAGAAGGGAAATCAAAGCCCCTTCCAGTTCCCGTACATTGCTGTTGATGTTATAAGCGAGATATTTTACAACTTCTTTAGGCATTTCCAGACCATCATTCTTCATCTTACGCTCAAGAATTTCTATTCTTGTTTCATAATCCGGTATGGTCAGATCCGCGCTGAGACCCCAGCGGAAACGGCTTAATAACCGCTCCTGAACCCCTTCCAGGTCTTTCGGGGGCTTATCCGATGTGAGAATCAATTGCTTGCCACTCTGATGCAGGTGGTTGAAGATCGCGAAAAAGGCGTCCTGCGATTTTTCGGCACGGTTAAAAAACTGAACATCGTCAATAATCAGCACATCAACCAGTTGATAGAAATGTATGAAATCGTTTATGGCATTATTACGGCTGTGATCGATAAACTGGTTAATAAATTTCTCAGAACTGACATACAGAACCACCTTATTATGGTGAGTACGCCGGACTTCATTGCCAATTGCCTGTGCAAGATGGGTCTTCCCAAGTCCTACCCCTCCGTAAATCACCAGCGGATTAAATGAATTGGCTCCCGGTTTTTCAGCAACCGTTTTACCTGCCCGTCTCGCGACCCGGTTGCA
Organism: uncultured Bacteroidota bacterium; assembly: GCA_963759335.1. Classification (GTDB taxonomy): domain Bacteria; phylum Bacteroidota; class Bacteroidia; order Chitinophagales; family Chitinophagaceae; genus Puia. The sequence continues at coordinate 971,271 of CAVWYU010000005.1, forward strand.
GTCCCCTTCTATAAACACTTCAAACGTATAAACCGGATTCAACTGGGAATCGATCTGCATCTTCTTCAAACCCGGTATTACAAAAGGATTTTTTACCGGATTATTGATGATCAGGGGAAAATCCATTTCATTATTGGAGATCGTCTTATAACTATGTGCGGGAACATCCATGGTTAACGGTTTGTTTTGCTGATTGCCACTGTCTACCATAATCCGGTATTCAAGTCGCGCATCTTTTCCCAATATCCTACGCAAAGTTTTTGCCAATAAATTCACATAGTGTTCTTCCAGGTACTCATAAAAAAACTGACTCGGCACCTGGATAACCAAAACATTCACTTTCAGCTCAACCGGATGAATGGGTTCAAACCATGTTTTATAATGCTGCCATTCAACGATGTCTTTTATGATCTCAAGACAATTGGCCCAGACTTTTTCAAAGGTTTTCGGCATTACAAAAAAAACAGTTTAAAGCTGGTAAAAAAATTGTTTTAAGTTAAGTTTTTCAATGGATTTTCGGACGTGGAATTTTTGCAGGGGGACGAATATCAATATTAATTCGGGAATAAAAAATTTTTTATTAGTTGGTAATTTCAGGTAGCCTCCAGAAGCACAGCAAGACATAAAAAACGTTTCTTCAGTAGTTCAAAAAAAAATAAAATAGCTGTTAAATAGCAGTAGTCTGATTAACCTGTACTTCGGCCGTCAGTACTTCGAGGCGGACATCGATAAACCGCCTTCACCCGGTTACAGATAAATAGAGAAGGATCAACAAAACTCAACAAGGATGAAGGTTTAGAAAGATTGAAAATGGAGAGGCGGAAAATGTGTAATGATGATTTAGAAAATTTCTCCATATGATTTGGTTGAGGCGCGATTGAAGATACAGATATTTTGACAGCATTTTGTTTTAACCAAAGTTTTTTTAAAAAAAAAATTCAACCTGTTGAGATACCTCTTATAGGCCTTCGAGTAAAGTACGGGATACCAGTTAGTTCAGGTAAACTACCTGATTAAAAATTACATTGATAATTTTTTTTGAAATATAGTTACCATAGTTTTACCAGCTACAAAAAAATTTAGTACTTTCTGGTACTCTTGCTATCCGGATGCAAAAAAAAATTCAGATAAAGGTTCCGATCGCCGATGCAGCAAATGAACAATTAATCAGAAGCCTGCTGGCAAATGAATCAGGCCTTTCTGAAAAAAAAATTACGGGATTTCATCTTCTGAAAAAATCGCTTGATGCGAGATCCAGATACCCGCATATGCTGCTGACCGCTTCGGTTTTTATTGATGAACCATATCAGTCACGCACGAAACCACAACAGGATCTGCGGGATGTAAAATCAGCTTCGAAATCGGTACTCATAATAGGTTCGGGTCCTGCCGGATTATTTGCAGCACTCAGTCTGATACGTTCCGGAATCAAACCCATCATTATAGAAAGGGGAAAAGATATCCGGGCCCGGCGCCGCGACCTGGCCCTCCTTAATAAAGAAGGCTTCATTAACCCTGAAAGCAATTATTGTTTTGGAGAAGGTGGTGCAGGCACGTATAGCGACGGGAAATTGTATACAAGAAGCAACAAAAGGGGAAATATTCAACGCATCCTTGATCTTTTCGTTCAGTTCGGAGCCGATGACCAGATTCTGTTCGACGCACATCCCCATATCGGAACCAATAAATTACCGGCTATTATCAGTTCCATGCGTGATTACATCATTGAATGCGGTGGTGAAATTCATTTCAACAGGAAACTCTGCGATTGGACGGAGTCAGATCATAATATCAGAGAAATTAAAACAACGGATGGGGAACTCTTTCAGGCCAACGCTGTCGTATTGGCCACCGGCCATTCGGCCAGGGATATTTTTCAACTACTGCATGACAAAAAAAAAGAAATTTATGCCAAACCGTTTGCCCTGGGGCTGCGTGTAGAGCATCCGCAGGAACTCATCAATTCAATACAATACCATTATATCAGGGAAGAAGGTCCAAGAGTTACCGGATTGCCACCGGCCTCCTATCAGCTCGTTCACACAGATAACGACCGCTCTGTATTTTCCTTTTGCATGTGCCCGGGAGGAATTATCGCACCAGCATCCACCCGGGATGGAGAGCTGGTAGTGAACGGGTGGTCGCCATCAAAACGAAATAATCCGTTTGCAAATTCCGGCATCGTTGTAAACATCCAGGAAAAAGACTGGCAGGAGTTCAAAAAGCGGGGTCCTCTCGCGGCCATGTATTTTCAATCAGCCATCGAGCAAAAAGCCTTTGCGCTGGGCGGAGGTTTATTTAAGGCTCCGGCACAAAGACTGACTGATTTTACCAGGGGAATTCTTTCCAGGTCCCTGCCCGCCTGTTCCTACACTCCCGGGCTTACCTCTGCAAATGTTCCCGAAACTTTTCCAAAAGAAATTGGCAAAAGCCTTCAGCGGTCCTTCGTCGCATTTGATAAGAAAATGAAAGGATATTTTACAGAAGAGGCCATTGTTGTTGCGACAGAATCCAGAACTTCGTCACCCGTACGGATACCACGCGATGAAAAAACCCTGGCGCATCCGCAAATCAATAATCTCTATCCCTGTGGAGAAGGCGCCGGGTACGCGGGAGGTATCATGAGCGCCGCAATGGATGGAGAACGTGTTGCCGAAAAAATTGCTGAATTTTTTTCATCTAAAAAGTTAATGCATGTCAATGCTTGAAGTGACCCACCTGAAGAAATATTTCACCACGCAGAAAGCGGTGGATGACATCAGCTTTTCTGTTGAGAAAGGTTCCATCTTCGGTCTCCTGGGTCCCAATGGTGCAGGTAAAACGACCCTGATCCGTATGATCACAGGTATTTTTTTTCCCGATGAGGGGAACATTTCTTTTAATGGAAAAAAATTCAATGCAGATGAGGACTCTGCACTGATTGGTTATATGCCCGAAGAAAGGGGCTTGTATAAGAAAATGAAAATCGGTGAGCAGGCCCTGTATCTGGCAAGACTGAAAGGCCTTTCATCTTCCGATGCACTGAGCCAGGCAAAGGACTGGTTCACCCGTTTTGAAATGCAATCGTGGTGGAATAAGAAAATTGAAGATCTGAGCAAAGGGATGGCGCAAAAACTTCAATTTGTTACCACTGTTATGCACCGCCCGGAACTGATCATTCTGGATGAACCTTTTAGTGGTCTGGATCCGGTAAATGCCAATTTGATCAAGGATGAAATATTCCGGCTGGCTTCAAACGGAGCATCAATTATTTTCAGCACACATCGTATGGAGCAGGTGGAGGAGATCTGCGATCATATTATCCTGATCAACAAGGGACAGAAAATCCTGGATGGAAGTGTCAACCATGTGAAACAGGAGTTTAAGGAAAACCTCTTTCGGATTTCAGCCAGTCCGCTACCGGCCTTTTTACCCGATGCACTTGTCGATGTGCTTGTAAAAAATGAAAGTGCTCTTACGTTGCGCATTAAAGAGGGGCATACGCCCAATGATGTGCTGAAATATTTTATAGATCAGCATTCGAATATTTCGTCTTTCTCTGAACTGCTTCCATCCTTAAACGAAATCTTTATCAAACTGGTAGAAGGCACTTCGTTATCCCGCCAGTTTCAACCTGTTCAAGCATAGTTTATGAATAAGATCGGTCTGATTATCCGTCGCGAATATTTTACCAGAATCAGGAACAAAACTTTCCTGCTGTCAACATTTTTATTACCTGTGCTGATTGTGATGGTTATTGCCGGTACCGTTTACCTGGGCATCAAAGGCAGAACCAGTCACCGCATTGCGGTATCAGATCAGAACGGATATTTCAGGGATTATTTGAAAAGTGATTCTTCGATCGCTTTTGATTTTTCGCCTTCCATTGATACCCTCAACTATGTTGAGCATAATTGCAGTGCCGTATTGATTATACCGGTATTGAAAGAAGGAGAGAAAACCATTTACCGTCTGAAATATAAAAAACAACTTGGACTTGCCAATATCGACGACCTGGAAAAAAGGGTTAATGCAGCCATTACAGACCATCTCATTTTCACAAAAACAAATATCACACGCAGTCACCTCGATTCTATCCGCGCTGCCAGTGATATTGCTGAACTACAGACTTTTTCTGATGAAGGGAAAAAATCACAGGCTTCCAGTCAGGGTCTCTCCTATGCAATCGGCTGGGCATGCGGCTTTTTAATTTACCTGCTTACTTTTATTTACGGAGCTATGGTGATGCGAGGGGTCATGGAAGAAAAAACCAGTCGTGTGGCTGAAGTTATTGTAAGTTCTGTGAAGCCTTTTCCCCTGATGCTCGGGAAAATCATTGGTATCGGGGCCGTCGGATTAACACAGTTCCTTTTGTGGGTCGGTTTGATTGCCATACTGATCCTGGTAGCCCAGGCTTTTATACCGCATGAGTTAATGCAGGAAGTGAACAACATGCAAAAGGTGAATGCCATGGGCAGTTCACAAATGGCACAGGGCACGGAAGCTGCAAAACAAATATTTGCTTTCAAACAATCACTGCAGACTGCAAACTGGCCTCTCATCATCGGGAGCTTTGTATTTTATTTTATCGGAGGATACTTATTCTATTCTTCGCTGTTTGCTGCGGTTGGCTCTGTAGTTAATGAAGATCCTCAGGAAGCGCAGTCACTCCTGCTGCCGATTAGTATGCCCATTGTTTTTTCTTTTATTATAATGTCCATCGCGGTTCAGGATCCCGGTGGCTCGCTGGCTTTGTGGGCCAGTCTGGTGCCTTTCAGTTCACCGATCGTGATGATGGCCCGCATTCCGTATGGTGTACCGACCACGGTTCCTTACTGGCAATTATTGCTAAGTATGGCGCTGCTGGCAGGTGGCTTTTTATTTACAACATGGATGGCCGGCAGAATTTACAGAACCGGAATTCTTTTATACGGAAAAAAACCTACCTGGAAGACGATGTGGAAGTGGGCGTTCAAAGCTCAAGGCTGAAAGCGTAAGTCTTAAAGCTGATTCCGTTCCCACATTCAACAATACGGTGTCCGCTTTATAATTTTACTCTTACAGGCGGTGTGCTGACTGATGCGCTGGAAAAATAATACACTCTCTTACGGGACAATGGAAGGATAGCTTCGGTCTGTGTACCGCGCGCGATGGTGATGCCTATATATGCATTTTTTGGAAAGACACTCAGGTCAGAGTAGGAAAGATAATATCCGCCGTTATCAGGTACAGTTATATTGACTGTTGAAATATTGTCGGGCATGGTTGAATCCGCCTTTCGGCTGAGGGCACTGTAATAAAACACCTGAACGACCACATTTCCCCAGGTATTATCTGAATCCGGCAACCATTTCAGTTGCAGACCATGGCTCATTGAAACAGTGTCCGGATAATCGTCCAGGCTGGGTGAAAGTTGTTTTGGCAGATAGACAGAATTACTCACGGTATCCTCTTCATCATTACCATGAATCGTTACCAGAATCCGTGTGCCGAACAACTGAGTACTCTTATTAATCTGATCTGATCCGTAATTATAATTGTACACCGAGTCCTGGCCCGGCTGAATGATCTGATCATTTACCGAGAGTGCGCGGACAAATGTTATTCTGTTATTATTGCTGTCGATAAAAGCAGCGCTCACGCCAACGTGTAGTTCTTCGCTGTCACTTTTGCTGAGTACCTGGCTGGCATTAATTAATACATAATTGTAAACCGCACTGTTCCGCGTACCGAACCAGGTCCATTGATTAACCGGATTCGAAGCATCTTTATGGCAGGAGATCAAACACCCCACACCAAAAAGAAGCAACAAAGATTTGTGCATGCCTTAAGCTTGTAGATGTACCCTAAATATAGCCTTTTATAAAGAATTAAAAAAAACAAACTAACCCCCGTTCTTACCTTTAGTGAGATGGAATTCACGAATGCAATAACCCGTTTGTTTGGAATAAGGTATCCGATCGTACAGGCCGGAATGGTCTGGACCAGTGGCTGGCGGCTGGCTTCAGCTGTTAGTAATGCGGGAGGTCTTGGTCTGATCGGAAGCGGAAGTATGTACCCCGATCTGCTCAGGGAACATATCAGAAAATGTAAACAGGCTACGAGTCACCCTTTAGGGGTGAATATTCCTCTGATGTATCCGGATGTTCAAAAGCATATCGATATTGTCATAGAAGAAAAAATTCCCATTGTATTCACTTCAGCCGGTAACCCTGCTACCTGGACCGGCGTCTTAAAAGAAAAGGGTATTAAAGTGGTACATGTGGTAAGCAGTAGCCGGTTTGCCCTTAAAGCTGCCGAGGCAGGATGCGATGCAGTGGTTGCGGAAGGATTTGAAGCGGGTGGTCACAACGGTCGCGAAGAGACCACATCCATGGTACTGATACCGGCCGTCGCAGATGCCATTCAGATTCCGGTGATTGCAGCAGGCGGTATTGCAACCGGCCGGCAAATGTTTGCCGCTATGGCCCTCGGCGCATCTGCCGTTCAGATCGGTACCCGTTTTGTGATGAGCCGGGAAGCTTCTTCTCATCCGGATTTTAAAAATTATATCCTGAAAGCCGGAGAAGGGGATACGAAGCTGGTGCTGAAATCGTTAATGCCGGTAAGGCTTTTAAAGAACCCGTTTTTCCATCAGGTGGAAGCTGCCGAACAGGCGGGTGCTTCAAAAGAAAGTCTTCAAATACTTCTTGGAAAAGCAAGGGCAAAAAAGGGAATGCTTGAAGGAGATTTGAATGAAGGCGAACTGGAAGCCGGTCAGGTAAGTTCCCTGATCCGGGACATCCTCCCGGCTGCTGACATTATAGAAAATTTATGGTTTGAATTTAGGAAAAGCTGGGCCGAACCTTTACCTTGTAAACTGCAATAACATGAAAATCTCGCATTACCTCCTTTTTATCGCGTTTACCTGTGTGGTTTCATGCGGGCTTTACGCCAGTGATGGTACAACGGATCCATGTTTGATCAAAGGCCAGGTTTTGGATGCAGTCACCAAGAAACCCGTTTCAGGAGTTATCGTATCAGCCATTGTTCCAGGTGATCCGTCTTTTAAAGAAGTGGTGACGGATGTGGATGGTTATTATTATTTCAAACAACTACCGGCCTGTCATGTAAACCTTCGTTTTGAGAAAAAAGGTTATCAGAAATTCAAATATCAGGAGGTGATTGAAATTCAGGATAAGAAAACGGTGAAAGTGAATGTTGAAGTTTCACCGGATGGAGGCTCAGATTTACTCCCCGACGATTCGGAATATCCTCTTTTGCGTATTTTGGGAATGAAATAAGAAAAGCTTAAGGCGTAACGCGCAAAGCTTAAGGCAACTAAACAACTACCACTTTCATACTTCCATACTTCCATTCTTCCATACTTGTGTTGTAGTTCAACTTTCTCCTAAATCAATCTCCGTATTATCCCCGATGTTTAAGCTCCGGCTCTCCCCCTTTACTTCCGTATCACTTCCGATCAGTGAATGTGTAAGTACAATATCAAATAAGTTAGCGAATGAACCGATGATGGAATCTTTTAATATTGAATAGTTAATATTTGTCTTTTCCCCGATGGCAACATTGGGACCAATGATAGAATTCTTGATCGTGCAGCCCGATGCAATATTTACCGGATGAATCACAATTGTATTTTCAAGATGATGATCGGGCGCCATATTACTTCCGAATTTTTTCAGCAGTTTGGCATTGGATTCCAGCAGCGTTTCTTTTTTTCCGCAATCAAACCAATTCTGGACTTTAAAGGGCTCAAATTTTACACCGTCACCAATCATACATTCGATGGCGTCCGTTAAATTATATTCACCATAACTCGTAAGCTGATTCCGGATATTATTTTCAAGGCAGGAGAAAAGTGCGTCCGTTTCGCGAATCTTGTAAATGCCGACCAGGGCCATATTTGATTTTGGTATCTGTGGTTTTTCAACCACACGACTGATAAAACCGTCGTCTTCGATTTCAGCTACGCCGAAATCCCGGGGATCGTCAACTCTTTTGATGCCCAGCTGAGATGCCGGATTTTCGAGGATTGCCTTGATATCATATTCACAAATCGTATCCCCCAGCACAATAAAAACCTCATCCCCTGCCACCAGTTCCTTCGTTAATAAAACGGCCTGACCGATGCCCTGCCTTTCATTCTGAAAAACAAAACTCGTTTTCAGCTGGGGATATTTATCCTTTACATAATCCTGAATTTTTGTACCCAGATAACCTACAATAAAAATGAATTCTGATATGCCCCCCTCCAATAGCTGGTCAACGATTATACTCAAAATCGTTTTTCCGGCGAGCGGAATCAGAGCCTTTGGTTGGGTATAAGTATGGGGCCTCAGTTTTGTACCGGCTCCTGCTACGGGAATGATTGCTTTCATATTCAGTAAATGCCACCAGCTAAACAAATATTTTGTTCTCTTATATGGCTGATCCTGTACAGGTAAAGGTCAGGAAAAAACCACCAAATGAACGAAAATTCTATTTTACGCCATAATTTAAATGTTCTATATCAATTTTAATTATGAAATACAGCTGGCTTATTTTCGCATTTAATATTTTTTTCATTTCCGGATTTTGCCAGACAGCCATTAATCAGATCGATTCTTTGATGAATACTTACTATCGGCCGGATCAGCCTGGTGCGATGATTGCCATAGAAAAAAATAACAAATCGGTTTTTAAAAAAGGTTATGGCAAAGCCAATCTGGTTACCGGTTCAGCCATAACAGCAGAGGAAAATTTCAACATCGGATCACTCACCAAACAGTTTACCGCTTTTGCGGTGCTGGATTTATTTAATAAAGGGAAATTTTTAAGGAATGATACGATAGGAAAGTTTCTGGCACTTCCTTATCCGGTCTCTTCGATCCGCATCTTTCAGCTGCTTAGCCATTGCTCGGGAGTACCCGATCATTATGCATTTGTAGACACAAACAAAGTGAAACATGCAACGGATAAAGACGTGATGCAGGCCATGCAAAAAGCAAACTCACTTTATTTTCTGCCGGGTAAACATTACCGTTATAGCAATACAGCCTATTGTCTCCTGGGAATGCTGATCGAAAAATTAAGCGGTCTGTCTTATGGCGATTATCTACAGAAAAATATTTTTATGCCTCTTGGCATATATGGCGCGACGGTATTTCAATATGGGCATCCCATATCAAAACGGGTGATGGGTTATGACTATTCTTCGGAAAGGAAATTCATCCGGTCTGACGAGGATGAATCTGTCTTCTTTTCTACGGAGGCTGATGGCGGCCTTTATATCTCTATGGATAATTATATGAAATGGTGCAGGGCGATTGAATCGGGGAAATTTTCAAAAACCCCGATGATCCGGAATGCCTGGCAGGGACAAACGCTTGTCGACACCCTGAAAGGATTGTGGTACGGGAACGGCTGGTTTATTCAGCAATCCACGGGTTCAGAAAAATTTGTTTACCATACGGGATTCAATGGCGGATTCCGCACCGTTGTATTCATGATCCCTTCACTTGATTATTGCATCAGCATTTTCTCAAACCGCGGGGACATCGACCTCGAAGAGCTGGTCACCCGAATTAATAAAATACTGGGTATGAATGATAATTCTTTCATCAAATCGGGACCCCTTGAATCTTTTATTCATAGTTGGCCTATTTTTGCGCCATGCAAAGAGACCAGCTTGTTTTCGACCTTATTCATCAGGAACTTGAGCGGCAAAGACATGGTATTGAACTGATTGCCTCAGAAAATTTTACCTCACTCCAGGTCATGCAGGCCATGGGAAATGTGATGACCAACAAGTACGCCGAAGGTTATCCCGGTCGCCGTTATTACGGAGGCTGCGAAATTGTTGACCAGACAGAACAGCTGGCTATTGACCGGTTAAAACAGATATTCAATTGTGATTACGCCAATGTGCAGCCACATAGCGGTGCGCAAGCCAACGCGGCTGTGTGCCTGGCCGTTTTACAGCCCGGGGACAAGATATTAGGTCTTGACCTGAGCATGGGAGGACATCTGACTCATGGATCCGCGGTGAATTTCTCTGGTAAACTCTATCAGCCACATTTTTATGGAGTAAAGAAAGAAGACGGTCTGGTGGACTATGACAGCATGGAAAGAGTGGCAAAGCAGGAGAAACCCAAACTCATCATCTGTGGTGCATCTGCGTACAGTCGTGACTGGGATTATCTCCGGATACGCCAGATCGCAGATCAGGTTGGTGCTCTGGTCATGTGTGATATGGCCCATCCGGCTGGCCTCATCGCCAAGCAACTGCTGAATTCTCCTTTCGAAAACTGCCATATTGTAACATCTACCACGCATAAAACACTGCGCGGTCCGCGGGGTGGTATCATTATGATGAAAAAGGATTTTGATAATCCTTTTGGACTGAAAGATAATAAAGGGAATATCCGACCCATGAGTAATCTGCTGGATATGGCTGTATTTCCAGGCATACAGGGGGGACCGCTTGAACACGTGATTGCTGCAAAAGCCATCGCATTCGGAGAAATATTATCCGATGAATTTACCGTTTATGCCAAACAGATCATCGTGAATGCGCAGGCCATGAGTGCCTGTTTCAGCAAAAAAGGATACAATATCGTTTCCGGCGGAACGGATAATCACCTGATGCTGATCGACCTGAGAAATAAAAATATCAGCGGGAAAAAAGCAGAGATCGCGTTGGGTAAGGCTGATATTACCGTCAATAAAAATATGGTGCCATTTGATGACAAGAGTGCGTTTATCACATCAGGAATCCGCGTAGGCGTTCCCGCGGTTACCACACGGGGCATGATGGCGGAACATATGAGTGCGATCGTTGATTTTATCGATGAAGCGATCGTGCATGCAGAAGACGAATCTGTTCTGGCCGATATCCGGAAAAGAATCAATGCACACATGAAGCAGTTTCCGCTGTATCCGGAGTTGGGGTAAATATTTCAAAACCCCTTAGCATGTCCAGTCAACTTCGGAAATATAATTCCGTCAATTCTTATATATACTTTTTCCCTGCCAACGGTTACCAAATGGAATGGCATTAATGGTGAAAGCGATTGACTACATACTTTCCAAACGAGGGAGCCGTGAATTTTAATTTTTCCAATATTTCTATCATTCAAATAATTATTCTTCGTTAAAAGATTTTTTATTCTTCGAAAAGTCAATGGTTTAAACTTGATAGGTTTTTGTTGTTCCATTGCAAATGACCCTTCTCTGAAATGTACCTTGTTCGCGGTGATACACATTAATGAATAAATTTTTCGGTTATTGATCATAGGAACTATGTAATAGTAATCATCTTTCCCAATATATTCAATCAGAACGGATTCTCCTGGAATGAGATTTGGGATTGTCATTTTGAGCATCTCGCTATTATAAAACTTATTGGTGCTGAGAACCCATTGTGCATACTTCCCAGCCGATTGTTTATCGATAATTACTTCGCCGTTCACGGGATTTTTTGTTGTACTCATCGTAGGCGACGACACGTCGACGAGAGGTATTGTATTCTCAGGATTACTTACAAGTCCTTTAGAAAATAATATGTCTTTTTTCAAAGATTGCTTAAGTTCTGATTTTTGAAAGTTCGTATTGGTCCCTTCTGAAAAAATATTCTTTCTCGTTTTTTTGCTCTTTTTTTTTGGATCGCAAATCGCTAAATATTTTCCATGCCAATTACCGCCAACAACTGGTGATGCATAATTCGCTTTCCAAGTTGAATAATCAATAAAACCCTGCGCATTAGCCCTCCAGGGATCATGAATATATAAGCCGAGAATATCAAGATCAGTGTCTGATGAGCTGGTCGGTTCATTACCACGATATTTGAAGCCGTACACTATAATCCAGTGACTATCCTCCATAACGGATGCTATGCAAGGCAGGGTGAACTGCGATATTGTCCATGCCATTCTCCTTGCAATGTCATTTTGCCCGCTATTCTTATATAATTTAAATGAATCGTCAAAATCACGTGGTAAATTATTATTTAACGTAAATTCCAAACCATCAGGTGTGGAATACCAATCAGCGGGATCATCAGCAGATTCGAAATCATGACTTTGATCATAAAGATCTTTTTGTGAAAGTTTATTTGGGCCCAATTTGTCTAATAACATAGACGCACAAGCTGCTCCGCAATAAAATTCGCCTTTTTGAAATTCTACCCGTATAGGTACTGTTTTCCTGGATGTGGGTGGCGTCGGAAACATAAGTTGACAATTAAAATTAAAAAATGCCTTTCATCATATTATAGCAAGCGAACCGAAGAATATTTATTGAAATCATGTTTGTGAAAATCTTCGTCCTCTTAAAATTCTAATTCCCAGCCAGCAAAAAATGATTACCAAAATTGAAGATGCTACGATACCTGATTTTTTCAACCATGAATCATTTCTCTTCATCTCAATTACCCCGTTATTTCCTACTAATATTGAAGATGCCCAGAAATACGGAAGTTGATTTGATCTGGAAGCAGTTTCAATAAATTCCACTTTCGCTTTCTGAAGTGCGACATCAATGGGCATCTGTTCTGCCAGAAATTTATAAAAAAGCTCAGTTAGTCTGTAAGAGGAAACGTCATCAACAGACCATAAATTTGTGATGGAAGATGGAATGCCTAAAGCCGCAAATCCCCTGTTAAAACTAAAAACACCCTCGCCTTTGTATAGCTTACCTCTTCCCGTTTCACAGGCTGACAACACTATAAGCCTGGCTCCAGATTTGTCATTTCCGACAAGGTCAGATAAATTAAGTGCGGAATCTCTGAAATAAATCACAGGTTCACCATTTTTACCGGAGTCGATGGCATGAGTATATAACTGGATTACTTTATAATTCAAAAACTTCTCTGTAAATCCAGCTTTTGTCGCGTCTTGAGCAACTAATTCGTCAGTTTCATTGAAATGCGATTGAATCCTCAATAATGAAAGATCACTTCCGCTCAAACTTGCTAACCCCATTTTATCCGGGAATTGCACCGGTGCAATTCCTAAAAAATCTTGTAAATGGTTATCTTGAGTACTAAAATAGTTCGTTAAATATCTTGCGGAGTAAGTGTAACTGATTGCACAATCATAAACTAAATATCTTGGTGGCCCAGAAATGTTGGAAATCAAAGCCTCAAATGGAAAGTATTGCCCATCAGGAGATATATACATTCGCCCCTGGGGAGCATTTGTGTTAGCAAAAATTAACTGAAATAAGCTCCTTGAGACCCTTACAAATTCGTCAAACTCACTGTTTAATTTAGAAATATTTGAAATATAAGACATGTAAGCATTGGAAAGGCTATCGAAGGTTCCTTTCCTTATTTTTACGAAATTGCTCGGACCATTTGTGACGGTAAAGAAATAAACAGCGCTATCTCCCCAAAATGTTTCAAGCAAACCGTGATGATCTGATAAAAGACTTTTTTGTATATCTTTCACGGTAATTGCATTTAAATCAATAAAACTCTGGTAGTATAATGGATCCCGGTTTTTGATTAGCTCGATAAGCCGGTTTAATTCTTGTTTGTTACTGAATAATTCATTTTGCAATTCTTTAAAGTGAATGGAATCTTCATTTATTCCCAGTAGCTCGTCTTTGATTTGGGCTAATTTCTTACTTATTTGAGTTTGCCTTCGAATATCCTCTTCACCAAGCCAACGCTTTTCCTTCAATTGGTCATTTAGCAAGACAGCCTTGCTCTTTTCAAAAAAATAAAACGCATCTTCTATATTGTTATAATTATAACAAGCCTCAATGGCATTCTCGTACAAATGTCTGCTGTCACTTCTCCAAAATAGTTTAGATTGAATGTCTGATTGCTCAGACTTAACGCGATCAAGTAATTGATCTGTCAACTTATAAATGCGTACTGCTTCTTTTACTGCGCTCAGCTTTGACGTTTCTTTAAACAAATGGAGGTAAGCATCAGCTTCGTCCAACAAAAGGCCAGTCAGATACCCAATTTTTTTTTGCTTTGCAAATTCATCAAACTTGATACTTAATAATTCGGTTTCGCTGATACCGGGCCTAATTTGATCAAAAGCAAGACGAAAACACCTAAATGCTGAATCGTATAGCCCCAGCTGAACAAATACATGACCCATATTGGCCAAAATGTTCAATGTTTCAACCGCATTTAACTCAACCAGATTTGTGTTCTTATTTTTTAGGGCGAGTGCTCTCCTGAAATATGCAAGACCCATTTGTGGATTTCCTTTATATCTGGAATATAAAATTGCAATATTATTCAACACATCTTTACAACCGATAATTTCACCGTCTTTCCATTCTGCAATAAATGAGTTTTCATAATAATTGAGAGCTTCTTTATAATTTTTTTTTGCAATCTCCACATCAGCTAGCTGATAATAAAACGCGCCTAAATTAAGTGCTGCATTTGTTTTTTTGTATTCGACCATTTTCTTAAAAAGCAGCCTCTCTGCAGCATCATAGTTTTTTAATAGAATTAGTGCATTTATATTCCAAATAAGGCTGGCGGTCGCAAACAACATACCATCTTCGTACTCCGACTTACCATGACTAAAAGCATATTGCTTTCCAAACGTCTCACATACTGTAGCGTAATCAATGCAATTATTGTAGTCTCCTACATCGAAAAGATAAACTACCTTTTTGTAAAGGGCAGCCAAACTGTAAATGTTAATAGTATTGCGTCGACGGGCGACTGAAATACAACTATCAATGGCCTCCTTCATTTTAGCAATCCGACCCAGTGAATCATATAATTTATTTAATGTGTAATAATTAATGATGATGTGGTCAGGATTGATCCAGGCTTTGTTGATATTTGCAAGGATCATTCTATTGGATTGCAGTAATTTTTGTTCCGCGTTTAAATAATCACCTTGTTTAAAATATTGTAGGCCCATTTGTCTCAACAGGAACACATGCGAAGAATCTTGAGAATTAGGGGCCTTGACTATCCTGGCTTCAATATTCGAAAGAAGTGCTAATTCAGCTGCAGGATTATTCTTTAAGGAATCACTGATGAATTCAATTCTAGTCCATAACGAGTCGTGGTTGAGAGATTGACCAGCTATAACTCCAGTCAATTGCACACTTAAACTGATAAGAACAATTAATTTATATAACATGGTTGATTCAATGGAAAATAACATTTTACTATTCCGATCTATTCAATCCATTATTCCCAATAATCTCTTCATTATTACATCATTTGATTTGCTACAGGCAAGACGCAAAGAACAAATTCATGTAAATAATATGACCACTTTCCTTTAATCCTATGGTTGAGGTGGGGCTTTAGGGCTGATTACTGCTGGAACTCCTCCTTTGGACGGCGTTATAATATCTGGCGGAGGGGTGACTTTAGCAACCAGAAAAAAAGTTAAGGGCTTCACCGTTTCATGATCCCAGGTAAGAGTAACTTTTCTTTTCTTCGGACGTTTATGCGTCTTTTTGTTCTTATTATAGCTTAGCAAAGCCCTTTCGTACATATTATCCAGATGATTTTGGATAAAAACCAGTGACATTGCTTTAAACGCTTTTTTTGTCGCATTTAATTGGCTTTTGCTCAAGCCCCTCCAGTCAAAATGCTTCCAGTGGTTTAACCAGTTAATTTGATCTTTTTCCATACAAAGTAGATTTAGAGGTGATTATAATTGAATTGCTATTACCATATTCTATCCCGAATTGATTGCTACATTTCCTTTGTGAACTCAACTGATTTTAGGATTATTTTAAGCAAGAGTTCAAAGGGTTATGTTTTCCAAAAAAAATAATGACGTGAATTAATAAGGCTTGTTTACATAGAGACGAGGCAAATAATCAGGGAAACTTCAGGTTATCAATCGTATTCCTGCATGCACAGGGAAACAATTCCTGCCAATTATTTTTGGGACTTGAGAATTTAACCGGGATTAGCTATAAACTTGTTGGGAGCCGCTTTCTAAAGATAAATAACCCGGAGGTAAATTCCCTGAATCCCCTGTGTACTTTTTATTATTTAACGCCCGCAGGTAATCCCATCAACGATACTATGCTTTAATGTTTAACTGCCGTCAACCCGCCCGCCCTGGCCCGGCAATCCTCCTACCGCCACTCTGAAGTGAATAATTTTAAATAACTTGGATCTGAATAAATTCTGTTTTATGCTGCAAAGAATTCAATCCGTCTGGCTCCTGCTGGTCGCCATTTGTGCCATCCTGACGATCAAGTTTTCCTTCTACAGCGGGAATATTGAAGTTCCGGGACAACCGGTCAGTTTTCAATATCTGACAGCATCATTCAATTTCTGGATCCTGATCGTAACGATCGCCATTATCTGTATTGCCGGCATTGATATTTTTCTCTATAAAAACAGGAAACTGCAGGGCCGGCTCGCCATACTGGGCTTTCTCTTATCTATATTGAATATTTTTCTTTACCTGAAAGAAATCCACCGGTTCGTAGAAAACCAGGGAAGCCATACCATCTCATCTGTATTTGTGTTCGCCATTCCCGTTCTCTTTGTTCTTGCCTGGCGGGGTATTTACCGGGACCAGAAACTGGTAAAAAGCCTCGACAGACTGAGGTAGACCACCAAATCAATAGTATGCCCCCCTTTGAGGAATTCCTGGATATACTGGGCACGTTCAGTTTCGCAGTCTCAGGCGCTTTTGCAGCCATGGAAAAAAGACTTGACCCCTTCGGCGTCCTGATTCTTGCTTTTATTACCGCAATCGGAGGTGGTACCGTCCGCGATCTTCTCATAGGGGATACGCCTGTCAACTGGCTGGAGTATCCATCAGTCGGCTGGGTAATTATAGCAGGCACAGCAGGTGCACTTTTTTTTGGACGCAGGCTAAAAAGGATGCAGACCCTGCTTACCACTTTTGATGCCCTGGGGCTCGGGCTTTTTACAATCATCGGTATTCAGAAGGGACTTTTATACCACTTAGGTCCTGGTGTTTGTATTGCTCTGGGCACTATGTCGGGTTGTTTCGGGGGCGTAATTCGCGATGTCGTACTGAATAAAGTTCCCCTTATTTTTCAAAAAGACATCTATGCATCTGCTTCTATTCTGGGAGGTATCTCTTATTTCCTGCTCATCCATTTTCCCATTCCGGACACAATTGCCGCTGGTATTTCCATCATTTTGATATTTACAACCCGTATGCTGGGCATCCGATACAGGTGGCATTTGCCGGTTTGGTACCAATCAAAATAAGGGTGAATAGATTTTGCGTATATAAAAAACTTAAATTTGAATTACTAACTTTTTGATAACCCATTAAATATTTCTCATTATGGCAAAGTCAGCTAAAAAAGCAGCAAAGAAAGTTGCAAAAAAAGCAGCACCCAAAAAAGCAGCAAAGAAAAAGGCAGCTCCCAAAAAAGCGGCTAAGAAAGTTGCTAAGAAAGCAGTGAAAAAAGCAGCACCTAAAAAAGCGGCTAAGAAAAAATCAGCCCGTAAACCTAATGCCGCCTTCATGACTCCGCTGAGTGTTAGTGATGCACTGGCAAAAGTTGTAGGTAACAAGCCGCTTCCCAGGACTGAAATCGTGAAAAAAATCTGGGTCTATATCAAGAAAAATGACCTGCAGGATAAGCAAAACAAACGCATGATCAATGCAGATGCGAATCTGAAACCTATTTTTGTTAAGGATCAGATATCCATGTTTGAAATGGCAGGCGCGTTGAACAAGCATGTGAAATAATTTCTTCCCTTGTTGGTTACTCATCTCGCTTATAGTTGTTTACGGCGGTAAAAATTTTACCGCCGTAAAACAACTCTTCACCGGTCTAATCCGGATAATTACCTAAGACTCTTTGCATCGCTTTTACTACGATTCTATTTTTGTTCATCATAAAAAATAGAATCATGGAATACGCACTCACCTTTCAAACTCCCGGCACAGACTGGATAGATATATTTATTGAATCCATCAGAGCATGGTGGCACACAGTGACCTGTCCAAAGGAAGAAAATTATTTTCTGATTAATTAAGCTTATGGATCCCCTGATCGGGGTATTTAATATACATGCAGTGTTTTACATCACGTAAAACGGGAAATTCAGATTTAACTTTATACCATCTTCTTCGTAATGAACCATGAGCAGATAACAGTGTAGCCGTTTGAATTTATTCATTCAGAAGTTAAGGCTGACATGAAAATGGTAAATCGAATCTCGATACCAAAGCAAATATTTTTCTTACCCAAGAAGGCAAAACAGATCATAATAAACAAGATTGAAAATACCCATCAGATCTGATTGACGGGAAGGATTTTATGAAAGTTGTTCTGATCGAATCAGAAAATAAAATAAAAACGGATTTAATCCTCCGGATTGCCTGAGCATTAGTTATACCAATTTTGGGAATGATTACCTGAAAGTTCTTCTGACTTCCAGTCTTCCAGACTTCCAGTCTTCCAGATTTACCTGTGTCAAAGATATTTACCCGTGTGACTCTCCTTCACTTTCTTCAATCCCGCTGGAATGCCCTCGTAGACAAGGTTTCCGCCGTCTTCGCCTGCTTCAGGACCCAGGTCAATAACCCAGTCTGATGAACGGATCACATCGGTATTATGCTCTACCACCAGAACAGAATGCCCCTGATCGATCAGGGCACTAAAGGATGTCAGCAGTTTTTTAATATCATGAAAATGAAGACCTGTAGTTGGCTCATCAAAAATAAAAAGTATGTGACCGAGACTTTTCCCTTTACCTAGAAAAGATGCCAGCTTTACGCGCTGCGCTTCGCCGCCTGACAAAGTATCGGATGATTGTCCCAGTTTAACATATCCAAGACCTACGCTACTGAGTGGTTTTAATTTCTGGAGAATTTCTTTTTCATCTTTAAAAAACTCCAGCGCATCATCCACACTCATTTCCAAAATATCATGAATGTTTTTAGTACGATAATGTACTTCCAGGACTTCATCTTTAAATCGCTTTCCTCCGCACACTTCACAGGTGAGATGCACGTCGGCAAGAAATTGCATTTCGACTACCTGTTCACCTTCGCCTTTACAAGTATCACATCGTCCGCCATCCACATTAAAGGAAAAGTGTTTCGGTAAAAAACCGCGCAACTTACTGAGTGGTTGTTTTGAAAATAATTCCCGGATTTCATCGTATGCTTTTACGTAAGTCACCGGATTACTTCGGGATGACTTCCCGATCGGATTTTGGTCTACAAGTTCTATCTGACTGATCGAATCCACATCGCCGGTAATGGATGCATGCATGCCCACTTTATCTGCGAACTCACCTTTTAATTTTTGCAGTGCCGGATAAAGAATTTGTTTTACCAAAGTAGTTTTTCCGCTACCACTCACGCCGCTCACCACACAAAGAACATTGAGCGGAAATGATACCGTAATATTTTTCAAATTATTTTGTCTCGCCCCGTTCACAACAATAAATTTTCCGGCTTTCCTGATTTTAGCCGGAGGTTCGATTTTTAAATCACCCCGTAAATATTTACCCGTTAAACTATTTTCATTTTCTATAATGGCATCATAGTTTCCCGCGGCAACAACTTCACCACCCAGATGACTTGCCAACGGACCCATATCAATAATATAATCTGCTTCACGCATCATCATCTCATCATGTTCAACCACAACTACTGTGTTACCCAGATCACGCAGTTCTTTTAATACCGTAATCAAACGTTTTGTATCGCGCGAATGAAGACCAATCGAGGGCTCATCCAGTATGTATAATGAGTTGGTCAGGTTGCTTCCCAGGGATCGTGTAAGCTGAATGCGCTGACTTTCACCTCCGCTAAGCGAATTGGCGAGGCGATTCAGGGTTAAATACCCCAAACCCACGTCCAGCAAGGTTTTCAGCCTGTTATTGATTTCAATAAGTATGCGTTTGGCTACCTGAAGCTGAAATTTGCCCAGAGAAAGATTTTCGAACCAGGCAAACAATTTACCCACAGGCATTTCACATATTTCGCCTATATGAAGATCCCCTATTCTTACATAAAGAGCTTCCGGCCTCAGCCGGTAACCCTTACAGTCGGGACAGCTGGTCCGTCCCCTGTAGCGGGAAAGCAATACCCGATACTGAACCTTGTACAGGTTTCTTTCCACCTCTTTGAAAAAATCATTGATCCCGTTGACCTCTTTGTTTCCCTCCCATAATAACTGATATTGGGATTTTGTCAGGTCAATAACGGGCTTGTGTATCGGGAAATCGTATTTTTTTGAAGTTTTGATAAAATGGTCTTTCCAGGCACTCAGTTTCTCTCCTTTCCAGGGCGCCACGGCACCTTCAAACAAGCTCAGTCTTTTATCCGGGATGACCAGGTCGGCATCAATACCCAGCACCTGTCCAAATCCTTCACAGGTCGGACATGCACCATAAGGATTATTGAAAGAAAACAAGTTAGGTACCGGTTCTTCGAATTTTATTCCATCCATCTCAAACCGGTTGGAAAAAGCCAGTTTTTCTGTTCCGTTGATCTCCAGTAACATCTGGCCCTCCCCTTCATAAAACGCTGTTCCCACCGAATCGGCCAACCGGTGATGGTCATCTTCGTCAAATTCTTTTACCACAATTCGATCTATTAAAAGATAAGAATCATTCTTTGGAATTTTTGGTTCCTGTTTCTTGGCTTTCGGTGCGTCTGCGGGAACGGCCAGCAGGTCTTCAATCCGCACAGTTTCCTTATTAATATAGAGTCTGCTGAAACCTTTCTGCAGCAGAATATTTAGTTCTTCCGTTGTATTCCGGTTTGTATGCTGTTTAAAGGGGACAAGGACCAGGATCCTGTCGCCTGGTTCTCTCGTCTGCATGGCTGAAATCACGTCCTTTACATCATTCTTCTTTACCACTCTGCCGGAAACCGGAGAATAGGTAATACCAACCCGGGCAAAAAGTAAACGCAGGTAGTCATAGAGCTCTGTCATAGATCCCACCGTAGAGCGCGGTGTTCTTGTAGTGACTTTTTGCTCGATAGCGATGGCAGGACAGAGTCCCTTTATATAATCCACGTCTGGCTTATCCATTCTTGCCATAAACTGACGTGCGTAAGAGCTCAGACTTTCAGCATATCGTCTCTGTCCTTCTGCAAAAAGAGTATCGATGGTCAACGAAGATTTCCCCGAACCTGATACGCCGGTAACTACAATAAATTTATTGCGTGGAAAGTCGACTGAAATATTCTTCAGATTATGTACCCTGGCCCCTTTTATTTCGATGGAATTTCGGGTAGAAAGAGGTCCGGGCAGGGATGAAGGCTTTTTGACCTTTGTGGTAATGGACATGATTGGGAAAACAAATATATTGGATGTGAAACAATTAGCCGCTATTTCCCAAAGGGGGAAAGATGGATTAGAACCTGTATAACAAATTATTTTCCCAAAATGTTGTTTTTTCCAAAAATTGTATATCTTTAAATTCAGATTAACATTCAATCACACAATAAAATAGTTTTATAGAGTAAGAACTTCTACACCGAAAAGCCAAGCATTTTTTTTATAAATCCAACATACATATCCTATCACCTTTAAAAACCGTAGAAGTTTATGAATTCGCTACGCACGAAAACCGACCATGAGTTAATCCATTCGTTTCGCGACGGCGACTTACAGGCCTTAGAGGCTCTCGTAATCCGCCACAAGGACAAGTTGTACACTTCCATTCTCTTCCTCGTCAAAGACAAGTATCTGGCTGAGGACATTTTCCAGGATGTTCTGATTAAGATTATCGACACCATTCGTGGTGGACGGTATACAGAAGAAGGTAAATTCCTTCCCTGGGCGATGCGCATTGCACACAACCTTTGCGTAGATCATTTCCGCAAGGTGAAAAGAACGCCCGCCATCAAAACAAGTGATGACCGGGACATTTTCGAAGTCATCAATTTTACCGAAGATGGTGCTG
Source organism: uncultured Bacteroidota bacterium (assembly GCA_963759335.1). Classification (GTDB taxonomy): domain Bacteria; phylum Bacteroidota; class Bacteroidia; order Chitinophagales; family Chitinophagaceae; genus Puia. The sequence continues at coordinate 993,103 of CAVWYU010000005.1, forward strand.
ATGTAAAAATCATGAAGAGGCAAAGCCACGACCGTGTACGACGGATGCTGGACCTGCTTCCTGAAGATCAGCGCGAGGTTATCATCCTCCGGCATTATGCCGATCTGAGTTTCAAAGAGATCGCTTCGCTGACAAACTGCAGCATCAATACGGCTCTCGGCCGGATGCGCTATGGTTTGATCAACCTGCGTAAAATGATGGTGGAAAAAAGAATTGCCCTCTAAGAAATTTTTACACCGTTCAAAGAAAAGGTCGTCGTAACAGACGGCCTTTCTTATTTGATTTTAGGGCTTCCGCTGGAAATCCGGTCTTTTTTCAAACGCGAATCAGGCTGTTTTTGGCCAAACCGGCAAATCCTGATTAATTTTTGAGTCCAGTTACATTCTTTTAAAACAAGGCCAAAACGAAGGCATAACCAAGGCATAACAGGGGGTTAGCGCTTCATGAGGACCTGTAATTATTTCCTGAAAGCAGTCAGACCACAATCCATCCAGGCCGCGAATTCAGATGCCTGAGGTGTATAACCCTTAGTGAATGTCAGAATCTTCTCATCAGGGCTGATCAGGGCATATTGAGGCTGGGAAACAGCATTGAAATTTTCAGACTGGAAAGTGGCCCATTTGTCACCCACTGTAATAATATTTTTTTGGGCGCCGTCCTTCGTAGGATAAACCATCTGGGCTGCTGCCGGTAAAAGCCTGCGTTCATCCACATAAAGCGAAACGACCACAAAAGAATCCAGCATCCTTTTCCTAACTTCCGGATCGGTCCATACATTCTCTTCCATCCTCCGACAGTTCACACAGGCCCAGCCTGTAAAATCAATCAGAATGGGTTTGTTCAACTTTTTAGCCAATATTAATGCTTCTTCATAATCCCTGAGCGGCTCCACACCATGGGCGCAATTCACGGGATCCTTGTACACCGAATAACAAAGAGGCGGTGGAAAACCACTAATCAGGGTCAGGTTCGCTGCAGAAGTATTGGTCAACCCCGGCACCAGATAAATGGTAGATAATCCGAAGAAAATCAGAAATCCTATTCGGGTAATAGTAAATTTTTTCACGGGACTATCATGCGGAAAACGGATTTTTCCCACTAGGTAAAGAGTGATAAGGATACCTATAACTACCCAAAAACCGATAAATACTTCCCGTTTTACGAGCCCCCACTGTTCTACCAGGTCGGCATTTGAAAGGAATTTTATGGCCATGGCCAGCTCAAGAAATCCCAGAACCACTTTAACAGTACCCAGCCACCCGCCAGACTTCGGAAGGGATCCGAGCCATCCCGGGAATAATGCAAATAAGGCAAATGGCAAAGCAAGCCCAAGTCCAAAGCCACCCATTCCAAAACTGAGTTGAATGGCACCGCCGTGATTTGATAAGGCACCCGCCAGCAATGAACCCAGAATGGGTCCTGTGCAGGAGAAAGAAACGATGGCCAGGGTCAGCGCCATAAAAAATATACCTGCAATACTACTTCCGCCAGACTTATTGCCTACAGAGTTTGCCACGCTGCCCGGTAGTGTGATTTCAAAATATCCAAAAAAGGAAGCGGCAAAAACGACGAATATTACGAAGAACAGTAAATTCAACCACACGTTCGTAGAAATATTATTTAAGATTTCCGGATCGGTATGATCGAGCAGATGAAAAGGAAGGCTGAGTAAAACATAAATCAGGAAAATAAAAAACCCATATAAAAAGGCATGAGCCTTCCCCTTCCCGCTGCTTTTTGTGAAAAATGAAACGGTCAGAGGAATTAGTGGAAATACACAGGGCGTCAACAACGCAATAAATCCTCCCAGCAAGCCCAATAAAAAAATACTGGCCAGCCCTTTTCCGGCCGTGCCGGTGTCTCCACAGGGACTGACCGGATGTTTCAGATCGATACTGGTAATCCGGATCCGGGATGCATTACTCACCCCTCCTTCCAAAGTGATATTGAATGCATAACTGCCTGAATAAAATGAGTCGTCTTTTCCGTAGAAATAATTCAGGGTGCCAAAAACGCGAGCAGGCACCACACCTTTAATACCGATTGGCACAGAAAATTTTGCATTACCGTGATACAAATTGAATGAAGCATTATCGAAAAGGGCAATGGATCGCTTTTCCGATTTACCTTCTACCTCAAATGCAGATTTGACTGAAAAAGAACTATCGGCAAAATACAATTCCACGGAAGAGGTTCCGCTGAGGTCCTGGTTGGGTGCATACAAATCCCAGCCTGGTTTCACATTCGCGTTAAAAATAAGATGATATTCTCCAGCAGAAGATTTGGAAGAACTGGCCTCCCAGGTGATGGCAGTGCTATCCTGGCTGTTACCTTTTAATAATATGAAACTAAAAAGGAAAAACAATAAGCCGGATTTCTTGTACATAGGCCGGTGAAGGTACTAATGAATTGCCATTGCAGTTTGTCGCACAGGTGACGGTTGATTTACAATGCTCAATATTTGTTGAAACAATTTTCGGCCATCCGTATTGCCAAGATTTTCAGAAACCGCTCTTTCCGGATGCGGCATTAATCCGATCACATTCCGGTTTTTGTTACAAATGCCCACGATATTTCGGGTGGATCCATTCGGATTGGATTCCATTGTTATATTGCCTTCTTCATCACAGAATTTCCAAAGTACCTGTCCGCCGGATTCCATTTCATCCAGTAATTTATCATCCGCATAATATCTTCCTTCGCCATGGGCTATCGGAATTTTCAAAACCTCTCCGTTTCCGCCTTTCATATGAATATTCTTTCCAAGAAACTGCCGTCTGGCATTTCTTAACAGTACGCCGGGCAGCAAATGGGACTCACATAGAATCTGGAATCCGTTGCAAACTCCGAGTACTTTGCCACCTTCTTCTGCAAAACGCACCAGAGGTTGCATCAGGGGGCTGAACCGCGCAATGGCGCCGCATCGAAGATAATCGCCGTATGAAAAACCTCCGGGTAAAACGATGCAATCATCGGTAGAAAACATGCTCAGATCTGAATCCTTATGCCATAACATAATCACTTCATATCCCAGTTCTTCCTGAAGGGCAAACTGCATATCCCTGTCACAATTGGATCCCGGAAAGACGATGACGCCAAATTTCATTCTGATCAGTTTTACGTCGCAAAGGTAATTCTTTAATGATTATTTTATTAATTATCAATTATTAACGGCAATTCATCATTGACCATTCATTACTAATAATTAACAAAGTAATTCATCACTATCGCCACACTAAAAGAAACCCAGTGAAGCGCATTCACCAGTACTTTGTTCGAGGGATAGAAATAGGCAGCTGAATGAAATACGGCAAAAGGCATGACCGTAACGATCCAGTTTTCATAAGTTCCCGCTTTATTGATAATGATTACGAATACAGCGGCGACCAGGAAGGCCAGCAGAAGGCTCCAGCTTTTCCTTACATGTATCAGCATTTTATTCAGATTGTTCTGAACAAAAAATCCGCCGATCATAAATGGAATCACAAGCAGGCTGATGGAAGCAATGATCCAGATGGATGAGGGTATAGCCGGGAATGTAAAACGGATATGCGGCACAAGATTTCTCCAGTTGAGCTGATGGGTAAAATATAAAAAAAGTGTCAGGAAATAATAAGGAGAAGTAAATCCTATAAAACCGACAAACCACTCCTGTATCCGGAATGGTCGCATAATCAGTAGTGCAAAAAAGAGCAAAATGAGAAATACCATGGCGGGTACGTAAAGCAGGGTTGCAAATCCGAGGAAAAGTCCAATATTGAAAATCGCTATCACCGGGGCCGGACTATTATACAAGGCAACCATCCGGTACCAGCACCAGATCATGATCGAATTGATCAGCAGGGGAGCAGAAAAATGCCCCCAGTCCGGAAGCAGGGAAGTGATCAGGATATAACACATCGCCGGCAGATAATTGGCGCGGGGCAACATCTTATGGTAGTTACATATGCTGTTTAGCAGGGTGGCCTGCATAAATATTATGGTAAAACTCAATATTGCGTAAGGTTCTGCCCTGTTGCCAAAAAGAGAATTGAGTCCGGTTAGAATGTACCGGTACAGATAATTGTCTTCAGCATGCAGCACCGGCAGGTAAGGATGTAGAAAAAGGGGAAACTTCAGAAACAAAGCGTATATAAAAAGAATCAAAGCATTGGTAGATTCTTTTTGTTTGAAGATACCGATCACCTGCGGGGTTGTTTTAAAAATCTATTTTTGCAAAGCAAAGATAATTCTTGAACTGGCAAGGTATTATTATTTGATTGCTGGCCACTTGTTTCCCAATCCTGGGCATGAAACTGTACCCTTTATCCAGATTGTGAAAAGTTGGCAGTCTGGTGATCTTACCGTCGGCTGAAATACTCTGGTCCATCAGCAGCAGCGTTCTTTTTTCAAATTGGTTATACAAAAAATGAAGCTCGCCTCCCGTATTTACGGTTTGATAGGAAAGCTGACTGGTCCCTTCATCATCAAACTGACTCTTAGGTATCACATTACTCCATTCCATGTTATTATCCTTGTCAAAGGAAAGCACCAGAATATTTTCAGCATTATAGCGGTTGATACCGGTATTTCCATACCTGTTGTAAGGTGAATAAGGAGAGTATGGAGAATAAGGAGAATTGTAATAGTCAATCGGATTCATGGGCCCATACATATAATCCATACGGTTAAACGCAGATCCGCGCGTAGTGGTAAATTCTGCTTCACTGATCAGGAGGTATCCGCCATCTTTTTTGGTTATGATCCTTTTGATGAAATAATCATTAAAAGCCATTTTAGTATTGGATTCCGAGCTTTTTGCCTGGGTTCTCAGATCATCGCTAAATACGGTCACAGCCTCTTTGAATTTTGAATCGGAGGTTTTATCCCATACCACGGTATAAAGTCCTTCTATATTACCTCTCCGTTGTTTATAATAAAAAGCAGAAAGCAGATAGCGATGGTTGTAGTTATCCACCTTTAATTTCAATTCATCCAGTATGTGGTCACCGGCTCCAATATCACGAATGGCGAAGGTATCTGATTGCGGGCCCTTGGTCACGAATGAAACGTGTGTCAGATAATCGCCGTTACCGGTTCTTGCAAAACGGGTAAATACGAGTTGTCCTTCATTGTCCAGTTCAAAATTTGTAAATAAATCTGCGTGATCCTGTACCAGCATCGGGATCTGGTGACGATCCAGCAATTGCAGGTTTTTGTCAAAGAGATAGGTTGTGAAGTTGTAAGTTTTGGGGTTTTTCGTGTTAATCTTCATCGCCATCAGGCGCTGTTTATCCTCACTGAGGATATTGGTATAGATTTTACCGTTATTGGAACCGCTAACCAGGGTGGTATCCAGCTCAATAGGCTCGCCCATCCCCTGCGCCATTCCATCCATTTTGAATGCGGTCAGGTGAACAATATTCTTGCGTTGATATTCGCACAAGAGATAGAAAAAATCAGGATACTGCACAAAATCAACATTCGTAAACTTATCGGGCAAAAATGGCAGAACAACCCGTTGTACCAGTTTCATTTCCGGATTATAAATCGAAATGGCATTCTCAGACCGGTTATTCTTAAAAACCAATACATTTCCGGACACACGGCCAATAATTTCAAAATCAGTTTTTCGGGAATCATCCTGTTCCGGATCGGAATAAACAATATGTTGAGCCTGCGTAAATATGGGAAGAAAGAAGAGCAGGGCAAGTAATCTTAAATTCATACAAAAAGCGCTTATAGGGATTGGTTCAAGGGCCAAGTTACTCAAATCTCCTCTTAGAATCTGTTAATTTCATCCTATTCCCTATATCTTTGTGACGATTGCTTTTTCCCAATGTCATTGGTTGCCATATAAAAATCCGACCTGATAAAAAACCAATATAACTTGCACAGTAGTGAGCAAACAAATTGACAAGGTTACACTCGGCAACCTGGTTATTGCTTTAGGTATTATTTACGGTGATATCGGAACATCTCCGCTGTACGTATTGAATGCCATTATCAATGGTCGCCCGATCAGCGAGTTGTTAATTATTGGAAGCCTTTCCTGCATTATCTGGACCTTAACACTTCAAACAACTGTAAAATATGTCTGGCTAACCCTGAAAGCAGATAATAAAGGGGAAGGCGGTATATTCTCATTATATGCCCTGGTACGCCGTCAGCGGCGCTGGCTGGTTCTTCCCGCCATGATTGGTGGTGCTGCCCTGCTGGCTGATGGAATGATCACACCTCCGATTTCGGTTACCTCTGCCATTGAAGGTTTAAGACAGCTACCCAGTCTGAATTATATACCCCAGGATACCATTGTAATCATTGTACTGGGTATCATGGTGGTGCTTTTTTTCCTGCAGCAATTCGGAAGCGACTATATCGGAAAACTTTTCGGACCGATTATGTTTATCTGGTTTGGTATGATGGCGGTACTTGGATCGAATCATTTGCTTGACGACCTGCATATATTTAAAGCACTGAATCCGGTTTATGCGATTGAACTGCTGACGATGTATCCAAAGGGTTTCTGGCTACTGGGAGCGGTTTTCCTTTGTACCACAGGTGCCGAAGCTCTTTATTCTGATCTGGGCCATTGCGGGAAGAGTAATATCCGGATTTCCTGGATTTATGTAAAAACCTGCCTCATCCTGAATTATCTCGGGCAGGGCGCCTGGCTGTTGCATAATCAGGCGGGCAAGGTTTTCGATACCGCACATAACAACGTGTTTTATAGTATTATGCCGGAGTGGTTTCTGATTCCGGGCATTCTGATCGCAACGGCAGCTGCCATCATTGCGAGCCAGGCGCTGATCAGCGGATCATTTACCCTGATCAGCGAAAGCATGCGGCTGAACCTATGGCCTAAATTCAGGATCAGTTATCCAACAGAGCAAAAAGGACAATTATATATCCCCGCGATCAACTTCCTTTTATTTATAGGATGTTGCAGTATTACACTTTACTTCAGATCGTCGTCTCATATGGAAGCCGCTTATGGACTGGCCATCACTTTATGTATGCTGGCGACTTCTATTCTTTTCGCCAACTACCTGATCTCGCGCCGCGCACCATCTATACTGATTTATCTGTATCTCTCCGTTTACCTGATTATAGAATTCAGTTTTCTATTTGCCAACCTGGATAAATTTCCCCACGGTGGTTTTGTTACGCTGATCGTCGGGGGCGGTTTATTTACCATCATGTATGTATGGTATCGTTCGCGAAAAATCAAGAATCGGTATGTGGAGTTTGTGCGACTCGAAAATTATATTCCGCAGATACAGGAACTCAGCACGGATCGTACGGTACCAAAATTCGCAACGCACCTGATGTATATGACGAGTGCGAATAACCCCAAGGAAATTGAACATAAGATCATTTATTCCATTCTCAACAAAAAACCCAAACGGGCGGATATTTACTGGTTTGTTCATATTGATACATTGGATGAACCGTATATCTCCGAATATTCGGTGGAACATATTATACCCAACGACATCATTCGTGTTGAATTCCGGCTGGGATTCAGAATTGAACCGAGGATTAATCTGATGATCCGGAAAGTAGTCGAGGATCTGGTAAAAAACCGGGAAGTAAATATCACAAGCCGCTATGAATCTTTGGAAAGAAATAATGTGGTGGGTGATTTCCAGGTGGTCGTGATGGAAAAATATCTTAGTCAGGACAATGAGCTTTCATTCTTCGAACGTGTGATCATGAAATTATATTTCTGGCTGAAAGAAGCAAGCCTGTCGGAAGAACGAGGTTTCGGACTGGATCCTTCCAATGTGCTGATCGAGAAATTCCCCCTAATCGTATCGCCGCTCCCGGATTTAAGTCTCAAAAGAATAGGCTAAACAGAAGTATGGGAGTATGGGAGTATAAGAGTATAGGAGTTGAAGTTTTAAAATTCCACTCTCATACTCCCATACTCCCATACTCATAAGCGATGAGTGTTGTTAAGTGTTGTAAGCGAATCTGCGGAATAAAGTAATAATTGTGCGATACCGGATCTATACTGCTATCGGGCGACAGTCCTTTTAATTTCTTATTCTCCAGATAATACAGAGCATAGTCGAACTCCGAAAACAAATTCAGCAGGGCTTGCCTTTTAGTTGCTTCTTCGAGTTCGCATAATATAACCGGTCTGAATTTTCCGATACTGTCTAAAAATGATTCAAATACAGATAATTCAAGACCTTCCACATCGCATTTAATAAAATCCAATCTTGTTAATGAGCTAAACAAATCGTCACCTCGCACGTTTTTTACCTTTTCGGATTCAACGTAATCGAGATAAGAATGGGTGCTTTTCACCCTGGCATAAGCGAATTTTTTTACATTATTTAATTGGGGAATGCCCATCTCAACCCATTCGGTGTCAGCTCCCATAGCATGCTGAAATAAGGAAATATTTTTTAGCTTTTTATTCGATGCTATATTTTTTATGGTATTGAAGAATTTGGACATGGGTTCAATCGCATACACATGACCCTGGACCCCGGCCAGGCGGCTTAATTCAAAAGTGAAATAACCCAGATGTGCCCCGATATCAATGCAAATGTCTCCGGGCTTTATCAGGTTTTTTAAAAAATAAACATCCTGGTAATCGATCCCCAGCCTTCCCGTTTTATATAATGTTTGAAATGAAGAAGCAAGCAGATGGAGATATCGTTTTTCACCAAGAGAATTCAGCAGCATTTTCCTGATACGGCTCATGAAGAATTATTAATCTCAAAGGTACAATATAGATTTCTTTGATTTTTGATCTTGTCCGGAATAGAAATCATGATCTCTCCTTATACACTTTTCAGAAGAATTCTTTACAAAAATGAATTTGACAACCAAACTCACTTTGGTTATGGGAGAGAGCTGTCTGAATGACAAAAGGTATCAAATATTTCTATTTGACTTTAGCAGCATGATATAATTTTATGTTGCCAATACCTACTTAGACTTACCCTTTTTTATTTTCCAATCAATCGAGTCAAAAATAACTAAAATAATAACCGGCGTTCAGGTCCCAAAATCGAATGAACTGCCAGATTGAAATCTAACAGATTTGTGAAATAAATATTCTCGTTATCTCATTGAAATACAAATAATTAAATTTAGAACTCCAGCTTTTAAAAGGGGTATTGAATGTTTGACTCTTTTAGAATCTACAAATAAATGACAAGCTGATGGGGCGTTATACGAAATTTTTTCAAATAAAAAAGGGGTATTTTTCCTGTACGTTCCATTATAACCGCATATATATTCGTTGCCACTAAATAATTGGGATCATGGAGACTGCAAATCAAATAACCAATTGGCTTTCTTTAATTGTCATCATCGCAACATTCATTATTACTTTATTCCATAGAAACAGAAAAAATTTACTTCCTATTAAGTTATATATTATTCTTTCAATCATTGTCAATTTGATTTTGAATATTTTTGATGTCTTCCTTTCACGAAGCCATTATAGACATATCGAACAGGTAGCGTTTAATATCTATTCCCTATTAGAAATCTCCTTAATCTATTATTTTTTATTTATCGGTATAAGAGGTAAACGGTTCCGAACCATAATGTTTATTTCCCTTTCTCTTTATATTTCAGTTTGCATTTTAAGCTGGGTATTAAATAATAAAATATTTTTTTCTTTTATACCCGATCTTTTGGGCTTTGAAGGGATTTTTATCACAGGTGGTTGTTTGTTTTATTTATATGAGATTTTAAAATCTAATATGGACGTCGACTTAAAGTCCGACGCGAATTTTATTGCCACCTGCGGAATACTGTTTTATTTTAGCCTTTCTATACCTACATATTTCAGCTGGTACAATCTTCACTATTATAGCACCTGGTTTTGAAAAAATAGCCATTTTATCAAATTCTGTTTTTTATACAATTCTTTTTATTTCATTTATGAAAGCATATATATGCCCCCTACCAAATCAGAAGTAATAATATTACTAATCGCAATGACATTTTTCATATTAGTGATGTTATCATTTATCATTATGATACTGTTTTTTGTTCAGAAAAAGCAAAGAGGGTTTAATAATGATTTACTGGAAATTAAGGAAAATTATAATCTTGAACTGTATAAGGCTCAATCAGAAATTCAAGAACAGACTTCATTACAAATTGCAAGAGAATTACATGATAACGTAGGACAAAATTTATCGCTTGCTAAACTGAGCTTAAGTACGCTTGATCTGGATAAAAAAGACGAAGCAAAAGCGAGCATAGAAGAGATTTCTGATATAATTGAAGTATCTCTCCATAATCTTCGGCTTTTAACCCGGTTTATGAATACAGAAATTATTAGCAAAGGTGGATTAATAAAGTCAATCAATATGCAGGTTGATTTTATTCAAAGAGGAGGAAAATTTAATGCTCATTTGGGGGTAACCGGGGAACCCAAAACATTACCTGATACAAAAGAGGTTTTTCTCTTTCGAATTGTTCAGGAAGCGATAAATAATATTATCAGACATTCAAAAGCATCTGAAATCTGTATATCTCTTGAATACGAAAAAGATTTCTTAGCCCTTCAGGTTCGTGATAACGGTAACGGTTTCATTCTTGACGAAAAGATTTCCGGACCTGATCTTGTCAGCGGTATATACAATATGCAGCGCAGAGCTAAAATAATAGAAGCGGAAATTGAGATTGAGAGCCAGATTGGAAAGGGAACCTGTATTAAAGTAAAAACACCTTACTAATTACTCATAAAAATAAAAATATGCCACAAACACCTGTGAAAATCGGTTTGGTAGACGATCATATTTTGATCAGGGATACGTTAGCAGATGCAATAAGATCGTTCGACGAATTTGACATTTCACTACTTGCTGACAATGGAAAGGAATTTATTGCAAAATTAAATCATACAAATATTCCGGAAATTTTAATTCTTGATGTTAATATGCCCGAAATGAATGGTCATGAGACGATTCACTGGTTATTAAAAAACCACCCGGAAATAAAAATACTGGTACTATCTATGTATGACGCAGAATCTTTGATTCATTTGATAAAATTTGGAGTCAGAGGTTTTCTTAAAAAAGGTGCTCCGCCGTCAGAATTAAAGAACGCACTTCAAAGTATATTGACTACTGGAACTTATTGTTCAACAACTGTTACAAGCAGGCTATTCGCGCTAATGAAGGATTTGGGAACCAAAAACGCCTATTGGGGAACCGTCATACTAAATGAATGTGAAATTGAATTTTTAAAATATGTGGCAACAGAACTTACCTACAAAGAAATTGCACATAATATGAGAGTAAGCCCAAGAACGGTCGACAACTACAGAGATTCTTTATTCTTAAAATTAGGTGTGAAAAGTCGTGTCGGGTTAGTCGTATATGCTATTAAAAGTGGAATTGTAACGCTCAATTTCTGAGACCTCAATCTATTAATTTATTCCGCATGCCATACATGATCAGCCCCGCGATTGTTTTTGCTCCAACCTTAGTTTTCATATTTTGACGAATCGTTTCAATAGTCCTTGGACTTAAAAATACCTCCTTAGAGATTTCTTCTGTAGTCTTATCCTGTGCGAGGAGCCTGAGAATCTTTACTTCTTTTTCGGAGAATTTGATCGGATCTGGATAAAATTGGCGAACCTGACGCTTGGTTTGCAATTTTGAGAGTACAGCCTTATTTACAAGATCGTTAAAATAAAAATCATCGTTCATACAAGCAAGGATCGCCTGGTAAATCTCTTCGGGATCGGTCGTTTTTGTGAGATAAGCGTTAGCACCCATCTCCATCATTTTAGAGATCATTTCCTGATCGTCATACATTGTAAGTACGATGATTTTTACTTCTTCATATTCCTTTCTGAGGATACCTATTGCATTAATTCCGTCGACTTCCGGCATCCGGATATCCATAAGTAAAACATCCGGCTTCTTTAAAAGCATTTTGTGCACCAAATCACGACCGTCTTCAGCTTCCCAAATGATCTTCAAGTAATCCTTATCCTTCAAAGCCATCTTAATGCCGTCCCGAAAAATTTTGTGATCGTCAGCTATGGCCACTTTAATTACTAATTCCGCAGTCATAAGGGATTTGTTGTAAAATTGTTTCTATGCGTTCAGATTATGATAATTTTTTATAATATGCCTGGATGCATCCTTAAGTATAGCAATTTTACGATCGATAAGGTAAATACCGTATAATTGAAATTGAGCAATACTGCTCTGTTTTAATATTTGTGTTAAATGTACATTTGAATTAGAAAGTTGATTGGTAACGTTTCTTTCTCAAACCGTCCAATGTCCAAACTTACCGTCCAGTAAGATCTTCCAACATCCTTGAAAATCCATAAAGTCCGGTATCAATCAACTTCTTTCTTTTTTAATCTCCAATAAACGCGAAAACCCTCGAATAATTGCAATTTCCGCAATCACGAACAACCAAACCCACGCAAAAGTCCCCGTTTTTGAAATCCTCTGCTCTTATCTAAGTGTTTCTATTTATCCACAATACATTCATTAATTGGGGATAACGTGTTTTCTCTATAGTTAAATTCCTAATAAATCTAAAAAACCGACCGTAAAAATACGATTCGGTTACAGGAACTTTACTCTACTTCAGATGGGGAATTTTCTTCGTATATATACCAAAACCCTCTACCACACTGAATCTCAGGCAATTTAAGGTTTTTTTAACTAGGTTCTAAGCGTTGTTGAATCTTTTTTTTCGGGGTTAATTACGTAGTCTTTCAAAAGAAAAACATTTAAAACTCTGATTATGAACAAAGAATCACTTGTTAAGGTACAGTTAGATTATCATGCTATTGGAGAGGAAATTTCCCAAGAATTAGGAGCTAAAATGATTAAAGACCACCATGATAAAAATGAAATAGGTGACTCTAAATCATACATTATCGGAAGGTCGATCATTGATCAAATTCTCGCACAACCTGGATGTGTTGGACTACGAATTTTTGATGCCATCAACGAAGAAGGCAACAAAACATTAGTATATGTGGGAATTGATTCAAAGGGAAACAATATTCTTGAATATACTTCAGTAAATACTCACGGTAAAATTGTAGTCACCGAAGGAATGATCGGAGATAAAATCAATACCACAGTTAGCTGGTTTGATTAATATATAACACTAGCATATTTGCTTGTAACTCTCTATATTTGAGTAATATCTATATAGAAGTGATTCCAAAATTAAGCTTACTTTCTTCTTTATTACCCATAATCTTTTTTATACTATTTTGCTTTAAAACTAGTATTAGAGGATTTTGGGTAATTTTCATATATAATACCACAGCATTCCTTTTTGATGTTTTTGTTGCTGCCTCTCGTTGGGGAATGCATCATAAACTTCTATTATGGAACGTTTATGGAATGTTTGAGTACCTAATTATTGCTTACTTCTTTTTTTTGGTTACCAAGCAAAGGCTTCTGAAAACGCTAATTTTATTATTTTCAGCACTTTATTTGATTTTCTTTTTTTTATCCTACAAGTCAGATAGTGATCAATTTAACTCTATGATGAGTTCAATTGGATCAGTAATTATACTTATACTTTCCCTTAGTTTTATAATAACTTCTTTAGGACCATCTTCAATACCAGTTGATGTCTTCACACCGATTTTTTTGATTGTGGTCGGAATACTATTTTATGTTTCTAGCACGTTGTTTTTATATTTAATTGCTAATAACCTGTCTAACGATGAAATGCAGAAGTATTGGCGGATAAACGATTATTCAAACATTCTGACAAATGTTATTTTTTCAACAGCCTTCTTACTATACCGTTTTCAACATAAAAATCCGACCCCTGAAAGCCATTCTGTTGATTTTACCAGCCCAAACGACCGGTAAATAATCATCACCTAAACCCTGACCCTGCCTAATGATTCTACTGCAAGCCTTAAGCTCTGATAACAATATTTCCATGGTGCTGTTTTTTGGCACCATCGGTATGCTGGCGCTGACGATCGGACTGATCGTCTTTATAAGTTTTCATCAGCGAAAAGTTATCCGCTACCAGCAACAACTCCAGCGCATGGAGCAGGACCAGCAAAAAACTTTATTGAACGCCTCCATACGCCTCCAGGAGGAAGAACGCCAGCGTATTGCGGCCGACCTGCACGACGATGCCGGTCCCCTGCTTGCCACGGCCCGTCTCTATCTCAACGAGAATTTTGTAAACCTCGATAAACAGACCCAGCTCCAGAGTATTTACAATGCCAAGCAGATCATTGACGACACCATCCAGCTGATCCGGAACATCTCTCATAGCCTGATGCCGCCGACACTGAAGAATTTTGGTCTTGAGTCAGCCGTGAACGACCTGTTTCAGAAGATCAGCGGTTCCGGCAGTATGAATGCCAGCTCCCGTTTTCACGATTACCGCGAAAGGCTCAAGGCCGAAAATGAACTGATCATTTTCCGCGTGATCCAGGAACTGATTAATAATATCCTTAAGCACAGCAATGCCAGTTTTATACATCTCACGCAAAATACAAGCGGAAATCGCTTCTTTATCCGCCTCCATCACGACGGGCGCGGATTAACACAGGCAGATTTTGAAAAACTGGGTAAGAGTAACGTTGGACTGGGTTTGAAAAATATTCAGAGTCGTTTGAAAGTATTGCAGGGAAAAATATTTTTTGAGAAGGATATGTCTCAGACCTATTATAAGGTAACGATAGAAATGAACCGCGAAGATGATTTGAGGCCGGCCAACGAAAGCAATTAATGCGTAATTTTAGCTCAGAAGATTTACTAACTGATGGGTTTGATCAAAGTAGCCATTGCCGACGACCATAAGATTTTCCGAAAAGGGGTGATCCTCTCCCTTCGGGCTTATAGCAATATCAAGTTCGTACAGGAAGCGGAGAACGGTCAGGAACTGCTAGACGGTCTGCCGGTATCACAACCCGACGTGATCCTGATGGATTTGCGCATGCCCCTGAAAGACGGCATCGAAACCACCAAGTCTATCGCCAAACTATATCCCCAGATCCATATTATTGCACTGACCATGTACGAGGATGAACGCTTTGTGAGCCATATGATGGAGATCGGAGCCAATGGCTACCTGTTGAAAAGCGCCGACCCTTCCGAAATCAAACGTGCCATCATGGAAGTTTCCTCCAAAGGATACTATCTCAATAATTTTGTGAACCGCATCCTTCTCAAGAAATCACATGCACGTACCAAAGTGATCCCCAACCTGAATACGGAAGTCACTCTCAGTGAACGCGAGCGGGAAGTGATGAAATATATCTGCATGGAATTTACCGCCCAGGAAATCGCCCAAAAACTTGAAGTGAGCCCGCGTACCGTCGAAGCCATCAAGGACCGGCTGATGGAAAGATTCGGCGCAAAAAATACCGCCGGGCTGGTTTTCTTTGCAGTTAAGAATAACCTGATCGATTAATATATTTCTTAGTAATACAAACGATCGCAGATGCAGGAACTCTTCAAAGCCGGCAAATATTTATTTGCGTTCTCAATCATTGCTTTCGGGATCATTCAATTTGGTGTGCAGGATTTTATGAAGGGCTTTCTGCCGATGCCGGAGAGCCTGCCCGCCCGGGACTTTTTCTTAAATTTTATCAGCACATTATTCGTCGCCGGCGGCATAGTGATGTGCATCCCGAAAACCGGATACCGTGCAGCATTGCTGGTCAGCGGGTTGCTTTTTATTCTTTTCATATATCCTCATCTTTTTCTGCTTCTGCCTGATATTCACAATCCAAATCCATGGACGGCTTCTGCTGAAGATCTGGCACTGGCCGCCGGAGCGTTGATCATCGCGGGTGTAACCCGGAATTCAGCCGAAGCTCCGGGTAAAATCGCTTTTGCCCGCAATGGCAGGATAATATTCGCGCTGTCACTCATCGTATTTGCCGTGCAGCATTTTATGTATGCCGATTTTATCGCCACGCTGGTTCCTGCCTGGATTCCATTTAAATTATTCTGGGCTTATTTTATCGGCGTCGCTTTTTCCCTGGCCTCTATCAGTCTTCTTACCAATATAAAAACCCGGCTGGCCTCCGCATTGCTCGGGTTTATGTTTTTGTTCTGGGTGATTTTCCTGCATTTGCCCCGTGTAGCAGGCGCCACGCATATCGAACCTGAAAAGACAAGCATGTTTATCGCGCTTGCCATGTGCGGAATATTTTTTACGATTGCCGGTGAAGTGAAAGAAAAATAGCAAAAGCGTAGTGAATATTTGGCAGGACAACTTCCTTCGTTTACCAAATTGTCCAAAAAGACAGAAACATTACTTGTCACCTTTCCCCGCCAAATCTATCGGAAGAGAAACAATAACCAACACTGAATTTAGCTATTTTCTTTATTGAGTAAATATATGCGCCGTCAGTAAGGAAATTGATCAGGATGAAAAAAATCTGGAGCGGGAGCGACTTGTTTTCTTCTGCGATGCCGTCATAGCAATTGCTATTACACTTCTTGCGCTGGATCTTAAGGTAGAGCATGAGGGCCCTCATTTTACATTTGCAGATATAGCGAATGCCTGGCATTCTTTCGCTGCCTTCTTTCTCTCATTTATTATTATCGCTGTATTCTGGATCAATCATCACCGCTTTTTTGTGTACATCAGGGCAATCGATTCAAGAACCATAACCTTTGCTGGTTGCTCTTTATCGTATTATTGCCATTTTCCAGCTCGCTGATCAGCGCCGATTTTTTCATTAAACCGGCCATGTTCAACTATAGTTTCAATGTACTCATGGTTACATATTTTCAAAATGCGATTTGGGATCATTCTACCCGCGATAGAAAACTTGTCAATAATACACTCACTGCAGCCACAGAACGGGAATATCGGGTAGGTTGTAACCTGGCGATGGGCAATGCCATATTTGCAATGGCCGTTAATCCTGAGTTTTGTTCGTTTTCGTTTCCAGGGCGATGGGAACCGTTTCGACGAGT
This sequence comes from uncultured Bacteroidota bacterium, assembly GCA_963759335.1. Taxonomy (GTDB): domain Bacteria; phylum Bacteroidota; class Bacteroidia; order Chitinophagales; family Chitinophagaceae; genus Puia. The sequence goes on from CAVWYU010000005.1 coordinate 1,010,013, forward strand.
TCAAGGGATTTGACCATGCCTTTCGTGCTGGCCTTATATTGTAGAAAATGCGGTGATTTCAAATGTGCCTGATACGCGTCCGCATTTGCATAAATTTCGAAAACCGTAACATGCGTCGGCTGATTTTTTTCATAAACAGCATATAATGTTATCACACCCGGCTCGACGCGGACAGCCGTTTCGGCATGAATTCTCAACGCAGTCTTATAATTTTCCATTTGCGCCGAATCTATTTGCAGCCTTGCAATTCGTACAACCAGGTTTTTATCCTGAGCAAAACTTCTATCACCTAAAGCAATCGCTATCATAATAATAATCGCTATTTTCATGGGTTTCCATGTAATCTGTGCCATCTTATTTCCATTTAATATTAAGAGCCGGTCTTTATTCAGTCCGGCACTTTCACCATAATATTTTTGAAATGCACCTCGCTTTTCGGATCGTGCCCCTGTAAAGCGAACGTGCCGCTGGAAAGAAAATGTCCTTTCTGTCCGGGCGCGGGTTTGTAATCATCAGGCTCTGTATAATCCACCACCGTTTTGTCATTGATTTTTACGACGACATGCTTTCCATCCACTTTGATATATTCAGTAAACCATTCCATATCCTTCACATACACCTCCTTTATATTGACCACATCATAAAGGCTGCCGGTGCGTTTCCAGTCGGTATGCGAATTGTTCACCTGCACTTCGAATCCTTTTCCGGGCCAGCTGCTTTCCTGATATTGTGTATGAAAATAAATCCCCGAATTCGCCCCGGGCCAGGTCATAACATCCACTTTCAGTTCGAAATTTTTAAAATCATGATTCTTGTAGTCGCCTTCATAAAATAAATGTGCCGTGGGCCCATGCACAACAATCTCGCCATCTTTCACTGAAAACGTACCGGCGTTTTCTCCCACCTTCCATCCATTCAGCGAGTGGCCGTCGAACAGAGAGACCCATTCAGGAGAAAAAGATTTACTGTAACGGAAAGCAGTAAGCACGACCAGGATAACCGGAAACCATAACCATTTTTTCATATGCTGAGTTTTCTTTTACTGTCAAGTTACTGTGAAAGTTTGCAGTATGATCAGACATCAGCCAAATCTGCATCATTTTTGTTTTAGTGAATATATGCTGACTCTCTTTGATGATACCGACCTGTTTAATTCCGGGGATCTGAAAATCACTCATTTTAACATCCCGGATGCCGAACTGACGCTTTATGAACATTTTTTTAACCGTACAGATTCCGATCATTATTACCATTCATTAATGGATGAAACGTCCTGGAAACAGGAACCCATCACCATTCATGGCAAAACCCATCCGACGCCCCGGCTGACCGCCTGGTATGGGAAGCGTCGCGGTGGAGAAGTTATATATCCGATCACTCCGACGCTGGAAAGCATACAGGAAAAAATAGAAAAAGAAACCGGTATCCATTTTACAAGTGTATTGCTGAATTTATATCGCACAGGTCAGGACAGCGTTTCCTGGCACCGGGATCATGAAAGGGAATATGGCGTCAAACCCTGTTATCGGATCTGTCAGTTTTGGAGAAACCCGTCCATTCCGGATCAGGCATAAATTCCGAAAGGATGTTGAGCAATTGGAAATTCCGCTTCATCACGGCAGTTTTTTATTAATGGCCGGCCCCATGCAACATTTCTGGGAACACCAGATTCCCAAAACTTCGAAAGACATCAAACCCAGGATCAACCTGACATTCCGAATCGTTCAATGATTGTCACTCAAAGATCATTAAAAGACGAATAGAGATTTTGGTCCGCAAAATCCATATCGCCTTTGCTTTTTCGTAACAGTCATCGTATCAAAAACGGACAGTTTTCCGCACTAAGCATTTGGAATCACTTGATTGCGAAGGGCCTGTAAAGCTGGCATTTTCTTCGATGTATTCTTTGTAAGAATACTTCCATCATGATCAGAAATTATCTAAAAGTCGCCATACGCAATTTCTCCCGGAACAAAGTTTTTTCATTTATCAATATTTCGGGTCTCTCTATCGGCATGGCCGTGACTCTGCTGATCGGGCTATGGATCTGGGATGAAATTTCTTACAACAAACAATTTGAAAATTACGACCGAATCGCTCAGGTGATGCAAACGCAAAGTTTCAATGGCGAACTCGGAACTCAGCATTCGTTGCCCTTTCCCATCGGTGAACAATTGAAAAAAGAATTCGGTAGCGATTTTAAATTCGTAGCCATGTCATCCTGGAATAATGATCATATCATTTCCGCCGGAGAGAAAAAAGTAATTATCGACGGATCTTATATGGAACCTGCCGCAACGAATATGCTCAGCTTGCATATGCTGAGCGGAACCCGCAGCGGACTCAATGATATGCATGGAATTCTGATTTCGAAACAAACCGCTCATACTTTGTTCGGAGAAACAGACCCCCTGGGAAAGCTGATCAAAATTGACAACGATCAGCAGGTGAAAGTGACCGGTGTTTATGATGACCTTCCTGACAATTCAGCATTCGGGAATATGCGTTTTATCGCTTCCTGGAAATTATATCTCACGAATCTTCAATGGGCCTTTAAGGAATCTGATCCCTGGCGCGCGAATATGTTCCAGGCTTTTGTTCAAGTGACCGATCAGGCGGACATGCAAAAAGTTTCTGACAAGATCCGGGACATCAAAATAAAAATGGTCAGGCCGGATGATGCATTGCACAAGCCTGTTGTGTTTCTGCACCCCATGAGTCAGTGGCATTTATTTGATGAATTCAAAAATGGAGTGAATGTGGGCGGCAGAATTACTTATGTATGGTTGTTTGGAATCATTGGTTGTTTCGTATTGCTGTTGGCCTGCATCAATTTTATGAATCTAAGTACAGCACGCTCGGAAAAACGCGCCCGGGAGGTAGGAATCCGTAAAGCCATCGGTTCGCGAAGAAGTCAACTGGTCGCCCAGTTTTTCGGCGAGTCTATGTTCTATGTGGTTATTGCTTTCGTGCTTTCATTGCTTCTTGCAGGAGTATCCCTTGAATTCTTTAATCAGGTGGCGGATAAAAAAATGACGATGCCCTGGAACCAGCCACTGTTCTGGATGTCCGGAATATTATTCAGCCTGATAACAGGTGCCGTGGCCGGCAGTTATCCTGCTTTTTATTTATCATCTTTTGATGCAGCAAAAACATTAAAAGGTGCGTTCCGTGTCGGCCGGCTCGCATCTGTTCCCCGCAAGGCTATGGTTGTAATACAATTTACTGTGTCTGTTATCCTGATTATCGCTACCATCACTGTTTTCCGTCAGATACAGTTTGCAAAAAACAGACCGGTCGGATATAGCCGGAATGGACTGATCATGAGTTATATGGCCACAGATGATATTCACAAACATTTCGAAGCTGTAAAAGAGGACCTGAATCAGTCCGGCGCGATAGCAGGCATAGCAGAATCTTCCAGCACGCCTACTTTTGTGGATGAAGTGGATGATGGTTTTGAATGGAGGGGAAAGGACCCGACTTTGCAGGCTAGCGCAGGTGTCATATACGTATCCGGGGATTTCGGAAAAACCGTCGGATGGCAGATCAAAGAGGGTCGTGATTTTTCGAATAATTTTCCTTCCGACAGCGCCGCTTTCGTGATCAATGAATCCTTTGCAAAATTCATGGGAGTTAAACATCCCGTGGGGGAAACGATCAGATGGAACAATAAATCCTACCTGATCGTTGGCATCGTAAAAGATATGATGATGGAATCGCCTTATCAGCCGGTATTCAGAACCATATTCCAGAGGTCGTTTAACGCAGAACATTTTATTAATATCCGTGTGAACCCGAGATTGAATATACATGAGGCGCTGACGAAAATAGAACCTGTTTTTAAAAATTATAATCCGGCACAGCCTTTTGAATACAAATTTATCGATGAGGAATTTGCGAAGAAGTTCGGCGATGAAGAAAGAATTGGAAAACTGGCTGCTTCTTTTGCCATCCTGGCAATTTCCATCAGCTGTCTGGGTTTATTCGGAATGGCCTCCTTTATGGCAGAACAACGCACCCGCGAAATTGGTGTGCGTAAAGTGCTGGGGGCTTCCGTATTTAATCTATGGCGCCTGTTAAGCCGGGAATTCCTGGTGCTGGTTTTGATTTCTCTTTTTATAGCCATACCGCTTTCCTGGTTTTATCTGCAGGGTTGGCTACAGCAGTTTAATTACAGAAAAGAAATGAGCTGGTGGATATTTGCATCCGCAGGAGCCGGCGCCCTGGCAATCACTTTGATTACAGTTAGTTATCAGGCTATAAAAGCGGCGGTTGCTAATCCGGTAAAAAGTCTCAGGTCAGAATAAGGTGGTAAGGCTGAATAATACAAAAATATCTGTTATCCAGACAACCGGAATTTGGATTAAACCGTTTTTGCAAATGACGGAACGGCACTTGAGACATTCAATTTTGACTATGAGTGTAAATAATGCGCAATTTATTTTTTCATCTCACGGAAAATTACGTCCATTAATCCCTGCTTCGGTTTGTCCAGACGCATCTCCCAAAAGAAAATGCCATTCAGCTTTTTATCTTTCACATATTTTACTTTGGCCGCCACCGATCTCTCATCGTCATAAGTTATAAATATTTTATTCTGATCATTGTATTTATAAGCCGCTTTCGCTACGGAATCCCAATATGTAATATATCCCTGTTCGTCTGAATAATCTTTCCGTATATCATTCATCGTTATGAATTTTTGAAATACAGCAGGCTGATTCAATCCATTCGCCTGGTTTTCAAGAACCAGGTATTCCCGCCCATAAAAAGCAGAGCCTATACAGATTTTATTATGCGGAATTTTTAGCGAGTCCAGGTATTGCACAGCATGATCGGCCGAAGCGATTTGCCAGCCCGTGGAATAAAGCGGGGTATGATGTCCTGAAAAATGCGTTTTGCTCCCGATCAGATCATAGGTCATGAGATTAATCCGGTCAACATACGATGCGATATCCGGCAGATCCAGGGAACCCTCGAGAAATGGAGAAACCCCTGCACAGATCACACTGATTTCTTTTGAATTTCCCAATTTGTTTCTCAGGGTACGGATCAAAGAAGTGAAATTTACTTTGTCCTCTACTTTGAACGGATGTTCGGGATAAGCCGCCAGCGCGGGGAATTCCCAATCCAGATCAATGCCATCGGTCTGAAAATAATTTGTCAGCGTAAGCACTGATTCAGCAAATTCCATCCGTCCGCTGTCGGATGAAAAAATATCCGAACAGGTTTTACACCCGCCCCATCCTCCCAGTGACAACAGTATTTTTAATCGTTTATTTTTTTTCTTGAGTGCTACCAGAGACCGTATGGTCTGGGTATCTTTTTTATTATCTACCGTCAACCGGTTACCTGACAGATGACAAAAGCTGAATATGATTTCGGTGATCTGATGGTTGTAAAAGGTATTGATTTGTTTTGCCTTGCCTGAATAATATGCAATGACCTGCTGAGCCCTTAAGTTGTTTGACAGACCCGACAGGTATAATATGGAACACATCCAGACGGTGGAACGAATTAAATATTTCTTCATCATTGACTACTACCTGCAGAACGCCCGAATGTATCAAATGGTTCTTTGAAAAAAGAATCAGCTGTCCGGTTGAATTCATCCCTGTGATCATGCAGTGTAGCGTGACCTGAATGAGGTAATATCCACAAATAAGCATGCGGGATATGCCGGTAAATCGCACGCAGTATGTTCGATCGGAATCAGATCATTGTCGCCGCATACGATCAGTGAAGGACATTTAATTTTGTGTAAGTCGCTAAATGGCACATTAGGCTGCAACCAGTCGAGCATAAATATTTTCCAGTCATTCTTTTCCTTAGCAGTTGTTCGCGGTTTATTTTTATCCGACTCATATTGCTTTTGTTCATCTCTCCAGTAAACAGGAATCAATCCCGTGGAATCAGGAGTCAAATTGGCACCCGTTGAAACCAGTTTGATCACTTTTTCCGGATGGCGCATGGCCAGAAGCAGCGCATTGATGCCGCCATCACTCCAGCCGATCACATAGACAGAATCGATGTGCATGGTATCCAGCAGGGCCGCGAAATCATCAGCCATCATTTCGAAGCTGAGTGAATCCTGATTGTCGATTGTTTTACCATGTGCACGGCTGTCCACGGCGATGACTTTATATTTCTTTGAGAAATAAGAGATATTTTCAGCAAATGCGTTGATGCTGCCTCCGTTGCCGTGTATCAGCAACAGAGGTTTGCCAGAGCCATATACTTCCGCATACATGTTAATGCCGCGCAGATTATAGTATTTGCCAGCTGCCGGATTATTGCCGTAGGAAATTTTTGATTGCTGGCCGAAACAGATTGTCTTTAAAAAAAAACAAGGGATCGCGAAGAAAATAAATTTGGCTGCTTTCATATCCGGATTCTCCATTTATACATTTGCATGGCAATATTACAACTGCATCTCCTTCACATTTTCTGATACGCGCATTTTACCCAGGGTCCGGGACCTGATGTCGTCGATACTGACTCCCGGAGCCGTTTCCAACAGCAGGAACCCATCTTTTGTAATATCCAGCACGGCGAGTTCAGTCACAACACGCCGTACGCAATGTAAACCGGTGAGTGGAAGTGTGCAGGCGGGCAATAATTTGGATTCCCCTTTCGGATTGGTATGCTGCATAGCAACGATGATATTTCTTGCGCTGGCAACCAGATCCATGGCCCCACCCATACCTTTTACCATTTTTCCCGGGATTTTCCAGTTGGCGATATCTCCATTTTCAGAAACCTCCATGGCACCCAGCACCGTCATATCAACCTTGCCTGCACGGATCATCGCGAAACTCTCTGCGCTGTCGAAAAAAGCGCCGCCCGGTAAAATAGTAACCGTTTCTTTTCCTGCATTAATCAGGTCGGGATCCAGTTCATTTTCATCCGGATAAGGCCCCATGCCCAGCATTCCGTTTTCCGACTGGATCATAATCGATATGCCGGCGGGAATATAATTCGCGACGAGTGTCGGGATGCCGATTCCGAGGTTGACATACATGCCATCCCGCAATTCCTGCGCTATTCTTTTTGCTATTCCGTATTTGTCGAGAGCCATTTCTTTTCAGTTTACGGTTGGCGATTGGCGGTTGGCGGTTATCGGTTTTTCGTTGACCGTTGACCGTTGACCGATCATTTTCTTCAGTTTTCGGTTTTGGGCATTCGGCCTTAAGCTTTCAACGGAACAAATCCCCGCAACTCTTCTTCATAGTTCAGAAGAAACTGTGCCAGCAGCGGATTAACTTCTTTCATTGTTTCGCTGTTCTTATGCAGCATATCAAATGTTCTTTCAAATCCAGTAGCTCCGTCTCCCAGATCGACCACCACATTTTCCTCTCCGTTTTCCTTATCCGTTGCATAATCCCGGATATCATCCATGATCAGGTAACTGGGATGAAGCGCATACCAGTACCGGATGGCGAGTTTCCATTGTTCGGCGCTGAGTGGAAGATCACAAAGCACGTATAAAAAAACATCTGCGCGGTTTAGCGACGGATGCACGAGTCCAAAGGGGCCAAGGGGTTTCAACACCGGCTGATCGAGATAAAGATTCAATAAATCATAGTGATACTGATCCTGAATCCTGTTTTTCAGGAGTGCACGTATACAAGTTAATTCTTCCGTTATGGTGATTTCATTTTTCTCATGCAGAATTGCAAAATGCATCAGCTGTTCCATAAATCGGATATGCTGTTCATCCAGCAAAACTTCCAGTGGCAGGCCCAGGCGAAAAAGTATATCATAAAAAACGGGAATAGAAACATATCCATTACCAAAGCCGATATATAATAATCTCCCTTTCCAGAAACTGTTATTTTCCGGTATTTTCCGGTCAACAAAAAAACGACCGATCGTTTTGTTGACACCCATGTTAAGCTCTAATTGTTGTACTGATATAAACAAAATAGTTATTAATTGTTAGTTATTAATTATTAAAGAAAATCGGCAAGCCCAAGCCTAAGCTTCCTGCCTCAGGTCTCCTACCTCAAACTTCCCGCTTCAAAGTTCTTTTCTCGATTCTTTTTTCATACCCGTGCCCCTGAAAAATCCTGTGAACATAAATTCCTGCCACATGCACATGATCCGGATCCAACGTACCCGGCTCAACCAGTTCCTCCACTTCCGCGATGGTAATATTACCCGCCTTGGCCATAGACGTTGAAAAATTCCGCGTCGTTTTTCTGAATACCAGATTGCCGAAACGATCTCCCTTCCAGGCTTTCACGATCGCGAAATCTGCATGCAACGCATGTTCCATGAGATACATTTTATGATTGAATTCGCGGGTTTCTTTTCCGATCGCGATCTCTGTTCCATAACCTGCAGGAGTAAAAAATGCAGGAATGCCCATCGCTGCCATCTGTATACGGGTGGCGAGCGTTCCCTGTGGTACCAGGTCCACTTCCAGTTCCCCCTGTAATAGTTGCCTTTCAAATTCTGCATTCTCTCCCACGTAAGAACTGATCATTTTTTTTATCTGCCTTGTCTGCAGTAAAAATCCCAATCCAAATTGATCTACGCCTGCATTATTCGAAATACAGGTCAGGTTCTTTACGCCGGTTTTTACCAGAGCCTGTATGCTGTTCTCCGGTATACCGCATAAACCAAATCCGCCGAGCATGATGGTGGAACCATCCGGAATATCCTTGACTGCTTCCAGGGCATTTGGAAATACTTTATTCATGTCATGAAGTTATGAAATGATGCGTCTCATTGGGCAGCCGGGGAAATCGGTTTTTGAATTTTCATCGGACGATACAGATCTGTTTTGTGCCGGTTGGTATATGCCGAAAGACTGTCAAATATTATTTTGTTCATATCCGGTCTGGATTCGTAGAACCGGTAGCTCTTTTGAAATGATTCTCTTGTAATACGATGAATTTTGAAAACTCCGTCAAGCAATTGCTGATTAGCCAGTATTTTATCCTTCTTTGTGGAATCCTTCGGTACATTCACCAGGGAATATTCGTTGGCAATAATGATATCTTTCATGATCACGGTCATCGAATCTATCGGAATGATATCTCCCGGAATGCTCGAACGGTTGCTGCAGGCAACAAATAATATCATGACGAAAAAAACGATCAGACGCTTCACTGAAGGTCCTGTTTATATTGGTTCAGATTGGATACATCAATCCTTGTCAAAATATCCAGTGCGCGGCTTTTTTCTTCCGGCGTGCCATGCTTGAATACATTACCAATTTCAGATCCTTTTCCCTGGAAGAAAAATTGTATGAACATGATATTGGGGAATTCATTGTTGATACTGTTAAAGGCAATCAGTGCATTCATCACTGCTACCCGTGCATCAAATTCATGGTCGAACATATGGTCCAGCCCCGGACGGTAATAGTTGTAAATGGCATCATGTATTGGATTATACTTGGGATTGGTCAGGTTTTCCACCAGCCAGTATCGGTTCCGCAATCCGTCGAATGGTTTCCATCCGTTGACAGCATTGGTTTCGGGTGCATTGCTCACAATATTCTGCGCTTTCTGAAAATAGAGATCGCCCCCCCTCAAACCGTATGAATCGAAATTCAAACCGAGTAAGATATAAGCATAGTAAGCAAATACTGCCGTGAGGTTTGCCGTAAGCGGATCCGTACCACCCACACGGTTTTCATTGAAGTCCATGTCCTGGAACTGAATGTATTTGAAGGTAACGGACTCATCCATATAGTTCATCAGCGGACTCTGGTAGGCGCTATTGAAAATCGGCCGGCCCATCTGTATAGTCAGTGATGCCGTATAGGTATTATTGTCTGTGGCACCGGCCAGGTTCAACAAAAAATTACACTGAATTTTTTCATTCTGGTTAAAAGCGACATTAGACCATTTGCGGCCATTGATAAAATTATATAATGAAGTCTGCAGAGTGGAAAATATCTGTTTATTTACACTGGTGCTGATTCGATTCGACAAGACTGTTACATTGGCCTGGAATTCCTGGCTTATGGCCAGCCGGCTTTGCAAACAGATGAGTAAAAACAGGGTCAGGATCTTTACACGCATCAGAAGAATTTTATAATCCGGTCCACAATATCCATTGCCACCAGTTGTTTGGGTTTTTGGCCATACGGAATTTCTTCACCGCTCCTTTCGAAAATCGTTACCTGGTTGGTATCAAACCCAAAGCCGGCACCGGCATCGTTCAGGGAATTCAATACGATCATATCTGCGTTTTTCGATTTCAGCTTTTTCCTGGCATAAGCCGTTTCATCATTATTCTCTAATGCAAATCCAACTAGTACCTGATCTGGTTTTTTTAATTCTCCCAGTGCATGAAGAATATCCTTTGTCCTTGATAATTCCAATGTGAACGTCTCTGAATTCTTTTTTATTTTTTCAGGTGAAAAAGAAACCGGTGTATAGTCCGCGACGGCGGCAGTCATCACGGCAATCTGTACAGAAGAGAAAATTTCGAGACAGGCATTATACATTTCTCCGGCAGACTGCACCCGGGTTACCTGTATGCGGGGATCGTTTACTTCAATAGACGCCGGACCCAGCACAAGTTCTACTTCGGCCCCTCTCTGAGCGAGTTCGCGGGCAATCGCTACCCCCATTTTTCCTGTGGACCTGTTCCCGATAAAACGGACCGGGTCGAAGGGTTCATAGGTAGGCCCGGCCGTGACCAGGGCTTTTTTTCCTTTCAGTTCTGTGCTAAAAAAAAAATTCATCTCCAGGAAGGAAATGATGTGTTCCGGTTCCGCCATCCGCCCGTCACCATACAGACCACTGGCCAGTTCACCTTTTTCGACAGGTATCACCCGGGCTCCGAAAGATTGTAATTTTTCTACATTCGCCTTCGTGGCAGGATGTTTCCACATGTCTTCATCCATGGCGGGCGCGACAACTACGGGGCAAACAGCAGATAAATAGGTAGCAAGCAGTAAATTATCACAGAGGCCGTTTGCCATTTTGGAGAGCGTATTGCAGCTGAGTGGCGCGATCAGCATCACATCGGCCCAGCGCCCGAGCTGGACGTGGTTGGTCCAGGTATCATTCAGGGTTAATTCGCTGTGAACTTCGTTTTTTGAGATAGTTGAAACCGATAAGGGTGTCACGAAATCTTTTGCAGAAGGCGTCATTACAACTTTTACTTCGGCCCCGGCTTTTATTAACAGCCTGATGAGAAGGATGGACTTATAAGCGGCAATGCTGCCGCTGATACCCAGAAGTATTTTCTTTCCTTCTACCATAGATAAAATTAAATCCTAGCTGAAAAGATCATCTTCGTTCTTGCGGTAATAGATCTTGTCTTCCATGAATTCCTGCGTAGCTAATAAAGCAGCATTGGGCATTCTCTCATATGCCTTGGAGATTTCAATCTGCTCTTTATTCTCGTGAATTTCTTCCAGGCTGTCAGTATGCGTTGCGAACTCTTCCAGTTTGCTGTGGAGTTCTTCTTTCATGGTAATATTAATCTGGTTAGCCCTTTTTGCTATGATGGCAATGGATTCGTACAGATTGCCTGTTTTGTTTTTCAGGTCAGTCAGATTTTTTGTTTCTGCAACATTGGAAATATGGGTACTAACTTGACGCCTTAGTTTGCTCATGATCTATTTTTTTAATTGTATTTGTGGTAAGTTCCTGATAATCCTGAACCTGCTTTTTCAGTTTACTTTCAGGAAAGCGGTCGTTAAATTCATTGATATCTGTCAGCACCTGTTCCAGGCGTGCCTTTTTCTTTTCTTCCATACTTCCCAATGCATAGTAATATTCTGATTTGATAATATACAACTTGTACTCATCGCTGAACTGCGAATCAGGATAAGTATTCATCAGGGTGTTAAACGTTAGTGTGGCAGCTTTTAAATAAGCGATATTGGTTTCCCTAAGATTGAAATAAAGTTTGGCGGCTTCAAAATCCTTTTCCTCCAGTTTGGCCCGGCATTCTTCAATGATTTGCGTAGCTTCTTTCACCTTGTCAGAATTAGGATGCTGCGCTATAAAGGCCTGCATAAAACCCATTGCTTTGGTAGTATTGGTCTGGTCAAGTTGATATTTGGGTGACTGTTTCCAAAAACAAAATGCCCGCATATAATCCATTTCGTCCGATTTGGGGCTGTTCGGAAAAGCCTCCACAAACCCCTTAAACAGATTTTCAGCGTTGATATAATCTTTCAGATAAAAGGCGCAATAAGCATATTTATACCAAATGGCTTCAAAATGCTCCGATCCTTTCATAACCCTGTAGAGATCATCGTACAGGATCTGGGCATGGTTATAATCCTTTGCCAGATAATATTTTTCAGCCATCTGGTATTTGAAAGTATAGTCTGTGCTCTTCAGGATCTTATTGAAACTGGTCGGCGGCCCGCTTGATTTTTTAAACAGGGAGCAGGAACTGAAAGCCACTAAAAGGGTAAATGCAAGGAATAATGATCTCATGAAGCCTGCGAAATTACAATTTTTAGGTAAGAAACGAAAATAGGGCGTTTTCCTGCGGTTCGGTAGCCCAGTATGTTAAAAAAAATGCATTAAATAGAGATGGTCCCGTCCTGCCAAAGCGGAACGGGACCATCTGGTTTCCCCTTAGGGTTTATCTCTTACGCAGGTTCGGATGCGGAGCCGGAACCGTATTGGGTCCTTCTTCGCCTGTACCATCCTTAATATCAATAGTATTTTCATCGCCGCCTGTTTGACCGTAGCGGAAAATGAACCGGTCTGAATTAATGCCTTCTTTTTCAACCAGGTATTTAATCACTTCATTTACACGATCCCAGCTGAGCTGTTGGGCTGTTTTGCTGGATTCGCCATAACCGATGACGGCTACTTTACAAGCCGGATTATTTCTCATCTTTTCAGCGATGGTGGAAGCCAGGGCCTTACCATCTTTGCTGAGCGTTACAGTTCTGCCTTTGAATACGATGCTCGGCAGATCACCAATAGAACAACGACTTCTGCCTCCCATGCCCAAGCCACCTGAATCCAGTCTGGCGTTGATTTCCTTGCAACAGGCAGGATCCGGACATTTACCCACTCCGTCTGCATCAACAGGCTGACATTGAGTTGGCGTGATAAGCTCTTTATCCTTGCAATCCGGAACACCGTCACCATCCGTATCACGGCTAACCCCATGAGTATCAACCGGGCAACCGGCAGGTGTATTTGGTTCGTGATCGAATTGGTCGGTTACACCATCTCCGTCGGCATCATCCAGCACAGGTTTTGGCAGCTTCATATGCCGGGGAGCGTTGAGTTCGCTGTAGGCATAATCCAGTGGATTGATCCACCAGAGTGGCTCTACCGCTCTTCTTCCAATATTATAATTCAGACCAAGGGAAAGGAAATTATAAGAATCAAAGCTGGACGTAAGGGCGTGAACCGTAGTAGAACCGGTTTCCTGCCATTCCTGGCCATCCAGTAAATCTGCTTTTGTTATGGATACCTTTTCTTCAAGTGCGATATTGAATTTATTTGAAAGCTTGAATTCAATACCTCCGCCAATGTCAAAGACTCCAATAATAGGGGTTCCTCCGAAAACAGTGGGTTGTGACGGGTCACGAGCCGCCAGTGTTTCGTAAGAGCCATCCTGCAAATTATTCAAAGCGCTTCTGATTTGTTTGCGGTTTGCATGGGTAAATCCGGCCGCTCCAAACTGGTTTACAATCTGATTATAGTTATAAGGATTTCCCGCTCCATCCAGTAAATTATAGAATGTACTGTAAGTCGCAACGCCAAAACCAGCCAGCGCATAAACAGCTATTTTTGATTTTGCCTTATGGAAATTAATATTGTTCAGCGTGGCGATACCCTGCAGGGAAAGTGACTGTATGTTAGTCTTATAATTGTAGAATACCGGATTGCCCCCGACGCCCGGATTATAATATTGTTTAATCACTGTATTTGCGGCATATCCATAATAAGACGGCTCCCAGTTTTGACCTTCAGCGGTCATATTATCATACTCCAGACGAAGGGAGAATGTATACCCCAGTGCTTTCCTGGCATGTATTCCGAAACCCCATGTTGGGAGATGAGCACGAACGTCCCCTGAAACAGTTGAAAGACCTCCCTTTACACCGATTTCCCACTGGTTGCGTGGTTTGGCCGGAAAAGGATAAGCATTATTCAAAAATTCATTGTGCTGGGGGATTCTTTTGGATGGAATCAGCGAGGAATCACGTATGTCATAACTGCTGCTGCTTTCTGCTGAAGTATTGTCCTGCGCGAAACTTTGTGAAAGAAAAGCCAATAAGAAACCGGCTAGTACCGCGTACTTTTTCCCTATCATAGACTGAAGTTTGTAATGAAGAACGTGATTAAAACAATACTACACTTTCACAAAAATATAAGTTAAAGTGTAATTTGCAAACTTTTACTACTAAATAAGCTGGAAACCACAGAATTGTAGAGAATATTGCCAATTCATCCAGATGTATGCCACTATTTCACTTCGCAGCAGCAGAAAGGTAGTAATTTGGCGGACATTTTATGCTAATAGCCCAATCATTACTCAGGGAAGAATTGATTGTTTTTGAAAAGAAATTCCGGGAGGCTGTCAAATCCCAGACGCCCCTGCTGGACCGGATTATGCGTTTCATTGTAAACCGTAAGGGAAAACAGCTTCGTCCGATGTTTGTCTTTTTGTCGGCCCGTTTATGCGGGCCCATCAATGAATCCACCTATCGGGCAGCATCCCTTGTAGAGCTTCTGCATACAGCAACCCTTGTTCATGATGATGTAGTGGATGAATCACTGGAAAGAAGAGGGTTTTTTTCTACCTATGCGTTATGGAAAAACAAGATCTCCGTACTGGTGGGAGACTACCTGCTGGCTAAGGGTTTACTACTATCGCTGGACCATAATGATTTCAGAATTTTGCAACTATTATCAGGTGCCGTGCGAAAAATGAGTGAGGGGGAGTTGCTGCAGATAGAAAAAGCCAGGACACTGAATCTGGAAGAACAGGTTTATTTTGAGATAATACGGAATAAAACGGCTTCACTGTTAGCATCATCGTGTGCCGCCGGAGCTTTTTCTTCCAGCGGTGATGAAGTCGTAACTGAAAAACTGAACCGTTTCGGCGAAGCAGTAGGCGTTGCTTTTCAGATAAAGGATGATCTGTTTGACTATGGAAATGAAAATACGGGTAAGCCTACTGGTAATGACCTGAAAGAAAAAAAACTAACCCTGCCTCTGATCTATACCCTGAATACAGTAAATAAAACACTTCGGAGAGAACTCATATATATTATAAAAAACCAAAATCGCAACGCAGAAAAAATAAAATATGTCATCGGACATGTTGTAAAAGCCGGTGGTATCCGGTATGCGACTGAAAAAATGAATGAATATCGTGATGCAGCACTTCGGATTCTGTATGAATTTGAAGATAGCGAAGTTCGTCGCGCCCTTGAAGAACTTGTGAGATTTACAACCGACAGAAGATATTAGATATTAGATATTAGCCAACCGTCAACCCATGGAGAAGAGATGGAAAATAAAAACCCCTGATGAACACAAATCAAAAGAACTGGCGGCAGCCTTAAAGGTTCATCCTCTGATCAGCCGCATCCTGGTTGGCAGGGGAATAGAAGATTTTGAAGAAGCAAAAAAATATTTTCGTCCCGATTCCTTTCAGCTGCATGATCCCTTTCTGATGAAGGATATGAATCTGGCAGTTGACAGAATTCTACTGGCCATCAACAGAAAAGAAAAAATTCTGATTTTCGGCGATTATGATGTGGATGGAACCAGTTCCGTCGCCCTGATGATTCAAATGATGCATTCAATCAGTGATGCCAGTCATACTGATTTTTATATTCCGCACAGGCAGCGCGAAGGGTATGGCGTTTCAAAAGCCGGAATTGATTTTGCCAATGATCATGGATTTAGTTTAATCATATCTGTGGATTGCGGAATAAAATCCATCGACCTCGTCGCTTACGCAAAGACGTTGGGAATAGAATTTATCATCTGCGATCATCACCTCCCTGACATCATTTTACCGGAAGCAACGGCCATACTCAATCCCAAACAATTGGATTGCGCTTACCCATTCAAAGAACTCTGCGGTTGCGGCGTAGCTTTTAAATTAATTACCGCTTTGTGCCGGACAATGAATCTTCCTGAAGAAAATTATATGGTCTACCTGGACCTTGTAGCGATTGCCATCGCTGCAGATATCGTCCCTATGACGGGAGAAAACCGGGCGCTTTGTTTTTTGGGTTTGAAAAAAATAAATGAAAATCCCAATCATGGTATCCGCGCACTAATGACGTTGAGTGCGCTGTCTTCGCCGGCATCTATTACTTCGCTGGTCTTTACCATCGCGCCGCGTGTAAATGCTGCCGGAAGAATGGATGATGCCAGAAAAGCCGTGCTGATGTTTATTGCTGCTGACTATCAGGGAGCATTATTTTATGCAAGTCTGTTACATGCAGATAACACTGACCGGCGGGAAACAGATTCGACTATTACAGAAGAAGCACTTGCACTGATAGAAGCTGATGAAATATTACGCAACCGAAAGTCAACGGTTCTGTATCAGTCGCACTGGCACAAAGGCGTGGTAGGTATTGTTGCTTCGCGTCTGATAGAAAAATATTATCGTCCGACCATTATCCTGACTCAAAGCGGAGCTCTGGCTTCCGGCAGCGCCCGCAGTGTGCCCGGTTTTAATTTATATGAAGCTGTGCATGCATGCCGGGAATGGCTGGTTGGATACGGCGGTCACTTTGCTGCTGCAGGCATGACCCTCGCCACGGAAAATATTGAACGTTTCAGTAAGAAATTTGAAGAAGTAGTATCAGAAACCATCGAGCCGCATTTCCTGATTCCCGAGTTGGAAATTGATGCCGTTGTACGGTTCAGCGATCTGGATTTCCAGATTTACAGGATCATAGAACAAATGGAACCCTTCGGGCCCGAGAATAATAAGCCGGTTCTTATTTCAACCGGAGTAACAGATTCCGGTTATTCGAGGTTACTGAAAGAAAAACATATCCGATTGGTTGCAAAACAAAACGATATTATATTCTCAGGTATTGCCTTTAACATGGCAGACAAATGGCCGCTCGTTCAAAGCGGCCAGCCAATGGATATCGCGTATACGCTTGATGTAAATGAATGGAATGGAGAAAAGAACCTGCAGCTAAAAATACTTGATATAAAGCCTAAGGCATAAAGCCGAAAGTCTAAAACCAATACAAGTTTTGTGTGCTAAACTATTTAAATAAAAAAGTGGATAATAACAGGAGATGAAAAATCATCGATCCCATTATTATCCATTATAAACTTCACAACAAAAGTTTTAGGCTTTAGGCATTGGGCTTTAGGCTTTAGGCTTTTTTTATGCTTCGAGAATAATACTGCTCTTTTTTTCTCCTCCGATCAGTTCAACACTTCGCTGAATAAAATCCGTCAGTTCCGTACCCTTGAGAAGTCCCTGGCTCAACAGGGCCAGATCAGCAAGGTTATGAACCAGCTTCTTTTGTTTGTCAGCATCATCTTCTTTCAAAACATTCTGATATATCGGATGGTTGCCATTTACGGTAAGCGTTACTTCATCGGGCATATTTGCGTAAAATGCTCCCATACCCCCGTTCATTGCAGCCATATCTTTCATGCGCCGCATGAATTCCGGTCTTGTCGCTACGACCGGCATCGCATCTGTATTCAATCCTTTTATTTCAACAGTTACGTGTAGTGAAGGAATATTAACGGCAAATAATGATTTCAGTTTTTCTGAATCCTCCTTACTGAGCACTGAATCTGAAGTCTCCTGTTTGTCGATCAGGTTATCTACCACTTCACTATCCACGCGGGTGAAATGAACATGGTCCCATTTCAATTCCATCTGGTTGATAAAACCCGCATCCACAATGGTCTCCAGCTTTACTACTATATAACCTCTTCCCTGAGCGGCGCGGATATAACTATTCTGCTGTACAGGATTGCTGGTATAAATAATTACCAGCTTACCTTCTTTATTTTTTTGTAGTGTTTCGGTAGCCGTCCTGTATTCTTCCAGAGTATAAAAACGGGAATCATCAGCATCTTCCATAATATGGAACTTGTTGGCTTTTTCCAGGAATTTATCGTCGGTCATCATTCCGTATTTCACAAACAGTCCCAGGCTTTCCCATTTCTCTTCGTATTCTTTTCTTTCCTTCGTGAAGAGTTCTTCGAGTTTATCAGCAACTTTTTTTGTGATATGGCTGTTGATCTTTTTAACATTGGGATCTCCCTGCAGATAGCTGCGGCTCACGTTTAAGGGAATGTCCGGACTGTCGATCACGCCCTGCAACAGCATCAGGAATTCAGGCACAATGTCTTTTACTTCATCGGTAACAAAAACCTGGTTGCTGTAAAGCTGAATTTTGTCTTTCTGTATTTCGTAGCTCTGTTTTATTTTGGGGAAATACAATATGCCGGTCAGGTTAAAAGGATAATCGACATTTAAGTGTATCCAGAATAACGGTGGTTCGTTGAACGGATATAATTCTTTGTAGAAATCCTGGTAATCCTGCGTGGTGAGTTCGCTGGGTTTACGTGTCCAGGCGGGACGGGTATTATTGATCTGTTTTTCTTCGAAAAATACCGGGATGGGTAAGAAACGACAAAATTTTTCAAGGATACCGCGGATACGGCTTTCATCCAGGAACTCGGCACTGTCTTCCGAAATATGAAGAATAACATCGGTACCTCTTTCTGTCTTATCATATTCTTCCAGACTGTACTCCGGGCTTCCGTCACATTCCCATTTCACGGCCGGACTTCCTTCTTTATATGATTTGGTAATTACATCCACCTGCTGGCTAACCATAAAAGAGGAATAGAAACCGAGCCCGAATTTGCCGATGATGGCATTTTCGTTTTGTCCCTTGTACTTATTGACGAATTCTTCAGCGCCGGAAAGGGCCACCTGGTTGAGGTATTTGTCCACCTCTTCGGCTGTCATTCCGATTCCTTTGTCGGAGATCGTGACGGTTTTTGCTTCTTTGTCCAGTTTAACTGTAATGTTCAGATCTCCGATCTCCCCTTTGGCTTCTCCAATGGATGAAAGGGTCTTTATTTTTTGTGACGCATCTACTGCGTTGCTAATCAACTCTCTAAGAAATATTTCATGATCACTGTACAGGAACTTCTTGATAATGGGGAAGATATTTTCTGTCTGTACCCTGATACTTCCTTTTTGCATAATTGGCGGTTTTACGCCTGCAGTTCAAAGAGGATGCCATTGCTGACTTTTATGACAGGTTGACTGTCAATAGTTGGCGGTTGGCAGTTGGCGGTGGGCTGACATTTCAAATGGACTTTTGATACGGATAATTATGACATTCAATCGTGAAATACTGCCAACTGTCAACCGCCAACCGCCAACTAATTCCTTTCGTAATATCGCTGAAAGTCTTTACCTTCGCAGCCCAATTAATTTTTTTAAACAAAAACAGGGAAATGAACAATTATGAATTGATGGTGATTTTTACCCCTGTGCTGTCTGAGGAGGACTTTAAAGCCGCCCAGAACAAATTCACTGCCTTCGTTAAAGATAACGGCGGTAAAGTGGTGCACGACAATCCCTGGGGTCTTAAATCACTGGCGTATCCCATCCAGAAAAAAACCACTGGTTTATACTGGGTCATGGAATATAGTGCGCCATCCGACTTCAATGAGAAACTGAAAATTCAGATTCTCCGCGACGAAACCGTGTTACGTTTCATGGCTACCAAACTCGATAAATACGCCGTCGAGTACAATGCCAGAAAGAAAAGTGGTGTACAACATTACGCAGGACCAGAAAAAGCGGAGGCATAATCATGGCAAAGACCAACGAGATCAAGTACCTGACCGCGATCAAGACCCAGCAAAGGGCTAAAAAATTCTGCCGTTTCAAAAAATACCATATTCGCTATGTGGATTATAAAGACGGTGAGTTCCTGAAAAAATTTCTGAATGAACAGGGTAAGATGCTTCCGCGTCGTATTACCGGCAACTCGCTGAAGTATCAGCGTAAAGTGGCCGATGCGATCAAGAAAGCCAGACAAATGGCTATTCTGCCTTACGTTACAGATTTATTTAAGTAATAATTTCCCCCACGTACGGGGGAGATCAAATAAGTAATAATGGAAATCATTTTGATTCAGGACGTGGATAACCTGGGCGCTGCACATGAAAAGGTGAGCGTTAAAAACGGGTATGCGCGCAATTTCCTGATTCCGCAAAAAAAGGCAATTGAAGCCAGTCCTTCCAATCTGAAACAGCTGGATGAGAAAATCAAACAGCAGAAAAAGAAGGAAGAAAAACTGCTTGCTGAAGTAAATAAAGTAATCGAAGTGTTAAAAGGCTCTCCGTTGAAAGTGGGTGCGAAAACCGGAACCAGCGGAAAAATCTTCGGCAGCGTTACTTCTGTTCAGCTGGCCCGTGCCATACGTGATCAGAAAGGTTATGAAATCGACCGCCGCCGTATTCACATTCTCTCAGAAGTAAAAGAACTGGGAACTTATAAAGCGAAAGTAGATTTCGGACATGGAAACGAAACAGAAGTTGAGTTTGAAGTGACCGCAGAATAGGACTTCTCTTGATAATTATTGAACCCTTCCCCTTCAACGGGGCAGGGTTTTTTTATTGGATAAGGAGGAACGGATCGGGGGCCGCCGTGTCCACAAAATTTTACCGGTTTATAAAAATTCCTATCTTTACATAGCTCTGTAATTCTGGTTATAAGCTGTGCTGGTGCCATTCTACCTGATAGTACCTTAGTTCATCTGGCTGCGAAGTGTAGAGTCGTTTTATTCATTTTTAATTTTAGCACAATGAACATTTATGTAGGCAACCTCTCCTGGCAAATGACCGATGAGGATCTAAGAAATCTTTTTGAACAACATGGTGTGGTAGGATCAGCAAAAATTGTAAAGGATAAAGTTTCCGGCCGCAGCAAGGGTTTTGGTTTTGTGGAAATGGAAAATGATGCGGAGGCGCAGGCAGCAATCACGGCGCTTTATGATTCAGAAGTGATGGGCCGCAAAATCATCGTGAATGAATCCCAGCCGAAACAGCAGGGAAGCGGTGGCGGTGGATTCAAAAAGAGAAGCTTTGGCGGTGGTGGAAGCGGAGGTGGCGGCGGCTACAAAAAAGGCGGTTACAATCGTGGAAACAGCGGAGGTGGTGGCGGTGGCTACGACAAAGATTATTAAGATTTCATATCATTCAATATAAAATCCTTCCCGCCACAGCGGGAGGGATTTTTTTTGAAAAAATCTGTCATGGTCAAGATCCTTAATACAGTTTTATACGGTTGTCTGATTTGGCTCCTGGTCATTCTATCAGCCTGCAATAATCAGTCAGTACGGCAGGAACCGGTAGCGCCTAAGACAGATACACTTCCAAATCCAGACCCCTCGTTAAAAGGTTCATTCAGCGATCAGCGTACATTGCACCTGGATAGTACAAGCATCAGCAAGCTGCTGTCCATGTATCCATTACTTGCAAAATATGCCCCGGAGGTGAACCAGTTTTATCGTTACCGGGACTTTAGTTATGCATGGTATGAAACATCCGGTCTGATCGAACAGGCCAGCCATTTATATACCCGTCTCAGTAACCTGGAAGATGAAGGCATTTTAATAAAGCCTCCCTATCTGCACGAGCTGGACAGTCTCATCAATAATCCATCGGATTCCGCAAGAGCCGATTCAGCGCTGGAAATCCTGCTGACTTCCGAATATCTTTTTTACGCAAATAAAGTATGGAACGGAATACCCGAGAGCCAGACCTCCAAACTTCAATGGTATATTCCCCGGAAGAAATTGAATCTCCCTTACCTCACAGATTCGCTGATCAGGGATACGGCTGCACCGCTTTTCTCTGACAATTACAGTTACCGTCAATATAATTTGCTGAAGCAAGCGCTAAAAAAATACAGGCAGCTCGATTCCACCATATCCTGGAAGCCCATTGAAGTGAAAGGCAGACTTACACTGCATGATGAGTCGAAAGAGGTGGCAAGACTCAGAACAAGATTGTTTGAACTGGGTGATCTGAAGTTTGATTCAGGAAGCGAGGTATTTGACGATAGCCTGCAGAACGGAGTGAAATCGTTTCAGTACCGATACGGAATGACCGTCGATGGTGTTGCCGGTACCGCGTTTTTTAAATATATCAATACACCCCTGCAGGAATACATACGTACGATTATCATCAATATGGAACGCGCGCGATGGATACCGGTGGATTTAAAACGTCACTACCTGATCGTAAATATTCCTTCTTTTACATTATACGCATATGATGCGGATACCATTCGTTTTGCGATGAATGTGGTTGTTGGCAAAGACGTACATAAAACGGTTTTATTTTCAGGGGATATCAAGTATATCGTTTTCAGCCCTTACTGGGATATTCCTCCTTCAATCCTTAAAAACGAGATACTGCCGGGAATCCGAAGGGATCCAAATTATCTGAAGCGGAATAATATGGAATGGGTTGGAAATCGCGTACGTCAGAAACCAGGTCCGAAGAATTCACTGGGGCTGGTTAAATTTTTATTTCCCAATTCATATAATATTTACCTGCACGATACGCCTGCCAAAAGTCTTTTTGAAAAGTCTGCCCGCGCTTTTAGTCACGGTTGCATCCGGCTGGGGGCGCCGGAAAAATTAGCTGACTATCTGTTAAGGAATGATCCGCAGTGGACGGCGGAGAAAATCAACAAGGCCATGCATGCCGGTGTTGAAAAATATGTAACCCTGAAAGATCCGGTTCCGGTCTATATCGGTTATATGACTGCCTTTGTTGATAACGAAGGAAAGATCAACTTCCGGGATGATGTTTATAAGAGAGATGATGCGCTGGAGAAAACAATACTTACTAGTTATTAGTTGTTAGTGTAGTTGTTAGTTGTTAACGGTTATTGACAACTAATAACTAACAACTAACAACTATTCCAGTCCAAACAGTTTTAGATTCAGCTTTTGCAAGGTTTCATTTCTGAAAGACGAAGGTATCAGCACAGAGACATTGTGTTTACTTCCTCCATAACTGACCATTCTCACGGGAACGTGGGAAAGACCATCAAAGATTTTTAGTAAAACGTCTTTTGTTTCTGCGATCTGATTTCCAACGATAGAAACGATGGTCTGCCCCTCTTCCACTTCAGTCGTTCCAAATGGTTCGAGTTCTTTCAGAATATATTTTAGCTGGCTGCCGTTGTCAATAGTGACAGATACAGCAACTTCTGAAGTGGTCACCATATCAATGGGTGTCTTGTACTTTTCAAATACTTCAAAAATCTTCCGGAGAAATCCGTAAGCCAGAAGCATACGACTGCTCTTGATATTGATGGCGATGATGCCATCTTTCGCAGCAATGGCTTTCGCACCCTTGGTAGATGTTGTTTTCTGTATCACGGTACCTGCTGCCAGCGGCTGCATGGTGTTGAGCAGTTTCACCGGCACATTTTGTTGCTGTGTCGGCCATATACAGGTCGGATGTAAAATTTTAGCACCAAAATAAGCAAGCTCTGCGGCCTCGTCAAAACTCAGTTGCTCCACAGGAACTGTTTTTTTTACAATGCGCGGATCGTTGTTGTGCATTCCATCGATATCTGTCCATATTTCACAAACGCTCGCCTGGATGGCCGCGGCAACGAGTGATGCAGTATAATCACTGCCGCCTCTTTTCAGATTATCCACTTCACCTTTCGAATTCCGGCAGATATAACCCTGGGTAATAAAAAGACCGGTCCCCTGATATTTAGCCAGTAAATCCGAAAGTTTCAAACGGATCTGACTCAGTTGTGGCTCATCCTCCGAGTCGATACTCATAAATTCCAGTGCGGGCAACAACACATGGGGTATGCCTTTTTCTTCCAGGTAAACGCTGAATAATTTTGTTGAAAGCAGTTCACCCTGCGCCAGTATATCCTTATTCAGCGATTCGCTGAATGATATCCGGAGAATAATGCCCAAGAATTCGAAATGCTCACGCACGATCGCCAGGGCCTTTTCCCGGGCCTATGTCTGAAGTTAGCAGTGATTCAATAAAAGCATGATAATGATTGCTGAGTTTACTGATCAGTTCAGCAGCTCCTTCCCTGTCAAAACGGGCGGCTGACTGGCCGATTTCAACCAGTGCATTCGTAGTACCGCTGAGGGCGCTCAGTACGACAATCTTTTTCTCCGGGTCAGCGGTAATGAGTTTGGCAACTTCATGCATACGTTCCGGTTTACCGACCGAAGTGCCTCCGAATTTCATGACTTTCATGCGAACCTTTTTTTGGGATCGCAAATATACAAATGAAAACGCCACCATGGTTTATACCAGGTGGCGTTTTCTGTTCTTGTTTTAAGGGTTAATTATTTTTTGACGATCTTCTGATTGTATAAGTTATTATTCAACATGATCTGGATCACGTAGATTCCTTTTGGAAGGTGACCAAGCTGGTCAAGGGTCAGGTTGTTATTTCCTCCGACAACTGTGAATGATTTGATTAGAATTTGTCTGCCGGCTTCGTCGATGAGTCGTACGACTCCGTTACCAGGTTTATCAGAATACAAATTCACGATCGCGTAGTTATCAACCGGGTTCGGATATACTGAGATGCTGTTTTCGGGCTGATCCAGTTTTACAGCGATGATCTTGCTATAATTATACTTGCCGTCTTTGTCAACGATACGCAGGCGATAGTACACTACATTGCTGTTCACATTGTAAAGCTGATCATTCACCGTATAACTATGAACCGGGTTGGCTGATTCGCTGGCATTCACCTGTGTAACTTCTGCAAAATCAGATCCGTTTGAACTTCTTTCAACAGAAAAATAAGCAGCGTTCACTTCGTCGGTTGTTGACCAGGTTACTTTCACATTATTGGCGGCTACATATTTCGCATCAAAACTCAGAATGGATACCGGCAGAACAACAGATTGACAGATCTGCATATTCGGAGGCAACTGAGAGAATGGGAATGTTTGGACCTTAGAACCAGCGCCTCCGGGATTCGCACCAAAATTATCCGTTACACTGGATCCCTGGCTGATTCCAGCTGCTCCACCAACAACGGAAGAAGCAACATTAATCGCAGCGTTCGAATAAATGACTCCGCCACCACCACCACCACCTGGTCCATGCTGCGTAGCTGATGCACTAAAAGGGTAATTGTTTACTCCGTTTCCGCCTTTTGCTGTTGCAGTAATTCCAGACTGACCAGAATTTGCATATATTAAAATACTACCACCGGCTCCGCCACCACCGGATCCGTCATTGATGACCGTTTTATCGAACGTGCCTCCGTTGGCATTAATCGTTCCTGTATTTGTAAATGTATGTCGCGTTTACTATTACTATCCCACCACCTGATGCACCACTGCTTGAAAGTGCGCCCAGAGATCCTGTAGAGTTGTTAGTGTCACCCGCTCCACCCCCACCGCCCATGACAAGCTTCGAAGGTGTATATCGAATTACTACTCCGGGTGTCAATGTAACAAATGCAAATCCTCCATAACCACCACTTATACCGAAAGTTTTCCAACCATTGCCACCTAAACCACCAATACCTCCGTTTCCACCACCACCACCACCTGCATTCTGATCATTTGAAGGAGGATTACTGTCTGTGGCTCCGCCACCGGCATTTCCAGGCGCTCCCCTGGCGAAACTGCCACTTGGATAACCTTCAACTACATTATCACTGTAAGACAAAATTGTTATTGACATATCTGGGTGTACCGGCGATACCTTCACCTTTACTTCCGTTTGCATTATTCGTTGACATGGTATAGTTATCAATCAACGAACCTGCAGCACCGCTTTTAGAAACACCACCACCGCCCCTAAATCCTGCAGCTGAAGCGTCAATTGTCTGACTATTTAGATCCAATTGGTTTACTGCACTGATCACAGTAACACCGCCCAATGCACCATTCCAAAGAGGAGTGGTAATTGTGCCGGTTAATTTAATATTATAATAGGAAGGAACCCGAATGACCTGATATGTATATTGTCCGTCGGTAGCGAATGCAGCTTTCTTATATGAATAAGTCAATCCGGAACTCAGGGTCAAAGATCCTCCGCCAATCGGAACCGCAGTTGTTGCAACGGCAAATTCCATATTTCCTGCATACAAATTTGAAGAAAGAAAACCACTGAATTTTCCGCTTGAATTCGCACCATATAAACCACTCGTAACGTCCGAAGGCACATTAATCTGAGCGCCCTGCATCTGGATTATTAAAACAATATCTCCAACTGCAATGGGAGTTGTTCCAAAATTCGTACCTGTCCCGGCAGCACCCAATGCAATAGAAGTAGCGCCGGCGGCTAATGATGCTGTCGTGGGCGGATAATATGTATTCTCACTTGCATTTTGTGAGTGAGTTCCTGAAGTTGGGCAATTCTGGGCCTGGAGAGAAATAGTATTCAATAAAATAATACCCAACATAACAATCATGCGTAAACGCAGATGGGTAACCCCGGCGTTCAGCCCTGCCAACGCATCATATATGCGTTCCTTAATTGAAGTACCGTAGGGTATTACGGAATCTGTGTAAACTTTTTTCATAGTCACGGTTTTTGACACATACTGGGATTCAATCGGCATACCAATTCTAAATCGCCTGACCCTGAATGGTTTATCCTTTTTTTATTTAAAGGAAAATTCCCATTTTGGGAGTGTCATTCCTATATTGGATTTCTAAGTGTAATAACTTATATCAAGGAGGAATTATTGCGTTTATCGCAAAGAATAGCTATAATCCGGGTGGAGCTATTTTAAAACGTTCAGCTAAATATTGAAGGTCCTCAACAACAGCATGCATGAGTGGTATGCCATTTTTCCTGCGATCGGTTTCCATGATTCTTTCCGGATCACCGGGCACCAATACCTGCTCAAATTCTTTTGCAGGCTTCGCGCCTCTGAATCTTTTCAACCATTGATCCATGTCTTTTTTAAATTCATCTGCCGTACGAAAAGCATCAATCCGCATGGCACCGAAGAAATGCCCGATTCCTTTTCCCGGCATATTATCAGGTACAGGTATAAAAGCCGGAAATGGTGGTACCCAGGGACCGTAATTCGCACCACTCAGGACACCTGAAAAAATATCGACGATGGCGCCCAGCGCATATCCTTTATGACTTCCATGTTCCCGGTCACCACCCAGGGGCAGTAAGGCACCACCATCTTTTAATTCATGGGGATTGGTAGATATATTTCCATCTCTATCCTGTATCCACCCGGCAGGTGCCTGCTGGTTTTTTCTTTGAAGGATTTCCAGTTTTCCGTTGGCCGCAGTGGTCGTTGCGAGATCCGCTACGAAGGGAAACTCTGCTCCGGCGGGAATGGCAACACAAATCGGGTTGGTGCCCAGCAGACGCTCTATGGAAAATGTGGGGGCTACCAGTGCGCTGGCATTTGTCATAACGATCCCGATCATATCTTTTTCCAGCGCTTTCATGGCATGTTGCGCTGCAATACCAAAATGGTTGGAATTTCTGACGGCGATCCAGCCGCTGCCGATATTTTCAGCTTTGCTGATCGCGAGATCCATCGCAAAAGGTGCGACGACCAATCCCAGCCCGCTGTCTCCGTCTACCACGCCTGTGGAAGGCGTTTCATGAACGATCCGGATATCAGGTCTTGCATTTGCCCTTTTGGCTTCCCACAACCGGATATAACCCGTAAGACGCGCAATGCCATGAGAATCGATTCCTCTCAGATCAGCTCTTAATAAACCGGTTGCAGCCAGTGCAGCGTGTTCTTCACTGCAACCAATATTGATAAAAACATTTTTTGTAAAAAGCCAGAGCTGATCATAATCATATATTTTTTCCATGCATCATTATAATCTGGAGACCAGCTTCATGTTTACCGGGTCCCAATGGATGATCTTATTTTCAAAATAACTGTCATTGGCGGCAAGGCAGGGTGCACAGGCGCGGAAACCAAATTCGGGATCTTCAATTACCGGTGTGCCGTTTCTTACTCCATCAAAAAAATGTCCGAAATGCATTACGTGTTCATCACTACCTTCCGGTTCTCTGAAAATGGTATCGGGTTCTGAAATATCTTTCTGATCCGCCGCGGACCATTTTTCATTATATGCTTTCAGCAATTCTTCCTGCATTTTTTTCGGATAGGTAGCCAATGCATCCCAGCCACCAATACCCGGAGCCTTGGACATTTTATGATGACGAATGGTATATCCGTTTCCTTCCAGAGTAAGCACACCTTCAGAACCAATAAACTGCGTTCCGCCGGATTCATTGTTACCGCTGATGAAGTCTACGCGCAGCATCACCTGGAATTCGGGATGTTCCGCGGTTTTAGGATATTGCATCACACCTGCCATCACATCCGGCACATCACGTCCGTCTTTCCAGTAACATGTTTGTCCGGATGCGTAAATTTTCTCCGGACCTTTTGAATCCATGATCACATTGATTCCTGAAATCAGGTGCACGAAAAGATCACCCGCAACACCGGTACCAAATGCTTTATAATTTCTCCACCAGAAAAACTTTTTCGGGTCATAGGGTTCATCCTTCATGCCGGCGATATATCGTTTCCAGTCAACCGTTGTCGCTGATGCATCGTTTGGCATCGTATATTCCCAGGCACCCAGTGCGCTTTGTCTGTCGAAATTTGCAACTACCATAGACAGTTGTCCGATCGCGCCACTTTTTATCGCCTGCCGTGCTTTTTCAACAGCCAGACTGCTCACGCGCTGGCTGCCGATCTCCATGGTTTTTTTACTTTTCTTCCACGCATCTATGACATCCAGCCCTTCACTGATCTTGTGAACCATTGGTTTTTCGCAGTACACTGCTTTGCCGGCTTTTAATGCATCGATCGCAATACGGGCATGCCATAAATCGGCCGTTGCTATAATGACCGCATCAATATCTTTCCTGGATAATAAATCCTGATAGTTCTGAGAGGTTTGAATATTCGCACCATACTTTTCTTTTGCTCCGAGCAGTCTTCCGGTATACAGATCAGCCACTGCCACCAGCTCAACGCCCGGAATTTTCAACGCCGCATCGGTATCGTTATGCCCCTGTATCCCTATGCCAATCGTACCGAGGCGGATTTTATCGTTGGGTCCGATTTTTCTGGTATAACCATCCACCTGGTTCTGCCAGCTGTCTGCATGAGCCAGTACAGAATTGGCAGCAGCCAGTGCCAGGGCCGTTCCACTCATCTGTTGTATAAAATGACGACGTGAAGAAGATCTTTTCATATGGTGATTTTAATATGAGGAAGGAAGATAAGTTAAATAAAAAATGTCCCGCTTTTGACGGGACATTTTTTTTACCGGGATGCTTAGAAAGGGAGGTCGTCCACAGGAGCAGTCATATCTCCGGATGCCGGAACACCTGCCAGGCTGCCGGATGAACCGGAACCGTAACTTTCGTTTCCGCCTGAATCACTGTTATTTCGGCTTCCAAGTAATTGTACTGATAAAACCCTCAGCGTGATGGCAGCACCCTGTGTGCCATCTGTTTTCTGATATGTGCGCAGATCAGGCGTTCCTTCCACATAAACCTGTGTTCCTTTTTTCAGATAAGGAGCGATTGCTGTTCTATCGGTCCAGTAAGCACAGTCCACCCACAACGTTTTCTCTTTCTGTTCACCCTTGGCATCCCGGAATTTCTCCGTGTGTGCAACGTTAAAATTGATTACATTTTTTCCGTTCACAAGATTGGTTATACAATCTTTTCCAAGATTTCCGATGACTTGCATTTTGATCATAACTTAAAATTTAGCTGCGTACTTAAAATTGTTTATAAGGCAATTTACAGGATTTGAAAGCCCGATAAAATACTATTTTCCGGGAATAAGTATCTTTGCGGTTATGAGCAGAAACGGAAAAGTGCTGGTAGCTATGAGCGGGGGTATTGACAGTACCATTACCGCCCTGATGCTGAACGACCAGGGATATGAAGTGATCGGCATTACCATGAAAACCTGGGACTATGCGAGCACCGGGACCACAAAAAAAGAGACTGGCTGCTGCAACCTGGACAGCTTCAATGACGCCAGAATGGCCGCTGTACAGCATGGTTTTCCACATTTTGTACTGGATATCCGGGATGAATTCGGAACGGCGGTCATTGACAATTTCGTAGATGAATATCTGGCGGGGCGTACACCGAATCCCTGCGTGATGTGTAATACCCATATAAAATGGCGGGCACTCCTTAAAAGAGCAGATGCCCTGGATTGCGAATTCATTGCGACGGGTCATTATGCCTTTGTCCACCAGCATGATAACGGCCGTTATTTTCTAAGTAAGGGAGTCGATGAACTGAAAGATCAGAGTTATGTGCTCTGGGGTTTGCAGCAGGACCTGTTAAGCCGTACAATGCTTCCGCTGGGCAAATACAGAAAGCCCGAAATCAGGCAGATGGCCCTGGATTATGGATATACGGAACTCGCCAATAAGAGTGAGAGTTATGAAATCTGTTTTGTGCCCGACAATGATTACCGCGGGTTCCTGAAGAAGAAAAATCCCGCTCTCGAATCGAGCGTGGAGGGGGGAAGTTTCGTGGATACAGAAGGAAATATCATAGGAAAACACCGCGGATATCCGTTTTATACCATCGGCCAGCGAAAGGGTCTGGATATTACTTTCGGCAAGCCCGTTTACGTAACAGCCATTCATCCGGAAAATAATACGGTTGTGCTGGGGGAGGAAAAAGACCTGGCAGGTCAAAATATGATAGTAACCGGATTGAATATGCAGAAATACGATGTTGTGCCGGACGGAATGGAAGCCATCACAAAAATCCGTTACAAGGATAAAGGAAGCCTGAGTAATATTTATAGTGAAGGAAACCAGGTTCGTGTACATTTTTACGAACCAGTGAAAAGTATCACGCCCGGGCAAAGCGCCGTTTTTTATGAAGGCGATGATGTGATTGGTGGTGGGATTATACGTTTAACGCCGAACGCGTAACGCCCAACGCCTAATGCCGAACGCCGAACGCACCGCCAACTGCCAACCGCCAACTGCCAACCAATGAAAGAACACTCTTATCATATCAATCTCACATGGACCGGCAATACGGGCAGGGGAACCGAAACTTATCGAGGATACGAAAGATCCCACCGGATTTCCGCTGAAGGAAAACAAATCATTGAAGCGAGTTCTGATCCTTCTTTCCGCGGCGATAAAACAAAATACAATCCGGAAGAAATGTTTTTGGCTTCTCTTTCTTCATGCCATATGCTTTGGTTCCTGCATTTCTGTTCTGAAAATTCCGTTATTGTTTTAGAATATACAGATGCTGCCGTGGGCAAAATGACAGAGTACGACGATGGAAATGGAAAATTTTCTGAAGTTATTCTTCATCCGCATGTGAAAGTAAAAGAAGAGTGGATGATTGAAAAAATCGAATCGATTCACGAAAAAGCAAATAGATTTTGCTTCATAGCAAACTCATGCAACTTCCCCGTAAAGCATGAGGGGTCTTCGTTCGTATAAATATTAAAAAGGTCGTTTCCGATATATGGCCATATATCAGGAAACGACCTTCAATCATCGATACTTTACAACAATCTTACACTGTAATTTCCAGCAAACCGGAATTACCGGGAAGATCTGTTGCAGTCGCGCTGATAACGGAACCCGCTGGAGTCGCGTTATTTTGCGTCACTGTATAATTCCAAAGTCTCCGCCTGATCGGATCAAGTATTGCATTTCCTTCTTCCACCAGAACGCCGGTTGAAGAATGAATGCTGACTTTAACCAGAGCCACCCGGAAATCGTCCTTCGCGTTGATGACGATGACCGAGCCAACAGTTCCTTTGTAATTTGACACATCGATTTTTTTCACAACTGGAGGTTTCAGGAAGTCCCGCACAGCCAAATTATACGCGGTTTTGCCCGGAGTAAGTTTTTTCTCATACTCCTTTTTAAGATCCGGGGAGGCAATCACACCACTGGCGTAGTTTGTTGCATCGGAGAACAGATCTCTTGTTTGCGTTTGTTTGTCTGTAGGTACCGCGTCTTTATTTACCGTCGGCATACGTGCAAGGATTGTATCATCGCCACGCTTCCGGTAAACAAATTGCTTCCCAACATTTCCTCTTGCACCTCTGACGAGCAAATTCTCATTTACTTTTGACATAAAACATGGATTTTCTAATTTTAATAAATAAAGTTTAATTACTCATCCATGTTTTGGAAGAAAGTTTTCCGGGCCTCAACTCCCGGTCCGCTTATGTAGGAGCTTCCTCACATAGATGAGCAATGTAAAAGTAAATACTGAAAAAGCCTCTTTTTTAAAAATGAGGCGGGTGTTCGGAAAAGGTGGGGCGGGTGTTCGGAAAAGGTGGGGTGAATATTTATTTTTTGCCGGCTATCGCTGTTGCAAATAATAGCCAACCTTCGGTGATCCTCCGCCGGGGCTCCGCTAAAATGCAGGCTTTACAGAAGGATGAGCGTTGGATCGGGCGTTGATCGTTGGACAATAAACCTGAATTTCGTAGTATAAACAATGGCTGAAAACTCAAACTGTCCTGAGAATCAAATGACTAAATTAGTACAGATCTAACAGCATTAAAACAACAACTTCATGTTTGAAGATTGCATTTTTTTCAGCAAAACCGCGCACTGAAAAAATTACACTTCGATCATATTATGGTATTGGAAGCTGCAGATAACTATGTAAATTTTTTACGGATGAGGGAAATTTTCTGGTTCGTACATACCATGGATGCAGCAGTTAAGCCATTGCCTGCAGAAAAATTCGCCCAGGGTAAATCGGCTTTATGCGGTGTCTATTAAAGAAATCAGTAAAATTTCTAAAGAAAGTCTTCTCTGGATTAGAAATTTCGAAACCGAAATTCCGATTTCAAAACAGTTTTACGGAAGACTTTATATCAAAAATAAAAATCCTTGAGCCGGATCCAACCACGAAAGGAAAACCGGATTTAGCGAAGAGAATGATCACAGAATTCGCAGGAAGAATAAAAAAAGGCCAGCGATAAGAACTATCAGCTGACCTGTATTCAGGGGTAGGGGGTGCTTGTGCTTTATGCTTTGCGCATTACGCTTTAAGCATTAAAAAGGGGATTCAATAACCAGTTATACACCTGTGTTCCGACATTCACTAATGGATTCGAAGTCTGCTTAGGTGCTTTCTCAATATGTTCTGATAATTCAACTTTTACTTTTACAGCTACATTTCCCTGCTTTAAAGAACTAACAAATTCTTTTGAAAGATTTGCGTCCTTCATTTCCTTCGCTGTCCATACAATGGAAGCGATTCCGGATATTTTCAGAAAGAATGAAGAACCTTTTTTAAAGAAATCCAGTTTAGCCGGCATCTCTTTAGAGAATGATTCAACTACCTGTGTAGGTTTTGGAATAATAAACCAGATATTCCCCTCTTCATCCACTTCCGAAACGCGAACAATATGCGTTGGCAGACTAACCAATGCATTAGACTCAGACATAAATAAAGCATTTTCCAACTCCTTAATTTTTTCCCGAAGAACCGAAATTGACATATCCTGTATCATGTTACAAAGTTTGATCTGATAATTCAATCCCTATACCAAGGTCTATGTACTTGAAAATGAGTATTTTGTATTTTGGCACTCGTATTTATCCTTCCTGATTTGGGAGTATTTTTCCGGAAAAGAACTCCCGGGCCGGGTATTAGTACTCTTTTCAGCCCCGGGGCATAAGGCGGGACGCGGGAAGCCCTGGCTTTACGCTTTACGCTTTACGCGTTAAGCTCAGAATGTAATGATCATTATAGTCTTTTATGAAGGCAACCACATGATCTGTAAGAGGAAATTCATTTCGCTCATGCAATGTCGTCAGTACCACACAGGGAATGCCCGCATTCCTGGCCGCTTCCACGCCTTTTGGTGCGTCCTCAAAAACCAGGCAATCAGCAGGAAATGTATTTAGTAAACGGGCTGCTTTCAAAAAAGTTTCCGGGTTTGGTTTGCTGATCTCCACATCTTCAGCACTTACTATGGCGCTAAAATATTTTCTTATATCCAGCTGATCTAATACGAAATCAATATTAAACGGTATGGCCGCTGATCCGATAGCCATGGGAATCTTTGCCTCATAGGCCCTTTTCAGAAATTCGTCCAGTCCGTCGATCAGCCGGAGGTGTGGTCGATAAGCCTGCTGATATTTCTTTTCCTTTTCCATTGACCAGTATTCCATTTCATCCTTTGTCATTTTCCCATCTCCGAAAACCCGGATAAACAATTCCGAGTTCTTACCATACATCTGACTTTTAATCTGGTCATATGTCATACCGGCCTTCAGTTCTTCATTGAGAATATGCGTCCAGGCGTGGATATGAAATTCCATATCATTGATCATCGTCCCATTCAAATCAAAAATAAAAGCGTGCGGAGAATTTTTCATTCGAAACGGGATTTATAAAAGCGATGCCACTGTCAGAGATTCCTCCGGACAGTGGCATGCATGAAGTGATTATCAGATTATCTTATTGCTTTTCGATCTTCGCTGTTTGATTATAGCTGTCACCCGTGATACGCAGGATATACATTCCGCTTCCGCCGATCACTGAAGGCTGCAGGTTTACTAAATTATCTCCTGCCTGCGCCTGGATGGACTTCCGGATATATGTTTTACCGAGCATATCAGATACCGTCATGGTTAAATTCTGTGCCCTGCTCACATTTACCTTCAGACGAATCAGATCGGTAAACGGATTATTGTAGATCACAAGCGGAACATCATTCTTATCTGCAGAAACAGACACTGTTTTGCTATAGACATATTTACCGTCGAGATCAACCATTTTGAGACGATAATAACCGGTTCCGTCCAGTGGTAAATTATCAAATAAAGAATAGTCTGTAGCTATAGAGGAATTGCCCTTGGCTTTTATCGAACCGATTTTTGTCCAGCCGGATTGATCACCACTTCTTTCAACATCAAAGTAGCCGGCATTTACTTCCTGTGAAGTTGTCCAGCTCAACTTAACAGAACCATTCGTGCCTTTAGACGCTATGAATTGAGCCAGCACAACGGGAAGTGTTGCCGATTGTCCAAATCCAAAAAAATCATTCGGACCTACAACACTATATTGAGTAGAAACAGGACCGGTTACAAGTCCGGCACCGCAAGTAAACACACAATTAAATGAGTATGGATTGACAGTAACGATGCCACTATAATTTGTATTAGATGCATACCATTAGAGTAGCATCCACTGCTCCTGCAGGAGGAGTAGTCGAACGAACTGTGTAAATACCGGCTGCTTACAGGAAACGGCCCTACGAGTTATTGTACCTTCCAAGCGGATTGCCAGGGGCATTGTTGTTCACATCAATGACAGTCGTGGCATTTGCAAGTACAACCGAAGAAGCTTCGTCTAATACAACCTGATCATTCACAAACAGGTTTTGCGTTGAAGAACGGCATCTATACCCAATTGAAGTTTACTGCCATTCAGATGTACAAGTGTATTGATATTCATATCAGTATTGCTGAATACTTTAAGGATGCTGCCATTAAACACTACGTTATTAGCGACTATAAGGTGTCGCGGCAAAAATCGGATCCACCCAATAGTTTGTTCCGGGTGTATAAAATGAAGTTGGGAACTGAAGTGCCGGGCCGTAACTATAAACTGCATTTGGATCTAGTAAGCGGATTATCCTGTAAACCAGTTAATACTCCATTGACAATGGCGCAGCGAAAATCGCCTGTTGAAAACACATAATATGTGTTTGCCATAAAAGTAGCCACTACATAAGTCACACCGGGAGTGATCGTAAAAGGGGTAGTGAAAGTGACTGTTCTCCAAGCTGGAAGTAGTAACGATCGGATCATTAACAGTGCCTGTTGCAAGTGGCGCACCGCCACCATCAGCATACAAAGCCACAGTCATGACTACCATGACATCAATGCATTCTGCCAAAACCTTACTCCTGTAATCTGACCCGGAACTGAAGCTGTAAATCTCATCCCTACCGTAAGCGTACGAGTTGGACCATCAGACGCAGCCAGAGGCGGAGGTGTTTGTGTAGTAAACACATTCGTAGCTGTTGGCTGTGCTGTAGAAGGTTTGTTCGAAATCGTACTCGGTATAGTCGTAGGCGCGAAAACATTGATCCCACATCCTGTACATGGATTCGGCGGCCTTAACTGTCCCTGCCAGAAACGCGGATCGTCAAAAGTATATCCACTCGGATTTGTAGTTATCGAATTGTAGACCTGTGCCTGCGAATAAAATCCGGTTAGCAGTAAAACCGCAATAAAAATTTGAGCGTAAAATTTTTTCATAATCATTAATTAATCTGTTCGTCTGTAAGCACAGAATTCAGTTCTGGAATATTTTTTATAACAGGCATGCAACAGATATGGGACTGTTTCCGGAGGTGTACGAACGGGCCTTTAAATGGATGGGATTTTGAGAAATGCGGTATTAAACAGGATATGGAACAAAAATAAGATACTCAACTGAATAATAATCGACAGGATTAACTTTTTATATACATTTTCCTGTCTATTTTTTAACAGCAATTTGTTTGCCAGCCTCCCCACTGATATGATTAAACGCAATACTCACCGGGAGCGTTGCCGGGATTAAGGGTTTTCTACTACCCTTTTTGATCCTGCCGGCTTATATACATTGAACATCAGACTGTTTTAACAGCTTCCAGAAATGCCCGTTTTACCTTCCCGGAAAAGGGAGAAGAAAGATCCTGCATACGCTCCGGATGCCATTGTACCAGCAGTAACCAGGATTTATCTGAAGGATTTTCCCATTCCATGGCTTCGACTATAGAGGGCGCGCTAAATGCAGAAATCTTTAAGACGCCGGCCGGTTTGTCCACACTTTGATGGTGGGCCGAGTTTACTGGTCCCGATTCTTGTCCGGTAATATCATGCAGTATGGACAAATTTTCCACCCGGATATCATGAATCTGATCCTGTCCGGAAATTTTCCCATGTGCGGTTGACTGAGATAAAGTGGGTATGTCCGGTAACAGGGTTCCACCCAGGTAAACATTTATGATTTGCAAACCGCGGCAAATGCCCAGGACCGGCTTTTTGCTTTCCAGTGCTCTTTCAATCACCTCATATTCAAACTGATCGCGGGCAGGAATGATTTCCTTTAATCCGAACTCCTCAACGAATTCCGGTTTGCCGTACAGCTCCGGATGAACATCTTCTCCCCCGCTGAATAATATTCCATCACAGGATTCAGCGTCAGCGGCATTTTGATCGTGAAAACTGAGTTTTACGACTTCAACGCCCGGCTCCATGGTTATCCAGCGGCGATAATTTTCAAATTTGCCGCAGTCGGTGATTCCTATTTTCATTGGTTGGCAGTTGGCGGTTGGCAGTTGGCGGATTTGTTTTAGGCCTTGGGCTTTAGGCTTTAGGCATTTTTACAAATGTAACGTAAACGCCGATCCCTCATTTACAACCGACTGCACCTGGATGCTGCCTTTATGCAGGAGAAGTATCTGCTGGCAGAGGCTGAGACCGATTCCGCTTCCGTTTTTGCGGGTTGTAAAGAACGGTATGAAAATACGGTCCATCAGGGATGCCGGGATACCACAACCGTTATCGGCTACTTTGATATTAATTTTACTGCTTCCGGCAGCCGAAAAAGCTGAAAGGTGAATTTTGGGACTCGGCTTATCTTTTACAGCTTCAATGGCATTCACCAGTAAATTAATCAGCACCTGTTCGATCAGTGTAGCATCCAGTTCATAAGAAAGGTCGGGATTTTGCAAAATGATGTCCAGTTCCACATTTTTCTGCTGAAGGGTCGGTTGCATCAGCTGATGCAGATTTTCAAACAAATTCCGGATATACACTTTTGATAAAGTCGGAGCCACGATCTTATTCAGATTCCGGTACGTCTCGGTGAATTTCAACAGCCCTTCACTCCTGCGACGGATGGTTTCTATACCCAGCTCAAGATCTTCCACGGCGGCGGGTTGTTCGCGCATAAATTCCGTAGCTTTTTGTAAACGGTCCAGCATGGTGTCTGCCAGCGAAGAAATCGGCGCCACGGAATTCATGATCTCATGCGTCATTACGCTGAGTAATTTCTGCCATGCCTTTGCTTCCGCTTCATCCAGTGCTTCATTTACATTCTGAAAAGCTGCCAGCTTGTAGGTCTTATTATCCGTCTGGAAAGCCGTGGCAGATGCCAGCACTTTCACGATGCCATTGTCTCTCGAAATAGAAATAATTTTTCCGGCCCCGGGCTGCAGTTGCTGGATCTCCCGGAAAAGAAAGACATCCCTTTTTTCGAGCGACTGCAGGGATTTCAGGTAAGGCATCCCCAGGATCTTTTTCAAGGAGTCGTTCATCCAGACCACTTCACCGCTCTCCACTTCATAGGATAAAATTCCGGTTTCCACCAGTTCCAGAATTTTCTGGAGATAGAGATATTGGGTTTCTTTTTCCCGGCTGATTACTTTAAACGTGCTGTTGATATCATTAAACCCCTTACGCATATTTTTCAATTCATCAGGGGCGTGCCGCACATCGAAATGACGGGAAAAGTCGCGGTAGTGAATGGATTCCACGAATTGCTCCAGCTCACTTTGCGTTTTATGAAAAAACCGGTAAAAGTCCGACAATTGCCAGGCCACTACCGGTATCAGAATAATCAGATAGATAAATTGTGCCTGGATCACGGTCACCGCCGCCAGGCAGAGCACGGCGAAAAGGAATATAACGCGGATGATTATGCGAAGCTCGAAACGTTTAAACATAGTTGGCAGTTGGCGGTTGGCGGTTGGCAGTAGCTTTACGCTTTACGCCTTACGCTTTCCGCTTTTTAAATATCATATTTACTAAGGCGACGATAAAGGGCCGTGCGGGTAAGTCCCAGCTCACGTGCGGCGCGTGATATATTGCCCTGGTGTTTTTCAATTACTTTCAGTATGGTGTTTTTCTCGATCGTACTCAGGGTGAAATCCTTGTCTTCGGCATCCGTTTTTTCTTTAACGGATTCCAGCGGAGAAAAAATGATATCGTCTGCCCGGATCTCGTCGCCCTCACTCATGATCACGGCTCTTTCGATACTGTATTGCAGTTCGCGCACATTCCCCGGAAAATGATAGCTGCGTAATTTCTCAATGGCTTTGTCATCCAGTTCGAGTGAACGTTTCAGATACTTACCGGCATACATATGGGCAAATTCCCTTGCCAGCGGTGGAATATCGTCGGGGCGCTTTCTGAGCGGTGGCATCACGATTTCAACCGTATTGATACGGTAAATAAGATCTTTCCTGAACCTTGATTCATTGGCCAGTTCAGAAATCGGCAGGTTGGTAGCGCAGATCAGGCGGATATCTACCGGTACCAGCAGATTGGATCCCAGCCGGGATACCTGACGGTTTTGTATAACAGATAAGAGTTTGGCCTGCTGCTGCAAGGTGATATTCCCGATTTCATCCAGAAACAAAGTACCGCCGGAAGCCATTTCAAAACGTCCGGTACGATCATCACGGGCATCCGTAAACGC
The DNA here is from genome assembly GCA_963759335.1 of uncultured Bacteroidota bacterium. GTDB lineage: Bacteria > Bacteroidota > Bacteroidia > Chitinophagales > Chitinophagaceae > Puia. The sequence goes on from CAVWYU010000005.1 coordinate 1,049,492, forward strand.
TCCTTTCTTATGACCGAACAATTCACTTTCAAACAAAGTTTCGGTCAGGGCGCCAACATCCACTTTGACAAATTGCTTGGATGCCCTGCCGGATTTTTCATGAATCATCCGGGCCATCAGATCTTTACCGGTTCCGTTTTCGCCCAGGATCAGGATATTCGCGTCTGTCGGTGCAATTTTTTCAACCTTGACAAGGATCTCTTTCATCGGAGAAGAATGACCAATAAAAGGTGCCTGTCCCTGACCGGCAGGCGTTTCAGGTGATTTCATTGCGGCAGTACCATCCTTTTTCTGGAGTGATTCACGTATGGTGGTCGTCAGTTTTTCATTATGCCAGGGTTTCACCACAAAATCTGCTGCGCCCTCCTTCAGCGAGCGTACAGCCAGATCGATATCGCCATAGGCGGTAATCATAATGACCGATGCTGCTGCATCCCATTCCCTTATCTTGCGTAACCAATACAGGCCTTCATTGCCGGTATTGATGGCACTGTTAAAATTCATATCCAGCAGGATCAGGTCAAAATGATTTTTATACAGAATAGAACGGATGTTTTCCGGATTTTTCTCCGTCAAAACTTCTGCAGCTTCCGTTTTCAGTAACAGACGTACCGCGGTGAGAATGTCAACATCATCATCTATAACCAGGATTCGGGCATTTTTTAAAACCATGCTGATAAATATATTCTTACGAAGGTGCAACAAAACAGTGCCACAAGTTTACTCTATGTATAAGATGATGACAATTAATTTTTTAAAGGAAATCGACTCCGAAATGCCTGTATCGAAAGCGTACAGTTCCTGTATCGGAAACGACCGTAGCCGGTCAGGTCTCTTTTATAAATAGTTGTAAATCACGTTGGTTAGGTTCTGGCACGTGGTTGCATTTACCCTATCCGTATTTTCTAAGTTTCAGCTATGATTATACCACCGGGTATCTTTATACCGGGTGCTTTTATAAAAAACATTTTTTGTTATGGTAGACAGGGTTATAAAGAAGAAAAAATGGTCCACTAAAAGATTACTGACCATCGGAGGGATTACCGCCCTGGTATTGCTTGCTTTCGGCAGTTACTATTTTACCTCGGGCAAGAGCCGGTTGAATGTGGATCTGGACCGGATCACCATCGCCACCGTAAGTAAAGGTCCTTTCCAGGAAACCATCCCGGTGAACGGCGTTGTGCTTCCGATCAATAGTATCTACCTGGATGCAATCGAAGGTGGTCGCGTGGAAGAAAAATATGTGGAGGACGGTACCATTATGAAAAAGAATGAACCAATTCTTCGCCTTTCCAATACAGATCTCGAACTCAGTCTCGCTAACCAGCAGACTTCGGTGTATACCCTGCTTTCAAACATGCGCCTTTCCAGCGTAACTGCTCAGCAAAATACGGTCAACAAACTGACCAGCCTGGCAGATGTTGAAAGTTTTTACAGGGAAGCAGAAAGAATATATACGCTGGACAAAAAGCTGTATGCCCAGAAAGCAATCGGCTTGCAGGAGTATAAACAATCTGAAAATAATTTCAACTATTACCTGCAAAAGAAACAACTTACCCAGGAGATCTTAAAACAGGATTCCCTTTCAGTGAGTCAACAAGCCAACCAGGATAAACAATCTTTCGAGGGAGCAAAAAAAACACTGGCTATTCTTAATAAAAAAGTGGGCGACCTAATCGTACGTTCTCCTGTGGACGGACAGTTGACTTCCCTGGATGCCGAAGTAGGGCAATCCAAGATAGCGGGAACGCGGCTGGGACAAATAGATGTATTGACCGGTTTTAAAGTGAGAGTTGATGTAGACGAACACTATATATCCCGAATCTATTCCGGCTTAAAAGGCAAATTCACTTTTGCCGACAGCAACTATGATCTCAAGATTTTTAAAGTATATACGCAGGTTACCGCCGGGCATTTCCAGGTGGACATGTCTTTTGTTGGACCTGTGCCTAAAGGAATACGCAGGGGTCAAACACTGCAGATACTGCTGGCTTTGAGTGAAGAAAAACAGGCGATCCTGGTTCCAAGGGGTGGCTTCTACCAGCAGACCGGCGGGAACTGGATATTCAAAGTCGCCGAAGACGGATCTAAGGCTTACCGGGTAGATATTCAGCTGGGAAATCAGAATCCGGAATTCTATGAAGTTTTATCCGGACTGAATCCGGGTGATAAAGTCGTGACCAGCAGTTATGAAAATTATGGAACCATGCAGGAACTCATTTTAAAAAAATAACCCTCATTCACAGTATAAAATAAAAGCAATGATAAAGATTCACGATCTGGAAAAGGTCTACAGAACAGAAGAAGTAGAAACCATCGCGCTGAACAAACTTTCTTTCGCAGTGAAAGAAGGAGAATTTGTAGCCGTCATGGGACCTTCAGGCTGCGGCAAGTCAACCCTCTTGAATATCCTTGGCCTGCTCGACGATCCGGATAGCGGAAGCTTCCTGTTTAATGGCATCGAAGTAGCCGGATTTAATGAACGCAAAAGGGCCGACCTGAGAAAAAGGAATATCGGCTTCGTGTTCCAGAGTTTTAACCTGATCGATGAACTTACAGTTTTCGAAAATGTGGAACTTCCCCTGATCTACCTGGGTGTAAAAGGTGATGAAAGAAAAAAACGTGTGGAAGAAATGCTGGACAAAATGCAGATCATGCATCGACGCAATCACTACCCGCAACAATTATCAGGCGGTCAGCAACAAAGGGTTGCCGTGGCGCGTGCCGTTGTCAATAAACCCAAACTGATTCTCGCGGATGAACCTACAGGAAACCTGGATTCTTCCAATGGTAATGAAGTGATGGAACTCCTGACGGACCTCAACGAACAGGGAACGACCATTATCATGGTAACGCACTCTGAACATGATGCACGTTACAGTCACCGGATCATCCGGATGCTGGATGGACAGACGGTTACGGAAAATATCCTGGTGTAAGCGTAAAGCCTAAAGCGTAAAGCCCAAAGCTAAAACTTTTGATTGCGTTCAACAGTTAACGGTCAACGGTTGCCGTCAACCGCCAACTGCCAACCGCCAACTAAATAAAATGCTTAAGAATTATTTCAAAATAGCCTTTAGAAATCTCTGGCGCCACCGCGTTTTTTCCCTGATTAATATCCTGGGATTAACGGTTGGTATGACTGCATGCTTTCTGATATTTCTATATGTGCGATTTGAATTAAGCTATGATAAATTCCACAGCAAAGGTGACCGCATCTATCGTATCATATGCGATATAAAAACACCTACGGAAACGATGAAACCCGGCGGACCTTCGTGGGCTGTCGGGCCTCATCTCATGGGCGGTTTTCCGCAGGTTGAGGCAACGGTACGAACCACCGACGACGAGCTGCTGGTGAGAAAAGGTAATGTCAAATTCCAGGAAAAGAAATCTCTCTGGGCCGATTCTTCATTTTTCCAGGTATTTGATTTCAAACTGATCAAAGGCAATCCCCATACAGCTCTGAACGAACCGCTGAATGTTGTTTTTTCAGAATCTGCGGTAAAAAAATATTTTGGAAACACGGATCCGATCGGACAAACCGTATTGCTGACCGGTGACGGATTTACGGCCAAAGTGACCGGCGTAATGAAGGATATTCCTGAGAACTCCATGATCCGGGCGGATATGCTCGTATCTATGAATACCCTGACCCGAAAATTGAATCCGGGTTTGGATGATCAATGGGGAAACTACGGGAACAGAACATATGTACTGCTAAAGCCCGGCACGAATGCAGCAGCCTTTGAGAAACAGCTCCCGGCCTTCCTGGAAAAAATGAATAGCAAGGAAATGAAGGATCTGAATATGTATCCGACATTAATGCTGGAAAAATTTCCTGAAGCCTATTTGCATTCAACCCGAAACGACAGCAATTCCGGGAGCATAAAAAATGTTTACATATTTTCTATCGTGGCAGTTTTTATTCTGATGATCGCCTGTTTTAATTTTATAAACCTGACGACTGCCCGCTCCGCGGAAAGAGCAAAGGAAGTGGGCATTCGCAAAGTGGTTGGAGCAGGCAGGCAACAACTTACAGCGCAGTTTATCGGCGAATCCGTTATGATTTGCCTCATTGCTTTTATCCTCACGGTGGCGACCGCGGCCCTGTTACGTACTTCATTCAACCAGCTTGCCGGCAAAACCCTTAGCACAGGAATTTTTGATGACTGGCAATTTATCGGTTTGCTTTTGCTCGCCAGCATCAGCATCGGTCTGCTGGCCGGAACTTATCCGGCGCTGGTATTGTCCTCTTTTAAGCCCGTCACCGTTCTCAAAGGCAGATTTTCTACAGGCACCAAAGGCATTTTACTCAGAAAGGGACTGGTCATTTCCCAATTTACCATTTCTATAGCGCTGATAATTTCTACTATTGTTGTTTATCTGCAGATGAATTTTATGCGCAGCCAGGATCTTGGATTTTCCAAGGATCAGATGATGGTTATCAATTCCAACGGAGATCCGGCAAGGGATGCATTTATGCATGCTGTGGAAGGATTACCAAATGTGAAATCGGTTTCGATGTCATCCAGCGTGCCCGGTGGCGGCAATATGGGGGCCTATTCAAAAATTCAGAACGCAAAGGGAGAAATGCAGATTGCCAACCTGGATCTGTATTTTGTAGACTTCGACTATCTCAAGCAATTCAATATAAAAATGGCTGCCGGTCGTATGTTCTCCCGTCAATTTATGACGGACACAACGCAGGCCATGATTCTGAATGAATCAGCCGTAAAAAGTTTTCATTATCGTTCAGCGCAGGATGCTGTCGGAAGGGATTTTAATCAGTGGGGAAGACAGGGAAAAATCATCGGTGTGATGAAAGATTTTCATTTCAAATCTTTGCAGGAAGAAATCAAACCTCTGTCCATGCGCATAGAACCCAATGGTTGTTCACTGGTTTCTGTGAAAGTTTCAGGAAATAATTTACCCTCCACCATATCAGCGATTGAAAGTAAATGGAACGCGTTGATACCGGCGCGGCCATTCAGTTATTTTTTTCTGGATGAATTCTTTGATGAGCAATATAAATCGGAACAGAGATTCGGAAAGTTGTTTTTAAATTTTGCCATATTGGCCATTATCATATCCTGCCTGGGATTACTGGGACTTGCGTCTTACAGCACCATGCAGAGAACCCGGGAAATCGGAATCAGAAAAGTATTGGGAGCTACGATCCCGAATATTGTTAACCTGTTATCCAGAGACTTTTTGACCCTGGTTGGTATTGCTATCATCATTGCATCACCCATTGCCTGGATCGCCATGCACAAATGGTTGCAGGATTTTGCTTACCGGATTCCGATATCCTGGTGGATATTTGTTATCGCTGCCGTTGCGGCCACCCTGATCGCCTTACTAACCGTAAGTTTCCAGGCTATCAAAGCAGCCATTTCAAATCCCGTAAAGAGTTTAAGAACAGAATAATAAGCGTAAAGCGCAAAGCTTAAAGCAAATACGATTAATGATTAACAAGAAACAACAGAACAACTCAAAATGATCAAATTAGCACATATATCCAAGTGGGTGAATCAGGGCAATATCCGCAATTTCATTCTGAAAGACATCAACCTGGAGATCGGGGAAGGTGAATTTGTTTCCGTTATGGGTCCTTCCGGATCCGGCAAATCCAGTCTGCTCAATATTATTGGCATGCTTGACACGGCTTCAGAAGGGGACTATCAGTTTCTCGATACGGAGGTTTTTAAACTGAAGGAAAAACAAAGGTCCAATTTATATAAATCACATATCGGGTTCGTATTCCAGGCCTATCACCTGATCGACGAACTCACGGTATATGAAAATATTGAAACGCCGCTGATATACCAGGACGTTAAAGGGTCCGAACGTAAAGCGATTGTAGCCGATATCCTCGACCGTTTCCAGATGGTCGGCAAAAAAGATTTATTCCCTACCCAGCTTTCCGGTGGTCAGCAACAACTGGTTGGTATTGCCCGCGCACTGGTAGCGAAACCTAAACTGATTCTGGCGGACGAACCTACGGGTAATCTGAATTCAAAACAGGGGGAAGAGATCATGGAACTGTTCACTACCCTGAATAAACAAGACGGTGTAACCATCGTTCAGGTTACCCACTCAGAAAAAAATGCATCATACGGAAAACGGATTATTCACCTGCTCGATGGCCGGATCGAAAAAACGGAAACAAACTAAAAGTTGAAATGATGAAGCGGTATTGCAGTTGGATTATATTATTCTCCTTTATTTTTCAATATAACGGATATGCTCAGGACAGTACAAAGTACCTGACCATCAAACAATGCGTGGATCTTGCCATTACGAATAATTTGCAGGTTCAGCAAAGCCAGATCCAGCTGGATCAGAATGGTGTTTTATACAAACAGTCTAAAGATAATCTTCTGCCTCAGGTAAGCGGCATCATTCAGCAGCAGTTCAATTATGGCAGAAGCATCAGCAACCTGAATAACTCCTATGTGGATGTACAAAACGGAGCCGGCAACTATGCGCTGAACGCGAATCTGCTTTTGTTCAACGGGTTTTCCTATCAAAACGCGATTAAACAGAATTCGTTGAACTATGACGCGAGTAAAATGGATCTGCAGCAGCAAAAAGATAATATCACACTCAATGTAATACTCAATTATCTCACAGTGCTGAGTAACCAGGAAGCGCTGGATATCGCACGCAGTCAGGCTTCTGTGGATTCCGCCCAGGTGGCACGGCTTGAAATCCAAAATCAGGAAGGCGCCATCCCCCCGGCTACATTATATGACCTGAAAGGACAATATGCCAGCGACATGGTGACTCTGGTGAACGCTGTCAACGCACTGGAAGTTTCAAAAATCAATCTGTTTAGCGTATTGAATGTTCCTTATCAAAAAAATGCGACTTATGAAATGGTGACAATGAATGCAGACATCAGCGACCTGCGTTCATCATCAGACAGTATTTTTCAAACTGCGTTACAAATCATTCCCAATATCAAAGCGACCGACCTCCGGGTGCAGTCATACCAAAAAAGTATTGCTGCGGCAAGGGGAAGATATTATCCCAGTCTTTCGATTTTTGGCAGTCTCAGTTCAAACTTTACCAGTATTGCAACTACAGATATTCCCGGCACGGGTGTACCATTCTCAACAGGTCAGTATGTGAATGTTGGTGGAAGCAATTATGATGTTTTGGGAACCGGTTTTTCCACGCAGAAAACATCTTTTGGTGATCAGGTGAAGAATAACCGGTTTCAATACTTCGGCTTTCAGCTTAATATTCCAATCTTAAATTATTTTTCAGCAAGAAATAATGTGAAGACTGCCAAACTAAACTATGAAAATGCAAAGGTACTTTCCAACGCCTCCCGTAATCAGTTGCAGCAACAGGTAGAGCAGGCGTGGCAGAATCTCCGTTCTGCATACGGACAATATAAAGGCTATCAGGACCAGGTGCACGCTTATGGCGAATCCTTCCGTACTGCGGAGATCCGCTTTAATGCCGGTGTGATCACATCCGTAGATTATGTGATCGCCAAAAATAATTATGACCGCGCCAATACAAATCTCAGCGCTGCCCGTTATAATTATATTTTCAGAACGAAAATTCTGGAATATTATCAGGGAAGGTTGAGCTTAAATTAGTATGGAAGTATGCAAGAATGGAAGTATGGAAGTGTCTTTTTCAACTTCCATACTTCCATTCTTCCATTCTTTCATACTTGTTTTCCCATCCATTCCGTTAAACAGTGACCAATCTTTTCCGTTTCCACCATGAATCCATCATGGCCGTAGAGAGAATCAATGCAGATCAGTGTACTATTCGGCATATTGTCTGCCAGAAATTCCTGCTCGGCGAGCGGACAGAGAATGTCGCTGGTTATCCCGACAATTAATGTGCGGTGTGTTATAGAAGCCAGCGCTTTTTTCAGGTCGCCTCCGCGGTTTCGCGCAATATTATGACTATCCATCGCTTTGGTAAGAAGCCAGTAGCTATAGGCATTAAAACGACGGGAGAGTTTATTCCCCTGATATGAGATGTAGGAAGAAGCCCGGTAGTTGTCAAGTTTATTTATATCCGGATCAGATTGCTTTTCTTTCATGATCGTATAATTGCGGTACGTGAGAATACCGATCCCCCTGGCCGCGCGAAGTCCCTTCACACCTGCGTCCGTATGATGGTCCATCCAGGTTGAATCCGCTTCTATTGATAAACGCTGGGTAGTATGAACGGCAATGCCCCAGGCGCTTTCTGCTGCAGATGTGGCTATCAGAAAAAGATCCTGGATGATACTGGGTTCCATCATCGCCCACTCCAGTGCCTGGTAACCACCCATACTTCCGCCCATGAGTAAATGAATTTTTTTAACGCCCAGGTGCTCACGTAAAAGAATATGCGCCTTTACCATATCACGGATCGTGATCGCCGGAAAGTTGCTATAGTACTTTTGGCCACTAGCCGGATCTTCCGTTAGCGGTCCGGAACTGCCATAACAGGATCCGATGATATTGGCGCAAACGATAAAATGCTTTTCCGGATCCACGTAGCGGTGCTCACCCACCATTCCCGGCCACCAGCGAATGACGTCTGAATTTGCGGTCAGTGCATGGCAAACCCAGACCACATTATCACCCTTTGCGTTCAAGTGGCCATATGTGTGATAACCGATCCGGATATCCGGTAAAACCTGGCCGTTTTCGAGCGGAAATGGCTGATACCCGTGAAATTCCTCCATGCTGCCTGTTCAAAATTTATGGATGCAAAATAAGGACATGCATGAATTACCTTTGCAAAAATCTTTTTATGATCCATGTTGAAGTAGTCCGGGTTAGCAACGATTACGGATTTGAAGGAAAAGATGCCAGTGGTCATACCGTTAAAATGGACTCAAGTCCGGAAAGCGGAGGTCATGATTTTGGCATCCGGCCCATGCAAATGCTGTTAATGGGCCTTGGAAGCTGCAGTGGAATTGATATCGTTTCTATATTAAAAAAGCAAAAGCAAACGGTAGAAGGCTTCCGTATTTCGATCGACGGCGAAAGAGAAGAAGGGAAAGAAGCCACCAAATGGAAGTATATTAAAATTATTTTTGAATTGAAGGGCCCGATCGAGCCCGAGAAAGCACAAAGAGCCTGCGCTCTTTCCATTGAAAAATATTGTTCTGTGGCCGCCACGCTGATGGGTGCCGGTTGCAGAATTGAATGGGAAACAAAAATCATATCCTAAACAGATTACATATGCCCTTACACCCGGTGTCCAGGATGATCCGCACACGCGTAGAACAGTCCAATGAAATGGAACATTCCTCTCCTATTTTTCTTACGAGCAGTTTCAGTTTTGACAATGCGGAAGAAATGCGTGCAGCATTTGCTGATGAAACGGATGATAATATTTACAGCCGGTTCTCAAATCCTACTGTGCAGGAGTTTACGGACAGGATGTGTGTGCTGGAGGGCATGGAGTCAGGATTTGCCACTGCTTCCGGTATGAGCGCCATATTTGGCACTTTCCTCAGTTTTCTGAAATCCGGCGATCATTTGATTTCCTGTAATGCTGTTTTTGGCAGCACCCACTCAGTAATAACTAAAATTCTTCCGAATTATGGCATCACATACACCTATGTGCCTGCCGGTGACCTGAATGCCTGGGAGGCGGCAATCCAGAAAAATACCAAAATGATTTTTTTGGAAACGCCTACCAATCCCGGCCTGGACCTGATCGATTTGCAGGCTGTGGGAGTGCTGGCAAAAAAACATGGACTCTTATTTTGTGTTGACAATTGTTTTGCAACTCCGATCGGACAATTGCCTGCACAATTTGGTGCGGATCTGGTTCTTCATTCTGCCACAAAGTGGCTTGATGGACAGGGGCGTGTTTTGGGAGGAATCGTATTGGGCAACCAGGAACTCATATACGATATTTATTTATTCTGCCGGAGTACAGGTCCGGCATTATCACCCTTTAATGCCTGGGTACTCAGCCGGAGTCTGGAAACCCTGGAAGTGCGCATGGAACGACATACCTCCAACGCCCATTATCTGGCAGAACAATTGGAAAATCATCCGGCCATCAGCTGGCTGAAATATCCTTTCCTCAAATCTCATCCACAATATGCCATCGCAAAGAAGCAAATGAAAAACGGAGGAGGGCTTTTTTGTTTTGAATTAAAAGGCGGTCTGGAAAGCGGCCGAAAATTTCTTGACAATCTGAAAATGTTATCGCGTACGGCCAATCTCGGAGATACACGAAGTATCGCATCACATCCTGCAAGCACTACGCATGCGAAACTAAGTGAAAAAGAAAGGCAGGCGGTAAACATAACTCCCGGGCTCATACGCATTTCATGCGGTCTGGAACACAGGGATGATATTTTGAATGATATTCTTCAGGCGCTATAGCACGAATGTGGTGAATATTAAAATGCGTTATTCTCCCCAGATTTCTTCTTTTCCTGCAAGCCATCCCTTAACATTTTCAGTTGTGACTGATTTGGGTCTTTCAAGTGAATAACCCAGGGCACGATCCCAGCAAAGACTTGCCAGTACTCCCAATGAGCGACTGACGCCAAATAAAACGGTGTAGAATTCATATTCCTTTAAGCCGAAATGTACAAGGAGTGCACCGCTATGGGCATCCACATTTGGCCAGGGGTTTTTTATTTTTCCCATCGATTGCAATACGGGTGGAACCGCTTCATAAATATTCCAGACCGTTTTAACCAATGCATCATTCGGTAAATGTTTTTTTCCAAACTCCATCTGTGCGGTAAAACGGGGATCCGTTTTTCGCAAAACTGCATGACCATATCCCGGCACTACTTTACCCTCACTGAGTGTTTTTTTCACATAGGTAACTATTTGTTCCTTCGTGGGCAGTTCGGTATCCAACTCTTCGCGAAGTTCCAGGATCCATTTGATCACTTCCTGGTTAGCGAGACCATGCAGGGGTCCGGCCAGGCCGTTCATACCCGCGGCAAAACTCAGATAAGGATCACTCAGTGCAGAGCCCACGAGATGAGTGGTGTGTGCACTTACATTCCCGCCTTCATGATCCGCATGTATGGTCATATACAACCGCATGAGTTCATGAAAGGTTTCATCTTTATAACCCAGCATATGGGCAAAATTGCTTGACCAGTCAAGCAGTCCGTTTGGCTGAATATGTTCCCCGTTTTTATATTTTCGTCTGTAAATATATGCGGCTACCCGGGGCAGGCGCGCAATCAGGTTCATACAGTCGTCGAAAGTATATTCCCAATAATCCTTCTTATTCATGCCCTCGGCATATTTTTTTGCAAACACACTCTCCGTTTGCAGCGCCATGATGGCAATTACGAACTGGGTCATAGGGTGCGTTGAAACAGGCATTGCTTCAATAGCATCAAAAACATAATTGGGTACATGACTGCGCCGCTGCCAGTTGGCCGAAAGTTCCTGCACATCTTTTTCTGTGGGTAGTTCTCCCAGTAACATCAGGTAGAATAAACCCTCCGGCAATGGTTCGCCACATCCGGCAGAATGAGGAAGTTTCTCCTGGAGTTCCGGAATGGAGTAACCGCGAAAACGAATTCCCTCCTGCGGATCCAGTAATGAAGTTTCCGTAACCAGCCCGGTAATACCCCGCATGCCGCTGTAAATCTGGGAAAGTGTTACATCTCCGATTTTCCTGGAGCCGTGTTCTTTCAGGATATCTTTTATCTCTGCACTGAGACTGTCTGCTTTGACTTTAAACCTTTCTTTAATGGGCATGAGGTGCTTTTAAAAGATGATCTGGTTGAGTGGTTAAAGTTAAATCATGATCGCTGGAGGAACAAATCATTGGATCCGATCATTCAGATCTTCAGGATTTCTTTTTATTTAGGGGTTTTCCAATAAAGCCAGGCAGCTACAAAACTAAAAATGATGTTTGGCATCCAGGCCGCAAGCATGGGCGAAAAATTACCCTTTGTGGCAAATGTGACGGAGAACTTATCCATAATCACAAAAACAGCGGCCATTACCAATCCCACTGCAAGCAGCAAACCGCTTCCTCCCCGCACTTTTCTCGTGGCGATGACGGCGGCGATCATGGTTAATATGATTACAGAAAAGGGCGTCGCATCACGATGGTATCTTTCTTCCTTATAGGTATTTAATCCTTCAGAGCCACGGATTTCCTCCATTTTTATAAACCGTTTTAATTCCGGCGTAGTGAATTTATCTTTCAGATATTCATCTCTTCTCAATTCTTCCGGTTTTACATTCAGGTTGATGTTCATGACAGGAATCTTCCTGGCCGTTTCTTTTAAACCTTCATTTGTATGTTCAACCACGTTCATCAGCATCCAGTTCTTTTTAATTGTATCCCAGTGCATGGTTTCTGCCCGAAGGTTATAGTAAATTTTATTATTTTTTATTTTAGACATGAAGAATGCACCCGCTGTTTTCCTTGCTGTATCATAATAGCGTAGTCCTACATAGGTTTCGGCATTTACCCTTAAATAAAAATTATTCGTACGATATGGATCACCGTTATAAGAACTATGCGGATCGATATAAGTTGACTGAAAATTGGTGCGGATTTCATTTGCTCTGGGAACCCAGTACTGACTGGCGAACCAGAAAAAAGTAGCCAGTATGACGGCGCCGACCAAAAAGGGTCTGAGCATCCGGTTATATCGAATGCCTCCGGCGAGGATGGCCACGAATTCCGATTGAGCCGCCATCTTTGAACTGAAATAGATGGCCGCTATGAATACCATGAGCGGGAAAATCATGGACATAATGAAGGGAATAAACCCGATGAAATAGTGAGTAACCAACTGCCAGGAGCTTAACCCTGATTTAACAAAATCATCCGCTTTTTCACTGGTATCTATCACCACAGCTATTACGGTGATTAACAGCATGGTGAACACAAATGTGGTCAGAAATTTCTTCAGTATATACCAATCGAGTTTTTTCATGCGTTCAGGCCTGCAAATTAGCTTATCCGGCTTTAACCACCCGTCACATTTTAGCGGATTTAGAAGGACTTTACCATATATCTTCGCAGGCTTAAATCAATTTAGATGTTTGTTAAGAAAAAATGTTGGTTACTGGCCTGGACTTTATTTATTTCCGTTGTATCATTCTCGCAATCTGCTGTAAATTATGATCAGCATGAAGCGTTTGCACCCATTTTTTATCCGGCTTTCGGCGATGAGGTAAGAACAGCTGCCGGTACACCCGGTCCAAAATACTGGCAGAATGAGGCCAGCTACAATATTCAGGTTACGCTCGACGATTTGAACCATCAGATTTCAGGTAGTGTGCTGATCAATTACAAAAATAACAGTCCCGAACCCATGTCATTTCTATGGCTTCAACTGGATCAGAATATTTATAAATCCGATTCTCGTGGAGAAGCAACGACTCCGGTTGAGGGCGGCCGCTATGCGAATCCCGGTTTTGAAGGTGGCTATAAAATACAATCTGTGTCCGTAAAATACCAGGGCAGGGAGCAAAACATTCACTTTCAGGTCAATGATACCCGCATGCAGATTTTTCTTCCGGAAGATCTGAAAGCAAAGGGCGATTCTTTGTCAATAAACATAGTATACAGTTTCGGTATTCCCGAAAAAGGCACCGACCGGATGGGTCGTATTGAAACGCCGAATGGATGGATCTACACCATTGCACAGTGGTATCCGCGTATGTGCGTGTACGATAATATTTTGGGATGGAATACTAACCCCTATATTGGTGCGGGTGAATTTTATCTGGAGTATGGTGATTTTGATTTTAGCATTACTACCGCGGCCGACCAACTGGTGCTGGCTTCCGGGGAGCTGGTAAATCCGGCAGAAGTATTGACACCAGAACAGATCAAAAGACTGGATCTCGCACGCAACAGTGATAAAACCGTCATGATACGAACCGAAGATGAAGTAAAAAAGAAATCGGGCCGGCTTGCCAAAAATAAACTCGTATGGCATTTTAAATGTCATCGTGCACGAGATGTTGCATTTGCTTCTTCCGCCGGATTTGTCTGGGATGCTGCGCGAATCAATCTTCCGGACGGGAAAAAATCTCTGGCTATGTCAGTTTACCCGGTTGAATCTGCCCGCGATCCCCAGGGATGGAAAAGGGCGACCGAATTTACTAAAGGATGTATTGAAAGTTATTCTTCCCGGTGGTTTCCTTATCCTTACCCGAATGCCGTAAATGTAGCCGGATCCGTCAGCGGCATGGAATATCCCGGTATGGTGTTTTGCCTGCTCATTTCGAAAGGAAAAGAATTGTGGGATGTGACCAGTCACGAGTTCGGCCATACCTGGTTCCCGATGATTGTGGGAAGTAACGAAAGGAAATTTCCCTGGATGGATGAAGGGTTCAACACTTTTGTCAATTCTGTGGCTGATAAAGATTTCAATAAGGGTGAATTTGTTACAAAGCCGCGCTACCGTGAGCGGGGTGTCCGTTTTTTCCAGCCCAATTCAGAGGCAATTATGACGAGCCCGGAAGTCACTAATGCACGTTACCTCGGCGTAAACGCTTATGACAAGCCCGGTATGGGGTTGGAATTATTGCGCTTTAATATATTGGGCGAAGCCCGATTTGATTCTGCATTTCGTTATTATATCCGTAGCTGGGCCTTTAAACATCCGACTCCCTGGGATTTCTTTCATGCTATGGAAAACAGCAGCGGAGAGGATCTCAGCTGGTTCTGGAGAGGATGGTTTATAAATAACTGGAAAATTGACCAGGCAGTAGTGAGCGTTGAATATCCGGAAAATAATCCGGCCAACGGATCGGTGATCAACATACAGAACAGGGAAAAACTTCCCATGCCCGCTACGATCGAAATTGTAGAAACAGGTGGTAAAACCGGCAGGGTAAATCTTCCGGTGGAAATCTGGCAAAGAGGCAGTTATTGGAGATTCTTTTATCCGTCTACCCGAAAAATCGATAGCGTGACCATTGATCCCGATAAAATCCTGCCGGACAGTGATGAGACCAATAATGTCTGGAAGGGAAACTGATCAATTGTTAATTGTCAATTGTTAATTGTCAATTGTTAATTGTTAATGGGATGGTCAAAATAATTGCTGCTGATGAATATCATCATTGACAATTAATAATTAACAATTGACAATTACTATAGTCTTTCTTTTAGAATTTCAATCTGCTGTGATTTCCAGTTTGAAAAATCCCCGGCGATAATGTGTTCCCGGGCCTGGCGAACGAGGTGCAGGTAGAAAGAAAGATTATGCACACTGGCGATCGTAAGTCCGGTCAGTTCTTTGCTTTTCATCAAGTGACGCAGATAAGCTTTACTGTATTGATTACTAAAAGAACATTCGATGCCATCATCAATGGGTGAAAAGTCATATTCCCATTTTTTATTGTCGATATTGATAACGCCTTTGGATGTAAACAACATTCCGTTCCTACCGTTCCGGGTAGGAATTACGCAATCAAACATATCGACACCCAGGCTAATGCATTCCAATAAATTCCAGGGTGTGCCGACGCCCATCAGATAACGGGGTTTTTCCGGAGGAAGATTTTCACAGCAAAGAGCAGTCATCGAATACAATTCTTCTTCAGGTTCGCCAACACTAAGTCCGCCGATGGCATTTCCTGGTGCCTGTCTGGCCGCAATATATGCACAGGATTGCCGGCGCAGATCTTCGAATATTCCTCCTTGTACAATCGGAAATAAATTCTGTGAATAACCATATGCATCCGGAGTGTTTTTGAATCTTTCCAAACAACGGTCCAGCCAGCGATGTGTCAGATGCATTGACTTCTCGGCATATTCATATCCGGTACCGAAGGCCGGGCATTCATCAAAAGCCATAATAATATCGCCACCGATATTACGCTGGATATCCATTACTTTTTCAGGGCTGAACATATGCGGCGATCCATCGATATGCGATTTAAACATCACGCCTTCCTCGGAAATTTTACGGGTGCCTGCAAGTGAGAAAACCTGGTAGCCACCACTGTCTGTCAGGATGGGTTTCTGCCAGTTCATGAATTGATGCAGACCACCGGCTTTTTCCAGTACTTCAGTTCCGGGACGCAGATACAGATGGTAGGTATTACCAAGAATGATTTGTGCATTTATATCTTTTGTCAATTGGTGACCGGTAACCGCTTTTACACTGCCGGCTGTGCCTACCGGCATGAAAATAGGGGTTTGAATTTCCCCGTGATCCGTGCGTATCAGTCCTGCCCTTGCTGATGAAGACGGGTCCTGACTGATTTTTTCAAAAGTCAATAAAGGCATACGGGCGGCAATTTAACGCTAAACGCGTAACGCGAAACGCACAACGCATTTTAACAGGCTTTTCTGTTCACAATTAAAATGAAAGTCGGTATTACGCGTTAGCGTTAGGCGTTGAGCTTTAAGCGTTAGGCTTAAAAACCGTATTTTTACCATCCTGAACTAACTTGTGTTTCGATGTATAAACTGCCCCCCTACCTGTCCTGGAATGAGATTTGGTTTGCTTTTTTCTGTCTGGTCTGTTTTACCCAACTTTTTTATTATTCCTGGTTTTTCATACGTCTGGCTTTTTACCGCAAACCTGCTAAGGAAAAATCCCAGCAGCATCCGGTAAGCGTAATTATCTGTGCACGGGATGAAGCGGCTAATCTGGCGGAAAATCTTCCGGGTGCTTTATCCCAGACTTATCCCAGCACCCACGAAGTAATTGTAGTCAATCATAACAGCCAGGATGACACGAGATACCTGCTGGAAGAATTCAAAAAAACCTTTAAAGGTCTCCATATTGTCAATCTTGAATACGAAGCCAAGGGAATTCCCGGGAAAAAATATCCGCTGAGTATGGGTATTCGGGAAGCGAGGCACGAAATACTGGTACTAACAGACAGTGATTGTTTACCAGCCAGTGAATTCTGGGTAGAAAAAATGCAGGACGGATATCTGGATGGCACCCAGATTGTTCTTGGATATAGCCCTTATAAGAAAAAACCCGGGCTGCTGAATAAACTGATCCGGTTCGAAACATTTCATTCTGCCATTCAATATTTATCATATGCCCTTGCCGGTCAACCTTATATGGGTGTTGGCAGAAACCTTTCCTATAAAAAAGAGCTCTTTCTCCGGAACAAGGGATTTTCTTCCATAAACCATGTTCCGGGTGGCGACGATGATTTATTTATCAACAAAGTCGCAAACGCTTCCAATACCCGTATTGTAATCGACCAGGAATCATTCACCCATTCTGAATCCAAGAAAACGTTCAGAGAATGGGTACGACAAAAAACCCGTCACTATACAACCGGAAAATACTATAAAACACGACATAAATTTTTGCTGACACTCTACTCAATCAGTCATATCCTGTTTTATCCTGCTTTTATACTCAGCCTTATTCATGGATTCTGGCAGGCAACGCTGCTCGTATTCCTGGTGCGTTTTCTTATTCAGGGACTTGTATATTTTCGCTGCATGACGAAACTGGGCGAATCAGATCTTTTCCCTTTTTGGTGGTTGCTGGACATCTGGATGATCGGATATTATATCATCTTTGCACCTTCACTATGGAAGAAGCCGCGCGCGGAATGGAGGTAGTCACCCGATACTTTTCTGATTTTACAGGGGAGCAGATTCGCCAACTCAGCATGCTGGAAAGTGTTTACCAGGAGTGGAATGCCCAAATCAATGTCATATCGCGAAAAGATATCGGCAGTCTGTATGAAAAACATGTTCTTCATTCACTTAGTATAGCCGCTATATTTCATTTTCCTCCGGGATCCCACGTCATCGACATTGGAACCGGCGGTGGATTTCCGGGAATTCCGCTCGCCATTTTTTTCCCTGAAACCAGATTTCAGCTTGTTGACAGCATCGCAAAAAAATTGAAAGTAGTAGATGCCGTTGCTGACGCGCTCTCACTGAAAAATATCTGTACAGAACATATCCGGGCGGAAGAAATAAAAGGCAGAAAATTTGATATCGCCATCTCCAGAGCTGTTGCTCCTTTAAAAGATCTTTGGTTTTGGGCGAGACCTTTATTGAAACCGCAAAACATAAAAGCTAATAATTCAGAAATCCTTCCAAACGCCAGCGGTCTGATCTGCCTGAAAGGAGGCGACCTGGCGGCAGAAATTTCAGAAAGCGGCACACGCCCCAAATTGTACGAAATCTACGATCTGTTTCCGGAAGAATCCTTTCGTGAAAAATTTATTCTCCAGGTTCCTTACGAACGCTTTGTAAAAGATTGAAAGAAAACAAATAAGGCGTTTCACGGGTCTCATACCGTTATTTACCTCGACCTATCACTAAACTTAAGGGTGATTTGCCCATTTCTCCATATTCAATCGTAGCTATTTTCAAAGCTGACGGCCCAACTGTCTTTTGTATAAAAATTTGACTTCTATTAAAATTAAGCTATGGTAAAAGTGACGATTGTCGACGATAATCAGGAGATGCGCAACGCGCTGGAAAAACTGATAACAGATGCGGAAGGTTTTGAATTAACCGGAAGCTATGGCGATCTGCAGGAAGCGATCGTTCTAATCCCCCTGATCAAACCGGATGTGGTGATTCTGGATATTCATCTGGGAAACGGTGAATCAGGTATTGATTGCATCCGGAAACTGAGACCGGATTATCCGGAATTAAAATTCATGATCTGTACCGTATTTGATGACGATGAGAAGATTTTTGATGCCTTGTGCGCGGGAGCAAACGGATATATACTGAAGCGAACTGCCCCTGCAGAACTAATGCGCGCATTACGGGAAGTATATGATGGCGGCGCACCCATGAGCGGATTGATTGCCAGAAAGGTAGTGAGTGTATTTCAGGTAAACGATCATGGTGGCTCAGGATGGAATCCGCTGCACGCAAAAAAAGGAAAAGCGCTTCCGGATTTATCAAATCGCGAAAATGAAATCCTTCAACAACTGGCACTCGGACTTTTATATAAAGAGATCGCAGCGAATCTTTTTATAAGCTCTGAAACGGTTCGTAAACATGTGTATCATATTTACGAAAAACTGCATGTCGGTAACCGGGTGGAGGCGATCAATAAATATTTCAGAAGATCATGAATGAATATTCCGATTATATATTCCTGCCGGACCTGTTCACCTACCACTTCAGTTCGAGCTTATTATTATTCCGGTTCACATCTGCCATTCGGTGGGAGGCATCTATTTCGATCAGTCTCAAATCGGTCAACTTATGGTTCACTTCGAATTCATAAGTCGGACTGGTCCATTTCCATGGCGTATAAATAAATCGCGGAATGATTTTATTTTCGTCCGGCTTTGTTCCGAACATAGAATACAAAGGAATATAAGCCTGTTCCTTTGATCCGTCAATGAATTGAAGCATCACGTCGATAGGCATTGGTACTTGTCCGAGCATACGAAGCCGAATCCGGGTTTTTCCATTTATTTCCCATAAACTGTCAATTCCATAATCGATTTTCTTGATACTTTTTACCCAGAAATCCTGATACCAGTCGAGTTGAATGCTACTGACTTTTTCGGCAACCCGGATAAAATCATCCGCATTCGGATGTTTGAATCGCCATTCCCGGTAGTATTCCATTAAAATTTTATCCAGGTTTTCCTGACCGACGATATAACCGAGTTGTTCCATAAAAACAAGCCCTTTGTAATAACTCGTCATTCCGTAGCCAGAATTTGTGCTGAAATAATCAGCATATGTCGTCATCGGTTCCTGGAAATTGCTTTTTGCCAGATAAAAATAATTGTTATACTCTTTCTTAAAGGTTTGTTCCGCCGAAGTATCTCTGTTCAGATATCCCCAGTTCCGCGCAGCTGCATACTGAGTGAATCCTTCATCCATCCAGGAGTATTTGAGCTCATTGGTCCCAAGCATTCCCTGGTACCAGCTATGCATCCATTCATGCATCCAGCCGCCTGCATCCTTTAAAAGTGTGGCCATCGGATATTCCATTCCACCATCGCCGCCATGAATGAATGAATATTGTTTGTAAGGATACGGACCATATGTGTGTTCTATAAACGGCAGAACTTTTTCTGCCGTTACGAGAATATTCAGCCATTTTTCCTCCTTCTCATTGGTTGTCTTGTACAGGAGGTGCAGCGTGAGGTCGTTGCGGATTTTTTTTGTGACGTGTTTAAATTCAGGATCAGCTGCCCAAACAAAATCATGCACGTTAGGTGCATAAAAATGCCAGTTCAGTTTTGCACCGGCCGGCCTGTTCACTTTCATTCCCTGCGTTTCATAGCCATATCCGATTTCCTGCGGATTTTGCAGATAACCTGTACCTCCCAGTATATAAGATCGGTCTATATGAATATTCACGTCGAAGTCACCCCAGACACCATAAAATTCACGCCCGACATAAGGCGTTGCGTGCCACCCTTCATAATCATACTCGCAGATTTTGGGATACCACTGGCTCATAGAATAACGCACTTTGGTATCGGGATTGTCGCGACCGCTCCGGCGAATTTGCAAAGGCACCTGAGCTTCGAATTCCATTTCAAAATGAACCGTAGTATTGGGAAGAACGGGCTTTGTCAGATTTACTTCGAGTATAGTTTCCTGCACCTCATAAGGCTGTACCACGCCGTTCATTTTAAAAGAGATGATTTTTTGATACCCTATCTCTTCCTGGGTCAGTTGCTGAATGCGGTCTGTAACCCGCGGATCCCAGTCCGGAGCATCGTGAATCAGTACTTTTCCCATTTCCCGACTCCTGTTATCCATCATACTATTTGGCTGAAATGCATTCCAGTATAAGTGGTAAAAAACTTTCCTAAGTGTATCCGGAGAGTGATTTGTGTAATCAAGCTGTTGTTTCCCATTCAAATGGTTATTTCCCACATTTACATCGACATCCATCGCATATTTTACACGTTGTTGCCAGTAACCGGGTTGGGCAGATCCTTTTTGTGATAAGCATTGAAGCAACAGACAAAAAACAAAGGACCATCGTACTCTAAGAAAGTTCATGAGCAAAATTTTTAAAAGCTTAGTGCTTTTCACACACATCGACCAGACCATTTGATGAAAACTGCCGTGTTCAAAGCAATGGCCTGAATTTTTGCAAATGTAAACGGGTAAATCTGAAACACAGGTGTCAAAATGTTAAAAGGCCTATCCCTTCCCTTCCACCACAATTACAATTTCGCCCTTTACTGCCTTTTCTTTAAAATGCATTGTCACTTCTTCCAGTGATCCGCGATAATTTTCCTCATATAATTTGCTTAATTCACGACTTACGGAACATTGCCTGGAAGCGCCGAAATAAACAATAAGTTCTTCCAGCGTTTTGACAAGTCTTAATGGAGATTCATAAAAAACGATGGTTCTTTCTTCAGATGCCAGCTTTTTAAGAACCGTCTGGCGGCCTTTTTTTACGGGAAGAAATCCTTCAAAACAAAATCGGTTCATAGGCAGCCCGCTGTTTACCAGGGCGGGCACAAAAGCAGTAGCCCCTGGCAGGCATTCTACCCTAAGGTTCACCCCGATACACTCCCGTACGAGTAAAAATGCGGGGTCTGACACTCCAGGGGTACCCGCATCTGTCAATAGCGCCATCACTTTACCCTGCAGCATCTGGTCAACCAGATGACGTAATACTTTATGCTCATTATGCTGGTGGTAGGGCGTGAGTGGTTTGATGATCTGATAATGATTGAGCAGTTTCAGCGAGTTCCTGGTATCTTCTGCCAGTATCAGATCGGCCTTTTTCAATACTTCCAGCGCCCGGAATGTAATGTCCTGCAGGTTACCAATGGGAGAAGGGACGAGATACAACATAGTATGGAAGTATGGAAGTATGGAAGTATGGAAATGGAATTCTACTTAATCACCTTCACTTCCAGTCTTCCAGACTCCCTGACTTGTGTTAAAGAAGTGTGATCTCAAAATATTCCATCACCGGATTGGCTAAAAGTTTTATACTGGCATTCTCAGCAATTTTCTTTGCTTCCTCAGGAGATGTCGCGTCTATTTCGAGCTGGATGTTTTTGCCGATCCGAACATCCTGTATGGCTTTTATACCAAGGTTTTGCAAACCACCCATTACGGCTTTTCCCTGTGGATCTAATAATTCCCTGAGTGGCATTACCTTAATCTGTACCGAAAAAATCATGCAATCCTGTTTTTGAACGCCAAAGATATGATAATGTAAAAAAGGAAGATAACCGGCACCGCGAGCCAGTGTAAAAAAATAACGGAAATCAATGACAAAACAAGTAATATGATACGGGGAAATGTTTGAGGATCCTGTTTGCCGCCAAATTTCATGGATAATATGGGCGTGCGGCTGATCATCATAGCCGACAGAAATAATATGATTAAATACAAATACCATTTGTTCCATAGTACAGTTATTACCAGATCACTGTTCCTGGTCCAATAGATGATAGGTAGTGAAGCGACCAATAAACCCACAGCTGGAACGGGAACACCTTTAAAACTTTTTGATTGCGTAGTGTCGAGGTTGAAAACAGCCAGACGGTAGGCAGCCGCACATGGCAGAATAAATGCCGGCATCAGCCAGATCATCGACACATCAGCACCATCTGGCTGGCTCATAAAACTCATTCTCAAAAACTGATATAAAATCATTCCGGGAGCAACACCAAAGCTGACTACATCGGCCAGAGAATCCAGCTCTTTTCCCAAAGCAGAACTCTGTTTCAAAAGCCTGGCCAAAAAACCGTCGAGAAAATCTACCACTGCGGCGAGCCCAATAAATACTGGTGCGAGCCAGAGCTTTTCAGGAATATCTATTAATTGTGGTCCTTCATTCGAATTAATAATGGTTATCCCGTTTTGCAGTATACAAACGATGGCGATGCAACCGAAGAACAGGTTCAGGAGAGTGAATATGTTGGGGATGTGTTTCATTAGTATGGAAGTATGGAAGAATGGAAGTTTGGAAGTGTCATTGAATTTATAAATATATCTTTTGCGTTAAGCTTTGGGCTTTACGCTTTATGCTTCATATATGCTTCTATTTCTTCCACCGTAATTGGAATATCTTTCATCAGATCCTTATTTCCATTTTTGGTAAGCCAGACATTATTTTCTATACGGACGCCCATTTTTTCTTCCTGGATATAAATGCCAGGCTCAACAGTCAGCACCATTCCTGCACGCAATGGTTCAGCGCGTGGTCCCAGGTCGTGCACATCGATACCCAGGTGATGAGAAATACCGTGATAAAGATATTTCCAATAAGCAGGATTTTCCGGTGTTGAATTCTTCACATCAGATTTTGTAAGCAGGCCTATTTTCTGAAATATGTTATCAGCTTCTTTACCGACAAGGATATGATAAGCATTTATTGTTATACCAGGTTTCAAAAGACTTTTTGCATATTCATGCAAGTGCAGGCATGCGTTATATACCTGTTTCTGTCTTTTACTAAATTTTCCGTTCACGGGTATCGTGCGTGTCAGATCTGCGTTGTAACCGCCATAGTCAGCGCCAAAATCCATCAGCATCAGATCTCCGTCACGGCATTCAGCGTTGTTCGAAATATAATGAAGGGTACAGGCATTTTCACCGGAAGCCAGGATACTTCCGTAGGCCGGTCCCGTGGCCCTTTGCGATAAAAACGAATGTTGTATTTCAGCTTCCACCTCATATTCAAAAATACCCGGACGCAGGAATTTCATCACTCTGCTAAAAGCATTTGCTGTTATGTCGATCGCATGCTGGATTACCACAACCTCTTCCGGTGTTTTGACCGCACGCAGCTCTTTTAAAATCGTGGCGGCACGAAAATATTGATGCAGGGGAAATCTCTTCCTGGTTTCCTCCACATACCTGTATTCACGTGTCTGTAACAAACTGGATTTACGATCATTTTCATTCGTATCCAGATAAATATTTTTAGCGAGATGAATCCAACCCTGGATAAGTGCATCACTCATATCCAGCCAGATTACCGTAGCTATTCCTGAAATATTTTTGCCCTCTTCCGCGCGTAACCTCTTACCATCCCATTTTTCCTTTAATTCATTGGGTCTGACGAGAATCAATACCTCGCGGTATTTTGGATCCGGATGATCCGGGAATAAAACCAGTAAGGTATCTTCCTGAACAATTCCCGAAAGCCAGTATAGATCACTATTTTGTTTGAAAGGATATATCGCATCGCCGTTACTGGGTATTTCATCATTACTGACAAAAATGGCAATGGAACCAGGCTGCATCTGTTTGATAAAACGCTGGCGGTTCTGCTTAAATATCAGAGGGTTTAATGGTAGATATTTCATGATCAAAATCAAGCTGGATGGGCTAAACAGGCTATTTTTTGGGTCAAAAATGCTCCCGGAAGCGCCAAATGAAAAAAAACTTAATGAAAACTTGTTATTTTAAGAATATTTTCGTCATCTTGGCAGCCAATTGTTTACCACCTAACGACCTCTAACATTGTTTGCTACCAAAAAGCTCCTCCAAAAAGGGGCTTTTATTTTTTAATCTATCTCCCGGAACTTAGAACAATCCATACAATTGTGCATCTATACGCGTAATGATTTCTCCCAGGTGTTCTTCATTCTCCGGAAATTTATTTTTGTCAACATCAATCACCAGCAGACTTCCTTCCTTGTATCCATCAATCCATTTATTGTATAAATCGTTTAGTCTTTTCAGGTAATCGAGCCTGATATTCTCCTCATACTCACGACCTCTTTTCTGTATTTGCCCAACCAGTGTAGGCACCGAAGCCTGCAAGTAAATCATCAGGTCCGGAGGTTGCACCATTCTTTTCAGTGTCTGAAAAAACTGAAAATAATTATTATAATCTCTTTTACTCATCAGACCCATGTCGTGAAGATTGGGTGCAAATATATGAGCGTCCTCATAAATGGTACGATCCTGGATTACAGTTTCTGTACCGGAGTAAATTTCAAGTAACTGGTTCAGACGGCTATTCAGAAAATAAACCTGCAGGTTAAAACTCCAACGTGGCATATCGTCGTAAAAATCATTCAGATAAGGATTATGATCGACGTCTTCAAACTGTGGTATCCATTTATAATGCTTGCTTAATAATTCGGTAAGGGTAGTTTTACCGGCACCGATATTACCAGCCACGGCGATATGTTTGGGTTTCTTCGTTTTTGCCATTCCTAAATGTAAAATCTTATGAGCGAAATATAAAAAGAATTGATCCTCTTCAGGGATGTCTAAAACCGAGCGCTTTTCGCACTTCTACCAGGGTTGATTCCGCACTTTTCCTGGCCTTTTCCGCTCCCATCGACAAAATACGGTCAATTTCTGCGGGATCATTTTGCAGGGCAGCCGCCTTATCCCGAATAGGTGTAATAAACCGGATCAAATCATCCGCCAGCTGTTTCTTCATGTCTCCATAACGGATCTGGCACTTATTGAAATCGTTTTCAAATTTTGTCAGTACTTCCTCAGAACTCACCAGTTCCAGTAGCGTGAAAAGTCCCTGGATATAAACAGGTTTTGAACTATCGGGTTCAGTCGGCCCCTGATCCGTTTTCGCCTTCATGATCTTTTTCCTGATTAATTCATCGTCGTCTTTCAGGTAAACGGTATTCATTTGTTGTTCACTCTTACTCATCTTACCGCCACCGTCCAGGCTTAATATTTTAATAAGATCATTACCATAGCTGAAAGCCTTTGGGATTGGAAAAATTTCTCCATATCGATGATTAAAACGCTCAGCGTAATTCCTTGTCATCTCGATATGCTGTTCCTGGTCCTTTCCTACAGGAACGTAATGACAACGGTGAATGAGGATATCAGCTGCCTGTAATACAGGGTAAGTAAGCAGACCTGCATTTATATTATCCGGCTGCCGGCGGGCTTTATCTTTAAACGTAACTGTTTTCTCCAGCTCACCTTTATAAGCCAGCATATTCAGATAGAGATACAGTTCCGGTATCTGGGGAATATCACTCTGAGCATAAATAGTGCATTTTTCAGGATCCAGTCCTCCACCAATTAATTCTGCCACAAGGCGTCGGGTAATGAGCGATAGTTCACGGGTGTCAGCATGAGTAGTCAGGCTATGCCAGTCTGCAATAAAAAAAAAGCACTCATATTCATATTGCATCCTGGCCCAGTTTTTTAATGCGCCAAAATAATTCCCAAGGTGAAGAAATCCCGTGGGCCGGATACCGCTCAAAACAATTTCTTTATTTTTCTCCATAGAGGAAGGCGAAGATAATGCAGGAGCACCCAAAATCTCCCTGAAACCGTTATTTTTGTCTGAATCCCGTTTCATGGAAGTGAATGATATGCTCGTTGAGAATTTATTTAAACTGGCTTGTCTGGAGTTCGATGCTGCAGGTAAACAGGAAATTAAAAAAGACTTACAAAATATAATCGGCTTTGTGGAAAAGCTGAATGAACTCGATCTACAGGATGTGGACCCGCTTTTATATATGGGGGAAGAAACCAATGTATTACGGAACGATATTATCGAGGATCCGCTCAACCGGTCAGAAGCGCTGGCAAATGCACCTTTTGCTGACAATACGTATTTTAGAGTACCCCGGGTAGTTAAAAATCCTGCCGGTTCTTCGGGAAGCTAAATGAACTTTGAACATGAATTCTACCGCAATTATTCATCTGGACCGGATCGTAAAAAGTTATTTCATGGGCAAACAGGCCGTTCCGGTTTTGAAGGGTATCAGTCTGGAAATATTTAAAAATGAATATGTAGCCCTGATGGGGCCATCCGGATCCGGGAAAAGCACACTGATGAATATCATTGGATGCCTCGACTCTCCGACGGAAGGTCACTATATACTGAATGGTCAGGATGTAAGCCAGATGCCTGACGACGACCTGGCAGAAGTGCGCAATAAAGAAATTGGTTTTGTATTTCAGCAGTTCAATTTATTACCACGACTGACTGCGGCGGAAAACGTGGCACTTCCCCTGGTTTATGCAGGAATCACCAAAAAAACACGAATAGAAATGGCCATGGCCGTTCTGGAGAAAGTCAGCCTGACCGACCGGAGTCACCACAAACCCAATGAACTTTCGGGAGGGCAGTGTCAGCGGGTCGCCATCGCCCGGGCGCTGGTCAACAATCCTTCTCTAATCCTTGCCGATGAGCCAACCGGCAATCTGGATACGAAGACCTCCATTGAAATTATGGAAATCTTCAACAAAATCCAGGCAGCAGGCAATACGGTTGTGCTGGTAACACATGAAGAAGACATTTCCAGATATGCGCACCGCGTAGTGAGGCTCCGGGATGGCGTAATAGAAACCGACAAACGGAAAGAGGAACAAGCCTTAATTGTTAATTGATAATTGTCAATTGTCAATTGGAGTGTTTGTCTAGTTTGACAATTAACAATTAAAATGTATGTCGACCAAGATTTACACCAAAACGGGTGATGCCGGTAAAACCAGCCTCATTGGCGGGACGAAAGTCCCTAAAAGTCATATTCGCATTCAGGCTTACGGCACAGTAGACGAATTGAACGCTTTTACAGGATTGTTAAACGATCAATTATCGGATGCCCATATTCATAAACTCTTACTGGAAATTCAGGACCGCCTTTTCACCATTGGTTCTTCCCTTGCCTGCGACCCGGAAAAACAAATTGCCATGAGGATTCCAGACCTGGCGGAATCAGATATTCTGCTGCTGGAAAATGAAATCGATCAGATGAACGCAAAATTGCCTGAGATGAAATCTTTTATTTTACCAGGCGGCCATGTCTCTGTTTCCACTGCTCATATTTGCAGAACGATTTGCCGTCGCACGGAACGGCTGATTGTGGAACTCGACGAAAAAGAACATCTGGATCAACCTCTGATCATTAAATACCTGAATCGTCTGAGTGATTACTTTTTTGTACTGGCAAGGTGGATTGGACATCTGCTGGGCGTTGCGGAAACGAAATGGACTCCACGGAACTAGTCTGGAAGTGTGGAAGACTGGAAGTCTGGAAGTAAAGTTCGCCAGTGACGTGTGAAACCCACTTCCAGACTTCCAGTCTTCCACACTTTCATACTTGTATCTTCCCATCCTGCATGCGAACAACCCTGTCAGACATACCGGCAAGGGCTTCATTATGTGTAACTACCAGAAAAGTCTGATTGAATTTTTCCCTCAGTTCAAAGAACAGCTGGTGAAGTTCTTTTGCATTGGCCGAATCCAGATTCCCGGTGGGTTCGTCCGCAAAAATGATATCCGGTGAATTTATCAGTGCGCGGCAAACTGCAACCCTTTGCTGCTCACCTCCTGACATCGCAGACGGTTTATTTTCCATTCTATGCCCTACGCCAAGGGTTTCGAGCAATTCCCTGGCCCTGCTTTCCACGGCAGTTTTGCTTTTTGCTGCGATCCAGCCGGGAATACAAACATTCTCAAGGGCGGTAAACTCAGGCAATAAATGGTGAAATTGAAAAACGAAGCCAATATGCTTGTTCCTGAAAGAAGCTAAGTATTTACCCTTAAGGGTATGCAATTCCTTGTTTTTGAGATAGATTTCGCCCTCAGCCGGCTCATCCAGGGTGCCCAGGATATGCAATAAGGTGCTTTTACCTGATCCGGAGGGGCCAACCATGCTAACGATCTCACCTGCATGGATATTCAAATCCACCCCCTGTAATACGTGCAGAGCGCCATAATATTTGTGAATATTCCTTGCTGAAAGGATCAACTGGCCAGCCTCTGTTGGGATCATGCGCAAATATAACAACCCTGCGTTAAGCAGGAATCTCATATCCATCTATAAATGGTATTTGGTAGTTTCATTATAAAAATTACTTTTGCGAAAAATTAAAGGCAGGCTTTTACCGCTACCTATCAATCTGACCTTATTAAAAAAGCAGTAATTAAATAAAGGATACCGATGTTTTGGACACTTGAATTAGCCAGTTACCTTGAAGACGCACCCTGGCCTGCAACAAAAGATGAGCTTATAGATTACGCCATCCGATCAGGCGCGCCTATTGAAGTGGTAGAAAACCTGCAGGAGCTGGAAGATGAAGGAGAACTGTATGAAGGTATCGACGATATATGGCCCGACTACCCTTCACAGGAAGATTTTTTCTTTAACGAAGACGAGTATTAAGCTGAAAGCGTAAAGCGCAAAGCTTAAAGCTTTATAATAAGAAAGTCCTCTCCGATCAGAGAGGACTTTTTATTTTTTTATAATCAAAGATTATCCTGTCTGTGATTTGAATTATGATTGTTCCTGGCTTTGCGCTTTATGCCTTACGCTTTACGCTTCCAAATGATTTTTCTCCATTTCAGTTACAACAGCTTCCGTAACACCTGTGAATGAAAAACCGCCATCATGGAAAAGATTCTGCATGGTTACCATACGGGTAAGGTCGCTGAATAAAACCGCCAGGTAAGCTGCGCAATCGTCTGCGCTCGCGTTTCCGAGAGGGCTCATTTTTTCTGCGTACTCCTGGAATCCGTCAAATCCCTTCACACCGCTGCCTGCTGTAGTTTTTGTCGGCGATTGCGAAACGGTATTGATGCGTACTTTCTTTTTAATTCCATAATAATATCCAAAACTTCTGGCAATACTTTCCAGTAATGCTTTTGCATCCGCCATTTCATTATAGTCAGGGAAAACTCTTTGTGCAGCAATATATGTGAGCGCCACTACGCTACCCCAATAGTTTATTGCATCCATTTGATAAGCCGTTTGCAAAACCCGGTGAAAAGACATCGCTGATATTTCGAGTGTCTTTAAATTAAACCCATAATCCAGGTCTGTATAAGGACGTCCTTTCCGCATATTCACGCTCATACCTACAGAATGCAAAACAAAATCGATCTTGCCGCCAAAGTGTGTCATCGAATCTTCGAAGAGTTTCTTCAGGTCCTCCGATTTTGTGACGTCTGCACCGATCACAGGGGCTTTCACGGCTTCGGCGAGTTTATTGATCTCGCCCATACGCAGGGCTACCGGCGCATTCGTTAAAACCAGTTCTGCTCCTTCCTCATAACAACGCAATGCGGTCCTCCAGGCAAGAGACTTTTCGTCCAATGCACCAAATATGATTCCCTTTTTCCCTTTAAGCAGTTGATAGGCCATACAATCGATTGATTTTGTATGCGTAAAAATAAGAAGATATTTTCATCGGGCGCATCCAACCCGGTATTGGTTTTTTGTATATTAACAGCAGAAAACCATTTAACCCTCACAGATGCGATTTAAAGTTTCTGCCCTTTGCATAACAGCCTTTACTTTTTTGTTATCCTGCAACCGAAATCTGGTTAATCTGGATTATACGAATGCCAAAGATGAAGTGGCTCCATTGACAAATCTGATATTCCGTTTCGATAAAACCCTGATCGCCGATTCACTGATTAACCACTGGGATTCTGCCAGATATGTGTCCTTCGAACCGGCGATTGCAGGTAAATTCCGCTGGGAACATGGAGATGAACTTGTTTTTTCTCCGTCGACGCCACTCCTCCCGGCAACCAGTTACCGCGCTACGCTCAATAACGATATTCTACTATACAGTAAATACGATCATTTTGGCAATGCCAAGGATATTCAGTTTCATACGGCTGAATTAAAATTGGAAAACTCTAATAGCAGCTGGGTTCTGCAGGATGAAAGCAGTAAGAAGTATGTGCCACAGTTGGAACTTTTTTTTAATTACGCTGTAGACCCATCGCAGCTGAAAGAAAAACTGAAACTCACGCTGGACAACAAACCGGTCAGTTTTAGTTTGCTGACATTATCGCCTTCAGATAAAATTGCAATATGGCTCGAAAATATTCCCGCGGCGGACAAAGATTATGAAATTAAAATACAATTAGACAAAGGAGTTTTACCTGTTGGCGGAGTGAACGGCACAGGAGAAACGGCTGCAGCAACGGCGATCATACCATCTCCTTTTATACTCAGGATAAACGGAATTGAAGCCAGCCCCGAAGGATCCGGCGGAACAATCACTATTGCCACCAGTCAGAAAATTATATCATCTAATCTGGCATCCTATCTTACGATAGAACCATCTGTAAAATTCAATACGGAAATCACCGAGACCGGTTTTACGATTCAAAGTGAACAATTTAATGTTGACAAGACATATCAACTGACTATCAAAAAGGGTTTAAGGGGACAAATAGGCGGAACGCTTAATGAAGATTATATCAATAACCTGGCTTTTGGCACACTTGAACCGGATATCAGTTTTCAGAATAAAAAAGGGATTTACTTATCGGGAAAGGGTGAAAAAAATATAGAAATAAAGATCACCAATGTTGAAAAAGTAAAAATATTAATATCCAGAATTTATGAAAATAATTTATTGGCTGCCCAGCGAAGCGGGTATTATCCGCGTGAAAAAAATACGTACGGCAATGAATATGATGACAACCAGGATTTCACAGCCGGCGATGTGATTTATGAAAAAGAAATAAATAGCAGCCTTCTTCCTAAATACGGTAATAGCCGGCTTTTGCACCTGGATGTAGAAGACAAACTACCCGATTTCAAAGGTATTTATCATATCCAGATACGATCTACAAAGGATTATTGGGTCAGAGACAGCCGCTTTTTGTCGTTATCCGATATCGGAATTATCGCCAAAGAGGGGACAGAGAATGTAGTGGTATTTGCGAATTCAATTCAAACTGCCAGCCCGATAAAAGGAGTAAATATGACAGCTTACGGATCCAATAATCAGATCCTGGGTATGGCGACTACCGATGATCAGGGGGTTGCAACCATTAAATATCAACGGAGAGAATTTGCGGGATTTAAACCTGCCATGATTATTGCAAAGACAGGAGACGATTTCAATTACCTGCCATTCAAATCAACATTAATCAATACATCACGTTTCGATGTGAGTGGGAAAATATTGAATACAACCGGACTGGATGCTTTTATTTATCCCGAAAGAGATATCTACCGCCCCGGAGAAACCATTCACTATTCAATGATAGTGCGCGACTATTCCTGGAAGTCACCCGGAGAAATTCCGGTGAAACTAAAATTTCTTTTCCCCAACGGAAAGGAATTAAAATCGTTCCGTAAAACGCTGAATGAACAGGGATCCGCAGAAGGTAATATAGATCTGCCGCTGACGTCCATTACGGGCACTTATTCACTTGAGATATACACGTCGACCGATGTATTATTGTCAACCCAGCCATTTCATGTGGAGGAATTTGTCCCTGACAGAATCAAAGTGACTGCAATACTGAATAAAGAATTTTATGAGCCCGGCAATACGGCGGAAATAAAAATCCAGGCAGTAAACTTTTTCGGTCCACCTGCATCGGGAAGAAACTTTGAATGTGAAATCCAGCTGAAACAAAAAGCGTTTTTTGCAAAGAAATTCAACAACTATGATTTCGGCCTGACCAACCAAAAATCATTTTACGATAAAGTAACGAGAGAAGGAAAAACCGACGAAAACGGTGAAGCCAGTGAGAAATTCCGGATTGAGGACATATATAAAAATGTCGGCTTGTTGCAGGCAGATTTCTTCAGTACAGTATTTGATGAAACAGGGCGACCCGTCAGCCGGCTCACGAGCGCGAATATTTATACCCAGCCGGTATATTTCGGAATTGCAAACGACGGGTCATGGTATTATCCGCTTAACCAGCCAGTGGGGTTTCACTTAATTGCCCTTGATAAAAATCAAATGGTTATTTCGGCAAACGCAGATGTCTCTGTTGTCAAACACGAATACCGGACAGTTATTTCCAGAAGCGGGAGTTATTTCAGATATGAATCCCAGGAGGAAGACAAGCTGATCAGCACCAAAATAGTACCTGTTAATGGAGAACAAACCAGCTTCTCATTCGTGCCCCGTACTGCCGGTGAATATGAACTCAGGGTTACCATTCCGGGATCGAACACCTATGTAAGTAAATCGTTTTACAGTTTTGGATCTTGGGGATCTGATAACGGCTCGTTTGAAATTAATAACGAAGGACATGTAGACATCCAACTTGACAAATCTTCTTATTTCAACGGGGAATCCGTCAGGGCTCTTTTTAAAGCACCCTTTGATGGTCGTATGCTGGTGACTTTGGAAACTGATAAACTAATCAGTTACCAATGGGTAAATGTAGAAAAAAGATCAGCCAGTGTTGAATTAAAACTCAGCGCAGATGCTGTTCCCAATGCTTATATCACGGCTACCATTATTAAGCCGCATGGAATTACAGATATTCCTTTGACGGTCGCCCATGGATTTGAAAATGTAAGTGTTGAAGAAAAAAGCAGAAAAATCCAGGTGGAAATACTGGCAAATCAAAAAGTCAGATCCCGTTCGCAGCAACAGGTGAAAATTAAAGCCGCGCCTAACAGTATGGTCACTCTGGCTGCAGTTGATAATGGTGTCTTACAGGTTTCGGATTTTAAATCCCCGGATCCTTATGGATATTTTTATGCACGCCGTGCGCTGGGTGTGACAGATTATGATATCTACCCCCTACTCCTGCCGGAACTGAGAGCTCGTTTAAGCAGTACAGGAGGTGATACGGAAACAGATATGACGAAAAGAACGAATCCCATGCCGGCCAAAAGAATAAAAATTCTTTCTTATTGGAGTGGTATCAAAAAGGCCGACCGTAACGGGGAGGCCATCTTCCAGATAGATATTCCTCAGTTTTCCGGAGAAATCCGCTTAATGGCCGTTTCATACATCAACAATCAGTTTGGTTCGGCGGAATCGAAAATGACAGTAGCGGATCCGCTTGTATTAAGTACTTCACTTCCCCGTTTCCTGAGTCCGGCTGATTCTGTCAGTGTGCCGGTGACCATTACGAACACAACTTCATCTTCGGCTAGCGGTTCTGCAACATTCAACGCAACGGGTGGGGTAGTAGTTTCAGGAATT
The DNA here is from genome assembly GCA_963759335.1 of uncultured Bacteroidota bacterium. Lineage (GTDB taxonomy): Bacteria > Bacteroidota > Bacteroidia > Chitinophagales > Chitinophagaceae > Puia. Next base: position 1,083,257 of record CAVWYU010000005.1, read on the forward strand.
AGAGAGTTATCCTTTACGATTCCGCCAAATAGCGAGAAACGTTTGTACTTCCATGTAACAGCTGCCCCTGTCATAGGGATTGGGAAAATAGCCGTAGATGTAAATGGCCCTGGTGGCAGGTTCAGCGATGAGACCGAAATTGGAATTCGTCCCGCTTCTTCCCTTCAAAAAACGACCGGTAGTGGTAGTATAGCCGGTGGATCCATGGAAACCATTCGTTACGATAACGCCGATTATATCCCGTCCAGCGTCAGCAGACAATTATTTATTACCCGTTTCCCCGGTGCCGGATTGAGCAAATACCTGGGAGAACTTTTGGAATATCCTTATGGATGCACTGAACAAACCGTTTCTATCGCATTTCCACAACTATATTTCGGTGAACTGTCGGATGCGCTTCATGTTACCCGCGGTAACCGTTCTACTGCAAACTACAATGTGCAGGAAGCTATCCGGAAAATAAAAATGCGTCAGTTATACACCGGAGCGGTTACATTATGGGACGATGAGAAGACGGCAAATTGGTGGACGAGTATATATGCTGCGCATTTCCTGATCGAAGCAAATAAAGCCGGGTTTGACGTGGATAAAAGTCTGTTGGAAACTTTGCTGGGATATGTCAATTCCAGTTTGAAAGACAAGAGGACAATTAACTACTATTACAACCGCGACCAGGTAAAACGAATTGTACCAAAAGAAGTGATTTATGGATTGTATGTGCTGGCGCTGGCTTCAAGACCCAATACGGCATTGATGAATTATTACAAGGCAACCCCATCATTACTAAGTCTTGATTGTAAATATTTGCTGGCAGCCGCTTATGCACTTTCGGGAGATAAAAACAGTTATCAGCAGTTTCTTCCCACTCATTTTACAGGTGAAATAGCAAATACGGAAACCGGCGGAAGTTTCTCTTCCGACATTCGTGACGAAGCGATGTCGCTGGACGTGTTATTGAATGTGGATCCTTCCAATGCGCAAATTCCCGAAATGGCAAAACATATTTCGGATAATTTAAAACAACGCAGTTGGTATAATACCCAGGAGCTGGTGTTTGGATTTCTGGCTCTCGGAAAAATTTCAAAACTGCAGGGCATTTCAACAGCTACAGCTGAGATAAAAATCGACGGCAAAAGAATCGCTGACTTTACCGGAGCGGATTTGAAACTCTCTTCCCCTCAACTTAAAAACGGGAAAACTGAAATCACGGCCGGTGGCAGTGGGAATCTGTACTATTTCTGGGAGGAAGAAGGCATATCAGCAGGAGGAACAATGAAGGAAACGGATAATTACCTAAAGGTACGTAAACGTTTTTTTGACCGTAACGGAAACCCAATCAGTGGGAATGTATTCAAACAAAACGAACTGATCATCGTTCAGATCAGTCTTGAAAAAACATTCAGTAATGATATTCAGAATGTGGTCATAACCGACCTGTTACCAGCGGGATTTGAAATAGAAAATCCACGCACAAAAGATATCCCCGGAATGGACTGGATTAAAGATGCTTACACACCCACGGCACTGGATGTTCGCGATGATCGTATCAATTTATTTGTAAATGCAGAGAACCTTCGGCAGACTTATTACTACGCCGTACGGGCCGTTTCTCCGGGTGTTTATAAAATGGGCCCCGTGAGTGCTGATGCAATGTACAATGGCGAATACCATTCTTATAATGGTGCCGGGGTTATCAAAGTGACAGAATAAGGAATTTAAAAACTATGCTTTTTCTTTTGGTTCGGTTTTCTGAATGGAAATCGACAATTCCTGCAATTGTTTGTCATCAATCGTGGAAGGAGCATCTAGCATGACATCCCGACCGCTGTTATTTTTTGGGAATGCGATAAAATCCCTGATACTTTCACTGCCACCAAGAATAGCACAAAGGCGGTCAAATCCAAATGCAATACCACCGTGCGGTGGTGCGCCATATTCAAAAGCCCCCAAAAGAAAACCAAATTTATGATTTGCTTCTTCGCGTGACATACCGAGAGCATCGAACATTTTTTCCTGTAATTCGCGCTGGAAAATCCTGATAGAACCACCACCAATTTCATTTCCATTTAAAACCATATCATAAGCGTTTGCCTTGATATTCGCGTACGGATGCTCCAGATACCGGTCCGCGTTTACAATTACCGGATCATTATCAATCATTGTCGCGATTTGGTCAGGCTTAGGCGCGGTGAACGGATGATGACGCGCAACCCAGCGATTATCTTCTTCATTGTATTCAAACAGAGGGAAATCAAGAACCCATAGCAATTTAAATTCGTCTTTTTTCCGCATTCCCAATCTTTCTCCCAATTCAAGCCTCAGATCACTGATTGCCTTGCGGGTTTTTTCTTCCCTTCCCGCAAGTATTAGTATCGCATCTCCCTTTTCTGCTTTGACAAAAGCCGCCAGGGATTTCAGTCTCTCTTCAGAATAAAATTTATCCACGCTGCTCCTGATTGTCCCATCTTCATTATATCTGGCATAAACAAGTCCCTGCATTCCAATCTGCGGACGTTTTACCCAATCTGTTAATTCGTCAAACTGTTTGCGGGTCCAGGCTGCGCCACCAGGCACAGAAATAGCGAGTACTGTTTCGGCGTTATCAAAAACAGGAAATCCTGCATTGTTAATCAGGAAGCCGTCTGCTTCTATGTTGCCCCGCCTTTTAAATGGCGATTTCAGGTTGGCAATCTTCATCCCGTAGCGTATATCCGGCTTATCGTTTCCATAGACCCACATCGCGTCCTCCCAACTCATTCTTTCAAACTCATCCTGGATTTCTATTCCTTTTACTTCTTTGAAAATATACCGTATCATGCCTTCAAACATCCGGAGTATATCATCCTGTTCTATAAAGCTCATCTCACAGTCAATCTGGGTAAACTCCGGTTGCCTGTCCGCACGCAAATCCTCATCACGAAAACATTTTACGATCTGGTAGTAACGGTCATACCCACTGACCATTAATAGTTGTTTAAAGGTTTGGGGACTTTGCGGCAATGCATAAAACTGACCGGCATTCATGCGTGATGGTACCACAAAATCACGGGCCCCTTCAGGTGTTGACTTAATCAGAAAGGGTGTTTCTATGTCCATGAACTGATTTTGATGGAGGTAGTTTCTGGCTGCCCGATTTACGGCATACCGCAGTTCGATATTTTTCTTTACAGCATTACGACGCAAATCAAGAAAGCGGAACTTCATGCGAAGGTCGTCTCCTCCGTCTGTTTCGTCCTGGATCGTAAACGGAGGCGTAACAGACTTATTTAAAATCGTAATCTTACTAACTTTTATTTCAATTTCCCCCGTTGGGATTTGGAGATTCTTACTCGATCTTTCAGAAACGGTTCCCTGGGCCTGAATAACAAATTCTCTGCCCAGCGGCGTTTCAGCCAATGCAGTATTCTGAGCCTCATCCAATAACAACTGGGTAACGCCATAACGGTCGCGTAAGTCGATGAATGTGATACTGCCGAATTTTCTAAGAGTTTGAACCCAGCCGGCAAGGGTTACTTCCCTGCCTGTATTTGCCAGTCCCAATTCGCCGCAAGTATGTGTTCTGAACATGTATTCTTTGATTAGCCGGCAAAGGTAGGGCGAGACAGGTAGACCAAAAACGGTTAAAAAAATAAAAAAACCATTTCAGAGGGCTTTCAATTGTTAAAAATAATTTTTACCTTGTAAGTATCCGTACTATTCACCTCCTCTGATTAAACCTATCCTGGTTATTCTATTCATACCTTAAGCAACTTTTATCCATACCCGTGTAAGGCCAAATGTCTTTTGATCGGACCAACCTGAAGCAATCAAAAAGAAAAACGGACCTTATGGAATTCATCATTATCGTAGTGCTGGTCATGGGCATCCTAATCCTCCACAAACCCCTTTCTGTTGTGTTTAACCGGTTATATATAAAGCGCCAGCAACGTAAATTCGTTGAATGTGAGACTTTCTACCACAGTGTAGTTTCCAAATACATTCGTTATTACAACCGCCTGGGCCTTGAAGACCAGCGGAAATTTTTATTTCGCACATTTCTATTCAGAAAAGCCCGGCGTTTCCATTATATCGAAGTGAAGGAGAGTGCCGAAATGCCCATACTGATCAGTGCAGTAGCTATACAACTTACTTTTGGACTTGATAAATACATGCTGAATTATTTCAATGAAATTTATGTGTTGAAGGATGATTACCATTATGGTTTTTACTCCCGCCCTTTTATGGGCCATGTAGATCAAAGCGGTATCTATCTTTCCTGGGATAATTTTATTAAAGGAGTCAGTGGACAAACCCCTTATTGCAACGTGGGTCTTCATGAAATGGGGCATGCTCTGGCATATGTAACATTTATTACAGAGACGGAAGAAGACAAACATTTCAAGAAAGAGTTCAAAAACTTTTCCAAAGTAGCGCGCCCCATTTTTGCCGACATGCAGGGCGGAAACCGCAACTTGCTGGGCGAATATGCTGCCGTTAACTATCACGAATTCTGGGCTGTTTCGGTAGAAACATTCTTCGAAAACCCGGTGTGCATGCGTCTGGATCTGCCGGAATTATATCAGGCAATGGTTGATCTGCTTCGCCAGGATCCTCTTCAAATGCGCAGTAACAATAATGGAACAGCCACTTTTGTATTAAAATCTGCTAAAAAAGAAGAAGGCATACAGGTCGGAGCCTGAGGCTCAGCACTTTATTTCATTATATCCTACGTAGGATTTTTTCAAACCGCTCGATATCTGCGAGTGGGTTAATGCTTCCCTCACCTGTCAATTTATTCACTAATTGCTTTGCAAAAAAAGGCGCCAGTGAACATCCCTTGGTTCCCAATCCATTCAAAATACCAATCCGGGGATTAAGGGGATGAAAGCCAATAAACGGTCTTCGTTCAAGCGTAGCCGGACGAATCGCCGCGAAATGTTCAACAATGGTATATGGAATTTTTAAATTATGGCTCAGCCAGCCATCCGCGATCTTTCTGAAATTTGCAGATGGCTGATCATCATCGAAAGACCATTCATAGGATGAACCAAGCCAATAAATATTTTCCCTGTACGGAACAAGACTCATACCTTTTTTAAACACCAAACCACCTGGCAACCCATCAATTCGAACCAGTAATCCCTCACCTTTATTTAATGCAAATGGCAGCTTGTTGAAAAATGGATTTTGGGCGGAAGACTTGCCATCGCAAAATATAATATACCGGTATCGGGTACCCGAATATTCAATCCATTGATCATGTGTATGCAAATGGGAAATTTCAAAAACAGATTCATTTAGTAAATCTTTTTTTTTCAGCCAGGCTCGCCACCGGATCAGCAGGTTTTCAGTATTTACAAGTGCAGATGGCCGGATAGCCCCCCAGCCAAAATCGTATCGAAACCATGCTGAATATTTATCATGGTCGTCACCCGGCTGCAAATAGGTCTTGTCTTCATCAAATCGTTTTGTAAAAGCCTGCAGCATTTGCACACTGGGAAAAAGGTCAATCAGTGATATTTCATTTATGAAAGAGTCCTCCAGAAATTTCCCGATTTCACTATATGCATCGGATGCAAATGACATCAATTCGTCAATCATCCAGGTCGTGACCATTCTTCTTCCGGTGACGGGATTGATCAGGCCGGCCGCCCGCATGGAAGCACCGTCCGGAACCGGTTTATCGATTAAATGAAACGAAATGCCGGCCTTCCATAACCACCAGCTCAGCCAGGTACCCGCCATGCCCTGTCCGACTATTAATACTTCTTCCATTATTTAGATTCTACATGAAGCCTGATACCTTCGCTATGCGCTGCAAATTCAGGTGCATACATACATTGCAAAACGCTGATCCCATTACTATACGTTCCCGAAGTAGTTACAAATACGGGGTATTCCAGAATAAATGTTCCCTTAGGCAACCGGTCAAAAAAGAAGCTGGTACTGGCATCCTGTGTTGACTGGTAATATCCCAGGCCGTCCTGCCATTGATATCCACTCAATACATTGACAGGTTCCAGACAGGCAGCCCGCATATCTTTCAATTGCACATATTCAAGGTCGCGATCCGTCGTAATATTAACGCGCATTTTTAATTTATCACCTGGTTTTAAAATATTCTTTTCAGAAACAGCTACCAGCACCGGACCTTTATCAGAATTTGTTTCCTTATACAACACCTTATTGACTGACAGTTGCGTATGTCCAGTTGTTATTTTATCAAGGTTTTCAAAATACTGCCAGTATACGGCGCCCCAGGAAGGGTTGACGGTTGAATCAGCATGATCAAGAACTACATCAATATTCCCCATGCCTGGCACTACCTGATCACCCGGTATTTGCTTTTTCAAATATCCCGTCCCTGCCTCTGTTTTCTCATCGCCGGTGTTTATTTTATAATTGCCCAACCGGATGCTCACCGTTTGCTGTGAGGAGATCCAGTCACTACCATTTAAAAGGAGCGCATAGCAGGCGTCTGCAGTCGCTTTTGTTGAGGGCCAATGATTACTGCGTTTTTGCTGAAGAAGCCAGATTTTCATCTGGTTTATTGAATATTGATCAGCGCGCAGTTCCTGGAACGTCTCCATTAACAGTGACTGAGTCTCTACAGGCGCTTCCTGCCAGTAAAAACCATTATTGACAGTCTTCCAATACATACCCAACTCAGAAGAACTTGTTGCATTTTCTTTAAGTGATGCCAGAATATCTTTTGCGGTTCCGGCATCACCTGTGCGACTCAGGAACAGTGCAATCATTCCCTGCATATACACAGACTGCTTCGTCCATACTTCCATTGAAAGATTTCGGTAATAATTCATTGCATTAAGAACATTTGCCGGAATATTTATGTCAGGAAAAAAACTACGCATATACAGATATTGGATCTGAACGGGGCTTATATTCTGATTTTTCAGAGACTTGTTCCTCTTTTCATAATCAGCATTGATTTCGTTGTCCAGAAAAGTAATAGCAGCTCTGGCCATGTTATTTAAAGGAGCCTGAAGATCAGCGGGTATCGATTTTAATTTCCTGAGCCTGCCGATCCCGGAAATAATATACTGCGTAATGAAACGATCTTCGCGTCCACCTTTGAACCAGGCGAAGCTGCCGTTTTCTGATTGCAACTGATGTAGTTTATCGAGTGCTGATTTCAAAGCCGCCCGCATTTTGATCATGTCAAACAGGAGCGCCAGGTTTTTCTTTTGTTGAGTTTCAGTTTGCGCCTGAAGAACCCAGGGAGTCTCGCGGAGTAAAACGGCTTTAAGCTCTTCATTTTTTTGCAGATTACTCTGCCATGCGGAAGTATCCATGTTCTTCCATTTCTCAAAAATTACCTGCATGGCGGGTGAAACCTGTACGATATGACTCGCTAAAGCATTCGCATAAAACCGATTAAAAGTCTGCTCTGCGCATTCGTATGGAAATTCCATCAGGTATGGCAATGATTGAACAGCATACCACGCTGGATTCGTCGTATACTCAACAGTGAGCGACTGGTTCTGTATCGTTGTAGATTCCCCGGATTTAACTAATTTCTCAAATACAAAATGCTTTTCGTTTTGCTCATTCATATTCAGGGGCAGGGATTCTGTCACTAACATCCGGTTACTTAAAACCGGTATTATATTCTCCTCCCCATCGCTGTATTCGGCATCCTTCATATGAGTCTTTGCTATAATCCGGTACAATAACGGCTCATTGAGATGAATCGGAATTATGACCGGGAAAAAAACAACACCTGATTGAGAGGCAATAATATCGAAAGGCTGGATGGGCGTTACATTCCCAAGAACAGAATCAACCTTCAAATTGTTGCCAGCATCCATCCATTCCATCTGAACCGTTCCACTCAGGTGGCGGGATGAAAGATTAGCTATTTTAACCGGCAGCATCATAGTATCTCCTGCGCGGAAAAATCTCGGCATGTTGGTTTGAATCATCAATTCCTTTTGCGTAACAACAAATTTTTCCGAATAACCAAAGGAAAGGTCCTTTGTGTTCGCCAGCAACATCCATTTCCATTTCGTAAGCGCATCCGGCATGGTAAAAGTTATCACCACGTTTCCCTGCGTATCCGTTTTCAGATCGGGTTGAAAAAAAGCAGTCTCATTAAAGTTTTTTCGAATCTGGACCGGAATATTATTATTCCCGTCCATATTATCAGAAACGGGGTGTATTGATGGCTCTTGTCTTTCTTCTTCCTTTCCAATATTCGGCTGTTTGAATTTCGCCAATTCTATGGGGGTTGATTCTGATCTATCTTTCCCATATTTGTTGCCCGTCCGTTTCAATGGTTCTTGTAATTGTACATCCATTGCAGAAGAATTGTATCCCATAGCGTCCATCGTCCGAACACCTGAACCCCAAGCAACTCTGTTGTTGAAATTTAATAACTCATCATATATATTTTGCATGACTGCATTCGACGGACGCACCACTTCAGGTCTTTTGTAAGATGTGACATCTCTGAAATTGGAAGTATTATCCCAGGTATCGCCGCGATCGTAAACCGGATATATATCCGGAATAGCCCAGGAATGGTCTACAAACTGATCAAGCGAAGCGTCGTACATCGAAGTCAGGACTTCGGCCATGACTTCGTCCTTTTTATAACCGGCAATTTTTATTTTCCATTCTTCTTTACTACCGGGTTTTGTCTTGTCTTTCCAGGTTTGATATGAGATCTGCAATTCCTTGTTCGCCCAGGGAACCGAAATATTATGAACGCTTACGTACCACCTGTTATTTTTCACGAAAACATCCTGAATGGCAAACCCACCCCGGTCAATTTCCCTGATTTCAATCGTTGAATGATTAATGTGCTGATCCAGATTATAAAATGAATACTTCGTTGCACTATCTGAAATAGCCTGTTTCCGGCGAATCACAAAAATATCATTGGCATCAGAACCTGTTTGAATTTTCAGACTGGTTCCCGGCTCACCCGTTTTATCCTCTTCTTTTATTATATTATAACTTAAACCGGCACCTTTCGCCGCATTATCTCTTATCTCTATATATTTCTTATCAATTATTTCTTCGCCATCCAGGTCTTTCGCCTTGAATTCCATTAAATACCAGCCCGGTTTAAGGGATGAAATAGCCTCTCTGTCAAGTTTGAAAGATCTGCTCATCGTCGTACTGTCTTCATGAGAATAAATCACACGACCGTGGACCCATGATTTTACATCCGATTCATTCTTATATTCATCATTTGGAAAAGATTTTATAAAGTCGCTCTCGGACATGATAAATTGGTCGGGCTGCTCCCAATATCTTTTCCTGATCAACCGGGCAGGAGCTGATAGATTAATAAGAGAAACTGATAATTCTTCCCTGATAAATGTTCCGGCCGCATTGATGGTAGTTACAGGAATGTTGTAAAGGCTGTCTTTGAGTATGCTGCTTTTATCCGAAATAGAAGATGAAATTTCAAAAGACTGATAGCTGGCGGCAACGGTATTTGCAGCAGATCTGCTTTCACCATTCAGATCAGTAACCGTTGACTCGATTCGATAAGTATAAATGGGTTTTGTTGATTTCGAAACCGATTTATCCGGCTCGGCTATAAACCGGATATTAAATTTCCCGTTCTCGTCTGTTATGGTTTCACCAATTGTTATCTCTGTTTCCGAACGTGAGGGATAATATCTAAACATCCACGGATAAGGGAATCGGGATTCTCGGTAAACCCTATAAGTCAATTTAGCTCTGTCAATTGAATTTCCGGCGTAAGCCAGTACAGAACCGGATAGTTTGATCGAGTCGCCCACTCTATAAGAACCCTTTACTGTGTCATACATCACATAAAAAGAAGGTCTTTTATATTCCTCAACGGAAAACGTTTTTTGATCTCCTGACTGTTCATCCCGAATCGTGAATTCACCATTTAGTAAATTTTGAGGTAATTTGAAGCTTCCCTGTATAGAACCATAATCATTGGATTTTAAAAGAAGAGAATCGATTTTCTGGGCATTCACATCCAGCAGGAATAATTTTGAGCGTTGTTGACTGGCCGCCTTGTATCTCTTTGTCTTCAGATCCCGCGTTATCAGTAACCCTTTGAAATAAACAGTCTGGCCAGGTCTGTATATCGAACGATCGGTAAAAATATCGTCCCTGAATTTTTGTAAATCTCTGGAATCATTTTCATCCTGCCTGCTGTAATACAAGTATTGGGTATTGGACAGATAATCCTTCCCCATTTTGAATTCGAGTTTTACCTGGTTTGAAAACTCTTTCGCAGAAGACAAACGGAAATATCCATTTTGATCCGTCTGATAAGTATTAAGTGGCTGGTAAGCTGATTTTCCCCTATCATATCGCTGGATAAAGGATTTTACATCCACTGATTTTAATGGATGTCCGGAATCGCGATCCAAAACAAAATAATCTACCCCATTTTTTACAAATGCAATATTTGAACAGAAAAAAGAAACCAAAACCATTGAAGCACTGTCACTGAAATCTGCGTCAGAGCTGGCCAGCAGAATATATTGACCCGGTGATAATCTGTCGATCCCGATTTCAATACGATGTTGCTGGTAATCTTTTGTGTCCGGAATCTGTTGTTGAAAACTTTTTTCAACTGGCATCAGATTCAACCGATTCCAGAATTTCCTGTCCACGTTTTGATTCAATGATTCTTTTATCGCGTCATCAATGCGAATTATTCGTCCATATAAATGGCTTATATTTTTATAAGACAATAAGATCCGAAACGGCAGGTTAGGAATATTTACCTGTTCAACCTTGAGGTTGACAAGGGGATTTCGTATTGCATCCAGCAATTGCCCACACATGAATTTTCCTTCGCTCGAATCGGGATGTTTTAATACCTGTTCACAAATCCTAACAGCTTTCGTAAAATCAAAACGATGAATACTGTCCTTTAGCGGATCGTATGTCGTTCCCTGTTCATACCACCATTGAGCCTGAAGAAACCAGGCTTTTGATGTCGCGGCCAACGTACCATATTGACTGGTAATTCTGTTCAGCGCGATCATATACAAAGAATCCTTTTCAGGCATTTGTGCAATCTGATAAACAAACTGTATCCGGCTGATATCTGCGTCTATCCAGGCATCCAGACGGATATCTTTTGTATGGAACCGCAGCAGCTGCTGATAAAGTCTCAGGGCAATAAGTTGATTTGACAGGCTGTCTTTATCTCTAAACCCATAATGCATGTAATACAATGCTTCCGAAAATAAAACCGGATTGTCCCCTATCTGGTTGACGGTAGTCACCGGCTCCATATTAATATCCGTCCTGAAATAATCGAGTGCCCTCCAGACAAGTAAATCAAATAATGTTGGCCTTAGATCCCTTGAATTCCCCGATTTCAAAACAGCATTAAAATTTTCGAGCGGGGTTTTCTTTAATAAGTCAGGGTTATCCAATGATGACAGATACAAATTTGAAATCTTGTAAATGAACCGGCTAATTGTCCAGGTAGTGATGTCAGAAGATGTATCCGCTATTATGGCGGTTCTGTTTCTGAATTGATAACGGTGTCCCTCCAAATACTGAAACATCTCTTCCGCTTCAATACTTTTCAATAGCGAAACAACCCTTGGCGGAGCTGAACTGATCTCTGATTCAAAACCCTTAATCTTATCGTTTATATTTTCGTCACTTGTTTCTTCCAAATGATTCCTGTAGATGATTGCCTTTACCCATTGTGCTTCCTGTTTGTCTTTTTTTGCCGCGGCGTATACTTTATTTACTTCAATCAGCGCGGATTTGGGGAGATTCTTTTTAGTTATGAGAGAATCTATGAGTTTCCATTCCTGGTCGTAAGGAAAGATTGACTGGCCAAAAAATACAAGGTAACTGAGTAGTATAACCGAAGTGATAAGAATGGACTTTAGTATCATATCTTTTGTGTTTGGCATTAGCATCCGGCATTTAGCTTTAGATGCGTAATCCTGAAAAATACATAGCCTTTAACGTAATTATAACGACAACAAGTTAAACAATCGAACCCTGCAGCCCTCTTATATACGGAAGCATTTATTCACCTTAAAAAAATGTTTTATGAAAACAAAGATTCCCATCCTGATCGCTGCGGGACTATTTCTTGCCAATATAACCGAAGCGCAATATGGAGTTCCCTATCACGATAACCGTGTGGTTATCCAGGCCCATATCGGATTTCCCATTCCGGTACCTGTTATCGATCATTATGAATATTATCCGGTAGCAAAAGGCCATTATGATAATCGCAGAGACTGGAGGGCAGAACAATATGAACGCTACTGCCACGAAAACAGGAATTACCGGATGAGCCGTGAGGAATTCTATCGTGATCGTTGTGATTCAAGAGCCCATCCAAATTATGAATCACATAAAGTAGCTGAATATAGAAGGTATTAAAAAGCTAATCATATTCTCCGGAGACTCCCGATAGTATAAAAAAAGTCCTGCAAATAATTCGCAGGACTTTTATATAAGTATAGTTCTAGGCTTTAGTCTTTGAGTTTTTTAAAACTTTGGCCATCGTGGCTCCGATGTCGGCCGGGGATTGTACAACTTCAATACCGCACTCAGCCAGGATTTTCATTTTTGCAGCGGCAGTATCATCGGCTCCTCCGATGATCGCACCGGCATGACCCATACGCCGGCCGGGAGGTGCCGTTTGTCCGGCAATAAAACCTACGACGGGTTTTCGATTGTTTTCTTTCACCCACCTGGCGGCTTCAGCCTCCATATTTCCACCGATTTCCCCGATCATGACAATACCTTCTGTTTCCGGGTCATTCATCAATAATTCAACAGCCTCCTTGGTGGGTGTTCCAATGATAGGATCTCCGCCGATTCCAATAGCAGTCGATACTCCCAATCCGGCTTTTGCCACCTGGTCCGCTGCTTCATAGGTCAGCGTTCCGGACTTTGAAACGATCCCAATCTTCCCTTTTTTAAATACGAAACCGGGCATGATTCCAACTTTACATTCGTCTGAGGTAATTACACCCGGACAATTTGGTCCGATTAAGCGCGTATTTGTGCCTGTTAAATAATGTTTTGCTTTTACCATATCCTGTACCGGGATACCTTCCGTTATACATACAACCAGGGCAATGCCTGCTTCGGCGGCTTCCATAATGGCATCAGCGGCAAAAGCCGGTGGCACAAATATGATGGAGACATTGGCACCGGTCGTTTTTACCGCTTCCGCGACCGTATTAAACACCGGTCGGTCCAGGTGCCTGGTGCCGCCTTTTCCAGGCGTAACACCACCCACCACCTGCGTTCCATATTCGATCATCTGGGATGCATGAAAACTACCTTCTGTTCCCGTGAAACCCTGTACGATTATTTTTGAGTTCTTATTGACTAAAACTGCCATTATTATTGATTGGTTGGTTTTCTAAAGTACCAAAATTAGTTATTTAAGCATATCATCCATGTTCCTGTTGTTATCAATTTTCCCTTTCATTTCCAGCATGCGCATGTCTTTGGCATCCTGCAGGAATTCGGAAGCAAAAATAAAATCGTTCAGCTTTTTGTTTTTACTGAAAATGATTTCTTTATTTGACCCCTCCCATTCCTTAATCCCCTCGTACATATAAATGATATGGTCACCGGTTTCCATCACACTATTCATATCGTGCGTATTCACTACAGTAGTGATATTATATTCTATGGTAATTTCCTTAATCAGTTTATCAATAAGGATTGAAGTAAGCGGGTCCAATCCTGAATTCGGTTCATCACAAAAAAGATATTTTGGATTCAGGACAATGGCGCGTGCAATACCAACCCGCTTTTTCATACCTCCTGATATTTCAGCCGGAAACTTATTGTTTACATCTTTCATATTTACGCGCTCCAAAACCTCATCCACGCGCTTCAGTTTGTCGGAAAAGCTATTATTTGTAAACATATCCAGAGGAAACATGATATTCTGCTCAACCGTCATGCTGTCGAATAGAGCGGAACCCTGGAAAAGCATACCGATCTGACGTCGCAATTGTTTCCTTTCCTCATCATTCATCTCCGTAAAATTCTGGCCGTTGTAGCTAATCTGACCCGAATCGGGTTCGAAGAGACCGACCAGGCATTTCATCAGAACCGTTTTACCGCTTCCGCTGGAGCCTATTATGAGGTTACATTTTCCCGGCTCGAACACAGCATTTACCCCGTTTATCACAGGTTTACCGCTAAAGCCTTTTTTTAAATCTTTTACCTCAATCATTTAATTCAATTATAAAAGGATGGCTGAAAGCACGTAGTCTGACAACAGGATCAATACACAGCTCACGACAACTGATTTTGTGCTTGCCCTGCCGATTTCAAGCGCTCCGCCATTTACATAATAGCCATAAAAGGAAGATATGCTGGAAATAATAAATGCAAAAGTGTATGATTTTGCGAGCGCAAAGAATACATTATACGGTTTGAAATATTGAAATAGTCCTTTGTCAAACTGAGAAGCAGAAACGATGCCTGTTGCCACGGCAGCCAGCTTCCCGCCTAAAATGCCCAGCACGGCAGAAATGATTACCAGCATCGGAATTGTAAGAAGGGCGCCCAGGATTTTCGGCAGAATAAGGTAGGTCTTTGTATTAATTCCCATGATTTCCAATGCATCGATCTGTTCGCTTACCCGCATGTTACCGAGTTCGCCGGCAATTTTGCTTCCTACCACGCCTGCCAGTACGATACAAACCAGGGTTGGTGAAAATTCCAGGATCACCGTATCACGCACAATCTGTGCGATTGTGGAAAGAGGGATTAAAGGGCTTACCAGCTGATATGCTGTTTGCAGCGCTGATACCGCTCCCATAAACACAGATATAATGACCACAATGCCAAGAGAGCGGATTCCAATTTCCACGCATTGGTGCATAAACTCCTTCCAGTACATTTTCATGTTTTCGGGCTTCGAAAACATACCCCTGATCATCAGTATATACCGCCCCAGTTCAGTAAAAATATTCATGTTAATTGCTGAAAGTACAATTTATTTTTTTGTTCTTTTCCACCAGGTCGATCTGCGCATGGCTTCATCCGGCGTTTGCGGACATTTTGTTTGGGCGTCTATAATAGCAACCAGCGCCATATTATAAATATTTCTTACAGAACTTCCCAATTGGAGCACGTGCACCGGCTTTTTCATTCCTAATAAAATAGGACCAATCGCATCGGCGGCTCCCAGCTCTTTTAATATATTATAGGCAATGTTCCCCGCCGCCAGATTGGGAAAGATCAGGGTATTCACTTCCTGATCTACCAGGCTGCTAAAGGGATAATTTTCCCGGAGGATTTCATTATTCAGTGCAATACTTGCCTGCATTTCGCCATCTACAATCAGATCCGGGTCTTTCTGTTTCACAATCTCGGTTGCTCTTGCAACCAATCTGGCTTCTGGTGAATTGCTCGTACCAAAATTCGAATAACTCAACATGGCGATTCGGGGCACAACTCCGAAATGCCTTACTTCTTTTGCAGCGAGCAAAGTGATATCAGCCAGTTCTTCAGCCGTCGGGTTAAAATTCACTGTCGTGTCCGCTAAAAACAAAGGTCCTTTTTTAGTGAGCATCAGATACATGCCCGCAATTTTTTTTACCCCGTCTTCCGTGCCTATGATTTCGATCGCCGGACGGATCGTGTCAGGATAATTTTTTGTCAGTCCTGATATCATCGCGTCGGCTTCGCCGGATTCAACCATCATACAACCAAAATAATTGCGGTCGCGAATAATCTTCGTTGATTCATATTTATTGAAGCCTCTTCTTTGTCTCTTCTGAAAGAATATTTCAGTATACCGCTTCCGTCGTTCATCCTGTTCTTCACTGCGTGGATCCACAATGGGGAATTCTTCTATTTCGATACGGTTTGCCGCTGCTGTAGCGCGAATTCTTTCCTTATTACCGAGCAGGATTGGGTATGCCACCCCTTCGTCGAATAACAGTTGGGCAACCTTTAATATCTTGATGTTATCGGCTTCTGCAAACACCAAACGCCTCGGGTCGCTTTTCGCCTTTGCACCCAGAGCGCGGATAAACTGATTGTCAAGACCCAGACGTTTATTCAGCTCGATGGCATAGGTCTCCCAGTTATCAATTTTTATTTGTGCTACATTACTTTCAATAGCCGCCTTTGCGACAGCAGGTGCTACTGTTGACAGTAATCTCGGGTCAAATGGTTTTGGAATAATATATCGTGGCCCGAAGCTGATGGTCTTTTCATCATAAGCCATGTTCACAATATCCGGCACCGGTGTTTTGGCAAGGTCTGCCAAAGCATGCACCGCTGCGAGTTTCATAGCCTCATTAATCTGGGTAGCGCGGACGTCGAGGGCTCCCCGGAATATAAAAGGGAATCCCAATACATTGTTAACCTGGTTTGGAAAATCACTGCGGCCTGTTGCCATAATGAGATCGTCTCGAACAGCCGTAGCAGCGTCATAAGTAATTTCCGGATCCGGATTGGCCATAGCAAACACGATGGGTCGTTTCGCCATGCTTTTGATCATTTCCGGAGTAACTGTATTGCCAACACTCAGTCCTACAAATACATCTGCATCTGCCATCGCTTTTTCCAATGTGATGTCTGATTTGTCTATCGCAAAAAGTGAGCGATCCTCCTCAAGGTCATTGCGACCTTTATGCAGAACGCCATCTTTATCAAATACAATAAAATTTTCTGGTTTTGCCCCGAGAGCCACATACAATTTGCTACAGGCCATCGCCGCAGCTCCTGCGCCATTGATTACAAATTTGACTTTTTCAATTTTTTTCTTTTGTATTTCCAGGGCGTTGATCAAAGCGGCGCTACTGATGATCGCAGTTCCATGCTGATCGTCATGCATCACGGGAATTTTTAATGAAGCCCGGAGTTGCCTTTCAATATAAAAGCATTCCGGAGCCTTAATGTCTTCCAGGTTGATTCCGCCGAATGTAGGCTCCAGCGCTTTGACGATCTGCACAAATTTCTCCGGGTCAGTTTCATTGATCTCGATGTCAAACACATCTATATCTGCAAAAACCTTAAACAAAACGCCCTTGCCTTCCATTACAGGCTTGGATGCTTCGGGTCCTATATTACCCAGTCCCAGAACTGCAGTACCATTTGTAATTACAGCCACCAGGTTTCCTTTCGCTGTGTATTTATAAACATCTTCCTTGTTTAAAGCGATTTCTTTGCATGGTTCTGCGACACCGGGTGAATAAGCCAGGGAAAGATCTCTTTGGGTTTTTGCTTCCTTGGTGGGGACCACTTCAATCTTACCCGGTTTCCCTTTTGAGTGATATTCGAGCGCCTCCTCCCTTCTCAGTTGCTTTTTTTGCATAATAATTATTCGGATGGGGTTTGATGATCATGAATACTGGCGCCCAGCCATGCCATCATGCCCATGCCTTTCTCGATGGCAGATTCGTCAATATTAAAAGTAGGCGTATGGACCATGGAAGTTATTCCCTTTGCTACATTCATCACACCCAGGCGGTAAAAACATCCGGGAATCTCCTGTGTATAATATCCAAAATCTTCAGCTCCCATCCGTACTTCCGTTTCCTCCACATTGTCTGTCCCGGCAAATTCTTCCGCTTTCTTACGTGCGATCGGATACAATATTTCATCGTTATTAACGACGGGATATCCCACATCCACCAGCACGTCTATTTCTGCACCCATACTTTGTGCAATTCCCTTACAGATGCGGTGAATATGTTTATGCGCCTGAAATCGCCAGGTTTCATCAATGGTACGGAAGGTCCCCATCAGTTTGACTTCTGAGGGAATTACATTGGTTGTATACCCTCCCTGAAATGAGCTGATGGTTAGAACAGAAGGTATGAATGGATTTTTATTTCTGCTGATCACTTGTTGCAGTGCCACAACAATATGGGAAGCTACAAGAATAGTATCTGTTGTCAGGTGCGGAGATGCGGCATGACCGCCTTTTCCCTTCACGGTAATAAATATTTCATCTGCACTGGCCATAGACGGTCCACCACGAAAACTGAATTTCCCGATTTCGAGCCCGGGGTGTACGTGTAATCCAAATATGGCCTGAGGTTTTGGATCATGCAGGACTCCCTCTTTAATAAGCAGACTGGCCCCGCCGGGGTTTCTTTCTTCCCCTGGCTGAAAGATAAGCTTAATCGTTCCCTCCCATTCCGACTTCAATTCGTACAAAATCTTTGATGCCCCCAGTAAAATACTTGTATGTGCATCATGCCCACAGGCATGCATGACACCTTCGTTCTGTGATTTATATGACACTGAATTCTCTTCTTTGATCGGAAGCGCATCCATATCTGCGCGAAGAGCGATCACCCTTTTGCCCGGGTTTTTCCCTTTAATGATTCCAACTACGCCCGTCGTTGCTTTAATTTCAAAAGGAATACCCAAATCCTTAAGTTTTTCCTGTACAAATGCTGAAGTCTCAAATTCTTTATAACTTAATTCGGGATGTGCGTGGAGATGACGGCGGATATCAATAGTTTCCGGTGCATATTGTTTGGCCAGTTGACGAATTTTTTCTTTCAGCATATTCAAAATTAATCGGGTTTTACTTCTATAATATCATGTACCAGGTATACGCCCGATGGAAAATCCTGTGTAAGTTTTTGTAAATATGGCTCTGCTTCCTCAGCCGTCCTGAAATTACCAACATTCAATTTATAATTTGGCGGCTGATAAATGAGATATGGTTTCAATTCAGGGTAAACCTGATAGATTTTTGTTTTAATAGCAAAAACCTGATTACGATCGTTTGACTTGGCGACCTGAATCCGGTAGCCGGGAATATTTCTTCGACTATCTCTGGTCGTTAGTTCGTTGATCTGAATTTGTTTTTTTATCAGTGAATCAACTCTGGGATCCTTGTAAATCATCGTGTCCTGCGCAAAGCTTGCTCCATGATACATGAAGGTCATGATTAGTAATAATTTCATAGTCATTATACTTTATTCCTTTGCTGCTTTTCTTCTTCCAGAATCTGAAGACTGGCACTGCATCCCAGGCGGTCGGCGCCGGCTTCGATCAGTTCCATCGCAAAAGAGTAATGCCGGATGCCTCCGGACGCCTTGATCTTTACTTCGGCCGGAAGTTCAGCTCTCATGAGCTGCACATCTGACAACGAAGCTCCTTTTTCGGCATACCCTGTGGATGTTTTCATATAATCGATGCCCAATCTGCCATATAAACTGCAGCAATGAATCAGCTCATCTCTGGATAAGACACCACTCTCCACAATTACTTTAACATGCTTTCCTTTGTCATGAATAAGTTCAACCTGCTTCCGCATTTCATTTTCAAGATAAGACCAGTCGCCATTTTTCAGTGCAATTAAATTGATAACGGTATCCAGCTCATCTGCGCCATCGTCTATGGCGGCATGAATTTCCGACAGTTTCGAATCAATAGAAGAATAACCCATCGGAAACCCAATCACGGTCGCCGTTTTAACCGGGCTGTCTTTTAAAGCCTCCACGGCTTGTTTTACCAGGAAGGGCGGAATGCAAACTGCGGCAAATTTAAATTCAATGGCTTCCCGGCATAACTGACTGACGTCAGCAGATCTGCATGCGGCTTTTAGCAGGGTATGATCAATGTAGGACGCGACAGAAATTGCCATAGTAATTGTAAAAGGCGAATTTAATCCTTTTAAACTTAAAGCTTAATGCCCAAAACCATCTTTGATTGTATAGCATAAAGAAAGGATTGCGGCTATCAATCCTTTGTCGACACAAAATATTATCAATTGTTTCAGGCTTTAAGCTTTAGGCCTTTCTTCCTTAAATATCGAAATAATATTATGGCTCCAAATAGGAAAATACCGAAAACGAGCAGGTCAGTACGGATCATGGAAGATTTTTTCTCATCTTTTTGGCGGAGTTTTTTTTCTGTATCGCCGATATAATACGCCAGGCCGGGGAAATGAATATTCAACTCACTGACTTCTCTGAATTTCTTCAAAGCATCGCCGTAAAACTCACGATCATAAAAAACAACGGCTTCACCAAATATTTCGGATGTTTTGCTTGGATGAGCCATTACTCCCGCACTATCCAGATATTCTTCGAGAATCGAAACCGGTATTGCAAAATTTAATCCGGCAGCCAGGCCTCCACTGTTTTCAATACTTCCGAATGTAGTCAGGCCTACCACTTCCCCCTTCTCATTACAAACTGGACCACCGCTGCTTCCGCGATTGATATTAGCATCCATTTGTATCAGAGGCCAGCCTGCAACTGATTTCTTCAATGCGCTGACTATGCCAGTTGTAAGCGTAGGTTCAATCGCTGATTCAGTGGCAACATAATTATTATTTGTCACAGGTCCCGGAAAACCATACACAAAAAGCTGTTCACCAACTTTGGGTAGTTCGTCCTGTGCAATTTTTAAAGTTGGCAGGGCAGAGTCACCATCCATCTTTAAGATGGCTATGTCCTTGCCGGGCATTGGCTGGCCTTTGATGATTACATGAGCAGATTTTTTTACCGATCCGGTATTTCCATTATTCATATCCACGCTGTACTCAATAAATATTTCTTTTTTCAGATCATACAGCGCCATGGAAAATAAACGGGCATATACAGAAGCATATGTATTTTCCAATATCGATTTTTGTTGTTCAGAGAACCGTGTAGCCCATGCATTTTCAAGTGCTGAGATATTGGCTTCTGTAATTTGCTGAAAGGCAGACAGGAAAAACTGGCGGCGTATAAAAGCATTGTCCCGGTCTATCAGGTGACAATTGGTAGCCACATAACCATCTTCGGTTATCAGGAAACCCGTACCGCTGGAAGTGATTTCTTCGGGTTCCTTGATATAATCCATGGAAGCTTTGAAAAACCGGCTGGGATGATTATTGATCTCTCTTAACACAATGTCCAGTTTCTGTTCCGCAGTGTATATAATACCGCTGCTATCAGCTTTTTGAATGGAATCTACCAGGTGATTAAAATGGCGGGAATCCAGTTGCATCTTATTTACATACACATCTGCAGAAAAAACGGTTCGCACCATAACAACTCCGGGACGATTGACCCCATAATTTTGTACTGCGGTGAGCTGTTGGGCACATGTAGTCAGCGGTATCGCTGTCATCAGGAACAGACCGGTAATAAATGCTGTTATTATCAGGAACGGGTTTTTCATGGTAAGGTATTCCCCTTATATAAAACCCTAAAAGGGCTAACTTGTTGTCCGTTAAAGGTAAACTTTTTCTATGTCATCCATTCCGGCGCCGTTGGCGGAACGTCTTCGTCCTGAATCACTTGACCAGTTGGTGGGTCAAAAACACCTGACAGGCAAAGGAAGTATCCTTCGCACTTCCCTGGAACAGGGTAAAATGCCTTCCATGATACTCTGGGGACCACCGGGCACAGGCAAAACCACCATTGCGAATATAATTGCCCATACCCTGCATGCTCCTTTTTACACCCTTAGCGCCATTTCGTCCGGAGTAAAAGAGGTACGCGAGGTAATCGACGAGGCCAGGAGACAGGAGAAAGTGATCCTCTTTATAGATGAAATACACCGTTTTAATAAGGGTCAGCAAGATGCATTGCTGGGAGCTGTCGAAAAGGGTGTACTGACACTGATCGGTGCAACTACCGAAAACCCATCTTTTGAAGTGAATAGCGCCCTTCTCAGCCGCTGTCAGGTGTATGTTCTGAAACCGTTGAGCAAGGACGAACTCGGTGATCTGATGCGTTCCGCCCTGGAAAAAGACGTTGTCCTGAAGAAACGAAATATCGAATTAAGGGAAACAGAAGCTCTTATTAATATATCCGGAGGCGATGCGCGTAAGCTACTCAACCTGCTGGAACTGGTTACGGATACCGGAGCCGGTATGAATCCGTTGATTATTACGGACGAATTAGTCATGGAAACCGCGCAACAGCGTATCGCCCTATACGATAAGAAGGGGGAGCAGCACTACGATATCATTTCAGCCTTTATAAAGTCGATGCGGGGAAGCGATCCCAATGCGGCGGTTTACTGGCTGGCCCGGATGATTGAAGGAGGTGAAGATGTTAAATTCATTGCACGACGAATGCTGATCCTGGCAAGTGAAGATATCGGTAATGCAAATCCCAATGCCTTATTGCTGGCAAACGCCACTTTTGATGCAGTGAGTAAAATCGGATACCCTGAATCCCGTATTATCCTTTCCCAGTGCGCCATTTATCTGGCGAGTTCAGCCAAAAGCAATGCTTCTTATGTTGCAATCAATGATGCAATAGGAATGGTTAAACAAATGGGAGATTTACCCGTTCCACTGCACATCCGTAACGCACCAACCAAATTGATGAAAAATCTGGAATATTCGAAAGGATACGAATACAGTCATTCTTATGAAAAAAACTTTTCTCCTCAGGAATATCTGCCAGCAGAAATCAGCGGGAAAGCTTTTTATGAACCCGGACAAAATTCCCGCGAGGAAGAATTAAGAAAATATCTGAGGGGCCTTTGGGAGAAAAAATACGGATACTGATTCCCTCATGTGGCGAATGGAACTGGCATTCCTACATTTAACATTGAATTCATATATTTTCAACATACCCCATTCGCCTCATGATAACCTGGCTTCTTAAACCTTTTACAGAATTAACGCCACATGAACTCTATAGTATACTTCAGTTAAGAAACGAAGTCTTCATTGTAGAGCAAAACTGTCCCTATCAGGACATGGACAACAAGGATTTAAAAGCCTGGCATCTGATGGGACTCATATCAGATAAGCTGGTGGCTTATTCAAGACTGCTTGCTCCCGGAATTTCCTATAGTGAATCTTCGATCGGGCGCATCGTAAGTTCCCCCGCGGTACGTAAAACAGGCATGGGAAAAAAACTTGTTAGTGAAAGTATCGAACAAATAAAAAATCTCTTCAAAACAGATACAATCCGCATTGGTGCTCAATTTTACCTGAAAGCATTTTACGAATCGTTTGGATTCCTACAGGATGGAGAGATATATCTCGAAGATAATATCCCACATATTATTATGTTGAGAAAACCAAAATGAAACTGTTTTCCAGATCTTGGAATTCGTCTCAATAATATAGTTAATCCTAATTACACCATTCAAAGAATATTTCTCGTTCTAATATAGTCGTGGTTTTTTTTATGTGAGAACCAAAATCCAAACCGCCGAAATCTAAATCGATATTCAATGAAAACAGGTTTACACTCCCTACGGAAGTGTTTGTGTTCGCTGGCCATTTTACTGGCAGGTTATAACTCTTCCTATAGTCAGCTATCGGCTGGCAATTATTTTGAAGCAGGCTTCACAGTGGGCCCGATGGTGTTTCTGGGTGATCTAGGTGGTCACTATGGTGTAGGTACTACTTTTCTGAAAGACTATAATATGAATGCAACAAAACTTGCATTCGGTGTATATCTTGAAGCTCACCCTTCTGAATTGGTGGGCATACGTCTTTCAGCGAATTTTGGCAGCGTAGAAGGTGATGATAACTATGTAGTAGCCAAAGGGGGTGATGAAGTGAGCAGACTAAATAGAAATCTGAATTTCAAATCAAGTATCACAGAAGCTAATTTATTACTCGAACTGGATCCCACTGTTTTATTTGAAGATCAGCCTACCGAAGTAACCGGCCGGCTCAGACCTTATGGTCTTATCGGTCTGGGTGTGTTTCATTTTAATCCTATGGGGCAGTACGTTGATCCGAATACTTCACAAACTACCTGGGTCTTTTTACAGCCCCTGCACACCGAAGGAGAAGGATTTGTAAACAACAGAAATAACTATCCGCTTACTCAATTAAATATACCTATGGGATTTGGCCTGAAGTATTATGCGAGTGAAAAAGTAAATGTTGGTCTTGAATTACTTTATAGAAAAACTTTTACGGATTATATAGACGATGTTAGTACGACTTTCGTGGATCCCAAGGTATTACAGGCTAACCTGCCAAACGGAACATCACAGATTGCCATTGCTATGTCGAATAAAAGTCCTTTAATGGGTACTTCCGGCAGCGGTTACAATCCCGGTGATAAAAGAGGAGACCCTGCACAAATGGATGCTTATTTCACTTTAGGTTTGAAAGTCGGAATACGTTTAGGCAGTGATCATTCATACGACAATTCGACCAGATGTCCTTTATTAAGGTTCTAAATATATTTTGTTGATCCGTACCCTTTTTTCTTTTATGAAACCCATCCCCCTGAACATTTACCATCGGCCTTTGAGAGCTTTACTTCCTCTTGCACTCATGACAACAACACTGGCGTCTTATGCAGAGGGTTCATTACCGGTGACCAGCACGATAATGATCACAAAGAATAAAAACAACAAGAAACACAAAGTAAAACTTTTTACGGCCTCGGATTATAAAACGCTCTTGTTTACGGTGGATGGCGCAGATGATAAGCGATATACATTATATGTTTTCGATCTGGATGGAAAACTGATGATACAGTCTGTTATCCTCAACCATGAAACCGGCATTCTTTCAGAAATTCCTACAGGCACATACCTGTATGAGGTTTTGGCAAATGATATAAAGGTTGAAAATGGTGAACTTAAAATAAACAACCCTTAACGCAACCCAATAAGCAGCGGGAGAATTGGTAAGATCTATTTATCCGAAGGTTAAGTAAGACCTGATCCGTTCCCTATTATTTTGTTCTGAAACGATTTTATTCAATTCCCGCTTCCCTTATTGGACTTACATATTTTGGTTTCCCCAATATCCTCAGCAGCCGGCGATGAGAAATTGCCGGCTGCTTGTTTTTATAGCTGCCCGTTCGTTTTGAGTTTTAATCCCTGCGCTTTGGGCTTAACTTTTAATTCGTCTTTCAGGAACCTGGCAGTAAAACTTCTCTTAACGTCCAGCATCTGCTCGGGTGTTCCCTCGTAAAGTATTTCCCCGCCTCCATCACCACCCTCCGGACCAAGATCAATCAGATGATCTGCCACCTTGATCACGTCCATATTATGTTCAATCACAAGCACGGTATTACCCCGGTCTACCAGTTTATTCAACACATCCAGTAAATGGCTGATGTCTTCAAAATGCAATCCCGTAGTCGGTTCATCCAGTATATAAAAGGTTTTGCCGGTTTCACGCTTTGATAATTCCGTTCCTAATTTCACTCTTTGCGCTTCTCCTCCGCTCAGCGTTACAGCCGACTGCCCCAATGTAATGTAGCCAAGACCGACTTCCTGTAATACTTTTATTTTGCGATAGAGATAGTGCACATTTATAAAAAATTCACAGGCCTCGTCCACTGTCATATCCAATACATCACTGATCGACTTTCCTTTGTAACGGATTTCGAGCGTCTCGCGGTTATATCGTTTGCCATTACATTTTTCGCAGTGCACATAAACATCCGGTAAAAAATTCATTTCAATAACACGCATACCACCGCCTTCACAAACTTCACAGCGTCCGCTTTTTACATTAAACGAGAATCTCCCGGCCGTATAACCGCGAATCTTGGCTTCGGGTATGGAGGCAAATAGCGTTCGGATATCGGTGAAGAACCCACAGTAGGTAGCCGGGTTGCTGCGTGGCGTACGGCCAATCGGTGATTGATCAATTTCAATTACCTTATCAATATTTTCCAACCCTTTGATTTTCTTATATACCAGCGGCACGCCTTTTGACCCATATGCATGATGACTTAAAATAGGATAGAGCGTTTCATTGATCAATGTTGATTTTCCACTTCCGCTGACGCCCGTAACAACGATAAATTTCCCCAGAGGAAACTGAACGTTGACGTTTTTTAAATTATTTCCTTTCGCCCCCGTTATCTCAAGCATTTTTCCATTTCCCATTCTTCTCTCATTTGGCAGCGGGATCTTTCTGTGTCCATTCAGGTAATCTGCTGTAATGGTATCCAGTTTCAGCATGGCAGCTGGCTTACCCTGTGCAACGATGCGGCCTCCATGAAATCCGGCTTTTGGTCCGATATCAACCAGGTAATCTGCAGCCATCATAATATCCTTGTCATGCTCCACCACTAAAATACTGTTTCCAATATCCCGTAAATTTTGCAGAGCAAGAATTAACCGCTGATTGTCGCGCTGATGCAAACCAATACTGGGTTCATCAAGTATATAAGTTATACCCTGCAATTGCGAACCGATTTGAGTTGCCAGACGTATGCGTTGGGATTCGCCACCGCTCAGGGTTCTTGTCGGTCGATTCAGTGTGAGATATGTAAGACCCACGTCCAGAAGAAACTGTAATCGTTCGCGAATTTCTTTTAATACATCTTTTGCAATTGTATTTTGTTTTGGGGTGAGTCTTTTCTCAATGTCAACGAACCAGGCCGCCAGTTTATCCAGGTTCAGATTACTGAGCTCGGAAATATTCCTGGAATCAATACGAAACCAGAGACTTTCCTTCCTCAGTCTTGCTCCGCCACAAGCATCGCAGGTTTTAAGTTCCATATATTTTTCGACCCATAACCTGAGCGTATCCGTACTGGATGCCCCAAACCATCTTTTTAGCATAGGTATCAGTCCTTCGTAGTCTGCGTTCGAACTGGCGGGTTCACTTTCATCTATTTCAAGTATGTTCTCAGAAGTATTTTCTGCAGTGCCATACAGGATTAGATTCAGCGCTTTTACCGGCATGTCTTCAATCGGCGTATCCAGACTGAATTTGTTCTTTCTGGCCAGCTTCTGAACTACGGTGAATGTATAAGCGTCCCGTTCACTACCCAGTGGTTCCAGGCCCCCTTCATTTACAGATTTTTTTCTGTCAGGAATAATAGCATCCAGACTGATCCGGTAGACTGCACCCAGTCCTTTACAAACCGGGCAGGCACCATATGGTGAATTGAAAGAAAAACTGTTAGGGGATGGCTCTTCATAACTAATGCCGGTTTCATCACACATCAGCTGCTTGCTGTACTGCACTACTTTATCGTCATCATTGATCAGCAGGAACATCAGTCCTTTACCCATATTTAAGGCAGTCTGAACACTCTGACTTACCCGGGTTTTCATTTCTGTTGTCACCGTCAGCCGGTCAATGACCACCTCAATGTCATGGATTTTATATCTATCCACCTGCATCTTGGGCACCAGGTCTTTGATTTCTCCGTCTATTCTGACTTTTACGAATCCTTTCTTACGGATATCTTCAAATAATTCCCGATAGTGTCCTTTTCTGCCACGAACCAGGGGTGAAAGAACCGAAATTTTTTTATTAGGGAATTTCTGAAAAATATTAGACACAATTTCCTCTTCACTGAATTTAACCATCAGCCGACCGGTATTATAAGAAAAAGCCTGACCGATTCTGGCATATAAAAGCCGGAGAAAATCATACACTTCCGTGACTGTTCCGACTGTGCTGCGCGGATTACGATTCGTCGTTTTCTGTTCAATCGAAATAACCGGACTGAGCCCGGTGATCTTATCCACATCCGGACGTTCCATATCTCCGATAAACTGGCGGGCATAAGCGCCAAAACTCTCCATATAACGACGCTGACCCTCAGCATAAATCGTATCAAATGCCAGGGATGACTTTCCACTGCCACTGATACCGGTAATGACCACCAGTTGATTTTTGGGAATCGAAATATCGATATTCTTGAGATTATGCACCCGGGCTCCAAAAACCTCTATTAACTCTTCTCCGGCCGGAAGAGATTTACTTTTTTCTTCAATCATGTTAAAATGGAATCGCTAAAGATAATAACAATATACGGGCCGGCTTGTTCCCCGGACATGCGAAAAATAATTTTTAAAAATATCGGGGTCGTCTTATCTTTGCAGGAGTTCTTTATTTGCTTATCAAGAAAGGCTGAGGGTAATGGCCCTGCGAAGCCTTGACAACCTGTTCCACCGCAATTGGAACAAGGTGCCAATTCCATCCCGTCATGTGCGGGACAGATAAGTCAGAATCTTTGCTTACTAATATTTATCATATTAAAAGCTCTTCTGACCTCCGGAAGAGCTTTTTTATTCAGACCAGGCGTCACGTAAAAAAGCATTCCAGTCAATTCTTGAAGGCATAGTTTATTTCACCTAAAAACCCGAAAGGGATGGAGGATTATTTTATGCAGGAAACAACAGCATTCATTCACAGTATTCCCGTCGATCCGCTGACAGGCGCCATTTCGGTGCCCATTTATCAGACATCAACTTTTGTACAGGAGGCTCCCGGTGTTCACCAGGGATATGATTATGCGCGAAGCAATAATCCTACCCGCGCGATTTTAGAAAATCTCATCGCCGGTATGGAAAAAGGGGCCAGGGGACTCGCATTTGCCAGCGGTCTGGCAGCGATCGATGCTGTTCTTAAATTGTTGAAATCAGGAGATGAAATCATTGCTGTGGACGATATTTACGGCGGTGCTTACAGGCTTTTCGAACAGGTATATAGAAAATTCGGTATTCATGTAGTGTATGTAGATGCATCTAAACCTGAAAACGTGTTTCAGGCATTAAGCAGAAATACAAAACTGATCTGGCTGGAAACCCCCAGCAATCCGACTTTGAAAATAGCAGACATTGCAGCCATTGCTGAAGTCGCAAAAAAAGGCAATTGTCTGCTATGCGTAGATAATACTTTTGCGAGCCCCGTTCTCCAAAAACCGATTCCGCTGGGGGCGGACATTGTAGTACACTCAGCTACCAAATATCTTGGCGGACATAGCGATCTGATCGCCGGTATGGTCGTAACGGCGACAGAAGAACTGGGCGAAAAAATCAGATTTTACCAGAATGCGGCCGGTGCCATTCTTGGACCCTTTGACTCGTGGCTTGTTATACGGGGCATGGAGACGCTGACATTACGGATGAAACAGCATTGCAGCAGCGCGCAGGAGATAGCAGAATTCCTCCGGGATCATCCTGCCGTTGATAGGGTATTCTATCCTGGTCTTCCTGATCACACAAATCATTCGATTGCCAAAAAACAATCGCGGGGATACGGCGGCATTGTATCTTTTTCATTGAAGGAAGATAACCTGGCGGCTGCACGTCGTTTCGTAAGTACGACCCGACTTTTTAAACTGGCGGAAAGCCTGGGTGGCATTAAGAGCCTCATCAGTCATTCTGCTGATATGACACATAAAACGATTCCTCCGGATATCAGACGGGCTGCAGGAGTAAAAGACAGTTTGATCCGCCTTTCGGTGGGTTTGGAAGAAGCCGAAGATTTAATAACGGATCTTCGCAACACATTTGACCGTATAGTTGTTAGATCAACTAAAGTTCTGAAACACTTAGAAAATTGTTGAATTATCATATGGACGCACATAAGAAACTTACGATCGGACTTTTTGGATTTGGTGTAGTTGGCGAAGGGCTTTACAGGATCTTACAACAAACGCCATCTCTCAAAGCAAGTATAAAGAAAGTTTGCATCAAACATCCGGGTAAAAAAAGAAATGCTCCGGAAGAGCTGTTCACTATTAACAAGGATGAGTTGCTCAACGATCCGGAGATCAATGTGATCGTAGAAGTCATCAATGAAACGGAACCGGCATTTGAGATTGTTACAACTGCTTTAAAAAACGGAAAGGATGTAGTAAGTGCCAGCAAAAAAATGTTGGCAGAACACCTGTCGGCATTGCTGGATCTGCAGAAATTAACCGACCGTTCCATTTTATATGAAGCTGCAGCCTGTGCATCGATTCCTGTAATCCGCAATCTGGAAGAATACTATGACAACGATTTGTTGCATTCCTTGCGGGCGATCGTAAACGGATCCACGAATTTCATACTGACAAAAATGTTTGAAGAAAAGCTTGACTTCAAACAGGCTCTTCTGCTGGCTCAGCAACTTGGATTTGCGGAAAGCGATCCTTCCCTGGACGTAGAAGGCATTGATGCGGTAAACAAATGGACGCTGCTATTAGCACACGCATATGGGATTGTAGCTGATCCAAAAAGTATTGTATTCAATGGAATTCAGAATATCCAGGCTGGCGATGCCACTGTAGCTGCTGAAAAACATTATGAAATCAAACTGGTGGGCCAGGCAAAAAAATTACTGAACGGTAAAGTTGCCGCTTTCGTTCTCCCCCAGTTTGTTAAATCAGATGACCACCTGAGTTTTGTAAAAAATGAATATAACGGAGTCGTGATTGAAAGCGGTTTCGCAGACAAACAATTTTTTTATGGGAAAGGGGCAGGTAGTTTTCCGACTGCATCCGCTGTTTTGAGCGATTTATCTGCCCTGCGTTATCAATATCGTTACGAATATAAAAAGCTTTATCACCATGTACCTCTTGAATTAACGGATGAGTTTTATGTGAAAGCTTATGTCAGTTTTGATGACTGGACTTTTATTCCTAAAGACAAATTCGAATGGATTGAAGAATGGCATGCTGAGAGCGACCGTAAGTACCTGATTGGGATCCTTTCATTCAGGGAGCTAAAGTCGGCAAGATGGTGGCGTGAAAATAAAACCTCCCTGATATTAACGCCGGAACCCATTATTGAAGATGTTGAAATCAGGAAGTTGAAGAAAAAGAGTCTCGAACTGGCGGGGATCAATTGATGGGAATACAGGCGGATCATTTTCTTATTGAATCAAGATCATACAAAACTCCAATTCGAAAAATCAACGCTCCTGTGTAGTTGATCCCGTTCCGGCTGTCTTTTTGCAAATTGACGAATCCGTAATTTCCGCCGGCTTCAATGAAATAAGAAATGGATTTCAAATGATACAAACCGCCGATATTTCCCTGAATTCCGAAGTTTGCTTTGTGTAGTTGATTTTTTATGTTTCCTGTGCTGTCAAATTGAACTGCCACTGACCCTACCTGGTCGGTTTCCATCTTGTCATAATAAACTTTACTGGTACCAGTTGCCGATGCGTTAGCCGTTATAAGCAGACCTCCAAACAATCCACCATCCCAATATAATTTCCAATGCCCGGAATTATCCAAATCCGTTGAGTATTTTATTAAAACCGGCAACATCAGATACTGCAGTCTCACGGTACTTGTAAAATTGGCATAAAGGAATTGCACATTCGACCCCTGTGGAAAATATTGGGCCAGTTCCGGCGATGCGGGAATAGTTTGCAAACCAGATTTCTGACCTCCCTGCGTGGAAAATTCAAAGCCGGTTTCAATGGACCATTTTTTTGTGAGGCTATAATCCGTAACCAGTCCCAAATCAGGTCCGGAAATTGTTTTATATCCTTTACTCACATCAGAACCTCCTGATGAAGAAAGATTTGGTAAGCTTAAACCGCCTTTAATTCCGAGTTTTATATTTTGGGAAATTCCTTCAAAATTTGCAAAAAGAGAAAATATAGAAAAAACGAACAGAAAAATTCTATTTGACAAACGGCTAAGTTTTGGTTTAGTATAATGAAAGACTGGCTATGATATCATGACAAGCATAAAAGGGCTTTTTTTTTCTTTAAACGTTCAGCCTAAAAAACATGTACAATTCCTTCTTCATCTACAATCAGTTTGTTCTCCGCTTGCATGAAATCAATTGCTTTACGCAGATGATCTGAATGAATATCCGAAAAAAGTTCAAATAAAGCACGTGCCGTAAGTGGTGACGATTGTGTGCCCAGTTTCAATCTTTGATAAATGGACTCAAATTCTGACGGGGAAAGATTCTCTTTTGCTTTTTTTACACAGTTATCACATATACCACACTTTTCCGAACCCTCTTCTCCGAAATAATTTGCGATTGCAATACTGCGACAACCGGTTGTCCGAACATATTCCAATATTCCATGAATCCGTTTCAAATATTGAGTTTTCCTGAATGCGTACATTTTTTCATCTATACGTATATCGGCAGATTTTCTGCGAGGCTGATTGAAATATACCTGCGGCGTATCTTTTTGCGGATCATAACAAATAATCTGAAATTTATGCAAATGATAAAGACCCTTTAACACTTGTTCCAGATCCCAATTCAATAAAGACGCCAGCATTTTTTCATAAATTGCC
This sequence comes from uncultured Bacteroidota bacterium, assembly GCA_963759335.1. Lineage (GTDB taxonomy): Bacteria > Bacteroidota > Bacteroidia > Chitinophagales > Chitinophagaceae > Puia. The sequence continues at coordinate 1,115,122 of CAVWYU010000005.1, forward strand.
ACCGGCTGATCAAAAATACCTGCGTAGGATCTTAATAACGTTTTAATCAATGGCTCCAAACCAGGGTTTTCTTTTTCAAATTGAACAAGCTGATCCTTCGAAGCAACAAAATAAAGTGTAGCCGGGTTAAAAATGGGGTCATTCAGTGTAATATATCCTTCCTGCTGCAATACCTGCAGCGCAGCTTGTGCAGGCCTGGACTGAAAGGAAAATTTTTTCTGAAAATCAACCAGATCAAATGAATATCCCACTTGTTCGGTTCCCAGGGGAACCTGCAGAAAATTTACCAACCCCTGATAGATTTTTCTGATATAATCCAGGGAAGGAAAATGTTGTTTATGGGCCAATTCCAATTCCTCCAGCATCTCATCATTATATAAAAGAACAGCATAGGATTTTTTATTATCCCGACCTGCCCGTCCCGCTTCCTGGTAATAATTCTCCAGATTATCAGGTACCTCCGCGTGAATCACCAGCCTCACATCGGGTTTATCGATGCCCATGCCAAAGGCATTCGTACATACAATAACGCGAATGGCATTTTTCATCCAGCTTTCCTGCTTTGCATTGCGTTCTTCCTGAGATAATCCGGCGTGATAATAATCAGATCTGATACCATGCATATTTAGCAGATCGCTGATTTCACGGGTTCTTCTTCTGTTACGGCAATAAATGATGGAGACTCCATTCAGTCTGTGCAGTATGTCCAGGATCTTGTTGTAAACAGAAGTTGTTTTATGAAGACTGAATGAAAGATTAGGTCTTGAAAAAGATTGTGTAAAAATCCGGGGATTATTCATTTTTAACTTCAGGCAGATATCTTCCCGGATCGTTGGCGTGGCTGACGCTGTCAATGCCAACACCGGTACCCCGGGCAATTCATTTCTTATTTCGGCAATCCTCAAATAAGGTGGCCTGAAATCGTATCCCCATTGTGAAATACAATGCGCTTCATCAACAGCGATCAGGGTCACGTGCAACGCGGGAAGATATTCTTTGAATAAATCTGTTTCCAACCGTTCCGGGGAAACATATAAAAAGCGGCAATTACCTGTAGCAGCAAGTTTAAATGTGGAGATTACATCCCTGCGACTCATTCCTGAATATATCGCGAAAGCAGTGATTCCTTTTTTCCGTAGGTTTTGTACCTGGTCTTTCATTAAGGCAATCAGCGGACTGATCACAAGACATAGTCCTTCTTTTACAATGGTTGGTACCTGGAAACAAATGGATTTACCTCCTCCCGTAGGAAGCAGTGCAAGTGTATCATGACCCTCCAGCACCGAATGCACGATCTCTTCCTGTTGCGACCGGAAGGTATCATAATTCCAATATTGTTTCAGGACTTCGGCTGCCTTCATATTCGTGAATAAAACTCAATTTACAGTAGCTTTTTAACAAACAAACGAGAAGAATTGATAAGGAGGATCACGTCGCTAAACGCCATGGCTGCGGCTGCGACAGGCGGGGTCAGCAATCCAAAAGCAGCCACGGGTATCGCCAGCACATTATAAAAAAAGGCCCAGAATAAATTCTGGCGGATGGTAAGAAATGTATGAGACCCAAGTTGTATGGCCAGTGGTAATTTTTTTAACCCCCTGTTCATCAAAACAACATCCGCTGTTTGCACAGCTATTTGTGAAGCGTCACTCATCGATATTCCGACACTTGCCCTGGCGAGTGCCGGTGCATCATTGATACCGTCGCCTACCATAGCGGTTGGCGATAAGTTAATCAACCTTTCCAATTGCTGTAGTTTCTGATGTGGTGTTTGTTCGGCCATCACTTCATCGATTCCCAGAGCCGTAGCCACTTCAAAGCATTTTTCTTTGAGATCACCACTGAGAAGAATCGTTTTTATCTTTCGTTTTTTGAAATAGGTAATCACTTCCTGTGCTTCGGGTCGAATTTCGTCCTGCATATCAATCCAGCCGGCGACCCGATTATTCTTCTTCAGCCAGACCGTGTGATTTGACGGAACATCTCCCATGAATACCGCGGAACCGACCTTATATTCATCACCCTGCGAACTAGTGGCCTGAATTCCATAACCTTTGATCTCTTCAATTTTATTCCATCGTAACTCCGGCTGACCTTTCCATGCGAGAGCGAGCGATTTCGCAATTGGATGATTGGAATATTTCTCCAGAGAGAAAATTATTTTCCTGAACTCCTTTTCATCCAGAGACCGGTCGAGTATTTTAAATTCCTTTATGACAAATGAACCTGTTGTAAGTGTTCCTGTTTTGTCAAAAACAACCTGGCTGATTTTATTAAATAACTCAAGACTGTCGGCTTTCCTGAACAATACACCGTTCCTGGCAGCCCGCCCGAGGCCGACCGCAATGGCGGCCGGCGTAGCCAGTCCCATAGCACACGGACAAGCAATTACCAGAACGGCGATGCTTCTCATGAGTGAGACGCCGACGTCATGGTAAATAAGATCATTTAGCAGAAAGGTCACCAGGGCGATTCCGATAACAGCCGGAACGAAAACAGCGCTGATTCGATCTGCCAGCAATTGAATTTTTGGTTTGTCTGTTTGCGCCCGTTTCACCAGATCAATGATGTTGGAAAGTACAGACTCCCTGGCTGAAGCTGTGACCTGAGCTTTTAAATTTCCATTTATTAACATGGATCCGCCGATGATCAGATCCCGCGGGTTTTTATTTACCGGAAAACTTTCACCGGTGATAATGGCTTCATCTGTCTGTCCTTCTCCCCAGAGTATTTTTGCGTCTGCGGGTATTTGTTCCCCGTCACGGATCAGCACCAGATCTCCCGATCTTAATTGCATACTGTCTACGGGAAATATTATCTCCTGATGCTGATCATCAAAAGCAATCATATTTGCGGTCACTTTTTGGGTTTTCACCAGTCTGGTAAGCGCTTGCTGCGTTTTTTGCAAAGACCGCTCTTCGATATAATTTCCGAAAAATACCAGTGTGATAATAGCCGCCGAAGTTTCATAAAAAAGATAAGACTCACCCAGGCCGAACAGAGTTCCCGTCAGACTGTAAAGAAATGCCGCTGTAGCGCCAAGAGCTATAAGCACATTCATGTTCGTCGAACGCTGAAGAAGACTATGCACTGCGCTTCTGCCAAAATAATACATGCCCGTTATATAAACCGGCAAACATATGATCAGTTGGACCCAGGGATTCATAATCCAGTGCAGGATTGGCATATGACCCAGCATGTGCAATTGCAAAACCAGTGTGAGAGGAATACAAATGGTAAGATATCGAACAAACTTGTTGGAGTATTTTTTGTTTGAAGTTTCCTCGGTCACGTGGTAACCAAGACCTTCAATACCTTTTTTTAATTCCTGTTCGGGCAAACCCGGTACATTCTGAAAATGTGCCTCGCCAGCGGTAAGGCTGACACGCACATCTTTCATGCCCTTTTTTTCAAGAAAACCATTGATCGTTTGTGCACAGGCACTGCAACTCATTCCTTCTACCTTCCAGTTAACTGTTTCCATACTGATTCATCAAAACGCAGTTGCAAATTTACCGACTTTCAGCCGTACCCCTATTCATCATAAAAACAGGCATAAGGCTATCTTTGTTGAATGGAGCGTACTTATACCCTGCCGGAAATTGAAGACCTGGCCAGAATTTTCTGGGAATCCTTCCCTGAAAAAAAAGTATATGCTTTCAAAGGAAATATGGGTGCAGGTAAAACCAGTTTTATACGGGCATTGTGCAGTGTAAAACACGTAAAAGAAACGGTGGGAAGTCCCACGTTTTCTATTATCAATGAATACAGCTTCACCGGGGGTATTATTTATCACCTGGATCTTTACCGGCTAAAAGATGAAGAAGAGGCCATACGGGCGGGGATAGAAGACTGTTTGTATTCCGGAGAGATATGTCTCGTAGAATGGCCGGACCGGGCACCTGGCATTTTCCCGGATGATAGTCTGGGCGTTTTTCTGGAAACAATCAATGAATGTACCCGGAAAATAGTAACGTTCAGTTATTGGAAAGATTTCAGGATAAAATTGTAATTTTCACTCCCGCATAACGGACCATCCGGATCAAACGCCCTTTCATCATGTCGCAACATAGTAAACCGTATATAAGCACTTCATTCAGTTATGAAACTCTTGAAGAAACTTTGGATGTAAAGCCAAAATCTAGTATGCTGTTGATTGGAGTGCCCAAAGAAACAGCCTTTCAGGAAAACAGGATCGGACTGACACCTGAAGCTGTGAGTGTGCTAATCAGCAACGGACATGAAGTTTTAATTGAACACAATGCGGGTGAAGCTGCTCATTATGGAGATAAAGATTATAGTGAAGCCGGAGCCCGTATCATTTATGAGAAAGCGGAGGTATATAAATGCCCGACTCTCGTAAAATCAGCGCCCGTGGTGGAAGAAGATCTTCCGCTATTACAGATGAATCAAACCATCATTTCACCCATCCACCTGTCGGCACTCAAATCTGAGCTGCTACAGAAAATGATGGAAAAGCGTATTACCGGTATTTCTTTTGAAAACCTGAAGGATGAGAGCGGAAGTTATCCCATCGTACGCAGTATGAGTGAGATTGCGGGCGGTGCCGTCATGCTGGTTGCTGCACAGTATTTAAGCTCCGCAAACCATGGTAAAGGAGTTTTACTGGGTGGAATCTCCGGAATTCCACCCACCAAAGTAATCATTCTGGGAGCCGGGATCGTAGGAGAATATGCCGCCAGGGCTGCCCTTGCACTCGGTGCTTCAGTAAAAGTATTCGACAACAGTGTTTCGCGTTTAAAAAGATTGCAGAATAATATCGGATTTCGCATCTACACTTCTGTTATAGAACCACGTATTCTCTCTAAACAATTAAAAAGCTGCGAAGTGGCGGTTGGTGCACTTAGTTCCCAGTCTGGCCGCACGCCGGTTGTCGTAACGGAGGAAATGGTTAGTAATATGCGCACTGGCAGCGTGATCATAGATGTCAGTATCGATCGTGGCGGATGTTTTGAAACTTCGGAAATCACGTCGCATGAACATCCGGTATTTATTAAATACGGCGTTATACATTATTGCGTTCCAAATATTCCTTCCGGTTTTGCCAGAACCGCTTCCCAGGCAATCAGCAATGTAATCACGCCCTTACTGCTGGAAGCATCGGAAGAAGGCGGATTTGACAATCTGGTTTGGCATAAGATTCATTTACGCAGCGGAATTTATATGTTTAAAGGCGCGCTGACAAACTTTCATCTGAGTCAAAGATTTGATCTGAAATATACTGACTTGAACCTATTGATCGCGAGCCAGAGATAAATCAAGTATGAGAGTATGAGAGTATGAGAGTGATGCCCGAAACGTTGTCCTCAACTCTTACACTCTTATACTCCTACACTCTTACACTTTTCAGTGTTTTCATATCAAGCACCGTCTGGCAAAAAGAATATTCCATTGGATCATTTGAACCAATGATCAGTAGTCTTGTTCCTGCAAAGTCCCGTATCAGTTCCTGGTATATAGTGATCCCGGGTCCATCCAGATTTGTAGTGGGTTCATCAAGCAGTAAAATCGGCGTATCTGAAAAAAAAGCCTGTGCCAGTTTTAACCGCTGTTTCATACCCGAGGAATAATAACGTATCTGTTTGTCTGCTGCATCTTTCAAGCCGACTTTCTCCAGGATCTGTGAAAAGGTAATACCTTTTATCAATGGTTTGAATTGGTGGTGGAATGTAAGAAATTCGCTGGCTGTCATTTCCTCAATGGTTTCAAGGTAAGGAGCAGCAATCGAAAGGAAACGGAAGAACTCCGCCTCAGATTTTCCATCCGGATTATAATAAGAAATTTTGCCTTCACTGGGCATCAACGCTCCCGCGATAAATTGAAGCAGGGTTGATTTCCCCGATCCATTGGGCCCCGTTATGGCATATGCATGCGAAGAAAAAAATTGATAGTCTAAATGCCGGAATATCCATTCTCGGTTGAATCGTTTACCTGCATCAGACAGGATAATCTTCATCGGTATTCCCTTTTCCAAACCGTTTGATGATGCCCCGACCGCTTTCCCGGATAAAAGTGACGATTTCATCACGTTCATCTGTAGCTGAAAATTCTTCTTCCAGAAATTCCAGGGCTTGGGATGTATTTAATCCTTTATTATAAATAATGCGGTAGATATCGAGTATATGATTGATCTTATCTATGCTGAATCCTCTTCTTTTGAGTCCGACAGAATTGACTCCACAATAACTCAACGGTAATCTGCCGGCCTTTATATAGGGAGGAATATCCTTCCCCACCAGAGAACCGCCCTGTAAAAAACTATGTTTACCAATTCTAACAAACTGATGAATGGCGCACATACCGCCCAATATGGCATAATCTTCTATAATAACATGACCGGCTACCTGGGTATTATTGCTCATCACGCAATAGTCACCTACACTACAGTCGTGCGCAAGATGGCAATAAGCCTGAATCAGACAATTGCTCCCAATAGAAGTTTTTTCTCTGTCCTTGGTTCCACGATTTACAGTTACAAATTCCCTGATTGTTGTGTTATCTCCGATAAAAACATTGGAATATTCACCCTGAAATTTGAGATCCTGCGGTATGGCGGCAATGACAGCGCCCGGGAAAATCCGGCAGTTTTTTCCGATTCGGGCACCCTCCATGATCGTAACATTGGAGCCGATCCACGTACCTTCACCCACTTCCACATCCTGATGAATGACGGAAAAGGGATCTATCTTAACGTTCGTGGCAACACGGGCGTTTGGATGAATATATGTATGGGGATGGATCATTCGTTCATCGGTTGATGGTGAGGCCTGCTGCCCGCTGGGTAATATTTCTTTGATGATTGCAGGTTGCTTCATAAAAAATGCTGAGCACCACCCAGCCCTACAAAAATAAACTTATTTGACACATATCTGCTAATTTAACTTCTCTTTACCAGCTGTGCCATCAGGTCTGCTTCTGTTACAACTTTATTGCCGACGAATACAGTTCCGCGCATCTCCACGATCCCTCTGCGAATAGGATTTAACAACTCCAATTTCATTACCATCGTATCACCCGGTACAACTTTCGCTTTAAACTTGCAATTATCGATCTTCAGAAAATAGGTATCATACTGGCCTCCCGAAGCCATAGCATTGATGGCAAGGATACCTCCGGTTTGGGCGAGAGCCTCCACTTGCAACACGCCCGGCATAATGGGATTACCCGGAAAATGGCCTACAAAAAACGGTTCGTTAAACGTAACATTCTTGATGCCCACAATATAGGTATCGGTCAATTCTATGATTTTATCAACCAGTAAGAATGGATACCGGTGGGGTAATGTTTTCTCGATTTGCTGGCTGTTATAAATCGGTGGTTGTCCCGGATCATAAACAGGCGTATTCTTTAAGTGTTTGTTTTTACGAATATATTGTTTGATTTTTCTTGCAAAATCAACATTGGTAGAATGTCCGGGACGACTGGCTATCACATGTCCCTTGATTGGATAACCAATTAATGCCAGGTCGCCAATCACATCCAGCAATTTATGTCTGGCCGGTTCATTTGGAAAACGCAATTCCAGATTATTAAGATAACCACCGCTTTTCACTTCCATATTTTCCCTTCCAAATGCCTTCGCGAGACGATGCATTTCGTCGTCTGTAACTTTTTTATCTACTATTACAATTGCATTATTGATGTCTCCTCCCTTGATCAGATTGTTATCCAATAACATTTCCAGCTCATGTAAAAAGCAAAAAGTGCGACAGGGTGCAATTTCATTTTTGAAATCCCTCATGGATTTAAGTCCCGCATGCTGTGTACCCAATACAGGACTATTAAAATCTATCAGGGTGGTCACTTTGTACTCCAGAGACGGCATGGCCATCATCTCCACCCGTTTTTTTTCATCAAAATGTGTGATGTTATTATCTATGCTGTACCAGGCTTTAGAAGCATCCTGTTCTTCCAGACCGACTTCTTCGATGATTTCCACAAATGGCTCCGAACTGCCATCGATGATCGGAATTTCCGGACCATTTACTTCGATCAGGCAATTATCCACTCCCATTCCCACCAGGGCTGCCAAAATATGTTCAATGGTGCTTATTTTGGCACCATTATCTTCAATCGTGGTTCCACGGGAAGTATCTGTGACCAGATCACAATCTGCCTTGATCAAAGGCCGGCCAGCCAGGTCAATCCGCTGAAACTGGAATCCATAACCGGGATTGGCGGGACGCAGGGTCATATCGACCATAATGCCAGTATGGAGTCCGGTACCTGAAATATTGACTGCCTGCTTTAACGTATGTTGTTTATCCGGATTGAATTGTGCGTCCATTGAATGAATTATAACCCGCAAAGATACAATATGGGCAGGACTTCCATTCCCCTGCCGCAGGAGCATATTAACAAATAATTACTCCCTGATTAGCCTTTACTGGAAATGATTTAATTTTATTTGTATACAAACAAATATATGGAAGGAAAAAAGCCAAAAATTTTGCTGTGCGAAGACGATACGAATCTCGGAATGGTGTTGAAAAACTACCTGGAGTTAAACGATTTTGATGTGACATTGGAGCGGGACGGACGACTGGGTCTTGCCGCATTTCAACGCGAACATGTTGACCTTTGTTTGCTGGATGTCATGATGCCGCACATGGACGGATTTACGCTGGCAGAAGAAATCCGGGATGTAAATCCGGACGTTCCTTTGTTTTTTATCAGTGCGAAGACGATGAAAGAGGACATAATACAGGGATATAAACTCGGAGCGGACGATTATATCACCAAACCGTTTGACAGCGAAGTGTTATTGCTGAAAATACGCGCTATCCTCAAAAGAAACGACGATTTAAACAAGGAAGCTGACAACAAGGAATTTGACCTGGGATCATATCATTTCCATCCGAAGCTCCGGCAGCTTGTACATAACGGTCAAACGCAAACGCTTTCTCCCAAGGAAAACGAGCTGTTGAAAATGCTGGCCGAACACCTTAATGATTTGTTACCCAGGGAAGCAGCGCTTAAAAAAATCTGGGGAAGCGACACTTATTTTAATGGTCGGAGCATGGACGTATATATTGCCAAACTCAGAAAATACCTGCGGGACGATACCAATATTGAAATCGTGAACATTCATGGGAACGGATTCAGACTGGTAGCCCCCGTAAAGGCCTCCGCATAATCACGGTTCAATTGGGTATTCAGCAAATTCAGATTGTTGAGGTAGTATTGGCTGACCTCCCTCGTTTACAGGAACTTTCGAAGAGAACTTTCTATGATTCATTTGCTGCATTGAATACAGCAGAGAACATGAAATTCCATATGGATAATCATTTTACCCTGGAAAAATTATCTGCTGAAATCTTAAACCGGGATTCTAAATTCTTTTTCGCCATTCACGGGAGAACGCCGGTCGGATATCTTAAAATAAACAAGGGGATTGCACAAACTGTTCTGCCAAACGATCATGCGGTTGAAATCGAAAGGATTTACGTTGACCAGCTATCAAAAGGCAAGGGCATTGGAAAAACATTTATTTCAAAAGCCGAAGAATCAGCAAACGCGTCCGGGGCAAAATATTTATGGCTGGGAGTGTGGGAACACAATGAACCAGCCATCCGTTTTTATGAAAAAAACGGGTTTGTGAAATTCAGTAATCATATTTTCAAACTCGGTGATGACGATCAAACGGATTTGCTGATGAAGAAAACGCTGAAGGACTAGACCATTCATTTTATCCGAAGCCTTCCCATCTTTTACAACGCGACTTACGAATCATCTCCGCAAGAAACGGGTTTTATGAATTCAGCTGCAACGGTAGTTTTGTATCATAACTTAAAAATATGCACGTACAAAGCGAACCTGAGATATTGTATTTCGGAACACCCGTAGTACTGATAAGCACTTGCAATGAAGACGGCAGCTTCAACGTGGCACCCATATCATCCATATTCTGGCTTGGATGGCGTTGTATCATTGGTATTTCTGCCGCGTCAAAAACCACCCACAATATTATCCGGAATAAGTCATGTACACTGAATATGCCGTCGGTGAATGAAGCATCCGCGGTTGACCGGCTTGCACTCACTACCGGATCCAATCCTGTTCCGAACGGAAAAAAAATAAAAGGCTACCGGTTTGTAAAGGATAAATTCGGAATCGCAAATCTGACGAACGTCCCGTCTGAAACGATCACTGCCCCCAGGATAAAAGAATGCCCGGTTCAAATGGAGGCAAAATTGCAGTCAATTCATCCCATCGCTGAGGACGATGAAAATCAAAATGGAAAAATTGTGATAATGGAATTCAGGGTTTTGCGCGTGTACCTGGATCAGAATATTTTAATGAAAGGATTTGAGAATCGTGTAAACCCGGATAAATGGAAACCTCTGATCATGAGCTTTCAAAAATTTTACAGTCTGAGCGATCAGGTACATTCTTCAAAACTGGCTACTATTCCTGAAAGGCTGTATCACAGCCCGGATTTGGACAAAGTCAGGAAAAAACCGGCGGATCTTACATCATCGGCGTGCTAAAGGATTTTCACACACAATCTCTTCATGAACCGATTAAGCCCATCCTGTTTGATATAAAAGAATATGAATATTTTGGTGTAATTATCGCTCGTACAAAACCGGGTATGACCAGAGAAGCACTTGTCAGTCTTTCTAAAATCTATCAGGAGATTAATCCCAATTTTGCATTTGCATACCAGTTTGCTGATGAAGAATATACAAAACTATATAGCAGTGAAATTTTAATTTCCAAATTGTCAATACTGTTTTCAATACTGGATATCCTAATTTCCTGTATGGGTTTACTCGTTTGGCGATGTTCTCTGCGGAACAAAGGATAAAGGAAATCAGCATGCGCAAGGTTCTGGGCTCCTCGCTTTCACAGATTATCACTTTGTTTTCGACAGATTTCACGAAATTGATCATTATTTCATTTTTCATTGCAGGCCCGCTGGCCTGGGTTGCAATGCATAACTGGCTGCAGGATTTTGCTTATACACTTCCCTTGTCATGGTGGATTTTTGCCGTGGCCGGTTTTATGGCTATTCTTATCGCTCTGTTTACAATTAGTATCCAGGCTTTCAAGGCAGCGAGAACCAATCCAATCGTCAGTCTCCGGTCTGAATAGCTGAGAAAACCGTTTTCAGAAAACCGATTCACGTTCATTGAGGATATCTTCTTTGCGTTTTCCGCAGGTCATGAATCGTGGATACTTTGACCGTCATTTTGCGGAGAGGGCGGGATTCGAACCCGCGATAGCGTTTCCACTATACACACTTTCCAGGCGTGCTCCTTCAACCACTCGGACACCTCTCCTTCCGCTTTAGGGACCGCAAAAATAAGGTTTCGAATCAAAGGTTTCGAATCTTTTTAAATGACCGTAATACACCTAATATTTGGTGTCAACCCCGTACCTGTCTATTGGTTTATAGAATATTCTCGTGGCATTCTCCGTAGTTTTGGCCGCAACGTCTTCGATGCTCATACCTTTGATTTCGGCTAGCTTTTGGGCTACATAAACGATATAACTGCTTTCGTTTCGTTTTCCTCTGAAAGGCACTGGCGGCAGGTAGGGCGCATCTGTTTCTAACACAATATGCTCCATGGGTATGTTTTTTAATGCTTCGGGCAATTTACTTTTCTTATAAGTAACTGTACCGCCGATGCCGAGATAAAATCCAAGATCAACGATTTCTTTCGCTGATTTTTCATCTTCATTAAAACAATGAAAAATACCACGAAGATTGCCGTTCTGGTGTTCCCGGACTACCCGAATGGTCTGCTCCATTGAATCGCGGGAGTGAATGACAATGGGCAGGTCCAGGGACATCGCCCATTCCACCTGCCGATGAAAAGCCAGGTATTGCTCGTTTTCAAAATTCCGGTCCCAATAAAAATCCAAACCGATTTCTCCAATGGCCGCAAACTGCCTGCCAGCAAGACTTTGCTCAACATGCTGGAGGGCGTCTTTGAAGTCAGATTTTACAGAACAGGGGTGCAGACCCTGCATGGCAAAGCAAATGTCCGGAAAACGTTTTTCAAGCTCCAGCATAGATGCTTCACTTTCCCTGTCAATCGCCGGAAGATAAAACCGGGTTACGCCTGCTGATGCAGCTCTGCGCATGATATTTTCAATATCTTCTGCCAGTGCCCCATCGTATAAATGACAATGTGTATCAATCAGTTCCATATCAAATTGGATATTAAGCCCATCCGGAAAAATATGAATATTTTAAAAAAATGGCAGGTACGGGTAAACACTTAGCCTAATATTAAACGTCACAATCTGCCATCCTCGGTTCGTCCTCCTATGAGGTTGACCATATCTATTCCCATGGTTATCTGTGAAATATGTTTGGTGAATCAAAAAAAGTTCTACCTTTAAATCAGTTTTCATAGGGTACGGATTAAAAACGGGCCAGGGTGTCTACCCCGGCCCAATTTTTTTTAAGAACGTTCTGACTGTAGATCTTCACCTTTTTATTACTTATTTTATTGTATCAAATGAATATCCTTCACCGGAAAAATACGCAAGTACTATGGGTAATGCTACTTGCAAAACCTGCAAGGCCTTTGCACTATCATGAAAAACAATGATACTTCCCGGCTTTGATTTTTGGATGACTCTTTCAGCTGCCTGCTTTCCATTTACCTTCGGATCAAAATCGCCCGCCAAAACATCCCACATCACTACTTTAAAATGTAATTTATCAATCAGATTCCGTATCTGAAATGCGGTAGCTCTTCCATAAGGCGGTCTGAACAAATTTGAATCGATGAGTTCCTGAGCTTTTTCAATATTCTCCAGATATATATTATTTTCTGTTTTCCATCCATTCAGGTGATTTTGTGTGTGATTGCCCACCCGATGTCCTTCCATTAGAATTCTTTTATATAGAGAAGGTTCTGCCTGCACATTTTTTCCAATACAGAAAAAAGTTGCCCTGGCGTTATATTTTTTTAGTGCATCTAATACGAAAGGAGTAGCCACGTTATGTGGACCGTCATCAAAACTGAGAAAGATCTTTTTCTGCTTTCCGTCCGGTTTAAAATTCCACAGGCAGGAAGGATAAAGCATTTTCAGCCAGAAGGGTGTTTTTGTAAAATAAAACATCCGTAAAGTTACTCAGAAGCTATTGATATGTATAACCTGGCCATGCTGGCGAAAGATCTTTCCATTGTCTTTTAAAAACTGCTCCTGCGTGAATTTATCTGTCAGTAATTTATCTAAATAAATTTTTTCTTCTTCCCTTGTGATCGTAAGCGGCTTACCTGTATATACCACCTGATCACAATATCCTTTTAATAAAGGATCAAGCTGATTATAAAACAGATTGGTTGAAGCAAAAATATCCGCACCAATCACTTTGTCTCCGCTCATGCAAACAAACCCAACAATTGTACTATCGGCATTTTTAAATTTGTCCTTAAAGAAATTATAGTATTCGTCATTTAACTGCATCATTTTCTTGTCGGCTACCCGCGACAGATAAGCTGAACTTTTACTGGGAATCTGACCCTGACCCAATTGACGGTTAATTTCCCGCCATATCAACACCTGGTTCTTATTTACGTCTACTACTTTTCGCAGATCCGGGTTCGCATAATTCTGATAAGAAAACTTTTTCTCCTTGTCACTCCATCTAAGCTCCTCAACACACATAACAGATACGTATTGATCTTTGCCGTTGGGCTCTAATAGTGTATCCTGGGTAAAGATCCGGTCTTGTCTGCCGCCTGAAATCAATTCGCCGGATGAGATATAAATCAACTGATCTGAATGATTATTAATTCGCAGAAAATGCACATTTTCGGTGGAAGCAGTCCCTCTTTCAGAAATGGTCGCAATCCCCTGTTTCACTGCCTGGCTCAGGGAAATAGCATGGGGCGCATGATTTCCAAATCCATTTTTCGGCCGGATCGGTATTATTCTGAGATTTTTATACTCAATAGCTGAATCATAGTCGGCATATACATTGTCATATGTTATCTCCTGGGCACGTATCACCTGGCTCAGCAGAAGGCATAAAATGGTTACATAAAATTTCACAGGTGAATATACTATTTCAGAGATCATATTGCAACGGCGCATGGAGGTTTAACAAAAATACGCCGCGCCTTTCGACCATGATGAGGGTTGCAGCCTCTTTGATTATCTTTGCTTCCCATGGAAAAAAAAGTCAGGGTACGATTTGCACCAAGTCCCACCGGCGGTTTACACCTGGGTGGCGTACGCACGGTATTATACAATTACCTGTTTGCGAAACAACATCAGGGGGACTTGATTTTGCGCATCGAAGACACGGACCAGAGCCGTTTTGTGGCTGGAGCTGAAGAGTACATTTACGAAACCCTGAACTGGTGCGGATTGGAACCTGATGAAAGTCCATTAAAAGGTGGCCCCTTTGGGCCGTACCGACAGAGTGAAAGAAAAAAAATTTACCGCGGATATGCTGAAAAGCTAGTTGAAGATGGATGGGCATATTACGCTTTCGATACGGCAGAAGAACTGGAAGCCATGCGAACTACCCACCGGACGATCACTAATCCTTCTCCCCAATATGATCATCAAACCCGCATGTATATGCGCAATTCGCTCAGTATTGGGCGGGAAGAGACAGAAAAATTACTCGCAGTTAAAACACCATACGTTATCCGGATTAAAATGCCGGAAAATGAAGTACTCCATTTAAATGATATGATTCGCGGCCGGGTTGAATTTAATACATCTCTTGTCGACGATAAAGTTTTACTGAAAGCAGATGGTATGCCGACTTACCACCTCGCCGTTGTAGTAGACGATTTCCTGATGCAGATTACCCATGCATTCAGGGGTGAAGAATGGCTGCCCAGTGCCCCTGTGCATGTTTTATTGTGGCGTTATTTGTTTGGTGAAGGAAATATGCCTAACTGGGCTCATTTCCCTCTGATATTGAAACCCGATGGAAATGGAAAACTAAGCAAAAGGGATTCTGAACGCCTCGGCATTCCAATCTTCGCTATGGCATGGACAGATCCGGTGTCGGGTGAAATCATTTCCGGCTTCCGTGAAAAAGGATTTCTGCCGGAAGCGTTTGTGAATATGCTGGCCGTACTTGGTTGGAATGACGGAACAGAACAGGAAGTTTATTCTCTTGAAGAACTGAAACAGAAATTTTCCATTGAGCGTGTTCATAAAGCCGGTGCTAAATTTAATTTCGAAAAAGCAAAATGGTTTAACCAGGAATGGATACGAAAGGTGTCCATTGAAGAGTTATCCGGTTTAGTCAGAAAAATTTATAATGACCAGCGACTTTCAATACCGGATGAATCATATCTGAGATCTGTGATCACGTTGATCAGGGATCGTTGTCATTTGTTACCGGAGTTTTACACCCAGGGCTGGTTCTTTTTTGCCGAGCCAAAACAATGGGACCTTGCAGCCCTTAAACCTAAATGGAATACTGACAAAACTGCTTTCTTTAAATCGTATTCGAATGCTTTTGGAAGTGTTGAAGATTGGAGTGCGCTTAATCTGGAAGCGGTTTTTAAAGAACTGGCCATTGCACAGGGCATCAAACCCGGAGAACTACAACTTCCCTTCCGTATTATGTTAGTGGGTGAAAAAACAGGACCTCCTGTTTTTGAAATTGCATCTCTGCTGGGTAAAGAGGAAATAACAAAAAGGATCGATAACCTGCTGGAACAAACTAAGAACTGGTAGATATGCAAAGATTGAATTCCGGGAAAACAGTTGCGTAAATTTGACTCATGGACAAATCTTTATCACGTCCGATCAGGGTTTTAGTAGCCAAAGTGGGATTAGATGGTCATGACCGTGGTGCAAAAGTAATTGCCACTTCTCTGCGTGATGCGGGCATGGAAGTCATCTATACAGGGCTTCGTCAGACGCCTGAAATGGTTGTGAATGCTGCCATACAGGAAGATGTTGATGCCATTGGTATTAGTATATTAAGCGGCGCGCATATGACCGTATTTCCAAAAATCATTACCCTTATGAAAGAAAACAATTTGACTGATGTATTATTAACAGGTGGTGGGATTATACCCGAGGAGGACCGGATTCGTTTGCAGGAAATGGGTGTAGGAAAATTATTTGCCCCCGGCACTCCGACTACGGATATATCAACCTATATCCTGGACTGGGTTATCAGGAACAGGAGATAACTAAAATAAATATTATGTACGAAACGATAACAACAGAACTCGCGGACAAAATATATATTATTACGATTAATCGCCCCGACAAGTTAAATGCGTTAAATAAAACCGTCATTCGCGAATTGGGAGAGGCAGTTGACGAAGTGTATGAAAACTCACTTATTTATGCAGCCATTGTTACCGGCTCAGGGAATCGGGCTTTTGCCGCGGGTGCGGATATTCGTGGATTTGCAGGCCTCAGTAAAGAAGAAGGAATGTCGATTGCAAAACAGGGCATGGATGTTTTTTTCAGGATTGAAAATGCGCCTAAACCAATCGTAGCGGCAGTCAATGGTTATGCATTGGGCGGCGGTTGTGAACTGGCCATGGCCTGCCATTTCAGATTATGCAGCGAAACAGCCCAATTCGGACAACCGGAAATCAACCTCGGACTGATTCCCGGTTACGGCGGTACCCAGCGTTTGACAAAATATATCGGTAAGGGACCAGCCCTGGAAATGATACTGACAGGAAATCCTATCAGCGCTTCCCTTGCACTACAATACGGACTGGTGAACCATGTTACTGCGCCGGAAGAACTGATGAATAAAACCAGATCCATACTTCTTCAAATTATCACTAAAGCTCCGTTGGCCATTGGCAAGTCAATAGCCGCAGTAAATGCTGCCGATGGTAACAGCGATGGATATTCGCTCGAAACCAGGCTTTTCGGTGAATGTTTTGGCACCGACGACATGAAGGAAGGCATTGCTGCTTTTTTGGAAAAAAGGCCTCCTGTATTTGGGGGCAGGTAGCTTCATGTGAGACCCTCATAAATCCTCTATCGTTCATTCTTTGAATTCCACGAACAGGGAATTGACTTGCGCAGCATTCTAATTTACCTTACTGGTAAACAAGCCATGCTTGTCAAAGCTTTTGGAAGTGCAGTATATGGTGTGGATGCTATTACAATCACGGTAGAGGTAAATGTAATGAAAGGTAAGAATTACTTTATAGTAGGGTTGCCTGACAATGCTATAAAGGAAAGTCTTCAGCGCATAGAAAGCGCTTTGAAAACGAACGGGTTTTTAATGCCCAGAATTAAATTGCTGGTAAACCTGGCTCCGGCAAATATCCGAAAATCCGGTTCAGCTTTTGACCTGCCTATAGCGATCGGAATCCTTGCAGGAAGTGGCCAGATAAAAAACCCGGATCTTCTAAAGCAACTTATCATCATGGGTGAACTAAACCTGGACGGAAATATACTTCCGGTGAAAGGTGTACTTCCTATGGCAATCCAGGCACGTAAAGAAAAATTCACAGGATTTATCGTTCCAAAATCAAATGGCGCAGAGGCGGCCATCGTGAATCAACTGGCGATTTACCCGGTTTCTCATATCCGTGAAGTGGTTGAATTTTTAGATGGCAAACTTCAAATTGAACCTCCGGATTCCGGTACACGGCAGGATTTTTTTGCCAACCAGTATTATTTTGATATTGATTTTAAGGATGTCCGTGGTCAACAAAATATTAAAAGGGCTCTTGAAATAGCCGCAGCAGGTAGTCACAATGCAATTCTGATTGGCCCGCCGGGGTCCGGTAAGACCATGCTTGCTAAGAGAATCCCAACAATTCTTCCACCTTTGAATCTTCAGGAAGCACTGGAAACAACAAAAATCCATAGCGTGGCAGGGAAGTTACAGGCTGACACCATGCTGGTAGCGCGCCGCCCTTTTCGGTCACCACATCATACCATTTCTGATATGGCGTTGGTGGGAGGAGGTGGAATTCCACAGCCGGGAGAAATCTCACTGGCTCATAATGGTGTTTTATTTCTGGATGAATTGCCGGAATTCAGAAGATCGGTACTGGAAGTAATGCGTCAGCCTATGGAGGAAAGAAGGGTGAATATCAGTCGTGCAAGAATGAGCATCGATTTCCCGGCGAGTTTTATGCTTTTAGCCAGTATGAATCCATGCCCTTGCGGATTTTACAACCATCCGGAAAGAGCCTGCAGTTGTCCTCCGGGTGCAGTTCAGAAATATCTAAATCGCATTTCAGGACCGCTGCTCGATCGTATAGACCTGCATGTTGAAGTTACTCCGGTGGCATTCAACGAGTTATCATCCACCGATCCCTGCGAATCGTCTTCGGTCATACGGGAACGGGTGATTAGAGCCAGAGAAAAACAATACAGGAGATTTTCGGATCAAAAGGGCGTCTATGCAAATGCCCAGATGGATAGCACTCTGTTAAAAAAAATATGTCATATTGAAAAAGCCGGTTCGTTAATACTAAAAACCGCTATGGAAAAACTAAACTTATCTGCAAGGGCTTACGACCGGATTCTCAAAGTTTCGAGAACTATAGCCGATTTAGATGATCAGGAAGAAATCAAAACAGAACATCTTGCGGAAGCCATCCAATACCGAAGTCTTGACAGGGAATCCTGGGCAGGCTGATTATCTGAGATTTTCCAGGAGAAATTTGGTTTCACTCATATTCAGACGTTCAAGCTGTTTCAGCTTGATGGTTCTGAAGGAGAAAATACTCTTTATGGTTTGACCCGCAGTGATCCGGAGAATTTTAAAATCCAGGGAAGGACGGGCATTTCGAATATAGAATGCATCCCACTGATAACGATGGAAAATGCTCAGAAAGTTATCCGTTCTTCCGCGATATCCTTTTACCTGAGCCATACCGGTTATACCGGGTTTTGCGCAGTAACGGAGAGGATAGTTCGAAACAGTAATGCTGAACTCCTGATCGTCTTTCTTCATAAAAGGACGGGGTCCAACAACACTCATATTACCGATAATGACGTTGAGAAATTGCGGTAATTCATCCAGACTTGTAATTCGTAAAAAATGACCAAGCCGGGTAATTCGCTGATCGTTATACATAGCTTGTTGAGAATCAGAGTCTTGATTCACCACCATCGTGCGCAATTTATAACAGCGGAAGGGTATTCCCAGAAACCCGATACGGGTTTGGACGAAAAACACGGGACCTTTTGAATCTAATTTGATCAGGATGGCCAGGATCGGAATAAGCCAGCTTAAAACCAGTACGCTCAATAGCAATGAAACTACTACATCAAAAACACGCTTTCCAACACTGTAAAAAACTCCGGTAAAACGGGCTTTTACCTTTTTTTTCCTCGCGAAACTCTTTTGATAATGTGTAACGTAATTTTTGGTAACGACGCCAGTGGTCATAAGATATCAGGTTTATGCGATCAACAATTATTACCGCTCCGTTTAACTCAAATTTCCTGCCTTTTTAGCTTCCTTTGCATTTTTTTAACAATAATGCGTGTCCTTTCACATCTTGACAGAGATACCTTGAAAAAGGATGCTTTACAGATAAAAAATTTAAATATAAAACCACCTAACGGGTAATTTTGCTGTTTATTGCAAACTAATTGAATAGGGAGTTTATTCTTTCTTCAAAAATTGATTTTTTTACTGCTTCATAAGTGTTTACACTTATGAAATTATTCGAGGCTGAATACTACGTTGACTTCATAAATCCAGTCACCTACATAGCCAATACCCGTGTTGTTCCCAGTTGTGGCAAAACTACGATTTTCCGGAAAGCGAATGACGGATTTTTTTGTTTCTCTGCACCTTCAATATTTATTTTAACGATACATTCAAATTCAATTTGGTTGCTTTCGTAAAACCAGCCTTTTTCATAGTCCAATGCCGTCCCCTTGCCAGAAAATGGAATTTTGAAATATGACTGGCTTGACCATCATCAATAAATAATTTACTGTACCCGCAGGATATGGCTATCCTATAAGGCTGAATAATATTTAGATGATTGTTTTGATTATTTGCTTTGGTAATCCGACGGTAGATGTGATGCCCCTATTCTTTCTGATCCGCTTATTTGCATAAGAACACACATTTCATTGCGATTCCCGAACACACATCAATGCGAACAAATTCACCACCTGGCAGCTAATGTTTAAAATGGACTTCTTTGAAAAAGTCGTTTGCTTGTCAGGATCGAATCTGATATCTTGATATATAAACTTAAAAATAAGCTACCTTTGCCAACCCGGAATAATGAATAATAAACCCGTCAATAACTGCAGCCCGTTCACAAGCATTTACCTTTAATCAGTTTGCAATACCCCTTCAGACATAACACTTCTCTGTTCAATATTTAAAACCCTTCCGTTGAATAATAAAATGAAAATAGGCATTCTGGGTACGCGAGGAATTCCCAATCAATACGGCGGATTTGAGCAACTCGCTGAATATTTGTCGGTGGGGTTGCTTGAAAAATCTTTTGAAGTATATGTGTATAATACCCATAATCATTCATACCAGCAGAAAACATGGAATGGCGTTCATATTGTTCACTGTTATAATCCCGAAGAAAAATTAAAAACGGCCGGCCAGTTTATATATGATCTTAACTGTATCCGGGATGCCCGCAAAAGAAATTTTGATGTGTTACTCATATTGGGATATACCAGCATATCTATATGGGGAAGGCTATTTCCTAAAAAAGCTACGATCATTATTAATATGGACGGCCTTGAATGGAAGAGAAATAAGTATGCCGGGCGGATTCGGAAATTTTTATTTTATGCAGAAAAACTGGCCGTAAAATTTTGCGATTATTTTATTGCGGATTCCCTCGCCATTCAAAAATACCTTCAAAGTAAATACAATGTACCCAGTACGTTTATCGCATATGGAGCCGAAATACCCGGCAGGGCACAGGAATCCGATCTGGATGAAAAAGGACTGGTAAAACATAATTATTTTCTGATCATTGCGCGCATGGAACCAGAGAATAACATTGAAATGGTACTCGATGGGTTTTCTTCCAGTAATTCGAACAAAAAAATGATCGTTATCGGAAACCCCACAAATCATTTCGGTCATTACCTTCAAAATAAATTCAGGCACGATACAAGGATTACATTTATCGGGGCCTTATACGATAAAGCAAAATTACATTCGCTGAAAGCCTTCTCGACTTTGTATTTTCATGGCCATAGCGCAGGTGGTACCAATCCTTCATTACTGGAAGCCATGGCAAGCGGGGCCCTGATCGCAGCCAATAATAATGAATTCAATGTTTCCCTGCTGGGCAAGGATGCCTATTATTTCCTGGATGCGGAAGAAGTAAAACACCTGGTGGAGGACATTTCGCACGGCGCCAAAGAAAATGCCATGATAGAAAATAATATTCGAAAAATAAGGGAGGAATTTACCTGGACAAAAATTATAGATCAATATGCAGATTGCATTGACGAATGTTACAGCGATAAAAATGCCGGATTAACTTTGGTTCAACCCTAACCTGTTCAATATCCCGGAATTAAACGAAAATCGCTTTGCCTTTTGTACGCTACATTAATTATTCATGACACTTCCTGTTATTTCAATCATTACCATCGTTTTTAACGGGGAAAAATATCTGGATCAGACCATCCGGAGCGTTTTAGATCAGAAATATCCCTTTGTTCAGTATATTATTATTGATGGCGGGTCAACTGACAAGTCTTTAGACATTATCAAAAATTATGAAAAGGATCTATATTTCTGGATAAGTGAAAAAGACAATGGGATCAGCGATGCATTCAATAAAGGATTATCACGAGCCACAGGTGAAATTATAGGTATTATCAACGCGGATGACTGGTATGAACCCAATACTTTTGACCGGGTTGCACAACAAATGGGTGACGCCGACATTTGTTTCGGGGATGTACAATTTTGGAAAAACGGACAAAAAGAATTTGTTCAAAAAGGAAATCTGAAATTATTAAGTAAGGAAATTACGATCATCCATCCGACAGTATTTGTAAAGAGGAAAATATACGAGACCTATGGTGGATTTGATCTTCAGTACAGATGTGCCATGGATTATGATTTATTGCTGAGACTACAAGTTAATCATTGCCGTTTCTTATATCTTCCCTTCACTCTTGCAAATATGCGGTGGGGTGGTTTAAGCGACTCATCATGGATTACGGGATGTAAAGAAACCCTGAAAATAAAAAATAAATATTTTCCGGAACATACATTACGCCACCGGATATACTATCTTAAACATATTTCTGCTATTCAGATTTCAAAAACACTCTCTCAACTAAAACTTGGATTTATTACACGGATTTATAGAAAATTATTCTCACCCGTTAAAAAAGTCTATAACGATTAACTGGTTGTTTTTCCGACTTCTGTTCCTTTGAATATAAACAAAGGGAAAAAGATAAAGAGGATAATGCCATACTGTGTTTTCAAAACAGCGTCCGCAAAACAATAACAGAGAAGTAAAATGGTCAAAACGATCAGGGACCGGTTTCCGGATTTTTTCGCCAATTGCAACAAGCCGATGCACATGAGTATAAAAGCTGCAAGGCCGGGTATGCCCGTTTCAAGTAATGACT
The DNA here is from genome assembly GCA_963759335.1 of uncultured Bacteroidota bacterium. Lineage (GTDB taxonomy): Bacteria > Bacteroidota > Bacteroidia > Chitinophagales > Chitinophagaceae > Puia. Next base: position 1,137,670 of record CAVWYU010000005.1, read on the forward strand.
GCAGAAACTGATTATGTGTATGATAATTCAAATACCCCTTCCGGTTATCCGGTAAACCACCGGTAAACATATTCAGTTTTCGGTACTTTGCATTGAGCATATCCTGTGCATCCCCCGGGCTGACTCCAAAAAGCCATGCATGATTTTCATTCAATATTTCGTAGGCGAACCGCCAGGAAATAAGTCTGAACTCAATGCCATTAAAATAATCTGCCGGACTGAATTCATTTTTTTCGATAAACGAAATATGACTGTGCATTTCATCAGAAACGCGTTTTCGTAGCGGAGAGTTCGTAGTGAAAATAATGATGAGTGTGGTAACAATGGCCGCCAGTGCCACCATCCGGTAAGACCACCTTCTAAAAAATTCTTTAGTGCAAATAATCAGGTAAACAATATAAATCAAAAATAATGCGATAACCATTTTAGAAGTCAACAGGAAAAGGAAGACGGAAAAATATATCAAAAGAAATATTAACCATTTACGGTTGTTGGCTTTTTCATTCCGGCTGTTTTCTTCAATCAGGAACAGAATTCCAATAAAAACAAGTACAGAGTATTGTATAGCATGACCTGAATAAATATATACCAATGGATGATAAAAGAAATAAATTGTATTTCCGGTATGTGCATACAATTGCCAGGCATGAACCAGGGCAATAAGAGACGCAATTAATAAAATAAGCGTATACCATTTCATTAACAGGCGATAATTCTCCCGATGAACCACGCGGCTGTAAAAAACGGCTATCGGTATTGCAATTAACCCCAGGTTTATCTGCTGAATAAAAAAGCCATTTTTTATGTTTTGTGTATATAACAATGCCAATCCCTGAAATATAAAATACAGAAAACAGCCTGTATTGAATAAGTTTACGAATTTTCCGTTCCACCACCTACCCTCATCAATTCGGTAATGTAATAATGCCAGGGCCAACATCACAATTAACGTGATACTGGCGATAACCCTAAAAGAAAAAACGATGCTTATAAAGAATACGATCGTTACCCATTCATATAACCTGCCCAGTAAATAAATCGCCTGAATTCTTTTCATATATGGATGCGTCAAATATATATCTATACGGTCAACCGCCCGCCTTCTGTTGCTTGCTTATCAACCTCATATTCATACAATCGGGAAGCAATCGCCTAAATTACCCTACACATGAGCTGCCAGATCATTTAAGCATAATTGATATAATTTGCTACTTTTGACAGGATTAAAAAAAAATTTTAGTCATAACTACCTGATTTTTCGAAAGATATCGACATGAACGTAGAAAACATCCCAAGCGAAGATCATATTGAACTGCCCCCGTTAAAAAAAATCTCAATACAAATCCTTCGTTCCATTTTCTCGGTTATCGATCTGTCTGCCGAAGTGATCCGGAAAAGTAAACTGCTTCTTCTTACAGGGCTGATTGCCGGCCTTGCCGTGGGCTTTTCCTATTATTCTTCCCGGCCGGCTTATTTTGAAGTGTCAATGATCGCGGAATCTTCAGCTGCCTATCGTAAGACCCTCTCCGAAATGATTCAGTCTTTGAATGCACTCATAGGTTCAGGTTCGCAGGGAAAATTGGCTGCCGAGCTTGATATTAGTGAGCAGCAGGCCAGACAAATCAGCCTGATAGAAATGACAGGGTTATACAAAGAGTCTCTCGAAAATGATACTTCCACTAAATTTAATCAGCCGTTCAAAATCATTGCCCGTATTCATAATCCCGTTTTGACGGACACTTTTCAATTAGCCATTGAAAGATACCTGAATAATAAACCAACGCTGAAAAAGGTAAAAGACGATCAGGTCAGATTCTATAATGAAAAACTTGCTTATACGGATAAAGAGCTGGCAAAACTGGATACCCTGAAAACTGAGTATAACCGTTTTTTAGCTTCCTCAAAAATAACCACCACCATTTATAACAATGCCGTCGATCCATCGACTATATATAAGCAGTCAAATGATCTGTTCAATGAGAAAGGCATCATAATATACTGGCTGAGTACAAATTCAAAGCCGATCCAGGTAATTGATGAATTCAAAAGTCCTGTATCACCACAGTCATATTCGCTGGTCAAATCACTAACTTTCGGCGCACTGGCAGGCCTTGGCATCTGTTTCCTCGTGGGTTTGTACCTGGAACTACACCGGAAAATCAGGAATTATAAAGGGAACATATAGCTCTAACCATCCAGTCAACCTTTATGCCGGCATGCCGATAAAACTATTCTTATCATTGAAAAACTGGGTAGCGCAATACAGGAACAATCTCCTGATAAATCGCCTGTTTGCTGTTCTCAGCATTGACATACTGGTAAAACTGGCAGGGGTTATATTGCTTCCGGTGTATCTGCGGCTTATGACGCAGGATGAGTATGGCCTGTATGGATATCTCTTGTCCATCATCTTCACATTTTCGGTGGTCCTGAATTTCGGCTTATATATTCCTATCAGCAAATTCTATCACGATTTTGAAAATGAAGAAGAAAGGGGGCATCTGTTATTTACTGTCTTTTGTCTGCTGGCCGTTATCCTGACGCTTGTCATCTTCCCGATTTATTTCTTCAACTGGGATTATTTACTTGTAAAAATCCTGTTCAAAAACCAGATTCATTATGCTGAATACAGAGGATCGGTATTACTTGCATTGGTCGTCACCATCGGAAATTTCATGCTCACCAATTTTCTGTTTACATCAGAAAAGATCAGACAGCTTAAGCAGTATAATTTTTTGAGAATCATTTGCATAAATATTTTCGCAACAATTTTTTTATTTATCCTGAAAAACCACGATCGGGTCAGGGTGCGCCTGGAAACCACCTACCTGGTGGAAGCAATCCTTTTCCTGAGTTTCGTTTTTATTTTTATAAAGGAAGTCCGAACCCGGTTCAGTCGAAAAATTGCGCTGGCTGGTCTCAAACTCGCCATACCCGTTATGATGTCAGCAGTATTTGGCATCATAATCAATTTCAGTGATAAATTCTTTCTTGAGAAATACGGCTCGTTCAAAGAGATGTCTTATTATTATCTGGCTGTGTCCTGCGCCGGTGTGATCCCGATGATTTTTGCTTCTTTTCAGAATGCGTGGCTACCCCTTTTTCTGAAAGAAAAAGATCTCATGAAAAATGTCGTAAAAACAAAAAAACTGATCATACGACTTTTTGTGATTTTTGCGGTGCTTTCCTTTTCAATCCAGATCTTTGTTTGGGTCATCCTTTCATTGGGTATAATACAAAGCAAATACCATGAAACACTTTATATTCTTCCGCTGCTTTTGATATCCCAGATAATTTCTGCCCTAACACCACTTTATACAAACTACCTGGTCTATTTCGAAAAAACACATGTGGTTTCTATTACGGGTCTATTGGTTTGTTGTATAAGTTTAGGACTCAGTCTGTTGCTCATTCCACGATTTGGTGTGTATGGAGCCGGCGTTGTATCTATCGCATCAAATGCCTGTTATTTTGCCATTTATTATTTTATTATACGTTTCTATATTCAGAAAAAAATAAACGAAATTCCAGTCATCAATCCATAATTTTCCTCCTATGCCAATTCCAGACCCCGTCATTTATCTGAAAAAAACCTTAAGATCACTCTGGAGTAAACCCCGGTTAGCTACATTAATTTCATCAGTCAGATATTACTCTGCCTGGCGTGAACATCTAAAATCCGGCCGGAATTCTGTAAACGACCGAAGCCCCTGGATGAGCTTTTCTGCGGTGCATTTCTTAAATGAAATAACCCGAAAAGATATGAGAGTATTTGAATATGGCTCAGGGGGATCCACCTTGTACTGGATATCGAGAGTACAGGAAGTCGCTTCTGTGGAGCACGATACTTCCTGGTATACAATTATGAAAAAACAGTTTGATGGGCAGGACCTTGAAAATTTGAAATATATTCTGGCAGAACCGGCAGACGATGCGGAATTCGCAAAAAAACGATTCGAAAATCCGGACGATTATATATCTGCCGACCCTGCTTATAAGGGCAAGAATTTCGAGCAATATGCAAAATCCATAGATTCATATCCGGATAATTATTTCGATGTTGTTGTTGTGGACGGACGGGCAAGGCCTTCATGTATTAAACATGGAATACCAAAATTGAAACAAAATGGCTGGTTAATCATTGACAATTCAGAAAGGAAGTATTATTTCGCCCCTTTTGCCTTTAACAGAAACTCGTGGAAAATCTCGAAATTCGCGGGACCCGTGCCATATACAAGGGATTTTTCAGAAACAAGCTTTTTAAAAAAACTGAAGTAATGACGCCAGCTCCCATCGCCCTGTTTACGTACAACAGGCCATATCATACAAGAAAGACCGTTGAAGCCCTTCAAAAAAATAAACTATCGGCTGAAAGTGATCTGATCGTTTTTTCGGACGGACCGAAAGAAGGCAGCTCCGGAGAGCAGATACAGCAGGTCAGAGATTATCTTAAAACCATTCAGCATTTCAATTCAGTCAGAATAATAGAACGAAAATCGAACTACGGACTGTCTGCCAATATCCTGGATGGTGTTACTCAAATTATTTCCCAGTATGGAAAGGTGGTCGTTTTGGAAGACGATCTTGTGACTTCCCCCTTCTTCCTTGATTTTATCAATGAGGGACTTCGTTTGTATGAAAACGATGAAAATGTGATCAGTATGCATGGATATCTGCTTCCTGTAAATGAGACACTCCCCAGCACATTTTTTCTTCGTGGTGCCGATTGTCTGGGATGGGCTACCTGGACACGAGGATGGGAGAGATTCCAGCCAGATGCGAGCGTACTCCTTAAAAAACTTGTCGAAACAAATCAGTCAGAAGAATTCGAGTTTGATGGAAATTATCCGTACATCCAGATGCTAAAAGATCAGATTGCCGGTAAAACCAGCTCATGGGCTATCCGATGGTACGCTTCGGCTTTTTTAGAAAATAAATATACTCTTTACCCCGGAAAATCACTCGTATCTAACATCGGCGGAGACGGCAGCGGAACCAACAATGGATTTGAGTATTCATTGCCCGCTCCTGTTGATATGAATCCGGTAAATGTCTCACGCATAGAAATAACTCAAAATGAAAAGGCTTATCAGGCTTTTTGCAATTATCACCGGAAAGCGATGAATCCCGGTTTATGGAAAAAAATCAGACGCAGGTTAAGAATGGCATTAAAGCCTTGATTTATAATATATGACCTCAAGCCGGCCTTCCAGGTTTATAAAGCAATTCGTTCCGCCGATTTTCTTAACATGGTTAAAAAAATCCGGAAAGTATGGATGGTCTGGTGATTACAAAAATTGGCAGGAAGCAAAGGATTTGACGCATACTTATGATGATTCCGTCATATTGAATAAAGTTAAACAGGCCCTGCTCAAAGTGAAAATAGGGGAAGCCGTTTATGAGCGGGATTCCGTTTTATTCAGCGATATTCATTATTCATGGCCCTTGCTGTCGGCACTTCTCTGGGTATTGACGCTGAAAAAGGGCAGCCTGAAAGTAGCCGATTTCGGAGGTTCCCTGGGTAGCTCATATTTCCAGAACAGGAAATTTCTGGAAGCAGCTGCTACCCTCCATTGGAATATTATCGAGCAGGAAAAATTTGTAGAATGCGGGAAGAATTTTTTTCAGGATCATATACTGCGTTTTTATTATACTCTGCAGCAGCTGGTGACAGAACAGGGTCTTCCTGACATTTTGATTTTTTCCTGTGTACTGCCTTATATAGAAAACCCATATGAATTGCTTGAACATGTGATGAAATATAAGATACCGTACATCCTTATTGACAACACATATTTTAATTATCAGAACAGGAACCGGATTTGCATTCAGCAGGTTCCTCCTGAAATATATAAGGCCAGTTACCCATGCTGGATGTTGAATTATACGGACATTCAATCGGCACTGGCAACAAACTATGAGTTGGTTTCTTCACATGAAAATGATTCTCATATATTTCTGGATGGAATAAAAATTCAATACCGGGGTATGTTTTATAAAATAAAGGAATGAAAATTATAGACAAGATCATGCAATCGGAATATTTCCGGGATCATCCGCCAGTCTTGATAGATATCGGTGCATCAGGCGGAATCCATTCCAAATGGAAATACATTTCCAAATATGCATATTGTGTGGCATTCGATGCGGATGATCGGGAATTCCGGATTAGTGAGCAGTCAAATAAGGATTATAAAAAATTTATTCATGTTAACCGGATAGTTGCTCCTTTTTCATCTGATAATAACCCATTTTACCTGACCAGTTCTCCATTTTGTTCCAGTATGCTGGAACCTGATATACAAAAACTGGAACCATGGTTATTCAAACCACTTTTTGAAGTAAAAAAAATAACCCATCTGCCTGCCGTTACGCTGGAGCAAACGCTCCGGTCAGCAAATATTTCCTATATCGACTGGTTCAAAGTGGATACGCAAGGCACAGATCTGCGTTTGTATAAAAGTCTGCCATCAAAAATTCAGGAAACGGTCCTACTGGCTGAATTTGAACCGGGAATTATGGATGCTTATAAGAATGAAGATAAAATCTATACCGTTATGCAGGAAATGCATCTACAGGGCTTTTGGCTCTCATCCATGAACGTAAAGGGAACACAACGCCTGCAGAACAATTATGCCCGGCAAATGGGAAGTTTTCTCAGCGAAAGAATCATTCGTCCTTCGCCCGGATGGGCTGAATTGACCTATCTTCGCAACCCCGAAGGCCTGTCTGTCCGAAACCTGCTCCTGATGATTGTGTTCGCCCTGCTTGAACGTCAATATGGTTTTGCTCTCGAGCTGGCAGATAAAGGAATTTCTGAGTTCAGGAATCCAATATTGGATGAATGCAGACAGACGGTTTTAAGAAAAATACAGGGCGAAAAGATGAAAATCCCGCTGATATTACTGAAAAGAAAAATCAATAAATTATTTGCAGGCATCGATGCTTAATTTTTGTACCCTTTTTGATTCTAATTATCTTTCCCGGGGCCTGGCGCTCTTTGAATCACTGAAAAAAACGGGAACGGATTTTCATCTATATGTTGTTGCCTTTGATGATCAATGTTTCGATTATCTGAGAAACCTGAACAACAAAGAATTGACAGCTATTTCATTGGCCGATTTCGAGGATGAAAAGTTAAAGAAGGTGAAGCCCGAAAGATCAACTGCCGAATATTGCTGGACCTGCACACCATCGATCATACTATACTGCATAGAAAAATTTCAGCTGCCTTCCTGTACCTATGTGGATGCAGATATGATCTTCTATGAGAATCCGCAGGTGCTGTTTGATGAACTGGCCGGAAAATCGATTTTAATTTCTGAACACAGGTATACCCGGGACTACGACGTGTCAGCAACACACGGTATCTATTGCGTCCAGTTCATGTATTTTAAAAATGATCAAAACGGATTGGATGCACTGACCTGGTGGCGTGACAGATGCCTTGAATGGTGTTTCGCTTATCTGGAAGATGGAAAATTCGGGGACCAGAAATACCTGGATGACTGGCAGCAAAGATTCCCTGGCGTTCATGTGATGCAAAATCAGGGTGGAGGTGTAGCTCCCTGGAATATACAGCAGTATTTGATTGAAAACAAAAACGGCAAAATATTTATAAAAGAAAAACAAAAAGGAACGCAATTTCCACTGATATTCTTCCATTTTCACGGATTGAAATTCTACGCCGACGAAAAAGTAGCCTGTTGCGGCGCATTGTATGAACTGGATACGGATGTAAAGGAAATAATCTATTTCCCATATATCAGGGTTTTACTGGATACAGGTGATCAGGTAAGCCGCTCGGGTTTTAAACCAAATCCTCAGGGAGCAAAGCAAATTTCTCCCGCCGCCGGAAAAGTCATTTATGAGTATATAAAAAATGTAATTTCCCTGATGCTCAAAGGCAAATTGCAGCCTTTTAAGAAAGGCCTTTTTTCAATCAGGCTGCATGACCATATTTATAAATTGAACAGAATTAAATAGTAAAATGGCTTACCTCATAGATCTGAAAACATTTATTGATAAGAGGGGCAACCTGACAGTAATTGAAAAAACAATTCCGTTCGATATCAAACGAATATTCTATATCTATGGCGTGGATGAATCCGCCCGTGGAGGTCACAGGCATCACAAAACCATACAGGCAGCCATCTGTCTGAAGGGAAGTTGCAGGATTTACAATAATGACGGGCAGGACGAAAATTATTTTATACTGGATCAGCCATCCAAATGTTTAATTCTTCAAACCCGTGACTGGCATACGATGGATCAATTTTCGCCGGATGCCATTCTGATGGTGCTCGCTTCTGAATATTTTAACCAGCAGGACTACATCTTTGAACCTTATAAGAAATGATCGAATACGAAGACCTCGGCAAAGTAAATGAGCCTTTTATTCCTGCTTTCTCAAAATCATTCGATGAGGTAGTAAAAAGCGGGTGGTTTATACTGGGAAACCGGGTAAAAAAATTTGAAACAGAGTTCTCTAATTATTGCGGCACTACTTTCAGTTGCGGCGTTGCCAACGGACTGGATGCATTATTGCTCTCTTTAAAAGCGTGCGACTTTGACAAGGGAAGCGAAGTAATTGTTCCTTCGAATACTTATATCGCGACCATTTTAGCTGTTCTGCACGCCGGGCTAAAACCTGTTCTGGTCGAACCTGACATATTAACCTATAACATAAATCCGGATAAAATAGAAGAAAAAATAACCGGCAATACAAAAGCAATCCTGGTCGTACATCTTTATGGCAAATTGTGTGATATGGAACGCATCATGCCAATTGCCCGCAAATGGAATTTAAGAGTGATAGAAGATTGTGCCCAGGCTCACGGCGCTGCTTTCAGAAATAAAAAAGCAGGAAGTTTTGGCGATTTGGGAGCATTTAGTTTCTATCCTACAAAAAACCTGGGCGCGTTAGGAGACGCCGGCTCTGTGAACACTTCTGATGAAGCGCTTTACCGGTCAGTACAAATATTGAGAAACTACGGATCTCAGGTCAAATATCACAATGACAAAATCGGCTATAATTCCCGTTTGGATGAGTTGCAGGCTGCTTTCCTCTCCATAAAACTTCCATTTCTCGATAAGATGAATGCTCATAAAAACAATCTGGCTTTATTATACAGGCAGGGGTTAAAAGAAGATTTCATAAAGCCCCTTGTGCAAAAAGATTATTTGGATGTTTACCATATTTTCAGTGTCCGTCATGAAAGCCGGGACCGTCTAAGAGACTTTCTTTTAAAGAACGCAATAAAAACTGAAATCCACTATCCCGTAACTCCCAACAAACAACCCGCTATGAAAGGCGTATTGGATAATGAGCCAACACCCATCGCTGATGAAATTCATCGCACAACATTAAGCTTGCCCGTTTCATCCTTCCATACAACAGCCGAAATCGAAAGAGTAATTGAAACGATGAACCGCTTTTAAAAATTGTTTTTGCCGAAGTTCAAAACGATTGCTCCGCTTGTAACAAAATGTGTAGTTTCGGACGGAGAAAAAAGGCAAATCTCCTGACAGTATGGCCAATCTGATAAGAATCAATAAATATTTACCATTTGCCATCCTGTATTTTTTTCTTAACTCAGTCTTCCTGCCCCTGGGATTGCTGTATACAACCTTACTAACTCCTCTCTTTCTGATATGGCTTTACGGACAGAATAAAATTGCGTATGGCTGGGTATTTTTTGTCCTGACCTTACCCTTTGTATACATTCACTATCGTCAGGGTATTGATGAATATTATTACCTCAAATCTTACGTCCTTCTTTATACTGTTTTTGTATTTATTTTAACCATGATCCGGTTTCTCCAGATCACGACTTCTTTAAGAACTATTTTCCGGTATCTGCTGAATATCAATTTTTTTCTCGTTTGCGTTGCGTGCATCATTTTTTTTATTCCGGCTGCCCGGGGTCTGATGTGGTCTGTATATGATGTTTCTACAGGCCTTACAAAATTTCCGAGACTGAGTATGTTTACATACGAGCCTTCTTATTATTCAACCCTTCTCGTACCCCTTGCATTTTACTACTATCTGAAAATGATCTTCTTTAAATTCCCGAATGCCTGGTACGTCTTTTTAATGGTCAGTTTTCCGTTGATTATTTCATTTTCTCTGGGTGCTATTCTGGGAATCACTATTAGCTTTGGAATTCTTTTTTTTCCGGATATACGATCATTTCTGATGAGAAAGAATGTGGCCATGTACGCGCTTACTTCAGCGCTGCTTTTATCCATTGCCTTTATCGTCCTTTATTATGCATATCCCGACAATCCACTGTACTTAAGAATCAGGAACATTTTTTCCGGGAAGGATACTTCATTCAAAGGCCGTGCGTCCGACTCCTTTCAGCTGGCATTGATAGTGGCCCGGGAAAAAAGCATATATTTTGGTATCGGTCTTGGACAATTAAAATTACTCGGCGCAAATATTTGGAACGAATTCTATAATACAGTTTTCAATATAAATCAAATTACCATTCCAAATGCCGTAGCCGAAACATTCGCGTTATATGGTATCGCAGGTCTGATCATCCGTTTCAGTCTCGAATGGTACTTTTTTTTCAGTACTAAAACTTATTCGAATTATTATCGTCTCGGTCTTTTTATTTTTATGTTCATCTATCAATTTACAGGAAGCTATTTTTTTAACATCGCTGAATATGTAATCTGGACGTTGGCATTTAGCCGGGTATTTGAAGAATTCAATAGAAAAAATATCCTGAAAAAATCCCGGATATGAAAATTGCATTCATTTCAAGGTCATCATTGTTCAGCGATAAAGGTGGCGATACCATCCAGCTCATCAACACGGCGGTGGAATTGAGGAGACTGGGTATTGAAGTAGATATTTTTCTGGCGGATCAGAAACCCGATTACAGCAGCTATGATCTCCTCCATTTTTATAATATCATACGACCTGATGATATACTACCGCATATAAGAAGGAATCGTATCCCTTTTGTTGTTTCAACCATTTTTGTAGATTATTCTGAGTATGAGAAAAAAGCCAGACAGGGTACGTCCGCATTCTTATTCAGATTCCTGTCTCCTGATCTGATTGAATATTTGAAAGCAATAGCCAGATTTATCGCAAACGGTGTAAAGATAAAAAGCGGATATTTTCTGTTTCACGGCCAGAAAAGATCCATTCAAAAAATCGTCAGCCTGACGCAAATATTATTACCTAATTCGGAGAGCGAATATAAAAGGCTCTCAACTGCTTATAATATTCAGAAAAAACACACGGTCATCCCAAACGGAATCGACAAAATCCTTTTCACACCAGGTACAAATGAAATACAAAGGGACGAGCAACTCATACTTTGTGTGGCCAGAATTGAAGGAAGAAAAAATCAATTGAACCTGATCAGGGCGCTCGTTCATACACCTTACCGCCTGATTCTGATTGGTGCCGTATCGACAAATCAGGTCGATTATTACGAACAATGTAAAAAGGCCGCAGGTCCCAATATTGAATTCATTGATTTCCTGGAACAAAAATTACTGTTGGATTATTACCGAAAAGCGAAAGTGCACGTTCTGCCCAGTTGGTTTGAAACCACGGGACTCAGTTCGCTGGAAGCAGCCGCCATGGGCTGTAATATTGTAATTACCAAAAAAGGAGATGCATACGAATATTTCGAAAACGATGCTTACTACTGTGACCCGGAATCGCCTGAGTCGATATTTCAGGCTGTTGATCAGGCTGCCAGGAATACGGTACCTGAGGGTCTCTCGTCAAAAGTTCTGAATCAGTTTACCTGGGAAATTGCTGCAAAAAAGACATTGGAAGCATATGTCGAAATTCTTGGCAACCAGTCAGTTTCGGCCAGTTAAATCCCGACATCTTATTTTTTTTATCGAAATTGTAAGAAATTAACTGAATTCCGAACCAGTTGAGTAAGTAAATGTTATTATGATTGTATGAAGATATTGCTCTCTTATTTAAAACCCTATAAATGGCTGGTAGGCCTTACTCTGTTCCTGGCTTTTTTAAACACCGGATTTTCACTGATGGACCCCATCATTCTGGGGAAAATAGTCAACCTTTCGAACGATTATGTACAAGCCGGTCATTTACACCAGAATTTTACTTCTGATCAATTTTTCTATGCTTTCTCCTGGAAAAGTCCCGGGGTCATTAATCTGCTTTTACTTTCGATACTGGTAGCCATGATCAGCCGTATCGCCAAAAACTTTCAGGACTATTTCATGAATGTTGTCATGCAAAAATTCGGAGCCAAGGTTTTTACCGATGGCTTACAGCAGGCGATGCGTCTTCCCTATGAAGATTTCGAAGATCAGCGGAGTGGCGAAACGTTGGGTGTTTTACAAAAAGTTCGTACAGATACTGAAAAATTTATCAGTTATTTTATCAATGTTTTGTTCGGTGTAATCGTTGGGGTGATATTTGTTTTTACTTATGCTGCGATTTTTATTCACTGGAGTATCCCGATCGTTTATCTGGTGGGTGTGCTACTGCTTACCTGGATCAGCAGCCTGCTTAGTAAAAAAATTAAAATCATCCAGAAAAATATTGTCAATCAAACCACCTCATTGGCGGGTTCAACTACGGAATCGCTTCGCAATATCGAACTGATCAAAAGTCTGGGGCTGGCACAGGAAGAGATAAACAGATTGAACAACAACACCTATAAAATCCTGGGACTGGAACTTACAAAGGTGAAACGCATACGAAGTATCAGTTTTGTGCAGGGAACTTTTGTAAATACCCTTCGCCAGGTGATTTTATTCATTTTAATGTGGCTTATATTCAGAAATATGATGAGTCCAGGACAACTGGTCACCATGCAAATATTTTCATTTTTTGTTTTTGGTCCTCTGCAGGACATTGGCAATATTGTACTCTCCTATCGTGAAGCACAGGCATCCCTGAATAATTTTGAAGTGTTGATGAAAAAAGTTCCTGAACCGGAAGCAGCCCATCCTCAACATCTGGGTAAAGTTGAAGAACTCCGTTTTCAGGATGTTCTGTTTAAACATAAAACAGCTCAGCATTACGCCATCGATCAAATAAGCTTTGATGTACATGTGGGTGAAACGATCGCTTTTGTGGGGCCATCTGGTTCGGGCAAGTCTACACTCATGAAATTGCTGGTTGGTCTCTACCGGCCTTTAAAAGGAAAGATATTCTATAATAATCTCGATGAAAATTCAATCAATTTTGACGATCTCCGCAATCAGATTGGATTTGTAACACAGGATACACAGCTTTTTTCCGGTACGATCCGGGAGAATCTGATGTTCGTAAGTCCCGGTTCTACTGAAGCAGATTTGATGGATGTATTGAAAAAGGCCTCCTGCCTTAATCTGCTTGAAAGAGCTGAAAAAGGGCTGGAAACGATGATCGGAGAAGGAGGACTAAAATTGTCAGGTGGTGAAAAACAACGTTTATCCATAGCACGCGCATTATTGAGAAAACCACGCGTGTTAATATTCGATGAAGCCACTTCAGCGCTCGATTCCCTGACCGAAGAAGAAATCACGAAAACAATTCGACAGGTTTCGTCTCAGAGAAATCAAATTACTGTACTTATAGCCCACAGATTATCCACGATCATGCACGCTGACCGTATCTACGTACTGGAAAAAGGGAAAGTAGTGGAAACCGGAACTCATTCAACGTTAAGAGATGAAAAGGGACTTTATTATGCGATGTGGCGCCAGCAAATCGGGGAAAGAAAAAACAGTCCGGATGTTGTTGAACCTGTTATGATTTCAACAAGTTAAATCCGAATTGTTCATGGAAAAACTGTCTGTTGTTATCATCTGTTATAATGAAGAAAAAAATATAGGTCGTTGTATTGATTCCGTCAAAGATATCGCAGATGAAATCCTGATTTTAGACTCCTATTCCACTGACCATACCGTGGCGATTGCCGAGAGCAAAGGAGCCGTTGTAAAACAGGAAATATTTAAGGGCTTTATAGAGAAAAAAAATAAGGCCATCGAACTGGCTTCCTATGATTATGTATTAAGCCTTGATGCTGACGAAGTACTGGATCCGTTGCTGTCTGCGGGCATTCGGCAGGCCAAGCAGAAATATTCAAATCGCATTTATCGCATGAACCGGTGCAGCAATTATTGCGGCAAATTTATCAGGCATGGAAGCTGGTATCCGGATGCCAAGATCCGTCTCTTCGACCGTAGAATCGCGCACTGGGGAGGAACGAATCCGCACGATAGAGTTGTTTGGGAGGGTGATGTCCCGGTTAAACACCTGAAAGGAGATATTTTGCATTACTCCTATCATACGGTCTCAGAACACGTAATTCAGAATAATAAGCTCAGTACACTCGCTGCCGAATCGCTTTTTGCCAATGGTAAAAGAACAAACCTGCTGAATGTCGTTCTCCGGCCCTGGTGGTCATTCCTTGTAAGTTTCATTTTCAGAGCCGGCTTTCTGGATGGCTTGTTCGGGTTTGTCATAGCCATTCAGATTGCTCATATGACTTTTCTGAAGCATCTCAAATTATACATGCTCTGCAAATCAGGTAAATAGCAGGTACCTTTGTAAAAATTGCTGAATATGGCGGGGAAACCGGGGTTTTTATGGAGTCTTCTGATACAGAAATGTCCCAGATGCCGCAAAGGAAACATGTTTAGAGATTCAAATCCCTGGAATTTAAAATCCACATTGAAAATGCCTACCCATTGTCCCGAATGCGGTCAGTTATTCGAGCTCGAAGTAGGATTCTGGTATGGTACGGCATATATCAGTTACGCAGTTACCGTTCTTTTCTGCGTATTCAGTTTTTTATTATGGTTCCTCACCATCGGATTCTCACTGACCGACCAGCGTTTTTTCTGGTGGATGGGCATTAATGGCGTTTTACTCGTCGTTCTTCAACCCTGGTTTATGCGTCTGAGTCGCGCGATGTACCTGTATTTCTTTGTTGCGTATAACGCGGATTATAAAAATACGGCTCCGAAAACCTTTGATTATAAATCGGAAGACTATTTTCTGAGGGAAGAACCTTCCAAGCCTAAAGCGTAACGCGTAAAGCCCAAAACCATGTTCTAAAGAGTGCCTCCACGAACATCATATGCCAACTAACAACTAACAACTAATAACTAATAACTAAAAAAGCCACTCACTTTTGATGAATGGCTCTCGGAATCTATGTAAGGGGGTTAGTAAGGGTGAATAACGTAAAATTATAAATATTATTATTCAAAAGTTCAATCAGAGATCTTTTAATTTAAAAAATTCCTTCGCACGTATCCCTTTTTCGGTTTTTTGTAAGCTGCAACATTCATATTTCGGATCATGTTCAAAAAAAAGAATATAGTCTCCAGCCAGCGCTTCTTCCAGAAAATCCTTTTTTTCCTTTAATGATGTAAGGGGAAACATATCATAAGCCATCACATAGGGAACGGGCATGTGTGCGACGGAGGGTAACAGGTCGGCCATAAAAACGATGGTTCTGCCTTTATAAGACAATTGCGGAAGCATCATGGAATTCGTGTGTCCATTGGTTACCCTGATACTAAACCCTTCAGCAAAAGGAATCTGAGTCAGCCGGTTCACGTTATCCGCTTTGATATTGTCAATCACTGGCAGCATTTGTAACTGACCACTTTCCTCTATCGGCCAAATATTCTCCTTTAGAAAAGATGCTTTCTCTCTTTCATTTGGTTCCGTAGCCCATCTCCAATGAGTGGGGTTACTCCAATAAACAGCATTGGGAAATGCCGGCAGCAGCTTACCATCCTGTCTGACAATCGCCCCTCCGCAATGATCAAAGTGTAAATGCGTCAGAAACACATCTGTAATATCGTTTTTGCTGAATCCTATCGACTGCAGAGAGGCGTTGAGATCATGCTCACCCTGTAAATAATAATGACTAAAGAACTTCTCATCCTGTTTGTTACCTATCCCTGTATCTATCAATATAAGCCGGTTCCCATCTTCTATCAGCAAACATCTGAGGGCCCAGGTACAAAGATTATTGGCGTCTGCCGGGTTCAACTTATTCCAGATCGTTTTAGGAACCACACCAAACATGGCACCTCCGTCGAGCTTAAAAAAACCGGTATCGATTGTATGCAGAATCATTTTGCAACTTTGTTCAGTGACTGTTCGCCAAATAGATTATCAGCAAACCGTGATGACAAGATCTAATAGAACATCAAATTACAAGCCCTGCGTCCATAGATCAACCGTCAGCCTTCAACCATCGACGATTTTAATCTTTGTGCCCTGATCAGCCATAGCAGACCAAACACAAAAAACACGATCAGGCTCAATACTGAATTCTTCATACTGCCTGTAGCTTCCTCAATAAGTCCGAAACTAAACATGCCGATTACGATGGCCAGTTTTTCCGTGAAATCATAATAGCTGAAATAGGACGCTGTATCTTTTGTCACGGGCATCAGCTTGGAATAGGTTGAGCGGCTGAGTGATTGAATTCCTCCCATTACGAGGCCTACGCCAACTGCCAGCCCATAGAAACCGAATTCCGGATTTCCGCCCTGCTCTTTATAATAAGCCGTGTAATAGGCCGCCAGGCAGATAAATACCCAGAAAATGACAATGCCTGTCAGGACACGAAGGTTACCGAATTTTTCGGACAACTTACTCATCCAAACTGCACCCGGAATAGCAACCAATTGAATAAGAACAATGGTGATGATCAGTTTAGTCGATGGCAGGTTCAGTAATTTAGCACCAAAAATACTGGCGGCAAGCATAACCGTTTGCACACCCATACTGTAAAAGAAGAATCCCCTCAGAAAATTTTTCAATACGGGTAATTTTTTGACTTCCCGGTAAACCTCTTTCATCGCGGAAAAACTTTCAGAAAAAATATTAGCACTGATTTTACCCGCAGACTTAGTTTCAGGAAGAACGGCAAAAGTCATTTGCGCAAAGGACGCCCACCAAATACCCACGAGTAAAAATGTTATCCTGGAAGCCAGCATTTTATCCGTCAGCAATACTACCAGGACAAATCCGATGATTTGCAAAATAACACTTCCGATATATCCATAAGAAAACCCCTTCGCGCTAACCCGGTCCCTGTCCTCAGGCGCGGCAATTTCAGGAAGGAATGCATTATAAAATACCACGCTGCCTACAAAACCCATCGAAGCCATCATCAGACAGATGATACCCAGCCAGAGATTTGATCCGTTGAACAGATATAGTAAAGCACAACCAATGGCACCCATGTAACAAAAAAACTTCATAAACGCCTTCTTATTGCCTCTTGTATCGGCGATAGATGTAAGAACGGGATAAAGCAGGGCTATGAAGAGGTAGGCCGCCGCAATGGCATAATCGTATAAAGAAGTATTTACAAATTTTAATCCCAGAAATGTTACCATATCGCCACCGAATTGTTTCTCGGTAACTGCTATAAAATAAATAGGAAAGAAAGTAGTGGTAATAACAAGATTGTATACAGAGTTCGCCCAGTCGTACATAGCCCATCCGCGAATTACTTTTTTGGAGGCTGTTTGCATAACCGCTTATTTTATTGATGAATAACTCCTGTCCAAATCAGCAGAAGAATCAGGGAGCCCAGGAGTATTCTGTAATATCCGAATAATTTAAACCCGTGGCGCTGTAAATATGTAATAAAAAACCGGATGGCCAGAAGCGCCACAATAAAAGCAATGATACTTCCGATCACGAGTATCATCATGTTATCCCGGACAAAAACTTCAGGATTTGCCTTGTGTACGTCATAGAAACTTTTCACGGATGCGGCGAGCATAGTTGGCACGGCGAGGAAAAAGGAAAATTCAGCCGCCGTACGCCGGTCTAGTTTTTGTTGTAGTCCGCCGATGATTGTTGCAGCACTCCGGCTCAGGCCGGGAAACAGCACAGAGAGTACCTGATAACAGCCTATCACGAATGCATTTTTATTTGTAACGGCTTCCTGTGAGTGAATCACGGGTTTGGTGAATAGCTGATCGATGAATAACAGAATGATCCCGCCCACGATCATAATCACTGCAATAAATCCGAGATTTCCCAGCATCGCATCAATGTGTTTTTTCAATAGAACACCTGCTATAATTGCGGGGATCAGGGCGATGATCAGTTTAAAATAAAACCCGATTTTTTTAAAATCAAAAAATTGTTTGTGGTAAAGTACAACAACAGCCAGGATCGCAGCCAGCTGAATCACGATCTCATACAGATCAGTAAATGCGTTTGCCTGAACCCCGATCAGGGGATTGGCAAATTTCATATGTGCCGTGGAAGAAATGGGTAGAAATTCTGTAATGCCCTCAATAATGGCAATTACAATGGACTGAATCAGGCTCATTTGGGATTTTGAGCTTTGGATTTTTTAAAGATCCCGACAATCTCCAAAGCCAGGCCACCAAGAATTAAGATAGGTGCAATGGTAATTCTTCTGAAGCTGTACACTTCAGATGTATCGAATACGTTGGGATCCTTGCTTTTCCCGCCAATCATTAATAGCAGCCCGAGCAGGATTAAACCCAGCCCGATAAGCATCCAGCGATAATTTTCCCTGCCGAATAAAGGTTTGTAATTTTTAGAGCCGGTGGAGGTTTTTACTTGTTTTGCCATAACAGAAAATAGGATCGCAATGTACAGAAATCAATACAATTCATCCAACTTCATCTTGAGGTATTTCAACACGCTGCGATGTGTGCTGATGAAGGAAATAAATATTCCTAACAAAATGATAACAATAAACAGCATAA
This sequence comes from uncultured Bacteroidota bacterium, assembly GCA_963759335.1. Taxonomy (GTDB): domain Bacteria; phylum Bacteroidota; class Bacteroidia; order Chitinophagales; family Chitinophagaceae; genus Puia. Next base: position 1,156,396 of record CAVWYU010000005.1, read on the forward strand.
TGAGTAAGGGATAATCACGAAGCGCTTTCAGATAGGGCAACTGGTTTTCAGCAAAAATGATAATAGCAATCAACCCTCCAACCGCCAGCAGACCACTAATGAGCCCATTAATAAATGCCCTCAGATCCATGGGACGTGAAATAAACCATCGGGTAGCACCTACCATTTGCATCGTTTTGATCAGAAACCGGTTACTAAACATAGCCAGCCGGATGGTATTATCAATCAGAAAAATGACCAGAATTGAAATAATAACGATCACAGACAGCAGAATAATGCTGATTTTATTGACGATATTATTGAGATTGGTGACCAGTGACTGTGGGTACTGAACATCACTGACAGCAATATTTTGCAACAGGTCGCTTTTGATTTTTGAAAGGGAATCTATAGAAGCGTATTCTTTTGTTATTCTGAAATCAATACTGGCGGGAAGGGGGTTACGGTCGAGCAACGCGCCCCAGTCCTTATTTCCATCCTGCAAATATTTCTGTTTAGCCAGGTCCTTGGTTACATACTGGTAATCCTTTACATAGGGTTGAATGGAAATGTATTGAACCAGGGCAGCACTGTCTTTTGCTGATACGTTTTCACGTATATACACATTCATGGCAATATTTTCCTTGAAGTATTGTCCAAGCTTATTTGCATTGATAATGATCCAACCTAGAATGCCTAAAAGAAAAAGTACGAGAGACACACCTACGATCGCCATGATGTATGAAGGTGCGGAACGTTTGGCTGAGCCTTTCCGGGTTTGTGCCATAGATGAACTATTTCCGTTTTATCAGGTAACTGGAATGGGCAAAAATAAAAGATTTCCCCGCATGATGCGTATTTTTGTTGGTTCATATGGAGTATTCATTCAGCACTATTGAAAAAAAATGGCAGGAAAAGTGGAAAGCCGACCGGATATATCAGGTGAGCAACCTCAGTGCGAAGCCAAAATGTTATGTGCTTGATATGTTCCCCTATCCAAGCGGAACCGGTTTGCACGTGGGTCACCCGCTCGGATATATCGCCAGTGATATCTTTGCCCGTTATAAGAGGCTCAAAGGCTTTAATGTATTGCATCCGATGGGTTATGATGCATTCGGATTACCTGCCGAACAATACGCTATTGATCACGGAATACATCCGGCTACAAGTACAAAACAGAACATTTCCAATTTCAGGGAACAGCTCGACAGAATCGGATTTTCTTTTGACTGGAACCGTGAAGTGAATACGGCTGAGCCCGGTTATTATAAATGGACACAGTGGATTTTTTTGCAGTTGTTTAACAGTTGGTATAATCGCCAGAGCGCCCAGGCCAGGCCCATTTCTGAATTGATTACCGCATTTGAAAAAGAAGGAAGCATCTCCGTTTCCGGTTACCGCACGATTCCCTCCTTTACTGCACCGGAGTGGAAAGCATATGATGAAAAACAACAGCAGGACATACTCATGGAATTCCGTCTTGCTTATTGTGGATTCGGAGAAGTGAACTGGTGTGAGGCACTGGGCACAGTGCTGGCCAATGACGAGGTCATCAATGGTTTTAGCGAACGGGGCGGCTATCCGGTTGTAAAAAGAAAATTACGTCAATGGTATCTCCGGATCACGGAATACGCCGATCGGTTGCTGGAAGGTCTTGACAAAGTGGCTTTCAGCGATGCAATGAAAGAAATGCAAAGCAACTGGATCGGCAAAAGTTATGGTGCGGAAATTGATTTCGCAATGGCTACCGGTGATCCAAAAAAACTACGGGTATATACCACACGTCCCGATACAATATTCGGAGTTGATTTTATGGTCGTGGCACCTGAACACGAACTGATACCCGGCCTGACAGCGGCTGCCGAGAAAAAATCGGTGGAAGAGTATATCGCGTACGTAAAAAGCCGCAGCGAACGTGAGCGGATGGCAGAAAAAAAGATCACCGGATGTTTCACAGGTTCCTATGTGCTAAATCCTTTCAACCAACGCCGGATACCTGTATGGATCTCAGAATACGTATTGGCGGGTTATGGTACGGGCGCTATCATGGCAGTACCCTGTGGAGATGAACGCGACTTTAAATTTGCACAGCATTTTAATATTCCGGTTACAAATATTATTGGATCGCATTTCGACGGACATGAGGCAAACCCGACAAAGGATGCCAGGCTTGAAAATAGCGATTTCCTGGACGGCATCCCGATGCGTGAAGCCATACCACTCGTGAATAGAAAGCTGGAGGAACTGAAGATCGGAAATCCGAGGGTGAACTATAAAATCCGCGATGCGGCGTTTAGCCGGCAACGTTATTGGGGTGAACCTTTTCCGATCGTTTGGAAAAATGGAATCGCCTATCCCCTGAATGAAAAGGATCTGCCACTGGAGTTACCCAAAGTGGAAACTTATAAACCCGGACCAGATGGAGAAGGTCCCCTGGCAAATTTGGAAGAATGGACGTCAAAACACCTGGAGACGAATACGATGCCTGGTTATGCAGGCAGCAGCTGGTATTATCTGCGTTACATGGATCCACATAATACTGAAACATTTTGCAGCCGCTCAGCTTCGGATTACTGGAACCAGGTGGATCTCTATATCGGCGGAACTGAACACGCTGTAGGCCATTTGCTATATAGCCGAATGTGGGCTAAATTTCTTTTTGACCTGGGTCTGATCGGCTTTGACGAACCGTATAAGAAATTGGTGAATCAGGGCATGATACAAGGCAGCAGCCGCTTTGTTTATAGAATTGAAATCGATGGATCCGATGAAATGGAGGCACTGGCAAAACAAAAGCCCATTTTTATTTCTGCAGGATTGAAAAATAAACCTCTTCCCGAATTACAGGAAGAGATAAAAGATATTTTAAGAGAAAACTGGGGAGCAGACGCCGAAAAAACAAAAATCATTTCGATCTCCCATCTACATGTGGATGTCAGTCTGGTGGATGGATTAGAACTCGATATTTCGGCGTTCAAATCGTGGAGACCAGAGTATGCGCAATCTGGTTTTGTATTGGAGAACAATAAGTATATCTGCGGTTCAGAGGTTGAAAAAATGTCCAAATCAAAATTCAACACAGTAAATCCGAATGAGCTGGTGACAAAATATGGCGCCGATACATTCCGTATGTATGAAATGTTCCTGGGACCGGTAGAACAAAGCAAACCCTGGGACACAAAAGGAATCGAAGGTGTGCACCGTTTCCTGAGAAAACTCTGGCGATTATTTTTTGATGAAACGAAAGGAAAAGTATGGACAACGGAGAAAGCTACGGATGCCGAATGGAAAGTGCTGCATAAGGCCATTAAAAAACTGGACGAGGATACGGACCGTTTTTCTTTTAACACAGCCGTCAGCGCCAGCATGATCACGGTGAATGAGCTGGGAGAATTAAAGACGCATAAAAAAGAAATTCTGGAACAGTTGCTGATACTGCTGACTCCTTACGCGCCTCATATATGTGAAGAATTATGGCATGAATTGGGGAATGAAGGCAGCGTACTGGACGCATCATATCCCGTCTACAACGAGAAATTTCTCATCGAATCGTCCAAACTCTATCCGGTCGCTATTAATGGAAAAACGCGCACCGAACTCAACATCAGCCTGGATGCAAATCAGCAGCAGGTGGAAGAAATGGTGCTTGCCGATGAATCTGTAAAGAAATGGCTCAACGGGAATTCTCCTAAAAAGGTCATTTATGTGAAAAACAAAATGATTAATATAGTGGTGTAGTGCTTAAGGTTTTACAAGCCTTACCAAAGCGCTGCTTCCTTCGGTACTTTGCAAATGTGCCTCATATCGTTTATCCTCCACAATGGCAACCATTAGCGAGGTATTGGGCGGAATGGTACCCAGGTTTTCTGCAACCATTACGAGCTCATTATCAGACTGCAGATCTGTTACCGCAATCTTCATGGTGTATGCTTCTTCGGCGAGCAGAATATGTTCCTTCAATAAACGGCCATTTAAGAATACAGCGATGGAATCTCCGTCAATTTCTGCGTTGTCATAAAATCGAAGTTCAATAGAATCACCTTTAACAGGAATAACATTTTGCAAAATTTTTGTCCGGCTTGAAAATCTTTCTTCATTGGTTTGCAGGGACGGTGGCAAAAAAACCGGTGCATTGATCTGCTGTTTTCCAGGTTCAGATTTTTCGACAATTGTATTTGACTGTTTTGGTTTCGCCATTGCCTGCGCAGGTGTTTCCACCTTATCAATGTCGGGTTGAGGAGAAGCCATGCCCGCTGATGGCTGAACTACCACTCTTTGATCCGATGGTGCGGGGTTTACCGGAGGTCTGGCATTTGCTACAAGTGCTGAACCGGTTTCATCCTTTGAAATCGTTTGCGGGGATCCAAATGCCATTTGCTCAATGCTGTCTACGATCTCCGGATGACTTACACCGTAGGCATAATTTTCAATCAGAAAATCCCATTCATCCGGGAAAACAGGCGATGCATTGCCCTTCACAAGATGTAGCTCCTTTTTATCTTTTTTGTTATCGTCTTTCCCGGAAGATTTTCCGTCGAGCTTCATGACGCCCTCTCCGGGACAGTTAAAATCGGCTACAGCCAGCAGTGGAACGGAACGATTTGAATTATGGAGTTCAATCAGTACATCGTCATACCAAATCACATCATTGTTCCGGTCGTCAAAATATCCCTTCACGGAATACCGACGGTAACTCGATTTGGAATCATAATAATAAGAAGTGCCGATAAGACTGTCACCTTTGCGAATCAACTTAAGCTCCACCCTGGAATTGCCCATTTTCCCTTTCCATACTCCCGTAATCGGCTGCGCCTGCATTTGGATGCAAATCAATGAAAAGATTAGAGTTCTGAGAGGGAATTTTCTGACGAAATGATGAAACTTCATACAGGGTCAACGAAGACCATGTTGTAATATTATAAAAGGTCTGTTAATTTGGATCACTAATATACTTCACTTCCAATTTTCCAGTCTTCCGGACTTCCACACTAGGTTAAATAAACATCCAGCAATCCATCAGGCAAACTGAGCAATACAGTTTTGTTTTTGTGATCCACTTTATTGAGCGTTTGCTCATTTAAGGGTATTAGAACCTCTTTGGTGTCGATTTCAATACGACAGAGAACCTGATGTGGTTGTTCAATAACTTCCAGAATAGGTCCGAGGTCCTTTCCCTGATCCAGGATCCGGTAACCGACCCATCCGATGGGATTATTTTTTTGCGTGTGTGTCTGAATTTCCTCTTCGTTCAACCAAACTTCCCGGCGCAGAAATTTAGTTGCCGCTTCCTTGGAATCAATTCCTTCCAGCTTCAGGTGCAATTCATCCGCACCTTTTTTCCTGATATTTTCTATGAAGTAAGGAAGTAGTTCATCTTTTTTTTGTTCCAGAAAAATGACCTTTATTTTTGAAACCGCTATTTTATTACCCAGATGATGTAACACAATCAGATCTCCTTTCAATCCGAAAGCAGAAACAATTTTCCCAATATTTCTATATGTCTTCTCCATGGCCGGGTCAATAAAAAAAGGCTATCTTAAAACAGATAGCCTTGATAAGAATATTTTTTTACACCGTTTAACCCTGTGCTTCGTTCTCCTGCCTTCTTTCAACTCTTCTTGGAGGAGGTGCGTTTCTTCTGCCACCGGGTCTTGCCTTACGATGATCTTCCTGGCGTTTCTTTACACTTAATTCATGATCGCTATGCCATTTGGAGAATTTCTCCATCGCGGCTGCTTCATCAAAAAGGCCAAGGCCAACACCGCGTAAGAGGTGTTTCAGATATAATACACCCTTATAGCTCAGAATGCGGCGAACCGTATCTGTCGGCTGAGCACCTTTATGCAGCCAGTCGAGCGCCTTCTGGCGGTCAAGCTGTACCGAAGCAGGAACAGTTAAAGGATTGTAAGTACCAATTTTTTGAATGAATTTTCCGTCTCTTGGTGCGCGAATGTCGGCAATGACGATGAAATAGAATGGTCTTTTCTTAGACCCATGTCTTTGGAGTCTGATTTTTACAGGCATCTTAAATAAAAATTTAAATGCGTTATTTAATAAGGTTTAAAAAGTAGATCGAACGAATCAATCTGTTACTGCAAATGTAATGAATCAACTATAAAATGTCGAATGATTTAACGTCTTTTTTGATGAATGGTGAAATTAACGTTTTCCAAATCCCATTCCTCCCATAGGCATTTTATTCATTGTTTTCATCATCTGTTTCATTTGCTCGAACTGTTTCATGAAAGCATTTACTTCGGCAATTTCCTTACCACTGCCTTTTGCGATACGCTTTCTGCGGTTCTGATCAATGGAATCCGGATTAGCACGCTCAAAGGGTGTCATAGAGCCTATCATGGCTTCGATCCCCTTGAACGAATCGTTGCTGATGTCAATATCTTTTATTGACTTACCTACTCCGGGAATCATCCCCAGGAGATCCTTGATATTACCCATTTTGCGAATCTGATCAAGTTGCTGTTTAAAATCTTCGAAATCAAATTGATTTTTACGGATTTTCTTTTCCAGTTTCCGGGCCTGCTCTTCGTCAAACTGGCCCTGGGCCTTTTCCACCAATGATGTGATATCTCCCATTCCGAGGATCCGTTGAGCCATACGATCCGGATAGAACACATCAAGGGTCTCCATTTTTTCCCCGCTGCTAACAAACTTAATGGGTTTATTAACTGTGTATTTGATCGAAAGCGCTGCACCACCCCTTGTGTCACCATCCAGTTTTGTGAGTACGACCCCCGTAAAGTCCAATCTTTCATTAAAGGCCTTCGCAGTGTTCACTGCATCCTGCCCCGTCATGGAATCCACCACAAATAATATTTCCTGCGGATCAACGGCTTTTTTAATATTAGCAACTTCGGTCATCATGGCCTCATCGACGGCCAGGCGACCGGCAGTATCCACGATTACGACGTTCTTGTTTTTGCTTTTCGCTTCTGTAATAGCTTGTTTTGCAATACTTACGGGGTCTAAACTGCCTTCCACCGAGAAAACATCGATGCCTATCTGGGAACCCAGAATCCGAAGTTGTTCTATCGCCGCCGGACGATATACGTCTGCCGCCACGAGGAGTGGCGAAAGTCCTTTCTGTGTTTTAAGATAATTGGCCAGCTTACCGCTAAATGTGGTTTTACCGGATCCCTGCAGCCCCGCAATCAGGATGACAGCCGGACTTCCTTTGGCATTCAGGATGCTTTCATTGCCACCCATGAGTTCCGTCAGCTCGTCCTGCACAATTTTGACCATGAGCTGACCCGGACTTACGGCCGTCAGTACTTTCTGACCCAGTGCTTTCTGGCGAATCGTATCCGTAAAATCTTTGGCAATTTTAAAATTTACATCGGCATCGATTAATGCGCGACGAATATCCTTTACCGTTGCCGCCACATTGAGTTCCGTAATCCTGCCCTGGCCCTTCAGCTGCTTAAACGCCGAGTCTAACTTCTCACTCAGATTTTCAAACATATCCCCTGTCATTAAAAATGAAATGAAAAAACGTGAATAAACATCTCGTTCTATCCACGTTTTTCAGAAAGGCAAATGTAAGAAATTGAAGTGTAAATTTATCTCAATCAATATTCTTTCGTGATTAAATACCCAGATAATTCCGAAGGGATTTAGCGCCCGAATTTGACCTTAGTTTTGTGATAGCCTTATCCTTGATCTGGCGTACACGTTCCCTCGTAAGGCTGAAACGATCGCCGATATCTTCCAGGCTCATGGGATGGTCGACCCCGATGCCAAAGAAAAAGCAGATGACTTCCTTCTGGCGTTCCGTTAATGTTTGCAGGGAACGGTCTATATCAATTTTCAGGGACTCGTTGTGTTCAATATTTGTTTCCGCACGGTCGGCATTCGTATTTTCCATGACATCTATCAGGGTGTTGTCCTCCCCTTCCGATAATGGCGTATCCACACTCACATGCCTGCCCCCAATACCGATGGTGGAACGAACTTCTTCGATGTCCAGTTCCAGCACCTCGGCCAGTTCTTCCGGTGACGGCTCCCGTTCAAATTGCTGTTCAAGCAGGGAATACGCTTTCTGGATACGGTTGGTGAGTCCTACTTTGTTTAAAGGAAGACGTACAATACGGGATTGTTCAGCCAAAGCCTGAAGAATACTCTGGCGGATCCACCAAACAGCATAAGAGATGAATTTGAAACCGCGGGTTTCATCGAAACGCTGTGCGGCCTTGATCAGGCCCAGATTGCCCTCATTGATAAGGTCTGGCAGGGTCAATCCCTGATTCTGGTACTGTTTGGCTACGGAAACTACGAATCGAAGATTGGCTTTAGTTAGTTTGTCAAGGGCTTTCTGATCTCCCTGCTTGATCCGGATGGCGAGTTTCACCTCTTCTTCCGGAGTGATCAATTCAACTTTTCCGATCTCCTGCAGGTACTTTTCCAAGCTCTGAGACTCACGATTTGTGATACTCTTCGTGATCTTGAGTTGACGCATACTCATGGGCAGGTAATTTTTAAAGGGTTATAGGTTAAAGGGTTCTTCAGAAATTCAGATATTAGGATTCTAATAAAAACGTATAATTGAATCTTTTCTTATCATGTCCAATATAAATTCAAATTAGCCTATCCAATATAATATTTAAGAACGGGAATTCCAAACTCAAATAGCGATAAATGACTGGTTTTCAGCCGTTTCCCAATATTGGAAGGGATGATTTCTTCATTATCAGGCTTTTCCGGAGAATTAAAAAAAATTTCAGGTCATGAAATATTTATCTATAATTGCAGCCCACGATCAATAGACAATAGATGAGCAAGAAACAGCAGTTCACATTAGAATACTCTTTAAAATGCCCGCCCGCCATTTTATATGAATTTTTGAGTACCCCGGCCGGACTTCAGGAATGGTTTGCGGATAAAGTAGACGAACGGGATAATATTTTCAGTTTTTCATGGAATGGTTCAACAACCAAGGCTGAAGTATTGGAAAGCGAGTTGGATAAGTTCGTTCGCTTTCATTGGTCCGATTCCCCTAAGGAAGAATTTTTCGAGTTCCGGATCGAAAAATCAGATATCACCAATCAAACGATTCTCCTGATAAAAGATTTCGCTGATAAAAAAGATATTAAGGATCAGTCACAACTTTGGAGTTATCAGGTGAAGGATCTTTTTCACCGTTTGGGAAACTAGATCGCTAACCGGTGACGGGTGATCATTCACCGTTTGAATTTTCTATTTCCACATTTTACATTGGTTTTAGGCTTTGGACTTTGAGCTTTAGGCTAAATTTGCACGGTGATAAAAAAATTAGATAAACTAATTATCGGCGCTTTTATCGGCCCGTTTATAGCTACATTTTTTATTACTGTCTTTGTATTGGTCCTCCAATTTTTCTGGCTTTATATTGATGATATCGTTGGCAAGGGCCTGGATATGATCACCATCTTCACTTTTATTATATACGTCTGCGCAACACTTGTTCCGCTGGCCCTGCCCCTGGCTGTGCTTCTTTCGTCTATTATGACCTTTGGAAATCTGGGTGAAACTTTTGAACTGGTCGCCATTAAATCGGCCGGCATTCCCCTGCTCCGCTTCATGCGTCCCCTTTTTATTTGTTCATTGGTAATCTGCGGTATTGCTTTCGCTTTCAACAACTATATTATTCCGGTTGCGCAGCTGAAAATGCAGACATTGAAGTATGACATTATTGTCTCCAAGCCGGCTTTTGATATCAAAGAAGGAGTCTTTTACGATAAGATCGACGGCTATATTATCAAAATTGGTAAAAAAGACAAAGACGGCACCAATATTCATGACATATTGATCTTCCAGCATAACTACAATCTGCTGCAGGATTATGCAACCGTTGCCCAAAGCGGCAAAATGACCATTTCACCCGATAAAAAATTCCTGGAGTTTAACCTGAAAAATGGCTGGAACTACCAGGAAAAAGGTCAGCGAAATACAATAAACACAGAAATGATACGAATAGGGTTTGAAGAATATAAAAAAGTATTCGACCTGAGTTCTTTCAAATTAAATAAGACGGACGACAGCGCATTTAAGAATAACTATCAGATGCTTAATATGCGACAACTGACCACTACCATTGATTCCCTTGAACATACGACTGCCGCTTACCAGAAACAGGCCAATACCCTGTTGAGCGCGCAAATAAATATCCTGAGATATCTTGACAGCCCCTGGAAATCCAAATCACCCATGATAAAATTGGATTCCATACAACAACTGATACCGGACTCCACTTTTCACGACGCATTGTCCAGAACTTATACGATCATCAACAATATAAAAACCAGTGCAGATATTTCGGCTGCCAGTTATGAAAATGACCGCAGTAACCTGCGAAATCACCTGATGGCCTGGCATGAAAAAATTACCATGTCCATAGCCTGCCTGGTCCTTTTCCTGATCGGGGCCCCCCTCGGTTCTATTATTCGCAAAGGCGGCATCGGCCTTCCCCTGATCTTCGCCGTTATATTCTTCGTCGTTTTTTTTCTTTTAAATAATTTCGGAAGAAAATTTGTTAAGCAGGACGTGATGCTGCCTTTCAGTGGCATGTGGATGGCAACGATCGTACTTCTTCCCGTAGGTATATTTCTGACCTATAAAGCGATGGATGATTCCCAACTCTTCAACAAGGAATTCTATTACCGGATGTTGAAAAAATTACGCAATCGTAAACATCCGGAAAATAAAATGTCTTTGCCGGACATCTCATAAAAAAACACAGCCTATTCGTATTGATTCCATTTACATTTGCTGACAAATTATCCCGTGGATAAAGGCAAACAAAACCTCAGCATTCAGAAATGGATACTTTTCGTTGCGGTGATTTTATTCTCCATAAAAATTATTGCCTGGTATCTCACGCGTTCTGTGGCCATCCTGACCGATGCACTGGAAAGTATTGTAAACGTCATTGCCGGACTGGTTGGCCTGTATAGTTTATCCATCGCTTACAAACCAAGAGACTCAAATCATCCATATGGACATGGCAAAGCTGAATTTCTGTCGGCTGCCATCGAAGGCACGCTGATCATGCTGGCCGGCGTTTTTATTATATATGAAGCAGTCACTCAACTCTTACATCCCCATCCTTTACAGCAACTCAATACGGGCATTATTCTCGTAGCCATTTCTGCCATCATCAATTATATCGTAGGCTTGTACGCTATTAAAAAAGGTACTGAAAATAATTCCGAAGCCCTGCAGGCCAGCGGCCATCATCTGCAATCAGACACTTATTCCACGCTGGCAATTATTCTGGGCCTGGTTTTGATTTATTTTACGCATATCCATCAGCTGGACAGCATCGTAGCCATTATTATGAGTGTTGTAATCATGATCATCGGATACCGGATAGCCCGGAAATCGGTGGCCGGAATTATGGACGAGGCAGATGAAAAAATCCTCGTTAAAGTGATTGCCCTCGTGAATAACAGCAGGCTCCCCAACTGGATAGATATCCATAACCTGCGTGTGATAAAATTCGGAAATGTGCTTCATGTGGACTGTCACATGACTGTTCCATGGTATCTGAATGTCCGGGAGGCACATAATGAAATCGACAGTCTTCGAAAAATTATTGGAAAAGAATTTGGTTCTTCTATGGAATTTTTTGTTCATTCAGATGATTGTATCGGCAGTTGCTGCCCTATTTGCATAAAACAAGATTGTCATGTGAGGCAACATCCTTTCACCAGAGAAATATATTGGGATATGACGAATGTTGTACCGAACAAAAAACATGATCTTTCCACCCCATCCTCATGAGAGTTATTGAATTCAACAGCATTTCCTAAAAGGGATTAAATTCGCAAACATCAACTAAACCATTACCCATGCAAGCGTGGAAAACGTATCAGGATAAAAATCAGGAAAGATTTCTGGAAGAATTGAAAACGCTGCTGAGGATCCCATCAGTAAGTTCAGACAGCACTCACCAGCAGGACATGGTTATCTGTGCACAGGCTGTCAGACAATCGCTCCTGGATGCGGGAGTAACCAGGGCAGAAATATTTCCGACTGCAGGACATCCTGTTGTGTTTGCAGAAAAAATAGTGGATGTTTCCAAACCAACCGTGCTTGTATATGGTCACTACGATGTACAACCGGTGGATCCGCTGGAACTATGGAATACACCACCATTCGAACCTACTATAAAAAACGGGATGATTTATGCACGCGGTTCTGCCGACGATAAAGGACAGTTTTTCATGCATGTAAAAGCATTGGAAATCATGAACCAATCCGGAGATCTGCCCTGTAACATCAAATTTATCATCGAAGGTGAGGAGGAAATTGGTTCTCCCAGTCTGGGTGATTTTATTTCTTCTCATAAGGAATTACTGAAAGCAGATGTGATTCTGATCAGCGATACGTCTATGATCAGCCTCGAAACACCTTCGCTGGAAATCGGTGTGCGTGGACTCGCTTATATCCAGGTTGAGATCACCGGACCAAACCGTGACTTGCATAGTGGTGTATATGGTGGTGCGGTAGCAAATCCCATAACCGTACTCGCAAAAATGATCGCGAGTTGTCATGATGAAAATAATCACATCACGATTCCCGGATTTTATGATGATGTGGTTGAATCTTCAGCTGTGGAACGGGAAAAAATGGCTGCTGCACCATTTGATGAAAAAGAATATATGCGGGATCTGGGTATTCAATCTTTATGGGGTGAAAAAGGATACAGCACCAATGAACGTACGGGCATTCGACCGACGCTGGAACTCAATGGAATCTGGGGTGGTTTTCAGGGAGAAGGATCTAAAACTGTTCTCCCTTCCAGAGCATCCGCAAAGATCTCGGCGAGGCTGGTTCCGAATCAACGTTCCGGTGAAATAACGCGGTTGCTATTGGATTATTTTAAGAAAATAGCTCCTCCCGGAGTAACGGTAAATGCGTTTGAACTGCATGGCGGCGAACCCTATATGACACCCTTGGATTCCCTGGCCTATATCGCTGCCGAAAAAGCTATTGAAGCCAGTTTTGGAAAAAAACCGGTGCCCCAGCGGGGTGGTGGCAGTATCCCGATTTGTTCCCTATTGGAAAATGAACTTGGTATCAAGATTGTATTTATGGGTTTCGGACTGGACAGCGACAATCTGCACTCGCCGAATGAAAAATATAATATTGCAAATTTTTATAAGGGGATAGAAACTATCCCGTATTTCCATAAGTTCTTTGCGGAAGAAAGCCTTAAGAAGCAGAAAGCTTAAAGTACAAAGTTTGCAAGAATCCGTCAACTGTCAACCGTCAACAAGAAAAAGTGGCTGAAAAAGAAAAATTACGCATAGATAAATACCTGTGGGCCATCAGACTTTTCAAGACCAGAAGCCTTGCATCGGATGCTTGTGAAAAAGGAAAAGTAAAAAATGAGGCCGGACAGGTTAAACCATCCAAACACGTACATATCGGTGACGTCTATGAAGTAAAAACTGAGGCAAAAAGATGGCGGGTGCAGGTAACCGGACTATTGGACCATCGGCTGGCATTTTCTGAAGCAGTAAAATATTATCTGGATATTACACCCGAAGAAGAAGTGCAGAGAATTCAATATCAGGCAGCTACTTTTCATACCGGGAAACGATTGAGTAAAGTGGGCAGACCCACAAAAAAACAACGCCGGGACCTGGATGGTATGGGAGATTCTGCATCTACTCTGCCATAAGGGCAGCATTTATTCTTTAAATGGAAGAGTTATTATATCTTATTGATATTAAAATAGTTGTGCCAAGTTGATTCGCCGATTCGTATTTATTTTTCTGAACTTCTTCGTGCATCCCTCGGGATTGCTTTCAAATTCCTTTTGGAGTTCTTTTGGAGTTCTTCGGGAAATCCCGAAGGTTTCCAAAAGAACTCCGAAAGGATTCTCGAAGAAAACATATAGCAGACCGATAGAAAGCCCTGAACCATATGGAAGAATCCTGAAATAATGTCAGTCGGAAAACTGATCGGAACTACTTGATCAAATCAAATTTTTTCAATTGCGTATAGATATTATCAGTGTTTTACCGGAGTTACTCGAAAGTTCATTTGCTCATTCGATTTTAAAAAGAGCAAAAGAAAAAAAACTGCTGGAGATATTTGTTCATCCGTTGAGAAACTGGGCGGTGAATGAATACGGACAGGTGGATGATTATCAGTACGGCGGCGGGGCGGGTATGGTGATGATGTGCGAACCCCTTGCCAATGCCATTGAATCTTTAAAAAAAGAAAGAAAATACGATGAGATTATTTTCATGAGTCCTGACGGAGAATTGCTGAATCAGCCAATGGCCAATGCTCTTTCGATGAAAGAAAATCTGATGATCATCTCAGGACATTATAAGGGTATCGACGAGAGGATCCGTGAACATTATATTACCCGCGAAATTTCGATCGGGGACTATGTGCTGAGCGGTGGCGAATTGCCGGCCGCCGTACTTACGGATGCCATCGGAAGACTACTTCCCGGAGTATTGAATGACGAAACCTCCGCTTTATTTGATTCATTTCAGGATAACCTGCTTGCACCGCCTGTTTACACCAGGCCCGCAGATTTCAGAGGCTGGAAAGTGCCTGAAATTCTATTAAGCGGTGATCCTTCTAAAATCGCAGAATGGCGTTATGAAGCATCCGTCCGTAAAACAAAAGAAAAACGACCCGGCCTTTTGAACGATTAAGATATTAGAATGATCATACAGGGAAAAATTGCAGATATTCTGGCCGGAAGGGTTTACCCGGGTGAAGTTCACATTGCGGATAAAAAAATTCTCAGTGTTCAGGAATTAGCTTCTGACCAAATTGTTCCGGAACAATATATCTGTCCGGGTTTTATCGATGCACACGTGCATATTGAAAGTTCCATGCTCGTACCATCAGAATTTGCAAGGCTGGCCGTTGTGCACGGCACCGTGGCAACGGTCAGCGATCCGCATGAAATTGCTAATGTACTGGGCATGGCTGGTGTTGACTTCATGATCGAAAATGGGAAAAAAACACCGTTCCATTTTTATTTCGGAGCGCCAAGCTGTGTGCCTGCCACTTCTTTTGAAACAGCCGGCGCATCACTCCCGTCAGAGGCAGTGGATCAATTATTATCAAGACCAGAAATTAAATACCTAAGTGAGATGATGAATTATCCCGGCGTTCTTCACGGCGATCCGGAAGTCTTACAAAAAATTGCATCATCGAAAAAGTATCACAAGCCCGTGGATGGCCATGCTCCCGGATTACGCGGTGAAGAAGCACGCAAATACATTCAGGCGGGAATCACAACAGATCACGAATGTTTTACAGCAGAAGAAGCCCTGGACAAACTGGGGATGGGAATGAAAATTCTGATACGGGAAGGGAGTGCGGCAAGAAATTTCGAAGCGCTGGCTGATCTCTTACATGAACATTGGGAAAATATGATGTTCTGCAGCGATGACAAACATCCCGACAGCCTTTTAAGCGGTCATATTAATCAGCTTTGCGCAAGGGCAGTCGCAAAAAATATTGATCCTTTCAAAATACTCAGAGCTGCCTGTATCAATCCAATCCTACACTATCATCTCGATGTAGGATACCTGCGTCCGGGTGATGGAGCTGATTTCGTAATACTAAAGGATCTGAAAAAATTTGAAGTGATCCAGACTTATCTTCAGGGGGAACTGGTTGCAGAAAATGGTACAACAAAAATAAATTCTGTTGCGGGTTTGTCCAATCCGAATCGATTCGATTGTTCCTATACCAGGCCGGAAGATTTTGCTTTCAGTGCGCGGCCTTCTGATTCATCTGTCTATCCCTACCCGGTAATCGAAGCGTATGATGGGCAACTGATCACAGGTAAATATTACGCAGATATATATGCGAAAAATGGTTTTTGGGAAGCGGACCCTTCGAACGATATTCTGAAAATCATTGTGATGAATCGTTATACAAAAGCGCCCATTGCCATGGCTTTTATAAAAAACATCGGCTTGAATTATGGAGCCCTGGCATCTTCGGTTGCGCATGACAGCCATAATATCGTTGCGGTCGGCGTGAACGATGAAGCGCTGAGTCGCGCGGTAAATGCCGTGATTTCGGAAAATGGCGGTATCAGTCTGGCCAGTGAAGGAATGGAAAAAAAACTGGGTTTACCGGTAGCAGGCTTAATGAGTACAAAAGACGGATACCAGGTAGCAGAAATGTATACTTTGCTGGATGCTGAGGCAAAAAGAATGGGTTCCGGGTTACTTTCACCCTTTATGACTCTCTCATTTATGGCGCTTCTTGTTATTCCTCATCTGAAGCTCAGCGATCTGGGCTTATTTGACGGTGATCAGTTTCAAATCTTTTGATCCCTCTATTTTTTACCGGATAATTTACCGCTTTCACCGTTATTCGGACCGGTATAGCCTATATCCCTTTGAAATAAAGGAACAAGGGAACTAGTTTTACCTGAAATTTAAGGAAATGGATAATTTGGAAACCAACATAAAAGAAGATAATACAAACAACATTCGGAGAAGGCCGGGCGGCAGGGTCTGGGTTCCTCTCGGACTGGTTTGTGTGGGCGGCGTACTCCTGGCCCGTCAGCTGGGGCTGCCGATGCCGGACTGGTTATTCAGCTGGCAGATATTACTGATTGCCATCGGAATATTTAGTGGCCTCGCGCACGCATTTCGCGGGCCCGGATGGCTAATCATGATTCTGATCGGAACTTTTTTTCTGTTAGATCAGCTCATTCCGGGACTCGATATACATCGTTTTATATGGCCGGCCGTCATCATCCTGGTTGGTCTTATTATGCTGATCCGCCCGAAAAAACCGCATTGGATGGAACACGAATGGCATCAGAAGTGGGAACAAAAGGACTGGAAATCGAAACAAAAGGATTGGGAGAGATGGCAGAGAAGGCGGATGCGGCGCGGGTATCCGGAAACTGAGGCTTTCCCGGGTAATCCGGCTGACGCGCATGCCGGTGAAACTTCGGGTTCCGCCAGCGGCATGGGATACAGTTCCAGGAGTTTTTCATCCGAAGACTACATCGATGCGACTACCATCCTGGGAGGCATCCATAAAAATATCCTGTCTAAAAATTTTAAAGGCGGAGACATCACCATTTTCATGGGTGGTGCAGAAATCAATCTCAGTCAGGCCGATATTCAGGGCACAGCTTCCCTGGACATCACGCAGATTATGGGTGGCACAAAAATAATCGTACCTCCCCATTGGGAAGTGAGAAGTCAGCTGACTTCGGTATTCGGAAACATAGAAGATAAAAGAACAAATATTGGCAACACTGATCCGAACAAAGTGCTCATCATCGACGGGTCTTCCGTATTTGGTGGCATTGAAATCAGAAACTATTAATCAACTTATCCGATCATATATTAAATCAAAACTATGAGCTGGTATCTCACAAAAATCGTTTACAGAATTATTTGCGGCCAGGGAAATCATACAGCGCAATTTGATGAACAACTCAGGCTGATAGAAGCAGATAGTTCACAGGAAGCTTTTGAAAAAGCCATAACACTGGGTCAAAAAGAAGAAGATAAATTCTTCAACGAAGAACAGAAGCTGGTGCAATGGAAATTCATCAATGTGGCAGAATTGTATAAATTAAGCGGGTTGCTCGATGGTGCGGAGTTATATTCACGCATTCAGGAAACTGATAACGCCGATTTATATATTGAATTGACGAACAGAAAAGCGGCGCATATTCTTCACAACAGCAAACACCAATTTCTGGAAATTATTTAACTGCATTTTTTGGCAAGGTCACCCATCAACGTCAGCAAATTTCGCAACAGCTTTTTTGGTTGGTGGCTGGTATGGTCTGTACTCCACGCATTGCTGATTCTGAATTATGGTTATACACTAACCAATGCAATCGTAGACAGTCTGGTTACAAATAGTCTCCTGCTTGGTGCCTGTTGGATTATCAGTAATATTCTTCGCTACTATCTGCCATATAGTGACCGGTATATCTATCTCCTGATCATCAGCGTCATTTTCAGTCTGGTCGTAAATGCGCTGAGTAAGTTTATTCTGAACCTGGTATTGATTGATTTTTCCAGTGCCAACTATTTAATATTCCTTGCCAATGCATACTGGCTCCGGCTTGGAATTGCTTTTCTGCTGATCGGATGTATGGCGATCATTTGTGTGCTTTGGTATACACAGGAAGAAGAACAGGAAAACCGGCAAAGGAAGAATGACGCGGAAAAACTAAGCCGGGACGCAGAGCTCTATAAATTACGTCAGCAGCTGCAGCCGCATTTTTTATTTAACAGCCTGAACTCCATCAGCGCCCTGATCGGTTCCGATCCAACCCAGGCCAGGAAAATGATTCATCAATTATCCGACTTTCTCCGCACTACACTCAGAAAAGACGACGAGCAATGGGTGAAAATGGAAGAGGAAATGCAATCATTGGAATTATATCTGGAAATAGAAAAAGTACGTTTTGGGCATCGGCTGTCAACATCCATTATAAAAGACGAAAAAAGCATGCGCATGCTGATCCCGCCAATGCTTTTACAGCCTATTGTGGAAAATGCCATCAAGTTCGGATTATACGATACAACGGATGCGGTAACGATAGATATTTCAGTACTTCATCAAAACGACACTTTGAAAGTGACCGTTCAGAATCCATACGACCCCGATACAGCCAGCCCAAGACATGGTACCGGGTTTGGATTGAATTCTGTAAAACGCAGACTTTATCTTTTATTCGCAAGAACGGATCTCGTGGAAACCTCGGCAAAGAATCAGGTTTTTACGACAATCATAAATATTCCAAATCATGAAAATTATCATCATTGATGACGAGCCTCTGGCGAGGTCGATCATTAAAGAATACATGCAATTCCATCCGGATCTGGAATTGATTGCGGAATGTAATGACGGATTTGAAGGTGTCAAAGCGATTCAGCAAATGCAACCGGATCTGATTTTTCTGGATATTCAAATGCCGAAAATAAACGGTTTTGAAATGCTTGAACTCATCGAAGAACCTCCGGCCGTCATCTTTACAACCGCTTTCGATGAATATGCCATTCACGCGTTTGAAAGTCATGCTGTAGATTACCTGCTGAAACCATTCAGTCGTGACCGGTTTGAGAAAGCCATTTCAAAATGGAGGCAGGTAAATAAAACGATTTCACCAAAGGAACATCTGACTCCGCTTCTCGAGTCCGTTTCAAACAGCCCGGCAGAACATCATCGCGTGGTAGTGAAGCTGGCAGGTAAAATTCGGATCATTCCGACAGATGATATTCATTACCTGGAAGCGGCAGATGATTATGTAAAAATTCATACAAAGGATGGTTCATTTCTGAAAAACAAAACGATGGGACATTTTGAAACGGTATTGAATAAAAATCAGTTCGTCAGAACCCATCGTTCATTTATGGTAAACGTTACAGAGATTACCCGAATAGATCCTTATGAAAAAGACAATCACCTGGCCATTCTTAAATCCGGAGGACGGGTACCCGTTAGCAAAACGGGATATGTTAAACTGAAGTCAGTGCTGGGACTTTGAGTAATTGTCAATTGTTAATTGTCAATTGTTAATTAATCTTAATTGACAATTGACAATTAACAATTGACAATTCAAACCGACCATACAGCTCCGTTTATACTATCTTTTGATGCACCGGTTACTGTATGTAATACATTAATTTCTTCCCTCCACCGAAGAGCGCCCATCAGCGCGATGATCAACGCTTCTTTGTAATCCACCAGGCTTTCAGATGGAATGACACACTGAATATCAGCCGGGGAAACTTTATGGTTAATTCTTTCAATCAAAAAACGGTTGTGTGCCCCTCCACCGGTTATGAATAAACGCAGTTCTTCTCCTTCGGAAAATTTCTGCTTTAGTGGAATCAGTGATTTTGATATCTGAACGGCAATATGTTCAACGTAAGTTGCCAGTGCGTCATTTATTGAAAGGTCTGCGTGTAATATCAATGGATATATTTCATGCAGACCGAATTCATTTGAAAGTGATTTGGGATAAGCCTGTTTATAATAATCCAGACCATTCAATTGGTCAAGTAATTTATCGTTTATGTTCCCGGATGCTGCCAATGATCCGTTATCATCATATCCTTTTTCTGTGCCGGAAGCAAGCAAATTCAGTATCCGGTTGGCCGGACACACATCAAATCCGATTCTCTCCTTTCCTTTAGCAGAAATGTTTGCGATTCCGCCGATATTTAAAAAAAGATGAAAATCGGGAAACAATAATTTTTCACCGATTGGCACAATGGGTGCCCCCTGCCCTCCCAATGCTACATCCACACTTCTGAGATCAGTAATCGTGCGAATACCCGTTTCTGCGGCGATGGCCGACCCGTCGCCGAGTTGGGCAGTCATTCGATGAACCGGATCATGGAAAGCAGTGTGACCGTGGGATGCAATAAGCTGAACCCGGTAAGCCAGATTTCTCTCTTCCATAAAATCATTTACCGACATCCCCACCCAGTGTCCATATGCAGCATGAAGCTGGAGATATTCTTTTGCCGTGAGGCCACTGATGCCGGTCAATTTTTCTTTCCAGTCTGCCGGATACGATTTGCAGCTGGTCTCCAGTATTTCAAATGTCCACTGTCCGGCATTCTCTTCAAAATGAACAAATGCCATATCGAGCCCATCGAGAGAACTCCCACTCATCAGTCCGATCACATTATACTGCACAGGAAATGATTTTCTGATTCAATCTTTTAATTTTAGTTTTAGTGCCGACTGAATTTCGAATATCGGATTTTTAATTTTTATCTATGCTGATAAATCTAAGCCAGGATTATTCGATTCTTTGCGACTGGGTGGCGGAATTACGAGATATATCCGTACAAACGGACCGGATGCGTTTTCGGCGTAACCTGGAACGAATTGGTGAAATCGCTGGTTATGAAATTAGCCGTACCCTGGCCTTTGAAGAGATAGATATTCAGACGCCGCTGGGTATTTCCAATTCAAAAGTCCTCAGGAGCCAGCCTGTGCTAGCCACTATTCTCAGGGCGGGATTACCCCTGCATCAGGGTCTGCTAAACGTGTTTGACAAAGCGGATAATGCTTTTATCTCTGCTTACCGGAAACATGACCGGGACGGATCTTTTGAGATCAGTATGACTTATGTTACCCACCCGGAGCTTGAAAACCGTGTTTTGATCATTTCAGATCCTATGCTGGCGACAGGTTCGTCGATGGTAAAAACCATCCAGCAACTACGGGGAGAAGGCAACCCCGCTGAGATTCATATCGTTACTGCGATAGCCTGTACTGTCGGCATTGAATATCTGCGCCGGGCTTTGCCTTCATGTAAGATCTGGTGCGGAGCCATTGACGACGAACTGACAGCGAAGGGCTATATAGTACCGGGATTGGGGGATGCCGGAGATCTTTCTTTTGGCAATAAAATTCAGCTCTAAAACATCCGGGAAGGGTGGATTGTATCAGGTTTTTTGTTTATTTTGATCCGGATTCCAATTTGATATTCCTATGAATTTAATCACCCTGACAGGGTCTGTCAGCAGCTTTTCACGCATTTTTACTGTCAATTCATACTATAAATCTCCAAACCGGCCGTAACCAAAGGATAGTGCTTATGAGAAGAATTATTTACGTGCTGCTTTGTTTTTTCAGCCTGTCTCCCGGAATTTCCCGGGCCCAGGATCCTCAATTTTCACAATTCTTCGCATCTCCCCTGACATTAAATCCGGCCCTGACTGGTAAATTTAATGGCACCATACGGGTTGCAGGAAATTATCGGAATCAGTGGCCTCAAATCAATAATGCCTTTGTTACTTCCACGATTTCGGTCGATGGCAATATTCTTGGAAATAAGATAAGTGCCGGAGACGCTTGGGGCGTAGGCATAATGGCTATGAGTGACCGGACAGCGAATGGCATCCTTACAAGTAATTATGTAGCTATTTCAACGGCGTATCATAAAGCTTTGGATGAAAACGGCTGGAATCAAATCGGCATCGGCTTTCAGGGTTCATACGCAAATAAAAGACTTGACGGAACCCAATTGAATTTTGAAGATCAGCTGGACCAGCAGGGTGGCTGGTCGTTGCCGAGTTCAGAACTTGTAAGCGGTCACCAGGTAAATTTGAGTTATTTTGATTTGAATGTCGGCCTTTTATACAATGGATCTACTGACGGCAATAACAATTATTACCTGGGTGCCTCGGCATACCATATTCTTCAGCCGACAGAATCATTCACCGGGAATAGTTTATATACACTTTCGCCGCGTTTTACGGTGCATGGCGGTTACTCATTCCCGTTATCCCAATCCAACAATAATAATTTTATACATCTGAGTGGTTTATATAGCAGGCAGGCGAATGCGGTAGATGCGGAGCTGGGGGGTGCCTGGTCGTATAATTTAACCAGTGAAGAAGAAAACCGGAATCCGACAAATCTGTACCTGGGGTTATGGGCGCGTTTCAGTAATCTGACGGATGCCATTATACCTTACGTAGGACTGGATATCGGATCATTTACGATCGGCATGTCGTATGATGTGAATGTTTCATCATTAAAACCAGCTTCGCAGGGTCAGGGCGGTTTTGAGATTTCACTTATTTACATCAAAAAACCTTCAGACGGGAGAAAACCCATTCCCTGTCCAAAATTCTAAGATTTTTTTGCGCTCACATATGGATTATCCTTTACAAGAAACCGGTAAGGCAATTGCGCATCTGTCCCGGCATAATCCACGCCGATTCTATGGGTAATGACGATACGGTCTTTTTTATATCGTAACCCGTCGTCCTCAATAAATATCTCTTCGGAAAACAAATTGCCGCCTGTATGCATTTTAGAAATGCCCATCGCGCGTGCAAGGTTACCAGGCCCTTTTGTAAGTGTGTAATCGGGTATCGGTTTTCCGACACGCTTCAACATATAATTAATTCCCTCCATGGGTTCAAGTGCGCGGATCAGAATAGCATGAGGAGTATCTTTTTTATTTGTCACTACATTAAAGAGGTAATGCAAACCATACACGATGTAAACATACACAGTTCCGGGACCGCCGTATATATGTTCTGTCCTGTTCGTTCTGCGGCCGCCAAATGCATGAGAAGCACGGTCTGTTACACCATGATACGCTTCCGTCTCTACAATTCGTCCGGAAGTACGGATACCGTCAAATTGTGTAACCAGTATTTTCCCTAATAATTCTTTGGCTATCAGCACAACATTCTTGCGATCATAAAACGAATGATCGAGCTTTTTCAGGTCAGACGGCATATACAAATACTTAAAATGCAAAATAGTGCTATATTGAATGCCGATAAAAAATTGCTTTGCTAAAAGAAATTGTTATTGCTATACAGGCCTATCGAAAGGCTAATGATTTCATTAGCAAACACCGGTTATGGAAATGGATCCTCATTCCGGGACTGGCCTATATGATCCTGTTTACCATTGGGCTATATTTTTTCTGGATATCAGCTGACTCAGCAGTTTCCGGGATATTTTCCGGACTTGACAAATGGATTCATCAGCAACATAGTCCGGCTTATAGTTTTGCGGCCATCATGGTCGGAATTATGGCCAGGCTGATCATGATGTTTTTTTATTTCTCACTATTTAAATATCTCTTCCTTATTCTGGGCAGTCCGGTGTTCGCTTATCTCAGCGAAAAAACAGAATGTATTATGGAAGGAAAAGAATTTGTTTTTAACAAGCAGGTTTTCATTCACGATATCAAAAGAGGCATAAGACTCGCGTTACGTAATTTTTTCTGGCAAACCATCATTACTATTTTCATTCTTCTTTTATCTTTTATTCCATTACTTGGATCGCTGGCGCCTGTGATTGCAGCTCTGGTTGAATGTTACTATTATGGTTTTTCCATGCTGGACTACAGTTGCGAACGTCATCGTTTATCTCCTGCTGAAAGTATCCATTTTATCGGTCAGCGGCGTGGACTGGCCATTGGTAATGGCCTTGTGTTCTATTTAATGCATTTCATACCATTTGTTGGATGGGTATTGGCACCTTCCTATGCGCTGATTTCTGCTACAATCAGTCTCTATCATCAGAACATCGAAGTATGAAAAACGCCTCAACCGTTTATTTGATTCCGACATTTCTTGATGAAGAGGGATTACAAGTTCTACCGGTTTATATTTTGGATGCAGTAAAAGCAGCCGAAGTTTTTTTTGTGGAGAATGAACGCAGCGCACGTCGCTATCTTAAAAAGATTTGGAAAGAAATGGACATTGATAGTTACAACTGGTTTACAATTCACAAATCAGAGGAAACTGTAAAACAGGAATTTCTTCGACAGATTCAACTTGGCAAACAAATCGCCATACTCAGTGAAGCGGGTTGCCCTGGTATTGCCGATCCCGGGCAAATCCTGGTGGCTGTTGCACAGGATGCCGGCGTTACCGTTAAACCTCTGGTCGGTCCGAATTCTATCCTGCTCGCCTTAATGGCCAGTGGCATGAATGGCCAGCATTTCCAGTTCCACGGATATCTGCCCATTGAAATGGCAGAACGCATCAAACGTTTAAAGGAACTGGAAACGGTATCAAGGAAAGAAGGTTCTGCCCAGATTTTTATTGAAACTCCTTACCGGAACAATGCTCTTCTGGATAGTATTTTAAAGGCCTGCTCGCATACAACACGATTGTGCATTGCCGTTAATCTGACCGGCAAATCCGAATCTATACAAACTAAGACAATAGAGGCTTGGAAAAACAAAGTTCCTGACATTAACAAACAGCCGGCTATTTTTATCCTTCAGGCCCAATAACGCCTAACGCCCAAGGCGCAACGCTCAACGCCAGCTTTTCTTGATCAAAACTAATTATCACGGTTAATAAATTCTGCTCTGTGCATTGAGCCCTGGACATTGAGATTTTAAGGTGTATATGGGTCTTCCAATTTTCGGGGATCACGCATTGAAAAAATGCTATCCACAATAAAAACGGTCGTACCGCGCCAGGGTAGTGCACCCATATACTCTTTATAATGCAATTCAAACTCCTTTCCGCTATTCGACATCATTTGATTTGCCACTGATTCATTAGTAACTGAAAATCGGAATTCATTCGATTGAACTGCACCAGGCGTACCTCCTTTTAAACCCGTTTGAATGAGTTTGCCTTCATAGGTTTTAAACACAAATCCTTTCTTCATAAAGTTATTTAGCTGACCTGCTTTCACACCTTCACCGAAGACCCAGTAAAAATGCCAGGCGAACCAGACACCAGTGATTACTATAATGCTCAGCAATAAAATGGTAAGAAATTTTTTCATATTTGCGTTTTTACAAACCGTATTTATCAGTCAGGTATATCAGAGCAGCCATATTGATCGCACCTAATTCCAGTTCCCGTTTATTTACTTTCTCAAACACGTCTCCGGCAGAATGATGTATATCAAAATAACGTTGTGAATCCGGGATGAGTTCGGCTGCCATAGCTCCGGTCGCTTCATTGAGTGGTTCGACATCGGCCCCTGCACCGCCGGAATTGAATTCAGTAACACCATAAGGTACTAATAACGGCAGCCAGCGTTTTACACTGGCCATCTGCGATTCCGTTCCTTTAAAACTAAACGCCCTGGGTGTAAATCCGCCTCCGTCACTTTCCAATGCAAATATATGTTTCTCATTTTTTGCTTTAGCTTCCGCACTATACGCTTTTGCTCCCCTTCCGCCATTTTCCTCATCGGTAAATAAAACAACGCGAATCGTATGCCTTGGCTGATACCCAATAGCTTTCAAAGCGCGTAAGACTTCAATAGACTGAACGCAGCCTGCGCCATCGTCATGAGCACCTTCAGCGGGATCCCAGGAATCAAGATGTCCGCCCACCGTTATATATTGGTCGGGAAATTCGGAGCCCTTCCACTCCCCGATTACATTATATCCGACGGTATCAGCCAGCGCATGCGCACTGGTAGAAATAAAAAGGCTCAGTTCTGCCTGATTTTCTTTGAGGTTTGCAGCCGCCAATTTGGATTTTATGGCGGCAGATAGTTTATCAGCATCCTGCAGGCCAATGGCGAGTGTAGGTATTTTCGGAAATGAATCATTATAGATCATGGCGCCGGTGTGCGGAAAATTATCTGTGGACTCGGTCATGGAACGCACAATAGTTCCAACGGCGCCATATTTTGAAGCCCGGCTCGCTCCAAATACCCTGTAAGGTACTGCCTCTGAATATGCCTGAAAAGTCCATACAAAATCAACGTTGAAAGGATGGTTATAAAATACAATCTTGCCTTTGATTTCTTCTTTTCTTTTTTCCAGCTCGTCAAAATCATTGATAAGAACCACAGGAGCAGTAATACCAACTGCAGGAGTCGATACGGAGTTACCCAAAGCGATTACTTCCAGCGTTTGCCTGTTCACTCCGGTTATCAGGACCGCCTGTTCCCTGCCACCTCTCACCCAATGCGGAATCATCGCTTTTTGTAAGTAGACATGGTCAGCACCGGCTTTTTTTACAGCTTCCTGTCCCCATTTTTCGGAAGTATAGGTAGCGGGTGATCCGGATAAACGCGGCCCGATGGTTTTTGTCAACGTATACAGATTACTGTAAGCCGTACCATTTCGTAAAATTTCATCTGCAATTTTTCTGATATAGAGTGAATCGGATTGCGCTGTTAAAGAACCGGAAAATAAAAAAACAAAACAACCAAACAAAAACGAACGCATAACTGTTTATTTCCGCTAAGATAGGTATTGGACGGTTCTTATGTGATGCTGGGAAATCTATTTAACTTCGGTAAATAAAATCAGTACATGCGGATTGGAATTGTTTGTTATCCGACATTTGGTGGAAGCGGTGTCCTTGCCACAGAACTCGGAAAAGCGCTCGCGGATAAAGGCCATCAGGTACATTTCATTACTTACCAGCAACCAGTCAGGCTCACTGAATACAACGCCAATATATTTTATCATGAAGTGCGTGTAACTTCTTATCCGCTTTTTGATTATCAGCCATATGAAACTGCATTGTCCAGTACGATGGTTGATGTGATTATAAATCATCAGCTGGACCTTTTACATGTTCATTATGCCATTCCACATGCCTCCGCAGCATATATGGCAAAAAAGATTGTGGCAACGCAGGGTATTATTATTCCGGTAATCACAACTTTACACGGAACAGACATCACACTGGTCGGCCGCGATAAAACACTGGCACCGGTTGTTGCATTTTCAATCAATGAAAGTGATGCGATAACAGCCGTATCCCAAAACCTGCGGGATGAAACGTACAGCATTTTTGATATCAAAAAGGAAATAGAAGTTATTCACAATTTTGTGGACCTGTCGCGATTTAAGAGAAAACCCATAGACCCGTTCCGCAAAGTAATTGCACCCAATAATGAACGAATCGTTGTGCATGCGTCCAATTTCCGAAAAATTAAAAGAGTATTTGATGTGGTGAAAATATTTGCGGAAATAAACAGGCAAATTCCATCAAAATTGTTATTTGTAGGAGATGGCCCTGACCGGTTTGACGCAGAAAATCTTAGCCGCGAACTTGGGATCATCGATGATATCCGTTTCATTGGCAAACAGGAACAAATTGAAGAGATACTCGCCGTATCGGATCTCTTTATTCTTCCGTCAGAATATGAAAGCTTCGGATTAGCTGCTCTGGAAGCCATGGCCGCGGGCGTACCGCTTATTTCATCCGATGCGGGTGGCTTACCTGAAATAAATATAAACGGAAAGACAGGATTTATGAGTCCGGTGGGCGATGTGGCATCCATGAGCCGCCAGGCAATTACCATTCTCGAAAATGACGATGTTTTAAAGACTTTTAAGGTAAATGCGTATGAACAGGCTAAAAAATTCGATATAAATAATATCGTGCCTATCTACGAGAGATTATATGATCGCTTTCTTCCAAAATCACATCCCGCAAAAAAACTCACCCAGGAAAAGATTTGATTAAAAACAGCAGACTATCTCCTCAGCCATCTTTCCGGATCGAAAAGATGATCCTTATCGTCGGAAAGTACAAATTCCAGCTGGCCGATATCTCCGAGCTTTCCTAAAACCTGGCCCATTTTAACGGCCTGGCCTTTAGAAACAGACACAGAGGAGAGATTACTGTAAGTGGTAAAATATTTACCATGTCGTATCATAACAGCACTGACATCACCCACGTTAAACACACTTTGTACGTCTCCGTCAAATACAGCTGTTACAGAAGTGCCCGCAGCACTTTCGATCGTGATCCCCTGATTATTGTGTACAATACCTTTGATATATTCATGCGGACCAAACCGCATGGCAATGGTTCCGGAAGCAATAGGCCAGGGCAGATGTCCTTTGTCTTTTTCAAAATTCCCGGATAGAGCAATATCGGCTGTCGTGTTGAACAAAGTAGTAGAAGCTGGTTTTGCGGCTGGTTTCACTGTTGAAGGCATCGTTCCGGTATTTCCCGGGTTTGTAGCACTTTTAGCGGCGTCGGATTTTGCAGTCGCTGCACTCGTCACGTTGGCAGCTGCATCAGCCGCAGCTCTTTTCTTTGCCTCACGCACTGCATCTTCACGTGCACGTCGTATGGCTGCCGCAATCGCATTGCCCAGTTTCTGATCCTGCCGCTGTTTCGCATTCATTTCTTTCTTCAACTCTTTTTCCTGACCCTGTAATTGTTCAACCACCTGATCTTTTTCTTTCTTTTCCACTTCCAGTACCTGACGTTCCTTATTTTGTTTTACAAGCGCCTCATCCTTTTCAACCCGCTTTATCTTTAAACCATCTATTTTATTTTGCAGCAGGATCTGTGTCCTCTGTATATTTTCCGCCCGCTGTTCGCGATAGGCTCTGTACGACTTCAGATATTCGACCCTTTTAACAGCGTCATTGAAATTACTGGCTGCAAACAGGAAATTAAGATAATCATAATTGGTCCGGTTCTCATACGCATAGATTACACTTTCCGCATATTGTTTACGAAGCGTATCCAGTTCTTTCTTGAGCTTGATAATTTCCTGCCAGGACGTGTTCATGTCCGCCTGGATAAAATTCAATTGTTGATTGATATTTGATATCGCGGCTTGCCGCAGGCGCAGTCTCTTTTGCAGAAGTGCGAGCTGCCCCAGCGTTTGTTTCCTGTTTTTATGGGTTTCGTCGAGAGAACGTTTTACATCCTCTATTTCTTTCTGTATGGAAGCGCGTTCTTTTTCGAGTTCGCTTCTGCTCTGGGTTGGTGATTGAGCGTGTATACCGGATACCAAATAAAAAATAGAAATGAACAGGATGATCGGTTTGCGCATATGCGAATTACGTTCGGGATGAAGTTACTGTATAACGTCTAGTTGCGTTTATAATTTTTCGGAATGGAGAATGGAAAGTCTAAATTCTCGTTAAAACGAATATTTTTGAAATTCAGTTCAACATCCAGCCGGGCTTTTTCGGAGACTACAATTTTACGATAGGTTGAGAAAAAAGCCGTGTCTGCTTTTTCATAGTCCCCATAAGTAATATCGCAGGATCTGGTCTGCAGTGGATCCACATCGTCCAGTTTACTTCGTTTCAAACTCAGGTCATTATTTAGTGTCAGGTAATTCCTGAATATCGGACCAATACTGAGTATGGATACGCCCTGCATGTCCTTTCTATAATAAAGGATATTACTGTCCAGGTAAATGGGATTGCCAAGCACAATGGATTGTAACGTATGAAAGTCAAATGGCAGATGGCTGATATTCTGCAAATAACCAACGGACCTGAGTTGGTACACTTTATCGAGCTTATTCAGGACTTTTACACTATCAGGCGTAATCACGGCGCGGAAAGCTTCAAATCCAAGTAATGCATTGATAGAAATCCAGATTATTTTATCTTTCTCGAGCCTGATGAAAGCATTGAATTCATAGTCTTTTCCGTCGCTGCTTTCATAATGCACTTTTAATTTTGCTGAAAACGTTCTACAGTTTATAATTCCTGATTGAATATGGCTGTACAATTGCTGGATATATTTTAAGGAATCCGCATGTAAATCTTCAACCGCTGCCTTAACGGTATCTGTTTTTGCCTGAACAGTATCTTTTTTATTTATGGCTGTTGTAATCTTTTTCGTCGACCGGCATGAAAAGTTTCCCATGCCGATAAATGCAAACAGGAATAACCCAAAACTCCATGTAATAAAGATCTTGCCTGCATTTATCATACTCAAAATTCGACGATTTTATATAGGGGGTTGACGATTGGCACCTGGTACATTAATGATTTTTTGAGCTTGAAATCCCGGCTAAAACTTCCCAGTATGACCGAAACCCCCGTCGTTTCTGGCTGTTTTAACCAGTTCCGCCACAGGATGCCATTCCACATGTTCAACCCGCCCCACAACCATCTGTGCAATTCGGTCTCCGGGCTGAATGTGCTGCTCAATATTGGAAAGATTGATTAAAATGACTTTCAATTCTCCCCTGTAGTCTGCATCAACCGTGCCCGGGGAATTCAAACAGGTAATACCCTGCTTCAACGCCAGACCGCTACGGGGTCTCACCTGAGCTTCATATCCGGGTGGCAGTTCAATAAATATACCCGTAGGTATCAACTGACGTTCGAATGGCTGCAGTACGATTACAGATGAAATATTTGCTCTCAGATCCATTCCTGCGGCATCAGGAGTGGCATAAGCGGGAAGCGGATGAACAGATTGATTTATGATCTTAACAGGAATGGACATATGTACAAAGGTAATTAATCCGATTTCCTTAGCAATACGACCGCTTGCGCCATAATTCCTTCTTCTTTTCCTATAAAACCCAGCTTTTCAGTTGTGGTTGCTTTCACTGAAATATCGTTTGCCGTGATTTCTAAAATGGCGGCAATTACATTTCTCATTTCTGACACAAAACCCATAATTTTCGGTTTCTCCAGACAAACGACTGTATCCAGATTTACAACATGATAACTTTTCTCACGTATCATCTGAAAAGTTTTGCGAAGGAGAATTTTGCTGTCGATGTCTTTTAGATGCATGTCTGTATCGGGAAAATGAATGCCGATATCTCCCAGATTCAGAGCGCCCAGCAATGCATCACAAATGGCATGTAATAATACGTCAGCATCGCTATGACCGGTCGCACCTTTGTGATGTGGAATTTCAATACCCCCCAGCCATAATTTCCTGCCCTCGACAAGCTGATGAAAATCCGTTCCCAAACCAATCCGGTAAGACATGATGATTAATATTTAAAAAGCTGTTTCAAAAGGTCGTCAAATGTAAAACAACCCTTCATGAAACAGCTTTCCAGGAATTTTTTTCTACTCTGTGCCTGCGGCAGCTTTGTTTGGATCAGAACTATCCAGGTCGAACGTTAATCCAAAGCGGATGGTATTGGACAATGGATTTCTTGTGATACCTGATCCGGACGGAATAAGATATGAGAAATTCAATCCGAGCATATTATATTTCAGGCCTACACCCATTGTGAAATATTGTCTTCCACCCTGGTCCTTGCTTTCATAAAAATAACCCAGGCGAAACATGAACTGATCGTTATATGTGTATTCAGCGCCGACAGATGCATTTATGGTATTAAACTGTCCTGTAAAAGACTTGAACCAGCTGCTCACAACACTCTGGCTGTAATATTCATTCAGCGCCTCCTGAGATACTGTGTCTGCGCCATTCACGGGTGTTGGCGGAGCCGGCACCAATAGTTTGTTAAGATCCAAACCAAAACTTATCTTATTTTGTTCGTCAAAGACCTTCGTATAATTTCCACCAAGACCCATATTGGCCGGGATATATTCTTTTTGAGTCGCATCGTTTGTGTAACCTATTTTGGTTCCGAGATTCGAAAGCACGAACCCAAACGTAAATCCTTCCTGGTTAGCGGCGACGTTTTTATAAGTGAATGAAAGATCAGCGGCTACAGCAGTACCTGCTTTATAAGCGGAAATGCTTCCGGAAGCTGCGGCTGCTCCCAAAGTAAGGTTTGAATTGATATAACGAAGCGTCAGCCCAATACCGAGTTTACTGGAAAGTTTACGGGAATATCCGAGGTCAAAGGCAA
Organism: uncultured Bacteroidota bacterium; assembly: GCA_963759335.1. Taxonomy (GTDB): domain Bacteria; phylum Bacteroidota; class Bacteroidia; order Chitinophagales; family Chitinophagaceae; genus Puia. The sequence goes on from CAVWYU010000005.1 coordinate 1,188,382, forward strand.
ATTCCCGCGGTCTTCCTTCTCCCCAATTATTACCGTTATAGTCGGAAAACTGTATACTTCCAAGGCTAAAATATCGTAATGATGCTGACAAAGCCTGGTTTTCATCCAGCTGGTGATAACCAGAAGCCGCCAGCAAATAAACGTCGTTTAAACCCAGATCTTTCAACCAGGGAGTGTAGGTAAGCCCTATTCCGGTTTTATAGTCAGAAAAAGGGGTTTTGGAAAGATTATAAAATGCAGAGTTCGCATCCGGTGAAGTTGCAATGCCCTCTTCACCTAAACCACCCGCACGGGCATCAGGAGATATTCTCAAAAATGGTACAGCCGTTGTCGTGACATTTATCGGAGCGGTTGACTGGGCACTCAAAGTGTAGAAAAAAAGCAGAAAAAACCCCAAAGCAGTTAGTCGAAAAAACACTCTTTTCATGAAATAATTTTATTTATCTGGTAATAACTGGGCCGCAAAATGAGACTTTACCGCGAAAAATCACGCTATCCAGCTCATTTTAACATTTAGAGAGTAGAAATTTTCGATAGCTAATTAGTTGGTTTTTAGTAAGTTCCAACAAAGGAAGTCGTTACTTTCTGCAATCCCGGCAGTTATTCAACGACATAACTTGTTCTTCTCTGCATCCAACGAAAACATAACCAGATTATTGCGCAGGTTGAAGGTTTCCGATAATTGGCAAAACTAAGCAAAAAAGCGGCCAACAAATCCTTATGGTTTAACATTCCGGAAATGGGATTTTTTCCGATAAACGAACTAATTTCGTCAACCTTGCGTACTATTCATTCAGGGGGGTCTGTTTTACAATATTTGTTTCAAACCCACGTTTCTATACTTAACAAATCACGGTTAAACGCGTTTTCTATGAATTTCAAAAATCTGATTACCCTTGCTTCCTTTGCCGCAGTTATGGGTTCTTGTAAAACAAAGACCCAATCCAGCGCTGTGACCGGCTGGAACTACAACGACAAAAACATGGGAGGCTACCAGGTGTCCAAAGAAAAAGAACAACGTACCGGGCCCGGATTGGTTTTTGTTCAGGGTGGTACATTCACCATGGGTGCTACTGAAGAAGATGTGATGAGCGACTGGAATAATATTCCGCGTCGTGTGACTGTGAATTCCTTTTATATAGACAAAACAGAAGTTGCCAACGTACACTATCGCGAATACCTCTACTGGATAAATAATGTTTTTGAAGGAGATGAATACCAGGCCGTGCGAAATGCTGCGCTTCCTGATACGCTGGTATGGAGAAGTGAACTGGCTTATAACGAACCGCTGGTGGAATATTATTTCCGTCATCCTTCCTACAACTATTATCCTGTGGTCGGTGTAAGCTGGAGACAGGCACATGATTTTTGTATCTGGAGAACCGATCGTGTGAACGAAAAGGCGCTGGTTGATCGTGGGTTTATCAATAAGAATTCCCTGAAAAATATACAAGGGCTTGGACAGGAAAACTTTAACACCAAATCTTATCTGGTGGGTGAATATCAGGCAACGCCTGGTCCGGCAGCTAAATCAAAAAAGAACGAACTTAAAAATCCCAATGGGACACCGCGTACGCAGGTAACATTTGAAGATGGTATACTGCTTCCCGCCTATCGCCTGCCAACTGAAGCAGAATGGGAATATGCAGCGCTTGGTTATATTAATCAAAACCCGTCTCCGAGTAATACAGACAAGAAAAGAGGTGAAGAGCTGATTGCCAACAAACAGGTTTATTCCTGGAGCCAGAATGTAAACGGACTTCGTGATTCACGCCGCGGAACCTGGCAGGGAACTTTCCTTGCGAATTTTAAAAGAGGAAATGGGGATAATATGGGTGTTGCCGGCGGCCTGAACGACAATGCGGTTTATACGGCAGACGTCACTTCATTCTATCCGAATGGTTTCGGATTGTATAATATGTCCGGTAACGTTAGCGAGTGGGTTGAGGATGTTTATCGTCCCCTGTCTTCTCAGGACGTGAACGGTGTTGCCCCATTCCGCGGTAACAAATTCCAGACAATGGATCTTGGTAAGGAAGGCAAACCTGAAAGAGACAGCCTGGGCAGAATTAAATATCGCGCTGTAACTGATAAAGAAAGCGAAGCAAGAAGAAACTATCAGAAGGGTGATGTAATCAACTATCTGGATGGTGACTCGCTGATCGCAGGTATCAGCTATGGATACGGAAAAACTACATTGATCAGCGATAAATCAAGAGTAATTAAGGGTGGCAGCTGGGATGATCGTGCATACTGGCTCGGACCCGGAACCCGTCGCTTCATGGAAGAAGATCAGGCCAGTTCTACCGTTGGTTTCCGTTGCGCCATGGATCGCGTAGGAAGCGCAGCAGGTAATGGCAGACAAACCGGTATCAGCTATAAAACAAGAAAACAAAACGCCCGCAAACAGTAATACCTTTTTAAACTATATAAAGCCATCCCGATTCTTCGGGGTGGCTTTTTTGTTTATATTTAAAATTGCAAACCGAATAAAGTGAATGATTTCAATATGCCGTTTTCAATAGAGAAATTATATCAGATTTTTTCTGATCATCCATATATATGCACCGATACCCGAAAAGTTCGTGAGGGCGATATTTTCTTTGCTTTAAAAGGTGAAAACTTCAATGGTAACCACTTCGCCATTCAGGCGCTGGATAACGGGGCAGCTTATGCGATTGTTGATGAAGAATTGATAAATCCGGGCAATCACAGAGATCGCCTGATCCATACTAAAAATGCTTTAACCACGCTTCAGGAGCTTGCTGCATACCACCGTAACCAGTTCAACATTCCTTTCATAGCAATCACGGGAAGCAATGGAAAAACAACCACAAAGGAACTGGTACATGCCGTACTTTCTAAAAAATATAAAACATATACAACTGAGGGTAATCTGAATAACCATATTGGAATCCCCCTCACGATTCTGAAAATAAAAAAAGATGCTCAAATCGCTATTATAGAAATGGGTGCTAACCATCTTGGAGAAATTGAAGGCTATTGTATTTACACAAGGCCTTCCCACGGATTGATTACCAATGTTGGTAAAGCGCATCTGGAGGGGTTTGGAGGGCCGGAAGGAGTTATGAAAGGAAAGGGTGAACTGTTTGACTACCTGCGTGCCTATGGCGGCAGCGCTTTTGTTATGTGGGACTACGAGTATCTGCAACGAATGAGTAAGGGAATCGGCGAAGTTTATTCCTATGGAACAAATCATGCTGATATTACCGGTGTTACGGAACAAACTGCTCCATTTCTGAAAGTCAGAATGACCAGAGGGAGTTCTACCGGATCCATTCAAACTAAACTTACCGGTGATTATAATTTGCCCAATGTGCTGGCTGCCGTTTGTGTGGGAAGTTATTTCAAAGTAGACCCGGCTCAGATCAGCAAAGGAATTGAAGAATATGAGCCTTCCAATAGCCGGTCACAGCTGATTCAAAAAGGAAGCAACTCTATTATACTCGATGCGTATAATGCCAATCCTTCCAGCATGAAAGTTGCGATCGAAAACTTTGTTCTTTTTCCAACGGCAGATAAAATTTTGCTGCTTGGAGGAATGATGGAACTTGGTGCCGAAAGCCTTTCTGAGCACCAGCAGATTATAAAACTGATCGGAAAAAATACATGGAAAGATGTTGCCCTGGTGGGGGGTGATTTCATGAAAATTCAACATCCCTACAGGCGTTTTTCCAATGCGGGAGAGGCCGGCGATTGGATCGCTTCCCAAATATTCCACAATACCGCTTTTCTTGTAAAGGGTTCCAGAAGCATGCAAATGGAAAAAACGATTCAAAGTTTAATTCAATCCTGATTCGCCTCTCTCATACTTCCATACTTCCATTCTTTCATACTTCCATACTATTAATGCCCTGCTTTCCATTTCGTTATTGTGTGTTTAATGGGCTGGATTGTCTGGATGTAGGCATAAATATTTGCCAGATCCGCATCAGTCATATTACCGTATAAAGTCCATGGCATGATGGTTTGTAATTCTCCAGGATTCACGGCACGGTGCGCTGTTGCGCTGTCGCGATACATCGCAAAATGTTGTACGAAAAATTCCTTTGTCCAGGAACCGATGCCGGTTTCCTTATCAGGTGTAATATTAGCAGAAGTCACCATGCCTCCGGGTGCCGGGAAAACGCGCCCTCCGGCCAGAGCCAGGGTCTCATCAAATTTTCCTTTTTCAAATGGCGTATGACAGTCGTGGCAGGCCGCAATGGTAAACAGATATTTTCCATTGGCCAGACTGTCACCCGGCGCAGGCAATAGCATTGGTTCTGCTTTTTTGGGGACTGTATTCAGAATGATACTCATTGGAAAATCGGCAGAAGATACCGGAACAACATTAGCTATCGGCTGAAGCGAGCGCACATAAGCAATTACACATTTTACATCTTCGGGATTTGCAAATCCATACGCATGATACGGCATCACCGGAAAAATCGGTTTACCATTTTTACGAACCCCCGTGGTAATGGCTCTGAATATTTCTCCGTCAGTCCAACCACTGATACCAGAGGGTGTGATATTGGCAGAATAAAAAACCCCCGGAAAGCCCATGGTTTGATCAAATCGTTCTCCGCCCTGGCCTCTGGTTGAAAGCACCATAGGCATGGAATATTCTTTCACATCCCGTTTACTGTGACAGTCCATACAGGACATTACGCAGTTTGCCAGATAACGCCCTCTCTCAACCTTTGCCGGAGATTTGTCTACCGTTAATTCGGGAGCCGGCCCTACATCAGGTAAAGCTATTTTAATATATGCTATGATAACAATGATGATGAGGAGAATAGAACACAGTATGATACCTGCAATTTTAAGTAGCTTTTTCATGTTGAGGGGTTATGTTAAAATGAAGATTTTCTATCGGGGGCTGATCAGGGAAGTCATCGGAGTACGGCGGTTTTTGAAATCCATCATGTCAACTTTTACGCTACCCACACTGATCGGACTTTCAACACGAACCGGGATATGGTTTGCATCATCACTTATCCAAACCGTCATCTTTTCCCCTCCTTCAAAAATAGTTCCTTTTATCAGCAGCGGCTTAATTTTAATGGCCCGGAATTTTCCATATTTTGTTTTAATGGTTTCTTTCCCCACATAACGTATGTACAGATCATATACCTGGTTATCAAGGAACATTGAAAAAGGAATCTTATCGCCCGGTTTCATCTTATCAAAGTCAATATTACGCGCGTAATACATCGTACTCAAAACGTCCTGTATACAATCCGGTGTTTTAAATACACCGGAATTTGTGATCGCTGTATGTGCCGTTTTATTAAAACTCACGTTTTCATATTTTCTGTAAGAACCTTCACTGACATTGCGTATAAATTTCAATGGCTGCAGTGTTGATGTATCAATATAACTTTCATATTTGTCTCTGACTTTAAAAAAATTATCCAAAAACGAATAATTTTTTCCTGCTCCTGTAACGTGATAAACTGTTTTACCACCAAGCTCTTCCAGCGCTACTGTAAATGTGGCCTCACCTGCAGCAATATAAACGCCTGCCAGCGTATAGTAGACTTTGAAAGTAATACTTTCACCGGTCTGGAAAGCATGATTTGGCACACCACAAAACTCACCCCCGTCTTTTATAGGCAATGAAATTCCAAATAAAAAAACACATATAATCAGAGTAATCGATTTCATCTACTGCTAAATAATTTGATCCTTAAAATTAATAAACTCCCTACTAACGCAGGGATTATTAAATTAATCAGCCAGATGCCCAGCGATACAGCCAGAATTCCTGCCGTATTTAAGGTATACACCTGAAATACCTGAATACCCACAGCCCAACGAAATCCGAGATCTGTTAAAAACGTTAACGTAGGCACCACCGCCATCAGCACGAACATGACACTAACGCCCGTGAATACCTGCAATCCGAGTAAGGGAATGCCGAACAAAGAAAACAAAAGTCCATATTGCATTATAAATACAAGGTAACGGACAATCGAAAGGAGCAGAATTCCTGACAAAGCGCGGAAACTATAATTCTCCGGAAGAGAAAATGCTTTTTTATTTTTTATCAGCCACTTGTTTACCCTCCTCACCAACGGGTCAAAACGATAGTAAACAAGGAATAACGCGATCGCTGCCAGGATCGTAATAATAATAGCAGGTTTGAATATTACAGGTGACAACCATGTTTCCGGGTTGCCTGGAGCCAAATTATGGTACAGAAACAATCCAACCGATCCGGCAGTAAGTGTAACCAGCATTTGGGCCATGCTACAAAGAATAGTCGGTGCAACCGAAACAACTTTGTTGCCCGGATCAACGAACAACATTCTGCCCAGGTACTCGCCCACACGGTTTGGTGTAAATGAGGCGATGCAGGTTCCCGCCAGAATCGCCTTGAAAGCCCGGACAAACCTGATAGACTGTATGGGTCGCAGAGCGACCTGCCATTTTGCAGTTTCCAATGTCCAGTTTATCACCATGAGTAAAAACATGCAGTATAATTTCCATTGCTGTTTACCTGTCGCAGCGGCAAACATCCGATGAATTGAATCTTTCCAATTTGGTTGTTTATGCAGCTGTTGGATCACTGTATAGAAAAGAAAGAACATTATGATCGGCCCGGCAACATAGTTGACTATTAATTTGATATTTTTGTTCAGCACCACAATCAAAAATAGCGTTCCCTCTGCAAAAGAACTCCAAAATAATCCTTGGTATTGATCCCGGCACGCTGATGATGGGATGGGGCCTGATATGTATTGAAGGCTCCCGAACTAAATTCATTGAAATGGATGTTTTGCATGTGCCTGCACGCATGGACGCATATCAACGTTTGGAACTTATTTATTTTACCGTACAGCAACTTATTATAAAGTACAAACCGGATGATTTTGCAATTGAAGCTCCCTTTTATGGCAAGAATGTGCAAAGTATGCTTAAACTCGGGAGAGCGCAGGGCGTAGCCATCGCAGCCGCTATGCAGTCGGGCATTCCGGTTACTGAATATGCACCACGGAAAATAAAACAATCCATTACGGGAAATGGGAATGCGGGCAAAGAACAGGTCTGGAAAATGCTCCAGCAGGTATTGGAGATCCGGCTGGAAATAATTCGTTTTGATGCATCTGACGCCCTGGCAGTAGCACTTTGTCACCATTATCAGTTCCGGTCTCCGGTATCAAAAGAAAAAAAACTCAGTGGATGGAATGAATTTGTTGCCAAAAATCCGAAAAGAGTACTTTGAAAGTATGAGAATATGGGAGTATGGGAGTTAAAAATAATTTATGAAGTAGTTTTAAAATGAAAACGACCATTTTGCATATGCACTCTCATACTCCCATGCTCCCATACTATTAACTTCCTCCAATGACCATATTTACACGCATCATCAAGGGCGAAATTCCTGCTTATCGTATCGCAGAGGACGATCTCTTTTTAGCTTTTCTCGACATCAACCCGCTTCGCGAGGGTCATACACTGGTGATTCCCAAAATCGAGACCGATCATTTTTTCGATTTGGAAGAGAAATATCTTTCAGGAATACTGGTGTTTTCAAAACCGATTGCACATGCTATCGAATTGTCTTTTGATTGTAATCGCTGCGGAATATCCGTAGTAGGTCTTGAAGTTCCGCACGCTCACCTGCATCTCATCCCTATAAATCAGGTCAGCGATATGGATTTCAAAAAGCCCAAATTAAAATTAAATGAAGATGCTTTTCTTAAAATCCAGTCGAAGATCATTTCAAATTTGAATAAAAAGGCAATTTGATCTTCGGCTCAACTCCGGAGTTCAGATTTATCGCGCAGGATAATGTATTTCTTTTTATACGGTAATGTTTTCCACTTTAAATTGCAGTTTCCCGGCGGGCACAATCACATCGGCTACTTCACCAATCTGTTTGCCCAGCAATCCTTTTCCGATCGGAGATGATACCGAGATTTTGCCAAGTTTGAGATCCGCTTCTTTCTCAGAAACCAGGTGATAAGTAGATTGTTTTTTATTGGACAGATTCGTAACGGTGACTTTGGTCAAAATGGATACTTTACTGGTATCAATATTCCCTTCTTCGAGGATGCGCACATTGGACAGGTCTGCTTCCAGTCGCTGAATTTTAGCTTCCAGATGCCCCTGTGCTTCTTTTGCAGCGTCGTATTCTGCATTTTCCTTTAAGTCCCCTTTTTCCCTTGCCTCAGCAATGGCCCTTGAAGCAGCCGGCCGGTCAATGCTTTTCATTTTTTGCAATTCACCCCTCAGTTTCTCGAGTGCTTCCTTCGTTAAATATGTGATTCCACTCATAAATCCCCCTCTGTTTATTATAAAAGAAAAAAAATACAACGCCCTTTTGGGAGGCGTTGCATTTGCACAAAGATAAGGAATCTGATTAAAAAGGTATTTTTAGCTACTGTTAAGACTACCCGAAATAAGGAGCCCGATATTCTGCAAACGCCCGGCTGGACCTTCTTTCACCAAAAAGCTGAGGATATTCCCCCTATGCCGGTTAAGCCGGCTTTTCTGCGAAAAAAGTGACAATATTTCTTTCTAAATGCCCAACTTGTCCAAAATCACTTTAGCCATTTCGTAAAAAGCTTCACGGGAATAACCTGCAATATGAGGCGTTAATAACACATTATCAAAGCTTAGCAAAAGATCCATCTGCTGTTTTTCCAGGGCAGTGTATGTTTCAAGTTTCTCGTTTTCAAGCACATCCAGTGCGGCGCCGGATATCTTACCAGACTCGAGGGCCCTGATCAAAGCTGCAGTATCCTGGGTTTTACCCCGACTGGTATTTATAAAAAACGGCTTATTCTTTAAGGATCTGAAAAAACTGTCTCCTGCCATATGAAAAGTTTCCTCTGTAAGTGGTATATGGAGGCTTATCACGTCAGCATATCTTCCCAACTGATCTAAATTGGCTTCTTTTATTTTTCCGGAACCGAAATTGAATTTGTATTTATCGTAGGCTAAAACAGTTACATCAAAGGGAGACAATAAACGGGCAAACGCTGAACCGGTATTTCCGTAACCTACAATTCCAACCGTCTTGCCCTTCAGTTCTATACCCCGGTTTGCATCTCTTATCCACTTACCTTCTTTTATTTCACGGGATGCTCTCGGAATATTATTCAGCAATGACAGCAGCATCCCCAGCGCGTGTTCTGCAACCGCATTCCGGTTTCCTTCCGGACTGCTTACACACTGTATGCCCTTCTGTTCCGCATAGCCGACATCGATAAGTTCCATACCGCTGCCCAGTCTCCCTATCCATTTTAAAGAAGCGGCCTTTTCAAGCATTGGTCTGTCTATTTTTAAACGGGTTGTAATAATCAACCCGGCTGCATCTGATATGACATCCATTAATTCTTCGTAGCTGATCTGAGGAGCATATACTACTTCGAACCCGTTTTTTTCCAAACGCTGGATCAGGTATTCATGCACCTTTGCAGTTATAAATACTTTCCCGATTCGCATGTTTCAATAATTTTTTCTGATACCTCTATTTGACTGGCCACTTTTTATACTCTCATACTCCCATACTCTCATACTTACTTCATTTTCCAGGTCAGTTCTGCGAATTGCAATATCGTTAATTGTTCTGCACGCTTATTAAACAGGGGGTCCGTTAAAACCTCATCTGTAAAGAGGCTTTTTACAGCATTGCGCAAAGTTTTCCTTCGTTGATTAAATGCAGTTTTCACAAGTAAAAAAAACTTTTTTTCTGATTTGACATGAGGCGATTCCTTTTTGGGAGTGAGGCGTATGACTGCACTTTTTACCTTTGGCGGAGGATTAAAAGCCTGCTCGCTGACTTCAAACAGGTATTCCACGTCAAAAAAAGCCTGCAGCAGTACACTGGTAACACCATAAATTTTATTCCCCTCAGAGGCTGCGATACGCAGTGCCACTTCTTTCTGAAACATACCGATCACCCGTTCGACATCCTCCCGCCAACCCAGCACTTTGAATAGAATTTCCGTAGAAATATTATAGGGGAAATTACCAATTATGGTGAACGGACCTTCAAATGGCTTTTCCATTTGAAGAAAATCGAGTTCTATAATACGGTTCTGAAGGACGGGGTATTTTTTTTTCAGAAAAGCGACTTTCTCGCGATCTATTTCAACCGCCCTGAAATCGACTTCATCTATTGTTATGAGATATTTGGTCAATGCCCCGGCACCGGGTCCGATTTCCAGTAATTGAGTAAATTTATTTTGTTTGAGAGCATCTACAATCGACTGGCAAACCAACTCATCTTTCAGAAAATGCTGACCCAGGGATTTCTTCAGATTGAGCGGCCTTTGCAAATGCGTCATAAAGCAAAAATAAACCATCCTTCAGGCTAATAATCGTATTTTTATTCATCGAAAATTAATACATGAGCATTCCACAACAAAGACCTGTTATTGGTGTTTCTATCGGCGATCTGAATGGCATAGGAGCTGAACTGGCAATCAAAACTTTTTCTGATAACAGGCTCCTGGAGCTTTGCACACCCATTTTATTCGGATCCAATAAACTGATCAATTTTTACCGAAAGTCGATCCCGGATGCCACTTTCAATTATCAGCATATTAAAGACATTACCAGACCTTTTCACAAACAGGTGAACCTGTTTAATTGCTGGGAAGAAGAGGTGTCCATCAATCCCGGGCAATTAACCGAGACCGGTGGTTTATATGCAATAAAATCCCTGATTTCGGCGACAGAAGCCCTGAGGGACAAAAAAATTGATGCACTGGTAACAGCTCCAATTCATAAAAAGAATATTCAATCCGCCGATTTTACTTATACCGGTCACACCCCTTATTTAAAGCATGCCTTTGCTGTAAAGGATGTACTCATGCTAATGAGCTCTGATAATTTCCGGGTCGGTCTCGTAACAGAACACGTACCTGTGGGCGAGATTGTTAAAAATATTACCAGGGAGATCATCATTTCCAAGTTGAATATTATGAAGGAATCCCTGATCCGGGATTTTGGCATAGATAAACCACGAATTGCCGTACTCGGTCTTAATCCGCATGCGGGGGACGAGGGATTGATTGGAAGGGAAGAAGAAGATATTATTAAACCTGCTATCAAGGACGCCAAACACAATATGCTGGTATATGGTCCTTACAGTGCCGATGCTTTTTTTGCCCGCAATCAACAGCAGAAATTTGATGGCGTTTTGGCAATGTATCATGACCAGGGCCTGATTCCTTTCAAATCACTGGCATTTGGAGAGGGTATTAATTACACTGCGGGCTTACCAGCTATCCGGACTTCGCCTGATCATGGAACCGCTTTCGATATTGCAGGTAAAAACAAAGCGGATATCGGTTCTTTTCTGGCAGCGGTATACGGTTGCCTGGATATCTATCAGAAAAGAAGGGAATTCAATGAAAATCATAAAAACCCGCTAAAGAAAATGGGATCTGTTGTACTTGCGGGCGCGGAAGATGAGAAAATTGAGGAGAGCTAGAAAAGACTGGAAGACTGAAAGTGATGTGTACCTGTTAAATTCTCCACTTCCAGACTTTCAGACTTCCAGACTTCCAGACTATTTTCGACCCCCCTATTGCATTTACCAATTTCACAAACTATCTTTGAAATCTACCCCGGATTCTGGTCCGACTGATCGTTACCCGTTTAAACTATCTGAGATCCTTTCCAAATAGTCCTCAAGCTTTTATCGTCATATCCGATCCCTCTTCTTTTGAATGACCTGTTGTTTTTCCCTTTAAGCTGAGCATCACAAATTGTTCACTTTCTGAAAATTTCAAAATGAAAAGGATCATTCAAATCAGCCTTTACCTGTCGCTGATATTACCCGCAAACTTATTAGCAAACAGAAGCCATCTATCCCTAAACGAAATTACCGACACCAGTTCCAATACCACAAGTAATCCCAAAAGCATCACACTGCAAGGAAGCCTTTCTGCTTTTAACGCATCGTATGGCAGAAACTATTTTGAGCTTAACTGGAGCACAGTAGCCGGAGACTTTGATCATTTTGTCATCGAACGAAGTCTGGATGGAGTGAAATTCGAATCAATCGGCACAGTACAGAACAAGGAAACAGTTAAAGAAGGTCAGTTTAATTTCCGCGATCATTTCCGCACTGCCATTGCTCTGAACAATGATTTTTACTACCGTCTGAAACAGGTGGATGCTAATGGAAATATGGTATACTCAAAAGTGCTGATCGCAAGAATGTTTAATACCAAAAGTCTGGCGTCTCTTAGCGTAACACCAGATCCGCTGGCCAATGATATTCTTGTGAATGTTCAGTTGAACGAGAATTCGTATGTAATGATGAAAGTAAAAGATGAAAAAGGAAACCTGCTTATAAAAGAAGGACAGAAAGCTGAATTTGGCGCAAATACTTATACGCTGGAGGGCACACATAACCTGCAACCCGGGCTTTATACCCTGGAAGTAACCATCAACAGCAAAGAAAGAATGATAATGAAACTTTCCAAAGGATAGTTTTTCAAGACCGTATCCGGTAGCCGAATTACCGGAATTGTAAAGCCCTCCCGTTAAACAACGTGGAGGGCTTTTAAATTGTGCTAATGTGGACTTGCGGAAACGTAAGCGAGTGTGAATGGAATGTATGAATATCAACTTACATGATCTCCCTTCTTTCCCCGGAATCCAATTATTATATTAAGTCTTGTTTACTGTCAAATATGACTGCAGGCTTTTAACATACAATTCAAAGGCCTTTGAACCCGCAACTGTGATCTTACAAATCGTATGCGGATAATTATCTTTAAAATCTTTGACCACTTCAATATAACCGGCTTCACGTAATTTATTTATCTGCACACTCAGGTTACCGGCCGTTGCTTCAGTTCTTTCTTTCAAAACAGAAAAATCTGCTTCTCTTTCCCGCATCAGCAAAGAAATAATTGCAAGACGCAGTTGCGAGTGCAACATAGGGTCCAGGTCCTTGAAAAGATTCATACTACTTATTTATTGACATTTTACTAATTCTTCTTCCGACCTTTCCAGACCCCAATTTGGCCATAATGGTTTTGGCTTGTCTGTTTTGTACAATGCAATAGCCTTTTCAAACATTGGTTTTGCTTTGTCTTTACCACCGCCAAATGCAACTGGTGTATTCATTAAACTCTCTCCTTTCAAAAAATAAATGCGCGGATTATCCGGGTTCAATTGAGTTGCTATTTCCAGATCCTTACCCGCCTGCACGCCATAAGTCTGCCAACGGGTTTGGGGATCGACCATCATTTGCTGGGTAGCAGACATATTTCTGAGCACATATATCTCGGAATTCTTATCCAGCGCTTCTGCCTTGTCACAAAGCGTATTGATCCTGGTTGAATTTGCATCCTTGTCCATTTTCGGATCATTCCAGCCGGCAGTCGATAAAGTAAGACCCGCATAATAATATGGAAGCCATTGTGTCTTTTCCGCATCAGCGATGCGCTCAAAAGTATTAGCCACAGAAAGCAGATCCGCTGTGGTTTTGGCGGAATCAAATAACCGAAGGGTTTTTTCCATGGCGGCAACATATTTATCACTTTGGGCGGAAGTGATCATTGTCCCAAACATCATCAGAGAAAAAAGTAAGGATTTCATTGAAGGTTTATTTATGTGAGAAATTATAAATTATTATTGATGGCATCCTGTGTACGGTCCACACCCCAACTTAAAAAGCAACCGATAAAGTAAAAGCGACTTGCAGGAGGTGTAATGGGTTGTTTAACCGAACCGTCAAATGAATAGTGATAACCATAAATTGGATTGTATCCCAGAACATTGCTCATACTCGCAAATAATACGATAAAGGTTTTTGGATTTACTTTTCCCAAACTCGGAATATACTCACAGCTGAAACTCAGGTTTTGATAATCTTTCGTGTGGCCCTCATCTGCGGTAAAATATTTTCCCGTGTTATTAATCATGAAATTATAATATGGTCTCCCCGTGGCAAATGTATAAGTCAGATTGAAACCTGCTTTCCAATTGGTAATAAATCGTTTCATAACCAGAGAAGCCGTATGCGTTGCTACAAAATCCGGTGTCAGTTTCACTGGGTAATTCATAAACTCCCTTTTGGTATCGATGTAAGAATAGCTGATCCAGTAGTCAAAATCCTTAAAGGTTTTTTTATCCCTCCAGAAGAGATCAATACCGTCTGCATATCCACTTCCTGCATTATTATATCCGAAATAATTATAACTGAGTGGGACAGTTTTTACCAGGTCTTTGTATTTTTTATAATAAGCCTCTACCCGGAATACCCTGTCTTTTGTCATCTTCTGGTAATTCAGTATATAATGGGTTGCCTGGGTGAAGCCAAGTCCCGAAGTGTAAAAAAGCTGCTGGTTATCGGGTTTCTGATAAAAAATTCCATACGCCGCAGAAATCTGGGCATCCTTTCCGGTTTTATAAGCAAGGGATATACGCGGTGCAAGGTCCGATTGTTTCAGTAATGTTGAATATTCGTAACGGACACCGAATTTCGCTGCCAGTTCATTTGTAAGATAAATATCGGTTTCCGCAAACGCTGAAATCAGGTTGTCCTTTAATATTTTCAGGGTGTCATTATAGGTCAGTGGATTATTACTGTACCAATATTCACCGCCGAATCGCATGGCACTCAGTCCGAAAAGTTTTTTTTCAAAAACAGCTTTACCCTGGGCGAGATTTTGTTTGTTGGTAAGTATAAAACTCTTTGGTTTCATCCAAAATACAGAATCAGGAAAATAACGGGGTTGATTGTGCTGATCCTGAATCTGCTGCTGTATATTATCCAGGTTCGTGCTGAAACCTGCACTCAGCATCATTTTCCAGCCGTTATTCAGATTTTCGCGCCAGCTTAAATTATTGTACCAGTTATGGTTTGTCAGGTTGAAAGCGTTTTTCAGATAGGCACTGTCGATATCCGGCGTCCGGAGACCAAGGTCGTTATATGCAAATGTTGTATAGAATTTTATCATGCCCCCATTCTTCGTTTTAAACCGAAAGTTCGCATCTGCATTATGAAAAGCCGGCAGGCGAAAATAGTCGGGCTTCTGACTAACCAGGCCAAAGTAAACGGCAACATTCACGTAACTGTAACTCATGCCCCAGGAAGATTTTTTGTCTTTGGAAAGTTGCTGTGTTCCGGCACCCACAACAATCGGGGAGATCGAGGCATCGATTTCAGACCGTTCCGGAAGGTCGATAGATTCAAGTAAAACGACAGAAGAAAGTGCTTCTCCATATAAAGCAGAGTATCCGCCTGTGCTGAATACAGTCCCTTTAAACAGGAAGGGTGAAAACCTTCCACGCGTGGATATATCCGGAACACTTGTATAATAGGGATTATTTACCAGGCCCCCATCGATGAACTGCTTTGTCTCCTGCCCTGTTCCACCACGCACAAATAAACCTTCCTGTTCGCCAACCTGCTGGGTTCCGGGAAGGGTTTTCAAAGCGGCTGTTATGTCCGCATTTGACCCGGCTGTCGTTGCTATATCCAGAGAACTCATCACGGCACCCCTGGTTTTGTCACCGGCTGCGAATGAACCGGCGGATATGGTAACTGCTTTCAGTTCATTCGGTTCTTCCTTTAGTTGCAAATCCATTTTGACAGATTTGCCTGTTATTTGAAAAGTCACTTCAATCGCGCGGTAACCCACAGAGCTCACTTTTAGCGTCTGTAGTCCGGTGTCAGAGCTGTTGAATGAATATATACCCGTTGAATCAGAAGTGGCTCCGTCAAAGCTGCCTTTTACGCTGATACTGGCACCCGGAATGGGATGTCCTTTTGTATCTTTTATTTTGCCGGAAATCTGTGTTTGCGAATAAGCCTGCGTAAAACACTGAGTCAATATCAGTGCAATTGTCATAAACCGTGCTTCTTTAATTTTAGTTATGAGCTGACCGGGCGCGAACATATCTGAGATTTAAAATTTACCAGGAACAGAATACAAATGTAAATTAGTTTATAATATAAACCAAATAAACAGAAAAAGGCCAGGTTTAGACAAACCCGGCCGTTGTTGATCGTACCCTTTAAAACTAAAACTTCAAATGATATTAATATCTTTTAAAAACTATTATTCTTGTAACTCCCATACCTGCTTTTGCTATCTCGAAGCAACCAGGTTAACGGGTTCTTTTTGCAGATCGGGAACATCAAAGACTAATGACTTGAATAAAAGCCCATACATCCTGTCAGCCTTTAGGGATCCTGTCTTTCCGGTTTCAGCCCCAAGCCGTACAATCATGGAACTGGAACCCGTATATAAATTGTTTACCATGGCGTCCTGCGCTGTCATAGAAATACCAGGATAATTTTTAGACGAACCATCGAACCGTTTACCCTTCAACAGGGGATCCATTTCAGAACCTTGTACAGAAGATGCAAATACCGCCGTGAACGGCTCAAGAGAAAAAAAATGCATTTTGTAATAAGATTGAAATTCGTGCAACTGCTTTCCGTCGCCGTCAATATCCAGGCCTGAAACACAGAACTGATTCACAGATACAGACGTTTTCCGATCCAAATGTTTTACAAACGAAATCTTAAATTCCATCCACCAGGTCCGATGTGCAGGAGCATTACCATCTGCATATCTAATCCGGGGCTGCCAGGCATTGTCATCGCCGGTTCCACCCACGCTATCCTGCTCAGGGCCCTGGATATCTGCTGCCGACAATGTCACTTCCGCACTGCTGCGGCCAAGAATTGTAACCAGCGCATCCACGTTCCAGCCCACATTTTCGAAAATATAAACAGCTCCATCCAAACCATCTCCCGGACATCCATTGCCAGTTTTTAAAACAGGGTTTTTAAAACTCAGCTCAGGAATTAATGATTGTGCCTGTGAGGTCGCTGAAACAAAAAATATAATAAGAACTGAAGTTACTCTCAGAATAAAATGAGGTTTCAAATTATCATAAACTATCAGACTCAACTCCTTCATAACTTGTTTTAACCAGGATTACGTGATAATCCATAGTAATTGGTCAAGTGCAATTCTTCTGAAGGATTGGAAACCTCTATTGAAAAAAAATACAAATAATGATCAGGAAGATTGGAAAGGGAAGTTATTCAGGAGATTGGTACGGCATCGCTGCAAGACAAAGATTGCAAGCGTTTTTCAATAATGCAAGCGTTTTCAAAAAAATAGTACAATTACTTGCCTGTTTCCGCAGTTATCGGATATAAAGAAAAAAAATCTCCGGCCTTAAGACCGGAGATCCGTATTGGTAGCGGGTTTCAGCATTATGACTGCTAAAAACCCGTGGGAAATGCATCCCGGGAACTACATTATTTGTATTGAGGTATCAGCTCATTTGCTAACTGGACCGTTTTCTTGATCAGATCATCAGAAAGGTTCCCTTTCTTGAATTCCGCCAGCACTTCCGGTAATTTGTTGTCCATTTCCATGAGAAAATGTTCTTCAAATGCTTTCACTTTATTCACTTTTACTTCACGAAGAAGGCCTTGTGTACCAAGGTAAATAATAGCCACCTGTTTTTCAACAGATACAGGAGCGTACTGCGGTTGTTTCAAAATTTCAACATTTCTCGCACCCTTGTCCAGCACAAGTTTCGTACTGGCATCCAGGTCACCTCCGAATTTAGAAAAAGCTTCCATTTCACGGTATAGTGCCTGATCGAGTTTCAGCGTTCCGGCTACTTTTTTCATTGATTTAATCTGCGCGTTACCTCCAACCCTGCTCACCGAAATACCTACGTTTATGGCTGGCCGGATGCCTGCGTTAAAGAGGTTTCCTTCCAGGAATATTTGTCCATCTGTTATGGAAATGACATTGGTGGGGATATACGCTGACACATCGCCTGCCTGTGTTTCAATGATTGGAAGCGCCGTTAAAGACCCTCCGCCTTTTACTTTTCCCTTCAGAGATTCAGGCAGATCATTCATATTTTGGGCAACGCCGTCATCCTGTATAATTTTAGCTGCACGTTCGAGCAACCGGCTATGCAGGTAGAAAACATCGCCAGGATAAGCTTCACGGCCCGGGGGACGCCTGAGCAGCAATGACACTTCTCTATAGGCAACAGCCTGTTTTGAAAGATCATCAAAAATGATCAGAGCAGGACGGCCTGTATCTCTGAAATATTCTCCGATGGCTGCACCGGCAAATGGCGCATAGAATTGAAGTGGCGCTGGATCTGAAGCAGATGCAGCAACAATAACTGTATAAGGCATCGCTCCGCTTTCATTCAAAGTCTGCATGATACCAGCAACGGTAGATGCTTTCTGACCGATGGCGACATAAATACAATATACCGGTTTGCCCGCCTTGTAAAATTCCTTCTGATTTATAATAGTGTCAATAGCGATCGCGGTTTTGCCTGTCTGCCGATCGCCAATGATCAATTCGCGTTGTCCGCGGCCGATTGGGATCATGGCATCGATAGCCTTTATTCCGGTCTGCAATGGCTCTTTTACAGGTTCGCGAAAGATAACTCCCGGTGCCTTACGTTCAATGGGCATATCATAGCTTTCTCCTGTCAGGGGACCTTTACCATCGATGGTTTCACCCAGTGTATTCACAACCCTGCCCAGCATACTTTCATACACTTTTATGGAAGCAATTTTTCCGGTACGCCGGACTTTGGCTCCTTCTTTAATTTCGCCGGAATCACCCATAAGCACGATTCCTACATTATCTTCTTCCAGATTTAACGCAATAGCACGTATCCCATTTTCAAATTCCACCAACTCTCCGCTGCCCACATTATTCAATCCAAAAACGCGGGCAATACCATCACCTACCTGGAGTACCGTTCCTACTTCCTCCATTTCTGTTGTCAAATCGAAATTGCTAATCTGCTGGCGTATGATCGCTGAAATTTCGTCGGGTTTTATTTCTGCCATAATTTATTTTTAAATGGGTCTTCTGATTGATTAGCGGAATCGGTATATGTATTCGTTTGTTAAGAACCGGTTTTTAACTTTGGTCAGATCATAGGCAATACTCGCATCTATCCTTCTGCCCCTGCCCTCCAAAATGAATCCGCCAATAATATTTTCATTCACCAGGCATATCAGTTCTACTTCTTTCAAATTGCCTTCCCGTTTAAGTTTATTGATAAAAACACTTTTCACATCGTCATTAATGGGTACCGCAGTTGTTAAAATAATTGTTACGATACCTTTATATTCTTTGTACTGTTCTATAAAAGCATCGGCGATTTCAGGAAGATAATTTTCACGTCCTTTTCTGATCAGCAGGTCGTTGAATTGCTGGGTAATCTCACTGGTTTGACCCGAGCGGAGTGCCTGAACAACTTTCAGCTTTTTCTCGCTGTTAATAGCGGGATTATTCAGGAAATCAATGAGTACCTGACTGCCCTTCATAATACCTTTTAAATACAAATTGTCCAGGTATACCTGTTCCAGCTGACCACGTTCAATGGAAAGGTCAATCAGGGATTTTGCATATCTGGCAGCAAGTCGGGGGTTTGGCATGTGTTTTAGTTCAATTTAACTTCTTCAGCCAGTTGTTTTATATACCTCTCCTGTTCCGGCAGATTATCCAACTGCCGGCGCAGGATTTTCTCAGAAATTTCAACGACGATCATACCGATTTCATTTTTAACTTCAATAAGGGCTGCCATTCTTCTTTGCTCAATCATCCCCTGTGCGTCGGTAAGAATCTTGTCAGCTGCTAATTTCGCCTGTTCTCTTGCTTCATTAATGATTTTGTCCTTTGTGTCCCGGGCTTCTTTAAGCATGGTAGCTCTTTCTTCACGAGCCTGTGCAAGCAGGGCCTCATTTTCGCTTTTCAGTTGCGCCATCTCTGCTTTTACACGTTCCGCTGTCGCAAGTGCATCCGTAATTCCGGATTCTCTGTCCCTTAATCCCTTTACAATCGCCGGCCAGGCATATTTCCCCAGAATAAAAAAAACAATGAGGAATGCCAGCAACGTCCATATCAATAATCCAAATTCGGGAAGAAGTAGTTTCATAACATGTTATTATTTTGAATACTCATATTCTTTCATGATTTAAATAAACTGTATCCTCCGCCCTTTGCTTTGGATACAGTTATTCGCTTGCAATGATTATAACACCATTGCCAGAAAGCCTACGATGATCGCGAACAGGGCTGCACCTTCTACAAGGGCAGCTGTCAGAATCATGTTAGCCCTAATGTCGTTCGCAACTTCCGGTTGGCGGGCGATGGCTTCAACAGCCCCCTTACCAATCTGGCCGATACCAATACCTGCTCCGACTGCAGCAAGTCCGGCGCCCACTGCACCACCTGCATTGGCAAGCGGAGAACTGAGCATGATAGTCAATAAATCCATAATCAAGGCTTTATATTAAGTGAAAAAAAACTTATGCGAGCATGGAATCCTCATGCTTTTCATTATGCTGATGATGTTTGCCTTCTAATGCCTGGCCAATAAATACAGCCGTCAGCATCGTAAATATGAAAGCTTGTAAAAACGCCACCAGCACTTCGATAAAGTAAATAAATATTGTAAAGGCAATGGAAAACGGTGCTGTTCCCCAACCCGCAAATTTATTCATGTTTCCAAAAATAAATATCAGTGAAATCAAACAGATAATAATGATATGACCCGCCACCATGTTTGCAAACAAACGTATGATGAGCGCGAAAGGCTTAATAAATACGCTGATAAATTCAACCGGCACCAGGATGAACTTCACACCCAGCGGCACGTCGGGCGGATTGAAAATATGGCCCCAATAATGTTTGTCTGAACTGAAAAGAATGACTACGAAGGATATTATTCCCAATACAGCCGTAAAAGCAATATTACCGCTAACATTGGCTGAGCCGGGAATCAGTCCAATGATATTATTTATTAAAATAAAAAAGAAGATGGTTAAAAGGAATGGAAGATATTTATCAGCACTCGGACCGAGATTTGGTTTTCCCACTTCATCACGCACAAATGTAATAACCGGTTCGAGCAGGCTCTGGGAACCCTTTGGAGCCGACGTAACTCCCTGACCGAATTTGTATTTTTTTGCAATGACCAGCATCACCCAGGTAAACAGGCCAAGCCCAATTAACATCTGCACCACATTACGTGTAAGGGAGATATCATAAATCCTGATCGAAGGATCGATAACACCTTTGTCATCCACGGCCACAATATCCTGAGCGTTGTATTTTGTGGGATCGAGTTTTAACTCTTCGATCTTTTCACTCGTAAGCATCATGTAATTGTCATAGTTCTCCTCTCCATGATGAAATCTGGACGACATGAAAGCGGCCAGTCCTCTTTGTTTTGAATAAAGAATCACGGGAAGAGGTATGGATATCGGATGTTTTGAGCCGTCATCGTGCATGATATCGATGATGTGAAAATCATGGTTATTTAGAACGTGGCCGAATATGATTTCCTTAGCATTAAAGCTGTTTTTTGCCCCTTTGCCGGTACTGTCTTCCTGAGCCAATGCAGGGTTGAAAAAAGACACGACAAATACGCTGAAACCCGCTACCAATAAAGATTTGACCCGTCTTGCCAACATGCGGTATCTAATTTTGCCGCAAAGATATGGGAGTGAGGCCAAATTTCAAGCCCCTTTTTAAGCTTAAAGACCAAAGCCCGAGGCCTAAAGCTCTGACTTTATTCAGCTTATTTTAGAGACCGGAAAGACACATTTGTCATTCAATATGTGTACCAGACAGATTCCGTTCCAGGCTTTGAATTACAGGCTTATGAAGCATTGAGCTTTTCAAACTGCATCTGATGCAATTTAAAATAAAAGCCTTCCTTTTCCATCAGTTCTTCGTGGGTGCCTATTTCAAGGATTTCGCCTTTGTCCAGCACAATGATCTTATTGGCTTTCCGTATGGTGGAGAGCCGATGGGCGATAACAATCGAAGTGCGGTCCGTAATTAGTTTTTCTATAGCTTCCTGAATCAATCTTTCTGATTCAGTATCTACCGAAGACGTGGCTTCATCCAGGATGAGTATGGACGGATTAAATAAAAGAGCCCGTATAAAAGAAAGTAACTGACGCTGACCCATGGAAAGTGTATTACCGCGTTCCATCACATCATAATCATAACCGCCCGGCAGTCTCATTATAAAATCATGCATTCCAATCATTTTAGCGGCATTTACCACCCTTTCAAAAGGAATTTCCTTATTCCGGAGGGTAATGTTATCGAGCACCGATCCTGAAAAAAGGAACACATCCTGTAGAACCACCCCGATATTAGCCCTTAAGACATCCAGTTTATATGCTTCAATGGGATGGTCATCGATCAAAATGCTGCCTTTTTGTATGGCGTACAACCGGTTTAGGATACTGATAATGGAAGTTTTTCCACTGCCTGTATGACCAACAATAGCCAGTGTCTCACCCGGCTCTATTCCAAATGAAATATTTTTCAGCACCCAACGCTCATCAGTATAAGCAAAATAAACATGATCAAACGTTACACGTCCCCTGAGTTTAACAGGCGCATATTGTCCGTTATCCGGCATCATATCCGCATTATCCAATACTTTGAAAACACGTTCACTAGCCACCATACCCATCTGCAACGTGTTAAATTTATCGGCAATCAGACGCAACGGCCGGAATAACAAATTGAGGTATAAAAAGAAAGCGATGATTTCACCTGTCAGGGAAGCTGCCTGTTTCTCTGACAAATGCAGTACCTCACTCGCACCCCACCAGACCAATAATCCGGTTGAGAACGCCAGTACGATTTCCACTATGGGGAAAAAAACAGAATAGGCAAAAATCGCTTTGATATTTGCATTCCGGTGCTCCTTATTAATTTTCCTGAAACTATTATATTCTCTTTTTTCTGCGGCAAATGCCTGTACAATCTGCATTCCTGTGATATGCTCCTGAACAAATGCATTCAGGGCCGCCACGGCATTACGAACACGTATAAACGATTTATTTACAGTTTCCTTAAAAAAATAGGTAGCTACAATAAGTATTGGAAATGGAATCAAACAGATCAGAGTCAGTTGCCAGTTGGACAGAAACATGAAAAGCAGAATGGAAATGATGGACAGCAGATCAGAAACGATCGGAATCAATCCTTCTGAAAATATATCGTTGATGGCTTCAATATCATTGATCGTACGCGTAGTCAGGGTACCGATGGGCGTTTTATCATATTGGGAAAGATTCAGTGTAAGTACCCTTTTGTAAACAGCGATCCGGAGGTCCTTTACAACGGTCTGGCCCAGCCAGGCAGTGATAAACGAAAAATAAAATCGCAACAGGGTTTCAATCAATAAGATTCCAATCTGCAAAATGGTAACATAGGTAATCAGTTGAATCATCCGCTCCCGAACTGTAAGATCAGCGGTAATTCCTCCATGTATATAAGTGTTCACCGTATATTGAATCAGGAAGGGACGAAGCGGTGAGATCACTGCCAGCAGAATGGACAAAGTAATAGATCCGTAAAACCATTTTTTATAGGGCCTGGTATATTGCAATACCCTTCGCAGCTGACTAAAATCAAAAATTTTTTTCCTTGAAATAGATGAGGGCATCGAAGAAAGAGTAAATATTAAAACGGGAAAAGTAAAAAATCAACTTCCGGTCAAAGGTAAGACGTCTTTACTCTTCTTCTCCCATCGCATTGCGATAAGCCTTTATAAAAATAACGCCGAGATTTTTATAAGGGGGGATATAATCGTCAAAGCGCTCGCGTGCAATGGGATCTTTTTTAAATCTTTCTGTCAACCCTTTCCAGATGGGCAACCAGTCGATATTGTTTCCCTCCAGCAGGTCCGCGTTGATCGCTTGTAAAATCGGTTCATTTACTGATTTGGTACCAACCTGTTTGGAAGATATAATATGTGCATCGGGACTGATACTTAATACTTCACTCAGGTTATTATACCCGCCGCAGGAACCCAGAATCACAATTTTCGCGGACGGCTGAAGTTGCTTCAGGGTATAACGTACATGATAACTATGCCCACGATGTATATAAATGGAAGGTTGTAATTTATTATCATACAAATAATCATCCAGATGATGCTGGGCTTTATCATCGGGGTCGTCCTCACCATATAACGGACGATTTGCAAAAATCCATACCGGTTTTCCCTTCAGCGACTGTATCATGATCCATTCCTTTGTTGGATTCAATGTTAGTTTCCATTCTGCCTTGTTTAAAAAAAGCCGCAGAAAATCCTGATAAGAATTTTGTCCGTCTTTATCTTCATCCCCGTAGAAAAAAACCTGTTGTATGACCCGCCCGCTATCATCTTTCAGTGAATCATAATTTACCGTATAAACAGGGGGGATGCCCAGTTTTGCAGACAGATCCAGAGCCTGTGACTGGGTAGTGTCTGCCGATTCAAAAAGCGCTTCCAGCAAATGATAAATCACTGTACCTCGTTTATCACTGTTGAGCAGATTTCTTTTGTAGTTCCATTTGACTTCATTTAAAACAAACAAAGCCAGCTGAGGATTTTTATCGAAAATGCTGCTATAAGAATCAGCTACATCCACAGCATCTTCTTCATTTGCTCTCTCCAGTCCGATAATAAATGCTTTCATAATCGTGGCAGCATTATCTCTATCCATAGTACTTAAGAAATAATCCAGCTTATTATAAGCAGCTGCCATTTTGATAAACTTTCTGAAATAATCACCATGCATTTCTATAATCAGACTATCCCCCCTTGGAGCAGTCATTTTTTGGAAAATGCGATCATAGACCCCCAGATAACTGGAAGTATAAATTTCATCCTCACTGAGTACGACAAGATAATAGAGTTCGGCCGGGGTCAGCGGGTCAAGTATTTTAAACCGTATGGATGGCGGCTTATCATGCAGAGCATTGATTTCGCGAACAAATACGTCCTTCCCTTTATTTTGTAACATGACAGTCAGGGCATCCATTTCCAATGCCGTATCCTGCAAAGGCGGAAGCATTCTTGCCGCATAATCCATTCTTGTTTGAACCAGCAGTTTGTAATAAAGGACATTATTATCTTTTACCCTGTCTATATCAGCGATTGTAATCCGGTGGTTAATCAGATTGTCGAGAAATGGAAGGTATAACTGACCACTTTTGCTGGACGCAATTTTGCCAACCATCATGATCACAGAATCGCGGCTGTTCCGTATCCGGTAGGAAAGAGCCGAAGTTCCAGATGCGTAGTCGTAGAGCTTTCGGATATTCTTTTTTCCGCCGATAATGACCAGGGAGTCAGCATATGTCAGTGTGGGATTGGCGGTCAGGATAGTGAAAATCTCATCCGGATGCAATTCGCAATATTTCCGTATCAGGATCTCGCGTGAATTTTTTACGCCGGCATTAGGTATGGGTAATAAAAAACAGTCTATCAAAATCTTTCCGGTTCCATAACTGTTTTCCGCAATCACCGTTTCAATGCTCATGTTTATCCGGTCGTACTGCATGGCTTTCACGAATGCATCAAAAAGAGATTGCGCCATCGAAGGAGGAAAATCTTTTTTCCTATAGTTATTGTTATAACCCCTGATCATGGTTTCCAATGAACGCAGATTTTTAATCTTCATCTGCGCGCTCAGGCTGGAGTCGATTTCTATTTTTTCCTGGAGAAGATCGACCTGGCGGATCATCACGTCCGCTATCTGGAGATTTACATTATCATCTTTGGAGGCCTGGATCACCTCATCTGCCTTGCCATCGAGGGACAGTAGCCTTTTTTGTTCCTTATCTATATTGTCGTGCCATAATTTCCGGTCCTGTTGCACCTTAAAAGCCGGACTGGCCGTTTGGGCAAAAACGGGCTTAACCAGTATGAGGGTTAACGGAATAAGGAGAAAACGGACTATTTTTTTCATATTAAGGCGGTCCAACCCGGTAAGACAAAAATACAGCCAATTCCGGGATGCGCAAGTTGGTTGCATGAAGGATGACAGTTGAGGGTTAACGGTTTTGCAGTAGGGTTTATGGTGGAGAGATCATGGAAAATTGAGAAATATTGTATTTAGGCTATGGGTTTTAAGGTTTAGAAGTCAGGCTTACCGGATTCTCAGTATTAAAAAATTGTAAACTCCCCCCATTTATCTGTCCTAACGCCATATTTCGATTAGGTTTGCGTAAATTTTTTGTTAATGGATGCCAAAGGCAAGAAAATTCTGATCGCTGATGATGAGCCGGACATCCTTGAAGTTCTCCAATATAACCTGGTTCGGGAAGGATATGAGGTTACCACAGCCAAAGATGGGGATGATGCCCTTTCCAAGGCTAAATCCACCCACCCTGACCTGATCATCCTGGACATCATGATGCCAAAGAAAAGCGGGGTTGAAGTCTGCGAAATCCTGCGAACCCAGCCTATTTTTCATGATACGCTCATTTTGATGTTGACGGCCTTAAATGATGAAGGTTTCCATATCAAGGGCCTGGAAAGCGGGGCGGATGATTACGTAAATAAGCCCGTCAGTCCGAAAGTAATAGTAAGCCGTGTCGGCGCCCTCCTGCGTCGCTCAAACAAAGAATCTGCTGAAAAAACCCTGAAAAGGGGTAATCTGAGCATAGACCCAACAAAATTTGAAGTGCTGGTAGATGAGCGACAAGTCACCCTGGCAAAAAAAGAATTCGAGCTTCTTTATCTCCTGGCTTCCCGTCCGGGAAGAGTATTTTTGCGTAACGAAATCCTGAACCAGGTATGGGGTAATGATGTTATTGTTGGAGACCGCACCATTGATGTGCATATCCGCAAAATCCGTCAGAAACTCGGATTGGACTGCATTACAACCGTAAAAGGGGTGGGTTATAAGTTTGTGAACTAAATGCTCAACACGCAGAATCTTACACCCAAACAATTATCCGCATTCACGGCTCTTGTCATTTCAACCTCCGTTGCCATTGGCATCTTTTTTCTGAGTTCAAGCTGGAAATATGGTTTGGGAGCGCTGCTACTGGTGTTCAGTGGCTCTTACCTTCTGATACAGCTTATTCTGGAGAAATTTATATATAGAAAAATCAAACTGATTTATAAATTCATTCACCAGACGAAGGCGACGCGGAAAGAAGAGGTTTATTTTAAATATATACTCCCGAAAAAAAGCATTGATGAAGTACATGAGGATGTGGAGCGATGGGGAAATAAACAAACGGAAGAAATTGAATTGCTGCGGAAAAATGAAGCATTCCGGAAAGAGTTTTTGCAGAATCTTTCCCATGAGTTTAAAACACCCATTTTTGCGATTCAGGGTTATATCGATACTCTGTTAAACGGCGCCATGGACGATCTGAAGGTGCGAAAACGATTTTTGGAAAATACTGAAAGGAATGTAGAAAGGCTGGTCAACCTGGTAAATGATCTGGATGAAATTTCGAAACTGGAAAGAGGAGAACAATTATTACTCAAGCAGAATTTTGTTATCCAGGATTTGATCCGTGAAGTTTTTGAATCTCTTTCCATCAATATGCATGATAAAAATATGCGCACGGGCATAAAAAAAGGATGTGAATACCCTACCCTTGTTTTTGCTGACAAAGAAAAAATCCGAATGGTATTATTGAATCTGGTTGAAAATGCTTCAAAATACGGAAAACAAAACGGCAGTATTACAGCCAGTATATATAAAACCGACGGCAGACATGTACTGGTGGAAATAACCGATGACGGAATCGGGATTGAAGAAGAACATCTCCAGCGTATTTTCGAAAGATTTTATCGCACGGACTCAGCGAGAAGCCGGGATAAAGGAGGAACAGGACTTGGCCTTGCCATTTGCAAACATATTATTGAAGCCCATGATCAGGCCATCCATGTACGCAGCACACCGGATATCGGCACTTCCATTGGCTTTACTTTGGAGGCCAGGAAAGATTAATCGGTTGGCGATTAACGGTTGGCGGATTTTTCTCTTTCACTTCCATTCTTCCCTACTTCCCTTCTTCCATACTTAGTTAAATGGTTCTTCCCATAAAAGGATCGCTAAATCCTGACTCGCCCGTATCAACCCTGCCCGCATATCTTCGCATAAATATTTCATTTCCCTCAACTGCGACCGTAAAATCATACCATCCAAATTGTTTCGAAAGATCGATTGGTAAATCAATACTTCCGGAGCTATTACCTGAAGAATTCAGCGTTTTTTTTATGGAGCCGGCTTTATACGCATTATCTGTTATCGAGACTAACAACCCACTCTGGCCAATGTTGTGTAATATGAGACTGATATTGCCGGTTAGTTTCAACTGATCTTTTCCAAGAACCTGGTAATTACAGCGTACATCTATCGAAGGATCCTGGACAGAGCCCTTATATTCCCGGAAAAAACCGTTCGGTCCGTATACCCGCAAATGATAAATATTGTTTTCAAAGGACTCCACGGGCCACGAATATTCAACATGGTCAGCCGGTCTGACAGCAAAAGCCCAGGTTCGAAGATCCCGTAAAACAACTGCTCCGTTTACATTTTGGAGATATTTGCCCGGTGCGTATACGTTAAAAGGAGAACCGAGTGTCTTTTTACCAAATACTTTACTGCCGGATTCAAAACGGATATTAAATGATTTTTTATCTGCATTTAGTCTCCCGTCCGCATATAACTGATAGTAAAGTCCATTCGAAGGCCTGATCCCTTTTTCCTGTTGGGGCATATAAGGCGAATCATATGGATTCCTTCGAAACAATCGGATTTCTTCCGAATTTAATGCCTTATAATCATCGGGAAGTTTTTTGAATTTGGCGTTATATACAGATTCTAAAAAAGAATCCTTCTGTAGAAATTCCAGACTAACCGCTTCATTATTTTGGGAGTTTCTAAAAACCGAAGTAAGGTCTCCGCATACGTTGCGACGCCAGTCGCTAATATTGGGATCCTTCACCGTTTTGCCTGTTTTAATACTTAAAAATTTCTCCAGAAATTGAATGGTCGAGGTAAGGTCAAATATTTCTGAATTCACATAACCGCCACGGCTCCAGGGGGATGCTACAATCAGCGGAACCCGGAAACCCAGGCCTATCGGACTTTCGCGCTGAAAAAAAGCTGTATGCCCTTTTCTTTGTTTTGCTTCAGCCACCTTCACGATTTCCACACGTGTGTCAAGACCTACTGAAGCTTTACCAGTTTCCGGATTTTCAGAATCCGGCGCTACGAATGGAGGCTGATGATCAAAGTAACCATCATTTTCGTCGTATGTAAGAATAAAAATTGTCTTTTTCCATACATCCGGATTTTTTGTCAAAATATCCATCACTTCTGACACATACCACGCTCCATACCAGGCAGAAGTCGGATGATCCGATAAATTTTCCGGGGCGGCCAGCCAGGAAACAGTTGGCAGTTTTCCGGAATGGACGTCCTGCCGAAATTGATGCAACAGATCACCCTTGGGTATTTTAAAATTTCGCTTTACACCACCATCTTCATATACGATTTCATCCAGTGAATGATAATCGGGGTCATTGACATTCGTAACGAATGCCTTTTGATGCAGACTTTTTTCATTCTCTGAGAGGCTGTTGAATTTATCCAGGTTACCCGACTTTATTGCCTGTGTTACGGCCTTCAGCTCCAATGCTTTTTCATCAATCGTTTTCTGAATCGTTTTTCTCGCGGAGTCATTTGCGGGAAGTTTTTCAATCTGCTGCTGCAAATCGGAGAGTTCCCGGGGAAGCGTTTCTGCCAGACTACGCACCTGATCCAGATGTTTTTTATGAAGCCTGATATTATACTGAGAAAAAAATTCCAACGGATTATCCTGAAAATTTGATAGCCAGGGATCCTGTTCATCTTTAAAACCGACATCAATGCTCAATTCATTCTGATAGAATTTCCAGGAAATATTATTTTCCTCCAGCACTTCCGGAAAAGTTTTCCAATGTAATGTTTCATAATCCATATCCTCATTCCATACATGAGCCATTGAATGTTGAGTTTGCTCAGCACGTATGGTACCCGTCCAGAAAAACAATCTGTTGGGATTGGTTCCTGTCAGCGCCGAACAAAAATGCTGGTCGCAAACAGTAAATCCGTCTGCCAGTTCATAATAAAATGGTATATCCTGACGGTTATAATGGCCAAGCGTCAGGGGCATATTTGAATACTCCTTAATACTGTTTCTTTTTACATTCAACCATTGGTCAAATCTTCCGTCATTGCGTGCATTTACCTGATTTTCCCAGGAATGTGGCAATGAACTCATCCAGGTAGCCCTGGTATCTTTCATATTCAGATGAAATGGTGCATAGGTTTCGCCAGCCTGGTTTGATTGAAGCCAGACAGGATTCCCATTGGGAAGATCGATCGCGCGCGGATCATTGAAACCGCGAACTCCTCGTAACTTACCAAAACTGTGATCAAAAGAACGATTCTCCTGCATAAGGATCACAATGTGCTCGGCGTCCTGCCAGCTGGTACCTGGATTTGGTTCAATGGCAAGAGCTCTTTGAATTGAGTCAGGAATCAAT
This sequence comes from uncultured Bacteroidota bacterium, assembly GCA_963759335.1. Taxonomy (GTDB): domain Bacteria; phylum Bacteroidota; class Bacteroidia; order Chitinophagales; family Chitinophagaceae; genus Puia. The sequence goes on from CAVWYU010000005.1 coordinate 1,218,742, forward strand.
GTACTCATTCCAGCCATTCCGGATAAGAGTGTAGTTTTCTTTATGAAATCTCTGCGCGTTTCCATTGTAACGATATCGATTATTTGAAGTTAGCAATATAATTGGCAATTGTTCATTGTACAGGATCGATGGAAGGCATTTTGTAATTGACAATTAACAATTAGGCAATGATTTAGTAATACTGATTTCCGAGTTTTGAAAAACTTCCAACATGGAAAGACGCAGTTTAGACGTAGTGGTATTGTCGGATGTTCATCTGGGAACTTATGGTTGCCGTGCAAAAGAACTTCTTAATTACCTCCGCAGCATTCAGCCCGGGATGCTGATATTAAATGGCGACATTATCGATGGCTGGCAATTCAGCAAAAGTTATTTCCCCTCATTTCATATGCAGGTAGTCCGGGAAATTATGAAGTTTATTACCAATGGGACACGCGTAGTGTATATCACCGGCAATCATGATGAGATGATGCGGAAATACACCGATTTAAATATGGGTCATTTCACACTGACCGATAAACTGGTGCTGGAAATCGATCAGCAAATGACCTGGATTTTTCATGGAGATGTTTTTGATAATACTACAAAAGGAAGCGCGCGGATCATGGCCAAACTTGGCAGTAATGGATATGGGATGCTCATTCTGTTTAATCGGATGATAAACGGGATCCTGAGTTGGATAGGAAGAGAAAAAGTGTCCATTTCGAAAAAGGTTATGGCAGGGGTTAATAAAGCTGTTGCCAAAGTGAATGATCTGGAGCAGATCGCTTCCGAACTGGCGATCAACAAAAAATATGATTTTGTAATCTGTGGTCATATTCATCAGCCGGTGATACGAACCTTTGAAAATGCATCAGGAAAAGTGGTGTATATGAATTCGGGCGATTGGGTAGAACATATGACGGCACTTGAATATGAGAATAAAAGCTGGCGCCTTTTTCAATATGATGCAAATGATTTCCCCAAATCAAATCAACCGGAATCCAGACAGGCTTTAAATGTTGTGACGGACGATATTATGGTTCATTTCTCGCGCCTGGCACCTGACTCGTAACAACCAGAGCCTCTCATATGATATCCGACCCCTTTCTGCCAATCCTTTGCCTTCCAACCCATCTTCTTTCCTTTTCGGTTAAGGAATTATGTTCGTACCCGCCATTTTTAAGATTTACTGTTGAATTCCTGTCTTAAGCATTGATTTTTAAGCGTTCAGCTCCATGTTAAGAAATTATTACCATACTGAATTAGATTCAAAAAGACACGAATAGCCCTATTTTTACCCAAATTTTTATTATGGCGCTGAATAATATCATGAAGATATTTATGCCGAAGGACAGGATTTTCTATTCTCTGTTTGAAGAAGTTGCTGCCGGGGTGACAAAGATGGGACGCCTGTTAAAAACTGTTGTCAGTGAACCGGACATTGATAAAAGAGCAGCCCTGGTTTCCCAGGTAGAGGAACAGGAACACGTAAACGATGACCTTACCCATAAAGTGTTTACTGAACTTGGACGGAATTTTATTACTCCATTCGATCGCGAAGACATTCACTACCTCGCCAGTGCACTGGATGATATCTGTGATTATATATATTCAACCGCAAAAAAAATTAATTTCTATAAGGTAAATCCGAACGATACAGGGATACAAAAACTGGCCGATCTCATCGTGGAAGGAACCATTCAAATCGGGCTTGCCGTAAGTGAACTCAGGAACATGCGCGATATGAGAAAAATTACGGATGCTCTGGTGAAAATTAACAGTATAGAAAATCAGGCAGACGATGTATTTGATATGAGTATCGACCGTTTATTTGAGACTGAACCTGACGCCAAAGAAGTCATTAAAAAAAGAGAAATCTACCAGGTGATGGAAACCGTTACGGACAAATGTGAAGACGCCGCTAATGTTATTGAGACCATCATCATCAAGTATGCTTAATGCAAATGCATAAAGCAAACGCTTTCAAATTTGAATTATAATGACTTTCCTGGTAATCATCATCATCCTTGCTCTGATTTTCGATTTTATCAATGGATTTCACGACGCAGCGAACTCAATTGCTACGATAGTATCCACTAAAGTGCTGACTCCTTTCCAGGCTGTGTTATGGGCAGCCTTGTTCAACTTTGCGGCATTTTTTATTTCTAAATACCTGATTGGAGAATTCAAAATTGGAAATACTATTGCCAATTCCGTCAACAAGGATTTTATAACACTGGAAGTGATTTTTTCAGGGCTGATTGGCGCTATAGCCTGGAATCTGTTAACCTGGTGGTTTGGCATTCCGTCGAGTTCTTCTCATACCCTGATCGGCGGTTTTATGGGGGCGGCCATTGCACATGCAGGAGCACTCAGCAAACATGGTCACTCCGTGATCAATTATACAAAGGTGATTCCGACCTTTTTTTTTATTTTCCTGGCTCCGATTATCGGAATGGTTATTGGTTATATCATCACCATTTCCATTATCAATATTTGTCGCCATGCAAATCCGTACAAGGCAGATAAATGGTTTCGCAAATTGCAGCTGGTGTCGTCCGCTCTTTTCAGTCTGGGTCATGGTGGCAATGACGCACAAAAAGTAATGGGTATTATCGGGGCAGCTTTTATTTATTACCAGCATCAGACTGGTCATAATCTTACTTTCAAACAATTTGTAGATCATAATACCTGGGTACCGCTCGCCAGTTTCACCTGTATCGCATTAGGCACCCTGAGTGGTGGATGGAAAATCGTCAAGACGATGGGAACACGTATTACAAAAGTTACCCCCCTGGAAGGTGTCAGTGCGGAAACAGCTGGCGCTATCACTTTATTTATTAGTGAGAAGCTGGGTATCCCCGTTAGTACCACCCATACGATTGCGGGTTCTATCATGGGTGTAGGTGCCACAAAAAGACTCTCAGCTGTCCGGTGGGGAATCACAATCAATCTGCTATGGGCCTGGATTCTCACCATTCCTGTCAGTGCCATTTTCTCTGCAATTGTTTACGGGATTCTGATGTTTTTCAAACATTGATCAGGGCTAACGCGTACCACTCACAGCATAAGGTTGGAGGGGTGAGGCCGTATTGTGATCTTATTCAATCCCACCATTTCCCATTTCAACAGTTGCTTTACACTTTAAGCTTAAATCTGTACTTTGCGCCCGTTAAAAAACTGGTACATGAAAGGTATTATTCTGGCAGGTGGTTCAGGCACAAGACTTCATCCGATAACATTTGCTATCAGCAAGCAAATCATGCCTGTATATGATAAACCGATGATATATTATCCATTGTCAACCCTGATGATGGCCGGTATACGAGAAATCCTGATTATTTCAACCCCGCACGACCTGCCTCTTTTTATAAAATTGTTCGGGGACGGTTCGCAATACGGTTTGAAAATAAGCTATGCTGAACAGGCAGTTCCGAATGGTCTCGCACAGGCATTTGTAATCGGAGCCGATTTTATAGGAAAAGACAGTGTGGCCCTTGTTCTTGGTGATAATATTTTTTATGGAACGGGACTCGGCGATCAGCTGGCTGCCAATACCGATCCGGAAGGTGGCATAGTGTACGCTTACCATGTAAGTGATCCCGAAAGATATGGCGTAGTCGAATTTGACCATGATAATAACGCGGTTTCAATAGAAGAAAAACCGGAAAAACCAAAAAGCAATTATGCGGTACCCGGACTATATTTTTACAATAATGAGGTCGTATCCATCGCAAAAAATCTGAAACCGAGTCCGCGTGGTGAGTATGAAATAACAGATGTAAATAAGGAATATCTGAAAAGAGGCAAATTGAAAGTATCAATCATGGACCGGGGAACAGCCTGGCTGGATACGGGAACATTTGACTCACTCATGCAGGCGACGCAATTTGTTCACGTCATAGAACAACGACAGGGAATTAAAATCGCCTGTATTGAAGAAATTGCATACCGGAAAAAATTCATAACAAAAGAACAAGTGAGAGCCATTGCGCAGCCTCTGCTCAAAAGCGGCTACGGGCAATACCTGCTGGATATCATCAACCATCCATAATGAGGGAATAACTATGAAAAAAATTCTTGTAACAGGCGGCTGTGGTTATATCGGATCTCATACCATTGTAGATCTTATTGAAAACGGTTTCGACGTGATTTGTGTTGACAATAATTCAAGATCCAATCCCCGGATCCTGGAAGGCGTTCAAAAGATAACCGGAAAAAAGATCAAGAATTATAAAGTGGACCTTTGCAACCTGGATGACAGCTTTGCCATTTTCCATGAGAATCCTGATATTGCCGGTATCGTTCATTTCGCAGCTTTTAAATCGGTAGGCGAATCGGTTGAAAATCCGCTAATGTATTTTGAAAATAACCTGATGTCCCTGATTAACCTGCTGAAATGCGTGCAGGAATTCAATATCGCCAATTTCGTTTTTTCTTCTTCCTGTACGGTATATGGAAATACGACAGAAATTCCTGTCACAGAAACCACTCCCCCAAGACCAGCCGAATCTCCGTATGGATATACCAAACAAATGGGGGAACAGATTATCAATGAATTTTCGAAATCTTCTGACTCAAAATGTATTTTACTCCGGTATTTTAATCCGGTCGGTGCCCATCCGTCTGTTTTAATTGGCGAACTTCCCGTTGGCCGGCCATCCAACCTGGTTCCGGCCATTACACAGACAGCTATTGGAAAACTTCCGCAAATGCAGGTTTACGGTGACGACTACCCAACCCGCGATGGTTCCTGCATTCGTGATTATATACACGTATCAGATATAGCGCACGCACATACACTGGCGCTGACGTACATGTTAAAAGGAAAAATCAACAGCCAATGTGAGGTTTATAATCTCGGAAGTGGAAGTGGTACCACTGTGTTGGAAGCCATCCATGCATTTGAAAAAATCAGTGGTTTCCCGCTGAACTATGTAATTGGTCCTCGCCGGTCAGGGGATGTAGTTTCAATTTATGCAAATAACGATCTCGCAAGAAATGTACTTGGCTGGATTCCAAAATATTCGCTGGAAGATATGTTGTCAACTGCCTGGAGATGGGAACAAAAAATTAAAATGGACGAGTCTTTTTATAATAGTAAATTTTCAGAACTGAATTGATCTGAATTGCATTCAACCAACAAAATATGATCACTGTAACAGGACAGAAAGATACCCGTAGCGGATTCGGGGACGGAATTGTGGAAGTTGCCAGAAAAAATCCGAATATCGTAGCACTCACCGCAGACCTGGCCGGTTCCCTTAAACTGAATCAGTTCATCAAAGAATTTCCAGAGCGTTTTTTCCAGTGTGGTATTGCTGAAGCCAACATGATCGGGGTGGCATCCGGATTGACCATTGGTGGAAAAATTCCTTTCACCACTACATTTGCGAATTTTTCAACAGGACGCGTGTATGATCAGATACGGCAATCCGTTGCTTATTCCGGAAAAAATGTGAAGATCTGTGCGTCTCATGCGGGTCTGACTCTGGGTGAAGATGGCGCCACGCACCAGATTCTCGAAGATATCGGCATGATGAAAATGCTCCCGGGAATGACCGTTATTGTGCCCTGTGATTATGCGCAGACAAAGGCCGCGACGATGGCCATTGCAGAATTTCAGGGACCCGTTTATCTGCGTTTTGGCAGACCTGTCTGGCCGATTTTTACTTCAGAAATGGAATTCAAAATCGGAAAAGCCCAGGTATTTACTGAAGGCAAAGATGTATCCATTTTCGCCTGCGGACATCTCGTATGGATCGCACTGGAAGCGGAAAAGATTTTGAAAGAAAAAGGAATTTCTGCCGAAATCATAAATATTCATACCATAAAGCCACTGGATTCGGAAGCAATTTTGAAATCCATTCGAAAAACAGGTTGTGCCGTGACTGCAGAAGAACATAACATTATCGGTGGACTGGGAGACAGCGTCGCACAAACTGCTTCAAAAGGTCATCCCATCCCCATTGAATATGTGGGAACAAACGATACATTCGGCGAAAGTGGCACGCCGGTACAACTGCTGTCGAAATATGGACTGGACGCCGCACATATCGTGGCGGCCGCTGAAAAAGTGATGGCCCGGAAAAATAAATAATTCATTATCCAGTTTTGATTTAAAATCCAGATCCCGAATGGCGGAACAGAGAACGGATACGGAACTACTGGCTTTATTTCGAGAACCGGCTACCAAGGAAAAAGCTTTTACTGAGATTGTAAAAAAATACCAGGAAAGGCTTTATTGGCATATCCGACGTATGCTGGTGGATCATGAGGATTCCAATGATGTGATGCAGAATGTGTTTATACGAGTCTGGAACGCCTTGTCGGGCTTTCGGGAGGATGCCCAGCTGTATACCTGGCTTTATCGGATCGCCACGAATGAGTGCCTCACATTTATTGAACAACAGAAAAAGAAAGCTACCACCTCTCTAAATGATGTTGAATCAGGTCTAAGTAATAAAATTCGGGCGGATAAAGATTTTGATGCCAATAAACTGGAGTGGAAATTGCAGTTGGCAATTCAGCAACTACCTGAAAAACAAAGAGTTGTATTTAGTTTACGATACTATGATGATATGCCGTACGAGGAAATGAGCCGGGTGTTGGATACATCGGCCGGGGCCCTGAAAGCATCCTATCATCATGCAGCTAAAAAAATTGAAGATTTTATACTGAATCATTAAACTTTGATCACCGGACAGGGTCTTATTGACGCGAATGGAAAGCTCAAATGAAATATTAACAGAATTACTGGAAATCGCCCCTTTTCTTGGAAGAGCCGGCGCTTTAAAGAATCCTTATATTGTTCCGGCAGGGTACTTCGATGATTTTACGAATATACTGATGTACCGGATACGTTTTGAAACCGATGGTTTCGGAGAAGTAAACGATATTCCGGCCCCGGAGGAGATCGCGGAGATTTCCCCGTTGCTTGCCGGACTAAAAATCAAGAATCCATACCAGGTTCCCGTCGGATATTTTGAAGCTCTAAGCACTAACATTCCGCTTACAGAGAATACTCGACCGAAATTAATCGCAGTACCTCAAGACAATAAAAAGAAAAAGGTCTCCATCCCGATGAGGATAGTTCGATATGCAGCTGCTGCCTGCATCGTGGGCATGATTGGAATTACCACTTTTAACTTAACCCATCACCAGGTGCTCGATCCGATCAATGGACTGACAACGGTCAGTGACCAGGACATGGCAAATTATCTGGATATAGATGATGTTCACTGGACGCCGGATAATCCATCAGGCTTGCAAACTTCGACGGTTGATTTGAGTGATAACGATATTCACGATTTGTTAGGCAGTGTACCGGATGTGGAACTTGAACAATATTCCCTGTTATTGCCGGAACAAAAACCATCCGTAAATTGATCCCTAATGAAGAGATTTTTACTTTTAATTAGTTTTGCTTTTTCTTTTTTGATAGGTCAGGCACAAAACGGAAACCGTCTAGAGGCGCTTAAAATTGCATATATCACAAAGAGGCTGGATCTGAGTCCGGAAGAGGCCCAAAAATTCTGGCCAATCTACAATCTCTATGCAGAAGAACTAAAGAAAGCGAGACAGGATGCTATTCGCAATAATAAAAGCGAGATCGAACTGGATGAATCTCTGCTCAACATCCGAAAGAAATACAGTGTGCAATTCGGTCAGGCGCTTTCTCCTCAGAAAATAGATATCTTTTTTAAATCCGAAAAAGAATTCGGTGCTTATGTTCAAAAAGAAATGGAACGAAGACAACTGAAGAACCAGCGAAGATTGCAGGAATCCCCATAAAAGCTCAAAGCTAAAGCGCAAAGCTTAAGACTTTTTTAAGATTCAGGAAGTATTCCGATTCATATTTCGAACTTACGGTGCATCATCCGATTCGACCCAACACTTTGCTCGTTCAGCTTAACTAATGGTTAATTCAACGTTTCAATTTCCAACGTTTGACGAAGCGGATTATATTGCGTGCTGATTATTCAATCCTGGAACTCGCATGAGAAAATTATTCTACGCAGCATTTCTTCTTTTAACCGAAATCTTGCATGCACAGGACAGTCCCAGACGGGTTTTGCCTGATACGATCCAGTATGTGATACCAGGAAGAACCAACAGTCCCGATCAGCTGAAGAAGCCTTATATCATCCTGATTTCAGCCGATGGCTTCCGTTATGACCTGGCGGACAAATACCAGGCAGAAAATCTGATTCGTCTTAGAACCTCCGGTGTAGAAGCGGATTATTTGCAACCTGTCTTTCCTTCTCTGACTTTCCCAAATCACTATAGCATCGCAACCGGCGACTATCCATCGCATAATGGGATTGTGGATAATAACTTTTATGATCCGGCAAAAGATCTGGTCTACCGGATGAGTAATAAGAAAGGAGTGGAAGACAGCTCCTGGTATGGTGGAACACCTCTCTGGGTTCTTGCAGAAAATCAGGGCATGCTTGCAGCCAGTTTTTATTGGGTAGGTGCTGAAGCAGCGATCCGCGGAGTAAGGCCGACGTACTATTATAAATTCAACAGCCTGATCACGATGAACGATCGCATCCGGTATGTACGCAACTGGCTTTCATTACCAGAGGAAATAAGACCTCATCTGATCACTTTTTATATTCCGGATGTAGATCATGAAGAACATATGCATGGCGTGGAATCGAAGCAGGTGGAGGACGCCGTTCATTATGTTGATCGTTCCATAGCGCATTTGGTAAGCACCATCGATTCATTACATCTTCCGGTGAGTTATATTTTTTTATCGGATCACGGCATGGTTAACATAGATACACTGCACACACTGGCTTTGCCAAAAACGATTGATACCAGCCGGTTTATTATTATGAATTCGCAGGCAATCGTGCATATGTATGCGAAGAACGCGGAAGATATACTACCGGCATACAAAATATTGAAATCCGAAGCGAAGGATTATGAAGTATATCTGGCTACTAATATGCCATCACGCTGGCATTATAGTAAAAAGGATGACCGCTATAACCGGATCGGAGATATTATCCTGATTAGTCAGCCACCAAAAGTTTTTAATTTGACCAGCCGGCATCTGGATCCGGCTACTCATGGCTTTGATCCCGCCCTTCCGGTGATGCATGCTACTTTTTATGCCTGGGGACCTGCTTTCAAAGAGAACTTAAAGATCAGGGGATTTGAGAATATTCACATATACCCACTGATTGCAGATATCCTGCGCTTAAGAATTACAGAACCAGTAGACGGACAGCTAAAGGTCTTACAACCGATATTAAAGTAAAACGAGAAACCGTTAGCCTTTCCAGACCGGGTTTTTTATGTCGTGATAGAAAAGAAAAGTCCAACCTTCTTTCTCCCCCTGTTGCCACCATTTTTGACGCAGATCCATGCATTTCTTTCCATCATAATCATATTTGGCAACAAAGCGGTTCTTCATCTGGTTCATCTGAGGGGCCACATCACCCCCAAAAAATGCATGCTCTCCATCAGCCTCAACATGAAATACCTGGTGGAAAGGACAATGACCGCCGGTCAATTCGTAACGAATATAACCGTCGATCAAACCGTTTCCTTCAAGCTTAACAAGATTTGAAAGGTTTTCAAGAAATGCAAATGAGTCGGGCTCATAACTGGGAAATCCTTTTTCAATGGCATATTCCAGTTCGCGTTGTTGAACATAATAGATTGCCTGCGGAAAAGATGCCGCTCTCGTGCCATCAGAAAGTTTTTGACCCGCACCGCTTACATGGTCTTTGTGCAAATGACTTAACAAAACCTTTGTAACTGAGTTCGGGTCCACTCCAGCTTCACGTATGAGTTGATGAATTTGCAGCGAACTGTCCTGTTTGAAACCCAAACCGGTATCCAGCAGGAGTACATCCTTTTCTGTTACAATAAGGAAGGGTTGAATCTCAACCAGCAGACTACCTGTTGCCCGTTTTTGTAAGTCATCCTTTGCCGGATCGAAGGGTATAAAGTCTTTTGTCTTATCAATGGTGAACGCACCTTCTGACAATGGTATGATCTTCATGGAGCAAAGATATTAACTGTAATAGTATAAGGGTATAAGAGTGCTTGTGTTCATTCTTATACTCCTATACTCTTATACTCCTTCACTATCTTAAGACCATCTGTCGGTCTGCATCCAAACGCGCGAGAATAAATAACATAACGCTGAAAGTGAGCAGCGAAGTTCCTCCGTAACTAACGAACGGAAGTGGAATTCCAATAACCGGTGCAAGACCGATAGTCATACAAACATTGATGGAAATATGAAAGAAGAACACGGATGCCACGCCATAAGCGTATGCGCGACTGAATACAGACCGCTGCCGCTCGGCGATGGTTACGATCCGTAAGAGCAGTATGATATAAATACTGAGGAATACAACACTGCCAAGAAATCCAAATCCCTCCCCGATTGTACAAAAAATAAAATCTGTCCGCTGCTCCGGAACAAAATCATAACGGGTTTGGGTTCCTTTTAAAAGACCCTTGCCGAGCAATCCGCCATTACTGATCGCAATTTTCGACTGCTTCACATTATAATCACCATTATCTTTCTTTTTACCAACCGATTTTTCTTCGATTTCTTTTGCCGCCGCCTCATTCTTCGGCACATAATCCTTACCTATCGCATCATAAATTCGTTTCACCTGGTAAGGCTGGAATACATGATCGAAAACAAAAGGAACCACGAAGCGCTGAACACCCACGCAAACAAACCATATGCTGACTATGGCAAATAGAACCGTGCGCTGCCTTTTTATTTTACTTCTGAAGAAATATATAAAGAGCCCGGCGATCGCCGTCAGAATAAGCGCAAGAACGTTCGGGTCCAGTAATAAGGTGGCGACAACAAGTACAGCGAAAGAGAATCCGATTATGAGTACCAGCGGTGGTAAACCTTCCCGAAACATTACCAGGAAAAAAGAAAAATACACCAGTGCAAGACCGGTTTCTTTTTGCATGATGGAAAGTGCAGCAGGTACCAGAGCAATAACAACTGCGATCAACTGTGAACGTGGTCTGGAGAAGTTCGTTTCCACACGCGACAGATATTTCGCCAGTGCCAGATTCACAAAAATCTTGCAAATATCAGCCGGTTGAATCTGAACGGCAGATCCAAGTTTGATGATGGAAGAAGTTCCTTTAATATTTGAGTGAAACGGAAATACCAGCAACATGAGCAGTATGCCAAATGCATACCAGAGATTTGCAGTTGCTGTAAAAAACTTACTATCTGTTAAGAGAATAAAGATGCCCGCAATTCCGCTGATTACAAAAAACAAAGCCTGGCGGCTATAATCTGTTTTTAGTGAAAGAAATCCCTGCAGGACATTATCACCGTCGTGATAGGTAGCGGAAAAAATACTCATCACACCTATAGCGGACAAAATAAACCAAAGCCAGATCAGAGACTTGTCAGCGCCGCTGGCAATATAAGAATTGCGTTCGTTCATGGCGACTGATTTGTACTGCTGTCTTTTTGGACAACCGGTTTATTTTTTGGTTTCAATGCTGACGAATCGGCCGCTTTCTGAATGATGTTCTTTCTTGGTCTCCCCGAAGTATCCGTTTTACCATACGTGGCGGAGTCAAGTTTCTTTCTTTTTGATGTGTCCGACATAACCATTTTGACTTGGGGTCTCGGACCGAAAGGAATGGTTATATGCGCTGTTGCCTTATGCATGGTATCCAGCAATTGCCTGCGCAATAAAGGATCTTTAAATTTATTCCAGCGGGTACTGTCTCCGGTTTGCGTCGCCCAGAGGGAAGCTCTGATAGAATCGGTTATAAATTGCAACCTTACAAGATAACCCGGCATCAGATTCGTATTCGCAATGTCGGTTGCAAGTTTAACACGTGCTGCCGTTAAAGTATCGCGAAGATATTTTTCAACAATCAAACTTCCGATTCGTCCGGCCCATATAGCACCGAAACCAGCGTTCTGTATGACTACTGCCACAGCTATCTGTGGATTTTCACGGGGAGCAAAGCAAACGAACATTGAATTGTTATTCAGTTTGGTTCTTCTTCCTTCCAATGATAAATAGTTTTCCGCAGTACCCGTTTTTGCGCACATATTAATTCCGTCGATCCGGGCGATGCGCGCAGTTCCCACTTCAGTTACATCCTGCATCCCGCTGATAACCGTCTCATAGTCGTCATCTGATATATGTGTTAGAACCTCATGTTTTACGACAAATTTATCAAGCACGCTATCTTCAGTTGAATGTCCCTCCACTTTTTGAACGAAATGGGGAGTATAGAAATACCCTTTGTTAGCTACAATACACATCGCATTAGCCATTTGCAAAGGCGTCACCAGCATTTTATCCTGTCCGATACCAAGCGTCGTCATGGTACAGGAATTCCAGGATCCATGATATTCCTTATCGTATGCTAAAGTATCGGGGATATTGCCACCATCTTCACTGGGCAAATCAACGCCGATCCGGTGTCCAAGACCAAATCTATTCATATAGGACTTCCATGTTTGTAGTCCGTCACGCGGGTTACCGATTTTCCGGTTGTCGACCGTTAACCGGAATGTATTGCAGAAAAAAGAGTTACATGAATGTGCAATCGCCAGTCTCAGATTAGCTGCATGTCCTGCCCAGTTTTCCAGACACTTTACGGGATGCTTGCACGCGAGATACACACCCAGGCAGGGATAACCGCTGGCTTGTGTAATCACACCTTCGTCCAGACCCACAAGAGCTCCCAGCGGTTTATATGTCGAGCCTGGAGGATAAAGTCCCTTAATGGCGCGGTTCAACAAGGGAGCTCTGACATCCAGCACAAGCTGCCCATAGTTTTTTTGTTTATCGGGTCCGGTAAGTGAATTGGGGTCATAATCAGGCCCCGAAGCCATTGCCAGTATACCTCCTGTTTTGGGTTCGATAGCCACCACCGCACCAATCTTATAAGACATTAATTTTTCAGCCAGTTGCTGCAATTCAATATCCAGCGAGGTATGTAAATTTCTGCCGGCGATTGCGGGGGTGTCGAGCCCGCGATCCTGATAATGACCCACGAGCCGGTTTTTATTATCCTTGATCCAGTATTCTATTCCGCGCTGACCCATGAGTTGTTTTTCATAAAATTGCTCCAGTCCGCTTCTTCCTACATAATCTCCCAGCTGATAATAATAATTCGAACGGCGCAAAATATTGGAATCTACCTCACCAACATAACCCATGATATGTGCTGCTGCATCATAGGGATATACGCGAACGGGTCGTTCCTGTAAATTAAAACCGGGAAAACGCCAGATATTTTCTTCCAGTTTTGCATACAGATCCGGTGCCAGCAGATCTTCAAAAATAGAAGGCCTGAATGGGCCGTTTTTTACTTTTGCATCCAGGATGCGCGAACGGAATTCCGCTGCATCTATCTCCAATAGCTGACAGAAAAAAGTGGTATCGATGGTTTTAACCTGTGAAGGCGTAACCATAAGATCGTACAAAATGGTATTGTTGAGAATGGCCCGCTGACGGTGATCATATATGATACCACGAGTCGGATAGACTCTTTTGGGGAACAGGGCATTTTCCTGAGCCATTTTTTTATACTTGTCCGAAAATACCTGCAGGTTTAAGAGTTGGGCAAAGATTACGAGGAACATCCCACCGAAGATGAGGCGTATGATATTACTGCGCGATTGATTAAAAACAGGCATTTCAGGATATTGGCTTTAATTTAAACCGTATTTGTTCTGAATTTCTCCTTTCTGAAGAATAACAGCTCCGTCAGCAGAATCAGCAACATACTGATCGCGGTGGTTGCTATTACCTTTCCTATAAAATACAAAAAAGATCCGAAACTCATCCACTCGAGGAAGACGAGGTATCCATGATGAAATACAGTGAGCACAAAAACATACGTAAAATAGGGAGCCCAGCCCATACTTGTAATTGAAGGCGACAAATAGTTTTTGTCGGCTCCCTCTTGCGATATCAGCATATTCACCACAAAAGGCCTCAGATAAGCAATCAGCACACACGCGGCCGCATGTAAGCCCGGTGTATACATAAAATAATCCAGGCTAAGGCCAAATAAAAAAGCGACTGCCATTATGGAGGCGCGGCTCATACTAAAGGGCAGCCACAATATAAACAGGTAATATAAGTAAGGCGTAATAAATCTGTGAAGCGGAGGCATGTTATACAGAATAAACACCTGAACAAAAATGAACAGCACAAACCGGAATACATTTTTCAGCAGCTCACTCATTGGAATTTTTTTCGGGTGGAATCTTCCAGTCTCCTTTGTTCTAACAATTGTGTGTTGGAAATCACATACACATATTCGATATTGAAAAAATTAGTGGCTGGTTTTACTTTCAGTGTATAAAAATTACTGCTTTTATCATCTACTATTTCGGCGATCGTACCTGCCATCAGATTACCTGGAAACAATGAAGAAGTCGGACTGGTCACGATTGAATCCCCTACCTGCACTTTGGCTGATTTCGGAATATCCTTTAGTGTCACAAACATCGGACTTATACCATCCCATTCAATGGTCCCTCTTTCTCCCCCATTCTTTAACTTTACCACTACTTTGTACTGTCTGTGTAAAAGCGTCATCACGCTGGCATAATTATCACTAACATTAACCACCGTTCCAACTATTCCCTGCGGACTCACTACACCCATATTTGGACGCACATCCTGCAATAAACCGCGGTGAATAGTTATAAAATTAAGCTGTGTATTTACAGTGCTACCGACCACTTTTGCTCCAAGCCATGTATATTTTCTTATTTGGCTGATCGTATCGACCTGAACCGTATCCATGACTATCTTTTCGTGGCCATCGGGTCTTTCGAAATTATCTTTGAGCAGCTGATTCAGACGGATGTTTTCTGCTGCCAGCTGTTCATTTATTTTTTTCAGGCGAAAATAATACTCCACTTTGCTGTATCTCTGGTTGATACTGCCCGTAAATTCGCCGGCTACGTTCATCCAGGCGGCTTCATGATATTTATTGTACCGAAAAAGAAAACTGAGTGCAGTTATTTGCAACAGCAAAAAGAATAGAAAATTCGCATACTTCCGGATGAATAGAATAACATTACGCACGGGTGCTTTATGATTTTAGGTTGCTGTTACAAAGTAAAAAGGAAAAAGTAAAAAGGAAAAAGATTGAAATCGATCTCTCCGCTTTTTACTCTTTAATTTTTTACTTTTTACTTTTTACTCTTCTATCGCATCACAAACGGATACCTGTCGTAATTTTTCAGAGAAATCCCTGTTCCCCTTACAACACTCTTTAACGGATCGTCGGCAATATGAACAGGAAGTTTAATTTTCTGGCTGAGTCTTTTATCCAGGCCCCGGAGCAGAGCGCCACCTCCTGTAAGATATAACCCGCGGCGATAAATATCACCAGCCAGCTCAGGCGGAGTTGTTTCCAGTGCTTTCAAAATGGCTTCTTCTATTTTGAATATGCTTTTATCCAGTGCTTCGGCTATTTCCTGATAACTCACCAGGATCTGTTTGGGAATACCGGTAACCAGATCACGGCCATTCACCGGAATATCATCCGGTGGATTGTCCAAATCCTTTAATGCAGCACCGATTTGAATTTTGATTTGTTCTGCCGTGCGTTCACCGATGAGTAAACTGTGATATCTGCGCAGGGCTTCCATAATATCCGCTGTGAACTCATCTCCCGCAATACGAATACTCTGGTCACAAACGATACCTGCTAAGGCGATTACGGTGATTCCGGTAGTTCCGCCGCCAATATCTATGATCATATTTCCGACAGGTTCTTCCACATCTATACCAATACCCAGTGCAGCAGCCATGGGTTCATGAATCAGATAAACTTCTTTGGCACCAGCCTGTTCTGCACTATCGCGAACAGCTCTTTTTTCCACTTCCGTAATACTGGAAGGGATACAGATCATCATCCGCCAACTAGGTGGGAAAAGAGGCTTTTTGGGGTAGATCATTTTGATCATCTCCCGGATCATAAGCTCTGCTGCATTAAAATCGGCAATTACCCCATCTTTAAGAGGTCTGACGGTTCGGATGCTTTCATGCGTCTTTTCATGCATCATCAGGGCCCGTTTCCCGACAGCCAGTACTGTTTTTGGGTTATTCCGGTCAAGGGCGACTATGCTCGGTTCGTTAACCACGATCTCGTCATTGTGTATGATCAGGGTATTAGCTGTCCCCAGATCCATGGCAATCTCTTGCGTCAGGAAATTGAATAATCCCATTTTAAAAGGTCAGATTTATATTCTGTTACGATGCATGCAAAATTGACGGAAATAATCGGAATTAACAAAGTGAACATTAATCTCCGTCATCCTGCACTGAACGCTATTTTCACAAGGATATTTCTTGAAATCAACAGTTTATTATAAAGTAAATACCAAATATGTTTCCATTTTTAGCTTCAAAAGACGGTTTTTACCCGCCGGGGCAAAAAACGACCAATCATTGAACCGTTGACAGAAAGATTGCTTTCTGATCATTGTCAACGCACAACAAACAACGTTCTAGAGGAATTCATAGCCGATGTCCCTTCTGAAATACATTCCATCAAAGTCAATTTGGGTTAATACCGTCATCGACTTTCGTATGGCATCCTGCAGAGAACCCGCGTAAGAAGTAACACAAAGAACGCGGCCGCCATTGGTAAGCACCTGGCCATTACTGAGCTGAGTTCCGGAATGAAATACGAGACTGTCCTCGTATTTTTCGTC
The DNA here is from genome assembly GCA_963759335.1 of uncultured Bacteroidota bacterium. Taxonomy (GTDB): domain Bacteria; phylum Bacteroidota; class Bacteroidia; order Chitinophagales; family Chitinophagaceae; genus Puia. The sequence goes on from CAVWYU010000005.1 coordinate 1,235,444, forward strand.
AAGCCCCTTTACCACAAAACCCTTTTCATAGCTGCCCGGATAACCTCGGCTCACGGCTACCATAGTGGCTGCCACACGAGGGTCTATCTGAATGGTTTTTTCGTTCAGTTTTTTATCGGCAACCGCCTGTAAAAGGTCCACGAGGTCATTTTTAAGGCGTGGAATGATCACTTCCGTTTCAGGATCCCCTAACCGGCAATTATATTCGATAACCATGGGTTCATCACCTACCTTGATCAGACCGATAAAAATAAATCCCTTGTACTCAATTCCATCTGATTTAAGCCCTTTGATAGTCGGATCAATGATCCTTTCCTTCACTTTTAACATAAATCCGGAATCGGCAAATGGAACAGGACTCACAGCCCCCATGCCGCCCGTATTCGGACCTTTGTCTCCTTCCCCGATTTTTTTATAATCCTTTGCCTCCGGCAAAAGCACATAATGGTCCCCGTCAGTCAGTACGAAAACCGAAAGTTCAATACCGTCCAGAAATTCTTCCACGACGATCCTGCGACCGGCTTCACCAAATTTATCCTGCTGTAGCATAAGTTCGAACTCAGCCATGGCTTCAATATGACTCTGACAAATGATAACACCTTTGCCCGCAGCGAGACCATCGGCTTTTAAAACTACAGGCAGGCTGTGTGTTTTTACATATTCTGAGCCTTCTGAAAAATGATCTGCATCAAATTCTTTGTATGCGGCAGTAGGAATACCGTGTTTCATCATAAACTGTTTGGAAAAAGCCTTGCTGCCCTCCAAACGTGCAGCTGATGCATTCGGACCGATTACCGGTATATGACTGAGTAATCTGTCATTGATGAAATAATCCACGATTCCTTTTACCAGCGGTTCTTCCGGTCCGACGAGCACAAGATTGATCTTATTATCCAGACAGGCTTTGCCAATCGCAATAAAATCGGTAGGGTCAAGCGGCAAATTCTTTCCAAATGCTGAAGTACCGGCATTACCCGGGGCTATAAATAAAGCAGTACAGGATGCGCTTTGTGAAATCTTCCAGGCCAAAGCATGTTCTCTTCCTCCTCCTCCAAGTAATAAAATATGCATGGGTTGTTTTGATTAGGCCCGAAATTCACGATTCATACTCATATCATAAAAATAATTTTATCATTGGGGAAATCTCTTCTGCTTTTTCATGCAATAATTAATCTTACATTAGGCGATTCAATTATTTTATCAAAGAAATCAGGCACATGAACACTGCGCTTCCCCAGAAAGGTCATCCACGTGGACTTTATGTATTATTTTTTACCGAGATGTGGGAGCGGTTTGGATATTATCTGATGGTGGGTATTCTCTACCTCTTCCTGCATGATACCGTGGCAAATGGTGGGCGTGGTATGGATGTGAGCATGGCGGCAGATATCACCGGTTCTTATATTGCACTGGTATACCTTACCCCTTTTATCGGAGGACTGATTGCTGACAAATATATTGGTTACCGGATCTCTATTTTTTTAGGAGGCTCTCTGATGGCACTCGGATATTTCCTGATGTCTGTACCCCATAGCGGCGGGCTTATGTACGGGGCGCTTGCGCTTGTAATTGTGGGCAATGGATTTTTTAAACCGAATATCAGCACATTACTCGGAAATATTTATAATAAGGAAGAGCTCAAATCAAAAAAAGATGTTGCCTACAACATTTTTTACATGGGCATCAACATAGGAGCCTTTGTTTGCAATTTTGTTGCTGCTTTCCTGCGTATCAATTATTCCTGGGGATATGCTTTCGCAGCCGCCGGATTTGGGATGGTGCTTTCAATCATCATCTTCGCATTCGGTCAGAAATATGTAAAACATGCGGATGTGATCAAGCCGGCCCACAAAGAAGATATGTCGTTTAAGCAGATCACTTCCTATGTTTTCCTTCCCGCCATTGCTGCCGGAATTCTGGGCTGGTTTATTCCCGGAAAAAATAATAATTTGTTTGGATCTCATTCCAACGACGCCTTTCTGTTTGCCTGTGTTCCGATTATTATATTTTATTTTACCGTTTGGTACCGCTGCTCTGGCTTCGACAGGAAAAGAATCGGCACTCTATTTACACTGTTTGGCGTGGCTATCATATTCTGGAATATTTATAACCAGAATGCGACGTCGCTTACGATCTGGGCAGATAGTTATACAAAACGGGAAGCCCCCAAATTCTCGCAGGAAGTATTGTCAAAGTTTGGTTTTCTGAATACGGTTACAACAGAGAAAAAAGAAGTACCGGTAATGGATTACCATTTTCATGCTAAGACCGATGTAAATGGTAAAGTGATCACAGAACAGGGTGTAGATCCCTACTTACATAATATTCCAAAAAATGAATGGCCGGCTGAGGGAGAAAATCTCAAACTGATCTCCACCGAAATTTACCAATCCATCAACCCTTTCTGGATTATTGTGCTGACGCCGGTAATCGTCGGACTTTTTGGATTTCTGAAATCACGGGGAAGAGAACTGTCAACTCCTTCAAAATTTGCCTGGGGAACCATCATAGCGGGATTGTCTTCCCTGATCATGGTGATTGCGGCTTTGTCAACAAATATATACGAGCACAAAGTTTCATCGGCCTGGATTTTTTCCAGTTATGGCGTGTTTACAATCAGTGAACTTTTCATGAGTCCAGTAGGTCTTTCGCTGGTTTCTAAAGTGGCCCCGCGAAGATTTACATCGTTAATGATGGGCGGCTGGTTTATCACCACCTCACTGGGTGGAAAAATCGCCGGTATGATGACCGGTTTCTGGGATCACTTTGACAGCAAGGCACTTTTTTTCGGAATCAGTGCCGTAGCCGCTGTGGTAGCCGGTTTGTTATTGTTGCCATTAACCAAGAAATTAAATGAAGTAGTGGTTAAGGCCACAGCAACGGATGATTGAGCAGGAAACCCGGACGGAAAACGTTAGGTTCACGCATCAAGACTCCAGCACATAAATATCAAGGCTGATATAGCGCCCGTTCTTTACTTCACAATTCTTTTTTGTTCCTTCATGAATGAATTTTAATTTTTCCATAACCCTTTTCGAAAGCATATTTTCAGTTTCCACTTCCGCCTCAATTCGTGTGAGATGCATTTTTTTAAAGCCATATTCGATTGCCAATCGGGCAGATTCTGTAATAATTCCGTGGCCCCAGAATTCCGGCATCAGCCAGAAACCTATTTCCGCTTTTCTGAGATCTCTTTTTACATAGTAAAGCCCGACTGCTCCGTAAAATATTGAATTGTCCGGTGAACAGACTGCCCACCAAATGCCTGTTTCATCTGTTTCCAATTCCGCAAACCAATCCATTTGTTTTTTGGTTTCCTCCAATGAATCAAAATGGACTCCGTAATATTGAATCACTTCCGGATGAGAAAGGCCCAGGAAAACATTTTGGATATCCGATTCTCTAAACTGGCGCATAAGTATTCGGCCGGTTGTTAAAACGGGAAAATCTTTATTCATATTTATGACAGTAGAGAATTCGTCGAATTTTCGTGTCAGGCGTTACGCGTTAGGAGTTAAACTTATTCAGTTCATCTTAAATGGAACGATCATCTCAAACATCGGGATATTTACTTCGAAGCTTGACTTGGAATGAAGATTTTCCATATGATAACTTCCATACATCTTACCCATCTCCGTACGCAGATTGCAACCGCTGACATACTGATATTTCTCTCCGGGTTGTAAAACAGGTTGAACACCCACTACCCCTTCACCTTCTACCTCACGGTTACTGCCATTGCTATCGAAAATATGCCATTGACGGCGATGGAGTTTAACAGGAAAATTATTGTGGTTCCAGATGGTTATCCGGTAGGCGAACATGTGTTCACCTGCAACCGGATTGCTATAGTCCGGCTGATAAAAAGTTTCCACATCGATCTCAACCCCTTCAGAAATTTTATTCGCCATGGAGTCTGTTTGTATAAAAATACGGAAAAAGCACAAAGCCTAAAGGCCAAAGCTTAAAACTCCTCTTTTAAACGGTTTGTTAATAGAATGTCTATCCATATCTAAATAACCGTCCGATCCTGATAATCGGATCTTGAAGTTATTTCATTCAAAGATTTAGGCTTTGGACTTTAGGCTTTAGGCTTTAAAATGTAAATTCGCCCAACCTCAATCACCCAACAGTATATGAAAATAGCAGTAGCAAAAGGAGATGGCATCGGACCGGAAATTATGGATGCAGTTTTAAATATATTTAAAGCAAACCAGGTTCCCCTCGAATATGTAATAGTGGATATGGGGAAATGGGTTTTTGATAAAGGGTTCTCCAATGGAATGACCCCGGAATCACAACAAATAATCGAAGAACTCGGCATTCTCTTTAAAGGACCGATGGAAACCCCCAAGGGGAAGGGTGTTAAAAGTATCAATGTAACGGCGAGAAAAACCTGGAATACATATGCTAATAAAAGAGTTTTTCAATCCCTGCATGGCGTGGACACTGTTTTCTCTAAGGCTGGCATCCCCATCGATATCACCATAGTACGTGAAAATATTGAAGATACATACGGCGGCATCGAACACATGCCGACCCATGATGTGGCACTGAGCCGTCGCTTTATTACCCGTCCTGGCAGTCTGCAGGTGATTAGATATGCTTTTGAAATGGCCAAAAAAAATGGTGCGCGTCGTATAACCTGCGGTCATAAAGCCAATATTATGAAGCTTACCGACGGGCTTTTCCTGGAGTGCTTTCAGGAAGTCTCCAAAGAGTATCCTGAATTGAAATCCGACGATATCATTGTTGATGACCTGGCCATGAAACTGGTCGTACGCCCCCAGGAATTCGATGTAGTTGTTCTTACCAACCTGCAGGGTGATATTATTTCTGATTTGTGTGCAGGCCTGGTGGGCGGACTGGGATTCGCACCATCAGCCAACATCGGAGATCATATTTCAATTTTTGAAGCGGTTCACGGAACGGCACCGGATATTGCCGGGAAAAATATCGCCAACCCTACGGCTCTACTGCTCAGTGGTATAGCCATGCTGCGTCACCTTGGTTTTATGCAAAATGCAGCGGTCATAGAAAATGCTTTATTGTATACCCTTGAACAGGGGGTTCATACCGGAGATTTTGGCGATAAGTCGATTCCGGGGAAAAACACAACAGAATTTGCGCAGTCAATCATCAATAATTTCGGTAAAACTCCGGAGCATGGCGCGAAACCTGTTATTCCAAATGCACATGTGACGCCCACGATGTTTAAAATGGATCAGAACCAGATGATGGTTTCAGACGATTCAAAGGATGAACAGGAGTATATCGTTGGTGTGGACATGTTCATCGAAAGCTCTGAACAACCGGAAATCATCGCCAGGAAATGCAAGCGTCATGGTGGTGTAAAATTTAACCTGATCAATATAAGCAATCGCGGAACACAGGTATGGCCGACAGGCTCTGTATATACCAACCTGGTAAATCAGTACAATGCACGTTTTGAAAGCATTGATGGATCACCACTTGTACAACAGGATATTATAGGTCTTTATGTAAGTCTTAGCGGTAATTTTAAAATCGGCTCTTTTGAACTGCTGAACGTTATGAATGGTAAAAAAGCATATAGTCTTGCGCAGGGACAATAGAGCAAGTGCGGAAGTATACGAGTATAAGGGAGAAATAACTCTCACACTCACTTTGATACAAACGGAGCCATTTTACAAATCTGACTTTTCCGGATTTAGTTTAGGGTTTTCCAGGTGCCTGTTTGTATCGCGTGTGTTTTTTTTATCAAAGTTTTTTTTGAACGCTTCCGTAAGATCTGTTCCCGTTTGATTTGCTATGCACAGGATGACCCATAATACGTCAGCCAGTTCATCGGATAGCTTTTTGTCCTTATCAACTTCCCGGAAAGACTGATCACCGTAAATGCGACTCATTAACCTGGCGACTTCTCCCACTTCTTCTGTAAGGATGGCCATATTCGTAAGTTCGCTGAAATATCGGACGCCCGTACTGCGTATCCATTCGTCAATCATATTTTGCGCTTCGCTGATGGTTATTTGTTCTTCAGACATTTTTATTTTTTTAACTATTTACAATGTTTTATCAGCGGCGACGGGTTATTCGCCGGGCATGCGTCCTTACTCCTTTTCTTTTGTGTCTATCAAGATTGTAACAGGTCCGTCATTGAGAATGTCAACCTGCATATCCGCTCCAAATACGCCCTTAAAAATTTTCTTCCCTAAATCCCGCTCCAGTTGCCCGATCATAGATTCATATAAAGGAATGGCGATATCAGGTTTCGAAGCCCGGATATAAGAAGGCCGGTTCCCTTTTTTTGTTGATGCAAATAAGGTGAACTGACTGACCAATAGAATGTCACCACAGGTTTCCACCAGTGAGCAATTCATCACGCCGGCTGTGTCGTTAAAAATCCGAAGATTGACGAGTTTATTACTGAGCCAATAAATATCTTCCTGACTATCGGCATTCTCTATACCAAGCAGAATTATCAGGCCGGGCCCTATCGATGAATGAACTGAGCCGCCTATACTTACTCTGGCGCGTTTTACTCTTTGAACAACTGCCCGCATCAGTTTCGAATTAATCAAATTACTTTTACGAAATGAAGATAGATGTTTCCGGGGAAATCAGTTTTCGTACCGCGCGCAGTGGTGGCAAGGGCGGACAAAATGTAAACAAAGTCGAGTCCATGGTGATCGGTTATTTCGATATCCGACATTCAGCCCTGTTTACGGATTCGCAGAAAGACCTGCTCGAACAAAAATTAGAATCAAAAATAAACGGCGAGGGATTTCTCCTTGTAAAATCACAAACTCACCGATCCCAGTTAGATAACAAACAAGAAGTAATTGAAAAAATGCAAGCAATGCTGGAACGCGCTCTGATCAGGCCAAAACCCAGAAAAGCAACCAAACCCAGTTTTTCTTCGAAACTAAAAAAGAAAGAATCCAAACAAAAACGTGCTCAGGTCAAGGACGCAAGAAAAAAAATTAACCGCTTTGATTAAAGAAACGCTTTTTATAATTTGGGAAATGCCTCCTCCGTTACTTCCAGGGATTAAGCGTTTTTCCTTTCTCTTATCGTTGCTTTTTATACTGGGTTCATTCCAAAAAAAAGAGATGGATGCTACTCTGACCATCCAATTCCGTGCATATGTGCATGGGGTGCCACTGGAATTAAATAAAAAATATGAGAATCCTTTTGGTGAAACATTCGAAATAACCCGGTTCCGTTTTTATGCCGGAAAACTGGCACCCGTATATGCAGACGCAAATTTCAAATCCAAAATACCCTCCTACTATCATCTGATCGATTTTTCGGATTCCGCAACAACCATCATCGAACTGCCGGTAACTACAGGAATCATTTATAATGGAATTCAGTTTCAAATGGGTATTGATTCCGCTGACCAAAACAGAGGTGCCCAGTCAGGAGCGCTGGATCCGGCTAAGGGTATGTTCTGGACCTGGAACAGCGGTTATATCAATGTCAAGATAGAAGGTAATTCGCCGCTTTCAACCCAACCCGCCCATCTTTTCGAATATCATATCGGGGGCTACAGGGAAAATTATAATACGGTATGGCAAATCAAATTATATAGCACGAACGACCAGTCATTCCTAATTTCAAAGGAAAAAAAGATCAGGATAGAAATCGGAATCGATCTCGATTATTTATTTGACGGCCCCACACCCATTCATATCGGGGAAGTTCCCAGTTGCATGAAGCCCGGGGAACTCGCAAGAAAGATTTCTGAAAACTTCATCGGTACATTCACCGGTCTTACGATTTCCCCGAATCCATGAAATCAGTTGCCGCTATAGCGTTTATTGGCTTCAGCTGCATGTTATGGATAAGTATTCCTTTCCCCTTTCCGGTTCCCAAAGGATTTCCTTCACCCGTCTATAAGTTTCAAAATAATCCCCGAACGAAGGAGGGCTTTGAGCTCGGACGAAAATTATTCTACGATGGGCTGCTTTCCAAAGACGGAAATTATCCCTGTTCCTCCTGTCATCAGCAATTCGCAGCTTTTGCTACCTATGAACACAGACTGAGCCATGGATTTAATGACCAGTTCAGCTTTCGTAATGCCCCGGGACTTTTCAATCTCGCCTGGAAAAAAGAATTAGATTGGGATGGTGGTATCAATCATATTGAAGTTCAGCCGCTGGCGCCCCTGTTAGATCCGCACGAAATGTCAGAGGACCTGAATCATGTAATCAGCAAGGTCAGGAAGGATAAAATATATCCTGCTTTATTTAACAGGGTATTCGGATCACCTGAAATTAACTCGCAAAGAATATTAAAAGCACTGGCTCAATTTACAGCATCACTCGTTTCAGCAGATTCCAGATACGACCACATGAAAAGAGGTGAACTGCAGTTTAACCAGTATGAGCAAAAAGGGTATGAAATTTTTCAACAGAAGTGCAACCGTTGTCATCAGGAACCTTTGTTTACAGATTTTAGTTACCGTAATACTGGTATGACGGTAGACAGCACGTTAAAAGATTATGGACGAATGCGCATCACTGGCAGGAAAGAAGATTCGATTAAATTTCAGGTTCCCAGCCTGAGAAATATATTTCTGACATTTCCATATTCACATGATGGTCGCTTTGTTACGATTAGTGAAGTCCTGGAGCATTATAATTCCGGAATAGTTCAGAGTGCAACACTGGATAGCGGTTTGAAAAAAGGCATTTCCATTTCGTCCGATGATCGTTTCTATCTCATTTATTTTTTAGAAACGCTCACGGATAGCACCTTTATCAGAAATCCATTGTATGCTGACCCCGCTTTGGGGTTACGAACCGAAGCGCCGGAACATTTACACTAGTATGGGAGTATGTGAGTATGGGTGTGTATGAGTGTGTTAATTGTCAAGTTGCTTGAAATGTTCTATCACTCACACACACCCATACTCTCATTCTCTCATACTACTTGTAGTAAGGAATCAGTTCGTCGCGAAAGGCCTTCTCTGCTTTTTCCCAATTCTCAACAGCTTCCTGACGGCGTTTGTTCAGGTCCTGGTTGAGCTGATTAAAATTATTTACACTGGCATTGATATCTTTCACTGCTTTATTATACTGATCGACATCCTCTTTTGATTTATTACTTCCCTTAGCCTCCATACTTTGTTTAATCTTAGCAAAATTTTCCTGCTTTAGATAAAAATCCGTTAGTTTAGGAATATCATTCTGCGCCATCGAATTATAGAATTGCAGAGCTTCACGACAGGCGACAGCTAATACCGGGTTTCCCTGAAATGTTCGCATGCTGTCAGCTTTCAATGCATCCATCCCTTCCTTTGCAAACGCAATCATTGAATTCCTGGCTTGTTCGGCATCATTTAGTTTATGGGCATTCAGGGCATTGAACAACTGACCGTCTTCCCAGTTACATTTGAAAAATATGATATAAAGACGGTCGCAGTAGTTATTCACTTTTCCTGCCGTTCCCATTTTATCGGTCAGTTCACTTTTTGAATCTACCAGGTTTACACCATATTTGGCAGCAAATTCCTTTTCTGCCTTCGCCAGGTTTTGAGAAGCTTCCTGAAGTTTCTGGCTTGCTTTTTCTTCGAGCAGGAGAAAGGCCTGCATCTGATCGACAGACTGCTCAGCTATCTCTTCCATATTTACTATTTTAGAATAGTCTTCGCTGAAAATGCGGTAGCAAAACTGTATATAATCGATACTAGCCTGCCGCAGGGAATTATCTCCTTTGTATTTCGGAAGATCAATCGTTTTATACTTGGAGTTATTAATGCTCTCGAGTGCAGCTGCACGAAGTTTCTCTACTTTTCTGGCACGCCGGCTATGAGCCGAGGCGCTTATATAAGCCATATATTTCTGATCCATTTCAGTTTGAGCGTTGGACATTGCCGACATATAATCACCTGCATTTTCGATCATCTGGGCGTGAACTCCTGAAGAAAAGAAAAAAATAATTAGCAAAAAGTAAAAAGAGCGGCGCATAGTATTGGTTTGGTTATTGGTTTATTTTCTTGCTTTTTACAGGATAAGTAATAAACGATTTATTTCATTCTAAATGCAATTTCATATCCTAACAGGATCCCGGTATCCCGCGTAAGAACCTGTGTTAGCGTAGCATTGGATTTTCGGAGATCTTCGTCTGCCTGCATCCTTACTTTTTCATATTGGTTCCACTCTATTTTGTAGGGTGGTTTTAATTTATTAATAGACCGTTCCCCGTCAACCAGGTTTTTATTCACCTGTTTTCTTTCTTCCATCATTTTATTAACAGAAAGAACCTGGTTCCGGGGAATCTGTGCCCTGAGCAGGAGATCCAGGTAACTATTAAACGAAATAAATAACCGGCTGGTATCTGTAAAAGTCTTTGAAAAAGATTTTAGTGGCTCAATGGAAATAGGTGGATAAGGGTGATAATATTTATTGGTCTCGATGCTGGTATTTGCCAAAGAGAAAGGAAGAGACTTTTCCCGTTCGGTCTGAGTTTCTGTATAATCCGGTAAAAATATATCCGGTATAACGCCGATCTGTTGAGCACTGGTACCATTTACCCGGAAAAGACGGTCGACGGTAATCTTTATGAAATTTTCCGCACTCTTCATCCTTTCCATATGTTTTTCATCAAATAGTGTATCCAGGGGTAATACAATCTGGGCAGTTGCCTTCCCAAAACTGGGTGAACCGACTATTAAAGCGCGGTGGTAGTCCTGAAGCGTGCCGGCAAGCATTTCGGAGGCCGAAGCCGTAAATCCGTTAATAAGAAGAATTAGTGGCCCATCATAAACAGATCCCCGGTTCACATCTTTCATGGTGTATATCTTGCCTTCCTTATCACGGGTCATTCCAACGGGTCCGACGTCAATAAAAATACCAGCAAGGGCTATAGCCTCCAACATGGACCCGCCTCCATTATATCGCAGATCCAGAATCAGTCCTTCAATATTCTCTTTTTTAAGTTTTATGATCTCCTTGGCCACATCATCTGCGCATCCGTTGTTTCCTCCTTCTTCTCCATTCCAATCGGTGTAAAAAGCCGGCAATGAAATAAATCCAACACGATGATCTCCTTGCAGAATGAAACCGCGCACTTTACTATTGTCGTCATCAAGCGCGGCTTTTTCCCTTTGTAATGTTACTTTTCTGGTTGTACCATCCGATTTTTTAAGGGTAAGCGTCAGGCTCTTTCCGTGTTCACCGGAAATAAAAACATTTACTTCATCTGTAGTGGCGTCCGAAACATCCACTTCTTCATTGTCATCCCACTGTAAGGCAAGGATCTGGTCACCTTCATGTATCAGGCCGCTTTTATAGGCCGGACTTCCAGGCTTCAGACGGGTGATTTCTGTTGCGTCCTTTCCTTCTCCCAGGGTAAATCCAAACTGCAATTGTTTATCTCCCAGTTCGCCCTGGAATTCTTCTTTCTTTCCGGGAGAAAAGAATTCTGTATGCGGGTCATAACAGGAAGCGACGGATTCACACCAGGAATTGCAAACAAATCCGGGCAGACCGCCTTTTGTTTGACGTGTGCGTTGTATGTCTCTTTTAAAAGCATGACAAACTTTCTTACGTGCAGCCGGTTCCAGGATATCAGCAGAAGTATTTTTTCTAGTAGAATCATCGTCATAGATATCTACAATGGTTTCAATAATATTCCGCTTGATGAGTTTATAAATTTTAATCTTCCTCTGGGCATCATTGGATGAAAAGGTGCTATCCTCTGAAACCGTATATGTTTCAGTCAGATTCAGGTCAAACTTCGATTTTGATAACTGGTCAAGGATCGAATCTGTCTGGTTGATTTTTTTGACATAAATATTTATCAGTAGTTTCAGAAAGTCTTCTTTTTTATTCAGTAACTGATCATTCAAAGTAAACTGCCAGTTATCCAGCTGTTGTATATCCTCTATGCTGAAATAAATTTTATCCTGGTCCAGTGCGCGGATCATCTGGTGATAGAGGTCAGTGGAAAAACTTCTGTCAACTGCACGGGGTTGCACATGGTAGATCTCCGCCATCCGGGTTATTGTAAAAGCTGTTTCGGTGGTGGGTTTCGTCAGTTGAGCCTGGGAAGCCAGGAAAGAAAACAATAAGAGAACCAAAAAACCCGGAATTACATACTTCATAGCCCAAGTAAAGAATTAGATGGCAATATATAAAATGAATTGGCGTTCTGGCTGAAAGTCAGCGAGCTACGCTATTTTTGCGTCTAAATTTCCTTTTTGTCCAGTATCAAAAAATTAGCGGGTCAGACCATATGGTACGGTGCAAGCTCCATCTTCGCCCGGTTTCTTTACTATTTACTTACTCCTTACCTGACTCTCAAGTTTGCGGGAACGGTGGAATACGGCAAAATGAGCCTTATTTATGCCCTGATCCCCTTTTTAAATACCCTGATCCTCTTTGCATTCGAGACCGCTTATTTTCGTTTTATCCAGCGAAGTGAATTCAAGGAAGATGTTTATAATACCCTAACCACTTCACTGCTTATTAGTACGACAGCCATTGTTGGTCTCACTATCTTTTTTAATACATCCATTGGCCGTTTCATTGGGCTGGATAACCACGCGGAATATGTTACGCTCGCCGGAGTAATCATAGGGCTGGATGCCATTTCAGCCCTTCCATTTGCTAAACTTAGAAACGAAAACCGGCCGCAAAAGTTTGCTGCGATCCGAATTTCAGGTATTCTTATCAATATGGCAACAGTGTACTTTTTCCTGACCATATGTCCTCATATTATAAAAAACAACCCGAATAGTATCCTGCGTCTGGTATATTTTTCCAGTTTCGGGGTCGGCTATGTGTTGATTGCCAATATTGCACAATCCTTTTTTCAGCTGATTGCTCTTTGGAAAGAACTGGTATCCGCCCGCCTGAAAATTAATTTAAAGCTTTGGAGAGAAGTATGGGTATATGCCCTTCCGCTGACCATTGCAGGCTTTGCAGGGATGATCAATGAAACATTTGACCGGGTGATGCTTCAACGCTGGTCACCATTGAAGGGAGACGCCGCAACTTTTGAAGTGGGTATTTACAGTGCATGTTATAAACTGTCCATTTTAATTACCTTATTTGTGCAGGCATTTCGAATGGGTGCCGAACCATTTTTCTTTAAACAGTCTACTGAAGCAAATGCACCCAAAGTGTATGCACGGGTAATGAAATTTTTTGTAATCACCATTTGTGGAATGTTCCTGTTAGTATCTCTTTATCTGGACATTTGGAAGTATTTTATACAGGACAAGAAAATGTGGGTCGGGCTGAAAGTGGTTCCGATTCTGTTGCTGGCCAATATGTTCCTGGGAATATATATTAACCTGAGTATATGGTACAGATTATCGCGTAAAACCACAGCAGGGGCATATATTACGCTGATCGGTGCGTGTATAACAATCGCCGTGAATTTTATTTTCATTCCGTACTTTAGCTATATGGCCTGTGCCTGGGCTACTTTCCTGTGTTATGGGACCATGATGGTTATTTCTTATATCTGGGGACAGAAATCCTATCCCGTGCCTTATGCCTGGAAAAAACTCCTGGCATACATTGTAATCGTGGTAATCCTGTACTTTATCCATAGTGCCGTGACAAGCATCTGGCATAATGACGCCCTGAATTACACGGTTGCGACGTTATTTCTGGCCCTTTTTGGCCTTTTTATCTCCCAGGTTGAAAAGAAGGAATTTAATAACCTGCTAAGTATGCGAAAAACCCCCATTTAAGCGTTTATGGGTCATTGTTATCCTGTTATGTAAGCCGAGGAACCTTCAAAAAACGAATTTTTGGGCCATACTCCCTACAATTTTTATGGGCTAAACCCCGTTTTATAAGGCAGTTATGAGCTATATTGCGATATAAATTCCATATGCAGACCGAAACCACTTCATATCATTCCACTTTAAATCATGTCTATTTAAATGCATGCTCATGCCTTTGTTTTAGTCATATTGTCAAAAATGATTACCAACTATGATTATTGCGCCTAAAAAATATAAGGCTGGGACAATCATAGAAACTGATATTTGTATTATTGGAGGCGGGCCCGCAGCTATTAGCCTGGCACTTAGTTTCCTTAATCAGCATTCTAAAATTATTATTCTTGCGGGTGGGTCCTGGAAAGAAAAATCCAGCCATCGTGAATTAAATAAAGGAATTATCGATCCTGCCGGAAGTCACGAACCATTAGAAGAAAACCGCAGAAGGGTCTTTGGAGGCGGTACTTCAGTCTGGGGAGGCCGTTGTGTACCGTTCGATCCTATTGACTTTGAAAAAAGATCCTGGGTTCCTCATAGTGGGTGGCCAATTACTTATGATCAGGTTGAACAATATTTTGAACGCTCTTTACAATTCTGTGAAGCCGGCGAAAATAATTTCGACGCAAGGGTCGTATTTCCTGGTAAAAACCCGGAGATTATCCCAGGTTTGGACAATGAAGATATGGTCTCCTATAAATTGGAAAGATGGAGTCCTCCAACCAGATTTGCCTATAGGTACAAACATATATTCAAGTCAAATCGCAATATTGACATTTATCTGGATGCCCATGTAATCCATATGAATGTCGAAAACGAGGCAGCTTTAGTGGATTCTGTAACAGTTGTAATAGACAAGTCAGAAATAAAAGTAAAGGCCGGCAAGTTTGTACTGGCTGCGGGAGGAATTGAAAATCCTCGGTTACTCCTTTCTTCAAAATCTTCATTTCATCCAAATGGAATAGGTAACCAGCACGATAATGTCGGGAGATATTATATGTGCCATTTAACGGGAACATTCGGAGCAGTGGATCCATTCAACAGAAAAGAAATTTTATTTCCCTTTGAGCTCGACCAGCAGGCTATTTACTGCAGGAGACGTTGGTGGCTTACTCCAAAATTTCAGAAGCAGGATAAAATAGCCAACGGCATCATGTATCTGAATGGTCCGATTAATGTGAAAGACCATAAGGAAGCGACGGAATCGGCAGTTATTCTGGCTAAATCATTTTCGAACATATTAAAAGGAAGATCCTTCAAGGCCGTGTTCCGGAATTTGAAACAGGCGATTGAAGATCTGAACGAACACCTGGTTTTTACGCTTAAGAACAGCCATCAGGTTATCCCTTTCTTTTTGAATATCGGAATCAAACGAATTACGAATCGGAGATTGCCAATCAGGCTTCCTTCTATTAAATCCAAATGGCTGTTTGTCTGCTTCCAATCCGAACACGTACCCAATCCGGAAAGCAGGATCTGTTTATCGGAAGAAAAAGACAGGCTTGGAATGCCCTTGCCTTTAGTGAAAGTTGCATTTACCGAATTAGATATACAAACTGTTATAAGTTCTTACAAGACATTTTTTGAGAGATTTCAAAAATTGAACAAAGGGAATATCAGTTACAAAGAAGATGAATTACGGCAAAATGTGATGGAAGAAATTAATAATTTCAGCAGCCGTGCACATCATCTGGGAACCACCCGAATGTCAGATAGTCCGCTAAATGGCGTTGTGGACAGCAATTGCAAGGTTCATGGAATGTCAAATTTATACGTCGCAGGATCCTCTGTATTCCCTACCGGTGGCCATGCCAATCCAACACTTACCCTCATCGCCCTAACCTTACGGTTGGCGGAGCATTTAAAAAAAAGTAATCTCCCTCCTGTAAAGTCAACGAGTTATAACGTAGAAGTAAAACCCAAGAAGGTATTCTATGTGAAAGCTCTCCGGTTACTCAGTAACATAACTCTTATTTTTTCCGCCCGCAATTAATACTATTTTATTTCGTAGATGTACGAATTTGGAATTCAGGAAAATTCAATATCTTTCAAGTAGCAATTGAAGAAATACTGGTTTCTTCGGTTTCCCCACTATCCTGTTTAATTTCTAAGGCAAATCCAAGTGCTAATGGATCCAATTGTTATCTGCCTTATTATTGCTAAACATACATACAAAGTCGATCGCCCCAGCCAACCCGGTTGAGGTCCCGGATTCTGTGCGACTGAAATTTCCAATACTCCTACAAAAATGACTTCCCGGACTTATTTTATAAGTGGCCGGATTGGGCGAATCAAAAAAATAACCAGAACCCTAACGCCGAGGAATATGATGAAAGAAAAAAAATGGTACGCGGTATATACCAAACCCCATTACGAAAAGAAAGTTGCAGATCTTCTTACCAGAAAAGGCATTGAAAATTATTCTCCGCAAAATAAGGTCCTGAAACATTGGAGCGATCGCAAAAAAATCATTCATACTCCTCTGTTTTCTTCTTTTGTATTTGTCAGAATTTCTTTGGATGAGCTTTCCATTGTACGACAGACCCATGGAGTCATAAACTTTATATTCTGGCTTAATAAGCCAGCCATTATCCGGGATAAAGAAATAGAAAACATTAAAAAATTTCTGAGTGAACATGGTTTCGTTAAACTTGAGAAAGTGGAAATACATTTTAATGATGTGGTGAAAATAAACCTTAGTCCGCTGTCTGAACAGGAGGGAAAGGTGGTCTCCATAAAAAGTAAGACAGTGAAAATGGTTCTTCATTCTCTTGGTTACGTATTATGTGCTGAGGTTGAAACGGTAAATGTGAAGGTCATAAAAGAAAATCATGCGTATTTGAAGGAACCACTCATATGAACAGTCGCTATACAAACCTCTTTCGTTTCTTTTTTGTTTGTGTTGATTTGGTCGCATTGGGCCTTGTGCACTTCGTGCTCATACTCAATTTTCATCGTATCCCGACAGACTGGGAAAGTTCTTATGGCCTGCTCTTTCTTTTTGGCAATATAGCGTGGCTGATTTCGGCGTATTGTGTTGCACTTTATGTGGAAGATGGTCAGCCAAACATTTATCGTTTCACAACAAGAACGCTCAAGGCATTTATTATATATACGTCTTGCATGCTCTTGTTTATTTTTTTGTATCATTATCCCTATTCACGCCTATTCATTCTGATCAGTTTTGCGGGATTTTTCATGTTATTATTTTTCACTCGTTTGGGAATGATTGGTGTCTCATATTTTATGAAAAGGGCTAACCGGATTTCGCAAAGAATCGTAATTGTTGGTTATAATGATTTATCAAAAAAATTTGCAGAACGATTCAGCTTTAATCATACGGAATTCCAGGTAGACGGCTATTTTGAAGATCCCAATTTGGTCAGGGAACTATCCAGGCACCCGATCATCGGAAATATTAATGAATGTCTCGACTATGCCGTCAATAATAATATCCATGAAATATATTCAGCTATTTCGCCGGAAAAAAATGAAAGTATTTATGAAATGGCCAGGCAGGCTGAAAAGTCGATGATCCGGTTCAAGTTCATCCCTGATTTCAGATTGTTTGTGAACCGGGAAACCTATCTTGAATATCAGGATAATTTTCCCATACTTTCTCTTCGCCCTGAGCCATTGGAAGATATGGGCAATAATATCAAAAAAAGACTTTTCGATATTGTGTTCAGTTTGCTGGTGACCGTTTTTATATTGTCCTGGTTAATTCCCATTTTAGCAATCCTGATTAAAATCAGTTCGCGGGGACCCATATTTTTTAAACAGAAGCGGTCAGGGAAAAATAACAGGCAATTTACATGTTACAAGCTTAGAACGATGACTGTTAACAGCGATGAGCATCTCAGACAGGTCACGTTGAACGATTCGAGGGTTACGAAACTCGGACGTCTGCTCCGGAAAACCAGTCTTGATGAACTGCCCCAATTTGTAAATGTTTTATTAGGAAATATGTCAATCATTGGTCCACGCCCACATATGCTTGTCCACACCAATATGTATTCTAAAATCATGAACGAATACATGATCAGGCATTTCTTAAAACCAGGAATCAGTGGTTGGGCGCAGGTAAATGGGTACAGAGGAGAGATTAAAGAGGAAACACAACTCCGCAGACGAATTGATCATGATATCTGGTATATGGAAAACTGGAGTATCTGGCTTGATTTGAAAATTGTCTGGATGACTATTTATATTACTTTCAAGGGAGATAAAAATGCGTACTAAAATCCCCCGGTAGATCCATATTGAAATTAAATCCTGAGCCGCCGCCAAATTCTGAAAACATTTATTTTAACAACACATATACCTCCTTGAAACTAAAGGGAATGAGTCCTGTAATTCACGATCGGATTCCTTTGTCTATAAAAGATTGCGCAAAAACTAACATCATTCCTGAACTAAAAAATGGTGCCTGATTTTAGAAAAACAATTGATACTAAATAAAATATTTCAATTAATTAATATTAGCCGACAGAAATAATAGTTTTTATCTCTTTGATATCTGTGTTTGAAAAAAATTATATATCTTCATTTAACAGCGAGTAAATCCGAATATCCATCTCTGCTTTAGCTTCCTCAACGAATTATTGTTTGCCAGGTGAAAAATTGACTTAAAAATGTCAACGGTATGAAATTTCACTGGTATCTGAAATTGTATTACGAATTCATATTTAAATCAGGTTTTACAAAATTTATCAATTGCGTTGATAGGGATCGGTTTGCCATATCGAAACCGACCTTCATCATTGCCTTGTAATTACAGGAAAACGCAAATAGCTTTTTATTTTTTCATCGGACATATATACAAATGTGACCGAATTGGGCGGAGCCTTTTTATAAACCTTATCTAAACTAAAAAGAAATGTTTACAGAAAAAAAATGGTACGCTGTTTACACGAAATCCCGTTGCGAAAAAAAAGTAGCCCAGCAACTATCTCAAAAGGGTATTGAACTGTATTGCCCGTTAAACAGAGTCCAAAAACAATGGAGTGATCGAAAAAAAATAATTTATGAACCACTTTTCAACTCTTACGTATTTGTCAGAATAAATTCTGAAGAACAGCTGGCCGTACGCCAGACTAGCGGGGTTTTAAATTTTGTTTACTGGCTTTCCAAACCGGCTGTTATCCGAAATGACGAAATTGAAATAATAAAACAATTTCTAAACGACTATTCGTTTGTAAAATTGGAAAAAGTAAAAGTAAATCTGAATGATCTGGCAAGGATCATTAGCGGGCCCTTTATGGAACAGGAGGGTCAGGTTGTTTCGATTAAAAATAAAACGGTTAAAATTCTTCTTCCCTCTCTGGGGTACCTGATGTACGTTGAAATAGAAACAGCCAGAATTCAGATTATACGGGAAAATGTTTCTCAGTACAATCAGGAACTTTGGGTTCATTAAATTCAGGACTTCCCTTTAACATACAAAATCTTACGGGATTTAAAACTGTTTCTTTTGTCGGGTCTTTGGACTGCAGATGTATAAACTGCTTTCATTTTATTAGAACCAGAGATGTGATGAAATCTGTTCAAAACAACATATCATATCCTCCATATTTGAATTATAAAAAATGACGAAATATATTACTCTACTGTTGTCCATATTCTTTATGGAAATGATCTGCTCATGCGATACTACAAGAAAAATCAACCCTGATACCTACATTTATTTCCGAAATGGGTCCGATACTGTTACCGCTCCTTTTAAATCCACGATTATACAACCTGGCGATGTCGTCAGTATAAGGGTATTCAGTAGCACTGCAAATCAGGAACAGGCAGCTATCTTCAATATTCCCAATTCTGACAAGTCGGCTGCCCTGGGGGATATCAGGTAAATGAACTCGGCAATATTGAAATGCCGATGATCGGTTCTGTAAAAGCAGCCGGTCTTACGATCAGTCAGCTGCAGGATGTATTGTCGAAAAAACTGGCGAATTATGTAAAAAATCCATCCATCATCGTGAACTTCCTTGATTTCAATATCAATGTCCTCGGGGAAGTTCGGAAACCGGGTCTACAAAAATTTACTGTCGACAGGGTAACGGTTATTGACGCGCTTGGGGCAGCTGGAGATCTCACTGACTTTGGAGAACGGCAGGATATCATTGTAATCCGCGAAGAAAATGGTAAAAAAATTTATAACACGATTGATTTGACCAAACGGGATTTTTTACTATCTCCGGTTTATCTGTTACAGCCCAATGACGTGGTATACGTAAAACCGAATGCAAATAAGTTAAAGGATCTAAGCGCTAATCCAGATGCTCAACGGAAAACTGGAATTATTCTTTCCGTGGTTGGCATATTGGTTAGTGTCGCCAGCGTTATCGTCTTTGCATTAAGTTATAAGAATTAAATTATGGAAGATTTCGAACCGGAAATTTTTAATGAGGAACATAGTACAGCAACTTTTAAAGACCGGTTATCAAAATACCTTCGCAACTGGCCTGTATTTTTGATATCATTGGCTGTTTGCCTGGGCGCTGGCATTTACTATTATCCTTTATACGCCCCCTAAATATCTGGCAACTACGTCCCTGATGGTTTTAGGCACGAAGGAAAATAGCCCAGGTAGTTTCTGATCTTGTTGGTGATGCACTTAAAGTAAAACAGGAAGTAATCCTGAATAATGAAATACTATTATTAAGTTCAGCCAAACTGATGGAAAGAACGGTTGCAAAGTATGGATTCAATGTATACAATTTTCACAAAGGAAGAATATTGAATATAGATATATATAAAGATGCTCCATTTAGTCTGACTGCTAAAGAGCTCACCAATAATAATTTCAGGGTCAGTCTGAGAATTAAGAATTTAGACGAGAGCGGGCGGGTATTTTATGATTGGTACGAATAGCTCGGAAAAATATTATTCCTTTAAATGGGGAATTCCTTTTACCATTAGCGGCCAAATCTTTGTTCTTGACTCTTCCGGCAGAATAGACATCGTCCGGCCGGAAGAATATATTGTGCAATGGCGACCCGTTCATGAGGTAGCTGCTGAAATTTCGAAATCACTGTCTGTAAAAGCTTTCGACGCTAATTCAAATGTCATTCTGCTTTCATAATCACCGGAAATATTCAAAAAGGAATAGACATTCTGAACGATTTATTTGACGAATTAACTTTAACAGATATTGATGAACGAAATAATCTGTCTAAATCAACTGTTCAGTTTATTGACAACAGACTGTTGAACATAACCGGCGAATTAAAGGGAGTGGAAGAAAATCTGGAAGGTTATCAGGGGAATAATGCCATAATAGACATAAAGGGTCAGTCTACACAGTCATTGGAAAATTCAAACTCAGTTTCCAAAACCATTAATGACATAAACGTTCAGATGAGTGTGGTTGATATGATTTCAAACTATTTTTCCAATGAAGGAAATAGTGGAAAACTGGTACCGTCATCTCTTGGTTTAAATGATGGAACTCTTGCACTATTAATTAACCAGTATAATGAATTACAATTGAAAAAACAAAGGGAAGCCCCATTGCTCGCACCAAATAGTACGGTCATGCAGGATTTAAATACTCAACTGGCCAATTTAAAGAATAGCATAACCGAAAGCCTGTCTAACATCAAACATAACCTTCAAATTCAGCAAAGCCATTTCCAGGAACAAAAAAATGAATATAAGAATATTCTATCCTCCATTCCCCACAACGAACGGGTACTGCAGGAAATAAAAAGAAAACAGGGTATTACTGAAGGATCTGTATCTGTACCTTCTTCAGAAAAGAGAAGAGGCTGCCATTTCGAGTACCGCGTCTAACGTTGCTCACTACAAACAATTGGATTCAGCGAGCGGCGAAGGACCGGTTGAACCTAATTTAAGAAATACACTTTTATCTACGATATTACTTGGTTTGGCGTTTGGCTTCATTTGGATCTATGTGAAAGATTTACTGAACGATAAAATAAACGGTATAGGTGATATTAAAAAAAGAACGTCCCTGAAGATTACCGGTGAAATAAGCCAGCTTCCTAAAAAGAAAAAAGCTGCCATCGCAGTTTTAGGCCGAACACTTGCAGGAGAGGAATTTCGCGTTTTACGTACAAACATTTCATTTTTAGCCAAATATCATGGCAAGAAAACGATTTTGGTTACATCCACGATGAGTGGAGAGGGTAAATCTTTTATAAGTCTGAATTTAGCGGCCGTATGTGCCATACCAGGTAAGAAAGTCGCACTGCTCGAATTCGACATCAGAAATCCATCTATTGCAAAACAACTTTCCATGGATAGTGGAAACGGGATTACAAATTTTCTGACCGGTGAAATCACCCGGCTGCAGGATATTCGTCGTGAAATACCTGAAATACCAACGCTTCATATATATCCATGCGGTCCCTTACCGAGCAATGCAGCTGATTTATTACTTGTTGAAAGGTTCCACTTATTGTTTGAGACACTGAGAGCAACATACGATTTTATTATTGTTGATTCCCCACCGGCCGGACTTGTAAGCGATCCATTTATTCTGGGACGATACAGTGATATTGTTTTGTATATCATTCGTCATCAAAAGACATCGAAAAAAGATCTTAATCTTATAAACGATATCGTTGTAAATAAAACCTTGAATAATGTCTTTTTAGTATTGAACGATGCTCCGTTAGGTGAAAAATATAAAAAGGGAAGTTACTATTATCGCTGATAAAATAATCTTCAAGGAATTTTGAAACATAAATGAAGACTGCAAAATAAAACAAGTATAAAATTGGCTGAAGACTATTCAACAACAGTAACCAAGGCAATATTAAATTCAGAATCCAACAAATCCTGTCAAATCCCAAACATGCCAGGATTTTTCACTGGGGAAGATTAATTACCATTACCGGAGGAGCCCAGGCCTTAGTTCAGGCGCTGGGAATCACTGTGGGATTTTGGTGCTCTGGTTGCTTCCAACTCGTGAATATGCATGGTACACAGTAGTAAATACCATGCTAGGTACAATGATTATTCTGGCAGACAGCGGCATTTATATCGGCGTTATGTCGGAGGGGGCCAAGGTGTGGCAGGATAAAAACAAATTAGGTACTGTTATAGTCACGGGGCTTCATCTTCGAAAAAAGTTTGCGATCGGAAGCTTGTCAGTATCTATACCCATATTAGTTATTTTGTTGTCTCGACATGGAGCCAATTTGATGACCATATTGATGATTTCAGCCTCGCTCATTCCCGTATTTTATGCCTCACTATCCGATTCACTTCTTGAAGTCGTGCCTAAGCTTCATCAGGATATAACGTCTTTACAGAAAAATCAGGTAACTGTGAGCCTGGGCAGGTTATTAATAACAACCGTAACATTATTTATATTTCCCTTTGCGTATATGGCTGTCCTGGCGAATGGTATACCCCGAATGCTTGGAAATATTCGCATGTATAAAATAGCACACGCGTTCGCCGATAAAAATCAAAATGTGGACGTGAACATAAAAAATAAAATATTAAAAGTAGTCAGAAGAAGCATGCCGGAAAATATTTATTATTGCCTTTCTGGCCAGATCACCATATGGTTGATTTCAATTTTTGGAAATACAAAGTCAGTAGCTGAAGTCGGAGCCCTCGGCAGATTATCATTGGCGATGAATATTTTTCCTATTATACTTTCTACGGTCGTCATCCCCAGATATGCCAAGTTGTTGGAAAATAAAGTCATCTTATTAAAACGTCAATTTCAAATATTTACATGCATGGTGATCGTTTGCGTATTAATCGTTGTGATAACCTGGCTGGCGCCGCGACAAATTTTAATGATCCTTGGAAAGAATTACCAAAATATAGACACCCAATTATTGTTTTTATCAATATACGGAAGTTGTATGAATCTATTGGTCAGCAGCATCTATTTTATGTATACAAGCAGAGGATGGATAATCAATCCTATACTTTCCATTTCGGTCAGTATCCTCTCAACATTGGCCGCATTCTTTCTTTTTGATATTTCATCAATAAAAGGAGTTTTACTATTAAATATTTTTCTGTCTTTTATTCAACTTATATTTCAAGGTGGATTTAGTGTTAAGAGATCGATGAATCGGCACTCGTCATCGTAAATAAAAATATTTAATATGAAAGTCCTCTTTCTTTGCGGCTCTCTGGAACCTGGCCATGACGGAGTGGGCGACTATACAAGGCGGCTTGCCGGTGAACTAAAAAAGCAGGGGCAGCAGGTTTTTATAATTTCTGTGAATGAAAGAAACTTTGAAAGATTATTCGCAACAGAAGATCAGGAAACCGATGGCATCATTATTCCAGTAATGCGAATTTCCGGAATGGCAAGTTATCGAAAAAGATTTCTGATAGCAGAGCAATGGGTTAATACGATTAACCCTGACTGGCTTAGTTTGCAATATGTGCCATTTAGTTTTCACAAAAAGGGCACACATTTTTTTTTAGGCAGATTTCTTGAAAAACTCGGAAGTCAATACCAATGGCATATAATGTTCCATGAATTATGGACAGGCATGGATAAGGAATCATCGAAAAAGCACTATTGGCTCGGGAAAGTTCATCGTTTACTTATTAAATCTCTGATCAAAAAGTTAAACCCCTCCGTCATTCATACTCAAACTCGTGTATATATTGAAAAAATTGAGACTCTCGGTTTTAAGGCAAAGTATCTCCCCTTGTTTTCAAATATTCCTTTTTTCGAACCGGATATTCCTTTAAAAACCGGAGAAAAGTTTATAAGTCAGAATGACAAGTTAATATTTGTTTTGTTTGGTGGTATACATCGTAATGCACCGGCCAATCAGTTTGCGAATGATATTGTCCGCTATGAAGAGACACATAAAACCAGGATCAGTTTAATTATTATTGGCCGTAACGGTCCTGAGCAAATACAATGGACTTCAATTTGGGCGTTGAAAGGTTTGGAACTAATTATAATGGGCGAACAATCTCCTAAAGTAATTTCACGGGTTCTTCATAATGCAAACCTTGGAATTTCTACGACGCCCTTACAACTGGCTGAGAAAAGTGGAAGCGTTGCCGCAATGCGCGAACATCGGTTGCCTGTGCTTTGTGTATCGCGATCCTGGGAAGCTAGGAGCGTTAAAAATCTAGGACATTCAGAAAGCATCATAGAATATAAAACCGGCACACTCGAAAAATGTCTCACAATGGCATTCAAAGACAAATATGTGTTTAACAAAATATCTGAAGTCTCCCGTTCCTTTTTTGATGCATTAACAAGTTGCAACTAGTATGGCAAATCTTGCATATTTATGGCGCCATAGAGCCAAATTTTCAATAAAATCGAAAAATTTTTACCGGGCCTGGGGAAAACGAATAGTTTCCTTTCCTGCGTTATTGGTCAGCAACCAACAACGCAAACTATTAACCAGAAAAGGAGCAAGCATACATGAATCAGCAGAGGTCGGAAAAGTTTCCATTCTGGGAAAAAGAAAACTGTTGACTATTGGATCATTTTCATTTCTCGGACGGGTAACAATCGCTCTTCATGAAGAAGTGAAGATCGGAGACAGAGTGTGCATTAATGACGGTGTCGACATTCTGACAGCATCTCATGACATATCGGATCCGAAATGGCAACATATTAAAGGCAAAATTGAAATAGAGGATTACGTTTGGATTGGCACAGGTGCAATGATCCTCCCAGGTGTTCGTTTGGGACGGGGTTGCGTAGTCGGCGCAAGAGCTGTTGTTTCAAAATCTGTAGCAGCCGGCGCTATCGTAGTAGGCAACCCGGCTAAAGTGGTTCCCAAAAAAAGGGCTGATCAATTAAACTACAATCCTTGTGAGTTTTTAGCCTTCAATCGATGCTGGCTTACAGGGTAGGTGAATCGGCAGACTTTTAAGATTTAAACCGTCCTTCGAAATGAAACTGATTTTATCTCATCCCACAGCCAATGCAAATGTCCGGGCAACAGCGGAAGGCTTGCTACAGGCTGATTTATTATCTGAGTTCTATACTTCTGTTGCTTCCTTTCCAGGAACACTATTCGATCGACTGGGAACCATAAGTTTATTTTCGGAGATCAGACGACGACGTTTCGACCCGAAACTACAGCCTTTCACTAGGGTAGCACCTTGGCGAGAGATGGGACGGATACTGGCATCAAAAGTCGGTTTGACAACATTGAATCGTCACGAATCAGGTTATTTTTCTTTGGATGCTGTATACCAATATATCGACAGAAGGGTGGCAGCCGATTTAATCCATGCGTCCCGGAGAGGAGTTGAAGCCGTGTATAATTATGAAGATGGGAGTTTAATATCATTCCTGCAGGCCAAAAAAATGGGCCTTAAATGTTATTATGATCTTCCCATTGGATACTGGAGGGCAGGACTGAAATTTCTGAATGAAGAACGCGAACGGGTCCCCGAATGGGCGAGTACTCTTACCACCTTTGAAGACTCAGAAGAAAAGTTAAATCGAAAGGATCAGGAGTTGAGTTTGGCAGACGTGATTTTAGTGGCAAGCACTTTTACTGCAACTACCCTTCTTGAATATCCCGGAAAATTGCCGCCGATTGAAGTCGTCCCCTACGGCTTTCCACCGGTAAATTCAAATAGGGAATATGCTTCCTCATCTGGTAAACGCCGAATAAAAATTTTATTTGTAGGGAGCCTCTCGCAGCGAAAAGGAATCGCAGACCTTTTTTCAGTAGCAGAAGAATTAAAGAATTATATTGAATTAACGGTTGTCGGTCATAAGGCGAGCGAAAATTGTAAAGCATTAAATATTGCATTAAACAGACATAAGTGGATACCCAGTTTACCACACGCAGAAATACTCAGTATGATGCGGGAACATGATGTTCTGATTTTTCCTTCACTGTTTGAAGGATTTGGGTTGGTGATTTCAGAAGCAATGTCACAAGGAACACCCGTAATTACCACTGAAAGAACTGCGGGTCCGGATTTGATTTCCAACAATCAAAATGGCTGGCTGATTCAGGCCGGGGAGCGTGATGAGTTAAAGGCAAGCATTGAAAAAATTCTTGCAAATCCATCCTTGATCAAATCCGCTGGTGAGGAAGCCTTGGAAACCGCCCGATTAAGACCCTGGAAGATTTTTGGACAGGATATCGCAAATGTCATCGTCAAATATTCATGATTACGAACCAAAAAGTTCAGGAGCTAATTTCAAAAAAAACGAAATACCTTAAAACAGGCATCTGGATTTACCTTTTTTTATTAATTTTTGAGGGGGCTTTGAGAAAGTGGTTATTACCGGGGTTAGCAACGCCGCTGTTGATTATCCGCGATCCGATTGCTTTGTTTTTAATTCTCTTTAGCTGGAAAGAAAACCTGCTTGGTCCTAATATATATCTTTCGGGTTCGATTTTATTGGGAATCATCGGTTTTTTCACGGCTATTTTCCTTGGTCATGGAAATTTGTTTGTCGCATTGTTCGGCGCAAGGGTCTTTATTCTTCATTTTCCTGTCATTTTCATTATCGGCCGTGTTTTCAATAAATACGATGTAATAAAAGTCGGAAAAGTGATTCTGTCGATTTCCATACCAATGACATGTTTGATCATTTTACAGTTTTATAGTCCGCAGTCCGCCTGGGTTAACAGGGGAGTCGGGGGAGACCTGAATGGCGCCGGTTTCAATGGTGGCGCCCTGGGGTATTTCAGGCCACCGGGCGTTTTTTCTTTTACAAATGGAAACACATTATTTTACAGCCTCGTAGCATCTTTTGTATTCTATTTTTGGATCAACCCAAAATGGATCAATCGGATTCTTTTAATTTCAAGCAGCATCTGTCTGTTTATAGCAATACCCATATCAATCAGTCGAACGTTACTTTTTCAAGTCGTTTTATCACTGGTGTTCGCAAGTGTGGCATTAATGAGTAATCCGAAATTTTTGGGAAGGCTGGCGGTTGCCATTCTGGCAAGTACCGTGGTCATAATACTACTTTCAAAAATGCCAGTTTTCAGTACCGCGATCCAGGCTTTTTCTGTAAGATTTGAAAATGCCAGTGAATATGAAGGTGGACTTAAAGGTACATTGGGAAACAGGTTTTTAGGCAGCATGACAGGTTCGTTCTCCAATTTTGTCAATCTTCCTTTTTTCGGGTACGGCATGGGTATGGGAACGAATGCCGGGAGTCAATTACTGACTGGAAGAGTAAATTTCCTGATAGCTGAAGAAGAATGGCCCAGATTAATTGGAGAAATGGGGACCCTGTTAGGATTTTTTGCGATATTAATCAGGGTCGGGCTATCCATAAAAATTACCGCGGCGTGCTATCGGAAAATAAAGCTTAATGAAAGTCTGGCTTGGATGGTATTAAGTTTTGAAATATTGCTTTTAGTAAAAGGCCAGCTTGGTCAACCGGTATCTTTAGGTTTTTTTACTATGGGAGGTGGGCTGGTGATCGCTGCATTAAAGTCCGGGAAGAACATACTTGAGGAAATATCACGAAATAATGTAAGAAGAAGTCCCGCCAAAGTCCAACCCTGACCGGTATCATACAAAGAGCCAGCGGTTATCTGAACATGAACATTATTATTTTCGCACACCCCGAATTTATCGGCCATCAAAGCATGCCGAGATACGCAAAAATTCTTGCAGAAGGAATGAGGTCCAGAGGACATCAAGTCAATCTTTGGTCCCCGCTGCCATTTTTTTCAAAACTACCATTCAAAGGTAAATATCATAAATGGCTTGGCTATATTGATCAATACATCGTTTTCCCTTCCCGCATAAAAAAGAAGCTAAGAAATATTCCTCCAGATACATTATTTGTCTTTTCAGATCATGCTTTGGGTCCATGGGTACCAATGGTAAAAAATTTCCCGCATGTGATTCATTGTCACGATTTTCTGGCACAACGGTCCGCCCTGGATCAAATTCCGGAGAATAAATTAGGCTGGACGGGTAAAACGTATCAGCGTTTCATAAGAAAAGGATATTTACAGGGAAAATACTTTATTTCAATATCAAAAAAAACTAAACATGATCTTCATCAATTCCTAATTGCCGAGCCATTAAAATCCGAAATGGTCTATAACGGTTTGAATCAGAAGTTTAATCATGTGAGTGCAATAGACGCCAGAATATGGATTACTAAAAACGCTGGTATATATCTGGATAACGGATTTATTATCCATGTTGGCGGAAATCAGTTTTATAAAAACAGAATGGGTGTAATTGAAATATATGATCAATGGAGATTAATGAGTGATAAAACTTTTCCATTATTACTGATCGGTGAAGCGCCTGAAACTAATTTAAAGCGTCGACATTACGAATCTCCATTTAAAGACAGTATACATTTCTTAACTGATAAGAACGACCAATTTGTAAGAGTTGCTTATTCCGGCGCCCAGCTAATGCTTTACCCGTCAATCGCAGAAGGTTTCGGATGGCCCATCGCGGAAGCGATGGCTTCAGGCTGTCCGGTAATAACAACAAATGAAGCTCCTATGAACGAAGTTGCAGGTCAGGCGGCGTTTTTTATTCCCATTAAACCCAAATTTCCGGATGAAATTATTAAATGGGCAAAGAATGCCGGTGGTGTACTTGAAGAAATTCTAAATTTTACGTCAGAAAAACGTGCCGATATTATTTCGAGGGGAATTGAAAATACGAAGAGATTCGACCCTCAAATAATGCTTGATGAGATCGAATTAATATACAAGGAAATTGTTGGTGAAACTACATGACTTATGTTTAAACTTTCCTCATAATTGAAAGTACTTCATGCGACACATAAAATGAACCCTGAGGCAGGGGGCGTGTCCCAAGCAATCTTAAATATCATTACCGGACTTTCGGAATTAGGAGTGCAAAACGAAGTATTGAGCTTAGATGATTTTACCGAGGTCCCACCTGGAATCACTCTGCATGCACTCGGACCCGGGAAAGGCCCATGGAGTTACAGTAAAAAATTAAAGCCATGGCTACGAGAGCACTTGCCGGACTTTGACATAGTCATTATTCATGGTTTATGGCTTTACCATAGTTATGCGGTTAGTTCAATCGCGAAGCATCTTAGAAAGGAAAATGAAATGGAAGCAGGTTCATCTGGCAACAAATATAATCGCCTTTTTATTATGCCGCATGGCATGCTCGATCCGTATTTTCAAAGAGCCAAAGGAAGGAAATTAAAGGCCATCAGAAATTCTATTTATTGGAAATTGATAGAACAGCATGTTATAAATAATGCAGATGGAATTCTTTTTACCTGCAAAGAAGAAAGTATCCTTGCAACACAACCATTTAGACCGTACAAACCAAAACGCGAGCTAATCGTTGGATTGGGCGTAAAGGAGCCACCTGATTTTTCGGAAAACATGCAAAAAGAATTTTTGAAAAAGTGTCCGCAATTGACAGATAAGGCACCTTACATTTTATTTCTAAGCAGGATTCACCCAAAAAAAGGACTTGGTATTCTCATAAAAGCTTACGAGAGTTTATCCAGTAAGATACAGGACTCGGGCTCCATACCCAGATTGGTTATCGCAGGTCCTGGATTGGAGACACCGTACGGACATGAAATCCAAAATAAAGTATCAGCTTCCAAAACGCTCAGAGATACTGTTTATTTTACTGGCATGCTGGAAGGATCCGCTAAGTGGGGTGCATTTTATCATTCAAGCTTTTTTATTCTGCCCAGCCATCAGGAGAATTTCGGTATTGCCGTAATAGAAGCAATGGCTTGCAGCAAGCCTGTTATTATAACCAACCAGATTAATATATGGAGGGAAATAGAAGAAGGAGGCGGCGGTTTTGTTTCAGAGGACACTCAAACATCCGTGGAATTGCAAATGGAAAAATTATTCTCTCTAAAAAAAGATCAACTAAAAAATATCGGCTCCAAAGCCCGCAGTCTTTTTACCTATGAATATTCTATAATCCCAGCGGCAAAAAAATTATTATCAGAAATCCTAAGCTAATTACACATTTTCAAGTGTTTTCACCCAAACCTGACTAAACGAAGATGAAGTATCAGGATTTAAATTCGTTTTCGGTGCCTCCCGAATTTCGCGGAAGATCCAAAATCGTGGTTCAGCTTTGGTGGCTGGTCCAGGGCACATTATTTCAATGGTCGCCGCAATTCCTTTACAACTGGAGAAGTTTCCTTTTAAAATTATTTGGTGCAGAAATTGGTAAAAATGTCAAAATAAGATCTACTGTAAAAATAACTTATCCCTGGAAAATAAGAATTGGAGATTTTAGCTGGA
Source organism: uncultured Bacteroidota bacterium (assembly GCA_963759335.1). Classification (GTDB taxonomy): domain Bacteria; phylum Bacteroidota; class Bacteroidia; order Chitinophagales; family Chitinophagaceae; genus Puia. Next base: position 1,266,365 of record CAVWYU010000005.1, read on the forward strand.
TCGGAGACGACAGCGTGTTATATAGCCTGGGAGATATTCAAATTGGATCAAACGTTGCTATTGCACATCGGGTTTACCTCAATACAGGAGGTCATCATTATCAAACAATAAGTTTTGATATTTTCTCCAAGCCAATTGTTATTGAAAATGAATGCTGGCTGACGAATGACGTATATATAGCGCCAGGGGTTCATATTGGGGAAGGGACGATAGTCGGCGCAAGAAGCAGCGTTTTCAAAGACATGCCAGCAGGTAAAATTTGTACAGGCACTCCCGCAATACCAGTCAGAGACAGACAAACAACTGACGGAATTCACCACGAAATAAAAATCAGCAGGTCATTATCTAAATAATATGAATAAAGTCTTAGTAACCGGAGGATCCGGATTCATCGGTACCAACCTGATTAAAGATCTGGTAAATCAATACCAGGTTTTGAATTTAGACAAACATCCACCGGTTAATCCCGAACTTACTGTCTATTGGAGAGAGAATGACATACTCGACCAAGTTAGGCTGGAAAAAGAAATCCTGGGTTTTAATCCTGACTATATCATACACCTGGCCGCCGTTACTGATCTCAATGGCAGGAACAAAGAATATTACAGTGCAAACGTCGAGGGAACCGAAAACATCATCAGGATATGCGAAAAACTCAATAAGTTAAAAAAAGTAATATTTACGTCTTCAATGTATGTCTGCCGGCCCGGATATATTCCTAAAACATACGATGACTACAAGCCACATACTCTTTATGGAGAAAGCAAGGTAAAAGGAGAACTTCTCGTAAAAAAAATAACAGAACCTGTTTTTAAATGGGTTATTATAAGACCCACATCCATCTGGGGACCCTGGTTTGGCGTCCCCTATATTGATTTTTTTAATATCGTTTATAAAGGGAGATACTTTGACTTTGGTCGGACATGTTCAAAAACTTACGGTTATGTGGAGAATATCGTATTTCAAATTGAGAAAATCCTTCTATCAGACATCGCGAATTTCAAAACGATGTATTTAGGAGACAACCCACCCGTTCAAATATCTGAATGGGCAAATGAAATTTCACTCGAATTTGGTAAAAGAAAAATAAAGAAAATTCCATTCCCTGTTATTAAAATCGCGTCTATTTTCGGAGATATACTCTCGAAACTCTCTGTCCGATTTCCCATATCCAGTTTTAGATTATCAAACATGACCACGGACAACATTCTCCCCCTCGACGAGATTTATGAAATCACCAGTGATCTTCCAGTCAGTCGAACGGAAGGAACCCGCCAGACGATTGACTGGTTAATAAACTTTAAAGGATACATTAGAAAATAGCCCGATTACTAATAATAATTTCCTTGCACTTAAATCATGATGTATGATGAAGAAAATTATATTACTACTTCTCATTACTCCCTGCGTATACCAAACTAGTATCGTATTTGGTATTAACCTGAAGAAACAGGACTATAAACCAAAACTAATTATTTTTCATTTTAACCTAGCGCAGAGTGCGATGACCAGTGCCGGAGTGTACACAGCCAGCGGTGTTTTGATAAAAACCCTGTGGAGCGGTATCAGATATAACAAAGGTGGGCATGATACGAGTTGGGATGCGCTAGACGATGAAGGCAAATTTGTAGGCTTTGGTGATTATTTCATTAAAGTTCTTTCAAATAACGTCACATATACCTGGGAAGGTGTTGTTGGAAATACTTCAACAGCAAACTCCGGCGCACAAGTTCACACTTCATACTCGCCTATTAACGGAATTACAATTGGTGACAAATACGCCTATTATTGCACGGGTTACCCGGAACAGCACGCATCACAAAGTAGATTTAATCTTGCTTCACCCAATACCAGGGAACCCATCAATCTTCCATCGGCAGGATCAGGACAATGGACTCTATTTTTAGATAATGATGGAAAAAATGTATACTACGCAGGCTTTGATGCGTTTTCAACCAATGCCGCCACTTGGTTCGTTTTTGCGTCGAGAATCATTTCCAACGATCAATATATCTTTTCTTCCGGAAGTCCCTATAAAACCGTCTGGAATACTCCGTACAAAAGTGTGATCGATCAATTGAATGATGTCAAGGGTACTGTTACCGGCCTTGCCGTCCAAAAGTCTTCCAGCTTCTTGTTTATTGCTCATCGTGACTTGAATCTGATAAAGGTATTCAATAAAGTTTCCGGCGCTTTAGTATCAAACTTACAATATACCTCACCGGAAACTTTAGTGACCGACCATGACAATAATTTATGGATTAGATCAGGCAAGAGCATTGCAAAATATCACGTCAGTCCGGATGGAACCATCTCGTCATCAGGAACTAAAATTTCGGGACTGGAAAATCCGCTGGCCATGGCTATTAGTCCGGACAATTCTCAACTGGCAATAGTGGAGGGAGGTCGTAGCCAGCAGATTAAAAGCGTTCAATACGTCAGATGGCTCATCCCTTTGGATATTTGGTCAATACGGAGGATATTCCAAATCCCCGGTAGTCGCAGATGATAAATTTTACTTTAGCGATCAGCGTGATAGTACAACGAGATTTGGGTCTTCATCTTATATAGCCTTCCAGCCGGATGGTTCTTTCTGGGTAGGGGATACATACAATTACCGGATTCAACACTTCTCAGATAAAAGAATTTTTATAAATAATATGATGTTTCTGCCTCATACCCGGTGCATAGGAATTGATGGCAATATTACCAATCGAGTTTTTGCCGATTACCTGGAATTTAAAGTGGATTATACCAAGCCCCTTGCTCCCGATAATGAATCGTGGACGGTTGTAAACAACTGGAGGTATAATATTACAAACGATTACGATGATGAATTCAACCGTTTAAAATCACCCGTTACACTTGATAACGGAAGAACATATGCGATGCAATGGAATCATGTTGTTAATATTTATGAAATTGTCGAACTCACAAATACGGGAATAAGATATACAGGTGTAACAACTCCTAAATATTCATTGATCAATAAAAATGGAAGCCTCCGCAGAATCTCAACACGAAGTATAGGAAACCCCACTTCTATATACCAAAAAGCACTAACTGGCTTTGATATCAACAATAATCCGGTTTATTCAGAAGAAGTTATTTTGGAAGCAACTCCTGACGTCACCATGAATGATCCCGTAACAGTTGGTGTGGTCGGCTGGGAAGGGTACGTACTCAATCCCACCGATAGTGGCTATTATATTACCTATGAAGGTGGATCCCCGAATTTCACCCATGCAAGTAATGAATGGCATTTGGGCGCAATTAAAAATAATTCATGGGTATTTAAAACGGCTAAAGGAACATTTCAGAAATACGATGGACCTTATCCGACCGATGGTCGTTACGATATGGGTAATACCGTTCAGTATCCCGGCGGTCCCATTTTGGTAGAAGAAAACAATATATTTTGGGGTTATCATGGAGAGTTCTGGAAACAAACTCAAACGAATAAGTGGCAACATGTTTACGGTGACGGGTTATTAGTAAGCGTATTTGGAGTCACAGGAATGGATGTTGGAGGAAATGTTGCAGCTTCGCCTGCGCAAATGGCAGGCAATGTGCTGACTGCAGGAATTGTAAAAATCGGTAAAGATTATTATTTATATCACTGCGATGAAAGTTATCACGGTGGTGTACACAGATGGAAAATTTCTAATCTCAATACTATACAGGAGCAGACAATACCTGTTCGCCTGTTAACAGAAAAATAATAAACGAATTCAGACGATATCATTTTAATATTGCAAACAACTGCGCCAATACTCAATAGCATTACCATGACAAATAAATTTTAAAAAATATATAAAATAAAAATATTCAACCGAGAATCATGGTTTCGGAATGTTGGATATGAATTTGCAGTAAATTACATGTACTCCTTCATCTTTGATTACAACGCTCCTTACCCTAATCACAGAACCCGCTCTTCGGGGCTTTATTTTGCCATCATACTGCTTGCTATACTGAAATAATACTTGCCATATTTAACGCATTTATTTCTTAATTGCTTAATTCCACGTTATGCAAAATCAAAGAATTCTTGTATTAAGTAGCAACTATTATCCTGAACCCACCGGCATCGGAAAGTTTAATGGCGAGATGATTGAATGGCTCTCTAAAAACGGATTCGAATGCGGCGTGATTACTACGTTTCCCTATTATCCATATTGGAAAACGCAGTTCCCTTACATCAATAAGATTTTCCGCTATAAAACAGAGCTCGAAAAAAAAACCGGATCGGCTGATGTTAAAATTTACAGATGCCCTCACTATGTACCCGAAACTCCTGTCGGGAAGAAAAGAGTGTTCTCCGATTTCACTTTTTTTATCAGCGCTTTCCTGCGGCTGATTTCCATAATCCTTTTCAAAAAGAAATATGATTGTGTTATCTCCATTGCGCCGCCCTTTCAGATCGGTCTTCTGGGGTTGATGTATAAAAGACTGAGGGGAACCAAACTCATTTATCACATTCAGGATCTGCAGATTGACGCCGCATATGAACTGGGCATGCTGAAAGGCAGGAGAATCTTTAACGCGATGCTCGCCATCGAAAGACATATTATTAAAAAAGCAGATTTTGTGAGTACCATTTCCAATGCCATGATTGAAAAAATCAAGCTCAAGTATGGCAGGGAAGTTATTCTATTCCCCAACTGGGTCGACACTAATGCTTTTCATCCCATACACAATCAGGAGGATTTCCGAAATGAATTTAATTTTTCTAAAACCGATAAAATTATTTTATACTCCGGTGCCATCGGCGAAAAACAGGGATTGCAAACACTTATTTATTCAGCGAAAGACCTCATCGGGTATACAGATATTAAGATTGTTATCTGTGGTTCGGGACCCTATAAGGAGAAACTGATCGAACTGGCCAATCAGCTGGAGCTCAATAACGTTATTTTCATGCCCCTCCAACCCATGGAAAAACTAAATCAATTTCTGAACGTAGCAGACCTACACCTGGTATTACAAAAATCCAATGTGAATGATCTGCTGATGCCCTCCAAACTGACCAACATTCTTGCCGTCAGCGGTCTCGCGCTTGTTACTTCAGAGCCCAAAACCAGTTTATTCTCCCTGATAAAAGAACACAATATGGGAATCCTGATCGAGCCGGAAAATCAATACTCGCTAACGGAAGCCATTCTGAATTCAGTTAAGGGAACCTACAGGGATTTAAAAACAAATGCGAGGAAATTCGCTGAAGAATACCTGATGATTGACAATATCCTGCCAAGGTATTTTACGCAGGTGAAAATAATCGAAAAACGAATCAAGCATTATACTGAAGAACAAATTATATACGCACTTAGAAAAGCTGATATAGGCATAGGCATTTCGGAGGTTTGTAATATACTGGGAATAAGCCAGCACGCCTACAATGGTCAAAAGGACCAAACTAAGGATGGAAAAAATAATGGCCAGGCGCCAACGCAGCAAAATGTAAAGTTCTTCCCCAACCCAAACCTCACAAAGGAAGTGGTTGATACACCCTGATTTCCCATGAGTCCAAATTTATTCAAATGTATTTCTCAAACATCAAATTTTTTGATAAGAAGGATCTCAAAGGTTTTCTAACGATATTATACCTGGGAACGCTCACATATCTGACATTTTTCGCCAGAAGAAGGAGGCATTCTTACGAGCATGAAAAAAATCTGATACCCTTCCAGGTATTACGGGATTTCAGGAGAATTTCCGATATCGGTGTATTCAATTATTTTTCCAACCTGATTGGAAATATTCTTTTGTTTGTTCCCATTGCATTTATATTCATTTCCATATTCAGGATTTACAAGTTATCTGCCATCCTGATTTTTAGTTTTCTCCTAAGCTTCGCCATCGAATCACTGCAGTACATTTTCGAAGTCGGTTATGCCGATGTGGATGATATCATATTAAATGTAACGGGTGCTGCTGTGGGTTATCATTTATATCATGCTTTTGAAAGGAGATTTAAATATTGATGATCGCTAAATTTATTCCAGAACAATCATGAACAGCAGCCGATATATCAATCTGTTTCGTTTCCTTTTCGTGTGTGCGGACCTTGTTGCATTGTGTCTAATACACATCTGGCTTATATTAAATTTTAAAGGTGTCCCAACAGATAATGACCGTCCTTACGGACTGTTATTTCTGGTGGGTAATATGGTATGGCTGATTTCAGCATATGGAGTCGGATTGTATGCCGAAGACTCTCATTCAAATGTTTACCATTTTATTAAAAAGACCATTAAGGCATTTATAATTTTTGCAACCTGTATATTGATCTTTGTTTTTCTATATCATTATCCTTATTCACGACTTTTCATCCTGATTAATTTTTCGGGATTCTTCTTTTTTTTGATGCTGACGCGCATCTTTATGATCGGTATTTTTTATTCTCTTAATAAGTCAAATAAGGTTTCCAAAAGAATTGTCATTGTCGGCTACAATGACGTGGCGAAAAGATTTGCTGAACGTTTTACGATTGCCCGCAGGCAATTCCGTGTAGATGGATATTTCGAGGATCCGGAACAAATCAGTGAACTTAGTGAGCTTCCCATAATCGGGAACATCGATGAATGCATTAATTATGCAGTCAGCCATAATATTCATGAAATATATTCAACTATTTCACCTGAAAAAAATGTACATATATATGAAATGGCCAAAGAAGCCGAAAAATCGCTCATACGTTTTAAGTTCATTCCTGATTTTAAGCTATACATTAACAGGGAAACTTATATAGAATACCAGGATAATTTCCCCATTCTTTCTCTTCGTCCTGAACCCCTGGAAGATCTTGCCAACAGCGCAAAAAAGAGATTGTTCGATATCATTTTCAGCTTATTGGTCATTGTTTTTATTTTATCGTGGCTAATACCCATTCTGGCCATCCTGATCAAACTAACCTCCCGGGGGGACATTTTTTTCAAACAGGTCAGGTCCGGAAAAAACAATGTGCAGTTTACCTGTTACAAACTGAGAACCATGACAAAAAATAATGAGGCCAATACCAGACAGGTGACTCAAAACGATTCACGAATCACGCCTTTAGGCCGTTTTTTCCGCAAAACAAACCTGGATGAATTACCGCAGTTCGTAAATGTACTATTGGGCAACATGTCCGTGATCGGTCCACGGCCCCATATGCTCGTACATACTAATATGTACTCCAAGGCCTTGGCTGAATATATGATTCGCCATTTTCTTAAACCAGGCATTACGGGTTGGGCCCAGGTGAACGGCTGTCGGGGTGAAATCAAAGGAGAAGATCAGCTTCGCAACCGTATCGAACATGATATATGGTATATGGAAAACTGGAGTATCTGGCTGGATCTAAAAATTATATGGCTAACAATATATAATACCGTGAAAGGCGATAAAAATGCATATTGATTCTGATTGAAATCGCCAGCGAAAAATAACGGGATAAATCTTCGAATATGGAAAAATCACAGAATGGGTATCGATTTGGCGTGTTGATTGCGATGAGAATACTGTAATTCGTATCGATGTGAAAACCGCTGTCCTGACAATCATGTTCTTTATATCCACAGATTGTCTGTCCCAACCATTCCCTGTTAAAGGTCAGCTCGCCTCAACTGCCTTTCCGATATGTGCAGCCGGAATTTTCAGACAGGTGACCGTTCCCATGGGCAGAACACATATCATGAGTCTGTCCAATTGCACGGCAGACAGTATGGAATACATGGATACGAATCCCTTTTGGTATTCATTTACATGTTTCACGGGCGGAACACTGGGATTTCTAATCACACCCATTGATACCGGTGACGATTATGACTGGATGATCTATGATGTGACTGACCACGACCCGGACGAGGCTTATACAACGTCGAGTCTGATTGTCTCGGCCAATTGGGCCGGTACACCAGGATTAACCGGCGCAAGAAGCGGAGGCAGTTTACAAATCAAATGTGCCTCATTCCCGACCGATAGTGTTACGACGTTCAGCAGCCCGCCGGTACTTCTGGAAGGTCATCATTATCTTCTTTTTATAAGTCATTATAACGAAACAGAAAGTGGTTTCTCACTAAATTTCGGCGGCGGCTCGGCAGTTATATCAGATTCGGGTTCGACACAGCTGCACGCTTCATTTAATATGGAAGGTGGCAGTTGTCCGCAGGATTTAATATCATTTCAAAATACAAGTTCCGGCGATCTTGTATCGTGGTTTTGGAATTTTGATGATGGAAGTACCAGTGAATACAAAAATCCCGCTGGCCATTTGTTTCCGAATGTTCGTGGTGAAAAAATATTTAACGTAAGCCTTATTGTAGGAAACAACAATGGATGCTACGATACGGCTACCGCACAAATTATCAAACTGCAGAGTTGCTCCGTGGCCGTTCCAAATGCCTTTACACCAAATGGCGATGGTTTAAACGATTATCTCTATCCTTTAAATGGTTTAGACGTTTCCGATGTTGACTTTCGTGTATTTAACCGTTTTGGACAGGTTATATTTCAATCCCGGGGTGACGCAAACAAATGGGATGGCAGATTAAAAGGCCAGATGCAGCCTACCGGCAGTTATTTGTGGATGCTCAGTTATACCAATACTTCAGGAAAGAAGATAAATAAGACGGGATCGACGTTGCTGATACGATAAAGTATTCCCACTGTTAAGCTGCTTCGTCTCCATTATTTTGAAGGCGCACTGGTTTACCTATTTAGTTCCGGAATCCATACTTTTGCGGGTTATTGAAAGGGGGTCGTTCATTTCAAAACGACGTTGCCTTTTAGGTTAGCGCCACCTAATATTAAAGTATGGAAATAAATTACCGGATCGCCGTGATCGGGCTGGGCTACGTCGGCTTGCCCCTCGCAGTTGAATTTGCAAAAAAGTATACAGTCGTTGGTTTTGACATAAACAAGAACCGGGTAAAAGAATTAATGAGCGGAGAGGACCACACGCTGGAGATCGAAGACGCTGATTTGAAAAAAGTCTTAACAGAAACACCCGGATCAAAAGGTCTCTATTGTTCTGATTCCATTGCAGATATAGTTTCATGCAATCATTATATCGTAACAGTACCAACACCAACAGATAAACATAATAATCCTGATCTTGGTCCCATTTATAAAGCAAGCGAAACTGTTGGGAGCGTTCTGAAGAAAGGTGATATTGTCATATACGAATCCACTGTTTATCCGGGTGTTACCGAGGAAGAATGTGCCCCGATCCTGGAAAAAATCAGCGGGCTGAAATTTAATATTGATTTCTTCTGCGGTTATTCTCCGGAACGGATTAATCCGGGAGATAAATTACATACCGTTTCCAAAATTCTGAAAATCACTTCCGGTTCAACACCGGACGTTGCCAAAAAAGTGGATGCCCTTTATAGCACAATCATTGTAGCCGGAACCCATCTGGCACCATCTATAAAAGTGGCAGAGGCAGCGAAAGTGATTGAAAACTCCCAAAGAGATATCAATATTGCATTTGTAAATGAACTGGCCAAGATATTCAATTTGTTAGGTATTGATACCACGGCTGTCCTGGAAGCGGCCGGAACAAAATGGAATTTCCTGAAATTCAAACCAGGCCTGGTGGGCGGCCATTGCATCGGTGTGGATCCATATTATCTCGCCCAAAAAGCAAAAGAAGCCGGCTATCATGCTGAAATTATCCTGGCTGGAAGGAGACTGAACGATAGCATGGGCGCCTATGTGGCCAGCGAAACCATTAAACTGATGATAAAAAAAGAAATTCCCATTAAAAATTCCAGTATTCTGATATTGGGTTTTACGTTTAAGGAGAATTGCACTGATGTGCGCAACACACGGGTGATTGATATTGTGCACGAACTGCAGAGCTACCAGGCGAATGTAAGTATCTGTGACCCCTGGGCCGAACCAGCCCGGGTTAAACATGAGTATGGAATCGTAACCACGGATATTCTGAGCGACGGTTCCATAAAATACGATGCCGTAATTTTAGCTGTAGCCCATGATGAGTTTAATAAACTAAAAATCCGCGAACTCGTAAATAAAAACTCCGTTATATATGACGTTAAAGGCGTTTTAACCGGTGAAAATTTTGACGCCCGTCTCTGATCATGTATCAACATCCCTACCATATCGTTGATTTGAGCAAATACTCTTTCCTGATAACAGGCGGAGCCGGGTTTATTGGCTCAAATCTGGCTGAATATCTGATCAGGCATCAGGCTGGCAGGGTCAGGGTACTCGACAATCTGAGTACCGGGCATCTGAAAAATATACAACCGTTTTCTACCCATTCCTCGTTCGAATTTATTAATGGAGATATCAGGAATCTCAAAACCTGTCAGGCTGCCGTAACAGACATGGATTTTGTTCTTCATCAGGCTGCATTAGGTTCGGTGCCCAGATCAATCATAGACCCCGTCACAACCAATGAAGTGAATATTTCCGGGTTTCTAAATATGCTGGTCGCCGTAAAGGAAAGCGGTGTGAAACGTATGGTATATGCAGCTTCATCGTCAACTTATGGTGATAGCAGGGATCTTCCTAAAGTGGAAGAAAAAATCGGAAATCCGCTTTCTCCTTATGCAGTGACTAAATATGTGAACGAACTGTACGCAAATGTTTTTGCTGCTACTTATAAAATGGAATTAATCGGGCTCCGATATTTTAATGTATTCGGGCAAAGGCAGGATCCCAATGGAGCATACGCCGCTGTTATACCAAAATTTACAAGTCAGTTGCTGAACAATCAGTCCCCGGTAATAAATGGCGACGGCAACCATTCAAGAGATTTTACTTTCATCGAAAATGTGGTCCAGGCTAATATCCTGGCCCTCTTCAACAAAAATCAGGAAGCTCTCAATACGGTTTATAATATAGCTTACGGAGAGCAAACCACTCTGAACCAGCTAGTCTTATTCCTAAAAAAATACCTTTCCGTATCCGATTCATCTGTTGCTGATATAAAAGTGATATATGGTCCTAACCGCGACGGAGATATACCCCATTCACTGGCATCTATTGAAAAAGCCAGATTATTTTTAGGATATTCACCTGTTTTTAATTTCTCCGAGGGTTTGAAAATAGCTGTCGACTGGTATCGGAATAATCTGCGTTGACGGACGGTAGCGGTTTGCGATTGCCGGTTAGCGGTTGGATCTTGCTTTGCGCGTTAAGCATTACGCTATGAGCTTAAAAATGGATTATTCGCTTTTTCGTAACCGATTGTAGTCGGTTCTCCGTGACCCGGATATACGATGACATCATCCGGAAGTGTAAATAGTTTTTTGCGGATACTATCTAATAAGACCTCCGTATCACCGCCAGGAATATCGGTTCTGCCGATCCCCAATCTGAATAAAACATCCCCACCAATCAGGAAACCCTGTTTGCGGTCATAAAATACGATATGGCCTACGGAATGGCCCGGAGTGAAAAATACTTCCAGGACGTCTTCTCCCATCAGTATCGTGTCTCCCTCCTTTAAAAAAATAATCTCGCCAGAATAATTTTCAAATGGCATCCCCCAACGAACGCCTGATTCCGGCGCGAATTTAAAGGTCCATAGTTCTTTTTCCCCCATCTGTAGTATCAGATTATAGTGCTCCGCTACCCATTTATTGCCAAAAACATGATCCAGATGGCAATGGGTATTTAACAAAAGATTGGGATGCAGGTGATGTTCTTTAAACCAGTGGCTCAGGCTTTGCTTTTCTTCCGGAAAATAACATCCGGGATCAACCACCGCGCAGGCATCTTTTCCATTGTAAACCACGTATGTATTCTCTTGGATGGGGTTGAATATAAATCGTTTTACAGTGAGCATTCGGACTTTTCTTTTTTAAATCTATTTCCCCGGTTTTAGGGATTGTCTTAACTTGAACCGGTTATTTCTATAATTCCAAATAAGGTATGCAAGATCCGCATAAGTTGAAGTTGAAAGAATTTTTTTTAATAACGTCCGCCCTGTTTTTTTTTCTTTTTCAGGTTTCAGCCCAGATTGGTACCACTGAATTTGGCAAGAACCGGCTCCAGTTCAAAAACATGAAGTGGAAGTTTTACCAAACACCCAATTTCAATACATATTTTAATCAAAATGGACAACCGCTGGCCAAATATGTTTGCCAGGTAGCCGAGAAAGAATTGACCAGCATTGAGCAACAGGTCGAATATGGAATGCAGCGCAGAACCAACATTGTACTGTACAATAGCTTTAACGAAATGGAACAGTCCAACATTGGGCTCGATATCGACTGGCAATCCACCGGTGGCACTACAAAACTCGTAAATAACAAAATGATCGTTTATTATACCGACGATCACAATAAATTGCGTATCCAGATCCGTCAGGGAATCGCACGGGTACTTGTTGAAAACATTTTATTTGGGGACGATCTGGGTGAATTTGCGGCCAATCAAACCCTGCTCGATTTACCCGCATGGATGATCGACGGATATATTAACTACATAGCGGAACCCTGGAACACTGAACTGGATGATCAGTTGAAGTCCGCCATGCTTTCAGGACGATATTCAAATTTTTACAACCTGGCATTTGAAAAACCGGATCTCGCCGGTCGCGCGTTCTGGTATTATTTTGCCAACAGGTATAAAAAAGAAAATGTAACCTATTTCTTATATCTCGCACGTGTTTACCGAAATACCAATACGGCTGCGCTGCGTATCTGCAAAAAGAAATTCAAGGAAGTGCTGGCGGATTTTATGCAGGAGGAGGAGGAACTTTATCAAAAGGACATCCGTGGAAGAAGAAATTTTCCCAAGGGCACTATCTCCGTTGTTGAAGAAGTAAGTGATAATACCGATTTTTTTCATTTCACACCGAACCCCGTTCCACGCAGTCAGACCTATGCGGTGGTTGAATTTGTGCGCGGACAATACTGTGTTGTACTTCACGAAAATTTTGTGAACCGCAAGGTTCTACTGAAAAACGGTGTCAGAAGCAATGACAAAAACCTGCAGCCTCATTATCCACTGATCTGCTGGGATCCGCAAGGTACCCGGCTGGCCATTATCTATTATAAGGAGGGTAAGATTCACCTGTTTGTGTATGATGTAGTATCAAAAATCAAACGAACCGTAACTGATCTGGATTTTGATCAGGTACAGGATATGAAATATATGCTGGACAACAATACCCTAATCCTGAGCGCGGTTAAAAATGGTCAATCTGATATTTTTGAATATAACCTGGGCACAGCAGAAACTACCCAGATAACAAATGATATTTACGATGATCTTGATGCCAGTTTTATAACTTTTCCCAATAAAACGGGTATCATTTATTCCTCCAACAGACCCTCGGGCACCGCACCGAGCGGGGATACCGTTTTGCCGTCTAATAACCGCTACAATGTTTTTCTTGTAGATAACTGGAATAAAAGTGAATTCAAACAGATATCCCAGCTAACAGACCTGAAATATGGCAGTGCGCGCTATCCAACCCAGTATAACAATTTCCATTTTACGTTTATTTCGGATGAAAACGGAATCAGCAACCGGTATGCAGGTTTTTTCTCAACGAGAAGAGCCGGTCTCGACACGGTTTACAGAGTTGGAGAAGTCATATTGCATAATCCGGATCGGACAGAATTAGATTCAGTCCTCCGTGCAAATAATGAAACAGAACCGGACTCTGTTTATACTTTCTCCATTACCCGGGATTCGGCCTATGTTTTTGCCTTAACTAACTACCAGTCCGGACTGACCGAAACAAAGATTGCCGGTGAAACTGGACAGGTAAGTGAAGTAAGACAGGAGGGTGATCTCAAGTTCCTGTACAAATTAAAAGTAGATGAATCTGCTCTCAAAAAAAGAAACATAAATCCGAAACTGACTGAGTATCGTAAAGAAACCATTGCAGCAAATCAGATTGCGAATGGTCAGGCATTACAATACCAGACAAAAAAGAAAATTGATACAGTAAAAGTACAGACCGATATTTTTGAAAGTGAATTTGACAAGGATAAACTGGATACTGTATTAAATCAGAAATTAATTCTTCAGGCTCCGCCACAGGAGCCCACGGATGTTGTTCTTAAAGAAGCAAAACTGGGCGATTACCGTCTGCTGTTCAGCGCACAGGCTTTTACCGCAGGGTTTAATAATGATGTGCTTGTGACCCAGTATCAGCCGTTTACGGGTTCTCTGCCTATTATGCTGGGAGGTAATGAGCCCTTTAATGCCATGTTCAAAGCAACAGTGGTGGATTTGTTCGAAGATATCCGGTTTTCGGGTGCTCTTCGTTTACCCTTATTTGGTGGCAGCAGCGGTACAGGCGTAGGGTTTGGAACCGGGGGTACCAATATCACAACATTTGTACCGGCAGGAGGATCCTTTTTTGATGGTGGCGGACAATGGTACGCCCGGGTAGATTATTTAAAAAAGCGTACTGATCTGTCGCTGGTTTATTTCCGACAGACGGATGTAGGTACCTATCCTTTAATAGACAACGGTTCGAATACCTATTCATTTGTTGACTCGAAATTATATACGAATCTGTTTGAAGCTATCATAAGGTATCCATTTGATAAGATCAAGAGTCTGCGTTATAGTGTGGGCGTCCGGACAGATAAAATAGGCCTTCGCCCCGCCGGTACCAGCGCTTATACCGGCGTGCCGCTATTTGATACACTGGCTTTGAAATCTGATTATGTAGATAAGCAGGTTTTCCTGGTCAACCATTTAGAATACGTGTTTGACAATACGATTGTCAAGACGATCAATATTATGAATGGTCTGCGCTATAAATTTTATATTGATTTCAATTACCAGATCAATCAACCCCAGCCGACGTATAACCAGCCCGGCGGAGAAGGAAGAAAGATGTTTAACTTTGGATTTGATGCCCGCAATTATTATCCCATTTATCGGAATTTCATCTGGGCTGTTCGGGTCGCCGGAGATTTCTCCTGGGGTAATCAGAAAATGATTTACTATCTGGGGGGCCAGGATGGTTGGATGTTTCCAAAAGCTAACCTGTATCCCCAGCCTGATATAACCCAAAATTATGCCTATCAGACTCTGGCCGTAAACCTAAGGGGATACAACCAAAACGTGGCGAACGGAAACAACGCGGTCGTTATAAACAGTGAACTGCGTCTCCCGGTATTCACCACATTAATGAATAAGCCCATCAATAATGCCTTTATTCGCAATTTCCAGCTTATCCAGTTCTTCGATTTTGGTACGGCCTGGGCCGGGTCAGTAAAAAATATCGAACGACCTCAGGTTCATTTCCTGAACGATGACCCATCCATTCCGGTGGATGTGACCATTAAAGCCGGTGGCCTCGGTCCCTTTGCCGGCGGCTATGGATTTGGAGCCAGAAGCACCCTGCTTGGATATTTTCTGCGTCTTGATGTTGGGTGGCAGATGAATACATTCTTTGGCAATTCCCCGACCTGGCAGTTTGCGATGGGAGTTGATTTTTAAACGTTTCGCTTCAGGCTTTATACCCTTCTTTCATTAAAAAGGTCCGCACTTTAGTTGTTTGATCTCCCTGTATAAGAATCTGTCCATCTTTTACTGCGCCGCCTGTGCCGCAATATTGCTTGAGTTTTTTTCCAAGAATTTCGAGATCCTCTTCCTTCCCCACAAAACCCGTAATGGCAGTGACGGTTTTACCTCCCCTGTGCCGGGTATCCAAAATGATGCGCAGGCGTTGTTTGCCGGGTGGGGGTGTTTCCGAAGAACCGTTTCCACCTGTTTGAAAATTAAAATCCGGATTGGTACTAAAAACAAACCCATTATTGTCAGGAATATTTTTCTTTGCCAATGTATTGTCGTTTGTAATGAATTGAAAACCGAATGTATAAATGCTTTTTCTGTTTCAGGCCACACCGATCTGACTCAGCGTTCAGCTTAATGAATCGCTTTCAAACTCAAATCCAGACTCCGCGCCTGATGAATCAGGGCACCGATACTTATAAAATCAACACCGGTAGCAGCATACTCACGGATATTCTGCAGATTTATACCACCACTTGCTTCTGTTTCAATTTTTTTCTCAATAATTGACAGTGCTTTTGCCAACAGTGCCGGATCGAAATTATCCAATAGGATCCGGTCCGCTTTGCCACAGGCCAATACCTCACGAACGTCTTCCAAAGTTCTTGCTTCCACTTCTATTCTGAGAGCAGGTTTATATTTTTGTGCGTAATCAAATGCTCTGTTCAACGCCTTTGTGATACCTCCGCAATAATCAATATGATTATCTTTTAACATCATCATATCGAATAGTCCGAAACGGTGATTCATCCCACCTCCTATCCGCACAGCCTCTTTCTCAAGTAATCTGAACCCGGGTGTTGTTTTTCTTGTATCCAGTATCCTGGAAGAAAAATCTTTAATTTTTTCTGCATACTCACGCGTGAGTGTTGCAATACCACTCATTCTTTGCATGCAGTTTAATACGAGTCTTTCGCAAATAAGTATTGTATGAACGGATGTTTCGACAGTAAAAGCAACGTCACCGGATTTCATTACTTCACCATCTTTTTTCAGGACTTGAAAAGTTACACCCGGTTCGCTGTACCTGAATATTTTCTCAGCTACCTCTACACCTGCAAGAATTCCATCCTGTTTGATTTTCAGGACTGCTTTACCTCTCGCATCGGCAGGGATGACCGCGAGCGATGAATGATCCCCTTCTCCGAGATCTTCGGCTAAAGAAGCCTGAATCAGAGTCTGCAAACGTTCTTCAAAATTTTCTACCGGCTTATTCAAATCAAATTAATTTGGAACAAACTTAGCAATAAATGTAAGTAAGAAAATAATATATGATCACCGAAAGAAAAACAGGTGGCGGTTTAATTGAAAGAAAGATTGGGAAATAAATAATGTGCCCACAAAACCACGATGTAAAAACGAAAAGAAAGGAAGACTACTTTAAAATTGTGAGCTGTTCAGCGTCCTGCGTACTCAATATTCTGAAACCTGATCTCCTGCAGAAAATGCTTATCTCCTTTCTGTCTGAAGAACAGTGTCGTCCTGTAGTTTCCAGACCGGGTTTGAAGGATACCGGCACAATAAACCGTCCCACCGCTTTCACCCTGCTGGGTAATCTTGAAATTCTGAACTACGTTGGTATTAAAGAAATCGCTGATTACCATTTCAGCCTGCGTTTTGCTATAAGTGTCGGATTTATCCGGAAGCGTTATATCTACGCGTACATCAAAGAAAGGGGATAATTGTGTCACATTGCCGGAACGGATTGCGGTGACTACCACATCCATATTATCAAAACTCCGGTATGATACCAGGATGATCGCCATAACAGCCAGAACCCATCCCGTTAGCCTTTTCATAAGAAATTGTTTACACCCTGAGAAAGCTAAAAATATGCCAAACTAAAAGCAGGGTCTTAAAAAGCCTTAAAACAGCTCATATGCGCTAACTTTGAAGGCATTATACCAATCACTTTATAAGAAAATGGCTAAAAAATCGTCAATACTCATCATCATGGACGGATGGGGGCTGGGAAAAATACAGAATGCGGATGCCATACAACATGCAAAAACACCGTTTGTAAGTTCCCTTTATTCAAAATATCCCCACAGCACTCTTGTGACCTGTGGTGAAGCTGTTGGGCTCCCGGACGGACAAATGGGAAATTCAGAAGTGGGTCACCTGAACATCGGGGCAGGTCGCGTGGTATATCAGGAACTCCAAAGAATCAATGTGGCCATACGCGATGGATCTTTTGCAAAAAACCCCGTATTACTGCGAGCTCTTCGTAAAGCAAAAACTGAAAACAAAAAGTTGCATCTGATCGGCCTTGTCAGCGATGGTGGCGTTCATTCACATATCAATCACCTCCAAACAATCGTTGATTGCTGTAAATCTGAATCTGTTTCAAACGTGTACATACATGCGTTTACGGATGGTCGCGATACGGATCCAAAAAGCGGTATACGATTCATAAAGAATTTGCAGGATCATCTGGACGCAACTGGTATCGGTAAAATTGCTTCTGTCTCTGGCCGATATTACGCCATGGACCGCGACAAGCGATGGGAGCGCGTAAAGCTTGCCTATGAAGCACTGGTAGATGGAAAAGGAGGAAGCGGAAGCAGTGCTTTGCAGATCATTGAAAAAAGTTACGCGCAGGATATCTCTGATGAATTCATAAAACCCAGTGTGGTGCTGGATTCCCATGGCAACGCGCTGGCAACAATAACCAGTGGAGACATCGTGATCTGTTTTAATTTCCGGACAGACCGTTGCAGAGAAATTACAGAAGTATTAACCCAGGAAGATTTTCCTGAACAGGGAATGAAAAAACTTTCGCTGGATTATACCACTATGACAGAATATGATCATCACTTCAAAGATGTGCACGTGATGTTTGAAAATGATGATTTGAAAATGACACTGGGCGAAGTGGCGGCGAAAAATATGCTTACACAGATACGGATTGCCGAAACTGAAAAATATCCGCACGTTACTTTCTTTTTCAGTGGCGGAAGAGAAGTTCCTTTCGAAGGAGAGAAAAGAATCATGATCCCTTCCCCTAAAGTAGCAACCTACGACCTTCAACCCGAAATGAGTGCAAAGGGAATTACAGATGCAATCATTCCTGAGATTAATCATAAAACGGCCAATTTCATTTGCCTGAATTTTGCAAATGCCGATATGGTTGGGCATACCGGAAAATTCGAAGCTGTCATCAAAGCCGTTGAAACCGTTGATCAATGTGTCGAACGGGTAGTAACAGCCGCCCTTTCCAATGACTATATCGTTTTTCTTACCGCCGATCATGGTAATGCTGATTTTATGATCAATGCCGACGGAACACCCAATACAGCACACTCTCTGAACCTCGTTCCTTATTTTATAATTGATAATCAATGGCATGGAAAAGTTCATCCGGGCAAACTCGGAGACATCGCCCCTACCCTGCTTAAAATGATGGGTTATGAAGTTCCTCCGGAAATGACGGGTAATCTTTTATTTGATTAAAATCACCCGTCCAAACCTGAAGCATGCAGCTTTAACTTCTTAAAATTGTCTAAATTACAGGGCAACGAGGTTTAATATGACCGAAGAAGCCATTTTACAAGGTTGTTTGAAAAATCACGCTGCCGCGCAAAAGGAATTGTACAACAGGTACAGTCCTAAAATGCTGGCAGTATGTTACAGGTTTGCACATAACCGCGAAGATGCCGAGGATATGCTTCAGGAAAGTTTTATAAAAGTTTTTCTTCAGATGCATACATTCCAAAATAAAGGGGCTTTTGAAGGCTGGATCCGACGCATCATTGTTCATACCTGTATCAATCACCTGAAAAAAAATAAACGCTTTAACGAGAGTGTGGATATCATACAGGCCAGTTCAATACAGATCAGAGAAGAAAATATTCCTTCGATGGTCCAGGCAAAACAAATTGTAGAGTGCATACGTGTGCTTCCGGTTGGTTACAGAACGGTTTTGAATCTGTATGCGATAGAAGGATATGCACATAAAGAAATAGCTGAAATGCTGGATATAGAAGAGAGCACAAGCAGATCGCAATATACCCGGGCCAGGCAAATGCTGGAAGAGATTTTGATCAGAAGAAACCTGATACCGGCAACGAAGGAAAAAAACGACCGACTAACAGCCATCCATTGATTGGCTGACCCGACCAAAACAACGTCCAGGAATGAAGGAGCGCAATCTATATAATGATGAATTTGAACGGCAACTCAAAGAAAAAGCCGATCAGTTCAAAATGTACCCTTCAGACAAAGTTTGGAACGAAGTACATAGTTCCATTCATACGCGAAAAAGAAGATTTGTTATCGGAATGAGTTTCCTGATCGGCAGTATTCTTTTTCTTGCAGGTACTCAGTTGATTTCACCGGCTCATAATACACCTTCCAAATCTGTCACTGGGAAAATGATTGCAACGGCAAAACCTGTTGTCAATACAGAGCTCCCCGATTTTTCACCCGGTAGTTTGGATGTGAAATCTCCGAATAATTCTGCTGATCGTCATGGTTCAGATGAAAACCAGTCCGCATCCACCTCTTTTTTACTGCGTCCCGTCATTGCTTCTGAAAAATCAGCCCCGGAAATACAGGAATCCTGGATCGAAAAAAATACATCTCATGTAAAAACGATTCAACCGGCGGATCAATCTGTTTCAAGGAAATCTGAAGCAACCATATCTACGAATGATTTGATGGAAAGCATGCAATCCGTCTTAAATAATCCGGCTCCCAATGTCATTGCCTCAGAAATGATTGCTGGCAAACCAGTCACCCCGATTTCCCATAGCCATAGCGACCGGTACAGCTGGGAAGTTTATGTAACCCCGACGCTCAATACTCGTTATTTAAACGGTATTAATTACCGAACCATGGCCCAGGCTCTTCCAACGGCGCCGATCATGGTTGTACATATTGCGAATGTGAATGGATTTGTCGATAACACGCCGGTACTTGGATATAATATTGGCGGAAATATCTTATATCGGGTTTCAAAAAACATTTCTCTGAAAGCCGGTCTGGAGTTCAGTTTCAGCCGATATTATATTAACACATATAATTCGAGCCAGGGCCAGACCTCGCCTACTCTAAGTTCTTATTTCGGATATGTCGCGGATTCTCTGATCAGCATGTCAAACGGTCGCAGTTCAATTAATAAAAATCCCGATCGTTATCAAAACAAGTATTATCAGCTTTCCATACCCCTCGGTGTTGATATGAAAGTGGTCTCTAAGGGCAAATTCCAGATCCATCTGGGTGCCACACTGCAACCCAGTTACCTGCTGAATACGGATGCCTATGTGCTTTCAAACGATTTCAGCAGCTACACCAAAGATGCGGAGGCATTCAGGAGATGGAATCTGATTGCAGGTGCCGAAGCATATGTTTCCTACGGTGTCGGTAAAATCCGTTGGGAAATCGGTCCCCAGGTGAGATACCAGATTTTCTCTACGTATAAGAACAGCTATCCACTACAGGAAAATATGCTGAATTACGGAATCCGTATCGGCATTTCGAAATCTATCTGGTAGTATTCCTCCCATGTATTAATTTTATCGGATGAAGCGATTCGTTATTCTGCTTTCAGTCATATTGCCGATCTGTGCCTGTCACTCGAAACAATCTGAAACCACGGAATCAGCAATTACAAAAACAGACACTGCAAAAAAAAATTACCTGCCGGTGGCATATTATCTCAAGGCAGAAATAGCAGGGATCGATTCTTTTCCTCTTCGTATCATGAAATACCAGGTAGGCAATGGTAAAACAGATTCAGGAATCATCACTACGGCCACTTTTGACCAGCTTGCGAAAGAATTTCTGCTGCCAGACCTGGACAGTGCCCGTTTTGAAAATAAATTCGAAGAGAATTCATTTGTAGACAGATCAACAAATCTGGTCAGCTTTACTTACTCAACAAAAGATACCGGCAACGGTCTAAAAAGAGTAGATGTTCTGCTTTCTCCCGGATCAGGCTATGACAGATTGAATTCCATATATATGGAATCCATTGTAAGGAGTAAAGACAGTTCTTTAATTAGTAAAATGTCCTGGAAAGCAGGCAGGAATTTCAGCATACTTCATATCCGGCAACCCAATAAAGGTCCCGAAACAATGAATCAGACCATTGTCGTTTGGGACAGCAGAGAATAAGACATGGATCAGGAAGCATTTCAACTTATAGCGGTCAATATTCCAACAGAACCGGGTATTTATAAATACTTCGATTCAAAGAAAGAATTATTATATGTAGGCAAGGCCAAAAACCTGCGCAAACGTGTCAGTTCTTATTTTAATAAAACGTTGTCAAATTATAAAACCTATGAGCTGGTCAGGCGCATTCATAACATCGAATTCACGATTGTAAACTCAGAGCAGGATGCTTTCTTACTGGAGAATTCTTTAATCAAACAATACCAGCCAAGGTTCAATATTAATCTGAAAGACGACAAATCTTACCCGTTTATCGTAATCAAAAAAGAAAATTTCCCACGTGTATTTCTCACCCGCAGGAAAATAAATGACGGATCGGAATATCTGGGACCTTTCACTTCGGTTGCCCGCGTCCGTGAGCTCATCGATTTTATAAAAGCAAATGTGCAATTACGCACCTGCAAACTGAATCTGACACCGGCTAATATTGCGAAAAAAAAATTTAAGGTTTGTCTGGAATACCATCTGGGCAATTGTAAAGGACCCTGCGAAGGATTGCAGACACCGGATGATTATGCTGAGGGGTTAAAAAAATTAAAAAATATCCTGAAGGGAAATCTGGGTCCTGTAATCAGCGGGTTCAGACAGGAGATGAAAGATGCGGCGGGAGCCATGGCTTTTGAAAAAGCCGAGATATTAAAAAAGAAGATTGAACATCTTGAAACATATCGATCAAAGTCAGTGATCGTAAATGAACATATCGAACGGGCGGATGTGTTTTCGATGTTTCGTAATGAATCAGTTGCATATATCAATTACCTGATGGTCGAAAACGGAACCATTGTGCAAACGCATACAACAGAGGCAAAAACACAACTGGAAGAACCCGACGAAGAAATTATGGCTTTTACGATTGCTCAGCTGCGCGACCGGTTCAACAGCGGCGCCACTGAAATAATTCTGCCATTTACCATCGAATTTCCTCAGGAAGGTATTGTTATTACAGTACCCAGGGGTGGCGATAAAAAGAAATTACTCGAGCTGTCTGAGAAAAATGTGAACTATTACCGTGAGGAAGCGGAAAAGAAAAAAATGCTTCACCTTCAAAAGAAAACGCCGGAAGAGAGACTGGAAGTCCTGACGCAAATACAGGAAGATCTGCAGCTTTCGGAATTACCAACACATATCGAGTGCTTTGATAATTCGAATTTCCATGGCAGCTATCCCGTTTCGGCGATGGTTTGTTTTCGCGATGGCGTTGAAAGCAAAAAAGATTACCGCCATTTTAACGTCAAGACGGTAGAAGGTATCAATGACTTTGCAACCATGAAAGAAGTCGTTTACAGACGATATAAAAGGTTGCTGGATGAAAATCAGTCACTTCCCCAACTCGTGATTATTGACGGCGGAAAAGGCCAGCTGAGTGCTGCTATGGAGAGCATTTTGGAACTCGAATTACATGGCAGTTTAACACTTGTTGGTCTTGCCAAAAATGAAGAGGAAATTTTTTTTCCGGGCGACCAGCAATCGATAAAGCTGCCTTATGATAGTATGAGTCTGAGACTTATCAGAAAAATCCGTGATGAAGTGCACAGGTTCGGAATTAGTTTTCACAGAAACAAACGAAGCAGCGGAACATTTAAAAATGAACTGGAAAATATAAAAGGAATTGGAAAACAATCTGCTGACAGATTGCTAAAAACATTTCATTCTGTTAAAAAAGTCAGGGCCGCCACAGATGACGAACTGAATGCTATTGTAGGCGCCTCAAAAACAAAACTGATTCGGGAATATTTTTCAAAACAGGAAAGGGAAATACAGACGGGACCGGAGTTTTCATAAGTTGATATGTATCAAAAAAAAAGGGGCCAGAATGGAAATTCAGCCCCGTTTTTAAAATCCAATATCCTATGAAAAACCGTTGTAAAAATAATAAAACAATTCTATTAAACAAGATCCGCTGAGAGTATTTTGAAAATAATTTATCAACAGTTTATGTTTCAAAATGTTAGAGATGCATAGTAAAACTACGAGATTTCCAGTTTTGGGAATAATTTCAGGAAACAAGGAATATATCGACTTAAAGTGGAGGTTAATCAGGGATTCGAAGATGTGAATAAGCAGTTAAATCTTTTTTATAAAAGGATAAAAATAAAAGAGCCATCCTGCATAAAGCAAGATGGCTCTTTTATTATATTCTGCGTTAAGCGTTCCGCTTTTTTCTTTTAACTTAATAAGACCATAGATCCTGTTCGTAGTTAAATATTTTCTCTTTGATATCATCACCTTCCAGGAGACCCAGTATCGGATCTTTGATATAAGCGCTGATAAAATTATCGCCGGGATTATCAATCGTTGATTTGACAACCCTGCTGGAGAACATTCGGCTTTCAAACAGCTCTTCCCAACTCATACGGGCGCCATAGTTTTTACCATTATACGCCTCATACTTTGCAAGGAAAGTCCTCAGATCCGGATAATAAACCCAGAATATTGGCAATACTGCACGGAAAGATCCGTCTGCATTGAGGATTGTTTTTTCGGGTGCAATACCCAGGATACGCACGTACATTCTGGAAGATTCTTTATCGAACACCCACTCTTCCTTGATTTCATATCTCTCCACCTGGTCAGGATTGAAATCTTCCTGGATTGTAGTGTCCTTGGTAAGTCCTTTTGATCCGTCAGGGTCCTGAGTCATATCAGGTATCTGAATTGTATGAGGCTTACCAACCATACTTTCTGCTATCTGGCGGAAAGTCATCGGAGTAGTAAATCGATCATCAATATTGGCATCGAAGGCCGTTACATCACCACTATGAATCAGATTCAGGAGGATGCTGATGAAACGCTGGTTACCATTATCTTCAGAAGCCTTATAAACAAAAGGAAGGTTCATTTTTTCATGCACATCCACTTCGCGCCACACACGCTGGCGATATACGGCGTCGTCTTCCCGGATATGCTCATATGCCAGTGGGGTACGATCCTTCACCAGCTGCAATTCGATAGAAGCATCGTTACGAAGTGACTTACGCGGAGTATCCAGTTTGATATCCGCAATAAATTCCTGCACCGGTTTCACGGTATCCTTCGGCGGTACGACAGCAGTATTGGCTGCGCTATTCTTATTCGTATTCGTCTTCTTTTTTGCAGTTGACCTCTTCGTTTTTTTCCGGGCCGCAGGTGCCTGGGCCTGAACAGTACCCAATGCCATTGCAATGACTACCGAGAGGAGGGACAATCTGATAAATCGCTTCTTCATGTTCTAAAATTTATCTGTACGATGACTAAAAACAGGTTCGCCACTTCACGTGGCGGACCTAGTATTTTTTATTTAAGACTGAATACCATGGGTGTAATTTCACGCTGTTTGCCATCCGGTCCGACTACCCGAATCTCATCAAAGAAGACCTGGGTACCGGGCGTTGCTCTTTGCACAAGATTCGCCGCATTTCCAGACCATCTGTTGCCGTTGTTATCAGCCTGAGAATATCCGGATATTCCACCGCCTATCGCACCAATCTTATAACTTACTACTTTGAAAGGAGCTTCGAAATCAGAATCTTCAAGACGGGCGATCAAACCACCGATTGCTTTGAATTCTGCAGAAGAAATGGAACCACCTTTTTTGGATCCGATGAAACCAGCTGGTAAAGGCAGGTTCTTCACACGGATCGGGAATTCGAAATTCTTACCCGCAGCGTTCACGATGATTTTTGCCATACCCGGCGTGGTAGCCCGGGCTTCATAATGATCACCGGTTGTTTTTGTTATGCTGGCTCCCGGACTTGCAAACGTGATATGTACTTTTTCGGCACCCACGCTACCACCAGAGATGGTCATTGGATTTGCAACTCCTATATAAACCACATTCATTTTTTCGAGGAAGATAGAGGCGCCAGATGGCATTCCCACTGTATACTTAATTACTTTAGGTATAGTCGCTATCGTTCCGTCAGGTTTTGTATAAGCGATATTTACGGTAACAGTATGTTCACCTGTACCTTCTACTTTTGTTTTATAATCCGCAACACCGTCAGCATTTAGTGACTGTTTTGCGCCATTGATCGTAATGTCCGGTTTTGCAGCGGCACTAAAAGCTCCGATACCAGCCTGTATTTCCAGTTCATCACCGGGCATCAGGTAAGTGGCGTTGGTTCCGGCAAATGCTTCAAACTGATTATAAACAACCTTTACAGATCCGATCTGCTTGTAGCAATAATCGACCATCTGAGCTTCAGAATTCTTTACATCATTCTGGAATTTACTCAGGATAGTGATGGCCGCAATGGTTGGGGTCATATGAAAGTAATTGGTTACCCAGTCTTTCACATCATCTCCAGACTTTGCAGCACCGGTTTGTGACTGAGGAACAGAAAGATCCAGCGGCAGTTGTTTTTCAAAATCTGCCTGGGCCTTTGCCACTTCCTTCTGGAGAACCGGATTTTTTGCAATGTCAGGAGCGTTCGGATTCAACACCGCGAGCATTTGTTTTTTGTATTCTACAAGGGAATCATATAAAATTTTACCCTTACCATCCTTATCGAAAACGCGGGTGGCCGCATCCAGGTTGGCATCGTTGAATTTTTCCTTGCCATCTTTATCTATCTCATACTGAGATTCCAGTTTCAGCAGGTGTTTCATTCCGTCAATGGTATTATACATCGAAGAAGAAATACTCTGCATCTGCTTTGCTTTGGGAGCCCAGATGGCAGCATTTTCTTTTGTCTGTGCGTCGTTCAACGCTTTATCAAAAGCAGCGTAAGTCAGATTATTTTTACCAGTTACCACGTCATTGGAAGTGGTTATACTGTGGTTTACGGTCTTGAAGGCATTCAGAATCTCAGCAGATACATTTAGTGCCAGCAATGCTGTAAGCACCAAATACATCATGTTGATCATCTTCTGCCTGGGCTCTTTAGGTAAGGACATGAGCGGGAGAATTTAATGTGTTAACAAAGGTTTTTCAGGTTATTAGTCCCGATAATTAAATATTGGATTACTGTCTACCTTGCATTGCGCTCAGCATATTACCATATACATGGTTCAGGTTTCCAAGGTTCTTCGCAAGTAAAGCAACCTGTTCCTGTGTTTTCTTCGCATCAGCAATACTACCGTTCATGGCTTCAGAAGCCTGGGCCAGATTAGAATAGAAGCTGTTCATTGCTTTCAGATGATTATTGCTGTCCTGCAATTCAAGCTCATATAATGCATTCAGGGATCCCAGATTCTTGGTCAATACCTGTACCTGTCCGTGAAACTGTTTAGTACTTTCTGCTGCGTTATTAAATGTAGTTATGGTAGCGGTTGCTCCCTGGTAGGCATTCTTCATACCATCCAGCGCAATCGATGCTTCTTTAGTCTTATTGGTATAGTCAGTCGTTGCTGCAAGCGCACCGGATACATCGCTTATTTTATCTACTGTTGTGCCGAATTTCTTGAAACCATCACTCAGCTTGGCAAGATTGGTTGGTGTGATGTCAGCTTCCTGCATCATTTTGTCCATCTGCTGCAGTGAAGGATTACCTGCACCTGCGCCAGCCAGTTTTGGAAGGGCTTCTGCCAGAGCATGCATTTCACCACCTGGAGGCGGTAAGAAAGCATACACGATAAAGATTAATGCTTCTGTAAGCAGACCTGCTGTAAGGAAGAAGTCAGCCAACCGTTGGTGGGTGATTTTCTGCCATGCACCAAAGATTACTACGGCTGCACCGACGCAGACGATGATGTTTACGAGCTTTTCGGTCGATTTTGAAACTCCGGCTGACATAATTTTAAGTTTTTTAGTTTTTAATAGGTGTTGTAAGGGCCGTGGAACGGTTTTCCGCGTGACGATATAAATTCAAACGTTGTTTGTTTTAAAAAATTTTATTTTATCCGATAAATATCAGTTATCTCTTGGCCAGGGAAGACGGCAGGTCAATCACGCAACGGAAACCGATGTATGATTTAGCAGTATCCTGGTACTCGTATGTTCTTGTACTGGTCTGCAGGAAATAACCCACATCTTTCCAGCTGCCACCACGAATCACTTTACGTTTCATACGCGGAGGATCGGAATCCTTGGCATTGTAACGAATATCCGGGTTCATATCATGCTGGAAGTTGTAAGCTCCTTCGTAGTAGACAGATGAAGTCCATTCTGCCACGTTTCCTGCCATGCAATACAGACCAAAATCATTCGGCCAGTAAGCATCGGCACGTGCAGTGTAAAAGGCTCCGTCTTCAGGATAGTTACCGCGACCTGGTTTGAAGTTCGCCAGCAGACAGCCTTTCTTGTTTCTCAGGTAATAGTTACCCCATGGAAACATAGATTGTGAACGTCCGCCGCGGGCTGCATATTCCCACTCAGCTTCTGTAGGTAAACGGAAAGGGCTTTCGTTTGCCTTTTTCGTTTTATCGAGATAAGAATTCAGGTATTGAGTTCTCCATTCGCAGAACACAGATGCCTGGTTCCAGTTAACCCCAACTACCGGATAATTTCCGAAGGCGGGATGGGAGAAATATCTTTTTGTCATAGGCTCATTGTAAGAATAAGAGAAGTCTCTTACCCATACCAGCGTATCCGGATAAATGGGTATGTTTTTCTTTACAATAAACTGCGAACGCACTTTGCCTTCATTTACTTTTTTGGCCGCTTCTTTCAGGTCAAATGTTTCAGAATGGTAAATGAGTTTGGAAGGGTCAATTTCCTTTTTGCCGAAAATTCTGTTTTCAGGCGTCAGGATCAGCTGATCGATTTTTTCGATTGTAGCTTTATCACCCCATTTTATGGTTTGGGTCTTCTTCCAGTCGATCTGGAATTTACCGTCCACTTCCTTACCATATTGCATAAGGGTAGCGGCCGTAGAGTCACGCACCCAGTTTACAAACTGGCGGTATTCGTTGTTGGTGATTTCAGTCGCGTCCATCCAGAATCCGTTTATGGATACCTGTTTGTTACGGGCTGTATACGCGTAGTTGATGTCTTCGTCGCTGGGACCCATGTGAAAGGTTCCGGGTGGTATATACACCATACCGGGAGGCTTACTCAGGTTGTACCTGCTGGCCGGAGCTGCGCCATGCAATTGTCCGTCGTCCGGTAATCCTTTGCCGGAATTACCAAGTTTACTACAACTTGACAGGCCCACAGCCACACCAAGTGTCAATAGAATGGACAGGTTTTTCATTTTCATTTTATTAAAGGGTATTGGACAAAAATAATCTTTTGAGAATATCTCCTTAGAATATCTTCCATCACAAGTATAAAATTTATTTTTTAGAAGTCAAAGTTTTGCCAACAAGTTTATAAACGGCCGAAAGGTCTGTCTTATTGTTAATTCTGCCTGTTTCAACGGGTTTTTTAAGAGTTTTTTATGAGGCGGATTAGATCAGAGACTTCTTTTACAGGCTGTTGGCAGGAATAATCCCGGCAAAGGAAAAACTGGGACTGTCCCACAACAGGCTTATTTCTCAAAATGGGAAGCTCTGGATGGTTGACGGAGGATATTTGATGGCTAACGGAGGATATTTGAAAAACCCGGTTCGG
>CAVWYU010000006.1:0-51556 GCA_963759335.1 uncultured Bacteroidota bacterium
TAAATTCATGTAGCATACTCTGTATTTGTATGCTCTAATTCGCCGTTTAAAGCGCGGGCGTTAATAGATTTCGAATGGCCAAACAACTGAAATAAAAAACTATAATAACTGCGATCAGCGTACTGGTTATCCAAATCAAAAAAAGATTCATCAAATTGGATAACGTACCCCTTCGCGTCTTTTCCAGGAATGCACTGATGTGCCATTCCGGGACGAATAAAAAAAAGATGATTGATTTCTATAACGGAGTTATTAAAATCAATTTGGATATTCGCGGAGCCACCGGTAATCCAGATAATTTCAAAATAACCATTGATACGCACACCCGTGTTTGTTTCGATCCATGCACTATCTGATGAATCGATGGTCTGAATTTTAAAATCAGATTTCATTTTTGACTTTACCGGGTTGAGTAATTCATTCTGTTGCATAGAGTGGTTTGAAACTGGGTTAGGGAAACATATCGGTGGATAGATCAGTAATTTCTTCCACTACTAATGTGTTTTAAGCCATTGTATAATGTAATTCGCATCTTCCTTCCAGGTAGGCTGTCCTAAAACAAAATGGTTTCTGCCTTTAAATTCTTTATAATCTGTTATCGACTTATTGTCCTTATATTTTTTATAATTGGAATAATTGAGAGACGCAGGTATAGTATGATCATCGCTTCCTGATGTAATGAGTAATGGCGGACGCGGTTTTTTAAAATCTAACATCGCTGCACGAGTTATTGTATCACGAACAATTTGTTTCGATTCGGGGATTGACATTTTATAATAGGATTCTTTCTGTTCATCATAGTTCATTCCATTGGTAAAAGCATATTGCCATCCCTTAAAAGACATTTGGAAAGATTTTTTGACAGAAGTAAAGAAACCCAGGGGTCCCCAGCCTGAACGGAGAAATGAAATTTTAAAAGTGAATATTCCCTGGGGTGGAACCGAATGAATAGCAACACCGGCTTCAGCAAGATCCCGATGTAACAACAATTGCACGATCAAACCACCGATGGAATGTCCAATGAGAATCGGTTTTTCTGGTAATTTTCGGACAATGTTCGCAAAGTATTCAGTTAGTGAAGCGAGTCTGTTAGACGCTACCAGAGGATCGGGTTGTCTGTTGCGCAATTCCTCGGCTGATGCATCTTTATGGGGCCATGGTGGGGCGATACAACGAAATCCCTCTTCTTCCAAATATGACTTCCACGGCTCCCAGCAATGATGATGCACAAAAGCTCCGGTTATAAATACAATTGATTTCGATTGGATGTTTTTCATTTACCGCGTTTATATGATTATATAAGCTAACGCAGTACCACAATTTCAATTAGTTGTATATCAGGTGTTTAAAAAAATAAGTCAATAATCAAACTGTTTTATTTCGCGGTAATCGCCCAAAAAATACTTAATGCAACGGTTATCACCGTCACCGCGATATTTCGCGGCTGGTTATATCCTCTTTTGAACCTGCACTATATTCACCGTAACTTTAAAACAAAGAAGTTTGCCAGTGAAATCGGTTATAATAGTGCCTTTGATCCGCCTATTATAACTAACGCCAAAACAAAGTATTATGACGAAAAAAGTGCTTATTGTTGAAGATCAGTTTGTTGAAGCTGACTACTTAAGAATGATGCTTACAACAGCTGGATACCTTGTTTGTGAAATCGCACGGTCGGTCAATGAGGCACGTGAAATCATCAAAAGAGAAAGCCCTGATTTGGTATTGCTGGATATTTTTTTAAAGGGAAAATTGACCGGTATCGATCTTGCTAAACAATTGAAGGAAGACAACATCGCATTTATTTATTTGTCTGCCAATTCAAATGAAGAAATATTAACAGCTGCGAAGGCAACAGAACCATACGGCTTCCTGGTAAAACCATTTCGGGAAAAAGATCTGATGATCGCACTGGAGATCGCTTTTTACCGCCACGAACAAAGTAATGAAGCAATTTGGCGTGTTGAAATGAAAGTTCAGAAAGCGCTGAATACGATTATGGGAACTACGGGGAACTGGACGGAGAAACTGACTGCTATAGCAGGCACATTGCAGCAATGTATTCCTTTTGACTGTCTCGCGGTAAAATTCAAGCGGCTTGAGAGCGACAGGTTCTCGGGTTGTTTGTTCCTGCGGACCGGTTTCGATCAATACCAAACGATAGGAATTGAAGAATTGTCCACCATTTCCGGGTTAAAAGTAGATGAGATTGAAAATGTTCTGAAGAATACACCTGCAGATGATATAGCAGGATTTTATAATGGGGAAGAATTTGCGGCTTTATTTCAAGCACATCCAATGAAGGCATTGATGGCGCGAACTTTCGCATTCAACTCTAATATTGTGTTTCCCTTCCTATCTCATGATAATTATTCCTTTTCATTGAATTTTTTCCGGAGAATTGAGGAAGGATATACTCAGGAAAAGCTGAATTCACTTTTCCGACTACAGCAGCCGTTAAATGCTGTAATGAATAGTATTTCACAGGAGCACATAAAAGACGCGCTTGCCATGCACTATGGGGGTTCGGTTCCTGTACCAGCCTTAAGCAGAATATCAGATCATTTCAAGGATATTGTTGGTACTAGTTCTGCCATTTTAAACGTAATGGATATGGTTAACCAGGTGGCATCTTCCGAGACCTCTGTACTCATTATAGGAGAAAGCGGTACAGGAAAAGAAAGAATTGCCGACTGCATCCATAATGCTTCCAGGAGGAATAAACTGCCTTTTATCAAGGTAAATTGCGCGGCATTACCCCCTTCATTAATCGAGTCGGAATTATTCGGTCATGAAAAAGGCGCATTTACAGGAGCTATTGAAAAAAGAATCGGGAAATTTGAACAAGCTGATACCGGAACCATATTCCTCGATGAAATAGGCGAGCTGCCACTGGAACTTCAGGTGAAACTCCTGCGCGTTTTACAGGAAAAAGAGGTTGAACGTGTGGGTTCGAGATATGTGTTGAAAGTTAACGTGCGAATCATAGCGGCTACTAATCGTAATTTGGAAAAAGAAGTTGCTGAAGGCCGTTTTCGGTTGGATTTATATTATCGACTGAATGTATTTCCCATTCCCCTTCCGCCGTTAAAAGAAAGAAAAGAGGATATACCTGCCCTGGTCCGTCATTTTATTCAATATTATAACCAGAAGACCGGAAAGAAAATCTCAGGCGTCAGCGAAAAAGTTGCAAATAAATTTAATGCCTATAGTTGGCCAGGAAATATCCGGGAACTGGAACATTTGATAGAACGAAGCATCTTGTTGGCCAAGAGTACTGTTATTGAAGATGTCCTGCTGCCAGTCTTTCATCAGAACGAAGACAAAATGGCTTCAGCAAATTATATAAAATCCATTGAGGAGAATGAAAGAGATCATATTCTTTCTGTTTTAAAGAAATGTAATGGTAAAATATGGGGATATGCCGGAGCCGCAGAAGTCTTGAAAATTCCGCCATCGACACTTAAATCCAAAATGAAAAAATTAGGCATCAAGAAAGCTTACACGGAATAGAAATTTCGCGCGGAATTTCATCCAGGCAGACAGAGTCGAAAATATATCGGTTGACTGCTTGCTTTCATATCTGTTCTAAAAATAAATTCATGACACGTTTGCTGCTCATCTTTCTGATTCTAATCATGCCCTGTATGGTTTCAGCTCAGGTGAACGAAAGCTGGGGTAGCGTAAATAATTCAGAACTGAACGAACTGATAACTCAATATCGGAAGTCTGACGGCGATACGAATAGCGTCCGTTTACTCCTGAAAATCGACAGCCTGTATCTTTATAAAATGCTCGACACCAAAAAAATTCTTGACAGTGCTGTTTTAATGTCAGCACAAGCAAGAAACTTGTGTTCAGCGCTACATTTCGATATGGGATACAGAGACGCTACATTTATTTTAGCGAATTCATATGCTGAAGAAGATGATATACCATCAGCCATATCCGTGATGAATCAGACAAAAGGAAGTTTAAAAATAGATATACTCATTATGATTGGGGAGCGGTATCTTTTCAGGCAGGGCGAACTGAAAGAAAATCTTGATAGTGCTTTTCCTTTTATCATGAGGGCGAAAAACCTCAGTGACTCCTTAAAAACTCCTTTTTGGATCCACAAAAGCTTATGCTTAATGGCCAAATATAACTTTGCAAGAGGGAACATGGAGTTCGGGAAACAATGTTTCCAGCTTGTTATTAATGATTACAAGCGATCTGGTGACAGGAACAACGAAGCATTCTGGTATACTGAATTGGGCAGGTACATTCCTCATACCGACAGCACGATTCCAGTGGCTATCCAATGTTTTGACAGAGCTCGTATACTTTATCACCTGATAAATAATCAGCAAAGGGAAAGGGATGCAGTTGAAAATATCGCCTATCTCCAACTTCTTCAAAACAATCTTGATCCGGCGGAAAAAGGATTTTTGGAAGCCATTTCTTTACGAAAATCAATGGGTGAAACAAGGTTTTTTGGTGATTATTCCTCTCTTGCCCGTATAAATCTCATTAAAGGTAATTATCATAAAACACTTTTTTACGCCCTGGCGTCCGTTGACAATCTCGATTCCGCAAGAGAGACGGATAGAGCTGGCGTGATTTACTCTCAATTAGCGGATGCCTACCGGGTTTTAGGAGAAACCAATAAAAGTTTAGAGTGGTATAAAGCTTCTTTGAATGAACTGGTCGCCTACAGAATTCAGTTCATGTATACGATATGTTTTAGAATTGTACATGCTTTAATTGAGAAGGATAGTGCAAAAGAGGCACTATCGTTCCTTGAAAAATTCATCAGTGAAAATCCGCCACCGAGATATGTTGACAAAGAAATTATTACAGCTTCACTTGGTGACTGTAATTATGCACTTGGAAAATATGCCATTGCAGAAAATAATTATCTCCAGATGATTAATTTGGACAGTTTGACCCGGGAACATTTTAAAAACGTTGCACAGGGGGAAATAGGCAATATTATAACCGGATCAGAAGCGTACTTCAAAATAGGAAGTTTTTATGTGGATAGAGAAAAATATGAACTTGGCAGACCTTTTCTGCTGAGGGCTATTTCATTTGTCAGGTTTGCTCCCGGTCTTTCACGAATTAGAGATATTCACTTCCTGTTATTTAAAATTGACTCAGCCAAAGGCGATTATATTTCAGCCATTCAACATTTTGAATTAACTAAACAATTAAATGATTCAATTTTTAACGAAAATAAAAGCAGGCAGGTGGAAGAACTTCAGATTCAATATGAATCTGTAAAAAAAGAAAGAGATATACAACTTTTGGAAAAAGGGAACAAACTTCAGCAGGAAAATTTAGAAAAAGCCAATATTTCAAGAAACTGGATCCTTGGCGTGGTAGCGCTGATGTTGGTTATCATCGGAATGATGGCTAACTATTCGCGCCTGAAACAAAATACCAACAAAAAACTGAAAGCCCAGCAAATAGAGATCAGTCAGAAAAACGTTTATCTGCAACATGTAGTTGAAGAAAAAGATTGGTTGGTGAAGGAAATTCATCACAGGGTGAAAAACAATTTTCATACCGTTATGGGCTTGCTCGGAACTCAGTCTGGTTATCTAAAAAACGAAGAGGCGATTTCAGCAATCAGTGAAAGTAAACAAAGAATTCAGGTGATGTCGCTCATCCATCAAAAACTCTATCAGTCGGATAATCTTTCTGCGGTTAACATGCCTGATTACATCCAGGAGTTGGTTGAGTATTTTAAGGACGGCCTCATGAATCGCAAACAGATTTTGTTTAAATTGGATATCGATGCGTTAATGCTCGACTTTTCATACGCTATACCGCTGGGGTTGATTTTGAATGAAGCGGTTACCAATTCTATTAAGTATGCATTTTCAAAAATAAGAGAAGGAATCATTACCATTGATTTACATCAAATTTCAAATAAACAGATCGAATTGGTCATAACTGATAACGGACAAGGTTTGCCTTTCGATTTCCAGCCGTATAAAAGAGATTCTATGGGTATGAACCTTATGCAGGGATTAAGTGAAGATATCGGAGGGGAGTTTTCAATATGCAGTAACGTTGGAACCAAAGTTTATATCTTATTCTCCTATGAATTTGAACGCGAAAATTATCATAATCCAGTGAATCTAAAGCCAACTGGCTCAATTTAAATAAATTATATTTTTCGAATTACTTCATTGGAGAGAAATAGCAACGAAGCTAATCCAGCTTTTTAAAGTCAGGAGTTTAAGAAAAATCAAGGCCTTTACAAACGATGAGTGGTCAGTTGGTTTTAACGACGCTCTATCAAGCGCCTGTCGCAGGTATGGAATATGCAGATGGCCTGGTCATCCATATATCCGGAAGATGATTTTAAGTATAAATTTCAGGAATACGAAATCATCTTATCGTGGTCATATGTTATTCAGATATTAGTTACCGGTAAATATTAACTTCGTCCCTACCTGATTTAAAATTGCCATGTAATGAATAAAAATAGGCAGCGACCTGTAAGCGGAAATACATACGCCCGTCATTTTTTAAAAATGATGCCTGTTTTTTGCATCTTCACAAGTTTTTGTTTTGCGCAGTAGTGATTCTTATACCATCTACAGTCCGGACAGGAATATTAAGGTATTCTGCGATATGGGCAAATTGATCTATCGGGTTACTTATAAAAACGTTCCGGTATTAACAGATTCGAAGCTGGGTTTGATCAGAGAAGATGAAGACTTTTCAACCCACTTAAAACTAATAAAAGTTTCGGCACCGGAGATCGTGAAAGATCATTATGTGATGTTGAATGCAAAAAAGAAAAACATTTTCTATACAGCATCGCGGCGGCAATTTGAAACGGAAACACCGTCAGGGGGAAAAATGAATATCATTTTTCAGGTATCCAATGACGGAGTCGCTTTCCGGTATTTCTTTCCCGGCTATTCAGCTGACATTAAAAAAATCACGAAAGAAACAACCAGTTTCCACTTTAATGCGGGCACACGGGGCTGGCTGCAGCCCAAAACGGAAGCACAATCAGGATTTGAACATTCCAACCCTTCCTACGAAGCACATTATGAGTCTGATATCCCCGCGGGCACTCCGTCTCCTGGTCCGAACGGCTGGGTATATCCGGCGCTGTTTCAATACCGGAACATCTGGCTGCTGATTACAGAAGCGGCATTGGGCAGAACTTATTGTGGCACTTCGTTACAGCAATATGCTGAGGATAATGAATATAAAATTAATTTTCCCGAGGCGCCTGAAGTGTTTAAAGATGGCAAATCCACGCTGGATCCGGAATCTAAGCTGCCCTGGAAAACACCCTGGCGGATAATCGCCATAGGTGATTTAAAAACCATCGCCGAATCTACCCTGGGAACGGATCTGGCCCTGCCCGCAAGGCAGATGAACACCTCTTTTATAAAGCCGGGGAAATCTTCCTGGAGCTGGATATTGGACAAAGATGATTCCACCATTTTCAGCGTACAAAAAAAATATATCGATCTGGCTTCCGATATGCATTGGCAATACTGTCTGATGGATGCTTACTGGGATGCAAAAATAGGTTACGACTCTGCAAAGATACTGGCCGACTATGGCAGACGAAAAAATGTCGGACTACTGGTGTGGTATAATTCAGGCGGAAGCTGGAATACAGTAAAATTTTCACCAAAGGATAAACTGCTGACCCATGAAAGCCGGATAAAGGAATTTTCGCGGTTGCATGCAATGGGTATCAGGGGAATTAAAGTCGATTTCTTTGCAGGCGACGGACAGTCGATGATAAATTATTACCAGGATATCCTTGAAGATGCAGCGGCTTTCCAACTACTGGTTAATTTTCACGGAGCCACTTTACCGAGAGGTCTGCAACGCACGTATCCGAATCTTATGACAACAGAAGCCGTTTTTGGCTATGAGATGATTACTTTTTCACAGGAAGCGGCGGACCTCGAGCCCGTGCATATTGCCTTGTGTGCATTCATTCGCAATGCTTTTGATCCGATGGATTTTACACCGATGAATTTATATAAAATTCCACGGATTAAACGGGTTACCACCCCCGCTTATGAATTGGCTACTTCCGTTATTCTTTTATCAGGTATTCAGCATTATGCAGAGAGTCCCGAAGGAATGAGCCATGTGCCGGAATTTGTAAAAGATTTTCTACGCAGACTTCCTGACAACTGGGAGGATGTAAAATTTATTGAAGGTTATCCCGGAAAATTATATATCGTGGCAAGAAAATCCGGCAATAAATGGTACGTCGCCGGAATCAATGGAGAGAATTCCAAAAAAGACCTTTCCATAGATCTCTCTTTCCTGAAAAATAAAAAAGGGCTGTTCATTTCCTCCGGGTTGGCAGAAAGCGCGGACCCTTTGTTTGAACATAAAAATATCAGGGTACCTTCCAACGGAAAACTACCCATCACGTTAAAGGGGAATGATGGCTTTGTGGCGGTGTTTGAATAATAAACAATAAAAATGCTACTATGAACATATATCCGGCTTCAATGGGCAAATAATTGTCTGCGATTACGGTCCTCGTATGAAAGTTGAATTGAAAGAGAAAGATATTGAATACAGGAATGCTGTTATCAAAGCATTTTCGGCGAAATAAAAAACCAGTGAAAAGAAAGATAAAATGGAAGATCGTGCTCGTTCCTGCACGATGACTGTTTCGAAACCGAACATTATTTTCTCTGTCATACTTTGACTGAAGAATGGTCTTCAATACTTTATAAACCCGGCACTCTTTTGGGTTCATCCTGATGATTGGCTGCATCACCTGTCATAAACCAACCAGCGCATGTTCCGCAACTATCTGAAGATTGCCTTCCGGAGCCTCCGAAAAAGCAGGGGCTTTACCGCCCTCAACATCATCGGCCTCGCTACCGGCCTCGCTGTATGTCTGTTGATCGTGCTGTACGTCACCGATGAACTCAGTTACGACCGCTACAATGTGAACGCCGACCGCATCTATCGGATCGATGAGGATGTCTACTTAAATAACACCCAATACAACGCTGTCACTACTTCCAAATTTTTCGGCCCCACGCTCGTCGCTTCCTATCCGAAGATCGGGCAGATGGTCAGATTTCGCAACCCGGGCGACGTGCTGGTGAGGAAGGGCAACGATCACGTTTTCGATCATCACTTCGTCTTTGCCGACTCCACGATCTTCAAGGTCTTCACGCTGCCCATGATCGCAGGCGACCCCAATACCGCCCTCAACAACCCTCATTCGATTGTAATCGATGAAAGTGCTGCCCGCCGATATTTCAACAGCACCGATGTCATCGGTCGCACGCTGGTGGTAGATAATGACAATAAGCTCCTCAAGATCACCGGGGTCATCCGGGACATGCCGGAACAGTCCCAGTTTCATTTCAGCTTCATTCGCCCCCTTCGCGAAGCATACAATTTTAATGACCCCGGCGACAACAACTGGGTAAGTAATTCTTATTATACCTATGTCCTTGCCCAACCCGGCACCACGCGGGCCGAGGTACAGAAGGATGTAGACGAAGTCGTCAGGCACCATATCAGCCCGGCCCTCCAGGGAATGTTCCACACTTCGGGCGCCGACCTCGAGAAAGCGGGTAATCATTTCCGGTGCGAAATCTTTCCCCTCACCGACGTGCACCTCCATTCCAATAAGTCTGGTGAGCTCGAAGCCAACAGCAATATCCAGTTCGTATACATCTTCTCCGTCATCGCCGTGCTCATCCTCCTGATCGCCTGCGTCAATTTCATGAACCTCAGCACCGCCCGCTCCGCCAACCGCGCCAAAGGAAGTGGGCATCCGCAAGGTCGCCGGCTCGACAAAGGGACACCTCATCATCCAGTTCCTCACCGAGTCCATCCTGCTCAGCCTCTTCTCCCTGGTCCTCGCACTTGTCATCGCTGCTCTGCTGCTACCGATGTTCAATCAGCTTGCCGGCAAATCGCTTCATCCCGACGTGCTCTACAGCGGCCGGTTCCTGTCCATCCTTATCCTCCTGGTATTGCTGGTCGGCATTCTCGCAGGCAGCTATCCGGCTTTCTACCTTTCCTCCTTTCAGCCGATCGATGTATTGAAAGGAAAGATAGCCGCAGGTTTCAAAAGCAGCTGGCTCCGCAGCAGCCTGGTGGTCTTTCAATTTTTTATTTCTATTGGGCTTATCGTAAGCACCCTCGTCATCTATCGCCAGCTGCACTATATTCGAAATAAGAAGGTCGGCTTCAACCGGGATCAGGTACTCGTCATCCATGGTACCTGGTCGCTCGGCCGGGATGGCACGGCCAATCTTCGCAATAACCTGCTCACACTTGCCGGGGTCACCGACGCAACCATCACCCCCGACCTCCCCACCGTCGGTGGTGGCCAGTACTGGCAGGAAGGCTGGTTCCCGGATGCCACGCTCGACGCCCAAAAGGCGATCCTCATGACTACGCTCAGGGTCGACGACCATTATATTCCTACCCTCGGCATGCAGATGATCAAAGGCCGCAATTTCGACCTCGCGCAATTTCCTACCGACTCCACCGCCATCCTCCTCAATGAAGCCGCCGTAGCGACGCTCGGCGTAAAAGACCCGCTCAATCTGATCCTCTACAATCACGACGATCTGTTCAGGACTATCACCTATCATGTTGTCGGCGTTGTAAAGGATTTCAACTATAACTCCATGCATGACAAGATCCATCCCCTTCTCATGGTGGTCAACACGTATAACTGGAGCAGCATGGCCGTCCGCTTCCACACGAATGATGTCTTCAGTCTCATCCGGCAGGTGGAAAGTAAGTTCCATGCCGAAAAGCAGGGGCTGCCCTTCATCTACACCTTCATGGATAACGACTTTGATAAATTGTATCACGCCGAGCAGCATACCGGCCGGATCTTCATCACTTTCGCCGTCTTCGCTATCCTCATTGCCTGTCTCGGACTTTTCGGTCTCGTCACCTATGCTGCCGAACAACGCACCAAGGAGATCGGTATCCGCAAGGTGCTCGGCGCAAGCGTTCGTGGTATCGTCGGCCTCCTCAGCAGGGACTTCACGATGCTTGTCGGGATCGCTGCGCTCATCGCCTTCCCCGTCGCGTGGTGGGCTATGTACAAATGGCTCGAAACGTTTGCCTATCGTACGGAGATCAGCTGGTGGATCTTCCTCGTGGCCGGCGCCGTCGCCCTCGCCATCTCCTTGTTGACGGTCAGTATTCAGACTATCCGCGCGGCCCTCGCTAACCCCGTGCAATCCCTTCGCAGCGAATGACCGGCGTCCGTTTAACCGTCTATACATACGGCGAGGTTGAGCCTCGTATCTTTAATGCCCATCATTTAAATTTTTCATTATGGATTCCGCACGGATTGACCAATCAGAAACCCGCATCTTCAAGGCTGTATTTCCCGATAGTACGAATCACTATGATACCCTTTTTGGGGGAACAGCCATGCAGCTCATGGACGAGGTGGCGTTTATTGCTGCTACCCGGTATACCAGAAAAAAAGTTGTTACGGTATCATCTGATAAAATCGATTTCGCTAAAGCGATTCCGGCCGGCACCATCATCGAACTCATCGGACGAGTTGCTCACGTCGGTAATACCAGTCTGAAAGTTGCAGTAGAAGTTTTCGTGGAAGAAATGTATACCGATGGCCGGGAACGTGCGATTCACGGTACTTTTACCTTTGTGGCGATTGACGATAACAAAAAGCCGGTGACCATTCGGGGAGTGGACGTAAGCGGAGGGTTATAAATAAAAAATGATCAGCTCAACAAGCCTTTTTCTGATTGTAGCTTCTTTGCTTATTGTAGGGTGTCATTCGCCAAAACAAAAAGACACTACTTTAATTAAGCAACCATCCATTAGCAAGATGGAGACAATTCGCGATGACACGGCTATTTTAAAAGAGACATTTCAACAAGAAGACACCGCTTACAACGAATATCTCGCTGAGAGGCTTAAGCCCATTCGTAAAAATTTTAAACGCATTAATTCTATTGCAAACTGGACTTCAACTTACAATAAAGAGCTTGACGAATCAACAGAAGGTGGCGAAGCGACATTTTATTTTTCAGATGGAGTTTTAGAGAAAATTGTGACCCGTCGTTTTGGTGAGACCTTTCAACAACTGACCGAGTATTATTTACTAAATGGGAAGCTATCATTTGTTTTTGCGAAATCATACAAATATAACCGACCCATTTATTATGACTCGGCATCAATGAAAGAAAATAAAGATGACCAAACCTTTGACTCTGAAAAGTCCGAAATAGTGGAGGACAGAAGTTACCTGGAAAAAGGAAAGCTAATTCATCAGGTGAATAACCAAGACTGCGGCTCTCCATTTGCCGATGACTATTTGTTAGAAGAACAAAAGCGATTGACGACAGACTTTGATAAACTGAAGGCACTCATAAACTAATATAATTAAGGTTTCATTAACCTAAAAAATAAATAGTTTTCGTAACTTCAGCAGATGACAGGTAAATTTTTACATATCCCTTTTACACAAATTAGTCAGCCGGTTATGGTTGATATGCGGGATGTTTATACCTGCTCCTTTACTGAATTCCTACCTTTTTGCAGTAGGCTATATTACTTCTCCAATTTTAAGGACTTTTGCTCTTTTATTCAGGACTAGTTTGCTTAGTCTTGAATTCAATCCTTCAACTCGAATAAGTGGATGACGCAGGTATTACCGTTGATTAGTAGTAGCTATCGGGACCGGTAGCTCCGATACTTTCATTGAGCATTCCCTTATATCGACAAACCCGAGTCATCTTTTAAAAAACAGAAGGCATGTAACCGTTCGCGGAAAGCGTCATGGGAAAGGAATGTCTTCTTCTGACTTTTAATTTAAATCAAAAAAAAGAATATATGGGACACATTATTTTGCGGGATAAGGAAATTCAGTCATTCGTTCTGCCTCATTTGGGCTATGAATTTCCGCTGCAGTCAAAGGGGCAAACACCACAACAGGAAATTATTAAACCAGATGCCGGATTACTCGACGCTATGGTAGAGCATGATGTAAAGCCATTTCATAGAAAATCCAAAAATAATATGAGGATCATTTACGATTTGTCTCAGGAAGCATATTACAGGCACTCTGATAAAAATCCGGAGCTGGCAAAACTGGCGGCTTCACTTTTTTTATTTTTCAGCGATTTTGGATACTATTTAAATATTGAAAACCAGCACTTAATCCCTGTTATCAGGGATCTAATTGAAAAAGTTCAACATTCAAAAATGGGCAGGCAAGTGGTCGGCAAGCCATTTCAGGAACTAAAGACTAAGATTCAACGTGAACACTATTCATTCATTGACAAATTAAAATATTTCAGAATCCTGACTGGAGATTACAGGGTACCCGAAGGCGCCAGTAAATCGTACAAACTTTTATTTGACAAACTGAAGAAATTAGAAAATGATCTTGTCACGTATATCCATTTTGAAAATGACAGATTTTTCCCACTCATAATCGAAATGGAGAATTATCTGAAAGAAAATAAATTGATTCAATATGGAAAAGTTTAGAATTTTTATATTTTAAATAATTATGTTATGAATAAAAATAAAGATCCGCGGTTTCGATTAATTATTTTGATTTTAGTAATACTGAATGTCGTGATTGTAAGAGACGGGTATCTGTTGAGCAAAAATATTTATTATTTGCTGTTCGTGTCAGTACCCTTACTCTTTTATCTCCTGTTTAGGAAAGACAGTAAGCTCCCCCGAAATTCTGCCATACAAGATTAGAGACTTTGCTCTAACTTAAATGGTCAAATATGAAAAAGAAACGGTTCCTGAAGACTAAAATCGTCTTTATCCGGGTCTTTACATTTGATTTTGGTTTTATGAATATCGGGGTGAATTCCCTGCTGACTATTTTGTTTCTTTACCTGATTAAAACGAAAGATTCATGGAAGCCGGAAAGGAATTAAAAATTACGGAAACAACAGATCCGGAAGTTTTTGCTGGATGTGCCCGGTTGATGTCACAATCGGATCCCTGGACCACCCTTGGCCTGCCATACGAATATTGTATGAAAGCATTTGAAGGCGGGTTCAGGGAAGTGTTTCTGGCGGAATGCGAAAATGAGCTGGCGGGTTTTGTGATCATGCAAACGCAGGGTACATTTAAAGGATACATTCAAACCATCTTCATGAAA
Source organism: uncultured Bacteroidota bacterium (assembly GCA_963759335.1). GTDB lineage: Bacteria > Bacteroidota > Bacteroidia > Chitinophagales > Chitinophagaceae > Puia. The sequence continues at coordinate 14,141 of CAVWYU010000006.1, forward strand.
GCGTCCTGGCGTGGCAGGGGATTGGGCAAAGAACTGATTCAATTCTGTGAGGACAGGATATTGAAATATTCTCCCAACGTGTTTATTTGTGTTTCATCGTTTAACTCCGGTGCGATCCGCTTATATGAGGATCTGGGTTATGTCAGGGTTGGTGAATTAAAAGATTTCTTAAAGAATGGATATGCTGAATTATTATATCGAAAAACGAAGGGCCCTATTGTGGGTTATCTTTGATCTATGAGTAAAAGAATTTTTACAGGTTTGATCTGCCTGACCTTTTTCTGCCATTTCGTAAGTGGTCAAAAGGCAAAATATAATGAGGGGAAAGATAACGTCCTCCGTAATGAGATAGATAAAATCCTGCAGGGCCAGGTGGACAGCAATAAAATTCCCGGAGCCGTAATAGAAGTCAAACAGAAGGGAAGTGTAGTTTTTGAACGGTCTTACGGCTGGGCTCAAAAATATGATTTCAATCACCGCGAACTTTCTGCTCCAGATAAAATGACGGTCGAACATTTGTTTGACATCGCTTCACTTACCAAAGTGGTGGGAACCACAACGGGTATCATGTTGTTGGTCGATAAAGGACTGATTAAAACAGATGACCCGGTTGGAAAATATATAAAGGCCTTTGATACGGGCGCAAAAAAAACGATTACCATCAGGCACCTGCTCACCCATACTGCTGGTTTGTATGAATGGTACCCGCTCTATTACAAAGCTGCCAATAAAGAACAAACTTATAGACTGATTGGTGAACTGCCTCTGAAATATCCTGTAGGTCAAAAGCGCAGTTATAGCGATCTGGGGTTTGTGCTTTTGGGTGAAATCATAGAAATCGTTTCCAGGCTGCCGCTGGAACAATTTATGGAACTGAATATTTTCATTCCATTGGGCATGACCAATACAGGATATAATCCGTTGAAAACGGGCAGGTTTAAAAAAATCGCCGCGACATCGATGGGAAATCCTTACGAGCGGCGGATGGTATATGATTCAAGCCTCGGCTTTCAGGTCAAAGGCATCAATCCGGTTTCCTGGAACGGTTGGCGCCACTATGTACTAAGGGGTGAAGTGAATGATGGGAATGCCTGGTATGCCAACGGGGGAATTTCGGGTGCTGCAGGATTATTCTCTACTGTTGAGGACCTCCAGAAACTGGTGGATGTATTAATGAATAAAGGACGGCTCGGCAATCGGCAATTCATTAAAGCATCAACCATCGATACTTTTTTTACCAAAGACAAATTCAATAACGGGCTGGGCTGGATGATGGATCCTGAGAGTTCATTTATGAAAAACGCACCTGAAGGCAGTTTTGGTCATACCGGTTTTACCGGAACCAGTATCGCCGTGATTCCAAAATATAATATCTCAGTTATTCTGCTGATTAACCGGCAGAATATGGGATTGCTTAACACAGGGGACTATTATAATGTGAATCCCATCAGGCAGGCAGTTTTCCAATCAGTATTGAGGTATTGTGACTAATCAGATATTTTTCGCAGGTGGTTATAATTGACATTGGGGGCTGAGCCACTCCAGACAGTGAAAAAGATTCTTCATATTTGTACATTCCCTCACGCATATACTGCAGATGAAAAAAACCACTGTTTTCTTAATCCTTTTTCTGGTCCGCATAGTTGTTTCCGGTCAGGTTACCAGTGCAAGGCTGGACAGCCTTCTAAAAGTTGAGAATACAGAGCATGGATTTAATGGTACGGTACTCGTGGCCCAAAACGGAAAAATCATTTTGGAGAAGGGTTACGGCTTCCAGAATAAAAAGGAAAATCTTTTAAATACGGCCAATACGATCTACCAGATCGGTTCGATCACCAAGCAGTTTACTTCTGCGATCATACTTCAGCTGGTCGCTGCCAAAAAAATGACGCTCCAGGATAAACTCTCAAAATATATCCATGGATACCCCGGCGGCGATTCCATCACAGTGGAACATTTGCTGACGCATACTTCCGGAGTATATAATTATACAAACAACGGGGATTTTATGCGTGACAGATCTGAGCATCCGATAGCGCGTGACAGTCTGCTGGCGCTTTTTGAATACAAACCCCTGGACTTTTCACCCGGCACAAAATTTAGCTACAGCAATTCAGGATATATCCTGCTCGGTATGATCATTGAAAAAGTAACCGGCAAATCTTATTTCAGGGTGGTCAGGGAAAATATTTTCGGGCCACTGGGTATGTCGCACTCCGGGTTTGATTTTACAAATCTGAAAAATGGGGATAAAGCAACCGGTTATGCAGGCGATTTGTCGGTACCTGTCGGCATCGTGGATTCGTCTGTGTCCTTTGCCGCCGGCGCTTTATATACGACAGTCGGTGATTTGTACAAATGGGACCGGGCACTGTATACGGACCAGGTCGTCAGTCAGGCGTTGCTTCAAAAGGCGTTCACCGTATATCAGTCTTCCTATGGTTATGGATGGGGTATCACTGAGAGCTACGGCAAAAAAACCGTTCAGCATAGTGGGGGCATCACCGGTTTTGCCTCCCATATACTGCGTGTGCCCGGAGACCAGATTTGCATTATAGTGTTTACGAACGTCGCTTCTGACGTGCCATCAAAGATATCCAATGAAATCAATGGCATGTTCAATGGCAAAACGGTTGATTTGCCTGCTGCAAGAAAAGAAATTACTGTTGATACGCAAACGCTGAAGAAATATATTGGTGAATACGAACTCGCGCCCAAATTTCATATATTCATAACACTTGAGAATGGAATTCTCCAGGCGCAGGCGACGGGTCAGGGGAAAAACACCTTATACGCGGAAAAGGATAATTTCTTTTTTTTAAAAACGGTGGACGCTCAGGTCGAGTTCGTGTCAGATAGTACGGGAAAGACGGATCATCTCATTCTATACCAGAACGGCCAGAAGGTGCCCGCAAAAAAACTGGGCCGGGATCAATTGTCGCTGGTGCCGGCTGCAAGAAAAGAAATCAGCGTAGATACCAATACACTAAAAAAATATATTGGCGAGTACGAACTGGTTCCTGCCTTTCATATCGTTATTACGCTGGAAAATGGTGCGCTGCAGGTGCAGGCGACGGGACAACCCAAATTCGCGTTGTATGCCGAAAAAACCGACTTTTTCTTTTTGAAAGTTGTAGACGCTCAAATCGGATTTTTTTCAGATACCGCAGGAAAAACCGATCATTTGATCCTGTATCAAAACGGTGTGGAACAAAAAGGAAAAAAGATTAAATAATGTATCACCGGAATCTCCGCCTTCGTATGTCTGACGATTCGCCATCATTCAAGTCGAATAAATGTGGAAATAAAGATGTCATTATTGATATGTCACAACTTATCCTTTTTTGATGTATTGCTCCCCTATTTTGTACATTCCACTCTATAATCGGTGTTACAGGCTACGGTGGGGCGATAACTCACTTCTCCACGAAAAAAAATAAAAACAATGCAAAAAGAAATAAAGACGATTGACATTTTTGAGCGGTTACGAAGCGGAGAAACCATTCAGCCAAACGACCCCGAGGCATACAAAATGATAGAAGCTTCGTTCGCTACCAAAAAATTGCTTGTTCGCATGAATAATACCGGCGACCCGGCCGAAGTAAGAAATTTATTAAGCCAGATTACGGGTAGTGAAATTGACGAAAGCACAATCGTATTTACACCGTTGTACATCAACTACGGGAAGCATATCAAAATAGGCAAAAACGTATTCATTAATTTCAATTGCACATTTTTGGACCTGGGAGGAATTACCATTGAGGACGGTGTACTGATTGCTCCTAACGTAAGTTTGCTTTCGGAAGGGCATCCTGTTTCGCCGCAGAGCAGGCATTCTTTAACGGTGGGACATATTCACATCAGGAAAAATGCGTGGATTGGTGCAAACGCTACCATTTTGCAAGGTGTGACGATCGGTGAAAATGCAGTAGTAGCTGCAGGAGCAGTGGTCTCTAAAGATGTGCCCGACAATACGATTGTTGGCGGTATTCCGGCGAAGATTATTAAAACGATTTGAAAAAAAACGATGAAATATTCGACCCCTTACAGTTTTAACTGTAAGATTGATATCTTTAAAATGCCCGGGTGACTTTTGAACGTATCAACGACAAATGTAACTTTGCCAATATGAATAATACAGAAACGATCACGTTGGCCGACAAGTTAAATGTGGTGACAGAAAATTTTACCAACAGCGTTGACCCGCAATACGTACAGGCGTTTGAAGACTTTATTTATGTATTGAAGAAAAGTGGTGTTGAGAACAGCGCTTTAAAAGTTGGCGATACGGCACCCGGTTTCGAACTCAAAAACGCGCTGGGGCGGAGGGTTTCTTTGAGCGACGCATTGAAAAATGGTCCGGTCATCCTTACCTGGTACCGGGGCGGCTGGTGTCCGTATTGCAATCTGGCCCTGCATGAATTGCAAACATTCCTTCAGCAATTCAAATCAGCCGGCGCTTCGCTGATAGCGCTTTCACCGGAAAGACCAGACAAATCATTGACTTTGCAGGAGAAACATCATCTGGAATTTGAAGTTTTAACAGATCTTGACAACAAAATTGCAAAAAAATATGGTGGCGTGCATGCACTAAGCACTGAAGTACGTGACTACTATAACAGCAAGAAGGTTTTTGAGTTCTATCCATCAGAATTGTATGAATTCCCCATCCCGGCCACCTATATTATTGACCAGAATTACAAAGTCCGCTATGCTTTTGTGGATGCAGATTTCCGCAAAAGAGCGGAACCGTCTGACATCCTCCATGCACTCAAGGCAATAGATGGCAGTACCCACTGACTTATTGGCCATCTGGCTTTACGAGATGAAAGGCCACCTGAGTCTCTATACTCTTTTCATATTCAGGTGTGAAACCGGCGAAACGACCAAGGGGAATTTTTCGACTATAACATTTGAAGGGTCAAGCCCGAAACCTCTTTCCTCGGAAACGCTTATTTCTTTTATCCAGAAATATATTTTCATCACCAGCCGCTCGAAAACGGGCAACTCATTGTCATCGCTAAGGTATTTTTCCATCACTACGACCTGATAATCGCCGACGACAGCATTTTTTTCCTGTGAAGCATACCGGCTGATGATATTTACTTCCCGGTTTTTAACCAGATCTTCCACTACCCTCCTCATCAACAGATTGATTCGGGGTTCAATACGAAAGCCCAGTCTGAATTCGACGCGGATAATTTCATTGGGTATAATATGATCCACATAATATTCACTCGTATACGGCTCATCCAGCGTGTCGATGTGAATAAACCAAAAAATATCGGCACGCTTTGGTTTACGCCCTAAAATACTATGCACAATTTTATGTTCAATCTCCTTTGAATTTGGAGAACTTGTCATGAACATCAGATGCGTTGTAAATTTTGGAATCATTTTATCCATACTCAATTCCTGTATCTGAGGCAGATAATCCTCCATGCGTACAAACTCTATATACCGGTTCCTCACCCTCCGTGAACGATACCAGATATACATGACGGAAAACAATAATCCGGCTACTATCAATGTTACAAAACCTCCATGGGGAAACTTCTCCAGGTTTGCGAACAAAAAACTGCCCTCAATAGAAAAATAGACCAGCAGGTAAAGATAAATCACCCATGCCGGTGTTCTTTTGATCACCAGGTAATTTGCAAACAGGACGCTGGTTGCCAGCATACAAAGTGTAATAGCCAGTCCATATGCTGCCTCCATATGGGAAGAGGAACGGAAGTATAATGTGATTCCACAACAACCGCCGAATAGTAAAAAATTGACAGCGGGAATGTAGAGTTGTCCTTTCTGTTCGGTTGGATAACTTACTCTTAATTTGGGCCACAGATTCAGACGCATCGATTCGCTGATGAGCGTAAAAGAGCCGCTGATGAGCGCCTGGCTGGCGATGATCGCCGCCGCCGTGGCGATTACTATTCCCGGAATCAAAAACCACGCAGGCATGATACTATAGAAAACACTATTTCTCGATGTGTCGAGTGTAGCGTTTAAATGATTATGCAGTAACCAGGCACCTTGTCCAAGATAATTCAGCAAAAGACAGATTTTTACATAAATCCAGGAGACCCGGATATTTTTCCTTCCGACATGGCCCAGATCCGAGTAAAGTGCCTCAGCACCCGTTGTACAGAGAAATACGGCGCCCAGCATCCAAAAGCCCCTGGGATAAACTGTCAACAGTTGTACCGCGTAGTACGGGTTTAGCGCCTTAAAAATCTGCAGATCATCTATCAGGTGAGAAGCCCCCAGAACCGCAATCATTGCGAACCACAAAAACATGATGGGTCCGAACAATTTTCCAATCGAATCGGATCCGAATTGCTGGAGAAAGAACAAAATGACAAGAATGCCAATCACAACGATGACTATAGTATGCTGTTGAATCCCGCTGAATGCGGGAATCTGGCGCAGTCCTTCGATGGCAGACGTAACCGAAATAGGCGGCGTGATCATTCCATCAGCCAGTAATGCAGCCCCCCCGATCATCGCCGGAAACACCAGCCAGTGACGACGTCGCCTGACTAATGTATAAAGAGAAAAAATACCTCCTTCGCCTTTATTGTCGGCCTTTAAGGTCAACCAAACGTATTTGATTGTTGTCTGTATAGTCAGCGTCCAGATAATACAGGACAGACTGCCTACAACAAGCAGTTCGCTGATCACCCGGCCGCTTGCTATGGCATTCAGAACGTAAAGCGGCGAAGTTCCAATGTCTCCAAAAATGATCCCCAATGCAATCAAAAGACTGCCGGCAGTAACCCGGTTTATATCTCTGTCCATCTACCCCAAAGATTAAGAAATGAAAGCTAATGTATTATTGGTTGTCCAATGAAATGTTGTTTTTGTCCAGGGCAATTTCCGCTGCGAGGGTTTATTTCACTGATATCTGAAAAATGAAAATACAATTCCTTTACTTTCTTTTTTTTGAAGTGGGATTACCGGCGATATCTGAGAATTCTCTGCTCACACAAACGCAGATCGGCTTTAAGGAATCATTACAAATGGCCATTCAAAACAATGGCATCGTTATTAACATCCAAATATGGAAATTCCACCTGCTCTTTCACTATTTTTAACACCTGTTTGGTCGATTTGTTGCAGACCAATAATCTATGCAAAAGTATTTTTAGGAAAATAAATATATCAGGATGAAAAACATAACAAACTTTTTATCGATTTCCGCACTTGCATTATCAGGATTTATAATGACGTCCTTCGATAACCACCATGCAAGCATGAAAGGCAATACGGCCCATGCGGCTTTATCTGCAAACGAAAATGCAACTTTTTCCTATAAGATTGACGGTCACCTGTATTCATGGAGTGGCAACGATCCGTATGCAAACCAGGCTTCCGTAAACTCAAGCGGCGAAGTATTTTTTACGCTGATGAGCAACGACCCTGCCGAAAAAAATCCGCCACAATTTGGTTTTGGTGTAGTTGCCGTTGGCGCTACGACCATAACATGGAAAAATATGGATCGGTTTAAATCGTCCGGAAGTAACGGCGGAAATCATTTTGCTAATTTCAGGCTTTCTTATCCAAACGAAAACGATAAGTATCCGGACTATGAATTTGGGCACCAATCGACAGTCACCGTTGTCATCACCTCTAAAAGCGAAACCCGTATTACGGGTACATTTTCAGGAGAGCTGGTAAATGTTGCTACGCAAAAGCCTGCGCCATTAACCGATGGAAAATTTGATCTGCCTCTAAAAAAACAAAAATAATAAATTCGGGCACCTAACTTCGCCATTACTTATGAAAAAAGTACTTTCTCTGTTCGCAATATTGCTTCTGTTGGCTGGATGCCAAAGCAAACAGGCCACCGTTGTCCCGTCAGATATCGCCGGAATTGATTCTTCGATTAAACCGGAAAACAATTTCTTTATGCATGTGAATCGTATCTGGTATGATACGGTCCAAATACCTCCTTCGCAATCCGGCGTGGGTGCGTATATGTTTATGAATTATCCGCAGCGCCTTCGATTACTGGGTATTCTGGACAGTGTTTCTAAAGCCAGCAACACAGCAGGCAGTATTGAACAAAAGCTGGGTGATTTTTATGCTTCGGGAATGGACACCACCACCATTAACAAACTCGGTTACGATCCCATTAAGCCGGTGCTTGCCAGAATAGACAGCATACGTGATCTCACTTCATTGATGAAATTTGTTGCAACAGAAGTCAGATCAGGAAATCCGTCTTTATTGTCCTTTGGAGTGAGTCCCGATAATAAAAACAGCAGGCTAAACATGGCACACATCTATCAGACGGGCATTGGCCTGCCCGAGCGGGATTATTATTTCAAAACGGATCCACCCAGCGTGGCTATTCAGCAGGCTTACAAATTATATCTCGCCAAACTATTTCAGCTTACCGGCAGTGATGGCTCCACAGCATCTAAAGATGCTGATATAGTTTATAACATAGATATGCAGATCGCCGGCGCTCACAGAACAAATATTGAATTGCGGGACGTAAATGCCAATTTCAACAAGATGTCCGTTTCAACGCTTGTAAAGAATCAACCTAATATCGGGTGGCAGCAGGTTTTAAATGATCTGGGTGCTAAAACGGATACCATTGATGTGGCTCAGCCTGCCTATTACGACAAGCTGAATACCATCCTGAAATCCATTCCCATCAGCAACTGGAAAATTTACCTGAAGGCTTATACGATTAAAAATTATGCAGACGAGTTAAGTCAGCCCTTTGTGGATGCTTCATTTGAGTTCAATAAGGTAATATCCGGACAGGCTGTGCAAAAAACGCGGGGTGAAAAAATCGCAAGCCTGGCAGACCAGAAACTGGGTGAAGCCCTTGGACAATTATATGTTAAAAAATATTTTTCAGAAGATGCAAAAAAACGTGTGCTTGATCTGGTCAATAATTTACAGAAAGCGTTAGCCGTAAGAATAGACAATCTGGACTGGATGAGTGATAGTACTAAAGTAAAAGCAAAAGAAAAATTATTTGCTATCACAAAGAAAATAGGATATCCCGATAAGTGGAGAGATTATAATCATGTGATCATTGTAAAAGATAAATATTTTGAAAATGTACTATCTGCTACATCTGACAATTATCTCTTTCAATTGGCGAAGCTCAACAAACCGGTAGACAGAACCGAATGGTTCACGACGCCTTCCACAGTTACTGCTTACTTTAACCCGAATGCCAATGAAATTGTTTTCCCGGCGGCTATTCTGCAACCACCCTATTTTGACAACAATGCCGATGATGCTTTCAACTATGGAGGAATCGGCATGGTAATCGGTCATGAAATTACACATTCATTTGACGACCAGGGCGCTCAGTTCGACAAGGATGGCAACGTGAAAAGCTGGTGGACAAAAGATGACTATGTCAAGTTCAAAGCAAAAACGCAAAATGTAATTGACCTGTACAATACTTTTGTAGTGCTTGACAGCGTGCATGTAAAAGGCGCAATGACCGTTGGCGAAAATGCAGCAGATGTGGGCGGGGTATCTATTGCCTATGATGCATTTAAGCTAACAAAAGAAGGACAGGACAGCACGAAAATTGACGGCTATACCCCGGACCAACGGTTCTTTATTTCTGTTGCGCGCATCTGGCGCGTAAAAATGAAAAATGAATTCCTGCGTTTATGGATCAATAATAATCCGCATTCTCCTCCGATGTGGCGCGTAAATGGTCCTCTGATGAACAATCCACATTTTTATGAGGCGTTCCATGTAAAGCAGGGCGATACCATGTATTTACCCGATGAGAAAAGGATCCATATCTGGTAAATCAGGCCACGGATGCCCAAGAGAAATTTTCTATTTCACACTCAACATCCAGGAGCCATTTTTGAACCACTTTTGTTCCAGCCCTGTTAGTGTGCCGGATATTTGCAGCGTAGAAATATAATTTGCTACCAGGTTCAGAAATTGTGGATCTCCGGGAGGTAACGCCACACCAATGGGTTCAACGGTCAACGGCTGTTCGGTAGTCACCAGGTCTTTCCCCGGATATTTCATGATTGAAATCACACAGATGGGTTTGTCCGCAACCATGGCATCAGCCTGATCATTGATAACCATGTTCACACCATCATCGTAATTACTAACCGTAACGAGTTCCTGTTTTGCCATCACGGTTTTTACAAATTCTTCGCTGGTGGATCCTTTCAGACAAACAATCTTATATTTTTTTGCCATACTGCTGGTATCAGCATTGAACGCCGCAACCTTACCGGATTTCGTCAGAATGGCTTTTCCCGAAATAGTATAAGGCCCCGCAAAAAGCGCGACCAGATTGCGCTCCGGCGTGATGGTCATACCTGACATGATCGCATCCACCTTATTTGATTTGAGCGCGTCCATCAAGTCTGAAAAAGGCATTTCCACCAGTTTCAGTTTCACGCCCATATTGGTTGCCAAAGCATTCGCCAGGTCAATTTCAAATCCCATCAGCTCCCCTGTCTTCGACTTCATCGAGTAAGGAGGCTGATTACCACTGGTACCCACGCGGAGCTCACCGTTTTTTACAATCGTGGCGAGCACTTTCTGACTAACGGCAGGTAAACAGAAAAGCATCATTGATAAAACGACAGCCACGCAAGCTGATAAATATCTCTTGTTCATATAATCAGTTATTTTTTTACTCCTGTTCGAATATTTTCAAACGATGAGCTGGTTTTAAGTTACCTTAAACATACCCAATTTATTTGAAAAGTGGCCAGGCAAACAAAAATGTCTGTTCCTGAATGTCCCGGATAACCCGAGGAGACAGCATATAAATGGTTATGTCTGTACATTCAGCAATTTCTATTACACAGAATCTGAATTCGACGCGATAATGTCCGACAAGTTGTTTCAATCAGCGGTATACTATCTTTACCTCCTAAATATATTTAGCCCGCAAAACCATATAAAATATGGGTGTTCGACAAAATGCAAAAATGTCTTTTACGCTGTATGTGATGCTTCTGATCACATTGCTTTTAACAGCAGGCGTCACGATATACCTCTCCTATCTTCCAACGACAGAGAAGGCATTACGCACGGATAAAAATATCACCAGCCTGTACGGTCCGTGGAAATTTAAGGTTGGCGATAGTATGCAATATGCCCGGCCCGGCTATGACGATTCGGGATGGGGAACCGTAGACCTTTCTGCGCCGCCGGGCGCACATGATGATGATGTGGGACTTTCGGGCTATATACCGGGCTGGACTGCCAAAGGGCATCCAGACTATTCCGGTTATGCCTGGTATCGGCTGAACGTTTCAACGGATGGTTTACCGGGCAACTTTTTGGCTTTAGCGGCACCACCCGCTGTTGACGACGCCTACCAGTTATTTATCAACGGAACTCCTGCAGGCAGTGCGGGTGATTTCTCGGGTACAGTTCCCATCGTATATAGTATTCAGCCCCGTTTGTTCCCGTTGCCGGAAAATCTAATGAAAGAAAAGAATTTTTCCATTGCTTTCAGGGTGTGGATGAGTCCATACAGTCTGGCCCCCGATGCAGGCGGTATCCATATTGCCCCGGCTATTGGAGAAAAAACGCATATCGAAAAAAAATACAGTTTTCAATGGACACAAACCATAAAAGGTTATATCGTAGAAGTGGCTTTGCCGGTCATGTTTATTCTGCTGGCCATCAGTATATTTTTATTGAACAAAAACATAATACCAACACAATCCTGTACATGGTTTATCACGGCATTGGTGTTGGTCGGACTGATGCGACTAAACCAGGCCGTTTTCTATTGGTTCCAGATAGCGAATACACATCAATCCGATATCATAGGACCGGTTATCCTCAAATCATGCGTGCTGGGCAGTTGGCTGATGGCCTGGAGGGAATGGTTTGACCTGCATCAACCCAAATGGTTACCTAAAATAATTGCAGTACTGACTTTACTATACATGGCGGCTCAATTGTTCGGCATTTCCTGGGTTACAAACGCTGAAATCCATACATATTTTCTAACCATGGCAGATTATATCAGATTGCTGCTGTTGGCATGTATGTTATTTACCCTTTATCAGGCAATGCGTAATTATGGCAAGAAAGAGTTATTGGCTTTATTAGCAGCATTATTAATGACCATTGCCTTGTTTCCAAAAGAAGTATCTGCCTTGCATATTATTCCGGGCATCTGGTTTCCCTATGGCGTGGGCGTATCCCGTGGTCAGTTTTTTTATGCGGCTTTTATTTTTGTGATGTATGGAGTATTGATTCGGAAAAGCAGCAACAACCTTTCTGGTTATAAAGAGTCTATACAGGCATGATTTGGAATAATCATTAAAATAAGACTATGACAAAAAGCAAATTGTTACGGATGGACAATATGGGCATCGTGGTAGAATCACTCGATAATACCATTGCCTTTTTCACTGAGCTTGGTTTAAAACTCGAAGGGAGGGCCACCATAGAGGGAGAATGGGCCGGGCGCGTGACCGGGCTGGGAAACCAGCACGTCGAGATCGCCATGATGATCACTCCGGATGGCCGTAGCCGGCTTGAAATATCACGATTTATAACCCCGTCTGTTATAGCCGATCACCTCCATGCGCCCGTCAACGCCCTTGGTTATTTACGCGCTATGTTCACGGTGGAAGACATCGATGAAACACTTGTCAGGCTCCAAAAAATGGGTGCGCAGCTCGTCGGAGAAGTGGTTAAGTATGAGGATATGTATCGACTTTGTTATATCCGCGGTCCCGAAGGGCTTCTGATTGGATTGGCAGAACAACTGAGTAAAGAAAGAAATCCATTGTAAAATCTTTCGCGGACCAACCACACGATGCCCAAGAAAAACAATTCCATCCCTGTAAATAAGATGACCAACCGGTTCGGCGGGGATATCGTAATAGAAAGAACGGATGTCGAAAACCTGCTGGCTTCTTACAAACCGGCTTCAGCAGATCCGGAAGAAGGACAACATGCACACCGGCACGATCGCCATTCTTTCTTTTTGCTCGAACGCGGATCCGTCACCATTGAAATAGATTTTCAGAAATATAAAATGAAAGCTCCGTCCGTTATTTACATGCACCCGGATCAGGTACATCGTACGTCGGACTATAAAAAGGTAATCGTAAGCAGCTGGGCAATCAACAATGAAAACCTGAATCCGGAATACCTGCCATTGCTGGAAGACATCAGACCTGCAAAACCCCTGCTCTTACAAAAAGAAACTTTTTCCATTATTTCCGACGCCGTTTCGCTCAGTTTAAAATTTTCCGAAAGGAAAAATGAAAAACTATATGTATCACTGCTTAGAAACGGCGGTAATACACTGGTTGCCCTGGTGCTCTCGGAATATCTGGCGTTAGCGAAACCAACCGATAAATTCTCCCGGTTTGAACTTATTACCAAAGCTTTCAGAGAACAATTGGAACGGAATTATACAAGCGCCAAGCGTCCGGGTATGTATGCTAAAAAGTTAAACATCTCCATCTCCTACCTGAACGAATGTGTAAAAAACACCACGGGTCATTCTGTTTCACATCACATTCAGCAGCGCGTTATCTTAGAAGCAAAACGCTTATTGTATCATTCCGGTCAGTCGGTTAAGAAATCGCCACTGCACTGGGTTATGACGACTACCCTTATTTTTCCCGGCTGTTTACCAAAGTTGCCGGAATGACAGCCCTCGCTTTTCGGACAAAAAACCATGATTAGTCCAATACTTACTTTCTTTGGCTGTTTATTAACCAAAGTATAGAATGTTCCTTTGCAGTATCCACTCAATCGTACACAATGGAATTGTTCAAAGGAAAAAAAATACTCGTGTCAGGCGCCAGCATGGCCGGATTGTCAACCGCCTGGTGGATGAACCACATCGGATATGAAGTAACGATTGTAGAAATCGCAAACAAACCAAGGACGGCGGGTGCAGCCGTTGATATAAAAGGACCCGCCCTGGATGCTGTCAGGCGGATGGGCATTATTGAGCAGTTAAAATCAAACAGATTGCAGGTAGATCTGATAGAATTTAAAAATGTCGAAGATATTACGGAAGGTTCCATCAACGTGAGAAACGAAGGAGAGGAACTGCCTGACGACGACATCGAAATCGAACGCGACCAATTTGTCCGGATCTTACTGAATGAACTAAAAGATGATGTTGAATTTATTTTCGAAAACAGCATTACCAGCCTGAACGAAACAGAAGATCATATACAAGTTGGTTTTAAGAATGGCCCGCCACGGAATTTTGATCTGGTAATCGGGTGTGATGGCATTCATTCGGCAGTAAGGAAAATCTGGTTTGGTCACGAAAAAGAATACCTGCATTTTCTGAATGCCTATTTTTCCATCAGCATCGCAGATAAACTGCTGATCAGTCAAAAAACGATGCAGATGTATAATGTGCCGGACAGGTCCATCATATTGAATGCCTATAATAACAAGACCGACATCATATTTACTTTTTACTCGGAAAAGGAAATTCCCTACGATTACAGGGATGCCGGACAACAAAGAAAAATGATTCTGGAACATTTTTCCGGACTCAGCTGGAGAACCGCCGAATTACTGGAAGAAACAGAACGCGCAAATAATTTTTACTTTGATAAATTTTGCCAGATCAAAATGCCGTCCTGGACGAAGGGCCGCGTGGCCCTGGTGGGCGACGCAGGATATTGCGCCTCCCCCGCGGCGGGCATGGGTGCGTCCCTGTCAATCGCCGGCGCTGCTGCGCTGGCAGAAGCCATACGGAAACGACACGGAGATTTTGAAACTGCATTTCAGGATTACAACAACAACCTGCGTCCTTTTATTGAAAAAGTGCAGGCAGCCGCTGAAGTGAATATCAAAGAAAGTTTTATCCCCAGAACTGAAGAAGCCATCCGCAAAAGAAACACCGAAGGCTTTCAACCTATTCAAGAACCCGGGGTTCGATGACAGCGTTCCAATGTTGAATATTGTTGTAGCCTCACCTGACAACCTCACTCACCAGGATGACGGGGGCAACGTTTGTATAATTAGCAAAATCTGCTCTGATAGCAGCTATATTGGGCCCAATGGCTGCCTGATAATCCGCCAGGCTTTTCACATAGAATGACCCGACGGCCATATACGGCAATGGTGTGTTGGGCACACCACTGGCCACACCTTTTTCAATGGTATATTTTACCAGATTGGATCCCAAAAACCCCGCTACCATGGGCATGTGTTTGGTTTCGTAATAATCCATATTAAAGGTCTTACCTTCTGCAAAGGGATACATAATGGACACTTTAATCAACCCTTTATCTTCTGTTACCCCACTGGTTTTTTTAGATATATCAGATTGTTTTTCCGGAGTAAATGCTGCCAGACAGGTCATCAGAAGCAACACGGATACAGTGAGTTTACATTTCATGATGGATTTTTTAGTAATGGAATTTACTACTTGTTATACAAATGTCAGTACAAATTCTATATTTACATTACGCTATTTTTCGATGAGTTCAATCGATATAACCGATTTTTAGATACGGAACTGAGACAGATAAAATGCTTCCTCAAGGCAAAAGAATTATTAAATTTTACCGAAGCGGCGAAGGTTTTGAATATTAGCCACCTCTTTCTTTAGTGGCGTCCGTTTTCAGGGTTAACCCGCGTTCGCCCATTTGCTGTAAAAATATTTCATTTTTAAATAATCAAAATTTGTAGCTTTAGTGGAAGCCAAATGAACCAAAGACTATTAACTAATAATAGTCCGGATTAAATATTCCCCTTAAAATTTCCACGTTCGCTGATTGCAACTCCACCAAAGGTTGGTTTACTATAAACTGAGTCTATCAGCCTATACCTATATTTTTTGCAATGATGGCCCCATTTACAGTTGAATGTAATTGGATACAACAGAACAAATAAATTCTCAGTTTATTCATAATAATTCCGCCAACACATTTTTACATGGAATTTTCTCAAAATAAATTTTCCGAAAGTAAAAATCAGAAATCTCATTCTCCGGATTTGAATAAAAATGGAAATGAAGATGAAAAATTTGTCATTCAATCCCCCACCGTTTCCCTGCCTACCGGAGGTGGTGCGTTAAGAAATATTGATGAAAAGTTTAATGTAAACGCATCCAACGGTACAGCCGGATTTTCTGTTCAGCTTCCTTTTTCTAAGACCAGAAATGATTTTATTTCAGCGCTCAACCTAAGTTACAATTCGGGTTCGGGAAACAGTGGTTTTGGACTGGGTTGGAGTCTGAATATCTCCTCGATTCAGCGGAAAACGGACAAAAAGCTACCTGTATATGAGGACCGCAACGAGTCGGACATTTTCATGTTTTCCGGTGCTGAAGACTTGGTGCCTTTGCTCATTGAAGACCCATCGGGCAACTGGGTCCGCCAGGAATTTACAGACCCGGTATCAGAAATTAATGTCGCAAGGTATCGTCCGCGTTTGGAAGGTGGGTTTCACCGTATCGAACGATTGATCCCAAAAGATAAAACTGCTTTTTACTGGAAGGTTACGAGCCCCGGTAATATTGTCACTATTTATGGTCGTTCGGAAATGGCCAGGATATCTAATCCCTCTAATCCGGACCAGGTGTTTAAGTGGCTTCCGGAATTCAGTTATGATGACCGGGGCAACTGTTTCGAGCTGGAATATGTAAAAGAAGACTTAAAAAATGTTCCCAATATCTTACCGGAGGGCAACCGGATAAATGGTAACGCGAGATTTACAAATACTTATCTGAAGCGAATGAAGTATGGGAATAAAATTCCGTATTTCCCTGATTCGTCGCTGGCTTACAATCCGCCTCTTCCAACTACTCCCCAATATTTCTTTGAAGCCGTATTTGACTATGGTGACCAGGACAGCGAAAACCCGTCATCTGTTGTTCAAAAAGACTGGCCATGCAGAATGGAGCCATTTTCAGAATACAAATCCGGATTTGAAATCCGCACGTACAGGTTATGTAAACGCGTTCTGTTTTTTCATTTATTTAATGAATTAAATGATGGGCAGGAAACACTTGTCCGCTCACTGGATGTAAGCTATCGCTATTTTGATAATCCGTTGGCAACGGCGCCTGAAATAAGGAATACAGAAGCGGATTTTATAATTGCCATTTCTCAAACGGGTTATATTAAGAATACAACCGGCGGATACGATAAAAAAAGTCTGCCGCCCGTAGAATTCGATTATCAGGAATTCGCATGGAATAAAACGGTCCGGGAAATTTCGCCGGAAAATGTGATCAATGCACCGGTAGGACTTGGCAATAATTATCAATGGGTAGATTTATGGAGTGAAGGGATTTCCGGCATACTGACCGAACAGGCAAACATGTGGTATTATAAAAGCAACCTGGGAGACGGAAATTTCTCCGAGGGCAGGCCCGTGATTCCAAAACCTTCCTTTAGCGGATTATCAAATGGCAATTTGCAATTGCTGGATCTGGATGCAGATGGAAGAAAATTCGTTGTCAGTTCGAAAGGAGCCGTCAAAGGATATTTCGAAATCTCTGAAAACAATGAATGGAAACCGTTCGTCACTTTTCCAAACATGCCCAACATTCATTTTAACGACCCGAATGTAAAATTCATTGATCTGAATGGAGATGGAAGAGCGGAGCTGGTTCTGTCAGAAGAAGATATATTTCTCTGGTACCCAAATGAAGGTATGGCAGGTTATGACTCTCCTGAATTTGCTCCAAAGCCCTTCGACGAAGAAAAGGGGCCGGCTATTGTTTTTGCAGATGAAACCCAAAGTATTTATCTGGCTGATATGAGTGGCGATGGCCTGACCGATATTGTGAGGATAAGAAACGGGGAAGTTTGCTATTGGCCAAATATTGGTTATGGAAATTTCGGAGCCAAAGTGAATATGAACGATGCTCCGGTTTTTGATTTACCGGAGCAGTTCAACCCCGCCTATATTCATTTATCCGATGTGAGTGGAACAGGCGCTACAGATATTTTATATCTGGGAAAAAATCAGTTCAATGCCTGGATAAACCTGTCCGGAAACGGATGGAGTGAAACACTTCCGATTGATCCTTTCCCATACACCGCATTACCGAATCAAATGTCAGTTGTTGACTTGCTTGGAAATGGTACAGCCTGCATTGTATGGTCTTCTCCCCTGTCACAAAACTCGAATTCACCCATGCGCTATATAGATCTGATGGCAGGAAAGAAGCCGTACATCATGAGCGGATATAAAAATAATTTCGGAAAGGAAGTAAGCTGGGAGTATAAAAGTTCCTCCTATTTCTATCTGCTGGATAAAAAAGCCGGTACTCCCTGGATAACAAAACTTCCCTTTCCTGTTCAATGCGTAATTAAAACAATGATCAACGACTTCATAGCAGGCAGCTATTTCACCCATGAATATACTTATCACCACGGATATTATGATTATCCCGAGCGTGAATACCGTGGCTTCGGGCGGGTTGAGCAAACTGATTCGGAGGACTTCAGTCATTTCATTATATCGGGCTCCACAAATGTTGTCGAAGAAGATTTACATCAGCCTCCTGTAAAAACAGTTACATGGTTTCATACCGGCGCCTATTTCAACGAACAAAAAATACTGAATCAGTTTTCTCATGAATATCATATTGGCTCGTTCGAATTTGACCTCCCGGAACCCCAGTTACCTGTCGGATTAACAGCCGATGAATGCAGGGAAGTGTTGCGTGCCTGCAAAGGTTTAACCCTGCGCCAGGAAGTATATGCACTGGATGGCAGTTTAATGCAGTCTGAACCTTATTCCGTTGTTAAACACAACAACATCATTAAACTGCTTCAACCCAGGCAGCAAAATAAATACGCCGTGTTCTATGCACATGAAAGTGAGACGGCGAATTTGTACTATGAGCGCAATATGGAAGATCCCCGCATCAGCCATACATTGAATTTGGAAGTAGCAGATTTTGGTTACGTGCTGAAATCTGCATCCGTCGTATATGGAAGAAAAACAACCGACACCAGTCTGCCTTCAGACATTCAGGACGAACAGGCGGCGGTTCATGTTATCATAACAGAAAATGATTTTACCCAAAATCCCGCTGCCACCGATGAAAATGTTTATTTCGATTTGCCGGATGTATATCGGTTAAAGTCGACGGCAGAGACGAAAACATTTGAACTTACAAGCAGCGCCTTCAGTAGTAAATCTCAATTCAGCATTACGGAACTGCTCATAGATTATTCTGCTGCAACAGCGATAAAATACGAAGATTCAGCCACCGGCATACTTCAAAAACGGCTTATAGAACATAGTCAGGTTGTTTATCTGGGGAATGATTTGGTCACCACACTCCCACCCGCGCAAATGGATACCCTTGCGCTGGTTTACCAAACGTATAAGATGGCGCTCACGCCATCACTCGCGGGCTTGTTGTTTGGCGGAAGAGTAATCAATCCAATGCTCATGGCCAGTTATACCCGTCAGGACGCCATCAACTGGTGGATTTCATCCGGAAGAAATGTTTATCTAGGCACGAGTGAAACAGTCGCCAACGCACGCCAAAGGTTTTTTCTACCGGTTTCTGTAAGGGATCCATTTGAAAATGAGACCGTACTTTTTTATGACAATTATTATCTGATACTCATTAAAACGCTGGACGCACTTCAAAATTCGGTATCTGTTGAATCCATTGATTACCGGACTTTGCTGCCGGAAAAAATGAACGACCTGAACGACAATTCAAGCGAAATCATTACAGACGCGCTGGGAATGGTGATTGCCAGTTCTGTTTATGGAGATGAAAGTGACGGATTACACGGCGACAAGCCCCTGAGTTCTTATAATATTATTGCACCCGCGAATTTGGATGAAGTGATTGCCGATCCGCATAAATTTCTGCAGCAGGCAACAACATTTTTTTACTACGATCTTTTTGCCTGGGTGAATCGCAACCAGCCGGTATGCTTTGCCAGCGTGGTCCGCGAAAACCATGAGAGCGAAATTACGACGGCAGCGCAGACCAGGGTCTTCCTGAGTGTAGGTTATACCAGCGGACTCGGACAGAATATTCAAACCAAAGTACAGGCGGAACCTGGCGACGCCCTCTTTTGGGATGATACCAAAAATATTTTAGAAACGATTGATACCAGCCCAAATTTGCGATGGGTAGGAAATGGCAGAACCATTCTGAATAACAAAGGCAACCCGGTGAAACAATATGAACCTTTTTTCAGCACAACCTACAACTATGAAAATGAAAAAGCGCTGGTTGAAATCGGATTCTCCTCTCTGTTTTACTATGACGCCCCCGGTAGAAATATACGGGTGGAACATCCAAATGGTACCCTGTCAAGAATTGAATTTGATGCCTGGAAGCAATTAACCTTTGATGAAAATGATACCGTGCTTGAAAGTGAGTGGTATGCGGATCGGGGAAGTCCCAACCCATTTTCTCCCGAACCAACGGATCCGGATACCCGAACTGCCTGGCTTACCGCTAAACATTCGAATACACCAACAGAAATGCATCTTGATTCACTCGGAAGAACGATATACACCATTGC
This sequence comes from uncultured Bacteroidota bacterium, assembly GCA_963759335.1. GTDB lineage: Bacteria > Bacteroidota > Bacteroidia > Chitinophagales > Chitinophagaceae > Puia. The sequence continues at coordinate 34,627 of CAVWYU010000006.1, forward strand.
CAATAACGGACCTGCCGGCAAGTACACCACGCAGGCTGTTTTTGACATTGAAAACAACCTGCGCAAAGCGATCGATGCAAGGGTTAACACTGTGATGCATTTTGACTATGACATGATCGGCCGGCAGGTTTACCAATTGAGTATGGACAGCAGTGAAAAATGGGTATTTCACGATTCTGTAAACAAACCCGTGTATGCATGGGACAGTCTCAACCACCGCTTTCGGCACGACTATGATGCTCTGCATCGACCGACTAATCAATGGCTGATTGAAGATTTGTCAATCAGCATGACCGAAAAATTAACCGGCCTTCTTGTTTATGGTGAGAACCAGCCAAATGACAAACAATTGAATCTGCGGGGGAAGCCCTTTCAATCCTTTGATCAGTCCGGATTAATGCAGACGACAGAATATGATTTTAAGGGAAACGTAAAAAGCAGTTTTAAACAATTGAGCGGGGATTATAAAAATATTGTTGACTGGAATATCACCAATAAAAATGCATTACTCGAAACAGAATCATTTGCGGGGTCCTCGAGATTTGATGCGATGAATAAACCCGTGGAAATCGATTTGCCGGATGGCAGCAGGGTTCTTCCGACGTACAGCGAGGCCAACCTTCTGAAAGAACTGAATGTCTACACCCGGAGCCAGGGAAAAATCGTTGCCTTTGTGCAAAACATCGACTACAATGCAAAAGCCCAGCGTGAGAAAATTCTTTATGGCAATGATACGGTCACCCGTTACACTTACGATGAAAAAACATACCGGCTTACCCGTTTGCTAACCACGCGAAATAGTGGAGCGGACATCATGCAGGATCTGAACTACAGTTTTGATCCCATTGGCAATATCACCCAGATAACGGACAATGCGCAACAAACTATTTTTTTCAACAATGCGGGCGTAGATCCGGTCAGCAAATACGAATATGATGCGATCTATCGCCTGACCAGGTCGCTAGGCAGGGAACATGCAGGGAATAACGCCGCTTCGGATCAATTTGATTCAGACAAAACCTATGATGGCAGCAATCGTCTCACCCTCAAAAGCGACATGAATGCCATGCAGAATTTCGAGCAGAAATATTTATATGATGAAGTCGGGAATATGCTGATGATGATTCACAATGCAGGCAACGGTTTGTTCTCCAATAAATGGACAAAGAATTTTCAGTACAACGCAAACAATAATCAGCTGACCAAAACGCAAGTCGGACCGGACACGACAAACTATAGTTATGACGCGCATGGCAATATGATGAACCTTCAAAACGGGGGATTCAGTCTGACCTGGGATTATGCCGATCAGCTGAAACAGGTTGCTTTGGGTGGCGGCGGTACAGCCTATTATGTTTATGATGGGTCGGGCCAGCGTGTTCGCAAAGTCATTGAGAACGGAACACTGATCCATGAACGCATTTACCTGAGTGCGTATGAACGGTACCGTGATATATCTGGAAGCATCGTTCAACTCGAGCGGGAAACCCTTCATATTCTGGACGATAAAAGCCGGATCGCGTTGATTGAAACCCGTACGAAGGGAACAGATACCGGATTACCATTTTTAATTCGTTATCAATACGGCAACCACTTAGGAACAGCGAGTCTTGAATTGAATGACAACGCGGACATTATTTCGTATGAAGAATATTATCCGTTCGGAAGCACTTCCTTTCAGGCAATGGATAATCAGACTGAAACACCCAAACGATATCGTTATACGGGCAAGGAGCGGGACGAGGAAAGCGGGCTTTATTATCATGGTGCGAGGTATTATGCGCCCTGGCTGGTGCGGTGGACGACCGTGGATCCGATTGGAATCGGGGACCTGATAAATGTTTACATATATGTTGACAATAACCCGGTATTGTTCAATGATCCAAATGGAAAACAGACTGAGGAAAATCCCATCGCATCAGACAATAATCCGAATAACCCTTTAAACTATTCTACGTTTGATGAGTTCAAAACGAATTCAATTGGTCCACTCTCCGACGAAACGCTGCAGCAAATATGGGATCAGGCCCATCCGCCACCGTCTACAGGCGAAATAAGCAGTACACAGCCGATGAGTGCACAGGGGAAATCACCGACGCAATCCACCGGTTCGTCCAGTTCGTCTCCGGTCACTAAACAAGATACCATACTTGAATCCGGAGTTCGGGCAGAAGCAAATGGACCCCAGGATCACTATTCAAGTTTTGTTGCGCAGGATTATGCAAATGCGGGGTTGTACCGTTTGGCTGAAGTTGCTGAAGCCGGGCATGGATGTGCTTTTTGTCACCTTCAACATTTTCAGACCGCCAGGGAAGCGAATGCAAACCTGGACCTGCAGAATTATAATTCTGTATCAGTCCTGTTAAGCAATGTTCGGGACCAGACCCTCATCATGGTAATAACTGAAGGAGTATCAACCAGCATTACATTGAGTAAAATGGCGCCAGCCAATCCTTTTGCCGGATTGACGAACGCAGAAATTGAATCTTCGGTATCCAATATTACTGCGGAAGGCGCCTTGTTAGAATTAGGCGAATATGGTGGAGCAAGCAGGAACAGAGCAGCCTTGGGTGTAAGTGGGAAAGATGTTCAGGCGGCGCATTTAGCCCCACAATCTGCTTTGCGTGATCTACCAGGATATAACGCCAAAGCAGCTTTAACCTCATTGCAGGAAACTGCGATTCACACATCGATTGACCGTTACTGGAAATCAAGTTTCTCGAAATTGGCGGCTACAGGTCAAAAATCAATAACCGCCCAGCAGCTTTTTGATACTGTAGCATTATCGATCAGCGAAGGTGAGGGGCTTTCCGTAGCGGAAAAAAGTTCACTGACGGCTCGTTTAAGCGATGAATTGTTTTTCGATTATGGCCTGACGCCGACATCAACTGTTCGATTGCCCTATTCATCGAAATAGTTCTGTTGTTTCAACGAAGAATGAAATATTTAGGTACTTAAAATTATTTATTCATGGACCAGATCCTCTTCCCCATTCAATCGCTTGACAAAGGACCCGAAGTAAAAAATCTTCATGAAGCCCTCAATGCTATTATGAAAAAAAAGGCATTGAAGCGCGTAGATAAATTTTATTCGGAGTCTTCATTCCGTCAAACCCTGGAAAAAGAAATCAGGGAAGAAGTTTTTGGAGAAGCCACTGTTCAGATCATCAGCGCTTTTCAGGAATATGATATGAATACAACACCCAGCGGTTTAATAGACGAACCCACAGCAGTTGCTTTGAATTCCCTGCTCGTAAAATACAAGCTCATTCCCGTTAAACCGGTTCCATACAGCGTTTCCGGAACAGTATACGACAAATGGGCAGAGCCGATGCCTGAGGCTTTCGTTAAAGTCTTTGAAAATAATATGCGCTCCGAATTGCTGATAGCCGAAGCAAAAACAAATGCAAATGGCCAATATACTATTCACTATTCGCCGGATAAATTAACGAATAAAAATATCGAAGGTCCTGACCTGGTCATTCGCATCCAGGACAATCAGGGAGATATATTATATACCAGTGACATATATTACAATACCAGTCCCCAATCTAAATTCGATATTAATCCGGGTCCGCAACCATATAAGGGGTCATCTGAATTTACATCCGCCATCGCGAAAATAAAACCATTTACCGGCCAAGTGCCCGTCGACAAACTCATCGAAAATAATAAGGAACATGATCTGACTTATCTTCTCAACAAAACAGGTATACAAACGAACATCCTGCTTCAATTGGTGGCTTCTTTCCGTTTTGAAAAAAAGAATGCCATCCCGGCCGGTATCCACTACGGTATAATGAGTCAACTCAAAAGCTTCAGCAACGCAGATGGAAAAGGAACAAGATTACCCAAAGACCTGGAGGGCGCCATGGAGAAAGTATATTCGGATTTATGGAGCAGTCCCACAAGTACACTGATGATGGCCTATCAAAAAGCCACTACCAGTAACATCATCCCTTATAAACTCTGGGAAGAAAAAGACAAAATACAAAGCGAATTACAAAAGTTGAAATCCAACCCGCCGTCACCTGCCGACGGCGCGGTTCTTCCAACGATATACAAAAAAATTACCATCGCCGATCTGAATGCTTCACAACAGCAGGCTGTCATTGAAAATCTTCCCAAAGGCAGCGTTGGTGACAACTTTTGGAAAACGCTTTCGAAAGATCCATCATTTAAAGACGATGCGGGTTCAGCAGCTGTTCAAAAACTGAAGGCCGTCTTTACCTTATCAGACTGGACAGGCGATAACACCGACCTGACAGGTTATATCGTTGATCAGAATAAAATAAAATCAGTAAGCGATTTCAATTCATTGGTTTCAAAAAATACAAGTGACTGGGCCGGCATCATTCAGGGCTCCGGATCTATCCCCGAGTCTGCGAATAATCAATCATCCATACAAACGATCGCTTCGAATATCGCATCCGGTATTGAGCGACTGTATCCGACGCCTGTTTTTGCGGACCGGTTTGTCAAATCAACCACACTACCTATTGTTAACCGCGACTATATTTCCGGTGTACTGAAGGCCGCTGATTTCGACATCACCAAAACGACCGTTCCGCAATACCTGAATGCATTTGTTCAAAAAAATAAGCTGCCTCCGGAAAGCGATCAGCAAACCATCACCTATCAGCTGATGGGCATGCAAAGAGTATACAAGACAGTCAGGAATGCCGAAACTGCCGTCGCCCTCCTTTCAGCTAATATTCAGTCGGCCCGGCAGATCTATGCCATGGGAAATTCAAATTTCGTGAATCGCTTTAAGGACTCCCTGGGCGGAAAGGAAAATGCTGCGAATATCTATGATCAGGCGGCTGCGGCTCACGCTGGCGCTACTTACTTAACCGGTCAGCTGGCTTCCAATTTAAATAATCCGCCGGCGAAAGTCATGCCGAACTATGGTGATGTTCAACAAACTGTCTTTGGCACCAACTATCCCGGACTGGTCAATTTATTCGGACTGGCTGCCTCTTATTGCGAGTGTAAGGATTGCGAATCTTTTTTGGGCATTCCCGCCTACCTGACAGATCTGCTTGATTTCGCCTATCAGCGAAAGACTACCGGTGCCAGTTCGAAATCCAATAGCCGCGCCGTTCTGCTGGCGAATAACTACCTGTCGAACAAACAACAATGGCGCAGGCGCCCCGACCTCGGCGATATTGATCTGGACTGCGACAACACCAATATCGAACTTCCCTATCTCGATATTGTGAACGAGTTGCTCGAGGATTATATCATTCCGCCCATCGCTGCTTTTAAAATAAATCTGAAGGAAAAAGATCCGACGCTGGCTTATAAATACTTTCTGTTGTGGATCAGCCATTTTCTGACAGCCGGTAAAATATCTCCCGATTTATGCGATCTTATCCTCACGCTTGATAAAGACCCGAAAACACCCATCTGCAATATCTCCCTGCTCACACCCAACGCAATCCTGTCTGATGTATTCTTCAGCGATCCGGAAAATTATCCAACCTGGATGACGGCGGTTAAAACGCCCCAGTGGATCATCCGTGATCAATACATCACACTGAAGATTACGTTGATCGTCGATTATGAATCGATTCGTCTCCTGACAACTGCATTCGGGGATGAATTAATCAGCCTGATTCCGCCAACGGATATCAAACCGGTCGCCTCGTCCGTATCAAAATTTGCATTGTATACACTTGAATACCTGTCCGCTCAGTGGCGAAAGGACAATAATAAAATTTATTACGCATTGGTCATTCAGGAAATATATCAAACGCATCTGACAGCTGAGGAAATCATCGCCAATCCTGAATACACCAATACAAATGTTTACAATTCACTGAGTGATCCTTTCAATTCCATCGGCAATAACAAATGGAATTTATATCCGGACCGCATTCCTTTCACCCTGCCCTTCGATCTGTATTTTACAGAAGCCAATATCTATCTGGAGAAAATGGGAAAGAAACAATACGACCTGATCAATATCTATCGTAAACAGACAACCAATCCTTCTTCTTCACCCGCCCCATTAATAGGAACTTCTAAATCAATAGAAAATATTGCGCAGGGTTATCTGGATTTGTCCGACAGTGAAATGCAGGTCATTTTCATAGCCCGGCCAGCTGACCAGTCCAAATTCTGGGGCGCTCCTATTGCATCCACAAGCCAGCCTGAAGTGGATTTATTTCTGAACGCCTGCGGACTCGATTTCGTACAACTGCAAGCACTGCTCACTTTGTCGTTTATCAATCCGGCAGGCGACAGTTTTATTGCAGAACGCGTAACCGGCTCTCCGTCCTATCTGCCCCCCACGGTCATGGATACCTGCAATACAGCAGCCATGGTCATAACAGCCGTGACGAACGATAAATATGACCGGATGAACCGCTTCATCCGGTTATGGAATAAACTGAACACACTCACTTCCATTTCCATGCAGGAACTGGATGCGTGTATTATGAATGTACAGGTTGGCAATGGAACGATTGACGAAGTATTTTCTGTTAGCTTATATTATTTTCTGCAACTCATGGATCAGATGAACCTGAATGCCACCCGGGTCATGATCTTTTACCAGGATATTAATGTTACAGGAAACAATGACCTCTATAAACAGCTTTTTCAAAACAGAAAGATCAGCAATCCGCTGGTTGCCGCTTTTAATCTTCCATTGCCAACAGGTACCCCGCTAACAAAAATCACCGATGCCCAATCCAATCCCGGCGCTGTGGCGGTTATCCTTACTGCCTGCAGCATCAGTCAGGATGATCTGACTTTTATCATGCAGCTTGATAACGGTGTCTACACCGATTTAAACATCGGCAACCTTTCATTTATATATGCCTGTGGCCTGCTGTCCAATGCGCTTTTTTGTCCGGTCAAAGATTTATTCACTCTGACAAATCTGCTCGGCTTTAATCCACTGCGGCAGATCATCAGTACTCAACCAGCCGCGCTACCCAGAAACACCATTGATTTCATTTCCAAATACAACGCCATTCAAAAAGCGGGACTGTCTGTCGATGGACTGAATTATCTCCTGACCAATCAATCCACTACGCTGCCATCACTTATTCCCAATGCCACCAATATTATCGGCGGACTAAATTCATTCCGCTCCGCATTGCAGGCTGCCATCCTTTCTGCTACACCTGCCCCTGATCCAAAAGGCGTCCTGTTGAAAAAATGGCTCGCTGATCCGGATTTAAAATGGGATAAAAATATCGCCAACGTTTTGACGTCACTGTTGTCCTCGGTCGATTCAGATAATTACATATCGACCATACAATCTAATCTTCGATTTCTTCAGTTGCTGCAAAGGCAATACGGCCTTTCGTCCACAACCGCCTACCTTGATAAATTACCTGGCATACTGTTTCCGGATGAAACGATTGAAGGGATAAGCTACGATGGCACAAATTATTATTTGTTCTATTATGGAACAATGTCAAAACCTTTTAGCCTTTTTCTTGACGGACTGGCGCCGGATGTCGCATCTAAAACAGCTGTGAAAAATTTATTCCAACAATCGCAGAGCTGCCCGCTTTCTGCCATATTGTTATCTGGGGCGAGCCCAACTGCGCCACCAGCCTGGGTCACACAAGGTCAGCAGAACGATCCTGCATTCTCCGGCGGCGTGGGAGTACTCGGATTTAAAGGCGCGATGCCGGCACCTGTTTATTTGTCCATTCTGGCACAGAGCATCGACTCTTTATTTAATATGGCTGTTTCTCAGTTATTCATAGGATGCCAGGGAAGCGCATCCACGACGGAAACTTATGTAAAACTGAATGCGCTGCCCCATATTTCATTACCCGATACGACTGTATCAAGCTTTTCTTACAATGCAGACACTAAGGTGCTTTCTTACGAAGGAAACATGAGTGCCGCAGACTGTCGGGCGCTTCTCGGATTATCCGATGAACTCCCTTATCAAAGGGCGATCGGACAATTATTTTCTTCTTCAGTTGCCGGACAAACAGCTTCCGCCAGTCTGTCTTCACTTCCTTCCGGCTGGATTGTTCTGCCTGACCTGACCGCGCTCTCCGGAATATACTATTCACCGGCAACTCCATCCACTCCTTCTGCCCTTTGCTTTAAAGGACAAATGAATGCCGATGTCAAAAACGCCTTGTTGAATCTGAGTTCCGATAGCGACTGGCAAAAAAATCTGACGGCTCTTTTTACATTGTCGCAATCTACTGTCCCTTCCGCAGCAAACATCTCTGCACTCCCTTCAACGATCACATCAGCTTCTTTTCCACTTTATGGCGTGGGATATATTCCGGCTTCCGGATCCACCCCTGCTTCATTGGAATATGCAGGTACGATGAGTATATACATACTCGATTTACTTCAGGCGCTTAGCCCGGATCCCGTTTGGAACGACGCGGTTATTTCTTTATATCAACATTCGCAGGCCGCTATTGAATCTGGTGTCTTATTTAATCTGCCGTCCACCCTTTCTGCAGGCAGCTTTTCCGGATTCAGCAATCTCAGTTTTTCTCTTTCCGGAACTGAAGCAACACTTTCTTATACAGGTCAGATGACTGCTGCAACAAAGCAATCATTACTGGCGCTCAGCAACGATCCGGTTTACACAGACGCCATCCAATGGCTCTCCGCTCAAACTTCGGCGATCATTACCGCTGCACTGCCTGCTATTCAGATACCCTGGCCAGACAGCCACCTGTCCGGCATCATCTATTCACCGGGTGCAATTGTATTTACAGGCGCACCAAATGCAGAGAGCATGGATGCTTTTAACCTGCAGCAACTCAGCCAGGATGATGCTTATGCCGATGCGTTGAATTTTATTTACAATACAGGTACTCCATCAGGCGTCGTTGGTGTTACACTTTCTGCATTGCCGGCAATTGGTTTACCTGCTGGTGTCCCCATTACATGGGCAAACGGACAGCTACAGCTGACCGGTCAGTTACAAACCAGCGACTACCAGACTTTACAAACCCTTAGCACCGACGCTTCTTATTTATCGGCCCTTTCTTCCCTGATCGTATCCCTGTCTGGTCTGCCTGCCGGTGTAACAACCGCGGATCTTTTAACGAATGGAGTTTCTTCATATGCTCTTTCGGGATCTGCACTCGCACTCAGCTATTCGGGTGTAATGAGTTTCGGGACATTAACCGCGCTGATCGCGCTGAGTACAGAAGCAAACTTTCAAAATGCAATGCACGCGTTGTATAATCATTCACAGACGGTAGTCGTACAAACCGTTTCACTAGCCGCACTTCCACCTATTTCAATTCCTTCCGGATTAAACATCACTTATGACAATCAACATAAGGTGCTATATTATAGTGGCTCCTTACCCATTCCCACGGCAACGATTTCCATCCTGAATAATTTAAGCAGTGCGCAAGATTATACAACAGTGGTAAAAATCCTTTCCGGTGTCAGTTCAAATCCCGGTGATTATGTGGTATTCGCGCCGGCGCCTTTAACGCCTTTTTCCACGTCGGGTATTATACTGGCATCCGGCGCCATTAGCTATACCGGAGGCAAGATCAGCTATACAGGTCCCATGTTTTTCGAAGATTATATATCTCTTTTAGCGCTCAGCGCAAATCCGGCTTATCAGCATGCGATCAATGAATTATTTGCAAACTCCCAAATCAGTTCGTCAACGACGACGATCATTTCAACCAACTATTTGAACCTACCTGAAATCGTATTTCCTTCTTTATATTCCAGCCAGCTGTCTTTTTCTCCCACCACACATACACTGATGCTGCGCGGATACATAGAAGACGCGGACTGCCAAGCCCTGCTTTCACTCGGCAACAGCGATACTTATCAGAATGCCATTGAAAAATTATTTCAAACTGCAGGCAGAGCGAACGCACAAGCGCCTTTTCTGAACCTATTTGAAACAATATTACCGCTGGGTCAGACTATTCCCGCAGCAGCTGATTTATATAATTATTTTCTACAGGAAATCAGCGCAGGCTATCTGCCCTTAAAACAGAAAGACGCCATGTCAGATCAAGTCGCATCCAATTTCGGCATTAGTACAGCGGTAGCTAAAGTATTGGTGAATGATCTGCCGGATCTATTTCTGCATTTCACTGATTTTTATTTTACTTCCAATACAAAACCTATTAATCCGGATCCGGTACAATCTACACAGGCGCTTTCCTACTTAAAGTTGGCGAGGATCGGATTTCTCGTCAATTTGTATTCCATATCTGCGATCGATACAGACTGGCTGCTGAAAAACGCTTCCTCCATCGGTGCACTCGATATGACTGCTTATCCGAATTCCATCTCACCATTGCCTTTCCAGTCCTGGGAAATATTCGACGGGCTGCAGCACTTCCAACATTCAGTTCATCCGCTGACGATTGCTGACCCCTTTAATCCGGGTCAGGATTATTCGCTCTCTGTTTATACAATCATCTCAGCATCGATGACAATTGTAAACGATTTAACGGCCCTTCCCTATACACCACCCAATCCCGGCGACATGATCGCGAAATTGGTCCGGTTAACCGGATGGAACCGTAGTGAATTATTATACCTGCTGAATATAGACCAGCATCAATCGCCGGGACTGGCTTTGGATCCCTTGCAATTATTGGGATCGTCATTTCCGGATATCGGTTCGCTGACACGCTTATCGGATATCACGATTCTGTTGCGACTCATGGATTGTTTCATCATCGCCTCACAATTAAAAGTGGTTCCTTCCCGGTGTGTTGTCTGGACCGATGGCCGTTTATCTGATTCTGATGCAACCGATATTAAACAGGCGCTCAAATCTCTGTATCCGGATGATGCCACCTGGAAAGGCGTTATCGTACCCCTGATGAATACGCTCCGGCAAAACAGGCGGGATGCCGTATTGAATTATTTACTTTTTAACAGCATCACGAATCCGTTCGGACACTTCAATGTATTCCCGGACGAATACTATGTATATGCGAACTTTCTGATAGACGCAGAAATGGCTTCCTGTCAATTGACAACCCGCGTGATTCAGGCATACTGTTCCGTACAGCTATTCATACAACGATGTTTGCTGAATGTGGAAGAACCCGATATCAATCCCGACACGGATCCTTTTATAGGAGATCCGGACTGGCTGCAATGGGACTGGATGGGGACTTTCGAAAGCTGGTACGAAGCGCGGTACACTTTTTTATACCCTGAGAACCTGATTATTCCGCAGGCACTGCCCAATCAGTCTTCTTTGTTTCAGGACATGCAGAAAGATCTCACCCAGGGTGCAGTGACCATGGATATCGTGAACGCCGCTTTCAGTAATTATATCGAAAGCCTGGATGAGATTTCGCGTCTCGAAATTAAAGGAAGCTGGTATGATGATCCGACGGAAACGCTGTATGTTTTCGGTCGCACCCATGGCGGCGATCCGGCTGTATACTATCACCGAACGCTGGATTCAACAGGTCGCTGGAGTCCATGGATAAAAGTAACCGCCGATATCACGGGCGATGAGATTATCCCCGTCGTACAAAATGGCCGCCTTTATTTGTACTGGCCGGTATTTACCCAAACCACCGATGAAGATAAGACCAATCAGAGTATGCCCGGATCAGCAACCACCGGAGCAACCGCATCGCCTCCAAATAAATATTGGAAAATTCAGATGGCATTCAGCGAATACCGGAATGGTAAGTGGTCCGGCAAGAAAGTATCGAAGGATTTTTTGAAATCCTCCAATTTAATTATGGGACCCAATGCCAGCCAGGAAAATAATACAGGCGCGGTCATTTATCCTGATACATCTGATTTTGTATTTATGGCATTGGATATCCCTCCCCATTCTTCCGACGCTTATGAGACTGCCATACAAAGTATCGAGATTAATAATACCATGGTCATCGCCTGTTATCAATCGGTACCCGGGGAATTAGATGTTTGGGTGTCTATTAATTTGAGCGATTCTTCTAACAATAGCATTGGTGCTCCGGTGACTGTTCCTCTGATCGTATCGGATATCACTAACCCAACTTTCAGCATACAATCAGTTTTAGATGGTATCAACGAATTAAGCTTCAGCCACGAGATACCATATTTTGACGGGACTGTATTTACCATGGAGAAAATCACAGATCAATTCAGCATGCATGATTCAACGACCATCACGTTGAATACCGGAAATCCTTCCGCCACCATGCAGGGGATTGTAAACAGACTTTTAAAAAATGATCCGGTTTATGGCTTGCATTCAATCGCTGTTTCGTCCATATTGCTGAGTTATGTTATTGCCGGGACGAGCCAAAATTTAATTATTATAAATTCAAAAGGTAATAATTGTTTCTTACTGGATCCGGCAAAAGGGTATCCGGGCGCGAATGATTTGATCATTATATCGCCTAATTATCCAAACCCGAAAAATAGCTATTGGTTTGAAAACGGAATCATGAAGAACATGCTTTCACTCGGCCGGTTGCCACTTGCCACCAATGGCGGAAATCCTGTCTTTTCTGCCTATTCACCATTTGCTCCCAATAGCAGTCAGCTTTCCACGCAAATGGGCATATGGTCAAAATATACTTTCAATACTGAAAATTTAATTGATCCGAATTTTTTGGGCACATTAATGCCCATTTTTTTCCAGGATCAAACGCATGCCTTTTATGTCAATCAGGCAACAACACTGAACGGGAAAGCACTTGACTATCGCTCATCGGTAGAGGCATTCAAAGATTCCAAAGGAGATCTGACGCAACTGGGTAATTGGCTGGCATCTTCATTCGCCGCAGTTAATAACAACGGTCCGCAGTTTCAGTTTACCAATTTATACCATCCTTTCGTTCACTACTATATTAAAATTCTTGCGCAACATAATCTGAAAACCGCATTGGCCCGCAACCTTCAACTGACCGGCGATCCGGACCTGGGTATGGCTGCCTCCGTTCAAAAAAACCTCATTTACGATGCCGGATATGCAGGGTTTGATTTTAATGCACTGTATGGACCGTCGTCCAGTGTAACGAATATCAACAACTCTCCCCTGCTCAACGGTTATCCTGTAGAGCAAATGGATTTCGATCTTTTCTCCACTTATGGAACATACAATTGGGAATTCTTTTTCCATGGCGTGCTGATGTCCGGTATGCTGCTCAGTCAGAATCAGCAATTTGAAGATGCTGATAATTTCCTGAAATTGATTTTCAATCCCACCGATACTTCGGGAGATCCGGCTCCTCAAAAATTCTGGGTTACAAAACCATTTTATAAAAACGTAACCTCAACGTTGTCCTGGGATGAACAGATTTTGCTCTATGAAGCCGATCCCTCCGCCCAGCAAAAATTTTGGGATTCTGTTATCCTCTGGCGCAACGATCCCTACGATCCGCATATGTTGGCTCAGTATCGCATAAAGCCTTATATGTACACGGCGTTTATGAAATACCTCGACAATCTGATTGCCTGGGCCAACAACAAGTACACGTTATATACCATGGAGTCGGTGAATATTGCGATCCAACTGTATATGCTCGCGCTGGAAATTTTGGGACCCAAACCTGAAGCCATCCCTCCGCTGGTTAAAGTGCCCGTTTGTAATTATTACCAGGTAGAATTAAACCTAGAAGCGCTAATGGCGGTCGACGGTCCGGATGGCTATTTATCGGATCCTATCGTCCTGGTGGAAAATCTTCTTCCGACCATACCAGCAGGACCTTATACCAAGCCCACTACAGGCAAAAAACTACCGGTCCTGCATGGATTATATTTCTGTATTCCACCGAATGAAGTATTGCTGGGTTACTGGGATACCGTGGAAATACAATTGAATAAAATCCGCAATTGCAAAAATATAGAAGGAGCGTTTCAGCCGTTATCGCCATTCCCATCCGTGCCCGGAATGTTCAATGCAGACGGATCGGGTATCGGAGATTTCGGTGGCATGCTTCCCAATTATCGGTTTAGCATCATGATCCAGAAAGCAACCGAATTGTGTAATGATGTCAGGTCACTCGGCGCATCACTGCTTTCAGCGCTCGAAAAAAAGGACGCTGAAGCCTTATCCCTCCTGCATTCCACACAGGAGATCTCTGTTCAGAAAGCAGTTGATCTGGTGAGACAACTTCAGATTACGGAAGCAGAATTAAATAAACAAAATCTGGAAAACTATCTGGATCTGATCAATGACAAGATCAGCTATTACACCAGTTTGATTCAAAACGGGGGTCTGATCCCATTGGAACAACAGGCATTAACCTATAACCAGTCCGCACTTGCCCTGGAAGAACCCATTACAATGGCTTCTATTCTTGCTTCCAATCTGAAAATGACGCCCAATTTGAGCTTTGGAATGAATGGTATTGGCGGATCCCCTTCCGCTACTGTGAGTTTTGGCGGAGCAGAATTGGGAGGCGCTATCGATTCCCACGTTCAATATATGTCATTCCTATCCCATTATGCCGATAAATCAGCTTCCATTGCCGTGACAAACGCAGGTTACGCCAGAAGGCTTGCTGAGTGGACTTTTCAATTAACGCTGGCCAAAGATGAATTGAATCAGACTCAAACACAGATCGACGCGGCACAAAATAAAATCGATCAGGCCAATCAGGAAGAAGAAAACCAACAGTTGCTGATACAAAATGCGTCGGACGTCGACAACTTCCTTCGAAATAAATATACCAACGATCAATTATATGCCTGGCTGATCACACAGGTTTCCAATGTTTATTTCAAGAGTTATCAGCTTGCCTACAGCATTGCCAAACAAGCTGAAATCTGCTTCCGGTATGAACTGGGATTAACCGAGACCGCATATATCAATTATGGATACTGGGACAGCCTGCATAAGGGTTTAATGAGCGGGGAAGGACTGATGAGTAGCATCCGGCAAATGGAAATAGATTATATGAACATGAATTCCCGGGAGTATGAACTCACGCGAAATATTTCGCTGGCGCAGCTCGATCCGGTTGCCCTGCTTCAATTGAAATCCAACCGTCTCTGTTACATCAATATTCCGGAAGAACTTTTCGATCTTGATTATCCGGGTCAGTACTTTCGTCGTATTAAACATGTTGCTGTTACGCTTCCGGGAATTGTAGGTCCTTATACACCGGTTTGCCTCAAAATGACGCTGCTGGGTAACTCTGTGAGAATTGACAACACGGCGACAACGCCGGAATCTTACTCAAGAAATCGCGATTCAACTGGTGCAAATACAAACGATAACCGGTTCCTCGATAATGTGGCAAGCACGCAATATATTGCCACCAGCAATGCCGTGAACGACAACGGACTTTTTGAAATGAATCTGCATGATGAACGTTATCTTCCCTTTGAACGGGCGGGTGTTATCAGCAGCTGGCAGATTGAACTGCCTGGCGTTTATCCTCAGTTTGATCCCGAATCTATAACCGACCTCATTATACATGTCAGTTATACATCCAGAGAGGGTGGTGCCGCACTGGCCAAGGTTTCCGGGCAAAGTGTGCAAAAAAAACTCGCCGCATCCATGTCAGCCCAGGGATTGGTATTAACCCGTGCTTTCAGCGCTAGACGGGATTTCCCGACGCAGTGGTACAGATTTCTAAATCCCGCAAAAACGACAGATCCACAACAACTTGATATGGATATCACCCGACGCTTTCCGTTCTTTACACAGGGAATGAATATAAAAATCTCTGCAGTAATGATATTCGCTGATGTACCAACCGTCCAGAGTTCCGAAGCAGAGACTGATTCCGCTGATCTGTTTTCTTCGATATACATTTCCGGCATAAAACTGACCAACACGCCAGTCAGTTTTGAAATTGATGAAAAATTCGGATCTATGCTGTATGGTACTGTTTCCTGCAAGGATACTACTGGTACCTGGAAAATAACAAATGCAACAGACAAAGGAGCCATTCCGATCACTGAAGATGCTATCAATGATCTGGTGGTCGTATTTTATTATAGTTTAAATCCTCGAATATGAAAGAGCTTGTAATGAAAATGAAATATTTTTATATCTGCAATTTGAATATTTAAACCCCGGCGAATGTGATGTGTTCCGCGTTACACAACGATCAGAAGAAAAAATTTCGTACGGACATGCAGTCTCATACTTGTTTACACCTAGAGGCGGTGGTCAAATTTTCATTTCAATCTCCCACCTGCCCTTAATCTGAATCAACAAATAATAATAATGCCGGTCATATCGTTTTCCCCAGTCTCTCTGGAGCTATATTGGCTATTTTAGACATTAACCCCTTAAACTACATGAAAAACCCCGGAATTATCAGGCTGATTTTGATTGCATTTATTTGCGCCTTTACATCCATGACAAGTGCAGGTGCACAACAACTGATGCACAGTTTCGGTATAACCATTTCAGTCATGCAGGGCACTTTACATGAAGGCCCCGGTAATTCCGAATCTTTTGCGGTCGAGCAAAATAATTTCACATATTTCCCCCGGTTTAATTTTGTTGAAAACGAAAACAGTTCCATCAGTGTCGGCGCTCCCATTGGTATCGGTGTCGGAATTGCAACAAACACTATGGCGGTGATGCGGGCGTACTTTTTTCCTATGATCTGCCCATAGTCATTGATTATAATATCGGTTGCAAGTCAACGATGGAAAATGACAGGAATTTCGGCGGGTATTTTGGTGTAGGCTTTGGATATAATAAAGTAACCATCTCCGAAAGCAGTTATTCGGACTTTAACGGGTCTTCCTATGGTCCCCTATTCAGGGCCGGTTTCCGCTTCGGATCTTCCAGTGAAAGCTGGGGTGGACATGGTATCACAGCAGGAGTTTATTATAAAACGGGACTCGAAAAGGATAAGCTGAATACCATTGGATTTAATGTTTTGTACGATCTGTAACTGCAAACAGGCTGGCAAGCAAATTTGACCGCTATTTCTATGAGAGTTATTTTATCCATCATGCTGTTTCTTTCCTTAGTTGCTTTTCACAGTCGCTGACAGATTCATTATTTTACGGCA
>CAVWYU010000007.1:0-17487 GCA_963759335.1 uncultured Bacteroidota bacterium
ATGGTCTTCAAGACTTTATAAACCCGGCACTCTTTTGGGATCATCCTGATGATTTGGCCGCCTTACTCGTCATAAAACCGACCAACCCATGTTCCGCAACTATCTCAAGATCGCCTTCCGCAGCCTCAGGAAAAGCAAGGGCTTTACCGCCCTCAACATCATCGGCCTCGCTGCCGGCCTCGGTGTCTGTCTGCTGATCGTCCTGTACGTCACCGATGAGCTCAGTTACGACCGCTACAACGTCAACGCCGACCGCATCTATCGGATCGATGAGGATGTCTACTTCAATAACACCCAGTACGACGCTGTCACCACCTCCAAATTTTTCGGCCCCACGCTCGTCGCTTCCTATCCGAAGATCCAGCAGATGGTCAGGTTCCGCAACCCGGGCGACCTGCTGGTGAGGAAGGGCAACGACCACGTCTTCGACCATCACTTCACCTTTGCCGACTCGACGATCTTCAAGGTCTTCACGCTGCCCATGATCGCCGGCGACCCCAATACCGCCCTCAACAACCCTCATTCCATCGTGATCGATGAAAGTGCCGCCCGCCGCTATTTCAACAGCACCGACGTCATCGGTCGCACGCTGGAGGTAGATAATGACAATAAGCTCCTCAAGATCACCGGGGTCATCCGGGACATGCCGGAACAGTCCCAGTTCCATTTCAGCTTCATTCGCCCCATCCGCGAAGCCTACAACTTTAATGACCCCAGCGACAACAACTGGGTAAGTAATTCTTATTATACCTATATCCTTGCCCAACCCGGCACCACGCGAGCCGAGGTCCAGAAGGATGTAGACGAAGTCGTCAACCTCAATATCGGCCCGGCCCTCCAGGCAATGTTCCACACTTCGGGCGCCGACCTCGAGAAAGCGGGAAATCATTTCCGGTGCCCCATCATCCCCCTCACCGACGTGCACCTCCATTCCAATAAGTCTGGTGAGCTCGAAGCCAACAGCAATATCCAGTTCGTATACATCTTCTCCGTCATCGCCGTGCTCATCCTCCTGATCGCCTGCGTCAATTTCATGAACCTCAGCACCGCCCGCTCCGCCAACCGCGCCAAGGAAGTGGGCATCCGCAAGGTCGCCGGCTCGACAAAAGGACACCTCATCATCCAGTTCCTCACCGAGTCCATCCTGCTCAGCCTCTTCTCCCTCGTCCTCGCCCTTTGCATCGCTGTCCTGCTGCTACCGATGTTCAATCAGCTTGCCGGCAAATCGCTCCATCCCGACGTGCTCTTCAGCGGCCGGTTCCTGCCCATCCTCATCCTCCTGGTGCTGCTGGTCGGCTGTCTCGCAGGCAGCTACCCCGCCTTCTACCTTTCCTCCTTTCAGCCGATCGATGTATTGAAAGGAAAGATAGCCGCAGGCTTCAAGAGCAGCTGGCTCCGCAGCAGCCTGGTGGTCTTTCAATTTTTTATTTCTATTGGGCTCATCGTCAGCACCCTCGTCATCTATCGCCAGCTGCACTATATTCGAAATAAGGAAGTCGGCTTCAACCGGGATCAGGTACTCGTCATCCATGGTACCTGGTCGCTCGGCCGGGATGGTACGACCAATCTTCGCAATAACCTGCTCACCCTTGCCGGGGTCACCGACGCAACCATCACCCCCGACCTCCCCACCGTCGGCGGCGGCCAGTACTGGCAGGAAGGCTGGTTCCCGGATGCCTCGCTCGACGCCCAAAAGGCGATCCTCATGACCACGCTCAGGGTCGACGACCATTATATTCCCACCCTCGGCATGCAGATGATCAAAGGCCGCAATTTCGACCTCGCGCAATTTCCTACCGACTCCACCGCCATCCTCCTCAATGAAGCCGCCGTAGCGACGCTCGGCGTGAAGGACCCGCTCAATCTGATCCTCTACAATCACGATGATCTGTTCAGGACTATCACCTATCATGTCGTCGGCGTCGTAAAGGATTTCAACTATAACTCCATGCATGACAAGATCCACCCCCTTCTCATGGTGGTCAACACGTATAACTGGAGCAGCATGGCCGTCCGCTTCCACACGAATGATGTCTTCAGTCTCGTCCGGCAGGTGGAAAGTAAGTTCCATGCCGCAAAGCAAGGACTGCCCTTCAGCTACACCTTCATGGATAACGACTTTGATAAATTGTATCACGCCGAGCAGCAGACCGGCCGGATCTTCATCACCTTCGCCGTCTTCGCCATCCTCATTGCCTGCCTCGGTCTCTTCGGCCTCGTTACCTATGCTGCCGAACAACGCACCAAGGAGATCGGGATCCGCAAGGTCCTCGGCGCCCGCGTCAGTGGTATCGTCGGCCTCCTCAGCAGGGACTTCACGATGCTTGTCGGGATCGCTGCGCTCATCGCCTTCCCCGTCGCGTGGTGGGCCATGTACAAATGGCTCGAGACGTTTGCCTATCGTACGGAGATCAGCTGGTGGATCTTCCTCGTGGCCGGCGCCGTCGCCCTCGCCATTGCCCTGTTGACGGTCAGTATTCAGACCATCCGCGCGGCCCTCGCTAACCCCGTAAAATCCCTCCGCAGCGAATGATCGGCGAAGGGCGACAAGCCTGAGCCTCGTATCTTTAATGCCCACCATTTAATCGTTTCATTATGGATTCCATACGGATTGATCAATCAGAAACCCGCATCTTCAAGGCTGTTTTTCCCGATAGCACGAATCACTATGATACCCTTTTTGGCGGAACAGCCATGCAGCTCATGGACGAGGTGGCGTTTATTGCTGCTACCCGTTATACCAGAAAAAAAGTCGTAACGGTATCATCTGATAAAATTGATTTCGCGAAAGCGATTCCGGCCGGCACAATCATCGAACTCATCGGACGGGTTGCTCATGTCGGTAATACCAGTCTGAAAGTTGCAGTAGAAGTTTTCGTGGAAGATATGTATACCGATGGCCGGGAACGTGCGATTCACGGTACTTTTACCTTTGTGGCGATTGACGATAACAAAAAGCCGGTGACCATTCGTGGAGTGGACGTAAGCGGAGGGTTATAAGATAAACACTGTCCTGTTAAAAAAAACTCCAACAATCATGATTACAAAATTAAATTGGACATTGGTACCGGTTGAAGTTGTGAATCCCTCCATGTCCCGGCAGATCATTCATGGTGAAAAAATAATGATTGCCAGACTCAAATTCAAAAATGGCTTCATCGTGCCGCTGCATCATCACATACATGAGCAGATTTCTCAATGCATTTCCGGGAAGATGCGGTTTTGGTTTGGAGAAAACAAAGAACAAGAGATGGAACTTAATCCGGGTGATGTAGTGGTCATCCCGTCCAACCTGCCCCATGCAGCTGAGATGATCGGGGATGCGGAAGGAATTGATACCTGGTCTCCCCCCCGGCAGGATTGGCTGGATAAAACAGATGACTACCTGAGATTATGAGCCCGTGGCTTATTTTTTCAATTATCGGGGCTTATTTTTTAATGCTCATGACGATTGCCCGGCTAACGTCCAGGCATAACCGCGACAATACCTTTTTTGATGGTGACAGGAAATCACCCTGGTTCCTGGTAGCCTTTGGCATGATCGGTTCCGGAATATCAGCGGTATCCCTGGTGTCCATTCCCGGCAATGTCGGCAACAACCACCTCTATTATTTTCAGTTTATCCTCGGCACCATCCTCGGCTACCTGTTCATAGCCTTCGTGCTCACGCCGATATTTTATAAACTGAAACTGGTTTCCATTTATACATACCTCAATATCCGTTTCGGTAACACGACATATAAAACCGGATCGGTTTTTTTCCTGGTATCCCAGTCATTCGGCGCGGCACTCCGGTTGTTGCTGGCCGTTAAGATATTGCAATGGGCATTTTTCGATGCCCTGCACATTCCTTATGCATTGACCGTTATTTTAGTTCTTTTACTAATCTGGTTGTACACGAACAAATCGGGTATCAAAACGATTGTGTGGACGGATGCGTTGCAATCGTTTTTCCTGATCACGGTGCTGGTCATTTCCATGATCACTATTACGCAGTCACTCGGCCTTTCTCCTTCCGGACTGGTTAAAGCCATGGTTCATCATCCCTATTTCAAAATATTTGACTGGGAAGCGCAGTCCGGATCCAATTTTTTCAAGCAATTCGTTTCCGGTTTATTGATTACCGTTGCCCTGGTGGGCCTGGATCAGAGTATGATGCAAAAAACACTTACGATAAAAAATGCAAAGGATGCCGGAAAAAATGTGCTGGTATTCAGTTTTTTTATCGCTGGCGCACAAACCCTCTTCCTCGCACTGGGCATTCTGATCTATTTGTTTGCCGAAAAACATGGAATACCCCTGGCCACAAAGGATGGTCATTTTCTGAATACTGACGGCGTGTACCCCTTGCTCACCTTACATTATTTTGGAAAGATCGGGGTCATTGCATTTTTTATTGGCGTGGTGGCTTCTACATTCGCCAGTATGGATTCCTGCATTGCTGCCCTGACCACCGCATTCTGCTATGATTTTTTGGATATCGAAAAAAAACCCCTGACTGTCAGAAAGAAATGGAAGAACGGGGTGCTGCTGGGTGTCAATGGCACCATGTTTATCATAATCCTGTCCTTCTGGAACAGCCAGGGTGCCATCATCAATACGATTTTCAAAATAGCCGGTTATACTTACGGGCCGATTTTGGGTCTATACCTCACCGGATTGTTTTCCAAAATACGATTCCGGGAGAAATGGGTTCCCCTGGCCTGTCTCTCGGCAGCAGGACTCACATGGCTGTTAAATGAATATTTTATCCGGGTCTTTACATTTGATTTTGGTTTTATGAATATCGGGGTGAATGCCCTGCTGACTATTTTGTTTCTTTACCTGATTAAAACGAAAGATTCATGGAAGCCGGAAAGAAATTAAAAATTACGGAAACAAAAGATCCGGAAGTTTTTGCTGAATGTGCCCGGTTGATGTCACAGTCGGATCCATGGACCACCCTTGGCCTGCCATACGAATATTGTATTAAAGCATTTGAAGGCGGGTTCAGGGAAGTGTTTCTGGCGGAATGCGAAAATGAGCTCGCAGGTTTTGTGATCATGCAAACGCAGGGAACATTTAAAGGGTATATTCAAACCATCTTCATGAAAGCGTCCTGGCGGGGCATGGGATTCGGCAAAGAACTGATTCAATTCTGTGAGGACAGGATATTGAAATATTCTCCCAACGTGTTCATTTGTGTTTCATCGTTTAACGCCGGTGCGATCCGCTTATATGAGGAACTGGGTTATGACAGAGTGGGTGAATTAAAAGATTTCCTAAAGAATGGATATGCTGAATTATTATATCGAAAAACGAAGGGCCCTGTTGTGGGTTATCTATAATTTATGAGTAAAAGAATTTTTACAGGTTTGATCTGCCTTACCTTTTTTTGCCATATCGTACATGGTCAAAAGGCAAAATATAATGAGGAGAAAGATATTACCCTCCGCAATGAGATAGATAAAATCCTGCAGGGCCAGGTGGACAGCAATAAAATTCCCGGAGCCGTAATAGAAATCAAAACACAAGGGAAAAGTTTTTGAACGGTCTTATGGGTTGGCCCAAAAATATGATTTCAATCACCGCGAACTTTCTGCGCCTGATAAAATGACGGTCGAACATTTGTTTGACATCGCTTCACTTACCAAAGTGGTGGGAACCACAACGGCTATCATGTTGCTGGTCGATAAAGGACTGATTAAAATAGATGACCCGGTTGGAAAATATATAGAGGCCTTTGATACGGGCGCAAAGAAAACGATTACCATCAGGCACCTGCTCACCCATACTGCTGGTTTGTATGAATGGTACCCGCTCTATTACAAAGCTGCCAATAAAGAACAAACTTATAGACTGATTGGTGAACTGCCTTTGAAATATCCTGTAGGTCAAAAGCGTAGTTATAGTGATCTGGGGTTTGTGCTTTTGGGTGAAATCATAGAAATCGTTTCCGGGCTGCCCCTGGAACAATTCATGGAACTGAATATTTTCATTCCATTGGGCATGACCAATACAGGATATAATCCGTTGAAATCGGGCAGGTTTAAAAAAATCGCCGCGACAGGGATGGGTAATCCTTACGAGCGGCGGATGGTATATGATTCAAGCCTCGGCTTTCAGGTCAAAGACATCAATCCGGTTTCCTGGAACGGTTGGCGCCACTATGTACTAAGGGGTGAAGTGGATGATGGGAATGCCTGGTATGCCAACGGCGGAATTTCGGGTGCTGCGGGATTATTCTCTACTGTTAATGACCTCCGGAAACTGGTGGATGTATTAATGAATAAAGGACGGCTCGGCAATCGTCAATTCATTAAAGCCTCAACCATCGCATCTTTTCTTACCAAAGACAAATTCAATAACGGGCTTGGCTGGATGATGGATCCTGAGAGTTCATTTATGAAAAACGCACCTGAAGGCAGTTTTGGTCATACCGGTTTTACCGGAACCAGTATCGCCGTGATTCCAAAATATAATATCTCAGTTATTCTGCTGATTAACCGGGAGAATATGGGATTGCTTAGCACAGGGGAGTATTACAATGTGAATCCCATCAGGCAGGCAGTTTTTCAATCAGTATTGAGGTATTGTGACTAACAAAATGTATCCATCGGTTCCTTTTAAGTGACTCAGCAGTAAGACTATGAAACTGGAGGAGATGATATCGTAGTGATCTGCATGCACGTTTACAGGCCGCGGGATCTTTTCAAATATGGTAACATTTTGTCAGCTATTGCGTCTCATGGTATAATTTTGAATGTTGTGCGTCATGGGACTGACAATCTGATAATTTGACCCACTATCAATAAATAAATGCCAGACAATACGCACGAAGAACATTTGGATAACTCCCAAAATACCCAGTCGGAAAATCCTCCTTACGAGATTACCCCTGCTAAAGACATTGAGCCTGTTAACCCAAGTCACAACATAGAAAATATGGAAGTACATCATCATCCCAAAGTTGAAAAAAAAAGTTTTAAGGAGTACTTTCTTGAATTCTTAATGATATTCCTGGCCGTAACGATGGGCTTCTTTGCAGAAAATATAAGAGAATATTTTTCAAATAACGAAAGGGTAACCCAACTCAGCGAACAACTGGTACAGGAATTAAAAAAAGATACTGCAACTCTCAATGCAACGATAGCTTATCAAACAGAGTTACAGAAAAACGCCGACAGCGTGATTAAAATACTCCGAAAACCACCCGGTGAAATTGATTCAAAAAAATTGGAGCGTCTTATTGAGAAATGTTTTCGGGTAACCACGTTTACATCCTCGTCAGGAGCGCTCACTTCTATTAAAAATCAATTGAACCTAAAACAATTCTCAGGCTCAGAGATTAGTAATTACATTACTGATTACGAGGGCCAGCAAAACCAGGTGAAAACCGCGGAGGCAATCCAGGTACAACAGGTAAAGGAGATCGTGGAAAAATTCATGCAACAGCATTTTACTGCGGATGACTTATATGCATTAAGAATTGATCATTCCGACATCAGCGGAAAACTGAGAAAGATATCACCCGACGATCTTGAAGACTTCCGGGCGGCTATGGTAAGCATAGAAGATTTTAATACCCTATTAGTGGGCAGTTACAACGAAAGCAAGGAAAGTGCACTGAAGTTGATGCAGTATGTGCGCAAAGAATATAATACAAAGGACTGATAGTTGTAATTGAAAGGCAACTAAAGTTCGTCCTCAGCTTAAGAAGATATAGCGGCATTTTTAAACTGAATTCCCCTTTTATTCCGTCTGACGATTATGAAGATATATTGGTCGATTTGCTGCAGACCGGTAACTAATGCAAAAGTAATTTCAGGATACTAATTATATGTCAGGATGAAAAACATAACAAACTATTTATCAATGGTCGCACTTGCATTATCAGGATTTTTGATAACGTCCTGCGGCAGCCACAATGCAGGTATAACAGGCAATACGGCCGATGCGGCCTTATCGGCAGAGGAAAATTCAACTTTTTCTTATAAGATTGATGGTCATATTTATTCATGGAGTGGCATCGATCATTTCGCAAACCAGGCTACAATAGACTCACACAATGAAGTATTTTTTACGCTGATGAGCAACGACCCTGCCGAAAAAAATCCGCCCCAATTTGGTTTTGGTGTCGTTGCGGTTGGCTCTACGACCATAAAATGGGAAAATATGGATCGGTTTAAATCGTCGGGAAGTAATGGCGGAAATCATTTTGCAAATTTCAGGCTTTCCTATCCAAACGAAAACGACAAGTATCCGGACTATGAATTTGGCCGCAAATCGACAGTCACCGTTGTCATAACTTCTAAAAGCGAAACCCGTATTACCGGTACATTTTCAGGAGAGCTTGTAAATGTTGCTACCCAAAAGCCTTCGTCATTAACCGATGGTAAATTTGATCTGCCTTTAAGAAAACAAAAATAATAAATGTGTGCCTTTACATATCAAGTTATACTTTTCGAACGTAATTCAGATCCTTTCCGACCTCCATTCGAAAGTAAGTCGAAAGCGTTACTTCACTGCATGGCGACATCAGGCGCCATGATGCAAAAAATAATAAGGCAGATATGTCCGGAAAAAGCTTCCGGAATTGTCTATTTAAAAATAAATAGATATGAAAATGACTACTCTCTTTGGTAGAATTCTTATGGTATGGACTATCCTTTCTTGCCAGGAGGGATTTGCCCAAGACCCCTCCAGTCAGGCAGGAGCGTTGCAAAAAACGCCAAACGGAAAAATAATCTACGCCTGGTATACCGCCTGGTCGAAAAACGATTGGAATTCGCTGGAGCAGGTTCTGGCAACCGGGTTTACTTTTTCCAGCCCGCTTGATGATCATATTAATGTGAAGGTCGTAAAGGAACGGTGCTGGCCAAATGCCTCTAATATCGAACGATTCGAAGTAGAGAAGTTCGCTGTAAATGGAGATGAAGCCTTTGTCATCACTAAGGGCTGGAATAAAGCCGGTAAATCATTTCGGAACACCGATTATTTCATGATAAAAGACGGGAAAATTCAGACGTATGAATGTTTTTCGGGCCGGGGGTTAATTTTCCAAATTCGGGCAAATAGAATCAGAACCTTTAACAAAAATGACCGCTTTCGCGAGCAAGCTCAGAACTTGTCACTCTAAACTATTTAAGTCATAAGCAGATCCAACGTCATGACTTTCCAATACAAAAAGTACTTTACCACGGTTTTAGTGGGTTTGCTGGGATTTAGTTACGAATTAGTAACTAATTTTTAATAATACTTTTACAGACTCAGAATTAAGTTAACCTGCCGGGAGTAAAACCACAAATTCAGAAAACTCTCCTTCTTTAGTATCAACCTTTATTTCTCCTCCATGCGCTTTTACAATATCATAACTCAGTGATAATCCCAGTCCCGTTCCTTGACCTGTTGGCTTGGTTGTGAAGAACGGCTGGAATATTTTGTCCTTCAGTTTCGCAGGAATACCATTCCCGTTATCCATCACCCGGATCTCTATTTTATTTCCGGTTTTGCACGTTCTTACGGAAACCGTTGGTTCATAATCACCACTGAAAGATTTCCTTTTTTCATTCACGGAATAAAATGCATTGTTGTATAAATTCAATAACACCCTGCCTATCTCATTGGGTATGATAGAGATATTGCCGATAGCTGCATCGTAATCCGTCTTCATGGTGACATTAAATGACGGAGCCTTCGCACGCAGACCATGGTAGGCCAGTCGCAGGTACTCATCTGCCAAAGCATTCATATTCATGGGTTCTTTTTTCCCGGAGCCGGTTTGTGAATGTTGCAGCATACTTTTTACAATCGCATCCGCCCGCTTACCATGGTGACTGATTTTAGTTTCATTCTCCCGGATATCTTTTGCGAGCGATTTAATCCCCGGAAGATTTCCCTTTTCAACTTCCCCATCCAGTTCATCGATCAACTCCGTATTCACCTCCGCAAAATTATTCACGAAGTTTAGCGGGTTCTGGATCTCATGGGCAATTCCCGCGGTGAGTTCGCCGAGTGAAGCCATTTTTTCTGATTGTACAAGTTGCGATTGAGCCTCTTTCAAATTCTCCAGACTTACCTGCAATTCTCCTTTTTGTTTTTCTAACTGTGTCGATTTATGTTCCAATTCTGTGGTTCGTTCTTTTACAAGGGTCTCCATATTTTCAGAATATTGCCGCAAAGAATGAGTCATTTGATTGAAATTATGAGAAAGAAAACCAATCTCATCTTTAACCTCCACCGGCACTTCAACATTTAAATCTCCGGCATTTACTCTTTGTACTCCATCTAAAACTTCTTTCAATGGGCGAAGCAGATTCTTTTTTACGAAAACCCGGAACACCAATACAATTAATAGTGTCATTACCGGAACCAACATGGCAAGCAGGTTTATAGCATCCTGTACAGGCTTCCCTTCTGCTGTTTGTAAAATATATCCTCCGGGTAAAATTATAAAACCTAATAACCCCAATAATAATAGCGTAACGCAGAGCATAATCCCAACTAACTTGACCTGGAACGTTGTGTATTCCTCTGCATAGTTTACATAGTTGATGGCAAACCAGGGAAGAGATATTAATGAGAAAATATAAAATATCAAAAAGGCATCATAAAATAATATTATACCCGCTGCAGCCATGATAGAACTAAGATACAATACCACAAACAATCTACTCCACCACGCAAATGATCTGAAAGCCTTGCCATCCCTTCCCGTTGACACAATTTTTTTATTTTCTGCTGTATGAGAGACGATGAGGGCTTTACGAAATAACACTACAATGCTCCACAGGTAAGTAAAAATAAAAATGAAAAATAATGCTAACCTGATTGCCAATGAAGTGATTTCAGGCGGTGGGGTAACTACTTCAAAAAGAAGAGTTGTATTTACGAGCAGTATCAACAGACATAAAACAATCCACTTTTCTATCCGGAAATATCTCTTACGATAATTATAACTAAACCAGATATGGTAAATGGCCAGCCATCCGGTTGCAACATCCTGTGCTATATCCATTCTCCATGGAGTTTCATTTATATTTCTCAAAAAACTTATCAGGAAAAAGATGGATAGCACAATCATATACCTTGTAATGAGCCAGCCATCTTTTGATTTTTTTCCTATGCCCATCAAATAAACCAATATCGTCAAACTAAGCACCAGTTCAGCTAAGGCAGAAACTGAATCTGTTCTCAACAGATACCATTTATCACCAGAGAAAAAATTCACGGAACAATCATCACTCCAGTTTTTAATAAGTATATTTATACTGGTATCCGCATCTGACAGAAATTACCCTGTGCAACTCTGCACAAGCCCATTTTTTTCAGTTTTGAACCAATTGCCTCTCGTAAAAAAGATCTGATAAGTTCCTGCTGACAAGTTTAACGTAATTGTTTTATGGATAACATCGAGAGGCTTAAGCAGTTCGTTGGGATTGTTTGGGCTCCACTGAGAAAAACTTCCGGTAATGTAAATACTATCATGCGTTTGAGCTGTAGCTTCCTGCACAATAAACCGCACTTTGTATTGTGCAAAAACCTGGATACTGATAAGTAGAAGCGCCGGAAATAAAAGTCTTTTGTGCATATCAATATTTAAATGATACTATTGGGATGGTTGTCCTTAGATTGATTTAAATGAAAATCATCTGCAACCGGTGATCGAATCACTTGCTGAAAGGTTAATTTGCCTTCTTTATCTTCAAGCATTTTCCAGTATCCGGAGGGGGTTGCAGTTGAGGTAGCTGTATCGCCAAATGTTCCACATAAAAGGTATTCCCCGATTACTATGTCCGACTTGGTTAACAATTTGAAAGAGGTATTTAAAAACCCTTTTTCAATATGGCTGAAAAAATGGGTGGGCATTTTTGGAATTATAAAGTGAAGTTATTGATTTGTACCTTGTTCGTGATATAATGGATTCATTGTAATAGCATGTATGAGTGATTAGGGTTTTGGATATCATAATCGGGTTCAATGGTATCAATTTGTTTCCAGGCAGAATGATAACAAAACATTGCGGCATTATTACAAGCTGATATTCATATGATGCTAAAATTATCCTTTACCACAGTGTTGACTTTCATGTTTAATCTGGCATGTACAAACGTAGCTGCTCAGCCTGCAATAGATACAGTTTCCATTCAGGTAGATTTCGGAAGGACCCTGAACGGCCCCCTGAAACCTTTCTGGGCGTTCTGGGGCTATGATGAACCCAATTATACTTATATGAAAGATGGGCGGAAGCTATTATCTGAATTTGCCGCATTGAGTCCCGTGCCTGTGTATGTGCGTGTTCATAATTTATTAACTACCGGTCCCGGCGAACCTTCACTGAAGTGGGGTTCCACCAATGTCTATACAGAAGACGCCAATGGCAAACCGGTATATAGCTGGAAGATTATTGACAGCATATTTGATACATTTATACAAAGAGGCATGCATCCCATTGCACAAATTGGTTTTATGCCTGAAGCACTTTCCATAAAACCAGAGTCAGATAAATTCCAGGAGACGCCGGACCATAAAAAAATTTATCACTATACCGGCTGGTCTTATCCTCCTTCCAGCTACGAAAAATTCGCAGACCTTGTTTTTGAATGGGTTAAACACAGTATTGCCCGCTACGGTGTAAAGGAGGTAGAGCAATGGTACTGGGAGGTATGGAATGAACCAGATATCGGCTACTGGAAGGGCACTACAGAGGAATATATAAAATTATATGACTATTCAGCCGATGCAGTGAAACGCGCATTGCCCACGGCGAAAATTGGAGGACCTGAAACAACCAATCCTGGTACAGAGTCTGCCGCTTTGTTTCTGAAATCATTCCTCACACATATTGTCAGCGGGAGGAACTACATAACCGGCAAAGTGGGAACACCGCTGGATTTTATTACATTTCATGCTAAAGGAGACCCGAAGCTTGTAAATGGAGTTGTTCGTATGGACATTGGCAAACAACTCAGGCATATTGACAAGGGATTTGAAATCGTTGCCTCTTATCCTGCGCTTAAAAAATTGCCAATCATCATTGGTGAATCCGATCCTGAAGGTTGTGCAGCCTGTTCAGAAGATGTGTATCCGCATAATGCTTATAGAAACGGAACCATGTACTCCAGTTATACCGCTGCTTCCTTTGCCCGCATTTATGATTTGGTGCAAAAGCACAGTATCAATTTGCGTGGTGCGGTTACCTGGGCTTTTGAGTTTGAAAATCAACCATGGTTCCGTGGTTTCAGGGACATGGCTACCAATGGGGTTGACAAACCAGTATTGAATGTTTTTAGGATGTTTGGGATGATGGCAGGTGACCGGGTGTACATAAACGAAAACCTGGCTTATAATTCTAAACTGGTGATAGACTCAGGTGTGAGGGGTAATCTGCCGGATGTAAATGCATTAGCAGCAAAAAGCGATCATGCGGCAACGGTTATGGTATGGAATTATCACGATGATAATAAATTAGATCTGGCATCTGCCCGGGTATCTTTAAAACTGAAGGGGCTGGATGCAAAGAAACTTTTGTTCACACATTACAGAATAGACCAGGAACACAGCAATGCCTTTACAGCCTGGAAAAAAATGGGTTCGCCTAAAAATCCGGATGAGGAGCAATTTGCCGTCCTGGAAAAAGCCGGGCAACTGGAGATGCTTCATTCGCCTGAATGGATACAAGGTACTAATGGAGACATAAATATAAATTTTGATTTACCAAGGCAAGGCATTTCACTGCTTCGGTTTACCTGGTAGATAACCCTTCTGTAATAAATCATTATCAGAACGACAGGAAACTTATAAATGGAGAATCATTAATGTTGGTATTTTTACCAACTACAAATGACAACACCTCTCAGGCAGAACATAGCGAAGCACATTACTCTTTCAGCCAAAGAAACAGAACGGTTCTGTAATCTGTTCAAGCCGCATTTTATAAAGAAAAAAGATTTTATTCTTCGGGAAGGTGAGATTTGCAAATTCGAAGCGCTCGTAACAAAGGGACTTTTCCGGGTTTATCATATAGACAAAAATGGTTTTGAGCAGGTACTTTATTTTGCTATGGAAGACTGGTGGATTACGGATATGGACAGCTTTACCAATCAAACACCATCACAGCTGTTTATCGAAGCACTTGAAGACAGCGAAGTACTATTGATTTCCAAAAAAGATAAAGAGTTTGCCTACGAAAATATACCCACAATAGAAAAGTTATTCAGGGTTATGACGCAAAAAACACACATTGCTCTTCAAAGAAGAATGATTGATAACCTTGGTAAAACTGCAGACCAGCGTTATCTCGATTTCATTGAAAAATATCCCGGTTTACACAGCGTCTTTCCAATATTCAGATAGCAGCTTATCTAGGCATCAGCCACGAGTTTTTGAGTAAAATCAGGAAAAAGATTGCATTGAAAAAATAATACGCTTTCATTTATTGAACTTGTTCAATGCTCATTGGCATCACCGCTTGTACTTTTGTGTTATGAAACGAAAAAATAGAAACAACTTTTTTCAACACTATTCATAACCATTTCAATTTTATTCAAAATGGAAGTACAAGCACAAAGTTTCAAACACATTGAAACAGAAAAATTAACACTCGATGTGTTTAATGCATCAGAAAATAGTTTTGGTGTTGCATCTGTAATCGTTTCAGGCAAAACAGATGCCATATTAATCGATGCGCAATTTACTTTGGCAGATGCTGAAACGGTAGCACAAGAATCAAAGACTCCGGTAAGAAACTAACCGCTATTTATGTTAGTCACGGCGATCCTGATTTTTATTTCGGATTAGAAGTATTCAAAAAATATTTTCCTGAAGTTACTGCCTATGCGTCACCCGCAACCATAGAACACATTAAGGCAACAGCACAGAAAAAATTAGAAGTTTGGGGTGGTCGCTTAGGCAAAGCCATTACATCAAACGTTGTTTTACCACAGGTTTTACAGGGTAATCATTTTGATCTGGAAGGTGAAAAATTGGAAATGATCGGGTTGGATGAATTTCCGTCGAGAACTTTTGTGTGGATACCGTCTATAAAAGCAGTCATCGGTGGCATTAATGTTTTTGGCAATACTTTCAACGTATGGATGGCAGATGCACAAACACCTGAAGCACGTAAGAACTGGATTACTGTTTTAGATAAAATAATTTCTTTAAATCCCGCAATCGTTATCCCGGCTCACGCAAAAGAAGACGCCGCATTTAATCTGGATTCTGTAAAGCATACGAAAGATTACATACTGTTTTATGAAGAAGCGTTAAAAACAAACAAAACTTCTGAAGCATTGATCAATGCTATAAAATCAAAATACCCAAACTTAACTTTTGACATTGCGCTTCAAATTAGGGGCAAAAGTAAATACCGGAGAAATGAAATGGTAAAAAGATTGCAACAGGAGCATTGATTGTCGCGATAGAAGCTATAAGATTTGTGATGTGCCTTACTTCAGGAATCGCAATAACTACTAACTTCGGCCTTATTTATGAAAAAATTATCCTTTCTTTTCGCAATATTGCTTCTGTTGGCCGGATGCCAAAGCAAACAGGACACCGTTGTCCCGGCAGATATAGCCGGAATAGATTCTTCGGTTAAACCGGAAAACAACTTCTTTATGTATGTGAACCGTATCTGGTATGATACGGCCCAAATACCTCCTTCGCAATCCGGCGTGGGTGCGTATATGTTTATGAATTATCCGCAGCGCCTGCGATTACAGGGTATTCTGGACAGTGTTTCAAAGGCCAATAACACAGCAGGCAGTATTGAACAAAAGCTGGGTGATTTTTATGCTTCGGGAATGGATACCATCACCATTAACAAACTCGGCTACGATCCCATTAAGCCCGTGCTTGCCAGCATTGACAGCATCAGTAATCTCACTTCATTGATGAAATTTGTTGCAACAGAAGTCAAATCAGGAAATTCTTCTCTTTTGTCCTTTGGAGTGAGTCCGGACAATAAAAACAGCAGGCTAAACATAGCACATATCTATCAGACGGGCATCGGCCTGCCCGAGCGGGATTATTATTTCAAAACGGATGCATCCAGCGTGGCTATTCAGCAAGCCTACAAATTATATCTCGCCAAATTATTTCAGCTTACCGGCAGCGATACCTCCACAGCATCTAAAGATGCTGATATAGTTTATAACATAGACAGGCAGCTCGCCGGCTCTCACAGAACAAATATTGAATTGCGCGACGTAAATGCCAATTACAATAAGATGTCCGTTTCAACGCTTGTAAAGAAACAACCAAATATCGGGTGGCAGCAGGTTTTAAATGATTTGGGTGCTAAAACGGATTCCGTTGATGTGGCTCAGCCTGCCTATTACGACAAGCTGAATACCGTCCTGAAATCCATTCCCATCAGCGACTGGAAAATTTATCTGAAGGCTTATACGATTAATAATTATGCAGATGAGTTAAGCCAGCCCTTTGTGGATGCTTCATTTGAATTCAATAAGGTCATTTCCGGACAGGCGGTGCAAAAAACGCGTGGTGAAAAAATAGCAAGCGTGACAGACCAGAAACTGGGTCAGGCCCTTGGACAATTATATGTTAAAAAATATTTTACAGAAGATGCAAAAAAACGTGTGCTGGATCTGGTAAATAATTTACAGAAAGCGTTGGCCGTAAGAATAGACAATCTGGACTGGATGAGTGACAGTACTAAACTAAAAGCAAAAGAAAAATTATTTGCTATCACAAAGAAAATAGGATATCCCGATAAGTGGAGGGATTATAGTCATGTGATCATTGTAAAAGATAAATATTTTGAAAATGTACTGTCTGCTACATCTGACAATTATCTTTTTCAATTGGCTAAACTCAACAAACCGGTGGACAGAACCGAGTGGTTCACGACGCCTTCAACCGTTACGGCATACTATAACGAGCACGCCAATGAAATTGTTTTCCCGGCGGCAATACTGCAACCGCCCTATTTTGACAACAATGCCGATGATGCTTACAACTACGGAGGAATCGGCATGGTAATCGGTCATGAAATTACACATTCATTTGACGACCAGGGCGCTCAGTACGACAAGGATGGCAACGTGAAAAGCTGGTGGACAAAAGATGACTATGCAAAGTTCAAAGCAAAAACGCAAAATGTAATCGACCTCTACAATACTTTTGTAGTGCTCGATACCGTGCATGTAAAAGGCGCGATGACCGTTGGCGAAAATGCAGCAGATGTAGGCGGGGTTTCTATTGCCTATGATGCATTTAAACTGACAAAAGAAGGACAGGACAGCACGAAAATTGACGGCTATACCCCGGACCAGCGGTTCTTTATTTCTGTTGCGCGTATCTGGCGCGTAAAAATGAAAAATGAATTCCTGCGTTTATGGATCAATAATAATCCGCATTCTCCTCCGATGTGGCGCGTAAATGGTCCTCTGATGAACAATCCGCATTTTTATGAGGCATTCCATGTAAAGCAGGGAGATACCATGTATTTACCCGATGAGAAAAGGATCCATATCTGGTAAA
>CAVWYU010000008.1:0-100123 GCA_963759335.1 uncultured Bacteroidota bacterium
GCTATAATTTTCAAGGGCTGAAACGAAGAAATGGGTAAATGATTTTTATACATGCCCCTCAATTAATTTTCCAACTATACCATATATTTCACTAGTCGCTCCCAAAAAATCCATCCAGACCCCATCCATAGAATGAATGTGAGCCAGGAAAACATTATTTAAAGTAACCTGATAATAACCCCGGTCCTGTTTATTGGGTCGTATCTCCGCTTTTATTATTTTCCCGAAATGTTCAAAGTCAATAAAAAAGGAAGGAAGGTATTTATCTTCTTCATGAAATGTCTTGGATGGATACCGGTGAAACGGCTTTCTGCTTTCGGGCATGATTGCTAATTTATTTAGCAAAGGTTAGAAAAGATTTTTCACTTAAAAAAAAGAAATTTTTAAAATAGTTTAACCAATACATACGCGTGTGGCTCCCTTTTCCGATGGACATATTGAACCCAGTTCAACAATGGTCGGTCACGTTGAAACCAATATCTTTATCCGGCAGGAGAATTTACAATTGCTAAAATGAAATTGAAACCGGACGAGCTGGAAGAACATGGTTACGTTCTTCTTGACGAAATGAACCATGGAGAAATTGTTCCTTTTGTAAAGAAATTCCTGCAAAAAGGAACTTGGTTTTCATCGTTTTACTATGTAAGCGTTATCGTCTCGTTTTCGTTTCTTCTTTTCTTCTGTGTGAAAAATTACCGTTCGGGCACTTATACTTTTGATAATATACTTCTTCAGATATTATGGGGGGTCCTGCTGGTTCTCGTATTGATACCTTTTCACGAAGCGATCCATGCCCTGGCCTATAAATCACTGGGGGCGAAACAAACATCATTTGATGCCAATCTCAAAAGATTTTACTTTCTGGCCATTGCAGATAAATTTGTAACCAGCAGACGGGAATTTATAATTGTTGCACTGGCCCCGTTCATTTCTATTTCTCTGGGGTTATTAATAGTCTCCTGTTTATCAGGAGAAGGGTGGAAAGTCACCCTATTCACTACGCTTTCTATACATTCACTGGCCTGTTCAGGAGACTTTGCGTTATTAAGTTATTTTGAATTTAATAATAACAAGGAAATTGTAACGTACGATGACAAAAAAAACAAAATCTCTTTTTTCTACGGCCGGGAAAAATAATTTATCGTAACGACGACGGAATATCTGTACTGATAAAATTACTGGTCTCTTCCAACTTTGTTGTAATACCTTTTTCATTGATCAATTGAACCAAACCGCATAGCCCTGTCTTCGCAAATCAAGAGCGAGTTTTTCTTCCATGATCAATGCCTGTTGCTTTGTCATGGGTTTCAGATTGATATGATCGTACAGACTCGGACGTAAATAGATTCCATATTTCTGGACAATATTGGCAGACAGCTTGTACCCCTTCTTGTTTATGTACCCGGTTTTATGCTGCTTTAATCGTTCTGCCGGCGTCTTACTGGTCATGCCCACATACAGACATTCCAGCACGCCATTGAATTGCGGATTGGCCGTCCGGAATTTTGTATTTTCTGTAAAGACGCGTTTTGACAGTTCTACAACATATACCTGATACCCCATTACTAGTTGAAAGATGAATAATAAAACTCAATAAAATGATCTCATGACAATGGCCGAAATACCTGTCCGGTCTCAGCCTGTATGTTTGCCTAATGTACGAGGTTTCTGATATTCATTTGAAATCTTAATCACGGGCATCATTTTTTCAACTATATTTCTTATTATATAGATCAGCAAATATTCGTCTGTTTCTTTTTAACCAAATCATTCAATCATGGGACAATTTGATATTCAACATAGCGACAGGAAGTATACGATCACCGAAGAATCGTATGTGACAGATGATAAGCCACCGTATACAGATGTCAACATCACGGCAATAACAGAGCAGGGTTGTATATGGCGTTTGAATCCCCTGATGAATTTAAAAGGAAGCTCCCATTCGGACTTTGCAGAAGATGCTTTTTACCGGGATCTTTTGCATCCGCATTTTATGGAAGAACTTAAAAAGGGACTGAAGAATTATTTGCAGGCGTTGAAACGACTTCCATGATCTTTCGTTTAATCATAGAGTACCAGCACATCCACCCAATAATTACTGCCTTCAAATCCATAGATCGGGAAATCCAGGATTTCGGTATATCGAAATACGCCATTTAGTCCCACCGCACTGTCGGCCAGGGCGGTCAGCGGACCATTTGTTATGGCTTTTTTTAATCCGTAGCGGGTGGCAGAATAATTTCCGAGGCTGCTGTGATAAGCTGCAACGTACATTTGATTGGCAACAATAGGCACGGCCGTGGGAAAAATCACGGTCTGCCAGCCGCTATCTGATTCATTTTCACAAACGCAAGTCGCCAATGGTGCACCGTAATAATTATATAGTTGTACTGTATGCGTGCCCGTATTACCCGCCGTTTTATAAAATTTAATCCCTATAACCGTCCCTTTATTTGCTGACATGAATTTGGTGCCCACTTCGATGGCGCCCATCTTATCATTGATGGTTGTATTGGAAGGAATCTGGTTTGTAAAAATGCTGAGGGGAACCGGGGTGAAGCCTCCTTCATAACTATATTCTTTGGAGCATGAAATATGCAGAAGAGGTATGCAGATTAATGTAAAAAATTTCTTTTTACATGTTTTATTGAGGAAACCAATAATCAGTTTTCATACTAGGGCGTTGGCGGCTCGACAGATCCTTCCGGCTCAATCTCGTCCTTGTGAGTTCGTTTTTGAATCTCCTTTTGAAGCCGTTCAATAATTTCCCTGTTGTACAAAAACTCCGGAGAAGGCCAGTAGTTTGATGGAAGCAATTTGGTATAGTTTGCAGTATATGAAGCCAACAGATCATATACTTCGGGCAATTCCAAACGACTGAACTCGGACATAGAACAGTTTATATTGGACCGGAATCAAAAGTCATGCTAACACAGAATACGCACTATAAACAGTTTATTCATTGTTCCAGTGCAAATAAATACTCAGTTATTGGAAATTTTTTTACCCTCATTGCAGGGTATCCGCAGGCTTTACGAGGATGGATAGGGTAAGGTGATCAACGTTTGGGCTCGCTGATCATAGGTGACATAAACGAATACAGCTTAAAGATAATAAATAGTCTGAAGATCGCAAATGGGTGAATAAGTAAAATTCCGTCAGTGAAACATTCTCGGAAATAATTTCATGAAAGTCAGGATGGCTACCACAATGATCACCGCCCAGATATAAACAGGTATTTTATTCTTTTCTTCATATTTTTCCTGTGCCAGATCTTTCATATGAAGCCTCCCCTTTTCAGTAATCCGCCAGGCGAGATGTTCAGGCTGATCCTCCGGTGTTTCAGGCGAATTCTGCTCCAGATAACCTTCCGTCACCAGTTCATTTAAAATATATTCAAACGGAAAGTCGTCATCTTCCGCTATGCCCGATTCGGCCCGGATTTCTTCGACCGGTCTTAAACCCCTGTCAACCAGCCAGGTGAAAACCACCAGTTCCCTCTCCTGTTTACGATTCATGGCATAAAGCTACGTTGCGATAAAATAAGCCCTGAGGCATAACCATTGAATTTATAATTTGAATCCAGGCACTTATACTTTTCGTATATGCCCACTGATAGTCGAATGTTCATTCATTCGATTCTTTGTGGATAATCCAAGGCCCAGCCAATCCTGGCAGGGCCTTTTATGGTATCAGACGCTAATAAATACACCCGGGTCGAATGCGCAATTTTTAATTTCATATACCTGTCTTAGCCAATGCAGTTGTGCAATTTCGTGTGTACAGGATCCAAAACTGAATATCCTTATTCTTCTCTTTCCGGATTCTGCATATAATTTACACAGCACATCGTGCAGCATCTCACCACCAAACGGCGTGTACATAAAAAATACAGTACCGGCAGAAAAGTCAGTATTACGCGCATCTTCATTGATAAAGCTGACATGGCGGAGCTTCAGATCGGCAGCACAAGTTCTTGCATAATGGCAATAAGCCGGTTCATATTCTATTCCTATTGATTTTACAGAAGTCAACAGATTCACAAGCATCGTAACCTGTCCCAGTCCGGATCCCAGATCAAAAAAAACATCTCCCGGATGAAAGGCAGTTCTTTTTACCAGATCAAAAATAATCCGGGCGGGGGTCTTTTGGTAAAATACCATTTCCGGTTCCCGGTCTTTTGTTTCAGCCGGCATGTCCCTGTAACTCAGAAGTCCGTTGATAAAAATATCCAGATGATCATAGCCGACCATTCCGGGTTCAGGAAAATCATCAAAATATTGATCAATATGTTTATTGACAAGCTGTATCAGCCCTTCTCCCCGATGTTTACCCTGTGATATTTCATCGCGAAGCTTTTCAAACATTTTTGTATTGATAGCTTCCAGCCGGTATTTAACTTTTTCAGCGCGCTGTATTGATTCGTTGATTGTTTCAGGTGAACCGCCTTTATTAAGTGCATGTACGCATTCGGTGATATGAAATTCGATATCATCCATTGCCTGTATTCTTGAAATGAAATTTTCCAATCTTATATAAAAATGCGAATCTACTGCAGCAGTTTGAAAATGATGGAGATGGTAATAACAAACAGGGTGAACAAACCGGCCAGAAAAACATAGTCAGCAATGTTTTCAAATAACATGCTTTTTTTTACTGCGCGGATCGCTAAAAAGGAGAAAATGCAACTGATCATGAACAGCACCATGGAGACAGCGGTAAATTCATCGATCAGTGTGTTGGCATCCAGCCGCAGCGATTTCAGCGAAGTAAATACCACATAACATAATCCGAACAGTGTGGCGGACGTACTGAGTATATGTGAAGATTTGTCGTTTACTTCTCTCCTCATCCGGCGAAACTAATGATTCTTGATTTTGATAAAGAATATTTTAGTCAGATCGATATAATTAAATACAGCTTTGGAGTTGTGTATTGTACCATCCGCCCCGCCGGTAGGATTCAACGGCAGTGTGCTCCAGCTATGTGAATAATCAAAAGTCTGTAGTGTTGTCGTAATGTTATTCGGGACTGTCCAGGAATAAGAAAAGACGATATTACAGATCATCGGACCGACCGGATGTATCATCCATCCATAATTCGGGTAATTGATCGGTACATAGTCACTCACCTGTGAATACTGAGCCGGCGTTTGATCAGTCAGTGTTCCCGGTATATAGGAAAGGAGATTTGTAATCTGTATATCCGTCAGAATAAATCCAGGCACAGTGTCGAACGTAATATATATCTGTCCTGAGTCCCGGGCGGGTACCGGATAATTCACACCCAGTGAATAGGTGTACACCGTATCTCTTGTCACCACCGTATTTGTCCTGACAACCGTGTCGTGCTGCAACAAAGTATCGGTTACGGTTTTGATCAGAATCATGGTATCATGCCTGACCTGGATCACCGTGTCCAAATGATTATCATATTTGATCACCGTATCCATATGAATGGTAATGCGGTTTAATGTATCCGATTTCAGCGGCGACATATAAATCGTGTCGTGAATATCATGTATGACGTCTATTTTCTTCGTGCAGGAGTTCAGGCACGCGAAGGATGCGACAGATAGGAGGATTAAAAAGTATTTCACTTTGTAAGTTTAATGATGCGATGACGGGTCCGTCAATAGGTTGGAAGTTGGGAAACAGGGAGGTAATTTCAGATTTATCGGATAGAAGGCGGGTCTTAGGGAGGAGTTGGATTTCATCAGTTGATGAAACTGCACAATGGCAGAGCAGTAAAAGTAGACAATTTTATCCCAGAATTAAAAGCGTTTTCAAAACTAATTCTCCACAAACCTCGTCCTGTTGTGGATTACAGCTCATATCGCTTAGTATTTTTACTGTCGCCGGACTGATAAATACAAAAGAAAGCGGCATTTGACCATTTCATTTTATAGGAATATTTCGATTTTTGCAGAGAATTTATTTTTTCCGACTCTTTGAATCTTCCTTCCAATCAGACAAATCAGGTGGTTATTCGTTGTTATGACTATTCATTATAAATCTGGCTATTGTTGCGGCATACTCCTGCTGATGGCGGGTTGGAGTTTCGCGCAATCTGACTCCGTGAAACATACAATGCTTCCGGTGCCGGAAACATATAAGATAAGCTACAGGCCGGAAGTGCCCATTACTGTAGTCGCAGCAGGCATCACCCTGTTGAATTTTTCAGGGATTTCAAAAAAATCAAATTCTACCGAATCACAGATTGAGAACCTTGACAAAGCGAATATTCCCTTTTTTGACCGGTGGACAGTCCACGAATATTCAAATCAGATGGATCAGGCAAGCTATATACCGTTCTATGTAGCCATTCCGCTTCCCCTGCTTTGCCTGGCTGACAAAAAGATGCGTAAAGATTTCTGGAAGATTGGATATCTGTACCTCGAAGCACTGACTGCTACAGGCGTCGTTTACAGTACAGCCGTAAATCTGACTAACCGGTACCGGCCTTTTACGTATAACAAAGAGAGCCCGATGTATCTGGCGGTTCAGAGCAATTCTAAAAAATCTTTTTTTGCGGGGCATGTGGCGCTGGTGGCGACTTCAACTTTTTTTATGGCGAAAGTTTATGCTGATTACCATCCCGATTCGAAATTAAAGTGGGTATTTTATGCTGGTGCCGGTGCGATGACAGCTGCGACCGGCATCATGCGCAATCTTGCGGGTATGCATTTTCTTTCGGACGTTCTACTGGGAGCGACAGTCGGTACTTTGTCCGGTATATTCGTTCCCGGTCTGCATAAAATAAAACCGGGAAAGACCCCGCATTTAACGATTCTTCCATTCGGAGGAACCGGAGCCGGTTTTACGGCGATTTACAGAATATAAAGGAATCGTGTTCGCGCCGGATAGTTTTCGACAGGGAAAGAGTTAATCCCCTTTCATATTATTTTCAACAAACTGGTCGTATTGTTTTTTAAATTCCTGGTATTTGAATTCGCCACCACTGACCGGTTTTTCTTTCCCGGTTTCCGCATTATTTACCAGTTGAAAATAGGCCTGGGGAAATTTGTTGGAGTATAATTTGGGAAGAATGCCCATACCTGATAATCCGAAGTATAAAGAAAATATGATGAACAGGGAAAGCAACAGGTACAATCTGTCCTTAAATCCGGCAATCATGGAAAACGCGGACCTGTCTTCCCCATCCACTAAAAAATGTCTTCTGAACAGGCCCATCAGGACGAAAACGACTACCAGAATCAATGCCAGACCTCCGGTCCACCTGGCTATGTGTGGTTTGAAAGATATCTCCACCATAGCGATACAGAATAATACAATACTCAGATAGGCTATCAGAATAATGGTCGCGAGCTTTTTGTTTTTCGGGTTGATCAGGCGAAACCAGTGCCTCAGGCGGGTTAGATAATTCAGGGCAAGGACCATCGCGGCCGCCACAAACAACCATTCTACAAACGGGAAATACATCTGAAGCGTTCTCAGCGTAAAGATGAAAGCGAGAATAAAGAGGACAAAAAATTCAACAGCCTGTTCGGTTCTGTTCGGAACGTTTGCTCTCAGTGCCTGAAGAAACTGAATAAAAAATATCAGTCCAAATACCATGCATACTGCACTGATGATGGGCAAACCATAACTGTTTTGTGCCATAGAAGCGAAACCGCCCATGATTAATAGCACTGTCAGTAAATAATATATAGTATTATAACTTTTCACTAATTCGGTATAAAATTGACATAATTCGATTTCCAGTCAAGATAATGGTCAAATTTTACCCACTGGTCATCGGTATTTTTGGATAGTTTTTCTTTCGCCCTGCTGTCTTCCCTCAGGATAATGGCCCGGCAGATCAGATCCTGGGATTCGGTAAGTGATTTGGGAATCGAAGTTAATGCGCGGTAATAATTTCCCTCACTGGCGATTCCGTCGATTCTTGCGGTAATGCCATCAAACTTGAAATCCTGTGTAATATCCTTTAAAATTTCATCGGCCTGATTGTTCAGTGCCTCGCTGCCGATCTCAGACAACACCTGTATCTGCCCCGCCCTGCAATCCATGTCCAGTGCGAGATTTGTATAATCAATCTTTTTTGATACCGAATAAACCGAATCCATGTAAATAAAGGCCATTGGATCATTATCCCGGCGGTATACTTTATCCGCCATCTGCTGATAAACCACAGAGCGAATTTCATTTGTAGGAAATCTTCCGGTCAGTTCAATGGCCTCCGCTGATCTGCCTGCTGCGGCAAGATTTATGCAGAGATCCTTAAGCATATTTAGAAAGAATGTTTTTTCCAGGTATTCGTACCGGTTGGAGGAGGCGGTAATATTGTCCTGATTCAGCAAACGAAAATATTGAAATCCATTAATCGTATCTCCTTTTTCATAGGCATGATTTGCAAGTATCAGATAAAGTATGTTTTTGTCAAACGATTTTCCCCGGGGATGCCAGTCAACAAAAGTCAGGACCTTTTTCAGGGACTCATCGGGGAGCGGATAGGGATTGGAATAATTTTCCGGTGAAAGTTCTGTCTTCCATTCATAGGCTTTTGCTATCCAGAGATGTAGTAACTGTAGATCCTCATCCGTTTTAAACCACTCATTTAAACGTCCTTTTTTTAAAAGGTAATTAAAATAAAAATCCGTGTGATATGTCCAGCTAAACCAGCCGTCCCGGTAATCGGGATACAACAGCAGGTTCTTTCTTTTTATGTCGCTGGTTCTGACGCCGTCTGTATTATATACGACTGTTGAGGATTCATTTCCTTCGAGAAATTTTTTATCTATTTGGTTATATAATGAACTGGTGCGATCCAGCCATTCATTGAGGCGTTTTTCATCCGCGGGCATTTGCCTGTCATACCAGTATTTTGAATAGAACATCGCTCTACGTTTATTATTCAGGGCTAATGCAAAATCTCTCGCGGACGGATCTTTCATCTTAGCCAGCACCGTTTCATAATCCTCCATCATCGCATCGAAAACAGACCGGTCACAAAGACACAGATTCGGAGAAAGAAAACCGCGCGTTGAGCGAACCAGACCGGGATTCATATTGATATTGTATAAATGCGAAATATAGCCCGCGCGCAGGACCGTATTTCGAAGTATGGTATTGGGCGGATTATCTGCCGTATGTGATGTAAGCCATTGCAAGAATT
This sequence comes from uncultured Bacteroidota bacterium, assembly GCA_963759335.1. Lineage (GTDB taxonomy): Bacteria > Bacteroidota > Bacteroidia > Chitinophagales > Chitinophagaceae > Puia. The sequence continues at coordinate 9,139 of CAVWYU010000008.1, forward strand.
CCGGAACCCTTGCACGATAACCGTACTGATACAGATATCCGAGTACATTCAGGTGGTTATTTAAAGTTCTGGGCAATTCAAAATAATCATGCTGGCTGTTATCCAGTATTTTCTGAAAACACCAGAAGACGTGCTCCAGATCACCCGCCGCGGCATACAGGCAAGCAAGCGTATGATAACCGCCATTAAAATCGAGCTGCAATCTCCCATCAGGTTCAAAACTGCCTTTTGGATAATAGACATTAAAAGCCGACGCTTTGTTACTGTCAGCAGCCGGAGAAATGTTCTGAAGCAATTCCTGAATTTTGGAAAGGTCAGCTTTACCTGCTGTCAGCCACATCTGAATGGCGATATTCAGGCTGATGGGAACGGTGGGACGGTATAAATTTTGATTTTTTACAAAGTGTATGACCTGGGTATATCCATTTTCCGCAGATGCCGAAAGAATTTCTTTCTTTTTGTTGTCCGGTATATAATATTGATCCATGGCAAGAAGGATCAGAAATTTGTTTGTTTCAGCAAGCTTCATCTCCGGCAAGAGACTGCTGTCCGGCAGAGTCAGTTCACCGGAAATCTGGTTGATCAGGTTTGTCTTTAGTGGAAAATCTTCCTGTTTGTTAAAAGAAAGTATCTGGTTGTATATCTCATTCGCCAGTTTCAATCGGTTTCTTAATTCAAGTTTACCAAGATACTGCATGATGGCTCCGCTGTCATGTCTTTCCGCCAGTAATAGATAAATCGCTTTCGTGGGAAGATCTACTTCTTCACTCGCGAGCAGTTCCGTCGACTGTGATTTCACTTTTTGTATTACCCGTGCGTTTTTCTTCTGGTCGGCATTATACCCATAAAACCCGCTTAGCACGAGCATGATAAGAATAGCCGCCACAGCAGCAATCCGCTGCGGTCCGTATTTCATAAAAGCACGGGTAACAAATTCTTTTCTTGCACTTCGTTTTAGAAATTCCCGGGTATCCGTAAGGGTTTGCTCTGCATGCAATTTCGCTGATGAAATGTCTTCGCGGGATTCAGCGTACCGCATGATCCATCCGGCATTCGGTTTGCAGTTGTTGTACCAGTTTTCAAAATAACTCAGGGGGCCGACCGGCAAAAGATACCCCCTGCTCCTGCCGCTTTTTTTCCATCGGTCAAGCTGTTTCTGGAAATCAAGAAAGGTGGAATAAAATTCAAACTCGCGGTTGGCCCACTGATTCAGTTTATTCCAGTTCCGGATCAGGCTTTCGTGTGTAATATCCAGTACAGTTCCGGGTGACAGATGTTGGCTTGCCGGATCTTCTGTAATAAACGGCCTGATAAAAGAATTTCCTTCTTCCCTGAATATATTTAATACAGCTCCAATGGTTTCCGATGTCAGTTTAGGATTATTAATAATAGCCGCAATTTCCTCCAGGCTCATACGGTTACGTACGGCACGGCTATTGTCAATTTTTGTGAGACAACTAAAACCGATGGCTATGATTCGCTTGGCGTCCTGCTGTGTAACCGGGTTTTCGGGATGCCGGCTATTATAATATTCCGCTGCATTTTCATATAGCAGGTTCGCATGAATTTCAATGATCCTGGAAAGACCCGTATTCTTATAAAAATTCTGCTGATTTTCCGGCAAAGCTTTCAGCCACTCATTGAATTTGGCTATATCCTCGTCCGGCAATTCTTCTACCGGCATGCCACCGACCATGGCATAATGTATCAGATCCAGTTCTTCACTGCCCTGACTGGCCGCCGTCCATACCCGGCTCAGTGCATGTTGCAATATCGGTAACTGATCGACGCCTTCCGCAATATCGAACACAAGACGTTCTATTAAACGCTGCGAAATACGAATACCACTCAGGAGAGCCGGTTCTTCAATGACCTGTTTTAAATCTTTTCTTTTTAAACGCGGAACAAAAAACTGTGAGAAGCCTATATATTCCGGCAATCCGCGAAAAGCAGAACACTGACCAATATAATCGGATCGCATGGTACAGACTACATACACCGGCAGGTTTTTCCGGATGGCTATCCTGGCTGTTTCCAGAATCAGGTTCACCACAATTTGCGAATCCTTCGACAGAGTTTCGTTGTAGAAATTTTCGGGATTGGTAAAGAATTCTTCAAACTGATCCACAATAATTAAGAGGTTGGCTGCTTTTCGTTTCCTGTCTTTTGATTGCCCCTCTGTCATTCCTTCCTGCATATTTTCCTCACCGATGAAAAATTCAGAATTGCAATAAAGATCAATAAGTGAAGAATAACCTCTCCGTAATTCTGTTTCAACTGTTGAAGGATTACTGCCGAATTTGTCGGACAACGCGATGGCCATATTGGTAACCGGATTCCTTTCCGGTCTGAAATCTGCTACCACCCAGTTTGAATATCTTGATTTAAAAAATCCCGCACGTGCGTTGGGAATCAGACCGGCGTAAATGAGTGAGGACTTTCCTTCTCCGGATGCGCCGGTCACCATCAGGAATTTGTTTTGTTCCAATAACGCCGTTATCTGGTCCACCTGAAGATCCCTGCCCTTAAAATAAAGACTTTCCTCCTCCGTGAATGAACGGAGCCCGGTATAAGGACAAATATGTATTTCGTCAGTTGTTCTCATTCACGTATCTCAAATTCAGAATAATCCTTGGCGGATATCCCTGTATATAATTTTCCCATGCACCTTTCGTTTCCCCTTTTCCCTTATAATATCCATACAAAATGTTCCAGAGAAACTGCGCCTGGTCTGCACCCGAATTGAATTCCGGGATATTTATCTGCGCGTCATAAAGCTCCTGATGGAATCCAAAGGACCGGCATATTAACTGCGAAACTTCAAATTTCGAACGCAGGTTCCTGATCAGCCCATAGGCTTTAGAAAGATTTTCAGACGGATTCTGCATACAGATTGCGTAAGCAAGTAGTCCCCGGTTCGGTTGTTCATTGGTGCTGTTTTCTTTCCGGTTTAGTTCTGCATATGCGGAATCAATCATCGGATTGTACAGTTTTGGATCTGCTCTGTTCTCCATTAAGTCAATAGCCGTAAAGGAATACAAAGAAGAACGGTTCACGGGATTTTTAAACAATGCAACCAGCTGATGCGCTTTTTCAGGTTTCCCCGCTTTCACATATCCTTCCACTGCATATGCGATCATCCGGAAAGACTGATCCCGGATAAATCCAAAAAAATTCTTTTCCGCCAGCATATTAAAAATATTCGCCTTATCAATTTTATCATAATATGCAATCGCTTCTTCCTGCTTTCCTGCATCCTGTGCGTCTTTCCCGAGATAGAGATAAAGCCAGTTCAGATCTCCATTACCCGAAAGATTGTGTTGAGCAATCTCCTGTTCGAGTTTTTTCAGGACTTCAAAACGGGGTTTGACTAACATGAAAGCTCCCGAATTGATGCTTACGGTATTGTAATAATTTAGCCATTGGGTCAGATCATTCAATTCCCGTGGTTCAGCATAAAATGATTCCACCAACTGATTACTCACGATATAATCCAGAAAAGCATCGCTGAATATAAAAAACATATAGGAACGCGGCTCCATAGGATGAAAGGATGTTCTGTAGTCGGGAAACACAAACAGGAATTTGCGGGCCATTAATTTAATCTCCGCCGCATCATCAATCACCTGCATGGAGGCATTCAGGTAATTCGGATTTACCGCGCGGTAGTAAGACATTGCGCGGTCAAAAAGACCCTTCACGCCCGGGTCTCCGGGCGATGGTTCTTCATGAATGACCGATTTCAATATGCCTTCATTTTTATAAGAGAGCGCCAGGAGATAATTTTTTTGATCCGCATCCATTATGTCCGATCCAATGGATTCACGGTATTTTCCAAAATACAGATCCAGCTGTTTTCTGCCACAGAATTTGAGATTCAGATTGAGGGTTTCATCAAAAAATGGATAGAGCCGCAGATTATTGGAGGTTTCGAATCCTTTCAGAGTGCGTGCGATCAGGTGCTCGTAAAATTCTGTGGCGGCCATTTTTCTACCGGCACAATATCCATTTACAAAACTATCCAGTGCTGCAGAGTGATCATATTTGAAAAATACGGCGGCGATGTTTGTTGCATTATCACCACCCCCGGCATAGTCACCCTGATAATTATTCTGGCTGTTTGCCAGTAAGGTATCCAGGCATTGTAATGTTTTTTTACCATCGCCGACTGCGGCATAACAATATGCCAGCTCCTGGTAAAGTCCGTTATGTTTGAATCCATAATTCTGTGCTTCCGATCCGCGAATAGTCAGTTTATCTGCCTGAAAATTGGTTTGAAGCCATGTGGAATGCAAACCGTTTTCAAATGGAGATAAAATATTCAGGATTTGTTTTATTTCAGCATCCGTGAACACCCGGAAATTGATGGCCGATTCAAGCGCCAGGTTTAAATTCCGGATATCGTCGAATCCGACCGGCTGTGTTTCCAGTATCCTCTTAACCAATCGCGCGGAACGCACTGCATTCCGAATGCGCAGCGTTGCGCCAAGTGTATCCGGCATGTAATCATAGTTCATTTCCAGAACGACCCGGTACAGATTTATTTCTTTTAGAACCGCCGACAGGATTGCCGGGTTATCCAATGGGAAATGAGTGGTATCCAGCAAACTGTCTATCAGAACAAGACATTCCTGCATTTCCTTTTTTGGTTCGGATCTGCCCTGCATAACCAACAGGGAAGCAATTCCATTCAATACCGAGATCTTTTGTATCGAATCATGAACCGAAGCGACCGTTTCATCAAACGTGGTCATTCCCTCTTTTAATTCTTCCGCAATCAGAAATGATTTGCTTAGCCGGTCCACTTTCGGGTCGCCTACCAGTTTCATGGTTTGTGCATGAATGCCTTTCAGCACATAATCGTTCTGTTTCCGGAAATAATTACGGATCGTAAATGAACTCAATGTGATGAGGGCAATAATGCCCAGTAGTACGGCGATCCGTTTGGGTCCATAGCGTATGATGCTGCGCGTAATAACATGCTTCCCGGCGCTTTTTTTCAGAAACGAGCGGGAATTATCCAGTATCTCAGAAGCATGCTTCAGTTTGGATTCGTTATTTGTTTCTTCCGGCAGATAACGCGCGATCCACCATGCATTTGGCTTTGCCTTATTATACCAGTTTTCAAAATATGTCAGCGGGCCGATGGAAAGCAGGAAATTGTTCGACCGGCCGCTGTTTACCCAGCGGTCCAGCTGTTTTTCAAAATCCAGTGAAACAGAGTGACTGTCAAATTCTTCCTTTGCCCATTGTCCGAGATACTGCCAGTTCCGGATCAGACTTTCGTGTGTAATATCGAGCACTGTATCCGGTTGCAGACTCCTGCTGCTTTCATCATCTTCAGAGATGAAAGGATTTATAAATGTATTGGCAGGTTCCCTGAATATATTGAGGAGATCACCTACTTTATTATAATCAAACGAGGCGTTGCCTAATATATGTGTGATTTCCTGCAGCGTCATACGATTCCTTACGGCACGGCTCTGATCGATTTTGGTGAGGCAGGTAAATGCAGTGCGTATAATTGTTTTTGCATCCGCATCAGAAATAGTCTGACCTGTTTTGGTCTGATAGTAACCCGCGGATTGCTCATACAATTTATTCGTATGCGTATCCAGCACATTTTGCAGATTCGGCGCATGGTAACAGGCTTTTATTTCAGCCGGCAGGGCAGCAAACCATTCGTTAAATTTCTGCACCTGTTCATCCGGTAATTCCTGTACGCTCATGCCACCCACCATGGCATAATGCAGCAGATCCATTTCATCATGACCACTCTCCGCAGCTATCCAGATTTGTTTCAGCGCATGCTGAAGAATGGGTAACTGGTCTACTCCCTCTGTCAGATCCTGAATTAAACGCTCTGTCAGTCGTCGCGCAATACGGTTCCCGCTGAGTGTGGCGGGTTCTTCAATCACCTGTTGCAGCTGCGAGCGGTTGAGCCGCGGAACAAAAAATTGTGAGAAGCCGATATACTCCGGCAATCCGCGGAAGGCTGCGCACTGACCAATATAGTCAGAGCGCATCGTGAATATCACATAAATGGGAATATCCTCGTCGAGCGCAATACGTGCCGTTTCCAGTAAAAGATTCAGCACCAGGTTTGCATCACGGGAAGGCGCGCCGTGCTGGTAGTTTTCCGGATTGGTGAAAAATTCCTCGAACTGATCGACTAATATAATCAGATTGGCCGCTTCCCTTTTGATGGCTGCTTTCCCTTTATCATCTGCCGACAACCATGCAGAAGACCGCGTGTCGACAAAGCGTTTTGAGTTTCTGTATAAATCGACAAGTGCGGAAAATCCGTGATTTAATTCGCCCTGTACTGTATATGGATTTGATATATCCAGCTGCTTTGCCAGTGCACTGGCCAGATTCTGAAAGGGTGAACGTTCAGGTCTGAAATGGGCGACACACCAGTTTGTGTATTTTGATTTTAAGAAACCTGCCCTGGCATTGGGAATGATCCCTGCAAAAACGAGGGATGATTTTCCGTCACCGGATGCACCCGTCAGCATCAGGAATTTATTCTTCTGAAGCTGTAGTGTAGCCTGATCAATATCTTCTTCCCTGCCCTTGAAATAGAGCGATTCGTCTTCTGAAAAAGATCTTAAACCGGTATACGGACAAATTTGATCGTTGTCAAACATGTTGTTATACGGAACGGCCCGTCGGGTTGTGTGAAGAATGAAGATGTCTCATGTGTCGGGCTTCCCCTTTTATATACGGTTCTCGATTGCTCTTTTTCTTAATTAAACCACTTCACTGTAAATCTTCTTCACTTCGTCGGGAATGGTCTCCTTGGGCATTATAATGGATATTACGCGCGGCGCCTTAAAATTGCGGGCGAGATTGGTGCGCGGATCATCCTCTCCGACCAGAAACATCGGTGTAGGTGATGAAGCGCCGCCCACCTGTTTCCAGATCTGTTTTATAAAAGGCAGGGCCCAGTCTGCGGCATATTTAAAATATACAACTGCCAGTTTGCTTTTGGGAATTTGCTGCGAAGACATTTCACGGTAAGAATCCTCCCCCTCCGGCAGAATATTCATGGTTTCTACCGGGAATTCCAGGCTGATGGCATCAATGATTTGCCTTGCATCCGCTTCGTCCTGCTGGTTAAAGATGAAAAATATATCTGTGTCTTTGGAGTCATACACTTTAGTATCCTGTTTCATCATTACGACACGGATATCATCCACCAACTGCATGGGCCCCTGACTATTTGAAAACATCATATTCCGGGTTATATTATTCCGGATATATTTTATAAAATTCTGCTGGGCAGGTTTTACCGTTTTACTATTATCGGGATCGAGCCAGACGAAAATATTGAAATTTGATCCCGCCTCGCCGATTCTCTTCTTCGCTTCCATAAACTGGTAGTTCGGGAAAGAGATATCGTCGTCCGATTCAAATCGCCTTCCGAATTCACCGCTCAGCATATGCAATGAACAAACACATTTTTTCATTTCTTCCGACACTTTGATTTTAAATGTATCATCATCGGCCGGACAATCGATGGAAGGAAGCACGTTGAACCCTGCTTTGTTGAGTATGATCGCCATTTCTTCCCGGCTTTCTTTCAGGTCGCCCGAAGTCCAGGCCAGGTAAATATTGGGTCGCTGACGATCGATCACCTGCACTTTGATAGCCGGTGAAACGGATGTGGAAAAAACCTGTGGCACAATCTGTCTTGCGGAAGGCTGATACGAAACCGGTTCTTCCACGTTTCCTTTATTCAGCTGTTTGATTCCCGAAATAATATCTTTTACAATATTGGCTAACTTATTTATCTGGTTTCTGTAAAGAGGTCTTAATGGTGTTGCGAACTTTTCATCATCCGCCGGATGTAAAGGACGGTTTACGCCATCCTCCCGGTAGATAAAATCAATTGATCGCATACCACCTGACAATTCTGTTTCCAGTAATTTGATATCGTCGGGATCGATATCGTGGATTTTTACGGGTATGATGCGTGATGCCGTATTGCCGGTACCTAATTTAATGGCCGGGCCAAACGGATCATTTTTTGCGCCGGTTTGGAAGCCTCTGAATTCTTCATTCCAAACCAGTGAGTTCGTATCACAATACGTCTGGGAGATGATGGGAATAAAAATCAATGACTTGATCTGGCGGGGTATCAGCGAATTTTCTGCATAAAAGGGTTTTCTGTCTTCTTCCGGATTTTTATCAAAGTAAATGGACAGCTTGTCCTTGAGCGTAGCACTGAGTTCCTGGGTCAGCTTGTCTACAAACTCCGTGACCCACCCATCATATTTATTATCATTGAAACGGTAACTAACATAGATGTCACAATCAAAATCAGGCAGGATGGATTTCAGCAGGGGTTTTCCCGCAACGGTTTGGGTTTTACCTTCTTTCGCCGAGTGAATATTATAAATGGGTACCGGATCTTTTACATTTCTCAGGTTTTCGACCCTGATAAATTCAGAACGGATATCGTTTTTATTGGAAATATTTCTGTGAACAGACTCCGATACAAAAATGCCGGCAGGAGGTGCGAGTGCCTGCAGACGGGAAGCGATATTTACCGCATCCCCAAAAATGTCGCCATTTTCAAAAACCACTTCACCCTGGTGTATGCCGATTCGTAATAAAAAATCATTACTGACCAGACATGCCTGCTGAATCCTGATAGCGGCATACACAGCATCGGAAACGGTTGGGAACGAAGCCATGACGCCATCTCCCAGCTCCTTGATCCACTGGCCGCCAAATTCCTCGATGATTGGTTTTTGAATCTCCCTGTTTTTCCGGAGCAGTTCGAAAGCTTTCTGCTCATTATGACCCATCAGAGCCGTGTAGCCTACTATGTCCGTAAACATGATAGCTGCGAGCTGACGGGATTGTATCATGCAGGGAAATTAAGAAAGATTATCCAAATCCTGCCTGCCGGAAAAAATAAGTTCTTCAGATATCCACAATTAAAAAAATAATTTTGCCGGCGATCTGATCTTACATTAAAAAACCCACGTCAGGCGTGGGTTTTCTTTTAGTTATCCTTCCCTTAATGTATTTCGGCATGTTCTTTTTTTGTTTGGGAACCGGCAGTTTTATTTTCAAATGCCTGTTTCAAAGCCGCAATATCCAGTTTCTTCATTTTCATCAATACGTTCATCAGCCTGTCGGTTTTTTCAGTATCGGCACTATTCTGCATTTCTGCCAGAACCCGGGGAACAATCTGCCAGGAAAGGCCATATTTATCTTTCAGCCAGCCGCATACCTGGGCATTCTTGTCACCCCCTTCCGTCAGCTTATTCCAATATTTGTCAATTTCTTCCTGGGTATCGCATTGAACCACGAATGATACCGCTTCGTTGAACCGGAACTGGGGACCACCGTTCAATCCCAGGTATTCGTTCCCCTGCAGCCAGAATTGAACCGTCATCACCGAGCCGGCCGGCCTCTTATGAATATCATATCCTGCCTTGCCATACCGTGTAATTTTCCCCATTTTTGAATCGGGAAGTATGGACGTATAAAACCTGGCAGCTTCTTCTGCCTGGTTATCAAACCATAAGCATGTACTGATTTTGATATTTTGATTTGTTGCCATGATAATAAGTTTTATCTGGTTAATAATAATATCTGATCCCTCTGTCTGCTTCAATAGTTATACCAATCCATTAAAAAATTTCATAAGATTTGTGTAGCAGTCATTTTTGAGAATCTTAAAATTCCGTTATAAAATCAAATGGGTAAATCAACGATAAAAGTCGATCCCTCACCTTCTTTCGACTCCACTTGTAATATGCCGGCATGGGATCTGACCGTATCATAGCTTAGCGACAACCCCAACCCTGTGCCTGCACCGGCAGGCTTTGTCGTGAAGAAAGGCTGAAAAATCTTATTCAATATTTGCGGGGAAATTCCACCACCATTATCACTTACTTTAATTTCTATTTTATCGTTTAGTTTTTTTGTGCTGACAGAAACAAGCGGATCATAGTTTTCCGAATGCTGCTTTTTCTTTTCTGACACAGCATAAAAAGCGTTATTGTATAAATTCAGCAGTACCCGGCCAATATCCTGGGCCACCATATTTATTTTCCCGATCGATTGATCAAAATCAGTTTTGATGGTTACATTAAATGTTTTCTCGCGGGCACGAAATCCGTGAAAACTGAGTCGCAGGTATTCATCCGCCAGGGCGTTTAAATCGGCAGGCTCTTTCAATCCTTCACTGGTGCGGGAGTGTTGCAGCATACCTTTTACAATGGCATCCGCACGCTTTCCGTGATGATTTATTTTTTCTTCATTGTCGATCATATCGCCGGCCAGGGATTTTACTGCTTCCATATTCCCTTTGTCTATTTCATCCCTCATTTCGATCATCAGTTCCTTATTTACTTCGGAGAAGTTATTTACAAAATTCAGCGGGTTTTGAATTTCGTGTGCGATACCGGCTGTGAGTTCTCCCAGAGAAGCCATTTTTTCAGATTGAATGAGCTGCGTCTGGGTTGCCTTTAATTCTGAATATGCTTTCTCAATCTCGGCTTTTGATTTTTGCTTATTCTGATTGCTTCGCCACAATATAATAGCAATCATCAACAGGGCACATAAACCGGCGGTTAATCCGTATACCTGCACCCTGCTCCGGTATTTCGCCTGACTCGCCAGTAGTTTTTCCTTTGTCAGTCTTTCATTAAAAGAAATGTTTTGAATTTCCCTGTCGTTATCCACGCCATAAAAACTATCTTTTAGTTGCTGATTTAATTCGGCGTACTTAATAATACTGTCCTTGTTACCTTTTTGTTTATAAACAGCTGCGAGGTTGTCCATCGCCTCCAGTATATTTTTTCTCTCCGAATTGCCGACGTCCCATGACCTTGTTACTATTTTCGCATAATAAATGGCGGAATCCAACATGCCCGTCTTTCTGAATAATGTTGAGATCCCACTATAAATTTGTAAGGTATCGCCGGGAATACCATTTTGAATGGTTAGAACAAGTGATTTGCGATAATTCTTCAATGATTGCGGATATTCTCCCATCATTCTCTGAACAGTCGCTAACAAATAAACAGGAAACTCCCAGGCAACTCCGTTAAAAAGTTCATTCAGATCCACCGCCTTTTGAATATAGATCAAAGCGGAATCGGCGTGATTCAACAAAATATAGGTTTGACCGATTTCCGCGAGGAACAATGGCTCAAGGCGATTGTCGGGGAAGACGTTGAGCCGGCCCATCATATGACCGGTCCCTGATATTTTTAAACCCGTCAGCGCGTGGAACAATGCGTTTTTATAATCCCCGGCTTCCCTGTATGTTCCCTGCAACATTAATTTGGTACTACACACGGATGCACTATCTCCGAGAGATTCATAAATATTTAAGGCATTTAAAAGGTATTGTATGCCTTGTATGTAATCTACCTCGATACTGCCTATGATCAGCAGGCAATCTGCTTCTCTCTTTTCGTCGTTCATTTTTTTTGCCAGCAGAAGTCCCTGCTGTGCATATTGAATTGAGGCGGCTGGTTGCATACCGCGCATCAGAATGGCCAGGCGGACGAGTGCATTATATGTGTTGGTATCGCCCGCATTTTCATTAACTATTTTTTTTAAACTGTCTTCGTTGATTGGTTTTTGTGCACTTATCTGGATTGATATCAGACTTAATAAAAGGACTAATCTGATTTTTCCAAGGATCCATATGAAAGACCTGTTCTCCGTGCGCCCGGGAAATAATTTTGCAGGTGGATGAAGGGGTATCTGCATTTAATGAATACTCATTGGAGACAATTTACTTATAAAAGCCGAAAGCCTAAGGCCTAAACCCTAAAACAGTCCAGGCGGGTAAGCAAATTCCTTGCAGAAAACGGATTTAAAAAAGTGTATGCATTGAATTATTGGAAAAACACCCAAACCTGATCATCATGGACACCCGGACGAATGATGAGTATAATAATAAAACCAGTATGGGTCACGCCAACCTCGGACGGGTGAAGGGAGCCATTCACCTGTCCTCACCGGATTCACTGGAAAATATTATCTTACAAAAGGACAGGTCAACATTATTTCTGGTATATGGTGCAGGTTCTGATTCCGGTGCGATCGTTTCCCGGGAACTTATAAAAAAAGGATTCCTGCATGTTTATTTACTGAGCCAGGGGCTTTATCATTTTGTATGGTCCACTGCCAACGTTGAAAACTGCAAGCCCGGAAAAGAATTTCTTACCAATCATGACGGCCTGTACTGAATATTTTTATAGGTCCTGAATGAAAGAATTAATCACTTATGCTGCTTCACTTTTTGTAGGCTTGTCGCTGGGCATGATTGGCGCGGGCGGATCTATTATGACGGTACCTGTATTCATATTTGTTTTAAAAATAGATCCCCTGACCTCCAGTATATATTCCATGTTTATCGTTGGTATCAGCAGCCTGGCGGGCGGAATAAAATCCATTTTCAATAAACTGGTTGATATTAAAACAATGATCATATTCGGCATCCCTTCTGTAACGGGTGTGCTGGTGGCCAGAAAATTTATTTTTCCTTCCATTCCGGATCAGATATTTTCTATAGGTGAATTTGACGTATCCAAAAAGATACTATTCATGTTTTGCATTTCCACCCTGATGTTTTTTGCCGCGGTCAAAATGCTCAGGGCGGCTTCTCCAAAAACAGAAATCCTTCCGGCACAGGAGCATGTAAAACCCGGATTTCTTATAATACAGGGATTCGTCGTTGGAATCATAACCGGGTTATTCGGTATCGGCGGGGGATTTCTGATCGTGCCTGCCTTATATTTCTGGTCCCGTTTACCGATGAGGAAAGCCGTCGGAACCGCCCTGCTCATCATTGCCATGAATTCCCTGTTTAGTTTTTCTACCAGTTACTCGGCATCTTTGATCAACTGGAGTCTTTTGATCAGGTTTTCTCTGGGTGCCATTATTGGCATTTTAATAGGATCGCGGATCGCTGAAAAAATTCCCGGTAATTACCTGAAAAAAATATTCGGCTGGTTCGTCATGGCCGTTTCTTTTTATATCGTATTCAAGCAATTTACTTTTCACACCGGGTAATGCAAGCTTAACGGGGAACGCTCAACGCTTAACGACAACTGTCAACCGCCAACCTTTTTTATCTGTCTTATCGCTGACTTACGCAACCCACATTTACGAAGCCTCGTTTATACTGAAACCTCACAACCCTTCGCTGACAATTGCGCACGACTAGCTGACATCTCTGCTTCTTACAGGCAGAGCTCCTTTATTTATTGTTTTTTAAGCTGCGTTTAGAATTCTCAATGCAGAAAGAACTCTATTAACTAACACGTACATTAAAACTTGCTTATTATGAACAACCTTACTCCTTTCAATTTCCGGTTTCAGCCGGCTCGTCTTTCTTTATTCTTTGTTCTTTTTATTTTGCTTTCCCTCGGATGCCGAAAGAATAATATCGACAACAAGGGACTGCGTAATTTTCAACAGGTTAACCTGGTTGCGAATAGCGGCGCTTATTCTCCCGTTCTCATTGATCCGACCCTGCACAATGCATGGGGCCTCGCCTGGGCACCCAGTGGCATTGCCTGGGTCAATTCCATGGGAGGTCATGTAAGTGAATTATATACCGGCGAAGGAGCGATTGTACGCGCCCCGGTTAATGTTCCGTCTCCAGCGGATACGATTGGAGGCCTGCCAACAGGAATTGTTTTTGCAGGAGGGGCCGGTTTTACGCTCGCCAATAATGCATCACCGAATTTTCTTTTTGTAGGTGTTGATGGGGTTTTCTCAGGCTGGAACGGTGCAGCCGGAAACAATGCATTGAGGATCGCGGATAATTCTGCCACATCTGCTTATACCGGTCTTGCCCTGGCTACCTGGAACGGATCGCATTTATTATATGCGGCAAATTTCAGGGCAGGGAAAATAGATGTATGGGATACAACATTCTCCCCTGTATCCTTACCATTTCATGATCCTGGTCTGCCTTCCGGTTATTCTCCCTTTAATATTCAGTCCGTCGGCAACTGGCTTTTTGTTACATACGCGAAACCGGCACCAGACGGAAGAAGTCAGGCAGGTGCTGGACTGGGACTGGTGGATGTATTCAATCCTGATGGAAGTTTTGTCAGGAGGTTCGCATCCAGAGGTGCTCTGAATGCTCCATGGGGCGTTGTGATGACACCCGCCAATTTTCTGCAGGATCCGGATATGTCTGACGATGATAGTCAAAAGAATGGAGACAGTGGCCATGGTAACGGCAATGACGATCTGGATCAGCCCCCTGTTATACTGGTTGGTAATTTTGGCGATGGCCGGATCAATGTTTTCTCGACCCAGGGTCAGTTTATGGGACAGTTACAATCTCATCACAAGACTATTGAAATCTACGGTCTTTGGGCCCTCTCTTTTGCACCCACTACTTCAACGATCGATCAGAAAAGGCTCTATTTTACTGCGGGACCGGCTGATGAAACAGACGGACTGTTTGGTTATCTGATCAAAAATTAAACTTACCCATTAAATAAAAGGCCGTCTCTTTTAAAGAGGCGGCCTTTTTGCTTTAACACATGTCGCTGCGGAATGACTGTCTCCATCAGTCATTCCCTGCTTATCCATTGAAAGGGCTGAACGACGCTTCGTGACCGGAAAGATCCGTCCTGTCAATTCGGCCTTATTTATTACCTTAATACGAGGTTTTTCCCTCTGAGTTGACATGAACAACAAAATAATTTTAAAATGAAAAAAAATCTGTTCTTTTTACCGGCCATTGCCTGCTTTTGTATATTCCTGAATTCGTGCAACAATAGCAATGAAAGTAACCCCGCTGCCCAGCTAACCATTGATTCCCTCAATATGCAGATTAAATCTCTGAAGGACAGCCTGAATCAGAACGCATTAAATAAAAAAATGGTCGCTGATTTTTACCAGTCATTGTTTGGGGACAAGAACACGGCTGCCATAGATCAGTATATTGGTGATACATATATTCAACACAATCCTTCCCTGCCGGACGGAAAGGACGCTTTAAAAAAAGCTGTTGCTGTCTGGTTTAAGGGGCAGCCAAAAGATACGGTTGATGTTAAACATCTGGGTGCTGACGGTAACTTTGTATATATCCATACAAAATCGAAAATGGGCAATAAAACATTTTCCATTCTTGACATTTTCAGGGTGGAAAACGGTAAAATAACAGAGCACTGGGATGTTATGCAGGAAGTGCCCGCAAAATCTGCCAACGACCATCCGATGTTCTAAATTCAAATTATATGCTGTCAAAAAAACTTTCAGAGTCCCAAATAAAAGATTTTCACAGGGATGGATTTCTTGTCATCAGGGAGTTTTGCAACAAACAGGAAATTGATACACTGTATACCACTGCCATTGAAGACAGTGTCCTGACCAGGAATGCGCTTGACCTCAGCGATTTATCTGGTAAAAAAACGAGGCTGTCCCTTTGGTTTACTCCCGGGAACGATGTGTTTGGTTATCTCACAAGGAGTGAAAAAATGGTACATGCGGTGGCGCAATTGCTGGATAGTGAATCACCGGTTTGTCATTTTCATTCCAAACTAATGCAGAAAGAACCGCGGGTAGGTGGTGCCTGGGAATGGCATCAGGATTACGGCTACTGGTATAAAAATCAATTTATGTTCCCCGATCAGCTGATCAGTATCATGACGGCTCTTACAAAAGCAACGAAAGAAAACGGATGTCTGCAGGTCATCCGCGGGTCGCATAAACTGGGCCGGGTAAATCATGGATTTTCAGGGGAACAGGTAGGTGCGGATATGACGATGGTCAATAATGCATTGCAGACGATGGAGCTGGTATACTGCGAACTGGCGCCGGGTGATGCACTGATCTTTCACAGCAACCTTTTACACCGTTCTGAAGCAAACCTTTCCGATCAGCCGCGCTGGTCGGTCATTTCCTGTTATAACTCACTGTCAAATCCCGCATACAATGAGAATTCCGTATCATGGAAGACTCCTGTAGATATCGTTCCTGATGAGGCCATCCTTTCCTGGGAGGCCGGTTCTTTTTCTAATGCTGATTTTCTTAAAAAAGAAAATGATCCCGCATTAAAAGATACAGGCTGGGAAAAATCTGTGAATGCTTCCTAAGCTCAAAGCTCAAAGGGTAAAGCCTAAAACTAATTTTCACAAACATGCATTCAATCATCGATTTCTTCAGCGGACTATTTGAAACCGCACTATGGCCCGCACGCTGGCATTGTGGTTATTGGTCCGAATTTCACGGATGGTTATATATTACCAGTGATCTCATGATCTGGCTGGCCTATTTTATGATACCCGTTATCATTTTTAATTATGTTTCGAAAAGGAAGCAGGTGATAAAATATTCAGGTATCTATCTGCTCTTTGCAGCTTTTATATTATTATGCGGTACCACACATTTTCTTGACGCGTCCATGTTTTGGGTACCCATGTACAGACTAAACGGCCTGGTGCGATTCGTTACAGCCGTCGTAAGCCTGTTAACGGTTTATTATCTGATAAAAATTATTCCGCAGGCATTTAAACAGAAAACAAGTCTCGAACTGGAAGGAGAAATTAACCGGAGGGAATTTGCGGAACTCAAACTCGCTGAAGCCAATAAAAATCTTGAAGCTTTTGCATCCATTGCCTCCCATGATTTACAGGAACCCCTGCGAAAAATAAAAACATTTTCATCATTGTTATATGAATCAAACTCGGAAAAATTCTCGCCGGAAAGTATTGAACTGGCCAATAAAATAATGCACTCCACAGAGCGGATGCAGACGTTAATCAGCGATGTTCTGAGTCTTTCCACTTTATCAGAAGATATCGAATTCAAACCGGTGCAAATAGGCGACGTTATTTCGAATGTCAAAGAGGATCTCGAAATCAAAATACTGGAAAGGCATGCGGTGATCGAATGTGGAGACGTACCCCCGGTGAAAGGAAATAAAAGTTACCTGACGCAACTGTTTTTAAACCTGATCAGTAATGGAATCAAATTCAATCAACAAAACCCGGTTATTCGTATTTCGGGAGAGAGGGTTGGCATGAAGGTATATATTACAGTATCGGATAATGGCATCGGTATTGATGAAACAGATCTGAATAAGATCTTTGAACCCTTTTCCCGTCTGAACGCAAAATCCGAGTTTGATGGTTCGGGCATCGGGTTGACGATCTGCAAAAAAATTGTAAACATTCACAAAGGGAGCATTCGTGCAACGAGTCAAGCCGGACAGGGATCCACATTTATTTTTGATTTGCCGGCAGCCGAATGAAAAAAATTATTCCATCCACCTGAATAAGATTCTATGCTGAAAACATAGCCGAAACCATGAGGAATAAAATATTTATAGTGATCTGGCTGCTGGGTGTTATTCTTCTGTTCAGTTTCAGGACACCCGTAAAATACTATCAGTTTTATGACCGGTATATCGTTATATACACCCATATTTTCAGCGACAGGGGAAAGATCCTGGCGGGGCAACTGGTACTTTATCTATTCATCTGGTCGGCGATTGTTTTTCTTATTTACATCGGTTTTCAAAGCATAAAGCCCTCTAAGGCTCAAAGCTTAAAGCCTAAAGCCTAAAACTAATTTATAATGATTTGAATCTGAAGAATTGTCAATTATCAATTGACAATTGACCATTAAGAATGAACTTATCGCAGCCAAAATTGTTTTATAAATACCACCTCTCAAAACGGGGCTTATTTTAAATATGAACACGATGAACCAACAGGATGTTTTAATCAGGATTGCCCTCAATGCATGGCAAATACAGGCAGATCGCACAACTAAATTCATTCATGAATCTTCTGATGAATTATTATTAAAAGAAATTGCTCCCGGAAAGAACCGGGGTATATATCTCGTGGGACACCTTGCGGCAATACACGATGCCATTCCGGAAATACTGGGATTCGGCAAGAAAGCCTATCCGGAGCTCGCTGCCATTTTTATAACGGCCCCGGATAAAACCGTTGATAAAATTCCATCTGTGTCCGAGCTGAGAGCTATCTGGACTTCGGTTCACGACAGGTTAAAAAACGAATTCTCAAAGATTCCGGCAGAGAACTGGTTTACGCGCCATGAATCCATGACTGATGCCGACTTCGAAAAAGATCCGTCCCGGAATAAAATGAGTGTACTATTAAACCGCACGAATCACTTCGCTTACCATTTTGGACAATTACGTCTTTTAAAGTAGTACGCATTATCTTCGCCGATCTAATAAATAAACCATGAAAAGAGTCGCAATCACAGGATTGGGAGTACTGACGCCGTTGGGTAATACGGTCAATGAATTTTGGCAGAATATTGTTGATGGAAAAAGTGGCGCCGGACCCATTACTAAATTTGATGCGTCCAAATTCAAAACCAGATTTGGTTGTGAAGTGAAAGGATTTCGTCCCGAGGATCATTTCGATAAAAAAGAGATCAAAAAATACGATCTCTTTTCTCTGTATGCGATGGCCGCCAGCGACCAGGCACTGGCGGACGCGGGTTTGAATCCTGCAGCCATGAAAGATGAAGAACTGTATGATATTGGTGTGATCTGGGCTTCCGGCAATGGGGGTATCGGAACTTTTGAAGAGCAGTTAAAAGAATATTATGCAGGTGACGGAACTCCCCGGTTCAATCCCTACTTCATTCCAAAAATGATTGTGGATATTGCGGCCGGTGCAATCTCTATCCGACACAGACTGTACGGTCCGAATTACTGTACCGTCTCAGCTTGTGCATCATCCAACACGGCACTCATCAATGCTTTTGATACAATAAGACTGGGAAAGGCCAGTATCATGGTAGCAGGTGGTTCTGAAGCAGCCATCACGCCTTCCTCAGTTGGCGGTTTTAATGCATCCCAGGCATTGTCGAAAAGAAATGATATTCCCGAAA
Organism: uncultured Bacteroidota bacterium; assembly: GCA_963759335.1. Lineage (GTDB taxonomy): Bacteria > Bacteroidota > Bacteroidia > Chitinophagales > Chitinophagaceae > Puia. The sequence continues at coordinate 28,021 of CAVWYU010000008.1, forward strand.
CTGCATCCAGGCCCTTCGACAAAGACCGGGATGGATTTGTGATTGGAGAAGGAGCTGGCGCTTTGATACTGGAGGAATGGGAACACGCCGTAAAGAGAAAGGCCAATATCTATGCTGAAATGGTCGGAGGAGGCATGGCTGCAGATGCCTATCATTTAACAGGAACGCATCCCGATGGACTCGGAGCTAAACTTTGCATTTCAAGAGCACTCAACGACGCGGGCTTAGGTCCTTCTGATATTGATTATATCAATGCACATGCAACATCTACCGGCATCGGAGATATCAGTGAAATGAAAGGTGTTGAAAGTATATTTGGAGACCAGCAGGTTCATATCAGTGCGACAAAATCCATGACAGGCCATCTGCTCGGAGCCGCCGGAGCCGTTGAAGGCATTATCAGCATTCTCTCCGTTAAACACAATATTATTCCCGGCACGATCAATACTGTAAATATTGATGAACACATTCCCGCCAATCTTAATATCGTCATTGGCAAGTCCATTCAGCGTACAGTGAATTACAGTCTCAATAATACGTTTGGTTTTGGCGGCCATACGGCGAGTTCGATTTTTAAGAAAGTCACGCGGTGATGGTTGGCGGTTGACGGTTGACGGTTGACGGTTGACGGTTGACGGTTGACGGTTGGCGGTTAATGCCACACCTACGGAAACTGTTGACACACCTTCGCTGAAAATTCGGCAGGCGATGCCGTCTTTAAAAAGAAAATAATCCGACAGACAGGTACGTAATAATAACAACCAGAACAAACAAATCATAAATCATTGCAATCATCTCATTGAGTGAATCCGGTTTTTTAAGCAGATGAAGAATTCCTGCGAGGCCTAAAAACATACCGCCGGTGATAGCTGCCATTACGCGCCAGTTGTTGTTCAGCACCGACAGAATCCCCATCACTCCCATCGCAATATTGGCGAATCCAAGTTCCCGGATGATTACAAAACTTTCTGTGCTTTTCATCTTAAATATCCGACCTGTAAATGCGGGGTTTGAAGCCTGACTGATTCCCGCAGTGAATAGCCGGATGCCGACCGCATAAAAAATAAACCACTTCCCAATTAATTCCCGGCTGAATGTTTCATGTTCATAAAAATAATCCCAGAGAACAGACAACAGAGGCAGTATAACTGCCAGAAGGACATTTATGAGGAGATAGGAATAATTTCTGTTTTTTAAAGCGACGGACCCGGCCATTCTATATTTGATATTCTGCTCCATGAATATGGATTTTTCTGTTATTTTAATTGATTGATCTTAATTCAAAAATCCATCGGATTTCATCTGAGCGCGAACGGCTTTGCATACATCATCGAATAATGGAATTCTTCCACCCGGATCAGTCGTACGTGTATTGGCTGCCCATATCAGCTTATTGGGTTCAAGAGAATACACATTCACCTGCACGATCCAGGTTCTGTCTGTTCGTACATAACCTGGTGTCCCTGGATTATAATAGGTTGCTCCCCATCTTGGACCACCCCATCCGTTACCCCAATATCCACCCCATGTACTATAATAAGAAGGATATTGTCCCGGAACATAATGTTGACTGACATTTTCGTTTACCTGTTTCAATATGGCTATGCCATCATAACCTTCAGATTTTAATTTCTGACTATACTCGTTTTCATTGTTTATTAACGAATCCCCGCCAAGGATTAGATATGACTGCATCGCTGTACCGGGATACAAAGAAGCCATATAGTCTTCGACCTGCCTGCGTACACCCTGATCATAAATGAGGGCGGCAACCACCACTTTATGAAGGTGTGGGTTTTGAATGGAAGTGTTCGGATCCTTCCAGCTACTCGTAATCTGTGTAGGTGATGAACAGGAAAAAAGTCCAACAATAACGAAGGCCAGCGCCGCGAAATAATAGTTTTTAATAATGTTTAGTTGAATAGTTAATAAATTTTAATTTGAAAACAGGTGACTGATATCACATCGAATTCAGGTTGCAAAACTATTAACCCGTTGAGGCTGAGACTATACCGGATGTTGCATTAACTATAAATATTGTTTCAAAGCTTAAAGCGCAAGACGTAATACTTAAAACCAATGCAAGTTTAATTGCGTGTTACATGAAAATGCGGCTCGGATTATGATTATAGATTCGCTTAATGGTTTGAGGGCTTTGCGCGTTACGCCTTACGATTTACTCTTAAAACGTACTCAGTGGGTGTAACGCCATAAACCTCCCGGAAGCTTTTGGTAAAATAAGCCGGAGATCCAAATCCGGTTTTATAGGCGGCGTCGGAACTGGTATAACCCTCTTTCAGGAGCAGGCTGGCTTTTTTGAGCCGGTAATTCCGTACGACTTCAGTCGTTGACATGTCTGTCAGCGTTTTTAATTTCCGGTGCAGGCTGCTCCGGCTCATATTGATCGCAGTGGTCAGCTGATCAACCCCAAACTGTTCGTCGTCCAGATGTTCATCCAATACTTCATACAGACGGGTGATGAAAATATCCTGGATAACCGGTTCGATATCTAGAGGTGATCCGGCCGGCAGATTGAGCTCTGCGCGAACCCGATCCCTGAGCTTTTGCTGTCTGTCCAGAAGATTGTGAATCCGCAGTAATAATTCAGTCGGATGAAAAGGTTTGGCCAGATAATCATCCGCTCCGATCGATAATCCCGAAATCATATTTTCCCGGGTGGCTTTTGCTGTCAATAACACAACGGGAATGTGACTGGTACGGATATCCTCCTTTAACCGGCCGCACATTTCATATCCATCCATCACCGGCATCATTACATCACTCAGAATAAGATCCGGCATAATGGATAACGCTTTATCGAGGCCCTCTGCACCATTTGTTACATGGGTTACTTTGTAATGCTCGGATAAAATACCGGCAATAAATCCGGCCAGTTCCAAACTGTCTTCGACCAAAAGAATCTGTGGGAATTTTTCAGCGTCATCATCGGCATATTCCATTGTCTTCGACGATTCTGACTGTGCAGAAACCAATGCTTCGTCTGCTTCAGTCCTGCGAAAAGGAATCGTGAGTGTAAAACTGGTTCCCGATGAATTTTGTCCGGCGTTCGTAATTTGGCTCTCCACTGTGATATTGCCGTCCATCTGGTTAACCAGTTCTTTCACCAGGGACAGGCCAATACCCGAACCCTGATCCCAGGTTTCTTTCGAAAGCCCTGCACTCTGATCCGCCTGATAAAACCGGTCAAAAATATAAGGCAGTTTATTTTTTCCGATACCGATTCCGTTATCTTTTACAATCAAAACAAGCATATTATTTTTCTCCGACAGAATAACGTCGACCCGACCATTTACAGAAGTAAATTTCAATGCATTGGATACCAGGTTATATACGATACGTTCCAGCGCATCTGCATAAAACCAGCAATCCATCACAGCCAGCTGATTCGTGAAAGAAAGCTGAATGATTTTACCGGCCGCATCCATTTCAAAAGAATGAACCACAGATCCAACGGCATCAGCGGGATTTCCTCTTTGTTCGTGGAGCTTCAATGCCTTTGCCTCAAGCTTCGACAAGTCCAATAACCGGTTGATCAGAATGAGTAATTGTTTTGCATTATTTACAATCGTATCGATCAGGCGTGTTTCTTTGGAATCAGGACCTTGTGTTTTTTTTAATTCCTCCGCAGGGCCCATAATCAGAGTAAGCGGCGTTCGAAATTCATGGGTGATATTTGAAAAGAATTTTGTTTTCATATCATCCAGTTCCTTCAATTGCGATGTTTCTTTTTCCTTTAGAACCATTTCTTCCTGCATGACCAGACGACTTACACGAAAGCGTATAAAGGTCCAGGTTAAGCCTGCCAGGATGATACAGTAACAGAGATAAGCCATTTTAGTAGCATACCAGGGAGATTCGATCCGGAGTTTTAAGGTTTTAATATGGGAACTCCATTTACCTGAAGTATTGCTGGCATTGATAAAAAGTGTATAATTCCCGGGAGGAATTTTGGTATAACTGGCTGAGTGGGAATTGCCGGCCATGATCCATTCGTTATCATATCCCTGAAGCTGATAGCGATATTGAATATCCTGCGGTTGACTGAATTCAAGTCCGGCAAAACTGAAAGTCAGCGTATTTTGTTCAAAGGGTAACGTCAGCTGACTCAACGAATTAATAGGAGACGATAACGGATTGCTCTCCCTGCCCCGGGAATTGTCTTTATTATTTATTTTCAGATCTGTAAACGCAATCACTGGTTCGAAAACGTCATTTTTTATTCGGGAAGGATTGAAAATCGTCCAACCGTCTGTGCCTCCGAAAGTCAGTCGCCCGTCAGGAAGTGAAAGCTGATGAAACCGGTTGAATTCATCTCCGGGTAATCCATGAATGGTATGATATGCGCGAACCAAATGTGTTTCCAGGTCAAAGCGGCAGATACCCTTGTTCGTAGTCAACCAAAGCATATTGTTATGATCCGGCAAAATAGAATAGATCGTATTATCCGGAAGGTCCTCGTTCAAAGAAAATACTTTACACTGTAAAGTATTTTTATTCATTTGTATCAAGCCCTGATAGCTTCCTAACCAAAGGACTTCCGTATGTAGCGGATCTTGTTTTATACTGAGCAGTTGATTGGAAGGCAGCGACCCTGATCCCTGATTTTCTTTCAGGTTGGAAATTTTCTTAGTCCGGATATTAATTAAAATCAGGCCATCCTTTTCTGTCGTAATCCATAAGTTGTCCCTGTCTGCCACTATATCCAGCGGAAGAAGCTCCGGTCCGAAGTTCTTTCTCAGGAGACCAGGTTCAATAAAAGAAATCCATTGGCGACGAGAAAAATCATATTCCATGATATTACCGGAATAACCAATCACCAGGGGTGAGCCATCCGGCATGATTGCGATTCCGCGAATACCAACTTGTAATTTTTCAAAACGGTCGATGATCGGGACAGGTGGTAGTTTTACAAATCTGCTTTCACTGCTGTCAGCATAACATACCGTTTGCTTCAGAGCCAGGTACAATCTTTTTTTATTGTCATAGGCAGACCTGAAATAATAACTGGGCTGGGAAAAAATCTGATCCTTCTCTGTCCAGCCAAACATCTGCGGCATATTAATTCCGAGTTCCTCCTGTAACATATCGGTTATAAAATCTTTCTTATAAGAGAAAGACTGAAAGAAAGGAATTTCCAAATCAATCTGCTGGATCCCCGCAGCGTTCGTTCCAAGCCAGATAAGACCTGACCGATCAACTAGAAAAGATTTGGCATCGGAAAAATATTCGCCGGCTGTTTTACCAATGGAACTCGCACCGGTTTTTTCATTATAGCGGAATACCCGTCCAAAATTTTCAAAATATTCATACCCATCTGCACCCGTTCGAATCCAGCGTATACCGAGATATGCAACCGTTGGAAGAGAAACCGTCCTGAATGAATGCGAAGAGAGGTTGAAGAAGAAAATATTTTTCCGGTCCCCCCACATTAATTCCCCATTATTTCTTTCATGCAAATCAATGGCTATGGCATCCATGCCGGCAAAATCTCCGAAGTCCTGCTGAAATGGAATCGGCCAGCTGGTTATTTTTTTTGTTTTCTTATCATATATGCCAATTTCTTTCTGATTTATAAAACAGATTCCGCGATTCTTTATTTCTGTCATTCCTAATATCGTGTCACTGGCGAAGCCTGTGTTCTGACGGTTGAAGGCTTCCGTTTTTTTTGTGACATCATTGTAATTATTTAACCCCGCTCCTTTCCGAATTCCCCAAAAAATTCCGTCTTCATCTACCAGCCATCCACGTCGTATATACTGTATCTTTCCTTCCTTAACCTGATTTTCCCTGATCAGATGCCGTATCTTTTCAGTCACAGGATTCAATACGTCTATCTCACCGGATTCATGTTCGATCCCTAACTGATTGTGTTTATCTTTTCTGATCCAGATGATCAGGTTGGATGCAAGCGTTGTTGTATCCAGTGTATTATGTTGAAATACTTTGAATTGAATGCCGTCGTATCTGGCCAGTCCGTTTCGTGTGCCGATCCAGATAAAAGAAGTATCATCCTGTACGAGTCCTGAAATAAAGGATTGCGGAAGACCATCCCTGGTCAGAATATAACGGACTGATTGCGATTGGACTGTCTGAGTAATATGAAGGAAAAATATAATACACAATCCGGAAATGAAACAACGGATATTCGAAATATATGTTAAGACCGGGCGGGAATTCATATCATATAATGCATTAAATATACTGGATTGTGAGCGGATTGCTTTACGCTTTCGCTTTACGCTTTTGCTCAAAAGATGTTAACACAATGTGACTTAATTTTTCTCCATTAATCCTTCAGGCTTTGTAGTATTGTATTGTTCGTTCACATACTCGTTGCGGTTCTCCCGGATTAGCCGGGTTGATTAAAAGGGAACCGGGTGAAAATCCCGGGCTGACGGGCAACTGTAAGTAACATGAACGTTTTAACCACCCCCTATTCCATTGTCCCGCACATGCGGGGTGAGAAGGAAGGATAAAACGGTTACGAGCCAGGAGACCTGCCGATAACAGTATTTGTTTGGAACCTTCCCGAATAAGGTTTCGCATAGATAGGCCGCTCATTCTTTCATGAATCGTCGACTCCATCTTCGCTGAATCTATTATTAATTTATTTAAACTGAACTATGCAAGAGCAGGATGAATTACTATTAAGAGAAAACAAAGACCGCTTCGTAATCCTCCCCATCAATTACCCGAGGATCTGGGAGATGTATAAAAAACATGAAGCGAGTTTCTGGACAGCAGAGGAAATCGATCTCAGTGGCGATATGAAAGACTGGTCTTCCCTGAACGATGGGGAACGACATTTCATCAGTCACGTGCTGGCATTTTTTGCAGCCAGCGATGGGATCGTAAACGAAAACCTGGCTGTCAATTTCATGAGTGAGACGCAACTTCCGGAGGCTCGTTGCTTTTATGGCTTTCAGATCATGATGGAAAACATACACGCTGAAACCTATGCCCTCCTCATCGACAGTTATATCAAAGATCCACAGGAAAAACACCGGTTGTTCCATGCGATTGAAACTGTTCCGGCTGTGAAGAAAAAAGCGGAATGGGCTTTGCGCTGGATACAAAACGGCAGTTTTGCGGAACGTCTGGTGGCTTTTGCTGCAGTAGAAGGTATTTTTTTCAGCGGCAGTTTCTGTTCCATTTTCTGGCTGAAGAAAAGAGGACTCATGCCCGGGCTCACGTTCAGCAATGAACTCATCAGCAGGGATGAGGGGCTGCATTGTGAATTTGCCTGTTTATTATATGGCATGCTGAATAACAAACTTTCTCATGAGGCAGTGGCTGCCATTATCGGAGATGCCGTGGCGATCGAAAAAGAATTTATATCCGATGCATTGCCGGTAAAATTAATTGGTATGAATGCCGGGCTTATGAAACAATACATTGAATTTGTAGCGGACCGGTGGATGAATGAACTGGGTTATCCAAAATTGTTCAATGTCTCCAATCCATTTGACTTTATGGAAATGATTTCCCTCCAGGGGAAAACCAATTTCTTCGAAAAGCGTGTGGGCGATTATCAGAAAGCCGGATTATTGTCAGCCGGTGCAACACAGAGTTTTTCTCTGGAAGAAGATTTTTAATTTTTAAACTCATTCCCATGTTCGTAATAAAAAGAGACGGAAAAAAAGAATCCGTAAAATTTGATAAAGTAACTGCACGTATACAGAAACTTTCCTACAGCCTGAGCCCGCTTGTCGATATTTATGAAGTTGCCAAAAAAGCCATTGAAGGCATTTATGATGGCGTGCCCACTACTGAGCTGGACAACCTGGCTGCAGAGACGGCGGCTTCCCTTACGACCAAGCATCCGGATTATGCGATCCTGGCCTCGCGGATTGCCGTCAGTAACCTGCATAAAAATACCATCAAAAGTTTTTCGGCTACGATGCATAACCTTCATGGGTATGCGCATCCTGTTACGGGAAGAAAAATGCCGTTGATTGCGGACGACGTCATACAAATTATAGATGAAAATGCCGACCTGCTCGACAGCACGATCATTTATGATCGTGATTATGGCTTTGACTTTTTTGGTTTTAAGACGCTGGAAAAATCTTATCTGCTAAAAATTAACGGCCGCATTGCAGAGCGGCCGCAGCACATGTATATGCGCGTGGCCATTGGGATTCATAAAAACGATATCGAGAGTGCCATCAAAACATATCACCTGATGAGTGAAAGATGGTTCACCCATGCCACGCCCACACTCTTCAATGCCGGTACACCCAAACCACAAATGTCATCCTGTTTTTTACTGACGATGAAAGAGGATAGTATTGACGGGATCTATGATACTTTAAAGCAAACGGCTAAAATATCACAAAGCGCGGGCGGTATCGGATTGGCCATTCACAATATCCGCGCAACAGGTAGTTATATCGGGGGTACGAACGGAAGCAGCAATGGTATCATTCCGATGTTGCGTGTATTCAATGACACAGCACGATATGTAGACCAGGGCGGAGGAAAACGCAAGGGCGCCTTTGCCATTTATCTCGAGCCGTGGCATGCAGATGTATTCGATTTCCTGGAACTCAGGAAAAATCATGGAAAGGAAGAGTTGAAAGCGAGAGATTTATTCTATGCATTGTGGATGCCTGATCTGTTTATGAAAAGAGTGGAATCCGGCGGGGAATGGAGCCTGTTTTGCCCCAACGAAGCACCCGGCCTGGCCGATTGTTTTGGTGACAGGTTCGAAGAACTATATGCCCGGTATGAGAATGAAGGAAGGGCAAGAAAAAAAGTAAAAGCACAGGATCTCTGGTTTGCAATCCTCGAAGCACAGATTGAAACCGGGACACCATACCTGCTGTATAAGGATGCTGCCAACGGAAAGAGTAATCAGCAAAATCTGGGTACGATCAAAAGCAGCAATCTTTGTACGGAGATCATGGAATATACTTCTCCGGAAGAAGTAGCCGTTTGCAACCTGGCCTCACTGGCCCTTCCCCGGTTTATCGTGAATGGAAAATTTGATCATCAAAAATTATTTGAGATAACGGTTGAAGTAACGAAGAACCTTAACCGGATTATTGACGGCAATTATTACCCGATTGAAGAAGCCCGTTATTCCAACCTGAAGCACCGGCCAATCGGAATTGGCATACAGGGTCTGGCAGATACCTTCATCATGTTGCGCTTACCATTTGATAGTGAGCTCGCAAAAATGCTGAATAAAAATATTTTTGAAACAATCTATTTCGCAGCCATGACCGCCAGCAAGGATCTTGCGAAGGAACAGGGAGCTTATGAAAGTTATGAAGGATCTCCTGTATCAAAAGGAATATTCCAGTTCGATATGTGGGGCGTGGAACCCAGTGAACGCTGGGATTGGAATGGCTTAAAAGAAGAAGTGAAAAAATATGGGGTTCGTAATTCCCTCCTGCTCGCTCCGATGCCCACTGCGTCCACCTCGCAGATATTGGGCAATAATGAATGTTTTGAGCCGTATACAAGTAATATTTATTCGAGGAGAGTGCTGAGTGGTGAGTTTGTTATAGTGAACAAACATCTCCTGAAAGATCTTGTACAATTAGGATTGTGGAACAACGATATGAAAAATAAAATCATTGCAGCCAACGGGTCTGTACAGCATATAGAAGAAATTCCGGCAGACATTAAAGAGATATACCGGACAGTGTGGGAAATAAAACAAAGGCACCTCATCGATATGGCGGCAGACCGGGGGGCTTTTATTTGCCAGTCTCAATCTTTAAATCTTTTTGTAGAAAAACCCACAACGGCCAAGCTTACATCGATGCATTTCTATGCCTGGAAAAAAGGTTTGAAAACAGGCATGTATTATTTGCGGACCCAGGCAGCTACACAAGCTGTCCAATTCACCATTGAGAGAAAAGAAAAGACAATATCCGTTCCCGTTAGCACAGATGGTACAGAAGTCAATAATGAATTATTGGATGGAAGTGTTTGTACCCTGGAGGATGGTTGTGTGAGCTGCGGATCGTGATAATTGTCAATTGTTAATTGTTAATTGTCAATTATTAAATATTGAAAACCTCATCATATAAATGATGAGGTTTTTTTCTATCTGATTCTTCTAATTGACTTTTATTTCTGGCGGTGTCTGGTTTGAGGGATATGATTTGTTAACCAGGATTAATTTTTTATTACTTCGAAATCTGAGGCTTTTACTTTTCCCAGCTGCTGTAACTCATCATTGTTCCAGCGTTCGTCGGGTGCACCACTGATATACATATTGCTTCCGATGTCGGCCAGTATCAGGCCGTACTTTTTAAGAGCCTTTAATATAACCTGGTCATTTGCAGGAAAAGTACTGATATCAAAATTTGCTTTCAGGCGGATCTTCGCTCCGAAAGGAATCGAATATTGTCCGCCCTTACTATTCACCTGATGTGTCGCGGGTGAAATATAACCCGGTTTCACATTGGCTGAAGCCAGTGTAAAACGAATGGCATGACGAATGGCTCCGCTCGCCACTTCATCATATTTAACCAGTCCCGGAAAAATGGGAAGCCCGGCTGCATCTGCAGAGGTCCATCCATCGGGCCTGAGTGCATTGGATGCAAGATTAAATACAGCACCGGATGAAGCTTCCCAATGATCACCATTCAAACTGGCATTGTACAATTCGTACAACATATCATTGTCCTTATCTAAAACCAGCACATGCGAATCTCCGGTTCCGTTTCCTTCGATGGGTGCATTCAGAGGAACGGGATAAGGTCCGGGATCACTTTCATCTCCATAATTTCCATCCGTTCCATTTGAACGAAATACAATTTGAACTTTTTGCTGATTACTACAAACCACAACAAAGGGAATTCCAATGGGTGCATTATCCCATAAACCGCTTCCAAAATCTGCCTTCACACCGGATCCTGCATAAGCAGAGAGTATCTGAGCGCTGGCCGGATCGACAGCAGATGCGGAAATATCCTGATTCCAGGCATTATCCGCTGGAAAAATCATCATACTTAAAAAATCCGACGGGTTGCCCGTGCAATTCGTATTCGGGATCGTGACAGTGGGTTTCGTGGAATCTTTGCCAATGACTGGCTGAGTTGCGGGATCAGTTGTTTTCTTTGAACATGCAGAAAAAAATAGTAAAAATACAATCGTAAAATAACCATGGTTACGTTTCATTGGGTTGGATTTGGACTCTCTTAAAGATCAAAATACGGGCCAATAAGGCTTAACGCATAACGCTAACGCTTAACGCATTGATTCTATAAATACACGATAAATAAATAATTCTTTATCGTTTCTGTCTAACGGTAAGTCCAACCCATTTTCTCTCATTATCTGAGTTTGTTTCCAGATAATTGAAAAAATATATCGTGCCCGGCATTATTGTCCGGGCACATCAGGTTCAGGCAATAAATATATTTGAAGTGAAAGGTTAAGTAAATTTACCTGGATGTATCTAACCTTGAACTGAACATGATTAAATTTCTCATTCCATTTTTTCTGCTCGCTTGTCCCGGTGTGAATGCCCAGCAAAAAATTTCTGTGGATATATGCGTATATGGCGCCACCTCGGGTGGCGTGATCGCCGCGTACACAGCAGCCAAACTTGGCAAGAAAGTGATACTGGTTACTCCGGAGGGCCATCTCGGCGGACTGAGCAGCGGAGGTTTGGGCAATACTGATATTGGAAACAAAATCGCAATCACCGGTCTGGCGCGTGATTTCTACCGGCGGGTCGGTATGCATTATGGGAAACCGGAACAATGGATTTTTGAACCCCATGTGGCTGAAGATATTTTCAAAGCATATATCCGGGAAGCGTCCATTCCTGTATTGTTTCATCAGTCTTTACAAATACTTTTTAAGAAAGGTCTGCAGATTCAGGAAATTCAAACCACATCAATTGACAAAGACTCAGGTCATACTACTTACATTATCCATGCAAAAGAATATATCGATTGCTCCTACGAAGGTGACCTGATGGCCAGGGCCTCCGTTTCATTTACGATCGGTCGTGAGAATAATCAACAGTACCATGAATCCTATAATGGAATTCAATTACTGGATAAGCACCAGTTTCCCGATGGCGTGGATCCTTATATCGCTGAAGGCAAACCGGAGACTGGTTTGCTTTGGGGAATTCAATCTGCCGAACTAAAAAACCGGGGCTCAGGGGATAAGAAACTGCAGGCATATAATTTTCGTTTATGCCTCACTGATAGTCTGGCCAACCGGATTGAGATTACAAAACCTGCTCATTATGACAGTAGTCACTATGAGTTACTTCTCCGGTACATTAAAATAAAGAACCCCAAATCACTGGAAGACGGGATATTGAATATTAATCTGATGCCGGAAAGAAAGACGGACATCAACAACAACGGTCCATTTTCCACAGATATGATCGGCATGAATTACGACTATCCTAACGGAAACAATGAGACGAGGAAAAATATAATACAGGATCATGTCGATTACAATAAAGGACTACTGTATTTTATCGGGCATGACGGAAGAGTGCCGGAACATCTGAGAAATGAAATGCTGAACTGGGGTTATCCAAAAGATGAATACATCGACAACAATCACTGGTCGCCCCAGTTATATATCAGGGAATCAAGGAGGATGATTTCGGATTATGTGATGACGGAAGGAAATTGCACGGGCCAGTTGAAAGTAACCGATGGCATCGGGCTGGCCGCATATACCATGGACTCACACAATTGCCAGCGCGTTATTGTACATGGAATGGTCAAAAACGAAGGTGACGTGCAGGTAGGCGGATTCCCACCCTATCCGGTCTCATACCGTTCCATTGTTCCCAGACAAAAAGAATGCACCAACCTGTTTGTACCCGTATGTTTATCCGCCAGTCACATCGCTTATGGGTCTATCCGGATGGAACCGGTGTTCATGGTTTTGGGACAATCGTCCGCTACCGCAGCTGCGATGGCGATTGACAAAAAAATATCTGTGCAAAAAGTACCGGTTGATCAATTACAATCGGAATTAAAAGCGAATCCGTTAGCTTCACATCCTTTGAGATATTAGTTAAATTAGTGATTAGAAAATTCATAAATCACCATGGAAAATAATTACATCAGTAGTGTAAAAAATCAGTTTAAGCAAGCGAAATTAATGGGAGAAAAGGCCATCGATCAGGTTCCTGATGAAAAAATTTACTGGCAATTCAATCCGGCAACAAATAGCATAGCCATTATTGTAAAACATCTGGCCGGGAATATGCTTTCACGCTTTACAGATTTTTATACAAGCGATGGTGAGAAAAAATGGAGGGACCGGGATGCTGAATTCGAAAATGAGCATTTATCCCGTGAAAGTTTAAAAGCCTTATGGGATAAAGGATGGAATTGTCTGTTTGAGGTTTTAAACACGCTTTCCGTTGCAGATCTTTCGAAAGTAGTTGTCATCCGCAATGAGGAACTGACCGTTATCGATGCCATCAACCGGCAACTGACTCATTATGCTTCACACATCGGGCAGATTATTTTTATTGCCAAGATGGTGCAAAACGATGAATGGAAAACGCTTAGTATTCCGAAAAATGGCTCCCGGGCATTTAATGTCAACAAAGGCCTCTGATCCGGGGATTATTTATTTCGTTAACTTGTAAGGGATACGATCAAGTGAGATGGATATATCTATATTGCTTTGGCCTGTTCCTATGGCTTCCCGGCAAAATAAACGCCCAACGGGTTATTTATTCTGAATCCATCAATGCCCGCGCTGCTATTCAATTCCAGGTAGTCGGAAAATCGGATGATTTCTATTGGGCTGCCATGATGCAAGTCCGGAAATTAAATATGCATCATACTTCGGAACGGCGTATCGAAATTCAGCATTTTGAACTGTTTGATAACCGACTTCATTTACTCAGTGAACAGTCTCCGATTTTTATTCCGGGAACGGTGAAACAATGGCTGATGACGGGCAATAAAGGATTAGATCAGATTGTGAGCGCTCCTTCCGGTAACAGTACAAGAATTTTTTGTAATCGCTACCGGGCGAATCAAAATGCAGATACCAGATTGATCGACAGTCTGCCCTTTTCAGCGAATGCCTCGTCCATCCTTTTGGTAAGGTCCGAAAATCAATCCCTGATATTACTGGTTGCTTTTGAAAACACTGACCCCGAATCGACGATTGTTCACGTACACTTATTTGATTCAGACTGGAATCCGGTATACAGGAAGGTAATTTCGAATATACAATTTTCCCAACCCTGTATCCAGGACGACGAGATTGGATTTCCTTCAGAAGGGTTTGATAATCTCCCCATCAAACTCGCCAATAACGGCGAATGGGGAATGGTTTTTCCTTCCCATATCAGTCATAATTTTTCACTCTTTCATGCCTGTCCCAACGGTGGCGATTATTTTTTTAAGGAAATAGCCATTGCTCCGTTTTATAAAACCGAAGATGTATCCATGTCCATCAATAATTCCCGGCAGGAAATGACTGTGGGTCTTTTGTCTGCGTATAGAAATACGTCACTCAAAAACGTGCAGGTCATTAATTACTCCATGCGGGAAGGAAGAATTGATTTTGATTCTTCTTATCATTTTAACGAGCAGTCAAGGGATATCAGCAGTAAAAATCTGAGTCATGAAAGATTTATATCGGTTCCGGATGGAGGGTTTATGCTGTTAAAGGAATATGGCTCATCTTTTGAATTCGAAAAACCAAATATTCCGGCACTCACCAACTGGGAAACTGCTTATCTCCTGGCCAATTATTCCGAAGCGAACTCCGGAGAAAAAGAATTGAAACAGGGATACACACGAAACCGCGGATTGACTCCTATTCCCGCTGTCCGGAACAAGGGTGACTTAAATCTTTTTTATTTCCCCACCGTGTCGAAAGACAGTACCTGGAGTGCTATATTGGAAATGGAACAACATGCTGAAACAAATAATCCAGATCTCTCCTATCTGCTGATCCCGGCAAAAAACAAATTATATCTGATATATAATAGTCTGGAAGGATTTACTGACCCTTTCGCAACGACCACAACGTTGAATACCCGTGGTGAAACAACGGATGATGCTCTTGTATTCTGGAGAATGGATAAAATGCTGAATTTCCAGAATGCAAGAAGGTTTACATCTGATGAAGTGGTGGTTCCCTATTTGAATAATCAGAGACCGGGTTTTGCTATTATCAGACTTTAAACAAGTATGAAAGTATGGAAGAATGGAAGTATGAAAGTGAAATTCTTTCAACTGCCAACCGCCAACTACGCATTCGAGGGGCAGGCCGCCAAATGAGTTAGGAGATTACTTTACTTTGTCCCTACGCTGTTTTACTTCCCGCCAGGTGGTTAAAATAATTCCCTGATCTTTCAATGCTTTTTTAAATGCAGGATTCATCATGGCGAGTAAGTCACCTTTTCGGGTTGGGCCTGAGTCGCTGATATATTTAAATTCATCGCCGGTTTCTGTACAATGCATAATCATCATGGTAAGTCCGGGCTTTAGTGTTTTGAGTGCCTCTATATATTTTGTTGTTTTGTATTCATCCAGTTTTTTATCATCAGCAGCCACATCGGCCGGAATCACCCAATCATAACTATAATTGTGGAGATCATCTAAAACCGGAAGTCCTGCAGCCCAGACCTGCTTACCCAGCATACGCATAGCCTGAACCGTTGCATCCGGCAACATCGCCTGTGCCTGGATCAGGACATCGGCTCCTCCCGGGAGCATTACCGGGATATGATTTTTCATACCCAGTCTGATATACCGCATCAGAAATTCAGGCGATCCGTATACAGTTCCCATATGAGTATCCAAATGGGTTGGTTCAAATCCCATTGAGCGGGCTTTCTCCAGTTGAGCCGTCATTTCTATTTCTATTTCATCTGCTGTTGCATGTTTTACGACTGCTTCAACGGTTGGCCAGAAATATCCGCTGGTATCTACAAGTCCCGGTGTGTTTTTTCTACCGGAAAGAGGTCCCCATTTATAATGGCCCCATTCCGACGTCAGGGTTAAATGCAAACCGGCATCAATTTCCGGGTGTGTCCTAAGAAATTGTACAAATCCAGGCACCCATGGGCAGGGCATCATCACGCTCACCGAAGTGGAAACACCCTTCGTCAGGGCCATTTCGGCTCCCAGGTTTGAATCAAAACTCATCCCGGCATCATCCACATGCAGGATCAAAACCCTGGAACCTTTTGGAAATCCCAAACGGTCTGCATAGGTAGAATCCGGCGTCTGGGCCTGAGCGTAATACGATAACAGTGTGAATAACAGGATTTTAAAGGTTTTTATGGGCATAAAGAAAGTTTGAAATAAAGGTAACAAAGCTCTTTCAGCCGACGTCTTATCTGCAAAATTTATGATCAAATCACAGTCCATCCACCGTTTTGTACCGTTTATACATATTATTATGCCATTCATACTACTATGTTTTGCATAGTACATACTAAAACCCTTATCTTTGTATCGTTAATCAAAACACAACACCAATAAAAAACAAAAAAATGAAAAAGAGAATCCTGCTTTTAAGCATCGTCCTGGTAAGTTTTACTGCTTTCAGCTTTGCCGCAGATGCACCCGCCATCAGTAAAAATGTGATCAGTTCATTCAACAAACAATTTTCAAATGCCAGGGACATCAAATGGGAACACCAGGCAAGTTTTGTAAAGGCCGAGTTTACTATTAATGATATGGTACTCTCCGCTTACTTTAATAATAATGGGGAATTGCTGGCAGTAACCCGTTTTATCAGTCCGAGTCAGTTACCCCTTCAAATTCTGACTTCCCTGAAAATCAATTATGCTGATTATTGGGTAAGTGATTTATTTGAAATTCAGACTGAAAATGGCACGTCTTATTATGCAACGATAGAAAATGCCGATCATGTCCTGATATTAAAATCAGAAGGTATTAGTGGATGGCAGACTTATCAGAGGGAAAAGAAAGCCCATGTTGAATAAACATTCCAACAGTTTTAAAAAATAAAAAGGAAAGATCCGTGAAAGATCTTTCCTTTTCTTTTCCAGATATTTACTCTCTTATAAGGCGCCGAGTTGCTTCAGATATTTTTCTGAATTGGCTCTTACCGGCGGTGCAGGATTCAGGCTGAGTGCCTTTTTAAAATTCGTTATCGCGTTCTTTTTATCTCCCGATAATGCATATGCTTCCCCGAGGCTGTCCCATGTATTGGGGTTTTCAGGATGTTTTACTGTATTTAACTTCAGCACATCGATGGCTTCGGTATATTTTTTCTCTCCCAATAACTGATATCCGTAAGCATTGAGCTCGCCGTCATTAGCAAATGGAATTGCATCTTTTAATAGTTTAGCAGACGCCACACTGTCTCCGGCATTTTTTAAGAAACCGGCTTTAATCGCTGAAGCGGTATAATTTTGCGGGTTTCCTGCCAGGGTCCTGTTAACCCATTGCATTCCCAGTGCGGTATCAACTTTATGAGCCAATGAATAATTTGCGGCTGCGTTCAGGTTTTGAAACAGGAATGCGGTTTGTCCATTTAATAATTCCCGGGCATTCTCCATGACGATTTCGTCAACAGCAAATTCAATTTTCACCGGAAATTGTTTTTTTGCCCAGTTCAAATCAAGCTCCGCGAATGTTCTGCCAACACTGTCGAATGAATAATTTAGCTTCTCCACGGATTCCGGCACATCCCTGATTGAAATTTTCGCCCTCATCTGGTCTTGTTTTGGATTATACCAAAACGCTCCCCACGATTTATAATCTTTTGAAAGAATGAGCTCGCCCGTATTATCCTTGTTAATGATAAAAAATAACCCGTAATCCCCGGCGGGCACTTTGGTTCCTTCCACCATCGCATCATTTGATAAATGCAGCACCGTATTTTCATTGGCTCCCGCGCGCCAGGGGGATTCTAATCCAATGGCGGATCCATTTTTGTCCCAGCCGTAAGGAACCAGGTTGCCCCAAACTTCTCTCCCCCGAACCGATGGCCGGGAATAATGTACGGATATCACTGAAATCCCGACAGTTTGAGAGACGCTTGCTCCGGGACTTGCCTCTCTGGGCAACCAGGGTTGCTGAGCCTGTATTAAATAACTACTGAAAATAAATACAAGAAAATATGCTAGACGGGTAAAAGTTAGCCTGGCCATAAGTTAGATGGTTTAAGTTAATCAATTCCTTAAGTTAAGAGAATGGATTACTCGGGCTCCCGATTTATACCCAGAACGGCAATAGAACGTTTTGAAAGGTCGCCAGCTATGGGTTAACCCTTTTTATTTAAATCCGGTATAAACCAGTGCAGCCAATACCCCTCCGAGAATCGGACCGAGGACCGGAATCCAGGCGTACCCCCAGTCACTGCCTTTTTTATTTTTCATCGGAAGAAGAAAATGCATAATACGGGGACCCAAGTCTCTCGCCGGATTAATCGCATAACCCGTCGTGCCTCCCAATGACAAACCGATCGACCATACCAGGAGTGCTACCGGAAGTGCGCCGATGGATCCCAGTCCAATTTTTGTTTTGGTTTCTACGATTTCACCGCCGGTAATATAAAAGACTGTGAATACGAGTACAAAAGTGCCGATCAATTCGCTGATCAGATTGGGAAAATTATCACGAATAGCAGGACTGGTAGAAAAGGCACCGAGTTGAAGACCTGCATCAACCGTTCTGTTAAAATGATCGCGATACACTACCCACACAAGAAATGCACCGATCATCGCACCGAGCATCTGAGCGATAATATATGGAAGAACAGAGGACCAGGGCAAATTACCAGCAGTAGCCATGGCGATCGTAACAGCAGGGTTCAGATGAGCGCCACTGAATGGCGTTGCGATCACGACACCAACATACACGGCCAGTGCCCAACCGGTTGTGATAACAATCCATCCGCTATTTTGTCCCTTGGTACCCGTCAACACAACATTCGCAACAACACCATTTCCTAATAATACCAGTGCGCCGGTACCAATTAATTCTGCTAGAAAGGCTGTCATATATTTATTTTATTTTTTACTCCATACCTGTGCTGCACTCACCGCCCGTTTCCATGATTCGATTCCTGAACGCATTTTTTCAGATTGTTCACCTGGTTCAAAAACTCTTTCTGATTTCCACCATTTTGCAATTTCAGCAGTATCCTTCCAGAAACCAACTGCGAGCCCCGCCAGATAAGCAGCACCCAGCGCGGTCGTTTCTGTTATTTCCGGCCTTATTACTTTACACTTTAACAGATCTGCCTGGAATTGCATCAACAGGTTATTTGCAGTAGCACCACCATCCACACGCAATTCCTTTATTGAAGTTCCTGCATCAGCTTCCATTGCTTTTAATACATCCATGGTTTGGTATGCAATGGACTCCAGCGCAGCACGGGCGATATGAGCCGCTTTTGTTCCCCTCGTCACTCCTACCATGGTTCCTCTCGCATCCGGATTCCAGTACGGAGCACCGAGACCGGCAAAAGCAGGAACAAATGACACTCCATCCGTATCTTCCACCTGCGTGGCAAGCGCTTCTATTTCCGAAGAATTTCTGATAATGCCCAATCCATCGCGTAACCATTGCACCACGGCGCCGGCTATAAAAATGCTGCCTTCAAATGCATATTGTACCTGCCCGTTTATTTTCCAGGCTACGGTTGTCAGCAGATTATTCTTTGACATGACAAATTGGTCGCCGATATTCATCAACATAAAACAGCCTGTGCCGTATGTATTTTTAACCATTCCTTTTTCAAGACACATCTGCCCAAATAAAGCCGCATGCTGATCACCGGCAACACCGGCAATGGGAATCCGTTCGGCAAAAATATTTTTATCCGTTTCACCATAGTATTCGCTGGATTCTTTTACAGCAGGTAACATGGATGCCGGAACGTTCATAAGCTGTAACAACTCCTCATCCCATTTTTGTTCCTGAATATTGTACAACATCGTACGGGATGCATTCGTGATGTCTGTTGCATGCACAGCACCATGCGTCATCTTCCAGATAAGCCAGGAATCAACAGTGCCGAAAGCAAGTTTTCCTTCCATGGCTTTTTTTCTGGCGTCCTTCACATTATCCAGAATCCAACGGATCTTGGATCCGGAAAAATAAGCGTCTATGACCAATCCTGTTTTTGAACGTATTTTATCTGAATGGCCCGATTGTTTTAATTCTTCACAAAAAACAGCTGTCCGCCTGTCCTGCCAAACAATCGCATTATAAACAGGAACACCGGTTTCGCGATCCCAGACAATGGTTGTCTCTCTTTGATTGGTAATTCCAATCGCGGCAATTTCAGATGGATTAACGCCAATTTTTAATCTGGCCTCCGCAGCCACACTGGCCTGGGAAGACCAGATTTCCATGGGATCATGTTCAACCCATCCGGGTTGTGGAAATATTTGAGTGAATTCTTTTTGCGCGATGGATTTGATCTGGCCTGCCTGGTCAAAAAGGATGGCACGGGAGCTGGTGGTGCCCTGATCCAATGCAAGGATGTATTTTTTCATATGCAGGCGTTATAATTGTCAATTGTTAATTGTTAATTGTTAATTGAATGTCTTAATTGACAATTGACAATTAACAATTAACCATTGAGTACGTAGTTTTTTGCAATCGAATTGAAAGATAAGATTTGTTCTTTTTCCCAACTCTGATCTTTGTTTAATTCTTCAGCCATTAAATGTGCCACGACAGGCGCCATTGCCATGGCGGCGCGGGCGTCCAGAAACAATGCCCGTGTACGACGGGCAAGTACATCTTCAATGCGGCGCGCCATTTCATACCGGGT
Source organism: uncultured Bacteroidota bacterium (assembly GCA_963759335.1). Lineage (GTDB taxonomy): Bacteria > Bacteroidota > Bacteroidia > Chitinophagales > Chitinophagaceae > Puia. The sequence continues at coordinate 48,778 of CAVWYU010000008.1, forward strand.
AGACCAGATTATTTCTGCACCGATATACGGCAACCTCGGATCCAGTGTTTCTTTCCATGCAGGATTCTCCTTTGTAAGAGCCTTCACTGATTTTGCGTCGCTGCCATATACAAAAAATGGATCTGTCCAGTCTACAGATTCATGAAATCCATGTAAATACAAAGTTTTTGTCTTGCAGATCCGTTTCGTTAATCCTCCGGATTGTATTGCCAGATCTACCGTGTCTTCAGCCATCTTACGATAGGTTGTCCATTTACCCCCGGTAATGGTAACAAGTCCGGAGGCCGAAACCATCAGTTTGTGCGATCTGGAAATTTCTTTCGTTTTTTTACTTTCTCCCTGCGGCGCTGCCAGTGGTCTGAGTCCCGCGAAAACACTCAATACATCTTTTCGTGTAGGGGTCTTCGTTAGGTATACGGCTGAAGTATCGAGTATAAATTGTATTTCCTCTTCCAGCGCTTTTGGTTCCAGCTGATGCGCGTCCAATGGAGTGTCTGTTGTTCCGATGAGCGTTCTGTCGTGCCAGGGAATAGCAAACAACACCCTGCCGTCTTTAGTTTTCGGTATCATCAGGGCATCATGAGGACCCAGAAATGATTTGTCAAATACAAGGTGAACACCCTGGCTCGGACGAACCATCGGACCGGTTTCCGGGGCGTCCATCACTAATATTTCATCTACAAATACACCCGTGGCATTAATAACCTTTTTTGCTTTTAAACTATAAGAAATGCTGGTTTCCAAATCTGTTACATCGAGGCCATTTATTGTATTTCCCTCCTTATTCAGGGAAGTGACCTGAAAATAATTCAGTAATGTGGCTCCCTGTTCGATGGCTGTCAGCGCGAGACTAACCGCCAGTCTTGCATCATCAAATTGTCCGTCATGATACAGCACACCTGCTTTCAAATTTTTCTGCTGAATATTCGGAATACGTTGTATTAATTCATCTTTTGAAATCAAGCGGGAGCGGCCAAAACTTCTTTTACCGGCCAGTAAATCATATACCGACAGTCCAATGGAATAAAAAAAAGCATTTGGCCAGGAATAATTAGGTATAATAAATTTTTCATTCCTCACCAGATGAGGAGCATTTCTCAGCATGATCCCTCTTTCACGCAAAGCTTCCACTACCAGACCGATGTTTCCCTGCGCGAGGTAACGGACACCTCCATGCACCAGCTTTGTACTTCGGGATGAAGTTCCTTTTGCAAAATCCGATTGTTCGAACAGTAAAGTTTTGAAACCCCTCGATGCCGCGTCCACAGCCACGCCCAGCCCGGTAGCGCCACCGCCGATGATGATCAGATCCCAGACAATGGAGGGATCATCCATTTGCTTTATTAATTCCTCTCTTTTTATCTGCATCCAACCTGGTTTGTGAGATCATTTTATTTTTCTACCAGTTCATCCGGAATACGAAAAACTTTCAGACAACATTGAACCGGCGCTCCTTTTGCCTCCTGGATGGTAATGATCATCCGATTCATAGTTTGTGTCGGAAAAGTTATTAAACGCTGATGACCGATGGTTGTATACTGGTTTTTATACACCAGTGAATCATCGCTATAAATTTCTACAGAAAAAGATTTAACCTTCTGACCGAATGCCAGGTCCTCTCCTAATTGAATACAATTTACCTGTTGTTTTTCATCGAACCGGAGCGTTAATTTTTCATTTTTGAAATCTTTGCCCTGCATCACAGACCGGGTGTTATTCGCATGGTTTAATGAATCCAACGGATAGAGTGAAGAACTGTGTTTATTTTTTTCCAGCAAATTATTCGAAAAACTTTCCTGTCTTAATTTTGCAAAACCCATCAGCGCAGCAGAATCATAGGGAGATATCAGTCCGCGCGGATCCGGAGGAACATTCAAAATCAAATTTGCACCACGACCAACAGATTTTAAATAAATATCAAAAAGCTTCTCCGGCGATTTCACGAGACTATCTTCTTTTACATGATAAAACCATCCTGGTCGTATACTCACGTCGCATTCTGCCGGTATCCAGTTTCTTCCATTCACATTTCCCTGGTTAAGAGTATCATTGGGAGGCGCTCCCTGTCCGCGACTGAACCCGGCTGTATCCAGCAGATTCCAGTTGGTTGTTCCCACGATTCCGTTTTCATTCCCGACCCATCGCATATCAGGGCCGATATCACTAAACACCATGGTGTTTGGGGCGATCCGGCGAATCGTGGATTCAAATCCATGCCAGTCGTAAATCATTTTTTTCCCATTGGGTCCCTCGCCATTGGCGCCATCCCACCAGAATTCAAAAAACGGTCCGTAATTGCGAACCACTTCTTCCATCATCTTCATAAAAACATCGTTGTAGGATGCCGTTCCATAAGCCGGATGATTCCTGTCCCAGGGAGAGAGATAAACACCCATGGACAATCCATATTCCCTGCATGCTGCGGACAATTCTTTCAATACGTCTCCCTTCCCGTTTCTCCATGAGCTTTGCGCAACGGTATGTGTTGAGTAAGCGCTGGGCCATAAACAAAAACCATCATGATGTTTGGCTGTAATCACGATGCCCGTAGCGCCTGCGGCTTTTGCGATCCGGCACCACTGACGGCAATCAAGCGCAACCGGATTAAACACTTCTTCCTTTTCCGATCCCTTCCCCCATTCGAGATCGGTAAAAGTATTGGGTCCAAAATGCATGAATAAATAAAAGGGTTTGTTTTGCCAGGCCAGTTGCTTTGCATTAGGCAATGGTGGCATGTAAACCTGCGTAAAACCAGCCATCGAGAAGAAGAGGCAGATGGAACCAAATAATATTTTCATCTTACCGGTTTAAATGGATTCAGTTATGAAACTAAGAAATGAAAACCTAATTTTGCGGTATCAAAAAAGGATATGTCGTTTTACAGTAATAAGGTGGTGATCGTCACGGGTGGCACGGAAGGCATCGGCAGGGCCATGATCGGTTTGCTGATTGAAGCAGGGGCCAAAGTTGCAACCTGCGGGAGACAACACGATAAATTATACGCCCTTCAGCTGGAATACTCGCAATTCATGCTGCATACGATGGTTTGTGATGTTAGTCATGAAGACGAATGCAAGCGCTTTATTGAATCGACCGTTGAAACCTTCGGCACCATTGATATCCTGATAAACAATGCCGGTATCAGCATGCGTTCCCTGTTTGATGATGCCGATACAGATGTGATCCGGCGTATGATGGATGTGAACTTTATGGGTGTTGTTTATTGTACGAAAGCAGCCCTTCCATTTATTATCGAACAGAAGGGTATTATTGTAGGCATTTCTTCAGTGGCCGGATATCGGGGTCTGCCGGGCAGAAGCGGTTATTCTGCGTCCAAATTTGCTTTACAGGGATGGCTGGAATCACTCAGAACAGAACTCGTTGAGCTGGGTGTACATGTTATGTGGGTGTCTCCGGGATTTACCACTTCCAATATACGGCATGTGGCGCTGAATAGTCATGGAGAGGGAATGGGTGAAGGAACTTTGGATGAATCCAAACTTATGAGTGCAGAAACCTGTGCGAAATATATTTTACACGCTATCGAAAAAAGGAAAAGGGTTCAGGTGCTTACATTCACCGGAAAGTTCACCGTTTTCCTGAATAAATTTTTTCCATCCCTTGCTGACAAGCTTGTACACCAGCATTATTTCAAGAATGGGGAACTGATAAAGTAAGAGACGGGAACAATTAAAAATGAACGGTTAACGATGGCGCTTATTACCCTTACTTCCGACTTCGGCCTGCAGGATTATATCGCCGGCGCGGTGAAAGGGCAGCTGATGCAAATCGATCCTTCTTTCCAGGTTCTTGACATTTCCCACCAGATTGCACCTTTCAATTATCCCCAGGCTGCTTATATATGCCGAAACGCGATCTGGCATTTCCCGGTAAACACTTACCATATTATACTGGTCAACCTTTTTGAACAAAAACCGGAAAATATTCTGCTTGCCTGCCTGCGCGGTCAATATATCTTCTGTGCTGATAACGGGTTACTGGGTATGATTCTTCCGGACAAGGCTGAAAAAATTATCGGGTTGCCCCTGGATAAAAATGAAATTAAAAATACCATGTACTGTACCGGTCAGATTGGCCGGGCCATTCAATCCATTGAAGCCGGAAGCCCACCGGAAACCCTGGGCGATCCTGAAATAGAATATATCCAGAAAAATGATCTCCGCCCGCTGCTTGGAGAAAGTTATATTGAAGGGCAGATCATATTTATCGACAAATTCGAAAACGTGGTTGTGAATATTACCCGGGAGGAATTTGAGGCCCAGCGCCGGGGACGGAGTTTCAGAATCGTTTTTAAGCGAAACGAGATCATCGACCGGATCAGCGAGTCCTATGCCGACGTGCCTCAGGGAGAAAAGCTGGCCATATTCAACTCGGCCAATTACCTGGAAGTTGCCATAAATAAGGGCAATGCAGCCGGACTGTTCGGCCTCCAGGATTTTACGGATCAAAGTCTTCAGCATCATTTGTTTTACCAGACAGTTAAAGTATACTTTGAATAGTTTGGAAGTATGGAAGAATGGAAGTATGGAAGTGGAGTTTAACAGTTTATTTGCGAATTTCATCCCGAATTACTTCCATACTTCCATTCTTCCATACTTCCATACTTGCATTTAGTCGGGTAGTCTCTATATATTTGTCACTCCTAAAAAATCGTAGACTATGAACTTTAAGAAGGTGAATAACATATCGGGCTGGGTCGTTTGTCTGATAGCCTGTATGGTATACGTCCTGACCATGGAAGCCACCGGCAGTTTCTGGGATTGCGGTGAGTTTGTTTCCAGTGCCTATAAACTCCAGATTCCCCATCCGCCCGGAGCGCCGCTTTTTGTGATGATGGGTCGTTTTTTTATCATTCTGTTTGGGGACAATCCGATGTCCGCCGCCCGCGCCGTCAACTTCATGAGCGCTATCCTGAGTGGACTCACCATTCTTTTTCTGTTCTGGTCCATTACGCATTTCGCCCGTAAGATTATACAGAAGAATGCCCTGGTCCTGGATAGTCAGCAGATTTTTACCATTATGGCTGCCGGTGCCGTAGGTGCCCTGGCATATACTTTCTGCGACTCTTTCTGGTATAGCGCCGTAGAGGGCGAAGTATACGGTTCATCATCCTTTTTTACTGCCCTGGTTTTTTGGGCCATTCTGAAATGGGAAGACGAAGCCGAAAAGGCGGAATCAGACCGCTGGATTATTTTCATATTTTATATGATGGGCCTGTCCATAGGTGTCCATCTGCTAAACCTCCTGACCATTCCGGCCATTGTGATGGTATATTATTATAAGCGATATACACCCACTGCCTGGGGATCCGTATTTGCTTTTTTTATAGGTTGTGTAATCACCGGTCTGATCCAGAAGTTTGTAATCCAATACACCATCAAGGGAGCTGCCTGGTTTGATATTCTCTTTGTGAACAGCTTCAGTTTGCCATTTTTCTGGGGATTTGCCTTTTTCTTTATCCTGTTGGCTGCCATTCTTGTTTTTGGTCTCCGGTACGCGATCCGGAAAAGATATTATCTGCTAAAAATCGGTATCTGGTGCATTTCTTTTATGCTGATTGGTTACTCGACATATTTCACGACGATGATCCGCTCAAATGCAGATCCGGCGGTGGATATGTTCAATGTAGATAATCCGGTGACGCTTGTCGGATACCTCAGTCGCGACCAGTACGGCGACTGGCCAATAGTATATGGTCCGGATTTTACCGACCGTCCGGCACGTGTTGAAGGAAGTGACCAGTATATCAGAGGGAAAGACAAATACATACTTTCCGGAAAATCGATCGGCCAGGATTGGAACAACACGCCTTCTTCCCATTTCTTTCCACGTATGTGGGATAACAGCAATGACCGTGGCCAGCTGGAAGTATACCGGCAATATGGCAATGTAGCTGAAGGAGATCAGCCTACCCTGGGTAATAATTTCCAGTACTTTATTAAATATCAGACATACTGGATGTATCTGCGATATTTCTTTTGGAATTTTTCAGGCAAACAGAATGATCTGCAGGGATTCGGAAATATCCGGGATGGAAATGCAATTACCGGAATTCCGTTTATTGATAATTTACTATATGGCGACCAGAGCAAAATGCCCGACAGTATTCACAAGAATAACAAGGCGTTCAACCGGATGTATGCATTGCCCTTTATTCTGGGAATGATCGGATTATTTTATCAATACAATAAAAACAGGCGTGATTTCATTATCAATATGCTCCTGTTCTTTTTCACCGGTATGGCCATTGTAATCTATCTGAATCAGGCAGGACAACAGCCACGTGAAAGGGATTATGCGTACGTGGGATCTTTTTATGCCTTTGCCATCTGGATAGGCCTCGGCGTGTTGTGGGTAAAAGAGATGTTTGATAAAGTGTTGAAAGGACCTGCTGCCAATTATGTTTCTGCGGGACTTTGTTTACTCGCAGTGCCGGTATTAATGGGTAACCAGGAGTGGGATGATCATGACAGAAGTAAAAAAACACTGGCGCGTGATCTGGCAAGGGATTATCTGGAAAGTTGCCCTCCGAATGCCATGTTGTTTTCCTTTGGCGATAATGACACTTACCCTTTATGGTATGCTCAGGAAGTAGAAGGCATTCGCCCGGATGTGCGTGTTGTGGTCAACAGCCTGTTGGGAACAGACTGGTATATGAACGAATTGCGCTATAAAATAAACAAGAGTGCCCCCTTCGATATTATTTTTACTCCTGAACAGATTCAGGGTAATAAAAGAGATATTACGTATATCACACCGCTTCCGGGATTTGATCAGAAAAAATATTATGATCTCTTTGATATCATGAAGAATGTGGTCGGAAGCGATGATCCAAAATATACGCAGACGCAGGATGAGGATGTCCTCAACCTGATGCCCGTGAAAAAACTGACCGTTCCGGTAGATCTGGAAGCGGTAAAGGCTGCGGGCCTGGTTCATGAAGGAGATAGTGTTCTGAGCGAACTTAAAATTGATATACCTAATCGCTCTTACCTGCTTAAGAACGACTTAGCGATATACGCAATCATTGCTGCTAATCATTGGAAGCGCCCAATTTGCTTTACATCGACCCAGGAACTCAATGATCTGGGTCTGAATAAATATGTCCGCCTCCGGGGACTCTCCTACCAGCTGGTTCCGTTTGACAAAGGTGGCGTGGATCTGGATGCCGCTTATCAAACAATCATGACTCATTTTGCGTACGGATCGGCCAATAAACCGAGTGTATATTACGATGAAGAGAACCGCCGTCATCTGAACAGTATCCGGATGGCGCATTCACAGGTCGCTTTTAGTCTTGCCGAAGCCGGCAAAAAGGATTCAGCTAAAAATATCCTGGAACATTTTGATAAGAATGTTCTTGAATCCAATTTCTCGTACGGTATGACGTCAAACAGGCAAAATCAACAGGATGCCATATCCACCGATTTCCTGCAATCCTGTTATATTGCCGGTGATCTTACGCTGGCGAAAAAAGTGGAAGCCTCACTAAAAAAAGATCTCCAGCAGCAAATGCGGTATTATAAATCGCTTGGTGACGAAAGCAGCGATGATCAACTGGCCACGAATGCCTATATGATGCTACAGGGTAAGGGAGGACAACTTTCGGACCGGCAGCAACAGTTTACACAGGATATTTTCACCACCTATCGTATGCTTTTACAAATTGATCAGATGGATAAGCAGTTTTCAGGTAAACCTGCTGTTGACAACAAGTTAAAATAGTATAATTCTTTTTAATATCTGAGCCCCCTGTTTCAAATTCAGGGGGCTCTTCTTTTTTAAGAGGAATCGATCCTTTTTAGTTATTAGTTGTTAGTTATTAGTTATTAATGACTTGCTGGGAAATGAAAGCATGTTTTGAAATAATTTTTGAAAAGCTTTACGTTTTGAGCTTTGCTCTTTAAGCGTAAAAAGCACTAACTTGATTATATGATCGGTTTTCAATTTGGAAAATATGACCCGAAGAAGGATGGCAAACCCAAATTTGACCAGTTACTGGATATTTTCATGCAACTTCTTGCCTATACCAACGGAGATGTAGGTGAAGCGCTGCAATGGATGAATCAGTTGGACAAGGAGTATGCAATGACGGAAGGCGAATACGGGATGGGTGACTTTATTGAGGATTTAAAGGACAAGGGATATATTGACGAGAACAAGCAGACAGGCACGATAAAGATCAGCCCAAAAACCGAACAGGGAATTCGCAAAAGGTCTCTGGAAGAAATCTTCGGCAAACTGAAAAAGACCAAGTCGGGCGATCATAATAGTTTCAAACCCGGAGGCGGGGATGAGATCAATCCCGAGACAAGGACCTTTCAATTTGGCGACCAGCTGGAACACATAGATTTCACTGAATCCATCCGAAACGCGCAAATCAACCATGGGATCGAGTCCTTCAATATGCAGGAAGATGATCTGAAAATCCGCGAAACAGATTATAAGACGCAGACTTCAACGGTACTGATGATTGACATCTCACACTCCATGATTCTTTATGGAGAAGACCGGATCACACCTGCCAAAAAAGTGGCGATGGCACTCAGCGAGCTGATAACCACCAAATACCCAAAAGATACACTCGACATCGTGGTATTCGGGAATGACGCCTGGACGGTTGAAATAAAAGACCTTCCTTATTTGCAGGTCGGCCCTTATCATACAAACACGGTTGCCGGACTGGATCTGGCCATGGATATTTTAAGAAGAAGGAGGAACCCCAACAAGCAGATATTCATGATTACAGATGGGAAACCGACCTGTCTGAAATCAGGCAAGAGATATTATAAAAACAGTTTTGGTCTCGACAGAAAGATTACAACCCGTTGTCTGAACCTGGCCGCGCAATGTAAAAAGCTCAAAATCTGCATTACGACCTTTATGATTGCGAGTGATCCTTATTTACAAAGATTCGTAAATGAGTTCACTGAAACCAATAACGGGAAAGCGTTTTTTGCTTCACTGGATCACCTGGGTGCATTCATTTTCAGGGATTTTGAAAACGGAAAGAGGAAAACGGTTTATTAATTGTCAATTGTTAATTGTCAATTGTTAACTGTAAGATGAAAATAATCGCTTGTAAAGTATATGCGAAAAATTAATAGATAACAATTGACAATTAACAATTGACAATTAACAATTAACAACGGGTTTGTGGGCACACTAAAACAACATGATGAATATTGATAAAATAAAAACACTGGGTGAACTGAAGAAGTCAGGATATAAACACCGGTCGGTAAAAGAAGAAGTGAGAGAGAACTTATTAAAGAAACTGAATAAAAAAGAAAACAGTTTTCCAGGTATCGTCGGATATGAAGACTCGGTGGTTCCGGATACGGAAAGAGCATTGCTCTCGCGTCACAATATTCTTTTTCTGGGACTGCGTGGCCAGGCCAAGACGAGAATGGCAAGACAGATGATTAATCTGCTGGATGAACATATTCCTTATGTAACCGGCAGCGAAATCAACGACGATCCGTTTGCGCCCATTTCAAAATTTTCCAGGGAACTCATCAGGAAAAACGGCGACGATACGCCCATATCCTGGTTGAACCGGAATGATCGCTATAGCGAAAAACTGGCGACACCGGACGTAAGTGTTGCCGATCTGATCGGAGATATCGATCCCATCAAGGCAGCCAACATGCGTCTGAATTTTGCGGATGAAGAAGTGATCCACTTCGGTATCATTCCAAAAAGCAACCGTGGCATTTTTGTAATCAACGAGATACCGGATTTGCAGGCCCGTATACAGGTTTCGCTTTTTAATATCCTGGAGGAAGGAGATATCCAGATCCGTGGATTCAAACTTCGCATGCCGCTGGACATTTTATTTGTATTCACGGCCAACCCTGAAGATTATACAAACCGCGGCTCTATTGTTACACCGTTAAAAGACCGCATCGAAAGTCAGATACTGACACACTACCCAAAGAGTATCGATCATGCACTGCTGATAACAGAACAGGAAGCAGACATCACCGAGGATCAGAAAGTGCGGGTGAAAGTCAGCGATATGGTAAAACGCATTATTGAACAAGTGGCGTTTGAAGCAAGAATCAGTGAATTCGTTGACAAAAAAAGTGGTGTGTCAGCGCGACTCACCATCGCCGCTTATGAAAATGCGATCAGTGCAGCTGAAAGAAGGGCGTTGCTGAATAATGAAAAAGAAACGCAGGTATGGATGAGCGACCTGGTCGGCATCATTCCTTCCATCACAGGAAAAATTGAGCTCGTTTATGAAGGCGAACAGGAAGGTCCATACCAGGTTGCTTTTAACCTGCTCGAAAAGGCCTTCCGCAGCCAGTTCATAAACTATTTTCCCAATCCTGAATTGTTTAAAAAGAGAAAAGGCGGAGAAGAGAATCCGTATAAACCCATTACCGGCTGGTTTGACAAAGGAAATCACCTGGATATATTCTTCAATTCCAGAGACGACGATAAAATACGTCTGCTTTACAAAGTAGACGGTCTGCATTCATTTGTAAAAAAACACTTCCGAAATGCCAGCGAGAAAGAAATGGCCCTTTTGATGGAATTCGTATTACACGGCCTCTCCTCTTACAGCATGATCAGCAAAAAAGTAGTGGAAGGAAAGATCGAATTCAAGGACCTGATCGGCTCGATGATGAATATGACGCCGGATACGAGTTACGGGGCGGAAGAGGAAGACTTCGGTTAATTGTCAATTGTCAATTGTTAATTGTTAATTTTTCTGTTCGATTTTGTTGATTTGATGATACTGGTAAGTATTTTAATTATTTCCAGGGCGTTCTGACTGATGCTTTTAAATTCCAGTTCGCCTAAATAATCTGTTGCCCTTAGTAATTCCAACCAGTAAATTGTTTCGTTTATTTCTTTTTGCGCTACGCCTAATTTGTGTATAAAATCAGGTCTGGATTCCGCTTGTTCAGATTCTCTAATCAAAGCCCCTACGCTTGTTCCAGAACGTAAAAGTTGTTTTGACAAAACGTATTCTTTCCTAGTATCACACAGATATTGATATAGCCTGACAATACGAATTGCAAATGCAAAACTTTTTATCTTAATAACATTCTCTTTCACCCCAATTAACAATTGACAATTGACAATTAACAATTAAAATACGTTTACCTCCCGCTCTAACGTAATCCCGAATTTCTTGTGAACGGATTTTAAAATTTTCTCGCTGAGTTCGAAGATTTCGCTGCCCGTTGCATTTCCATAATTCACCAATACAAGCGCCTGGTTTACGTGCACGCCTGCATCACCTTTGCGATATCCTTTCCAGCCACATTGCTCGATCAGCCAGCCCGCGGCAAGTTTCACAGATTGATCTTCATGCGGGTAAGCAGGTATTTCCGGATATTTTTCAGAGAGCGACAGAAATTTTGCCTGGTCTACCACCGGGTTTTTAAAAAAACTACCCGCATTGCCAATCACTGCGGGATCGGGTAATTTGGACTGGCGGATTTTAATAACGGCCCGCGAAACATCCTGAATGGTCGGAGATTTTACGCCCATTATTTTAAGCTCTTCCCGAATGGCGCCGTAGTGCGTATGGAGAACCGGGTTCTTATGAAGGACAAACGTTGCATTTAATATGATATATCTCCCCTTTCCTGCAGATTTAAAAAGGCTGTCGCGGTACCCAAACTGACAGTCATTAACCCCGAACGTAAAAACTTTTTTCTCTTTTCTGTCGTAGGCCTCCAGCTCATAAAGTACATCCCTGAGTTCTACACCATATGCGCCGATGTTCTGGATCGGTGCTGCACCTACATTTCCCGGTATCAGTGAAAGGTTTTCAAGACCACCCCAGTTCCGGTCCATTGTATATTGTACAAACCCATGCCACTGCTCTCCTGCTCCCGCACGAACATATATGTACGCATTATCTTCTTTTACTTCTTCTATTCCCCGAATCCCGATCTTCAGCACAAGCCCGTCAACCTTCCGTGTCAGCAATATATTACTTCCCCCACCTAAAATAAGTTCGGGCTCCTGCGCATCCAGCTGATTTCTCAATTCTTCGATCGTTTTTACGGTCACAAATTCCGCCGCGTTTACATCCAGATGAAAGCTGTTATAAGGAAGTAATGAAATGTTTTTTTGAACAGACATAAAATGATTTAAATCTAAACCGGGTCAATGTCGGGCGTTACAGTTACGGATCTGAATTTTCGATCATTCTGTAAAATCGCACGCTGTTGCTGAATCACCTGTTTTGCAAATGCAATTGTACTGCCATTTTTTGGGAGTTTAAGCATCAGTTCCATGATATATTGGTTCCTTATCCTTGCAACGACCGGTTCCCCGGGGCCGGTCAAATAAGTTCCGAAATCCTTATGAAGGTGCAGGGCAAACAAAGAGGCTGCATCGTGTACGATGTCCTGCAGTTTATGTTTAAACGTGACTCTTATAATGCGGGAGAAGGGTGGATAGGAAAATTGCTGGCGGGCTACCAGTTCTTGTGTATAAAACGCCTTAAAGTCGTGGTTGATCACAAACTGCAAAACGGGATGTTTTGTATTTGCAACCTGAATCAATACTTTACCCTTCCCATCCTTTCGTCCTGCGCGGCCACTCACCTGTTCCATCAGTTGAAATGCGCGTTCATTCACCCTGAATTCAGAAAAATTCAGAAGACTGTCAGCATCGAGAATGCCTACAAGATCCACATGATCAAAGTCCAGACCTTTCACAACCATTTGCGTACCCACCAGAATATCAACGCGCTGCTGTTCAAAAGATTTTATCAGCATGTCGTGTGCGGTTTTACCACGCACGCTGTCCACATCCATTCGGGCAACATAGGCTTTCGGAAAGAGGATGCCTAACTCCTCTTCGATTTTCTCGGTCCCGAAATTTCGCTGGATAAATTCATGATTGCCGCAGGCGGCGCAAGTATTCACGGGTGGATAAGAAGTTCCGCAATAGTGGCAAAGCAATTTATTGGTCAGCTTATGAAACGTTAATGAGACATCACAATTTTTACATTGGGGGATCCATCCGCATATCCTGCAAACCTGATAGGGAGAATATCCACGCCTGTTACGAAAAAGAATGACTTGTTTTTTATGGTCGAGTGAATGCTGGATTGCTTCCTGTAAAACAGGCGTAATAATTACTTTGGAGCCGTCTTTCTGGAAAAACTTCTTGGTGTCGACAAGTTGTATAACAGGCATGGCTACCTGCCCGTATCGTTCCAGTAATTCAGCCAATCCATATTTACCGGTCACCGAATTATAATAACTCTCAACGGACGGAGTGGCGGAACCCAGCAGTGTTTTGGCTTTAAAAAGAGACGCATAATAAATGGCTGTGTCTCTTGCGTGGTAACGCGGTGCCGGATCCTGTTGTTTGTAAGAACCATCATGTTCTTCGTCAACGATCACCAGAGAAAGATCTGTGAAGGGAAGAAATAAGGCTGAGCGTGCTCCCAATAAAATCTTGATTTCTCCTTTACGCACCTTATTCCAGATTTCGAAACGTTCGTTCTGGCTAAAGCGACTGTGATAAATACCGAGGTATCCTCCAAAATGAGATTGTAATCGCCGGACGATTTGAGAGGTCAGTGCGATTTCCGGGACAAGATAAAGCACCTGTTTGTTTTCAAGCAGCTGCTCTTCGATCAGCTTTATATAAACCTGTGTTTTTCCGCTGGACGTATATCCATGCAGGAGAGAAACAGATTTCGATTTAAAATTATCCCGTATGACGGATAACGCGGATTCCTGCGCCGCTGATAGGATAAACGGGATTTGAATATTTCTTGGCAAAACGCGCAGGCGGTCCACCGATCGTTGTTCAGCAACCAGTATATTTTTTGTAATCAATGCCTTGAGTTGCGCATCAGAGGCACCTGATTTTTTCAGCAAGGCAGAGCGGGAAACCTCAGGCTCCGTTTTCTGAATATGAAGAAAGGAAAGAAGCAACTCCATTTGCTTCTCGGCCCTGGACCATTTCTTATCTTCATTTAAAAGAGCTTCCAGTTTTTCTTCAGAAATATAATCAGGATGCAGGCTGATATATGTTTCCGTTTTCGGTTTATACAATTCCTTTAATGATTCATATATATAACAAACCGATTTATCAATCAGCCGCTTTACAACCGGATAAGCAGCGGCACCATGCAAAATCTCCTGAACGGCCGGGATCTTCAATTCTTTACTGATCAGCAATGCTTCTGCAACCAGATATTCATCATGGTCAAGGGATGAGAAATCATCTCCAAAACTTTCGTTAAAAACCAAAATGCTTTCGCTGCTTAATTTAAAATGAGCAGGAAGGGAAGCCGCCATTACTTCTCCCTCTGAACACATATAATATTGCGAGATCCATTCCCAGAGTTTTAGTTGTTTTTCGTAAATCAGCGGTTCGGCATCCAGCACCGATTCGATTGGACGGGGGTCAAAGGCATCGGGTTTATCCGTTAGAAATCTTTTGACAATGCCGGCGTATTTCTTGTTTTTGAGCGAAACTTCCACACGGCAACCGGGTTGCAATCCTTCCAATAAATGATCCGGAACCTGCCAGGTATAATTCTTCGGTAGTGCCAGTGGTATGATGACTTCTGCGTACAATAGTTTTCTGTTTATTATAATAAAACAAAACCCGGGCTCTTAAGTTTATTCAGCTCCTGGCTGAATCCAGGAAACATGATAATCCTTTAGCTTGCTTTCCATGATGGCATGAACCTTTTGTTTAAAAAGGGAAATTTGCTTTAAGGTATAGCCTTCGGGACTGATTTCTTCCAGAAAAACGGCCCTTGATTTACCGTGTTTTAAACTGAGCAGTTCGTGATTATTTAACAGGCTGTAGTTATCCAGAAAAAGCACCGGTTTTATGGGTGTCTGGGTTTCGATCGCTATCCGGAATGCCCCGTCATAAAAGAATTTCAGCGCTTTACCGGTTTCATTGAAAGTACCTTCCGGAAAAATTCCAATGGAAATATGGTGTTTTAAAAGGGATTTCAGGGCCCTTACACTTTTTGCACGCCGCACGGTATCTCCCCGGTCAACCATCACCGCCCCGCGACTATAAATAAACCCAAAAACGGGTATCTTTTTGATTTCCTCCTTTCCCAAAACACGAAAAGGCTGTTTTCGTATGGCCTTGAAAAGACAAGGAATATCCATATAGGAGATATGATTGAAGAGGAAAACATAATTGCGTGAAGGATCATAGGAAGATTCGAAGATATTTTCATGGCGGATACCCAAAACAAAATACCAGACATCAGCCCAAATCCTGGCCATGGCACAAATCAGGTTTCCCCCACGGCGTTTCCCGAATAGTGAAAAAATAAGAACCAGTGGAAATGCCAGCAAAGTGAAAACAGCGAACCATAATAAGGCGTAGAGGGTGTATATTTTGCTGAGAAAACGGGTCATAATTGTCAATTGTTAATTGTCAATTGTTAATTCAATATTGTAACTGCATGATGAAAAGCAAAGAACCGACTTTCCACAGGCTCAATTAACAATTGACAATTGACAATTGACCATTTGCCGAAAATAAGTGATCTAATCTAATTACAATGACAGCTCCATTCCACCCCCAGTTCGATACAGGTAATAATGATCAGTTTTGCATTTTCCGGGGCAACGATGATGCGCAAATGCTGTTGTTCCGCAGTGTATCCTTCGACGGCATATTTCGGATCGGGCCGGCCTTCAGGCTCACTTTTATTATAATTGATCACGCCTTCTTCCAGAATCTCCTGAATTTCTTTGGATGTAATATGACGGCAATCCATCCTGCAACGAGCATGTTTTGTAAATACCAGTTCCGCGTGGCGATTAAAGGGTTCATTATCCGCGCGTTGGTGACAGCCGAATAGTAAAGTGAAAATCAGCCCTAATTGTACAATCCGGCGCATGGACTAAAGATACTGGCATAATTCCGGAAGATATTATCTTTGCCGCCCATGACGGATCTCAAAACAGTTGCATATCATACCCTCGGTTGTAAGCTCAATTTCTCTGAAACCTCGTCCATCTCCAGACTTATGGAAAAAGAGGGTTTTGAGAAACGTCCGTTTGATTCGGTCGCGGATATTTATGTAATTAATACCTGTTCCGTAACAGAAAATGCGGATAAGGAATGTCGTTATCTCGTGCGCCAGATTCAACGAAAATCTCCGGAAAGTTTTGTTGTGATTACGGGTTGTTATGCCCAGTTAAAACCAAAAGAGATTGCTGACATTCCAGGGGTCGATCTCGTATTGGGTGCAGCAGAAAAATTTAATATGGCTGCGCATATCCGGGAACTTGTAAAAGGTGATTCCGCGAAAATCTGCAGTTGCGATATTGACCAGGTACAGGGATTTCATGATAGTTATTCACTGAACGACCGCACCCGGGCATTCCTGAAAGTTCAGGACGGTTGCGATTATCAATGCAGCTTTTGTACCATTCCGCTTGCCCGCGGTAAAAGCCGGAGCGATTCATTATCCCATGTTTTGGAAAATGTTCAAAATCTGGCGGAGAAAGGAATTCAGGAAATCGTTTTAACCGGCGTAAATCTGGGAGACTTTGGAAATACCGAACCGGGTACAAACAGAAAGACAGAAAATTTTTACGAACTGGTACGGGCGCTCGAACAGTTAAAGATTATGCCCCGTTATCGCATCTCATCCATCGAGCCTAACCTGCTCAATAATGATATTATAGATCTGGTAGCCAACAGCGACCACTTCATGCCTCATTTTCATATTCCTTTGCAAAGCGGCAGCAATAAAATATTAGCGCTGATGCGTCGCCGCTATCTTCGCGAATTATATGCCGACCGGGTCGCACGTATAAAAACCCTCATGCCGCATGCTTCCATCGGTGCAGATGTTATTGTCGGGTTTCCGGGTGAAACAGATGCGGACTTTCAGGAGACCCTGCATTTCCTGCATTCACTGGATATTTCTTACCTGCATGTATTCACCTATTCTGAACGCGAAAATACAAGGGCATTTGAAATGAAACCAGCGGTTCCCGTACATACACGCAATGAAAGAAATAAAATACTGCGTAATCTTTCATTTCAAAAATCACAATACTTCACTAACCTTCATGCAGGCCAAACCCGCAAAGTATTATTTGAACGCAGCCGCGACAAAACACTGATGGAAGGATTTACTGACAACTATATTAAAGTGACTGCTCCGTATCAGGAACAACGAGTCAACAGGATTGTGGACTGGAGGATTTGATCGATGATCCCTGCATTTTGCGGGACAGGCGTTGATCGATGACCCCCGCATTTTGCGGGGCAGGCGTTGACCGATGATCGATTGACCGATGACCGTTGACCGATGACCGCATTTTGCGGGGCAGGCGTTGACCGATGACCGATAGACCGATTGAAAAAGATTTAGACCTTGGCCTTAGCCTTAGCCTTCGCCTTAAGCCTTAGCCCTTAGCCTCCGCCTCATAAAGCACCTGCTCATCCGTATAATACGTCTTCCTGCTTCCTTTCGTATCAATGTGAATGGCATGCCCCGTAGGACTTTTTTCCGTTCTTCTGTGTATTTTCAAAAACTCCTTTACTTCATCATTAATTCTTCCCGGATAAGCCTTATCGATTTTTGCCGTCGCGTCTTTCAGCACTTTAGGAATTGCTTTTACGAGCTCTCTGATTTTCTCATCAGGAATCGCGGAGGCAACTGAGTAAGGTGATATCCGGGTTTCCCAGAGAATTTCATCCGAATATCCATTGCCGATACCGCGGATCAGATCCTGATCCAACAGAATATTTTTTATTGTTGTATTACGGTTGAACAAAGTCTTTAAGTATTTAAAATCGAGTTCCAGCGCATCCACGCCTTCTTTATCTACCGGATTTAATTTGAAATGAGCATTTCTCATCCGATCGGTTAAAGCAAGATTTTCACCTCCTTCAAAATACAATTCAATGATAGTAGAATGATGTTCATTTTTGTTTTCAAAAACGAATATATCACCCGTCAGCATTAAATGTAATCCTGCAAGGGTCCCATCTGAAAATTCAAAACGCATTTCCTTCCCGGAACGATAGATTCTTTTGAGTTTTTTTCCTTCCAGATTTTTCGAGAGCTCCCGGGCGGTATCCGGCAGTTTTTTCCCATTGACCACTTTGACCTTTAGTAATTTCTTCCCCGCAAAAATCTTATCCAGATTTTTTGCAAATATTTCGACATCCGGCAATTCAGGCATGTATCAAATCTTTTATTTAACCCGTTACAAGAAAATCCCTGATTCCTTTTTCTTCACCATTTACTATAATGGATAACCGGTGCTTACCCGGATAAAATACCCGTGTGGTTATTTTCCTAAATGATTGTTTTCGCTGGAACTTCAGTTTGATTCCCGGCTCAAGAACCCTTTCACTGATTTTAAATACCTTTTTCGTAAGCTGGCCGTTTGACTTATTGTAATACAAACCATATTCCAGTCTGACAGTTTGTTTTTTCTTATCCAGGTTAGAAACATCGAATGAAAAGGCAAGTGACGCCCCTAATTTGACAGTGGGCGTTTCAATTTTTAAAACGGACACCCGGATATTTTTACTCTTTAATCCATAATGGCTCAGGATCTCTATATGTCCTTTTTTAAGCAGTCCCCTACTCCCATGTTTTATGATTGCGTCCGTTTCCTTTGTCCCGCCCCTCCATTTTCGGGCCAGACTGATCACAATATCCGGATGATCCTTTGCAATATCATTGATGTTATTAGCCACACTCCTTCTCACCCATTCAGACGGATCATTCTTCAGATTTTCGAGGATAGGAAGTACCAGTGACGGATCTTTTTTTAATTCCGGGATGGCCATGGCCCAGGGCAAACGCGGGCGGCTGCCTTCACTTGAAAGACGGCGCACTTTATAATTCTTATGCAGAGACCAGATCTTCATCTGTTTCATCATTTCGCTCCCATACCGGATAATAAATGGGCGGACTGCAAATTCGCAACTCACAAACTGCGTTATTTCTTCCAAAGCCTTTACAGACGTTTCCAAATCATCGATTCCGTATAATTCTATGTAGTCAGGTATAAAAATATATGCAAGTCCGTCTTCGCCCGTACCTGCTGCTCTCAATTGCTGCATGAGTTTTTCCAATATTCCAACGGCCTTTTTGAAATCGGAAGGCATAAATGCATGTAATACTTCGGTCGTATGCCTCATACGGGCTTTCAGCTCCTTGTCCCCAAAGTCGCTGGTGAATATCTGTGAAATAAATCTTTGTTTATTGAAAGAAGGCATAATCGCCAGGAGCGCATTTGACAGGTTCTTGTAAAAAGCCGGTGAATAGAGATCCTTTAATAAAGCCATAGCTGATATATATTCAATCAAATTTAGTTCGAATCATTCATGCAAATTTTTCGAGTTTTCAACAGTTGCAACATTCCAGGATATAACAAATCATTTTCTTTAAACAAATACATATCGATACGCCTTTATTTTTGGCTCTATCATTCCGCCTGCGGGTAAAGGTGAAAGGATACTTTGATAAATCACTTTCACTCAACAAAATACAATCTACACTCCCTTTATTTTTCGCCTCAATCTTACCTCTGCGGTTACAGGTGAATTTATCTTTGATCATCTGGTAAGTGGAATCTGAAATATTTGCTCCGGGGTTGCCGACGGACAGAAGATTGATACTAATAAAATGAAAGGGAATAAAGATCTTTTATCAACACCAAATAGTGCAACCAGATTTAATTTTTATCAGCTATAAAACCGGCCGCATATTTTTCAGCTGCGGGACACATGTATGATTTTACATTCGAAATACATTGATTTCCATAACGGAAGAATATTTCCTAAATTATGTATAATCTTGCAGTATATATGCCTATAAAAAGTGGAACGTTAGGCGTTGAGCGCTAAGGGGCTGTATATGAAAAAAACCTGGCTTGCCATATCTGTTCTGATTGTAGTCGTTCTGATTTTCGTAATCAGTTCCAGGCGCAAACCCATCGATTTTACCACACAGGTAAAACCCATTCTTAATAAGAATTGTATCACCTGCCACGGTGGTGTAAGGCAAAAAGGCGGATTCAGCCTTCTGTTTCGTGACGAAGCATTGGCCACTCTAAAATCCGGTAAACATGCTATCATTCCGGGAGATCCTGATCACAGTGAAATGATCCGGCGCATCGGTCTTAAAGATCCCGAAGATCGTATGCCATATAAACACGATCCACTGAACAAGGAAGATATTCAGATACTCACCCGTTGGATAAAAGAGGGTGCGCCCTGGGGCGAGCACTGGGCTTACGTTCCCGTGAAGGAACCACCGGTACCGCAGCTCAAAACTTTCTTCGGACTGATCAATAAAAAAAGTGACTGGGCACATAATGATGTGGATCCATTCATCGAACAAAAATGGAAGGAAGAGGATTTAAAAGCATCTCCCCAGGCAGACAAACAAACCCTTCTCCGCCGGGTGAGTCTGGATATAACCGGACTATTGCCATCCGAAAAACTCGCAAGCAAATATCTGGCTGACAATAGTGATCATGCGTATGCTGATCTCGTTGATTCATTACTTGCCTCGCCGCATTATGGAGAAAAATGGACTTCGATGTGGCTGGACCTGGCGCGTTATGCCGACACAAAGGGATACGAACGCGATGACAGTCGCACGATCTGGAAATACCGCGACTGGCTGATCCATGCTTTTAATGAGGATAAACCCTATAATATTTTCCTGACGGAACAGATTGCGGGTGACCTGTTGCCGGATCCGACAGATGATCAGTATATCGCTACTGCTTTTCACCGCAATACCATGACCAATGATGAAGGCGGTACGGATAATGAGGAGTTCAGAACAACCGCCGTCCTTGACCGGGTGAATACAACCTGGGAAGCCGTCATGGGTACCACATTCGGTTGTGTGCAATGTCACAGCCATCCTTACGATCCCTTCAGGCATGACGAATATTATAAGTTCATGGCTTTCTTCAATGATACACGGGATGAAGACACAGAAGCTGATTATCCTCTGCTTCGCAGTTATAATGATTCGTTACAACAACAATTATCGGCGCTGACAGGATGGATAAAACAAAACGTTTCTACCCAAAAAGAAAAAGAGGTTTATACTTTTTTGAAAACATGGCAGCCATCTTACAATTCTTTAACCTGCGACAGTTTCATCAACAGTGAACTGGCGGATACCAAATGGCTTGCGTTACGCAATCATGCGCAGTGCCGTTTGAAAAATGTGGACCTGCGGAAAAAGGACCAGCTGATATTTCGATACATGGCGGATACAACCCATGGTATCTGGGAAATCCATTTGGATTCTGCCATCCGGAGAAACGATCGCAAGAGTGCCACTGGAAAAAGCAAAAGGCTGGACGATCAGGCAAATTAAAATCCCAACAAATATTCATCGTCAATCCGCCAACTTCGCCAAGGCTACGGGGGACAAAGTCCGTCATCCGTCATCTGCCTTCGCCAAGGCTACGGGGGACGAAGTCCGTCAACCGTCATCCGTCAACCGTCAACCAACCGGCATTCACGATCTCTATTTTACTTACACCAATAAAAATTTAAAAAAGCCCGAAGACAACGG
Source organism: uncultured Bacteroidota bacterium (assembly GCA_963759335.1). GTDB lineage: Bacteria > Bacteroidota > Bacteroidia > Chitinophagales > Chitinophagaceae > Puia. Next base: position 70,346 of record CAVWYU010000008.1, read on the forward strand.
CGCGCTCTTCGACTGGTTTTATTTTACCGAAGAACTACCGGGTAAGGACAAACCCGGATATGCTGAAGCAAAAAAACAATACGAGAAATTATATTCCGCTCATGTTCCGACCACGCCGGTGATGATGGACAATCCATCTGATATGCACCGAACCTCCTATGTTTTTGAAAGAGGCAACTGGCTGGTAAAGGGAAACAAGGTAGAGCCGGATGTTCCCCATTCGTTAAATCCGCTTCCAGAAAATGCGCCGCATAACAGGCTGGGTTTAGCCATGTGGCTGACATCAAAACAAAATCCGCTGACGGCAAGAACCATGGTGAATCGTGTATGGGAGCAACTCTTCGGAACGGGTCTTGCAGAAACGCTGGAGGACCTCGGCTCGCAGGGTGTTCTGCCCACGCATCCCGAACTGCTGGACTGGCTGAGTTATCAGTTTATGAATGAATATCAGTGGAGCGTAAAAAAACTCATTCGTCAAATTGTGATGAGCGCAACGTATCAGCAATCTTCTAAAATCACACCTGAGCTATTACAAAAAGATCCGTATAACAGATATTATGCACGCGGTTCGAGGGTCCGATTATCAGCCGAGCAGGTTCGCGATCAGGCACTTTGCATCAGTGGCGAATTATGCGATTCCATGTATGGACCCAGTGTATTTCCCTGGCAGCCGGCGGGCATCTGGCTGTCGCCATGGAATAGCAAGGACTGGGAACAGAGCAAGGGCAAACAACAATACCGGCGCGCATTGTACACCTACTGGAAACGTTCATCCGCCTATCCTTCCATGATCACATTTGACGGCGTGTCCCGGGAAGTGTGCACGGTCCGGCGCATCCGCACGAACACACCTTTGCAGGCGCTCGCCACATTGAATGATTCTGCTTATATTGATATGGCAAGACAATTCGCGCGGCGGATGCAAACGGATACCGGTAATGATGTGCAGCAGCAGATTAAATATGGATATGAACGTGCGACCTATCATGCAGTGAATGAAAAAACTTTAGCAGTGCTGTTGAATTTATACAATATCGCATTGAATCAGTTTAAACATGATCCGGACAAAACCTGTCAGATGGTGGGCGTAAAAGGCAGAGACACGAAACCGGAAACAGCTGCGTTGATCGTTGTGGCTAACGCCATGCTGAATCTGGATGAAGTGCTGACGAAAAATTAGAAAGGAATGACTCAAAAAGATTTACATAACCAGCGCCTGCTCCGTGAAGCGGAACGTGCCGTGATCAATATGCACACACGCCGTCACTTCATCAAAGAAAGTGCAATGGGGCTGGGTGCACTGGCTTTGGGTTCTTTTCTCGGCAGCTGTGGCAATAAGAATTCCGCGAGTGAAATAGCATTTGATCCCGCACATCCTTTGCTTCCGAAACTGCCGCCATTTCCGGGGAAAGCAAAATCGGTCATCTATCTGCATATGGCTGGCGCGCCTTCGCAACTGGAATTGTTTGATTACAAACCCGAGCTGATGAAAATGGACGGACAGGATTGTCCGAAATCATTGCTCGAAGGAAAACGATTTGCATTCATACGCGGTGTGCCGAAGATGCTCGGTCCACAGGCAAAATTTGCGCAGCATGGAGAGAGCCGTGCCTGGGTCAGCGAACACATGCCGCATCTTGCATCGATCGTGGATGAATTGAGTTTTCTGAAAGCCGTCACCACCGATCAGTTTAATCATGCACCTGCGCAACTGATGGTGCACACGGGTTCACCCAGACTGGGCCGTCCGAGTCTTGGATCATGGGTAACTTATGGGCTTGGAACGGAGAATCAAAATCTGCCCGGATTTATTGTACTCACCAGCGGGGGTAAAACACCCGATGCCGGTAAGAGCGTATGGGGCAGCGGATTTTTACCCAGTGTATATCAGGGTGTGCAATGCAGGAATGAAGGCGCTCCGGTATTATTTATGAATGATCCGGATGGCATGAACAGGGATCTTCGGAAAGCTTCCATCGATGCCATCAACGACGTGAATCAACAGGAATATGCGGACTATCATGATCCTGAAATCTTATCCCGCATTTCGCAATATGAAATGGCTTACAAGATGCAGATCGCTGCACCTGAAGTCATGAACATTAATAATGAGCCGGAATATATTCATGAGATGTATGGAACGAAACCCGGTAAGGCCTGTTTTGCAAATAATGTGTTGCTCGCCAGAAAACTGGTGGAGAAAGGTGTGCGCTTCGTGCAGTTATTCGACTGGGGATGGGATAGTCATGGTTCCGATGCAAGCCTCGCGATTGATATCGGCTTTATCAATAAATGCAGGGAAGTAGATAAATCCATCACAGCGTTGATTCTCGATCTGAAACAGCGTGGTTTACTGGAAGAAACGCTTGTGGTATGGGGCGGTGAATTTGGCCGCACACCGATGATGGAAAACCGCGAAGGGAAAAAAATGCCCTTCAAGGGAAGAGATCATCATACGGAGGCATTTACTATCTGGATGGCGGGCGCAGGCATTAAGAAAGGATTCAGTTATGGTGAAACGGACGAGATCGGATACAGTACCATCAGCGGAAAGGTGGAACCATTCGATATACAGGCGACCATTCTCAATCAGCTGGGATTTGATCACGAAAAATTTACTTATCAGTTTCAGGGACGGCCATTCAGGTTAACAGATACGAGAGGGAAAGTAATTGATGATATTCTCGCATAATTATATTTAACGGATACGATATTCCTTCTTAATTATATATTGAATTGAAACGTAGAAATTTTTTGCAAACGATGGGAACGGCAGCGGCCGCTGTGCAGTTCTCCACTGCCTCAGCTTCATCCATTCTCCCAAATACCAACATGAATAATAATTTTAAATTGAAAATCCTGGCCACCAACTGGGGATTTAACGGCACCCTGGATGCCTATTGTGCTAAAGTTAAAAAGGAAGGTTATGATGGAATAGAAATCTGGTGGCCTCTTGAAAAAAAGGATCAGGATGAATTGTTTTCGTTATTGAAAAAATATGAACTGGACGTTGGTTTTCTTTGCGGCGGTTCGGACAGCAACTATCAAAAACACCTGGATCAGTTTATTCAGATGATTGATGCAGCTGCGAAGGAAACGATCCGGAAGCCTCTGTATATCAATTGTCATTCGGGCAGGGATTATTTTACCTATGAACAGGGAAAAACATTTATAGATCATACCATTGCTTTGGCCAAATCTACCGGTATAAAAATCTGTCACGAAACACATCGTTCCCGCCTGCTCTATGCGGCACCCGTGGCCAGACATTATATGGAAACGATTCCGGAGCTGCGTATCACGTTTGATGTATCACACTGGTGCAATGTGCATGAGAGTCTGCTGGATGATCAACCGGAAGCGGTGAACCTTGCGTCTGCAGAGAGTGGATCATATACATGCGCGCGTGGGTCATGCTGAAGGGCCGCAGGTGAATGATCCGCGCGCACCCGAATGGGATCATGCGGTGAAAGCACATTTTGCCTGGTGGGATAAAGTAGTGGAAATGAAAAAACAAAAGGGAGACACACTGACCATATTAACTGAATTCGGTCCGCCGGATTATATGCCTACCCTGCCCTATACGCGTCAGCCGCTGGCCGATCAATGGGCTGTGAATGTTTATATGATGCAACAGATCAGAAACCGCTACCAGCCATAAACCATCATACGTGTTTCTATCCATCCTGGAATTTTTTGGACATTTTCATCCTCTGCTGGTACATCTGCCGATTGGTATTTTACTGACGGCACTATTTTTACAGTGGCTGTCCGGTCGTGCCAGTTACAGATCCTATGCTTCCGTTGTGCCGGTTGTATTACTAATGGGTGTGATCGCTGCATTTCTCTCCTGTATCACAGGATGGATTTTGTCAACTACCGATGACTATGATAAAACACTTGTCAGCTGGCATATGTGGATGGGTATCTCAGTTGCATTCGTTTCACTTCTACTCTATGCTAAAGTTTTAAATTCCAAGTTTGGTGTTAGCAAAAAACTATTAACTCTCATACTATTAACTCTCATACTGGTTACGGGTCACCTGGGTGGCTCTCTGACGCACGGCTCTGATTACCTCACAAAACCTCTGGCAGATGTATTTGGAAAAGATACTGCCACGAATGCGGTGATTAAACCAGTTCCCAATGTTCAGGAAGCATTTGTCTACAGCGATGTAGTGAGGCCCATCCTGCAGACAAAATGTTATTCCTGTCACGGAGAAAATAAACAAAAGGGCAAACTCCGCATGGATGATTCACTTCTGCTGATGAAGGGAGGGAAGGATGGTAAAGTGATAGTGGCCGGCAATGCAAAAGAAAGCGATCTGATAAAGAGGCTTCTGCTACCCGTCGACAATGAAGATCATATGCCGCCCAAGGAAAAATCACAGCCATCGGAAAATCAGATCGCCTTACTGGAATGGTGGATCAGCCAGGGTGCGGGTTTTAGCCGGAAAGTGAAAGAAGTAACGCAGCCTGATAAAATAATTCCTCTGTTGTTTGCCCTGCAAAAGACAACTGTTATTGAAAAGGAAGCGATGGACATTCCTTTAGCAAAAGTGGAAGAAGCTGATCCCGCCGTTATTGAGAAAATGAAAGCGCGCGGCATTGTCGTGTTGCCTGTTGCTCAAAACAGTCACTACCTGCAGGCTAATTTTGTTACCGATACGGTGATCAATCATGAAGATCTCCAATTCCTCTCCGCCATAAAAAAACAATTGATATGGCTGAAACTTGGATACACAAATATTAGTGATGGTGGTTTGACAACGATCGGACTCCTGGAAAATCTTACACGCCTGAATTTAGAACACACTTCTATCTCTGATGGTGGCTTGCGCGCATTACTGTCACTTCGGAATCTGCAATATCTGAACCTGGTTGGAACTTCCGTAACCTCACAAGGCGTTTTGCAATTAAAGAATTTGCAATCACTCCACTCTCTTTATCTCTATCAAACGAAAGTGAGCAGAAGCGACTGGAGTTCCATACAAAAAGTATTTCCAAAGACGAGGATTGATTCAGGAAAATATTCCGTCCCGACATTGGAGACTGATACCACTTTAGTTAAAGTAAAAAAAGATGGCTATTAATAAAAGCGGCAGGTTATACCAGAACTATGTGCTGGGTATGCTCACACTGGTATATGTGTTCAACTTTATTGACCGGCAGGTGCTGGTGATTCTGCAGGAGTCGATCAAAAAAGATCTGCACTTATCAGATACCCAGCTGGGTTTGTTATCCGGTTTTACCTTTGCCATCTTTTATGTTACACTCGGCATTCCCATTGCCAGGATGGCCGATAAAGGGAACCGGAGAAATGTGGTCACCATTTCCCTCGCGATATGGAGCCTGATGACAGCCTTTTCCGGTCTTGCGAGGAACTTCATACAATTGCTGCTGGCGCGCATCGGAGTGGGTGTTGGTGAAGCCGGCGGAAGTCCTCCGGCGCATGCCATGATTTCAGATTATTTTCCTCCGGAAAAAAGATCCACAGCGCTATCGGTTTATTCCACCGGCATTTATTTTGGCGTATTGATTGGATTCCTGATGGGTGGTTACCTGAATCAGCATCTGGGATGGCGCACGGCGTTTTTTGTTTTGGGCATACCGGGTTTGATTTTTTCATTGGTGTTTTATACGACTGTTAAAGAACCTGCCAAAGGAGCGACCGATGCTACGGCGACGATATCCGGTGAAGCCCCAACGTTTGGATCGGTATTAAGATTTTTATTTTCCCTTCGGGTATTTGTGTACCTGGCCATCGCGACAGCGCTTCACGTTTTCTGTATTTATGGCCTGCTCAATTGGGCGCCGTCTTTCCTCTCGAGAATACACGGAATGAAAAATGTAGATATTGGCGTTTCACTTGGCTTGATTTATGGTCTTGGTGGCGCTGCAGGCACATATGCCGGTGGATACCTGACGGATCATTTTGGAAAAAAAGACCGGCGGTTCTATCTGAGCATACCTGCTTATGGGGCGCTTCTGTCCATGCTATTTATAGCAGGAACCATTCTACTGCAGAGTTTGACTCTTACATTATTTTGTCTGGGCGCCGTTGCCTTTCTCCAAAGCATGTACCTGGGGCCGTCCCTGGCAGTTGCGCATAGTCTGGTAACCGCACCCATGCGCGCACTGACTTCCGCCGTTTTGTTTTTTGTATTGAATTTTTTTGGTCAGGGATTCGGGCCACTGATTGTAGGACTTGTCAGCGACGCACTCAAACCGCAATTCGGCATTGAATCATTGCGCTGGGCCCTCTCCATTTTATTGATCATGGCTTTTGGAGCGGCCATGATGTTCTTTGCAGCGGCGAAAAAATTGCGAACAGCCGAATAGGTGCTAATCAGCAGATCGCTTTTGACACTTCCATTCTTCCATACTTCCATACTTCCATACTTGTATTATCATCGCGCCGCTCCCCCATCGATCGTCAGACAAATCCCACTCACGAACGATGCTTCGTCCGATGCCAGGTAAAGATATCCGTTGGCAATATCTTCCGGATATCCCCATTTGCCCAGTGGAATATGAGGAATACTTTGTTTCCGCACTTCCTCCGGCATCATATCCGTCATGGCAGTATGAATAAATCCCGGTGCGATACAGTTCACGGTTATACCAAAACGGCCGAGTTCCATGGCCCAGACCTTGGTCATGCCAATGATGGCTGATTTTGTTGCCACATAATTGGTTTGTCCGTAGTTTCCCCGAATGGCCACATTGGAAGAGGCCGATACAATGCGTCCATAATTTTGTTCTTTCATGATGGGAGCCACTTCCCGCGTGCAGTTAAAAACACCGGTGAGGTTTACGGAAATCACATCATCCCATTCCGCATCCGACATCTTCAGTAATGTCCTGTCTTTTGTAATGCCTGCATTGTTGATCAGAATATCGATGCGGCCAAAATGCGCGTGTGCCTCCTGTACAGCTGACTTTACCTTGTCTAATTCGGTAACGGAAACTTTTTGAAAGAGAATTTCCCTCCCCTCTTTTCTTAAACCTTCCGCGATTTCGTTTCCTTTATCCGTCAGATCCCATAAAATAATTTTGGCTCCCTCTTTCGCGAACCGTTCCACCGTAGCCAGGCCGATCCCGTTTGCCCCGCCCGTTACCAGTGCGACTTTATTTTGCAGCCTCATAATTTTGTTTTTTCTGAAACCGGAAGATACTTAAAAAATAAAATGCTCCGGTTTTACCGGAAACTGATTCGATTAATTACATTCAATGATCAAAATAAAATCCATGAAGTTTGTCCATGTCCGGCTGATCATGTTCTGTGCTTGTATCGTGTGCGCGGTAAAAGTAAAATCCCAGCCAAAAACGCTGACTGAAGGCTCACCGGCCTCCGGCGGATTCTCTGCTGAACGCCTAACGCGTCTGGATTCCGGTATGAACGACTGGGTGAAAAACAAATGGGTGAATGGCTCGGTGGCATTGATTGCGCGCAAAGGCAAGATCGTTTTTTATAAATCATACGGATACAATGATCCCGAAACGAAGGCACCGCTTGACAAGACCGATATATTCCGGATCGCTTCGCAAACCAAGGCCGTTACGACGGTAGCCGCAATGATACTCTGGGAAGAAGGAAAATATTCATTGGATGACGCGGTTTCCAAATACATACCGGCCTTCGCCAATCAGCGGGTGCTGGAAACATATAATGCGAAAGACACTACCTATACCACGGTGCCGGTGAAGCGCGCGGTTACGATCCGTGATCTGCTTACCCACGTGTCGGGCCTGGGATATCCGGGCATTGGCACTCCGGAAGAAATTGCGATCTATGCAAAATATCACATCACGGGTGGTGTGGGCGTCACCAATCAAAAACTATCCGATGTAATGAATACACTGGGTGGTCTGCCACTTTTCTTCCAGCCGGGCGAAAAATGGAAATACGGATTAAACGCCGATGTACTGGCCTATTTGATTGAAATATGGTCCGGCATGGGCCTGGAAGATTTTTTTACAAAACGTATTTTCATTCCGTTGGGTATGAAGGACACCTATTACAACCTGCCGCCAGAAAAAGCATCGAGACTCGTCAATTTTTTTCAGCAGGATTCTACAGGCGCCTTTAAGAAACAGCCGATCGTACTCGGTGCTCTCGATATGAACTACCCACTTCACAAGACCCATTATTTTTCAGGAGGCGGAGGATTGGTATCTACCGTATATGACTATGCGATTCTTCTGCAGATGTTATTAAACAACGGGACCTATAACGGCGTGCAGATTTTATCCCGCAATACGATACGAATGATGACCACCAATCAGATCGGCCATCTGTTTGTGAATCTATATGGCATAACATCAGAAAATAAATTCGGATTCAATTTCTCCCTGATCACGGAAGAAGGAAGCAGACTGGGACCGAGCCAGGCGGGTACCTATTCCTGGGGCGGTATATTTTCCACCACCTATTGGGTAGATCCCAAAGAGGATATGTTTGTGATACTCCACCAACAAATCTGGGGTCCGCATGTGGCGGATGCTCAAAAACAATTTAAGCAACTGGTGTATCAGGCGATCAGTGATTAATGGCAGGATATTCCTGATTGTATTTTTCGCGCAGTGCTGATTTTAGGAACTTTCCCACGGAGGTTTTTGGAATGGCATCGATAAAAGAATATCCTTCAGGAATCCAGAAACGCGGGAACATTTCCTGCAAATGCTCTTTTAACTCCTGAATTGAAATTTTCTTTCCTTCTTTGAGCACCAGATATGCATGGGGCCGTTCCATCCACCTGGCATCCGGAACGCCGACTACGGCAGCCTCCAGTACAGCAGGATGACCCATGAGTGCATTTTCCAGTGCAACCGAACTGATCCATTCCCCACCGGATTTAATCATGTCTTTACTCCGGTCCCTGATTTCGATAAATCCATTTTCATCGATGGTAACTATGTCGCCCGTTTTTAACCAACCATCTGCAGTAAATTTTGTGTGTGCGTTTGTATCCTGATAATAAGAGGAGGCGATAAAGGGACCGCGCACTTCCAGTTCGCCCATGGTGATCCCATCCCAGGGAATCAGGCCGGATTCATTTCTTCCGCGGATTTCCACCAGCGGTATGGGTTGTCCCTGTTTCATCGCATGATCATATTGTTCTTCTTTGGAAGCTTTTTTCAATTCACTATGTATTACAGAAGTAACTCCCAGCGGAGAAGTTTCCGTCATTCCCCATGTATGAAGAACCCTCACGCCATAACGTTCGTCAAATGATTTTACCAGGAATCTGGGCATGGCCGAACCTCCGATCATAATGGTTCGTAAAGCCAGTTTGTATTTCCCGGGATGCTCATCCAGCTTGTGCAAAATTGCCCGGATCACCGTAGGTACAGCTCCGGTGACCGTAACATGTTCAGATTCCAGAAGACCGAGAAGATTTTCAGTGTCCAGGTTCGGGCCCGGATAAACCTGTTTGGCTCCCACCAGGGTGCAATTGTAAGGATGTCCCCAGGCTCCCGCATGAAACATCGGTACGATAGATAGTACGGTATCCTGTTCTGTGATGCCGATGCCGGTGGAGGTCATCAGAGAAGACATGGCATGAAGCAGGATCGAACGGTGTGAATATAATACGCCTTTTGGCTTTCCCGTTGTTCCTGAAGTATAACACATAAACGCGGCTGAATATTCATCGCCTGCAAAGGGTTCAAATTGACTTTCATCTCCGCTTTGCAGGAGATCTTCATAATTTAAATATTCTTCCGGAATGGGATCATTGCCCTGAGGAATGACAATAACTCCTGAAATCTGTATGGTCGATTTAAATTTTTCGAACACAGCTAACAGCACCTGATCTACGATCAGGAATTTATCCTCCGCTTCATTCATGATATAACTCAGATCCTCTGCACTAAATCTGACGTTGAGCGGATGAATGATGGCTCCCAGACATGGAATGGCAAAATAATTTTCCAGATGCTGGTGGTGATTCCAGCAAAGTGTGGCTACCCGATCGCCTTCGCGAACTCCTGCATGATAGAGCGCTGCACCCAGTTTCTTTACTCTGTGTGCAAGGTCTTTGTATGTGTACCTGTGTATGCTCTTGTCGGGCTGACAACTCACAATTTCCTTTCTCCCAAAAAAAGTTTCCGCCCTTCTCAGGATAGCAGGAACCGTGAGCTGGTAATCCATCATTAAACCCTTCATGGAAGATTGCAATTTGTTTAAGTCGATAAATGCAGATAAAAGATAAAGAAAAAAGAGGATCCAACGCGAACACCGGTTAGTGGTCACCGGATTGCTGAACGTGAACCTGAAGGATCGATCGGCCGCAACCAGATTTTGAGTTTTTTACATTCGGCCAGTCGGCCAAGATAAATCAGGTCGCTGGTGGTTTTTGTTCGCCGCTTCGATAGGTCCGATTCAATATTTGGAAATACTGAATCATGTCTGTGTGTTTGTTGTCCGGTATCTGAACCGGCGGGTGAAAAATGTTCAGCTGGCTGACCTTCCATTATTCTTTGTAGTAAACGGGAGCGGCGTGTTCTTGGCATTTTCCTGACTCCTGAAGGTATAGGGGGATATGAAGTAAAATCAGACATGCCATTCACGCGGTCATTTGTTACCGGTTGATCATCGGAACTGTTTTCGGAATACTTTTTCGGAGTATCCAGGAGCGGGGTTATATATTTTTTCGTCAGAGATTCAGTAATCGCCGCAGCGTCATTTCCTTCTTTCAGCATTTTGATCACTTCGCCCGTTAATGTTCTGTAGAGAGCATATTGTTTTACCTGTTCGGGTACCAGTTTGTACAATGAAGCCGCGATCGGAGAAGCTTGCTTCATCCTGTTGATACTTTGGCGAAACCCTTTAAAGGCAGGGTCCTTTTTGGTTCGTTCACCCGTAAGCGAAGACGCCCGGCGCACTATATTGAGGTCAAAATGTGGCGAATAATAAAGACACAACCCAAGGTGGGGGTCGTTGCCTGTTATAATATTATGTGTTAATCGTTTACCCATCTGGTCTGTCGGGAGTAACGCAGACCCTATATTCCTTAGTACGTAGCCGGAGAAAAAAATGTTTTATCTGCAGCTGGTGTCCGTCAGAAATCTAATTGAGCTCTAATTGAACTATGTACATAAAGCGCAGTTCTGCCTTTCTGAGATTTTTGGGGGATATTCGTTTCCAAATCTATAAGCGTTCATTCCGGTTTCAAACTGTTCGTTTTTGAACGTTTACCCTTTTACTTTCCTTTATCAGACTTTGAGTATCAATACAATAACTGATTGGTATGAAACTTGGCCATGGTTAACGTCTTAAAAAACGAGGTGATGTATGTTCAAAAACTATTTTAAAACAGCCTGGCGCAGTCTGATTAACGACAAACTGCATTCCTTCATAAATATCGCCGGATTGTCCATCGGGATGACCGTAGCCATTCTGATCGGCCTGTGGCTGCATGATGAACTTTCATTCAATCAGTCTTTTAAGAACCATGGCCGCATTGCGCAGGTTGTTCAAAATGTGACCAACAATGGCGAAGTGCAGACCTGGTGGAGCGTACCCTATCCTCTTGCGAATGAAATTCGTACACAGTATGGCAGCGATTTTAAACATATCGCGATGGCCGTAAACTGGGGAAGTCATCTGGTAGTGATCGGCGATAAAAAATTCAGGGAAACGGGGGGTTATTTTGAAAAAGAAATGCCCGAAATGTTTTCACTTAAAATGCTTCAGGGCAAACAAACCAGCCTATATGACCCTTCTTCCGTGTTGTTGTCAGCTACAGCAGCCAATGCTTATTTTGGAAAAGAGAATCCGATCAACCGGATGATCCGGATCGATCATCAGGCGCCATTAAAAGTGGCCGGGGTTTATGAAGATTTTCCGCAGAACTCCACCATGGCCGATTTAAATTTTATCTCCTCCTGGGATTTCTGGTATAAAGCCAATGGCGAACTAAAAGATATGGAAGATCCCTGGCGGCCGAACTTTACTTCATTATTTGTTGAACTAAACGATAACGCAACATTCGATCATGTGTCAGCGAAAATTAAAGACGTTAAGCTGAAGAAAGTGAATGCGCTGTTGCAAAAAAAGAAGCCTGCATTGTTTTTAATTCCGATGGACAGATGGCATTTGTATTCCGAATATAAAAACGGTGTAAATACCGGTGGCGCCATCAAGTATGTACATATGTTCAGCATCATCGGAATATTTGTACTGCTGCTCGCCTGTATTAATTTCATGAATCTGAGTACAGCAAAAAGCGAAAAACGCGCAAGAGAGGTTGGTATCCGCAAAACCATCGGGTCTCTTCGCGGGCAACTGATTTTTCAATTCCTGAGCGAATCATTTCTGACAGTAGCGCTTGCTTTTTTATTCGCCATTCTGCTGGCTCAGTTCACGCTGCCTTTTTTTAATTATGTCTCCAATAAAAAAATGGCGATTCTGTGGGACAGTCCTGTGTTTTGGCTGATCGGCCTTGCATTTATTTTTATTACTTCCTTTATTGCCGGCAGTTACCCGGCCTTTTATCTTTCTTCATTCCGTCCGGTAAAAGTTTTGAAGGGAACCTTTAAAGCCGGTCGTTATGCCGCTCTGCCGCGCAGGATCCTGGTGGTTGTTCAATTCACCGTATCCGTTGCACTGATCATCGGCACGCTCGTGATCTACCGGCAAATACAATTTGCCAAAAACAGACCCGTAGGATATTCACGCGCCAACCTCATCAGCATTTCAACCGGCGACTCCTCCATACATGCACATTTTGATGCATTGAAAGAAGAACTTCTTCGAACCGGAGCGGTATCTTCTATTTCCGAATCAGAAAGTCCGACCACTGGTATATGGAACAGTACCAGCGGATTTAGCTGGCCGGGCAAGGATCCCAATCTCTCAACCGATTTTGGGGTGGTCAGCGCATCGCTGGATTTTGGAAAAACCATCGGCTGGCAAATCAAAGAAGGGCGCGGGTTTTCCAGAGATTTTCTTACAGACAGCTCGGCGGTTATACTCAATGAAGCGGCCGTAAAATATATGAATCTGAATCACCCCGTAGGCGAAACCATGAGCTGGTGGGGCAAGCCATTGAAGGTGGTGGGCATTGTTAAAAATATGGTGATTGAATCGCCCTATAATGAAGCGCGGCCCACTATTTACACAACCCTGTCTTATCCGGGAAATGTCACAATCCTGCGACTCAATCCGGCGGTCAGCGCGACTGCCGCATTACAGAAGATAGAACCCGTATTCAGCAAATTCAATCCGGAACAACCTTTTGAATACAAATTCGTGGATGAGGAATATGCCAAAAAGTTTGGCGATGAGGAACGCATCGGGCGACTGGCTGGTTTTTTCGCATCTCTTGCAGTGATCATTTCATGTCTTGGCCTTTTTGGATTAACGTCCTTTGTTGCTGAACAGAGAAAAAAAGAAATCGGTGTACGAAAAGTGCTGGGAGCATCTGTTTTCAATGTCTGGAATCTGCTTTCCCGCGATTTTGTGATGTTGGTTATCATTTCCTTTCTGATCGCCGTTCCCCTTTCCTGGTATTTCATGCATGGCTGGCTGCAGAATTATAATTACCGCGTTGATCTCTCATGGTGGATCTTCGCCGCTGCCGGTGCAGGCGCTTTATTTGTCACCTTTGTTACCGTGAGTTTTCAGGCAGTCAAAGCAGCTGTAGCGAGTCCGGTTAGATCATTGCGGACAGAATAAACTTATTTAAGCGTCATGCAACAAGCGAGTCAAATAGTTGTCGTTCTTATTGTATTTTCTATATCACACAATTTATAAACATGAAAAACATTGTCCTTGCTTTTATTCTTGCTGTTAGTTGCTTAGCCCTGCATGCCCAGCATTCTGAATCAGACTATCTGTATACCACTAAATCATTTAAGGATGTATCTCCTAAAAAGATCAATGCGGGTACCAGTCACGGCAATATCTCCGTATCCACTGTGCCTGCTTCAGAAACAAGGGTGGAAGTTTATATTCATTCCAGCAATGGCAACCAGGAATTGAGCAAACAGGAGATTCAAAAAAAACTGGATCAGGACTATACGCTGGAGATTTCGCTTTCCGGTGACGTGCTCAACGCCTCTGCGCGTCAGAAAAAAGAAATTTTTTTGAATGAAACCGGACTGAGCATTTCTTTTGTGATCTATGCTCCCAAGACTGCGTCGAATGTTCTGAAGACCAGTCATGGCAATATTGACCTGACGGGATTTGAAGGCAGCCAGGACGTTGAAACCAGTCATGGAAATCTGACCATTTCCAACATAAAAGGAAAATTGACAGGAGAAACTTCTCACGGTAATGTTTCCGTTACGAATTGCAACAATGAGATTGATGTGAGCACCTCCCATGGCGATATTACCGGCAAAAATTGTGAAGGAACGATCAAGCTGATCACTTCCCACGGAAACATCGATCTAAGGAATCTGAAAGGAAAAGTGCAAGCCGGAACGAGTCACGGGAATGTATCCTGCAACGACCTCGCAGGTGAACTGACCGCATCTACGTCTCATGGGGATGTTAATATGGAAGGCATGTCCTCCAGCGTGAATGCTTCTACGGACCATGGTAATATTTCATTGTCGGCCGTTAGTATAACAGGCCAAATAGAAATGCACAATGGTAACGGCGACATCTCTCTGAATCTTCCCAAAGGCAAGGGTCTTGATCTTGATCTGCAGGGCAAGGAGGTTTCGGTAGACGGGATGCAGAATTTCAACGGTTCGAAATCAAAAGATCTGGTGAGAGGCTCGACAAATGGAGGTGGTATAAAAGTATCAGCGAAAACGGATAGGGAGGCGCGGGTGACGTTTTAGATGACAGGCCATGTCAATGATGCGCTTAATTCCCCCTCCAGGTTCTCTAATTATTTATAAATCATGAATATGCGCGCAGAAGGTGAGTTTATTGTAAAAATTGTACCGCAGACCGAAGAAAGAAATATTCCTCTTTTTGGGCGGATGACGATAGACAAAGAATTTAAAGGAGATCTGTCCGGCACCAGTCAGGGACAAATGTTGAGCGCCGGTACCGCTGTTCCGAATTCTGCCGGTTATGTAGCGATCGAGAGAGTAACGGGAACTCTGCAAGGCAAGAAAGGTTCATTTGTCCTTCAACATCATGCAATCATGCATAAGGGTGAACCATCTTTGAACATAACGGTCGTACCTGATTCCGGAACAGAGGAGCTAACAAGTATATCAGGTAAATTGGACATCATCCGAAAAGATGGAAAACATTTTTATCAATTCGATTACAGTCTTGCTGACTAATTGATTCAACGGCGGTGAGGCTATCGCCTGAGGCAATTAATTAATAGTTAATGACATCATTTTCCTCCTGTTTTAACAAAATAGGTTGGACTGCTCTATGTAATTTTGAATTCTCATAAGCAGTTAGTTTTGGTTACGACCTCTGTTTCTACAGGGGTTTTTCTTTTTGACAGGGCATAAAAAAAGGCCAGCATGAAAATGCAGCCCGTTTTAAAATCCAATATCCTATGAAAAACCATATAGTATAAGGCAAGCAGTATGCCAATTGATTTTAGCCTGAAATACCCGCTTTTCAGTATCATTTTCCTCCAAACGCGGGACGGACATTTTCAAAGAGAGACAGCAAGTTTCATTTTTTCAAATCCGTCGTCATATCCATATAATCGAGATTCATATTTCCGTTCGTAATGATGTGCAGGGTGAGTACATGCACCCCCTTTTTCAGTGCGACAGAACCAAGTGAATCTGTCTTGTTCCAGTGATGCCATTGACGCCAGGAAAGGGTATCGCGTGCATCATAGGTCGAATTTATTTTCAGTGGGCCTGTCGCATCGCTGCCATCTACATCAAAGGAAATGGTTCCGTCGCCATTGGAAGTATATAATAAGCTCATGGTGTATCTGCCAGTCTCGTTTACATTCACCGTATAATTTATCCATTCTCCCGGTTTGGTCCACCCCACATAGAGTTTGTCCATATCACGCGGGACTTTATTAAATGGGTTGTCATCAATATTGCGCGGTTTTGTATAGGAAATATCCACCCCTTCCTTCATCCTGAATTCATTCAGAAAAGTGCCGTTGGGCGGATTGAGTTTGCCGCTTCCGTTGTTGGTCGAATCTGAATCATGATAGGCGACCCTCTCTCCTCCTTCATCATAAAATTCAAATTCTATCCGGCCCGGTACCTGTTGCATTGTGTTCTGCCACGGTGCTGATTGACCTTTGAGTTTCGGGCTGGAGAGGCAGATCAATATAGTTGCAAGAAGCAGAGTGTTAAAAAGGTTGTTTGGCCGAATCATATCTGAATGTACCTAATTATCTGCTGCCTGAAATGCCATGACAATAAACTAAATTTTTTAGTATAAATAATACTATATATTTTAGCAGTCCATTTTTAAACCAATCAGCTTTTAACCATTAAACTTATTTTATGACAACAGAACAAATCGCCCTTCGCCTGAAAGAACTCTGCGACCAGGGCCAGTTCGAGCATGCACTCAAAGAACTATTTTCTTCCGATGCGGTCAGTATTGAGCCCATGGAAAGTCCCGAATTTGCCCGTGAAACAAAAGGCCTCCCTGCGATTCTCGCCAAAGGGCAAAAATGGAACGAAATGGTAGAGCAGCAGCATGGATTTGAGATCTCTGATCCGCTGATCGCAACCGATTCTTTCGCGCTGACCATGCACATAGATGTAACTATGAAAGGACGTGGGCGTATGAATCACAAGGAACTCTGTATTTACAAGGTTAGTGCCGGCAAGATTATATCCGAAGAGTTCGTGATGTAAGCTGGGGTGGTTGCATATTAAAAATTGCAGGAAAAAGTACGCAAAACGCGTACTTTTTCTATTATTTCCAAAATACAAACATGTTGTTCCCTTTATCCTTATAAAATAAATCCAGTTTATCCAGCACAGAGTCACGAAATCTTCTTTTCCTGTATAAATTCTCCTTTCTGTTAAAATCATGGTTTATGATTTTCCAGTTCCCGAGTATTTTGCCACTGTTATATCCAACAAGGAATAGACTGCATTTTTCCACATCCTGATCATTCGCTTCGACAAAAAAATGTATGATCTCATTTTCTGCTGAATCATACAAATACATATTCTCCGTCTTAATTAGTCTGAACAGGTTACCCAGGCTATCATATTCTTTTAGGATTATTATTTTGGGTAAGCGAACCAGTTGCCTTTTCATGTTGCCGTTTGGATAAAATGTGACCAGGCTGTCTTTTAGGTTACCGTTTTTAAAATTTCCACGCATCTTCAGGACTCCATCAGCATAATAGTCTTCCTGATAGCCATTTATTTCGCTGTCACATTTCATATAGACGGGTGGTGTGTCCGTTGCCCCGGTTTCGTATAGCTGTATGGTCGGTTCTTTATACCGCATGACCTGGAGACCTGTGTCCGTGATTTCGACTCCTGGATTGGGTAAGACGGGCCCCGGGTTAGCATAAATTGTGTAATGTCCTGTATCAGGCAGATATACTGTTCCGGACTTTGGGAAATATGCCGTATCGAAATTATTGGCGGGTATCAGGTAATAAGAAGTATCTAAATGTTCTATCTCACTGCACGACCTTGTCAGGTAAAGTTGGAATCGTGGTCCCTGTCCATAGCAGAAACCGTTTGCCAGTATTAATATGACTATTATATATGTCCTGATCGTTTTAATTTAGAATAAATTTACCCCTTATGAACGACAAGTAGTCAATGAAACACACTTATGGAAACGTAGTTCTCTTTCTTCTTATAAAAACGGTAGCGTTCTCTGTTTTAATCGCATTTGTCGACAAAAGATATATTTCTTATGTAACCGATCCTCACAGAGATGGCGGGTTACTTCATAATACAATGGGCTATATAGGATATATTTTATTTTTGGAATATAATATCTGTTCATTTGAGTTCTGAAAGTATCAATTTTTTCTGCTTTAATGTGTTCTTCATTGCTTTTTCCCTTACTATTGGGTCATCGCTATGTATTAAATCGAAATATTCAATTGGTACAACCTGCCATGATAATCCATATTTATCTTTACACCATCCACAAGAGCCTTCCTCACCACCATTTTTTGTAAGAGCTTCCCAATAATAATCCGTTTCAGCCTGGTCTTTTGTATTGATAACAAAAGAAACTGCTTCATTAAATTTGAATAGCGGGCCTGCTGCTAATATACTAAACTCCATTCCTGCTATTTCAATTACAGCTGTTTCTATGCCTGCATCATTTCCACTTTCGTCACTATCGAACCTGCGAAAATCTTTCAGCTTACCGTCTTTAAAAATGGATAAGTAGTAATCTGCTACAGCTTTGGCATCTTTCTCTACCCACAAATAGGGTGTAATTTTTTGAGTAATCATACTTTTAATGTTTAAACTGGAGTCGGGCAATTGAATGGCTGATATCTATTTATTTAATGCAGATGAAATTACAAAAAAAAGAAGCAGCAATACGGCGTGGGTTCCCAATAATTTGTCGTCTAGTGAATTACTCCATTCAATTCTTTTAGCCCCAAATGCCGCTAAAAAAACAATTAAAAACGCTTCACGCTTGCGTACCATTTTAAATTAGTTCAGTGAATTTATCCTGGGTGTGAGTTTGAGATCGGAATAGCATTGCTCTTAACTTTCTATTTTGGTTCTGATGAACGTAGTAAGGCTTACAAACTCTTCGGGCTTCATTGATTTTTCAGGAAATATATAAGTGGTGTGTTCATTTATTTTTAAATAAATAGAATCAGGCTTCAATGTTGCATGAATCGTTGAATTCCACTTATCAAAAACCGATTCATCTGAATTTGATATTTCAATATAGTCGTTAGTTACTTTCAGGTGCTGTACTTCATATTTTTTCACTTTGCTCAACAGAATCTCCACTGAATGCTTCCATTTTAGATATTGGCTGATGGGTTTTATGACAACCATTATACAGATGACGGAAACAACAGATGCCACAATTGTCAGGAAAATCCAGCCGACATTAGAAAACGACAGCGTTATTCCGTAAAGAATAAAGGAAACAAGAACGCTAACTAATGCTTTAAATATGGGCGTTTTTGTGTCTTTGCAAGTAAAAATACTACCGTTTCCATTTTGATAATAAAACTCCTTTAAATGTTCATACCCATTGATCAAATCTATTTTAATCTCTTCCATATCGATTGGGCCTTTAGATACACTCAATATAACATTTATAAAGAAGGAGTGCTATCCTGACCAACCAGAAAAAGGCATCTTACTCAATACCAATTGCTATGAGTCAACAAATCAAAAAAAAACCACCCAAGAATCAGGTGGTTTTTTTTGATCAATTGTAGAATTGTTCCCTGGAAACATTCCCCGGCTGTGAACATCAGAGGTCCCGCAGACCTCCATCCAGCAACAGCTCGGCACCCAGCATGAAGGAAGAGTCGTCCGAAGCCAGGTACCCATGATATATAGCGCAGCCATTCAGATTCTCCGTGTTTTCTATGAGAGGTCGCGGGCGAACAGGAAGCAACAGAAATATTCTACAATAAATGCATTAAAGCGCCCAGCCGATTATCTGTGGCAGATAAAGTGACATTCAATTCCTCCGCCGGTGCATTCAGGCGGTTTACCCAAAAGGTTGGATAACCAAACCAACAGGCACCCGCCGCATCCCATCCGGCTGAAGCAACGAAAAATATTTCAGATGTTTTCAACTGCAGAATATCGGGTCCCAGCTGATAGGATTTCGGAGATGGTTTGTAAGACTTTATCTGATCGGTACTTATTACAGAGTTCGTAAAATCCTTTAAACCATTGCGTGAAATATTCGCATTCAGCATTGCCCTGGTCATATTAGAAAGAATACCTATTGTGTAGCCTTTCGCTTTCAGAAACCGCAATACGGTTAGCACTTCGGGCCATAGATCCATGTTCTGATATGCATCCATCAGTTTGTCGCGGTCAGCATCTCTCAATGAAACACCTGCTTTGTTCACTGCAAAAAACAGTGCATCCTGCGTCGTCTCCGTGAAGTTCTTATACTGCTGCGCGGCCTGTCTCAGCCAGCAATATTCCAATTGCCTGTTTCGCCAGAGATCCGTAATGTCTTTCCCCTTGCCCGGAAATATTTCTTCTGTCAAAACAGATACCGGGCGGGGATCGAACAAAGCAAATCCGTCAAAGAGGACTGCCCTGATGTCTCCCCGCTCCGGTTCTGCGGTTTGGGGAATCCAAAGACTTCCGGCTACCAGCAGACAACCGGTACAGGCTTTTGAAATAAATGTCCGCCGGCTCTGATTGCTTACACCCCGACAAGTTTTCAGGAGGCCGATTTGATGTTCACACATACGATTCAGGATTTTTCTGCGGTGATGTTCAACATCAGTTCCAGTTCATCTGAAATCGTGCTGCTGCCGCCGATTTGAAAGTCCTTCCTGTTTATGCGGAAACTTCCTTTAAAAACATAACCGGTCTGACTTGCTGTTGCAGAAAAAGGAAAGGATATTTCCCTTGTTGTGCCTTTAATGGTGAGTTTACCGGATACTATAAAAGCATCTGCTTTATTTGCTGCCACGATTTTCGTCGACTGAAAACGAATGCGGGGATATGTCTTCACATCGAAGTAATTGTCTTTCCGTAAATGTTCATCACGCATTGAATTATCGGTGTTCACAGTTGTCGCATCCACACTTACATCAAAGTGGCACTGTTCAGGATGAGCGGGATCGAACTGAATATTCCCTTGCAGCCCACTGAAAGACCCGTTCACACCAAAACCCAGATTTTTGATTTTAAACTGAATCACTGATCCCTGGTCCGTTGGTTTATATTGCGCCCTCGCGGCTAAACCCGAAATAATGACTGAAAGAAATAAAATAAGACGTCTCATAAATTCAGATTAAAAATTTTCCGGGCGTGGTTTTCCCTGATGGCAGGTTCCGCAACTGACGATCCCGACGGAATCGCCGGTCATAGCATGCCGTATTTTAAAATATTTTCTGTTGATGCCATTTGTCATCTGCATCATCAGGCGGGCGATTTGTTTTTCCGGCTTTTCATCACTGGCATAATCCGGCTTATGCGTTTCTTTGTTTTCTGAATGACAGAAATTACAGGACACACCCAGTTCGTCCTGAAATTGATCTACCATAATAGCGGACAGTTGTTTCTGACTGATATTTTTGGGTAACACCTTCAGATTCTTAAATGCTGATTCAGGTTTTTTTTCCGGTTGTATCGCAGCGACTGAACCGATAACGGTCAGGCTGAGTGCAGATACCACTATTAGCTTGCGACTCATTTTCATGTCTTTTATTGTGGAGCTGTTTCAGCTGTTTTCATCAGCGGTGTGTCAGTAATAGCCAGTGTGTGATCGTGTTCCTGGTAGTGCACGCTGGTGAGACCGAGCAGTCCGCGTAATTGATCTGCAGGTACCTTCATGGGTCCGGGTGCCGGTGCCGCGCCTGGTTGCGGTTGCGGAAAGGCTGTTGAAGTAGCCGTATGAAAAGTAATATTGCCTTCCACTTTCTGCATGGTCTGGTGAATATGTCCGTTCAGGACTGTTACTGACCCAAATCTTTTCAAATATGACAAAGCCTGTGCGCTGTCACGCGTACCCCAACCCCACTGCGGATAAACGGCCCAGAGCGGAATATGTGCAAATACGACCACCGGTGTGCTGGACGATAATGGTTTCAGATCCTTTTCCAGCCATTCGAGTTGTTCATTGCCCAGTACGCCGAGTCCGCCCTCCGAAGTATTGACTACATTCACGAGTGCAACAAAGTGCACACCATGTGAATCGAAACTATACCATCCATCGCCGATTGTTCCCTTTCCATAGCGTGCGAGGTATTGTTTATTATCTCCATTTAAAACATCGTGCTCACCCGGCACATAAAATATCCTGTCGGTTTTTACTGACTTCAGCACCTGGTCCAGCGTATCGAATTCATCAGCCTGGGCCAGATGCGAAAGATCGCCTGTATGCAGAACGAAAGAAGGCGCTTCAGGCATGCCATTTATTTTAGATACCGCGGCCTGGAGCGTTCCGATCACGTCCGGATTGGCGGCTTTGTTAAACCCGACATGACTGTCGCTGATTTGGACAAAACTGAAATCGGATGGAGGAATAATCAACCCTTTTTTTAAACCTCCGGTTGTTTTGTCGATCATCTGGCTCATGCCAAATGACTTCATGATGCCACCATTCATCATCCATAAAATCCCGGTTCCTGCCCAGGCCATGCATTTTATAAAACCGGCCCTGTCGATGCCGTCATCGTTTTTGTCCGATACGATCAGATCTTCTTTGCTCATTTTAAAAATTTTTGATTTTTTTATCGTTTGACAGAGCAAACTTCAGCGTTGCAGGAGAACGATGAAAAATATTTACAGCATCCGGTGTGTTTACTTGATGAAAGCAGGTATTACCGTGTTTTCCGGGAGCAGTAATTGGATGGAATGGGCTGGCATGGAGGAAGAACAAAAAAATATGACTTTCCGTGATATCCGGGTAAACGCCGAATTTGGTCCCACTGGCAAATGCGGTGCGTGAATATCTGAAGGAAAAAGGTGTTTATCAGGAGTTCTCGCGTGTAGCCACCTCGAAAACAATCCCTATATCTAAGCACTACACTCCATTTTGCAAAAGGAGGTATTCGAAGATTTGAATTTGAATCTATCCATCGCGCACAACTTTTGATCAACCGGCATTACAATGGTACAACGAAAAAAGAAGGCACTGGTCACTCGACGGAAAGACGCCGGAGACCGTATGGAAAAATTATAATCCGAACCCTTTTGAAAATGAACAACTACTAAACTATCTTTAGAAAACTGTCCAGTTTATAAGGGGCCGGTACATCCTATTAAACTCACCTGAAGAATGCGACGAATTTTTAAATTGCTGAATAGCAAAACCCTATTGGCTGGACTTACTAATTAAAGTTTCAAATGATAATGACAGAGAATATGTTTACCATACAAAGCTTACATGCTGTTTAGCCTGGATAAGTTTTTCGCTCCGGATCCACAATTGTTTCCGGAGTTTTTTTTTATAAGAGGTTCCCGATGAACGTTTAGGCAGTCTGCACGAAAAATAACTTCCGGTTATACCATCGACTTCACCGGAACTTGCAAGGAACACCGGTGTATCAGCACCGTCCTTTGGATTTGCGGGTTCCCCATCCAGGGTAAACTGCCGAAACAATTTAGTATTTGCTAAACCAGGGTGAAGGGCATTCACCTGTAAATCGTCATTTCTGAGTCTTTCTGCAAGTTCATAAGTGAACAGGATATTGCACAGTTTTGAATTCCTGTATGCATTCAGACTGTTATACTCTTTTTCGCCCTGCAGATTGTGTAAATCAAAACGGGCGGCATAGTGAAAGTCAGAACTGATGTTGATAATGCGGGATCCTTTTTTCTTTTTTAATAAAGGCAGCAGTAAATGGGTCAGGAGAAAGGGGGCCAGGTGGTTTACAGCAAATGTTTTTTCTATTTCATCCGCACTTAAACATCTCTGGGCCATGTATATGGCTGCATTATTGATTAACGCGTGCATACAATCATATTTTTGCTGAATAGCTTTCGCCATCTGCTCAATTTCATGCTGCACCTCTAAATTCGCGACAAACAGGTCAAAATTTGCACCCGGAAACTCCCGCCTGAGTGATTTAATAACTGGTTCACCGCGTTGGAACGACCGGGCATGAATAAGCACTGTTGCCCCCAATTGGGCCAGATCAATGGCTATTTGCTTACCAATTCCATCGGTGGATCCGGTAACCAGCAAAACCTTATTATTCATTGTTAATTCGTTCACAGGGACTTTTTCGAATGGGCAATATTCAACTGTTCCAACTTTTGTATAATCGCGGGAGGCCTGTGCGTATAATCTTTGTTATGATAGATCAGTATACCTTTTACGTTGTAAGAAATTACCTCCACTCCGAACAGTATAATTCCCGGTTTACCTTTGTCGTTTTTGATGAACGTATGACAATCGATCAGATTATAATCACCGGAACGAATGAATATGCCTTCCTGTACCCACAACAGATCAAGGCCAAACAACAGGAAATCATCACAAAATCCCCGTTTGTGCATATCAACAATAGCTTCAATTTCTGTATTATACTGATTCATGAATGTTAGTTATAAAGTGACTGCAAAGGAGCGTCCCGGACTGGCAGGAATACTCTAATAGACTTATTTTACCCTGGTAACCTCCACTCTCTTCCAAATACCTGCCAGGTCAATTGTGTCGAAAAAAGCCACCACTTCAACAATTTTTCCTCCTTCATTCTCATAAACCAGGAGTAAGTATTGTTGTAGGCAACTCCGTCTCTGGCCATTGCCTTACCATCCCATAACGCAATGACCATATCCCCATCTGCGTAAAGGCCCTTTAATTTGGGAACTATTCTCTTAGTAAGCCGGTCGTTTAGCGGAACAATTACTTCGTCCATGAATTCTTTACGACCGGTATAGGTTTTAGAAATCGGACTGGTACCAGGGATTGTCCAGACGACATTCTCTGATAACAAATCAAAGAAATTTCCCGTACCGTTCGCCCATTTGTCAAAAGCCTTCTGAACCTTTTTCTTATTTGTTTCCATATCTGCTCGCTTATTTTGAGCCAGCAGAGCCGCTGGTATTAAACAAATGATCAATGCAATGAGTGCCAATACCGGAACGCTCCAAAGAATTTCCATATCTTTAAATCGTCGTTTCATTTAGTCATTTTATGCATTTATTTTATTATCTCCCATGCCTCCAATTGAATTTTCTTTGCATGCCCACCCAAACTTTGGCACCACATACCCAAATATTCCATTTTCAGAGGGTACGATTCAGATCATGGCCTCAATCATTACTGATGGTTCCGGTGTCCCTGCGGTTTTCGTGCCTTTGATAACTGATTTAAAGGTGCAGTCTAAAATAAATTTCTGCTTTCTCTTTTTATTCAAGTTTGTTGATCTTTTCATTCAAAACAGAAATTATTTTTTTGTACTGACATTAAAACTAGTTTCAGCCGCAAATAATATCCGGGTCAACACATCACCATGGATCGCATCCGTATCCGACGTCCAGATAGGTTTTTGGACCAAGGACCTTTGTGGAAAATATAAGAGAACTGCTCATTCTTCTTAGAGATTCTTCTTATCTGGTCATTTAGTTCAAATCTTTAATGTTTCAATGAAAAGTGTGCTCATGAATTTTGTAGAATATAAAGTTGAACTTTTCAAGATAATCTTATCCGAATTTGAACGTGAACTTTATAGTCGTTCACCAAGAAGCAATGGCCGTCTATCAATTAAAAAATAATTATCCTTGTACAAAGGGGTAAACAGAGACGAATCTGTGTGGTATGCTTTAGGATCGGAATCAATTTAAACCGGAGCAGAGTCAGCCATCGGTCGCATAACAATGAAAATAAATATTTAAAAAAATGGAAAACAATAACACAAACAGAAAACATATTGTCGTTATTGGAGGAGGTTTTGCGGGGCTCAATTTCGCCAGACATTTACTTAAAAATAAATATTATGAGGTAACCCTGGTCGATAAAAATAATTACAACTACTTTACTCCTTTGCTTTACCAGGTCGCTACAGGTTTTCTCGAGCCTTCCGCCATTAGTTATCCATTTAGAAAAATTTTTAAAAACAGAGGAAATTGCTTTCAGAATGGCAACGGTTATAGGAATAGATACGGATGAAAATTTGTTGTATTTAAGTGATGGCGGTGAATTAAATTATGATATCCTGGTATTTGCAGCCGGATCCAAAACGAATTTCTTCGGCAATGAAGTGATCCGGCAAAATTCATTTTATATTAAAACGATTGACGATGCATTGTCCATGGGCAATGGATTGATTGAAACTATGGAAAAGGCTTCCGTTGAACAAGATCCTTTCACCAGGAAAAAATTGCTGACAATGGTGATTGCCGGTGGTGGCCCTACAGGTGTCGAGCTGGCAGGCATGCTCGCTGAATTCAAACTGTGTTTACTGGGCAGGGACTATCCTGAATTGAAAAATGATACGCTGCAGATCTATTTAATAGAAGGCCTCGCCCAACCTGCTTGCCCCCATGAGTGATAAGTCTCATAAGGAAGCATATCAGAGAGCTTGAAACGCTTGGGAATTAAGGTAAAATTGAACACACAGGTCACTCGATTATTCTGATGATGAGGTGCATTTATCAAATGGGGAGATTATTGAAACAAAAACGCTTATATGGGCTGTGGGTGTAACGGCCAATACTTTTGAAGGAATTGCTAAAAGCAGCCTTGGGAAGGGAGGCAGAATGATCACCGATCCATTCAACCAGGTAAAGGGATACAATAATATTTATGCTATTGGCGACATCAGTATTCAAAATGACGATAGCAATTATCCCAATGGGCATCCGCAACTCGCACAGCCTGCGATTCAGCAGGGCAAAAGGCTGGCTAAAAACTTATTGCTGAAAGCCAGGAATAAGAAAATGAAACCATTCAAATATTTTGACAGAGGCGATATGGCCATCATTGGCCGGAGATGGGCCGTCGCTGATCTTTTCAAACACCGCCTTCATTTAGGCGGACTTCCGGGTCTGATGAGCTGGCTTTTTATACATCTTATTTCTCTGGTGAATTACAACAATAAAATCAAGACGCTATATAATTGGCTGGTTACTTATTTAACCAGCGATCAGGTATTGAGAATGATCTTTTATTCCGGGGGTCCGGAAACAAAACAGGATCCGCTGAAAGGAACTAATAGAACTGCTGTGACAAGCGGTGAAAATAAAATGGTCAATGTCAGTTAACAAAATAAAATGGAATGGAAATTAAATCAACAGTCCAAACGGGGGGTTAAATTAATCACATGCTCCAACAATACGGAAAACCGGTTATTGAAACCGGTTTTCCGTATTTGAGAACTAGTAGCCTTTCCGCAAGTCCATTATGAAGGCTCTATAATAACCTTCATGGCTTTTTCTTTTGATGCGTTACCAAACACTTCATATGCCTGAAGTATCTCACTTAATTTAAAATGATGCGTAATCAGCCTGTTGGGATCTATTTTTCCTGACATGACTGTTTTTAAAAGCATGGGTGCTGTGTTCGTATTAACCAGGCCCGTCGTCAGGGTGATATTACGAATCCACAGGTTTTGCAATTGCAGATCAACGCTCTTACCATGTACACCGATATTGGCAAGATGTCCTCCGGGCCGGATAATATGCTGGCATATATCAAAAGTAGCCGGAAAGCCAACCGCCTCAATGGCTACATCCACCCCGTCTTTTGTTCCCGACATGATTTTCTTTACAGGATCTTCGTTTACTGAATTGATTGTATCGGTGGCGCCGAATTTTTTCGCAAGATCCAGCCGGTTTTCATCCACGTCGATCATAAAAATTCTCGCCGGTGAATAGAACTG
The DNA here is from genome assembly GCA_963759335.1 of uncultured Bacteroidota bacterium. Lineage (GTDB taxonomy): Bacteria > Bacteroidota > Bacteroidia > Chitinophagales > Chitinophagaceae > Puia. The sequence continues at coordinate 97,738 of CAVWYU010000008.1, forward strand.
TGCTGTGAGCAGGGCCGACATGCCAACGGGACCTGCTCCGACGATGGCAATCGTATCACCCGGCTTCACCCGCCCATTCAGTACACCGATTTCATAACCTGTCGGTAATATATCACTCAGCATGACCAGTGCTTCCTCGTCGGCGTTTGCAGGAATATGATGAAGACGATTATCCGCATGTGGTATCCGTACATATTCCGCCTGCGTGCCATTGATGAGATGGCCCAGGATCCAGGCACATCTTCTCGATGCGAATACATTTGCTTTTTACAATACTCACAGGAACCATCGGAAGTGATGCAGGAAATGATCCATGATCTCCTTTTTTAAAGTTCCTTACAGAATCACCCACCGACTCTATTTCACCAACGCCCTCATGACCAAGGGTGGTGCCCGGTTTGCAGTCAGGCGTCTTACCATGCAGAATGCCGAGATCCGTTCCACAGATGGTGGTCTTCAATATTTTTACCAGGGCGTCTGTTGATTTTTCTATTGTTGGCGTTAGCACTTCTTTTCAGTTCTATTTTTCCGGGGCCTCCGTATACCAGGCCTTGCATTGTATTTTTCATATTCTTGTTTTTTATAAATTTTCAAATAACACACGGCAGATCACCGGCTCACCTGGCTTGCTTCCGGTCGTGCAACTAAAAAGGTCAAGGGCCGTTCTACAGCCCGTTAACCTACCTACCCGCTACCAAAAGATCAATCGATATAGCGCCGCTTCCTTTTCACAATAAACGTTGTCATTAATTCTGCACCGGTTGTTTTAATTCCGCTTCAAGCATCATCATGGCATATCTGCATGCCGACATTAGCCCTTCCAGGTCATTCATCCCGTTATATCTCAGGCCGTTTATGAAAAAGGTCGGCGTACTGTTTACCCCGCTTCTTACACCGCTCTCGAAATCGCTGATCACCTTCTGTGACATTTTTTTATACTCGCGGGTATCTATAAATAATGAGGTGTCCATGTCAATTTCCTCCGCGAATCGCGTTAAGGCGGACCGCGATAAAATACTGCTGGTTTTCGAAAATAATATCATGCATGTGCCAGAATTTATCCTGCAATGCCGCCATTTCACATGCAATAGCGGCGTCCAGGGCCAAAGGGTGAATCTGAGGAAGCGGATGGTGCCTGAAAGCGAATTTCAGCAGGTCACCCATGATCTCCTGTAGCCGCTTTATATCAGGATAAACGGCCGCACAATGCGGGCACTGCAGCGTGTCGCCATATTGGACGAGTTCAACCGGCGCAAACCGCCATCCGAAAATATGATCACGCGTTTCATTTAGTAAAGGCTGCAGCATATTCTCTTGTTTTTTAGTTTTGAAGATCATCCCTTGAAAAATAAACGGAAACAGAAAGACAAACAAACGGGACCGCTGTCCACCAATGCATTAATCCTCAACTCCGATGGCGGAAATCCAAAATGTGATTTAAAGATTCTCGAAAAATGAGCAATGCTCTCAAAGCCGAGCGTATAACAAATATTGGTAACAGTCATATTTGTACTCACCAGCAATTCCTGTGCTTTTCCAAGTCTTTTCAGACGGATCCACCGGGAAGGTGGCACTGTTATCAGTGGAAAGAAAATCTCTTCTGAAACTGGATACACTCCTACCGGCTAAACGGGCGAGTTGCCTCAGGGACAAGAATTCGACGTGTTCTCTTCCACGACGCTGGTTATATTTGGTCGATAGCGTACCGAACGTCCAGTACTTGTTCTAAAATGGACTGATCATTTGCCTTCAGGCAAAACAACAATTCCAGTAATTTTCAGGCTGTTGTTATACTGCTTTCATTCTGGAAATAAGGCTCCAGCGATTCGATATACATCAGCAACCTTGCACTGGGGTTTCTGACCGTTACCATTTCCGGCCTTTCCCTTCCTACGGTGCCCAGTTGGGCCAGCTTAGTAAATTCAAGTACCAGATCAGTTTTTAAAAACAATCAGATGAATACTGAATCCTGATCTTCACACCGGTACTCCAGTAAAATATCCTTTTTAAAATGAGCAAACTGATGCTTTCCCACCAGATAAGTTCACTCGCCATAGCGAAAAGAAAAACGACCTTCCCGGACAAAAAACAACAGATTCTCTTCAAGAAAAAGGCTACCCTCACCGGCTATTCCCGGTTCTCCGGCCTGGATCGTGATTGCATTTTCAGGTTTCAGCGCGTTGGTTTTATCATTTTTGGTGAAGTCGTTGATTGAAGCTTTCATACATTTTATTTTATCGTATCTCTTTTATTTTCCAAAGCATGTGCCATACCCTAATTTCTTTTTTCTCAACGATTTACATAGCGGGATCGTAAAAATGGTCGCGATATTTCACGGATTTACGATGGCGATCCCGATATTTAATGAATTGATAATATCTCTGAC
>CAVWYU010000009.1:0-225817 GCA_963759335.1 uncultured Bacteroidota bacterium
ATTTGGAAATTTCTCTAAATCAAAAACGCTTGCAACCATCAGTAAAGTGGCAGCGATACTGTTTTGTCACCATCTGCCGGCTGATACAACTATTGTCAAATAAAAAATGACTTCCCGCCAATAATTATTCCTTTTCGTAAATTTTATCACCTGTTCGGTTCTTTTAACCAGGCAAACACAGGCCCGCAAATCGGAGAAAGAGAAATCATAAACAATTTTCAAAAATAAATCTGTCAGAAAACAGACAATATCCACATGGGGAAAATTTTTTAAATGAAAATAGCGACTTGTCAATTCTGTGACAAAACGAACAATCAAATGCAGCGTAGATTCAACTTTCATTTAAATGTGAGTCATGAATCTGAAGCGATTGTTGAAACAGAAGGGCATGGGGGCATTCTCTTTTATAAGAAAAGGCAGATTGGGCAAATCCAGAAAATTGGAGCCTGGGTGATGTACGACCTGGATTAGAAATACCATAATTATTTATTGTCAAAATTTATCAAATGAAAAAGATCAATCTTATTTTGTTAGGCAGCTCTTTGTGTCTGATGACCGCAATCATATCCTGTAACAAAGAATCTGCAAAAACATCTGCAACAACAGCGATGCCAATTCAATCCACCGCGGATATGATAGCGGAAAATGGCGCCAATCCGGATGAAGTGATGATGACCACAACATCTGACGGTAAAGCAGTATTAACGGAGACCAATTCTATTGAAAATCGAAAAAGTCCGAAGGGACACTTTTTGTATACCGAAACGAACGAGGCTGGTACAAATCAGGTGTATACTTACCGGATCGGGGATGACGGGTCGCTTTCCCTTCAGGGTTCTGTTGCTTCCGGTGGCGCCGGAACCGGAGCAGGATTAGGATCCCAGGGCGCATTGACACTTTCCCCGGATCATGACTGGCTGTTTGTTGTGAATGCAGGAAGTAATTCCGTCTCTTCATTCAAAGTGAGAAATGACGGATCCCTTTCACTGGAGCATACGGAAAATTCCGACGGTACTATGCCGGTTAGTCTCAGCATTCATGAAAATCTGCTTTACGTGTTAAACTTTGGTTCTGATAATATTCACGGATTTCGTATCGGGTCGGGCGGATCAATGACGCATATCGACGGATCTACAAAACCGCTGAGTGGAACGGCCGTTGTTGCTCCGCAGATCGCCTTTACGCCAAACGGAAACTGGCTGATCGTAACGGAAAAAGCCACCAACAAGGTGAGCTCCTATAAAGTAAAATTTGACGGTTCAGTTGCTTCGGGTTTGTTTACTGCATCAACAGGCCAAACGCCATTCGGATTTGATTTTGGAAGAGACGATGCCCTGGTTGTTACGAATGCAGCTGGCGGAGCCGCCGGAGCTGGTTCAGCAACATCCTATCATATTGGTGCGAACGGCATTCCACACGCCGTGAACGGTGCCATTCCCAACAGTCAGGGAGCGCCGTGCTGGCTCGCAACTACAAAATACGGTCGCTTTGCGTTTGTAAGTAATACGGGCAGTAATACCATTTCCTCTTATTATATCGCACCGGGAGGTTATCTGTTTCTGGTTGACAAAGCAGCGGCTTCAACTGATAACAGCCCTGCAGATATTGTGGTTGCAAAGAACAATTATAATGTGTACGCACTGACAGCAAAATCAGGAACGATCGGAGAATTTCATCGTAAATTTTTTGGTGGCCTGGAACGTACAGGTTCCGTTTCCGGTTTACCTGCCTCCACTACCGGACTGACGATATATTAGCCGGTGAGAGATCCATGTGATAAATGTGTAAGGCTTTTCAAAAGAGGCCTTACACATTTTCATTTCCCGGCAATAAAAACCCGCTGCAAGAGCGGGTTTCGTATTCTCAAGTGACCACGCTGGAACTTTCGTTCCCATGAGAAATCCAATTCGGTAACGGTAATCACATCATTAATCATTCATGTCTTTTCCGTTTTGCAGATCTTTGATATTCGTTTCGATGATTAATTTGTTTCCTCCTTTTGCAAGCAACAACGCTTTTTGCGCGTATACAAGTGCATTTTTAAAATCGCCCAATGCCGAATACCCACTTGCCATGCCAATATTTGTAAATAATGTGTTGGGCGTTTTGCTATAGTTTATTTTAAAAATTTCGAAAGCTTCCCTGGGCTCTTTCGCCGTAATCAGGCTTAAGCCATAGATATAAATCTCGAGTTGATTCCCATAAGGCAATGCTTTTTTCATAATAGCCGCAGCTTCCTCTTTGCGACCCATGCTATCCATTATAGCCGCTTTGGTTTGCCATGCGGTAAAACTTTCCGTTCCACCAAAGATGTAACTCGTAGAGCTGTCCGCCCATGCAAGTCCTTCCTCCAGATTGGTATTGTTGGCCGCACAATAAGCAGCAGCTTCATTCCAGGCCTGCCAGTTTCCCGGGAGCGCTTTATCTCCCCGCAGTTCTTTGCGATATGAGGCAATCTGTGTTTTTATTACATCGACATCTACCCGAAAGGCGACCATCAGCTTTTCCCATTGCAACCGGACGACAGCACTGGACGGGGTTTGATCTGTAAATTCATATTTGAGCCACTCCGTACTATTATCGGTTTTGACGGGTTTTACCTGAACGCGCAAAGCGTCCTCCGCGGGATCATAAAAAAAATTTCCCCAGGAAGTTGAATTTTTAGAGAAGATCAATATGCATTCATCAGCACCATAGGCCACAAAAAAACCATATCTGCCTGCAGGAAGATCCCTGCCTTCGATTTTTACATCGGTCGAAAATTCAATGGTTGTATTTTCATTGGCACCCGCGCGCCAGGGCGCTGGTTTTTTTGCTCCATAGCCCAACTCGCTAAATCCAACCGGAATGAGTTCACCCCATATATGACCTTCTCTTTTTTTTACACCCGGCCGGCTATAATGAATAACCACATCTGTGATACCAATCTGTTCGCCGACAAATGCTTTCTTATTGCCACCTCTCGGAAGGCTCTTTAACTGGGCATCGGCCAGTCCGGTGAAATATAACTGAACGACCACGATGATCAGGCAGGCACGAAAAAAAATCCTCATACAGAATGATTTAACAACAAAGAAAACTCAAATGATTAATAACAATAAATACTTAATTTGTATCGATTCATACCAAATAATACATAAATGGATACACAGACTCTTAAGAATTTTATTACGCTCGCTGAAACACTGCATTTCACAAAGGCATCCGGTCAGGTTTTAATGGCCCAGCCGGCACTAAGCCGGCAGATCAGACAGCTGGAAGAATCGATCGGAGTTGAGCTCTTTAAAAGAAATAAACGAAACGTTGCATTGACCAGCGCGGGTGTTTATTTTAAAAGAGCGGCTGAACAGTCCCTTGATCAACTGAATTACGCCATTGAGCGGGCCAGGCAAATACATAACGGTGAGGCGGGAGAGATCAGAATAGGATGTACCCACTCTGTCGTTCAAACGATTTTACCAAAGATTATTAAAAAGATACGTACCGAATTTCCGGGGATAAAAACGATCCTGAGAGAAATGAACAATACCGATCAGTACAAGGATCTTGTGAACCAAAAACTTGATATTGGTTTTGTAACCAATCCGATCGTCCCGGAGAACCTGCGCAGTGAAATTTACTTCGAAGACATTTTTGTGCTGGTGGTTCCCCAAAATCATCCCCAGCTGAAAAAGAAATTCAGGGGACTTTCTGCATTTTCAAATGAATATTTTATACTACCCCACAGTATTGATGGTAGTGATTATGTTCATACAGTGGAATCGATTTGCCTGGATGCAGGGTTCCTTCCAAATACCGTTCATCATACAGCGTCCGTCAGCTCGGCATTGAAACTCGTGGAGGCGGGTCTCGGCATTACGATCGAGCCAAAAGCATCTTTGTCCGGCCAGCACCTGGCGATAAAATTTATCGAACTGAATAATATTTCCCAGAAGGCGCAATCGGCGATACTCTGGAATGAAAATACCGAACACGAGCATATGCCTGTTTTGCAATTAATCCGTCGGATCATACATTAAGAAATTTGAAGTCACTTGCACCCATGCTCTGAAAATTACATGATTACTTTTCTCCTCTGAAAATCCACGATACCCTGTATTTATCCGTGAATTGTCCATAAATTCCCATCGGTGCATTGTTCAGTTCGATAAATGTTCTTTTATCCTTGTCCGCATCCACGGCCAGTTTATCAAAAACCGTTTTTAGCTCATCGTATGTTCCCCCGGTCATATAAATACTAAACGTATTTCCCTGTAGGGGTTCTAATCGGGGAGAAGCCATCCAGTCGGTAGCCGAGAATTCGATTTGATTATTTTTCAGGTGGGCGTAAATAATTCTGTTGTGCTTTTCCTCGGGAAATTGTTCTTTCATCGGTGTATCGCGCAGTTTAATAAGCGTTAAATCGCCGCCAAAACAAGATTGGTAAAAGTTCATCGCTTCAGCGCAATTTCCATTGAATAACAGAAAGGGAGTCGTGTGTAACATGTTTTTTATTTAAAATATGATGTATCCATTTCTCTGTCGTCAGGCACTTAAAAATGGCCGGTGACAGCAAATGCAACCGCTTGTATCACTAATAACAATCCATGAGACCCGGATTGGACAGTAACGGTGACATTGCTGTTGGCCGCGCCAGGTTTCAGATCATTCACAATCAGTACCGGATGGGGATTATCGTTCAGGTAAAGTTTGGCCTGAGCATGCTGCACTACGATCTTCATTTTGATCCATTCATTCAGTCCCATGTCTGTATAGGATTCATATTTTCCCTCTGCTTCCTTCCGTAGCCTGTCGAATGTATAACTGAAGTGACATTTAATGAATGGCAACAATATGAATGTTCCCGTTTTTGAAATCTCTCTTCGCCAATTCCACCGCTTTTTCAAAAACTTCGACCAGGCGTTTTTTATTTAGAAAGGCATTTTCTATCGGGAGTACGCCGGCTTTTACAAAGCCATTTGGGGAATAAAAATAATTACCGTTATCGGTCATCAGCAATATTTGAAAATTGTGAGCTGTCGAATCTTCGACTACCGATTCCGGAGTTTCAGATAAATATTCGATCATAAGGATGCTTTATTATAAAGGTACTTAACTGAATATTATTGCTATTGTTATTATTGTGGTCAGAGATGGAAGTGGAGTTGCAAGAAAAAATGTCGTCTCTTGAATGAAAATATAATCCCAAATCTTAACTTAACAGCCCGGCCTCCTGGTATATGAAAAAAAAGAGTATTATGATAAAATGCTACTTGTTAAAACCTGACCAATGAAAACGAATATGATCCGTGTTACCAGATTTGATTTAGTAATATTATTGTGTTTTCCTTTATCCTCGCTTTTTGCCGGGAACGGAATCGTCATTCTCTCCGACAGTTTACGGCCTGGTGACATTTATATGGCCTGCATGAATAGAATGATGGACAAAATGGAAAGTCAGTCCTCAACTATTTCACCGGAATTCGATTTTTTAAGTCAAATGGTTGCTCACCATCAGGGTGCCATTGAAATGGCTGATTATGAAATACGGAATGGGAAGAATTTTGAAATGATACAGTTAGCAAAAAGTATTTTTCAGGAACAGAATATCGAAATAAATATGATGTTGTTGTGGCTGAAAAAAGACTCGTTGCCTCGAACAGGCCTACCGTTAGAGTACAATGAGCTAATGAAACGTTCCATGACCAGGATGATGGATAGTATGATGAAGGATTATACGAATTCAGACTGTGATTTTAGTTTCTCGCAAATTATGCTTCCGCATCACCAGGCCGCCATCGATATGGCGAAGATTTGCTTATTGTATTCGTCTGATCCCAAAATTAAATCTTTTGCTAATCTGTTGATATCAGATGAACAGGTTGAAATAGAACAAATGTCATTATATATAAAATAGAGTTATGAAAAGTACGGTGTTATTATTATTTCTGGGTTATGATTTGTGCGAAACTCATGGCTCAGTCGCCTGATCAACACGACAGGGTTTACACGGCCAATCAGGTGTCAAATACTATTTCCGTAATAGATCCTTCTCAGGATAAATTCATTGGTGAAATAAATTTGGGAAAACCTTATCCGAATGTGTTGAGTCCCTTGTATAGGGGTCAGGCGCTTGTTCACGGACTTAGATATAGCGCTGATAAAAAGTTGCTGGCTGCGATAGCTATTGGCTCTAACAGCCTCACCCTGATTTCAACAGAAGATAACCATATTCTTAAAACTATTTATTTAGGGCGCTCGCCCCATGAACCAACATTTACTCCGGATAACAAGCAAATTTGGGTGTCGGTTCGGGGAGAGGCTTATATAAGCGTTGTTGATGTGACCTTAATGTCCGAAATAAAAAGAATTCCCGTTGCTGATGGACCTGGGATGGTTAGTTTTTCTCCGGATGGAAGAATCGCTTATGTGTGTTCCAGTTTTACGCCTGAGGTCGATATCATTGATACAAAAACTTATAGTATCATAAAACGAATACCGGTCCTTAGTCCTTTTTCTCCAAATATTTTCACAAGTCCGAAAGGAGAATGGGTGGCGCTGACGCATAAGGATGTTGGAAAAGTTACGGTAATCGACACAAAATCTCTGACCGTTGCCAGGGTTATCAATACCGGACCTGTTACGAATCACGTAAGTTTTGGATATTTAAAAAACAGGTTGATGATGTATGTTACTGTTGGTGGCGAGAATAAGGTAAGGATTTTTGATGTCGCCGATCATTTTCTTCAGACAGACACGGTAAATGTTGGCGCGTCGCCCCATGGCATCTGGCCATCTCCGGACGGAAAACAGTTGTATGTAGGATTGGAATTTGCCGACCAGGTGCAGCATATCGATCTTGAAAGTATGCGTGTCGTGGCAACCATTCAGATAGGGCAAAGTCCGCAGGCTCTTGTTTACGCTCACAATGCGACTGCTGATTCGGATGGGTATAAAAATCTTTCTGTTCTGAATGATACCACAGCTACTCAGGTTATTGATATGTCTTCTGCTTTATTAAATAACAACGGGGTAGGACGATTAGTCGTTCGCAGCATTGGACTCATCGATATGGTTGAACAATTTTTTAATAAACTGGAACCAAATACTTCCTTCTCTTTATCGCTCACCCGCTCTGAGAATTCACCTTATAAGCCGGGATATGAAATAAATACTTTTATGACAGACGGTCAGGGTAAGTATGCAGGACAATCGCCCGGCATGGTCAACGAATTGAATGCTACAGGAGCCGAAGCTTACCAGCATATTATTCTAACCAATACAAAGACAAAAGAAGTAGTTTTAATCAAATAACGAATTTGACTTTTTTCGCCATTATATGAAACGGGTTTATGGAAAATGATAAAGAAAATCCAGGCTTTCTTGAATTTCTTCCGGTAAGTTTATTTGGTGCGATTATGGGAATCACCGGCCTTTCGTTTTGCTGGGGATGGGCAGATAAGATCTGGTCTTTTATGCCGGGCGTTAAATCCGGGATAGGTATCATTGGGTTAATATTATTTGTTGTACTTACAATCGCATACATCATTAAATGGCAGAAATATCCGTTGTTGGTGAAGGCTGAATTTGAGCATCCGGTTTCTGTAAGCTTTTTCGGCACTTTTATTATTTCTCTATTATTGATACCCGGTATCATTTTAAGCTATAGTAAGACGATCGCCATAACTGTCTGGGCAATCGGCGCAATATTGATGTTTGTTTTTGCCTGGTTTGTGTTGAGTAAATGGCTCAGTCGTCAGCAGGATCCCGGCAATGCCTATCCTGCATGGTTTATACCGATCGTAGGAACTTTGGACGTCCCGATAGTTGGCAGCCAGCTGCCCGTTTATGGCATTCATGAAATTTGCCTGTTATTCTATAGTATCGGTTTACTTTTTACGATTATTATTTTCACGATTGTCATTTCACGGTTGCTTTTTCAGCGACCATTACCAGAGGCATTGAAGCCTACTGTCCTGATCATGATTGCGCCTTTCGCCCTGGCTTTTTCCGGATATGAATCTTTGACAGGGGGGCAGGATATAACGGCCAGCATTTTTTATTACTTTGATTTATTCCTGTTACTGATTTTTGGAAGCAAAATTCTTCTGATCCCTGCATGTTGTCCGTTCAGGGTTACCTGGTGGTCGGTTAGTTTTCCGATGGTTGCTTTTACGATTGCATCATTTCGATATGCATCACACAAATCGTCGGTTATTTATCAGATTGTACCCGCCATTATGCTGACAATGTCAACGCTGATTATTTCCTATTTATTAATTGTGTCTTTTTACAAGATATTTACTCATCGACTGCTGTTAAAACCCGCGGATGAGAAGGCAATGGAGTTGTTGAAACCTGTTTAATGACTATTGCCTGAAACTAAAAAACCACTCTTAATTGGTTATCAACTAAAAGTGGCTTGTTTATGTGATCCCGCTGGGACTCGAACCCAGGACCCCTACATTAAAAGTGTAATGCTCTACCAACTGAGCTACGGAATCTGCACATCATTTTGCAATGAATGAGCCTGGTTCAAAAAAGGCGTTTACCCCTTGTTTTGAGCGTGCAAAAATAGAGGAAAATGGGCTATGCACAAATTAATTATCCGGGAATGTTGATATGTGGAAAACTGTTGATTCTCACTCAGTTCAGCTGTAATTCCACCAGCCCGGTGTACATACTGTCGCTTGCATCTTTCCCATCCCCGGCAATAAAGCCAACATAAGAGTGCAGCGGTTTTCCGTAGAAAACGGATATATCTTCTGTCAACGACGTTATATCCAGTGAGTAATTTCCGGTTTGCCGCATCGCAACATTCAATTTGTAAAACCAGTAGTTCTTTCCTGGAATGAAAACAGCCACGAAAAGCTGATCGGTTTTTAGCGCTTTCCCCGTTCCCGAGTTATCCCTCCACGTGAACTGCAGGGTGGTGGGGGACGGTGAGGTTACAGCCATTGCTTCCACGTTTGTCAGATCACCACGGCTCAGTAGCACTCTGGGATAATCAATGCTCAGATCCGGACTTTGACCGGCGATGGCTGCTTTTACGTTGTATGAAAATGCCTTGTTGAAACCGTTCATCCGGTAGGCAAGGTGAGCGAAACTGATATTGAGCAGATTTTTCGCGGGAATCAGAAATTGATTCATCAGGGCAAACCTCGCCTGCTGATTCAGCTCCTTGTCAGAGAAGGATTTTTTTCTTGTTTTTGGCCGGGCCCGAATAACCGCCAGGTCTCCCCACATATAACCAACGACAGTTCCGACTTTGCCGGAAAAGGGCCCGTTGGCGCCCTTTAATAACTTTCCCATAGGTTAGGATTTAATATAATAATTCAAAAATGCGCGGATATAAGCCACAAAATAAGGGCCAAACTCCTGGTGAATAACAGCAAAATTACAAAGCCCTACCCCTGGTGAACCCCCTGTTATGCCCTTGTTTTGGCCTGGAAATAAAAGAATAAAATAGTTTTTTTTATAGCTTAAGGTTTAGCTGGCAGTTCCAGCTGAAAGTGAGCCATCGGCTAAAACTGCGCTTTATGTCTGGTTCTCATCATTTGTAATGTAACATTTCTGACGAATTACAACACGGATATGGCCCGACAGTTTTGATTCTACTTTTAATCAATAAAATCACCCTATCTTATTCTGTTCCAGATCAATGCGTGATTCTTCGCGGCGGATCACGTCTTCGTCATACAGGGTGTGCATGCCCAGACTGGAGAGTTTTTTATGCTGGAAATCATGGATGTCCAGCAGAACCCGATTGTATTCTTTTACCTGCTGTATTTCATCGTCCGTAATCTTCAGCGACTCAATATTCAGCTTCGCAAATCCTACCTCATTTTCGAATTTTTGTTTAAGGGTTCTGACAAGCATATTGGATTGTATCAGATCGGCGTGTTTATCTGTAAGCCTGACCAGCGAAAGTTTCATCAGCTTCAGATGTATCTGTTGCGCCTGAACATCCATCGGTATTTCCCGGATGTCCTCGCTGAGATTTAATTTCTTTATGATCCACGGCAGGCTTAAGCCCTGAAAAACCAGGGTAACGAGGATAACCATAAAACTGATAAATAAAACCAGGTCACGCTCCGGAAATTCCTTGCCATCCGCCAGCGTTACCGGGATGGCCAGTGCCGATGCCAGCGAAATAACACCCCGCATGCCGGCCCAGCCGACCAGAAATACTTCTTTCCAGTTTGGGCGCAAAGGACTTTCCCTGAATTTCCGGCTCAGGAAAATGGGTATGTACGTTGTAGCAAAAAGCCAGACCATGCGGATGATGATGATTAATGCCGAAACAACCAGTCCGTACCGTATTCCATCCTGAATGCTATAATATTTCAAACCATTTATGATAGAGGGCAATTGTAATCCGATCAGGATAAAAATGAGTCCGTTTAGAATAAAAGCCACCGTATGCCATACGCCGGCAGATTGAAGTCTGGCTTTATGATTCAGGATTTCTTTTGACCGGGACGAAAGAAACAATCCGCCGCTCACGACAGCCAGTACGCCCGAATAATGAAAATGTTCCGCAGTCAGGTACATAATATAGGGCGTGATCAGCGTGAGCGCAGTTGCTATCTCGGTAGTGGTTGAAAATAATTTATGAATATAGAATATGATCTGTGCCAGCACCAGACCGATAAAAATACCCATGATCGTCACCATAACAAATGCGGAAGCCGCCTTCTCCACCACAAAAGTTCCCGATATAACTGCAGCGAGGGCAAACCGGAAAACGGTCAAACTCGCTGCATCGTTCACCAGGCTTTCTCCTTCTAAAACCGTTTTTACTTTCTTAGGAATCTTAAAATATTTCAGTACTGAACTGGCAGCCACCGCATCCGGTGGTGAAATAATACCGCCCAGCAATAATCCGATCGGTAACGTAAAACGCGGTATCAGTTTTTCTGAGAGATAAGCGATGATCACGGAAGTAACTATCACCAGTCCGAAACCATGTAAGATGATCGGCAGGCGCATCTTCCAGAAATTGGGCCAGGAGGTGTACCAGGCCGCTTCGTAGAGCAGGGGCGGAAGAAAAATCAGAAAAATTAAATCGGGACTGATCCCTACCCTGGGTGTTCCGGGAATCAGACTGATGAGGAGTCCGCCAATGACCAGGAAAATGGGATAGGCAATCTTCAGTTTCAGTCCCAGAATTACCAGCAGCATCACTGCAAATAACAGGGAAATAACATATAAGAGTGTTTCCTGAACCATCTTTCAATTTATAGGAAAAAATTCAGAATGGCTTATGAATAAAAGGGAAAATCACGATTGAAATCGTGTTCAATGTTTAACTTCATCCCGCTTTACAATACATAATTTGTTGACATATGAAAAGATTCAGACTGGCAGTTATTTCGATTTTTATTTTTTCTGTAACAAATATCCAGGCCCAAAAAAACTGGACTCCTTTATTCGATGGAACCACGATGACCGGATGGAAACAAATGACCGGGAAGGCCACCTTTCAGCCATTTCGCGGAACCATCATGGGTGTTTCGGCGCCCAACTCTCCCAATAGTTTTTTATGTACGGAGGCAGAATATGGTGACTTTGCCCTGGAAATGGAAGTGATGATGGATGATACTTCATTCAATTCCGGAATTCAGTTCAGGAGTCATTTTGATAAAGCCGGTAATAACGGTGCCGGGCGTGTGTATGGATACCAGTATGAACTGGATCCTTCTGCACGTCGCTGGACCGGTGGTATTTATGATGAAGCGCGCAGGGACTGGCTTTATCCGATGTCTTTGAATCCGAAAGCACAATCTGCATTCCATTTGAAAGATTTTAATAAAGTCAGAATTGAATGTATCGGAAATGAAACACGCACATGGATCAATAACGTTCCTGCGGCTTATCTGGTCGATATGACCGACTATCATGGATTTATCGCGCTGCAGGTACATGCTGTTTCAAATCCCGCATTTGCAGGGCAAAGAGTTTATTTCCGGAACATTCGCATCAAATCCATATCCAAATTTGAACATGATTTTCCAAAGGGAATTTATGTTATGAATACGGTTCCGAATTTTCTGACGGAATATGAAACGCAGGGCGGCTGGAAACTTTTATTTGACGGTGATGACTCCAGGGGCTGGCGCGGTGCATACAAGGATGGTTTTCCGGAAAAAGACTGGAAGATCGAGGATGGAATGATTACCGTGCTAAATACGGAAGGAAAGGAAGGTGGTAACGGAGGTGATATCGTAACGCTGGATCAATACAAAGCCTTTGATCTGTCGTTTGATTTCAGACTCACACCGGGCGCCAACAGCGGCGTAAAATATTTTGTGACCCTGAAAGAAAATAATACGGGTTCAGCGATCGGACTGGAATATCAGGTACTGGATGATTCATTACATCCCGATGCCAAACTCGGAATCAATGGCGACCGAACGCTGGCCTCATTATATGACCTGATACCGGCCGCCAAACAGAAAAGATTTATTCATGCCGTGGGTCAATGGAATACGGGCCGTGTGATTGTTTATCCTAATAATCACGTGGAACATTATCTGAATGGTGTAAAAGTATTGGAATACGAAAGGGGATCACCGGCTTTTCGGGCATTGGTGGCCGTTAGTAAATTTAAAATATGGCCTGATTTCGGGGAAGCAAAGGAGGGTCATATTCTGTTGCAGGATCACGGGAACGAGGTGAGCTATCGGAGTATTAAGATTAGAACACTGGAATAACAAGTATGGAAGTATGGAAGACTGGAAGTCTGGAAGTGCAGTTTTTTAATTTTTTAGTATGAAAAGAAGAGACTTTATAAAAAACGGGACGCTGGCGACCGCTGCGAGTATTCAGATATTGAATTTCCCCATTTTCGGCAAGGCCGCACCTTCGAATAAAGTGATACTGGCCGTGATGGGTGTAAACAGCCGCGGATCTTACCTCGCAAAGTCCTATGCACAATTACCCAATGTGGAGATCGCTTATATCTGTGACGTGGAAGACGGTGCCATCAAAAATGGTTTTGATGCTTTGAAAAGCGCTTCACGAAAACCTATTCTCGTAAAAGATATCCGGGAGCTTGTAAAGAAAAATGATTTCGACGGACTGCTGATTGCTGCACCGGATCACTGGCATACACCGGCGGCAATCCTGGGTGTATCCCATGGAAAAAATGTATACGTTGAAAAACCCTGCGGACACAATCCTGCGGAAGGTGAAATGCTGGTGCAGGCCATGAGCCGTTATGGTAAACTTATCCAGATGGGCAATCAGCGGAGGTCCATGCCCACACTGATCGAAGCAGTCAAAGAAGTTCGTGGCGGTGCGATCGGAGAACCTTATCTGGGAAAAGCATGGTATGCCAATGACCGAAAATCGATTGGCAAAGGCGTCGTCGTGCCGGTTCCCGCAACACTCGATTACGAACTCTGGCAGGGACCTGCGCCGAGAAGAGAATATAAAAATAATCTGATTCACTATAACTGGCATTGGTTCTGGAACTGGGGAACGGGAGAAGCCTGTAATAACGGTACTCATGAAATCGATTGCTGCCGCTGGTTCCTGGGCGTTGATTTTCCAACCCGGGTGGTTTCTTCCGGCGGACGATATGCTTTTCAGGATGACTGGCAGACACCGGATACACAAATTGCCTCCTTCGAGTTCGGAACAAAAAAAGCCATCACCTGGGAGGGCAGGAGCTGTAATAAATTCCCTGTAGAAGGATCAGGCAGGGGATTTATCATCTATGGAGATAAAGGCACGCTCGTGAATCTGGGAGCCGCAGATTACGCTATTTATGATACGAATAATAAAATAGTGAAACAGGTAAAAGGGGAGATGGCTGCTGATCCGGCGAATCCGGTAAGCGCTACCGGCAATCTCGACTTCTACCACTTTGAAAATTTTGTAAATAGTATCCGGGGAGAAGCCAAATTAAATTCACCCGTCAACGAAGCGCAAAAATCCGTGTTGCTTTGCCATCTCGCCAACATATCACAAAGAACCGGACGTGCACTCAACTGCGATGACAAAAACGGTCATATCCTGCAGGATGAAGAAGCCATGAAGTTATGGAGCAGGGAGTATGAGAAAGGATGGGATCCAGGCTTAACGCTCAAAGCCTAACGCTTAAAGCTAAACGCCCTTTCTGATAGTTAATAACTAATAATTAATAACTAATCATTATCAGGATCCGCGCTGTGAACCACCGGTAAGTTTCGTGTTCCTTGAAAGTCCCTTCGTATTAACCTTTACTTTTTGATTTTGCTGATTTGGTTTTGTATTACCAATTCCACCTCCGCCCGGGCGGTTGTCTTTTTTGTTTTTCTTATTTGGGATAAGTGACATATTACTTCGTTTAAAGTATAAAGATACGATTTAAGCGTAAAGCACAAAGCGTAAAGCGTAAAGCCTTTTGAGTTGAGTCGTGAGGTTTGATGCAGGAAGAAGGGATAGATGCAACTAAATTTTTTGCAATGCCCGCTTTCAGTCTATATAACTATCAGCAATACACGATATCGATACAATCAATGTTTAACTTTCAATTCTTGCTGTCAAATTTTTATTTTTTCAGCCCGTCACATTGAATGCTTTACGCTTTGCGCCTTACGCTTAAAATGGCCTTTAACATTTCATTCTGTTTGTTTATAAGGCGGTAACTGTTCGGTTCCGTACAGTCATTATGGCTCATAAACAGCGTGTTTATTGATTTACAGCGTTTTAATGTTTTGGCATGGCGTTGCATAATACTTGTCAGAAGCGACACAGATTTTTTTAAAATGTTTTTTTACAGCGCTGCAACATGTTCGAAAAACCTGCGTCTTATCTAACAGACATTAACCAACAACTTATAAAACATTTAAAAATGAAAAAGATAATTCTCTCAATCGCAATCGGGCTGGCTGTAATCAGCACAGCATTCGCAAAACCTGACAGTATCAATGATCGCGCAGTAGCTGCTTTTCAAAATGATTTCGGTAAAGCATCAGATGTGAGCTGGGCCTCTACAAGTAATTATGTAACGGCCACATTTATGATGGACAATGAAACACAGTTCGCATATTATGATTTTCAGGGAAACCTGATTGGAGTCGTGCATCACATGCTGACCAGCAGTCTGCCAGCTGATCTCAGCAGGGATATTAAAAAACGTTATTCCAACTACTGGGTATCTGAACTTTTTCAGATTACCACAGACGAAGGCGTTTTCTACTATATCCGGTTAAAAAATGCTGATGAAACCATCGCGCTGACTACAGAAGGCGGTAATGGCTGGCACAGATTTGCCTTACCAAAAAATAATAAAACTGATTTCTGAAATATTTAGCACTAGTCTTTTGGTTTAGATCGAAAAATCCCTCCGTTCCCGGAGGGATTTTCAGTTTTTGTGAAGCATTATATTCGAAACCAGGAAATTATTTAATATAAAAGCGCCATCTTCGGCAGGAATTTAATTGAACGTAAAAGTGCGGTCTTCGCAACGAGCTTTACATTTCATGTAAAAATCATCATCTTCGCTTCGAGAATTTATTGAATGCAAAAAACTTTGGTCGTAGCAGGCGGGGGAGCAGCGGGATTTTTCTGTGCAGTAACGGCTGCACGTTTAAATCCGCAGTTAAAAGTAATTCTGGTAGAAAAAACCGGAAAACTTTTATCAAAAGTAAAGGTCAGTGGAGGCGGACGCTGTAATGTAACGCATGCCTGCTTTTCGATTCCGGATATGGTAAGAAAATATCCGCGGGGCGCCCAGTTTGTAAAAAAAACCTTTCATCAATTCTTTACGACGGATACCATTCAATGGTTTGAAGAAAGAAAGCTGCCTCTGAAAACGGAAGAAGACGGCAGAATGTTCCCGCAAAGTAATTCGTCGCAGTCCGTGATCGATTGTCTTTTACAGGAAGCAAATCAATACCAGGTAGAAATCCGTTTGCACCATGAGATTAAAAATATAGATTTTGTATCGGAATCAAATTCCTTCAGCCTGCACTTCAGTAATGAATTAATAATACATGCCGATTTTATCTGCCTTGCCTGCGGTGGATATCCAAAATCTTCGATGTTTGAATGGATTCTTCAGAGCGGACATACCATTGAAGCGCCGGTGCCTTCACTGTTTACATTTAATATGCCCGGCCATTCCATAAATACGCTGATGGGTGTTTCTGTTCCGGACGCGCAGGTAAAAATTGCCGGTGAATCCCTGAAGGAGCGGGGCCCATTACTGATAACACACTGGGGTATGAGCGGTCCGGCTATTCTGAAATTATCGGCCTGGGGTGCCAGATTATTAAAAGAAAAAGATTACCGGTTTGAGATCCGGGTAAACTGGCTCGGCGATCGTTCCGACCAATCTGTCCGCGATGAAATGCAGATGACGAGAGAATCTTCCGGAGGAAAAAAAATCAGGCAAAAAAATTCATTCGGGCTGCCGCAGCGGCTTTGGGAATGGTTATTGGAACAGGCAGGAATAAAAGATATTCATTGGGCCGATTTGCCGGGTGCCATACAAAATAAACTGATCCAGCTGCTCACCAATCAGTCATTTTCTGTAGAAGGTAAAACAACTTTCAAGGAAGAATTTGTGACGGCGGGAGGCATTCGTTTGTCGGAAATCAACCATCATACTATGGAAAGCCGCATCAGGCCGGGATTATACTTCGCCGGCGAATTATTGGATGTGGATGCCGTGACCGGCGGTTTTAATTTCCAGCATGCCTGGACGAGTGGGTTTATTGCGGGCAAGTCTATTGCGGAGAAGGCGGTTGATGGTTGACGGTTGACGGTTGACGGTTGACGGTTGACGGCTTGGCGGTTGACGGTTGGCGGTTGAGCGGTTGATGGTTGGCGGTTGGCGGCCTGCTCCGCGGAATGCGGGGTTGATGGTTGACGGTTGACGGTTGGCGGCCTGCCCCGCGAAATGCGGGGTTGATGGTTGGCGGTTGACGGTTGGCGGTTGGCGGCCTGCCCCGCGAAATGCGGGGTTGACGGTTGGCGGTTGATGGTTGGCGGATAATCGTTGATTATTAATCGATGACCGATGACCGTAAAGCTTTATGCTTTGCGCTTTACGCTTTACGCTTTATGAGTACCTTTAAATATTCAAAACCATTCAAGCTTTTTTTATGGGAAAGAACATTGTAAGTTTTATATTGTTCTGCGCATTGACGATTACAACTAAATCTCTTACAGCACAATCATTAACATTGAAACAAGTGTTATTAAACCAACTGAAAACCACCCATAATAAAGAAGAGTGGTTTGCGCCGCTGAATGTGGCCATTGAAGGGATAACTGCCGAACAGGCCAATTGGAAGCCAAAAGGTGCGGATCATTCAATCGCGGAACTTGCCAATCATATTATTTTCTGGAATCAGGAAAATCTATCGAAATTCCTGGGTGAGCCTGCGCAAAAGTTTAACGGAAATAACAATGAAACTTTTTCTCCGGCAACAAAAGAATCCTGGCCGATGACAGTTAAGAAGGCCGATAGTATTTTGACAGCCTGGGAGAATGCGATTGAAGCAGCGGATGAAGCAAAACTTGAAAAATGGTACGAGATCATCGGACATATCAGTACGCATAATGCCTATCATACCGGACAAATCGTATTTATCAGAAAGCTGCAAAAATCATGGAATCCGGCGAAGGGAGTTAAGTAAGCGTAAAGCGTAAAGCGCAAAGCGTAAAGCAACGACCTCCGCATGTACGGGATCAACTGTAAACCCCGCATTCCACGGGGCAGGCCGCCAACCGCCAACCGCCGCATTTCGCGGGGCAGGCCGCCAACCGCCCGCATTTCGCGGGCAGGCCGCCAACCGTCAACCGTCAACCGTCAACAAAAAAGAACAACATGTCAAACAGAAGAAATTTCATCCGAAACAGTGCTGGCCTCGCTGCCGCAACCATAGCGATCCCGTCTTTTGCAAAATCATTTTTTGTTCCCTCTTATCCACCTCCCGGAATACAACTGTTTACATTTTTTGATGTGATCGATGCCGATGTGGAGGGTACTTTAAAACGTATCGCAAAAATCGGTTACGTTGAAATAGAATCTGCATTCAGTAAAAAAGGAGGTTATTACGGTTATACGGCAAAGGAGTTCGCAGTATTGATTAAAAACATGGGGCTTACATGGAAATCGCATCATGTATTAGGCGCACCTTTCAAATTGCCCCCCGGTGTGAAAATGCCCCTGGGCGCAGACGGGAAACCGATCGATATCGGAAAAGTCCGGAACCTGCGGGATAATATGCAGGCGCTGGTTGATGAAGCAGCCGAAGGGGGTGTGGAATATCTTGTCTGCGCCAATACACCTATTAATTCGATGGATGACATCAAATCTTCCATCAAAGTTTTAAATAAAACAGATGAAGCTTGTAAAAAAGCGGGTCTGCGATTTGCCTATCATAATCATGATGCAGAATTTCATGAAGTGGAAGGGAAGGTTCCATACAGCCTGTTTCTTACAGAAACAAATGTGAAAATGGAACTGGATCTGGCCTGGTCAATCAAAGGCGGAAAGGATCCGGTTGAATTATTTACTCAGAATCCAGGAAGATTTCCGCTATGGCATGTAAAAGATCTGGATAACGGATACCAGAATATTCTTCCGGTGGGCAGTGGTACAATAGATTTTAAAAGAATATTCGCCGCTTCAGAAACCGCCGGTTTGAAATTCTATTTTGTCGAGCATGATATGCCAAAGGATCCATGGGAAAGCATTGAGAAAAGCATCAGCGTGCTGAAACTACTGGCGCCGGCGAACCCATAAAATATTTGCCAGTTGATTCTAAAAAAATTTTACAGGGTCAACACCACTAAAAAAAGCGTTACGCGTTGACGCTTTACGCGTTGGGCGTTAGCGTTAAGCGTTGACGCGTTAGGCGTTACGCGTTGGGCGTTACGCGTTAAGCGTTCGGCGTAAAAAAATAATTAATAAAATCTAATCAGGATATGCGGGGATTAAAAACGATTATTTTTCTACTCATCTCTAATACATTCATGACGTTCGCCTGGTACGGCCATCTGAAATTCAAAGAATTTTCGTGGGGGAAAAACATGGGCCTTTTTACCATTATTCTGATCAGCTGGGGACTTGCTTTTTTCGAATATCTATTCCAGGTTCCCGCCAACCGAGCCGGTTTTAGAGAAGATGGCGGACCCTATACGCTGGTTCAGTTAAAAACCATACAGGAAGCTATTACGCTGATTGTATTTATGGCTTTTACCCTGATTTTTTTTAAGGAAGAAAAACTGGCCTGGAACCATCTGGTTGGGTTTGGCTTCCTCGTTGCCGCCGTATTTTTTATCTTTAAGAAGTGGTAATGAATTGTAAAAAACACTTCCATACTTCCATTCTTCCATACTTCCATACTTGTATTTAGCGCTTAATACTTAAGTTTGCGGCTTAACAACTGCCATCAATGAAGAAAGGTTATTTGCTGTTTTTTGTTTTTTACGTTCTACTCTCCATTTCCTGCAGACAAAAAAGAACCGGCATTCCCCGGGTATTGATTTATACCAACACGACTACTGGTCCCGAGGCGACCGCGATCGCACAGGCCATCCTGCATCTCGGAGAGATGAATGGATTTTCAATCAATGTGACAGATACGAGCACGATGTTTACCGATGATTCCCTGTCAAATTACGCTGCCGTTATGTTTTTGAATCGCTCCGGTCTGCGCCTTGGTTATCTGGAAAGGATTGCCCTGGAAAGATTCCTGCAGGCCGGCGGAGGATACGCGGGCATACACCCCAATGCAGAAACATTTAACTGGCGTTGGTACGGGCGGATGATCGGATCTACCGGTGATTCCTGCACTTCTTTTATTCACCAGAAATATGAAAACGGCCGGGCATCGTATAGCTGCGACAGTGTGACGTCAAAAAATGTACAGGATGAGTCTTTCTTAAAAAACATGCTGAATGAAATAGAATATGCCATCGGTCATTTTGAACCGCTTGATTATAGCAAAGCGACCACTCCCTATCCACCTTCTGAAAATCATTTCACAAAACAATTATTGGTACAGGATCATTTTTTTGAACCGACTGAAATGACCATTCTTCCGAATCTGGATATTTTGGTGTTACAGCGTCGTGGAGAAATCATATTATATAAGCAGTCGACGGGAACGGTAAAGCAGGCTGGTTTTTTGAATGTATATTTTAAAGCCAAAGTAAAGGGCGTCAATGTGGAGGAAGGAATGCTGGGTCTTTCCAAGGATCCGGATTTCGGCAAAAATCATTGGGTATATATTTATTATAGTCCCGCCGATAGTGCGGTGAACCGTTTGTCACGCTTTAGCTTAGAAAATGACACGATAATAAATTCTTCCGAAAAAGTAATATTGGAAGTTAAAACACAACGCGAAATCTGCTGTCATACGGGAGGTTCCATTGCATTCGGTCCGGACAGTCTTTTATATTTTTCGGCAGGGGATAATTCAACACCTTTCGATGAGCCGCGTCAGTCTTACGTGAATCATGGTTTTGCTCCGTTGAATAGTGCTCCGGGTCATTGGCAATATGATGCCGAACGGTCATCCGGTAACAGCAATGACCTGCGGGGTAAAATCATTCGAATTCGTGTGCATGCAGATGGCAGTTATGAAATTCCGTCCGGTAATTTATTTGCGCCGGGTACTCCGAAAACCAGACCGGAGATTTACGTAATGGGAAACAGAAACCCTTATCGAATTTCTGTAGATCAGAAAAATAGTTATCTGTATTGGGGAGAAGTGGGGCCGGATGCCGCGGCTGATAGTTTTGCAACCCGTGGTCCGCGTGGTTATGATGAAGTGAATCAGGCCCGCAGGGCGGGATACTTTGGCTGGCCGTTTTTTGTAGGAAATAATTATGCTTACCGGCAGTATAATTATCTGACCGGTGTTTCAGGAAATTCTTTTGATCCGGCCAAACCGGAAAACCTTTCTTCCAATAATACCGGAATTACGGATCTGCCACCGGCGCAACCGGCATTTATCTGGTATCCATATGCCGTTTCACCGGAATTTCCGGAATTGGGTACAGGTGGCAGAAATGCGATGGCAGGTCCCGTTTATTATACGGATATGTATCCGGCAACGACCCGTTATCCGCAGTATTATAATGGTAAGCTTTTTATTTACGACTGGATCCGGGGATGGATAAAGCTTGTAACGATGCAGCCCAATGGTGACTTTGAACAAATGGAACCGTTCATGCCGCATATGGTTTTGCACAATTGTATTGATATAGAGGCCGGACCAGATGGAAAATTATATCTGCTGGAATATGGAACCGCCTGGTTTCAGAAGAATCCCGATGCCGGACTTTCGCGTATAGATTATCATGAGAACCCGTCAACAGAGGTATCAGCTCCTGTGCCAACAGCTGATACGTCAGCTTCCGCACACGGTCCCTATGCCACCGGCTACGCATTAACACAGATCATGGACTGTAAGAGTTGTCATAAAGAAGACGGTGCTTCCATCGGTCCGTCGTTTGTGCGCGTAGCGGAAAAATATGCTCATGATAAAAATGCAAAAGTTTATCTGAGTCAGAAAATTGTAAAGGGTGGAGGAGGAGTCTGGGGAGATGTGGCCATGTCGGCACATCCTGATCTGGCGCAAAAAGATTTGAATCAGATTATACAGTACATCTTAAGCTTAAAGCCTAAAGCCGAAAGCGTAAAGCCAAAGTCGTAAAGACAGGCTCCATTCTCTAAATAATAAAACGGTCATCGGTCATCGGTCATCGGTCAACGACAAATAAATGAAGTCCTTTATTACAATCGTATTCCTAATTTTCTGCCATTTTATTTCCCCTGCCCAAACAAAATATTCCGGAGCCATCAGAGATGAAAAAGGAAAACCGGTGAGTGGCGCGACGATTCATCTGCTCAATACTGAAGTGTCTGTTGCGAGCAACGACTACGGACTGTTTCAATTTCCCGTATTACCGGCTGGTGTGTATTCCGCAGAAATTTCATCCGTTGGTTTTGCGCGGGTTGAAAAAAAAATTAAAATTCCACTGGGTACAGATTCGCTGATTATCAGATTGTCTCCTTCGGTAAAGCAATTGGATGCCGTAGTAGTTACGGCGGAAAAACAGGAGTCGAATATTCAAAATGTTCCCGTCAGTATAACGGCGCTTTCATCGCGCGATGTCCAGGCTTACAGACTCTGGGCAAGTTCGGACCTTAAAGGAATTGTGTCGAATCTGTATTCTGCGAATCCCGGCGACGGACGAAATGTTATTTCTATTCGCGGCATCACGTCCACTTCCTATGATCCCGCGGTGGTGACCTATATTGACGGAGTGCCGCAGTTTACGTTGGACACCTACATACCGCAGTTGTTTGATATCGATCATATCGATGTGCTGAAAGGTCCGCAGGGTACATTATACGGACGCAATGCCATGGGTGGTGTGATCAATATTTTTACCAAGCAGCCGGATGATCAGGTGCGTTCATCTTTTGAACTCAGTTCAGGAAATTATGGATTGGAACGCTATTCATTCAATTTCAGCACCCCCATCATCAAAGGAAAATTATACCTCGGTGCTGCCGTTTTATACGAGGCTTCGGATGGTTATTATATCAATGATTTCAACTACAGTAATTTTGACAGGCAACATCGCACGGCAGATAATATTTCGTTGAAATACCTGTTGAATCCGAAATGGTCCTTCGCACTGAATATGAAAAATCTCTGGAACCGGAACTATGGTGCTTTTGCATTGTCACCGACCACTGAAATGGCTCTTTCAAATCCCTATCATCTTGATCAGAATGCCATCGGACAGATGGTGGATAATAGTTTGAATACTTCATTGCAGATCCGCTATACAGGAGAAAAAATGGATTTTACATCCCTGACTGCTTATCAGTCGAATTACCGGTATTATAAAAACCCTGTCGACGGAGATTTTTCGCCCCTGGATATTATCAGCATTGTAAATGATTATGGCAAACCCTGGAATAAGGTAGACGCCTGGACAGAAGAGCTGCGTCTGTCTTCTCCCGCAGCTTCCGTCTCACCACTGAAATGGGCCATCGGATCTTATTTATTCATACAAACAGCACCGAATAAGCAGGGTGTTCATTTTGGCGCTGATGCTTCTCTGGCCGGATCGCCCGACAGTAATTATACAATAGTCAACACCACCAAAATGGAGAATAAGGGTCTCGCATTTTATGGACAGGTAGAATACGCTTTGTCAAAAAAATTCGGTGTGGCCGGCGGATTACGATACGATTATCAACATTCCAGGTCGACAGTATCCGGAATGTATGTACCCGATAGTTCGGCAGGGTTTATTATACAGGCAGAGGAAACGGGTTATACTTCCTATCATGCACTGACACCGATGCTTTCACTGTCATATCGTGCAGGCGAAAATGCGCATATATATGCCAGTTACCGGCAGGGATATCGAACCGGCGGACTGACGCAGTTGTCCAGTGATCCGTCCCAGCCGCCTCTGTATCCGTACAAACCGGAATTCAGTAATAACTATGAACTTGGATGGAAGGGAAATTATTTTGCAAGCCGGTTCCATGCAAACCTCGCCGTTTTTTATAATACTGTGAAGGATGTGCAGGTTCCTACGCTGATATTGCCGGATGCGATCACGATCATAAAAAATGCAGGCGGACTGACAAGCAAAGGATTTGAAGCAGAACTGGAAGGGCTGATTGTAAAGGGTCTGCAGATGACTTATCATTTCGGATACACTGATGCGAAATATACCAGCGGGAAACTCTCTTCCAACGGGGATGAGGTCGACCTGGATGGCAAACGTCAATTGTTTACACCCGATATGACATCGATGCTTGTACTGGAATATTCCGGCGCTTTGCCGAAGCTGATTGGTGTGAACGGATTCATCAGAGGAGAGTGGTACTATTTCGGCAAACAGTATTTTGATTTGTCAAATAGCCAGTTGCAGACTTCTTATCAAATGCTGAATACCAGTGTTGGCATATCCTATTCTTTCTTTAGTATTTCCGTATGGATGCGTAATATGACCAATGCAAAATATATTGCCTATGCTTATGATTTCGGAGCTTCCCGGTTGGGCGATCCGTATAATTATGGGGTCACGATGAAGTTCAGGATCAGGTAGTAATTGTCAATTGTCAATTGTTAATTGTCAATTCGCTTTACGCTTTACGCAGTCAATAAGTTTTAATCCCGCACATGCGGCATTCAAAATTTATTCACTCTAAACATCCACTGTCCGCTGGTAAAATCGGGCATTTCAACCGTTTGATTTCCCAGTTCAATACTCATTTCACTGAGCGGTGTGATGGAGCTCCATGCAGCGGCGTCATAAACATCCATGGGCGTAGTGGTTTGTTGTTTGGCCGATTCAATAAATGCCTGGAGAACAAAAAAGTCCATACCACCGTGACCGGCGTTTTCTGCTTCCTTTCCCCATCGCTGCCAGTCGGGATGATCATATTTATCCAGGTAAGGCTGAGCCAGTTCCCAGGTATGTGCTTTTGGGCTGACATCTTCTAAATATAATGACTGGTTCACATCCATCCAGATTCCACGAGTGCCCTGCACGCGAAAGCCCAGTGAATAGGGACGGGGAAGATTCGTATCATGCTGCAGGAATATGGTTTCTCCATTGGCACATCGAATCTGTGTAGTGACCACATCACCGAGTTTGAATTCTACTTTCGCATTGGGGTGTCCTGGTCCTCCTTTCTTCACGATATATTCATGTAATCCGCGCGATTTGGATGAAAAGGAACTCAATGAAACGAAACGATTCCCATAGTTGATATTCAGCATTTCGGCAACCGGGCCGATGCCGTGCGTCGGATATAGATCACCGTTACGATGCACACTATGATTGGTGCGCCAGCGCGCTTCTGAAAACGCCTTTTCTCCGAATTCCGCCCCACTGTCATAGGGTGTTTTGCCATCATTGAACTTTACACCCCGCAAATCATGCTGATATCCGCACTGCATGTGTATGAGTTCTCCAAAAAGTCCCTGCCTGACCATTTGCAAAATGGCCATCACATCACGGCGATAACAAACATTTTCCATCATCATAACGTTTGCACCACTTGCAGCAGCAGCATTCACGACGTTCCAGTGATCCTGCAGCGTAATACCCAATACCACTTCTGTTCCAATATATTTGATGCCCGCAGAAATGCCATCCAGGATCATGGGCGTATGCCATTCCCATGGTGTTGCGATCAGGATCGCCTGCAGGTCTTTTTCTGCCAGCAGTTTTCTATAGGCATGGGGATCGCCTGTAAATATTTTTGGCATCGGCCTGCCGGATTTTGTGACCAGCTCCCGGGCGGCTTGCAAACTACGTTCATCCACATCGCAGATGGCTACGACATCCACATCGGATCGCTGCAGTGCATTCCACAGATGATTTTGCCCCCGGAGTCCTGTTCCGATAATGCCCAGGCGAACCTTTGTTTCTACTGCCCGGGCAAAGAGAGGCGATGGATTAAAAAGAGAAATGCCTGCACCGGCGATGGAAATGTTTTTTACAAAGTCCCTGCGTTTCATGTTGTGTTTGTTTACAGAGGATTTTAAAATTTATTGGTTCATTCGTGTTATTCCTGCAGCGATACCGGACTTGATCATTTTACCATATCCGTCATCCGGAAGGAAATTTATATACGAGTGTGCTCTGAGATAATAAGCGCGCGCCCGTTCGAAGTTATTCAGATCCTCATGACATTTTCCGATATTTAAAAGAAGCGAGGGCAGGGAATTATTCAAAGATCCATCGCTTATTTTTAACGCATGGTCAAGCGCCGTTTCATCCCATATCAGTTTTTCGGTAATCGTCTTCTGATGTCTGGCTACGAAATGAGCAGAGGTAAATTTTTCGAAATCAGTGGAGGATTCATTCCAGGCTCTCGTGAATAAATCCATCGCTTCGTCCTCATGGCCCAGCCCCTCGGCCGCCATGCCGTCTGCACATAATTTGACAATCTTATTTTCGGGATCAAATTGCACATTTCTAAGGTAAGATATTTCGATGATGGTTGCGGGAGGCGGGAGGCGGGAGGCTGGAGGCAGGAGGCAGGAGGCAGGAGGCAGGAGGCAGGAGGCAGGGAGCAGGAAGTCTCAAGCCTCCTGATTCCCGCTTACAATTGTACCAGCTGATTCTTGATAGCATAAAGAACCAGCCCGACACGATTGGAGACGTTGAATTTTTTAAAGAGTGATTCCCGGTACCCGTCAACCGTACGTTCACTAACGAACATTTCACTGGCAATCTGCTGATAGTTTTTTTCGCTGCAGGCATGTTTCAGAAATTCCATTTCCCGGTCCGTGATATGAGGAAATGCGTTTGCAGCATCTGATCCGGTATAATGAATCGACTGTATTACTTTCCGTGTCATCATTTCATTATAATAATATCCTTTGGCAATAATTTCTTCAAATGCCACCTGCAGTTCCTTCGGGTCGGCATCTTTGAGTATATAGCCCCGGGCTCCATGGTGGATCATTTTAATAATCGTTGCATCATTATCCATGGTACTCAACGCCAGCACACGTATAGAGGGATGGTTCGCATGCAGCCAGGCGGCCGTCGCATAACCGTCCATGACCGGCATATGAATATCCAATAAAACGATATCGGGCAAATGATCGGGATCCAGTTGATCTATGAATTCGCGGCCATTACTCACATCCATTAATACTTTGTACCGGGGAAATAAATCGATCAATACCGAAAGGCCCTTTCGGAACATCGTATGATCATCTACCAACGCAATATATTTCAGTTCAGTCATCCCTCTATTTTGATTCAGATCGGTTATTGATTTCATTCTCAGTCAATCATTCCGTCTATTTTATTTCATATCGGTAATTCATTTTATTCCGGTTCGATCGTGCCTCCGATATTGTTTCATATCGGTAATTCATTTTATTCCAGTTAAACGTGCCTTCGATATTGTTTCGGATTTAACATTGATTTTATTTCCGATCAGTCATTCTCTCGATTATCTTTCAGATCTGACATTGATTTTATTTCCGATCAGTCATTCTCTCGATTTCATTTAAGATCTAACCTTGATTTTACTCCCGGATAATCATGTTCCCGAATCTTTTATTATGCATTAAGCTTTACGCTTTACGCCTTCAGCTTTTATGCATAGGCCATTTGGATTTGAAGTGTGGTTCCTTCACCCGGCTTACTCATGATATCTGCTTTGCCTCCAACCAATGTTGCCCTGCGAAGTATATTCTGAAGACCAAGACCTTCGCGTTTTTTTAATTCAGCTTCAGGATTAAACCCGACACCATTGTCAAAAATTGAAATAAACATGCATTCATCCAGATACCTGATTGAAACTCTTACGTCGGAAGCGCCGGCGTGTTTGATGATATTTTGTAAACCTTCCTGCACAATGCGAAAGGCGATGAGCTTATGCTGGTCCGGAATATTTTTTTCTGCGCCGTCCACATCCGAACTTATTTTGATCAGACCGCTGCGGTTTATCCGGCGTATCTCCTGCGAAATACTATCCTGCAGACTCAGCTTTTGTAATCGTTCACTGCTCAGACTTTTGGCGATATCCCGTAGTTCTGTCATCGCCAGACTGATACTTTCTTTCACATTCGTCAGCAATTCACCTTCCACAGACTGTTTCTGCTCCATAATACTCAGCTGCACTTTGGCGAGGCTTAGGATCTGGCCGACATTGTCGTGAATTTCCTGGCTGATCATATCAAACGTCTGCTCCTGTATCTCCAGTTTGGATTCCAGTAATTGTTTATCGTACGCGGCGCGCATGAGTTGTTGTTCTTTGCTCATTTGTCCTTTTTTATTGTTATAATAAAACAGCATGACAAGAAACAGCACGCCCAGGAAAAGCAGAATAACAATAACTGCTATAATAGTGAAGATGACCTGGCTCTTTGCGTCCTGCATAAAGTAAATGCGTAACTATATCCTCCGTACACAATCGCGTTTACGGCTGGTAAAATAGCATGATATAAAGTTTTATTGGCAATTTCAATTTTGTTGATCAGGATATAAGACTGAAGACCGAGTACCACCAATGTAATCAGACCGGAAAGTAAATTCAGGGAATTGATCCAGAAATAAGGTTCCCTCATAAAATTCAGTTCCTCCTGGTCAAACACCGTCAGACGCACAAGGCAAAGGCTGGAAAAAACGATGATCATAATATCCACCAAACCCAGAGAATAGGAATTGAATTGTACGGGTCCCTGAATAAATCCGTAGTTTATACACATGAGCACCATACATAAAACACAAACTATATAAAAGACGATCGCTTCCTTCCTGGTTAAAAATAACATTTTGCCTGCTAAGTAGAAAAAGAAGGGTGCAGATAACAACAGGTACAAATTATATATACGATAATTGGAGGACCATCCAAAAGCGCGATAATTATCTGCAATCAGTTCTGTAGCATTCACGATGATCAACAGGGGAATAAATGCAAGCAGGGAACATGATTTTAGTCCTTTCCAGCAGTAGATCGCTGTAATAAGACTCAGAATCTGAAAATATTCGAACCAGGCAATTTGCATATTTTATGGTTGAAGCCCACCGAAATGGTAAACACCGCCTTTGGATGGTCTTCTGTTTTTATGGTTGCAGTCCACCAAAATCATAAGCGCCACCGCCTCCGGATGGTGTTCCTCCGGCTATATTCGCCTGTGGCTGCAAAGTTTGTCCGGAGGATGCATCGTAAGGAACTAAAAATATCGCGATCCGGTTATTTTTTTTGGCCCTTTTAGCCGGATCGGGTTCATATCTGTTCAGATAAGTCATGTCGTATGCTCCGAATTCAACCCGGATAGAAAAAGTTTTACCTGCCTGCGCGTACGCAGCAGCTGTGGCATCGATCCAGTCACGTAGATCTGCTCCGTTGAAAGACTCACCGGTTGTTAGCTGAGCCGTTGTGGTAATTGATTGTGTAAACGGTTGTCCTCCCGGATTTGAAAATCCATGAGCTTTCATCAGTTTTTTATAATTGGCCAGGCATGACTGAATCGAATCTTTATTCACGATTCGTCCGGTGTCCAGGTGAATCACTTTTTGCGCTGTGAAGGGACTGATTTTCCCTTCCGGCATCGCAGGGCGATTGATGTTTTTGAAAGAAAAAAGAAAAACAGAAAAGGACAGGAAAGTGCAAAGGATCGAAGGTTTAAGAATCATATGGTTGGTTTTGATTTTGAAAATACACAGAATCCGGATTGTTCGCGCGCAGACGGCAAGAAACGGGATTTATCCCGTAGATACCGGGGAAAATACCCGGATCAGAATCCTGTTTTATCCCCTTTTTGGCGACTGTACATGATCGTAAGTTTGTTTCTGAGGCTCTGCATTAAGAAAGACTTTACAACCATTACCTTATCCTTATCTGTATTTCTTGGAAACAGTTTGAGTTTAGATTTTATCTCGTGGACTAGCAATCGTAGGGTCTCCCTGTTCCCAGGGAGACCTTTTTATTTAATTTTGGCCGAATCGCTTCAGATATGAATTTTTCCGAGATCATGGGCAGTTTGGGAGTAGCTATCCTGCTGCTTGCGTTTGTGCTTAATATGCTGAAAATCATTAAGACAGAAAGCCTGCCTTATCTTCTGCTCAACCTCATTGGGGCTGGCGTGGCTTGTTATGCGAGCTGGCTGATTCCCTATTTTCCCTTTGTGATTCTGGAAGGTGTATGGGGACTGGTTTCGCTGGTTTCTTTGGTGAGGTTTCTGAGATAGTTGACGGCCTGCCCCGCGGAGCGGAGTTATGGTTGAGGTTTGCGGTTGACGGCCTGCCCCGCGGAATGCGGGGTTGACGGTTGACGGTTGACGGTTGGCGGTCTGACCCGCGGAATGCGGGGTTGATGGTTGACGGTTGACGGTTGGCCGTGACTGTTGACTGGAAAGCCTTAGGCCTTGCGCCTTAGCCTAAAATAAACTCAACTGTTGCTTTTTGCTATAAATGATTTTCGGAAGAAGCATTCGCAATGGATGTTCTTTGAGGGCAATTTCAAAGATGGCTGATTCGCGATACCGGCTGGCGATGACTACCTGTGTATCAGCAAAGGCTGGTGAAAACAATGATTCAACCAATTCCGGTGAATTGTTTTCTTTCGAAAGATGGGAGAGCAGCAGATGACTCATAAAAGAGGGCCGATGATTTAAATACAGATCCAGGGCCTGCCGGTTTGATAAATGGCCATTTCCACCCCTGATCCTGTTTTTCAGATATGCCGGATAACGGCCCTTCTCCAGCAACTCTTCATCATAATTTGATTCCAGGAATGCGGCATGGCATTGTTTAAAATAATGGACCAGTTTTTCGCATGGCACCCCGATATCTGTGAATACGCCGATATTGGTTTTAGCCGCACTGACAACAAAACTATGCGGGTCACAGGCATCATGTTTTTTCTGAAAAGCGGTTATCCGGAGGCCGCCGATTTGCACCGGTTGCTGGTCTGAAAAGTGAAATGTAAACTTCCTGATTTTCCAGAAACCGGCTTCTTTCAAAGTAGACTGGCTGACATATACAGGAATCTGGTATTTCGCCACCAGCTGATTAACGCCCTGGATATGATCACTGTGTTCATGGGAGATAAAAATCGCCTTCACCCGGCTCATATACAATCCCAGCCTTTTCATTCTGGCTTCCGTTTCCCGGCATGATAATCCGGCATCTACAAATATGGCTTCATCTCCATTACCGATGTAGTAGCAGTTTCCGTTGCTTCCTGAATTCAGTGAGGCGATGAATAGGGACATAATTAGCTACGAAATTAACGGTCTCGCACTAATTAATGACCTGTTGGGGAAATAAAACGAGTGGATTGTGATTATTTTTTTAAGAACTGCAATATAAAACCGAAAGTTGTACATACCTGATTGCATCTGTAGCCGGTAAGGATTTTCCAGTTCCTTCAGGGTTTAATTCTGATATACTATAAACTTTTCAGGATCCAATTCCCTGTTTCCTTTCAGAACAAAAAATATGATCGAATGGTAATCGTCAGGAATTAATTTTCGTTGGCCGATCAGGTCTCCGCGACTTATCACTTCACCCGGATTTACTACCACGCTGTCCATTTGCGCATACGCGTAACTCGTGTCGTTTTGCATGATCACCATCGCCCAGTCTGAACCGACTTTAAATACGTTTTGCACTTTACCATCCGAACAGGATCTCACATTAAAATCGTTGGAAGGCTGAATGAATATTCCACGGTGAGCCTGTGCCGTTTTTTCCAGGGTTATAATTCGTCCGCCGTAAATAGGAAGGCGCATTGTATCCCGGGCAACGTGTATGTTGAATAATGTCAAAAAAATAATACCTGCCACCATAACTAAAGTTAAAAAATACCAAGACAAAAACAGTATGAAAGAATGGAAGTGCCCTGATTTGGTGCGTTATATTTTGAGCCGATATAGTGTTGTGTTGGGATGAAATTGTTTCCAGCTATGCCAGAATTCCTGATAGGCCGCCAGCGTTTCAAGCTGATTATCTTTATAAAAGCCGCTGATGCAATAGCCATACAGATTCCAAATGGAATGAGTATTGCTATCCATGAGCTGGTTCAAAGTTCTGTCCAGCGAGAAGGATAAAGTTTGTCCCTGCAACAAGCGGCT
The DNA here is from genome assembly GCA_963759335.1 of uncultured Bacteroidota bacterium. Classification (GTDB taxonomy): domain Bacteria; phylum Bacteroidota; class Bacteroidia; order Chitinophagales; family Chitinophagaceae; genus Puia. Next base: position 31,578 of record CAVWYU010000009.1, read on the forward strand.
AAATGCATGAAAACTGCTTGTATCTTTTTCGAGCACCAATAATACTGGTTGCCTGCCGATGGTATCCTGGATGATGTCATATTTCAGCAGGTCATTCCAGTCATAAACTTTTTCTGATCCATGAGTTTTTATTCCGATAACCCAGGATTTCATTTTCCAGGATGCCAGAATCTCTTTTTTCCAGATGTCCTCTGATCGTACCCTTATCGAAATTGGCGAGGTCGTGGTAGTCTTCTTTATAATTGCTGTCGGGTTGCAAAATGGTCGAGTTCGGATGAAGCCGTATCCAGGAAGCTAAAGATGCCTGGTGAGAAGGGATTTCCTCCAGATGTGAACCTTTTAACGAACCGGCAATAGCAACACCGGTTGCCTGTTGCCACCAGCTTTTGGTGGTTTCATCTTCAAACATGGCATTAAAATGATCCATGCCCACCAGTCTGAATTTTTCAGGCTTTCCGTTCACAACCGGAGAGTACACGCGGCCCGTGCGACATACGGTGCAATACGTGATCATTACAGGAGTATTGCCCACTGTATCTTTTACCTGGTGATGATAGCCAATGATCTGGATGGGATATGCCCTGGCTTCACCATGAATATCAATTCCGATGACGAGTTTATTGCTATCAACGGTATTTCCGGTATCCGGATGAGAAGTTTTTAACAGATGGCTGAAAAAACATTTTATCAGCCTCAAACCTGAAATTGAAAAAGAAAAAAATAATCCCATAAATCATGATCACCAGTAGAAGAAGGATCTTGGATAAAACTTTCTTACCCTTAAATACATGGTAGACTGGGATCGAAACCATTGCCAATCCAATGACCCGAAGAAGCCATTTATATTTTTCGATATTATAGGCCAGGTCGATTGTATTCGATTGCTGGCTTCCGGGGAAAGGCATGATGTAATAAACACGTAATATTTCTGTAGCTATTAACAGAAGTATGCCGATCATTAAAAATATTCTGTATTTTCCCAATGGCGATTTAGTTTGGTAAATATAAGTATTCTAAAAATATTCAATATTCTATATGATCATTCATTGCCTAAATCAGATTTTATTCAGGAACTTCAGACTATAAAGAAAATTTATTCTCATTCACCACATCGAAAATTTTTAAATTGTCCATATGGAAATAAGTCCAGCTGCAGGTAAACCTGCCGACCCGTCGATTCTTGCTAATATTCCACGATTAATAACTGCTTATTTTGCCCAGCAACCCGATGTTTCCATTCCGGTACAGAAAGTTGCTTTTGGAACTTCCGGTCACCGCGGTTCTTCGTTGACAAACTCTTTCAACGAATGGCATATCCTGGCTATTACCCAGGCTATCTGCATGTACAGAAAACAAAATAAAATCGAAGGGCCGCTTTTTCTGGGCATTGATACCCACGCCTTGTCCGAACCTGCCGCCGTTACCACACTCGAAGTTTTGGCCGGGAACGAAGTAGAGGTAATGATTGCCGACAATAATGAATATACACCTACTCCTGCCGTATCCCATGCCATCCTGACTTATAACAAGGGCAGGACGGAGGGGCTGGCGGATGGAATCGTGATTACTCCTTCTCATAATCCACCGGAAGACGGCGGATTTAAATATAATGCAACCCATGGGGGACCGGCCGGCACCGAAATTACTTCCTGGGTGGAGAAGAAAGCGAATGAGATTTTGGAGAACAAACTCAAAGCCGTTATTCGTATGCGTTATGAAAAGGCGCTGCGTGTCAGCACCACACATCGCTTCGATTATATCAATCATTATGTAGATGATTTAAAAAATGTCATCGACATGGATCTTATCAGGGATTCGAAAATAAATATCGGAGCGGACCCGCTGGGCGGAGCCGGCGTTCACTACTGGGCACCCATCGCTGAAAAATATAAATTAAACCTGCATGTCGTAAGTGACATCGTGGATCCGACATTTCGATTTATGTCGGTGGACTGGGATGGAAAGATACGTATGGATCCTTCTTCCAGTTACGCCATGCAACGATTGATTGGTATGAAGGATAAATATGATATTTCTGTTGCCTGTGACACTGACCACGATCGACATAGTGTGGTTACAAAAAGTGTGGGTCTTGTGCCGCCGAATCATTATCTGACAGCCTGTATTTTTTATTTATTGCAACACCGGCCTGCATGGAAACAGGATATTGCGATTGGTAAAACACTGGTGAGCAGCCGCATGATCGATCGTGTTACTAAAAAGCTTCATCATCCGTTATATGAAGTACCGGTTGGATTCAAGTGGTTTGTGGACGGACTCATTGATGGCTCTCTGGGATTTGTAGGTGAAGAAAGTGCGGGCGCCAGTTTTTGCCGCAGGAACGGAGAAGTATGGACAACTGACAAAGACGGATTTATTCCCGCATTACTTGCAGCGGAAATGACGGCCACGTTGGGCAGGGATCCGGGAGAAATATATAAATCACTGGCCGATGAACTGGGTCATTCAACCTACGACCGGGTTGAAGCGCCCGCCAATCCGGAGCAGAAAGCAAAGTTATCAAAGCTGAACCCCGATGACATCAAACAAAAGACCATGGCCGGCGAAACGATTACGGGTGTTCTTACCAAGGCGCCGGGTAACGGAGCTTCCATTGGCGGTCTGAAGCTGGAAACAGAAAACGGATGGATTGCCGCCCGTCCATCGGGAACTGAAAATATTTATAAAATTTATGCCGAAAGTTTTCGGGGACGCGAGCATTTGAACCTGATGTTGCAGGAAGCACAACAGATTGTGGATAATGCGCTGAAGTAATTGTCAATGGTTAATTGTCAATTGTTAATTGGAAAGTTCAACAGTTGATCATTAACAATTGACAATTAACCATTGACAATTCAAACATGAAGTATTTAAGAGTTCTTTACGTCCAGGTTCTAATCGGCATTGCCCTCGGTGTAATATGCGGCTGGCTTTTCCCTTCCTTTGCTTCAACGGCAAAACTGATCAGCGATACATTCATAAATATGATCCGGATGATTATCGCGCCGGTGATATTTTGCAGTATCGTTACCGGAATAGCAGGTGCCGGAAGTATGAAGAAAGTGGGCAGGGTAGGCATCAAGGCCCTGATATATTTTGAAATCGTTTCTTCATTGGCGTTGGTGATCGGACTCATTGTCGCCAATCTGATCAAACCCGGAGCGGGAATCGCACACGGTTCAGCTGAAACTTCTCAGGTGAGTGAAATTGCCAAACAGGCCGAAACATTCAATTGGGCAGATTTTATTTCTCATATTGTACCATCCAATATCGTTGAATCATTTGCGAAGGGAGATATCCTCCAGATTTTATTTTTCAGCATTCTTTTTGCTGTTGGATTAAAGCAATTAGGTCCGTCCGGTAAAAATATAATCGACGGACTAAATAAAATCAATCAGGTTGTCTTTAATATTCTGAAGATTGTTATGAAGCTCAGTCCCATTGGTGCTTTTGGCGGCATGGCATTTACGATCGGGAAGTTTGGTTTTGCAAGTCTTTTTGTATTGGGCAAACTGATGCTTTGTTTTTACCTGACCTGCCTGCTGTTTATTTTTGTCGTTCTGAATGCGATCTGCCGATATTATAAATTTAGTTTCTGGAAGCTGCTGAGATATATAAGGGATGAAATCCTGATCGTATTTGGCGCGAGCAGCAGTGAGGCGGGATTTCCTTCCCTGATGCAAAAACTGGAAGCTGCCGGTTGCGAAAAAGAAGTTGTGGGCCTGGTTGTTCCAACGGGTTATAGTTTTAATCTCGATGGAACAACAATTTACCTGAGTATGAGTGTAATTTTTTTAGCCCAGGTTTTTAATGTTGATTTAAGCCTGAGTCAGCAACTGGTTATCATTGGCATACTGCTCATCACGAGCAAGGGAGCGGCCGGTGTTACCGGAAGTGGTTTTATTGTTCTGGCATCCACACTCACCGCGATGAAAGTTATACCACTCGAGGGGTTGGCACTACTGATCGGCGTTGACCGTTTTATGAGTGAGGGGAGGGCCCTGATTAATTTCATTGGAAACGCAGTGGCGACGGTTGTCATCTCCAAATCTGAAAAAGCCATTAACGAAGAGGTTTATCATAGCGTGGTGGAAAAAGCGTAAAGCGTAACGCATAAAGCGTAAAGCGTAACGCCTTATCTTCAGTCACACTAAAATTGCTTCAGAAAATTAACTTTCACAATCGCATTATCATCAAATACTGCTTTTGATCCAACCGGATTAAATTCCTGGTGATTAAAAATCACATAGACGTATGAAAGGGGTTTGTATTCCCAGGAAAACCGGATATAATAATTTTGAGTGCTGTTGTCAGTATTCTTTTGATAGAACGCAGTCAGCTGCAAACGCGGATTGAGGGCCAGTCTTGCCTGCAAAATATACAGATCAACATTCGAATAGCTTTTCGATTCGCCGACTCCAAAAAATTTATTTCGGTTATATTCTCCTGTGACAGAAATATTGGGTATAGGCGCGAATTGTAGCTTCAGGTCGGTTGCATTAAGTCTGCCGTTATAGTAGGGACCCCAGGTATAAATAAGTTGCAGATTCAAAATTTTAGAAGGATTGGTACTGGCCCATATCTGCTGCTGTGTATAATGGTATGTCCCAGCCGCTATAGTTACTCCCAGGGGTTGGAAAGGCGTCATCAGATTTTCATATGTCGGAGTGAATCCATACCCGAAGTAAGCGCCACTTTTAAAATTGAACCAGACAGGAAAAGTAGTATAGGTCGCTTCTATCAATTTTCCCGAAGAAGCTTGTACATAGATTTCGGGACTGAAACTGGGTTCAAATGCAAGCAGATATTTTTTTAGCGGCAGTTTGTTTCCACGATAGAAATAATAAATACCGGGTGTTGTTGAAATTACATTTGTACGCGAGGCGAATCCCATTTCGGGATTGAATTCTTTTGTGACAATGGATTCTGTACACCATACTTTTAGCTTGTTAGTAGAATAGAAATATTGTGCAGCTCCTGCAAAACCTGACTTTCCTGTCCTGGTTGAAAAGGCATGTGTTATTAAAGTATTGAGTGAATGGGCTTCTCCCAGCCGGAAAAAACCGTCGGCAGTATTTTCAATGGCTGATCCCGACGGGTCGGATTTTATCGTAGTCATTACACCGATCCTGTTCAATTGGCCAAAATTTTCAGATAATCTCCCGATAAAAAAATTTGTAAAGGGATGAACACCCGCTTCCCCCTGGCGCATCACAATAGCTCCATAATTCAATTTAACCGAACGATGAACAAAACGTGCACCACCGACGATGGGGATCGGATTCCCGATACTATCCAGCCCGATCGTACGACTGTTGAATGGCTGAATTCGCATTTGTCCGCCGGAAAAATCAGGACTCTGCTGCACACTTACGCCAAATAATGACGCATTCTCCAGAAAGAACTGACGTTTCTCGGGAAAAAAAACGGAGAATCTTGTCACATTATTTACCTGCTGGTCCACATCTGCCTGGGCAAAATCTGTATTCGCTGTAAGGTCAAGGATGCTGTTTGGACTGATGGCCCATTTCAGATCACCACCGACTTTTACATGTGTATTTTCCTGATTTGTGCCGGGGATAATATTTTGTTCATGATCATACTGGGTCAGGAAATAAGGCTGGAAAAGAATATTCGGTTTGGGTGGTGGCGGTTGCAGGTTCGTTAAAAGTCCTGCATAATTCATGCGTAGTGTTGTATAGGCATGTGGAAATTCTGACAATGCACTCAGTTCATTGGTCAGTCTGCGGTTTCGAAATACATTAAACCCCCAGGTTTGTAAACTGTCTTTCGTTTTGGGATAGCGAAGTGTTTGCCATGGAATGGCCATTTCAGCTGTCCAGCCGGAATCGGTTCTGTTGGTACGTACACGCCAGAGACCATTCCAGTCTATGTCATAATATAAATCATCAAATGAAAGAAGATCTCTCTGCACGCCATATGCATCTGACATGAAGGCCATCGCATTTCGATGATCGTTGAATCCATCGAAAGCAAGAGATACCAGATCGTGTCGTGTCACATCGAAGTCGCGGATGAAATCGGTTGACATGATAGATTTCTTTCCGAGTGGGTCCATAGCGAAAATTCCTATGTAGAGATACTGCCGGTTGTACAACACTTTTATTTTTGTATCGAACAATGCGGGTTTGCCCTGTTCAGGATCTACCTGGGTAAAATGTGGTGAAGCGATTGCCTGCGCCCATTCAGCCTCATCCAGGATACCATCTACATTCAGGGTATTATCAATGCGTACCGCGCGGATCTTTTTTATTCCGGAATGAACGGAGAGAATAGTGTCCGCTGGCATTTCCTGATCCATTTCCGTACGCTCCGGAATCTTCTGCGCATATGCATACAGGTTGGTAATGCAAAAAACGAGTATAATATATAAAAGCTTCATAATAAACAATAGCATGATCCGGATGATCACTCATCAGAAAATTTTCCATATGTAATAGTTGATATTTAGAAACTGTCTGCCGAATAATGAATTCCGGCGGCGGACCGGATCCGGTCCATCGTTTCCATGATCAGCAGAGAATCGTTCAGACTCATAACGGGGCTTTCTATCAAGCCTTTTCGCAGGCATTCACCGACATGACGGGCTTCGTACTGATAACCCGACCCACCTTCTTTATAGACAGGAATTATTTCTTTGGAATCCTCTCTTCCGGCATACAATTCTAATGTGGCACTCGGTGCATAAAAGCGCGCAGTGAGCCGGACTCTGCTTTTTGTGCCACTGATATCCGCATCCGTTCCGAGGTTCGATAATAACGATGAAAATAGTTGCGCCATAGCACCGTTCTTATATTTGAACAAACTGGCACATTGTAAATCCACGCCTTCGGGACTGGCGGTCATCGATGCTTCAATCGTATCGGGCCTCCCCAGAATGGCCAGAACCAGGAACACATTGTAAATACCAATATCCAAAAGGCTGCCCCCTCCGAGTGCCGGATCAAATAGCCTCGCCGGAACAGGTTCTTGCGGAATGAACCCGAAATTAACCAGCACGCTTTTGATTTCTCCCAATTCACCGGCGGTAATCAGTTCCTGCAACTTTTGATATTGCGGAAGAAATTTTGACCACAGGGCTTCCATCAGGAAAACCTTTTTGTTTCGGGAAACAGCGATCATTTCATTTGCCTGACGGAGATTTAATGCAAATGCTTTTTCGCATAAAACCGCTTTCCCGTGATTCAGACAGAGAAGGGTATGTTCATGATGCAGAGCGTGCGGGGAAGCAATGTAGATCACATCCACATCCGTATTCGACACCAATTCCTCATAACTTCCATGCACATGCCGGGCAGGAAATTCTTTTGCAAACGCAATAGCGTGTGCCATTTGTCGGGCGGCGACCGCAGAAAGTTCAGCCCCTTCTACCAGAGAAAGGTCGGAGGCAAATTTTCTTGCTATCCGGCCACAACCCAAAATGCCCCAGCGAATGGTTTGCATCTGATATTTTCTACAAATTAAGAAATTCAAAAATCATTTCAGAAGAGAATTACCCAACGGCGGTTTAAGCGCAAAGCGCAAAGCGGAAAGCGCAAAGCGGAAAGCGGCAAAGCGGAAAGCGCAAAGCGTAAAGCGCAAAGCGGAAAGCGGAAAGCGTAAAGCGGAAAGCGGAAAGCGGAAAGCGCAAAGCGGAAAGCGCAAAGCGGAAAGCACAAAGCCTTTTCTATCGCGTAAAGCGAGTACGGATGGATTGTGAACAAATGATGTGATGATCTTATCGGTTCATGATGAAATCTTTCTTTAGTTTTAAGCTTTACGCTTTACGCTTAACATGGTGTCAAACTGGAAAGACAAGGAGGTATATAAAACCATTCAACTGGCGATTCCCATTATCATGGGAGAGCTGGCGCAGATGAGCCTGCATCTGATCGATACGGCCATGGTCGGGGCGATCAGTTACAAACATCTGGCAGCTGCGTCCCTCGTGATGACAGCGGCCAATATCCCGTTCGTGATTGGTATCGGGATGACCATCTCTGTGTCGCAACTGGTGTCCATGGCAAACGGGCGACGTGACAACCAGTTGATTTCTCACTATCTTTTTAATGGATTTCTGCTGTGTACTTTATTTGCGCTGGTCATTTCAGGAGGACTGGTATTTGGTAGAAACATACTTAGACATCTGCACCAGGATCCTCAGGTAGTTGAACTGGCACTGCCCTTTATGTCGCTGGTAGGAATTTCGATTATACCCATGCTCCTGTTCATGACGTTAAAACAGTTTACTGACGGTCTTGAGTATACGAAGACTGCCATGATGCTGTCTTTGGCTTCCATGCCCATCAATATATTCCTGAACTGGTTACTTATTTACGGCCACTGGGGATTTCCCAGGCTTGAACTGGCAGGTGCGGGATACGCGACACTGATTACGCGAACCGTGATATTTGTGGTGCTCGCATGGATCGTATTAAAACATAAAACATTCCGGCGTTTTATTGCCGTCAGCGAAAGCCAGTGGAAATATAATTTTAAAACCATCCGGGAATTGCTTCGTATCGGTATTCCCAGTAGTATTCAGCTGGGTGTGGAAGTGTGCGCTTTTGCTGTTTCGGGCATCATTATCGGAACGATCAGCGCTGTGTCGCAGGCCGCCCATCAGATTGCCCTGAGTTGCGCTGCTTTTACTTTTATGGTGTCTATGGGACTTAGCCAGGCAGGATCCATCCGCGTCAGCAATGCCTTTGGAAGAGCGGACTGGAATAAAATACGTGTGATCGGCAGGACAACGCTGATCACCGCTTTATTATATGGAAGTTTTTGCGGACTTATTTTTATCATTTTCCGTTGGCAACTTCCATTGATATTTAACGAGAACCCGGAGGTGGTCAGTTTGTCTGCCCTTCTGTTATTGTTTGCTGCTGTGTTCCAGATTTCAGATGCGACACAAGCCACCGGTGCCGGACTTCTGCGCGGTATCAAAGATGTAAAAATTCCGACGATTCTTATTACGCTTGCCTATTGGGTGATTGGTCTTCCCTTCGGCTGGGTGTTCGCATTTCATTATCATATGGGTGCAGCAGGTATGTGGCTTGGATTAATTGTGGGCCTTACGCTGGCTTCTGCGTTTCTTGGGGCCCGCTTTGTGAGCAGGGTAAGAAAGGCTTGAGGCTTGAGGCAGGAGGCTGTGGGCAGGAGGCGTGAAGAATAATTTTAAAAGTAATAATAAAAGGGTCATTTATATGCATCTGGCATCTGGCATCAAGCCTCCTGCATCCTGCCTCCTGCATCCTGCCTCCTGCATCCTGCCTCCTGCCTCCTGCCTCCTGCATCCTGCCTCCTGCCTCCTGCATCCTGCCTCAAGCTTTCAGCTCAGTTTTTCAAATCCAAGTGTAAGATCTGCGATCAGGTCGTCGATATATTCCACACCGACTGATAGTCTCACCAGATTGGCCGGACTTCTGGGCGAATTTCCTTCAGCGGAGCGGCGATGTTCTATAAGGCTTTCCACGCCGCCCAGGCTTGTGGCGTGTTTGAATAATTTCATACCACTCGCAAAAGCGAGTGCCTGTTTTTCGCCACCCCTGATACCTATTGAAATCATAGAACCAAATTTGCCATTCATTTGAAGTTTCGCGATATCATGGCCGGGATGATCCGGAAGTCCTGGATAATAAATCTGTTCAACCTGAGGTTTTGCTTTTAAAAAAACGGCGATGGCAGATGCGTTTTGAATTTGCCGTTCGAGGCGTACAGAAAGAGTCGAAAGGCTTCGATTTAGCAGCCAGCAGTCGAATGGTGAAGGCACGGATCCTCCGATTACCTGGTATTCGCGTATCCGGGCATCCAATTCGCTTTTCTTATTTACAATGATACAGCCACCCAGCACATCTGAATGACCACCGAAAAATTTAGTAGAAGAATGGAAAACCAGGTCCGCACCCAGTTCCAAAGGCCTTTGAATCAGTGGTGTGGTCCATGTATTATCACAACCCACCAGAATACCTTTTGATTTTGCAAGTTTGCAAACCATTGCGATATCTGTAATTTTCAGCATCGGATTGGATGGTGTTTCGATGATGATCAGCCGGGTATTTTTTTTTATCGCTTTTTCAATCGCTCCCGCATCCGACATATCAACTTCTGTATACGTGATCTTCCATTTAGGCAGCATGGATTTTACGAGATGAGCAATTCCATGATAACAATCATCCGGAATAATAAGATGAGTTTCCGGTTCCAGTACGGTTTGGACGAGAGCCATGGCTGCTGCCATACCCGAAGGGAATGCAAATGCTTCTTCACCGCCTTCCAGTAATGCAAGCTTGGTTTCGAGTTGATGTCGGTTTGGATTGTCCCATCGTGTGTACACATATCCTTTGCCACCAATATTTCCGGCTTCATCGCGTTCGAAAGTGGTTGTAACATGAATTGGACTCATTACTGAACCAATCTGGTCTTCCGGACGTCCGCCGTGTATGGAAATAGTGTCAAAATGCATGTATTTTTTTTGTTTAAAGATAATCAATACACGCTTAAAGCTTAAAGCCTAAAGCCCAAAGCCTAAAACTAATGCAGACATAAAGAATAAAACTTGTCGCAGGAGATAGCTATAAAATGCAAATGTTCTTATAGCCAAAAGTCTTAGGCTTTGGGCTTTCAGCTTTAAGCATATGAAAAGTCTTAGGCTTTGGGCTTTCAGCTTTAAGCATATGAAAAGTCTTAGGCTTTGGGCTTTCAGCTTTAAGCATATGAAAAGTCTTAGGCTTTGGGCTTTCAGCTTTAAGCATATGAAAAGTCTTAAGCTTTGGGCTTTCAGCTTTAAGCATATGAAAAGTCTTAGGCTTTGGGCCTTCAGCTTTAAGCATATGAAAAGTTTTAGGCTTTAAGCTTTAAGCTTTGGGCTTTATTTCGGGTAAACTGATTACAAACACAGAACCTTTGCCCGGTGTGCTTTCTGCCCTGATTTCACCGTGATGCAGTTCTACGATTTTTTTGCAGATGGATAATCCAATACCCGTTCCCTCTATCTGGTGATAGCTGTGCAGTCTTTTAAATACAACAAAAATGTCTTCGGCAAATTTTTGATCAAAGCCGATGCCATTGTCGCGTATCATAATTTTATGTATTCGCGAAACATCAGGAGGTAATTCCGAAAGATCCGCTGAGTCAACACTTTCGCTCCAGATCTGTATGGCGGGATAAATTCCGGGACTTGCAAATTTGATCGAATTGCTGATCAGGTTTTGAAACAGTTGTCTCATTTGTGTCGGGATAACTACCAGAGAGGGCAGGGGTTCCATACTGATTGTTGCATTTGTCTTTTTTATTTCTATTTCCAAATCAGAGGTTACGTCTGACAGTAATTCATTCAGATCACACATTTCAAAGTGATCAACTGTTTGGATATGACGTGAATAAGAAAGGAGATCGTTGATAAGAACCTGCATGCGACCCGTGGCTTTTTTTATTTTTTCCAAATGCCCGTGAATAGTTCCCGTATCCGCAGATTCGAGACTGTTGCTGATTAAATCGTTAAATATTAATATTTTTCTCAATGGTTCCTGCAGATCATGGGAAGCTACAAATGCAAACCGGTCGAGTTCATGATTTATCTGTTTTAATTCTTCATTGTTTTTAACGAGCTGCTGATTTAAAAGATTTATACGTTCCTCGGAAATTCTTCTTTCTGCAATTTCAGATTCAAGATAAGAATTGGTTGATCTGAGTTTTTCTTCCTGGATAGTCAGCTCCTTTGTCTTATGGTATAGTTCGACAAACACGCCCACCTTAAATCTTAAGAGAGCCGGATCCACCGGTTTATGGATATAATCAACCCCGCCCATTTTAAACCCTTTAAACATAAGATCTTCACCATAACGATGAGCTGTAATAAAGACAATGGGAATATGTTTTAACCGGTCCCTCTCATAAATAAGATGCGCCGTTTCCAGTCCATTCATCTGCGGCATCTGCACGTCCATCAGGATCAGTGAAAAATCCTGGTCTTTCAACAGCAGCTTTAATGCTGCCATTCCCGAATTCGCCTTAACAATGCGATATCCTTCTTTCTCAAGAATACTTTCAATAGAAAGGAGATTATCTTCCCGGTCGTCTACAACAAGGATTTTCGCTTCATATGCGGAACGGTTCTCCTTGACGGAAATTTTGGACTCAATGGTTTTCATCTGCTTTTATTTGTATAGCCATACACGCATCAGGGATAACAACTGGTCAATTTTAACAGGCTTTGTAATATAGTCGGACGCTCCAGCATCAATACATTTTTCACGGTCACCTTTCATAGCTTTAGCAGTCACGGCAATAATAGGAAGGTTATTGTTTTTATGTTCCCTTCTGATTTTCTGCGTTGCTTCATAACCATCCATTGCGGGCATCATGATATCCATCAGCAACATGTCCACGTGTTTCCCTTCACTCAAAATATCAATGGCTTCCTGGCCACTTTCCGCAGTCATTACTTTCATGTTGTATCTTTCAAATGCTGTGGTTAGCGCAAAAAGATTCCTGACATCATCATCAACGATCAGCACGGTTTTATTGGTTAAAATATCCTCCCTGGATCTTAGATTTTCTATGATCTTTCTTTGTTCAGGAAGCAGATCTTTATGATTCAAATGCAGGTGCATGACAACTTCTTCAAAAAGCAGGTCCATGGAATTCAGATCTTTCAGAAGTATCCTGTTGGCATATTGTTTCAACTGGGTCTTCTCTCTTGAAGTGAAATCCTTTGCCGAATAAATGAGTATGGGCGTAATCTGAAGTTTTTTTATTTCATTTATTTCAATGATGATTTCCATTCCGGGAATATCCGGCAGCATATAGTCGACAATGATGCAGTCGTAAGCGTTTTCCCTGATCAAACGAAGGCCTTCCTGACCGGAAGATGCTATTTGAATTTCCACCAGCCCCTGATTTTCCAATAAACCTGCCATAGTGGAAGACTCAATTTCATTGTCTTCAATCAGCAGAAGTTTTTTTGGACTCTGACTTTGGTAATTTCGGATGTCATCAAATAAAAGATTCAGCGCTTCATTTTTCAGAGGTTTCAGGTTGAAACTTCTTGCACCTCTTTGCATTCCCAGCAATTTATTTTCTTCTCCTGAAATCAGGTGTACCGGGATATGTCTGAAATTGATATCATTTTTAAACAGGTCCAGGATGCGCCATCCACTGGCGTCCGGTAATTTAACGTCCAGCGTTACTGAAACGGGATTGAATTTATTAACCAGTGTGAATACATCTGAGAAACCCGTTGCCACCACCGCTTTCATGTTTCTTTCATGTGCCTTCTCAATAATGATCCTGGCAAAACGAATATCGTCCTCAATGATCAGGACCACCTGATCGTTTTCGCTGATCATATTCCGGTCGTCCCCGGTTTCATTGATGATTTCACTGATGACATCCAATTCCCTGGACTCAGGCAGTTTAACGGTGGGAACGGACTGAATCGCTGAATCGTCGCTATCCTGAGTCAGTAATTTGTATTCACTGATCGTTAAGCTGCTTTGTTTTTCTTTCTTGACATGTGTGGGATTGTATTCCAGCGGCAGAAACAATGTAAACCGGCTTCCCTGATCCACTTCACTTTCCAGTTCAATTGAACCTCCCAGTAAATCCGCAAGGCCTCGGCTGATGGACAGACCGAGCCCTGTACCGCCATACTTGCGGCTTGTGGACCCTTCAGCCTGTTGAAATGCTTCAAAAATGATATTTTGCTTGTCCCTGGAAATCCCGATGCCGGTATCACGGATTTCAAAGGCAACTACTTTTCTTGCATTTTCGAGACTTGTGGTGGTTTGTTTCCAGTTTCTTTTTGCTTCGTAGATATGTAGCTTAACCTCGCCTTTCTCTGTGAATTTGAATGCATTTGAAAGAAGGTTTTTCAAAATCTGATTCAATCTTTGTATATCGGTTTCAAGACTGTCCGGAAGCGTTTCATCGAGATCAATCACAAAACGAAGGTTTTTGCTTTCTGAAACGTGTTTGAATGTCGTTTCAACAAATGTTGTGATTTCATTCAGTTTGACCTTAATGAAGTCTGTAGAAATATATCCGGATTCAATTTTTGAAAGATCAAGGATATCATTGATCAGCTGGATCAGGTCGTCCCCGCAACTATGAATGGTTTTGGCATAACGAACCTGTTTCTCAGACAGATTGCCCTCTCTGTTTTCAAATAATTGCTGAGCAAGAATAAGCAGGGAATTCAATGGTGTCCGTAGCTCATGAGACATATTCGCGAGGAATTCCGACTTGTACTTGGATGTCAGCTGCAACTGGGCCGCTTTTTCCTCGAGCGATTTTCTCGCCTCTTCCACTTCGTTGTTTTTGTCCTCAACTTCTTCTTTTTGTTTGGCGAGGAGGTGGGCTTTATCCTGCAATTCTTCATTTGTTCTTCTCAGCTCATCTGTCAGCGACTGGGATTGTTCCAGCAGCTCTTCCGTTCTGGAATTTGTTTCAATCGTATTCAATACGATTCCGATACTTTCAGTGAGCTGGCTTAAAAAGTCGAGATGGGTTTCATTGAATGGTTCAAAGGAAGCGAGTTCAATGACCGCTTTGATTTCTGTTTCAAATAATACGGGCAATACGATCAGGTTCACGGGAGATGAGTTTCCCAAACCGGATTTAATCTTTATATAATTTTCTGGCACGTTCGTTAGCAGAATTCTTTCTTTTTCAAGTGCACATTGCCCGACCAGTCCCTCACCCAGTGAAATTTCTTTCTGAATGATCATTTCCTTGTCGTAAGCATAGGCCGCAAATAATTTCAGGTGCTGATTCTGCATGCTTTCATCCTGTTCAAAAATATAAAACATGCCCTGTTGTGCATTGACCACCTGCGCCAGTTCAGACAGAATCCTGCGTGTTACCGTATTGAGATCTTTCTGGCCCTGCAGCATCTGTGTGAATTTTGCAAGGTTCGATTTCAGCCAGTCCTGTTCCTGGTTTAGTAGAGTGGTTTCCTTCAGATTGGCAATCATCTGGTTAATGGTGTCTTTCAATTCTTCCACTTCTCCTTTTGCTTCTACGCGGATCATTTGCGTAAGGTCACCTTTTGTTACGGCGGAAGCCACTTCCGATATAGCACGTACCTGAGTCGTTAAATTTTCTGCCAGCTGATTCACGTTTTCTGTCAGATCCTTCCATGTGCCCGAAGCCCCGGGCACACTGGCCTGACCGCCCAATCTTCCATCCACACCTACTTCACGCGCAACGGACGTTACCTGGTCCGCAAATACTGCGAGTGTATCAATCATTTCATTGATGGTATCAGTGAGCTGTGCCACTTCGCCGCGAGATACGATCGATAATTTCTGTTTCAGATTTCCCGTCGCCACCGCTGTTACTACTTTTGCAATTCCGCGTACCTGATTGGTGAGGTTGGAGCCCATCATGTTTACAGAATCTGTCAGATCCTTCCATGTACCACCTACGCCCTGTACCTGTGCCTGACCGCCTAATTTACCTTCGGTACCGACTTCGCGGGCCACACGGGTCACTTCATAGGCAAAAGAATTCAGCTGGTCAACCATCGTATTGATCGTATTTTTCAAATCCAGGATTTCTCCTTTTACATCGATGGTCACTTTCTTTGATAAATCTCCGGATGCCACAGCCTTCGTTACTTCGGCAATATTTCTAACCTGTGATGTCAGATTGCCTGTCATTTGATTTACTGAATCCGTAAGATCTTTCCATGTTCCGGCGACACCCGGTACAAAAGCCTGACCTCCCAGTTTTCCATCCGTTCCCACTTCACGTGCCACACGGGTTACTTCCGACGCGAATGCACGCAACTGATCCACCATCGTGTTGAGCGTTTCTTTCAACTGTAGAATTTCACCTCTCACATCCACGGTGATTTTTCTCGACATATCACCATTCGCAACAGCGATCGCCACGTCGGCAATATTTCTTACCTGGGCTGTAAGATTTCCAGCCATTTGATTTACCGAGTCGGTAAGATCTTTCCAGGTTCCGGCGACACCCGGTACATTTGCCTGGCCACCTAATTTTCCTTCCGTACCCACCTCGCGTGCAACACGTGTTACTTCAGAGGCAAATCCGCGCAATTGTTCTACCATCGTGTTGATGGTGTTTTTTAATTCCAGGATTTCACCTTTTACATCCACTTCAATTTTTCTTGAGAGGTCACCATTGGCAACAGCCGTTGTAACTTCTGCAATATTTCTAACCTGTGATGTCAGGTTGGATGCCATTTTATTTACAGAGTCTGTCAAATCTTTCCAGAGACCTTCCACGCCGGGTACATCCGCCTGTCCACCCAGTTTTCCTTCTGATCCCACTTCTCTTGCTACGCGGAAAACTTCTGATCCGAATGAATTCAACTGATCCACCATCGTGTTGATCGTGTCTTTCAATTCCAGAATTTCTCCTTTTACATCCACTGTGATTTTTCTCGAGAGATCGCCCCTGGCGACCGCTGTCGTAACCTCAGCAATATTTCTTACCTGCCCTGTAAGGTTTGATCCCATTTGATTTACTGAATCCGTCAGATCTTTCCATGTACCACCCACACCCTGCACTTTCGCCTGACCACCCAGTTTACCTTCTGTGCCCACTTCGAGTGCCACACGCGTTACTTCCGATGCAAAGGAATTTAATTGGTCCACCATGGTATTGATGGTCTTTTTTAATTCCAGGATTTCACCGGCCACGTCCACCGTGATTTTCTTGGACAGGTCACCATTGGCTACGGCCGTTGTTACTTCTGCAATATTTCTCACCTGTGCGGTGAGATTCGATCCCATTTGATTTACCGAATCGGTGAGATCTTTCCAGGTACCACCCACACCCTGTACTTTTGCCTGGCCGCCGAGTTTGCCTTCTGTTCCCACTTCCAGCGCTACACGGGTTACTTCAGAAGCAAATGAGTTTAGCTGATCCACCATGGTGTTGATGGTATTTTTTAATTCCAGGATTTCACCTTCAACATCAACGGTAATTTTTTTCGACAAGTCACCATTGGCCACTGCCGTTGTTACTTCTGCAATATTTCTCACCTGACCCGTTAAATTCGAAGCCATCTGATTCACCGAATCCGTAAGATCTTTCCAGACACCACCTACGCCTTTTACCGTAGCCTGGCCACCCAGCTTTCCTTCAGAACCCACTTCTCTGGCGACACGCGTTACTTCAGCGGAAAATGAATTCAGCTGGTCAACCATCGTGTTGATGGTATTTTTTAGTTCCAGTATTTCGCCCTTTACGTCAACAGTAATTTTTCTTGACAGATCTCCGCGGGCAACCGCTGTTGTAACTTCTGCAATATTTCTCACCTGTCCTGTCAGGTTCGAAGCCATCTGGTTCACTGAATCCGTCAGATCTTTCCATGTACCAGCCACACCCTTTACTTCCGCCTGTCCTCCCAGTTTGCCCTCAGTTCCCACTTCACGGGCAACGCGTGTTACTTCGGAAGAGAATGAATTCAGCTGATCCACCATGGTATTGATGGTATTTTTGAGTTCAAGAATTTCTCCCTGCACGTCAACCGTAATTTTTTTGGAGAGATCTCCTTTCGCAACCGCCGTAGTTACCTCCGCAATATTTCTTACCTGGGCCGTCAGATTACTACCCATCTGGTTTACTGAATCCGTGAGATCTTTCCATACACCTGCAACACCTTTTACTTTTGCCTGACCTCCGAGCTTCCCCTCAGAACCCACTTCCAGGGCAACACGCGTTACTTCCATTGAAAAGAGGTTCAACTGTTTCACCATGTCATTAACTTCTCTTGCTATTCGCAGGAATTCCCCCTGAAGTTTATGCGTCCCGATCTGAAGGGGCATTTCTTCTGACAGGTTGCCTTTGGCAACGGAACTGATTACATGTGCAATTTCAATGGTCGGATGAACCAGATTAGAAATTAATTCGTTGATGGAATCCACTCCATCGCTCCATTGTCCACCGGCTATCCTTGGCAACATGATACGATGGGTCAGGTTTCCCTGTCGCCCGATAATATTTCCGGCTTTGGTAAGCTCCAGCATCAGGGCTTCATTCAGGGATATGATCTCATTCATCGTATCGCAGATCTTTCCATCGAGACCCATATGTTCCACCGGTAAACGAACGCTGAAATTTCCATTTCGCATTTCGGATAGAAAACGCAGAAATTCGCGACTGTTAAGAAATGATTTTTCTCCATTCCCGTTTGCACCCGGCACCGTTTCTTTTAATTTTATTCCATTGGCTATTTTATTACCCACTTTGGATT
Source organism: uncultured Bacteroidota bacterium (assembly GCA_963759335.1). Classification (GTDB taxonomy): domain Bacteria; phylum Bacteroidota; class Bacteroidia; order Chitinophagales; family Chitinophagaceae; genus Puia. The sequence continues at coordinate 49,810 of CAVWYU010000009.1, forward strand.
TTTTCCCGTTTTTTATCGGGGGCTTGTCAAGCAGATCCGTTTTATCATTTTTTGATTCTAATGACACGGCGTCCTTTTTTTTATAATTCATAGTTTTAATGAATTAAATTGTTGGATTTATGAGTGTTTGTTGAAATAGGTTTGACTTCTTATTTAGCAGTACCCAAATATATGATATGACGGAAGGAATGGAGATAGAGTATGCATTTTTGCCGGATAAATATATACTGATCGCCGAGGATGATGAAGACGATGTCTCCCTGCTCAGATCATTTTTACCTGACCTGCCTGATGCTCCGGAGTTGCTGGTCATTAACAAAGGCGATAAAGTCATTTCTTTTTTTGAAAATCTTCCGGGAAACCGTCTTCCTCTGCTGGTTCTTCTGGATTATAATCTTCCGTCAGTCAGCGGCTATGAAATTCTAATCACGCTGGCTGGCGATAAAAAATTGCTTACAGTGCCAAAAATTATCTGGAGTACCTCCAATTCTTCGCATTTTGAAACCCAGTGTCTCGCCAAAGGCGCTCATGCCTATTTTGTAAAACCATCTAATATCCACGGTTTTCAGACCCTGGTACAAAAATTGCAAGCCATTCTCTCCAACTCAAAATAATACAGGTTAACATCCGATTCTGAAAGGTCCCGCCTGGCAGGTCATTAATATTTCTCAAAAGCCTGGTTTTACTTTAGTTCAGTTAAACTTTACAGGATCATGGATCAGACTATGAATCGGAATTCAAAAAGATCCTAATTTAACATCAAATGCTATGCCTAAGCAAGCGTAAAGCTCAAAGCGTAAAGCGAAAAAGCTTATTGTGTCGGATAGAGAATTGTTTTACTAAATTCTGGCCATGTAAGACAGACAGTCTGGGTGGGTTTTAGGCTTTGTGCTTTGAACCTCAGGCTTAGAGGTTTTTTGTTTAAATTGTCCCACAAAACCATTGTATGCCGGCAACTCCTACCGTAATGGGTCTTCATCTTAAATACCGTTTAGTGATTGCCGAATTAAATTTCGACATCAATGTATTACGCATTTTTGGAGATTATCTGACAGAATTACGGGCTAAACGCAAAGAAGCGGAAGTGAAATCAAAAAGTGATTATTTTGAAAAGGAGTTTTATGCACTGAGAACCGAAATAGATGATATCCGTCATGAAATGCAACTGGTAAAAATGGAACTGGGGGCATTCTCCAGGGATTCTCAATCATTTGATTATAAAAAATTTAATAAGGAATATCGTTTTCCGCTGAGAAAAAGGCTTTTATCGTATAAGAAAAGATTCAAAAAAATCTATAAGGAGTTTGAAGAATTTGAAGGTCAGTGGCTTTCATAAAAAAAGCCGGGAATATTCCGGCTTTTATTTGCTTAATGCGTAAAGCACAAAGCGTAATGCTTTCTTATCAGAGAGACGTTACTTAATGGAAACAAATACTTTCAGCTTATCCCATCTCAGATAAAAACCTTTATCCATCAGTTTATCTTCGACCGTGTACGTTAGTTTTTCCTGCACATCCTTTTCTGTCTTTGGTTTTACTTTTACTTCCAAAACATTTTTTGTCGGGTCCAGGTTTGCATCTCCGGTATTTTTAATACCCCACTGACCTGTTTGGGAATTGAAGATAACGGTCCATTCTTTTTCCCCCGGTGTCATAAAAAGACTGTATTTTCCTGCAGGAAGTTTTTTGCCTTCTACCATAATATCTTTATCTGTCGTAAAAATAGTGGCTTCATTGGCGCCGGCTCTCCACGTTTTATTATATGGCACCAGGCTTCCCCAGATCGTTCTTCCTTTCACCGACGGACTACTATAGTCAATCGTTATCGTTGCATCTTTAATTTTCCCTGTGGCAGTTACCGGCGGACTGGGTCTTGAGCTTTTATCACCCTGCGCCCATGATTGACCGCTTACTAAAAGTCCGATAAAAACAAAGGATGCTAATCTGGCAAAAATTCTTCTTTTCATATGAAAGTCGTTGTTTGGTAAATAATATTGGTTTAAAATGGTCAGTCAAGGTAGTTAATTTCAGGAAACCTGATAATGTGATGGTTTATATTTTTGTTAATTGAAAATTGTGTAATTCTTTACCCATTTATTTTATTCATTTCGCTCATTTTTTTTCCTAAAAAATGGCGATCTTACAAAATTGATATGTTTATTTTTCCATTAAAAAGTAATCAATGAAACGGTTTGCTTCCATTTTTTTATGTATCGTCGTTATTTATTGTATGACAGGCTGTAACGGATCTTCTTCATCGGCCACCACCGTAGACAGTACTACAGTAAAGCCGGACAGCAGTATGGTTAATTCGGGCTCCACCGCTGGTTTTAAATTAGGTGTACAGATGTGGACATTCCGGATGTTTTCATTCAGTGATGCGTTGGATAAGGTTGACAGTTCGGGTATTAAAAATATCGAAGCATTTATCGGACAGGACCTGGGCGGTGGTATGTCTGGCAAATACGGACTGGACATGTCTGCAGAAACACTTGGCAAATTGAAAGCTTTGTTGAATAAACACGGTATTCAGGCTGTAGCCATGGGAGTGATTGTTCCAAAGAATAAGGGAGAATGGATTAAGACTTTTGAGCTGGCCAAAAATTTGGGCATGAGCTATATTACCGCTGAACCGATAAAAAATCAATGGGATCTGGTAGACAGTCTGGCGGGCGTATATGGAATTCCTGTAGCCATTCACGATCATCCAAAGCCGAATATGTACTGGAGCCCTGACTCCGTGCTGGCAGCCATCCAGGGTCATTCGCATATTGGTTCCTGCGCAGATGTAGGGCACTGGGCCAGAAATGGTTTGAACCCGGTCGATTGTCTCAAAAAATTAGAAGGGCATATCATTGGCGTCCATCTGAAAGATATTGTGGAGTTTAATAATCCCAAAGCTGCCGATACGATTGTCAGCAAAGGTGTTGTGGATTTTCCCGCTGTGCTGACGGAATTAAAAAGGCAGAACTTTAAAGGCATGCTCTCCATTGAACATGAATCCAATTGGTATCACAACCTCCCGGATGTGATTTTCACTAAAAATTATTATGATTCACTGATTCAAAAGTTGCAATAGCGGGCGCCCTTAACAAGCCGTTTACACCGACCGTCGTTTTTCAGACGTTTTGCATATTGTACGTATTAAACCATTTCTACCGAATATGGTCAAACGAAAAATATGCATTATGAAAAAACTTATGTCCGTACTTTTTGTATTTGGCTTTTTAACAACGGGAATCAGTTTATCTGCGTCTGCGCAAACGATTTATGTAAAAGTCAGGCCGGTGGCGCCGGTCGTTGTGCGACCCGTTGCTCCCAGTCCGAACCATATCTGGATTGCAGAAGAGTGGCGACCGGAGGGGGGCAGTTATAAATATAGTGGGGGATACTGGGCTGTGCCACCACATCCGGGCTGGGTGTGGATTCCCGGTCACTGGAAGAAACATGAATACGGTGAATACTGGGTTGCCGGTCACTGGCGGAAACACTAAATAAGCGGAAAGCGTAAAGCGTAAAGCGAAAAGCTGACTGTAGGATGCTTTGCGCTTTCGCTTTACGCTTTATGCTTGCGGATATCCTTTGGCGACCCAATCGGTCCTGATATTATGTTCCAGATTCAGCAGCCGGGCATTACTGAATTTCATTTCATTTAATAATCTGAATGCCGGCCTGATATTCGGGCAATGTTCAAACGGGCAGCATCCGCAATAGATCACCACATTTGCATCTCTGGGGAGCGTGTTTAACTTCTGTTTCAGTTTTTCGAGATTCTCTTTTTCCTGGGCGGGTCCCATATCCAGCGAACCCCTGATCAACGCTCCGGGTCCCACACATATGATGACCGGTTTTTTTTGCCCGGCATCATTCAGAATGGACGCCAGATCGGCGGGAGCCATGAGTTGTCTGGCAGTCCAGGGTTCGGGAACGCCGGTTACCTTTTCAATGGCCATTGGAAACTCCGGCAAAATGCCAGAGAAATAAATCCTGCCCCCCACTTCCAACTCCGGAATGGGCGGTCGGGAGAATTTTTGAAACCCCGATGCTGTGAGGCAAATTGCAAAAAGAATCAGTCGACTCCGCATATTCACTCCTTTAAAAAATGCTGTTTTTCTAATTGTATTCATTCGGTGGAATTCGTTCATTATTTAAAATTACCAAAATGAACGCGTTAAATCCGGTTATGCGCTGCATTACCAATGCTTTATAGCCGAGGCCAAAAAAATCAGGTTCATTTAGTTTTATAATACTAAAATATTTAGTAAACTTGTGGTGAAAAGGCCGACCAAAAATGCACACTGATGGAGTTATTATATTATGAGACGGCCGTGCCGGCAGGTTTTCCCTCGCCGGCTCTGGACTACATGGAGGAGAGTATCGATTTGAGCCGTGAGTTAATTACCCATCCGCTTTCGACCTTTATTGTCGAATGCACCGGTGATTCTATGATGGGAGCGTTCATTCCGCCAAAGGCCAGGCTACTGGTCGACCGTTCCCTGACGCCGGTGAATGGAAATATTGTCGTAGCTGTTCTCAACGGTGAATTTACGGTCAAGTTCCTGCGAAAAAATGACCATCTCTGCTGGCTGGTGCCGGCGAACAGTAAATACCCGGAAATAAAAATCACCGGGGACATGGATATGCAGATCTGGGGTGTCGTTACTTATATTATCACCGATACCCAGGAGTTAAGGCGGTGTATGCGATGAAGGGTGGTACGGGATCCCTGAGGAGGGCCGCCATTGATATACAACCGGCAGTAAACTTAATTTGACATTATGTACGCGCTCGTGGATTGCAATAATTTTTACTGTTCCTGCGAAAGGGTATTCAATCCAAAGCTGGAGGGCCGCCCGATGATCGTGCTGTCAAACAACGACGGCTGTGCGATTTCCCGCAGCGATGAAGCCAAAGCGCTGGGGATCGGCATGGCTGCACCTGCATTTATTATGAATAAATTCCTTGACCATCATCAGGTTGCAGTCTTTAGTTCGAACTATACCTTATATGGTGATATGAGTAGAAGGATCATGGACAGTTTGGGTTTATTTGCTCCAAAAATCGAGATGTATTCGATTGACGAAGCCTTCCTGGACCTCGGTGAAATGAGGAAGACAGACCTCGGCCAGCTTGGTTCTGACATACGGAAAACCATCAAAAAGAATCTGGGCATACCGGTCTCTGTCGGCATTGGTTCTACGAAAACGCTGGCGAAGATGGCCAACCGGTATGCCAAAAAGATTTATCCGCATGCATCGGTATTCTGGGCATCCAATCCAACACTGGTCAGCGAAATGTTGTCGGCCACCCCCGTAGAAAAAATCTGGGGTATCGGTCACCAATATGCGCTTTTCCTGTCCCGTTCGGGTTTTAAGACGGCTGCTGAATTCCTGCAGGCGCCCGAGGCATGGATAAGGAAACATTTATCGGTGGTCGGCCATCGCCTGCTGTTTGAGCTTCGGGGAACTCCTTCCATAGCCTGGGAGCATGAAACTCCGGTCAGGCAAAACATTTGTACATCCAGGTCCTTTGGCAAACGGATTGCGGAAAAAAGTGGGATTGCTGAAGCGATGGCTAACTATGCAGCCAGTTGCGCGGCCAAACTGCGGTCTGACAAAACCTGCTGCCGGAGCCTCCAGGTTTTCATCCAGACAAATCCTCATAAAACGGATGAAGCACAATACCTGCGTTCCATTGACATCGAGCTGGAGAGGGCATCCAACCACAGCGGCGAAATTATTAAAGCGGCCCTCCGGGGACTGGATCTGATTTTTAAACCTGGTTTCCTCTATATGAAATGCGGCGTGACGGTGATGGACCTGGTTCCGGAATCCTCGGTGCAGGGTAGTCTTTTTGAACGGGGAAATGGCGAAAAAAAACGTCATCTCATGCAGACGATCGATCAGATCAATCAATCAATCGGGAAGGAGGTCCTTCGCACGGCGGTCCAGGGGTTTGCACGTCCATACCGACTGAAGACCGATTATTTGTCGCCCCGCTACACGACCAGGATGGCGGAGATTTTGCGAATTCGAAATTAAAGAACAGTCTTTCATTTTTGTACGTAATGTATGCTCCAACCATTTGAGGAATTTAAAGCCGCTTACCTGTCCCGACTCATTCAATTAGGAAGGCGTTATCTCGTGTCCCAGACGTATCACAGGGTAAGGGAGACAGAGGCGGATCCGGCTTTACGTCGTGTGAATTTATTGCTGTCCGATTACATGGAACCCGGGGAGGCAAAGCTGCATGTCAACGCGGTTAAAAAGGACAGATATGCGGCGATTATCGATTTGGAAAATCCGGCTCACCTGAAAAAACTGCAGGCCATGCTGACTGCCGGTTCTCATTACCGTGTTTTTTTTGCCGTGGTCCGCAGCGCCAGCGCGCTCGAAAACCTGATGAACAGAAAGTACAAGGATAAACTAAAGAATTATGTCGACAAACAAACAGACTGGCGCATTTCCCACGATGCGATTGTAAAACCGATGATCCAACTGAGTTTCGGAGAATTATTCGTTATCCTCAGGCACAGGAACCAGCATATCAGGATCAGACTGGAGGACATCGAGAAGCAGCAATTCTGAAAGTCTGGAAGTCTGGAAGACTGGAAGACCGGAAGTGAAGTGGACCGGCTGTTGATCGTTGTGCTACTTTCATTCTTCCGGCATTCCAGGCTATTCTGGCGGGTAAATATTATTGATAAACGCGGACGTAATCAATATAAAAATGTTGAGGGAGCGAGGACAATGACACACCTTTTGCGCCACCCCAGTCGCCTCCGAAAGCCAGGTTCAGAATAATAAACTGTGGTTTATCATAAGGCCATGTATCAGCCCCGGTATGATTATTTGCGTAAGTGAAAACTTTTTTTCCGTCAAAAAACCAGTCGATGCGATCCGGATACCATTCGATGGCATAGATATGGAAATCCTTTGCAGGCGATAAATAATAGATGCGGCTGCCGGAATCGGTAGCTTTCGCATGTTCATTAAAATGCAGTGTATCCGGCATAAAACCGACGTGTTCCATGATGTCAATTTCGCCACACGATGGCCAGTCAACCTTGTCAATGTTGCTGCCCAAAGTCCAGATAGCAGGCCAGGTGCCCAGAGATGAAGGAATCCTGGCGCGAATTTCCATTCTGCCATAGGTCCAGTCTTTAATTCCCTGTGTTTTGATACGGGCGGAAGTAATCGGATAAACATGACCGTTGGAAATAATTGAATCATTTCTGGCGACGATATCCAGAAGGCCATTGCTTACAAAAGCATTTTCCGGCCGGTCGCGTGTGTAATATTGAAGCTCGTGATTGGCGATAAAGCCCGTATCATATTTCCATTTTGCGGGGTCCGGCAGACCCGGATGATCGAACTCATCCTGCCAGACCAGCCTTGTATATTTTCCAGTCGGGTATATGGGGGCTGCCGATTGTGCTTTTGCGCAGAAGGGAAGAGAAGATGCCAGGAGAAATATGGAAATGTAATCGAAGAATTTAAAAGAAAATGTGCGCATTATATAAGCCCGATAATTTTAAAAGATTTCGGCCAGATAAAGTTATCTGTTTTTTCCCGGCCCAAAATTCAGGCATCGAGAGCGGCACCTCCGAAAATAGCGGACGCAATAAAAACATAAAAGTGCTGACTGGCGATAAAGTGTATCAGCGATGAAATCCTAAAAAGTTTAACTTCGTTTTCAATTCTGTATTTATGAAATTGTTTGCTTTGCTATTTTGTTTTTCCCTGTTAACCATTATAACATGCGGCCAATTGACTTCAGACGGAAGTTTGCCTACCGTAAAAACGACCAATGGGATTCTTCAGGGTACGCAGATTTCAGGTATCGCCATATTTAAAGGCATTCCGTTTGCTCAACCGCCTGTTGGTGATCTGCGATGGAAGGCTCCGCAGCCTGTAAAAAACTGGGAAGGAACCCTAAGGGCTGATCATTTTTCTGCAAGACCTATGCAGTTACCCATTTACAGTGATATGAAATTCAGATCATCCGGGATCAGTGAAGACTGTCTTTACCTGAATATATGGACACCGGCCAAAAAAGGCGACGAGCAATTACCTGTATTGGTTTTTTTCCACGGTGGTGGAATGAAAGCCGGCGATGGATCAGAATACCGTTATGATGGCGAATCTATGGCCCGGAAAGGCATTGTGGCCATAACAGTAAATTACAGACTTGGCGTATTTGGATTTCTTGCTCATCCCGAGCTCAGCCAGGAGTCAACGTTTCATAGTTCAGGAAATTATGGATTGATGGATCAGACAGAAGCACTTAAATGGCTGCATAAAAACATTGCGGCGTTTGGAGGAAACCCGGATAATATTACGATCGCGGGTGAATCGGCAGGTTCCTCTTCGGTTTGTGCCCAGATTGTTTCTCCATTGTCGAGAAATTTATTCGCTGGAGCAATAGGAGAAAGCGGTTCAATACTGAAGATAAATGAAGTGGTGACGCTGAAGGAAGCCGAGCAGATCGGTCTTGCATATTCTAAAACGGTATCCGCTAATTCCCTTAAAGAACTGCGTGCCATGACAGCCGAACAATTATTAAATGCAACAGCCAAACCGGCATTAGATGATTTTCCACTGGATATTGATGGATATTTTTTCCCTGAATCACCCGTTACATTGTATAAAACAGGCAGGGTGGCCAGGGTTCCGGTTATCATCGGCTGGAACTCAGAAGAGTCCAATTGGAAATCCATTTTGAAAGACCAGGAACCCACAAAGGAGAATTATACAAATGCGGTCAAAAGATTATATCCGACAAATGCCAATGAAGTTTTGAAATTGTATGCTGTGAATAATGATTCGGAAGTTGTGTTGGTAGCCACATCCTTAGCGTCCGATCGTACCATTGCATTTGGATCCTGGAGATGGGTCGATCTGCACACAAAAACCAATAGTCCTGTATACCGTTATTTCTTTACAAAGGCAAGACCCGGATTGATGGCTGATGTCAACAAACCAAAGTTGCCCGACAGCGGGGAGACTACAACAAAAGATTTTAACGGCCTTGGCTTTTTCCAGGGAGCAGTCCATTCCGCAGAAATTGAATATGCTCTTGGTAATCTTCCCACTAACCGGGTGTATGACTGGCAGGCGTCAGATTATATGGTCTCCGCGATTATGCAGGATTATTTTGTGAATTTTATCAAGACCAAAAATCCCAATGGTGTAGGGCTGCCTTATTGGCCTCTCTATCAAAGCTGGCAAAAAGATCCCATTATGTTTATAGGTTACGATACGCACCGTGCTCCGGACAAAACAAGGGAACGATATCTGTACTTTGATAAAGTGAATGGTAACTGACGTTTCTCCAATAAATCAGGAGAACGTGTTCTGATGTTTTATAAAATCACTGTCAATTGACCGTGTCTATCCGATTTTCAAAATCACATCGCCCATTTGGGGATGACCTGTGCAGGTTAATATCAGACCTTTGTCCAGATCTTTATCGGTCAGCACTTCATTATTGGAAAGCCATACTTTCCCGGATTTACAAAGGGCTGCACAACTTCCACATTTACCTGTTTCACAACTATATGGCAGATTCAATTTCATTTTTTTTGCTGCCTGCAGGATACTGTCAGGATAATGCACAGGAAATTGAAAACGGTCTCCGCTTAATTCGATCGTAACCTCGTATGTATTTTTATCAGGAGGTGCGCGATGGATCAGCTTTTTGTTGCCCGGATTAAAATCTTCTTTTTTGATATTTTCCCCTGGAAATCCTTCTTCGAGCAGAAGGAAAATAATCATGCGCATATAATTTTCCGGTCCGCAGGTATAAAACAATATTTTCTCCCGGTCGAATTGGTTTATAGTCAAAAATTCAAGAAGAAGTTCCCTGTTTAAACGTGCCTTTCTCAGATCTGCTTCAGAGCTAAACAAAAAATGCACCAGCAATTGCCGGGGATGATCATGCTCGAGGTTTTTTAATAATTTATGAAATGCCGTGGACTCAACCGAAGGATTACTATATACCAGGATGATAAAAATGTGCCGGTAGTTTTGCAGCACTGTTTTGATTAAAGACAGAATGGGTGCAATGCCACTTCCGGCAGCAAAAAAATAAATGTGATTAAACGCTTCTATGTTTTCCGGTAACCGAAAGAAGCCTGCCGCGCCTGTTGTTAAAAACTGATCACCCGTCAGGGCGTGATCCACGAGTTTCCTGGAGAAAAATCCATTGTCGATACGTTTAACTGCAATAGCAAGCGGTTCATTCAAAGCAGGCGATGAAATAATCGAATAAGATCTGCGAATTTCATGTTTCCCGGAATTATCCACCAGGGTTAAAAACTGACCGGACTCGTAATTGATGGAATGTCCTTCGCGAAAAGTGAAAGTTTTAAAATTGCGCGCTTCCTCCCGTATATGTTCAATAGTCAGAGACTTATAATTGTTCGAAGGATCTGAAACAGACATTGTTAAAAAAGTTTATTTTGAATTCGGGTTCGTATTATGAGCATATGCTGAATGGATATCGCGGTATAAAATTATATAATTGTACGTGGTGTAACTTTTGATGTGATATGAAAAGATTCTTACACATGTTACAATCATGATTATTAAAAACCCGAAGATCCGGCCATGGATGTTAAAAAAAGAAATTCTTATTCTTTTTTTTGGCCTGCGGGACCGTCGAACAACAATATTGGCAAAGTTGCCGGCATTGATATCCGTTATTTATCTTCTCAGTCCTTTTGACCTGATCCCCGATTTTATTCCATTCTTTGGGTATATCGATGATATTGTAATCATTCCTTTGCTTCTCAATATAGCCGTCAAATTATTACCGGCTGACGTCAGGGAAGAAAGTATTTTAAAAGCCAACCGGAACCAAACTAAATTTAAATGGATCATAACGCTGCTGATCATATTTGGCATTACACTGCTTGTGGGTATATTCTTTCTGATCCGAAGTCTGATTCATCCTTAACGGGTATCTCTGTACATGGCATCATTTTTTATATACATCAGGAGATATTATTATAAATTAAAAAAGAGAATATGAAAAAGTCAGGAATCATTTTATTGATCATGCTGGGTGGAGTCTTTGTAACTCAGGCACAAGTGGATACTGCGGTAAAAAAAGCGGGAAATAAAACAGCCGAACTGGCTTCCAAAGGAAAATCTGCTGTCGTGGACGAGGTTTATAAAGATAAAGTCGGACCTGCCGGTCAATCGCCCATTTATATTGATCACAGTTCAAAATACTATTATGTGGATAAAAAGGGAAAAAAGGTATACGTATCAAAATCTTCCCTGAAAGATAAACCGAAAACATAATCACGATTTCCTCGTCATATTCTAAAAAGCACCTGTTTCAGCGTGCTTTTTTTATTTTAACCTGATATCATCTATATTCATAGTACAACATCAACGATGCTATGCCACCCGATTCACCCAGGATCAATAACAGATCCCAAAAACAAAACACTTACGATGCCATTGTTGTAGGATCCGGTATCAGCGGAGGCTGGGCTGCGAAAGAACTTTGCGAACGTGGACTAAAAACGCTGGTTCTGGAAAGAGGAAGGAATGTGGAACATATCAAAGACTATCCTACGGCCAATCTTGCACCCTGGCAATTTGATCACCACGGAGCCATAACGGAAGAAATGCGAAAGGAACAGCATATTCAGGTTCGTGGTTTTTGTAATGAAACCAATAAGCATTTTTTTGTAAACGATCTGGAACATCCTTATACGCAGGTCAAACCATTTGACTGGATTCGCGGATATCATGTAGGGGGGAGAAGTTTGATGTGGGGCCGCCAGTGTTATCGTTGGAGCGATCTGGATTTTGAAGCCAATGTCAAAGATGGTCATGGTGTTGACTGGCCGATTCGTTATAAGGACATTGCTGCCTGGTATAGTTATGTTGAAAAATTTGTGGGCATCAGCGGTTCGAAAGAAGGTTTGACGCAGTTGCCAGACAGCGAATTTCTACCACCGATGGAAATGAACTGTCTTGAAAAGCATATTACTGAAAAAATAAGCGAAACATTCCCGGATGGACGCCGGATGATCATCGGAAGGGTTGCAAACCTCAGCAAGGGACTAAATGGCCGCGGGCCTTGTCAATACAGGAATTTGTGCGACCGAGGATGCCCGTTTACCGGGTACTTTAGCAGCAACGGGGTTACGCTTCCGGCTGCCAATGCCACCGGCAATCTGACGCTCAGACCTTTTTCCATTGTTGAAAAAGTAATATATGATAAGGATAAAAAAAAGGCGACGGGTATCCGGATCATAGATGCGAACACCATGCTCACGGAAGAATATTTCGCAAAGATTATTTTCCTGAATGCATCTACCGTCGGCACCACCGCCATACTTATGAATTCAGTTTCCGATGCGCAACCGGAGGGACTTGGAAATGGCAGCGGTGCACTGGGACGATATTTAATGGACCATCATTATCATGTGGGTGCCAGCGCAACATATGATGGATTTCAGGACCGTTATTTTTACGGGAGAAGGGCGAATGGAATATACATACCAAGGTTTCGGAATATCAACGCCAATACGATACAAAAAGATTATGTACGGGGGTTTGGCTATCAGGGCGGAGCCTACCGGGGAAGAGTAACCGATTTGGAAGGAATCGGTGAATCACTGAAAGCAAAACTTACGGAGACCGGAGACTGGTCCATGTGGATGGGCGGATGGGGAGAACATCTGCCACATCCTGATAACCGGGTGAAATTAAGTAAGGATAAAAAAGATAAATGGGGTTTGCCCCTCCTGGAATTTGATTGCATCTGGCGGGAAAATGAACTGGCTATGCGCGCCGATATGATGAACAGTGCGGCCGAGATGCTCGAGAAATCGGGGTTGAAAAATATAAATACATTTAATGATCCGGGAGCCAATCCGGGACTTTGTATCCACGAAATGGGTACAGCCCGCATGGGCCGGGATCCAAAAACTTCTGTATTAAATGGGCATAATCAGCTCTGGGACGCACCGAATCTTTTTGTCACGGACGGATCCTGTATGACATCCAGCGCAAACCAGAATCCATCATTAACTTATATGGCGTTAACGGCCAGGGCCGTGGATTATGGGGTCAGCGAGTTGAGAAAAGGAAACATTTAAAGCGTAAAGCGTAAAGCATAAGGCGTAAAGCCCGGACGTTGAGTATTTAAACGTAAGAACTAAGAAGTAAGCCGGATTTTTAGAGGGATCGTTTGCAGGTAATTTAAGGATATTTCGGGTTCATTTACGGCAATATGGAGGGGTATTTTTCGTTTTTATGAAAATCTTTTCATGCGAAAATCCTGTGGGTTTATAATTCTTTCTGCTATCTTCTTTTGTTTTGTTGCTTGTAAAAAAGACAATGATTCCGGTACCAGTACCAATACCAATACGACCAGTCTGTCCGGGAACTGGACGTTCACGGGTATGCACGCCACCACTTCGGCCACCGCAGTAGATAAGGGAAATGGATTTAATACCAAAATCATCACCACTTCAGATTATAAAACAACTGCAAACGGAGGTACGGTAGCCATTTCAGCCAATACCATGACCGGTACGGGTATTACATACGCTGCCAATATCATCGCATTTGCCACTGAATATGAAGATGATATATTACTCGATACATTGTCCACTTCGATTCCGTTTACTGTACCTGCTACCAACAGTACCTCAGGATTCGAAGTCATAGGAAAAGATTCTATTCATTATACAGGATCAAATCCATTCGGATCCGGCGGATCAGGAACCCCTGCAGCCACGGGTTCAAAGTTCACTGTTTCCGGAAATGTTTTAACGCTCACTTCGAATGTTGTCCAGGACAAAGTTCAGGATGAAGGAAGTGGAGAAACTCTTACTCAGCATGAGACAGCAACGGTTGTTGTATCCCTGCAAAAACAATAATTTTAGATCGGTCAGGGCTTGATTTTAACGGATGGTGCCGGGCATAAAGCTTTACGCCTTTCGCTTTAAACGCTGATCGTTTTCCATTTTCCTTTATTGAAATAATACCAGGCAACGAGCGCAATCAGCGTTTCAGCCACAGGAACCGCAATGAATGCACCGGTTGCTTTCAGATGAAAATTATAAGCTAAAATATAGGCAAGTGGTATTTGAAATAACCAGAAACAGAAAAAATTAATAATGGTAGGCGTTTTTGTATCTCCGGCGCCATTCAGTGCCTGCATCATTACCATGCTGATGCCATAAAAAATATTTGCGGACCCAAACCACCGGAGAGTTAAAACTCCATACCGTATAATGTTTTCATCATGGGTATAAATCCGCATGATAAAATCGGGGAGAAAAATAAAAATGAACATCACGGCACCCATAAGAAACGCACAATACTTTGCTGTTATATATACTGATTGCTCGGCACGTTGCGGATTTTTTGCTCCCAGGTTTTGGCCGACCAACGTAGCAGCCGCATTACTCAATCCCCATACGGGCAAAAGAAAGAAAATAAAATTTCGTATTGCCAGCTGATAACCAGCAGAAGCAGTCGTTCCTCCGGTTTCAGCAACCAGCCTTGTCAGGAAAATCCAGCTGCCACTGTTAATGAGAAATTGCAAAGTTGCAGGCCAGGCAATAGCAACAATTGATTTCAACAATTTCGGATCATAATTAAAATGGACTGCTTTCAGGCGAATGATGCCCTTACCACGGAATAAATGATAACATTGATATAAAACACCCCCAGTTCTTCCGATGACTGTTGCAATGGCTGCCCCTTTCAGTCCAAAGTAATGGATAAATATGGGGCATAATATAATATTCATGATGCTGGCGAACCATAGGCTTTTCATGGCCATAGCGGCATCACCCGCCCCGCGAAATATTCCGTTGATGAGGAATAGTAACATAATGACCAGGCTGCCGCCAAACATGATTTTTGTAAAAATGGCGCCTTCGTTTACCACCCTGGCGTCAGCACCCATCAGGGATAAAATATTGCCGGCAAATACAACACCCAGAATACTGATGACCAGCGTCGCGATCAAAGAAATGATTAATGACTGGGCTGCAGCGTGTGAAGCTGCTTCCGGGTCTTTCTCACCGATTCTTCTGGCAACCACTGCCGTGGCTGCCGTGCTCAGACCGATAGCGACCGAATAAACAAGAGATATAACTGATTCCGTTAACCCAACCGTAGCAATAGCATGCTGCCCCAGTTTGCTTACAAAAAATATATCCACAACCGCGAAAACGCTTTCCAGGCTCAATTCGAGAATCATAGGAATGGCCAGCAGAAAAATGGCTTTTGACAAACTTCCCCGGGTATAATCGCGCTGTTCGCCATTGAGTGATGTGCGAATAATATGGAAAATTTTATCAAAAGTGAACCGTTGGGACATTACAGATGGATGAATATAATTGATTTATTTAAATTACAATTTGATTCATCATTATGGCACAGATCAAAATTATTAAGGAAGAATTATTGTCTGATAATTGGTATATACTAAAAAAATACACTTACGAAATATTAAAACAGGATGGAATCCGTCAGATTCAAACCAGAGAAGTTTATGACCGGGGAAACGGCGCCGCCATATTGCTTTACAACCAGGAATTTAAAACCGTTATTTTAACGCGGCAATTTCGCTTGCCCAGTTTTGTAAATGGCAATAGTAAAGGTGTACTGATTGAAGCCTGTGCAGGTTTACTGGATCATGATAATCCGGATGAAGCTATTAAAAGAGAAACAGAGGAAGAAACCGGGTATCGGATAAAAGATGTAAGGAAGATCTTTGATGCCTATATGTCGCCCGGATCCGTTAGCGAAATTCTTTATTTTTTTATAGCTGAATATACGCCATCGATGAAGGTTCATGAAGGGGGTGGAATCGAACACGAACAGGAAGATATTGAAGTGCTGGAAATTTCATTTGACAAAGCGTATGAGATGATCGCTACCGGTGAAATCAGGGATGCAAAAACCATCATGCTGCTTCAATACATGAAAATCAATTTTATTTTATAAGCTGTAATTCCTCTTTTATAATCTTGTTTTAATTCTCACTCTTAGTGATTGCCTTACGCTTTGCGCTTCCTGCTTAAGACTATTTTACGGTTAAATGTAACCCTGAGGGGATTTTGATTTTTAAACAAGATAACTTGGGTAGTTAAGCCATAAATAAATATGTATGGAAAAAAAATTAGCAGGCCAGGTAGCCATCATTACCGGAGCGAGTAGCGGAATCGGAGCCGGTGTTGCCAAATCTCTTTCAGCTTCGGGAGCGACTGTAGTTATCAACTATCCCGTGGCTCCCGTTCGGGATGCTGCGGAAGCTGTGCTCGCAGAAATCGTGGCTGCCGGCGGAACCGGTATAACAGCCCTGTGTGATGTCAGTAAGGAAGAAGAAGTACAAAAGATGTTTTCCGATACCATTCAGAAATATGGCACTGTAGATATCCTGATTAATAATGCAGGATTGCAGAGAGATTCGCCTTTTGATAAAATGACACTTGAGCAATGGAACTACGTGATTTCAGTGAATCTCACGGGCCAATTTCTTTGCGCCCGGGAAGCCATCCGGGAATTTCTGAAAAGGGGAGTAATTCCAGCGCGTTCCAAAGCCGCCGGAAAAATTATTCATATGAGTAGTGTGCATGAAGTGATCCCGTGGGCAGGCCATGCAAATTATGCGGCCTCCAAAGGTGGTATCATGATGCTTATGAAGACCCTTGCGCAGGAATTTGCGTGGAAAAAAATACGGGTAAACAGTATTTGTCCGGGGGCTATTCAAACTCCGATCAACCGGTCAGCCTGGGATACTCCTGAGGCTTTAAAGTCATTATTAACATTGATCCCTTATCAGCGAATCGGAGAACCGGAGGACATAGGCAAGGCGGCTGTGTGGCTGTGCAGCGATGACAGTGATTATGTAAATGGAACATCGCTATTTGTGGATGGAGGTATGACACTATATCCCGGATTTACAACCAACGGATAAGAAATGATGAATCCCGAACAAGCCCGCATTGACAAACCGCTCTGGAAAAAGTGGGGACCCTACGTGACCGACCGTCAATGGGGAACGGTGCGGGAGGACTACAGCGTGCAGGGAGCTGCCTGGGAATCTGTCAGCCATGATATGGCCAGAAGTAAAGCATATCGCTGGGGGGAGGAAGGAATTGCCGGTATTTGTGATGAACAACAATTCCTGTGTTTTGCCATTGCCCTGTGGAATAAAAAGGATCCGATATTAAAAGAACGATATTTCGGATTGACCGGTAATCAGGGAAATCATGGGGAGGATGTGAAAGAATGTTATTATTATCTGGACAACACACCTACGCATTCTTATATGAAGATGTTGTACAAATATCCGCATTCGTCATTTCCGTATCAGCAACTGATCGATGAAAATAAGAAGAGAGGTAAAAACGAACCGGAATTTGAGTTGTTGGATACCGGCATATTCGACAAGGATCACTATTTTGATGTTTTCATCGAGTACGCAAAAAATGAAACGGAAGATATCCTGATTAAGATTACGGTTTATAATCGTTCTTCAGCAGAGGCCAGTCTTAATATTTTACCCACCATCTGGTTCCGTAATACCTGGGCCTGGGGTTATGATTCATATAAACCGTCACTAACATTATCGAATCCATCGACGATACACATTCATCATGATAAATTCGGCGATTATTTCCTGTATTGTGAAGGGTCACCTGAATTGGTTTTTACGGATAATGAAAGCAACAATGAAAAACTCTATGCAGAAAAAGGGCCTGGCGGATATTTCAAAGACGGAATCAACAATTATATCGTTCGGGGAGATTTGTCAGTGAATCCATCTATGAGCGGAACGAAGTCTTCTGCCAATTACGACGTTGTCATACCAGGAGGTCGTTCTTCCGTCGTCATGCTTCGGCTAGCAAAAGATAAAAATAAAATTCCTTTTGCAGATTTCAATTCGATTTTCACTCAAAGAAAAAAAGAGGCTGACTTATTTTATAGTGAAATTCAACAGGGTATTGAATCAGAAGATTCCCGGAATGTACAGCGTCAGGCGTTCGCGGGACTTTTATGGAGCAAGCAGTATTATTATTTCAACATACATCAATGGCTGAAGGGTGATCCTGCGCAGCCTGAACCACCCGCCGAACGTAAAAAGGGAAGAAACCGGGAATGGAAGCATATGAATAATTCAAGCATTATCAGTATGCCCGACAAATGGGAATATCCCTGGTTTGCTGCCTGGGATTTATGTTTCCATGCGGTTGCATTCATGACTATAGACCCTGACTTTTCAAAAAACCAGTTGTTGCTTCTTACAAAAGAATGGTATATGCATCCAAATGGGCAACTGCCTGCCTATGAATGGAATTTCGGAGATGTGAATCCGCCCGTACAAGCCTGGGCAGCCTGGCGCGTTTATCGGGGCGAACAAAGATTTCATAAGAAACCGGGCGACCGGAATTTTCTGGAAGCCATGTTTCATAAACTATCGCTGAATTTTACCTGGTGGGTAAATCGTAAAGACGAAGCAGGAAATAATCTTTTTGAAGGTGGATTTCTGGGTCTGGATAATATCGGAGTGTTTGACAGAAATCAAACGCTGCCGCCGGGAATTTCACTTGCTCAATCTGATGGTACGAGCTGGATGGCCATGTATTCACTCAATATGATGCGTATCGCGCTGGAACTGGCAAAGGAAAATCATATCTATCAGGATATGGCCACAAAATTTTTTGAACACTTTCTGTACATAGCAGAAGCCATGTTTAAAAACGGTGTCAAAGAGGAAGGGCTCTGGGACAGCGAAGATGAGTTTTATTATGATATGTTATATAGTGATGATGGCAGATCATTGAGTCTGAAGCTTCGTTCAATGGTTGGCCTGATTCCCTTGTTCGCTGTAGAAGTATTGGAAGATGACATTTTTTTACAGCAGAAAGAATTTGTAAGCAGGCTAAACTGGTTTCTGGATCACCGTCCCGACCTGGCTTCACTTGTTTCCCGCTGGAATGAAAAAAGTTCGGGTGAAAAACATTTGCTTTCACTGCTGCGCGGAAAAAGGCTTACAAAAATATTGGTCAGGATGCTGGATGAATCTGAATTTCTTTCTCAATATGGTATCCGGTCGCTAAGTAAAAGTCATGAGGCAAACCCTTTTGCCATTTCCCTGCAGGGGCAAATGCTGACTGCCCGTTACACGCCTGCAGAAGGAGATAGTTTTATGTTTGGTGGCAATTCGAATTGGCGCGGGCCGATCTGGATGCCTATGAATTATCTGATTTTGGAATCCCTCAGGCGTTTCTATCAATATTACGGAGATGATTTTAAAGTAGAATATCCAACACATTCCGGCCAATATAAAAACCTGTATGAAATTTGTATTGAGCTCGCAACCAGGATGACCAGGATTTTTTTACGGGATGAAAACGGGAAGCGTGCAATTTTCGGAGCCAATGAAAAAATGCAGACAGATCCACACTTTAAGGATTACATTTTATTTTATGAATACTTTCATGGAGATACGGGAAGAGGTGTTGGCGCATCGCATCAGACAGGCTGGACTGCGTTAATTGCGAGATTATTATTTCCGATGGAAAATGAGGAAAAATGGAAATACCATAATTAAAACCTAAATCGCCTTAAGTATGAGTAACCCCGAACAAACCAACCCGTTTACTGCCAAATCCAGACAGATTATTCATTTAGTCATTCAAATGCTGGCTCTGGCATTTTTATTCCTATGGTGTTTTCAAATACTGGCCCCATTTTTTACTCCTGTCATCTGGGCTGCTATCCTGGCGGTTTCCCTGTATCCTATGCATCAGAAATTAAAAAGTTTATTGAGAGGCAGAAGCGTACTGGCCGCGATTCTGATGACTGCATTTTTCCTTATTTTTTTTATTTCGATTATCAGCTGGCTGGGTTTCAGAACAGGCACGGAAATAAAAAACGAGATTACGAATTTCCAGGAAGGAAGACTTAAGATCCCGCCCCCCTCTGAAAAAGTAAAAGACTGGCCACTGGTTGGAACTAAAGTATTCCAGGCCTGGACACAGTTATCAACAGGAGTGGAGAATTTTCTTCAGCAATACCCCGATCAGATCAAAAGTGCAGGCAACTATGCACTTGAGATGATCACTTCTTCCGGTAAGGCCATATTATTTTTTATTCTGTCTATTGTAATAAGTGGTGTATTTCTTTGCTATGCGGCGGAGTCGGCTGAATATGCCAGGAAATTTTTCAGCCGGTTAATGAACAGTTCTCAATTTGATATCAGTGCGATAGCTGCGGTCACTATCCGGAATGTCGTACGGGGTATTCTGGGAGTTTCCCTGATTCAAAGCCTTTGCGCCGGCGCCGGATTTTTTATTGCCGGCATACCATACTCCGGCATTTGGACACTTTTATGTCTTATACTTGCCATTATTCAAGTAGGCATCGTTCCGATTACCCTGGGCGTTCTGATCTATATATGGACAACAGGAAGTACCACTACTGCGATCCTTCTTACCATCTGGATGATTCCGGTAGGATTACTGGATAATATATTGAAACCGATTATGATGGGAAAAGGGGCGCCCGTTCCGATGGTGATCATTTTCCTGGGGTCTCTGGGCGGATTTATATACTCTGGTTTCGTGGGGCTT
This sequence comes from uncultured Bacteroidota bacterium, assembly GCA_963759335.1. Lineage (GTDB taxonomy): Bacteria > Bacteroidota > Bacteroidia > Chitinophagales > Chitinophagaceae > Puia. The sequence continues at coordinate 70,435 of CAVWYU010000009.1, forward strand.
TTCACAGGTGCGGTTATTCTTTCTCTCGGATACAGGCTGTTTGATGTTTGGTTGAAGGAATCTGAATTATAGAAGCGAAATAGAAATTTTATATCGGAAACAAAAAGAAAGGCGCAACAGTCCTCAATAAATTTCCCTGAGAACTTCAGCTCCTGGTTTCCCTGCTGCTGGGACTCACAATTCAAGAGTCAGGTTTACCCCATTTGATTTAACGGATAAATGACAGAACCGATTTTTTGTTCTGATTAATAAGGATATCTTTATTTAAAATCTTCTGCATGCCCGGAAATTTAGCAAAGGGACTATTGGCTGGTTGCCTGTTAATATTTATCAGTTCCTGCAAAGAAGAAGAAAAAAAACCCGAGGTCTCACCGGAGGTGAACGTCGTTATTGCCGGAAAAGAAACAATTCCTGTATACAGTGAATATGTTGCGCAGGTTTATGGTCTGTCGGACGTGAATATAGATCCCCGGGTTCAGGGTTGGATAACAGGTATTCACTTTAAAGAAGGTTCGCTTGTTCAAAAAGGAAGTCTATTATATACCATCGACGATCAGCCCTTTATAAATTCGACCGAGGCTGCCAAAGCTGAGGTTGCGAGAACGCAGACTCTGATGGAAAATAAGAAATCCGAACTGAACAGGGTGAAGCCGCTGGCTGAAATGAACGCCCTGAGCCAGCGTGATCTGGATGATGCGAATGCGGCTTATTCGGCAGCACAAAATGAAGTAAAAATTGCCGAGGCACAATTATCTAATGCAAAAATCGAATTGGGTTATACGCGGGTCATGGCGCCGATTACCGGAATTATCGGGATATCCAAAGTACAGGTTGGGGATTACGTAAAGATGGTTTCTGCGGGCGCCGGAATCAATACGATTTCATCCCTGGGGGAAGTCAGGGTTCGTTTTCCGATTTCTGAAAATGATTACCTGAATTTTACACGTGAATACAAGAAAGATCCAAAGGGCAATAATTTTCGCAATGTCCCGGTGGAACTCATTCTGGGAGATGGTTCTGTTTTCGGTGAAAAAGGTAGTTTACAATTAACCAACCGACAGATCGATCCAAATACCGGATCTATTCTGGTACAGGCACTTTTTAAAAACGCCTCAGGTACATTAAGACCCGGACAGTATGCAAAAGTGCGGTTCAGAAGTGGTGAATTTAATAATGCGATTCTTATCCCTCAGCAGTCTGTTAATCAGCTTCAGAATGTCTTCCAGGTTTTTTTATTAACAGACAGTAATAAAGTAAAGCCAACACTGATCAAAGTGGGCGGCCGGGTAGGAAGCAACTGGATCGTCACGGAAGGAGTAAAGGAAGGAGACAAAATTGTCATAGTTGGAAGTACTTTTTTAAATCCAACAATGGTAGTCAGACCAGTCATGTTAAAATGGAATTATGATTCCACGTCTAAGGAATGAGGATCCGGAAGAAAAAAGTTTCCAACTATAACCTATGAGTGAGTTTTTTATCAGGAGGCCGATCGTTGCAATGGTAATATCCATTTTTACTATTATCCTGGGCGTATTGATTCTGAAGGGCGTGCCCATTTCTCAATATCCGAGCATTACACCGCCTATGATCAAAATCACAGGTACTTACAGCGGAGCCAATGCTGTAAATGTGGAACAGTCCGTTGCTACACCCATTGAACAGGAGGTGAATGGTGTTGAAAACATGATATATATGCAATCCATCAATGCCAATGATGGAAGCACAACTATTCAGGTCTCTTTTGAAGTGGGGACGAACCTGGATAATGCCAATATGCTGACCCAAAACCGGGTTGCGATTGCGACACCCAGCCTGCCAGGTCCCGTAAAAGATTTGGGAATAAGCACAAAGAAATCCCTGGCATTTCCCATGATGATTGTGTCATTGTATTCACCCAACAATACCTACAATGCGCAATTCATAAATAATTATTCCTATATCAATGTGGTGGACCAGATCAAACGCCTGAAAGGTGTAGGGGATGTGGTCGTATTCGGAGCAGCTCAATACGCTATGCGTATCTGGCTGAAACCAGATAGGATGAACACCCTGGGTATTTCTGTGGAAGACGTAACCAATTCTCTGAAAGTTTACAATAATATTTATCCGGGCGGCTCTTTTGGCAACAATCCGGCGCTACCGGGTATACAAAATACCTATACGGCCCAGTTGCAGTCGAGGCTGGTTAGTGTTGAAGCATTTAACCGCATCATACTGAAATCCAATGCGAGTGGTGCATTGGTCAGGCTCAGTGATGTTGCAAGAGTAGAGCTGGGAACCGAAAATTATTCGCAATCCTGCCGTTATAACGGACGCAATGCTTCCGCCATCACGATATACCAGGTTCCGGGTAGTAATGCACTTGACCTTGCCGCCAGTATTCGCAAGACCATGGCTGAATTAAAACAGAACTTTCCGGAAGATCTCGATTATACTTATTCATTGGACACGACGCTGGCAGTGAGTGCGGGGGTTGAAGAAATAATGCATACCCTGGTGGAAGCCCTTGTATTGGTTATTCTCGTCGTGTTTATTTTTTTACAGGACTGGCGCGCCACACTGATCCCACTGCTGACGGTTCCGGTATCACTCATCGGGACTTTTATATTTTTCCCGCTGCTTGGATTTTCGGTCAATGTTTTGTCTCTGTTGGGAATGGTTCTGGCCATCGGGCTGGTTGTGGACGATGCGATTGTCGTGGTCGAAGCTGTGATGCACGAAATTGAAAAGGGACTCAGTCCCAAAGAAGCAACGAGCAAAGCCATGAAAGAAGTGGCCGGCCCGGTCGTGGCAATTGCCATTGTTCTTTCTGCTGTATTTATTCCTGTTGCGCTCACAGGTGGAATCACCGGCAGATTATATCAGCAGTTTGCGATTACCATTGCAGTTTCCGTGTGTTTGTCTGCCTTTAATGCGCTTACACTAAGTCCGGCGCTGGCCGCACTTCTCCTGCGTCCGAAAAAAGAAGGAAAGAAAAAAAACATGCTGGAACGATTCTTCGGATCGTTCAACAGAGGGTTTGATAAATTTACCAACGGATATACGCGGTTAGCCGGATTTTTTGCGAGAAAATTAATCGTCTCGCTGATTATTCTCGGTGTAATTACGTTGGCAGCCGGATCATTGTTGAAAAAAGTACCGGGAGGATTTGTTCCGGAAGAAGATGAAGGGTATTTTCTGATGGGGGCATTATTACCAGATGCGGCTTCTTCCGAAAGGACAGACTCCCTCACGCGCAAATTAGAAGCCATTATCAAACAGATTCCGGAAATACAATCTTTTACAGTCATAAACGGGTATAGTATTCTTTCGAGCACCAATTCCAATAACTCCGGGACTGTTTTTGTGCAGCTAACACCCTGGCACGACCGAAAAAGGACAGCGAAGGAAGTGATCAGGGAAGTAAATCAAAAATGTGCTCTGGGAATTACGGAAGGGACCATTATCGCGGTAAGTCCTCCGCCCATTCCTGGTTTGGGTAATGCAGCGGGATTCACATTAGAAATCCAGGATAAATCGGGACAATCTCCTTCCTTTCTGGGTGATCAGGCACAGAAGTTTATCATGGCAGCCAAAAAACATCCGGAAATCGGAAGCATTTATACTCTTTTCCGACCAAATGTTCCTCAGAAAAGTATCATAATAGATAAGGATAAAGTTGAAAAACTCGGTTTGAGCCTGAATTCCGTTAACAGTGCCATTTCCAGTCTTCTGGGAAGTTCCTTCGTAAATAATTTCAACGAGTTCGGCAGGCAATACAAGACTTACATTATGGCGGATGCGCCTTTCAGAATGAAACCCGGTGACCTCAGTCAGTTTTCCATTCGCGATCCGCTTGGCAATATGGTTCCGCTCTCAACACTTGCTATAGTCAAGGATACGGTAGGCCCTCTTTATACAAACAGGTTTAATCTTTATCGTTCAGCCGAAGTTTCCGGTTCGCCGGCACCTGGTTATTCATCCTCCCAAGCTTTGGACGCTTTGGCATTGGCGGCGAATGAATCCTTGCCAAAGGGAGTGGGCTTTGCGTACAGTAACATGTCGTTTCAGGAAAAGGCGGCTGAAGGCCAGAGTGGATTTGTATTTATCATGGCGCTTGTATTTGTATTTTTTATCCTGGCTGCCCAATACGAAAGCTGGACCCTGCCCTTCAGTGTTTTGCTCGGAACGCCCTGGGCGATCATGGGTGCCATGCTGGGATTGTTCTTAAGCCGGTTTTCTTCGGACAGCTATGTGAATAATGTATTTGCTCAAATCGGGCTCGTCATGCTGATCGGATTGAATGCAAAAAATGCCATTCTGATTGTGGAGTTTGCAAAGATGAAACTTGAAGAAGGTGGTATGACGGTCATGGAAGCAGCGATTGCAGGAGCCAAATTGAGATTCAGACCGATTCTGATGACATCCTTTGCATTTATATTGGGAGTCATTCCACTGGTAACGGCGTCGGGGGCAGGCTCGGAGTCCAGAAAAGTCATGGGTATGGCGGTGTTCAGTGGAATGATTGCAGCGACCGCCCTCGGGGTAATCCTGATCCCGGCTTTTTTTGTATTGATTGAAAGAAAGAAGAAAATAAAGGCCAACGCAGAAGAAACGAAATTATCCGATTCAACCCAACATGTATAAGAGAATGAAAAGGAAAGGAACATATGGTTTAATGATCCTGGCTGTTTTACTATTCACAGGATGCATGGTCGGGAAAAAATATGAAAAGCCGCCAACGCCTGCTGGTATTACTTACCCGAACGCTACGAACTCGGATACGTCTGCTTTGGCGACCTGGTTTGAGATATACCATGATACTGCCTTACAAACCCTGATAAAGATGACCATTGACAGTAACAGGGATTTGCTCGCCGCTGGTTCCCGCATGCAGGAGGCTCTGGCATTATCTGGTGCAGTAAAGGCTAACATGGGTCCGAAGTTAAGTTATCAGGCTTCAGCAGGTGGCGGCAAGGCAGGTTCTGAGGCAGTCAAGTCAGCAAGCGGTGTGGATGGAGGCCTTTTGAATGTATTTGGTGTATTGAACTGGGAACTTGATGTCTGGGGTAAACTGAAACTTCAGACCCGGGCTTCTGAGGATGAATTCCTGTCCAGCAAAGCAAACCGTGATGCGTTACAGGTTAGTTTAGTAGCTGAAGTAGCCACTGACTATTTTTTGTTGCGGGATCTGGATAATAAGATTATGATTTCAGAGAATACCCTGAAGGGCAGGAAACAAAACACTCAGATTATTTCAGATAAATTCCATCATGGATATGTTTCTGAACTGGACCTTCTGCAGGCCCAGCAACAGGAAGCGATTGCGGCAGCAGCCATTCCTGGTTTCCGTCGTCAAATGATTCAGACTGAAAATGCAATTCGGATTTTGATTGGACTGGGACCCGGTCATATTGTGCGAGGTTCTAGTAATTATGACCAGATACTATCACCGGATATACCGGTTGGCCTGCCTTCCCAGTTACTACAAAGAAGGCCTGATATCGTAGCTTCCGAGTTTGCCCTGCAGGCACAGTTTGCGAGAATTGGTGTGGCCCAGGCAAACCGGTTTCCGACAATCAGTTTAACCGGTGTTCTTGGATTTGCAAGTCCGCAATTATCTACACTTCTCACCGGTAATGGTTTTGTTGCCAATGGATTTGGATCATTGGTAGGACCATTGTTTAATTGGGGACAGAATAAAAAACTGGTTGAAGTAGAAAAAAGAAGAACGGAGCAGTTGTATTTTCAATATGAGCAAACTGCATTAAATGCATTTGGTGATGTCGATAATGCACTGGCCTCTTACCGTAACCTGAACGAAGAAGACAGCGCAAGAAAAATCCAGGTAGCCACCGCTACAAAAGCACTTATGCTTTCACAGGCTCGTTATGACAACGGGTATACTTCTTATTTGGAAGTAATCATTATGCAGACAAATTTATTTGACGCACAGTTGCTTGAATCCACAACCACCCAGCAAAAACTAAATTCAATCGTCTCACTTTATAAAGCACTTGGTGGTGGATGGTATTAATATAAATGTTTACATGCATCCCAGTCAATTTGATTTAATACCTGCTTTCTATCTCGCAATCCCTTTTTTGTTTTTGCTGATCCTGATTAACTATTTGGGATACCGGTTTAAAGGTTATCATATCAAAAAATTTCCCGGAACAGAACACGTAGGGATTGGCCCGACTGAAGGTTCCCTGCTTGGATTAACAGCGCTTTTACTCTCTTTTACTTTTGGTATGTCGGCTACAAAATTTGAGAACCGGCGACAGCATATTGTTTCAGAAACCAATGACATCGGTACAACCATCCTGCGGTGTGACATGTATCCGGACAGTGTGCGGAATGTTTTAAGGGTTGATTTCAAAAATTACCTGGAAACAAGACTTGCCTATTATAACGTGGGAGACGACGAGCAGCTGATAAAAAAAATGCTGGAGCAATCTGATTCCATTTCAAATATTATCTGGAAGCGGGTTGCCGTACTTTCGCATGATTTGAACAATCGGGTGGCCAGTGAACAAATGGTTCCTTCGCTGAATTCGATGATTGATATAGTAACTACCCGGGAATCGGCCCGAAGGTCGGCCGTACCAGGAATGATTTTAATTGTTTTGTCTGTTTTAATTATTGTGTCTGCCTTTCTTTCCGGTTACGGAAGCAAAAGCCTCGAAAGAAATAAAGTGCTGGTGATCGCCTTTGCACTGGTTACCACATTGGCCCTGTATCTGGTTGTTGATCTGGACAAACCCCGCCAGGGATTTGTAAATTTAAATGCTACAGAACAGCTAATGGTTAATCTGAGAACCCTTTTCACAGAACACCCATGAAAAAGCGAATCAGTATTTTTAATTTATTTTTTACGGAATATAAAATGTGAATGTTGGAACTGATACCTGTGCTGGAGCACGCGGAAGAAAATACTGCATTTACCAGTAACCCGCTTTGCCAGGATAGTATTTATATGTCCATTGATTTTTATAAAAAGGTAGGATTTACGCCACCCTGGATATGTTATTATGTGAAAGAAAACGAAGTCCTGATCGGCTGCGCTGCTTTTAAAGGGAAGCCCGTTAACGGACAGATTGAAATCGCCTATGGTACATTTGAAAAATTCAGAAATCAGGGTGTCGGAACTAAAATTTGCAGCATATTAATCAATCTTGCTGTAAGAACTGATCCATCGGTTCGTATTACAGCCAGGACAATGCCTGAAAATAATTATTCAGCCCGGATCCTTCAGAAAAACAAATTTCAGTATATAGGGAATGTTATCGATCCTGAAGACGGGGACGTTTGGGAATGGGAATATAAATCCGGATTTGAAAATGAAATATAGTGGCAAATTTTTGCTGATAATTTATATCAGCTGCTTTTCTTTTTTAAGTTTTTCTTCCATTGCTGCACCAAAAGATACGCTGAATGCCTCTTTACTTCGGCCTTATGGAAGATATTTTCAAAATCCCCATGGAAATCTTGAACTGATTAGCTCTGCGGTACATTTTGGGTTTCGCTTTAAGGGTTCTTCCTGCAGCATAGTTGCTGCTCTTTCTGATCAGGCAGCTCATAATTATTTACAATATACAGTGGATGGTATTTATTACAGAAGAATTAAAGTGTCAGGTAACAGGAGCCTTGCCTATAATATCACCGGTCTCGGGAAAGGTGAGCACACCATCTGGGTGTATAAGGCGACTGAGGCAACTACGGGTCCTATTTTCATACAAAGAATTGTAGGCCATGAAATTATTGCTCTGAAAGTTCCTGACCGGCCGTTAATTGAATTCATCGGTAATAGTATAACCTGTGGTGCAGCATCAGATCCATCAGAGATTCCTTGTGGTTCCGGCGAATATCATGATCAGCACAATGCGTATTATGCGTATGGGCCAAGAGTAGCCAGAATGCTCAACATTAATTTTATTTTAAGCAGTGTGAGCGGAATCGGGATCTACAGAACATGGAATACTTCCGGCCCGTCTATGTTGCAGGTTTATGAAAAAACAGATTTCCTGATGAATAGTACGAGAAATTGGGATTTCAAAATGTATACACCCCGTATTGTGAGCATAGCGCTTGGTACGAATGACCTCAGTGACGGAGACGGGAGGACGCCGAGATTACCATTTGACAGCGCTGTATTTATAAATAATTATACCCGGCTTATTGAATTGGTCATATCAAAATATCCGGCCGCCCGGATAGCTCTGCTGAGCAGTCCGATGTTGAACGGAAATAAGCGAACGATACTGCAAAATTGTCTTGCCACTGTTAAATCCCGGATCGAAAAAAAATACCCGTCGAAAAAAAAAGTGGCATTGTTTTTCTTTAAGCCAATGAATGCCCGGGGTTGTGGTGGTCATCCAAGTGTTGAAGACCACGAAATACTTGCAAAGGAACTCGAGCCTTTTTTTAAAAAGCTGATGTAGTTCTTTCTACTTTTTACTTTTTATTTTATCTTTTGCCAGGTTCTCCCTGACCTTCCACTTAACCATTGCAGTGATCAGTTTGACAGGAATGGGTTTGTCCAATGGGAATCTGATGGCACCTTTGGAAGTCTCGTAGGACTTTAATTTTTCCCTGAATGCAATGATCGGACTGGCAGTAGGATAGAAGCCATAGTGTTTTTTTGCCGCTGAAAAAAATGCCAGCATACCTTTTAATTTGTATGCCGGCATTTGGTAACTGATCATTTCTTCTGCTTCAGGTGCTGCTGTCTTTATGGTTTTTCTTAGTAAGTCTAATCCTGCTTTCACGGAAGGCGGATGTAAGGCTATGTATTCGTCTACCGTATTGAAAAGTCCTTTTTCTTTCATAAGAATCTTAAATTCTCAGGAGAAAATTCTTGTTGCCGGTTTTATTAACGGCTGTTACCGGAATCATAATAAAGAGCCCTTTAAAATCCTGGATCTTAAAGGGCTCCTCATAAAAGTAAAATTTATTTTTGAAAGAACAGGAATTACCTGTCAAAAGGACGGTTTATTTATGGCCTCCGAAATCAAACACCAATCCGCCGGTAAGTCCGAACTGAAGAATGGTCGCGTAAGTTGTATATACATATCCATAATAGAATGCGTTACCTGTTGCCTGAGAGCTAGATAATAACTGTGCCCCGATTTTTAAGCCAACTGAACTGGACATCTGGAATTTAACCCCGGCTTTAATATCCCAGGCAAACTTGGTTTCTGACGTTGAATTCTGGTAATCGCTTTTATAAAAAGCCGCACCCAAACCGAGGCCACCATAAGGCTGGATCTTGGGATTATTCGTATAGTATTGTTCGAAATTCAACAAGAGATAAGAAATTATGGTATTGGAATTAATTGTCGAATTGGGGACGTAAATCGTCGTGGGTGTTTTTGTGCTTTGATATTGATAGACAATTTCCAAACCGGTACCCTGGGCATTCACCCCTTCAATGGAAGCGCCCCACATACCACCAGCATTGATGTAAGTATAGGCGTTGCTAAAGTTGATTTTATCCCGGAAAGTGTATCCGCCAAAGGCGTTGATTGACAAATGCTGCGAATATCCTGCAGCCACAATAAAAAATAAAACAACGGATGAGACGATAGTTTTTTTCATAAATAGTTAATTGGGTATAAAATTCGGTTTTATAAAGTTAAGAACAACTCATTTTGAATCGTTTTACTGTTAAACGGTAGTAAAACTCATGCCACTGACTGAATATGATTTTTTCGATAAATAATCCGGCACCACAACGAAACAGGATTAGCGTTTAATACATGTAATTTAGCAGTAACAGACTTCGATTTGTCCGTCGGCAAATGAATATTTCATTTCGCCGGCGTGATCAGAATATTCCGAAATTCTATCGGACCGTGGTCTCCCTGCATCATAATGGGGCCTGGCTCGCCTTCACGGCTATCCAGTGCGCCCCCTGTTATACCGGGAATTTCCTGGTTGAATATAACGGTTTTTCCATTTACAGCAAGGGTAATCAATCTGCCTACGAGTGTAACATCATAGCTTTGCCATTCACCCGCATCTTTGGCCAGCATTTCATGCGGAGCAATAAAACCATATAATGCTCCAAGATAATCCCTGGACGCTTCCTTTCCTTTGCTGTCAACAATCTGAATTTCGTAACGCCCTCGTAAATAGACTCCACTATTGCTACCTGCGGGATAGCGGAATTCAATATGCAATTTAAAATCATTAAATAACTGGTCGCTGATGATATTGGATCCTGAAGCCGGGCTTTTCATAATTCCGTTTTCCGCTATCCATTGATTCGATCCGTTTGTATGCCATCCTTTCAAATCTGTTCCATCAAATAACTTGATTGGTTCACCCCAGGAAGGCTCAGTTGTTCTCCACAATGAGGGTGCGCGCGTGCCGGATAAAGTAAATTTTTTTCCATCCGGCATCGTGAGCCATCCCGCGAGGCTGTCTCCCTGGTATTTGGCTTCGAAAATCAGATCACTGGAGGCTGTATCCCATTGCGGCGGGATGGAAAAACTGACGGTGCCATTGATGAAATTTATTTTTGAAATGGGTCTTGCACTGCCTCCCTGACCAACATACTGTCCGACCAGCGTGCGCGTTCCGGAATGGTGAATTTCCAGCCAGGCAGGATACGTTTTTCCTCCATTATACAAAGTGATATCATACCTGCCCTCCAACGGGGACTCGAAAAACTTTTCTTTGGAAAGGGCATAAGAGGTAGAATTACATAAAGCAAAAATTAAAGTGCAGGCAAGACTGATTACGGATATTTTTTTCATATGTCTTTTATCTTGGTCTGATTAAGATATTCAAAATTACTGAATCCCTTCCCACCAGGATGTAAAAATCTGATCGCCATCGAGGTCAACAAGTTCGCCGATCATAGGATGGAGTAAATACACATTTTTTACGGCGGCTTCTTTTTTTATTCTGATAATCGGTTCATCCCATGCATGCAGGGACAGGGAAAATTTAGCCCAATGAACCGGTAACAGTTTTTTTGCACCCAGATCAATGGCAGCCTGCACCGTCTCCTCCGGCATCATGTGAATGTATTTCCAGTTCTCATTATATTGGCCATCTTCCAATATCGCCAGATCGAAAGGTCCGAACCGTTTTCCGATTTCTGCAAAATGGTTATCGTAACCCGAATCACCCCCTATAAAGATTTTTTTAGTTTTTGTAGTTAAAATGAAGGATGCCCAAAGGCTCTTATTCCTCTGCAATCCACGTCCGGAAAAATGCCTTGCCGTCACGGCGCTGACTGAAAATCCTTCTTCCGGTAAAATTTGATCGCCCCATACCATTTCTTCGACATTTTTTTTATCAAAACCCCAGAACAGCAGATGGGCGCCGACTCCCACTCCCGTAATAGTTTTTTTGACTTTCGTTTTCAATTGTGAAATGGTCTGATAGTCCAAGTGGTCCCAATGGTCATGCGTTATAAATAGATAGTCTATATCCGGGATGTCAGTAATATCATAGATATCAGACCCCGCAAAACTCCTGGTGGTAAAACGCAGGGGAGAAGCATTTCCACTAAGGACCGGATCGACAAGAATTCTTTTACCATCAACCTGTATAAAATAAGATGAATGCCCGAACCAAACCAGTATGTTTTTATTTCGCTCAAGCAGGAGAAGGTCTGTTTTTCTGGATGGAAGAGGAGCGGATGGAATATTTTGTTTGCTTTTATCGAAGAGAAATTCTTTCAATATTTTGAAAAATCCGGCTCCTTCGGTTAAAGAGGGTGTGGGATTCAGGTTCTGAATCTGCCCATTGCGAAAATATGGTAACCGCTGCATTTTTTTTACATCGGCTGATGACGGGAGCGAACCAAAAGAAGACCCATTTATAAATAATAATGCCGCCCCAATAATGATCAGAATAACGATTCCGGTAACGAGCATGAATTTTTTTGACAGATATGCAGATCAATAAAAAATTCAAAGTACAATTTTCCCATGAGCTGTACAATTCTGCATGATGGCCGATGTGAAAATGACTTGATCCGGCACATTTGGACATGGCCCCCATTCCAGCTACCAGAAATATCGACCAGGAAATTTCCGTACGGTATGAATATTTCTGTAACCACTGATGCAGGAAATACCAGGCGACCAGAACACGGCGGCTGCTATTTGATTCCATGATATCATTCGGAAATATGTCGAATCCATTCTTCCTGCATGAGAAAACACGAATGTAATGCAGCGCCTAATCATAAGTGTGAACAAGAATGGCTTAAAATGAATTATATTCATATTTCAGGTATTCCTTAACTACAACTATATCATTTGAAGCAAATACTCGTCATCTGCATTCTTCTGGTTTGCTGTGACCAGATCATTGCACAAACGTCTTCAGAATCAAAAAAGGACACAGCAGCGAAACAGCCTGCCAAAAAAGACAGCACGGGTTTCGACCGGTTCAATACCAAAGCGGAACGCCTTTTCAAAATTTTGCCTGTTCCGATTTATTCATATTCTCCTGAAGCAGGAAATATTTATGGTCTGGCAAAATTTAATGTGATCAACCTATCCAAGAAAGATACGATATCAAAACCCTCCAAGTTATCCGGTGTGTTTACGACGTCTACTCTGGGACGTGTGAATGCATCCATTGCCACTCAGTTGGTTTTTGATGAAAATAAATATGTCATCATCAGTTATGTGAATTATAAAAAAACTCCCGAATATATCTGGGATATCGGCAATACCATTACCGATGATCCGGACCAGGATATTGTAAACCGGTTTGTCTTCGCAGGCACGGCATTACGTCTGGTTGCCAAGGATTTTTATGTCGGTGTGCCATTTGAAGTAGCTAATTATTTCGACATCTCTGCGGATAGTAATAGTGTTCTGATAAAAGACAATGCCGTGGGGTTACAGGGAGGTACCAGCGTCGGCCTGGGTTTAGCGGCGGCGTACGATACACGGGACAACCGTTACAATCCCAGGCATGGCTCTTATATTCTTGGAACAGCAGCATTTTTTCCTGGCAGCTGGGGCCCGTACGCTTTTTCCAAATATGGCCTCGATGCGAGGAAATATCTTCCATGGGGGAAAAAAAATGTTCTCGCAGGTCAGGTTACAACGAGTTATGCAACCGGGGATGTTCCGTTTTATGAGCTTTCAAAATTAGGTGGCGATAGCCAGATGCGTGGATATTATGAAGGCGGTTTGCGAGACAATGTATTGGTAGACGCTCAGGTGGAATTAAGATTACATATCTGGAATATTTTTGGCATTGTCGGGTGGTTCGGTGTGGGTCAGGTGCAAAACTCATATAATCAGGTCGCACTGGAACAATTTCACTTATCCTATGGGCCAGGACTTCGCATCAGGGTTGATACAAAACATGATACCAACCTGCGTTTTGATTTTGGATTTGGCCCCGGCGGCGTACAAGGTTTCTATGTTAATTTCGGCGAAGCATTTTAAATAATTGAAAACCTTTTGAAACCACTTCAATACTTCAGTTTAATTGAGAAGGCCGCCATTTTTAATTAACTTTCGCAGGAATATATTATAAGGCAGTCAGCTGCGTTTTTGAGTGATCGGACCTGCAATCTTAAATTGTTTTTTAGCGATTATCAGACAAATTATTTGAATGAAGTACCTGGGTGTCATATGTGTTTGTGTCAGTTTTTTTATTTTTGTACAATGCAGTCCCAAGAAAAAAGTAGAGTACGACATACCTTCTCATTATGGAAAAGAAGCCAGGGAAAATGCGATCGACTGGTTTGAAAAGGGGAAAATTCTTTACAAGATAGATTGCGCAGGTTGCCACGGAATATATAAAAAGGGAAAAGACAGCGTCCCCAATTTCACTAAAACCCAAATTGACAACTATAACGCAATGTATATCAAGGGAGACCCTAAGAATCATTCTGTTGCTTCCAAATTGAGTCCTGACCAGCTTTATTACATACTTACTTTCTTAAGACTCAGGAAAATAGATAAGTAAGAGATGGAAGTACTGGTGGAAAACTGGTTTGCAAATAATTTCCGGGAACCGAAAACTGGCCTTTGTTTTGGGGCTATAAACTTTTTTTTGAAAAATCCAAGCACTTTAATCCAGCTTCCAATAAATAGTCTTTAATTTGTGAGTTGATATTGGGTCACGTCTAAATATCACCCATTCTCCTTTATCTCCGATTGCGAGTTTTAAGATCCTCCCGTCCTCCCATTAATCCAGATCCTCCCGGAAGTCCAGGTAGCCCCTAGTCACGAGTATTATTGTAATTGGTATTGATTATAAACCTTATCCGTATTAGTATGCCCAAGACCCTAACTCTCCGTTCCAGATCCGGAATAAGCAATTATTTCCTAACGCCTCTGTTTTTTATTTTAGCGTTCCATTTTTCCTACGCTCAGAATGCCATCGTTACTGAAAATTTAATTGCAGGAGTTCCGGCATCGCAATGGGATATTCCTTTAAATTCTAATGGCACATTCGGAGATAAAACCATACAGGGTTTCGGCACTGATATCAGCGTAAATATTGGCGGTACAATAAATTTTAAAATAACGGTTACTTCAGGTACGAACAAAGCATTCGGAATTAAAATTTACCGGATTGGATATTATCAGGGAAATGGAGCCCGTCTGATCGCTGACCTGGGCACCGCTTTTACCGGCATTACACAAAACGCCTGCTCCTTTGATAATGTAACCGGACTTACCGATTGCGGCAACTGGACAACCACCGCGAGCTGGACCGTTCCGTCTACAGCTGTTTCGGGACTTTATATTGCCAAATTAACCAGATCAGCCGCTGGTGGTGGTGGCTCAAGTCATATTGCTTTCGTCGTTCGTAATGATGCCAGTGCTTCACCGCTCTTATTTAAGACATCCGATGCAACATGGCAGGCTTATAATCCTTACGGTGGATATAGCTTGTATGTTGGTGCCGGCATGCCATTCAATCATGGTAACAAAGTGAGTTATAACAGACCATACCTTACGAGAGACGGTGGCGGAGGCGGAGCAGCCTCTGAGGATTTCTTTATGAATGCAGAATATCCGATGATCCGTTTTCTTGAAAGAAACGGCTTTGATATTAGTTATACAACGGACGTAGACATGGCGCGCAGTACCAGCAACCCTGTTACAAACCATAAGGTTTTTCTTTCAACCGGACATGATGAATATTGGTCAAAGGAAGAACGGAATACTGTGGAATCCGCCCGCGCAGCTGGGAAAAACCTTGCTTTTTTCAGCGGTAATGAAGTTTACTGGAAAACCAGATGGGAAAACAGTGTAGATGGAACAAATACACCTTTTCGTACCATGGTTTGTTATAAGGAAGGTACATTGCCGACCCCCGGGGAAAATGCATGCGGCGGTAAATGCGACCCTACCACAGAATGGACGGGTTTATGGAGAGACGGGTGCAGTTTTCCTTCCGGGAATGCATGTAAACCTGAAAACGCGCTGACCGGAGAGATCAGCTGGGATGGTACTACCGGAACTATTAAGGTGCCGGATACTTATAAAAATCTCAGATTTTGGCGAAATACTTCTGTTGCGACACTAGCAGCGGGACAAACGGCCACCATGACTTCGGGAACCCTGGGTTATGAGTGGGATTGGGAACAATATCAAAGTAGTTATCCGCCTGGTCGCATTACGATGTCAAATACATCGTTCGATGGTCATGTGCATAAAATATCATTTTATAAATCCTCCGCAGGCGGTTTCGTATTTGGAGCCGGTTCGGTGCAATGGTCATGGGGTCTTGATGCCAATCATGACAGTAATGAACAGGGTGGTGGCGGTGCCGCTACCGTAGCCATGCAACAGGCAACGATCAATCTGTTTGCTGATATGGGCGTGCAGCCTGCCAGTATTCAAACCGGACTCACCGTCGCAACTGCATCAACGGATGTAACACCACCCGTAACTAAATTTACTTCACCCGCAACCGGTGCGACATTTACATCTTTATCACCCATCACTTTTTCAGGAACGGCAACAGATGATAAAGTTGTTGCCGGCGTAGAAATATCTTTCGACGGCGGAGCAACATGGGCGGCCGCAACCGGAACTACAAGCTGGACATATTCCTGGACGCCTCTGGGAAACGGAACATTTACTGTTATCGTTCGTGGTATAGACGATTCCGGAAATTACACTGCGACAAGCTCGTCTCCTTCTATTACTATTATGGTGAACGCCACCGCGCAAAATTGTCCCTGCACAATTTTTGGTACGGCTGCTCCTGCGCCTGCCGTTACAGTAGAAAATGACAATTCCGGAGGAATTGTAGTTGGCACTAAATTCCGCTCTGCATTAAACGGTACCGTTACAGGTATACGCTTTTACAAAGCCTCTGGAAACAGTGGTACCCATCAGGGACTTTTATATAGCAATACAGGTACCTTATTAGCGCAGGCAACATTTACAGGTGAAACGGCAACAGGCTGGCAACAGGTAAGTTTCAGCACTCCTGTATCGATTGTTGCGGGTCAGACTTATATAGCTTCCTATTTCAGCAGTTCCGGGAATTATAGTTCAACTAATTCCTACTTTACCCAGGCAAAAATAAACAGCCCATTGACCGCCTTAGCCGATGGAACGGATGGCACAAACGGTGTTTATATTTATGCTTCCGCACCCGCATTCCCGATCAATTCGTATCAGCAGGGAAATTATTGGGTGGATCCTGTATTTACCAATACAACAACGATTACTGCAAACGCCGGGACTAACCAAACGATCACTTTACCTCTGTCAACCGTAACGCTCAATGGCAGTGCTTCCACTGGTGCCATAACCAGCTATGCATGGACAGTTGTTTCCGGACCCAACACACCAACTATCACAACGTCTTCCACTGTCTCGACAACCGTGACCGGATTGATTCAGGGAACGTATATATTCAAACTTTCAGTAAATGGAGGAGTTAGTACTGCTCAGGTTACAATACAGGTAAACCCGGTTCCCCCACCTGTCGCCAATGCAGGTTCCAACCAAACCATCACCTTACCATCTTCCACGGTAACGCTCAACGGCAGTGCTTCCACAGGTACTATCACCAGCTACGCGTGGACTTTTGTTTCCGGACCCAACACGCCGACAATCACAACACCGTCCGCCGTTTCAACAACAGTGACCGGTCTGATTCAGGGAACATATATTTTTCAACTTGCGCTGAATGGAACAGCGAGTACAGCAAACGTCACAGTGATCGTAAATCCTGCAGCTGTCCCTGTCGCCAATGCAGGTCCTAACCAAACCATCACATTGCCGACTTCAACTGTAACACTCAATGGCAGTGCTTCTACCGGTACTATAACCAGCTACGCGTGGACTTTTATTTCCGGACCCAACACACCAACAATCACAACTCCGTCCACCGTTTCAACAACAGTGACGGGTCTGATTCAGGGAACATATATTTTTCAGCTTGCGCTGAACGGAACAGTAAGTACTGCAAATGTCACAGTGATTGTAAATCCTGCTGCACCACCTATTGCAAATGCAGGGAGCAATCAAACAATTACATTGCCTGTATCAACAGTAACACTGAATGGGAATAATTCTACCGGTACAATATCCAGTTACGCCTGGACCAGAATATCGGGTCCCAATACTCCGGTCATTACGACACCAACGGCTGTCTCAACAACTGTTACAGGGCTCATTCAGGGGGCATATGTATTCCAGCTTTCATTAAATGGAGGCGCCAGTTTGTCGCAGGTTACGGTAACTGTTGCTGCAGCTTCCGCCTCCACGACGATATTCACTACCCAAGTACCCGCAGGAGCTACACAAACCGATGGAACTGCGCTTGAACTGGGTGTAAAATTCAGGACCAATACGGCAGGTACAATTACCGGTATTCGTTTTTACAAAACAAGTGGTAATACCGGTACACATACAGGAGAATTGTATTCTTCTACCGGTACCAGATTAGCTCAGGCAGTTTTCACAGGCGAAACAGCCACCGGATGGCAACAGGTATTGTTCAGTACGCCTGTGGCAATTACTGCGGGAACTACTTATGTCGCGGCTTATTTCAGCAGCGGCGGTAAGTATACCAGCACCACAAATTATTTTACCACTGCGGTAACCAATGGCCCCATCAGTGCATTAGCTGATGGAACAGATGGCGCTAATGGTGTTTACAAATATTCAACCACACCCGCATTTCCTTCCAGCACTTACCAAAAAAGTAATTATTGGGTCGACGCATTATTCTCTTCAGCGCCGGTTCAACCAGTAGCCAATGCCGGGGCAAATCAAACTATTTCATTGCCGGCTTCTTCTGTCACGTTGAGCGGTAGTGGTTCAACAGGCACGATAAGCAGCTATGCATGGACGTTAGTATCCGGTCCAAACGTTCCGGTTATCACAACGCCAGCTGCCGTTTCAACGAGTGTTACCGGTTTAATTCAGGGAACCTATGTTTTCAAATTATCACTCAATGGAGCAGTCAGTACTTCACAGGTCACTATAACCGTAAATTCTGCGCAGACTGTTGTTGCCAATGCCGGAAGCAATCAGACAATTGTTCTGCCTGCGTCGTCTGTAACCCTGAATGGCAGTACTTCTACGGGTACAATAACCAGTTATTCCTGGACACGAATATCAGGCCCCAATACACCAGTTATTACAACGCCTTCAGCCGTATCAACAACCGTCACCGGGCTTGTTCAGGGAACTTATGTATTCCAGCTTTCTTTAAATGGCGGCGTCAGTATTTCGCAGGTTACCATTAACGTGGTACCTTCTTCAGTACCGACAACTATTTTTACAACCCAAACGCCTTCCGTAACGACAGGTAATGACGGGATCGGAATCGAAACAGGTGTAAAGTTCCGCAGCAGTGTCGGCGGCATGATAACGGGTGTTCGCTTTTATAAAACGGCTGGTAATACCGGTACGCATACAGGAGAATTGTATTCATCCATCGGTACGCGTCTCGCACAGGCGGTATTCACCAATGAAACTTCTACCGGATGGCAAACAGTTATATTCACTACGCCTGTACCCATTACGGCAGGAGTTACTTATATCGCTTCTTACTATAGCAGCAGCGGAAACTATATAAGCACAAATAATTATTTTGCTTCAGCCCTTGTAAATGCTCCTTTAACTGCATTGGCTGACGGAACTGATGGACCGAACGGCGTGTTTGTATATGGAAATTCTGCAGCCTTCCCGGTAAATTCTTCTTCGAAAACCAACTACTGGGTCGATGCAATATTTAATGGCTCTGTAAATGTTGTTGATGTTACGGCACCGGGTATAATCGTTACAAGTCCTGCCGCCGCGGCCACCAATATATCCTCGAATTCGGCAATCAATATATTCTTCAATGAACAACTGAATCCGTCTACAGTGTCAGGCAATACTATTTTCCTGCAGAATGGCACGACGGCTATTCCATCTTCTGTTGTTAATAACACAGAAGGAGGGGTGACTCTGACACCTTCGTCTCCACTCAATCCGAACACGATTTATACGATGACAGTAAAAGGTGGAACCGGCACAAACAGGATTACGGATGTTGCAGGAAATGCTTTGTCAAAAGATACAGTTTGGAGTTTTACCACTGCGCCTAAACCGACTATTGCGATTCCTGCGAATGGACCCGGAGGCCCGATTCTGTTAATCAGTTCCGGCTCCAATGCCTTCAGCAGATATCCCGTAGAAATTTTACGGGCAGAGGGCTGGAATGCGTTTAACGCGTTGGATATTTCGGCTGTAACAACTACTGAAATAAATAAATACGACGCCGTTATTGTCGGGGATATTACTTTGACAGCGGCGCAGGTAACGATGTTGACGAACTGGGTAAATGCCGGAGGAACATTGATAACATTTCATCCGGATCCACAATTATATTCATTACTGGGAATTACTTCAGCTGGCGGAACCCTGGCTGATAAATACCTCCTCGTTAATACGGCAACTGCTCCCGGACTCGGAATTGTGAACCAGACTATTCAATATCACGGTACAGCCAATTTGTATAATGTAAATGCAGGAACCAGTATTGTGGCTACACTTTATTCGGATGCCACGACGGCGACCATTTATCCTGCAGTGACCAGCAGAAATGTCGGAACACTCGGCGGACAAGCGATTGCATTTTCATATGATCTGGCAAAATCGATCGTATATACGCGACAGGGTAATCCGGCCTGGGCAGGTCAGAACCGCGATGGTCAGGATGCTGTAATACGTTCGGATAATTTATTTTTTGGTAATGCATCTTTTGATCCGAAACCGGATTGGGTAAATCTCAACAAGGTGGCCATACCACAGGCAGATGAGCAACAAAGATTACTCACGAATATCATAATGGCCGGGAATTTCGATCGTAAACCGTTGCCCAGATTCTGGTTCCTTCCGAAAGGGAAAAAAGCGGCTGTTGTGATGACAGGTGATGATCACGCAAATGGCGGAACTGTGGGAAGGTTTAATAAATATTTAGCGTTGAGTAGTTCCAATACGCCTGATGATGTTGCTAATTGGAATGCCATTCGGAGTACTTCATATATGTATCCGTTTTCACCGATCACAAACGCGCAGATTGCGATATATCAGAACCAGGGCTTCGATCTGGCATTTCACCTTAACCCGAATTGCAGTGTCTGGACACCTGCCAGCCTTCAAAACTATTTTGACAGCCAGCTATCAGATTTCAAAGAAGAATTTTATGCTGCAAATCCTTTGGTGTCTCATCGCATCCATTGCTTATCATGGAGTGACTGGGCTACACTTCCAAAAACGGAGATTCCACTTGGAATGCGATTAAATGTCAGTTATTATTACTGGCCAGGTTCCTGGATCAATAACAGACCAGGTATGTTTACCGGTTCAGGCATGCCGATGCGTTTTGCTGATACTGACGGAAGCCTGATTGACAGTTATCAGGTGCCTACTCAGATGACTGATGAGTCCGGACAGGTATATCCGATGACCATCGATTCATTATTAAATCGTGCAACCGGAGCACAGGGATACTATGGTGTTTTTTGCGCCAATATGCATACGGATGATTCGGTTTCTTCGGGTTCAGATGCCATCATAGCGTCGGCCCAGGCATTGCAAATACCTGTAGTGTCATCCAGACAAATGCTCGACTGGCTGGATGCAAGAAATAATTCTACGTTCTCTAATTATACATGGTCAAATGGTACACTCGGCTTTACCGTAACACAGGATCCTAAAGCGCTGAATTTAAAAGGCATGTTACCGCAAACGATTTCTGCGGGTAGTTTTATTTCACTTACACAAAATGGATTGGCTGCCAATACAACGATTGAAACGATTAAGGGAATCAGTTATGTATTCTTTGATGCGGGTAATGGTAATTATGTTGCAACGTATGCAGTGACTGCTCCGGGTGCAGGTGCGAACGCTGCGTTAGCTCAAATTACTCCAACGGCAGATTCTGCATCATCAATCTTCCAAAATTATCTGGGTCAGAATTATCCTAATCCATTTAGTCTGAATACAAGGATCAACTATAGTATTGCTGAAAGCAATGTTGTGGAATTGATTTTGTACGATATGCAGGGCAGGCCCGTAAAAATTATGGTAAATCAGGCCAAAGAAGCGGGTAATTACATATACGATCTGAATACCGGCAACCTGGCGAAGGGCGTATATCTTTACCGGATCCGTTCAGGAAGTTTTATGGATGTAAAAAAGCTGATTATTCAATAAAACAAAATAAAGTGGAAGAACCGTTTCCGTACAGGGAATTTCTGGCAAATAAAATTGTCAGAAATTCCCGATTATGGACAATCTTTCCACAATCCTCTCCCGAGGTACTGCGAATCCATTGATTTGCAGTCATTTGCGAGCCAAAGCCGCGTTTTTGTTATCAATTTATAATAGTTGCCCATTTACTATACATTACCAAAAATTGTTTTTATTTTGCGGCATCCTATCCTGTTTATTTCCTTTATAAGACGCTGAGATATTACTACATAAATGTCCGAGAGCTGTCTTATTTATTTTCCAATTCTGTCATTCCCATCCAGATCCTTTTTCAAAATCAAATTCGTTTTCGAAGAAAGCAACATTCATAATAGATAGAAATTTGTGCGTATGTACCAGAAAACTCTACCCTATGTCAAGGGGATAAAATATTTCATTATTTTATTCCTTTGCCTTATTGTTATTTTCATCCCTCCTTTTCCCAAAATCCAATTGTTACAGAGAATTTATTGGCAGGAACACCCGCTACAGTACCTGGGATATTCCAACTCAGGATGCCGGAGATATGTCGATACAGGGTTTTGCTACAGACATCAGTGTGAATGTTGGTGGTACAATCAATTTTAAGATTGATGTCAATACAGGTACAGACAAGACATTTAATATTACTATCTATAGGATCGGGTACTATCAGGGAAACGGAGCAAGGCTGATCGCCGATCTTGGTCCTGGTTTCACATTTACCGGTGTTGCTCAGAACGCTTGTAGTTTTAATAATACAACCGGATTGACGGATTGTGGTAACTGGACCACCACTGCTTCATGGAACGTTCCTTCTACAGCAGTTTCCGGACTTTATATTGCAAAGCTCACACGTTCAGTGGCAGGTGGCGGAGGAACAAGCCATATTCCCTTTGTAGTGCGTAATGATGCAAGTACTTCATCACTTTTTTTTAAAACCTCAGATGCCACCTGGCAGGCTTATAACGTTTACGGGGGCACCAGTTTATATGTCGGAGCGGGGCAACCCAATGCCCATGCGTCTAAAGTAAGTTACAACCGTCCGTTTATTACCCGTTCGGGTGGTGGAGGCGGCGCGGCAAGGGAAGACTGGTTCATGAATGCCGAGTATCCAATGATCCGTTTTCTTGAGTCCAACGGTTTTGACGTTAGCTATACGACAGATTTGGATATTGCGCGCAACAATGCCAACAGCGTTAACCTTCTGCTGGCCCATAAAATATTTATTTCTACGGGTCACGATGAATATTGGTCAAAAGAGGAAAGGAATTCAGTAGAAGCCGCAAAAGCAGCCGGAAAAAATATGGCTTTCTTTAGCGGTAATGAAATTTATTGGAAAACTAGATGGGAAAATAGCGTTGATGGTTCAAATACGCCCTTCAGAACAATGGTTTGTTATAAAGAAGGCACATTGCCTACAGCGGCTGAATTTGCCTGCGGAGGAAAATGTGATGTATCAACGCTTGAGTGGACCGGTCTGTGGCGTGACGGATGTAATTATCCGGGTGTAGTGGACGCATGTAAACCGGAAAATGCTTTGTCAGGTCAGATCAGCTGGGACGGAATTGCCGGGACCATCACCGTACCGGCCGCCTATAAAAATTTAAGATTCTGGAGAAATACGGCAGTGGCTACATTGGGTACCGGCGCAACACAAACGCTAACAAACGGTACATTGGGATACGAGTGGGATTGGTATCAATATGCAAGTACCTATCCACCGGGCAGAGTAATGATGTCAAGTACTACATTAGATGGTCATGTGCATAATTTATCATTATACAAAGATGTAACCAGCAAGGCAATTGTATTCGGCGCAGGTACGGTTCAATGGGCATGGGGTTTGGATGCCAATCATGATATCAACGAGCTTAGCAGTGGGGGTCCCGCTGATCAAAACATGCAGCAGGCTACGATCAATCTTTTTGCAGACATGGGGGCCCAGCCGGGTTCTATTAAAAGTCCATTAACGCTTGCGACACAATCCACGGATGTTACGCCACCCGTTACTATCATCAGTGCGCCGATTAATGGAGCAACAATACCTCAGGGCGTAGCATATAATATAACCGGAACAGTCACAGATGCAGGTGGTGTGGTGGCTGGTGTTGAAGTTTCCGTAGATGGTGGTCTTACATGGCAGGCAGCTACCGGAACAACAAACTGGACTTTTTCCTGGCTTCCCAATACGCAGGGCACTGTAACAATTAAAAGCCGTGCTTTTGACGATATCGGAAATCTTGAATCTCCCGGTGGGAGTGAAGGGTCGGCAAATACCGTTACAGTTAATGTAATAGCAGGAACACCGCCTACGAATTGCCCATGCTCTATGTTTACGCAGCCTACAGTGAGCCCGACCAATCCCGGTGATTTGAATCAGCATGATCCGGAAGGAGCCATTACACTGGGTGTAAAAATTACGCCGAGCTTTGACGGAACTATTTCCGGTATCAGATTTTTCAAAGCGCCTTTAGACAATGCGACCAGGACAACTGAATATGTAAGATTGTATGCCATTAGCCCTGATGGAGAAATAGATGGAACGCCTCTGACTCCAAAAACGTTTTTACCGGTGGGACAGACATTGACTCCCAATGCCTGGAATGAAATTCCTATTTGCAACTCCTGTTCAATGTGACCGCCGGTACTGTTTATGTCGCTACCTATTACAGCCCTACTGGATATTATAACAGTACAGACAACGCGTTTATTAACCCTGTTGTGCATGGTCCCCTGGCGATAATAAAAGACGGTGATCAGGGTGATAACGGTGCCTATTTTTACGGAGAAGGATATCCAACAAATGGCTATCAGGCTTCTAACTATTGGGTGGATGTAGATTACTCAAATGGAGTGGACGTTACACCACCAACTGTTATATTTAACACGCCAGCAACGAATGCAACGGATATTACAATAAACACCTCTGTATCTGTAACTTTCAGTGAAAATATTAACGGCCTTACAGTAACAAACAGCAGTTTTGTATTAAAGGACAATATTGGAAATATTATACCGGGTACAGTGAGTTATTCTGCCGGCACAAGATCAGCCTCTATACTTATTGAACTCTCCGCTTGATTATTCCAGTGTTTATACAGCAACAGTATCAGGCGGTTCTTCAGGCATCAAAGATTTATCAGGAAATGCGATGGTTTCTGATTATTCATGGAGCTTTACCACAGAGCCAGTACCACCCATTCCAAGCGACGATGGATCCGGAGGTCCCATTCTGATTATCAGTAGTTCCACCAATCCTTTCAGTCGTTACCAGGTGGAAATTTTAAGAGCACAAGGATATACAGCTTTCAAAGCAGTTGACATTACTGAAGTGGATGCTGCCTTGTTGAATGACTATGATGTGATTCTGTTAGGACAGATAACACTTTCCGGTGGGCAGGTTTCCATGCTCACGTCTTGGGTACAGGCAGGCGGAACACTTATTGCACAACGTCCAACCTCATTGCTATATCCTCTGATGGGTATAACATCATCCGGTAGTACACTGGTTGAAAATCCTGACGTTAGCTATACATATCTGCTCGTGAATACAACAACCGGGCAACCGGGCGCAGGTATTGTAAATCAGACGATACAGTTTCATGGTGCGGCAGATCTCTACAGTATGATGCCGGGAACGCTTAGTCTGGCTACACTCTATTCAAGTGCTACAACAGCCACAACCAATCCGGCCATCACAAGTGCTTCGGTTGGTTCGAATGGAGGAAGAGCGATTGCATTTGCATTCGATCTGCCAAAATCAATCATCCTGACCAGGCAGGGTAATGTAAACTGGGCTGGACAAAGCAGAGACGGACAGACAGGACCCATCAGATCTGATAATTTATTCTTCAAATCTTATGTGGATTTTAATAAGATTCAGATTCCCCAGGCTGATGAACAACAGCATCTGTTTACGAACATCATCTTACTGGATAACCTGCATAAAAAACCACTACCACATCTATGGATCCTGCCAAGCGGATTAAAAGCTGCGGTTGTAATGACAGGCGACGACCATAACAATGGCAGCTATCCCGGTAGCTCAGGAACCGCCGGCCGTTTTAACGAATACAGGGATATGAGTACCGATAATTCACAACAGGCTGTAGATGACTGGAAAGCCATCAGAGGTACCTCCTATGTATTTAATGATATTTCTATGGATGATGATTCAGCGGCCTATTATCAGTCGTTGGGATTTGAAATCGCATTGCATCCAAATACAAACTGCTTAGACTTTACGACTTCTTCTTTAAATAATACGATATCCAGTCAATTGTCGCTGCTCCATGCTCAATTGCCAAGTTTGAATGCGCCTGTGACTAACAGAACACATTGCATGCCCTGGAGTGACTGGTCATCTCAGCCTACTGTTGAACATTCTTTGGGAATCCGTTTTGATGTTAACTATTATTACTGGCCGGCAACATGGGTTCTGAACAGACCCGGTTTATTTACCGGTTCGGGTATGCCGATGCGTTTTGCAGATAAAAATGGAACTATTATAGATTGCTATCAGGCGCCTACTCAAATGCCGGATGAATCCGGATTGGATATTACGAATAGCATCAATACATTGTTGGATAATGCGATTAACAAAGGTTATTATGGCGCCTTTGTCATGAACATGCATACGGATACAGCTATTCATATCGGCTCCAATGCAATAATAACGGCAGCAACAGCCAGAAATATTCCGGTTATCAGTGCTTCACAAATGCTCACCTGGCTGGATGGACGTAACGGCGTGAAGTTTAGTAATATGGCCTGGGATAACGTTTCCAAAAAACTGAGCTTTGATCTGTCAAACACTCCGCACAATCTGCAGGCCATGGTGCCTTTCAACTCTGCGGATGGTACATTGATACAGGTAACTGAAGGCGGAGTACCTGTTACATTTAGCACACAAACCATAAAAGGAATTGCTTACAGTTTTTTCCCGGCCAGTTCGCAAAGTTATGTGGCTACATATTCCAGTACACCATTACCCGTCACATTGCTGAATTTCACAGTAACGAAGCAAGGTGACAATGCTCAGCTGAACTGGTCAACCTCATCTGAAGAAAATAATAAGGGATTTGAAATACAACGCAGCACGGATCAATCAGCCTGGACTATTTTGAATTTTATCGCCGGTGCAGGAAACAGCCAGACGGAAAAGGATTATCAATATCT
The DNA here is from genome assembly GCA_963759335.1 of uncultured Bacteroidota bacterium. Taxonomy (GTDB): domain Bacteria; phylum Bacteroidota; class Bacteroidia; order Chitinophagales; family Chitinophagaceae; genus Puia. The sequence goes on from CAVWYU010000009.1 coordinate 97,284, forward strand.
TGATCAGAATCTGCCCGCCGGAACTTATTATTATCGTCTGCGACAGGTTGACTATGATGGTAATTCATCTTTCAGCAAAGTGGTTCCGATAACTTTTGATGGAGGTATGGCCCTGGAGTTAAAACAGAATCATCCGAACCCATTCAGCAGTAACACGTCAATTTCTATGATCATTCCAAAAGCAGGTCGGGTACAACTGATGTTATATGATCAGATGGGCAGGCCCATACAGCAATTGATGGATGAAGAAAAAATGCCCGGAACGTATAGCGTAACGGTGAATAAAAATGGCTTGAGTTCAGGCATTTACTATTACAAAATGACGGCGCTCGGACAAGTAATTACCAGGAAGATGACCGTTTTATAATTACATATATAAAGTAAAAAGCCGCTGATTGCTCAGCGGCTTTTTTTATGATTGAGGGCTCTTTCTTATTTATTTATCCACAAATTTTTGATCTTCCGGCAAATACTGAATAAAAAACTCACCGATTTTACATCTGATTTGACGAAGTTCACTAATATTGAATCTCGTACGCGCAGAATGGAAAGAACAGAAAATAATGCCGAGACTTCTGAAAATAGTACTAGCAGTTTTTATTCTTGTTCTGCTTCCACTGTCTTCCAGAGTTTTTGATTTCTTCTTACGATTTTCCGCACGGAATTTTCCAGATATACCGATATATGATGGATCCGGAGGACCCATATTAGTTGTCAGCAGTGTTTTGAATCCTTTCGGCCGTTATCAGGTTGAAATTTTGCGCGCACAGGGATATACATCTTTCAAAGCGGCGGATATAACAGAAGTGGAAGCAAATCCTGCCATGTTGAACAGCTACGATGTTATTCTATTGGGAGAAATGAAACTAAAAGCGTCGGATGTTTCACTTTTCACGAAATGGACGATGAAAGGAGGTACACTGATCGCTCAAAGGCCAAGTCCATTACTTTATCCATTGATGGGTATATCATCCGGCGACTCCATAGCAGACAATTATAAAAATACTTATCTGTTGGTGGACACTTCTGAGTCGCTACCGGGTGCGGGAATCGTAAGCCAGACAATCCAGTATCATGGGTCAGCTGATCTTTACAATATGCTGCCCGGTACAATCAGTCTGGCAACGCTGTACTCTTCGGCTGAGACAGCCACTTTACATCCCGCCATAACAAGTAACAGCATCGGAAACAAAGGTGGTAAAGCAGTAGCTTTTGCATTCGACCTCGCAAAATCCATTGTGCTTACCAGGCAGGGAAATATGGCGTGGGTAGGGCAGAGCAGGGATGGACAGTCTGGGCCCGTCAGATCGGATAATTTATTCTTTCCGGATTATATTGACTTCAGCAAAATACAAATTCCGCAGGCAGACGAGCTGCAACATCTCCTCACAAATATCATTTTGCTGGACAATCTGCACCGAAAACCACTGCCGCATATTTGGATATTGCCCCGGGGATTAAAGGCAGCAATAGTAATGACGGGCGATGATCATAATATAGAAATGAATTCGGGATTTACCGGCACGCCCAGCCGCTTTAATGATTACAGGTTAATGAGCAAGGACAATTCTCCCCAGGCTGTAGAAGACTGGAAAGCGATCAGGGCTACTTCATACGTGTACGATAATATAAACTTGTCGAACGATTCCATACTTCATTATCAGTCTCTGGGATTTGAAATAGCGTTTCATCCTACTACACAGTGTACAAATTTTACACGAACGTCGCTTTCAAATGATATGACCAGTCAATTGTCAAGGCTTGAGACAAAATTTCCGGGCATGTTACCTCCCGTTACGAACAGAACTCATTGTATGCCATGGAGCGACTGGGCATCGCAACCCAAAGTTGAAAACTCATTAGGGATCCGGTTTGATGTAAACTATTATTACTGGCCAGGCAGTTGGGTTCAGAACAGGCCCGGACTGTTTACCGGTTCCGGTATGCCCATGCGTTTTGCGGATAGTATCGGTACTCTGATTGATTGTTATCAGGCGCCCACGCAGATACCGGACGAATCAGGACTGGATATTAGTAACAGCATCAATACGCTGCTGGATAATGCAATTAATAAAGGTTACTACGGAGCTTTTGTAATGAATATGCATACGGATACCGCTATGCATATCGGATCAGACCAGATCATCACTGCCGCAATGACAAGACAAATACCAGTTATTTCCTCGAAGCAAATGCTCACCTGGCTTGATAGCCGCAATGGGACCGTCTTTGAACATGTGGCTTGGGATAATGTTGCAAAAACGCTGAGCTTTACGGTTACAACAGTTGCCCATAACCTTCAGGTTATGGTTCCGGTGAATTCTATGGACGGCGAACTGATTCAGGTAATTGAAAATGGAACGCCTGTCACATTTAACATCCAAACCATTAAGGGAATACAGTATGCGTTTTTCTCCGCAAGCACACACGATTACAATTACATTGCTGTTTACTCAAAAAAAAGCCGCTGAGTATTCAGCGGCTTTTATCTAAAATTTTTCCTTATGCTTTGCGCTTTAAGCTTTATGCCTAAAATGCATTTTTATCACCTCTGATAGTAACGACTATTGTTAAAATAATGATTTTTAAATCTAAATACAGCGACCAGTTTTCCATATACCAGGTATCATATTCAACTCTTTTTCTCAAAAATTCATTGTCTTTTATTTCACCTCTGAATCCATTTACCTGAGCCCATCCCGTAAGACCTGGTTTTACAAAATGCCTGATCATATATTCTTTATATAACTCCGCAAATTGTTCTGTGTGCTTTAGCATGTGAGGTCTTGGTCCTACCAGTGACATATCTCCAAGAAAAATATTCAAGACCTGGGGAAGTTCATCGATATTCGTCTTGCGCATAATACGGCCTATTCTGGTAACACGGTTATCATTCCGGCTCACTTGTATTGAATCGGCCTGATCATTTACCCGCAGGCTTCTGAATTTCAAACAACGAAATGGCTGATTGTTCTTTCCGGATCTCAACTGGATAAAGAACACCGGGCCCTTTGAATCCAGTTTTATTAATATGGCAATCAAAGGAATAAGCCACGAAAGTATAAATATAATGGCGAGTGAACTTAGGACGACATCGAGCGCCCTTTTTTTAATTCTGTTACCGGTATCCTCGAGTGGTTCCTTTCTCAGAGATAAAACCGGTATATCATTTACGAAATCCACGTAAATATTCCTGTTTACAAAAATATTATAATCGGGAACGAATTTAAAATATACAAACTGCGCCTCAGCCTCTTGTGCCAATTCAAATAAGTAGGGGTAATGTTCGGGGACTAATGTCGAATATATTTCAGTTACCTCGTTTTCTTTTACAAATTTCATGCAATCCTTCAGATCGCGGAAAACCCTTAAATCCGCAGAGTCTCCGATGTTGCCACTGTCATCAAAGCAGCCTGCTAGTTTTACCAGTTTTGTCTCCTTCTGGAAATAATTAATGAGTCGTTTGGAAACGTCATTGTATCCCAGTACCACCACATTTTTTGCCAGCTTAAACTTGCTGCGCAGAGAAATAACCAGCAGGTTAAATATAAACCTGTTAAAAAGCAAAATAGCTGCAAAACTGGTAAAACAGAAAATGATAAAAAAGCGTGAGTATTGGTAATGGAATATAAAAATAAACAAGAAGAGGAGGGTGATAGTGAACACATAGCATTTGAAGGTTCGTTTAAAGAATATTTCAAAATCCAGCCAGTTCTTGCTCATATAGAGCTGAGTGAGATACACCGAAGTCATCCAAACCAGATTGAATACGGCAAAAAATAAATGATACTCCGGCAGATTAATGGCATCGGCACTGACTATGGCCAAACTGGCGAATAGCAATACCATGTTAAGAGAAATGATATCCCATAGCCAAAGCAGGGAACGGAAAAAATTAAATGAAGTTTTATTCATTACAGGGATACCATGAAATTCGATTCAAAGTCCGGCCATTCTTCCTCGCGGATACAACAGTAAGATATACAGAAACTAAATAATTCGTTTATCAGAGTCGTTTTCATGTTGAATTACCGTTTCAGACACCGACGTCAGTCCGGGTTAGCTGACTATTTTTAGCGAAGCCTGATCGTAATGTCTGATCAGTGAAGCCGTTTCATGAATATTGCTTTTTGATGATGCACCAAAAAGTATTGACTCAATGTTGGGCAGACTGCACACATATTCAATCGCTTCCCTGGGAGAAACCGCACCACCAGCCAGAACCTGCATGGCAATAGCCCTGAATCGTCCGGTACTGAGAATTTGTTCATATTTCTCTTTTCCTCCCGACATTCTGAATCCGGCTTTATTGATGGATGAACATATAATTGGATTCTTAATGCCAGCTCCTTCCAGCACATGTAATAACATGGGCAGATTCATTGTTATATATCCTGCTTCAGCATTGTATTTCTTTTGTACATATCTATGATACGACACAAGTACATCCGTCATTCTTAACCCAAGTAACAGATCCGTGATTACGTTTTGGAGGAAGATAACAGGCGTTTGAATGCCTTTAAACATTTTCATTTCAGCGTCAATCAGCAATTCCATGATGGCCATGTAGTCCTTCGACAAGAAAGCAACCCCTCCTTTAAAAAGGGAGCCAACAAAATTCCCCGGAACATATTGCTTAAGGGTCCCCGCTATACCCTGTTCGGTAACCGCATTGGCATATTTATGCGCATACGGCATGCAGGGGAAAATTTTGAAATTCCGGTATTTTTCCGGATTGTCACGTATGATCTGACAGATGTTTGCAATCCGGTCATGCGTAGTACACATGAAGGTGTTTATTCCTGCTTCTATTGCATAATCGAGTGTCCTGACGATCGCGCTGTCTTCTTTAAAGCGCATCGACTGGGCCATCGATTTTTCGTCTGAAATATGGTTTACCGCAAAAAACTGGTTATCTCCAAATAGTATTCTGTCCATTATTTTAATTCTGCGCTTTTCTAATTAATGAAATTGCTTTATCTGTGTTCCACGCGCTTTCAAAATGATTGATTGTATTGGGTACTACACCCTGAACTGCTTTTATAAAATAATCAATTTGAGCTGAATACTCTTCCCCGCGCAGATAAAATGCTACTTCTTTCGTGAGTTCAGTAACATACTTAATGTTCCATCCCTTACTATAGCCGTCCGGACAATTATTATCCCTGAAAAATACCTTCAACTCATTGGCATCTGAAATCAGTTTGCCCCTCTCCGCGTTAATCGTAATGGACGTCGACATTTTTCTGATCGTATCATCGCTCCAATTCACCGTTAATAAACCGGATATGTGATTACCGAGTTCCAGCATAGCATACACCGCATCATCCACATTTTTAGAAAAAATTGATTTTAAGACGCTGGCTTTTACGCTTGTTACCGGAGCGAGTAAATAATTAATGAGGTCTATTACGTGGGAAGCATAGTCCATCAGACAGCCGCCACCTTCATCCGGATTTGACCTCCAGGTATCCTGTTTTGGTTTTACAACCACCGGGCCATTGGCCTGCCCGTGAAAATGGTAGATTTCTCCCAGACAGCCACTGTCAATTATTTTTTTAACCTCCTGAAAAGTACCTACAAACTTATTATGATAACCTACCTGGTTAATCAGTTTTCTTTGCGCTGCCATCGCTACCAGATGACTGCCTTCTTCCGGATTAAGACAAAAAGGTTTTTCCGTAAACACATGAATATCCCTTTGAAGCAGGTCCTCTACTATTTTTGCATGAAATTTCGTTGGAACAGCCACAAAAACTGCATTTGGCTTTGCCGTATCCAACATTTTAATATGTTCCGTAAAACTCGGAAATCCGCTATATTTCTGAATAGCCTCAGTCATCATTTTAGACGTATCACACACCCCGACTACTTCAACATCCGGATGCGCACCCAGAATCGCCAGATGTGAAATGCCCATTTTCCCAATACCAATAATTCCAACCCTGATCATAAAATAATTAAATTAAAAAATCTAAAAACACATGTTCTTTTGTTGCTTGTAACTTTCAGAATGTCTGCGAAAATAAGATGTCATTTTAACAATGACGTAAAACATTCTATGACTTTTTGAATATCTTCTTCTTTCATTGGAATATACAGGGGCAGAATAATGCTTCGGTCGCTGGATTTTTCCGAAACGGGTAATTGCAGGCCTGCATATTCCTTATTGTATGCTGTTTCTCGGTGTGTTGTCATAATTCCCCTGCGTGTAGATATTCCGGCATCGAGCATTTTTTGCATGATGTCGTTCCGGCTGATCGGACAGTCATCCTGCAGGTAAATGCTGTAGGACTGGTAGTTACTAAAATATCCTTTTTTTTCTATTGGTAGCTGGAGGTATTTGAGACCTTTAAAAGCCTTATGATACCTGAGCGCTATTTTTCTTCTTTTTGCAATGATCCAGTCCAGCTTTTCAAGTTGCCTGATTCCTACAGATGCCTGTATGTCGGTTAACCGATAATTATAACCTACTTCGAGATGATCTTCGAAAATGATTTTGGAAGATTCATGTCTGGTGCGGTCATTCACCGACATGCCATGTTGCCTGAGGAGCTTCATGCGGTTATAATATAACTCATTATTTGTGGTAATCATTCCGCCATCACCGGTTGAAATAACTTTTCTTGGGTGAAAAGAAAAGCAAACCAAATCTGAATGACTTCCGATTTTAGCTCCTTTATAAGAGGAACCCGCGGCACAGGCAGCATCTTCAATCAATTTCAGTTTATATTTATTTGCAAGTTCCCTGAAAGCGTCTATATCGGCTGGCATACCAATCTGGTGAACTAGCAGGATAGCCTTCGTTTTGTCTGTAATTTTTTTTTCGGTATCCTGAACGTCCAGATTATAGTTTGCCGGATTTATTTCCGCAAAAACAGGTTTTGCACCTACGTATTTGATGGCATTGGCGGTGGCAATATAGCTCATAGAAGGACAAATCACTTCATCACCCGGCCCAATACCGGACACAATCATTGCCAGATGCAGGGCGGTAGTGCAATTGGAAACGGCGACGGCATATTTGGCTCCGGTATAGGCGGCGAATTTCTGTTCAAATTCCGCAACCCGTGGTCCTTGTGTTATCCACCCGGTTAATATTGTATCGTATGCGGCTTTTGCTTCTTTTTTTGTCAGATAAGGTTTGGCAATTGGGATCATTCGTTTACTATTATTTTATTTTTTTCAAAATACCATTCACTTAATTCTTTCATTCCCTGCTCAAGTGAAATGGTCGGCGTAAACTTGAGTAATTCCTGGGCCTTACTGATATCTGCCAATCTGCGGCTAACCGGATTGATAGAATTTTCAGACCTGAATTCAGGTGTGAGATTTGAATTATTTACTTTTAATAACACCGCCAGTAATTCTTTTAGGCTGGTTTCTTCGCAATTTCCAATGTTGAACGCTTCATCGGTCACATCTGCCTGTAATGCAGCAATATTAGATTTTGCTATGTCCTTTACATATACAAAATCCATTGTCGTGGATCCATCTCCGTAGATCAGCGGATTTTTTTCGTCACGGATGCAATCAAGCCATTTAATCATGACTTCAGTATACTTGCCATCCGTATCCATTCGGGGACCATAAGCATTGAAATACCGGAGAGCCACATAATCCAGCCCGTACATGAATTTAAAACTTCGGAATAATTGTTCTCCCCACATTTTAGCGGCTCCGTAAAAAGTCTGATTATTATAAGGATTGTCCGTTTCAGGGGTAGGGAAGTGCTGGGCCAGCCCGTATACAGATGCACTTGAACTATAAATTACTTTTTTTACTTTGTGTTTTACACTCAGGGAAGCGATTTCAAAAGTTGATTTAAGCATAACTTCAAATCCTTCGCGTGGATTGGCCGCACATGAGTTGATACGCAGAGCAGCCATATGGAAAACATAATCTGTACCCGTAATGCATTTTTCCAGCAGGTCCAGATCTCGCAGATCACCTTCATGAAATTCAACCAGATCGTTGTTTAAAAAGTTTTTCATATTTGGATAACCGCCTCTTATCAGATTATCAATGATAATAATTTTCTTAGGCTTTAAAGGAATCAATTCTTCAATAACATAAGAACCGATGAAACCGGCACCACCTGTAACCAGAATAACACTGTCTTTAACTTTGTTGTTCATAACGATCTTATTTAATTGCCTGAAGCACTATTTATAGTTCTACAATTTCATCTATTATAAATACTGGTCTTTTCCGGCTGGCGTCGAGCGTTCTCCAAAGATATTCTGCAATAATTCCAAGCGATATGTTGGTAATTCCAAAGCCGATTGTGAGGATGGACATCAACGCAGGCCAACCACTGGCCAGGTCATGAAACACCAGTTTGCGGAATATAATATAAGCAGTCCAGATAGAACCCAGAATAAACATCGATATACCGATCAGCGTCACCATACGGATAGGCGCATAGGAAAACGCCACAAAAGAATCGATAAATAATTTAATTTTTTTTGACATCGTCCATTTACTGACTCCCGTTTTTCTTTCTCTTTTTTTATAGGAAATAGAAGTCTGCCGGAATCCCATGCCAAGGATCTGTAAAAAAATGGAAGAATTCGCTTCCACGTTTGTTTTGACCTGGGCCGCCACTTTTTTATTGAACATAACAATATCAAATCCTTTTTCCGGGAAATTGCTGAAGGCAAATTTTTTCATCAGGTAGGCATATACCGAAGAAAAAGTTTTTTCTCCCAGGGAAACTTTTGTGCTTTCCCGATGCGCCCAGATAATTTCGTTGCCGTCTCTGGTTTTTTCTTCCATTTGAAGTATTAGTTCCAGGGGATCCTGCAGATCGGCGTAATTAAAACAGATTAGTTCCCCGGAAGCAATGGAGATACCCGCACGCAAGGCAGCATGGGAACCGAAATTACGTGAGAGGCTGATTATTTTGGCCTGATAATTTTTGTGATCCATTTCTTTTAATCGCCCTACAGATCCATCCTTGGAGCCATCATTTACGAAAATAACTTCCGGGTTCAACTGGGTATGTTCACCGAAAAAGTTATTCAGGTTTTCTGTCAGATAGGGTATACCCTCATACTCATTATAGATGGGTATGATAACGGATACATACCGATTGTTGGGCTCATGCATGGTTATCCGATTTGAATCTTACACGAATACTTTTAATAATCTCTGCGGGTGCCATTCTGGTACCTTTATATTCTATTTCCATAATTTCAAGCATTCCTTCACCGCAGGCAACACGAATTGCTTTTGTATCCTTCTGAATACCTACTACATGGCCTGCGAGCGCCAGAAATTTTTCTCCGTAGTTAAATTCAGCCGCTTTCCAGATGATTATTTTTTCTCCATGAAGAAAACTAAAGGCACCGGCATAAGGCTCTGCGGAAGCCCTGATCAGCCGGCTGATGTTTCGGGCACTTTCATGCCAGGTTATCTGGCTGTCCTCTGGTAACCGTGGGAAACAACGGAGTCCTTTCAGGGATCCTTTGACAACAAAAGCATCGGGTTTATCAAAAACTTTTAGTAATGCTTCTTCATAAAGCAGGGGAACATCGTTGACTGCCTGTTTTAAAATATCAGCAATATAAGTCTGATCTGTGATTGGAATGGCTTTTCTTGAGATTACGTCGCCGGCATCCAGTTCCGGATCCATTTTATGTATGTTGCCATATATTTTATCTTCCCCGTTGATAATGGACCAGTTGACGGTGGCATTGCCTTTATAGTCTGGTAAATTTCCTAAATGAAAATTAAGAATGCCACATTCAAAAAGGTCAAGAAAGTTTTTAGGAATGGTGTACTTCCAGTTTACGCTGATTGCCGCACGTATATTGTTTTCCCGTACAATTCGAATAAGATCATCATTGTTGAGGGATTTCATCATAAAAAAAACCGCACCGGTTTCGGCTGCCAGTGATTCAAAATCTGTATGTTTTATATCGTATTCCTCATATGCTTCCTCAGTAACAATCGCTTTACAAACAAATCCTTTTGAAACCAGGTATTTTATGCCATCATACAAGTAACGTGAGCGACCTATGGCAATAATGTTATTTGTTTTACTCATACCAGTTCCATTATTTTTATATTCTTATAGTTGTATTGTCCGCGAAGCAGGGCTTCAGCTGTTTTCAATCCCCCGGATTGTAACCGGATAATCGGATCGTAACCGATAGCAGAAGGAAGAATTCCCATATGACCACTATGAACATGTTGTGGGAAATACCTTACACCTTTATTTTGCAAATATTCTTCATTTAAATCGCCTGCATATCGCAGAATAAAAGGGTCTGATAACTGCGACTGGATCTGATCAATGCTAACAGGGGTGTTTTCACCGATCCAATCATTGTCAAATGGATATGCTGTAAATATAACTGCCTCGGCATTCTTGTAGTTTTCCGGAATATTGATTTCCGGAAATCCTCCAATCCAGTCAATTTGGTCTTCGTTGTACATGTTCCGGTGTTCATCGATATCGATCACGGCGAGTCCATCGCAGACACTGGCCAGAACCTTTGCAATAAAGGGACCGAAATCATTATTACAGAGTAAGATGAATTTGTTTTTATACGGACAAATGCCGGCGTCAAATATTTGCTTCAATGCCATATCTCCCAAATAATTAAATACATCCACCTGGGGATGTCTTTCGTTTGTGGCACCAATCTTTATTCCTCTTTTCCGAATATATTGAATATCCATATCAGCGTCCCTCCATTCCCAGGCTTCATACATCAATGGAATGACTACATCGTCTTTTGCATGTATTAATAAAGATTCAGTCAAAGGCCTCAGATGACCGGAGTTTGTAATTATATCCGCCTGGGCTATTATTTTCGGATTTAATTCATCTATTAAGTGGATATCTAACGGAAATTCTTTAAATGAATCCGCTAATGCCCTGGTATTTGAAAAAATGTCTTCCACTTTTCCATATCTGGTGGTTTTTGAGTAAGCAAAAACTTTCGCTCCCGCTATAGCAGCTAAAATGGGGGTTACAATATAAGCCCCGCTGGCCGCTTCTGTTAAAACGGTTTTACCTTTTAAATCCAACTCGAGATCACGAACCTGACGGACTAATTTATCGATGAGCATTTTTAATAACTATTCAGGGTGTCGATAACAAAATCTACATCTTCGTCAGAAAGTTCTGCATACATAGGAAGAGAAATGCAATGGTCTGCTAAATATTCTGAATTTGGAAAATCTCCTTTTTTATATCCCAGGCTGGCATATGCTTTTTGCAAATGACAGGGTACAGGATAATGAAGCCCGGGAAAAATATTTTTATCATTCAGAAATTTTATAAGGTCATCTCTTTTTTCGGTGGTCACGACAAACAAATGGAAAACAGAGTCATGACCAGGCGGCTGAACCTGCATTTTAATTTTTGGGTTTTTAATTCCTTTATGATATTTGCCGGCAATGTCTTGTCTTTTTTTATTCCAGTCCGGTAAATGCCTTAATTTAATCGAAAGGGATGCACCCTCCAAACCACCCATGCGCATATTATAACCGATTTCATCATGATAGTACCTTACGACAGACCCATGGTTGCGGAGAATTTGCAGATGCTTATAATAATTTGCATTGTTGGTTGTCAGGCCACCCGCTTCGCCACACGCACCGAGATTTTTACCGGGATAAAAACTAAAACATGCCATTTCACCAAAGCCGCCAACCGGTTTGCCTAGAAATCGGGCACCCTGGGCCTGCGCGGCATCTTCAATCAGGAATAAGTTATGCTTTTTGCATATGTTTTGTGCTGCCTGTATATCAAATGGCTGACCGTATAAATGCACGCCGATTATAGCTTTTGTCTTTGTTGTTATTTTTGATTCCAGCTGTGAGAAATCCATTTCCCATGTATCCGGATCACAATCTGCAAATACAGGAGTAGCACCTGTATAGGATACTCCCCAGGCAGTTGCTATAAAAGTATTGGCCGGAATGATTACTTCATCGCCTGAACCAATCCCCAGCGCCAGCATAGCCAGATGAAGGGCCGTTGTTCCATTATTAACGCCTACAGCAAATTTAGTGTCGCAATATTCTGCAAAATTCTTTTCAAATTCTTCCACGAAGGGGCCACCTGAAAATGCAGTCTGCTCATAAACTTTTTCAAAAGCTTCAAATATTTCTTTTTTAATTTGCTGATGTTGACCTTTCAGGTCAAGACAGGGGATTTTCTTGTTCATGATTTATTAGTACGGTTATAGGGTCTTTATAATTTTTGCAGGCACTCCGGCTACAACTGTATTCGGCAGAACATCCTTCGTAACAACAGATCCGGCTCCGATCAGTGCATTTTCACCAATGGTAATTCCGCATAGGATGGTAGCATTGGATCCGATCGATGCTCCTTTTTTTACGATGGTTTTTATCAGCTTCCAGTCTGCTTCAGTTTGGGGAGACCCGTCGGCATTAGTCGCTTTGGGGAACAAATCGTTCGTGAACATCACTCCATGACCTACAAATACATTGTCCTCAATATGTACGCCTTCGCAAATAAATGTATGACTTGAAATTTTGCAATTCTTGCCAATGAAAGCGCCCTTTTGGATTTCTACAAATGCTCCGATTTTTGAATTGTCATCGATACTGCATCCATAAGCATTTACAAAGTTGAAAATCTTTGTGCCCTTACCAAGGCTTACATTATTCAGGCTTTGTTTATCGTTATTGATTGTAACCAATTCCATAGCTTATTTTATTCTGATTTCTTTTCCGTTGTTTTTGATAGATTCCTGGGATGCTTCAAGTATTCGTACCACACTTTTACCCAATATAGCATTCGACATGGGATCTCTTTTATGTATAACCGACTGTATAAAATCGTCGGCTACTCCGGCGAGCGCCTCACGGCTGGATAATTTAGGGATATAAACATCTCCGGTTCTGTAATCAACCATGATCCGGTTTCTGTCTTCTTCTGTTTTATGATTATATCCGGTATCGTATACCCTTACTTTTTCCGATGGCTCCAGGTCATTATATAAAATCATCTTTTTGTCACCGCCAATCAGCGTCTGACGAACTTTAACCGGGGATGACCAGGAGCACACAAAATGAGCAATAAAATTTGAATTATAATTTACCGTCAGATAAGCTATGTTTTCAATTTTATTTCCGGTATGCGAAATTCCGGTTGCATTGATACTTTCTGGTATTTCAGTGATCAGATAAGTGAGAATCGAAATATCATGGGGAGCAAGATCCCATAAAACATTTATGTCGGGTTGAAAAAGTCCAAGGTTGATACGCGAAGAATCAAAGTACAGGGGCGTTCCAATAACTTCCGTTTGAATTATTTCTTTCATTTTTTGCACCGCGCCGGTATATAAAAAAGTGTGATCTGCCATCAGGGTGAGCCCTTTCTTCGCCGCCAGTTCGATTAATTCATCTGCCTCGCGGACGGAAGAAGTCATCGGCTTCTCTATAAGAACATGTTTGCCCTGCAAAAGTGATCGTTTGGCGAGTTCAAAATGGGTATGAACAGGTGTGGCAATCACAATGGCATCCACTTCCGTACTTCCGATAATATCCTCGGCATCTTTTACACCTTGTATGGAGGGGAAAGTCTTTGCGAGTAAATTTAGTCTTTCAGGCCTTCCGTCTGCAACCATTTTGACTGTACAATCGGGTGTGGCAAAAAAATTCCTAACAATATTTGGCCCCCAATATCCGTATCCAATAACTCCGACTTTAATATTTGTCATTTTTTTGTAACGTTTTACCTAGATAACCGTGTTTTCCGGTATTAGAATTTTAAAATAGTCATTTGACCAGACCTCATGGTATTTATGTTCATTAATAAAATCCTCCAGGATTTCATTCCGGTCTATATTGATCGGTAATTTCAAATAATCCTGAGTGATCTTTTTTACAGGCCAGTTTTTACCATTTCCTAGTGTCAACGCCGTTTGCATGATAATTACAGGCAATTGCTTGTTATTACCTTCCGCAATTTCAAGTTCTTTTTTGAAGGTATTGCTTTGATATAACCAGGGCCATGGATTTCGTGTATACGGTACAGTCTCCGTCATAAAATGAAAAATAGGGACGCAATCATAAGCTAACACGCGATCATTAGCCTTTACATATTTAGATGAAGCTGTAAGTAATTCATTAATTTCTTCAGCCCTTTCCTTCGTCGTATAAATGCCTTTCATGTATTTATTATCCACGGAATATCGCATGGCTGCCCTGTTTTCCATATCGGAATGAGGGTAATCGTAAGTATAAAATAAGCTGGCAAAAATGGTAATTGCAATGATAATCCTCCTGGCTTCAGCCAATTGCTTATCCTGCATAAAACGGGATATCCTGAAAGGTTTTATATAATTCTTAAAAGTGAAAATAGTTCCCGATGTCGCTGTAATTATTCTGTCAGCAACAATTGGAAAAGCAATCCAGAGTGAATATATCTCAACGGTCTCTATTCCTTCCGAACTCCCCATCGGATGTACCAGTAAAATAAAAATTCCAATGAAAAGGAGCAGATTTATGTCCTTGTCTGAACCAAAAATAATCATCGCGCAACCGATGATGAGGCAGATACCCGTAATTAAGTATAATACAGTCAGATTGGTAATGATTCCTTTTGCAACCAAAATAGCCATTCCGGCGATGATAATAATCTTTAGTAAACTAAACAGGATATTGCTTCCGGGAACCAGTCTTTTGAACTTATTCTCCAGAAAATAAAAAGAAAGAACTGACGCAATGAGGAAGGCGGCCATAATAACAGCAACCACCCAATGATGTATAATGGTCTTGATCATTTTCGTGATACTGTAGAAGTCCTGATTTGGTTTTACCTGAACCGGACGTTTGCCAATTCCGGCCAATATTTTCAGAGCGCCTAAATATATTTGCAGATGCCCCAGTAATTCCATTACAAATAGCACGATAAGTGTCATGAGTATGAATCCTGCAAGGAATACCAATATGTTATTGACAATCATTTTCACAGTTTCTTTTTCAAGATAGCCGTAATAGATAATAGCGAGTACTAATCCGATTCCCAGAAGATTGGGAAACCGGTTAAACATGTTTAAGGAGATGATTGCACCGCTTCCAAATAAAGCAAAAAGCTGTTTATTTTTTAGTCCGTTAAAAAGCAGTATCGCGGTGATCACATACAGTAAGGAGGAGAAATTATTGTAGTAGAATTCTTTTGGATCGTTGTTTAAATTGAGGGTTAAAAGAAAAAGACTTATCTGGAGATATCCGGGTGAAACGTAGTTTTTTAAAAACCGGTAGGTAATAATGATGATAATAGTAAATACAACGACCCATAACATCCTCAATCCCAATAAACCCGCAAAGGGAAGTATTTTTATAAAAAGCCCCCCAATAATGCCTGAAAGCCAGAACATAAAGCAATAGGTAACGGATTGCGGATCATTAAAGATCTGTTGATAGAAAGTTCCGTAAAAACCTGTATCAGCCAGGTCAATACCCTGGAATATGACAATTGTCTGGTAGCAGAACAGAAGCAGGAAGAAAAAATTGCTGTTGATCCCGAATTTGGCAAATCGGGACTGGTTTTTAACAGCTATGGGTTGTAGCATGGTCAAGGTTAAGGTTTAATCGAACAGATAACTGAAAACGTCCGCTATTTGCAATTATTTTTCATTATCATGTTTAAACTTCCGGTTATCCGATCTTCCAGGAGCTTTTTGATCGAATTTGACACTAACCCGCAGTTTTTTTAAAAAGCTCAATATATTGGTCTGTAATGGTCTCCCAGGAATATTCCTTCAAAATCCTTGTCCTGGCTTTTTCGGCTAGTTTCAAATGCTCATAACGATCATTTAACGATATTTCAAGCGCAATAAGAAGGGACGCTGTATCAGACTTTTTAAAGAGCAGAGCATCCTGGTGAGCGATATACCTGTTTTCTTTAATATCACTGCATATAAGGGGTGTCCCCAGGCCCATGACCGACAGCATAACGGGCGAAAGTCCTTCTATATCTGACGGCTGAACATAAGCATACGCTTGTTTCATTAAAGTCACCGTATCATCTCCATAAATGAATCCTGCAAATATGATCCTTGGGTCGCTGGTTTTTTTGAGAGTGATTTCAAATTCGCTCGGATTCGGTGATCCTCCCACCAATACCAGTTTTTTTTCAGTTTTTAATTTTTCGAAAGCCGGAATAAGATATTGCAATCCCTTATCAGGAATAAACCTGCCCACGAATAAAAAATATTCACCCTTTTCCAAACCAAGTCTTTGAAGAATATTAGTATCATTCGTATCCTTTATTTCACTGCCAAATGATATAAATTCAAATTTTCTTTTGAATTTTTTTTCAAAGAGTTCCTTTGTAAATACATTGTCAATAGCAATATACCTGGAAGTCCAGACTGCCACATAAGCATTGGCAAGAACGAGTTTGCCCATCAAATAATTCCATTTCGGTCTTTCCCATTCGGGACCACCGTCGATACTCAGAATTATTTTTTTCCCGAATATTTTTAGAATTAAAGCAAACAGGGCATTGTTTCCCTGTATATGGACGATATCCGCGGTATTTTTCGTAATGATATGCCAGCAAACCTTGAATGAATGTATGATGCTGTCAATGCCGGATTTATTAATCGTTTTGAGATACACAATATTCACACCTTCGAAGGATGCCTGTCCCTTTGTCTGACCTGGATATAACCGGTTATATCCCGTCACCTTGAATCCGCGGGCGGCCAGTCTGGGCAGGAACTCAAGGGCGAATTTATCTGCTCCGGCAGATCCGTTGGCAGGGGGTAACGATCGAAATCCAAAAGACGCAATGCGCATATTTGAAATAAAAAACAGGTTAGAATTTATCTTTCAGATAGTCTTTAAAATATAGATCTATGTAGTCTTTTAAGGCTTCCTGCCAATCGCGCATAATATTGATGCCGCGGAGATCAAGTTTTTTATTTATCAGTCTTTCGCAGGGTGGTCTGGGTGCAAAATAGGTATCCTTGAAATAATCAGAATTTACTTCCGTCATTTTTACCTGATCCGTGAGGCCCAAAACACTTACCAGTTCTTTAGCAACTTCCATTCTGCTTGTCTGGCCTTTACAAACAAGATTATAAAGCCCCCAGTATTCTTTTTCGAGCAGCAATTTCACATTACGTGCAAAATCTATTGTAAAGGTGGGCGTTCCATCTTTGTCGTTTACGATAAATAACTCACGTTTGCCACTCACCAGTTGTTTGATCAGTTTGCCAATATATTTCTTGTCTTTTGACGGGCCACCACCCATCATCCATCCGGCGCGGCAAATGATATACCGGTTGGCGTGTTCTATAACATAACGTTCACCCATATATTTTGATCTTGCATAATGGCCCAGCGGGTTTGGCATATCCCAGTCATCATACAGATATTTTGCTCCGTCAAAAATGCCTGCCGTGCTGATATATAACAAGGGGATATTTAATTCATTCGCGATATAGACGGCATTCTCTGCCGCAATTGTATTTGTGAGATAGGTATCATCCACATTTTTTTCACAAAACTCAAGGTCGGTATAGGCGCCTAAATGAAAGAGATAATCCGGTTTAAAATCAGAAACATCTTTTTTATACGATTCATAATCTCTGAAATCGAGAAAGCTTAGCCAGGATACATTTACATCTTTGTCAGTGCATTTTAACTCAAAATCGTTATTAAATACACGATAAAATGCCTCACCCAACATGCCGCCGCTCCCGGCCATGTAAATTTTTAACTTGTTTGTTGGTTTCATTCAGGTAATTATTTCTTTGGTTAGTGTTTAATGATGTTGCTAATTGTTTATTCTGCTTTTTATAACTTTTCCAGGCACACCAGCTACAATGGAATAGGGTGGTATATCCCGGTTTATAATTGCTCCGGCCGCGATAATAGATCCTTTTCCGATACGCACACCGGATAAGATGACCGAACGGGTACCCAGCCATACGTCGTCTTCAATGATAACTTCGTTCCGGACTGTTGGCTGGCTGATCATTGGCATATCCAGATCAGCAAATCCGTGATTTTCAGAAAATATAGACACGTTGGGACCGAACATTACATGGGAACCAATCGTCACTTTGCCTCTTACTTGTATAAAACAATTCTGTGAAATCCCCACATCATCGCCAATGACCAATCCGACGCCCAGGTTTTTTATGTTTCCGGTGCATTCTATAACGGTATTTCTCAATATGGTCACATTATTTCCCATTCTTACTCCTTCTGCACAGAGTGCGTTGATTTCAACATTGTCTCCGATGGTAATGGTTTTTCCTGTTGTAATTTTATGACAATACCAGATTTTGCAATGTCTGCCGATGAATAACAGTCCGCTGGAATGTCTGAAAAAAATTTTGTAATAAAATCCCCGCAAAAGAGAAAAGAACTTATCTGATAAGATGATGAATTTGTCGCGATTCGATAACCTCTCATCAATTTTGTATCCTTTCTTGCCCAGTTTTCCGATGATATAATTTAGTAATCCCATCCGGTTGTTTTATAGAGCTAATTCCAGGGATTCGAATATGGGAGATAAATTCCGGGCGAATGTATCATAATTTACCAGGCTTAACGCGTGTTCCCTGGCATCCTTACCCATTTGCAACAGTTTATCCTTGTCTGACATCATCAATTGAATCTTTAAACGAAGATCTGCTGTATTCGCCGGTTGAAACAATTGACCTGTTACATCATTTATGACAAGCTCGGGAATACCTCCTATGTCGGCACCCAACACCGGCTTAGCCAGCAATAATGCTTCAACAAGAGAATACGGTAAATTTTCATACCATTCGCTGGGTACCACCACAAATAAAGCATGCTGCACAAAACGGAAAACTTCCTCTTTGGGCATTTTACCCAATAATTTTACATTTTGAATATGATCAAGCTCAACCAGCTCTTTTAATTCATCAAAATGTTCGCCGCTGCCAATCACTTTTAATTCCAAATCCAGGCCAGCCATTGCTTTTACAAGCGTAAAAATTCCTTTAACCTTCAGTATGTTGCCCACATAAACAATATATGGTCTCTGGCTAATCTCGGGTGTTGCTTCATGTTTGCCCGAAACGGAGTGAATATCGAATAGGTTATAAACCTGACGAAGTTTGCGGCTGTCAAAACCAAATTCCTGAAACTTTTTTTTGATAAACTCGGAGGGACAGATAAAATAATCCACATTTTTGTAAGGATTGGAAAACTTATTGGCGTAAGATTCCAATGCTGCAACGAAACTGGCCTGCACAGATTCCTTTTTACATTTATTTATGACACATTGATAGAATTTGCCGCCTTTGCATTTCTCACAGACTTTTTCATGACTGATAAAGGTA
This sequence comes from uncultured Bacteroidota bacterium, assembly GCA_963759335.1. Lineage (GTDB taxonomy): Bacteria > Bacteroidota > Bacteroidia > Chitinophagales > Chitinophagaceae > Puia. The sequence goes on from CAVWYU010000009.1 coordinate 116,603, forward strand.
GTGTTCGGACATAGTATGACATAATCGTGCAAAGTCCATATAATGGGGATATTCTTCTTTTTTATTTCAGGAATTATGCTTGCAGGAGTTAAATAGTGGTGGATATTATTTAAGTGAACAATGTCAATAGGATATTTCTCCAGCAGTAATTTCAGGTTTGTCCTGGCCTGGTTCGAGTAGATGGTATTTTTAACTGCCTTCAAACCGCTTGTAAGCGTTTTGTTTTTATTAAGTGCCCTATAGTCAATATTTGAGATAAAATATTCCGAAAAAGCATTTGGAAAATTTTTCTCATTTTTCATCGAGAATGGAATGACCGTATGGCCCAGCGATTCGTAAAATTTGGTGAGATTTTCAATATATGTCCAGTCTCCGCCCGAAGGGAACCAGGTCCAGTTTACGATCAATATGTTCAGTTTCCGATCCATTTTTCTACTCCTGATCCAGCAGCCCCAGTGTTTTTCTGTATTCGTCTATCATTTTTTCTGCGCTGAAGTGATTACTCACGTAATCGTGAATTGTTTCAGGAGAGAAACTAAACTGCAGGGCTTTCGACCATTTCCGGGCAATGTCGGCAACGTCTGGTTCACATAAAAATCCATTTAGTTCATCGGAAATCATTTCAGACGCACCACCAATATTTGTCAAAACGACCGGCAGGCCGCAGGCCATTGCTTCGAGGGCCGCAATTGAAAATGTTTCCACGCTGGTAGAACACAGGGTAAAAAGGTCACTTGCCCAATAAAATGGACGAACATCTGATTGAGGCCCGGCAAATTTTATAAATTCTGACATTTTCAATTTCTCTGCAACCATATGGCATTGCTCGACAAGCATGCCCTCACCGACAAAAAGCAAATATGCTTTTTGCTGGTATTCGGAATGCAGCATCTGAAGTGATTTGATGGCGCCAATATGATTTTTTTCTGGTCGAAATGCAGCGGTCATTATAATCACGGAAGCGTTTTCCGGAATTCCGTATTGAGTTCTTAATTTTATTTTATCGCATGAATCACCCGGTAAATGCCATTTATTTATATCAATTCCATTGTGAATGGTTTTGAATAACCGGGCAGGAATACGGTATTTGTGGGCTGTGTAATTTGCCTGATTCTCAGATACCGTAATGATGAGATCTTTTTTAGTTAAAAGGGTTGAATACAATTTATTCAGATTATTTTCTTTTTTGTTCTTGGGTATTGTACTGTGATAAGAAACTATCACAAATGGCTTATGTTTTAATCCGCTGATGATCAGTTTTGTCAGAAAAAAACTAAAAAAATTCAGGCAAAAGACAATGTCCGGTTTTTCATTTCGGATCAGTCGTCTTAGCGTTCTAAGCGGGGCGAAGTCAAATTTGCCGGTTCTGGGAAGGGGGAGGAACCGGATTTCTTTATTGAATTCATCCTGGGCTTTATTGTCGTCACTGAGACTTACGACGAGTTGTGATCTGACATCTTTTACCAGTGTATTTGCTAAAAGGATAAGAAATTTTTCTGCTCCACCCACCGGAAAAGCAGGGGCAATATATATGATGGTTTTGTGTGACAATCCTAAACGACTTTTTTCAGATAAAATAATGACGGATCCGTTATATTTCGGCTGTTTTTAATGCGTATATCATTGTATTTATTTTCTCCGATAAGCGAAACGATAACCAAAAATGTAATACTGGATGTAAGTTCCCCGTTTTGGCCCACACAGTATATAATAATAAAAATCAATATCGTAACTAGAGGCGAAATTCCAATATTTTTCTTGAAAGATTCTTTAAATATCGATATCACCAGCGCAGAATACATGCACAACCCGACAATTCCGTTTTCTATTAACAATAACAACAAGCCGTTATGCGGAGGAAGAAAATTTCTTCCCAGATTTCTTGTCACAAAGCCCCAAAAACCGATTCCGAATAACTGCTCCATCGGTTTTAATTTTTGAAAAGCTTCAAACGCATTAGAAGATGCTTCACCCCGCCATTCCAGAGCATCCAGGGCCTGGGCGTTATAGTTAAAACCCATATGTTTATTAAAGACGGCTATGGGTTCATCCACCATTCTTTGGGTAATGTTTTCTACGAACTCGCTATTTAAATTAAGAACCTGTTGTACTGTTACAAATACGAATAGTGCCAGGAATATCACAGCAATACCCATGGTAATTAACTTGACGGCTTTCTTTGAGCTTTCCCTGGATCTTAGTTGCCGCCCGATAAGAAAAACTGAAATACCTATAATTCCAAGCAGTGAGCTTCTGGATGTGGACATTAGCACGCCTAAAAACATTATAGGAAGCAAAAGAGTGAGTTTGCCAATATTCCGTTTATTGATGAATTCGTTAATGAGAAAAACAAAAGACATACCACAAATCAAACCATAAAAATTATGGTTGATTACTTCAATGATTTCTCCTTGCTCATCATATTGAACCGGGATATTAAGTGCGAGCAAATAAATCCTTTGAACGGGGAAATGTCCGATAATGGCGTACGAATAAGCCAGATCGGCAAAACAGATAAATCCGGCCAGTAACAAGCTGATTTTAATATAGGTATAATCCCCTTTTATACAAAAGTAATAATAGCCGCAATAAACCGAAATGGCCGTTAGGAAAGTAAGCTTGATGAAAGTATAATCAACCAGATCATATGCCAATGTCACCAGGTAGCCGTAAAAAAGGAAAAGAAGAATGTATTTAGCGTTTGAGCTGAAAAAAGGCGGAGGTTTTTCTCCTTTGGCAGGAATGATTGTTCTCAGAAACAATGTGATCCCGATGATGGCCCGGATATTTAATGGTAAACCACCAATCTCAAAATTTATATCGGCTATGGTTATCGTAAAAAATAAAACAGCAATGATCTCCGGCCTGGTAATCAGAATGTATATAAACATTCCCCCCGCAATTGCAAGTAAAATGGTATTCACCTGAAAGACTTATTAGTTGATATCACGCGAAAAGATTCAATTACTGAAATGTTTTTTTAATTTTTCTACCCAGACTATTCAAATAAACTGTTGGATGAACCGGTATTAATTTATTAAAGAACAGTTTTTTATAATTCCTGGTGTTATAAGCAATGACAATCCATTTTTCAATAAGAATTTTATAACAAAGAAACGAATTATAATCGCCATTTTTTTTAAGAAATGAATATAATTTTAATATCCAGTTCTCCAGAATCTGTATTGAATCTGAGTCTCTGAAAAACGAGGAATTATAAGACAGCGCATTTGAATGTACATCCAGTTCGGTCTGTGAGTATTTAATTCCCAGATCATCGAGTATCCGTATGTTTATCTTATTAACATGTGCAAACATGATTTCACTCTTCTTTGTACTCATGTTGTTATCATGTACCCGGTACAATGTCGCAAAAACCGGCAGGTTTAAAACTTTTCCTGTCCGTGAGATCCGGTACCAAAGATCATAGTCTTCACATACCTGAAATTTTTCGTCGTATTTAAGCTCCTTTGCGATATTTGAACGCATCATGATTGCGGAATGACAAAAGCAATTGTGTAATAGCAGAAAGGACCTCGCATCCCGGTTATTTGCAGGAAATTCGACATTTTTTAAATGCCCGCCCTTTGAATCAATCGTCTGAAAATAACTGCCACACATAGCATAATCCTGGTTTTCCAGGAGAAATTCCACCTGTTTTTCAATCCGGAATGGCAGGGCAATATCATCGGCATCCAATCTGGCAATAAATTCTCCACCTGATTCCTGAAGCCCTCTGTTCAATGAGAATATAATTCCTTTATTACCATCGTTGGGTAAGTATTTTATTCTTTTGTCCGGATAACGCAGAATCAGGTTTTCCGTTCCGTCAGTCGATCCATCATTTATAATAACCAGTTCCCAGTTTTGATAGGTTTGAGCTAAAACACTATCAAGAGATTCCGCTAAATATTTTTCTCCATTGTATACTGGCAGTACGATAGAAACCAGCGGTGCCTCTTCGTCCTTTAAATGTATTGGCATTAAAATGTACCGGAAATTATTGATTAGAATTTACAAAACAGAGAACACCAGATTCGGTGCTATGAACCATAATTAAACAGTATTTTTCTGAAAATAATTACCATAATAACGAAGTAAAGAACATTTCCGACAGCGTACCCGATGGTCGCGCCAACCGTCCCGTATAATGCTACAAAACCACAGCTAAAGAGTACCTGACCCGAATAGCTGACAAATTCCATAGTTATATACGTTTTGGTCATTGCTTTTGCGATCATAAGATATCCTAATATCCATCCCGCCATCTTGAATATATCTCCAACGAGTTGAAACCCGAATAATTCCTGCATGCCGGAAAATTCCTTTGTAAATAGTATTTGAATAATAAATTTTCTCAAAAAGTAGATGACAATGGTGGCAGCAATCAGTAATGGAATGATTAATTTATATACACTGAATATTTCCTTTCTCAGCTCGTTCTTGTTCCGAAGTTCAGCCAGTCTTGGCAGATAATATACGCTGAGAGAGGTAGTAATGACCAACAGGTACATGATGGATATCCTGTTTATTCCCTCCCATAATCCGGCGCTGGTGATCGATTCATGGTTTTTGATATAGCTCCGGATAATCAATTGGCTAACGGGCACCACAATAGCACTTACAAGTGCCATAATAGAATAGTGGGCGAGCCTGCCGGTTACCAGTTTGCTGAATTTGCCTGTAAATACTTTCCATTCAAACCAATAGGATTTATGAATAATTCCCAGTGTCAGAAGGAAAACGATGGATTGAAATGTGACTACCGAAATAAGGGCACCGGAAACGCCATATCTGATAGAAAGTATTACAGAGAATATAAGGCCGACAACACTGCCCAGGATATTCGCAATGATATATTTTTTGTATTCCTTAAAACCATTTATTACAGAGATCAGTAATGCATTTAAGGCATATAAAATGATCGTAAAGCCAAAAAAATAAAAAACGAATTTGTATTTTTCGTCAAGAAGAATGATTTTGGAAAAATATCCGGCGCCTATAATCAAAGCAATGCTGGTCAGGATCGAAAAAAATATAGTGACCCAGAACCCGGTGCCGAGAAAAAGGAGATATTTTTTTCTGGACCTGGAATATTCCGATATATACTTTGTCATTCCGGCATTAATGCCGCCGCTGGAAATTCCCAGTGTAATCGTTGAAAAATTATTCAGCTGCCCTAATAATGCGATACCCGCCGGCCCGATTATTGCCGCTACGACTTTAACGCTAACTAATCCTGTCAGCATTTTAATGACCGTGGAAACGGCATTAAGAGACGATACCCTGAACAGGTCTGTCGAGAGAACTTTTTTTATTTTGACTATCACATTTGAATAATTAAGACCTGGATAAAAACAGCTACGCCACCTCAGTCCCAGGAGAAAGGTCTGATTTACTCAAATATCGGCCGTAATCATCACAATACCAGCGAATTATACTGATTTGTCTTTATGCTTACTAAAAACGCATAAAAACCCGATTTAAGTATTTGGAAATTGATATTGATTTTAGAATCCTTACGCTGGGTTTAAACGGAAAACAGTTGTTATTGCAAGGACTTGATCGGTGAGAGGACTTTGTCAGATTATACTGTTTTCTTCTTTCTGGCCTTTCCGTATGAATCATAAGAAGATTTATAATCATAACCATAGCCATATCCATAGCCATAGCTATATTGGCCAATACCTCTTTTCTTTATACCATTAAATATCAATGCCACGTTTTTAATATTATGGAAATCCATATTTTCTTTAAGCATCTTAATGTTATTTTTTCGCACTTTTCCATGCCGGATCACATACAGTGTGTAATCGCACAAGGGCGCTATTACGTACAAATCTGTAATCGGATTTATAGGCGGCATATCAATGATCAGCATATCCACTTTCGTATTCAAATAATCCAGAAATACTTCGATTTTACCATTCAATAACAATTCTGACGCGTCTTCCTCCAGGTGACCGGCTTGTACAAAATACAAATCCGGGTTAAACGGGGTTTGTAATAAAATTTCTGATTCTGAAACTTTGCCCATTAAATAATCAGTGATTCCAACACCCCTTTCCAAACCCAGCATTTCGCATATGGAAGGTTGATGTAAATCCAATTCAAGCAAGGCGACTTTTTTATTATTTCTTGTTATCAGGTTGGCCAGATTCGTCGCAATAAAGCTCTTTCCTTCTCCTTCTATGGAAGAAGTAAATACGATCCTTTTTACATGACCGGGTGTGTCAGAAAGATTTTTTACCGCTGATCTTAGCAATCTAAATTGTTCAATGATAAAACTTCTTTCTTTTGTGGCTGTTATCAGACCATTCTGAAACTTTCCTTCAATGATTTCGCCGATTACCGGGAAATTGGTAAGCGCCTCAATGTCGCTTCGGTACAATATTTTATTGTTGAGAATACCTTTTAATGAGATGGCAGTGCTGCCGAGGGCAAACGGAAATACCAGGGCCATCAGATAGATCAGGCCTCTCTTGGGACTTACCGGTGTTTCTGTGGAAGTTGCTCTGTCGACAATATAACTATCAGGTAATACCGAGCTCATCGTATACGATGCCGCTTCTTCTCTTTTCTGTAACAGGAATGAATAAATTTCGGCTGTAATATTTCTTTGTCTGCTGACTTCAACCAGTTCCTTTTCTTTTTGTGGAATGGCATTCGCCATCGCTGAGTCGCGATTGGATATTTTGTCTACATATGATTGGTTGGTCTGCAGATTCGCTTTCTGGCTCTTAATTGTTTCAAGTACCGCCGATTCGTTCTTTACAATTTCATCTTTTATAGAAGAGAGAATAGGATTGTTTTCAGCGGTCGTTTTACGAAGCCTTGCATATTCGCTTTGGGCACTGTGTAATTTTTCCAGCAGTTGGTTCAGCGTGGGGTCCGTTATTTCAAAGGTGGAGGGCACTACACTGGAAGTGTCATTTTTTGTTTCCAGGTAGTGTTGAACTTCATCCAGCACATTCATCTGCATTTTCATTTTATTTTTCTGCTGGTCGTTCGCTGCAATACTTTGAAGATACAGGCGGCTCTGTTCACTGATATCTACGATTCCGGTTCTGTTGCGGTATTTCTGAATACTGTTATCTACTGAATCTAATTGAAACTTGACATTTTTCAGCCTGTCTTCAATAAAACTCAACGTACTGGCAGCGATATCGCTCTTCTGCCGGACTGCATTCTGGTTATATGAATTAACAATATTGGTTATGATTTCTTCCCCCTGTGCCGGAACCGGATCTTTGATTTTTAAAGTGATAACAGAAGATTGTTTACTGGTTGGAGCCGCAACCAGATTTTCTCCCAGGGCATCCGTCTCATTGACCACACTAATCAGAGAGAAGAAATATTTTATTTTCGGCTGCTCCTGTCCGGGAGAATGGTGCAAAGCATAATGTGGATTCCGTATAAAGCGTAAAGTGCCCCATTGAGTGTTTACCCATTCATTCAGGGGATAAACTTTGCCCGCAATTTCTACGGAGTTTGCATTGGGCGCTATATTAAAATATACTTTCTTGACTTCAATGATGGACTGGGGATCCGGCACTTCCAGTATCACCGGACTGGTTAAATAGGCATTTCTTTTGATCATTCCGCGCCAACCCGTTTCCGTATAAACAGGCGCATACAACTTCATTTTAGTCACAACATTTGTAATCACTTCATTAGACCGGATTATCTCCAACTCATTTTCAACAATTTTTTTCGTATTGAAAAGATTGAGTAATTCTTCCATTTTTGAATCTTCCTGACCCTTTTTTTCATCTTTAATTAAGATACTCGCGGAAGATTCATAAACGGGGACGGTATACTGGAGATACAAAAATGCGAGTGACAGGCTGAACAGGAGCAAAACAGCAAAGAAGGGCCAATAGGGCAGATATTTAATTGCCAGCTGCTGAAAAAAGTTCTCATTACCAGCATCCGTTGCAATTGGCTGCTTTTTTTCCATATTCAAAGGGTTTTATACTTAGTCATATCCCGGGATGTAACGTATTATTACGTCCTTTATTTTCTATATTCAATCGCACTTATGGTAATGATCAATAAAGACACAACACTCAGGATGATGGGTGTAACCTGTGCAAATCTTTCTTTCTTTTCCCTGTTTTGACTGGGTTCTATGTACAGGATATCGTTTGATTTCAGGTAATAGTAGGGCGAAGTAAACAAACTGCTGGAAGTCAAATCTATTCTAACGATCAGTTTATCTCCTTTTTCATCCTCGCGAACCAGTAACACATTGTCCTTCTTACCATAAATAGTTATATCTCCAGCAAAGCTCAAGGCTTCTAATAAGCTGATTTTTTCATTCGGGGTGGTGTAAACTCCGGGTTTCGCAACCTCACCCAAAACGCTTACTCTGAAATTCAATTGCCTAATGGTTACAATCGGATCAATTAATTGTTTTGTATCCACGAGCTGTTTCGTCAATAAGGCTTGCAATTGGGATTTTGTTAGTCCCTGAGCATGGATTTTCCCCAACACAGGAAATAATATGTCTCCGTTTAGATTCACCAGGTAGCCGATAGTCAGGGTATTTCCAAACGATGTAGCCGAGCTCGTTGTTGGCGTGGATTCATTGGGCGCGTTAAAAATTGCCGAAGCCGTAGGGTTGGCGCTGCTTACAGTTATACTAAGTAAGTCATTGATTTGAATAAAAGCTTCGATATTAGGCGGGAATTTACTTCTTATCGTCACATTGTCGATACCGTCAAAGTATACGACTTTTTTCGTGCTGCAGGAAGACGAGAATAAAATAAGAATAACTAACAAAAATCCCGGTAAAGTTTTAAATCCTGTTTTAAGGGTCGTTTGGTACATAGTAAATAATGCGTTGAGTATCAAAGTTTTATCTAACAATTAATAAAAGGTGCTCCTGCGCAGTTGACAAAAGATTATTGGATGATAAAAAACCACGCCTGAAATTTCTATAAGAATGCTGGATCATATATATCATCATTCCCGATTTTGCTTGAATGATGAGTCCGGAAAAATCAACGTAAGAGTATTGAATAGTCGTAAACTGTTCCGGTGGAAGGATATCTGGAATTCCTCAAAACTATAGTCATGTAGCTATCGAGGCTTAAAGATAGAAATTTTTATCAAAGATCTATACATGTGTTAACAAATTGGAATACAATTAAAATGACTCAAAAAAGAGAGAAAATAGAACATAAATTATTTACAGATATAAATGAGTTTCCCAATTCGGGAATATATCCTTGTTATAGACCAGTTCCCATTTTGATATCACAAAAAACATTTAAAACGTATATTCCATTTCATGGTTTTGATGCACAAAAAATGTGGAAAATTATGATTGAAAATGTGGATTACTTTTAATTGACTAAGAATCAGAATTTTAATTCTAAAAATATTGTAGCATTTAATCAACAATTATTTTTTAAGATTTTTTGGCAAGTAATTTGAACACGTTCGGGTAGTTTTAAAATATTAACAAAGAAGACGTTAATATTTGGAATTTAAAATCCAAAAGAGAAGTTATCCAATATCATCCAATATCCACGAACTATGGAAATCCAACTCTACACACAAAGTGGCTTTGTCGTATTTAGTTCAGTAGCAAAGAAGATCAAAAACAAAGCAGACAAACTCCTTCTGTTATTTTGTTTTTTATGTATCCAGCTTGCAGGTCTTGCTCAAACGACCAATTTATCATTCACACAAATACCAGCATCGGATCCGGAATTCATGAGACCCGGCGCAGGGGCGAATGAATGGAGCTACGATCAGAATATCGTAAATATACCTGCACAGGGAACAAATACACAACGACTGGACAGATATTGGCGTTTTACCTGGCTTGATTTTCAGCCCGCCAGTGGAACAGCGGGAGCCTACAATTTCTCTGTATTTGATAGTAAAATTCAGCAGTCAATTTCAAAAGGACAAACTTTCAGCTTCGGGGTAATGCAACAGTGCGGAGGTTGTGACGCGAATTTACAGACCAACATTTCAGGAGCCGTAATGCTTTACCCAACATGGTTACACAATCAGATGCAGGGTGAATCCGTAAAAGATTTCATATCCGGCGGTGAGTGGTTTCCAAACTATAATAGTCCGTCGTATTTGACTGCTTTAAAGAACCTGAATATTGCAATTAATAATCATATCCTTTCGGGCTCCTATAACGGTGTGCGTTATCAGGACGTGATCGGTCAGATTGATATTCGCGGATACGGTGATTTCGGTGAGTGGACAAATAACGTTTTTACAAATGGAAATTTAACTGTTGCAAGCGGTGACAGTATCATCTCTTATCACGTTCATGTATTTGATAAGTTCCAATGTGTTTACATGATGGCGACAGTTGACGGTGGTCAACTCAGTAACACCAATGTCCCTCCGGGCGTTGGGTATTATGCTTTGACAGTTTCAAATTCGGCCGGTAAACTGGGATGGCGAAGAGATTCATGGGGCCAGACGGATAATTATCTTTCTCAATGGACGGATGCGAACCCAACTGTTTTTAACGGATTATCTTTTAAGACAGAAATTATGAACCGTTATCAGTTTGCGCCAATTGTGGGTGAACCGCAGGATGGGGGATCAGCGGGGAATTTTACTTCTCTGGCAGCTCAAATGACAAAATATGGTGTCACCAGTTTTGGTAATGGTAATTTTAATAACGGTGTTAATGCAACGATCCAAAATAGTTTCAGGGCTGCTTCCAAAGCGGCCGGTTATCGTATTGTATTAACGGGTGGCAGTATGACTACTACACTGACTGGTGGCAGTACATTCAATGTCGCTCTGAATTGGCAGAATATCGGCGCAGCGCCGGACTATAAAGACTGGGATGTGACATTCGAACTCAGGAGTTCGACAAATGCTGTAGTTTGGACAGGAACATCTTCATTTAATCCAAAATTATTTTTGCCATCAGGTACTCCAAAGGCTATCAGCGATAATTTTACGCTTCCTTCAACGGTGGCGCAAGGTACATATAGCATGTATCTGATCATCAGAGATCCGGTCAAGTTCCGCAAACCAATGCCTCTTGGAATTACGGGTGTTAATTCAGACGGAAGTTATTTACTTAGAAGTAATATTACCGTTGGCACAGGTACCGGCAATCCACCACCAACTGCGAATGCCGGCTCAGATCAAACCATTACATTGCCGACAGCCACTGCATCTCTGACTGGTTCCGGAACAGATGCAGGAGGAACAATTGCTTCTTACGCATGGGCAAAATTATCCGGACCAGCTACCGGAACCATTGCTACACCAGCGACTGCGAATACAAATATTACAGGATTAGTACAGGGTGTTTATGTTTTTACGTTGACCGTTACTGACAATCAGGGTGCAACTGCAACAGATAATGTACAGGTTACTGTGAATGCTGCTGCAGCGCCGGCAAATCAACCGCCTGTTGCAAATGCAGGTGCGGACCAGACCATCCAGTTGCCAACATCGATCGTTTCGCTGACTGGATCAGGAACAGATGCGGATGGTACAATCGCTTCATATTCCTGGACCAAATCGTCCGGCCCTGCTGGTGGAACCATTGCTACGCCATCAACTGCAAATACGAATATTACCGGTCTGATACAGGGGGTATATGTATTTGCCTGTACGGTGACAGATAACCAGGGCGCACAGTCAACCGACAACGTTCAGATAACAGTAAATGCTGCTTCTGCCCCCGCAAATCAACTTCCCGTTTCAAATGCAGGTGCTGACCAAACTATTCAGTTGCCGACATCTACTGTTTCGTTGACCGGAACAGGAACAGACACCGATGGTAGCATCGCGTCTTACTCCTGGACAAAATCATCCGGCCCGGCGATCGGAACGATGTCGACACCTTCTGCGGCAGGTACAAATATTACCGGACTGGTACAGGGAGTTTATGTTTTTACTTTAACCGTAACAGATAATCAGGGAGGAAAAACTTCTGACAATATTCAGGTAACTGTTAATGCAGCGCCAGCGGCCAATAAACCTCCGGTAGCAAACGCAGGTGCCGATTTCAATATTACACTGCCAGTCAATTCTGTTAATCTGAGCGGAACGGCTTCAACAGACCCCGATGGATCTATCACTACATATTTATGGACGAAAATGAGTGGTCCGTCACAATTCAGCATGGGGAATAGTGCATCCGCAAGTACAACAGCAGGCAATCTGACTGCCGGCGTATATCTAATCCAGTTAAAAGTAACAGACAATCAGGGTGCAATATCTCAGGATACTGTAAAGATCATTGTAAATGCAGCACCGGTAAATCAACCTCCGGTCGCAAACGCGGGGGCTGATATGTCCATTACTTTACCACTCAATACAGTGAATCTGGACGGTAGTTCTTCAACAGATCCGGATGGTACTATTTCAACATATAACTGGAGCCAGGTTTCTGGTCCATCCCAATCCTCCATTACTTCTCCGGCGAATTCATCCACTGATATTTCCGGTTTAGTTCAGGGAGCGTATGTGTTTTCATTAAAAGTGACGGATAATAATGGCGCAACAAGTTCAGATGTTATCTCAATTACTGTAAATCAGGCAGTGAATATATCTCCGGTCGCAAACGCGGGTTCCAGCAAATCCATTACGCTTCCAACGAATAGCACAAACCTGGATGGTAGTCTTTCTGCTGATGCGGACGGTACGATTGCATCATATTCCTGGGCACAGATTTCAGGTCCAAATTCTTCCACTGTTACCAATGGAAATACTTCTGTTGTGACGGTTGCAAATTTGGTAGCAGGGCAATATACCTATGAGCTTACTGTAACCGATAATATGGGCGCGACTGCAACATCGAGGGTTAAAATCACTGTAAGTAATTCCGGAATTCAGCCTCCCGTTGCTAATGCAGGCGCTGATCAAACAATCACGCTTCCTGTAAGTTCGGCAACTATTAACGGAACGGGCTCAAGTGCTTCGTCTGGCAGCATTGTAAGTTATATTTGGGTGGAAAAATCCGGACCTTCAAACGTTAGTCTTTCCAATTCAGCCCAGAACACCGTAACCAATCTGCAGGCGGGTAATTATGTATTCATATTAACCGTAACAGATAATAATGGAGCTACTGGTACGGACTCCGTCCAAATCAGGGTGCTGGCAGCCATCAACAAAGCACCCGTGGCAAACGCAGGTGCAGGTGCCAACATCACATTGCCGGTTAATTCGATTAATCTCGACGGATCAAAATCTTATGATCCGGATGGCACCATAAGCACATTTAGCTGGATAAGAATTGCAGGTCCAAATACACCTGTATCAACCGGCGCCAGTACATCATTATTAAGTCTGAGCGGCCTTGTTTCCGGCACATATACTTATCAGTTAACAGTAACCGATAACAGCGGTGCCAGCGCCACCAGCCAGGTGAAAGTGATTGTCACAGTTGCGGCCAATAAGTCGCCAATAGCCAATGCCGGACCCAATCAGCAAATAACAGCTCCTGCAAATTCAGTTACACTGAACGGTTCAGGTTCAAATGATCCGGACGGCACAATCGCAACCTATAGCTGGGCGACTATTTCAGGACCTGGATCAGTTACTATTAATAATTCCAATACTGCAACGCCATCGGTTGTCGGGCTAAAAGCAGGCGGATATGTTTTCGAATTAACTGTAACAGATAATAATGGAGCTACAGCAAAGGATCAGATAGCCGTAACAGTTCTTCCGCAACCTCTCCAGGCAAATCAGGCTCCCGTAGCAAATGCCGGCAATAATCAAACAATTACTGCACCGGTGAGCTCAGTAGTGCTGAACGGAAGCAGCTCTTTTGATCCTGACGGTACAATTGCGGCATATAGCTGGAGACAGGTTTCAGGCCCGTCGGCATCTACGATTACCGCAGCCAAAACGAGCTCCGCAACAGCGTCCAAATTGATAGTCGGACAATATATATATGAACTCACGGTTACGGATAATAATGGATTAACAAATTCAGATCAGATAACGATAACAGTTAATGCTGCGATCAGCAAAGTAAACTTACTACCGGTAGCTGATGCAGGCTTAAGCGATACCATTCAAATGCCAACCAATACTTATACACTCAATGCTTCCGGCTCATCGGATCCGGATGGCACGATCGTATCATATCGCTGGCAACAAATGAGTGGGCCGAATACTGCAGCCAGTACTTCCATGACCAATCCGGTAGTTACCCTTAGTAACCTGCAGGTGGGAGAATATAATTTTCAATTGACAGTTACTGACAACACCGGCATCAATTCAACTGCAGCTATGAAACTGACGGTTGAACAGGGATTAACTCAGAATAATTTTTCATCATCAGAAAGATTTATTGTTTATCCAAACCCGGCGCATGATGTTACTACGGCGAGAATTACAAGCCAGGTTACGGGTACTGTCAAGATTACTGTATATGATATGAATGGACGACAGGTACTGACGGCGCAAACAGTAAAAATGGACGATGTTGTCACCAAAACATTAAACATCAGTTCACTTGCATCAGGCATGTATACCGTACAGATTACAATCGGCAACAAGAAAACCATGGTAACCAAGTTTATTAAAAATTAGTATTTAGGTGTTTTGGACAAATAAAAATGACCCGCAAAACGGGTCATTTTTATTTTTATGGATTGAATAATTTTCGGGAATTTAATTTGGAATCAGACATTCCCGGCAGTGCTCAGCAAATTTTTGATGTGATCTGCCAGTCTGATAGAAAGTGCTACGATGGTGTAGGTAGGGTTAACGGCAGAACCGGTCGTAAAGCAGGATGATCCGGCAATGAATAAATTTTGTATTCCATGAACCTTACAATCTGCATCAACCACCCCTTTTTTGGGATCGTCGCTCATGCGTGTTGTTCCCATGTGATGCCAGCCTCCGCTGGTGGTTACCGGCAGCGTTTCATCCTGTGGATCCCACAATTCTTCCATCAGTCTGACTCTGCCAATTCCAGCCTCACCGGCCTGCTGACCAATGATTTCGTAAATTTTTCTGATACTCTTTTTTTCCAGAGGTGTAAATGCCCAGTTTAAATTTGCCTGGGGTACACCCAATTCATCCTTCTGATCTCCCAGTGTTACCCGGGATAATGGATTCGGGGACTGCTCAAGGCGCAGTGTCATTTGAAAGGCCTGATGCTTTTTTTTGCTTTCCGCTGATCTGAATTTTTCAAAAAGACGATGTACAAAACTCCCCGAAGTTCTGTACATCGCCTGCCGGGATTTCTCTTCATTGACCCGGGGATCCGGTGTATCCCAGAGTTGAATATATGATGGCATTTGTTTGGCGTAATCCAATGGTGTAAATGACACCATCCCGTTCAAAATCTCAAATTCTGCCTGTTTTTCAGGCATAATAGCAAGTTCTGCCCTGACCCTTGGCTGAACATTCATATAGAGGTTTAATTCGCTTTTTTTATATAGCCAGAGTTCCGCTGATTTAAATTCGGCGTGCTCCATGAAAAACCTGCCCACCAGATCGTTTTCATTACCAAGGCCCCCGGGGGTCTGTTTATTTGCGGCTAATAATATTCGGGGATTTTGTATGCCGGCACATGCTAAAATAAAATATTTTGCTGTCGCCTTTAAAGTTTTGCCGGCATAATTCTTTATGGTTACCGTATTTATTTTCTGTAAACTTTCATTGGCCGTGATGTCCACCACATTTGCATAGGTATATAGATGAATGTTTTTTGCATTTACAATCTTGTCCCGGTATTTTGTTCCAAACCGGGTCGGCTTACTGAATTTCCAGATTTTGCTCCAAACTACTTCCTCGTCAAATGGCAACGGAACAAATGCCGGATCTTGTTTCAGCCAATATTTCAAATCAAAATCATTATTATCTATATCGACGTTGGCGGATGCTCTTTTATAATAGGGGAGCAGTGTTTCCTGCGTTATTGGCCAGCCACTATTATTAATCCAGTCTCTTTTTTGAAATGCAATCGGATCGAAAAGTGCACACATGCCGCCCCAGTGAGCCGTCGTACCGCCAAAATAATGCAACTCGGATGATTTCATCGGATAATAGGGCTGTCCGGTTGTTTTCCCATTATACAATTCCTGAATTCTATCGTCATATTCAAATCCCCCGCCTTCCAGAACAACTACCTGATAATTGCTGTTTATAAACTCCAATGCTATGCTGATACCTGCAGCACCCGCACCGATCACGCATATGTCACCGGTTATGATTGTTCCGCTATCAAGATTTCTGGCATCTGTATGCATTATGTAAACTTACATTTTTAAGACAGGGATAAAAGAGCGCATTGGCGGGCTTCCGTTTCAGATATTACCCAGCCTTTTATAACTATAAGTTTATTAAATTTAAAATCCATTTCAACTTTCTTTTCAATGTCTGTTGCCTGTTTTTCTCTATCATTCGTCCCCGTTTGAACGTCAGCCATTCCGCTTTTAATTGTATCCAGTAGCCTCACTTTGGAATTTTCATCAGGTCTATCAACTCTGTAGGAACTGCCAATAACGCGCAGTGATCCTTCATCCAATATATCAGACAGGATCAAAGGGTACAGGAAGGGCTGTTTCTTCCACTTTGATTCGTTGTTTAGTAAGAGGAGATCGCCGAGACCTATTCCTGCAGCGATGGCAGCACCTGTATAAATAAAAGTTCGTCTTTTCATGCTTCGTACTTAATTAAAACACAGCCCAGTCTGGTCAATTCATAAGGCAATTTATTCAATTACGGGTGAAGGAGCATTTTCCGGATTTAGCAGGAATATATAAGCGTCTGAAGATCCTCCTATAACAGCAGTGTGATGGAATAACGCTTTGTGCGAATGCGGCAGCTGATACCTTCTCCAAAATAAGTTAAATCTTTCAATAAATACAATATTCATGGCAAAGGAGTCATTGATTAACAATAAATTTAATGAACACCAGTTATGTCAGTTAAGGCAAATAACGGCTGGATTATGATCGAAACCCGGTATATGTCTGAATAGCCTCTATGACAGACTTAGAAGTGCCGGAAGAAGTTTTTATCTTTGTCAATCCGTGTCGTGGTGGGTACCCATGGATGAAGTACCTTAATTCTGCCGAAAAATGAAAGCGTTCACAATAATTCTCTTTACAATATTTGCCATTTTTTGTCTTTCATTTGGGAAAAAAGGAAATAGATCATATAATAATCTTTATAAGAATTCGCTGCAGGAATTCAGCCAACAACAGGTCATATTAGAGACGTTCATTTTGCACACCGATCTGTCATCTGAGGAAAACAGGAAGTCGATTCGCATACAGATTGAAGCATCCAGGATTAAATTAAAAAATATCGATTTCTGGCTGCGATATTTTGAACCAAATGCTTACCGTAAAATAAATGGCCCGCTCCCGGTAGAATGGGAGAATGAGGTATTCGAGAAGTTTGAACCTCCTTACAGAAGAGAGGGGGCTGGTCTGTCACTGGCCGAATTATCATTGGAACAAACACCTCTGATAAAAGATTCCCTGATTCAATTGATTAAAAAAAGCGAAGAGGCCATCAAAACATATGAAGCCGATTCAATAACCAGTCAATTGAATTCCTACAGTCATTTTTTTCTGGCTAATAGATTGTTCTTATTGAACCTGGCGGCCATTTACACAACCGGATTTGAATGCCCCGATACAAACCATATCGTCCCTGAGCTGCTTTCCATGTTAAAGGGTACAAAAGAAATTTACAATAGTTACAATCAAAGTTTTCCAGAACAACCAGTAACGGGCGAATACCTTGATAAGTATGAAAAAACCATATCTTTTGCAGAGACGCAGGGACCGGGTTTTAACGAGTTTAATCATTTTGACTTTATCCGTGATTATGTAAATCCGCTATTTGCGATGAATCAGAAATTCATCAATGATTACAACGCCAGGTCGATCAATTATAATGATTATACCCTGAACAATAATATTCAATCCATTTTTGATAAATCATTATACGCCTCCCAGAATACAAAGGGCCTTTATTCTATGGTGGAAGACGAAAAAACGCTTCGCGAAATCAGATATATTGGAAAATTGCTATTCTACGATCCGATTTTATCAGGCAATAATATGCGCAGTTGTGCTTCCTGTCATAAGCCTACAGAGTATTTTACTGACACTACAAACGGATCGGCATTTCAATTTGACAAACAACAACGGTTGCCTAGAAATACACCAACGCTGATCAATTCGGTGTACAATCATTTACTAATGCTGGATGGAAAGCATATTTCCCTTCAGGCCCAGGGTAAAGATGTAATTACCAGTGCAAATGAAATGGGCAGCAACGAAAAAGAACTGATAAAGAAAGTGCTGAGTTGTAAGGAATATAAAGAAGCTTTTAAATCTTTTCTAAAGCTTACGCCGGAAGAAAAAAACATAACGCTCAATCATATCGTTTCCGCCATCACGTATTATGATGGAAGTTATAGCCGGTTTTATTCGCCATTCGACAATGCGATGAATAATAAAGGATTGGTGTCCGATGAGGCAAAAAGGGGATTCAATTTATTCATGAGCCGGGCTAAATGCGGAACATGTCATTTTGTTCCCAATTTCAACGGGGTTAAACCGCCCTACATTGGTTCAGAATTTGAAGTTTTGGGTACACCTGGCGACACCACTTTTAAGAATCTGAGTTCAGACAAAGGCAGATATATGATCAATAAGGCACCCGAAACAATGCATGCTTTTCGCACGGGATCGATTCGTAATGCAGAGTATACGAAGCCTTACATGCATAATGGTGTTTTCAGATCACTGGAAGAAGTGATTGACTTCTATGATGTTGGAGGAGGTCAGGGGAAGAAGCTGATCGTAGACAATCAATCCCTGCCGGGTGATTCACTGCATTTGACCGTGAGTGAGAAAAAAGAGCTATTGGCGTTTATATATTCTTTGAATGAAGATATCATTTTTGAGGAGCCACCTGCTTCGTTGCCTCCTTCTACTGATAAAGCACTAAATAACCGGAAACCAGGGGGAGAGTATTAATTTTTTTGGTTTATTTTCAATCAAAGAATTAATTATGTGTCGTTTCATTCTTCTCCTGTACGTAACATGCAGAAAATTAATTCCCGGAATACTCTTTTTTATTACAGGTCTCCTGATGACCCTGAATAGTTTTGCGCAGGAAATCTATCCCTCTTTATTAGTAAATCAATGGCGGGCTTCCTGGGTTGCAGTTCCCGGCGAATCTCCAACGGGTTATGGAGTGTATTTATTCAGGAAAATAATTGATCTGGATATTAAACCGGATTCTTTTGTGATCCATGTTTCTGCCGATAACCGGTATAAATTGTTTGTGAATGAAAAACAGGTTTCACTGGGACCGGCCAGAGGTGATCTGGATCATTGGAATTTTACGACTATCGATATTGCTCCGTATCTGAACGCCGGTAAAAATATCATTGCCGCACAAGTTTGGAATGAAGGAGAATGGAGGCCCGAAGGACAGATATCGCTACAAACAGGATTTATATTACAGGGATCTGATCATAACAAAAAGGAATTAATCACAGACAGTAACTGGAAATGCATCCGTGATGTTTCATATCGTCCGATCCGCTTTAATACACCAACGTACTATGTAGCCGGACCTGGCGAACAGCTGGACATGAATACATATATGACAGACTGGAGAAAACTGGATTTCGCCGACGATCATTGGAAAAACGCCCGGGTTATCATGCCGGGAATTCCCAAAAATCTGATCGGCGGATACGGAACCGTCAGCGGATGGCTTCTGATTCCTTCCATCCTTCCCCCAATGGAAATGACAAATCAGCGGCTAGCAAAACTTACAAAGGCTGAAGGGATTCAAATACCTTCCGGGTTTCCGGTAGTCAAAACATCTTTTAATATTCCCGCCCATACGAAGGCAACAGTCATACTGGATCAGGGATTTTTAACCAATGCATACCCCGAAATTATTTTCAGCGGTGGTAAAGAAGGTTCAGTAACACTAAGCTATGCAGAAGCCCTGTTTATAAAGTATCCTTCGAAAGGAAACCGAAACGAAACAGAAGGCAAAGAATTTATCGGGAGAAAGGACAGCATTATATCCAATGGATCACAGGCGCAGGCTTTTACACCACTAACATTCAGGACTTACCGATACATTCTAATAAAAATCGAAACGCAGTCAGATCCGTTAACCGTGGATGATATTTTTGGAACATTTACGGGTTACCCTTTTCAACTAAACGCAAGGATGACAACAAGCGATACTGAACTCAGCAGGATATTTGAAATTGGCTGGCGTACTGCCCGTTTGTGCGCGATGGAAACCTATATGGATTGTCCTTATTATGAACAACTGCAATATATAGGTGATGCCAGGATACAGGGTATGATTTCGCTTTATAACAGCGGTGATGAAAGATTACTCCGGAATGCAATGAACCAGATGGATGATTCACGCAGGCCGGAAGGTGTAACGCTCAGTCGTCATCCTTCCTATACACCTCAGTATATTCCTACATTTTCATTCTGGTATATTGGAATGCTGCACGATTATATGATGTATGGAAGGGATAGTAATTATGTAAAGGCTAAACTAGCCGGTGAAAGACAGATATTACAATATTTCAGAAGGTATCAGCAGCCGGACGGGTCGTTGAAGGATGTTCCATACTGGATGTTTACAGATTGGGTGGAACAAAAAGGCTGGACTTCCGGTGTTGGTCCTGTCGGAGCAAATGGCAATTCGGCATTACTCGATATGCAATTGCTTTGGGCTTATCAATTGGCGGCCGACCTGGAAACGAAATATGGCCTGGCATCCTATGTTTCTATGTATAATCAATATGCGGATCAGTTGAAAAAAACAATCCTTGATAAATATTGGAGCAGGGACAGAAATCTTTTTGCCGACCGGTCTGAAAAAGATTATTATTCCCAACACGCCAATACATTGGCGATACTTACAGGAGTGATCGACGGACGACAGGCAAATACCATTGCAAAAAAAATGCTGACCGATAGTTCAATGGCGCAAGCCTCCATTTATTTCAAGTATTATTTACACCAGGCACTTATAAAAGCAGGTTTGGGCAATGACTATCTGAAATGGCTGGATCTATGGCGGGAAAACATTCATATGGGTATGTCGACATGGGCTGAAATATCAGATATTAACAACGCCCGTTCGGACTGTCATGCATGGGGAGCAAGCCCGAATATTGAATTTTTCAGGTCGGTCCTGGGAATAGACAGCGAAGCACCGTGTTTCGGGCGGGTAAAAATTGAGCCCAGACTGGGCGATATAAAAAATATCAGTGGTGAAATTCCGCATCCTTCGGGCAATATTTTTACGAGCTACCAATTTGAAAATGGCAAATGGAATATTCAGATCAGGTTACCACGTCAAATAACAGGTCATTTCGTTTGGAACAATAAAGAATATCTTTTAAAAGGCGGGAGTAACGATTTCACTTTTTGAGCGGGGAGAGTTTTCATTGTAGATATATTTACACAATTGAAACGATCGAACGACCATTAAACACACAATGAGCGACTGGTAGAATACATGATTTGCGCATTACGCTGTTCGCTTTAAGCTTAATGAGTGGCACTATTATTAGAACAGAGAAGACATGGAGCTGACAGCCGGTTACCCCTATTGGCTTATAAAGAATGGTATTCCCTTCGATTATCCTAAGTTACTGAACAATGCCCGTTCCCGCATAGTCGTGATTGGCGGCGGAATATCCGGTGCACTCACAGCATACTACCTGACTGAAAAAGGAGTCGATTGTATTCTGGTAGACGGCCGGTCGATCGGTCAGGGAAGTACATCCGCAAGTACATCCCTTCTACAGTACGAATTGGACACACCTCTGCATTTGCTGATCAGGCAGGTAGGGGAAGTCAATGCGATCAGATCCTACCAGTTATGTGGTGAATCAATTGATATTCTGGTTGGGATCATGGACCGAATTGGATTTGATGGTTATGACTTGCGCAAGAGTCTTTTTTTTAGTTCGCATAAATCGCAGTTTTCATTTATTGAGAAAGAATTAACCGCACGTCGCCAGGCTGGATTTGATGTATCGTATTTAAGTAAAAAAGACATTTACGAAAATTACGGAATGGTGGGCGAACACGCAATCCTGTCTGAAAAAGGAGCATCCATAGATGCGTATTCCTTAACTCATGCATTGTTGCAATACAGCATAAGTAAGGGATTGCAGGTTTTCGACAGAACAAAGATCGAGGATATCAAGTACAATGAAAATAACGTTGAACTAAAAACCGGAGAAGGGTATTTAATATCTGCGGATAAGGTTGTTAATGCCAGTGGATTTGAAATAACAAATTTTATCTCCAGGGATATCGTAGATCTTTATTGTACATATGCGGTTGTATCGGAAAATGAGCAGGAGAAGGAAGATGTTTGGAGAGAAGGAACCCTGATCTGGAATACAGATAATCCTTATCTCTATTTGAGGCTGACCCGGGATAATCGGATAATCATGGGTGGGAGAGATGTGCGCTTCAGCCACAAAGCATCCAGGAATCTGTACGATAAAAAAGCTGCACAGCTTTGTGCCGATTTTGAAAAGCTTTTTCCTGGCAAAAAACTCAGGGCCGAATTCGCATGGAGTGGCACATTCGGAAAAACAAAAGACTCACTTCCCTATATCGGCGAATTCGCAAAAACACCCAATGCTTATTATGCCCTGGGCTTTGGCGGAAATGGGATCACTTTTAGCGTCATTGCTGCCCAAATCATTACAGATCAAATACTGGGTAACAGGAATCCGGCTGCAGAAATATTTTCTTTCGACCGGAAATCCGGATAAAGAACATTAAAGTGTAATTGAATCAGGATATATACATATCTAACTGAAGACGCGTTTCTTCAAGATCCAGTTCCCTTTCAATTTTGCGGATAATTTCTTCGCTGGCGTCACCCGAGCGATGAAGCTGTTCCAAAGATTTTCGTTCAACGCCGATCAGATCAATTTGCAATTTTGAATATTCATTAAAAATATTAGCTGCATTAGGCGGCGCCTCACCACCAAAATAGTCGGCAGGCAAATCCGTTTTCTGTAAACGGTTATATTTTATCTCGTATTTGCTCTTGATATTATTTAATAATTCCCCACTGATCAGAGAAAGATTCTCTTCTATATGCTGGATCGTGTTGTTTACTACTTTTGTTCTGACTTCATATTCTTCAGCAGCAATGGAATATGGCTCAATTTTCAGTTTTTTGATTATCCAGGGAAGAGAAAAGCCCAATAATAACAGGGTTGTCAGTATTACACAAAAAGTTATATAAATAATCAGGTTCCGTTGGGGAAAAGCAGTTCCATCCGGCATCATCAATGGAATGGATAATGCTGCAGCCAGTGATACCACGCCCCGCATACCCGACCATGCAAAAACGACCAGATTGCGATTATTAAAATGCTTTTTTCTGTTTATTCTTTTTGACATGGCGGGGATCAGACTTGAAGGTATAATCCAGATAAATCGTACAATAATAACGACAGCACTGATAGCAAGTCCATACCAGGCAAGCTCCGAACCGGAATAATTTTTAATGCCTTCCATGACACTGTGTAATTGCAGACCAATCAAAATAAAAATCAGGCCGTTTAAAATAAACTGGATTGCTCCCCACACGGAATAGACCATGATCCGGCTTTCATTTGTAAATATTTCATTAGAACGAAACGATAGAAAAAGGCCCGTCGTAACAACGGCGAGTACTCCGGAAACATGGAAATATTCGGCGATCAGGTAGGAAGCAAAAGGCGTTAAGCAAGTCAGAGTTGCTTCAATAACCGAATCGGTAATAAATTTTTTATGTATGACTGACATCAGGAAACCAATGATCAGACCAATAGAAATTCCGGCTATCACCACCCAGATGAAATTCAATCCGGCCTGCCAGAAAATAAAATTACCGGCCATAATAGCCGCCAACGCATACTTATAAGCAATCAGCCCGCTGGCGTCGTTCACAAGACTTTCTCCTTCTAAAATAGTAATGATTCTTGGATCCAATCCAAGGCCCCTGGTAACGGATGTTGCTGCTACCGCGTCAGAAGGAGAAACGATCGCGCCTATTAAGAAGCAGAGCGGCCAGGAAACATCCGGAATAATATAATGAGCCACAAATGCGACGACGGTTGTGGTTAATAATACCAGCCCTACTGCGGCCAGTGAAATGGCTCTCCAATACGTTTTTGATTCATGCCAGCTGATATTCCATGCAGCGCCATATAACAGGGGTGGCAGGAAAAGGATGAATACAACATAGGGTTGTAAGCTGATCAGGGGAAGACCCGGAATAAGGCTGATCAGTAGTCCCGAAAGGACAAGGGCAACGGGGAACGGAAATTTAAAGCGTTTGGATAATACGCCAAGAAATGAAACACCAAAGAGTAGTAATATGATAAGCGCAATATTTTCCATCCGAAACAAATTACTATAAAAATGTGAATCAATTATCTGATAACAAACGGAATGTTATCAGTATGAAAGGCGACCGGAAAAAAATATTTCCGGACACGTTGAAGCAGATGGATCAAAACATCATGAATTCATTTTTAAAGGAAATGATGTGGACTGGTGTTAATTTATCGAAGTGTGCCATCATTTTCATTTGGCGTATTTCGTTTAAAAACGAGAGCACCGGACGGACAATGATCTACCTGTTCCCCGATTCTTTGTGCATCAGCTCCATTTGGATCTATCCATTTCTTTTCAGAAGGCTTGAAAACCTGCGGCAGTTGTTTCCAGCATCTGGTAGAATGCTGACAGAATTCAGGTTTCCATAAAACGGTTATTTCTTCATTGCCGTATTTAATAGTCTTCGTTTCGCCCGTTTTGAAAATGAATGTCCGGGTTTTAATATCAGATTCCAGAATTTTGGAAATCGGGCAGTGACTGGCGATCTCCTGTAATTTTATTTTCTGTTCGTCTGGTACATGTTCTCCCAAAATTAAATCCCGGTCAATGATTGTCGTTGTTTTGTCATTTACCGTTTCCTGATACATGTTTACATTTACTGTGAGCGCAGATATATCCCAGTTTTTACGATCAATATACATGCGTAAAGTAACCAGAACACAGGAAGCTACAGAAGATAACAACAGCGTATAAGGGTCCGGCCCAAGGTCCTTGCCGCCACCGGACAAAGGCTCATCTGCGATGAATTTTCCGTTCCGCCATTCAATACTGCATTGATATTTTTCAGTGCCGATAATAGCATGCACCGGTTTGTCCAGTTTGTATTTCATGATTTATCTTTTTACAATTTAAAATGGGATGAAACGACCCGGAATGAATATAAGAGGATTTAATGATTATCCGGAAATCAATTCAGACGGGTGGTATCGGCTTTTAATTATCTTCATGACATAATAACGATTGCAGATGACATTAAAGCCCCGGCTGAGTTTTGCACAGATTATCAATATGAATGTCGGGTTTTTCGGAATCCAGTATAGTTTTGGACTTCAGCAAAGTGCTGTCAATCCCATTTATGACTTTCTGGGAGCCACGCCCGACCAGCTTCCATTATTGAATCTTGCCGGCCCGGTCACCGGACTATTGATACAGCCATTGATAGGCACCCTGAGCGATAAGACCTGGCATCCGCGTTTTGGACGCCGCAAACCGTATTTTTTTGTCGGTGCTTTTTTCTGCAGCCTTTGTTTGTTTTTTTATCCCTTCAGCAGTTCTCTTTGGATGGCAGTAGGACTTTTATGGATACTCGATGCGGCAAATAATACCGCGATGGAGCCATACCGCGCATTGATAGCAGATAAACTGCCGGCCAGCCAGCAGCCGACCGGATTTCTGACTCAGAGTTTTTTTACCGGGCTGGGAATAACACTGGCCAATGTTTCCCTTTTCATATTTCAAAAACATATACACGGGGAACATGGACGAATTCCTTATTGGGTATTTGCATCTTTTTTTCTGGGCTCTGTTTGTTCGATCAGTTCCGTCGGATGGTCCATTTATAAAACACCGGAAATTCCGCCGACACCGGAGGAACTGGCAAAATTAAGAGCATCAAAAAGCGGCTTTACAGAACCTTTCCGTGAAATTTTTCATGCGTTGAAATATATGCCAGGCGTGATGTGGAAACTCGCATTGGTTTATTTGTTCCAATGGTATGCGCTTTTCTGTTACTGGCAGAATGCTTCGAAGAGTATTGCTCAATCTGTCTGGAAGACAACACCTGGACAAAACAGAAATTTATATGAAGAAGCCGTGGGTTGGACAGGTCTCGTAAACGGATGGTATAATGTCGTTACTTTTTTATCTGCCTTTGCGCTTGTTGGACTGGCTCGGAAATACAGTCCGAAAATGGTCCATTTTGTCTGCCTTTTGCTGGCGGGTACAGGCCTGGTCATTTTTCCCCATATTGAAAACAAATATCTGTTATTCGCACCTATGACAGGATTCGGTATTGCCTGGGCCAGTATGATGGGAGTACCCTACCTGATGGTAGTAGGTCACATCCCCAAAGAAAGATATGGTGTATATATGGGTATCATCAATATGATGATTGTAATTCCCATGATCCTGCAAAATCTGACATTCGGGTTTGTTCTGAAAAATATTCTGAATAATGACCCGGGCAGGGCCATCTCATTCGCGGGTGTGTTTTTATTTATTGCAGCTTGCGCGACGCTGCTGATAAAATCCGTTAAAGCAGATCCGGAAATGGAAATTCCTTTGCCCGTGGGCCACTGACAAACACAATGGCTTTAAAATAATATATCGCATGTACAATTACGCACTATTTCAGCAGGTCAACAGCCTTTTGAAAAATGAAACTGATTTTGCCGGTGCCGATAATTTGTTTTACTCCAGGTTTCTGGCCAATGCATCAGATATTTTATCGCTGTATAATGAATTATATCAAAATCATCCGGCAGGCAAAGAAGTTTTTAACAGGTTGCTGCAAACCATTGTAAAAGGATACAGAGGCAGACGTTCGGTATTAAGGGAGCGGGACAATCATAAATTGGCAGAAGATCATTGGTTTCTTTCAAATGATCTGGCGGGAATGAGCTTATATGTGGACCGGTTTTGCGGGGATATCGCAAACCTGACCACCAAACTGGATTACTTAAAGAATCTGGGTATCAACTTTCTTCATCTGATGCCCCTGTTCGAGAGCCCCGGTAATGAAAGCGACGGAGGATATGCCGTCAGTAACTTCAGAAAAATAGATGATCGTTTCGGAACGCTCTACGACTTACATCTTGTACAGGAATTGATGCGGCGGAACAATATGTACCTGATGCTGGACATCGTGCTCAATCACACTTCCCGGAAACATGAATGGGCGAAAAAAGCCAGGGATGGAAATAAAGAATATCAGGATTATTTCTATTTCTTTGACAACAGGACATTACCGGATGAATACGATCGGTCGATGCCTGAAATATTTCCTGAATCGGCTCCCGGAAACTTTACGTATGTTCCGGAATGTGATAAATGGGTAATGACCGTGTTTCATAATTATCAATGGGACCTGAATTATACAAACCCAATGGTATTCGTGGAAATGCTTGATATTATATTTTTTTATGCCAATCTGGGAATTGATCTTTTGCGAATAGACGCACCTGCTTTTATCTGGAAGCAGCCGGGAACAACATCTCAGAATTTACCGCAGGCACATACACTGCTTAGGCTGATTAAACAATGTGTTCAGGTTGCAACACCCGGAATGGCTTTATTGGGCGAAGCCATCGTGGCCCCGCGGGAAATTATGAAATATTTTGGCACAGGCAGATATACGGCCGGGGAATGCGATTTTGCCTATAACGCCACACAAATGGCTTTGCAATGGGATGCGCTGGCTACGGGTGATATACGCGTCATGATGGCTGCCCAGCGTGAAATATCAGGAAAACCATTCGGAACATCCTGGATTACCTATACCAGAAGTCATGATGATATTGGATTGGGTTATGAAGATTATATGATCGAAGAACCAGGGTGGAATGCATTTGGACACCGGAATTTTCTGAAAGATTATTTTGCCGGTATCTTTCCCGGTTCACCTGCATCGGGCGCATTATTTTCCTCCAACCCTAAAACAGGTGATGCCCGAATCAGCGGCACGCTCGCATCACTGTGCGGACTTGAAAAGGCATTGAATAGTGGTGATCAAAACTCGGTTTCGCAATCAATCGATAAAATACTGATGATGCAGGCGCTGAGCTTTTTTATAGGCGGAATGCCTATGTTATTTTATGGCGATGAGTTGGGTTATACAAATGACTATTCTTATCTGGAAGATCCCGGTAAAAGTTACGACAACCGTTGGATGCACCGTCCTGTGATGGATTGGGACAGGATCCGGCAAATAGAGATCACCGGTACAACAGAAGAGAGAATTTTTTCCGGGACCAGGAAATTATTGCAGATACGAAGGCAATTGCCGGCACTGGCCGATCTGGGTAATCTGGTATGGCTGACTCCGCAAAGTAACCATGTTGCTTCTTTTATGAGAATTGCGAAGGATCAAAGACTGTATGGTTTGTTTAATTTTTCAAAAGAGAAGGTTTTTATAAGCTGGTATATATTTAAAGAACATGGGAATCAGCCACATCAATTGTTTGATCATTGGAGCGGGGTTCATTATGAAGTCGGAACAGACCGGGAAACCCTGATGCTGAACCCATATTCGTTTTGCCTGATGGAGGCAAAATAGTTTAATTTACAAGGGTATGAAAAAGTGGATTTTAAATAATAAAATCATTGTAACAGGAACCATCCTCGGAGCCTTCGCCGGCTATTTTTATTATCGTTTGATTGGATGTCCCGGTGGCACCTGTCTGATCAGTTCTAAACCGGTCAACAGCACTGTTTATTTTGCTTTTATGGGCGCAATTCTTTTCAGTCTCTTCAAAAAGAAAACAAGTGATGAACGAAACGACAAAAGATGAATTGTAGAATTTGTATTCCGGTCATATTACTCATGGTTGTTTTTCAACTGCCCCTGTTTGCGCAGAATGACTGGACCGTGCAGAAAGTAAAGGACGGAATTAAAATAAGCAGCCGGCACTCACCCTCTTCACCATTCAATGATATAAGGGTTGAACTTGACGTTACCGGAAACATAGATCAGCTGGAAGCGATCCTGGTGGATGTGAACAAGTATAAAGAATGGAGTTATGCCACAAAGATTTCGAGGCTGGTTAAATCGCTGTCTCCCGGAAAATTTATTTATTATACAGAGATTGAAGTTCCGTGGCCGGCTACAAACCGCGCTTTTTATGCAAATTTTGAATTGAAGAAAAATTTGACAGAAAAGTCGATGCATGTAATCGCTGTAAATGTTCCCGATTATGAACCCATTCCGAAAGACCTGGTTCAGGTAACGCTAACCAGAGGTACATGGAATATAACCACCATCACAAATAAATCAATTCATATCGATTACGTGCTGGAAATGAATCCGGGTGGTTCGCTGCCGGTTTGGGTCCTGAATTTATTTTCTACCAAGGGACCTATGGAATCATTTGAAAACATAAAGAAAAAAATGAATGAATTAAATCCATAGTTTAAATTTTTTTCATGAAACGTTATTCCGTGCGTACTTTAATATTTATGTGGATTTTATTTTCAGTTCATGTGATGGGTTTTGCCCAGCCAGTGGCCAAATTGCGCGTTCTGGTGCTCACAGATATCGAAGCAGACCCGGATGATACAGAATCAATGATACGCTTCCTTACTTATTGCAATCAATGGGATGTAGAAGGATTGATTGCGACCACTTCCATACATCAGAAAACAAGGGTGGCTCCTGAAAGTATCGTAAAGGTATTGCAGGCATATAAACTCATACAGCCGAATTTATTAAAACACGAGAAGGGTTATCCGGACTACGATTTTTTAGTCAGTAAAGTTAAAAAGGGCTTGCCGGAATACGGAATGCAGGCAGTGGGAGAAGGACACGACTCAGAAGGATCAGAATGGATTATAAAAGTTCTGGAAAAAGATGATCAGCGTTCCGTGTGGATTCCTGTCTGGGGAGGTGTCAATACACTTGCGCAGGCCATCTGGAAAATAAAAAAAACAAAAAGCAGACAGGAGGCTGAAAAACTGTTTGGGAAAATCAGGATTTATACAATTTCAGATCAGGATGATGCCGGGCCCTGGATAAGAAAAACATTTCCTGATATATTTTATGTATGCAGTCCGGGTTATTCTTATGGAAGGGCAACCTGGCTGGGTATGTCATTTGGATTTCCGGGGTCAAATACATCCGTTGTAAGCAACGAATGGCTCGCAAAAAATATCCAGCAGGGCCACGGACCACTGGGCGCAGCTTATCCGGATGTTGCTTATGGGATGGAGGGTGACAGTCCTGCTTTTCTTTCATTGATCTCTAATGGTCTGAATGATCCGGAACACCCCGACTACGGAGGCTGGGGAGGCAGGTATGCGTTTTATTTGCCGGTATTGGATACTTCTGCTTCCATGTTTCCCAAACGACCAAACTGGCCGGTGGATATGGCAGAAACAAGAGCCCTTTGGACAAATGCTGAAGATTCTGTAATGTCTGCTTTGGATAAGAAAGGATATAAGAGTAGTCAGGCTACAATCTGGCGATGGAGAGAGGAATATCAAAATGATTTTGCCGCAAGAATGGAGTGGACAACAAAAGAGTACAACGAAGCGAATCATCCTCCCGTTCCTATGTTGGCCAACGGCGATCATATGACTGTAAAATCGGGCGATTTATTTCATTTGAATGCAAACGGCACAACAGATCCCGATGGTGATTCCATGAGTTATTTATGGTTTCAATATCCGGAAGCCGGAACCTTTAAAGGATATGTCAGTTTCGCTCCATTTGCCAGGAACATATATGACTTGCCGGTGACAGCTCCTGTAGTTGATCATGAAGTCACGATTCACTTTATTCTGAAAGTGACAGATAAAGGATCACCTCCCTTAACAAGGTACAGGAGAGTGATTGTAACCGTACAACCAAAATAACTGTCAGTGGTTGATTCCACTAAATGATGCCATAGATTCTCCGGAATAAAAGTTATTTGGTCATGTAGTCCGGACAGGCAGATTAAATTGTAATTTAAGGATCCAATGAAAAAATATTTCTTTTTCGTACGATTTGCTTCCATTATCCTTTTAATTTGTTTTTGTTCTTCTGCTGAAGCTCAAAAATTATTGTATACCGCTCCTCTGGGGGTTGAGGCATACACTTTCCGCAAAAGTTTTCCGCTGGACGTAGCCGCGACGCTTGACACTATCCGTTTGATGGGATTTACCGAAATAGAGGGTGGGGGAGGCCAGATGCCTCCTGATGAGTTTAAAAAATTATGTGACGTGAGAGGCATCCGTATACCCTCGATGGGTGTTGGTTATGAGTTTCTGAATAAATATCCTGATTCAGTGGCCTTGATGGCAACACAGCTGGGCGCTGCTTATGTAATGTGCGCATGGATACCGCACAAAAATGGTGTGCTTACTTATGAGGATGCGGCTAAGGCAGTAAACGATTTTAACAGGATCGGAGAATACCTGAAAGCACGTGGAATTACATTTTGCTATCATGCCCACGGATATGAATTTCAGCCTTATGAAAACGGTACTTTACTGGATTATATAATAAAAAATACAAACCCGGAATTCGTATCCTTTGAGATGGATATTTTTTGGATACAGTTTGGGGGTGGCGATCCGGTTGCATTATTAAAAAAATATGGTGACCGCTGGAAACTGATGCATTTAAAAGATATGAGGAAAGGCACGAAGAAAGATCTTACCGGACTGACCGGACCGGAAAATGATGTGCCACTCGGAACAGGTGAAATCGATATTCCCGCGATTCTGAAAGAAGCAAATAAAATCGGAATAAAACATTTTTTTATTGAGGACGAAAGCAATTACGTAAATACACAGGTTCCGCGGAGTATTGCCTATTTGAAATCGCTGACCTATTAAAATTGAGTTCAACCTGCCTTCGGAATGAATGACTGTCCGAAAAAGCCTTACGCCTTACGCTTTAAGCTTTAGCTTCCAGAATATATCTGTAAAAGCCTTCAATAATAAATGTTCCAACGGTTGCTCCGCCATCCTGTTTGCCAATGGAATCATCCTGATAATAAGCGGCCCGCCCATGTTGCGCTTTCATTTTGGTTGAAGCCTCCAAACCTTTCTGCGACGCATCCCTGGCTGCAGAAATTCCTTCAGCCAGCGACTCGTTTACCGATAAGCGCAAAGCCTCCGCTGCGGGAAATAAAGTATCTATGATGGTTTTATTTCCCGGAACGGACTTTCCTCTTTCCATAATGGACTTTACAAAGGCTTCAAAAAAAGCAGCTAATTCTGCAGGGCCCATTTCTTCATATGTGTCGATGGATTTCCCGCCCTTCATAAACCCGGTAGCAACCAGCGTTCCCATAGTAGATGGCGAGGTTTTGGCAATCACCATTCCCAATCGCGTAAATAATTTTCCGGGGATCTTTTCTTCCGATCTGCCTGCTTCTTCATATGCGGCTGCAAAAGCTTTGGTCATTGTGAAGCCCAGGTCACCATCACCCATCACACTATCCAGTTCCATTAGTTTCTCCTGGTTGGCATCGATTATATTTTTAATCTGAAGGATGATCGATTGAATATCTTTTATCCTTAGTGTATCCATCGGATGATTATTAGAGTTGGAATTGAGTAAAAAAAGGTGAATTGGCTGGTTTGGATAAAAGCCTTTTTAATTCTCCATCCAGTTTCAGCAATGAGATGGAAGCTCCCGCCATTTCCATACTGGTAGCGAATTCACCCACATAAGTATTAAAAACGATAATGCCTTTTGCTTTTAATATTTCATGAAGTTTCCTGGCCATGATATAGAGTTCTTCCTTGGGAGTTGCACCGAGCCCGTTTAATAACACAGACACTTCGTCTCCCTGATTATAAGGCAAATCTGCAAGAATTTTATCTGCCATTTGTTGTACGATTTCATCTGCTTTCTGCAGCGTGCTCCGGCGAATACCCGGTTCGCCATGAATACCCATTCCAATTTCCATTTCATTTTCTCCAATGGAAAAAGAGGCTTTGCCGGCCTCCGGCACAATACAGGCTGTTAGTGCAACGCCCATGGTACGCACGTTCGCACAGGTTTTCCCGGCGATTCTTTTTACCTCGTCCAGCGATGCAAGTTCATCTGCCATCGCACCCGCTGTTTTAAAGGCATAAAAAATGCCTGCAACACCTCTGCGTTTTCCCTCTTCACCTTTCGGGGCTGAGGCAACATCTTCGCCCGCAATCACCTGTTCAACTTTTATTCCTTCCATGTCCGCCAATTCTGACGCCATGTCAAAGTTCATAATATCGCCGCCATAGTTACCATAGATATATAACACGCCGGCGCCCTGATCAATAGATTTGGTTACTTCCAGCATCTGATCCGAACTGGGCGACTGGAATACGCCACCAACCGCACATCCGTCCAGCAAACCATCACCCACGTAACCCAGAAACAAAGGCAGGTGACCGGATCCGCCACCGGTAGCGAGTCCGACTTTATTTTTTTTCTCTCTGTTCGTTTTTACTATGCAACGCAGATTACCGCCGACAGTTGTTAGCTGATCCGAATGCGCCATTACTATTCCCTGAAGCATCTCATCCACAAAATGCACCGGATCATTCATAATTTTTTTCATAGTCAGTCAATTTGTTTTTTTTATGATAGAAGAAGGAAGTCAGTACTGTTTCGCAATGATGATCAAAGAAAGACCCAGCAGGTAAAGTATGAACATGATGACGAGCCATTTATTCACCGAAGGGGGAGCAAGTTTAAATTCCTTCCATACCAGTACGCCCCAGAGTACAGCAACCATCGTAGCTCCCTGACCCAGACCATAGGATATAGCTGTTCCCGCTTTTTCGGCTGCCAGCGTCATCAGAGAAAATCCCAGGCACCAGATCAGCCCGCCCAGAATCCCAACCAGGTGATCCTTCCGTGTGCCATTCCTGAAATAATCCTTTCCCGATATAACGGGTCCCGTCAAAGGTTTTCGCATCAGGTAATAATTCCATAAAAATGAAGACACCAGCAGACCGATGGCAAAGAAAACGATGGCTGTATAAGGCGTCAGTTTACCGGCTTCCGGAATCACAAGTGTGGACGAAATTGAATTGACCAGTAGCGGGTAAAAGAACCCCATGAAAATGCCTGTCAGTATCGACAATACGATTCCTTTCGTGATGGATTTTTTTCCTTGCGATGGAATCTTACTGTACGCCATCCCGTCCAGAATAATGGCCAGTACAATACAGGCCAGGCCTGTAAAAAGTATCCAGGGATTTCCAATCGGCTTA
This sequence comes from uncultured Bacteroidota bacterium, assembly GCA_963759335.1. Taxonomy (GTDB): domain Bacteria; phylum Bacteroidota; class Bacteroidia; order Chitinophagales; family Chitinophagaceae; genus Puia. The sequence goes on from CAVWYU010000009.1 coordinate 150,910, forward strand.
CTGATATATCCTGAAATCACGCCCAGAACAAGCGCCAGTCCTACTCCAATGGGAAAAGCGATAGCCATTCCCGCTATATCGATCACCGTAACCAATAATACATTCGATAAATTGAAAATGGTACCTGCAAGAAGCGCATAACCCAGATTTTTTGATTCGGCCTGCGAGAGATCTTCCAGAAACGGGCGTCCTCCCGTACCATGACTTCCCAGTGTAAATGCCAGCAGCAGTGAGAAAATCAACACGCCGAGAGAATAGTCCCAGTAATAAAGCTGAAAAAACCAGTTCTTTCCGGTCAGTTTCATGGTATTCGCCCATGAGCCCCAGCAGATCATGGTTATAAGGCACAGAATGACCGCAGCGGGATAGGACTCAATAATGACCATATGACGAAAGCATTCGTTTGATTAAAACTAGTTTATAAAGTGAAACGCAGGATTATCCGGTGGAATAATATTTAATCTGACGTAGTATTGATGTAGTAAAAAAGATTTACTTCAATACAAATTCTGATGGAAAACAGGATCGCAATGGAATCTGACGGTTTTAAATCTTTCGCGGTGAGGATTCCGTATATATTTTAAAATATGCGGTCCAAATTCCTTCCCGGCATTTCAATTATTTGCCTCATCATGGCCTGCAACCATGGAAATGAGCAAATTGTGAGCCGGACCTATATTGACAGCCTCATCGGTCATTACCGGGAACCGGCATTCGCCAGATCAAATGATTCCTCCATGCAATTCTGGAAAAACCGTATTGACCCAAAACTTCCCGGAATCGTAAACGAAACAAAATATGCGGGCACCCTGTCTTTGCGTTTTCATCTTTTTGGAGATATCCAGGACATAAAAACAGCCGATAGTCTGATCAGGAAGCTGGATTCCAATTTCAATCACAAGGAAGCCCAGGCAGAACTCACCCTGGTAAATTATTCCATTTTACAGCACCGTTTTAATGAAGCCGATGACTGGCTGGAAAAAGCCAAAAAAAACGGACTTAAAAAATATGATCAGCTGACCTCTTCGTTTGATGTCGATTTTGAACTGGGAAGAAACTTCAAGGCGTCTAACGGATTAAAGGAATTGAAATCTTCCGGCGGCTACGGTTATTTTTTTCGCCGGTCAAAAATGGATCATCTGAATGGATTGCTGGATAGTTCTATCCATGCGATGATGCAGGCGGCAAAGCAGGAAGAAAACAGTCCTTATCTGTCACAGGTGGCACTCTCAAACGCTGCAGATTTATATATTCACGCCGGCGATTTAAAACAGGCAGCAGATCTTTATCAGAAATGTCTGGCTATCAACGGCGCTGATTTTCATAGCCTGACAGGTTTGGGCTGGATTGCGCTGGTACATGACAAAAACGATTCTCTGGCAGAAAAAATATTTTCATTTGTAAGAACTAAGAATAAACTGCCTGACCCGATGTTTAAGCTTACACAATCGGCTCAAATGAATGGAAATAGTGTGAAGGAAAAAAAATGGGCCCGTGCATTCGAATCAGAAGCTCTGCAACCCGGATATGGCAATATGTATAATAAGTATTTGATCGAATTATATACAGGGGTTTTACAGGACCCGTCAAGAGCTGAACAAATTGCAAAAAGTGAGTTGGAAAACAGGGCGACCGCTCAAACATATGCCTGGTATGTATGGAGCCTGTTTTCAAACAATAAAAAGGAAGAAGCGTATGAGCAGTTTGAAAAAAATGTATCTGGTCGTCCTCTCGAAGGATTGGAATTGTACTGGATGGGTAAAGTCATGCAGGGGATGAATAAAGGGTATAATGCCCAGGCTTTTTTCAAGGCCGCCTATATCAATAAATATGATCTCAGCCCCGCTATTCTTCACGACCTTGAAAAACAATTAGAGTAGGATCCGTTGAACAGTCCAGATGGCGGAAACGAATGCAATGACAGCCGACGCGGGAATAACAATTAATTTCCTGTAATAAGGTTTGTTTCCAAACCATTTTCCCAACAAAAAATAAGCAGCCAGGATAATCGTAAGCTGTCCCAGTTCCACACCAATATTAAACATGACCAGAGACAACAGATAAGCATCCTGCGGCAACCCAAGTTTCCCCAACGCACCGGCAAACCCCATTCCGTGAACCAGTCCAAATAAAAATACGATTCCGATTCTCGAGGCTTTTAAACGGGGTGAAAATATATTTTCGAGAGAAACATACAGGATCGATAAAGCGATCAGAGGTTCTACAATATTTGCCGGTGGCCTAATGATATGGTACATCGCCAATCCCAGTGTGATCGAATGGGCAACGGTAAATGCAGTTGCCTGCCATAATAACGGCTTTAGCTTGGGGCTTAGCATAAACAGACTCAGGACAAACAGAATATGATCAAGGCCCAGCGGCAGAATATGGTTATAACCCAGTTTCAGATATACCCATGCGGCATCCGTACCGGATAATTTATCCAGCTCCTGAACGATGACGTGCGCAAAGATTACTCGGGTCATGGAAAATGTATAAACGAAATGTGAAAAGGCCAGAGGATTTAATTCTGACCTTTTTTTAAATTATAATTGCCAGGCTCGCACTTTGATTTACGCCTTATGCCATACGCTTTGCGCTTACCATGGATTCGCCTCATACGGGAATGAAGTCAAAAATGTTTTATCATTTCCATTCACGTGATCGCTGGTGAGTCCGGGATTCGCTGAGCCATCGGGTCCGCCAAACAGAAGGATCAACTCAACATCAATCACATCGTCGCTTAAAGTTCTTCCGGTCAATACCTGCGTTCCATTGTAGAAACTGGTGACGCCTGTAGTAGACGCATTCAAGACATCGGTCGATAATACACCGATAAATTGGTCCGCGGTGAGTCCCAGCAGGTTGGTGGTATAGCCTGGATTCAGAGCCATCAGTGAAGTCTTCATGTCGTTGGTGAAAATGGAAGACATTTGACTCGGGGAGATCATATTAAAGCTGTCTTTTCCACTGGCCGGGATGAATACGGTATTGATCGCAGGCCGTCCAACCTGGTCAGCCTGATCATAATAAACGGTCGGAGTGGGAGGTGGATTATGATTGTTGGATTTCGAACAACCAACGCCGGCCAAAGTCAGAAGAACAGCGGCCGCAATAAATTTTACTATATAATGCTTTTCCATATTATAAATTTTCTTATTTGATGAATGAATTTGTACATCTGAAATTGATCAGGATTCTTTCTTTTTTGTAGTTAACCACACATTTATTTTGCCGGTACTGTTGAGCAGTTTTTTTGGAACTTCCACCACAACACTCATCACATTGGTGCCTGCGAAAGCGTCTTTTCCCGGATTATTAAAGCTGGTTGCTTTACCGGCTATAACAGCATGGTATTGGTCAAGATCAAAAAAGAACGGATCATCCCTGGGTCCGGCGAATACCATAATTCCTGAACTGGTTGTGTAAGTGGCGGGTGAACCGGCACCATACGCGGTCACCGCGACAGATCCAATCATATCTCCTTCCAGCTTGCTTCGGTTGCCTGTGGCCGATGGTTTCACAGGACCATAAAAATTCATTTTGCCATCTGCGTAAATGGCCTGGATGACCAGATCCTCCACATTGTCTCCATTATTATCAATATTAATCTGGATGAGTGTGTTTGGATCAAAAGCCGCTGCAGCAGTCGCGGAGGGAGCCAGTAATCCCTGCGTGTTGGCAACAAATACCAGGTTATTGGTATCCGCCCCGTTGAATACATACAAATCAGTAATGTCGGTTGTCTGGTTTTTTACCGCCGGTGCGTCGATATGATCGGAAGCCAGTAAAAAACCACCTACCGTTGTAGCAATGGCTACCAGAACGGTCAATGCAAGTTTTTTTTGTTTCATATAAAGTTTATTTAGTGATTAGTTCAAAGACCTACGAGATAAAGACCCGGTCAGATTTATCAGATGCAGAATAATTTTTTATGTGATGTATGTAGCTAATAAATTAAAATACTGTCACGTCCGTATAATTGTCCTTTTTATAATCTTTCGTTCGTCGTGGAATTATCTATTCATTTTAAAAAATAAAATCATGAAAGAGTATTTATTCCTTCTTCGCGGTGGAAAACCCGTTACTGACAAAACAGAAGCTGAAAAGAAAACCGAAATGCAAGCCTGGGGAGCCTATATGGGTAGCCTCGGCGAAAAAGGACAATTTGTTGGCGGTCTGCCATTGGTATCCGGCGGGATGGTGGTGACGCCGGATGGTCTGAGATCCGAACCCGTCAATGCGGGTAAGGATGGAATTGTGGGTGGCTATCTGATCATAAAAGCTGAGAATCAGCAAAAAGCGACTGAACTCGCAAAATCCTGTCCCCATATTGCCAATGAAGGCAATATTGAAATCAGAGAAATTGCACCCATGCCTGCCATGTAAATGAAGTGCTTTACGTGCCGCGTAATACACGCGGCACTTTTGTTTTTCCAGGCGGCGCCGAAGAAAATTATATCGTATCGATTGTGTGGCAGCATTTTTGAGGCTGGGGTATTTATATCCCAATGAAAACCACTACAGATAAAATGGTTGTGCTTGCCGAAAAAGTCAGAGATCTGATTTTTGATATGATTCACAATTCATTGGAATTGCCCGATGTTAATTATTCTGAATACATCAGTGTGAATCTTTGCGTCAATTACACGACGATTTCAAAATCTTTCTCCAAAGCTATTGGTGTAACGATTGAACGTTATATCATTATGCAAAAAATAGAAAAGGTAAAAAAGATGCTATCAGTAGATCATCTTACTCTTTCGGAAATTGCATGGAAACTTCATTACAGCAGCACTGCACATCTCTCCGGCCAGTTTAAAAGAATCACAGGGATCACTCCTTCTTTGTTCAGGAAAATAATAGACAGTTCACGTTATCCTTCGGATCTGCTCTAGAAGTCAGAATTATATAACAAATGACCTGAATTGTATAACAGCTTTCATAATACGATGCCCGTATTTTGTGGGCTGAATAATGTCTCACCCCTCGTCCCGGCCGCAGAGTAAAAACTAAATATCTGCTTACTGATCGGACTGTTTAAAATGACAGCATATGGTTTCTCCGGTACGCTGTCCGTACAATGATACAATTCAAATTACGATGCTCTGATCCGGTCCGGCGGCAGGTTGCAGCATTTTCCTATCATTATTAAACCTACCATCATGACCAGAAAATCTACACTCGGCATCGCCATATTTATTCTAACGTTGATGTGTATACGCACACAGGCACAGACAAAAAGAGAAATTGCCGGAAAATTATTTTTAAACCAACCGAGACAATCAAATCCCAGGGACTTTAATCAGCTGGCCTTTTTTTTACACCGTCCGTTCCGTTCATACGACGGCACAGGAAATAACATATCCAGCCGGCAGGCATTTGACTGGGGTGCAGCAGATATACCTTTGTTTCGTGAATTGCCGGCCCAATATGGATCCACAGATCCCAATAATGCCATGGCCGGAAGTGCAAGACCCAGTGCCCGGCAGATATCTAATTTACTGTGCGACGAGCCGGTTACCCATTTTAACGAACGGGAGCTCAGCACCTATGTATATGTATGGGGTCAGTTTATTGACCACGATATGAGCTTAACACCAACCGGGACCACCGAATCCGTGCCGATTCCTTTGCCTGCTGATGAAGTGGTTTTTACGGAAGAAATTCCCTTTGAACGGAGCGAAGTCCGGACAGGCACCGGAATAAAAAACCCCCGGCAACAAAGTAATCTAAGTACTTCGTGGATAGATGCTTCCATGGTCTACGGCTGTGATTCCATAAGAGCCCGATGGATGCGCACATTCAGCAATGGCAAAATGAAAACATCCGCAGGTAATTTCCTGCCCTGGAACACGATTACTGGCGAATTTTCTGCGGCCATAGATCCCAATGCGCCGGATATGGCCAATGATGGCGGAAAAACAGTAAAAACGTTTGTAGCCGGCGATATCCGGGCAGCCGAACATCCCGGTATTACAGGACTGCATACCATTTTTGTACGGGAACATAACCGGATTTGTGACCGTCTTGTAAAAGAGGGATTTCGCAATGACGAAATCATCTATCAATTGGCCCGGAAAGAAGTGGGAGCATTGATCCAGGCAATTACTTATCAGGAGTTCCTGCCGGCCGTCGGTATAAACCTGGATAAATATACCGGCTACAGACTCAATGTAAGACCCGACATCACGAATATTTTTGCAACGGCTGGATATCGCATCGGTCATACGATGGTTGCTGACGACATTTTTCTTCGTAATAATTTATGCCAGGAAGTGGAACCAGGCGAACTGGATCTGGTAGATGTTTTCTGGACTCCGTCCGCAGTCATTAATTATCAGCTGGAGCCTTTTCTAAAAGGATTTGCTTCCCACACTCAATATGAAACAGACACCAGAATCAACAGCGTGCTCAGAAACTTTCTCTTCGTAAGCCCCTCAGATCCCACACGATTTGGTATCGACCTCGCGAGTCTGAATATTCAGCGGGGCCGTGATCACGGATTGCCTGACTATAATACCGTCCGTACGTTTTATACGGGACGAGGAGTCACTGGTTTTTCGCAGATAACCTCCGATTCAGCACAGGCCAATACTTTAAAAAAACTATATGGCGACGTAAATAATATTGACCTTTGGATTGGAATCCTCTCAGAAGATCATTTGTCAGGAACTTCCGTGGGATTAACCATGCAGCAAATATTGAAAGCGCAATTCGCCCATTTGCGGGACGGCGATTACTATTTCTATCTCAACGACCCCTACCTTCCGGTAACGACACGTAATACAGTTTCCAAAACAAGATTTTCTGATGTGATCAAACGAAACAGTACGCTGACCAGTTTGCAGGACAATGTTTTTTTTACATCTGAATGTCCCGGTGATGAAGAAGAAGCCGCTGTAACAGCAGATAGTGTAACATCAAATATTTTAAAATCCCCGATAACAGACGCAAGGGTATTTCCGAATCCGTCAAGCGGTAGCCTGCATGTTGACTTTGGAAGTCTGACAGGAACCGTGAGCGTCCGAATATTCAATACAAATAATAAACTCGTAAAAGCTCAAACGGTCGCTGCCACTGCAGCCGGTCTGGATATGAACCTGAGTGACCTGCCTTCAGGCGTTTACATGGTAAGCATGAGCAACGGTGCAGATATGAAAACAATTAAATTAATAAAATCAGGAAATTAAACGGGTATTTCGGTAACAAATTCAACGGCTCTGCCACTTAACTTGCTTTGTACAATGGAGCGGACATTCTCATAGATTTTCTGATCCAGTGTCAGTTTGCCGGATGCATATTGAAGGTCAGTTTCGTCCTTTGTAAATTTTATGAACAGGATATGGCTGATGCGGCTGGTGGATGTAATTAAAAAGGTTCCGAGATTCATGGAGACCGCATCTCCCTCCTGGGTGGCAACGCCAATCTGGAAACTGCCGTTGCTTTCAGAATGCGTATTCTTTTCGAATGCTTCAATTTTACCATTCGAATCTGCCAGTGATTTGATACCATCCAATGCCCGTGTAACGATCTGCAGGAAATCAGCGCCAAAGGCTGCTTTTAAAATATCGATGATAACGGCCTGGAGTTCGACAACATTCGCTTTCGCGGAAAATTGCTGCACTTCGCCGCCTTCCATCGTCCAGCCAATTTTTGTAAGGATTTCGATATACGCCTTGTACCAGCCGATCACGTCTTTTTCATCAGGCACTTTCCCCCTGGCCCCCAATTGCGCCAGCAATGTAGATTCCAGAATGTCGGCGCGGTTTTCCGCACTCAGTCCGGCAACAAAGGATATCAGGCTTTTGTCAACGATCATAGCCTGATCCTTTCCATTCTGCACGGGCAGGGGGGGCGCCTGTCCCGGAGATGCCGTAACCACAGTAGAGCCAAGGGCGGGTGACCTTTTGAAGGATGGCGATGCGGGCGGCTCCAGGGGTTTGAATCCTGGATGAAGCAGCGGTGTCAATCCATCGGGAAAACGAATGTCAAGATCGTCCACGTAATTTTTAATGAGGGTAGTCTGTAGCATTTCGTAAATGATTTTTGCGGTTCTGATTTTTTTATAGGCCGTTCCGGCAATTGCGCGTTGCATATCAGTAAATACTTTTGTTCATATCGGAAATTTTCAGATCAGCAATTTCCTATTGTTTAATGATTGATCTTTCCAGGCATTACCTTTCGGTGACTCCTTTTTGCCTACCGGTATTTTTTTTAAATCGTTTTATGAACTATATTTTAATACTGATTCTCACCATCGGTAGTAAAACGGGAATGAAAGGCTGTCCGGCTTCTTCTAAAGGCGTGTCAGAGCGCAGCATCCTTTTCAGCTGCGAAATTCTTTAGACAAGTGATTATCTTTAATAGTTAATCAATTCATCGAAATCCGGCAGGATGGCCATGTTCAGGTTTTTATTATGTGTTATTTTCTCGGTTTCTATCAGGATCCTGGGTAGCCCCCTCATCGCCCAGGATTTGGATGAATCAAATTTTATCAGATATACCCGGCTCCAGGGCCTGTCAAATAATTATATTTCGGGTATTGTTCAGGATGCCGACGGTTATATCTGGGTTGCCACGCATAAAGGACTAAACCGGTTTGACGGGAATAATTTTCTGTCTATTTTCAAAAGCTCTCCGCACTCACCCCTGCCCGATAATCTGCTAAAATATTTACACGAACAGACGCCGTCAGAGATCCTGGGCGCAACACGCGCGGGTGCCTTCGCTTATAATCCGTCAACGGGCGGGATTAAACAGTTTATCGTTCCATGCGACTCTGCTATTTTTTTCTGGACAAATAACGTATTTGATCTGTCAAAAGACAATGCCGGAAATTATATTGTATCTACCAAGACCGGATTATATGTTTTTAATAATTCAGGAGCGCTGATTAAAAGGTATGATTATCATCTGCCCGCAGTTGTAGGTAAGGTTGAAATGATTTTCGGAGGCTGGGTGCACAGCCTGCCAAACGGATACAGTTTTCAGCAAAATGGCATATATGGCAGCATGTATGATCCTAAAAAAAACGAAATAGATACTTTTTATATAAATAAAAGACAGTATCTCAGAAAGCTCATGACGGATTCTTCAGGAGATATCAGAATTTCCTGCAGCGGAAAAAATGGCGAATTGTTTATATTAAACATGGACAATAAAACCATTGATATCGCAGATCTGCAAACTTCTCAAAGCATTTCCAGTCCGATGGCTGATTCAGTCATGAATGACCTCTATTGGACGAGTAAAATGGTCAGTATCAACGACAGCACGTTTATAATAACCTGCAGAAACAGTGGTTTCTATTTTTTGCATTACAATAGGAACAGCAGGCAGATAACATGCGACGGCAGGAAATATTTTGGAAAGGAATTATGTACTTCTGTATTCATGGACAGGGAAGGTCGTTTGTGGGTGGGCACGGCCGACGGATTGTACAAACAAAACATGCATAATTCATTTTTCTCTGTAACGGATCTTTCGCTCCAGTGCAGCAGAATGGTTGATCAGGAAATCAGGAGTATATATATTGAAGATAATTTCATTTACGCGGGACTGAAGAACGATGGGGGACTTATTGTTCTGAATAAAAAAACCGGTATCATTCTGAAACAACTCAATTTCATCCCCCATACTCAGTTCAGTAACACGATTTCAAATGTATTTCCCTATAGCCGTGACACATTGTGGGTCGCTACTTCCCGGGGTATTGTATGGGTTAATAAGAATAACTATCACTATGGCCGGCTGAAAACAACACCCGCGTTCGATTGGATCCAAAACATCAATTCACGTTGTTTCTTTCAGGACACGAAGAAAAATATATGGATTTCTTTTTCGACGTTGAACAGCCTGCTGAGGTATGACCGGACCAGCCGGACTTTTACAGACATCTCTCTCTCAAATCCCCTGTTGAAATTAACATATGTATTTAGCATGGCGGAGGATTTACAGGGAAATATATGGCTGGCGGGTGACGGGTTGTGCAGGTGGAATATAAAAAAACAAATGATTGATACGTTGATTCCGTACCCGAAAGTAAGCCACTTGCTATTAAATTATATGTATATCCTTGACAGGGATAATAAAAATAATTTATGGCTCTCATCTTTTGATAATGAAATCATTCAGTACAATTGTTTTGACAATACCATGTACCTGCGTCAACAGGAGAATAATATCCTCGACGGGAATACAGTCACCAGTTCTCCCATTATTGATGACAATATCTGGATGGGTACCGATAATGGCATTTCTGCTTTCAATATCCGGAATTATTCAGTCAAGCAATTCACCTATGCAGACGGACTACCGTCCGTAAATATTACAACAACCGGCCGCGGCAGTTTTTACGACCGGGAAGCCAACCGGTTTTATATAGGAGCCAAACACCGGCTTATTTCATTCAGTCCCGACATTTCACGATCACATAAAGCCACGCCAAAGCTTTTCATTGAGAAAATCAGTACCCACGATTCGGTTTTTTCTTTAAAAGACAACGAACTGAGGTTACAGTATAATGAGAATAATTTGTCCGTTGTATTAAACACGATTAATTATACGGACCCTGAAGAAGATCGATTTGCCTGGCGGTCTCTCAATAATGGGGACACGGCCTGGAACGATCTGAGCGCCCAAAAATCAATCACGCTGACCAACCTGCCGATCGGGAATAATTCGATACAGTTAAAATTATACTCAGCCAATAATCACTGGCCTCAACAGCTGAAATCGATTAATATCTATGTCACGCCTCCTTTTTGGAAAACAACCTGGTTTATTGTTTTACTGGCCGCTGCCGTTGCCGGAATCATCATGTTGATTTACAGACAGCGGGTATATCTGATCAGAAAAAAGGAGAGAGAAAATTCGCGGGTGCAGCAATTGATCGTAGAAGAATACAAAAACCAGTTTGAACTGCAGCAGATCAGCAATTATTTTTCTTCCTGTATTTCCGGAATTAATAATGTGGACGATGTTTTATGGGACGTGTCCAAAAACCTGATCGGCCGCATGCACTATGAGGATTGTATCATTTATATGTGGAACAGGGAGAAGACCAAAATGAAACAAAGAGCTGCCTATGGCCCGAAAGGCAATCCAAAGACCATCGAGGCGCAGTCTTTTGATGTGGAACCCGGACAGGGTATCGTGGGGCATGTAATGCTGACCAGAGAACCCCTGCTGGTGGCAGATACGAGACATGATCACCGGTACCGGGTGGACGATATGAGCCGTCTCAGCGAACTGTGTGTTCCCATTATTCATGATGATGAATTGATTGGTATTATAGATTCAGAACATCCGGTTGAAAATCATTTTAAGGAAAGGGATGTAAAAATTCTCACTACCATCGCAACCCTGGTGGGTAACAGAATTATTCAGATTGAATCGGAACAGTCGCTCGCAAAAAAACAAAAAGAACTCGCCAATATCAACCAGCAACTGGCAGAAGCACAATTGTCGGCATTACAGACCCAGATGAATCCTCATTTTATTTTTAATTCTTTGAATAGTATTAAAGGAATGATCCTGGCCAGCGAGCAGCAGAAAGCTTCCAGATACCTGAGCAAGTTTGCGCAGATGATACGTGTAACCCTGAACCAGTCAAAGGAGATATTCACGACTTTATATGAAAATCTGCAACACCTGGAAAACTACCTGTTAATGGAGAAGCTTCGGTTTGACGATTCCTTTTCATATAAAATCACAGTAGATGACTGCCTGGACAAAGAAGAAACACTGATTCCTACGCTGATGATACAACCCCTGGCTGAAAATGCGATCTGGCATGGCCTGTTGTTAAAAGAGGGAGAAAAGAAATTGCTGATCAGTTTTTCACAGCGGGAGGAAACCATCTACTGCCGGATAGAAGACAACGGGATTGGTATCAGGCATTCTGAAGAACTTAAAAGGGTAAATAATCCCTCCCATCAATCAGTAGGGCTGAGTAACCTTCGCAACCGTATTAAAATAATGAATGAAAAATATGATATCGGTTGCAATCTTGTGATCAGCGACCTGGGAGGCGACGACGAAAAATCAGGAACATCGGCATTGTTATACTTTAACATCATAAACAAATAAACTTAAAACAAAAACATGAAAGCAATATTGGTAGATGACGAACCGGATGGAATAAAAACCCTTAAAAAATTACTGGAACTGAATTGTCCGGAAGTGGAAATTGTGGCAAGCTGTGGCAACGCTGTTTTTGCCCGGCAAAAACTGGAAGAACTGAAACCCGACCTCGTATTTCTGGATATTCGTATGCCAGGAATGAGTGGTTTGGATTTGCTGGCTGAATTACCGGAAAAGGATTTTGAAGTCATTTTTGTTACTGCCCATAACGAGTATCTTCTGCAGGCACTGCAATTCAGCGCGGTCGATTACCTGATGAAACCGGTGGACGAGGACCGCCTCACCGAAGCAGTTCAAAGGGTAAAGAAAAGGCTGCTGCATGAAACCTCGGCCGGTCATACGGAAGCTCTGCTCCATAATATTAATAAAGCCGGGTTCCCATTGGAAATGCGTCTCGTACTGCCCACGTTAAAAGGTTTTACGATTGTGAAGCTGGAAGAAATCGTTTATTGCGAAGCCCAGCGGAGTTATACCATTTTTCGGCTGGTGAATAATAAAACCATCATGATATCCCGCCCATTATTTGACTATGAAGGTATATTGGCGGGTACTACTTTTCTAAGGATCCACAAATCTTTCCTTATCAATCTGCTGCATATCAAAGAATATTTGCGCGGTGAGGGTGGGACAGTTGTCATGACCAATGGAATGGAAATCGAAGTCAGCCGCCGGAAAAAGGAATTATTCCTTACCAAGGTGAAGGAGCACTTTAAATATTAAAAAAAGCCGCCACAAAATATGATTTTGGGCGGCCGTGTTGGATAAGGATTAATGGTAAATATTATTGCCTCTTGTTTGTTTTATATCCCATTTCCCTGAAAAAATCCAGAAAAGCTTCTGACAATGCATCCGAGAATACACTTCTCCGCTTTTCTGGTTTTGAAACCAATCGGTAAAAATATAGCTTCATTTTTTTCATTGGGTACGTTTAGGATGCAAGTAAGTTGAAAAATTTATAACGAAAATCCTGTTTTCACCTTACGGTATTTCCTGGTACATGAATGGTGGTGGTGATCTTTTGAAAGGCGAAGGCGAAGGCGAAGGCTAAGGCTAAGGCGAAGGCTAAGGCGAAGGCTTACCGTCAACCGTCAACCGTCAACCGCCAACCGCCAACCGCCAACCGTCAACCGCCAACCGTCAACCGCCAACCGTCAACCGCCAACCGCCAACCGCCAACCGTCAACCGTCAACCGTCAACCGTCAACCGTCAACCGTCAACCGCCAACCGCCAACCAATAGGCAAATACGGTATACCGCACATGAAATCATAACCACCGATAGAAGGTTGTGGCTTATACCTTATTGATATGAATAATACTTTTACTACAGTCTGAAATATTAATAAACAATTCTTCATGGTATAAACGGGAACAGGTGGTGGAACCGGAAACAGCGAACGTCAGCCTCCGGTTCCTTTTTTTGAACGCCCGCCGGTAAACAGGTCAGAAGAACAACCAAATGTCGTATCGTATGTCAACCCTTACATTAACCAACAGCCCCTCCCTCAACCTGGCCAGAGAAAGTGTGATTACCCGGCGTGTTGAATCAATAGATCTTCTGAGAGGTATTGTGATGATCATTATGGCACTCGATCACGTCCGTCATTTCTTTCATCAGCCGGCTTATTTCTACGAACCGACGGATCTCGGTCATACATCATTATCCTTGTTTTTCACCAGGTGGGTCACTCATTTTTGCGCACCCGTTTTTGTTTTTCTTGCAGGTATTTCTGCCTATTTATATGGCATACATAAAACAAAGAGGGAAGTATCGCAGTATCTTTTTTCCAGGGGACTATGGCTGATATTTGTTGAACTTTTTATCATCGGACTGGGACAGACTTTCAACCCGACATATCCTTATTTTAATTTACAGGTTATATGGGCCATCGGCATCAGCATGATTGCTTTGTCCGCCATGATTTATTTAAACAGGTCGGTCATGCTCCTGATCGCGATATTGCTCATTGCCTGCCACAATCTGCTGGATCATGTCCATGTGCAGGGTACCGGTGGACTGGCTTTTCTTTGGTCCGTGTTGCACGAACCATCATATTTTCAATTTGGACGGTTTCATATATATGTCATGTACCCGGTCCTGCCCTGGATCGGGATACTTGCCATCGGTTATTATCTGGGAAGTTTATTCAGTACGCATTACGATTCCGAAAAAAGAATGAAGGTTCTCATTTTATTGGGATTCGTATCGATGGAGCTTTTCCTGTTTCTCCGTACCCTGAATTTTTATGGAGATTCAGCTCTATGGGTAAATGAGAAAACAGGCTCACTTACCTTATTGGCTTTTTTAAACGTTACGAAGTATCCGCCATCACTGCTTTATGCATTAATGACACTCGGACCCGCCCTGGCTTTTCTGGGACTGGTCAACCGGCCCCTGCATCCATTGGCAAAGAAAATCCTCGTATTCGGAAAAGTGCCGTTCTTTTTTTATGTGGTCCATATTTATGTTATACACCTCGCCGCCCTGATTGCTGCACATATTTCAGGATTTGGTTGGTTCAATATGATATTGTCAGACAGGGTGAACCGCGTACCCGAATTAAAGGGATTTGGTTATAATTTACTGACTGTGTACGGGCTGTGGATCCTGTTAATCCTGCTTCTCTATCCGGTGTGTAAATGGTATTACAGGTACAAACGGGCCAATCTGCCTGAGCAAAAATGGTTAAGCTACATGTAATTTATCCATAGTATGTTTGTCCCAACATACTATGCTGTTTAACTCCTTTTCCTTTTTACTTTTTTTCCTGGCAGTAACAGTGGCTTTTTATGCCCTCAGCCATAAATGGCGATGGCTCTTACTATTGATAGCAAGCTGCTATTTTTACGCTTTTTTGATTCCGGGTTATTTACTGATTCTTTTTTTAATCATCGGAATAGATTTTATTGCCGGTATTTGGATTGAAAAAAATACGGGGCAACGGCGCAGATTCTATTTGGCACTGAGTATTGTAAGCAATCTGGGAGTCCTGTTCATTTTCAAATACCATAATTTTTTTGCTGAGAACCTGCAGCTTTTTGCAGCAAAAATCACTTCAAATCCCCTGATATTTAATTCCTGGAAATGGGCGCTTCCGATTGGACTCTCATTTCACACTTTCCAGGCGATGTCCTATACCATCGAAGTGTACCGGGGAAATCAAAAGGCTGAGCGGCACCTGGGAATCTATGCATTGTATGTAATGTTTTACCCCCAGCTGGTTGCGGGTCCGATAGAACGGCCACAAAATCTCATCCATCAGTTTTACGAAAAACATCCCATTCAGTATGATGGAATCATTGCAGGTCTCAAACTCATGTTGTGGGGTTATTTTATGAAAGTCGTCGTAGCTGACCGCCTGGGAATTTATGTGGATTATGTTTTCAGAGATGTTGCTTTTCATAGCCGGTTCTCTTTATTGACGGCTGTCTTCTTTTATTCTTTTCAGATCTATTGCGATTTTGCGGGTTATTCCCTGATTGCGATTGGATCTGCCAAAACCATGGGTTTCACCTTGTCGGCGAATTTCAACAGACCTTATCTGGCCCGGACGATGAAAGATTTCTGGCAACGATGGAATATGACTCTTTCCCGGTGGTTCAGAGATTATCTGTATTACCCCCTGGGGGGAAGCCGGGTCGTCATTTCAAAATATATATTTAATGTAATCGTCGTATTTATATTAAGCGGCTTTTGGCATGGCGCAAACTGGACCTTTATTGTCTGGGGTCTCTTGCATGGCATTTATATATTGGTTGGGCATCTTCGGAGGAGCCGGTTTCCAAAGTTTTTTTTTAATCCACTTATTGAAATCATTCTTACATTTCTCCTGGCAAGTTTTGCCTGGATATTTTTCCGATCCCAAAACTTACGGGAAGCGTTTATAGTCATAAAAAAAATATTTAGTCCGGATACGCCGAATATGATTGATGGTGAATTTGATCAGCGTTCCGTGCTGGTTTATTCCATAGCTGGCATCCTGACGGTTATGATCACGGATATCATGGCAGAATTCTTCCCGCGTAAACAAACCATACTGAATAATCGAAGAGAATGGATCCGGTTAGCGGCTCCGGTCGGTCTGATACTGGTCATTATTTTATTTGGTGTTTTTGACGGAGGACAGTTTATTTATTTTCAATTTTAATACCGTATGAAAACAAAAGAATTCTTACGGAAGATTGTTTTGATTGTTATCTGCCTGTTTCTGCTGGACAAAGGACTGGGTTTGATACTGGAACATTATTATTTTAAAATCAGGCATGGAGAACTGGCCAGAACAACGTATGCGATCGATTCCTGTGTTGCCGAAACGGTCGTCCTGGGATCTTCCAGGGCTGCCCATCACTATGTGTCGCCCGTTATTGCTGATATCCTGAACCAGTCCTGTTATAATGCAGGGCAGGATAAACAGCGCCTGATATATTGCCTTGCCATATTAAAAACAATGTACCGGAGATATTCACCAAAGGAAATTATACTGGACCTGAATCCGACTGCATTTGAAAAAAATGAAAATGGTTTGGACGAACTCGTGGTCCTCCTTCCATATTATTCCTCTCATCCGGAAATAAGACCCATTGTGGACATGCGCAACCGGTTTGAATGGGTGAAGGCAAAATCCAGTCTCTATTGTTATAATTCGATACCGTTAAAAATCATTTTCAACAGCGTATCAAATCAGCGGGACGCAAAAGAATTGAATGGCTATATGCCGTTGCTCGACAGAAAAGCATTTCTTCCGGATTCCGCCGGGAACCTGCCCGCGGCGCAACCCATTGATGAACAAATAGTGTCTACTTTTAAAAATCTGATTCAGCTCACAAAGGAACATAACTCCAAATTATACGTTGTCGTTTCTCCGATCTATTTTAGAATTCCCAAAAACCTGATGTCTTTATCCTGGGCTAAAACGATCTGTACGGAGAAAGGGATATTGTTTCTGGATTACAGTCAGGATAACCGTTTTCTTACGCACTCCGGCATGTTCCTCGACGACGGACATCTGAACGATTCTGCGGCGCGTCTTTTTTCCACCATCATGGCTACAGACCTGGAAAAGATTAAATAATAAACGGATACTTAATAAACTCCTTCGCGGATTTCCTCATTGGCATCCGTTATAATACTGTCACCTTTTAAGAGGTTTCCGAAAACTTCTGCCGAGGAGCCGGATTCGTTACCAGTTGTGACATCTACTTTTACAATCCTGCCGGACTTTACCAGCAGCACATATTTTCGTTCGGTTGAAGTAACCACTGCTGATTTCGGAACCCTGAAGCCTGATACATTTCCTTTTGAATAGATAATTACATCCGCATACATTCCGGGAGATAATAATTCATCCGTATTAAGAACGTCGGCTTCCACTCTTTCTGACCGGAACTGGGCATTTACATTCATGGATTCCCTGCTGATATGGGCGATTATTCTTTTGCCTGGCAATGCGCTGGTATAAAAAGAAATGGTGTCATGTACTTTCAATGAACCGGATTTATTTTCCGGAATGTCTACCTGCAGCCGCAATCTCGAAATTTCTTTTAGTTCAAGCATGGGTTTGGAATCCTTCGATTCCGCGCTGACCAGTGCGCCGGGATGCACATTCCGTTCGGTGATCACACCGCCGAAGGGTGCGGTTACAACCAGATAGGCTTGCATGGTTTCCTGCATCTGCCAGTTGGATTTTGCTGCATTACTGACAGCACTGTCTGATTCCAGTTTTGACTTTACAAACGAGAGATCGAGAGGCGATACTGCGCCAGGGGTTTGGGAAGCTTCCAGTAAACGGTTATAGTGTTCACGGTCTATGGAAAGATCAGACTTTGTGCGGGCATATTTTTCCTTCGCCTGCATGGTGGATTGTACAAGTTCCGGTGCTTCCAGTGTCATCAGCAACTGACCCGGCCGAACTTTTGAACCGATGTCCACAACCACATTTTTTACATATCCATTTACTTTCGGAAAGATGCTTACTTCCTGGTAAGCAGCCAGCTGACCGGGAAGTTTGATCATACTCGACGGACCGGTGGTTTGTACAACAGACAATGTATACTTCGGTTTTGTATCTGTCTCACTATCCTTCGGTTTTTCCGGTTTGGCCGATTGGCAACTGCTGACAACGATCGCAATAAAAGCACCCGGAAAAATAAAATGCTTCATGCATAAAGGATTATTTGTTTTCATCTTCTGCTAGTAATGATATTGTTTTAAAATCTGCTTTTTGTCTTATCCATCCATAAACCAGCGGCACAATAAATAAGGCAGCTAATGTGGATGCTGCCAGACCTCCGATCACAGCTCTTCCGAGGGGTGCGGACTGATCACCCGCTTCACCGAGACCGCTGGCCATGGGAATCATTCCGGCAATCATGGCCAGACTTGTCATCAGGATCGGGCGCAATCGTATGCCGGCGCTGGTATAAGCTGCTTTGAACGGATCCCGGTATTCCAAACGCAAAGACTCCGCATTCGTCACGATCAGAATGGCATTGGCAACAGATACTCCGGTAGACATGATAATACCCATATAAGACTGGAGATTGAGTGTTGATCCGGTAGCCAGCAACATCAGCATCGAACCCAGTATGACAGCGGGTACTGTGGAGAGTACTGTGATAGCCATACCGAAGGATTGGTAATTGGCGGCCAGTAATAACAGAATTACAATGATGGCAGCTAACAGGCCGCTCTGAAGCGATTGCAGTGTTTCGGTCAGCAGCGAGGACATTCCTTTCACTTCTGCGATCAGACCCGCCGGAGGTTTCCCCATTTCACTGATCGTCTGTTGAACCATGGTAGTCGCCGAACCCAGATCCCTGTGATAAATATTTGCACTGACAGTCACAAAACGGCGTGGCCCGCTTCGGTCATATTCACCCGGCAGACTGTCGGTTGTAAAGTCTGCGATATCGGAAAGAATTGGACGCATCTGACCTTTTATAACAGGAACCGATTGCAGCTGTTCCATAGAATTCATATTGTATTCAGGTACTTCTACCTGTGTCTGATACGTATATGCACTCTTTGTATCAAGCCATAGATTCTTATTGGTGAAACGGCTGGAAGAAGTAACATCCGTAACACTTTTAGCCACATTTTCAAGAGACAATCCCATCAGTGCCGAGCGACTTCTGTCAATATGTATTTGAATCGTTGGCATATGTAAGGGCTGCACAATCTGGACATCCCGCAGGAAATCGATTTTCCGGAGTTTATCCATTAAAGCAACAGCGTAGGATGTAATATCCTCCATATTTTTTCCGGCTACCCTCACTTCAATCGGTGTGGAAGCTCCCTGGGCCATGATTTTTTCAGTGAGCTCTATCGGTTCAAATGAAATCAGCAGGGCAGGATATCTTTTTAATAAATCTATTCGGATTTTTTCCTTCAGTTCTTCCATCTTCACTTTATAATTTTCTTCCAGGTTTACCTGTATGACCGCTTCCTGGGTGCCGCTATTGAATATATACAGGTTGCTGGCGCCGAAACTGCTGGGCACAATACCCACATAGGCTGAGGTAATAGACACGTGATGATCCACTATAGAATCAATGATTGATAAAACGTCTTTGGTGAGACGCTCCGTGACTTCCAGACGCGTTCCCTGTGGTTCGCGCAAACGCAATTGTAACTGACCATTATTTGTTTTCGGCAAAAGATCTTTTCCGATATGGACATAACAAAAGCCGGCCGCACTGGTCATGGCAATCAGGTATATGGTTACAATTATTTTCCGCCTCGGCATCCAGTCTTTCAATCTGAAACCAAGACCGGTTTTTATTTTTTGGAAGAAGCCGTTTCCTTCCTTATGAAAATTTTCAGTTGCACCATGTGCATTCACTTGATCAATTTCATTTTCATCCAGAGCGAGTCCAGCGTGCGCATGTATCCCGGATTGGCGATATTGAAATTTTTCGGCCTTTAGTAACCAGACGGAGATGACGGGCACCAATGTTTGTGCTGCCATAAAGGAAACGATCATTGCAAAGGCGATAGACAGAGAAAGGGGGAGAAACATGGCCCGTGGAACCCCGGTCATAACAAAAGCCGGCGCAAAAACGGCCAGTATGCAAAGCAGGATCAGAACAAGCGGAAATGAAATTTCCGTACAGGCATCTTCAATGGCCTTCTTTTTAGACTTGCCCATTTCCAGATGCTGATGTATATTTTCAATCGTCACGGTAGCCTGATCTACCAGGATGCCGATGGCAAGCGCCAGCCCGCTCAGTGTCATGATATTGATGGTTTGTCCCGCCAGTCTCAAAAAGAAAACAGCAGCCATCACGGCCACAGGTATGGTGATGATCACCACCAGACTGCTCCGCCAGTCACGCAGAAATAAAAGAACCATCAGTCCGGTAAGTATCGCGCCTAAAATGCCTTCTGTCATCAGACTCTTCGCGGCATTGATGACGAAGATGGACTGGTCAAATTCATAACTGATATGAACATCCGCAGGCAAAAGGCTTTGCATCTCGGGCAATTTGCCGCGTAGCGTTTGTACAACATCCCAGGTGGATGCGTCGGCAGTTTTTACAACCGGAATATAAACTGATCGTTTTCCATTCACCAGCGCATAATCAACGGTGATATCCGCTCCATCAGAAACGGAGCCAACATCCCTTATAAAAACATTGGCGGTCCCATTACTTTTGATCGGGATATCTTCAAATTTCTCCACCGTGGATTCCAGTGAATTAACAGATGTGATGAACATCGTTGAATCCACACGCAGGTTACCGGAAGGCGAAATGGAATTATTTCTGATAAGCGCATCAACCACTTCATCAGCAGAAAGATTATAGGCCTTTAATTTTTCGGGTGTCACATTGATCACAACCGTTCTGGCGTTGGATCCGAAAGGCGGTGCGGATGACATACCCGGAATGGTTGCAAACAGGGGTCGCACACGTGTGAGCGCCAGATCAAATATTTCTTTCAGCGAACGTGTTTTACTGCTGAAAACAAGTTCCCCCACAGGTAAGGAAGATGCATCAAACCGGATCACCTGCGGAGGCAGTGCCCCGGGCGGAAAAAATGCCATCGTCCGGTTTACCTGTAAAGCTACCTGGGCAGATGCTTCGGCCATATCTGTTGATTCATAAAAGCTCAGTTTGATCAGTGTAAGACCCTGAATATTTTTGCTCTCGACATTTTTAACACCGTTGATATATAGGAACTGGTCCTGCATGCGTGTAGCAAAAAATCCTTCCATTTGCTGTGCCGACATACCGCCGTATTGTTCGATCACATAAATCGTAGGCGAATTGAGCCTGGGGAAAATATCGATCGGAATACTCCGGATCGCCAGAACGGAAAAAAGCAGGATGGCTAAAAAAAGAACCAACACGGTAACAGGTCTTCGCAATGCGGAACGTACCATATAAAGATTATTGAATATTTTGAATAAATGCGGCCAGCTGCCCGGTCGCAACGGCTTTGTCCAGCTGTGCCAGCCACCAGCTGCCGATGGTTCCGGCATAATCATTTAAAGATCTGTCGAGCACAAATGCTGCATTGGTCAGATCGATTAATGTGATGATACCTGCTTTGTACTGGGCAATTTTCTGATGATATGTATCGACGGCGGACTTGTACTGAACGGGTAACTCAAGCAGATTTTTTTCGGTGATATCGATGCTGTTTTGCGCCTGGCGGGACGCTGATGCCAGACTAATCTGTTGTTGCTTTAATTCCAGTTCAGAAGCCTCTCTTTCAAATCCAAATGTTTTCAACCTGTCCTTTTTATGAATTCCATTGAACAAGTCATATTGAAAAGAAATGCCTGCGAGATAATTGAAACGCTGATAGCCGAGGCCAGTCGGAATGGATTTATACTGATCATCATAAACAATACTGGAGCCACGGGCCCAGGATGCAGCGGTCAGCGAGATCTTTGGTAAATAACTTTTTGAAATCAGCTTTTCATTGGAGACATAAACTTTATTCAGGTTTGCATAGTAATCGAGCAGCGGATTGACAATCGTATCTGAGGGCAATGGATGGATGTCCCTGCTTTTTGTAATGGACATGAGATTGCTGTCGGCCATAATCCGTTCTGTTGGTATGCCCGTGAGATATGAAATTTCCTCCCTGTCATTTTTAGCCTGCTCATTGATCTGGTTATAAGTGATACGGCTCTTGGATAATTCTGCTTTTGCAAGGGAAGAATCTGATCCCGGTTTTATACCGCTCACCGTCAGCGCACGGATGATATTGAAAATAGTATCATACCGTTTCACGGTTTCTTTTTCTATAGCCATCCTGGCTTCATGGATCATCAGATGGAAATAGGCCCTGCAAATACGACCGTGCAGAATATACATTTCCCGCTGAAAATCTGATTGTGATAGTGCCTGTTCCGATTTGGCATATCCGATACGCGCATTTTTATAGCCAAAATCTATCAGATCATATTCCCCATAGAACACCGCCAGATTTCCCGCAGCAGCCTGATAATCGTTTGCATCCCGTACACCGGAAGAAGTGGAAGGAATGATGCCATAAGGAAAATAACTGCCAGCGGTTGAATTATCCGAACCGATATTTATCTGGTCATTAAAACGGACCGCGGGCAGAAATTGATTGCGGGTTTCAGTTACATAGGCGGATGCACTGCTGACCAGGGCTTTTTTCTCCAGAAGCCTGGGCAGGTAATGATCTGCACTGTCATTCAGGGCTGGAAGAGAAAGAAGTGGATTTTGAGAAAATATATAAGAAGGTGACAGGAACATGATAAATATTATCAGCGCCACCCGGTTCCCGCTTCGGAAACTGGACATATAATAGGATTAAAATGAGAAAACTTGTTTAATGAAGCATTAAACAAGAGATGGCGGACCGCGTAAAGAAGGGGAATTGAAAGAATAATTTGTCAACGGATCATCCTCATGTATCAGCGGAGTCTGGTTATGGTAATTTATTTCTACCAGTATATCGGGGATGGAGGGCAGGACGAAAAGGCTTTTAGGATGAAATCTTTTATTGAGTTTAAATTGGGTATGTCTTGAATTGGAATGAATTAAATGGCGATCCGGAGAATGTTGCGTATTGTTAATCGAACTATAGTCACATGAAAAATAGGAAACGTTATCGGGCGTCCCGCTCAGATGTATATTAAATTGAACTAAGAAAAAAGACAGGTAGATAAAACCCATCATCATTTTGGAGAAAATAAGATATGAACTTCTTTTACACATCAACTGCAAATGTAACGCTTTGCGCTTTATGCTTTAAGCTTATAAAGTTAATGTAATTTTTACTTGTTCTTAACATTCTGTTCATGTGGCAATCTGTCCTTTGCTTCATTGATTTATCAAATGAAAAAAAAGAACACCATGCAGCAGAAAAATCCTGGGTTTAAGAACACCTCCATGCGAAATGCCATCGTCGGCCTGTTATTATGCGGACTGTTCATATCGGGTTGTAAAAAAAATGATACACCACCTTTTCCGGGTAAGGGATCTATGGATAATGTAAAACATGTTGTGGTGATTTACCTGGAGAATCACAGTTTTGACAATCTCTACGGACATTTTGCAGGAGCAAACGGATTACAAAACGCCGATCCGTCAAATACAACCCAGGTTGATTCGAATGGTAACCCTTATACCTTTTTGCCGCCGGTTTCGGGAACACTGGCATTCCCGACCAACCTGCCCAATACTTTTTTTAATATCGACCAGTATGTACCGAATGATCAGATGACACCGGATGTGTTGCATCGTTATTATCAGGAACAATTACAGATCGACGGAGGTAAGATGGATAAATATGCTTTATATAATACCTCTGCCGGATTGTCGCAGGGTTATTATAAAACAAGTTTGTTGCCCTTGTTAGAACTGGCACAGAAATATACACTCTGCGATAATTTTTACCACAGTGCATTTGGCGGATCATTTTTAAATCATATTTGGTTTATCGCGTCGGCCAGTCCCGTATTCCCAAATGCGCCGACCACTTCCATTGCGGTGCTTGATGCTTCAGGTAAACTGATAAAAGACGGCGCAGTAACGCCCGATGGGTATGTGGTGAATACAAGCTTTTCTGTGAATGCTCCACATCCATCCACAGCCGCCGCCAACACGCTGGTTCCAAACCAAACACTTCCTACCATTGGAGACAGATTAAGTGATAAAAATATTTCATGGGCATGGTATGCGGGTGGCTGGGACAGCGCACTGGCAGGAAAACCCGATCCTACTTTTCAATTTCATCACCAGCCGTTTATCTATTTTGCAAATTATGCGGACGGAACAAAAGCAAAAGCCGATCATTTGAAGGATGAAACCGCTTTTATTGCAGCTGCTAAAAACGGGACGCTTCCTGCTGTTTCCTTTGTAAAGCCCCTGGGTATAAATAACGAACATCCGGGATATTCCGATGTGGAAGCAGGAGAAAGTCATACCGTAGAACTGGTAAATGATGTACTCAACGGACCGAACGGAGACGATGCCGTAATCATAATTACCTATGACGAAAACGGAGGATTCTGGGATCATGTGGCACCACCGGTCATCGATACGAAATGGGGACCCGGAACACGTGTGCCCGGAATTATTATCTCGCCGTTTGCAAGAAGAGGTTATGTTGATCATACCCAATATGAAACTGTTAGCATTTTATCCTTTATCGAAAAGAGATGGCATCTGAGTCCCCTGGCGGATAGGGACAGAAATGCGAATCCATTTGATAATGCATTTGATTTTAATAGTTTTTCCACAGTCCATAAATAATTAGCAACTGCCAACTTGTTGAAGGGGCGGCTCGTAAGAGTCGCTCCTTCACATTTTTATAATCTTATCTCATCCGGATTCTCAGAATGATCCCGATGATTGTATCTTAGTCTCTCGTATTCGTCTAATGAAGAAATATATTCAGCTTTTTGTTTTGCTGGTACTGATCAGTTGTTTTATCTCCGTATCCTGCCAGGAAAAAGCAATCGTGCCGGAGAAAGAAATTGCTAAAACACTGCTGACACAAATAGACAGCTTCTCATCCGCCTGCAGCCTTCTGAAAAAATATGCAGAATCAGCATCTGCTGCTGATCAAACCACCGTACAGCAGGCATTTCTTCAGTGCAGACTGTCATATAAAAAATTTGAATGGGCGGCCGAGTATTTTGAGCCCCTCACCGCAAAAGCCGTAAATGGACCTCCGGTACAGGAGGTAGAAATATCCGGACAGGTTTTTGAACCTTCCGGTCTGCAGATCATCGAGGGCCTGCTGTTTCCTGTTTACGACACCACACACAAACGTGAACTTTTAAAACAGATCGCTGTGTTACAGGAAGGCTGTGAACGGTACAGGATACGATTTAAAAATATTGACATTCTTAACTGGCAGGTGTTTGATGCTGCAAAACTGGAAGTCTTCAGAATCGAAACGCTGGGAATTACGGGCTTTGATAATCCCCTTACAAAAAAAAGTATGCAGGAATCTGCCGTTGCACTGGCGGGTGTTCAGCAGGCGCTGGTTCATTATGAAAATAAGACGGATTCGGGAAAATTAGCGGGGACATTGAACCGGGCCACTCATTACCTGTCGGACCATCCTGCATTTGATCAGTTCAACAGGATGGAATTCATTACGGCACATGCAAATCCGGTAACAGAAAATATCTCCGATCTTGAAATAAAATTAAACATTCATGTTATCCGTTATAACCGGTTATTAAACCAGGATGCGAAAACGCTGTTTGATACCAATGCTTTCAACGTGAATGCCTATGCGCCAGATCATTCGTCATTTATTTCAAATGAAAAAGTAGTACTCGGCCGCATATTATTTTCTGATCCGGTGCTTTCAGGTTCCGGAAAAAGAAGTTGTCAGTCCTGTCACCATCCGGGACAGGCATTTACAGACGGTCTGCCGAAAAATACCATCATCGGTCAGGATGAATTGCTGGAGAGAAATACGCCCACCCTGATCAATGCAGCATTGCAGCCGGCCTTATTTTATGATCTGCGGGTGAATACCCTGGAAGACCAGTCTGTCAGTGTGGTGCAGAGCACCAAGGAAATGCACGGATCGATGGTGATGTCCGTGAAACGTCTCTGGATGGATCAGAAATACCGAAAAATGTTTCTGAAAGCTTTCCCCTATGAAGATTCCACACGAATAGACACTTTTGAAGTGATGAACGCGATCGGATCCTATATCAGGAGCCTTGTGTTCCTCAATAGCCGTTTTGATGAATATATGAGGGGTGACAAATCCAGGTTGAATGCTAACGAAATCAATGGGTTTAATCTTTTCATGGGCAAGGCAAAATGTGCTACCTGTCATTATATGCCGTTGTTCAATGGAACTTTTCCACCGAGGTTCGCACGTATTGAGGCCGAAGTCATTGGTGTACCGGTTTCCATGAAAGAAAATATGATTGATCCGGATTTAGGCAGATACGCTGTTATTAAAGTCGAATCTTTTAAACATGCATTCAAAACATCAACCGTACGAAACGCAGCACTGACCCCTCCCTATATGCATAACGGCGTTTTCAATACGCTGGAACAGGTTATGGATTTTTACAACAAGGGTGGGGGAACCGGTCTGGGCATAAAACTGGAGAACCAGACCTTACCCTTTGACAGCCTCTCACTTTCACGGAAAGAACAGGATGATATTATTTCTTTTATCAAAAGTTTAAACAGCCGGCTGCCGGAGAATTAATTGCTGTGCACGGCCGCTGCCTTTCGTTTCTGAATCCGGTTTTTTATGTTCAGGTAAATCTTCTGGGCAGGATAAATTAAGAAACCGATATAGAAAAAGCTGATGTTAATCGCAATCAGGATGGTCGTGACCAGAAAAACAAAAAACTGACGATAAGACTTCGTCTTTAATTTTTCTATTTTTTGTTTGTCCTTTATGCTTGAAAAAAGATGCTTTTTTGAAAAGACAAAGCGCAACAGGAGGCTGTATGTAAATATGGTAAATGAAAGGTTAAAGAAATAGCACAATAACTGAAAGCGCATGGGCTCATTGGACGTGAATAAAAACTGGATGGATATAGGAAGGAGCATAAACCCTGTGTGCTTTCATCATGACCATCGTTCTTAATTTCAGTTATGATTTTGAAAATGTAATGGTTTTTAAGTTAAATCCCCCTTTGATGATCACAATACGCAGACGAACGATTCCTTTTTTCAAAAGAAAACCTTTCAC
This sequence comes from uncultured Bacteroidota bacterium, assembly GCA_963759335.1. GTDB lineage: Bacteria > Bacteroidota > Bacteroidia > Chitinophagales > Chitinophagaceae > Puia. Next base: position 178,222 of record CAVWYU010000009.1, read on the forward strand.
AATAATCTGATCCCGGATCTGCGTGGCAGGAATTGTGATCGTCTGTTCGTCCTGACCCGCACCTGTACTTATTTTTAGAGCGCCACCATTTCCTGCTGACACAGCTATGTTCAGATCATACTTACCCTCTTCCAAAACATCCATCGTATACTGCAACCATTCTCCGTCTTCGGTATGACCGACATAAAAACTTCCTTTCTGAATGGAATCTTCATAAATATCAACCCCGTCATTTCTGTACGTTCTTCCCCGGTTGCCCATACTTTCCCTGCCCGTCGATATCCGGTAGTTGGCGGTATCCAGATCATAATAAGCCGCTCCGTTCACACCCAGGTCATAGTCCACCGCATACATAACCGTTCCATTGGATATTTTATTTGCCTTAAACGGAATCGCGTCTTTACTGAAAGGTTGTCTGATCATCGCATCGACGACATCGCGATGCACAATATTATTTTCACATTTTGTCTGTTCCGCCAGTTTCATGAGCGCATTATACACATGAGCAGGTGGCGCTGGTGATTTCCCGTTCCAGTAGTCAGCCAGAGAATCATAGCCAGGATTGGATCTGACCTGAAGAGGATTGTTGTTACCAAGTTTTTTCAGTGGCCACCAGCACCAGCCCATATTATTTTTCTCAAATAACCGGATCGCTTCTGTGAACCAGGTGTTTGAATTTTCTCCCGTCTCGCCAATCCATACCGGTATATTATACTGACTGCGGAAGTTTACAATATGCTGAACGGACTGCTGGTCATTCAGATTCCAGTATTTATGGAAACTCAACACCATATTGTTATCCCAGGGACCCAGCATGCCTTTGTAATTATTGCCCCAGCCATTTCCTTCAATGATGATGATATGATTTTTATCCACTGCCCGGATTGCATGCGTAATATCTTCCAGCAATTGTTTCAGCTGAATATTTTTTTCTTCCTTCAGGCCATTGCGGTCGTGCAACGAATCTTCAAAACCCCAGTTGGGCTCATTCAGAATATCATACCCTCCAACGGTTGGTTCACTGGCATAACGGGCGGCAATCTTTTGCCATAATGCCACTGTCTTTTGCCTGTTTGCCTCACTCTGCCATAAAGAAGGTTTGGTTGGATCGCGGTCGGAAATATTGAGATCATTTCCCTGACCACCCGGCGCTGCATGTAAATCAAGTATCACATACATGTGATTGGATTTACACCACGACACCAGACTATCCGTCAGCGCAAATCCAATGGACAACCATGTATTTTTTCCGGCTTCCGGTTCCCGATCGACGGGTAGTGTAAACAGATTGTAATGCATGGGTAAACGCACAGAGTTAAAACCCCAGGCATGCAGGGAATCAATGTCTGTTTTCGTGGTATGATTTGTCAGCCAGGCCTTATAAAATGCTGCTGTTTCTTCTTCACCTATTAATGATGCGATGCGTTCTTTTATTCTGTATTGCTGTCCTTCTTTATTCACATGGAGCATATAACCCTCCTGTAACATCCATCCGCCCAGACCAATTCCGCGAAGCAGGATATTATCACCATTTCCGTTTAGGATTCGCTGGCCATCCGCTTTTAAAAAACCCTGGCTTTTTAATACGGGCGACAAACCGAAAATAAATGCGGCTAAAAACAGTAAAGCCTTCGATTGCATAGGAAAGTTGATTTTCATGAATTCATGTTAAGGTAATCACCGGAGCCCGATAACTTTCTTTTTCTTTATTTTCGATGGAGAATAAAATTAGTAAACGAAGTCAAAATAATAATGATGAATCTGATTATCCGTCCGGTTGCCCTGCATGACTATGATCAATGGTTACCCTTATGGGATGGTTACAATACCTTTTACGGAAGATCCGGTGTAACGGCGCTCCCGGAAGAAATCACCCGGACAACTTGGGATCGTTTTTTTGATGAATCTGAACCGGTGTTTGCGCTGGTTGCTGAAATCGATGGAAAGCTCGCCGGACTGACGCATTATCTGTTCCACCGAAGCACGACTCAGATCAAACCCGTTTGTTACCTGCAGGATCTTTTTACCGACAGTGCCATAAGGGGTAGGGGAATAGGGAGAGCTTTAATCCAGGGAGTTTATGAACGTGCACAGGCTGCCGGCTCCAGCCGTGTATACTGGCTCACGCATAATACGAACGCAACGGCCATGATGCTATATGATAAAGTAGCAGACAACTCCGGATTTGTTGTATATCGCAAAATGTTCTGAAACGCTGATAGTAATAGTAGAAAACTAAAACACTAAAAAACTAAACCACTCACTTCCATACTTCCATTCTTCCATACTTCCATACTTGTTAAAGTCCTTCAAACGGAAACACATCCTTCACCAGTGTCTTGCGTGGCAGGAGATCAGGTCTGATACTCGCCTGATATACAAATGCGGCAACGATAATAGCGGCCTGTTTCATGTCATCCATCTGGAGATAATCATAGGTATCCATATTCGTATGATGTGTTTTGGGTTCGTAATCGAGCGGATCCTGTATAAATTGAAAACCGGGAATGCCGGCCCACTCAAATGAAACGTGATCCGTGGAACCCGAACTGTTCAATGATACGGTCTGTGCGCCGAGATCGTGAAAAGGAACCAGCCACTGTTCAAATATGGGTTTGATAGCAGTATCTCCGTCGGCGAATACGCCCCTGATCTTGCCGCAACCATCATCCAGATTAAAGTAGACAGACACTTTGGCCTGCTCGGGTTTTAAAACACCCGTTTCACCATTTCCGAAATGATTTTTTACATAATTATAGGATCCATACACACCCTGTTCCTCGCCACTCCACAGGGCAATACGGATGGTACGTTTTGGTTTTAAGTGCAAAGAATCCAGCAGGCGGACCACTTCGAGCATGATGGCGGATCCGGCTGCATTATCGGTCGCGCCCGTCGCTGCATTCCAGGAATCCAGGTGTCCGCCGAGCATCACGATCTGATCTTTCAATACAGGATCTGTACCGGGTATTTCGGCAACCACATTATATCCCTTTGTATCATCACCATAAAATTTGCCTTTGATATTGAGCGCAATTTCCACTGGCCGGCCGGAAGCGAGCAGACGTTTGATCTTATTACCATCTTCTACAGAAATAGCCGCTTCAGGTAGCAGAACCGGACTGTTCGTTCTGAATCCGTCGGAGTTTTGTACAAAAACGGTACCGTCGCGATAATTGCCCCTGGATCCGATAACGGCCAGCGCGCCAAATTCTTTTAGTTTCAGTTTTCCGTCGGCGGCACGTTTTATAAAGGGTATATAGAATGCAATTTCTTTATGCGTATAAACATAGGTATTGGGAATATGTACCAGCTCACTGTCAGTATATCTTGTTGAAAACGGTTTAAAATCATCTTCATGTTTTGTGCCCGGATTCGTAAGAAAAATAATCTTTCCCCTGATTTCTTCTTTGTGTTTCTCCATCCAGGCAGAATCTATCAGATGAACATCTGACATTTCAAACACAGGTCCGTGAATTTCGCCATTCGTATTTGAACTCCATGGAAGTGGATAACCAATGATATATCCGGTATAAGGCGCTCTCAGGGAGATATTAAATTCTTCTACGTCCCAGCCGCGGCCGTATTCACCCCAGGGTTCAAATGCAGCATTCTGAAGTCCCCATTTCTTCATGGATTCGATCGCCCAGGTTCCCGCTCTTTTAAAACCCGGGGAATTGGTGAGTCTTGAACCCGAAACATCCGTCAGATTAAAAGCAATCTCCGGGATCTGGGAGCTGTTCAGTTCGGCAGTCCGTATCCTTTGGAATACAGCGGTGTCCACCATTTCATGCTGGGCATACAGAAAACCGGCAGAGGCCGAAAGAATAGCAAAAAGAAACAGGCGCGGGATCATCTTCATATTCGAAAATTAGAACGCGCAAGATAGGTAAAACAAAAATTATTTTGATTTGCCCAATCCCATTTTGTAATCGTCCGGTGTGCCGGTGATTTTCAGATTTATAAAATGTATTTTTTTATCCTTGTCACGGTATTGAATGGCATCTATCTGATCGGGATTCACTTCTTCCTGTTTTTTACCAAAAAGTTTTTTAAAGGCAACCTGTGTCACCATTTTCAGCGGAATGCGGAGATAATATTCCATATGTTTATCCATCGCCTGATTGCCCGAGATCTCGAGAAAACCCAGCGAAGAATTAATATTCATGGACGGAATGGACAGGACATTATTTTTAAACGATAGTTTATTCCGCAACGTGTCAAACCTGACCATGTTCAGGTTTTTATCACTGAAATAAGATGACATGGCCTGTATGGGCATAAAATTATCCAGCTCACCATCATAAATATTTACATCAATCTGCGCTTCCGACTGATCCATAATGGGTGTGAAGTCGGGGTGAATTTGCACATAACATTTCACTTGTCCGGTAAGCCGTCCTTTGATGTTTTTGTTGATTACATAATCCTGCCCCAGGTAATCCAGTTTCAGCATCATCTTTTCCAGATTCACATCTTCTACCCGGATCCTGCTTTTCAGGTATATTTTATTCGGATCCGATCCATTTAAATGCGCCCTTGCGCCGATTTTCCCACCCGCTAATTCAATGGCAAAAGTATCCAGGTACAATTGCTGGTTGGCCGTCATTCGTAGTTTGGTGGAGAAATTCTTTAACCCCAGGTGCCGGTATTTGATTCTGCCGATGTCGACAGATGCATTGAAATTAATAAAGGGGATGCTGAATATGTTGAATCCATTCTCATGGCTGGCGCCTGAAGCCGTCGCGGCAACGTTCGTACTGTCCACCGGCGGATTATCCATTTCATCTGCCGCAGTCATCACATAATTCGTCAACTGATTTACATCCAGAAAACGGGAAGAAAACTGCAGGTAGTTTTCCTTCCTGCTTTTAGCGGTGTCTTTTCCGGTATACAACCGCATGCTGATATTAAAGTCCGTATTACCGATTTTGCCCTGCAGCGTATCGATCTTTACAAAATTCCCGGTATTGAATTTTATATTACCGTGAATACTATCCAGGCGGTACGGATGACTGGTCAGTTCGCCGGATACATTGGCGATTTTTATATTGGCAAATTTGAAAACAGAATCATATTTCAGCTCCACTTTTGATCGTAACCATACATTGTTGAATATCTCATGAACATATTCTTTGGGAACATACTTCCGGCTTCGTCTGCCCAGCAGTTCATACAAAGCAAGACGCTGCGATTTCAGATCAAATGCAATCATCGTTTTGCCCTTCTTTACTTTGTCGAACCAGAGCGCATAATTATTTACACGCCCGCTCAGGCGAAGATCACTGCTGTCAACACGCCCGTTGAAATTATGGAGCCGCAATGACGTATCACTGATTGTCAGTTCGGCACCAAAATCATGAAAAACATGCGGATATTTCTTAAAAGCAATGCTTAAATGATCGATGGTAAATTTTCCTCTTGGAAGGGGATTGGGATGAAGCAACTCATTCACCGAGGTCTCCAGCGAGAGCCCGATATTAAATCCGTTGATTTCTTCTTTGGCTTTCGCACTTCTCGCCGAATCAAATGCAAACAATTCTTTCAGCACGATTTTATTACTACCCGCGTTTACGGTGAGCGTAATCGGTTCCTGCTGTTTATGAAAGATAGCAGGCAGATTGCTCAGCGAACCGTTCATATGAAAATCAGACTGGCCCGCACGAAACGACAGCGTATCCAGTTTCACAAATCCGTTTTTCATATTCGCATGGGCGTCGAGATGTTCAATGATGTATGGATACGATGGAATACGGAAACTCAGGTTCGTGACTGTTAATTCACTTTGTATGCCACCCGTGAGTTTGTCGATCGTTTGCTCCGGCAGACTGATATCTACCAGTTCCTTAAAGTCCATTTTCAGACTGATATGACCCGTGATGCGCTGCAGATCTTTGATGCCCAGGAAGCCGCCGATAAACTCAAGCTCCAGTTCTGAATTGACCCGCATGGATATTTTCGGATTTGTAAAATCGCGGAGAACGAGGTTGCCTTTGAAAATACCCTTGTCAGGCCGCGCATTGAAATCGAGCAGGCGCAGCTCCGAAGTCTGTAATGATTGTCTGGCGCCATTGGTATAGTATCCTTTAAAAGCCAGGGAATCCAGTTTCCGTTTGGAATCGGTATTGTGAAGCCAGCCGTTTTTACACGAGAAAGAAATGTCGATACGCGGGATCTTTCCGTTTTGCAATTTTCCTTTTACGGTTCCTGTAAAGTCCAGGTGCCCGTCGTATTTAAAGTGTTTCAACTCCCTGGCCAGATTTTCAGGTGCAAAGGCAAACAACTGTCTGAAATCTGTTTTGTCACCGGAGAATTTCAGATCGACCAGATTGTCGTGTAAAAGGTCAGCAGTACCTGTGATGTTGAACATGGCATCTTCCAGTTTCAGTTTGCCCTGTTGCAGTGCCAGCATCCCCTTCGCTTTATTGTATGATAATTTGATTTCTGTTTCAAGATGTTTATGCCGCAGCAGCGAACTATCACCGGGCCAGAGATAATCAACCAGTATGTTCCCCTGCAGATCGGCATCCAGCTGAAGACTGTCGCTCCGGAAGGAAGACTGTATCCTGTCAATATGCGAATGAACCTGTTCAAGACTCTGTTTGTCGAGAAAAGAAATATCCATATTTTTTAAAACCAGTTTCTTCAGTACCAGGTCGAGAGCTTTTGTAGTGTCGATGGTTGCGGTATCCTGATTGAAGCGGAGAGCATCCATCAGATTTAGTCTGCCATGATCTTTTACGATATCAATACAGCCATTTTTCAGGAGGATCACTTTGGCGTGATATTGCTGATTCAGAATATCCGTCAGGTTGAAACCCACATATATTTTTTCTGCTTCAAATATGGTTTTGTCTGTTGTGTCTTTGCCGGCAAAAAAACGCACATTTTTGACGGCGATGGATATGTAAGGGTAGTTTTGAAATACAGAAATATTACTGCCACCCACGATGAGTTCACCGGGTAGCTGTTTATTTAATTCGCTGACTGCAATTTTTACAAGACGTTGTTGCTGATAATATAAAACGGCGGTTGCCGCAAATACCAGTAAGATCAGGATAGTGAGGGGCAGGATCAGGAACCGGAAGATGATTTTCCGTAGTCGGGTTTTCATTGGATTTTATTTGAACATTGACCATACAAAATAGTCAGCTGTTACGTATAAAACAACCGGAAAGCCGATTTATTGCATGCTGAGTCCTAATGATTTTATTAGCTATAACACACTGATATTTAATATTTTATATCGGTCTTGTTCTTATTTTATTCAAATAAAATTTCATGAAGTTTACCAGCGTTCTGTGACCCTCTTTACGGGCAGGTAACAGTTCTCTGAGTCATCTCCTGTTTTCAGGAACACTTAATCAAAAGAAAATTCTAATTTTCTCCTTCATTCAATGCAAAACATCCAACAATGAACGAGAAGCAAAGATCAACCAGTCTGGGTACAGTCGTCGCATTCGGATTTATCATTTTGGGTATTTTGAATCTGGTAGGCGCCTTTCATTACAAAAAGCCATCACCCGTCTCATCCACCAGATTACCCGCTATGTTATTTATAGCCACCGGAATGATCATTCTCATTATAAAAGTGATCCGGAAATCAAATGAACGCTGAGACTGTAAACAGATGAATCAGCATACGTAAAGGCTCACCATCCGGAGCGAAAAAATTATTATATTACAGTAAGAATCACGAATGCAAACGATATGAAATTTGCCTTATTAACCGTAACATATGGTGGATTGTTTTACAAGGGAAGAGCCCTGTCACTGGAAGAACAGATCCACCGTGCCAAAGAACTTGGTTTTGACGCACTGGCTATTGAAACCAAACGACCCGTTGCTTCACCGCTCGATTTGAACAAAGCGGAGCGGACCCGTATAAAAAATCTCGCCGCTGATCAGGGGATCGTATTGTGTGCGGTTGAAAGCATGTCGAATTTTGCGGGGAAGCATATGGAAGAAAGGGAAAACAATCTGGCCATGATGCGTTACGTGCTGGAAATGGCCAGGGACCTGGGTGTAAATCTGGTGAAAGTGTTTGCCGCCTGGCCCGGTCTGATCAATGATGAAGAAGATATCGCCTTGTACGGGCAGTTCGAAAGAGGCAATTACTACAAACGTTTATGGCCTGCCGAACTTCGCAAATGGAACCATTGTGTGGAAGGTATCCGTGAAGTGGCCGGTATGGCCGCTGATATGGGTATTGAACTCGCATTACAGAATCATGCACCGGTGTTGTCGAAGGGATATGAGGATACGCTGACCATGATGCAGGAAATTAACTGCAACAACGTAAAGCTTTGTATTGACGCGCCGTTGTTTTACGAACGGCAGAGTGATGAATATATGCGTGAAGCAGTTGAGAAATGCCAGGGAAATATTGTACACTCACATTATGGGGCCTGGAATTTCAGCCAGAAAAAAAATGGCGAGATTGTACAGGATCCTTCACCGTCTACCGGCGATCTGATCAATTATCAGGCTTTTATTGAAGCGCTGTACCATTCCGGATATAAAGGTTATCTCACATCAGAATATTGTTTGCCGGTGATCAGAAATCATCAGCTGGCGGGCATCGAAGAAGTGGATCATGCCACACGAATTTCGCTGCAGTACATGAAACAGATCGTGCAGCAGGCCGTGCTGGCTTAACCCACTCATCCATACGACAACCCATGCTTCGATACGCGAAGACCCGCCTCAGCATCATGATGTTTTTGCAATTCTTTATCTGGGGTGCCTGGTATGCCACGGGTGGTAACTACATGAAGAGCCATGGCATGGGCAACGTAATCTATCTGGCTTATATGACCAGCGCCACCGGCGCCATCGTTTCTCCGTTTTTTCTCGGCATGATTGCCGATCGTTTTTATCCGGTACAGAAAGTACTTGGATGGATGCATATCCTGAGTGGCATCTTTGTTTTTTGCGCACCCTTCTTCGCAGAAGGAAGTTTTATATCAGCCCCTTTATTTCTCGGATTTCTTTTGTTGCACATGCTCTGTTATATGCCCACTGTAAACCTCGCGGCAGCAACGGCATTCCACCTGCTGGATAACCGTGAAAAGCAATTTCCGGTCATCCGTTTGTTCGGGACCCTCGGATGGATCGCTGCCGGTTTCCTGGTGAGTAAGCTGCTGCAGGGCGATGCCACAGCCATGCCTATGCGCATTTCGGGGATCGGCGGACTGCTCATGGGTTTGTATTGTTTTACATTGCCGCATATTCCACCGGCCGGTGCGGGGAAGAAAATGTCTTTCCGGGATGTGATTGGAATGGATGCTTTTGCAAAATTGAAATCAGGGCCCTTTATCGTTTTCATCATCAGTCTGCTGCTGATCAGTGTTCCCTTTGCGGCTTATTTTTCTTATGTACCGGTATTTCTGCAATCCGCACATATTACAAATCCTGCATTCAAAATGACATTCGGACAGATGTCCGAGATTCTTTTTTTGCTGATACTTCCCTGGTTCTTTGCAAGGTTTGGTCTCAAATGGGTTTTGCTTACTGGCATGCTGGCCTGGGTCTGCCGTTATGCATTATTTGCCTGGGCCGCACCGGATGCCATTGGATGGATGATCATGGCGGGCATTATATTACATGGATGCTGTTATGATTTTGTATATGTAGCCGGACAAATTTATATCGATAAAAAAGCCACACCCGAAATCCGCGCGCAGGCTCAGGGACTTTTTGTGCTGGTTTCTTATGGTGTAGGGCAGGGCCTGGGTACACTGGCCGCCGGCTGGATCTTCAATAGTATCATGGGCAATGGCTCATCCCTTCAGCAATGGCAGCATTTCTGGATCATTCCATTACTCTTCGCCACCATAGTAACGATTTTGTTTGTGTTTGGATTCAAAGAGGAGAATAAGAAAGCGTTAAGCGTATCAAGCGTAAAGCGTAAGGCGTAAAGCGTAAAGCAAGTTTAATCAGTTTCTAAGTATAGTTACACTTGAACATAGACTGAGAGACCGAAACTACATGCTTTACGCTTTACGCCTTACGCTTTAAGCTTATTTGATGAGTCTATACCAGCGAACAGTCGGAGGACTGTCCACACCGGCATCTGTCATTAATTTCTTCAGTTCAGGACTGGAGGTTCTGGCTTTCGCCTTTGCCATATCACTGATCTCGAAAAATATAGAGACGGTGTTGGAATCGTTTAGATTACGCGCCACACCCCGTGTGATCATTCCGTAGGTCATTCTTACAGAATCACCTTCCGCATCAAAAACTTTCTTCCAGGCGTCGAAATCTTTTACATGATGTGTGACGGCCATACCGTCCAGGAACTGCACGGGATTGTCGTTGCCGGTCACGAATTCTGCATATGTAAATCCGGAAGGAGTCATCACGCCTGCTTTCTTCATCGTTTCTTTTGCACCGGGCAATGCATAAAAAGCTTTTGCTTTTTCTACATCCTGTATCTTATCAATAACAAAAACGGTGTTGGAATCTTTTACATCACGGCCAATCACATAATGAGTGATGCCGTATGTTGTACGCAAAGAATCGCGGCCAAAATATTCTGTTTCCGCTTTTCCGAAATTCTTCACTTTATGCTGCACGACGACTACTTTGAAGGGAACAAATGCCGGTTTCATTTCTGCGGGAGCCGGAGCAACCGCCGTCGTTGTATCAGCTTTTTGTTCTTCTTTAGCGGGACCGTTATTACAGGCAAATAGCAAAGCCACTATAAAGACTAGAGGCGTTTTTTTCATTTTGTATTGTTTTGAATGAATAATTACAATTTTCAAGCCGTAAAGGCGAACATTCGTTTGTGTAGGGTGGGGATTGAAAATTCAGATCAGAAAACTACCAAATAATCGGAGAGAAACAAAAAACAATTGTAAATAGGAGGTGGCAGGTGGAAATCAGGTTAGGGAGCAACAGCACCGCCTATGCCCTCTCTGGAGCGTAAAATAAAATCGCAACGCTGGTCACCATTGATATCAGCACATTGTAATGTGGTACTGTAATAGGGAGAATTAAACCCCGCGCGGTTCATAAATTCCGCTTTGCACCAGATTATTTCTTTCAGAAAAGTTTGTCCGTTGGATAACAAAACGTGTATGCCATCCTTTGCTCTGGCAATGACATCCGCTTTTCCGTCGCCGTTCACATCACCGAGACGTATCGCACCATAGTAACTTTCGTTATATCCCCATCCGCTGGCATCGGAAAATGAAGAAGTCCATAAAGAGGAAGGCCGAAATCCATTCCCGTTTGATAAACTGACCAGTATCCCTTTGGGACCTCTTGCGATCAGATCAGCCAGTCCATCGCCATTTACGTCTGCCAGTTGAAAAGTCGAGCTGTATTTTTCTTCCTTCCATGCAATCGCACCCTGATCTGAGAATTCAGTGGACCATATGCATGGACGCATGAATGAAGTGGAGGTAGATAAACTCACATACATACCGCGGGGCCCTCTCGCGACAATATCTGCGAGTCCATCACCATTTACATCTGCCGTGCAAATGGTTTCTGCATAACCCGCCACGGTTTTCCATTGTATTGAATCATCGGAATAACAATTTGTCCAGAGCGTTGATTGCGCAAAATCATTTCCCGTACTCAGTGCTACACGTATACCACCGTGGCTCCTGGTAATAAGATCCGCCTTATGATCGCCATTTACATCTGCCCACCGGACAGTCGCGTTATACTCCGGTGCATCCCAGCCTTTCAGATCCGAAAACTCGCTGCTCCATACATGTTCATGGGTGAATCCGAGTCCGGTTGATAACGCAACGTGTACACCACCGGCATTGCGAATGATGATGTCCGCTTTCCCGTCTCCATTTACATCCGCCAGCCGAAGCGAGCGGAAATATTTGTTTTCCCAGGTTTGTTTATCAGAAAATTCACCAGGCTGGACGAGATTCATTTTAGTGGGTGAGAATTCAAGCGTAGGTGAAACGAACGCATAACCACTGGCCTTTAAAAACTGCACAATGATCTTCGTTTCCTGCAGGGCAAAATCCTGATCTGCATAAGAATTAAAATCATGCATCTTAATGATACCGCCGGCGCCCTTTCCAAACTTTATGGTATTAGCGGAATCGCTGAGAAAACTATTCGCGCACACATTGGCCGTCCCGCTTTCCCGGTACAAATAATCATGTGTATCGAATGTCATCCCGATAGGACCCCTCATTTGATTTAATTCCGGATCAGTTAATATACACTGCGCTATCGGCCACGACCAGCTGAACCAGGGTGGCGTGAAATAACACAGATTATTATTCGTCACCGGATCAATAAACGACTGATTCTGTTTAATTTGATACACCCGGTCCTCACAGGAAAGGGTCTTCAGATCCCTGTGGTTGAACGTGTGGTTGCCTATTCGCTGCCCATAATATCTGAGGCTGTCTAATATGGGATAATGCATGTACCCGCCGCCCGGATCAGAATCTCCGACTACAAAAAAAGTGGCACAAATATTTTCACTGTGAAGCCATTTCGCCAGGTCCAGCGTTCCCGGGCCCGGGCCATCATCATAAGTGAGTGAAATGTATCCCTTTGGAAGGGTCGTGTATAATGGAGCCACCACCGAAAGGGTGCTGTCTTTTGGATGCAAATGATTCCGGTTGCAGGAAATGAACAGGAGGGAAAATAATGGAATAATGAGCCAGGCGCCGACATGGCGTAAATGCAATCGAAAACTTTTTGACATGGCAATTATTTTCAGGGGCGATCATTTTCACGGGTTGGATGCCGGGTTTCCCCGTCTTCCAATAATGGTACGCAAATTAGTGATTTTTAACATATGTTATCCCGAATTTCGGGAAGCAAAACGCTGCCGTTTGTATGTTAAATAATCATGCCGTCCATTCGATGCTGCTGATGATCGTGATTGCACCGGTATAAACCGCGGTTTGTTTTACCGTTAAATGCCGTTTACAGAATGAGTAAACAGAATATTGGAGCACCTAATAGTCTACCTTGATCATTCAAGAAAACGCTACTGTTTATGATCTACAGAGAAGTCAGGTCTTTATTTGCAATGCCCGCCCTTTTTATATTCATATCCGCTTCTGTTTTTGGCCAGGAGAAGTATAAAATGACCACTGAAATTCCTTCGTCCATTGTAACTCCCGAAAAAGTAGAATCTAAAATCGGAACGCTGAAGTTTACCGATGGGTTTCCGGATAATGAAACAGTTACTAAATTATATGACAACCTGGATTTTCAAAGGGGTACGCAATCATACCTCAATGGCATCGCCATGGTTTCCGTGGAAGCAGTACGGAGAGCTGTTGCGAATTTTGGCCCCGCGAATCAAACGGTTCTAATAACCGAGCAATTGCTGGATTCCAGATCCCTGTTTTTAACGGGTAATACATCAACACCTTATACCATTGTTTGCCTTGATCTGAAAAACGGGCCCCTCGTTTTGGAAATCCCCTCAGCCGTACTGGGTCCGATCGATGACGCCTTATTCAAATGGGATACAGATATTGGATTCACCGGACCGGATAAAGGGAAGGGCGGCAAATATTTATTACTGCCACCCGGTTACAAGGGTGATATTCCAGCCGGCTATTTTGTCGTAAAATGCCGCACGTATGGCCACCTGATGTTTTTCCGTACATTCTTAAAAGATGGAAATCCGGTTCCCGGTGTAGATAACGTAAAAAAGAATCTGAAGGTTTATACACTCAGCCAGGCAGCGAATCCCCCTGCTATGAACTTTGTAAATATTTCCGGTAAATCATTCAATACGATCGGGCCTTCAGATTATACAGCCTTTGAATACATCGATCATGTAATCCAGGCAGAACCTGTGGATGTGATGGATCCCGATTTGCTGGGTGTGTACGCTTCAATTGGTATTCAAAAGGGTAAAACATTCTCGCCGGATGACCGCATGAAAAAAATATTAACCGACGCAGCTGCCGTTGGTGATGCGACTTCAAGAGCCATCGCATTTAAAAACCGGGACAAAGCCGCTTTTATTTATCCAAACAGCGGATGGTGTTCTCCATTTATCGGTGGCAGCTATCAGTTCGAAGAAAACGGCTCACGATTGCTCGACGCACAGACTTTTTTCTTTTTTTATGCGACAGGCATCACACCGGCTATGTCCATGAAGCTGGCACCGGGCACAGGTTCGGCATATGCAGGATGTTTTACAGATTCCAAAGGCGAACCGTTGGATGGCAGAAAAAATTATAAGATACATTTACCACCCAATGCACCTGCAAAAGATTTTTGGTCTTTTACCGCCTACGACAATGAGACCCGTTCGATGTTACAAACGGATCAGCCATTTCCTGCCGTGGGAAGTCTGACGAAGGGGCTGATAAAAAATACCGATGGATCAGTAGATGTTTATTTCGGACCAAAGTCTCCGGCCGGAAAAGAAAATAACTGGGTACAGACAATTCCGGGAAAAGGATGGAATACATTGTTGCGCCTATATGGTCCGTTGGACCCCTGGTTTAATAAAACATGGCAGCCTGGAGAGTTTGTACTCGTGGAGTAGTTTTGAAAGATAAACAGTACTTGGTATGGAAAAGAATATCGCCATTCTGATGGCAGACCTGTCGGGATACACGGCGCTTACAGAAACCCACGGTTCTGTTGCAGCGGCAGATATCATCGACCGATACATTGCCATCGTGGAAAATTGCCTGGTGGGAGACAGCAGGATCCATGAGCGCGTGGGGGACGAACTCATGATTGTCTCTGACTCTCCCGATTTTTTGCTCGCCACTGCCCTGGTTATTGCGAAAAACACATCCGATGAAGAGAATTTTCTTCTGGTGCATGGAGGACTGCATTATGGACAAGTGCTGGAAAGGGGAAATAGTTATTTTGGATCCACGATCAATACAACTTCGCGGATCGCTTCCAAGGCAAATGCAGGAACATACTGGTGTTCTGAAGAATTTATGAATGCCTTGTCCGACAAATCGGTATGTACTACGGTATCAAAAGGAAATCACCTGTTCAAGAATATCAAAAGAGAAAAGGAAGTATTTGAAATATACATGGAAGACAGGAGGACATTTTATGTCGATCCCATATGCCGTATGATGATACTGGATCCCAAAAATGCCATCCCGCATCCAACGGAGGGGGATCAGTTTTTTTGCTCTGCAGATTGCCTGGAGATTTATCTGCTGGATCACCAGAATACATAATTACTGATTGCCTTTACGTAAACTTCCAACCGAAAGAAGAAATGCACGACTATTTCGCCGGATGATTCAATGATATAAAATAAATTTTGGAAACCGATCAGTTGCATATATATTTGCAACTGATCGGTTTCTTTTATAAATGATACCTGTTAAATGACCATTTTATGAGAAGAGATATATTTCAGGCTATCGCAGATCCGACACGAAGGGCGATCATCACACTGATCGCCGTGCAATCCATGACGCCGAATGCCATTGCCGCCCACTTTGATACAACCAGACAGGCGATTTCAAAGCATTTAAAAATACTCACCGAATGTGAACTGGTGAAACAGGAATACCAGGGAAGGGAAATTCATTATCAGCTGGAAATTAATAAAATGAAAGAGATAGACAAATGGCTGGAGCAATTCAGGAAGGTTTGGGAGAAACGCTTTGATCAGCTCGACAAACTATTATCAACTATAAAAAAGCGAAAGAAATGAAAAACAATGTGCAGTTTGATTTCATTGCAGACAGGGAAAAAAATAAACTCATCATCAGGCGTGAGTTTTTAGCCGGCAGGCAACTCGTTTGGGACTGCTACACCAAAAGTGAACTACTTGACCGGTGGTTCGCTCCTAAACCGTTAACAACGAAAACAAAATCCATGGACTTCCGGGAGGGAGGAAAATGGCACTATGCGATGGTAGAGCCAAATGGTACAGAATACTGGGGTTTGACGGAATATGTGAAAATTAAACCCATTGATTACTATACGGCGCTGGATGCTTTTTCCGATGCCGGGGGTGAAATAAATAAAGATCTGCCCCGCGCAGACTGGCTGGTGGCTTTTACGGACAAGAGCAAAAATACTTTAGTGGAAACAACCGTGACGTATAAATCACTTTCAGATTTGGAACAGGTCATTAATATGGGCATGGAACAGGGGATGATGGCAACCCTGGAAAAGCTGGATGAATTGCTGCTGAACCTTAATTGATAAGCATATCATGACTGGATTTCTGGTTTCCAGACACCAATCCCGATAAACTGGCGAGTTTGTTTTTTGTGCGGACAATTCTGACCCAATAAATGATCCAGCAAACCATTCCTGAAAGAATAGAAAAAGTTCCGAAGAACGCCAGATACGATGGATATTGACTGATGGAGTAATTGATTATAACACCAATCGTAGTTAATATGCAATAGGCTATGCCGATTGTGTATGTTGGAGACTCATCTGTTCCCTTTATTTGTATCTGGGAATGATCCAGAATGGAGTCGCCCATTCTGGATATCATCTCTTTCGAAACGGAACGGGCAATGCGGGTTACGACTATAAATTGCCAAACCATGCCGAAGAGCGGAATGAATTGCAGCCAGACCGATCCCGGAGACATTTCCCGATTCTCCGGGTGAATGACCTGCAATATTTTCTGCTGGGAAAGAAAGAACAGTATGCCCGGAATTACAAAAGCCAGCAACAAAACAATTTGTAGCATTTTTTATTTGAATATAACCCAATTAGTTTGTTCTTCCGGTATGTCGCCGTCTATTATCTTAAAACGTAACATCACTAAGGGTTTTCCCTTAGCGATTTTGTTCACAGGACTTTTCCGGTCATCCTTACACTTCCATTTTCAACATCGGCGCATGGGTTATTAAACTGGCTGTTTCCGAAACACCAAATGTATCGGTCTGCAAATTGCTGAATGCCGGATTCTTTGCTACGGAGGTAAACAGATCACTGTTTATAAACTGCTCCAGGTATCTGGCCGAATCAAACAGGTACACACCACCGGCTTCAAGGAGGTCTTCATTGATGAGCCATATTTTCCAGGAACATCCCGGAATGGCTGAAAATTTGGGTGCTACGGCGGGCATTATTTTTTTGAGTTCTTCGGTTGGCATACTGTAGTTGAATTTTGTTGTAAATACTTTTTGTGTCATTGTAAAATTTTATGACACAAAAAAACGACATGTTTTGCCGGAACTGGTTCTGCAAAAAGGAGTTTGATATATGCAAAGAGTATTTTGTTTTGGACTCAGACGGGTGTTCAGTATTGCAGGGCTGACGGAGACTGTCCAAATCTTTTCTTAAAGGCAGTACTGAAATTATTGTAGTGTTTGTATCCCAGTTCATCTGCCAGATCCGTTACGTCTATCCGGCCCTGCTGCAGCCTGTTCCGGGCATAGTTCATTTTATGCTCATCAACATATCGCATGACGGAATTACGGAAGAGCTGTTTAAAGCCATGCTTTAACTTAAAACTGTTGATGAAAAACTTACGGGTAAGCTGCTGCAGTGATGCGACTTCAAGATAATGCTGATCAAGATACTTTTTGATGTCGTTCAGTAAATCAATATCCGCCCGGCTGATCCGGGGATGGGTATCGGCAGGTTCTGTTTCCGCTCCTGTAAAACTGGCCAGCTGGTGAATAAACAGATTCAGGATAATATTGTCTTTATAGGCAGCACCCAACGCACCCTGGTAGGGGCAATTCAGGTAGTCCTGAATGCATTGGTATATCTCCGGTTTTATTACCTGCGGAGTTTCAAGTGTAACGAACGGGTCTTTTCGTTTGCAAAAATCAATCAGCGGATTATTTTCATCCTGATCCCGCATTTGCCGGAGTAACAGGTCGGGAAATACTTTTACACAAAAAAATTCTTCGACCGTATTCTTACCTACGGAAGTATTGAATTTGAATGAAGGAAGATAATTGAGAGAGTGCATCTGACTGGTGACGCGTATATGAGTACTGGTGGCGAATGTGGACGTGCCCTTTAACTGAAAATACATCATGATAAACGGCGTGTTCCTTCCGGCGGTAAAATGCAGATCGTGACTGACATTACAAAACATGCCGTTCAAAACGATATACCATTTTTCTGCCGTAGTGTTTACACGGATAATTCCCTTTTTTTCATCCCCGAGACTTAGCCGGGAAGTTTCCGCTTTACCATACATGCTGTTAACGGTATGTATTATTTCATCCGGATTACGCAAATTGTATTGTGTTTTTATCGGCAGTTGCCTTTTTTGTACTTCTCAAATTAAACTTTTCCACCGGCTAACATCCTCAGAACTACCGGCAATCTCCCAACGGCAGTATGTACAAAACGAACGGTACCTGACAACCATGCTGACCTGATTAGTCAAATCAATGGACTTTGCAGTTACTAAAAACTATCTCTTTGCCGTTAGCTTTGTGGTAATAAAAAATTATAGAAATATATGAATCCGAACAAAGCACTTTGGGAAAAAGGAGACTTTACCAAAATCGCTCAAACCATGCGCGAGAGCGGCGAAACACTGGTAGCAAAATTAGGTATCACCAAAAACATTGATGTTCTCGATCTTGGATGTGGCGATGGCACTACGGCCATTCCCGAGGCAAAACGCGGTGCCAATGTGCTCGGCGTTGATATCGCAGGTAACCTCGTGGAAGCCGGAAATAAAAGGGCACAGGCTGAAGGACTTTTAAATTGTCAGTTCCAGGAGGGTGATGCCGTGGCGCTTAATAAACTGAGTGATAAAAGTTTTGATCTGGTTGTCAGCATCTTTGGGGCCATGTTTGCGCCGAAACCGTTTGAAGTCGCAAAAGAAATGGTAAGAGTTACAAAACCTGGCGGGAAAATAGTCATGGGCAACTGGATTCCGGGAGATCCGACTTTAGTCGCCCAGATATTAAAAATCAGTTCTGCATACACGCCGCCTCCTCCGGAAGGCTTTGTCAGTCCGATGTTATGGGGTCTTGAAAATAATGTAGTGGAGCGCTTTGTTCATGCAGGTGTGAAAAAGGAAAACATTTCCTGCGAGAAGGATACATTTGTTTTTAATGCTTCTTATTCTCCTGCGGAATTGGTGAATACATTCAAAAATTATTACGGACCCACTATGAATGCATTTGAAGCCGCGGAAAAGAATGGGAAGTCTTTGGAACTTCAGCAGGAACTGGAAGCATTGTTCAATAGTCAAAATAAAAGCTCCGGTACAAACACAACGTCCATACCGGCAACTTTTTTAAAAGTGGAAGTTACAGTTTGATAGTAAACCGGATACCTTCATACTGTAAATGAAGAATGAGAAAGCTGAAACCTGACTGGTCGACACTTTCTCATTCTTTATTTAAAATTCCCGATTACATTTTCGGGAAGCGATTCCTCCTTAGGTGAAAATAAACCTAACCCAGTGTTGCGATATCTATTACGAACCGGTATTTGACGTCACTTTTTTCCATCCTCTCATATGCCTTATCGATATCCTTGATATCAATCAGTTCAATGTCGGAAGTAATATTGTGCTTTGCACAAAAATCCAGCATTTCCTGGGTTTCAGCAATACCACCGATCAGAGAACCAGCGACACTTTTGCCATGAAATATAAGATTCGCTGCCGGTATCTGCGCCGGAATCAGGGGTAGCCCCACACAGGCCATGGTTCCCTGCGTCTTTACCATAGCGAGATAAAAGTTATAATCGTGATCAGCGGCGAGCGTATTCAAAATAAAATCAAAATAATGCTGAACAGATTTTACCTGTTCTTCATCTTTTGTGACTACGAATTTATGGGCACCTAATTTTTCCGCATCTGCTTTTTTGTTGGGAGAAGTGCTTAGAACGGTTACTTCCGCACCCATGGCGACGGCGAATTTTACGCCCATATGTCCAAGGCCTCCCAGTCCCACGATACCTACTTTCTTTCCTTTGCCGACATTCCACCGGCGAAGAGGCGAATACGTGGTGATACCTGCGCAAAGCAGCGGGGCTACTTTCTCAAGCGGCAGGTGATCTGCCACTTTCAAAACAAAATCTTCATCGCATACAATCTGATTGGAATAACCACCGGGAATGATGCCGTCCCCGTGTTTTTCAGGGGAGAAGTAGGTGAAGCTGGGGCCATTCAGGCAATATTGCTCGAGGTCCTGATCGCAGTTTTCGCATTCCTTGCAGGAGTCGACCAGACAGCCAATTCCGACTGTATCTCCGACTTTGAATTTCGTAACCTCGTTACCCACTTCTTTTACGATTCCGACAATCTCATGTCCGGGTACCAAAGGGAATGTTGTAAATCCATGATCATTGCGAACAAAATGAAGGTCTGTATGACATACTCCACAATATTTTATTTCAACAAGAACATCATTCGGTCTTGGATATCTTCTCGTAAAACTATAAGGTACCAGTTTCTCTGACGCACCCAATGCGGCATAACCTTTTGATGCCAGTCGAATGGGCGTTTTTGTTTCTGTAGATGTTTCCTGAACCTGTGGCATAAAACAAATTTTAAAAGTGAAGAAATAAAAGGTTGTCTGAAAAATAAGAAGGGGATGACGATGTTGAGGTCGTCTGTTTCAGGATTAGTCGAACAATTTACGAAAAATGGTAAAGAAAATAGAAGGGTTTGAAAAATGATCAGAATTGTCCCCCCGCACCGCCTCCTCCGCCTGAGCCACCACCAAACTGGAAATCATTGGAGGGAGCGTTTGCTGCCGAAGGTCCTCCGAAAGTTTCCGCAATCACCAGTGATTCGAGATGAAGGTTTTCCAGTAAATGTTTACTGCTGCCTTCGCGGGAAGTGAATCCGTGCCTGGGTATTTTAAGATATCGGATCAATCCATAGGCAATGGCGATCATTACAATGCCGCCGGATATCAGGGCCCATTCAACCGGCAACACGTGGTAATAATACCGAATGGTGAATACGGTAGCGGCAACGAGTCCGAGTCCCGTCCACATAAAAAGATGATCTTTTTTTTGTATTCCCCGGTATATATAAAAAAGGGGAATAGCTATTGTCAATAGCCAGAAGAGCCAGGCCATCGAAAGATTTGCTGTATTCCCATCGTGACTGAAAAAAGCATTATTCATTTCGCTCACCGCAAAATAATTACCCGCGACATAAAAACTGACCAGGGACGCCACTTTGATATTTGCAAGGCATTCACGATAATGTCTGCATTTGTTTATAGTGTATAATCTGAACGAAAGCAAACAGATCACTATCGAAACAGCCATGATGATAAATGGAAGTAATGGCTGGTAAGGCCTGGCAAGATTCGTCCCGATATGAACGATCCATGTAAGAAATGCCAGATATGCAATCAGCGCCATCAGATGGTTTGCAAAACGGAGTGCAAAAAAAAGACTGATCGCACAGACAGTGATACATTGAATACCTACGGACATATTATTTACTGCCAGGTAAATACCGGCAAACAACAATACGGCCGACATCCACAACAAAGCGTAGTCTACGCCGGATCTGAAATGCCGGAATTTATAAATCGTATATTCCAGTGCTCCATAACAGATCAGGCCAAAAAAAATGATCAGTACATTTAAAGAATCTTCGCTGCTTCCATTGATCAGGATAAAAAATCCCAATGAACAGCACGTTATGATGGTCGTAAGTACGAATAGTCCGATACAAATAAAAAAATTGGGCATATAAAAATCCACCGGATAGGCCGTTTTGATCTTTGTATTTTCTTCCCTGGAAATGCATCCGGCATCCATCGCATCCTCCGCCTGATCCCGAACAGAGAGGTTGTCGAGTGTTTTTTGATTATAGGCTATCATGTGCCTTCATTTTACGGTTCATTGTCATGAGCAATCTGATCAGACCGATAGCAGACAGAATAAAATATAACAATTCGGCATATATGATGCCCATATTATAAATGCCACCCTTATCCAAAAGATGCACGATCACATAGCTGATTGCGATATACGTGTACAAAGTGGCAAGCAAAAAAAAGTAAAAGGAGTTCTTTTTGATCGCCCGCCGGTAAATAAACCAGGCGATGACCAGCAGCAACAGGAACCAAAAAATCAAAGAATCCTGATTGATAAACAGGATGGCGAGGCCCGATATAAAAAGAATATGGGTTCCAAAATTATTGTATGTAAATGCAAAATGTTTTTTCAGGTTTTTCTTTTCGCTGATCAGCGCCGTCACCAGAAGGATCACTCCAAGAAGCAGGCCCGTATAAGACAGCCTGTTGTCATCAAAATTATTGTCCTTCAGAATGCGCATAGGGGTAACGACAATTCCCATCCAGGCTGCCAGATTTGTAATGGCAATACTCAGTACCCCGATGTGATCGAAAGAATAAGCACTGACAAATAAAATCACCATAGGAATAAAAGTCGCCAGCCCGTAACGGTTGCCGAATACTGTATAGGCATATTGCAGATAGGCGACGAACGTGATCATGGTCAGACATCCGAGGAGAAGAACGTAATCGAAGAACGGATTCGGAGCCGGCACTCTGCCAAAAGAGAAGGATGCTGCAGTCCGACGGCAATAAAAAAAACAACCGAGAGATACCAGTGCGATAACGGCCAGGATCACCTGATGGCCGATCGAATCAATATTTTTATAGACAATTACACCCAATCCTCCGCTGAGCAGGGTAACGCCCAGATAGAGCAGCGTCTTCAGCTCCCAGTGCAGGGAAAACAGACGGGCCTTTTCCACTGCCTCCACCTTTTGTAAAGAGTCGTTTGAGAGCAAACCCTCACGGTGAAGTTGTTTAAATGTATGAATATTCATATGGGTTGCAGGCGAAATATAGACAATTATCCCGGTTTCGGAAAGAATGCAACACCGGGTGTGTTGTCATTGATTAACAGTTAAACAACGTCGTTAAACCGGAATCTGCTAAATCTCATTTACCTTTTGACCAAAGAGTGCTCACATCGGAACCCGGGCAGAAAGTTTTATACTCTTTTTAAAAATTCCCTATCACTAATACAAGCCAGCTTTTATGAATAGATCAATTCTAATGAATGCCTTTTTAATATCGGTCACACTATCAGGAGTGTTGAAATCAGATATTCTAATGGCCCAGCAAACCAGCGGTACACCCGGTACTCCGGGCGCCACCACAACGATTGATGGCAAGTATTTGCCCGCACCAGCACAGCCTTTCGGAGGTGTCATCAATATGACAGCACCGGACTCCAAGCCATTCTGGCCATCTACGATTGTTCCTCCCAAAGGGGCACCCAATATTCTGCTCATTATGACGGATGATCAGGGATATGGCGTCTCAGGAACTTTCGGTGGCGTGGTGCCAACGCCCGCCATGGATATGCTTGCAAAATCGGGACTGCGTTATACTCAGTTTCATTCCACGGCACTTTGTTCACCGACGCGTGCTGCATTAATTACGGGACGCAATCACCATTCAGTTGGTTTTGGTGTTATCAGTGAAATGTCAACGGGTTATCCGGGCTACAATTCATTGATGGGACCCGAGAGCGCAACGATTGGTGAAATTTTGAAGGATAATGGATATGCTACGTCCTGGTTTGGAAAGAATCATAATACTCCTTCTTATCAACTGAGTGATGCAGGACCGTTTAACCAATGGCCCGTCGGAATGGGCTTTGAATATTTCTATGGTTTTATGGGTGGTGAAACGGATCAGTGGACACCTTATTTATTTCAGAATACATCCCAGATTTTCCCATGGGTCGGTAAACCGGATTATAATCTCGGGGGCGATCTGGCAGACAATGCTATTGAACATATGCAGAAACTCAAAGCTGCAGCACCTGAAAAACCATTCTTCGTTTATTTTGTTCCCGGAGGAACACACTCTCCCCACCAGCCGCCAAAAGAATGGATAGAAAAATTTAAAGGTAAATTTGATATGGGCTGGAATGCCATGCGTGAACAGATCTTTGCCAATCAAAAAAAATTAGGCGTCATTCCGGAAGGAACGCAACTGACTCCCTGGCCCAAAGATGTTTTGCCCATGTGGGAATCACTAACTGCAGATGAGAAAAAGTTATATGCACATGAAGCAGAAGTATTCGCCGCCTATGCCGCATACACTGACCATGAAATAGGAAGAGTCATCCAGTCCGTTAAGGATATGGGCGAAATCAATAATACCATCATTATATATATCAGCGGTGACAATGGTACGAGTGCTGAAGGAACCACGCAGGGTACTTTTAACCAGATGACAGCATACAATGGAATTCTGGATTTGCCGATACAGGATCAATTAAAACTTATGGATGCCTGGGGATCAGACCAGACCTACCCACATATGTCAGTAGCCTGGTCATGGGCATTTGATTGTCCCTTTAAGTGGACAAAACAGGTGGCATCCCATTTCGGAGGAACCAGGCAGGGTATGGTTATTTCGTGGCCAGGTCATATAAAAGATACAGGCGCGATCAGGACGCAGTTTCATCATATGATTGATATCGTTCCAACCATATTGGAAGCAACCGGAATTCAGGCTCCGGCCATGGTGAACGGAATAGCGCAAAAACCAATCGAAGGGATTAGTATGGTATACACTTTCAATGCTGCGAATGCAAAAGTCCCATCCGCAAGAAAAACGCAATATTTTGAAATGTTTGGTAATCGCGCGATCTATCATGATGGCTGGGTGGCCTGTACAACACCACCGGCAGCACCCTGGTTGATGGGCACAACCAAGCTGCCTGAAGTAATGAATGGGTACAAGTGGGAGCTCTATAATATCGCCAGTGATTTTTCAGAGAACAATGATTTGTCTGCGAAAAATCCGGACAAACTGCTTGACATGCAGCAGATATTTATAGAAGAAGCAACGAAATACAATGTATTTCCGATGGATAATTCAATTATAACGCGCTTAATTACACCCCGGCCCAGTGCAGTTGCAGGACGAACACTGTTTACGTACGCCGGTGAAATGGCCGGACTTCCGGCCAGCGGAGCTCCGAGTATTTTGAATAAATCGTATACCATCACAGCTGATATTACTGTACCGGAAGGTGGCGGCGATGGAATGATAAACACAGAGGGTGGCCGGTTTGGCGGCTATGGACTTTATTTGCTAAAAGGAGTTCCTGTTTTTACATACAATGCTTTGGACCTGGCCAGGTTTCGCCTGATTGGAAAGGATCCCCTCACTGCCGGAAGACATACCATCGTATTTGATTTTACATATGACGGACCAGGTGTAGCAAAAGGTGGAACGGGAGTGCTTAAAGTAGATGGCAAGGAAGTATCAACACTCAAATTTCCAAAAACAATTCCGTTTTTAATGACAATCGACGAAACTTTTGATGTGGGAATTGATCTTCGGACCGGTGTGAATGATCAGGATTATAAAGTGCCATTTAAATTCAATGGTAAAATCAACAAGCTTACGGTCAATTTAGGTGAAGATAAATTAACAGACGCCGAACATCAGGAAATGGAACGGCATTTGGCGATGGTCAATAATTAAATTTTCCCTGATAACGACTTTTCCTGTTTCCAAAAGGGATTCGTTCAAATGTAGGTTTGACGATCCCTTTTGTTTTTACCCAAGTGGTTATAAATGTTCATAGTCGTTTAAATGGCTGTAGCAAGCGAAATATTATTTGCAGGTATCTTAAAGACTTCGATCCAAACCGGGCAGTCAATGTATCAAAACCGGTCAGATTCAAAACAGGTTTTTGTTTTATCGAATTGATTCATAAGGATATAATTTTATGGCATTCTATTCGCTCGTCTTAGCGGATCTACACTTCTGCATATCATTCTTCAGAAATTCAGTTTTATGCTTAAAAACTACCTCAAAACTGCACTGCGCAATTTTATCCGGCACAGGAATAATTCAGTGATCAATATTGCCGGACTCACGGTTGGCTTTACGGCATTTCTGTTGATTTTTCTTGTGATTAAGTATGAGAAGAGTTTTGATGATTTTCATCCTGCTAAAAATAATATTTACCGGGTTGTTCGCATTGGTAAAAACATCAATGTTAAGGAATACCGGGCAGGCGTTCCATTTCCTGTAACACCAACCCTGCGTACTGAATTTCCGCAACTGAAAAATGCTGCGGCCATTTTCAGCGAGTACAACGTGCAGGTGGATGTTACAGCCCCGGACGGCTCTGTGCAGAAAAAATTTAAAGAACCGAATGTATTTGTTGCAGAAACGCAATTCTTTAAAATGTTCAGCTTTCCTTTGGCGGAAGGCAATATGAAAACGGCCTTTACTGAGCTCAATACAGTACTGCTCACAAAAGAAACAGCGTCGAAATATTTTGGCGACTGGAAGACGGCCATGGGCAAAACGATCAAAGCTTTTGGAATAAACCTGAAGGTCACGGGCATTTTGGAAAATCCTCCTTCCAATAGCGATTTCCCACTGGGTGTTGTTTTGTCCTATGAGGCACTGGTAAAGAAATACGCTTTGACAGACTGGGAAAGCATTTCGGATTATAATTATTGCTTTGTACAGCTCAACAATAATGCATCGACCAACGAATTCAATAATCTGCTTGCCCGGTTTGTTGATAAACATATCAAGCCGGTGAACCCAAATTATGATTTATTGCTGCAGCGTCTTGACGAAATGCATTATGACGGACGATTTGGAAATTTTAATCGCGCTACATTTGGTAAAGACCTGATACTGGCGCTAAGCCTGATCGGATTATTTTTACTGGTTATTGCCTGTGTAAATTTTATAAATCTTACGACCGCCCAGGCCGTAAACCGGGCAAGGGAAGTGGGTGTTCGAAAAGTACTTGGCGGCAGCCGGTTGCAGCTGGTAATACAGTTTTTGGGAGAAACAGGAATCACTGTTTTTCTTGCACTGGTCAGTTCTTTATTACTGGTTTCCCTCTGCATCCCTTTCATCAATCAATTGCTCGGGATTCATTTATCTGAACATATTTTATTCGGTAAATCATTTGTAGGATTTATGATTCTCGTAGTTGTGCTGGTAACATTTCTTTCAGGGTTTTATCCGGCCATGGTTCTGTCGGGATTCAATTCAGCAGATGTATTAAAAAGTGCTGTGCTGAGCGGTAATCAAAAGGGCATTTCACTAAGGAGGGCTTTGGTAATCTTTCAATTTGTCATTGCCCAGATATTGATCATCGGAACGCTGGTAGTTGTTACACAAATGAATTATTTCCGCCAGGCGGATATGGGGTTTACAAAAAAAGCCATCATCAATGCCGGTATTCCGGGTGATAGTCTTAGTCAGACCAAATTAGATCTGCTCAAAAATGAATTGAAAAAAATACCGGGCATTGAGAACGTAAGCCTGAGCAGATTTTCGCCGACAGGAGGGGGTTGGTTCTCCGATTTGCGCGTTCTTTCAAACAAAAATGTGAGTCCTGACATGGTTATAAACATGAAGCCGGCTGATACTGCTTTTTTTAATTTATATAATTTAAAACTGGTTGCCGGCAGAATGTATTACCCGTCAGATACCATGCGTGAATTTGTGGTGAATGAAACGGTCATAAGAAATTTAGGCTTTAAAAATGCTCAGGATGCGATCGGAAAAAAAGTTAGTGTGAATGGAAAGACTTGCCCGATTGTTGGCGTGGTGAAGGATTTTCATGTGAATTCTCTTCGGGATGCGATCGGTCCGGTTGTATTTATGACACTGAAAGATGCATATGGACTGGCAAATATTAAAATTGACCTTAGGCAGGCACAATCTGTTATCAAATCCATGCGGGATATATGGAACACAAATTTCCCTGATAATGTTTTTGAATATCAATTTCTTGATCAGACTGTGGCGGATTATTACAAACAGGAAAACCAGCTTTCCCAGCTTTATAAAATATTCTCCGGCATCGCCATTTTCATTTCCTGTCTGGGTTTGTATGGCCTGGTTGCGTTCATGGCGGTTCAGCGAAAAAAAGAAATCGGTATACGCAAAGTGCTTGGTGCCCCGGTTCGTGATATTGTGGTGATGTTGTCAAAAGAGTTCACCTTTCTGATTATTGTTGCGTTTTTGATCGCATCGCCGATCGCATGGTATTATATGCATCAGTGGTTGCAGCAGTATACATATCGCATTTCAATCGATATATGGTTTTTCGCCGGTACAATTGTGTCAGCATTGGTTATTGCGTGGCTCACCGTGGGTTATACCGCCATAAAGGCTGCCATCGCGAATCCGGTGAAGTCGTTACGGACAGAATGAACCCCGAGTAATTAAAAACAATATTTTTAAAGAACAAAACAAGGTATGAACCCAAAAGCCCTGCTATTCGCATTCGGATTATTGTTTTCCGTATGTGCCCGCTGCCAGACTTCAATGACCGCCGGTGCCGACCGGTTATTAAATTATATCGAACAACATATAACCGAAGTAGCGGAAGCCATGCCGGAGAACCGGTTTGATTTCACACCTGATAGTCTGAACATTCCCGGAAGCGAGTTTAAATCTGTGCGCAGCTTTGCCGGACAGATCAAACATCTGGCGACGGATAACTTTTTCATATGGACTGCCATCACAGGCGATCATATGCCACCCGGTATTGATGACGTCAACGGGCCGGCCGGTCTGAAAACAAAAGCTGAAATTCTCGCTTATCTGAAACAATCATTTGCAGCCGGCCATAAAGCGATCGCCACGCTAACGACAAAAAATGCCATGGACATGATGGCTTTCCGGGATCGTACATTGCCGCGCGTGGATCTCGCTTTTTATGCATTGACCCATGCCAATGAACATTATGGACAAATGGTTATTTATTTGCGGATGTGTGGCATTATACCTCCCGCCAGCAGGCCCGACAGACCGCAATAATTACGTCCGGCTTATGCATCCGGAATGACCGGCTCTACTAATTTTGTCAGTTTTTCCAGCGAATCCTGCCAGCCTAAATAACACATTTCCGCAGGAATGGCTTCGGGAATTCCTTCCTGTACAATTTTTATTTCGGTACCAACCAAAACCTTTTTTAACGAAACGGAAGTAATCATTTCGCCGGGAAGATTGGGGTTATCAAATTTATCTGTGTATTTTAAAAACTCACCGGGTTTCACTTCGATATATTTTCCACCGAATGAGTGACTGCTGCCCGTGGAGAAATTATGAAATGACATTTTATAACTTCCACCGACCTGCGCTTTTAATTCATGTACGGTACAAAGGAAGCCATACGGCGGTAACCAGGAGGCAAGTGCAGTAGATTCAGTAAATGCACGAAACACTTTTTCGGGACTTGCTTTCAGAACTCTGTGTAACGAAACGCTATTGCCTGACATATTCTTATTATTTAATTCCCTACTCATATGGCTTTTCGGTATCGCCCGTTTTAAATGGTGGCTGCTCCATGTTTGTTTTGTAAAACTAGCGAACCTTGTTTGATCAAACAGGGGAGGAAACGACATTTAAAAGGGGCAATTGCGCCCGGTGGCTGAAGGAATCATATATTCGGATATCTGTTTGCTGAAAGTCAGGCGGCCTATGCCGCATCATTTACTTATACTGGTGAAAACATACATGGAAACAAACAATACTTCTCCGTCCATTCTTACAACCAGGAAGCATTTCGAAATTCTCGACGGATTAAGGGGGATCGCCGCACTCGCCGTTGTGACCTTTCATTTTATGGAATGGGCTTATACGGACTACAGCAAGGACTTTATCGGACATGGTTTTTTAGCTGTTGATTTCTTCTTTTGCCTTTCGGGATTTGTAATCGCCTATGCCTATGACAACCGCATCGAAAAAATGGGTGTTACGGAGTTTTTTAAATCAAGGCTCATCCGGTTGCACCCGATGGTTATTTTGGGATCAGTGCTGGGATTGCTGGCATTTTTGTTTGATCCGTTTGGCGGCAATCCCGAATTGTACAGCACCGGTAAGATCATCCTGATATTTTTTTGCTCGGTATTACTGATTCCCTGGGGTGCCATGGCCGACCGTGGATTAAACCTGTTCAGTTTCAACGCACCGTCGTGGTCATTGTTTTGGGAATATATCGCCAATATCGTTTACGCATGGGTGCTATATAAGATGAACCGCCGGCTGCTGCTCCTGTTAACCATCCTTTCGGCGATACCCATTTGTATAGTATGTTACCGTGCCGGCAATCTGATGGGCGGCTGGAGCGGCCCAACCTTCTGGGACGGCGGCATACGTGTATCATATTCTTTTTTAGCCGGATTGCTTATCTACCGTTCCAACTGGATAATCAAAAACAGCCTGGGATTTGTCGGCGTGGCTTTTTTATTGTTCCTGGCTTTTATTTCGCCTTTCTCACAATGGAACTGGATATCCGAGCCGTTGATCGTATTGTTTTATTTTCCTTTTATGATCGCTTTGGGCGCAGGCGCCACTTTAACATCCGGCTTAAAAAAAATCTGCCTGTTTTTGGGAAAGATTTCTTACCCGTTGTATATGACGCATTATGCTGTGTTATGGATGTTCGGCAATTATTACCTCGCTCATAAACCAGATACGATGCACCTGGCGCTGATCATCATAGCCGGACTCATCCTTGTGGTAGCGGCGTCCTGGCTCGTCATGATGATATACGATATCCCGGTAAGAAAATATTTAAACGATAAACGGATGGAAAGGCTCGCCAAACGTCAGCAGGTGCTGACCCGCAGTACCGACTGATCATCGGTTGAACAATCCCCTCGTCAATCCTTCATACCTATCACCGCTGTTCATTCAATTACATTCTTCCGTAGGCAATAAAAATACAGATGCCAAAAAGTATCACATTTGTTAAAACATTTTTTGGTTCATTTCTTTTATAATGAATGATGGCAGCCGGTATCATGATGATGGAAAGAAGAATAGCTGAAACGGAAGTAAGTCCAGGCAATATTTGAAGCCACCAGGGAAGTATTAAAGCGACCGAGCCCAGTATTTCCGAAATACCTATAAAGCGTACCAGGGGAATGGATAAATTTTCTACACCCGTCTGACCTTTTTCAATGACTAATTTCCGGATGGAAAAGATGGATTTATTGATACCTGAATACATGAATATCGCTGCAGCCAGGAACTGGAGAATCCAAAGTAATGTGTTCATGATTTTTATTTTTTGATTCCATATACAAAGGAACAAAGTCTTCTTTGTTTTCCTTTTGACATATATCAAAAAATCAAATCTGCGAACGAACCCTGCTTAATGTTTCCTGTGTGATACCCAGGTAGGAGGCGATCATTCCAAGCGGAACACGTTGAATGAGTGTAGCATTTGTCGTCATGAGCTTTTGGTAACGCTGAAGCGCGGTTTCAAAATGCAGATCATCGAATTTTTGTTGCAATTGGATCAGGCCTGAACTGACCAGAAGTCTCGTCATTCTTTCAATATCGTGATGCGCCGCGCAAAGGCTTTCTAATTCATCAACATGTATAGACAGCAATACGGAAGGTTCCAGTAATTCTATGGCCCGTCTGTCAGGTTTTCTCGTTATGAAACTGATGATGGATACCGCAAAAGTATTTTCAGCACTCAGCCAGTCGGTTACATCTTTTCCTTCTTTGAAGTAGTAGGTGCGGGTAAGGCCTTCTTCAACAAAATAAAGACGATGGCAAATAGTGTCGGGTTTAACGAGTATTTTCCCTTTTGGATATTCAGACCTTTTTAAAACAGCTGCAAGGGCAGAGCGACTGATATCGGATATGACCGAGAGCCGGGAAATTGTATCGAAAAATTTTTGCATTCAAAAATGATTACGAACCAGGCATTGCCTAAGCATCCACTGCATCATATACAATCACTCTTTCCCACAGATGACTATAGTTTTTTATAAACTCCAGGTGAATGGGATTATTTTGGTAGGCCGCCTGTCCGGCCAGGTCACTGAAGAACATTAATTCCGATACACCCCAGCTATTATCAACTACATCACGTTTCTCTGTACTCGCCACAACGCCCACTCGCAGTTCACGGACGGTTTCTATTTTTGATAATGTTTTAACACCTTCTACCAGCTTGTCGCGGTCTTCAGTGGATCCGGGGTTCTTAAGCCAGAAAAAAACATGATGTACCACCGGATATTTATTTGCGTTGCTTTTGGGTGCCATGGCAGATGCGACACTGCCGGTAGCCAGCGCACCGGTGACGGCTATAAATTTTCTCCTGTTTGTCGTTTTCAAATGGATGTTGTTTAGAATTGTTAAAAAGTAAATTTAATATTTTAACAGAGGATTTCATCATTCTTCTGCCAGCTGCGCTTTCATGGGGTTATGACAGGTTATTGGCTACAATAAAAGCAGATTTGGATACTCCTGCTTTCCGGGACTGGTGCAATTTTGCATATAAAGAAAACAGAATGATGAATATCGTACTTACAGGTTCTCTGGGGCATATCAGTAAACCGCTGGCAGTCGGCCTGATCGCAAAAGGGCATTCCATAACAGTTATCAGCAGCAAGGAAGAAAAACGAAATGAAATCGACGCGATGGGGGCAAAAGCGGCCATCGGTTCAATAGAAGACACCGGATTTTTGACATCGACTTTTACCGGAGCGGACATCGTTTATCTGATGGAACCTCCCTTCAATTTCCTTGACCATTCAATCGATATGGAAAGCTATTGGCTGAACATTGCAAAAAATTATAAACAGGCGGTTCAGCAATCAGGTGTAACCAGGCTTGTTCATCTAAGCAGTATTGGTGCGCACACAGACAAGGGAGTCGGTATGCTGGCAACACATCATACCATCGAAAACATATTGAATGAATTGCCATCGTCTGTTTCTATAAAAACCATGCGGCCCGTTGGTTTTTATTACAATATGCTGGCGTTTATCCCGGCGATCCAGCATGCAGGCGCTATCATTCAAAACTATGGTGGCCATGAAAAAGAACCCTGGGTGTCACCTACGGATATAGCGGATGTAATCATAGAGGAAATGGAAGCACCGTTCAGCGGCAGAACCGTTCGTTATATCGTAAGCGACGAAATTTCACCCGATGAAGTGGCAGGGGTTTTAGGAACGGCCATCGGAAAACCCGATTTGAAGTGGCAGGTAATTCCGGACGAACAGTTCCTGGCAAACCTTTTGAACATTGGTTTCAATCCAATGGCTGCACGTGGTCTCACTGACATGAATGCAGGCAGACGAAATCATTTGTATGATGATTATAAGCAACACAAACCTATATTGGGCAGGGTAAAACTGACAGATTTTGCAAAACAATTTGCAGAAGTATATAGTGCCCGGACAAAACAAAATAAATAATGAATTCTATGAGTACAAAGAACAAAATGGCATTGGTCACTGGCGGGAGCCGGGGCCTGGGAAGGAATATGGCCATTGCGCTGGCGAAAAAAGGAATGGATGTGGTGCTGACTTATCATTCCAATAAGGAAGCGGCTGACAACGTAGTGTCGGAAATTCAATCGATTGGCAGAAAAGCGTTTGCACTGTCGCTGGACACAAGCGATATAAAGATGTTTGATCCCTTCATCAAATCGCTGACGGCTTTATTGCAGGAGAAAACAGGAAGTCCGAATTTTGATTTCTTAATCAATAATGCCGGAACGGCTTTATATGCTCCCGCAGAACAGGTTACGGAAGCACAGATGGATGCGATTTACAATATCCATTATAAAGGAGTTTTCTTTTTAACACAGAAATCTTTGCCGTTTATCAATAGCGGTGGTGGCATCATAAATATCTCATCCGGACTGGCCCGTATGACGATGCCTGGTTCGTCGGTGTATGGATCATTAAAAGCGGCCATTGAAACACTTACCCGTTATATGGCCAAGGAACTCGGGCCAAAAAAAATTCGGGCAAATGTAGTGGCGCCGGGCGCTATTGAAACGGATTTTGGAGGCGGCCGTGTAAGAGATAACAAAGATATCAATGATCATGTAGCCGGTATCACCGCTTTGGGCCGCGTGGGCTTACCCGATGATATTGGCGGTGTGGTTGCTTTTCTTTGCACGGACGAAGCGGGGTGGATCAATGGCCAGCGAATTGAAGTATCCGGGGGACAGGCATTATAATCTAAACTAACTTTGCCATATGCCAAATCAGACACCACTGAAATTAAATACGATCAGCGAATTTCATCAGTTGAATGGTCTACCCAAACCGGAGCATCCGCTGATCAGTATTGTGGACTACGCAAAGCTAAACCGCCGGGAAGAAGAAAATCCGGCCGCCCTGATTTTTGGTTACTACACAATCTCCATGAAAAGGGGCGTGGTAAAAATGTTTTATGGACAGCAGCAATATGATTTTGATGAAGGGATACTGTATTTTATGGCCCCCAACCAGATATTGAGAGTGAATGGCCAACCGGATGAAAAATTAAAGCGTTCGGGATGGCTGTTACTGATTCATCCTGATTTTTTATGGAATACGACTCTGGCAGCAAAAATAAAGCAATATGAATTCTTTGATTATTCCGTAAACGAAGCGCTGTTTCTGTCAGAGAAAGAAGAAGACATTCTGAATAGTATTATACAGAATATCCGGCAGGAATATCATAGTAATATTGACAAATTCAGTCAGAGCATTATTATTTCCCAGATCGAAACCCTGCTGAATTATTCGGAGCGTTTTTACCAGCGGCAATTCATCACCAGAAAAATCACGAACCACCAAATCCTCGATCGCCTGGAGAACTGGCTGACAGAATATTTTAACAATGAGGATCTGGTCAGTAAAGGTCTGCCGGGCGTTCAGGACGTTTCGGCCGCCTTGCATCTGTCCCCGGGTTATTTAACCGGCCTGCTCAAAGTATTAACCGGACAAAGCACACAGCAGCACATTCACGACAAGCTGATTGAAAAAGCCAAAGAGAAGTTGTCCACCACCGATTTATCCGTCAGTGAAATTGCCTACGAACTGGGATTTGAGCATCCGCAATCCTTCAACAAATTATTCAAGAAAAAAACACAGTCTGACGCCCATTGAATTTAAGAAGTCGTTCAACTGAATTTTTATTATTAACTATTTAGTGACGGAGAATTTCTGAAATTTCTTCATGTGGGCGAGTTCTGTTATTGATAAGTGTATTTCTTGCCGGCCAATCCTTCGAATGCCGGATCGCTAAAAGTTTCAGCAACTATTTTCCCATTCGCATTTACTGAAGGCGTCATGGTGCTTGTCTGATTATTAGAGAAAACGTAATCGCTGGTTATACCACTAACGTGAATACTATTAAATGTGGAGGCTGAAAAGGACTCTGCAAAGTAAGCCGCGGTTACCATCGCCTGGGCTACCATGGCCGTAAAAGGATAAGAGTATATGTACAAAAGTGAGTCTGTTTTAAGAAAAACATTATTTTCATTGCCATAGGTGTAACTATAATTTGCAACGACGGTATTTTGTGTTGCGGACAAATAACTTTCCTCAATTCCGGAAATATTGTTTCCGGAATAAGTGGTCTTAAATATGATCTTATATCCCAGGTCATACACAGTTACAGAATCGAGTAAACGGGTATCGTTGTGATAAAAAAAATTTGCATAATCTGAATTTACTTCAACTCCGTTTGTAATATGATAGAATATTATTTTGATTGGCAGTTTGAAGGAATTCAGATAATATTTGGTCCCGTCAGCTCCGAAAGATAGAGAGACACATGGTGTATCTCCGTATTTTAAATATTGAACCGTTGCAGCCAGATTGCCGGATATATTAGTGATGGTGTCGCCGTTATAAGTGAATTCAGATTTACCTGCACTGTCACTCGAAATGGATTTTAATTTATTTCCCGATAATGTTGAATGGTTTTTTTTCAAACACGAAACCAATAAGATCATTGACAAGGAAAAAAGAGCTGAATATTTCATACTAATGCCAGTTTCGGCTTTTTTAATTTGAATCACAATGTTGGGCCTTCGTTGCCAATATCTAGATTCTGATCTGATGATAAACGTTGCCTGACAGGTAAAATATATAAGGGTATTTACTTATCGCAAATTTTATCGTCATCTTTGCGGTATGCATTTACAAAGGAAAGATGTAGCCATTATGGCTCTTTGTACAGGATTTATTGTTGCCAACATTTATTACATACAACCCCTGATCATATTGGTGGCAAAAGAATTTAATATACCCGAAAATGTGGCGGGTAGCGCCGCTTATTTAACACAGGCCGGATACGCGACGGGTCTTTTACTGCTGGTGCCATTGGGAGATATGATGGAAAAGCGTAAACAAATAATAATCATTACTTCAGTGGCTGTATTGTCATTGATAGGCGTTGCGATCGCACCGGCATTCTGGATCATGCAGGTGGCCTGCTTTCTCCTCGGTTTATCTTCCATTGTTCCGCAACTGATCATACCGCTGGCCGCAAATCTGGCTGATGCTGCACAAAGAGGAAAAGTGATCGGATCTGTGATGAGTGGGTTGCTGATCGGCATTCTGCTGTCGCGTACGCTGAGTGGTGCCATTGGCGCCTGGCTCGGATGGCGCAGCATGTTCTGGATCGCTGCCGCCATCTGCATGGTTATTATTGGCGTTATCGTGAAACGCTTTCCCAGGAACCCTCCAACATTTTCAGGCCACTATGGTGCGCTCATGAAGTCGTTGCTTACACTGGTCAAAACCCAACCCGTGCTCAGGGAAGCCACAGCCATCAGCATGTGCAGTTTTGCCGTTTTTGGATCGTTCTGGACAACGATGGTTTTATTGTTTTCCAACGAACCGTATTATTTCTCTTCTTACCAGGTTGGATTATTCGGATTGGCGGGTGCGGCGGGCGCACTGGCTGCTCCGCTGGTGGGTGGTATGAGCGATAAGGGAAATCTGCGCCGTACAATTATTGTCGGACTTGGTATTTTCCTGTTCAGTTTGCCCTTATTATATTTTTCACGATATCATGTGATCGTATTTATCATCGGCGTTATCCTTCTGGATATCGGTCAGCAGGCCATCCATGTATCGAATCAGACACGTGTGTACGCGCTCATTCCCGAAGCACGAAACCGGCTCAATACGGTTTATATGTCCTGTAGTTTTGCAGGAACCGCCACCGGTACTGCCATTGGTTTGTATTTATGGAAACATTTTAACTGGGGTGGTGTGATTGCAGGTAACGTGGTTCTGATTGTAATAGCCATCACTCATTCTGATCGTATCTGCGAGACGGGAAATACGCAATAAACAATCTGTACTGAAAACCGCCTGATCTGCTGAGTGCTTCAATCCTGATCTCCCTTCTTCTTTACATCTATAGCTTCAGGATGCTGATCCGGTTGAAAGGGATTATAGTAATAGATGTTTTCCTTTTCGTAATATAAAAGATGAGCTTTTAATCTGGTATTAAACTGGTCATCATTTTTTTCTGAACCGGCAGTCCAGCCAGCCTCTGCAAGAGCAGCCATTCTGGGAAATATCAAATATTGCAGTCTCTTCTTTGAGACAACGGTCTCCGTCCATAAATTTCCCTGAGGCCCAAGTATGTTCGTTTTACCGGATACCTCGGAGCTGATTGAGTTTTCGGGATAATGATAAATGTCGAGATAAGAATTAAAGTACTTTTTTTCCCATTTCCGGCCGGACTTGTGTGTACTGTCCTGTACAAAATCAAGATACAATGGCAGTCGCGGACATAACACCACTTTGTAGCCTTTTGTAATGGCTTCGTTAAGACTTTCCGGATGATTCTGTCTCCACCAGCTCACATAGGTTTTATCGACAGGTAATCCTGCAGAGACCGCTTCATCCCAGCACATGATATCATTGCTGAATTTTAAAACACTATCCGCCATTCTTCTCAGGAAATAATGTTCAACCTGGTTCAGGTCAGTCATTTGATTTGCTGCCATTAATTTAGAAACACCCGGATTGTTTTTCCATGCAGCAATACCAAATGCAACCTCATCGCCGCCCAGATGTATTATTCCGGAAGGAAAAAGAGTTCTGATTTCTTTCAGAATATTGGTTAAGTATGTGTATGTTTCATCGTTCGCCGGATCAAAAGTAAAACCAGGATAATTGGGCGCATCGCCACCGGAAAGCACCGGGTATGCACGGGTTGCTGCAGTGGCATGTCCGGGCATATCTATTTCAGGAATAATAGTAATAAACCGGTCTTTTGCATAAGCGACGATTTCACGAATGTCCTCCTGAGTGTAATACATTGCATCGGCCAGCGAGTCTGTAAAATTTCCTTTACCACCTACAGAAGTTAACAAAGGGTATTTTTTTATTTCTACCCTCCAGCCCTGCGAATCACTTAAATGCCAGTGAAAACGGTTCAGCTTGTAAAAAGCCATCCAGTCCAGTAACTGTTTTACAATTTCTTTTCCAAAAAAGTGGCGCGACTCATCGAGCATAAAACCCCTCCAGCCAAACCTCGGCTGATCATGAATCGTCAGTCGCGGCAATATCAGTTTATCATTTGACGGGGTCGCTGATTTGTAAAGTTGCAGAAGGGTAATGAGGCCATTAAATAATCCGGCAGAGTCCGCCGCCGTGACAGACACCTGCTTTTCGGAAGTTATCAATTCATAAGAGCCGTAAACATCCGCAGAAGGTTTTATTTTAAGGTCTATTACCTGCTTTGGCACATGGCTGTTTGTTTGCTCCAGGCCCATTTCTTCATTGAAAAAATGAAGTAAACCAGACTGTTCTTTATTGTTCGTAAAAAGCGGCGAATGATATAGAACGCAATTCCCTTTTAATACTTCCACGTGGCTGGGATATGGAATGAGATTCAGGTTCTGGGCTTTTGAATATCCCGCACTTAATATCATGAGTGCAGAAATGATATGCACCCTAAAAAACAATTTAAACATCTAATTCATTTGATTCCCGACAACCGATTATATAAATTATGTATTTTCTGATTTCTCAGGTTATTTTCTTCATCTATGGCGGCTGGGTAAAGCACATCCTGATTTAATATACTGAATCTTTTATCTAAGTCCAGGCTCCAGATTCATCAATGCTTTTAAACGGGTAAGATAACTGGGTATTTTACTCCGGCTGAAATCATCGCTGTTCACTTCTTTTTCAATTTCCATGAAACTTACATAGTATATCCTGATATCCGCCATTAATTGAAAATGATCGAAACTCTGTGATTATTATTTTTCGGCTGGAGTCGTGAAATATTTCGGAAGCCTGACGAACACTGTCCAGTAAATCGTTCACGGTCATATGGCCGGGGGAGTTCACTTTCCCGTCTGAAATCGTATAGGGTGCGGTAAAAAGGGCTTTTTGAAATTGCTCCGACTGTGTTTTATCAAACCCAAATTCTGAATGGCAATAATTTATTATAAATTGATCAATATCGAGCGGATGATCAGAATTTATTGCCTGAATATAAGCGCTTACCAGGATGTCAAATCCGGTGATCGGGTACACATGGCGTAAGGCATAGAGTTCAACCAGATCATCTTCAGACTCATAGGCAGGGGAGTACACGCCGGAGGTGGACCATGATGTCATCACGATTCCCTTATATCCCAGCTTTCTGCAAATGGGTATAAAGTCCCGGATATTATTGAAATGGTATTGCCATCTTGTTAAAAAATAATTATCCGGCGAACTCCTGATGGAAGGAGCCCCCCAGATTTCATAACCGCTTTTTACGAGTTGCTCATGCGCCCCGAACCTGTCCATCGCCCAGCCATAATTCCAATCTACAAAAATGGTTTCCTTAGGCAGCAGATGAATGTATTCAGGATAATTCAGGGCAATATCAGCCCAGAGCACGGGCCGTTTACCCAGAGAGACAACGATATCGCACAGCATTTTTATATGGTCAAAATATAACCGCGATATGCCGATCTCTGCCGCTCTTTTTTTGCATTTTTCGCAATGACCCAACAGATGCGTTTCGTCACCGCCAATATGAAAGTAGGGCGACGGGTGCATAGATGCCATATCCTTATAGAGACGGGTAAACAACTCTTTGTTTTTCTCCGGCTCACTGGGACAGACCTGTGAAAAATCCTTATCATCTTCACGCAGTGAAGCATATTTATAATTCCGCAGAATATATTCAACATGACCAAAGCTTTGCTGAAGAGGAATCACATCGATGTGCAGGCTTTGACAATATTGTATAAAGTCGATTACTTCCTGCCGGGAATAAGCAAAACGGTTTGGAATCAGGGGATCCTCCTGAAAAGGGTAGGTGGCTTCCCATTCCATGACCAGCGTATTGATTCCCTGTTTGCTTAACTGAAGTGTAAAATTTTTGAGTGCCTGCATTTTCATCACCTGTATACGGAGATCCAGATGAAACCCGCGGATACGAAAGCTGTCTTCACCACCGCCCGTTTTCGCCAGTGAGACAATACTAAAAAAAAGAAAGGCGATGAATAGTAATCGTGCTCTCATTTGAAACCTTTTTAAAATGGATGTAGTTTCCAGCTTTTTATTTTATACCCGTAAAATGCATAGAAAACAAGATATAGATAACAGGGCAATAAAATCCAATAACCCGTTTGCAGACTATACTTGTCTGCCATGTAACCATACAACAGGGGAACGATGGCATTCCCGCAAAGTCCCATGATCAGTATCGAGGCGCCCAGTTTCAGATGAGATCCTAATCTGTCCAGCGCCAGCGGCCATATACCCGCCCAGATCATCGAATTGGCAAACCCCAGCATCACCAGAAACCAGATAGAAATATCGGCACGATGACCCAGAAAAAATGTACTTCCGGTGGATGTTACAACCAGCAACGACAGCACGACGCCCAGCAGGGTACAAAACCGTAATGCATTCAGCTGGGAGATGCGCCAGGGGATCAGCGTAATACCCAACAGGTATC
This sequence comes from uncultured Bacteroidota bacterium, assembly GCA_963759335.1. Classification (GTDB taxonomy): domain Bacteria; phylum Bacteroidota; class Bacteroidia; order Chitinophagales; family Chitinophagaceae; genus Puia. Next base: position 218,859 of record CAVWYU010000009.1, read on the forward strand.
CGCATATCGTTGCAAACAGTGTGTAAGAAGGAAATACTTTGGCTTCCATCATGGAAATACCCATGCCCTGCGCATAACTGATGATACTGTCGATCGCAAGAATCTGGGAACCGACGTGTAAAAAAATCGCCACGCCTCCCAGTATTAAGTGAGGATAACTAAAAATGCTTTTGTCAGGAGAATCATTCACAGATGCTTTTTCATCTTTGAAGTTCTCTATTTCGGGAAGAGGGGAGAACCGTACGGCAAAGCCAAGAATGGTCAGCAGGGTTCCGACACAGGCATAGGGAAAAATCACTCTTCTGATCAGCGCATCGAGTACTTTGTTTTTATCCATGGCATCCATGTGCTGAATACTTTGAAACAGGGCATTGTCTCCGGGCCGGAGAATGGCCGCGGCCAGCAGAAGCGGCGCAATAATGCCTGCTGTCTTGTTGCAGATACCCATGATGCTGATTCTCTGTGCTGCCCTTTCTTTCGCCCCGAGAATGGTCACGTAAGGATTGGCGGCCGTTTGAAGAACAGACAAACCAATGCCTATCAAAAACAGACCGCAAAGAAACAGCCCGTAGGTGCGGGTTTGCGCGGCGGGGATAAAAACAAATGCGCCCGCCGCCATGATCCAAAAACCCAGCATCATCCCTTTTTTAAATCCGATTTTTTTCAACAGGAATGAAGAAGGAACAGATACGAGCAAATAGGAAATATAAAAAGCGAACGTCACCAGGTACGACTGAAAGTGCGTCAGCTCGCAGGCAATTTTGAAATACGGAATCAGCATCGCGTTGATCCAGGTGGCAAAGCCAAATACAAAAAACATCATTCCGATGATGATGATCGGTATGACGTTCCTGTTTAAAATGTTATAACTCATTTATCAGGGATATAAGAAGAGATTGTCGAAATAATTTTTAATTCTGATGAAGACATTTTCTCAGTTTTTATAGCAAGGCTTTTCTTACCTGATCATATTGTCGTTTCATACATATTTTCAGCATGGCCACCCGGGAAAAGCATCCGGAGCACAAGGGAAAACAATATTCCGGACATTACGATGAGTTGTTGATTCAAGATAAGAATAGCTCCGGCAAATGCAAATAAAATGTGACACTCACCGTGGCCTCCCCGCCGCGGATGTCGTAAGATGTTTATACCTTTATACTTTCCTCCCCGTGGAATATCCTGCCCGTGCGCTCTTGCCGATCGGTTTGAAAAATAATATCACTTTAACAAAATCAAATAACATGCAGCAAACAGCCGCGATATTTCCCCAGGGACAGAAATTACCAAACGATGCATTTACCGGAAATGCTTTTTTAACACCATTGGTTGGAAGAGACAAAAACAATGATTTTACCGTTGGCAGCCTCATCTATGAACCAAAAACAAGAAGTAACTGGCATACACACCCCAAAGGGCAGATACTAATTATTATTGAGGGCGAAGGTTTATATCAGGAGAAAGGTAAACCGGTACGGGTTATAAAAAAGGGTGATGTGGTAGTCGCTCCCGAAAATGTAGCACACTGGCACGGAGCATCTGCAACAATCAGAATGGTTGACATTGCGATTACCAATTACAAAGGAGACGAACAGGCGACATGGCTTGAACCCGTAACGGATGAGGAATACAATAGTGTAAGTCTGGCACCTGCAATGTCCTGAATAAAAATTTCAACGATGCCAAAGGAAGTTCCGGATTATTCGGTTGATCCACATCTGTCACCGGCGGTGAAGGCTTTTTTAACACCGTTGAATGCACCGGGCCCTGCATTAGAATCCTTATCTGAGCAGGATTCACGCAATGTATTGATCAACCTGCAGGCGTCGGTAAAGGTTGATGTATCCGGTATCGATGAAAGTGAAAAAACGATTACGCAGGATGGTTATACGGTAAAACTCACCATTGTACGTCCAAAAGGGAACAATAAAAAACTACCATTGTTTATTTTCGTTCATGGCGGCGGCTGGGTACTGGGTGATTATCCCACACACAAGCGTTTGGTAAGGGATCTGGTGGTAGCATCGGAGTATGCTGCTGTTTTTGTTCATTATACACTTTCACCCGAAGCACATTATCCGCAGGCTATCAATGAAATTTACGCAGCGGCTAAATGGGTATCGGAACATGGTGATGAAATCAATGTAGACGGAAAAAAGATGGCTGCCGTGGGTAACAGTGCAGGAGGCAACATGACTACAGCATTGTGCATGATGGCAAAAGATAAAGGCGGCCCCGGCATTAAACTGCAAATATTAATGTGGCCGGCGACTGATTCCAGTTTCACAGAAGATTCTTATGAAAAATATGGCCGGCAACGTTTTCTTACGACGCCACTGATGAAATGGTCCTGGGATCGGTATATAACGGATACGACACAGCGAAAAGAAAAATACGCATCTCCTTTGCAGGCGTCTCTGGAAGAGTTGAAAAATTTACCGCCTGCCCTGATCCAGGTTGCAGAGAATGATATATTAAGAGATGAAGGAGAGGCGTATGGAAGAAAACTGGAGCAGGCCGGCGTGCAGGTTTTATCGGTCAGATATAACGGAATGATTCATGATTTTGGAATGTTGAATGGGCTGGCTGAAACGGTGCAGGTAAAAGGTTTGATTGAACTCGCAGGTGCCGAATTGAAAAGGCACCTGCAATGACTGGCTTATACAGTTATAGACGACGAAGACAGGCATTGACTGAAAGACCAGGGTGGACATGAACGTAACAATACAATACGGACAAAATGAACCTGAAAGTTTTTTCTCCTTCGGAACCATTGAAGTCTTTTATAAAATGCTTTTGGCTGAGTGAAAGCCGCTATGCCGATTATATAACAGATGTGTTTTTTCCTGACGGTTCGGTAGAAATCGTTTTTCATGTTGGAATTGATTTCTACCGGAATAATGAAAAGGAAAGTTCTTCCAAGATTCTCGGCCAGATTACCCGTCCGCTCATTATGAAGGCCAGAGGTGAAGGAAGAAGCTTCGGCATCTGGTTTTTACCGCATGCATTTCATTCTTTTACTAAGATCCCGGTGAATAGCCTGAATGACCGCGCCATCTCTCTGGACACTTTTTTTAGCAAAACATTTATTGACTCTGTAAATAACTGCATCTTCGAAAACAGGATAGAAGATCTTCTTACAGAAGTAAATGCTTATTTCATTCGTCAGCTGAACCCATCTGTACATCCGGTAAGGGACAGAATTGCTGCCTATGCGGTCAATTACATCGTAAGAAAAAAGGCAGAGACTGACCTTGATAAACTGGTGGGAGAATGCAACATTTCTAACCGTTATCTGCAGAAAATCTTTCTTGAACAAATAGGCTATGGTCCCAAGTACTTCATTAAAATGGTAAGGTTTCAGCATGCGCTGCATCTATTATCCGGTGAACGGACAGGTTCACTCACTTCTTTTGCCTACAGATCTGGTTATTTTGATCAGGCTCATTTTATCCGGGATTTTAAACAGTTCACCGGATTTACGCCATCGCAGTTTGCTCTTTCTAAATACCCGATCAATCGATATTTTATAAATCTGTAAAAATGAAGCCTGGGATTTTGGCTATTTTTTGCTGACAGTTCGCTTTTGTACAATTTTCCCGGATGGTTTAGTATCATATTTGTGGTGGCAAGTCTTTGTTATGAAAATATCAAGAAAAAAATTTATTAGTGACAGTCTTGTGTTAGCCGCCGGCAGTTTGCTGCTACCGGGTTTTATCAGCGATGATGAAATGGTAATGACTGTAAACGGGCCATTGCCTTCACAAAAGATGGGGTTCACGTTAACGCATGAGCACATCATGGCAGATTTTATCGGCGCCGACAAATTCAGCAGGGACCGTTATAATCCGGACGAAGTAGTTCAGGTTGCCCTGCCATTTATAAAGGATATAAAAGCAAAGGGTGTTAATACCTTTATCGATTGCGGCCCTGTTTATCTGGGAAGAGATGTTCATATCCTCAAGCGCATATCCGATATGACCGGCATGAATATCATGACGCCCACCGGTTATTACGGCGCGGTAAATGAAAAATTTGTACCGGCCCACGCTTATAATGAAAATGCCCGGCAATTGGCTGACCGGTGGATCAGCGAATGGAAAAATGGAATCGAGGGTACGACTATTAAACCCGGTTTAATCAAAACAAGTACTGACAAGGGGCCGCTGACACCCATGCAGCGTAAACTGATCGGGGCTGCAGGTATTACACATCTGGAGACAGGATTAACGATTGCCATACATACCGGTGACGGGGCAGCTGCCTTTGAACAACTTGATATCTTACAGCAGTTGGGGGTAGCGCCAGACGCAAAAATTTGGGTTCATGCTCAATTGGAACCCAACAGTGAAATGCATATCCGCGCTGCAAAACTAAACGGATGGGTGTCATTTGATGGTGTTAACCCGGCCACACTGCAGGATAATTTAATTTACCTGAAACATATGAAAACAAACGGATTGCTTCGGCAGGTGTTGGTCTCACAGGATTCCGGATGGTATCACGTAGGTGAGCCAAATGGCGGGAACTTTAAGCCATATGATTGTATTTCGACTCAGTTCATTCCCTTACTTCAGCAAAACGGCTTTACATCCACTGAAATTGATGGTATTTTCAAAATAAATCCTGCAAAAGCCTTTTCAATCAGAGTAAGAAAATATTAATGGGGCCAGCTTCGAATCAGTTCGTACTCCTGTATTCAATGGGTGTCATTCCTGTTGTCTTCCTCCGTTACTCTCTGTAGCCAAATGGTTTTACCATTTTGAGCGGGGGTGACTGCGAACAACACTAACGATTTACCATTTTTTGCATCTGTTCCGGATACCGGAGACCCTGAACCTCTATTTGCGACAGGGATTCATTGATCTTTGTAAGATCTGTTTCTGATAGCTCAATGTCAGCGGCACCCAGATTTTCTTCCAGTCTGTGCAATTTGGTGGTGCCCGGAATCGGAACGATCCACGGCTTTTGAGCAAGCAGCCATGACTAGGGCAATTTGTGCAGGCGTTGCTCCTTTTTCCTTTGCAATATTTCCCAGCAACTCTACAAGCGCCAGGTTCGCCTTTCGGTTTTCTTCTGAAAAACGCGGCAGGGTATTCCGGAAATCGCTTTGATCGAAGGTTGTATTTTCTTTAATGGCGCCGGTTAAGAAGCCTCTGCCCAGCGGACTGAATGGAACGAATCCGATCCCCAGTTCTTCGAGCGTGGGCAGTATTTCTTTTTCCGGTTCACGCCACCAGAGTGAATATTCACTTTGAAGGGCCGTTACGGGTTGCACCGCATGCGCTTTACGAATGTATGGACGCACCTGCTTCGGACAACCCGAAATGGGTAACCTTGCCTTCGGCGATCAGATCTTTTACCGCTCCGGCCACATCTTCCATAGGCACATTCGGATCAACACGATGCTGGTAGAGCAGGTCAATATGATCGGTGCGTAATCTTTTGAGTGCTGCCTCCGCCACTTCCCGGATATGTGCGGGGCGACTATCGGTCCCAAGTGGTGGTTTGCCTTCTTTGAAACCAAATTTGGTGGCAATGACCACCTGATTTCGAAATGGCTCCAGCGCTTCACCCAAAAGTTCTTCATTATCAAACGGGCCATACGCTTCAGCCGTATCAAAAAAAGTCACGCCTTTTTCAAATGCTGCCCGGATCAGTTGAATGGCAGTCTGTTTTTCCGGCGCAGGTCCGTATGCAAAACTCAGGCCCATACATCCCAAACCTAAAGCCGATACTTCCAATCCGTTCTTTCCCAGAATTCTTTTTTTCATATTTGAATAATATTTATTGAGCTTTATTTCGCAGGCAATATGCTTAAAAATGAGACCGTCCTTCTGTAACACGCCACACATTTAAAGCTTAACTTAGGACAGTGAGGCGACTATTTTGTATTCCTGCATAAAAATACATCATGAAAATTTCAGACATATGAATTCTTTTGACAGGCTGATAATTGATTATGTTTTCAGGTGGTTCAGCCGGTCCTATTACTTTTTTCACACCGTTGAATTTATGGCGGCAGATAATCTCCTCAAAGGAGGTGTGATTGCTGTCATATTCTGGTATTTATGGTTTAAAGCCGGTCCGGATATTCCGGCGAAGCGGGTACAATTAATTGCAACCCTGATTTCCGTATTTTTTGTAATGATCATAACTCTGAGCTTCGCCGGTTTGGCGCCGTTCAGGCAAAGGCCTTTTTTAAATCCGGACTTTAATTTTAATTCTTTGATTCCGTTTAATGAACCGCTCACAAAATTTAGTTCGTTCCCCAGTGATCATGCTGCATTATTTACTTCGCTGGCAACCGGTTTTTATTTTATATCACGAAAGACAGGTATTATAACATTTGTATTTGTTTTTATTTATATTTTATTTCCCAGGTTGTACCTGGGGTATCATTACCCGACGGACATTCTTGCCGGCACCGTTATTGGAGTTGCTATTACAGCTTTATTCTGTCGTTCGGTTGCTGTAAAGAATATTATTTCGAAAACGATTATGCGCTTTTCAATAAATTATCCGGCGTATTTTTATGCCTTTCTGTTTGTAGTTACCTACCAGATCGCTGACTTATTTGGGGGCTGCAGGGAAATTCTCGGTTATATTCATAATCTGTATAAACACCAGTTCTAGGAAAAAACAGATCATTCACAGATCCATCCGGGACGATTTGTTTAGTCAGGCCCGCGTAGATATAGACTCTTTTAAATGGCGTACTGTCTCCCGGGTTATCCGGGAACCTGGGGAACGGTGTGCTGTATACGCTGATCAATATTCAAATAAATTGGGTATGTTTAAGGTAACTTAAAACCAGCTCATCGTTCGCACATGTCCGGACAGGAGTTACAAAAATATAAATCTATGAGTAAGAAACATTTTTCAGGCTTCCTGGCGATCGTTATATCAATGATGCTTTTCTGTTTGCCTGCAGTTAGTCAGAAAGTACTCGCTACGAT
>CAVWYU010000010.1:0-234423 GCA_963759335.1 uncultured Bacteroidota bacterium
ATCTCTAATATATTTAATTGTTAAACGTGATTTACTGAAACGTTATTGAAACGGATTTTCCCCAAAAAGTTCGAGTCCCCGCCAGATCCCAAAATTGGGTCTTAGTTCAGCCCCACTTCCAGCTGTTAATCCGTCAGCCAGCATAGCAGAATGCCGAATGTCGTGTGGAATACGAATTATGGCCTATATAATTTTATCAAAGACTTACAATATTTATCCGAATTTGGAATCCGTTCTTTCTTTAAAAATTCAGCTAGTTTGTTTGAATCAGTTTCCAAAAAATGCAAATAAATGGCATACACTACACCAAAACCAACACCTAACCCGTGGCTGGAAATAACTTTTGATCTTAAAGATTTTGGAATTTCTTCTCCCCTCGGATATTCCTCATCAATTGGCGATCCTATAGAGACTTTTGAAGTACTATAAAACTTAATCCCAAATTCTATTATGCTTAGCCTTTTTGATATAAGTTGGTTCTGAATATTGGACAGCTCGAATCCTACAAATTGAAATTTGTCTACGGAGTATATCAATTGACTGGTCAATAAATTCTTTGTTGACATAAGTTTTGCACGCGCTGGAGATTTCGTCTTCAATAACTGAAAGCTCGTCACTATTTAATAAATTTTTAATTTCGTTGTTGTTCATTTTGAATAATAAACAATTTGGTTATTTTATGTATTGCAAACAACATTCGAGTATAATACTCCCCATTATATCGACATACTCTTCAAAGATGATAAGACTGTCAGGAAGTTATGGTAAACTACTTTTTACTTTTGTTAATTTTTTCCCTCCTAAATAACCAACTAAGAAAAATTACGGAAAGATTCAAAAGAATGCTTATCCAAACAAATTGATTATAAAAGAAATTGTTTCTGCTAAAATTCCCCTGCCTAAAAAACCAATTATAAGCAGTACGAATAAAATCAATATTTCACATATCGAAACGTACAACAGCCTTATTCGCAAGCTTCTTTTTTTATAAAACAGTAACAGATAAGGCCCTATTAAGACTAAAATAACTAAAAGTAGGCCTAATTCTTTTTGAAGTTCAATTGCCATAGGCGTTTTTTCTAATTCAGAATCTTTCCCGTCGTTAGATCTCCATATTCTACTTTAACTGCATCTCCATTTTTAGGTTTTTGAGTGTATCAGCCGCCTAAATGCTGGTCTAAATTAGTAAATCAATTTAGTCACTTAAATTTAGGTTATGGAAAAAGTCCAAATTATCACAATCAGATGTTTAATTAATAGATTTCCATTCACAGCCCGCCCATCCTGTCCCTGACAGATGACCTAACATGAACTTTGACACTTCATCTGGAACAACCAGACAGATAGTTTCAGGACGGATTGGGCAAACCCACTTGACTACAACGCACAAGTTCTCTTTTACCTGGGACTAAGTATATTTACATAGATTGCGACTTACACAAAGAATTCGTAAGTTGTCTCTTTTAACCCCTCTGATTAATGACTCCGCGTAGTTTATTTAACATCATCGTCAAAATCCGTGGAGTGTTCTTAATCAAAGATATTATGGTGTCGATATCGCAGTTATTGGGTTACGTTACGCAGTTTGGAAAACCTGAAGCGGTTCCAGAGTTGTTGTGGACAGTTTTAACAATAACTCTTGTCTTGTTGTTGAAGCATTCTTTTGTTATCTCTTGATCTTCAAAACTGAGTGGTTAATTAAGGTGCTTAAACTCGACCGTGGGTTTGACCAAGAAACGATTCCTATTAACATGCATCGTTCCACAATCTTGAGTATCTCCATTATAGTTATCGGTGGATACCTTGTCGCTAACGAGATCCCCAACTTTTGCAGACAGCTATTTCTATACATTCAGGAAAAACGCATGACCCCCGGTCAGACTAGCCCTAAGTTAGACTATACACTCATCGCGGGTTTCAAGATACTGGTGGGAGGTTTACTAATAGCTGAGCAAAGACCATTGGTAAATCTGATCGAAAGACAGAGAAAGAAATGATTGGAGAGATGTACTTTGGGGAGTCTCGGACGATCTCGATTAGTAAGTCTTTACTTTTAAATTTTCCTCCTTTTTACTTGGGTCATACTTTGAGAAGTCAGGTCGATCTTGGACTGTCCATGTCAATTTATAGCCTGTCACCATGATGGCTTCAAAGTTAGAAAATTCTAATCGCGAATAGCTCGGATTTAGGGAGTGACAGCTGCACATAGCGGATATTACATAGTCAAGCCCAGCTTTTGCTAATACTACTGTTGGTTGTAGTTTTTTTTGTATTTTGTCGGGTCCACCTCAAAGACTCTGCACCATTTGTCTACTGGAAGTGGTTTCCAACGTTCGTCTGTCAAAACACTATCTATAAGTTTATACTGTTCGGCTGTTAAGTAAATGGATGTCCCGTCATTTGCTCCATTAATTAAGTATAGTCGTTCATCTTTCTTTTGCAGTTCCAACTGGTCGTTAATTATTTCTGCAAATCTTTGTGCTGCTTCACTCCATCCATAACCTTTGAAGTTTGCAAATATTATGTAAGGTTTCCCGTCTATTGTCACTCTATGATTGAGCCAATGATTATCTGCCTCCTCAATATGATTGGTTATGTCAACTTTAAAATTCATTTTGTCAAATAGCGGTTGCATACTTTTTATCGCATCCATGAAACCGTCTTGTTCAAAAAGTGTCTCTCCATCGAATAGAAATAGTCGGTTGTCAAGAGGAATAAAAGTTTTTTCGTTATAAACTGTCGACAAAACACCATAGTCAGCAAGGGATGAAACAAGATCTTTCCGTAATGTATCTAAATCGTTTGCGTCAGCATATTTGTAATAGCCTAATTTTGCCAACCGCTTTACTATGTTTTCAGCTTCTTCTTTTGTCATGTAAGGCTTTTTTGTCGTGTCGGCAGCAGCGATTGTATTAGTAGAAATCTTTGAAGTCTTTCTCTTTAATAGAAATAGTCCGCCGATTACAGCAACAGCTAAAATTATGATTAAAATAGTGTTTATTTTGATCATTCGAAAATTGCAGCCAACGTTGCAGCATTGGGGCTGTGCCGGCAATAGAGTTGCTATTGCTGGCTTGGTCTTAGATTTTGTTTACTTACGGCCAATGTACTAAAGCTCAATAGAATTCTTGATATACGATCCCTGTATATAGCACAATCTCCAATTCTCATCCTCGATCTGGCATACAGCAAACCGCATGTTATATGCAGCCTTTTTGCTTGCCGTTGACTTATGTCAAGTGGTTTCTTGCGCCTCCAGCAATGTCACCAGAAACTTTTTTGATTTACCGCTTTCCGCTTTGAATGCAAGAGTCATAAGTAAGTACCCAAAAATAAACATCCCAAAAGGAATTAATAGCATTGGTGAAAAGCCTGTCTTTACGAGTTGCCTAATTTGTAGAAGTCCACTCAAAAGCATACCAACACATATAAGTCCAACTACGCCTAACCAAAAAGAAATGAATATTAAGGCGAAAGTGACAGGTCGCATTTTGATATTTATCTGTGTCTGTCCGGCAAATATTGAAATGTCGCCTCTAATTATTGGAAGAAACGAATTTCTATAATTAATAATCCTACTCATGCTAAATGTATTCTCGTAAATTTCTCCTTCATATGGCTTTGTCGAATTGCGATTAAAGGGAGAGAACCGAAATGTTCTTTTAGGTTCAATATTATTTGAAAGACGTTTATAAATTTCTGTAGCTGATAACTTTGTTGACAAAATGTAATTTTCAAACGGCAAATATTTCTTCAGATTCATTGTCTTAGTCGCTAAAATTAAAAGCCTGTTGTCTGTCGATAAGGTTACACATAACAGGCAGGTATTGCCGATGGTGGGGTATTTTATGTTCGTCCGCCCGTAACCGCCGCTAAATTTATTATTAAAAGTTCATTGTTATTACAAAAGTTCAAAGATGTTTGTCCTGATGAAACTACTGCCGTGCTTTGCTTTTAGTTGATGGTTGTTGGTCAAGCCCCAATAGCATAAAACCCCATGTAAGCTGCCGTTTAGTTTATGAATTCGGCCAAACTTATTGGATTAAAGTAACCGAAATTTTTGTCGGCGGTTTTGAGCTTTTTGAATATTGCTTTCAGCTGTTTGCTTTTCCCTTCCCATTTGTCGACAGAAGCATAACTGCTGTCAAGGTAAATGCTTGTCTTGGTGTAATTAACAAGTGTCTTTATAAAAGCTTTTATGAACTCTAAATTTATTTTGTCACTGATAACTACTTTTTGAAAAAATAAACAGGCTCCTTGGTTGTCTTCGGAAGTCAATTCAAATTCCGATGTTACAAAGTCCACTTCTACGTTATCAAATTTCGATTTAATGTCAGCGACAATTGCCACTTTAATTTTTGTATCCCACAAGGCAAGAACTTTTGTGTTGACAATAGTTTCTTCCTGTCCGTCAAAATAACCATTGCCCCTGAGATAATTGTCAAGGTCAAATGATGTCTGGTATGTGTTATTGGAGTGTGTCATATTAAATGGCAGCTTACGTCCGTGCATTGGGGCTGTGCCGGCAATATATTTCCTGCTGTTGGCTTGGCCGTAGATTTGGTTTAACCAGACCAATGTACTAAAATTCAATAGAATTCACTATACAGAAAAACACTTAGTCTGCATGCGTAGCAGAAAAACTCAGTTTAGCGGCGTGGCTCAAAGGTTGAATGAAATAGATGAACAAACAGCCACTACCAACTTACTTGGAAGATACTTTCGCCTTCAATAAAGTTGTCAATAAAGCTTTTTTGAAAATTAGACTGTAATACTGCTAGAGTACTAATATGATCAGCCTCTAAATAATTGTAGGCTTTTTTGACGCTTTGTAAATCACAATAGATTCCATCATTCTTGAAGGCACTGTAAAAGCTAAATCCCATTCCCTTTCGCTGCGAACCTACAGATTTAAAATAAATGACATTTTCTTTACCGAATTCATCAAAATCCTTTTCAACAATAAAATGCTTTTGGTGTTCAACGTATTCTGGAAGTGTACGTAGCTCATGTATGCTCAGGTAGTTATTTGACTCGTGATGGACCGGCTTCAAATGATCTAAATCTAAACCCATATTTTCAATTTATTGAAGGCCTTAATTTTCTTATGAGGTAAAAACTAATCTCCATATGTTCGGGGCCGAAAGATATACTTTATGTACACGTGAGGGGACAGTTCTTTCACTTTATTTACCGTATCGGTTATTTCCTGTGAAAAGGAATTTGCTGAAAGGAACAGGATGGCAGCGATTTGAATTATTATTTTCATTGCTTAACACATATCTTGGTACCTAATTTCAACTCTTGTGTTGTTTTTGGACGATAAAGAAATAAAACGAAACTCACTGGAGAACTTAAATACTTCAGGTCGAAAAATCTTAAAACTCATTGAATTGTATAAGAATTAAAAAATACCGGTATTGCACTTATTATTCTCAGGCAATAGACGATCTTTAAAAAAACTAATTGACCTCGCTGAAAAAAAACAGACGACAAAATATGATAAGAAAAATTTTAAGCATCATAGCAGGCTACGCAATTTTCGCCGCGACATCTCTTGCTCTTTTTAAAATTTCAGGACAAGATCCCCATTCCGATCCAGCAACTTCCTTTGTTATTTTGACAATAATTTATGGGGCTTTATTTTCATTTGTTGCCGGGTTTATTACGAAACTTATAGCCAGGACAGCAGACCTAAAAATAAATTATTTACTTGCTTTTATTATTGCAGGTTTTGCGACATTTTCATTTTTTAAATCTGAAGGAAATCATTGGACACAATTACTTGCTATTTTCATCTTTGCACCCATGTCAATTTTGGGTGGACTATTTTATAACAACCGATACAAAAAATAATACAAGACATCATCAAAAAATTTAATTCAAAGACATTGAGTGTCATATTACATTCCCGGGTTTTTTTATGTGGTAAATATTCTTACAGTTGTGCCGCGCCTGTCTCCATGATCGCGCAAACTATAACTCATATGCAATACCGCGGGTCGCCTTCAAGGATTTCCTGTTCAAGCTTAGGCGACTCACCTGCCTTCCATAAATGTGTGCGATGCACCACACGGTAAGTCAAAGGACCGCCATCGGGCCGGTCACTGCGTTCAAGCGGCCGTGGGATACATACAAATTCAGTTGAAAGTTGATCGGAAGTGACAGTCACCAGGCCATAGCCGTGTCCACCATAGTCGACCAATGATAAATGCGGTGCCACGTCCGGATTGCGCACTGCACGGGCCTGTTCCATATCTCCGGTCTCTTTTAACTTCAGCGTCGAAAGCACACCATGCAAAGCGGTAACGTTCATCGAAGGGATCACTGTGCCATCAGGCTGATCGATCAGGTTCAGCACACGTTTCGGATTATCTTTCTTCATGGTTACTTCCAATACTTCGAACAGCGTCTGCTGCGATATGGATCCGACAATAAATTCTACACCCAGTGGTTCGTATTTCTTAGGGGGCAGCGCCTTGGAGGCTAAGCCCGCATGAAACGCATGACGGTCGCCTCCGACAACACAAAAACCTGTGATTTTCTGATCGCGGATGAAATCAAATATGATGTCTTTATCACGAAGGAACCGATTATCTATGACCGCATACCCGACATCTTTGGGCCACTTACTTCCTAATTCGCCAGGCAGGTTTTGATAATCACTTCGCACTTCCATCGTGCCAAAGCCATGTCCCCAGATCTTCCAACGCGCAGTAGAAGCTCCGAGCTGTTCTAAGAACCAGCGTCTTTGCTCGCTGCCAAGGTAAGTCTGGGCATGAACATTTTTTGTCGGATTCGGAATGTCCTTACCGTTGAAACGAATGGTATCCGGTGGATTGTCATTATTATAATGACGACCATAATTCATAATTTCAAATGGAATTTGCGGGTCGACCCGGGGATACTCCGGAACAACAAAGTCATCAGTCGACATATCCGGAGAACGGAACGACCAATTATCGGTTAGCAACAAATCTACATTTTTGCCCCAACGCTGCACGCGCTGGATTTTCAGGCTGTGGATCGCGAGCAGATTATTTGGCTCTTCTGAAAGTCCTTCTTCGTTGAACTTCTCCATGGGTGTATCCACCACTACCGGAGCTTTGAAATGCTCCAGTGAAGGGTTACCGGGTTGTTGGACCATGGCAGGGATGAACTCCCACCAGGCCTGGTTGGCGTAGACTTTCTGGTTTTGTGCAGGAGCGTTGTAGCCACCTCCTGCCACATACTGACTTTGGTATCCTGCCCAGGCAAATTCGTGATTATCCCAAATGCCGACAAATGGCCAACGGGCCCGGGCATCCTGCAAATCGGGATCCTCCAGATACGCACGGTAGAGTGTACGATAATCCTCCAGCGTAACGGGCAAATGAAAATTGCTAACCTTTCGGCCTTGCGGGAACTTATACAGATTTCTGATGCGGCGGCCACGGTTTCCGTTCGGATTATCTTCAGCATACCAGGTGACTTCGTAAATAAAATCGCCCAGGTGCAACACAAAATTGAGTTGTTGTTCTTTCGGACGTTTCTCATCTTCAAAAATCATTTTCCGGTAAGCATTCAGCGCACCTTCGTTCGGGCATTGGCAACTTACAAAGGTAAAACGAACGGGTGCATCCGAATCGTCGCGGGGTGCAGTCACTGTACGACCGATCCGGCTGGCAAAGCCATGCTCATCAATGAAACGATACCAATACTCATTGTCCGGTTTGAGACCGGTGGCCAAAAAACGACATGTCCAATCTGAATCCGCACTGATATTAACTTTACCGCCTGCCAGGATTTTATTGAATTCAGGTGTCGTAGAAATTTCAACAACCAATTTTTGAGCAGTACTATCATTTACGGGCGGACGTCTCGTCCACAAGATTACACTGTTGCTTGTTGGGTCACCCGATGCTACACCCTGGGGGAAAAGATCACGGCGTTCGACAGCCACTGTGGGAGGCTTGTTTGCCCAACCTTTTTTTGTCGTTATAGCGAAGCCAACTGGAGAAGAGTTGTTAAGAACTTACGACGGGTAAAGTTCATGGAGTTTCTATTTTAAATAACTAAAAGCTGATATGATATTTTCATCGTAGTCCCGGCTTACAAGCGATCATTGTTTGATGAGTCACATAAATATAAATAGTAGTTTATGGTAAAACGTTACCGCTTGTAAGAAAAATGGTCCGGTAAAAAAATGGGAAGCGAAGAAACTTCAGCTGTAACCGGGAACTTTTGCTACACGGAAGATTTTCTTTATCAATTATGGAAACAGAATCTGTAAGCATCTCATGCAGAGATCATTTTCAACCCCAAAACCCAAAACCATGGCAGAACTGGAACAGTCATCCACGGCAAATAAAAAAAGACCGGGTGTACGCAGATCAAAGAAATTGTCAACGCGTGTAGATCTGACGCCCATGGTTGACCTGGGTTTTTTGCTTATTACCTTTTTTATTTTTACCACATCCCTCAGTCGTCCGAAAGCCCTGGCGATCAGACTACCAAAAGATGTACCCGATGACATCAGGCAAAAACAGCCAGCCTCAGGGGCACTAACATTTCTTTTGGCCGGACATGACAGCGTATATTATTATGAAGGAGACGATCTCAGAACCATGCAACCAACTTCTCCCGCCGGCATTCGAACCGTAATACTTGCAAAAAAAATAAAAACAAATGCCGATAATTTTATGGTGATTATAAAGCCCGGCCGGGAAGCATCGTACAGAAATATCATTGAGATGCTGGATGAGATGAATATCAGTGCTGTAAAAAAATATGCGATGGTCGAGATTTCACCGGAAGAAAAAAGCCGGATGACTAAAATAGAATAAGTACACTTATCCCGGATCTATGTATCCACAGATTCGTCTTGATTAAAAAACAGGTTACTCTTTACAAGCAGGTATTATCGACCTCACATGACTTTTCAACTGACTCAGATGTGAAATGATAATTCCGGAGGATTGCTTTAAGTGAGGGCAAGGGAATGTTTATATAAATGATGCAGAAAACCAGAAATCCAACCAGGCAAGTATTCGTATCTAATTCTTTTTATTAGGTATAATAGCAGTCGCTTCTATTTCTATCAATATATCGGGTCTGAACAATTTACTTACCTGTACCAAGGTGCTGGCGGGTGGCGTCTGGATATTGATATACTTATCGCGAACAGCACGTACGGTCTGGATCTGCTCTACATCAAGCATAAAATAGCTCAACTTTACCACGTTGGATATGCTGCCGCCTTCGCTTTCAACCAGTGCTACTATGTTAAGAAATGTTTGTTCAGTTTGCTTTGCTACATCATTTCCGGCGAGATGTCCTTTGCCATCGATGCCCACCTGTCCCGACATAATAAGCATTTTACAGGTGCCCAAATTAATCACCGCCATATGTGAATAACCTTTAGGCGGGTTGAGAGCCGGAGGATTTATAAGCCTTAGAATATTGCTGTCTGTTTGTGCAAAGCTGGCCAGCGTGATGAGCATCAGCGTGAGGAGGAAAATCTTTTTCATATGTAAAACTTTAGATTAACTAAATAAGATATATTTTTTGAATCAAAGAGGATATTAAAATAATGACTGAACATAGATATTATCGGTTCGTTTTGGAAAGCCTGGACCACGTTGTCATTGGGCACTTTTATCACTACTGAACATATCACGAAACATCTTCCAGCCGGTGGAAGTCTTTTTCCATAGTACAAGGTAATTGGCTTCGTCAATTAGCTTCCCCTCTTTGTCAAAAATCTTTCCGATGCCTTCTTCCGTTACGTATTCGACGCCATCGCCGTAAATATGGGTGGTTACAAATTGCCCACTTCGGACGCCCGCCTGGTAACCTGCCCTGAACATCCTGGCCAGTTCTGCTTTGCCGCAGATCAGCGGGCTGTTTGGCGCAATCATACAAGCATCATCCGTGTAACAATTTAAAAAAATTGTCGAGTCGTTTTTAGCGAATGAAGAATGGAATACGGCATTGGAAGCTGCAATGTCTTTTTTTGCCTGTTCCAGCATCGGCGCTGATTGCGCCCGGCAATAATTCTTTCCCAAACATGCGCAAATAGTAAGAACGGAGAGAAGTAGGATTTTTTTCATTTTTATTTTTTTAAATAGGTGTTGTGTTAATTTTTAATAAAGGAAAGGGTTGCCATCATTTCCTGTTTACCTGTGTACAGAAATTTTTTCAGCATGTGAGGATAAAAATGTTGCTATAATAAAAGAGATGAAAGAACCTAGTGCAGCCAACACACGAATCAAATTATATTTATCCCAGACATGCAATATGGCTATCTGATTCGCCGGCGGATGATCGGGCGTCCACGTTTTAATAAGTTGATTGATTGGGACGTTTCCAAATCGCGTGACCAGCAAACTGGTCAGGGCCAAAATGGCGGATAAAATGGCCAGGCCCGTCACCGGCAGGTTATACTTTTTGACAACTGAATACCATAACGGTGCAATAATGGAAGCGCCCATCAGGAACTGCATCGTCACACCATTATGATTCATCAGACGGGTGCGGTAAATGATATGAACGTTCACCGGCACCTCATAGAATGCCGGCACTACATTTAAAAGGCCATACAAAAATGCGCCTGCCAAAAGTCCCGTCGTCACCAGAGCTATAAATTCAGGAATAGCTGTTTTCATATCCAATTATTATAAAAATCAAGCGGATTAATAAGCGATTTCGATGATGCTTCGGAATGTTTCCGGCTTATCTATTACATCACAAATAGCCTTAGCCAGGTCAGAACGGGAAATACTAAACGGCAGCGTAAGATGTCCGTTTACTGCAATACGATATTTTCCGGTTGGTGGACGATCCGTAAGTCTGGGGGCACGCATGATCGTCCAGTTAAAATCGCTTGAACGCAGCAATTTTTCCATCGTTCGCAGGTCCGCATATGAATGCCTGAAGATCTTTTGCAAAATATATTTGATCAGCCATTTTTGCCAAAACGGAATGACGGGACTTATTTCCACCGGCTGAGCGGATATACAGATCAACCGGCCGTTTTTTCCGGCAGGCATTGCATTTAAAATATTTCCAATCCCGGTGGAATACAGCGAAGTGGGTTTTCTTGTACGATCACCGATAGCAGAAATAGTTATATCGCAGTGAATCAGAAGGTCTTTAAAAGTATGGGATTTTGTAATATCCCCTTTCCTGATTTGTAGTTGCCCGTGTTCCAGCGTAACTTTTGCCGGATCCCGCACAATAGCCGTGACCCAATGTCCCTGGTCAAGAAGTCGTTTTGCGATTTGTTTACCTGTACCTCCGGTAATACCAAAAAGCAAAATGTGATATTTTTCATGAGTATCCATACCGAATTATTGTGCTGTTTCTTATTTCATTAAATCAGTCAGGACGGACCACACTCACCATGATGATAAGCAGGAATATCGTCAGCTGCGCCAGATAAAAAAGGTTAAGGCTTCCCTTGATGTCCGTTAATTGTTCCACCGTTGCGGCGGTGTCAACGATCATTTTTCGGAATTTTAAGCCCAAATTATTGCCAACGAAAATCCCATTCAGCAACAGCAATACAACCAGTCCGATTTTAATGGGAAACCACTTTTCCAACCAGACACTATTTTTCAATACCAGCATTGTCAGTCCGCTAAATATGAGGATAGCTGCGCCTATTCGCACAAGTTCACCATACCGTGCCATGATGGGAAGTAAACCCTGTTCTCTGTTGTTACCCGCATTGGCCAGCCTGCAAAAAGTCTTAAAAGTAAAATAATCCACTACTGTAGTGCCCGCCATAATAGTCAGGCCGGAAAGATGCAGTACCAGCAGGATTCGATAAAACAAATTCATTTTCACATTTTGATTAATTATATTTTTTGTGCCTAACCTTTAATGCATTTCATTGAAAGCGAAATACACTAAGAACGAATATGCCCAGGAAGATCAGGAACTGCACAATGAAGAACAAGTTCAATAACCGTCGTGCTTTTGCCAGAACTACCTGTTCCGGATCTGCTGTATCTAAAAATTTTCGCAGCATGATACCGGCAGGCCGAAAAATCAATATGATGTTAAGGATTAGCAACAGCAGGAGTGAAAGTTTTACTTTAAACCATAGCTGGCCTGCGATCAGCCCCGGAAATGCGATGATCATCATGACACCCCCTGCAATGATGAGTAAACCGCCAAACATTTGCAATCCCGAAAATAGTTTTGCTGTTGCTATAAGTGGAGAAGAGTTGTTTTTATCTTCAACTAATAAAATAAACAACCTGCGATAGATTGCGAAACTGGCAATGGTCATTCCAACCATTAAGCAGATACCACAGATATGCAGAACCAGGCCTGTATTGAGTAAAAGATTCATTGTTTTATTATTTTATAATTTTTATAAACCTTGTATAGCGAGAATAGCTGGGCCATACTTACCGGGAATTGGAGAATCCCTGTACTCTCAAATACAATACTGGCCGGAACTTCATATGCGGGCGATGGGAAAAGTGTACGCCATTTATGGACATTCATTCCCGAGAAGTAAAGAATATCTTTTATCGTGTGGTTATAAAATCCTTCAAACAAGCCAATCCCTAAACCGAATGCGACCATAGCGATCACCAGGTAAACATTCAGTAAAAATTTCTTTTGATAACGGTAGTATAGCCAACTGAACAGAAAGCAAAGCAATAAAGTAATTCCGCCGATCAGTACTACATGGGTGCGCCATGGCGTCCCATATATTACCGAACCGTAATAATGATGGAAAGCTGTAAGAACGTATACTCCGGTGGTCCAGATGAGTGACCGGCGTACGAGACTAAAGCTATTTTGTTGTTTCATCCGGATTTGATACTATTGTTAGATAATGAACAACTGTTTTGTTAATACAAAGAAAGTGGGGAAACCCGGACCCGCCTAGGCACAAAACATCGGTAATGGCCGGTATTGAACAAAAGCCAAAAAAAATCCAGAAATGATGAATGAATTAAAAAATGACCGGAGGACGCAAAAAACCAAAAAGTTTCTGGCTGCGGCACTGGTAGAACTGATCATGGAAAAAGGCTACGATTCGATTACTATACAGGATATCATTGACCGGGCGAACGTTGGGCGCAGTACATTTTACAGTCATTACGAGAGCAAGGAACAATTGCTGGTTGGCAATATTAATTTCCAGCAAGCCCTGGTAGACATACCAGGTAATGATCCCGAAAACTATCCGTTGGGTGTAAATCTTTCTTACCTGTTTCATCACACAAGAGAGCATTTACACCTGGCCAAAGCTTTGTCCCGGACAAAAAGCATTGAAATCCTTAGTAACCATCTCGCTGATATCTGCGCGGCGCAGATATATGCACACCTGAAAAAAAATTTACCTGATCGTGCAGAACATCAGATAGCACGTTATAAAGCCGAAGCCGCTGCCGGCGGTATTATACGGATGCTTTTTAAGTGGCTGGCTGATGACGCGACAACACCTGTAGACGAAATGATTGGACATTCCAGATATATTTTAAACACGATATTCCCCGAACCAGTATTTCATCAATGAATGATGTGTTTATAACATCATTTCAGATTTCTTTTAAAAAATTTTATCGTGAGGCTGTCTATTATCAAATGTATTTGATGCCTGTTTACTGAGGGATCATCTACAAATGGAACCGGCGCTTCTTTCTTCAATGCATCATTTGCTTCGCCCAGCATTACATAATGCCCGACTTTACCTCCGAATTCATAATAATCAGAACCACTCATCAGCTTATGATATACCCTGGCATTTGTTTTAACCGGCGCTATACTATCTGCCAGGGAGCCGGTAATAAAAACGGGTCCATGGATATCTTTAAACTGCTGTTTACGGATAAAACCAGGCCCGGTGCCCGGAGATATGGCGAAGAAAGCTTTTATGCGGCTGTCTTTTAAATTGGGAACGTGTTTAGTGGCTGCGAGCAAAGTACTGTCATAAAGTAAGCGTCCCAGGCCCGGAAATTCGGGAAACTCCATTTCCCGATGGCCAATGGTGCGGTAGTAATGTATCAGGACCGGATAATCAACGATTCCACCAGCCAATGCAATCACGGTATAACCTCCAAATGAAAAACCCAGTGCGCCGATTTTTTGTGTATCGATCACTGTTTTAAAATCCTTGTCTTTCAATAGCTGGCTAAGCACAAAACTGATATCCTGGGGTCTTTCCCATGCTTTTATAAATTCAACCGGAATCTTATTATCCGACGTATTGCCCCAGTGATCGACAGCAGCTACGATAAAACCGGATTGCACCAAACTTTGTGCTAACCATTCCAGGGAACGCCGGTTCCCACCGGTTCCGTGTGAAACCATAATGAGCGGGAATTTTCCTTCTGGCAAACTTCCGTCGTGTACTGTGTAATTGCGTAAAAACGGAGATGTCTTTTTATCGCTTGTTTTAATTGTATCCATTGTCGGATACCATACTTCCGTAACCAAAGGCCGGTTACGTTTTTTATCTTCAAAATGATAAGTGCGCTGACCGATACTAAACGATTGCGTCTTCTGTCCAAAAACGCCCAAGGAAAGCAGCAATAATAGTATGGTGGCAATTTTTCTATGTATCATATTTCTTATTAAATCTGTTATACATCAAATTCACTTTTTTGTTGTTTGTTCAACCTGGTTGTTGAATTCGATTGCAACAAAATATAAGTCAATATTAATACAAACAATAAAAATAAATGAGTTAACCTCACCCCTTTTCTTGTGCAAGATTCATTTTCACAGGGAAATGTTTTTAGCTTGCCGATTGAATACTTTTGAAATTGTGTTCAAAATAAAAAGTCTATAGCTTTATAATATATAGCCATGCCGTGGAATCCCGAAACATATAACAAGTTTAAAGAAGAACGATATCAGCCATTTTATGACCTGATCAGTCATATTCATCACAAGCCGGGCATGAAGATCATTGACCTGGGCTGTGGTACGGGCGAGCTCACAAAAATTCTTGCAGATACGTTTACAGAAAGCACGGTTCTTGGTATTGACACATCAGCAGAAATGCTTTCGAAAGCACCCCGGCAAAAAAACCTCACCTTTTTACAAAGCTCGATAGAAAAGGAAGTAGAGAAGAAAGATGAATGGGATTTGATTCTGGCAAATGCATCGCTTCAGTGGGTGGAAAATCATTATCAGCTTTTCCCGCGAATTTTTGCGAAGCTATCCGACAATGGTCAGGTTGCCATCCAAATGCCGTCACAGAAAGAAAATAAACTCAATCAAATTCTACAGGAGCTTGCGCAGGAAGTTCCCTTTTATAGTTTCTTACAGCAATCAATCCGGGATTCACCGCTTTTGTCATTAGACGAATATACGTCCCTGTTCTTTAGCCATGGAGCCAGTAAGGTGGTGATTTATCAAAAAGTATATCCGCTGATTGTACAATCAACCGACTCATTATACGACTTCATATCAGGCACTGCACTGATCCCGATTATGGAAAAGCTACCGGAAGATTTGAAAATGAAGTTCCAACAGGAATTTAAAAACAGGATTGCAAAATCATTCACATCATCGCCGCTGGTATACGCATTCAAAAGAATCATCCTGTTCGGGCAATTCTAAGTACGATCTTACAATAGAATCATCACCCGAAAAAATCACGCATCATCCGCCATGGAAATGAAACAGCGTGATGATATGTGAAGGATATGTAATATTATTTCCCATACATTCAGACCGCTCTCTCGAGGACATGCGCCTTTTCGATCGTTTGCCCCTGCGATGCAAGCCGGCTCAAAAATTCTTCGGCCAGGTTGCGGTAGTCTGTAGCGCCATTTGAATATTTGTCGAAATGAAAGATATCCATACCGGCTTCCTGTGCTTTGGCGAGCTGGATATTGGTGCGGATGACGGTTTTGAATACTTTATTTTCAAAT
This sequence comes from uncultured Bacteroidota bacterium, assembly GCA_963759335.1. Lineage (GTDB taxonomy): Bacteria > Bacteroidota > Bacteroidia > Chitinophagales > Chitinophagaceae > Puia. The sequence goes on from CAVWYU010000010.1 coordinate 15,888, forward strand.
GTCTTTTCCAGGCTTTCTCTCACACGCGTGTTCATCAGTTTGCGCTCGTCGTATTTAATGAGCACCATCCCTAAGAGATCTAATTTTCTATTCAGTTTTTTTCTTACAATATCATAATGACGCATAAAACTATGTACGCCCTTTAAAGGAAGGAATTCGCCCTGAAGGGGCATTAACACATAATCGCTGGCCACCAGGGCATTGATCGTGAGCATTCCGATGGCATGCGGACAGTCGATAAAAATATAATCGTAGTTTGATACGACAGGTTCCAGCAGTGCGCGCAGGATCTGTTCGCGTGAGTATACGCTAACCAGTTCTATTTCTGCACCAGCCAGTTCGATGGACGCGGGGACGATCGAAAAACCGGGCCTGATCTCCACAATGGCCGACCTGATATCGCTTGGCTCACCCGTCATTTCTTTTTTTAGTTCGGTATACAGGTTGTGCTCTGGTTCATCTTCGATTCCGAGCGACTGAGATAAATTGGCCTGCGGATCCGCATCGATCAGGAGTATTGTTTTTCCCTGTTTCTGTAGCGCGGCAGCCAGATTGATGGTTGAAGTAGTTTTTCCTGAGCCGCCTTTCTGAATAGCAATCGAGATAACTGGCATTGGTATAAGGTTTAATTATTAAATGATGATGGTCTGCAAAAAATGATTTCGAACAAATGTATACGAAAGATAATTGAATTTGAAAATTTCATTGTATCAAGTTATTCACGATGTGAAGAACTTCGTTTATAACTTGTATTCCGGGAATAGCGGGAATAAAAATCCCCATGTTGACCGTTCAGGTCGAACACCATTTTTTCATAGAAGGTCTAACGGAATTCGCGTACATTGATGATATGGCTATCGAACTCCTCCTTCAAAATAATTAGTTTATGGAAACAACTATTGAAATGAAACGAAAGGAAATTTCACTCGACATGATTTCCAAAATCAATGCCTACTGGCGGGCTGCGAATTATTTGTCTGTCGGACAAATTTATCTCTGCGCCAATCCGCTGATGCAGGAGCCGCTGAAACTCGAACATATAAAAAAAATGCTGCTGGGTCACTGGGGTACCACGCCCGGTCAGAATTTTATTTATGCGCACCTCAACCGCATCATAAAAAAATACGATCTGGATATGATCTATATATCCGGACCGGGGCATGGCGGTCCGGCAGTCGTCGCCAACACATATCTGGAAGGAACCTATTCTGAATATTATCCGGACATCACCCAGGATAAGGAAGGTCTTCAAAAACTATTCAAACAGTTTTCTTTTCCGGGCGGTATACCCAGTCATGTCTCTCCCGAATGCCCCGGTTCCATGCACGAAGGTGGCGAATTGGGATATTCACTGAGCCACGCGTTCGGTGCGGTGTTCGACAATCCGGATCTGATCGTTGGTTGTGTTGTCGGAGATGGAGAAGCCGAGACCGGCCCGCTGGCAACGGCCTGGCATTCCAATAAATTTCTGAACCCGATTACAGACGGTGTGGTGCTGCCCATCCTTCATCTGAACGGATATAAAATTGCCAATCCTACTATTTTCGCACGTATCAGCAATCAGGAACTGGATCAGCTTTTTAAAGGTTATGGATGGAGACCTTATCTGGTGGAAGGCTCTGACCCTGACCTGATGCATCTGCAAATGGCCGGCGTTCTGGATATCGTCATCGAAGAGATCCAATCAATAAAAAAGAACGCCCTTGAAAATAAAAGTCAGGCAAGGCCCGTTTGGCCGATGATCATTCTCAAATCACCCAAGGGATGGACAGGACCGAAGTTTGTTGACGGGTTACCGGTTGAAAATAGTTTTCGTTCACATCAGGTTCCGCTTTCGGATCCGGCGGAAAATCCGGCACATCTGAAACAGCTGGAAGAATGGCTGAGAAGTTATAAACCCTGGGAACTTTTTGATGCGGATGGAAAACTGAATGCAGATCTCGCGGAACTGGCTCCCAGGGGGCCGAAAAGAATGGGTGCTAATCAGCATGCAAACGGAGGTGTCAACTCGCATGACCTGCGGATGCCTGATTTTCGTGATCATGCTGTGCACGTTCAAAATCGAAGTGATAAAGGTCCGGGCGACACCCTGGTCCTCGGAAGTTTTATACGGGATATTGTGAAAGAAAATTTAGATAAAAAAAACTTTCGTGTATTCGGTCCGGATGAAACCTTATCCAATAAACTCAACGCCGTTTTTGAAGTGACCAATCGTCAATGGCTTGCCGAAACACTGGACACTGATCAGTTTTTGAAGAAGGAAGGCCGTGTGATGGAAGTATTAAGCGAACATCAGTGCGAAGGCTGGCTGGAGGGTTACCTGCTGACCGGCAGACATGGACTTTTCAATTGTTATGAGGCCTTTATTCATATCATCGATTCCATGTTCAACCAGCATGCAAAATGGCTGAAAACAACGGCATGTATTCCCTGGAGAAAAAAAATTCCGTCACTCAATATATTACTGGCATCCCATGTATGGCGTCAGGATCACAATGGATTTACGCATCAGGATCCGGGATTTATCGATCATGTCGTGAATAAAAAATCTTCGGTTATACGCGTTTACCTTCCACCCGATGCCAATTGTCTGCTCTCGGTGATGGATCATTGCCTGCGTACCCGGCACTACGTGAATGTGGTTATTGCCGGTAAACATCCCTCGCCTCAATGGCTTTCCATGGATGAAGCTGTGATCCATTGCACCCGCGGCATTGGCATTTTCGAATGGGCCAGCAATGATGCAGGTCAGGAACCTGATGTTGTAATGGCCTGTGCCGGTGATGTGCCTACCCTTGAAACACTTGCAGCCGTATCCATTCTGAGAGAAAAAATGCCCGCATTAAAAATACGTGTTGTGAATGTGGTCGATCTCATGCGATTGCAATCTGCATCAGAACATCCCCATGGACTGAGCGATGCAGACTTTGATGCATTGTTCACAAAAAGTAAACCCGTTATTTTTGCCTTTCACGGTTATCCCTGGCTGATTCACCGGCTCACCTATCGTCGTACCAATCACGGAAATATTCATGTGCGCGGATATAAGGAAGAAGGTACGATCACCACGGCGTTTGACATGACGGTTTTGAACGATATGGACAGATTCCACCTGGTTGATGACGCGCTCAACAGATTACCCCAGTTGGGTGCAACCCGGGACTATCTTAAACAGGAATTGCAGAATAAACTAATTGAACACCGAAACTACATTCGTAAAAACGGCGTGGATCTCCCGGAAATCAGAAACTGGAAATGGAAGGAGTAAAAGTTTACTGGTAATTTTTGAAGCATCATCCATTTTTTGAAGTGACCCTGAAAGTTCAGGATCAACTTCAAAAAATAAGTGGTTTTCGTCAGACGGCCGTTAATGAGCGTATTCCATTTCTCCTTTCAATGCAGTTTCCCTGGCTGCTGTTTCAATCACTGCTGCTACCTCTTCGGGGTGAGACATAAATACAACATGGCAGCCTTTAATTTCAGTCACTGTCGAACCGGCGCGTTTTGCAAAATTACGTTCTGCTTCAGGTGGAATCGTTTCATCCTGAGTTGCAACCACGAACCAGCTTGGTTTGGATCTCCATGCTGCTTTGCTGATCGGTGTTGCAAAAGTGGCTATTCCGTTGGGCACCTGGGAGTCATACATGAATGCTGCTTTTTCCGCACTCAGTTCAGCACAAAAGCCCTTATGGAATTTTGCTTTATCATACCAGAAGAATCCATTTTCCGGTGCCCCCACGCCGGAATTGGGTGCCGGAGGTAAAGTGGGAAGCAAGGCGATGAGTGTTTCACCTGCATCTGGTGCAAATGCCGCAACATATACAAGGCCGACAACATTTTCCGCATTTCCTGCCTCTGTTATAACGGCGCCTCCGTACGAGTGACCCACCAGAACGACAGGTCCCTGTTGTCTGGCAAGCGTACGTTTTGTTGCTTCCACATCCTCAGCCAGCGAGGTATTTGGATTGGCAACTACACTTACATTGTACCCTTTTTTCGTAAGGATTTTATAGACTCCTTCCCAACCTGAGCCATCTGCGAAAGCCCCGTGCACGAGCACGATGTTATTTATTCTTTCGTCAGAATCATTCATGAAACCGTCTTGTTTTTTCATTGTTTCGTTTTTTAATTAATGATGAATTACTGTCTCGTAACTATTTCAGGTGTTTACTAAAATTCGTTTTGCTGCTGTTGAACCATTTTGAATGCTTTCGAGTTCGGCATATATTCCATTACGGGCAATCAATTCCGTATGTGTGCCTTCTTCTGCAATCAATCCTTCTTTTAATACAAAAATCTGATCGGCATCACGTATCGTACTTAAATGGTGGGCGATCGTAATAACTGTCCGGCCTTTCATCAAAACTTCCAGCGCCTTCATAACCACTTCTTCAGATTCGCTATCCAGCGCCGCCGTAGGTTCGTCCAGGATTAGTATGGGCGAATTCCGGATGAGCGCTCTTGCAATGCCAATACGTTCCAGGTATATGATGATTTCCGATTACGTTGTCGAGTATGATCTTTAATGGCCAGGGTGTAGCAACACTCATAAACGTTTCGAACAGCATCGCAATGAAAATAATGAGCAGCCATTTCCTGTAAGGCATAATGAGGCTGCCTATAAAAGCTGACTGGTGTCTCACAAAGAATGATTCATCTTCTGATTAAATCAAGGGAACCTAATCCTTCAGTGTTTTCCTGATGCAGGCTGCAGCCTGCAGGAGTGCCGTTTTTACTGCAGGTACTTTTGCAATAGGATTCAGCAATCCATAATCATGAATTAATCCGCCATATCTTGTCAATGTGACCGATACGCCGGCCTCATCCAACTTACGGGCATATGCTTCTCCTTCATCCCGGAGCACATCATTTTCTGCAACCTGAATGAGCGCGGGTGGCAATCCGGCCAGTTCATCCAAAGAGGCTTGTAGTGGCGATGCATAGATTTCTTTACGCTTTTCCACATCAGGCAGATAGCTATCCCAAAACCAGATCATCATATTTCTTGTAAGAAATCTTCCTTCCCCCAGTTCTCTGTACGAAGCGGTTTCAAAATTCGCATCGGTTACAGGCCACAGCATGATCTGGAGTTTTATTTTCGGTTCTTTTTTCGCTTTTGCCATTAAGACAACGGATGCGGTCATGTTTCCTCCTACACTATTGCCCACCACGGCGATGTTTTTTCCATTAACACCGATTTCACTTCCGTGAAGGGATACCCATTTTGTTGCAGCATATATCTGATTGGTTGCCGTTGGATAGTGGGCCTCGGGTGATGGAGTATAATCGGGAAAAACAGCCACCGCTCCGCTGTCTACGACTAAATCTCTCACCAGTCTCCGATGCGTAGGATAATCTCCCAGCACCCAGCCGCCGCCATGAATAAACATAAAGACTGGTGATTCAGCCCTGGCTCCGATAGGTTTTACGATGTGTATTTTTACTGTCAGCCCATCCTGTGTGATCATTCTTTCAGATTCTTCAATGCCGGAATAATCTACAGTCACCGATTTTTGTGCATCCACCAATACCGCGCGGGCATCAGCAGGACTCAACTGTTCAATGGGTTTTCCCTTTCCCGAATTGAGTGCTTTCAGGAAAGCTCTTACCTGTGTAAAAATACGGGGATCGTTTTCTGCCGCAGGTTTGCCAGCTGCTATACCAATGTTTGTTTTTTTCGTGCCTGGTCCTTTTTCAAGGACATCCTTGCTTTGTTCCATGTCATGAATTTTAATAATTAAAAAATCGTGTTACCATTTAACCCTGAATATTTCCTTCATTGTCTTCCGATGGAGGTTTTTCAAATTCCACCACATCATCCAGAAATTCGCCGCCCTCACTTTCATCATGCAGCTGTTTGTGACCTTTCATTTCCGGCGTGTATTCCTCCTGATCTTTGTCAGATTTTTTTCCGGATCCGGGAAAAAGAAATTTGAACATCCCTGTTGTATTTGATTTGTTCATACATTACATTTTTGCATCTTTTACAATGACAATTGTCCATCCCAATATGGTTTCAGACCTACCACATCCTCCATGTAATCCATATATTCATCATTTCCCAAATGGGATTTGGCATTCAGCCACCAGGGTGAATCATGGATGCATTGATAGCGCAGTCTGTTGGTACCATCTGTTGCTGCTGCATAGACGGTTTCTGCTACCGCCCACGGAGTAATATTCTCATCGAGCATGTAGGCCGAACCGTCCGTTGCCTTTTTTATAAACTCATCATAGCACATGAAATCCTTCAGTCTTTCCAGTTTATTCGCCACTTTTTGAATAAAGGGTGTATTCACTCCACCCGGTTCTATAATTTTCAGAATTATATTTTGCGAAGCCAGTTCATAGGAAAGAGATTCAGAAAATCCCTCGATCGCAAACTTGGAAGCAGCATAGGCAGACATCAACGGCAGACCAATACGGCCACCGGCTGAACTGATATTAATGATCATCCCGCCGCCCTGATTTCGGAAATATGGAAGGATCGATCTGATCACGTTCATCACGCCAAAAACATTCGTTTCAAACTGAGCCCGGATCAGATCCATGGGTACCTCTTCGAATATTCCATATTCACCATAAGCCGCATTGTTCAGAACGACATCAATCTTATCAAACTGCTTCATACCCGATCTGATCGCCTGACGGATGCTTTCCGCATCACGCACATCAAGCCTCGTTACATATACATTGTCATATCGCGTCAGCTCCGTTTCATTTTCGGGATGACGCATGGTGGCCACCACGTTCCATCCATTTTCAGCAAAATAAACGGCCGTTGCGTGACCGATCCCGGACGATGCACCCGTAATAAATATTGTCTTTTGCATGATCGTTATTTTTAAGTGTTCTTATTTAGCGGTAACCAGTGATGCATCCAGATCTGCCTTCACCCATTCCGCAAAACGGATCTTACCAAGCCTGGACTGATCTGCAGGTACCAGTGACTGGTCATTCAGTTCTGTACCAAAATATTTTGCATGCGTATCTGCCACAATCACACGGTGATCATTCCTGTCATGCAGATAAATCCGGATAAATTCATCCATCGGGATTTTTTCAGGTCCCCCGATTTCAATCGTGTCATTCAGCGCCGGGGCTATAGCCACTTTAACCATGGCAGCAACCACATCATCTGAAGAAATGGGCTGAAATAATGCAGGAGACAAATGGATTTCATTGCCAACAGTAGCGGAGTCTGCAATGCCTTTGGCAAATTCAAAAAATTGTGTTGAATGTACAATGGTGTAGGGTATGCCGCTTTTTTTAATAATGGCTTCCTGTGCCACTTTCGCACGTAAATATCCGCTGTCGGGTAGCTTGTCCGTATTGACAATGGACAGTGCGACATGATGCTGTACGCCGCTGGCCAGTTCTGCTGCCATCAGATTTTTGCCCGATGTCTGAAAGAATTCCATAACCGCTCTGTCTTCAAACGACGGGGAATTGGCTACATCAACGACTACCTGTGTATCTTTCATTACTTCCTTCAGTCCCTCGCCTGTAATGGTATTTACACCTGAATTGGGAGATGCTGCAATAACCAGGTGACCGAGACGTGTAAGGTTTTTGACAAGCTTACTACCTATGAGTCCGCTGCCGCCGATAACTACGATTTTCATAATTGTTTTTTTTAATTTTTATTGAATTGATGTATGCATAACTAATTTTCGCGGTTCCAATTCTCCCATCCATTTTTCGATAAAACCAATCAGGCTTTTGGAATGCGGTTTATTTTCAATCCCGGAATACAGTCCCGCCATGGCAAGACCCAGTGTAATGGCATGTGAAATGTCGAACCGGAGAAGCAACCCCAGCATATAACCGGAAATGAATCGCTGTGTTTCTATCTTCGGAATATCAATGCCTTTCCTTCCTTCTATTTCGAATTGTTGTTGTTTGGAGAAGAAATGAGAATCTGAATAAGAGCCGGCTACCAGATATTCTATATTCAGCAAATCAAAAACAGAACGGCATTTCTCACGTAAACCCGGTACAATGGATATCCCGGAATCGGATTCTCTTCCAAAAAATATGTCCCGTATTCCGTCAACATCCCGTTCATCCAAAACCAGGGTTACCCTGCCACATCCCGAAAAGTCGGAAATGATATCCAGCATTTCATCCACTTCAAACCTGAATTTGCCGGTCACATCCCCGGGATAGAAAATAAAATCAACATCACGGTTCCTCAGAGGCCTGATAACATCCCGGCGAAGATTGTCCCATATGGCAGAGGCATTTTTTACTTCGGACCAATTCTTAAATTCAACCACCCGGCTGTTTTCAAACAGCGTCTTCAGATCATCCATGATTAAATCGGCTCCCGGTCCCTGCCAGCGAAAAGATGGAGCATCTCTTTCAACGGAGTCAATAAAATCTTTTTCAGAAAAAGACAATCTTCCATGGGACGTGTTTAAAATCAAACGCTGTAAGCCAAAACCCTGAAAAAATTCTGCGGGAAGATTTTCATCTTTTACGTACATGTCTTTATTTCCGGCACTCTGAAAGGGATTTAAGATTTCCTGATCGTCTGCCTGATCCATATACCTGTCGACGGCATCAGTGGCATTTCGAAGAGGTTCCAAAATTTCAGAAAGCACATCCCGGGTATTTTTTGATTGAATATTATTCATAAATGGTTGATTTAAAATTGTGGGATTTCGGGAAATGATTCCTTCACCGTTTCTTCAACATCCTGCCAGGGATACATCGTCGCCGAATTGATATGGTTCATTGCTTTTCTTTTTTCGTATCTCTTCCACAACATGTCCTGCCCTCCATTTGGGGTAAAAGAAACGGCCGGTTCACCCAGATCGATAAAGTGGATATAATCCGGTTGTTCATATTCTTTTAACGGAAAATGGAAAAGAGCATTGATGGCATTGTGACCGGCCCACCTGCCTTCGAACTGGGCAAAATGCGAATCTGTTGAAGCGGAATACTGATCACTGCTCTTTGCATGGGTTACTTTTCCAGCCGCAATCACATTTTCATAACCGGACAATCCCAAAAACTGATCAACGGTCAGCCGGTTCAGCGCATCTTTTGCCGATTTAAAAAAATAGGTTAATGAACTGGTGATCATACCGCTGGTCCAGATCACTGTTCTGGTTGGAATGCGGTTACCATTGCTTAAAAAAACAGCATCCGGTTCAATGGCGGAAGGCTCTGCCTTCGGAATCACTTCAATATGTCTGAATGCGATGATCTCATCGATATATTGCATGCATTCCTTTGAACATGATGGAGCCGGCTGATTCCCGGTCTCCAGCAGAATCACTTTAAACGATGATTTTCTTCCGGAATAAAATGCGTGTATGGTCCGGGCCTTTTGCTCAATCGTTGCGGCCACCTCCAGTCCCGTAAATGCTGAGCCGACTACTACAAATGTGGTGGCGCCTGTTTCATTGAAATCTTTTTTTGCCAGATCGATGATATGATCCTCCAGAGTTTGAACATGATCCAGGGTATCGACATTGAAAGCGTAATGAATACCGGGCAGATTGGGAAGCTGTAATGAGCCGCCCGCGGCCAGTATCAAAAAATCGTATTTCAAATTTCTGTTTCCCTGCTCCGTCGAAATAATAATCTCATTATTTTCCGGGTCAATGATTTCCGCCCTACCGGTTATCTGATGTACACCCAACGGTTTCAGATATTTATCCAGCTCAAAACGCATCGCATGTAATGACAGTTCATTGAGCCGGGGCCGTATGGTAACCTGGTTGTTGGGATTGATCAGAATAATATCAACTTCATCTCTTTTTTTTATTTCACGACTCTGACGAACAGCGCTTATCGCACTCCAGAAACCTGCAAATCCACCGCCGATAATAACAAGTTGCTTTTTCAATATCCTGTTTGTTGACTGATACTGAATTTTGCAACTGATATGCCATTATGCAATTGATTAATAATTAATCTGTTACCCGGATTGTGTTTTTAATTTTACACTATATTTCGCCATTCCAACTTTAAATGCTCTTTATTTAGAGTCTGGGGATCATAATTCAAAAAGAAGGGATCAGTGCTTTTGTGGGAAATAATCAGCTTTTGAAATGGCGAGCTTTTTCAATTTGGAATGCAGTGTGGTGGGGGGAATTTCCAATAATTCGGAAGCGCTGCCTTTACCTGCAATTTTTCCGCTGCATCTTTTTAATATCTCAATAATATATGTTCGTTCCAGTTGCTGAAGTGTTTTATTGGAAATATTCAACCGGTCATTTTCCTCTTCATCCCTGTTTTTTGGAAGTTGTATGTCTTTTAATATGTTCCCGGGTGTTAACAGAATACTTCGCTCAATTAAATGTTCCAGCTCTCTGACATTTCCGGGCCACAGATAACTTTTTAATTCCTGGATCACTTTATTTGAAACAGAATTCACTCTTCTTCCGGTCATCTTGTTGTATCGTGCAAGAAAAAAATTAGTCAGTGGCTCAATATCTTCCACCCTGTTTCTCAATGGCGGCAGTACGATGGGAAATACATTCAGACGGTAGTAGAGATCGGATCTGAATCGTCCGGCTTTTACTTCATCCTCCAATGCACGGTTTGTAGCAGCAATGATCCGGACATTCACTTTGATACTGACTTTCCCACCGACTCTTTCCAGTTCCCGTTCCTGAATCACCCGTAAAAGTTTAACCTGTGTCTCCAATGGCATTTCACCGATCTCATCCAGAAACAATGTACTGTTATTGGCCAGTTCAAATTTGCCGAACCGTCTTTCTATGGCACCTGTGAATGATCCTTTCTCATGGCCAAATAATTCACTTTCGATCAGGTTCGCGGGGAGTGCCGCACAATTCACCTTGATCATCAGTTTATCTTTTCTCGGAGACGCATTGTGAATCGCGCGGGCAATTAACTCCTTTCCTGTACCGGTTTCTCCCAACAACAGTACCGTAGAATTTGAGTTTGCCACCAGCGACATCATGTGGTAAACCTTTTGCATTTCAGCACCGCTTCCTATAATTTCCGAAAAATTATAAATGGTTTGAATCTGTTCTTTCAGATGGTCGTTCTCTATTTCCAGCATTTGTTTATAGGCCGTCAGTTGTTCATTGGCCATGACATCGGATATGGCTACAGATAGCTGTGCGCAGATACCCTTCAACAGTGGAATGTTTATCTTATCTGTCTCCATCCAAAGCACACCCAGCTCCTTGTTGCCGGTACGAAGCGCCGTGCCCGTCATTCTTAGAAAATCAACCCTTTTCCAGAAATGAATATATTGGGGTGCATGTATATTTTTTGCTTCTTCTTCTATATTAAAGAAAATGGGTTCATCGTTGGCCAGAATTTTGTCCTGGAAACCATCCTTTATTCTCAATTTGGAAGCCAGGATAAACAGAAACTCCGGATCATTTCTAAAAGCTATGGTGCTGTCAAATATATAAGGGCTCATCGTTAAACCGTCGTCGTTGATCAACCGGATAACATATCCTTTCACTGAACTTAATTTCTTGATGGCCCGCTGAACGGCGATGGCCAGATCCTCCTTACTTCTTACAGCGGCGATTTCCTGGCTGAAATCGAGTAAAAAAGATTTTTCCTTTTCTTTATTCAAAATTTCCTCATTCGACAGGATGTCGGAAATGGCAACCGATATCTGTGCACATATTCCATCCAGGATATTCGTGTTGATTTTGCCGGCGATCACCCAAAGAATGCCAAGTTTTACATCACCCACCTGAAGCGGGGTGCCGATCATTTTTTGAAATGCTTTCTTTTGTGGTCCCAGTGTTTTCCAGAATTCAATATAAGGATCAGAATTTCCCTGGTGAATCTCTTCCATAAAATCAATCATGACCGGCACATTCCCGCGCATGACTTTCCCGGTGATTCCGTTATTTACAGGAATTGTTGTCTTCAATAATTCATTGAAATCCGGATCATTTCGATAAAACACGTCGTCGTCATGGATGAACGGGCTCAGCGTTTTACCGTCCTCATTGATCGTCCGGATAAAATATGCCTTTACCTCCGTTAATTTTTTTAGTGAACGGTGAATCGCCAGGCTCAGGTCATGCCGGGTTCTGGCAGAAGCGATCGCATGACTGAATTCCAGCAAAAAGGATTTGTCCTTTTCTTTATTTTCTATTTCTTCATTCGCTGAAATATTACTGGCGGCCGTTGACAGCTGGCTTGAAATCCGTTCAATGATATTCACGGACTGATCATCAAAACTATTCAGCCTGTCTGAAAATAAAATGATACTGTGTTTATGGACACCGGCACCCGGAAGAATTTTGATCATCAGTTCCCGGGCACCGGCAGCATAATTGAGCCTGAACCAGAGGGGTGTTTTGGCAAGATCAAAAGAATCCATATTAAAGACCACCGGCTTATTTGAAAGAGAAGCAACGTCATAGATGCCGTCTGCCACCGGATTCGGCAGGGTAATCATTTCAGCATATTCAGGAAATTTCTTTGCCCGTGAATCCGGATCGATTAAATAGGCATGATAAGACTGACCGGTTTCATTTAATACCGTTATCACATTGTGCGTAAAGTAGATCAGTTTTTTCAGGCCAAAGTTGATTACATTCAACAGGTCGGTGCGGTTCCGCACAGTTACCATATCGTTGCTGAGCGAGAGCAGTGTTTCGGTAACGTATTCTTTGTGCCTGATTTCCTCATTGATGATGATATTAGACACTGCGTTGGACAGATGGGGGGCAATTCCACGCATAACACTTCTGAATAAATCCGAAAAACTATCCGTCGTAGCAGAGTATATAAATATAAAGCCAAAGGTTTCCATTTTTCCTCTGAGCGGTGTGAGCAGTCCTTCCCGCATGCCAAGATCATAATTGATTTTGAAAAATCCGGGAACGCCTGGCTTATTCATCATCTCCTCAATTAAAAGAGAGGACTGCATGTCGGCTTTTATCAGCTTCGTAAAAGCAGAATCATTTAGCGAAAATTTGGTGTCGAACAAGGCATTAAACAATTCGGGGTCCCTGACCGGATTGGCTTGAGGATCTTTAAGAAATGGGAAAAAGACATTTTTTTTCCTGTCAATCAGTCCAATGATCACATGTGAAAATTGGAAAAATTCCTTGAGTGTAGAGGACAAAATTTTAATGAGGTCATTCTTTTCCCTGACCTTGGTAATGTCACTGCTTAATGTGAGCAGAATATTCTTTTCTTTCTCATAAAGATCGAGCTGTTCGCGGAGCAGATGGTTGTCGCCCTGCTCCGGAAGTAATTTTTCATGGTGCCCCTTTTCGCTTTTTATATTTTCCGGGATCGCCATCTATGCTGCTTTAAAAATGAAAGATAAGGTTTAGCGGGACCGGCCTGAAAATCTGCTTCTAAGGGTATGAGGAATCATCCTTTACTCAGGATTTACTTTAAAAAATCATGTTGGAGTTCAAATTTACAAAGAGTTCAAAAAAAACGGAACGACTTTGTCCCGAAATTTGGCATCCTCTCCCGGTTTTAACTAAATAAAAAGCTTTATTATTAAATTAATCCAATTTAAGTTACTGGAAATCTATATTTTATATCTAATGATTCCATTGAAAATGCGCTCAATCCGCAAAGTTATTTTTTCATTACCTTGACCAGGCAAAAAGCAATCATTGTGGTGTTTCACATTGGAAAGCTTATACTTATATATTTAAACATTAAACACCCGTTCCGGGAGATAAGGAGATCATATGGCAGATAATATTTACGACGCGATTGTTATTGGATCAGGCATCAGTGGTGGATGGGCCGCTAAAGAGTTAACTGAAAAAGGTTTGAAAACCATCATGCTGGAACGCGGCATGAACATCGAGCACATCAAAGATTACACGGAAGCCAATAAGGAAGACTGGAATTATCCGCACCGGGGTCGTCGTACCCAGGAGATGATAAAAAATTATCCTGTACTGAAAAGGGATTACCCGCTGAATGAAAGAAATCTTTCCTGGTGGGCGAACGATCAGGATTCCCCCTACACAGAAATAAAACGGTTTGACTGGTTCCGGGGTTATCATGTGGGAGGCCGCTCCTTATTATGGGGCAGACAAACATATCGCCTGAGTGATTTGTATTTTGAAGAAAATGCACGGGACGGCATCGCCATCGACTGGCCGGTAAGATATAAGGACATAGAACCCTGGTACACATACGTCGAAAAGATTGCTGGCGTCAGTGGCTCCGTAGAAAATTTAGCGGAGTTGCCCGACAGTCATTTTCTCCCTGCTATGGAAATGAATTGCGTGGAGAAAGATTTGTCAGCCCGTTTCAAGGATCTTTATAAAACATCGAGAAAAATGATCATCGGCCGTTGTGGTCATGCCACGGTACCTATGAACGGAAGACAATGTATGTATCGCGATAAATGCTGGTTTGGATGTCCCTTCGGTGGTTATTTCAGCACACAGTCAGTTACACTTCCGGCAGCGATGAAAACGGGGAACCTTACGCTTCGTCCCTGGAGCATTGTGACCAAAATTTTATATGATAAGGATAAGAAAAGGGCCACCGGCGTGGAAGTGCTGGATGCAGAGACCAATCAAACGTACACCTACCATGCAAAAATCATTTTCCTGAATGCCTCCACGTTCAACAGTGCCTGGATATTGATGAACTCTGCAACGGATATCTGGCCCGACGGACTGGGAAGTAGTAGCGGAGAGCTTGGTCATAATGTGATGGACCACCACCTGGGCGTTTATGCAGGAGGTATCGTTGAAGGGTATGGTGATAAATATTATTATGGTCGCCGGGCCAACGGAATTTATATTCCCCGCTACCGGAATTTCTTTGGCGACAAACGCGATTATCTGCGGGGTTTTGGTTATCAGGGTGGAGGCAGTCGCCTGGGCTGGGATCAAAATGCCGGATCAGAATATTCTATTGGTACGGATTTAAAAGAGAAACTCAGCGAACCGGGACCATGGAGCTTTGGAATCGGTGGCTTCGGTGAAACACTTCCTTATCATGAAAATAAAGTGACGCTGGATAAAACGAGAAAAGATAAATGGGGACTCAATGTGCTGGCCTTTGATGCGGAACTGAAAGACAATGAAAAGAAAATGCGTAAAGATATGCTCAATGATGCCATCGAAATGATGGAGGCATTGGGTGTAAAACATATTCAGTCCGCCGATGAAAATCCATACCTGGGTCGTGGCATCCATGAAATGGGCACGGCACGTATGGGCAAGGATCCCAAAACCAGTGTGCTGAATAAATGGAACCAGGTCTGGGATGCGCCGAATGTTTTTGTCACCGACGGATCCTTTATGACCTCCGCCGCCTGTCAGAATCCTTCACTTTCTTATATGGCCTTTACCGCAAGAGCTGCTGACCATGCTGTGAGTGAGCTGAAGAAGAACAACTTATAAGAAACTATGTTGGATTCATCCGCAAATATGCTTTAGATCATATTTGTTTCATGTTTCGTTTAGATTTCTTTCGGGTTTCTTTCGGAAATCCGATACGTATCCAAAAGAAATCCGAAAGAAATATGGGAGAAAGATTAAAAAACAACGGCAAGAAGACTGATTGACAGGGCTTTACCATTGGTATGCTCCAAGATGGATCAGCACAATCGGTCTGGAATAAATAAAATTGTATTTGCTTTAAAGCAGAATCACGGTCAACGATGTTTTACTTCCCGGAAGATCGGTTGCCGTTGCCGTTATCTTTGAACCGGCAAATGGTTCATTTGCGACCGTGACCGCAAACAGCCAGTCAACCGCATTTATTTGCATAATGGCATCCCCTTGTTCAATGAGATGGCCGTTTGCATGATGTATACATATTTGAACGGCTACCACCCTGAAATCATCGGTGGCTTCTATTATCAGGTAATCACCGGGCCGACCATGATAATTATCCGTATCAATTTTTCCGATTTTTGGCGGAGTACAGGCATCGGTGACCGCCCTGTTAAAAGCTGTTGTGCCTGGTTTCGCAGCACGTGCATAGGCCGCTTTTATATCCGGATCTTTTATTGCTGTTTTTGCATACTTAATATATTCGGCAAAACGTTTTTTTACTGCTACCTGTTCTTGTGAATCGGGTACAGAGGGTTTGGCACGAATCTTTCTTAAAAAAGTTTTGCGACCCCGTTTATGAAATGTACCTATTCCTGCAAATGTGCCTGAAAGGCCGGCTACGATGAAGTTGTCCTTTGATTCTGGCATATTTTTCTTTTTTATTTTACCTTTTTCAAATTCTCCTTCCGCACTGGTTCCCCACCGGTTCCGCACTCGTTCCGCACTTGTTCGGCAGAATAAATGCGTGTTAATAGCGTCTGGATTCCAGTTACTTCCAGCTGAGTCTCCGCAGGCAGGTTGTATATCATTACGATTTACAAATCTGGGTATTTGATTTGATTACATTTCGGAGCCTCCGAAAGATTTATTTAAAAAACTGTATAGAATCGAGCTTCTATGGAAGGACAACCACACACGGGTTCTCGCTGTTCCCGGAACTGTGCTGTGTGGTGTAGATCCGATCACCGTTACCGGAGATTAATAGTCAGAGACCCTGACTATTGTCGGCCCCTGCGATACTCAGGGGATCCTTTTTATTATTGGCGTATATTAATTCCTTTAAATTGTTAGAACTTACATTTTGTTTGAAGTGCATCCACGAATTCTTTTGTTAGCGGCTGTCCGCCTAAGGATTTACATTTTTCATAATAGTATACTGCACTTTTGCAATCCTCCTTATAATAGTAACAGGCAGATAATTTGAACGACGTGTTTTGGTTCTTACTGTCTAATATATATGACCGGACTAAGTACTGAATGGCAGAATCAGGCATGCCTTGCACCATAAAATAAGTTCCGTAATCTGTCAGAATGCGAGTATTTACTGAATCGTACAAAAGACCCTCTTCGTATTGCTCCTTGGCCCTGGTATTTACTGGTATCTCTTATTGTCGCAACTTTTATTGTATCGTTTGTGTTCGATTGGCCAAAACAAAAATTTGACAATGTAAAAAGTGATAATAATAAAAGGAAATATCTATTCATTTATTTGTCGCTTGGAATTTTGGCAGAGTCAATAGGGCTGCGAGTACCGTCCGGGAATTTATTCCGTTGGAATAATTCAAATGTATAAACATTCTAATCAATAGAATACCTTTGATCCATAAATCATCACCCCTTTAATTATGCTGAAAATTTTTATTTGCATATCTTTTGTATTACTCACATGTCTTCAAATGAATGCACAACAGGATAAAAAAGAACTGCGGCATGTTGTCATGTTTGGCTGGAAGGCCGGAGTTGATTCAGCCGCCATCAACCGTGTGGTCATGGCATTTAAGGCTTTGCCGGGAAAAATTAAAACAATCAAACGTTTTGAATGGGGAGTGAATAACAGTCCCGAAAATCTGAATCAGGGTTTGACATACTGTTTTCTGGTAACATTTGCCAGTGAAAAGGATCGCAACGACTATATCGTAAATCCCGACCATAAAGCATTTACCCAATTGCTGCCCGACATATTGGAAAAAGTAACTGTATTTGATTACTGGGCACAGCCATAAAGCGCAAACCATATTTTGTCCGTATGAATCGTTGCAACCAACAATCATAAAATGAGAATTTTATTGTAGTCATTTTACTGTCTATTCATGACGTAATTGTATTGCCCCCGCCATCGCAAAGCCCCATACGTTGGGCGCAATTTTATGAAGCAGATCCAAATTTCAATTGTTTTAATTTTGATATTCATTAAGTGTTTTTCGCAGACTAACACTTCCGTGAAACTCGACTTTGACACCATCAAAAAAGTCAATTTCTGCGATTTGCCTGAACATGAGGGGGAATTAGTTTTAATTGAAGAGGGGGTCGAATAAAAGTCGATTCATAATTCAGGAGTTTATCGATGTGAAACTTATACGACGACGATAGATAAAGCTGCGTCTAACATTGTATTGGCGCTAAGGCCGGCAAATATGGGTATTTTTGTTTTGGAATTCTACTGAACTTTAGTACATTGGCCGTAGTTAAACAAAATCTACGGCCAGGTCAGCGGTAGGAATTCTATTGCCGGCACAGCCCCAATGCACGGACGTTGCGCATCATTGTAAAAGACCGCACTTAACAAGTAAATATTCACAATTGACTAAATAATTATGACAAGATTAGACCCAATAATTGCAGTAAAAGATATAGAAGCCAGTTCAATGTGGTATCAAAAAATATTTGATTTTAGAAACGATCACGGTGGTGACCATTTTACGGTTTTGGTTTCTGACGATGACGAAATTATTCTTTGCCTTCACAAATGGGAAGAACATAATCATCCGACAATGACAAATCCGAATATAACACCCGGAAATGGACTATTGCTTTACTTCAGAACAGAAAATATGAGTAATATTTACCAGAATGCACTAAAAGCCGGATGTGTCATAGAAGAAGATATTCACTTAAATCCCAACTCAATAAGAAAAGAATTTTCCTTTCGGGACCCTGACGGATATTTCTTGACAGTTACCGAATTTCATAAGTATGAAGGATGATTTAATAAATTATGACATTTCAGAAATCAACCAACGCCCAAATTGGCATTGCCGATGTTGGGGGCTCGACATTGGAGCAATCAGAAGTGAGCCATATATGTCATGAATTTCAAAGTGCCCATTTTATAAATTCATGGTCTAGATCATGCCAGTCACAATTAGTTTGGAATTCCCGCACTGACACCGAAAATTGTTGACAGGAAGCCATTTAATTTACCGGTAAAAAAACAAATTATCATTTGTATTTTTATCTATTAATTTTTCATACGGATCAATTCCCACAAGCACCGGTTTCTCCTTTACAATCAGGGTGATTTCATGTTCACCTGCGCTGAATTTATACTTGTGGAAATAAAGCGGATTGGCAAGTGTGCGACCATCCTTTCCTTTTGATTCAACTCCGAATACGGCAATGTCGATATAGTCATTCATTTTTAGAGCCGGAGTTTCTATATATGCGGAGTCTGAATAATATTTTGCCACACTTACCTTTATCTGCACTGAATATTCTCCGGAGTTTTTAAGTGGGGTTATTTTCGCCTCCACAATCTTGTTGTCATATACGGTGATGTGATTAAGTCCGTCTGACAGATAATATTGTAAAGAGTCGGGCACTACTTTTTTGATATATCTGAACAAATCTTCATTTCCGGCAAACGGCCCTTTATCACGATACACCCAGTCTTTGTAGAATCGTTGTAAAGCATTATTCAAACTGTCTTCACCGATCAGATCTTTTAATCCATATAAAAAAACGGCCATTTTATTTTCCGATATATAACCATCGTTCGACCTGGCAAGCGGTTTTTCATTCAGGAATGTAAGCCGGTGATGCCACATGTAGTAGTTTGATTCGTCATGCAGATATTTTTTCATATAATCCCTGCCAATTTTTTTCTCCATCAACATTAAAGCACAATATTTTGCCACGCCATCTGATATATTTCTCGCACCCAGCGTATGATTTGGCGATAGCACATGTTTCCACCATTGTTGCGCCAGAAGAAATGAACTATAATAGTAACAGTAATCAAACTGATCCGGACTTTCAAACCGGGCATTCCATTGGTATTCTTCACCGGAAGCAATAACACCGGGGAAGCTTTCTCTAAGTATGACTGGTGGTGTTTCCACAATACTGAATTTGTCAAAAGGATAAGCACCGAAGGATTTGGAAAAATAGACCAATCCGTCTTTTGCCATCGACATAAAACGGTTTAGGTTGGCGCTGTGCTTATAAAAGTAGCATATGTCAATGTTTACATTTCTGCCGTCAAATAATTTTACACTGTCTCTCAGGACTGTGTATCTGGCCGACAGGATTGGAAATCCATTATAAGCTCCCGGACTTTTTAATACATAGTGGAAATAATTTCTGCCCTTAACCTCCCATTGCTTTTGCAGATGGCCCGGAGCGATTACAAACTGATTTCCGGAACTGCTTATGGTGGCCTCAAAGACCGTCAGTCCCTGGTTGTGATCTATCGTTTGATTTATGACTTTCCGGGTTGTCAATGGCAGGGAACTCAGGTTCTTTTTCGGGCATACCGTAGTCTGCCCGCTTTCTTACACCTAATTCTTCATCTTCATCATAACCTATTTCAGGAAGTCCGCCATTAAACAGCGTGCCGTTATGTAAAAGGCCTGTGATGATCTCGTCATTGGCAAAACTGGTATATCCCGATGTGGAGTTCAGGGTTAGAACAGCAGTATCACCCGGCATAAGAGGATCGGTGAAGCGGTACATACGATACATGGAAGTATCGTGAGCAGGGCTAAATACACTCAATTTTGCTCTGGGGTAGATCAATGCGTTGATAAAGGGCATATCCTTCCCCCTGTATTGAATGGAGAAATCTGCCAGTTTATCTCCATCCAGCAGCAGGGTTTGGATGGGCTGATTTGTTTTATTTACCAGTGTGGCCAGTGCTTTCGTTACCGCTCTTCTTTCTTCCGGAAAAATGTCAACAAACATTTTTAAGTTTACAACAGCAGGCAGCGGGTCATGTTCGTATTTCTTTAAAGTTTTTTCAAAAGCAATGGCTCTCAGGTCTTTCTCTGTCGGAGTAAGAAATGTGTTCAAATAACTAACGTTCATATAGTTGTAGAAACCGGTTGTCAGAAAAGCAATCATCAATAGGATACATACTACCCGGGTTTTGCGGTTAAATCTAAGTAAGGCGAGCCTGACCCTTTCCCGAAAAGAAGACATTACGCCCCTATAATAGAAGACCGCGGCAAGAATCATTAACAGCCCGCCCCCCGAAAGCCAATACAGGTTAAACCATATCAGTGGTTTAACCGAAGGCCCGATGCCATCCATATCACTTAGGTCATAGCCTGGAGTATATGAATACATCCAAAGGAAATAATTCCAGTTACTGGTAATATATGCGGCAAGCATAATAACAAATACAGTAATGACGATAGCATGGGCAGCAAACTTATTATTGACGATTACATGAACGCAAAAGGAAAAGCAAATCATTTCAATAAAAGCGGGCAAGGTAACCAGGTAACATTCGGCGAAGTATATGGACAAATTAAAATCATGGTAACCTTTAGCAATCTGAATAATTAAGCCTGTAAAAACGGGGATCGTTGCCAAAAAGAGAGCGACGACAGAAAGCGCTAAAAACTTAGCTGTGTATAGGACCCAGTCTTTAGGTGGAAGGGAGTCATTGATCAGAGAAAACTTCGTCGCTTTTTCACGATGAATCGTTTCTCCGGTATAAAAAACAAGGATTAAGAAAGCAAAAAACAAAAAATTATGGATATAGATATCCATGTACATAACAGTGCGGGGAAAGTCGCTTACCCCGTACCAATGCCCAAATCCCAGCCAGAAAATAAATCCCAGAAAAAAAATGCCCACCGTCATGATCAGACGGAAATAAAAATCGCGGAATATATTCAGTATTTCAATTCTGGAAAGTGTAATTAATATATTCCTGTTATAACTGCCATCAAAATAGCCCGAGACTACCGGGATCTTTTTTATGGATGTGGTAACCGGTAAATCGGCGGTTTTTTGTTTTTTATCATACCGATGCCCAAAGAAGCGAATAAAATTAAAGCGCCAATATGTAATAAATAAAATAATGAATCCAACGGAACTCCACAATACCCTGTTGATTAACATTTTCCCGGTCCAGGATACGATCAGGTTATTTATCTGATCAGGCGACGAGCCCTGCACCACCAGCCTTAATGCATTAAAGCCAAAGGCGTCCAGATAATAAATGAGATTTTTATTTTCGATGTTGTTGAAAATAAATAACGACATCATGTAGGCCAGATATATTATGACACCCCCGGAATAAATAATCTTAATATTCCTGGAATAAGCTACCAGTCCAAAAAAAATAGAAGAGGTTAATAGTAGATTAGGAAGCAAAAAAGCGAAAAATGGCTGCAGATAACTGATTATGTGAAAGTCACCGACCCTGTTAGCGGGCAGCCAGCCCAATTTTGGGCCAAGCCATGCACCCAGCCAGGAGCCCCAAATCAAAGAGGATGCGATCAGTATCACAAAGAAAAACGATCCCAGAAACCGTCCCCAGAAATAACCATTTTTTGTTATCGGGTAACTCAGATAATATTCGTGTGTTGCGTATTCAATGTCACGGTACACGGGTGATCCCATAACGGCTGCGGTTACTACCATCATAAACAGACTTACAATCGAAAAGAAAAGAGTCATTACGATCGGAGAATTTACCTTAGCCGAACCCGGATCTGGCACATTACCATAGGCAAAGGAGAAGAATGCAAGCAGAAAAAAGCCAATGAAATATAAATAGGTGTCCAGCCTCTTCAGCCTGTATTTTATTTCGAATAAAAATATTTCCCAAAACATACCGTCACGGGGTATTTTGCGTATATATTTTTCTTCTTCTTTATTATTCAGGCTCATTTTCATTACGCTATACTGATATCGGCTTTGATGCCAACCGTTTTGAAATACACATCCTCCAGGTTGGGAATTGTATGCGCAAATCCATCGCCCGGATCTGTTTCGCTAAATATCCTGACCTGCAGACTGCCTGCTTTTAATTGTGTGGAAATGACGTCAAATTTCCCTCTGTACAATTGAACTTCATGATTTGGAATGAGCCGACTGTATACTTTTCCATTCAGATCGGCTACAGCCATATCCGGCGTGCCATTGTACAGAACCTCACCCTCATGTATAATGGCAAACTGGGAACAGAGTGTGCTCACATCTTCCACAATGTGCGTTGACAAAATCACGATGGTATTTTCGCCAATATGACTTAGCAGATTATAAAACCGGTTTCGTTCAGCAGGATCCAGTCCGGCAGTCGGTTCGTCTACGATGATGAGTTTGGGACGGCCGACAAGCGCCTGCGCTATTCCAAATCTTTGTTTCATCCCACCCGAATAAGTGCCCAATTTTTTCTTTTTGTACTTTGTCAGGTTCACATTGTCCAGTAAGGCATCCACTAACTCTTTACGTTCTGTGCGGTTGCCGATTCCTTTAAGCCGGGCAATATGATCGAGCATTTGTTCTGCAGATATGCGTGGGTAAACGCCGAACTCCTGGGGCAGATAACCTAACAATTGCCGAACCTGGGTCTTTTCCTTTAATACATTGATCTGATCCAAAAAGATGGTTCCCTCATCAGCCTCCTGGAGGGTAGCGATCGTACGCATCAATGATGATTTGCCGGCACCATTAGGGCCCAGTAAACCAAACATTCCATTGGATAGCGTAAGTGAAACGTTTTTTAATGCCCGTACCCCGTTAGGATAGGTTTTTGAAAGCGATTGTATGACAAGTTCCATGTCGGGGAGTTAAGATTTAAGAGAACATCGATAAAAACTCCTATGTAAGATCATTTTTAGACTTTTCAGATCATAAGAGTTGATTCAGCTACTATTCCATAAATTATTTATAATATTTTGGCAACAAATCACAAACACAAGAAAATGGGCACTTATAACTATTTCCCTGGTTATGTTCAATCTCTTCTAATACCCGCGCGTGATTGAAATTCCTTTTTAAAAAACCGGAAAAAAAAGAAAACCACCAAAGCACATCCGATACTATAAAGCCACACCCACCCTTTGATTGAATTATAGAAATTCCTGTAGGTATTATTCATTAAAAGTGCAGCCGTGGATACGCTAACCAGCATACTCAAATATATTAGACTGTAGGTGCCAACATAGCCCAAAGAATAAATGAAAGAATTTTTATTTGTCGGAAGTTTATAAAATACCTGTAAATAGCTTTTTGTATTTCGAAAATAAAACAAAGACATAAACCTGGTAAGTTCGAGTTCCTTTTCAAAAGCAGGCACTTCCACAACCTTAAAACTATACACCCAAAGTGTATAAATAATACCAGCTAAAAGAAAAAATTGTGAAATGATTACTCCCGCCCAGCCAGAACCTAATATGGATACCAACGGATTAAATTCAGCCTTTAGATCTGATGTAGAAAAATATGTTGTTATGATATCTGCACATCGGGACAGAATCAGAAATACTGTCAGCCAGATAAATTTCTTCATAATTCTATTTTCATCGACTTTCAGTTTTAATACAACTTAGGTATCACCGTCCATTTTGATTTTTGATAAGCCCCAGCGTAAATAACTTCGCTGCATCTCTGCGGTCTATATTGTCTTCAAGTGAAGCCTCCACAGGATAGTCCGGCAATATTCCCCGGAATCTTGGAATCCCCTGTACGGCGACACTAAAACTATTTCGTGCGATTCTCAGCTGCATGCCGGTATTGGTCAGGGTTACATAGGTGCTATTATCATTACAGGTATACGTGCCACCCGTTTCTGATCCTATAAATTTCCCGAAATGATGATATTTCAATAGTGCACATAGATGTCCTGTAGAAGAAAAGCAGTTCCCGTTGATTAATGTGTAAACATTCCCCTCAAAATGATTTGCAGCCAGGGGTATGGGTTTCGCGAGTTCACTGTATCTACCATACGATTCACTATAATACGGCACAGGCGTCTTAGCCAGGTAAGCCATCAAATAAGAACTGCAAAAAGGATCGCCACCATTATTATCTCTCAGATCCAGGATAACGGAATGAATATGTTGTTGTTTTACTTTCGTAAAAAAGCTGTCGATAAGATGTCGAAAACCGGCAACACTGTCGTAAAAAGAAAAAGAACGAATTGTAAGAATGCCGGTATTATTTAATGAGTCAATCTGAAATTTCGGAGTAGTAGATGGCCAGGCTTCCAAAACGTTGTAAGCTGCGAGATCCAATGCCGGAAGTTTTATCTCATCCGGATTCCCGGCTGCTCTCTTTGTATCTATGACATATACCCTGGGAAAATCAAGGGCAATAGCCAGGAGACCATTGAACCAGCTGGTGTTTAAAAAATCTTTTCTTGCGGTAATATTGTTTCCGTCCGTTGAAAGAAAAGAGTTCATTGTATCCAGCAGATCAGGAATCGCCCTACCATTTATTGCCGTGACTTCCGCAGATATCTTTATGCTGGCATCCGAACTTAAATTGCGCATGATATACAGCTTCCCCTTGTCAATAAATAATCTGAGCGGCAAAAATCCGACCGACGAATCTTTCCATACCCATTGCGGCAGCCATAACTGAGAATGTCCGCAACCGATCTTTACAACCAGTGGCATCAATATTTTATAAAAATCAGTAATAGTCGCCGGATTTTTGATTTTTTCAAACTGCTGTTTAACGACCAGTTGATATTCATCCTTACCTGTAAAATCATAAAGAGCCGGATGATTTTTTTCTATCTGAGCCTGGAGCTGATGAAAGTCCGCCTGCATAGCACTGACGGAATACTTCGTATCCAATGCCGGCTGCTGCTGATTCGTCCCTTTACACCAGGAAAATAAAACCAGGCTCAGCAGAAATCCGAAAACCTGTATCGTCGACTTCTTCATCTTCTCAGAAATTTGTGGTTCTGCCCTGGCAAAGCATAAACAGATCAGTCAGATATGCACAATATACCAGATGAACCAATATAGATTTATAAACGCAACATTCCAGTGTGCTGTTTCACGATTTAACTTTCCTGAAACAATATTTGAATCCCGGAGTAATGGTTTTTACTTATGTCGGCTGGGGGTTCAATCTATTTATATTTCCCCACTCAGCGCATTCTATTCCTGAAAGATCAGGACGCAGTAACTTCAAGTATTAAAATATATTTAAAAACTACATAAAGATAGCCTGGCGAAATATCACAAAAAGCCGCTCCTATACAGCTGTAAACATCGCAGGACTCGCTGTTGGAATTGCATTCATTCTCCTGATCGGTTCTTATGTCTGGAATGAAACTGAAGTAAACCATGATCTCCGAAATATGGAAGATCAATACATCATCCAAAGTAAGTGGGGTGACGCTTCTACTTTTGATATGACAACAGTGGGTGCTCTCGCCAGAAGTTTGAAAGATCTGTATCCTAATCTCATAGAGAACTATTACCGGTGGGATGGTATTTCCTCCAATGTATCAAAAGGCGATAAGGTATTCAGGGAAGATATTCAGATTGGCGACAGCTCCATGTTGTCAATGTATGGTATTCCGCTTCTGTACGGGAATGCGCAAACAGCACTACACGATCCTTATTCTGCCGTGATTACAGAAGCAACAGCGATTAAATATTTCGGCAGAACCCAGGTGACAGGAGAAACGTTGTCCATACGCAGTTTCTCAGGAACACGGCATGATTTTCTGATAACCGGTGTGCTCAAAAAAATACCACGTAATTCCATTATCAGTATCAATGATGATAACAGTAATTAAATTTTTCTTTCTGCAGGCTGTATTGGTTATTTCGGGAGAATAATTGACAGCTGGACCAATCCCTGGATCGTAGGTTATGTTCAATTAAAAAAGGGTGTTCATCCTGCGGAGATAGAACAGATTATGCGACATCTGGTAAAACAAAATACGCCTTTGGGTATCAGCGATCAGATGAAACAGATACTCGTGCAGTTAAAGGATTATTATCTGGAAGCCAATAACGGTCTGGTCACGAAAATGCTTTCAACACTCAGTCTCATCGCTCTCTTTATACTATTTATGGCCATTGTCAACTTCATCAATATTTCCATAAGCCAGGCCTCTGCACGGATGAAAGAAATAGGTGTTCGTAAAGTGCTGGGGGGTATGCGCAGACAGCTGATATTTCAATTCCTGACAGAATCCTTTCTACTGGTTGTTTTATCAGCGCTGCTTGCCATTGGTTTATATGAAATATTCAGACCGGCTGAAGAAACTTTACAAAACTGAAATACAATTGAAACAGGCGTCTTATACCGCAACAGCCCTTGCCGCTGTCATTGTATTGCTTGGTGTATTTGGGCTGGTTTCTTTGAGCATCGAAAAACGAAGAAAAGAAATTGGCATAAGGAAAGTGCTGGGATCATCCGTTTCAGGTATCATGGCTTTATTCGTAAAAGAATTTTTAGCGATTATTCTACTCGCAGCCTCTATCTCATGCCCCATAGCTTACATGATCATTCATAAGTGGCTGAATGGATACGCTTATAGAATAGATATAACTCTTCAACCCTTTCTGTTTTCCATTCTGAGTTTGGGCAGTATTACTGCACTGCTTATCATTGTCAGATCTGTTAAAGCGCAAATGCGAATCCGGTGAAGAGTTTAAGATCTGAGTAAGGTGGGGAATTAAGATAACCGAATTATTGATTCTGTAAGGCAGTACATGATTCAGGCGACAATACTACTACTATGCCGGAAGTAATATACCGGTCTGATAACCGCAACTAAATTCAGATTTACACGTATTAATAATATGTCTATTTTACCCTAAACCTTAACCCTTAAACCATGAATACCTTTATTTTCCCGGGCAAAGTATTTTCATTGATTGTCCATTCTATTTTAATCCTGCTCTTATTATCCTGTTCAAAAAGCAGCGCAACTCATAATAGCCATCCAGGTAGTCCTGTTTTTGAGTCTTTTTCTTATACAATCACCGATTCGATAGGCGGAAAGCGCAGTTTTTCTGATACCACCAAGGTATCTGTTGACAGCGTAAGTGGAAATACGATTTATATGGTAAACGGAGTTCCACAGAGCGAAATAGCGGCTTATATATCTTCAGCCAATTATAATAATACGCGGAAATTTTATTTTGACGATTATAGATCGTTTGCCAAAACGCAGGTAAATAAATTAATATTCTATTTGCCCTGGTTCGGGAATAAGCTATCAGCAAATACAGGTTTTTCGAATGCACAACTCATCATAGCATTAACAGATCCACCCGAAAATCTGTACGACTACACGTCTACAGGAAACTATTTTGACGATGGATTTATGAATATAAAAATGGACATAACAAATGTCAAAACTGACATTACAGACAGTACCGGAGGATTTGCTACCGGCACATTTAGCATTTCAGCTTTGACCGAATCAAAAAAACCAATTCTTGTAACAGGACTTTTTAATCATATACCGACTGATTATCATCCTTAATATAAGATCGTTACGATTCTGAAAATGCTAACCGATTTCTGATGGCAGCTATCTTAACTGACCGACATGGATGATGACTTATTTTATAAAAATCGAAGTCGCAACAGAGGTATGTGTGCCGTCTGTAAGTTTTGTCTCTGCACCATCCTTCCAATACACGGCATATGTAACCTGACTGGAAGGATACTCATATCCCGCTACATATACATGATTTCCTGAAACAGCTATGGCATTCCCAAATGATTTTATCTCAGACTCCGGAAGTGACACTACATTGCCATCCTCCCAATATGCTGCAGCCGGTGTATAGCCCGGAGGTGCTTCCTGCGTTCCCGCAACGTAAACATGGCTTCCGGACACAGAGAGGGAATTCCCCTGGCCGGGACTAAATGGTGCTGGAACAGTACTGGGACGAAAAGCGCCATTTTCCGCTAACCAAAATACCGGAAAGGGTGAACCCGGCGTGTTGCCAATTCCATCTATATATATATCATGACCTGATACATAGATCGAAGTGGCGTGTATGAATCCCGCAGTTCCTATCGTAGACGGAGTCAAATATATTTCTGCTCCATTTTTCCAATATACCGCATTGGGACCCTCAAAACCCGCAGCGTATACATCATTGCCTGATACGAAAATGGAATTGACTCCAAAAGCGCCAAAATCGCCATAGACATTATTCTTTTCCAGCAATATTTTTGTTCCATTTTTCCAGTACACCGCTGTATTGGAACCATCGGAACCTGCAACATATACATCATTTCCTGTTACAAAGATGGAAGACGCATTGTCCCCGGAAAGTCTGATTTGACTGTTATTTTTCCAGTATACAGCCCCATTATCGGAACCGGCTACATACACATCATTATTTGCGGATACAACAATCGATTGAGCATTGGCATCCTGGGATCCATCGGACAACTTTATTTCCTGTCCATCAACCCAGTATTTTGCCACATTATGCGTGCCATTCGACTCATATCCTGCCACCAGTATAGTCGCTTCTCCCGAATGACCATGGCCACCTTTTATAATGGGCGGAAAATCCTTTTTACAGGATGTAAACGTACTGATGACTACTAGGGCGATAACCGACAGTAATTTGACATTCAAAGATTTGAAACTCATAAAATAAGGTTTAGTTTACAATTTTGGCCAGGCTGGCGTAGCAGTCTTTACAGGAATGGATATAAAAGTCAAACAGTTATACTGGATTTTCTGAAAAGCATGTATCCGACGGGAAATATTTTTCTCTATTTCAAAATTAATATCCCGGATCGCCCTGTGCTAATCGATAGTTCATTCTGCGCTTTATTTTTTTCTTATAAAATGCAAATTCTCCTGCCGGGACTTCTCCCGCATCGCAATTTGCCAAAGCGCTGGTGTGGAAGTTTGCATTTTTTACTAAAGCTATATACCCTCCTAACCAATTTTGAATATCGGTATTGATTCAGATAATGACCCCTTTAATAAAAATGGAATTCGCATATGCCAGGTGACTTCCGTCTGTAAGTTTGGTTTCCGTACCATTCTTCCAATACACTGTATAGGATTGCAAATAATCGACATTTTCATAACTCATTGGTATATAGCGTGCCAATAAGATTACCGAGATCCGTCTATATCTCAGCATTATCGGGGTCAGCACTATCAGCATGTGAAAAGCATAGTTTTGATTCTTCAAATTTCCGGTCATTTAATAAGGCAAGCGCCTGCTCATATTCTTTTTTTGCGTATTCGCCATGTATATTCCTGGAACCAGGCAGGATTATACTTTGAAACATAATTTGCTCCCTTCTGCGATTTTTGGGTCCGCAGGATATCGTAAGCAAGAAAATAAACCAATCTTCCCCGGCTTCAACTGTTTTTTCATGTGTTGAACAGAAAGAATCTTCAAAATGATAGCATTTAAAAGTATTTATTTTCTTTACAACTGCTGTTTATATGCCGAAATCAAATAGTCATTTAATAAGTTACACTTAGTCAGAACTCCTCGTGAAAGGACTGAAATTCCTTGTGTCGACGATTCGAAGACCGCTTTAATCTTTCGCGTACTTTCATTTTATACGCCTTACCGTGCCTAACCGTTTGAATTAATTTAAAACCTGGTCGAATACTTTTTGAGAGGGAGGGCTTCAATAAAATGCTTGAATAATAATAATTTATTTAAAAAATCTGCATTAAGATCGCCTGAAGAAATATTTCATAAAAACTTTCTCAAGCACTCTCTATTTTAATTCCCTACATCTGTAACTGACAAAATACTTGTCTTTTTCTAAATCCTCCCGGCTTTTAAATATGCGCAGATATAGACCCAACTCATCTTCTGATTCAGCCATATCTATTTGATCTAATTGGTAATAATATTTACCCTTCCTAAAAGTATAGCCTACTCCTCCCATAGAACCGAAGAATTCCTCAACGCCTTTAAAAAGAACCAGACTGGGAATGGAAGATATTTTTTTTGGTTTATTCCACGCTACATAGCGCAATTCGTAGTTATCCAGTAAATCAACTCTTATAAGAAACTTACTCGTTTCACAAACCAATTTATTTTCCTTCCAAACATTTACCGACGGATTGATTTTACGCTGAATTTCACGTGTCAGTTTCTTTTGTAATTCCAATTCCGCAGCTGAATGAGAGTTGATTCCTTCAATCAAACCATCTTCAGTTATCCAAATGTCACCATGGAACACTCCACCGACAAGTCCATAATAGCCGTTATGATAGAATATGACAGAGTCATTATAACTCAAAAGTTTACTCTTAAACAGAGAGTCAAACAAAACGGACGCGTATGAAACAAAATCACCGGCTGTCAGAATATCTGGTATCGGGTTCGGTCTTTTTAATGGAAAGCTAACGAGTTCGGCCAATTTAGAAATACTGTCCGTTTTAATTAATCTGACGATTTCATTGAAATTCCTTGATATATCTAATGAATCCTGGGCTTTGCAATCTGACATGCCAAACCAAATTACAAATAGCAGGATTGATAGTGTCCTATTCATTGTCACTTGCAGACCATATTTTTCAATGTAACCTCTATCTTCAGACTACATTCTTTGTTGAAGTAGTTACAGAGTTAAACGTTATTTTAAAAAGCCCCGACCATCTCTTCGACTAAGCCCGTAAATCTCATCCATTTAATTAAGCCAAAGTCCTTTTTAAGCCAGACATAGCCGATATAGACTGTCTCAGGCCAATATTCCTTTATTTTTAATTTTATGCAGTCCTTGTAAATTACGTCTCCAATTGTTAAATCCTCTTTTGTTAGAAAAGTAAACACTTGTTTATGTGTTACTAAATCAAGACCAGAACTGTCGCCAGGTTTTATGGAAGCGGGAATTAAAAGAGCAGGATCGCCAAGTTCCTTTTCTTTTATATTTTTTTCATAGTCAGCCGCGATCGTAAATAGAGAGTCATTTTGATAATAATATATTCCGGGACCAAACATTGTCGTCCCAATGGAAACTAAATCAAATTTATTAAAACACTCGGCGAAATAAAAAACATTATTACTAATCAATTTGACTGACTTGCATATAATTGTGTCTAACTCTCCATAACCATTGTTATCGTTGTACACGTAATGAAAAGAAGGCTTGAATGGGAAGTAGTCTTTGATTTTTATCCTTATAGTGTCTATATTATCGGGATACTCTTCAGGGTACTCAAATTTTTCCAATTGTATTGGACTAGCTTTTTTTGCACTACCTACAGAATCTGATATGTTCCAGGTGAATACACCTATTATACCGGTTATTTCCAATTGCCTAAAAAACTCATCACCATTTTGGAGTTCAAATATTCTATCGCACATCGAACCGTATTGCTTCAGGAAATGAGTAATTTCAGTTTCAATAGAATTGTCAGACCGCCTGATTATTTTTGCCCGACCTTTTTTTAATAAATTTACTGCGGTATATTCCGAGAGATATTTAGCAGTAATTCTTACGGTGTCTTGTTTTACTTTTCTTTTTAAATAATCTGTCTGATTAAAGTACATTATTACTTTCCCATATTCTGCTTTCACAATTTTATCTGTCAATTTAAAACCTCTCAAATTAACAGTTGTTTTTACAGTGTCCTTCCAGACACCTTGTGCAGATAAGCTCAGCCCTGTCAAACCAAGGAATAAGTATAGTAGAAGGGCTTTCATTATTACGCGTGTAAACACTCCAATTTATATTTCAACCCCGGCTAAGTAGACGTATAATTTTCACTGACCTAAGATAATCGAATTATTGCTTCCGGGCGAATACCTGTCTTTTTCTATCGCTTCTAAGCATTATACCTGTATCCTAAGACTTTTGGGTTGTAAAGAAATATGGAAAGGGGTAAGGGTTTTTACTTAGCCTCATATAAAAGATATTGTATTCATTCCCGGGCTAAAAAAGTTTAAATTGTTATGACAAACTACGTGCCCGTGGATCCATTTTAAAAAAGGAAATGAGAAAATTTAATAAAAAAATCTTTTTAATAGCGGCAGGCACAACTATGTTTTTTACGTTGGTCAGTTGGATTGCAATATGGCAGTACGATACCCAAGATAACTTTCATTCGATTTGGGGAATACTTCGTCAACTGGCTTATGTAGTTCGATTCCCTGTTTATACATTATTTTGGAATTTCCTGGTAAGACAGGACAACTTGATTTACTACATCGGCGGGCTTTTAATCAATTGTACTTTTTACGGACTGATTATTGAAAGATTTTTTTCACTGATATTTAAAAAGTCAAAAATCACAGCTTTTCCGAAACGCGTCTAAGTGCCTATTAAAATCAATTCATTTATCCCGGAATTATCAGTGCTCCAAATCATTAAGCGTTTATGAAAAGACTTCTGTTTATTTTGATGACTTACGCTTACGCGGGTTGTAATTATGGACAAGTTACCACAGCCAGTCTGGACAGTCTCGTTTCGGCATATCATCAGCAAAACTCTTTTAATGGTACAATTCTGGTGGCTCAAAAAGGGAAAATTCTATTAGAAAAAGGCTATGGCTTCCAAAATAAAAAAGAAAATATACCAAATACTGCGAACACCATTTACCAGATTGGTTCTATCACCAAACAGTTTACGTCTGCGATCATTCTCCAGCTGGTAGAAAAACAAAAAATGACATTGCAGGACAGGCTATCAAAATATATTCCGGATTACCCGAAAGGCGATTCAATTACGGTTGAAAATCTCCTTACGCATACATCCGGGATTTATAATTATACGGAAGACGGAAATTTTATGAAAAACTCATCCGAGCGACCGATCGCACGCGATAGTTTAATGAATCTGTTCAAAAACAAACCTCTTGGTTTCTCTCCGGGCACGGCCTGGACATATAGTAATTCGGGTTATATACTTCTGGGCATCATCATCGAGAAAGTAACCCATAAATCATATTTCCAGGTGGTAAGGGAAAATATCTTTGAACCCCTGGAAATGCGCCATACCGGATTTGATTTTACAAATTTAAAATCTTCAGATAAAGCAATTGGGTACTCTGGTGAGTTTTCGACTCCTGTAGGTATTGTAGATTCCTCTGTATCATTCGCTGCCGGATCAATATATACAACGGTGGGTGATTTATATAAGTGGGATCAGGCCTTGTATACAAACCGCATCATCAGTCAAAGCCTGCTTCAAAAAGCTTTTACCCCTTATAAAGTGAACTATGGTTATGGATGGGTGATTAATACAGAGTATAATAAAAAGGTCACAGAACACGGTGGTGGCATTACCGGCTTTGTTTCTTTTATTCTTCGTGTTCCGGATGATCAGATCTGCATTATTGCGTTCAGTAATCTTCCTTCCTCCGCACCACAAATCATTGCCAACCAGATGAATGGTCTTTTTAATGGAAAAAAACCTGATATACCGGTCGTGAGAAAAGAGGTACAACTGGATTCGGCAACGCTGAAATTATATACCGGAGAATATGAACTGGCGCCTTCTTTTCATATTATAATAACCCTGGAAAATGGAGCCCTGCAGGCACAGGCAACGAACCAGGGTAAAAACGCATTGTTCGCAGAAAGAGCAAATTTCTTTTTTTTGAAAGTAGTAGACGCCCAGGTTGAATTTTTTCAGGGTGCTGATGGGAAAATCGATCACCTGGTACTCTATCAGAATGGACAAAAAATGGAGGGCAAAAAAATAGATTCGAATACTGCGCACAGGGTCTTGCCTGTTTCAAGAAAGGAAATATCTGTAGACACCACGATTTTGAAATCATATACCGGCGAGTATGAGTTAACTCCCTCTTTTCATATAACAATAACCCTGCGGGATGGAAACCTACAGGAGCAGGCTACTGGTCAGGGCCGTAATCCTCTGTATGCCGAAAAACCTGACTACTTCTTTTTGAAAGTGGTGGATGCCCAAATTGAATTTATTCGGGGATCAAATGGAGAGACGGACCATTTGATTTTTTATCAGAATGGCCAAAAAGTGGATGGTAAAAAGATTAAATGAAACTGTCAATGCAGGCCACAGCCCGGCACCCGATTCAACCGCATTTTCGAAACCAGTCATCAGTCCTGCACAACGGAATTAAAAATTAAATCCCTATTTGTCAAGCTTTACTCCATGAAATGGACAATAGTTCCAATTACCTTTCATCTGTTCATTGTCAAGGGCAATAAAAGGGAAGAAGGAGAAGGGGGTACATTCAGCCGCATTTTGGAAACCAGTCACCAATCTCGCTCAACGGAATAAAAAAATAAATCTCTATTTGTCAAGCTTTGCTCCATGAAATGGACAATAGTTCCAATTACCTTTCATTTGTTCATTGTCTACCGGGCAATACTTAAAGGGAAGAATGGACGCAAAGGGCAGCGTCCATTTAAAATTTGTCTGTTCCCAGCTCAAAGTAAAGTGATTGACTTTTGTGATATCAATGGCAGGTTTCCCATCTGTTTGTTTTGCCTCAAAAAGAAACACGCACATTCCTTCTCCAAACTGTCCGAGCAACTTGGCCAGTGTAGGTTGAAAAGTTTTAAGAACCTGTGCGGCCGTCAGAGAAATGTTTTCATTATTAAGTGGCAGATAAATATTATTTGAACTGTCGGAGAGTTTAATGGACCTTCTGATTTCATCTTCCGGTTTAAACGTAAATCCGGTACCTGAAATGGTATAGTCAACAACAGCAAACATCATATATCCTTTCATTACGTTTGCGATCTGCTGCACAGCGTCCGGGGAGAGTTTCATTTGCTCTCCGATGATCTGCCAAAAGTTGTAAGGCATCCATATGACCAATTGCTTATGTGGAATTTCACCATTGTTTTTCAAACACTCTGTAACAAAATCATTGGTACTGGTAGGTTTTAAATTTTGCGCCTCTGATGTCAGTACCATGAAGCTAAAAATACAGGGGAACAGATATTTCATTGTATTCAGTTGATTGAGTTTTCATAGTAGCTGAATCGCTAAATATTATCAATGTTCAAATTGAGTGGTTATGCGGAATTAAAATGAGCACCCACATCCTAACGATGGTACCAGCAGCTCCTGATACCGGACTAAAGCGTATCAATACCAGGTAATCAGATATTTTTGAAAATAGGGCTGATGATCATTGATCGTCCAAACCGCTACCCGGTTTGCCGGATCAAACTGATAAGTGTCCGTTTCAACAGAAGTCAAGCCGGTGGAAACATTTAAAAAGGTGCCTCCCGATTTCAATTTAGAAGCGTTTGAAAAAACATATAATCCGCCTGATGAAATATTGGAATAAGTCATTTGACTCTTTGTTATCAACACATTGATTGTATCTAAACTATACAGGTTTGTGCCTGTCACATTTCCGTCCGTATAATAAACGATAGTGCTCAGAATACCATTTTGCCGAAGAATGGTCGAATCAAGGTTTTGGCCTGTATGGTAATAATTTATGGTAAACACCGTCGTATTGAAACTACTGGTACCAATAATCTGTCTTACCAAACTGTCCCGGCCCGCTTGGTTATAATAATAATAGGTTCTAACTCCGGAATTTGTAATCGCACTATCCGTGCGGTTCTGCAGATGCTGGTAATAAACAGTATGTAAACCTCCTGTAAATGAACCGTTGTCATAAGAGTGATCATCCGTCGTGTACCGCTCATTTAAATAAGTATAAAATACTGTATCGATATGGGTGTCCACTTTGAGACTCTGCTGAACAATCCTTCGCTGATCATCATACTTCCACTCTGTCAATGAGGAATCTGCAATCGTTGTTCCACTGGCGTCATAAAAATAATCCAGCATCGATTTCAACAGTGTCGACGTATCCACTTTAACAACATCAGGTTTTGTGGTATCGGTAACAGATGGTGGTGAATTTGGCTGGTCGTTCGACTTTTTACAGGAAACAGAAAGCATCAGCAGAATGATACATACGGCAGGGATTAATTTCATAACAGAGTTTGGGCGCTTGAAGCGGAGGTTATTACTTTTAAAAATACTCAATTTTCCCAGCAATAGAAATGATTGTGTGAAATAGAGAATAGGACATCCGGGATCTAAGTAGTTACCCTTAGATGACGGGTACACTTCGTTGATTTTGATCACTATTTATTGTATTTTGTATCATAACCCAGACCCCTGAAACCTTCTTCAAACTACTTACGCCGGTTGATTTTCCTGGCTGCCACATTCCTGATCTTCTCAGGTTCAAAAGGACAATCCTGCAACGCAAAGTATTTTCAGGACAACTTTTACCACCTGGGGGAATGCAGTCCGCCGGTGATCAGTATTCTGCCCGATAACAGCATGATCTTTTCTTCTACCTATAATCAGCTACAGCTGAGTCTGGTCAGGATTTCTGCTACCGGTGATACACTATGGAGCAAATTATACGATACCCATGACCCGATTGGTGGCGATCCGATGATTAAATCTTTGCCGGATGTGGATGGCACCTTATTTACCGTCTGCGATTCGAAACGACTGATGTGGACAGATATGTCCGGCAACCTGCTGAGAAGTGTTATCATATCCGGTCATAATCTCTCCCGTTTTTTTGATGCGGCCGTGATGCCGAATGGAGATAAAATACTGATGTTTCAATCTAATTATAATATAAATCCCGGAGCCATCATCATAAGAACAAATAAAGACGCCAGTACGGTGATCTGGTCGAAGTTTGTGGGAGGCATGGGACCAAAATATTTCTCGAATAGCATCAATATGGTAGTCGATGGAAATCAGATCACCATGGGCGGAGCATGGATCGACTCAGTGTCCGGAAATTCTTCGGCATTTTTAGGAATTTTAAATGCAGATGATGGATCGCAGATCAGATCGGTCATCTATGATACGCCGCTCGGTTATTGCTTTTCAAAAAAATTATATAAAACCAGCGATGGTTACATCCTGATGGGATGGGCAACTTTTAATAATGTTTCCACCGGAACCTACTGTTATTTGCGGCTCAACGCAGATCTGCAGGTCACTGCTTCCAAACGAATCACAGAATCCCTGGATACCTGGGAAGGATTCTGGCCCATCGTTCCCCAGGCCGATGGATCTTTTTATGGCACTTATGGAGGAATGTATGATTTGTCTCTCTTCAGGATCAGCAATCAGGATTTGGTAACCTGGATGAAAATACAGCCCAATCAATTAAGTTATCCATTCGATATCGCATTTAATGGTAAGGGTATAGTTGTTACCGGGTCTCAGCCCTATGATAATACAGGATCCGCGGGTACGGACACTCGTTTTTTTCTTTCAAAATCGGATATGAATGGCGAGCTGCCGGGATGTTCCACTACGCCGAGAAATGATATCCAGTTAACGGATATTGTATTTAGCGAATCATCTGTTTCAGTACCCATACAGGATTATTCCGCGAACTTTCAACCATCTGCCATTACGGTCAGCGACAACCCGATGGACTTTCATATATTATGCCGGTCAGCAGACCTCTGCAGTTCAATCAAATTACTGGGTGATAGTGCCATATGCAATTCCAATTCCGTTTTGTTTACCGGGCGAAGAAATGATGTATGTACCAGCGCTGTGCAATGGAATCTGTCACCCACACAGGGCTATCAGATGGATATAAAAAATGACAGTACCGTTTCATTGCAATTTTCAAAAAGTGGAAAATACCTGCTCACCGGTTTATTGAACAGTTGTACAAAAGACAGTATGTGGTTATATGTGAACCTTGGAACCAGTGTAAGTCTCGGTCCAGATACAACTATTTGCGGTGCTCCCCTTGAGTTACATGCCGGAGATTTTTATAAAAATTATCTGTGGCAGGACGGATCAACGGATTCTGTTTTGAATGCCGGCTCAGCAGGGGAATACCGGATCAGCGTCACCGACTTTTGTAACAATACATACCGGGATACGGTGCAGATTTCAGCGAATCATCCGGTAGTTGATCTGGGCGCGGATACGACTCTATGCGAGGGCACGGAGAAATTATTGAATGCAATGAACGCCGGTGCGGTGTATACCTGGCAGGATGGATCGGCCAACCCGGAGTTTACCGTAAAATCGCCGGGGCTTTATAGTGTTACGGTTAATATGAACGGATGCATCGCACATGACAGTATTTCAATCGCGTATCAGCAACTACCGCACATCGAAACAGACAATGAAGTTCGATTGTGCAACGGAAAACAAATGACGCTGGAGCCATCCGTGCAAAACGCCGATGAAATCATCTGGCAGGACGGATCAGCCACCAGTACCTATATTGTAAAAGACACGGGTTACTATTCTATCCAGGCCAAAAACAGTTGCGGCATTGTAACCAAAAAAATTCATGTATCAGGCGGTGTCTGCAATATTCATATGCCCGCCGCTTTTTCTCCCGACCACAACGGAATCAACGAACGTTTTGAAGTAAAATATCCTTTCCCGGTCAATACATTTTCACTAACTGTTTATAACCGCTGGGGACAACGCGTTTTTGAAACGAATGATATGAGCAGGGGCTGGGATGGTAAAATAAAAGGTGAAGATGCGGCGGCCGGTGGATATGTCTGGTTTATATCAGTTCAGTACACCGATGGCGTGCATGAAAAATTGCATGGAACTGTGTTGTTGCTGAGATAGTGTATGTAATATACCATATCCATTTCCTGATATTATTTTCCCAAATACACCTGAAAGCCCAGATTTAATCCAAGCGTTTTTGGATTGCCGTTTACAGGAATTCTTTCGGTTGTATGGCTATACATGAGAGCCGCTTCAAGCGCCACATGACGATTCAGGAAGAATGCCGCCCCTGCAGAAACAGACCATTGTTGTTTGATGACACCAAAGTCATTATAGTTAATTCCACCCCAGCCGTATGACACTTCAGCAAAAACGTTTATCGTGTTTTCCACCGGAAGAATATAATATCTCAAAAAAGGCGAAATGCCGAATTCTGAGTGTGAATTGGAAGAGTCGTGACTGGTAAAAACGATGGTGTGATTTATTTTCAAACCACCCGCGAGTTTATCCAGAAAAAAATACCCGGCATCAGGCATGATTTTAATCACGGTGGAATCCCCGTAATCATTGAATGAAGTTGTCCAGTTCACATTACCACCCACCATCCATTGACCTTTCTTTATCTGTGCGGTTACCTGATTACTGACTACAATAATCAAAAGAAGAAAGATCATTTTTTTCATAAACAAGTTTTGGTCAGTCTAAAATATGGCTAAATATCATGCATCCTATGGGTGATAAAAACTTTGTGCTTTTGTTAATAAGTAAAATCATATAGTCGTTTACTTAAAATTTTGCCAAATCGAAATAACTACGATAAAGCTTTTATAATATCCTATACTTTCGGTTTCATATATCTCCCCAACTGCCCCATGAGAAAAATGCTGTTTTTTTCATCCATTCTGATGATTGCCTGTTCCTGCAGGAAATCAAATGCAATACCCGCTCCGGTGGATCCTGTCATAGAGGATACTTTAAATTCCTGGGTAAAATCTGTCGTAGTCGACACCGCCAATAATCTGGAAGACGTTTGGTTCATCAACAGAAACACCGGCTACACGGTAACGAATTTTAGTGTGTTTCAAACAACCGACGGCGGAAATACATGGCAGACGCTGGCAAGGGTCAACGGAGGGTATAACATTCAGTTTGTTGACAGCTTACATGGTTTTGTACAGGGCTCTACATTTTATTCCTCCAGTGACGGGGGCAAAACATGGACACAGAAAAACGCGGGTGGCGGCATCTATATGCAGTTTTTAACCAAAGATGCCGGGTTCTATTTTAATCCTTACTCAAATGATCTTTCCAGCACAAAGGACGGCGGCAATAGCGGGACTTCGATACTCAAATTCTCCTCTACAACGAATGGAAAATATCCATTTTATTTTCTGGACAGTCTCGCAGGTTTTTCAATGGCCAATGGAAATTGTTACAAAACAGGAGACGGCGGTCTGCATTGGGACACTGTTTCCCATGTAACAACAGATGATTTCAATGGCTTTTACAAAATGCAGTTTCTGGATACATTAAACGGTTACTGTGGCGCTCCGAATGAATTATTGAAAACAACGGACGGTGGAAAAAACTGGACCGTGATTTTTAAAGTGACAGAGAATAATCCGGACATACACATATTTATCATCCCCCAGTTTTTTGACGTGAATGACGGCTATTTAATGACCAGCGATGGCATTTATAAAACAAATGACGGCGGAAAAAACTGGACGACCAGCTGCAGACTTAGCCGAAAATCTATAACCGGCATGCATTTTATTGATATGAACACCGGTTGGGCCAGTACAACGGATGGTTACGTTTTGAAGTTAAACTGAAAACTTCCCGATGATTGGTCTGGACAACCCCTACTTTGAACATGGCTACCTTTATATGCAATATTTCCAATCCGGTGACCAGCCTTCGCTCAGAATAAGCTACGGTTGATCATAATTCACCCCTATCATTTTACCTACGGCACCTAATATTTTAATCACGGCGTCCGGCGGGTTTTTCGCGATGATCTCATTTCGATAGTTGTTCATCAATACGGCCATGTATAACTTGGCGGTCAAATTCATTTTAAAATCTCTCGTTCTGTTAGCGGTCACACGATCAAGCACTTTACAAATGTCTTCAAAATAATTTTCCATGCGCAGCGCCGGTTGATGTGTATTAAAAACCTTTGCCACTTTTCCGGTTGGATTCCGGAAAGCATGTGTTACTCCTTTCGGCACGGAAAGTTTATCTCCCTTTCCGGCGGTCATCCATTTATCCTTTATAAAAAATTCCATCTCCCCTTCCAGAATATCATACGTTTCTATGGCATGTGGATGAATATGTATCAGCGGGTCCTTCATATTACAGCCCGGTAATACTTCCCATTGAAGATCTAATGACTTCCCACCGGTATCCGCATTCGTCTGCAAAACCGTAAATCTCATTCCGATCGGAGTCATATCGAGTAGTTGATTTTTTGTAGCCACTCTTTTAATTTTTTGAATTGATATGAATAAAATCGTAAATAAATATAAAATTATTTTATTGGTTATCCATAATTTACGGGAGATGACTGATGCTCCTCATTTCCATTACAAACTCGTCCGGCCCGACAAGCCGCTGGCAGACTTTGTGTACAGTTTTTCATCGCTTCAGAATATATCCGATATCAACGAAGGTGTGATCGTACCCAACGGAAGAATTGATCTGATTTTTTTTAAGACTTTGGACAATCAGTTTCTGATATCGCTTCTGGGTCTGGAAACAAAGCCCAAACTGATGCCCAGACAACATATTGCAGCGTTTTTTGCCATTAATTTTAATCCGCTCGCGGTAGAATATGTTTTGCATCATCCAATCGCCGACATCTTAAATACCGGAAAAATTCTGACGGATCATTTTTGGGATTTCAATGCGGAGGATCTGAATGATTTTGATATGTTTTGCGAAAAGGCCTCCGTAAAGATTCAATCCCTTTTGCCAAAAGACATCGATGAACGAAAGCGCGCATTGTTTGAATGGGTTTTTAAAACCAACGGAGAGATCACCGTAAAAGAACTTTCCGAAAAACTATTTTGGAGCGGACGGCAAATCAATCAATACTTCAACCAGCAATTCGGACTTTCATTAAAAGCCTATTGCAATATTCTTCGTTTTCAGGCATCGCTTTCGCATATCAAAGAGGGTAAGTTATTTCCGCAACTGAACTACTACGACCAATCGCATTTTATCAAAGAAATCAAAAAGTTCTCAGGCGTTTCGCCCAAAGAACTGTTCAAAAATCAAAACGACCGATTTTTACAATTTTTAGTAACCGATATAAAATAATTTTGCAGCATCAATTTGAATATGATGCTACTGCAAAATAAAAAAATCGCCATCGTGGGCGCCGGTCCCGGAGGACTTACCCTGGCAAAACTTTTACAACTGAAAGGCGCAAACGTAAAATTATACGAAAGGGATTTTGATAAATCCGCCCGTGTGCAGGGTTCGCCGCTTGATTTACACGACGAATCGGGACTGGCGGCTATTCGCAAAGCCAATTTGTTAAATGAGTTTAAACAGAATTTCCTGCCGCGTGCCGACAGAAAGCTCATCACCGATGAACACGCAGAAGTATTTTTTAGTGATCACGATACAAAACTGGAAGAAAATTTCGGAAGCGAACATTTTCGTCCCGAAATAGACCGCGGCACATTAAGACAAATTTTGCTGGAATCTCTGCAACCGGAAACGGTTGTCTGGGACAGCCATTTTATCTCCATGGAAGCTCAAAATGAAGGCTGGCTGTTACATTTCAAAAATGGTTCATCCCATTATGCTGATCTGGTCATTGCTGCCGATGGTGCCAACTCTAAAATCCGTCCATATATCACTCCCGTTAAAGCCTTTTATTCGGGCATCACCATGATGGAGGGCAATATCTATGAGGCAGAAAAAGCAGCACCGCAGATAAATCATTTTCTAAAGGGTGGAAAGATCATGGCCTTTGGAAATTCAAAAGATTTATTCATTGGGCAGAAGGGAAACGGCGATATTGGTTTTGGCGCCAGCTTCAAAGCAGACGAAAACTGGACAACCAACAACGGCCTGGATTATTCCGATAAAAAGCAGGTCCTGAAATGGTTTACAACAACCTATTCCGGATGGAGCAGCACCTGGAATGAGCTGTTTGAAACCGCGGCAACGCCCTTTATTGCACGCCCCATTTATTGCATGCCT
Source organism: uncultured Bacteroidota bacterium (assembly GCA_963759335.1). GTDB lineage: Bacteria > Bacteroidota > Bacteroidia > Chitinophagales > Chitinophagaceae > Puia. The sequence continues at coordinate 59,039 of CAVWYU010000010.1, forward strand.
TTGGACCAGACATGGGAAACACTGCCCAACCTCACGATGCTGGGTGATGCGGCACACGTGATGCCACCCTTTGCCGGCGAAGGCGCCAACGTGGCTATGTGGGATGCGCTGGAACTGAGCGAATGCCTGACGGGCGGGAAATTCTCAACGCTGAAAGAAGCCATTGCTTTTTTTGAAGAGGATATGCGCAAAAGGGCAGCCTTATCCGCAGCCGAATCTCTCGAAAATGGTGAGCGTATGCACTCGGAGGGCGCATTAAAAATGATGCTGGGATTTTTCAGCGGGCATTAAAAACGAATGGAGTTAGCCATCATGAACCTAATGCCGGTCATCCCTGGCAGGTATGCCAATTAATTTTAAGTCGTTCAAAAGATCCTTCCAGTTATGATCTCTAAGAGTGCCTGCCCCGTAAATTTTGGATTTAAAATTTTTAAACAGGATTCTTAAACCGGTAGATCTTCTGTATGGGGTTTCTATATCGACCGATTCAATATCATTCAGACTAAATTTTATGGACTGCCAGGGAAAGTAATGGTTTTTTATAATCACATAACCATCATCAATTAAAAAATAATTCATTTGCGTTCCTAACAGGAAATAAAAAAGCGCAATAAGCCCCACAGGAATAAAAATTCTCGATCCGTTATTCGGGCTGCCCTTTATCACAAAGAAAAAGTAAATCGCCATTCCGGTAATTAACAGAGTATTCAAAGAAGTAAATGCATTACCCGCGTAAATTCTTCTGTTCACGCTATAGATACTTTTCTCCGTGATTGTTGGCGGAGGGTCCATTTCTTTGGGACCGGCTTTCGAATTGATGAAATTTCTCATCTCCGCTCCGTTGCTATACATATGATCCCACAAAATCAGTTTGTCACCGTTATTAAAAATAATAACGGTCGCTTCCATAGACTGACCCATATAATATTCCTTTTTACTAAGAAAAACCTCCTGAACATCCGACCAGTCAAGGGTTTTGGTACTTCCCAGCTTACGAATGGTTATAAAATTTTCATCCAGAATCACTCTCGGGGCTTTTCTAAAAGAGGCATAAAAGAGGAATATTCCCAACACCGGAAACAGAGATAGCATCCATTTATTTTGCATGCCATCTCTGGAATTATGAAGTAAGACGAAAGGAAATAATGTGAAAAATATACTGAAAATAACAACCAGGAGTAATTGCAGTTTATATACTGAACGTATCATGTACATTATTTTATGGTTTTGATCAGCGAGTCAATACTCACAGAGTAATTTCGAATCTGATCATTATACATATTTGTTTTTTCATCGACTGACTGATAAATTAACTGATAACTCTTTATCCTTAAGTCGCAGTAGGCTAATAGTTTCTTATTTCTTGTATGAATCTCCGGGGGCAGATTTAGAGTATCCAGACCTGTGATCAGGGTCTCACTTTCGTTCCAATAGTAAATTCCTTCATTCTTAATTTTTAAAAGCGTCTGATCCTTTGGTGTGGTATCGTCCATTCGCATGCTTAAAATTTCCAGGGCCTTCGACTCAAGGCGGGCAAAGGATTTTATTTTTTTATCATATTGTACAATGTCGTTGGGTATCCGGCTGTAAACCCAGGAGGAAAATCCCAACAGTGCAACGATCAATATGGCGGGCAAACCAAAGTTTAATTTATTGGACTTATTACCTTCTAATCCCGGATACATGGAATATCCGATCAATATTCCGGATACAAGTCCCCCGATATGTGCCGCGTTGTCGATTCCACCTGCCATACCAGACAAAAGATTATAGCCAACAAAAATGGCTATGCTGGTTAACAGGGGTTTTCTGAGAGATTTATCAATCAGTTTTGTGGTTAGCATGGCAAGAAATACTCCATACATTCCGAAAATGGCACCTGATGCACCGGCACTCACCGTAAAAGGATGCCAATACAAACTGGTTATACTTGCCAGCAGGCCGGTCACCATATAGGCTATCCCAAATCTTTTACTTCCCAGACGAGGCTCAAGCAGAATACCGATATACAAAAGCGCATACATGTTGAAAAGCAAATGCGCGATACCAATATGAAGAAAATAATTTGTAAAAAGTCTCCACGGCTGTCCATCGAGTGTATACGGACGGAAGTTCGCACCCCAATTCAGCAGGCTCCTGGTGTTTGGTTGCATAATATTGACTCCTGACATTACCATGATGATAAAAACCAGGATATTAATATTGATGATGATCGGAGTAATAAAATATCCTTCTACCGGAATGAAGAGTGAAAAAATGCCTTTGGACTTGTTTGTCGTTTCGAAGTTGGCGGGAGATTGCAAGGCTTCTTCCTGTTCGTTATTAAACTGATTATTATATTCTGTTGCCTTAGCATTCAATTCCTCCGGGGTCAGGGAATTTCTTATCTCGTCATAGGATAAAATAAAATCGTCTATATTTTTTTTGTTGCGACCCCAGTCAATGAATTCACCGCCCTGGCTTTCACTTTTCATAGTGATTATTCCATCCCCGATACTCAGATGAATTTTCTCATTCCTGGAGGTTCTTCTAAACTTCGTATATGCTACAAGGCTATTTTTCCCACTGTTTATAATATCCCAGTTTAATTTTTTTGCTGAATCGATCGCGACGATTGTAAACTGTTCTGTTGTTAATCCTTCCAGAGGAAAAACTACAGAATAATGCGGTACCAAGCCTATGGCCATAACGGGGTTTGATGTGGGTTACTCGTGGCTCTAAATATATAAAAAATGAATAAAGCATCAAACCGGTACAGCCCGTATATGCAAATAAGATATGCTTAGGTAAGTGTAAATACCTAGATAACTATATAATCCACGCATGGCTATAATGACATGGACGATAACCTATTTCACAAAAATCGAAGATGCAGTGCCGCTGCTTGCCATCCGTGAGTTTTGTCTCCACCCCATCCTTCCAATACACAGCAAACGAACTGACTGGGCGATTGAGGGTCTCATATCCGGCAACATATACATCTTTGCCTGACACAAATATGGAATTGGCCCAGGGGGAATCCGTTTTGCGGCTGGAAAGTGGAACCAGCATTCCCATTTTTCCAGATAAAGCACTGTCAGAATACTGTTTAGATCCGACAAACGTGCCCCGGCCAGATACACATCATTGCCTGAAACAAAGAATGAGCTTACCTGCCCAATACTATCCGTTTTGATTAATCGGAACAAGAACGTCATTTTTCCAATACCACATTTGCGGAAATAGCAAACCCGAAGAATTAATATACCCCACTACATATATATCAGGGCCTGATACATAGATCGATTTTGCAATATAGGTTCCTCCAACCGTAGTATTTTTTGTAGTCAGATATTTTTCCTCTCCATTTTTCCAATACACCGCATTGGGTCCATCATAACCTGCGATATATACATCGTTTCCGGACACGAAGACGGAATTAGCCGCAGAACTACCAAAACTTCCATAGACATTTGTACTTTCAAGGGTGACCTCCATTCCATTTTTCCAATACACCGCATTGGCAACGTCATTCCCTGCAACATATACATCATTGCCCGATACAAAGATGGAGGATGCAGGACCGCCAGGTGAAAGCGGGATCTCATTATTATTTTTCCAGTAAACAGCCCCGCTAAAATCCTTATTGTCCGAACCGGCTACGTAAACATCGCTGTTGGATACAAAAATAGAACTCGTTATCGCACTGCCGGTTCCATCGGATAATATTACTTCCTGTCCATTCGCCCAATATCTTGCTACCCAGTTTGTTCCATTCCACTCCTCTCCGGCCACAAATACAATCGGTTTTCCCGGAGGAAATCCGCCACCCTTGATAATAGGAGGAAAATCCTTTTTACAGGAACTGAGCGTGAGCATGACGCCTATTATGATAGCCGATAGCGAACTTGTATTGAAAGATTTAGAAAACATAAAAATGAATTGAATGATATATAAATTTTTACCTGATACAGATGATGACTTATTTAATAAAAATCGAATTCGCAGCCGCGCCATGCGTACCGTCCGTAAGTTTTGTTTCCACACCATTCTTCCAGTACACTGCAAATACCATCTCATAGGCGATATCATCATATCCGGCCAGGTATACATCATTACCCGAAACAAAAATAGAATTAGCATCAGGACTCCCTGCGCTATTTGGAAGCAGAACTACATTACCATTTTTCCAATAGGCCGCGGCCTGAACATATGTTGGAGCTGAAACCTGCATACCGCCGATATACACATCGCTACCCGAAACAAAAACCGAATTCCCCCGCCCATAGTTATCCACCTGATTAATCGCAATGCGAACTCCATTTTTCCAATACCATACTTTGGGGAATACTGAACCGGCAGAATTATCAAATCCCACTACATACACGTCAGCACCTTTAACAAAGATTGAATGTGCATGAACGTATCCGGTAATTGTAATAGTTAAAGCAGACAAATATGTTTCTGATCCATTTTTCCAGTACACGGCATTGGGACCATCATAACCGGCGGCATATACATCATTTCCCGATACGAAGATGGAACTGGCAGCGGAATTGTTATAAGTGCCATAGACATTTGTACTTTCCAGAGCTACTTCCGTTCCGTTTTTCCAGTATACCGCTTTGGAATCGTGCGTACCCGCAATGTATACATCATTGCCTGACACAAAAACGGACGTCGCATTATCCCCGGCGAGTTTTATTTCGTTATTATTTTTCCAGTAAACAGCCCCATTATCTGAACCGGCTATATACACATCATTATTAGATACAAAAATTGAATTCGCGCTGGCATCCACGGTTCCGTCGGATAATTTTATCTCCTGTCCGTCAACCCAGTATTTAGCTACATTATACGTGCCGTTGGATTCGTATCCCGCCACCAATACAACCGGTTCTCCCGAATGACCATGTCCACCCTTAAAAATCGGTGGAAAATCCTTTTTACAGGAACCCAGTGTGAGTATGACACCTGTTAAAATAGCTGACAGCAATTTGCCATTCAAAGATTTGAAGTACATAAAAATGGATTTAGTGGTAATAAATTTTTTTACGCGGCCGGTTTAGCGACTAAATAGGAATGGACTTAAAAGGCTGACAGCTATACTGGATTTTCTGAATAGAAAGTAACCGCAGGAATGCGCGGAAAAATAATCGTGGAGGAGAGCGATCGGATTCTCAGGGGGTTCCGGCAGAAATCGGGGAAAATGCAATCGGGAAATGCATCTGAAATTAAGATTTTTTAATGAATAGCCGGGGTTTATAATATTAAATTTCTGAACATGCCCGGAATTTGGAACACCACCGTTTATATACATGGAAACACTTAGTGTGCCCGGCGATTTTGCTGATCCCGCCGTGTTTTTAAACGCCCAATACAGTTTCCCGGGTTATGAGCGACGCTAAAAAAGTCCAGGGAGGGCTGGTTCAATAAAAAAAACGAACTTGAAAGACATTTATAATCTCCTGTTAAACCGGCCCGGAAAAGAAAACAACCCGCCCTTTTTATGAATGTACAAGCACAAATCAAAGAGTATATCACCAGTCAGCCTGAACCAAAACGCAGCGATATGCAGGCGTTGCATAAGTTCATACTGAACGTATTGCCGGGATCTAAATCATGGTTCCTCGATGGGAAAAACAGCGAAAACAAAATCGTTTCTAACCCCAATATCGGATATGGATCTTACACCATAAAATATGCTGACGGAACTACCAGGGAGTTTTATCAAATTGGTCTGAGCGCAAATACTACAGGAATCTCTGTTTATATTCTGGGTTTAAAAGATAAGACATACTTATCCCGGACCTATGGAAAAACACTGGGAAAGGCAAGTGTGACCGGGTATTGCATTAAGTTCAAAACGCTGAAAGATATCCATCTGGATATACTTGAATCGGCGATACGATATGGGGTTGAAGATTCGTCCGGGGACTAGTCTTCGCTTCCCCGTTTATTCAATTTTCGATACATTCATATTCCATATGAATCTGAATCTCATGAGTCACTTCAGACTTTCGGCAACAATAGCAGTACTGAATGTATGCGTCCATTTTTGCATGGCGCAAAGTAGCAGCACAACGATTACCGAATGGCAATATGGTAAAACCGGCGCAATATCCATTACTTATGATGACGCTTCCAGAAATCAGTTTACCCGCGCGTTGCCGGTCATGGAGCGTTTAAAATTGCCCGCCACTTTTTTTGTGATCACCGGCCCGATCACCGGCTCCGAATACCATGGTAAATTTGTGGGACGGCCGGTAGAAGTGATCATTCAGGAATCTGCCACGATCCCAACGAATGATCAGAATTTTTTGGAACGATGTTCCGCAGCGGGATATCTCGGTTATACGGGAACCATTTCATATCATACCCGGGCAGGCGGTCTGTATTCATCCGGCAAAAAACAACAGGCTTTTTATTTGATGGACAGCCTGTACTCCAAAGTACGCAGGGGTGATTTTAAACCCGGTTACGAACCATGCCCCGAGTATAAGGAAGCGATCGGTTCCAGCTGGGACGATTTCAGAAGATATTCAGATGAAGGATATGAAATCGCGAGTCATTCCATTACGCACGCCACCATGCCGGGTCTGGATGAAGCCAATATTCAATATGAGCTTGAGAAAAGCAAAGAAGAAATCAAAAATCATCTGGGCGACAAATACACGTTTTCCACCGAAGTACCGTACGGCTACGAAGATGACCGGGTGATGCAGATCGCCTACAAAATTTATCCCGCTCTCCGCAATCGCATGCCCGAACCATTTTTGAAAGAAATTGATCGTGCGAGTAAAGAACTTCCCCACCCCAGCGATAAGGACTATGTACAATGGCAGCGCGGTCCGCTTCATAAAACTCCCCTGGCTTTGATGAAATCCTGGGTAGATACCACCTACGCCAATAAAGATATGTGGCTGGTGCTGGTTTTTCATGGCATTGACAGCCTGGGCTGGGAACCGACACCCATCCCGAAACTCGAAGAATATTTTAATTATATCAAAGCAAAGGAAGACAAAATCTGGATTGCCACTTTCGGTGAAGTCGCCAGATACATACGCGAGCGTGAACATGCTACCGTACAAACCAACGAAAAAGACGGAAAGATCATCGTATCACTCGTCCATTCGCTTGACAAAACACAATATGACCTGCCCCTGACGCTCAGGACTTATATTCCCGGTCAATGGAAACGTGTAACCGTGATCCAGGGAACCAATCAACAAACAGTCGATGTTCTGCACGACGGGAAGGGCGCTTATATATTATACCAGGCAAAACCAAACACCACTGACATATTATTATCTGGCTCATAATTGGGCTGCCCTGCAGGCCATAAGGTTTCGGCCCGGGAGGAACTGCCTTATTGCAATTTTAATTTAGAGAGCAGCAGTTGCCATATGACTGCTCTTTTTTCCAAAGCTCCCCCATGCAGCGTGCCATGTGCACATTTTTCAAAAATGGGCAGAAGCAACGCTTTGCTGTGATCGGAGAATTCGAATTGAAAAAACATTTTTTCAAGGTATTCCTCCAACCCTCTCTGACCGGAAGGTTCATACTGAATATCTTTATATTCTTTCTTAATAGAAATGAATCTGACTTTGCACAGATCAATCAGCGTAATAATTTTTAATGGCTCCAAAACACTGGATATAATCAATCGTTTCCTGATCTTATCCAGACTTAGCAGCAGATCTGCAAATACTTCCTGTTGCACAAAAGACAATTTGAAACGAATGCCCGGTTTTGCCTGATGCATTCGATGAATAGATTTTGAGGTTCCGTGAATAATAATCATGGGATTAAATTTTTGTTTTTGATATATTCAATGGCACAGGATCTGAATCCCGGAAACGATCGTCTGTCCGATCTTTGTCACCGTTGAGAGCCGGATTTATAAATGAGTGGATAGATAAATCTCTAATGGTCGAAATTTCTGTTCACGTCTGACCGGGAAATATAGCGGGATTCAGTAAAAATAATCAGGCCCGATCCGGAGGAGGCGTTAAAACGGGCATGTATAGATTTAGTAGTAATGATGAACCCGGATCTGCATACTGAATGCCAGTCGCGGGAAAGTAATTTCCGTGTTGATTCAGCGGGTCAGTATTTGATAGGTACTCTTTGTATTCGTTTTCGCCGGAATAATCTTTTTCCTTGCTTTCCTTTTCAGTTTTTTCTTTATCCGGTGACCACCTGCTTTGCTCCTTTGTCCTGCCGGCAAAATACGGAAGCGTGATACTACCGGCAAACAGGACCAGCATCAGGGCAACAATCAAATATGGAGGGCGTAATTTTTTCATATACCTGTTATCAAATGTAGCGGAATTGGAAATACTCCGTAATTAAACAAATGTGAAATTGTTCCGGGTCGGGATATCCCTGCTTATAATTGTATAATTTGGTAGACCGTAATGACTGATATGAATGTTTCTAAAAAGGTCGGACTTATCTGGAGCTTTTACAGGAGTTTCATTTTCATTTCCATGCTCATAACAATATGTTGTGCTGTCTTGTACCGTGAGTATCATTTCTCCATTTTTTCAATATTATGCTGGCTGAAAATTGCAACGACGGGAGTCACTTTCATTTTTATAAATAGTTACAAAACGAATGAATATTACTACTATCAGAATTTAGGGGTTTCCAAAACATTACTCTGGTCAGGCTCCATACTATTTGATTTCTCCGTTTTTATCGGGCTGATTTTTATAACATCCCTATTGTGATGATCCATACGCTTGAAGCCGACAGTATACAACTTGGATTCGAAGGCAGGAGGATACTGTCTGATATTTATTTAAAATGTGAGACAGGAAAGATTGTGGGGCTGCTGGGAAGAAATGGTCAGGGCAAATCCTGTCTGATGAAGATCATCTATGGCAGTTTACCCTGCGAGCGGTCAGTTCGCATTGACAATCTTTCACAAAGGAAAAGATTTTACCGGCCCGGTATATTGCTTTTCCTGCCGCAATTCAATTTTATTCCAAAATCATTATCTCTGATGAAAATATTTCATCAGTTCGAAATAAATTATTCAGATTTCGAAATTATTTTTCCCGAATTCAACGGAAGGTATCATACCACCATCCATGACCTGTCAGGGGGCGAACGGAGGCTTGTCGAACTATATATGATTGTAAAATCCAACACTTACTTCGCGATGCTGGATGAACCGTTTACTCATTTAAACCCCCTGCAGATAGAAAAAGTAAAAGAAATCTTATTGGAAGAAAAGAAAAACAAAGGCTTATTGATAACCGATCATATGTTTAAACACGTAACAGATATTTCGGATAGTCTGTACCTGCTTAAAAACGGGAAAACACACCTGACAAAAAACATGGATGATATTGAAACGCTGGGATACGCCAGAGTGTAATTGGGCCGAAAAAGCAGGTTAGCAGCCGTACTCCGGACATTCTTAGGTGACAGGTCCTCTGTACTCCTATAGGGAAAAAGCTGCTGAATTTTAGGGTGAAAACACCCTTTTTTTATTTTTTGAAGTCTGTATAATTGCAGCATGCTAAAAGTAATGCGCATTCTGTTAATACTTCTGATGATTGATTCGGCTGTTCTCATATTGCTGGCTATTTACCGGCTTTTCCGGACTTAGTGGTGATTCTGGTTTCAGCATGGACTGGCTTTACCGGAGGTAGAATGGGTATTTTATCCGGTGGCACATGTATTGATTAGTACCTGTGTTACGATAAAATAACCAAAACTAATGGATCGCATCCTGATATTGACTTGCGTATTTCTGTGCAGCAGATTTTCAATGACCGGCCAAAGCTTTTTAGTTGAAGCGAGTCAGTTTAATCTGACGGAAATACACGCCGGGAAAATGGCCATAAAAAAAGGCAGTCCCACATTAGTCAAACTGGGCAAGGAAATGGTCAAATATCACAGTTTTGCTGAAAGTGAACTGCATGCACTGGCTCAAAAGGAAGGGTTTAAAATTTCATCAGAACCCGATGCAGAACACAATAAAATATTGTCGGGTTTAGACGGTTTAGCAGGAAAAGCATTTGATTCCGCTTATATATCAAACCAGTTTAACTCTTATAAAGAGGCCATTTCCATCTTTACGGAAGAATCTCAAAGGGGAACGAGTCAAAAGTCCAGGACCTATGCAGGCAAGCATCTGCCCAGCCTTCAAATGCATCTGCAAATGTTTCAGGGCAACAGGCCGGCCATGAAAATCTCCATGGATTCGGTCAAAAAGAAGTAGATCAGTCTTCAAACAACGCGTTCATTCATATTCCGACTGTTTTGCTTCTTCTTTCAAGCAAAACGGTGTCCCTCCAGACACCTTTCATCTGGCCGATTTTTTCTCTTTTTCCGATTATCCGGAAACCGTTGGCTTCATGTATTTTAATACTGGCAATATTTTCCGGGAAAATGCCGGCCTGCAGGGTCCAGAATTTGTTCGCTTCGCTGGTTTCAATAAGCGATTTTAATAACTCCTTCCCCACTCCTTTTCCTCTGGCACTTTCCGCCACATATACGCTGATTTCTGCTACGCCGCCATACACACACCGGTCCGATACAGAGGTCAAAGCCGCCCATCCAACCATCATTCCGTTTTCAAAAGCCACCAGTCTGCCCGTTTGAATATGCGCTTTATTCCAATCTTCCCAATCAGGAGCGGTCGTCTGAAAGGTTGCGTTGCCTGTACTGAGTCCTTCTTCATAAATTCTTTTCACCTCATTCCAATGTTGAGGTTCCATGGATTTAATTTCTATCATAATTCAAAATTAAATACCCTTTCTCAAATTTCGACAGCCTTTGAGCATATACTTAATTTGAACAACATCCGGGTTCGCAACAAGCTTCCTTTGACTTCCGGGCAAATACGGTAATGCTGAAAATGCCAGCGCCAGAATTCCTGAACTGACTGATCTCTTCGGATGATAAATAGCTACTCAAAATATCATCCGGTATCGTGATTGATTTTTCTTTTTGAACGGTAATTTCCCCGAAACCATTTATTTCTATAAGTTCCAGGTAAGCCTGCTTCTGGATCGCGCCGGACACACAACCCGCATACATTTCAGCAGCTTGCCGGATCTTTTCCGGAAGTGCTCCCACCAACACAATGTCAGAAATACTGAAATGAGCCCCGGGTTTTAAAACCCTTTTTATTTCTTTAAAAACCCCGTCCTTATTTGGCACAAGGTTCAATACGCAATTACTTACAATCACATCAGCGATATTCGATGTGACCGGCATTTTTTCGATATCACCCTTTCTGAATTCGACATTATGATACCCGAGTTTATCTGCATTTGATCTTGCTTTTTCTATCATGGCATCCGTAAAATCAATTCCTATCACCTTTCCTGTCTCGCCGGTTTCTGCTCTTGCGATGAATGCATCATTCCCTGCACCCGATCCCAAATCAATCACAACATCTCCCTTCTTTATTTTGGCAAATTGCGTCGGAAGCCCGCAACCCAATCCCAAATCCGCATCCGGATTATACCCTTTCAGATTTGTATAATCATCGGTCATAATATTATATACCTCGGTCGTACAACAACCGGAACCGCAACAGGAAGTCTCATTGCTTTCTTTATCCTGAAGAGCGATTTCGCTGTATTTCTGCCGAACCATTTCCTTTATTTGTTCCTGAGTTTCCATAATCTGAATATTTAAATGGTGAATCGTTTTATGATGACTATATCCAATAACTTACCACGCTGGATTCTTTTATAAAATCCTGAATTGCTTTTTCTATTTCGTCTCTTACTTTACGGGTATGTTCTAAAATCTCTTCACTGGTTCCCTTAAAGGAAGAGGGATCTTTAAAAGACCAGGCAACTCTTTTAACCCTGCCCGGGAAGATACGGGGCATTGCTCGGCGCTGGCCCTGTCACAGACTGTGATCACGGCGTCGTATGCACTTCCTTTTCGGAAGAGATCGAATACGCTTTGAGTTCCTTTTTGGCTCAGATCTATACCGGTTTCCTGCATGACTTTTACAACATTCGGATTCAGCTTCCCGGGTTCCAGTCCCGCACTTTCAGCTTTATATTTTCCTTCTCCATATTTATTCAGAAAGGCTTCGGCCATTTGGCTTCTTGCCGAATTATGAATGCATACGAATAAAACTTTGTGACGGGAGTCTGACATAACAATAGTTTAATCGGTTTAATGCAATATGGCTATATATAAGAACAAAAAAATAGTTAGCAGCACTTTTCACTATTATCATAACTCACAAAAAATGAATCCAGACTTGTTTTTAGTTGCTTCCAGACTTTCGGATCAATACAATAGCATACACTGGTCCCTTCGATGGTGCCCTGAATCAGTCCAACATTCTTCAATTCTTTCAGGTGTTGCGAAATAGTTGGTTGCGCGAGTCCCAGTTCATCTACCAGATCCCCACAAATACAGGTATCACTTTTAATAATATGCTGGATGATCGCAATTCTGGCCGGATGACCCAGCGCTTTGAGCATTGCCGCCAGTTTATTCTGCTTATCTGAAAATATTTCTGTTTTAGTAAGTCCCATAATCTCTATAACGCAATATTACGATTAATATAATCACTACAAAATTTTTTATTTATCTTCGTTCCATGCGCAGTCTGGCCTGTTTCCTGGCTTTTTACGTCCTGGTATTGACAGTTATCCCCTGTAGTCCGCAGGATAATTGTTGTAATGAAGAGATGAATGCTTCTTCAAGGTCCGGATTGCCAACCAATAGCAAGCCCGAATTCCCATGTTCGCCATTTTTTGCATGTGGTGCAAATCATGGAATGGTAATTCCTCAGATTGACATCCATGTTGATCAGGTCCCGGTTTTTTCTGTAAAAAGAAGCACACACCAAACGGAAAGGCCAACACCCATCTTTCTCCAATCTGTCTGGCAGCCTCCCAAAATCGGTTAAACGTATTCTTTGTTCTTAAAATGATTGCCAACGGCACTCATACATCTTCTATTTAAATTATTCTGATTTGAGACGGACAATTGGCGGCCTGCTGATGATGTGTATTATGAATACATGTGTATCACAACATGCACTAAAAATACTTATTAAGGACGCTGTATCACAGTCACCGCTTCCCGGAGCAAGTTTGTTCATTACCGGAACGGCGACTGGTAAAATAGCCGATTCAGCCGGGATGGTTAATTATCAAAATATCAAAGACAGCATTCTCATTCTTACCATCCATTTTGTCGGATACTTTGAAAAAAAAGAAGTTATTCATATCCCTCAAAAACAAGATACACTTGTGATCTACATGAATGCGGATGAAGACGAATTAGGTGAAGTAGTCATTACCTCGACCCGCAGTAACAGAACCATTCGTAATATACCCACCCGGGTAGAATATCTGGGATTAGAGGAACTGGATGAGAAAGGAAATATGCGGCCCGGCGATATCCGGATGATGCTGAATGAAAGCACCGGAATACAAACCCAGCAGATATCGGCAACATCTGCTAACTCAAGCATAAGGATACAGGGCCTGGATGGCCGGTATACACAAATATTAAAAGATGGCTTTCCGCTGTTTGGCGGATTCTCGGGAGGTTTGGGTTTACTTCAAACACCACCCCTGGATCTCAAACAGGTGGAGATCATCAAAGGATCCAGTTCCACGCTGTTTGGAGGCGGAGCCATTGCGGGCATGGTAAACCTGATTTCGAAATCTCCAAAACAGGAAAAAGAAATGCAGTTCCTGGTGAATGTAACGTCAGCGGGCGGATTGGATCTAAATGGATTTTACTCAGAACAATTTAATAAAGTCGGTGTGACGCTCTATGCGGGATACAGCGGAAATAAAGCATATGACCCGTCAGATATTGGTTTCAGTGCCATCCCAAAGTATAATCGCTTCACCGTGAATCCAAAATTGTTTTTCTCACTCAGCAAAACAACAACACTGAGTGTAGGAGTAAATATTGGAGTGGAGAACAGAATGGGTGGTGACATGCAATATCTGGAAGGACATGGTGATAGTCTGCATAGCTATTTCGAAGAAAATAAAAGTCAGCGGATATCAAGTCAGCTGAGCCTGAATCATCAGCTGACAAAAACAAGCAGCCTGACTTTTAAAAATTCTGTCAGCCATTTTCAGAGAAAAATTACGATACCCGGCTATGACTTCGATGGGAAGCAGCTCTCCAGCTATTCAGAACTGGACTATAACTTTCAAACAACAAATGCTGAGTGGGTCGCGGGGATGAATGTGTATACGGATGACTTTAAGGAGTATCCCTCAGATAGTTTTCCCAAAAGAAATTATCATCAGAATACGGCAGGACTATTTATTCAAAATACCTGGAACCTGAACAAGTGGATACAAACGGAAGCAGGTCTCCGGGGTGATTATGTAATTGACTACGGATTTGCGTTTTTGCCCAGGGTATCTGTGCTCTTTAAAATTTCTCCAAAGTTTACTTCCCGCGCAGGTGGCGGACTGGGATATAAAACTCCGACCATTTTTACGGAAGAAACAGAACGAATCCAATATCAATATGTGCTGCCCATTTCACCGGACAGCAACAGACTGGAAAAATCTTATGGCGTGAACTGGGACTTCAATTACTCGTCCCGTATTTTTGAGGGCCTGAGTTTTAGTGCGAATCAATTATTCTTCTATACACGCATTCGTGATCCACTGGTCATAGATACATTGCCCGGTCCGCTTTATAAACTGGTAAACAGCCCCGGCTATCTGGAATCCAGGGGTTTTGAAACCAATCTGAAATTCGGTTATCGCAATTTTAAACTATATATCGGTTATACTTTCGTGGATGCACATCTAAGCGAAAATGGTGTTATCCGGGAAAATCCGTTGACCGCAAGACACAGGTTAAATAATGTATTGGTATATGAAGCCAGCAATCATCTGAAACTCGGTCTGGAGGCATATTATTACAGTGCTCAGCCATTGACCGATGGCAAAACCGGAAAGCCTTTTTGGGTGATGGGATTTATGGCGGAAAAAATATTTAAAAAGATTTCGTTGTTTATCAATTTTGAAAACCTGACGGACACCAGGCAAACGCGATTTGATACCATATATACCGGAACCATCACGCATCCCGTTTTCAGGGATATCTATGCACCGCTCGATGGTTTTGTAGTTAACGGAGGTATAAAACTCCGGTTGTGACTGTAACAGGAAGTGTTATTTAAAATCACGAAAGCATACATGTCCTGTATCAAAACCGCACAGGTTTTCTACGGAATGCCCTTTATATGTTGCTGATTTAAAGCAGATTGCTGCCGGGCACCGTATTTGTCCCGGAATCGGTACAATCGTTCATCATTAACCCATCCTCCGGAACATGTTTAGAAACTATCTGAAAGTTGCGCTGCGCAATTTGTGGAAGAACAAAGTATTTTCTGCCATTAATATCATCGGGCTTTCGGCCGGGCTCGCAGTATGTCTTTTGATTGTATTATATGTAAAAGACGAATCGGGTTATGACAAACACTATGCGCAGTCGGAAAATATTTACCGGCTGGATGCTGATATTTTTTTTAATGGAACTCAATTTACTTCTGCAGTATCTCCGGCGCCGCTCGCACCCACACTCAAAAAAGATTATCCCCAGATTATTCAATATACCAGATTACGGAATTTCGGAGATATCATGGTGAAAAAAGACAACCAGAATATACAAAATCACAATGCGGTGTTTGCCGACTCCACATTCTTCCAGGTATTCCCCCTGCCGATGATTTCCGGAAATCCCTTGACGGCTCTGAATGAACCCAATTCCATTGTGATTGATGAAACAACGGCGGGAAAATATTTTAACTCAACGAATGTTCTGGGTAAGACTTTATATGTTGATAATACCACTATCTGCAAAATCACCGGGGTGATCAAAGACATTCCCCCGCAGTCGCATTTTCATTTCAGTTTTATACGGCCGATACACGACACCTACCACGATGACCAGGGCGACTGGCTGAGTAATAATTATGCATCGTATGTTTTGGTCAGACCGGGTGTTACACAGAAAATTTTGCAGGAAAAAGTGAATGCCACCATCGATAACTATCTCTCCAAACAGCTGGAACAAATGCTGCATGCCAGTGTCAGTGACCTGAAAAAAGGAGGTAATCATTTTATTTATCCCGTGATGGCAATGACGGATATTCACCTGCATTCCAACAAATCCTATGAGTTCGAACCCAATGGTAATATCACCTATGTCTATATATTTTCTGTCATCGCCCTGTTCATCCTGCTGATCGCCTGTGTGAATTTCATGAATCTCTCTACCGCGCGTTCAGCCAACCGCGCAAAAGAAGTGGGCATCCGGAAAGTCGCGGGTTCACTGCGCTCCAACCTCATCGCGCAATTCCTGACTGAATCGGTGCTGATGAGTTTTCTTTCGCTGATCATCGCCCTTGGTATCGCCGCACTCCTGTTGCCTCTGTTCAATCAGCTGGCAGGAAAACAAATGAGTGTGATCACTTTATTTTCAACCCGGCTTCTTCCGCTGATGCTTATATTAATCATCGTCGTGGGTTGTATCGCCGGCAGCTATCCGGCGTTTTACCTTTCCGCTTTTGAGCCGTCACAGGTTCTGAAAGGAAGCATCGCAAAAGGATTCAGGAATAGCTGGCTGAGAAGCGGGCTGGTGGTTTTTCAGTTCTTCATTTCAATCACCCTGATCATCGGAACCATCGTCATTTACAACCAGCTTCAATATATCCGCAGCCGGGAAATCGGTTATAATCGCAACCAGGTGCTGGTGATTAACAATACCGATGCCCTCGATAAACAAGTCAAAACATTCCGGGAGGAGATGACGAAAATTTCCGGAGTACAAGGCGCAGCCGTTGCCGGCGCACTGCCTACCGATATCTCTTATAGTCAGAATGGCTGGTTCCGGGATCCCCTGCTTGACGCGAAGCAGGTAACCATTATGACTGATTTCTATGGCGACCACCATTATATCCCTACCCTGGGCATGAGTGTGGTTACGGGCAGGAATTTTTCGCCGGATTTCCCGACAGATTCATCAGCATTGATCATCAACGAAACCGCTGCAAAACTTCTTGGATTTAAAAATCCGCTGAATCAGAAGCTGTATCGCCCCAACGGATATGCCAGCAATGGAAATTTCACTTCAAAAGAATACCACGTCATCGGTGTGATGAAAGATTTCAATTTCAGTTCCATGCACGATAAAGTGGGACCCCTGATACTTCTGATGGGAGAAGATTATGGAAGGATTGCCATGCGCATCAACACACAGAATATTCCGGCTTTGATCAGCCAGGTAGAAAACAAATGGAACCGGATGGCTCCCGGCCAGTCTTTCAATTACACATTTCTGGATGCCGATTTCAATAAAATTTATAATGCTGAACAACGGACAGGCAAGTTGTTTATCACGTTTGCCATATTCGCGATTTTCATCGCCTGCCTCGGCCTGTTTGGACTGGTCACATACGCTGCCGAACAACGAATCAAAGAAATCGGAATCCGGAAAGTACTCGGCGCCAGTATACAGGAAATTGTAACCATGATCTCAAAAGACTTTGTGAAACTGGTGCTGATCGCATTTCTCATCGCATTCCCGTTAGCCTGGTGGATGATGAATAAATGGCTTCAGGGATTTGCTTACCGGATCGATATCAGCTGGTGGGTATTTGCTCTGGCCGGTTTGCTCACCATTGCTATTGCACTGGTCACTGTAAGTTTCCAGGCCATCAAAGCTGCGCTTGCAAATCCGGTGAACAGCCTGCGTTCGGAATAGGCGGGAGGCAGGACGCGGGATCGTTAATCATTGATCATTAATAATTAATAATTAAAAGCGTGTATAGAAACTACTTAAAAATCGCGTGGAGAAATTTATTGAGAAACAGGAAGTCATCCGTTATCAATATTGCGGGACTGGCTGTTGGAATGGCGGTGGCCGTTTTAATAGGCCTTTGGATCTGGAGCGAGGTTTCATTTGATAAAGACAATCGCAATTACGATCGTGTGGCTTCTGTGATGCAGAACCTGAATCAGAATGGAGAAATACAAACCTGGGATGGATTGCCCTTACCGCTGGTCGACGCATTGCGAATTCATTACAAAGACGATTTGAAAGCGGTTACGGTGGTAAACTGGGTCAATTCAGTGATCCAATATCATAACAAACCGTTTTCGCAATATGGCTTGTATCTCGATCCACAAGGTCCGGCTATCCTGGATTTGAAAATGATCAAAGGTGAAAGAAATCATTTCAACGATCCGAATAGCATATTTCTTTCTCAGTCTGCCGCCCGGGCTATTTTCGGAGATGGAGAGCCGATGAATCAAATACTGATGGTTGAAAACGTTCCCGTCAAAGTAAGCGGTGTGTATAGGGATATGCCGGACAATTCTACGTTCTCGGACAGGGCCTTTATGGCGCCCTTCGGACTAAAGTTGAAAATTGTGGAAGCCATCAATAAAATGGAAAATCCCTGGGGAAATAATTCATGGCAGATTTTTGTACAGCTGGCGGATCACGCGGATTTTAAAACCGTGTCAACAAAAATTAAAGATGAGAAACTAAAAAATATCCGGGAAGGGGAACGAATAGCAAAACCTCAGCTCTTCCTTCAGCCGATGAGCCATTGGCACCTGGAAAGCGAATTCAAAAACGGTGTAAATACCGGTGGACGCATCAAATTTGTATGGTGGTTCGCCATCATCGGCGTTTTCGTATTACTGCTGGCATGTATCAACTTCATGAATTTGTCAACCGCCCGGAGTGAGAAACGTGCCAAAGAAGTGGGCATCCGCAAAGCCGTCGGTTCTTTAAAAAATCAGCTGGTGATGCAATTTTTAAGTGAATCCGTGCTGACTGCTTTTTTAGCTTTTATTTTTTCGATCATCCTTGTTCAGTTTTCGCTTCCTGTCTTTAATACCATCGCAGGTAAAAAAATGATCCTGCCCTGGGGCAATGTTTACTTCTGGCTGACGGGTCTTGGTTTTACTTTGATCACCGGTGTGATTGCCGGCAGTTATCCGGCTTTTTATCTCGCGCATTTTAATCCGGTTTCTGTATTGAAGGGCCATTTCAAAAGCGGCCGGTATTCAACATTACCACGCAAAGTGCTGGTGGTTTTGCAGTTCTCCGTGTCGGTTATTTTAATCATCGGCACACTCGTCATTTATCGACAGATACAGTTTGCCAAAAATCGCCCGCTTGGTTACAATAATAAAGGACTTGTATATGTATTCACACATATGTTCGATCTCCATAGTCATATCGAAGCGATCAGGACTGATCTGAAACAATCGGGTGCCGTGGTAGAGATTTCCGAATCCGACAGTCCGATCACGGAGGTATGGGACTCCAATGGCGGCATGTCCTGGAAAGGTAAACAGCCCGGTTCTTCAAACGATTTCCCGATGACGCTTGTTTCCCATGAGTATGGCAAAGTGGTGGGCTGGCAAATCAAAGAAGGAAGGGATTTTTCAAGAGCATTTGCATCAGACTCGGCTGCGTTTATCATCAATGAATCTGCGGTAAAATTTATGGGTTTGAAAAATCCGATTGGAGAAAAAATATCTTTCAACGATGGTGTCACGTTTACGGTGATTGGCGTGGTGAAGGATATATCTGACAGAATCCCCTTACTCGGCCGTTCGCCCTCCATGTACAGAATCATCCGGGGAAACGATGGCGGCATGGTGATGATGAAGCTGAATCCCGCGATGAGCACACGCGATGCATTAAAAAAAGCTGAGGCCGTATTCGGTAAATTTATTCCTGACCAGCCCTTCGAATACCATTTCACCGATGAAGAGTTTGCCCGGAAATTCAAAGAAGAAGAAAGAGTCGGCAGTCTGGCTACCGTTTTTGCGGTGCTGGCGATATTTATTTCCTGTCTGGGTTTATTTGGTCTGGCTTCTTTTATGGCCGAACAACGCACCAAAGAAATCGGGGTAAGAAAAGTCTTGGGTGCATCAGTCTTTAGTTTGTGGCGGCTACTCTGTAAAGATTTTGTGGTGCTCGTTTTTATTTCTCTGCTGATTGCAGCACCCACCGCTTATTGGTTTATGTATCACTGGCTATTAAATTATCAATATAAAACGGGATTGTCCTGGTGGATATTCGCTGCAACGGGTGCAGGTGCTTTATTGATTACCCTGTTAACGATCAGTCTTCAATCCATAAAAGCTGCGACTGAGAATCCGGTGAATAGTTTGCGCTCGGAATAGGCGGGAGGCAGGACGCAGGAGGCAGGAGGCTATGAAGGTCTTTCATTATTTTATTCACTCAATTTTCCCAAAAAAGCTTCCTCTTCAGGGGAAATGTCAACAAGTTTGTAATCGGTAATGTTGATATTCGTCATCTCGTCCAATATATTTACCGTGTTTTTATATGTGTTGTTGGATGAGGGTTTAATCAGAACCGAAACTGACCCTGTCGACTTCTCTGTTGATATTAGTTTTTTTAGTTCGGTATATCTGTAAATTTTACCATCTTTTATGTCAGTACCTCTGTAGACATACAGCCCTGTATCTTTAAAAATCAAAATTGTAAAAGCAGGAGCATCTGAAGAAGAGCTAACATTTTTGCCGGAGCCGTCTTCTGCAGGCAACATGAATGTTGTTTGGGAATGCTTCATAACCGCTGTTAATGAAGTAGCGTTAAATCTTTTTTGTTCGTTTTCGTCTAAAGAGTCGATTGATCTTTTTTCAAATTCGTTGACATTTAGTAAATCCACCAAAACTTTAAAATCAGTTCCAACATTGCCCGAAGCTGTTGGCTTTATAGCAATTTTAAATCCAGGTAAAGACTGTCGGGTCTTTACCACACTGATAAAATGGGTAATAAAAGCAGAGTCGTTCAGCAAACCGGAGGTCAGGCCATTCATGTCTTTGCTATCTCCATAGTAATATGCCATTGAATCATAACCCAACAATACACAGGACATGATTGCACTTTTAGAATTTTTTACAGGAGAATGGCAACCCATCAAAATCGTTGGCATTACGTATAAAAACCATTTTTTCATCTACTCTTATTTAAAAGTGACTTTTTAAAAATAATGCTTTTTCATGTGCTGCCAGCTTTGTACAGATCGTCATTATATAAGTATCAGTCTTTTAAATTTAAATAAATCGATCGCTGATCGTGTAGGTACAACCAGGATGTTACCCATAGATACGACTAAGAGTTTACTCTTATACTGAAGCATAACAGGATGCAATAAAAACGCATCATTGAAGTTTTTATGATATTTATAAAGATCTGTATGCATTGCATATTTAGTTAGTTATGAATATATTTGAGTTGCGCCCCTGCTTATGAAACATCTGATCGTAGCATCCCTTCTTTTGCTCTGTCATTTTGGAGCATTTTCCCAGCATGACTGGCAGTGGCTCAACCCGCAACCCTCCGGTTCAACCTGTAAGAAGATCACTTTTACGGACACACAGCATGGATTCATTCTGAATAATAACGGCGATCTGATACGCACCGTCGATCAGGGCGGTCATTGGCAGATCAGTAATCATTTTCCACTGGCTACCTGTATGGACATCGCTGACTCAACCGGCGTCGTGGCATGTTCTAACGGTGTTCTGTACGTGAGTTCAGACAATGGTAATACCTGGAATCCCGTTCACCCAACTCAGGGAGGTGTTCAGTGGGTGAATATCGTAAGCAGGGATACATTTTTCCTGGCTACTCAAAATGGACTGATCTTCCGGACAACCGACCGCGGCAAAACGATGACGACGCAGGATTGTCACAACCAGATTTCATCATTTACTTTTCTGGATTCCAAAACCGGTTTCGTTGGTGCCACCGGATCCATGATTTTCAAAACGACAGATGGCGGTCAGACCTGGATAAAAAAAGACAGCGTCAATTTTACTCCCTCATCCATAGAATCCATCCGGTTTTTAAACGCCGATACCGGATTTGCCTTCCGGGAAAACAGTACACTGCTGAGAACATACGATGGCGGAAATACATGGCAGGAATTCAATACCGGCTCGAATGTTCCGGCCATTCAATTTATTAATTCCAAAACAGGCTTTGCCGCAGGTGAGGTCGGTGTGATTCAACGCACCGACGACAGCGGGGCAACCTGGACTTCTGTAACACCGGCAGATGGAGGAAAGGATGGATATCAGATTTATTCGATTTATTTTTTTGATGAAAATACCGGCTTCACCGTCGGGGGTCTCGGAAGAATTTTAAAAACAACGAACGGCGGACAAACCTGGAGCCGTTACTCACCAACCTATGTTCCCATCACGACAGTTTCTTTTCCTTCAACACTCACGGGATACATGTCTGACTGGAATCATACTTTTAAAACGACGGACGGAGGACAAACCTGGGATTCGCTCTCTCCTGTTACCGGGACTGACTATGCCAGTTCAAGCAGATACATACAGTCACATTTCTCTGGTGCCGACACCGGTTATTTTCTTTCGGACAACCCCGTAAGAGTAAACCGCACAACAGACGGTGGGCAAAACTGGAGTTTGTTTAATCCTTCAGGCACAGACTGGACAACAGCGCCCGGTGAACATTATGTCGGACCGCACACGGGTTTTGTTTCCATACAGGCATCGGGCAATGCCCAGTTACTAAAAACCAACAATGATGGCGCCAGCTGGGCTCCGGTCTGGCAGGCACAATTCAGCAATGAATACATGACCCGTATTTCTTTTACCGATTCCCTCCATGGATACGCATTGCGGTATCAGCAATTAATGAAAACCACCGATGGCGGCGTTACCTGGTCGGTCGTTTATACAGATCCGAATTATTCTTTTACGGATCTCTGCTTCATCGACCCATTGAGTGGATTTCTTACCAATGGACAGGGACAAGTGAAGCTTACGCAGGATGGAGGACAATCATTTTCCATTGTAAACTTTGGACACAATTATGTTGGAACGATTAATACAATTCGATTCTTCAACCGGCAGATCGGATATTTTACGGCCGGCAATCAATTCGGGCCCGGGAATTATGGGCAGATCTACAAAACAATCGATGGCGGACAAACCTGGCAGCTGAACAATTCTTACAGCGGCAATTCAATTATTTTTACATCAGACAGCAGTGTAATCATTGCCGGTTTCGGCGGTGAGCTCATAAAAAACAAAATCCGAAACTGGCAGGTCGACTCACTTTCTGTCAGTGATGATAATGCCTGTGGTGAAAATTTTTCTGTATATGTTGGTGCGGCGCTCAGTGATGCAGACAGCATCAGCATTATCTATACGGCTCCGAACGGGAAACAGGATACGGTTGCCGCAACGCCGGCACATGTTCATAATGCGCTGATAAAATGTACGGCATCCGCCAAAGCATTCATTCCGGATGTTGTTTATACCGCACGTGTGCGACTAAAATTTGACGGCGTTTATCAACAGAGCGATCTGATATATTTTACGCCGGTAGGTATTTCACAACCGGCCATAAAAGACAGCGCGGGTTACCTGGTTTCATCCGTTGATTCAGCCAATCACTGGTTCCTCAACGGAATACCTATTTCTTCTGCTTCGGGCAGACGATATTATCCCGACAGTTCGGGTGTTTACACAGTGCAAACGATCATGGATAGTTGCCGCAGCGCTGTGTCCGATCCTGTAACGATAAACCAGACCTGCACTACAAAGCAATCTGTTCCTGCACCAACGGTGACAGGCCATGCGGGTGTTTTGATTTCTTCTGCAACCCAGGGCAACCACTGGTTCCTCAACGGAATCGAAATACCGGATGCCTATGATCAGCAATATACACCGATCGTGTCCGGAGATTATTCTGTCCGGATCATCACCGCCTGCACGATCAGTCCCCTGTCAAATGTTGTAAACAGTCAGGTGAGCAATCCAGGCCCCGGTCTGCACATTTATCCAAACCCGGTGCTCAATCAACTGGTGATTGATAATCAGGATGGCGCGCCATTGGAATTTGATATCATGAATATCACCGGAAAGTCAATCATTACGGGCAGCTCTTCGAATGATCAGCTCAGCATCAACACGCGCGCATTACCTGCTGGTCAATATATACTCCGCGTAAGAAACCGCAGTACCAGTGCAACAAGCAGCGTTTTGTTTCTGAAGTTTTAAGCGGGAAATTCTGGCAACCATTTTTATTATATTCAAATGAATAGTACATGAGGTTTAAATATTCCCAATGGATTGTGAACACGCATTTATTATTTTTATCATTACTCACAACTCTTTCAGGTTGCCACACACAGCAGAAATCGATCAACACATTAAAAGGCAACGAAATATTAAATAGTCCGGACTATATTGTCTGGGGTGAAACAGAAATTTCGTGGAAAGATTTTAAAGGACATGCTCCTTCCAATAAGAAATTTGCGGCGGGTACTTATGCCGGAATATCTTTTGCCATACAACAAAACGGAGATATAAAGGCCTTCGCATTTTTTAGTAAGCATAATTCGTGGCAGAAACATACTTCGGATTACACACTTATTCATGAAAAGTATCATTTTACAATCGTCGAATTATTTGCCAGAAAAATCAGAAAAGATTTAAAGGAACAAAGGATATGTTTTGACACCACAAAAATATTTAATGAATATGTGGCAAAAGTCTGGACACAGGTAGAAAAAATGCAAAATGAATATGATGTCGAAACGAACCATTCAATAAATCAGAAATCACAAAAAGACTGGCAAATTAAAATCGATGATGAAATGGACAATCTGAAGGATTATAAAAATATAACCATTGAGAATTAAATCCTTGCATTCGGGAATGGCCGGGAACAGCATATAAACAAGATTTCCCATAACAAAACTTTTCCGCTGATGCCATCTAACCACAAATCCTTAATCTTGTAAAGTAATTTACAGATTTCATGCACGGTCTATTACCATTCTTACTGGCAATGATCGCAGCCATTGTGCTGCTGGAGATGCTGGCGACCAAACTCCGGGTGGCTTACCCGATTGTGCTGGTGGTGGCGGGGCTGCTGATCAGTTTTATTCCGGGCCTGCCGGCGATCAAAGTAAATCCCGACCTGATTTTTTTCATCGTGCTTCCCCCACTCCTGTTTGAAGCGACCTGGAATATTTCTTTCAAGGAAATGAAAAAATGGTACCGCATCATCACCAGTTTCGCCTTCCTGGTGGTCTTGTTTACTGCGCTGGCGGTGGCGGTGGTGGCCAATCAGTATATTCCCGGATTCTCCATTGCCCTTGGATTTCTGCTGGGTGGTATTGTATCACCTCCGGATGCGGTGAGCACTTCGGCTATCTCAAGTTTTGTAAAGATTCCCAAATCGACCGCCACCATCCTCGAGGGAGAAAGTCTGCTGAACGACGCGTCGTCACTGATCATATTCCGTTTTGCGCTGGTTGCTGTCGGAACGGGGCAATTCATCTGGCAGCAGGCAGCCCTTAGTTTTGTCTGGATGATTATCGGTGGTCTGGGTTCCGGACTATTGATCGGATGGATTTTCGTAAAGATGCACAAGATCCTGCCCACAGATGCTTCTTCAGACATCGCTTTTACGCTCATCGAACCCTATTTTATGTATTGGGTGGGTGAAGAAATACATAGTTCGGGTGTACTGGCTGTAGTCGCGGGAGGTCTGTATATGGCGAACCGAAGACTGTTATTTCTCAATAGCGCCAGCCGCATCATGGGATATAATGTATGGGAGTCGTTTATTTTTATTTTGAACGGGATCGTATTTCTGATCATCGGACTGGACCTCTCCGAAATTGTTGCAGGCATCCGGTCGGAGGGCATTCCTTTAAGGACGGCAATCGGATATGGTCTGCTGGTGACGGTTGTGCTGATCCTCGCCCGGGTCATCAGTGCCTATATGGCTATGCTGGCAACTTATCTTTTCCGGCGCAACGTATTACCCGGCGGAAGATCCAGGAGACGGGTATTATTAATTCCGCTTCTGCTGGGCTGGACGGGCATGCGGGGTGTTGTGTCGCTCGCCGCTGCACTGGCCATTCCCGTTACGCTGGCCAACGGTGAAAATTTCCCCCACCGCAATCTTATTTTATTCATCACCTTCATCGTGATCCTACTCACGTTAGTCGTGCAGGGACTTACACTACCCTATCTCATCAACCGGTCAAAATTGTTTGAAGCGGTTTCTTTCAATCTGGAACCGGAAGACGTTGCGGCAGAGAAAATAAGAAAGGGTCTGAAAGAACATACGCATCAATTCCTCAGAACGAAATTCGATGGTGAATGGAAGGACAATCAACACATGCAAAAACTTTTGCGGCACTGGGAAGAAAAAGCAAAATCTCCCGACGAGGACTGGCGTGACGAAAAGACAAAAAAAATGTATTTCGAAATGCTGAATAGTCAGCGTGATTTTCTCATGCAGGCAAACCAGGATCCCTCGCTGAATGAAGACCTTATTCGCCTCCAGCTTTATCTGCTTGATCTCGAAGAAGAAAGAATGAAGTTGTTGTAAAAAAACCGGACGAAGAGCGGATTGAAAATTAAGTGTAGATTCTTACCTGTAAATATTCAATCATTCTGTATGAATAAAATACTTCGTCTGATTTTATATTTAGTCCTGCTATCCTCTTTATACGAAACTGCATTTTCGCAAACCGTCACCAATAAAAATTTCTCTTTTGGATCTTATGGCCGTGTGGGTGCCGGCGTAGCGCTGGGCAATACAGGAAATATTGGCCGGTCGCTCAACCTGAATGGAATGGGTTCCGTTGGCGGAAGAATGGAGGAGGCAGATTATGTAGAATTGATAACGGCCCTGCATTTTAAACCCGAAATACAAAACGATACCACACATATCAATGTGCAGGCCAGAATGGCGCTTTACAGTGGTAAAGGACAACTGATTGGCAATGTAACCAGCAGTAGTCAGTATGGCGGCATTACCCTGGCGCTGCCTGAATTATATGCAGAGGCCTTAAATATCGGGGGCACAAAATGGAGTGTATGGGTAGGCGCAAAATTTTTTCGTGGTTACGACGTACATATCGCCGATTATTTTTATTTCGATGATCACAGCACGCAGGGAATTGGCATTACCTATAATAAAACAACATTTTCTGTTTTATTTCCGGGTGCCGTAGACACGTCAAGTTCTGTTCCGCCGTATTTCTATTTAGAAATTGTTGATGGAACACCTCGTCCCGGTTTGCGCAGCAGAAGCCTGCTGGTTGGCGAGCATATTATTCCATTTGATAATAATAAACAGACCATCAAACTGCTCGCGGAATATCATCATCTGGCGAACGCCACACCCGGCGATACCGCGACAGCGTATAACTATCCTGCGGAAGGAGGCTGGGCTGCAGGCATTCAACACGTCATTTTTTTGAATACACCCATCGCAGGTTCCTCTAACCAGGCCTCTTTCCGTTACGGGTATGGTATAGCGAACGGTGGCGATGGCGGTAATTCAAAAACCTGGTTAACCTATGGCGGACCGGATCTTGTAACAAAAAAATACACCAATGCATACTCCATTGCCCTGGTCGATCAGCTGATGTTGAATCTCACACCGAAATACAGTTTGAACGCCTATGGTATTTATACAAAAAGTCATGGCGGTTCGGATAGTCTGAACAAAGCGCCTGATTTTTTTGGTCGTGAAATATTCAATCGAAAAACGGAATATGCATTCGGTGTGCGAAACTTTTGGTACATCACGAGGCGGTTCCAGCTTCTTTCGGAATTACATTATGCAAATCGCAAAGACGGGGATCAGCCCTCTGCAACCATGATGAAATTATCCATCGTACCTACCCTGGTTCCGACGGGGAAAACAGATCCCTGGGCGCGTCCTCAAATAAGGCTTATTTACTCCATTGCCCGGTATAATAATTTTGCATCCCAAAATTTATATTCACCCTATCTGAGTAATACCGGGCCTAAAAAAATTGGACAATATATTGGGTTCAGGGTAGAATGGTGGTTGTTCTAGAAAGATAAATTATTGTTTGAAAAATTTTATCGTACGGAAGTTCTTTCCCTGAGAAACACGTAAGAAATATTCACCTCTGTTCAGCTGTGAAATATCTATGCTGAATACTTCCGTTCCGGAGGTCAGTGTTTTAACCGGCTGGCCGGAAACATTGAAAATCGAAACCTGTGCGGGATCCGATACCGGCAAACTCACATTTATTAAACTATTTGCCAGCGTAGGCGTAACGGAGATTGTCTCTGGTTGAACGGAAGCGATAAACAATACTTTACTATAAACATATTTTCCGTCCTTGTCGATGATCTTCAGACGATAATACCGGTTTCCGTCCGTTTGGGTGTGATCGGTGAAAGTGTATGAATAACCGTTCGCGTTGGCTGCCATCGAAGGAATTATTTCCAGGGTCTGCCAGTCAGAAATCCCATCCCTGCCCGATTCTACTTCAAAGGAATTAATATTCTCTTCATCTTCTGTTCTCCAGTAAAGGATGATGTCCTGACCTTGTTTTGAACTATAGAAAGAAACCAGAATCAGTGGTAATATGCCGGTGCCTGATCCGCCATTGTTAAAATAGAACGGACCGGTGGTAGAAAATGAACCCGAATACGAAGTGGACGGAAAGACAAGTTTGGCTCCGCCATTGCCTCCGTTGATGCTGCCTCCTGAAAATACATTCACCACAGAAGTCGCTGCCAGATTTACTTTTGCGCCATTCGTGAAGTGCAGTGTTCCGAAAATACTGAGATTACCAATATCGGCTCCGTTATTGGCATTCACGGTAATTGTAATTCCGGTGCCAATCGTCACGTTATCACCTGCACCGGGAACATGTCCGCAACTCCATGTGCCTGGCGTTTCCCAGTTTCCGGTTCCATTGGCGGAGCAGGAGCCGGCTTTCGCATACATACTAATCAACAACATCGCTACACAAACAATCTTTTTCACTGGACCAATTTGTTCATTAAATATGTACCTGGTTTTCTGAATAAAGCTTTTGCAACCATTTTGCAATGGCATGACTTATCCGGACTGAAACGGGTAACACTGTGTAACCCGCTACCAGTAAGCCGGAAGCGATATTTTATTTGAATATTTTTTAAAGCAGGAAAACGTTAGCAAGTTTCTTTTCTACATATGAATAGATGTATAAAGATTGATAATTAGGCAATTATGATTTCGTAACTAAGGGTAAACGCTTAGTCTTGAATATTATTTTGAAAAGAACGCAGAAAAACGCTGTACCCGAATCAGAGTTTTAACTAAATGCCTCAAAGATGTCGATTTCCGGCATGTCGTTTAACACCACCCATGCATTGCAATTTCAGATAGTTATGAATATCTTTGATCTGCACCCCCGTTTATGCGACACCTAATCCTTGCATCCCTGCTTTTGCTTTGCCATTTTGGGGCATTTTCCCAGGATGTCTGGCAATGGCTGAACCCCCAACCCTCCGGTTCCAACTGCATTAATATCACATTTACAGACAGACAGCATGGGTTCATCCTGAATTACAACGGTGATCTGATGCGCACCAGCGATCAGGGCGCCCATTGGCAGATTACAGATCATTTCCCGATCGCTTCCCAAATGGAAATCGCTGACTCAACCGGTGTCATAGTATGTACGAACGGCACCCTGTATGTGAGCTCTGACAATGGTAATACCTGGAGCCTGGTCAATTCAGGACTTGCGGGAAGAATGATATCGGTGAGCATCGTAAGCAGAGACACATTTTTCGTGACTTCGTCATATCAATTGATTTATAAGACGACCGACCGCGGCAAAACACTGACAACACTTTCTTCACAGAATTCGATGTACGCATCTGCTTTTCTGGATTCAAAAACCGGTTTTATCAGTGGCAGTCAATCCCTGCTTAAAACCATTGATGGCGGGCAGACCTGGATACAAAAGGACAGCATCCACTATTTTAATTCAATTCAGTTTGTGAATGCGGATTCCGGATTTGCTCTCGCTGGTGGAAACGATACACTGCTAAAAACCGTTGATGGCGGAGAAACGTGGCATGTCCTCGACACCGTGCAGGACGTTTCGGTGATGCATTTCATAAATTCTAAAACAGGATTTATTGAAAGCGGCGTTGGGGGAATTCAACGCACGGATGACGGCGGAACAACCTGGACTTCCGTGATACCAGCAAACACAGCAAAATTTACTTATCTGGTCACTTCGTTATATTTTTTGGACGAAAAAACCGGCTTCGGAGCCGGCTATAATGGAAGAATATTAAAAACGACAAACGGAGGACAAACCTGGAGTCATTATTCACCGACCAATGAATCTATTAGATTAGTTTCTTTTCCAACGGCGTCGACCGGATACATGTCTGACGGGTATGGTATTTTTAAAACGACGAATGGAGGACAACACTGGGATTCGCTATCGTATGTTACGGGGAGTAGTTTCTCACAAGTACATTTCTCCAGTGCAGATACCGGTTATTTTCTTTCGACCAATCCCGTGAGAGAACACCGCACAACAGATGGAGGTCACACCTGGAGTGTGTTTAATCCTTCCAGCATAGACTGGTCAGCCGCATCCGGGCAACATTATTTCGGTCCCCATTCCGGGTTCGTTTCCTGCGGCGGTCAATTACTAAAGACAGTAGATGATGGCATCAGTTGGTCATCTGTCTGGCAGGCACAGGATAGTAGTGAATTCATGGATCTCATTTTTTTTACTGATTCCCTGAATGGATTCGCCAGGAGAGGTTTTGCACAATTGATGAAAACCACCGATGGCGGCATTACCTGGTCGCTTACTTATAATACTCCGCGTGGTTGTACGGGCCTCTGGTTCTTCGACCCGCTCAATGGATTCGTAATTAACCAAAACGCAGGCGGTGTGGCATACGTTACGCACGATGGAGGAATATCATTTTCATCGGTAAACCTTACGACCAATTTTATCGGCGCCATGCATACCATAGGATTCTTCAACAAACAAATCGGATATTTTACGGCGGATGGTAACGGAGATTTCGGCATGGGCAGCTTTGGGCATGTTTATAAAACAATCGACGGGGGACAAACCTGGAAGATAAGTATTGATGATGTCAAAGGCAATGTAATCGTTTTTACCCCTGATAGTAATGTACTGATTGCCGGTGACGGCGGTCAGCTCATCGAAAGCAAAATCCAGGTCTTGCAGATCGATTCGCCGACCTGTACTACACCGCAAAATCTACCAGCGCCTGTGTTGACAAATAATGCCGGTATTTTGATTTCATCTGCATCCCAGGGCAACCACTGGTTCCTGAACGGAATCGAAATACCGGATGCGCATGATCAGCAATATACAACTGTCGACACAGGTCATTATTCTGTCCGGATCATCGATTCCTGCGCGATCAGTCCGATGTCAAATATTGTAATCATTCAGGCAAACAATTCATCTGGCACGGGTCTGCACATTCATCCAAACCCTGTCCTTAATCAGCTGGTTATCGATAATCCGGAAAGCGCCCCACTGGAATTCGTCATCATGAATATGACCGGCGAGACAATACTTACAGGCAGTTCTTCTGACAAACAGATTTACATCAATGCGCACGCATTGCCATCGGGGCAATATATACTCCGTATAAGAAACCGCAATACCAGCTCAACAAGCAGCCAGATGTTCCTTAAGTCTTAAGCAGCCTGACAAAAATGATGCGCGGCAGCTTCGACAGGAACCCTTGTGATTTATCAAAAAAATAAATACCCGGAGCAATTGGTCGAATTTATTTTTTTGGAGCCGCGGCCGGCCTCATGTATTGCATAAAAAGATCTGCTTTCCCATCCTTATTTATTCTCCATGTTTCCTGCAAATTCACCGAATCAACTTTACCATTTTTATAGGTGTCGGTTTCCATTCCCCAGATCAGTACCCAATCCTCATTTTTGTCTGTACTCTTTACGGCCATCACGGCGTCCACACGATCCACCGCAGCGGACAAAGAATTCCTGTACTTCTGTATCGCAGCGATAACAGTGTCTCTTGAAGCATGCATCCTGGCCCCACTGCCCAGAAGTGCTGTCATCGTATCAGCAAAAAAATCCTTATGCGCGGATAAATTACCATTGTCAAAATCTTTCCAAAGTGTTAAAACATCTTCTGCGTATTTGGGATTGCCCATGGCAAATTTGGACGAATATTGAATGTCATAGGGTGAATTGATATTTTGTACGGCTACAGAATCGGATGCCGGCTTGGCGGCTTCAGTTTGAACCGGCTGGTTGGAATTACAACTAACGAGAATAAACAGGCAGGCAAAAAGCAGATTTTTTTTCATGTTGGTTAAATTTAGATGTTGTTTTGTTTTAGAAAAAATCAGCTTTCAGAGGGTAAGAGCACAGAAAGGTCCACTAAATTTAACGATTCCCGATGATTGTCAATTTCCATCGCTCAAAATGGCCTTTCTGCTCCAGCGATACTGCAGCACCAAAAGGTATAAGCCCATCGTAAAATCAACCGACAGACAAAATAAATCATAATGAGGCGGGATCAAATGTTTGTCGGGGAGTAAATCATAAGCCAGGTCCCACAAACCATGTAAAAAATAGCCGGCTGCCATGATATACATACTCTTCTTTACGCCGTAGTATGCGACGAATAAGAAAATGATCGCCTGTATCGCCGTAATAACAAAGGATTCCGGATCTGACCAGGTAAATCCCACATAGAGCCATCCGATCCCGGAGAGTATCAGACCATACACAACCTTTTTATCTAATTTATTTAACAGCATAATACTGAGGATTACCACTAACCCCAATGAAATGCCAATGAAAGCGCTGTACATAAATATTTTTATAGTTGAATAAACAAAGGTATACGTGTTATGCATCTTCAAGCGGACGTAAAGATGTCAAATCAGGACAGAACTGGATCAGGCCGGCGATTTGCATAGTTGTCCGTTTTTGACATTCTGATGTCCGAATAGAGTTTCAACCGCATTTTACTTTTGTATCATTCAATCATCAAAAAAATACAAAATGAAAAAATTAGCGGTTCTACTCCAGATTGTTGGCTTATTAGCAATATGTCCAGCGTACGTTGCTCTTGAAATAACACATTCCAAAAACGAAAAATCTGATGTCAATCCGGAATCAGTTAGTCCAAAAACGGAGATCATGAAAACCAGGACTTCAAACGTGCCGGGCGAACAATCAGAAGCACCCATTATTCAATTAAGAAATAAGAAGGAGTCATAATCATTTGTTCAATTTCAATTCAAATAATAACCATTTCAAACCGATTTTATGCGTCTCTTAAAAATAGTTTCGATATTCATTTATCTGACCCTGATCATCAACGGGATATCCAGTGCTTTTACGACCATTCGAAATCTCAACTATAGTCCGGTTCCTTTCCACGGTCAAATCCATCCCGATTCAAATGAAATACACTATGATCCATCAAAGTCAAATGTTTTTATTGTTGCGGACAACAAATTGACCGAACTGTTTGATATGCTGGCACCATTCTATCTTTTTAATCTTACCCAAAAAGCAAATGTTTATATCGTAGCCACGGATAAAACACCTGTTTTAATAAAGAGAGATTTGTTTGTAATACCGCAGATAACATTTGCAGAGGTTGATTCGCTACATCTGAAAGCTGCTGTGATAATTGTCCCCGCATTATCCATCAGAGACGAACACCAGGATGCACACCTGATCGGTTGGTTAAAATCCCATGTCAGTCCGGAAACCAAAATGCTGGCTGTTTGTGACGGCGCGTCTACAGCTGCCGCAACCGGTTTATATGATGGAAAGCACCTCACCTGTCACGCGTCTGACTTTCCCGGCATAAAATCACATTTTAAAAACCCTGTATGGATACAAAATGTGAATGTTACAAAAAGCGGCAATTTATTCAGCACGGCAGGTGTGTCCAATGCAGTGGAGGGAAGCCTTACCATCATCAACGAAATGTTCGGGCAGGAAACGACCAGGGCTGTTATAACTGATATTTGCTACCCCGAAAAGGAGATCAGAACCGTTCACCGGAGTACGCCGATAGATTTCAATGATAAATGGATCATTGCAAAAAAAGTGATGTTCACTCCAAATAAAAATATCGGGATACTACTTGAAAACGGGATGAATGAATTTAAAATGATCAGTATCCTTGACACCTACGGCCGGACATTTCCAAAGTCCTTCAAAGTTTTCTATGTGAAGGATTCCATCATACAAAGTAAATATGGTTTATCATTTATTGCTACGGGCAATAACAGTATGAAAAATCTGGATGAGTTGCATATTCCGGGCCAGACATCAGCCAAAGAACTAATTTTACCAGAGCATAGTCATACGGCCGTAGTCACATATCCGGAAGATAAATATCCAATCGATATTTGTCTGAACAGGATAGCGATTCAGTACGGATATAAATTTGAAAACGTAGTGCGATTGTTACTGGATTATAATTAGGCAAATTCGTGATGTCAGTTACCCGCCAGCTTAATCCGGGTCTAAAAATTCAAATCAGAATGTATGCAAAAAATGGGCTTTATCATTCCGCCAACGGTCGAATTACTTGATATGGCGGGTCCGGTGCAGGTATTTACGGAGGCAAAGGAATATGGTTTTCAGGTACAGATGGAGTTTTATAAATATACAGAAGATCCTGTTTGCACGTCCGGACTTGGCTTTGCAAAAGTGGAGGACTATAAAAAAGCGGATTTAAAAGAAGGCGATTTTGTATTTGTACCGGGAATGGATAACGAATATGTAAATAGTTTTTCTTTTAAAGCGGAAAGGGAGTTCTTTAGCTGGTTAAAAACATGTTCAGACAAAGGCGTGATCGTTTGTTCAATCTGTACCGGCGCCTTTGCATTGGGTCATGCCGGTTTGCTGAAGGATACCGAATGTACTACGCATTGGAGGAGGGTAAAATCCCTACAACTTCAGTTTCCACAATCCAGGGTATTGGCTGATATTTTATTCATCAAGAGTAACAACGTGTATACAAGCGCGGGCATCAGTGCCGGTATCGACCTGGCCTTGGCAATACTCACCGAAGATTATTGTTGAAAAATTTTGCGGCGGGGAAGCTCTTTCCCTGAGAAACACTTAAGAAATATTCACCCCTGTTCAATCCTGACACATCGATGTTGAATACCTCAGTTCCGGAGATCAATGTTTTGACCAGCTGACCGGAAGTATTAAAAATCGAAATCCTGGACGGGCCCGCCGCCGGCAAAGTAATATTCATTGAACCAGATACCAGTGTAGGTGTAATGGAAATGGTGCCTGTTTGACCGGATGAAATAAAGAGGACTTTACTATAAACATATTTGCCGTCCTGGCCAATGATCTTTAAGCGATAATAGCGATCCCCCTTCACATTTGAGTGATCGATAAAAGAATATGAATTACTGTTTGCACTGGCTGCCATCGAAGGAATTGTTTCGAGGGCCTGCCAGTCAGAATTTCCGTTTCCTCCCGATTCGATTACAAAGGAATGAATATCCTCTTCATTTTCTGTTTGCCAGTTAAGAATGACTTCCTGATTTTTCTGTGAACTGTAAAAAGAAACCAAAGTCAGTGGCAATAAACCCGTACCTGATCCGACGTTACTAAAATAGAATGGTCCGGTTGTAGAAAACGGGCCTGCATACGAAGCGGATGGAAAAACAAGTTTCGCTCCGCCATTGCCCCCAGTAATACTGCCTCCCGAATAAATATCCACCACGGAGGTCGCCGACAAATTTATTTTTGAGCCATTCGTGAATTGCAGTGTTCCGAAAATAAAGAGGTTACCAATGTCCGTAGTGTTGTTGGCATTTACTGTTACCGTGATTCCGGTTCCGATCGTTGCATCATCGCCCGTACCCGGAACATGTCCGCAGCTCCAGTTGCCTGTCGTTTCCCAGTTTCCGGTTCCGTTGGCCGAGCAGGAGCCTGCTTTGACATACATACCAATCAGCAATAAAGCTGCACAAATCATCTTTTTCATGGGGACTCTTTAGTTCGCAAAATATACACCTCATCTTTTCCGAACTTAAAGATTTGCAACTATGCTGCCATTTTACATCTCATATGTGCAGAAAACGGGGAAACCTCTGAAACCCGCTACCAGACAGGCCGGGCGGATTATTTTATTTGAATATTTTTGAAAGTATAATTCCTGGTCAGATAAAATGATCCTAAAATGGGAATACTTATCCGAATATCAGAATGATATGTATGCCGGATTTATTTTGAGTGAAACGGGCCGCTTCCTAATCTTTAAAATTCGAAAGGACATTTCCGTAAAATGTCATGTTCGACCGGCTGCTGCTGTTGACAGTGGCCCGGCAACTCCCCGAGGAGCTTATGGATAAATAAATTCTGCTGGCTGATTTCTGACCCTGCGGTTGTATAGTGATATCCCAGCCGCCTTTTTTTGTGGTATCCGCCTTATAAGTGAACTGATGCGTGTGAAAGTTAATACCTGCATCTTCTTTTGACGCCCCATAGTGACTGGATTGATTATCCGTTCCAAAAAAAGGCAAATCAACGGTAAGACTGTCTCCGCCCAAAAATATAAAATAAGCCCCCGTTAACTGAACGGTCCTGCCTCTGGAACCGGTAGCGGATGTGGCTAAAAAATGAAATTGTTTTACATCAATTCCATGTTTTAGTTTTTGGGAACTGGTTTGTTTTGTCTGTTCGGAACCCGATTGTGCCGAACTGTGCAGGGATAGAATCACAAGAAATGGCAGAAGCAGGCGGCAGATTTTCATACAGAAAGTTTCATTAAAATTAATGATAATCCGGATGGCATAGAATAGTAAGTGTAAATAGTTAGACGATCATTTTTATCCCCTCGGAATTTCGATTGATCCCGACGGCACTAAGTATATGATAGACCTTGGTTCAATGCGGTAAGAAAAATGGTTGTTCAATAAGGAGGGATACTTTAATTCGTTTGATCGACCTGAAATACCATTTTTATGGTTTGCTGAACCAAATGATCTCTTTCATAGGAAGCATCAACACTGGCAATGCCTATCGAAGGGTTTACATCCAGCGCTCCCGACAGTGTTACACCAAAAACCACAGCTACTTCAAATTGCCTGGCACCTGTAGGCCCGATATAAATATTCTTTATGGATTTAAAAGCATTGGCTGAGCTGATGATCAGCTTACCGAGTTCATAATTGGGTGTTGACCTTTGCCTGGACACATAATTATTTTTGGTTTTTGTAGTATCCGCCAGACTAAACGTGATGGTTGACTCTCTCAGCGTGGCCTTATGGATGTCAGCTTTAAAAATCAGAACTTTTATATTTCCGTCAATAAGAGATGTATTCGTTACGTCAAAGACCACATCCGCTTCAACAATTTTGATTTTATTGGAATTACCCAGCTCGTTGACAGCATAGTCGTATTGTACTTTCAGTTCATTCATAATCGAGTCCAGGGGAACGGCAACATCCTGCTGCGGAAATCCGCTGACAACGATCGGTTTTTTGCAACAGGATTGAAAAGTGGCCGTCATACAAACAGCCAGAATAAATAAAGATATTTTCATAAAATGGTTTGAGTATTATGCGTATCAACAATACTCAAATGTAAGTATGACTTCCGGATTACCTTCTATCGCCAGCTCTTCTGGAAACCGGACACGAAATGAAATAGTCGTCTAAGCGCCGACACTTCCCGTCTTCACCTTCCCGGCCCGCCTGTAGCTTGCAATAATGACTCCCTTTGATGTGACAATCGTTTCTGTCAAAGTAAATGCGGCGGGAATCGTCCCGCTCTGAAGAATCTTTTTCCCTTTTCCTAAAGTCAGGGGATGTATTTTGAGTCTGAGTTCATCTACCAGATCATTTTTAAACAGAAGCGAAATGAGTTCACTGCTGCCCCATACCTGTATGTCAGAGCCTTTTGAATTTTTGAGCTTTTTGATGTCCGCCACTGTTTTTATTACTACGGAATTTTTCCAGCCCGTTACTAAAGGATTTGTCTTTTTCATGTTTTTGGAAAACACATATTTTGTTCCAGCATTAATACCCGGCCAGAAATCTCCATGTTTCGGCCAGTAGCCCGCCCATATCTTAAATGTTTTTCTGCCTAACAAATAATCTGCGGGTTCCAGCTCTTTACGTACCACTTTCCCATAATCTTCATCGCCATATGGCGCGGTCCAGCCGCCATATTTGAAACCACCGGATACGTCTTCCTTTGGTCCGCCGGGTGCCTGCATGACTCCATCTAATGAAATCATGGATAAGACAACTATTTTTCTCATATTTTTTATACTCTGTTTAGAATATAAATTTCGTCCATA
This sequence comes from uncultured Bacteroidota bacterium, assembly GCA_963759335.1. Taxonomy (GTDB): domain Bacteria; phylum Bacteroidota; class Bacteroidia; order Chitinophagales; family Chitinophagaceae; genus Puia. Next base: position 97,218 of record CAVWYU010000010.1, read on the forward strand.
AATACGGAATCACGCGGTGTGAATGTGACTATGATAGTGGCTAGTAGCGACCTTCCCAAGTGTAAAACTTAAACCATTCTTGTACTTCTTCCATATTCTTTTACATTTGAGTGTTAGCGAAAGCTGAATGGTAACTCTTCAACATTAAAACCGAAACAGATGAAAAAAAGAATACCGGTTACTCTGGCGCTTGTTATAACCTTCGGTCTTGGATTCGCTTTTAATTCACTCATTACCAAAATGAGTAATCACCAGTCATCCCCGAAAAAGACAACAGGCATTGGCGGCATATTTTTCAAATGTAAGGATCCCAAAAAAATGAGGGAATGGTATAAAACTAATTTGGGTTTGAATACAAATCAATACGGGGCAGTGTTTGAATGGAGGCAGGGCGCGGACACGACAAAAAAAGGATTTACCCAGTGGAGTCTTTTTAACGAGAAAACAAAATACTTCGAGCCCTCTGCAAAGGACTTTATGATCAATTACAGAGTGGAAAGCCTGGAATTACTGGTTGCGGATTTAAAGAAAAACGATGTTACGATTGTTGACAGTATTGAAACTGTTGAATACGGCAAATTTGTTCACATCCTCGACATCGAAGGAAACAAAGTTGAACTCTGGGAACCCAACGACGTCGCTTATGAAAAACTGGGAAAACAAATGGGAGCGGTAACAACAAAATAAAAAACAAACGTCAGCTCACGCCCAGCAATTCCACTTCGAAAATCAATGTGCTGTTCGGTCCGATATCAGACCCGGTTTGCCTGTCCCCATAAGCCAGGTTTGGCGGAATAAAGAAACGCCATTTACTGCCAACGCCCATTAGCTGAAGGCCTTCTGTCCAACCGGAGATAACCCGGTTCAGCGGAAACGTAGCCGGTTGTCCGCGTTCCACAGAGCTGTCGAATACCGTTCCGTCAATCAATGAACCATGATAATGACAGGTAACGCTATTCCTCGCCAGTGGTTTTATTCCCGTGCCTTCCGTGATCACCTCATATTGCAGGCCACTGGGCAATGCAGTAACGCCGGGTTTTTGTTTATTGGCTGCGAGAAATTCCTGTCCCGCTTTTAAATTAGCTGAAGATTTTTCGTTTTTCATATTAAAAAGTCTGTCTGCGATTCCCATATCGTTGGTTTAAGGTATTAACTCTACAGTTCCGCAAATCTAAGATTATTCATGCAAGTGGGTAATATTAAAACCGGCATCATACTATTTCGAAATATTCACCAAAACATGCATCGCTTTTTGTGCATCTTTAAAATCCACAAAAATATGATCATGATAATAGCCTGCCACCACATTACAACTGACGCCTGCTGTAGTCAGGGCATTTGAAAAGGCAGCCGTCAACCCAACTGCTTCCAGCGAAGAATGAACACTAAGCGTTATCCACGCTGACACATATGAATATGATAGTTCGATACGGTCAGCAACTACCCTCGACAAGATGATCGTTAATCCTTCGCTTTCCCTGAAAATACAAATGACCTCATTGATATCGACCTGATAATTGTCCGGCACATGACAGAACACATATTCACCATCATGAAGAACTGGCTTCATGGTTTTCAAAATAATATTTAAATCAGATTCTCCGGGCATACCATCAAAGGTTCGTATTCTGTCAATAAATTGCAAATCTGTTACCGGCAATCGAATGCGAAGGCATGAGGCGAAGGCTCCGGCGATTAAACTTTAGAGACTGCTTTGTAATTTAATCCGGCCGTCGTGCCACAGGTCACATCAACTGTTACGCCGGTGATTTTTCCTGCCAGATCTGAAGAAAGAAACACGGCAAGATTGGCAATATCCGCCATCATCGGGAGTTTTTTTAGCATCGTGTCTTCTTCCATTTTTCGGAGAACCGGTTCCATTGCTTCCCAATGATTTTCTATCGCATTTTTGAATACCTGCGAATCCGGTGAGCCGCCCGAGCGCATATTAACAACACGAACTCCATAAACACCCAATTCGGAGGCAAGGTTTCTGGAAAAACTTTCGAGTGCACTGCAGTAAGGTGCAAAGCCACCGGTGTATGGATAACCAATGCCACCGGGTGTAGCACTCAGAGATAAAATAACTCCGTTGCCCTGTTTCATCATGATTTTTCCGGAAGCAACGGCCGTCAGAAATTGTGATCTCATCATTGTACTGACCGGATTCATAAAATCATCCACCGCAATGTCCACCAACGGAATATTCTGAACAACCTGTACGCCGATCGCGTTGTAGGATATATCCAGATGACCTGCCTGCTGAATAATTCCGTCAAGGCAGCTGCCGATGGCTTTTTCATCCAATGCATCCACCTGTGTCGTTTCCGCATGTCCCCCGGCGGCCCGAATTTCATCCGCCACTTTTTGTATTGAACTGATATTACGTCCAGTCAAAAATAACCGGGCGCCGGCAGCCGCAAATGCTTTAGCCACTGCACCGCCGAGTGAACCACCTGCGCCAAAAATAACGGCATTTTTATTTTTTAGAATCACGTTACCGGAATTGCGTTGGGTAAAACTGTCTGGCAAAATAAATGAATATATACCGAATAATTTTTCGGCTCTTCACGGGTTAGTCATAATGCGGCCAAAAACCGGGTTTTACATTCGTGCCGCCCTGATACCTGCAATCAATACAGGATTTTGGTGTGACTTCCATATAAGTAATAAGATAAGGTGTGGTAAAACCCAACGGTCCAAAAGCGGTATCCGGAAAATTAAAAAGCAACTGATTCAATGAATCAACTGCTATGCCCGAGACCTGACAGGCATACCGATTTGTGGTGTCAACATGATCTGATTGCCAACCGGGCAGGCTTTTATTGCTGATATAGATTCTTTTTTCCTGTACCGAAGAGGCGGAAACATATCCGATCACCGGAAGCGCCGGGTTTGAGATGCAATGCAGATTCCCTTTGATCTGGTCAGGTTGAAGATCAAACAATCCACCCAGTGATTGCGAATTTTTCTGAATAGTTAACCAATAATTGTACGCCTCTTCTGTGAGTGGATATTGCCTGAACAGGAAACTGCTGCCAATATCCAATCTTGGATCGTCCTGCAGTATATGAGCAACCTGAATATGCGCGATGACATCCTGACTAAGTGTAACGGTTGTTCCCAGTACAATATCCTGCGACTGAACAGTAGACCAGCAGGTATAAAAACTGGTATCCAGCGGAAGTGGATATACCAGGCCGTTGGCTACTCCCCAATGTGTTTCATACGTAGCAAAATGTTTAAATGTCTGCGTATAGTCCCAACGATAATAGCGTGTTGTATTTTCCGGATCGTGTGAGTTAATAAAAATGTTCACTGCCTGTAAATGGGTTCTGGGGTCGGAATCACCCACCAGTTCCCAGGTCAGACTGTCTATTGGCGGAGCCCGCCTGACAGTAACAAAATCGGACTGATATTTATTTCCATCAGACGCAACGATATTCAGCCGGTACTGTAGTGTTGAATCCAGATTTAAAGCCAGACTCTGATACATACCTATACCCGTCGAATCCGTTAAATTATAAGAATCTCCCGCGGATGATTGAATACTCACTTGTGCATTTAATTCTGGTCTGTCTAAAACTGAATCATACAAATTCAATGATCGGGAAAGAGCGATCATACTTATAACCCCGGTTCCTGTATAAATAAAACCATTAACGGCCAGAAAATGATTGTTGGCTTTTATTACCGGTGGATCATACTCCTTTCTACAGGAAAACATCACTATGAAAATGAGCAGAAAAAAGCTGTAGATCCGGACAGGCAGTTTCATAGTCCACTAAGTCTACGGTTTGAGGGCTTATTAAATATACTATTAATTCGACTGATCTGTCGGTCCGGTTGCCTGTCAATGATTAAATTGTATCTCGTAAATACTGGGCCATCGTTTACCTGTTACATATATTTTATTCTTTTCCGGATCATAAGCAATACCATTGGTTTCTTCGGAAAACGGATTTTTCATTTTCGCTTCTGTTTTCAGTCTTGCCAGATCGAGCCTGCCGACCACCTTTCCATTGGTTGTATCTATTTTCAGAATATAATCCGTGAGCCATTGATTGGCATACAAAAAACCATTGATCAATTCCAATTCGTTCAAATTCTGAACGGGCCCGTTGTTGTCAGATACGCCCAGCGACCTGACCACTTTAAATGAAGACGGATCCCGGTAAAATATAGTACTGCTTCCATTACTCATCAGAATATATGAACCATTCGTAGTCAGCCCCCAGCCTTCCCCGTCGTAATAAAAATTACCCAGTTTTTTATATGTTTTTTCATCGTATATAAATCCGATATGGTTAGTATCTGTTAGTTGATAAATCCTGCCTTTCAGAAAAACAATCCCTTCTCCGAAATATTTATTCTTATCAATCTCCACCCTGGTATTGATTTCCCCGCTTTTCAAATCAACCACACCAAAAAGAGATCGTGAGCTGGGAAAAGAACTGGTATGACCTGTGCTTTCAAATAGCTGACCATGATGAAAAAGAAATCCTTCGGTATATGCAACCGTGTCGTGAGGAAAAATATTCAGAACCTTATATTCAATTTGTAACGGCAGACCGGCAGGCGGGGATGTGTCAACAGAATCTTTTGTTTCCGTTTTATTTTTACATGCAACTGCGCATGTAATGGCTGCTAAAATTAAATATGCTTTTCTCAAATGATTGTTATCCGATTTTGAAATGATCAGTCATCGAATGTATGGATACTTCATCAAAGAGGGCCTTGTAAAAACAAGGCCCGTGGGCCGATTATTTAAAACAGCCACATGAGTAGTTCAGAATTATTTTGAGTGCGGTTTATCTTTACGAATCTATTCGTAAGCTAGAGAATATCTGATTCTTCTGTGGCCCTTTTTGGATGAATGGCAAATATCTTCCTTCAATGATGGTTACGGCCTGACCAGAGATCAGGACACGCTGATCGTTCAGTATTAATTTTAATTCACCGCCTCTGGAAGACGCCTGAAATGCATACAACTGTTTCTTACCAAGTCTTTCTGACCAGAAAGTGGCCAGACTGCAATGAGCAGATCCCGTAACGGCATCTTCCGGAATTCCTTCCGGCATATCAAAGAAACGGGACACAAAATCATAGGGGGAATTTCCATTTGCTTTGGCAGTGATGATGCATTTATGTTTGGAAAGAACATGTAAATCAGGAACAAAATTCCTCACGTCATTTTCATTTTCGAGCTCAACGAAAAATTTATCCTGTGTAAAATATCCCGATTTAAATTTTTCGGCGAACATCGATCTCAGATCCCCGGGAACTTCCGTGGCCTCACATGGATAGGCTGGAAAGTCCATCGTAATCCAGCCGTTTTCATACCAGGCATACAAATCAGCTTTGCAGGTAGTAAAATGAATTCTGTTTCCGGCAGGTATAATTCCCTGTGAAAACAACACATGCGCGCTGGCCAGTGTCGCATGACCGCATAATCCGAGTTCCTTCTTTATCGTAAACCATCTGAGGTGAATGCCATGATCCTTGAGCTGCACAAATGCAGTAGCCGGCAAATTATTCTGCGTTGCGATCGTCTGCATAATCTCCGGGCTCCATTCCGAATCGGTAATAATCACCCCGGCCGTGTTGCCTGCAAATGGTTTATGGGTGAATGCATCCACCTGAAAGAAGGATTCCGTCATTGTGCTTAATTTATTTGTAAAGGTGGCAACAAACCAAACGTGAAAACAGATGCAGATTTGAAAATTTTAACCATAACAGTTGAAGGCTCTCCGTGGTACGGTTTTTAAACTAATTACAAAGAATTCTTATTTAATAATCAAACATTTTAATCATGGACAGTATTAATAAAAATCAGTCGGAAGAAAATCATGAAGATCTCCGTGGAGGCAGGGCGGCTGATAAGGTAAAAGAGCTGATTGAAAAAAATAAGTCCTGCTTTTTTCGCACAGGCCAGGCAACCGGTGAATCGGAGGGGGTAAGACCGATGAGCGTTCAGAAAATCGACGACGACGGCGTTTTGTGGTTTTTAAGTTCCACTGACAGTCACAAAAACAGTGAATTGACGATGGATCCTGAAGTGCACCTGTATTTCCAGGGATCAACGCATTCCGATTTTCTCTACCTGAATGGGAGGGCAAGTATATCTACGGATAAGACTAAGATTAAAGAGCTCTGGGAACCAACTCTTAAAACCTGGTTTACCGAAGGTGAAAATGATCCGCGGATTTCTGTCATCAAAGTAACACCTGATAATGGTTATTACTGGGATACGAAACACGGAAATGCAGTAGCTGCTGTGAAAATTCTTTTCGGAGCGATGGTCGGGAAAACCTTTGATGACTCTATTGAAGGAAGGGTCTCGCTCTAGAGATTCAATCAATTTGCACTGAAGATGAAAAGTCTCCTGCAAGGGAGACTTTTATTTTATCCGGTAGTTGGAATATCGTCTTTTTTCGCTGACACTTTTTTAACCTTACTGTCTTTCTTTCCGGCAGCTTTTGCCGTATTTGCTTTTTTTGCCGGTTTTCTGATTCCGCCTGTTGTTTTCTCACTGTTCTTTTTGCCTGACTTCTTTTTTAAAACTTTATTGGGCTTTGATTCCCGTACTTGTTTTTTACTTAGCTTCTTTTTGATGGCGCCGATCACTTTATCTTTTCCATCCACAATGTGAAAGCCAATGCTGCCAATGATCTCACCGGCCTGATAGAAAACGCCTTTCTCTTCTTTTTTTTCCGGTGCTGCCAGTGAGCTGTTCCTTTTCATTTTTTTGAATATGTTGGTAATCAGGCAACCGCTCTGACCATATCCCGAATCGTTTTCACGGAGAATGGTTTTGATAAAAAGGCTGTCGTTCCCTCGCGTTGTGCTTTTTCTTTGACAGATTCTGTAGGATCGGCGGTAATGACGATCACCGTACTGTTCATAAATGGAACGGGGTGCATCTGGAGATAATCAAGCCCCGAACCGTCCGGCAGGTTATTATCCAGCAGTACGATCTGAGGGTGCTCCCGTAGCTTCCCTTCCGCTTCTTCCAGCGTATAGGCGCAATCGACTATATAATTTTCCCTCAGGAGGATGTTTTTCATCAACTCACAAAAATCCTTTTCATCGTCAATCACCAGTATCTTCTTCTTCATATATTATGGGTTCAATTCCTATGCCAGCAGCCGGGACTACTTCCTGGCTGAATCCCTCAGTTTTCTCGTGCTGTCCATCATGTTTCTCACGCTGTCAGTCATAACTCTGGAAGAATCCGTGGTTACCACGTTTGTAGTTACGCTGTCCGTTTTGATGACCGTAGTAGAATCGGTTCTGCTTTCTGAACCATTTCCTCCACAGGCTGCAAAAATGCCTGTGGTAAATACAACTAGTAATTTTTTCATTTTGACTGATTTAGATGAGATAATTTTCCAACGGTATTGAAAATACCATACCAATAGGTTTCCTTCGTGATGAAACCAGCCGGTCAAATCAACGAACCATGGAATTGATTCAAGCGAAAACCAGACTCAGATCACTGGACTTTTTCCGGGGACTGACCGTTGCCGGAATGATATTGGTGAATAATCCGGGCGATTGGGGACATATTTACGCTCCGCTGGAACATTCGGTTTGGAATGGCTGCACGCCTACCGACCTGGTTTTCCCCTTTTTTCTTTTTATAGTCGGTGTTTCCATTGTATATGCCATGGCAAGCAGGAAAATGGAACCAGCCAGTCACCGGGCTCTTATATTCAGGGCCGCCCGCCGGTCGCTCACGATCTATCTATTGTTCGTGATATTGAATCTTATACAAAATTTTGATTTCCAGCATCTTCGGGTCCTGGGCGTATTGCCAAGGATTGCCATCGTCTTTTTTATCTGTACGGTGATCTATATAAAAACGGATAGAAAAACCTGGATCTGGATTTTCTGCTCCATACTGATCACTTATTATCTCATCATGAACTTTATTCCGGTACCGGGCATCGGGCCCTCTAACCTGGAACCGTCAACAAATCTTGCGGCATGGGTAGACAGGACCATACTTACAACGAACCATATGTGGTCCGGATCAAAAACCTTCGACCCGGAGGGCATATTGAGCACCATTCCGGCCATTGCCACCTGTCTGCTGGGAATATTTACCGGTACCTGGATGCAGAGAAAGGACCGGACCGTTGAAAATAAAGTAGCCTGGCTTTTTTCCATTGCCTTCCTGCTTGTGCTCGCAGGGTTAATATGGAATGGATTCTTTCCGATGAACAAAGCCCTGTGGACATCTTCCTTTGTGCTTTTTACCGGTGGTCTGGCCATAGCAACGCTGACCCTTTCTTACTGGCTGATCGACGTAAACGGTCGTCAAAAATTCACCGAACCCTTTGTTGCATTCGGATCGAATGCAATTACCATCTATGTCGTTTCCGGTTACCTTCCCCTGCTGATCGGCGCCATACATTTGGAGTCAGACGGACAAAAAACAAATCTCTGGCAGTATGGATATCAGCATTTATTTGCTTCCTGGCTCTCGCCGGTCAATGCTTCGGTAATCAGCGCCCTGGTATATGTCGCTGTCTTAACTGTACCCATGATCATCATGTACAGAAAAAAGATTTTTATCCGTTTATAAATTTCTTCATGATATCCATCTTCTGACCCGGCGACTGTAGTCAATGTAATCCCGGCTGCATTCAACCGCACAGTCAAATTTCAGGACTTCTCAGGCCATTCCAAACCACCCACGGCAGGTAATTTTGCCGCCTGATCAAAAAACCCAGATAAGATTTTTATGAAAACTGCCGAAGCGCTATTATCCGTCAAATTCAACACAAGCCTCAAACTGGAAGAACTGAACGAGCTATGTGAGGCCGACCTGGAATATTTCAGATCCGTTCGCGGACTGATTCAGAAGTACTATATCGTAGATTCAGCGACAAAAACGGTCAATGGCATCTATTTGTTTGAAACAAAAACAGCCAGGGCGGCTTATTGGGCTTCCAAACTGGCGAGGAGTATTCCGAGAAGATATGGTTTGATTCCGGGAACACTTCGCGTAGAACAGTACGATGTAATGATCGTATTGAATGAAGCCGTAATGGCCTGAAGGAATTTATTTTACAATCACTTATTTTTCTTCCAGTTAAACCTGATCAGGAAGAAAAAAAATTAGCGAACCTACTTTGGCAATATGATTGTAAACTCAGTCCATTCTCCTTCTCGGGTGTCAATCTTCAGTTCACCGCCATGCGACTTAATGATATCATAGCTTAGCGACAGTCCCAGACCCGTACCCTGTCCCGCGGGTTTTGTCGTGAAGAACGGCTGAAATATTTTTTCAATAACATCCCCGGGAATGCCGTTTCCATTATCCCTGACATGTATTTCAACCCGGGTTTCTGTCTGCATAGTACGCACCGAGACATTTGGTTCAAAAGATCCGTTCAGTAATGTTTTCTTTTCGGCCACTGCATAAAAAGCATTGTTGTACAGATTGACCAAAACACGGGCAATATCCTGTGCAACCATATTTATTTCGGGAATGGCTTCATCAAAATCTGATTGTATGGAAGCGTTAAAGGATTTGTCTTTTGCGCGAAGGCCATGATAACTCAATTTTAAATATTCATCTGCCAGTACATTAATATCTGCCGGTTCCCTTACACCGTTATTTTTTCGGCTGTGCAGCAGCATGCTTTTTACAATGGAGTCTGCGCGCTTGCCGTGGTGTATTATTTTCTTTTCATTTTCCCGGATACTATCGAAAATAGTTTTCAGTTCGGACGTATTGCCGCTGTTTATTTCCTTTTCCGCTTCGTCAATCAATTCAACATTCACTTCAGAAAAATTATTTACGAAGTTTAACGGATTTTGTATTTCATGGGCGATGCCTGCCGTCAATTCTCCCAGCGAAGCCATTTTTTCGGATTGAACCAATTGCGTTTGCGTGGCTTTCAGATTTTCCAATGAATGATTCAACTCGCTGGTCCGCTGCTCCACTTTGTCTTCCAGTATTCTGTTTTCTCTGCGCAGCTTTCTGGACCGGAATACAATATAGGCGCGCAATAAGCCGGCAAAAACCAGCGCCAGTATGCTATAAAACCACCAGGTACTCCACCAGGGCGGGGAAATGATGATGCCAATGTCTTTTTCGTCAGAAATACCGGCAGCATTCAGCGCCTTCACTTTAAAAACAAATTCTCCGGGTGGCAAATTGAAATAATATGCTTTTCTTTCGTCGCTGGCGACGCGCCAGTCCTTATCATAGTTTTGCAGTATGTACAACAAATGTGTTTCATCATGCTCGCTGCTGAAATCAATGTTTGTCAATTCAAAGGATAAAGTGTTTTGATCGTGCTTTAAATGGATCTCCTTTGTTTGCATCAGGGGAACCGATAAAATTCCATGCGGAGCAGGCAGAATGGCTGTATTGTTGAGCAGAAAGTTACTGACAGATACAAGAGGTGCCGTACTTTCTTCTTGTAAGAGCTCCGGTTGAAAATGATAATATCCGGTAGTATCTGAAGCTACGATTTCTCCGTTTTGACGGCATTTGATAAATCCGGTAAGCGTTAAACTATTTACCCCCTGGCTCTTACCATATAATATAGCGCCGGTTCTGTCTTTGTTCAATTTTATAATGCCCTTTACCGTGGAAAGCCAGAGATTTTGCGCATGATCTTCCGTCATGCCAACAATTATAGGTGGCACAACCGATGCGACATCCGTAAAAAATAAAAAACTGACCTGTTTTCCTGTCATATTCGTAAAGACCCCTGCTTGTACCAGCCCACAAAACACCGGCTTTGTCTTCCATTATACTGTATATAAATGATTGATCCAGGTATCTTTTGAATTTACCTGTTTGCCTGTTAAGCAGGTTTAATCCATTGTTAGTACCAACCCATATTTGTTGGTCGTTACTAATGTAAACGGTGAATATCTGATTATCGCTAATGCTCTCCGTATCTTTTTGGTTATTCTGAAAATGCCTGAATACCCCGGTTTTAATATCCATCAGATCCAGACCCTTAAAAGTGCCAAAACACAACTGGTTATCATCCGTTTTTTTTATTGAAATAACAGTATCTGAACTTAAACTATTCACATTCCCTTCCTGATGAGGATGGTAATTTGTAAAAGTTTTAGCAGCCGGGTCAAAGAGGAAAAGGCCCTGAGCCGTAAAAGTCCAGAATTTGTTATCATACTTTTCGATTTTGAAAACCGTATTCGGGACAGGGGATTTTTTGCCGATAAAAAATTGTTCCTGTTGCCCATTAGGATTTTCATGAACCAAGGCCTTGTCCGTACCCATCCATAAATCATGGGCATCATCTTCTGCAAAATCAAAAACCTGCCCTCCTGTCCTTTTAAAGGGCAGTTTTATGGTATGTGGGTTTATCTTATAAAGATTATTTTCCCAGGTACTTACCCAAAGGATATCATCTTTTGTTTTAAAAACCGACCAAAAATGATTGTCTTTTAGTTTTTCATTGCTGCCGGAATCAGATTCATAATGAGAGATTTTTTGCGTGGCAGGATTATAAATATTTATTCCCCCCTCAAATGTTCCGATCCATATTCTGTGTTTGTTATCTTCCGTAATAAAAGTAATATGATCAAATCCGTACGGGATTGTTTTCCGAAGCGGCGGCCTGCTCAGTCTGTCAGGATGTAAGGGATCATAAGGATGTCGATCGAATACACCCTTTGCTCGATCCATGGTATGCAAACCATCACCTGCCGTTCCAACCCAAAAGGTGCCACGACTATCTTCAAAAATCGCCCTTACCCGGTTATCGATCAGACTGTTTGGATCTTTTTCGTTGTGCATGTATCGGGTAAAGGCATCCTGTTTTCCTGTCTAACTTATTCAGGCCGCCTTCATTACCGGGACCTTCTTCAAGAAATGAGTCTGCCGGTTCCCACCCATAGGGTGCCTTGATTATCTTCATAGAGGGCCCTGATAGCATTACAACTAATCGATGATGAATTAAATGCTTCGTGCTTGTAATGATGAAATTTATTTGTCTCCGGGTCAAATAGCTCTAATCCCGAGGCTGTTCCAATCCATATTTTCCCCTCACGATCCTGCAGAATAGCAATAACAGTATCGCTGATTAACTGCGGCTGTCGTTATAATTATGGCGAAAGTGTGTAAATACACCGGTTACCGGATCAAACCGGTCGAGGCCCACGCCCTGGGGTCCCAGCCATATATTCCCTTCTTTATCTATCGCAATGCATTCGATATAGTCCGATGCAGGCGAATTATGATTCCTGGGTTGACTATGATAGGCGGTGTAATGATATCCATCATATTTATATAATCCGTTTGCAGTAGCAAGCCACAGAAATCCCTGGGCATCCTGCGCCATACCCAGTACCTTGTCTACGTCTTCCGGAGAGCGCGCTACCAAATTAAAATTGATGTCCTGCGAAAAACTGACCTGATGGAAGCACAGAAATGCTGTTAGAAAGAATATGGAAAATGACCATCGCATTCTCATATTATAAGGTTGTTGAAGGGATTCAGATGTCAAGTTAAGATTAACCTGCAAGAGCAACAACCCGATTTAATGCTCTTTATTGTAATGTCGGGAGACCGGGTCGAATGATCAGAGCCCTCAGCGCCATCGATGATCTCTATCGCTTTATCCAGAAGTTCATCACGGCCCTCTGTAATTCCCTTGATGGTTGGATGAATGATCAAATCTATTTTAACACCCTTTCGCTGGGTTTCAACACCGTCCGGATAATAAACACCCAGTCCGGAAAACCGGGTCGATATACCACCGGGTAAATCAAATCTACAGATATCTCCGTCTGCACCTGCTGTCATACTTCCGATCACCTTAACATGGGGTGCGCTTTGAAAAGCCATGGTTGTATATTCTGCAGAACTTTGGGTAAGGGCATTCACAATAATTACAACAGGCTTTTTATAATAACCCGGACTGCCGCCTCCATTATTATTCAACGCTTCAAACCGAAATGAACCGGGCATATCTAAATCAGGCATTGTAAATTTTGAAAAAGGGGAAGATGCAGGCTTTAGATAGGAGCCAAAACTGAAAACCATAAAGTCTGAAGGATAACAACGCATGTCAATGATCATTCCCTTCGTACCCGAGAATGTCTTTTTGATATTATCAAACTGTACATCTCTGTATTTAGCAGGATAGAGATATCCGATATTCCCCTTTAATATTTTATAACTGCTGTCCCCTGGATAAGGATCATAATCAAGCTTTGTATCCAAACGATATACTGGAACTGCCATAACAGCGGACTCAAAATGTTTACCGTCTCTTTCTATCTCCAACGTGAATTGTTGGGTTTGTCCCCTTAAAATAAAAGCCGGAATATCGCGCAGCTGCGTTTCATCATTGGATGCAGGAATAAGGTATAGGTTTTTACGTATGAGCTCGTCTGTCCTCTCACCGTTTATTTTTGTAATCACATCTCCGATCCTGACTTTCTCACCGATGATGACCGGCTCCCCGTACATTCCCGTAATTACCAGTTTGTCTGAAATCATTTTCGCCTGAACCGGTACCCGGAATGGGCCGATGTAATTGTACAGGTAATAATTAAATCCATCTATAGTAGCGTGCGTATCATGAATCCGGGCGATCAGTTCCAAACAAGCCAACACATACTGGCTGGTATTTTTCGCATCCAAAAATTTCGGAATAAATTCCTGCAACACCCCGTTCCAGTCTTCACCGATCAAATGTTTATAAGGGAAAAAATACTGGACTATATTCCAGTACCGGAATAATGCCAGTAAACGATAGCCCGCATCCGGATACTGCATGGATTTATAGTCGTATTCATGCTTAAAAACCGGATTATTATACAGGCTATCCTTGTCTATATAATACCCCTTCCCCTGATGGCGGTTATTTTTTATATATTCTAATTTAGCCACAAGGGATGTTTCCAGGTTTTCTTTATGAAATATCCAACCATAGTCTGGCATGATGACAGATTTCACATACGCACCGCAGTCGCTGCACGCAGGAGGCTTTCCAAAGCTATCCAGCCAGTTTTCGATAACCGTATTAAATTCCTTCTTAGACTTAACAGCCAGAACATTTGGCAATATTCTAAAGAGCTCCGCGTCCCAATTATATTCTCCCTTTGCGATCGCCGGATGATAATATTTCAAAAAGCCCCAGATCATCCCCAGGTTAGTCAGGTTGTCAATTTTTACTTTATCCAATTCGCCGAATTGCACGCCTGAACTTCTTACAAAAGCTGTGTCCAGATCTGCCTTATAAAAAACTTTTTTATAAGCAGGTGCCAGGGAAATGTCTTTATCATCTGCCAGCAAATGAAAATTATCCAGCCATATTTTACCGGGACCAAAAAGCAGGGCACCTACATGAATGGCCTTGGTTTCCTCTGCGTTGTAGGGAATCGTCACCGTATATTCCTTCCACTCATTTGTCCCCTTCAGCTGTTGTGAAGCCATGTTGTCAAAACCCAGCGTGCCCATATATCCATCAGCATACAATAGAAGGCCGGCGAAACCTGAAGAAACATTTTCTGTTCGTATATAGCCTTTTAATGTCAGCTTTTTACCACTGAATTCCGGGTCAATCCTAAAATTAAATGAGCCGACTTTTTCACTCGGTATCTTTTTGTTCCAACACGGCGGAGTATTTTCCATGTTGTTTGATCAGCGAATCTATGGTTAAGGGAAATGTAACCGGATGAGTTGACCGGATACCGTCTGGCGTTCCGGTCGCCCGATTTATGGATTCGAAATCAGCATTGAAGGGATTTTGAGCGTTTGCACCCAGGCAGAAGAATATGATGCAAACACAAAGGTGAAATAACCTGGCAGGCATGAGCATTCCTAAATTTAATACACCGCCTCAGATATCCCGGATATTTAACAAATTACATGTAGAGGGAAACACTTAGCGTCAATGCAGCGAATCATTTTTATTTGTGACGCTATCCATTCGTTTTCTGCTGAGTGTATCTGTTCCGTAGGGAGAATGCTTACCAATGGTATCCGCCGAAGTATCGGATGCAGAATTAACCGTCCCATTTGCATTTCCATTACATGCCGCCATGAAGAAAGAAATAGCCGAAAACGCCAGTAGAAGTATATTTTTCATTTTGAAGTCTGTTTTAAATGACTGTCCGGAAATCAGTAATGTCAGTTCAGGACTGCAAACCGCGTGCCCCGGCATCTGCTCCGGCACAAGGACCGTTCGAATCCAGAAAGACGCGGGCGGCGTTCAGCGTTTCAGACCCCGCTAGGGGAATACCGTTGAGATACAAAATGATACCTGACACAATCAGGATAGAATTTTATGATATGCTGATCGTGTTACATGAAGAGGAATCAGCCGGATAAAACCCCCGGGCATTTTTTTCATTTATGTGACAGGCGGAAGAAAAAATAAATTCTTACCCGGTACCTTGTATAGGAATATTTAATTTTTTACATCCTGACTATCACGCGCACCATATTATATCAGTCATTCGTCCGGACTTTTTATAAACAAAATGCCGGCCTGTTTGCATTTCTTATTTTCATCATGGTCGCTTCCGTGGGGAGGGCTAACGGAGTGGGGCTGCTGGAATACCATTTTACGCTGATCAGGGCCATGCTGACAGATTATAAATTCCTGGCGTTCGTCCTGACCGCCTGGTTATTATACGCATTAAAATGCGAACAATTCATGGCAGAGAAACTGCAGGGGAAAAATTATGTTTTCATTTCCCTGCTGAATACAAAAAAAACTTCCTTCGTCTTCCCGCGGATGTTACAGGTTCAGCTGATGTTTTTTCTGCCGGTGATATTATATGCCGTGATCTGCATCTGGATTGGCATTACACACCAGTGGTACGTACATACTTTGATCGTTGTTTTGTTTATTCTGATTCTTTCTCTGGCTGGTGCCTGGCGCTATGACAGAATGATCAGAAAAAACGGGATTATCCGCTCTCTGCCGTTATGGAAGATAAATTCGCTTGTGTCGAAGAAATTTTATGCACGTTTTGTCTTACAGTATATTGAGACCCGCCAAAAAATGCTCTTCCTGGCCATAAAATTATTTAGTTGTTTACTCTTATTTGGCATGCTGTTGAATCATTCAAAAGAAGAGTACGACATGAGCATGTTTTTGCTTTTTTACAGTTTCGGTCTTATGGGACATGGCGTCCTCATTTATAAAATCAGACAGATGGAAGAATTCAACCTCGGCTTTTACAGAGGTCTGCCGGTGTCTCTTTCGTCACGCCTGATTCAGTATGCAACGCTATGCCTGATCCTGCTAATACCTGAGATCATTATCATTACTCTTATGACTCCCGCGCACCTGGACATTGTCCATGCTTTATTAATGATATTTTTTGGATGGGGAACACTCATATTGCTTAACAGCCTGCTGTTTATCCGGCTTTTTAAACCCTTCACCTATCTGAAAATCATCTCCCTGTTCTATCTCATGGTATTCATTGCCGTATTAACAGGTTTAATCATTCCGTTTACGATTTGTCTTTTTCTGTTTTCCGTATACCTTTTCTCTCAAAATTATTATCAATTCGAACGCGCTGATGGGGAACTGCAATAACAAAATACAGGTTGTTTTCCTCCGGATGTAGCATCAGTGATGCATCTCATCCTGCCGGATTTCAAAATAGGATTTGTATTCAGCAAGACGTTGCAGCAGCTCTTTATTTTCCGCAATGATCGCAGACTTTTCCATTTTGCCAACGGGCAGAATGATATAACAATGCGGATCCTTTTTATCTCCGAGAACGATCGGGCCGCCGGAATCTGAATTCCCGCCAATATCGGCCGCTGTCAAATAAGGCGCATAAAACATATAATGCGGCATACTGAAACTTGCAACCTTCAAACTATCGGACGGATCCACATATACGCGCATGACGGGAGCCAGCATATACGAAATGCCGGGTTTTGCCGGTGCCTTGTAAATACCTTTCCTGAATCGCTCGGAGATTGTATCCCTGACCTGCAAAGCAGTAAATTTTCCCGATGAACGCATCGCCGCTACATCTCTGTAAACCGGGAATATGGATTCGGTACCTTCTGCGTCATAGCTGATAGCAGCGGCGAAGTCCTGCCGGAACTCGCCCCGTATCCAGTCCGTTCGTACTACAAAACAAATGAAACCATTGTTACCCTGTCGGGCCGTGTAATAACCCTTCTCCGGGTCCAGTAAATACACAGTCGCCCCGGAACGTATATGAGGAGGAAGACAACTCAGCGCAAAATCCGTCTCCAGCGCTGCCGGCATTCTTTCCAGTTTCCAGCTGGTAGACGATTGTCCATAACCCTGATTCGAAAGAAATAATACGATGAAGAGCAACATGATCCAGCGGCACCATTTTGCCGGGAAACGGAGGATATTTAATTGTGTCATGAAACAAAGACACCCGGAATGCGGAAATCCGGACAGAGCTAAAAAATAATTCTATAACTGATCAGTTATAGCCATTTATTAAAAACCCCCGTCAATTGACGGGGGTTCAAAATATAACGGTCATGTTAAATGGTTTCTTCAAATCGGATTTTTACGAGTCATACATGGTTCTCAGGACAGGGTGACTTTTTTGTTACTGACCAGGTAAATACATAAAATAATCGAAACAAAACTTGCCAGGGTCAGCAGGGCGGAAATATCATAGTGGTTTTTCATGAAAAGTTTACAGCTAACAATACCAGCAAGAGTAATCAGTACCAGCATAGACAGAGTAAATAGCGTTTTCATTTTGTTTGTTTTAATCTATTTAACAATTTTTTTATTTTATTCAAAGCGGCTACGTATAATAGACTGCTATAAATACAAGGGGTTTAAAGTAACCGTCGGCCAGATTGTTATACTTTTGTTATAGGGATTTACCTTCTTTAATTATCCATGCTACCAAATCCGAATGGCTATGAAGATTTCTGCAATCCTTTCTGTTTTCCTGTTTTCAATTTCATTTTCTTCCGGTCAGACGCCAAAACCCGGCCTGATCATATCTCATCTAACCGGTGACTTCTATGTATATACAACCTTCGGATTATATAAGGGAAGTCCGGTTCCTTCCAATAGTATGTACCTGGTCACCAAAGACGGCGTGGTACTGTTCGATACACCCTGGGACAGTACTCAGTTTAAGCCATTGCTGGACAGTATAAAAATCAGACATGATAAAAAAGTGATTATTTGTATTTCCACACATTTTCATGAGGACAGAACGGCGGGACTTGAATACTACAAAAGCATGGGTATCCGGACCTATACCACCAGGCGAACGGATGAACTCAGTAAAAAAAGAAATCAAAAAAGAGCTGAATTTCTGATTCACAAAGACAGCGTCTTTCGGGTTGGTGAGTATTCGTTTCAAACCTATTATGGTGGCCAGGGACATTCGCCGGACAATATTGTGATCTGGTTTGAGAAAGAAAAGATCCTGTATGGCGGCTGCCTGGTGAAAAGCACAGAAGCGACAGATCTGGGTAACCTGTCAGATGCAAACGTAAAAAACTGGGCCGTTACCATTCATAATATTCAGCATACATTCGGGAACCCGGAATTTATTATTCCGGGTCATTTGGACTGGAGCAGTAAAGAATCATTAACACATACCTTAGATCTGATTCATCAATACGAAGAAAAAAACCCTGCAACCAAATAATATATGATCCTTAAACAACTCCTCCCGGCTGTGCTGATTATCGCTTTTTTATCAGCGTGCAATGACGAATCAAAATCCTTAAACAACAAAAACGACAGTTCATCAACAGCCAGGGATACGCTGGCGTATCCTTTTACTGCCAGCTATTCAATAAAATGGCAGCCCGGTGATGAAAGGAACGCTTTGCTGGTATTAAATTGTCTGCAGAAATATGTTGCGGGAGATATCCACGGAAGCGCAGCTTATTTTGCGGATACGGCCGAATTTGTGGGGGACAAATTTTACTTCAAAGGCGGCAGGGACAGTCTCACAAAAATTCTGGCTGACATGCGTAATGCATCAACATCCGTTTCAAAGAATTTCGAAACCTGGGCGACTATCTTTTATCCGGACAAAAATGAAACATGGGTTACCTTATGGTATACCGAAATCATGACCGACAAAAAAGGAAAGGTTGATTCTATCTACTACACCGACGATGTATTGATAAAGAATAATCAGATTGTTGTTTATGATGAGAAGCAACGTCAATTCCCTCATTCGGGCTCAAAATGACAGGGCTTATAATTGAATCCGGAATACCCTGCCCTTATTGGTACAGGTCCAGCCGGTATGAGCATCAATAAAACTCATACCTATAAAAGAATCGCTGCCGATTTTGCAACTGATATCCCAGGTCAGGCCCGCATCAGCAGTATGATAAATAGTTGTGGAGCCTTTATAATAACCCGCCTGAGCATCAAAAAATTTTATCACATTTACGGCAGTACCAACTCCCCCGGATAACACATTAATCCAGGTTTTCCCACCATCCGTTGTTTTCAGAAGTCCTGTAGGACAGCCATAAAATCCATCATTCTTATCGAGAAACTGTAATTGATTATATGAGCTTGAAGAGGAGCCGGAATTAAGAAATCCCTGTGACTTCCAGGTTTGGCCCCCATCTATTGTGCTTTCAAATAATTCGTTGCTCGTCATGACGAATCCGGTATCCGCATTTAGGAAATAAGGATAATAGTTGCCGTATGCATTAGAAATATTAATCCAGTTATTGCCACCGTCCATCGTCTTATATAATCCTCCATCAACATCTCCATAAAACCCGGTGGAAGAATTTATAAAGAACAGGGTTAGCGCTTTTGTCGTTGGAAGTGGTTTAATGATCCACGTACTGCCCCCATCCGTTGTAAAAGCCATTTGAGAGGCGCCTTCAGCGAACCCATTTTTTGAATCAGTGAAAAATAAATTGAAAAATCCGGGAGTATCCGAAGTGCCGGATACAGCATTCCAGGTCCTGCCACTATCAACGGTCTGATAAAGTTGGGAACCTGCGGCAAAACCATTCGCGGGCGAAGTAAACCAGATGTCTCCTGTAAATGAACCGGGAACCGTTCCCATTTCTTTCCATTGAAAAAGAGTATCGGACAAAATAGGTGCAACCGGTACGACGGGTGGACTATAATTTGATTTCCGGCAAGCCGAAATAAAGATGATCAACATGCACCCATAAATATATTTGGTATTCATTTATTTTTTTGACGATTTTAAAAAATAAAACCTGCCACCGAAAGACAAGCCAACCACGTCAATAAATTTATAAATCTCAACGCCGCTGATGGTCATTGAAGTCAGCCTGTATCTGTAATATGGCTCCAGATAAACTGAAATCTTTTGATTTAACTTTCTTTCCAAATTAAAACCCAGGTAGACGCTTAGACCTGTATTCGTTTTAAATACATCATCGAAGGGATCCTCTGTATGAAAAGAAGTAAGGTTAATAATCCCACCCGCAGTAATGGTCATTTTTAATTTTTCAGCTCCAAAAGAATAACCCGCTAAAAAAGGAAGATCAAAACTATTCAGATGGTTTGTCGTGCCATTAATATAACTGAAGACTATCCAGTCCAAAAATTTATGCGTGAATACTGGATACCGATTTTTCCCGAAAAATGTTTGCCAAATGCCTTGTTTATCCTCACTCCAATAGTATAAGAAAGCTTCATCGTGGAAGAAAATGTATTTTTTGTATGATCCATGGGCCAGTCGGGCGACGCATATACATCCAGGTACCACTTTTTGGCAGCAGCAGAATCTTTCTGCGTTTTCTTATCTGCAGTTTTTCGCGCAGTGTCTGCCGGTGATTTTTCAGGCACCGGTTTTACAATAGCTACCGGTTGATTCACTACGCCCTTTGCATTCAATACCGAATCATCCTTTCCCTCTTCCAGGGAATCTTTTTCTGAAGATAAATTATGCGCCGCACCTGCCAATGCCTCCGAAACTGCTGCCCCGGAAACTGTTGTTTTATCAATAACGGATTTGAAATTCTCTTCTTTATCTTTTGATTTTCCTGGTTTGTTAGAATAATCTGATCCTTTCTTACCCGCAGGAAACGGCCTGGAAGAATTTGATCCTTCCTTATCTGCTGGAAGATGCTGCGCAACGGCGGGTATATTTTCTTCTGTTTTCGTCTCTTTATTATTCAAATTTGACGGAGGTATAGTCTTGTTTGAATTCTGATCCCGGCCGGATACTGCATGAACTACCGGTTCAGGTTTTTGTTTTGTATGATTCATCCATAAATAACCTCCCAGGCAAACGCCTACAATCAGAACGGTAATCCCCCCGAATAAGAATAGAAATCCTTTTCTGTCCTTATCCTTTTTTTGAATCCGCTCCCACATATCATCCGGAACCGGCGAACGGTGGTCCCGGATTTTATTTTTCAGTGCATCATCCAATTGATCTTCTGTCATACTAACCAGATATTTTTTGTAATGAATTTATTTTTCCCTGCAGCATACTTCGGGCCTTCGACAACTGGCTGCGGCTGGTGGCCGTTTTGATTTTTAGCATCCGGCCAATTTCTTCATGTGAATACCCTTCTATCGCACAGAGGTTGAAAATCATTCGATAACCGACAGGCAAATCGCTGATTAGTTTTAGTATTTCGTCGGCATCAAGATCTGAAATGATATCCGGAGCGGACGTCTGAATCTCCTGGTGAATTTCGGAGAGC
Source organism: uncultured Bacteroidota bacterium (assembly GCA_963759335.1). Classification (GTDB taxonomy): domain Bacteria; phylum Bacteroidota; class Bacteroidia; order Chitinophagales; family Chitinophagaceae; genus Puia. Next base: position 118,870 of record CAVWYU010000010.1, read on the forward strand.
TCCGAAAATCTGACTTTCCGGACCTGTAAAATCTGCAGGCAGGAACGAACGGTGATTCTTTTAACCCAGCCTTCCAGGGACCCGGTACCTTGATATTGATGAATAAATTTAAATATCCGGATAAATGCTTCCTGCAACATGTCTTCCGCTTCCGCGTGATCTCCGCCATAGCGGCGGCAAATCGTCATCAGAACACCCGCATATTTTTGAAAGAGCGCATGCTGTGCTGCCGTATTCCTGTTTAAACAACCCTGAATGATTTCTCCTTCCGTCAAATAATGTTATTTATAGCCAACGGATATAAGATAGGAATGAAAGATGAAACGTTGCCTGGAGATTGGGCATTTTATACCCACCCGTAACGGATGGCTTTACCGACCAGTTCGCCGGTATTATTGAGTTGTTTTTTGTGAAGCATATTTTTTCGGTGCGTATCAACGGTCTGCTTGCTTATATTCAGCGCCTGACTGATTTCTTTACTCAATTTACCTTCTATTAAAAGCAACAGCACCTGTCTCTCTCTTCTGGTGAGTTCTTCCTTACTTTCAATGAATATGTTTTTTGAAGCCACATCAAAATAAGATGGTTCGCCATCCATCCCTATAAAGGACAACACAGGCTTGCCCTCCTGTTTCAGATAGGTTATATCTGAGTGTACACTCAGGGTTCTTAAAAATCTTCCATCCCGGTCGTGTTCCAACAATACTCCCTGATAAAGTATCCGCGCGTATTCACCATTTTTCTTCCTGAACCGTATATCATAGCGCACTTTATACTTCATGAGTTTTTCAACGGGTAATTGGGAAAAAAAATCAATCATGCTGCTGCCAATGGCCAGAAACCATGAGCGGTCATCCGGGTGGATCTGATCATTCATAAAGGGAATTTCAAATTCCGATGGCAGATAGCCCATCACTTCTTCTATTTCTTTACTTACATATTCTATTTTCAGCGTATGATGGTTGATGATAAAATAATACGAGTCTCCCAACAGAAAAAAACTAAAAAACTTTTTGTAATAATCGGCATCAAACTTTAATTGACTTGGTATAGAATCGGTACCAAGCCATTTCATCATCTTGCTGAATTCATAGTTGAAAGGTTCCTGTTGCATAAGCCAGGTTTAAGAAATTAAATATTCGGTTTCAATATTTACTTAGTCGTTCGAACAGGGAAAATGGAAACAGCAAGGTCAAAAAAACTACCTATAAATCGGTATTTTTCTTAGATAAAATCAAAGTTACTTTTAAAGTCAAATTTGGATTTCCCCTTACATTTTACACATTCTATCCGCCCTATCTAATCTATACTCCGCTCATTTCGCTGAATTTCATACAATTACACATTCATCCTTTAAACCATTTTATGAAAAAAAATTTTACGCTGACTGCCGGGACCATCTCCGTGCTGACCGTGTTGCTTTTTGCGATTTCCTGTAAAAAAGAAGGCCCCCGGTTCTGTGCCTGTAATCCCAACGATATTGTAATCACCCAATCCGTTTTTGCAACCGGATTAAATAATCCGCGGGGACTGAAATTCGGACCTGATGGCAATCTCTATGTTGCCGAAGGAGGGGTCGGAGGATCCGATTCATCGATTGGTCTCTGCGACCAGGTTCCAGGAGCCGGCCCTTACACAGGCAGTGATACGGGCGCCAGAATATCCCGCATTGACCACTCGGGCACACGCACAACCGTCGTGGATAAAATTCCATCCAGTCAAACCGCTGCAACTATCGGAGGTTTTGTGAGTGGCGTGGCCGATATCGCTTTCATAGGTAATACCTTATATGGGCTCCTGACCAGTGCGGGTTGTTCTCATGCGGTACCCGATTTCTCCAATGGGGTATTCAGGGTAAACAAGGATAGAACCTGGACACTGATCAACGATCTAAGCGCCTTCTATAAAAGTCACCCAGTTCAAAATCCCAATCCCAACGATTTTGAAGCAGACGGAACGCCCTATAGCATGATCAGTCTGGGTAATCGCCTATTTTCCATTGAACCCAATCACGGCGAACTGGATGAGATGTCGCTGAACGGAGACATCCACCGGATCGTCGATATTTCATCCATAGAAGGACATATCGTTCCGACCGCCATGACCTTTCACGATGGAAATTTCTATGTAGGCAATTTATATACATTCCCTGCCGGAGTCGGTAATTCGGCTATTTATAAAATTACACCCGACGGTCATATTACCACCTATGCCACCGGTTTCAGCATGGTGCTGGGAGTCCAGTTTGATGCGCTGGGCGGACTGTATGTATTGGAAAGCACAACCGGAAATGATTTTCCAACGCCCGGTACCGGAGACGTAATCCGGATAGATCCGAATGGATCCCGCATGACCATTGCTTCCAAACTGAACCTGGCATCCGCCATGACATTCGGGCCGGATGGGAATTTATATATCTCCGACTGGGGCTTTGGCGGCGCACCCGGTATGGGACAAATCGTACAGGTCGATTTAACCTGCGCAAAATCTCATGGGTTTAAAAAGAGTACAGGCAATGTGAATTAGCACGGCACTCCTACCATAGCAACCGTTGAAAAAACCCTGCATAGCGGGGTTTTTCTTTTATTATGGCTCCCTGTCAAACTCCTGTAAAACTTCCACTTCGTCTTCTTTATTCACTCTGACGACCCGGATGGTTGATTTATCCTGCAGGTAGAAGATGAATTCAGCACCTTCGATGTTATCTATTTCCCTTACCAGGAAAATGTCAAAATCAAAGAACAATGATCTGACAGCTGCCCGGATATCGCGGGGACATTTATATTCATCATAGGTTAAAAGCGACTGTTCCCATCCTCCGCCTTTATCATAGATCACTCTTTCTCCAAAACCGTCCCTTACAAAATAAGCCTCATAGCCTCCTTTTGGAACAGCAAACCACAAAACATTTTCCACTTCGTCAAACCTCATCAGAAAATCCCTGACCACCCGGATATCGATTTCATTTCTGCTTAGCAGATGAACGTCCGTTACATCAGGATTTTTCAGGATACTTAAATTATGAATGGAAGGCATAAAGTTCATTTTCCGCTCAGACTCCATATTTTTTTGAGAATTCTGTGCATAGGTATCGCCCGCCACCATATCGATGGTGAGTCCGAGGGCTAATACAATGAGGGTCTTTTTCATTCGGTAAGGTTTAAGGATGAACGTATCAATGGCAATAAATCATGGAGCAGTCCTGCATTGGCTGTTCTATTCAATGACTATGATCTTTATCGTATTTTCCAGAGAAAAGGAGAACAAAGAATGAAGAGTTTAAAAGAAATCGCGGGTGTACCTTTAGTGATATTTTTTGAACCTAAATTTTGACATATGCCTGTCATTGAAAAAGACCAGAGCTTTGAACTTTCCAGGGATATAAACCCTGAGATTACAAAAGGTATGATGGGAGTCGTTTTGGAAATATTGGAACCGGATAAAACTTTTGAAGTTGAATTTCCGCGCGAAGACGGGGGCAATTATGGCGATAAAACTTTTACGATTGGTATCGATGATATCCTGGTGGAATCTTTAACCTAGTGCCGGTTCCTGATCATGTCACACTACTTTGACAATCCGATCATTTGCCGCGGAAATGCAGGAATATCTTCGTTGGTTTTCGGCTCTTTGTCAAGCGACAATTGTACCAAAACGGGCTGCTCATTGGCGATTCCATAGGCTATCAGCTGATGACCTGTGCCCTGATCTGTTTTAAAACTGATTGCATACCCTTTCACCTGATTGCCGAGCAGATAACAGGTGACCGGTTCCTTTTTAAACTTTTTCGTTTGTCCGGCTATTTGGCTTATAAACTGGTCGGGCGTCGTTTGAAGGCTTTGAGGGGTCAGATATATCCAGGTCATCGAAAAATCATCACATTTCACCTGGTATTCGGATGCCGCACTGCATCCTGCCGGTATTTTATATTTTATAAAACAGAAACTGATCGTATCCCCTTTACCCGGCGCCTGCGCAAAAGAGCTGACCGCTGCGAATAGGAATAAGGGGACTAAAAACTGTTTCATAATTATTTTATGATTGATTTATAAAATTCATAATACGGGTTCCTCACTTCATGAGTTGCTCATAAGCGTATTCAAAAGGTTCGGGCCCTACTTTGAACCAGCCCCTGAACGGAAAATCCAGCACGATAATCAGGAAAACGAGTGCTCCGATCAGGGCGCCGAGCAGGCCGTTCATCAGTACATGGAGGGACTGGTTTTTTACAACAAAAAGCCAGGAGAGAATTAAATTAATCATCGCTCCAAAGAAAACAACCCACCAGATCATTCCCTGTACGCCCTTGGTCACATTCTGAATCCGGAACCTTCGCAGCAAAACATAATCATTAAAACTGCGCAGTACAGAAGCATGGAGCTCCTGCTGTCCGGTCGTTGCGGGTTCATAAACGTATAACAACTTCTGAAAGTTATTCATATGGTCCACTCCGCCCATTGGAACCATGCCCTTTGACTGCAGTGGCCATGCCTCGTCTATTACGTACCGGGTATATAATTTCAGTTCTGTTTCCATTCTGCTCCTTGCGGGTTCCGGGTAGCTGGCTATATCCCGGTATAATTCACTGAGCGTTGCTGCCTCCTCTTCCACTTTATTATTTACATGAATATAATTTTCCCAGACACCCACAGCGATCAGACCCAGTGTGATACCATATACCACACCGGTAGCCGCTATATAATAGCTGATGACTTCATTCTGTGCAGGTGGTTTTCCCAACCATCTTTCTACATGCTTCCGGACCAACAGAAAACCGGCAATTGAAATAGCACCAAATAACAGAATAACCAGTATAAAAAAAAGAAATGCGGGAAGAAAATACAACCAGGAGAGATTCATTGTAAAGATAGCCGGCTGAATAAACCGGCTCCCTAATATAAGAAAAATACACAAATGAAGGATTGCGCAGGAACTGTTCAGAACAGAAACAGACTATTTTACAATATAGGTCTCTGTATGAATCACCCGCTCTTCGAATTCGAGCAGTATACCTTCGTCCTCCGGATAGTAAACAGCTTTTTCATGATCTTCTCCCGCAAAAGCTTTGACAGACGATATATCCTTCCACTCCGTAACCGTCCAGAAATGACAGCAGTCGGCCGTTTTTTCGCGCCAGACCTTCACGGACAGATTGCCGGGCGTAAGTTCATATTCCTCCGTGCCTTTATTGAGTAAAAACTTCAGGTACCAATCACCATTCTCATGGGAAGTGCGGCCGTGCCAGATCCTTGTGATCATAAAATCGCAGCGGTTGATTATATTTTCAGAGATTGACCGGCTCGGTGAAATATTTCCTCACGAATTTCTGCTGCTCGTGAACGTCCATTTTGTCGGCAGTCTTTATCACGATCTTTATCTGATCGAACCGATGATCTGCTCTCAGGAAATTCAGCAGTTCCGATTTTGCATTGGTGGGGCCAAATAATAATACGAAATTATAACCGGCAATCACCTTGCCCAGTTCCTTGTAAAATTCCGATTGCTGATGTTGCTCTTTATTATGCATTGAATGCTCACTTTTCTCCAGGCTTTCCTTCTTTTCCGTTTGCGTAAAATCGGAAGTAATGGTTCTCGTAATGTTTTCATCACCGGGATACTCGATGGTATGCGCCGAAGCATGATCCATCCAGATAGCCAGCTTTTTTTCTGTTGTCATTTGATTACTGTTTAATACGATGATAGAACACCTGAACGAAAGATTGGTTTATAATTATTAATGATCAATTATTAATTATTAACGCTGATCATCTGTCACAGAATTCTCCAGACCACAGATCCCTCTAAGCATTTACCCTTAGTGCACGCCGTATCCCTTGCGGATATTCGCGTGACTGTAAAATTATGTAATAAATTAAACAGTGATTAAAAGCTATTTACGGTATGTAAACCAGAAGTATTGAAGAATCGTATCCTGAAGCGGAGCATCGATCTTAATTTCCAGATTGATTGAATCTTCCATATACCGTCAGCCAGTGCATTTTATCTTTACAAGATTCTGATAAAGACTATTTCAGGAACAAATTCCGGACAATTAATAGTCTTCACCAATTGATATTTTGTTCTATTATATCCGTCAGCGCCTCTTTTTGAATACCCAGATCATCTTCGTCGTGATGATCAATAAAAGATTGTAATTCTTCTTTTGTGAAAACAGGACTAATCAAAGGACCAAATTCGGCCTCCTGAATAAGCGCAGACAGGATTTCCTTATACGATCCTGATTTCACGAACATCCGTTCTTCCGAACCCCGATCGTCCGTCCAAAATTCATACTCGCGGATAAATCTGGCTTCAATATTTGTATAAAACCATTCTCTGGCTTCCTCATCCTCACTCCAGGAACTCGTATGGTCCCTGAATTTCCATAAAAAGCCGTTTTTAAAATCCGATACGGTCAGAAGATTCTCCTGAAAAGCGGGTATACCCCAACTTTCCCGGTAGGCTTCAAATAAATCTTCCGCTTCCAGGCCCTGGCATTGAAGACGGATCAGTGTTCCCCTGGCTTTTATTGAATCCGCATCCGAAGATTCGAGATAACTGGCGTAAAAGAGAAGGTCTTCAATGGAATTGTTCTTCGCTGCTTTCAGCAGCTGGTCGAAGCGGTCTGTAAATTGCAGGATGGGCGAAAGGTTGGCATTGATATGATCAAAGTACTTCTTTCTATCTGTCATGCGTTGTATTGTATGAATAAACGATTACCGCACCTGCCTGTTATTATTTTTTATCATACCGTTTATAAGAAATGGAATGGTGAGAATTTCGGCAGCCAGAAATAAAAAATAACCATAGTTGTTCCAGGTAAATCTGCCGAAAAAATAAAACAACAGACAGGCTGAAGTGAAACCACACAAATAACTACATATCAGTTTCATAATCTCCGGAACATTTGAATAAGTGCATGATCAATTCGGATTCAACATACGATTTTATTTCATTTCGGACACCATGAATTTTCCCGGGACCTGACGGTATTTTCCGCAAATGAATTTTCCGTTACTTTTTTAGAAAGGCTTTTTACAAATTCACCTGAACCGTCAGGTAATAACCGCGGGCGTCAGAAGGCACGATGCCCGGGCCCGGATAGCTGTCCGCGCGGCGGGTAAAATACCTCGCATCAGCCAGGTTATTCACGGATCCGTAAAACCCTACATATTTGTTTAGCTGATATTGCAGTGTAAAATCCATCACGGAATAGGAAGGAACGATGCCGTCAATGGCATTGGCGGTAAACGTCGCATTGGTGGCATCCGAATATTGGTCACCGGTATATGCGTACTGGTAGCTGGCTCCCCATTTTTTATGCCGGAAACTAATACCCGTTTTGAAAACGACATCCGGCACAAACTCTACCCGCCGGCCTTCAATAGAGGCATCCCTGCTGTTTACATATTTAGCGCTCAATAATGAGAAGTTGGAGAATATGGCGACACTGGTAGGAGATTGCATCCCCTTCATGAGTTTCCAAATATCGAGTTCAACATAGGATTCGAGACCGTAGTTACGGGTTGCCGCCACATTCGTACGATAATTGTAAATGATAAAATTCAACGGATCGGTTGTAAGGATACTACCGATCTTATTATCATAGTGGATCATAAAGAAACTGAGATCGAAATTAAATATACCCGTGCTTTTGCGGATACCGATGTCGGCCGAATATCCCTTTTCATCCTGCAGGTTGCTGTCTACTTTCAGATTCGGATTCAGCGTGCGCAGATCATTAAAGTTGATGGCTTTGTAGTTCTGCGAAAAATTTGCATACACCTGGAGCGCCTGCGTGAAATTGTAGGTGGCACCGACCCCCCCCAGCAGGAACTGCCTCGTATTACTTTTATTATCGGTTACTTTTTCAGGACTGATGGGATTTCCTGCGAGGTCAAAAACAACATTTGTATAATCACCCTGGGCCTTTGTGCTAATACGCTCGTAGCGGATACCCGGAATCACACTGAGTTTTGGTGTGATTCTAAAAATATTTTCTGCAAACAGTGCTTCATTATTCTCCGGAAATATATAGTCTGAATAGCGCAGAGAATCGGCAATACTCGCTGTATTGAATTCAAAATCTCCCTTCGTTCCGGTGGAGCTGTTATTACCATATCCCTGCTGCCGGTTGGTATGACCGTTGTAATAACGAAAACCCGTCAGCAGTGTTGAACCAAGATCGCCGAGGTTGTAGTTAAATAACAGCCTGCTCTCATTGCCCCAGTTATGATAATGATCGATGTACAAATTTCTGTCGGAACCATCATCCGCCCGATTGATATAGGTGAGTATGCCCAGCGCTTCCCGGCTGGCGTCCAGCCCAAAGAACCTTGTGTTAAATGTGAGATGGCTGCTGATTTTATAATCCAGCAGAACAGCTCCCAGATTCCAGTTCACTTTAAACCAATTCCGTGCACGCACAGACTGTTGAGGGTCCTCTGCAAAATCAGCATCTGTGAGCCCTCCTGGTTGATGTTCCAGGTAATCCATATGCGTATACTGAATACTCACGGAGAGTCGCTGATTAAAATGAAATGTTGTCGCAACGTATGCGGTGTTGCTATTGAATTCCGCATTGGGTCGCCATCCGTCTCCGGATTTATGCTGACCAAAAACATAATAATTCAATTTCCCGTCGGTTCCTCCGGCACTCACAGAAGCATTCAAAAATTTCCAGGAGCCACCGGTAACGCGTGCGGTGATGGCCAGCGGATCATCAGCGGGGCCACTGTTCATTTTGAAGTTGATCATACCTCCGAACTGCGTACCATATTGTAAAGAAGCCGCACCCCGCACGATTTCTATCCGCTCAACGGCTTCGGTGGGTGGTGTATAATAACTTTCGGGATATCCCAGCGCGTCGGCACTGATATCATAACCATTCTGACGGGTGTTGAAATTGGATACACGGTTGGGGCTTAATCCCCTACCGCCAATGGCCAGCTGAATACCCGCTCCATCATTCTCCCAAATATTCAGTCCCGCTACTTTAGCGTACACCTGTCTTGGATTGTTGGTGGATTTGTTTCCGATCAGATCATTCAGCACAACCACTTCTGTTTTCTTTCCCGCATAAATAGATGTTCCTTCCACATCGTGTAATCGCGTTACCCCCGAGTGCATTTTTGCAAGCAGCTGAATCGTCACGCTGTCGAGGTTTTTGGAATCTATAGAGAGCTGTACCTCTATATGCAGGTTCCCATTTGTGATGACTGCTTTTTGTACAACCGTAAAATATCCGATCGAGCTGATTTGAATTTTATATTCAGCAGGTAACAGATCATCCAAAAGGAAAACCCCTTTCTCATCTGTCACCGTTGAATGATTTGTGTTCTGGAGGGAAACCGTTGCGCCCGGTACGGCCTGATGCCCGCTGAGCACAATGCCGGATAACTGAAAACGTTGCGCTTCACACATGAAAACGGCCAACAGAAAAGGCAGCATCATGATTGTTTTCATTTTGCAACTCCGTTTTTATAAGGTAAGATCCATTTTTTTACAGCAAACCAGGTTTCTTTTTCAGCGGCCAGATTCACCGAGCTGTCAATGTAAAGCTGACTACCCGTTCCGTTCAGAGAGACATAACTCTCTACGGTTACCTGCGGATCTGCAAATCCCCTGGCCTGCCATTGCTGCTTCAAAATATGCGCATATTGCAAAATCATATCCGGTTGTGTTTCTACCATTCTCTCCTGGTAGGCAGTCAGGAATTCACGATTATTTACCTGGAATTTTCTTCCGTGTTCACCGTCTCTCACATAGAAAAAACAGGTACCACTTTTCTCCATCAGCATCACGCGCCAGGAAAAACGATACCCCTGTTCAGTCCAGAGTAGATTACCGGGATAATATAAATATCTGAAAGGAACCATCACCTGTATTAAAAAATAACAGCCCAGCAAAAGCAAACCGGTATGCTGCCATTTTTTATTGACCGGTAAATCGCGTTCAACCAACACCGGCTCCTTTCTGCCAAATATTTTTCTTATTTGCGCGATTACTTTCCTGTGGAATCCTTCCGAAAAATAAATCAGCGTAGCACTCATCATCAGCCAGGGAAACATGCCGATCTGAAAAAGAACGGCCGTGAGCAAATGAAAAATAATAACCAGGAAATATCCAAACCGCCGGCTGGATTTATTTAATAGTATAAAAGGAATCGTCAGGTCAAACAATGCGCTGGCCCAGCTGAACAGGTAAGCGGTTCCTGCATATTTTAAAATCGGACCGAACACAGGAATATTTGCTTTTGCCGGAAGCCATATTTTTAATGGCATAGCCCGGATCAGCCATTCATTCGTTAGTTTAGACAAACCTGCGCAACAATAAATGATCAGCAGCTGGTATTTGAAAACCAGGATAGTCCAGGACGGCACTTGTGTAACCTCCAGGTTTGGTTTTCTCAAAACATCGAGGGAGAAATAGCGGTTCGCCGGAACCCAAATCAACAAAAAGGAACAGATGGTTACGAGATAGTAATGATTTAAATAATAGGTTTTGTCCAGCAATTCCGCATAAGAGAAAATAAAAAAGAATAAAACAGTTGCGATCCTGTAGAATAAACCCAGACAAATAAACAAAGCAGCGATGGCCATTATGCCATATAGCAAATACATGATCGCGGGGGACATGGGCGTTAGCCACTCAAAACCGAAAAAAGGAAAATGAAATTTCGGATGTATATAAAAATCATTTATCCACCCTTTGGCAATGAAACGGCAACAGCTAAAAAACAATACAGCTCCGAAGGCCATCCTGAAAACGGCGAGCGGAGCTATATTCCGGTAACGGGTCAGATATTTAATCGCCGTCATCGTCCTGGAAGGAGATTTTAATACCGAGCGCCGAAGATAAATCTACTTTCAGCAGCACCGTTGTCTTGCGGATCTCTGTATAAGCTTCACTGATGGCCGGTGGGTTATTTATGATACCGGTCGAAAGTGGATCCGGTAAGACCTGGATCTTCGTTAATAAGGTCGTCAGTTCCGCTTTGATGACATCGTTCAATGGTTGTCCATTATTAACCGCTGTTGTCGCGGCTACTTTATCATCCAGTCCCCCGAGATAGATATTCTGCATTGCCTGCACTTGTTTGATCAGTAACTGATCTGAAAGTCCGCTATAATACCCTTCTACTTTTGCGGGTGATTTTGGCAAAACAGAAGATCCGTACAAACCGATGGGGATACCAATTTTATAATTTTGCAGGTTGACATCAAAGTCCAGCACATAGGCGTTTACCAGCAGACTCAGCGAGCTGCCCGCATCCACACCCGTTGCGTTGATAAATGTTTTCAAATAATTCCCGCCGGCTGCTGACCATGCATTGGATACAGCCGTCGCTTTTGTTTTGATGGAAGCCGACAGGGCTGCGAGATATTGTCTGGCTCCCGCTGCATTCGCATCCGTGGTAAACCGGGCGAGTGTAGTAGCGCTTCCGTTCGCAAAAAGCAGATAATCTATCGCAGGAAATCCCTGCGCGGCATAATTACCCAGACCATCGATCGCATATGCCGAACCGTTCACATTGTTCCTGATGGTAATTGTGTCGGTCGGAAACGAATTGATAAAATGTGTGGTGAGGAATAAATCTGCAGCAGGACCAAATTCAAATTCACTGACAGCTTCCCAGGAACCATAGGCAGTTTTAAAAGCGGCCTGTACATCGGTCAGCGTACCCGACGATGGATTTGCATTGAAGGCTGTCACTGAAGCATCCAGTGCAGCTGTATTTGCAGTCAGTTGCTGATAAGCCGGTAAAATAACATTTGTCCCCAGATTTATGAGGCTGGCATCGGGTGTTCCGGTGGCCGGACCGCCGGGATTTGAAGGTTTGTCACTGGATTTGCTGCAGGAAAAAAATACCAGGGCCAGGCAAAGAACGCCAACAGCTGATTTCAGAAAAATACTTTTGCTTTTCATACTAAATTATAAATTCGATTTGACGGCATCCCAGCCATAGATGGAACTGATCTTATCCTGGATCGCCTGGATACCCGCAGGAGTAATTGTATAAAAATTTGTTCCGTATAAGGCAAGCACTGCCTGGTAATCGGCATCACTGATTTTCTTATGTGGATTTAAACCCAGCGCTGTCCAGAATCCAAATGATTCTGAAAGATTCCCGCAAACAGCAGCAGCACCATTGGGCAGGTTTCCCTTCGCTTCATTGGTTTCATGTAAAGCGGCAGCCGCTTCCATGGTTTCAAAAAACGGAATGATGATATTAGCCTGAGCGACGGCGGTAGCACTATCTTTATTCGCCAGCGCCGCCCTTCCTTTCAGGAATGCATTCAGCAAAGTCGTATTGGCATTGATACCTGTCATGTTAACCACTGGTTTGGCAATACCTGAATCAATCTGGCTGGTATAAGAACCCCAGTATTTTACACCGGTTTTGTTTGCAGGAAAATTTCCCGGTACACACCAGAGATAAAATGCATTATCCCAGGCATGTTGTTTGGCCGCGATTCCATTGGTGGTACTGTTCAGTGAATCACTTAAAAACACGTCGGTAATTAGATGTCCGATCACAGCTCCCATCATTGTCTTCGTAAAATACTGACGCCAGTAAATGCCGTTGGCGCTGAGCAGCGTTTTACGATCACTCACACCGGCAACGCCATTGGAAGCGGGTAAACCCGTCTGGCTATCAATGCCAATACTGTCCAGGATGGTTTGAATGATGATCTGACCGGCAGGGAGTGTGCTGTTTTTTAATTGCAGACCCGAACTATTTAAATTGATCGTGTTGCTGTTAAACGTTGTATCCCTGAAATATCCACCCGTGTTTGCATACATCAGATTCAACTGGGTGGAGCTAACCGCCTTACCGTTATTTGCAGTATTAATAAGAGCTTCCATCTGGCCAATCATCGACAAATAGGTCTTGGCAGTCAGTGAATCGGCATTTTCAAATTGATAAGTATCGGGAATGGTGTATGTGGGTGTACCCGGGTTTGTATTACTGTTATTATCTTTCTTGCAGGAAGTAAAAAATAAAAAGCAAGCCGCGATTCCCAAACCACTCAGCCTCAAAAAAATATTCTTCATATCAGTTATATTAGTGTTTGCACAATGATACCCCGGCTGATGATATACGGCGCCCGAATTCGGGAAAATTGCTTACGCAATCGGGAAATCCATACAACCTGACCGGTTAGTTATTGTATCTGATACAAAATCAACGTGTTATATTTGCTAGCATGAAACGCATTTCCACATTGAAAAGAATCATATAGCTGCTTATACCGGTTCTGGCAGACAACTGTACTTTGACGGCGCAAGATCGTCAAAAACAGAGGATAGATTCTGTTTCTGTTCTCATTCAAACAAAATTTAACGAAAGGATGTGGCAGGGCTTTATTGTACAGGGCGACGGTTATATCCTGTTCTGCAATACGTACATAAAACGCTCCTTTTTGCACCTGAAAAACGTTTCAAAGTCCTTTTTTTGGAAACCCGCCTGAAAGAAAATTCCCGGCCGGATGGCCTATAAACCTGATTTATAGTGCTTCAGGAGGGGTCTTTCCAAACGGCCTTTTTCCGTCTCTTACCGGGAAAACCCAGAGCTAACTTTCATGGTTAATATACTAATTTTCAATTAGTTATAAAGCGGCAGGGGGTTAGCATATATAGCAGTATGCAGAAATATACGTCCATAAAAAATGTTTTGATAACCTGTGCGATGTTGTTTGCGGTGATTCCCGCGGTTGACGGTGGAACTTTCAAACATTATTTAGAGGTAATGGATAAAGCGCCCATGAACAAACATGTAAAACAGTTTGTGAAAACCTATATCCGGGAAAACAGTAAAAATCTGTACAGTATTAAACAGAGAAGCAGTTCTCCTTTTATACTGATAGATTCTGTGTTTACGCGTTTTGGTCTTCCAACGCAGTTAAAATATCTCGCTGTGGTAGAATCAGAATTGAAAACAAGAGCCGTTTCCAGGGTAGGTGCCGTTGGCCCATGGCAGCTGATGCCTTCCACTGCGCGTATTCTCGGACTGAAAGTAAATGCACATCAGGATGAGCGTAAAAATTATTATAAGAGTACAAAGGCTGCGGCAAGATATCTGAAAGACCTGCATAATGTATATGGAGACTGGCTCCTGGTGTTTGCTGCTTACAATGGTGGAGAGGGCACGGTGAATGCAGCCATCAAAAAAGCGGGCAGCCGGAATTTCTGGGCTATCCGTGCTTATCTTCCGGAAGAGACAAGGGAATATGTAAGTAAATTTATTGCAACCTGCGTTTACTTTGAGGGAGTATACAGACCATGTTAATGATCAATTATTAATTATTAGTCTGGTTTGATGAAGAAAAAGATTTTGCATGCTAGGGATAGGAGATAATCAACCTGAGAGCACCGGAAAATGACGGTTGTGTTCTTAAATGACCGTATTTCCTGTCCCATTCACCTGATTGCAGGTCACTATTGAGACGTTTTACCATAAGCTCCTGATGTTCTTCACTAATAAATCCCCAGGCCGACATGGCTTTCCTTACATCATTATCTAAAAAAGCTTCAGGCTTTCCATAAAATGCTTCCTGGAATCCGTCAACACAATTCAGCGGTACCGGAATTTCCTCTACCGTTGTTTTTCTGCCCAGCATTTCCAGCAAACTTTGTATGGTTGGGTATCGTTGTTTTTCAACATCAATCACTTCGGGAAAGTATTCAGCGTTCCAAAAAATATGCAGGGCGTCCGGATCAAAAGTCATTATGATGATACGACCCCGGGTTACTCTTCTCAACTCCTTCAACCCCCTTTGAATATCCGGCCAGTGATGTATTGTAAGAAAAGCTGTTGATGCATCAAAAGAATCATCATCAAACGGAAGATTATCAGCTCTGCCATTCAAGGCTGGGTTTTTATGACCTGATAATCGCTGAGCACGCATGGAAGCCGAAGGCTCAACCGATATAACATATCTGTTTTCCGGTTCATAAGATCCGGCGCCGGCCCCCACATTTAAAATAGTTTTGGCATCTTGTAAGGCAGCGTTAATATAATGGGCAATGGCAGGCTCTGTCTGCCTCCGCGCGGAATATCGGCTACCATTTTTGTCATAGTTAAATGCCGGATCTGTTATTTTCATGACATAACAAATATCGTAAATCGCAGCATAATGTTTCTTGCTGCTCTGTTCGCGGTATTTTTATAAAGTTTTCGAGGCCACGAGCGGAAATAATTATCTATAATCTGTAACAAAATCTTTATTACGGATACTCATCAAGTAAGTGAAAACGGAAGAAAAAAATACAAGATTCCTGGAACTCATCGAAGAGAACAAGGGTATCCTGTTAAGAATCTGCCTGTTTTATGCCAGGACAGAACCTGACCGGCAGGATCTGTTTCAGGAGATCGTTCTGCAGGCTTTAAAAACCTATCCGGCCTTCCGTCACGAATCCAAATTCTCTACATGGCTCTATCAGGTATCGCTGAATACCGCCCTGGCTGCAAGAAGAAAAGAAAAAAAACAGCTGGTACATTCTTATGAAAACATGCCTGTGCCTGGTTTTCAGGAAGAGGGAAACGAGCAGATCGATAAAATGTATTCAGCCATAGAAAACTTAAATGAAATTGAAAAATCGATTGTATTGCTCTATCTCGACGCATACAATTATGAAGAAATGGGAGAAATACTGGGCATATCGCCCGGTGCACTTCGTGTGAAAATGGTAAGGATAAAACAAAAATTAAAAACAATCATAAACTAATTTTTATGAATCTGGAAGAATTAGGCGAATTATTAAAGCAGTCTGTCGCCATCAAAAGTAATGATGGTATGTATGTTCCGGCTAAAAACAGTAACGGAGTATTTTCAGAAATAAAAAAAAGATTACAGTGGATCCTGGGGATTTTTGGTGTAACCACGATTGTTTTTGTGCCCCATTTTTTGATGCATGGAACCCGGGATCTGACTTCTCTTTTTTTATACCTGATCCTTTCCATCGAATCCATCATCTCCCTGATTGCATGGATTCAAATACGCGCGCTCGAAAACCAGCGCGGAAATATCACCCAAAACCTGTTGCACCGGATCGGGCGTCTAAAATGGATCTTCCGTTCATACATTATACTGAATTCTTTGTTTTATATATTGCTGGCAATCCTGCTGGAATATTGTATTCATTACCGCAGGGATCCGAATTTCGAAGCATTTGCAAATCTGGCACTGCCGATCCGGTATGCCCTCTATCTGTTCTTCATCATTTTCCAGCAGATGGTTAAAGCAAGGGCATTTGAGAGGAATTACGGTTACTATCTGAATCGTATGATGAATATTCTGAAGCAGACAAACGGCGAATAAAAAAATTATCAGCGGTATTTTCAGCAGCCGTCCGCTCATCCGATTCTGATTTCAGCAGGATTCCCCAGTTTAGATGCCTTACAGTCATCTGCGAATGGGTTTATGCAAGAACACCTCCCGCTGAACTGATCAATTATTAAAAACTGCAAATCCGCCCGAAGCCGTTGTAATTATCAATTAGAAACCGGCTGACCGCTGCCATAGTTTTAGGGAGTAGAAATTTTTAACCCCCTAAACATCTGCCATGAAACATTTGATTTTCTTTTGCCTTTTGAGCGCGTCCATTTTTGTCTCCGGCTCGATCCACAGTTGTAAAAAAGACAATTTTGTTGTACAACCTCCGCCGCCACCGCCTCCACCACCCCCTCCTCCGGTGACCACACCCATCACAACTTCTTATACTGAAGAGTTCGACGACTTCTATTCGCTGCAGACAAAGGGTTGGTACATGCTTGAATATTCCCAGATCGATACCTTAGGGACCACGGCGTGGTCACCGGGAACTTTTGGTGGTACAAAAACAGATACCAATTTTTATGGCTTTTACGCCTATTCCTATCAGACCAGTGCATTTGAATATGCATATTCTTACGTCCCTGTCGCCAACAATGGTACATCCGTCAGCAGCTGGATGCTCAGTCCCATACTGGTTGTCAATAATGATGACACTATCTCTTTTTATACCCGCGGGGATACTACCGGTATTTATACAAATCGCATGCAGGTATTAATGGATACGCTTGGATCTGTGAATGTCGGTCACGATCTCACTTCAGTGGGCGGTTATACCAGTATGTTATTTGATATCAATCCAACGCAGGCTCCCCGAGGTTACCCGACGACGTGGAAAAAATATGAATATATTTTTTCAGGTCTGACCGGTACAAAAAATATCAGGATTGGTTTCAGACATTATGCGATCCATCCAACCAATGCCCGCGGTATCGGCATTGATCTGTTCAAATTTGGCAAACAGTAGTAACAGATCACAAAAAATAAGTTTATGAAACATTTACTCATACTACTCATTATCTTTTATCCATTTTACTTATTTATAAGTCATACCGCCGAAAAACACGCAGCAACCATTGCAGCCATTACCAGATTGAACCCCTATGGAATGATTGAGGACGGGCAGTCGCGGCTGAGGGAAGGAGACCTGGTCGTCAGAATGAACAGGGATCCTTCCAGTCGCTTTATAAAATATTTTAATCATAAGGATAAAAACTATTCGCACTCCGGTATTGTACTATTTGAGAATGGATATCCTTATGTATATCATATTTTAAACGGGGAAGAAAATCCTGATCAGAAAATGAGAAGGGACTCGCTCGGACATTTCTGCAGCCCAAAAAGGAATACGGCCTATGGGATATTCCGGTATAATATGTCCGGAGCCGAAGTCAGCCGATTGAAAATGCTCGTACACGAATGGTATGCAAAAGGAGTGCGGTTCGACAGCTTATTCAGCTTACAGTCTGACGACCGCATGTATTGTTCTGAAATGATCAGCAAAGCAGTCACCAGGGCAACCGCCAATAGAATATCGATTGAGTCCATACAATTAAACATGGTGGAAGCCGGTTTTCTGACTGCCTATAGCCGTCTTCCCATTTCGTATACAAGCGGTCTTCCGATTATTCCCATTGATGCGCTGTATGTAAATCCATTCTGCAGGCTTGTAAAAAAATATGACTATTAGATTAGCCGGATACACTTTTTAACTCAATCCTTTTAAAGAATAATTACGCAGGAATTTATATTACTTTTGCTCCGCTCATTTGTTCAGATCATCGAACCATCCATAAAATAATCGTCATTGAACCTCGAGAAAATAAAATATAAAATATCCCATCAGCTCCCGTTTCTTCGGATACCAAAAAGAGTTCTGTATGCCATGTCCTACTATAATAAAAAGTATATCCAGATACTTAAATGGGGCGTGCATTCAAAAGAAACGGCCAATTATACCTATGATCTAACAGAACGGAATATCATGTATCTGGCGCAGACCATTTCCGTGATAACCAAAGTTGACAGTAAAAGGATTATTGAATATATCAATGAGGCACGCAATAATGAACAGCTGAAAGAACATATTATCAGTGCTACCATGAAATCACCTCAAAAAGAATATGCCGATCTGCGGGTTGATTTCGGCAGACGTTTGGGATGGTATGCTTTCGCACGAACCCTGAAGCCAAAAATTATCATTGAAACAGGGGTTGACAAGGGAATAGGATCTGTTTTACTATGCTCCGCGCTTTTGAAAAATAAAGAAGAGGGATTTGAAGGCGTTTTCTTTGGCACCGACATCAATCCGGAGGCGGGGTATCTGCTGAATGGAAAATATGCTGAAGTGGGTAAAATACTTTACGGAGATTCTATCACGACGCTCTCGCAATTCACCGAAAAAATTGATCTTTTTATAAATGATAGTGATCACTCAGCAGATTATGAGTATCGGGAATATCTGACTATCAGGGACAAAATATCTGAAAACGCTGTATTACTGGGAGATAATTCCCATGTTTCTGACAAACTTTCCATCTTCTCTGATGAAACAAAAAGAAATTTCCTTTTTTTCCGGGAAGAACCCAGCGGTCATTGGTATCCGGGAGCCGGAATCGGAATATCATTTAAAAGTTAGTTATCTACATTTTTTATCAGCGGCCTGGTATCATTTATATTTCTGTGTTCATACCGGATTTTAAATTTATTCAGATCCGGTGTATATTTTCTTTCTCTTTTTAACTCATACTGGTAAATGGTCTGACCCAGTTCCTTCATAAAAGGCCAGCCCGTTTCTTCATAGTCATACTTATCATCGTTTAATATACCATCACTGTTTACATATACTGTAGCAGTAAGCATGTATTCAATCTTATTCTTAAAATCCGCCACATACGACACATCAATTAAAAAACCATAGGCCCATCCCACTTTGTTGAAGATGCGGATATAGGATGGTATCTGATGACTGCTCCTGGAAAAAAATTTCACATAACTGTCATAATATTCGCTGCTGTCGTATTTAGGATAATTTGTTTCAGACGGATATTGAGAAAGATACTGGTATAAAAAGCGGTAGTCATCTCCGCTCAGATTAAATCGTTGCCGCGCAGGCACCGATTCGGGAAACAGGACGGACTGTAATATCTGCTGTAAATATTCCAGAGGCAGATTGTTTGCCTTCGTAAAATCAATCGGCTCATTGATCAGACTGTCTTTTGCATCATAATGTGCCCTGCCCATTTTAATCGGTCTGCCGAAGTAAAATGAATCCGGATTATAAGCCGGTGGCTGCGTATACATAACATTTCCATGATCACCCATAAACCGGAAAGAATTTGTATACCGGTTTTGTTCAGGCGTCAGACCCAGAAACTGCCTGGTAATTCTTGCGCTGATATATCCCTTACTGTGTAAGCTGTCGTTGATGGCTTGCTGCCCGACAAACTGATACATCCTGTTATACGCATCATTATCGCTTACAAGAAATGCTTTCCGGATATACTGTGCGATGGAGGGGAAACCTGTTTCCGATGTGCTGTCTTTATATTCCGGCAACTGCCACGAATAGTTGCTGTCAATCCGCAGTGAAGTATATTTAGTAACACCCTGTATATTCAGTCTGTTGAGTTTTTCCAGCGAAAGCAGGGAAAGCGGTAATTTGACAGTGGACGCGGGGTTGAAATAAAGTCCGGTATCTGTATTGAAATAATAATTCCGGAACGAGGGGTTGTTGTGTTTATCGCGGTCTATCCGGGTATAAATAATTTGCACGCGGAAGGAATCCTTGTTTCTCAGAACATCCTTCAGAAGTTTTTCAGTACTGTTGAATAATATTTTTTCTAAGGAGCTGTCTGTTTTGGGTTGTGCATAACCCAATGCACATACGCACAGCAAAATAATTTGTAACAAAATCGATCTCAGATAGAGCATAGGCAAAGATCAGCATGTTATTGCCCTGATAGAAAAAAATGGCAGCTTTATTGATCCCACCAGAGATGATCTGTCAGCTTTACATTGGGAACATTTTTACCATTGGTTGAAAATTCAATCGTAGGATAATCGATTCGCCTGATAAATTCGTCCAGGTTGGCATTCGCAGGCAGTTGAAATTGTTTATATGCATAATCAAAGCGACGCATATCATCCCAGGTGACCGGCATCAAAAAGCAGGCAATATATTTTTCTTTCATAATCAGTGCCAGGGTCAGATTCCCGGAGCCGACTGCAACAGCCGGGCGGGATATATAGTTGGCAATCGAAGAATCGGCGAGGTTCAATTTTTTCATATTCGCTGTAATGCCCGCCAGGTAAGCATCATAGGCTTCGGGCTTATGTCCAGACCTGAACTGTGCTTCCGATTCCATAAATTTTGCTTCCGCATAAGTTGCTATCAGCAGGGGTGCCCCCGGTTCGGAATACCATTTGTCCTCGGGCAGCACACTTTCTCCATTATCGGTTGTTGAACCCGAATGCCCTGCGCCGTTCTGCGTGCCACGGTAAAAACCATCATCTGTTTTATTCGTGATCGCCGGAAGACGGGGATCATAATATCCGAACAGTGAATCGTTGGTGACACCCACAAAATAAGCGGATAACCATCCATCCAGTAGCAAGAGTGCATTGTTAATAGCTACCTGTGTCCACGGACCTGATCCGTCAAATAAAGTGACTTGTGCATCGTCGTCATTGGACTCATACGAATTCGCCAGAGCGGCCAGTACAGCAGCCGGATCATAAGCACTTGTTTTTGTGATTTCGTTCAACAGCCTGGCTTTAATCAGATAGGCTGTTTTTATCCAGGCGGCATTATCACCTCCATGTATGAAATCGGACGCGGAATTCAACTGACCGTCAACAGCCGGATCACTCAATTCTGCAATGCCCCTGTCCAGTAAAGCAATACAGGTATCGTACAATGATTTTTGATTGTCGAGTTTAGGTGTAAAATTCGTTGCTCCCTGAAAGGCCTCAGAATAAGGAATGTCACCCCATAAATTCAGGGTCAGATGCAAATTATACGCTGTCAGCAGATCCGCTATTCCAGCATAGGCTCCCAGCTTTTTACTAATGGCGAAATCACGCATCGCGTGCATATCTGTCATCACATCATAGTTGTATGACCAGGTTGTGGATTCATCCGTAACATTATATGTATCCAGGTCATTTCCCTTTGTAGGCGAAGCGAGGTATTGAGCGTAATAAGAAGTGATGTTGCTCACATTAAATGTCGTGTACGCCGAAGCATTGGTACCATGCGCCAGCAAACCTGCAATGGGCGGTTCAACAGCAGCATTCGGATTTTCATTAATGTCCAGGTACTTCTTACAGTTGCTGAAAAATAATACCAGGATAAATAAAACGCTGATTCTTATGGATATTTTTTTCATGGTCAGCATTTAAAATGTAACGTTTAAATTAAACATATAACTTTTCAGAGCCGGATATGTAAAACCAGCCAGACCGTTGAGATTACTGTTTGCCGGAGCAGAACTGGATTCCGGATCATACCCTTTATAGTTGGTATGCATCCAGAGATTGATGCCGGTAAATCCGACACTCGCTGCTTTCACAAAAGATTTCTGCAGCCATTTTGGATTCAGATTATAGGTCAGACTTAATGTGCGTAGTTTGATAAAAGACGCATCTTCCACAAAGTTTTCACTCACTCCTCTGTATACATTCCTGTAATAACCATTGCCGTAATCCACTCCATCCGGACCTACGCCCTGTCCAAGCCAGACTTTTGTCGTATTGGGCGTACCATTTTCCAAAACACCATTAAATACCGTCGTCTGGTTTCGATTCTCCGTATATTTTGCAATGCCGAATGCTGCCATGAAATTATTCAGCTGATCATATTTCTGTACATCAAAGTGTCCGTCGAAAAGAAAATATAAACTGAAGCTTTTATAAGTAATGGTATTTGAAATACCGGCCACCCATTTGGGATATGCATTGCCCAGTATTTTCTGATTAGTTGCAGGCGCCAGTACAGGGAAACCATCATCCCCGATCAGAGCGGGCAAACTTTTATTTACATGTAAAGGATCTGCATCAGGTTTTGCATAATAGCGGCTGATCGGTGTTCCAAAAATATCTCCTACGGATTCGCCAGGAATATATTTCATCGTAACACTGGACCGCGAATATCCAAACTGTGTGCCGACAACAATTTCTGAAAGTCCCGGATAAATGTTCAGCACTTCATTCGTATTGTGTGAAAAATTGATTCCGATGTTCCAGATGAAATCTTTTGTCATCACCGGCCTCGCATTCATGGTTACTTCGATACCGCTGTTTTGTATTTCTCCGGCATTGAGCGTGAGGGTTGTAAATCCAGAGGTCGGACTGGTGCTGACAGGGATGATCTGATCCTGGCTCCTGGATTTATACCAGGTGAAGTTCACGCCGAGACGATTATTAAAAAAGCTCAGATCCGTCCCCAGTTCAAAGGTGGTTGTGAATTCCGGTTTAAGCGTTGCCACACCACCTCGGTTATCCAATGTCCACTGAATAACTCCATTGATGGGTCCCACCGGGTTGATGGGATCACTGGACATGGGAATATACACCGTGCTCGTGCTATACGGCGCTGCGTCTTTGCCAATACCGGCGAGAGAAGTCCTCAATTTTCCATAACTGAACCAGGAAGGCAGATTTTTTATATGCTGGGTGAAAATATAACCCAGGCTCGCAGAACTGTAAAAGAATGATCTGTTATCTGCTTCCAGTGTGGAAGTCCAGTCATTTCTTCCTGTAATGGACAGGTAAAGGATCTGATCATAATTCAATGCCAGTTCACCATACAAACCCACGATCCGATATTGCGTTAATTCATTACTCGCAACTATTTTTTTGGCATTGGACAGGTTGAATAAATTGTAAACATCTAATGTATCTCCCCTGGTACTGGTGGTTTCTGTCTGCTGATCCAGCACATCATTTCCCACACGAAGTGTTGTTTGGAATTTTCCCCAGGTATGATCAAATGTCAGCAGCAGATTGGAATTGATCGAGCGGTTGTTGATATTGAATTTTCGAACGAATCCGTATCCGTTGTCCTCGTCAATGATTTCATCCGGAAGTCCTTTTGGGCCGGGTGCTGTGGCGCTGCGATTATCAGAGAACTGGTCAACCCCAAAACGGTAGGTGGCAGACAACCAGGTCAGCGGTTTATACGTGGCGTATCCGCTGGCGATTGTGTGATAGACATCGGAAATGAATTGATTCGTTTTCGCCTTATACCAGGCATTTCCGTTGTTGGCTGGGTTCTCTTTTTCCGTACCATCTGGTTTCATGTAATCCCGTACATCTGATCTGGGTGCCCAGTACGTCATTTCCTCACTGAAACGATCTGCGTCATAAAAATTTCCATTGGTATGCGTAAACAATATGTCGGCACCGGCATTCAGCTGATCACTAAAGACCCAGCGGCCACTTAACCTGCTCGAAATATTTTTATAGTAGGTGAAAGGAAGGATACCGTTCTGATTGAAATAGGAAACGGAACCGGACAATGAAGCCTTATCATTTCCACCCTGGAGAGATAAAGTATTTCTGAATTGATTACCCGTTACATAAGCATGTTCATATTGATCAAACAACGCTGCGCGGTGTGTTGGGTCGATGGCTATTGCATCTTTAACGGTGGGCCCCCAGGTAGGCCAGAAACTGGCTGAATCATATACACCGCCAAAGCCCTGCGTATAAGTGCCCTGCACATCCGGAAACTTATCCCCCTTATCAATACTATAGCTTGCAGAATAATTCACCACCAGCTTCCCCGATTTTGCATATTTGGTGGTGATCACAATGACTCCGTTTGCGCCACGCAGTCCATAGAGCGCCGTAGCTGCACCTCCTCTCAATATATTCACACTTTCGATGTCGTCCGGATTAATATCAGAAACCCGGTTGGCCATTTGCACACCACGCGCACCCTCTGTTCCAAGTGTCATTGTAGACGAGCCGTTGTCAACCGGAATCCCGTCTACCACATATAACGGTTCATTTGACTTTCCGGGATTCAGCGAATTCACACCCCGGATGATCACACTCACACCCTGACCAGGGCCACCGCCGGCACTTGAAATGGTCAGACCAGCAACACGTCCCTGCAGTGAGTTCAGAAAATTATTCTGATGCGCTTCCGTCAGTTCTTTGGCGCTTACTTCCTGGGAAGAATAGCCAAGGCTTCTGACAGAGCGGTTGATACCGAGTGCGGTCACCACCACGTCGTTCAGATTATTCGTAGATAATTTCAGCTGGAAAGAAATTTCGGTTATTTTATTTTCATTAATGACCACGGGATGGATTTCAGTATTATAGCCAACAGCCGTGATGGTTACCTGGTATATCCCTTCTTTCAAACCTTCCAGTGAAAACTCGCCATTTGCATTGGCAGCGACACCTTTTTTGAGACCCTCGATGGAAATAGATGCTCCGCCCACCGGCTCACCTTTTTCGTTCGTAACCTTGCCATGAATTCCGCCTTCAAAAACCAGATTCGTATTCCCATCCATCTGCGGCGGTGAGTCGGTCAGCAGACTTATCTTTTTGATGATTATATTATTGTCCAGCTGCTGGTAACCCAGATTTGTTCCTGACAAGAGTGTATTCAGCAATTTGTCTACAGAAATTCCCGGTGAACTGAAATTCAAATCGGAATACCGGAGCACATCTTCTGTTTTGAAAGTGAAGAAAAAACGGGTCTCATTCTCAATCATTTTAAATGCCTGCTTCAGGTTGCCATGTTTTATATCGAAGGCGATCACCGTCTTACTCAGATCCTGCGTAGGTCCTTTTGCAAGCAGTATAAAACTGCTGAACATGAGTCCAAGGGTAACACTAACATATTTCAGATCCCCCGAATAGATGTTTTTTCTCATACACTTTCTTTTTTCGATTACTGAATGATATAGGTTCCGTTTTGTTCAACCAATTGCGTATCTGTCAGTTTGCATAAGATTTCCAGCGCGTGGCTGATGCCGAGTTCTCTTCGGAAACTGGTAGATATCCGAAGGGCCAGTATCTTATGATTTACCACCTGAATATTTACATTGTAAACCCTTTGCAGATCAGCAGTGATATCTGCCAGCGTTTCGTCATCATAAACCATATTACCCTGCTGCCAGGCAGCAACGGAATTGGTACTAAGCACTTTTTCCTGACTGGTATCACCCGTCTGACTAACTTTTACCGCCTGACCTTTTATTAACGTTGCAATCAATTGATTTCCGCGACTGACTTTTACTTTACCCCTGCTCACCGAAACCTGGATATTCGACTGGTCGCTATATGCATTGATATTGAAAGCAGTGCCCAGGACGGTTGTCTGAATCTGACCCGTATGAATAATAAAAGGATGTTCCG
Organism: uncultured Bacteroidota bacterium; assembly: GCA_963759335.1. GTDB lineage: Bacteria > Bacteroidota > Bacteroidia > Chitinophagales > Chitinophagaceae > Puia. The sequence goes on from CAVWYU010000010.1 coordinate 144,582, forward strand.
CTGCATGTTTCACATCGAAGTATGCTTCCCCGACAAGTGTCACTTCACGGGTTGAATCGTTAAAATGTTCCGGATAATCCAGTGTACTGCCTGCGTTCAACCAGACCTGTGTGCTGTCTGGCAGCAGGATATATTTGTATTCCGCTCTTTCCGTACTGGTTTTCCTCATCAGTCCCAGTCGCTGTCCGGATTTTTTAGTATCCTGAAAATTCTTAAATACAACCAGACTGAGGGCAATGAGCATGACGGAGCAAACCATGATGGACAGCGCAGGGAGTTTACTCCGTTTCGGTTTCCCGATGGCCGGGCCAAACGGATTGGATATTCCCCGTATTACGAGGTCACCGGATATATCCACATAAGAATCAGAAGAGGTCAGGATCGATTCATAGGTCTCCTGCAATATGAGCCTGAGCGGTTCATCCTGATCCGACATCCGGATACAATGGAAAAATTCATCCAGCTCTTCGGTTGTGCAGGTGTTGGCTAAATACTTCCTGAATAAAAATTTGATTCTTTGTTCCATATGCTTCGTATGATATATTGACGAAGCAACGCAGAGAGGTTCCTATCCGGGGGAATAATTTTTTTAAAAAAGGTGGAAATTCTTAAAAAAGCTGCGAAGGCTGTGGAGGGCACTAAAGATCTGGTTCTTTACTGTATGCCGGGATATGCGAAGTTCTTCTGCAATCTGGTCATAACTTAATAATTTCTCCCGGTTTAGCCGGTATATCAATTTTCGTTGAGCCGGTAAATGATCGATGGCTTCTGAAAGTATCTTTTCTGATTCCTTGGCGGCCAGGTTGAGTTCTGTTTCATTGCTGATTTCCCGGATGCGGTTCCAGGTCTTTTGCCTCAGCCTTTTTTCAGCAGCCGTTTTACGTAAATGATCGATGAGTTTATTTTCAGTAACCCGGTATAACCAGGCGCCAATATTTTCAATCTGATGAAACTGATCCCTGTGTTCCCATAATTTTAAAAAAACATCCTGCACTACATCCTTCGAGATTTGTTCACATTTGGTGACGCGAAATGCGAGGATCTGAAGACCATGTTCATGCTCTTTCAGCAGAAGTGAAAATTCACTTTCAAAATCATCTTCCGTTCTGGAAATGCTCATGCGGACAGTCGGTTCGGTAATTACAATTTAGCTAAAATCCAAATACGGCTGTATTTTTTTTGATCTGATTGATTCCGACATTCATTATCAACAGTATTTTATATTCAAATAATTTAGCAAATGTGGAATTCACATACTTTACATCATCTGAAAAATGTTTTCCACCATTGAATAAATAAAAGAAACTCCGGAAGATCGAAGTTTACACTTCATTTTATTGCAGTTTGAAATTGATCGGCTGACTTTTGTATGATTTTACGTTGTGGCCGTTTTGAAATGCCGGTTCCCATTTCCCGGAACCTTTTACAATTCCGAGCGCTGCCTCATCCAGCGAATATTCCACCGAATGGTAGATAAAAGGATCCACTACAATACCGGTTTTATCAACTACGAATTGCAAAATGACCTGGCCCTGTATATTGCCATTCATAGCCCGCTCAGGATATTTTAGATTCTTCACCAGATAACGCTGCCAGCCTTTTGTGCCGCCGGGATAGTCTGATTCTTTTTCATCATTGTACGATTTTACGGAATCCTTTTTCTGCTTTTCGAGATCGATCACTTCGATGAGAGAATCGTCGCGGTAAATATATTTCCACTTGTATTTGAGCGAATCTCCAACCAGCTTCAAAAATTCACCGTTTCGCTTTCCTCTGCTGAAGTGACCTATAGAATCGACATAACCGTTTTCATTATAGTGATGGGAGACACCATTTATCTCATTGCCCTCCTTATCCCTGTATTGCTCGGATTTTATGAGGGGACCAGTGAAATTATAAAAGTCCCATTGCCAGCAGCTGTCATTTATTTGGTGGGTATGCAACAAAAAATGTGCAGTTTCAATTTTAGTGGGTTTCCAATTTGCATCAAAAACGTATAGCGAACCTTCATTCTGCGATCGGGCTGCCATGGAAAGGGTCAATAGCAATATCAGGGGCAAGCGTTTCATGTGGGGAAAATAATAAAAAACTTCCGTTCAGTATAGCTGCGATTTACATTTTTAGACTCAGTCTGTTATATATGACAAATGCTTGTCGGCATACCCGGTTTTTTTAGTTGAACCTTTATAAGCTCTTATCCTTACGAAGTTGCCAGGTCTCACGCAGCTTGGGCATCTGATTCGCAGCAGCCAGTTGTTCGTCCGTCAAAAATGACTTGAATCGCGGAAATGAACTCAAGGTATTAAAATCCAACTGCGGAATCGGATGGATTGTAAAACCCATGGATTCAAAAAACTGCTTTGCATCCACTTCATCGATAAACATGTTTTCCCATGCCCGGTGTCTGTCCAGGAACTCATCGAGTGAATCACCGGGCTGTTTTGTCTCTTCCACCTGATGCCTGAAATAAATATCCGCCGTTATCCAACTGCCGCCGTGCTGTTCGAGTGTTTCAAGAACATGCCGGCACAGGATCTCTTTTTCTGCCCGGTTCAGATACATCAGTAACCCTTCATTTACGATAGTTACCGGATCATCATCGAATTTTTCCGTTGTGTTTTTGAACGCCTCTTTATCCAATACATTGAGTGGCAAAAGTTCGTAGGTGCTCAGACTATTGCGCGAATGGCGAAGTTTATCAACGATTGTTTTTTTTACATTTTCGATCCCGGGCAGGTCGGAATCTATATAATGAAGATTGTTATTTTTTTCCGTCATATTGAGGCCCCGGAAGGAGAAGCCGGAAGATAATTCCAGAATATTGTGTGGTTTTATTTCATCCAGCAGCAGGCTGATGCTCTGGTATCTTTCTTCAAAATGAAGCACCCTCGCCCAATACATCATATCCTTTTCCTTTGAAGCATGAAGAATATTTTCAGTTTGAGGCAGCCACTTCAATGCTTCACCGGCATATGGAATGGTTGTTTCCGCTTTCATCAGTAAAAGAAGACGGGCCGACGGGCTTACACTGGAAAAATCTTTGTCCATAGGAGATAAACGTAACTTGATTTAGGCTTTGTGCACACCGTCTTTACAACCCCAGTCCGCATTGGACAACAAATGAGAGCCTGATTCTACAAACATCCTGATAACCTGTTTGCACTCCGTCATGTTTCCGGAGTGAGGAATTTCAATTAGAAAATTAGGCATCGTGATAGATTTTATATGAATATACGACGTGAATGAATCTGTTAAGGCAATTCAACCTTCATGATTTCGCCCTCCTGGGTAGTCAGGCTCACCTGTCTGCCGCCGACAAAGGTTTTACCATCGGGGCTAAATGAAACCAGACCGCACCATACTGCATGACCGGCATACTGGGTGTTGGCGGATTCATTAAAATAGGTCAGGCGGTGTTTATTGGATCCGTCAGTGTTCATCATCCACCAATCGGTTCCGGAGCTTGCCTGTGCATTCGTCATCCAGACGATCCGGCTTCCGTCGGGTGTAAACCAGGCATGTTCATTATAGTCAGAAGTCGTCAGCTGGATCATGTTAGCCCCGGAAATATCAATGGTATAGATATTTTCGTCGAAGAAAGAAGGCTTATTGAGATTGCTGCAAAAAATGATTCTATGATCGTCGTTGGAAAAACCGTAGGCTTCATAAAAATAATCACTCACCGGTTCAACGGTCTGGATATTACTTATAGAAGGCACGCTGTCCGAAGCGCTAAATGAAAAATCAGCCACTTTAATATTCCAATATCCTGCAGTTTGTGTTGGAACCAGAATATTGGCAGCTGCTTTCCGGTCGGTCCAGAGAATTTTCTTTCCATCATGGGAGAACCGGGGCAGGATCACACCATGGTCATTATCGTTTACGGTTTCGAATAACCTGTACGTTTTCGTCGCTGCACGGTTCATGATCCAGATATCCGTATAGGATCCAAGGCCCGGTAATGCATCAAAGGATGAACCCGCGTGTACCGGTTTTTCTACGGTCATTAATAACCAGTTACCGGAAGGATGCCAGGAAGGAACAGCTATATGCTTTTCAGATAAGGGAGATAACAGACAGGTTAAACAACTGTCATTACTGCCATCGGGATTGGCTGTATGTATATCATAATATCCATCGTCGCCTTTCGCAGAATACGCAATACGGTTGCTTCCTGATTGATCCCAGTCCACATCCAAACCATGACTTCTGTACATTGAAACAGTCGTAGCAGCCACTCCGTTTACTCCCTGTTTTTTGCAGGCGACAAAACAAATCAGCAAAAGATAAATCAGGTATTGTATGGACAGTTTCATTTTTCCAGGCGCTGGTCTTTCAGCAACGCATATCCCGGATTCCTATTGCGCCTTTTTATTTTTTTACAAGAGAATTATATTATTTAAGGGCAATACATTCAACGGACCCCTGTATGGCCGTCCGGAAAAGCATTCCGTATACATAACCAGGGAAATACATTCCTTTTCGAAAACAGTTTTTTAAAGAAAGAATGTTGATGCTGCATCACTTTACAATCGAATTGGTTCAAATCACTTAGCAAATGATGAAAAAAATAATTTGCCATATCGGGAAACCCCATTTTTCTGTAATACTCCCTGCAGTTTTGTTTTGCGGTTTCAACATTTTCGGTGTTGTAAAAGAAACTATCCATAATATGAATCTCTCCACCGGGAGATAGTCTTTCCAATGTTGTGTGTATGATGTCCGTCAGGGAAGGAAAGTATGGGATGGATCCCGCGAAAATGATGATATCAAATTGCCGGTTTTGCAGGATATTTTCTCTGATATCTCCATACACAAATTGCAAATTGTTATTTGTAAAAACTTCGGCTGCCTGTTGCAGTTCCGTCAGATTAATGTCCAGGCCGACAACGTCCGCATTCGGAATCTCCGCCAGTTTATGCGATAGCCAGCCATTACCACAACCTATCTCCAATATTTTTAAGAACTGATTCTTTTTTTGCAGATAGCTTATAAGATTCTTACAGGATTTCTTTCTGACAGACCATTCGTAATGATGTTTGTGACCGGCAGCTATTTCGGGAAGATTCATTAATTCAGCGTTGCTATATACCCGTTGCTCATGCTGCCTGATCATCAGGTACAGTTTTTCAAAAGCTGTATCCGGTAAGGCTCCCTCAGAAATATACACGCCGTTTTGCAATTCTGCGGTCATATTCCGCTAATAAAAAATCCCGTAGGTACGGGATTCAATGAGTTTATAAGTAGCATCATATTTTAACGCACCCGTGTGATCAACCGGCTGTTACCTTTACAGCCGTAGCCGTCATGATAACAAGAAGTCAGGGCAAATGTTCCAAGTACCAGCAGAGCAAAGATTAATTTTTTCACGATGTGTTTTTTAATGATGAAACTCTATTATTTGCTTTTATTCGGTCTTCACAGTTATAACAGTAGTTTCATATAGCGTACCAACTTCTAACAAGTTGGTATACAAGACATTGAGATCTGAAATGTCAACAAATCCATCCCAATTTAGGAAAATGATTCTACAAGAGAAAATATCTCGTAATTACCCTGTTCAAATGGATATGGATCCCCATCCTTTTCTGTATTCCCGCCGCACGAATTGATTGGCAGGTTCAAAATTCGTGACTTTCATATTCTTCGCATCCCATTGAAGCGCGATATAACGGCCATTGAATTTTAGGGCATCCATTTCACCGTACACGGGATCCTTTCGCTTATATTTTTCCTGAAGATTAAAACTTCGCAGCAATAGATTTCCCAATAATACGGTTTCTGTTAAAGGCCCCGCATATCCGACAAACGGCGAATCCACTTCTTCCTTTCCATATCCGGCGATACTGGCATTCACCCATTGCCACCAGTGACCGTCCATATCTCCTTCCACACGTGGATATTTTTTGGGAATATTTACATCTTTATTTAATGAAAGCGGCAGCAACCTCGGATGACTGCCTCCCCATCCGCAGGAAACTTTGCCCTTCGAACCTATAAATAAAGTACCGCCTTCAAAATCATTTTCACCGGGCCAGTCACTCAGCGCCTCGTTCATATTCAAATCCGGATCCAGCGATGAAATACGTTCGGGCGTAATACCCCCGTCCATCCAATACAGATCAAGCCCTTTTCCATTTTTCTGTTTGAAATTAAATTTCAGGGAACTTGAAACCGGTCCGCTTTTCGGAAAAATACCTTCTTTAAATATTCCGCTGTACACCGTGCTGGCACTACCGGAAATTTCTGTGGGATAGCCGAGTCCCAGTAATTTAAAGGGAGGGCCGATAATATGACATCCCATGTCGCCAAGTGCACCGGTACCAAATTCCCACCAGCCGCGCCAGTTGAAGGGTACGAGGTTATCGATATAATTGGTTTCCGTCGCGGTGCCGAGCCATAAATCCCAGTTGAGTTCTTTCGGAATGGGCGGTTTACTATCGGGCCATGGAATTCCCTGCGGCCAAACCGGACGGTCGGTCCAGCAATACACTTTTTCAATATCCCCGATCAGCCCGGCTTCAAACCATTCACGCATCGTGCGCATGCCATCACAGGAAGAACCCTGGTCGCCCATCTGGGTCACCACCTGGTATTTTTCGGAAGCCTCTGTCAATATGCGGGCTTCGTAAATATCATGCGTCAAAGGTTTTTGCAGGTAGAGATGTTTTTTCAGCTGCATCGCACTCAGTCCGACGATCGCATGATTATGATCAGGGATGGCTACTGTGACCGCGTCGAAATGTTTGTTTTCTTTTTCAAACATCTCCCGCCAGTCCTGATAGAATTTGGCATTGGGAAATTCTTTCCGGCGGGGCGCGGCCTGGCGGTCATCCACATCACAGAGATAAGCGATTACCGCATTTTTTCTCGGAGCCGTGGCAAAATGATGTATATCATTCTCCGCTTCGCCGCCGCATCCGATAGCGGCAATATATAATTTGTCGCTCGGCGCCGTAAATCCTTTGCCTCCCAATACAAAACGCGGAACAATATAAAATCCCGCAGTGGCCATGGCCGCTTTTCTTATAAAGTCGGCTCTGCCGATTCCGCGAACTGTTTTTTTATCTTTCATAGCAATGATTTTATTTTTTTACAAGCGGTTTTACTGACACTTCCTTAAAAAAAACAATGTCATCGTCTCCGTGATTCTGCAAACCGATATAACCAGCATCGGGTCGCCTGCCCCGGTAAGGCTCAAAATCAAATTTGCGTTCGGGAACCGGATCGCCTTCCATATAATCCGTTACTTTTTCTCCGTTCAGATAAACGATGGTATGCGGACCGTCGAGCGTGATTTCCATGGTATTCCACTCGGGACCGGGCTTGCCCGATTTCGCCAGTGGCTTCGTGAGTGAATACAATGTGCCCGTAATATGGTATTCGTCTTCATTGGACGTTTCCGGGTGATTATCGATCTGCACTTCATAACCATAAAATACCGGCATCCATTCTTCGAAGGGCTGGATGGGTATCCGGACAAACACTCCGGAGTTACTGTTGAATTTCTGCATTTTAAAAACAACCCGGATGGTACAATTCTCAAACTTTCCTTTCGTAGAATACAGAAGTCCCATACCGCCCGAACTCCGGATCAGACCGTCCTCCACGGTATGTGTTCCTTTGCCAACCTGCTTCCAGCCGGTCAGATCCTTTCCATTAAATAACGGCGTCCATTGATCGTTCTGGGATTTGACTGCGGCGGGTTGTAAAGAAATGAGTAAGCTCAGGACTGATACCAGCAGTGCCTGATGCACATTTATATTTTTAAGCATAGCAAATCGTTTTATGATCACCCAAATTTACTCTGAAGCACGGATTTGGCACCCTAATGATTTTGAGCTAAGATTGTACGGTCATATCCCATCATCTCCTCTAACGATTCCGCATGAAAAGAAGCTATTATATGGTCAGTATTGTTATGCTGACTTTCTTCGTCATTTCTTTTTTAACCAATATCATCGGCCCGCTGATTCCTGATATGATTACGGGATTCAGTCTCAGCCTGACCCTGGTAGCCATTCTCCCCTTTGCTTTTTTTATTGCTTACGGTGTGATGTCCATCCCCGCAGGTATGCTCATTGAAAAATTCAATGAAAAGAAAATCATGGTGGCGGCCTTCGTTGTCGCCTTTCGCCGGCTCGCTGATCCTGGCGATATTTCCGAATTATCTCTCGGCCCTGGGATCCCTGTTCCTGATCGGTTGCGGCATGGCGATGCTGCAGGTGGTGATCAATCCGTTGCTGCGCACCTCGGGAGGTGAAGAGAATTATGCTTTCTATTCTATCCTGGCACAGCTCATATTCGGACTCGCCTCTTTTATCAGTCCGCTCGTGTATTCAAATATTGTGATCAACCTGAAACAAAATAATTCAGCCGGCACGTTTTACACATTCCTGCGTCAGGCCGTTCCGGCAGATTTGCCCTGGATATCGATGTACTGGCTTTTTACGGTTATATGCTTGTGTATGATCGTCATTTTGCTGGCATCCCGTTTTCCAAAGGTGGAATTGCAAACGGATGAAAAACCCGGAGCATTTAATATCTATATACAGCTGTTTAAAAAAAGAGTGGTCGTTCTTTTTTTTATTGCCATGATCTGTTATGTCGGAACTGAACAGGGGATAGCCAACTGGATCTCCCAGTTTCTATCTACGTATCATGGTTATGACGCCCAGAAAACAGGTGCTGAAACAGTCGCTTATTTTTGGGGACTGATGACTGCAGGTGGAGTAGTCGGACTTCTGTTTGTAAAACTCATGGACAGCCGGCGGGTGCTGGTTATATTTTCGATACTGGCGATTATCTGTTTGAGTGCTGCCCTCTTTGGCAGCGGACGGACAGCGCTGGTCGCCTTTCCGCTGGTCGGTTTCTTTGCCTCCGTGATGTATCCCATCATTTTTTCCCTGGCATTGAATTCAATGGATGAACACCACGGTTCATTCTCAGGCATCCTGGTCACGGGCATCATTGGCGGTGCGATCGTGCCACTCATTGTCGGGTGGCTGGGCGATCATATCGGTTTGCGATACGGCATGTGTTTTCTTTACCTGACGATGGGATTTATCCTGAGCGTAGGTTTCTGGGCCAGACCGACCATCATGAACAAAACGATTCAGTTGCGAAATAAAAAAATGCAAACCAATCAATAGACCGATTTATGGATGACCATAAAGTAATTGGCCTGGATCTCGGCGCCAGTAATATCCGCGGTGGTCTGGTTCATGGCAACCGGCTATCGCAGATTCATTCGCGTCGCATTCAAAGTGCGGGTACTGTGGAAGAAGTGCTGGAAGATATTTACTCGATCGTTGATCTCCTGATGGATAAAGAAGTCGTCGCTATCGGCATTGGTGTACCCAGCGTCGTGGATGTTGATCAGGGCATCGTGTACGATGTGCAATACATCCCTTCGTGGAAAGAAGTGCATTTGAAATTTATTTTGGAAGAACGATATCATGTTCCCGTATTCGTAAACAACGACGCCAATTGCTTTGTGCTGGGTGAATATTATTTCGGCAAGGGAAATGGCATGGACAACCTCGTTGGACTGGCCATTGGTACCGGAATGGGTGCGGGCATCATCATCAATCACCGTTTATATGCAGGACCCAACTGTGGTGCCGGTGAATTTGGTATGGTGGACTACCTGGATCATTGTTTTGAATATTATTGCAGCGGGCAATACTTCCAGAATGTTTATAACACCGATGGTCAGGTCGTTTTTGATAAAGCAAAGACCGGCGATCTCCAGGCACAGCAATGGTATGCGGAAATGGGTTTGCATTTAGGCAATGCGATAAAAATGATTATGTACACGTACGATACCTCACTGATCATATTCGGCGGATCGGTGCGTCATGCCTATCCTTTTTTCAGCCGGACGATGTGGGAGCGAATCAACAGCTTTGCCTATACCAAATCCCTCGCAAAATTCCGGATCGAAATATCCGGGCTTGAAAACAGCGGCATACTGGGTGCCGCCGGATTGTATTACAACGCAAGGAAATAGGATAAAGGCTGTCATTCATATAATTTTAGATGACGATCATTTTTTAAATTTAAAATTCGACCGTATGCAAAGAAGACAATTCATAAGCCATTCGGTGAAAGCTTCTGCTTCAGCCCTTTTATTTTCTTCAGAAGTTTTTAAAACCAGTCCTCTGCTGGATAAGATAGGCATCCAGTTTTTCTCCCTGCCAAAAATGCTGGATAATGATTTGCCGGCCTCACTGGAAATGTTATCGAAAATAGGATATAAAGAAGTTGAATTATATGGTCCATATCCTTTCAGCAGTCCTTCTGCTATAGAACGCTGGAACTCGGTTACACCTTCTCTCGGCTTTAAAGGAAGTGGTTATTTCGGACATAGCGCCGTTGAAATGAAAAAGCTGCTGCATGATAATGGCCTTTCAGTTCCCTCCATCCATACCGACCTGGACACTTTACAAACAAGAATGAATAAACTGGGTGAGGCGGCCCAGGTATTGGGAAATACGTATGTCGTACTTCCCCTTATTCCCGCTGAGAATAGAAAGACCCTGGATGATTATAAAAAAATGGCGGAGGTTTTTAATAAGATCGGAGAATCCGCAAAAAAGGAGGGTATCCGGTTTGCCTATCATAACCACGGTTATGGCTGGAAGGCAATAGACGGGCAAATTCCGGTGGAACTGATATTTGCCAACACGGATCCCTCGCTGGTTTTCTTTGAAATGGATATTTTCTGGACGACAGCAGGCGGCGCAGATCCGCTGACCTTGTTAGGAAAATACAAAAACCGTTACCCTCTCATGCACGTGAAGGATATGAAAAAGAAAATGCATTTTTCAGGGGATGGCGGCGACTCCAATCAATGGATAGAATTGTTTCCCGACATGACCACGGCCGGAAGCGGGGTGCTCGACCTGAAATCAATTATTACCAGGGCAAAGGAAAACGGTGTGAAACATTTTATTGTTGAACAGGATATGGTGAATGAACCACAAAAAGCATTGAAGCTGAGCTATGATTACCTGGCTTCTTTATGATCTTACTGTAAATCGATTTTAATAATTTCTACTTTCTGACTGGTTAAACCGACCCGCATTCACCATACCGTTCAACATTAATCATCATCGGTCAACGGAAAACCGTCATCGAACCACGACCACCGTGCTTTCAATTCATCCATCTTTTTCACCGGTTGATCAAATCAAACCTACAGGTAACACTTACCTGTATTGACGTGAGACAGGAAATGGTACATCTTTGATTTTGCAAGCAAATCCCGGATTGCATTTCAAATAATTAAAAAAACAAAAATAATGCAAACAAAAAAACTCATGAAGGCAGGTCTATTGGGCCTGGCTTTAGTGACCACATTTATCATTGGCTGGGAAGGGTACTGGCGCAGCAAAGGTTATGTGGCGACTTACAACGACGATAAAGTACTATGGGCCAATAAAAGACATGAAGTTTATCAGTCAAAGGAAAAAGCAACCGTTTTCATTGGTTCTTCCCGGATAAAATTCGATCTGGACATTCCGACCTGGGAATCCATGACCGGTGAAAAAGCAGTGCAGCTGGCTTTGGTGGGAACCTCTCCGCGATTATTGCTGGAGGATTTAGCCAATGACAAAAACTTCAATGGCAAATTGGTGATGGACGTGACCGAAGTATTGTTTTTTTCCAACGCTCCGTTTGTCAATAAATCATCTGCAGAAGCAATCGGGTTCTTTAAGAAGCAAACACCAGCAGAAAAATTAAGTTCTATAGTTGATTTTGCCCTGGAATCAAAATTCGCTTTCCTGGAAGAAAGCAGATTCTCACTCAGTTCATTGTCAAACGAAATTCCCATTCAAAACCGGCCCGGCGTTTTCGTTTTTCCTTCTTTTCCAAAATCGTTTTCATGGACAAACTACAACAGGCAGACATACATGCCTGAAATATTCCTGAAAGACACAAATGATATAAAAGGTGTGACAGGAATCTGGGCCATGCTGGGAGCAGACCCGACACCTGCAGTCGACGGAAATGAACTGGCCCAAATCCTCCGGGAAGTAAAGACGAATATCGATAAGATCAGAAGCCGCGGCGGTAAAGTGATTCTTACCCGCACACCTTCCAGCGGTCCGTTTGCCATGGGAGAAGCGCATAAATATCCTACAGAAAAATATTGGAAGCAGCTGGTAACATTTACAAAAACCGAAGGCATCCATTACCAGGATAATCCGGTGACAAAAGTTCTTACCTGTCCGGAATGGTCTCATCTCGCACCAAAAGATGCGGTCATCTATACCAAACAGCTGGTGCAGAGCCTGGAGCAAAGGGGCTGGTTTTCCACCAATGAAGTCACTCAAAATACTATAACCAACTAAAAAAACACCTCATGTTATTCAACTCATATACTTTCATTGTATTTTTTATCATCATACTGATCCTGCACAGCATGCGCTTTGCATGGAAAGTAAAAAAGATCAATCTCTTAATTGCGAGTTATATTTTTTATGCCGCCTGGAACCCACCCTTTGTTCTATTGCTTTGGCTTTCTACGACTGTGGATTTTTTTGTCGGAAGGGCTTTATATAAGGAAGACAATAAACGAAAGAAAAAATTACTGCTGGTAATCAGTTTGATAGGCAATCTCGGCATGCTTTCCTTCTTCAAGTATGGCGGTTTCCTGCTGGATAATTTTGTAACCATCGTGAATGCGCTGGGAGTAAATTATCATCCTGCTAATCCGGGTATTATTCTTCCTGCCGGTATTTCTTTTTACACATTTACCACCTTGTGCTATACGATCGACATGTATAAAAAAGAATCTGAACCGGTAAAGTCAATGCTCGATTTTTCACTCTTCGTTACTTTCTTCCCGCATCTGGTAGCCGGACCCATTGTAAGGCCTAATCAACTGGTGCCGCAATTTCAAACACCCAAACAAGCTACCAAACAGCAATTACTCACCGGTCTGTTTTTACTTTCCCTGGGTTTGTTTATGAAAGTGGTAATGGCTGATACTTTTTTAGCCGGCCCCGCTGATACAGTGTTTACCGCTAAAAGCAATCTGTTACCTCTCGATGCCTGGATGGGTGTACTGGCTTTCTCAGGACAAATATTTTTTGATTTCGCCGGCTATTCCACCTGTGCCATCGGTGTGGCTATGTGTCTCGGATTTACTCTTCCGCAAAACTTCAGGTTTCCGTATGGAGCGAGTGGCTTCTCCGATTTCTGGCGCAGATGGCATATGACACTCTCCGCATGGCTGCGTGATTATTTATACATACCCCTGGGTGGTAACCGCAAAGGTTCAGTAAGAACATATGTGAATCTGATGCTGACAATGTTGCTGGGTGGCCTTTGGCATGGTGCCTCCTGGACATTTGTTGTCTGGGGTGCTTTGCACGGAACTTATTTATGTGCAGAAAGATGGATCCAGCAGATCAGAACAAAGGGTCAATTACAAACTTCCATTTATATCCCTGCAGAAGGGAAACAGGCAGCCAGGGCTTCTATGGTTCCATCCTTTGTCACAGCGTTGGGTACGCAGCGGTTTGTAAAAATGTTATTCGTATTTTTCTTTGTCACGATTGCCTGGGTATTTTTCCGTTCTGCTGATTTCGGTACGGCATGGCGATTACTGTCATCCATGTTCGGCAGCGTAAAAAATGGCGTTGCTTTGTTGCCAACACTTGACATTATCAAAGTGTCTGTCATCACGGTAGCACTTGTGGGAACCCATTGGCTGATGCGCCAGTCGTCCGTAGCAGATCTAATTAAAAAGCTAAACTGGAAATTGCTTGGAATTGTTTGGGCCGTGATGGTGATTTTACTGGTGCTGAGCCAGAAAAGCAGCGATTCATTTATCTATTTTCAATTTTAACAACAGAAGGTACGGTCAGAACAATGATCATAAAAACCCTGCTTATTAAAAGCAGGGTTTCCTGTTTTTCAGAACTAACTTAGGGGACAAAATCTAAAAGATCAAAACATATTCATGAAACACGTTGCCAAATCAATCAGGGCATTTATTGGTGCATTGAATTACGACGAATCCAGGCAGTTCTATAAAGATCTCGGATTCGAAGAATCATACATTTCCAAAAACATGTCCTATATCCGGGTCACAGATCAGCTTGGATTTTATTTGCAGGATGCATACGTCAAAGACTGGATCCATAATACCATGATATTTCTGGAAGTAGATGATGTGAAAAGATACTGGCTGGAATTAAAAAATCTGGAGCTGGATCAAAAATATAAAAGTGTAAAGCTGACTTCCATCAGAGAAGAAAGCTGGGGACGTGAATGTTTTTTACATGATCCATCCGGCGTTCTCTGGCATTTCGGAGAATTCAATGGATAACTTCTTTATTTCTGTCACCAACGCTATCTTCACCTGAAATCATAACCTGACCCGGGATGAATACAAAACTACTCATGTCTTTAAGTGCAATCGTAATGGGGATAGCAGGCATTATCCTTACTTTCCTTCCGCAGGAATTTGCCGGCTTTTTCAATATGGCAGATACGAATATTCTTTTATTACAGGTTTTAGGGGGGCTTTATTTCAGTTTCGCCATGTTGAACTGGGCCGCAAAAGCGAATTTAACAGGTGGAATCTATAGCAGGCCGGTTACCATTGGAAATTTCAGTCACTTTGTTATTGTCGGGTTGGCCCTGTTGAAATTTGAAACCCGAAGTCCCGCTAACCTATATATCTGGATTGCTGTGATTTTGTATATAGTATTTGCCATTCTGTTTGGAATCGTTTTTTTTACGAGCCCTGTTGTGAAAAGCAAATCTGACGAGTGAATCATTTCAGGCCGGCATCCACAACAAGATCACACAGGAAAAATTTCCGGTCTTATCCCTTCAAATCTTCGTAGAACTTTGACATGGTAACATGAACATAGGGAATCGAGGGAGGTAATGAAGTTAACAACAAATAATAATAAGAATCAAAGCCGGGTCTATTTTAAAAGACAGATTGTTTTTATTCAGGATCCCGGGGCGACAAATAGGAATGCTCATTTATTTCGGGATCAAACTTTGATCTTCTCTCAAGGTATACGGCTTCCAGGGTCTTCACTTCTATGATCAATGTGCCCACCTTATCCCTGAACCTCTCATAAAAAGCGTCGTAATCAAACTGGTCCCTTATTAATTTTATTTTGACAGGGGTTTCGGAAATGGCGGCTAAAAAAATCGGATAGAATCTTTTTTCACTCATCCGGTAAAAATAACTGGCTATTGGGTTCAAAAAAAGGTGAAAACACCCTTTCTAATTCAATTTTTAATTGTATAATCCCTGTCAATCCAAATAGAAAAAGATTGAAAGAAATAATTACCTGTCAACACAAGATGTTTCAGCGGACAAAATCATTCTGACCGAAGACTTTTTACAGGGTTTCTGATAGCCACTTTAATGGCCTGAAAACTTACGGTAATCAACGCGATGGTCAGCGAAACAATACCGGCTATTGCAAAAATCCACCAGTGAATGGTCGTGCGATATTGATAATCCTGTAACCAGTTGTGCATGGCCCACCACGAAATGGGAAAGGCCATGATGCAGGACAAGGCAACCAGTTTCAGGAATTCTTTGGATAACAAAGCAGCCAGTCCCTGCGTAGAAGCACCCAGTACTTTGCGTATCCCGATTTCTTTTCTGCGGTGTTCTGCCGTATAGGCGGCCAGTCCAAATAAACCAAGACAGGAAATAAAAATAGCCAGCACGGAAAATATACCAGCCAGTTTACCGATCAGCGTTTCTGTAGAAAACAATCGGTCAAACTCTTCATCCAGGAATTTAAATTCGAATGGATAACCCGGATTATTTACTTTAAATACGGCTTCCGTTTTTGCCAGCGCTTCTGCCAGATCAACATTCGGCTTGATGCGTATCGTAAGCGTGGTGGCGCCTTTGGCATTGCAGCCAAGGATCAACGGTGAGCCGGAGGCGTACACATCATTGTATACTATATCGTTCATGATCCCTACCACCAGAAATTTATTTGAGCCATTAGAAATAATACTGCCGGGCCTGCCTTCTTTTCCCATTAGTCTGGCCATACTTTGGTTGATGATAACATGACCACTGTCGGCTCCGGGAGTCGGATAAAAATCTCTTCCTTCCATGATCTTCATGTGCATCAGGGAAACAAACTCCGGACTCACCATATTCGAATAGACTGATGGTTTGCTGTTCGGATCTTTGCCGGACCATGAAAATGAACTGGTAAAACTATAAATATGTAAAGGATCATGAAGACTCATGGCGGCATTTTCGACATACCCCGTAGCCAGTAATTCATCACGAACTTCCCTGAAATGATTTTTCACATTCCCCTGTAAATCCATATACAGCACATTGTCCTTATTATAACCCAGATCCCGTTGTTTGATATGTTGGATCTGCTGATAAATGATTGTAGTGCAAATGATAAGTATAATCGAAATGGCAAACTGACCGATTACGAGCCCTCTTCTGATGAAAACAACACCCGCATCCGTTTTTATTTTGATCCCTTTCAGCACTTTAATCGGATTGAATGAAGACAGATAAAACGCCGGATAACTTCCGGCTATCAGACCGGTCATCAGGCCAACGCTCAACAGACAACCCAGATGTAGTATACTGAAGAGGCCGGTTTCAAGTGGTTTCTTTACCAGTTGACTATATGACGGCATCAACAGGTAAATCATAATACCGGCCAGAATAACCGCTGCAAAAGACATGACAATGGCTTCGCCGAAAAATTGTGTAATCAGACTGCCCCTGCCTGCGCCCATCACTTTACGCACACCTACTTCCCGGGCTCTGTGTTCGGAAAGTGCGGTTGACAGGTTCATAAAATTGATGCAGGCAATCAACAGGATGATGGTGGCGATCAGAGAAAATAGTTTTACATATTTGATATTTCCTCCGTCCTGTTTTCCGTCCGTGAAATGATCCCGCAAGTGCCAGTCATTCATGGAAAGCAACAGACACTGAGCCGACGGTGTACCCTTTTTACTGGTCAGATAGCCGGCCAGTTTCTGATTGACCGCCGCCGGATCGGCAGAAGGATTTAGTTCAACCAGCGTTTCCGTAAGATTATTATCCCATGGCTTGATCCACTCATTTTTATTTTCGAAAACCACATAGGGAGACATCCACTGGAACCTGTAAGATGAATTTTGAGGAAAGTCTTTATAAACACCCGTTATCGTATACAAACCGTCGACGCTATAGGCCCCGTTTATATTCATTTTTAAAGTTTTGCCAATGGGGTTTTCATTGCCAAAAAATTTCCTGGATAACGTTTCACTAATGACCACCGATTGTAATTCCTTAAATGCGCTTGCGGGATCGCCAAAAGTAAAAGGAAGTGTCATCATAGATAAGACCGCAGGATCAACATAAGCCCCTGACTCCTTGATGGATTTGTCGCCCAATACCATTAATTCATCCATTGTCCAACTCAGGCGGCCGGCATTTTTTACACCCGGAATGTCCGTTTTGACAGCCTCTGCCATCGGTCCGGGCGTTGAACCCGAAGTACTGATTTTACCACCATCCTGCTGGTTTTCCATGACACGGTAGATAAAATCTCTCCTGACAAAATGATGATTGAAAGTCAATTCATCTTCCACCCAAAGAAAGATCAGCGCGGCAGAAGTAATGCCAATGGCGAGCCCCGCGATATTCAGAAAACTAAAAGTCTTATTCTTCCAGAGATTGCGGAGGGCTGTTTTAAAATAGTTCTTGAGCATGCTATTGGTTTATTCGTTGATGACCGACACAGTTTAAAGCCAAAAAGATACCGGAACGGCATTTATTTGATTGTCATAGTATTGTATTATTGGAAAGGGTATCCATACTGTTCGGATTTGAAACAGGATGCGTTCATTTATGAAGCACTATCTTCATAAGACATCCTGAAGGATACCCATCCCGAAAATGAAGGACGATCTGGCTTGATCAATTGTTGCATGGAATTAAAATATCAATAATTATGAAGAAAAACAGAAGAGAATTTATCCAGCTTTCTTCATTGGGATTTTTAACTCCCTTAATGCCTTCGATTATATCGGAATCAATGGAATCCGATGGCAAAAAAGCGGTGGTTAGTCAACCGGAAGATGGAGAAACTTTTTTCGTAAGGGAAAACACTCCGATCACCATACGGGTTTCTAAAAAGCAGGATTCGGTTGATACCATTTCACTTTGTACAGAAGAAATTCAACCCGATGGTAAAATTCCTGTTCATAAACATCTTCATGAAGATGAATTTTTCATATTTCATAAGGGGAGCGGAACCATTGAAATAGATGCCGTGGAATTCCCGGTTAAAGCCGGAACGTCCGGATGGGTACCCCGCGCTACCTGGCACAGCATAACAAACAATAGTTCCGAATTGCTCATTTTTACATTTGGTTATTCGCCCGCCGGATTTGAAGATTTTTTCAGGCAAATTGGCACGGCGAAAGGGTTGCCTTTCAAACCAAAAGCGACCCGGGAAATTATTTCCATCGCCGAAAAATATGGGATGGTCTATAAATGAGATGTATCTCCATTCTATGAAAACAGCGGCTTTGTTTCTTCAGAAGAATATCATTGTATGAGTCAACTTCCTGTTTCAATGGTTCTTTGCAGATGGGTAAAAGCCATCCTGATTTTATTTATTGTAGGCGGATTAAATAGCTGTGACTGGTCAAAAAAAGTGCATGGCACGATCAATAATAAGGATCAGTATGAACTGGAATCAGAAAATGGCAAAATCCAACTTTCATGTGTTCCCAGTCATGGCAAAATAGATATGTTATACATCTATATTACCTGCTGCCCGGGTTCAACCATAGATATCGACAGTCTGCAATTAAGTGTATACCCCGGCAATTCAGCTGTTATCAATTCACTCACGATGTATGATGAAGGAAATAAAACATTTATTGACACCAAATCATTTACTGCTGCCACGGTTTCAAAACTATCCCTGGCAATGAATCTGACCAGAGGTAAATCATGCGTTTATAATAACTGTACATTAATTATACCACCTGGTCAACTGATCTTTTACAATGGCAGGGCCCTATTAAAAGATACCCTGAGAATCACCATTTAAAATATAGTCAGAATTCATTTGATCATTGTCAGGATGTTTGGGTCAGGGTGAAAGACGAACGAATCCGGTTATGTGTCATTTTATTCCTTTTTCAAATAAAATGGTATTGCCATCTTTATAAAAACCGATAACAGATTTACCAGCCCTGTAAATGATTGCGAAGTTTCTATTCTCTCCATGTGTCGAATCGCCGAGAAATTTAAGAGTATGTTCAAGAAAAGGATATCCGGCAGTGTCTACCGCAGAAGTGCTGCTGTGGTTTAATTCTTCTTTTAAATACTGGTAATCCGCAAATGAAAGTTTGATGAATGCCACCGAAATGTAATCGCCCTGTAAATCCGGATACGTAGCATACTTCTTAATAATTTTACCGGAAGGCGGAAACGGGACACCGGAATATTTTTCAAAGTCTTCTTTATAAAAACTATCACGCGGGACCAATGATACATAGGCACCATAACCGACGACGACGATGATCATCGCCGGAAAAAGGAGCGCCAGTTTGCGAAAACCACGTCTTAAAAGCCATTTGTACAGCACGATCAGCAAGGCGAAACCCAGCAGAAACAGGGCCAAAACGATCAAAATAAATACGAGTTCCATGATTTTGTTGAGGGTGAAATTCACCTGTGTAACCAGTTTAAAAATAACGCTATAAATCCTTATGTATTGGCTTTGTTGATAATAATTTGTACTACGGGCAGACCTGATTTAAACACTATGATCCGGATCTTTGCCCGGCCGACAGAAAAGCGAAAGGACAATAAAATTCAAGCAAATTGAATTGGACGATAATCCCTGGCTTCATATACCACTCGACGATTATGAACGGCATATGTCGCATTATTTGGTGGGACAGGCAGGCCTTTTAAATGTACTGACAAAAAAATACCTGTATGAAATCAAACCCGCAACCGCGGTATTTTTTCAGTGCATTCATATTTTTACTCGCCATCGGATGTTCCATCCTGATTGCCTGGCCCACGGTGGCGCATCGTGCCATCCATGCAGCTTTAGCGAATCCAATAAAAAGCCTGAGGACGGAATGATTTAATTCTTAAGAACCAGCCAGGCGTTCCGGACAGCCAGCTGTTCAGGCGTTGCATCAGGCAGGAGTTCCAGTTTACCAGGAACAGCAACCGGCATCGGCATATATTGCGTTTTGAGTATTACGGTGTCCACTGCCCCTGCGGAATTCTTTCGTCCGACTTTTAACTCCAGCGGATCACTCTCTTTTATGGTATCTCCTATTTCCTTTTTTCTAACCTGAAAATTTCCGGCATTTACTTCAACACCATTAATACTATATATCAAATCTCCGATCTGATAGCCCATCTTTTTACCCAGAAGATTCATATTACTGGTATCGACAACCATTAAATGATTGCCATCGCCCACCGTCATCGCCACACGTCCGATTCCGAAACCGTTTACAATCATTGCGGGCGTATATTTTACACCCGCCAGACCAAAAAAGTATTCATAGGGAATGGGTGTTCCCCCTTCCACATATTTTGAGAAAAATCCCCGCACCTGAGGATAGGTCATCCTGGTAATAATATCGAATAGACTATCGTCCTCAAAATATCGCTCCTTACCATATTTTTTTTTCAATTCATCCATCAGCTTACGCAAATCCATTTTGGTTCCCGATAACTGAAGAAGGTACAGATCAAGGCACGAAGCGATCAATGCACCTTTCTGGTAAACATTCACATATTCGTTGCTGTCCAGATCTGTACTGTGTTTGCTGAGCTCGGTAAAAGACAGACTGTCGTTGAATTTGGTTCTTGAATTGGTAATCTTGTCCGACATTTTTTGAAGAAAAACAGGAACTGTATTCAATCCTGTCATCACCTGAACATGGTGGGCCGAATATTCGGTTACCCCTTCATACAGCCACAAATGTTTTGACATGACCGGCGTATCCCAGTTGAACTCCCTGACTTCCTTTGACGCGATATTGAGCGGGGTAATGATGTGGAAAAATTCATGAGAAGAAACATCAACGAGCGCTTCCCTTGTAAGCTGTTGAGGTACTTCATAGAGATAGTAAAAGGAGGATGTATTATGCTCCAAAGCACCACCCAGACCCAATGGGAAATTCTGCTTCACGGCCGGGTCGCGGAAATAGTACAGAAACGCATATCGGTTTGCCGGTAATTCCCCACCCAGGAAACGTGCCGTTGCAAATAAGTAATCATGCATCCATCCGGCAATCTGGCTCGCGTGAATTTTTTGGTTGGGCGAATAAACCGAAATTAAAATGTCTGTTTTTCCAACTTTTAGTGTTGCCGTATCGGGTACAGAATATAAGATGGGTGCGTCATACAAATCATCTACATTCTTTACTTTGAATTCATCCGTATTCCCCTTACGAGCTGTTGGAATCAGACTGGTGGAAGCATAAAATCCGGGTTTTCTTATAAAAGTAAGGGTAAAGGGAAGGCGCGTCATGCCTTCAAAGAATCCAAAGAAACCAAATGTATTTACAACGATATCTTTATCTTCTATATCCGTTGCAGCCATCGGGAAGATCGCATTCTGGAGATTTGAATTAAATATATCATGAACGGTGTAAGATATCTTCCTGACCTGTTTTGCATTGGCGATTTCCCATTGATTATCATTAAGCCTTTTGACGACCAACTGCTTTACCCGCTCCGTCAAAAGCCTTTAGATTCGAAATAAATTTTCCATAGTCTGATATGCGATATGTGCCCGGGATAATTTTCGGGAAAGCAAATATGGCCGTTGTACCCGTCATTTTTGGGGTCACCAGATTTACAGTGATCTCGTTGTTCTGTATGTTCAGGAGATCGACGGAATACCGGTAAGAATTCTCTACCCCCGGAAGATTGGCGTATATATTTTGAGATAGAAAAATTATCAGGCCTATCAACAAATACCGTTTCGGTTTACCTGTCATCAGAAATATTTTAATATTCTAAGCAAAACCTTTTTACTTTAAATTCCTATGGTTTTTAGAAGGACGGTCGCCAGGAACGATGGTAGGTACATCTTAAGTAATTATAGAAGCGGGAATGGTTTCCTATTTCGAAAATATATCCTTGTCCCATTTTCGAAATTCATAGTACTTGCTTTTGGGCTCTCCGGTCCAGCCATTGATACCTTTTTTCCTTGGCAATAAATAACCGTGTACATAAATGAGCGGGATAATGAACAGGGACAAAAAAATCATCGCGATGGTCCTTCCGGCGAAAACGGAAATTCCGCATACTAAAATCAGCGTTAATATATATTTAGCGACTCTCCGGATTTTGGGAGTCTGTTCTTCGAACTGACCCATAAGTATATTGCCCAGGGCATATATAATGCTTACAATGGCTACTTCAAACCAGAGCGATTCGGTTGACCACATAGTATTATTTTTCATTTTAGAAATGACGTATCTGAACCCGACAACCACGGATCATCCATGGTTGCAGGCACAAAATACTAATACTAATTGGCTGTGACGGAGTCTTTAGAAAACTCAAATTTCTACCAGGCCCTGGAAGCATTTCTGGCAGCCGATTTACCTTTTGAAGCCAGATCCTTGCCTTTGGAGACTAAACTATCTATTTCATCCAGTGTTTTTTTCTTTACATCGTCCAGACCGTCTACCATTTTTTTCCAGCTTTCAGAGCCTTTATCCGGCGCCAGCAACATTCCTACGGCAACTCCCGCGAGAAGAACGAATAATATTCCTTTCATAATTGAACTGTTTTCATACTTAGATCAATTCCCGGGCCATGAACCCCGTCGCAATGATCAGATGATGAATCCCCGGTACAGCACGCTCAATCTGGGTATTTTATGCCCTTGTTCATGAACCAGTCTGGTCTTAATTGTGCATTTCCCGTAATGGCACTTTAATTGAAATACTTACTAAAACCATTATTATGAATAAGACATTTTTGACACTCCTTGTGGGAATTGGAATTGGTATACTCGTCGCTCCGGGCAAAGGATCTGATACATGGAAAAAACTGGCTGATGGATTTGATGAGTATAAAGATAAACTATCCAAAGAAGGTAAAGATCTGGCAGAAAAGGGCAAGGATGTGCTCAACAGGGAAAAATCGAAAGCGCAGGGTATGGTGAATGATTTGGAATCATCTCCTGAATGGACCCGTTAATTTGACTGTCCTTTTGTATTTTATTTTTTCCGCATGTCCTGGATGACTGAACGAATTCAGGCATAATAAATTATCATGAGTTCTATTGAAACACTGATCAAATCTTCAGGCGAATATCTGGACACGAAAATAGAATTGACGAAACTGAAAGCGATTCATTCTTCGTCCGATGTACTATCGACTATGATCTATTGGATTGTGAAGATCTTTATCATATTTCTTTTGATAGGGTTTGTTAGTGTCGGGCTTGCCGTATTGATCGGAACGATATTGGGCGAATATTATTATGGATTTCTGATCGTAGGCGGAGCATATGCACTTGTATTTCTTGTTATATATATCCAGCGGAAAAAATGGATAAAAGGACCCGTGGCCAATGGCCTCATCCATAAAATTCTAAAATAAATCTGATGTATCAGAAACCTGAAAATGTTGAGGAGCTGCAAAAGATCATCGCCGATCTTGAATGGAAGCTGATATCCCAAAAAGAGGAAATTGAGCATTCTGCTGCTCTTTTTATGCATAATCTTAAACCCATTAATATAATAAAACATGCGCTGGAGCCCGTTTCCAACAGCGTGGTTGGTAAATGGGCCGGTAAACTCTTACTCGGGTACAAAAAACTTACACACAGACGCGCCGAAGTAATAGAACCCGTTATGATTTCCAGATACTAATATCATGGATCTTACCAAAGTAGCGTTCCCGATGCTACCGCTGACAGGAAAAGAATGAATCATATATTTAGGGTATGCGTCTGGTTTTTTCATCGATTTTGCTTCTGTCATTAGTACACTCTGATGCCTTCCTGTTTGCACAGTCTGATAACGGAGCCGTTATTTTTCACGTGAAGTCGGCGCATACTCCATTCCCGGATCCTGGCAGAGCCAATGGTCATGTGGGGAATCAGGTTTTTTACAGCACCGCCGGCCATTATAGTGACAGCAGTGTGCTGATCATTGCCCCAAAAAATCTGCATGCTGATAACAAAGTTGATCTGATTTTCTGGTTTCATGGCTGGCATAATAATATTGATACCGCTGCAGCATACTATCAGCTGACCAGACAATTTATGGTGTCGGGATTGAATGCTGTTTTGGTCTTGCCGGAGGCGGCCAGAGATGCCGCCGACAGTTATGGTGGCAAACTGGAGAAGCCGGGCGTTTTCAGCGCGCTGGTCGCAGATGTTTTAAAAGAATTAAAGAATAAAAAAATGATCGGGTTGCATTGCGAATCCGGACATATTCTGCTGGGCGGACACAGCGGAGGGGGTGAAGTCATATCTTATATTGTTGAGAACGGTCGAATGGAAATAAATGAAGTTGTTCTTTTTGATGCACTCTATGGTGGTACCGAAAAATTTATGGATTGGATAAAAGCAGATACAACTCATCGGTTTATCCACCTGTATACTGATTATGGATACGGTCCAAAGGACGAGAGTGTACGTATGATTACGATGCTGAAGCAGGAACAAATCCCATTCTTTACAACGGAAGAATCCGATGTAACGCCATCGGAGATACAAAATCATCATTTGGTTTTTATACACAGCCTGAGACAGCACAACGACATTATTTTCAACCCGGATAATTTTGAACTTCTTTTCGCGAACAGCCCAATGTTGAAAAAATAAAAAAATCATCCCATTAAAAAATCTTAACTTCAAAGCCTGCACTGAGCCCCTGTCCAGTACTCCTACCAATTGCCAACTCCATCAATATCCTTTACATATTCTCCATATCCGGTTCGGAAATGAATTCAATATGTAAATGAACAGGACCCATTAACGATAAAACGCCCTTTATGTACTCGAATATGTTAGATGGTAAACCCCTCATAGGTTTATTGATCGGTGTTGCAATTTCCACCAGTTCCTGTAAAAGCGATCCCGGTTCTATTTTCAAAGACGGCCATTCAGGAAAACCGATTGTACTGGTTGCCGGATACAGCGGGACAAGTGGAACCAATCACGTAGCCAAATATTGGATGGATGGTCAGGAAACAATACTTTCCAACGGATCAAATGATGCGTATGCCCATTCAATTTTCGTATCTGGTAGTGATGTGTATATAGCCGGTTCGGAATCAACTCCGGAAAGCGGAACTCCTGTATACTGGCAAAATAATACGGAAATAAAACTCCCGATAAAATCCGCCTACGGTACAGCAAATTCGATTTGTATTTCCGGAAGCGACACCTATATTGCCGGAAGCGACAGCTCCTGGGCTGTTTACTGGAAAAATGGCGTGGAAATAATTCTCGAAGAAACGTATGACTCCGGCAGTTCAGCCAGTGCTGTCTGTGTTTCCGGAAACGATGTATACATCGCCGGCACACGCGGGTATAATGCTGTTTACTGGAAGAACGGGAGCGCCGTGTCGCTGACCGGCTATAATGTGCCGACGCAACATGTGAGGGTGAACGGAATTTCTGTTTTAAACGGAGAAGTGTATGTTGTTGGTTATGTAAACTATGCGGGTTCTCCATTTCCTTATTTAAATTATTGGGCAAAAGGAGTGGCTACAGATCTGAATACGGGATATGACCTGACCTCCCCCAATAATAATTACGGACAGGTATGCGCTGTATGTACTTCCGGTAGTGATTTATATGTAGCCGGCATGGTTGAAACAACCAACCAAATGGTCAATAATGCGGTGTACTGGAAAAATGGCGTGGAGACCGTACTCACTGGAAGCACGGCAAATACATTTGCCTGTTCCATATGTATTAATAGAAATGATGTGTACGTAGCCGGATATGAATACAACACTGGTCAGCCCAGATCTGCTGTATACTGGAAAAACGGCACCGAAGTAAAACTGTCAGATGGTACTAACGAGACCATTGCCACTTCTATTTTCGTAAAAGATTAATTCGGCAAAGAACTTCCTGACGCTGATAGATTCAATGACGCTTTACACTATAAAAGTCGACGCACGCATTCGTGCGCCGACCGAACATTGTTGCTACCTATGATAAATAGGCTGCCGATTTACTGATCAGATTTTTTTCATTCACGATTATTTTATTAAAAATGACCGGCAGGTAATCGTCCAGTTTTTCGGCCGCGTGACGGGCACCTGCAGAAAAACCAATATATCCATCCGGCCTTATCAGACAAATCCAGAAGTCATTGTCAAACAGATAATCCATTCCGGGATCTGCAACAGGTGAAAGAACAGGGATCCTTTTTATCTCGTCCGGAATCTTTTGATCCTTATCAACAGACACCAGACAGATATTTATCTGGCCTGCGGGGTAGCTTTTTATTGTACCGGTTATCTGCAGCAGCGTTTTTTGAGCATCATTATTCCCTGCAAAAAACAACAACAGGTGTTTTCCGTCCTGAAGCATTTCAAATATTCTCTTCACGGACCCCGTTGTCCGGTCAATGAAAATCGCATCCGGAAATCTTTGGCCTGCTCTTAATACCGTATTGGACTGAACGCCGCGCACAATGGGACTATTATGATATTCAACAGCCAGTTCGGATATCTGATTGACCAGGCGTTTGTTAACCGGGTGGAATCCCAGCACAAGCTGAGCAACCAGATCACGTATTTTCATCAGGATCGGATTTTTTATCTGAACCATTTTTAGCAGGACATCTGTCCGCTGAAGAACATCTTTTTCAACCGGATACCTTTCCGCGTTATAACTATCCAATATGGAATCCGGAGAATGACCATTGGCAACCAGTGCCAGTTTCCAGGCGAGGTTAAAAACATCCTGTATACCGGTATTCATTCCCTGAGCCGCAGCGGGACTATGGATATGTGCCGCATCACCCGCCAGAAAAACACGATTTTCGCGGAGGTGTGAAACGATGCGACGGTGGATACGATAGTTAGCCATCCAGTTGGGATTACTGAGAACCGCTTTTACATGGCTCCGTTCGTCAACCAGGGCCTGTATCTCCTCGAGACGCGGTGTTTTGTTCCTGTCCGCCTGATCGGCCGGAGCGTCGATCAGCAAACGAAAGCGGTTAGGGCTGCCCGGTAGAGGAAAGGCTGCAAGCAACCAGCCCTTATGGATCATCAGGTGAAATTCATCACGACTCAGTGACCAGTCCACCTGAACATCGGCGAGATGGAAACCGTCTTCATATGTACTTCCTTCGAACGGAATATTCAGATGATGACGAACAGTGCTGTGCGCGCCATCACACCCGACCAGCCATTTTGCTGTCACTGTTTCAACCTGTCCGTTGTGATGTTGTAATTCAGCAGTCACCTGGTTCTCGTCCTGTGTAAAAGAAATCAAACTGGTCTCTCTTTCAACAACGGCTCCGTATTGATCCAGCGCGGATAGCAATATTTGTTCGGTGTCGGTTTGCGGAATCATTAATAAAAACGGAAAACGGTTGTTCAGTTCTTCGAAAGGCACACGCATGATTTTTTTCCCGTCATCATAGAGCGTAGCTGCTTTCATTTTCAAACCCCTGGATTCAAACTGCGCTGCCAGACCCATATTATAAAAAACTTCCATGGTGCGTGACTGGATGCCAATGGCCTTTGACTTATCCGTCGGTCCGCGTTCGGTATCGATTATTCTGAAGGATACACCGCGGCGTGCCAATTCAGTGGCTATCACCAGGCCGGTAGGACCGGCTCCGGCTACCAGCACATCAATCTTTTTTCTGCTATTGTCATTTTTTGTTGTCATGATGCTGTTTTTTTATTTGAATAATTCTTAATCCTCTCTTCTCTATGCAAATAAATAATCGTTTCAGGTCGTACAAAATATCTTCAACACATAGGATTCATTTTTCAATCATCAGGCGATGGCCAGCGATTTCTTCTTCCAGTCTGCCGCACCTGCCATGGTCCGGTCCGTCAGCCACTGACTGCGCACCCGGCCTCTGAGAAATTTCTCCGCTTCGTCATTTTTCCTGCTGATGTTATACGAAGGAATATTTATCAGCGCCTCCCATACTTTTAATTGAAAAGGCGTATTCTGCAGTAACCATTGCACAGGCTTATCATGGCCGGTTTGAAACATGGCATCGATATAAGAGCGGGTAACCGCGGGTTTATGTACAATCCTTGCCTGCGACCACCTGCCCGAAAATTCATTCAACAGATCTTTCATCCGGTCTTGCTGTACAAAATGCAGTTCACAGATCCCGCGGTTGGCCACCGCAATAAAAACCATCCCGAAAGGACTGGAATGATAACCATACTGTATCGTAAGGCCTTTGCCGTGCGACTTGTATTCCTGAGGTGTCATGCCCTCCATATGGACAAAAAGATCATAGACACCGGACTGGCTGGCAAAACCCGCCAGGTCGGCGGCGGCCATCATATTTTTTGTTTCGGCAATTTTTTCCTTCAGAAAATTCACCGACAGATATTGAAGGAATTTTTTGGGCGTGATCCCGACCCAGTCCAAAAAAATACGCTGGAAATGAAAAGGACTCAAATGTATTTCCCGGGCGACTCTTTCCAGAGAGGGCTGTGTTCTGAAATTAGCCGTCAGGAACCGGATGGCTTTTTCAATTCTTTCATAATTTATTTGCGTCGTGTCGTTCATGGCAGGCCATTTAAGAAATGTTAAAATAAAACACCCTCTCTATAAGCGAACGCCTCTCAAATCTTAACGCCGGTTGCTCCTGTCAAAGGTAAATTGGTCCTAATTTTGAGCACTGGTCCAGATACCAATATCCGGGCAGGCCAGGGGATAAAAGACGCAGCTATGCTACCTTTTAAATCAATTATTGAAATAAAAAACAATAAGGTCCCGGTATACCGGCAGATTGCGGACAGTATTATCTGCCATATTCGTGAGGGTACCATACAGCCAGGTGCTCCGCTTCCCGGAAGCCGTTCCATGGCCCAATTACTGGGCGTAAACCGCAATACCGTATCGGCCGCTTATGATGAATTGCTTGCGCAAAGCTGGATCACGAGCAGTCCCCGGAAAGGCATGAATGTCGCCACCGATCCTCCCCTCCTGCACCATGCACGTTTCCAGACACCGGAAGTGAATGCCACTCAAAACAATAAAGCCTGTTTTAATTTTGAACATCATCGTTTTGCTCCTTCTTTTCCGTTCTCCCATACCGTCACAAAAAATTCAGTGATCGTAAACGATGGATTTCCTGATATTGACCTGGCACCCGTTGATTTGATCATCCGTGAATACAGACGTATACTCGAAAACAGGCAATTGAAAAAAGCCATGTATCTGCGGGATCTGGGCGGATCACCCGGCATGAAGGAAGCCACCCGGGCATTTCTAAACGACAGCCGCGGATTGAATATTGAAGAAAATAATATTCTGTTAACCCGTGGTGCACAAATGGCGATCTATATAGCCGCCTCGCTGATTCTTCAGCCCGGTGATACCGTGATCGTAAGCGAACCCAATTATTTTATCGTAAACCAGCTGTTTGAAAAACTACAGGCAAATCTGATTAAAATTCCTGTCGACGAAAATGGTATGGCAGTGGAACTCATAGAAGAAAATGTGCCGCTCAGGGATGTCAGGCTCATCTATATCGTACCACACCATCATCATCCAACGACGGTGACGATGAGTACAGAGAGACGAAGTTTATTACTCTCTATCATCAATCAATACAATATACCCCTGATTGAAGATGATTACGATTATGATTTTCACTATAGCCATAAACCGGTTCTTCCACTGGCCAGCGCCAATCATCATGGTAATGTGATCTATATCGGCTCTTATACAAAATTACTGGCTCCTTCTTTCCGGATTGGCTATATCGTTGCGGCTGAAAATTTTATCCGGGAAGCCACTATCCACCGGCGCATGATGGATCTTCGCGGCGATATCATCATGGAAGAGGCCATCGCAAAACTCATCTGCGACGGTGAAATCACCCGTCATATTCAAAAATCACTCACTGTTTACAGGAGACGGCGGGATCTTATGCACGAAATGGTTTGCAATAAGTTGAAAGATGCGGTGGAATGCAAACTTCCCGATGGTGGACTCGCCTTGTGGGCCCGTTTCGA
The DNA here is from genome assembly GCA_963759335.1 of uncultured Bacteroidota bacterium. GTDB lineage: Bacteria > Bacteroidota > Bacteroidia > Chitinophagales > Chitinophagaceae > Puia. Next base: position 174,805 of record CAVWYU010000010.1, read on the forward strand.
TACCAGCATATCGCTTGGCCGTCTGATCGAAAAAGCAGCCGCTGAAAATATTTTCCTGAATGGAAGCAGTTACTATCTGGGGAATGACCAGCAGTACAATGGCATACGGCTCGGCTTCGCTTCATTAAACGAAAAAGAAATGGACAAGGCCATTTCTGTGATTGAAAAATCGATTTAGAAACGATTCATAGCTTTTATATCAGATGCAGCCATTCTGTCCAGCTCAGCGTGTCATCAGCGCGTTGCCGGCAGGTGAGTGCTCCCAGACGCAGATTTTTTCCTGCGGCTCCCCACAACGGAATATTGATGATCCATTTCTTTTTATGCTGCAATTCCAGCCACTCTTCAGCGGCATTACCGAGTTCCAGGACTTCGGGCCCTCCCAATTGTATGGTTTTATTAGCGGGCTGTTCCTGTGATAAACGCACCAGTGCGGCTGCCACCGGATTCACATCTACCGGCTGTATGGGTATTTTTTTTGGAAGAAAAGATATTTTCCATTTCAGGAATTGACTGAGTATCGATTCAACATATTTGTGAAACTGCGTGGCGCGTAAAATGGTATAAGGTTGCGATGACTGCCGGATGATTTTTTCCACCTCCCATTTTTGTTTGAAATAAGGCATGGATATGCGGTCGGTGCCTACGATGGAAATATAGATCAGATGCGTGTTCTGCTGAAGATTTTTCAATTCATCGAGCATGTAATGAATACCGGTGATATCGTTGTCCGGCTTTTTCTTATCAGACGCCAGATGTAAAATCACTTTTACATCTTTGAGTGCTTCATGAACTCCTTGTCCCGTTGACATATCCATAAAGACCATATTATCCGTCATGCCGCATCGCCGGTGTGTACTCATTTTGTAAGGAATGCCATTCTCTTCAAATAAGCCGCATACCGCAGATCCGAGCAGTCCTGTGCCCCCGGTGATCAGGACATCGGATGAAAGATGGTTGATTGTGTTCATATATTACATTTTTAAAATCCTGCACAAAAAAAACAGATTTGCAGAACCCGGCATTTTTTTTTCAACGGGTTGTAGAATATTTTCAACGAATAATTAGCAAGAATCCGGTTGATTACCCCGGGTACCTGAATTAATATTGTATCATAAAAAGAAGAACATGAAAAACAAATTAAAATTTGCGCAACAAGTTCCGGAGGCTTATAAATTACTGCAACAGTTTGATGAAGTTCTTGAGTCGACGGCGATTGAACCATTACAAAAAGAGCTCATAAAAATCAGGGCCGCTCAAATCAATGGCTGCGCCTATTGTCTGAATAAGCATACCGCAGAAGCCATCAAACTCGGCGAACAGATTAGCCGTATCGCCGTGCTTAGCGCCTGGCGGGAAGCAACCAACTGGTTTTCCGAAAAGGACCAGGTGATCCTGCAAATGACGGAAGAAGTAACACTGATTGCCAATCATGGCCTCAGCGAAACATTAACCGAAAAAGCGATCAGCCTGTTTGGCGAGCTCACAACGACACAGATCATTGCATCTATTATCTCTATCAATGCGTGGACACGTATCGGCATAGCCTTCCATATGCAACCACAATCGGCGGGCATTACAAACCAAACTGTTTTAAATGGTGTAAAATGATTAGTGTAAAAAAGATAAGTTGTGTGATCGTACATGCAGATCCGGATACCCGGGAGCAGCTGGAATACGATATCTCCAAAGTTTCTTTTCTCGTGTTGAAGGGAAATTTTGAGGATTCGGGTGAGGCCCTTGCTTTTCTTCGTGTGGTGAAAACCGATATTGTATTTACGGATATCAATACCCGTGGACCCCTGGGTATCCGGCTGGCAGAATCACTACCGAAGTATCAGCATTTTGTATTTGTTTCACCAAACACGGAATATGCATTGACCAGTTTCCGGTTTAACACCATCGACTATCTGGTTCAACCTTTCAGCCTTCAACGATTCCTGATGACTGCGGAAAAGATCAGGCTAAACAATCCTCCGGAAAATTGTAACTGCGATGATTCCTCACATATGATGGTAAAAACGAACGGCCAGATTATGCGGATTAATTATGACGACATATTGTACATTAAAGGACAACGGGAATATGTCGGCATTCAATTAAGGGATAAGCGCGTCCTGGTCTATAAAAGAATGAAAGAAATGGAAAACACACTTCCCGAAAATTTTAAGCGCGTTCATGTATCTTTTATTGTGAATACCCATCACCTGAGCAGCGTGGTTTCCAATCATATTATCACTGCCGGCGAAAGTATACCGATTGGAAACAGCTACAGGCATGTTATTCACCGATACCTGAACGCCCAGGTCATTTAATACATATCGGTTATGCCCTTTGTCAGAATCAGTTTACTGCGGTCATTACCTGCAGCGTCCAAAAAAACGATTTCGCAGGTGGTCCATCAATCCCTGATGGATCATTTCAACGTGCCGGCTGACGATTATTTTCACGTTTTGGAAGAATTGGATAACGCGCAGTTATATTACCCTGAAAATTATCTCGGTATTTCGCACAGTGGAAACATAGTCTATGTACAGATTATTGCCGGATCAGGCCGGAATGCCGAACAGAAGAAAGGTTTATATGCTTCTATAGCGCAAGGCATTGCTCAGAAAACAAATGTCTCTTCCAATGATGTGATCATCGTGCTGGTAGAAAACGGTGGGAAAGAAAACTGGTCGTTTGGAAATGGAGAGATCCAGGAACTTGCACACATTCATTAGTCCGGCAGGCCAAATCGAAGCGGTGGCATCGGAATCATTTGGTAATCCATTTGGTTACTTCGGATGCTTTGTAACCAGACATCGTGTTTAAAAGATCTTCGATGTTATCGCTTATTAAAAGCATGTCCCTATTTGATTCCTTCAGAAAGCCGTTATCAACCATGGTTTTTGTCAACACACCAATACTATCGTAAAAACCATTGACGTTAAGAATAGCCGTTGGTTTTTTATGCAGACCGAGTTGTCCCCAGGTTATCATTTCAAAAAACTCCTCAAGCGTTCCATAGCCACCCGGCAATGCTATGACGCCATCAGACAACTCGTTCATTTTTATTTTTCGCTCATGCATACTGTTAACAAGAATAAGTTCCGTTAAATATTTGTGGGCGATTTCCTTTTCCTGTAAAAATTTTGGCAATACACCTGTTACCTTTCCGCCGGCATGTAAAACTCCATCAGCGACCGCGCCCATCAGGCCGACATTTGCACCGCCATAAATCAACCGGATATTTCTTTTTGCCAATTCCTGACCCAATAAAGTCGCCTGAGTCTTATAAACTTCGTCGTAACCCATACTGGAACCACAGAAAACCGTTACACTATTCATGTTTTATATTCATTTAACCTTTTCTAAAAATAGGCAATCCTGCCCGGGGCATGCCTTTTGAATCCATAAAAAAAACCCCTTTTATGGACCTGCTCAAACGCCCCATCGACAGCCTACGGGATGATCTTGACCTCCTGAATAAAGAATGGAGGGATATACAGGGAAGCCCGCTCAGCGCAAACCAATGTTATTACTTTGAAACCGATCCGCCTCATTTTCTTTTTAATACGAATTGCCCGGATAATCTCCGCAGGGAATTAAATGATCTGCTTTTAAAATATTTCCCTGAAAGTATCGGAAGTTATGGTTAAACCAGCCTTTCGTCAACCGGAATTTCCCGCACGGAAATGGTCCTGATCATGTCATGATATTTGGGGAAAAGAGGATTCAGAAGAATGTTATATTCCAATAAGTTAATAGCTGACCTGACCCGGATTCCCAGCCATCTTTTTTCATTCATCCAGCGGTCGCCCATCTGCTGATTTTCAATCAGGGAAATTTTCCGCCAGTTTTTGGGATAATCGCCCGCCGGTAAGGTATAGATCAGTGAATCATCTGAAATCTCCAGCTCAGTGATAAATAGTTGCGGAGGTATCAGCATCTTGTCAAAATGGACCAGACTTTCGAGATATGCCAGGGAGCTGTTTTCGCTGGTATACAGCATGTAAGTTCCCTTACTGTTCCAACGGCCGCCCGAGCGAAATGCTCCTGTTCCGCTGAGATCGCCGGTACGGTATCTATCCTGAACGATTCTGAAAACAATCATATCCGTGATTATGAATAAACACCCTCTTCTATCCTGCCCAACACATCATTTACCAATACCAAACCGGAAAGCGTATCAAATAATTCAACCGGTTTTAAATTATTCAGGGATTTATTCTCTGCGTTCAGCCAGCGCTTCAGCTTGTCCTTATCTCTGAAGACTTCGTAGGCATGCTGGAGAACTTTTGCAATCTCCACGGCATGGGAGGAAGTTTTTTTATCCAATTTTACCCGGACGCCTTTGCGCTCCAGGGTTTTCACTGAAATATTAAAAATATCCTCGGCGATGTCTTTGCGGCTTATTCCAATGCTGGAAGCCAGGTTATGAATAGCATTTTTTGTAACCCCGGAGGTGCTCAGCCTGATCAGATCAAATTCCGACATAATGGATCTCGAAGCAGCCGCAGATATCGCCAGCCAGTCCGTTATGGATGTTCTGTGATAGTCAGCATGATTGGTATCTTCGGCCACGGTAACACCTTCCGTTGACTTGTGCCTGGTTCCAGTGGCTGTACCAGGCAGCTTTTTGGGTCCTTTATCCATAGCGACAATTTACCCAAATATAGGGAATTAATGTCGTATTTACAATAAATGGCCTAAAGCGAGGATTCGAAGAGTCGCTGGACAGTATATAATTAATTGAACGTAAGATTCCCGTAAATGAATAACCTCAGCAAGAAAATACTATTGCCCTGCTTCATTCTATTATGTCACTCAGCCATAGCACAAAAAATAAAAACCCAGGCCGGTTCATCTCAACCTGTTAAAAAAGCCCGGTTGGTACCGGTACTTGATACGAACAAAAATTCTTTATCGGAAATAAGTGTAAAAGCGTTTGGCGCTGTGGGTGATGGAAGGCACGATGATATCGTAGCTTTTGAAACGGCGCGCGATTATGTGATAACACATCCGGCCATTTTAGTGGTTCCCGTCGGCAATTACTTAATCAGCAGGCCATTGCTTCTGCAATATGTCGTGAATGGAGTGAACAAATATTTTACCATTCATATGAGAGGTATTCTTCCGAATAAGTCAGCCAGTGCAACTTTCCTTTCGAATATCATTTGCACGTATAAATCCGGTTACGGAATAGGTATGCAATTCGGACGCGGAATAGTCATTGAAAACATTACGATCACGGGTCAGTATATGTTGCCCTACAGAGTGACCAATCAAAACATAGGTATACTCAGATTTTCTGACTGGATTGATCCATCGATTACCGATACCAGAAATAATCCCTACGCGGGCATTTCCATTGATCCAAATCTCAACCAGGGTGGTACCCGTGGCGGGACGTCTGACGTTACGATCAGAAATTGCGGGATTATTCAATGGATGGTGGGCATGGCTATATCTGCCAATGGATTTACACAAAACGCAGAGATCATCAACATCATCGACGATCAGTTTCAGGCCTGCCGGGTTGCGATGGCTGTTTGCCAGGATCAAAGCAAAACAGTTAAGATCGAAGGGCTTAAAATCTGGGCCTCCTGTCATACCGTGGTCGATGGCCTCCATTACGGAAAAGGTACGGGTGGAGGATCCATTTTCTGTGACAATTGGAACATCGCAGGCAACTGTAACCAGCTGTTTTATATTACAAATTCAAGGTTCCCATTATCTGCCAGCCGCATTTATAGCGAATCTGTATTCAGGATCGGTACGGTTCAGGGAAGTGCAGGCGCCAATTTCAGAGACTGTGAAATTGATTTTCTGACCGGTGCGGGTATGCCGGCTGCCGACTATCTTTTTTATGGCAATGCCAATTTCGATGGCGGCTGCATACGGTATTATGATGATAGTTATAATCATCGCATGAACTGGAGCAATACAGAAGTGATGTTCAGGGATATGACATTGAATAATCCACCCATCCTCAACGGACTGTACGGAATTCCCACAAACCATTACCCCAGGCCCAGACTGGAAAATGTGCGGTTTTTTTATACAACCGCAAAGGACACATTGATGAATATTGGATTCATTCCCAATATCTCTATCAATAAAACAACCTGGACCGGCACCATTCATTGCGCGGGCCTGCTTGTGGGTGATTATATTCTCGGCTCACCCACCAACAAAACCGGTCGTTACTGGGATCAGGAATTAAATGGGCACGCCTGCGCAACCATACAGATCGGCAGAGTCACAGCCGTTAATGGTAACAGCGCTTCGCTCGATGATGTGGGGTTAAACGCAGATGCAGCCGGCAACTATGATGCGGTTTATATTTCAAGATTAAAAAAATGAGAGGGTCATCACAAACTAACTCAGATTCACTTTCAGAAGAATAATGGCAGTGATGGCTGAAAATGAATTTCTCCGGCATTTACAGTATCGGCCTTCCCCGATTCGGCAAAACAGGACTCCCGGGCCGCTTGCCGGGGATTCTGTGAATTTTTCGTTCATTCATCGAAAAATACGGACGATATCAAAAAAATAATTCATATTGCAGACATGTCCTCTCCCCTTGACCCCTCTGTTATTGAAGCCCGGAAACGCGCGATTGAAGCATCCTATCAACGCCAGATTGAATTAGCCGGAAAACCCGGCTATGATCCGCAACTGACCCTGCAATTAAAAAAAGACATGGACTGGCTTATCGAACAGGAGGCCAAAATGGATGTTTCCGAAAGTCAGTAAGTTGTTTACAATGGCCTGTTCTTATCAATAAATTTTATCAATTCGTCCTCAACTACTGAGCTGCCAATGCTTGCCTTTTTAATGGCGTAAATATTATTTGTGTTTTTTTCTTTTACGAAAAGCAGGATAAAATTTTTCGTCTCCTTAGCGTCCTGAAAATCCGTCCAGGGTACAGACGCTGTAGATTTGGCTGCTATCCTTTCAAGACCCCATTGGGTAAAGTTAAAAGTCACTCCCTTCAATACCTCCCGTTTAAATATAAAAATAAAGAGTCCAAATAATAGTGCCAGCAGGATGAAGATTATAATAATCGTTATGGGCGGTCCGATTAACTGGAGCAGGACAGATGTTACACTAACTACTTCCTTTCCACCGGCTCCGACTATACTTAATACAGCACCAAGTATACCAATGCATGAAATATAAATCAGTAGTCGTCTAAATATCCTGTTTTTGGGCAGCATATAAAGCGATAATCCGACATACTCCCAATACGAAAGATCCTGTGTTATTGAATACGATTCCTGCATAACGGATTATAAAAAACCAAGATAATATAATTCGCGAGAGGTACGATTCAGTATCTTTAAAATCTCCGAACAACGCAACACCAACATGACAAAAAATAAAGCCTGCCTGATCCTGCTTCTGCTGGGATCGCTTTCTTTCTCAGGATACAGTCAGCAATACAGGAACTTTAAAGTGTCCATCTATTGCCGCGCCTATGAAGTGGCGAAGATGGGCGACACGACCAATTACCTGAAGCCGATCTGGAATGAAATTTCCAGGCAGCTGAAAGTGGATAAAGTATACCTGGAAACACACCGTGACCTGCATATCGTGGATCAGAAAACACTGGATATTGCCAAGAAGTTTTTCAGGGACCGCGGCATCACCGTAGCCGGCGGCATTACGTTTACCATCAGCGAACCCAATCGCTTTCAAACCTATTGCTACAGCGACCCCGAACAAAGAAAAAAAGTACAGGAGCTCTCGGAGTATACCGCCAGAAATTTTGATGAATTCATACTCGACGATTTCTTTTTCACCAATTGCAAATCCGAACAGAGCATCATCGACAAAGGATCAAAAAGCTGGACGGATTTCAGGCTTCGTTTAATGTCCGACGCCGGCAAAGAACTCGTCGTAGGGCCAGCCAAAAAAGTGAATCCCAAAGTGAAAATCGTGATCAAATATCCAAACTGGTATGAACATTTTCAGGGCCTGGGTTTTAACCTGGAAGAGGAGCCAAAATATTTTGACGGAATATATACCGGCACCGAAACCCGGAGTGCGATATCCAGCGACCAGCACCTGCAGGCTTACACAGGTTATAATGTATTAAGGTATTATGAAAACATAAAGCCCGGTGGCAACGGCGGCGGATGGGTAGACCCGTTTGCAAGTGATCATTATGACCGCTATGCGGAACAGTTATGGATCACCGCTTTTGCCAAAGCACCCGAAATCACTCTTTTTGATTTCAGTCATTTATCCCAAAAAATCACTCCGGCAGACCGTGCGCCCTGGCAGGGACAGAAAACCAGTTTTGATTTTGACGAGATGATGAAGCCCCTGAACTACCTGGGCGGCACCGCTGCAGCGCCGACCACCAATGCCCGCGCCGCGGGATACACGTTCGAAACGATCGACCAGTTCCTCGGCAAACTGGGCAAACCGGTCGGCATCAAAAGTTATCGCCCCTATAATGCAACAGGTGAAGATTTTTTACAGAATTTTCTGGGACAGTCCGGTATTCCCATGGATCAGCAGATCCATTTTCCGGCGGACGATTCACTGATCCTGCTGACCGAAGAGGCCAAATTCGACGACCAGATCGCCGACAAGATTGAAAAACAGATTCGTGCGGGCAAGACGGTCGTGATCACTTCCGGTTTACTAAATGCTTTGCGCGACAAGGGCATCATGAACATCGCCGAAATCAGGTACACCGATCGCAAAGCCCTCGTGAAAACATTCAAAACAGGCTTTGGCAGAATGGATACGATTGCAGAACCGATCCTGATACCGCAGATTGCCTATCTGACCAATGATGCCTGGGAATTATCATCCGCGCTCGACGGACCGAATGGCTGGCCCATTTTACTGGAAGCATCTTATGGCAAAGGAAAACTCGTCGTACTGACCATCCCCGATAATTTTGCCGATCTGTATAAGTTACCGGCGAAAACGCTTAATAAAATAAGAGCCGTGCTGGGAAGTAAAATGAAAGTACACCTCGAAGGCCCGGGCAACATCAGCATTTTTGTATATGATAACAATACCTGTATCGTCGAATCATTTTCAGATACCGCCGCTCAGGTTCATCTCGTAACGGCCGGTCCGTTTAAATCAATGACGGATCTGCTTTCCAATGAGAAGATCAAGGGAACAGAAAGAAAGTTTCCCGGTGGCTGGGGTCAGGAACTTACGGATGAAAATGTTTATCCCGTCGCATTGAAACCTCATTCATACCGTGTGTTTAAATTTGAGTAGAGCGAACGGGCTGCTGTTCATCTCTGATTATTATATTGGATTAACTGTAAGGTATCAGAACCCTGAACTCCGCCCCCGATCCTTCATTGCCATCTACTTTCCATTCGCCGCCATGGGCTTTTATAATATCATAACTCATACTCAGGCCTAACCCGGTTCCCTGACCGGTGGGTTTTGTAGTGAAGAACGGTTGAAATATTTTGTCAATCACTTTTTGAGAAATGCCCATGCCGTTATCCTTTACACAGATTTCAATTTTATCCTGCAGCCTTTTTGTGGTCACTGAGATCGTGGGCTCATATCCGGAGACTGCCATCTTCGCACGCTCGGACACGGCATAAAACGCATTGTTGAATAAATTTAAAAACACGCGTCCCATATCCTGCGGAATCATTTCAACGTTGCCAATGGTTTCATCAAATTCGGTTATCATTTTCGCCTGGAAGGATTTGTCCTTCGCTCGCAGGCCGTAATAAGCGAGCCGGAGGTATTCATCCACGAGCGCATTGAGACCGGTTGGTTCTTTCTGACCGCTACCGGCGCGTGAGTGCTGCAGCATGCCCTTGACGATGGCATCTGCCCGCTTTCCATGGTGCATGATCTTTTCCTCATTATCCGTGATGCTTTTTGCAATAACTCTTACCTGGTCCATATTTCCCTTTGCGATTTCTTCATTCATTTCCTCCAGCAACTCTTTATTGACCTCTGAGAAATTGTTTACAAAGTTTAAGGGGTTTTGAATCTCGTGTGCAACACCCGCGGTGAGTTCTCCCAGGGACGCCATTTTTTCTGACTGGATTAGTTGCGCCTGCGTTGCTTTTAATTCGGTATAAGCTTTTTCGATTTCTTTTGCCTGCGCCAGCTCCTTCACCTGCGCCTTTTGCCGCTCATGCGCGACGGCGCGTTCCCTGAGCACACGATTCATAAGAAACGAAAACAAAATAACCAACAAACCATAGAATCCATAGGCCCACCAGGTTTTCCACCAGGGTGGATCGATGATGATACTGATTGCTTTTTCTGATTTGATCCCGTCGATATTAAATGATTTTACGCGGAAAGTATATTGCCCAGGCGGTACATTAATAAAAGTGGCCATTTTGTCCCCAATAACCTCCCGCCACACATCATCATAATTTTCAAGCATGGTATAGTACCGGATGGCTTCCGGCGCATGGTAATCCATGACTGCATAACGGAATGAAAGAATATTCTGATTATATTCTAAATGGATCTCCTGTGTTTCTTCGATGGGTATTCTCAGCGGACTCCTCTTTCCGGAAAAAATCAGCTGGTTATTGATAAAAAAATTGGTGATCACAATTCGCGGGGGCCTGCTGTCTCCGGTTGTGTCAGTAGGAGAAAAAGTATAGAATCCTTTCTTACTTCCTATCAGAATTTCTCCATGAGAAGTTTTACAAATCCCTGCAAATGATAAATTACTGGTACGCAGACCATATTTTCTGCCATAAATAAAATAATGAAGCCGGTCCGCGTCTAATTTGACAACGGCAAATTCACTGGTAACCCACAAATTTTTTAAGTCATCTTCCTGGATGCCATTGATCACCGTTCTGCCAAGCTCAGACTGCGGGTCAAAAAAAGGGAAAAAAAGATCTTTTGCCCGATCGTATCTATAAAGGCCGTGCGCGGTTCCCGCCCAGACCGTTTTTTCCGCATCCTGAAATAAAGTGAATGTGTAGATCTCATCCAGGTAATGTGTGAAGCGGCCGGTACTTTTATTTAACCGGTTTATGCCCGGGCCCTTCGGCACCGTGGCTATCCAGATATCACCCGTCGAATCTTCTGCAAGGAAATTGATATTTGCAGAGCTGATACTGTTGCCGTCTTTTGCGTCTGGCAAATACTTTTTTAAAGACAGGTCAGACTGATTATAACTATACAATCCTTTGGAAGTAGCAAACCATTTCAAACTGCTTTTGTCCTGTATGGTTTGAGAAATCTGCCGAGTGGTAAACGGTTCCGGACTGGAATCCGGTTTCAGTTTATACAAAATCCTGCTGAACTTACCCGTTGGAATATTAAAAATGATGATCCCGCGCGAAGTGTTTAACCAGAGTGTATCTGCGTGACTTTGAAACAGGGTGGCTATCTCAATATTTCTCAGGTCGATGGAATCGGGGTCATCCTTTTCGTACCGGTGTATCTCGTTTTTGTTTTGATCGTATTGAACCAATCCCTTTCCTTTCACACCCATCCATAAGAAATGATGCTTATCTTCCAGAATACAATTTACAGCCGATCCCAGATTTGTTTCTTTTATGATCTTCAGGGATGGATCCACCCGATATAGAAAAGGTGTTTCTTCATAGGAACCCAACCATAGAACTCCGTCACGGGATGTATAGGCCGTAAAACATCCGTTATCGGGATAACCATTACTGGATTCAAAGTGTGTGATCTTGCGGGATGCCGTATCGTAGCGATTGATTCCCGAAGAATTAGTACCGATCCATATTGCGCCACTGCCATCTTCCCGTATAAAAGTAATGGGATCATACTCATTATTCAATGGCGGCCTGCTCAGCTCTTCCGGCTTTGCAGGATTGTACAGGTATCTCGTAAAAATGTCTTTTTCGCGGTCCAGCGTGTAAAGACCATCACTGCCCGCGGTACCTATCCAGAATCTTCCCCTGCTGTCTTCATATATGGCTCTTACCTTATTATTGGCCAGGCTGTTGGGATTTTTTGGATCATGCATAAATCTTTTAAAAGTACCATCCGGTTCCATCCGGTTCAATCCCCCTTCATAGGGAGTCAATGGATCAAATTCGAAACCGGTGCCAATCCACAGAACACCTTTCCGGTCTTCATAGAGGGCCCTCACATAATTGTTACTCAGGCTGGCGGGATTACCGGGTTCATTGCGATAATGAATAAAGTGACCCGTCTTTTCATCCAGGCGGTCAAGTCCATTTTTTGTTCCTACCCACAACGTACCCTTACGATCCCGTAAAATCACACTCACCATTCCTGCACTAAGACTTCCCGGATCTTTCGGATCATTCTTGTAGTGCCTGAAAATACCTGTTGACGGGTTATACTGATCCAAACCATCATCAAAAAAACCAGTCCAGATCATTCCCGTATTGTCGGCGTAAATCGTTTCCGGGTGGTTATCTCCCAACGAATTTTCATCCAGACTATCGGGATAGTAACTGATCATCCGGGTTCCATCATAACGATATATGCAACCTTTATGTGGTCCTGAGAACCACATGTAGCCGCTTGGATCCTGGGTAATGGCATTGATCTGTCCGAGTGCTTCCCCGTTATTGCCCGTAACGAGGTTGAATTTTATCGGGTTACTCTGAGCCAGACTGCCCTGCATACATACGTGCGACAAAATAAAAAGGGCTATGAGAATTTTGACTTTCAAACCGGCAGCGTTTTGGATATGATCTGAAATGCACAGCAGTTATTCAGGGCAGGTTTCCAAAGTTAATGGTAAAGAAATAGACGAGCTATATTTGTGAAAGGCTAATTTTTAAAGCAGATGGTCAATATGAAAAAAAATATGATCAATAAAATATTCATAACGGGGATAATTGCGATTTGTCTCACCGGTCATGTACACGCAAATCATCTGGCAAAAATCAGTGACCTGCCAAAGGATACCCTCGTGGTTTCCGAACCCGAACGCGTTGCCGCCAAATATTTTGAATGCCTCTTCGTAACCAGAGACTTTGCAACCATGAAAACGATCATGGCCAAAGATGCCATATATAATCAGGCAGAGGGCCTTCCCTACGGCGGAACCTATATTGGTTTTGATGAACTGGTCAAAATGTTTCAGAAAGCAGGTGGATACTTTGACCTGCAGATCGAAAAAGGACCTGTCTATTATACAAACCCTTCCACGAACGGTGTGTTTATTTATTTCTGGATAAAATGCAAGAGCAAAAAATCCGGAAAGGAAATATCGATGCCGATATCGGAGTATTATGAAGTAAAGGATGGTTTAATAACCCATATCAGGCCATACTATTTCGATACAAAAGCCTTTTCGGCGTTTTTAGAATAGCGAAAGAATCTTTCACTAATATTTAATTCAATGGATGTTCAACATGGAGTGGTCATTGATATTGCAAAAATGGCCAATGAAACGGACGGCGGTATACATGGATACAGCAATCAATCAGTCACCGCGGTAAACGACCATGTTATCAGAATGAGTGTTATGACTGAGCCTTATTTCTGGCACTTCCATCCGGACTCAGACGAAAGTTTTTTAGTGATCGAAGGATCCGTATTCATCGATCTGGAAGACAGGACTGTTGAGCTTTTTCCCAATCAGGTATTTACAATACCCAAAAACGTTGTTCACCGTACGAGGCCCGGCGGGAACAGATCGGTGAATATTACCTTTGAAAAAACGACTATGACAACTGAACGAGTTTCTGTCGGAGGTCACCGAAATTGAGTGGTTTTGTCAGAAAATCATCAGCCCCTAGATTCATGGCCTTTCTGTAATTTTCTTCATCACCGAAAGCCGTTATCATCATGACCACGGGCGGCGGTTTTTCAAATTCGTCCTTTATATGTTTTAACAATTCAAGTCCGCTCATGCCGGGCATATTGATATCCGATAATATCAGGATCGATTCACGATTGATATCATTCAGATAATTCAGGGCTTCCTGGCCCGAATGCGCAAAGGCAAAAACCATTTCCTTATCACGGATTTCCCTGCGGAAACGCTGCTCAAATAAAGAACGAACGTCCACTTCGTCGTCTACAACCAGAATTTTCATCCTATTTATTTAAATGTTGGGAGTATTTCAAATGACAGGGCCCCGTCGTTGTACGGTAAATGTATAAAATATTAGTGCCCCTTCATGAATCGGGGAAAAACAAAAAAGGGAAACAGGTCCGGATGGGTTAATGTTTTATAACTGAATCGGTTCTCGGTGCCGGTTCATTACCGCGGCCAATGGTATCCGTCGCATTTCCTCCGTTCGCTGCTCCGGGACTTGTTTGAACAGGCTGGCTTCCTGAAGAATCGGAATTGCCCGTTGTAACCGTATCCATACTTTTTACGGTGCTGTTTGAATGGCCACAACTGAAACAAAGCACAGCGGCACATAGCAGGGTTGCCATCATATATTTTTTCATATCATTATTTTATAGACTATTAAAAACAATCAATATCATCCGTTTACAACGGTACCCCCATTGGGATGCAGGATCTGCCCGCTCATATAGGAAGATGCTTTGGACGCCAGGAACAAATAACTGGGCGCGACTTCCACCGGCTGACCCGGCCTTTCCATAGGCGCCTTGCTGCCGTGTTTTTCCGTTCTGTCCGGATCAAAACTCGCGGGAATGAGTGGCGTCCAGATCGGTCCGGGTGCCACGCCATTCACCCTGATTTTTTTATCATGCAGATTTTTCGCCAGGCTGCGGGTAAAAGCCACGATGGCTCCCTTGGTGGCTGAATAATCCAGCAGCTCGGGACTTCCCTCGTAGGCTGTGATCGAAGTGGTATTGATAATACAACTACCCTCTTTCATATGAGGCATCGCTGCCCGGGTGATGCGGAACATGGAAAGAATATTCACAGCGAACGTTTCCTCCAGGTTTTCATCTGTAATTTCCTCAATCGATTTGGCGGTATGTTGCAGACCGGCATTGTTCACCAGGATATCGATCCGGCCATATTTCTCTACCGTGTCATTCACGAGATGATCACATGTTTCACGAAACCGGATATTTCCCGACAGCGTAAACACTTCTCCGCCATAAGCCTCGATGACCTTGCTGGTCTCCCGGGCATCCTCCTCCTCATTTAAATAGGCAATGGCGATTTTCGCTCCCTCTTTTGCAAACAGAATAGCTACGGCCTTGCCGATCCCACTGTCGCCGCCGGTGATTAAAGCCACTTTATCTTTCAACTGACCGGTACCCTTATAGTTCGGATCGTCCGAAATGGGTTTTGGATGCATTTTCTGTTCTGATCCCGGCAATTCCTGTTTTTGCGGGGGCATGGTTTCGGTCTCCTTCATGGTTTGAATCTTTGTGTTTTTTATTCAATTACCATACCCGGACGAATCTGAGTATGCTGGCATAACCATTGCAAATCCTAAAAATATTATTCAAGATTAAAAATTGCGCGTATGCCAGACAAATCAACCATTGATAAAGCCCTGAAAGATAAAAAAGAAGGAAAATCAGCCGGCACGCAGGCCGGTGAATTCGTGCATGATGAAATAGAAAAAATCCGGAAAGGTGAACATGGCGCCCGGTCTGCAAAACAGGCTATCGCCATCGGACTGTCCGAAGCACGCAGGGCCGGTGTAAAACTCGCACCGCCAAAAAAAGGAACGGTATCGGAGAAAACCCGTAAGAACGCCGAACGCGAATCCGAAAAAGCGCTCCGGCATGAACCCATTTCACGGACAAGATCACGAGCCAGGGTGAAAGCGCTGAAAAGAGAGCCCACTTCAACGGTTTCAAAAGCAGCCCTGTCAAAACAGACGAAATCAGCAGCCAAAAAAAGAACCGCCAAAAGCCGTTCTGCTTCTGCAAAAAAAGCAGCGGCGACGAGAAAATCCCGGTAGACTTTTTTTATGCTCCCAAATGCAAGCAAGTCAGGAAAGCCCGGACAGATCCGGGCTTTTATATTTTAAATTGTCCAGGGCGGATTCAGGAAAGATATTCTCCTTCCGAGAGTGTTCGCGTTTTGCCATCCGGCATTCTCATGAGTCCTTCCAGCGTAACAACAACACCATTTCCCAATATAATCGGACTGGTCAGCATGATATAATTACCCTGATCAACTAAAAATAATTTTCCGGTGCGAATGGTAATCTGACGAAGTTCGTTTGGATCTGGCGGTGGATTTATATGGGGTCTCATCGATCAGGGCTTAATAAAATATTTATGCAATACTTATGCCCATGGATAGCGCCAGGCGATTCCCCAAAAACCGCCGGTTGCCGCTTTACCGTCTGCATTAACGACCGGTTATAATCGCCTGGCATGAATTTTTCAGTAAATAAATCAGAAGTTTCTGCGAGGAGGTGGTCTGCAAAACGGCCTGAGAATAAACTCCCATGACCTGATCTGGATAATACCAGCGAAGGAAGAATGAAACTCGGGGACTCCGGTAAAACCGGAGTCTTTTTTTGGCCAGTCTGCCCATGCGGAATATAATATATCCGGCAGAATTTTCAAGGGTGTTAAAACGCAACGTGCATTCAAATCCGGTTTTTATTTTTGTCCTATGCGATCATTTAATTATCAATACAAGGGAGAAACGGTCGAATCGCTTTGGGCCGCTTCAGTGGACGGGGGCGACCTCTGTTACAAAGTAAAACTCGGTACCGATCTGTGGCTTACGATAGTGCCTACATTTATTAAAAGTCCGGGTGACAAAATCATCTGGCTGCAAGCGGTGAAAGAACATGAAATCGTTCAACCACACGATCTTGTGCAGGCAATGGGAGAAGGTATTGAGATTTATATAGAAAAATGACGATCAGGTTTTCAGATAATGATCTTTTATAAAATGGATATGATGTTGTTCATGACCTGCGATATGATACACCAGCGCACGAACAGTTGCATCATTAAAAGTCCCGGTACCATGACCCATCCGGTCCAGTGACTCTTCCGGCAGATATTTAAACAAGGCGATCGTTGACAAACGCACGGCTTCATATTCGTCAAAAATACTCTCCAGGCTCCGTTCATCTGCTTTTGAATACACCGCATAGGCATCCTGGTCAAAACCGATGAGGTTGTTTTTTTCATTCCGTGCAAACCGCATAGCGCGATAGGAAAATATTCTTTCATCATCGATGATATGCACCAATATCTCCTTGATACTCCATTTTCCGGGCTGGTAACGATGATACAGCATGGGTTCCGGCAGTGAAGAAATAAACTTTTTGTTCTCCCGGAAATTCGTCCACAGATGCTCCAGCACTTTCCCGTCATCCGGCAGCCATTTCATGTACATCTCCGCGTACTCCGGGTAATCTCCTTTTTTTGCTTTGTGGATGAGTCGCATAAATAGCCCACCAAAATAAGTATTGTTATTGAAAAAATCCTTCATTCGCCGTAGGTTTGTTTCTAAGCTAAAGAGGGATACGTATGACTGCCGGTATATATAAAGAGATTTTTCATTATGCCTTCCTGGTGTTTGGATTTGGCGTTATGGCTTATGCCTTTCTGAAGGATTCGCCTAAAAGTAAACTCAAAGAATCCGGCCTCGAAGCGATTGGAATTATCTTCGCCCAGGACCGAGATTATAAGGCGTTCCGGCTTCTCAATTCTAATTGGGTAAATGACACCATTACGGTTCGCTTTGTGACCGAAAAGAATGAATGGATTTCCGGTGAAATTGATCAGCCCTTTCAAATGTTTTATAACTGGCAATATAAGGACGGTGAAAAAGTAAAAGTTTATTACGACAAGGATAATCCCGAAAATTTTTTTGTTGACACGAAACAATCCGAACTATTGGGAAGAATATCCGTTGCACTCATTGGTTTAAGTTTCGCAGCATCCGGAATTTACTACATTATTTATACGTAAAATTTACGCAACAGATTAACAAATAATCATTCCGAACCATCAACATGGACAGAAATAAAATCAAAGAATACTATTCCAGCGAAATCGAAAAAAACCGGTTGAACCTGGAAATATTTATGCTGGAAGGAATCAGGACAAAGGAAATTATCAGCAGATATTTGGTGAAAGACAACATGAATATTATTGACATCGGCGGAGGTGCGGGATATTATTCATTTTGGTTGCAGGAAATGGGACATCGGGTAACCCTCGTCGATCTTACGCCAAAAAATATTGAATTAGCAAAACAACATTCTTTAACCACAGGCATACGCCTTGCGGGTATGAAGGCAGGTGATGCAACTGCCCTGGATTTCAAAGACGAGGAATTTGACCTGGTACTTTTGTGCGGACCACTGTATCATTTAACGGATAAAGAAGAACGGTTAAAAGCTTTATCAGAGGCAAAAAGAGTTTTAAAGCCCAAAGGCGTTCTTTTAACGGCGGTGATTTCAAGATACGCTTCTTTGCTGGACGGGTTTAACAGGGACCTAATTACCGACGACTCATTTCAAAAGATGCTCATGGCTGACTTAGAAACCGGTATTCATCTGAACGAAACGGAAAATTTCGAATATTTTACCGCAGCCTATTTTCATACTCCTTCAGAAATAAAAAGTGAAATCGCCGAAAGCAAACTAAAGTTTGATCAATTAATTGCCATTGAAAGTTTTGGATGGTGTATAGATAATATGAAAACCAAGTCCGAAGACCAGCATTACATGCACAAACTGCGAAAGATTCTTAATATGGTTGAAACGAATGAAGACATCATGGCGGTGAGCCCCCATATCATGGCCATTGCTACGAAAGAATAATATCTGTGAACATGGGCAGAACCGGATATTTATTCAAAATTAGATATAGATTAGTGGTGTATAATCGATTTCCATAAAACAAACCATATGAATAAAAGCATATTTCTCCTGCTTTTCTTTTTCCTTTCCGCTTATTATACCCATGCACAAACCATTACGTTAACCGCCGATCAGATGAAGGCACTCACACCTGAATGGAACGGAGAACGTTTCCCCGACGGGCGGCCAAAAGTGAGCGACCGGCTCCTGGAAAGACTCAAAACTGTTTCTATGGAAGAAGCATGGGGTTATCTGCGAAACAAAGGTTATCAAAATCAGTTTGAGGGCGACTGGATGGTGATCAGGCCCGACTCGGTAATGACCGGCCGCGCAGTGACTGCACAATACTGGCCCCTGCGACCCGACTATGATAAAATAATGAAAGATCAGGGCAAGGTGGAACACCGGATCGGATCGACCAATTCATGGCCGATCGATGTACTGAAAGAGGGAGATATATATGTAGCGGATAGTTATGGTAAAGTAGTCGACGGCACGCTGATCGGCGATAACCTGGGTAACGCGATCTATGCGCATTCACACCGCGGTGTAGTATTTTATGGATCGGTCAGGGATGTGGAAGGGCTTGAAGACATCCAGGGATTCAATGGCTGGATCAAAGGATATGATCCTTCGTATATACAACAGATGATGCTGGGCAGTATCAATGCACCCATCAGAATTGGCCGTGCAACAGTTCTGCCGGGTGATGTGGTGCTGGCAAAAAAAGGGGGAATCGTTTTTATTCCGCCGCAATTCCTGCAGGATCTTGTTCAGAACTCGGAATTCGTACAACTGAGAGATGACTTCGGACATCAGCGCCTGCGTGAAGGAAAATATACACCGGGACAGATCGACCAGCAATGGTCGGAGGAGATCAAAAAGGATTTCTTACAATGGCTGGACACAAAGAAAAACCTGCCGATGACCAGAAAAGAACTTGATGATTATATGAAAGAACGAAGTTGGTAATAAAAACCAGACTTCCAGACTTCCAGTCTTCCATACTTAACTATCAGAGTGCTAAAAAATCAACAGTTATGACACCGTCACAGAAGTTCTTACACAAAATCGGACTAAAAGATCCGGTATCAGAACCAAATGCTGAAAACGATTCAATAAAAGAAAACAGTCGTCGTGGTTTTCTAAAGAAATCTGCGCTGGGAGGAATCAGTCTCGGCGGGGCATTTCTTTTTTCGCCCATCGAAGAACTGGTTGCGCAGAGCACCCAAAAAGTGAAACGATTCTCCGGTCCCTCTGATCTGCAGATCACCGACATGCGTTATTGCATTATACAAAACGTGGGACGAACACCCATCATCCGCATCGACACCAACCAGGGTATCTATGGTTTGGGAGAAGTCAGGGATGGTGCCGATGAACGATATGCGCTGATGCTGAAGAGCCGCCTGCTCGGACAAAATCCATGCAATGTGGAAATGCTTTTTAAAACGATTAAACAATTTGGCGGTCCTGCGCGACAGGGTGGTGGCGTGAGTGGCGTGGAAATGGCACTCTGGGATCTTTGCGGAAAAGCCTACAACGTTCCGTGCTGGCAATTACTCGGTGGCCGCTACCGCGATAAAGTGAGGATGTACGCTGACACACCCGAGGCTCCGACACTGGATGAATTCAAATTAAAAATAAAACACCGGCTGGAAGTACAGGGCATGACCTGGCTGAAAATGGATATCTCGATCGGTGAAGTAAAAAATATTCCGGGTGCTTTGAACAACAGTAAATTCTGGGGACAGAACCTGGCGCAGTGGAATGGTGGTTATATGGACTATGCGAATACGGAACATCCATTCACGGGCATTCAGATCACTGATAAGGGACTGGATGCGATGGCCGGTATCATCAGTGAAGTACGCTCTGTAGTCGGATATGAAATTCCGCTTTCTTCTGATCACTACGGCCATTTTGATCTGAACAATGCCATCCGGTTTGGGAGAAAAGTAGAACCCTACCGCCTGGCCTGGCTGGAAGATATGGTTCCCTGGCAATATCCGGAACAATTCAAAATGATCTCCGATGCGATAGAGACGCCGGTATCTGACCGGAGAAGATATTTATCTGCTGAGCGGATTTAAACCACTCATCGATATCCATGCAGTAGATATTATACATCCTGATCTGGCAACGGCCGGTGGTTTGCTGGAAACAAAAAGAATCGGTGACTATGCTGAAGAACACGGTATCGCAATGGCCATGCATTTTGCCGGAACGCCCGTTTCCTTTATGGCCAGTGTGCATTGCGCCGCAGCCACGCAAAATTTCCTCGCTTTGGAACATCACTCGCTGGACAGTGAATGGTGGGATACGCTGGTGAAAACAACCGACGGCCGGAAATTATTTGAAAAAGGATTTGCCAATGTTCCCCTCACAGCTCCCGGGCTGGGCATTGAACTGGTAGATGAAGAATGTAAAAAACATCTGATACAAACCGATAAATCTTATTTCGCTCCTACCCCTGACTGGAATGACAAACGATCGCACGACAGGCCGTGGAGTTAGACATACATGCGTCGAAATTCCATAATCATATTCATCGTTTTATTCAGCTCTTGTTTCGGCAATATTGCATTCGAGAAGGAGTACTATGAAAAAATAACGCACATTAAGTTTCCGGAAAACTACACTGTCTTAGAAACATTTGACAATGCAGAATTTCTCACCGGCACCGTATTTCAAATGGACAGCCTCACCCTGCAGAATTTTGTCAATGAAAATCAGTTTGATACCGTACCCAATCTTTATAATACGCATTTGATGAGCGAAATCTATCTGAAAAATAAGCCCATTTTCAACTCGACAAGAAACCTCTATATCAAAAGTAAAAGTGAACAAAATATTCATTGGACTTATATCGCAGATTTTAATACCAAAAGGCTTTGGGCAGAAATTAATTATCCTGACTGGAGTGGAAGATAAACCTGCACGTTCGTTGAAAGCGTACATTTGAATTTAAATAAAACAGAAAAATGTTATTAACCAAAGTGCCCAGCATTTTATATATCCTTAAACAAACAACAATCGAATTCTTCTCTACACTGGTTATATCATTAGTTGTTTCCATATTAACCTATAAGTATGATTTTGCCATTCCAAGTATGCCCATTAATGTTTCGGCATTTCTTGGAACAGCTATTTCCGTTCTTTTATCGTTCAAACTTGCCCAGTCCTATGACCGGTGGTGGGAGGCAAGAAAAATATGGGGAACCATTGTAAATGAAAGCAGATCTTTCACGCTCCAATTGCAATCTTTTATTACTCAGGGCAATGACGACGTTATCAGACAATTGGCGCACAGGCATATTGGCTGGTGCTTCTGTCTGGGACAATCATTAAGGGGGCTGGATCCGCTGGAGAATTTGGGAAAGTACATTTCGGAAGAAGATCTAAAAAAAATCAGTACGCAAAACAATAAGCCGCTGGCGCTTCTGCAGTTAAATAGTCTTCAAATAGCAGAGCTGAAAAATAATGGCAAACTGGATATTTTTAGTCAGGTGCATATTAATACTACTTTGATAAATTTTACTATGGCCATGGGAATGGCCGAGAGAATAAAAAGCACCGTATTTCCTGTAACGTATCGTATTTTTCTTCACTTAATGATCTATTTATTTGTTATCACCCTTTCCATTTCGCTGGGGGTAGTCCATCCGGTATTTGAAATACCCCTTTTATTAATCATTTCCTTAGGATTCTTTGTGCTGGAAAAGACAGCGACACTTTTACAGGATCCATTTGAAAACAAACCAACGGATACTGCAATGACAACGATTGCGACCACTATTGAAATCAATGTAAAGCAATTGTTGAAAGAAGCTGAGATACCCCAACCACTAAAACCCTATAGTTTTTATTCACTTTGATTACGCGTTCAACGTAAAAACCCACATGAGAATTTATCTACTGCTGTCACTGTTCATTTTTATCTCATCCGAAAACGGAAAGTGTCAGAATAATATCTCAGAAGAAAAGTTCATTCCGGTCAATGGTATTGATCAGTGGATCACCATCAAAGGAGACAGATCAAAACCCATTATACTATTCCTGCACGGCGGCCCCGGCAGTCCGATGAGTCCTTTTTCAGAAGCCGTATATGGCAGCTGGGAAAAAGATTTTATCATCGTACAGTGGGATCAGCGCGGCACCGCAAAAACGTTCGGTCTGCATGCGCCGGAAGAACTGACTCCTGTTTATCTGAAAGCCCATCCGCTCACATTGGAACAAATGACGGCAGACGGCATCGTTGTCAGCGAATACCTGCTGAACCATCTGGGTAAGAAAAAGCTTATTTTATTCGGAAGTTCCTGGGGATCGGTACTGGGAGTCTCGATGACGATTCAGCGTCCGGATCTTTTTTATGCATACGTGGGTCACTCACAAATTGTAGAGCCGGTAGAAAATTATCCGCTGATTTACAACAAAGTTCTTCAACTGGCCACTCAGGCAGGTGATGAAAATGCTATGGCCGTTTTACATACGCTGGGCGCTCCGCCCTATGATACGGCAAGAAATTATGGGCAGCTTCTGCGTATTATAAAAAAATATGAAAAGAAAAACTCGGTTGCTGCACCGGAATCATTCTGGAAAATGTCGTCGATGTACGACAATGCGAAAGATGAAAAGGACCGGGAAGAAGGTGATGATTATTCTTTTGTGCATTATACAGGCGACAAAAAATTACAGGTTAAGAGCATGATGGACAGCATTCATTTTTCGCGATCGGCGCTGGATTTTAAGATACCTGTCTATTTCATACAAGGTGAAGAAGACATACTTACCGCAAAAGAATATACAAAACCTTTTTATGATCGCATCAACGCGCCGGACAAAAAATACATACTGATACCCGGTGCGGCGCATGGTTTTAATCAGGCTATTGTTGATGCGCAGTATAAAATCATGCTTGAAATAAAATCAAATCATAAACTGCCCTGATTTCCAATCATATTCTATCCAACCGGGATCTGAATCATAAATTTAGTAAATTTTGCTTCCTCCATCTCCACTGATTGGAACTACTTATATTTATATAGTCATGCATAGCAAGCATATAAAAATATTGTTATTCGCATTCATCGGATGCCAATTCTGCGTTGCACAAACGGTTTCAAAAATCGAAGCAGACAGTACTGTGCGGAAACAGATTGCCATCGCCATGGAACAATCTCTCCAACATGATTTGCTCGATATCTATTATCCGCGCTCACTGGATACCGTTTACGGTGGTTTTCTTTCCACTTTCACCTATGATTTTAAACCCATCGGCAAACAGGAGAAAATGATTGTTACTCAGAGCCGCCACACATGGACAAATTCAAAAGCCGCTGAACGATACCCGGAAAAATTATATTACCGCAGAGATGCCATAGCCGGATATCGTTTTCTTGCTGATGTGATGTGGGATAAGCAGTATGGCGGATTTTACAATCTTGTAACGCGAAAGGGTGAACTCCTGTCGGATGTTCCGGCCGATAAAAATGCGTATGGAAATGCGTTTGCCATGTATGCGTTGGCGGCATATTACCAGTTAACACAGGATACCGCCGCACTCGCACTGGCCAAAAAAACTTTCTACTGGCTGGAAGCGCATAGTCACGATCCGGTGCACAAAGGATATTTCCAGCACCTGACGCGGGATGGCGTACCCATCCGGAGAACAACGACCGCGCCTGCTACGTCAGAAACCGGATACAAGGATCAGAACAGCTCCATCCACCTGCTGGAGGCTTTGACCGAATTGTATGATGTATGGAAGGATCCGCTGGTGCGGGAACGTTTGCAGGAAATGCTTTTTCTGATCCGCGATACGATCATCACGCAAAGAGGAAACCTGGGACTTTTTTTTACATGGGACTGGACACCGGTGTCTGTAAAAGATTCCAGTCGTGATTTTATTTTACATCATCATAACCTGGACTATGTTTCATTCGGGCACGATGTGGAAACGGCGTATCTGATGCTGGAAGCTTCAGAGGCGCTCGGGTTTAAACATGATACGGTCACACTGATGATGGGCAAAAAGATGGTCGATCATGCATTAAAAAATGGCTGGGATAAACAGGTGGGTGGATTTTATGACGAAGGATTTTATTTCAAAGGCGATTCCGCCATCACCATTCTGAAAGAAAGTAAAAACTGGTGGGCGCAGGCCGAAGGTTTGAACAGCCTGCTGCTGATGTCGGATTATTTTCCCAATGACCCGAATCAGTATTTTGAAAAATTTAAAACCCTCTGGACCTATACACAGACCTATCTCATCGATCATCAATATGGCGACTGGTACGACGAGGGCCTCGACAAATCTCCCGAACGCAGAACGGCATTAAAAAGTCAGATTTGGAAAGCAGCGTATCATAATTACCGGTCGCTGAGTAATTGCGTGGACCGCCTGAATAAAAAATAGTGAATTGTTGAATTTATTTACGGCCTGAGAAAGGTGTATTCACAGCGATTCCGCCTTCAAAATGAACGATCCATTTACCGGGTTCATCATGTAAGGATTGATCATACATGGCTTTCGCAACCGTGATTCCTGAAACACTGCGATATTTTTTCCATTTGCCAACCAGTAAAGGGTTTAGAAATTTGAACAGTCCTTCGAACATTCTTTCAACAGATCGTTTTTCTTCTCTCCTTCCTGTCAGCATCGACGGTTCATACATATATATCGACTGTATATTCAATGCGCTGACATCCCGCTCGGTTTCACCTTTCATTCTGACATAGAATGTACCGGAGTTTGGGTTCGCGCCCACAGCGGAGACCAGATGAAATTGTTTTACCCCGTTTTGTTGTGCCATTTTTGCCAGCCGGACAGGATAATCGTGGTCGATCTTGTAGTATATATCGCGGTCGGGTGTTTTGCTTTGTGTTGTGCCAAGACAGGAAAATACAACGTCACCGGTAATCGACGAATTCATGATTTTCGATCTGGTCAAAATCTATCACCAGTTGGGAAAGTTTTGAATGTGCGATATTCAGCTTCTTCCGGACAAGGATCAGTACTTCATCATAAACGTCTCCCGCAAGCAAAATGTCGAGCAAACGGCTACCAATGAGTCCTGTTGCTCCGACGATGATTGCCTTTCTTCCCATGACTTTAAGATAATAAAAAAAATCCGCCCATGCGGACATACATTCTACGCAACATGGAGTAGTATTATAACTCTTTCCATATTAAAAACCGGCAAAGCAAAAGCCATTCGATTCAGCACATTAGAGGCTATTGGTAAAGTGCCGGATTGCCAGCCGGGGGATATTCCCGAGTATGTAAAAAGGAAGTAAGGTTGAGAAGAGCGCAAAAATTTGCTTATATTAGAAGGCTTTTCTCCAGCTGTCAACCGAACATTCCAAATGCCACAGTACAACCGTCAGCTCGCTGCGATCCTTTTTACTGACATTGTTGGTTATACGGGAATGATGCAACAAAACGAAGAGAATGCATTACAGGTCATGGATCGTTATACCAGTGTCCTGAACAAATTAATAACGGATCATGGAGGGAAAATTCTGAATGATTATGGTGATGGCAACCTTTGTTCTTTCTCCAGCGCCACCCAGGCTGTTCAGTGTGCCTTAGGTGTTCAAAAGTTATTGCAAACAGATTTAATCGTACCCCTTCGCGTGGGACTCCACGTAGGAGAAATCATTTTTGATGGCGAAAAAGTAATGGGTGATGGGGTGAATGTGGCTTCCCGCATCCAGTCGCTTGGTCTTGCCAACAGCATCCTGTTTTCCAGGGAGGTTTTTGATAAAATAAAAAATCAACCCGAATTCAATACGGTATGCCTGGGTATGTTTGAATTTAAAAGTGTAGATGAGCCCATGGAAGTATTCGCGCTGACAAATCAGGGACTCAAAGTGCCGAAGCGGGAAGAAATGAGCGGAAAATTGAAAGAAATTCAACAAAAGACAAGCCGGAGAAAATGGATAACCCTGACTACGATCATGGCGCTACTGACTGCAGGATTGTTTTTATACAAAGCACGGATGCACAATGCCGTTTTTACCGGTACTGAAAGATCCATTGCCGTTTTACCTTTTGAAAATATCGGATCTGACAAAAGTGAAGAGTATATTTCTGACGGGATCACACAGGATGTTATCAGTAATTTGTCCAAAATTTCATCTTTACAAAAAGTGATTGGATGGATTTCTGTAAGAAGTTTTAAAAAGACAACCAAATCATTAAAAGAAATTGCGGATGAACTGGATGTGGCCGCTATTCTGTCCGGGACCATCGAAAAGGAGGAGCAGAAAACACGTATCCGGGCAGAATTAATTGAAGTCGGTACAAACAAATTGTTATGGGTAGATAATTTTGAATATTCCGGAGATGACTTTTTATCCATTCAGTCAAAACTCGCCATACAAATTGCAAATGCTTTGAAAGCCAATCTGTCGCCCGAGGAAAAGAAGGGCATTACAAGAAATAACACAGAAAATGCAGAAGCGTATAAGTTATATCGAAGGGGCAGAATTTTTTGGGACGTGAGAAATAAAGCCAATTATGATAGCGCGGAGTTGTATTTTAATAAAGCCGTGCAACTGGATCCGGACTATGCATTGGCCTATTCCGGCTTAGCGGATTGTTACACATTCAATCAGAAAGGTTTAACACAAATCCAGGCGATCCCGATTGCAAAAGCATATGCGGTAAAAGCTTTATCACTGGACAGTGGTTTGACGGAAGCAAAAACAGCCCTTGCATTTATTCAGGGTTTTTTTGACTTTGATATGAAAGGAGCGATTCCTGTTTTTAATAAAATTATCAGTGAAAATCCGAATTACGCTCCGGCCCATATATATCTGGGTAACTTATTGGGTTATTTAGGCGATCATGAAGCTGACCTGAATGAAAAAAGAAAGGCATTGAGTCTTGATCCGCTTTCCGCTGCGGGGAATATGGTGTTCGGAAGATCTTTGTATTATGCCCGTAAATATGATTCAGCATATGAACAACTTCAAAAAACCATTCTTCTGAATTCAAGAATAAATGGGGCTTTTACAATTCTGGGGTTAGTCTTTATTCATCAAAAGGAATATCAAAAAGCAATAGACGCTTTTTCAAAGTTACCCCCTGGTCCGTATGATGTGGGAAACAATGGACTTGCCTTTCTGTCTTACGCCTACGCATCGAAAGGAGACAAAATGAAAGCAAAGGAGCTTTTAGATAAAATCCCGACCGCTGATCGTTTACAATGCGCGTTCCAGTTAGCTTATATATACCTGACACTCGGAGATACCAATGAAGCATTGAATCAGCTGGAATATTCTTATGCAAATCATTTTCTCGCGATGCCCTTTTTGAATATTGATGTCAATTTTGACCCGATTCGAAATGAACCCCGGTTCCAAACATTGGTGAAAAAGATGAATCTTAATTAAAAGGTAAACGTATAACCAACATATATTAACCAGTTTGCAAAATGTCCGGGCGTTATCGTATACTGACCGGTGATCTGCTCCTGTCGCTTGTCAGGAACCGTCTCAATGGTTGCCCTGGCCAGGGGAAGCGTTACAAAACTGTATAAAATAGATCTTTTAAATTTGTATTGAAGGCCCGGTTCAATCGAAAAGATATATCCTACTCTGCGCAGACCGTCATTATCACCAAACAGATCATGTGCGGGTGAACCTTCCATTCGCAATCCCACCGTTCCTACCAGTCTGTCAAAAGTATAATTCACGCCCGCCCTTAAAGTATAAACATCCGGAACGCTGTTTACGTTATTTGTCGTTGCTATATTCAGTGAATCCACGGAGGGTGGAAGCGCACCGATAGGAAAAGACGACACTCCGTTTGTATTCATCGGATTGATCAAATAGAAAAAATTCCCATAGACACTGACATGCCGGTTGAAAATATAAAATGCATTGATGGTTGTCGTAATGCCTGTTCCGCCATCGCCGAGCTGAAACGCTTCAGGCAGGGGTTGCAGTGCCTTGATACTCGGATTTTCACTATAATACCAATAAGCTTCAGAATGATAGTTACCGGTAGGGAATTTAATGCCCAGACCAACCTGAATATTTCCTTTCCTGAGCACCTTGTCATCAAATAACCATTTGTATGCAGTAAAACGAATATCCCCGATACCGAACCCCTGCATGTGATGACGACCGCCCTGGGCATTCATCGTAAGGGTTCCTGAATTTGACAGGATCGGCATGTCAAAACCCAGTGACCATCCATGTTCTAAAATCTTCGTTAACCCAAAGTTTACGGTATATTCATAACCATCTATCCCATCGTACCCTTCATTATTTTTTCCATAAAATACATCGTGGGTTTCGAAGTAACGGTTATTAATGTCCAGGCTCCAGGTGTCTGCTGTCTGGCCATATCCAAGCGCGGCAAACTGGCCAAAGCCAGCCAGATTCCGGACGGCCACGCAACCCTGTGACATGACTGAATGATTACAAAGAATGAGTGTTGAAATGAACAGAGGAATCAGCTTTTTCAAAGTACAAGGTTTTGGTTTATAATAGCCTAAATGGGTTATTTCATTTCAGGCGGCAGTTTTTTTAAATTTACCGAATAAAATCAACCACTGACTAAATATAACAAATACCCATTTATAGGTAGACGTCACTAACCTAACCGGGGTTCTTTTATTCTATGAAATACGCTTATTGTCGACGAGTGACAATTGTCTTTAAAAGAAAAAAGGCCTGGAAAGGCCTCTTATAGATTGCTTATTGATTCGACGACTACTTCGTTATATTATTTTTGATGCCGTGTGATTGTTTTGCGCATGTCACATCAAACTGCCAGATTTCTCCCATACCCGGAGCACCGCCAAAACCCCATATGGATACGTACAATTTATTATCAGGGCCAAATGTCATCGCGGTTGGAAAATTCAGACCCGATGCTATAGTCGTTTTTGTCCCATCGCGATCAATCCGTATAATATCACCTGTACCCGGCGTGGGCGTAGGATTGCCAGTGGTATTTTCAAGAACATACATCCCACCTACTTCATCAAATGTTACACCCAGGACTGCTGAAAATCCGCTGGCAACAACAGATATCTGACCCCCGGGGGTAATTTTATAAATGGCTGAAAGATTTGAAAGCGGATAGGTATCCAGGTTACCCACATAGAAATTTCCGTCGTGAAAGATCTGGCAGGTAGGAACAATATGTCCCTCGGCCGCTGAAATGTCTACTACACGGGTGATCTTCCCATTTCTCGATATCTTATCCAGTTCACCATGATTTGGTTCTATTACATAAAAATCACCATTTTCTACACTCATACTGTAGGGCGTTCCATCAGGTTCATAATCGCCGGCAACTTCATTGGCCGTATGATTATTCATGTAATATGAACTTAAATCGGCTACCATCGACCACGACCTGTCTTTGTTAACCCTGAAAACCTGATTTGGAATATCAACCACACCATGTGAACAACCCGCACCAGTTAGTAATCCATAAACCGTGTTTCCGATAAAGGCCACGTCAGCAACGCCACTGGTAGGTGATCCCGTAAGTTCTGATGACTGACTGGAAGGAAGGTTATCGACAAATGTTGTGCGAACACCGTCGTGCCCAATCCGGGAAATCCGCGATCCGGTCTGACTACCCAAATAAGGTCCAACCGGTGGCACCACCTGCGTACAGGTCGTAAGATTTGAACCACCGAGGCCTCCCTCTGCCACATACAAATAACCGTCAGGACCAAATTTCAATCCGCGCGGACTATTGAACCCGGATGAGAATTTCGAGGAGGTGATGACCAGGTTGTCCGGGCTGCAGTTACATAAAGTACCCGGTGCATTTTTAACGCATGAATTTAAAAAAATGAGCGCCAGAACAGCTACTCCGAGTTTAACGTAGAATTTTCTTTCCATAAAAGGTTTTTTAAATTTTTGAAATGATAAAAGGTTCAGGCTGACAAATGCTCTTTCGTTTTCGTGGGGCAGGATCCGTTTTTAAAACAGCTTTCGAAGAGTGTACCGGATGAAAGACCTGATAAAAATAAAAGCGCCGTAAATGGATAAATAATTTAATCGACGGAATAGACCATTCCAAACAGTTATGCCAATTAATGAAGAGATGAGTAGCTACAGTCGATCAATGACATTCGTCGACGATTCGGCTCGTTTCGAAACTGAGTGGAAGGAATGGTTCCGAATCTGTTTATAGTTGTTTACTTTTAAGAAGGAATCATTTTGTGAAAGGATACCCATTTATATTTTCAAACAGGCCCCTGTATCGTCTCCTGAGGCATCTTGCTTTCTGGATAGTATTTATTTTTCACTACAGTTTGCAAAATATGCTCATCGGGGGAGCCCGTGAAGCGACACACTATCGAACCATTCCGGAAATATTTCAATACGATATGTTTTTTTTTCCGGCTTTTATAATATCCGCTTATTTTTTTATGTATGTGGTAATACCTCATTTCCTTTTTCAAAGAAAAATAACAGCATTCGTTCTGGCATTTTCAGGATTAATCGCGTTAAACCTGATTTACGCCAATTACGCAGGCATTTGGTATATACATATATCCACGGGTACACCCTACAAACAAATACATTTTGATGCCAATAAATACAATGCCATCGTGAATGGATTCTGGATTCCGCTGATCGTTATGGGCCTTTCGGGCGGCATCCGGCTAACGAAAAAATGGGTACTGCAACAAAAGGCCAATGATCTGCTGGTTAGGCAAAAAATATCCCGCGAAGTAAAACTTCTGAAAACGCAGATCCATCCCCGCTTTCTTTTTCATTCTCTGAATTCGCTGGAAGACAAATTGAAAAAAAAACGAGCCGATTCTCCCGGACTGATACTCAAGCTCGCGGATATTCTGAGTTATATCCTCTATGAAAGTGAAAGTGATTACGTGCTGGTTGGAAAAGAAATTGAGGTGATCGGTGAATATATCGAATTGCAAAAAAACAATTTTCCGGATAGTCTGAGGGCAAATCTGGAAGTCAATATTCCTTCCTTCAATCTCTATATTGCCCCCCTGATCCTGCTGCCCTTTGTGGAAACGAGTTTCGAATATCTGACCATGAAGGATCATTCGGATAAGAATATAAACGTTGTAATCAACGCCAATGAGGAAACCCTGTTTTTCGGCCTTACCTGTTTTGAGGAATATTCATCTGAAAATAATTCCCCGCAGCAACAAATCTGGGCAGATATCGCCGGACGGATCGAAAGTCTGTATCCGAACAACCATCAGTTGCTTTTAAAATCTGACAGTCATGGAATCCTGATCGAATTGCGGTTAAATATGATCGAAACAGCCAATAATCAGTATACAGAATCCTGGTCGCCAAACCCAACATATGAATTCTCATGAACTGATCTTTTCCGAGCGTAAAAAATATAAAGTGCTCAGGCATGCCCTGTTCTGCTCAGCCATCCTGTTGTATAGTTTTTTGCGTATCGGGATCATGTATCCCGTGGATCATTTCTGGTCTACGTTTGCTTCGTATTTCTCCTGGACCCTTTACTGGGATTCACAGATTCTGGGATTCAGTTATATTACTGTTTACGTTTTTGTACCGAAGTACCTGTATAAGAAGAAATATATATCCTTTTGTGTGGCGCTGTTACTGATATACTGTGCCATGTATACGGTTAACGCTGTTCAAGGCTACTATCAGCTGAATAAGACATTTAGTATCGTTGCCGGCATTTGGGAGCATCATTTTTTTCAGTCGGCTAATCTCATCCGGCTGCTGGGAAATCCTCCTCTGGTCTGCGGTCTGCTCTTATCCCTGAAAAGTCTTAAAAACTGGTATCTGAAGAAAATCGAAAGTGAGACCCTTACGAGGGCAAATACAAATGCGGAACTGCAATTACTGAAGTCCCAGATACATCCTCATTTTCTGTTCAACACCCTGAATAATATTTATTCTTATTCCCTCACCAATAAACCGGAAACTCCGGGCCTCGTGAAAAAACTGAAGCAGACCGTCCATTATATGGTCGCCGAATGCAATCAGGCCTATGTTCCACTCAAAAACGAGTTGAATATGATTGCCAACTATATCGAGCTGGAGAAAATCCGGTATGGAAACCGGTTAAGTATGCAGGTTGAGCTGATGAATCCGGAGGGTAATCATTTAATCGCGCCTCTTTTAATGATTCCTTTTGTGGAAAACAGTTTTAAACACGGTGTGAGCCAGATATTGGATCACCCACGGATCAGTTTGAAAATTTATGTTGAGGGAAATATGCTGCATTTCTATTTGAATAATACTAAACCGCCAACTGCTGAAAATCAGGATCTGAGAAAAGGTATCGGCCTGGAAAACGTCAGGAAGAGACTGGATCTGTTGTATCCTGACAAACATACCCTGCGTATCCTCATAAAAGACGACAGCTTTACAGTACAAATGGAGATCTTAATGAAAGATTATATATTACTGGAAACCGAACCGGATATATTTTCAACAAAGCAAAACGACCAAAATATTTCCTATGCCATCTGATATAAAAATAAAGTGTCTTGTAGTAGATGATGAACCGCCGGCGCTGGATGTGTTAAAGAAATATATTGAATCGATCCCTTCCCTGAGTCTGTCGGGTGTTTGCGAGAATGCTGTAGAAGCACTGGCTATTCTTCAGGAGCGGCCCATTGACATACTTTTCCTGGATATCCAGATGCCACAGATTCTTGGAACCGATTTCATCCGCACACTTACTAATCCTCCAAAAATAATATTTACAACGGCCTACCGCAAATATGCCGTGGAAGGGTTTGATCTGGATGCCGTGGATTATCTGCTGAAGCCTATCTCCTTTGAGCGGTTTCTGAAAGCTGTCAATAAAATCATGAAAACATCTATAAAACAAAATGGTTTTGGAGACGGCGCCTCCACCGGTGAAAATGAAACGGTGAATACCCATATCCACTTCCGGGCCGACAGGAAAATATTAAAAATTGCGCTCGATGATATTCTTTATTTCGAAAGTCTGAAAGATTATATTAAAGTGGTCACCAAAGTCAAAACATTTCTTACAAAACATTCCATTTCATCGCTGGAAGAAAACCTGCCCAATCCGGGATTCCTGCGGATTCACAGATCCTATATCATTGCTGTGAATAAGATCGAATATTTTAAAAACGAAGTGGTTGGCATCGGAAAACAGGAACTTCCTATTAGTCGAATGTACCGTCATGAGGTTGAAAAGGTTCTGAAAAAGTATTGAAGATACGTGTTCCGTTTTTCATCTATCAGCGCATAGGGACGTGAGATTCGACTGACATTTGCCAGGTTCTACTTTAATATTTTCTCCACCCATTTCTTTGTTTCATCTACCAGTAATGACATAATATCTTTTTTGCCTGCCTTGAAAGAATGATCTGCTCCTTCCAGTTTTATCAGCGTGGCCTTCCGTAGTGATTCGCCTACCATTTCAATGAGTTCCCAGGTCGCCAGCGTATCTTTTGAGCCCTGCAAAAAAAGCATGGGTATTTTCAAAGCTTTCAGATGGTCGGCGCGTTCGGTGGAAGGCTTACCGGAAGGATGAAGCGGAAAACCATAGAATACAATGCCTTTCACGGAACTATCCGGATGGGCAGACAGAAATTGTGAGCTCATTCTTCCTCCGAAAGATTTACCCGAAACAAATAGCGGCAGTTTGGGATTTAATTCCCGCGCCTTTTTTATAGCGGCTTCTATCGTGGCGTGGGCAACGGCCGGAGAATCAGGTCTGCCTTTTTTGTTTTCTGTAAAGGGGAAATTAAACCGTAAGGTTGCAATGCCCACTTCTGAAAGTGCGTTCGCCAGCGTTTCCATAAATACATGATCCATACCCGCACCCGCGCCATGCGCCAGCGTGAAGATGCATTTCGGTTTGTCAGGAACGATATATTTTGCTGACACCCGGCCTACCGTGGGGGACACGTCTATTTTTAAAGATTTTGTAGTCATATGGAATCAAAATTAAAATTACTCACTCTGTTTATTTTTCTGTACTTCATCTATTTTTTTATTTTAAAAGAGTTTGCTCCATCACGCATATGCATCTCTCTGAAAATGCATCCTGATGAATCTGAACTGCCGATATCAGATCATTTCATCTCAATCCGGATTATTAACTCCAATTGGCGGGTTTTAGAAGAATAAGCGATAAATTGTTAAGGCGATTGCGGGAATGAACATCGAGGTCATTTTAAAATTGCACGCATTCTTATACATGCCAGTGGAACCTACCAATCATTATACGCAGGTTAGTAACCGATACCTGAATTATGTACTGGTTATGTTAACCCTGGTTTATGCTTTCAACTTTGCGGACAGGCAAATCATTGTCATTCTCCAGGAATCACTAAAAACAGAATGGCAGCTCTCTGATACCGAACTGGGTCTGCTCTCCGGTTTTGTATTTGCCCTGTTTTATGTTGTATTGGGTATACCCATCGCCCGGTATGCGGATAATGGGAACCGGAGAAATATCGTGGCCGGCTCACTGGGAGTTTGGAGTATCATGACGGCAATTTCCGGTTATGCCGGAAATTTCATCCAGTTGTTACTGGCCCGCATGGGTGTGGGTGTCGGGCAGGCCGGTGAAAGCCCGGCGGCACATGCGATGATTTCAGATTATTTCCCGCTCGAAAAAAGATCCAACGCACAATCGGTTTATTCCATCGGACTTTATATCGGCATCCTGATTGCTTTTTTTGCCGGCGGATATCTGGACCAGCATTTCGGATGGCGGACTGCATTTCTTGCGATGGGCGTACCGGGTATCCTTTTTTCTCTGCTGTTTTTTCTTACGGTGAAAGAACCGAAAAGGGGAGCATCCGATGTGAGGATGTCGACTTCCGGTAAAACGTATTCCTTAAATACCGCTTTGAAATTATTGTTTTCCAATTCGATTTTCCTGTACCTCGCTATCGCCGTGGCCCTGCATATATTTTGCATTTTTGCCTTATTGAATTGGGCGCCCTCCTTCATGTCAAGACTTCATGGGATGAATAGTATACACATTGGTGTATCGCTGGGTTTGATCTTTGGCGTCAGCGGTGCGATCGGAACGTATGTTCGCAAATTGATTACCGAGCGTTTGGGAAAAAGAGACAAACGACATTATCTCACAGTACCGGCTTTTTCGATTCTCATTTCCATTTTGTTTACGGCCGGCGCTCTCTTTTTTCAGAACAATTATCTGACCCTGTTCTGCCTGGGAGTCAGTGCATTTCTGCAGAGCATGTACCTGGGACCCTTTATAAGTGTCGCGCATAGCCTGGTTCCAGCGTCCGCGCGCGCCATGAGTTCAGCCATTGTATTTTTTATGCTAAACCTCTTTGGCCTGGGCTTCGGTCCATTGGTGGTTGGAATCATCAGCGATTTACTGCAACCATCAATGGGTATAGAATCCCTTAGATGGGCCCTGTCTATTATATTATTTGTGAATGTTGTATCTGTTGCATTGTTTTTTGCAGCTTCCAGAAAAATAGGCATCAATACGGCGTTGTAAGGATGAAATTATCCTGCTCCATCAATCATACAATCCATTCATAGATTCAGGCAATAAAATTGCTATGAGTGTAACATGAGTATGATGATGCAACCAACAGAACCCCGGCCTTTTTATGTAATACGTCACAACCCCAATACGATCGACCTGGTGGAAGAGGCATTGGATGCCGGCGCCAATGGCATTGAACCCGACGTAAATGTGTATTCGGATCGCCCGGACGAGTTGTGTATTTCTCATCTGAAAGGGGATTCTGATGCTCCGGCTCTTGAAATCTATTTGACCAAACTCCGCGAAATCGCTCTGAGAGATCAGCGCCTGTGCCTGGTCGTTTTTGATTGTAAAAGCGCAGCAGCTACACCTGCCTTCGGTCTTCAATTATTACAAGCGATCCGCAGTTGTCTTACACACGATACAACGCTGAATATTATTATCTCCGTAAGTGCCATGGATCATGCCATCATTTTTGATCAGATCGGTCATACACTCGGTCCGCGCGAAGGTTTGATGATCGATGAACATAAGGATCCTGTAGAGATTGTTGCCTGGTTTCAGAAACGCGGCTTCAGCAACCCGTGTTATGGGAACGGTATTTCTGTTCCGCCAATTGCCATTACCGGTCCGAATGTTACTCCTTCTATGGAAAGAGCCTGCGCATTACGCGCTGCCACCGGTGCCCCCACTTTTATTTGTCCCTGGACGGTAAACGAAAAAAAACTGGGAGAGGAAATGATCCGTACGGGTGTGGATGCGATGATATGCGATGACACAGATTCTTTATTAGAGATCATACACAGGCCGGAATACAAACCATTCGTGCGACTTGCGGTCAGGAATGATAATCCTTTTACACCTTCCAATGCGGCGTATAGTTTGACGGTGTATACAGCTGACCGCCTCATGGCGGGAACCGATGCAGAAGTGACATTCACACTGACGGGTTCCAATGGTTCGGCACAGACGATCGTTGATACCTCTTATCGTGCGCGCATGGAAAGGAACCGGGTGAATTATATTACTTTGCAGGCCCCTGATCTGGGTGATCTCATTTCCATTTCGGTACAGCGGGATGATCAGGGCAATGCACCTGACTGGTGGCTGGATAAAATCGAAGTACAGAGTGCACACTACCACCAGCAAAAGACCGCGGTGTTTAACTGTGAAATAAAATCTGTCTCTCCCGTCAGCTCATTTTTTTGAAACCCGTTATAAAGGAATATCGATTCTCTTCCGGTTTAGCTGGCACGATAATTTAAGACTTATCATGTTATTAAATCCCTCTGTGATTAGCCTGTCTAAATAAATTCACTCTTTTCAAACGATTGCAAAAAATAATGTATGCTAAAAGAACTATTTGATCTTGTAAGAGGACATGCGACCGATTCGGTTATCAATAATCCCGATGTTCCAAATGAACATAACGATGCAGTTGTAGCAGAAGCTACGAACACAGTGGCTTCAGGTCTTCGTAATATAGTTGCCGGTGGAGGACTAAACAGCTTAATATCCCTGTTTAAAGGAGATGGTACGAATAGGAAAAGCCTGTTAAGTAATCCCATCGTATCCATGATGATGGGTCATTTTGCGGGCAAACTGATGAATAAATTCAATCTGAATAACACACAGGCAAATAATGTCTCCGGCCACCTCATTCCCAATGTACTCGGCAGTCTGATCAACAAAACAAACGATCCTAATGACTCCTCTTTTTCCCTGGAAAAATTAATTAACTCGATAACGGGAAATAATAGTGGCAATGACAGCAGCGGCCAAAACCCGGGTCCGGCAGTCTGGACGATTTACTAAAAAAATTCACAGGTGGCGAAACGAGTGGACAAGGCGGCGTAATGGATATCATAAAAAACCTCGCGGGTGGTGCCCAGCGGCAGCAACAACAAAATGGCTCCGGTGGCTTATTGGATATCATAAAAGGTTTTACTAAATAACCGACCCCGTAATTTTCCGTAAATATTGTACGAATATGCTGCAGCCATAAATTGTTTTATATTTATGAGCTGCTTATACCATCGACATCGACAGATCTTACAATGCGGACGGCCTGTTGTCGTCCGTTCATGTTTTATCGCAGAATACGCCTTATACGGTGATCAACTACTTTTACGGAAAATGAAAGTGTTCAAAACAGGAATGAACACATCATGTAATGAAACCGGACACCCGGCAGTGCCGGCCATACCATGATCTGTTTATTATCAGGCAGATATCTATTGGTATATTCTTGGGAGGGTAAAACATCAGAACTCATCCTGTATGTTTAAAAATTATTTTAAAACAGCGCTTCGCAATCTGACCCGGAACAAAGTCTATTCTTTTATCAACATCGCCGGTTTGAGCCTGGGCCTTGCCTGCTCCATGCTGATCATTTTATATGTAAAAGACGAAGTGAGTTATGACCGCTTTCATAATGACGTTAACCGGATATACCGTATCACTTCCCGATCCTTTGATGTAAAAGAAAACAAGATCAACTGGAACAGCAATACCGGTTATTTACAAGGGCCGCGTTTTACAGCCAACGTACCCGGGATCCGGTCTTTCGTCCGGATCGGCAGTCAGCGATGGGATATTAAGAAGGGCACGGATATTACTTCGCATGAACTGTTATTTGTGGATTCGAATTTTTTTTCGATGTTTCATTTCCCGCTCATAGAAGGAAATCCAAAAACCTGTCTCCGTGATCTGCATGCTGTGGTTCTTTCAGAAGAAGAAGCAAAAAAACAATTCGGGACTTCACAGGCAGTGGGCAAAACACTGATGATAAAGAGTGAGGAAACTTTTATTCCTTATACCGTAACAGCCGTCACAAAAAAATGTCCCCAAAATTCATCTATAAAATTTGACATCCTGGTACCCATAGAGGAGTCGGTAAAGGATGCACAGGACGGTGAAAACTGGTTTAACTTTTTCCTCAACACTTTTGTGATCCTGTCGCCGAATGCGGATACGAAAACCGTAGAAGCGAATATGAAAAAGTTTTATGATCAGGATACGAAAGAAGCCATCAAAAGCCTGACCACAAAATACGGCCCGGAAGCAGTGGGCTGGAAAGCCAGTTATCAGCTGCAGCCCTTACTGGACATGCATTTGAACAAGGATCTCGCCGCCAGAAACGGCCTGTCGGATGCCAGCAATCCGATGTATTCCTATATTCTGTCCGGCATCGCCATTTTTATCCTGCTGATCGCCTCCATCAATTTTGTCAATCTGACCATTGCCCGATCCGTAAAGCGGGCGAAAGAAATCGGAATACGGAAAGTGGTGGGAGGCGAAAGAAAACAACTCATTATTCAGTTCCTGGGGGAATCCATATTAATCTGTCTGTTTGCCTTTTTACTGGCGGTGATGATTGTGCAATTGATTCTGCCGGTGTTCAATGACCTTTCCAATAAGGCGCTGGCTCTTTCCTATTTATTCGACATCCGGCTGGTGGCGGGATATGTCCTGCTGTTTCTTTTCACCGCATTCCTGGCTGGTTTTTATCCCGCAATGGTCCTTTCCGGTTTTAATCCGGTGCAAACTTTATACAGCCGTTTTACCCTGGGTGGAAAGAATTATCTGCAGAAGGGATTGGTGGTATTACAGTTTTCACTGGCTTCTTTCCTGATCATTGCGACATTGACCATCTACGCTCAGTTCAATTATCTCACCACCGAAAAGTTGGGATATGATGATTCAAACCTGGTCGGTGTAGAGAAAGAACATTTAACGCGTGATGAAGCGGCTTTATTCAAAGCAGAACTTTTAAAGAATCCAAATATAACGGATGTAACATTTAAAAACGGTGGGAACTGGGGCACCGTTGCGAAAGTACAAAACGACTCCACGATTCAGTTTGCCTATGAAACGGTGGATGAATCGTATCTCCGCCTGCTGAAGATACCCATGGTGCAGGGAAGAAATTTTTCGAAGGATTTTCCGGGAGATTCTTCTCATTCCATTCTGGTCAATGAAAGTTTTGCAAAAAAAGCGGGATGGAAAAACCCGGTCGGGCAGCTGGTTAATTTCTGGTATAATAATGTAAAATACACGGTGGTCGGGGTGGTGAAAGACTACCATTTCGAATCCCTGAACCAGAAAATCGGCCCGCAATTGTTTACCATGAATCCGGGAAATCAGTATGGCATATCATTCATAAAAATAAAACCACGCACCGAAACGGCGAGTCTGAAACATATTGAACAAATATTTAAAAGATTATTTCCTGCATCGCCTTTTTCTTACGTTTTCAAATCAGAGGAGAATTTCAAAAATTATCAGGCAGAACAAAAATGGAAACAGATCATGCTCTTCAGCGCGGTGCTGACCATTTTCATTTCCTGTATTGGTCTCTTTGGATTATCGGTATTATCCGCAGAAAGAAGAACAAAGGAAATGGGTATTCGAAAAGTACTGGGTGCTTCGGTGAACCAGGTGGTGACGGTTCTTTCCAGGGACTTTGTGAAACTGGTGATCCTTGCATTGGTGATTGCGATACCGCTGGCCTGGTATGCGGCGAATCAATGGCTGCAAAATTATCCATACCGTACGGGTCTGAGCTGGGAAATCTTTGCACTGGCGGGTGCGCTGGTTATTTTTATTGCGCTGGCTACCGTGAGCTTTCCAGGCCATCCGGACAGCATTGGCCAATCCGGTGAGCAGTCTGCGTTCGGAGTGAGTGGATGTCTTCCGTACCGAATGCTATCACCGGTAGTTTTTATTCTTGTCAATTTCCTTTTTAATTCTGTCTCTGATGTCGATTTTGGCACCCGTGAAGGAAAAGATGGTTGTCCCAAATTCCCTTGCATACCTGTTTTGTACCGAGTCTGCCAGTACTGCATTTTGAAAATAGGGTGCGGTTATCTGAAGTTCTTCATTCGCATCACCCTGATCCTTCACCCGGATTAAGTTTTTATATTTTTTTGTCAGGTCAAACCAGTTTATGTAGTCTGCATTGAATGAAACCGCACTTATTTTTTGCCTTGTATAATAATTTATGGCTCCGGCCTGTCCGTAATTGTCGCAAAGAACCAGTGTGTTATTTTTATCTGGTAATCCTGCATACACACTATCTACTTTAAAGGCCAATTCTCTCCAGCCAAGCATATCTGCAAAATCCTGTGGCAGTAAATGGTCTTTGCCGTCTTCCCAGCGGAGTAATCCGTATTTTTTATATTTTTCCGCATGCTCTCTGATGTAATCCGGACTTTTATTGGGGAAAGCAACATTATACATCGGAATAAATAATAATAAAGGAATGGCCACAAAAACGGGTCGCAAATATTTTCTCCAGCCATTTTTAAATAATGCTTCGAGATAAACGGAACCAAATGCAATATAAATCGGGTATATACCTATGGCATAATAGTCTTTCGCTTTGAAATACATAAATACCGCCAGGGTGAAAATCATTGACCAGAAGAAAAAACGATATGGCTTAAACGGTTCATAGAACAACAGGGCGTACAGGGAAGCTATGATCACCAACACGGAACCAATGAAAAACAGTAATTGGGATTTAAGAAAATCCATTCGGTTCACATTGACCAATTGTGTTTCAGCCAGTATTTTTAAATGATGAAATACGGGAAAATGATTATGGATTTGCCAGAAGAGATTGGGTAAAATAAAAAGAAGTCCTAAACCCGCTGCCAGGTATAATTTTGGCCGGGCAAATATTTTTCTCTGCGGGGTAATCAGCAGGGCGGGTATAAGACCCATGAACAGAAATATAATATTATACTTATTCAAAAATCCGATGGCAAATATCACTGCGCCTATCAAAAGCCATTTTGTGTTTTCTGTCTTAAAATACCTCAGTGCTACAAAATATAAAACCGTCCAGCTTAATACGTCCAAAGAATTTGGCTGGTACAAATCATTCAGTCTCAGAAGAGCCGAGAACAATACACATGTAGAACCTAAAATCAAAGCAAACAGATTTCCATTTAATTCTTCGATCGCTTTCCAAACGATATACATGGTCAATGCGCCATACGCTGCAGGGAAAAACTTAATCCAGAATATTGAATTGCCCAGTAGTTGAATGATGTATGAAGTCCAGGAGGTAAAAGGAGGAACAGAAAGATAACCCCAGGCCAGGTGATTGGCCTGGTCGAGATGCAAATACTCATCGCGTTGCAAGTCATACTCCGGACTGAGCAGTAAAAATTGCAATAAGAATTTTAGTGCAATGAAGCCAATTAAAATAATGGTCTTTTTTTTCATTCGTGGTGTCAGTCAAAAATCCGCCGTCTTTGAAACAGGCTGTTACATTAATATCATTCTACCGTGGCAATCAGACATATTTATTTTTTTGCTCCGGGTGTAAACAATTTCCAGTGCCCTTCAGTAATGACTTCGACTTTACCCCTGGTTACTTTGATGGCGGTCTCATCGTCGATCGCATACACCGGAACCGGTATTCTCGCAGCCCATTTTTCGGCATTCGCCATGGAAGCATCCGGATGATCCTTATTATCCAGGTGCGGAATCAATGCAAAGTCAACCAGACCCGCTCCCTGGGTCGTAACAAGTGTGCGGCTGATTTCTCCCCCGGGTGTTGTGAACTTTATTTCTTCTGTCGTTAACGCATCACCACTGCCGTTCGGCGGATTACTGAAAGTCTCTGCGAAGGTAGAGCATGCCGCCATGCTTCCCGCGCTTACGCCCACATAGACCACATTGCGACTCAAAGA
The DNA here is from genome assembly GCA_963759335.1 of uncultured Bacteroidota bacterium. Lineage (GTDB taxonomy): Bacteria > Bacteroidota > Bacteroidia > Chitinophagales > Chitinophagaceae > Puia. The sequence continues at coordinate 217,668 of CAVWYU010000010.1, forward strand.
CGACAGGAGATCTGTGAGTCCGGACTTCCGCATCCAGTAAGAAAGGTATACGGGATCGCCGCCCCAAAACAGTAAGGCGTCCGTGTTTTCCACCGAAGGTACCCAGGCGTTTCTGTGTATGCTGGTTAGCGCGGTGAGCTCCAGTATACCCACAGACTTCCACCCCAGCTGGCCCAAATAGGATGATTTGTTTCCATAGATCGCCTGCCATGCCATGCCCCCACCTCCGGGGAAAGGATAGATCGCGGTGGGAATGAAGAGGGCATTGGATTCAGCAATCGGTTTGCCCAGCAGGCCGACCAACGCGTCTCGAATGCTTTTGTTCCGGATGCCGGATGAAGTAAGAAGACAATTCATGCGATATGATATTATTCATTTCTGTAAAGTAAAAACCAAAAGGTTTGATTTTGTTATTTAAATATCCTGAAATAAATATACATCCGGTGATTTCCGGGTTGAATATCTTTTCATGACTTCGTTCGGAGGAGTAACTTCGCCTGATCAACATATATGAAATTACAGTATCATTTAGCACAAGTGAATATCGGCAAAATACTCGCGCCGATGGATAGTCCGCTAATGTCGGAATTCAAAAACAACCTCGACCGGATCAATGCACTGGCAGAAGCCAGTGAAGGATTTGTCTGGCGGCTGAAAGAAGAAAACAACAACGCAACATCCATAAAAGTTTTTGAAGACGACTTTATGCTCATCAACATGTCTGTCTGGAAAGATATTGACAGCCTCTACAAATATGTATATGAATCCGCCCATGTTGAATACCTGAAAAATCGTAAAGCCTGGTTTGAAAAACTTACAGAAAAGTATATGGCATTATGGTGGATTCCGGAGGGGCATATTCCCACTGCCCAGGAAGCGATCGAAAGAATAAACCATATCCGGCAGCACGGCGATACTGCTTTTGCCTTTGGATTTAAGAAAAGATTTACAGCTGATGAAAATAACCTGCAAATTTCTGCAGGATAATCACTGAGCAGATTTAATATATTTCCATATGATTTAATACATCAAAAAGCATTTCTGCCTTCCTGTTCATTTCATCGCTTTCCAAATGGCTGACCGAAAGAATGGGTAATAATTTTTGATAGAGACCAGGTTTTCCGAGCCAGTTTACAACCTGATCCCTAATCCATTTATTGTATGCAATCGGATAGGTGCGATGGGTAATAAAAAGCGCCTGCAGATATTCCCGGAATGCTTTATACAATGTGTCCAATGCATGAAAATACAATTCCCGTTTTATCAGTACGGGTATATGACCCAGATCATATTCACAGGCAGTTCGTATGGCTATGAGTCGTTCGGAGCGCAGGTCATCATCGTAGTATGGCAACCATTTATTTTGAAGTTCCTGAAAATAAGGTCCTGAATCATTCATCGCTGCTGAATAAACGACCTGGTTACCAATTTCAATTTCAAAAGAATCACCCGGTTCACCTGGTTCCAGAATGGCCGGTGTGTAATGTCCATCTATGATATCCAGATGCAGGTGCGCATATCGATTCGAATCTTTATACTGTACAATCGCGGGTTCTGATGCGGAAAAGGTCAGCCAGTCAGCAAGGATATTATTAGATGCAGCTGCATTCGTTTCAGGTTTCACCAAAATCGCGAAATCCAGATCGCTTTCAGCCACTGCCTGTCCGCGGGCGCAGGAATTTACCACTAACACGGTATCTGTCTCCGGGACTTTCTTAAAGTATTCGTATACCATATCAGCTGCGCCCTGGTGTAGTGTTGTAGGAAAAATCGGTTTGCGCAGCATGGAGATTTTGATATATTGTTAACCCATCGGGATCATAACCACAAATTCAGTGAATTCGCCTTCTTTTGAATCTACGCTGATTTCTCCACCGTGTGCTTTTATGATGTCATAATTTAATGATAAACCAAGGCCCGTTCCCTGACCAGTGGGCTTCGTAGTAAAGAAAGGCTGGAATATCTTATCCTTAATCCTCGCAGGTATTCCACTGCCATTGTCCCATACCCTGATTTCCACTTTATTGTTCACCTTCTTCGTAGTCAAAGTCACTGTCGGCTCGTACCCCGCGGGGGCAGTTTTCTTTTTTCCGGAAACAGCATAAAAGGCATTATTGAATAAATTCAAAAGCATTCTGCCGATATCCTGTGGAATAATATTTATCAAGCCAATATGCTGATCAACATTTGTATTCAGTGTTGCATTGAATGATTTTTCCCTGGCGCGAAGACCATGATAAGAAAGCCTCATGTATTCATCCGCCAGGGCATTGATATTCGTCGGCTCTTTTACACCTGTATCAGTACGCGAATGCTGTAGCATACCTTTTACAATCGCATCAGCCCGTTGTCCATGCCGGTTTATTTTCTCTTCATTGGCAATTACGTTATCCGCGATCGATATCGCATCCTGGTTATTTCCCTGCATTAACTCTGTTTTCATTTCCTGTAGTAATTCCCTGTTCACCTCAGAAAAATTATTTACAAAATTTAAAGGATTTTGAATTTCGTGAGCAATACCCGCGGTCAGTTCTCCCAGCGATGCCATTTTTTCAGACTGTATCAGCTGGGCCTGCGTGGATTCAAGATTTATTAGTGTGTTTTGTAAAGTTTCCTTTTGATTCGATAGTTCTCTGGTCCTATCCGTAACCATGATTTCCAGTTTTTCTTTCTGCTGCGTAAGCATCTCCTGTTTTTCCTGTTCCTGTCTTAAAGTAGTTTCAGAAAGTGTTTTCACTTGGGCCAGTTGCAGTCGAAGATCACGATTTGCTCTGCCAAACTCCCAGGCGAACTGTAGTGCATATGTCAGCGGCACACCCAGCTGCGGAAAAATCATCGTAATCAGAAGAACACCCGGCGTTAATTTGGGAAACAAATGAAAGATATCCTGCACAATAATAAAAAACCCGCCGTGCTGAATCATGGTACCCACCAATAAAATCCAGAATCCCGATTTCTTATTCCTTATACCGAGGATGAGTAACCGGTACATATCAAAATAGGCAAGCAAAAGTATCGGCGGAATAAGCATTCCGAGCTGCGGATAGAAACTCACAAATACACAAATAACCATGGCCCCCATCACCACTGGAAAACGGTAGCGTAATTTACCGTTATAATATAAAGCATACAGCACCAGTAACTGAAGTAAGATATTCCATACAGATTCTATCTGAACAAAAAGAGCTGCTTTTCGCAGGGGTTCCCACTCACTTTTAGTTATGGTGAAATAAATCCCGACAAAAAGAGCGGAAAAGTTTAGCAGCAAAATCGCAGTGAACAAACTCGCCAGTCGGTTCGGATAAAATAAATACACAAAGAAAAAAAACAGACTGAAAATAAACATTATACAAACGGAGATGGGCAGGATTCCTATATCGGAACTCTCATGCTGCGGGAAAACATCTGTTGTGGCGATCAGCAATCTGAAACCGATATGTTTGTTACCGTAATACGGAAGACCGGCGTGCATGTTTGAGTAAAACACCAACAGGGTATGCGTCTGCTGATTATCCGGGAAAACAGTCCAGGGAACACGGGGCACAAAGATTTTCTCAACCTGTTCATCGCCGGCCACTTCACCATAACGCTGAACCAATTTTCCGTCCAGAAATACTTCAGAAGCTCCGAAATGTCCCATTCGAAATGATATCGGTTTGCCTCTTAAAGCAGGCGGCATTTCAAATGTCTTTTTATACCAGCCAAAACCCCGTCCCGGTAAGGGTTGTCCCATTGCGTTGGTTAATAATTCTGTATTCGCCGATATCCAGTTAGTATCATTTAATTCTGATGGTTTTTCACTGCCTGCATGGAATAACCAAATAGAGTCAACGGGCAGAATATAGTATCGCATCAACTCGGTCCAATATCCCTTCTCTTCAAAATTCTGAGCACTTGAAAACAGGCTGCTCAACAGAAGGCAGATCACAAAAAAAAGAATGGAGCTTTTTTTGACGGACCGGCTGGCAAAAATATACATCGGGGAAAATATTATTAGCGAGTTGACACCGTTTCTACTCACTCAATTCACCATACCGCCTTTTTAAAGATAAAGAAATTCGGGGGTGATTTCTTTAAAAATTGGATCATGTTAAACCACCGGTATCTGAATCAGGAATTCAGTAAATTCTCCTTCTATACTATTTACCGTGATGTCCCCGCCGTGCGCCTTCACGATATCATAACTTAAGGACAGTCCCAGACCGGTTCCCTGACCTGCGGGTTTGGATGTAAAGAAAGGTTGAAATATTTTCTCCTTTATTTTTTGCGGAATACCGGAGCCATTGTCCATGATGGAAATTAAAATATCCTTATCGTTCTTCTTTGTCTTTACGGACAGGGTTGGCAGGTATTCTTCAGCTTGTAATTTCTTTCTTTGCATGATTGCATAAAAAGCATTGTTATATATATTCAGAAAAACCCTTCCGATATCCTGTGGTACTATATTCAGTTTGCCAATAGAACCATCATAATCCGTATTCAGGTTTGCATTGAATGATTTTTCTTTTGTTCTGAATCCCATATAGGCCAGACGCAAATACTCATCCGCTAATGCATTGATATCCGTGAGCTCCTTCGCACCTGAACTGGTGCGGGAATGCTGCAGCATGCCCTTCACGATGGCATCCGCTCTTTTACCATGATGATTTATTTTTTGCTCATTCTCTTTTATGTCATGCAGAATGGTTTTTACTTCACCGATATTCCCTTTATCGATTTCCGATTCCGCATCAGTAACCAGCTCTGCATTGAGATCCGAAAAATTATTTACAAAATTCAACGGGTTCTGTATTTCATGCGCAATGCCCGCGGTGAGTTCACCCAGTGATGCCATCTTCTCCGACATGATCAATTGCGCCTGCGTGGTTTTTAATTGTTGCAAGGCAGATTGCAATTCATCTTTTTGAGACCTGCAGCTGAATATTTGTTTTTTGCTTCTGCCTGTTATTCCGATACAGCAGCCAGGTAATGACGAGTAATAAAAGAGCGCCCGACATCAATGCATACCAGCGGATACGACTCGTGTATGCGAGACGGGCATTTTCTTCCTCCTCACGACGTTTTTCTTCCCGGCTGATCATATTCTGAATCACCATGGATGTTATCGGTTCCGAACAGGCTGTCCTTCGCTTCACCGGAAATGCGCAGGTAGGCCAGCGCTTTACGGGCGTCTGCCGAATCGTAGAGATCGGCTAACAGGGCTGTGGCATCCAGAATGCTTTTTTTATAAGACACTCTTTGTCCGAACTGGTAAGCCGTCAAAGCATAGTGCAAGGCCGAATCGCGTTGGGGCGTTCTTTTGTAAATGGCAGCGATTTTAATGGAGGCGTCTGCCGCATCATGGAAGTCTGAATATTTCAGCGCGTGCTCCCTTGCCTCCTGATAGAAAAACAGTGCGCTATCCGTCATGTTTTTCCGGACATACATATTACCCAGGGTCAGGAATACGGTATGTATCAGGGATTCGTTGGCAGTTCGATTTTCAAGCGCAAGCTTTGCAAAGTATACAGCCGAATCAAGCTTATTCAGGGACTGATATACATCGGCCAGGTTCATACAATCGACCATGTTAGAAGCGGTGTTGTTGGGTAAGGTCTTGTCCAAAGCCAGGGCCTGCACATCAAAGTCGCGCGCTTTTGAAAAATCTTTGAGATCCGAATACAGCATGCCCGTGCGACGATAACTTCGCGCTACCTCATGCGTATAATGGATACTTTCAGCTAGTTTGCGCCCCTCAAATAAATACTCGAGGGCTTCTGCGAAGCGGCCCTGTTGCCGGAGTACGCCGCTAAGACCGTTGAGCGTTGCTGCTTCTGCATGCAGGTTTCCGGATTTCCTGGAAAGATCCAGCGCCGACAATCCATACTTGAGCGATGAATCCGGATTTTCTGTTTCGTAATGAAAATTGAGCGCCTGCATATAGTAGATCCGGGCGGAGTCACTGGTCGCAGATGCCAATCCTTTCTTAAACTTGTCTATCAGCGTAGCATGAATCGATCCGGAATCACCCTGCGTCTGGCCTTTTTTGTGCGCCGACAGTAGTAAGACTATGATCAGAATTTTTTTCAAGAGAACCGAACGTTGAATGAATGAGTCCACAAAATAATCATTAAATCGCGCGTTGCCCGTGAGAGTTACAGTTCACTAAGGTCAACAATTTTTATTTTATCATAATCAAGGTCGTCGAGACAAGTCAGCTTGTTGTTTAAAATGTCAACCTGGTATAAACCGCCCCACATACCACCGATAATGAAATTGTTGTCGGTTAACTTTTTTATGGATCTGGGGTCGAAGACAAAATCAATCAGTCCTATTTTTGACGGAACACTTTGATGATAATTATCAAAATAAACCAGTGGCTTTATGTTGTCAGCGTATTTTAAATAGAGCCCTTTGTTGGTTACTAATATCAATGTGTCGCCAAGGATTAATGCAGTGGTTACCGGAAGTTCAACTTTTGTTCCATCAACGGTCGTAATGTTATTATTAAAAGCCCATACTTTTACTTTGTCATCCTTTGTATTAATAAGCATTTGCGTGTGCATTAATCTACTGGCCGAAACCAGCAATGAACTGTCACCCAAAAAAGTGAAATCATTTATTTGCTTAGAATAGTTGTCAATATAGTCAAGCCTGGTAAAATAATTTTCAATCTTTCCGCTGGCCATGTCCAATTTCAGAAGGTTACAAGTGCGATCCTGTACGATCTCCTGCAGGAAATAGGCTGAATTATCTCTTATAACAATATTTTTGGTCGGTAACATTGAAAAACTTCTCCGATACCTTAAAGTGTTTATATAAAAGTCGTCAAGAGAATATTTTGTCAGTATTTTCCAGTCATTACCGGAAAATTCAAATAAATAATTCGGACTTAGAATAAATATTCTGTCCTTTTCAATACCTAATTTCACCCATTTGGCAGTGTCCAGATGTTTTCGAATATCAGTAGAAGCTTTTCCAATGATACTCTGATACTGCCTGTCCTTATAATAACCAATGTTTCTTTGGCCGTTTTTTATAAATGAATAATACGGGACGTTTCCGTAACAAACAATGGATTCGATCGTATCTGTTTTGGCAATCGTAATTTTCTTAAGCGATCGGTCGATTAAATTGTAATAGAAAAAGCTCGTAGTAAAATCTATTTGTCCGCCTCCCCTGCTGGATATAATTGAATTAATAATAAATCCATTTTTATATGGTATCATTTCGTCACAAAAAAATGGAGAATCAAATTTTCTTTTCGGAATTTTTAATATTCTAACACGCTGGTCTAAATAGCTAAATGGTTTTATATCTTTCAATATTTTTGGCTCATCTGAGTTTTCCTTTTCAGCTTGTCCATAACACGCACACATTGAAAATGCCACGAAAAAACCAAGTGTTGTAATATGAAATAAACGCATCCTGAAATGTAGATTATACTATGATCGAAAGCGCAAATTGATTCCTTTGCCTAAAATTGATCTATTTGGATGTATACGCATTCATGAATTCCAGAATCGACCATTCATTATTGCATGACATGGAATATATATTATTCCAGTCAACGATGATGATAATGACTGTTTTGTTATCCCTGATGGTTGTATAGGCAGTTGACATTTCATTAACCGGCTTTTTACTTTTTATGGCATACACCCTTGTCTTGTTTCCAAATGTAGCTTGAATGATTGTCGGGGAAACAACGACGGATACCTTCTCATAAATGGTATTTCGTATGGCTGTCGGCAGATCATGATACAGTTCAACATTGGCCCAGCTTTCGGCGAGATAGGTTTTAGTTTGAGCCGAAATAGAAGTTGACAGAAGAAAAGTAAACAATAACAAAAGCGCTGATTTCATATTCATATATTCATTAGACTATGAGTTTAGAGGTAGGAAACAATAAATAAATATAAGAATGTGGATTGATAATGGAACTAAGTAAAACCACTTAGGTGGCGAAGGAATTCCAACTCCCTGCGAAGCGGCAACCATGATCACCGTACCCGCGCCAAATGATCGATTTTTCTGAATTCGGAAGGATTCATGCCCTTGTATTTTCTAAATGCCCGGTTCAGATGGCTTTCATCTGAAAAACCCAATTCGTTTGTGATTTCATTGATGCGCATATCACTGTGCAATAACCTGTTTTCAACCAGCCTCATTTTAAAGTTGGCAATATAATTTTGCAGTGTATCTCCCGTTTGCTTTTTGAAATATTTACCCAGATAATGAATGGAGACATGAAAATGCTCACTCATTATTTCGGCCTTTAAATTTTTGGGATTAAAAATATGCTGTTGGATATAGCTTAGCATTTCCAGAATGGGTTCGCCGGTGTTTTCGCTGATATTCTTTGGCAGCTTTAATGCAATATTTCGGGCAACGACCGTAATGATCGTGCTGACGATCTGCTCGGTCACGCGATCATAATATATCTGTTGATTGGTCTGTTCGTTCCGGATACTACCGATCAGCGATGCAATCAATGGCTTGTCAACTTTGTTTTTTAATATACATCCGGGCCGGTGGCTGGCATTTTGTAAAATATATTCCACCTGTTTTACCGACTCCTTATCCTTGCTGAGATACTCTTTAACATACAATTCATTAAAGCGCAGATAAAAGAATTGGGTCGGCGTCTCAATGTTAAACGAATACTGATCCATCGGAGTCAGCAAAAAAAGATTGCCCGGGCGATATTGAAAATGGTTTTTATTGACGATCTGAACACCTGTGCCTTCAATAACATAAATCAGCTCAAAAAAATGATTATGTCGCGCAGATCTGGAATCGGTATGCAACTCCTTCCATTCAATCTCCCAGGGATGAAAAATCGTTTCGCCGGTCATATGGCAAAGTACAGAAAAAGTGCAAAATGGTACAAATGTCAGGGCTTCAGATGTGTTTAGTTTTGCTAAAGCTTTTGAATATGAAACAGGCTATCGTTTTTAACATTTTTTTCATGATAAACTCTCTTTCTATGGCTCAAACAAATCGTTTGCAACCCAGTCCGTTGTCCGGAACCTGGACTTTAAAAGCAGCGCAGGTGATTCTTCCGGATGGCAAACGGGTGACGGATGCCGCATATGGCGACAGCGCAAAAGGCATTTTAATGATTGATGGGGATGGTCAGTATTCTTTACAGATTATCAGGCCTGATCGTCCGAAATTTTCTTCGGGTGATAAGAAACACGGTACGCCGGATGAATATGCGTCGGCGCTTTTGGGACTGAGTACGCATATGGGTCATGTACAGGTTGATTCGGCGCACGGACTTTTAATTTTCAATATAGATTATGCAGCCTATCCGAACTGGAATCATACTGTGCAAACCAGAAAGTACAGGCTATCCGGAAATGAACTGTATTACGAAGTACCACCTTCTGCAGGAGCCGGAACCATTGCGGTTTCTGTTTGGGAGCGGTAACAACCCATCATGGTCGTCAGCAGCGGGCTATTCAAATTGATTGATCTGACCGGTAGACGCATGTACTGCTTTCCATTGATAACTGTGAGGATCCATAGATTTTTTGCGGCTGGTTAACAGTTCAATCGGCACATGAATAAATTGGTCGTGCATATATCCAATCACCAATCCGGTTTTTCCGGCCATGGCTGCGTGCACAGCGTTACGGGCAAACATATCGCAGAGAATAGCATCTGCTGAATTGGCCGCACTGCTGCGTACAATATAACTCGGATCCATATAGCGCATCACGACAGGAATATTTTCCGTTCTGAAATACTTTTCAATCCGATCCCGCAGAAATAATCCGATGTCCTGGGCCTTTATGTTTCCGGAATCGTCTTTTTTCAATTCATCTGCAGTAAACAGATTCTGGCCCGCCCCTTCGGCGACTACGATGAGTGCGTGTGAACGATTTATAATACGCTCTTTTAAAGCGGCCAGAAATCCATTGGGACCTTCCAATGTAAACGGTACTTCCGGAAGAAGGGCAAAGTTTACGTCCTGGCTGGCAACCGTTGCACCGGCAGCCACAAATCCTGCGTGCCTGCCCATGAGTTTTACAAGCGCAATGCCATTCTCAACACTTTGTGCCTCGTTATGTGCATGACTCAGGACTTTGCTGGCTTCTGAAACCGCAGTCAGGTAGCCGAAAGTTCTGGCAACAAAAGCCACGTCATTATCAATTGTTTTTGGAATGCCGACTACCGCCAGGGGGTAGCCACGCTTCCTGGCTTCCTGGAACAATGCATTACCGCCCCGCTGGGTTCCGTCACCACCAACGGTAAAGATCATATTTACGCCCCGTTGAATCAGGTTGTCCACTGCGATGCCAATATCCACCGGGCCTCTGGAAGTGCCCAATACGGTTCCACCTTCTTTATGAATTTTATTTACAAATTCAGGAGTCAGCACCACGGGCTCTTTGCCTTTTACAGGATCCAAACCCTGATAACCTCCCCGAAAACCAAGCACTTTTTTTACTCCATAGGCGTAATGAAGTTCCAGGAATACCGATCGTATCACATTATTCAGGCCGGGACAAAGGCCACCACAAGTGACAATGCCTGCGCATGTGTGCTCCGGATCAAAAAATAATTTTGCGCGTGGTCCTGCCAATTCGAATTCCAACTCTTCTTTTTCAGTTGATGCCGGATCCCTCAAAATATTTTCAGGAATGCGAATACGATCACTGATACTATGCCCTATGGGAGATTTAAATTTTGCTTCGCCCAAACTCGTTATATCCATTGCCCTAATCGATTTAAGCTTTTTACATGAACGATTTGCCGGTTTCCTGCCGGTGCGGCATGGAGATTAATTTTGTCTCCGGAAACCTTTTCATCTCATAACAGACCATTTAAGATAGAGCAAATTTTCTAATGTTGTATGATCGAACTTCGGAGAGCTTATACATTCCCTGTTAAGTCTTATACATATTACAAAAGTTGATCAGGAGAACCAGATAAGATGACCTTCTCCCCATAAACCGGACAACCAAATGTAGAAAATCGGGCGATTATTCATAACTTAAAAACTCCGATATCGGAGTGAAGGTCAGCTCCGGCGCTTGTTAAACCATTACCTGTAGAAATATGAATGTATTATGAGAATATTTTTATTGCTTATTTTTTCCTGCTTCACTTTTTTGACGGTAAAGGCCCAGCAATCGTACGCAGATAGTTTAAAAAATGTTTTTCTATCTGCAAAAGCGGACAGTACCCGAACGATTGCCTTATACCGGCTCTCCTGGTATTACTCCCTGCTGTATCCTGATTCAGCGTTGTATTATGCCGACAAACTGATCCAGTTTTCATCCAAAGAAAATTATTTACCCGCCAAAGCGCTGGGTTATATATGCAAGGGCGAAGCGCTTGACCGGGTGGCCAGTTATCCTGAAGCGCTGGAGGCTGCGTACCAGGGTCTTGAAACGGCCAGGACACTCAATACCCATCGATCATTTGCTACGGGCAGGGCCTATTCGCTGATCGGACACGTGTATAACATGACAGGAAACAGCAAAGAATCAGTAGAATATTTTCATACCGCGTTGGGTTTACTGGAGGCATCGCATGAATATGCCGAAGATCTTTGCCTGGCCCGTTTTAGTATGTCTTTTAGTATGTTAGCGACCGGCAAGAAAGACTCAGCGATGTATTATATAGAGGCGGCAAAGTCAATGTTTGCAGACCCAATCAATCAACGGGACCCCGGACCCTGGCTTTGTCTGATCACCGGAAATATCTATACAAGAGCGGACAATTATGATTCCGCAGAGTATTATTACAGGCAAGGAATAAAGGTAACTGAGAAATTTAACGCCCCTTTTGCCGGTGTTTTATTTTATGAGAATCTCGCCAATATCCTTTTTAAGAAGAAGGAATTGGATTCCTGCATTTATTATGCAAAAAGATCGCTGACCCTGTGTCAAAAATATAAGTATAAGAACTTTGAAGTGGGCGTCAGCGGTTTCCTGGCAGAGGTATATGACAAAATCAATGTAGACAGCGCCTATAAGTATATCAAGATTATGGTTGCCGCCAACGAAGAAGTGAATAATGCAAACAAAGGACGGCAATTTCAAAAAGTATCTTCTGACGTAGAAAAAAAAGAGAAAGCACTCGAGGATGCAAAAGCCCGGTTTCGTAATAGCCTTAAGTTATACGGGCTGATTGCGCTTCTGTCTTTTTTTGTACTGATAGCCATCATATTCTGGAGAAACAACCGCCAGCGGAAAAAAGCAAACACCTTACTTACAGAAAGGAAAGAACAACTGGAACGTACACTGGCGGAACTAAAAGACACTCAGAACCAGCTTATCCAATCTGAAAAAATGGCTTCTTTGGGTGAACTCACCGCGGGTATCGCCCATGAGATTCAAAACCCTTTGAATTTCGTTAATAATTTTTCTGAAGTGAATGAAGAACTTCTCAGAGAATTAAAAGCGGAAGCCGAAAAAGGAAACTTAGAGGATGTAAAAGCGATTGCCCATGATATCGCTTTAAATTCTGAAAAAATAAATCATCACGGTAAAAGGGCCGAAACCATTGTAAAAGGAATGCTGCAACATTCAAGAGCCAGCAGCGGTCAAAAAGAACCAACCGATATCAACAAGTTAGCCGATGAATATGTAAGACTGGCTTATCATGGATTGAAAGCAAGAGACAAATCGTTCAACGCTCATATTAAAACCCAACTGGATAACAGCATTGGAAAAATAAATGTGGCGCCGCAGGAAATGGGAAGAGTGATTCTAAACCTGATCAACAATGCCTTTTATGCAGTCAATGAAAAGAAGAAACAAAATGTAAACGGCTACGAACCGACCGTTACGATCACTACGGCTACACAAAATGGAAAGGTTGAAATAAAAGTGAAAGACAATGGTAATGGGATCCCGGAAAAAATAGTGGACAAAATCTTTCAGCCATTCTTTACATCCAAACCGACCGGTCAGGGAACGGGATTGGGTCTAAGTCTGGCCTATGACATCATTACGAAAGGGCATGGTGGAGAGTTGAGAGTGGAAACGAAAGAAAGTGAAGGAAGTGAGTTTATTATTTCGTTGCCTTCACATTGAGCAAAGAGCCCGGGAGAGCCGTTTCTATTTCGTTCTCAATTTGTATATTTATTTACAGTCATTGGTTGTAAACAAGTGGCAGACCCTGCATATAATCCTGGAAAAATGAAAATGGGTAAACTCCTGTTGTTATCATCCTGTTCCCTGATTTTGCTGCTGATGGGTTACAGCAGTATTCAGGAAACCCTGCAGGGTCGGGCTGATCAGAAATCTTATCGCAACGTCCGGAAAAAAATAAGTTCTGCCGGGCTGAAATGCGCGCCAGACTGGTCGGCGAATCCCCTGGAGGATGAAGAGATCGAGAACATGGTGCTCTTACCGGGAACCGGTTCGCATTCCTGGAAAATCAATACCCGCAGCGACAGTGCCCAGTTATATTTCAATCAGGGTATCAATCTGTACTACGGTTTTCATATCATCGAAGCGCTGCCTTCTTTTAAAAAAGCCCTGCGATTTGATTCGGGTTCTGCGATACTCTATTGGGCCGTCGCGCTCTCATACGGTCCCAATATCAATGACTATGGATATACAGCATCCCCTGAAGCCCTGCGTGCGCTTTCCAATGCCAATCTTTATATACAAAATGCGTCTTTGAAAGAAAAAGATCTCATTCAGGCGATGACATCCCATTACTCAGCGGATTCTACTTTGCAAAGAGCGACACTCAACCAGCATTACGCAGATCAGATGAAGGGACTGTATATCAAATACCCTGATGACGCAGAGATCGGCACATTATACGCGGATGCGCTGATGAATCTGCATCCATGGGATTTCTGGGAAAAAGATGGCAGTCCCAAACCATGGACACCCGAACTGATCCGTGTGCTTGAAACGGTCATAAAAAAATATCCGGATCATCCCGGTGCGAATCATTATTATATACACGTGATGGAAGCGTCACCCTTTGCATCCAAAGCAAATTCCAGTGCGGATAAGCTGGCGGGACTGACTCCCGGGCTCGCGCATATGGTGCATATGCCGTCTCATATTTACATCCGGACCGGCGCATACGACAAGGGAAGAAAAGTGAATGAGGCTGCGGTTGAATCTTATTATCAATACAAAAAAATATATCCCGCCGTACTGAATGGCGCTTTTCTGTATGAATATCATAACCTGCATATGCTGGCTGCCTCTTCCCTGAATGAAAATGATTATGCACAGGCCATCCGCGATGCACAGGCATGCAGAAAATCAGTAGACACTTCACTCCTTTCCTCCGATGCGCCCTTTGGAAATTATATACAGTATATGTATATGACCCCGGCATTTACCATGATCCGTTTTGAAAAATGGCAGGATATTTTAAATGAGCCCCTGACAGACTACCGGTATCATTACGGAAGACTGATTCAGGAGTTTGCAAGGGGTATGGCCTATGCCCACACCGGACAATTGGATAAATCTAAATCTTCCCTGGCGATCATGGATTCTCTATTACAGGAAAAAGACATGTCGGTGGTTTTAGAACCATTCAATGCACCGGTGACGGGCGGCCTGGTTGCAAAATACATTCTGATGGGTACCATCGCAGAAATCGAAAACAAAACCACGGAAGCCATTCAATATTTTGAGAAAGGCGTTGTTACGGAAGATGCGCTCGTTTACCAGGAACCCCGCGACTGGCTTGTTCCGGCGAGACACTGGCTGGGAAATCTGCTGCTGAAAGAAAAGAGATACCCCGAAGCGGAACAGGTATTTCTGAAAGACCTCAGCTATCAGCCCGACAATTATATTTCCACGACGGGGATCAGAGAAGCTAAACAAAAATAGAACGCATGCCTACGCAGGTTTTCGTCTTCCCGTCACCATTGCTGTATGATCACACAGATATCTGTGTTATCCCTTAAAGCAAATTCTCTGGCTCCCCAGGGACGCATGGTTATTATTTTTAAGTTCGGATGTAAAAACTGCGGATGTGTCCGTAAAATTTTAGCAAAAGCTTCTTCAATATCATCCGTGTGCAGTCTGATTTCAGGTCTGTCCTTGTCAGCAAATTCTTTATTTTGAAATAGAAATACGGACAACGCATCTTTCTGAACAATGCAGCAGGGACTGCCTGAATCAAAATCGTTGTAACCAATGCTGAATTCCAGACAATCAACAAAGAGCTCCAGTCCGTCCTTTATGTCCTCGTAAAAAATGTTTGGAATTAATTTTGTAAACCGCATAATTTTTGTTTGACCTTATAATGAGTGGTCCTCTGTTAGGGAAGCTTTATTTATAAGCAATTGCCGCACTCGACGGGCCGGTCAATACAAGCAACGCTGTCGATGTAAACCCTGCCATCTTTGCCCACCGGTTGAAATCAGCAAATGTGTAATCAAAACCAGTTCCGGTTTCAATGAGCATGTTTAAGCTCATCATCATACCAAATGCATTTTGCTTTCTTTCGTCATCTATAATACCTTCGATGGCCACAAAAGCACCGCCTGCAGGCAACGCTTCGTATGCCTTTTTCATGAGTATAATCTTCTTTTCTTCATCCCAGTCATGCAGGATATTTCCCATCGTTATAATATCAGCTTTAGGAAAAGGTTCCGCAAAAAAATCACCTCCTTGTGTTTTTACCCGGTCTGCCAGTTGAAATTTTTGAATCGTTTCCACAGCAATGGGTTCAACAGGCGGAAGGTCAAAAGTTACACAATTCATATGAGCCTGATGCTTTGCAACCATCAATGATAACAGTCCGGCTGAACCGCCAATATCCGCCAACGTCTTATATTTTGAAAAATCAAAATTTTGGGCAAAAGCCATAAAGTTGCCCATTTGTATTCCGCTCATGGCATTGATAAATCCTCTTAACTTTTCAGGATCCTGATAAATTAAACCAAAAAAATCCTGCCCTGCTTTCGCTTCATTTTGAGGAAGGCCGGTCATCAATCCTTCTTCCAGATTTCCCCAAAATCCATATAGCCTGTTATTCATCATCTCCAGAATACCTCCGATATAAGATGGCTTTTTTCTGTCTAAAAAAGTATCCGTATCAAGCGAATTGGAATAAACAGCTGTTTCCAACAGCCCTTCACGTTGAAGAAAACCAAATGCGGTTAATGCATCTAAAAAATCATATACATGCCGGTCTGTACAGTTCAGGTTTAAAGATTTTTTGATGTCTTTACCTGACATTTTTTTTCGTTCGGCCAGTTTGGTAAACAGTTCAAATTTTATTGCTGATAATAGAATTTTTGATGCCCAGAAACCAGTTCCGATTTGCATGATGCCTGCCGGCGACGGTTGGCTGTTGTCATTTTCCATTATGTTCCATTTAAAAGTGTTGTTCCCAAAATTTCCGCTGATACTCAAATGTATGATATAGGCGCATCATCCTGACACCTTCCGGAAGGAAAAGATGGTAGTTTCAGGTTCTCTTATTGATGATGCATCATTTCCGAATGGGTACCATACTGCGCAAATCCGGAAGTTCAGGATTTCCGGAAATGAAATATATTGCCAGGTACCACCGTCAGCAGGAGTGGAACGATTGCGTTTCCCATTTGGGAATGGTAACTATCATTCCAACATGATTTTCCGCCGGGGCGAATAACATGATGACTATACGGTGGCTACTCTTTTTTTATATTCTGCAAGCGCCTCATCCAGTCTGACCTTGGTATCTCCCGCGCCGGTGGTGACAGTCATCCATACGCAGGTAATAAAGGCCATGGTTGACACCGGGCCGATTTTGTCAACATGGTTTTTTACACTTGTTTTTAAGA
>CAVWYU010000011.1:0-35327 GCA_963759335.1 uncultured Bacteroidota bacterium
TCGCTTTTTCTAAAAATTCTTTATGTTTCTCTATTGAATAGTTACCAGCCAGCACAATCTCATATATTGGATACGTGAAGGCATTTATCAAAGTTGCCCAAAAAGCAAAAGATCCCGGATATCGTTTTATAACATCTTTTAAACCCGCAACATTCATGACTGCTCTCCGTTTCCATTCACTCACATCAAAAACAGTTCCCAGATACAACAAATTTAAAGCCATGACCGCATTCCCTGATGGGGTAGCACCGTCATATACATCCCGTTTCCTTACAATAACATCATTTTGAGCTGCATGCGTGTAAAAAAAATATCCCGTATCCTCCTCACTGAAATTTTCTATCACCCAGTCGGTAAGCGTTCTGGCGCGTATCAGAAATTCTGCGTCGCCCGTCACCTCCTGTAATTGAATATAAGCTTCAATCAGGTATGCATAGTCGTCCAAAAATGCTGGAATATTCTGTCTGTTATCACCTGATTCGGGTCGATCCCTTCCGGTGGCTGCTTTCGTTTCGTACTTCGCGGTATTTTTATAGGAATGAATGAAAAAATTTGCGCCTTCGCCCTTCATTTTTTCCTCCAGGAAAGCTATATTTTTTAAGGCCAACAACTTGTATTCCTCATCTCCCAGGGCTGCAAATGCTTTACAACAGGCAGTGATCATTAAAGCATTCCAACCCAATAGAATTTTATCATCCAGCCTGGGTCTGATCCGCTCACTTCTCCTCTCCAGCAACTTTCGCTTCCATTTCGCCAGTTTCGAGTCGTTTTCGGCAGATCCCGGGCCTTTTCCGGCCATTCCACTCAATTTCGGATCTTTTTCATTAAAAAAAACACTTTCAGGAAAATTTATTCTTAAGATATTTTTTCCCTCCCAATTGCCCCGTTCGCTGACGTCATATACAGCACAAAAATCCTCTCCCTCCAGCCCTAAAACGTCCAATATTTCTTTTTTTCCCCATATATAGTATTTACCTTCTTCCCCTTCACTATCAGCGTCTAAAGCCGAATAAAATCCGCCATTCTGTAAATACAATTCATTTTGAATAAAATCGACCGTTTCCCTGATTGCCCGCGAATAATTCGCTTTTTTGGTTAACTGAAAGGCTTCGCTCATCGCGATAATAAGTAAGGCATTGTCGTATAACATCTTCTCAAAATGCGGTGCCAGCCACTTTTCATCCGTGGAATACCGGGCAAAGCCACCGGCCAGCTGATCATATATACCTCCATATATCATTTTATCCAACGACAGGCAGGCCTGGTCGAGGGACTGGCGGTCTCCCGTATAGTAAAAGTGCTGAAGAAGAAACCGGATTGAAAAGGTTTGGGGAAATTTTGGCGCAGCTCCAAAACCACCATTTGTGCGATCAGCCGTTTTGATCAGTTGTTCCTGTATTGATTGAACGTCATCCTGATTAAAAACCAGGTCTCCTTCCGGTGCCAGAATCCCGAAAACAGAACCCGCAATATGATTGGTAAGATTGTCTGCCTGTTCTTCAATTTCTTTTCTTTTTTCCCTGAAAGCGTTGGATATACTTTGTAATACTGTTTTCCAGGATGCCCGGTTATGCATATTCACCGGTGGAAAATAAGTGCCTCCGTAAAAAGGTTTTCCTTCCGGTGTAAGAAATACATTCAGCGGCCATCCGCCGTTACCTGCCATGGCCTGAACAGCGTCCATATATATCTGGTCAAGGTCGGGTCTTTCCTCCCGGTCAATTTTAATATTCACAAAAAGGCTATTCATGATCTCAGCCGTTTCCTGATCTTCAAAACTTTCCCTTTCCATCACATGACACCAGTGACAGGCGGAATAGCCAATGCTCACCAGCATAGGTTTGTCCTCATCCCTGGATTTCTGAATGGCTTCATCTCCCCACGGAAACCAGTCCACCGGATTATGTGCATGCTGAAGAAGGTAAGGGCTTGACTCTTTGGCTAACCGGTTGGGCAATGTGAATATTTATTAGATTAGAAATGAAAATGAGCAGATGATCGTCTTACAAACTACGTTCTGTCTGATTCCGGACCAGTTCGGAAAATCTGTCGAATCCCCGGCTCGAACATTCGCCGATCCTTCGATGATCCTTCGATCATCCTTCGATAATCCCCTCTGCGAATCGAAGAAATAACGAAGGCTGAGCGAACGATGGGCGCACAAATGACGGTCAGATATCAACAATAAAAGCCCGGGTAATCCGGGCTTTTAGTAACGCAAATATCAAAAAAAGGTTCTTTAAAAACTTAAAAAATCAGAGTCGTTTCTTTGCTGCCAGATATTTTTCCAGTGCAGAAACCATACTGGGAGCTGCCGGTTCGGGTGCACGGATTTCCAGCACAAGTCCTGCCTCTTCTGCAGCACGGGTGGTATTGGTTCCGAAGGCTCCAATCAGTGTTCCATTCTGTTTAAACTGCGGGAAATTATCGAACAAACTTTTTACACCGCTGGGTGTGAAAAAGCAAATGATATCAAAGGTATTCGGACTGAATGTTTCACGGATATCATTGCTGATGGTACGGTACATGTATGGAGTTGCGAATTCACAATGATTGCTTTTGAGCCAGTTTACGATCTCATTATCCTGTTGAAATTCTGACGTGGGATATAAAAATTTTTCGTTCTCCTTATGCTTGTTAACTACTTCCAGCATACTTTTATTGGTTCCGTCCGAACCATAAAAAACTTTCCGCTTTCGATACAGGATAAATTTCTGCAGATAGAGCGCCACCGCTTCTGTGATACAGAAGTACTTGGTATCCTGCGATATACTGATTTTCATTTCTTCGGCCGTCCGAAAGAAATGATCGATGGCATGGCGGCTGGTGAAAATCACTGCGGAATAAATCCCGATTTCGACTTTCTGACGCCTGAAATCCTTTGAAGGAATGCCTTCCAGCCTGATAAAAGGCAGAAAACACATCTCCACATCATGCCTCCTTGCAAGATCAAAATATGGCGACTTATCAGATTCCGGCCGGGGTTGGGTGATTAAAATCTTTTTTACAGCAGTCTCAGACATCACGGCAATATCCTTTTTATCCCTATTTTTAATCAATGTATAATATATTAGAAAAATGCGTTTGCAAAATTAATAAGCTTTTTCCAAATAAGTAACTAACACTTTGTAAATCAACAACAGAGGGGCAATTTCGAAAGCGCAAAGGTATAGAATAAAGTGTAAACCGCTGATTTTTATTTCTTTGTGCAGGATTGAATAACTACCCAGGAACCTGTATATATAAAAAACACAGGTCATAATAATGGAAAGGGTAACCGCAACCACGGAAATCAGAGGCCCGGAAAAGGATATCAGTACCAGAAAAGGCAGCAGGAAAATGCCGATTATTTTATTTGTCATAAAAACCACAAACAGGTAGGTTTCAGCAGTCCGGCTGATATTAAAGATCCAGCCCGTCATTTTAATCAGCACATATTTCAAAAGATACAGTGCGGCCAGCAGAACAGTGCAATACATAAAGTATATCCAAAAATCATCGGGGTCACCGTATCCATAAAAACGCAGGAGAAAAGCACCATACAAGCCACCTGAAATCACAAACAGAATGTTGAGCAAAAGTGAGGGAAACGGCGATTGTAAAACCTGCTCGCGTAATTGTTGCTGGCGCATGGAAGCCCTGAAAAAAAGAGTCAGCAGATTGGCCAGATATTTACCAAAAAATAACTTGACGACAGCAAAATAAAATAACATCAGCAACAGCAGATAAAACATCGTATCATAGGATTGCCTTTCATATTTTTCCGATCGCGCATGAACAGGTTTACCAAAAAAATTGAAAAAGGACTGGGATTTTAAAAGATCAGCCCAGATTATTGGCAGGTGGTTGTGGTCAGCCGGTTTTTTCGCGCTGAAACGCAAAGTATCTGTATAAAACACAACTAAAGTATCAATGGGGAGTTTTGCTGGCTTTCTGATAACCGGCCTCAAAATGGCCGTATCTGTATGCGTTGTCCTTACCGGAATCGTATCCGTCAGTTTACTGGAATCGGGCGCTGACTGCGCCTTCGCCATATTTATCTGTGTTAATATACAAATTAACAATACCGCCCTTCTTCCAAAAGCATAGTCAATTAAAAACCGATTTTTGAATCGTTCCGGTTTTAAACGCCCGATCCCGCGCAGCCGGAATAAAACGGTTTTATAATTCGGGTTTAAGTCTTGCATCGGGTGTTCAGCGTTCATTATTCTGCATTCAACGCAAAGATTTGTGATTCAATGCGGATCTTCTAAAAAAAGTTTACATAACCGAAGTGAATCTTAGCCTGGCCGAATTCAAATGGATTGCTGCCGGTTTTTCCCACGGCATACGACATATTGAAAATGCCGGCTTTCGTCTCGAATGCCAGTCCCAGCCCGAGGCCCATATAGAAACTATTGCTGGCAAATCCGGGCACATCATTTTTTGCCCAACCACCATCAATAAAACTGAACAGAAATGAATTCATTCCGATCAGATACCGGTATTCCAGGCTGGTCACTGTATACTCAGATGCAAGGATACTCTCTTCATCAAAACCGCGCAATAATTTATAGCCACCAATCTGGAATAATTCATTACGGAAAATTTTCGGACTCTGATACCAGGCTGCGTTTAGTGCAAAACGAATTGTAGATGCATGACCCAATTGAAAATAATGCGCTCCTGCGAAATTCAGCCTGAACTGGTAAGACGATGTTTTGACCGTATCATACAAAGTTCCGTAATCAAACGAAGGATCGTTTTCATTCTTGAGTTGAAGTATCTGACTGTTCTTTTTTAAGCGTTTGGTGCCTGCAGACCCGATAAAATAAATTTCGTTTCCACGCACAGCATTGAAACGATAGTTGGTGTTATTAAATTCATATGTTGCCCCGAGGCTCAATGAACTCACGTCTGCCACTTCAGGTAATTGCCGGGTGGCAATAATTTGGGCGGTGTCAATGGTAAGAACCGTACAGCCGGTGGTTTGAATAAAAACAGAGGCCTTCCGGTTCATTGAAGCATTGAATTGAATACCCAGTAATCCATCTGTATTAATATAGGACGAGTCTTTTTTATATAAAGAAAAAGCGAGGTTTACACCATACGGCGTGTGGAATAAATAGGGCTGCTGAAAGTTTACATTTAATCTGGGAGATTTCTGTTGTAACTGTTGCCAGTCAAGTCCAAGACTTTCCCCATTTCCAAAGGGGTTCCTGAGCACCACAGTTGCCTGACCCGTCACCAGCAGCCTGGTGCTCTGCTGATCTGTGCTATTGGGCATGAATCCGATCAACGCATCGATCTGACTGCTTTTTTTTGGTTTCAGATACAAATTCAGAATTGACCCGGTGCCCAGCATGTTAACATTCCAGGGCCGTTCTTCCTGAACAAAAGGAAGTTCCAAAATTCGCTTGCTGATAGATAATAAACGATCTTTTTTGTAAATACTTCCTTCCGGAACACCCAGGTATCTTTCCATGAAATCAACAGAAATTTTTGCCGTACCGTTGATATGTATACTGTCGATTTTATAAAGGGGTCCTTTTTGAATATCGAGTACGGCCTTGATTGAACCCTGGTTTATTACAACAGAATCCAGCGAAATTTTTGCAAATGGATACCCGTTGTTTTCCAGCCAGTCCAGCAATAACAATTCTTCGGATTGAAATTTTTCAAGGGTAGCTGGTTTGCCAATCAGTTTTTTGGAACTCCAGCCGGCTTCTTCCAACAACGTTGCATCCGTTTGCCTTGTCCTGATTACTGACCAGGTGAATTTTTCGCCAATATAGAGTTGTAAAAAAGCTGCCGCAGAATCCATTTGCACGCTGTCGATGGAAGCAGCGGTAAATCCTTTGTTTCGTAATATATCCGTGAGTTTGTAAATATACTCAGTACATAGAGCCCGGTCCTTAAAGGAACTGGGAATTCCCAGTGCATTTGCTTTCAGAATTGAGTCCGGTGAATTGATCCTGACGTGCAACGAGTACTGTGCAAATACCGGATGAACGGAAACAATCAACAAAAGGGGGATCAGTCCATATATTCTTAATTTTACCATTCGCTCAATTCGCATTCGTAATTCCATAAAATTAGCCAATCCAATGGCAGGCATCTATATTCATATTCCTTTTTGTAAACGGGCCTGCAACTATTGTAACTTTCATTTCTCCACCAATCCTGATCTGCAGAACGATTTTACAGCAGCTTTATTGAAAGAAATAGTGTTGCGTAAGGCATATATTCAGGACGAGATCGTAGAAACAATTTATTTTGGCGGCGGCACACCTTCCCTGCTTTCTCCTCAGGCCATCTATGAGATACTCCATTCTCTTGGCACTCACTTCAGGATTGGCCAAAATCCTGAGATTACGCTGGAGGTGAATCCGGATGACACGGATATGAATCATCTGGAAAAATGGAAAAAAGCCGGCATCAACCGGCTGAGCATCGGAGTCCAGTCATTTTTTACAGAAGATCTTATCTGGATGAATCGCGTTCACAATGAGAAGCAGGCGATTCAGGCTGTGGAAGACTCCAAAAAGGCCGGATTTGATAACTTCAGTCTGGACCTGATCTATGGATCACCGGGACTGACCGATGAAAAATGGGATTTTAATTTGCAAAAGGCCATTTCATTGGAACCTACCCATATATCATGTTATGCTTTGACTGTAGAACCCAAAACAGCGCTTTATAATATGATCAAAACGAAAAAGAGCGCCGCGGTGGATCCCGATAAACAGGCAAGGCAGTTTTTAGCAGGTATTGTGAAGCTGGAGGCAGCCGGTTTCGAGCATTATGAAATATCCAGTTTTGCGAGGCAGGGACGGCGGAGCCGGCACAACAGTTCATACTGGCAGTCCAAAAAATATCTGGGTCTGGGTCCATCGGCCCATTCATTTAATGGAATTAGCCGACAATGGAATATTTCCAACAACGCACTGTATATCAATTCACTGAACGCAGGTCAACTGAATTTTGAATCGGAGAATCTGCTGCCAAAGGATCTCCTGAATGAATACATAATGACCTCCTTACGAACTATGGAAGGTATTGATTTGCAACATATTACTGAGCATTTTGGGACGCAGAAAGGGAACCTGCTCATAAACAATGCATTGGTATATATCCATTCAAACCAGATGGAGAAAAAATTCGAAAAACTGGTGCTGACCCGGCAAGGTAAATTATTCGCTGATGGCATTGCAGCGGCTTTGTTTTTTGACTGATGGTATATGTCCTTCTCGCTGACCGATGTAAGTTAGCAGTTGGCAGAAGCTTTCTGCTTTGCATTAAGCGTTACGCGTTATGCGTTTAGCCTTTTTATCTTCATGATGTTGGAAAAAACGTTCTCTCAGGTATTTCAGCAGATGGGCTGCTGAAAGGATCCCAACCATCACCAGGATAGCCGTGAATCCAAAACCCTGATAAGAAAGCGGTGTCATAACCTTGTTATTTAAAAAATCAGACCAGCAAAAGCTCTATATGTTTAAAACCTTCCCTGACATTAACATTTTGCCATAGGATTTTATATATGGTGTCAGAAATTGGCATATCGGCTTTAAAATGCTGGTTGAGCAGGTAAAGGCATTTGCTTGCATTATAACCTTCAGCCACCATATTTAATTCAAGCCTGGCAGCATTTACCGAGTATCCTTTACCAATCATGTTTCCAAACATTCGGTTCCTGCTAAAAAGTGAATAACAGGTTACCAATAAATCGCCGAGGTATACGGAAGCCGCATAATTTGCGCTCTTCTTATTATCTACGGATATAGTGGCTTCATGGATACCTACTTCGATGTGACTTATACCCGCTTTCAGCAGAAAACCGGCCATTTCATCTGCGCAATTAGCTATAAACACACTGAGAAAATTATCTCCATATTCCAGTCCATGTCCCATTCCGGCGCCAAGGGCATAAATATTCTTCAGAACGGCCGCATACTGAACGCCATATACATCGTTGTTTGTAATCGTGTTCAAATAGTCCGTCGAAAAATTAGACGCAATTTCCTGCGCTTTGGTAACAGAATTTCCGGAGAAAGTGAGATAAGATAATTTCTCAGCCGCGATCTCTTCAGCATGGCAGGGACCCATAACCGTATAATACCGGTCTGCTCCGAATTGAAACTGTTGGCTGAGGTAATCGTTCAACAAGACATTTTTCTCCGGAAGAATTCCCTTTACTGCAGAAAGAATTATTTTGTTTTCAAAAATTTCCGGGGAAAGGTGCTGAAATAAATTTTCGATATAAGCAGAAGGAATGGCAATGACAATGCAATCAGAATCTCTGATCAGTTTTTCCAGATCATTGGTCAGGCTGAGATAATGAAGATCAAAATAAACAGAACTGAGATATTGAGGATTATGATTTTTTTTCCTGAGATGATCTATGATATTCTCGTTTCGGATCCACCAGTTTACGGTATGATGATTATCCGTCAGAATTTTGACAAGAGCTGTTCCCCAACTACCACTTCCTAAGATTCCAAATCGCATTGAATCCTGCATTTCAGTGATTAAAAAGGCCGGATCATTTTTTCACCTCGAATAACTTGTCCTTATCTACTACGGTTACCTTGGAACCGTTGTTAAGAATTTTACTCACAGTTCCATACGGACCGGTCACCACCTGATCATCCAGATTTAATCCACTTACAATCTCAATGTAATTGATATCCTGTATGTCGGTTCTTACAGATACCTGTTTTACAGATTTATCAGGCTGAAGCAGAAAAACCACTTCATTCAGGTCATCAACCGGAGCGTTCGTTTTCACATCTCCCATGTTATCCTCTACGGGTTTTCTATCCTTGGAAGCGGCTGCCGCGCCTGCTATTTTTTCCCTGGTCGTAACCGCATTGATAGGCACTGAAAGAACATCCCTGTGGGTTTTAGTCTGGATATCTGCACTCGCGGTCATTCCGGGACGAAATACAAGACTTTTGGGTCTTTTTTTATCCATCAGATCCTGGTAACTGGCAGGATCCAGACGGATATGCACTTTATAATTAGTTACATCGTTTGTGGAGGAACTCGAGGAGGATGCAGCGGAGGCAACAATGCTGCTGGCGATCTGTGTAACGACGCCCTTGAATTTCTTTCCATTGTAAGCATCCACTTCCACTACCGCTGTGTCTCCCAGATGTACTTTTGTAATATCATTTTCACCCACGTCCACGACCGCTTCAATCTTGCTCATGTCGGCCACCCGCATAATTTCGGTTCCTGCAGTCATTTGATTTCCGGCTACGCGCTCCCCTTTTTTTACGCTAAGCAGGGATACCACGCCATTTATGGGTGAAGTCAGGCTCGCACGGTTTACACTTTCGGCTTGTATAGCAAGGTTTGCTTTTGCACTGGAGACCGAAGCCATATTCATGTTCACGCTCTGAAGGGCCGCATTATAAGCCGCCTGGGATGTTCGTAAAGTAGTTGTTGCCGTTTCAAATTCCGAAAGAGAAATAACTTTTTGCGCCAATAATGTTTTCTGCCGGTCATACTGTGCCTGGGCAGCGTCCATGCTTGCTTTTAAACCGGGCAACTGAGCCTTCGAATTATCCACCATGGCCTGTTGCTGATTTACCTGAGCCGCAGCCTGGTTGCGCTGGTTGGAATAGATATCCGCAAAAATCTTTGCCAATTGCTGTCCTTTTCGCACACTGTCACCTTCAGCCACATTCAACTCAACAATCTCACCAGATATATCAGAGCTCATTTTGACTTCTACTTCGGGATAGATTTTTCCGCTGGCTGTAACTGTTTCGGTGATGGTATGCCGGCCCGTTTTTTCAACGGATACTTTGATTCCTTCCTCTTTACCAATAACGCCGGCTTTTTTTAAGATGACGAGCAGTAGTATTAGAACTACCAGGCTAACAATGATCCAAACCAGCTTCTTATTCATACGAGGTTGTTGTAATAATTTTTTATAATTTAATTCCAAGCCCTTTATAATACTCCAACACTTTAATGCGGAAAACATAATCATACTGGGCAATCAGTACGTTAATACGGGCCGTAAACAAATTGTTTTGATTGGTTAAATAATCAATCGTATTCAGCATACCGATTTCATATCTTTTGGTAGCGAGGTCGAATGATTTTTCTGCAACAACCACTGCCTTTTTGTTGGATTCGAATTTCTGCAGGGAAGCCACTGCATTATAATATGCCTGGTAAACACCCTGCTTGAGAGCCTGGAGGTCACTTTCCTTTGTCAGTTTGGCTGTAGCTACATTCAGCTGTGCTTTTTTATAATTGATCCGGGCAGTATTCCCGTTAAAAATCGGAATATTTAACTGAAGGCCGACCTGTTGACCAAAGTTATTGCTCAGCTGATCGCCATAGCCCTTAAAAGCTTTATATAATGGCTGGCTGCTGAATGTTGTATTGGGAGCCGCAAGGTATAAAGGTATTTGGTTTGTATTATCTAAAGCATATGAATTCGGTCCTGCATAGGTTGAGACAATGACCGTATTCGCAGCCCGCAGGTCATTAAAAAAATTATCTCCCAGTGCACCATATGCGGAAAGTGTCGGGTATAAACGCCCCTTCGTATAGTCAACATTTTTCACCGCAGAGCTGATGCGCAGGTCATTCATTTTTTGCTGCGGGAATGTTCCGATCGCAATGGCGTAAACAACATCAGGCTGCAATGAGGTGATCGGTTCAACGGGAATGGTCTCTACAGGAGGCGTATCCAGGTCGAAGGGAGCCGCGGCATCCAGATTTAAAATCGCCTGCAATTGCAGTTTATCGATATCATAGGTTTCTTGAGCCGTAATTATCGCCGCCGTGTCGGTTGCAAATTGTACTTCCAGTTCAGCAGCGTTCAATTCAGGTAGTGAACCTGCGTTCACCAGGGCTCTTGTATTTGCAAGTTGTTCTTCAGTTAATTGTATTTTAGTTTTTGCCAGGCTCACCTGCTGTTTTGCCAGTAACGCTAAAAGATACGCCTGCGCCACATTCAGCGTGACATCATTTTTCATTTTGTCAATATTTACAACCTGTGCTTCATAGCTGAATTTATTGGATTCCGTTGCCCTTTTTAATGCAGACCAGTTAAAGAGGGTAATATTGGCTTGCAGGTTATAATATTGAGACAAACCCTGTGTATTCGTATAAATATTCGTTGTCTGATTAATGGACCGGCCGAAATTCAATCCAAGAGCAGTTGCCCCATTCAGCGTTCCCATCTGATTTCCCTTCGCCTGATCATAATACAGTTTATAAGTTCGGGAATCGATATCTGCCTGCTTAATGGAAATATTATTGGCAAGCGCATATTCAACGCAACGGCGCAGATCCCATTTATCCTGTGCAACGAGGTTTGTAACGGAAATAAGTGCGGTGAGGAATAAGGTTATTAACTTGGTCAGTCTCATGAAACTTTTTTAAGGAAGGCCTTGCTGGCCTCTAGTTTTGGGTAGGGAGCGGTCAGAATTATTGCTAAAATAAAGAATCCACGGTCATTCACAATCAAAAAAAGCCTAAAATGGCGTTAGAATGATAAACGGAAAGACTGGTCGAGGTCTCCGATCAGGTATTCCGCAGATTCCAATCCGACATATAAGCGCAACATCCGGTGTTCCCGATTATTTTTATCAAAATCCGTATCATTCAAACTGGCGCATCGGGGTAAAATCAGGGATTCATGGCCTCCCCAACTAACGGCCATCATTATATGTTCCAGATTTTCGCAAAACCGCACAATTTCCTTTCTTTCACGGGCCTTCACAAAGAAACTGATCAGACCTCCGGCATTTTCCATTTGCTTCCGGGCAAGTTCATATTGTGGAAATGATTCGTCCAGTGGAAATAAAACGGATTCCACAACAGGATGATTTTTGAGGAAGTTAAGCACTTCCCGGGTGGTTGTCGTTATTCGTGCGAGTCGCGTGTCAAGGGTACGCAAACCCCTGATCAGGAGCCAGGCATTGAATGGCTGAATGCCACTGCCCACAGCCATATATTCACAGTCAAATATTTTTTTTATCATCTGGCGGCTGCCCGTAAGAATGCCACCCAGCGTATCACTGTGGCCACCGATATATTTTGTTGCCGTCTGCATACTGATGTCAATGCCCATCGGAATCGGTCTCTGATAAAGAGGAGTGGAATATGAATTATCCATGAGTGTAACCAGGTTGTGTCTCCTGGCGAAAGCCGCAACCTTTTCCATGTCCTGTATTGCAAAACTCCAGGAATTTGGACTTTCCAGATATACAAATCGGCTGTTTGGCCTTACCGCTTTTTCAAATTGCCCGATTTCAGTTCCCGCGATGTAGGTTGTTTCTACACCAAACCGTTGGAATATCAGATCAAACATCCGTTTTACCCAACTGTATGGGTTTTCTACCGAAATGATATGATCGCCGGCATTTACGTTGGCGAGCACGGCTACAAAAATGGCTGCTGCTCCACTATTAAAGACCAGGCAGTCTTCAGCCTGATCCAGTGCCGCCAGCTTTTTTCTCAGAATATCAACGGTTGGGTTCAGCCCCCTGCTGTACAGGTAACCTGAATATTCGTCAGCAAATAATCCTTTCAGCTCTTCCACTTTATTTACGCGGAAATTGCTGGTTTGAATGATGGGAGGAGCGACAGCGTTAAAATATTCCGACCGATCTTCACCAAGTTCGTTCAGTATATATGATAGATCCATTATTTTTTTTGAAAACACAATTTAAGCTTAAAGCACAATGTGGAAAGCTTAAAGCCTTATGGTCACCATTTTTCACTGATTTCCGAAACCGGATCCAGAGACTGGTTTAAAAAAATAATTGAATCACATTGACGTATCGTGCTAAGCCGGTGGGCAATCACAATAATTGTCTTTTTCCGGTTCCAAAACCATCGCAGCGTATCCAGCACCTGTTTCTCACTCCCCGCATCCAGGGCAGAAGTGGCTTCATCCAAAATTAAGATCTGCGGATCTTTATACATTGCTCGCGCGATTCCAATCCTTTGTTTCTGACCTCCGGATAAATTAATCCCCTGCTCCCGGATCAGTGTATGATAACGATCCGGTAATTGATCGATGAATGATTCTAATCCGAGACGCCGGCAGATTTCGTATATGCGATCCATATCCGGCTGATTGTCTCCGAGGGCGATATTGAAAATAAAATCTCCTTCGAAAAGATCTACATATTGCGGGACAGCACAGATTTTTTTTCTCAGTATTCTGGTAGACAGATCCTGAATATCTATATCTCCGATCATTATTTTCCCTCCGTCCGGGGTGTATAATTTCTGGACGAGTGAAAGCAAAGTGGATTTCCCGGATCCGCTTTCACCGACAACCGCAGTTATTCGTCCCATGGGTATTCGGATATCCTTCCCATTAAAAACTATAGCACCTGGTCCGTAAGAGAAATGAACATTTTCGAAAACTATATCCCCCTCCGGAAAGCATTCTACCTGCAGCCTTTCATTTTTTTCCTTATCCAGATCAGTAATTTCAAAAAGACGGTCTGCCGCAATAAAAGCATCCTGTAAAGGTTTGTTCGCATGAATCAATGCCTGAACCGGAATTGTGAAAAAGGCAGAAATCGCGAAAAAGGAAATAAGCTCACCGGGTAAAAGCCGGTGGTCCATCACCAAATTTGCACCTTTCCAAAGTAAAATAATCATCAGCAGACCGGTTATCCATTCTGACAGATGCGACATCAATACTCCATTACGACTGCTGATGAAAACCGACTGCATGAGCGGATTAAATTTATTTTCAGTCTCCTGACTAAAAAACGCTTCCGTTCCGAACCGCCGTATGGTTGAAATTCCCTGAATGGTTTCCATCAATTGGCTTTCGAGAACAGCTCCTGATTTCATTATTTTCCGCTGCCATTTTACATTTACCTTGTTATTTATATGATAGATGATGAAGTAGAAAGGAATAACCAACAAGTATAAAAGAGCCAGTTTCCAATAGTAGACAAACATTATGATCAGACTGAGCACCATAATGAATATGTTTACAATCATACCAAAAGCAATATCATTAATGAATACACGAATACGCATTGCATCATTTACGCGGCTCACTAATTCACCGGTGCGCATATTGTCGAAAAACCGTTGCGGCATGCTTAGCAGGTGTCTGTAATAACCTAAAATAAGTTTCGTGTCCATCTTCTGGCCGATATGTATTATGATGATTGATTTTAGATATCCCGCGACGAATCTGAACCAAAATAAAAGAATCATGAGGAGACCCATCATTTTTAGCAGGCTGTGATCGTAGCCCGGCAAAACCACATCTATGATCCTCTGAATATAAAAAGATGTCGAGAATCCGATAGCAGCATATATGACAGCAAGCAGAATGGCCAGCATCATCACCTTTCGATACGGACGAACCAAAAGCCGGAATCTGATGTACACGGATTCTTTTTCGTTAACACGCAGAAATTCATCAGAAGGTGCCAATAGCAGGACAATTCCAGACCATTGCTTGTTAAATGAATGTATTTGATGTCTGATCACTTTTCCAAAAGCAGGATCCATAAGCCAGATATATCTGTTTGATATCTTATAAATCACTACAAAATGATGCAAACCGTTTTGCACGAGGTGAAAGATAGCCGGCGTAGGAATTTGTGAGACAGAGTGGTCCTGCGCCCTGGCTCCTATGACCCGGAACTTTAACTGTTCTGCCGCCTTGATAAGTCCGCCTAAACTCGTACCGTGTTTACCTGTACCGGCATATTGTCTGATGCGGCTAACCGGAAGATGTCGTCCGTAATACGATGATACCGACGCAAGACAGGCCGCTCCACAATCAGAAATATCTCTTTGTTTAATCTGTATGTTTTTTTTCATACCCGGCGGGTTTCAGATGACGATAAAAGAGAGACTTCATCCGAAGTCTCTCTTGTTTTCAGAAAAAGCCATTTAGATATATCCTCTTGGCTCCGGTCTGGCTTTTGAATTTCTTCATTAAGAAAATAAATTCGCAATTTTACCGGCAGCATAACCCAGCCAGTAGGCCATGCTTTCACCGGCCACAATGCTCTTTGTTTCTTCCGAAGTCAATTCTTCAAGTCCCGCCGGAATTTCGAATGTCAGGTCATTTCTCTGTGATTGCAATTTCTGCGCATCCCACACTTTGAACTTCATCTTTCTCATAAAAAAAATTATTGGCTCCTACTCTTCGCAACATGCATGGGTTTCGGAATTCCCATCTTTGGCAAAATAAGACGCCGGGATGCAGAAAAAAATACCCTCTTATGGTAAGCTTAAAGTGTAACGCGCAAAGCGTAAAGCCTTACTAAGTTTTTATTTTCGTAACTACAACTAAATGTGGAAAACAAATGCGTATGTAAGAGAGAAATTCCTTGCGCTTTACGCTTTGCGCTTTACGCTTAAAAAGTAAATCAACATAAATATTCCCATTACAATCAAGGCTGTGAGTGCAGTCCAGGGAGTATCCAGGGCGATGCTGATAGCGACGAAAGAATATGCAGCTATAAAAACAATCGGAAGCAGAGGATATAACTTCATCTGGTATAATTCTTCACCTTCCGGATGCACTTTTTTCTTTCTCAGTTTAAATATGGTTCCGGCAGAAGCTGCCATTCCAAAACAATCCAGAAAAATGGTAAAACTCAGGATTTTGTCAAAGGCCTTCATCCAAAAGACGATCAGCACGCAAACTGCTGCAAAAACGGTCAGGGACGTGAATAATACGTCGGTGGTTGCTGTGCGTTTTGCAAATATTTTCGGTAGCACACCGTCTTCGGCCATAGCGTACATTACACGCGGGTTGCTCATCAGAAGTACATTCACGTAAGCCAGAACTGACAGAAAAAGAAGGATGGATAAAATTTTCCCCGCAGCATCACCAAATACATGAGATGCCATAACCGATGCAATTCCTTTTGTATTACGGAGGCCATCCAGACCAATAACGCGGATGTACGCATAATTTATACTCAGATATAGAATAATAATGATAAAGATTCCCATGAAAATCCCACGTGGAATATTCTTTCCGGGTTGCGCAATATCAGACCCGAAATTAATCGTCTGCTGATAACCGCCATATGTAAAAGATACAGCAATTAAACCCACCCCGAAACCTTTCAAATATTCCATCCATCCCGGGAAAACGGCCGGTTGCAGAACGATAGATTTGGAGCTGTCGGCAAAAAATAAAGGTGTTATTAAAAGCACAATCAGGGAAATCTTAATTATCGTTAAAACATTTTGTGCTCGCGAACTCATTTTCAGTCCGAGCAGATTTACTCCATAAAAAAGTACTATAGAAAACAACGCGATGGCGATTTCCCGGGCCTGCAATATATCCGGATCTTTTAAGGACGGAAAAATAACACCGGAAATGTATTCAGCACCGATCAGCGCCACACCTGTAAGGGAAGCTGCATTGGAGATTAATATGATGCAATTAATGGCAAAGGCGATGGAAGGGTGATATCCGTATGAAAAAATTTTATAATAACCACCGGTTACCGGTAATCTGGATCCGATTTCTGCATATGTCAACGCGCCGCACAAAGCGATCACTCCCCCGACAATCCACGTAAAGAAAAACAAGAAGGTATCCGGAACATGTCTTGCTACATTTGCGGGTGTCCGGAATATACCCATACCAATCACCAGGCTGACAACAATCATCGTGCAATCAAAAACACCCAGCTTAACATTTTTTGTCATAGTACATATGTGTCCATGCAGCCTGTTGTAAAAATACCGGTAGAATGCAGTCAAGATAATGAATTATTCTTTTCTACTTTTACTTCGGAATAAACTCAGAGAATGAAAAACCGGATTTGTGGAATGCTTTTAATAATGTCGGGAGTAGCCTTTGGGCAGGACAGCCCGTATACGAAGCCGCCGGTCAAATCGATGAGTTTGATAAGGGAACCTGATACATTGGACAGAAAGCTCCTGCAGGAAGTAGTCGTCAGCGCTTACGAACAAAACCGGCGCCTGTCGGATGTCTCCGCGGCTGTTGGGGTAATAACAACAGCAGAATGGAACCGTTATAGCAGAATGAGTATCGTACCCGCCATGAATAGCATTCCGGGTGTACGTATGGAAGAAAGATCCCCGGGCAGCTATAGAATCAGTTTCCGGGGAAGTACACTTCGTTCACCGTTTGGAGTAAGAAATGTGAAAGTCTATCTGAACGGGATCCCTTTTACGGATCCGGGAGGTAATACGTATATGACACAACTCGCCCCTTTCGATATGTATGCTCTCGAATTAATCAAAGGACCTGCGGGAAGTTTATACGGTGCCGCTACAGGTGGCGCCCTTCTCATTAAGTCAAGGCCGAATAGTTGGCAATCCGGGTTTACAGCTGAATACAGTTACGGTTCATTTAACAGCAGTACGGTCAATGCACAAGTGCGGTTGGGAAATCAGCAGGCTGGCAACATCATCAACTATTCTCATCAGACGTCCGACGGCTATCGAAATCATACCAATCTGCGCAGGGATATTATTACATGGGAGTCCATGTTGAAAAACACCGATAAGCAAACGCTTAGTACCTATGCATTTTACGGAGATCTTTATTATCAAACGCCAGGCGCTTTAACCCTGGCCGAATACAATGCGAATCCAAAACAGGCCAGGCCCGCTGCGGGCAGCAATCCGTCTGCCGAACAATCCCAGGCAGCAATTTATCAGAAAACATTTATGGCAGGCATTACGAATACATACCATATCAGTTCAAACTTTGAGAATACAACTAATTTCTACGCGGCTTATACCAATTACAAAAATCCGACATTCAGGAATTACGAGTTTCGAAGTGAGCCGCATTTTGGTGGCAGAACAATATTCAATTATACAACCGGCGTGATTCATGTCAGTTTCGGCGGAGAGGCACAAAAGGGTTTTTTCCAGACTCAGGATTACGGAAACAAGAACGGCGCGCCGGATACTTTGCAGACGAACGATAATACCAACGCGTGGACATATACATTTTTTACTCAGGCAGATTTGTTTTTCGGGAAAGGCTGGCAGGTTTCTGCAGGATTAAGTTTTAATGAGGCTTTTATTGGAATCGACCGGATTTCGGTGCCGGGATTTGTACCAAGAAATAAAACATTTGGGAACGAACTGGCTCCCCGAATTGCACTCTCAAAAAAAATCACGCCAGACATTTTACTATATGCGAGTGTATCAAAAGGCTTTTCTCCCCCGGCTGTTTCCGAAGTATTGCCCTCCACCGGGAGTATCAATACCGATCTGCAGCCTGAAAAAGGAATCAGTTATGAAACTGGAATAAAAGCCGGGTTCTTCAATCAGCGTCTGTACATAGAAGTCATCGGATTTTATTTTGAACTGCAACAGGCCATTGTGGTGCGTAAGGACTCCAGCAACGCGGATTATTATACCAATGCAGGATCAACAACACAAAAGGGTATAGAATCACAGGTATCATACCAACTATTGCCTTCAGCATTAGGGTTCATTAACAGCGCGCGACTCTGGTCTTCTTATACACTGGATAATTTTACATATGGTGATTTTAAAAAAAATACTGTAAACTATGACGGCAAACACCTTCCGGGCGTCGCAAATAATACATTTACGGGCGGCATCGACGTGAATAGCAGACCTGGAATTTTCCTTCACCTCACTTATTATTATAGTGATAAAATGCCCCTGGATGATGCGAATAGTGCCTATGCAGGTGCATATCAGTTGGCAGGCGGAAGGATTGGATACACCACAGCCGTACAAAAATTAAATCTTAGCGTTTTCACAGGGGTGGATAATGCATTCAGTGCCAGATACAGCCTTGGCAATGATATCAATGCAGCCGGAGGCAGATATTACAATGCCGCAGCCACGGCCAATTATTTTGTGGGACTTACGGTTAACTTCAATAAAGTCTCAAAAAAATAAATTCTTCGCGCTTCTCATTCACTGTTTTACATTTGCAGGATCTGGTCCCCGCTTATGCGGGGTTAAAAGGGAAGTCCGGTGTGATACCGGCGCTATCCCCGTAGCTGTGAGTTTCATCTCCCGCCGATGGCGGGAAAAAAGTTTACACTGCAGCCACTGTCCCGGCTCATCCGGGATGGGAAGGCAGTAAACGGGAAACAAGCCAGAAGACCTGCCAGATAAAATATTAATCGCAACGCTTTCGGGTGAAAGGCAGGCGGAGTATATAAGGCTCTCCCCATTATTCCCCGCTCGTCATCCAGGCCCTGGCGAATTTTTTTAATGGATGTACAAAAGGAAAAAAATACAAAAAACCTGTCAATTTCATGCCGTCAGGTATGCTCTCTTTAGCGTGGGGTTATTTGTTATGCCGGGAGCCTTTCTGTTCGCACAAAATAAATACGACAGCGGAAAAGTTTTGCAAAAAGTGACAGTAACAGGTGAAAGAAAACAAAATCCATATGCGGCCATCGTTCCCGTACAGTTATTAAATCATGAGGCGCTTTTACAGATTAACGCTGAAAACATTGCTGACGCGGCTAAATATTTCTCCGGAGTTTTAATAAAAGACTATGGTGGCGTCGGCGGTTTAAAAACAATTTCCGTAAGAAGCCTGGGGGGACTCAATACAGGTCTGGTTTATGACGGAATAAGTATTGCCGATGCGCAGACCGGCCAGATTGATCTGAGCAAATTTTCCTCAACTTTCGTGCAGTCGCTGGAGCTGGATCAGGCGAACCCACAACAGATACCCATTCCTGCACGGATATATTCATCTGCCTCCATTCTCTCATTCACCAGTAACTCATTTAACACAACAAATTTCTCAAATACAAAATGGCTGGCGGGAATGAATGCAGGCTCTTTTGGATTATGGCAGCCCTACGCAGGTATCTACCTGCCTGCCGGCAAAAACTTCATTTTGAGTGCAAATGCGCAGGCAACATGGGCCAAAGGAGACTACCCCTATCATATTGAGAATGGCATGTTCTCGCAAAAAACGTATCGAACCAATTCAGATATACAGGCTTTCCAGGGCGAGATAAATGTAGTAAATCGCTTCGCCGATAGTTCCAGCTTACAAACGAAGATCTGGGGTTATCAATCGGCAAGAGGGTTACCCGGCAGTATTATTTTTTTTAACGACATATCCGTACAACGCCTGGAGGATAAGAATGTTTTCATACAAAGCCGTTACCTGAAAAAACTGGGCAATACCACCACTATGCTGGTCTCTGCTAAATACAGCTCGTTGTTCACAAAGTATACTGATCCCAACTTCTTAAATAATGCCGGCGGCCTGGATGACCGGTACACCCAAAATGAAATCTATGGCAGTATTGCGATTAGTCACCGTATGGAGAAATATTTTTCATTCTCTTTTGCTTCTGATGTGGCCTCCACCCATCTTTCATCTAATATAAATTCTTTTCCCACACCCACCCGAACGAGTCTGTGGAACAATTTGATGATTGAATTTACAAGGTCACACTGGCAGATAAACGCCTCGTTATTAAATACGAATATCAACGATAAAACAGTAAGCGGTACTTCGGCGGTGAATAAAAATAAATTTACACCTGCCTTTGCGATCGGATATAAACCAAATTCAGAAAGTCCTTTATTGTTTCGTTTTTTTTATAAAGATATTTTTCGGATGCCCACATTCAATGATTTGTATTATACATATAATATAAATATAAATCCCAAACTCCTTCCCGAATATTCCGAACAATACGATGCAGGACTTACCTATACAAAAAATTTCAAATCCTCTGTTAGTCAATTCAGCTTTAGTGTAGACGGTTATTATAATAATATCAGGGACAAAATAATTGCAGTGCCTGCTCAAAACCTTTTTATCTGGACCATGAAAAATATAGGAAAGGTCCGGATTACGGGTATAGATGTCAATGGACAAATCAATGGCAAATTTTCGTCTGATCTTACATGGTCGGCCAGGATGGCTTACACCTGGCAACAGGCACTTGATATAACGGACCCGTCGAGTTCGGTTTACAAGGATGAAATTCCATACACGCCTGATCAATCCGGTTCCGCCATGGCTTCAGTTTATTATAGGATCTGGAGTGCCGGATATAGTATTTTATTTTCGGGTGAAAGGTACACGTTGGGAGAAAACGACCCGACCAATCTGTTACCGGGCTGGAATGAACAGGATGTTTTTTTATCGGCACAAGTCCCTTTCAAAAATTTCCAGACAACTATTAAGGGAGAAGTGAACAATATTTTCAACCAGCAATATGATGTGATTCACTACTACCCGATGCCGGGCAGATCTTATAAAATAAGCATAACTATTAACAACTTATAAAAACGCAGAAATGAAAAAAAACAGACTGTTATTCGCGGCCCTTGTAATAATATCTTTTTTATTTTCCTGTTCCAAGGACAATACGCCGGCTCCTCCCCCTGTACCACCCAAAGTAACTACAGGCGTATTTGTTTTGAACCAGGGATCGTTTGGTATGAATAATACGACATTGACTTATTATGATTTTAATACCGGTTCGCAAACAACAGATTTCTTTAAAAATGCAAACGGTTTCGGCCTGGGTGATACAGGAAGTGACTTTATAATTTATGGCGGCAAAATGTATATCGTTATGAATGTTTCCGGCTATGTAGCTGTAGCGGACGGTGTCACTGCGAAGTTTATTGATACGATCAGTTTTAAAAATGCAGGTGTGAACCGGGGGCCGGAAAATATAGTCGCTGCAGGTGGAAACGTATTTGTCTCTTCCACCGATGGAACGGTGGCAGTTATTGATACTTCCTCCCTGGCAATTACAAAATATATAAAAGTGGGATCAAATCCTGCGCAAATGGTGATTGCAGGTGATATTTTATATGTGAGTAATACCGGCGGTTTCAGTGCGAAATTTGATTCCACCTTGTCTGTCATTCCTTTGAATTCACTTTCTGAAACAGCCAAGATTGTGGTGGGAATAAATCCGGGTAGTATCACGACAGATAATATTGGCAGCATTTACGTTGCCTGTACAGGAGACTATCTTAATGTCGCTCCAAGACTGGTTAAAGTAAACATCAACTCAGGCACCATCCAATCGGTTGACAGCGCATTTGGATCTATTCGATACTATAATAGCAATATATTTACTACAGGTGGTTATCTGGGTACTGCCAACGTTGGAATATTTAATCCGTCCAGTCTGACTGCTGTCAGACCTTCATTTATCACTGATGGAACGGTAATTGTAAATCCTTATGGACTGGATATAGACCCTGCTACAGGTGACGTTTATGTGGGTGACGCAAAAGATTATGTTTCCTCCGGTGAAGTTTTTTGTTTTGATAAAACGGGAAAGAAGAAATTTAGTTTCTCCGTTTCCCCCGGAACAAGTCCGTATAAGACAGTGTTGGTACAGCAGTAAAGGCAAGGATGAGAAGTATAAGAGTTAATAATTAGTCATTAATAATTAATAACTAGTTTTGGGCCTCACTGTTAATCATAATCACATATCATGCAATCCGGATTTAATGAGTTACTAACTGTGACCTTTACTCTGTTTGCAGTGATTGATATTGTAGGTTCGATTCCCCTCCTTTTGTCATTGAAAAAGCAAATGGGTGGAATTCCCGAAATCAAAGCAACTCTGATTTCGGGGGGCCTGATGATTTTATTCCTTTTCCTGGGTGAACCACTATTACACGTCCTCGGCGTTGAAACCCATTCCTTTGCTGTTGCCGGATCGATTATCATTTTCATTCTCGGAATGGAAATGGTGCTGGGAATCGAATTTTTCAAAGCGGATAAAGATGCCAAGTCCTCACTGGTGGTACCGATTGCCTTTCCCCTGATTGCAGGGTCCGGAACGCTTACTACCATCATATCACTGAAAGCGAATTATGATGAAAGTTTGTTATTGGTTGCCATTCTGATCAATCTGGTCATTGTTTATATTGTTCTGAAATCCCTGGACCTCATTGAACGGATTTTAGGTCCCGGTGGAATGGTTGCCATACGTAAATTTTTTGGCGTAATATTGCTGGCCATTGCCATAA
The DNA here is from genome assembly GCA_963759335.1 of uncultured Bacteroidota bacterium. Taxonomy (GTDB): domain Bacteria; phylum Bacteroidota; class Bacteroidia; order Chitinophagales; family Chitinophagaceae; genus Puia. The sequence goes on from CAVWYU010000011.1 coordinate 22,963, forward strand.
AAATCTTTAGTAGCAATGTACCCGGATTGATAAAATAGGCCTCGTCGTACAATGGATAGTATAAGAGTTTCCGAAGCTCCAGATCCAGGTTCGATTCCTGGCGAGGCCACTTTTCCCACCTTTCCGTTTCAGCAGATTACATCGAATCAGTAGCCCGGTTTGTCGAAATAATTTCCGGTTATCGCAGCCTTGGGTAGTTTTGTAGTACAAAGAAGATTGTTTAACCCCTGTAAAGCATCTTATTTATGGAATACGATAACGACCGGATTGTAAAGGGCGTACATAAAACCGAGCTGTATTGCTGGGTATTTTTTGTGCTTTTGAATCCGATGGTAAACTGCCTGGCGATATTCCCCCGACAGCAAACAGCCTGGATTGCCCTGATTCTGGTAAGCCTGTTCCTTTCCCCTCTGTACATCATTTACTCAAGAATCATTGTACCAAAATTCCTCTACACAGGAAAAAATTTCATATTTGGCCTCCTGACTATTTTATTCTTTCTGGTTATGATTAGCCTGGTTTTCCTGCTGAATGGGATCATGTTATTTTTTGTGCAGGGAGTGGGACAGTACTACTTCGCTTTTTCAACGATCAATCTGGCACGTGAAGGCAGCTGGGTTTTCATTAATACTTTTCTGGCTGTCTCCATCGCATTCCTGAGAAAATATCTGAATGAGGAAGAGACCATTGATGACCTTCAGAAGGACAACACTTTTTATAAACTCCGGTATTTCCGCACACAATTAAATCCGCATTTTCTTTTCAATACGCTCAATAGTATCTATTCTCTCAGTCTCTCTAAAAATGAAAAGACTCCCGAGGTAGTGATCCGGTTATCCGATATTATGCGCTTTTTGATTTATGAATGCAATGAAGAGAAAATTCCATTGGAAAAAGAAATTGAATTCATAAGGAACTATATAGAAATTGAAAAGATCCGATATGATGCCGACATAAAATTTACCATAGAAGGGACCACGGAGGGCATTATGATTGAACCCTTCTTATTCATTTCTTTTATAGAAAATGGATTCAAACATGCGATTGATAATTCCTTTGCAAAACCATTTATTTATATAACACTGAAGGTAAGTAAGGATCAGATTGTATTAAACGTGATTAATAATACGAGCCTCGAACTGGAAACACAGGCTAAAAAAATACAGGGCAAAGGCCTGGTCAACAGCAAAAGTGTATTGGAATTATTATATCCTGACGCTTATTCGCTGGATATTATTCAGACTGAAATAAAGGACAGAAAGGAAAGTAAATCCAGGTTTAAAAATGCCAGGGAACGGCTACAGCAATTATACCCGGATGCTCATACGCTTGACGTAATTTTGAGCAACAATACATTCACCGTTTCTTTAATTTTATTAACCGGTTTACTTGATAAGGTGTATCATTATAGAAGATGAAAGACTGGCGCAGGATGTTATAAAGAATCACCTGCAGAGATCCGGCCGGTTTGACCTCCTGGGTACATACCGGAATGCGCCCGAAGCCAAGGAAGCTCTTGATCGGGAGGTCGTGGATCTGATTTTTCTGGATATCCAATTGCCGGGCATGACGGGTCTGAATTTTTTGCGTTCTCTTACCAATCCCCCACTTGTCGTATTTACCACATCGTATCCTGAATACGCCCTGGAAAGTTATGAATTCAATGTAATTGACTATTTATTAAAACCGGTTTCCTACGAACGGTTTTCTAAAACCATTGACAAAATTATTGACGGCAAAATTTTTAAAACGCCCAACGCCGAAATAAAGACAGTTCGCCGGGACCATATTTTTATCAGGTCGGAGGGGAAGTTTTTCAGGATCGGTTTTTCTGATATCATTTATATCGAGGGAATGAAAGACTATCTGAAAATCCATACCGCTGAACATGTTATTGTTACTCATCAGACCATGACTGATATGGAAAATATTCTTTCAGGCAATAACTTCATCCGCATACATAAATCTTTTATTGTTTCGATTGCCCACATAAAAGCCGTTTTTGGAAATTCTGTGGATATGGGGAAGACACAGTTGCCCATTGGCCTAAACTATAAAGAACGCATTATGAGTTTTGTTACTGGCAAATCTTTTGGAACATGGTAAGTTTCGGATTGCCGGCAATTATTTCTTCATTTCCCGTTATTCAGGAATTCATCCAGTAAAGGAAATAACTTTTCGGGTTCTTCCACCTGGGGATTGTGACCGGAATATTCGAACATCACAAAATGTGCCTGGGGACAATACTCTTTAAATTTAATCATCATTTCAGGCACAGCCACCCGGTCATAGCGACCACCATAAATCAGTACAGGCATGGTCAGCGACTTCAACTTAGTACGAAAATCAAAGTTGCCGATGTCGCTACCCACGATAAAATCTCCGTCTTTGCCCACCATTTGATAATATAATTTTGTATTATTTGGGTTTGGGTAAGGTCCGCCCGGTGAAGCCGGTGTTGCTTTCCGTTGAAAGTTGTCCGGGTTATAGGAATACAGAAATCCATATGGCACTTTACCATAAATGGCCTGGTGCTCCGGGTCGCTTGATACGAAACCCTGTTCGCGGATTCTCATCAGATCCGCCCATACTTCCGGATAGTTGGTTTTGATTTCATGGTTACTGTTGTCGTCATTTTCCTGCCACATAATGAAACTGTGGAAGGTATTGGCCAGCACAAGATGTTTTACGTGTTTTGGGTATTTAAGGGCATACCCCTGCGCAACCAGCCCCCCGTAAGAATGGCCCAGCACGTTTATCTGATCCAGATGAAGTCCGATACGAAGTCCTTCAATATCCTCGATATCCCTTTCCAGCGAATATTCCTGCACATTTTTTGCCGTATCGGATTTACCTCTTCCGAAAGCATCGAAATAAACGATCATATTGTGAGCCGCGAGCGGATCAAAGCCCCTGTATGAGATATGAGCCCCGCCGGGGCCGCCCGGAATGATGAAAAGCGGATCTCCCTTACCCACAAGAACCACCCATAATTTTGCCCCGTTTACTAAAATATATTTTCCATCCTTTTGGCTATCAGGATATTGCTGGGCGATCGCCTGTAATATGATAAAAAATAAAATGAAGAATGAAGCCAGGTTTTTGCTCATATTCATAATGATTTGGTTGATTTTACTAAGATCTCTAAATAATCTCAGTCAGGTTCACGATTCCGGTATAATCAGTAAAACTATTTTTAATTTGATATCTTAGCACCTATGTCCGGACCCCATTTACATTCAAAGTTCCATCCGTCGACATATATACAACCCTCTTCCAACATGAATGATTTCAAAATCTGAAAAGGCTGGAAAAATGATTGATTTATCCGTAAGTGAAACGAATGGCCTGACTTCAATCCAAATGGATGTTGAAAATATTAGTCGGATTCCGATTATACCCTCCCTGCTTGAGGTCATTTGCAGATCCACCGGAATGGGATTTGCCGCCATTGCGCGGGTTACCGAAGATAAATGGGTGGCCTGCAGTGTAAGAGATGAAATTTTATTCGGCCTTGAAACAGGCGGAGAGTTAAAGCTCGAGACCACAATTTGTAACGAAATACGGCAAACTCACCAGGCAGTTGTAATCGATCATGTTGAAAATGATAAAATATTCTGCGGCCACCCGACACCAAGCATGTATGGTTTTCAGAGTTACATATCCGTGCCCATTTTCAGAAAGAATGGCACATTCTTCGGCACCCTTTGCGCTATAGATCCGAAACCGCATCGCCTCAACACGCCGGAAACTCTCGGCATGTTTAATCTGTTTACTGACCTGATATCATTTCACCTCCAGGCTATCGAACAAGCGTCCGATATGGAATCGAAATTGAAAGATGAACAGGTAACAGCCGGGCTCCGGGAACAATTCATAGCCATACTGGGTCATGATTTGAGAAATCCGCTGAGCGCCATCACTTTCAGTTCCGAACTACTTATGGAATTGCCTCTGGATAATGAGGCGGCATCTTTGGTAAGCATTATTAAAAAAAGCTCAGGCAGAATGAGCAGATTAATAAAGAATACCATGGATTTCGCAAAGGGGCGATTGGGTGGCGGACTCATTTTAGACCGGACAAATAGCGAACCACTTCAACCGATTCTTGAACATATTATTGAAGAACATAAAGCGATTCGTACAGACGTAGAAATCATCGCTCGTTTTGATTTGAATGAACCTGTGTTTTGCGACAGCAACCGGCTTGCAGATTTACTTTCCAATCTTTTAGGTAATGCGCTTTCCCATGGCAGAGCTGATGCTCCGGTTTATGTGGAAACAATGGTTCAAAATGGAGAACTCAGCATATCTGTATCAAATACCGGTGACAAGATTCCCGAAAACTTGCTAGGTCAGATTTTTCGGCCCTTTGCACGGGGTCAGATAAAAAAAGGTAAAGATGGACTGGGACTTGGACTGTTTATTGCCTCTGAGATTGCAAAAGCGCATCGCGGTGAAATCAGCGTTATATCCAACGATACTGAAACAAGATTCACATTTAGAATGCCTGTGCATATGAATGATACCGAAGACTAATTTTCTGCTAGAATCTGTAGCCAATACTCACAGCATATCGAAATCCTATCGCAGGAAATTTTTCTGTGGCTGACCCACTCCTGAATATCTGTTTCGAGGAAGATAAGTCACTTAGTAACGGAAACTTCGCTTTTAATGCATCCAAAACTGCCTGAAGTGTTTCATTTTGAGTCGAGCCTTCGATATTACCATTGATATTTGCCCGGAACGAATAGTAGGTAAAAGAAGGGCCAAACATTTCTGCGTCTATTATAAATCTTTTACCAATTACGAACTGGTAACCGAGCTCAAATCCGACATTCAATAATCCGATGCTCATACTCAGGCCGGCTGAAGATTTATTTCCGCTGGAGTCAGTATGTGTAAGCGTATTACTCGAACTAAAATCATAATAGCTGATGTAGGGAGCCAGATAGATACCATGCGGCGCATTAAATTTATTTTCCTTCGGGAGATAAAATCTGAATTCCGCTCCAATAGTATAACCCGTTCTGTTTTTTGCGTCTGAAAAATTCGTGTTTTGAATACCCAGGTCAAGCTTAACCGGAAACTGATTATAACCACCGAAAACATATATACTATGATTCTCGTTTAAAACCCTTTCATATCCCATATGAAATGAATTCGGATACAGGAGCCAGGATGAAATACTGAGCTTGATGATATTGGGGTGTTCATTTTTAAATTTTACGGCAGTATCTCTCAACTGGCTGAAACCTGAAATACTGATGGTTATGAATATCGCCGTTAAAATAAAAAAACGCAGTTTGCGATAACGTATCATTCTGCTCATTTTTAAGATTTGACTTTATGGACTATACATTTCGATTCGGGATATGTTTCCGGTGAAATCGAAATCAACTTAAACAAAAAGGAGCGGACTGTTTTAAAGCAACCCGCTCTGTAACCACCACATATAATTTAAAATCGATCAGTTTGAGCCTTCCTGTTTTGGCATTTTCGCCGTATTAAACGAAAGACCAGCTTTGCAGGACTTAGCATACATTCAACATTTCCCTTTCCCAGTATATCGAACTTAAGGCACGGCCCGGCTCTTACGAGTTGATGGCCAGTCAAAAGTTCTCTGCTTCAGATTTGCTTCACGCCAATAAATATAAGATTTTAACAACTACTATAAAATAAAGTTCCATACTTACAGGCCCTTGCATTTAGGCAAAGTCATATAACATTTGTTTATTAGATAATAACCCGTTAACAAAGCGGGAAATGAATGCCTGATCTTTCAAGACCTCTTAATATTCAAATAGAGTCTTCGCGGACGCAGTGTGATCAGCGGCCACATTTCAGGGATTTCATCTGTCGGAGAAATCTCGAATTTGGATAACAATTCGTGAAGGATAAATGCCATTTCTGCAATAGCAAAATTATTTCCAATACACATCCGGGGACCGGCCCCGAATGGGAAGAAATTTTTTATCTTTTGGAGCTTCCCGGAATCAGAAGAAATAAACCGGTCAGGATCAAACACAGATTCATGACTCCAGTATTTTCTATTTCTGTGCAATCCATAAAAAAACGGTATAATGATCGTGCCTTTCGGAAAACTGAAGCCTTTAAATGTATCATCATTTAGAGAAACTCTTTCAGTCATCCAGGCCGCCGGATAGAGACGCATGGTTTCTGATATCACAGCGTTGATATAATCATTTTGGGGGCTTTCAAAAACACTTATATTTTTAATTTCCGACTTCAGTTTATTCAGGCATTCCGGATGCGCGGCGAGTAAATAAAGCACCCATGAAAGCGTATTGGCAGTTGTTTCATGGCCGGCGAATAGCAATACATGAATTTCATCTATTACCTGCTCTTCCGTCATGGCTTCACCCGTATCTTCATATCGGGTGTTCAGAAGCATATTGAGCAAATCGTTATGGGAATTCTGTTCCGACTTTCGCTGCGCAATAATGTCTTTTAGAATGCCTTTTATTTTTTTTGATCTTTTAAGCACCAGTCTGTCAGCCCCGTTAAATGAATAAAATAGTTTCCTGAATGGTTCATTTACATCTTTTAATAAAAAATCCTGCAGGTCAGTGAATCCCTGACTTAAATCAGAAATTGTCTGGGCAGATAAAGTGATATCGAAAAGTGAATGTATCAATACGGAAAATGAAAGCGCATGCATTTGGGAATAGATATCAATTTTTTCTCCCGACGGAATAGCAGAAATAATTTGTCTGGATGTGCTGATAATAATTTCATACAAACCCTGAATTTTATTGTGATGAAATCCGGGCTGGATTAGTCTTCTTTGTTTTAGCCAAAATTGACCATTCGAAAAAAGCAACCCATTCCCAAATAACCGGGCAGCTGTTTTGGTACTTAATTCGGATTTTTGATAATTGCTGTGATTGCCCTGCAATACATACTGAATAAAGTCGGGATCTTCTGTCAATATTAATTTTCCCCGACCTGCCAGAAATGCAGAATAAGTGCCGGAAAACTTTATCATATTACGCGAGATGGTTCTGATCGGGTTCTTCAGAAATGTAATAGACGCAAAAAGACTTTGCCAGCGATTGTTTCCCGGAGGAAACTGATAGATATTTCTAAACCTTCTCAATTTCCAGAGTCACTTTTAGTAAATTTAATCCAATAAAATTCCCGTACGCTGATTATCCCGGCTTGGTTTCGTGACAGGAATCAATTTCTTTTCAATGAATGAATAGCGGCGGTTCAACATTTGCCCAAACACGCGGATTATAAGGCGGCATAGTCATGAATATTATGCTATATCATTAATTGGCGCACTGCGGATCCTCAATTTGTCCGGCAACGGTTTATGATTGGCTACTGATTAAACTTTACTTCATATTTTACCCATATCGGCCCCGGGTGTAAGACGTTCTGTCTTAGGCCTAAAATGGCTTGTTTTTAACAATCATTTCAGAGAAGGAGAGAATATTTTACCAGACTATTCGTTTTCAGAGAAATAAGTTGCCGTTCATTGCAATAATTCGTTATTAATTTTATCTTGTAAGGCCAATAAATCCTTATGAAACAACTACTTCTCATTCCTCTTTTCCTGCATATGAGCGGTGGGCACTGGTTTAAAAAAGCTTCTTATCCCACCGTAGATCTGATGCCCGTGCGTTTGGAGCCCTGGCCCATAAACCTTCAGAGAGTGATATATTTTACTGATACCTGCTATGCCTTTCAATTCAGGGACCAGTCCACTATGAATGCAGTAGCTATTAAAACGATGGATCTGGAAACAATGGAACAATTAAAATATTTCAAAGACGGCCTGAATACCCTAAAAAAGGGAGCCAATGGAGATATTGCTGAATTTAGAAACTATTCAATCAAAAAAGTCGGAACAAAAAAAGAAAATTCATGGTATATCCTTAGTTACGACGGCGCCGTTACAAATTTCCAGGAGCCGCAGGTAAACAGGATGATTTATATCATTAATGATTTAGTTGCAAGCCAATAATAATTCTTCATTTTAAAAATCAAGACGTTCGTATGAAAAATCTCTTATTGTTCATCCTGTTATCACCGCTTGCCATGAAGGCGCAATTCAAAATTGTAAATTCTGCCACCATTAATATTGTGGATGTCAGGCAGGGTACATGGCCGATCAGCCTGCAAAGAATTACGAAGCCCTCAGATACCTGTTATGTATTGCAGTTCAGAACACAGGAATACAATAATTCGGTTATCATAAAGACCCTGAAATTTCGTGATCTGGGCCAGTTGAAATATTTCCAACAGGGTCTGACTGCTTTGAAAACCGGTAATAACGGAGATGTGGCTGAATTCAAAGATTATACAATTAAACGCGTGGATGTTTATAAAGAAGGAATTTCGTATATACTAACCTGTGACGGGGGTCTCACAAATTTCCAGCAACCTGAAGCTGACAGAATGATCGCCGCCATTAATAAGCAATAGTTCAAATTTTACTGAGGCAGCCAGTCGCGCAGGAGCCCATAAACCGTGGTTCCTGCCAGCGCGCCGGCAATTACGATAATCATTTCGGTATAGCCCTGTCCCAGCAAAACGAATATAGGGCCCGGACAGGCGCCAGTTAATGCCCAGCCTATGCCGAAAATGGAGCCGCCTATCAAATACTTTTTCCAGCGATTATCTTTTTCCGCCAAATGTATCGGACGACCATAAAAATCTTTCAACCGATATTCTTTAATAATAGCAACCAGTATGATTCCCAGAATTACAGCAGATCCGATGATGCCATACATGAATATAGATTGAAACCGAAACATTTCCTGAATACGATACCAGGATACGGCTTCTGATTTTGTCATAATAATCCCGAACAGGATTCCAATCATAATATATTTAAATGCCCGGAAAATGGCTTTCATAAAGACTATTTGAAGATATAAGGAAACAGTAAATGTGTTGTAAATAATCCGCCTATAAAAAATCCAACAACCGCAATCAGTGAGGGTAACTGAAGATTTGAAAGTCCTGAAATAGCATGCCCTGAGGTGCAACCGCCTGCATAACGGGTTCCGAAACCAATTAAAAAACCACCTCCGAGGAAAATGAATAATCCCTTTCCGGTATGCAGATAATTCCAATTAAAAATTGCTTCAGGTTCCAGGTGGCCGTCGAAAGGAATGTTCAATTTCTGAAGATCCGCAATAGTTGCAGACGACAACCTGATGGCTTCATTTGATTGCAGATAATGAACAGCAATATAGCCACCGATTATGGATCCCACCATAAACCAAATATTCCATAATTGCCTTTTCCAATTGAAATTAAAATAAGAAATCTGTTTGCCCATTCCGAGCATCGAACAGATATTTGAAAGATTTTTGGAAAATCCGAATGATTTTCCAAAAAATAAAAGCACGGCCATGATTCCGGCAATTGCAGGACCCGAAACATACCAGGGCCAGGGTTTACTCAAAAGTGAAATCATTTTTGTTTTTATTTGTGGTAGTCACCCTTTGGATGACCATAGGATTTTAACAGCTAATCACGAGACTTCATTCAGAATCCGATTTTAAACAAAGGCCGTGAAAAACACCGGCCATATATTAAGCCTTTGGTTTCAGGAGTTTTCTTTTCAGCAGATTACGGGTTTCCTGAAGGGACTCTAAATCGGAAAAAGCATCTTTGGGTACCAGAAAAAAGGCTCTGCTGTTGAAATACAAATGAAAGAAAAAAGGTGTTTCCAGAAAACTACTGAAGTCGTTCCATGCCCAGGCTAGTGAACCCCTTTGTGTTTGTAATAATACTTCATTGTCATTAAAATCCATACTAAACCGATCTTGGAAGGTATATGATTTTTTATAAACACTCAGAGGCAGTATCGTCCAGAATGTCAGCAACAAAACAAACCACATAACAGAAAACAACAAAAATGATAACGGCTGGATTTTGTGCATATAAAATAAAATGGCGCTCAGGATGGTGAAGAGATTCACAATAATCAATAAGATTTTTATCTCCGGCCTGGAAATGAAATGATGCCTGAGTGCACTCATTACTTGTTTTTTTTCATATTCAAAATGTATGATCATCTTAGCGGCCCAATTGTTTTTCCGTAATACTCCAGTTATATAATGTTTTACCATCTTCTCCAACAAACTGAACCAGACAGGTTCTATCATTTTTTTTCCCGTGAACAGTAATTCTGGCATAGTTTCTTTTTTCGACCAGACTTCCCGGAACACGTGCGGGATTACCTATTTCAGCGCCCTTCACTTTCGCCACACCACTTGTAAATGGCGAAACAGTAATATCATATAAATCGTAATTGCCTGCCCTTTCAGTTTTCACAATTTCGCTGTGATGGCGATCCCCTGTTAAAAATAAAACGCCCTTAATGTGATTCTTGTTTAAAAAACTGATGAGCTCATTGTATTCATAACTGTAATTATAAAATCCCTCATCCGTGCTCATGGGATTCAGGGTCTGACTGCCCACGACAATCACTTTAAATGTTGCCAGGCTTTGAACAAGAGCATCTTCCAGCCAAAGCAGTTGTTTTTGTCCGAAGAAATGTTTTTCAGGATTCGGCTTTCCGTTTACGCTGTCTGCGAACTCATCAGCGCTCCTGAAGTAACGATCGTCTGTCAAAAACAGATCCATGTCGCTGTACGACAACTGTGAATAGATTCCTTTTTGATCTTCTCCGTAAAATGGATTGCACCAATATTTCATAAATATTTCCCTGGAAACATCTTTTAGTCCATATGAACTGCCTGAATTATCCGGCCCGTAATCATGATCATCCCAAATGGCGTATTGAGGCATATTTTTCAACAGGTTTTTCAAAACCGGCTGTGCACGGTCTCTGGAAGCACGGTACCAAAGTCCCCAGGGGCTTAGCAAGTCCACTTCGCGGGTATACCAGTTGTCTCCCAGCCACAGGGCGAAGGAAGCGGTATCTTTTGCCATGGATTCAAAAATAATCGAGTCGCCGCCATAGGGTTTGCCCGGGCGATCGAAAACCGGTTCATTAAAATAAGCGCAGCTTCCGGTAATAAAACTGAAATCAGGCGCCGGGTTACGCCATTGCCATAGCTCCTTGGTGTGGAAAGATCCGATGGCAGAAGTCTTTACCTGATTTAAAATAAATTGGTATTCATAAACAGTATTGACATCCAGGCCACCGATATCTATACGGAGAGGATTAAATTCCTTACCCAGGGAGCCACTGTAGATTTGACTTCGGGAGGTTTCAGGTTGCCCCTGCTTCCAGTATGTCAATGCTACAGAAGTAATATCTGACGAAACCTGAAGCCAAATTGACGCGGTTCTTAATTCGACCTGACCCAACATCGGTCCTGATATAACAGACCCTGTTTTAAACGACTGGGCCTGAACCAGGACAATGGGCATAAAATAGAAAATCAGCCAAAACTTTTTCATACCATACATTGGGTTCACAATGTACTAAGAAGCGTTTTGATTGATCAAAATCGGGTGGCAGGAATTTTACTTCATATTCTTACACTTCGTGTAATGATTGTTTGCCGCCTGGTAGGGAGTTACATCGCGATTACAGGAATAAATCACGGTTAAAAGCAGCGCCAACACGAGGATCTTTTTCATAGTACTGGATTGATACTATTAAACGTTTTCGTGATGGATTAATTGCCTTCTGAGCTGAACGCCTAACGCCTAACGCCTAACGCGGAATGCTGAACGCCATGGGATAATTTCCTATAATGGGACACTTAACGTGTTTGGCCCGATGCGTTGCGCGTTAAGCGTTAGGCGTTAGGCGTTTGGCATAAAGAAGATCCCCTCATAGAAATAAGGGGATCATGGTTAAGTAAACCGTCCAAGTATCTTTTATTATTTAGCTGCAGCCCATACTGTTTCCACAGTTCAGGCATTTATAGCAGGTTCCTGAGCGTATTGTGATATGTCCGCAGGTATTACAGGCTGGTGCATCACTTTGCATGCTTTTAGCAGCGGCATTTACAGCGTTCATTCCGGAATCAGCGTTCATAGTTTTAGACATCTGTTTAGGAAGCGGATTTGACAGTGCAACAGATGGTTTTGCCACCACTCTTACTTCGCTCAAATCATGCGTTTTTTTTTCCATCTCCGTAACCGGAAGGTCCCAGTCCGCTGTTCCTGTGTTCAATACTTCCGGTTTATCGAGTACATGCACAAGATCAGTTCTGCCCAGGTATTCATAAGCCATAGATCTGAAAATAAAGTCCACGATGGATGTCGTGCTCTTAATATTCGGGTGGTCAACCATGCCGGATGGTTCAAATCTTGTAAACACAAATTTTTCCACAAACTCTTCGAGGGGAACACCGTATTGTAGTCCGATAGAGATAGCAATAGCAAAACAATTCAACATACTG
>CAVWYU010000012.1:0-10142 GCA_963759335.1 uncultured Bacteroidota bacterium
AAAATCAATTAAAAAAGGAAATAAAAACAGGAAAAATCAGATTATTCGGATAATTCCTATATTTACTCCACAACAAATGCTTTTGAGAAAGTCCGCAGCCATTATTCTTCTGCTCATACTCCTATTTAATATAATAGGATACCGTGTTTGGTTTTACTATGCCGAACAAAAAGCGGATATGGCCATGGAATCCAGGCTGGATAAGGATCAGTACGATGTCAACGAACTGATTTCCATCACAGTCCCTCTTAACAATCCCTATCAGCTCGAACAGACAAATTTCCAGCGGATCGATGGCGAAGTCAACTACCAGGGTAAGAATTTCAAATATGTCAAACGTAAAGTGTCTGATGGAAAATTGATTCTTCTTTGTATTCCCGATGCCCGTAAAATGGTTTTAAAGAAAGGAAAAGCAGAATACGGTAATACCGCCAATGATATAAACGGAAACAGCAAAGGCTCCTCCCGTTCGGGCTCACAAAAAAATTTTAGTGGCAACGACTACACGTCAGAAACTTTCCAACTCTCTACTTCCATACTTCCATACTTCCATACTTCCATACTAAAAAGTATTTTTAGTGAAAAGTTAGCGAGCACGCACATTCCCTTCCCCGGTAAACCACCGAAGAACGCTATGGCCTGATCCATGCGTTAGTTTCCTCTTTGCTTCCTAAATAATGTTCCCATGTCTCGATTATTTTTAATAATCGGCATACTTCTGTTAATAGCTACAGAAATATTGCGCGTTTATTATATCATGCCCTTCCCGGGCAGCCAACAGTCGAATACGATCGATTGGGCCTTTAATATCGAAAAATATAAATGGTTCTTTCGGATCGTCGGATGGGCATTGATTGCGAAACCAGTGTATAAGGTATTTGCGGGAAGAAAATTATATGCCAAGGTTCTTCTTTCACTGGTGCTCGTCATTTATGGAACTATTTTCTTCTTTTTCAATTTCAGGTTTGAGGCCGATAAAATGTTTTATCAGCCATCTGTTAAAAACTTTTCTTCTGGTTCCGCCAATACTGTTGACAGCAATAAGCTCGTTATCGGAATTGATATTCATGGCGAATCCAGGGCCTACCCCATCCAGATCATCGGCTACCACCACCAGGTAAAAGATACCGTGGGCAATACTCCTGTAATGATCACGTATTGCACCGTGTGTCGTACTGGTCGCGTGTACTCACCGGTTGTAAACGGAAAGCTTGAAAAATTCAGACTGGTGGGCATGGATCATTTTAATGCCATGTTTGAAGACGAAACCACCAAAAGCTGGTGGCAGCAGGCCACCGGTGTTGCGATCGCCGGTCCATTAAAAGGTTCACATCTGGAAGAAATCCCTTCTCATCAGGCATCTCTCGCCTCCTGGGTAAGGCTTCATCCGAATTCAACCATCCTGCAACCCGACAGCAATTATAAAGAAGACTACCACGACCTCGCGGATTTCGATAAGGGTACGATTAAAGGACATCTGGAAAAACGAGATTCGGCATCATGGAAAATGAAATCATGGGTTGTCGGAATAAAAACACATGGATTTGAAAAAGTATATGACTGGAATGACCTGTTGAAAAATGATATAATAGAAGATACCATCGGCAGTCAATCGGTGTTACTCGTGCTCGAAAAAGACACAAGTAGTTTTCATGCATTTAACCGTGTATTGAAGGGACAAACATTGTCCTTCTCGCTGGACAGAACGTCAGGTCTGCTCACAGATTTCAATACCCATTCCATATGGAACCTGAATGGCTATTGCATCAGTGGCCCTTACAAAGACAATCAGCTGGAAACGCTGGCGGCCTACCAGGAATTCTGGCATAGCTGGAAACAATTTCATCCGAATACAACGCAATATAAAATGTAGAATATGGCATATATCGAATTGAATAATCGCTTACCGGGTATTACAGGCTTATTGGAAAATCGAGTCGACACAGCGGCTCCCATCCGTGAACTCACCCAGATCATTTTACGGGGCGACAATACTCTGACGGAAATGGAAAGAGAACTGGTTGCCACCATTGTCTCTTTTAAAAATCAATGCCGTTATTGTATGAATGCGCATGCGGCAACTGTCATCGCTTTGGGCGGTACAAAAGAATTGCTGGACAAAGTATATCATGATCTGGAGAATGCACCGCTTTCCGAAAAGATGAAGGCATTACTTGTCATCGGGTCTAAAGTACAGGAAACCGGTAAGGCCGTTCAGCCCGAACATGTGAACCGGGCAAAAAAAGCAGGCGCTACCGATACGGAAATTCACGATACAGTTTTGATCGCGGCATTGTTCTGTCTTTATAACCGCTACGTCGACGGCCTGGGAACTTTTTGTCCGGAAGATCCGGCGTATTATCAAAAACTCGCCGCAAGGCTGGTTACCATTGGTTACGACAGACCGAAGGATGGATTGGCAAGAGTTGGTGAAGATCAATACAAATAGTTGTTATCGAAGAACGGCCTTGCTGGAGTTAGCGGGGATTAATACAAATAGATAAATATGAGTGGAATGGCAGAATTGTCTTTAGCAAAACCGGTTGGATTTCAGAAATACAAACGGGCATTATTCCTTATTTGTTTTTTCAGCAGTCTGTTTGGCGGAACAGTGTCCACATTAATGTCCGTTTATCTGCCGGATGCGATCAGGGATCTGTTACATGAGACCGGCAATCAAAACGCCGACAATATCAGCGCGACCATCAATTCCATTTTCATATTCGGATGGACGGCTGGTGGGATCATCTGGGGGATATTCTGCGACACACTCGGGCGTAAAAAATCCTTTATCTATGCAACCCTTTGTTACGGCGTATTTACTATGCTGACCGGATTTTCTCCCAGCTGGTTTCTGGTTGTTGTCTGTCGTTTTCTTTCAGGATTCGGCATCGGTGGTGTGCTCGTCATAACAACCATGCTGGTGTCTGAAGGATACCAGGAGAAAAAAAGAGCAGTGTTGCTGGGCATCCTGTCCATTTCTATTCCTGTCGGAATCTTCTCTGCAGGTCTGCTGACTTTATTTGTTTCGGAATGGAGATATGCATTTATGGTTGGCGCCATCCCGGTAATACTCTCCGGAATGGCTGTACTATTTTTTACGGAATCAGAAAAATGGGTGACCGCCAGGAAAAAAGATAATGAAGCCGTGCGAAATCTAAACCAGCTATTCAACAATCAGAACCGAAAGAATCTGATCATGGGATCCCTGGTATTCGGTGCTGCGCTGATTGGCCTCTGGGCTACCTTTTCATGGCTCCCCTTCTGGATTCAAAACCTCGTCTCGGGAACTTCCGGACAAAAAGAGAGGGGTCTTGCGATGATGACGATGGGTGGCGGCGGTTTATTGGGCGGATTTATTTCCGGTTGGGTCGTACATGCACTGGGACTAAAAAGAACTCTCCTCATTTGTTTCGGGGCCAGTTTTATTTTATCGTTCTTCTTATTCAGGCTTACATCAACATTATCGCCCGGCACTTATTTTCAGATTGCATTCATCACGATATTTTTCGGGATGAGCCAGGGCGCACTGTCCATGTATATTCCGGAACTCTTTCCGGTTTCGCTGAGTGCAACAGCTACCGGCGTCTGTTTTAACCTCGGGCGTGTTATTACGGGTGTTGCTGTTTTTTTTATCGGTTCACTGGTGGAAATGCTCGGCGGTTACGGAAACGCCATTTTCTATTTTGACTTTGTTTTTCTCATTGGCTTTTTTATCACGTTGTTTAATAAACAAACCAGACATGACGAATACATCAGCAAATAACATTTTATCACCAGGCTTAAAGCAAAACGCGTTACGCGTTACGCGTTAAGCATTAAGCGTAAAAGATGGCTTACATCGAAGTTGAAGAAGGAGTCCCCGGCATCCGCAGCCTGTTTAATTTCCGTCCCGAAACAGGCAAACCACTTTGTGACCTCGCCGAAATACTACTCAGGGGTCCTTCCCCTTTGAGTTCAGGAGAACGCGAATTGATCGCCGCTTATGTGTCTCATAGAAATGGCTGTGTGTTTTGCAGAAATAGTCATGCTGCGGCAGCCCGATGCTGGTATGACGATCAAAAACATATTGTGAACGAACTGCTGCGGGAACAAAATGCAGATTCTCTCTCCGCAAAAATGAAAGCGCTGTTACTGATTGCCGGCAAAGTACAGAATAGTGGCAAATCTGTAACGACCGCTGACATTGAAGCCGCAAGAAATGCCGGAGCGAACGATGCGGATATTCACGATACCGTTTTGATTGCGGCAGCTTTCTCGATGTTCAACCGCTATGTGGACGGACTGGCCAGTTATACACCTACGGGCGAAGCGGCTTACGAGGAAATGGGAATGAGAATGAAAACAAGGGGATATCATATTTAGAAAAATCAAAAATCTACAAAAATGGCATGGATAGACTTACAAAATGATTTGCCGGGCATCCGGGGTCCAATGATTTACCGCCCCGATACCGGTGCGATTTTAAATGATCTGGCAGAAGCTTTATTACACGATGAAAATAACTCCCTGAGTCGCGGAGATCGTGAGATGATCGGCGCCTACGTGTCCTCGGAGAACGATTGTTTTTTCTGCCAGAATGTGCACGGTGCAATGGCCGGGTATTATTATGAAAAAGGTTTGCCGTTCATCGACAGCGTTAAAAAAGATTTTCGGCACGCAGATATTTCCGACAAATTAAAATCGTTGCTGACCATCGCGGGCAGTGTACAGATCGGCGGAAAGAATGTTACGGAAGATCAAATCGAAAACGCAAAAAAGAATGGTGCATCGGATCGCGAAATTCATGACACCGTTTTGATCGCTGCAGCTTTTTGCATGTTTAACAGATATGTGGACGGGCTCAATACCTGGGCACCCAGGGACCTGCAGGTGTATGTAGATCGTGCACCCATGCGGGCTGCGGAGGGTTACTCTCAGGCAGGATTGGTCAAATAATAGTATGGAAGAATGGAAGTATGGAAGTATGGAAATGAAAACTAAATAACTAAAATACTTACTTCCATACTTCCATACTTCCATACTTCCATACTTGTGTTCAAGTGCAGTTTTTTTAATCAATAAAAGTGAAAATCATGCCATACATAGATGTAGACAAAAACCTTCCCGGTATAAGATCACTCATGGCCTTCAGACCGGAAACGGCAGAACCTCTCAGCGCACTGGCCGAAATATTATTACGGGATGACACCGGACTCAGTCGTACAGACCGCGAACTGATCGGCACTTATGTTTCCTATCTGAACGATTGCTTTTACTGTCATCATTCGCATGGTGAAATTGCTGTCTGTTACCTGAATGGTGACCGTGATCTCGTGAATGCAGTAAGGCAGAATTACCAAGAAGCTCCCATTTCTGACAAACTGAAATCACTTTTACAGATCGCGGGCAAGGTGCAGAAAAGTGGCAAAGCCGTTTTACAGGAAGATATCGACAATGCCCGGCAGCAGGGAGCCACCGATCGGGATATCCATGATACCGTTTTAATTGCCGCAGCATTCAGTTTATTCAATCGCTATGTTGACGGACTCGCTTCTGTTGCACCCCAGGATTTGTCAACTTACCCGCTGCGTGCCAAACAAATCGTGGAACATGGATATGGGTCTCATATTTTTTCACAACCACAACCCCATTAAGCGTAAAGCGTAAAGCGCAAAGCGTAAAGCCACCGCCAACTGCCAACTGCCAACTGCCAACTATCAGCTATCAACCAAAACAAATACCAACGTTCAACAAAACAGTTTATGAGTAATCACAAATTAATCATCGCCTTTCTACTTCTCTGTGTCGCAGGAACGCCTTTCATGGCGCAGGCACAGGTACGACCCATCACAGGAACCGTGCTGGATGGTAAAAACCATCCAATCATGGGAGCCAGTATTTTGATCCAGGGAAAATCCCAGGGTACAGTAAGTGATGAAGCAGGTAAATTTAAATTGAGTGTGCCTGATAACGCATCACTGATCGTCAGTTTCACCGGATATCGCACCCAGATCGTTCGTGTGACCGCTTCATCCGATATCAAAATTGATATGGTGGAAGACGTTGCGCGGCTGGACGAAATCGTTGTAACCGGATTAAGCACTTCGGTAAAACGAAGAAATCTCGCCAATGCCGTAGCAACCATTTCAGCAACCCAACTGAACGGCGTGGCTCCATCGCAAACTTTCGACCAGGCTTTGAACGGAAAAATTCCAGGCGCTACGATTGTTGCCAATACCGGAGCACCGGGTGGCGGACAATCCGTCAAACTGCGTGGTGTTACCTCCGTCTATGGAAATACACAGCCGCTTTATATTTTGGATGGTGTATTTATAGATAATACATCTACCTCTGCCGGCCTGAATTTCGTAACAGGTGCAGCTGCGGGTGGGGCACTTACTTCTAATCAGGATAACCCGTCCGGAAGAATATCGGATATCAATGCAGAAGATATCCAAAATGTGGAAATATTAAAA
This sequence comes from uncultured Bacteroidota bacterium, assembly GCA_963759335.1. Taxonomy (GTDB): domain Bacteria; phylum Bacteroidota; class Bacteroidia; order Chitinophagales; family Chitinophagaceae; genus Puia. The sequence continues at coordinate 6,459 of CAVWYU010000012.1, forward strand.
GGCGCATCTGCAGCAGCAATCTACGGATCCAGAGCCGCCGGTGGTGTAATCATCATTACTACAAAAAAAGGACGCGTCGGTAAAACGCAGGTTACTTTTTCACAGGATCTTGGGTTTATAAAAGTCAGCAAACTGCTGGGTGTACGTCAGTTTACAGCCCAGACTGCAGCAGGTCTTTCACGCGATAGTCTGACGGGTTTAAAATATGCGGCAGAATTTACTGCGGCAAAAGCATCCGGCCAACTCTACGATTACGAAAAAGAAGTATGGGGAAATACAGGATTTGCAAGAAATACACTCGTAAGTGTAAGTGGCGGTAATGACAGAACGACTTTCTATTTGTCCGCAGGCACTAAAGATGAACAGGGAATTCTGAAAAATTCCGGATACCGCAATACCGGACTCCGCTTTAATATTGATCATCACATCACGGATGATCTTCATGTAGGCATCAGCACCAATTATTTAAATACATCCGGCAATCGGGGATTCACCGGAAACGACAATGCAGGGGTAACACTGGGTATTGCTCTGTCTTCCACACCCCAGTTTGCACAATTGCATCCCGATCAATTCGGAAACTATCCAAATAATCCCTTTGCTGCATCAAACCCATTACAAACCATTGCTCAAATGCAGAATCATGAGGGAGTAAACCGCTTTATTACCGGCATAGGAATCGACTACACCTTTCAACGGTCTGAAAAAAGCGTAACCAAGTTTCTGGCAGGTGGCGGATTTGATTTTTACAGTCTGCAAACGAACGCACTCTTTCCAAGTACATTGCAGTTTCAGCAGGTTAACAAAGGAACTTCCATTCAGGGATTTACAAACAGTCTGAACATGAATGGAATTTTTTCACTGGTAAATACGTATACCGCATCCAGAAACCTGATACTGACAACCTCTGCCGGTTTCACACTGGAAGATGGCACATATAATAACCTGCTGGATGCAGCCACACAGGTTATATCCGGCCAATCCAATGTGGACCAGGCCGGCTCACTGACTGCTACGCAGGTTCGCACACAGTTCCAGAATCAGGGAATTTATGTGCAGGAAGAAGCGGCCATCATTGATGCGGTCACAGCGACCATTGGTATTCGTTTCGACAGATCTTCCAACAATGGAGACGCAACAAAATTTTATGCATATCCAAAAGCCGGGCTATCCTGGAATCTGACCCATAGCGGAATCCTCGATCCGAATGGATTTTTTAACAACTTCAAATTGAGAGCTGCCTACGGTGAAGCAAATAATACACCGGCCTACGGATCGAAATTTACATCGATGACTGTTTCGAATATAGGTGGTCTGCCGGGATCGATCATCGGTCTTCAACAGGGCAATCCGGGCATTTTGCCTGAACGCCAGAGTGAATTTGAAACCGGTATCGATTTTAGTGTGTTGAAAGGGCTGCTGAGTTTTGAACTGACTTATTATAAAAAGAATATCTACAATTTCCTGATGCAGCAAAACCTGCCCTCTTCTTCCGGCTTTACAACGAGCTGGCTGAATGCAGGAGATTTGCAGAATCATGGATTTGAACTGAGTTTAAATGCCCGCCCCGTTACAACAAAAAATATTACCTGGAATACAACATTCAATTTTTGGTTGAACCGTTCCCTTGTTTCCCGTTTTATTATTACGCCGCAACCACAGGGATCTTTTGGTTATGTACTCGGCACATACCAGATCCAGCAGGGTTCTTCCGCTACACAAATACTGGGACTGGATCCGACTTCTCCGACAGGCGTCGGAAAATTGGGAGATGCAGAGCCGACTTTCCAGATGAATACCTATAATGAAATCACATTTCAAAACCGGTTGAGTCTGCGATTCCTTCTTCACTGGAAGAACGGCGGTCAAAATGTGAATCTCACAAACCTGGAAAATGATTTCGGCGGAACCAGTGCAGACTGGGACGCACAAACTCTTCAAAAAGGTGTTCCAAACGGCGCATACCGGATCAGTCAGATCGGTACGAGCGCGCAGGAGTTTGTTGATAATTCAGGATACGTAAAGCTTCGTGAAATAGGTTTATACTATACATTCAAAATGAATCCGGCCAGTTTTGTCCGCGGACTGCAATTGGGTGTATCCATGACAAACTTTTTTGTATGGACAAAATACACAGCGTATGATCCGGAGGTTTCAAACTTTGGTACAGGATTTTCCAGTGGCGTAGACGTGGATCCTTATCCGGCTACCAAACGTGCTGACTTTCACATTTCAGTGAATTTTTAAACTTATTAGAACTACGATCATGAAAAAAATAATATTAAATAGTCTTCTTTTTATTTCCGCGAGCACCATTTTCATTTCCTGTCAAAAGGATTATGGAAATCTGAACAGCCCGACGGTTGAAAGTTTTCTGGCAAATGCATCAGCACCTGATTTAAACAACCTCGTAACGGGATCTTTGTCGGGTATGAGAAACAGTATGGGTGTTTATCTGGATGATTGCGGATCTATTGGAAGAGAGAATTACCATTTCTCCACCTCAGAACCCAGATATGTAACCGATCTTCTGGGCGCAGATAATGCCGTATTAACCAACAGTAATTTTTACATCACCAATCCCTGGGCATCCCGTTACCGTGTGGTGAAAAACTGTAACCTGTTAATACAGGCAGCAACCAATTCAACACGGATCGACGGACAAACAAAATCCGGTTATATCGGATTTGCCCAGACAATCAAAGCGTATCAGCTTTTATTAAATCTGAATCTCACTGATTCAAACGGAATACGTATTGATGTGAACAATCCGGAAAACCTCGGACCCTTTCTTGGCCTCAATGCTGCATATGATGCCATACAGGCACTGCTTGATTCCGGAAAGGCCGCGCTCGCAGCGGGAACGGTATCTTTTCCACTCACCGGTGGGTTCGCCGGATTTTCCGATGGACCCGGATTGATACAATTCAATCGCGCCTTGTCCGCGCGTGTACAGGTCTATCGCATGGACTGGACAGATGCACTAACGGCGCTGGGCGAATCATTCTACAATTTAAATGGCGATTTTAATCTGGGAGTATATCAGGTTTTTGGAACCGGATCCGGTGATCAGCTCAATCCGGCTTTCATTCCGCAATTGCAAACGGGGGAAGTGCGCGTTGCCAATCCGTCTTATGCGAAGGATATATTACCGAATGACGACCGTATATCAAAAGCAACCCTGAGACCGGTAGCATCTCTGAATAATCTGGCCAGCGACCGCGATGTGTGGGTGTATCAGTCCAGCACTGCTCCCATGTCGATTGTCCGGAACGAAGAATTGATTCTGATATATGCGGAGGCAAACATTCAGACAAACAATTTTACAGAAGCTGTAAAGGCACTCAATGTAATTCGCGAAAAACATGGTTTGCCTGATTATTCCGGTGCAATGACCAGTTCGGCGCTGATCAATGAAATGTTATATGAAAGAAGATATTCTTTATTTTTTGAAGGTCATCGCTGGATAGATGTCAGACGTTATAATATGTTGAACACATTGCCTCTCGATCGTCCCGGAGACAATGTCTGGAGTCTGTTCCCTTTGCCGGTTTCAGAGCAATAAACGACTTGGTGGTTAACGATGAGGCTGTTCAAAGAAATTTGGGCGGCCTTTTTTTATTATTTTTAATCATGATTCCAGGCATCCTTTTTCTCACACTTTTTAATGTAAATACGCCCGGT
>CAVWYU010000013.1:0-17455 GCA_963759335.1 uncultured Bacteroidota bacterium
ATTTGGGATTACTTTAAAGGAAACTGTCTAAGTGGAAATACTTAGTGCTAATGGAATATTCATTGAGTCAGTGGATAATTTTCCGGTTCCATTTGTGCAGAGGGCTTTTTTTCTTATGTTGTGTCACCCTAAATACCCGACATGGATTTTACCTACCCGCCCTCTCCCGCTGCAGCGGAAGAGAAAAAAATCGTTCTTTCCACGGCTTTCAGAAAACAAGTCAGCAAGGTGATTGCCTCGATCGTCCTCTTTCTTATCGTCTACCTTCTTTTGATGGTGGCAGCTGCCGCTCTGGCCGTCGCCTGTTTTTATTTTGGCGTCACACTGATCATTGCGATTCCAAAGTTTATAACGATACTCATCGGTGGAGGATTAATGTGTCTGAGCATTTCAGTTATTTATTTTCTTATCAAATTCATGTTTGCAACCACCAAAGATGAAAACTCGTCGAGGGTTGAAATAACGGAGGATGATCAGCCGCGGTTATTTGCATTTATTCGCGAGCTTTCGGCAGAAACCCATACCCCGCTTCCCAAAAAAATTTTCCTGTCACCCGATGTGAACGCCTGTGTATTTTACAATTCAAGTTTCTGGAGCATGTTCCTTCCCGTGAAGAAGAATCTCGAAATCGGTCTGGGTTTGGTGAACAGCGTCAATGCAAGCGAGTTCAAAGCGGTTATCGCACATGAATTCGGACATTTCAGCCAGCGGAGTATGAAACTGGGCAGTTTCACGTACAATGTGAACCGGGTGATTTTTAATATGCTGTATGACAACAGCGGTTATACTAATTTCCTGAATGTATGGAGCCGGGGACACAGTGTTTTAAGGTTATTTGCCATATTAACATCTAAGATTGCCAATGGAATTCAATGGGTTTTGAGAGGCATGTACGGTATCATCAACAAAAACTACCTGGGGCTGAGCAGGGAAATGGAATTCCATGCTGATGCAGTTGCAGGCAGCGTTTCGGGTGGCAACAACCTGATCAGTTCATTGAGCCGCATTGAAATTGCCTCCGTTTGTTATCAAAATGCACTGAACAATGCCAATGCCTGGTTAAAGGAGAATAAAGTTTCCAAAAATATATTCAATAATCAACTGACCATTTTAAGGTCCTGGGCACAGGAACATCAGTTACCGCTGAAACAGGGATTGCCGGAGGTTTCTTTCCAGTTTATTCAATCCATCTCCAAATCAAGGATCAATTATAAAAACCAGTGGGCCAGCCATCCGACTCTGGAAGAAAGGAAAACCCAGCTGGAATTGCTTTTACTAAATGTAGCTCCTGAAGAAACCAGCGCCTGGAAGTTCTTTGACGATGCAGACCGTGCGCAGGAGCAATTGACCGAAATCCTGTACCGGTCCGTGAAACGCGAGCACGGCTTCGAAACACTGGACGCTTCGAATTTCGAGGAATTTCATTCAAAGGAAAAAGATAAATATAAACTGCCCCAGGTTTACCAGGGTTTTTACACCGGCCGTTTCATTGAAGTAAATGTTTGGGAAATTGAATCCCTGACATCAATAGAATCCTCTTATTCTTTTGATCAGTTATTCAACAAGCAAAACGGATTGCTGCAATCTTCCATCAATAATAATAGAAACGACCTGGAACTGGTAAGGGCGATTAAAGAAAAGCAACTAAAGTTAAAATCCTTCGACTTTGACGGCGTGAAATATGATTGGAAAGACTGCGACGAAATCAAAGAAATATTAGAAAAAGAAATCGAAAGGGATCAGGACAGATTGCAAATGTTGGATAAAGAGGCCTTTATATTTTTTTACCGGAATGCAAAAGACAGATCCAGGGAAATCAAATATGGATACCTGCATTTCCAGTCTGTTAGCCGGGAATGCAATGAATATCTGGAATTGGCCAACCAGATATTGAAGATAACCCAGCCGTTTTATGAAGGGAACCTTACGATTGAGCAGGTCAATACGGGCCTCGCTGAATTAAAAGAGGCTGAAAAGAAATTGAAATCCTCCTTTTCCAAACTATTGGAGGAAAAGATTGTCAAAATCCATTCCGACAAAGAACTTTTCACTAAAATGAATGAGTTCATAGCCAAAAACTATTTGTATTTTATTTCCAACCAGTTCGTTGTTTCAGAATTAAATGAATTGCGGGATTTATCCGTAAAAGCCTATCATGCATTCAACGATTTTAAATTCTGTGTCTACAAGAATCTATTGGAGGAGCAACTGGAGGTAATGACCAGATAATTCAATCAAGATAGAAAAACCGGGAAGTTTTCCATGATGTGTTCTGATATCATCAGATCTTTTGCAGTAAACAGGTAGAATTCCGGACATAGTAATTATATTTTTTTATAGATAATGAAAACGATACTGATCTTAACCCTAGCGACCTTTTTAAAAATGATTCCCTCTCCGGCTCAAACACATGATTCGCCAACGCCTTATTTTATTGCAATGGAATTTAAAGGACTTTCCAACTGCATCATGAAGATCTATATTACCGACAGCCTGATCATCGGAGCTAAAGTAAATGGGTATATTTCCTGTTACATTGGGAACACGGTTCCGATGAAACACGTACGTGAACCGGAAGCTTATGTAAAAAAGAAACTGGATTCCTATGATGAACTGTTGACAGACGAATCCGCTTTTTTAAAAAGAGATAAGTATAATTTCATCATCAGGAAGTCAGATATTACAAAGGTCTGGCATGACCCGACTCATAAATGGGGAATGGGGTATTACCCTGACACGGGAAAGATTTACCTGGAATCATCCAAAACTTCAGGAAACCAAAATGGCGGTTCGCGAATTGATACTTGTCGGCTAATCAGGATGCCCATGGTCTTCTGGAAATGCTGAGAAGCCAATAGTCATGGATTGCACAAAGGATTTTCCGATTTTAGGTGATATGACATTAAAAAACGAATGGTAGAAAAATTAGATATAGTATAAATACTAAATAAAACGTAACAAGTGAGAATGCCTTGCCTGCTAGTATTATTATTGACTTTTTCAAGCTGTGAGTGTGTTCAAAGATCAGAAGGCGTGATCTTAGATAAAGATACTACACAGCTATAGACAGCGAATTTTTTATAGGGATGAAATTACCAATGGCGTAAAATATTCAAACAAATCCGGTGAATTTAAATTTGAAGATGGCCTGGCTGGAGGTGTTCCTAAATGCCCGGATATTACGCTATACTTTTATAAAGAAGGATATAAGCCTGTAAAAGCAACTTATGAGGCTGTTAGCATGAACGATACGATTCTACTCGAAAAAATAAAATTATTAGACAGTATTTCGCGATAACTTTTCAATATGTGTTAATTAATGAAATATTTCGCATCTCTCCTTCTTACCATTTTCATTGCTCAGATAGCCACGGCACAAGACGATTATGAAAAGTTTATTCAGGCTATTCTTAAAAGAGATACTGTCTTGGCCGAACAAATAGAAAGGAATTATACGCAGGAGCATAAAATTGAGCCTATAAAAGAATACCCATTCCCGGTCAGAAATATCTCTGAGCATATTTTTAAATTCAATATAAATGTGCTTAAAGATTCTTTGATATCATTCTTTAAAATCGGGAATAGTCCGGAAGAAAATCTACACCTTAAGAAGATATTTTATTTTTACGTTGATACAAGAAGGATGTCAGTATTTTTCACGGCGGAGAAAAGCAAAGGCGCAATATTCAGCAGAGAATATTTTTTACAACCGAATACTTCAAATGACGTCTATTTAACCGGGATGCTTGCGCCCTGGGTATCTAAATATTATTATTCAGACAGCCAGCCGATACAATACTCCGCAGACTTTGTGTTCAAATTGATAAAGATTGATGAAAACTCGACTGTCGTCAAAGTCGTAGCCATTAATCCGGAAATAATAAGTGGCATGGGACTGGGAATACATGGACCCATGAACATTTACTCAAAGGCACAGCCAACCACGATTGAAGAATATTCGCTTTTGTTATTTATGGCAGACAAATTGGGTGACAATACATTATTGCCATTGAAACTACCCAACAATCAATAAAACAAAAGATTTTTAATCGAGTAGAACTCAAAAACAAAAACAATGATGAGGATAATTTTGATGTTAGCGTTGATCTCAACAATTAATTTGACAGCTTTCTCGCAAGAAAATCAAACAGCGAAAGTCCAGGCATTTTCATATGCGTATATCACAGTTAGGGGAAAAGATTTGTCTAAAAAGCTCAAAGTAGAAGTTGATTTCGGAGACACCCCGGATCAAGTACAAGCTGGTCAGGACTATTCCGATTCACTTACAAACAAGAAATCATACTCAGCTGTATTAAATTATATGGCTGAAAGACAATTTGAACTTGTTGGAACTCTTGCCCTAGTTTCATCTTATCAAGGCTCAGGTGGAACCACTGGTGTTATTTTTATTATGAAGAAAAGTAAATAAACTCGAGTTTTAATATTGGTTGCAAAAGTTTACATATTACTTTCTCTGACACTTTTCTCTTGTCAACAACAAAGCAAGAAAGAAAAATTGGTGACAGACAACTTCAAATACTCTGCATATTTATGGCACATGAGTTCTGACACCCCTATATTTTATTTAGCTCATTATCTTGACATAGATAAGTACGGACATTATTCCTTAATGCGGCACGATACATTTATGGATGCACCTAAATATTTTGCAGGTAGTATTCCTGACTCTCTTATAAAATCAATAAATGAAGTTTTAGCGAAAGACAATTATGCTACGGACTATTCAATAAAGCCGGAGGATAGTTTTATATATGACGGTTTTACATACTGCATCGACTACAAAAAAAAAGATAGCCTGAGCAGGAAAATTCAGTTCATACCAAATAAAAGTCCAGACCCAATTAAAAAAATATCATTAATGCTTGACAAGTTGATTTTTGCAATGACAATTGATAAAACAAACAAGTTTGATACAGACCAATACTCAAAAGTACTTTCAAATTTTTCATTACATGTTTCAGGACCTTTACCGAAACTTGAAAGGGCACGTGTATTTATTAAAAAGAAAGGAATAGTAAAGATTGTAAAGGATTGCTGTACAGCTGAGGATAGTTTGGAGCCTAAACCTCCAATTGTGAATAAATAATAGATGTCCTTTAATTCGTAAACCCATTCGAAAATAGTTGCTCCTTTATTACATCATAGGACTAAGTGATACTCTTAGATCGGGTAGCGATTTCTTATTATACATTTGATAAACCATGCCGTTATCGAACACGCACAAACTTTTGAAAACAATAAAAGCCGGGGATCCGGATACCGTGTACCAGGACGTCTGCGAGAAGGCTGCTGAATGGGCCATATGTGGATATATGGACGAGGCAAACCATTTGCTGGAAATTCTTTGGAAATTCAATAACAAAGACTACGATAAAGATCCACGATATAAGGAGGGATTCCAGGTAATGTGGGAAATGAGTGGTATCACTCCAAAAACAGAAATTCCTTTCTCCTTTGTAGAAATTAACGATATAGAGAGAAAAAATCTGAACTATTTTCTGAAGCCTTATGGGCAACCGGCGCTGAAGGATCTTTATAAACCTTTGGAACATTCATCAGTTGATGAATTATTCGTTAAATCGGTTTTCTTTTATGACAAAAAACTAGCACCTATCGATGAAATTCTTTCCTCGCTAAAAAAATTTCTTCGGAATCGAAGCACGCAACCGACCATACCCATTTTAAGGCATCCACTTCAGGATGTTTGTTAGCTGTACATCATGGAACCGAGGACCTGCTATCGGAATTTATGGCGATCTGGGCTTCAGGTTACATGAAATACAGGGACAGGTATTTTCCATCTTATTTGATGAGTGATCGTTTATTGGCCAGGGATTTGATATCGGGCCGTTTTTCGAAGAAGCTGGGTTTTATAAAATCAGATTGCTATTCGGACTCTGTTTTGTTGGAAGAAGCTTTGAAAGAAAGATCAAAAAAAGGACGAACACTGACATATGGTAACATGACCTGGAAAGAACTGCTCAAAAGAATATCTGAATTATCCATTCAAAGGCAGGAACATAACTTCTCATCCGCGGTAGTTGATAAAAAATGGCTAGGCTTCGAGCCGGCAACGGTTTCTGAAATTCGCAAGAAGGAAGCGGAATTGGGAGTCCGCTTTCCTCCTGACTATACAGATTTTCTACTAACCTCCAACGGATTTATGTCCTGCCGGAATACCTGTCCCACGCTCTGTTCAATAAATCAAGTTGGATTTCTCCGGGATACCATGCCAATAATCATTGAAAGTTGTGAGACGACAATAGATGATGAAGTGCTTCTCAATTCATTTCGAAACGGCATTTTGATCACTGGAATCCATGATGAAGAACAGCTGATTTTAGGTCCTGTAGAGCATGATCAGTGGGTATGCTGGCTCTATACAGTTTGGATACCCGGTGAATGGCAATTCCAAAAGCTTGCGTTACTTCATGGAATTTGAACTGCAGGCATTCGAAGAGGAGTAGCAAATTGAAACGAATATGTCATTTAAAATATGAATTCCTAATATATCTAATTCTTTTTATAAACTCCGTTCGCAGGGAAATTAATTTCCTTTAAGTAATTTAAAATCTCAATTTTTGCATTTTGCTTCTCGGAGTTTTCTTGAAACTTTAGGCTATGCAGGAAATAGAAAATATCTAATGGCCTACGTCCATCTAAAGATCGCGCTATAGGATTCGGTATAGGCATTTTCCTTTCCAGGATCAGATCCCTCGCTGCAAGAATTCCGTCTTTCCTTTCATCGATGAACATGGTGGGCCAGACTGCAAAACTATGATCTCTGAATTGAAAATAGGGATCAGCGCCATAACTCATGAGCAATTTAAAACACGGAAAGTCAGCAACTCCTCCTTCTAGTGGAGTAGCATTAACACCATTTGCAGAATAAGCGTTTGCATCTGCATGATTTTCCAACAACAATTTTAATATAATATATGAGTTCTTACGCAGTGATATAAATCTAACTGCTTCATGTATTGCCTGATCTCCCGCCGAATCTCTTATATTCAAATCAGCCCCTGCCTTTATCAACGCCTGCGTTGAATAGAATTTGTCATTTCCCACAGCCAGCATGAGCAACGTACGCCCGAACTTCGGTTCCTGTAAATTAATATTAATTTCTTTTTGCTTTACTATTTCAAGTATTGCAACTGTGTCTTCCTGTTTGATGGCTTTGGCAAGCTCCCAGTTGGGTGTATTTTTAAACAATTCCCATCTATAGCCGGGAGCTAAGCCGTCATTTTGAGAACACGAAGACAAACTAATAAGTGCAAGAATTAATATAAATGCATAATTTCTAATTAATACCATTACCACTAATTTAATTCATCCTTGTTTTTACCTGATCAACACCACGCTCCCCTGCAGATTCTGTTTCTTCCCTGCATTATCTGTATAACGAATGATCCATACATAATTTCCTTCGGGTTGGTGCTGACCGTTGCAGTCACCGTCCCATCCCGCTGAGGTGTCGGAGGTTTCGAACATTTTCTGGCCCCAGCGGTTGAAGACCTGGAGGTTGTAGCCGGCTGCATGGCCGGGATATTTTAAGCGGAAGACATCGTTGTGACCGTCGTGGTTCGGGGTAAATGCATTCGGGCAAACCAGCAGCGCTTCGCAGTCTTTCAAAGCAATGCGGATGGAGTCGGAGCCCTGACATCCTTCCTGATCCACCACCTGCAATATATATTCACCGGCGGTTTTCACCTGGATGGACCGGTCCTTTTCGCCGGTGCTCCAGTAGTATTGTACAAAGTCGGCATGCGGTTGTATCAGCGCACCGGTATAGGAACACACAATCGTATCGGCAGGTAAAAAATTGGCCGGTACTACGCCGACTGTATTAATATCCACGGTATCGCTGCCATAACAGCCCTGCTGATTTTCTACCCTCACCCAATACATGCCTGTAGCATTTATCATAATGCTGTTTCCTGTACTACCATCATTCCACAGATAATTCCGGAATGGCTGAGTAGTGGACAGTTCACGTGTCGAACCCTTGCAAATCACCGGATTCTTATCCAGACCCGGATCAGGCGTTGCATATAGGTTGAGGACTTTCATCGTGTCGGCAGATACACATCCATTATTGTAAATAGCCTTCACTGAGTAACTGCCTTTATTTTTTACGTAGATGGACAGCGCGCTGTCGCCGGTGCTCCAGCTATAATGCGAAAAACCGGCAGGCGCCAGAATCAGCAGGCTATCGCCCGCACAGAGCGAGGTATCGGCACCCAGCACAATGGCAGGTGATACGAGTACAAACACGGTCATAGAATCAGCCACCGTGCATCCGGGAAATTTCTGCGCCGTTACTTTATATTGGGTAGTGATAGCAGGTGTTACCTGTGCGATGTTTCCCGATCCGTTTGAAAATGGCGATGGACTCCATTGATAGTTGATGTAACCGGGCGTTACCTGTAAAAACGCGGGTGTTTGGTTGCAACTCAAACTGTCGCCGGTTATATGAAAAGCAAAATCAGCCGGCCTCACCTGAATGGTATCCGAAGCAGAGGTACCACACTGATCCGCGACATGAATAAAATAGATACCACTGGTATTTACAATGAGCGTGGAATCCGTACTCTGGTCATTCCACAGGTAACTCGCAAAGCCGGGGCCCGCAGAGAGTTTAATCGAATTACCCGCGCACAACAGCGTATCCGCACCGAGGTTCACTTTGGACGCCCCGTGCAACACCGATGTATTGATCGTCTGAATATTTAAAAAGCAATTGCCTTCCACCGTAGCTTTCATCTTCGAGACACCTTCCTGAACCGGTTGCAGGAGAATGGAATCTCCGTTGGAAAAAAGTGAATGAAAATACGTTGTGTCGTACGACCAGCTCGCCGAAGCATCGCAGGTAGCTGCATCCTGTAAATAAAAAACAAGCGTATCCTGTAACGAACATCCATTGCCTCTTTGTTTCAGAGCCACCACACCGCAGGGTGCTTTCTGCATACAATAAGCCGTCGGATCGACATCTATATCCAATGTGGTAATATGAACCGGAGTCCAGGAACTTCCAATGATGTCAATGGATGTCCGTGGGTCAAGATACGTCTCGGTGATGGATCCGGGGGATGCTGAAAAAAGCTGATTCGTCTGCTGACAGTCACCGGTTGCATTGTTCATGATCTGTCCGCTGCTGTCTACTTTCAACAAAAACCCATTGGTGAAGGATTCACTTCCGGGGTGCGTCGTGTCTGTTTTCCCGATGATCAGAAATCCGGTGCCCTGCTGATGTATATTTTCCGGTGTATGATTATTCATCGATTCAAAATCCCTGGACCAGGATGATCTTCCGGATGTATCGAAACGGGTTATGTTCAGTTTGTTGATTCCGTTTACGATCACTTTGTTACTCAACACGAAATCATTTTTAGTGGTCATCGTAATCGTTGGAGGGCACATGTACGGTAAAAAGAACCACGGATCGGGGTTTATCGCTTCTCCGGTCAGCATCAGCGACTCAAAAATATTTCCCTGAGGATCTACTTTTACCATCACTGTATTAATAATGGAATTAAAGGCACCAAAGGGCGCAAAATTATTTACGAACGTGTAGGTGGTATCGTTGATGGAAAAAATCCGGTTGATCATCTCGGTATTACTATTTCCAATCGTGTATTGTTTGGACCAGACTAAATCTCCGGTTTTCAGATCAAGCCTTTCCATCCCAAAGTTTGGATAATGGGCCTGGTCATAGCAATCATAAGCCAGGAATATGGCATCGGACGAGCAGATAATGGATTTGTAAACCGGCGCCGGCCCTCCATGCGTGATCTGTTTTTCCCAAAGAAGTGCTCCATTGGCATCACAACGATATATCAAAGAATTCGTACCGCCGAAACCCCAGGAATCATTCAACATGAAAATAAATCCGCCATCGGGTGTGCTGACCGCATCGGCCAGTTCTGCCAGTTTGGCTCCGACATCGCCCTCAACCAATTGTGATGAAGCCAGCATATTTCCAGAATCGTCAATTTTTATTAAATCGATATACCGGGTTCCCTGACTGTTTGCGTCGTTATAATTGTCTCTCCCAAAAATCCAGTAATTGTTATCTGCCGATCTCAAAATGCGTAAGAAATTCATTGGGTGGAAAAAAAACTCAAATCGTTTGGACCATACCGGTTGTCCATTGACATCTGTTTTTATAGCCACCCCATTGGGAGAATGATATGCATTATCACCAATGGTAATTCGACCCCCGTCCGGTGTGGTAACGGCGTCGCGGAAAAGTAATGACTCTGCTGCGCTGTATTCGATCCGGTAGGTTTTATTACATCCTGTTGGCAGAGGAGTTTTGTCAGTGCACAAATTGTTCAGACATGTATTGGTCAGTGTCGGAACGTTTACTGTTTCGGGAGGTGTAATGATCGTCTGATCGGGAATTTCGGCAGAGATGGCTGACCAGGAAAATGGCGATTCATTATATCCCAGTGTGTCTGTAGAAATACCGATGGAATTCAACTGGCAGTCGCCACTTTCCCCGGCGTTGTTTAAACGCACGAACCGCATCCGGCTGATATAATTGGTATAATAGTCACTGTAAAAATGAGCAGAAGCCAAACCATTGTCGGCGGTAACGGCCAGGGCAACATTGGCCATCGCTTCATAATTATTCAGCACGCGGCCCCATTCGGGTAATCCGTTGTGGTCGATTTTGCAAACGTTTGAAAACTGGTTAGGCAGGGTATTCGTTGAACGGAGCATATAGAAACCGCTGTCCTGTGTGCGGAAGGTAGTCATCCTGGATGCATCACCGCCATTGTCTACATACACATCCATTTTCTTTGTACCGGCCATATCCGTTTGCACATAGACGGTTCCGTTTGTAGCAAAACTTTGATTTGGGATCCCGTGCATCCAGAGGCCATAGGAAATGATATTGTTGAATATTTCCAGTCCGGCTATTTCCTGATCATAGGGATCGTCGCGATAAATATTTTTTGAATTGATCCAAACACCGGTGGCTGCGCTGAGTTGTGTAATCACGCCTCTTTTCGCAGTGGCGGTTGAATAATATCCGGATGCGTATATCGTAGTTCCCGAAAAAGCGATGGAAGTATAACTATCGTCGTAACCGTTATCAAACTTTGTGCACCAGCGCAGGGTTCCGTCTTCGGCTATTTTGAAAACAACGGGATTACTCAACGCTGAGCTGTCGTCTTCGTTGAAAGTACCGATGATATCATTGTCGCTGTACTGCGTCACCGCTTTGATGCGGTCTGTGCCGTTGTGTGCCGATCCGATCTGCCGGCTCCAGATCAGATTGCCATTGTTATTGAGCAGCACCAGCCAGCCCTTTGATTCCGGGTGGCCATAAGAAGCGGTGGATCCTGATAATATCAAAGACCCGTCGGACAATGGGGCGATACCGGTGAATGCGTCATCTGCGGCACCGCCGATCAGAAAACTCCAGATAATGGTTCCTGTAGCCGTG
The DNA here is from genome assembly GCA_963759335.1 of uncultured Bacteroidota bacterium. Lineage (GTDB taxonomy): Bacteria > Bacteroidota > Bacteroidia > Chitinophagales > Chitinophagaceae > Puia. The sequence goes on from CAVWYU010000013.1 coordinate 11,477, forward strand.
ACATGCATCACCATGCCGTCGTAAGAGCCTGTGCCATTGGCAGTTCCCCGGCCCGCAATGATAAAAGATCCGTCGCCCAGGGCTTTCATCGTGTATGGTTCCATATGCCCGGTGCCTGGATATTCATTCACAAAAACGGGCACGCAGCTCGTTTGTGCGCATGGTTTGAGCATACAGCATGCCAGCAGAATGGTAAGCAGTCCGGGTTTTAGGGGGAACACGCTACAAAATATAGGAAAAGAAGGATTGTGTCAATATATCGTGGAGGTTTATTTATAGGTAGTTTTGATCGTGGAATAGACCTTCAGGTTTATGAATGATAGTATATAAAGATTTGATGATCACTTTATTAAGGTTGCATGCATAGCTATATGAATTAATAGTTAAAATGCTTAGTTTTACGTGTCAATGTTAGAAGATGGCAACAAAGAAAAAATTGCACATATCGTTCACGGAACTATCCTTGAGGGGCAGCAGGATTCTCTCACAACAATCCGAAATCTCCTATGCTCAGGCTATCCAACAAGTAGAACGGTTAAAAAAGACTTCGAAAGTCAGTTCCTCGTTAAAAAAGAGCAGGCAGAATTCCTAATTCAATATTGTAATAGTCATAATCTATTTCTCAACACCCTCCCGGCAGAAGAGCAATTTATAGCAAAAGGTGGGGAAGCAACTGTATATCTTTCTTTAGATAGACGCAACGTTATTAAATTAAATGATGCGGTTTACTATGCCACCTGGCTCGAGTTTTTTAATAGTGTGGTACTTCATAATATTTTTTTCCCTTACACATCGTATCAGCTTCTTGGATTTTCGATAGTTAACAACAAATTAATGGCTGTGCTTCAACAACCTTTTATTATTTCGGATTCATTGGCTGACCTTGCTGATATAAGGGAGTTTCTTGAATATAACGGCTTTAAGAACACTAAACGACAGGACTACAAAAACGACGAAATGGGGCTAATTTTAGAAGACATGCATGATGAAAATGTTTTACGAAACACCAATACGCTATTTTTTATCGATTCTGTTTTTTATACCGTTTCCGACGAAGTACAATCAGGCCAAACGTCAGAGAGATAAAATATCACCGCCAGTAAACACTTAGTTTAAATTTTATTTGATTTTTACCCACGTATCCTTCAGCCCTTTTTCTGCAGCCAGGCATAGAGAGCTTCGCAACCAGTCCATAAGGATACGATGAATGCCATGATACCGGTTTTGCAATGTAATTACAAAGTAATAACTTTGAATTCAATGAAAACCAACTTAATTCAGATAGGAAATTCCAAAGGGATTCGAATACCAAAGTCTCTGATTGAACAGTATCAACTCAGTGGCGAAATCGAATTAATTCCTTCTAAGGACGGATTGCTTATAACAGCTTCATCGAAGCCACGTGATGGGTGGGAAGAAATATTTAAAAATTCCGCGGAAGGACAAACGGATGCTGAAAGCACAGCCTGGCAAACCTTTTCTAATAAATTTGATAATGAAGAATGGTCATGGTAGTGCGTCGTTTTGAAGTCTGGCTTGTAAATTTTGATCCGGCGATCGGTAAAGAAATAAAAAAAATCAGGCCCTGTCTGATTATTTCTCCGGATGACTCAAATAAATATTTAGATACAATTGTTGGAGCGCCTATGACAACCATTATTCGCAACTATCCCTCCCGAATACAATGTGTGTTTCAAAAGAAAAAGGGCCAGGTCGTCATTGATCAAATCAGGTCCTTTGACAAATCCCGATTAATTAAAAAAGTAGGCACCCTCAATGAACAGGTTTGTAAGGCGGTTTGTAAAAGGCTTTTAGAATATTTCGCCTTTGAATAACAGCTTCTCTCTAGATAGCATCTTTAATCCACCGGGAAATGAATGCCGGTGATCTGTTCGCACAGCGATAGAAATTTTTCCTGCACATCGATATCGCCTGCCGGAGGCAGAGGACGTTTTTGTTTCTGATGATAAAAATAACAACCGCTGACCTTTGCCTGTTCATCGTTGCTGACTGCGAGCCAGGCCTGTGTCTGGAATCCTTTTTCCAAATCATCCGGTGCACCGGCACCGCCCATTTTTGTTGGCACCCAGCCGGGGTCAAGCGCATTCGAATACACACCCGGCCATTTGCGCGCTACGGCCATCGCCAATATTACATCATGCAACTTGGTGTCTGAATAGGTTTGTGAAATCCGGACGGATCTTGCAGGGCCGTTTAGTATTTTCAGTGACGGATCACCGCCCATATGCGAACTCGAACTGAGGTAGATCAGTCGCTTCGGCTTTCGGATCAGGCAGGTTAATATATAGGGTGCGAGGGTGTTTATATGTATCATCGCCTGTTGAAAGTCGCTGGCATCCTGGCGGGCCGGCAGATCGTATACGCCGGCATTATGAATCACCGCATCGAATTCACCCAACGCATTCACATCTGCCGCTAATCTTTTTGTCTCTTCTATACTGGCGAGGTCTGCGGTCAGCACGTTGTCAGCACCGGGCAGCTTTGCCAATGCCTCCTTTCCCCGGGCTGCGGTTTCGTGCATGCAGGACAACATGATGACCGTGACTGACGAGCAACTTCGCCGCCAAATGACCGAGACCATCGGCCGAACCTGTGATAAAAATGTTTGCCATAAATAAACCATGCAAAAATATTACCTCTGGTTGGATGTGATAGGCTAACCGTGATGTATACATGGCCAATAAAGGTGTTCATATTTAATGTGTATAAAAAACACATAGTATTATTCAAATCATTAATTTAGTCTTATAAAATTGCCATCATGAAACCACAACGATTGCTGCATCTGCGTCAGTTAATGCTTTGCATTTTATTCTCATCCCTGTTCCTGGGATCGAATGCGCAGGATCCTGCCCAGTACGGTACACGATTTGATCAGGTTCCCGCTACAAAGGATATTAATATGTACCAGGTAAATATCCGGGCCTTCAGCTCCGGAAAAAATCTACCCGGTGTAACGGCCCGACTGGATAATATAAAAGATTTGGGTATCAACGTCGTTTATCTCATGCCCGTATATCCGGTGGGCACAGATCCCAAAAGCTCCAATTCTCCTTATTGTATAAAAGATTTCAAATCGGTTGCTCCGGAATATGGCACACTGGCCGACCTGCGCAATCTGGTTGAATCCGCCCATAAAAAAGGCATGTCGGTGATCCTCGACTGGGTCGTGAATCAAACGTCGTGGGACAATCCATGGATCACGCAGCATCCCGACTGGTATGTGCGCGATGCGAATGGTGTTATCCAGCAGCTTGACAGCTATTCAGACGTTGCCGCGCTGGATATGAACAACCAGAATGTACAACGGGCGATGGACAGCGCCATGAGGTATTGGATACTGGCCGCCAATGTGGATGGTTTTCGTTGTGATTATGCGGATCATCCGCCGGTCAGCTTCTGGACAAAAACCATCAGCGACCTGAGAAGCATTCGCAACCATAAACTGGTGATGCTGGCCGAGGGTTCGCGCAACGATAATTTTACAGCAGGCTTCGATATGAATTTCGGTTTTCATTTTTATGGCGACGCGCTGGTGCCCATTGCGGGAGGTTCAAGCGTTACCAAAATACAAACCGCGACAGATGTCGAATATGCAAAAGCCAATGCTTCACAACAGATCGCCCGTTATACCGGAAATCACGATACCAATGGCAGCGGAACTCCTCTTGAAATATTTGGCGGAAGCGCCGGTGTGATGGCGAATTTTATCGTTGCCGCTTATATGAAAGGCGTTCCTTTTTTATACAATGGACAGGAAGTGGCTTTCGCGCAAAGAATTCCTTTCCCATGGAACACGGTCGTGATCGATTGGACTCAAAACGCTTCCGTAACGGCAGAATTCAAAAAAGTTTTACAATTCAGGAAAAAAAGTGATGCCATCCGAAGAGGTGACATGCTGAATTATTCCGATTTGAATGTATGTGCCTTTACGAAATCGAGTGGTCCCGAAAAAGAATTGGTATTTTCTAACCTCAGAAGCACTTCTTCAAAATATATCATTCCGGCTGCCATCGCCGGCAAGTATAAAGATGCCTTTACCGGTGAAACAAAAACATTGAAGGGGCTGGATACACTTACTTTAACAGGATTTCAATATCTGGTGCTGACCGGCATTAATATTCCCGACAGTTACCTGATATCGGTTTCGCCGCTGAACTTCAGTATTCCCATTGGAACAACGCTGGCTGTTACTGCAAAAGTAACTCTCCCAATCACCAAGAAACTTGTGAAGTGGAGCTCAGGCAATACGGGTGTTGCCACGGTAAATGATACGGGCCTGGTTACCGCAGTTGCTTTGGGAACGACAACCATTACCGCTGCCCTGAGCAACGGAGTGAAAGCCACTTCGCAGGTTACCGTTGTTCCGCCACATAATTATACGGTGCATTTTTTCAAACCGGCTGATTGGGGAACAAACATTAATATTTACTGGTATAATCAGGATCCTCCGGGATCGCTTCCTAATCTCAGCTGGCCGGGAACGCCGATGACCAACGAAGGCGATGGATGGTATAGCTATAGCTTTACCAACGTCAATTCTGCTACCGTCATATTCAACGACGGCAGTAAACAATCTGCCGATCTGCCAAGAGATAAAACCGGATGGTATACCAACGGTGTGTGGTATGATAGCAAACCACAGACTTCAAACAACAGTTTCACCGTTCATTTTTTTAAACCAACTGACTGGGGAAGCGGAATCAATGTGTATTGGTATAATGCGCTTCCCGACGGATCTTATCCCAGTGTGAACTGGCCGGGAGTTCCTATGACCGCCGAGGGCGACGGATGGTACAGCTATACCTTCAACAATGTGGCCTCAGCCGTAGTCATATTCAACGACGGATCAAAACAATCTGCCGATCTGCCCAGAAGCACAACAGGCTGGTACCTCAATGGCGTTTGGTATGATACCAAACCGGCAGCGCCGACAAATACATTCACGGTGAGCTTTTACAAACCCACCGGATGGGCATCGGGTATCAATATCTATTGGTACAATGCCATTCCGGATGGATCGCTTCCGAGTCCTTCATGGCCGGGTGTACCGATGACGAATAATGGCGACGGATGGTACACCTATACCTTCAGCAGTGCAACAGCGGCAACCATTATTTTCAACGACGGCAGTAATCAGACTCCGGATTCTTACCGGGATAAAAATGGCTGGTACATGGATGGCGTATGGTACGACACAAAGCCATCTACACCAGCGGTTACCTGGACCGTTAACTTTTATAAACCTGCCGCATGGGGAGCGGGCATCAATATTTACTGGTACAACGCATTGCCCACCGGATCTCTGCCCAGTCCAAACTGGCCAGGTGTTCCGATGACCAACAATGGTGACGGATGGTACAGTTATACTTTTACCAATATTGCTTCGGCAACCGTTATTTTCAACGACGGCTCCAGTCAGTCAGCCGATCTTCCCAGAAGCACCACGGGATGGTATCTCGACGGTGTTTGGTATGATACAAAACCGGTTGTACCTGCGGTGAACGCGTCTTCCGGTAAATCCGGGCGTAAAAGTATCCTCCAGCACAGCTGAATACCAGGCTGCACCTGCACCGGACTTGTTGTCATCAACAACGATATATCCAAATCCGGTTACAGAAAGGACTTTTAATGTGTATGTCGCAGGATTGAAAAATAATGAGCTGGCTACCGTGACCATCCTGGATATTAATGGCAAACAGGTTTTGAATACCCGGATTTCTCAATCGGGAAAAATTACCCATAACCTGGGGACAGGCGTTTATTTTGTCAGAATCACATCCAGTGGATTAAACATTACGAAGAAATTGGTTATAGAATAAAAGATAGAGTGTACAGAAAAAGCCGCCCCATCATACAGGGCGGCTTTTTATTTCTTCGATTGTTCATCTGTCAGCGTTTCGTTGGCCGCAAAAAAACACAGATATTTTCAGCGCTTTTAAGTAAATTGGTTTACGA
>CAVWYU010000014.1:0-238658 GCA_963759335.1 uncultured Bacteroidota bacterium
AGCAGATAATTACGAGCCCATTTAGATGAATGATAGTATATAAAGATTTGATGATCACTTTATTAAGGTTGCATGCATAGCTATATGAATTAATAGTTAAAATGCTTAGTTTTACGTGTCAATGTTAGAAGATGGCAACAAAGAAAAAATTGCACATATCGTTCACGGAATTATCCTTGAGGGGCAGCAGGATTCTCTCACAACAATCCGAAATCTCCTATGCTCAGGCTATCCAACAAGTAGAACGGTTAAAAAAGAATTCGAAAGTCAGTTCCTCGTTAAAAAAGAGCAGGCAGAATTCCTAATTCAATATTGTAATAGTCATAATCTATTTCTCAACACCCTCCCGGCAGAAGAGCAATTTATAGCAAAAGGTGGGGAAGCAACTGTATATCTTTCTTTAGATAGACGCAACGTTATTAAATTAAATGATGCGGTTTACTATGCCACCTGGCTCGAGTTTTTTAATAGTGTGGTACTTCATAATATTTTTTTCCCTTACACATCGTATCAGCTTCTTGGATTTTCGATCGTTAACAACAAATTAATGGCTGTGCTTCAACAACCTTTTATTATTTCGGATTCATTGGCGACCTTCCTGATATAAGAGAATCCTTGAATATAACGGCTTTAAGAACACTAAACGACAGGACTACAAAAACGACGAAATGGGGCTAATTTTAGAAGACATGCATGATGAAAATGTTTTACGAAACACCAATACGCTATTTTTTATCGATTCTGTTTTTTATACCGTTTCCGACGAAGTACAATTAGGCCAAACGTCAGAGAGATAAAATATCACCGCCAGTAAACACTTAGTTTAAATTTTATTTGATTTTTACCCACGTATCCTTCAGCCCTTTTTACTGCAGCCAGGTATAGAGGGCTTCGCAACCAGTCCATAAGGATACGATGAATGCCATGATACCGGTTTTGCAATGTAATTACAAAGTAATAACTTTGAATTCAATGAAAACCAACTTGATTCAGATAGGAAATTCCAAAGGGATTCGAATACCAAAGTCTCTGATTGAACAGTATCAACTCAGTGGCGAAATCGAATTAATTCCTTCTAAGGACGGATTGCTTATAACAGCTTCATCGAAGCCACGTGATGGGTGGGAAGAAATATTTAAAAATTCCGCGGAAGGACAAACGGATGCTGAAAGCACAGCCTGGCAAACCTTTTCTAATAAATTTGATAATGAAGAATGGTCATGGTAGTGCGTCGTTTTGAAGTCTGGCTTGTAAATTTTGATCCGGCGATCGGTAAAGAAATAAAAAAAATCAGGCCCTGTCTGATTATTTCTCCGGATGACTCAAATAAATATTTAGATACAATTGTTGGAGCGCCGATGACAACCATTATTCGCAACTATCCCTCCCGAATACAATGTGTGTTTCAAAAGAAAAAAGGCCAGGTCGTCATTGATCAAATCAGGTCCTTTGACAAATCCCGATTAATTAAAAAAGTAGGTACCCTCAATGAACAGATTTGTAAGGCGGTTTGTAAAAGGCTTTTAGAATATTTCGCCTTTGAATAACAGCTTCTCTCTAGATAGCATCTTTAATCAACCGGGAAATGAATGCCGGTGATCTGTTCGCACAGCGATAGAAATTTTTCCTGCACATCCATATCGCCGGCTGCAGGCAGAGGACGTTTTTGTTTCTGATGATAAAAATAACGACCGCTGACCTTTGCCTGTTCATCGTTGCTGACAGCGAGCCAGGTCTGTGTCTGGAATCCTTTTTCCAAATCATCCGGCGCACCGGCTCCGCCCATTTTTGTCGGTACCCAGCCGGGGTCAAGCGCATTCGAATACACTTCCGGCCATTTGCGCGCTACTGCCATGGCCAATATCACATCATGCAGCTTGGTATCAGAATAGGTTTGAGAAATCCTGGCGGATTTTGCAGGGCTGTTCAGTATTTTAAGGGACGGGTCGCCCCCCATATGCGAGCTCGAACTGAGGTAGATCAGTCGCTTCGGCTTTCGGATCAGGCAGGTTAATATGTATGGTGCGAGGGTGTTTATATTTATCATCGCCTGTTGAAAGTCGCTGGCATTCTGGCGGGCCGGCAGATTGTAAACACCGGCATTATGAATAACCGCATCGAATTCTCCCACCGCATTCACATCTGCTGCTAATCTTTTTGTTTCTTCTATACTGGACAGGTCTGCTGTCAGCACTTTGTCAGCTCCGGGCAGCTTTGCCAGTGCTTCCTTTCCCCGCGCTGCGTTGCGTGCATGCAGGACAACATGATGACCCTGACTGACGAGCCACTTTGCCGCCAGATGACCGAGACCGTCGGCCGAACCAGTGATAAAAATGTTTGCCATAAATAAACCATGCAAAAATATTGCCTCTGGTTGGATGTGAAGGCTAACAGTGATGTGACATGGCCAATAAAGGTTCTCAATTTAATGTGTATAAGAAACACATATTATTATTCAAATCCATTAATTTAGTACTATAAAATTGCCATCATGAAACTACAACGATTGCTGCGTCTGCGTCAGTTGATTCTTTGCGTTTTATTCTCATCACTGTTCCTGGGATCGAATGCGCAGGATCCTCCTCAGTACGGTACCCGTTTTAATCAGGTTCCGGCTACAAAGGATATTAATCTGTACCAGGTAAATATCCGGGCCTTCAGCTCCGGAAAAAATCTATCCGGGGTAACTGCCCGACTGGATAATATAAAAGATTTGAGCATCAATGTCGTTTATCTCATGCCCGTTTATCCTGTAGGCACAGATCCCAAAAGCTCCAATTCTCCCTATTGCATCAAGGATTTCAAATCGGTTGCTCAGGAATATGGCACACTGGCCGATCTGCGCAATCTGGTTGAAACCGCCCATAAAAAAGGCATGTCTGTAATCCTCGACTGGGTCGTGAATCAAACGTCCTGGGACAATCCCTGGATCACGCAACATCCCGACTGGTATATCCGCGATGCCAATGGGGTGATACAACAACTGGATTCTTATACAGATGTAGCCGCGCTGGATATGAACAACCCGAATGTACAACAGGCCATGGACAACGCCATGCGGTATTGGATATTTGCCGCCAATGTGGATGGTTTTCGTTGTGATTATGCGGATCATCCGCCGGTCAGCTTCTGGACAAAGACTATCAGCGACCTGAGAAGTATCATTCGCAACCATAAACTGGTGATGCTGGCCGAAGGTTCGCGCAACGATAATTTTACCGCAGGCTTCGATATGAATTTCGGTTTTCATTTTTATGGCGATGCGCTCGTTCCCATTGCGGGAGGTTCTAGCGTTACCAAAATACAAACCGCGACTGATGTCGAATACGCAAAAGCCAATGCTTCACAACAGATCGCCCGTTATACCGGCAATCACGATACCAATGGCAGCGGCACTCCTCTTGAAATATTTGGTGGAAGCGCCGGTGTGATGGCGAATTTTATCGTTGCCGCTTATATGAAAGGTGTTCCTTTTTTATACAACGGACAGGAAGTGGCTTTCGCACAAAGAATTCCTTTCCCATGGAACACGGTCGTGATCGATTGGACTCAAAACCCTTCCGTAACGGCAGAATTTAAAAAAGTATTACAATTCAGAAAAAAAAGTGATGCCATCCGAAGAGGTGACATGCTGAATTATTCCGATTTGAATGTATGTGCCTTTACGAAATCGAGTGGTCTCGAAAAAGAATTGGTATTTTCTAACCTCAGAAGCACTTCTTCAAAATATATCATTCCGGCTGCCATCGCCGGCAAGTATAAAGATGCCTTTACCGGTGAAACAAAAACATTGAAGGGGCTGGATACACTTACTTTAACAGGATTTCAATATCTGGTACTGACCGGCATTAATATTCCCGACAGTTACCTCATATCGGTTTCGCCGCTGAACTTCAGTATTCCCATTGGAACAACGCTGGCTGTTACTGCAAAAGTAATTCTTCCAATCACCAAGAAATTTGTGAAGTGGAGCTCAGGCAATACGGGTGTTGCCACGGTAAATGATACGGGCCTGGTTACCGCAGTTGCTTTGGGAACGACAACCATTACCGCTGCCCTGAGCAACGGAGTGAAAGCCACTTCGCAGGTTACCGTTGTTCCGCCACATAATTATACGGTGCATTTTTTCAAACCGGCTGATTGGGGAACAAACATTAATATTTACTGGTATAATCAGGATCCTCCGGGATCGCTTCCTAATCTCAGCTGGCCGGGAACGCCGATGACCAACGAAGGCGATGGATGGTATAGCTATAGCTTTACCAATGTCAATTCTGCTACCGTTATATTCAACGACGGCAGTAAACAATCTGCCGATCTGCCAAGAGATAAAACCGGATGGTATACCAACGGTGTGTGGTATGATACCAAACCACAGACTTCAAACAACAGTTTCACCGTTCATTTTTTTAAACCAACTGACTGGGGAAGCGGAATCAATATGTATTGGTATAATGCGCTTCCCGACGGATCTTATCCCAGTGTGAACTGGCCGGGAGTTCCTATGACCACTGAGGGCGACGGATGGTATAGTTATACCTTCAACAATGTGGCTTCAGCCGTAGTCATATTCAACGACGGATCAAAACAATCTGCCGATCTGCCCAGAAGCACAACAGGCTGGTACCTCAATGGCGTTTGGTATGATACCAAACCGGCAGCGCCGACAAATACGTTCACGGTGAGCTTTTACAAACCCACCGGATGGGCACCCGGCATCAATATCTATTGGTACAATGCCATTCCGGATGGATCACTTCCGAGTCCTTCATGGCCGGGTGTACCGATGACGAATAATGGCGACGGATGGTACACCTACACCTTCAGCAGTGCAACAGCAGCAACCATTATTTTCAACGACGGCAGTAATCAGACTCCGGATTCTTACCGGGATAAAAATGGCTGGTACATGGATGGCGTATGGTACGACACAAAGCCATCTACACCAGCGGTTACCTGGACCGTCAACTTTTATAAACCTGCCGCATGGGGAGCGGGCATCAATATTTACTGGTACAACGCATTGCCCACCGGATCTCTGCCCAGTCCAAACTGGCCAGGTGTTCCGATGACCAACAATGGTGACGGATGGTACAGTTATACTTTTACCAATATTGCTTCGGCAACCGTTATTTTCAACGACGGCTCCAGTCAGTCAGCCGACCTTCCGAGAAGCACCACGGGATGGTATCTCGACGGTGTTTGGTATGATACGAAACCGGCTGTACCTGCGGTTAACGCGTCTTCCGTCAATGCGGGCGTGAAAGTATCCTCCATCACAGCTGAAAATGAGGTTGCACCTGCACCGGACTTGTTGTCATCAACAACGATATATCCAAATCCGGTTACAGAAAGGACTTTTCATGTGTATGTCGCAGGATTGAAAAATAATGAACTGGCTACAGTGACCATCCTGGATATTAATGGCAAACAGGTTTTGAACACCCGGATCTCTCAATCGGGAAAAATTACCCATAACCTGGGGACGGGCGTTTATTTTGTCAGAATCACATCCAGTGGATTAAACATTACGAAGAAATTGGTTATAGAATAAAAGATAGAGTGTACAGAAAAAGCCGCCCCATCATAAGGGCGGCTTTTTATTTCTTCGATTGTTCATCTGTCAGCGTTTCGTTGGCCGCAAAAAAACACAGATATTTTCAGCGCTTTTAAGTAAATTGGTTTACGATCAGTCACAGACGCTTTCCTAATCTTCGCTAAAACTTTGCACATGAGAAAAACCAATCTATTTACAATCCGCATGTTGCTGCCTCTCGCAGGATTATGTTTTTTGTTTAGCTGTTCCAAGAGCAGTAATAACGCAAACTCATCTTCTGACAACTCCGGTTCAATCCAGACCCATGTATATGGTTTGTTGCCGGTTTCGGATGAAGAAATGAAAAATGTTCCGCTATTTACACCGGAAGTGCTGAACGGCGGTAAAATAACAAACGGATTGAGTTATACGGGCACTTTACCATCCAGCTGGCTGATGACCACTCCGGCCATCAGGGACCAGGGCCAGATTGGCTCCTGCACTGGTTTCTGCGGTACCGAGGCCAATGAAATACTGAAGTATTATGCAAAAGGCGGCGTGGTTTCTGCGCAACCGGTTATCAATTCGACGTCCAGCGCTGTGGCAGCAGTCAATACCAAAAAATTCAGCAGTCCAACCAGTTTCTTCGGCACCAGTGGCGCTTTGGCTCCGCTCTTTTTATATTATGTAGAGCGGGTTAAAATTGAACGCGGGTCCATTTCTTCCGATCCGGGCGCCAATATGGTGAATATCGGCCAGGCACTCCAGGGTTTGACCAGCAATACCGGAAATGGCCGATCCATTAGTCCCTATGGTGAAAGCACAGAAGATCTGTATCCCTATCCGACCACACTGAATTCCCAGGGATACAATATTGCAGCGGCTTCATCCAAGCAATTTAAAACAGCACCCGGTTCCAGTGCCATCAGCAATGCGGCTAATTTCAAAATTGGCAAAGAGGGCGGTTCTACCACTGCATCCGGAACAACCACTGCCGGTTACTACTATATCGCAGGTTCGGGTGATGTAAATGAAGTCAACAATTGCAAGTATGCCATCCTGAACAACAAGCCCGTTTTAATGGGCTTCACCGTATATGATAATACTTCTTATTCTGTATTCGAAGGACTGAGTACAACCAGTTATGTATACAATCCATTGACCAATGGCAGTATTACCAAAGGACTGAGCGCGTTGGGTGGACATGCTGTTCCGCTCGTGGGCTATTTCGATGACGGAACGGCTTCAACCAGCGCTACCGGTGGCGGTTATTTCATTGTACAAAATTCATGGGGCGCACCCTGGGGTTATCATGGACATTTCTTATTGCCTTATTCCGTATTACGAAACAGCTCAGTCGTTGGCAATAACAATTTGTTTGTGTTGGTGCAATAGTAAGTTCACAAAAAAAGTAATCAGTGCGGCCCTTATTGTTTAATAAGGGGCGAGGGTAAGTGCGCACCTATAAGGTGTTTAAAATTACGTCCTCATCCAACCTCCCTGCGTGAATTCCTTTTTCAAGATGATGCACGGTTAAAATTTTTAATCCATTTGAAGGCACTTTGCCCGTAAAGAGACGAGCGATGTCGTCAATAAATTTGGCTCCTCCTTCACCTTCGAAATAATCGGCTGCCATAAATTTGGTCAGATCTACATTAAATGTCTTTCCATATTTTATAAGCAGATCCATGGCATCATCCCCATAAATATAAAGGTCATCGTATAGCCTTGTATTGGGGGTTATTCGATTTTCATCAATACCAGCCTCTTTGGATATGAATAACTGCAGGGATTCAAAGACCGATTCGTTCATTCAATAAAGATATATCAGGAGGACGAATGCTTTAATTTTAGCCTGATCATTGAGGATATATACATTCATTACAATAAACTGGTTATGCACAATTCGAGGAATTCGGTCATTGATATGGATCCGGAAACATTCAGGCAGCTGGGACACCGGCTGATCGATCAGATCGGAGATTTTTTAGCGGGTATAAATAGTCGCGCTGTTACTACGGGAGAGTCACCGGCTGTTTTGAAAGCGTTGTTAGGAGACCGTGCACTGCCCGAATCCGGTGAGTCGCCGGAAAAGATTTTAGCCGAAGCCAGTGAACTACTTTTTAATCACTCCCTCCTGAACGGGCACCCCAAATTTTTTGGCTATATCACTTCTTCGCCGGCGCCATTGGGCGCACTGGCTGATTTGCTTGCTGCCATCGTGAATCCAAATGTCGGCGCGAATATTTTAAGCCCGATGGCCACTCAAATCGAAAGACAAACCATTCGGTGGCTGGCGGAATTAATCGGCGTAGATATATCTTATGGAGGGATACTGGTGAGTGGCGGAAATATGGCCAATTTTACGGCGTTCCTGGCAGCCTCTAAAGTGAAAGGCGTCCGGTCCGTGAAGGATCCTGTTATACCTGAACAGGAATTTACCATATACTGTCCCAAAACAACACATACCTGGATAGAAAAAGCGGTTCTTTGTTTCGGACCTGGTGCTACGGCGCTTCGATGGATCGACGTGAATGAGGCCAATCAGATAGATACGAATATTCTGGAGCAAACCATCCGGGAAGATATTTCAAAGAACAAAAAACCCATTATGGTGATCGGCACTGCAGGAGATGTGAGTACCGGTGCTGTGGATGATTTAAAAACGCTGGGGATTATTTGTAAAAAATATGGACTATGGTTTCATGTAGACGGAGCGTATGGCATGCCGGCAGCGACCGTTCCGTCGCAATCACATCTGTTTGAAGGAATCCGGGAAGCAGACTCGATCGCCATCGATCCGCACAAATGGCTTTACAGTCCTTTGGAAGCGGGATGTGTACTGGTAAAAGATCCCAATCACCTCACCGAAACTTTTTCATCACACCCCGTCTATTATCATTTTGATGTGGAAGACGGACCCGCCGGTATAAACTTTTATGAATACGGACTTCAAAACTCGAGGGGATTCCGGGCGCTGAAAGTATGGGCAAGTCTGCAACACCTGGGACGCAGCGGATATGAAAAACTCATTGAGGAAGACATCCGGTTATCTCAACGAATGTTTTCGCTGGCGATGGATCATCCCGAACTGGAGGCCGTCAGCCAAAGTTTAAGCATTGCAACGTTCCGATATGTGACTCCGGCGTTGAATGAAGAACAGTTGAATCAATTGAATGAACGTTTGTTAAACAACATTCAACAAAAAGGAGAAGCATTTCTTTCCAATGCAGTCATCCAGGGAAAATTTTGTTTACGAGCCTGCATTGTCAATTTCCGCACCACTGAAAAAGACATTGAAGAAGTGATTCAATTGGTCGTTCGGGAGGGAGCTGAATTATTGAAGACTTTTCCTGATTAAGGAAATACCTTTCATTACATTTTCCATCATCCTGTTTACGGTAATGAAACCATTTTTGTTTTGATCAGGTAAAAAGTATCGTTTTACTGCACAACAATCTTTCTGATTTTTTGTGATTTTCTGTCGACGACCGCCATCACTCCGGAGGCATCGATCGTTATTCCGAGAGGACTGGAGAAACTAGCGAAATTTCCTGAGCCGTCCGTTGAGCTGTCTATTCCGTTTCCTGCCAGTGTGAATACCTGTCCGTCGGCACTGATCATCCTGATTTTATGACTTCCGCCATCTGTGATATAAAAATTTCCCTGCTGATCAGAAACGATACCAATGGCTCCGTTAAATCTTGCTTTCAGCGCAGGACCATCCAGTGTTCCGATGGTTCCGTCGCCGGCAAAAGTTGTTACGACACCCGCCGGAGTTACTTTGCGGATCTTATAATTCTGCACATCACATACATACAGATTATCGTTGGCATCTATTCCCATACCCCAGGCTCCGTTAAAACTCGCGGCGGCACCCGTGCCATCCGCAGATCCCGTTGCGCCACTTCCTGCCAGCGTAGTTACAACGCCTGTCGGTGTGATTTTTCTGATTTTATTACTGGCGGCATCCGTTACAAAAACATTATCGCTTTTGTCGATCGCAATACCCAGTGGCGAACTAAACCGGGCAGCGGTCCCTGTGCCATCGGCTGTTCCCGGATCACCATTCGGATCTCCGGCAAAAGTACTGACGACGCCTGTGGTCGAAATTTTGCGGATCGTATTATATCCCAGTGTGGTAACAAAAATATTCCCATGACTATCCAGCGCAACGCCATACACAGTACCCAGTGTTGCGGTCGCGACAGGTCCGTCTGCACTTCCCAAAACGCCCGTACCGGCTACCTTAGATATCACGCCACTGGCGCTTAATTTCATCACTCTGCCGCTATCAGCATCACCAAAATAATAATTTCCATTACCATCTGTGGTGATATCCCAGACTGGAAGGCTTGTCGTATTTCCAAATGCACCGATCGTAGTCACCGTCAAATTTTTCACCACAATATTATTGAGCGATGTGGTATACAGACCTTTCATCGTCATTCCGATTTGCCCGGTTTTTGCTCCCGCCGGAACAATGGCAGTCAGCATAGTGTTACTTGCGAAACTAACCGTAGCCGGCATTCCGTTGATCGTCACTTTATTTACACTTGCATCCGCGCTAAAATTGGTTCCGGTAATCGTCAACGGATAACCAATGCCTACCAGTCCCGGCGAAAATCCACTGATCGAAAATCCAGGTAATGTAAATGTGTCTGAAGAAGTAACGGTTTGTCCGTTTACCGTTACGGTAATTTTTCCGGTTGTTGCACTAACCGGAATAATGATGGTCAGTTGTGTAGCGGTAGCTGAAACAACTTGTACGACTTCATCATTCAATTTCACGATATCATTTGCCGGATTCGTACTGAAATTCGACCCGGTAATAATAATCTTTGCTCCGATCGTATCCGACAATGGTGAAATACTACTGATGGACGGAGAGGATGACGGTGGCGCGCTGTCATTTTTTTTACAGCTTTGTATCAGCAGGCAAATGGAAACAAGACACAAGAGTGCCGGGAGGAGGATTTGGATTTTTCGCATGGCGGTTGGTTTAAATGGCGGTTGGTGTAACGGGCCAGATCAGTAAAATATTATAGATGGAAAATGCAAATCAGCAGCCATCTCCGGAAATTGATCTAAAACAATTTACAGTCTGATTTCTTCTGACGGAATAAGTGTTTTTGCTTATGCAGGTCGGACCGGATGTAAAAAGTCTACTTGTATTTTTTATAAACATTTGTTACTATCCAGGGACCCGAAATCATCTGAGTGGGTAAACCCTGCTCATTGTACTGATATTGATATTGGTATTGGGTTGAGCCCGGAGGATTTGCGGGGAATCCTGAAAATGAAAAGGTACTTGTGAGTACATTATGGAGCATGCCTGAATTAAACGAATTGATGTCAGCATGAAATATCGACCCGGATGGTAATCCATTCACTGCCCTGACCCAATTTACCTTATCATCATACGATGTCAATTCGTCCCTCATTTCAATGCTGTCTGTCAAACTTCTTCTATCGATGACAGCCGGATTACCGTGGTTGTCATACAAAAATTCATACGCATATTCCAATTGCCAGCCGGAGTCTGTTACACTCGCCAATCGATCGGCCGCGTCATATTCATACCGGTCCGTTCTATTATACCTGTCACCATCATAATAAACCACTTTTACCGGAAGTCCCTTGTCATTATATGTATAAAAAGTAGCACTTGGATTTCCTTTTTGAGTTATTGTCCATTTTTGACATAGACCATTCAAATACTCAAAATGATAATAAGAGGTATCTCCGTTTGCTGTAGACCCTCCTCCCCATTGAATGTGTTCCGCATCTGAAAGAAGGTTTTGATCATTGTAAGACAAAATATAAGACTCTCCATTCGTAGTCGGGCCGGCCCAGGTCTGACTAACCAGCAGGTAGTCCGTTGGGTTGGCCATTTTAGTCCCGGCATCCACCGGTTGTGTTTCTTTTTTGCAGGAAAAACCCAGTAGCATCAGGAGAATAATCACTGCGGGTTGTGGTATATTGAGGGAACGGACGTACGGCATGTATCGGATTTGGGGCAATCAAATGTAGAAAAATTCCGTACAATTCAAAATGATGCAGTATCATTTTCCGGAATCTTAAGGAGGAATGATTCAGGACTAAGAGTATACCCCTGGTTTGATAACAACATTTTCAGGATTCATTAAATTTGTGAATTGATATGTGCTATATGAGAAACAAAATCATTCTGCTGCTAGTCTTTTTTATTTTCACGAAATCTGTTTTCAGCCAGACCGAAAAGGTCTCCGCTGATCTGGCTCTTGTGGGTGCCCGAATTTATACATCGCCTACAGCAGCGCCCATAGACAATGGCATCGTTCTAATTCATAATGGAAAAATTACGGGTGTGGGCAGCTCCGGTCAGATCGTTGTTCCCAAATCCTTTCAAATGATATCCTGCAAGGGCTTGGTTATGACAGCCGCTTTCTGGAACTGTCATGTGCATTTTATCGAGCCGAAATGGAATAGGGCAGATACGATTGAGGCTGCCAGGTTTGACCAGCAGATGGCGGACATGCTGACCAGTCACGGTTTTGCCCATGTGTTTGACCTCGCTGAATTGGATATTCAACAGACCCTTCGCATCCGGAACCGGATAAAAAAGGGCGATGTTTCCGGGCCGGTGATTTATACGGCCGGTGTTCCGCTGGTGCCTCCTAATGGAAATCCTTTTTATATCGAACCGCTGAAACTTCCCGAAGCAACCAATCCGCAACAGGCGACGCTGCATGTCCGGCAGCAAATTGATTCGGGTGCCGATTGTATCAAACTCTGGACGGGATCGCCCACCGGACACGGTGTCGTTCAAATGCCCGTTCCGATTGTCAGCGCTATTGTACAGGAAGCCCATCGCCTTGGCAAACCGGTATTTGCGCATCCCACCAATAACGAGGGTCTCGCGATCGCGCTCGGTGGCGGCGTAGATATTCTCGCGCACACAACGCCCGACGGCGGCAGGGCCTGGAATCCGGATACACTACAGCGAATGATCGCAGCACACCTGGCGGTTATCCCGACCCTGAAACTCTGGAAAGAAGAACTCCTGAAAGTTGGAGTAAAAGATCCGGAGCAGCATCCGCTTGTTCGCGTTGCCCAGCAGCAGGTGCATGATTTCTCAGCGGCGGGAGGTAATTTATTATTCGGAACAGATGTGGGTTATATCGCCGATTACTCTACGCGCGATGAATACAGATTACTAAATGGTGCCGGTCTTGGTTTCCAACAGATACTGACGATGCTGACAACCGCACCCGCGAAGCAATTCGGTTTGGCCGCACAAACAGGACAGATCGTTTCGGGTATGGATGCCGATATTGTATTACTCGAAGGAGACCCTGCAAACGATATTCTTTCTTTTGACAAAGTCGTTTATACTTTCAGCAAGGGCAAAATGATTTATCACAGGAAGTGATTATGCTTAACCTCATAGCCAATACCCTTTGGTTGATGAGATCTGCGGTCCAAAGTATAACATTTAGATTACCGAAAAATGCCATTTATAGGACGAAAAAGACGGTGAAATGACACCATTTTAAGAGTGAATAATCTCAGTTTTTAAGATTTTGTTTTCTTCCCTTTATGAAAACTGACATTATGTATTTAATGTACGTCGATGAAAGCGGAGATTCCGGAATATTTCCTCCTTCACCTACAAAATATTTTATTCTTTCAGCTATCATTTTTCATGAGACATATTGGTTAAATATTTTAGATGATCTAATAGCGTTTAAAAAACTACTAAAAGACAGATATGGACTACTCATGAAGGAAGAAATACATGCGTCTGTGTTCATTTCAAAAAGAGTAAAACTTCAAAACACTATTAGTAGAAATGACAGGCTGGATATGCTAAAAAAATCAATTGACTGGTTAAACAGTAGAAAAGACATCAGCATTATCACTGTTCGTGTGGACAAGACATCAAATCCAAATCCTTTTGAGAGGGCGTGGCAATTATTAGCACAACGATTTGAAAATACTGTTTTGCATTCCAATTTTCCCGGGCCCTTTCATAACGACAAGGGGATGATAATATCCGACAATACGGACGGCGGCAGATTGAGAAAACTAATTAGACAAATGAGAAGATACAATCATATCCCGAATATGATGCGGTTTGGCGGTGGATCAAGAAATATTCCTTTGAGAGCAATCATTGAAGATCCAAATTTCAGAGATAGCGCGCATTCACTTATTCTACAAATGACAGATGTGGTTGCTTATTTTGCGAAGCAAGTTTATGAGCCAAATAAATATCTGCGGAGGAAAGGTGCCGCAACTTTCTATGGAAGGCTTACTCATGTGATAAACCCGTTTGCTACAAAATCTCTCCAGTCGCCGTAT
Source organism: uncultured Bacteroidota bacterium (assembly GCA_963759335.1). Classification (GTDB taxonomy): domain Bacteria; phylum Bacteroidota; class Bacteroidia; order Chitinophagales; family Chitinophagaceae; genus Puia. The sequence goes on from CAVWYU010000014.1 coordinate 13,883, forward strand.
AGAATTGTAGAAGCATAAAAAAAGGGGCAGCGTAAGCTGTCCCGGGGGAATCCTACTTACTTAAGGGGCTTACACCCGACCACAAAGGGCGTTTCAGATTCAATACAAATATACAAAATGATACCGTAAATGATAAAAGGATGACCGATATCAATTAAATAAAACGCGGAATCCGTTAACGATTTGATTGGAATCGAAGTGCCTATATTTATGAAATTTTCTTCTACACATGAGACCTGTACTGCTCCTGATTTGCGCGGCTGTTTCCTTCCTGTCTGTTCATGCCCAGGATTCACCCGGGCAAAAATATATCCGAATATCGCGCTACGGCAACGAAACTGCACGATCTGATTCATACGAAACTGGAAGTTAAACTGGATTACGATAAATCATGGCTTTACGGAAAAGCCTGGATTACCCTGAAGCCTCATTACTATGCCACCGACTCATTATTGCTTGATGCCCAGGGGATGGACATTCACCAGATCGCCCTGTTCAAAAATGGATCACTGAAGCCATTAAAATTTACTTACAATGGAATGGCATTAAAAATATCCCTGGACAGATTTTACACTAACAAAGAATCCTACACCGTATACATTGATTATACAGCCAAACCGAATGATCTTAAAGCAGCTGGCAGCGCAGCGATCATCGAAGCCAAAGGATTGTATTTTATCAACCCAAAAGGAACGGAAAAAAATAAACCCATAGAGGTTTGGACGCAGGGAGAGTCGCAATCAAGTTCTGCCTGGTTTCCCACCATAGATCGACCCAATCAAAAAACCACGGAGGAAATCATACTCACTGTTCCTTCCAAATACATTTCTCTTTCCAACGGGAAACTGATCAGCAGTAAAGAAAATGGAAACGGCACGCGTACGGATTACTGGAAAATGGACCTTCCGCATGCACCTTATTTATTTTTCTTTGGTGTTGGTGACTATGCCGTTGTAAAAGACCATTACAAAGGGAAAGAGGTGAATTATTATGTAGAGAAAGAATATGAATCCATGGCCAAAAGAATTTTTGGTCTTACGCCCGAGATGATGGCTTTCTATTCGAAAACACTGGGCGTAGAATTTCCCTGGAATAAATATGCGCAGATGACGGCCCGGGATTATGTGAGTGGTGCGATGGAAAACACTACAGCGACTTTACACAGTTCCACCTTACAGCAAAATGCCAGGGAGCTGACCGACGGGAACCGTGCCGAACTGACCGTGGCCCATGAATTATTTCATCAGTGGTTCGGGGACCTGGTGACCGCAGAGAGCTGGAGCAACATCACAGTGAATGAATCTTTTGCCCGCTTTGGTGAAATCATGTGGACTACCTATAAGCACGGACCGGAAGCAGGAAATGCCCTCGTCTATGATCAGATGAAACTTTATCTTTCGGATACGGCCGCTGCCAGCCGTGACCTGGTTCGTTTCTATTATGCTCAAAGGGAAGATGTATTTGACTTCGTGTCGTACAATAAGGGCGGACTGATTCTGAATATGCTGAGAAATTATCTGGGAGACAGCGCATTTTATCAGTCACTCCATCTGTATCTCACCACGAACCAATTCAAATCTGCCGAAGCACAGGATCTGCGCCTGGCTTTCGAAGCAGTGACCGGTCAGGACCTGAACTGGTACTGGAATGAATGGTATTATGGCAGTGGTCACCCGGTATTTGATATCAGTTATGCGTATGATGATGCAGCCGGTCGTGCGAGTGTGATCGTAAAACAAACACAACAAACGGGAAAAATATTCCGGATACCGCTGGCTATTGATGTCTACGAGGGGAATGCGAAAACCCGCCATATGGTTTGGATTCAGAATGCTGCAGACACATTTGTGTTTTCGTATAAAAACAGACCTTCCCTGATCAATGTGGACGGAGATAAAATCATTGTCTGTGAAAAGCACGACAATAAGACGCTGGAGAATTTTATTTTTCAATATAAACATGCAGGCCTGTATACGGATAAAGTGGAAGCTGTATTATACTGTGCGAAGAATTCCGATTTTACCGAAGCGCGTGAATTGCTGCTGACGGCGCTGGCCGATCCTTTTTATAAAGTAAGACAGGTTGCACTTGACGCTCTGGGTTATAAAGCAGACAATGCAGTGAGCTGGCTGGAACCTGTGCTGGAAAAGATGGCGGCCGGAGATTCCAATAAAATCGTGAGAAGTTCTGCTATTCGTTTTATCGGTGGTTTCAAAAATGAAAAATATAAATCTCTTTTTCTGAAAGCAGTGAGCGATTCATCCTACTCGGTAGCCGGCCGTGGTCTTGAGGCACTGGCGTTGATTGATTCCGTAAGCGCTCTGGAAATCGCGCGCAAACTTGCGCAGGAGCAACCGAAAGGAAGATTATCCATCGCTGTGCAAACCGAACTGGCTGAAGATGGAAATGAAAGCGACGCTGCGTTGTTATATGATAACTACGAGAGTATGGAAATGGCTTACAAAACGCTGACGTCTGTTGTTTATATAAAATACCTGGTGAAAGTAAAAGACAACGCACAGGTAAAAAAAGCCATTGATCAGATCATAACCTTCCGTGAAAAAAACAGACGTAACATGAAGATGGTCCGCTCGAATATTGATAAAGCGCTGCAGGAACTGGCAGATCAAAAGGCAGCAGCGGGTTTGACAGAACAGGCGGATTATATCAGGGGCAGATAGGCTAAGGCGAAGGCGAAGGCTTAAGGCGAAGGCTAAGGCTAAGGCATTTCGCGTGTTGGTTACTTTTCGCAACTAAAATACGCATTCTGAAAGGGTTTTTTCCACTTTGACCGGCATATTGCTTGTGTATGTTTGCAATTCATCCTTCTTACTTGCCACATGATTATCAATATCCAATCAAAAGTTCCCATTTTGGTAACTTTTCTTTATTTTTGCAAAATAAAATCCCCGCTTTGAGAGTTATAGCAAAAAAGAGCTTAAGGGATTTTTGGTTCAAACATCCGGATTGTGAACAACGATTGAAATCCTGGTTTAGAGAAGCAGAAAAATCAAGATGGTTATCCCCTAAGAGCATAAAGAAAAATTACCCGACTGCCAGTATTCTGGAAAACAACCGGATCGTGTTCAATATAAAAGGCAATCACTACCGACTGATTGTAAGAATTAACTATGATTACGGTATAGTTTGGATTAGATTTATTGGCACCCATAGCCAATATGATAAAATCGACGCAAATAATATTTGAAATGAATATCAGGCCGTTAAAAAGTAAAAAGGATTATAAACTTGCCCTGGCAAGGTTGGAGAAGATATTTGATTCAAAATCAGATACACCTGAAGGCGATGAACTGGAAATTCTGGCCATTCTGATAGAAAAATATGAATCAACTCATTTCGCGATAGATTTTCCCGATCCCATTGAGGCCATTAAATTCAGAATGGAACAGTTGGGGTATAATCAAACTGATTTGGCAAATGTTATTGGTTTCAAAAGCCGGGTAAGCGAAATTCTGACCAAAAAAAGAAAATTATCTCTTGACATGATTCGAAAGCTAAATAGCTCATTAAATATTCCTACCGATGTCTTAATAAAGGAATATTAAAATCGTGGTAAGGATCATGTGATTCTTTAGGATTTAAAGATTCAGTCTGATGCACAATACACTTCTTGAAACATATGGCAATATTGATATTTATCTTTTCGACCAATTACTCAAGGGTCGTTACGATGGCCTGAATAAAGTGTTGGACGTGGGTTGTGGCAGTGGAAGAAACCTGCCATACTTCTTACGAAATGGATACGAAGTATTTGCTGTTGATCCCGCCCCTCAGGCAGTTGAAACCGTTAAACAATTATCGTCTGAACTTGCCCCACACAATTTCTTAGAAAATTTTATAGTTTGCAAGGCCGAAAGTCTGCCTTATCACGATGCCTCCTTTGATTTAATTATTTGCAGTGCCGTACTTCATTTTGCCAGTGATGAACAACAGTTTTACAACATGCTGCAGTCGATGTTCAGGGTTTTAAAGTCCGGAGGTTATTTTTTTGCGAGGCTTGCGTCTGACATCGGTATAGAAAAAGGGGTAAAGTCATTAGGCAACCGGCGTTATTTACTGCCGGATGGTTCGGAACGTTTTCTGGTCAATGAGCAAATGTTACTGATGTATACCCGTGAGTTCGGAGAATTATATGAACCGATAAAAACCACCAATGTTCAGAATATGCGATGCATGACTACCTGGTGTGTTCAAAAACGGTGACACGCGGTTTCGCATCTTACGGAGTATAATTCGTTGGCGCGAGGGAAAATTTTCCGCTGATATGGATTTTACCGGAGTCCAGTGTGGTTGCTGAAATATCAAAACTGCCAGACAGGACATCATTTGTACTATCTGAAATATTTGTACTGGTCGTAAAATTTGCTAAATACACTGTGCCAGGTTGCCCGTTCGGAGATGGAGATACAGAACTATAACGAACGACCTTTAGATATTCTGTCCAGTTCAGTTCAAAATAGGTGTTCAGATTATTAGGCCCTGACAAGCTCGCCTGAAAATAGGGTAAAGAAAAATTCAGATAAATACTGGTGTCGTAACCGTTATCATAATGATTGTAGCCGAATTCGAATAATTTGAAAGAAGATGGTTGCTGTATAATACCCCACGGGTCATGTGTTATACTTGCAACAGGACCCGTTGGATGCTTTTCGGGGTCGCTTACATGAGCATAGTAATCGTGATATTCCATAATGTAGTATGCTGCATTGGAAAAAGTATGACTGACGCCCGTTGTGTCTGTAAATGTATATGTGAATGAATTTACAACGTAATGGAGCTGATCGCTCTTTGAACAGCTTAGTAAAATGAAAAAAGAAATGTAACTCAGGGTACGCCTTAAATTTTTTCTATTGATCATTTTTCCTGACTTATAATTCTGTCTCCTGAAACGTTGACATCTATGCAGCAAAAAAGGTTGCCTGACATCAACCCACCGCGGGTCACATTATTGTGCATTAACGTACCAGCACCACACTGCCTTGCATCTTTTGTTTCTTCCCGCTGTTATCAGTGTAACGGACGATCCATATATAATTTCCTTCGGGCTGATGCTGACTGTTGAAGGTTCCATCCCAACCGGCGGATGTGTCTGTGGTTTCGAATATCTTTTGACCCCAGCGATTAAAGATTTGCAAATTGTAATCCGCCGCATGGCCGGGATATTTTAACCGGAACACATCGTTGAGGCCGTCATGATTCGGACTAAATGCATTGGGAAAAACCAGCAGCGCTTCGCAGTCCTTCAGCGTGATGCGGATAGAATCAGATCCTTTGCATCCCTGCTGATCAATGACATTCAGAATAAATTCGCCGGCTGTTTTCACCTGTATGGACTTACCTGTCTCCCCGGTGGACCAGTTATATTGTACAAAATCGCCCTTCGGTTGTATCAGCGCTCCGAGATATGAACAAACCACTGAATCAGGCGGAAGAAATTTTTGCGGTGATTCTGCGAATTGCGATATATAGACCGAGTCTGCAGATACACATTGATGCGCATCGGTTACCTGCACGCGATAAAATCCGGTATCGGTCACGTTGAATGAACGGGCCCGCGTACCATCCTGCCATAGATAAGAAACGAATCCGGTTCCTGCATCCAGTATCAGCGACTGATCTTTGCAAATCACTGTGCCGCCGGTCATCTGAATATCCGGGACCGGGTAAACCGTCAGAGAAACCGTGTCGTATAAACTACAATTGTTTTGATCCTTCACCATTACAGAATATTTCCCCGCATCTTTTACTATAATAGAATTCGAAATGGCTCCATTGTTCCATGCATAAGATGAGAATCCGGTGCCCGCTGAGAAAGCAGCAGAACCGCCTTCACAAATCGACGTATCGTTTCCCAGATTGAAATCAACCGAATGGCAGAATATGCACGGGCAGGTCGGCCGATCCTTTGCATCCGCCGGCATCGGTTATGGTGAGATGATATACTGTATCCTGTGTGGGAAAATACAATCACATCCTGATCGACAGAAGATATCATAATATTATACAATGGCGACCAGTCATATTTTTGAAATCCGCCCGGCGCGATGATCAGCAGTGAATCAGATTTACATTTTACACGCGGTGCGCCGAGATCGACGGGAATGGACGATTGAAAGTCCACATGAATGATATCCGGTTTTGTATTTCCGCAGGAGTCCGTTACCGTTAGTTGATAATCGCCCGGTGTCTTCACCATAAAAGAATCCTTCGTGGATCCGTCCTGCCAGAGATACTGAAAATATTTTCGTTTCGGTTTCAGTAACAGGGAATCTCCCGTGCAAAGGGTTGTATCATTGCCCAGGGTAAAATCGACCAGACCGGGCGCTACCGTTACCATGATCGAATCCGTGATGTCGGCACAGGGGAATGGTTTTTCTGCGCGTATGGTATATACACCGGGTGTATTAAAGATCAGTCTGACTTTGCCTCCGTCCTGGAATGTGGTTTTAATATTTGCATGGTCATACGTCCATGTTACGGGATCCGAACAGGAAGGATCCTTGTGCGCGATAAAATCAAAAGTATCTTTCAGATTACATACCGTATTTTTTCCCGAGAGCTTCATAAAAGTACAGAGTGGCACATCGTCGGGACAGTTATATCGCATTTCGGAATTTGGCCTGACCGGATCCGTTGCTATATCCAACTCATGTAAAAATTCATTGGTCACGATCGACAGAAAAGGGCGAAGCAGGTGTGACGAGCATGTCCTGCAACTTCGTGAACGTTTCATACATATCACACTGTGCATCCGGTCCGCGGCCATTCGAATCCACTTTCACCAATACCAGGTTCTCGCTAAGTCCGTAGAAAGGGATTTTGCAAACTATTCATTCTTTGTCCGATCATCGCCAGACCCTTTTCAGGCGTAGGAGCAGCCTGCGTGACTAACCCCACCGTATACCCGAAATACTGATTCTGCCAGAGAATATTTTTATCCGCATCCAGCCGCAGATAGTATGCGTGATCAGCATACCCGGCTGCAGACTCAGATTTTCCACGCCGGAATAAAAAAGCGATATGGAATTATCGGCATTCACAAAAAGGTTTTCGCCGACCTTCCAATCCAGTTCTGTTGGATTATAAATCAGTTTTCCCTCCCTTATATTTCCGTCCAGGTCTGTTTCGACGCAGAGATTCAAAATTGCTATACAGGCTATTCGCAGGAACCACCAGGGAGTCGGCGTTACCCGTTGATGATCAACCCGTCTTTGTAAAACTGGATGCCGCTCCATGGTATAAAATTTATCCGGACTGGCATATCCCTTATACCATTGCAGGTTGCCTGTTGCCAGGTCCACTTTGAAAAGCATCGGAACAAAATTCCACAAATTTGAATTGGGATCGACGGTCTGGATATAATTTCCGGCTATCCAAACGAGATCCGTTTTTCTCCACGAGGTCTGTAAAAAAAGCTTCTCCCGATTTATCGACTGAATATTTTTTCTGCCAGCGGAAATTACCCTGTTCGTCCAGGCTGGTCAGTAAAAACTCGGCGGCCTCAGATTCACCCGACAGAATCATCAGTGAATGATCCGACATTTCCCGAAGAGTTCCTACCCAGTTCAGGTCGTAGATCGAAATATCTTTGCCCAAACAATGTTTCCGTCCTTATCGAATTTGACAAAGTAGGTGGCGTCTAAAGTTCCCCGGAGTAATACCTGCGCAACAAATCCACCATCATAGGTGGAAATAACCGATTGTACGGCTGATTCATAATATAAGTGCAGCATCCTTGTCCAGAGAATACAACCGGTTTCGGATACGCGCACAAAATAAGGAGATGTATAAAAATTCTGATCCGAGACACCGGAAACACCCGCCAGCAGGTAACCATCCGTTTTGGCCTGCGTGATGCCATTCGCCCATTCGTTGCTGACGGGTAAACCATAACTGGTGATCATCCGCTTTGGATCTGTAGGCGGCGTTCCGTTATTGATCACATAAGTAACCGCGGTATCTGTGCAGTCTCCCCGATGCGCCACGAGCTTGATCTGTGTAACACCAACCGGCAGGTACAAAATTATTAAAATCAGTTCCTGATGTGTGTGTGTATACATCGTTAAACCATTCATAGGAATCCGCATTCTGACTGGTATTCGTAAAGCTGATGGACTGTCCGGCGAAGAACACGGTATCGTTGGCGGGTGTGAAGGAAGCTCTGGTTCCACAAGAATTGGATAGCGATACTGCATTCAATGTGGTTTTGAGTTTGGAAGAAAGTGAAAATGTATTTTTTACCGATATGCTTTTTATAGAATCTGTGATACCTGCGAGCTGCCGTTCAGTAAACTGCTGCCTCATTTGCAATAGCCTGATCTGCGATGAGTCGAGTGGCCTGCCCGGCCTGTGTGGGTCAGGATACAATTTCCGGTTTGGGAAATTACTCTGGGCGGTCGCCGAAATAGCAAACAGCCAGGTCAGGATGGTTTGTAGATAAGGTCTGTACATCGGGGTTGACCTAAGTTACTCAAATGGTGAGGAAATATCAACGATTTGGTGGAGAGCTGTAAGTTTGCGAAATAAAAGAAGTGTTCGTGAATCGTCTCAATTCTTCCATATGAATATTATCATACGATCCGGAAAGCCGGAAGATGCCGGTGCATGCGGAGCTATTTGTTACCATGCATTTAAGACTATTGCAGAGGCACACCATTTTCCACCGGATTTTCCCGATACCGAAATGGCGGTTGGTTTAATGAACTTTGCTTTTTCTGCCGCAGGTGTATATTCTGTAGTCGCCGAAGTGGACGGGAAAATTGCAGGCAGTAATTTTTTATGGGAGAATGGATCTATTGGCGGAGTGGGTCCAATCACCGTGGACCCGGCCTGCCAGAATACAGAGGTAGGCAAAAAACTGATGGAGCAGGTTCTTCATCGCGCAGAAGAAATCAAACTTGCCAGTGTGCGATTGGTGCAGGCAGCTTATCATAACCGGTCACTGGCTCTCTATACAAAACTGGGATTCGATGTTCGCGAACCTCTTTCTGTGATTCAGGGTGCTGCACCCGCCATCCGTTTTCCCGGATACCATGTTCGCGCAGCGAATGAAGCGGACATGAATTCCTGCAACCGGTTATGTTATCAGATACATGGTCATGACCGTAGTTATGAACTGCCGGGTGCCATCCATACAGGAACATTTTCAGTTGTTGAGTATGATGGAGTGATCACCGGATATACGACCGGGGTTGGTTTTCTGGGGCACACCGTAGCATCAACGAACACCGGACTGAAAGCATTGATTGGTGCATCCACTCATTTTTCCGGCCCGGGCTTTCTTCTTCCTTCGCGCAATGCAGAGGTGTTGCGCTGGTGTTTAGAAAATGGTCTGCGCATTATTGAGCCGATGACATTTATGAGTAAGGGATTGTATAATGATCCGGCAGGTGCCTTTCTGCCTTCTGTTCTTTATTGAGGAAGAATTAAAATGACGCATATACTTCACCGTGATTGATGAAAGTTTTTATTAATCAAATTTTAATTCTTATTTTTAAAACCATTCAAATTGAATTAGATAAAAAAACCGGATATCTCGAAGCTCATTCTCAGTTGAATACCCGGTCCTGATCTGTGCACAGGTTTTTCTGTCTGTTTAACATTGGATTTATCTTGCTTGCTATCCCGTAACAATGTTCCTCTTTCAACATTTTGAATCAGGATCATGTCACCCGATCACACCCTGTATTTATTTATTATATCTAGAACCCCGAAGCTCAAACCCCTGAATAGTATGAAAATTCATCATTCATTCCTGCACCGCTATGTAAGGAACTTTCATGTTATTCTGCTGCTTGCCTTTTTGCTTCCCCGTGTTTCGGATGCGCAACAACTAAAGATCACCGACTTCGCGTTATTTGGTGGTGTCGGAGCCTGTCCTACAGGACCCGGTCTGTACATTCCCAGTAATCCGGGCTGCGGAGTATATATTGGTTTGAAATGTGATGTACTGGGTGGTTCGGTGGGATCATTTTCTACGGTTCTCTCAAACAGCAATGCAAACATAAACGCAAATATTTTCAGCGGAGGCATCGTGCAACTTTCCAATTATGATACGGTTACCGGAAGAATAACGGCTGCCAATGGTTCGGCCTCCTCCGGAACCATTCTGCAGGCGGGCACCAACTCTCTGCTGAAAGGAAATATTGATGTGAACGGGAAAATTATCGTTGGAAGCGGGATCGTTTCCGGTAAGGTAACACACCCATCTGCCTATACATATACGGGTCCCGTACCTGCCGGTGGGAACAGCTCTGTTCTGGCGGCACTTCCTGTATTACCAGTCATGCCGGTTATTACCAATTTTCCGGCCGTCGGCAAAAACAACGTTACCACCAGTTCCACGATTACACCCGGCTCCTACGGCATGGTAAACCTTTCCGGTGGAAAAACATTAACGTTCTCCGGTCCCGGTGTATACGTTTTTAAAAATATCAAGAACTCGGGTATACAGGCAACCACATTCAATTTTGATTTTAAGAATAATGCAACGGGTACGTTCAGGATCTATGTGTACGGGGATGTCGATCTGAATATTTCGAACGTGAACCTGTTGAACGGCGGAAGCGCATCGAAGATATTTCTCGAAACCCACGGATCAGGATCTACCTGTTCCCTGGGTAACTATGCATTTACTATTACAAACTGGGCAAGCTCCGGAAGAAATTCAGAATGGAAAGGAACCGTTTGGGCACCTTATTCCGGAATCAATATCGGTGCAACGACCGGCACATCAACCATCACCGGTGCATTGTGGAGTGGCACGCAGGTGAATGTGCGCTATGGTGTTGTTGTCAATTATGCGCCATTTCTTTTTTGTTCCACACCCAATGCCAACGCAGGTCCTGATAAACAAATCACCTGTGCTGCGCCGACCGTTCAGCTGACTGGTTCTTCCAGTTCAACGGGTGTACAATACAGCTGGTCTGCCCTCAACGGAGGCACCATCACAACAGGTAACACTACACTAACGCCCACCGTGTCCACCGCCGGCACCTATGTGCTGACCGTTACTGATCCTGCGGGCGGATGCTCAGCGACTGATACAACACTGGTTAGTTTTGTTTCCTGTATCCTGCCCTTTTATCCGCCACCGGCCGGAGGTAAGACAAATAATCTGATCGGCTCGGAATTGAATTCGCTGTATCAGAATTTTGGACTCGTCAAGGATTCTGCGAAAACGATCTTTATCATTAATCAGAGTACGGTGCAGATAGAAGTGATTGCGCGGCAGGGTCAATATCAGAATCTGCTTTCGCTGATCCAGACAGCACCCTACGGGATGACCAACCTGGTGAATAATGGTCCGAATACACTGATCATCACCGGTACCTATCCCATTGCCAATCTGAAAAAACTGGACAGTCTGCCCATACTGATTGATTATTGCAGACCTCTTTTCCCACCGTTGGGCAATGGAAGTATACTGCCCGTGCAGGCCGATACGGTGATGCATAGCAGCTTTGTAAAACAGGGGTATGATATTGCGGGAAGAGGTGTGAGAGTGGGTGTATTGTCGGACAGTTATAATACACTCACCGGAACCGCTGCACAGTCCGACCAGGCAAATGGAATATTACCCGGAGCTCCGGATAATCCCGACAGTAATTACATTCCGGTGAAAGTGTTGCAGGAATATCCTTACGGAAAAGCCAGTGATGAGGGACGTGCAATGCTGCAGGTTGTTCATGGCATTGCACCCAAGGCTTTGCTGGAATTCAGGACAGGTTTTATCAGCTCGGGAGATTTTGCGCAGGGAATTCTGCAGCTTCAGCAACAGGATCATTGCGATGTTATCGTTGATGACGTTACCTATATAACCGAACCATTTTTGCAGGACGGTGTGGTAGCGCAGGCGGTGAATACGGTGGTGGGTCAGGGTGTATCTTATTTCACCGCAGCCGGTAATAATGGCCGCGCATCTTATTCCGGCACATTCAGTCCGGCGCCCGCACCCAGTGGAATCGTGGGGCAGGCCCATGATTTTGGCGGAAGTATTGTTCAGAATCTTTCTCTGACACCGGGAACCTATACCATCGTTCTTCAGTGGCAGGATTCGATCTACTCCATGGGGAACTCGCTCACGGGTACAACAACCGATCTGGATTTTTATTTAACCGATGGTACCGGAAATGCACTGTTTGGATTTAACCGAAACAATATCGGCGGTGATCCCCTGGAAGTGATGCCCTTTACCGTAACGAGCAACACGACCACGAACCTGATGATCGTTCGGGCGGCCGGCACCACCAATGTGATCTTTAAGTATGTTGTTTTCCGTGGTAACCTCACCATCAACAATTTTAATACCGGCACTTCCACGATCGTGGGCCATGCCAATGCGGCCGGCGCTATTTCGGTTGGAGCTGCCCGTTATACACAAACGCCGGCATTCGGGGTGAACCCCTTTCAGCTTGAAAGTTTTTCTTCTTTTGGAGGTACACTTGTCGGGGGAGCAGACCGGAAAAAACCGGATCTCGTAGCACCCGATGGCGTCAGCACGACGGTGAATTTTGGTAATATCAATATCAGCGGTACGCCCTTCCCGAGTTTTTTTGGAACCTCCTGTGCTGCACCAAATGCAGCCGGTGTGGCGGCTCTGCTGCTGGAAGGAAAACGAAAATTTGCCAACCAGACACTCACGCCGGCTCAAATGAGAAGTCTGATGCAAAGTTCAGCTCTCCAAAATGGCGGACCGGGTTATAATGCGGGCACGGGATATGGACTGATCCAGGCCGATACCGCCATGAAAACATTTGCTGCACCCACACCCGTTATCACAAAGCTGGTATTGAATAGTCAGGGCGTCACTCCCGGAACGCAGCCCGTGAATATCACGGTACAGGGAGATTTCCTGAATTCAAATTCGGTGGTGACCTTCCGCGGTCAGCCGGTACCCACGGTGATTCAAAGCGCCACAACGGCAACGGCCACCATTCCCACTTTTACGGGCAATCCGGCCATTCAGGTGTTTACGAAATCGATATCGCCCAATGGAAACGACGGCGGATATTCTGACACCTTGTTTTTCTTTACCCCGACGAAGAAAACGATTGTCATCCATGCCAATGGTAAGAGTAAACTGTATGGCGAAAAATTACCTGCTTTTACATCTGCCGTGCTGATTGACGGCGACTCCATTCAAAATACAACATTCACCCTGGCGCAGCTGAGACTGGACAGTCTGGATTATAGCACACCCGCCACCAGTCTGTCGAATGTGGGCGTGTATTTTATCCGCCCAACTCTGCACAGGCCACTGGATCTCAATAATCCCGTCGACAAAGGATTGACGGAGCTTTATAATTTTGTTTTTACCGACGGTTTACTGTCTGTCAATAAAATGCCGCTTGTTATTACACCAAGGGACACAACGGTTACCTATGGTGCACAACTGGGCAATTTTGCTTTTAACTATACGTATCCCGACAGTAATATTGCCGCTGCAGATAAGGTCAGTTTCCTGAATAATATCAAAGCCATTCATCATTCAAATCTGATTGATACGGTCTTTGCGCTTGTCCGTGGATTTGCCATCACGAGAACGCAGCCGCTCACGGATGCGGATCTGAACAGACTGAGTATCATGGCCAGTGGTTTTGCGATTACGAGAGGCTTTGCCATCACGCGCGGTTTCGCGATTACAAGGGGCTTTGCCATCACGCGTGGCCAGCCGGTTGTCAGCAGCGGACCGGTTGCACTGGATACGGTGGAAATGACGATTTCTGTTCCGGCTCAGTCCATCGTAAACTATGAAGCAGATTCGGCCAATATCAATTTAGTGAATGGCCGCGGTCTTCTGAGTGGATTTGCCATTACCCGTGGTACCGGCGTGCTGAACGGATTTGCGATCACGAGAAGTTCTCCGATCCTGAGCAGTGCCAGTATAACGGATACCAGTAATAGTAGTCTGGCCGTGATAGTGGATACCGCCGATCTGGTGGCAGACAGTATATCGACACCGAAATCCGTGAACATGATCACGGGACTAACGGCGGGCGTCAATACGATTGTACCGGGTGCGATGTTATCGGATAATTTTAATATTACTTATGGCCTGGGCCATCTTACGATCACACCTGCGGTCTTAACAGTCAAAGCACTGGATGCTGTGGCTCCTTATGGAACGGCGCCTGCCTATAGCGATTCCGTGTATGGATTCCAGTATCTGGATTCGATCGGAAATGTATTTTCCACGCTGCCCACCCATACACTAACCGATCAGGCCAACAATCCTGTGAGTGGTTCACTGACTGCCGGCAATTATAAAATTGTTCCGGGTGGAGCTGCATTGACTGCCCCGGCGAACTATACATTGAACTATGTGAAGGGGAATCTTGTGGTGAACAAGTTTGTACTCAAAGCGGCGGTCCGTGATACGTTCCGGTTATACGGTTCACCAAACCCTGTATTTGCGATCAATTACAGCGGCTTTGTAAACGGAGACGATGCCTCGAAGATTACGACAAAACCGGTGACAAGTACAAGTGCTACGGCCACTTCATCCGTGGGTAAGTACACGATTAACATTACCGGAGGATCAGCTGCGAATTATACATTCCAGGACAGCATTGGCACACTGACAATCAAACAGGCGCCACTGACGGCCACTGCGGATAATAAATCCAAAGTATACGGCGATCCGAACCCGGCACTAACGGTTAGCTACACCGGTTTCCTGAATGGAGATCAGCCATCCTGTATTGTTACACCGCCTGCGGTCAACACAACGGCATTAACATCATCGCCGGCAGGAACATATCCGATCACGCTGACGGGTGGTGCGGCAGTGAACTATCTGATTACAGATGTGAATGGCGTACTCACCGTGGGTCCGGCACAGCTCACAGTAAAAGTCAATGACCAGGTGATCGACGACGATTCTCCACTGCCTCCATTTACGTCCACCATCACCGGGTTTAAAAATGGCGATGTGGTTTCAACCGCCGTCAGTTCGGGCCCTGCGTATACGGTGAGTCCGGTATATTATAAAGAAAAACCGGGCATCTATACGGTTACGCCGTCTGCGCTTGTATTGAAAAAGCCCAATAATTATGCAATTACTTACCTGCCTGGTAAACTGTATGTAAATGAAGAAGAAGGAACCAATTGTTCGCTCGCGCTGACCTGCGTGAAAGTACTGACCAATGATCCTTCCGGATTTGCTTACCAGGCCAGTTTCACCTATAATAATCCGAACCCGACGTCGGTATATGTTCCCATCGGAAGCAAAAACAGTCTGACCACATCCGGCAAATACAGCGGGCAGCAACCCCAATTATTTCCAAGCGGATCCGGCAGCTTTACTATTTATTTCGATGGCTCACCGCTCACGTGGTCGCTGATTGCCTATAGTGGAAACTATAAAACGACCGTGACGGCCAGTTCATCATCCAAAAAATGCAGCACCACGAAGACCACGCAGGAACCCGGGGTAGCGATCGGAGGCGGGTCTACGGAAGAAACAGCCACGGCATCACCGGTTCCGCAAACGATCGATCCGGTGGCATCGGTGTATCCGAATCCGTCGAAGGGTCTGGTTACCATTCATATCAAAGATGGCAGCCTGTCGCCCGATAATATCGAGTTGTCGGATGCATATGGTAAAATGTATGTAACGAACGCGAAGATTCTTTCCGCACAAAGTCTGCAGGTGGATCTGAGCAGGCTGAGCAGCGGTATGTATTTTATCCGGGTGAAAGTGGGCAATGCCTATCAGGTATTCCGGGTCGTAAAAATGTAACGTGACTACATTTTTTTATGCTGTAATTTAGGAGTGTTAAGTCGCGCGTATTCTATATCAGAACCAATGTTGAAAGGATCACATGAAGATGAAAAAATATTTTATTTTCCTTTTTCTGGCACTCCTTTCATTCCCGGGTATTTCCCAGGTTCATACCGCAGACAGTTTAAAAAAGATTCTGCTGACTGCCAAAGAAGACTCATTCAAAGTGAAGGTGCTTCTTCAGCTTAGCAGCTATTTTCTGGACTCATCCACAGAGCAGGCAAAAAACTATGGCATAGAGGCTTTGGAACTTTCCCAGCAGTTTGATTATGCTCCGGGTATTGCACTGGCATTAAAAAATATAGGCATCGCGTATTATTATCAGGGAAATACTGTCTCTGCGCTGGAATATTACAACCGTTCACTGCATATATATGATTCCATCGGCGATCTGGAAAGTAAAGCCAGAATGCTCAGTAATCTCGGTACTGTTTATTATTCGACCGGCACCGACGATAAAGCCCTGGACAGTTATTTTAGATCGCTGGAGGTGGCTGAAAAAATTGGCGACAATGATGGCATTGCAGCAGCGTACTCGAATATTGCCAATGTATATCTCAACAAACGGGCGACGACGGATAAAGCCCTCGATTTCTTTTTAAAGGCATTAAAGCTAAGCGAGAAGACCGGTGATAAAATCATCATTGGCGGATCCAGCGTGAACCTGGGAGAAATTTACCGTGGACTAAACAAATATGATTCGGCCATTTTCTATTATAGCAAGTCCATGAAGGCTTTTTCGAATACGATCAACATGCCTGTGCCTTTGCGTGGTATGGCACTGGTGTATGCAAAAAAAGCGGACTTCGAAAATGCCATTCATTTTGCCTGGCAGTCGTACCGGATGGCCAGTCAGTTTGATTCCAGGCTGGCGATGACCCAGTCCCTGATTACGCTGGGAGATATCAATTTTCAAAAAGGGGATTATAAGGAAGCGCTGAATTCTTACCGGGAAGCGGATTCACTGGCCTTTATTATTCCGGCCTATAAGGAACTGGATGATGCGTATGCGGGACTCGCTGCCACCTATGCCAGGATGGGGGATTATGACAATGCCTACAAGTATCAAAAATTCTTTAGCAATATTGCGGACACGCTGAACAACCAGACGTTGTCGGATAAGCTGGCTTCGCTGCAACAGAATTTTGAAATACAAACGAGGCAGAATCAGATCAACCTGCTGACAAAAGATAAAAAATTACAGGAACTGGATCTGAGGAGTCAGAAGATCCAGAAAGCATTCATCTTCGCGGCGCTGGTGCTGATCTTCTTTATTGCCTTTGTGATTTATAGAAACAACCGCGAGAAGACGAAGACGAATATTATCCTCGACAAACAAAAAGCCCAGATTGAAAGTCTTTTACAAAATATCCTGCCTACGGAAGTAGCGGTTGAGCTGCAGGAGAAAGGAAAAGCAACGCCCAAATATTTTGATCATGTTTCTGTTCTTTTCACGGATTTCAAAGGATTTACAAAACATGCCGATGCGCTTTCACCGCAGGAGATCGTCAATGAACTCAATATTTGTTTCCATGCCTTTGATGATATCATTGACAAACATAAACTGGAGAAAATAAAAACCATTGGGGATTCATACATGTGTGCGGGCGGCATTCCTCTGAAGGATGAAGATCATACCATGAATATTGTGAAAGCGGGCCTGGAGATCAGGGACTGGATGGAGGAGTTAAATCGCGAAAGAACGGCGCAGGGCCTGCCGACCTGGGAATTGAGAATCGGTATTCATGTGGGTCCGGTGGTAGCGGGTGTGGTGGGCAGAAAAAAATATGCCTATGATATCTGGGGGAGCACCGTAAACATCGCGAGCAGGATGGAAAGTAATGGAGAGCCTGGTCTCGTCAATATATCTGCAGCAACTTATGATCTGGTGAAACATCAGTATAAATGTGTTTACCGGGGGAAAATATTTGCAAAAAATATTGGCGAAATCGATATGTATTTTGTCGATGGCGAACTCGCCCTGCCATTATCAACCAAAGCAAACCCACAGATTACCCAGCAAAATGTATCTCTGCTCCAGGTTAAAAAAACTACTGCGTAATGGTCGAGTTTAATTGATATCACAATGACTACACAAATTATCATTGTATTGATATTGACCTTTGTGATTAACCTTATAACGACTCTATCCTATTCTGTAAGAATCGTTGGAATCCGAACAGGGAGAGTAGCCATTTCATTTGCCTTATTTAATATCCTTGTTCTGGTTTCCCGGACGGCCAATGGATTTCAGGCACCCCTACTTGCCAAGACGGTTGAAAATGATATCAGGGCGGGCATATTTAATAACGCAGGAACTTTTCGCCTCATCATTTTCTCCTGTTCTGTCGCAACTATAATCGGGGCATTTCTAATCCCCACTTTTCAAAGAGTATTGTCCAGGGCCGTTATCAATTTCAGTATTCACAAATCGTTGGGCAAACTCATACTACATGGTTTCTCAAAAACCGGTGTTCTCTACTTCAGAGATAATATGACGATACCTGTCAAAACCAATGTGTCAGACATCAAATTTGATAAGGAATTTCCCTGGAGGATTTTTATTTTGAATATTCTGGCTGTATCGATTTTAACGATAGGCGTTTTATCAGCCGTATATGCATCCTATTTAAATCCGGTATACCGGACAACAGCCAGTAATTTATCTGCTTTTATAAATGGTTTTGCCACTATATTGATGTTTGCATTTATCGATCCGCACTTGTCAGCCATGACAGACGATGTTACGCTCGGAAAATGTTCAGAGGCCACGTTTAGAAAATATATCGTTTATATGACCATCGCCCGGCTTCTAGGTACCGTTTTGGCCCAGCTATTATTTTTACCCAGTGCGCAGTTGCTCGCGTGGACGGCCACACATATGTAATAAGTACTCACTTACATTACTCTCTCATTTTTGTTTTTTCTCCGGCTGAACGATGATCAGTCTGAGTACTAAAAATAAAATAGCACAAAAAAGAAGCATTACCGGACTATCTGAAATGTGCATCCATCCACGTCCCCAACTTCTCTCTTTGCTTTCAATCGAGATCCCGGCTGTTTTTAACCACATCGCGGACACTAAACAGAAAATGATACAAAAATTAAGTATGTACCGGACGACTTTCATAACAACAGGTAACTATTGTCATGAATGATGTACATGTGCGGGGATTGCATACGGGCTGATTTAGGGGTCGACTGAAAGGAGGGTATTAACAGTTATAAGATAAATCATTTCCCCGGAATATCAGGAAGAAATGGAAGCCGAAGAACGGGATTTTTTAAGGAGAACTTTCGCAGGGTATTACCTGACAGCAGCCCTGACAACCGGGTTTTTCGTGTGCCGGTCGGCCTTCTCCATATGTATCAGGTACATCGCTGCATAGAGGGCCAGAATGCTGAATATGATTAAAAAGGTTGTGCCCTTTTTGATAATCACTGAATGTTTTGCCAGCTTATCGATTAGGAACGCAGCCGCTTTATCAGTATGTTTCTCTTCGTGAGCAGCCCGGCTCAATTTGATGGGTTCTATTTCCTTAGTGAATTCCATATTCCAAAAATTGGTATCCGAAAAAGTTGATTTTTCAGGGACTGTCAGAAGTCTGGATGATGGATTTAACGGTGGTTTATCAGAGAGAGACTGAATGCATAAAAGCGTCTACAAAATAGACAATTGTATGTGCATTTGCAATGGATTGGTACAATTGCTAAAGCGCTATCGTAGATATACCATATCCTTTGAATCGTTCCGTTTTGTATGTACTTTATATCCCGATTTATTGTCTGAACCCTTTAAAAAACCCCCGAACATGGACAATAGTAAAACCCTTGAACTGGAGATTCTGATAACCATTAGTCAGAATAAAAATGTCCCCATCTACCATTTCCAGCACCTGTTTGAACACAAATGGAAAATATATTATCCGCGATTTAAAGAGCTGCTGTCAGACGAAGTATTTTGCGAAACAACGCCCATCACCGGCATGCGTTCTTACGAATTAACCAGCAAAGGAAAATCGAGGATCACCGAACTGATCGAACAGCGTGAATCGGACATTTCCTCCAGGCTGTCGCGTCTGCAACAACAAAGGACGGTTCATGCATTCAATTGGAAAACGCTCAGGGCCCGGCTGAACTCAGTGATTCATGCAGGCACATCATCCGGGAAAATGGCGATGCGGGAAAGCCGTTCCGATTTTGACAAATTAAAGTCCCTGATCAGACCGTCCAAACCGATGCCCCATAAGGCCTGATTGACGCCCGTCAATTTATTGTAATTCCCCGCCAAACCGCTAAGGGTTATCTCTTATACCCGGCTGATTTTCATTGCTCTTTTCTACACTAATTATGTGATTCCGGGCGTTTTTAATCCTAATATATTATTTTCACATCACCCATAACTGACCCTTCCGGATGAAGCCCTTTTTGATCGTTTCCTGCCTGCTTGCCTTCTCATTCCATGCTTTCTCCCAAAAAGAGGCACCCATCCTCTCCGCGGAACTGATAAAAGCCGGTGATGAATTACTGGATTCAGGCGAGTATAAAAAAGCACTGGCGATCTTTGACCAGATCGACCGGAATGACTCCAATTATGTGAGATCTCTCTACGGCCGGATACTGAGTTGCCAGGGAGACAGCCAGTTTAACAAGGCGATTCAATATTGCCAGGAGGCATTACCCTTTGAGTCGGATCTGCAACCCAATATTTATAATACGTACGCCAACGTGCTGGACCAAACCGGGGAGATCGAAAAATCCCTGGCTATGTTTGATAAAGCCATCAAAATATATCCCTCTTTTTCCAAACTATATTTTAACAAGGGGATTACGCTATATGATCAGAAGCGCTTTGCTGAAGCAGAATCTGTATTCAAAGAAACGCTGATGATCAATCCGTATCAATACAGCGCTCATTATTTCCTGGGTCTCTGCGCCATTCACCAGGGTAAGATCGTGCCGGGCTTCCTGAGTTTTGTCGGATACCTGCTTGTAAACCCGGGTGGTAAATACGAAAAACAATGTGTGAACATCCTCGCTTCCATGGCCAACGGACGGGATGAAATTCTGGACTATAAAAACAAAAGAACCTCGGAAGGAGATGAAAACTATTCGCTGACGGAAGATATTCTCTTATCTAAAATCGCGCTTGAAAAGCAATATAAACTGGCCGTTTCACTGGATGATCCGATTTTCAGACAGATACAGGTGGTGTGTGAAAAACTGGAATACAAAGAAGATGATCCGGATTTCTGGATGCAATATTATGTTCCCTTTTACAAAAAACTTTTCGGCGACAACCAGTTCGAACCCTTTATCTACTGGAGTTTTGAAAATATACAGGTTAAAGAAATTCAGGATTATAATAAAAAAAATAAAAAACTTGTCGAGCATTTTGTCAGTGAGACGGCCGGTTATTTCAACAATATCCGTTCAACCCGTGTGCTGCCTTATAATAAAAGGGCGGATCAAAAGTTGTTATACCTGTACACCAACGATGAGCTGGCCGGGCGGGGACAATTGAGCAGCGACGGACAAAACCTGGACGGAGCCTGGACAATTTTCTATACACCGGGCAATGTAAAAGCCACCGGATCATTTAAAGATTCAAAAAAACAGGGCGAATGGATATTTTATTATTTCTCCGGCAAAATCAAGGCAAAGGAAAACTATCTGAACGATAAACAGGATGGACGACAACTATACTATTCCGAGCAGGGTTTGATTACGAATGATCAAACATTTGTCAATGGTCAGAAAAATGGCGTGGAAACAGATTATTTTCCCGGTGGTCTTGTTTCTTCCATCGCCGACTATAAGGATGATAAACTGGACGGTGATTACAAAGAATACTTATACCGGCGGACAAATAAAAACGGTTGGACGTTATTCGAATAACCGCCAGACGGGTCCATTCACGAACTATTATGAAAACGGGCAGCCAAAAGATAAAGGCACTTATAAGGACGGTTCCATGGATGGAACTTATAAAGAATTTCACGAAAACGGTCAGGCAGCCTCAGAGGGGGTTTTTAAAAACGGATCCAATGAAGGAGAATGGAAATATTACTATGAAAATGGAAAACTGAAATCGAAAACCGTTTTTATAAATGGCAAACAGGAGGGCATCGAAGAGGAATATTATGAAGACGGTCCGCTGAGTGATACATATACATATAAAAAAGGCGCATTAAATGGTGAAGCCGTTTCATACGACATGGATCAAAAAGTATATGGCCGGTTTCAGTTTTCAAACAACGTACTGGAATCTGCTCAATATTTTGATAAGTCCGGAAAACAATACAGTTCTTCGGAAAGAAAAAACAAACAACTTGACCTGACCATTTTTCTTGCCGATGGAACCAAAACCGTTCAAAGGTCATTCAACGAAAAAGGAAAATTGATCGGTACAGAAACCAATTTTTATTCCACGGGCAAACCCAGTCGCGTCTCCGAATATCAGGATGGAGAAAAAAACGGACAGTATACAGAATACCACCAGAATGGCAGAAAGAAGGCTGAATTAAAAATGAAAGACGGAAAACAGGAAGGGTATGTCGTAAACTATTATCCCAATGGAAAAATACAGGCGGAAGGGTGGATGCATGAAGGACAGGGCATCGGATACTGGACCTATTATAATGACCTGGGCGATCTGACCGACAGAAATTATCTGGTGGACGGAGTTGTCAACGGCTATCAGCTGGAATACTATCCCAACGGAAAGGTCAATTATGAAAGAAAATTTTATAAAGGGCTGCTGGAAGAAATAAAACAATTCGACAGTACGGGAAAACTGCTGGCCTACGATTCTTTACCCCGGTTTAGCGGTAAAGTGGTTCTGGTATATCCGGATGGCAGGAAAATGCAGGACTACACCTATGTGCACGGCAATATCGAAGGGCCCCTTACGCAGTATTATTTCGACGGCTCCGTAACTTATACCCGGTATTATAAAGGAGGATTGATAGATAGCCATTTTGTTCAGTATAATTATCCTCATATCAGGAACATGGAAGGTGAGTATAAAGCCGGAAAGAAAACAGGATTGTGGAAGGACTATGACAAGGATGGAAATCTGGAAACCACTGAAAATTATTCCGAAGGAGAGTTAAATGGCCTTCGTGAAATATATGGAGACAACAATAAAATCCTGGGTGAAATCAACTACAGGCATGACCGGAGAAACGGGCTGGCCACCAATAAAGATCCGGATGGCAGTTTATTGTATACCATCCTGTATGAGGATGGAAAAATAAAAGAGTATAGCTATCTGGCCAGGGATGGAAAACCGGTTCCCGCGATCCGGGGTTTGCATGGACAACTCTCTCTGAAATCATTTTTTCAAAGCGGACAGCCCTCGCGTCAGTGCGAGTTTGTTGACAATCTGATCAACGGAAATGACAAATTGTTTTATAACAATGGAAAGCTGCGGTCAGAAGACGATTTTGAATTTGGTGTATATGAAGGACTGTCCGCAGAATACTATCCCAATGGCAATCCAAGGAAAAAATATCATTACCAGAATGATCATGCCCAGGGCCGATGCCTGGAATATAATGAACAGGGTAAAGTGATCCGGGATCTAAACTATTATAATGGTAACCTGCACGGCGAAGCGAAATACTATTCCGACAACGGAACACTGCTGGAAACGCGTTATTATTACAATGGCCTTTTGTTATCCGTAAAAAAATGACCAGGAACCATACCATTTGCATCAGCCTGTTTTTACTTTCATTCCTGCCACGGGTATCTGCCCAGCATATGGATGAAATAAAAAAACAATATCCGCAGGATCATGCGGTGGTGCTGGCGAACAAACTGCATTACAATATCAGTCTGGTGGACGGTCAACCGCATATCGAAAGTGATGAATTGGAACAGATCGCTTTTCTCACGCCGGATGCACATAAATACATGAGCAGTTATGGTTTTTATCACAGCGATTTTCAACAGCTGATCGCCTATGAAGCCTTTACACGCACGGCCAGTGACAAGAAAATGAAAGTGACCGAATTCAAAACAAAATCCAGTAAAGAGGACTTTGTGTTTTATGACGATTCAAAAGAAACAACCTTCAACTTTCCGAATGTGGAAGAAGGCGCCATCGGGAATCTGCATGTGTCGCGTGTGGACCACAATCCCTACCTGATCAGCCCGTTTTATTTTGGCAGGGGCATACCGGTGATGGATGCAGAACTCAGTATCACCGTCCCCAAAGACATGAAAATTCAATATCGTCTCCTGGGTATGGACAGCAGTCAGGTTGTTGTTCATATTGAAAACAACCGGAAGACGAACCTGTACACATTCAGTTATAAAAACTGTCCGGCTATTCGTAAATATGACGATGCGCCCGGCAGTGCGTGGTTTGCAACGCATGTGATTTTTTTCATCGATAGTTACAAAGACGAAAATGGAAATACAATCCGTCTCTTATCCAACCTGGATGATCTGTATAAACTGAGTTATGGATATTTAAAAAATATCAATACGAACATTCCGGATGACATGCAGAAACTCGTGGATTCGATTACCGCGAAAACCTCCGATCCGGAAATGAAAGCCCGGAAGATATATTCCTGGGTACAGCAGCATATCAAATATGTAGCTTTTGAACAAGGCATGGAAGGATTTGTGCCGCGGGACGCCAAAGTGGTGTGCGGCCGTCGTTTTGGAGACTGTAAAGACATGGCCAGTATTTTAACCGAGATGATGCAGGCCGCGAAAGTTCCCGCCTGGTTTACCTGGATTGGTTCGCGGGATCTTCCCTATTCATTTACAGAGCTTCCACTGCCGCTGGTGAGCAATCATATGATCTGTACGATCCGGTTGAAGGACCAGTATATTTTTCTGGATGCCACGGATCCCACCTGCATTTTCGGATTTCCGACTGCCTTTATCCAGGACAAAGAAGCCATGCTGGCCATCAGTGAAAAAGAATACAAGCTGCTAAAAGTTCCCATTGTGGAAAACAAGAAAAATGCGATTGTCGATTCTACCTGGATGGAGCTGACTCCGACTGGCATTCGCGGAAGAGTCAGTAAAGATCTGACCGGTTACTATGCGATGCGTTTTCGTGGTAAACTGATGTATGTCGAACAGTCCAACCTGAAACAGGAAATGAAAGAAGAATTCTCACGCGGCTCCAATAAATTCCAGCTTGACTCTTTCCGGATGGGTGACATGAGTGATCCGGGAAAAATTGTACTCAATGGCTGGTTTTCCTTACCGGACTATGCCAAAAAGCTCGGCGATGACTGGTTCCTGAATCTGAATCTTTTTAAATTCTACACTGACGAACAAATTGATTATCCCAAAAGGAAAATGCCCATCTCTTATAATTTTGTCACGAGCCGTAAATATGTAACGCTGATCAAAATACCGGATGGGTATCAGGCGGACTATCTGCCACCATCCAAATCATTTCATAATGAGGTATGGGGATTTGATCTGACCTATGAGCAAAAAGGAAACTGGCTGATCCTTACCCAGCAATTTGACGGCGAACGGCTCATGATCACGAATGATCAGTTCCAGGGATGGAATAAAGTACTTGAAAATCTTTACCCGTTGTATAAGGAAACCCTTAGCATTTCAAAAACAAAACACCCGTGAGAATATCCTTTTTTTGTTTATTCATTGCCATTACCCAGACTGTTTTTTCCCAGACCCCTGCCATTGAAACAGAATCCTGGGCCGATAAACCGGTGGTTACACAGCTGAACAGTAAATACAATCAGGTAGCTGCCGTATCAGTCCTGGACAAAGCGAGAATTGAATTCATCGACAATAAAGACAAGGAACTGGTAGAATATTTTACACTGCATAAAATTATTCACCTGAACAATGATCACGGCATTGAATACTACAATAAAATTTATATCAATGTAAATGAATTTTCAGATGTCGCTGATATCAAAGCGAGAACCATTCTTCCCTCCGGAAAAATAATCAATATCGACAAAGCCAGTATCAAGGACCTGAAAGACGAAAACGGTTCACTCTATAAGATCTTCGCCTTTGAAGGACTGGAAAACGGATCCGATATTGAATATATATATACGATTCAGAAATCAGAATCACTGCTTGGAAAAGTAAGGATACAGGAAAAGTTTCCGGTGATGGAATCTGTTGTGGAAATCATTTCTCCCAGCCGACTGGTATTTGATACCAAATCCATCCGGTGTAAATCGGACGTAGTGACCGACACCCTGCATGGCACGAAGACAAGACTGAGCCTGCACTATACCGACATCAGCGGACTGGAAGAAGAAAAATATTCTTCCTATGAGGTGAACCGGGCGCGTGTTGAATACAAACTCTCCTATAACAATGCAACGCATCCGGGAGAACGGATGTTTACCTGGAATGAATATGCGAAAAGAATTTTTACGGCCTATGGTGTGTATTCAGAAAAAGAAATAAAGAAAGTTTCCCAGCTGATTGCCGACAATCACTGGGATCAGCTGAAGACCGATTCGATGAAAGTAGTGGCCGTAGAAAACTATATCAAAAAAAATATCAGTTACCGGAAGGACCTGGAAGGAAAAGATGTGGACGCCATTGAAACGATTCTGAAAACGCGGGTCGCTGAGGTGATGGGCCTGATGCGGCTGTATGGATCCATTTACAAAACGCTGGATATTAATTACCAGTTTGTACTTGCGGGAGACCGCGACGATGAAGAGCTGGACAAGAATCTGGAAAACTGGAATAACGTTTCGAACCAGATGTTTTACTTTCCAGGCCTGCACCATTTCCTGGTGCCGACAAAAATCCAGTTCCGTTATCCATGGATATTTCCTTCCTGGGGTGATGCAAATGCCGTGTTCTGTAAAAACATTTCGATTGGCACGATGAGCTCTGCCATTGCCGAAATAAAATATATACCTCTGGAAGACTATCAAGCGTCGTGTACGAGCCTGGAAAGCAATCTCTCGGTGAACGCCTCTGCGGACAGTCTGATCATGGATATGAAATTTATATTTGGTGGTTATGCGGCGCCCGGCTTCCGCTATGGATTTGATTTTCTGACGCCGGACCAGGAGAGGGATGCCATCAAAGAATTTTCAAAAAATGCGCTCGGAACGGAGACCATTCTCTCATCATCCATTGAGAACCGCGCGTTTGAAGACGGGAATGCCGGCAAACCCTTTATCCTGAATATCAAAGCAAAATCCGGAGACCTGATCGAAAGAGCCGGTAATAAAATATTGTTGAAAGTAGGACTGGTGATCGGACCCCAGGTTGAAATGTACCAGGAGAAGGACAGGCAGTTGCCGATCGCTGTGGAATATCCGCAGGTTGAACATAGGAAAATAGTGCTCACGATTCCGGATGGATACCAGGTGCGAAATCCCGATGATCTGAAACTGAAACAGGTTTACCAGGAGAATGGCGTGCAGACGATGGGATTTGTATCGGACTATACGCTGAATGGAAATGTGCTGACGATCGACATCATGGAAGACTACCGGAAAACCCGTTATCCCCTGAGTCAGTATGAAGACTTCAGAAAGATTATAAACACCTCTTCGGATTTTAATAAGATCGTGCTGATACTGGAGAAGAAATGATGCTACATTACAAACCGAGTTTTCGATCATAATGTATGATTTTCCCCTTCGAAATCAAATTCAAGTGTGGTTAATGTGAAATCAACGATAGACCAGCATGAAGTATTAGCTCCATCAAAATAAATTGTCACTGATGAAAATCCCTATCTCAAAAGCGATCCAACAACCAAGAAGAAATAAAGTAAAAGCATACTTGCATATAATAGTATTGTAATAACCGAAGGAATCCAGGTTTTTTTGTGCTCATAAATTGGAAATTCTGATAAATGTTCTTTCCAGACATAAGAAACCAATACAAAACCTACAATAATATTTGCCAGAAAAAATTGGAATATGTCATTCATCCACCACAGGTAATTGCTGATATCCCAATCCCAGCCAATGGTCTTATTCAGATTCCAAGTCCGCCACCGCTGCGGCCTATAGACGCCTTCTATAATGAGATGTAATAATAGGTTAGTTAATAAAGTGACAAGGAGTTGGGGAAAGACAAATCTACCTTCCCACTTTTTTCAAGTTATATCCGAGCATTAAACCACCTGCTACCCCTGTCAATAGAAAACTGTATACAAAAATTGAAGTTTTACTATAAAACGAGTTTTTTTTATTCGTCGGGTGCATTCCTAATTATTTCGCCTTATTAAAAAAGGAATATATTATGTTAAACAGGAATAAAAATTGAGAAATTACAACCAGAATTAAACTTGCTAAAACTAATTTATCGAGGTATAACATTAGATTGAATGAAGTCCATCCACTATACTCAACATGACGACGAGGGGCAAAAAGTACATCTTCCGTGTTCCTTTTTCCCATCAAAAGATCCAGGCCTATATAAGTTAGCCAGAAATGTATGCGGGAAAGTTTTATATTCAAATGGCGTTTGAAAATTACAGGGCATAGATAATAAAAAATTGAAAATATACAAAAAATGATCAAAACATAAAACATGAGAACCAAAGATGTTATGATATAATAAGTGTCGTGAAAGTGAATGTCCAGGGTATTATTTCCATATATTATATATGACATAACCCAACACAGTCCTGCAAGCGCAAATAAAATGACAGGTTCCTTATCATGATCACTAAACCAATTTCTGTGTAGCCAACGATACCATTTGATTAAAAAGGGCAAGGACACCAGTAACACGATTATTTGGAATACCGGCCTACGAAATGAACTCAAATTAAAAAAAAAACCTTGAGGTATCCAAATTACGAAGCCCGGCAAAAAATTTATTGCCAACAACAAAATGAAAACACTTAAAAGTCTTTTATACTTCATTAAGGAGCGAGATAAAATTCAGTCTAATTATGGAAAACATTTAAGGATGAAGTCGGCGTATTGAAATATGCCATCTCAGTTTTGATGAAATCGTCATCATAGGTTTGTTTCAACACCACATTAACACCCCGGGCACTCCAATCATTTATGACTGCCTGGAAAATCCCGAACTTCTCATAGTTGGCGAGATAAAATGTAAAATCCTCCACTTCTCCGTTATGCCGGAATGATATCTTGTTATTGTCACCATCTGTTTTTCGATCTACCGTCAGACTTCCTGAAGATCCTGCCCCGGCAGTTCTAAGACCCCGAAATTCAAACCCATCAAAAGAATCCAGAAATATCGCGGCGGTTTCCATTTCGCTTACCGGATAATGACTATCGCCAAAATCAATGGCGTCGCTGGAAAATATTAATTTTCGATCGTCCCATACCTGCATCCGCCATCTTGGGTTATCACTATACCGGATGTAAAGATATACGGCTAAAAAAATGGAACCGACTATTCCAATTTCCAGCGTTGACATGGATATCAAATGAAAAATAAAAATGCCCAGGCCAATGATAAAAATGATAACGACCGCGATCCCGTTTGGGTTCGTTGTATAAACATTTGTGGAAACTTTATTGGGCATTTGAATTTGTTATTTGAAACCGGAATTCAAAATAAAGCAAATCGGCGAATCGGCGGATTATCTAACATTGAAATAGGCGTTTACCATGCCTCCAGATTGATTCACCCGCGGAAATAATGATCCTTTTTCATTCTGCTAAGTAATTATACTTAGGAAATAATAATAAATCCGGATATTATAACGTTTACATATCCTACCCTCCCTGAAAGCCCCCCTAAACCCTAATCTTAATGAAATTACCCGTCCTATTCATTGGGCTCGGTTTGCTTGCCAGTTGCAGCAAATCGGACATGAAACCGGATCCGCCGCTTCCACCGGTTGTGAATGTCGTGACGCCACCTGCTGCAAAAGACACCACCGAAGATGTCTACATAGTGGGTCAAACCACCGACCAGGTTGGCTATTATAAAAACAGCCAGTTTGTTTCTTTAGCCACCGGTTCAAATCCATTGGGTGCCGACATGGCATTTTCCGGAAATGATATTTATGTCCTGGGACAAATCAATGATTCTATTGGTTACTGGAAAAACGGCCAGTTTAATTTTCTCGCGATAGCAGATTCGGTTTTACCCGTATCGATAGCCATTGTCGGGTCAGATGTATTTAGCTTCCTTCAATTGCAAACCGGCAGCCAGCCGGGGGATCTTTATCAAAACACCGATTTCTATTCTGAAATGTTTACTTCCAACCAACCGGGACTGACTTCCATATATGCGAATGGCGCGGATTTGTATGTTCCCGGATCCAATACGGGTATGCATTCCAATGCCGTATACTGGTTAAACGGAATCGCCAATCAATTGCCCATCGCTATTTATCCCGGGCATGCCTACGGAATCGCTGTAGACGGAGCTGATGTATATGCGGTTGGCAGCGTGTATGATTATACGGATTCTACCGAAATAGCAACCTGCTGGAAGAACAATGTTCCCTATTACATGTCGGACAGTTTATCTTTTAGCAGAATATATTTTATTTCCGTTGTCAACGGCACCTCTTATATGGCAGGTTACCAGGTGGGGGGAAATGTAAATCAAAATACGGGTACTTTTTCCGTGGTCGTCTGGAAAAACGGTGTTGCAACCCATGTTACAGAATCAGGATTCTCTGACAGTATTCAGGGATTCGCCGTACATGGATCTGATGTGTATGTTTCCGTGATCAGTAATTCTCCCGGAAGTGCGAAGGGCACGCCGAGGTATTATAAAAATGGTGTGCCCGTCTATTATACTTCCAATAGTCTTGGGTATGGGTCCAGAATATTTGTGAGGTCGCGGTAGGAATGACATTGCCATAGAATTCTTTTCGAAGCAGGGTACAAATTATACAATCGGAATCTGTACAATAAATTCTGATCCCTCGCCTTCTTTTGTTTCAACTTTTAATTCTCCCCCGTGTGCTTTGATAATATCGTAACTGAGAGACAAACCCAAACCTGTTCCCTGACCCGTAGGCTTTGTGGTAAAAAATGGCTGAAATATTTTGTCCAATACTTTTGAGGGAATGCCATCGCCATTATCTTTTACTGAAATCAGAACATGATCGCCGGATCTTTTGGTCATTACCGAAACGGTCGGCTTATAATTCTCCGGCTGACGATTTCTTTTTTCCGCCACAACATAGAACGCATTATTATATACATTCAAAAGAACCCGTCCTATATCCTGGGGAACGATATGGATGTTCCCAATACTTTTATCATAGTCCGTTTTCAATGTTGCATTAAACGATTTGTCTTTAGCACGGAGGCCGTGGAACGCGAGCTGCAGGTATTCATCGGCCAATGAATTGATATCCGTTGGTTGTTTCGCCCCGTTACTTACATGGCTGTGCTGCAGCATACTCTTTACAATGGCGTCTGCCCGTTTGCCATGGTGTGTAATCTTTTTTTCATTCTCCCTGATATCATTTGCAATGGCTTTTGCGTCAGCCAGGTTACCCTTATCCATTTCATGTTCCATCTCCCCGAGTAACTCCGTATTGATATCTGAAAAATTATTGACAAAATTTAGAGGATTTTGGATTTCATGGGCTATGCCTGCTGTCAGTTCTCCCAGGGAAGCCATTTTTTCTCTTTGTACCAGTAAGGCCTGCGTTTTTCTTAACTCGTGCAGGGTCTGTTCGAGCTGATCCCGTTGTTCTGAGATGGCTTCTTTTTGTTTTTCAACTTCTGCCTTCTGCAACCTCAACTGCATCATCTTTTTGTTTTGAATAACCATGCTGATCAATCCGGCAATGGCCATCAATGTATCTGCATCACCTTCATTCAGCGGAGGCACGAAAGGGGGTCGTTCATATTTACGACCGGTCAGGATAACACCGACCGGAGTTTCGTCCAGAATGACCGGAACACCCACAAACCAGGTTACTAAAAAAGTTTTTTGAATACAGGCATTGAATTCGTTTTTGTCTGATGATTTATTAAACAGTACATGCTGACCCGATTTGAAAAATGAGGATTGTATTTCTATTTCCGCTTTTTCAAGAACCGGTATTTGATCTGTCTGAAAGCCATACCAGTGTTCCGCCCGGTAAGAATTGTTATTGGGATCCGGCAAAAGTATCAACGTATGATCCATACCCAGCTGAGCATTGATCGCTTTTACTGTTTTATCAAAAATGACGGGGAGTGGCGTTGTGACTAAAAATTCTCTTTGTAAAGTAGTCAGAATCGAAAAGGCTTCTTTTTTTTGTTTCAGCTGATGATTCAGGGAAGAAATGGTGAAATCATTTTGCAGGCTCTGGCCCGACATCTGATCCATCAGCTTCTTGTAATATTCCAATTCCTGCTGAATATTACTCTTGCGATCAGCGCTTTCTTCCATGTAAAAATCCTTTATTCCTGACTAAATAAACAGAGTACACCCGTCCAGTCCAGTGCTTTTGCAGCGGGCCCGACGTTTGCAATTTCAACACCTGAGAAACAGCCAAAGAACGGAATATCACCCAACGCCTTTATCACATGGAGAGATTCTTCTTCCGCTATGCCGGAATAACCGCTCACCCGTCCCAGGCAATCTATGTATAGTGCAAGCAGGGGTTTTCTGTCACCGATCTTAGCCATCAATTTATCGACCTGTGGTTGAATATATCTGAAATCAATATTTCTGCGCATCAATTGTACTTCTGATCCTTCGGTGAGGTCATTTTCAAACATGATCAGGGATCTTTTTTCCTGGTCGATCGCCAGGCATAGTCTGCTGGCATAATTTTCTTCCCTGTATTCACCGAACTTATCTCCATTGTTTACGCCCAAAGTCACAAGCAACGGAAACTCTTCCCATGGAACCGTGCCGCCCAACAGACCATGTACAAAATCCAAAGCCGGCTTCCCGTCCATCTCATAAATAATATTATCCTCTGCTTTTGTGATCGTATGATAGGCGCCAACGGGTTTGGTGCCGTGCATGATAATGGTGTCCATCTGTACAGGGCCCTGTATGGTAGCTGCTGCCATCCCATGCCTGGAGATCTTTTCATTTGCCCAAGCCGCGCAGGGATACATCAGGTTTATCTCACCCACCGCACCCATACCGGCCATGGTTGGCCAATGTTTATAATAAGAATAAAATCCATTTAGAATAGTTGTTGCGACACTGAGCGCTATATTTCCCTCCACTGAGGTCACTTTCACGGAGTCATAAAATAATAAGACCGGTGAATCTATGGATGTATTGGATTCACGGATTTGTTTTGCAAGATTTTTACCTGCTTCCCATTCATTATCTTTTATCGATCCCTCATAAAATAACTCAAAGAATGGGGTTTCGGAAGAAATAAAAGCACCACCCGCCAGGGCGCCGGAATAGGAAAGAAATTGATTGGTAACTATCCCGGTAGTCGTGCATCCAAGGAATTTTGGATTGTCGCCCATGACCGATCTGATACCGTTCATTATCATATCCATTTTATGCTGGGGTGTTGCAAATAAAAGAAACAACGTTTCATCAGAGAGACTGTTATCCTTCATGGCTTTATTTGCTATTTCGACACCAGCCTCAAAGGAGTTTTCATTTTGACTATAACCGGTTCCAGTCTTTATTTTGGTTGTTGTGGGAGCGGTCATCATGTTTTTGAATTTATCAAATGAATATACGTCTTTTTCCGTGTGGTTGATCCCAGGTAAGGGCGTGCTTTTTACCGGGGTTACTAAAAGTTTTTTGTCTTGTTCAGGAAGCCTTTACAGCTATTTGACGTCAAACATATTAACTTAGGAAGATTGAAATGCGGACACCATAATATCAAATCATGAAAGTAAAAGAATTAAGAATTATCCTCACGGTAGATAACCTGGAGGAAATTATACGATTTTACCGGGATGTGGCTGGCCTGGAAACTTCTAAAGAATGGCAGGACGAGACCACGGGCAATGGAATCATTCTGGAGGCGGGACGGGCTTCTCTGGAACTGATTGACCGTACAGATGCCGCCAGCATTGATGATATTGAAGTGGGCAGACGGGTTGCAGGTTCCGTCAGACTGGCGCTCAATATTGGAGAAAATATTGAGGATGCCTCGGAAAAATTTATTGCAGGCGGTGCCATTGCCCTGGCAGATGTCAAACAAGCTCCCTGGAGTAAAGTAAGGCGACTGGAAGACCCGTCCGGAATGCAATTCACGTTGTTTGAAACGTCTACTTTGTTTGAAAATGGATCTAAACCATAATTATGTACGATTTTATAGGTGACATACATGGTCATGCCGATAAGCTGGAAGAATTGCTGGTAAAACTGGGTTATACGGTAAAGGGAAATGCGTATGCTCACGCCGACAGGCAAGCATTTTTCGTAGGCGATTATATTGACCGTGGCCCGAAAATCAGGAAGACCCTGAAAATAGTACGGTCGATGGTGGAAAATCAATCTGCGATCGCCCTGATGGGTAACCACGAATACAATGCACTTTGTTTTCATGCAAAAAGTAAATCCGGCGGCCATCTGAGAAAGCATTCCATAAAAAATATCCTGCAGCATTATGAAACGCTGAAACAGTTTCAGAATAAACAGGATGAATATGATGACTATCTGAAATGGTTTAAGACGCTCCCTCTGTTTTATGAAACCACCAGTTTCAGGGCAGTACACGCAGCCTGGGATAATACCAGTATCCGTTTCCTGCGCGACCACCTTTTTCAATCCAAAATGACCGATGAGCTGCTCGAGCAGTCTGTCGTGAAAGGATCGCCATTTTATGACGCGATCGAAACAGTCCTAAAGGGCAAGGAAATCAAATTGCCGAAGGGTCATTCATTCACGGATAAGGACGGCACGGAACGAAGGGATATGCGTATCAAATGGTGGGAAGATCCCTCGGGTTCGACTTACCAGCAGATCAGTATTGAACCACTGGAAAATTTTGAAGATTCACCTGTTGACATTTCAGTCTTTAAAAGCCTCGATTTTTATAAGCCGGATAATATTCCTATTTTCTTTGGGCATTACTGGCTGAAAGGAAATCCCATGCTCTACCGGGGTAATATCTGCTGCCTGGATTACAGCGTTGCGAAACATGGTTTCCTGACTGCCTATCGTTTTGACGGGGAAAAGATTCTGGATGCTTCGAAGTTTGTGTTTGTTTAGACCTTCCTGAAGTCAAAAACAATCAACGGAAAATTTATTTTCAAATTAATTTTAATCTTCAAAATAATTATTCCATCTTTGCGAAGCAATAAAATTAAAATGCGCCGGATAAAAAATTATATCGTTTCAAAATCATGGATTGGCCAGAAAATGGTTCTTCCGATTGCGGCGCACAGTATGGATTGATATCAACCTTTCTATATAAATCAGGCCCCGCAAGAGTTTGCGGGGTTTTTTGTTTCATAACATTTCGCCGCTGAAACACAGATTTAAAAATCATTTATACATGAGCAGGCCATTTCATGCCTGTACCGCAAGATGGAAAATATAGAACAACAAAAAGTAATCAGCATGAACAAGGTGTTCGATAGTCGTTTTCTAGACTCGAATACCTTATATCTGTATCATTTTAATGAAGTGCCGAGTCTGCATTTCAGAAATAAAATTGACGGTGAAAAGGCATTCAATGCCATCAAAGAAAAATTCAGCCAGCGGATTGTAAATACACATCAGTACCGGTGGTTTAATCATAAAAAGAAAAAGTTTCAGTTTGATACAACCATCATCATCCTGGATAATCATTGTCTTTTGGAATTTGATGAAAATTATTGCCAGGTTCTGCATAACAATCAGCAATCTGAGTTTCTGGAAGAAGTAGATCATATAGTTAGTCAGTTTAAGGAAAAGCAAAAACGACAACCACGCGAGATGAATCTGATTATCAGAACATCCGGTGGTTTCGAACTGAAAAGTATGGAAATCAAAAAAACGAAACTCGACCTGGACCTGTACTATGAAAATGATTTCAGTGAAACAGACGAACTGATCAGAAAAAGACTGGGTCAGAAAAAAGACAAAGGAATCGTTTTACTACACGGATTACCGGGAACCGGCAAGACCACTTATCTGCGGCATCTTATCGGCAGGATTAAAAAAAAGATCTTATTTATATCCCCTGCCGTGGCTTCCGGATTACTGAATCCGGATTTTGTAGAGCTGCTGATTGAAAATCCGGATTCGGTTCTGATCATCGAAGATGCCGAAAACATTATCATGGACAGAAAACTGGATGCTGGTTCTGCTGTATCAGACCTGCTGAACCTTTCTGACGGATTGATGGCTGATTGTCTGAACATACAGTTGATTTGTACATTCAATAGTCCGCTGACGATGATTGACAATGCGTTGCTTCGGAAGGGGCGGCTGATTGCTCAATATGAATTCGGAAAACTGAGTGTGGCAAAAAGTCAGAAGCTAAGCAATCATCTGGGTTTTAGTACGATCATTAACCGTCCCATGACCATTGCTGATATTGCAGGGCAACATGAGAAGACCCAAAATCAACGTTCGATCGAAGTCATCGGATTCAGGAGACATCATGTGGAAAATTAAAATGAATAAAATGGGAAAGCTAAAGTTATCGGGAAAAGAATTGAGAGCCATCGGTTATCCGGAGGGACCCGTGATCAGTCTGGCGATGCATCTTATGGAGAAGAATTATAAATATGTTGAAAAGGAGGAAGTGATGAATATTTTAAAAAATGTACTGAGTGCACCCGTCGAATATATGGGTGATGCGGTGCTGGCATTGATTGCAGAACAATTGATCCCAAAAGAAATCAGGAATGATTTTACTATCCGGTTGAATGAAGCCGGAATACATTTCGATGTATTTGGTTCGGAACAAATCGAACAGAGCGCCATGCATCAGATGCATCAGGCAGCGAAACTACCGGTTTCTGTTGCCGGCGCTTTAATGCCTGATGCGCATGCCGGTTATGGATTACCCATTGGCGGTGTGCTCGCAACTGAAAATGCCGTGATCCCCTATGGCGTAGGCGTGGACATTGGCTGCCGGATGTGTCTTTCCATATTTGACATCGATCCAAAAGATCTGGTTCAGAAAGAACAGTACTTTACCCGGGAACTGAATGAGGCGACTTTATTTGGAAGCGGAAGACATTTCGATCATCCGACATCACATGCTGTGATTGACAGAAAAGAATTTAACGAAATCGATCTGTTGAAAAGATTGCAGGGAAAAGCAGCCAGGCAACTGGGATCATCTGGTTCCGGCAATCACTTCGTTGAATTCGGGAGAGTGGAGATTACTGAACCGGATGATCAGCTTGGACTCGCGCCTGGAAATTATCTGGGGCTTTTGTCTCATTCCGGTTCCAGAGGATTGGGTGCTAACATCGCCAATCATTATACACGGATCGCCCGGGATAAAAGAAAACTTCCAGGAGATGCAGTCAATCTTGCCTGGCTCACATTGGATGAACAGGAGGGAATCGAATACTGGATGGCGATGAATCTGGCTGGTGATTATGCGTCTGCCTGTCATCATGTGATCCACGAAAAGATTGCTGTACAGCTCGGCAGACAACCGTTAAAAATGGTGGAGAATCATCACAATTTCGCATGGAAGGAAATCCATCAGGGAAGGGAACTGATTGTTCACAGAAAAGGGGCAACACCGGCCGGTAAAGATGTACTTGGTATGATTCCCGGATCCATGACCGCTCCGGGATATATTGTGAAGGGAAAAGGACAGGCCGCTTCTTTATCTTCTGCTGCACACGGAGCCGGAAGAAAAATGAGCAGAACAAATGCGATCAAATCCATTACCCATCATTTGCTAAGGGAAATACTGGAGAAAAACGGCGTGAAGCTTATTGGTGGCGGATTAGATGAAGCCCCGCAGGCTTATAAGGATATTGAAGAAGTGATGAGGTCCCAAAAACTATTGATTGATGTGGTTGGGAAGTTCATTCCGAAAATCGTTAAGATGGATGGCGCGCAGGGAAAACAATGGGGAAAGAGAAAGGAGGACAGGGCCGTAGTGGATGGAGAGTAATGCCCTTTCATCGCAATGAAATACCAGACATTACATGGGTTTTATTCCCAGGTAACTGTCTGGCATTTTTTTATAGAAAATCACGTGACTCCCGGGACTTTTAATTCTTCGGGAAATTCGGATCCGCTTTCACTTCATCGATCTGCTGCGTATGCCGGTTACTATGGGCGGATATGAACAGGATCATCTGATAACTATCAAAGGAACCGAACGGCAACACGACCACATGATCCCTCAGGTCATCATTGGTATTTGCCACAAAATCTTTCAGCATTTTCCTGCTGTCATAGAATCCGGACAAAGCATCCGGGCAGGACTTAAAAGAGCTATTCTGTGGTTCCAGCGGCGGCGCGGTTTTGATTTTCTTATCCCGGCTTGCAACCATCTGTAATACCTGATCGTCGGTCACTTTTATCGCGCTGCGTTTGGAGGAATCGGCGGGTTGCTTCAGTGCTGTGTTTGTCATCTGCCAGAGGAACATTTCCGTCGTTGCTATGTGCTTTATACAATCTGAAATGCTCCATTTATCGGGGGCCGGTTTAAAGTTTAGTTGTGCGTCACTCAGTCCCTTCAGGGAATTAAAGACACCCAGTTCTGTTTTTGACAACTGTTCAATGGCATCCTTTCTTTCTTTGTCCGTAAGCGTTGGACTAATGGATGTAAAGGATGTGACCAGGAAGGCGGCGCATAGAAATAACAACTTTCTCATAAAGAATTATTTTAAGGTGATAAATAGCTGGTTTATTTTGACAGGGAGCGGGAAAAAACAGAGTTGATAAAATTAATGATAAAATTCATACAATGGGAAGCATCACTATAAATTCGGCCCCCTGTCCTACCCGGGATTCTACTTTCAATTCGCCGCCATGGGCTTTGATGATATCATAGCTCAATGACAAACCCAGTCCGGTTCCCTGCCCGGTGGGTTTTGTTGTAAAGAAAGGCTGAAATATTTTATTTAACAGGCCGGAAGGAATACCATTCCCGTTATCTTTTACCCTGACTTCCACTTTTTGGTCCATCTTCCCTGTAGTCACCAGTACGACCGGTTCATAATCCGCCATCCCCTCCTTCACTTTTTCATTTACAGCATAGAACGCATTATTATACAGATTGAGCAATACCCGGCCTATTTCGGCCGGAATGATATTGATCATTCCAACATTATCTGAATAGCTGGTCTTCATTACTACATTAAATGTTTTATCCTTCGAACGAAGACCATGGTAGGCAAGCCGCAGGTATTCATCAGCCAGCACATTAATATTTGTTGATTCCCGGACCCCGGTTCCTGATTGTGAATGCTGAAGCATTCCTTTCACAATCGCGTCCGCACGTTTACCATGCCGGAGTATTTTTTGTTCATTGTCTATCACATTCAAAGCAATTGCTTTTACTTCACTCATATTCCCTTTTTCCGTCTCGTCCACCAGTTCCAATAAAAGATCGTTGTTTATTTCTGAAAAATTATTTACAAAATTCAGCGGGTTTTGAATTTCATGGGCAATACCGGCCGTCAGTTCTCCCAGAGAAGCCAGTTTTTCCGTTTGAATGAGTTGGGTTTGTGTAGATTTCAAATCAGCCAGGGCAATTTGCAGGAGTTTGTTTGCTTTTTGCTTTGCCCTATTATTTCTTATCTGGATGACGGTGATCGTTAATATCGCGAGGATCAAAATCACTAATGCAAGGATGGCCAGGTCCTGTTTATTTTTTGTCTCGCGGGCTTCCGCATCTTTTTTTGACTGCAAAGCTGCGGCTTCGGTCTCTCGTACATTATACTCATGCTGCATTTGTATACGAATCAGTCTCTTATTGTTTCTGACATTGTATATGCTATCCCGGTTTCTGATAAATGCCTTATATGCCTGGAAGGCTTCCCTGTAATTACCTTCGGCGCTGTCTAAAACCGCAAGGCTTGCAAAAGCATCGCCCAGATCTGTTTCGTCGATTACATTTTTAGGCTGCTTAAAAAAATCATCCAATAATTTCCTTGCCTTCAAATATTGCTTAAACTGAATATCAATTTTTGCGATACGGATCCCCAATGGGACCAGGGCAGTTTTATAATTATTGCCTATAAAAATTCTGGAAGAACTATAGTTACTTCGATTAAATACTTTTCCGGCGCTATCGTACATATCCATTGCCTGGCCGTATTTCTGTAGCCCTTCGTCCCGGTTACCTTTGGAAAAAGCAAGTTCTCCTTTTCTCTGGTAAACATCTCCCATTTTCGTATAAATTTCACCGGAATTCGATTGTAAAAGACCAGCCGGAATCAGCATTTGAATGGCCTGCTGATAATATTGAAGCGCCGTGTCAAACCGGCCCCGGTTGAATTCAATATTGCCCATCACCAGATCTGAATTGGCTGCACCGGAATAGTTTCCATTTTCGTACTGTATTTTGGAAGCCATTTGGGCGTTTGCCAATGCGTCAGAATCATTACCCTGGTTGAGATAAATCTGGCTAAGGATATTTCTGACACCGCCGGTTCCTCTTTTGTTGCCCGTTTCTTCAAAGACTTCTAAAGCATGATAATAACTTTCCAGTGCCTCCGGTAAACTATCCAATGCACGGTAGTAATGTCCAATCGAATAATAGGACTGTGCCGTTCCGGGTTTATTGCCACTTTTCTGACGCAATTCCAGAGAGGTGTAATAATCTTTTTTTGCGCTGTCAAATTTTTTAACCGCCATATATCCATATCCCCGGTTCTCAATGGCGCTTGCTTCAATCCTTTTAAAATCTAATTTCCTTGCGAGGGATAATGCAGAATCCGCATAAATAAATATAGAAACCGTATCCACGATCAGCACATATTGTTCACTGAGCCTTACATAGGTTAAAGCCTTGTTGGTATCCGGTTTTTGTTGTTGCAGCACATTTTTCAGGGAATCGATCGCCCTGTTCTGACCATCGGCAGACTGGTAAGAGCCGAAGAAAAGCATAGTCACAATTGCCAGGAATAATGGCGATTTCATGTATCCGTAGAAAGGG
The DNA here is from genome assembly GCA_963759335.1 of uncultured Bacteroidota bacterium. Classification (GTDB taxonomy): domain Bacteria; phylum Bacteroidota; class Bacteroidia; order Chitinophagales; family Chitinophagaceae; genus Puia. The sequence goes on from CAVWYU010000014.1 coordinate 54,628, forward strand.
TTTAAGCCTGGCGGCCTTTTTCTTTCCTGAAGATCCGAATTATTCCCTGCATTTACCTTCGAAGATTTCTGTTATCCTATTTATCCGTCTGTTTGGATAAAAACATGTTTCAATTATAATTCCCTCTTGTCAATGAAGGCCATCCTCGTCCGATTCAGATCAGCAAAAGATCGACACATGAGTTCCCCGGGGTGAATATCAGGTGGTTTTCATGTATTTGCGCGTATTATACCTTTTGTATTATTTTTTATATCTTATACACGACCGTCATAAACCCCAACCAAAATGCACATCGAACAAACTCCCGAAGACCCGTCCATATTCGAAGAATTTTATGAAAGATCCAGTGCCGGAAAGCGACTGGCGAATTACCTTATCGACCTGGTTCTTTTTTATATCCTTCTCTTCCTGTTGGGATTCATACTTGCCATGGTGTCGCCAACTTTTGCCGGGATAGTAACCAATGACCGATCTGACTTTGGATTACTCGACAGATTAATCACCCTTCTTTTATATGCCGTATACATGTCTGCAGTCGAAGCCCTGTTTCATGGAAAATCCCTTGGTAAACTCATTACAAAAACCAAGGCTGTTAACATGGACGGAAGTCAAATTACGACGGCCAAAGCATTTGAACGCGGGTTTAGCAGAGCGGTTCCTTTTTGTGTGTTCAGTGCATTTGGCAATCCCAGTAACCCATGGCAGGACAGGTGGACAGATACGATGGTGATCAACGAGAATAAATAGAATGGATTGTAAACGCGTTATGATGACGAATCCGGTATATCTCCCCAGAATAAAGCGTGTTTTCTTTCTTATATTTCTTTGCCTGTCGGCTTCCATCCTGCGCGGCCAGACAATTCATTACACAACACAAAATGCACATTCTCATAATGACTATGAGCAAAAAATCCCGTTCCTGATGGCCTATAACGAATCATTCGGCTCTATTGAAGCAGATATATTCCTCCGGAACTCCGAACTGATTGTTGCCCATGATGAAAAAGAACTTTCCTATAACCGGTCATTCAGGAAACTCTATCTTGAAAATATTGATTCCTGTTTGCGTAAAAACGGCGGATATCCATACAAGGACAGTTCGCGCTGGCTCCAGTTGCTGATAGATATTAAAACAGATTCTGTCGAAACGCTCGGGAAGCTGATTATTTTACTGGAGCAATTTCCAGCGATTATCCATAACCGTCATATCTTTCTTGTCATCACGGGCAACAGACCGGACCCGGATTCTTTTAAACACTATCCGGATTATATCTGGTTTGACGGTGTACTGTCCAGGACCTATACAAAAGATCAACTGGTCAGAATAAAAATGCTGAGTGATGATTTTAAATATTATTCTACGTGGCGTGGCGATGGAGAAATTCCTGCCGGGGACACTAAAAAACTAACCTCCCGGATAGATGCAGGCACATCAGGAGGGCATTCGTGTTCGTCTCTGGAATGCTCCTGATTTCAGCAATGCCTGGACTCAGCTGATCAAACTGCAGGTTGATTATATCAATACAGATCATATTGAGGCGTTGGCGGAATACCTTGGTAACAGATATTAGTTGTTAGTTGTTAGTTTATATTAAATAATAACTAATAACTAACAACTAATAACTAATAATTATCCGGGTGTCGGTAATCACCGGATGGATGTTTGATCGTTCGTTTCAGCGGTATCTGCATGCCACCGGTTTGCTGAAGCCAGTCAAATAAATAACCGGAGAGTTTTTTTATCGTGTCGGCATATTCGGGACGGGCGATCAGGTTGGTGGTTTCGTCCGGATCTTTTTCGAGGTCATACAATTCATTGGTATCCCAGATACCCATATAATGAATGTATTTATATTTATCCGTGCGCACACCGTAGGTTGTCGGTGTCATCGGGAAATCGTACTCCCAAAAATATTCGTAAAATATTTTATCCCGCCACATTGTGGAGTCGCCTTTTAGCAATGGAATAAAAGATTTGCCGGGCATGCCTGCTGGTTTTACCAATCCGGCGATTTGCAAAATAGTTGGTGCGATATCAATATTCTGCACCATTTTATGTACGGTTTGTCCACCACTGAATAATTCGGGACAATAGGCAAGGAGCGGCACTTTTACCGATTCTTCATAAAACGTACGCTTGTCGATCAGTCCATGTTCGCCAAAAGCAAATCCATTGTCGCCCATATAAATGATGAGTGTGTTTTTGTCGAGCCCTTCTTTTTTCAGATAGTCCATCACCTCACCGATACTTTCATCCACAGACATTAATGTTTCACAATAGGAACGCACCAGTTCATTGATGGTAATATGCGAATGATACATATAGTCGACGCCATGCCAGCTGTATCGTTGTTGTTTTACCCACTCGGGCCATCCCAATTTTTTATAATCATCATTTAATGTCTGATAATACGTTGATGGCAACAGATAGTCGAGATTTTTATATAGTCCCCTGTATCGTCTCGCGGGTTCAAAGGGTGCATGCACCGCTTTATGTGAGAGATATAAAAAGAAAGGCATTGATTTATTCCTGTTTTTCAACCAGGTGATTGCGTGATCCGTTAACAGCTCTGTGATGTATGCGGAATCTTTGTATTCCACTTCTTTACCATCGATATTCAATGAGGGATTATAATAAACACCCTGCCCTTTGAAACTCTCCCAGTGATCGAAACCGGCACGGGGCTTGTCATCTTCATTTCCCATATGCCATTTACCAAAGAACGAAGTCTGATAACCCGCTTTTTGAAGGTATTGCGGGAAATAGATCAGACCAGGTGGTTCAGGCGCTTCATTATCAACGATGGTATGCACATGTGAATAGGATCCCGTGAGGATGGAAGCACGGCTGGGCGAACATAAGGAAGTTGTTACAAAAGCATTTTTGAACCAGGCGCCTTCTTTATACAACCTATCCATATTGGGTGTTTTCAGCCAGGATACCCTGCCGGTAAATCCCATAAAATCATAGCGATGATCATCGGTTAAAATAAAAATGATGTTCCTGGGTTTTTGATCTTGTATTTTAGACAATACTACATCAGGCGCTTTCTTCTGCGCAAGGACACCGAAAGACATCATCGTCAGAATAAAAACAGATATGATTTTATTTAACCTCATTTGCTTTTAAGACTCTTAAAAAATTGCCTCCGAGAATTTTGGTGATATCTTTCTTACTATACCCTTTTTCGACCAGTGCTTTTGTGATCAATGGATAAGCCGTCACATCATCCAGTTGTTGTGGTGTAATATTGATTCCGTCAAAGTCCGAACCCAAACCCACATAGTCAACACCTACCAATTGAATGATATATTGAATATGGCGGATCAGCATAGATAAAGGTGGCCGCATCGGATTTGTTTCTGCGGGATATTCACGATACAGATAGTCTACAGCGTAAAAATCTTCCATGCCGCTACTAACAAGAGAATCTTTTTCTTCTGCATGTCTATTCAGAAACGTGATTTCCTTATTCTTAAAAGTGCTGTCGATAAACTCCGGATTAAAATTTACCTGTATCACACCTCCGTTTTTTGCGATTGCTTTTATCTGATCATCTTTCAGATTGCGCCGGTGCGGCGACAGCGTGTATACTGAACTATGCGAAGCGATAATGGGCTTTGTTGTCAGACTGATTACATCCCAGAAAGTCTGATCGCCTACATGGCTAACGTCTATGATCATTCCCAGTTGGTTCATTCGCTGTACGACCTCCCTGCCAAAATCAGTGAGTCCCTTGTGGGCCAGGTTTGGGTTGGACGTTTCATCCGCCGCACTCGTGGCCCAGGCAGGTGCGATATTATGGGTTAAGGTTAAATATCTTGCTCCGCGATTATACAGAGCATCCAGTTTATGGAGATCATTTTCTATCATATGACCACCCTCTACGCCAAACATAGCGGCGATTTTATGTTGCCGGACCGCCTTCAGGATATCTGCGTAACCGGACACTTTTACGATCTTGTTCGGGTTACGCGCCACCACAGCATCGAGACTGTCCATTTCCCGGTTTGCATAAGCAAAGGGGTTTTTTGTATCGCCGTTACAATACACCGAAAACAATTGAACGTCGAGGCCGCCCTTTTTCCACCGTGCTAAATCAGTATGTGTTTTCCCGGTGAGGTCACGGTCAAATACAACCCCTATATCTACCGATTTCATCAGGATGTCATTGTGGGTATCCACCACAATTGCCTCCCGATGTATGTCCTGATAAGACTGGGCATAAGAATAACTCACCAGAAATACACTCAGGAATAATAATTTCATTTTCATACTCAGTGTGGCCTTTTGAAATGGGTTGGTTTTATGAAAGGTAAATAAGAATTTAAAAAGGAAGATAAAGGAACTATAATAAATCTTATCTACCTATACGACATCAAAAGAGAAATGCCCTGTCTTTTATTCTGTAATGATCTCCTGGAATTTCAGCGTTGCATTTGCCCGGGAGAATACACGCGACAGTCGGTAGTTTATGACTACTGCAAAAAAAAATCCCGGTCAGCAAGCGGACCGGGAATAGTTTTCACCAAATATTGGATTCAAAACGGGGCAATCACTAACCTACCTTCCATCTCTTTGCAGACATAACTTTTTCCCTGCTGAACATCGAGGATGGCTTTAAAAATTTCCTCCGGATTAGAGAGCTTGGTCAAATATCCCATGGCTCCATTTTCGATGATCTCCTGGGCATGGTGGGGCTGGCTGTGAAAAGACAAACCAATAATTTGTGTGCCGGGACAATTTTTACGAATTAACCGGGTGGCTTCTATTCCGCTGATCCCTTTCAGACGAATATCCATAATCACTACGTCCGGACAGAGCTGTGTTGTTTTTTCGATCGCCTCTTCTCCACTCTCGCAGGTGGCGATCAACTTAAACCGGGGATCATGTTTCAGAATAAATGCCCATGCTTTTCTGATCAGAGGATGGTCATCGACAAAAATTATGGTAATTGGCTTCATTAGAAGCTGCAAAGGTCGCTCTCTTATCTAAAAAAAATCTTCATAAATCAACGAATCTCCTTCGCTTTTCAATCAAAAGAAGCCCTGTAATTTACGGGTGAGAGTTTTTCAGCACGCTTGAAAAATGTCGTAAAATAATTCGGATCCTTGAATCCCATCTGATCTGAAATTTGTTTGACGGACAGTTGTGTTGAATGAAGGAGGTGTTTTATTTCCAGTAAAATCCTGTTCTGGATGGATTCCTTGGCGGACAAACCCGTATGTTTTTTTATCAAAGCATTCAGGTGATTCGGGTGCATAGATAATTGTTCTGCATAAAATTTAACAGAATGTTCGCTTGTAAAATACTGATCCAGCATATCAACAAACCGGCGAATGCTTTCTATAAACGGCTGATTTTCTTCCAGGTGCTGTTCCTGTTCAAATAACCGTTCGCCCAGGATCAGCAGTTCTACTATTTTGATCGCAATTAATTCGTTGTTTACCGGTTCCTGCTGCTTTTTTTCAGACAGTATACTGTCAAATATCCGGCACACTTCATCTGCCTGCTCATCCGTGAGATGTACATAGGGTTGCACCGATGAGGTCAGCATCCTTTTGTTTCCAATGATGTGGTGGGAAAAATTATTTTCCAGAAAGAATTCCATGTTAAAAAGCAGAACATACCCTTTGGTATCCGGTGCCCAGTTACTGCTGGAAGAGATCACGCGGGAAGGGACTACTGCCAGCGTATTTTTTTTTGCCTGGTAGCTGAATATACCGGTTTTCACATCACCGCTGCCTTCTGTTAACAGGCCTATGCGATGATAGGACCACCGGTTGGGTGGTTCATTCCTCCTTGAATTACGCAACACGTCTTCGAACCGGTGAATCTGAACATTAAATTTATGGAGGTAATTTTTGTCCAGATCTACCACTCCTTCACCCGTATATCGCCGTAACACTTTCTTGAATTCACTGATTCTGTGTTGATCATCCGGCATGATGATTCTTTTTGCAATAATAAGGTAACTTTTTTTAGCCGTATTGAATGGGACTATCGTATTATCCATATTCAGGATAAGAGTAAACCCTTAGAAGAATGATGGCCGGCCATTTTCCAACGTTGGTAAAATGTCGTCCCATAATTTTTGCAGCCTGTTTATATATGATGTTTTTTGACGGGAAGAGTACGGTTTGATTAATTTTAACAGCTCTGGTAGCGGTTACATAAATGAATTATAGTAAAATCAAAAATGGATGAAGATGAAAACCTGGGTTCTGATAGCCCGTTGCGCGCTGGGTTTTATTTATCTGGTATTCGGCCTCGATTATTTTTTTCGTTTCATACCGTATCAGCCGCTCCATACCGGTAAGCCGGGAGCACTGGTCGCCGGACTCAAGGGCACGGGTTATATCTATCCCATGATGAAGACCATTCAGATTCTCGGAGGATTGTCCTTACTCTTCAACCGATATGCTCCATTTTCGGCAGTCGTACTTTTCCCGATCAGTCTGAATGTATTATTGTTTCATACCATCCTGGTACCGTCAGGCTGGCTGATGGGCGTCACGTTAATGGTCCCGAATGTTTTTTTGGGGTATGCTTACAGGAAATACTATCGCGGGCTTTTTACGGCCAGGCCGGCATTATAACAGGTTTCAGATAATATTTATTTCCTCTTCCCTTTGGATGCCGATTTCTTTGCGGCTTTTTTTACCCCTTTAGGTTTTTTAGAAGCCGCTTTTTTCGGCGCGGATTTTTTTGCAACTTTCTTAGGCGCGGCTTTTTTTGCAACTTTTTTTACAGCTTTTTTTGGTGCAACTTTTTTTACAGCCTTTTTGACAACTTTTTTAGCCTGTTTTTTGGGGGCGGACTTTTTCTTTGCAAGTTTCTTTTTAATCGCTTTTTTAACGACTTTATATTCCCTGACAACGATCTGTGTAACCGCTTCTTTTGCGTCTGCCAGATGGGAACCGATACTGCTGAGTATTTCTCCGGTTTTTTCCGCTATGCTACTGCCTTCCTGTGGAGCGGGCATTGCTTTGGCTGATTTTTTTTCCATATTTAAATTTACAATTCATATTTCTCAAAAAAAGTTATTTTTCTGTAATAACTTAAAATAAACACGCCGGTATGAAATCCATACTAATAGCCCTTTTGCTTTTGTGCCAGTGCACTTCTTCTTCCTCCGAAATTACCTGGACAGCTATTGGGGATTCCATTACGTATTTAAACGATCACCATGATGAAACAGACAACAGGATAACCCATGGATATATGGCCATTGTAGCCGAAAAACATCCGAATATCAAATACATAAACCAGGGTTATAACGGGTGGACCACCGTAGGCATCGCCAAAGAAATTGAACATCTCGGGCTTATAAAAACAGATGTGTACTCCGTTTTTCTGGGTACAAATGACTGGTGGTCGGGTTTGCCTTTGGGTTCGATGGATGATTATTTACATGAAACGGGCATTACATCTACCTACGGGGCATACCGTATTATCATCAATAAGATCAGAAGCCTAAATGCAAATGCCAGGATCATATTGATAACGCCTATGCAGAGAACCGATTTTGTATATGTAGCCGACGCCCATAACAATGCATATGGTTGTTATAAACCAAAAAACGGACAGGAACTTGCCCAGTTTGCCAATGCCGTGAAAGAAATTGGCAGATATGAGCACCTTGCGGTTATTGACCTGTACCACAACAGCGGTATCAATTTAGAAAATGCCGTGCATTTTAAAAGACTGAAAGACTCCACTACCGGCGTTTATCATAATATTTCATATCCTGATTATATTGGTATTCCTTTTCATCCCGGAATAGATGAATATCCATATCCTGTTGATGCCATCGGATATACTTACGACGGTCTGCACCCGTCTGATAAAGGTTACGAGGTTATTGCCGATATGATTATCCATGTATTTAAAACCGCAGGATGGCTTTCAGCGGATGGTCTTGCAAAATAACAGGAGCCAATTGAACCAGCGCTTGTACTGGTGGGGGAAATGTGCGTTGAATATTAGACAGTGCCCGAATTTGATTTATCTAATTCGGAAAGCCCGGTTAATTTTTCCTTCAATAATTTCAATTCGTGAAATATTTTTTTTGTTTCCTTTAAGTCCAGGTTCTTTGAAAATCCCTGGTCTAACATCCTTTCCTGATCAAGAATCTTTAGTTTCAATGCAATAATCTCCGTTTTTAAATCATTTGATTGCATGGCTGATAAATTTTAGATTGAAAAAAACTTATCAGACCTGAAAAATGAAGGAGAAACAAAATTAAAGTCCTTAGTACTATAATTTTAATTTGCGGCTCAAAACAAGGTTGAGGTTATAAGATGAATGGTAAGGTACATTTTATTTCCCGAAGTCCGGATTAGCAGGTCCGGCCTGATGAAAAGTATAATGCCCCGCCATATTTTCATAGCGGGGCATTATCAGGTTCTTTTGTGAACAGTATTAATACTGCAATTTTATGTCCCCCACATTTTTCCCCACTTGTTTTGCAATGTCGAGGCCTGAGTTTATGGATTCCTGGTAATGAATTCCACCATAGAGCCTGGATATTCCGGCTTCTTCTCCTACTGCAAAGATCGAAGTAAAAGACCTCGGTGTCCATCCACGGAAATCATAGGAATGATCGGTAAAATTTACATGATCGCCCAGCACTCTTGATGCCGCTTCCATGCTTGAACCGGTTACTACTGCGTGGGCAGCCGGATATTCCGGATGCGGCGGAGTGGGAATAAAAGGAAGCCAGGCAGTATCAATCACTTTTCGAATGTAGGAAACGGGTCTGATCTGGTTATACTTATATTTTGCCCCGAATACTACAATGGCTGCATCTCTTTCCGCTATACCTGCTTTGGCATATACTTCTGCTGCGATTGCCAAACCTACTTTTTTTGTTACTATAATCTGTGTTATGATAGAGATATCATGACCAGGTGGTGTATATCCCAGGCCATTCCCCTGATCAATATAAAAATTGGCAATATTTTTTTGTTCAGTCGTCAGTGAAAGGTTCACATCATAATCATTCTTTACCATTTTATAAAAATCAGAACCCGGAATTTCAGAATACGGATATGGTGGAGGAGCCACGACAACGTAGGCATTGGAAGCCAGATCCAGCCGGGAACTCCCTAAATAAGGATTAATTCCATTTAAAAAAGCCGGCGGTGTAGGTATCCATGCGCCAGGGAAAACCGGAGGAACATATCCGACATTGGATGTATTATAGTTATCCGTTAAGGACCAATTATACATGGCAGTTGCAATACTTCGTCCATATGCCTGCGAACGATTGAATTTGTCTGAACCCTGACCGGTAGTAGATTGCTGATTGTAAAGATTTTCAAGAGAATCAATACTGGCAAGATTTGCCGTGGTCAAACCGGTATTAAATAACCGGAGCATACTTGCCATGGCGGCATTTGCACTGAGCACCCAATCATAACTTTTGTTTTCTGTTTCCGGCATCTGAGGCATCTGATTTAATTTGGTCGACAGACTCACCGAATTTTTTGTTTCATTTCTTACTGCCTCATATAATCCGATGCCGAGATATCCGAAATCAACTTTCAGGGTAGAATTCCTTTCCAGTAACATTCTCAACTGTAGTCGATACCAATCCAGTGCGACCGAAGCACCGGCTTTTGCATTGCTGTCCGGATGCTGGATATCGATAAATTCGTTTAATTTCTGACAGGCGCTGAAGGCAAAAATGATTGCCAGGGTAAAAATTGCTTTTTTCATGTTAGGAGGTTTATTAAGTGTTAAAAGGATTTGATTGATCGGGTATCACCCGACGGCAAAAGGATAGAGGAGATTACTTAAATGTAATTTGATTTTAATCCTTAGAAAATACCGATTAATAGGTAGGAGACGTAGGAAGGACAGCGTATTTGGTAATTAACGTACCCTGATCATTTACTTTTTCGCTTTGAATGAGGCGTAGATTAATATCCAATTTTGCATCAGTTGCAAAATTTTGACCCATTCCAAATATCCTGGGCTCGATGGTTAACCACAATTCATCGATTAATTGTTCCTTTAAAAATGAAGTGGCAACATGCGGTCCGCCAACCACCAGCATTTGCTGCTGCCCCTTGCTGGCAAACCGGGAAATTAATTCAACCGGTGTTTCGTTTGTAAATTCCATTTGTCCGGGAACCTCAAATCTTTTATATCTGTCAGGATGACCCGTCATTACTATAATCTGATGAGCCGGAGAGGCATTAAATGTGTCAGCATTAAATGTGGCGCTTCCCATTACAATAAGATGTGATTCATCCCACACCTTTTTATAATAATCCTGATCCTGATGTGATGACCATAAACGGACATTCGGCTCACCCCATTTTGTTATTTTTCCATCCAACGTGGAGACAAATATGAGTATGGTTTTCATTTTAAGATTTATTTTTCATCAACTCCTTCACATGATCCGAAAGTCTTAAAGACAGCGCTACCAGGGTAAGTGTTGGATTGGGAGCGCCTGCTGTTGTGAAACAGGATGATCCGGCTATGAATAAATTGGAAATCCCATGCACTTTACAATTTGCATCCACCACTCCGTATTTGGGATCTTCACTCATTCGTGTAGTACCCATATGATGCCAGCCTCCTCCGGTAAAATCCGGCCATGAATGATCGTTCGTATCCTCCAGGAATTTCATCAATTTGATCCGGCCTGCTCCGGCGCGGCCAACTTCCTGCCCCAGCAACTCATAGATTTTGCGAATACTTCTTTTTTCAAAATCTGTAAGCTCCCAGTGGAGGCTGGCCCGGGCTACACCCAATCCGTCTTTTTCAGTATCCAGGGTTACCCTGGATGCGGGGTTGGGTGCCTGTTCTATCCGTGTAAAGCACTGATAACTGTTACTGCCGGACGCCGGGATATGAGCATCCCTGCCTGCTTCGCTGTATCCACCGAAAAAACGATTGCCGGCTTTTCTTGGATCTTCCTGGTTCCATCTTTCAATGGCCGGTTTTAGTTTATTAGCGATCACCAGAGGAGTCAGAGAAACTGTACCATTTAAGATTTCAAACTCTTCCTGCTTTTTTGAATGAATGGCTAATTCGGCCCTGGCTTTTGTGATTCCAAAATTGAACGCATATAATTTTAAAGGAGAAGGTTTGAAAAGATAAAGTTCGGCGGACTTAATTTCCAGATGCTCCATAAAGAAGCGGCCGACCAGGTCATGACTATTACCAAGTCCTTTCGATGCCTGCTGGTTGGAAGCCAGCAATAATCTGGCATTCTGAATAGCGCAACAGGCTAGAATAAATTTTTTAGCCTTTACCCTGTGCTGTTTCCCTTCATAATTCTTTACGACCAGTTCACTGACTGATGAGCCGGCTTCATTTGTTTTAATATCAACCACATTGGCATATGTATACAGATGAATATTGCGGGACCCGACAATATTTTTCCTGTACTTATCGCCAAATCTGGTGGGCGGACTGAATTGCCAGATCTTATTCCAAACAACCGAATCATTATTGACCAACGGCAACATTGCAGGATCATCTTTCTGCCAATGGGCCGCATCATAGTTGTAAGGTCCGAGCTCCAATTTTTTTTGTGCCCGCTCATAATATGGATCCATGTCATTCCTGTTAATGGGCCAGCCACTATGTGCTACCCATTTTCTTTTTGCAAAATCGATGGGATCCATCGGAGAGCAGAAACCCGCCCAATGTCCAGTTGTGCCTCCGAAATAATGCAGCCGGCTTGACATCAGCGGGAAATAGGGCTGACCGGTGGTTTTGCCAGCATATAATTCCTGAACTTTTGAATCATATTCAAATCCTCCGCCCTCCAGCAATACCACTTTGTAGTTTGTATTATCCCAATCGAGGGCCATGCTGATTCCCGCGGCACCGGCTCCCACAATACAGATATCGCCTTCAATCAGTGTATCATTATTCAGGAGTCTTCCGTCTGCATGCATGCGATGCGTGTTATGGATTATTTAGAAAAAGAAATGCACACTGACGGGCCTCTGTGACTGAAAGAATCCATCCCTTTACGATGACTGTATTACCCGTTTCAAAATCATGATCTATTTTCTTACTTATCAGGTTTTGAATATACGACCGATCCGACGTTGATGAAGCCGGGTTCCCTGCTGAATCGGCCAGCAACAAATTCGCGAGTTTATCAATGTTCTTTTCCGATGTTGTCTGATCCTGATAGGTCCTGCCGATTTCCCGCAGCGTTTTTAGATCACATATTTGCGCCAATGCTTCCGGTTTGCCTAAGATATCATAAGAAACCGGCCGCTGCTGATTGCAGCTTATGCCGGTAGCTAAAATGACGGTACCTCCGATTGCGGAGAGCTGCAGGAATTGTCTCCTTTGCATCATAACACTAATTTATGCCAATATGATAATAAAGACATCCGGCCAGCAAATAGATTAGTGATTCTTATTTGCCAACCGGATACCTGTTCACGGACCGCTGTTACTATTGACCCTGTTGAACTTCTTTTACATCTTTAGGAATTAATCCATGGGCTTCCTTATGCGTCAAGATGAGTGCGTTGGAATCCGGAGCTTCCGCCAGACAGAAAACGGTTCCCGCTTTCTCATCCACCCAATAATTTAAAAAGTTGACCCCATATTTTTTTTGTACGGCCAGATCTTTTTGGTGTGCAGCAGCCACATCACTTGCTTTTACATTACCCGCACCGAAATCGTGAAAGTCGAGGTATAAATTTTCAACCCCCTTCGCGGCTGCTTCCTGTCCTCCCGTGACAGAATAGATATGGTCTGGCAATAATCCGTGTGCCTTTGCGTGTGTTTTAATAATGGATGCAGTATCGTATGCTGAGACCAGGCAATAAACCGTTCCACTGGCTGCATCTACCCAAAATTTGGTAAACTCCACACCGTATTGCCCTTCCGTTGCCAGATCTTTTGCATGGGCTTTTGCAACGTCTTCATAGGTTACTTTTCCGGGGCCCAGATGATGAACATCCAGGAAAAGTTGTTTGTTCGTGCGAATATTTGCGTTCTGCCCTTTGACTGATGTCAAACCGCTGGTTGATTGCTGAGCTCTGGCGGGACTGCTCATGATCCAGATTGCAGAAAACAGGATCATCGAAAATAAATGTTTCATCGAAAAGATTTAATTGTAGTTTAAAAATGTTTCGACAAAATTAGACACAGTATTTTCCGGAGGCTATAACAATTAGGTCAGATACTTGTAATTTTTAGACAGGGAGTCACTTTTTAAATGGAATATTATTCATAAATACAAATTGAAACTGAAGTTTGTTCCCATCTTCAAATATCTGATACATCATACCGCTTTCCACCCGCAGATAATTACTAATGGCATAACCAACAGCTCCGTATATCCTGTCCTGATCAAATACGGGTTCATTTGTACGCAGAAATACTTCATTATAGGCAGAAAAATAAAACACGTCCTTTTGTATTACTTTCTGATTAATCGGAATATTCAGTGCCAGGAGGTACCTGAAACGCATGCTGAAATCAGATCCTATAAAACGTTCTTCTATTCTGTAACGATGCTGAATGAATACCCGGCCAAAATTCTGCCTTGTAATAAACTGCTCATAAATTCTATTTTCACTCCGGCTGGTTTTCTGATCCGTACCGGGAATATATGGCTCAGAATACACGAAGGCATAACCCAAAAGAACATTGTTATTATTTTCTGTCAGATTATACCCGATTCCGGTTCGAAATATTAGTTGCTCCAGGTCTCCGATAAAATTGAAGTTTCTGTATTGCATTTCGTTCCACCAGTTCCATCGTTTGTTTATTTGCTGATTGCCAAAATAGATCATCCAGTTACCTACGTCACTTTTCTGGCCATATGATTTGACCTGCGTCAATGACAATGCTGCTAATAATAAGAAGAAAATAAATTTATTCTGCAAGCCGGATAGTTTTGATGTTATGTTTGACATTAGATTTCAGTGACAGGAAACTGAATGATAAATTCCGCAAACTCTCCTTCCCTGGTATTGACTTTTATCAGGCCACCCTGTGCTTTTATGATGTCATAACTTATCGACAATCCCAACCCTGTTCCGAGACCAGTGGGTTTAGTGGTAAAGAAAGGCTGAAATATCTTGTCTACTATTTTCTGTGGGATACCAGACCCGTTATCCCGCACGCATATCAAAACATCATCACCCGTTTTCTTCGTCGTTACTGAAACGACCGGCTCATAATTTTCAGGTTGCAGCTGTTTCTTCTCCATGACTGAATAAAATGCATTGTTGTACAGGTTCAGCAAAACCCGCCCGACATCCTGTGTTATAATATTTATTTTGACGATTGACGGATCATAATCCGTTTGCAAGGCTGAATTGAAAGATTTGTCCTTAGCTCTTAAACCATGATACGCAAGACGTAAATACTCATCGGCCAATGCATTGATATCCGTCAGCTCTTTCTGTCCCGTGCTTTTACGCGAGTGTTGCAACATGCCTTTGACAATGTCATCAGCCCGTTTACCATGGTGACTTATTTTTTCTTCGTTATTCTTAACATCGATTGCCAGGGATCTGATATTTTCTACATTTCCTTTGTTTATTTCCAGCTCCATTTCCTCGATCAACTCCCTATTTACTTCGGAAAAGTTGTTTATAAAATTTAATGGATTTTGAATTTCATGCGCAATGCCGGCAGTCAGTTCCCCCAGGGACGCCATTTTCTCGGATTGGATCAGCTGAGCCTGCGTCGATTCCAGTGCTTTCAATGTGGTTTCTACTTTTCCCTTTTGTTGCTGTAAAAGAATATTTGCCTTTTGTTTTATCTTATTATTCCGGTACAGTATAATTCCGATCAGCAAAAACACACCGGACAGTGCCAGTAAACTATAGAGCCGAACCTTGTTCTGATACTTTACAGTGGTCGCTTCCATTTCCTGTTGCTGCAGTTTCTCATTAAATGTCAGGGTCTGAATCGCCCGGGACTTTGATTTGTTAAATAAGCTATCATTGAGGGCGACCCGTAATTCCAAATATTTTAGAGCGCTGTCATTATTTTTTATTAGTCTGTAATCCTGCGCCAGAATCGTATTTGCATCAAGAATCCCCTGCGGGAAAATGGAAAATGCGGAATTACTTTGTATTTCTTTTGCATACCATATGGAAGAATCAATTTTACCTGTTTCCTGGTATAATGATGCGAGGAAAGAGTATGTATTTACTATATCAAAATAATTTTTACTTTCCAACGAAAGGGGAATAACGGCATGATAATAATCCAGGGCCTGCTGATAATGTTTTTTTGTGGCTTCGACATATCCGAGCATATTCAGCGTATAACCGGATACATATTTATTCAAGTCTTTTTCCCGCTGATATGATTTGTTTAAATAAAATGATGCAGAATCCATTTTGTCTGTAAAAAGATAAATGGACCCGATGGTTGTATACGGCTCTAAGCCTCCGAATTTCCGGGAAGCAAAAGATGATTCGAATAAATCTTTAGACAATATGCCATATTTTAATGCCTCACCGTAATCACCTGCATCCCTATAAAAAACAGCCAGTGACTCATAAGCGGAAACTATCTTTTCATACATTTTCAAATCCTTATAGAGATTCAGGGATTTCAATGCTGCCTCAATGGCTTTGTCATAACTTCCGGAAGCCCACAAAGCCCATCCGTAAGAACTCATGCCTGCTGCCTCTCCCTTTTTATATTGTATTTGTCTTGCCAGGCTGATAGCCTTTTGACCATACGCTATACTTGTATCCACCTGCAAAAAGGCGTATGTAAAACACAGATCCGCAGATACAATTACTTTGGTAGTATCCTCATTAGTCGTTTCCAATAGCCTCTTCAGGCTATCCGGATTGGAAGATCGCATTTGAGATTCGGCCAATGAAAAGAATTGCGATAGCAGGATCGTCAGCAATACTCTTTTCATGTTGGTTATTTAATGCTTTTTTCTCGCGGGCAATATTTGCGCTTCTACTGTAATATCATCGTTATTTTCGCATTCATCATCGCGGGAATGACCTGTTCTGTTTTAAGCGCCATTTTTTTGGCCGGGTCGATATAATATACGGTTACGTCTTTATCATTCTCATCGTTTACCAATTTCACAACCGTGGTATTTACTGATCCTATCATTTCATTTCCGGTGACCGTTAGTATGATTTTTTTCAATTTCTGAGTTTGTCCGTCTGCTACATAAAAAGCGGTAGTATATCCGGCTGTCAATGGAAAACGGGCCAGAATCATATCCTCACCAGCGCCGTCATTTAAACAGAACCCGTCGGGCTGAAGGGTTTTGTTCGTCAACTTTCCACTCATATCTACAGACACGATCACCGAATCGGGATGATAGTCAATGGTTGTTTTAACCGGTCCCTGCACAGCTACCTGTTTTACACCCGACAGACTACCCTGAACAAAAGATCCCATGGCAGTGAAGGCCTGGCCCATCACGGTCACGCTGTCGGATATGTTCCAATTCGTACCGCTCTGAACAACCGTGCGGGTCATCGTTACCGGTAGTTTCTGGCCCTGCACCTGCAGATCGCCCGTGTAGTTATACTTACCTGCCGCCAGATCTCCCGAAAGTGCAGGTTGTGCTTTCAACAGTGGAACGTCGCTCTTTTTGACCAGCACCACTTTACTGATATCAACCGTATTTTCTTTTAGTCTTTTGGCCACATCGTCTGCCATCGATTCCTGATAACGGGTGCCACAATACTTAGCCAGGAATTTTTCTGAGGCAGCCACCATACCCAGATTATTCACGGGTTTTGCAAATCCATGTCCTTCGTCATCTGCCAGAATATAATCTACCTGTGCGCCTTTGTCGCGGAGTGCAATGACGATCTGATCGCTCTCTCCTTTGTTTACCCGGGGATCGTTGGCACCCTGCACGATCAGCAAGGGTGATTTTATCTTGTCCACGCTGAACAGGGGACTTGCTTCGTGTAAAATCTTCTTCCCGGCCTCAGTACTCTGATCACCCATTCTCAATGCAAATATTTTTCTGCCTGCTTCCCAATAAGGCGGGATGCTGGCCATGAGTGTAAATAAATTGCTTGGGCCCACGATGTCGACGCCGGCGGTATATAGATCGGGCGTAAATGTAAGTCCGGCCAGCACGGCATAACCACCATAACTGCCTCCCATGATGGCTACTCTCTTCGGATCCACCCATCCTTTTGCAATCAGATATTTCACACCCCAGGTAATGTCGTCCTGCATCAGTTTACCCCATTGCAGATTTCCGGCATCGAGAAAGCTCTTTCCGAAGCCGGTACTTCCCCTAAAATTGGGAGCCAGTACGATGAAACCGCGATTGGCCATCAGTTGTGCGTAGCCGTTCAGACCCCAGTAATCCCTTGCCCAGGGACCGCCATGCGGAAAAACGAGTAGCGGCATCGGCTTGCCGTCTGTTTGTTTTGGAATGGTCAGATAAGCCTGAATCTCCAGACCATCGCTGCTTTTATACCGGATGGACTGCATGGGGCTCAAATAGGATTCGAAGGCTTTCAGCTTGGACCGGAATGTATACTGAAAGATTAATTTTTTTGTCGTCCTGTCAAACAAATAGACTTCCGGCACATGTACATCGCTGGTTGTTGTGATCAGCAGTTTCTGTTCGTCACTGGTGCTGCTGCCTGCGGCGAGTTGCCTTCCAGGAAATTTCTTTTTCAGCAAATTATAATCCGCCTCCAGTTTTTTATCATTAAAATAAACGCGGAGGCGATCGTCGTAATAGGTTGTATACTGTAGTTTGTGGGATACGTCGCTAAAGGCAACGTCTTCGAGATCCACCCGGTTCAACGGATCTTTTTCAACCAGTGTTGTTGTTCCGGTTTCGGGATCCATCAGGAGCAGCTGTACAAAATTGGTTCCTTTATTTGAGCTGATATAAGCTTTTTTATTATCGGAACTAAATGCATTTACACCGGCATTTTCCAGCGGACCGACTTCATATATCTTTTTTAAATTCCCCTGGGCATCTATATGTAATATTTCTGTACTACCATCCTCCGGCGTACGTACAGCCAGCCTCGGTGTTTCGGTCCAGTCAAATACCCAATTGGTGATTCGGTCTTTATTCTCCCGCAGTTTAACCAGTTTTCCGGAAGAAATATTCAATTGGTAGAGGTCATGCCATTTCGGATCGCGGTCATTCAAACCAATTGTGAGGACATCGGGATTTTTCTTGCTCACGGCATAAATGACAGCCCTGATTTTATCATTGGGCGTGAGGTTTCGCGCTTCCGGAATACCGGTTGCTTTCACGGCTTCGTCTGAGGGATTTACCGCATATATATTGAAATTCTCATCGCCACCCTTATCCTTCTGATATAAAATATATTTGCTGTCGGAGCTCCAGAAATAACCACCTACCGGACGTTCATTTGCCGTCAACTGTTTCGCTTTTTCAAAAGGTTCTTCCGTTTTTTTTACATAAATATTCAGTACCCCATTATATGGCTTTAAAAACGAGATGAATTTTCCATTAGGGCTTATCTGGCCACCCGCTATCTCGGGGTTGCCCAAAAAAATCTCCCGGTCAATAATGGGAACCGTTCCTGTTTTTGCTGCTGCCGGTTTATTCTGTGCCTGCAGGCTGGTAGCGAATACCAAAACAATACATGTTATGTGTAAGACCTTAAATAGGAGTTTCATTTTCTCGTTTTTATTAAAATATGTGATATACTAATGAGGGTCTAAGTTACAAACATGATTATTAGCATGTCTTCATAAAATGTAACTTTATAAAGTCCGGACCCTGCTTACTTGTTCACTTAAAATAATATAGCCGTTTTCTGGCTTTATTTTTTTCCCGTTCAATAATACGTCTTTGACGGAACCAACATATAATTTTACTGTCCAAAAAGGCTTTGTATTTATTACAGTAAATTCTTTTGCGCCTCCCGATTTCCTGTAGTCAACGGACAGCAGATTGTCACCAATGATTACATTCTTTATAGATGCATTTCCCCATGCGTCCGGAAAATTTGGTCTTAGACTGATTTCCTTTTTATACGCCCACGGATCAATCCCAAAAAAATAATGGATGAGTGGAATGTTTATCCCCCGGATGTTCCATGCCTGTACAAACATTCCATAATCAGGTGATACTTCGTAAGTCGTGCCGGGTGTTGCGAAGCTGAAGGAATGGAGCAGCATGTGCATGTAATAGAGTGCGGTGTCGGGACTTCCATACCGGCATGCAACGATTGCCAGACTTGCGGTGGCTACCGGCATCACAGCCCGGTTGTAATTGAATTCCCTGTCGTGATGAAATGTTCCCTCGTCTGTCCGGATGTCGTCGGGCCTTTCTATTCCGGAGATATACAATCCATATTTGTTCGTAAAAAACGGGATCGCCTCTAATGCTTCCCGGGCTTTGGATGAATCTGCCAGGCCTGCTTCCAATGGATTGGATCCTGCATTATAATAAACGACATATGCATGATCGGAATAACTTCCGTTTAATATGGAAGCTTTTAGTCCGGTAAGTTTTTTCTGCGCCCATGTATTTCGGGTCAGATCCACTCTTTTTGCCAACGCAGAGTCGATGACGCCGATTGCTTTTTCTTTGTCCGATATAAAATCCCCATATCTTTTTTCTGATGATACCCACCAGTCCCTATTTATATTTATCCGAAGCTGTTCCGCTTTCTGTTGGTAGTCTTTTGCGGCCTCCGTTTCGTTAAAAACATTTGCCATATCAGCCATGGCTTCCAAAAAAACGCAGGTTGCCACCTGCACATCCAACATTTCTGAATTAAGACCTTCGATCTCCGCACCCCCATATCCTTCGATATAACCGTTGTGATCAGTATCATGCTCCTGTAACCATTTCCATACCTTTTTGCCATGTTCATAGTTATCTTTCAGGAACTGTCTGTCACCTGTCCACCGGAAAATATTCCAGGCCGTGACTACATAAGACTGTGATTCCTCCATCCTACCCTTATCGTACACGGAACCATTGGTTGAGACTTCATGAATAATTCTACCGTTCCCGTCGTTCGCTTTATCAGATGACTGTTTGAGCATTTTCCAGGAACTGTAAAAAATATCGGGTTTAATCGTACCCAATAATGCGTTGAAAGTGCTTCCCTGATCATTACTAAAAAACCAGGGATAGTCTGGCAGGCCTGCACTCATGGCTTTCCCCATGCCCGGCACATCTCTCACCAGCCAGTCGCTGCTATACTTGCCCCACTGATAAGCAGCCATCAACTTTTTATCTGGAATCCGTATGGCGGCGTTATCTTCCAATTCACGATAACGCTGTTTCTTTTCCGCAAACAACCGGGGCAAACTACTTTTTACCAGTGCTATATTTTGTATGACTTCTTCTCTGTTCTGATCCGATCCGGAAATATAGAAATGCAGAAATTCCGTTTTCCCTCTTGCAACTCTTATCAAAACTGACAGCCCGCCTGTGATGCCCTTTCCCCGATAGTTTGATTTTCTTACCCCCTCAAAATCCGATGAGCGGATGTCGGTAGAAATGCCCGTATACCACGGATTCTTCTTGTCCTTAAAAAATAATGTGCCCGTATTTTTGTCAAAAGAGAGCAAATCATCTGTACTGTCGATCATGCCTGTTCTTTCACCCAGCCAAACAGGCATCAGATTCACATCTGCGGCGAACTGTATGTTCAGCTCTTTATCAACATCATCCTGATTTGTTATCGCGTATTCCACGACTAATAAAGGAATCTTATCAGGTGCAAACTGCGTACGGGTTACTTTTATTTTTTGTTTGGGGAGACTATATAAAAACTGGGAAGTAAATGAATAAGTAATGAAACGATCTGCTTTATCCAACTGCAGACTTTGAGTTGTTTTACGATCCGTCATTTTTAAACGAAATCCGTCCAGTAATTTAATCGGTTGTTGCCAGACACCACCCATTTCGCCGGGCACGTGAAATCCAACGGAAGGAAAATTACCAGCCTGGTCACCGATGGAATATAACCGGTCTCCGGCAGTTACACACAGGTAGCTGCCATCATCTTTTTTCCCATACAGATAAGGCAGGCTCCTGCTTCCTTCCAGTAAGGAAAATCCGGGTTGAGCCGTTGTAATAAAAGGCAGCATTATCATAACAACTGTCAGAAAACTTCTATTCTTATGAATGAATTGTTCCATTGAAGGGTGATATTATAAATCTTTAGCAGGAAGCGGAATACTAAAGTAGTAATTTAAGCCAGATACATACATTTGATGTACGGTACGTCATTTGTTTCTGCATTTGGAAAAAGGAAAACTTTCCATGAAAACAAAATCAAAAATTCTACTGGCAGAGGATGAGTTATCACTCGGCTATCTGATCAAAGACAATCTCGTGGAGGCGGGTTATGAGGTAGTGCTTTGTCCTGACGGGCAAACCGCCATCGACCAATTCAACAAAGAGCATTTTGATATTTGTCTGCTGGATGTCATGATGCCCAACAAGGATGGTTTTACGGTATTAAAGGGTATTCGTCAGCAAAATGTACAAATTCCCATTCTGATGATTACGGCAAAATCGATGGAAGAAGACCGAATTCATGGATTTGAGATCGGAGCTGATGATTATATCTGTAAGCCTTTCAGCATCCAGGAACTGATTATGCGTATCGATGTTTTTTTGCGCAGGACAAGAATATTACACTCTGAAAAACCGGTCATATTTGAAATCGGCAAACTCACATTTTTATTTAGTGACCAGCGGATTGTTTCCGGTAAGGAGACTTATAATATCACACAACGGGAAGCAGAGCTTCTTTTATTCCTGTGTAAAAATGCGAACAGGCTTCTGACAAGAGAAGAAATTCTCATTGAGGTTTGGGGCAAAGATGATTTTTATCTGGGCAGAAGTATGGATGTTTACATGACCAAACTCAGAAAATATCTCAGGGCTGATGAATCTATCCGGCTCGAAACCATCCATGGCACCGGATTCCGATTCAATGCCATGATTCATTTACAAACAGATCCTCATTCGGCCTGACTTATACTTAAATCAGACCTGTATTCGGCATTCTCAGCGGATCCTGAAATGGTTCTTCTTCAAATGACTTATCAAGTATTGAGTCGTAGGTGTGACCCTCCAGGATAAATTCCAACAGATGATCGTTCAGCGAATCTTTTTGTGTATAAAATAAGCCATGTGGTTCACCTGCATAGATCTTATAAATCGCTCCGGGAATCAGGCCTGATGTTTTCCTTCCACTGATTTCGATGGGAACATTTTTGTCGCTGTCACCGTGAATGATCATGGTGGGTACATTTATTTTGGCCAGGTCATCTCTGAAATCGGTAGAGGAAAAAGACTTCAGGCATTCCAGCGTGGCATGCGGAGATGCCTGCATAATAATTGACTGATTCCAGTCAAGAAATGCCTGGCTGACGGGTTTGTTCAGCAGACCGACACCGTAAAACATTTTTCCAAAACCTATTGCGAAATTGGCCCTGTCATCCCGAATCTTTTGTTCTGAATCATCAAACTGTGATTGCGGCAAGCCTTCCGGGTTGTCATCTGTTTTTAACATAAAAGGTGTGACAGAACCGATCAGTACGACTTTTTCAATTTTTTCTGTTCCATAGCGTCCTATGTACCGGGCCACTTCGCCGCCTCCCATGGAGAATCCGACCAGGGTTATTTTTTCGACATTCAGTTCATCGATCAGTGATTTCAGATCTGCTGCCAACACATCATAACTATAACCATGACGGGGCCTGTCGGATTTTCCAAATCCGCGCCGGTCATAAGTAATGCACCGGATTCCCTTGCCGGCCAATTCATTTACCTGATATTCCCACATTTGTGAGTCCAGTGGCCACCCGTGGATAAAAATGACGGGTTTGCCGCGGGTACTGTCTTCATAATAAATATTAACCGGCTCAGATATAGACGATTTTGATGTTTGATAGTATGGCATAACGGACGATTTTATATTGAAAATGTGTTCAATTATGTTGCCAGGGGCTTCACACGGGTCTTTGCGGAATGTGCCTCCCGATCGGGGGATCCGGTACCCGGAAAGGCAGTTTATTCTACAGTGGGAGGCGGGATCATGGAATAAGAATTGCAGCGGCCATTTTTTATGACACTCAATGATTGCCATGGCAAAGAATTATCAGAAAAGAAATTTTCCTGTAGATAAAATCCGGCGCTTCATTGAACCCGGCCCCATCGTACTCGTGAGTTCTGCCTGGAAAATATCGGGCAAAGAGGTTTCTTACCGCAAAAGATTTAAACCGGAGAATTTGTAATGAAGAATGAAACGGATAACAGGTCTTATAAATTCATCTCTTTTAAAATAGCTTTAAAACGTGGATCGTTTTTAAACGGGAAAAATACAGGGTCAACTTTTAAGAAATAAAGGAATATTTCTTTGTCTTTTAAAGATTTCTCCAGTTCATCCATAGAAGTCTTAAAATCATGAATGCCGGCATAAGCCATTGCCAAATGAAAGTGGGCTGTGAATGATTTTCCTTTTAGCAGTTTATCAATTTCAATCTTTGCCAGATCAGTTTTTCCGGTAAGACCGTATATGTATGCTAAAATAGGTCCCTGATATTCGACATTTGTAATATTGCCTGTGAGCGGGATTTTCCTGATGGTATCCAGGGCTTGTGCAAAATCTCCCTTTGCGATAAAAACGCGTGCAAGCCAGTTTCTGGCCAGCGGAAATTTTGGATTTAATAAGATTGCTTTTTTCAGATATTTTTCGCCGAGGTCGTTATCTCCGGCTAAATAATAGTTTCTGCCGAGCACCCAGTTAACAGAAGCAGCTAACGGATCCAGATTGTACCCTTTTAGTGATTCTGCAATGCCTTCTTTGGTATTTTCCCGCGTATATATCAAAAGATTTCCCAAAAATATATGCGCCCACTCATATTTGGGATCCAGACGTATGACTTTTTCGAGCGTCTCCTTCGATCCTTTCCAATCATATTCGTAAATAGACTGGATTAAACCAAGCGTAGAAAGTGCTGGTACGAGCAAACTATCTATGGAAAGTGCTTTATTAATATAATCCATTGCGATGGGTACTGCTTCCGGTTGTGAAAGGCCTTTCTGATTATATGGATACAAATCGGCAAGTCCTGAATAGGCAAGGGCATAATTTGGATCCAGTTCAATGGCCTTTTTATAATTGATTTCAGCACTGTCAAAGGTTGTGGGTGTTCTGTTGTCCCAGAAGTATCTTCCCTTTAGATAATAATTATAAGCCTCCGCATTTTCGGTGTATTTCTTTTTCAGATCTTTCTGATCCGCTTCGGTGAGGTGAGCGGATAATGAAGCTGCAATTTTTCCTGCCACTTCATTTTGTATTGTCAGCACATCACCCCATTCGCTGTTATCATCAGTGTGCCAGATCGTTTTTCCCGAATTTACGTCGGTCAGGTCGGCAGTGATCCGTACTCTGTCTCCCTGTTTTTGAATCGTCCCGGTCAGAATCGATGCCACCCGGAGTTCATTTGCGATGTCAAGAATATCTCTTTTAAAATTTTTGTATAGTTTGACCCTTGCCCATCCCGGCACATCTGTCAATCCCGATAATTTTGAAAGTTTATCTATGATGTCAATGGTAAAACCATCATTGATATATTCATTTTCTTTGGCGGATGAAATGGCTTCAAAGGGCAGTACCGCGATCGATTTATCCTTGCCTGTAAAGCCTGGTTTTGGATAATAGTGTCTGTACAAAAAAAATGAGCCAATTCCCAGCAATAAAATCAGTCCCGCGAGTGTCATGATGGATCTGACCGGTTTTTTTTCCTTTAGCTTTCCCTCCATCTTTTTTTTATCCGGCAATGCGAAACCTTCATTACACACTGCGAAGACCTCTATCGGTTCGTCTACATTTTTAAATTCAAATCTGCCTATGGATGTCGTTTTGAATTCCTGCTGGTTCTTTAGTTTATTATTGATCTCCGACGAGAACAACACACAATTGGCCGTTCCCAGCGATTGAATCCGTGATGCCACATTCACTCCATCGCCGAACACTTTCCCATCTTCCAGAAACATTTCTCCCACGTGAATACCGATGCGCAGAGGAACTTTGGGTTCCAACTGAAACTGGCGCTGCATTTCCATGGCGCAGCGAACGGCCTGCGTTGTGCTGGCAAAGGCACAAAGACTTCCATCCCCGTAATCATTTAGAATTTCGCCATTATATTCGGGAACGTATTGTTTCAGAACAGTCATGTACCGTTTGTTAATGGAAACGGCATTTTGTTCATCCTTCTGCATGATGGCAGTCGAATTCACAATATCTGTAAATAGAATAGCTGCTAGTTGGCGTTTTTGCTGCATGCCGAAATCTCAAAAAAATCAGGGTTATTAACTATTTGTAATTTATTTCAATTTTAAATAAGGATTGCACTTATTGTGGCTGGGTGGTCACGTCGGGTGAAATAGTCGCGGAACTCATGGAAAGAGGGGAAAAATCGTATATTATTTTAGCAGAAGAGCCGATTTCCGTAAAATTACCTTAATTATCCAAGTAAATTGTTCAGTCCTTCTTTCTCAAATAATAT
Organism: uncultured Bacteroidota bacterium; assembly: GCA_963759335.1. GTDB lineage: Bacteria > Bacteroidota > Bacteroidia > Chitinophagales > Chitinophagaceae > Puia. Next base: position 80,123 of record CAVWYU010000014.1, read on the forward strand.
CCTGCCCAGTTTTAAATCAGACCAGCCCGGTTTCAATTTGTATGTAAAGGCCGGTATATTATTCTTTAATTCGCATTCGATAAAATAGGTAGCCACTTTTCCATTTCCGATTTCATCCATTTCTTTCAGTTGATGTAAGTGGGTAGAAATAATAAACAACGAGTCGGCAAATTTGGTGAGTCCTTTTATAGTACGGGTACTGATTTCTAATGCATCTTCAATATTTGTTCCCCTAAATAATTCATCAAATACCGCAAAGCATTTTTCATTTTTTATCGCTTCCGAAACAACATTTTTTAATGCGACTATTTCCGACATAAAATGACTGTAACCACTCACAATGCTATCCGTAAGGTTTATGGCCACTGAGACAGAGGAGTAAAACGGCATTATAGCTTTTGCGGCCGGTACAGCAAGGCCTGTATGGCCCAGATAAACGCAGAGACTTACTGCTTTCAGAAAGGTAGATTTGCCAGACATATTCGGCCCTGTTAAGAGAATCACATTCCTGCTGGCTTTCAGATCGTTTCTAACCGGATTTTTAACCAGCGGATGATATAGTCCTTCTATGGAGAATGTCGTTTCTTCAAATACCGGAAAAGTAAAGCCGTGCCTGATTATTCCTTCGCTGATTGAAAGATAGGCTTCAAACAAATACCATCGTTTCCAGAAAGCAGCCGCCTGGCCGTTGGTTACTTTTTCTGTTATGATCTTAGTCAGCTCCACGATGTGACTGATCCGGATCTTTTTCTTTGCCCTGAAAACAGATTCATAATGTTCCAGGTTAAAATCAATAAAAAAGCCATTCATCCGGTCCAATTCAGTTGCATATTCGGCGGGAAAAAGTTTTGTATTCACCTTACTTAAGTAGGCGGAATATATTTTATTAAAAAGGAGGATAAGTATGATCAGTTTTCCTCTTTTATAATGCCTTTCCTTTTCAGAAAATATCAACTTTCTCCTCATGTGCAGGCCTAAAAAAGACCCGGCGGAAAATGTCTCAAAGAAGTCATATACATCAGATAAATTGAATCTCGAATAAGAATATTCGTTAAATATCTCCCGGTTGGCAATAAAGCCCTTCAGCACATCCTGCCTGAACAATACCCCGGACTTCGAACCGGGTGGTTTTTTTAATATATCCAGTATCTCCCTTCCGGAGTTTACGTTATATGTAAAATCAAATAATGGAAGAATTTCCTCCTCCAAATGCAGGTCATTCGTATTTGTCATTGATATTCCGCAAAGCAGGCCCGTTGGATGGCGGCCTTTTTTTGAATTAATACGGGTCCGATAAAGGTATACAATCGTAAAATATTCAATAAAGGCATTTGATGAATACCAGATTGGGAAGTTTTAACGTTGTAGTAGTCCCTATTCCGAATTTTCTATTTAATTCTATGAAAACGATCAATACTGCTGTTATCATAACACGTCGTTGCATGCTTGTTCTGCAAACTCTGGTTGTCCGCCGAACCCTGGCCCGGATCCGAATCCGTCAACAGACCCGGCTGATACATCGAAAATGATATAATATACAGCCAGCTATTTTCCTGGGAAATTACCACTCAGTGCCTAATTATTGTCATTCGGATTTGCGTTTTGATCCGGAAAGAATTCCCAAACGAAATCCGAAGAACCCATTGGTCCGGGGGCTGTTCGTCCGGTCGAAATAAAACCGCCGCCGCCCGTTGTACCTGTTAATGAATACCCTACTGCGCCCGAAACGGGCGTTCCTTCAAATGGCGTCTTTAATGTCCAAATATCTTTTACAAAATCGTATTGCCAGGTATTGGCATTATAACTTACGTTCTCACCCGTGCTGAGGTAGGCATAAGGTGGTATCACAAAAGACGCAGCGTTCCAGCGTGTTATCGTCGTATAACTATCGTCGTAGGATTCGCTGCTCAGGTTGGAAATTCTGCGAAGTTCAGTCCAGTTGTGGGAGGGTGCGGCCGGATCAAACTTCCAGAAATCTGTTTGCATAATGCCAATATTATTTACTCCGGTTACGAGATAGGCGGCATTTTGATATGTAAACACCGTTGCGCCATATCTTTTATTGCCGCTGAAGCCAATCTCTGTCCATTTGTCGGCTGTCGGATCGTACTGGTAAAAATCTTTCCAGGCGGAATTGCCGTCGTACCCGGTACCAACATACCCCAAATTCCCTAAAGAGAAGGCGACGGCTTCGTATCGTTTGCCTCCCGGGAAATCAGACTTCTTTGTCCACATATTCCCCTCTGAATCGAGTTCATAAAAATCACCCAGGATATTGGTTCCATCGAAGCCGGTACCCACATAAGCCTTTTGTCCGACACTGAATGCCACGGCGGAACTTCTCGGCACACCGGGCAGATTTTCTATCTGTATCCAGGAATGGCTGGTCTGGTCGAACTTCCAGAAATCATCAAAACGGGTTGTGAGTCCATTCCATCCCGTCCCGATATAAACCTCATTGCCGATCACAAAGGAAACGGCTTCGCTTCTTGCCGGGCCATCAAGTTCATTTTCAAATGCCCAGTTGCCGCTCTGATTTGACAGATTGGTCTTGGGTGTACAGGAAAAAAAAGCTGAAAAAACAATAAGGGAGAGTAGTTGTGGTTTGTGGGGTGCCATGATGTTTTGGTTTAGTGTTTACGGACAGATTAAAAATATTTTATTTTAAGAGGGACAGTAACAACACGGAGCTACTTTCACAATGATTTAAAACGCTGTTAATGGAATGGCAAAAAATGAATTTTATTTTTTTTGTAAGTCGCTGCCCGAGGATAGTATAAATATTTGTAAATGTTTTTTCCGGAATTCATATGGCAACCGGGTTTGTCAATTTTTTCATTTATGTAAAATCCCTACAACCGATATTTGCACATCCATAACGACTGCCGGCCTGAAACCATGAAATCAACATTGGCATGACAAGATCGAGGTATGTTTCCCTGATACTCATTTTAGGCAGTCTGACGGCGCTGAGTCCTTTTTCCATTGACATGTATTTACCCGGCTTCCCGCAAATCGCAGAAGACCTTGCGACCTCTGCCTCCAGGGTCTCTTTGTCATTAAGTGGCTTCTTTATTGGTATTTCTTTGGGACAACTGCTATATGGTCCATTGCTTGACCGTTTTGGAAGGAAAAAACCGCTATATATCGGATTGTCGGTTTATATTCTGGCTTCCATTGGTTGTGCGCTTTCGCATTCAATCGGGGCATTGATTTTATTGCGATTTATCCAGGCACTGGGCAGTTGTGCGGCCACCGTTGTGTCCGTAACATTGGTCAGAGATTTGTTTCCCGTTGAAGACAATGCGAAGGTTTTTGCTTTGCTGATTCTGGTACTGGGCGCTTCGCCCATGATTGCTCCGACTGCCGGAGGATATATTGTGAGTTCTTTAGGGTGGCATGCCGTGTTCATTGTTTTGACGATCATTTGTGTTTTGATATTTCTTAGTTGCATTTTCTGGTTACCGTCCGGAAATGCACCGGACACTTCTCTTTCTTTAAAACCGGGCCCGATTACGCGTGGGTTCTTATCGGTTTTCCTGACACCTCAGTTTTATACATATTGTTTAACCGGTGGTATTGCTTTTACCGGCTTGTTCGCCTATGTTGCCGGCTCCCCCATTGTATTTATGAGTGTATATGGTGTTTCACAAAAGACATATGGATGGATATTCGCGATGCTCTCCATTGGTTTCATTGGTTCAAGTCAATTGAATAATCTGTTTTTAAAAAAATTTAAAAGTCAACAGATACTCGATGTAATAATTCCTGTGTATGTCGTTTTATCGCTTTTATTTATGATTGCTTCCCAGATGGGGTGGCTTCATTTACCTCTGATCATTATATTTATTTTTCTCCTTTTATCCTGTGTAGGCATTACGAACCCCAATACGGCTGCGCTGACATTAGCACCCTTTTCAAAAAATGCCGGAACAGCTTCGTCGCTGATGGGAGCCATCCAGATGGGTTTGGGTTCACTGATCTCGGTATTCATCAGTTTGTTTGAAAAACCTTCGGTTACTCCTTTAGCAATTGCCTTTGTGGCTTCGTCCATACTTTCAATGCTGGTATTGAAACTGGGCAGCCGGCAAATAAAATACAAGCTGAACTATTCAAAATAAATCCGATTACAATGGACCCGGAACTGCTGTGGTGAATGCCACCGGCACCCAATATGACAATGATAAATATGCCAGGACTTTTCTGATTTGCCGATATTATTCAGCCCGCAAACTGTTCACCGGGTTTTGCCGGGCCGCACGGATGGTATTTATTGCAATCGTAATGATGGCAATTAAAAGTGCCGCAAAAGCTATCATTATAAACATCCATAATTGAATATGTATCCTGTATGGAAAACCATTCAGCCATTGGTTCATGACGATCCATGCAAGCGGTGTGGCAATTATGATCGCGATTAGTACCAGGTATAGAAAATCTTTTGATATCAGCATAGAGATGTTGTGTACGCTGGCCCCCAGTACTTTCCTTACACCGATCTCCTTTACCCGTTGCTGTACGATCAGCAGAACCATGGCCAGTAGTCCTGAACAGGATAATACAATGGATATTGCGGCTGCAATACTGAAAAGAACAGACATCATTTTTTCAGACTGGTACCAGTTATTAATATTTTCGTTTACAAAGGAAGCGTTGAAATCCTGGCCTGGTTCAAGAACTGCCATTGCCTTTTTTATTGATTCCATACTGATAACCGGGTTCTGCCGTGATGTTTTTATGAACGCATAGTATATAGGGGCATCTTTACTGATGGTCAGAGTGAGCGGTTCCAGTTTTTCTTCAAGCGTATATAAATGGAAATCGTTAAAAATACCTATGATATGCCATCCTCTTGAACTGCTGTCAGCGCCTACCGTTTTTCCAATCAGATTTTTATCATGAAATTGCTCTGCGACTGATTGGGAAATGACTACATTATTCGATGTATCGGTTCCAAACGCCCGGCTGAATTCGCGGCCTTCCAGTAATTTAACACCGAAAGTTTTCAGGTAGTCATAATCCACCGATGCTACATTCGTCCGGATGGTTTGATTATTAAATGTAAAATCTGTAGTAGATTTCACCGTTCTATGATCGGAGCCTTTGCCCATATTGATGTCGCTACCCGAGACAGACATCATCCTCGGATCATTCGCCAGTAGGCTCCTTAATTTTTCTATGGTCTCTCTTCCTTTTTCCGGATTATGTAACAATACACTGATTACGTTGTCTTTATCGACTCCTGTGTCTGAATTCTGCAAATATTTGAATTGCCGGTAAATAATAAAGGTGGAACTTATCATAATGCAGGCAATGACAAACTGCATTACAATCAGAGAACTTCTCAAAATGCTGTTACGTTTCAGGCTGATTTTTCCTTTTAATGTCTCTACGACCCGTAATCTTGTCATCAGCCAGGAAGGATATCCGCCCGCAATTAATGAAACAAAAAACAATAGTGAACAGGCCAGCAATATAAATGCCGGCTGCCATATCACGGCCGCTAAAGAAATCTTCAATGGTTCAAATCCACTGACGGCATGAAGCAGGTAATGAACCAATAACAAGGAAACCATAAAAGCAATCAGGCAAACCAGAAAGCTTTCACTCCATAATTGCAGAAAAAGTTTCCATTTGGACGCACCCATACATTTCCGAACGCCAATTTCCCGGCTCCTTGTAAATACATTGGACAGGTTTATATTGACATAATTAAAACAAGCAATAAATATGATCAGCAATCCGACGGTCAATACCGTAATAATTTGCATGCTGCTGATCGCTTTATGTCCGTTTACGCGTGTCGAAAAATGAACTTCACTGAGTGGAAGTAAACGTGTGGCAATAACATCTCCCGTCTGGTCAGCCTTGAGACCTTTCTTTGCCAGATCTTCAAACCATTCCGGAACATACTTTCTATTTATATATCTTAATTGTGCCTGCGCTTCCAACGCGGTGGCTCCCGGTTTTAATTCGATATACATGCCGGGTGAACTATTATTCCAGTCATTGCGGCTCGTGGCATAGTTACTCCTGTTTTCAATGCGCGTTACAATTTCAAAATTAATGGAGCTGTTTGCAAAGTTTTTTACCACAGCAGTTATGATAAACTTCTGCATATTGTCTCCTGCGGACACCATGATTGCATTTCCGATGGGGTCATCATTTCCAAATATCTTCTTTGCTGCATTTTCAGATAAAACAACGTCCGACAGATTTGCCAGCGGGTTTGACCGATTGCCTTTCAGAATGGGAAAACTGAACATCCCGAAAAAATCCTCGTCTACCATCGTAACCGGTATGACCAAATCCCTGCCTTTATACTCTACATGATTTCCACCATCCGTGATCCGGGTGACTTTTTCAATGGCCGATGCGTCCTTTTTGTAAATGAGCGCCGGTGCGTAACCGAATTGATTCGTAATCTCTTCTCCGTCCGTTTTATTGATTACCCGGTAGGCCTCATATATCCTCTTTCCGTTGTCATGAAAATGATCAAAAGTGAATTGGGCATAAACGACAAGCAAAATGATGATACCGATGGTAAATCCTATCATGAGCCCACCCAGGTTGATGGCCGTATGGAGTTTATTACGGTACAAATTTCTCCAGGCGACATTAAAATAATTCTTAAACATAGAAATTACTTTATAATGTCTCCAACCCACGAAAGCAGTGCCAGGATGATAATCTTTTACAAATCAGCGCATTGTTATTCACCTGGCAGAATCGATCTGTGCGGTTTCAATACATGGCTGTACGATAAAATAAGACAGGGCGAGCGTCTATTCATTGTTATTCAGCAGCAGAAAATATATGGAAGTCATCAGGCAGGTCCAGAAATAAGCATGGTATTTACCCTGCGGATCCAGCGCCGGTTCCAGAACCACCCATCCGTTCTTTATTTCTTCCTTAAAATTATGGATCATGCCGAATTGTTTCACAAGCTGCGGATCTGAAATATTCACTTTATAATAAGGCATCACTCCGGGTGGTTCAAAATATTCCACATCCGCGTCGTAGGTCTTGTCCATGAAATTAAAAGAAATGCTTGTTGTTGTCATATAAAATCATTGAGGTAGTTGTGAAAAGAGGCATACTCCATGTATATGCAATTTCCCTGCCCGTCAGATTACATTCGCTAAATTTGGCTATAGAATATCATCCAAATATAAAAACACTCAACAATGAATTCGGCCGATCTGAAAAGTTTGCAGGAGCCTATTAAAGAAAAATACCGCACAGACCCTGCGTCTGCGATTATTACGTTGAAAGCTCAGGGAAAAGTAGGGGAAGGCATTTCCTGTAAGGTGGAGACCGGAAGGGTAATGGTTGAAGCAGGGTTACATCCGGCAACGGGGGGCACTGGTATGCTTGCCTGTTCAGGAGACATGTTGTTGGAAGCCCTTGTTGCCTGCGCGGGTGTTACGCTGAGTGCCGTGGCAACCGCCATTGGAGTTAATATAAAAAGTGGTTTGGTTAACGCAGAAGGTGATTTAGATTTTAAAGGTACGCTGGGCGTCTCTAAAGAGGTAGCTGTCGGATTCAAAACGATCCGTCTGATATTTGACCTGGAAACAGATGCGACAGCGGAGCAAATGGCCAGCCTCTCAAAACTGACAGAAAGGTATTGCGTTGTTTATCAAACTCTGGTAAAAGGCGTACCTGTTGAAACCCAATTTCAATCTAAAAACTGAAGACCGGATAAATTCCCTAAACAACAGGATCCATGCGATAGCTATTTCCGGGACTTTTATTCCGGCTTTATATAAAATGAAAGAGATACTTCAAAAGAAATTACTGATCAAGAATATGGTTTGTCAAAGATGCGTTTTGACGGTAGAAACCATTCTGAATAATCTTGCAATTCCTTTCAGCAAAGTTGTTTTGGGTGAAGTGGATCTGATTGGTTCCCTGAACGGAAAGCAATTGAAGGAGATTGATCAGGCATTGAAAAAAATCGGATTTGAACTGATCGAGACACGCGTCAATAAAATTATAGAAGATATAAAAAAGAGGGTTCTTGAATATATACAGGAAGGCGTCCCAGACGAAAAACGCAGACTGTCTTCATTTATCACAGACGCTTTACACTATGACTACAGTTATCTGAGTGATTTATTTTCTTCTATTGAAGGACTTACGATTGAAAAGTATTTTATTATTCAGCGGATAGAAAAAGTAAAGGAATTAATCGTTTATGACCAGCTGTCACTTACTGAAATCGCCTACCAAACCGGATTCAGCAGTGTTCATCACTTATCGGGTCAATTTAAAAAAGAAACCGGCATCAATGCATCCCGCTTCAAAAAAATAGGAGCCGCCAGGCGAATATCGATCGATAAGGCCTGATCCAAAAATTATATACATTTTCCCCTTAATAGCATAAGATCAAAACAGGCCTGCCGGGTTAGTTTTGTGGTGTCATCAATCAATAACAATAAAAATAAAAAAATGGAAACATCTATTCATGCGGCAGGTTTATGTAACCCAAATTGTACATGCGAAAATTGCAACTGCGGACCGGATTGCAGTTGTGGCAACACGTGCAACTGATTTCAGCGGGGAGAGGCGTGTCCTCTCCCTTTTTAAGGTACAGCCGTTTAACTTCAGGCTGGAACCTTAATTTTTCAAATATTTACGTCTATAATATCTTTCCCCAGGCAGTGCTGTCTTTCAACAATATTTCCCGAAGTAACCGGACGGGCGGCTGCCCGTTATCGAGCAGTAAATCATGGAATTTTTGCAATGAATAATTGCTGCCCTCCTGCTGCTGATAATCTGAACGCAACTTGAGGATCTCGAGTTTACCAATCGTATAAAACAAATAGCCCGGATCAAAAGTTCCGCGCAATGCTTCCTGTCTGGAAGGTTTATCACCCTGGTGCCAATTGTCCATGAAAAACTTTGTAGCCTCGTCAACAGTCATTCCCTGGGTATGGGTCCTGACTGAAACGCAAAGACGGCAAAGGCGCAATAATGCATCGCCGCTCTGGGCAAGGCGAAATTTAGCGGCCCGTATACTATCTCCATTATACCCATAACCCTCGTCCAGCATCATTTTTTCCGTGTAGTGTGCCCATCCTTCTATAAACGCATAGCTGCCGAAGATCTTTTCAATCTTTGTGGCTGAGGAAGTTTTCAGATGCAGGAATTGTGTATAGTGTCCCGGATAAACTTCGTGAATGGTGACGACATCTGTCGTAAAATAGTTAAATGACTTGAGCCAGTCCTCCTGTTGTTTTGGAGTCCATTTCTTGTTTACAGGTGTGATATAATAAAAGGATTCTGTCGCTTTCTCATCGAACGGTCCGGGTGCATCCATGGAGGCCGTGCTGGTTTCACGCGCATACGGTGGCGTTTCTTTTATTGCGATTCTTACTTCGGATGGAATGGTTACAATATGCTTATCGATCAGGTATTGCCGGATCGACTCCATCGTTTTACGGGAATCAGCTATCAGACTGTCTGCAGTGGGATGTTCTTTTTGGATGTCATTATAGACATCCACTGGTTTTTTACCCGGATTGATAATTTTAGCTGCCGCGTCAAATGTTTCCTGTTCTTTTTTCAAATTGGACATGCCGATTTCGAGCACTTCTTCCGGTGTCATATTTATTTCTTCACTATTCAGTAGAAGCTTCATGTAATTGTCCCTGCCGATGGCATAATGATTATGCGCTTTTGGTAATTTTTCTTTCTGAAGCCAGTCCGCGTAACTGTTGATTGCGTCGATCGCTTTTGTATTGGCCGATTTAAAGGCAGTCATGAGGGAATCGTTCTTTATATCTTTTAGTGCAACCACGAGATCGCTTCCAAGAAAAGATGCTGATCCTTTTGCAATCTGGATGGCCAGCTCTACCAGGGGTTTCGCCAGTGAATCCTGCAGATTTGCCTTTGCGTTTTCAAAATATGCAGGTGCCGCATTCTCGATGGCGATAATGGATTTCAATCTGTCTTCAGGTGCTGCGAAATTCCGCTTTACATACGTGTTTGCGTCAATAGCACCCGCATAGCTCATTGGATTTGTAAAAGGACTATGAATATTTTCGAAAGCATACAATTCAGAATGGATTTCATCGCGCAAAATCCTGTAGTCGATAAACACTCTTTTAGACAAGCTGTTCGTATCAATGGCTGACAACTTTGCCGCAGAAACTTTCAGCCAGGCATATTCACTGTCCAGGGCCTGCCGGCTGTCATCATTTAGTTTACCATCGTATTCATGGAATCCCAGGGAGACTGCCTGGGTCGGATTGTGATCGAGAAATCCTTTAATATATTCGTCTGCCATCAACAAAAAACCGGCGTCGGCAGAAACCGGGACTTCCGATGGGTTTCTGTTTTTACAACCGGAGATCATTGAAACCGATATTCCCAGTAGAATTATTATTTTTTTCATTCCCGCGATTTCATTTCAAGGTATGCATTGCGAACATTTCAGGGCGACCGTTCGTAAAATAATCATTGCCTCATTCTGATCTCAGACTTTTTACTGGATTCATCAGGGCGGTTTTTATAATTTCCCGGCTTATTACGGCCATCGCAATCAGGAGTACCAGCACAGCAGGAATTAAATACATCCACCAGCTGATTTGGACATGATACGCATAAGAGGTGAGCCATTTATTCATGGCTATTGCAGATACAGGCAGGGCTATTACTAATCCCAGTAATACCAGCCGGATAAAATCCCTTGTCATCAGAGAAAATAATTGTTTCAAGGATGCGCCCAATATTTTACGAATACCGATTTCTTTTGTACGCTGAACAGCGATCAGGGCAACCAGACCATACAATCCAAGGCATGACACAAAAATCGCCAGAATCGTAGATGCATTGAATAACGACATGGTCATCCGGTCGTTTATATACTGCTTGTTCAGGATTTCATCGTAGAAAGAATAATCCATGGGCGAGGCCGGCAGGTTTTTCTTAAATAATTTTTTCACCAGCGGTAAATCACTCTGTTTTATTTTTATCGTTGTCGTGTTCGCCAGGGAAGAATTGTAAACCATTATAAGCGGTTCGATCAGACTGTGCATCGATTTAAAATAGAAATTTTTTACGACCCCTATCACATGTCCTTTGTGGTCCATACCTTCCAATGGTTGTCCGATGGCTTTTTTCCATCCCATCGATTTGACAAAAGCTTCATTTACCAGAAATGCTTCTTTTTTATCCGTCGTGAAACTATCAGACAAATTTCTGCCTTCTAAAAGCGGAATCTGAAAAACGGATAAGAAATGAGGGTCAACAGAATAATAAATACACATCAACTCTCTTTTTTTCCCTTGTGTTTCCAGCTTGGTGCTGCCCAATGATCCGCCACCAATTGTTAATCCGTCGCCCACGGTCAGGTTTTGAATTTCCGGACGTTGCCTTAATTCATTTTGGAACGCCGCAACCGAACCCTTCAAGGCAGAATCCCGGGGAGCATAAACATTCAGCAGCTGATCTTTATTAAATCCCAGATTTTTCTGTTGAATGAAGTTCATCTGGCGATATATAACGACTGTACCCATAATAAGCGCAGCAGCGATGGCAAACTGCGTAATCGTGATTACTTTACGAAGTTTAATACCACGATTGCCTGAACGCCAGTTGCCCTTGAGAACTTTGACCGGTTTAAATGCAGATAAAATAAAGGCGGGATATAACCCAGCCAGAATTAAACTGATTAAAAAGATAACGCCTGTAAATGAGCTTCCCCTTTGCCATCCGAGGGAAAGATTTGTTTGTAGTAATTTATTAAAAAAGGGAAGTCCCGCCAACACCATTCCATTAGCCAGCAAACATGCAATGGTTAAAAGTAAAAATGACTCAAACAGGAACTGGGCCATCAATTGAAACCGGGAGGCACCACTTACTTTTCGAATGCCTACCTCCCTGGCTCTTTCGGTAGATTTTGCAGTAGACAGATTGATATAATTCAGCAAAGCGATCAGGAGAATAAAAATGGCCAGCAGGGAAAAAATATAAATAAATTGTTTATTTCCCTTTGGCGTCTCCTCCAGTTTTTCGGTACTAAAATGGATATCACTAAGAGGTTCTAATTTAAATTCTGCTTTATATTTACCAGGTTCGCCGCCCTCGTCCAGTTCAGGCTGTGCGTATTTCCTGCTCACCGCAACGAGTTTCTGCTGGAATCTGTTGAGATCCGGTTTTTTATAAAACAAAATATAGGTGTACGTATCAAAATCTGCCATCCAGGCGGTCATCTTTGAGAAATCGGTGGATGACAGCGCATCGATGTGCAAATCAGAATTGGCCGGCCTGTCTTTTATTACTCCGGTGACCGTCTTAGGTTCTCCATTGCAATTCAATATTTTTCCGAGTGCCGGATGTTTTCCGAAATACTTTTTGGCAATTGTTTCCGTAAGAACTATCGATCGGGGGTTTTTCAGTGCGTCCTTGTCGGATCCTTCGAGGAAGTCAAAAGTGAAAATTGAAAATATTGTTTGATCAGCGTCAAAAAAAGCACCTTCCGCAAATACTTCATTGCCGGACTTTATTACCTGATTGACATTTTGTATTCTGACGGTAGATTCCACTTCGGGAAACTCACGTTTTAATACATCTGCCATGGGAGGCGGACTGATAGCCAGGGCAACATCTGACTCAGGCGTATGCAGGGTGGTGGTAACTCTGGCAATACGATCAACCTTCAGGTTGTATAAATCGTAAGTCAATTCGTTCCGGACATATAAAAAAATGATCATACAGGCTCCGATGCCCGTTGCCAGACCCAATATATTAATAAGTGAAAAACTCTTATGCTTCAGCAGATTTCGCCAGGCCACCTTCAGGTAGTTTTGGAGCATACAAGAGATTATGTGATGAATAAGGGATGGATATACAATCTGGGGAAATAATTCCGAATGGCCATTGGCGTTTACCGTTTTTAAGAAAGCAATAACATAAGGGAAAACCCTTAGCCAATCCGCCGGTGGTTTATATCATTCGTAAATCTGCGAGTACTTATACTTATAATAAAATCGACGTTTTCACGCTATAGATTATCAAAATAATCCGATTTGGAAACAGGTGTTTTATCGGGCATAGTCCATGTATTGGGAATTATTGCCTTATTCTTCTCATTTCTTCCTTTGATTCTATATTGGTATAAAGGGCTGGCTGAAAACAAAGCCTATATGGTCATTTCCATTTTCTGGATGATCAATGCGATTATCTATGCGCCTGAAATATTTCACTGGCAATGGTATGTGGCGGTGGATGAGCAGATCACAAAGTATTATAACCTGTTTGATGCGCCACTGATTCTGCTGGTCTTTTATTACGCATTTGAAAAAAAGATTTTTCTTTTTATCCTGTTGTCATTTGTGATTTTTGAAGCCATTGTGATAAAACTCACGGGGTTCAATATGAATTCCAATAATATCATTATCGGCATAGGCAGTTTGCTATGTCTGGGATTGAACCTCTGGGGAATCAACAAATATTTCAGGCAGATCAATCATTCAGCCAGTGAAAAAGCCTATATGTTTATTTTCGCCGGTTTCATTTTCTACTACGGTTTATGTGTTGACCTGATTTATATTTTTAAATTTTTTCACTTCAGCAGCGGTCAGAAACAATATCAGGATTTGATTAATTATACCGCCATGGTGCTGTCAACAAGCCTGATATCTTACGGATTTTGCATATATGCGCGTCCGGAGTATGATCAGGCCTAAGTCTGTGTACTAAAACCAGGAACCAAAGAAATGCTGGCCCAGAATATTTAAAAAAATCTTTCTTAAAATCAGATGGATTTTATCCATATTACTAAATAATTTAGTATTTTGCCAGTCCTTCTCCCGTTCATTTTCATGAAAAGGGGGTAAGAACTGGTCCATGATTACAGCACAATCAGATATTATCACCCGTTTAAAAATGGATATTCTTCCATTGGAAGGGCTAAGAATGTCCATGGCAGGGGAAGTTTTGGATGCAGGACTTGGCCCTATGAACCGTGCATTTCCACAAGGAAGTTTTCCTTTAGGTGCAATACATGAATTTATCAGTAACGGTCATGAATCAGCCACAGCCACTGCGGGTTTTATTTCCGCCCTGGTTTCCCCGCTTATGAAAAAAGGCGGAGCCGCTGTTTGGATTGGCTCTTCTGTAAAAATATTTCCACCAGCTCTTCAACAATTTGGCATAGAACCGGCCCGAATCATCTTTATCGATCTGCATAAAGAAAAGGATTTACTCTGGGCTGTTGAAGAAGCATTGAAATGCCATGGGCTTGCTGCTGTTATTGCTGACATACCCTCTCTCAGCTTTACTGTTTCCAGAAGATTTCAACTGGCTGTAGAGCAAAGTCAGGTTACCGGTTTTATTCATCGATCCAATCCCCGGATTCTGAATACAAATGCTTCTGTTTCCCGCTGGAAAATAAACCCTTTACCAACGGATACTTATGATGCCTTACCGGGACTGGGTTATCCGCGCTGGAATGTTGAACTCCTGAAAATACGCAATGGTAAACCCGGTGTCTGGCAGATGGAATGGTCAGACGATCGTTTGAATCATATCAGTAAACCCATGCCATCTATCATTCCGGAACCAAAAAGAAAAACCGGATGAAATGGCAAAACGATTTGTTACCATATGGTTCCGTCATCTAAAGACGGACTGGTTCAGCATCCGCCAGCCTTCGCTGCGTGATATCCCATTTGTACTTTCTGCGGCCGACCATGGCCGAAAAGTGATTACAGATGTCAATGAAATGGCATTTACAAAAGGTATAGAACCCGGTATGGCAGTGGCTGACGCACGTGCGATTTTTCCTTCATTAGAAGTAATGGATGATGATCCTGCATTGTCAGAAAAATTATTGAAAGCCATCGCTGAATGGTGTATACGATATACAAATATTGTAGCGATTGAGCCAACGGACGGGATCATCATGGATGTAACCGGCGCTGCGCATCTCTGGGGCGGTGAGAAGAAATACATTAATGATATTCATCAAAGGTTAAAAAAAAGAGGGTATGATGTACGGGTAACCATTGCAGACAGCATTGGTGCCTCATGGGCCATTGCTCATTACGGAGCCAATCTTACAATCGTCGAAATTGGAAAACAAATGGAAGCCATACTTTCATTACCCCCTTCTGCCCTGCGTCTGGAATTAGGCGTGATCGATCGTCTGCATAAACTGGGATTACATCAGATCAGAAATTTTATCAGCATGCCCCGATCTGCTCTGAGGCGCCGGTTCGGAAAAGAACTCATCCTGAAGCTGAATCAGGCTCTGGGAAATGAAGAAGAAACAATTATTTCTGTACAACCTGTGGAACCCTGGCGTGATCGATTACCCTGTCTGGAACCCATTGTTACAGTAACCGGAATTGAAATTGCCCTGCGGCGGTTACTTGATACTATCTGTCAGCGGATGCAACAGGAAGGAATGGGAATCCGTAAAGCTGCATTCACGGGTTTCCGTGCAGACGGAAAACTTGTAAAGATTGAAATCGGAACTCACCGGGCTACTCTGAATTCAAAACATCTCTATAAACTATTTGAAGATAAAATTTCAACATTTGAACCGGATCCCGGAATAGAACTTTTTATGATCGAGGCATTGAAAACAGAAAAAATTTCTCCGCATCAGGAGAAACTTTGGGATGCGATTTGCGGATTGGAGAATCCGGGATTATCAGAATTGATGGACAGACTGACCAACCGTTTCGGCAGCTCTCCTATTAAGCGTTTTCTTCCTTCAGAACATTATCTGCCTGAAAAATCTTTTAAGGAATCCGTATCGCTCGACGAAATGTCCAGCACCCCATGGACAATCGGAAGGCCAAGGCCCCTGCAAATTTTATCAAGACCGGAACGTATTGAAGTAACAGCACCGATACCCGATTATCCCCCCATGTTATTTCGATATCAGGGAAAATTGCATAAAATAAAAAAAGCCGACGGACCTGAACGTATCGAGCAGGAATGGTGGATACAGGATGGTCCTCACAGAGATTATTATTCGGTAGAAGATGAAGAGGGCCAGCGGTATTGGTTATTCCGTTCGGGACATTTTCAGGAAAACGAAAAGCCCAAATGGTTTATTCATGGATTTTTTACTTAGTATATGACGTATTCCGAATTACAATGCACATCTAATTTTAGTTTTCTTCGCGGAGCTTCTCATCCGGAGGAATTGGTTGAACAGGCTGCGGCATATGGATATCGCGCCATCGGGATAACGGACCGGAATAGTGTGGCGGGAATCGTACGTGCGCATTTAGCTGCGAGAAACCTGGGTATACAGTTTCTTCCGGCCTGTCGTCTGGATCTCCGGGACGGCCCCAGTCTTTTAGCGTATCCGACAAACATAGCCGGATATTCACAATTATCCGGTCTACTGACCATTGGCAATCTCCGAGCAGAAAAAGGGGAATGTCATTTATATAAAGCAGATGTATATGATCATCTTAAAGATACAAGACTGATTATCATCCCTCCTTTTATATTGAATGACAGATTCGAATTTGATTTTTCATTCGAGAAACTATCCGCTGAATATCGCGACATCTTTGGCAAAAGATTGTATGTAGCCGCATCCCGCCGCTATTTAGGAGATGATGCAAAACAATTGTTCCGTCTTTCACAATTGTCCTTCAGACTTGACATTCCTATGGTAGCGACCAACGATGTTCACTTCCATGAACCTTCGAGGCGCCCGTTACAGGATATTCTTACCTGCATAAGGGAAAAGTGTACTATTCAAAATGCGGGATTTCGTCTTCATCAGAATGCAGAGAGATATTTGAAATCTGTAGAAGAAATGAAGAGGCTTTTTAATCAATATCCGGAAGCAATCCGAAATACGCATGAAATTGCGGAAGCCTGTCAATTTAACCTCCATATGCTGAAATATGAATATCCGGAAGAGATCACTACGGAAGGAAGAACAACCCAGGAAGAACTTACCATGCTGGTGTGGAAAGGTGCAGAGGAACGTTTTGGAATTCATGTCCCGGAAAAAACAAAAAATGCAATCCTACATGAACTAAAATTCATTCGTGAGATGAACTATGCGGCATATTTTCTGACTGTATATGATATCGTGCGATACGCGCGTGAGCAGAAAATTCTTTGTCAGGGTCGTGGTTCTGCGGCGAACTCTACGGTTTGCTATTGTCTTGGTATTACATCGGTTGATCCTTCCAAGTTTGACCTGCTTTTCGAACGTTTTATTTCTTCTGCCCGTAATGAACCCCCTGATATAGATGTTGATTTTGAACATGAGAGGCGTGAAGAAGTGATCCAGTATATCTATCAGAAATATGGAAGGGAGCGTGCAGCCATCGTAGCGACTGTTACACAGGAACGTCAGAGAGGATCCATCCGGGATGTGGGAAAAGCAATGGGACTGTCAATTGATACTATCAACCGGATTTCCAGTTCGGTCTGGGAATTCACGGAAGAATGGTTCGAGGGGAAACGATTGACCGAACAGGGATTGAACCCGGACGATAAATTGCTTCGGAAAACATTGCAGATAACGGAGCAGCTTATGGGATTTCCAAGGCAGTTGGGTCAGCATACCGGTGGATTTGTCATAACGCAGGGGAAACTATCTGATCTCTGTCCGGTGATGAATGCGCGTATGGAGGACCGCACCTGCATAGAATGGAATAAAGATGATATTGATGCCCTTGGGTTTCTGAAAATAGATGTGCTCGCATTGGGTATGCTCACCTGTATCCGGAAAGCCTTTGACCTGGCGAAACAGCATTATGATCTCGATCTTACACTGGCAAATATTCCCCAGGATGATCCTTCTGTTTATGATATGATCTGTCATGCAGATACAATTGGAGTTTTTCAGATTGAGAGCCGGGCCCAGCAATCCATGTTACCCAGATTAAAGCCACGGAGTTTTTATGATCTGGTAATTGAAGTCGCAATTGTACGACCCGGACCGATACAGGGCGATATGGTACATCCCTATCTGCGCCGCCGTAACGGAGAAGAAAAAGTTGAATACCCGTCCAAGGAACTCGAAGAAATCCTTGGCCGCACATTGGGGGTTCCACTTTTCCAGGAACAGGCCATGAAGATTGCCATTGTTGCAGCAGGATTTACACCCAGTGAGGCGGATGAATTACGTCGCAGCATGGCTACTTTCAAAGCGCAGGGTATGGTTACGAAATTCGAAAAAAAATTAATTGATGGAATGATGGAACGGGGCTATCAGCGGGAATATGCACAACGTGTATTCAGGCAACTCGAAGGATTCGGGAGTTATGGATTCCCAGAAAGCCATGCAGCCAGTTTTGCCCTGCTGGTATATGTATCGTCCTGGATCAAATATTATTATCCTGATGTGTTTGCCGGTGCTTTATTGAATAGTATGCCTATGGGATTTTATCAGCCTGCCCAGATTGTGATCGATGCCAGAAAACACGGAGTGGAAGTACGTCCGGTGGATGTGAATCATTCTGACTGGGACAATACACTGGAAGAAAAATCCGGTTCCTTCCATGTATTAAGACTTGGTTTCCGACAAATAAAAGGACTTCGTTCAGAAGATATACAGTTACTGATTTCTTCCAGAATAAAAATGTATTCCAATATTATTGAAATGAGGGATGCGGGTCTTTCTCAATCAGTATTGGAAAAATTAGCAGATGCAGATGCTTTCAATTCCATGGGACTGGACAGGCGAAAGGCCTTATGGGAAATTTCCACGGGTAATGACCAGCCTGCCGGATTATTTGCCGGGAAAATATCCGATCCATCACTGGAGGAAAATATATCATTACCACTTATGCGAAAATCAGAACATGTAGTACATGATTATGCTGCCATGTCTCTGTCTTTAAAAGCCCATCCGGTTCACTTTGTGCGTGAAAAACTGGAGCAGCTCCGCATATTAAAGACGGATGATTTAAAAACATATCGGGATGGAGACTTTATAAAAGTAGCAGGATTGGTATTGGTCAGGCAAAGACCGGGTACTGCAGCCGGTATATGTTTTATTACAATCGAAGACGAGACAGGATGTGCCAATCTGGTAGTCTTTGAAAACCTGTTCGATCAATTCAGGAAAGAAATCCTTCAATCGCGTTTGCTAATGGTGGAAGGTAAACTTCAGGTTGAAGGTGAAGTGATACATGTAATCGTGCAGCGGTGTTTTGACATGACCGGATTACTGCGTCATCTTACAGAGATCGCTGACGATGAACCCCCGGTACTTACACTGGCAAGGGCCGATGAGACCTCCATACCTGCCCATGCGCAGGAGGATGTTTTTCATAAGGGAAGGAACTTTCGTTAGTGTGGAAGACTGAAAGTCTGGAAGTCTGGAAGTGACATTACAGTTTCATAATTTTATTAAATGCTAACTATTTACAAAAGCTGTCCGGAATTTTGATTCGGGATTGTCTTTAACTAAATGAATATTGTCAAATACGCTTTATTTAATGATAAAAAACTAATGAAATGGAAAGATTTATGCTGATCGTAAGAGAGGATCTAAAAAGAATCGGTCGCCTTAAAACAGAAGACCGTTTTGCCGAAGGTCCGGATATGACCGACTGGATCAAATCCCTCATCGATTCGGGAAATTATATTGGAGGGGAACCCCTGGCGATCAAGGGCAGATATGTAACTCATAACGAAGTACTTTCCGATGGTCCTTTTATCGAAGCAAAGGAAGGAATCAGCGGTTATGATATCATTCTGGCGGAAAATCTGGAACAGGCTACAGCGATTGCACAAAGTTGTCCAATGGTGCAACAGGGATTTGCCATCAGAGAAGTAAGACCTATACAACCTTTTATTTTTAAAAATCCCGAATAGATTTTTTCTATTATTAACAACACAGATTAATGCGGGATGGATAAAGTTCAGCAGGAAGCAGATCAACTCTACAAGCAACATTTTGGTAAACTGCTGGCATCTTTACTATATGCTTCCCGTGATATAGATCCTGAAACTGCTGAGGATATCGTGCATGATGCATTTTCGGCTGCCCTGATCGACTGGCGTCTGAAGGGAATTCCTGCAAACAGTGCCGGATGGTTATACAAAGTCTGCAGAAACAAGGCACTGAATAAATTAAAGAAGGATAAACGTCTGGAATCTCTTACTGAAAAACACAATCATGCGATGATTGAAAACCGTTTCAGCGAATCCGCGTTTGATGATCAGCAATTGAAATTACTCTTTGCGTGTGCCCATCCTGATCTTGCTCCCAAGACACAGGTTGTGATTACTCTAAAATATGTTGTGAACCTAAAAGTTGAGTCCATCGCCAAAAATCTAGGCATGACAATAGACGGCGTGGACAAACTTCTTTTAAGAGCAAGGCAAAAAATCAGAGATGAAAAAATCCTTTTGGAAGAACCTCATCCAAATGCTCTTAAACAAAGGTTGTCCATCGTTCATAAAATCATTTACCTGACATTTAATGAAGGATACAAGTCAACGTCCGGGAAAGAAATTTTAAGGGAGGATCTCTGCGAAGAAGCGTTATTATTGAACAAAGCGCTCCTGGACAGTGCCCTGAGTAATAAAGAAACGGCGGCGCTTCATGCGCTCATGTTGTTTAACAGTGCGAGATTTAAATCAAGAATGTCTAATTCGGGAGAGCTTCTGGATCTGGAAAACCAGGACAGGTCGATGTGGAACCAGGACCTTATCCAACTTGCCCATGAATTTTTTACACGTTCGCAGAGTGAGATGGTATCTACCTATCATTTGGAAGCAGCCATTGCCTGTTTACACTGCATTGCCCCCAGTTTTGAACAGACAGACTGGCGAACGATTGTCGGACTATATGGCCGTCTGTTAAAATTCTATCCCAATCCCTTTGTTGAGCTGAATTATGCCATCGCAAAATATTATGCAGGAGACAAACAAGATGCATTAAAAATATTGATTGCGTTGCAGGGACATACATTATTAAACCAGTACTACCTTCTGAACATGGCGCTTGGTAAATTCCAACAATTGGAAGGTAATGATGATCTTGCCAGAGATTATCTGTTAAAAGCCCGGCAGCAAACGACCCTGCAGAAAGAAAAAGATTTCATTGAGAAAATGCTGGATAAGATAGCTGATCCCGGATAAGAAAGATGATTATCTGCGCGTCTGATATTTATTTGGAAAAGGCTTTGATGATCTCATAATTATATTCCAGTCCTTCATAAAAATCGTCCACCCGTATTCTTTCATCTCTTGCATGCATGCGAAAGTCATCTACATCGAGAAAGACGCCTGATATGCCATAAGTCGGCATACCTGCAGCACGCAGATATTTGCCGTCTGATGCACCAACACCCATCACGGGCAGGACCGGGATACCAGGCCATAATTTGTTTGTTACTAATTCCACTTTACCTATGATCTCCTGGTTTACCGGAGATGCCGGACCACTTTTTAATACCATCCTGACAGAAACATGAATCCCTGTATCGTTCAGAACCTGCACAACTGTTTTTTCAGCTTCCTCCTGCGTTACACCAGGCAATAAGCGGCAGTTAACGGTAGCTTTTGCCGATTGTGGTAATGCATTGACCGAATTACCTGCATCGACTACTGTTGTAATACAGGTGGAGCGCATCAGCGCATTATAATAAGGCAACATTGCGAGACGGTTAATAACGGATGTATCCGGATTGTTTTGCGCAACCGCTTTCATATCTGCCTGGAGTTGTCCGGTCTCCAGTGATGACATCGTTGCAAAATAAGACTTCGTTACATCGCTGAACTGCACCGGAAAATCAAAAGACTGCATGCGTACCAAACCATCTGCCAGCCGATAAATCGCATTATTTTTTGTAGGCTGTGAACTATGACCACCCGGGTTTTTAACTTCCAGCGTCAGATAAAAATTACCCTTTTCACTCACCTGAACAGGGCGAAGAATTCTTTTGCCACCTTTTCTCTGTGGTTCACCTGCATCCATATTTACACAAAATGATGCATCAATCAACGACCGGTGTTTCTGTACGAGCCATTCCACACCGTCATAATCATCCGCGCTTTCTTCTCCTGCCGTCAGTGCCAGTATCAGGTCACGGTCCGGAATAAAGCCGGCTTTTTTCAACCGGATAAAATTTGCAACCAGGATTGCAGCTCCGCTTTTCACATCCAGGCTGCCCCGTCCATAAAAATAACCATTGGTTTCTGTAAGTTTAAACGGGTTGTAGGACCAGTCTTCTGCTTTTGCCTCAACTACATCCAGGTGAGCCAGAAAAAGAATGGGTGGTTGTTTTCCCGAACCATGTAATCGCGCAATCATATTTTGGTTACGCGCAAAAGGACCGATAATCACTATGTCTTTTTCGTCAAACCCAGCTTCTTTTAATCGTTTTGCCATGGCCTCAGCAGCCGGTGTGCAATCACCTGATGAATGGGTTGTATTGATTTCTATGAGTTCTTTAAAAATACCGTGTGCGAACTCCTGATCGGGACTAAGCTTTGAAGCCTGCGTAAATCCCTGTTGAGACAGGAATAACCATAGAACTATGAATGCATTCGGTATCAGTTTATGGGTTCCTTGCATCTGCGGTCGTTTTATTTCATTTAGTTCTCTAATTTAAACTCAATTAAACTTCCGCACGTATAAACTTGTTTCGAAGCTGACCTGTTTTTACATCCTCCTGGTTTTCCGGCGGTCTTTGCAACACCACCTCAGGAATGAATTTTGTATATCCTAACCCGATGCCGATCAAACATTTTTTTAGTAATCTGGGTCAAATTTTCAAAAACTCCTTTAAAGGTTTTTCGGACGATAAAGTGTTGAAATTAAGCGGGTCCCTCGCTTATACTATGGTCTTTTCCATGGGCCCGCTTATCCTGATTATAATAACCACGAGTAGTTTTTTTTTCGGTCGTGAAGCCATTGAGGGCAGGATTTATGGTCAGTTGGAAGGATTTTTAGGGCATGATACTGCCCTGCAGTTGCAGGATATTATCAAACACGCGACCATCAGTGGCAAGAGCACCCTGGCAACTGTGATTGGTATCATCTTTCTAATTATCGGTGCCACCGGGATCTTTTCTGAAATTCAGGATTCAATCAATACAATCTGGGGTCTGAAACCAAAGCCCAAAAAGGGATGGCTTGCTTTTTTAAAAAACCGTTTATTATCATTTTCAGTAATTATAGGTCTGGGGTTTTTATTACTCGTTTCACTGGCTATTTCGGCACTGGTAGAAGCTTTTGGGAATCATCTGAAAACCTTGTTCTCTGGCATTTCCACCATTTTGCTCTACGTTATCAATTTGCTGATCAGTATGGGTATCTCAGGTTTTATTTTCGCTGTCATTTTCAAAGTGCTGCCTGATGCCGAAATCAAATGGAAAGATGTTTGGGTAGGGGCATTGGCTACCACATTGTTATTTCTATTAGGGAAATTTGCGATTTCATTTTATATATCCAAAAGTAGTGTGGGTTCCACCTACGGTACCGCCGGTTCTTTGGTGGTGCTCCTGTTATGGATCTATTATTCCTCGGTGATTTTATATTTCGGTGCCGAGTTCACTATGTCCTATGCTATGTTATACGGTGCTCCGATTAAACCTGCAGAATACGCTGTAACAATAAAAGAAGTGGAAGAGGAAAAAGGTGATATGACGATTCAGGAAAAGGAAAATATTCCAGCCAGTTCTCCGGGACGGGTTAAATAAAAAAGCTACCGGAATTAACACCGGTAGCTCTATCAAAAAGTATTTACTGTGTAATTACTGCTCAACCACATTCAGAATTTTCTTAAGAAAAATCATCTGTTGGTGTAATACGGCAGTGTAAATGGATAATAAGATCTTCTTCATTAAGATGGATTTATTTGGTTTTAAACGATTGGGTTTGCTTTTTTAAAGCATAAACAATGCCATTATTAAACGATTTAACAAGTAAAATATTGGCCTTTGAGAGTGGATGGAGGGATGGATTCAGTCTGATCTAGGTTGATAATCAGCACTTTAATTCTCCGTTTGTGAATAACTTTTAAAAATTAGTCCGGATCGATCATTCATACTGTTAGTATCTATCGGCCCGGGTAGCCGGTAATTTTGTTAATTTGGGGGCTGTTTAATCCATTTATTATGCAACTCACCGCCAGGCTCGTTCAACTTCTTCCTCTTCAATCAGGGACCGGAAAAAATGGTCAGTGGAAGAAACAGGATATTATAGTAGAAACGGAGGCAACCTACCCAAAAAAGGTATGCATTTCAGTTTGGGGTGATAAAATCGATACTGCCAGCCTTCAGCCAGGCAGTTTATTGAAAATCGACTTTGACGTGGAAAGCCGCGAATTCAACGGCCGGTGGTATACGGATGTAAAGGCATGGAAGATAGAAACGGCGGGGGTACCGGTTACAACGGGTTCCGAAAAAGTAATGAGTAATTCCGGTGTGGATAATGCCGGTAACGATGATGACCTTCCTTTTTAGGAACAGGCCCTGCAAACATTAAATCTGCAGGGGCTGTTCATTATTTTTTTACGAGATCAATTCTTGCCCATTTGCGAAAAATCTCCGTAAAGGCTTTCAAAAGTAATTTTGCCATCTTTATTGAAGTCGTCGAACTGCACAAAATCAATTCTTAAAGTATTTCCGGTTTTCTTCGATTTTCCAAACCAAACTCCCCAGGATTGAACTATTTTCTGATCTCCATCGATATAGTTCAGATAATCAGGATAACCAAATGGCTTTACTCGTATACTGTCATAATAAGTGAAATCTCCACTCCACATTTTTAATGCGTCTGCTATAGGTATTGGTTTTGGCATTCCTGAAGCCCAGAATCGCGCAGTGTCTGAATAAATCTGTTTGGCTGCTGCCATGTCATTGTCCACATACGCTTTATTGGCTTTGTCAACGATCTGGATATAGGGGTGTTTAATATAAATAGTTCCGTTCTTTTCTTCCTGTGAAAACCCGGTAAATACAATAATGAATAAACTGGCGGTTAAGATAATTCGTCTCATGTGATGATGTTTTAGTGGTTCAACTAAAGGTATGTATATCCTCCATCTAATCCCGGCAGCATCATTTCAACCTCCGGATCAGCGACCGCTTCCACCCAGAATAATGTGCTCTGCCTTAATATGCTGAATATCAAATGGTTATAAATTTTACACTTTATGGTTACAAAACCTCAGTTACCGGTTACTAATCTTAGAATTCATAGCCCTGGAAAAACCACCAAACCCTTGTATTTACCCTAAATCCGTGATTATGAATAAGATCTCAACCCCTACCGAACTGCAGGCTGCCCTGGAAAAAAGCAGGCATTATGCCATCTTAAGTCTTCGAATTGCCTTTGGATTTTCAATAATCCTGGGTTCTTTCGCTTTATACTTATACGTTACTGTTACTCCTGAAAAATTATTCAGTAAGAATTTTCATCCCTACGAGTTACATACTATGAGGGGTTCTTCTAACAGCTCTGCTATCAGAGAGGCCTATAAAACCGGCAAGACGGATTCGGTCATCTGGGAATTTAATTCTTTAAATACACCGCAACCGGAAGAATACCTCCTGGCTGGTATCGCTTTCCTGGAAAAAAATCAACCCGAAAAGGCTATAGAAACCTTTAAAGCCATGATCCAAAAAAATGAAAACTCCAAAACAGATTTTTTTGAACAGGATGCAGAATATTACCTGGCTATGAGTTACCTCAGAAACAATGACCCGGTAAAAGCAATGCCCATTTTTGAAAGGATAAACGCTGATACCGAAAATCCTTATAACAGCAATGTAAGTGAGTGGTTCCTCCTGAATGTGAAAACTTCTATTGCTAAAAAATAGTCGTTACCCAACATATTTTAAACCCACGATCCGGAATCCGGCCATGCATTATGGCCGGATTTCAAATATATTTGGAAACCGCCTTTAATAATAAGGCTTGTGACGGTTACATTACCGTTTTCAACTTTTACCAACTATCGGAATCTGATGGGAGTCAAAAAAGATTTCACCGACCAAAGTTTAATTCAATCGTTGCGTTCGGATGAAAATCCTGATGAAGCTATCCGGTACTTATATCGAACACAATTTCTGTTAACAGTTGCGTACATTAAAAAAAACAGTGGTACACAAGAAGACGCAGAAGATATTTTCCAGGAACTGGTGCTTTTGTTTATAGAGATATTAAAGAAAGATAAATTTCGGGGCGAAAGTAGCATCAGCACGTTTTTATATGCCCTGACGCGAAACATATGGCTAAATGAATTGAGCAGGAGAGGAAAAGCAAAACGACGTGATGAAATTTTCGAAAAAAGCAAAGACGAATTGGATACGGACGTGAGTCATCTAATGACAGACCGGGAAACAAAACTGCAATTGATGAAAGTTGTAGATAAACTGGGCGAAACCTGTAAAAAGATATTAGTGGCATTTTATTTCGAAAACCTGGCCATAAAAGAGATTTTACAAAGTCTGAACTATGAAAATGAACAGGTGGTCAGAAATAAAAAATATAAATGTCTTAAACAGCTTGAGCAAATGATGTTGGCAGAATCTGACCTCGTAAAAAACCTTAAATCTGCACGTTATGAATGAAAATTCTGCCAATACTGAAATACTGATTCGGTATCTGGATGGAGAACTACAGGGAGAAGAACTGGAAATACTTAAAATAAATCTGGCGAACGATCAGTCCATTCGGGAAGAATTCGAAAACCTGCAACTTGCCAGGAAGGCAGCCTGGCGTTTTGGGCTCAAATCAAAAATCAATGATATTCATTCCGATATGATGTTGGAAATAAAGGATCATGGGCCAAAAAGAGTCCGGGTAATCAGGATGTTGGTACAGACAAGCCTTCGGGTTGCCGCTGTACTAATCGTGTTGGTAGGCCTTTCTGGGTTATATCAATACTTTACAACCTCACCGGAAAAACTATTTAGTGAAAATTATCAACCCTATACGATACGGGCAATGAGGGGTGAATCGAACAATTCCACATTACTGGAAAAATATCGGATGGGAAAAATGGATTCAGTCATTCTGGAATTCAATTCACTGAATGCTCCCAAACCTGAAGAATATATTTTAGCAGGAATTGCGTTTCTTGAAAATAATCAGCCGGAAAAAGCAATAAAGACACTGAAGGAACTGATTCAAAAAAATACCGTTTCTCAGACAGACTATTTTGAAGATGATGCCGAATATTATCTCGCCATGAGTTATCTCAAGAACAGGGAGCCGGAAAAGGCTCTGCCTATTTTTGAAAAAATACAGGCTGATCCCAGACATCCTTACAGCAGTAAGTTGAGCAGGTGGTTCATTCTTAAAGTGAAAAGCCTTCATTGAGAACGGGGAATTCCCCAATCAGCTTCCGAAAAACTATTTCTCCTTTTTTCAGCCTTTGTGGTTACAATGCTTCCCCCAGCTTTGACCCATTCATACAAGCGCAGGAATCAAGTGCAGTTAACCATTTTTTCATGTTAAAAGATCAAATTATGAAAACGCCACAGTCAAAAGCATTCGCATTAACCGTCTTATTTATCAGTTTATTTTCTTTTGCCTGTCAGAAGGAAGATCAAGGTCACGGGAACAGCGCGGGTAAATCATCCGTGAATATTTTTCTTACGGATGACCCTTCTCTAAATTTTGATAAAGTTTTACTGGATATTGCCAAGGTCGAAATCAAAGTGGAAGATGAGACAGAACAGCGGCATGAGTCAGAGCATCAGGAGGGTGATGATGACAACGACCACCATGGAGAAACATCAGGAGGATGGATGTCAGTGCCTGTCCATCCGGGTATTTATGATATTCTTCGGTTTAGAAATGGTTTGGATACATTATTTGGTTCCGCATCTTTCGATGTTACCCGGGCATTAAGAAAGGTCAGGATTACGCTGGGAAATAGTAATAGCGTAGAAATGAATGGTGTCAGCATCCCATTGACCATACATAGTAATGACAATATTATTGTATTGAAAATCGATGAATCAGCCGTTGCGATTAACCCGGGTGGCTTAACAAATTTTTGGATCGATTTTGATGCCGGCAGCTCTATCAGATTACATGGGAACGATTTAGAGTTAAAGCCAAACTGCAAAGTGTTTAGTAAGGAAAAATCGGGTGGCATCGAAGGAATGGTACTTCCCGGCAATGCCGCTGCTATTGTAACAGCCATTCATGGGACGGACACGTTAACAGCCAAACCTGAAGATTCCGGAGAATTTAAATTCCTCGGGTTGAATCCGGGCAGTTACACGCTGGTTTACCACGCCACTGCCAACAATTATCTTGATACAACCATCAGCCATGTAATTATCAGCGGAAAAGAGGATGTACATGTAGCTCTTGTAACCCTTCATCAATAAGCTCGTGTATTGGAACCGGGCATACTCTTTGCCTGGTTCTTTTTTTTAATCGCAAAATAAACAAGGAGGGTAATGGTCGCGATCGTTACCCAAAATATTTCCCAGCTATATCCGTGTTTAACGACCGGCCTGTAGTCTCCAATCAAAACAAGGTGAGCCCAATAGGCAGGATTTTTAAAGCGGTCTTCTATTTCATTCGATTCCAGGTAATCAATCTTTGATTGTTGTAATGCCCGGTCTATCGCAAATCCCTTCTGTAAATAATGGTGAAGGCGCCTGCAAATAAAAGTTGTCGAAATTTCATCGGCTTTCCACAATGATGTAATAACACTCTTACAACCTGCATATGAAAAAGCTCTTGACAGACTTATGATTCCTTCTCCATTTACCAGCAAACCATTACCCGTTTCGCAGGCACTCAGAATAACCAGTCTGGCCGATTTCAAATCGAGGGTATAAATTTCCTGTTCATATAAACGGTGGATGGTATCCGCTTCTTTCTTTAACCCATAAAATTCAATATAGGACCCAAGCAGATTGGAATCATTGGCAATGGCATGTGTCGCGAGATGAATTACCGGATATTGGCCGGAAAGCGATACAAACTGGTTTTTAACCGCTTCAGATCCGGATAATTTTTTCCCAGGCAACCCGCTGATCTCATCGATGGACGAGGGTAACGGCGGAAGAATCAGGTCCGGATTTTCGTCTCCTGAAAATGGCGCCATGCCCAGCACGTTATAATTCGCAAATCCACCGGACCTTATATCCGGTAAAAATCCGGCTGTGTAATTATAAGAAATGGCAAATTTATTTACCATCATAGATCCGTCGGTAGCGTTTACGAGCATTTCAAAAGGCACAAAACTTATTTCATTATACGGAATGATCACAAGTCTTTTCTTATCTTTTATTTTATCAAATACCGGTGCGATGAGTTCCTGAAAAAGGAAGGTACCCGCCATCCTCAGGGTTTTCCTGCCGGATGCTTGCGGGGATTGTAATTCCTTTCTTAATAAATTAATTGTCGAAATTAAAGTATCATTCAAAAGACGCGTAATATATCCGGTTGATTCTTTGGTTATATAAAAGCAAATCAGGCTGGTGTCGGTGTAATAATAGGAAAGAATGGCTTCATCTTTATCTCTCCAGTTTCCTTTTCAGGCTATCCAGATTAAGACTTGCATTGTAGTATTTCAAATCATGATAGAGCGGATATTCATCCAACTTATCCTGGAGACCGGATAGTTTGATTTCTATGTCGTGAATTTTTGCCTGTAGTGCAGTCTGTGATAAGCTGTCTTTCAAAAGAGACGCCTGAATGGAAAGTCTGGCAAGTAATGTTTTATATTTTTTCTCTTCCGAAACAAGGTTCGCAGGTAAGCCCGGTAAATACGAAAGTTCAAGATTTTTAAGCCCGGTTTGTAAAACAGTTGATTTACTATTTTCTATAAAATCGAATGCCGTATTTATGTAATTTGAATCTTTTGTTTTTTTAAACAAACGAATAGCAACATTCACCGCATCCCTGGTTGTGGGATTCACTTTTGTTTTCAAAAACAAACGTGCATCATCAGAAAAGTACGTCTTTTCAATATGTTTTGCCAGTGCTAAAGCAGACCCATATGCCCGTAAAGACAGTAAAAGACCACTGTTTTCTTCCAGCGAATCAGGAACTCTGGCAAGCAGGGATGCTTTAGCTATGAGAGTCTCAAAAAGGAAAAAAAAATTCTGTAGTCCTGAAAAAGATGACGGATTGCGGGCTATTGAGGTATCAGAAAAAGAAGCATCCAGGCTGATAATGGCGGACTGATAATCCTTTAGTGCTTCGTTATATTTTCCTGCTACAGATTGAAGATCCCCGGAATATTTTAAGATGATTCCTTTTGTCACTCCAGAAGTATTATTTGTCCTTTCCCGATATAAATTGCCGGCCTTATCCAGATAGTACCCGGCAGAATCATATTGCTTAATTCTTATAAATAATTTTGTAAGAGAAACAAATTTTTCCAGGTCCAGATTCCGGACCCTCCTTAGATAATAGAGTGCTTTTTCAAAATTTTCATTTTCGTAATAGGTATTGGCCACATTGTATAATAATTCATCTGCCGGCTTTTGATCATTCATCAGTTCGGTGAAAATCTCCAGTGCTTCTTTATTCCTGCCTAATTTCATCAATGCAGTTGCGATATTATTTTTATAATTGATAACAAAGAAAAAATTCACAGGTTTTTTCGATTCTACAACGGATAAAGCTTTTTCAAAATAACTAATGCTTTTATTGTAGTCACCGGTCTCATAGTAAAGTGCACCAAACTTGTTAAACAGTCTCTCTGATTCATTCAACCGCATAAAACGATTGTTAACCAATTCTGCCTGTCTATAATAATATCCGGCACTATCCAGTTCATTTTGGCCATAGTATATGGTTCCGACATACAAATAAGGCTTAAACAGCAGTGAATCCGACAGCTGCTTTTTTTCCCTGACGATGCGGATGGCTTCAAAGAAAAAACCAAGGGCAGCTTCCGGATGATTTCCGGACATTTGCAGGATTCCACTTTTGAGATAACAATCAGCGAGTGTATCTGTATATTTCTGTTCGCTGTTCAGCCCCTTAATGACCTGTTGGTAAATGAGAAAAGCGGTGCGATCGGTTTCGATGGTAGCGTTTGCTGAGCTATATAATTTTTCAGCCTTCCTGTACAGCTGGCTGTAGTCTGATGATGATTTTTTTTTCTGGCTGTAAGGGGAGAATGTAGTAAGTAAAAATAATACGATCAAAGGGCTGTAACGACGCATTCGCATGAATTTGATTCCTTCGAAAGAAGTAAATTACAAAATCATACCGGTAAACATGAGTATGAATTACCTGCCCAGAATGAAAATGCAGGGTGGCCGGGGCTTCGGAACTTGTTGACCCAGAAGAACTGTTTGTATGGCTGTACTGTTGACTGAAGTCATTCTTTGGAAAGGTGTCGGTTTCGGATCCACTCCCAAAATAGCTCCCAATCTCGAATTGATGATATCATAGGCCTCCTGGGTAACATCATTGATAGATTCGAAATAATAAAGTTTCACTTTCAGTGTATTCAGAGATTTACCGCTGTTATCATTGATACGATAGTTCAGCTCAAATTCATGACGGTCGTTATTCGAAGGTGTGGCACCAAACACACCATTACGAACGGTCTGTGCCAGATTGATTGAGCCCAGCACCGTATTTACATTACATCCGGCACTATTACAACCGGAACCATCGTCGAATATGGTACCGTTACTTACACCCGGAATCGGGTTATTGAAACTTGCGTTATAAAGTGGTTTTAGTACTGAATCTGCTGTTGTCAGTTTATAAAAACCATCCAGATAGTTGATTCCGGAAATGACGATATCTGTGTTTACAGAATCAGTTGTTCCGTCGGGAACAAATGTTATACGGTAACGAAGACCTGTCTCACTTTCTGATACATTGATTTCCCCGGTTTTAGCATTTATATCAATGCCCTCGGGAAAACCGAAATATTGTCCGGATAACGTTTTCACCGGCCTGATGACGTAGTCGGTCACCTGGGGGTTCAGATAGAAAATGGAATCTCCATAACTAATTGATAAACCGGGCGGCGTAACCGGCGGATTCACAACGGAATTATTATCCTTTTTGCAGGAAAAAGCCCCTATAATAAGGAAAATCACAAAAATTGGAACGCGCATAATATTTCCCATGACCGACATATACTTTATAGTACGTGTAACAGGCAATTTTGTAACCAAAAAAATAGGAAATCTTAAAATATTTTGTCCAATTTAGCCTGAATGGATTGTCGTGCGGTCTCCGTTTTGGCGAGAACAAGCGCTTTTTCAAAATTCTCCACTGATTTTTTATTATCAATACCCAACCAAAGCTCTCCCAACAGGCCAAAATAAAACGGATTTTCAATCAGATTTAATTTTTCAGCTTCCAGAATGGCTTCTTCCCTGCTGTTTGCTTTTGATAATGCATATGTTCTGTTAAGTGCTGCAACGGGAGAATATTGGATTTGCAATAAACGATTATACAGCTGCAGGACATTTTCCCATTTTTCTTTCGTATCGGGTTTTTGTGTGCTCCAATAGGCAATACCTGCTTCGAGATGGTATTTTGAAATCTGGTCTCCATTTGCGGAACGGTTTAAATAGTAACCGCCCTGACTGATCATGTCGGGGTTCCATAAACTGGTATCCTGTTCATCATATAAAACCGTTTCACCGTTTTTGTTAAACCGCGCTTCAAAGCGGGAAGCGTGGAAACACATTAATGAAAGAAGGGCATTTGCTGAAGGCTTATTCGTATTTTCATTCTCTACAAGCATTTTACACAGCCGCATAGCCTCGAAGCAAAGTTCTTTTCGGATTGTTTTATTCTGACTGACAGAATAATATCCTTCGTTAAACTGTAAATAAATGGTCGTTAATACTGCCTCCAGCCGCGAGTCCATTTCACTGATAGAAGGAAGTTCAATATCTATTTTCTCAGCTCTCAATTTTTCTTTCGCCCGAAATAATCGTTTATTGATCGTTTCCTTATTTGTAAGAAAGGCATCTGCGATTTCTTCAATTCCGAATCCACACAAAATGCGCAGGGATAATCCAATTTGTGCCTCTGAGGAAATGGAAGGGTGACAAATGGCAAACATCATTTGCAACTGGCTGTCATTGATATTTTTCGGAGATAAATCTATATCGGAGTCCTGGTAAATTTTTGTCCTGTACTTTAACTCGGGAGCGATTTTATTTTCAAAAACTGTTTGCCTTTGTAAATGATTTTTCGCTTTATTCTTCGCTACGTTATAGAGCCAGGCAACCGGGTTTTCAGGCAGGCCGTTCATTCCCCACGTTTGGGTGGCCGTCAGAAATGTGTCACTGGCTATATCTTCAGCAATCTCTATCTGTTCAAACCCAAAGCGTTTGGAGAGTACAGCAACAATTTTTCTGTATTCCATTCTAAACAGGTGTGGTATAACGGCCTCCTCTTGCTTCATTCTGCCTCAAAGTTAAGCAGCGCCTGTTACTTGGGATTTTGAACTCTTCTTACTTCAACACTATTACCTTCTCCCTTTAAAATGGGACAACCGCTGGCCATTTTTACCGCGTCGTCAAAGTCCATTGCCCGAATGATCGTGTAACCGGCAATGGATTCTTTGATTTCTGCAAAAGGTCCGTCTGTGATAACATTATTATATTTCAGAACCCTGCCTTCCGTTGACAAGCCTTTACCGCCAACGAATTTATTCTGTGCGGCAATACTACCAATCCAATCCTGATATTGTTTCATATAATCCTGCAATAGTTCGGGTGAAGGTTGTTTTTCCTTTGTTAGAATGTCGAGTCGAAAAAGCAGTACAAATTCTTCCATGATCCTTTTTTTAAAGTTAATGATGTGTTTTGAAAACCGGTCTGTTAAAGAAATGAAACACGCGATCACTTCATAACAATCCGGAGAATGAAAATTGGACATGTTGTCTCCAATATAATTAGTCTACTATTTTGGTAGATTTATATAGAGTCCCTATATTTAACCGGGCAGTAAACCTTTATGAATGGGTCTGAAGCCGGAAAATAAAGGAAAAGGATACCGGATAATAAATTTAATTTTGTTTCCCGGTCATATGAAATTGACATAGACAAAGTCTAATCCCAACATACGATTTTTCAAAATAAACCGCATCAATATGGCAGACCAGAATAAAACGCAACAGACGGCTCTCGGTGATGTAGCAGCCAGGCAACTGGCGATTGCAACCCGTACGGTTCCGCAAATGGTAACAATCAGTCCGCGATGGCTGACGAGATTGTTAAACTGGGTACCCGTGGAATCCGGTGTTTACCGTCTTAATAAAGTAAAAGATGCAACGGCAATAGAAGTGGATTGTTCATCCCGAGATGAACGTGTATTGCCGCAAACATTTGTTGACTATATCGAAAAGCCCCGGGAATATAATCTGGCAGCGGTACAAACCATCATCGATGTGCATACTCGCGTATCGGACTTATACAGCAAACCCTATAACCAGATCAGCGAGCAATTGCGACTGGCGATTGAAACCATAAAAGAAAGACAGGAAAGTGAATTGATCAACAATAAAGAATACGGACTTCTTAATAGCGTAGCGGCCTCCCAGGTAATCAGTACACGCACGGGTGCACCGACTCCGGATGATTTGGATGAGCTATTGAATAAGGTATGGAAGGAACCCGGCTTTTTTCTTTTACATCCGGCAGCTGTAGCAGCATTCGGAAGAGAATGTACACGCCGCGGTGTACCGCCGCCTACCATCTCTTTGTTCGGTTCCCAATTCATTACATGGAGAGGGATTCCGCTGATTCCTTCGGATAAAGTGAAAGTGGAAAACGGCAAATCTAAAATCATTTTACTGCGCACAGGTGAAAGCAGACAGGGTGTGGTCGGCTTGTTTCAACCCGGGCTACCCGGAGAACAAACTCCCGGCTTGTCCGTCCGGTTCATGGGTATTAACGATAAGGCCATTGCATCGTATCTGATTTCACTGTATTGCTCACTTGCAGTTCTTGTGGATGATGCCATTGCTGTTTTGGATAATGTAGAAACCGGTAAATACCATGAATACAAATACTGATCAGTCGTTTTTCCCGGATGAAAAACTATTGCAGGAGCTGGCCAATCAGCTGTTTAATGAAAATGCATCTTACAGCCCTTTGCCGGTTGCAGGTCATTATGCACCCATCAACGAATCTCCCACTGACCCAAGAAATATTTCATCATTCCATACAGCACCCGAGAGAACTCCTCAACCTCATTTCGCAAGCTTTGGTATTCCCGCTTCCATGGGCGGTGCAGGTATTTCACCCGGCGCACTGAATCCAATCAACGAAATTGACCTGAGAAACCGGAATGAAATCACAACAGATAAGCAACAAACTCATTCAAATAAATTACCGAAATCGGTTGCAGGCAGTGGTATTTCTCCTTCTGCGCATCAGCAGGGTAATGAAGTAGATCTGGCCGATCCGCAAACATCCTTACCTGATCCACATTTCCCCGCAGACAGTAAAGTACCCTCGTCAGTTGCAGGAAGCGGCATTTCCCCTTCGGTCAAATACCTGGAGGATAATGATAAGATAACAGGCGCTGATGATGAACGCCTCCCGGCAGATATAAAAACCATTCTGGAATCCATACTATCATTTGATTCCGGTCCGCAACTTCCATTTAATCTGACCCAGGTTCAAAATGAAGATTATTATTTTCTTCAGCAGCCCCTGGAACCAGCAGGCGGTACAAAAAATCATCCTTCCGTAAAACCCGTTGGTAAGCCAGGTTTGGCAAAACCGCCATTCGAAATTGATATTATAAAAAAGGATTTCCCCATTCTACAGGAACGTGTGAATGGAAGGCAAATCATATGGCTGGACAATGCCGCTACAACCC
Organism: uncultured Bacteroidota bacterium; assembly: GCA_963759335.1. Lineage (GTDB taxonomy): Bacteria > Bacteroidota > Bacteroidia > Chitinophagales > Chitinophagaceae > Puia. Next base: position 115,875 of record CAVWYU010000014.1, read on the forward strand.
AAAAGCCGCGGCAGGTCATCGACCGTATCAGCTATTTTTACGAACATGAAAATTCAAATGTGCACCGGGCGGCTCATGAACTCGCTGCCCGTGCGACTGATGCTTATGAAGGAGCCAGAGAGAAAGTAAGGGGTTTTCTAAATGCAAGATCTGCAAACGAAATTGTTTTTGTCCGGGGTACAACAGAAGCCATTAACCTCGTCGCGAAATCTTACGGCGAACAGTTTTTACATCCCGGTGACGAAATAATTCTTAGTCACCTGGAACATCATGCCAATATCGTTCCATGGCAGCAGCTGGCTCAAAAGAAAGGATTGAAGATCCGGATCATTCCGGTAGATGATGACGGTCAGATCTTATTGGGAGAATATCAAAAATTATTGGGTCCCAATACCAAACTGGTTTCATTCACACAGGTTTCAAATGCATTGGGAACGATAACGCCTGCAGGCCAAATGATTGAAATGGCACACAGCGCAGGCGCAAAAGTATTGTTGGATGGCGCTCAATCCGTTTCACACATGCGCGTAGACCTTCAATCACTGAATCCGGATTTCTTTGTCTTTTCCGGGCATAAGATATTTGGGCCGACGGGGATTGGTGTGGTATATGGAAAGGAAGAGCTGTTAAATCAAATGCAACCCTGGCAGGGTGGTGGAAATATGATCAGGGATGTAACGTTTGAACGCACTGTATTTCACGACGCACCTGGTCGATTCGAAGCAGGTACGGGCAACATTGCGGATGCTGTTGGTTTGGGAGCAGCCCTGGATTACGTAAATAAACTCGGTATCGACAATATCAGCCAGTATGAACATTATTTATTAGCCTATGCGACCGCTCTCATGCAGGAAGTACCGGGACTAAAATTTATTGGCACAGCACGGGACAAAGCCAGTGTACTTTCTTTTATACTGGAAGGTTATACCAATGACGAGGTCGGAAAGGCTCTGAATGAGGAAGGGATTGCAGTCAGAACAGGTCATCATTGCGCCCAACCCATCCTTCGGCGTTTCGGCGTTGAGAGTACTGTCAGACCTTCTCTCGCTTTTTACAATACCTGCGCGGATGTGGACAAACTAGTATCCGTTCTTCACCGGTTGAAAAGGCATTAAACTCTTCCTCTCTAAAACGGGCAGTTATTGAACATTCATTGCTCTGATCACCGTTAGTTTCCAGGCAATCCGAGCGGCTGTCGCAAATCCTGTTACGAGTCTTCGGTCAGAATGAGCTTCAGACTGACAAAGACCGTTTACAGTCAAAATGGGCGCCGGCCTGGACAGAAGACTACGATCCGGGCTTTATCAGATAGCTGACCTGAAGACTATTAAGACGTGGATTTTACATTTTGCTTTTTGAACCAGAAATAAAACGGCACACCTGAAAATGTTAATAACAGGCCGATCAGTGAATCACGTGTATTTACCATTAATGTTGTAATGACCAGGGTCAGCGAGAATAATATCACGATCACCGGAATAACCGGGTACCCAATGACTTTGTCAGTAATTTTTTTCTTCATCTTCATTTTGATAAGTCCGGCGGCGCTGAGTACCGCAAAAGAATAACCGCACACTACTATTAGATTCGTAAGCTGATCAAATGTTCCTGTAATGACCAGCACAGAGCTCCAGATGCAGGAATAGATCAACGCTATATACGGTGTTTTAAAAACAGGATGCACATAAGCTGCTTTTTTGAAAAATACTTTTTCCTGCGCCATGCGAAAACTGATTCTGGGATATGTGATTATACATCCGGTCAGTGCGCCAAAAGTGGAAATAAAAATAAGCACCAGGATGAGAGTAGATCCTACCCTGCCGAATAAAGTTTCAGAAACAACGGCGGCTGCAATTTTTTCGTCGGGAATGGAGGCCAGTAATTCAACTGAAAACACCCTCATGTACACAAAGTTCAGCAGAAGGTATAATATCGTTACAATGCTTATACCACCAATGATTGCGTATGGAAGGTTTTTTTCAGGATTTTTTATTTCCCCCGAAACAAAACTAACGATACTCCATCCGTCAAATGCCCAGAGTGCACTAATCAGAGCACCAAAAAAACCACTATACAAGGCGATACCGGTTAATGGATGATCATTAACCGCCGCCCGGATGACCTTCACAGGCTCTCCTGCATATAAGAGACCGGCAATGATCAAAAGAAGAATACCGGTGATTTTTGCTGTTGTAACCAAATTATTCAGGATTCCGGAATTTTTCACGCCGGTAATATTGTACCAAGTCAAAAGTATAATCATGCTGATCGCGAGAATCTTTATGGATAAACTACGGAACGGGTATATAAAATGAGCAATAGAAAAATCATTTTGAGAAGGTATAAGGGTTCCAAAATGAAATAAGGCATCCGCCGATTGTGAAAACACGAAGGCCAATGCGGCAATTGAACCACATCCAATAATTGTAAAAACAGACCAGCCATATAAAAACGCAACAAAATCTCCATATATCAATCGCAGATATTCATAGAACCCCCCCGTCTTATCAGTTAAACCGGCAAACCCGGAATACGTAAATGCGCTGAACATGGTAATCACTCCGGCCGCGACCCATACCCATAAAATATAATGTTCACTCATCAGTGAACGCGACATGGGTGCAATTTTTTTAAAGACGCCCGAGCCAATCATGATACCAGCTACAAGCAGAATACTGGTGGGGAGCCCGATAACTCTCTTCAATGGGATTTTGGTGCGGTCTTCGTTTTCAGGCATAGTTAAAATTTGTGATTGCCAGAATCCATCATAACGTGCTGCACCGTGTTCACTTTCGCTTTTTCAGCAAATCTTCAATCCGCTCATCCGGTATAAGGTCCGTTGTTTTTAGGAGTTTAATTTTTTTGCAATCGGGATGTGTAGCATTCAACACATAATTATATGATTCCGGTAATACGGCAGAAGGAACTTTAAGAATAGGAAAAATGCCTTCATCATACCATTTATTCCCGATGGGCTGACTTTTGGAATAATCATTATATTTTCTCCAACCGGCTGGCAGGTCCTTAAATGGAACGAACTGTATTTTTATCGTATCAGGTATCTCCAGAATCATGGTTTTAAAATCCTGATTAAATCCGATACCCTGTCTGCGAATCATATTCTCCAGAAACGCAAGAGCGATTGACTCTGCACAATACACTACTTTACGTCCGCTCCCATTCCAGCGGCCTGCGAAACCGGGCGCAATAATTTTTCTGCTAAATGATTTATGTACAATCCGGTAAACCAGCATGATGGAGATTAAATGGCATACCCATGCGATAGACGACCCAACTCGTCTTTGACCAGATCAACACCCCCGGGTGTTGTCAGCCAATCAATTGGCTTCTCCTTCGAGTTCCAAAAGGGCTTTTCCAGCCAGTCATTAAACTCTTCCACGTTGCCAAACATATCTTCGCCCTTTTTATAAAGTGCAATCAGTTTAAGTAAATGCTCGCTTTGTATGGGGTCCAGCGGTTTTTGTTGTTCCTTATAGTTGTGAACCGTACGGGACGAGATATTTATTAACAAGGCCAGTTTTTTTTCAGGCATCTGGATTGAATCAGCAAATTCATAAAATAATCTGGGCTTAATTCCTTTGCGTGCAGACACCACCAGCTCAAAAGCTGACTGCAAGTCGAGGCTTTTAAACCGGTCGCGGACTGAAACAGATATTACAGATGATATAGCCATATGATTCAATACAAGATAGTGAAAATTTTCGACATACAAAGTGAAAATATTCACTAAATAATAAATCCACCATTTCTGGTGGATTTAGTTATTGACCAGGCGTTGCCTCTTTACGACAGGATGTTGCCTGCATATATGTGAGAGGGACAAATTTTAAGACCTGATAATCCGGCGATTCATCCGGTTTTCCCGACGGTTCAAACGATATTGGTCATGTCTTGAAATATGACCACCATGCCGGTAAGCCATTCTTCTTTCTTCCTGGCGGATACGATGATCGCGGCGATGCATGTGATAAGCCTGACGTTTACTGATATCACCTCTTCTCATTTTTCGATTGATCCGATGGTGCTGGTTCCTTAAACGCTGATTTACTTCTGCCCGACGAGAATGGTTTTTTGCGAGCCCATCCTGTGCCAGGGACACATTTGCCATTCCGAGAAATGCAACAAAAAGCGCGGAGAATAATAATTTTGATTTCATTGTTTTTTATTTAGGTGCCTTCGCACGATAAATAAGACCTGAAATCAAAACAGGGGTTTAACGTCCGCCTGATATTAACAGTTCCTTTTGGCTTGCGGCGACAAACATGTACTTAGAGATTATTCCGTTCAGACTTTAAAATCCCATTTCGTCTGCACTGGGTCCGTAGGATCCCGGAATGGGAACATTTAGCAGGCGCAGAAAAACACCCATTTGCGCCCGATGATGAATGGTTTGTGATATGGCCATTCTGATAACGTTCTCCTTTGAAGTGGTCATATACACTTCTTCACCATTTCTCATCGTCCATGAATTCTGCAAATATTCGTCATTTGTTTTTGACAAAGATTCCAAAGCCTGTTTTTGGTTATCCTCGAATACCTTCATCAGCTCCTTATTATTGTCTATGGGCGTTGGTTTATAGTCACCAGTAGCAAAATCAAGCACTTCCGTTTGGATGCCAAGCGGAACCCAGCTCGGCAATTCCGCAATATGGGTTGCCAGCTGGCGTATGGACATACTTTTGGGGTGGGGTTTCCAGTCGTACTGATCGTCCGGTACAATTTTCAGCATTTTTCGGGTGATGTCTGCTTCTTCCTTTAATTGATTTTCGAAATAAGATGTAATCGTGTTCATATAATTATTTAATAATTTAAACAAAGTAAACACCGGTCACTGACAGCCCTATGGCAGCGCAAAAATTAAATTAATATTTTACAGGCAGGAGACTCATATAATCGTCGAGAGGCATATGTTTCGGGATCGTAAAATTTTCTTCTGTACACTGAATTTTCAGGATTCGAGAAACCCGGAAATCGCGATAATCTTTTTTATTGTGACACCATCCGATGAGGTGCCAGCTGAGTGCATAGAATATTAAACCGATGGGTTCCAATTTCCTGACAGATACCTCATCCTGTTTATTCGTATACCCGATTTCCAGGATTTTCTGGGAAGTGATGGCCTGTTGAATGCGCGTCAGGTAATCAAAACTCTGAACGAAACAAACGGGTACCTGCAATTTAATATTGGCGGCCAATTTCTCTATGGAATCTTTCTGTGATGACCGTAAAACGGATTTCACTTTGGTGAGAGCTGACGAGTAATGCTGATGAATGGATTTATCAGCAAATGCGGAAACTATGGATTCCATTAATAATAGTGCGTTTGCTTCCTCGGTGCTAAAGGAAACCGGCTGAAGGAAATAACCATTTACAATAAAGTATCCCCGATGAGGCTCAAAACTCACAGGAATTCCCTGTTCATTGAGTGCCTTGATATCCCGGTAAACAGAACGCACACTGATATGGAATTTCTCCGCAATTTTTTCGCCTGTTACGAATTTTTTGGATTGGAGTAATGTAAGAATTCCAAATAATCTGTCGATACGGTTCATGTTTCAAATTTACCACATTCGTTGTATTGACTTCGGCTCCAGAATTTGTTCTTTTTGCTATTATGAATGCCGGACTGCCCGCCAGGTATGAACCAGACGGGAGTCAGCAACGGGTACGGATCGAAAACGGGGCCCCAAATTAGTTAGTTTTTTTTACTAAATATATTAGTGTGTATAAAATATTTATACTAGCTTTGAATAATCAACTACTTTAAACAGCTAAAAAATACGCAATGTCAAACGCAGAAAAATTAAAGGCGCTTAAGTTAACCATAGATAAGATAGATAAGGATTTTGGCAAGGGCAGTGTGATGATGATGAATGAAAAAAGTACAGAACCCATGGAGGTGGTTTCCACCGGTTCCATTGGTCTGGATGTGGCTCTGGGTATTGGTGGATTGCCCCGTGGCCGTGTCATTGAAATTTATGGACCCGAATCTTCCGGTAAAACAACCATTGCGACACATGTGATTGCTGAAGCACAGAAAAAAGGTGGCATGTGCGCCTTCATTGATGCGGAACATGCATTTGATAGTAATTACGCGAAGAAATTAGGCGTGGATGTGGACAATCTCCTGATTTCGCAACCTGATTACGGTGAACAGGCTTTGGAAATTGCCGACCGTCTGATTCTTTCGGGGGCACTGGATGTCGTTGTGATCGACTCTGTGGCAGCCCTGGTTCCCAAAGGAGAATTGGAAGGAGAAATGGGTGACAGTAAAATGGGTCTTCATGCCCGATTGATGTCACAGGCACTTCGTAAGTTGACTGCTACTATCAGCAAGACAAATACCATTTGCATATTTATTAATCAACTCCGCGAAAAAATCGGGGTGATGTTTGGAAATCCGGAAACGACTACCGGCGGTAATGCATTAAAATTTTATGCATCCGTGCGTTTGGATATTCGACGGATGGCGCAGATAAAGGATGGGGAAGAAGCGATCGGGAACCATGTTAAGGTGAAGGTGGTGAAAAACAAAGTAGCCCCGCCTTTCCGGAGCGCAGAATTTGATATTATTTTTGGTGAAGGCATTTCCAAAATGGGGGAAGTCATTGACATGGGTGTTGAATTCGGCATCGTTAATAAGAGTGGAAGCTGGTTCAGTTACGGTACTGACAAACTTGGACAGGGACGTGATTCCGTTCGTCAATTACTACTGGATAATCCGGAACTGGCCTCAGAAATCGAAGCAAAGATTCGTGCGAAGATTAAAGAGACCCAGGAAGGTGTGGCACCGGAAAAATAAGAAGAGATTAAAATCTTGGGTTGGTAAGTTTCAGACTGTTCGAAAGGACAGTCTTTTTTTTTGAAGGTGTTCAAATTGAATCTTATCTGAATATTCGAAGTCGGAAATCGGACAAACACCCCAATTTAATGTTGGCACATGGAAATAATAGGCATAAAAAAGGGGTCAGAATAAAAATTCAACCCCGTTTTAAAATCCAATATCCTATGAAAAACCGAGGTAAAGATATACGTAAACATTCACATCCACAAGATGTAAAATCAATTACCCCGGAATCTTTAATTATTTTTCACAAGCTGTTCTGAAATAATGGTATTTGTCGCTTTATCCGTTGCCTTCAAAATATAATTACCTTTTTGTAAAGCTGACACATTAACGATTTGCATTCCCGATTCGACGTCCTGGATAAATTTTATTACTCCGTAAGCATCCATAACCTGGATGTTCATAGCATGTGAAGAACGAACAATTAAAAGCTTGTCCACCGGATTGGGATAAAATTTAAAATCCGCATCCGAAACGGAATTCACATTTATTGTTTTTGAACACAATTCTCTCCCGTCTTTCCCGGTTATCCGAATCCGATACGAGACTGCACCGTCGCCCGCAGTCTTGTCAATCATTGAATAAACTGAATCGGTTCCCGAAGATGCCTCCATGGCGCTGATTACTTCAAAGTGGATGGCATCGCTACTTTTTTCAATAATAAAAAAATCTTCAGCCTTTACAGAGGGGGCTGTCCATCTCAAGATTGCCTGGCCATTCGATGTTGTAACTGTAAAAAGGGTGAAAGCTATATTCGACTCCGGTGAAGTAAGATTTATACGGGTAATATGATCATTTGTAGATTGACCGAACGCCGCACAGTATAGGAAGGCCGATAAAAGCCATAACTGAAGTCGCTTCATGGGATAGTAAATGTGGATAAACTGTGGACAAAATCTGTGCCATTTCCCAAAATAGGAATGAACACTGGTCATTTCCTTAACCCGGGGCGGCTTTGTCACGATGCCGGCCCTCTTGCCTGAATCCAGTCCTGTAAAGGGTTTGCGGCTATGACCTTTCTAAAAAGAATAGGTTTAAAAACCTTATAAACAAAAAATGCAGATCTCGTTTTCTCACTGTTCCCTTTTTGGGTCAGATCATCATTTGTTCGCCAGCCGGCATTTTAATGCTACTCCTGGAGGGTGGAATCGTTGCTTCTCCGTTATCCGCCCGGGCCTCAACCGCGTGTTGTTTAGGCTTACATTGTGATTAAACCCGTCAATATGAGTATATATAAGATGGCTGCCAGCAAAAGGATTGCGCTGGTTGCCCATGATAATAAAAAGAAGGAGCTCATAGAATGGGCCATTTACAATAAATCCGTTCTTTCAATGCATCGTCTTTTTGCGACGGGAACCACCGGCAAAATGCTGGAAAAAGCCATCGGCATACCCATTACGAAGTTTATGAGTGGGCCTCTGGGTGGTGATCAACAAATCGGAGCAAGAATTGCAGAAAGGAAAATCGATGTTCTGATATTTTTCTGGGATCCCATGGAAGCCCAGCCCCATGATCCGGATATAAAAGCGCTGCTTCGTCTGGGAGTCGTTTGGAATATTCCTTTTGCCTGTGATCGTTCCACGGCTGATTTTCTTCTGACTTCCCCGCTCATGCACCAGGATTATGATGTCATTCAGCCGGATTATTCTCTCTACCTGAAAAGACCTGACAGATAGGTCAATCTTACTATCTTTAATTCAGTCTATCATTTGATAGTCTATAAGCCCTTCATGTGAAAAAAACACTGAAAATCAGTTTACGCATTCTGGCCGTGCTGATTGCCATTATTTTGCTTGCTTTCGCCGGAGGATGGATTTATCTGAAACAGCATAAAAAAGAAGTCATTGCTTTTATTGAATCCGAAGCAAAAAAAGGCCTGAATGGCGGAACACTGCATATCGGTGATATCAGCATCGGTTTCAAACATACATTTCCAAGGATTGCTTTCACCATCGACACCCTTTCACTTCGTGACAGTTTGTGGTTTCAGCATCATCACGATCTGATTTCTGCCACACGGATATATGCCACTCTTGATTTTTTCAAACTTATTATCGGGAAAATAAATATCGGACGAGTTCAGCTTGAAAATCCGCACATCTATATTTACACGGATACTACCGGGTACACAAATACATCCCTGTTCAAAAAAAATAATCCACCAAAAAAAGATGCTCCAAAGAACCTGGATTATCCCATCCTGGAAATAAATGACGGAAGTCTGGCTATTGATAAAAAGGACAAGAATAAATACTTTGGTTATAATATTAATTACCTGGAATGTATCATCCACGGAAATCCGGAAAATGCAGCCCTTAGAATAAATGTCGACCTGGATTGTAAAGTACAGCGCATGACATTCAATCCTGAAAAGGGACCTTACCTGGAAGATAAATCTGTAGTGGGTAAATTTCAGATTGAATTCAATAAAGATTCGAAAATTCTCCAGTTCGAAAAAATCAACCTGGCCGTTGACAAACAACCATTTGTATTTACCGGCAAATTTTATCTGGCAGAAGTGCCTACCCCTTTTTTATTATCCTGGGAAACGTATAAACTGCCTTTCCGAAAAGCATCTTCCTTCCTGGCAAATAATATCCGTCTCAAACTGGACGCTTATGATATTTCAGAAAACATTGAGCATTTAACCGGGAGCCTGGACAATTCAGAACCTGAATACAAAACACCTCTCATCCATTTGCGACTCAATGTGGAAAACAAAAATATTGTCACACCGGTGGTGAATATAAATAATGCTTCTTTCACTGCGACTTTTAACAACGAAGAGAAAAAGGGCAAAGGACATGAAGACTCAAATACGGTCATGCATTTTTCGCCTTTGAAAGCTGACTGGGAAAAAATTGATTTTAATTGTGACTCCGTCGTCATCCGCGACCTTATACATCCACGGATGAATATGCATCTTGTATCCAATTTCCGGCTGGAAAATATCAACGGCCTGCTTGATGAAAATACGCTGGCGTTTACAAAAGGTTCCGGTAAAATAAATATGAATTATAGCGGCTCGCTGGAAAAAACCTATGATACCTTACGTTCAATAACCGGCACATTCAAAATGGATTCTGCAGGCCTGGATTATATTCCCAGGAATCTGCAATTTGTAAATGGCCAGGGTAATGTAATCTTTCAAAATAAAGACATTTATATTGAACAATTGAGCCTCAACTCCGGAAGTTCAGATCTGTTAATGAATGGAAAAATAAAATCGGTCTTCTATCTGATCAATCAAAAAAATAATAAACTGACGATCGACTGGAACATCCGGTCAAACAAACTGAATCTGAATGATTTCATTTCCTATCTGAAACCTGTAAAGGTTAAAGCCGCTCCCAAGAATAAAAAATCTTCCCTGGCGCAGTCTATGACGCAATTCACGGCCTTGCTGGAATCGGCTAATTTTAACCTGGATCTCGGCGCCAAACAATTGATCTATAAAAAATTTAATGCCGAGAATCTGATCGCGAACCTCGAAATGGATGACAACGCGATCAATCTGAAAAAAATCAAACTGCAACATGCAGGAGGAAGTATTTCCATACAGGGTCTCCTTCAAAATTTGCCTGCTTCTAATCCTTTTTCTTTTAAAGCCCAGTTACAAAATGTAAACGTGAGTAAGATTTTTTACGCGTTTAATAATTTCGGTCTAAAATCTCCCACTGACAAAAATATCGGAGGCACTTTAACAGCCGACGTAACCATGCAGGGTGGACTCACCACTAAGGCCCAGGTTATCCCGGCAGAGCTGAAAGGATTTGTAAAATTTAATCTGCATAATGGCCAGCTGGTCGACTTTGAGCCCGTTCAAAAAATCCAGCAAACCGTTTTCAAGAGCAGGAATTTTTCTGATATTCAATTTGCGGATTTGCACGATTTACTGGAAATAAACGGTGACAATATGATCATTAACCGAATGGAAATCCGTTCCACTGTTATCACCATGTTCGTGGAAGGCACATACAATACGAAAACAGGTCCTGATTTGAGCATACAGGTCCCCCTTAGCAATTTAAAAGCAAATAAAGATTCCGTGATGGTCAATAAAGGCATCAATAGCAAGACCGGTGTCAGTGCACGTCTTCGCGCGCAAAAGGGCGAAGATGGAAAAATAAAAATCAGCTGGGATCCCTTTAACAAGTCTGGCAAAAAAATGAAAAAAAAGACTTAAGGGGTGGCTGTCCGGTACAACAAATCATTCATGGACATTGTGATGCCCAACTGGTTTAAAAAACCACGTTAAACGTTCATTGTTAGGCGTTCAGCCAAAGAAATTTTCTTCCAAAAACCTTAACTTACAGGTTCTCTAAAATGATAAAAAATGGAATTTAAAGTCCATTCTGCCTATACACCTGCCGGCGATCAGCCGGGTGCCATTCATCAATTGACGAAAGGCATTTTGGAGGGAGAAAAATATCAGACGCTGCTCGGTGTTACCGGTTCAGGGAAAACGTTCACCGTTGCGAAAGTGATCGAACAGGTTCAGAGACCCACATTGGTACTTACACATAACAAAACGCTGGTAGCTCAGCTTTATGGGGAATTCAAACAGTTTTTCCCTGATAACGCGGTTGGTTATTTCGTTTCCTATTATGACTATTACCAGCCGGAAGCGTATATGCCGGTGAGTGATACTTATATCGAAAAAGATCTTTCCATTAATGAAGAACTGGACAAATTACGTTTGCAGGCCACTACACAACTTCTCAGCGGGCGGCGTGATATTATTGTCGTGGCATCCGTGAGTTGTATTTATGGTATCGGAAATCCGGAAGAATTTGAAAACGGGATTGTTCGCATAAAACGCGGGCAAACCATATCCCGTCAGGGATTTTTACACGCGCTCGTGAATTCATTGTATTCGCGGGACCAGTTTGAATTTAAACGGGGAACTTTTCGTGTGCAGGGTGATACCATTGATATCAATCTGCCTTATCTGGATTATGGATATCGTATTGCATTTTTCGGCGACCAGATTGAAGAAATAGAAAGTTTTGAATTAAAATCAGGCAAACGCATTATGCCGATGGACAATGCGGCCGTATTTCCGGCCAATCTGTATCTGGCACCCAAAGATATGATTACCCAGGTTTTGGCAGAGATCCAGGATGAAATGGCAGCACAGGTTGCCTATTTTAAAAGCACGGGGAAATTTATAGAGGCTCAACGCCTGAGTGAACGTGTAAACTTCGACGTTGAAATGATTCGCGAACTGGGTTATTGCAACGGAGTAGAAAATTATTCCCGTTTTTTTGACCGCAGAAAACCAGGTACAAGACCCTTCTGCTTACTGGATTATTTTCCTAAGGATTTCTTATGTGTCATAGATGAAAGTCACCAGACAATTCCGCAGGTAAGCGGTATGTATGGCGGTGACAGAAGCAGAAAGCTAATACTTGTCGATTATGGATTCAGGCTGCCTTCTGCACTTGATAACCGACCATTGAATTTTCACGAATTCGAGACCATGACCGATCAGACCATTTATGTTTCTGCAACTCCCGGGGATTATGAATTGGAGAAATGTGGTGGCGTGGTGGTTGAACAGGTGGTCAGACCTACGGGTTTATTGGATCCTCCCATTGAAATCAGACCCAGCGTAAATCAGATTGATGATTTACTGGATGAAATCGATAAACGCATTTCAAAAGGAGGTCGCATTTTAGTAACCACCCTCACAAAACGGATGGCAGAAGAAATGGATAAATACCTTCACCGGCTGAATATTAAATCCAAGTATATTCATAGCGAGGTGGAAACGCTGGAACGGGTAGAAATTCTTCGTCAGCTAAGACTGGGTGAAATTGATGTATTGGTAGGCGTTAATCTCTTAAGGGAAGGGCTGGATTTGCCCGAAGTTACCCTGGTAGCTATTCTGGATGCGGACAAAGAGGGGTTTCTAAGAAATGAACGTTCTCTTACCCAGACAGCAGGGCGTGCTGCTCGAAATGTAAATGGTCTTGTGATTTTTTATGCGGATAAAATGACCGAAAGCATGCAGCGGACCATTGATGAAACCAGTCGACGCCGTGAGAAACAGGTGCGCTACAACGAAGCCAATGGAATCACGCCAACGACCATATTAAAATCCAGACAGGATGTTTTTGCTTCTACTTCAGTGCTTGATATCAAAGGTTTCGACGAAAAAAATCCCTATGCCATTGCAGGCGATCAGGATCTTGTTGTAGTGGCTGCAGAAGAAGAAACAGAATATAAAACCATTCCCCAGATGGAAAAGGCCATTTCGAAAATTAAGAAGGAAATGGAAAAAGCGGCCAGGGATCTGGATTTTATGGAAGCAGCCCGTTTACGGGACAATATGTTTTCGCTTCAGAAAAAATTAACGGAATTGAAAAATTAAGTTGGATGATGAACAAGAAATTGTTTCTGCTGGATGCCATGGCACTGATCTTTCGCGCTTACTATGCATTGATTCGTGCGCCACGTATTAGTTCAAAAGGAAAAAACACGAATGCGCAGTTTGGTTTTACAAATACGCTGGTGGAACTCATCAACAACCAAAAGCCATCTCACATGGCGGTCTGTTTCGATACGGAAGCTCCCACAGAACGGCATATTGATTTTACCGATTATAAAGCAAATCGCCAGGAGGCTCCTGAAGATTTGGTCATTGCGATTCCCGACATCAAGAAAATTGTTCGCGCATTCAACATTCCCATCATTGAACTCGATGGTTATGAGGCAGATGATGTGATTGGCACCCTCAGCAAACAGGCTGCTGATGCGGGATATGAGGTTTTTATGGTTACGCCCGATAAAGACTACGGACAGCTCGTGAGTGAAAAAGTGAAGATATATAAACCCGGCTATCAGGGTGGAACGGTTGAGATTATCGGACCTGAACAGGTACTTGAAAAATGGAATATCAAAAATATTAGTCAGGTCATAGATATTCTGGGACTCATGGGAGATTCCGTTGACAACATTCCCGGTATTCCGGGAATCGGAGAAAAAACGGCCGCTAAGCTTCTGTCTGAATACGATACGATTGAAAACATTTTAGCAAACGCAGAAAACATTAAAGGCGCTGTTGGGGAAAAAGTAAAAGCGGGAAAAGAGCTGGCTATTATGAGTAAAAAACTGGCTACCATTATTACGGATGTGCCCGTTCAATTTCACGAGGAAGATTTTAAACTGAAAGATTGGAACCGGGACGCACTAAGGGATATTTTTATAGACCTTGAGTTCAGAGCAGCTGCTAAAAGAATTCTCGGAGAAGAACTGCCGGGTGCTAATGGCCAGACCGCGGTACCTGAAGGAGTGCAGCAGGATCTTTTTGGAAATGCGGTGAATGCTACCGAGAAAAAAGAAATAGTGGAAGAAAATGAACCGGCACCTGTTCAGGCGGAAAAAAATATTTCCAACACAACCCATCAGTATTTCTGCGTGGATACGCCGGAAAAAAGATTGTCCCTGATCACACAACTCCTGGGAGAAAAGGAAGTTTGTTTTGATACAGAAACCACCGGTATAGACGCAAACAATGCCGAGCTTGTGGGACTCAGCTTTTCATGGAAACCCGGAGAAGCGTATTATATTCCCGTTTCGGCAAACAGAGATGCAGCGATTGAAATCCTTTCAGAATTTGATCCTCTTTTTGAAAATCCCGACAGGCTGTGGATCGGTCAGAATGTTAAGTACGATTTACTCGTATTGAAATGGTATGGCGTCGAGATCAAGGGAAATATATTTGATACCATGCTCTCGCATTATGTCATCGATCCGGAAGGCAAAAGAAGTATGGACCTTTTGAGTGTCCAGTATCTGGGTTATGAGCCGGTTCATATCGAAGAGCTTATCGGGAAAAAAGGAAAAGGCCAGGGAAATATGCGGGATGTAGCTATTGATAAGATCACTGAATATGCAGCGGAAGACGCTGATATAACTTTGCAATTGAGAAATACGTTTCTGCCTCTGCTCGACTCAAAAGATGTTAGAAAGGTTTTTGAAGAAGTTGAAAACCCTTTGGTAAAAGTTCTGACAGATATGGAATTTGAAGGTATACGCGTGGATATGGATTTTCTCCGTGAGTATTCAAAAACGCTTGACAGGGAAGGGAAGCTGGCGGAAGAGAATGTATATCGGGAAGCAGGTGTCCGTTTTAATCTTTCTTCGCCCAAACAATTGGGTGAGGTTTTATTTGATAAACTAAAACTTGATCCAAAAGCCAAAAAAACAAAAACGGGTCAGTACGCAACCGGTGAAGATGTTCTTTTGAAACTGGCCAATCAGAATAAAATAGTTGATGATATTCTGGCTTATCGAGAGCTGACTAAATTGAAATCCACCTATGTGGATGCATTGCCAGCCATCATCAACCAAAAATCCGGCCGTGTCCATACCAGCTACGCACAGGCTGTTGCCGTTACAGGACGTTTATCAAGCAATAATCCCAATCTCCAGAATATTCCGGTGAGAACCGAAAGAGGCCGTGAGATTCGTAAAGCCTTTGTGCCACGTGATGAAAATCACCTGCTTGTCTCAGCCGATTATTCACAGATTGAATTACGTATCGTGGCTGCTATCAGTGGCGATCCGAATATGTGTCTTGCCTTTAAAGAAAAAAAAGATATCCATACGGCCACCGCGGCCAAAGTTTTTAATGTGGATGAAAGGGATGTGACCAAGGAAATGCGCTACCGTGCAAAAAGTGTAAATTTTGGAATCATCTATGGACAGGGCGCATTCGGTCTTGCAGATAATCTGGGCATCACCAGGACGGAAGCGAAAGAAATTATTGACAATTACAAAAAACAATTTGTCAATATTCAGAAGTATATGGATGACACCATTCAGTTCGCACGCGAAAACGGATATGTCCAGACATTGATGGGTCGTAAAAGATGGTTACGCGATATCAACTCAGGCAATTTTACCGTCCGGGGATTTGCGGAGCGGAATGCTATCAATTCCCCCATTCAGGGTACAGCCGCTGATATGATCAAACTGGCAATGATCAAAATACATGAGACTTTCAAAAAAAATAAATTCAAATCAAAAATGTTACTTCAGGTGCATGATGAATTGATTTTTGATGCCCACCTCGACGAGGTAGAAATAATAAAACCTATTATCATTGACTGTATGCAGACTGCCCTTCTTCTTCCAAACGGAGTTCCGGCTGAGGCTGAAATCGGCTCCGGAGTTAACTGGCTGGAAGCACATTGACGATTGACGGTTTGCTGCCATCGATACTGATTAACAGTGTATTAATTAATCGTTTATATATTTTTTTTCTGTTTTAGCGTTAAGATTTGGATCACTAAGTCTATGCCCTGGCCTTCGCCTTTGCCTTATGTCTCAGCGTTGTGCCTTCGCTACCACTTAATTAACATTTCCTTTCAGCAAATTGAATAAACTTTAGGACAGGATGTTGGTCTTATACTAAAAGCAACCCGATGAACCTTTCTACAAAGTTTCTGAACCGAAAACACTTTCATATGAAAATGAAACTGCTAACCATAAAATGCTTCATTTTATCAGTCTGCCTGCTGGCCTTTGGATTTAGCCGGGCGGACGATACCGACTGGCCCAAAATCATCAATACTTCAAATGGCACTCAAATAAAGGTGTATGAGCCTGAACCCGAGTCTTTTAAAGGTAATACACTGATGTTCCGGTCAGCCATATCTGTATTGTCAAATGGCAGCAACGATCCGGTTTTCGGAGCGTTTTGGGCGACGGCCAAGGTAGAAACGGATCGGGATAACCGGACCGTGATGATCAACACACTCGATGTGACTTCCATCCGCATTCCGGCAATCGAAGGACAGGATACCATTGATTATATTGATGATGCCCTGGAAACACGCTTCCCTCAGGCAGCAGGTCCTATTTCACTGGATGCGATAGTGGCTACACTGAATCAGAATCAGCAGGAGGCCAAGATTTCTCAGGGGATATCGAATAAACCGCCAAAAGTGATGTTTGTCACCCATCCTACCATGCTCGTATTAATCGACGGCGATCCCAAACTGCAGAATAATAAAGATCTTAAAATGGATATGGTGGTAAACACTCCCTTCACCATTATAAAAAATACGGATGGCAGATTTTATCTGTATGGACAAAAACGCTGGTATGTTTCAAATGCTGCCACCGGACCTTATGAATATACAAATGGTCAGGTACCTCCTCCGATACAATCGGTTGGTTCCATGATTGCCAGTAAACAGCAGGCAAACAGCACCGATAATGTGAGATCGTCATCTACAGATCCTGCTGTAGTACCCAACATAATTGTCAGTACAGTACCTGAAGAACTCATTCAGTCAAACGGAGAACCCAATTTTACCCCGATTCAGGGAACGAATCTCCTTTATATGAGTAATTCGGATAATGACATTTTTATGGATGAAAACTCTCAACAGTATTTTGTCCTTATTTCCGGCAGATGGTTTCAGACAAAGAATCTGAATTCCGACAACTGGATATATATCGCTGCGGATCAGCTTCCGGCTGATTTTGCAAAAATTCCTCCGGGCTCTCCAAAAGATAATGTGCTGGCGAGTGTGGCGGGTACAGATGCGGCAAAAGATGCCGTGATGGATGCAGAAATTCCGCAAACCGCTAAAGTGGATCGTAATACAACGACTACCACCGTTACCTATGACGGGAGGCCCAAGTTTACCGATATAGATGGAACCAATCTTCAATATGCAGTGAATACTTCGTCCACCGTATTACGCAACGGAGGAGACGGCCGGTTTTATGTGGTTGATAACGGCGTTTGGTTTGTTTCTGATAATGCGACAGGACCTTTTATTGTAAGCACTGTCAGACCTGTTGATGTTGATCTGATTCCGCCCAATGTTCCGGTATACAATGCAAAATATGTGAACATATATGATGTAGATGCCAACTATGCTTATATGGGTTATACACCCGGTTATCTGAATAGTTATGTCTATGGACCAACGGTTGTATACGGTACCGGATATTACTATCAGCCATGGTATGGTGCCTATTATTATCCCAGACCCTGGTCCTGGGGATTTAATTTCGGATATACTCCTTATTTCGGATGGGGATTTGGCTGGGGATATAGCGCAGGCTGGTTTAGCGTTGGTTTTGGGTTTGGATACGGGTATGGATATGGTGGATACGGATATGGCGGATACGGATGGTGGGGTCCTTCATTTTATCATCCGGCCTGCTGGGGTGGATGGCATGGTGGTCCAAGGCCATATGGCTTTTACGGAAACAATTTTTATGTGCACAATAACATCCATGTGAACTACGCCAACAATGTGTACAGAAACAGGGGTGGTGTATCCAGCCAGAGTTATTATCGCACAGGGGGTATTGCCACCAGAACAGCGAATTATAATCGTCCGACATTAAGTTCAACCAGACCTGGCGGACCGGTCAATCCGGGACCAAATAGTGTAAGACCAGGAACCAACAATAACTATAACAGACCCGGGACCAACGGATCAACAACCGGAAGGCCTGCTACCGGCTACAACTCTTCCAGCGGATCACAGCGACCTTCTGTATATTCCGACCGTCAGGGAAATGTTTATCAGCGTGCACAGCCGAATAATAACTGGCAACAAAGACAAAACAGAACCTGGTCGCCG
This sequence comes from uncultured Bacteroidota bacterium, assembly GCA_963759335.1. Classification (GTDB taxonomy): domain Bacteria; phylum Bacteroidota; class Bacteroidia; order Chitinophagales; family Chitinophagaceae; genus Puia. The sequence continues at coordinate 134,361 of CAVWYU010000014.1, forward strand.
GTCAATAATTCAAGGCCCGAGGTTCAGAATCTGAATTCACAGCAAATGAACCGGAGTCGCGGAGAACAGCGCGCACAAAACTTTCAAAGAATACCATCCAGCCCTTCGCCCGGAGGCTTCCATCCATCGGGTGGTGGTGGGTCACGTCCATCCTCTGGTGGCGGTGGCGGAGGCGGAGGTTCCAGATCCGGAGGTGGTGGCGGCGGAAGTTCAAGAGGTGGCGGCCACAGCAGATAGAACAATCTTATCATGATATAAAAAGCAAAGGCCTGGTAATATACCAGGCCTTTGCTTTCCCGCCGTTGCTAATAACGGCTTCTACCCGTTTACTTTATGCATATTGATTTCTCAGATCCCTGATTTCATCATGTGATTCTCTAAGAGTGGACTGCTGACTGCTCAGGAGTTCCCGTAAAAATGCCGGCAGACGGTCTGTCTCCAGAGCTTTTTTATAGGCATTTTGCGCGGCATCTTCTCCCGCTTCACAATTGGAAAGAACTGTATGTCTGTTCTCACCGGTAAAAACGGCCTTTACATCCATCCATGCGCGGTAAATTTTACCCATTTCGGTACTCCCCTGCTCTACATCTCCATGCAGAACCTGAATTTCATGAGCCAGATCTGATTTTATTTTCTGACTTTCAATGATCAGTTGATCAAAGAGTGATTTCAGATCGCTATCATTCTGTTTCAACTCTTTAATAGCTCGCTCATATCCGGCGATGCGATCATTATTTATCATCACCAGATCATTCAATACCTCTACAACCTCTTTTGACTTTTCCATAAAATAATTTTTAGTGTTTACAAATTCCTGAAAAAACCATACCAGCGGACTCCCCGGCAGCTGAATGACAGACATTTATAATTTATAGCCCTCATATTCCTCAGCAGCAGCAGATCCATAGTTCCCATTTTATGTTTAACTTGCCCCTCTTTAAAAATTTAGCCTTATATATGGAATATTCCAAGATCATTGCTATTACCGGCCTTCCGGGTCTTTTTGAATTGATCAGCAGTAAATCAGATGGCGGCATCGTGCGTTCTCTGGATGACAAAAGCACAAAGTTCGTTTCGAGCCGTGTACATCAGTTTTCACACCTGGAGAGCATTGAGGTTTACACCACCCGTCATAATGTGAATCTGGTCGAAGTACTGAAAGCAATGGAATCGAGTAAAGAAAAGTTACCGGACGATAAAGACTCATCCGAATTAAAATCATATTTCGAAAAAGTATATCCTGAACTGGATTTCGACCGGGTCTATGCAAGTGATTTGAAAAAGATGGTGAAATGGTACTCTGTGCTTTCCAGGAACGAGGTTGAAATCAAGTTGTCAGAACCTGCCGAAGAACCGGTGGAAGAATTGGTTGACGAAGTAAAAGAAGAAAAGCCAGCAAAAAAAGAAGCTCCAGCCAAGGCAGAAAAGAAAGCAGCTGATGAGAAGAAAGCAGTGAAGAAAACAACCGAAGCAAAAACGGCGGAGACGAAACCAGCAAAAAAAACGTCCGATAAAAAAGAGACGAAAGAAGTAAAGACTGCAAAGAAAGAAGTCCCCAAAAAGGCCGCTCCTGCTGCCAGTAAAAAATCAGCTGGCAAACCAGCTGCAAAAAAATCGGCTGCCAAAAAGAAATAATCGTTTCGTCATAAGGTATGTTAGTAATCCTATCCAAAAAACTTTATATACAATGAAATCCCTATCTGCGAATATTGAAAAACCCATTCGTGTTTTCCTGCCTGAAAATTTTGTTATCAGTGACTGGAATTCGATCTCTTCTTATTTTGAAGATCTTGCCCAGAGACCATTACAGACTCCGTCTGATCTCGAGAAATGGTTGAAAGATATGAGTGAGCTGGAATCCGTTATCAGCGAAGATGTTTCCTGGCGCCATATTCGTATGACCTGTAATACGGAAGACAAAAAACTCCAGGATCATTTTACTTATTTCATGATGGAGGTTCAACCAAAAATTCAACCCTATGCGGATTTGCTGAATCGCAAACTCATTGAATCTCCCTTGACCGCATTACTGGACAAGCAGAAATATTTTACCTATCTGCGTTCAGTAAAAAAAAGTATAGAACTCTTTCGCGAAGAAAATATCCCCATTCAATCCGAACTCAGTGTATTGGGCCAGCAATATGGTACGATCTCCGGAAAAATGACCGTTACGGTGAAAGACCAGGAATATACTCTGCAACAGGCCATGAAATTTCTGGAAAATCCGGACAGGAATTTACGCGAAGAAGTATATCGGAAAGTACAGGAAAGAAGACTTCAGGATAAAGATGCCCTGAACAACTTATATACAGAACTCATCAAACGTCGTGATCAGATTGCACGGAATGCCGGATTTGCCAATTTCAGGGATTACAAATTCGTTGAGATGGGCCGATTCGATTATACAAAAGAAGACTGCTACCGTTTTCACGATTCGGTGAAACAGCATATTCTGCCACTGGTCGAAATCATAAATCAATACCAGCAACGAAAATTAGGTCTTGATGTATTAAGACCCTGGGATATGGATGCTGAACCTTCCAATCAGCAACCGTTGAATCCATTTAAGACAGGTGATGAACTCCTGGAAAAAACGGTAGCCTGTTTCAGTGATCTCCGGCCCTTTTTCGCAGACTGCCTGCGGACGATGAAAAAAATGGATCGCTTTGATCTTGAAAGCAGAATTGGTAAGGCCCCCGGTGGTTACAATTGTCCGCTGGCGGAAACCGGCGCACCTTTTATATTTATGAATGCTGCAGGTCAAATGCACGATGTTACAACAATGGTTCATGAAGGAGGTCATGCAATACATTCATTCCTTTCGCATCATCTTGAATTGAGTGCCTTTAAGGAGTATCCAATGGAGATAGCGGAAGTTGCCAGTATGGCGATGGAATTATTCAGTATGGAGAACTGGGAGATTTATTTTCAAAATCCGGAAGATCTGCGCAGAGCAAAGATCCAGCAGCTTGAACGGGTAATCACGATTTTCCCCTGGATAGCCACCATCGATAAATTTCAGCATTGGGTGTATGAAAATCCAAATCACAGTCTGGAACAACGTACAGAAAACTGGTTCAGGATTTATAATGAGTTTAATTCCAAATCTGTCGACTGGAGCGGACTCGAAACTTATCAAAAAAATATCTGGCAAAAGCAACTGCATCTGTTTGAAGTACCGTTCTACTATATAGAATATGGCATTGCGCAATTAGGTGCTATTGGCATGTGGATGCAATTCAAGAAAAATAAGGATCAGGCACTTGATCATTACATACAGGCACTTTCACTGGGAGGAACAAAAACACTTCCTGAATTATACGAAGCTGCCGGATTGAAATTTGATTTTTCAGGCGCTTACATTAAGCAACTGATGGACTTTGTAGAAGGTGAATTGAAAGCGTTAATGAATGACTAATAGGAGTTATGCTAGTAAAAATACCACGAAAATGGTAGGAAAGTTTCTTGCATGATTGGCTTCGGGCCGTTATATTTGCTTAACAGCTTGACAGAAAACAATTTTTTTTAAAATAGCTACTAATCAGAGCCTTAACCAAAAGTCCCGGTGTTTCCACATCGGGGCTTTCTTTTTTGTCGATTGTTGACCGTTAAGCCTGTAAAAAAGTTTTGATTAACAATATGGGCAGCACGATTTGAATATCTCCATTTTTTCCGGACACATCAATGAACGGTTTCCTTCAGCAATTCATCAATCTCCTTTTGCATTTCCGCAAGTTCATCTTTTTTAAGTCCATCGATGATCGATCTCACGTTTCCGTTTTTATCTACGAGTGCAAAAAATTGCGTGTGAATAAACTGTTCGTCAATCGGCGACAGATTATTTTTCGGGTCATCCAGCAGATAACTCAATCTCGCAGCCAGGTATAAGGAATCTTTTGGGCCTGTTAAAAAAATCCAATGGCCCGCATCAACACCGAGCGAATCCGCATAATGCCGCATCCTGCTTACACTATCTGTTGAGGGGTTCACTGTATGCGAAAGAATCCGGAAATCAGGCTCATTCTTATATTTTTCATATACGGGCCGAAGGTTGGTATTCATCTTCGGACAAATACCGGGACATGTAGTAAAGAAAAATTCTGCAACATATACTTTACCCTGAACATCGTGATTGGTTATTCTTTCTCCGTTCTGATCCAGAAACGAAAAGGGCTGGACCTGGCTTAATTTGGGTAGGCCTACTTTACCATAACCAGGGATGATTTTGGTAAGCATTATATAAAATCCAATAATCAGGGTGATAAAAAACAGGGAATAAAACAAGACTTTCTTCGACATAGACGCAAAATTACTCTACTCACGCGGGAGGAAAAAGTTTGACCATATAATCTATCTTTGCAGGTCTTTTATGAAATGGATAAACGCTGACTTTATTGGAATTGGGGCTTCTATAGCCTGTGCGGTTCATTGTGCCGTTTTACCTCTGTTTCTTTCCGGATTATCCATTTTCGGGGTGAATATCATACATAATTTCTGGTTTGAAACGGGCATGATCGGACTGGCATTTTTGATTGGGATCCTGTCACTACGCCACGGATTCAGGGCGCATCACCGGAGCCCGGTTCCGTTTTTGCTTTTTACAGGAGGTATTCTGTTTCTGTTCGCAAAGCAGTATTGGCATGATTATGAGCTGATTTTGCTGCCTTTTGCCCTGATTTTGATCATTTCAGCCCATATTTTCAACTTTCGCTATACCCGGACATCATTGATGGCGCGAAAGTGAGGTGCTAAAAAGTCTGTCTACATACTTAAGACTTTAGGCTTTAAATTGATTAAATTTGCCATTCAATCAGTTGATATGATAAAAACAGGAAATCCGGTCATTAGTATTTACACAGAAATGACCCCCAACCCCGAAACCATGAAGTTTGTCGCAAACAAACTGCTTTATCCGGGGAAAAGCATCGATTTTCCGGATGTGGAATCGGCAAAACCATCTCCGCTCGCCATCGAGCTGTTTGGATTCCCTTTCATAAAAAGTATTTTCATCGCCAGCAACTTTGTAACGCTGACGAAAACGTCTGATACCGACTGGGCGGATGTAATACCTTCTGTCCGTCAATTCTTAAAGGACTACCTGGAAGACGGAAAACCGGTGGTTAATGAAGAAGAAATTACCGTCGCCCATACTGATGGCAATGCCATTGGAGCAGACGATGATGACGTGGTAAAAAGAATCAAAGAACTTTTGGAAAGTTATGTGAAACCGGCTGTTGAAATGGATGGCGGCGCTATACAATTCAGAAGCTACAATGAAGGTGTTGTTAACCTGATGCTTCAGGGCTCCTGCTCTGGTTGTCCATCGTCCATGATTACCCTGAAAGCGGGTATCGAAGGCATGATGAAACGCATGATTCCGGAAGTCAGGGAAGTGGTTGCTGAAGCAGAGTAATGCAGCAGGTCATTTCGCAATTTCTATACGACCTTCATCATACCACCTGGCTTGAGTTTATCGCTGTTATACTGGGGATCGCCAGTGTTATTTTTTCCCGTAAAGAAAATATTCTTGTTTACCCTGTCGGTATGATCAGTACGGGCATGTTTGTTCCCCTGTACATAATACACGGACTATACGCGGACGCATCCGTTAATCTGTACTATACGGTGATGAGCATTATCGGATGGATCATGTGGTCACGTAAGTCAGAGGGCAAGACCATGTTGCACATTACGGCTTCGACGAAAAAAGACTGGATAAATACATTCATCTTTTTTATTACCTGCTGGACTATTTTATACTTTCTTCTCAGCCGGTTCACGAACAGCACGGTACCGATAGCAGACAGTTTTACATCCGGTGCTGCCTTTACCGGCATGTGGCTGATGAATAAGAAGAAGCTGGAAAACTGGACCTGGTGGATCATTACAAATCTCGCCTCCATCCCCCTTAACTTTTACAAACATCTTGTTTTTGCGAGTTTTCAATACGTGGTTTTCCTGATCCTTGCTGTTATGGGCTATATTACCTGGAGAAATAAACTTCAGCATGCCGCTGCTTAAAAAATTTGTGGTCATCGGTCCTGAATCAACAGGCAAGAGCACGCTTTGCGAACAGCTGGCTGACCATTTTAAAACCGAATGGGTTCCTGAATTTGCCAGGAATTATTTATTGGAAATCAGGCGCCCGTATACTTATGAAGATCTGCTCTATGTCGCGGAAGGCCAGATTGAACTGGAAGACCGTCTCAGCGCTTCCACAAAAACCCCGCTTCTATTTGTTGATACAGATATGTATGTAATGAAAGTATGGTGCGAATATGTATTTAAAAAGTGCCACCGTTTTATTCTTGATCAGATTGTAAAAAGAAAGTATGACGGTTACCTTCTGTGCAACACAGACCTTCCATGGGTTGCTGACGAGTTGCGGGAATATCCTGACCTGGAATCGCGGGAAAAATTATTTCATATGTACAAAGATTTGATGGTTAATCAGGCTACACCGTGGATTGAGATTAGCGGAGACTATGAGCAGCGGCTGCAATCAGCCATTGAATTTGTTCAGGGGTTGAACGCGGAAGGGTAGAGAATACTATTGCAAAAGCTTAATTATATCCGGGTCATCCTGTAAGTGATGCATCTGATTCAATATCCAGGGATATCTCGACGCTACATGTTTTGACATGGGCCTGATTGTGAAGACCTTTGGATTTGGCAAACAACCCGCAATCATCGCTGCTTCGCTACGGCTCAGGTCTTTTGCATGTTTACCGAAATAAAATTTAGCTGCTGCGTCGATTCCAAAAACACCCTTTCCCATTTCGCTCACATTCAGATACATTTGAAGAATTCTTTTTTTTCCCCAGATCTTCTCGATCATAAAGGTAAAATACACTTCCATCGCTTTTCGGATCCAGCTCCTGCCCTGCCATAAAAAGACATTCTTGGCCACCTGCTGTGAAATCGTGCTGGCCCCATGAAGCGATTTACTTTTCTGATTATGTTTCATGGCCTTTTCAATAGATTTAAAATCAAATCCGTCATGGTCGGGAAAAAGCTGGTCTTCAGAAGAAATAACGGCCAGTTTTGCATAGGGTGAAATGGCATCCATGGAAACATAATTACGTTTCAGACCGTAACCATGCAAAAGACCTGACAATTGCGTAAGCGTAACCGGCGGGTTAATCCATTTCAAAATCAGTATATAAAAAAATTGTGCTAAAAATAAAAACAGAAAGACCCGTTTAGCCCATCTCCAGATTCGCGGAACAATTCCTTTCGTTTTTACAGGCATCAGGTTACTTTGCGGGTTCAGTTGGTTTTACGGAAGGATTATTCTCCACAGGATTGTTCATACGCATATTCAAATAGTGCAAAGTATATTTTTTACCGAGTTTATAATCAGAATAGCGGGCTCTTCTCAATAATATTCCTCCAATAATAAAAGCACCGGCCGTAATCCATCCGGATGTCTTTACCCAGCTTCCCGCACTTTCGTTGGTATATATTCCATTCACCACATTCAGAACAAGCACACCTACTCCGGCAACAATCAATAGTGTACCGTCATTTAAATAATTCCATTTCGTGTTATCCTGACGAATGGCATCTATTTCATGCACATGAAACGGGATATTGTTTAAAAATATACTGTCATTCCGTAAAGCCGTAATTGTGCCGCCCAGCCATTGATCATAAACGGTATGGAAACCGATGGGCATGCCTGTTTCGAAGGTTTTTATATTACGTCCGTTTTTCTGTAGAATCAGCACATCCGTCTGGGATAAGCTGATTAGTGGGATCAGAAATAAAACGGTGGTGAGAAATTTATTCATGCCAAAAATTAAAGCAGGCATACATCACTAATGCCTCCTGAAAAGAACAGTATACAGTAAAAACATACCGAATACAATCAGTATAGCGCCAGAGATCTTGTTGATGATGGCCAGATTGTGAACGGTTAATTTTTTACGCAATTTTCCCGCCATCATGACTTTACCCACATCTGCCGACATATTGATCAATAAGCAAATGGAGAAAATCAAAATTCGCTCACTCAATGTATGTGTCAACGCCAGTATCGATGCATTGCCCAGCCAGAATATAATCACACCGGGATTCAGCGTATTTATAATAAATCCGGAAGCAAAAATCCTGAACATTTCTCCCGTGCTCAGGTGATCGGAGTGTTGTCCTTCGGTCGTTTTTAAAACGACTTTCTTAAAAAAGAAAAAATAAACGCCCATGGCGATCAGGAAGCCACTGCCTCCGTATCCGATTGCATTTTTATGCTCGAGTAGTTTCGTTACCCATTCAGTAAAAACATTGCTGAGAAATACGAGGATAAAATCACTCAGCCAAACGCCTGCAACAAAACTAAAACCGCCTTTATGACCAACAGTTATGCTTTGCTTGATGATGGTGAAAATGATCGGACCGACAGACAATGCAAGCACAACTCCGAGCGCTAATCCTTTCAATATGGCTTCGACCATGCGATATTAATTTTACCGGACTTACACGAAAATAACGGAACCCGGAAAATAGAGTAATATTTCTCATTTTAATAAATAATCAATAATAGGCCCTGATATCTGTCTGCTCCAGGAAATTTTGCCAGTCCTTTAACAACTTACCCTTTAGCACCCGCGGGAATTTATGCTGCCCGCCTTCCTTGCCGGCAGAGCGCATAAAGTCGATAAATATTTCCGGAGGCAGCACTTTTACGGAAATGTCCTTCAGAGCACTCTTACGTTCAACGGCATAATCATCATTTAAACGCTTGAGATTTTCATCCAGTTTATCCCGAAGAACTTCGGGATCTACGGGTAAATCGGATGCAACATACCATTGATGGGCAAAGAAAAGGCCATGCGGCACACCTGCAACCGTAAATTCAGGAATTGATATATTCAGTTCTTCGCTGACAAACTGAATAGCCTGGTTCATATTATCAACACTGAGGTGCTCTCCGACCAGACTTAGATAATGTTTGGTTCTGCCGGTAATTATGATTTCACTTTTCTCTTTATCTGTGAACCGGATCGTATCCCCAATCAGGTATCGCCAGGCCCCGGCTGCCGTACTAATTAATATCGCATAGTCACGTCCTTCTTCTACCTGGTGAATTTCAAGTGCCTCCGGACGCTCTGCAATGTTTCCCTCGCTATCGAAATTTTTATCATCGAAGGGCACAAATTCGAAGAACAGGTGCTGGCTGGTCACCAGCCGCATACCCCTTTCATCCTGACGGTCCTGATAAGCGATAAAGCCTTCAGAGGCAAGATAGGTTTCAATATAGGTAATTGGCTTGCCCAACAGCTTTTCAAATCCCATTTTATAAGGCTCGAAAGAAACACCCCCATGGACAAAAAAACCAAGATTGGGCCAGAGCTCATGAATATTATTCAGCTTATATTTTTCGATGATTTTTTCGACGCACATCTGAATCCAGGCCGGCACTCCCACAACGAATCCGATATCCCATCCCGGCGCCTGTTCTACAATTTCTTCCAGCTTTCGGGTCCAATCCCTTGTTTTGGCAATTTTCTTCCCCGGTTTATAAAAAGGACTGAACCAGAAGGGCACTTTCTTGGCAGAAATTCCGCTGAGATCCCCTTCATAATATCCGGGGCCTTTTTGCAGATCGGTGGATCCGCCAATCATCAGCCATCCCTTGCCAACACTTTTCACGGGAATATCCCGGTAATTGCGAAGGCTCAACAATTGTCTGACCATTACGATCCGGTTGCCTCGCAACAGATCGTTGGTAACCGGTATATACTTGCTGGCTGATTCGGAAGTGCCCGAACTCAGGGCGTAGTACTTTATTTTCCCTGGCCAGCAGATATCGGGTTTGCCCTCCAGCGTCTTGTACCACCAGTCCTTATAAATTTTCGTGTAGTCATAAACCGGAACGTTTTCCTGAAAACTTTTTACCAGGTGACGATTCAGGAGAATCCGGTCGAAATGAAACGCCTGTCCGAATTCAGTAAACCGGGCTTTCTTCAATAATTTTTTGAGTACTTTAATTTGCTGGCGCCTCGGGGATTTTTTTGGCAGCCGCAAGGCGCGCGCTAGAGAATTGGGTAATTGTACATCAATTAGCGCCATTGAGAATCGGAATGTTGATGGATATAAAATTAAGTGTTTTTAAGGTGCTTTCGTTGGTATCGGATAAATCAGCAGGGGTGCACTTTCATTATTCGTCCTGCTGATCGCTGTTACAAAATACCGGCTGCTGGAATCAGACATCAGGGCCTTTAGGTTAAATGCCGCTACCGGATCTGAATTGTTGGGGATAAAACGAAAAACAAGGGCAGAGTCTAAATTAAAGTTGCCTTCGGCCTTATATACAGCAAATCCTCTCAGGGCATCTTTGAGATTCCCTGCTCCGAAACGAAATGACAGCGAATCATTTTGAGTGATAACGCGTACAACCGGTATGGCGGGGCGCACACTGTCAATCCACGGCATCGGCTGGATCAGGGCAGGGTAATTATAGAAATGTTCGCGCAACGTATCATTCCATCCGAATGGATTTCTAAAGAAAGAAGTACTGCTGAAGTACACTTCTCCGCCGATGTCCGGCAATCCGCGGATCGCCCGAAGTTGCCTTGGTAACTGATTTTTGTCCCGCCAGAATTCATTCGAGCCGGCGCGGTAAAAGCCCAGCCCGATATAACAGGGTCTGTCAAAATGATTTTTACTCCACCAGTTTAGCAAGACGCCAAAAGGCGCATTTTTCTGTTCAAATTCCCAATACAATTGCGGCACGACATAATCTATCCATCCGTTTTGCATCCACAGGCGGATATCCGCATATAAGTCGTCATAATTTGTTTGTCCCGCACGCGTATCGCTCCCAAGGGAGTCTTTTGATAAATTTCTCCAGACGCCAAAAGGACTGATACCGAATTTGCAATTTTTTTTCACCTCACGAATGGTACGATGTAACATCATAATGACGGAATCAACATTACTTCTTCTCCAGGCTTCCTTATCCATCCCCTGACCATATTTCAGATAGGATGCATTGTCGGGAAACTCCACGCCTCCAATGCGATATGGATAGAAATAATCATCGAAATGAACTGCGTCAATATCATAACGGTTAAGCATATCCCGGATTACGGCATTCACATACAATTGCACTTCCTTATTGCCCGGATCGAGATATCCGGTCTCCCCATAATTCAGAATCCAGTTCGGATGCTGCTTGCTGATATGACTGGGGGAGATGGAAGAACCGTTATGCCAGACTGTTTTACGACGCTTATGTTTTCCTTGTTTTGTAGTAACCGTAGTGTAGTGGCCCAGCTGGAATATGGCTCGGTAAGGATTACACCAGGCATGAAATTCCATGCCTCTTTTATGGGTTTCGGCAATCATGAATTCCAGCGGATCATAAAATGGCACAGGAGCTTTTCCCTGCTGGCCCGTGAGCCATTGACTCCAGGGTTCTAAATCAGAAGGATAAAATGCATCACAGGCGGGCCTTACCTGAACAATCACGGCATTCATTCCGTTGCGCTGATGCATATCCAGTTGACGAATAAATTCGGCTTTCTGTAATTCAGTACTATAATTTCCGGCACTCGGCCAGTCAATATTATCAACGGTGGCAACCCATACTGCCCTGAACTCATATTTAGGTTGCGAAAACGCGCAGAGAGAAGAAATCAGCAGGGTAAGAAACAGAAGTATTTTCATAAGGGTCTATCCGGTAATGACGGTTTCTGCTGAATTGTGTTCAGACGGGTTTTCTATTATCCTGATTTTATCAAGAAGAACATTCAGGTGCTTCGCTTCATCGTCACTGAGATATTTAAATATAGATTCCATTTCTTCATCCATAACATCCATGGATTGTAATAATTTCTTTCCTTTGTCAGTCAACAGAACGTCCACCAGGCGCCTGTCTTCCCTGCAAACCGATTTCTTTACCATGCCTTTTTTTACGAGCCTGTCCACGATGCGGCTGGTGTCGCTCATTTTATCGAGCATTCTTTGTCTTATCTGAAGAGTGGATAGTGGCTGACCGGCTCCGCGTAAAATCCGGAGAATATTAAATTGTTGTTGCGTAATATCAAATGGTTCAAATCGCCTGTTTATTTTTTCATTTACCCAGTTAAATGTGTAAATGAGATTAATAATGGCCTTCTGATATTCCGAACGGAATACCTGCTGATTAATGTCTTTCTCTAAAGTCATAAAATTACTTATCCGTCGAAAATTCCTTCCTCTGCTATGGTCAGTCGCCCCAGACCTTCACACCTTCGCTGCAATTGGCACAAATATCAATCTCTCCCCGGCCCTTTAAAATCTTCCTGCGAAAATCGATGTATTCGGGTGCTTTCCAGATTTCTTTGAAAGGTTTATTTTTTAAATCTCCCATCCGGTGTTTTGCATCTTTATCAAAACAACAGGGTACCACGAGCCCGTCCCAGGTTATAACAGGCGCATGCCAAAGCCGCCAGCAGTGATTTTGCAAACGGTTTTTTGATTCATACGTTCCATCCGGTTTTTTTCGGTATCTCGAAATGTCCGAATGCTGAGGTATCAGCTTATTCGGATCTTTTTCGTAATCGTAAATCTGTGCCGTTTTGAACCGGATACCATCCACACCCGTTCTTTGTGCAAGCTCTTTTGCCTGCTCCATCTGATGTTCATTAGGCCTGACAACCAGAAACTGGAAAAATACATAGGGTGTTTTAGAATTCAGTTTCTTCTTCCATTTCACAATATTGACTGCGCCCGCCAGCACTTTATCCAGATCACCGCCTTTCCGGTATTGACTATACACATCCTGACTGGTTCCATCCAATGAAATAATCAGCCGGTCCAATCCGCTTTCAATCGTTTTGCGTGCATTTTCGTCGTTCAGATAATGGGCATTGGTAGAAGTTGCAGTATATATATTTTTGGATCCTGCATAAGCAACCATTTCCAGAAAATCAGGATTCAGATAAGGTTCTCCCTGGAAATAAAAAGTAAGATAAAGCAGTTCAGGTGCCAGCTGATCGATCATCCCGCGAAAAAAATTCATTTCCAGCATTCCTCTCGGGCGGGTAAATGACCGGAGTCCGCTGGGACATTCGGGGCATCTCAAATTACAGCTGGTCGTAGGTTCAAATGATATTGATAAAGGAGAACCCCATTGAACCGGTTGGCGGGTCCATTTACTAACGTAGTAACTCGATAATACCATAAATCCATTCCATGCTCTTCGAAGACTTAGCCTGGTTAAAAGATTGATGGTATCATGCCGGTTGAATTTGGTCATATCACCTGTAAAATTAGTTTATTTGCACACGTTTACCTATCGAAATGGCCAAAAAGCAGCGCAGGATCTGGAAGATCATCGTTTTTATATTCAGTACCTCAATAGTCGTCATGGTGATCATGATGATATATCAGTGGATCAGTGAAAAAAGAACGGCATTTGTTGAATATCGCGAATTCGGGATCAGCATGCCGGTGAATTATTCGATTCATGGCATCGATGTTTCAAAATATCAGGACGTGGTGAACTGGCAACTGGTGAAGAATATGCGCGTTCAGGATATTTCCATCAGTTTTGTTTTTGTGAAAGCGACAGAGGGTTTGGGAAATGAAGACCAGATGTTCAGCAGGAACTGGAAAAAAATAAAAGAAGCCGGTCTGATCCGTGGTGCTTATCATTATTTCTTAGCAACCAAAAGCGGTAAAGCGCAAGCCGAAAATTTTATAAATTCCGTAACCCTGCTGCCGGGCGACCTGCCACCGGTGCTGGATATTGAACAGACCTATGGTGTGCCTCCTGAGAAAATAAGACAGCGTGCAAAAGAATGGCTGCAAACCGTGCAGGCCTATTACGGAACCGCCCCTATTATTTATACCAATGTTGATTTTTACGAGAGATATCTGAAAGATGATTTTGATGGTTACCTTCTATGGGCCGCACATTATTTACAACCATCGCAGCCACGTATCTACCGGAGTTGGAGTTTCTGGCAACATAATGAACGGGGAAGAGTAAACGGATGTTATACCATTGTGGATTTCGACGTCTTCAATGGCGATTCACTGGAATTTCACAAATTGCTATTAAACAGATAATATAAAAAAATGAAAAAGGCTTACTGTGTCGCCACATGTACAACCTGCCAGCGGATCATGAAGGACTCAGACCTGATCAAAAAAGGATATGTGTATCAGAATATCAAAGAAGAAAAAATAACACCGGCGCAACTGGATGAAATGAAAGCCATGATCGGCAGTTATGAAGCACTGTTTAGCAGAAGAGCCCTCAAATACAAAGCCATGGGGTTGAAGGATAAAAAACTGACCGAAAAAGATTACCGTGATTTGATCCTGCAGGAATATACTTTTCTAAAAAGACCCGTCGTTATTTCGGGGAAAAAGATATTTTCCGGCAGTGAAAAGAAGACGGTTGCCGAGGTGATAAAACTGAAGTAGTGTGGGATGTCACACCCAATGGATATTCTTTGTCACCCCGATGGGTACTCATTGGGTACCCGGCTTTCGGGTAGGCAAAGAGTATCCAAAGAGTACAATCCGGGGACCCAATGAGGAGGATCCGGGTTAAAAGACAATTCATGCCGGGATTTATGTTGTTAGGGCAATATCATGCCCCTTGACTGCTTTCGTCCGGAACTACTCCCTGATTATTCTGAGTTTGGCGTAATTCAGCATGATTTTCTTCTCTCCCCCTGATTTAAAATTCACCGTTGCAATCGGATTATGCGCCGATCCTTCCATCTTCAGTACTTCGCCGTATCCAAATTTCTGGTGCTCGACTTTGTCCCCTGCAGCGAGGTTCGATGTATCGCTCGGCGCAAAATCTGCTGATGGAATATGAACCGCAGCAGGTGTTTTTGCATTGGCAGAGATATAAGTAGGCTTGGCCGGCTCGCGACTTTTTGTCCCCGAGTCCTCACCGCCATTGTAACCACGGTTGAGACGATCGTAAGCCGGTCGCCCTCCCCAGGAGGATCCAATCTGATTTTTTATTCCGCCACCTGCATAACTGCGATCCAGCTGGTCACTCGGAATTTCTTCGATAAAACGACTTGGGTCATTCTGAATAACACTGCCGAAACGGTAGCGTGAATTCGCATAAGTGATCCAGAGTTTATGTTTGGCCCTTGTAATCACCACGTAAAATAATCTCCTTTCTTCTTCCAGCTCTTCCCGGGTATTGATTGACATCGCATTGGGAAAAAGAGATTCTTCCAAACCCGCCGCAAACACACAGCTGAATTCGAGTCCCTTCGCTGCGTGAATGGTCATCAGTTTTACGGTATCTGCTTCCGGATCTTTCTGATCGGTATCGGTCAGTAAAGTGATCTGTTGCAGGTAACCCGATAAACCGGCCTGGCCTTTTTGCGTTTCCTGTGTATTGATATTATCGATCAGTATTCCGTCTTCATCAATAATCGCACGGTTAGACTGATCGTCAACCCATTCCTTGATACTGTTGAGTAACTCCTGGATATTTTCGTAGCGCGCCAGTCCCTCCGTTGTTTTATCATTAAATAGTTCCTTAACAATGTTTGTTTGTTTGCCTACATGGGTCGCCACTTCATAGGCATTTTTTGTATTCAGCATGCTCGAAAAACTCTTTATCATCAGCACGAACTGCTCAATGGCTTCCAGAGTCCCCGCTTTGTATCCCATCGAAGACGCATTGCAAAGAACATCCCACATGGAAATATTTTTTTCATTCGCCATCAGAACGGCCTTATCCAAAGAAGTCTTTCCAATTCCTCTCGCAGGGAAATTGATAATTCTTTTCAGCGATTCTTCGTCGTTCGGATTTACAATCACCCGCAGATAAGAAATAAAATCTTTGATTTCTTTACGCTGGTAAAAACTGATGCCTCCATAAATCGTATAAGGTATGGCCATGCGGCGAAGACTTTCTTCAAAAGCACGGCTCTGTGAATTGGTTCGGTATAAAATTGCGAAATCGCGGTTATTAAAATGATTTCTGAGTTTTTGTTCCTGGATGGTATCTGCAACAAATTTTCCTTCATCGTTATCGGTCATCGTACGCACAAGACGTATTTTTTCCCCTTCGATATTTTCCGTCCAGAGGTTTTTCGGTATCTGTCCCTTGTTTCGTTTAATGACTTCATTGGCCGCCGTAATGATACTTTGCGTACTACGATAATTTTGTTCCAGTTTCACCACTTTTACATCTTCGTAATCCTTTTGAAACTGAAGAATATTTTCGATCGTAGCTCCCCGGAAACTGTAAATACTCTGGGCATCATCTCCTACCACACACACATTTTCATAAACAGCTCCCAAAAGTTTAATAATCTCGTACTGAGCCGGATTGGTATCCTGGAACTCATCGATCAATATATATTTAAACTTATGCTGATACTTGTGCAGGCTTTCCGGGAAATTCTTGAGAAGCTCATAAAACTTGAGCAAAAGGTCATCGAAGTCCATCGAACCATTCTTGAAACATCTTTTTGCGTAGGCCTCATAAATCTGGGTTATGGCCGGCCGGTTACTCCGGATGTCCTCCTGCTGTATGTAATAATCAGTCGCATATTCAGCAGGTGTGATCAGTCCGTTTTTAGCCTGTGAAATCCGGTTGTAGACGATATTGGCCTTATAGTGCTTATCATCCAGGTTCAGCTCATTTACAACGGTTTTGACGACACTTTTGGCATCGTCTGTATCGTAAATCGTAAAATGATGCGGATAACCCAGTTTTGGGGCTTCCGCACGCAAAATCCGGGCAAAAACGCTATGAAAAGTGCCGATATAGAGATTTCTTGCCTCATTGGTGCCTAAAATCCGTTCGATTCTTTCCTTCATTTCCTTTGCCGCCTTGTTCGTAAAAGTGAGGGCAAGAATGTTGAATGCGTCCACCCCGGTCGAGAGCAGATGGGCAATCCGGGTGGTAAGAACTTTGGTTTTACCACTGCCTGCGCCGGCAATGATCATCAGGGGTCCGTTGACATACAATACGGCTTCTTTCTGCGGTTCATTCAGTCCAATAAGGTAATCCTGCATGCTTGCAATTTACGAACTGCCGGTGGCAGAACCAGTGGTTAAATTATACAACCTGATGTGAAAATGACCTAAGCTTTAGGTGCTGTTTTTTTGGGTGGTGAGGCTTTTCGAATCCATCTGGAAACCTCAATATTGCCGACTGTGAAAATGAGCATCCCCTTTCTGAATTTAAATCCGTCAACCCGAAGCAGGTTTTGAAGAAAAGCAGATTCGTTATATCCGGCACAGAACATACGGGTTGTAATCATTTTCTCACTGAAATGTATAGTGACGCTGTCGGATATAAAATAGGTACCGGACATCCTGTTACAGCCGGTATTTCCGGAGAATTTGGCTTCTTTGACATCAAATTGCATTTCCGGGTAATGGCCGCCGGCCGTATCGGTTTCCGAGGCGGGTATTAAACTCCATTTCCCGCCGATTTTTGCATAAGTCATCGACTTTTTAGGAGCTTCCGTATTTGCCGAATCCACCTGTGCACACACAGTCGAAATCAGCCCGAATAATAATGCTGTCAGTATAAAAGATTTTAACTTTGTGGTCTTATTTGTCTGAGATCTATAATCATATTGAATCATGCCAGGATTTGAATTGTTTGGTGAAGAAGAACGAAAAGAAGTAAACGAAGTTTTGTCTACCGGGATACTCATGCGTTATGGTTTTGATGCTGCCCGTAAAGATATATGGAAATCGCGTGAGCTGGAACAGGCTATATGCAACCGTTTAAAATGCGGATTTGCACAACTTACTTCCAGTGGAACATCGGCTCTGACTACTGCATTGACCGCCCTGGGAATTGGTTCGGGCGACGAAGTCATTATGCCTTCCTTCACTTTCGTAGCCAGTTTTGAAGCGGTATTAAGCGTGGGAGCCATACCTGTTCTGGTAGACGTGAATGATTCACTGACCCTGGACCCGGTAGCGGTCCGTAAAGCCCTTACACCCGCAACCCGTTGTGTCATGCCCGTACATATGTGCGGAAGTATGGCCGATATGGATGCCATCATGGAAATATGCCGGGATCATCAATTACTTCTGCTGGAAGATGCCTGCCAGAGTATCGGTGCTTCCTATAAAGGAAAATTCCTGGGCACCATAGGCGACGCGGGAACGCTTTCCTTTGACTTTGTAAAAACGGTAACCTGTGCCGAAGGCGGTGCTGTGCTTACAAATAGTAGGAAGACCTATATCAACTGTGATGGTTATACCGATCATGGTCATGATCATATTGGAAATGACCGTGGAGCTGAATTGCATCCATTCATCGGTTATAACTACCGGATCTCTGAATTGCATGCAGCTGTTGGTCTTGCCCAGTTCCGCAAACTGGATTCGTTCCTTGCCATTCAGAAAAAGAATCACCTGTACCTGCAGGCAGAACTGGCAAAAATTCCAGGGATTACATTCAGGGTCATACCCGATCCGGCAGGCGACAGTCACACTTTTCTGAGCTGGTTTATGCCCACCCGTGAGCTTACCGAAGAACTGATAGCAGAATTAAAATCGCAGCAGATATATGGCGGGAATTTTTACTGGTTTGATCACAACTGGCATTATATACGCAAATGGGAGCATCTCAAAACAATCGCCGCTTTAAACAGACTGAGCCCCGAACAATCAGCTGCGCTGAAAAAGCTTAATACACAGGATTTCAGTAAAAGTGATGCCATCATGGGACGCTGCATCAGCACGGCCATCGGGTTATCCTGGACTGAAAATCAGTTACGGGAAAAAGCGTCGAAACTGACAGCCGCCATACAGAAAGTAATGGCAAAACATCCTTCTTCAGCAGTCCTTGAATTAAATCCGGCAAACTGAGCATTTTCTACAGAACCCGGCTAGCGTTTGCCTTCCATGGCATTACAATCGGCCAGCGATCCTAATCTGAAACGAAAGGGGATATGACTGGCTTTCTCCAGCCCCCATTCCATTTTACAAATGACTCCCGATTGTATGTAAAAAATATTTGAAGGAACTGAGAATACCCTTTCTGAGTTTATTGATTGTTTAAACACCACACCCCTGGTAAGATCTAATCCTCTGATTCTATCCGTGTTTCCGCTCGTTTGAAGCGCTTTTGTCCCTGGTAAGGTTAACCGTGCAAAATCCCTTTCAGACGTTATTGCGACAATATTTTGTCCCCACCCGCAAAGACAGGAAATCATTGTAAACCAAACAACAAGAAAGAAATTAAGACGTTGCTGCCGATTATTCATAATTATATCTAAATTTACGGCGTGATTTTTGTGGAAAGGGCAAATTTTTTCAAAATTTGTTCTTTCGACGTTAACCCCTCAAAGATGGCATTAAGTCAATCATTACAGCAGAAATTACTCCAAAAATTATCTCCCCAGCAGATTCAACTCATGAAACTGCTGCAGGTTCCTACTGCCAATCTGGAAGAACGGATCAAGGAAGAACTGGAAGAAAACCCTGCTCTGGAGGTGGCTGAAGAAGATCATGACGACGGTTTGACGGATGATTCCAAGGATGAGTTTGAAACAACGGAAGAAGAATTTGAACCGGAAGGAACACAGGATGAGTATGATAATATTGATATCAGCGATTATGTGAACGAACACGATGATGATGTAGCCGATTATAAGCTCAGGGATGATAACTACCCGGATGCGGAAGACAAGCAAACGGTGACACATAAACTGGAAACCAGTTTTTATGAATTGCTGCTCGATCAACTGGGCATGCTGAAGCTGAACGAACGCGACCGTAAAATAGCAGAGCAGATTGTAGGCAGTATTGATGATGATGGCTATCTGCGTCGCGAAACAGCTTCCATAGTGGATGATCTTGCCTTTCGTCAGAATATTGAAAGCACCGAATCAGAAGTGGAGTCCATCATCGCACGCATCCAGCATTTCGATCCACCGGGAGTAGCTGCCCGGAATTTGCAGGAATGTTTGCTGCTTCAGTTAGAGAGAAAAAAGAATGAAGAGAAAAGTGTTACACTGGCCATTAGTGTGCTGTCAGAATATTTCGATGAATTCACAAAAAAACATTACGATAAAATTCAACGCGGGTTGAATATTTCCGAAGAAGAGTTCAGGGATGTGATCCGTCAGATCGTGAAACTGAACCCAAAGCCCGGTGGTAATCTGGGAGGTGCCGGCAAAGGAGAAGGATATGTGGTCCCGGATTTCTTTATTTTTAATAATGCCGGTACACTCGAACTCACTTTGAACTCACGTAATGCACCCGATCTGCGAATCAGTGATGGTTACCGGGATATGCTCAAAGATTACGACCGTGGTTCAAAAAAAGATAAACGGCAAAAAGAAGCAGTGCTCTTTATCAAACAGAAAATTGATGCAGCCAAATGGTTTATCGATGCGATCAAACAAAGGCAGCAAACCCTGATCAATACCATGCGGACGATCATGGACTATCAGCATGAATTTTTTATTTCCGGTGACGAGACATCGCTGAAACCGATGATCCTGAAAGATATTGCAGAACGTACCGGATTGGATATTTCTACAGTGAGCCGGGTTGCCAACAGTAAGTTTGTTCAAACAGAATTCGGAACCTACCGGTTGAAATTTTTCTTTAGTGAATCTCTCAGCACAGACAGCGGTGAAGAAGTATCTACCCGCGAAGTGAAAAAAATTCTGAGTGATCTGATCGGAGACGAAAGTAAAAAGAAACCGCTCAGCGATGAAAGGCTGACTGAATTGTTGCAGGAAAAGGGATATAATATCGCACGGCGTACGGTAGCGAAATACAGGGAACAACTAAATATTCCGGTTGCGAGATTGCGCAGGGAACTTTAGTCAGTTCAAAAGCCCAACACCAAAGCCTAAAACTTTCTTTTTACCTTTCCCCGCAATAATGGCAACCGTCAACCTTCAACCAATGAACACAGCCTCCGATTATTTACAGCAACCTTCTTTTGACAAACATCCCTCAGGAACCGTTCGGTTCTTTGCCCATTTTTTTTCTATCCTGTTTCATCCCCTGCTGATCAGTTCTTATGTTTTCGCCTTTCTGATTTATTTACATCCGGCAGCTTTTGAGGGCGTAGATCTTCATACCAAAAATCTTCGGATGTTCAGCATGGTTTTGTTTACCATATTCTTTCCGGCTCTTAGTTTATTTCTTGCCTGGAGACTGAAACTCATTAAGAGTCTTTCCCTTGAAAATCGTCAGGATCGCCTGGTGGGATTCATCGTTACCATGTTTTTCTATTTCTGGGCGAGTTATGTTTTCAGGAATCTGCCGGATATTCCCCCGGTGGCCGCCCATTTTGTGCTGGGGACATTCCTGTCTGTATGCGGCGCCTGGATGTGCACCATTTTTTACAAAGTAAGCCTGCACGCCGTAGCGATGGGTGGTCTGATCAGTTTTTTTATCCTGTTTGGACATGAAGATCCTTATGTTTCCGGGCTTTACCTGGTTCTGCCCGTACTGATCTGCGGCCTGGTATGCTCATCACGTCTTATTCTGGGCGCACACAGCCGGTTTGAAATGATAACCGGTTTTTTCGTCGGGATTATCGCGCAGTCATTTGCCTGGTTATTCTGAAAATTCTATGCTAATCAAACCAGGTTCCGGTTGTTGTTTCGAAGGAAGGTAAAAACGAATTGTTTTACCGGAAATATACATCCGGGGATCAAAACCATATCCCTTTACGGTATCTCTGAAATCCGAGAATTGATCCCCTGTTTCGCTTTGAAAAAGAAACCCGAGTACCAGATCGAAGCTTTTTTTATCAGTAAACGCAGGCACCCCGGCATACTTGTTTTGTATATCTAAACTTACAATATGTTTGGTCTTGTATGGATAGGGTGAAAATAGGTACAGAATATAGTAGTCGGCCTTGCGGCCATCCCAATAAGTATCAGAATGAAAAACCTTTATCTTTTTGTCCATCTCTCCGTCTGCGTAAACCCTGGCACGCACGGGCCATCCGATGACCCTGGCGGACCCCGTCATCCATTTCAAAACAATCGGATGTCTGTATATAAATAATATCAGAAAAGCTGAAAACAGTATCGCAAGGACGGACAGTATTTTTGACGTCTTTTTTTTCATCAGCATATTTCCATATAGCTGGCAAAACTGCCATTTTTTTCCTCAGCTGTAAAATTTTCGCTGTCTGATATGTCCTTTATCAAAAAAAGAAAAGCCCAATCATAGGGTACGAACCTAAATTGGACTTTTTCACCTTCAAACCATCGGAGTTTACGTCCGGTTAACCGTTTAATATTTTTGAACCCTGCAGATATTTTTTTGTCGGGTGGTATATAAAAAAGCAGGATCCTCCTCTCATGTCTTCAATGACTTCTTTTACATCCGAATTCGGAATGGCCGGGCACCCGAAACTTCTTCCGCTGAATTTATTTGATTGCAAATATTGTTCTCCGAGATATTTGGAACCATGTATTACAATGTTCCTCCTGTCGGCCTTGTCATTAAATCCCTTTTCCAATCCATGAAGTTTCATGGCATAACCGTGTCTGCCGGTGTAGGTCATCTCGGTCACATAAAAACCAAGACTGCTCTTATGTGAACTCCATTTATTAGAAAATGATTTTGCGTATTCACCACCGGACCGGCGTCCATGGGCTACATATGTATTGATAAGTATTTTTCGGGTTTCCAGATCTACAACATATAAGCGTTTGTTTCTGGAGGACTGGCTAAAGTCACATATTGTAATAACATTGCTCTTACTGATCTTGTGTTCTTCAAGCAGTCTGAGATAACCTTTATAAGCATACGCAAATACTTCGCGCTGCAAACCTGATTCTTCCAGGTTGGCATCGCAATACAATGCACTTACGGTGGCTTCAAATTTAGCGGAGGCTTCGGAAACTGTCTTTGTCGATGGATATTTTTTCAGTGGCGCAGCCATCAGTCCGTTTCCGGATTGCATGGCGGGAGAAAAAGATAGTAACAGTGCGACGGACAACACACGGTATTGAATTCTCATGGGTCGGGGTTTTTTCTAGGGTTTTTTATTAACGGGTCAGATACTAAAATATTATTAGATTCTTGATTATGCAATGGTTCCCAGGATGTTTTTTTATTGTACATCCTTCAAATAAATATTTAAGACGGCATTTCGTAAAAGTCCAGGGAAAAATCCGCATCTGGCCCGATTTTTTACTTTATAATAATTAAACAAGCACGTAATTTCACTGACGACCGGTAGTAAAGGAAATAGTGGAGGGCGGTGATCGTCGTATAGTAACATTCGCACTCACTCATTCAAAACAGGAAGGGAATGAAAACATTAATATTAGTAAGACATGCAAAGAGTTCCCATTCTTTTGGAGTGTCTTCTGACTTTGACCGGCCTTTAAACGAACGTGGATTCAGGGATGCGTCCGAAATGGGAGAAAGACTATTCAAAAAAAATACAACCATTGATCAGTTTGTTTCCAGTCCCGCGCTACGTGCAAAAACCACGGCGGAATTGTTTGTAGCTGAATATGACCGCAAACTGAAAGAAATTCTTTTTGTACCTTCTTTATATCATGCGGATCCTGATGCATTTTATGATGTCGTAAGTAAATTGGACGATGCCTATGATCATGTTGCCCTGTTTTCACATAATCCGGGTATTACTGATTTCGCCGGTTCCCTGACCAATGCCCATATCTCGCATATGCCCACCGGTTCTGTTTTTGCGGTTACAGCAGCTGTTAATTCGTGGAAAGACTTTTCCTCAGCAGAAAAAAGTTTTTTATTTTTTTATAAGCCAGAAGAGAAGCAGAAGGCGTAATGCTCAAAGCGTAAAGCCATCAAATTATTTTCTTGAATTTTCTTTTTGCCGCGAGGCTTCCTTTAAAAATTCTTCTATTACATCGTGAAGGTTTGTGGGTGGTATTTCCGGCAATAATAATTCCGCATTTTTAAAACCATTCATAGCCTCTTGCAAATTGAAGTTTTTTTGGGGAACTGTATACATCCATCTTTTTTCATTTAAATAATGTCCAAGATATTCCTGTTCTGTTTGCCCGGGCGTTGGCACAAGAATGGCATTTTTTTTAAGGGACAGCAGGTCCATGACGGTACTGTATCCACTACGGGTAACGACATATTCCGAGTTATTCAATAATTCATTTAATGTATCTGACGCCAGGTGATTCCATATTCGTATACCCTCCCTCATAAAAGGAATGGGCAGATCAGAACCCGGCAGACCACGCACCACAACTACGTTTATTGTTGAGTTCGCGAGCTGAGCGAACAAAATATTTTCAAGTTCCGTTCTCTGCGGCTCCGGTCCGGAGAGTAAAATAAGCAGTGTGTTCCTTTTAATTTTCTTTTCGGATGGATAAAACCGGGATAAGACCCCGATATATTTTACAGGAATATTTGGTAGTCTGGCAGGGTGGGAGAGCTGGCCCGCCATGGACAATATACCTTCCAGATCAGGTATCCAGCAGGCGGAAAATTTCTCGATGAACGCATAATTCCATTTTAATATTTTCCCGTCAATATAACGGCCAAGCACCAGCGAACAACGCGCTGCAATCGAAATTCCCGGGCCCGCCCGCTTTTGCGAATCTTTTCCCGGCGCCGTAACAATTGAAGATCCGATGCCTGATTGAATCTGCAGCTGATGGGTTATGAAGATGCTGGTACATGATTTATGAAAAAGGCCGTACCGGTTGTCAGAGATGATGGCATCTATATGATGTTGTTGAAGCATATCATCCAGCCAGATATTTTCCCTTTTTATTTTTTTCAGTATAGAAGGGATGCGAAATAAAAGCCCCCATTTCAGCAAATTCCTCCCTGTATAGCGTATGTTATATCCCTGGGTTTTAATGAATTCAACCTCGGGAAATTCGGATTTTAACAGGTTGATTTGTCCTGGATTTGCCGCCACCATAACCCGGGCCCCCTGACGAATTAGTTCATTAATTATTGGAATACAGCGGGTTGCATGCCCAAGCCCCCAGTCAAGTGGTGCAACCAGCACAGAAAGGGACCTGTTTTCAGTCATATAAATTTTCTAAAACCGGGGAAAAACCTGAAATTACCCGCAAATTTTTATAAATTAGTGGAAAGAATCTATGAGAAATCCGCCTACCCTATTGATCCTTTTATTAATAATGATTACAATTGTAAGCGTGAGTTGTAGTTCGAACAATCGGATTGGAGGAAGTAGTAAAAAATGCGGTTGTGGACTCAACAAAGGCATGGTAGGGTACTAAAATCTAATTGCAATGAAAACACCGGATAGAGATTTGCTTGTCCTCATGAAAGATGAATTCGTAACTGAGCAGTTCATGGCCTGTGAACTCGAAAAATTAAACGATCTTCTTTACCAGTACGAAACACTTGAGACCTTTTGCGTTGCCCACGAAGTATTCGATCTGAATAGTTATAAAATTTTAAGGGGAACCCGGTATATCCAGCGGATCGTCAGACAGCAGGAACTGAAGCCTTTTCAATTTCTCTGTAACAAGAATTAATTCGCTTCTCAGCTATTCAGCATTAATGGCATAACCAGCATCAGCAGGTCTTCGGCTTTATCCTGCTCCACAGGTTTTATAATACCCGCTTTGGTAGGCGTGGACAATTCAATACGGATTTCATCCGAAGCAGTCGCATTCAGCATCTCAATCAGAAAACGCGCATTAAATGCGATGGACATATCTTCCCCGGTATATTGGCATTTCATTCTTTCGTTTCCTTCGAACGAAAAATCAATATCCTGTGCGGCCAGCTGTAATTCACTTCCATGAATGCTCAATACGATCTGGTTGGTGCTCTTATTACTAAAAACACTTACACGGCGGAGGGCACTCTGAAAATCTCCGCGGTTAACCGTTAATTTATATGGGTTGTCTGCCGGAATCACCACTTTATAGTCCGGGAATCTTGCATCGATCAGGCGGCAGCTCATTTGTAAGCCTCCGAAATTTGCAAATAAATGATTACTGTTATAGGTGAGTTTTACATTTTCATCTGAGGAGGGCAGGGCAGACTTTAATAAATTCAGGGGCTTTTTGGGTACAATCAGAGATTCTGTTTTTGAGCAGGCAATGTCTGATCTCTTATAACGGATCAGCCTATGCGCATCAGTGGCCACAAACTGGATAGATCCGGGACTCATTTCGACCAGCACACCCGTCATAGCAGGTCGCAGGTCGTCATTACTGACAGCGAAAAGAGATTTATTAATTGCAGTGGCTAAAACAGATGCTGGTATTTCAAATGACGTGGTTTGATCGGCGGACGGATCTTTTGGAAAATTATCCGGATTTTCACCCATCACCTTATATTTCCCGTTATCACTGGTAATCTCGACTGAAAATTGTTTATCGATCGTAAAAGCCAGGGGTTGATCTGCAATATTTTTAAGGGATTCCAGCAGAATTTTGGCCGGAATACACACTTTTCCGGTTTCTTTCGCCTCCACATCCAGCTGAACTTTCATCACGGTTTCCAGGTCGGTCGCAACAATGGTGAGTCTGTTTTTCTCTACTTCAAATAAAAAATCTTCCAGTATGGGCAAAACAGTATTGGCACTGATCACACCACTGATTTGTTGCAGTTGTTTAAGTAAAGCCGATGATGATACAATAAACTTCATGAATATTGACTTTGGAACGAAACTACTGATTTTTTTGGTAGAGCCGCAGGCGATTATCAGAGGGTGAATATCCTTATAATAACTTGTGTATTTTTTTATATTTGGGACATGCCGAACGACGGTTCTTCATATTCCCGTAGCAGAACATCGCCCGAAAAAGCGCTGCAGAAACTGAAACATTATTGCGGTTACCAGGAGCGCAGTCATGCAGAAGTAAAGCATAAACTCTATTCCCTGGGTTTATTCGAAAAAGAAGCAGAAGAACTAATTTCCCGGTTGATTGAAGAAGAATATCTGAATGAAGAACGGTTCGCCATCGCTTATGCCTCCGGAAAATCCAGGAATAATGGTTGGGGAAGAATAAAAATCAGGCATGGCCTGGAACAGAAGAGAATCAGCAAATATTGCATACTAAAAGCCCTTCAATCGCTGGATGAATCGGAATACATAGCCGGTTTTCAGCGGATTGCAGATAAAAAATGGCTATCGCTCCAATCTGAAAAGAATATTTTTGTAAAGAAAAACAAATGGCAGCAATTCCTTCTGCAAAGAGGATTTGAGCAGTCCATCATAAATACCTGGTCTTTTCCGGAAGAATCAGCCGGATCTGAAACAGAATAAACCATAAAAATGGCCAACCTCCGGATTTCCCTGATACAAACTGCACTCCACTGGGAAGACAAAAAAGCGAATCTGGAAATGCTGGAAAGAAAAATCGAAGGCATTACCGGTAAACCTGAATTGATTGTTCTCCCCGAAATGTTCAGTACTGGATTCAGTATGAATAAGGAATCTCTGGCTGAAACCATGGATGATTACACGGTCAGCTGGCTGCGCAAAACCGCTGCTAAAAAAGGCGCTATTATTACCGGCAGCATCATTGCGAAAGAGAAGACGAACGATGAAACCAGGTTTTACAATCGTATGATCTGGATGCTTCCAAATGGAGAATTGGCTTTTTATGACAAGCGGCATCTATTTGCCTATGGCACCGAAGACCAGCATTACAGTGCCGGAAATAAAAGGCTGATTACATCTGTAAACGGATGGAAAATCAACCTTCAGATATGTTATGATCTCCGGTTCCCTGTATGGTTAAGACAGTCCCCCATGGAAAAACCTTCAATTGCTCCGGAATATGATGTATTAATCGTATCAGCAAACTGGCCATTGGTAAGAAGTCTGGCCTGGAGAACACTTTTACAGGCAAGAGCCATAGAGAATCAGTGTTATGTTATCGGCGTTAACCGTACGGGTCTCGATGGAAAGGGTCTGGAATATGGAGGTGAATCCATGGTTCTGGGACCTTTGGGAGAACCCATCAGAATAATGGGCGCTGCGGAAGAAATATTTTCGCATACACTTGATCGTGAAAAATTGGAGAACCTGAGGACACAGTTACCTTTCTGGCGCGACGCAGATACTTTTTTTATTCAACCATAAATTATGAGACAGGCATTTCTGGCAGACGAAATATTTACGGGAAACGAAACACTGAAAGGACAGGTGCTGCTCATAGAAAATAATATCATTTCGGGCATTGTGCAGCCTGGTTCTCTGCCGTCTGATGTTCCGGTTGAAAAATTCCCGGGCTGTTTTATTGCCCCTGCATTTATCGATTTGCAGCTATATGGGGGGAATGGAAAATTGTTTTCACATTCACTGGATACAGAATCACTGGACGCCACCCACGCTTACTGTATGGCCGGTGGCTGTTCACATTTTATGATCACCATGGCCACTAATTCCATGGAGAATTTCCTAAAGGGAATTGATACATCGGGAGAATATATTTCCTCCGGAAAAAAAGGTTTACTGGGGCTGCATCTGGAAGGTCCCTGGATCAATCCGGTAAAAAGGGGAGCACATATTGAAGCATTCATAAAAAAGCCTGCGCGTAAAGATGTTGAATTGTTGCTTGACAAAGGAAGAGGCATTGTCAAAATGATTACGCTGGCACCGGAACAATGCGATGATGAGATCATCCAGCTCATCATGGATCATGGTATTATTGTTTCCGCAGGACATAGCAACGCTACTTATCAGCAGGCCAGCCACGCATTCAAATCAGGTGTACCAGCGGCTACACATTTGTTTAATGCCATGTCCCCGCTGCAAGGCAGAGAACCGGGTATGGTAGGCGCCATTTATGATGATGCGAATGTGATGTCAAGCATTATTTGTGATGGTGTACATGTTGATTATGCTTCCGTTCGTGTCAGTAA
The DNA here is from genome assembly GCA_963759335.1 of uncultured Bacteroidota bacterium. Classification (GTDB taxonomy): domain Bacteria; phylum Bacteroidota; class Bacteroidia; order Chitinophagales; family Chitinophagaceae; genus Puia. The sequence goes on from CAVWYU010000014.1 coordinate 163,152, forward strand.
AAAGATGATGGGGGAAAGATTGTTTTTTATTACGGATGCCGTTACATCCATTTCCGAAGGTTATTATAAACATGTTTATAAAGGAGATCGTTACACACTCCCGGATGGAACATTGTCGGGATCCTGTATGACCATGATGTCTACCTTAAAAAATTCCGTTGAAAAAGCCGGAATCTCCCTGGAAGATTCTCTGAAAATGTGTTCGGTCTATCCTGCCGGCCTGCTAAAAAATCCATTTCTAGGCAAAATTCAAAAGGGACAGGCTGCCGATTTTAATATTATCAATAAAAATTCCCTGGATCTGGTATTCTCAATGTTTCATTGAGAGCAGCTTTTGAATCAGATAGTTTTCTGTGCCTTCTGACCATCCGGATTGTTCATAGATAATTTCATTTTTGTAAACGATGATACTTTGCGGAAGATTATTTGAGTGCAGTGCTTTCCGCAAATCCCCGTATAAATCTGAATAGGCCTCAAAAGTCCAGCTGTTCTGATTGTAAACCGGTCTCAGCCTGTTTGCCAGTTTGCCTTCATCAACCGATACCGCCATAAAGCGAAAAGGCAGCAGGCTCTGCCAGTGTTCGAGATTCACGTTGATTGAATTCAGTTCCGTGATACTTTCATCCGATGAAACTGACCAGAAACAAATCAGAAAAAGCGAATCTTTTTTCGCAAACACGGAGAACGGCGCAATTTTTCCCTGCAGGGATTTAATTTTCGCATCCTGAAGTGATCCCTGCGCGACACTGCTAAGTGAAAATAAAACAAGGAAAAACGTCAAAATCTTTTTCATGCTCAACTATTTGTTTTCCGGATCATGACTGGTCAGCGCCTCCTGCTGTGAAATAAGTTCTCTTACTTTCATGGCTTTAAAATCTATTCCATCACGGATGGCTTCGGATGTAGGTAATGCCCATACATCCGGCAGAATACCTCTTCCGTTTTTTATACGATCCCGGCTGACCACCATTCGAAAACGCGGAAGCCTGAAACGCAGGCCGGTATTGGGAAGTGTGACATCGGGAATGATCCAGGCCGTATTTCCGTAATACCCTCCGCCTGTTTCCTCGCCAACCAGGGTTACATTTTTCTGACCCTTCAGATCCCCGGCGAATAAAGTAGTGGCAGAAAACGAATTTCCTCCGATCAAAATAAAAACCTGACCATCATAGTGATATTTTTCTTTGGGAGAATAATAATGTTTTTCAAAATACCGGAAGTGTAATTTACCATCCTTGCCTTTTCTGGTCACAGCGGAAACCAACAATCCGTACCAAAAACCATTTTGAATATATTTCCTGTATTCGGCGGGAGGCTTGATGGTATATAGTGAATCGGCCAGTTTAAATTTATGATCAGCAATATATCTTGTCAGCAAAGTGGATAATCCGGCATCGCCTCCGCCATTCGATCTGACATCGATGATCAGATTCTTAATATGATTTTCCTGAAGTTCCCTGAAAGAATTCTTAAAAAATCTTCTCAGATGATTCGAGCGATCGAAAGTAGTAACGGTCATGAAGCCTGTTTTCATAACCGTATCCAGCTGCAGATTTACAGAGGAAAGATAAAAAGTAGGTTTTTCTTTTTTCTTTCCAGATCCCTTTGCCGGAGGTCCATGACTCAGGGTCTTTTTGTTCATGGTATCTGCCCTGAAATCATAAGGCTTCACATATGCCTGGCTCTCAAAGCCCAGACTGTCAATATAATGTATGTCGAAAGAATCGGTCAGTCCGATCACATTTTTATAGAGGTTGGCAAAGGCGAATCCGGTACTCAGGCTTTGATATTTTCCATTCATGCTGTATCCATCGGTGGTAATATAATTGAACAGCGTATCTGTCAGTTCTTTGGTTGTATAGCCATTGATGGATTTCACAATCGTTCCTCTTTGCAATATGGGATCCTTTCTTCTCAGATTGGCAGAAATTACCATTGTATCTGACCAGAATTTTAATGCAAATGGAAATGCCAGTGAGGAGGCGGTATCTATATAGCGGTTAAAAGCTTTTGAACCTTTAACACTTGTGTGGCCACAATCCAATTTTGAAATCACATAAGCCAGCACGTCACGGAACTGAATTTCAGTCAGGGAGTCATGCAACGACTGAAAGCCCTGATCAAAATAATAGTCCATGCTATCCTTTGTTGTATACCAGTAAACGCTGGGATGTGAACTTTCGAGTATGTGACGGAATAGGGAATAGTCCGTCTGTAGTTCAGCAGGCGGATATTTGTATTGAGGATTATATGTTTTGCGCGAAGAAGAACAGGAAACTGCCAGGGTGATGCACAGGCACAACCATATATTTGTTTTCAGTTTCCGGATATTCTTCAGGCGATCGAAAATTCTCATTTGATAAATGCATTCCAGCCCTGAGCTGTGATGTCAAATTTATTTCCTCCCTTGGTAAGGATTTTTTTCCCTTCTTCAGGATCCGTCATATAACCAATCACGCTGATATTTTCATTCAGGACCAGTTTGTCATAGTCTTCCGGACGGATCGTGAAGAGCAATTCATAATCTTCTCCGCCACTGAGCGCGCAGGCGGTCGGATCGAGTTCGAATTTGTATGCTGCATTGCGCGTTTCATCCGCAATCGGAATTTTTTCTTCATATAATAAACAACCCACATTGCTTTGCTTACAGATATGCAGAATTTCAGAACTCAGTCCGTCGCTGATGTCAATCATCGACGTTGGTGTAATCTCCTCCTTTTCAAAAAACTCAATAGTCCTTTTGGATGCTTCGGGTTTCAGTATTCGTCCTATAACGTATTTTTCTCCTTCTAAGTCTGGTTTGATATCGGGATTTTCCAGAAAGATCTTCTTTTCCCTTTCCAAAAAAATGAGGCCAAGATAAGCCGCGCCCAGATCTCCGCTGCAGCATAACAGATCGCCTTTTCTGGCAGTGGAACGCTGTACAAATTTATCGGGCGATACTTCGCCAATGGCAGTAATAGATATAATAAACCCTTTTTGGGAAGAAGACGTATCCCCTCCTACGATATCGACATTGTATTTTTCACAGGCAGCATAAACCCCTTCATAAAACTCATCCAGCGCTTCCAGGCTGAAACGGTTACTGAATCCGAGCGATACCAACAGCTGGGTAGGCGTGGCGTTCATGGCATATATATCACTCAGGTTCGCGATCACCGATTTGTACCCCAGATGAAGAAGGGGAGTATATACCAGGTCAAAATGAATATTTTCTATTAATAAATCGGTGGTCAGTACGGTTTGCTTTCCAAAATGATCGATAACCGCCGCATCGTCTCCTACGCCGAGTATGCTCGACGCATTTTTGATTTCAATGTTTTTCGTCAGGTGATCTATCAGGCCGAATTCACCCAATGAAGAGATTTCAGTACGGGTCTCCATAATTATAATTTAAACATTGATGAATCATTTCTTCCCGTCTGATGCAGGATCACCGGCTATCCATTTCAGTAGTTCGGCATGTATTTTACCATTGGTTGCTGCAATTTGCGGCTGATAGGGAGAATAGGGCTTTCCGCTAAAGTCGGTTACTTTCCCTCCGGATTCCTGAACAATTAAAAATCCGGCTGCACTGTCCCAGGCCTGAAGTTTATGTTCATAAAATCCATCAAACCTGCCGGCAGCAACCCAACATAAATCCATCGCAGCGGATCCCAGTCGCCTGACCGGCACACCCTTTCGGATGAGCCGGGAAAAAACCTCCAGAGGTCCGTTCGGTTCATCCAGGTAAGAATAAGGGAATCCTGTAACGAGACAGGATTTCTCTACTTTTTTCTCATCGGACACATGAATGGTCTTATCATTTAACGTAGCACCATAGCCTTTTTGCGCAAAATAAAACTCATTAAAAAAGGGATTATAAACAGCCCCCATCAACATTTCTCCATCCTGTTCCAGACCAATGGAAACGCAGCAAATCGGCAATCCATGGGCAAAATTCACGGTACCATCCAGTGGATCAATGATCCATTTGTATGGTGAATTCGCGGGCATATCCCCGGATTCTTCACTCAGGATATGATGATCCGGAAAATCGTTCCGGATGATATCCATGATGGTTTTTTCAGCGGCGTGGTCCGCTTCCGTTACCAGATTGTTGACTCCTTCTTTGTTCGAAATCTTAAATTCGCTGCCGTAATATTGCTTCAGGATACTGCCAGCCCGTTCGGCCGCTTTTATAAGCGTGGTTTTTAACATGATGCAAAGATAATAAAGCCTCCGTTGAGAGGGACGGATTGACAAAGACTTACCTATGATTTTATCAGTCGTCATCGTCAGTTATAATGTTAAATATTTCCTTGAACAATGTCTTTCTTCCTTAAAAAAGGCAATCGACGGGATTTCAATGCCCGGAGGCAATACCGAAGTATTTATCATCGACAATGCCTCCTCAGATGAGAGTCCGGATTTCCTGGAACCATTGTTTCCGGATTTTCATTTCATCCGGAATAAAGAAAACATCGGTTTTGCAAAAGCGAATAATCTGGTGATCCCGCTTTGCAAGGGAGAGTTTATCCTGTTTTTGAACCCGGATACCATTCTGGCAGAAGACAGCCTGGATATATGTATTTCTTTTTTCAGGGGCCATGAGGATGCCGGGGCGGTGGGGGTGCGAATGATCGACGGAGCCGGACGGTTTCTAAAAGAATCCAAACGGGGTTTTCCGTATCCTGCCGCTTCTTTTTTTAAGATGACCGGGCTTACACGTTTATTTCCCCATTCAAAGATTTTTTCATCTTATTATATGGGGCATCTGGATGAAAACCATCTGCAGGCCGTCGAAGTTTTATCCGGTGCCTTCATGATGATCAAAAGAACCGTGCTGAATCAGACAGGGGGTTTCGATGAACAGTTTTTTATGTATGCCGAAGATATAGACCTGAGCTATCGAATAAACCAGACAGGATTCAAAAATTATTATCTGCCTGCCACTACGATCATTCATTTTAAAGGCGAAAGCACACAGAAAGATTTCAGGTATGTAAAATTGTTTTATTCCGCCATGCAATTGTTCATGAAAAAACATTTTCGCAATAAAAGTTTTTCATTACGGATTTATTTACTGACACTGGGATTGCGTCTGCGGCAGGCCCTGGCATTTATATGGTTGCCATTCATAAAAACGGAATACGGTTCAAAAACGGGAAAGTCAGTTTTTATAAAAGGAAGTCCCCCTGACACGGAAAAAATAAAACAACAACTGTCCACTTACCAAATCCGGATTTCAGACATTGAAACCGAAGAAACTGACATTGTTTTTTTTGAAAACGATTTGTTTCCCTGGAAGACCATCATTGCGACGATCCGGCGAGATTCGAAAACCCATTTATATTACTTCCATGGCAAAGGAACACATGCTCTGGTAGGCAGCTATTCAGCAGGTAAACCGGGCCGGGTTATTGTATTATGAAGCCGATTCATTTAATTTCGAAAATCAGAACTTTACAAAATCAATCATAAGGGTATGCCGAATTTAAATGATATAAAGAATCTGCTGCAAAACAACAAGATCACAGAATTTGTAAAGCTGAATAAACTTTCTTCGCGGGATATCATTGAATTCACAAACCGGTATACCAATTGGGCGGGTAAACTTTTCCAGCATATAGACGTAAAACATGCAGCCAGGGTTTTTAAATTCCTGCGAAAGAAAAAGCAGGAAATTATTATCAAATCCCTGCCGGATGAGAAAGCTGCGGAACTTCTGAATGAACTGCAGCCGGACGACAGAACTGCCTTTCTGGGTTTATTGCCCGGCAATGCGGTGAAGGAACTATTGAAAATTCTGGATCCTGAAACAAGAGCTGAAACCCTGAAACTGCTGGGTTATCCGGAAGGTTCTGTCGGTCGCCTGATGACTCCGGATTATCTGGCGATAAAAGCCTCGGAATCGGTGCGGCAGGTTCTTGATATTATCCGTACCCGTGGACAGGCAGCGGAAACCCTGAATTTTCTTTTTGTTATTGATGATAACGGAGTTTTAATAGATGACATAAATATAAAAGAGTTTTTAGTGGTTGATCCTTCCACACCGGTGGAAAAATTAATGGATCACCAGTTCATTGCGCTCCCGGTGAATGCAGCCCAGACAGAAACCATTGCCATATTTAAAAATAACAGTCGTTTTGCGCTCCCGGTCATTAATGAATCGGGGGTTCTTCTTGGCATTGTTACTTCGGATGATGTACTCCGGTTATCAGAAAAAGAAAACACCAGGGAAATTCAGAGGATCGGGGGTTCCGAAGCATTGGAAGAACCATATACAACCATTTCTTTTGGACACCTGGTAAAAAAACGCGCGGGATGGCTGGTCATCCTGTTCCTGGGGGAAATGCTGACGGCCACAGCAATGGGTTTTTTTGAAGGGGAGATCAGCAAGGCGGTTGTTCTGGCTCTTTTTATTCCACTGATCATTTCGAGCGGTGGAAATTCCGGATCACAGGCTTCTTCGATCATTATCCGCGCAATGGCACTGGGTGAAATAAAATTCCGGGACTGGTTTTATGTGATGCGTAAGGAAATCTTTTCCGGCATAGTGCTGGGTTCCATATTGGGCCTGGTAGGATTTTTAAGAATATTTCTCTGGCAGCAATTTCATATATACAATTATGGTGAACACTATTTACTGGTCGCGTTAACCGTTGCTTTTTCTCTGCTCGGTGTGGTTTTATGGGGCACCCTTTCTGGTTCGATGTTACCAATACTGCTTAAAAAATTAGGCGCTGACCCCGCGGCTTCTTCCGCTCCTTTTGTCGCAACACTTGTGGATGTAACCGGACTGATTATTTATTTCACCGTGGCGGTGGTTATTATGCGCGGAACTTTACTGTGAGCCGTGGGCTCACAGCAAGTGTGGAAGTTTGGAAGACTGGAAGTATGGAAGTGGAATGTCATTATCCCACTCATTTATTTGATACTACCTTCTTAAATAGATAACCAATTCTTACATAAATTAAAAACAGAGAAGGATTGCCCGTTCAATAGTTTTACGCTTTGGGCTTTACGCTTTGAGCCTTAAACACGGGAACGGTGCTGCACGGTTCGCCATACATGATGGATTTGGCTACCGGTCTGAGTAATTTCGTTATTTCGAGATACGCAAAATCACCCACCGGTTTATCGCCACAACCTTTTATCACAATGCGCTGGTCTTTATAATCCCCGGGATTGATCGCCCGTATCCGGTCCGTCAGAATCTGTCTGAGAACAGCCGTCTCATCTCCCATAATGACGTCCTTTGCATAGGGCTGAAGATAACTGGTGACCAGCATATATGCCCAGACGGGAATCACGGCATCAGCCGAACAATAAATTCCTACGATTTTATCCTGGTAATCTGACCAGTCTGTTGTTAAAAGCGCAGCCCGAAAATCCTTTTCTTTTAATATCAGTTCCATAAAAAGAAAAGGTTTCAGATCAAATATCTGGATAATCTCTTTGGGGAAAAAAGATTCCAGATCCAGCGTTACCAATGCACTCTGACTTACTTTATTTATTATCTCTTCCTGCATCACATGCAAAGATACTCATAAAGCGCAAAACGTAAAGCGCAATGCGTAAAGCTCTTCAATTGGGAAAATGATTGAAAGAGCCAATAAGATCGCTTAATTAAAAGGCCCACCGCATTTCCGTAAAGCCTTCTGCTTTACGCTTTAAGCCTTAAGCTTTAAAGGAATTTCCCCCGGTCGTCCTCGATTTTGGCTTTCTTCTTTAATGCATCAGTTCCTGACCGTTGGATAAGATTTTCCTGGGACTGCAACATGGTTTGTCTGGCCTGTTCCGGATCCACATTATAATTGGCTTTGGCACTTACGTTTATCACTTTCACAACAAATACTCCTTCATTACCGCCGACCGGTGCAGAAACCGCTTTGCCGATCAGGCTTTTATCAAAAGAATATCCCACCACTTTCGGCTCAGGTCCGAGGTTTGGTATATAAGGGGAAGAAAACTGAAGGCTGTCCACGTGACTGATCGTTTGTGAGAAAGAATTTGCCACGGATTCCAAGGTTGCGGAAGTTCCGATCTTTCCGGAAATGATATCTGCCTTTCTCTTATTTCTTAAAATCGGCTCTATCATCGGTCTCACCTTCGTCAGACTGATTGTTCCTTTGTGATTGATTTCATTTACAAGGGCTACTACATATTTATCTCCGACTGAAAAAGATTCAGATACTTCGCCTTGTTTAGCGGCATATGCCCAACGCACCAGGGCACGACTGGATCCCATTCCCTGAATATTAAAATCCGTAGGCTGAATTTCCGGTGCTGTAATGGCGTGCAGATTTTGTTTTTTTACAGCTGCATCAAAAGAAGTTTTATCCCGATTTTCGCCGGCGAACTGACTCGCAAGACCGGAAGCATTCTGATCTGTTTCCTGGCTCGGTTCAATACGACGGGAAAAGTATGCAATTTTGAACGCCGGTTCAAAATTCTTCTGATCCATGATTTCAATTAAATGGTATCCAAACTGCGTCTTTACGATCTTTATTTCTCCTTTTTTACCATTGAAAGTAAAATCTCCAAACTCCTTGACCATCTGGCCCTGGCCAAAATATCCCAGGTCTCCGCCTTTTATCCGGCTTCCTTCGTCCTCAGATAAATGAAAAGCAAGACTGTCAAATTTTTGTCCATTATCCAGCAGGTTCTTTATGCTGTCAATTTTCTTTTTGGCTGTGCTGTCATCCATCTTTGGCTGATTCGTTTTCGGATCGTTGAGTGCTACAAGTATATGTCGTGCACGTACTGAATCAGGCAGTGTTTTAATATCCATGATTCTTGCCAGCACAAAATTATTTCCATCGAGATATGGGCCAACCACTGCGCCTGTCTGAAGAGCCATCAGAGAATCTTTTCTGGACCCGGTCAATTTAGACTTTGGCGTATATGTTTCTGAAAAATTAGTTTCTGTTCCGTTTTTGGTAAGGAATGATTCGACATCTGTCGTTGTAGCAAACTCCGGCCTGAGGGTTTGAACCTGTTGGAATATCGTGGCACTGTCGCCGGCAGTTGGTGCGGCGCTGAAACTGATATAACTGATTGTACGGGATTCTTCCTGTGCGAATTGATTCTTATGATCATCCAGATATGCCTGAATTTCCGCGTCTGAAATTTTTATTGTGCTGTCAGAAATAGTCTGATAAGGAATCTTTACAAAATCAACCGACGCAATCTGACTGTTATCGGCATTTGTTTTCTCTATCATCCATTTGGGGATGTAAGAACTTTGGGCGAGCAGGGATATATATTTTTCCCTCTGTCTCAATTTTACAAATTGAGGGAGTGCCTGTTCGAAAAAATTCTGGGCCATGGCATAATTCTGATCTGACCGCCGGTTGGCTTTATATATTGTTCTCAGCTGATTGATCCGGGAGGCCGCCTGCTGAGCGTCAAACATCCCGGTATTCGGATCTGTAAATGCCCGCTTGATTTCCTGAACAGCGTTAGGACCTACCAGCATATCATTCAATTCCTTATCACTCACGTCAATGCCCAGATTCTGATATTCAGTAAGTAATACTGCGTTTTCTTCGAACTGCTTCCATACTTCTTCGCGAATATTTTGGGAAAGCATATCATTCACAGGATATCCCTGGCTTTTATACTGATCTTCGCGTTCAGATACCTGTTTTTGAAAATCAGCATATTCAAGTTTTTCTCCATTCACCTGGCCAATCGTTCCAGAGGTTGAAGCAGCCGCACGGCCACCTATTGAACGGGCGTCCATGAGCAAAAATCCGATCAGACTCACAGCGATTAGTCCAAACACGAGCCAGGCAGCTTTATCTCTTATTTTCTGAATGATAGACATATATATATAGTCGGTTTTTTTGAAAGGATGGCAAAAATAGATGAAAATTGGTTATGAACAAATTGTGGAAAACAAGCAAAGGCCCGCGGACACTCGTTTAAATGGCATTTCTTTATACTTATTTTCATATCGGTGAAAATGACGCTGTGTTTACCGTGAAACAATCAGAGAGAAGTGGAACCTATATACACAGGAGACCGGGTATAACCCTATTATTTGGGGGAAAAACACCCTTATCTATCCCGGTTTTCTGTGAAAGGAATGAGTAAAGAATTGTAATTATGATTGTTATTTCGCAGGCAGGTGAACAAATGATCGGTTGTACGGTTTTTATTTATGAAACTGTTACTAAGTATTTGTCCCTATCCGGAAAGGACTGTTCTAATGTTTAATACTCACAAAGGTATACTGAGTGCGCATCCGGGACTGTGATGAAAGTGTGCATACCTGTGGATAATAATATTTATTCTTACATATCTATTTTATTTGGATGGTTTTCCACATAACCATCATTATAATAATAGTAGATCTATTTATATAAATAATATATTATTAATTACTATGGCAGTTATCAACATCGAAGAATTGAAAATGCAGATAGACCGGAAAGGATACCTGGATATGCCGGTAGATCCGGCGCTGGATCTTTTTTCCGAGATTGAACGGTTGAAGAAGGAAAAAAATTGCGTGCTTCTGGCGCATTATTATCAGGATGCCGATATTCAGGACGTTGCAGATTTTATAGGAGACAGTCTGGGACTTGCCCAGGAGGCGGCACGCACGAAGGCTGACATGATTGTATTTGCAGGTGTTCATTTTATGGCGGAGACCGCTAAAATATTGAACCCGGACAAAAAAGTTTTATTACCCGATCTGAAAGCGGGTTGTTCACTGGCTGATTCTGCACCGGCGGATCTGTTCAGGGCATTTCGTGAAAAGCATCCGGATCATCTTGTGATTTCATATATCAACTGCACAGCTGAAATAAAAGCACTGAGTGATATTATCTGCACTTCTTCCAATGCTGAAAAAATTATTGAGAGCCTGCCGCCGTCACAGAAAATTATTTTTGCGCCGGATAAAAATCTGGGAGCCTATCTGAAGAGAAAAACTGGCCGTGAAATGTTATTGTGGAATGGAGCCTGTATTGTGCATGAAATATTTAGTGTAAAAAAAATAACGGAATTAAGAACGCGTCATCCGCTGGCAAAATTTATTGCGCATCCGGAATGTGAAGAACCTGTTTTACAGATGGCTGATTTTATCGGATCTACTACAGCACTGCTGAAATACACACAAAGCAGTACAGCAAAAGAATTCATAGTAGGGACGGAGTCGGGTATTATTCATCAGATGAAAATTTCATCGCCTGATAAAATATTTATACCGGCTCCGCCGGAAACAAACTGCGCCTGTAATGATTGTCCGTATATGAAACTGAACACACTGGAGAAACTTTATCTGTGTATGGAATACGAAACGCCTGAAATTTTAATGTCGGCAGATTTATTGAAGAAAGGTCGGATTCCCATCGAACGTATGTTGGACATTAGCAGACAGTACAACCTCTGATAAAGTATGTAAGCATTGCGCTTATGCTTAAGCTTTAAGCGTAAAACATACTTATCGTCCCATATACACCATCAGAATCTGTATGTCGGTCGGATTGACTCCGCTGATACGGCTCGCCTGACCCAGTGTTCTGGGTTTTATTTTTTTAAATTTGATCAGTGCCTCCATGGAAAGTGCAGATAACCTGTCATAATCAAAGGATTCGGGAATAGAAAGCTGCTCCAGTTGTGATATTCGCTGAACGAGTTCTTTTTCTTTTTTGATGTATACTTCATACTTGAGCTGGATCTCAGCCTGCTCGAGTGCATGCGGGGCGAATTCCCGCAGTTTTTCATCCAGGGCAGGAATTCCTTCGCGCATCATCGTCAGGTCAATGTTGGGCCTTAAAAGCAGCTGCACCGCTTTTTGTTTTTGAATCAGTGGTGACATTTTCTTTGCACTCAGCATTTGTTCTGCTTCTTTTGGATCGACGGATGTTTCCTGTAGAATACGGGTGATATGAATAACCTCCATTTTCTTGCGATTTACGGCTTCCAGTCTGTCAGCAGAAGCCAGACCCAGATGAAACCCTTTTTCCGTAAGACGTATATCCGCATTATCCTGCCTGAGCAGTGTTCTGAATTCCGCTCTGGAAGTGAACATTCTATATGGCTCTTCTGTGCCCTTACTGATGAGGTCATCGATCAGAACACCAATGTATGCTTCGCTCCGGTCTAAAATTACCGGCTCAAGAAAATTGATATTTTGATGTGCATTGATACCCGCCATAAGGCCCTGGCAGGCCGCCTCTTCATATCCTGTGGTACCGTTTATCTGACCGGCAAGGAAAAGGTTTTTTATTATTTTGGTTTCAAGTGTGTGTCTAAGCTGGGTGGGGGGGAAATAGTCATATTCTATGGCATAGCCGGGTCTGAATGCCTTGAAATGAGCAAATCCGGGGATATTACGAAGAGCTTCGTATTGTACTTCTTCCGGCAATGACGTACTGAACCCGTTGACGTAAATTTCTACGGTGTTCCATCCTTCAGGTTCTATGAAGAGCTGGTGCCTTTCTTTGTCGGCAAAGCGGTTTAATTTATCTTCTATGCTTGGGCAATATCGGGGGCCGATTCCATCGATCCTTCCCGCAAACATCGGACTCCTGTCAAAGCCTGTTTTTAATATTTCATGAACAGCAGGATTTGTATATGTGATCCAGCAGCTCCTTTGTTTTTTGGGAAGCGGAATATTCAGGTAAGAAAACCCTACAGGGTGCTCATCTCCTTTTTGTTCCTCCATTTTGCTGTAATCAAGACTTCTTCCGTCAATCCTTGGAGGCGTTCCGGTTTTTAAACGGTTTGACTCGAAACCCTCACTCACCAATTGTTCCGTTATCCCCGTGGCGGCTTTTTCAGCCATTCGTCCACCGCCAAACTGTTTTTCACCAATATGAATGATGCCGTTTAAAAATGTTCCATTGGTTAAAACAACCGATTTGGAATAAATCCTGTTACCCATTCCGGTGACCACACCCCGCACAACCCCTTTTTCAATTATCAGTCCGTTGACCATATCCTGATAGAACTCAACCTTCGGAGTATTTTCAAGCATTTCGCGCCAGGTCGCCGCGAACAGCATACGATCACTTTGAGCTCTTGGACTCCACATGGCAGGTCCTTTGGATTTATTCAACATCCGGAATTGGATCATACTTCTGTCTGTTACAATACCGGAGTATCCACCCAGGGCATCGATTTCCCGCACTATTTGCCCTTTAGCCACACCGCCCATAGCCGGATTACAGCTCATTTGGGCAATGGTTTGAAGATTCATGGTAATCAGAAGGACCCGGGAACCCATATTGGCTGCTGCTGCGGCCGCTTCGCATCCTGCATGGCCAGCACCAACGACTATAACATCGTATGTTGAAAACATCAGCAAAAATACCTTTTATAAGCTGACGGCGTAAAACGCAAGGGGTAAAAAACCCTGATAACTATTTAATTGCTAAAGGCTAACCGACCACTAGTAGTGACAAGGAACTGATTTATACGTTCCACGTGAAACAATGGGGACCACGGTAATTTAAGTTAACTCAAAAGCTGAGGATGTTTATTTCTACATATTCCCAGGTTAGTCTGCTTAAGAACAGGGAGTTTACAGCAGATGTTCCACGTGAAACAGTCATCGTTGGACTTACAAATAAGACTTTAAATATCGATCCTCCATTTGCCTCATCCTTACTTTTTCAATTTCAGACTTATCTCCATAGCCACAGAAATGTAGGACACCGTGAAAAATGACTCTATGTAGCTCTTCCCGGATGGTCAACCTGGCGGCCCGGGCATTTTCACGAACACGGTCAACACTGATATAAATCTCCGCAATGAGGGGTTGATTTAATTCGGATAAGGGAAAACTTAATATATCCGTATAAAAATCATGATCAAGAAACTGGCGGTTTAGCCCCAGCAAATAGTCATCATCGCAAAAGATGATATTCAGCTCATCCAGGACTTTCTTTTCTTTATTAAAAATGGATAGGATGAATTTTTTCAGACCTCCGCGATTTGATAGTGTACAGGGCATCAAAAAGTGAAACTGAACCTGGTTTTTTTTAATCATGTCATTTCCGAAAATCGTAAAGCCGATTGACTCAACAAAACTACTTTTGTTCCTACAATGAAAAGACTTTCTGAGTTAAGAACCGGAGCACGGGCCAGAATCCATTCCTTTGAAAAGAATGATGTTTTCTTAAAATTAATGGAAATGGGCTGTGTACCAGGCGAAATTATAAAAGTTGAGAAGATAGCTCCCCTGGGGGATCCCATATCGATCGCTGTAGCAGGTTATCAGCTTAGCCTGCGTTTGGATGAAGCGGATAATATTTTCGTGGACCCGATACCTGCGTAAATTATTAATATAAAATATTGATTATCAATATATTACATGAACATTGGATTATATTTCGGTTCTTTTAATCCGGTTCATCATGGACACCTGATTATCGCTAATCACGTAGTCCAGTCCACGGAACTCGAACAAGTCTGGTTTGTAGTTTCTCCTCAAAACCCCCTGAAGCCGGCTGCCGGCCTTTTGAACGAATATCACCGTCTCTTTCTGGTGAAAGCGGCCATTGAAGGAGAAAACCATTTAAGGGCAAGTGATATCGAATTCAAATTACCAAAGCCATCTTATACGGTAGATACGATAACGTATATCAGGGAACGCTTTCCACAACATATATTTTCAATCATCATTGGAAGCGATAGCTATCAAAATCTTCCCCGATGGAAAAATCACGAATATTTACTGGAGAACATTGAGTTTTATATTTATGTACGCGCGGGTTTTGAAAATATCCCCGTATATAAAAATGCCCGCCCGCATATTCTTGAAGCGCCCTTATTGCAAATTTCGGCTACCCATATCCGTAATATATTGAGAGAGGGGAAATCGATCAGATACCTGGTACCCGATGTCGTAAAAGAAGAAATTGAAAGGAACCGGTATTACCTCTAAGCAAAGCCGAGTTTTTTTCTGTCGGTAAGCGGGAGAGAGCGGGCTACCAGCTCATAAGAGTCGTCGATCATTTCCCGGATTTTTTTTGCCGACAACTGACCATTTAGAATTACGGTATTCCAGTGTTTTTTATTCATGTGATATCCCGGAAGCACAGAACTATATTCTTCTCTAAGCTCTTCCGCTTTTTCGGGATCACATTTTACATTGAACTGCAATGGCACGTTGTCCATGCCCATGAGCAGGAAAACCTTTCCTCTTACTTTAAATACCAAAGTCGTTTCTCCGAAAGGAAATGATTCTGTTGTAGCTTTTTTTTCCAGGCAGTATTTTCGGATGGTTTCCAGATCCATAGATGATGTTTTGCACCAGCCTTGAGCATTAGCCTCAATAAGCCAGTATCTTCTGTACTGTTTCCCAAAGCCTTGCGTTGGCGAGGAAATTTTTTTCCAGTTCAATATTAAACGGAACTGCAGTATCCAGGGAGGCGCAGCGCAGCACCGGTGCATCAAGCATTTCAAAACAATGTTCTCCGATCCAGGCACTGATTTCACCTCCGATACCCCCCGTTAATGTGTCCTCGTGCAAAACGACGACTTTACCGGTTTTTAAAACCGTTTCACGAATGGCCTCATAATCCAGTGGAAGCAGACTGCGCAGATCCAGGATATCAAAAGATATCTCGGGTTTCTGTGCAGCCAGTGCAATCGCCCAGTGAACACCCGCGCCATATGTTATAATGCTGATGTCATTTCCGCTTCTTACCAGAGCCGCCTTCCCGATTTCAATAATATAATAATGTTCAGGTAACGGACCGTTAATACTTCTGTATAAAACTTTATGCTCAAAATACAGAACCGGATTGGAATCAAGGATGGCTGCATTCAACAGTCCCTTGGCATCTGCCGGTGTAGAAGGGTAGACCACTTTTAATCCGGGCACATGAGAAAACCAGGCCTCATTGCTTTGAGAGTGAAAGGGACCAGCGCCCACACCAGCGCCCGTAGGCATGCGTATAACCGTATTAGCTGCCTGACCCCATCGGTAGTGAATTTTTGCCAGGTTATTCACTATCTGATTGAATCCGACAGCTGCGAAATCTGCAAATTGCATTTCCATGACTGACTTATATCCTTCCAGGGAAAGTCCCAGTGCCGCACCTACAACGGCACTTTCACAAAGAGGCGTGTTTCGTACCCGCTCCCTTCCGAATTTCTCCAGAAAACCTTCCGTAATCTTAAAGGCGCCACCATATTCAGCAATATCCTGACCCATCAGCACCAGGTTATCCTGTGATTCCATGCTCTGCCATAAGCCTTCACGGATTCCATCAATAAATCTTTTTACAGGATAAGTTTCAGGAACGGGAGAAACGGATTCAACCCGAACATGATGCATAGTTACCTCCGCATACATATCTTTTAGCTCCTGTTCTGTGTCGGCTACTACAGGATTGTTTTGAACAGCTATAGCGGATTCAATGATATGACGGTATTCGTCGCGGATACCCTGGATTTTCTCTTCATCTAAAAGGCCTTCTCCGATGAGCCAGTTTTCATAGCATATGACAGGATCCTTTTTCTCCCAGAACTCAAACAATTCTGCAGGAATATATTTTGTTCCACTGGCTTCCTCGTGGCCGCGCATACGGAAGGTCATGCATTCAACCAGATAAGGTTTTTGCTCGCGGATGCAAAATTCGCGGACTCCGCGTATCGTATCATAAACTTCCAGGATATTATTACCGTCAATTTGAACGGATTCCATTCCATAACCAATTCCCTTATCAGCGAGCTTTTTACTGCGGAATTGTTCTTTGACCGGAGTGCTCAATCCATATCCATTATTTTCAATAATAAAAATGACAGGCAGATCCCATACCGCAGCGAGATTTAATGCTTCGTGAAAATCTCCTTCCGAAGTACCCCCTTCACCCGTAAATGCAACTGATACTTTCGCTTGTTTCTTCAGAGTATAGGCCAGTGCGACACCATCCGCCAGCGCCAGCTGGGGGCCCAGGTGCGAAATCATACCGCAGATATGATGTTCTGCCGATCCGAAATGAAAGCTTCTTTCCCTTCCTTTACTAAATCCATCCGGACTTCCCTGCCATTGCGAAAAAAGCCTGTCTACAGGCATTTGTCTCCCGGTAAAGATACCCAGGTTACGATGCAGGGGCATGATCCATTCATCCGGTGCGAGGGCAGAGACTACCCCGGCAGATATGGCTTCCTGACCAATACCACTAAACCATTTGCTGATTCTTCCCTGGCGAAGCAGAACCAGCATTTTTTCTTCTATCAGTCTTGGAAAAAGAATGGTTCGATACAGATCCAGCAAAATATGATCGGAAAAATCTTTGCGGTCAAAAAACATACACCCGTTATTTTTCTTAATGGCTGCCGGCTAATTTTCCGTCCGTGTAGATTTTTTATACAAAAATGAAGTCAGAATAGAAAGGAGGAGACTGAAAAGCAGCGCCCACCAAAAGCCATCCACTCTGAAACCATTGACGAATTTTGCGGCCAGCAGAATAATCAGAGCATTGATAACAAACAAAAACAGGCCAAAAGTAAATATGGTAATTGGTAATGTAAGAATGATCAAAAGCGGTTTCACAAAAATATTCAGAAGCCCCAATACTACAGCCAGAATGAGTGCGGTTACAAATGACTGGATGTGAACACCACTTAAAATATAGGAAAGGGCAAAGGCGACGACGGCAGAAATGATAATTCTTAAAACGATATTCATAACTGCAAATTTTTGATCTGTGAAAATACAGAATCCACCACTTTAAAATACGGCGAGCTCATAAAAATCGCCGGGTTTCAGATATTTATTGGCCAATTCCTGTAACATTCCGGGTTGAATAGTTTTTATGGTTTCAATTCCATTGTAGAAATAATCTTCCGTGAGATCATTTAGGATCAGGCTTTTCCAGCGTCCCGCCACCTGGAATGGTCCGTCCAGGTCACCCAATAACGTCCCGATCATAAAATTTTTTGTTGTCTTTAGCTCTTCTTCGTCCACCGGCTCATCACAAAGTCGTTTCATTTCCAGATAGACCTCCCGAATGGTATCTTCCGTTACATCTTTCCCTGCTTCGGTTGAAATCATCAGCGCGCTTTCCTGGATAAGATTCGTCAGGTAACTATGAATCCCATAAGTATATCCTTTATCCTCCCTGATATTAGCCATGAGTCTCGATCCGAAAAAGCCACCGAAAATATTATTCAGCACCTGCATTTTCTGAAAGTCAGGATGATGCCGGTTCGGGAAATTACGCGCAATACGAATGGCCCCCTGAACGCTTTCAGGATCATTGGTGATGCGATATTTTTTTTCTTTCACAGGAAGAATAGCCATATCGCTTCTGTCCGGTTTAACGGAACCGCTGAGGGGCAGACTTCCCAAATGCATTTCAACAAGGTTTTGTATATCTGCCGGCAGCGGACCCGCAACAAAAACCACACAACGACCACCCAGATAATACCGGTTATAAAATTCTTTTACAACTCCGATATTGAGCGCAGTATAGTCTTCCACAGAACTGAAACGACCATAGGGATGATCTGCACCAAACAAGTAGGTATCGATGAGCCGGCCCGCTATGAAATCATTTTTGCGCAGGTTTACCTGTAACCGCTGCTGCATATTTTTTTTATATATCTCCAGTTCTTCTTCAGGAAATATGGAATCTGCAATCAGTTCAGAAACTACGGGCAGTAATTCCGAAAAGTTCTTTTTCATGCAGTGCAACGAGAGCTCTGCTGTTTCGTGTCCCGCAGAACGGTTGAGATAGGCGCCATGATATTCGAAAAAATCATTGATCTGGTAGGCGCTCTTTGTACGTGTTCCGTTTTTCAGCATGAAATTCGTAGCAGGAGCAACCAGGTTTTGTGTCTCGTAACAATTTCCCGCATAGAAAACAATGTTCATCATGAGGGTATCCACCGTTCCCATGTCAACGAGGTAAACTTCTACTCCATTCTTCAGGGATATTTTTTTGTGGGGAGGAAGATTTAACTGAAATTTTACTGCATCGGTAATCTCCGGTACAGTTTTGCGATTCAACATAAGGTATAATTCAAAAAGTTAATTGTTGCTATAATAAAAAAGGCTGCTGCTGTTTTTCTCATTAAACATAGCGGCACTTAAATCCCGGATTTCCCCGGCACTCACTTCCAGGTATTTGTTCAGTTCAGTATTCATAAAAGATACATCACCCATCAGTTCGTACATCGCCAGATTTGAAGCGCGGTTCATCAGACTCATATCTTCAAAGAGGATGGCAGATTCTGTTTTGTTTTTTACTTTCATCAGTTCTTTCTCCGATATTATGGAAGAACTTAATTTATCCAGCTCTTCCCGGATGGCTTCATCCGCCGACTTCATCGGTACGCCTTTTATCAGTTTGCCTTCAATCAATAATAAGCCGGGATCGGAAGAACCAAAATGATAACACTCTACATTGCTAAACAGTTTTTTTTCTTTTACCAATGTTTGAAACAAACGGGAAGATCCACCGCCGCCCAATAGTTCTCCGATCAGATCCATGGCATAATATGACTTGTCTGTTCTCGCACCCACATGAAAAGCTTTATATAAAGCATCCAGGGGAACGTCTGCTTTTACTTCCATTATGCGCGCTGCTTCCTGTTCTGGTTCAACCGGTAGATGACGGATGTATTTTTCCCCGGACGGAATATTGCCGAACCATTTCTCTGCAAGTGCCAGGGCCTTGTCTGTTTGAATATTTCCTGCCATAACGAGAATGGCATTGGCAGGGCAATAATGTTTCTGAAAGAAAGCCTTCACATCAGACAGCTTCGCATTTTCAATATGCGAAAGCTCCTTGCCAATGGTCATCCACCGGTAGGGGTGTTTCTGATAAGCAAGTTCTCTCAACTTAAATGCGACATCACCGTACGGGCGATTAATATAGTGTTCTTTAAATTCTTCACAAACTACTTTGCGTTGTACATCCAGACTTTTTTCGCTAAAAGCCAGTGATATCATCCGGTCACTTTCCAGCCAGCAGGCTGTTTCAATATTTTCTGCCGGAAGCTGTATATAATAATTTGTGAGATCATTCGTGGTGAATGCATTGTTTTCGCCGCCGGCCATCAGGAGCGGACCTTCAAAATCTTTGATATTTACAGAACCACCAAACATGAGGTGTTCAAATAAATGGGCGAAACCTGTCTTGTCCGGACTTTCGTCCCTCGCACCCACATCATAGAGCACATTTAAAACCGCCATCGGGGTGGAATGATCCTCGTGTACAATAAACCGTAAACCATTACTGAGCGTAAACTTTTTATAATCAATCTGCATGAAATGAAGTTCAATTCTTAAAGAAAAGAAGTGCAAGGTAATAATCCTTCAATAACCAGAACACAAAGACTTAATAGATACTTTTTACTTTCATGCTCATTTCGAGCAGACCTCCGGGCCGGCGGCTGACCAGGAGTTTCACTTTGTCGCCGGTATTTTGCAACATGGACTTATAAAGCTGGAGGTTTTGGGACAAATTATCATTTACACCAATCACCACATCATCCACTTTGAGACCCGCTTTTTCCGCCGGAGAGTCTTTCATAACGTCCCCCACCCGGATTTCTCCTTCTATCCAGTACAAGCCGAGACCGGTATAAGAGTAATCGAATTGATCGCGATAATGTGAATTGGGCGTGAGATAGAAAATCTTTTTATCGTAGTTCAAAATAATGTTAAAACGGCGTAAAACATCATTTCCAATCAATCCGGCCAGATAAGGATAAGAAGTCACATTGTATTCATCGTCAAAAATATGCGTTGGAACATTTCGGAAACGGTAGGGTCCCAATTTAAATTCTTTTAATATGGTTACCTGCATATTTGCTTTTCCACCCATGCCCTGAGCCTGTGTGGGCAGCGGTTTCTTATCCGGATAAAGCAAAGAACTATCCCTGATAAAATCAGAATTCAGTAAAAGGCATAATCCGGCGCCGGTATCAAAATAAAAGCGGGGATTCATCTCCTTTGAATCCCTGATCATCGCGCTCTCCACAGGCAGACTTACAATATTTGGCTTAAGCGAATACCCGCCTTTTGGATATTTTATATTTCCTTTTGTATACACATACATCTGACTACTGTCATAGTCAAGTTTTACAATATAGCGGGACAAAAAACTATATCCGATAATTCCGTCAATACGATCTCCATATACACTGCTCAGAATATCATAATCGCTCACATGAAAATTCAGACTGTCTATCTGCATCGTCCCCAGTTTCAGGGACCTGTTATTCACGTATCTCAATTGCCGGACGCCGCCAATACCCATAATCAACTTGTCAGTAAGTACCGGCGTAATATTTAAACGTATGCAGGTAACAGAGTCAAGAGAAATACCACCGCTTCCTGTGTCCATAATAAAATTCAGTGTATCGGGATAACCGACCAGCTGTGCACGAATAACCACCACTCCACCGGTAAATGTTGTGAATGGAACCTGGGTGATAAGCGTTGCGGAATTGTTTGATTTCTTCTGGGCAAAACCAGTGCAGCAGCATACCAGAACCAGAATGATACTGAGGAGAGTCTTACGGGTAGCGGCAATCGGACAAACTGTATACTTATCGTTAGCAGTATTCATGATTCAAAAGCGATCGGTAGTCTTGGTGCAGATTACAATTGTAACCTATCTGTTAAATCTACTAATTTTTCTGCAGCTTCTGTTCCCGTTTATAAAATTATTGAATTGAAAAAAGGCTGACCTACATTTGCTCTTGATCGTAAAGTTTAACGCACAAAGCAAAAAGCAATACGGGTTATGAGATGATTTTTTGTCTAAATGTATTTTAATATGGAGTTGGCAAAACTTTATGCAAGGGCATTACAATTTGATTTTCTTACCGTGGAAGAAGGCGTCATGCTTTTTAATCATGCACCGCTGGCCGAACTGATGTTTGTTGCGGACGAACTGCGACAAAAACAAGTTGAACATGGAAAAGTTACGTGGCAGATAGACCGCAATGTAAATACGACAAATGTTTGTATCGCAAACTGCAAATTTTGTAATTTTTATCGGATACCCGGGCATCCTGATGCCTATATCACGGATATTGACACGTATGTAAGGAAAATTGAAGAAACTTTTAAATGGGGCGGCGATCAGTTGTTGTTACAGGGCGGTCATCATCCTAAACTGGGATTAAGTTTTTATACTGATTTGTTCCGCGAATTAAAGACGCGTTATCCCAACTTAAAACTACATACACTGGGCCCTCCCGAGATTGCCCATATCTGTAAGCTTGAAAAAAAATCTCATCGTGAAGTGATAACCGCCTTACGTGAAGCCGGTATGGATTCGCTGCCTGGTGCGGGAGCCGAAATTCTGGTTGACCGGGTCAGGCGCCTGGTAAGTAAAGGGAAATGTGGAGCGCAGGAATGGCTGGATATTATGAAAGAGGCTCACCGGCAACACATTACTACTTCGGCGACGATGATGTTTGGTCACGTGGAAACCATCGAAGAAAGATTTGAACACCTTGTAAAAATCAGGGAGGTACAGTCGATGAAACCAAAGGATGCCAAAGGATTTCTAGCTTTCATACCATGGACCTTCCAGGATGCGGATACCTTGCTGGCCAGGATCCGTGGAGTTCATAACCTGACTACACCGGAAGAATATATCCGGATGATTGCAATGAGCCGGATAATGCTTCCCAACGTAAAAAATATCCAGGCTTCCTGGCTAACCGTCGGGAAGGAAACTGCCCAGATATGTCTGCACGCCGGTGCCAATGATTTTGGTAGTATTATGCTGGAAGAAAATGTGGTCAGTGCCGCAGGGGCACCCCATCGGTTTACCAGTAAGTCCATCCAGGAGGCCATTAAAGAGGCCGGCTTTAAACCGCAATTGAGAAACCAGCAATATGATTTCCGCGAACTGCCCACATTTATGGAAGAGCAAGTGATTGATTATTAAGGCTTAATGCGTAAAGCGCCAAGCGGAAAGCATTTTCTCATACCAGCCTTGAAATTGCTTTTCGACCTTGTTTAAAATCATATAAAAGCAGAGGAAGGATCTTTTGAATAAGCCTTGCGCTTTACGCTTTACGTCCTAAGCTTAATAAGTATTTTTTTTAGATGAGTTGCATAACCTAAAATCACATTTTCTGCGTTAAAGGTTTAGTCCCAGACCATTCCAATAACCATGCAGAGCCCTTTCCGAAAACTCGTACGTATTTCCATCGTATTATTTGCCACCGTTTTACTGTGCAATTTTTTTGCTTATTATCTGGTAAACAAAAAATCTGCTGAAAATGAGGAACTTATATTGGCCAGGTCTCTTGCCGGCCGTCAACAGACCCTCAGCCAGGTAATTGCAAAACAGGCCGCTATCATAAACGGCGGAATCTACGGTGAAGCGGAAACATGCAGGTTTAAAGACAGCCTGGCGATCACGTTAAGTGATTTTAGCAAACAACAGGAGCAATTATTGAAATGGGTGGAAAGCTCAAAATCCCCCCTTCCTGCACATCTTTTCAAAATCCGCCTCCTTTTTTCTTATATCAATCCCTACTATTCCAGCATCCAGCAGATTGGTCAGGATATCATACAAGATGATTCTGTCATCTTCCGGATCAATAAGAAACTCTATTTACACCGGCTGGTAGAGAGCGAAGACAAATATTTACCATTGATGCGGGATATTACCGCTCAGTTTACTCTGCTCCTGAACGAGAAAAATAAAGAATCTTCTGCCATCGAAGTCGGCAAAATGCTGTCTCTGATTGTCGCGATCATCTGCCTGATTATTCTTGTTTTGGAGCCCGCATTTAAAAGAGGGGAGACAAATTTCAGGGATCTGCAAAAGGCAAAAAATGAATTGCAGGTTGAAAAAACTCAATTGGATTCCCTTCTTCTCTCCCAGGATGAAGCTATTCAGACCCTGTCTTATGCGATGACCTATGCAAAGATGGGATCATGGAAAGTAGATTTCGAAACAAGGGAAGTTATTCTCGGTAATGAATTCAAAGAGTTGCTTGTGATGGAAGAAAATGCTTCACGAAGGTTACCGCTGGATGAGTTCCTGGAAGAGTTTGTAGTACCGGAGGATTTTCATAACGCAGAGGATGAGTTCGGTGAAATATTTCTTAACCGGGATAATCTGGGGTATGAAAGTTCATTTTCATTTCGTGTGATCACGCGTCATGGATGGATGCGCTATTTATTTCTAAAAGGAAAAGTGGTGGATGCGAATGGATGTTTTGGAATTGCCCAGGATGTTACATCCCAAAAGGAGTCGGAGAATGCATTGGTGAACAGCGAGCAAAAATTCCGGTTGCTTGCAGAAAATTCTGAAGATATTATTAGTGTGCACGCGGCGGATGGTACCACCTGGTATCTGTCCCCGTCTTTAACACACGTACTCGGATACGAAGTGGAAGAAGTGATTGGAACTCCCGTTCTGGATTATGTACATCCTGAAGACCGCCACAAATTCTCTAAACAGAACCGTGGTCCGGAGCTCTTCTCCCAGGAATCACTGATTATCCGGTACAGAGTTCGCAAAAAAGATAATACCTATATCTGGCTTGAAACAATTATAAAACCCGTTGTAGATCACAATGAAGTCATTAAACTGGTTTGTACATCCCGTAATATTACCGGACAGCGCATTGCACAGGAAAAGCTGAAAAAGAAAGACCAGTTGCTGTATGCCGTGTCTCAGGCAACACATTTATTACTGAGTAATACCGATCTGAATCAGGCCATCGCCTCAGGTATTGAAATTCTGGGAACAAAAACACTCGTAGCCAGGGTGTATGTTTTCAAAAACCGGCAGGATGAAGCAACAGGTAAATGGTATACTTCTATTATCAATGAGTGGAATTTCGGAGGAAATAAGTCAAGGCTGGACGATCCCAAGATGTCCAACCTGAGTTTCGATACAATTGAACCCATCGTACAGCCACTGATTGAACGACTTCCTTTTGTAAGTTATCGCTGGAAGGAAACTGATGAACGGCTCCTGGGTATTTTTGACCGCCACCAGGTAGAAGCTACTTTGTCCATACCGATTTTTGTAAATGATTTCTTCTGGGGCTTTGTGGGCTTTGATGAATTAACGCGGGACAAGGAATGGACGGAAGGGGAATTTTCTATTCTTCAATCCTTCGCTTCGTCCCTGAGCGCGGCCATACAGCGTAAAAAAATTGAAGACGAATTGATTCAGGCAAAAGTGCTCGCGGAAACGGCAAGCCGCACGAAAAGTGAATTCCTGGCGAATATGAGCCACGAATTGCGTACACCCATGAATGGCATCATCGGATTTACCGACCTGGTACTTACGACAGAATTGCAAAAATCACAGCGTGATTATCTGAAGAATGTAAAGAAATCTGCCTACGGGTTGTTGGAAATTATCAATGATATCCTGGATTTCTCCCGGATAGAAGCCGGCAAACTTCTGATCGATAATACTTTATTTAAACTTGACGAACTCGTGGAGGAAACCATCGATATTCTTACCCTGAAAGCATTTGAGAAAAAACTTGAAATGCTTTACCGGGTTGATCATGATATTCCTTCCCAGCTAATGGGCGACCCGGTTCGCATACGGCAAATCATTGTAAACCTGCTGGGCAACGCAATCAAGTTTACGAAAGAAGGAGAGATTTTCGTTTCAATCAGGAAACAGGGCGATTACTTTTTTCATGAAGACAGGAAATATTTGAATTTTATTATTGAAGTGAAAGATACAGGCATCGGAATAGCCAAGGATAAGCTGCAAAAAATATTTGAGAGTTTTACGCAGGCAGATAATTCAACCACCAGGAAATATGGCGGTACTGGTCTGGGGCTTGCGATCTCAAAAAGTCTTGCTGAACTAATGCACGGATCTCTTACTGTTGAGAGTGAGGCGGGTAGAGGAAGCACGTTTTCCCTCCGTATGCCATTGGAGATTGCAAATGATCAGCCCGAGATACAGATTCAACCCAAGCCATTGTTGAAAAAGGTACTGGTAGTAGATGATAATCTGACAAACCTCCAGCTCATGGAAGAAACCCTGGGTTATTTCCAGATATATTGCGAGACGGCCTCAAACGGTCCTGACGCACTATTGAAAATTGATTCGGCATCTTCTTCCGGACAACCATTTGATTTAATTATAACCGATCATCATATGCCGGGTATGGATGGCATCAGTCTGGTTAAAGAAATCAAATCGTCCATGCCGGGTGTAAGTCAGCCATTTATTCTGATGCTTTCTTCTCTGGAAAAAAATCTATATCAATATGAAGCTGATAAATCCGGCATTAATAAATTTATTTCAAAGCCTGTAAAATTACACGAACTCAATAGCACCCTGTTATCCCTGTTCGAGAAAAACATGCAAAATGATTCCCTGCATCCTTCATTTGAATCCATTGAAAAAATCACACAGGCAGCCAGCATCATGGTCGTGGACGATGATCCGATTAATATGTTGCTGATTTCCGAAGTACTGAAGAGAATGGGGTTTGACGTTATCCAGATGCAGAATGGGAAGGAAGTAATTGAAGCGTTGCCGCATTATGATCCGGTGCTGATATTTATGGACGTGAATATGCCTGAGATGGATGGTTATACAACTACGCGCATCATACGAAAAATGCAGACTGCACAGTCAAAAATTCCAATCATTGCGCTCACAGCAGATGCAATGAAGGGCGATAAAGAACGATGCCTGGATTCAGGAATGAATAACTATGTTTCCAAGCCATTTAAAATGGAAGAAATAGAAGCGGTATTGCGGGAGTATGTTTTACTGGTTTGACGGTTGATGGTTGACGGTTGACGTTGGTAAAATAAAGTACCAATCAGGTTAGTTTATGTTTTTCACTTCCAGACTTCCAGACTTCCGGTCTTCCACACTTGACTTACTGGACCGCCGCAGTCATTGCGCTTAATTTGCGGTCACCTTCATACACGTTCAATTTTACTTTCCAGATATTTGATTCTTTTTCCAGGGTGAGGTCGATTTTCAGATTCTTCATTTCATTGACTGCGGGAAGCAATTCGAAACTGATCGAATTCATATTGTGCATTTCAGTAGGCGTGAGATACTGTGCATTGATTATAAAAGGTTTTTGTCCGTCAATTTTGATGATGGTATTTTCGATCTGGTCGTAAATTTCTTTAAACTTTGCCCTGGCCTGCATAAAGTTGGGCGAATTGAAAGTTGTGCAGTTCCAATCATACACTTCATTGTTGGCTACATTATATTTCCAGATGCTGCAATAGCTGGCGCCCGGAACAGAAATGGTTGATTTGTACTCGACCACCTGCGCACGCTGGGCAATCATATCGCCACGGATATTATGAAAGCGGTTTGGAAAATCGCGGATTACTTTTTCTAACGCAATATTGGTCTTGTTCGAAAAAACATCGTCCTGTGAGAAAAGCCACGTTGCATTCAGCAACAAAGCGAGGGTGATCATTGTGCTTCTCATAGCTTTGGATTTGGGAACCAAAATATAACAAAAAACGATGAGATGCAATAGGAGAAATACGGTTTTTCGTAAGTGGTTGAACAGGTAAGATTGGGGTCTCCCCTCTAAGTATTTATATGTATAGACAGGCGTTAAGCGTTACGCGTTAAGCGTTACGCTTAACTGAAGAGGTATTCAACGTCCTCACGGGAAAGGCTCTTCACAAATCCATCATCATCAGCAATCAGATCCTTTGCCAAAATGCGTTTCCGGTCCTGCAATTGAAGAATCTTGTCTTCAATGCTGTCTTTACAAATCATCCGGTAAGCGAAAATATTCTTGGTTTGCCCGATACGGTGTGTCCGGTCGATAGCCTGTTGTTCAACAGCCGGGTTCCACCATGGATCTACGATGTACACATAGTCCGCTGCCGTCAGGTTAAGACCCACACCCCCGGCTTTTAGTGAGATCAGGAAAACACGACAGCTGTCATTGTCCTGGAATTCGCGTATAGCTTTTTCACGGTCTGTGGCGGTGGTACTTCCGTCAAAATAGGCAAAAGGAATTTCGAGTTCAATCAGCTTTTCTTTGATCAGGGCCAGCATGCCCAGGAATTGTGAGAATATAAGGGCTTTATGGTTTCCGATATTTTCCGAGATTTCCCTGGCCAGCTCATCCAGTTTGATGGAATGGTTCGGGTATTTATCCGTTTCGTTCAGTATAGCAGGGGAATCACATATCTGGCGGAGTTTCATCAGACCCTGTAAAATGGTCAGTTGTGATTTCTGTATACCCTGGGATTCAATGGTGCCCAGAATTTTATCCCGATAGTCATTCCGGTAAGCATCGTACACTTTGCGTTGCTCTTCTTCCATTTCACAAAACAGAATCGTTTCTGTTTTTTCCGGGAGATCTTTGGCAACCTGTTCCTTTGTTCTGCGAAGAATGAAAGGAAACAACAGTTTTCTAAGATGGTCCTTCCGGTCGGGCTCGCCAAATTTATCAATCGGTATGGCAAACTCCTGCCGGAAAAATTCGATGCTCCCCAACATACCCGGATTGAGAAAGTTCATTTGCGCAAAGATGTCAAATGTATTATTCTGAAGAGGAGTACCGCTCATGCACAAACGATGTTTTGCGCGCAGCAGACAAGCCGCTTTTGTTACTTTACTGGCAGGATTCTTAATTGCCTGCGATTCATCCAGCACTACATAATCCAGGGGCATATCCATCAATAGTTTGATATCACTTCGCAGCGTGCCATAAGTAGTGATGATGACCTGAAAATTATTCAGCGCTTCTTTATTTCTCAACCGTTCGCCGCCATGATGAATCCGGTAGGTAAGTCCCGGAGCAAATTTTTTAATTTCATTCTCCCAGTTGAATATCAGTGTGGTCGGACAAACGACCAGTGCACGCAGGTGCCCGTAATGCTCTTTATAGTGATGGAGGAAAGATAGTGCCTGTATTGTTTTTCCCAATCCCATATCATCTGCCAGAATACCTCCCCAGTTTACTTCGTGCAGATAATTGAGCCAGTGAAAGCCGTGGATCTGGTAGGGTCGAAGTGTGTGCAGCAGATGCGCCGGCGGATCGATTTCCTTTATTTTTTTAAATTCCTTTAGCTGCTCATATTTTTTCTCCAGGTGGATAATCAGCTCTTCTTCATTGCGGTTCTCGTATAATTCGTCAATCACACTCAGGTGATAACGGGATAAACGGAGTTCATTACTTTTTCCTTCCCCTACGCGGAAGAGAAGGGCGTATCTTTTTACCCATTCGTCCGGCAAAACACCCAGTGTACCATCGGTCAGCGGAACAAACTGTTGTTTATTTGCCAGCGCTTTTTTTACATCGGCAATTGATACTTTCTGGTCTCCAAATATGATATCCACCCGGGCATCAAACCAGTCAGTGCTGCTGCTGATATGAATTTTAGTCTGTGGACGGGAAGTATTAAAACGGAAATTTTTAAGTGCCTCGAACCCCTGCACGGTTACTTTCATTTCCTGCATGGCATCCATAAACAGAAAAAACCAGTTATTTTTCAAAACATCGCTCCCGCGCAAAGCCAGCCCGGATGAACCCTGGGGCTGAATGAACTGCGAATGCAGGGATTGAAGTTGTGTTATGAAAGCAGTTTCTTTCTCCTTATTGCGCTGAATAAGCAGCACTTTATCTCCATCAGGCACCACGAGCTGATCTTTTCCGATGGAAGTTGTTTCGAATCCCTTGTATGAAAAAACAGGCTGGAACAATAAGTAGTCACCTTTTTCCTGCAGCAGAACCTTTCTTTCAGGATCCCCGCTTTTGACTTCTCTGATCAGATCGTTTTCAAATTCAACATGATATTCCTTCTGAAGTGGAATAACAAAGTTTCGCAATTGTCCCGGCCAGTCAGATTTGGAGATGGTCATACGGCCATCCGTAAATTTTGCAATGACTGCAATATCTTCCGGTTTATCCCAGAGGTAGAGACAATTGTTTATGAATAAAATGACCTGGCTGTTACATTTATTTTGCGTGAGATCAATGGACTGTCCCGTGATCCGGGTATATGCCTTGATCTCAATATTGTTTTTATTGATGGATACTTTGAAAGAAGGACTGACCGGATCCGGTGACAGATTCACCGTCTGCAGGTTAGAGGTCTTAAATGGCTTATGACCATTCAGGAAAAAAATAAAGGGATTCTCGGACAGTTCTGTAAAGAGCTTTCTGTAGCGCGGATGAAGATATTCTATGATCAACGCCTTCGTGTCGTCTGGCAATTCTTCTCCTTCCGTATGAATAATATTCTCCCACATGCCACTGAATGGCGAATTGCGGTTGAGGTACTTATTTACTTCCTGTTCCTGCGTTTTCCGGAGGGAAAAAACCAGCTGACGGTCTGCTTCATTTAATTTTTCGGTATTTACAAACTTTGCCAGCTCGAGTTTTTCAACCTTTCCCACATAAGCGGTCTGTTGTTCGTTGCTTTCGCCACTGATGGCATCGAGCAGGAAACCAGGATACGATTCATGATTGAAATTAAAAACCACACCGAGCCGTTGTACTGAACTGGCTTTTTGTTCGGGTTCCAGTACTTCTTCGGCCACTTCACTTTCAATTTCCGGTTTCGGTCTTGATAAGGCGGCCGGATTCACGCGTTTGATGCTGGTATCCAGCACACGCAGAAAAGGTTTACCATCTTTATATGAGAATTCAAATCTGCCCTTGATATCGTCATTCAAAGAATATCCGTATGCTTCAAGCAGTTTGTTTTTTTCTTTATCCCAGTTCCGGATGCTGTCAAAATAATAGGAACCATGGGCCTGTAACAACTGGAGAAACAATATCACTTTGGGGAGACAAAGCGGATGATCGGTATCGGGATAAGTAGAACTGGTATCAAAATTTCTTTCTTC
Organism: uncultured Bacteroidota bacterium; assembly: GCA_963759335.1. Taxonomy (GTDB): domain Bacteria; phylum Bacteroidota; class Bacteroidia; order Chitinophagales; family Chitinophagaceae; genus Puia. The sequence goes on from CAVWYU010000014.1 coordinate 193,919, forward strand.
ATTTTTTCTGATAACCACCGGATATTTTACACCTTCAATGTCCACGCTGGCTTTTACTGTTTCATCAGCGGCCAGCAGTATACTTGCTTTTTTTGACTGTAAATATTTACCCGCTTCTTCATATACTTCGCGGGAACAAAGCAAACGCAGCGTTTTCAGATCAATCGACTTCATCTTAATGACGGTATGCGACTGATCATAATGAATTTCCTCGGCCTTCAGCATGTTCCGGTCCAGGAGTTCCTGAAGCTGGATCAGCGCGGCTGCTTCATGACGGCAGATATCTCCCAGGTTATAAGGGCAGCTGCAACGAACGGAAAGGGCCTTCGCGTCTCGAAATTTCTGTACAAAAACCTTGTAGTATGTGGAATAGCTGTCATCCTTGATGCGGAAGGTTACGGTTTCGAATAGCTCATCGTATTCGATCAGTTCGACGTACCCAATGGCGTGAATCTTCTTACCCCGGCGGATAACTTCATCGGTTCCATTCGTGTAAACGTATTTAATAAGGTGCGGTAAGGCCATTCAACTTGTCTGTTTTCTACATGCCTGTACCAGAATAATTCAGTTCTGAAAAGGCTAATCTGCAAAAGTAAAGGAAAAATATTATGACTTGAAAGATTTGAACCTTCTTTTCCCTCAGTGAATGCTAAAGTTCATCTAAATGGCCTGGTTTACCCTATAAGCCGGTTTTATAACCCGGCGACCAACGGTATAAAGCAGGTTTTCTATGCCATGCCGATTGAATCTCAGGCATCCATATCCGAGGTGACGTCTGAAACAGGAAACCGGTTAAAATCAGTTATATAAACTAAACTAACTTAATCCATAACGGTTTGGAATGCCTTTTGACAATATATCTTTGTATCCGTACTTCGCAAACAGATCTTCATGATACGAAGCATTTTATTATCGTTTATTTTTATCCTTACTCTTTTCCCGTTTGCCCATTCACAAAAGCTTCGCAAGGCTGATAAGGAGATCGTTGCAGAACTTCAGACCGATATCAATTATCTGTCAAATGACAAACTGGAAGGCCGGCGTTCAGGTACAGCGGGGGAAACACTGGCATCTGATTACATTATTGCAGATTTTGCGAAAGCAGGGTTGAAACCCATGGGAGACAGCGGCACCTGGCTCCAGCGTTTTGAAATTTATGACGGAAGGGATATCAGCCGCAGTATTTTTAAAATAAATAATTCGGCTCTGCTCCTGAATACTGATTTTTTCCCCTTACCCTTCAGTGCCACCGGAAAAGTGGAAGGGTCACCGGCTATAGCATTGCAGGAAAGCGGCTCTCCCTGGTTTTATGATTTGAAGGAAACCATTGAAGGGTCACAGTCCAACCCGCATTTTGATTTGACCAAATTTCTAAGAGAGAAAACAAAACAATTTGCAGGAAAAGGGGCCAGCGCCGTGGTTTTTTATAACAGTTCAAAAACAGATGACGGAATAGTATTTGATCCTGCTGAAGGAATCCGCCCTGAGAAAATTCCCGTTCTCTATGTAACAAAAACAGGCAGAAAAAAATATCTGAAGGACATATCACAAACACTGGACGTGGCAATGGATGTGGAGATGGAAGAAAGAAAAAGATGGGGCCATAATATACTGGGGTACCAGGATAATGGTGCGCCTTATACCGTAATTATTGGTGCGCATTACGATCACCTTGGATTTGGTGAAGACGGCAATTCATTGTATCGGGGAACCGAGAAAATGATACATCCCGGAGCGGACGATAATGCAAGTGGTGTTGCAGGTATGATAGAACTCGCCCGCTTGCTGAAAAAAACAAAGAATCCCAAAACAAATTATTTATTTATCGCTTTTTCCGGTGAGGAATCCGGTCTGATCGGATCAAAGCACTTTACCGAATATCCTACGCTGCCTTTGTCGAAAATCAGCTATATGATGAATCTGGATATGATCGGCCGGCTGAATGATAGTACGCATACACTTACCATCGGTGGTTATGGTACATCGCCCCAATGGTCAGATCTGATCAACAGCACAATAAATAAAAAACTGTTGATCCTGAATGTGGATTCAAGTGGTACTGGTCCCAGTGATCATACATCATTCTACCTGAAAAGCATTCCGGTTTTATTTTTCTTTACCGGTATTCATTCTGATTATCACAAACCAACGGACCGGGCAGACAAAATAAATTACCCGGGTGAGTTGCAGGTAATCAAACTGATTTATGCGATCACACAAAAGATGGACGGAATGAATAAGCCGGTATTCACAAAAACACGAGACAGGCAATTTGGCGTGGCGCCTGCTTTCAATGTCACGCTGGGTATCATGCCCGACTATAGTTTTCCCGGCAGCGGTTTGCGTATTGATGCAATCAGCGAAGGCCGCCCGGCTGAAAAAGCCGGCTTAAAAACCGGTGACATTATTACCCGTCTCGGAAATTATTCCGTTATATCGCTGCAAACATATATGGATGCGCTTGCAAAATTTAACAGGGACGATCAGACGACTGTAGTGTTCCTGAGAGGAAATGAAGAAATGAAGGCCGCCGTCCAATTTAAATAACGATATGAAGTCTTTGAAGCTGGACATGGACAATATGGAGGGAGATTTTTTTGATTGCTCCCGCCTGCTGGGTATTGTTGCACCATTGAAAGGATATCGTTTCTGCTGGCAGTTGAATCGCCAGATGCGGCTCGATTTCCGCATCACCAACCAGATAGAAATTCCCATGATCCGGAAAAAACGTCAATATTTTTTTACGGTATATGAATGTCCGGAGCCACACAAGACCCTGGTACATTATCTCTATAATAATCAGTTTGACGGGGAATTCTTATTGCCTCAGTTCAGACACCTTGATTTTTTCTGGCTGTTGAAAGGGGATGCTGTTTCTGATGAACTGATGATAGAAATGATGGATTCCATCAAGTCCATAACGGGTGTTCAAATGGTAACCGAGCTCACACACATGAAAATTAAACACAGGGAGAACCTCATTTTCTAATTGTCAATGGTTAATTGTCAATTGTCAATGGGGATTCAGCATTTAATTTAATTAACAATTGACAATTATCCATTGACAATTATTTAGCTGTTCATACTCGCCAGAAACTCCTCATTGCTTTTTGTACCGCGCATACGTTTCAGTAATTCATTCATAGCTTCTTCCGTGTTCATATCGTTGAGGTACACGCGAAGCAGATTCATGCGCTGCAGGATTTCTCTTTCAAGTAAAAGATCATCGCGTCGTGTAGAAGAAGCAACAAGGTCAATGGCAGGGAAAATACGCCGGTTGGCGAGACGCCTGTCAAGCTGCAATTCCATATTACCCGTTCCTTTGAATTCTTCAAAGATCACTTCGTCCATTTTGGATCCGGTATCTATAAGGGCTGTCGCGAGAATCGTGAGGGAGCCTCCATTTTCTATTTTACGTGCAGCACCAAAAAATTGCTTGGGTTTCTGCATGGCATTGGCTTCCACACCACCGCTCAATACCTTGCCTGAGGAAGGAGCAACGGTATTGTGCGCCCGGGCCAGACGGGTGATGGAATCCAGAAGGATCACAACATCATGACCACATTCTACCAGACGTTTGGCCTTTTGCAATGCGACGGTAGAAACCTTTACGTGTTTTTCAGCCGGTTCATCAAAAGTAGAAGCGATCACTTCGGCACGTACAGAACGTTCCATATCGGTCACTTCCTCCGGTCTTTCATCCACGAGCACAATCATCAGGTAACATTCCGGATGATTAATGGCGATGGCATTGGCAACAGCCTTCAGCAGCATCGTCTTACCCGTTTTAGGCTGCGACACGATCAGTCCGCGCTGTCCCTTTCCAATCGGGGTAAACAAATCAATGATTCTGGTTGAAAAATCGGATGGGTTTACAAATAGGTTCAGTTTTTCAAATGGGAAAAGCGGCGTCAGATAATCGAAAGGAACACGGTCCCTGACATCATCCGGAGATTTATTATTGATCGTCTCCACTTTTAACAGGGCAAAATATTTTTCGCCTTCTTTCGGTGGACGAACAGAACCATACACCGTATCACCGGTTTTTAAACCGAATAATTTTATCTGGGATGGGGAAACGTATACATCATCCGGCGATGAGAGATAATTATAGTCGCTGCTTCGAAGAAATCCGTATCCATCAGGCATCATTTCCAATACACCCTCTGCCTGGATTACACCATCAAATTCGATATTAAAAGTTTCATTACGGCGCGGCGGATAAGGTTTTTGTTGCTGTTCTCCATTTCCCGGGCGGTTTTGCTCAGGGGATGATCCACTCTCTTCGGTACTATTTTCCTGCTCGCCGGTCTGGTTGTTATTATTGTTGTTGATATTTTCGGAACCGTCTGATTCTTCTGATGCGACAGCATGCCGCTGATTCGCCGGATCCGGTCTTGCGTGTGCGGGCGGTTTATTAAATTCAGCCGGCGACGTTATTTCACTCTCTTCTTCATCTTCCTTCTTACGCAGTTTTTTTACGATGGGTTTTTCCTCTTTTCTTTTAAGGTCTTTTTTTGGTTCCGGCTTTTTAAGTTTCGGTGCCGGGTCGCCACTTTCTACAAAAGCTTCTTCACTTGAATTGGCAGTTGTTGTTTTTACAATGCGTTTACGTTTGATGCCACTATCGGCGCCATCAGCTTTTTCACTCGGCGAGAGGGCCTGTTTATCCAATATCTTATAAACGAGTTCCTGTTTATCTAATTTTTTGGAGTTGGGGATCTTCAGCTGCTCAGCGATGTCGAGCAGTTCGGGAACGAGCATGTCGTTTAGTTGGAGTATGTCGTACATAATAAAACTTGAGAATTACGGCAGTTAGAACTGACCTGTAGGAAAAGAATTTGTGAATGTATATTGATTAAAGACGAGCGGAATGACTAAAACTGACGGTTGCGAGCAAAGGATAAGAAACGAATCAGCCTGATTCCGATGCAATGATAATATAAAAACGGAAAATCTAAAAAAATATTTCAAGGATTATCTTTGCCCTCTTTATTCATTCGCAAGCTTAAAATATCTAATGTTTAACAAACGTACTAAAATAAAGGAAGCGCTCAGGATGCCAGCGGGATCATCTGACATAACCGTCATGGGATGGGTCAGAACCCTGCGTAATAATCAGTTTATAGCTTTAAATGACGGTTCTTCCAACGAAAACCTGCAGATCGTACTTGAGTTAGGTCTGTTTGATGAAGATCTGTTAAAGAAGATTACAACCGGAACATCTATCCGCGCTGTCGGGAAGCTCGTAGAGTCTCTGGGAAAAGGTCAGCTTGTAGAGCTAAAAGCCGGCACAGTGGAGATTCTTGGATTATGTGACGCAGAAAAATTTCCGCTCCAGCCGAAGAAGCATAGCCTTGAATTCCTCCGCGAAATAGCCCACCTGCGTTTTCGGACGAACACATTCGGCTCCGTGTTTCGTGTTCGTCATGCCCTGGCATTTGCCGTACACCAGTTTTTTCATGAAAGGGGGTTTGTTTACCTGCACACACCCATTATCACGGCTTCCGATGCCGAAGGTGCGGGTGAAATGTTTAAGGTAACCACGCTTCCATTTGATAGCACCCCCCGTGATGAACAGGGGTTGGTGAATTTTAAGGATGATTTTTTTGGAAGAGCCACCAATCTTACAGTAAGCGGACAACTGGAAGGGGAGCTGGCTTCTATGGGTTTTTCAGAGATCTATACTTTTGGACCCACGTTCCGGGCGGAAAATTCCAATACAACCAGACATCTGGCGGAATTCTGGATGATCGAACCGGAAGTTGCATTTAATGATCTGGAGGATAACGCAAACCTGGCAGAAGCATTTGTGCGATACTTGATAAACTATGTCTTAAAAAATAACCGGGATGATCTGGAATTTCTCGACCAGCGCCTGGCAGACGAAGAAAAACAAAAGCCGCAAAATGAACGCAGCGAAACAGGACTGATTGAAAAGCTCGAATCTGTTGCAGGCCAGGACTTCGAACGGATCACCTATACCCAGGCCATCGCGATCCTGCTGGAATCTCCGGCTTATAAAAAGAAAAAATTCAAATATGAATTATTCTGGGGTGCAGACATGCAAAGTGAACACGAACGATACCTCGTGGAAAAGCATTTTAAGAAACCCGTTATCGTGACTGACTATCCAAAAGAAATCAAGGCATTTTATATGCGTCAGAATGAAGATGGCAAAACGGTCGCGGCGATGGACATCCTGGCCCCGGGCATTGGTGAGATCGTAGGAGGATCACAAAGAGAGGAAAGATTGGATGTACTCGAGGCCCGGATGAGGGAAATGCATATTCCCGTTGAACAAATGTGGTGGTACCTCGATTCCCGCCGGTTTGGAAGCGTTCCGCATGCTGGTTTCGGGCTAGGCTTCGAACGTATGGTTCAGTTTGTGACTGGCATGACCAATATCAGGGATGTGATTCCTTTTCCGCGTACTCCCAAGAATGCGGAGTTTTAGGGCCTGAGGCAGGAGGCAGGATGCTTGATGCGGGTAGCAATGGGAAAGACACCAAAATCAAGCATTCCGCATCGGGCCTTCGGTCTACAGCCTCCCGCGTCCTGCCCCCTATGTCCGGGTCTTGCATCCCGCGCCTCCTGCCTCCTGCCTAACGCCGTCCTGCCTCGCGCCTCCTGCCTCACGCCTCCTGCCTCACGCCTCCTGCCTCCCGCCTCCCGCCTCCTGCCTCCTGCCTCCCGCCTCCTGCCTCCCGCCTCCTGCCTCCTGCCTCCCGCCTCAAGTCTCCGCTCAACCTTCGATCAACCTTCGATCAAAGGCACATTTTACAGATGGATGAACGTAGGTTGGTCGATCCATGAACGAAGTTTCATGGTCCAATGAAAAGTTCCCACCCATCACTGAAAATAACCGTCGTACATTTTATTTCTGAGTCTTGCCGATGATTATTAATTTATATATTGCTAATAATCAATGATATACGATTTACGCTCTCGGATACTATAAAAAGTATTGACCTTTCTATGGTACTTTGTTTTGCATAGTACTAAATAACTCTCTATATTTGTACTGCGGGTGGGGATCACCCGATAAATGTCAAGACAATGAATATAGAAAACACACAGAGCCAGATGCGTAAGGGTATTCTGGAATTCTGTATTCTTTCCATTATCAGGCGCGGAGAGGCTTATCCTTCGGATATCGTCGAAGAAATGAGGTCAGCCAATCTGAATATTCTGGAAGGAACCCTTTACCCTTTGCTTACCAGATTGAAAAATGCGGATATGCTCACCTACCGCTGGGTAGAAAGTAACTCCGGCCCCCCGCGGAAATATTTTTCCCTTACCGAAAAGGGACTGGCGTTTTACAGGGAGCTGGAAACAACCTGGAAAGAACTCGCCAACGCAGTGGATGCCCTGGCAAACAAAACAGAAATAAGAGCAGAGAATCCATAAACAACCTTAACAATCTCCAAATAAGCGAAAAATGAAAAAGATTATCAACATAAATTTTCACAGCCGGGTTATCCCGATTGAAGAAACAGCATATGATATATTGCGCAAATACGTTGACAGTCTGAAAAAACATTTTGCAGGCGAAGAAGGCGGCGACGAAATCGTAAACGATATTGAAAACCGCTTTGCAGAACTTTTTTCAGATCGTCTTAAAAAAGGCGCAACCTGTATTACAGATGCTGACGTAGAAGAAATCATCACGAGCATGGGTCGTCCGGAAGATTTTGACCAGGACGAGCCCGGTATTTCAAACGGAAACAGCAGCCGCACTTCATCTTCATTCGCCGAAGAAGCCGCGACAGAGGAACCGCGCCGCCTGTATCGTTCAGAAAACGACAAGATGCTGGGCGGGATATGTGGTGGTATAGCAGCTTATCTTAAAATAGATTCTTCTGTCGTGCGAATACTTTTCGCCCTCCTTACCCTCGGGTTCGGAACAGGAATATTGGTTTATCTCATTTTGTGGATCGTGCTTCCACCAAAATCAACGGTTACGAATATCAGGAAGAGACTTTTCCGTGATCCTGATCACCGGGTGATCGGAGGAGTAGCTAGTGGGCTGGCAGCCTATTTTAATATAGAAATATGGATTCCCCGTGTGATATTTTGTCTTCCACTGATTCTGGGAGTCCTAAGAGCGATTTTTCGTCATGCCTGGTTCGATTTTGATAATTCCTTTTCTTTCATTGCAAATGGTTTTGGTGGAGGGTTAACAACCATTTATATCATACTCTGGATAGTTTTACCTGAAGCCAGGACTGCATCGGAAAAACTGGAAATGCGGGGAGAAAAAATTGATCTCGAGTCCATCAAGAATACGATCAAGAGCGACCTGGAAGGCTTTAGACAAAAGGCAACCGTAGTAGGGGGAGAAATAAAAGAAAGGGCGGAACAGTTTAGCAATGAAATGAAAAACAGGTCTGGCAATATAAGGAAGGAATTTTCAAATACGAGTGTTCCCCGTCAGGGAATAGGACATGCCATCGGTGTTCTTTTTAAAGCATTCTTTTTATTTATCTCCGTGATCATAACACTTGCACTGGTTATGGCCCTTATCGGCCTGACGTTTACCGGAGCAGGAGTTCTCCCGTTGAAGAATTATTTTATCCATGGTTTCTGGCAGAATATTTTGGCCTGGAGTGTGCTTATTCTGTTTCTGCTCCTGCCTGTTATCGGTATCTTAACCTGGCTAATCCGTCGTATCATCGGCGTGCGTCGCGGTAGTAATTACCTAGGATATGTTTTCGGCGGACTCTGGGTGATTGGCCTTATCAGTTTTATTTTCCTTTTGGCAAATTTTAGCAGGAATTTCAATGCACGTAATGGTGAAAAAACTGAAGTCAGCATAACATCCCCTGCAAATGGAAAAATGATTGTGAGAATGGATGACAGCAGAGCTGAATTTTATGAGTCCGACTGGATGGGCATTAACTGGCATCATAAAGGACCTTTCTTTGATGTTACTGACGACAGCGTAATTATGAATAATGTGCGAATCGATGTAATTAAAAGCGAGGACAGCAGTTGGCATCTGGATATCGAAAAACTCAGCCGCGGCAAGACCACATCTGAAGCGTTTAATACCGCTTCTGCTATCAATTTCAATGTTAATCAGCATGACAGCCTGTTATCTTTGGCCCGCGGATTTGCAATCACCCCGAAAGAACAATTCCGGAATCAGCAGGTACGTGTTGTTATCAAAGTGCCGGTTGGTAAAAGAATTTTTCTTTCAGAAAACCTGGACGACTACCATTGGTTCAACATGAACAGGAAACGGCAGAATAACGGAGTGAACATGGATTGGGAATACACAGATGATCACGATCGTTCCTGGGATTCCAACATAGAATATGTAATGACGGATCACGGCCTTGAAAGAACCAACAGAAAATATAATAACGAAGATGAAGAAATGGACAGAAATTCGGTACCTGACAGTACCCAGAAGAAAAATCCAAAGGGAGATTACCGTTATCATAAACCAAAAACAACCCGTACTTTAAATGAGCCGGTTCCTCCAAAAACTCCTGGAATTAAGGAAGCCGAATCCAGTGAGTCCAGCGCAACCCTGGTTCTGCTGACCAACCTCAGTTAGATCGAGCCTGTAACTGATACATGGTCCCGGGTCATGGCCGCCTTTGGCGGTACAGCCGGGACCATATTATTATTGGCTGCCTGCAGCGCAAGTTTTAATTTCGCCCCCGGTTTCTTAAACTACAAGCGGTTATGAAGATCACGCCTTTTACACAGAAACATCTTGCACTGAATGCAAAAATGGCTGAGTTCGCAGGATATAATATGCCGATCAGTTATTCGGGTATCAATGATGAACATCTGGCGGTTCGCAACAATGCAGGCGTTTTTGATGTGAGTCATATGGGTGAATTTATTCTGAAAGGGCCGGGTGCTCTCGATTTAATACAAAGCCTGACATCCAATGATGCTTCCAAACTCACCGAGGGTCAGGCTCAATACAGCTGTCTTCCGAATTCAACCGGTGGCATCATTGATGACCTGCTTGTATACTGCCTTAAAAAAGATGATGTATATATGCTGGTGGTGAATGCTGCCAACATTGAAAAAGACTGGAAGTGGATCAAAAAAAATAACACAGAAGTAAAACTGGAAGACATTTCTTCCAAAACATGTTTGCTGGCCGTTCAGGGACCGAATGCAACAAAAATTTTGCAGCCTCTGACATCGATGGATCTGATGAACCTGAAATATTACAATTTTGTAAAAGGCAGTTTTGCGGGGGTGGACAATGTGCTGATCAGTGCAACCGGTTATACGGGAGCCGGAGGGGTCGAAATTTATTTTGAAGATAAAAACAATTCGGCCGATAAAATATGGGAAGCCATTTTCGATGCCGGTAAATCATTTGGAATAAAACCGGCCGGCCTGGCAGCACGTGATACCCTGCGCCTGGAGATGGGTTATTGTTTATATGGCAATGACATAGACGACAACACTTCTCCGTTGGAAGCAGGATTGGGATGGATTACCCGTTTTACAAAACCATTCGTAGGCCGTGAAGTAATAGAAGAAAAAAAGAAGAAGGGTATACAAAAAAAACTGGTTGGATTTGAAATGCTGGATAAAGGCATTCCCCGTCATGGATATGAGATCAAGGATTTTTCAGGGGCTATTATTGGAGAAGTTACTTCAGGAACACAATCACCTTCCATGAATAAGGCCATTGGTTTGGGTTATGTACGGGATACTTTTTCTAATGTCGACGCAAAAATTTATATTAAGGTCCGGGATAAACTTTTACAGGCCCGTGTTGTCAAACTTCCGTTTCTTTCTTAATACGGCTGCTGATCCGGAGCAAGGAGATAAATATTAATTGAATTTATTGTGAAACTGATGCCGAATACAAAACCATTCTTATATACCTCACTTTCCCCTGCTTTATTGCATTTGTATAATGTATCTCAGGCAACGGTGGTAATCATTGATGTGCTGCGTGCCACTTCAACCATTGCAACCGCATTATACAACGGAGCAAAACATATTGTACCAGTTGACAGTGTCGCAAAATGTATCGAACTGGGCCGTCAGATCAACTGTATCACTGCAGGAGAAAGAGACGGAAAGATTGCAGAAGGCCTTAGTTATGGGAATTCCCCGTTCGAGTACAGCCGCGCATTTATACAGGGAAAAATCCTGGTACTCACTACAACCAATGGTACACGTCTACTGCACATGGCGCTGGATAAGGGTGCCCGGGAAATTGTAACAGGTTCTTTCGCAAACCTGAACGCGGTTACTGAATATCTGCTGCAACAAAAAAATAATGTGATTCTTGCCTGCGCCGCCTGGAAAGACCGGATAAATATCGAAGACACATTATTTGCCGGTGCCGTGATAGAGAAAATCCGGGATTATTTCACCATAGAATGCGACGCGTCTCATGCCGCTGTTAACCTTTATGAAAAGGCATCAGGTGATTTATTTGGATTTATGAAAGAAAATAATGCTTCCCATTTCAAACGCCTGATGGCATACGGATTGGAAAAAGATATTCGCTATTGTCTGGAACCCAATCAGGCAAATGTTTTACCGATATATGAAGCAGGTAAATTGAAAATTTACTGATTCATTTCCCAAAGATCCATTTTTCTTTCAAATATTTCCAGGGGCAAACATCCGTCGCTCAGAACCTCGTCATGGTATGCAGCGATATGAAATCTCTTTCCCAATTCATTCGTATATCGGGTTCGCAATTCACGAATCATCATCGCACCGGTTTTGTAACTGAGTGCCTGACCGGGAATGGCAATATAACGTTCAATTTCAGCCGTGGCGCCCTGTTCACTGATCGGTTCGTTATCCATCATGTATTTGATAGCCTGTTCCCGCGTCATTTTTTTCAGGTGCATACCTACATCCACAACCAGACGGACAGCACGGTGCATCTCATCGCCCAGAGCGCCCATATATTGAATGGGGTCGGTATATAATCCCAATTCCTTACCCAGCGATTCTGAATACAATGCCCAACCTTCACCATAAGCGCCATACCATGCAAACCTTCTGAACTTTGGAAGCAAAGTATCTTCCATCTGTAAAGAATTTTGATAATGATGACCGGGAATGGCTTCATGCAGAAAAAGTGATTCCATTCCGGAAGAGATATTAAACTTGCGGGCATCGAGGATCGGAACATAAAACACACCAGGTCTGCTTCCGCCCGGATCTCCGGCTATATACTCTGCGCTTGCACTGGCGGCACGAAATGCTTCTGTCTGGCGGATTTCAAACTTCATTTTTGGTGTGTGGCCAAAAAGTTTTTTAAGGTTTGGATCAATGGTTGCCTGGATTTTTCTGAAAGCATCCAAAACTTCCCCGGGAGACTGGTATGGTGTGAAACGGGAATCGGTTTTTATGTAGGTAAAAAATGCAGGCAGTTCGCCCTGAAAACCTGTTTGCGTTTTCACCAGTTCCATTTCAGCATGAATTCTTTTTACTTCTGAAAGTCCGGTCTGATATATTTCTTCCGCAGTCTTATTGGTCGTGGTCCAGTAACGAATCAGGTATTTGTACAAGGCAACACCATTTGGTAAATCATCATACCCTATGCTGTTGCGGCTTTTGGGCAGGTATTCGTTTTGCAGGAAAACAGCCAGTTTCTGATAAGAAGGTATCAGGGTTCCGGTAATCAGTGCGTCCAACTGATCAGATAATTTTTGCTTATCCTCATTGCTAAACGAAGCGGGCATCAGGTGAATGGGTGTATAAAAAATGTTTTTTGCAGTATCTGTTACCGCCATATTCTGCATTTCCGGAATCATTTTTTCTACAAGGCAACGTGGAAGAATATACCCGTTCAATAGACCTTTTCTGAAATACACGATGGCACTGTCAGTCCAGGCCTGGAACCTGCCGGCTCTTACAATCCATTTTTGATAGTCCTCAACGGTTTTAAATGGTTGTATGCCTGTACCACTTCCCATCTGGCCCAGGAACAGCGGAATCCCTTCAAATTGGTTAAAGGGCATATACTGGACATTCGGCATTGTAACATTGTTAATGGCCAGATGCAGGTCAATTCCTTCAATATCCATTTTCAGTTCCCTGTAAAGAACATCATAACTGATCTGGTCATTCCTGTTGAGTTTGTCCCGGTCAAAAACAAGTATCTTCTGTAAGTAATCACCATAAAAATTTCTCAGGGTATCGAGATAACTATCCGTAAAATCCACAGGCAGCTGATCGTTATAGCGTTGATCACCGTTTTGCGTAGCTTCTACAGGAAAATATTTCATCCGGTCGTTGAAATAATCATCGAGAACCTTCCCAAAGTCCTTATTATCAGGTATTGACCTGTCGGATTGCATGAGTTTGCAGGATGAAATTATACAGGACGTAAATAGAAACACGTAGACGAAAAATTTCATGCAAATAATTTTGGGTGCTAAAGCTAAGCAATTCATTAATTAAGGAAATAAGGTCAAAATAATTTTAAGTACAGAAATGCTTGGAATTTATTTTTTCACATATCTTCGCCGGACTAAACTGCTTGCCACCCGTATTTCCTACCTTATGCATCCCTTTATCGTATTCATCAAAACTGTATTTATCAAGTAAAAAGTGCACTACCAGCGGATTGGTACAACAATTGCTGTGTGCGTTATATATTTTTAAGTATATCGATTATTCATTAACTCTTCTTAAAATGATTCTTATGAAGCTTAGGTACATTCTACTTTTCTCTGTTTCGTCACTGTTGATGTTCTCCTGTGTGAGCACCAAAAAATTTAAAGAAATGCAGGCCAAAATGCAGGCCCGCTTTGATTCATTAAGCGCTGAATATGCAAAACTTCAGGGTGAATTGAAGACATGTAACGATCAGACTGCAAGCCTTACGTCAAAGAACACAGGCTTACAGGGACAGATAGACGAATTAAACAAACAAGTTGCTTTCCTGAGAGAAAACAATACTCAGGCCCTGAAACAACTGGAAGACATGTCAGTGATTTCCGGTTCACAGGCAGAAAGCATCAAGAAGTCGCTTGAGAATATAGGCTCGAAAGACGCATATATCCGCGATCTTCAGTCTGCTATGGCACACAAAGACTCGATGAACATGGCGCTCGTCATGAACCTCAAGGGTGCTGTAGGAAACGCCAACGATTCTGATGTAAACATCAAAATCGAAAAAGGTGTAGTTTTCATCGATATCTCCGACAAGATGCTGTTCAACAGCGGAAGCTTTACCGTTTCGAAAAACGCAAAAGTTGTTCTTGCAAAGGTTGCTGCTGTTCTGAAAAATCAGCCGGATGTTGAATTCATGGTTGAAGGAAACACTGATAACAAACCATTTAGATCAGGCGTTTTGATGGACAACTGGGATCTGAGTGTTAAACGTGCTACTTCTGTTGTTCGCATCCTGGATAAAACATACGGTATACCGCCTGCAAAAATGACTGCAGCTGGTCGTGGCGAATATGTTCCGTTAATGCCGAATGATACAAAAGATGGCCGTGCAGCTAACCGCCGCACAAGAATCGTGATCCTCCCACTGTTGGATCAGTTCTTCAATCTGCTCGAAACCAAAAAAGGCTAAGCTTTTTTTCATACGAAATCATTTTAGAGGTCCCCATTTTTGGGGACCTTTTTTTGTGTTTATTACGGAGACTTTCATCTTCACATCCTATTTCCATCCCCCGCACATGCGGGATAGGAATTCAAAGTGAAGAATGTAAGATGATTTCGTACGCGCGGCATAACATGGTAATGCGGAAATTACGGTCATACGTAAAACACGGTAATTGACCATCCAACCCGAGTTTATAATCGACCGGTTTAATTTTTGATTAATTATTGGAAAGAAATAGTCTCTTGCTGAATACATCTCCCGACAAAAGAACGGATACCGCCTCAGCGATCATCAGATCCGCTCCACAAGTCATTTACAGGGCATTCCTGGACCCTGAAGCAGTGGCTGCATGGCGACCACCCAAAGGCATGACATGCCATGTGTATGACTTTAATCCTTTCGAAGGCGGAAGCTTTCGGATGTCATTTGATTATACAACAACGCATCACGAAGTAGCTGGTAAAACTTCCGATCATGCAGATATTTTTCACGGCCGTTTTCTTGAACTGGTTCCGGACAAGCGGATTGTGGAACTGGTAGAGTTTGAGTCCGGTGATCCTGCATTCGCCGGCGAAATGATCATAACGACTACCCTGGTTCCGGTATCCGGGGGTACCGAGGTAACGTTTACGGCAGGGAACGTGCCTGCCGGTATCAGGCCGGAAGATCATCATAAAGGCATGATGTCTACTTTAGAAAATCTTGCTGAATTTACGCGCAATCCCTGACGCGTAATCTGAAACACATCTCTATACTTCACTTTGAATTCCTGCATTTTCCAGCCTGTCACGCTCACCACTACAAAGCTGAAAATACGTTGTGAGAATTAGAGTAAGAAAATGAGATTTTAGTATCCCCTGACATTCTTCCCTTCCATATAATTAATGAATGCCCGATTCACGACCCGGTTGCCACCAGGTGTGGGATAGTTGCCCGTGAAATACCAGTCGCCGGTATTGGTCGGGCAGGCTTCGTGAAGAGATTCGATGGTCTGATATATCACCTGAACCGGTGTTTTAATATCCGGCGGGGTAATCAGTTCTGCTATTTTATCAGAAATTTCCTGGGTAGTAAACGGCTTGTATACCTGACGCACGATATTCTCTGTGTGCAGTTGCCCCAGACGTTCCAGTTCCTTGCAATGATCGTACATATCCGTCAGGCACTTTTCTTTTTTGCGTTCATGCATGAGCGTTATAGCTGCACGGAATGCAATAAAATCACCCAGTTTGCTCATATCGATACCATAGCAATCCGGATAGCGGATCTGCGGCGCCGAAGAAACAATAATTATTTTTTTAGGTTCGAGCCTGGCCAGCATGCGCACAATACTCTCCCGCAAAGTGGTTCCGCGGACGATGGAATCATCGATCACCACCAGCGTATCCACATCTTTTTGCACGGTACCGTACGTGATATCATAAACATGCTGGACCATTTCATTGCGACTGGCATCAGCAGTAATGAACGTTCTCATCTTTACGTCCTTGGTAGCAATTTTCTCAATCCGGATTTTCCGGTTGATCATTTGCGAAAGCTTTTCTTCTGTCAGATCATTTCCCCAGGACATGATCCGGTCGATCATGACTTTTTTCAGATAATCATCCAGCCCCTTCCACATACCATAGAAAGCAACTTCGGCTGTATTGGGAATAAAAGAAAATATGCTGTTTTTCAAATCGTGATTAACAGAATTCAGAATCTGTTCGCTCAGATTGTAACCAAGTGCAATTCTTTCCCTGTAGATTTTTTCATCACTCCCCCTGGAAAAATAAATTCGTTCAAAACTACAGGCACGGCGTTCTTTAGCCGGAATAATTTGCTCTACCGAAAACCTGCCGTCTGATTTTGCGATCAGAGCAGTGCCTGGCATCAACTCCAGGACTTCATTTTCTCCTACATTAAAAACGGTTCGTATGGCTGAACGCTCGGATGCAGCAATGATGATTTCATCATTGGCAAAATAATATGCCGGACGGATGCCATGTGCATCACGGAAAACGAATCCGTCTCCGTTACCCACCAGGCCGCCAACTGTAAATCCGCCGTCGAATAATGGAAGCGCTTTTTTCAGAACACGTTTCAAATCCAGTTCTTCAGGTTGATTTTCATCTGCTTCTACAATGTAATGATGTATTACTTCCATCATGGCCGCCAGGTCGCTCTGTTTCTGAAATTCTCCGGGCTCGATATTTATCAATGCGAAAAGTTCGTCTGTGTTTACCAGGTTGAAATTGCCGGCCAGTGCGAGATTACGGGTGGGGATCGTATCTCTTTTTATAAAAGGATGACAGAATTCAACATTGTTTTTTCCCTGGGTTCCATAACGGAGATGCCCAAGAAGCAGCTCCCCCATGACGGATATATGACCTTTTAAAAGACCGGGATGTTTGATAATATCGGGTTGATATTTTTCCAGGTCTTTTACTTCTTCATTAATCTTTGAGAATATATCGGCAATCGGCTGATTGTTGTTGCTGCGTATGCGGTGCAGGAAAGGATGGCCGGGTTCTATATTCAGCTTTACAGACGCAACACCCGCACCATCCTGGCCGCGGTTATGTTGTTTTTCCATAAGCAGGTAGAGCTTATTCAAGCCATACAATGCCGTACCATATTTCTGGAGATAAAAGGAGAAAGGTTTGCGAAGTCTTATGAACGCCAATCCGCATTCATGTTTTATTTCGTCGCTCAATTTGCTTTTTTTAGTGACGGAATCCAACAGGAAACCCGCCTAAACGAAAGTGAAGCGCAAAGTTAATTCAATTTAAGCAAGTATTGAACAAGTATGGAAGTGTGGAAGACTGGAAGTGTGGAAGTGCAGAATTTTAACAAACTTATTTAACTGCTAACTCTCTAAACGACTAACTAACAACTAACAACTAACAACTAACAACTGTCAACCGCCAACCCCGCATTCCGCGGGGCAGGCCGCCAACCGCCAACCGTCAACCGTCAACCGTCAACCGTCAACCATCAACGTTATATCACCATCGAGCTGGTATTCATAAAGTGTATGAGGGAAGCTGCATTTTTGAGTTTCAGCTTTTTAAGAATATTATGGCGGTGTACTTCCACTGTTTTGATGGAAATTTCAAGCTTTAGTGAAATATCCTTGGAGGAACTACCCTGGCGAATCAGGTTAATGACGTCCATTTCTCTTTCGGTCAGTGTATTAACCGCTGTGCCGGTGGCCTGATCTTCCTTCGTATTTTCAGAAATCAGGTCTTTGATCTCTTCGCACAGAAACTGGTTTCCTTTGGATACTTCCAGAATTGCCGTGACCATTTCCTCACGGGAAGAATTTTTTGTTACATAGCCACTCGCACCAAACTGAAGCATTTTCTTTGCAAAAGCGGGCTGTGAATGCATGGTAACGCCGATTACGCGGGTTTCAGGAGAAAGTGCACGAATCTGCCGGGTCGCTTCGATACCGGAAAAGGGAACCATATTGATATCCATCAGCACGACATTCGGATGAATTTCTTCAGTCATTTTAACCGCTTCTTCGGAGTTGGAACAGGAGCCGACAACTTTAAACCGGGAGTCCCTGTTTAATATATAAGTCCAGGTTTCCCTGATCAGTTTGTGGTCATCAGCTATCAAAATCTTAATCATATCCGGCGTGTTTTCAATGGCATTAACTGGACTCATGAACTGCATGGAGGGGGTTAGGTAATTGTAATATACTATAAACCGGACGAAAACAGACCCCCCTGTATACTGATTTTTCTGATTTCTTGTCCTAGCTCATTAATTTGAGCCGGTAAACTGGCGGGTTTGCCATTTTGAAAGATTTCCGCAATTGCGATAATCGCCGTCGATCATGATATAGTATGTTGAAATCCGGCTTTGGAACCAGGATTGCAAAACTCTGTTCTTTTTTTGTTCCAGCGCCCGCTGGGAAATCCGGTTGTAGTCATCCCTCAGGTTTTCACGATGAGGCTCGGATTTCGAAATTAAATAGACAACCCGGACGCCTTTTTTACCCCTTTCATCGGTAAAGACGGTAGGCTGTGAATACTGTCCTGAACTCAGATTGGCCTTCTTAAGGAGCAAAACCATTTCCTTATCCAGTTCATCTATTTTCAGGTAATTCGAACCATCCTTTGCCATCAGAACACCGGCAGTGAATTTCGCATTCTCGTCATCGCTGTATTTTGCCACTGCTTCTCCAAAACCAATGGTGCCGTTGACCAGCTGCAGACGTACGGAATCCAGTTTTTCTTTTGCCGTATTGATTTCAGGCTGTGTGATCTGAGGTATGCGAAGGATGTGCCGGATGACCGCATCATCGCCGTTCCGGCTAACCATTTGAATGATATGATAACCGAAGCGGGTCTTAATAACAGGTGAAATCTGTCCGTCTTTCAGACGAAAAGCCGCTGAAAGGAAAACAGGATCCCATTGCTTTTCAAGGCGGTTGACCTGGTACATGCCACCCTTGTCCTTACTTCCGGGATCATCCGAATACAAAGTAGCAAGGGATTCAAATTTTTTGTGACCACTTTCCACATCCGCTTTGTATCCGTTCAGCTCTTCGATGGCCAGGAGTTCAATATCACGGCTCGCTTTGGGATAAACTACGATCTGTCCGATCTGTAGTTCGGATTCATAAAACAGGAGACTGTCCTTGGGTATCTTTTCGTAATACTCCTTTACTTCTGTCGGAGTAATTTTAATGCCTTCCACAATTTTTGCCCGCATGCCGGAAGCCATACGCTGTTCCTTGATGGGCTGGCGGAATTCTTCCCTCATCTGGTACACAGTCCGGCCGGCCACCTGTTCCAGGGCTTCCTTGCTACCGTATTGTGAAATGAAATAGCGTATTTTCTGGTCTATTTCTGCATCAATTTCATCCTCTGTTACGGGGATGGAATCTTTTTCAGCCTGTAATACCAGCGCCTTCTGAACGAGCATTCCATCCAGAATCTGACAGGGGTCCTGTTCCTGACCACCCTGCCTTTTTATATCTTCGTTTGCAATAAAGATCTCTGATTTCAGAACGATTTTATCACCTACTATTCCTACAATTTTATCCGCCACCACTTTTTGCTGCGCAAACGTAACAACTGCGGTCAGCAGGAAAAAAGCAGCAAAGACTAATCTCTTCATAAGTTTTCAAAAATACATTCTCTAATTGTCAATTGTCAATTGTTCATTGTCAATTAGGACAATAATTAACAATTGACAATTAACAATTAACAATTATAGCGTTCGTTTCACTTCTTCTTCCTCATATGCCTCAACAATATCTCCTACATGATAGTCGGTATAATTTTTTATAACGATACCGCATTCCATGCCTGATGGTACTTCTTTCACATCATCCTTAAATCTTTTCAGGGATGCCAGTTCTGCCGTTGCACCTTCTCCGATCGGATAGACCACAATACCGTCGCGAACCAGCCGGATCTTTGAATTCCGGTAAATTTTTCCATCCAGTACATAACAACCGGCAACCGTCGCTTTGTCGAATTTGAATACGTTTCTGATTTCGACATTGGCAACGACTTTTTCCTGGATCTTCGGCTCCAGCATCCCTTCCATCGCGCTCTTCACTTCTTCGATCGCATTATAAATAATGGAGTATGTTTTGATTTGCACCCCTTCATTTTCAGCCAGTCTCGCCGCCTGAACAGAAGGCCGGACGTTAAATCCAACCACAACCGCATCGGATGCTGTTGCAAGAAGAACATCACTTTCGGTAATCGCACCCACTGCTTTATGAACCACTTTTACGGCTATTTCTTCGGTGGAGAGTTTCTGAAGTGAATCGCTCAGTGCTTCTACCGATCCATCCACATCACCTTTCAGAATCAGATTCAGTTCCTTAAAGTTACCCAGTGCCAGTCGACGACCGATTTCATCCAGCGTGATATGTTTCTTGGTCCGAATACCCTGTTCGCGTGCCAGCTGACCCCGTCTGTTGGCGGTTTCCTTAGCTTCTGCTTCATCTGCAAAAACCTTGAATTTTTCACCAGCCTGCGGAGCACCATTCAGGCCAAGCAATAGTACCGGCGAGGATGGCGGCGCATCTTCAATTTTCTTATTCCTTTCATTAAACATGGCCTTGATACGTCCGAAATACTGACCGGATACCACGAGGTCTCCGCTTTTCAGTGTTCCGCCCTGAACCAGCACCGTAGCCACATAACCCCTTCCTTTATCCAGGGAGGCTTCTATCACCGTACCGGATGCTTCCCGTTTCGGATTGGATTTCAGATCAAGAATTTCTGCTTCCAGAAGGATTTTTTCCAGTAAAAGATCCACATTCAGACCCTTTTTGGCAGAAATCTCCTGGCTCTGGTACTTACCACCCCAGTCTTCCACCAGGATGTTCATACCCGCGAGTTGTTCCTTTATTTTTTCAGGATTTGCTCCTTCCTTGTCAATTTTATTGATGGCAAAAACCATCGGCAGATTCGCCGCCTGGGCATGCGATATCGCTTCTTTGGTTTGTGGCATGATGGCATCATCGGCTGCGATCACGATGATCGCAATATCCGCAGCCTTGGCACCACGGGCACGCATGGCCGTAAAGGCTTCGTGACCCGGCGTATCCAGGAAGGTGATTTTTTTACCGTTTGCCGTCGTAACCTGGTAAGCACCAATATGCTGTGTGATACCACCGGCTTCACCCGCAACCACATTGGCAACGCGGATAAAATCCAGTAATGAGGTCTTACCATGATCCACATGACCCATGATGGTAACCACCGGAGAACGCGGCAGCAGATCCTCGGGCGTATCAACAACTTCATCTTCTTCCAGCTCCAGTGCATCGTCAATTCCGATGAATTCAACCGTATATCCAAATTCACCGGCTACCAGTTCAATCACATCAGCTTCCAGGCGCTGGTTGATGGACACCATCATGCCCAGACTCATACATTTACTGATGATATCGGCATAACTCACATCGATCAGGTTGGCCAGCTCACTCACACTGATAAACTCAGTAACCTGAAGTTTGGTGCTCTCCTGCTGTTCGCTTCCGCTGGCTTCCGCATTTTCTTCCCTGCGTGCCCGGCGGTATTTTGCCTTACTGCCTCTTCCGCGCCCACCTGTTCCGGCCAGCTTGGCCTGGGTTTCACGGATCTTTTCCTGAATTTCTTTCTTATCAATTTCTTTCTGGTCGCGGGG
The DNA here is from genome assembly GCA_963759335.1 of uncultured Bacteroidota bacterium. Taxonomy (GTDB): domain Bacteria; phylum Bacteroidota; class Bacteroidia; order Chitinophagales; family Chitinophagaceae; genus Puia. The sequence continues at coordinate 215,640 of CAVWYU010000014.1, forward strand.
AGTAGCCGCACTGCGGTTCGTAGCACTGGCTGGTGAACGGAGATCACGACGCAGAATCGGTTTCGCACCACTGCTCGGACGTGTTGGTTCCCGTTGCACAGGTGTTCCGGTGCCTGACGGTTTACCATTATTATTTCCGCCTTCCCTCTTTTCGATGGGAATACGTTTTCTTTTCCTTTTCTCATCCAGCTGTTTGGGCTTTTCCGTTTCAACGGGCAGGTCTATTTTGCCCAGAATACGCGGCCCTTCAATCTTGTCAACCAGGATGTTCTCAATGTTTGCTTCTTCTTCCTTCTCAACCTCGGGAACGGCGACTTCTGCAATGATTTCTTCAGGTTTCTCAACAGGTACAACGGGTTTTTCTTCCGGAACAACCACCTTTTCTTCAGGTTCCTTTTTCTTTACTGTTTTCTTTGGCCTGGTGGAAGAATCGATCTGGGAGAGATCTATTTTATCGATGATTTTCGGACCTTCTAATTCAGGCGCTTCGATTTTGATCGTTTCCGGTTCCTTTTTAGGTTCTTCAACCTTTGCAATGACGACCGGTTTTACTTCTTCAACGACCACAGGAACCGGTTCTTCTTTTACCGGTTTCTTTTCCGGACCTTTCCGGAAGAGAACAGTTTCATCCTCTTTCTTGCGTTTGGCCTCTACACTTCCTTTCGGAAGATCAATCTGGTTACTTTTGATCTTAGCTACTTTGTCTCCCTGGAATTCCTGTTGGAGGGACCGGTACATTTCGTCGGTAAGCTTGGCGGTTGGTTTCAGATCGTCCTTACTAAACCCCTTGCCTACCAGGAAGTCCACCAGCGTTTCCTTGCCGATGTTGAATTCCTTGGCTGCTGCCATTAAACGTGGTGATGTCGTTTCTGCCATATGAATTGTGTCCATGAACTGCCGGTCCGTCCATGGACCAGCGTCATGTTGTTATAAATAATTTATAATGAAGAACTCCCGTAATCATAAAATCATGATTATAGGTTTATTCTTTTTCGAATTCTTCTTTCAGTACCCGACGTACTTCTTCTATCGTTTCTTTTTCCAGGTCAGTTCTGCGTTCCAGCTCTTCTACCGACAAATCCAGTACACTATGGGCTGTATCGCAACCGATTCTTTTCAGTTCATCAATGATCCATGTTTCGATTTCATCACTGAATTCATCCAGATCGATATCAAATTCTGTGGTCTCACCTTCATTGTCACGGAATACATCGATGGAATATCCTGTCAACTCCTGGGCCAGTTTAATATTCACTCCCTTCCTTCCGATGGCCAGTGAAACCTGATCCGGTTTTAAATAGACATTTACATGCATCTTTTCGCTGTCTATATCCATACTCGTAATCTTGGATGGCGTCAGCGAACGTTGCAGCAGCAACTGAATATTATTTGTATAATTGATAACATCAATATTTTCATTTTTCAGCTCGCGCACGATACCGTGGATACGGCTGCCCTTCATACCCACGCAGGCTCCTACCGGGTCAATACGATCGTCATAGGATTCTACGGCCACTTTCGCTCTTTCACCGGGTTCACGTACAATTTTCTTGATAACGATCAGACCGTCGAATATTTCCGGCACTTCTATCTCAAGCAGCTTGGACAGAAATAAAGGACTGGTACGGGAAAGTATGATAACCGGTGAATTATTCTTCATGTCTACTTTCTTCACCACGGACCGGATGCTTTCTCCTTTTTTGAAATAATCCTGGGGTATCTGTTCTGACTTGGGAAGAATCAGCTCATTGCCTTCTTCGTCCAGCAGCAGAATTTCTTTTTTCCATACCTGGTATACTTCCGCATTGATGATTTCGCCAATACGTTCGCTGTACTTTTTGACGAGTACATTCTTTTTCAGGTCACCGATACGGCTGGCCAGGGTTTGTTTTGCCGCCAGGATTGCCCGGCGTCCGAAATCGAGGATCTCAATTTCTTCATAGAGGTCTTCTCCCACTTCATAATCCGGTTCCAGTTTAACCGCATCGCTGTAGGCTATCTGTGCCAGGGGATCTTCCACTGCTCCATTCTCCACAATTGTACGTCTGCGCATGATTTCAAGGTCTCCCTTTTCGGCATTCACAATTACGTCAAAATTCTCATCACTCCCGTATTTTTTACGCAACAGGGTTTTAAATACATCTTCTACCACTTTCATCATGGTAGGACGGTCAATATTTTCGGCTTCCTTAAAGTCCTGGAAAGCTTCGATTAAATTGATACTTGCCATGGCGTTCCTTTTTTTATCCAGTTAAAAAACAATCTGGATCTTTGTTGATTTTATATTGTTGAATAAATAACTATGTGAACTGATCTCTTTCTTCTTCGATTGCAATTTCCCGTTGGAAACCTTGCCAGTTGTCTCTTCCAGCACAATCCCTTCTTCATTTACTGCCGTCAGCTGTCCTTCTTTCTGCGATCCGTCCTGGAAATGAACCTCCACCTGCCGGCCAATATTCTTTTTATACTGGCGTAATAATTTGAGTGGCTCATCCAATCCGGCAGAAGATACTTCCAGTGAAAAATCACCTTCAGGAAACATAGCTGCCTCTTCCAGTTTCTTATAGAGCTTTCGGTTTACCTGTACACATTTCTCAATTGTGATGCCGGAATCTCCGTCCAGAAAAACCTTTATATTATTTGTTGGCTTGATCCGAAGATCTACCAGGAAATAAACCGGCTCTTCTTCGAGGATTTCCCCGATCATTCTCCGAATGCTTTCAATTTGGATTTCCTTGTCCATACGAAAAGAAGAAGGGAACGATTGCGTTCCCTTCCTGTTGTTTCACTATACCGGCTGCAAATTTAACGGTTTTATTCGATTCCTCCCAAATATGGTATTTAATTTGCCCTTAGGTTTTAACAGTGTTATTGTCGTTACTGCATTAATTTTGTATGACATGAATGTTTTTGTACTCGCCATATTAATTTACCTGCTTTACCGGTTTATCGCCGGCTTCCTGATTCCGGTGATCAGAACAACCAGTCATGTGCGCCAGCAGTTCACTAATATGAATAAGCAGGCTCAGGAGAACGGTCCAACGCCCAACGCTCAACGCTCAACGCATAACGCCCAACGTTCAACGCCCAACGCCCAAGGCCCAACGCCTAACGAACATCGTAATGGCGCACATTCCGGAACTCCAAAAGTGGGAGAATACATTGATTTTGAGGAAGTCAAGTAAATTCTGGCCTACGGCCAGAATTTACAGTGTGGAAGTATGGAAGACTGGAAGTCTGGAAGTGGAACTTTGCCTCGCCACCGAAGCTTCAGCGAAGGTGGGCCAACCGTCAACCGTCAACCGCCAACCGTCAACCGCCAACCGTCAACCGTCAACGAAACCTCACCAGCGAATATCCGTTATAAAGAACCCCGGCGGCAGGTAAAGCCCTTTTAGCCCCGTCTTTAGCGCTCCTTCCACATTGATAAAGGCATCGTCCACGAAAAGCGTTTGTTTCGGATCCAGGCCGTTTTCCCGGATAATCAGTTCAAATCCGCCGGTGTCGGGTTTGCGATGACCCAGGGAATGAGAGAAATAGGCCTTTTCAAAAAGATCTTCCAGCTCGCCGCTAAAGGAATTCCGGTAGATCTCGGCGAATTTATTATAATGAATGGCGTTCGTATTACTGAAAAGGAAAAGCCGGTACCGGGTTTTGATTTCTTTGAGCAGGGAAATCCTTTCCGGAGGAAAGTGAAGCAGCAGGGCGTTCCATGCGTCAATGACAGCTTCGTCAGTAATCTCCACGGTGTTATCATCTGCTTCCTCGGTAAGAAGCTTTTTTATTTCCTTTAGAAATTCTTCATCCGAAATCCTGCCGGCTTCATGGTCGCTGAAAAAAGAAGCGGCGAAACCATGACCGAAATAGTTCTCGATATTTTTTATTCCCAACTTCGAAAAGGCCTTGCAGGGTTTGTTTCACGTCGATGTCCATGATCACACCGCCTAAATCGAAGATTATATTTTTTATATTTTCCATTTTTTATGTCTAAAGCCCAAAGCTCAAAGCCTAAAACCAGTAAGGTTTTAGAGTTTAAATTTCAAGTCCGATTTAGAAATTTTTATATAAAATTATTTATTACTCATTAACACTCATTTTCATTCTCAGTTTTGGGCTTTAGGCTTTCGGCTTTAGGCTTGACTAGTCTTTTGCTTTTTGTTTCAAACCAGTTTTAGGCTTTACGCTTTGTGCATTAGGCTCCAAACCTGTAAGGTCCGCAGATACAACATCGCGCGAATTACCACCCACCATAATTTTAAATGCACCCGGATCATACACCCATTTCAGATCACTGTTCACATATTCAAGATCCTTCGTCGTCAGACTAAAACTGATTTCTTTGCTTTCGCCTTTTTTCAGATATACCTTCTGGAATTTTTTCAATTCTTTCACGGGTTGTGTAACGGATGCAACCATATCCCTGATATACAGCTGCGCGGTTTCTTCCCCGTCATAATTTCCACTATTGGTGACCGTTAGTTTGACCGTTATAGGCGCGGAAGGTGAAATGGCTGGTGTATTCAGAGAAATCGGACTGTAATCAAATTTTGTGTAACTCAAACCATAACCGAAAGGATACAGGGGATCATTGGACATGTCGAGATAGTCTGATTTGAATTTCGTATTCGGATCACCGGTAGTATAAGGGCGGCCTGTATTTTTTGCGTTGTAATAAATGGGAATCTGTCCCTGGCTCACCGGGAACGTCATCGATAGTTTTCCGGAAGGATTATAATCGCCGAATAAAACATCTGCGATCGCATGGCCGGCTTCCGTGCCCGGAAACCAGGCATCGAGTATCGCACCCACATGATCATTCTCCCATTTCAGAATAAGCGGTCTGCCATTAAATAATACAACAACAACCGGCTTACCTGTTTTCACAAGCGCCTTCAATAAATTCTCCTGGCTTTCAGGGATCGTGATTTCACCGCGGCTGGCGGATTCGCCACTCATATCGGCGGCTTCCCCAACCACTGCTACCACCACATCTGATTTGTTGGCCGCAGCAACCGCCTCGTCAATCATGGCTTCCGCAGTTCTTGTTTCCGGTTCAATCTCGATGCCCAATTTATTGGTGCGGAATACAAGCATCGTATCGTCCGAGATATTCGCTCCTTTGGCGTAAACGATATTTACGTCATGAGCCACATTTTTTATTCCTTCCATCACGGTAACAGATTTTGATGGATCGCCCGATACCGACCAGGTGCCCAGCATATTCCGGTGATTATCCGCCAGCGGACCCACCAGCGCTATAGTGCCGGATTTTTTTAATGGTAATAACTGATTATTATTTTTCAGTAATACAAAACTATGCGCAGCTACCTCGCGTGACATTTTACGATTATCCGGTGATAGCAGTTCCTTCACGGCTCTGTCTGCATTCATTCTGTTATAAGGATCTTTAAACAATCCCAGTTTATATTTTGCTTCCAGAATGCGGCGGCAGGCCTGATCAATTTCTTTCTGTGTTATTTTCCCCGATTGAAAAGATTTTTTCAATGTGTTCAGATATCCTTCACTCACCATATCCATATCGAGCCCGGCGTGCAACGCGAGCGCAGATACCGTTGATATGTCGCCCATACCATGCGCTTCCATTTCACTCAGCGAAGTATAGTCTGAAACGACCAGACCATTAAATTTCCATTGATTGCGCAGCAAATCCGTCAGCAGCCATCGGTTACCCGTGGCCGGTATACCATCAATTTCATTGAAGGAGCTCATCACAGAAGCACAACCCGCATCGATGGCGGCCTTATAGGGAGGCAGGTAGTATTGAAACATTTTAATCCGGCTCATATCAACCGTATTGTATTCACGTCCGCCTTCTGCGCCACCGTATAATGCAAAGTGTTTTACACAGGCCATTACCGTTTCATTATTGTTCAGATCTTTCCCCTGATATCCATGTACGATGGCGGCAGCTATTTGGGAACCCAGATAAGGGTCTTCGCCCGATCCTTCTGAAACCCTTCCCCAGCGCGGATCACGGGCGATGTCAACCATAGGAGAAAAAGCCCAGGCGAGGCCATCAGCACTGGCTTCACGCGCAGCAGTCCTTGCTGTTTTTTCAATCAGATCCATATCCCAGGTGCAGGAGAGACCTAATGGAATCGGGAACATCGTCCGGTGACCATGTATCACGTCCAGACCGAAAATCAGCGGTATATGCAAACGGGAATCTTTCACTGCAATATCCTGTGCCTGTCTGACCTTATCCGGACCCGTGATGCCAAACAAACCACCCACATTTCCTGCGCGGATTTTATCGTTCACATTTTTACTGACTACAGTACCCGTAACAGCACCGCCGGGAATAACGAGATTGAGCTGGCCGATTTTTTCTTCAACGGTCATCCTGGCCATCAGTTTGGAAATGAAATCATTCATTTTGGCATCCTGTGCCCGCGTCAGACTCACAGAGATCAGCATTATAAAAATCGTCAGAACCTTTTTCATGTTGGTTTATTTTGATAAGTAGGGAAAAATTTCTTTTTGCCAGATCGCGTAACCTTTTGCATTCATGTGCAGATTATCCTCCAGAAAAATATCTGTCATGACAGTACCATCCGGGTTCAGCATTTTATGATACACATCTACGAATGCTGTATTGGGTATAATGGATAGAAAAGTCTGGATGAGCGTGTTGGCCTGTTCCATTTTTTCTTTTAACCTGAGCCTGCTCGGACTCGGCTTGATGGAAACATATACGATATTCTCGCCGGGCAGTCCAACCCGGATCGCTTCGAATAAAACCCTGAACCGTTCAAATACAGAGTCCGCTGTAATTGCATCAGAAGACGCAAGATCATTATCACCGCAATAAATCACTACCTGTTTCGGATGATAGGGAATGATAATATCATTTACATACCGGATCACATCCGGAAAGGTCGATCCGCCGAATCCTCTGTTAATAATGGTAAAACCCGGAAAGTAATTGTTTATGTCCGTCCATTTCCGGAAAGAAGAGCTGCCGACAAAGAGAATCGCATTGGCCGGCGGCGGATTTATTTTATCCTGATTTTTAAACGCCTGTATCTCGTCAGCAAAGGGTTGCGCGAAACTTCGAACAGATGCAAAAATGCAAACGATAAAAAGAAGATGTTTATAAAATCTCATGTTTGTTAGTTTTTATGAAAAGATCATGGTGCTGATTCCGGTGCTTTTACTTCAACCGGTTTTGTTTTTTCTGAAATGCCGTTTTCGTTGAAAGATTCTATCGAGAAATAATAAGTTCGTCCTTTGTCCATCGGTTTAAAATAATACTGGTTGTCGTTATAGACCATCACATTATTATATAATTTATCAGGCGCAATGCCCCAATAAATATTATACCCCGTTGCCTCATTTACAGTGATCCATTTAATGAGCGCGTTGCGTGGATCATTCTCACTGCGTAAAACGATGAACTGTTTTACGGTATCCGGTTTTTCTCCTGCTCCTTTTCCAAAAACACGCAGTCCGCTGATGGCAAATTTACCGGTTGGCATGTGTATGTTTTCCATTTTTATAAAACGTGTGCGGACTGGTTTGGATAGTTCGAGGTATTCATGCGGAATATCCGTGTGGTTCCGGCTTTTGTCGGCCAGGATATGCCAGGTTTTGCCATCTATAGATTCCCAAAGAATATATTGATGATACAAACCGGGGATTTTTCCCAGAAAAGATGAATCGACGTCCTGGTCAGCATAGTTGATTTGAACCGCATGAACGGTGCTCACCGCACCCAGGTCTGTTTGTATCCATTCATGTGCTGCTCCGGAAGCCGCACTCCAATAGGTCCGGATGTCTTCATCCACAGCATTGTTGGCGGTATATGCGCCGAATGTGGAGGAAACCTGCACGGGTTTATCATAGTTCAACAACATCCACCCCGTAAAATTTCCATGCAGATGATCTTTTTTTTCTGCCGGAAGGAATTGCGGGTAATCACCAAAAGCAGTATTGGAATACAGGATATCGTCGCCATCAAAACCCGCCGGCCATATGCCCAGTCTTCTTTCAAAATTGTTTTTCATATTCACAACCATCGTGGATATATGCCACCAGTTTCCAAAAGGATCCTGGTAGGTGGATCCATGACCCGCACCCCGTGCAAAACCGCCGGGTTTATACGAAAACGGATTACTCGCCTGATAGGTAAAAGGACCCATGGGATGGTCAGCCATGTATACGCCGTCGCCATAACCCCTGATCTCCGTACCCGGACCTCCATATTGTAAATAATATTTTCCGTGATGTTTAGTCATCCAGGCGCCTTCAATAAAAGGGTTCAGAAAATTATTGTCGTTGTATTCGCCGAATCGCTCCCAGCCGTGTATATCATCATGCAGTTTGATCAGCTCTTTGTGTTCGCCGATCGGCTGCAAAGTTTTCCGGTCAATTTCCCATCCGTAAATGGGATACAGATTACTGGAACCATGATAGAGAAAAATCTTACCGTCATCATCCAGAAATAATGCCGGATCCCAGGCGCCCGCCTGAAAAGAATCCACGGCTTCCTTCCATTGATCCTGTTTTGGATGGGTACTCATCCAGAGCGGGAAATTTTTTGTGTAGGTTGAACCGATCACCAGCAATGTGTCTCCCAGCACCAGGGTGGCCGGTGCGCAAAGATCGTCGTATACATGATGCCAGGGTTTTAAAAAGGAGCGATGTATAAAATGCCAGTTCAGCATATCGCTGCTCCACCAGTAACCCCACTGGTTGGTAGAGAATAAAAAATAATCTCCTTTATACATCGTGATGACCGGATCTGCCGTAGCGCGGTGACGACCGGCTTCAGAAAAATTCGGAATGGGCGTATATCCGTAATCAATGTTGATCGGGTTGCAATATGTTTTTTGCTGGGCTGTTGCATGAAAAACAGCAAGGCTGACGATCAGAAGACAAACAACTCTTCTCAGCAGTGGGAAGTTTTTTTTCATGCAGCCAATCGAATGGGACGCTAAGTTATTTATTAATAGCTGGCTGGAAATCTAATTTTTGCAAACCCTTCTGTACTTCATCACAACTCATGAATAATTTCCATAAAAGACCAGTACGATAATTTTCAATCATAGCGACAATCGGACCTTCGTCAATGGCCAGGTAGCTTTTGGCATACCAGTTTTTGGTTTCATTAAATGCATCCGTAAATCCGTAAGGCCCCCAGATTTTATTTCCGAGATCATAATAAAAATGTTTCAGCGCTTTCATGGATTGTTCAGGTGTATAGGGAAAGGAAGAAAGCGCCGCGGTCGGACTGATCGTCCCGAAATCATTGTCGGGCGATTGCGCATTGTATCCGTCATATGTGTCACTGGCAGAAAGCCCCCAGCAGTTTTCACCATATCCTTTGAAATGACCCGGATTGGCCACACAGTATTTATAATTGATCAGCGTCTGATTCTGATTCTGCTCCCAGTAATCAGCGTATCGGTCTTTTAATCCGTGTGGGTTCAGTCCCAAAAAGCTGTAATGCGAAAAGAATAACGGGCCACCATACGGAGGACCGAGGGGAAGTTTGATCCCATAATATTCTTTTCCATTGATGAAGTGTTCACCTTTTGGCCAGCATTTTTGATACAGATCGGCCGTAATGGGATAGGTAGGTGAGGATGCGCCGAGCACATAGGTGATCAGACATTCATCCCATCCGGTGATTTCGATGTTCATGCTCCATCCGTTATTCGGACTCCAATGCCAGAAATAGGAATTTCCCTGATCACGTTGTTGCCAGCTCCACTCTACCTGTGTCCACAGACTGTTGATACGATTACGTAATTCTTTTTCAAGCGAATTATTTTGATTGAAGTATTGGCGGGCGCATAATAAGCCTTCAAATAGATAGGCCGTTTCAACAATATCGGCAGCGTCATCTTTTCGGGAAAATGGAACGGTAATCCCGGTGGCACCATTCATCCAGTGCGGAAAAATACCGTGATAACTGTTTGCCTTGCTCAGGAATTTCACGGACTTCAATAAATGTTTTACGGCAGTGTCCCTGCGTATCCAGTGACGCTCGGTGGCAACGATAATGGCCATCACGCCGAATCCGCTTCCACCGATGGTTACCACTTCGTTGCCATAGGCGGGTGTTGTGTTGCTGCGCTCACGGGCAAGACCGCTGACGGGATGAGAGAAGTCCCAGAAATATTTAAATGTTTGTTTTTGTACGAGATCGAGCAGGGCGCTGTCGGAAATTAGTTGGCGGCTTGTCCCGCGAAATGCGGGGTTGGCAGTTGGCAGTTGGCGGTCAGACGTTGAAGGGTTAGACTCCGCTTCTTCAACAGGTACGACAACCTGAGCGAATGATAAAGAGGAGAGAAGAATCAGAAGCCAGCAAAAAATTCCTTTTTTAAAGAAAGAATCAGGCATAACCATTTAATTCAGATTCGGAGATTGGAAACCCAGACTTTTCATGCCTGTCTTTATTTCCGGACTACTCATAAACAGGTTCCACAAAAGTCCTGAGCGATAATTTTCGATCATGATGATTTCCGGTCCCTGGTCAATGGCAAGATAAGAATTCGCAAACCATACATTGGTGAGGTTAAATGCATCCACAAATCCATAGTTCCCCCAGATTTTATCACCGAGTTTATAATAAAAGAACCGAATGGCATTCATGGATTGTGTCGGTGTATAAGGTATGGATGAAATGGCCGCCGTAGGACTGATCACACCGTCATCATTCGTTGGAGAATGGGCGGAATAACCACCCTGCTCATCACTGGCGGTAAGTCCCCACACCGAACTGCTGTATCCGTTAAACTGGTGCGGATTGGCTACGCAATAACTATAATTTATAAGCGAATGATTCTGATTTTGCATCCAGTAGTCTGCATATGCATCGGTAAGGTTATTGGGATTGATACCCAGGAATGAATAATGCGCAAAAAATAAAGGACCTCCATAAGGCGGACCCAGTGGAAGTGTATAGCCATAATAGGCCGTACCGTTTTTGATACTTCCGTTCAATGCCCATCCATTATCATAGACTATTTTTGGAATGCGATTGGAATCTACCGTGGATGAAGCAGCCAGTGCGTATACGATCATGGCTTCATCCCAGCCACCGATCTGCTGGCCGATGGCAAAACCAACCGTGGGACTCCAGTGCCAGTACAAAACATTTTTACCGCCCTGCCGGAACCAGTTCCATTCCACACCGTTCCATAAATTATTGATAGCTGCACGTAAAGCAATTTCAGCAGCATCACCCGTGTTAAAAAACTGACGGGCGGTTAGTAAACCCTGCATCATATAAGACGTTTCTACCAGATCGGCTCCGTCATCATTGCTGCTGAATGGAATGGTTGCTCCTGTAGTTCCGTCCATCCAATGAGGAAACGCTCCATGATATCTGTGGGCTTTGTTTGTTAAAAAGTTTACGATCGTGTCGATTCTTGAAAGAGCCTGTGCCCGCGTAATAAAATTTCTTTGTGCTCCCACGATCAAAGCCATGATACCAAATCCGCTTCCACCCGTTGTTACAGTCTGGCCATCGGAATTTCGTTCACGGGCCATTCCTGAAACCGGATGACCAAAATCATAGAAATATTTAAATGTTTGTTGTTCAACCAATGTGAGCAGAGCACTGTCGGTGATTTGCGGAAATTTATCTGAAGAATCAATGGCCGTCACAAAGTTGACAGCTACCGGACTTGCTAATGATGCACCAGACGATGATTTTAATCCATTTGAAATGGTCAGTGAATAGCTTGTCAGAGATGCAAGAGCAGCAGCAGGCGTTACAATCAGGGTTGAATCATTATTCTCATATGAATAGTTGTCTGCGATAACCAGACCGCCGCCGGTCATATTCACATTTCCCGTAACGGTTGACTTGTTAATGGAAGAAGAAAATGCAATTTTTATAACAGGATTTGATTTTGCATTCGGAAAAGTTCCGCCGGTATACAAACTATCATTAATCGTGGATTTCACCTGATTGAATGTGCCCGCATTGGGCTGACCCGGTGTGCTGTCTTTCTTACAGGCAAAAAATAAAAGCAGCGTTACAAAAAAAACACTCGTCCTTTTCACTATTGACAATTGAATGTAAAATTCATTACCCGATACAAAATCTATATCTAAAAAGGCTGCCTTAATACAGACAGCCTTTTTAGAATATAAATCAGATTTATTTATCTGTTTGCCTGTCCGTTCAGGAACAAACCTGAAACTTCTGTCTGCGTCAGTGCGCGGCTAAAAACTCTCAGCTCATCGAGTTTACCCAAAAAGCAGGCCTTGCTGGCTTGCTGTCCGAATAAACCATCCGGCCATGAACCCAATGTGATACTCTGAGGCGCGTCTGTAAATTTCAGAGGTCCCAGGGGAGTGGCTTTTGTGCCATCCGTCCATAAGGGATTTGGTGTAGTATAAAGACCGCCGGTAAATGCTTCGAGTGCTCCTGTGGGAACTGCATTCTGATACGTAGTATACGTGGAAGTTCCTGCGTTATAACTTACAGTAAAGAAAACCCATTTCCCGATTGCGGAGGTATTAAATGTTTCCGGAACAAAGAGGTCATAAGCGGGCCTGTTACCGATATCCCAAAATCCGGGGTGAATTCTTACTGAATCTCCGGTCAAATTCTTGTTAGCAGGAGATTCGAATTCATTTATTATTTCTCCTTGTTGTGTAGTACCTGAATAGAAGAACACACCCTGTGTGGTATTGGTATCAATGTTTGCGGCTAAATTATACCAGAAAGAAATAGTGTAGCTGGCAAGGCTCGTTGGAAACGAAGCAGGCGGAACAAACGTTGCATAAGTACCCTGTGATCCCTGATAGGCCTGTCCTCTGACACCGGTCGTAGCATACGATGGCGTACCAAATGTTGTCGCATTCAAACTACCCTTGTGATCGTTTAAATCACCGTCAAATGGCCAATATGCTAACAGCGCGTCCGAGGCTACAGAATCTGAAGACACATATCCTCCGATGGGCGTAGGTGGTGTTGGACCGTTATGTTATTGTCGGATTTTGAGCATGACGAAATACTTATCGCTGCAATGGTTATCCCTGCAAGCATAAATAGGGAAAACTTACTTTTAACTTTTTTCATACTTTTTGATTTTTACTTTAAAATGAATAAAGACGTAGACTATATTTTTTTTATCTGTCTGCAAAACTAGTACCCGTTGTTTTGTGTGAGTCTGCCACCGCTCACAGCGATTTCTGATGATGGTATCGGCAACAGTTCACTTTTACCAACTATGAAATTTTTACCTGAGGCTTGCATAATCTGTGCCGCACGCCCCTGTCTCACGATATCCCAAAACCTGTCATGCTCCATCGCGAGTTCCACACGTCGTTCATTCCATATAGCGTTTCGCAAATCAGTTTGCGAACTCGCAGTGGTGGCAGGTAACCCGGCCCTGCTGCGTACCGCATTCAGATTACTCACGGCGCTTCCGGTATTTCCCAATTCGTTGGCTGCTTCGGCCTTCAATAATAATACTTCTGCATAACGTAGTATGTGCACGTTCTTTTGGCATAAACCACGATTGTTTATAAAAGCTTCAATCTGCGCTCTTGCTCCACCCGGAGGAATCTGACTATGATACGCTTTATAGTTATAATATGTGTGTGTACCCAATAAGGAGGGTACGATAAATCCGTCGAACAGAGTATCAGGGGGTGAAGTGGCTGGTAAATCGATGATGGTAGATGCTTTTCTCAGATCTCCGGCTTCATAGGCCGATGCAAGATTAGCTGTCGGCATGCAGAGACCAAATCCATCATCACCCAGTGGCTGAAAAAATCCGGGATTGTTCCATGGGGTTGTTGGAGTGCCCATCCCGTTATCCTGCCTGGGTCCCTGAAATTCTACATATTCCGGTATACCATAATCTACACTTCCATACAATCCTGTCTCTACTTCAAATATGGATTCGGGACAATTATCACCCGCCTGTCGCCAGAGAATAGAATAATCAGGCATTAATTGATACTGACCTGAACTGATCACATCCTGCGCCAGACTATCCGCTTCCGCCCAGTTCCTTAAATAAATATCAACTTTCGAAAGTAATGTTTCCGCGGCTCCTTTTGTAGCGCGGCCCACGGAGGTGGCTGACTTTAACGGTAAATTGGCAATGGCAAACTGCAGATCAGGGATGATTGCCTGATTATACACATCAGACAGACTTGCGCGACTATAAAAAGTACTGTCCTGATTACGCGGTCCGTTCGGTACGGTTAATACGATCGGTACTCCGCCAAACATACGTACGAGATTAAAATAAAAATAAGCGCGTAAAAATCTCATTTCCGCGATCTGGCTATTGAGCTGCGCAGGCGTCATCGTATTTGAAATCTTTGGCAAATCATTGATGGCTGTATTTGCTCTGGATATTCCGGCATAGTAACCCCGCCACAATCCGGCAACATATGTATTGTCCGATGTAGTTGCAAAATTGTCAATGTCTGCTGCCTGCGGCTGGTCTCCGGCATAACTTCCCTTATCCGCGTCGTCAGAAATAATATTTGTTACGGTGATAAAATAAACGCCATGAATGTCGTACTGACCAAAACCTGATTGTGTGGGATCCGGCGTGATCAGTGCGTTATAAGCGCCTGTTACTTCAGCAGCAATTACCTGGGGATCGTTCGTTGAACTTCCCTGGCCCTGCAGTGGTACTTCCAAAAAACTTTTTGCGCATCCGGTGATCACCGTTATGAAGCAAAAAAGGAGAAGCATTTTATTTTTCATCTTTCAAAATTGAATTTTGAGATTCTTACGTTATCAAAGACCCAGATTTATTCCGAAAGCAAAAGTTCTGATCGTCGGATAGGTATTAAAATCAATACCCGAATTGGTTGCCGTCGTAACAGGAATGACCGTATTGGCCGTTAAGGCCGTCGCATTGTTGACTGCTGCCGGACTTGTCAGTTCAGATGAAAACCCATCATATTTTTTAAGCGTCACCAGGTTTTGTCCATTAAAGAAAATCCGGCAACTCGTAATCACTTTCTGTTTACCCAAAACTTTTGCGGGAAAATTATACCCCAGCGTTACATTGTTCAGACGTACAAAAGTGCCCGACGAAATAAAATAAGACGATGCGGGCAGGTTGCCTTCATTTGCCCTTGGCTGCGTTTGCGATTTGTTCGCAGGCGTCCAGTAGCTGGTGGCGATAGATTTTTCTATATTGTCCGTAGCAACAACCCGGGCCTGTAATTTTCCATTGTATACCTGGTTGCCAATATTTGAGTAGATATCAAAAGAAAAATCGAAGTTGCCATAATTGAGGCCGCCCGACATACCGATATATAATTTTGGCTGGTATGCACCCTGAAAAGCAGTATCCAGTTTACCGTCATCATTATACTTATATATAAAATCACCGGGCTGCGCTCCTCCCTGAAGCAAATTTCCATTCTTGTCTTTGTAGTTATTGATCTCTCCCTGGTTTTGAAAAACACCCACCACCTGTCTCATGAAAAATGAACCGATCGGATAACCGGCTTTTGTTTCAGTTGTAAAATAACCGTTGATGTTTCCGTCAAAAAAGGGTAAACCTCCATTCAGGCTGACTACTTTATTCTGGTTATAGGATACATTGCCTCCGATATAATAGGAGATTTTTGCATTGACGGATTCATGCCACCGCGCAGAAAATTCTATTCCTCTGTTATCAATGGATGCTGCATTCGTTAGCACATCACCGGCGGTGATATTGCTGCTTGGATTCGCCTGGCTTCCAAAAGTTCCCGGTACCTGCACATAGATCAGCGCATTGTTCACTTTTTTATCATACACATCAAATTCGCCGGTTAATTTTCCTTTCAGAATACTGTATTCAAAACCAAGATCCGTTTCGTTGGTTGTTTCCCATTGAATATTCAGATCTTTTATTTGCGGAACGATGGATCCGGTAACAGATCCGGTGGCTGTATTACCGCTGTTAAAAAAATAGGGCAGGTTAGAAATATTGGTCGGAACCGAACCATCTGCAGGAACATTTGAATTACCCAGTTTACCCCAGCTGCCTCTTATTTTCAGATACTGAAAGATTTTCTGGTCCTGCATGAATTTTTCATTTGTCATAACCCAGCCGGCACTGACACCGGGAAAATATCCCCAGCGGTTTTGTGCATTAAAGACAGAACTACCATCCGCCCTTAAATTGGCATTAAGCAAAAACCTTCCGTCAAAACTATAGGTGATTCTGCCGAAGTAAGAAACAGTGGTATTTTTTTGTACTGAACTACTGTTGGCCTGTGTTGACTGATCACCATTCTGCAAATACCATTCGCTTTGAACCGGAGGTACTTTATTTCTGGTAGCTGAGGTGCTGGTTACATAATATTCCTGTGATTCGGTACCGGCAAGAATTTCCAGTTTATTTTTTCCAAATTGAGTATTATAATCAAGCGTATTACTCCACACCCAACGGTCGGATTTTAAATTGGCGACAGCTAATGTACTTTGGCTGGGACCCTGACTGCCACCGGTAACATTAAAGAAGGTAGTGTCGTTAGGATGCTGGTAAGTGTAAGCACGGTCATCATAAAAAACCACATCCGCGCCATACGTTGATCGGAATGCAAGAGACGCAATGGGTTTAATTTCTATATAAGCGCTTCCCTGCAACTTATTATTATGACTGAGGTCATCAATGCCCTGTGCCACCAATACAGGATTTCCCACATTCTGATATTGGGATGTATTACCAAATTTTCCATCTACCATGGCCGGAACAAGCGGTGCGGCACGATAAGCATCTTCTGTTATAGTACCTACCTGCACGTTCTGAGCCGTTTGATTTGCATAAGAAAGCGTGGTTCCGATCTTCATGAATGAAGCAGGGCTGTATTCATTATTAAAACGCACGGTAAACCGGCTGTAGTCATTATTAATGATGGTTCCCTGATTTGTCTGATACCCGGCGCTAATGGCATATTTATCCTGTGGACTGCTGCCTGCGATGGAAATATTATAGTTCTGATAAAAAGCGTTGCGCAAAACCTGATCATACCAGTCTGTTGAATATCCGGTGGCCTGAACCGGCAGACCCGTTACGGCTTCTCGATAATTTATATATTCCGTCGAATTGGCCATCGGTACAATGTATGCCGCCTGCTGGCTACCGATGTTTGCACTAAAATTGATTTTCATTTTACCGGATCCCTGTCTGGTAGAAATCAGGATGACACCGTTGGCGCCTCTCACTCCGTAAATGGAACAGGCGGATGCATCTTTTAATATATCCACCGAGAGAATATCATTGGTATTGATATTGGTAATATCATCTGTCCATATTCCATCCACAATATACAGGGGATTGCCACCGGCCAGTATGGAACCGGATCCACGGATAACAACCTGCGGCAGACTTCCCGGCTGTCCGCTGCTGGTTACCTGAACACCTGCAACCTGTCCCTGCAGTGCCTGCGTGGCCGTCAACACAGGTTGTTTCGAAAGCTCATCTCCTTTTACATGTGCGATGGCACCCGTAACATCCAGTCTTTTCTGTGTTCCATATCCTACAACCACTACCTGATTCAGATTACCGGTTGAAGGAACCAGGTGAACACTTAAGCTCGTTTGAGTGCCCACATTAATTTCCTGGGAAACATACCCCACACTGGAAAATACGAGAACCGCATTTTCAGGAACCGAAATAACAAACACTCCGTTTGAATCAGTCGTTGTACCTGCTTTAACACCTTTTACAGCAACAGAAACACTACTGAGTGCTTCATTATTATCACCCACCACTTTTCCGCGAACGACAATATCCTGACCAGCTTCAGAAGATGTTACTACGATCAGTTTATTGTCAAGCATTTTATATTGAAGACTCGTGCCGGCAAAAATTGTTTTTAGTACCTGGGTGATGTCTGCGTTATCAACATCCACATCCACCAGCTTATGAATGTCCTGCAGCCGGCTGTTGAATAAAAAATGATAACCGCTTTCCTTTTCAAGTGTTGTAAAAATCTGGCTGATCTCCGCATTTTTCATGTGGATGGAAACCAGTGGCTGCCCGGATGCATTCGCCGAAAACCAGAGCAGTGTTATAAAAACCATCAGGAAACTACATTTCATGCATGATGAATTTTTCATTTTGGCTGAGTTGAGTGAACGCCTGTAGTATATTGTAAATAATAACCTGGTTACCTTTTATCTCATAGTTAAAATCTGTTGTTGACTGCTCCGCTGTTAAACGCAGCGCGTCGAGTGCCTGGGATACGGTTTCATTTTGAAAACTTCCTGTAAAGTGAATGGTATCCATTGCCGCGTCGGCCATCTTAAAAGAAACACCATATTTTCTTTCCATGTTTTGCAGTAAGTCATGAAATGACATATCATCAAAATAAAGGCGGTTCTCCATCCATCCGGTTTCCGTGATGCTGCTGTCGGAACCAATTCTGTTCAGATGCTGAATGCTGATCAAAGGAACAAGACCGGGTATTTTACTATTTGCATTCCCACTGGCATCCGGCTCCGTTTTATCAATGATCAATTTCTGGTTGGGTTTAAGAATTATTTTCTTTGAAGGCTGGGATGGAAAACTCACTTCAATGCTTCCTTTTATCAGACTGGTTTCGATGGTCCTGTCCTCCGGATAAGATCTTACATTAAAAATCGTACCCAGCACCCGGATATTTATTTTACCGGTGTGGATGATGAATGGTTTTTTTGGATTTTTGACTACATCAAAATAAGCTTCTCCACTCAGGGTCACTTCCCTCAGATTGTTGCCATACAGAGAGTCATAGGTGAGCCGGCTGCCCGCATTGAGCCATACCGAACTGCCGTCCGGCAGAAGAATATTGCTTTTGGAGCCATTCCTTGTGATCACTTCCCAAACAGGTTTCTGAAGGGTAGAGGGGGAAGTGTTCCGCATATTTAAAAAGTAGTATCCAAGGAAGAGTAAGATGAACCCGGCGCTGAGGAAGGCAATGATCTTTCGTTTTTGAAAGCGGTTCGGTGAATCCGGAAATTCATCCAGGGCAGCTTCCGCATTTGTATTTCCCATATCTATTCCCAGGGCATGCATTCTGTCCATATGTCGCTGAAAGGCGATTTCAGATTGAGCGGCTTCTTCCTCGGATTGTTTTTTCCACATATCCTGCAGGGCTTCCAGCGAATAATGCAGATCAGGATCCAGGCGGAGAGCCGATTCCAGCTCTTTTAATTCACCTGCAGTGGCCTCACCCGCAAGCTTTTTAGCGATTAGATTCCATATGCGATCGTTGTCCATGGTGGGAAATATCCCTTTAGGACAGGTAAATCGGGAAATACCCCCAAGACAAGTATGGAAGTATGGAAGACTGGAAGTTTGGAAGTACTAAAGCACAACACTCATCTACTAAAGGAAAGTATGGAAGAATGAAAGTATGGAAGAATGGAAGTACTAAAGCACAACACTCTTGCACAAGCATTAACGGCTAAATAAGCAAGAGAGTAGATTAATTTAATGCAGTCCGGCGATTACCGGGATGCTTCTGCCGATATCAAAATGTATAGCCGCGCTGATTTTTTTAAGCGCGATGGCGAGCTGGTTTTCGATGGTTTTCTCGGAAACCTGGAGTATTTCAGCGGCTTCCCGGTATTTGAAACCATATTCCTTTACCAGTTTAAAAGAGAGTTTACAGCGCGGTGGAAGATCGTCTACCACATCATGAATAAGACGCAGCATTTCCGCACTGATCATACATTCTTCGGGATCGGGAGCAGAATAAAACAAGTGGCTTTTAAATTCATCAATATCTGCGTGTCGATGTCTTTTTTGTTTTTCCAGCTGATTGATACTCAGATGCCGCGCAGCCACAAAACAATAAACCCGGAGATTCTGAATTTCTTCCAGCGTTGACCTTTTCTCCCAGATTTTCATGAACAGATCAGAAACGATTTCTTCTGCCGGCTGACGGGACTTTATGATGCCTAAAATAAATTGAAAAAGAGAAGGATAAAAAGCCGTGAATAACTCCTTATAAGCCATCTGATCGTCGAAGCGGCTGACCCTGCTTTGCAGGTAAAGAATTCTGGATGCAGCAATCGAAGGCATGTAGAGTCTTTTTGAGGCGGATGACAAGTTACAGAATTCACCGGTCATATTGAATGACCACATGATGGATTTATTTGCTGCATGCAGGAATCGATGGCAGAATATTTTAAATCTGGTCCTGAAAGCTATATTTTTGCAGCTGCCTGAAAAGGCGGGACCCTTAGCTCAGTTGGTTAGAGCATCTGACTCATAATCAGAGGGTCGCTGGTTCAAGCCCAGCAGGGTCCACCCGGTTCACCTAAACACATTGTAATTCAAAGGCTCATGGCCATGACCATGAGCCTTTTCATTGCTCGGTTTAACCTTTTATTAACCTCAAGGCAAATACATTTGTCACTCAATTGAAAATATGAAGAAACTTCTGGGCATTGCATTATTAGTAATGTCAGGCCATTTCGTTCTCGCCCAGGTAGATAGTACTAAATCATCCTATAAAAACGGAAGCTACTACTCCCACCAAAACGATACAACCAAAAAAAAGGATAAACCCACTTACGCATCCCTGAATCTGAAAAATCGCCCCAACGACCATTTCATGATCGAGTTTAGTTATGATAACTGGATCGGGAAAACCGATTCCATGAACACATCCGGTTTCTCCAGGGGTTTCGCGATGTATTTCATGTATGATTTTCCATTTAAAAGCGATCCTCACTTCAGCGTGGGACTGGGTATCGGCATCAATGCCAGTAATATCTTTTTCGATAAGACAGAAGTACTGGTAGCCGCTACTGGCAATCAGACCCTTGCCTTTCATAGCACCGCCAATACGGATCATTTTAAGAAATATAAACTTGTACTGACTAACCTGGACGTTCCGCTGGAACTCCGGTATGCTTTTAATCCTGCGAATACCAACAAAAGCTGGAAAATCGCATTGGGTTTTAAAGGTGGGTTCCTCCTGAGTGCCTATACAAAAGGAAAGGATCTTGAAAACCAGGCCGGTCAGGTAACCGATTTCTATATTGAAAAGAAAAGTTCCAAGCAATTCTTCAATGGCGGCCGGATCGTCGGAACCGCCAGGGTGAGCTATGGATTTATCGGCGTTTTCGGTCAGTTACAACTCACCCCATTAATTAAAAACGGCGCCGGTCCTACGATTAATCCCTATTCGATCGGGATTGTCTTGAGCGGACTTTAAATTAGCAGGACGCAGGATGCCCGAGGCTGCCTCACGCCTCCTGCCTCAAGCTTGTTATCTTTGACCAATATGGCAATAGAAAGGCATATCATGGAGGCCGAGGAAAAGGCCGTTTTAGTGGCAGTGATGCAGCAGGACCAGACCGAACAGCAGGTAAACGAATACCTCGACGAACTGGCTTTTCTGGCAGAAACAGCCGGCGCCATTACCCAGCGAAAATTTGTACAGAAACTGGCCCATCCCGACAGTAAAACCTTCATTGGAAAGGGAAAACTGGAGGAAATTAAGGCTTATATCCAGGGGAAAGGCATCCGCGTGGTGATTTTTGATGATGAACTCTCCGGTTCCCAGATTACCAATATTGAAAAAGTGCTGGATTGCAAGACCATCGACCGGTCAGACCTGATCCTGGACATTTTTGCACGCCGGGCTAAAACGGCACAGGCGCGGCTTCAGGTAGAATTGGCTCAATATCAGTACTTATTACCCCGTTTGCGAGGCATGTGGAAGCATTTGGAAAGACTGGGGGGCGGTATCGGCACCAGGGGACCGGGTGAAACGGAAATTGAAACAGACCGTCGTATAGTGCGCGACAAGATTACACTTCTCAGGAAAAAGCTCAAAGAAATTGATAAACAGGCGCAAACCCAGCGCAAAGAGAGGGGAGAGCTCGTTCGGGTAGCCCTGGTTGGTTATACCAATGTAGGCAAATCAACACTGATGAACCTGCTGAGCAAGAGCGATGTATTTGCAGAAAACAAACTGTTCGCCACGCTGGATACGACCACGCGGAAGCTGGTTTATGAAAATATGCCCTTTTTGATGAGTGATACGGTCGGGTTTATCCGGAAACTGCCGCATCACCTGGTGGAAAGTTTCAAAAGCACGCTTGATGAAGTCCGTGAATCAGACCTGCTTTTGCACGTTGTCGATATTTCTCATCCGAGATACGAAGAGCAGTTGGGCGTTGTGAACAAGACCCTGCAGGAAATCAATGCTTTTGATAAACCGGTGATCTATGTGTTCAACAAGATGGATCGCTATGAGGAATTGAACTTCGATGAATGGCTGGAAGCAGGTACCCGTGAAGAATTGCTCAAGGAACTCAAAGAGAGATGGGAAGCGGAAACGCAGTCCGTGTGCATATTCATGTCGGCCACGGAACGTTCCAATATCGACGGCTTACGCGAAGCCTTGCTCAGCAGAGTGAAAGAATTATATAAAGAGAGGTTTCCCTACAGGACGGAATATTTTTACTAGTCATACACCTGTCTGAATCGTATTTGAATATTATTTGAGCTAAGTCAAGTCCACGTCAAGTCCACTTGACGTTTACTTGACATAACTTAAACACGTCTAAAACATGGATGAGATACAGGACATCTGAACGCATCCTGTTGGACATTTTTTCTGGTAAAATAGAGCAAAATTAAGTTCAGATTTGTCGCATTCTGATTTTGCCAGACACGAAAAAAACGTATTTTTGCAGCCCTTTCAGGAAAACCAGAAAGGAGATTCCCCTTTAGCTCAGCTGGTTAGAGCATCTGACTGTTAATCAGAGGGTCGCTGGTTCAAGTCCAGCAGGGGGAGCTGAAAACCAAGCACTTACAAAGGAAACTCTGTAGGTGCTTTTTTATTTCCAAGCAATTTCCAAGCACATTTTGATAAGGAATATCAGCAAATGAAAGTGTTTATTTGATATTGAAATCTGATAGTGGCGGCATTGTCTCTTTGGCGCTGTGAGTCTTTCTTAAGAATATTTAATGCTGTCTGTCCTACTGTTCTGCATAATCACCTTGGTTAGGGATTGTAATATAAAAATCGGAGTGAAGCTGACGAAGTGTATTCACCCCCTGC
>CAVWYU010000015.1:0-198862 GCA_963759335.1 uncultured Bacteroidota bacterium
GATTTTATTCATTTACAAGGCTTTATAAAAATAAGGTCTGTTTATCAGGATATGGGGAGTTTTTATCCATATATAAAGCAGATTCCGGCAGAATCCCAGCCAATCCTTGAAGACGTATATTCTTAAAGATTTGGGAAGAAAAATGGATACAAAAATCCCTATAAGAAAAATGGGTATCGTAAGGGTGTAAATACACAAATCAAATAAGAACCACCATAACCCGTATTGTTTTCTAATTCTGACCAGGTTCGAAAGGATAATCTGCCTCCCTTTTTTATCAAATAGATTGTAATACCCTTTACCGGCAGATGAAAAAGCCTCATTCGAAGTAATGCCCTGCAGGTGAAATACTTTCACGTTCCCGAAAATGCAAAGTTTTCCGGTTTTTTTTAATCTCGCACACCATTCGGCTTCCTCTGCAAACAGAAAGAAATCTTCGTCCATCAGGCCCGTTTTCCGAATAGCGGATTGCTTAACCATCAGAAATGCACCATTTATCCAATCCACTTCGATTAATGAATCAGAATCTGGCACATGAGGCACTCTCACCGAAAACAAATTTCCAAGTCCCCTGATGAATTTTCCAGCATAAGGTAAAGGAAGAAGGTAATTCAGTCCACCCGTCACAAAGTAGTTTCCGGAAATCTGGGCGGTAGCATCTTCATTGAGAAGTTGTACGCCGCAAGCCACATAATCTGATTCGATGAATTGCCGGTAACAGTCGTCCAATGCGGTTGCAGGTATTATTGTATCCGGATTCAAAATCAAAACGACTTCTGCGCCTGCCTGCCTGATACCTTCATTATTGGCTCGTGCAAACCCTGCATTGTATCTCATGTCAATCCATCTGATTCCGGGAAATTCGGAAAGCAATGGGTTTGCGGCGCCCGGCAAATCATCATTATTTACGATGATAATTTCAAAAGAAATGGACGGTTTGGATGAATAAATGGAATGAAGGCAGTCCCGGATAAGTCCGATACTCCTGTAATTTATAATGATAACGGATAAATTAACCACGGGTTATTTTGGTGCAGTGAATGGTATAATGGGTGAACATCAGGAATTTTGAAAAAAAACCGTTTTTTAAAACTGCTCCGGGTATTGATGACTGGAAACTGATCATGGACTCAATCAGGGTCGGAATGGTACCCTGATACCCGGATTCTCTGATCTGGCTTATGGTCCTTATATCCAAATTCCTCAGAAATCTCCAATACGCATCATAAATGAAAATATTCCTCAGACTCGCGATGCCTATTTTATTTAATTCATAAAGATTTTCGGGTATTTCAACTGCCGGATTTCTAAATACCTGTTTGGTTACCTGTTCTTCTCCCAGGCCGACTGCTATCAGGTTTTCGGAGATCAGGACGGGTTTGGAATTCCGGAGAAACCGTATATAGAAATCGATATCGACAAGCCATTTCAGGGCAGAATCATATAAAATACCCGGTATATTTTTGTGAAGCGTGACACTGGGCGGTCCGATCCGGTTGCTCGATAACAATGATTTCGGATCTTTTTCAAGTCTTTTTTGCCATTGTCTGGTCAAACGGACATCCGTACGCTGGTTTTTGTCTTTATCCAGAAAAACATTCGTGTATTCTGAGAAAAAAAAACTTCTTTCCGGATTCAGCCTGACAGCCGTGACAAACGTTTTCAAAGCGCCGGGGTTTAGAAACCAGTCATCGTCGTGCATAAGCTTTATCCACCCCCCACTTGCCCGGCGAATGCTTTCATTCCAGTTTTCAGGGGTACCCAGCGGAATTTCATTTTTGAAATAGCGGATTACGGTTGAAAGGGGGTGTGACCGGCATAAATTCGAAACTTCGTTGTCAGGGCTGTCGTCTGCAACCACTACTTCAAATTGCCGGTATGTCTGAAGTTCTATTGAATCCAGCAGTCGTTTGAGAAAGGAAACCCTTTTGTAAGCCGGTATACAAATAGAAATAAAGACGGCCTCTTCCATCCGGCAAAAATAGGTTCATGTGGATAAATGATCTGTAAATTAATAATCTATTACCAATTTATAGCACGAAAATTGTTCGTAAGAATTCAATTCTTCCCATTATGCTCGTACAATTCAACCGTAATATCCAGTTTACAAAACTTATAAAGGCAGAAGGCCACTTAAGGGAATTTAACTTTAGAAAAGTAAATGGCCTCATGGAGGAGTTATTTACGGTAGACGTCAGTGATGACCGGGGAAACCGGATCATGTTCAAAATGCGTAAGGAAGGAAGTGAATGGTTTATAACCAACGACAATCCCATACCAGACTGGGTTAAGACCTACAGCACCCGTTTTAAAGAAGCCATTGAGGAAGAGCTCAAAGTTTCCTGACCTGTTTTCTCTTATATTTACAGGGAAGAGCTGATCTGCATGGTTGAATTTTCCACCACTATACTTCAATTTGCGGAAAAAGGAGAAAAGACCGGTTGGTCTTATGTAACCATTCCTCCGGATGTTGCGGAAAAATTAAAGCCTGGTTTCAAAAAATCATTTCGCGTCAAAGGAAAGCTGGATAATTATCCCATCGCCCGTCACGCACTTCTTCCGATGGGTAATGGCGAATTTATTTTACCACTCAGGGCAGCTGTCCGGAAAGCCATCCATAAAAATAAAGGAGCCACTGTAAAACTTATTCTGGAGCCGGATAACCGGGTATTAAAAGTATCAGCTGAACTCCTGGATTGTCTTTCTGATTCGCCGAAGGCAGAAAAAAAATTCAAATCTCTGCCTTTCTCTCACCAGATGTATTACAGCAACTGGATTGAATCTGCCAGGACGATCGGCACCAAAGCAAAAAGAATAGGCCTGACGATTGTAGCGATGGAAAAAAATATGACCTATGGCGAAATGCTTAAAATGAATGCACAATCTGTTAATAAGTAAGTTATTGAAAGTATGCTGATAAACTATTAAATTTGAGTAGATGCGTCGGTGGATGCTGTAGAAACCTCATTTGAAAACTTAAAATTCTCTGAATTGACTGAAACGATTATCAACCTGGAAACCGTTAACCCGATTGAGTTTTTTGGTGTTAACAACGGCAAGTTAGATATCCTCAAAAAAAAATTTCCCCTTCTAAAAATTCTTTCACGCGGAACACAAATTAAACTAAGCGGAGCACCGGAACAGGTGGAAACTGCAAAAGAAAAAATTGATCTTCTGTTACAGTATCTGGAACGTAATGGCAGTCTGACAGAAAACTATTTCAATCAGATCCTTGGAGGGGACGACGCCGAAACGGTCGACCATTTTGTGGATAGAAACCCAAATGATATTCTGGTTTTTGGTCCAAATGGAAAAACGGTACGCGCACGAACAATTAACCAGAAAAAACTGGTTACGGCTTCGGAGAGAAACGATATTGTTTTTGCCATCGGGCCGGCCGGTACCGGTAAGACATATACGGCCGTTGCGATGGCCGTACGGGCTTTAAAAAATAAAATGGTAAAGAAAATTATCCTTACGCGGCCTGCCGTAGAAGCCGGTGAAAATCTGGGCTTCCTGCCCGGCGACCTGAAGGAAAAAATCGATCCTTACCTGAGACCATTGTACGATGCGCTGGATGATATGATCCCGGCAGACAAACTCGGTTATTATATGACCACGCGCACGATTGAAATTGCACCACTGGCTTATATGCGCGGAAGAACGCTCGATAACGCGTTCATCATTCTGGACGAGGCGCAAAATGCCACCGATCTTCAGTTGAAAATGTTTCTGACACGTATAGGCGCCAGTGCAAAAGCAATTATAACGGGTGATCTTACACAAATTGATCTTCCGAAAAATCAGAAAAGCGGGCTGGCCAAAGCATTGTATATTCTCAAAGGAATAGAAGGTATTTCACATATCGAGCTCGATGAAGAAGACGTGGTAAGACATCGCCTGGTAAAAGCGATTATCAAGGCATATGAAAAAGACAAGATCATTGAACAGGGAGGAGCATGATAATTGTCAATTGTTAATTATTAATTGAACGCTCTTCATTCAGTGAAGCGAATCATTGACCAACATAGTCGTGCTGGAATAAAATAATATTTCCGTTGAAAACCATTTTTGTCAGTTGTCTCTTTATTATCGTCATGGCGTGTAATGCGGGGAAAACATTTACTCCGGCTGAAGATGCTCAGGATGCAGGCCGTCAGTTTATTCGCGCTTCGTTGGACGGCGACTATGAAAAAGCCCGTTTCTACCTGCTGAATGATTCTGTTAATCTTTTACTGATCAGCAAATGGCAACAGGGATTTGACAAGATGGATCAAAACACGCGTCAGCAATATCGGGAAGCAAACATTCTTCCGATCAATATACATGCAATCAATGATTCGGTGACCACCTATACTTTTTCAAATAGTTTTCGTAAGGACACGACAACGGTTCGTATTATAAGAAAAAATGGAGAGTGGCTGGTAGATCTCAAAGAGATACTAAACCACAAACATTAGCAGTATCGTTCAATTGCTTTGTTCTATGATACCGAATGAGTAGGTTTGTGACCTCAAACCAACTTATGAATAAGATGAATGTATCACACCCCTGGCATGGTGTTCCTTATGGAAGCCACGCACCCAGAATAGTAAATGCCATAATCGAAATTCCCCAGGGCGCCCGTGCAAAATATGAAATTGACAAAGACAGCGGATTACTAAAGCTTGACAGGGTCATTTATTCTTCATTTTATTACCCGGTGAACTATGGATTTATTCCCCAGACCTATGGGGATGACCGGGATCCGCTGGATATCCTGGTTATTACCTCCCTGCCGGTTGTCCCTTTATGCCTGATGGAGGCCAAAGTGCTTGGCGTTATGCAAATGATCGACAATGGTGACGGTGATGATAAGATCATTGCAGTCGCGGCTAAAGATCCCGGTGTGAATCATTATAACAATATCGAAGAGTTACCTAAACATTTTTTTGATGAGTTAAGGCATTTCTTTGAGGAATATAAAAAACTGGAAAACAAAGCAGTAAAAGTGGAAGAATTCCAGGATAAGACTATGGCATTGAAAGTGATAGAAAATGCCATCGCTTTTTATAAACAGGAATTCGGAAATCAGGCTTAAAAGCTAAGGCCCAAAGCCTAAAACTTCTTTTAGATTCTGTTAAAGATTTTTCAATTTTTTATTAAGCATGTGTTTTGAGCTTTGGGCCTTGGGCTTTAAGCTTGAATATGTAAAAAGCAGATTTCTGCATCTTAAGTGAAAGCTGATTTATTATCGTGAATTCAACCTCTGCTACCCGACTGACGGATCAGGAAATATTAAAACATTTTTATGCTGATCATAATAATGAATGGCTGGGCAGCCTTTTAGAAAGATATACTATGTTGTTATATGGTGTATCGATGAAATATTTAAAGAACCCCGAAGAGGCAAGGGATGCGGTACAACAGATTTTTTTAAAAGCCATTACCGAATTGCACAAATATGAGGTCAGCTATTTCAGCTCCTGGCTTTATATGATAGCGAAGAATCACTGTCTGATGCAATTGAGGAACCGGCGCCATGGTATTTCTGTGGATCTGGTGAATGAACCTGTTTCAGAAATTGACGATCCGGATCCAATGCAGAACGAATCCCTTTTAAGAAATCTCGATGAGGCATTGCAGCATTTGAACCCCGAACAGAAAACCTGCATCAGGATGTTTTATCTGGAAAAAAAATCCTACCACGCCATTGCGTCAGAAACGGGCTTCAATTTATTACAGGTGAAAAGTTATATTCAGAACGGAAAAAGAAATCTTCGAATACTGCTGGAAAAGAAAATAAATCACCCGGACGAATAATATGAGTGAAGAAATAAACGATATGAATCATTCCGAAAACAGACTTCCCGAATCACTGGACGATCATCTGCGTACGATGATGGCAGAAACGGAATTGAATCGTTTCCGGGATCAATTACCGGCAGAATTTCTGTCAGACGCATCTGAAGGGCTCGATCAGTTAAAAGATTCAAAACAACTCGAATCTGTTTTACAAAATCTGAACCAGCAATTGCATCGTCACCTGACGCCTAAAAAAGTGCATAAAAGAAAGAGATCTATCGGAGATCTATCCTGGAGTTACTGGGCCGTCATCATCATTCTTCTTGTTTGTATTGTCGGATACGTGATCGTTCGAATGTTGATTCGTTAGACTTTGGTCAGAACGGTAAAGGCAATTCACGGAATTATATTGTTGCTAATAAAAAGGCTTTACTCTTTGTGCTTTAAGCCTTAAGCTTTATTGGTATTGTATATAAACAGGTTTGGGTTTCAAACGCATTACTTCTGCGGGAGTCATCATACTGCTACCGGCCTCCCGATAATCATTCTTATAGAATAATTTGAACCCCGTGAACTGAACCGGTTCCCTGGAAACATACTCCCGGTAAGTGGTCAATTTACGTTCTTTGGCTCCCCATCCATCCATATCAACCACAACCTGCACTTCCGGCGTTGGCTTAATATTTTTATAATTCCTGATCATTGCCTGCGTGAATCGGTGTACGACCAGTATTTTGGGTGGAAGCTGATTGACTTTTGCAAGATTTGCAAGATATTTTATGGTAAAGTTTATATCTGAATCATTCATGGTTCCGATCACTGACCCGGGTTTTTTCCCTGTTTTCATTGAAAATTCAGGGTCTATTCCGAGGTGAACCTGGGGCATCTTCAAATAAGGTTCCAACATGGGAACTTCCTCCTGAACGGTGCTCATGCCTACCTGGATATCAAGAAAAACAAGCGCATTGATCCTTGCGGCCATTCGGATAAGGGAATCAATCTGTTTAAACGGCATGCGAAGCCGGTATTTGTCTCCCTTGCCGGGATATCCCTGAGCTGTCACAGCGATATAATGTAATGCGGGGCGAACAGGAACTGTTGAATCGGCAGCCTGCCATTGCTTTAATTCTGCATTCAATTTTGCAAACATGGTATCTGTAGGATATTCTCCCAAAACTCCCATTTTTTTAGAATAGAAATTGCCGTAAAAAGCGATGACACGGTTAAACGGGAAAATAGCCCCTGGC
The DNA here is from genome assembly GCA_963759335.1 of uncultured Bacteroidota bacterium. Classification (GTDB taxonomy): domain Bacteria; phylum Bacteroidota; class Bacteroidia; order Chitinophagales; family Chitinophagaceae; genus Puia. The sequence continues at coordinate 7,032 of CAVWYU010000015.1, forward strand.
TGAGGGTATTTTAATTTGACGGGCCACCGGCCGGAGCTGTCTCCGTTGCTCAACGCGAGATTCAGCTGATCATATTTGATTGTATCAAGTACAACCGGTCGGAGAGATAGTTTCTGCGATGAATCAGCGTTTCCAACCGTATCACGGCTATTAGCCATTAATTCACTGGAATTCCGGTGGAAAAGATTTCCTGAACCAAATGCCTGGTAAAAGTATAATCCGGTCAATCCGGAAAAAAGGATGAAGAGTATAACTATATACTGCTTCCTTAAAATGCCGGGTTTTCCGGCCGTCTTCGGAGAAATTTGCATAGGGACGTAGATTATCGTACAGATATTACTTATGATCTATAACCAAAACGATTATAATACTTCTTTATTTTAATTTTAATCTGTTAAAAAACCATTTTTTTATACCAGTTTATCAAGCCGTTTGTCGATCCGTCATGGGATGACGTTACTTCGCCGTTTTTTAGCTCTGGCAATATTTTTCCAGCCAGTTCCTTACCCAATTCCACACCCCATTGATCAAAGGAGTAAATATTCCAAATTACACCCTGAACAAATATCTTATGTTCATATAAGGCAATAAGCTGGCCAAGGGTATATGGTGTGATCGCTTTAATGAAAAAGGAGTTCGTGGGTCTGTTACCACTGAAGAATTTAAAGGGAATCAGATCGGTCTTTACTTTAGCGGCCAGAAGTTCTTCAGGTGTTCTTCCATTCATTAGCGCTTCAGTTTGTGCAAAAAAATTAGACAGCAATTTGGCATGATGATCGCCAAGTGGATTATGACTGATTGCTGGTGCAATAAAATCGCAGGGTATCAGAACGGTTCCCTGATGGATTAGCTGATAAAAAGCATGCTGTCCGTTCGTACCCGGCTCACCCCATACCACAGGACCCGTAGAATAAGTAACCGGAATTCCGTTTCGGTCAACAGACTTCCCGTTACTTTCCATATTTCCCTGCTGAAAGTAAGCAGCAAACCTGTGCATATATTGATCGTATGGTAATATGGCCTCTGTTTGGGAACCAAAGAAATTCCTGTACCAGATCCCTAACAGCGCCATGACAACCGGAATGTTTTTTTCAAAAGGAGTGTTTTTGAAATGTTTATCTGCAGCGTGAGCACCATGAAGCATTTCTTCAAACCGGTTATAACCTATCATCAGAACAATGGACAGCCCGATGGCGCTCCACAAAGAATATCTTCCGCCCACCCAATCCCAGAAAACAAACATATTCGAGCGGTCAATACCAAATTTTACAACTTCTCCCTCGTTGGTAGATAGTGCCACAAAATGTTTCGCAATATGTGTCTCGTCGCCAGCTGATTTCAAAAACCAGTCTCTTGCACTATAGGCATTCGTCATGGTTTCCTGCGTCGTGAAAGTTTTTGAAGCAATAAGGAAGAGCGTTTCTTCCGGATTTATTTTCTTGAGAATTTCTACGATCTGCGTTGCATCGACATTTGAAACAAAATATGCCTCCATTCCATCAATCCAATAATATTTCAATGCTTCCGTTACCATTACGGGACCCAAATCGCTGCCGCCAATACCTATATTAACAATATTTTTAATGGGTTTGCCAGTGTAACCTCTCCATTCGCCTGAATGAATTTTTTGGCTAAACGATTTCATGTGTTCCAATTCCTTCATTACTTCAGGCATTACATCCTGACCATCGGAATAAACCGGTTCGCCGGAAAAATTTCTTAGCGCCGTATGCAATACAGAGCGGTTTTCCGTATGGTTTATTTTTTCACCTGAAAACATGGCCTGTTGAGCTTCCCAAACCTTACATTCCGCAGCCAGATCCAACAAATGAGAAAAAGTTTCCTCATTCATCAGATTTTTGGAATAGTCGAACAGAATATCTCCGAAGATGATTGAACAACGCTGGAATCTTTCCCGGTCATCGGTAAAAAGATCTTTCATCTGAACTCCTTTCATATACTGCTGGTCTGCCTGCAGTTTTTTCCAGGCCAGGGTTTCTACGGGGGAAATGTTTGGGAACATATTGGCAGGGTTGGCTTTTTGTTTGCAAATAACAAATTTACGATTTGAATGTTGTTATTGGACGTGTATTGAATTCACATTTTAAAAACATCTTTATGAGTCAGGCTTTTATTAGGGAAAATGATGAAATGTTGTTGCAGGATGTCTCTCCTTCCATTACTGCCCTGATCATGTATCTTACCAGGGAAAATAATGGTATCCGCGTTTACGAAAAACACCGTGTGAAGGATAATGAACATAATCGGGAAGTGCATGTAATGAGCAATGGGCTTTCTTATGCAAAGGATAAAGATTCAAAATGGTATGTTATTTAAGCTTAAAGGGCAAAGCATAAAGCGTAAAGCAGGAATATTTTAGTTCAATTGATTAAGGATTTTTATAAAGTGGTCAACCATTTCCGCGCTGATATCCAGATGAGTCACAATACGAAGGCGTCTGTTGGATATCGTTAGTAAAAGAATCTCGTGTTGCTTCATGGTGACCATAAATGCTTTAGGGTCTTTACCGTCTATTAACTCAAAAATAACCAGGTTCGTTTCTACCGGCAGCACTAATTTCACAAGGGGATGATTTTGTAGGGCTTCACCGATTCTTTTGGCATGCCGATGATCCGTTTCCAGCCTTTTTACATGATGTTCCAGGGCATATAAAGCGGTTGCCGCAAGAAATCCGGCTTGCCGCATACCTCCGCCAAATACTTTGCGCACTCTGATAGCCTGACGGATAAAAGCTTCGGTTCCCAGCAGAATACTTCCGGCAGGACACCCGAGTCCTTTATTAAAGCAAACCGAAATGCTGTGGAAGAGTTTTCCAAATTCCGCTTCTTTTTCATTTTTCGCAACGAGTGCATTGTACAACCGTGCCCCATCCAGATGTAGTTTGAGGTGATGTTCGTCACAAACCAGTCTGATTTTTTTTATCTCTTCCAATTCATAACAACTTCCTCCACCTCTGTTTGACGTATTTTCAATACATACCAGCGAACTATGGGATTTATGGACATCATCCGGATTTATGGACGTTCGTACTTGCTGGGCATTCATTCGTCCTCTGTCTCCCGCCAGCGTTTTTGTCTGGCAACCTGCATTAAAAGCGATTCCACCCCCTTCATAATAATAAACATGAGACTCCTGTTCACAAATCACTTCATCACCGGGCCGGGTATGACTGGCAATAGCCACCTGATTTGACATGGTCCCGCTGGCACACCAGAGCGCAGATTCCATGTTAAATAAGGCTGCCATCTTTTTTTCCAATTGGTTAACAGTTGGGTCTTCCCTGAATACATCATCTCCCACTTCAGCCTTTATCATGGCTTCCAGCATCTGCGGTGTCGGTTTTGTGACCGTGTCTGAACGGAAATCAATGATCATATTCTGATTTGTTAAAGCTTTTTTTTAGAATTCGTGGTGGCATGAAGATTGAACCGATAGGGTATAAAATTAAGTACTATGGACAATTTAATTGTGAAAGGAACCTGGAATACGGTAAAAGGAAAATTAAAGCAGGCCTATGGCAATCTGACTGATGATGACCTGAGATATGAAGAAGGAAAAGACGATGAATTATTGGGTCGTTTACAGCAAAAGACGGGAAAAACAAAAGACGATTTGAGAAAATGGTTTAATTCCAATACGGTATCCAGTTCAGAAAAAAGTACGCTTTAGCGTTATTTTCTTCGGAACCCGTCCGGTAATAGCCGGGCGGGTTTTTTTATCTCTGTCTCTATCTCCTATATCTAAATGAATCTTTAACTTGCGTCCCTATGACACAGGAAAAGCTAATCGATATGAGGTCCCGGCTGAGTGGACTGAGGAGGTTTCTTTGACGTCGAGAACCGTCAGATTAAAATCAATGAAGAACGACAATTAACAGGAAGTTCAGGATTCTGGGAAGATAATGAACGGGCCACTGCCATACTCAAAAACATCAAAGTAAATGAGTACTGGCTTAAACTTTATCAGGCTGTAGAGACAGCGATAGAGGATTTTGCTGTTTTGATGGAATTCTGGAAAGCAGGCGAAGCTACAGAAGAGGAAACACAAGCTGCTTACAAAAAATCTCTTGAATTAATTGAGGAGGCCGAGTTCAAATCAACGCTCAACGAACCGGAGGATGAATTACCTGGTGTACTACAAATCAACTCAGGTGCCGGCGGCACTGAAAGCCAGGATTGGGCGGAAATGCTAATGCGTATGTACCGTATGTACGGCGAAAAGCAGGGATGGACTGTTACCGAACTCGACTTTCAGGATGGTGAATCGGCTGGTATAAAAAGTGTAACGCTTCAATTCGACGGTCCTTTTGCATATGGCTTTTTAAAAGCGGAAAGCGGTGTTCACCGGCTTGTACGTATATCACCTTTCGACAGTAATGCCAGAAGACATACTTCTTTTGCATCGGTATATGTTTATCCGCTGATTGATGACACTATTGAAATTGAAGTAAATCCTGCTGATATCGAATGGGCGTTTTTCAGAAGCGGAGGCGCTGGCGGCCAAAATGTAAATAAAGTTGAAACAGCCGTACGACTTACCCATAAACCCAGTGGCATCATCGTAGAATGTCAACAGGCCCGCACACAGGGGGAAAATCGTGAAAAGGCAATGGCCATGTTGAAAAGCCGCCTGTATGAGGAAGAAATGCGCAAACGGGAGGTTATTAAAAATGCCAATAATGCGAGTAAGAAAAAAATCGAGTGGGGATCACAGATTCGTTCCTATGTATTTCATCCGTATAAAATGATCAAAGATCACCGGACTGGCTTTGAAACGGGAAATATTCAACCGGTCATGGATGGCGAACTGGACGGTTTTATAAAAGCCTATTTAATGTCGGAAAAAGAAACACTGACGTAATTTGCCCTGTTTGTTTCAACGGTCAATCATCAACTGTCAAAGCAAAAATTCAAGAAAATGAACATCGGCTATTTCCATTATCCCCTTCCGGCCAATGAACCAGTGAAATCTTACGCCCCCGGGTCGAATGAAAAAAAATTATTGAAAAAAGCATTGGTAGAACTGAAATCAGTTGAACACGATATCCCTGCGATCATAGGCGGAAAAGAAATCCGGTCCGGAGTAAAAATCAAAATGCGCCCGCCACATGAACTTTCTCACACACTGGGTTATTTTCATCGTTCTGACAGAGTACAGGTAGATTCAGCTATCAATGCTGCTCTCACTGCAAAAACCTCCTGGGAACAGATGAATTGGGAAAACAGGGCTTCTGTATTTCTGAAAGCTGCGGATTTATTAGCCGGCAAGTATCGATATATTATGAATGCAGCCACCATGCTAGGTCAAAGCAAAAATGCTTACCAGGCAGAAATAGATAGTGCATGCGAACTCATTGATTTTTTGCGCTTTAATGTGCATTATTTAAGTGAAATATACAGGCAGCAACCTATCAGTTCGCCGGGTATGCATAACCGGCTGGAATACCGCTCTCTGGAAGGATTTGTACTCGCAATCACTCCTTTTAATTTCACGGCCATCGGTGGAAACCTTCCAACTTCAGCTGCATTATGCGGAAACGTGGTAGTTTGGAAACCTGCGGATACTCAGGTTTTCAGCGCACATATATTTATGAAAATTCTGCTAGGAGGCCGGTTTACCGGATGGTGTTATTAACCTCGTTTATGCGGACGGTCCTGAACTGGGTGACGTTTGTTTCAGTCACCGGGATTTTGCGGGAATTCATTTTACCGGATCCACGGCTGTTTTTAATCAAATATGGAAACATATCGGGGAGAATATCGGGATATATAGATCCTATCCCCGAATCGTCGGGGAAACCGGCGGTAAAGACTTTGTGCTTGTTCATCGGGAAGCAGAAGTGGACGTTGTGGTGACTGCGCTCGTCCGGGGCGCCTTTGAATTCCAGGGACAGAAATGTTCCGCAGCTTCCCGGGCCTACCTGCCATCCAATCTGGCCGCGAAAATCAAGGAGAAGTTGATGAATGTTATTCAAAGTATGAAGGTGGGGACTGTTGAGGATTTCGGCAATTTTGTAAATGCGGTGATTGACGAGAGAAGTTTCGATAAAATCAAGGGTTATATCGATCGTGCGTCTGCCGACCCGGTCGCCAGCATTCTTGCCGGAGGGAAAGCTGATAAGTCCAAAGGTTATTTTATATACCCAACCCTGATAGAGACAACAGATCCGGGCTATGCGACCCTGAAAGAAGAAATATTCGGTCCGGTGCTGACCATTTTTGTATATGATGAAAACAAATTTGACGAAACGATGGACCTTGTGGACAACACGTCGAATTATGCCCTGACCGGTTCTGTTATTTCAACGAATCGCCAGGCCATAGAACGGGCCACAGAAAGATTGCGCCATTCAGCCGGAAATTTTTATGTGAACGACAAACCTACCGGTGCGGTGGTTGGCCAACAGCCTTTTGGAGGAGCCCGCGGGAGCGGAACCAACGACAAAGCCGGATCTATTCTAAATCTGTACCGATGGCTCAGCGCACGCACCATCAAAGAAACGTTTGATCCGCCTACCGGTTACGAATATCCTTTTCTGGCTGAAGCATGATTGCATTCATTATTTTTATAAAAATATTCTGATTGAAGACGATCCTGACCGAAAAAGAACTCGGCCTTACTATTCAGCGACTGAGTCATCAACTCCTCGAAAACCATCTTAGTTTCCAGGATCTCGTGATCATCGGTATTCAGCCTCGCGGAATTTATTTTTCGGACAGAATTGTGCAGCAAATTAATGAACAGATAAAACCAGCTAAGATTACATACGGCAAACTCGATAATACATTTTACCGTGATGATGTGCGCCAGGGGCTTCACACACTGAATCAGACTGACATGCTCTTCAGCGTTGAAAAGAAAACGGTGATCCTCGTGGATGACGTCTTATACACCGGCAGAACCATCCGGGCTTCCATGGATGCGTTACTGGCCTTTGGAAGACCGGCAAAAGTGGAGCTTTGTATATTAATTGACCGCCGGTTTAGCCGTGAAGTGCCTATTCAGGCCGATTTTGTTGGCAGATCTATTGACACCATCATAACCCAGCGGGTTAAAGTATTATGGAAGGAAAGAGACGGAAAGGAAGAAGTGGTTCTTTTATGAGCATGAGGCAGGATGCAGGAGGCTGGAGGCAATCCTTTTTTTAAATGTAACTCTAAATTACTTTTTAAAAAGCATCGCGCGTCCTGCCTCCTGCCTCCTGCTTAAATAGTTTTGGAGTATGGTTCTGAAAATCTAACTTTGACTTTTAATGCAACTCAGTACCAAACACCTTCTTGGCATTCGAGATTTACTGGCTTCCGACATTCAGACTATTTTAGATACGGCCACTCAGTTTAAGGAAGTTCTTCAAAGACCCATCAAAAAAGTTCCGACCCTGCGCGATGTAACCATCGTAAATCTCTTCTATGAGAACTCCACCCGTACGAGGATTTCATTTGAACTGGCAGAAAAAAGGCTTTCCGCGGATACAATTAATTTTACTGCTTCGGGGTCTTCGGTATCAAAAGGAGAAAGCTTGCTCGATACCGTCAACAATATCCTTTCCATGAAGGTGGATATGGTGGTCATGCGACACAGTGCCAGCGGAGCACCTCATTTTCTCGCGAAACATATTCCTGCAGCTATTGTGAATGCCGGCGACGGTATAAACGAACATCCCACGCAGGCTTTGCTGGATGCATTTTCCATCAGGGAAAAACTGGGTTCACTGGAAGGAAAAAAAGTTGCCATTATTGGAGACATTATGCATTCCCGTGTAGCGCTTAGTAATATATATCTCCTGAAAAAAATGGGAGCCGAAGTAATGGTTGCGGGCCCTCCTACACTGATCCCACTGTATATCACGGAAGCGTTTGGCATACCGGTGGAATACAATCTCCGCAGGGCACTGGAATGGTGCGATGTGGCTAACGTTTTACGTATTCAGCTCGAAAGACAGAATCAGGTTTTATTTTCTTCACTTAGAGAATATAGCCTGGCTTATGGTATTAACCGCAAGATACTGGATAGTTTATCCAAAGAAATATTGATCATGCACCCGGGCCCTATCAACCGTGGTGTGGAATTGGACAGTGATGCAGCAGACAGCAAACAGTCTATCATTTTACAACAGGTTGAGAATGGCGTAGCTGTTCGCATGGCTGTCCTTTACCTATTGGCGGGCAAAGCAACGAACCTTTAAACCCTTCAATATAATCGTATGCAACGGATCGCAGTATTTCCCGGTACATTTGATCCGATTACCATCGGACATGTAGATATCATCAACCGCTCATTGGGTTTGTTTGACAAAGTGGTTATTGGAATCGGGCGAAACGTAAATAAACTTCCGATGTTTTCTGAAGAACAAAGGATTGCCTGGCTTAAGGAAATTTATAAAAATAATCCGCGCGTGGAAGCCGTCTTATATGATGGTCTCACCATCAAATGTTGCCAGCAGGTGGGCGCCCATTACATCATCCGGGGAATCCGTTACGTGAATGACTTCGAATACGAAAAAGCGATCGCCGATATGAACAGGAGTTTGGATTTCAATATAGAAACGGTATTTCTTACCTGTCTGCCGCAGTATACTTCAGTAGCATCTACACTAGTGCGTGACGTGATACGTAATGGCGGGGATGTAACACCATTTTTACCGGAGGTCGTTGCTGAATCACTCAAAAAGCTGAAAGCGTAAGGCGTAAAGCTCAAAGCTTTTAAGTAGGTGTGGATAATTATAAAGGACTATACGACCATCGGTCAACGGTCAACGAATTTAACTGGAGGATAAAAACAAAACCAATCTATATGTCTATTTGGTTTAAGAAGGATATTAATTTGGAAAAACTGAATCAGTTTTCGAACAATACAATGAATGAATTACTGGGTATTACGATCACTGAATTAGGGGAAAACTTTATTAAAGCTACTATGCCTGTTGACAGGAGAACACATCAGGCTTATGGCATATTACATGGAGGCGCATCGGCAGCATTGGCGGAAACACTCGGAAGCATTGGATCTGTTATTATCGTGGATCCCGAACAATACATTTGTGTAGGCGTAGAAATCAATGCCAATCATATCAGAAGTGTGAGAGATGGTTTCGTTACCGGAACAGCTGTTCCATTACACGTTGGCGCTTCCTCTCATGTGTGGGAAATTAAGATTGTGGATAAGAATGAAAAACTCGTTTGCGTAAGCAGGCTCACGGTTTTCGTCAAGCAAAAGAAACGATCAATCTAGTGTGGAAAATTGGAAGTATGGAAGTGTTTTTTTGAGAAGTTAGTTAGTAATGGCACTTCCATACTTCCATTCTTCCATACTTCCATACTAAAGAAGTCCACCCGCTCTTAACACTTCAACAATGGCCGGATATGTATTGCGCAATACGATTTCAAAATCTGCAGGTGCTATCCATCTTAAATCCGTAATATCTTCTTCCGTTTGCGGGATCAGGGATTGATGGCTGGTCGTTGACATGTGAAACCAGTGTGTTTTTTTCTGAATCACTTTCCCAAGTTCTTCATATTCATGAAGCGTCTGCAATAAAAACTTTCTTAATTCCAGTTGTCCAACACCTGTTTCTTCTTCAACTTCCCGGAGGGCACATTCTTCCAACGTTTCGCCGGGATCCAGTTTGCCTTTGGGCAAGTCCCATTTGCCCCGGCGGAACATAAACAGGATCTCTCCCCTTTCATTTTCAACAAGCCCACCGGCAGCAAGCAGAAGAATTTTTTTGGATATGATCATGATATGGTAAAGATAATGGGGACAGGCTCAATGACAGAAACAAAGGGATTTTTTTTATCTTCACACCATGACGAACGAAAAGGCAGTAGCTGAAAAATTACTGGAAATTCAGGCAATCAAACTGAATTTGGAAAAACCATTTACCTGGGCCTCCGGATGGAAAAGTCCCATCTATTGCGACAACCGCAAAACGCTTTCTTTTCCTCATATCCGGGAGTTTATCAAATCCGAGATGTGTAACCTGATTTTTGAAGAATTTCCGGATGCGGAATATCTGGCCGGTGTAGCCACAGCAGGGATACCCTGGGGTGCTATGGCCGCCGATCAGTTGAAGCTGCCCTTTATTTATGTTCGTTCGAAACCAAAAGAACATGGAATGGGAAACCAGATTGAAGGATTTTATGAAGAGGGAAAACAGGTACTGGTCATTGAGGATCTGGTTTCCACCGGCAAAAGCAGCCTGTCGGTGGTTCAGGCATTGAAATCGGCAGGTTTGCAAATTGCGGGACTGATTTCTATATTTAATTATGGTTTCGATGAAGCGGCGAATGGCTTTAATGCTGAAGGTGTTAAAATCAGGTCCCTGACAGATTATTCAACCCTGATCAGCCTGGCCGTTGAAAAAGGAACAGTAAGTGCATCCCAGCAGAAAACTCTTGTTAAATGGCGGGAAGATCCGGCTCACTGGAATGCCGTTTCGTATTTTTGAAATAAATAAACACTATGAAAAAGATACTCTGGATGACTATGGTCATCAATTCTTTTTTTCTCATCAGCCGGGCACAGCAGCCAGTGCGTAAAGGCGCACTTGAAACAGCGACTATTTCCGTGCCAACCGTTCAATGTGAACAATGCAAGGACAGAATAGAAAAATATATGTCCCGGGAAGATGGAATACAAATGGTAAAAGTGGATTACAAACATCATACTTGCAAAGTGACTTATATCTGGGACCGAACCACGATTGAAAATATAAAAACCGCCATTGCCAATATCGGTTACGATGCCGGTGATGTAGCGGCAGATCCGGAGGCATATAAAAAACTACCCACTTGCTGTAAAAAACCTGAAGACGGTGGCGGTCACCAAAAAAACTAAATGAAGGATTTAAAAAGACGATCTTTTATCCGCAATAGTTTCCTGGCAGGCGCCGGAATCTCACTCGGTGTTCCTGAGATTTTTGACAACCCTGTATCAAATCTGTCCGCTGAATCATGTATTCAAAAAAAATTGATTACTAAAAAAATAGTTGTTGCGGGTGCAGGCATCAGCGGTTTATGTTGTGCATATGAACTGATGAAGGCAGGCCATGACGTAACTGTTTTGGAAGCCAGTGGACGTCATGGCGGTCATGTTTTCACCGGTAGAGATGGATTTTCCGACGGATTATATGCAGACTATGGTGCGGATCATATTACAAATCCGGGATATGAAAAATTCTTTGAATACAGCAAGGAATTTAATCTCTCTGTACTTCCCTACAGGCAGGGGAATGACGGACTGAGTATGATAAAAGGGAAATTTTATTCAGAGGAACAACTTCGCGATCCGGTTCTATTAAAGTCGTTTGGTTTCAATGACCCGGAAGTGCAATTACTTTCCCATAACGCCTGGTGGGAGTTGCAATCATTTTATCTCCAATCTTATATCTCAAAATTTACCGATCCTCTACAACCATTTGGTGTCGGTCTCGACGATCTGGATAATATTTCTCTCGCAGATCTTTACAAAAAACAGGGAGCTTCTGCGATGGCTCTGGACTATCTGGGGGGAAGTAATACTTCTGCATTATATAAAGTCTGGCGTATGGCCATTATGGGTTTTCGTGGAATACCACTTTCAGAAGGCAACACATTCAGGTTGAAAGGCGGCAATCAGGAAATGACCAACGCATTTGCCATAAGATTGGGTAACCGTGTTCACCTGGGCTCGCCGGTTGTTTCGATCAAACATTCTCCTCAGTCCGTTACATTAAATTACAGGCAATACGGATATGAAGAAGAAAAACAGATCACAGCTGATTTTCTGGTGAATGCGATTTCAATGCCGGTTTTTAAAAAAATTTCAGTGACCCCTGCACTTTCTGCAGAAAAGCAATATCGTAGTCGACAATCTCGCATATACATCGCATCCGCATTTTATATTCGAGGCGAGTTCCAAATTCTGGCTGGATGACGGACTGAAATCTATAAATCTGGAATTTGACGATCCGGATATACAAGCAACCTGGCAAACAGCTGACGAGGTCGAAACAGAAAGGGTAATGATAGTCGCTTATGGACCTTCCGGACTCTCACCCCAAAGAGTTCTGGCTGCTTTCAGACGGTTATATCCAGGTAAACGGGACACCATCGTGCAGGCACTGACGAAGGACTGGTCGAAAGATAGTTTTGCTCCCACCTGCGAGATGATTCCATTTCCCGTAGGTCAAATGCATAAATTCTGGCCGCAGATATTAAAACCGGAAGGAAGGATTTTTTTCATCGGTACCTATGCTGATAATATGAGCCGTGGCATGGAATCCTGTCTTCGTTCAGCCAAACGTGTTGCCGAAGAAATCAGCCAGTCATCAGGCGTGTGAAAAGAATAAAATTTTCATTAATTCCCGGCCGGGAATTTAAAGTACGAAAGAAACAAAAAAAATAATTTCCAATGATTTATTTTAGCGCATGTTGACAGATTTGCGTAGTGGTATTTTGATATTTGCTCTCCTCATGGTCAAACCACCCAACCATGCGCCTGTTGTCAAAATAATCAAACCAGAAAATCATTCGGTTTTTACCTGGGGAAGCCAGATTCAGTATGCCGTTGAAGTATCAGATGCGGAGGATGGTGAATCAAAATTTCAGGAAATTCAACCTGCAGAAGTACTTGTCAGATTAAAATATGCGGAAAACCCGGCTGAGGCGTCGGCATATTTAAAACAAAAAAAATGGAATGACACAGCGGGGCTCATGAATATGATGGTATCCAATTGTTTTAGCTGTCATGGATTCAAGACTAAATTAGCCGGTCCTTCCTTCCTGGATATTAGTAAGAAATATAAGAATACGTCGTCCAGTCGAGAACAACTGGAAAATCATATTCTAACTGGATCTACCGGGATATGGGGAAAAGAAGTCATGCCAACACATCCGGAATTGGACGCCGGACTTGCACAAAAAATGGTAGAGTGGATCCTGGTTTATGCCAATGATCCTGGTTTGAATTATTTTGTAGGATTACAGGGTGTATTACCCCTCACTAAGCCGAAAACAAATTTACAGTCCGGCGTTTTTATTGTTACTGCCTTGTATACCGACCATGGAACTACTGATTTCCCTGATAAGAGAATAACCGGTTCCGGTCAGTGTATTCTGAAAATGAAATAGCAAACAGCGATGTTATTAATATTTCACATCGACAGAATATTTTCCTTCGCCAAGACCGAGTTCTGCGGAAGCTGCATTACTGATACGTATAAGGAGTCCGGCACTTTCCTTCATGTCAGGAAGCTGTCCAAGTACCTTTGCGTAAACTGTTTTACCATTGGTGGCTGTAACCCTTATAATTGATCCGACGGTTACACCATTCATCAAAGCATAATATTTTCCGTCGGTCCATCCGCTCGTACTTTTAAAGGTTCCTGCCATACCGGAGGCCGATTTTCCTCCTCCTGTATAATCAATGCTGAAAAAACCACCATTGCTATGTGTCGCAGCATAATTGTTCATCCGTTCCGGAGAATTACTTACCGGTATTGCTGCAGTCGTGGATGCACTTACGACGGGTACAGTTGAAACTGCAGGTTTTACCTGATTTGTAGAGTTTGCAGCAACAGAACCGGCCTGAATCGGTTTATTACTTGTCTGAGCAGAAGCGGGATCGGCATTTGTTGATGGCTTAATCTGTTCCTCTGTTGTGGCAGGGCTGTTTACCGGATTTGTTGAGATGCCCATTGCTAATGGCGACAGATCGGTTTTTACTTTTAAAAAACCGACAATTAAAACGGTTCCTTTTTTTACATCGTCTCTTTTTATCTTATTCCATTTTTCAAGACTTGTTACCGGTACGTCGTTGTAAATCGAACTGATCTTATACATCCATTCTTTGTCCCCAACCTCATGAAATATCGGAATCAGGGATTCACCCGTTGTTTTCAATTGCTTTTGATCAAAATTGCCTGAAGTAAGCGGAATATTGATTACAGTAGATACTTCCAGTGGTTTATCGAAGCTCATATTGTTAAAACTGGCGATATCATGTGGTGGACAATTGAACAAGCGACCGATGCTATACCAGTTTTCTTTAGCTGCAACCGTATGTGACAGGTAGAATTTGCCCTGAGTTCCTTCAATTTTAAGTTGGGGACTCTGCGAATATCCGGTTGAAACACTATAAACCAGGCAAATAATAAGGGCTATCCTGTTTTTCATTTCAGATATTTAAGAATGAACGTAAAGATGCTGAATAATCTTGCAAATGAAATATTAAAAAAGTCTACTGTCTGATTCTCCATGATTTGGGATAATAGTTATTCATCCTTTTATCCAGTAATTTAACCCAGCCTAATCGATGTCCCTGAAAGCAAACCGCATGCCACCCCCTGGCCGATATCTCTGTATCTAATGGATTACCCCGCAGGAAACACAGTGCCTCCGTTTTCGAAACTGGTAAAGTGGGCGAATCATTCCGAAGGGAATTCGATAGCGCAAGTTCATGATCAGGAATCCATTCACGTTCTCCTGCTTTCCCGATTCTGACACCGGCTTTCTTCAAATAGAGATTGTTTTTCAGTAATTCGAAGTCGCTCTCTAAGCCTGGCATTAACCCATGGACTGAATCCTCAATCGATACATATCTCAATACATCCGGGCGAATCCATTCATCGATCTGCATTTCGGCAGATTTAGAAATAGCAGTAGAATTCCTGCGTGACTTAACAACCCGGGCTGGTCTCGTATGGGTTCTAATTATATTTTGATTTGATTCATCTGTACCGGTAGTTTGCTTTTTTTGAAGAACGGAAAGAAAAAATCCTTCTCCTGAAAGTTTGTCCGGATAAAATCGATAACCCAATGCTCCCGCCAGATCAGACCGGGTTTCAACAATATTCCATAAAGGATCCGGAGTCAGGTTAATTGATTTACAGGAGTACTGTTCAAAAAGAAAATCCAGTATATCTTCATTTTCTTCCTTCGAATATGAACAGGTGGAATATATTAGAAATCCATCTTCTTTCAGAGAATCCCATACATCTGACAGAATACGTTGCTGCCGCTGATTGCAAAGTTTTACCAACTCCGGACTCCAGGATAAAGCTGCTTCAGGATCCTTTCTGTATAATCCACTACCACTGCATGGGGCATCAATCAGAATAATATCGAAAAAGCCCGGGATTCTTTTAAAATGGGAAGGATCACTGCAGGTTACTATGCCATTCGCTCTACCCCATTTTGTTATGTTCTGGGTTAAAACCGGAACCCGGGTTTTAATCACTTCATTACTGACTAAAAGAGATTCCGGTGAAATCAGAGATTGCATCAATGTGGATTTGCCTCCGGGCGCCGCGCACAAATCAAGAACCCGTAATTTTTGACTCAGGTCAGCAACTTGTTTTAACGCAAATGAAACAAACATGCCGGATGCTTCCTGTACATAATAGGCACCTGCATGAAACAATGGATCCAAAGTAAAGGAAGGACGGTTTACAAGATAATAGGCATCCGAAGCCCACGGAACTTCGCCTGCCAGTTCAATCGGAGTCTCTGCTTTTTCAGTGGGCCCTATACCGTTTTTTATAATGAATTTTTCGGTATTCAAATGAACCGATACCAGTTGTTCGCCGGAATCATGAATACGTTGAAAAGCATCCGGATCAAAATGATCCATCTTTTTCAATGAATTAACTAATCCCAATGGTAAAAATGAACTCAATGATTTAATAATTCAAAAACGGATTACGAATTGTTGTTTTACTTTGAATTCGTTACGGAAAAATATAAGTCCTGCGGAAAAGATGTCGATACTCATTTTAACTCGGGGATCGCCCTGGATAATTTGCCAGGCTTCTTCCATCTCCCGGCTCCAGTGAATATCATGTATAATGACAAGAGAGGAATCAGAGATTTTGTTCAGGAATTTTTCAAAATATTCAAGCACGGGTATTTTCCGATGGTTGCCATCTATAAAAACCAGGTCTGACGGAGCATTCCGTTCGATTTGTTCTGATAAGATGGTTTCAAAGCTTCCCGTTGACTGAGTGATGTTTCTGAGTTTTAATTTTTGGAAAGTCTCCTGAGCGACACGGGCAATAGCAGGTGACCCTTCCATGGTTACTACCCGTGATGCAGCATCTGCGGATGCCAGATAGGCGGTAGATATTCCAACAGAGCTGCCCAGTTCCATAATAACCCGTGCACGATAGAAATTGGCAAGACGAAATAATAATCTCCCGAATTTCTGATCAGAAACAACATTGCGTGCTATCTCACAAATAGTTTTTTTTGAATGTGATTTTTTCTTTGAGCCGGCACCCAGATCATGGACATCTAACACTCGTATGATCCTGCAACATGTTTTTCTTCACTGTTTCGATCAGTTTATAAGCATAATAGTCCCGATCGTCATTGAATACTTCCCTGATCAGTTCGTAAACAAAGGGAGAATGAATACCATGTCCCTTGCCATTGGAAGCGAGCGCATAATATTGAAACCACTTGAGTGCAAGTTGAGATTTTGAATACATGTTTCCTTACCCCGTATGTTCCGGAATCGATTTTATTTTTACCCAGGTCTGAAAGTCCATATCATATGCGTGCTTTTCATCCGATGGAACTTTTTTGGAATAAGTCATTTGAAAGACGTTATCAGGTATTTCAGGGAAAAAAGCATCCCCTTCGAGAAAGGTAAATACCCTTGTCATATAAATCGTATCGCATATCAAAATGGACTCCTTATAAATCTGTCCGCCGCCGCCTATAAAAGCTTCTTTTGCGTCCAGTTTTTTTGCCAGTTCTATGGCTTTTGTCAAACTGTCTGTATGTCTTACCTCGGGGTTTCCTGATGAATAGTCAGGCCTGCGGCTGACTACAATATTAAATCGGCCGGGCAGCGGCTTGTTTCCCAACGCTTCGAAAGTCTTTCTTCCCATGATAATAGGAAGTCCCCAGGTAGTGTTTTTGAAAAATCGCATATCCTCGGGCAGATTCCATAACATCTGATTATTTTTCCCGATAGCATTGTTTTCAGATGCAGCAAC
Source organism: uncultured Bacteroidota bacterium (assembly GCA_963759335.1). GTDB lineage: Bacteria > Bacteroidota > Bacteroidia > Chitinophagales > Chitinophagaceae > Puia. The sequence continues at coordinate 24,031 of CAVWYU010000015.1, forward strand.
GATAATGGATAGCTTCATAAAGAATATTTTACACGGCTACCTGGGCTTTTATGGATGGATGCGGATTATAATTCTCCAAACTGAAATCTGTATACTGGAAATCAAATATATTTTGTACTTCCGGATTCAAGATCATTTGCGGTAAGGAATGGGGAGTTCTCGTCAATTGAAGTGCGGCTTGTTCGCGGTGGTTATTGTACAAATGAACATCGCCGAAACTATGTATAAATTCTCCGGGATCCAGGTTTGTTACCTGGGCAACCATCAAGGTTAATAAAGCATAAGATGCAATATTAAACGGAACACCCAGGAAAACATCCGCACTGCGCTGGTATAACTGGCAGCTTAATTTCCGGCGGGCACCTTCACGTTCCGGAGGGGCCACATAAAATTGAAATAATACATGACACGGCATCAGGGCCATTTGAGATAATTCCGCGACATTCCATGTACTGACAATTAATCGTCGGCTATCCGGGTTCGATTTTATCTGTTGAATTAAATCGCTGATCTGATCAGTCTGTTTCCCGTCTGCTCCGGACCAGCTTCTCCATTGTTTGCCATATACAGGTCCCAGATCGCCGTTTGAATTTGCCCATTCATCCCATATCCGAACTCCGTTTTCATTCAGATAAGTAATATTACTATCACCTTTCAGGAACCATAATAGTTCATGAATGATACTTTTCAGATGTAGTTTTTTTGTGGTGATCAGCGGAAATCCATCGGATAAATCAAATCGCATCTGATAACCAAAACAACTTTGGGTGCCAGTGCCTGTTCGGTCGCTTTTTTCAAGTCCCCGTTCAGTCACATGGCGGAGTAAATCCAGGTATTGCCTCATGCATGCAATTTACAGAAGTTCTGAAGTCTTATCAATCTGTTAACCAATACGAAGCTTACCGTCTGAATAAAGGGTGCATAAGTTATTAGCTCTGGCATGCGATTGGCAACTATTATTTACAAAACTTCAAAGATTATGAAACAATATGTAGCAGTCTGCGCTTTTTTTCTGATGGCGATATTCACTTCTGTAAGTGGTTTTTCCCAGGCAGGAGATCCAGCCGCCCGTGCAGCACAAATGAAACAAAAACTGATTACCGAATTGAAAATGACCGATGTGCAGGCTGATTCAGTAGTCGCCATAAACATGTCTTACAGACCTCAGATGCGTGATATTTTCCAGGATCAAACACTCAGTCAGGATGAAAAAAAGACAAAAATGAAGGCAATAACAGATCTGGCTGACAAGAGAATTCAACCGGTGCTGGGGGATCCGCTTTTTAAACAATATCAGGAATGGAGAGCGAAAAACATGCAACAAATGCGGTCAGGGAAACCCGGAAATAGTTAATGGTCAGTTATTGTCCGGACCTTGTTAACTTTTTTTGATTTCCTTGGCCCAACCGTCTTTCAAACTCACTGTCCTGTTGAAAACTGGCTTTTGCGGATTACTTTCTTTGTCAAGGCAAAAATATCCTTTGCGGAGAAACTGATACCGCTCGTCCGGTTTTGCTGAACTAAGGGACGGCTCTGCCATGGCCGTTTTCACAATTTCCAGTGAGTCCGGATTGATATAGTCCTTGAAATCGCCTTCCTCAGCTGCAGGATTTTCGACTTTGAACAATCGGTCATACAACCGCAATTCAATAGGGATAGCGTGTGTCCTGCTGACCCAATGTAGTGTTCCCTGTACTTTTATACCGGACGCGTCAGATCCACTTTTACTTTCCGGCATATAACTGCAGTGCAGCTCGGTAATTTTACCTTCATTATCCTTGATGACCTCATCACACTGAATGATATAGGCGTTTTTTAACCTCACTCTTTTTCCCGGCGAAAGCCTGAAAAACTTCTTTGGCGGATTTTCCATGAAATCTTCCTGTTCGATATACAGTTCCCTGCTGAAAGGTAACGGGCGGCTACTATTTTTTTCGGAGCCTTCCGGATAATCTTCGGAAATCAGGGTCTCTACCTGGTCCGGGTAATTCGTAAGGATTACTTTTAGTGGATCGAAAACAACCATTTTTCTCATCGCACGTTGATTCAGATCCTCACGAAGACAAAATTCCAACAGCGAGACGTCGATCAGATTATCTCTTTTTTGTACCCCGATCCGGTCGGCAAAGCTTCTGATGCTTTCGGGAGTATACCCTCTTCGACGTAGTCCTGATATCGTAGGCATCCGGGGATCGTCCCATGACTCCACATACCCTTCTTCAACAAGTTGCAACAGCTTACGCTTGCTCATGACCGTGAAAGTGAGGTTCAGGCGGGCGAATTCATATTGATGAGAAGGAAAGATTTCCAGCTTTTCTATAAACCAGTCATATAAAGGGCGGTGCGGCACAAATTCCAACGTGCAAATAGAATGTGTAATCTTTTCTATGGAATCACTTTGGCCATGTGCAAAATCGTACATCGGATAAATACACCACTCATTACCCGTCCGATGATGATGTGCTTTTTTGATCCTGTACATAATCGGGTCACGCATATGCATATTGGGTGAAGCCATGTCAACCTTTGCCCGCAGCACTTTTTCACCATCACCATACTTACCAGCCCGCATTTCCTGGAAGTACTGAATATTTTCATCAATCGTTCTGCTGCGAAAAATATTTGCAGTACCAGGTTCAGTAGGCGTTCCTTTTTGTATAGCTATTTCTTCACTCGTACTATCATCCACATAGGCCAGTCCTTTCTGGATGAGTGTTAATGCAAACTGATAAAGTTGTTCGAAATAATCAGAGGCATACAAAACCAGTTCAGGGCTAAATCCAAGCCATTTTACATCTTCGATGATACTATCCACATATTCTGTTTCTTCTTTCGACGGATTCGTATCATCAAACCGGAGGTTGGTTTTACCGCCATATTTTTGAGCCAATCCAAAATTCAGGCATATGGATTTTGCATGACCGATATGCAAATGACCATTCGGTTCAGGCGGAAACCGGGTGAGTATCGTTTTGTATTTACCCTGTTTTAAGTCGTCCTCAACTATTTCCTCCAAAAAATTTAATGACCTCTCTTCCGCTTGTATTTCCGCCATATTGATCGTATATCAGGGTGCAAAATTAAATCTTATAAGCCTAAAGCCCAAAGCTTAAAGCCTAAAACCACTCGTATAATCCTGTACTCTTATACTCCTATACTTTATTTCGTGCTCCAAAAACCAATGTCCCCAATCTCACCATCGTCGATCTCTCTTCGATTGCTATAGTATAATCGCTGCTCATACCCATACTAAGTGTATCTACGGGATCGGAAGGAAAGGACATTTTAATTTTTTCGAATACCGTCCGAAGACGAATGAATTCTTCTCTGATTTGTGACTCATTTTCAGTCAGGGTTGCCATGCCCATGCAACCTGAAATTTGCGAATGACTGAACCTGCCCTCCTGCCTGTTCCGGTTCACTGTAAGCATTAGCGAATCAAGTTCGGCTTCATCCAATCCAAATTTCGATTCCTCACCTGCAATAAAAATTTGCAGCAGACAACGCACAATACGATGGTTTTTTGAAGCATGCTTATCAATTTCAAGCAATAACTTCAGACTGTCCACCGATTGGATCATATAAATAAAAGGTGCCAGAAATTTAACCTTATTGGTTTGCAGGTGTCCGATGAAATGCCAGCGAATATCTTTTGGAAGCTGTGCCTGCTTTTCCAATAATTCCTGTACATAATTTTCTCCGAAATCCCTTTGTCCCAGATCATACAGTGCCTGTATTTCTTCTGCAGACTTTGTTTTGGATACCGCCAGAAGCTGTACACCGAACGGTTTCAGTTTTTCAATGATTTCTGGATAATGATTGCTGTTCATGCGAAAGTCATTTTAAAATGCTTCGCGAAATTACAATTCGTTGTACTTCACTGGTGCCCTCATAGATCTGGGTGATTTTTGCATCCCGCATCAGCCTTTCAACATGATATTCTTTTACATAACCATATCCACCATGGATCTGTACAGCCTCCGTGGTTGTCCACATCGCGGTCTCACTCGCAAATACCTTTGCCATCGACGAACTAATGGCATAGTCCCTTCCACTATCTTTATCGAGTGCAGCCCTTAAACACAATAATCTTGCGGCTTCGATGCGGGTTGCCATGTCAGCCAGTTTGAACTGAATGATCTGATGATTTTTAATTTCCGTACCAAATGCTTTTCTTTCCTTCACATATTTTAAAGACAGCTCATACGCCCCGGATGCAATTCCAAGCGCCTGAGAGGCAATTCCGATTCTGCCACCCGAAAGGGTCTTCATGGCAAATGAAAATCCGAATCCATCCTCTCCGATTCTGTTTTCTTTTGGAATCATTACATCATTAAAACTAACACTGTGTGTGTCGCTGCCACGGATACCAAGTTTATTTTCCTTTGTTCCAACAGAAATACCAGGGGTATTTTTTTCAACTATAAATGCATTGATGCCTTTTGATCCTTTTGTCGGTTCCGTATGGGCCATGACCAGGTATACGGATGCGGAATTTCCATTGGTGATCCAGTTTTTCATACCATTTAAAACATAGTGATCCCCTTTATCTAGGGCCGTCGTTTTTTGTGACGTTGCATCACTGCCCGCTTCTGGTTCGCTCAATAAAAATGCACCAATATACAGCTCCCCTTTCTTTCGTCCCGCCGCAAGATGTCTTAACCATTTTTCTTTCTGTAAAACGGATCCATACGCTTCCAGGCCCCAGCAAACCAGGGAATTATTTACACTCATGGCGACTGAGACGCTGGAATCAATTTTACTGATTTCTTCCATCGCGAGTACATAACTTACGGTATCCATGCCTGCTCCGCCATATTCCGGTGAAACCATCATGCCAAGAAATCCTAAATCAGCGAGTTTCAGTAATTGTTCCTTTGGAAGTTTCTGCTTTTCATCTCTTTCAATAACTCCGGGCAAACATTCCTGCCTTACAAAATCTCTTGCGGCCTGCCGGATGGCCAATTGTTCTTCCGTGTACGAAAAATCCATAAAGAAAATGATGATCGCGGCAAAAATAACAGAATTACTGTGACAAAACTAACAACCGTTAGGTTTTGAACGCGAAAGGGGTTTAGCTACCTTTGACCCCACGAAAAAACGATATGGGTAAACATGAACAACTGATTAAAGTAAGTTCCGAAGTCGGCCGCCTGCGTCGTCTTCTTGTACATAGCCCTGACAGCGGATTGGGGAAAGTAGTACCTTCCAAAGCACAGGATTGGTTATTTGAAGACATCGTTCACCTGGACACTATCCGGAGAAAGGAATATGACTTCTATACCAAATTGTTATTATATTTTCTCGATCCCGATCTGATACTGGGGAAACTAAAGGAAATTGATGCGGAAATAAATAAAAGAAACTTTTACAAACCTGAACATAAGGATTTTTTTCGTTCTGATAAAGTAATCGAACTTCAGTGGCTGCTTGCTGAAATTCTGGAAGACCACGAAATTCACCTCAAACTGGCTGCCTCCGTATGTGCTATCGAGAATTGTTCCTACGACACTCAGAAAGAATTACTCGAACTCGATTCCATTGCCCTTGCCAAGACGTTTATTACCGGTACCCTGGAAGGTGGGCGGATGTTATTCGCACCCATACCCAATTTTATCTTTACGCGAGACATTGGTATTGTTATCAATGAATTTGTCCTTTTAAATAAACCAGCCAAAAAAGCAAGGACAAGAGAAGCATTGATTGCAAAATATATTTTCTTCAATCATCCTTTTTTTAAGGAATACCAGGATAATATTCTCGAACTCAATGATGGTTATCATCATTTTTTATTACCCAAGGAATCTGACGACCGGAAAGTGACTCTTGAAGGCGGCGATGTGATGGTGGTCACCAGGGATCATCTGCTGATTGGTGTGAGCGAACGGACGACCATGGAGGCAGCCCACCAAACAATTCAACTGTTATTTGAAAAAAATGTGGTAAAAAAAATAACGGTCGTTAAGATTCCAAAAAAGAGGGACTACATGCATATTGATACTGTATTTACACAGGTACGAAAGGATGCATGGGTAATGCTGGGCGTATTTTCCAAAAAATCCATGAAGCATGAAAATGAAGATTCTATCCAGAGAACATTGGAAGGATCAAAAAAAGATGAAAAATTAACCATCATACAGTTTAAGAAAAAAGATATCGAAAATCCAATTTACTTTGACAATCTAGAAGACCTGCTGACAGAAATCAGCAAAGTGGATCTGCAGTGTACCGGTAAAGTAAAATTTATTTATTCTGGCAATAATGAATTTCCATTTGATGCCCGGGAACAATGGACTGATTCCTGTAATCTGCTGGCTTTGAAAGAGGGAGTAATACTTGGATATGACCGAAATGACAAGACGATTGAGGCGTTTAAAGAAAATGGATTTGACATCATCCATGCACATGAACTGATCAGGCGACTGGAAGAGGGATCTTTGAAAGTTGATCAGATCAAAGACACTGTCATCTTGATGCCATCGGCCGAGCTGTCTCGCGCACGGGGAGGCTTTCACTGCATGAGTATGCCTTTACTGAGAGACGATCTGTAAGCTTAAAGCGTAAGGCGCAAGCTTACAGCATGCGTCAACCGTCAACCAATATGCAAACCACATCGAAAGTTTTAATGATCAGACCGCTGCATTTTGTGTATAATGCTGAAACGGCCGTAAATAATAGTTTCCAGGTAAAAGGCGACCAGGAAAACCTGACAGATAAAGCAGTAAAGGAATTTGATACATTCGTTATCATGTTGCGGGATCAGGGTATTGATGTAACGGTGGTGGAAGATTCGCCGGATCCCCATACGCCGGACGCCATTTTTCCAAATAATTGGATTTCTTTTCATTCGTCCGGCGTTTATTGTCTTTATCCCATGTTTGCACCAAACCGGAGAAAAGAACGGAAGGCTGAAGTGATTTCCATCATACAGAAAAGATTTCATTACAACCATTTAATAGATTTCACCGGATATGAATCTGAAAATCTCTTTTTGGAAGGAACAGGCAGTATGGTTCTGGATCGTGAAAAACGCCTTGCTTATGCCTGTTTGTCACCAAGAACCGACGAAGTCGTCCTGCAGGATTTCTGTGATAAATTAAATTATCAGGCGATCGTATTTCATGCTGTCAATGAAGCCGGGCATGCTATTTATCATACGAATGTCATGATGTGTGTGGCCGACCGGTATGTGGTGATATGTCTCGATTCCATTCGGGAACCATCTGAAAAAAAATATGTAGAAGAGGCGATTCTCCGAAGCGGAAAGGAATTGATTCAAATCACCAGTAACCAGATGAATCAGTTTGCAGGCAATATGCTTCAGCTGGAAGACTTACACAATGAGAAAATACTTGTTATGTCAAGCGCCGCCTGGAATTCTTTGTTGCCGGAACAAATAAAAAAACTTACAAAATACAACCGGATCCTGCATGCTTCTCTCGGGGAAATAGAATCCAACGGCGGCGGAAGTGCAAGATGTATGATTGCTGAAATTCATTTATAAATAATTGAAATGATTTAACCCGATTTACCCGATGAGGATTCAATGCAAATGCTTATTTTTGGGACTTCTTTCGGAAAGATTAAAAAATTTCAACAGATATTGCCATTTGATTGAAACAGATTCAACAAATACAACTCTTTTCTAATTAATGCAACAAAAAGTTTCAAAAATCGGGGTACTCACATCTGGCGGAGATTCGCCGGGAATGAATGCCGCCGTTCGCGCAGTTGTTCGTACAGGAATTTATAATGGATTGGAAGTATTCGGAATTATGCGGGGGTATAGCGGAATTATTGAAAATGATATCATCCCACTTCATTCACGCAGCGTGGCCAATATCATTCAGCGGGGGGGCACGATATTAAAAACTGCCCGTTGTAAGGAATTTTTTGAATATGAGGGAAGGTCCCGGGCCCATGCCAATCTAAAAAAACTGGGAATTAATGGCCTGATTATAATTGGCGGAGACGGCTCTTTCAGAGGTGCCCACAGATTCAGTTCTGAATTCGAAATTCCCTGTATTGGAGTTCCCGGTACTATTGACAAGGATATTGCCGGAACCGATTTTACAATTGGTTTTGATACTGCTGTAAACACAGCGGTTGAAGCAATCGATAAGATCAGGGATACAGCCGATGCACATGACCGGCTTTTCGTGATTGAAGTGATGGGCCGGGATGCCGGATACATTGCTTTACACAGCGGGATCGCTACCGGTGCCGAAAACATACTGATACCGGAAAGAAAAACGGATATTGAAGAACTGGTAAGTTCTCTGCAGGAAAAGGAAAAAAGAAAAAAACTGGTGAATCTGGTAGTGGTCGCAGAAGGAGACAATTACGGAGGTGCTGAAGAAGTAGCCAAAGTAGTGAAACAAAGACTGCCGAATATTGATACACGTGTTTGTATTCTCGGCCATATTCAAAGAGGTGGATCACCAAGTTGTCTTGACCGTGTAATCGCCAGCCGGATGGGATATTCTGCGGTTGAATGTCTTCTGGAAGGGAAATATAATGTGATGGTGGGTATTGTGAATAATAAGATTCATTTTACGCCGTTGGAGAAAGCTGTAAAGGCTAAACAGAAAATCAGTGACGACTGGTTAAGGATCATAAAAATACTTGCATCATAAGCCAAAAGCGTAACGCCTAAAGCTTAATGCATAAAAATGTGATAATTGCAATAGCTTTAACTCTTAACTATTAACTCTTAACTTAGTCTCAGTATCATGTCAAAAAACCTCGACAAGTATATCTACGGCCAGATGGATAAGAAGGCCGGTCTGGAGCATACTTTTCACAGAACGAAGATTGTTGCCACCGTCGGTCCTGCCTGCGACACCTATGATAAACTTTTGTCATTGGTAAAAGCCGGCGTGAATGTTTTCCGCCTGAACTTCTCTCACGGAAGCCATGAGGATAAGGCAAAAATAATTGAACATATCAGAAAGATCAATTCAACCGAACCTTTTAATATCGCGATTCTTGGCGACTTACAGGGACCTAAACTGAGAGTCGGTGAAATTGAAGGGGGAAGTATGCTGGTGGAGGAAGGAGAAATACTAACATTTACCAATACCAAACTTGTCGGGAATAAGGAAAGGATTTATGTTTCATATCCTAACCTGCATGAGGATGTGAAAATTGGAAATATCATCATGATTGATGACGGCAAACTGGAAGTTAAAGTGATGAATATTGAAAAAAACCATGATGTAAAGGTTCAGGTAAAACTCGGCGGAATACTTTCTTCTAAAAAAGGCCTCAATCTGCCGGACACTAAAATCTCACTTCCGGCGATTACCGAAAAAGACGAGGCTGATCTCGCATTCATCATTGAACAAAAGCTTGACTGGGTGGCGCTTTCGTTTGTACGCAGGGTGAACGATATTGTGGGCCTGCGTGAAAAATTAAATCAGAAGAAAAGCAAAACAAAGATTATTGCAAAAATCGAAATGCCGGAGGCACTCACCAATCTGCGGGAAATAATTCTGGAATCAGATGGAATCATGGTTGCGAGAGGTGATCTCGGTGTTGAACTACCCGTTGAACAGGTTCCGCTCATTCAAAAACAAATCATACGTAAATCCATTCACCGCGCCAAACCGGTAATCGTGGCAACTCAGATGATGGAGAGTATGATCGATCGGACGAAACCAAACCGCAGCGAAATTACAGATGTCGCCAATGCGGTCCTGGAAGGTGCCGATGCCGTTATGCTAAGTGCAGAAACAGCAACAGGCAATTATCCAACGCTTGTGGTAGAAACCATGCGAAAAATCATTATGGAAGTGGAAAGAACGGACTATCATTATAATCGTGAAGATGAATTGGAGCCGCAACCACATTCTCCTTCATTTCTAAGTGATGCCATTTGTTATAATGCGTGCAAACTGGCTCAGGATACGCAAGCCAACGCGCTGATCGGTATGACACAAAGCGGCTATACGGGTTTTATGTTATCCAGTTACCGACCCAAATCCCCACTTTTTATTTTCTCAAAAGAGAAAACCCTTATTAACCAGCTGAGCCTGAGTTGGGGTGTTCGCGCATTCCATTATGCCGAAGAAGAAAGCATGGACGAAATTGTGAATGACCTCACAGAAATTCTTAAGCAAAGAGGATTTATCAAGAAGGGAGATGTAATCATTAACACCGGAAGTTTACCGGTCAGTGAGCATTTGCCGACCAATCTGCTAAAGATCTCAAAAGTGGTTTAATAGCTACGCCTAAAGCCTAAAGCTCAAAGCCTAAAACTATTTTAATTTAGGAAATGAATAAAATGTATTAATAAATTTTATTCATTTTTTACCTTGGCTTAGTTTTAGGCTTTGGGCTCTAGGCCTTGAGCTTAAAAACCATTTCTTCTACCTCCTGCCGGTCTGCCATAAAAGTAGAAAGGTCTTCAGTCATGAAAGGCTGAATATATTCCATGGAAGATTTTTTGAATATGCGTGCAGAACTATGAAATTGTGTAGCTCCTGTTTCATTTTTCAAGTCACTAATATTTGATGCCCGCACACCGGAACCGGGCATTATCTGTATTCGGCCATCTGCCTGTAAAATCAAGTCCCTGATTAAATGAACACCCAGGATGGCAGTAGGCTGCTGACCCGAAGTCAATATTCTTTCACATCCTATATCGATAATATCCTCCAGCGCCTCAAAAGGATTTCTTGTCCAGTCAAATGCCCTGTGAAAACACGCACCCATGGGATAGGCTTTTTCTATCAGTCTGGAAGCATGAGTTTTGTCAACACGACCCTCCGGCATCAACATTCCCAAAACTATCCCGTCACAACCTGCCGATTTACAAGCTTCAACATCATGTAACATAATCTCAAATTCTTCCTCAGAAAACAAAAAATCTCCTCCCCGGACGCGTATTATCGGATAAAGCTCGATACTGATTTTTTTACGGACTGCCTTAATGAGTCCTATACCTGGCGTTGTTCCACCGGCGGCCGGATCGGCACAAAGCTCGACCCTGTCAGCACCGGCTTCTGCAGCAATCAGTGCTGAATCCAGGTTATAGCAACATATTTCAAGTTTATTTTTTTTCATTAGCTAAACCAGCTTTCTGATTCATACATTTTTTCTTCTGTCTCGGAACGAACAGCATAAGTAAAGCCTTTCTGGATACAGAATGCTCCATAAGTTCCGTCTTTTCTCATAGCCAAAAAGCCCACCTGGAGGTTTTTTGCTTTCGCAGGATCTCTGGATACAATTCTTTCTACTGCTTTTTTGCATGCATCACCGGGTAGCAGGCCCTGGCGCATATATTCCACGACCAAATGTGAACCCACGATACGAATCACTTCTTCGCCGACACCTGTAGATGTGGCAGATCCGATTTCATTATCGACAAACAATCCGGCGCCGATGATGGGCGAATCTCCCACTCTGCCATGCATTTTAAACGCCATGCCGCTGGTGGTACAGGCTCCGCTGAGGTTCCCTGCAGCATCCAATGCCAGCATACCGATCGTGTCATGATTTTGGGGACCACCGGGACTATACTTTTTATTTTCAATATTAATCATCGGTTCATATTTGGAACTAATCAGCCAGTCTTTCCATATTTTTTCACTTTCAGGCGTTAACAGGTTTTCTTTTTTGAATCCATTGGCGAGCGCAAATTCCAACGCTCCGTTTCCGGCCAGAACGATATGCGGGGTCTTTTCCATGACCAGCCGGGCAACAGAAATGGGATGCACAATATGCTCCAGACACATTACAGAACCGCAATTGCTTTTTTCATCCATTATACAGGCATCCAGTGTCACAAAGCCGTCACGATCTGGCAGGCCGCCATAGCCTACAGAATGATTGGTTGGATCTGCTTCCGGTATTCTGACGCCAGCTTCTACGGCATCCAGGGCACTTCCCTGTTTGCTAAGTACCTCCCATGCCCCGGCATTTGCAGCTTTTCCAAAATCCCATGTGGAAATTACAATAGGACTATTCCGTTGCCTGTTTACCGTGGGTCGCGGGTCAGAAGTCATGGTACCTGTATCCGGTGTTTTCAAGAACCATGAAGTAGAAGCTAAAAAGGAAGAACCCAAAAATTTTCTTCTGTTAAACATTTCGATCCGTTTATTACTCAATTTAAGTTAATAGTTTCGGGCAAGCCCCACTTCGCAACGTGAAAAGTATGAAATTGTGGATATGTGGGCATGTGAGAATGGAGCTTAAAATTTAAAGTAAAAATTTCATTTTCATATTACCAGACTTCCACCATCGCATATTCCCCAATTATGAATATCATCAGGCTCCAGCTATTTCTGTTGTTTCTTCACACGACGTGGTCAGCTTCATCTCAAATTATCAACCAGGACAGTGCCTGGTTTCATGACAATTATTATAAAATCGAAAAGGCCATTTCCATGAGAGACGGGGTGAAATTATTCACATCCATTTATGTGCCCAGGGACAGTACTGAAAAGCATCCGATTCTGATGGAAAGAACTCCTTATAACTGTTCACCATACGGTATAGGTGAGTACCGTGACTTCTGGTCAGGATACAAGCGATATTTTCTGCACGAAGGGTATATTATGGTCATTCAGGATGTGCGTGGGCGATGGATGAGTGAAGGAAAATTTGTGGACGTCCGGCCTTTTATCAAAGACAAAAAACCGGGCGACATTGATGAATCTACTGATGCCTATGATGCCATCGACTGGCTGGTCAAAAATGTCGCCGGCAACAATGGGAACGTAGGTGTTTTAGGTACCTCTTATCCGGGATTCTATGCGGGTATGGCAGCAGCTTCCGGCCATCCGGCACTAAAAGCCGTAAGCCCGCAGGCTCCGGTGACAGACTGGTTCGAAGGTGATGATTTTCATCACAACGGAGCTTTCTTTTATATGGACGCTTTTGATTTTTATGTTGCCGGTGGCTTTGGAAGGCCGCATCCTGTACCGCTCAGTAAAGAATCTCCTATACCCGACGTATATAATAGCAAGGATAATTATCAGTTTTATTTGCAACAGGGAGCCGATAAAAATTTATTAAAACTTGCCGGAGACAGCATCTTATTTTTCAATGAATTGTATAAACATCCCAACAAAGACGCGTGGTGGCAGGCGAGAAATGCACGGGTCGCGCAGTATCATATTAAACCTGCTATACTTGTTGTCGGAGGATTTTTTGACGCCGAAGATTGTTTTGGTGCGTGGAATTTTTATAAAGCTATCCGAAAACAAAGTCCTGAAACAAATGCGAAACTGGTAATGGGCCCCTGGTATCATGAAGAATGGTCCAGCCCGGACGGAACACACCTCGGAAACGTTTATTATGGCTCTAATACATCAGTTACGTATCAAAATGAAATCATCGTTCCCTTTTTTAACCATTATCTAAAAGGTAAAAACGATCCGTCGATTGCAGGTGCTACTATATTTTTTACAGGAGAAAACCAATGGCGACGATTTAACGCATGGCCATCTGACCAGGTCAAGGAAGAAAAAATATATCTGACAAGTAAAAATGGCCTTTCTGCTACAGGGCCTGAAAATGAATCAGGTTTCGATGAATATACCAGTGATCCCGCCCACCCTGTTCCTTATACCGAAGCAGTACATTTTAACCGTACCCGGGAATACATGACCGACGACCAGCGATTCGCGAGCCGGAGGCCGGATGTTCTTACGTATAGCTCCCAGATCTTAAAAGAAGATTTTACCATCGGAGGGGCGGTTGTAGCAGATCTGAAAACCAGTATCAGCACCTCTGATGCCGACTTTGTCGTTAAAGTGATAGACGTTTTTCCGGACAGCCTCTCCTACCAGCGCATCGATATTTATGCAGTATCTGAGCCCGACAGAATTTATCCCATGGGCGGATATCAAATGCTGGTGCGGGGCGAAATCTTCCGGGGCAAATTCCGGAGAAGTTTCGAAACACCACAGCCCTTTAAACCAGGGAAAATAGAAACCGTCCGGTTTACGCTGCCGGATATAGCTCATACATTTAAAAAAGGACACCGCCTGATGATCCAGATTCAAAGCAGCTGGTTCCCCTTATCAGACAGGAACCCACAGAAGTTCACCGATATTTATTCCTGCGATGAAAATGACTTTCAGAAAGCCAGCATTCGCATTTTTCGCGAACGGCAAAATGCTTCAGCAATCATTTTACCCGTTCTTTCAGGGAAACTGGAATAGTTAATTTACTTCGTATAATTTTTTCTTAAAGAGGCACCGGTTATCTAATTTAGCATGGTTAAAACCTTTATTCAGATTCAACGACCGGTTATGGAATCTGCCAAACAACAACCTTCGCTGGAGATATGGCTTCAGGATATTCAGTCTTATATTTATCGGGTGACAAACGGCCCGATGAGGATGGCACGTTTTCAATTCGACAGAACCGATTTCAGTTATAAAAGAAAGAACAAAAAAAGCCAGGACGATCTTTCCATTATTTTCTTAAGCCAGTTTCCTGTAAAATACAGAATTGGATTTCAACTCGAAATCTGGCACCCCGATATTAAGAAGGTGAAAGACTTCTTTATGCGGGATATAGTTATGAAGGAATCTAATCTTTGCAGTATAATCCTTTATACGAAAGATTTTCCATCAAATGATTCCCAACAGGAAATTGTAAAAGACTACACGGTTTGTAATCAGCATGATTTATTTATGGTTGGCGACTGGCTCGCCCAGACTCTTCAATACGAATTATTACCCTTGTGCGAACAAATGAATTCAATTGAAGCGATGGAGAAATTTTTTGTAGCCAACCCCGAATGGTCACTGAATACGCATAATGGAGGAAATATCTGCTCAGATCTGATCGTTGCCAAATTGAACCGTAAAAGAGATATTCATAAAAGATACGAACAGCTGATATACGGAATTCAACAAAAAATTGAAAAACAACGGATGAATCCTGACAGCAGAGAATTACTGACCCTTTGTTATGAAGCAATCAGATAATATAAACTGGTTGATTTAATTCTTATACTCCCATACTTCCACACTTCCACCCTTCCATACTTGTGCTAAATCCCTATTTTCGCAGATAATTAGAAATAAACAGCCAGTTGTATGAAAATGGTAGATTCTTTTGAAAAGATACCTTTAGAGATTTTTCCGAATGCAACAGCCGGTTCGGCATTTGTTGCAAAAAAAATCGCACGTCTGATTCGCGAAAAAGAGAAGAACAAGGAGCGTTGCGTGCTTGGTCTCTCGACGGGCAAATCGCCTTTAAAATTATATGCTGAGCTGATCAGAATGCATAAAGAAGAAGGACTAAGTTTTAAGAATGTAATTGCATTTAATCTGGATGAATATTATCCGATTCAGAGAACAGCCAGACAGAGTTATTATCGTTTCATGAAAGAAAATCTTTTTGATCATATCGATATTGATCCGAAGAACTGTTTTATACCAAATGGTGAGTTGCCGAAAGAAGACATGAAGTCTTTTTGTGCTGAATACGAACAGGCGATTGCCGAAGCGGGCGGCATAGATTTACAAATCCTGGGCATCGGCTCCAACGGTCATATTGGGTTTAATGAACCCGGTTCCAGTCGTTTTTCCAAAACAAGAGTAACACCACTCGAAAATTCAACCAGACTCTCAAACGCGGGTGATTTTGACAGCGTTACACAGGTTCCGCGTCTTTCAGTTACGATGGGTATCAGTACGATTCTTAAAAGCAGAAAAATAATTCTGATGGCATGGGGAAGTAGTAAATCCCCTGCTATCCAGAAATCAATTGAAGGAAATACAACAGAAGAAGTGCCTGCATCTATTCTGCAGGAACATGACGACACATTATTCGTTACCGATGAGGCAGCTGCTGCCGACTTAATTCGCTTCAAAGCGCCCTGGCTTACCGGCGACTGCGACTGGAATAAAGATATTCTGCGTAAAGCTGTTGTCGGCACTGCACTGAAACTGGGTAAACCCATTTTGAGCCTTACAGATAATGATTATAACGATCACGGCTTAAGCGATCTGCTGGCGGTAAAAGGAGATGCTTATGAAATAAATCTGGAAGTATTTTATATGCTTCGGGATAGTATAACCGGATGGCCCGGAGGCAAAAATCTGCCACTCCCAAATGCTCCTGAAAGGATGACGCCCTACCCAAAAAGATGTCTGATTTTTTCTCCTCACCCGGATGATGACATCATATCCATGGGGGGAACATTTATGCGGTTACATGATCAGGGACACGAAGTACATGTAGGTTACCAGACTTCCGGCAATATTGCGGTTACTGACGAATTCGTCACTCGTTTTATAGATTTTGCAGTAGGCTTTGAGTCCATGTTCGGCATCGACAACAAGAGATCAACTGAAATTTTAACCAATGCAAAAAAATACCTGAAAGACAAAAAATCAAGCGGAGTTGATTCTCCGGAAATTCGAAATATAAAAGGATTGATCCGGCGCAGCGAAGCCAGTGCCACCTGCCGGTACGTAGGAATTCCGGATACCGGAATACATTTTATGAACCTCCCTTTTTATGAAACGGGAACAGTTCAGAAAAACCCCATGAGCGAAGCGGATATTGCTATAACCATGGAACTTCTGCAAAAAATCAAACCGCATCAGGTTTATTGTGCCGGAGATCTGGCTGATCCTCATGGCACCCACAGGGTTTGTCTTGATATCATATTTGAATCTCTTCGACGTCTTAAAAATGCAAACGAACCGTGGATAAAAGACTGCTGGGTTTGGTTATATAAAGGTGCCTGGCAGGAATGGGATGTCAGCGAAATTGAAATGGCTATTCCCATGAGCCCGGATCAGGTATTGAAAAAACGATTTGGCATTTTTATCCATCAGTCGCAAAAGGACATGGTGCCCTTCCAGGGCTCTGACAGCCGCGAATTCTGGCAAAGAGCTGAGGACCGAAACGGTAATACAGCCAATTTATATGCTCAGCTGGGCTTGACAAAATATGCTGCGATGGAGGCATTCAAACGTTGGCACTTTTAAGCGTAAAGCAGAAGGCGCAAAGCGTAAGGCTTTTCTTAAAAGCAGCCTATTTGCATCTAAAATGCCAAATTTTACCTTGATTTATATCAATTTTTAGAACAAATAAGGCTTTTTGAAGGATTCAGAATTAACATATAAGAAAGATTCAAAGAACAACGAAGATCCAAAAATAGCTTTAAGCTTTGCGCCTTATGCTTTAAGCTTAAAATGGTCTGATGCATGGAAAAACCCATCTTTTAAATGGAAATTTTGGGTCGGAATGGCAGTTTTTGCCGGAATTCTTACGAGTTTGCCTTTCTTTTTTGATGCAATCGAAAACAGGAATGGATTCATGTTTTCAGATTTTATCCTCGAACATATCCCGGCTCGGAATTTTTCGATAGCTGTCTTCTTTTTGATCTGGTCCTGCTGTTTACTTCTGATCATCAGGATATACCGGGATCCAATGATGATGCTGGTTACTTTATGGGCTTATAATAGCGTCACACTGCTTAGAATGGCCTGTATTGGCCTCATTTCACTGAATCCGCCGGCCGGTCTGATACCACTTGCGGACCCGATTACCAATCAATTTTATGGGGCCCATTATATTACGCATGATCTTTTTTTCTCCGGCCATACTACCACTGTTTTTCTGATTTTTTTGTGCCTTAAGAAGAAACGGGACCGGATCTATGCATTGTTCGCTTCCATCTTTCTGGGACTATTTTTACTTATCCAGCATGTACATTATACAATAGACGTTTTGGCAGCACCGGTTTTTACGTACGCGGCTTACCGTTTTGCCCTGCTGTTTACAAAAAAAGAGCGTATCCTGCTTTTTCCGGACCATTTGCCTGACTAAAGAATTAAAATGTGGATACCAAGGTGTTCATTTGGACGTTTAGATAGATCCGGAAATTAACAACTGGGGAATAAGAATTTAAGACGGGGCTGGTTAATAGGACTTTATTCATTAATTTTGCCAATAATAAAAAAATCATAATTATTTTTAAGTTAATTTCATCCTGTTCAAATATGGGTTTTAAGCGGCTTACTTCCCCTGCTAAAGACTTAAATGCTACCATGATATGAAAAAATTACTATGCCCTGAATTCTTTTTAGGTGATAAGGTAACCCCGGAGCAAGCAGCTTTTTTCCATAAAAATGGGGTAATTGTGTTTCGCAACGTTCTGAAGCCTGAAACCGTTGCTTTTTTTATCCAGGAATTAAACAGGATTGAAAAGAAATTACTGGACGAAGGCGTGGATAAAATCAATGGAGTACCTCTCAAATTTGGAAAGGACCACAATGGTCAGACCATTATACAGCGCTTATGCTTTCTTTCCACTTTCAGTTCTACATTCCATGAATTTCTGCAGGACCCCCGTCTCGTGGCCTTACTTGAGCTACTGGCGCCTTATGAAGGCCGGATTGCAGAGAACGAAAAAGATGGTCTGATTCTGAATCATTATGTACGTACACCGGAAAGTAAATTTTCCCAAATGGGCTGGCATACCGATAGCCCGCGGGATTTATTTCTCGGACAGAAGATTATGCCCATGTTGAATGTTGGAATTCACCTGGACCCCTGCCCTTTTGAGGCCGGCGGTTTGCGTGTGCTTCCCGGAACACATACCCAGGGAGTTTTGAGACTACTTTTCAAGAAAAAATACTTTATAGATAATAATCCTGATGCCCGCGAAATCGGGTTTGATATCAATGCCGGCGATCTGACAGTTCATGATGGCCGCATCTGGCACCGCGCACAACAATCACCTTATGTGGGAGAAGCCAGTCGTCGCCGGGTAATGTATGTGCCGATTATTACCGGCAAATACATGCCAAAAGACGAAAACAGTAAAACACCATTTTACCATCGTTTCGCTTCCAAGGTTCAAAACTAGTTAGCGTAATTTAAATGAACGCAGATGCCTTTTGCACTCATTACCGGAGCCAGCAAAGGAATTGGAAAATCTATTGCGGAACAACTTGCAGCACGCGGATTTGATCTGTTGCTGATTGCGAGATCAGAAGACCTGCTTGAACAGGTTGCAAAAGAAATCAGCCTGTCTACAAATAAAGACTGCCGGTGGCTTGCCCTGGATCTTGCGCAGGATCAGTCCGCAGAATCAGTATTCGAATACTGTAATAAAAATCGGTTAGATGTGTCGGTTCTGGTAAATAACGCCGGCTATGGTCTAAGCGGAAAGTTTGATAAATACTCAGCGCAGGAACAGACAGAAATGCTAATGGTGAATATTATCACACTCACCAAGCTAACGCGTCTTTTTCTGCCTTCATTCCTAAAACACTCCGCAGCTTACATTCTTAATATCGGCAGTTCGGCCTCCTACCAGGCTGTGCCATTGTTATCGGCTTATGCGGCTTCAAAAGCTTATGTGCTAAATTTTAGCCGCGGTTTATATCATGAACTAAAAAATACAACTGTTTCGGTAACCTGTATTTGCCCGGGTCCGACAGATACCAATTTTGTTAACCGGGCCAATGTGGGACCTAAGGGTCAAAAAGCCGCTGAACGGTTCAATATGTCACCACAGGCGGTGGCACACATCGCAGTAGATAGTCTATTCCGTCGCAAACCCGAAGTGATTACCGGTGGGTTGAATAAACTCAGTGCATTTTTTGCCTGGTTACTTCCCAAATCCGTTGTAGAAGGAATAGCAATGAAACTATACGACTGAATCAGGCATAACGCGTAAAGTGAATGCTCAATGCATCAAATAATTTGAATCTGTAAGTTTTTGAAAAGACAAACTTTGCTTTTCGTTTTTGTCATATCCATTTTAAATGGATTTGGGCAAACCGGCACATCCCGCATTCTGACCGGTGCCGATCAGACTGAACGATATTTTCCCATTCTGCGTGGCAAACGGATTGCCATTGTTGCCAATCCGACTTCCCAAATAACGGGTATTCCGCTGGTGGACAGTCTGCTTCATGCCGGCATCCACGTTGTAAAAGTATTTGGACCTGAACATGGTTTTCGCGGGAATGCCAGTGCCGGAGTTACCGTAGGAGATAGCCGCGATCCACTTACGGGCATACCGGTCGTTTCATTATACGGGAAAAAATCCATGCCTTCCCGGGAAGATTTACAGGATATTGATATCGTCGTTTTTGATATTCAGGATGTGGGCGCCCGTTTCTTTACATATATAATCACCCTGCAACGCGTAATGCAGGCTTGTGCCGATTTTCGTAAACCCTTGCTGTTACTTGACCGACCCAACCCAAATGGATATTTAGTAGATGGACCTGTGCTCGAAGATTCTTTGCGTTCAGGTGTCGGTCTGCAGCCTATTCCGATTGCACATGGCATGACGATGGGAGAATTGGCCAAAATGATCAATGGAGAAGGTTGGTTATCAAATAAAATGAAGTGCCGTTTACAGGTGATTGCCTTAATGAACTACACACATTCTTCGGAATACGTACTACCCATATCTCCGTCTCCCAATCTGAATACGCAGCTGGCAATACAACTCTATCCAAGTATTTGCCTGTTTGAAGGAACTGTTATCAGCCTTGGAAGAGGAACCCGACATCCTTTTACGATGCTGGGTGCACCTCCGTTAGCCGGTAAATATGAATATAATTTCAGACCTGTCTCGATACCGGGTATGAGTGAGCATCCACTTTATCAGGATTCAGTTTGCTACGGATTGAATGTTGGATCTGCAGATATTGAAAAGATACGTGCGAAAAAACAGATAGATCTGCACTGGCTGTTTGAATTTTATAATGCCTATCCGGATAAAAAAATATTCTTCGATGCCACCCGGAGCAACCAGATCGGCAATTTCGACAAGCTTGCAGGAACAACGTTGCTTCGAAAGCAAATTATAGAAGGGGCATCAGAACAAACCATACGACAAAGCTGGGAACCTGCACTTTCACACTTCAAAATCAGAAGGAAGAAATATCTGATGTACCCTGAATAAGTCCAGGGCTCAAAGCTCGAAGTGTAAAGCATCGTTTTCAGTTTTTTATCTTTTTCGAAATTCACAACATGGCGAACTTATTTGTCACAGGACGGAACTGAGGATGTGGTTTCGTGGTCAATTTTTTGCATGATTAAATTATTCAGGCTTTACGTTTTACACTGTACGCTTTGGGCTTAAATGATTTAAATTACATTATCAAAAACTTCAGATATGACAAACAAAGATTTATCAAGACGATCTTTCATAAATACCGCAGGAAAAGCTGGAATTGCGGCAGGGCTAACCGGAACGGTGCTGACTGGTTTGGCGAATACAAATTCAAAAGGCATTGATCACCTTAGCACAAGTCCCGATCCTGTTCCATATACCCAGCGCCCCCTTCCATATTCTTATTCCGCACTTGAGCCGGCTATTGATGCCATGACCATGGAGATACATTACAGCAAACATGCTGCTACCTATGCAAAAAACCTTTCCGAGGCTGTAGAAGCGGAAAAGGTGGATACTGCAAAAGTCTCTCTGGAAGATTTACTGGCTTCTATTTCAAAATATTCTGTCAAAATGAGAAATAATGCAGGTGGTCATTATAATCATTCCCTGTTTTGGGAATTGATGAATTCTCCCGGGAAAGTAGTCGTTCCTTCCGCTGCCCTGATAACTGCCATTCAAAGGGATTTCGGCTCGGTAGATGCGATGAAAACAAAATTCAACGATGCGGCCAAAGGACGTTTTGGAAGTGGATGGGCCTGGGTGATTTTAAAAAAAGATAATAAACTGGATATTGTTTCAACTCCAAATCAGGATAATCCGCTGATGGATCTCAGCGACGTAAAGGGACAACCGTTGTTTGGTATTGACGTGTGGGAGCATGCGTATTATCTGAAATACCAAAATAAAAGACCGGATTATATTACCGCGTGGTGGTCTGTTTTGAATTGGGACTATATCAATGCCCGCTTCAGTAAAATCAGCTAGATTAAAATTTCGGGAAAAAACGGCTTCTGAAGAATAGATTTATTTAATAATGGCTTTTTCAATATTCCTATTCGGTATCAGCCATCGAATGGCCACGACGCAGAACAGGATGGCAGAAAATAATGTATTATAATATGCCAGGAGGATCGACATAATATAACAGACAATCGAAAAAACACCTTTCTGTTTCATTTGACTAAATGCAAGTTCGAGCTTTGGATTATTTTTTGTTACTCTTTCAACACAAATCTGCAGTACTGTAAACGAAAAGCCGCAAACGAGCAATAAAATAGCATAGAGAATAACGGTATTCTGGGCAAAATGGTTCTCTCCCATCCACCCGGTCGCAAATGGAATCAGGGATAACCAAAACAAAAGATTCAGATTAGACCATATAATGGCGGCATTGACATAACTCAATACACTGATCATATGATGATGATTGCCCCAATATATTCCGATATATATAAAACTCAGTAGATAACTTAAAAATACAGGAAGCTGTTCCTGTAATGCCATCCAGCTCGTGTCATGGGGTGTCTTGATTTCCAAAACCATGATTGTTATAATAATGGCAATAACACCATCGCTGAATGCTTCCAGTCTGTTTTTATTCATAATCCTCTCAGGAGTGATATATCAGGAATAAATCCGGAAATCAGTGCATATACTTTTCCGGCGTATGTAAAAGTCCGACTCAAATGGAATTAAACTTCCTGTTCCTGAATGGCAGGATGAAATTGCGAGACTGCTTCCTGAATCCATGGTGGCAGATTTTTTTCCTGAACAGTCCAGGTATTTTCTTCCAAAAGCAAATTGAGATAATAACGATTTCCCCGATCGTCACTGACATCAACGTGGTATACCGGACCCACAATTCCATTACTTTTTCTAAAATTAAATTCCCTGAGCCGTCCTTCCGCTTTAATCAATTTCGAAAATTGCACATTTTTCAATACTGCCATGATTCAAAGGTAATTCTTCTTGTATAATATCCCTCTGTAAAAAACGCATATCGACGGGTTTTTACACCAGCCGGCGGGATCGAAGTCTGAGTTATTAACATATGGTTTATAAAACGATTCTCTTCTTTTTCAGGATAATTCTGGATATTCAGACCTTTGAACAAACTTCCACATGCCATTAAAATTGAAGGATCTGAGTTTGGAACAGGTAGTGAAAATCGTTACCGAATATGACATGAAACCGGCGTTCACCGGACAGAACCCCTATATTGCCAGCAGTCCGGGTCACGAGATTCTAGCAAGCCTTTTGCCCGGCGGGCTGTATCAGGTTGAGTTGCTGGATAAAAAAGAAATAGAACAGTCATTACAGGAAACGATCAAGATATTCAGGGAATTTACAGATAGCTCGAAATCCTGAATCCAAACTGATTGATAATCAGGAAATCCCGGAATCAGCAGTAACCGTTTCTATTTCCGGTTTCATTTTCTTAGAGTGTACTGTTTTATCCTGTTCACCCAACAGAATACCCCAGGGTTTCAGGCTTTCTATCCGGTCAAAAATTATTTTAAGAACGGCAATGACCGGAATTGACAAAAACATGCCGGAAATTCCCCAGATCATTTCTCCAAGAACGACTCCGAGTACCGTAATGAGGGGATTTATTTTAACCTTTGAACCCACTACAGCGGGTAGTAATATATTGCTGTCCACCAGATGCGTTATAATCAGTGTGATCAAAACCAGAAATACTTTTCCTGCAACAGCTGCGGTTGCAAAGGTTATGAGCACACTGATCAGCATAGCCGTAAAAATGCCTATATAGGGTATAATGTTAAAGAGCCCGGTTATCAAACCCAATAATACCGCATATTTAATTCCCAGGGCCCATAGAGCCAGGCAAACAACCACCGACACAATACACATCTCAATAAATAATCCGGTAATATACTTTCTCAGGATTTGCTGAACCTGTTCTATGATTTCGTGTACAACGAGCGAATTTTCTTCCAGAAAAACAGAGATAAGAAAGTGCATGATGATTCGCCGGTATGTAAGAAAAAACAGCGTATAAATAAACGTGAACACAAAAAAGAGAAAAATGGAAGAAAGCGAGACAATCGTAACGCCTACTACAGCTGTGCCTGACGCCAGCACATTGCTGGCAGCCGACTTCACGTAAGTCAGTTGTTTGGTTGCGTTAATATGAAATTTCAATGCAATCCAGTGCTGTATGCTTGATAAGGAATTGTTTAATTGCATTTTAAACTGGGGCCAGTCGTCT
Organism: uncultured Bacteroidota bacterium; assembly: GCA_963759335.1. GTDB lineage: Bacteria > Bacteroidota > Bacteroidia > Chitinophagales > Chitinophagaceae > Puia. The sequence continues at coordinate 48,162 of CAVWYU010000015.1, forward strand.
GCCATGTCACTCAATTGTATGCTTACCAGATAAACGATGCCGGCAACTACAAAAAGCAATAGGAACACAGAAATAATGGCTGCCAACCCTCGACGGAAACGCCATTTACTTTCCATGAAAGATGCCAATGGTAAAAGCAAAATCGAAAACAAACAGGAAAAGATTAATGGGCTTAATATCTCTTTGCCTTGTATAACTAAATAACCAATTGCAACCAGACTGACAAGTATCGCAGCCAGTTTATGATAAAAAGGGAATGATTTGTAAGGAAGGGACATTTTGAAAAATAAAAATTATAAACTAAAGTAAAAATAGTCGGTCTGATCTTGCCACAGTTCTTTTTTTGCTTATGAATTTTCCCTTTTTAGTTTTGAATTTGAATAAACAGGCATGATTTTTAGAACGATTAGCATCAAACATCTATTTTTGACAAGTATTTCAGCGTGTTAATGAAATGAAAAGCAAAAAAATTCTAATTGCCGCAGGACTCACTCTTACAGCTGTTTTGATTATCCATCTGATCAGGAGTAAAAAAACCAGGAAAAGGCTGACTGTCGTGGCAGATGAAGGGTATGAGACTGCCGAAGACATACTTTTTCCAAAAAGGAAATTTCTTCGACTCGGCTGATACCTGTATTCCCCATCTCCTGCTTGATATTATATTGATTATAAATATATTAGATGGTTTTTGCCGATTATTTTTCTTAAAATTGCTGATTTTCTGCCGATCAGAATGATACGCTCGGGTACTGACGCCTTAAGGATTAGTTTTGGACCGTAGCCATTAAAGACCAGATCTCTCCGGACAGGCCACCAGCCTCAAATGCTGCTTTCTTTTTCCTTCACAGATGTAAAGAAAATGCCTTGTTTATACTTTTTAGTATAAACGGTTTCGTAAATTTGCAGAATGAAGACAGATCTCATTCAACCTAAGACCAGGGAAGCGGAAGACGAAATGAGGACAATCGAAAAAACGGTCTTTAGCGACTATAAATACGGGTTCGTTACAAATATTGAAGCGGATGAAGCGCCCAGGGGCCTGAATGAAGATGTAATCCGTTTTATTTCAGCCCGTAAAAAGGAACCACAGTGGATGCTTGACTGGAGGTTAAAGGCATATCGTCATTGGCTGACAATGAAATCACCGGAGTGGGCCAATATCAAATATCCTCCGATCGACTATCAGAACATTATATATTATTCTGCTCCAAAACAAAAAGTGAATCCGAAAAACCTGGATGAAATCGATCCGGAACTGCTAAGAACTTTTGAAAAGCTTGGAATTTCGCTCGATGAACAGAAAAGGTTAACCGGTGTTGCCGTGGATGCTGTTATTGACAGCGTTTCGATTGGAACTTCATTCAAGGGGCAGCTGGCTGAACTGGGTATTATCTTCTGTTCGATGAGTGAGGCAATACAGGAACATCCTGATTTGATCCGGGAATATCTGGGATCTGTAGTTCCGATTACTGACAATTATTTTTCCGCATTGAATGCTGCTGTATTCAGTGACGGTTCATTCGTATATATTCCAAAAGGCGTTCGCTGCCCGATGGAGTTGTCGACATATTTCAGGATCAATGCCGAAAACACGGGTCAGTTTGAAAGAACTTTAATTATAGCGGACGCGGGAAGTTATGTCAGTTATCTGGAGGGTTGTACAGCTCCCATGCGCGACGAAAATCAGTTGCATGCAGCAGTGGTTGAACTGGTGACCCAGGAAAATGCTGAGATAAAATATTCAACAGTTCAAAACTGGTATCCGGGCGACAAGAACGGATTGGGTGGTGTGTACAATTTTGTAACGAAAAGAGGTATTTGCAAAGGCAATCATTCGAAAATATCATGGACGCAGGTAGAGACCGGGTCTGCAATAACCTGGAAATACCCCAGCGTAATTTTGAAAGGAGATTATTCAACGGGTGAATTTTATTCAGTAGCGGTGACTAATAACTACCAACAGGCTGATACAGGAACCAAGATGATGCATCTCGGAAAAAACACCCGCAGTCGTATCGTTTCCAAGGGAATATCTGCCGGATTTAGTAATAACAGTTATCGGGGGTTGGTACATGTAAGTAAAAACGCATCTAATTCGAGAAATTTTTCCCAATGTGATTCCCTACTGCTGGGAGATAAATGCGGAGCACATACTTTCCCTTATATAGAAGTCAGAAATAATACGGCAGTGGTGGAGCATGAAGCAACTACTTCCAAGATTGGCGAGGATCAGATTTTTTATTGCAACCAGCGCGGAATTGATACTGAAACGGCTGTTGCGTTAATCATCAATGGATTTGCCAAGGAAGTCATGAACCAGCTACCCATGGAATTTGCAGTGGAAGCCCAAAAGTTGCTTGCGATTAGTCTGGAAGGAAGCGTAGGTTAGTGTGGAAGTCTGGAAGAATGGAAGTATGGCAGTGAAATACAATTCAAAACGGTCAACGGTTAACCGTCAACCGTCAACGATAAAAACAGAGTAACAAAAATTATAAAGAAGAATTATGTTGACGATTCAGAATTTGCATGCAGGTATTGAGGGAAAGAAAATTTTAAACGGGATAAACCTGGACATTAAAGCGGGTGAAGTACACGCCATCATGGGACCAAATGGCTCGGGTAAAAGCACACTGGCATCCGTGCTTGCGGGGCGCAGTGATTATGAAGTATTGGAAGGTTCTGTCGAATTTCTGGGTAAGAATCTGCTTGATTTATCCCCGGAACACCGCGCAGCAGAAGGATTGTTTCTCGCTTTTCAATACCCCGTGGAGATTCCGGGACTTAATTCTGTCAATTTCATCAAAACAGCCGTGAATGAAATACGGAAATACCGTGGTGAAGATCCGCTGGATGCTGTTACATTTCTGAAAAGGATGAAAGAAAAAATGGCACTGGTCAATATCGAACAAACGCTTTTGAGCCGTTCCCTGAACGAGGGGTTCTCCGGCGGTGAGAAAAAACGTAATGAGGTATTTCAAATGGCTATGCTGGAACCCAAACTAGCCATTTTGGATGAAACAGATTCCGGCCTCGATATCGATGCCATCCGGATTGTTTCAAACGGAGTAAACAAATTGCGCAGAAAGGACAACGCTATTTTGGTCGTTACTCATTATCAGCGTCTGCTCGATTATATCGTACCCGATTTTGTACATGTATTATACAATGGGAGGATCGTCAAATCGGGCCCTAAAGAACTTGCCCTGGAGCTGGAAGAACGAGGATACGATTTTATAAAAAATGAAAACGCGATAGAAGTAGCCTGATCGTGCAGATTAACAAGATATAATGAATACCATCGCATATTTTAAGGAAAGATTTGATCAGTTACAGCCAAGCGAGGATCATGGAGGTCTCGACAAAATACGTGAGCAGGCTTTTGCGGCTTTTTCTAATATGGGGATTCCCGGAGCGAAGCACGAAGAATGGAAGTATACCCGGGTCGGCGGCCTTTTTAATAAGGAATTTCAATTACCCGCTGATCCGTTAACGGGCACCATTACAATGTCTGACCTGGAAAAATTTCGATTACCAGGGCACGCACAGGCCAACGAACTGGTATTTGTAAACGGATTTTATTCTTTTGCCCTTTCCAGAATACAGTCTTCCGGATTGAAAGTGATCGCTTTGGAAGAGGCGGCGAATAACGGTCATCGCGACGAGGTCACACAATGGCTGGGGGACAGCGGTCATTATCTGAAAGACGGAATTAACGCACTTAATACGGCTTTTGTACATGGTGCTGTTTTCATACACGTAGCAAAAGGACAACAAATTGAACATCCGCTTTATATTTATCATATCACGGATGCACGGTCTGTAAATATTCTTTCACAGCCACGCAGCCTGATGATTATACAGGAGCTGGCTCAGGTGCAGGTGGTTGAATCCTATTCAACACTGGGTAACAACGAAAGTTTTACAAACCAGGTGATGGAAATCATTGTTGAAAATGCTGCGCGGCTGGAATATTATAAAATTCAAAATGACGGTACCAATACTAACCAGGTAAGTACTACGCATATCCGCCAGATAGGTAAAAGTTTTACCCATGCCGTTACTATTTCTTTAAATGGCGGACTCGTACGTAATAATTTGAATGTTATACTCGACGCAAAAAATTGCGAAGCACATCTCTATGGACTCTATTTTCAATCGGGTCAAAGTCATATTGATAATCACACCATCGTTGACAATATAAAGCCCAACTGCCTGAGCAACGAATTGTATAAAGGCATTTTGAGCGATCGTGCAACAGGGGTTTTTAATGGAAAAATATTTGTGAGACAGGCGGCACAAAAAACAAACGCCTACCAGAGCAATAAAAATATATTGCTTTCCGATTCAAGCAGCGTTAATACAAAACCACAACTGGAAATATTTGCTGATGATGTGAAATGCACACATGGATGTACGGTTGGCCGGTTGAATGAAGAAGGTTTGTTTTATTTACAATCACGTGGCATTTCTGAAAAAACAGCCCGTAATCTGTTGCTCAGTGCCTATGCGTCCGATATTCTGGAGCAGATAAAGCCTGAAGCATTAAAGTTGTATGTTGAAACGCTGATCAATCAACGCCTTGAAAAAGATTTATCATGAATGCGCCTCTTGCCAAATCCAAATCATTAGATATTAATCTCATCAGGCAGGAATTTCCCATTTTGAACCGGGAGGTTAAAGGACGGCCACTCATATATCTGGATAATGCAGCAACTACTCAAAAACCACAGCAGGTTTTGGATACTCTCATTCATTATTATACAAATTACAACGCCAACATTCACAGGGGCATTCATACGCTGGCCGAAGAAGCAACGGCTGCTTTTGAACAAACGCGGGACGCTGTAAAATCTTTTATCGGAGCAGGTTCCAGGGAAGAAATCATTTTTACCCGGGGCACTACGGAAGGCATCAATCTGGTAGCATATTCCTGGGGGAGAAAAAACATTCAGGCGAATGATGAAATCATCATCAGCAATATGGAACATCATTCCAATATAGTACCCTGGCAGCTATTATGTGAAGAGAAAGGAGCCATTTTGAAAGTAATACCCATCAATGAAAATGGGGAATTAATACTGGATGAATATAAAAAAATGCTGGGATCAAAAACCAAACTGGTATCCATCGTGCATGTTTCTAATGCACTGGGTACGGTTAATCCTGTGAAGCAGATGATTGCAGACGCACACGCCGTAGGTGCACTTTTTATGGTAGATGGTGCTCAGTCGGCTGTTCATCTGGATATTAATGTCGCAGATCTGGATTGTGATTTTTTTGCATTCTCTGCACATAAACTATATGGTCCTACCGGAGTGGGCGTTCTGTTTGGAAAGAAAGCAATATTGGAAGCGATGCCACCTTTTCAGGCCGGCGGCGAAATGATTAAAGAGGTTACGATGCAAAAAACCACTTTTAACGAGCTGCCTTATAAATTTGAAGCCGGCACTCCGAATATAGCTGATGTGATCGCTTTTAAATCGGCCCTTCATTTTGTGCATACAACAGGAAAAGAAAAAATCCGGCGGCACGAAAGGGATCTCATGGATTATGGACAGCAGGAACTTGAAAAAATCCCGGGTCTCAAAATTATAGGAAAAGCAAAGGAGAAGGTAAGTGTTATTTCGTTTGTGATTGAGAAAGCCCATCCACAGGACATTGGAATTTTGCTGGATAACCGCGGGATCGCAGTAAGAACAGGTCATCATTGTGCGCAACCGCTAATGGATCATTTTTGCATTCCAGGAACAGCCAGGGCTTCGTTTGCGGTATACAATACACGATATGAAATAGATGAACTGGTAAAGGGATTACTGCGGGTTGTTAAAATATTATCCTGATGAACCCGGAACCGAATATTGCAGAAACCGAACAGGAAATCATCAGTGAGTTTGCTTTGTTTGATTCATGGGATGATAAATATGAATATATTATTGATCTGGGGAAAAAACTGCCACCGCTTGATCCGAAATATAAGACAGACGAAAACCGGGTAAGAGGTTGTCAGTCCTCCGTTTGGTTAGTGGCGGATTACAAAGATGGAAAATTGTTTTTCCAGGCAGATAGTGATGCTGTAATAGTAAAAGGGTTGATCAGTATGCTGATTCGTGTCCTGAATAAAAGAACTCCCGATGAAATAATGGCAGCTAAAATGGATTTTATAAGGGAAATCGGGATGACAACGCATTTGGCCCAAACCAGATCGAACGGATTAGTGAGCATGGTAAAACAGATGAAACATTACGCAGTGGCATATAAAATAAAGGATCCCGTTCCTTCAAAAAACTAGGAAATGGAAGATTTGAAAGAAAAAGTAATAGAAAAATTACAAACGATATTTGATCCGGAAATTCCGGTAAGTATTTATGAACTGGGTCTGATTTATGAAATCAATATTCTGCCCATTAACAACGTTCAGATTGTTATGACGCTGACCGCACCGGGTTGTCCGGCAGCACAGTCCCTGCCAGTTGAAGTTGATCAGAAATTAAGGGAAATAGAAGGTGTGAATGATGTGCATGTAGCTATTACCTGGACGCCGGCATGGGATAAAAGCAGAATGTCGGAAGTTGCTCAGTTGGAACTTGGCTGGCTTTAGAAATAACGCACAGCTTTACGCTTTATGCATTACGCTTTAAGCTTATAATGTTATTATGAAAATTACTGCTCAGGAAGAATTTGGTTTACGGGTGCTTATACGGATCGCGTGTTGCGAAACGGAAGACGGTATGAGTATTCCCCAACTCAGCAAAGCCGAAGGTCTTTCCAGTACGTATGTGGCTAAATTGACCAGAACCCTTCGCATTGCGGGTTTCATAAACAGCACTCCCGGCTATAAAGGTGGATATGTGCTGGCAAAACCATCCGGAGAAATCAAGATAAGATATGTTTTGCAGGCACTGGGAGGCGTATTATACGATAAGGATTTCTGCGGACAGCATGCTGGTTCGGTGAACCTTTGTACAAATTCTGTTGATTGTTCCGCACGTTCATTATGGCAAATGATCCAATTTACCGTTGATCAGTTGCTGGATAAAATAACATTGCACGATTTGTCCAATTCCAAAGAAAAAGAATCCCGCCAGTTTCTTCGCCGGATTTTGGAAGCCACACCCAAAATGACTGAGTAGTTTTTTTTACATTGCGTTATCTTTAGGAAACGATTGTAAAAAAAAGTCAATGAATAATTCCCGACGTGCTTTCATCAGAACTTCTTCTCTGACCGCCTCTGCCGTTTTACTCGCCCGTGCAGGATTCAGCGCATCCAGTTATAACAGAATCATTGGTGCCAACGACCGGGTCCGTGTGGGCGTTGTCGGATTTTCAGACAGGCACCGGTCCACGCATATGCCCTGCTTCATGAATCATTACAAGGAATTGAATTTCGATATTGTTGCTGTTTCTGATATATGGAACCGTCGCAGAGAGGAAGGAATGGCCCAGTGGAAACAAAAGATGAATCATGATATCGTTGGTTGCAGAAATAATGAAGAACTTTATGATAAGAAACTGGCGGATGCAGTCTTTATAAGCACAGCAGATTTTCAACACGCATCCCATGCAATCCAGGCTGTAGAGGGCGGATGTGACGCTTATGTAGAAAAGCCATTCGCTGAAACCATGGAGGATAACCGGGCAGCGCTGAAGGCTATAAAGGCCTCCGGTAAAATTGTTCAGATTGGATCTCAAAGAAGAAGCGGAGCAAACTATATCGCAGCAAATGATTTTATCAGATCAGGAAAATTCGGCAATATCGTAATGGTTGAGTTAACCTGGAACGTAAACCAGCCCGGACGTTGGCGGCGGCCCGAACTGGTTCCACTGTTAAAAGAAGAGGATACCGACTGGAAACGATTTCTGATCAACCGGCCGTATGTTCCCTTTAACCCCAGATACTACCTGGAATATCGTTTATTCTGGCCCTACTCCTCCGGGTTGCCGGGACAGTGGATGAGCCACCAAATTGACACCGTGCACTGGTTCACCGGTTTGCAGCATCCCCGTTCGGTAACTGCCAATGGAGGAATTTACATGTGGAAGGATGGAAGAAAAAACTGGGATACCATTACAGCCGTTTTTGACTATGGCCCGCAAAATGATCCGTCAACAGGCTTCCAGGTGAGTTTTCAATCACGCATGGATAACGGTGACGACCATGCGACGGAAATATATTATTCCAACGGCGGAGAACTAAACCTCGATACCAATAAAATTACACCGGCCGGAGGATTGACACAGCATTTTGCGGAAGCCATGCACATGCAGGCCAATCTCCTTCCAACAATGGATTTGTCAGGTGCTGAAAAGGTAGTCACATCCGCCAATACCGGGGGAGACAGTCTGACGTCAGCCCATATACGAAACTGGATGGAATGCGTCCGAAGCCGGAAGCAACCGAACGCTCCGGTAGAAGCGGGATATAGCCATTCCATCGCAAATATCATGACCAACGCCGCAGTTCATACAGGTGCCAGAGCCACATTTGATGAAACTACACAAAACGTTATGGCGGACGGTAAGATTTTTATGTACTCATAATCTGGTAAATCCTTGCACAACCTGAAATTGCTTTTACTGTTTGCATGCGCTCCTCTCCTGTTGAAATCACAACAGGCGGAATCCGCGAAATTGTTGAAAGTTAAAAATGAAAATATAATTGAGGTTTATATTGGGCGGTCTCTGTTCACGCGATTTATATATCCCGACAGTCTCGAGAAGCCGGTTTTATTTCCTATATACGATGCGGGCGGAACATTGGTTACACGTGGATTTCCTATGAATCCAAGACCCGGCGACCCGACCGATCATCCTCATCATTTGGGACTTTGGTTTACGTATGAAAATGTAAATGGTCTGGATTTCTGGAATAATTCTTACGCGATTCCGTTGGAAAAGAAATCACAATATGGCTGGATTAAAACAGACAGCATTCTGGAAATGACCTCCGGAACCACTGCTACCCTGCAATATCATGCAAGGTGGGTGAATCAGCAGAACCAGCCTTTATTGGAAGAAAGTACCCGATATGAATTCAGCGGCACGGATAATCAGGAAAGAATCATCGACCGGATAACGGAACTGAAAGCAGATACAACGATTTTATTCGCTGATGCAAAGGATGGAATGTTGGGTTTACGTCTCACACGTGAATTGCAAATACCCGGTGGCTCTGATCAGTACTTGTATGATAATAAGGGAAATAAAACGACAGTAAAAAAAGATATTTTCTCTACCGGCGATTATCTGACCAGCGAGGGGAAACAGGGAGATTCTGCCTGGAGCACAAGAGGCCGTTGGTGTAAAGTATTTGGCAAAATAAAAAACGACTCTGTAAGCATTATTATATTTGATCACACAGACAATCCAAACTACCCTACATTCTGGCATGCCCGCGGTTACGGCCTTTTCGCAGCAAACCCCCTGGGTGAAAAAATATTTACGAATGGAAAAACAGCCCTGAACCTGAAACTGATGAAAGATGAAAAGATAACATTCAGATATCGTATACTCATTCAAAACGGCAGTTCAACATGTACCCCTCAATATTTGAATCAAATGGCAGATTCTTTTAGTAAAAAAAAATGAGGAACCGGTTCTACAGCCTTCATCGCAAAAGTCAGCAGAACCAATTCCCCGGTTGTATCAGTAGCAGATTTAAAATCCAAATCCTACGTACACTGACAGACCATTATTTTTTGCATTCCCCAAAGTGGCACTGGTCAAATTACCGGATTTTCCGATATCGGTCAGGCCATAATTATATCTGGCACCAATCGTAAAATTTTCGATATCGAATCCCAGGCCGCCTGCCAGTCCAAAATCCCAGCGGTTGAAATCATTTGCATTCAAATCCGTAATGCTCTGAATCGTTCCATTGTTGTTTACATCTTTAACATTCGCATTTGTCAGATAAGCTCCATATCCACCCAGATGGACACTGAAATTTTTCGTCAGATTCACAACAGCTAAAATCGGCAGCTCAACATAACCCAGATTAAACCTGTATTCGCCGGATCCTTCAACAAAATTATTGTAGTCCGTTTTCGAGCCTTTTAGGCTGTACAATAATTCCGGCTGGATCGAGAAGCCGGGTGTCACGGGAATCTTGGAATATATTCCCACATTAAATCCTGCCTTCAAATGATTGTCTGCAAAATTATCAGAAGAAAGGTTGGTTAAATTCAAACCACCCTTGATTCCAAACTTCGTGGCTAAGGCAGATTCGTCTGAAGTTTGTTGTTGTTGGGCATGAACTGTGGAAAAAATTACCAATGAGGCAGTAAGTAGATAGAAATGCAAATTTTTGTCTAAGACGTGTTTTTGTTTTCATAACAGATTATTTTGTTCAGCATAGAATATTCAATTTCCATGCCTGCCAATCTGTAGAAAAACGAAGTTTATTTTACCGGAGCGGGTGATAATCCGTTTTTGGAATCTTTTATAAGGAAAATAGAATCGCTCAGAATATGTTCCACTTTATCGCAATTATCCAGGTATTTAATGCTGGAATACATATTTATTTGGCTGAGACTGTCTGTATTTATACCAAAGGTGGTTGAAAGCACATCTGAATAAGTACTATCCTTCTGCAGCGTATAATTTGCAGCCGGATTATTGTTGATTTTGATAGTTAACTGCTGATAAGATTTCATCGGGCTGAAAAAATATACCTGGACATAAGCAGAATCACTTCCCAGTTCGTTAATCACACGATCCACCATCGGGCTACCCCTGGTTCCAATCAGATAACCGTATTCATCATACGACTCCATATAAACCGGCACTCTGTTCTGATAAAATGTATATGATTTCAACAATTGATTTGGATAAAACAAATAGGCTCCTCCCTTTAGGCTGTCCCACCCTTCATCATAGATCGCAGTAATTTTATGACCTGAGTCTTTTAAAGTAATTAATTTTCCTGTAGCGTTTTTTAATATATCCGTTACACTTATTAAACAAACCGGGCTTTTCGATTTGCAGGCAAATATGAAAGATATCAGCACCAGTAGGAACCATTTCATGTTGAGTTGTTTTTAATAGCCGGCGCGCAACATCCCCGATTACACCCATTTAAATTAAGAATATTTATTGAATTTATACTTTGTCATTAACAGTAAAACAGAAGTTTGGCTGGAGAACACTTTAAATTAGCTGTATATTCCCGATCAAATTCTTTTAAACCGTACCATTTTTGTGCAATCCCCTGTACTAATGAAAGAAAAATTGAGCCGGCTGGCAGTCCTTGTTTACTGTTTATGTTTCGCGAATCAGCTATCTGCCCAGGATTCTAAGAATGTATTACAGGACTCTGTAGTAAACAGATTAAATAAAAAGGATGTAAACTATCTGAAAGATACTTCCATATTAAAAAAAGACAGTATCAGGCAGGCAGCGACACCATCAGACACAGACAGTTCGGCCCCTGCCCCCTCTCATTTTCAGGCAAACCTGACCTGGCAATCCAATGATGTGAATAATGGTCGTAAAGACTCATCAGTCATACCTTTAATTACTCCGGAGATCAGTTATATTTTCAAAAGTGGCTTTGAGATCGATTTGAGCGTTGGATATAATACACATGAAAGTTCACCCCAGATAAATCAATATACACTGGATGGCTCATACAGTTTCAATCCGGGTAATTACAGCGGATCTGTGACGCTAAACGGATTTATATATAGCAAAAACAGCGGAAGTACAACAGCGGAACAAAAAGGTAGTCTTGTTTACGATAACAGCTATAGTTTTAGTTTTATTCAGCCCAGTCTGGATCTCACCTGGACAGTGGGCAATCACCTGCCCGATTATCAGGCAAGTTTTGCCCTTCAGCATGAATTTGATATCGGAAATTTAAGCATTGTCCCAACGGCTACGATGAATGCTGCGACGCAAAATTCTTATAACTCGTATTACCAGAACAGGCGGTTCAGCATTCCCAGGAAGGATGGAAAACCACCCCTGCCTGCAAACGTAGCCATCTCCGGAGAAGTTTTGAATGCAGATAAATTTCAGATTTTGGATTATGAATTTAGCGCACCGGTCAGCTATACGGCCGGTAACTGGACATTCAACTTTACACCTACCGAAGCATTGCCGGTAAACCCTGCAGATATCAAAGCAACGCTGACGGTGGATAACCAGTCAAAGACCTATATATACAAAGAAAAATTACCCAATACCTTTTACTTTTCTTTGGAAGTTACCTATGCTTTTAACAGAAAATAATTATTCCCGGAACGAAATTTAAGGTGCAGGAGCCGAATTGCTGTCAGGCAATTTCTTGGCTAAATAATAATACGCGTCATGAAAATGATGAACAAAAAGCGTATTGGGGTTATCAGGAAATAATTTATAGTAATCCGCATCTGCCAGCAGCACAATCACATTACCTACCCGCACATAATCCATGCTGTTAAAATAAGCCGCCGGTGGCTGAAATCCCGGAATAGCTTTTTTTACATAATCTTCCAGTCCTTTCCCAAGGCATTCCTGAAACCGGTATTCAGCCTTCCTTACGGGTCCATCCATCCGGTTGTAGATATATTTCATCACCAGGTCTTTCGGAAACGGGAGTTTGTCAATTAATTTCCCGGCATTTGTAAAGGGGTTGGTATTATTAAAATCATCCGGCGTCTGAATCGAAAACATACCCTCCGGCACCCAGTCTGCTGAGTTCACTATATTATAAGCCCATCCGAACTGCGTCATAGCCGCATAATCATAGGCGTAGTAAAGATTGCCCACTTTGGGGCCGGCCGTACTATAGGTCTTAAATCGGATATCCGACGGGAGTCTTTTTTGGATTTGCAGACTATACAAATAAGATGTCATCAGAAATGTCAGCGCACCACCCTGGCTATGCCCGGAAATGAAAATATTTTTTATGCCATTTTTGTATAGGGAATCTATTTTGGGAAGAATATCTCTGGAAAGAAAAGCGATTCCGATCAGCCAACCCACGTGAACGGCGGCCCTGGGGTTTGAAGCCAGTTCATATTTGAAATCAAAAGAATCCGATAAATGTAATTCTCCTTTAGCCGGGACCATGGCGGAATAAAAATTTTCCAGCCAGCTGACAGCGGCCTGTGTGGTTCCACGCAGACTGATTACTGCAACGCCGTTGTCGTTCACCCACAGTTCCCACAGATTTTCCATTCCTAATACCGGTGACCGGTAAATCATTTTATATCCTGCCGGTTTCGGAAATTTGGTGGCATACACACTGTCACCAAAGTTAGCGCCGATTTCCAGCATCGTTAAACATTCAGATTTATCAAATCCGGGTTTCAGTGCCTGGCTTCTGCCGTTATTGCCAAATACACTGACAAAAAGGAATAGAAATAGAGAATATTTTCTCATAGTGAAATATTTAACTTCAAATTTTAATTTGCAATTAGCTGCGTAAATTAAATGATTGGGACTACTAAAAATATAGAGAGTAAAAAATATTCGCGGCTTTAAGCTTTGCGCTTTTTGCTTTCAGCTTAAAACGCTTCCCGGATATTAAAGTATATACCGGCAAATCCATCACCACGTCCATAGTCAACGCAGATATTGGTTCTGTCATTTTTATTCATGAGGATTCGAAGACCAAATCCATAACCCGGGGCAAGAGAATTAAAAACAGCCTGATGTGTTTCCGGATTACTTGCCGTTGTACAGTTCAGGAAAACAACACCTCCTAAAAGATTATTCTTAGTAAGCCTGAATCGATATTCTGTTTCTCCATATACCATATTGTCTCCCCGAAACCTGCCCTGTATATAACCTCTGCCGGAACGATTGTAAGTATCCCATGTAATTGCCGGCAGTTCCAGATAAGGCATTTTACCGGAGGTAACCGAAACACCCCAGAACCAAAACGCGAGCACGTCCCTGGGGACGGACTTATTTAACCCGAAATAAGTTCTGTATTCATAGTAAAGCATTGTACTGGCCTGTGTACTTCCAAAAGCAACCGTATTTGACCGGAATGCCAAATTAAAGTAGTTTCCTTTAAAAGGCTCGATCGGATTATCACGGCTGTCGTGCATGATTTGAACCGACAATCCGTTCGCCGAATAATGCGCCGTATCAAAACCATATGATTTTGAATAATTGTAATGTGAGGTCAAATGAATGGGCGAATCCAGCCTGAGTGACTGATCGTTGATTTTAAAATTGTCATCTATCATAATACCCACACCCGCGTACCAGTGTTTGGCAAACTGTCTTAACACAGTCTCGTATAACCGTAAATAATTAAATTTCATCGGTTGTGCGGAATCAGTGATCTGTTCTCCGCCATTTAATCCCAGCGTGTACGTTTGATTCTTAAGACCATAAATACCCAAACCATAGGTATCCTGGTTAAAGAATAGCAGGCGATTATCTCCTGATATGTACCATTTGTTTCCGGGCAAATACACATCATATTTCAGGTTTAAAAGAAGTTGACTCTTGGTGGTCAGGGAAACATTGATTAAGGCTGAAGATAAATTGGTATTGACTGGTTCACCCAAAAATTCGGTTACGCTGATCGCACCTCCGATCACAAATCCATTGGCAGGTGTGTATCCGACGATGGGCAATAAAGATAAGTTCCGGATTCCCTTCTCCGGAATGGCACTTTGCGGCTTGGGTGCCTTACCCGTCCATTTGCGAAGCACGTCAAAAATATCAACCTGTTTGTTAAGCTGAAGGGAATCCGGAAGATGCGTTTTTTCCTGTCCGTAACTGGTTTGAAAACTCAGTAATGCCATCAACCACCCCGTAAACCAAAAGGTTAATTTTTTATGTCTCCTGAAAAAGCTATGTAGAGGAATATTGTATGTCAATGCCGTTATGTAAAGAAAAAAGTAAGTTTTAATTATGGCTCTCCTTTAAAAGTTTAACCCGATTCTGATCTGTGGTCCGTATTCGTCCATATCATATACAAACCGGTCACCGCCACCGCTGTCATTATTATAATCCATCGAAATGATCCGGTAACCTAACCCAAATTGCAATAATTTGGATGACACGATAAAAAATATCCGGTTGAAGCTGCCAGGCAAACTGCGATCCGACTCCGAATCCCCCGATATCCGCCCGCAGTTGAAAAAGCCATTTTTCATTAACTACTTTCTTTAGACGGGTTACCAGCAGCGGATCCACCCAGGTGTTTGATTTGGAATTACTCATATGTACACCTCCGCCGGGTGTAATCACATTTATGTCTGCCGATGCAGTGATATTGTTGATACGGGCGCCTGCTCCGAATTCCAGCCACGAATTGATTCTGTAAAGTCCCTCAAGCTCCCACCAGAATTGTTTCAGCGTGGCTGTTCCGTTTAAGTCACCGTTTTTTTCTGACACGTCTTCGGTAAGGTTCGCATAAAACAAATCGGATGTAAAGGCCAGCTGGTCGTTATGCACTTCACCGTATAACATACCCCCGATTTTAAGATAGCTAAACACCTTGCTTGCGGGCACACAAATAAAACTATTCGGAAGATTTCCGATGCCTGTCGTGCCACTCATGCTGGTAAACATGAGATACGGTTCAAGATAAACTTTGAATTTTTTTGAAGAATCCTTGTATATCTGGGCACTTGTATGAGTGACTGACAGGAGGCTGCATAAAACAAGAATCAACCAGCGAAAGCTTCCGAATTTTTTATATACCCCTTGCTTCATAAAAATAATTTATTTAATAAAATAGAATGCTCTTTAAGCCGGTCAGACTTCCTGCGCTTAATATGTAGTTAATTCGACAAAATTTTATTTAGGGAAAATAAGCGTCAACTGGGCCCGCCATCCAAAGTCCGCCAAAGGAGTACCTGAAACGGGAAACTGTGGACCGACTGCCAATTGAATAATTTGTTTTCCAAATTTTGTTATACCTGTAAACGGAACAGTGATGGTGGTCGCATTTTTTTGGGTTATCCAGTTTTGCGTAATGGAACCGACCAACCCAATACCGGCGCCACTCTTCCAGTTATAGGTGAAAAAGGGCTGCAGGAAAAGCTGGCTTACATTTCCGCGGTCTGCAGATCCTGCTACCGACCAAATCTGATTCATCAGGGCACCATAAGTAAATCCATTAGCCTGTTTTAATATAACTGCCGTTGGCCCGATACCAAACTTACCCGTTCCCAGAAAAGTGTTCGTGGCAGAGGGTATAAGAAATGCAGGACCAACACCCCAGGTAACACCGTTTCGTGTGTTTGAGGGAGCAAAAAAAGCACTGGCTGTAATATCACTCAACCCGGATTGAGAAGTATTGTCGCCGGTAACATTGTATTGCGTAACAATGGGTAAAATCACACGGGCAATGACATTCCAGTGTTCATTCAGTTTTATTGGTATAACCGGCTGAAAATTCATCACATTCTGGGTACCGTTATAAGAGCCTATCCCGTAAAATGTGTTATTCTGAAAAGGCACACTGATCAGGTTTGCAATGGGATTGGCCAGTTTCTTAGCGAGTTCGGCTGCTTCACTGGCTGCAGGCGTTGGTCCTTCCTTGGGTTTTGCAGTTTCCTGAGCCAGCAATTTTCCCGGAAACAGAATAATAAACAGGAACGCCAGTTCAACAAAAATATACCTTGTGAATTTCCCTATTGATTCGTTCATTATTCATTAATTGATTGAATCATCTCTATTTCTAAAAACAGATTAATCATTTGGTGCTGAACCGGGGATTGTAAATAGCGCCCGTTAAATCAAATTTACCCATCCCAAAACGGGGAATCTAATTTTGCCGCATTTAACAGTAAAACCAATTACTAACCTGAAATGGTAAGGAGAAGGCTTTACGCTTTGCACTTTATGCTTTGCGCTTTATGCTTTGCGCTTAAAAATGCATCTTGCAATAAAAAGAATGAGAGTTTCAAGGCTCCTGAGCCTGATTATATTTATGACCTGCACTCTTTTTCTGTCTATACATAAAAGTATTGCTCAAAATAGTTTTAAGATTTTTCTGGTCGGTGATGCCGGCGACCATGAAGAATCCGGAGAAACGCTGATCAATCTTCGAAAGGAATTATTGAAAAGTCCGTACAGCGCGGTCGTTTTTATGGGAGATAACAGTTATAAGAATATCTTATGGGGTATAATTCCCTTTGGCTACAAAGGTTTTGACAGCAGCCGGAATACCATTGAAAAAATTAATTCACAGCTCGCGCTGCTGGATCAATACCAGGGATCAGCCTTTTTTACTCCCGGGAATCACGATTGGTGGAATCGTTTAACGTATGAAAGGGGGCGACCTAAGCTGGCGATGGAGGAGTCTTTTATTGCCAAAAATCTGGCAGCGAATTCAAGTATTGCCAATCCGGGAACTGTATTTCTGCCGAAAAATGGCGGCTACGGACCCGACTTTGTAGAATTGAACCATCAGACGATCAGACTGATATTTATTGACACATACCGGATCATTATGACAGGCATTAAAAAAAATAAGATCCCGCCGGAAGAGTTACTGTTTTATGACAGGCTGGATAGCATGATTCGTGCTGCATATGAACTCCATCAAAAGGTCGTGATCGTAGCTCATCATCCGGTGTACTCCGTTGGGCCTTTAAATAGAACGCTGAAACATCCATACCTTTTCAGAAGGATAAAAGCATCCTATATTCAATTTCCCTCTTATAAAACAATGGCTTCAAAAATAGATACGATCCTGCACCGGTACCCGGGCGTTTATTATGTAAGCGGACATCTTCATGCACTGCAATATATTTCTATGAAAGACCATGTCCACTATATAATCAGTGGTGCGGGAAGCAAGGAGAATAAGATGTCTGATAAAGAGATAATCCGATATGAACGGGGTCCCTCTTCGAATGATTTTTTAATCTGGAATTCAGGTGGTTTTTTTGAACTTGAATGCAGTCCCGGTTCAACGATCCCTTTTCTTTTTTACGATAATGCTATATTGAAATGTTCTCTGGACGAATAGCGCAAAGGAAGTTTAACAATCATGGATATGCGCCTATCCCCCGGCATGATTGGTTTTAATAACCATACATAATTCTGATTCCAGGTCCTTTACAATTTCCCGGTATTCAACCAAAGCATGTTGTTTCTCTGCTATTTCCAATTCAAAATCATGAATCATTTTTGTACATAAAAACAAATCAGCACAGAGGGATTTAAAATCGGTGTCATTTCTGTACAAATCATCTATGACAGATTTATGATCAGGAAACCTGATTTTAACCAGTCCTAATTCGGTTTGAAGTGCGTTCATGAATGGTTATCGTTCTAAACTAACGTGTATAATTCATTGTTAATAGGCCCTTTATCCGTATTTTTAAATTTGAAATCCGATCCCGGTTTACTCAAGGTACTCTATTGGTAGCGCAATGATTGGCTAATCAGGCATTTAACTGTAAAACCTCATCCGATGAGTACCAAAACTATAATCGGTGCTTCCGAATCATTTTCGGAAGACCTGATATTCGCGCAACTCCAGAAAATATTTCTTTGTCCGGTATTTGCAGTTTCCGACATCCTCCGGCGTTTTTTATCATACATCGTTGAAGAGACCGTTGGCGGCAGGTCCAATACTATAAAGGAGTATACGATAGCAATCAATGTTTTAAATAAACCCATCAGTTTTAAGCCACAACAGGATGCCATCGTACGCATACATGCCGGCAGACTCCGTCGCGCATTAAACTATTATTACAAAGAACCGGGCATCGCCGACGAAATTGAAATCTCAGTGCCCAAAGGCAGTTATGTACCCATTTTTGCCAGCAAATTCCTGAAGATTTCCGGAGAGGAAAAAGATCCAAAACCTGAACCGCGGGAAATACCTTCAGATTCCATCACCCTGGCTGTTATGCCCTTCAGGACCTTCGAAACGGACATATCAAGACAGGCGTTTACAGATAATCTGGGTCAGCAGTTGAGCGCGGAGTTTGGAAGGTTTCCCGATTTTTCAGTGATTTCCTATTATGCAACACAGCAGCTTACATTCAGGAATAAAGACATACGCGAAATCGCTACGCTTTTCGGCGCGCAATATATGATAACCGGCAATGTCCAGTTTGAAGCGAAGAGACTCAGGGTTGCCGTTCAGCTGACAGAAACCCACTCCGGTGCACAAATTTGGACTGAGTTGCATCACCACAACTACAATTCCTCTAATTTGTTTGAAGTGGGAGATCATATAGTAAGTTCTGTGATTGCGGCATTGGGAGATTTCAATGGCATTATTGTAGAGCAAATGTCCAGGGGCCTTACAAAAAGTAAATCGGGCAATCCATATTTAACTACGCAATACTGGTATAATATATTTTATTCCAGATTCAATGAAGAAATTTTCAAGAAAGCCTACGCTGCCATGCGGTATACAATTGAAAAAAACCCATCGGATGATTTGGCCTGGGCTTTTTTGGGGCAGCTTTCATTGTTGTCGTTTTTATTTGATCAACCGACCAGTGAAAATCCAATTGTCGAAGGTTTAAGAAATGCGCGTGCTGCTCTGAAAATAAATCCGAATAGCCAGCATGGACATATTGCCCTGGCAATGGCCCATATTTCCATTCATAACAGGCAGGCAGGCCTGGATGAATTGGAAAATACGATCTCCCTCAATCCCAACGCTGTTGGAATCATGGGAATATGCGGTTGCCTGATGATTACGGCCGGGGAATATGACCGCGGCATCGAACTCATCCGTCTGTCGATGAACCGGAATAAATCCCACCCCGCTTTGTTTAAATTCTTCATCAGCTTATATCATTTCAAGCAAAAAGAATATTCTCTTGCTTTTGCCTGCTCAGATGAAATGGCCACTCCGGATCTTGGTTTGAACATAATTTTGCGCGTTGCTGCATTGTTTCATATGGGCAGAAAATCAGAGGCTGATATTCTGGCAAAATCGCTCAAGAATCATTCACTGAATAAAGCCTGGATCTCAAAAGAATTTCTGAATAGATTTTTACTGGACGAGGATCTGGTGGATCAGATATATAAAGGATTCAAATTTTCCAAAATCCCGTTTCTCACAGTTGCATAAAAGTTCCAACTTTGCTGTTTATCGGTTAAATGAGTTGGCCGGACTTTTATTACTAAAAGATTAGATAAATTGCACCATAACCAAATCGATCCTTTACAAAGCTGCTATCCGTTTAATTCCCCTTCGGGTTTTATCAGCCGCCACGTCTCCGATCCCTTTGAGAGCACTCAATTGATTACAAAGCAAATAAAAAAGATTTAGTGAATACATGCCGCAATCATCGCAAATGGAGGACCATCCTGATCTTCAGCATGCTGGTCCCGTGTCTTTTCGGTTTTGGACAGAAAAAACAGGAGGATACTTTTAATATCCGTAGTGCAAGTTTTTTTCTGCCTCAGCCCTTGCCTTCCGGTCATTACTATTCATCCATTTCGGTCTTGTATGTGGTTACTCCCAAAGACTGGACACTCGATAACGTAACCGCCCCCATGTTCTTTTATCAGGGGAAGTATACCCTTCCAAAAGGATTTAATCTTCAGGCCGGTCTGCAGAGTCTCTTTATTTCAAACAGGATATATCTCGGTCCTCACTGGAATTATAAGATAGACAACAATTATGTCGGCCTGGGATGGAACGTCGCCTGGAATTTTGGCGTACTCAATCAATTTGGCTTTGCGACTACTTTAACAGGGTGGGAACAACAGCCTAATATTTCTTTCGGCCACATGTTTGCGAAAACAGCTGTCACTTTCAGGGCCGACCTATACTGGACAAATGTACTTTATATAGAAGAGGATAAACATACCCTGCAAACAGCGAACGGCTTCATAAACGGCTATAGCTTTTCGGCCGGTTTTGAACAGAAATTATATAAAAACCGAGCTATTAATTTCGCATTACAACTAGACTACATCCAGTATCATATTGTTGCATGGCCTGCTTTCCCTGTAAATGGAAAAAGATATTGGATGCCTGAGTTCAAGATTGGTATAAACTTATAATTGCAATACAAACATCATGATCCTCCGGAGTAAATACAAATACCTTATTTTTCTGATTGTCTTCTATTCCTGTTCAAGGAATCAGACAACATACCAACCTCCTATTGATATCGGGAACGTTGCTTTTATACCCTATACCACGATGAAACCTATGGAAGCCATTTATAACCTGGCTTCAGGGAGCGATCAACTGGGAACCAGTTTTGTTTGCAAGGTTTCAAAATACCGTGTATCCTTTTTTGGTAATGGCGGCATTTTTATGATCCTGAAATATGGTTTGGAACAGAACGACAGTTCCTTAAAGTTTTCAGGCTTTTACCGGTATTCAAAAGACGCAAGACAGGGCCTCGTGAATTTTAGTTTGCCAAAAGCAGACGCGCTTGCGTTTCTTAAAACAGGTGATATCAGCAATCTGATCTTAAATGGAAATATTGAAAATGGCAATGGTACACAGACCCCGATCGGCCTGAAATTTTCAAGAAATTTCTCTGCTTATGCCAAAAATACGCCCTTTGAAATATATGCCCATCATGGTGTACAGACTGTTGCCAATCCGCCTTTTGCCGAAAATTCCATAGGAGGTGTTTTGAATGATGAGGACTATGGTGTCAATGGGCTCGAATTTGATGTACATCTTACAAGGGATAGCGTTCCAATCATGATGCATGACGGCTATATTAATATACGTCTCACAGAAAAAAGCCCCATCTCCGGCGACCTTGACCAGTTCACATTTAAATTTCTGGACCAGTATATCGAATTGATTGACGGACAAAGAATTGCTTCCCTGGAACATTGCTTAAGGGATTTCATTGATTCGACAACCATGACCTACTTCTGGATGGATATTAAAGGAAATGATGGTATTTTCCAGGCACTTCAGCCAATTATTTTAAATGCTCAGGCACACGCAAAAGCTGTCGGAAGAAATGTGGTTATTTATGCTGATTTGCCTTCTACCACAGTAATCAGTGAATTTCAGTCTTACCCTGCTTATCGCGCAGATACCAGTTTAAAAACAATGTGTGAGCTTACTTTTCAGGATGTGATTGACAATGGATGTACACGCTGGGGACCCCGGTATTCGAGGGGTTTGTTGCTGAGTGATGTGGCAACTGCACATTCAATGGGCATAAAAGTGATCAGCTGGACATTGAATGATGAAGGTCTTATTGCCAACTATTTGCAAAACGGGCAGTTCGACGGATTTATTTCTGATTACCCTTGTTTTGTGGTCTATGATTATTACACGACTAAATGATACTTATAATATTTTTCTGCCATTAATTACAAAGCATGCGCATTTATAAATTACTCATAGCAGTCACATTTTGTTTCCTGACCGGCAGATCTTTTGCCCAGAACGGAGAGGGTGAAACGGGCAAATACCATAAATTTTCAATCTATGCCGGTGCCGGCCCCAGTTATTTTTTCAATAACCTAGTTATCCTGAAGGACGGAGTCAGTTCATTTAAATATGCTATTTCAGCCAGGTTCATGTGGGAACCCCAGCATTCTTTTGTGTCCCTTGGATTTGAAACCGGATACTACAGACTCTACTCAGTTAAGAGTACAGATCCTAAAGGAGATGTTACCAATTCTGCCGTGCCTTTATTGTTTGTAGCTTCCATGAAATTCTCAAAAAAGATATATGTGAACTGGTCGATGGGTCAATCACTGAACTATAATAAGATAAGTAATACAGACAGCGCATATAATTTTAATTCCAGTTACCTCTCAACAGCGGATTTTGCCGTAACAGTTGGATATAAGTTCGTCCAGAAACCAACTATTTCTTATGCGGCGGAATTGAAAGGTTTCTACTCCTCCAAATATGACAATGAAACCATCGCTATCCTTTTTATTGTTGGATTCAGATTATAACCAACCAATTATAAATGGTCAAATGAAGTCGGCTGTAATGGTCGCAATTGGTAATGGTCAAATGAAGTCGGCTGTAATGGTCTCCATTGCTACATGAACTCCTATACTTCAACACTCATTCACTGAACTTCCATACTTCCATACTTCTCATACTTCCATACTCCCATACTCCCATACTCCCATACTCCCATACTAAAAAAGGGAGCAGAGCTCCCTTTTTATTAAGTGTGATCAGTTATGAGAGATCTTATTTAGCTGTCATTCCGGGAGGAAAACTGGCCATGATTTTTTGTACGATAACCGGCACTGTCTTGTCGGGATCGCTGGATGGAGAATTGATATCCTGGTTGCCGATACCTTCCCAAAGAAGTTTGTTTCCCTGTGCGGCGGCAACTTCAATGATCAGGGAACCAGCAATATAATTTTGCACATTCACGGTTGTGGACATATTCCCGCCGCCCCATGCATAGGGTCTGTATCCGCCACCGTAACCATAGGAATTCGCAACAATTTCTTTTTCATTTTTTAGGATGCTGGTGATGTTTACCAGAAGGTCAGCATTTTCTGCTTCCGTAAAACCCTTCGCAATCATTTGCTGTCTGACAGCATTGATCACGCGGTTTTGGTTTAACTGGTTAAGCGACTGATACTGCTGTTCGAGTTTTACAATCCGAAAAGTATGATACTGGCTGAAATTAGCTGTATGATCATAATCATTGGTTACAGTCAGGGTGGGTCCGCATGATGTTATCAAAAACACTGAAAGGATGGCGGCTGACAAAAAGATCAATTTTTTCATAATAGATGTTTTAAAAGAAATATGTTGCGTGCGTTTCCTAATAAAGTTAATTAAGCGGAATCAATAATCAGGAATTTTTTGACAGTTTAACGGTAAAACAAAACACTGGTTGTTGGGAATAAGCCGTTTTTTTGCATCCATCGGATATCTCGGATGGTATCAGGTCTGCCCGATTGCCTTTTTAAAACATCTGGTCTATTGATTTAACTGTTAAACGATAAAGCCAATGAGGTTACGTGCTTTAAAAGCTGTTATTCTGTTAGGTGTCGTTTTGAGAACACAATCGCTAACGGCACAGGATTCTTCCTCATCGTCAAAACAGATATGGCCGGAAGTGGAAGTTTATTACAGGATTAATGAAAGAATCCGGTTGTACGGCTTAATTTCCGGTACCAGAGCCAATTCAGAATACACGGATGGAACAGCCGGCATTTATCTGGATTATTTTGCCCTGCCCTGGTTAAGGGGAAAAAGATTTGCAGATTTGCACGATACGACTGTTGACTATTCCGTGTGGTTCCGTATGGGATATTCCTATTCAGATGCACCACCCGGCGACAAAAAGAAAGTGGTTAATATTTTCGAAACTGAAACAAATAACAATTTTCATTTGCCGATGGATATCACACTGACAACCAGAAACCGTTTGGACTGGCGTTGGGTAAATGGTGACTTCCAGCCTATTTATAGACCGAGGCTTAAATTTCTCAGGAATTTTAAAACAGACTACCTGACGTTCGATACCTACCTATGGGCCGAATACTTTTTTTATTTAAATGATAATTCTCAAAACAGATTCCGGTTAACAGCAGGATCCGATATCAAGGTCACCAGGAATCTCGATTTTGAAGTGTATTACCTATATCAGTTTCAAAATAAACCAGGTGTGGAACCATTAAATGCAATCGGCCTGCAGTTGAATTTTTATTTCAAATCAAAACGTTACAAACAACAGGTAGAAGCGGCAGAAAAAAAGCCCTGAGTATCTCAATCCTTTTTCTGCTTTACGCTTTACGCTTTCTGCTTTAAGCGCTTAAAAGGGTTTTATTGAAGTTTTTTGGCATAGCCCGTATTTGAAACCATTAATTTCATATCCTTTGCGGGGAGATCCAGTTCACCTGTATTAAATGCGGTCAGCCCGTTACTAAATGTTTTGTAATTACATACACCTGAAATGGCATCTCCGCCGGTAACAGTTGAACTGAAACTCTGACTGATATAAGCGTACGTACCAGGCGTTACTTTCATCGTCAGTTGATCGTTTGGCTGATTTACGTTGGATCCCACAACTGTAATTGTATTACCGGACTGCGAAATGCCGGCAGCATCAAAATAATCCACCATCTTTCCTTTTGACATATAGATATAAGACGCACTGGTGGTCATTGCATTGTCAATATAGGTTTTCATCTCAGCGATCTTTTTTCTCGCAATATCACCGCGTATACCTCTGGTCGGCGGAGGATCAGTGGGAGTAGAAGAAACAGCTGTAGTGACCATTTTCCCATCGGGCCCTATTGACATGGAACTGACTACGGTATTCTTCAATGCACCACCGACAAATACCTGTACCGTTCTGGTCCATACGTAACCGGCGAGTTGTTTTCTGTTTGCAGCAGCAGCAGCCGAAACCTGCAGACTCAGATTTGTTTTATTGGACTGTGCCGAAACAGCCGGTATCAGGGACATTAAAAAGCCACAAAAAATAAGGATTTTTTTCATTGTTCTGTTATTTAGGATTAGTAAGGTATCATGTCTCATGCTGCTGACTACCATATAAATTGACTGCTGATGAAATTACATCCTATTCCTGAGAACAAGGCATTTATCCGTTAAATGCAGAATCACAAATCCTGATTAACGGTTAATAGGCAAATGGCGGTCGCCGAATCTATAGTATGAGTAATCTTTGTTGAATATTAAAAATCCAAAAAAAAACGGCAGTCTATACTTTAATCGTTCCGTTCCTGTATAAGTCGAGTGACTGTTTTATAATCACCTCAATTGTTTTAATGGGCAAATCTTTGTCAGGATCGAAAAGAAATATTTTCATCCTGGCTCGTTTTTCAATCAACAGTTTCGGATGTTGCAGATATTTCCCTTCCACAAAACCAATATAAGGTTGTTTATGAATCTTGTGTAACCAGAGATAACAAAACATTTTTCCCTTATAACAGAAAAAAGGCATACCGTATTTCCAGGCAACTGTGATTTCCGGATCATGTTGAAGAATGATTTCCCTTAAGGCGATCAGGCAGCTTTTTACCGGCTCTTCTTTCGTCAGAAAAAAATCATCAATATCCCTGAGCATGAAATGGTTTGTAATTACTCAATCAGGAATGCCTCTTTCTCCATTACAATCTGCTCTTCTTTTTGTGGTTTGGTTTGCTTTGCCCTCGTTTTTACCAAATTACTAACACGGTATAAGAGAAATGCGCTTACAGCACTGATTCCAACAATAATATAACCCAGGGTATTATAATGCTCAAGAGGACTGAACTTATCTTTTTGAATTACAATCAGACCGGCGAATGCAGCTGCCACACCGCCTGCTATTTGTTGCAGTGATGAATTTATACTCATAAAAGCGCCCCTGTCCTGCAATACCGGAACAGCAGTAATCAGGGCAGTAGAAGGAACCATCCGGCTCATGATACCACACATCATCAATACATTAAAAAACATGACGAGCCAAAGCGGCGTGACAGTGAGATTCGTATAAATCACGACCACGATTGCCATCCAGACAGATGCCGCTACGAAGATTTTGAATTTATCTACCCTGTCACTGAGTTTCCCAATCATCGGCATGATGATAAGTGTGCTCAGCCCGGCAACCATAAACAGTAAGGGCAACTGGTGCTGGGTGATATGTAAATTATTAATTGCAAATGCACTGCCGAATGGCATCATCATAAATCCTCCAATCGACAAAAGCGCGGTGGCTGAAAAACCGATACGGTAATCTTTTTTCGAAAGGGTATGCAATAAATGTGTAAGTGCAGATTTGTTCTGCTGAACGGCCAGATGTTTGGTCAATGGTTTCATTTTGACTGCAATCAGAATGGCAACAATAGCAGCCATGGTCCCAACCCACAAAAAAGGCGCATGCCAGCCCCAGAGGTTTGCAAGATATAATCCGATCGGTATACCCAGCACCTGACTGGCTCCAAATCCCATCTGCATAAAGCCCATGACCCGGCCACGATGCTGGAGATCAAATAAGTCGGCAACAATCGCCATCGATATCGATCCAATCACTCCGCCGAATAAGCCCGTAATGATGCGCGCTCCCACCAGTAACGGATACGTGTTGGCAATACCGCACAGGAAGGTGCCGGCTATAAATCCGGTATAAAAGAAAAGCAGTAATTTCTTACGGTCATATCTATCCGCAAACCCTGCCGTTAAAAGTCCGGAAATACCTGCACTGAATGCATATGCCGAAACGGCCAGTCCGAAACCGGCAGGTTTTATGCTCAGCGATTTCATCAAAATATCTCCCAGCGGTGACATGACCATAAAATCAAGCACCACTGTAAACATTGTAATGGCCAGTGCGAATATGGTAAATTTCTGATAGCCGGTAAAAGGAACGGTCTTTTGTTTTTCTTGTTTCATAACGGGAGATTTATTCTAACTCGGTACATTCAAAACCAATATAATCAAGCACGGAGATGATTTGCTCCGGTTTCAGAGAATCTGAAACGACTCTCAGCACGCGATCCGCATCATCCATATCGATATTCCATGTAAGTACTTTCTGGGACGCATCCAATACATTCTTTATCCGCAGCTTATCAAATTCAGTTTGAATATTTGTTTTGAAGATGAAAATATTTGATAAATCGATGGTCATAGTGATTCGTTTAAAATGTCAGGTTATTATGGTGTCAATGATTTAAGTACTAACTGAAAAGTCTCGTCCATGATTTTTCTGGAAAATTTAAAGGGTCGTCCGCCAATACTCTTGCCTTCTTCATGAAAGCGTAACAATGTATAAAGTGGTCCGTATGCCATACTCCAGAAAGCTTCTAATGACACTACAACCAACTCTTTATTTTTGATGGCATTATGCGTAAAATTTCCCATGGTCGCTTTGAATCCCTTTAGACTTTCCTCTACTATATCATCTCCATGTCTTGACCGGCGAATAATTTCATAACAGGCGACTTCTTTGGGGAACTTTATCGCAAAAGCGGCTCTGTTTTCCCATTGCTTTTTAAGACCCTCGGCAAAACTCATTTCAGGATCGAAATCCTGCAGGGTCTTCGCCATAAACTGTTTGCCGATATCAGCCCCGATTTTCTGAATCAGGTCATCCTTGTCCCGGTAATAGATATACAGGGTGGCTACCGAAATTCCGCAGGCCTGGGCCAGTCTGTTCATGCTAAATCCCTGGAACCCTTCCCTGACAAGCATTTCAATGGCTTCCTGTTTCACCAGTTCCTCCTTTTCAGCATTCCTTGTCCGCATTAGCTGGTTTATTTTTCCATAAAATAAGTGAATGTTCGCTTATTTATGAAATTTTTATTTCATTTTCTTCAAAACCATCCATTCGTCCGGCCAACTTCATGCCAAATACATCCGGTCTTCTACCATCACCCTGTTCAGACGAACGAACGGTGATAATATTTTAAATGCTGGATAAAAATAAATAATGAAGTTTTTCGCTACAAGGTGAGATAGGTAATCCGGCTTTTATTACCGGTAAATGCCTGTTTTTTACCGGCAGGACTGAAACTTATATTCCGCGGAGGAAGCACAGAGACTGAATGAACTTATGCATGAAGCTACAATTAATGGAAGAGCACGAAATAAGTGGTGAGCATGGAATGGAAGTGCACGAAATAAGTGTGGTCCAGCTCATGCGGGATGGAAACGTAAAGAATGTAAGAATTCAAAGTGAAGATTGGAAATGATAATGCAAAAATGTATTACTCCTACACTCTTATACTCTCTATACTCCCACACTCCCACACTCCCACACTCCCACACTTACAGGTTCCCTTTCTTTAATTCTTCGACCGCACGATTTGCCGCTCTCGCTGTAATGGCCATAAATGTCAGTGAAGGATTTTGGTTTCCTACAGAAGTCATACACGCGCCGTCTGTGACAAAAACGTTTTCACATGCATGTAGCTGATTCCATTCATTGAGCATGGATGTATTGGGATCCCTGCCCATTCTTACACCGCCCATCTCGTGAATATCCAGGCCCGGCGCCTGTTTATTATCATTGGGCTTAATATTTTTACAACCGGCAATATCCAGTATCTCAGATCCCTGTGTTAAAAAATCCTTTACCATTTTCTCATCATTCTCATCATAATCCACGGAAGTAATCAGTTGTGGAATACCCCACTCGTCTTTCAAATCCTGGCTAAGTCTCACATGATTTGTTTTTTTGGGAATCACTTCACCCTGCATCGACATATATGCCGACCATTCGCCCGCTTCACTGAGTGATTTTTTCAAATCGGTACCGATATCAGCGCCCTCATTACCAGTATTTCTATACGCGCCCCAGAAAACAAGGTATCCACGCTGGAAATCTTCTTCCTGTTTATACACATTTCTGAAATTTGGCATCAGTGGTGACACGGGCCTTCGGCCATAATAATATCCGTCTTTAAATCCTTCAAGGTTTGCTGAAATCGATCCACGGTAATTCTGAAAAGCAATATATCTGCCAAGTATATCATGATCATTGCCCAGCCCTTCGGGAAAACGGGCAGAAGTTGAGTTCAGTAAGATCAGATTGGAATTCAAACAGGCAGCATTTACAAAAATGATGCGTGCAAAATATTCGGTGGCTTGTTTTGTTTTTGCATCAATCACCCGTACGCCGGCGGCCCTTCCTTTTTTTTCATCATAGAGGATGGAATGAACCACTGAATCGGGACGAAGAGTCAGATTGCCGGTTTTTTCTGCCCAGGGTAATGTGGAAGAGTTTGAGCTGAAATATCCGCCATAAGGACAACCCCGGCTGCATAGATTTCTTGCCTGGCATTGACCACGCCCCTGTTGCAGTTGTAATTCTCCGGCCTTTGTAAGATTCGCGCATCGCCCCATCAACATACGTCTGCTTGTATAATGAGCATTCACTTTTTGTCGCATCGAATCCTCAGCGCAGTTGAATTCCCAGGGAGGCAGAAATTCACCGTCGGGCAGGTTTTCAATTCCGTCTTTATTACCGCTGATACCCGCAAAATTTTCGACGTGTGAATACCACGGTGCGAGATCGTTATACCGGATCGGCCAGTCGACCGCAAATCCATCCCTCGCAGGGGCTTCAAATTCAAAACGGCTCCAGCGCTGTGTTTCACGCGCCCACATCAGCGATTTACCGCCCACCTGGTAACCGCGTATCCAGTCAAACGGTTTTTCCTGTACATATGGATGCTCCTTATCCTTTACAAAAAAATGCTGGGCACTTTCATCAAAGGCATAGCACTTGCTGATGATTGGATTTTCCTTTTCAAGTTCCTGAGAAATTCTGCCCCGGTGTGTAAACTGCCATGGGTGTTTGGTGGCCGTCGGGTAATCTTTTATATGCTGCACATTCCGGCCTCGTTCCAATACCAGTGTTTTGATTCCATGTTCACACAATTCCTTGGCTGCCCATCCTCCGCTGATACCGGATCCGATCACGATGGCGTCATAGGTATTTTGCGATTTCCCTTTTGAATTAAACAGTAAGCTGTCACCCATAAAAATATTTTATTCGGATCTCAAAGGCTGAACCGGATTTAATAAGGCTGCCCTGATGATTTGAAAACTGATCGTCAGCAAAGCTATGACCAGAGTACCGATGCCTGCCAGCGCAAATAACCACCAGTATACAGGCGTTCTGAATTCATATTGCTCCAGCCATTGATGAAGCGTAAACCATGCAATCGGAATTGCAATAAAACAGGAAATTAAAATCAGCACCACGAATTCCGAAGACAATAACCGCCAGAGATGTAAAACCCCCGCTCCCAATACTTTTCTGACTGCAATTTCTTTTGATCTCTGCTCGGCCATAAATGAAGAAAGACCAAATAATCCGAGACAGGAAATAAATATGGCAAACAGGCAAAAGATACCGGAAATATTTCCAATATTATCTTCTTCTTCGAATTTCCAGTTATAAGTTTCCGTTGTGAAATGATATTCGAAAGGAGAATCCGGATCATATTTTTTAAAAACATTTTCAATCTGCGCGATCGCATAGGGAACCGGCATGCCTTTTTTAAGACGCATGGTCACGACGCTGATCTTACGATCCCACATCACGAAGAAAGTAGGATCGGCACTTGTATAAGGCGATTCCATGATCATGTCCCTGACGACGCCTACAATCGGATGATCCTGGTCACGCCAGCGAATAACTTCGCCCACCGGATGTTTCAGGCCCGTAAATGCAACCGCTGCTTCATTCAGTATAAAAGCACAGCTGTCCGTAGAATAATTTCTTGAAAAATCCCTTCCCTCCAGTATTTGCCAGTCAATGGTTTTTCCGAAATCATAGGTAACAAATACGGTTCCCACGATCGCCATATTTCTCGGATCTCTGCCCTTCCAGTCATAATTGACCATCGCATTTCTCACATTGGTAGTGGGACTGGATGATTCGGCCATATCTTCCACTGCGCCTGTTTTAATCAGGTCATTCCGCATCGCATCATAATGCCCCTTAATCGAGGCCGTATTCATTTCTGTTATAATCAGGTTGTCCATGTTATAACCCATTGGCCGGTTTTTACCAAATTGTATCTGCCGGTATACGGTGACGGTTCCGATGATCACCGCAATACAAATAGTAAATTGAAAAACCACCAGCACCTTTCTGGGCAATGCCGCAAACTTTCCTGTTTTATAATTTCCTTTCAATACTTTAATGGCTTTAAATCCAGAGAGAAAAAAAGCCGGATAACTGCCCGCTAAAATCCCGGTAAACAAAGCAAAGGCAATGATCCATAACCAGAATGATATTTGCAGAAACGGAATAGTAAGTTGTTTGCCTGCCAGCTGATTAAAATAAGGAAGAAAGAGTTGGGCCGCTATCAGTGCGATAAACAAAGCAATCAAAACCATGATCAGGGATTCTCCCAAAAACTGGAGGACCAATTCATATCGCATGGATCCCATCGTTTTTCTGATACCTACTTCCTTGGCGCGTTTCTCACTTCTGGCTGTACTGAGGTTCATAAAATTGATACAGGCAATCAGTAAAACAAAAACTCCGATGATTCCAAACATTCGCACAAAACGAATTTTTCCATCACTGCCAGGCTGAAAAAAGTTGGTGTACAAATGCCAGCGGTCCATCGGATGCAGCATCAGTTCTTCCCAGCCCCCGTCGATATGTGCCTTCGTCAGATTTTTTATTTTGGCGGATGTCAGCGCGAAATCAGATTTTTCATTTAATTGTACAAATACCTGAAAATGATGATCGAGCCAGTCATCTCCGTTTTTATTACCCGTATTATAATTACTCTCCCAGGCGAGTAAATAAGTTACATCCGTAAACCGGGTATTGTGTGGCAGATCTTCATATACGCCCGATACTTTCATCACAAATTCATTGTTAAACGAAATATGCTGATTGACCGGATCCCTGTCAGCAAATAAACTCCTGGCAAGCGACTCGCTGATCAGCACAGATGATGGATCTTGAAAAGTATTATAACTGCCCTTTTTCATTTTTAAAGTGAGCATAGCCGGAAAGGAACGTTCAGCCCATAATCCAAAGGCATTTATCTTTTTGTTTCCCAATGCCAGCACGGCATTGATTTCTCTGGTCACCGAAACACTTTTAAAATCTTCCGGATATTGATTCCGGAGTGCTGCAGCAATGGGCACAGAAGAAAATTCCTCGGATGTCACAATACCATTTATTTTTTCAATGGAGATGATTTCTCCTAAACGCTCATGATTCTGGTGATAATGGTTAAAGCTGATTTCATCCCAAATCCATAAACTGATGAGAAGTGTAATACATATCCCGGTCGCAAGTCCCAGGATATTGATAAAGCTGAATACTTTATTTTTTATCAGGTTCCTGAATCCAATCTTTAAATAATTTTTTATCATTCAGCATATTTTATTGCCTGCGACAATATAACTAAGATGTTAGTTAAAGATAATAATAAGTTTAGAACTAACTTTATTCAGCGCGATTAAATTTCAAATCAGCCGTATGAATAAAATTCAGCCGTTATCCCGCAGGAATTTTTTGCAGTGGACAGGTCTTGGCATCGCAGGATCATTGATCCCATCAGCTGCTTTTTCTGCATTCGTTCCCGAAAAATGGAATCCGGCTAAATTATCGGTTCAGTTATATACGGTGCGCGATCAGATCAAAACAGATATTCCCGGAACACTGAAACGCGTCAGGGATATTGGTTTCAATTATGTGGAGACAGCGTTCTGGCCGGATGGCATTACTATACAACAGGCAGCGTCCTATTTGAAGGATGCGGGCCTGTCTGTTTCTTCCTCGCATATAGAAATTCCCATCGGCGATCATAAAAATGTCTTTTTGGAAACGGCCGCTGCTTACAATTGTAAAAAAATGATATGGCATGGCTGGCCGGAAGATAAACGATATAGCAGTGTGGATGGAACGATGGAACTGATTTCTATTTATAATGATGCAGCAGCATTTGCCAAATCAAATGGATTGCAGTTTGGTTTGCACAATCACTGGTGGGAATACAGGAACAAAGTGGGCGGAAGATTCGTTTATGAACTATTGCTTGAAAGTCTGGACAAGGATATATTTTTTGAAGTAGATACGTACTGGGTGAAAGTGGCCGGGCAGGATCCCGCTGCCATCGTGAAAAAATTGGGAAGCCGCGCTCAGTTATTACATATCAAAGACGGACCTGCCAGATGGGATGACAATCTCCCAAAAGACGTGCCCGAACCCATGACGGCTGTGGGAAAAGGCACACAAAACTTTCCCGCGATCGTGCAGGCAGCTGAGGGTAACACAGAGTGGATGGTCATTGAAATGGACAAAACAGCGGGTGATGTATTTGTTGCATTAAAAGAAAGTTATGATTACCTCATAAATAATAATCTCGCGGTATTATCAAAATAGCGGAGATATTTCCACACGTCATTTACGCAACCATCCCGGTTGCCAGGACGTTTTATATTCTCAGTTTCCTTTCCTGAGCTCCTGCACCGTTTATTCACCTTTTAATTTGATCGTATGAAATTATTCAGCGGAATTTCAGGATTGTTCGTTGTCACAATTCTGTTATTCATTAATACAGCCTGCCATAAAAATAATTCATATAACACACCACCACCAACGCCACCGGTAGACACCACTGGCGTTACACCCAAAACACCAGGGCTTCAGTTGGTCGCTGATAGTATGGTTGCGCCCATCGTCATTTCAGAACCTCCGGACGGATCTAAAAGATTATTTGTGGTGGATGAAATAGGTAAAATCTGGATCATCGGTGCAGATGGCAAAAAACTGGCGAATCCGTTTATCGATATAACGGGCAAAATGGTAGCCATCAGTCCTTCTTATGACGAAAGAGGCTTGCTCGGCCTGGCTTTCCATCCGGATTTTAAAACCAATGGTAAGTTTTATTTATTTTATACAGCACCGCCAAAAGCCGGCGTGCCTGTACCCGGGCCTGCGGGATCCGGGTGGAATAATACAACTACCATATCAGAATTCAAAGTTTCTGCTGCCGATCCAAATCAGGCTGACCTCAGCTCAGAAAGGATTCTTTTGCAGGATAATCATCCGTATTTAAATCACAACGGGGGTACTCTGGCTTTTGGCGCTGACGGGTTTCTGTATATTTCCATCGGAGATGGTGGCAATGCAGACGATGTGGGCATTGGTCATGTCCCGGATTGGTATGCAACCAATGCCGGTGGAAACGGTCAGGATAATTACGCAAACCTGATGGGAAATATTCTGCGTATAGACGTAAATGGTAGTCCATACAATGTGCCGTCCGACAATCCTTTTGTAGGTACAGCAGCAAAACCGGAGATATATGCTTTTGGTTTCAGAAACCCTTTCCGTTTTTCATTCGATATGGGCGGAACTCATCAGTTAATCGTAGGAGATGAAGGACAGTCTCTGTACGAAGAAATTGACCTGGTTACTAAAGGCGGCAACTATGGATGGAATGTAAAAGAAGGAACCCATTGTTTCGATACCGATAGTGACCTGCTGGAACGGCCCTCCTGCCCCACAACCGACTCTGCAGGAAATCCACTGATTGATCCGGTTATTGAACTGGTGAATTTGGCGAACCCGAAGGGTGGTGGTGTTGGTATTGCAATCATCGGGGGATTTGTTTACAGAGGAACCGCACTACCCTCACTCGTAGGTAAATATATATTCGGTATGCTTTCAGCAAACGGACAGGCGACCGGAACAGTATACTCCGCTGATATGACGGGCAGCGCAAACTGGCCCAGCAGTCTGCTGGCTATAAATGGTCATCCGGCGAACCTGGGTACTTACCTGAAAAGTTTTGGACAGGATCAGAGCGGAGAAATCTATTTACTGACCTCTGATCAGATCGGTCCGCAGGGTACTACCGGTAAAGTATATAAAATAATTGCTCAGTAATATTTATTTGGCTACTACCGCATTGGTGACGTTCGCGACAGCCCATTCATTTTCGCAAAGAATTGCATAAGTTTTGTCTGAACTGATGTACATGACTTTGATAATATAAGGTTTGGCATTCATCAGCGTATTGTAAACCCTGGTATCGTTATCCATTTGGCTTGAATTGACGATCTTATAGACCTTTATTTTTTGCCCGAAAGTGGCTTTAAATGCTGTAGGCGTTTCAACGATTACCACGTTTTCTTTGACCGGATTATCAAGGGCCGTTGCCCAGTCGTGATCCTGGGTTTGTTTTGTGTTACCCCATTGGCTGGTTTTGAAAGTGGTTGTCTGGGAGGTTGCGGACAGGGCAATAAGCATTGAGCTCAATAGTAAAATTGATTTCATGGCAAGTTTGGTTTAGATCTATCTAAGATAATAAAAAGGGGTGATCATTTTTCACCCTTTTTTTGCACATCATACTTCCCGGTATTCTGATTTTATCAGATAATACTAACGTGGCTTCCCCGGCCCCGCCTATTTGCAAATATGTCAATCCTGATTCGTTTTTATTGGATGAATTATTAAAATTGCCCATCCCGGCGGGGAAAGGTGTTTTTATCAATTAGAAAAGAGCTGAGGGTGTTCATAGCTTGGTTTCAAAATAACCCCACATGAAAAAGATGATCGCCGGAATCAGTCTCATTATTGTGATGCTGCTTCCAAAACCAGCCAGCAGTCAGAAAATATTCTTTTCATTAGGTGCTGAACTCGCCTTTCCCACAGGTAATTTTCAGGAGGTGGGAAATACCGGTTTTGGTGGATCGATTCAAATGGAACATCCCTGGTCAAAACACGTATCCGGTATTATGTCGATTGAATATATACAGTACGCGAACAATGAGTACTTTCGGAATTATTACGAACAATTTTCAGCACTGCCCTTACAATTTGGTATCAAATATTACACAACCGCGTGGTCTGCCCACCCTGGAGGTTTTTATCTCTCCGCATTACTGGGTCTTACGGGTGAATTTTATCATGTAATCATCAACTTTGAAAATAATAATGGGACGTACGAAGACCACGAACAATATGTGGGAATCTGCAATACCATTGGTGCGGGATATCAGTTGGGAATTGCAGATGCGGGTTTTCGTTTTCAAACCATCTTATCAGCAAATTCAGGTATTACTTCCTATTACAATTTCCGGCTCGCATTTACCATTCGATGATATCGTTGAGTTTGGGCACAGTACCCTCCCATCCGTATACATCCTTTAATTTAACGCGAAAAATATCAGCCACTTGTTTTTCTCCATGGGTGATCATCACCCGCTCCGGTTTATTTTTTATTTCGCTGAGCCATTGCAATAATCCGTTTTGATCTGCATGAGCCGATAAACCTTTCATTATTTCTATCCGGGCATTGACGGTATAAAATTTACCATAGATTTTTACCTCGTGTGCTCCGTCCTGCAATTGTCTTCCGCGGGTACCCTCGGCCTGGTAACCAACCATCAGAAGGGTGGTCTCCGGCTTACCAATATATTCCTGCAAATAATTTAGTACGCGGCCACCTGTGATCATGCCACTTCCTGCAATAACAATCTTGGGAGCATGATTTCTGATGAAAGCCTGGGTTTCTTTGAATTCACTTACAACGTGAAATATCTTTGTCATTTCCTCGAAATCTCCTACAGGAAGTTTCAGCCAGTCATTGAATTTTTGAAATGTATCCAGGACGTGGGCGCCCATCGGGCTGTCCATGATCAGAGTAATGTCCGGCAATACACCTGATTTCTTTAACTGCCAGATCAGGTACATCAGCGTTTGCGTTCTTTCAACCGCAAAACTCGGAATGATCAGGGTTCCGCCTTTCGACGAGGTTTGAAGAATGATTTCCTTCAGCCGCTCAAGTACATTTTCATTCGGATGAAGCCGGTCACCATATGTGCTTTCAACAAAAAGTATATCAGCTTCTTTTGGACGGTTCGGCGGGTTTAACAGAATATCCGGGGACTGGCCGATATCACCACTGAAAACTAATTTCTTGTCCCCGATATGAATTTCGATAAATGCCGATCCAATGATATGACCGTTGGTATGATAACATACTTTGATATCGCCCCCAAAATCGATCCATTCGTCGGTTTTGATTTCGTTTAAAAGCGGCAGAGTCTGAGCCACATCTTTCAAATCATACAGTGGCTTGGCTGGTTTGTGCTTTGAATAATTGAAACGGTTGGCCTGCGCAGCTTCTTCTTCCTGTATTTTACCGGTATCATTGAGAACAATCGTTGCTATTTCGATGGTGGGGGCCGTTCCATAAATTTTTCCTTTAAATCCTGCCTGTACCAGTCTGGGCAGGTATCCCACATGATCCAGATGGCCATGGGTCAGCAGTATAAAATCGATGGTAGTAGCGTCAACCGGTAATGGATTCCAGTTCAGTAGTCGCAGTTCTTTCAAGCCCTGGAATAAACCGCAGTCCACCAGGAATTTTTTGCCATTGACTCCTACTAAATACTTTGAACCGGTTACCGTTCCGGCCGCACCCAGCACCTGTATAAATCCTTTTTGACTCATATGGCAATTTGAAGTTAAGGTAGTATTTATTGCGATTTAAACACATTTCAGCCAGCCGGAAATACTCATCCGGGACCTGGTGGATCTGGCCACTTCATGTTCACAGTCATCACTCCGGAAGAAAACGGCTTTCTGTATTTCGGGAAATATTTTATCAGTTTTATTTTCGTGAAAAATCAAAAGTTCACCACCCTCCTCCTCTGTCCAGTTTGTATTGAGATAATGGATCAGCGAAAATTTACGATCATTATTATTCTGAAATTGGTCAACATGCCTCCGGTAATAACTTCCTGTTTCATACAGGGCATAATGAAATTCATATGCATTGATCCCCGTATAACATGTATCGTTCAAATGTTCAATGAAGAGATTAATCTGGTCTAAAAACGCACGCTCTGAGGGTTCGTCCGAATGATTGTCGATCCAGAAAATCTTGTCGCCGCGTGTATCCTGATTCCTGTCTTTAAGAAATTGATTTCCGATTCCGGCCGATTTCATTTTATCTTCTTCATCCAGGGAAAGTAAAATTTTCTGAAGGCTGACCGCCAGTTCGTTTGTAATAAAATGGTTGCTGATTCCGATTCGGTTCTGAATATACGTACCGATGAGTTCTTCAAATTTTTGATCCATATTTTCTTTCGGGCATGGATCACAGTCAGCTCCATTCCGCAAGGGAACAAGATAGCCTTTTTAGGCAGAAGGCATAAAGCTTAAGGCTTAAGGCAGAGAATGCCTGAGGCAGGTAGACGTTAAGTGTTTAGTGTTTAGCGTTACGCGTTCGGCTCAGCAGGTGCTGTCGGTTCTGTAAAAAGTCTCTTTAACCAGGCAATACTCAGAGAAGCCTTATATTTTGCTATTTCGGCCCTGTTGTATGTTCCATCGACAATGGACTGGATATCACTTTTCATCATATTGATAATCCGGGATTTACTCAACCCCTTCATATCAGGAGTCATTATTTTCTTATTAATGGCGGTAGGCACCGGTATTACTTTGTCGAGGATTTCCTGTAAATAGTTACCAATTTCAGGCAGATTATTCGATTGCAGGATTTTAATATGCAGGTCCTTAACTCCCTGAAGCAGGGATTTGTGAATTTGGTTTTTCATATGGTTGCGTTTATGTATTTATTACATATCTGATACTCTGGACTATACATGCTATTTCTGCTTTGAGCCGCTAAAATAGACAAGGGTATTCAAAGCAGGGCATTTTATCGCGCCTTTTTATCCACCTCTTTTTTGAAACTCTTAATAACGCATTTTATTGTGGAGATTATGGGATAAAATGGGGATTGTTTAAAATAAAAAAAGGGCTCTTGTAACGGTCCCAGCTACCCGATGGGTCAAATTAGATTTGTATGGATTAGGTACCGACCGCGAACCCGGGCGCCCTGTGAAACCACCTGGAATACCATGGGCAATTTTTGCTATGATAATCAAATTAATTTTTCATGAAAATGGATTCACTCCGTCGACACTCTTTCATATTCCGGCAAAAGGCCGAAATATTGTATTCTTACCGTATGCTTTGCATATTGTTTACCTGGTCAAACGAATCTTATACGGCTACTTTTCCCAAAATTGGAATCCATATTCAACAAACATGGCGTTGTAAAATGGGGCAATTTTCGTGTATGAGCTGGCATTTGAATTGCAAATTATATTCAATTCAGTTCAATCAGTAATACAATAGATTTATGTCATCGAGGAAAAGAAAGGTATTTGCCGTTATCCTGTCTGCGTTATTGGCTCTAGATATGAGTGTGGTGATTTATGTAGTGCATAAACTAATCTGAATCGGGTAAGTGTTATTACTTATTTCATTTCCGGGTTTATATATATAGATTGGGGGTGGTATTTCTTACACGATTTACCAGGCGTCCGAGAAAAGCAGCTTGTAGGGTTTTGCAAAGTTCCATTACAAACTGAGCCTACGGGCGTTTTTAATTTTAGCATCTGAAGTGAACGCATTCACAACTAACTACCCGGGAAGCCGATTCCATTTTTAATAATTTTGTATCTCTGAAATGCCACATTACTTTGGGTACTTGCGCCTGATCAATGTAAATAATATTTTCCCAAGCCGGCAGTTCATTCAAATCGCAGCAGGTTTTATATGAACAGGTGGCGGTGTCAGAGCTGGTGTGCGTAGCTTATTTTTTTCTTGCCAGAAACCGGATTACAGACCCTGTGCCGTTATGAAACTGACCTTCTTTCAATTCAATCTCTGTTTCTGACATTTCGATGATTTCATAATTCGAAAAATCAGATGTTAATTCTTCGATAGAAAATAACATATCAATATCTTTCGGACCACCAACCGCTTCGTTCATTTTTATATACTCAACATGTTTTTTGCTAAAGGCCTCGAAGATGATCATGCCACCCGCACGCAGATATTTGTCAAGCGATTTATGATACGACGATTTGATATCCGCCGGGAAATGTGCATAAATGAGGGCCATCGCATCAAACTGTTCCGGCTTAAAATTCAATACGCCTAATTCGCCGAGCTGATAATCAATTTTTACTTCATTTGCTTCCGCCAGTTTCAGAGCCTTCTTTTTACCTTCCACGCTGATGTCAAAAGCTGAAACGGTCCAGCCCATTCTGGCTGCAAAAACAGCATTGCGGCCCTCTCCTTCTGCCGGGAAAAGTATACTTCCCGGAGCCAGCTTTTCCAATTGTGCTTTTAAATAATTATTTGGCTCTTCGCCATAGGCGAATTCTTCATTACTAAATCGCTCGTTCCATCTGTTGGTCCATTTTTCGGTCCAGTTATCGTTCATGATTTTAAACGAATGATATCTGCTAAAATACGAATAATGACGGGGTCTCAGGAAATGCCAGGCCCCTGCCGTCCGGTTTGAATGATTAAACTGTGATGTATGGTATCCGTTAATTGGCGGTGAATGCCCAGAAATCAGTTGGATAAACAGTATAAGTTGATTTGCCCAGCCCGGCATAAATTGTATTGCCAATCACAAATGCTTTGGCTCCTCCACGGGATTCCCCCAAAATTATCCATTTGATCCAATTGAAAAGCTAACCGCGGCTTGCCTTCCTTCGCCGGTAAATCCGGTAGTTTGTTTTTGTGACCAGGTCTGAACTTTAGGAACAGCCTGATTTTTCCTGCAGGAAATGGAAAAATTTATAATAAAAACCGAGCCAATGATAAGCGTTAAAAAACGGGTCTTCGCCGGATGCATATAGGGTTATTTAATAAAGAAATAAGCAGGGTATTTTCCGTATCAAGATAAAAATTTAGCAGGGTTCCAAAGTCATCGACCATAAACAAATCTTATATACTCCCATTGTATAAGCAGAAACAGCTGGCAAAATAAGGACTGGTGCACACTTGAATTTCCGTTATCCAATTCTGCCGTTTTTCGGACTCCGGCTTTCAGACTCATACTGATATCAGCGTTTCATAGCTTCCCAGTCATCACTTATCATCGCATATAAAAACAAATCAAGAAATTGGTTATTGACGAATTCTGCCTGCCTCAATATGCCTTCTTTTACAAAATTCAATTTCACAGGAATCGCCTGGCTTTTTATATTGTCAATGGCTGCCTTGATTTCAATTCGATGCAAATGCAAATTTTGAAAACCGAAATTTACAAGAGCTTTGCATGATTTAAAGATTATGCCTTTTCCCTGCGCATCCTTATCTAACCAGTAACCAATCGCTCCGGTTTTATTTTGCATATTTAAATGATGCAGTCCAATCCTGCCTACAGCAACACCATTCAATAGGATTGCAAAACTGGCCTCCTTTTTCTGTTGGCATAACGTCTCTGCGTTTTTTAAATACGCTTTTAAGTCCGCCACTGTTTGCATATCGACCACCCATGGTAAAAACTCGGAAAGCTGAATCCTGCTATTATCAATGGCAGCAAAAAGTTGTGGCGCCTTTAGTTCACTGGTGGGTTCTAGTATTATGTTTTTGTCGACAATAATAGTATTCATAGAAAATATTCTTTGCCTTAACAATTTGGTGAAATCTGGAATTTGCTATAACAGCAGACACTCAAATGTATAGCTGTCCATTCCGCTTGCTGAATGCGGTCTGTTCTTTTTCTACATAAGAAAGCAGCTTTCGCTGCTCAAAAAGAAAAAAGCCGTCCAGACTGCGTCTGGTCGGCTTCGTGACCCCGTCAGGATTCAAACCTGAAACCTTCTGATCCGTAGTCAGATACTCTATTCAGTTGAGCTACGGGGCCATCCGGCCGGGGATAATGATATCCCAGGCGCTAAGGGCGGCAAATATACTGAAATATTCCGAGCAAAAAACCCCTCTGTCAAAGGCACTGCGGCCGAATTTTGTTGTAGGTTCGGTGGTTTTTAACCGATGAAATCGACGCCTGGTTCTGTTCCCCGCATATTGCATAAAATCGGAGTCATTCCCCTGGCAGCCGTAATATTTTTCACCGTTTCAGGTGGCCCCTACGGAATCGAACCGCTGATCGGTTATGCCGGATCGTATGCCATTCCGTTGCTGATGATCACCCCGATTCTGTATGATATTCCCACGATCCTGGTGGTGCTCGAATTAAATAGCATGATGCCCGTGGAAGGCGGTTATTACGAATGGGTTAAGCGCGGGCTCGGATTACATTGGGCATTTTTTGAGGGCTGGTGGACCTGGCTATATACCTTTGTCGATCTGGCCATTTATCCCGTTTTCTTTCTTGAATACGCGTCCTTTTTCCCCGAAATAGAACATTACAAAATTCCGGTTTGTTTAACGATGATCTGGTTAAACGCAGCTCTGAATATTCGCGGAATCGTTCCCGTCGGAAGAACGGCTATGTTCCTGACAGTCGCCGTAATGTTCCCCTTTTTCATTTTATTTTTCACGGGTTTTATTCATACTGATTTTACAACCGTACATCATCACACGGGAATGAGCTCACTCGGCATGGCCATCTTCACCATCATGTGGAATTTCATTGGATGGGACAATGCGACAACCTATGCGGGGGAGGTTGACAAACCCATTCGCGCTTATCTCAAAGCCATTTTCCTGGCATTCTCCAGCATTTATATTATTTATATCGCGATCACATGGCTCGCTTTACATGCCGGTATACCCGGATCCGTATTTGCCGAGAAGGGCATACCATATCTCGGTGAAATGATCGGTGGAAAATCTTTGGGTACTATCTTATCTATCGGAGGAATGGCCAGCATGATGGGCATTTTCTGCGCTGTACTGCTTTCCGTTTCGAGAGTACCGGCCGTAATGGGCAAGGACAATCTTTTACCGAAAGTATTTACAAGACAACATCCCAAATATCACACGCCTTATATTTCCATCATCGCCTGCGCGGGCATCGTTAGTCTTTTGATCCTTCTGCCCCTCGCAGACCTGATCGTTATGGACATCTGTCTCTATACCGGTGGCGTATCGCTTGAGTTTGCAGCATTGATCA
Source organism: uncultured Bacteroidota bacterium (assembly GCA_963759335.1). Classification (GTDB taxonomy): domain Bacteria; phylum Bacteroidota; class Bacteroidia; order Chitinophagales; family Chitinophagaceae; genus Puia. Next base: position 91,395 of record CAVWYU010000015.1, read on the forward strand.
GTTTAAGAAGGAAAGCAGCCGGAGATCAAAGGCCTTTTCGGATTCCGCTTGAAAAAAAAGGTTTGCTGATCTTGTTTATGGCACCGACACTAATATTTGTATTGGCCCTGATTGGATCCATCACCGGTTCATCAGAAAATAAACCAGCTGTATTGTATGCAGTTCTCGCACTATTATCCGCGCCGATTGTATGGTTCTTTGTCAGGCCAAAAGCCCAAAGTCAAAAATCTGAAACTTCTTAATGCTCTTGCCTCCTGCCTCCCGCCTCCAGCCTCCTGCCTCCCGCCTCCAGCCTCCCGCCTCCTGCCTCCAGCTCAAATCTCACGGCAACGCATAAGCGACATAACTATCTCCTGAAGATGTTTTCAATTTTCCGCCACCACAGGCAATCACGATATATTGTTTACCATCTGCCTCATAGATAGCGGGTGTGGCAAATCCTGCATTCGGCAATTTGGATTCCCATAAAAGTTTACCGGTATTTTTATTAAACGCCCTGATTTTTCCGTCCTTTGTAGCAGCGATGAAAAGTAACCCTCCGGCAGTAACAACAGGCCCGCCATAGTTTTCCGTGCCGGTTTGGGGTTTGCCCGCAAAGGCACTGTCATTATCACCGAGTATGGTTTTCCATTTCACATCTCCCCGGTTCAAGTCAATCGCAGTCAGCGTTCCCCAGGGTGGCGCAAGGGCCGGTAATCCGGATTTGGTCAGAAACTTATTATAGCCGGCAATGGTGTATGGAATCTGCCTGAATTTTTCGTCTTCGGTCAATTCGGTGTGATAGATTCTTTTCTCATCTGATTTAATATCGAGAACAAAACCGGCAATCGCTTCCTTGTCCTCCGGTTTTAAAAAAGAAAAAGCAGGCATCATTCTTCTGCCCGCAGAGATAAACTGCACAAACTGATCTTTGTTCAGTTTTTTATTTATTTCCAGAATCGATGGATAGTTACTGCCCCCTTTCCGGTCTGCGCCATGGCAGGACATACAGTTTTGAATATATAATCTGTGGCCGGCCGTTACATAAGATTCATTATCCTTCGCAGCATTGTCCACATCGCGCATTTGTTGCACCCAGGCCATTTCGTTGGCATTGACAAATAATGTTCCGTCCGACGGATCTATGGCAGGTCCACCCCACTCGGCGCCTCCGTCAAAACCAGGCAGGATGATGGTTCCCTTTTTTGACTCGGGTGAAAACATATGTCCATCACCGTATTGCATGAGTCTTGCTTTCACGTCCGCATATTCTTCAGGAGACAGGTATGGGTTGATATCTTTCTCCGTAAATTTTTGCCTGACGAAGGGTGCCGGTGATTGCGGAATCGGTTGTGTGGATGATAATTTTTCACCCACCAGTTCTGTCGCACTATCAACGGTCGTTTCAACAATGGGGAAAAGAGATTCGCCGGTTGCACGATTGAACAAATAAACAAAACCTGTCTTTGTGGTTTGTGCTACGGCAGCTACTTCTTCACCATTATGCCTGACCGTTAGTAATACAGGCGCCGAAGAGGGATCCCAGTCCCAGGTATCGTGATGAATATATTGAAAATGCCAGATATATTTTCCGGTATTTGCATCCAGGGCCAATAAAGAGTTTGCATACAGATTCGAACCCCTTCTCTTACCTCCATAAAAATCCATGGAAGCCGATCCGAGCGGAATATAAGCGATTCCTGTTTTTTGATCGACGATCATACCCATCCAGTTATTCGCACCGCCGGTCATCTTCCAGGCATTTTTATCTTCCCAGGATTCATAACCCGGTTCACCCGGATGAGGAATGGTATGGAATATCCATTCCTGTTTTCCCGTCCGCACATTATAAGCACGAATATGTCCGGGTGCAGCATCCATACCTTCCGACACTCTCGTACCCACCAGTAAAAGGTCCTTGTAAACCGTAGCTGCCGAAGTAGCCGTAACAAAAAGGTCTTTGCCTTCCACACCCAGTCCTTCGCTAAGATTCAGTTTCCCTTTATTACCAAAACCTGCAATGATCTTCCCCGTTTTCGCATCAACGGCACGAAGTATCGGACCTGCGGTATAAAATATTCTTTCGTCATCCTTACCATCGGTCCAATAGGCGACACCACGATTACTGTTTAAATTAAAATAAATGCCCTTTTTTTCACCCTCTGCACTATCGAATGGATTGTAGTGCCATTTTTCTTTTCCCGTAGCCGCATCCAGCGCAAATAGTTTTAGCTGTGGGGAAGTTCCGTATAGTGTTCCGTTTATGATGATCGGATTGCACTGTATCTGTGAATGGGCTGCTGTATCTACATCTCCGGTATGATAGGTCCACGCAACGGCGAGCTGGGTTACGTTGGAAGTATCTACCTGTGTAAGAGACGAAAATTTATTGCCGGCACTATTTCCATTCACGACTTTCCAGGTCTGGTAAGGATCTGTGTTGGTGTTGCAGGAGAAAATAAATAGTATCAGCAAAAAAAGGGAATGGCGAAGCATCATTTGGTTGGCAGTTGGCGGTTGGCAGTTGGCGGACATATTTGAATAAGTAAGATTAAATTTAAGCATTATATAATTATTTATTTTCAAACGGACCGCCAACTGCCAACCGCCAACCGCCAACTAAACTCCCGAAATTAAAATAAATGCATGCTGCGCGCCGCGGTAATTATTATAAATCAATATCCGTTTAACCGGTTTCACCGCTGTGTTTTTCTTGATCACCAATGGAGGAATCCTGCCGTCTGCCAGAATTTGAAAAGATAACCAGCAGGCAAAGGAAGATGCAGTGCAGTATTCGCCGCACAAATGTTTAAATCTCGCTACGGGAATATCATATTCTATGGCAGATTCCACCGTGTTGTAGTATTTCAGCATCCGGCTATCGCCATTCTCACCTGTCAAAAGAAGATCAGGTTTTTCTCCTGCTTTAAAATTTTCCGAGAGGAATTCTTTCAAAACTTCCAGTACCACGGCGGGATCTTCTGTATGAATCGTTCTTACAGCATCCAGCGCGGCTGTCGCGCCTTCCCGTTGATTCGTCATCCAAACCATGAATGAACCTTCACCGGGAATGGTACCGGCTGCTGAAGTCGTAAATAAATCACTGTTTAATACCGGTTCCTTTCTGAACGATCCCGCCAGACCGTCAATATTATAATTGTAAACTGATATTTCATCGGTACATCCCAGCAGATAAGACCTCTCCGGATATTCATTCAACGACATTACGGTATCCATCAGTGCATTTTCAAATGCCAGGCCCCTGTGAACATGGGTAATATTGTACTGGTGGTTTTTTGTAACGAGCGCAATCTGTGCCGCTGCTGCGTTGGACGTACTCTGTACAAAACTCGCTGGCGTGAGCAGTCCTTCATTGTATTCGATGATCTGATTCAGAAATTTTACACAGTCTTCCATACCTCCATTCGCGGTGGCGATGATCATACCATCCGGTTGCGGATATTTCTGTAGCAGGGGCAGCGCTGCTCCAACAGCCATGCGAACAGATTTTCCCATTCTTCTTTTTACACCCTGCGGAATACCCGGGTAATCGGGTTCCACAACTTTGAGTAAATTATTTACCGAGGGCCTGATACGCGTGAGATCCGTTTCCGGATAACTTGCCTGCGGTGAAATACAAATCGATTGATGAAAATAAGGCATGCATCAGGTTTTTGAAAATATCAATGTGCTGCAATTGCCACCAAACCCAAATGAATTCGACATGACATTTCTGATCTCTTGTTTCGCATATGCCCGAACCGGTACGAGCCCGGTTTCGATAATCGGATTTCTAAATAATAATGAAGGATATACCTCCTGGTGCACCAGGTTTAGAATTGAATACACAGCTTCCACTGCGCCTGCCGCACCCAGCGTATGACCGGTAAATGATTTGGTAGACGAAAACGAAGGTACTTTTTCAAATAGCCGCAGCATGGCGCGACTTTCTGTTTCATCGTTGTTTTCCGTACCGGTACCGTGTGCATTGATATAGCTGATGTCTTCCACCCTGAGTCCGCTGTTTTTCAAAGCTTCGTGCATAGATAAATAAGGACCGTCACCTTCCGGTGAATTTGACGATGGATGATAGGCATCATTTTTATTTCCATATCCTGCAAGAAATGCGTAGTTCTTTTTATCCCTGCAATCTTCTTCTTTTTCCAAAACAAGAAATGCCGCTCCTTCTCCCAGGTTCAAACCATTGCGGTCACGATCAAATGGAGCGCAGGCTTTTGACGAAAGAATATTCAGTGCGTTAAATCCGTTGATGGTAAATTTTGCGAGACTTTCCGCACCGCCTACAATGGCGCGTTTTGCATATCCGTGACGGATAAGACGTGCGCCGAACAGAATAGCATTTGCTGAAGACGAACAGGCCGTATTGATCGTACTTACTTCGCCCCGCATACCATATTGCTCCTGAATGGCCATGGTAACTGAAGCGTAATCGTAGGAAGTGAGATAAGGTGTGCCATTATTTTTAGCCAGCGCATCATGAAAAATTTCATCTGTCAGGCACATACCTCCTACGGTGGTTGCGCCAACGAGCGCCGTTTCTCTGGATGCTAATTGCTCTGCAGTCAGCCCGCTGTCTCTGATGGCTTCCTGAGCCGCATGCAGGGCAAGCAATGAGGTTCTTGTAATGGACGGATTGAGTTTTCCGAATATTTTTTTATTGAGTGTTTCTGTCGAATGTTTGACTTCAGCTGTCGGCAGCCGGCCCGCATAAGCTGTTTTATAAAACCGGATATGATCTATTCCGCTGCGTTCAAATTGAAGAGAATCTCTATTTTCCCCCACTGAATCTCCAATCGCACTGATCAGGCCCATGCCTGTAATAATGATCCTGCTCAAGTCGCTCTATTTACTTGGTTCTGTTTTTTTCTATATATGCCACCATGGTGTTAATGTCCGTGAGGATCTTTCTGCCTTCTTTGGGATCCTGGATATTAATCCCGTATTCACGGGATAATAATACAATCAGTTCAATGGAATCAATAGAGTCCAGCCCAAGTCCTTCGCCGAATAACGGCTCATCATCTTTGATGTCTTCCGGTTTCACCGTTGTCAGATTCAGAAAATGAATGATCTGCTCTTTTACCTGTTGCTTTAATTCGGCTGTTTCCATTATCTGTTTAAATTAAATTTTTCTTTTTTAATCCGTATAAAGTAAGAATCTGAATAAGAACGGTTATTCCTAATAAAGATAGAATATTCATCCAAATGTCGCTCAGTTTGCCTCCTTCCAGAAACAGCCCATAATATGCTTCCAGCGACCAGTGCAGAGGAGATATCTGTAATAACTTTTGCAAATGGGCTGGCATCGCAAAAGAAGGTACGATTAATCCGCCCAACGCTGCCATGATTATAATGGATATGGCACCGAATCCGTTTGACTGTTCCTGTGTATTCGCAAATACCCCGACACATATGGCATAATTAACAGCACAATAACCAGTAACCGCCGTAACAATGAATAATGCAATGATGTCTTTTGGTAAATGCAGGGTGGGTAACCCGATATATGGAAAAATTTTGTTTCCGATTGCAAATATCACGGCTGCCTGAAGGATGGTCACCGTCAGGTACACGAGCTGTTTTGAATACAAGGCGTGCAGATAACTGGCGGGCATCGTTTTTAAACGGATAAAACTACCGCTGTTTTTTTCTTTTACCATCGTGCCTCCCAGAGATAAAACAATAAAAAACATTGCAAATATCGTCCATGCAGGCACGTTATGCTGAGATGCATTGGGAATCGTGCGACTGCCGGTTCGGGAAACCGGGATTTCTGTTATGGGAAACTGGGAGAACAGAATTTGTTTTTGAAGATCTGCCGGAATTTCTTTTTGATTTACCGCAGAATATAATTTTTTTACGATCATTTCTCCCTGGATTACCTGTACCGAACTGCGCAAAGCTCCTTCAATGGACTGGCGGAAGGAAACCTGCATCACCGGATGATAATACATCTGCAGGGAGTCAGTCAATACGGAAACTGCCAAAGATTTTACCTGCAGGGAATCGGGATCGCTCAAAGCACGGGTGGCAATGTCCTCTGATTTATGTTGAATGAATGTAGAAAAATCAGAGGGGATAACGACCGCAACCAGCGCGTCCTTATCGTACATAACAGAAACGATATTATGCTCCGACATGGAGGAATCGGCCATTTGTAATTTGAATAATCCGATTTTCCGGAGCGCTTCAACCAGCTGACCACCCATCGGCCCTTCATCTTTATTAAATACAACCAGTGAGACTTTATTATTATTCACCAGTTCAAACGTGCTGTTCTGCACACTGGTGATCACAATCACAAGAAGGATGGGCATGAAAAACATCATGAACAGCCCGACCCGGTCGCGCAGGAGAATTTTGCCGTCTTTAATGATCGTGGCCCTTAGTATATGCATATCAATCCCGGAATCTCTTACCGGTAAGTTCCAGAAATAATCCTTCCATTCCCTCATGCCCGTGTTTCTCGAGCAAAACGTCCAGGCTGTCGTGGGCTATAATTTTCCCATCGTCAATCAATGCAATTTTATTACATAACTCGGCAGCCTCTTCCAGTTGATGTGAGGTGTAAATTAATGTTGTACCGGTTTCATTCAGTTCCTTCAGATAATGAATAATGGCATGCCGCGTTTGCACATCCACCCCAACGGTCGGTTCATCCAGAAAAAGAACCCGGGGTTTGTGCATAACGGCGATCGCCAGGTTGACCCGGCGTTTCATACCGCCGGAAAAACCTTTTACAATTCGGTCAGCAACGGAAGTAAGACCCAGTACGTTTAATAATTCTTCCGTCCTGATTTTTATTTGTTTTGATTTGAGTCCGTACCAGGCACCATAAAAAGCCAGATTCTCCCGTGCGGTAAGTTCAGGATAAAATGAAAGATCCTGTGGCACGAATCCGAAAATGGTATTGATCGATTTCGGATGATGATTGATTTCATGATCCTGCAGGCGGATGCTCCCTGCGGAATATTTCAACAAACCTGTCATGAGGTTCATCAAAGTTGTTTTGCCCGCACCATTGGGCCCGAACAAACCGAACCGTTCACCGGCTGCTATCTCGAGATTAAAATTATTAAAACAAACACCTTCCTGCCGGGGATATTGAAATGCCAGGTTTTGAATCTTTATGGCAGGGATACTCATGCCGGCCACTTTATTTTTGAGAGTGCCTGAAATGCCTGTTTTTCAATATCTGCCGATGCACGGAGATAATCACTCATCACGTCGAAATCGGCCTGACTGCCAATTCTTCCTTTGTAGATCCCGGCAGCCTGCACAGCAGCAGAGCGCCAGATATCGCCTGATTTGGTGAATTGTTTTGAGATATCTATGAGTTCGGAAATCGGATGATACGCGTAGGCCTCCTGCAGAAATGCGGCGTAAATAAAGCGGAACCCGCCACCGCCGGTGCCAATTTCCTCCTGCATGCGCACAAGCTGCGCAAGATAACTGCCGGCTTTTTTCGGACCCAGTTTATCACGCCACTGGCTTATTTTTTTTGCCATAAAACGAATACCGCGAATACCTGCGATGGGTCCGGGTATGCGAAGCATCAGGCTGATATTACGGTTGATGCCCGTCTGAATGGCTTTTTTAACCTGCTCGTTGGTCACCTCTCGTTTCTCTTTTGGATAATAAAGCTGCCCCCTGGGTGCAAATGCTCCCTTGGCAAAACGCACCCTTTCCAATTCATAACTGCTCAGCGAAGTCGCCATTTCCATAACCGGGTCGCTGATCAAAAAGTTATCATCCTCCCTGCCAAAAACGATCAGATTATGCGCATTGAAATGAAAACGGTATTCTTTGGGGAAATACGTGAGATAATAAACCCCCACCTGGCAACCTACAGGCTGACCTGCCGCCAGACATTGCATTAATATTTTTTCGGCTTCTTCCTTTGACCTGAATTTTTTTCTGGCAACCGGAATGCCCAGCGCCTTGCAGGTTCTGTTGAATATCAATCCGGGCTGGGTTCGGAATGCGATCGCCGGACCATTATTGATTTTCATAAAGGGAATGTAAATAAAGAAAAGGCCTGACCCGATGCCAAAAGCAAGAGGTTCTGTAATCTGATTTACTCCGTGATGCCGGAGCAGACTGGTTGTAACACCGTTTTCACAATGGGCTGCCTGCGTATGTTTGAAATCAAGTTTCATCTACTTTCATGGTTTTTAACTCATCCTGGCTCACTTCAAACAATTCTGCATACCTGGCAAGTTTCGCCGGAGAAAGTTTTTGAAAAACATCATATTTTAAATGTCGTTTCACCTGCCATTTCCAAAAACCGGTATATGCCGCAACAATGGGAATATCCATTACACGCAGTTCCATAAAAAATAAAATGGGACTGGCTTCTTTATTGGTCACTTTTTGATGCGCCTCCTGAATACGCTGCTCAACATCCTTCCAGGCCACTTCCAAAGCGGAGGATTTTACTTCCCATCCATTGCTGAGCTGGGTGGTATAATTTCCGGTTTCATCAACCACATAACATACCTCACCGGTAATCTTTCCCAACGCACCAAGGTCCTGAGGTAGTTCGTCTTTTTTCATTTTTTACGCTTGAGGCTGGAAGCGGGAGACTATAGCGTGAAGTTTTGGCCTCACGCCTCCTGCTTGCCGCTAACAGACAGTAAGCAATGCATACATATATGAGAATCGTGAGCTTTCGGGAACAAGCAACAGAACTTTTTGTCCTGCTTTCAGTTTATCGCTTTTAAATACTTCATCCACCATAAAATACACAGAAGCGGCGCCGACATTTCCCAGGCTGCTCAGATTGATCACCCATTTCTCATAAGGAATAGGTGTTTCATTTTTGTTTAGCTGGTCAAATATTTTGGTGCGGAAGAAATCGCTTGACATATGGGGAAGAAAATAATCCACGTCCGCCGGATCCAGGTTTTTTTCCCTGAAAAGCTTTGAAAGCATAATTCCGCCAAGGGGTACAATGTTTTCGCTCAGCAGTTTTACATCCTGCTTTATACTCATAATTGACCTTGCCTGTGCTTCTTCCGGACTGTAGTCGAGATAACTCTTCATTTTCCCGTTTTCCAGCTTTTCACCCCCCATATACATACACACTTCTTTCACATTGGCATAAGACACACCTTCTATCCATTCTATTCGTAAGCTGAAACCTTTTTCATTTTTTTTGTCGGATAACAAAAAGCAGGATGCCCCGTCCGATAACATCCAACGTAAAAATTCTTTTTCAAATCCAATATATGGATTCTCCTCTAATTCGCTGAGTTTCTTGGCCTCATCCTCAAATATCTGAGATTTAAGTGAAGCCGAGAAACGTTCGGATCCTGCTGCCACTGCATGATGTGCATCTCCGGTTTTGACCGACATATATGCATATTTCAAAGCATGCATCCCGGCACAACACACGCCGGAGGGCGACACCACCTCAATGGATTCCGCTTCGGGCAGTTCTCCATGTACCATTACGGCATGAGAGGGCATGATCTGGTCGGGAGAAGATGTGCCGCAGACGAGGAGGTCTATCTCCCGGATCTTTTTCGGATCGTTATCCAACATAGTGCGGATAGCCTGTGCGGTCATTTCTGCATTGGTATGGGTGGGTTTTCCCTGCTTATCAAGGGCGTAAAAACGATTTTTTATCCCGTTATTACGCAATACAATGCGTTTTGATTTGGAAGGGCTTTTATTAATGAGACCCAGGAACTCTTCCATTTCTTCGTTGGAAATCGGCTCATTGGGGAAATAAGTAGCTGTTTTTGTGATATATACATCTTTGAACTCCATCTGCATTACCGGATTAATTCACTCCTGAATAATATTGTTTTTGTCTTTTTATGCGCCCGGAAAGAAATGGCTTGAATAATATCGCGTCCACTGTCAGGATAATGGGGGCAGCTATAAATAGCGCAATTAAAAGATAATATTTGAATGCAACAAGCCAGGCATCTCTTTTTTTGCGTTTGGAAATGATGCCGGCCCACACCTTAAAAATCTTACGCGCCTTGCTCTCAATGAACATCAAATTATATTTTACCGGCACAGCACCCTGTTCCACCATTTCCTCCTGAAATCCTTGCCAGTTCGCTTTTTCAAGATAAGGAATCGCGGTCGTTCCATAATTTTTTGTATTGAGGATATCGGCCTCCGATACTCCGGGAACAGGAAAAATATTCAGGAACCGGTCTTTTTTTGCTTTAAACATCCAGTGAAAGATCGTCACAAAACTCACGAAATTATGGTGGCGGTCTACCAGTGCTATATTTCCCACCAACCGGGCATCCATGGATTTTAACACGGGTTTGATTTTTTCCATCGCGCTGAGCCACATATTTCTTGCCCCGGTAATCGTAATGACAGGTGTATTCCTGGCGATTTCCCTGAAACGCGGATCAAACATAAGTGTATTGGAAGGTATACTCGGGGACAGAAACCATGCCTGGTAACCCAGAATGATCAGATCATACCGGGTTTCCTGAAAGCTGAAAGGCTGAAGCTGACCGGGAACCTGGTTTACACAATCCGGCATTACGCTGAAAAAGGATTTTCCTGTCCACGGAAATGAATACGCCTGCGCCGGGTAAATGCGAAGTTTTTCCACACTTGCCCCAGCTTCTTTGAATGGCAGGGTAAATTGATCTATAATCTGTTCTAACTGACCTGACTGCGAATAAAATACGGCTAAAACTTTTTTGCCCATGGTTGGCCCGAAGTTATGAAACCTGAAGCTTTAAAACCTTCGATTTTTTGTTGTAATCTGCGATGGCTTTCTGCAGGTCTGCCGGCAGCGAACTGTATGATTTCCGGATAAATTCACTATCCTTCTGTTCGTCATTCCTATAACCCAGTACGCCCGGTGCATTTTCCTGAATAATTAGCCTCAGAAACCGAAATTCTGCATTGTCAGGGGCCTTGGCAATGGCATCTTCCAGTAATTTACGGCCCTGTTTAAATAATTTCAGTTTGGATGAAGGATTCCCCCCAATACCCGCTCTCCGCATGATCATGGCTCCGAGGAATGCGTTTTTGATATCGGCAGGCGCTGAATTCATTTCCGATATCTGCGCATCGACCAGGGTCTTACTGTCCGACTCCATGGCTTTATAGTATGCGGCGCGGTTGAGGTCGGTTGGCGGTATTATCGTTGACCGTTGACCGTTGACCGTTGACCGTTTAATATGATTAACTGCCAAAACCTGTCCATGGACGACTGACAGTGCAGAGGCCATCGCAGCATCTGCAATACATGTCAGTAATATGAAGAGTATAAAATATTTCATAATAAAGGATACTATATTTCCAAGGTACTTCACACCAACTTTTCATTTATACTCTCATCGGTCATCAGCCAACTGCCAACCGCCAACTGCCAACCGTCAACCGTCAACCCCGCATTCCGCGGGGCAAGCCGCCAAGCAACCGTCAACCAGGATTCCGCTTATCAATAAATTTCACCGGCTTCCTTCCCGATCCCGGGAACTGAAGCTGTTGAATCGTCTCCGCATTTACATAGCGGATCTGGGGAGTCACCCGCAGTTTCGCTTGCAAATATGCCCGTATACGGTGATCTGATTCTTCCGAATATTTCCGTGGCAGCAGATGAAGTAATACTTCGTCCGTGCCAATTTCATTCGAATATACTTCTGCTACAAAATCTGATATATCCTCCATTCCTGTCAGCAGGTCAAAGAGTGCGGGAGCAAACAAAGTGGTTCCCTTAAATTTTATCATCTGCTTTTTTCTTCCGATCACCGGTGACAATCGTAAAGAATGACGGCCACATGCGCAGACTTCTTCGTGAGCAACACATAAATCGCCCGTTTTATATCTCAGCAGCGGCATGGCTTCCACACCCAGCGTTGTGATGGTTACTTCGCCCGCTTCCCCGGCAAGCACCGGCTGGCCCTGTTCATTTAACAGTTCCACGATTACAAGATCCGGTTGATGATGACCACCCCGGCCGGCTTCACATTCCGTAAATGCTGTCTGCATTTCTGTTGACGCATAGGTGGAAAATAATTTGATATCCCAGGCGTCCGTTATTTTTTTCCCGAGAAGGTTCAGAGAAAAATCCGCCTGACGAATATTTTCACCAATACAAATAGCTTTTTTTACAGATGAAGAAGCCATATCTATCTGATGCTCCGCCGCCCACTGAATCAGTTTTAAAATAAACGAAGGCACGGCAACCAGTACCGTGGGTCTGAGTCTGAAAATGGTTTCCCATTGAAGAGAGGGAACACCCGGGCCAACCCTGATAATGCCCGCTCCGAGTTTACGTATGCCTGAATAGTAAGCCATACCTGCCATGAACTGGCGATCCAGCGTTAGCATGAGCTGATAGACATCTTCCGGTTCTCCGCCCGCACAGCTGAAGGATTTAAATTCATTATAAGCCAGTCTTTGCAGGTCTTTTTCTGTCAATGCAATGGTAACCGGTAAACCCAGGGTTCCCGATGTAGAGGTATATTCAATCACTGAAGTTCTGGGTACACAAAGAAATGCTTCGTTGAATGATTGCAGATCTTCTTTACTGGTTGTTGGTAATAGTTCAAGGTCCTCCAGTTTTTGAATCCGTTGAATATCTATTTGCTCCCGATTAAAAATTTTCTGGTAATAAGGTGAATTCGATTTGAGATAAGCCAGCAGTTCATGCAGCTTATTTTCCTGTATTTCCCGGATCTCTTTTCGCTGCATGTATTTTTTATGGGAAGACTGATTCATGATTCCAGTATAACGATGGCGGTTGCCGTGGATTTTAAATGAGAAAGAGATACATGGAGTACACGGATGCCCATCGGTGCCAGCATTTTTTCCGTCATGCCTGTGATGCGTAATGATGGCCGGCCGTTTGTTTCATTGACCACTTCAATTTCATTCCACTGCAAACCACTATCCCACCCTCTTCCGACGGCTTTTAGAAATGCTTCTTTCGCTGCGAACCGGGCTGCATAGTGCTCAAAGGGGAATGCCTTTGTATCGCAATAGCTTATTTCATCTTTAGAAAAAACAAGTTCTTTAAAACCGTTGTCTCTTCCGACGCGCATGGCAATGCGATCTACTTCAATGATGTCTATGCCGGCTCCTATTATCATCCTTTATGGCTAAGGCCTAAGGCCAGGGCCTAAGGCTGATTTATAAGACTTGCAATGTTATAAATAACTCACGATAGATAAATATTCATTAATTTTTTTAGTATATTTCATAAAAGCTTTAATTGACTACCGGCCTTAGAGCCTTAGCCTTAGCCTTATTAAGTTTTTCTTCACTTTGCATAATCCTGTTTTTAATCTCATTCTCCTCCGTTTTCGTGGCTATTTCTTTAGAAAGCGCCTGCCGGTAATAGTCAATGGCTTTTTCATATTGTTTCTCTTTGAACATTTCATTTCCCGCCAGCTGGTATGCCTGGTAATAATTCGGATTGGTTGCAATCAGGCTGTCAGGGTTTATTTCTTTTCCTTCCAGAAGTTCTTTTTTATACCTGCGGTATTTTAAAAAAAGCTGAAACTGATCTGTCAGCAGAAAGCTGTCTGCCGGCAGGTTCAGTGAACTATCCATGATTTCCACATTCGTTTTCATTCCATTCATCGAAAACACTTTTGACAGATCATAACAGACAAATTCGCCCAACTGCCAGGGTCCCGTTGAAACCCAAACCCGTTTTTTTTGCGGTTCGAAAATAATGGAATGGTGCGCGATCATCTGATTGACCGCTTTTTCATTACCCATTCCGATATCCGTGTTTTCCAAACCCGCATGGTCCCTTAGAATATCGACCGTTTTCTGTACGGTATTCTTTTTATCGGCAGCCAGCAATTCCACCACCCGGTGATACCGGTAGTCAGAAGCGGATTGCCGTATCTGTATTTGGTTTGATCGCAGCCTGCCCAATTCTTTACTTTGAAAATGATTGGCGCATATGATTTCATTTCCACCGGGATCATACACTCCGATGGAGTCGGGCGTTTTTTCAATGATAACCGCTTTGTTATCTTCTGCAGAACCGATCAGAAAAGATTCTGACACAAACATTCTTCTTTTCTTTGCGATCTCCAGGGCGCCGCTGATATTATCCGCATATTGCAGTATCTCCCTTGCCACCAGCGAAACCGGCGTGGCCGAACCCAGAGGCATATCTGATTTTGCCGCATTGATAGTCACGGTCAGTCCTTTTTCATTCATTCCGGAAACCACACCAATAAATCCGCCCCAGGTAACATACATAAATCTGAATCCTTCTGCCGGCTTTTCAAACGAAATGATTTTATTGTCTGAAAAACGATCACCCGCATAAAAATCAAAATTCCTTCCAATGATCATTGTGCTGTCTGCCGACCTGGATCCCCAGGTACCAAATGATGTACAGCCTACCAGTGCCAGGTTTTGCAATGCATGACCAATATCATGTGCTGCATGATAATTTAGAATACGCTGATAATTATTTCCGATATACGCATACTTGTCAGAAGCAGACATGGATATCCCATATATCTCCTCTTTATCTTCCTCTGACACAAATTTGTCCAGGTCGCGGTTAAACCATCCAATCACATATTTTAGAAAATGACGATAGGTTTTTGAAGGCACCATCTTGTTAATCTGGTCACTAAAATAATCTTCCTGTAACTGGATCAGCTCTTTGGATAATTTCCCATTCACGACACCGCGTTCAAAGGGCTGACCTTCCACATACATTTCGTATAGCCCGGATTTACTTTTCCTGAACCAGTTATCTTTAATCGTAAAGAATCCGGGACTCGGTTCCGCACGCTGCCAGTTCAAAGAAGCCTGATCTGTAATTTTTGGCGGACTGGTTCTGGAAACAATCAAAATATAGAGAACGCCCAATAAAATGACCAGACCAAACACGGCGAGTATCCGGAGGAACAGACTTCTTTTTTTCTTTGTTTCAGGCATTTCTAATTTTTTCAATGAAATCATCCTTGCCCGTTAGTGCGATGGAAGTAATCAGACCACTGATTGCGGTTCCGAGAATTCCATGCAGGTTCAGGTATTGCCCTGTAAGAAAAAGGTTTGGTATACGGGTTTTGGGAGAAATAAGCGTGCCCACCGGATTGCGATAATCTTTAGCCGTTCCATACAGATTGCCATCTTCATTTCCGATATAATCGCGAAAAGTAAGCGGCGTGGATGTATACGTATGCAATATGGAATTTCTCAAACCGGGAAATTTTTCCTCTACCCGGTTTAGCAATTGTTCCGTTTTTTTATCCTTAAACTGTTCGTATTCCGTCCCTCTGTTTTGTTTTGAGGAAACAGTATTATAACTGCTCTCCCAGGATCGCACTTCATCAAACCGCATATATGCAAAAATAGTCATCCCCCGGGCAAATTCCTTTTTTTCAGCGGGTGAGCAGTAGATCGCGTATCCGAGTGGCCAGTCCTTTTCTGCATAAGTGTCCATAGCCCATACCATGCCTGTTTTCTGATAATAGTAATTGTGTTTCAAATAAGGAAACCGTTCTTTTTTAAAAACGATGTTCAAAATAAATGAAGAGACTGTCGTCGGCATCGCTTCGACTCTTTTCCTCGTAACAGTCCGGATCAGGTTGGTTTCCGTCATTCGATAGGTGTTGGCAGGCGTTGTATTCGATACAAAATAATCCGCCTGTATAAGGGAACCGTCACTGAGTTCTGCGGTTGTGATGATGTCATTCTCTACAATTAGTTTTTTTACTTCCCTGCTTTTAACAATCTGACCGCCGGAATTTGAGATATTCCGGGCGAGTATTTTTGAAATCCGGGATCCTCCGTCAAGACAGCGCCAGGCGCTTTCGATATAACTGTTCACGGTCAGCGCGTGAATATAAAAGGGTGTGGCTTCCCCGCTGCCTGCATAGAGCATATTATTTCCGGCTAATACTGCCTGAAGCTTTTTATTATCCGTTATGGATTCAATAAACTTTTTAGCAGAAATGCCCATCGCTTCCTGCTTTTCTCCGTTACCCGACAAACGCAAACGATATAGCGGAAAGCGATCGCAGATTTCAAGAATGGTTTTGGTATACAGACGGATCGCCTTTTCTTCAGCGGGAAATGCACGGATCATTTCCTTTTCGAATGCGTCATATCCCTGCATGTAACGATATTCTTCCGGATCGTCATCCAGGATAATCCGATCGAAATCCGGATCCATTTTTTCCAGTTTCAGTTCATTCATCAGACCAAGCCATTTGAAAATCTGATAAAGATTTTGTCCCTTATCCAGTCCGCCGATATAATGCACACCGGAATCAAAAATTACGCGGTTACGCACATATATCTGCAGGCAGCCCCCCAGTTGTTTATTTTTTTCAACCATGCATACCTTATATCCCTCTTTCGCCAGAATATTTCCACACACGAGCCCGCCCATACCCGTTCCAATAATCAGGACATCAAACTTTTTCATATTTTTTTATCTGATGGGTGATTATAAAAAGACGGTTGGAGGTGAAATCTGAGTCATTCACGGAACGGCAATCCATCTGATGACTCGCAGCCAGTTCCTGTACAAAATGACCGGATAAAAATTGCAGGGGAAACCCCGAAGTCTTATTGAATGCAAAGAAGCGGGTAGAGAAAAATTCCGTCCATTTTGTACGTTCATGTTTTCCCTTCAAATCGCGGTCGCCATCACGAATAACCAGGGTCCCGCCCGGACGTAAAGCAGCCATGCATTTACGAATTAATACCTCCTGCTGAACCGGCTGAAGATAATGCAGGGTATCCGATAAAATAATCGCATCTGCCGCAGAAATTTCAAGATCGTTCACATCTTTTGTCACAAAATGAATATTTGTATTCCGGCTGAAACAATGATTGGCCACGGCAATTTTTTCTTCGTCATAGTCATAACCGATCAGGTCTCTTTCGGGTGCCGAGAATTGGAGCATATAACTCATGAATCCGTATCCGCAACCGATATCCAGTATTCGTCCCTGTTTTGGCAAAATATCATGAAATATCTGGTAGTTTTTTTCCAACCGGATTTTGACACGCAGATACCATTCAAGTACCGGTCCTTTATATATATAATTATAGATCAGCAATTCTTTAAAGAAACGAGGCTGTTCCATTTCCTCCTTGAGCTTTTTATATTGCTGGCGGAAATATTTTCCCATAAATTTTGCCCGCTCGGTATAGTCCGTACCAAAAAAAAGATCTCCTGTTTTTACCCTCGGAAGGTATTTGATGGTGACATATCCATCTTTTAATAAAAAATCACTTTTGGACATCGTATAGCCGGTTCCATGAATCAAAACAGGTAATATATCCAGGTCCAGTTTTTCGGCAATAAAAAAAGCGCCTTTATGAAATCGCCGGATCTGTTCGTCAGGTGATCTCGTACCCTCCGGAAATACAGCAATCGAGAACCCGGCTTTCACCTGCGATTCCATGTATTCAATGCTGTTCTCAATTCCCTGCGCAACCGGATAATACCCCGCAATTCTGACCAGTTGGCCAAACACAGGAGAATTCCAGACCCAGTTATTTGTTAATAAAATCACACGGGGATGAAGCATAGTCATCACCAGGATGTCCAGGAAAGACTGGTGGTTGGCAATCATAACACAGGGTCGGGAGAAATCTTCATTTTGCGGGTTGATGATTTTCTTTTTTACATTTCTCATGATATATAAAACCGACCACGTATAATGTGACAGCACCCAATGATAAAAATATCGTGTGCGACTGCCGGCAAACGGGTTTAATCTCAAAATAATAAACCCGAGAAGAGTAACCAGCCAGCTCCCGATGGCGAAATAACTGAGGGAAAAAACAGATTTTATCAACCCGGTAGCAGTCCAGGGGAACAGGTTTTTTCTGATCCTGTTCCGAATAAGGAAATCAAAGAAAAAGGGAATCAGCACCTGTGCTATTAAAACAACACTTAAAATGCCGGTAATAGATATCAGCGCAATGGAACGAAGCGCAGGATGCCGGGCAAAAATCAAAACACCTAAACCAGCCAGTGTGGTAACTGCCGACAGAACAATCGAAGATTTATAACTCGACAGGTTTTTTTTCCCGGTTTTATATTCCTGCAGCAGGCCATCCATGATGAAGAGACTGTAGTCGTCTCCCAATCCGAAAATAAGTGCCGACAAAATAATATTTACAATATTGAATTGCAGTCCTGCGATTCCCATGATCCCCAGGATCCAGATAAATGCAATGATCATCGGTATAAAAGACACCAAAGCAAGTTCTATCCTGCCGTATGTAATCAACAGTACAAAAAATACAAGCAATGAAACCATCCAGCCGATCTGGTTAAAATCCGCCGTCACGACATCCAGAAGTTTTGACGTGATCCATTGTTTGTCAATCACCGTTACATCCGGAGTTGCTGAAAATGCCTGATAGACGAACTTTTTATTTTCCGGTTCTGTTTTTAACAAACTGATCAGGGAAACTTTTCCGGGTTTTTCGATGATATAGTCATTCGCGAATCCGGTTCTCAGATTATTTGTTTCCAAAAGACCGAGCGGAGTATAACGCCGGTTTAATAACTGGCTAAAGGAATCAAAGGCGGACACGCTGAAACCCGTTTCTTTTCCCGTTTTCTTTAAATCATTTAAAAGGGACAATTTCCTTTTGTCAGTCCAGTATTCATTCCAGTATTTTATTCTTTCTTCCTGGAGAGAGTCTGAAAGTAATAACTGAAAAACGCCGGTATATTTTTTTATGATACCTTTTATCTGAAGAGCCTGAACGGCCGTATTCACAGATGCCTGCCGTTTTAAGGCGTCTTCCAGGTCTTCACCTTCTGTTACTACGTAAACCGAACGCAGACTGTATGCATTGATTTTATCCAGGGTGGATTCAGTCTTTTTCAAATCTCCGGACATATAATTCATATGCATCATGTCCTGATCGAATCCAACCCTTTTTACAAAAAAAGCAAATACGATGGTCAGAATAAAAATGGCGGCAATCAGCCATTTATTTTTTTCAGGATGATAATCCGCGATCCGGTGAATCCATGAATACCTCTCTGTTGGCGTCCGTGTATCCTTTTTTGATTTCGGTTCTGCTATGAGTTGTGGCAGAAAAATAAGAGAACTCAGGGAGGCTCCGATGAGGCTGAATGCGGCAAACAGACCAAGGTCCTTCAGTATTTCAGACTGAACAAATTGCAAACAGAGAAATCCACCGATGGTGGTAAAGCCACCGATCGTCAATGGAAAGGTCAGATCCTTCAATACCGATCGCATATCCCGGCGGTGACGGAAATGATTATATACGTGTAAAGAGTAATTAATCGCAATCCCGAGTACGATGGATCCCGCTGCCAGAGCGATGACAGAGATGGATCCTTTGATCCAGTATATGATGCTAAGCGAGAATAAGGCGCCCATTAAAACGGGCAGCAGGATCAGAAAGGGTGCTCTTTTCTTTTTAAAATACCAGCTGATAAATAAAATCAAAAATAAAGTCGTAATACTCAGGGTCAGGATTGAATCTTTACGGAGTTGCAGCGCATTTCCGGCGGCAACAGCCACACCGCCAAAGTAATTTGCCTGTATCTTATCAAATTCTTTTTTCTTCTGAAGACCGGAAATAATCTGATCCATTCCGTTCAGCAGCTCTCCATTCCTGCCCGTATTGTCAGCCGGAAAAGCCGGACCGACAAAAAGCAACATATATCGACCATCCCGGCTAATGATATGACCGTTATATAAATCAAAGTTTTCATCGTACTGCAATTGCCGGATCTTTCTATAGGCCGGATTCCCCAGGCCAACCGGATCCCGGGTAATAAAGGTTTTCATAACAAATCCGGCGGGTGAGGAAAGTGTGCGCAGATCTTTCAGCAATATTTCCTTCAGCCTCCCCGGATCTTCGAGACTGTCCATCAGTGCATAGTCCCCCGGTTCCAGGAATACCGGCAGATGATCCGTTACAATCTGAATGAGCTGCGGTGCCAGGCTGTCACTCACTCTTTCATCCACAGAACGAATTAATTCCGGATATTGATTCCGGAGACTGGCAGAAAATGAATCGGAAAAGGCCTCCTGCGTTTCGGGAGATGACTGCGAACTGTCCTTCATCGAAACCAACAGCACCAGTTTATCAGCAAAACGGGCGTTTTGCAAAATCTGGTTCAGCTTTTCAGTCTGCCGGTCTTTCGGTAAAACTTTAGATATATCTTCTTCCGGTTTTATTTTTAGTGAAAAAAAACCGGTTATCGCGAATAGAGCAATGAATACCGTGAAAAATATTTTCCGGTGAGATGCAAAATATGAATAGATATAAAGAAATAGGTTCGCCATTATTAAACAACTGCCTGATTTTTTTTGCCGAATACGCGAAGCAAAAGATAAGTGATCAATCCGGCAGCCAGTCCGGCCGTTATCGCCAGGCTGATACTACCGGCCAGGTATTGTTTGAACACGTATGGGTTGAAGTTATAACGGATCGCTGATAAATTCAGTGTTTTCGTAAGGGAAATCACATGATCATTGGCGGGCATCCAAAACGCTCCGAATCGGTAACTGGCATATATGATCAGAGGTATCATGGGCGGAATGCTGATGTTGGCAAAAACAATAACCAATCCTTTATTAAGCTTTAACAAAACGGCAAGAAATATAGCTGATACCAGTTGAAAGCCCCAGATGGGTACGATACCCATAAAAATACCAAATGCCACAGAAACGGATTTCCGGAGATCGCTCTGGGAAGGATCAAAAAGTTCGTCAATAAATACCTCTTTCCATTTTTGTTTCAGGAACAGCCTTCTCAATAAATCCCTCGGTTTGATATACAGAAAACTGATGAAAACCAGCAACGTGTTCAGTATACTGATTCTGGTGAAATCGGCAAATGGTCTGAAATGCGAAACCCTTTCGCCCGGAGGTGCATAATAAACGGAAACCGGTACCGAGATCACCGGGATGCCATTCCAGGCGGCGCGTACGAGCACTTCAATTTCAAATTCAAAACGGCGGGTTATAAAGGTCATGGACTGAAGTCGCTGCACAGGATATAGTCGGAAACCCGATTGAGTATCCGGTAATTTGATACCTGTTTCTACCTTGAACCAAAAATTAGAGAACCGGTGCCCGAAACTACTTTTCCCCGGTACCGAAGCCTGGTTCATATTACGCGCGCCAACGATCAGTGCTCCGGGATTTTTTTCCAGACAATCCAGAAAAGCAGGAATGTCCCGGGCAAAATGCTGGCCGTCCGAATCGATCGAAATGGCATACTGATACCCCAGACTGACGGCTTTCATAAATCCCTGTCTGAGCGCGATGCCTTTACCTTTATTCGGCGTATAGGATATGGAATGTATTCCGGTAAACCGTTCCAGAATATCTGGTGTTTCATCGGTAGATCCGTCATTCACCACGATGATACATGCATTGAATTTCTGCAGGTTTTCCAGTAACGGAGCCAGGGTTTTTGCATTATTGTAGGTTGGAACCATTATGCAGACTTTCAATATTTCAAAATGATCCCGGCTAATTGTCAATGGTTAGTTGTTAGTTGTTAGTTGTTAGTTGGTTTAGGTTGACAAATCACAGCTGCTTTACGCTTTACGCTTTAAGCCTTACGCTTAAAAAGTGTATCGGCCGGAAAATCCGAAGTCCGGAAAATAAAAATTTTCATAATTGTAATAAGCGGGAGAACTTATCCTGAGTGTGGGTCTGATATCCACCGAAACATCCAGCGGCATCTTCGCAAATTTATAATCCGCCCCGCCGGTCGGAAAGATTCCGAATCCAATTCCGCGATAACTGCTGTTATCGGAAAATGTATGGGTCAGCGTAAGCCCCCCTCCTATAAACCATTGCAGGCCCGGCAGGGACACAATGGGCACGTGATACTGGTATGAGGCTGAAAAAGAGATCATAGTATTGGAATTGTCGTCCAGCACACAACATCCTGTGCGGTAATTGGTAGCCGGCTTTACACCAAAATCGAGCTCTATGGCACTGGCATCAGATAAAAATGTTTTATAGGAGGCGGAGAACAGGTCATAATAACCGGTACCGATTCTCAGTCCGATGGCTGAATGATAGGTGGTTTGGGCGGTAGAAACAGAGAAAAAACAAAGGGTCATGTTTAATAGGACAACCGATCTTTTCATCCCGTTCATTTATTGGGTATTGATTATGATCAACAAAGGTAAGAAATGTGCAATTTGTTATTATTTTTGCGTCCCGGGAACAAGTTAAAATTTTACGAATGCCAGGTCGAGTAATGCTATTTGACGATGATACGGATTTGCTCGAAGTGTGTAGCATCGTTTTAAAATCCAAGAATTATATTGTACTTGCTTTGAATAAATGCAGCGATATCGCTCATGAAGTGAAGTCATTCTCACCCAATGTGATTTTAATGGACAACTGGATTCCGGACGTCGGTGGCGTGAAAGCGACTCAACTGTTAAAAAACAATCCGGAATTAAAATCAATACCGGTCATTTTCTTTAGTGCCAATGACCGGGTGGAAGATCTGGCCCGGGAAGCCGGAGCGGAATTCTATCTGCAAAAACCATTTGAAATTGAAGAACTGGAAACAACCGTTTCCAAAGCCATCGCCATTCATCGTCAGGCGGGAATCAGTGAAATCAGGTAGCGGGCAATTCCCTCTGTATCCAACACTTCATCAATCTTTGATTTATAACTGGCCTGCAACGGCATATAATTGACCACGGCCTCATCGGGATGTTGGATAATCGTATGGCCGCCCCGTTCTTTGATTTCTCTTAAGCCTTCAGCACCATCTTCGTTGGCGCCTGATAATAAAACACCCGTCAGGTTTTCTCCGTATACCTCAGCAGCCGATATAAAACTGACGTCAATACTCGGCCGGCTGTAATTTAGTTTCTCAGAATAATCCAGTGTAAAGGTTTCGTCCTTTTCGATCAGCACATGATAATCTGCCGGTGCCAGATAAATGCAGGAGGAAATAATTTTGTCTTTTTCTTCCACTTCGCGCACCGTAATATTTGATTTTAACACAAGCAGGTCCAGCAGCATGGAGTCAGTGGAATTTGCCCGGTGTACAATTAGAAGGATAGGAATCGGATAATCTTTGGGAAGACGACCGAGTATATATATGATAACCTGCAGGCTCCCGGAAGAACCTCCGATGACAATCAGACTTCCTCTGTTTATTTCTGTTTTCTCCATATTTTTTGACCGGGTGTAATCTGTTTGAATTTTGATTCGATGCCTGAAAACCGCAACGATTCCTTTGTCCCCAGACCCAGAAAGCCCAGTAAGTCCAGACTATGATCAAAAAGTTCCAGCACACGGGACTGCAGTTTCTTATCAAAATAGATCAGTGTATTCCTGCAAAGTATAAGCTGAAACTCGTTGAAGGATGAGTCTGCCACCAGATTGTGTGTGGCAAAAATCATTTTTTCAGAAAGGCTGTCATCGAATTTTGCCAGATTATAGTTTGAAGAATAATACGAGGAGAAATCATTATTTCCCCCGGACTGAATATAATTTTCTGAATATTTCCGCATCTGGCTGGCAGGGAAAATGCCACTCTTTGCTTTCTCGATAACATATGGATTGATATCCGTTGCGTATAACCTGGATTTATGAAGGATACCGGCTTCCTTTAACAGAATCGCCATGGAATAAACCTCTTCTCCGGTGGAACATCCGGCATGCCAGATCCTTATGAATGGATAGGTGGCGAGCAATGGCAATACTTCTTCCCGGATCGTCTTATAAAACAATGGATCCCGGAGCATCTCCGTAACATTTACCGTTATTTCTTCTACAAGGTGCCTGAAATAGTCAGGATTATGTAAGATCATAGAACGTAGCCTGGAAATATCCTGTATCTGGTCTTTGAGCATGAAATGTTCGATCCGTCGTTTCAGGGATGCCTCTGAATAACCGGTGAAGTCGTACCCGTACCGGTCGATCATGTCGTTCAACAGTAACTGTAATTCTTCATCCTGAAGAAACATTCCTCTTTATTTTTCGTATAACCAGATGCGAAGCAGGGATATCAGCTGATCCATATCGACAGGTTTTGAAATATAATCGGATGCTCCCGCCTGTATACATTTCTCCCGGTCGCCCGTCATGGCTTTTGCCGTGATCGCAATGATCGGAATATTTTTAAATGCGGTGGTCTGCCTGATTTTCCGAATGCTTTCAAAGCCATCCATTTCCGGCATCATCATATCCATCAAAACAATGTTGACCTCCGGATGGGCATTCATTTTTTCCAGCGCTTCTTTCCCGTCAATCGCCGGAATAATTTTCATCTTATGATGTTCAAGAATTTTTGTAAGCGAGAAAATATTACGCACATCATCATCGGCCAGTAAGACTGTTTTATTTTTCAGCACTTCATCCAGAAATCCCAGTCTTTCAAGTCCGGTAGTCGGTTTATTTTTCTGCTGCTGATCCATGATATGTAAAAACAGGGAAACTTCGTCCAGAATTCTCTGATACGAATGGGCCGTTTTGATTACAATGGAATCAGCATATTGCTTTATTCGTTGTTCTTCTATTCTTGAAAAACTTTTTCCGGTAAATATGATGATCGGAATATTCTCAAAGCCCGGTGTGGATTTGATTTGTTCCAGCTTATCATAATTACGCATTTCCGGTAAGTCCATGTCAAGGATCACGCAGTTCACCTCCTCCTTTTGAAGGGCCTGTATACTTTCAGGAATGGATTTCGCGATGGACGATTGCACCTGGAAACTATTCAGATAATAACTAAGCGCCAGTGCGTGTTTTGGATTTTCCTCAACGATCAGCACTTTGCTTTTTTCACGATTGATCACCGATTCTATTCTCCGGAATATTTCCGACATCTGTTCCAGTGCAACGGGTTTGTTGATAAAATCTACGGCGCCGCGCGTGAGGCTTTCTTTTTTTGATTCGAAGGAAGACATGATATGTACCGGTATATGCCGCGTACCTGAATCTTTTTTCAATTCTTCCATCACTTCCCATCCATTCTTAACCGGCAGCTGGATATCCAGTAAAATCCCCAGCGGATTAAAGGCCTTCGCCAGCTGAATACCTTCATCACCGCGCACAGCTACAATGGCTTTATAACGCTGGCTACGGGTATAATTCAATAGAGCGGTGGCAAAATGCGTATCGTCTTCTATGATCAATATGATTTTATCACCCGGTAATATATCGTCCCGGTCGTCCGGAATTCCTTTGGGAATTTCAGTAAGGGTTAGTTTACTAACCGGACGCTCCTGTGTTTTTGGCGGAACCGGTAAAGGGGTTGTAACAGCAG
Organism: uncultured Bacteroidota bacterium; assembly: GCA_963759335.1. Lineage (GTDB taxonomy): Bacteria > Bacteroidota > Bacteroidia > Chitinophagales > Chitinophagaceae > Puia. The sequence goes on from CAVWYU010000015.1 coordinate 116,631, forward strand.
GCGGGACCATCCGGTTTTGTTGCTGCTGAACATGCTGACTGACCGGTATTCGTAAAACAAAAATGCTCCCCTCCCCCTGCCTGCTGGTTACAGACAGATCACCTTTTAGTAAATAACTCAATTCCCGGCTTATGGAAAGGCCCAGTCCTGTGCCGCCGTATTTTCTTTTTGTAGATCCGTCGGCCTGCTGGAACGCCTCGAAAATCAATCCCAGTTTATCATCCGGAATGCCAATGCCGCTGTCACGAACTTCGAATAATATAAAATTCCCATTGGATGACGGATCCGGTTTAATCCGGAGACCGATACTCCCGGTATTTGTAAATTTAAACGCATTGGACAGCAGATTTTTCAGAATCTGCTCGAGACGCATTTTGTCTGTTTCAATTTCCGTGATCAAGTCCGGATCTGTTTCGAAATCTAGTTGTAATTGTTTTTCCCGGGCCAGCGGCTCAAATAACATGCGCATATCTTCCATGATCTGTTTAATGGAGACAAATGAATAGTCCAGATCCATTTTACCGGCTTCAATTTTGGAGAGGTCTAGAATTTCATCGATCAGCTCCAGCAGGCCATTGCCGGAACTTTGAATAACCTGCGCATATTCTACCTGGTCCTTAGACAGGGTTTTATCTTTATTTTCTGCCATCAGGCGCGATAATAACAGAATTGAATTCAGAGGTGTACGGAGCTCGTGGGACATATTCGCCAGGAATTCCGATTTATATTTTGTACTCTGTGCCAGCTCCTCCGCCTTTTTCTGGATCTCGCGGTTCCTGTGGCCAATCAGCTCGTTCTTTTCTTCCAGTAATTTGCTGCGCTCTTCGAGTTCCCGGTTCGTCTGCATCAGTTCTTCCTGCTGCACTTTTAATTCTTCCTCGGAAACCTGCAGTTTTTCTGTTTGTGTTTCCATTTCAGTATTTGCGAGCTCCAGCTCTTTATGCTGGGCCTGCAATTCTTCCGATTGCGACTGCACTTCTTCCAGCAATTCCTGCATACGTTCCCTGTTCTGTGCCATATTAAGGGCAATCGCTACCACATTGGCTGCATTTCTAAAAAACTGGAGATCTCTTTCGGAATAGATGCTTAAGCTGCCAAGTTCTAATACACCAATCAGTTTATTTTCAAAAGATACCGGGAATCCAAAAATACTCAACGGTTTCAGACTGCCGGTTGCGTAACTGATTTGCAACGGAGATCCTGTCGTGTCGGACAGGAAGATTTCCTTGTGCGTAACAGCCACTTCTCCGATAATTCCATCGCCGATACTGATATTTTTTTTATCGGTTGTCGGCGCAAATGCGTAACCCGATTCGAAATTCAGACGGTTATTTCCGGCATACAGATAAAAGGCACCCACAGAGCTCCCCGTATAATGGGCAATCGCCTGCAGCGCTTTTGACGAAAGCTGCTGAACCGTTTGTTCACCGATTGCTGCTTCGCTGATTAATGCAGCCCCGGTTTGCAGCCATTCTTTATCCGAAAGACTATTGAATGAATACTCCAGGGATGCGCCCATCTTATTCAGCGCAGAAGACAAACTCCCCAGATTATCCTTTTCCCCGTCATTTACCCGGGTACTATAATCACCGGAAGAAATACGCTCTGCAATTTTACTGACGGTCTGTATACGCTGGGTAATTTCCTGATCCTTCTGTTCCAGTTCACGTTGAAGTCTCAGCCGCAGGTTGATATCGTTTTTGACCCTGATAAAAAAGAAGATGGCGATCAGCACAGCGATGATGGAAGACAGAATGATAATAACCGGTGTGAGCCGGGAGAATGTTTCAAAATTTTTGGTTCTGGACGTCAGTAGTTCTCTTTCTGCATTTTTCAAATCGTCTACGATCGACACAATAGAATCCATATAATCCTTTCCGGAGGTTAACTGTCTGGGATCAATCAGATTGGCATCCTGTTTCGATTTGATCAGAGCCTCCATTTTACTGAACCGCTTATTAACCAGTTCCCGCAATCGTTCGCACCTTACCTGCTGGGGAGGATTATCAATCGTTAATGTTTTGACATGTTCGAGCGCAGTAATCGATTCTTCAAAAGATCCATGGAAGGGTTCAAGAAAAGTCGGGTCATTGGTAACTAAAAAGCCGCGTTGAGCACTTTCCGCATCGCGGATCGGCGCAACCACATCGTTCAGGTTTGAAATCACTTCATAGGTATGATTTACCCATTGCGAACTATTTAAAAGGTTTTGAATACTGAAAAAAGAAGCGACAGAACTTCCAAGTAATATCAACAGAGAGAATCCAAAACCGATGGCGAGGTTACGGGTCAGCGATTGTTTCATTAAAATAAAATCCTTTTAATTTTCTGCAATGGGGTTGGCAACGGGTAATGAAAAATAGAAAGTAGATCCTTTCCCGGGTTCACTGTGCAGCCAGCACTTTCCATGATGTCTTCGTATGATTTCAAAACAAATATAAAGGCCTACCCCCAGACCCTGAAAACGCCGGGCCGTACTTTCCACACGATAAAACTTGCGGAACACATCTGCCTGGTTTTCTTTCGGAATGCCGATTCCGAAATCCTTCACCGACACGATCAAAAAACCATCTTCAACCTTCGCATGCAGTTCCAGTTCCCTGACATCCGGCGAGTATTTGATGGCATTGGTCATATAGTTTAGTACGACCTGCTCCAGACGCGTTTGGTCACCTTTTATCAATACATTGGCATCACCACTTTCCCGTATTTTGTAATCCGGATAAATCTGTCTGATCATGTCAACCGATTCCTTTAGAAGATTGTTGAAATTGAAGAGCGATTCGTTGAATTTCAATCTGCCGTTTTCGATGCGTGAAGTGTCCAGCAGATCAACAATCAGACTGTTCAATTTATTTATTTGAGCCAGGGTGCGGTCAAGATACCCTTTTATTTTTTCGTCCTTTGACAGGGAACGGTCGAGCAACTGAACATATGCCTTTACACTGGCCAGCGGCGTTTTCAATTCATGACTGGCGATGCTCATAAATTCATCCTTACGTTTGGAAGCAGCCTGCGCTTCCTGCTGGGCGGCTTTGCGGAATTCAATTTCCAGCCGCAGGCTGTCCTGCATCTCATTCAGTATGCGGTTCTGCTCGTATAAGCGGTAAAATGTTTTTACCCTCAATAATAAAATATCCGGATCTATCGGTTTGGTAACATAATCTATCCCGCCGGAGGAATATCCCTTCGTAATATATTTTTTCTCCACATTAATGGCTGATAGGAAAATGATCGGGATATCTTTCGTGGCACTGTTGCCCGACAGGGTCTCGGCCACTTCAAACCCGTCCATACCGGGCATCTGCACGTCGAGAATGATCAGCGCGTATGAGTTCTTTAAAGTCTTTTTAAGCGCTTCCTCCCCGCTGGATGCAGAATCCGTTGGAAAAGAGTGTAACTCCAGTAATGTTTTTAAGGTAAAAATATTTTCCGGCGAATCGTCCACAATCAAAATCATATGGGTTGCTTCAATTTTTGGGGCGATGAATAATAAAAATACAAAAGTCCCGAATTGATTTCAGGACTTTTTGCATGTTTCCCTATCCTAAGACTAATGCATACGACTTCTGTATTTTATTCAATTTATTTGCCAAAGAATTTGAGTTTGAATTTGGAGGTTAGCACTCGTCAATGTGGATTTTCTTTCCCACTTATACTTTTTTGTAGATCATACTACCATCCTCATCAACGAAAGCTATATATCACTTTATAGATCTCAGAGATATCTATATCCTGCAAATACGGGTACAGTTCTGACGAATCTTCAAAACTCCGGATGCAGATATAAAAATACCGGGTCTTATGATAATAAATCTCTACGTAAAAATCGTTTACCTGGTACAGGCTGATCCTAAAGCATCCGTCATTCCTTTCCGCAAGGAAAACACCGTCGCTGGCGAGTACCTCGGTCTTGGCCATACCGTCCATAAAATTGAAATCCCTTATATCCATAAAGAGGTTTTATACGTTGTAGTACCGGTTTCAGGAAATATTATTCAAATCATATACCGATATTCCAAAAAACCGGGGCACGAGATTCGAAATCAATAAAAAAACAAAAATGGCCGAATTGGTCTTAACCCTTTCCCATAAAGAGCTGCTCAGGGCCGACAAGGACTATGAGAAAGCGGCCAATGCCGTGAATCTGATCTATGTACGGGATAATATGCCGGGAATCCAGCGTCTCAAAAAGGGAAAAGGCTTTTCCTATATCCTGGAGGACCGGACCCTGAAGGATCACCAGGAGCTGAAAAGGATAAAAAAACTCGCCATTCCGCCCGCCTGGACGGAAGTCTGGATCTGTCCGCTGGAAAACGGTCATATCCAGGCAACGGGGCTGGATATCCGGAAAAGGAAACAATACCGATATCATAGCCTGTGGGCACATGTGCGAAGTGAAACCAAATTCCACCGTCTGTATGAATTCGGAAAGCTGCTACCCCGCCTCCGTGAGCAATTAGAAGCCGATCTGAAGCTCAGAGAGCTAAACCAGGATAAAGTGCTGGCGACGGTCATCAGCCTGATGGAAAGAACTTATATACGCATTGGGAACAGCAATTACGAAAAGCTGTATGGCTCTTACGGATTAACCACCCTGAAAGACAAACATGTGTCCATCAACGGAGATAAAATGCGCTTTGCTTTCCGGGGTAAAAAGGGAATTCAGCATGATATCACGTTAAAGAATAAAAAACTGGCCAGAACGGTGGAACAATGCCGTGATATTCCGGGCAAAGAATTGTTTCAGTATTACGACGAATCCGGAAACCGCCGGATCATTGAATCCGGGATGGTCAATGAATACATAAAAAAATCCACCGGGAAAGACTTCAGTGCAAAGGACTTCAGAACCTGGGCAGGGTCCGTACATGCACTGGAAACCTTGTGTACCCTATCTGATGTGATCTCAGAGGCGGAAAGAAAGAAAAATATTGTTGCTGTCCTCGACTCGGTCAGTAAAAAACTCGGGAATTCCCGCTCTATCTGTAAGAAGTATTATGTTCATCCGGGACTGCTTCGTTTGTATGAAGAAAATACTTTTTCAAAATACGCGCGTTGCCTCGATCAGATTGAAATGACGGAAGAAAGTTTTGGATTGACGCCTTCGGAGAAAGTACTTCTAAAAATCTTGAAGGATAGTTAACTACACTAATACACTCACTACAACACAAGTATGGAAGAATGGAAGTATGGAAGTATGGAAGTACAGTATTTTAGTCTTTAGTGAGATTTTTTTTGCCAGTGACAATTATTTTGGAGAGTATCAGCTTGATTTCCTTTATTTCATTAAGTATTTCCTGTTTTATTGGCAATCCATCTATTTTTTCACATAAAGAGAGCCAGTAATACGTTTCATTAGCTTCCTTCAGAGCAATTTTCATCTTATGTATGAAATCCAGTCTGCTTTCTGAATACTGCGCCTCGTACACATTGGCACCGATCGAAGTCCCAGATCTTACTAATTGTTTGGAAATAATGAATTTTCTTTTGTTGTCCAGATATTCACAATATGAAATAATGGAAACTGAAAAAGCAAGCGATTTTTTTACTATGGGGCCCTCTTTCATGATCAGATAGTTTTAGTTGTAAATCTGATTCATTTGTATAAGGTGGAAAAGAGGAAATCACGCAGATTCTTTCAGAAAATCACCCTACTAATAACCTAAACCACTCCACTTCCATACTTCCATACTTCCATTCTTCCATACTTGTGTTGTAGTGAGTGTGCAAGTGTAAAGTTACGCCCGTTCAAATTTGAGAATGAAGTTAGATCCCTGATCGACGCCGGTCTGCACGTCAATGGATGCTTTATGCGACTGAATGATATTGAGTGTGGTAGCCAGACCCAGGCCCAGTCCGTTTCTCTTAAAAGTAAAATAAGGTTCAAATAAATGCGGGAGGGTTTCTTTGCTGATCCCTGTACCATTGTCTTTGATGGACACCAGGTGATGTCCGTTCTGGCTCGTTATAGAAATATCCAGTTCACCCTTGCTTTCATTCATAGCCTCAATGGCATTGATGATAATATTGGTAAAGGCGATTTTTAATTTGAGGGGATCTGCCATAATATAGGCGGGTTCATTGGGGTAAACCACTTTCCAGTTTACTTTTTTCAGCGTGATACGGTCAATGATGGTGGCAATCGATTCATCGAGGATATTCTGAAGAGCCCTTTTCTCCCGGACATTTTCCGGAGGAAGCGAAGACGATAACAAAAGCTCGGTGATCAGATCATTAATTCTTTTAGAATTCCGGCTGATGATATCCATGTATACAACGCCGGTATCTCCCATGTTCTCCTGCGCGAGTTGTTCCACAGAGAGATTGATGTTATTCAGCGGATTTCTTACCTCATGCGCAAGGGCTCTCACCAGGCGATTGGCAGCGCCCAGTTTCTCCGCCTGCAGTGTTGCTTTTTCAGCCCGTTTAAGATTGGTAATGTCATGGATAATTCCCTGTACATACAGATTATCGTCGGCATCCATTTCCATAGACAGAGAAAGGACCGATTGCAAAACGTCACTGTTCCGGCTCACCAGTTCCACTTCAATATCCTCCACGTTGCCTTCGGACTTTAATAATTTGACAATCTCTTCCGCCTGCAGCGGTTTGGTAAAAAAATGCAGCAGGTTCATATTCATCAGTTCCTCCCGGGAATAACCCAGCATGCTGACTGTAATATCATTCAGATCCTTAAAAACGAGGGATTCATCGGTAAGAAACACGGCATCTTTTGACCTTTCAAATATGCTCCTGAATTTCCTTTCATTGGAACGAAGAATTTTCAGAGAAGTCGCTCTTTCCAGGGAGTAGCGGATACACCGCTCGATTTTTTCTGTATTCAGCTCCAGCTTAACCAGATAATCATAGGCCCCCGCCTGCATGGCTTCAAGGTCTATTTTCTGATTCCCCATGCCGGTCAGTAATATCAGGGGCTGTTCACAATTTTGTTCAAGCGCTTCCTTCATTAATTCCAGACCGGTCTGTGCGCCGAGATAATAATCGATGAAATATATATCATAACGGGCTTCCACAATGGCTTCCAGTGCGTCGTTATACCGGTAGCACCAGTCGATTACAAATTCCTTTCCCCGTATTTTTTTAATATACTGGCTGGTGAGAAAAAAGTCTTCCTCATCATCATCAACGATAAGAATTTTAACAGGCAGATTTTCCGAGGTCATGGATGGGCGCTGATTATAGGTATTTATTTCAGAAGGGTACATCGATTCAATGATTTTTCATTTCCTCGTACAGAGTCATCTTATTATACAACGTCTTCCGGTCTATTTTCAGTAACTGTGCTGCTTTGCTTTTATTGTAATTCGACTCTTTTAACGCCTGAAGAATCATTTCGTATTCAGCGTCAATGCTGGCTTCCTTCAGTGAGCTTTCACTCAGATTGATTTTTCCGTTGGCGCCCGGTTTTGCTTCTGTTGCGGGCTGCGAACCAGCGGCGATTGCACCCGGTGGCTGGTCAGCAAACTGGAGCTTGTCGTAATTTGAAATTTCAAAAGGAAGGGTTCTCGCTTCTATAAAATCTCCTTCGGTGAGCAGCGTCGCCCTTTTGATAACATTTTTCAACTCGCGGAGATTGCCGTACCAAACATATTTTTTTAAAATTTCTTCCACGTCGGGCTCAAATCCTTTTACATTTTTTCCCAGTTCCTCATTGGTGGTATGTAGAAAATGTGTGGCGAATAACATGATATCATCCCTGCGCTCGCGCAAAGGAGGAATTTCGATGGAGAATTCATTGAAGCGATGATAAAGATCTTCACGGAATTTCCCCGAGCGGGTTGCATTCCATAATAATTCATTACTGGCTATCAGGATCCGTACATCCAGGTCGATATCCTTGACGCCCCCCACCCTTCTCATTTTTCGTTCCTGCACAACGCGTAATAAAGATACCTGCACATCGTAAGGCAGATTGGCTACTTCATCGAGAAAAATGGTGCCGCCATTCGCCAGTTCAAAACATCCGATTTTCTGATTTAATGCACCGGTAAAGGCACCTTTTTCATGTCCAAATAATTCACTGGCCGCCAGTTCCTTGGAAAGTGCTCCGCAGTCAATCGCTATAAAAGTTTTACTGCTGCGCTTACTGCGTTTATGAATTTCCTGGGCGAAAGATTCCTTGCCGCTGCCTGTTTCACCGTATATGATAACACTATAGCTGGTGGGCGCCACCAGAGCAATTTGTTTTAATATTTTACGAAACGCTTCTGAATCCCCGAATATATATTTTCCGGAATAGGTCACGCCCGCTGTTTCTACCACAGGTTTGTCCGGAACCGTCGTTTTTGTTTTTGCTGCGGGACGGGCACTGCCGTTTTCGCTGTGTTCAATGGCCTGCTGTATGGTATGAATAATTTCATCCGGCAATAAAGGCTTGGTAATATAATCGTATGCACCCATTTTCATCACTTTCACAGCGGTGCGCATATCACTGTATCCCGTTATGATGATTACCGGAACGTCGGCGTATCTGTTTTTGATACTCGTCAGCATTTCCATCGCATCCATATCTCCCAGCCGGTAATCACACATCACCAGGTTGGGCTGATTCGAATCCAGCCATACGAGCGCTTTCTTTCCCGTATACATTTCAATGACCTCATATCCACGCCGGGTTAGAAAACGGTTGAGCAGTAAACAAATATCTCTGTCATCATCAATAACAAGAATTTTTTTCATAAACATCAAATTTGTAATTCAAATTGGCTTTGGTAAAATATGAACTAATTGAATAAAGCTCTCATCTGTGCCACCGGAATATTTAACTGATCCCTGTATTTAGCAATGGTTCTGCGTGCTACGATATAACCCTTCCCGGATAAAATATCAGCCAGCTGCTGATCTGTGTATGGTTTCTTTTTATCTTCTTTCTCCACCACTTCTTCTACAATGGTCTGAATTACTTTATTACTGATAATCGTTCCTTCTTTGTTTGTTAAACCTTCCGTGAATAAATCTTTGAGCAGAATCATTCCAAAAGGTGTATCCGCATATTTATTACAGGTGATCCTGGATACGGTTGAAATATCCAGCCCGACGATTTCCGCAATATTTTTTAATACCATCGGCTGCAATTGCATCGTATCCCCATATTTAAAATATTCTGACTGGAACTGAACAATTGCCTTGATTACCTTCAGCATATTGGATTCCCTCTCCCGGATGGCTTTGATGAACCACTGGGCCGAAGCGAGTTTGCTGCGCATATACTGGCGGGTTCCGCGATCAGTCGTTTTATCATTATCCATATGATGCACGGTTTCCGCCCAGGTCTGATTTACATGCAACGAAGCTGAACGTTGTCTGGCCAGAGTTACAAATACCTCATCCGCTTCCACCGTAATAATAAAATCCGGAAAAACCGTGTTGTTTACCTGAATGGCGTTTGTAGAACCCGTGAACGGCCTGGTTTTTAAAGACGCCAGTAATTGCAGCACTTCTTTTACTTCACTGTCCCGCATTTTCATATCCCGCCTTATCTTTTCAATATTACAGGCATGCAGATCCGTGAAATGATCCCTGACCAGTTCTATGGCCGTAGTATAAACCGGTTTGTTGCTGTTTTGCTTACGCAGCTGGATAAGAAAGAATTCTCCCAGGTCGCGCGAACCACAACCCAGCGGATCGAGCTCCTGTATATTTTTTAACAGTGGTTCCAGTTCTTCTCCATGAATCCAGATGTTCTGTTTAAAAGAAATTTCTTCAGCAATCGTATCCAGATCATGTGTCAGAAATCCACTCTCATTCAGAGAATCGATGATAAAATCAGCCAGCTTATATTTCTTTTCATCCAGCTCCACAAACCGGTATTGCTTTTTTAATTCTTCTCTGAAATCCAGGGTTTCCGCAATCTGGCGGTCGGGCATTTTATCTGCCGGCAGGTAATTTTCGTATTCCGTTTTATAGTCAGGAATATCATCATACCCGTATTCTTCCCAATTCTGAAAATCCTGTACGGTTTCTTTATTGAATTTATCGTTCAGGGCATCATCGGTATTACTGCTTTCCTCCAATGCCGGATTCTCATTGATTTCGTCCTCAATTCTTTGTTCCAGACTCAGTGAATCCAGGTGCAATAGATTGAGTAACGCTATGTGATGGGGAAGTATCTTATGCTGTAGCTTTTGAGACTGAAGCTGATTAAGCATGCGATGATCTTTGGTTTCACTTATGAAAACAAATAAAACACCAAAAAACTTCCCCCTGAAAATACCGTTATTTTTTCAAATCTAATAGTTTTGGGGGAATTATTTCCCCAAATTGGGGAAACTGCAATATTTTGGACAATCCTGTATTTCTGCAGTTATTTTGATTTTTCCGTGGTTTCCTTAGCAGCCTGCTTTTTTTCCAGATCTTCCTTTTTCTTTTCGTCGGCTTCTTTCTTCTGATCTTCCAGTTCTTTTTTCTTCTTATCCTCTTCTTTTTTCTTCTTTTTAAAATAGCCTTTGAGCAGAAAGTTATGCTTGGCAGCTTCCATGTTTTCGTTAAGACCCGCAGAGCCTTTCTTCAGATTTACCATGGTTGCATTGAGGTTATTACCCATACTGGAATCTCCCAGCAGTCTGGAAATAATACCACGGCCGTGGTTTACTTTATAGACAATTTCCGACAGCTGCTGTGTAATGATGGCCGCATTGTCGGCAGATGTTTTTAAACCGGCCATAATTTGTTCTGTTTCCACAGGCGCGCGGGACACCAGAATTTCATTGTCCTTTACCGGTTCCCGGCTCATGGAGCCCGGAGAAATCAACACCACCCGGTCACCCACCAGGCCGTCTGATCCGATACTGGCACTGGCATCCTGCTTAATAAATTTTCTGACCTCCGATTTAATATTCATGTTAACCTGCACCGACGTATCGTTCAGCAGCTGAATACCATCCACCGTACCGACGCCTATTCCGCCGAAGCGTACGTTATTGCCTACTTTCAGACCGCTTACATTATTAAATACGGCCCGTATCTGGAAAACAGAAACAAAGAGATTTTTTTGTTTCCCTATGAAGAAAAGGCCGAATACCAGAAGTATTAAACCTGCCACAATAAATAATCCGAGTTTCCATTTAAGCCCGCCGCTGGTTTTCATATTATGCACGTTTAATGTTTTAAGAGAAAAAAGATTTAATCCATTCGTCACTGTTATTTTCCATGTCATCATAACTGCCCTCAGCGATGATGACGCCTTCTTTTAGCATCACCACGCGGTCAGCGACCATCTTCGCACAGGCGATATCATGGGTGATGATCAATGACGAAATTTTATATTTCCGTTGCAAGTCCACAATCAGCTGGCTGATCTCCTTTGCCGTCGCCGTATCCAGACCCGTAGTCGGTTCATCATATAACATGATTTCCGGTTTTAGAATCAGTGTGCGCGCAAGTCCGATTCGTTTGCTCATACCTCCCGAAAGCTCAGCAGGCATCATGTTCCCGGCTTCCGGCAGACCTACATTTTCCAGCACTTCGCGAATCAGCTCATCCAGTTTTTCCTTTCCCATTTCTTTTTTATGATGACGAAGCGGAAAAGCCAGGTTCTCATAAACCGTCATGGAATCATATAATGCACCGCTTTGAAACAGGAATCCGATACGCGTGCGAAATCTGTTGAGTTCATCATAATTGATATCCGCCATGTCCTGTCCAAATATGCAGATCTCACCTTCATCCGGTTCCATCAGTCCGATCATACATTTGATCAGCGTAGACTTGCCGGATCCTGACTTACCCAGGACAACTACATTTTCTGCCTTTTGAATATCAAGATTAATATCCTTAAGAATATGTTTATCCTTAAACGATTTACCCAGTCCCTTAATACTGACTACATTTTCGATCTCCATATTTCCTCCCATTTTATAGAATGTCCGTTACCTGTACTGTAATCATATCAATAAAAAATATCGCCAGGGAGGCTGTAACGACGGAAGAATTTGCAGCAGTGCCCACACTCGCAGTTCCTCCCTCCACGGTAAATCCCTTGTAACATCCGATCAGGCCGATGGCCGTGCCGAATAAAACAGATTTAATGATAGAAGGAATAATATCAACCCAGTCCAGCTTGGAAAGTGCCGCATTAAAATAACTGGTCAGGGACATTTCCCCGTGAATATTATAAGCGAGGTAGGATGAAAAAATGGAAATGGTATCTGCAAAAACCACCAGAATAGGAAGCATCAGGGTTGCAGCCAGTACTCGGGTAACTACGAGAAAACGAAATGGATTGATGGCGGACACTTCCATAGCATCTATCTGCTCGGTAACTTTCATCGAGCCAAGTTCAGCCCCGATACGGCTGCCGATTTTACCCGCACAGATGATAGCGGTAATAACCGGACCGATCTCCTTGATAACAGACACCGAGACCATGCCGGGCAATAAGGCCTCAGCGCCAAAGTTTATCAGGGAAGGCCTGGTTTGTAGTGTTAAAACCAAACCCATAATAAAGGCGGTAATAAGTACCAGAGGAAGTGACTTGTTTCCCATCTTATAACACTGAACCAGGAATTCTCTCCATTCGAAAGGACGTTTAAATGTTTCTTTTATGAATCTTATATAAAACAGGAAGAAATCGCCCGCGCCCTGAATGGTTGATTTAAAAGGTGCCCAGGCGGGCATTTGACTTTCAGCAGAAGCCATGTTGATATTTTTGTATTGCGTCTAGTTAGAAGATCATGCCCTTACATTTTAAGACTGTAACTTGCACTATATCGGTTAACCGTAGAAATAAGTACCCATCTAAGCGTAGGGCGTAAAGCGGAAGGCGTAAAGCATTTAATGTAAGAACCATGGTTTTTCCTTGTATTCTTCTGTGAACAGTAACTTTCTGCGAGTAATATTGCTTTACGCTTTGCGCTTTACGCTTTGCGCTTATAAGTGGCCTGATTTTCGAATTAGTCTGGTAAATTAATTTTATGAATAATAGAAAAATTGTTGCGGGAGTACTAACGGGAATCGCAGCCGGCGTAACAATCGCCATAATACTGAATACCAAACAGGGACGTGAGACCAGCCGGAAATTACTGAAAAAAGGAAACGGACTGACGGATGATTTAAAAGGAAAGTTTGGTGAATTCATAGATCAGTTGCAGGGAAGAGTACAGGGTATTTTAAAGTAGGTATCTTAGCTTAATAAATAAATATGACCTACACCGAATCTCTTAAAACACTCATAGATCAGTCGAAAGATTATCTGGAAACAAAAATCGAGCTGACTAAACTAAAAACCATTGACAAATCGGCCGATATTTTATCGACGGTGGTTGTTACGGTTTCCATGATTTTTGTTTCTTTCCTGCTGATACTTTTTGTAAGTCTGGCCGTAGCACTTTTCCTGGGTAAAATGCTCGGCGCCTATCACTATGGTTTTTTTATCATGGGAGGATTATTTGCTGTCATTTTGCTCGTCATTTATGTGAAGAGGGAGAAATGGATCAAAACTCCGATTGCCAATGAACTGATCAGTAAAATGCTGAAATAACCCCATGAAGAAACCAATAACAAATTCAGAGGAACTGGCAGAAGCGATCGCTGCACTTGAATTAAAAGCAGCCGCTCAGAAAAGAGAAATCGGAGAAACTTTCGCTGAAGTTTCTGAAGACCTTAAACCGCTCAATCTCGTGAAGAATGGAGTTCGTTCAGTATTTTCATCTGAACACAAAGGAGAATTGTTCAATGCACTGATTGGACTGGGTTCCGGCCTGTTAAGCCGTAAACTCATACTCGGCAGAACCAATGGCTTTATAGGAAAAACAATCGGTAAAGCTATACAATGGGGCATGGCAGGGATCGTATCTCAGAATGCAGAAAAGATAAAAGAAAAAGCCGGTGGACTCATCGACCGGCTTTTTAAAAAGCACCCCAAAGACCTGAATTTAAAAAAGTAAGTCTTTTTATTCTAAAGAACATTGTATCTGAATTCACTCATCACTCTGTTCGCATTACTTTTATTCTAAAGAATACTGTATCTGATTTCACTCATCACTCTGTTCGCTGTCTTTTGCGAAATGCAATAATGCATTCTGAACCCACACGGCTCAACACAAATATATATGGCATTTCTTCTCAATATGGGCTATCATAATGAAGAACGTTTTACTTTATCTGAAAGCTTAACCACCTGCAGGATTCCATTTTTATCGATGCCATCCTAAGGGGCATCATATACCTTTTTGCAAGCATAATCACCTGCAGATTCCGTATCAATGCGAACCCGAAGTAGTGGTATTAAATGCCTTCTCCACTTTATGCATAAATGTTGATACCGGCCCTTCCATTTTTCCCGTCCGGTCATCCAGATTATTGTTTTTTAAAATAGTTCCTAATTCCAGGGAGGGCGGCAGATACAACAAGGTATCCGGTTTATTCTTTGCCACAAACGCTCTGATATGATTTTCATCCGTATTGGTCCCGACACATTCTTTAACAACACGCAGACATTCCAGCGCAATATGTTCCAGCTGCTGGGCAATATGTTTATCCCGGACTTTAGAATATAATTCTATCTGATGAACGACCAGGCCCGTAGACTTGCCAAAGACACATTCCAATAAACGGCCCTTTTCTGCCTGTAAAACATTCAGGTCGGGATGTTCTTCCAGTTTATTATATATGCCCAGTAAAATGGCAGGAATCCCGGCCTGTGCAACCGCGCTATTGCCCATGGCAGTATCTTCTCCTGTCGTTTCCTGTGTATTCGGATCTATTTTCTTTAAAGTCTCAAATCCCAGATTCTTTTGAATGGTTTCGATGATATTCATAAAATAAATTTAATGGTTAAAAATGCCTAAAAGTAAAATGCCCATCCGGCATAGCGGATGAGCACTATACCGAAAACGATTCATTTACGCTCTCCGGATAACTCCCAATATCAGGGCCACAATTGCAATAATCAACAGAATGTGAATCAATCCCCCTGCGCTGTATACAAAAAACCCAAGTATCCAGCCAATGATGAGGATAACCGCAATGAGATACAATAAACTGCTCATAAAATAAATTGTAGGTTGAATAATACTATAGAGATCAAATAGCAAATTCATGCCAGCCCCGAACTCTGGTTAATTTTATCAATTCTTTTTAATGGTATTCATATCATGTAGATGAATTTCTACAATAAAAAACCCTCAGTAATAGGATAAATTTTATAAACTGTTGTTATATTTGAATGCTGCTACAATAACCCCCGTTTGTATACGTGTAAAATACTGAATGGCAAATCAGCAAAACTCCATTGAACGCGTGCTCATAATTGATGACGAGACAGATTTTTGTCTGCTCATGAAAAATTATTTCATCAGAAAGAATTATGAAGTACATATATTTCATACACTGGAAGAAGGGATGAAAAACCTGGAGATGATCAGACCTGATATTATTTTTCTGGACAACAATTTACCGGACGGGCTTGGCTGGGAAAAAACAGAATATATCTGTAAGAACTTCCCAAACACACGCATCAACCTGATCAGCGCTTACAAGTATGATCAGAGTTTCTCAGACAAATTAACCTCGGTCAGAATATGGGAGAAACCCATTAGTTTGACGGATTTGAATAAATACTTAAATTAAGCATAAAGCGTGAAGCGCAAAGCTTAAAGCAGTATGAGTTTAATGTGTAAGAAACTATTCCATAGCCAACCCTATTTTCTGCTTTAATAAAAGAATAACCAACATTGCCTGAAATGCTTTACGTTTTATGCTTTACGCTCTAAGCATAAGATGGCAAGATTTTAGAGTTTAACCTACTTAAACATACTACTATGCGCGCGATATGGACAGGAGCCATTGGTTTTGGGCTGGTGAATATACCGGTCCGGATTTTCAGTGCTACACAGGACAGTAACCTGGACCTGGATATGCTCGATAAAAAGGATCATGCAAAGATCCGCTTTAAAAGAGTCAATGAGGATAGTGGCCGGGAAGTGACCTGGGAAAATATTGTGAAAGCCTATGACTATAACGGCAAGTATGTAATTCTTGACGACGAGGATTTCCAGAAAGCAAGTCCCGAAAAATCAAAGATCATAGAGATCGTAGAGTTTGTAAAGGAGAATGAAATCCAGAGTATTTTTTATGAAACACCCTACTATCTGGAACCGCAGAAATCCGGAGTAAAAGCATATGCGCTTTTGCGGGAGGCATTGAAAAAAACCGGCAAAGTGGGCGTGGGTAATTTTGTAATGCGAACCAAGGAATCGCTTTGCGTACTGAAACCCATGGAGAATGCCATCCTGTTACAGGGAATTCGTTTTGAACAGGAGATCAGGGAAATGACTGAACTTGATATCCCCGGCAAATCAACTGTTTCAGCTGCTGAAATGAAAATGGCCATTGCACTGATCGATCAACTGTCCGATAAATTTGATATTTCAAAGTATAAAGACACATATTCTGCCGAACTGCTGAAGGTGATTCAGGCAAAAGCGAAAGGTAAAAAACTGCAACCCGCCCCTCTTCGGATTGTACACAGCAAGTCAAAGGATCTGATGGATCAGTTAAAGGAAAGTCTTTCAACAAAAAAGAAAAAAGCTTCTTAACGCTCAAAGCCGAAAGCCAAAAGCTTAAAACAGTTTTAGGCTTTGGGCTTTCGGCTTTAGGCTTATAATTCACCACACTAATTTTCTTAAATCAGTTTTAGGCTTTGGCTTTAGGCTTTCGGCTTTAATTCTTAAATCAGTTTTAGGCTTTGGGCTTTCGGCTTTAGGCTTAAAGATGGAAGGCTAATCCTGATATCATGCACCGTCTGGTCATTTAGCAAAAACACATCATTGGAATTCTGACTGACTCCATCTACAGAAATGGTCATTTCTTCGGAAGCATTGTCTCTGTCAAAATACAGGTGATATTCTGTATCCACGAATACGTATTTAATCTTAAATGAATTCCAGCTATCGGGTACGCAGGGTTTTATAGTCAGCCTGTTCCCGGTTCTGCTGAGTCCAAAAAAGGATTCAGCCAGCAATTGATACATCCATCCCGCCGAGCCGGTATACCATGTCCATCCTCCCATTCCTTCGTGGTTGTCAACCGCATAAACATCCGCGGCGATCACATAAGGTTCTGTTTTGTATTTTTTTATTCCCGCCGCCGTAGAACCATGATTCAGCGGGTTCACCATCTGGATCAGTTCGTAGGTGCGCTGTTTGTCATCCAATGCGGCAGAAGCCATAATAAGCCAGATCGCGGCATGCGTATATTGTCCCCCGTTTTCACGCACACCGGGCAGATACCCTTTAATATATCCGGGGTTTGGAATAGCATGGTCAAAGGGCGGATCAAATAATTGAATCACCGAGATTTCTTTTTTCACCAGGTGATCATACGCCGACTGCATGGCCGTCCGGCTATGAGAAGTATTTCCCGCTCCGGAAATCACCGACCAGCTTTGTGGTATCGAATCAATTTTACATTCTTCATTTTTCGATGATCCCAGGGGTGTTCCGTCATCAAAATAGGCGCGCAGATACCAGCTTCCGTCCCAGGCATTTGATTCAATATTCTTCCGGAGCTGAAGAGATTCCTTCTGCAATTGTTCTGCAAATTCAAGATCCTTCCTGGCATGGGCAACAACCTGAAAGCGGCTCAGCACATCGTATAAAAAGAATGCAAGCCACACGCTTTCTCCTCTCCCTTCATTTCCCACTTTGTCCATTCCGTCGTTCCAGTCTCCTGATCCGATCAGCGGCAACCCATGCGATCCAAAATGAAGTCCGTGCTGAATGGAAAGTTTACAATGTTCATATAATATCTGCGACTGATTTGAAATGGCAGGTAATTCGTAGTTGGATTCCTCTCCCGGATTCAACAACCTTCCTTCAATAAATTTTACCTGTTCATCCAGTATCGTTTCATCTCCTGTATGTTTCACATAACGCGATACAACATACGGCAGCCATAAGTAATCATCCGAACAGGTTGTACGCACGCCCCGTCCCATGGGCGGATGCCACCAGTGCTGCACATCACCTTCACGAAATTGCCGGGACGAGCTTAACAGTATTTGTTGTTTCACCAGATCCGGCCTTGAATGCAGTAACGACAAAACATCCTGGAGCTGATCACGGAAACCGAATGCACCACCGGATTGATAGAAACCACTTCTTCCCCAAATGCGGGATGCCAGTGTTTGATAATTCAGCCATCCGTTAAAAATGAAATTGATGGCAGGATCCGGAGTTTCCACTTTTACTGCAGAGAGTGTTTTATTCCAGAATTCTTTTACGCGTGTCAAAGCTTCTGTCGCGTTTATGGATCCCCTGGCCTTCTTTGCTGTCTGCACAGCACTATACTGATCTTTCCCGGCACCCAGCCGGAACACGAGTGTTCTTTCTTCTGAATCCGTCAGATCCATCGCCGATTGCAGTACAGCGCATGCATCCAGGGAAGCTCCGATTCTTCCGGATAATTTCGCCTTCCCCATGGCTTCCGGATTTTTATACGTTCCGTTTCTTCCCAGAAATTCTGTGCGGTCGCTCGTAAAAGTTTTTGTATTATCATCCACGTCAAAGAAACTGACATAACTCCCGAAGTCACTGTTGTAAGCATTTCCGGCAAGCAGTATACCGGTTTCCTGATTGATCTCCGTAGTAATCTGCATCGCCGTTTTTGATCTGAGATCGCCCAGCACCCATTCCACATAACCGGTGACGGATAATTTTCTCGTTCTTCCGGATGCATTTTTTATCCTGAACAAGATGTATTTAACCGGATCTTCGGGATCAACAAATACCGTCATGGAAGAAAAAATTCCATCTTCTGCGAAACGGAATTCGCTGTACCCGAATCCATGAATACACTGATACCCTGATTTTCCGGGTGTAGGTAACAGCGCCGGTGACCAGTACTTCCCGCTTTCTTCATCGCGGATATAAAATGCTTCACCGCAGAGATCCGAAATGGAATCATTATTCCAGGGAGTTATTCTGTATTCATGCGCATTTTCCATCCAGCTGTATGATTGCCCGCTTTCAGAAATAACCGTTCCGAATAAAGGATTTGCAAGCACGTTACACCAGGGAGCCGGTGTTGGTTTTTCTGCGCTGGTCAGGATATGATAGGCCGATCCGTCTGCTGTAAAACCGCCCATTCCGTTAAAGAACACGAGATCCTTTGGTTGTTCCAAAGAAGATTCCTGTGAAGCATAAAATTTCGTTGGTGTAAAATATGGAATCACCGGTTTCACTTTGCTTCTGCGTTTAACCTGGTCTTCAAGCGTTCCAAAACTATCCGACAGAATAATACGTGAAACGGCCTGGAATAAAACCCGGTCTTCCTGTGATACCTGTTCACCGGACCTGATAAATATACCGCCCGGTTTATCTTTTACATCGCTGATGATCCCCGGAGAAATCAGACTCAGCAATTCATTTTGCAGCGCCTGCCGGTATCCGCCAAAATCTTCATTCCATATCACCAGATCAACCATTAATCCTTTTAAACGCCAATAGGCATGCGCCTGTACCATCTGACGCGCCAGTTCCATATTGGCAATGTCCTGGATCTGTAATAACACAATCGGCAGGTCACCCGAAATAGAATAACTCCACAGAGCGCTCTGGCCGCGGCGATTTCTGATGATGACCGATGCATCAGCCCTCAATGCAGGATTGGCAAATATGACAGAGCTCGCCAGTTTCGAATATAATTGCGCATCAGCCTCTGTTGCATTGATCTGACGCAAAACGACCTGACTGTGCGTCCAGGCAAGTTCAAAGGCCCGGTCCGTCAGCGGCCTGTCCTGATATTTTTCCACCAGTGATGTGCAGGCTTCTTTATTTTCCGCCATACCGATTACCATGTCAATCGTAACAGAGTCGTGCGCTTCAATCGTAAAGCGATAACGGATGGCAACGATCGGATCGAGTACCGCGCCCTGAGAATTTGAAAGCGGCATGTTTTTACTCAATGCATCCGGTTCATGAACAGTGCGTGTTCTCCCGATAAATATGGATCGGTCCGTTTCAAAAGAAACATCCCTGATATCTGTGGCATTGTGCACTTTCATAAGATGGAACATCCAGGGTTGCGGATCCCCTGCTCCTCTCGGTCTTCGTGTGCAGAGGATTGCATCCCGTTGCGGAAGAATTTCTGTTTGCACAAACAGATTGCTGAAAGCAGGATGAGCTGCATCAGCAGCTGCCGTGGTAAGTACAACTTCAGCATAGCTGGTTACTTCCAGTGTTCTTTTTCTGCGGCTGCGATTACTGATATGCACACGGCGCATTTCCACATCGTCTTCTGAAGAAACTACAATTTCCGTATGGGTTTCAAAATTTTGTTCCAGTCTTCTGAATTCTGCGCGCCCCTGTGAGAAGACAACTTCATAGGATTCGGCCGTTTTGAGAGAAGGCTGGAATGCCGCCGACCAGCTGCTTTCATTGTCCAGATCCCTGATATAACAAAAGATGCCCGTATTATCAATCGTCGCGTCTTCGTGCCAGCGCGTAACAGAAATATCTTTCCAGCGGCTGTACCCGCTGCCGGAATTCGTAACCATCGCATAGTAGCGACCGTTAGACAGCATCTGGATCTCCGGTAATGCCGTTGATGGCGTGCGGATGATGCGCATCTGTACTTCCTGCTCGGTTACGCTGGTATCGGCCACATGCACTGTGGGAGAATAAAACTCGGTTGCATGAGGAACTCTTTCCTGCAACAACAACATAATGGCCTTGAACTGTGCTTCATTTTCAAACCGCTTCTGCATGGGTTTATCATGCAGCAGATAGGATAGAGAAAGAAACGACATCCCCTGGTGATGCGCCATGAATGATCTGACAACCGCATGAGACTGGCCACGGGTTAACCTCGCGGGTGTATAGTCAACCGCTTCATACATACCATACCTTCCTCCAAATCCGGCTTTTTCCAAATCCATCAGATTTTCTGTCGCCTGTTCCGGAAGTACCATCAACGCCATGACGGTTGCATACGGAGCAATCACAAGATCCTCGCCCAGCCCGCGTTTCAACCCGAGCCCGGGAACGCCGAATGCACGGTATTGATAATTCAGATTTACATCAACGAGATTATAACCCGACTCCGAAACACCCCAGGGTACATTTCTTTTTTTGCCGTATTCGATTTGTTTCTGAACAACAGATTTATTGGTCTGATCCAGTAGTGTGTTGTCATAGCTGGGCATCACCAGCTGAGGCATCAGATATTCAAACATGGAACCGCTCCAGGATACAAGAACCGGTGAAGTACCCGGATTGGTCAGCTGACGGCCCAGGGCAAACCAGGTATCCTGTTGCAGTTTTCCCTGCGCAATACCCAGAAAAATAGTCAGTCTCGACTCCGATGCAAGCAGGTCATAAAAACCATTATCCCTTCGATGATCTGTTACGTTATATCCAATGGATAAAAGTCTTTGCGATTTATCATACAAAAAGTCAAACTGCAGGTTCGCGAATTCTTCACTAAGCCTGCTCAGCGACTGAATATGGAGCAATCTTTCTTTTGCACGACGGCTGGTTTCGATCAGCTGTTTACGGAATATATCCAGCCAGGATTTGTCTTCAGCCGGCAAATCTTCTTCGTCAAATATGTGTATCTGCGGAAGCAGGGAAATTTCCAGACTGGCCAGTTCCTGTAATGTCAGTTGACCTGATACAGATTCTTCCAGAATTTTAAAACGCTCCGGAAATTGAGTGATCGTCAGCCAGGGATAGGATTCATGTAAGTCGTTAAAAGCATCCCTCACCTGGTTTGCAAAAGCATCCGCCCACCAGGCTGACTCCGAATCATCATTGAACAATCCTGTCAGTGTTTCTGCTTCCTGTAATAATGATTGCAGTTCTTTAAACAATTCCTGAACCGACCGGTTTTCTATTGCAAGGGCGGCGGTAATTTTTTGTTCCAGTATTTCAGTTCCCTTCCGGGTTCCCATCTTATCTTTTACTATTTCCAGCGTAACCTGCAATCCCCGGTACATCTGATCAGAGATCACCGGTTTGTCCGCCAGCATCAGAAGTCCCTGTTTTAATGTAATGAGATGGCCGGCCATATTTCCACTATCAACCGTAGAAATATAATTCGGAGGAAGCGGTAACAGACTTTGGGTATCATACCAGTTATAAAAATGTCCCTGATACTGTTCCATTTTCTGGAGGGTTTGCATCGTATTCGAAACCCTGATGAGCAAAACCTGCATGGGTATATATCCAAAATCAAAAGCCGTCAGATTGGTCAGCAGCGATAGACCAATATTTGTGGGTGACGTGCGATGAGCAATGCGTTCAACAGGACTCTCCTGATAGTTATCCGGCGGAAGCCAGTTATCCCCTGCCACGACAAATGTTTCAAAGAATGCCCATGTTTTTCTTGACAGTTTATGAAGAAATAATTTCTGGCTTTCATTCAGGTCAACGACTTTACTCTTATCCCGCAAACTGATTTTCCAGGCAATGGCCGGTGATATCATCCAGGCAATCAGGAATGGAAGACTGATGCCGATGCCTTCCGACTGTTTATATTGCAGCCATTCAAATACACCAATGGCCAGCAGAACCGGGAACCACATTTCTATATATGTCTGAAACAGATTTTTATTCGTACGTCCCATCAGATTTTGTGATGGGTTCCATTGCAAAAGGTGCCGGTGACTTATAATCATGCGCCAGTTCGTTCTCCAAATGGCACCTGCATACACGAAAGCCTCATAAGGGATCGTAATTAACAGGAATAGCTGACCGAGAAAATGCTGAATCGTATAATGAAAGCTCATAACAATATGCGGCAACGTATGAACGTCTTCCGGCTTTTGCCAGATCTCCCAGAAAAAACTGATCACTGAATTCAATAACAATATGCTCAGAACGGCCAGTGTCCAAAACACGGGTGAATGAGAGTAAATCCATCCAAAAAGTAACATAGCCAGCAGCGCCAGCGGCAACAGACTGCGGCGGATGTTATCAAATATTTTCCATTTTGATAATGGGGATATAGGGTTTTTTCGAATTTTCTTTCCGGGACCCGGCACCCACGGAAGCATCCAGGATGCAATTTGCCAGTCACCACGGATCCAGCGATGTCTGCGTTTCATATCAACATTGTAACGGACAGGATACGCCTCGTATAACTGTACATCACTCAGCAATCCGCACCGGGCATAACTGCCTTCCAGCAGATCATGACTCAGTATCCGGTTCTCAGGAAATCGTTCACCGATCGCTTTTTCAAATGCATCCACATCATAAATACCTTTTCCGATAAAAGATCCTTCCCCAAACAGATCCTGATATACATCTGATATGGCACGGGTATACGGATCAATGCCCGGTTCATTTCCATGCATTCTGGCGAAGGGTGTACTTTCATTGGAAGGCTGACTCACGGCCACTCTGGGTTGCAGAATACCGTAACCTTCCGTAACGCGTTGTTTCTTTTCACTGAAATGCGGATGATTCATGGGATGCGCCATCGTGCCCGTAATCTTCCATGCGGCATCTCTGGGCAGTTGCGTGTCCGTATCCAGGGTGATCACATATTTTATTTGTTCAAACACAGATGAATCGCCCACGATCATGATGAACTTTTCTCTTCCGGTTCCCCGGAGTAACGCATTCATTTCAGCAAGCTTCCCTCTTTTTCGTTCATAACCCATCCACACTTTTTCTTTTGCATTATATTTTCTCGGCCTGTGAAAAATGAAAAATATTTCATTATTGGATTTTCCGTATTTGTTATTCAGCTCTTCAATCCGGGTTCTGGCTGTACTTAATAATTCCTGTTCACCGGGTAAAATTTCTTCCTTCGCATCCTTGAAATCGGTGAGCAGGGCGAAATGAATATTAGGACCGCGGTTTGCCAGGAAACGTACTTCCAGGTTTTCCATCAGATCTTCCAGTTCTTTTAAATCATTGAACATCGAGGGTATTACAACCAGCGTGCGCGAATTTTCAGGAATGCCTTCCGAAAAATCCATCCGGGGAAGAATCAAAGGACGAATGATCAGGGTACTGATCCAGTTGATCAGCGAAATGGATAACTGGCTGCAACCGATCAGGCAAACGAATGCGATCGTCGACAAAACCCATGGATCCCTGAAACCGTCCTCCCATGCGCGGATGATCAGTGTTCCAACCATCACCGCAGCCACGAATAATGAAGATCCGATATACAACAGCAGCGGAATCTTTTTGAAAACCCCGACGAGTCTTTCTCCAAAAGAAAAATGCGCATCTGAATCCCGGATCAGCTGTTTTGTCCCTTTGCCAATCAGATAATAACCGAGATGGCCCGCCCGGGGATAATCGGGCCTGGAAATAAGACCTTCATTGGCTTTCGTAAGAGCCATCTGCGCAATAAAGGATTCAGCCTTGAGACTTGCTTTCGCAATCCTTTCAACGCTGTGCCGGTATTCATCCCTGGTATGAAAATCCATCAGCGGATAGATACCCGCATTTTCTGTTTTCAGAATATTTTCTACAACACTTATATTTTCTACATAATCCCTCCAGTTATTGCTGCTTAAAAAACGAAGGCTTCCAATACTGTTGCTGATTGATACCTGGTCGGCCGCCTGTTTCTGATTTTCAACATGCACCAGTTCGTCACTGGTCATCCCTTTCTCTGAAAGTCTTTGTTCGATCCAGCTGATCGGTAAGGAAAATGCAGCGCCCTTTCCGACCAGTCTTCTGGTCAGTTCAGCAACAAAAGAACTTTCCATCGGTGGCCCGTATCGCGCCATGTCGGCGATGACCAGGATCAGACTTTTCGGATCTTTTTCAGCCGTCTCAGTCATCTGATCCGCCCAGTAATCCGCAAGATTTTTATTGATCCGGTTCTTTGCAATCAATGCCGCCAGTCTGCGCAGATTTTCAATCAGAGCCAGCCGCAGCATGATCGGTATGGCCCATAGTTCTCCCAATTTCAATTCCGACTCCAGCTGATAAGCGGCTGTAAAACTGTTCAGGCTTTTCAGATCCACACGTCCATCGCTATGCGCAATCAGCTCAACGGCCAGATCATACACGCGCGGTAATCCCGCGGAAGGACCCCTGGCCAGTTGCGGCAGTCCCTTGCTATATCCTTTGGGCAAATGTTTTTTGCCGGTATAGATCTGTTCTTCGATCAGATAAAAATTATCGAGCAACCATTCTCCGGCCGGCGTAATCCTTTTATTTTCTTTTACAGAAGCGGTGAGCAGGTTGTGCACTTCCAGCAGGATTTCTTCATTCTCAGCCAGCCTTTTCAGCAACTGTTCAGAAGGCTTATCTACAGTCAGCTGGTGGCTTTTCGCGAGTGTGCGGGCATAACTTTCCAGTTGTTCCAGACTAAAAAGCTCGGAACGTATCGGCGCCTTTTCGTCGTCGTATTTATGCATAAGATCATCTCCCAGAAACGAAATACGCAGCTGGGATATGAATTCCTGAATGGGTGTAATATTGACTTTCAAATCAGAATAACGGATTTATAACATGAACAAATAAAAATACCAGACCTTATTTAACCTCCGGTTCATTTGCATTGCGCCCGCGGATGGGATGCCCCCGCGCATCGGCCAGGGCGGCCGTATAACAGGCGCCGAAATATAAAATGATCGAAGAATAATATATCCACAACATCAAAATTACGATAGAAGCTGTTGTGCCAAACGTAACGCCGATTTTTGAATGTCCCAGGTAAAATCCAATGATGAATTTCCCGATCAGGAAAAGTATCGATGTAACCAGCGCACCGATAAATGCATTTTTCCACGAAATGGTGGAATCCGGCAATATCTTAAAAATCAGCATGAACATTGAACTGATTACAAATAATATTAGTCCGAGGTTGACAAAATAAAAAACATTCAGCAATGATTCGCTGAATAAGTCCTTCAAACGGTCACTGAGAATATCCAGAAGTGCATTCACAGCTAGTGAAACCAGCAGCAGAAACGCAACCCCGATCAAAAGGGAAAGTGATATGAGCCTTCTGAGTAAAGCCATCAGGAAGATCTTTTTCTTGGGCGTAGGAATGGACCACAAATAATTTATGGAGCTTTGAATTTCTGAAAAAACACCCGAAGCACCGATGATCAGGATAATCGTTCCGATTAACCCACCCAGTTTGCCGTGACTGGAATTCTGCGTATTGCGGATAATATCCTGTATTTGAAGTGCCGCATTACTACCCACCAAACCACTGATCTGGTGATACACCCTGCCTTCCACAGCATCACGACCATATAAAACAGCAGCCAGTGAAATGATGACTATCAGTAACGGAGCGATGGAAAACACAGTATAATAAGAAAGAGCAGCACTTAATTTTAATCCGTTCAGGTCAATAAAATGATTAAAGCTTCTTACCAGTATCCGCCATGATTTTTTGAAGAAATTGGCCTGCATAGTATGTGTTGTTTCTTTTATTGCAATTTCATGCCATCGGTTTATGTCTTACGATTCCAAAAAACTTCAATAGTTGGGGAATTCTTTACTCGTTTTTTCTAATTCCCCGGCATTTTAAATGCGATTGGCAATCTAATCTTTTTTCGCTAAGTGCTGATTACAAATTATTTAATGAAGGATTCCCGCCCCGGGACCGGACAAATTCTTTGGTACCGCTTTTGAACCTTTCACTGAAACGAAAAATAATGTCCGGATACCTTCCACTCACATTCATCGAAGAGAAAGTAATGGATCTCGAAAACGCTTTATTTTTTTCCTTAAGCGATGCCGTTTTAAAAATACCCAGCTGCGTTATCAAAGTACTTCAGGCCGACGAACTGGGTCAGCTCTGGTTTGTAATTCCCAAACCCGCGCAACTGATTCATGCTTTCGATAAAACATTTCCGGTAAAACTTGATTTCTTCAGAAAAGGACGGGATTATTATCTGAAGATTATGGGTAAGGCCTTCCTGGTAAATGATCCCGAAGAAATAAATAATGCGGAATGTCTGCATGAGACCATTAAACAACAGGCGCGTTTTGATGAGACCGTCCTTATTAAGGTGCAAATGTCCCATGCGGAATATGTTGAGACTGCGACTGGCAAGACATCCACAAAAGCGATGCTGACTCAGGTGAAGAATAAGATTTTCCGCTGGTTTCATCTCACACATCATGAAGCAGGCCTGGCCTTTCAAAAGATTCCGGCTGAAGTAAAACATCAATCCCAGTCTTCCTTTTCAAATTAAGGACATTCATAACGGTCCCAATCCGTCTATGTATAGTGGGACATCCAATACTGATCCAATCTTCCTATTTAAATGAAAACCATTTCATTACCGGTCCCAACTCTTTTGTTTATAGTTAGGACATTACAATACTGATCCAATCTTCCTATTTAAACGAAAACCAGTTTTTACCGATTCCAATCCTCCTGTTTAAATCAAGGCTATTACAATATTATATTACCAGCAAAAAATCCGTTGAAGATGTCTGCTGCAACAATTTATTTCTCCAGTGGTTTTCAAATCGTTCATTTTCAATTTTCGAGTAAATGGCTGAAAAAAGGGCTTTCCATCGATCACGGCTTTTTTACATTTTATCCGGCATATTGCTGATCGTCCTCACTATTGGTTTTTTCATCTGGAGAAATTACAAATACAATCTCGTTAACAAAAAACTTGACAACCTCGTAACCGGCAAATCAAAGGGACTTTACCAGCTTAGTTACCAGCATCTCGTCATAGACGAAGCGCTGGGAAATATTTCGGCCGAAGATGTTGAACTGATTCCGGACAGTCTCATATACCTGAAACTCCGGGAAGAGAAAAAAGCTCCGGAGTCCATTTTTTTTATCAGAATACCCAAACTCATTATTTCAGGTGTAAAAACGCCGAAGGCGCTGCTGAATAAAGAAATCAGCGCCCACATCATCCGGATTCAAAATGCCGAGATTGAAATTCGTATGGGGAAGAGCAAAAATGAGAAACAACCGGATTTTAAAAGTATTCTTGCTTCAGAACAATACAGGCAGCTGCTGGGAAATCTCAACAGCATTTCCGCTGACAGCGTGGTGCTTGAAAATGCCCGTCTCACCCTCGTTGATAAGGATTCAAAAAATATTCGCTGCAAGGCCCAGGGCCTCAGCATACGGTTTGCAGGTATCGCGATCGATAGTGTCACTAAAAATGACAGCAGCCGGATGTTATTTTCAAATGAGCAGGCCATACACTGCAATCAGCTGGAAGTACCCACTAAGAATAATGTATATGACTTCCGGATAATGGGACTGGATTATAAAAGCCAGACGGGTCAGCTGCACACAGAACAGATCAGATTAATTCCTTCTCAATCTGAAACTGCTTTTGCCAGCGCAAATAAATATGCTAAAGACCGTTTTAATATCGCTATCGGCAGCATGGATATCGTTCATCTCAATCGTCAGTCTTTGTTACATCAGGAATTTGTAGCCGACAGCCTGATACTGACCAATGCATCCATCCGGGTTTTCAGGGACAAATCAAAACCGCATGACTCTGTTGACCGAACCAATGATTATCCCCAGCAGGCGATTATGAAATTATCGTTGCCTCTGTATATAAAGAAAATAATCGTCCGGGACTCATATATTGAATACAAGGAAAAAAATGATAAATCAGACAGCAGCGGGAAAGTTGCCTTCTTTCATGTGAATGCATCGATAAGAAATGTTACGAATATCCGTGACTCAATCAGAAAAGAAAATCAGATGCGGCTTCATTTTGAATCCTCCTTTCTGAATGCCGCCCCTTTTACGGCGGATATCAATATGCGTTTAAACGACCGGCAGGGAAATTTTAAACTGGATGCGAAACTGGATGAAATAAATGCCGTTTCATTAAATCCCTTATTAAAACCGATGGCACTGGCGGAACTGGAAAAGGGGAAAATTACCTCGCTGCAATATCATATGGAGGCCACCAACAGGCACGCCCGGGGAAAACTATTCATGAAGTATGATGATCTGAAAGTAAAACTGCTGAAAAAAGACGAGGACAAAAACAAATACAAAACCAAATTCTTTCCCACACTTGCAGCAGGTGTATTGTTGAAGGACTCAAACCCGAAGCATAACAAAATGCGTATCGGCAACGTCGACTACGACAGGGATATTCACCGGTCGATGTTTAACCTGATGTGGAAATCACTTTTCTCGGGGATTAAGCAAGTAGCCCTTTAGGCCTAACGCTTAACGCTTAACGCCTAACGCCAAAGGTTAACGTTTGTGTTATACCCGGGCAATCGCATTCTAAATCAGTCGTTCTCGTGATGTAATTGAGATTTGTAAAACAATATTGCGTTAAGCGTTAGGCGTTACGCGTTAAGCTTAAAAAGGATATCCGATCGCAAAGTTCAATACCGTATTTTTCGTATCAAACACCCATTGCTTTCCCGGCGCTAACCAGGGTTCACGAACGGGAACTCCGAGATCCAGACGAATCAGCAGGATAGAGATATCCAACCGGAGACCGGTTCCGACACCCACCCCGATCTGATTCAGCCAGTTGCTGTTAAACTGGGAACCGACACGGGAACTGTCGTATCGTAATGTCCAGATATTACCCGCATCTACAAAAAAAGCCCAATGCACAACCGAAACAAGTTTAAACCGTATCTCCGAATTCGCTTCGATCTTGATATCACCCGGCTGATCAGCAATGAATGCGGTATCCCGGTTGCCGGCATAATATGTACCCGGACCCAGTGACCTCGACCGGAATGCACGAATATCATTGGCGCCTCCGGCAAAAAACTCTTTTACAAACGGCATGGTTGAACTGTTGCCCCAGGCGTACCCAACACCTCCGGTCAGCCGGCTGGCGAGGATAGTTGTTTTTGAAAAACTCAGATAATGACGGAAGTCTATTTCACCGCGGATATATTGCGAAAAAGGAACATTGAAAATTTGTTTCTGAACACCCGTTTTCTCAATATTCGCACCCGTGACCAGACCGATGATATTAGAGGACCAATCGATATTGCCATTAAAATAAAAATTATTTTTATTGCGATTGGGTCTGAGGTTCGAATTAAAATTAAAATTGTACGTAGGACCAATGATAAAAGTTCTCTCAATACTACGCGCCAGTACAATATTCGTATCCAGCTGCGCCTGATAGCTGGGATCGATATAAGAGGGATTCACCAGATTTACCCTGAATACATCAAGCGCATGTTCTTTCGTGATACTTTCTTTCCATACATAACCGGCACTGGCCTTGAAAGAATTCAGGGTGTATTGCTGTGATTCCTTGAAGTATTCATATCCGAGTGAAAATTTTGTTTTGGGAATAAACCCGCTGTTGGTCTGAAACTGAATGGGGCCAATGATTTTGGGTACAAATAAACTGATATCATCTCCGAACTTAAATGTGTTGGTATATTGTCCGTGACCAAGATTTTGTCGCAGAAATCCGATATACGCCGTATTCGTAAGTAATTCAGCACCTCTGAACGTATTTCTGTTCCGCCAGTTAATAGAAACCTGTCCGCCGTTTGCATTATCCGATTGTGTAAGGCCTGATACTTCAAAGCGGATGGATTTCTTTTCGGTGGGCGTGAGATAATAATACGCATTCAGGATCTGCTTTGCAGTATCTTTTTCATCAAAACGGATTTTGACAAATTTAAATACACCCAGACTGATCAGCCGGTTCAGGGTCAGATCGTGATCCTTTCTGTTATAAATATCCCCCGGTTTAAAAATTAATGCGCGGCTGAATATTTGCGGCTTGAACATTTTTTTTGGGTCAATGATTGTATAACCCTCGTACTTGGGCAGGGTACTGACATCCATACTGGTATCCACATGCACATCATAAGCTGCAAAAACGACCACCTCCCCGATCCGGTAAATTTTCCGTGCCTCCGGCGGTGTTGACTTTTTTATAATCAGTGTCATGTCCACCTGATGATCGCCGGCCGTAGAGTCCACCCTGAATAATAAATTATCCGGACTGAAATAATAAAATCCTCTTTGCTTCAAACGCGTATCAATTCTTACCCTTTCATTTTTTATGACATCCAGGTTATACGGATCTCCCTTTTTTAAAAGAGATCTTTTAAGCATACCGTGTATCTGCCTGCTCAGCGAATCGGCTGAATCTAACGGGATGGGATACACGACATTATTGATGGTATACTGTTTCCCGATTTCAGCAGTATAGATCGCACTTAACTTTCTTCCCTTATATACGGTATCCAGCATGACAGTATCCTTAAAAAACCCCCGGTTTTCGAGGCGGTTTTGAAGTACCGCCCTGTTTTTTTCCATTACACTATAAGAAGCAATGACCGGTGGCTCCCCCAGTTTTTCACGTATAAAATACCGAAGACCCTTACCCGTCGGCTTTCCGGCGAAATTATACAACAACAGTTTTACTTTGATACCAAGAAAACTGCCATTGGGTTTCGGACGCAGTAATCCTTCCAATTCGGGCTTTAATGATTTCGTGGTTTTTCTGGTAAGCCTGGGATCTGCCTTGATTTTAACTTTCGCTCCGTCATACAGGTACTGCCCTTCTGCCAGGCTGCTGGTCTCGCTGCAGGAATAAAATAATACCGGCAATAAAATGAGAAACACCGCTCTGAAAATATTCTTTTTCATTTTGTGGGCGGGTTTGCTGTTGTAGACTGCTTATCGGTTGCCGGTGCTGCGGGCTTATGATGTTTCGGAGGCGCTATGACCGGCTCTTTTTTATTTTGAAACAGTTCACGGAATACATTGTAGTCGAAAGTCAGAATAAAACTTACACCCGTTTCGACAACCTGCCCCTGAACGACTGTCTGATACTGATCATTGCGATATACCCTGATCATGTAACGACCGTCCTTGCTCAGTTTATAATCAACACTTACATCGCCCGCAATATTGGTAGCATTCTGCCCCGGGTTGGTTTCCTGCAATTGAAAATCACTTCCTACCGTAACGCGTATCCGGTCGTCGAACAGGCTTTTCGAAACTTTTACATTGAGATCTGTCTGATTCGTAGCCGACCCGGACGAATAATCCTGATCTGCATTCATATCAAAAGTCACATCCACTCCTTTGATCAGAGAACCTGCCAGCTGATTGAGCTGATCACTCAGCAATTTGCTCGCACTCTGTCTCGCAATGGTACCGGCATCGGTGGGAGCACCTGCCGATTGAAAAGGATTTTGCTGAATAAAACGGCCGAGTAGTAAAAGCGCAAAAACCTGTTTATTAATTTCAGCTTCATCTGTCCTCATCTGTACAAGCTTAGTATCTACTTCAGGCCAGAGCGCCAGCAAATTGTCCGGTAATGCGATATCAAATTTGATGATGGGTTTTAGCAATTCCCCGGTCATATTCAGTTTAACCTGGAAGGGCAATTTTGTTTTAAACCGGTTCTGATCGGTTGTAGAAGACAATTGATCCGCGACCAGGTCTATCGGAGGCGTATTCACATAGTAAATCGCTGTAATATCGATATTCGCGGTTTTGGGATCACCCGTCCAGGTAATCTTACTTCCCCGCTGAATATCGAATTTGCGGTGCAGTACACTGAGCGTAAGATTATAGGACCCGTTGACAAGCTCGTAATTTCCCGTCAGGCTCATCTTTCCGCTCTTGTCAATGCCACCGACCAGTTCGGCCCGGCCTCTCAGGGCCAGTGCGTCTCCGTTTCTTTCATCAATAATCAACGTGAACTGTGCACTGCTGTCTGTTTCAATCGTGGCAGCCAGATCCATTCCTTTCAGCCTTGCATTGGTAGCCAGGGAATCCAGGAAATGTTTCATTCTGCTGGAATCAACTTTTGTATTTTTATTTGTGAATATCACAACACCATCCCGGTCTACTACTTCCGGATCATCACTGGGAAGAATCACATAGAAGTCGGTATTTTTATTCACTCTCAGGAATGTGGTCACTTTCGGCAGATTCATATCGCCTGTCACGTCAATGTCGGCATTCAGATTCAGCTTACCATAAAACATCCGGTTTGGTTCTTTGGGTGCATTTACCGCGCGGAAATTCTGCGCACTAAACGAAATGTCAAATTTGTAATACTTGAAATCCGTCGTGTATACGTTCCCATCCAGGGTTGCTTTATTGCCTGCGGAATCCAGCATAACAAAGTTGTCGAAGTCAAATCCCCCTTCATCAAAATTGATTTTATCATCAGAAAGTTGCAGAGCCTCGCCGGTAATCACGGGTGTCAGGATTGCGTGATCAAAATGCAGTGTACCCTTTATCAGAGGCTTGCTAAGGTCTCCACTGGCATGCAAATTCCCTTTCAGATAACCTTTCATTTTCTTTACCTGCGTTAAAGCAAGGCCCTGGAATGATTCCAGGTTGAGCTGGTTGAGTTTGATATCCATATCCATCTTGCTCTCGCCGGAAAAATATTTTCCATCCACCTGCACATCGTTATCATGTCCCTTTAGAACAATATGGGCTGTGTATGCATTTAACTCTGCATTGTCAACCTTAATGGCCAGAGTACCCAGCGTATCTTTTTCTATGGAAAGGGAATCTATAGTAAGGTCGGATGTAAACAGAGGCTTTGTAAACAGATTTTTTAATTCGGCTTTTCCATTGATCGTACCATCTGCCAGCAGGGAATCCTGCTCCGCAAACTGCGTAAGGGTTTTTATCTTAAAGTCAGTAAAACTGATGTCCACCGGAGATTTCGTGGTTTCACCATCCGTATTGATCGTAATGGATTCGTTCTGACGGCTCAGTTTGAAATTTCTTACTATAACGCCTGATGAATCATAAAAAATAAAATTCTCCGATGGTATCTGCCAGGGTTGATAGTTTAGCAGCAGACTGTCCGGGTTGAATATAAACTTCACTCCGTTATTTACCTGCGAGAGTGCACCGGAAAGAACATATTTGTTTTTTGCTTTTTTGTCTTTTAAATTCAGCGTAGTCGAAAGTTTGTTATGCGCCAACGATCCGTACACAGCGGTCCGGTATAATTGAAAGCCTTTCTGACCGGCATCAGCGACGGAAATATTATAGAGAAGTGCTGAATCTTTTGAATCAGCCGTAAAATTAAACTGATGAATTACCTGATCGTTCATTTGAATTTTGTCCGCGTGCAATAGAATGTTCAAATTCTTTTTCGCGCTGTTATAGCGGATATTTCCGGTCAGGCTGTCTGTGCCTTTTAGTGAAGGCATTGCCACGAGCACAATCGGTGAAGGTCTCAGCCGGAGTGCCATCTGCCACTGCTCGGGTTCCGTGCTGTCTGGCATAGACACTTTTATATGATAATAATTATTTATAAAATGTTTGAACGATTCGGTTACCTGGGTCAGTTTGTATTGCCCGGCCCAGTCTATATCTGCTGCTTCTGAATGAAGCCGTATGATCTGGCCGGTATCGGAATGCTGTGCGATGAGTAGAACAGAATCCGTATGCAGGGATTGCGAAGCGGCAGTAACACCGATATCACTGAGTTCCATATGGCCCTGTAACGCATCCGGGTTGGTGGATGAGAAATCAGCGTCCGCCATCAGGTGCAATTGAAGACTGTCGGCGAGATGTAGTGCCTGCGCGTTTAGTGTATCCAGCTGCAGTTTTAGTTTCAGAGAAGGAAACTTTTCAATGAATACAGACTCCGCATTCAGCTCATAGGTTAAATTCGGATCCTTCATGGACGACTGGATCTTTCCGTTTCCATTTTGCAGGTTAGCATCCAATAAAAGACCCTTGTATGTATATGATTTGATGACGGCTTCGCCCAGGCGTACATGGAAGACACTGTTCATCTTTTTCGGATCAAAGCCGGATCCTTTGGCGGTCGCATCCAGCGTGACCTTACCCAACAGACTATCCTGTTTTAAGATATATCCCAGATCTATGGAACGCGTATCGGCGACCAGATCATATGTTTTACGATTCAGATCCAGCGTTCCCCGAACATCCGCCACTCCGTTACTTGTTTCGGTATGAAGCTGTACAAAAAAGCTATTGGTTGTACCTCTGAATTTTCCACTGGCCGAAATGCTTTCCGGAATGCGCAGATTTTCCGGGAATGATTTTTCCGGAATAAAACGAAACAAATCTTTCCTGGATGTTTTCAATCGTGAAAGACTGATATCATAAAAAGCTTTTTTTGCATCCGGCAGTCCGTTGATCGTGCCGGAAGCGGCCAGAGAAGTATTTCCCACTCCCCCGATTTCGAGATACGGGATTTGCAGTTTCTTCAATTGTCCGGTCACTTTTCCGTTCAGATTCAAAACAGCATTCTGGTTATCTTTTAAAGATCCTTCCAGTGAAGGAACAAATATCAATACATCTTTTACGGCAATCCGTGCGTGATCAAATAAAAGATCGGTCTGCGCGTCTCCGGGATGCTTTTTCAGATCAGCGAGTGAACGATACCGGATGGAAGTCTGATTTTTTATCTCAGAGTGATTCGTCTGAATCACGAGGTTTTTCAAGGATATACCGGCTGAATCATAGTTCAGGCCCGCAGACAGTTTTTTCAAAACAAAACCACTTTTCTCGTCAAATGCAATTTGATTGATGATTCCTTTGTAGCTGGAAGGATCCGCATGAAGACCGCTGGTATGAATGGCAAGGTGATTCACATTCATATGATTGTAATCCATTCCTTTTTTGACAGCCGCTTTGTTATCGTCGTCGTATTGCAGTCTGGTGCTGTCAATCGTAAAAGCAGCCAGGTCTACACTCCATGTCCCCGCATGAGCAATCGTATCTTTTACCGGAACCGCTTTTTTATTTTTCACAGCAGGCAGCCTGCCGAATTTGACGGTAGCTACGGTACTGTTCAGCGAAACCTGTTTTAATTTGATATGCAGTGTTGCCAGGTCGATGGAATCCGCTTTTGTATGAAAATTCCCCAGGCGGATGGCCGCATCCATATTTTGTGCGTCGTTACGATAGTCGAGATTGATTTTTGTAAAATCAATATCTCCCAGTTCCAGATGAACCGGCTCGGAATTTTTATTGTGTTCGCTGATCGTATCTGCTACATGTTGTAAAAGAAGAATCGGATTATATTGCCGTATCCTCCCGGACACATCTGTCAATGCAATATCGGGAATGGCAAAGGTCTGATGAGCGGGATCAAATGTTTTTACTTTGGTTTTGAAATCCCCCAGACTCACATACACATCGTTGCCGGATGCATCATCATGATAGGATGCATGAATCTGGTGGAGTTGAATATCGCCGATGATGAATTGAAAACCCGCACTGGTATCTTTTGGAACCGGTGCTTTTTCAGGAGAGCTAAAAGCATCTGCTATAAACTGAAAGTTGAATACGGAGTCCGGCATCAGCCTTTTTACTTTCAGCGTTACATTATCGAGCTCCAGTTTATTAACGCGAACTTCCTTATGCAGAAGCCGGAACATACTGATGTCCACTTCGATCTTTCCACCTGAAATCAAAGTGTCCTTACTCCTGTCTTCCAGGTAAATATTTTTGATGATAACGCGGGCGGGAAAGTCGATATACAAATTGCCAATCCGGACCTTTGTCTGGAGCTTCTTTTCGAGATAGGCCTCGATCTTTCCACGGCCAAAATTCTGAACCGGCCCGGTTTGTATCAGCACCAGTATCAACAGGATGATACCCAGGATGACAAGAACCGTGGTAAGGGTTATCCGAAAAATCCGCCTGACTATTTTCTTTGCCTTTTCACTGATCTTCATACACTGGTCCCGGGTTTCCTATCTAAAGCAAAGAACAGGCCCTTTTCATCTCGTAAAGTATTCGTAGTGTAAATCATCAGGCGGGGAAGATATTCCACAAATTTACGCCTAAAGCCTAAGGCTTAACGTTTAAAAAAGAAATAATCAAAAAGCTCAACGCTTAACGCCTAACGCCTAACGCTTAAAAAAGAAATAATCAAAAAGCTTAACGCCCAACGCCTAACGCCTAACGCTTAAAAATGAATCATTCAGTTAAGTATCTGAATTGAAATTCATTCTTCTAAAAAGAAGTGTTAGGCTTTAGGCTTTAAGCTTTGGGCTTTAGACCTTCCTCCCCCATCAGAATGGCCCAGGGTTTCATACCTGTAACCTCTTCACTAACCAATCGGAGAATGGCGGTCAGAGGGATAAACAAAAACATACCGGGAATGCCCCAAACGAGATGACCTATCAACACAGCGAGAATGGTAATAAAAGGATTCATTTTTACTTTGCCGCCCACGACATGAGGCAGAATAACATTGGCATCGGCAAAATGCGTGACCAGAAATACGATCGCCACCGCAACTACCTGACCGGTTGTTCCCGTAGCAGCCGTAATGATCATGGCTAACGCCATACAGGAATATATGCCCAGATAAGGGATAATATTGAGTACCGCTGCCATGATGCTGATCAGCAAAGCATACTTCACGCCGATCACCATCAGGCTTACGAAAATAAGAACGGCAATTACGATCATTTCGATCAGCAGTCCGACGACATAGCTGTTGATCAGAGACCGGATACGGGCGACAACGATTTGCACTTTGTCGTTGTGCTCCCGATCGAATAGTTCCACCACAAAATGCATCAGCAGCCCCCGGTACTGAAGAATAAAAAAAGTAAATATGAAAAAGAAAATCGTAAGTATCAGTGTTTCGGCGATTCCCATAAACGTGGTTGCCGCGGAATTCACAGCGCTGTTCAAAATGCCGGTAGCGGATTTATTCACATACGCCACCTGTTGTGTGTTCGTAATATGATATTTATCACTGATCCAGTCCTGTATTTGCTCCCATTTATCGGTGACCTTCGCCTGCAGGGAAGGAAGATCCCGGGAAAGACGTACCACCTGATGACTGAAGAAAAAAAATAATCCGCCGAGCAAAATCATAAAGATCAGGAGAGCTGTCACGGCTGCCAGCGCGCGGGGAAAACGTTTCTTTTCAAAAAACTTAACAAGAGGGTGCAGAAGTATGGCTACCAGGAAAGAAAAAAACAAAGGCACCAGCACGCTTTTCCCCATCCACATGAACAGGAATATCAGCGCAATGGCAAAAAGCGTCAATGCAAGCCTGGCATAAAATGGAAATTTTACCATGTGGAATATTCTTGTTTATAAATATTCCGCTAATGTTACGATATTTTCAACCGTAAAGCCAAATTCTTTAAATAGTTCTTCCGCAGGGGCAGATTCTCCAAAATGATTAATCCCGAGACTTTTCCCGTCTTCTGTCACATATTTTGCCCAGCCAAAAGTGGAAGCAGCCTCCACGGATAAACGCTTGCGGATATTTTTCGGGAGAACAGTTTCTTTGTACGCCGCATCCTGTTTCTCAAATAATTCCCAGGACGGCATACTCACAACACGTGCCTGAACCTTTTTTTCTTTCAGTTTTTCCTGTGCCTTGATCAGCAGGCTTACTTCGGATCCTGTTCCGATTAATATCACGTCGGGTGCACTGGCCGTATCAGACAGAATATAAGCTCCCTTTTCCACACCGCTCGCTTTTGCAAATTTCTCCTGGTCAATCACCGGAAGCCCCTGCCTCGTAAGTACAATCGCTACCGGACCACCGGTATGTTCCAGCGCCACC
The DNA here is from genome assembly GCA_963759335.1 of uncultured Bacteroidota bacterium. Taxonomy (GTDB): domain Bacteria; phylum Bacteroidota; class Bacteroidia; order Chitinophagales; family Chitinophagaceae; genus Puia. The sequence goes on from CAVWYU010000015.1 coordinate 155,083, forward strand.
CGCCACGCATGTGATGTTTCATTGGCGTCTGCCGGTCTGATGACCGTCATATTGGGAACAGACCTCAGTCCGGCCAGTTGTTCAATCGGCTGATGGGTTGTCCCGTCTTCACCCAGACCAATACTGTCGTGTGTGAAAACATATATCGGTTTTATTTTACTGATCGCTGCCAGTCGCATCGGCGGGCGCATATAATCCGAAAAAATAAGAAATGTAGCGCCATATGGAATGAATCCTTTCGTCAGCGCTATTCCGTTTAAAATCGCACCCATGCTATGTTCGCGTATCCCAAAGTGAAAATTTCTGCCATCAAAATGATTCGCTGAAAAGGAATCGTAATTATCCAGGATCGTATCCGTGGAAGGCGAAAGATCTGCCGAACCGCCGATCAGGAAAGGTATCTGTGCAGCAATGGCGTTCAGTACTTTTCCGGAGGCTTTCCGCGTAGCGATTTTTTCATCACCGGTGAACACCGGAAGTTTTTCCTTCCAGCCACCCGGCAGTTTTCCATTGCTGGTGCTTACATATTCATTTGCTTCCACGGGATATTTTTCCCTGTACTGATTAAAGAGAGTGTTCCATGATTTTTCTTTTTCAATACCGGATTTCCCTGCAGCTTTATAAAATGATAACACATTTTCCGGCACTACAAACGACTGGTCCGGATCGAAGCCAAAGAATTTTTTGACCAGCTTCACTTCATCCGCACCCAGCGGTGATCCGTGTGCGGCGGCCGTATCTACTTTATTCGGACTTCCGTATCCGATATGCGTTCTCATTTTAATCAATGAAGGCCTTTTGGTATCTTCTTTTGCTTTTTTCAGAGCATCCGCAATGGCCTCCGTATCATTACCATCGGGCAATTCCTGCACATGCCATCCATAAGCCTGAAAACGTTCACCGAGATCTTCATTAAAAGTAATCGCAGTATCGCCTTCAATGGTGATGTGATTATCGTCATATATATAAATCAGGTTGCCTAATTTCAGGCTGCCCGCAATGGACGCGGCTTCCGAACTGATTCCCTCCATCATATCCCCGTCACTGCAAATAACATAAATGGAATAATCAAAAAGATCAAATCCGGGTTTGTTATATCTGTCGGCCAGCCATTTTTGGGCAATGCCCATCCCTACTCCATTCGCGAATCCCTGTCCAAGAGGTCCCGTAGTGGCTTCGATGCCTTCACACAATCCATATTCCGGATGACCCGCCGTTTTGCTGTGCAGCTGTCTGAATTTTTTCAGATCGTTCAGCGTAAGATCATACCCTGTCAGATACAAAAAACTATACTGAAGCATGCAGGCATGACCCGCAGATAATATAAACCGATCCCGGTTGGGCCATTGTGCATTCTGCGGACTATAATTCATCACTTTCGACCACAGGATATGTCCCGCAGGAGCGAGCGCCATCGGCGTACCCGGGTGACCGGAATTGGCTTTTTGAACAGCATCGGCTGCCAGTATCCTGACTGTATTTATACAAAGTGTTTCCAGGTCGACGGTTGTTTTTTCTGCTGTTTCCATCATTTGTAAATTTTTTTTATTATCGCGATCGGCTAAGGCCAGGGCTTAAGGCTAAGGCCAAAGCTTAAGGCTAAGGCTAAGGCCAAGGCTAAATACCTGATGCAATTTATCAAATTAATCTTCGAGTATTATTATTAATCACGCATAATGTAATCAAAATGCTTGCCCCACTTTTAAGCTTAAAGCGCAAAGCGCAAAGCGTTTTAAGCATAAAGCGTCAAGCGCAATTTATAATTTGTTATCCTTGCTTTGCTTTAATGTATTAATTGCTAAGTTAACCTTCATTACACTTTACGCATTAGCCTTACGCTTTATAATGCTTTCCGCTTTACGCTTTACGCTTTACGCTTTATAACGCTTTTTAACCCTTTAACCGTTAAATAATAAGCTTCATGATGCTTAAAACGCTTTACGCCTTAAGCCTTACGCTTAATCCGCCTATTTTTGCTGAAAACTCGGTTTGAGGAAAGCTTCCAGTATTCTTTTGCGCATTTTAAAAATTTCGGGAATCACGCTGATTTCCATATTGGCATTGCTTTTCCTTGGGCCATACCTGATGCCTGATACGGTGGGTAAACAAATAAAACAATGGACAAATCAGTCCATTAAAGGTGATCTGAATTTTACAAAAGCCCGTCTTTCATTCTTCACTCATTTTCCGTCGCTGACCCTTTCTCTATACGATGTGGATTTAAAAGGCTCGGCTCCTTTTCAGACCGATACCCTGCTGTCGGCAGAGAAACTCGGCTTTGGAATAAACCTGCAAAAACTAATCTTTAATCATCTGGTCAGTATCAATAAAATTTACCTGAATGGAGCTTATATCCATGTCATGGTCAATGACAGTGGTCAGGCCAATTATAATATTTATGTTTCCGATACCAGTGTTCATACCGTTAAAACAGATTCTTCAGCAGCATCCCTGCATCTGGAAAAAATAATTGTGAAAGACAGCCGTCTGATTTATAATGACCGCTCCATACCCATGCTCATCCAGGCAGATCATTTATATTATGAAGGAACAGGGGATCTGAGCAAATCCATTTTTGACCTGGCATCCCATATCAAATCCGATTCGCTCAGTTTTATTTTGGAAAATCATTCATACGTCCGGCGAAAGGCGATTGATGCGAATCTGGTTACGAGCATTAACACGAAAACGCTCGCATTGATTTTTCAGGAGAATAAAATCCGGATGAACAAACTCAACCTTGCTTTTAATGGCAGGCTGGATTTTCTGAAAAATGGATATGATATAGATTTAAAATTATCATCCAGGGACGCGGACCTGTACCAGCTCGTAACTATTTTTCCTCCTGAATACCAGGACTGGCTTCAAAAGACAACGGTAAAAGGAACGATTAATTTATCGGCCGCATTAAAAGGAAAATATATTGCATCCACGGGAGAAATGCCGGACTGCGGAATTAAACTGGGTATCCGGGATGGTTTTATCGACTATCAGGATGCCCAAATTCCCGTCAGCCAGCTAAACGGTTACGCCGAAATTGAATTGCCCTCGCTGGATCCGGAGAAGTTACACGTAAAAGTAGATTCACTGTCATTCCACCTTGCGCAGGATTATTTTCGCAGTCATCTGGAAAGTACGGGGCTGAGTGAACCCAGCGTTCATTTGCTGGCCGATACCCGGATGAATCTTCAGAATCTGAAACTGGCAACAGGCATCAAAAGTTTCGATATGCAGGGACAACTCAATGTACATATGTCCGTGAACGGTAAATATGCAAAGAAAGTTGTCAGGACTTCATTGAGAAAAACAGATACGGTCATCGCCAGTATTCCAGCCTTTGATGTGAACTGTCATATCAGTAACGGTTATATCAAATACTACAAAGTGGCGCAGCCTGTTGAGAATATTTTTTTATCGATGCATGCAACCTGTCCCGATGCGGATTATCATCACGCATATTTTACCATCGACAGTCTTCATGCATCTGCCCTCAAAGATTTCCTGGATGCAAGAGGCACTGTGCATGCATCCACGGACTTCCCCATGGACCTGTCTGTCCGGGGATCCATTGACCTGAGTGATATCAAACAGGTTTATCCGATGGACAGTCTCACAATATCCGGCATGATGTTATTAGATATCAGGGCCAATGGGAAATATGCTCCGGAACATCATCTCTTTCCAAAATCAACGGCCCGGTTTGATTTGAAAGACGGCTTTATCCAAACCCGGTATTATCCTCACCCCATTGAAAAAATAAATGTCTCCTTCAACGCCTCTGATAATGGCGGCGATTTAAATAGCCTGAATGCTTCGCTGAGTCCGGCCAGTCTGAGTTTTGAAGGAAAGCCCTTTTACTTCGAAGGGAAATTTAAAAACTTCGACGACCTGAATTATGATCTCTCGGTAAACGGAGAAATTGATTTGGGGAAAATCTACCAGGTGTTTGCACGTAAAGACATTGGCGTATCTGGTTTCATCCGGACGAAAGCCAATTTCAGGGGAAAACAAAGTGATGCCAAAAACGGGCGGTATGATTTATTGAACAACGCCGGAACGATGGATGTAAAGGATCTGACGATCACACATGAATTATTTCCAAAACCTTTTTTCATCCGCCAGGGGCATTTCAGATTCGACCGTGATAAAATGTGGTTTGAAAGCTTTCAGGCGAATTATGGAAAATCAGATCTGCAGCTGGATGGATTTGTGGAAAATGCCATCAATTATGTGCTGGCAAAAAATGAAATCCTGAAAGCAAATTTCAATCTGAAATCAAAAAATATCGACCTGAATGAATTCACCGTTTATGCATCTTCATCGGCATCGTCATCTTCTTTAACAACTGTCAAAGACATCTTCGTCTTCATCATCCACAACGTCTTCATTGGCATCGCCCGCAACAACTGCAAAGACCATCTTCATCTTCATTGTCGACAACATCTTCATCAGCATCGCCCGCAACTACTTCAAAAACATCTTCATCTTCATCGTCGACAACATCTTCATCGGCATCGCCCGCAACAACTGCAAAGACATCTTCATTATCTACAACATCTTCCACTGATCCTTCCTCTTCATCTACGGTATCTCAGCCTGCGACGGGCGTAATCATGATCCCGTCGAATCTGGACCTCACCATCAAAGCGGAGGCGGAAAAAGTTTTATACAATGACATCGTGCTGAATCATTTCACGGGTGGTATGAATATCCGTGACGGAGGAATAGAATTGTCAGAAACCGGATTTGAACTGATCGGATGCCAGACAACCATGAGCGGCAAATACGCAAGTACGAGTCCGCTGCGGGCAAATTTTGAATATAAACTGGTGGCGAAAGATTTTGATGTGCAAAGAGCCTATAAGGAAATAAAACTTTTTCATGACCTCGCCAGCTCGGCTGAACACGCATCCGGCATTATCTCCATTGACTATTCGCTCAGCGGAAAATTAAATGAAAGCATGTATCCGGTGTATCCCTCCCTGCAGGGAGGTGGTGTGCTCAGCGTAAAAAATGTGAAATTCAACGGATGGAAATTATTCAACACGGTCAGCAGCACATCCGGAAAAGCCGATTTAAAAGATCCCGACCTGTCGAAAATAGATGTCAAATCTTCTATCAAAAATAATCTCATTACCATTGAGAAAATGAAATTTAAAACCGGCGGCTTTCGTATACGTTTCGAAGGACAAACATCATTTGATAATCGGGTAAATTTTAAAATGCGCATCGGACTGCCGCCGCTGGGTATCATCGGAATACCGCTCCGGATTACCGGCAGTTCTGACAATCCAAAAATCAAACTCGGGAAATCGGATAGCGATCCGCTGGAAGAGAAGACTGCAGACTAAGCGGGACGCAGGAAGCAGGAAGCGTGAGGCCATATTAAATGCATCAAGCCTCAAGCCTCCTGCCTCAAGCCTCCTGCCTTCAGCCTTAGCCTTTGCCTTCGCCTTAGCCTTCGCCTTCGCCTTCGCCTTCGCCTTCGCCTTAGCCTTCGCCTTCGCCTTACCGATATTGTATTAAAGTCGGCTGCGTCAACGCAAAAATCGGAAAGTTAAATGCCGTAACAGAAGTGATCTGTACAAAAAAAGTATTCGGACCATAATAAGAATCATAGGTATGATCAACATTCGGCATATAGGTGGCAGAGATTTGAAATGTATTGAATGATAAGTTTTCATTCCTGATCTGTAGGCCCAGCGTGAACCCTGAATAGAGAGGACTTTTGAAAACAGACTGGTTGTAATCCGCCAGTAAAGAAGCCTGCAACAGCATGTAAAAGTTAAATTTAAAACCATAAACACTGAGTGGACTGTAGTAGTTTGTCTGCGCACTTAGATTCAGACGCTGAAAATTATTATACAACGTGTACCGGTAACCATAAATACCATTTTCCCGGTTAATGTTCAAAGGCATGTACTTGTAAATAACCGGATTGAAACAAATCAGGTAATCGGCGTGCAGGAATTCGCGCAGCTTCGGTCCGTGCAACCGGAACAGATTACTGTAATAATCCGTTGCAACATGCAATACGGCATCCTCTGACTGACCGTGATTCCAGAAACTGCCAAATCCCAGTGTGGTACTGATCAGATTTTTGCCCGGCAGCCAGTATTTCTGTGCCTGTATGGCCGTATACGGGCGGTTGAGTGTATCCCATCTGTCATAGGCAAAACTTGCCGAATAAGTATATCCCATGGGAATATCTTCCGTTCGCCCGAAGCCGAAAAAATAATTGGTTTTAAAGAAGTCCTGGTGGTAAACAACAAACTGACCCATCACAAAATTGTGGGAATTGTATTTTGGATTATATTTTAACGTGTCCTGAGTGGGCTTCTTTGTGAAATTCATATTATAGGTTCGCCCTTCAATACCAAAATTTGGACTCAGACTATTATAACCCGTTTTTTTATATTGATTCGTAAAATTGTAACCTCCCCATGCATCCACCAGGTTGTATTTATAATTTCTGTACACCGTATCGGGAAAGCTGAATATGTTCACGGATTTATTAGCTGAAAGCGTGAGGCCTCCTGTTAACGTGGCCCAGGTACTGTAGAGCGGACGATTAATAATTAAGTAAGCAGAATTTTCATATTGACCTGTGTCGATATCCGGTTTATCGTTCAACATCGTATAGCCGAATGAAACATCGGCAAAGGATCCGCCGACATTATATTTTGTATAACTCGCACCGGTGCGCCACTGCGGAGTATAGCTGTTATCCCAGCTGAATCCGACCGTCACTCTTTGCGCTGCACCGAGCAGGTTCGTGTTGAAAATATTTGCAGCCGCTCTGGTGTTATTTAAATTGGAAATGGCGCCTCCGTATTCGAATACATCCTTGGTCAGTACAACGATATCAATAGAATCACTGGATTCATAACTGTTGATCACATAAATTCTCGCATCCTGAATAAAGGGAAGGCGGCGGAGATATCTTTCATTGTCCACGAGTTTATAGGCATTCACGGTATCGCCTTCACGGAAGAAAAGAGCCTGCTTGATGGCCCAGGTCTTTGTATCATAGTGAAGTTTATTTGCAAAACGAACCAGTTTGGATTTGACAACGGTTGTATCCTCGATGGTGGTACCGAAAACCTTTAACTGATTGTAATAAACATATCGAATTTGTTTTCCTCCGTAAACATCAAATGCGTGTTCGCGACTTTTCCACATCGCGCTGTCTGAAACAGGTATCGGCGCATTCGTACGGGCCAGCTTTTTAAAAAGAGAATCTCTTTGTTGCCGGTCCGTAATAATATTCATGTATTTGGCAATATTGCTGCGCTTTCTGGGAGTTTCAACCCGCGGCACTGTATCAGAGGAGATTTGAATACCAGTTCCGCCTCCCGCCTCCTGCCTCCTGCCTCCCGCCTCCTGCTTCCCGCCTCCCGCCTCCTGCCTCCTGCCTCCCGCCTCCTGCCTCCTGCCTCCCGCCGTTGCGACTGTATCAATACCTGCATGATCTCCGGCTTTTGCAATGGAAAAAAAGCCCAGGAAACAATAAAGCAAGACAAATCGGTAAATGATACGCAAAAATGTATTCAAGTTCTTATCGCTACTCAATAATCCAGATAAAATCTATCAGGCCAATATTTCGCAGGAAGGTACTTTAAAGCCGCTTTCAAATGAATTTCAACCGAAATAAAAGGAATTCCCGCGATTCCCGAAATTATTTTGATTAATATACGCATGGAGCTCTCGCACAGTTTCTTATACACGTAATAATCATACTTCCCATACGTTTAGTTTCTGGCCTTATTTATGAAATTTCATAGTTAATTTTAATAAACGGGCCAAAACCCTACACAGATGTTCCGAGCCCTGACTGCCTGCCTTTTGTTTAGTTTGATAGGACCGGATCTGTTTTCGCAGGTTATGCCAGCACCGGCTTTCAAAAACGGTCGTATCGCTCCGGAAAACAGCCTGCTTTTACATAAGAACAATCACCCCGCCTGGAATTCTGCTTTATTTGGTTCACAATATTATGTGGTTGTTCAGCTGAATCAGCCAGCGGATGAGCATCAGAAAAAGGAATTACTGGATCATGGAATCCGGCTGGCACAATGGATATCAGGGAATAACTGGATGGCGATCTGCCGGCTGGGATTTAACAACCGGAATCTGACTGTAATGGGTATACGCAATATTTATTCCATCCCTCCTTCCCTGAAACTGAATGCGCATCTGCTGGAATATGCTGCATTATCAAAAGGACCGAAAGACTTGATTGCGGTCAATTGTTTTCCGGCAGACAGAAATGTAATCCTGCAAACACTGAAAGAATCCGGTGCAACGATTATCGAAACAAAAATAAAACCAGCCAATACATGGTTTATACAGGGTTCTCCGGCTACCATCCGGAAACTGGCTTCAATTCCTTTTATCAGTTCGATCAGACCCATCCATCTCGAAGATGTTCCCCTGAATTATAATAACCGGGCTATTCATGGCGTGCAGTCTCTGGCAGCAACCGTTGGCAGAAACCTGACCGGTAAAAATGTCGTGGTAGGCATCGGTGACAATGCGGATCCTTCTACACATATAGATCTTTCGGGTAAACTGATTCTGCGCACCAATGAACCGGTGACCGATCATGGAACACATACCAGCGGCACGATCGCGGGTGGCGGTATCCTGAACCCCTTGTATACGGGCATGGCACCCAGGGCCCGGCTCGTGGTTAATGATTTCAGCAATATCATCGTAAATAGTCCGACGTATGTGGCTGATTATAATATGCCCCTGACCAATAACTCCTATTATAATGGAAGTGCCGGCTGTCCGGGCGAAGGAGAATATAATGAGCTGAGTTATTATGTGGATTCCCAGTTACTGGCCTATCCGAAACTTCTCCACGTATTCGCAGCCGGAAATGACGGGTCACTGACCTGCTCTCCTTTTCCTCTTTCTTTCGCTACGATCAAATCAGGGTTCCAGTCAGCTAAAAATATTTTGTCCGTCGGCAATATGGATAACTCAACCTATACCATTAGTTATGCTTCGGCCCGCGGACCTGCTCAGGACGGACGTATCAAACCCGAGATCGTTGCAGGTGGTGTGAATATAACATCCACCGATGTAAACAATTATTATATCACGTTTTCCGGAACAAGTATGTCGAGCCCGACAGCGACTGGTATACTGGCACTCATCACCGAGAGATACAAACAATTACATGCGGGTGTGAATCCCGATGGTGCTTTATTAAAAGCGCTGGTGATCAACAGCGCAGTAGATCTGGGAAATCCCGGACCTGATTTTACCTATGGATTTGGTATGATCAGCGGACGTACGACGGTGGAGGCACTGGAACAAAATCATTATTTCAACGGCACCATCAATGATAATTCCGTTCATTCTTTTTCTCTTCCTGCTGTGCCTGCAGGAACCAATCAACTGAAAGTATTATTGTACTGGCCGGATGCGCCTGCACTTCCTGCAGCTACCCGTGCGCTGGTGAATGATCTGGATCTGACGGTTACTGAACCCGGCGGACTGGTGCACCTTCCGATGATACTGGATCCTTCTCCCGCAAATCTGAATAACAATGCCGTCGAGGGTGTTGATCATACCAACAATATTGAACAGGTACTCATCAATAATCCGCCTGCGGGTAATTATACATTACAAATAAAGGGCAGCTCCTTACCCGCCGGTTCACAAAATTTTTATGTCACGTATGAAATGCTGCCCGCCTCGGTGACTGTAGAATATCCCTTCGGATCCGAAACCTGGGTGCCTGGTCAGCAGGAAAAAATTCGCTGGAGCGCTTATGGTGGTGAACCCAACAGTTTCACGCTGGAATATTCTCTGGATGGCGGCAGCAGCTGGACAACCATAGATAATGCGATACCGGCCCAGGCACGCTCCTATACATGGACGGTTCCTGCCGTTGTCAGCACACAGGCGCTGATCCGCGTTACGCGCAACGTAGCCGGCTATTCCGATGCCAGCGATTATCCTTTCACCATACTGAACCAGCCCTTACTAACGGTCACGAATACCTGCCCGGGATACGCCCGGCTGAAATGGAATTCCATCACAGGTGCCGATTCCTATGAAATCATGAAATTATCAGGCGACACCATGCAGGTGATCGCCCATACAACGGATACTTCCTGGCTCGCGACACCATTAAGAAAAGACAGCAGCTACTGGTTTTCAGTTCGCGCGGTGCATGCGGGCATTCCCGGCCGACGGTCGATGGGTGTGAACACGATACCCAACAGTGGTGCCTGCACAGATGGGGTGCTCGATAACGATCTGATACTGGATTCACTCCTGGTTCCCACCACCGGCAGAATGTTTACCAGTTCACAAACCGGTATCCAGCGTATAAGCATGCGCGTTAGAAATCCCGGCACCCTGCCTACTTCGCTGCCCGTCAGTTATTCTTATCAGGTGAACGGCGGACCCGTCGTTACAGAAAGTTCGGCATCCGTTATTCCGGCGGGCGCTGCAACGGTGTTCGTTTTCTCTCCTGCCAATAGTTATGATTTTACGGCAGCCGGCAAATACGATATCAAAACATGGGTACACTATGCGTCGGATACAATTCCCGGAAATGACAGCCTGTTCACGAGCATTCGATCTCTGCGAAATGATCCGGTGAATTTAACCCCTGCATTTACCGAAGGATTTGAATCAGCCACGGATCAATCTTATGATACAAAGCGAATGGGTTTGGACAGTCTTGACCGCACGGACTTTATCCCCTCAGGATCCAATGGCAGACTGAATAGTTTTTTCAACAGCGGATTTGCAAGAACCGGAAATCGAAGTATGTTGCTCGACGTTACTCAGGATGGAACCAATGCAGCAGATTCCCTCATCAATACTTTTAATCTGTCAAACTATACACCGGCTGACCAGATATGGCTCGACCTGTATTTTAAAAAACAATCAACTGTTCCGACACTGGGTGGAAATCGTGTCTGGATAAGAGGTAATGATCAGGCCGCCTGGATACCCGTAAAAAGTCTGAGTGATCCACTGGATCCGTCCGGCATATATATCAAACTCAATCTCGACGTCACGGGAACTCTGGCCGCTGCTTCACCCGCACAAACCATCAGCAGCAGCTTCCAGGTGAAATGCGGGTCCGAAGGAAAAACACCCGCTGCTTCCGCAAACCCATTGGCACTGCCCGGTGGAGGAATCAGCTTCGATGATTTTATGCTGACCAATTCCCAGCATGATGTGGCATTGCGCGCGCTGGTTCAGCCTCTCTTAAAAAATATCTGCGGACTCAGCAATGCCGAAAAAATTATGGTGACCATAAAGAACTTTGGAACCGATACGGTTCATAATATCCCGGTAACCTACGCCATAAACCAGGATACGGTCACCGAGATCGTACCTGTGCTTGCGCCGAAAGATAGTCTGCAGTATAGCTTTATAAAAACCGCAGATATGTCTGTATATCAGACTTATCACATCAAGACATGGGTAAGTAATCCGGCTGATAATTACCGGAATAACGATAGTTCATCGGACTATACCATTCAGACCACGCCACTGATTAACCAATATCCTTATCTGGAGGGATTTGAGAACAATGACGGTTACTGGTTTAGCGGCGGGCAGAACAACAGCTGGCAATGGGGTAAACCATCGAAAACGATGATTCATAAAGCTGCCAATGGATCGAATGCCTGGGTTACGAATCTGACGGGGAACTATAACGATAATGAGTACTCGTATTTATATTCACCCTGTTTTGATCTGACCGGTCTGACGAACCCGGTTTTATCCTTCAGTCATATTTTCCAGACCGAAGATGCCTGTGATTGTGATTTTCACTGGGTCGAATACAGCCTGAACGATTCCACCTGGGCAACCCTGGGAAATGCAACAACGGGCGTCAACTGGTACGACGATCCCACCACGCAGTCCTGGCAAAAATCAGATCCGTTATGGCATGTTTCCAGTTACGATATTCCCGTGATCAGCAATAAGGTCCGGTTTCGTATCGTAATGTCCTCTGATCCCGGCACCAACTATGAAGGCATTGGCATTGATGATATTCACGTGTTTGAAAAGGCGCCCGTATTTACCGACAGTCTGGTCTCCACGATGTCAAAACCGGTGAGCGGCAACAACTGGATAGACTTTGACGAAAACGGAAAACGTATATTTTCAATTCTTCCAAATGGTCAGGACCTGGGTAACACCCGGATGACTGTTTACAGGGATACATTCGCCATACGGGATACAGCGGGTCAGTACTATGGAAGCAGAAGCTGGGTAGTGCAGACGGCGAATCCCGCCACTGCGGATGTGCGTGTCCGTTATTACTTCACGGATTCGGAAGCAACTCAGCTGATACGGGCCGGTGGTTGCGCTTCCTGCATCAACATGGAAGATCCGTATGTTTCCGGCATTACACAATACAGCAGTACCCAGATTGCGGAAGAAGACAGCAGCCTCCGGAATAACCGCACCGGGAATTATATTTATCACAGACCGCAACAGGATGTGCAGATCATTCCCTTTGACAACGGTTATTATGCAGAAACCACGGTGAAAGGATTTTCTGAATTCTGGATCAATGCCGGTGGCAAATTACAGGATCATCCCCTGGCGGCATGGCTGAAGGACTTTACGGCAACGCGTGTTGACTCCAGTGCATTATTAAACTGGTCGAGCTGGCAGGAAGCGGGGTCGGTGAAATATGCGGTCATGAAAAGCACGGATAGTATTCATTTTAACAAGATCGGGGAAGTCGCTGCCATACCGCACGCCGATTCCCTGCAAACATATCAGTACACGGATCAGAAGCTCGTGGCCGGAAACAACTATTATATGCTGGTGATTTACTATAGCAATGGCGATAGTCTGCTGTCCCCGGTAAAAAAGCTATTCTACGATCCGGCATCAACCGTTCCACCGGAGCCACCGGTTACCCCGCCGGTGTCACCGATTCCGGTCTCTTTACAGGTGTACCCGAATCCGACAACGGGCGGTATAACCATTAAAACGCCTTCCCAATGCCGGGAAATACAGATATTTGATCTTTTAGGCAGAAAACTGTTTGATCAGGCAGTTCAGGGTTATGTTCAGCAGATTAATATTGCCCCTTTTGCGCCGGGGGTTTATTTCCTTAAGTTGTTCACAGACAGTGGAAATAAACTCATAAAACTGCAAAAAAGATAGGCAAAATGTGCATAAAACGCCATACCTTTGCCGACTATTTAAAAAAGTGCTCATGAACAGCCGCAGAGAATTTGAACTTGCGTTTGTGGGACTAAAGCCCGGTATTCATGCGTACGATTATAAAATTACAGACAGGTTCTTTGAGGCATATCAGCAGCAGGATTTTACGCATTGTGAAGCAGAAGTAAAGCTATTCCTCGAAAAAAACCAGGGGTTTATGTTACTCCGGTTTGAAGTAACCGGAACCGTGGATGTTTTTTGTGATCGTTGTGGAAATCCGTTGCCTTTAGATCTTTGGGATGAATTTCAGGTGATCGTGAAACTGGTGGAAGATCCGGAAATCATGAATCAGGAAGAAGAAGATCCGGATGTATATTATATATCCAGAACAGAAAGTCATCTTCACCTGGCAGACTGGATTTATGAATTTATCAACCTCAGCATCCCCTATCAGCGGATGTGTAAGGAAGATGAGATCGGTGGTCCGAATTGTAATCCCGAAGTGCTGGCCATGTTGAAGAATATGGATGCCAGTGCCAGCAAGGCCGAGAACCCGTTATGGAAAGGACTGGAGAAATTTCGAAACCCGGAGTAGATTTATTAATTGTCAATTGTTAATTGTCAATTGTCAATTAATGAGAAGGCCTGATTTCGGGAATTGTAAATTCTAAAAACTAATAATTAATAATTGATCATTAATAATTGAGATCATGCCAAATCCCAAAAGGAGACACTCGCAGCAACGCAGTGCAAAGAGAAGGACGCATTACAAAGCTTCTAAGCTGACCCTGAGCAAGGATTCAGCGACAGGCGAACTGCATATACGTCACCGTGCGCATGTAAGCGAAGGAAAGTTATTTTACAAGGGCAAAGTTGTCGTTGAGAAAGCGCCTTAAAGTAATTTTTCACAGCTTATAATGTAATCACGCGGATGAATATTGCATTAGATATGATGGGCGGAGACTTTGCACCGGAAGAACTGGTAAAAGGTGTCCGTGATTATTTATCAGAAAAAAACCCTGCACTTGTATCGCTGATTGGTGATGAGCAACTGCTCTTGCCTCTTCTGAACCAATACAAGGTTCCTGCCGGCGCGTACCGTATTATTCCAACTACGGAAGTGATCGGCATGCACGAACATCCCTTAAAGGCTTTGAAGGGAAAGCCGAATTCATCCATTGCAGTAGGTTTTGGTTTGCTGGCAGCAGATAAAACAGATGCTTTTATCAGTGCCGGAAACACCGGTGCCATGCTGGTTGGCTCTCTGTATACCATCAAACCGATTGAAGGTATTTTACGGCCCACGATCGGAACGATTGTTCCGATGGAAAATGGAGCCACCGGTCTTCTGCTGGATGTGGGTGCGAATGCGGATTGCAAAGCGGAACACCTGAATCAGTTTGCCACACTCGGATCACTCTACGCAAAATATATCCTGGGTATTGAAACACCACGCGTGGGTCTGCTCAATATTGGTGAAGAAGAAGGAAAAGGAAATGTGCTTGCACAGGCTACTTATCCTTTGATGAAAGAAAACAATCAGATTCATTTTATCGGCAACGTGGAAGGAAGGGATGTTTTTCTGGATCACGCGGATGTGCTGGTTTGCGAAGGATTTACCGGAAATGTTATCCTCAAGCTGGCTGAATCCCTGCACGGCATTATCGATCGTCAAAACATAAAGAACGAATACTTCGACCGCTTCAACTTCGAAGACTATGGCGGCACGCCGGTACTCGGCGTTAATAAACCGGTGATCATTGGTCACGGTATCTCCCGCGCAAAAGCATATAAGAATATGCTGGTACTTGCGCAGAAAATGATTGAGACGAAGCTTACTCGCGAAAATGGCCAGCGCTTTTCAGGCTAAGACATATTTACATGTATTAATCACTATTTAATGTGACAGATATTATAATCTGCTAAGAAGATAATCTTACACTTATCCTGGCAGATAAGTTGTGTTTACTAACAGACGATTGTAAGACAATACAAAGAAAAATGATAAAACACATACATGTATATGCACTGTTCCTGATGCTTGTTTGTCACATCTCCTGTCGACAAAACCAAACAAACTCACCAAAAGATTATATCAATTACGATATCAAAGACACAGTCACTTCCTACGGGCCTAACACAATGGTTCGGAATGTAAAGCAAGATAGAAACCGAAATATTTTGATAGCCTCAGTGAAGGGTATTTTTCGATACGATGGAAAATCGTTTACTAATCTCACCAGTAGTAAAATAGGTTCGCGCATATTCTGGGATGTACTGGAAGATCGCCGCGGAAATCTATGGTTAGCTACCAGAGATTCAGGAGTTTATAATTACAATGGGAGAACCTTTCAACATTTTACAACCAGGGAAGGACTTGCCAATAATAGCGTTAGTAAAATTTATGAAGACAAAGCCGGTAATATTTGGTTCGGTACCGATGGTGGAGTAAGCCGTTATGATGGAAAATCCTTTCGAAATTTTACAACGAAAGACGGACTGCCGAACAATGTCATTACTACCATCATGGAAGACAAAGCCGGGAAGTTCTGGTTTGGCACAAGGGGCGACGCCTGTTTTTATGATGGAAAAACATTTACCGTTTTCAAAAACAATGACGGCAAAGCCTTTTTCAACGTCTGGTCAATAATCGAAGATAAAAAAGGCAAACATTTGGTTCGGTGACGTTGATGGTCTTTGGCGCTATGACGGCAGAACCTTTACTAAGGTGGCGCGGAGAGGGGCTTATGCAATACTCGAAGATAAAAAAGGAAATATCTGGACTAATGGTTGGGTAAATCCCAGTGAAGTCGGGACTTGGGCACTTTCCCGTTATGATCAAAACTCATTGTACAATAAAATGCCGACGGTAACAGAAATTAAGTCAGGAGGAGTAATGGATTTTTTGGGAATATTGGAAGCTAACGATGGAAGTATTTGGTACGGAGCTCGAGATGGGGTGCATCGTTATGATGGAAATACCTTCACGGACTTTAAAAGTAAAGAAGTTAAAAAATAACTTTTCGATACTAATTAGCAGTGTTTTTGTAAGATTAGGTCTAAACTTTATTCCCAAAGTTGTCAGCTAAAGTAGCAACTTTTACAATGTACACTGCACTATCATATTTGACTTTTTCAATTTCAGTCACTTTCATATTCACATACTTCCACACTTGCTTTGCGCATTACGCTTTCCGCTTTAAGCTTAAAAAGGCTACCGGCTCATAAGCCGGATTCTGTTCCAATGCCATCATTTATCTGGCCCTTTCATTGCTGAAAGGATCTAGCTGCCTACCCATTACGCAAACATTGCTGTTTATGAACGAGCCGCTCACCGCACCTCCTCGCTTTAGCACGGAGGTCGAAGCGTAATTTACATGGCATTTCAGCATGCAAGGTTTACCCGCGACATGCATCACTGCATGAAGCCGTAGGCTCTTACCCTACGTTTTCACCCTTATCCCGCCGATGAACGGGACGGTTATTTTCTGTGGCACTGTCTGTATCAGGAGCCCTTGCTGTGATGACCCCGGCTCTTAACCGGTACATTGCTCTTTGCTGTCCGGACTTTCCTCCACCTCTGTTTAACAGAGATAGCGATGGCCCGGCCGGTAGCCGCCGCAAATTTACAGTTATTAATTTCATTCGCTTCGAAGGTTCTTAACCGGGTTGGCGATTGCTGCTTTAACAGCCTGGAAACTGACTGTAAATAATGCAATTAATATAGCTACAAATCCTGCTAAAATAAAAACCCGCCAACTGATATGAATACGATAGGTAAAATCTGATAACCAGCGATTCATAAAATACCCCGCTACCGGAGAAGCAATAATCAGTGAAATGATTACCAGTATTACAAAATCCTTACTCAATAAGGTCACAATATTGGTCACGGTTGCCCCCAGCACTTTCCGGATTGCCTATTTCTTTTGTACGTTGTTCAGCGGTGAACATGGAGAGACCAAATAGGCCCATACAGGAAATAAAAACGGTTATGATCATCACTACATTCATTAACCAGGCTGTTTTGGTTTCCTGGTCGTACAACCATCGGATGGATTCATTTAAAAAATTACTTTCAAAGTTTTCATCCGGATAAAGTTTTTTCCATTGTTTCTCGACCTGTGCCAGTATACGCTTTCGCATCAACGGTCTGTTTGCCGCTGGTTGCCAGCTTCATGGCGATGGACTTTTCCTGCCATGCCATATTTGCAATCACAACTGGTCGCATAGGTTCATGAAAAGAACCTTCTTGAAAATCCGCCACTACACCGGCAATCGGATAAACTTTACCGTCCCAGCCCCTGACTGATTTGCCGATCGCCTGTTCGGGATTTACAAAACCAAGGTTATTCGAACAGGTTTGATTGATCACAATTTCTGTGAGGCTGTCGCTGTGAAATAAATTTCTGCCAGCCAGCATCTTCATTCCGTAAAAAGGAATAAATCCGTCGTTGCCGGGTTGCAGTGAGACCTGGAGTTTGATGTCGTCTCTACCCCTATATTCAATATCGCCAGACATGTGCGGAAAACCCATGGGAGCAAAAGCTTCCAGGATGACAGCGTCCACACCAGGTATCCGTTTAATGCTTTCGGCGAGACCCTTTATTTTATCGGTCTGGTCGCGCCAGACTCTGTTGATCGTAACAATATTGTCCGTTTTAAATCCCTTGTCAGCGTCACGCATAAAGCGGATCTGATTGCCAATAACCAGGGTTGCAATAATAAATATCAGTGAAATGCTGAACTGAAAAACAATCAGTGCTTTTCTCAGGTACCATTTTTCTTTATTTGTTTTCACTCCGACGCCTTTCAGGCTTTGCACCGGTAAATAAGCAGATAAGACGATGGCCGGATAAAACCCAGCCAGTAATGTAGTCAGTAACAAAATGGTGGCCAGGAAAATAAAAGTCGAAGCATTTATTGAAAATGTGACGCCGGATGGAATATATTCATTGAAAAGGGAAAGCACCGGCCGGACAAGAAGGATGGAAATACAAACGGCTATTAAGGTGAGCACAAATGTTTCCGTCAAAAATTGAAAAATAAGACTCGTTCTTTTGCCGCCTAATACTTTTCTAATACCTGTTTCCCTGGCGCGACGGATACTCTGGGCAGTAGATAGGTTAATAAAGTTGACGGCGGCAATTAATAAGATAAATATTGCAGCTCCCATCATCGCATATATCGTCGGCGCGTAGGCTTTCCTGAATTGATTGTCGCCATCATCACCCCGGTGAAAATCGGGCGTAAAATGAATATCACTAATGGGTTGAAGCCACATATTCAATTTCGATACCGAACCGTTTTGTTTTACATTTTTTTTAATGTAAGCCGCAAATGCTGTGTTAACCTGGGCAGTAGTTGTACCCTTTGACAGTTTAACAAACGCCTGAGATTGATGTGGTCCCAGACTACTCCAGTCCTCCGTTGGAATCCTTCCCTTCAGGAAACTATGGGTCGCCGTACTAATAGAAATAAAATCTGTATAACCGAAATCCGTGTTTTTTGTCCAATCCTTTATTATACCCGATACTGTAACTTTCAATGAATCATCATATATGACAGTTTTACCAATAAACTTATTGAGCGGCAGGTTGCCAAAATATTGATGAGCCCTGGATTCAGTAAGCACCACCCTGAAAGGCTCATTTAAAGTCGCCGCATTTCCTGCCAGCCACTCGTATTTAAATATGTCGAAATAAGAAGACCCCGTCAGGACACTGGCAATTCCGCCATTGTCTAAATTGCCATTAAATTTCTTATTGGGCAGACCCGGAACAGGTATAATGGTTTTTGCTCCATACAAGTGATAACCTGAAACCGCTTCAAATCCCGGAATTTGATTTTGAAAACCAGCCAGGTCAGAAAATGGAGAATTCAGAAACATTTTTTCGCCATTACCGCGTTGCGCTTCACCAACAATCCGGTAAATACGGCTCCCATCAGGATGAAATCTGTCAAAACTGAGATCGTAACTGTTTATAAGATAAATGACAATGCAAGCACATATTCCTAATGCCAGACCTGTTATATTGATCAGGGTATATATTTTGTGGCGATAAATATTGCGCCAGGCTATTTTAAAGTAGTTTTTAAGCATGTTCAGAGGATTTATTTTTTATTACTCGCTAAACAAATGCCATTTACTCATTCTATTGTAAATAAATCTTTTAAGATCTGGTAATGCCAAAGCAGCTGTTCGATTCCGATGCAAAGTTGTTCGCTATTTTGATATTTTGATTCGACGCTTAACGCACTCACAAAAATATTTCCGTAGCACCATATCCATATCGCGGATCGTACTGATTGATGAAGGATTTACTTCTCTTCTTGAATTTAAGATTTCATGTATTTCATCCTTGAGCTTTCCCTTGCCCACCCCATGAATCACAATCAGGTTGTGCTGATGATGCGCGATCGCGAGATCAAGGTATTTTTCAAATGTATTCAGCTGCAGTGTCAGCATTTCAAAATTGGTCAGGGTTCTCCAGTCGGGTGTGAGTTTCTCAATATGCAGATCCACTTCGTATTTTGCCGGCTCCAGATGCTGACGGCTATGTTTCGCATCGTATACCTTATTTCCGTTTTTGCCAGACGACTGGTATTCGGGTATATCCTCTTCCAACGCCTTATCCGGATAGCGGTCAAATAATTTATAAGCAAAACTCGCTTCACCCTTTTTTCTGATTTCCTCGATGCGTAAAAAAACCTGTTTCGCTTTTAATTTCAAAGATGTTTCGAAATGAGGTGCTTTCGATTTCTCCGGCTGTAGTAAATTGAAATCAAATTCAAAAACAGGTGCATCATTCAGGTTTTCGAAAGGAATATCATGCAGGTAAAATTCCTTCGATGCCGGAATTTCATTCCCGAGACTAAAATCCGGTTTCCCGGCATAGTTGAGTTTGTAATCAAAATGAAGTCCTTTCTCCGTATGGTTAACGAGATAGATCTTCAGGCTTTCAACCACTTCATCCCCGAACTCATCATCATCCGATACGGGCAATATTCTCAGCCAGCATCCGTCCAGCGGATTGATTGCTTTTTGTGATTTGTCCCTCGGCAGCTGATCGAGAAAAGTCTTTTCTTTTTTCAACGGAAGGGTTTTCTTTTCAGAAAACCGTTTGAAATAAGGGAAATCGAGCTGGTCAATATAGGCGGGGAACCTGACTCCACGGACTTCCACCAGGACCATTTTGTCGTTGATCATTTCTACGACCTCACCTTCCTCATTGGAATGCAGCACTGTTACTTTATCTCCGATTTCGAATTTCATTCTTTAAGCCTAAAGCCCAAAGCTTAAAGCCAAAAACCAGGGCTTTAAGCAAAGAGCAATTTTTGAACAGCAAATTTACCATTCTTTGTCTTCCATTATTACATTTTAGTTTTAGGCTTTGGGCTTTAAGCTTTGGGCTTGTTTACGGAGATTATTAAAGTTGAACTGCCAAAAGCTCACTACCCAACTGATGTAATGCTATTTGTATTTTTTCCCGTTGCACAGGCCTGGGCTTTTTGAGCCCGGAGGAATAATGTTGTAGCTGCTTCTGGTTTATCCCAGTGATTTTCTCAAGCGCCGAATTCGAAAAAATCCCCTTGTAATAATTAAGTAGACTTTCCGTGTCAAACCTGTATACTATTTTATAAGGGCCGTTTAAAATCGCAGGTATATGCTGATTCGTTTTATTGTATTTTTTTACAAGACTAATCGATTTGAGTATCGATTTTTTTGCTTCAACCGGGGTATCGCCGGCTCCGTATATCCCTTCCACGTTTTCTGAATAGGCTGAATACATATTTTTGCTTCGTTCTATAATTACTTTTACTGTTTTCATACTTTAGTATTTATGAGTGAGGCGTGAAAACTATTTCAACTTCATCTC
This sequence comes from uncultured Bacteroidota bacterium, assembly GCA_963759335.1. Classification (GTDB taxonomy): domain Bacteria; phylum Bacteroidota; class Bacteroidia; order Chitinophagales; family Chitinophagaceae; genus Puia. The sequence continues at coordinate 176,127 of CAVWYU010000015.1, forward strand.
TTTAATAATTTTGAAAACCAGTCCCTTTCCCATTTACTTTGCACCGTGATATGGAACGGGATAATATTTGCCGTTTTTCTCGTATATGTAATGGCTTCCTTCCGCTCTGACATATTTCCATCCGTTTTTCCTGACCCTTCTATGTAATTCACTCGATTTCATTGGAATTAGACTTAGAGCCAGTAAATTAAAGGTAGTAAATTTACTACTATAATCAAATACCCTTTTCCGGATAGTTTCTATAAAATCGCATCGTGCTTTAGATAACGTCTTGAATTTCCCGCATCTCCATCCAAGTGGTTGTGGGTGTTTTAGAAGATTATACTGATCCTAAAGACTAAAGAGGCTTTTCGCTTTGCGCCTTACGCTTTAAGCTTATTTAGCGCATTTAAAATCGGCGTTCACCTGATCCAGTTGTTGCCAGTTAGGATGACCGGCAGATTTTGGGGAGACTTCAAACAATAGAATGGTATGCACTTTATCCGGACAATCTTTTAGATGAATTCTCAGATTCAAAATCATCGGTGTCTGATTGATATAATCCAGCATATGAACAGTGCCGGCAAAAGTTTTCAAATCTCCGGCGGAAGTCTTTGCATTTTGAATATTGGCCTCAACCGGGAATAGTTTCTCTTTTGGAATTTTTCTGGGTAAGATATTTCGGCCAATCAAACCCGTATACAGCGTCGTCAGATTATTCTCCAGGAAATGTGCATCAATTTCCTGCTTGCCATCCAGCGACCAGAGAAAGGCATATGACCAGTGCTCCTCACTGCCCGGATCGCCCCAGCCCGGAAAGAATCTCAGATCTTCCACACCTTTAAATGGAAGTTGTTTCGCAAAATCCGGAGGCAACGTAAACACTTCGGTCTGCCAACCCTTCGGAATGGGCAGCAGATAACCCGGCGAATAGGTTTGCGGATTAAATATTTTTAATTTCTTTTTTATCCACTGAATGCAGTCGACTTCATCGACAACTGACCACGCATAAGGAGTTCTCTGTCCATTGCTTCTGACGCCGGGTTGTTTTGATGAAATAAATTCTGCCTCCGTATTGCCTGACAGCAATAAACGTTTCAGCATTTCGGAAGCATCCGGCATATAGGTATCATAATAACTGTTCCGCCGGTTTTGCAACTGCCATTCAATATCTGTATCAAAATAAAATCTGAGGGCTACATGCTGAAGGAATTGTTCATTGCCAGGTGACTGCGCGTCCCTGGTGAATGGAGACAGCTGAATATATTTGCCGGCATTTTCAGAATAAGATCCGTATTTTTTTGTCAGCTCACCGAGTATAAATTTTGCATCCCCCACATCTCCTGCGTAATAGTCTTTCTTTATCTCGTTTTCACACCAACGTGCAAGCCCCATAAGATCCACCGGACAATTTATTGCAAATACTACTTTCGGAAGCAGCGGGTACCGCGAAGGATTTTCATAACACAATTCTGTATAACGGAGTGCCGTACTGCCGGCATACATGAAACCACCCAAAGCAAATCTGGATGTATCGGCGGAATAATGAGTGACTACATTTTGTAAAATTCGGTTTATGCGGTCGACAGAAGAAGAATCCGCGCAGAGCGTCGGGCCCAATGAAGCAATAATGGTCAGCAGATCATTTCCGTAAGCCACATTGGGCAATTTGGATTCCGCCAGCACGAATTCAGGCGAATTAAAGCTGGTCAGCAGAACCTGCACGCCCTGGATATTACCGGATAGCGGGCGCACCGCCAGATAATAATCATTGGCACTGTCCTTACTATTAAAAACTATTTTCTCTGAAAACTGGCCAAGCGTTGTCCGCGGAACAAGGAAAAAAATAATCAGCGAAAGAAATGCAATCCCGTACCTGATCATAGAGTGGAAATTTGGATCATCGAATTTTATAATCTCATTTGAACAATTCAGATAACAGGACGAAATTAATTGCGACTGTAAAAGTGAGGAAACATTTTCGACAAACTTGATTATTTAGACGATTAAATGAATAACCAGTATGAAAGTATGGAACTTTAAAACGCACTTCCATACTTCCATTCTTCCATACTTCCATACTTTTTAAAACGCTTCTTTCTTCAATTTAGCCAGCAATCCGTCGAAACGAACCCAGACAATCCGGCAATCTTTCGGACTGTGCCCGGTTGAATAAAACAGGTATTTGCCATCGGATGATACATATTGTCCCCAGCGGTGAGCAATATCATTGTTAATTTCCGGACCAAGACTCACCAACGGCGTCCAGCTGCCATCGGTTTTATGAAAGCTGATCCATAACTCACATTCATAATCTTTTGTTTCTTTGGTGCTGACGATCAAATATGATTCGTCCTTTGCGACAAAAAAATCACCGTCAAATTCTTTGGTATTGATCGGCTCGCCCAGACTGCGGATCGTTGTGTCGCCGCCTGATATTTTAAATTCGCAGATGTCCATATCCTTGCGCGTGGTATCTCCGGGCACCCGGCTTCCGGCATAACAAGTCCCGCTCGCGGTTGGCATAAACTGGTACAGCGCATAAGGCACCGCCAGATACACTGAAGGTTCGGTCCAGTTGCCCTCAGGTTTGCGGGTGGATTGCCAGACAATAAAATGTTTGCCATCCGGCTGACCGCCTTCAAAATATAATTTGTTTCCGTCAATCGAAAAAGTGGGCGTGTTATAATGCTCATTCAGAACGAAGGGGCCGTTCCATTTGCCATTCTCGTATTTAAAGTACCTTATCTTGGCAGCCTTACTGTTAAACCAGGTATTATTGCTGGAATAATAAAACTCCTTCCCGTCCTGCGAAAACGCGACCCGGCCCATGGGAAAGGTATCATTCTTCATCAGCATGCTTTCTGCAAATACTTCAGGTTTCTCTCCGGGCGGTTTTTGCCCCAGGTAAGCATTTTTACTTTCCAGAAAATCGGACTGTGCTGTTGCATCAAAGAGCAGTCCCGTTGTACATAAAAATAAAAACAACAAACCTTTCATTATGCCTGAATTTTAAAGTAGATTTCAAAACAAGTATGAAAGTATGGAAGAATGGAAGTATGGAAGTAAGTTTTTAAGTTATTAAATGAAAATACGTTTATTGTTCTCTACTTCCATACTTCCATACTTCCATATCTTCCATACTCCCATACTCCCATACTCCCATACTCCCATACTGTGATTACTCCGACCGCAGATTTGTTACCGGATTTGCGGTGGCCGCTTTTACAGACTGAAAGCTGACTGTAAATAACGCGATTAAAATGGCTACCAGACCCGATGCGATAAATACGACCCAGCTGATATTAATTCTGTATGCATAACTTTCAATCCATTTGTGCATGGCGATCCAGGCAACCGGTGATGCGACCATCATGGCGACGAGTACAAGCATCACAAAGTCTTTTGACAATAATGCGGCGATGTTTGTAACACTGGCACCCAATACTTTTCGTACACCGATTTCCTTTTTTCTTGCTTCCGCCATATAGGTTGCAAGACCGAATAATCCAAGACATGAAATAAAAATCGTAAGTCCGGCAAACAGGCCTGCTAAAATGCCCGTGCGTTTTTCATCTTCAAACTTGGCCGCATATTCTTTATCAACAAAATTGCAGATGAAAAGATATTCAGGATCGTATTTTTTAAGAATTGCTTCTGTAGATTTTAAGTTTTGCGCCAGGGTATTTCTGTCGTTCAGTTTTATCTGAAAGATCGAAAACCAGCTCCTGGGACCGTATATCAGCATGGGTTTTATTTGCTGGTAAGGTGATTCCAGTATGAAGTCCTTTATCACACCAATGATATGCCATTGCTGACCGTCGTTTCTTACAATCTGCCCGATGGGATGCTTAAATTTCATCACCTTCAGGGCCGATTCATTCAATATCATCGCTAATGAATCGGTCGGATATTTTTGCACATCAATATCACGTCCTTCAATAAATTGTAAACCGGCTGTTTTACCCAGGCCGCCATCTTCATTGTATCTCCTGAAATCGGTCTTGTCGTTTGGGTCTTTGCCTTCCCACTCCTGCCCCCAGCCCTGGCTCCAGCTTTGGGTAAGCGGTGCGCTTGTTTTCGTTACAGAATGCGCAACGCCCGACTGCAATAATTCATTTTTTATGGATGAATAATTTTTTTCGATATGATCGCTCAGATAAAAGTATATCAGGTTATTCCTGTCATAACCCGTCTGCCTGTCTTTGGCAAATTCAATTTGCTGTTTTACAATGATGGTACAAATGATCATGATAATGGCAAATGTAAATTGCAATACCACCAGCACTTTACGGGGCGTAATCGGCGCGTTTGCTTTTCTGAAACTGCCTTTCAATACTTTGACCGGCTGAAAAGAAGAGAGGAAAAATGCCGGATAAGTGCCGGCCAGAAAACCTGTAAATATAATAAAGCCACTGGCTGTCAGCCAGAACCAGATACTGTCGAATGGAATGAATAGTTTTTTTTGGGTAAGCTGATTAAATGCCGGAAGACTGATCTGGACGATAAGAATGGCGAAAATTCCTGCAATAAGCGCCAGCAAAATACTTTCACTGATGAACTGTGTGATCAAAGAGAGTTTTTGTGCACCCGCCACTTTCCGGATGCCTACTTCTTTTGCACGTTTTTCACTTCTTGCCGTAGAAAGGTTTATAAAATTGATACATGCTATCAACAAAATAAATCCCGCAATAATCGCAAACAATCTCACAAATGAAATGCGGCCGCTATCACTTTCATAGCCGTTTTCAAAATTTGCATATAAGTGCCAGCGGCTGATGGGATATAAAAACAATTGCCAGTTGGTCTGCTTTGCCTGGTCATCATGTTTTTGCATCACCGCTTTTATTTTCGGATCAACGGATGAAGGGATAACACCGGGTTTCAGCAGGACATAGGTAATCGTACTTGCATCTCCCCAGTTATTGTCGTCGCCACCTGTTTTTCTCAGATAGCTCCAGGGCATCAGGTATTCAAAATCAAATTGGGTGTTATTGGGCAGATCTTGTAAAATACCCGAGACGATTAAATTATCCGTGTGGTTTATCCGGATCATTTTCCCGACGGCATCTTCCGTTTTCCCAAAAAGTTTTTTGGCAAGCTGTTCGGTAAGGACGATGCTGTGTGGATCATTCAGTACTGTTTTGGGGTTGCCTTTCATCAGCGGGAAACTGAATACCTGCAAAAAATTTGAATCTACCATGTTGCCACGGATGGATAACATCTTATCTCCGATGCTGAATATCGGGCTGCCTGACCAATTGACCCTTGCAATCTGATCGACTTCCGGAAAATCTTTTTCAAGCGCAGCAGCCAGCGGTTTTGGCGTATTGTTGAAGGTGGTGATCTTACCATTTAATTTCAGGCGGCTCCACACGGAATATATACGATCTCCCTTATCATGAAACCTGTCGAAGCTTACTTCATTTTGTATCCATAAAAAAATGATGATGGCGCTTGCCATGCCTATGGCCAGACCAACAATATTGATGGCAGAAAAGCCCTTACTCCGCCAAAGATTTCTCCAGGCCACTACTACAAAACTTTTAAACATAACTTTTTCTCTTAAGTATGAAAGTATGGAAGAATGGAAGTATGGAAGTACAGTGTATTAGTTGCACTTTCATACTTCCATACTTTCATACTTCCATACTTGTGCTAAAGTGGTGCCGTTTTGATATTCCGCTATCAATCAGATTCTTATATTTTCAGAATGGAGTCAAACTGTACGGTTATATTACATGACTGTTCTCAATTGTAATATCTTTCCCAAATTCATTTACATGGCTCAAATGGATGGCTTTAGCTTTCCGCTTTATGCATTAAGCTTAAAAAGCGTTCAGTGTGTGTATCAATTTCGGACGATTTCCCACTTGTTCAAAGCAATATATAATTCTGATATTGAATGATTTACAAAAGCGGCACCGGATTAGTATGGAAGTATGGAAGAATGAAAGTGCACTAACTAATACACTGTACTTCCATACTTCCATTCTTCCATACTTTCATACTTAAGTGAAACAGTTATGTTAAAAAACTACCTGACCACCGCCTGGCGCAATCTGAGCAAACACAAATTGTATTCAGCCATCAACATTGTCGGACTGGCGATCGGTATGGCGGCCTGCATCGTCATCGCGCTGTTTGTGTATTACGAGAGGAGTTTTGATAATATGCACAGCAAAAATATTTACCGGCTGAATGAAGTTCAGAAATTCCCGGGCATGGTGTCTTCGCAAAAAGTGGCGCTTTCCATGTATCCCATGGGTCAGACATTAAAAAAGGATTTTCCGGAGATCCAGAAATATACCCAGATCCGCTGGATGAAGAAATTTCAGATAACGTCGGGTGAAAAGAGAATGTACCTGCCCATGTTTTTGCAGTGGATACCAGCTTTCCTGAACATATTTGATTTCCCGCTGGTGAAAGGAAACCGGCAAACGGTTTTACTGAAACCAAACAGCGTTATACTGACAGAATCCACAGCGCAGAAATTATTCGGCAACACAGACCCGATGGGAAAGACACTTATCGGATTATGATGAGGACACTGTTTCATTACTGTAACCGGTATTCATAAAAGATTCCCGCAAATTCTCAATTGCAGTTCGATGCAATATTTTCATTCAATACGTATATACAAACCGTGGATGATGAAGTAACTGGGGTGGCAACTGGCTGAATACTTATTTGATATTGGCGCCAAATACAAATGTTGCCGCTATGGAAAAGAAATTTCCAGCGTATCTGAAAAAACATATGACTGAAGGAGACGGAGAAGGATGGAAATATTACGAATTATTTTTGCTTCCCTATCGGGATGTTCACTCCAATACTGCCGATATCGGTCTCGATTATATCAACTATCAGAAATTTGATAAGAACTATACCAATATATTCCTGGTCATCGCACTGATCGTATTGGCAATCGCCTGCATCAATTTCATGAATCTTTCTACCGCCCGTTCTGCAGAAAGAGCCAAGGAAGTCGGCATTCGAAAATCCATCGGTGCACAACGTTTTCAGCTGGGTTTTCAGTTTTTGGGTGAAACGGTTGTGCTGTCCATCATCGCATTGATGCTTGCCATTGTATTTGTTATTCTGGCTCTTCCCTATATTGAAAATCTGAGTCGATCGCAATCTGCGACCGCTACTGATGTTACATCCGCGACTCATGCTGGGAATTTTTGCCGGAGCCGTTCTGGTGGGACTGATTTCCGGTGTATATCCCGCTTTTTATCTTTCTTCTTTTCAGCCGTGCAAAGTATTAAAGGGCGGCGCCAGATCAGGAAGTAAAAAATCAAACTTCCGGAACATACTGGTGGTCGGTCAGTTCGTGAGCGCCATTTTTCTGATCATCTCCACCATATTTGTTTTCCGTCAGTTCAATTTCATGCAAGCAGAAGGATCCGGGATTTATCCGTGACCAGGTATTGACTTTTCCGCTCGACCGGATAACCTATAAGAAATATGACTCTGCTAAAAGAACAATTATCTGGCGAATTCGCTCGTCTCAGGTGTTACAGCCTCCCAGGATCAGTTGGGCAGCCACCTGGATCAGTCGGGCGTGACTTTCCATAGAGACGGTCCCGCACGTGATCTGGCGTCAACCCGACTGATCGTGGATCCTGATTATCTGAAACTGTATGCATTCAAATGGTGAAGGAGGAATTTTTCAAAAGAAAAAAGGCCAACGGAAAAGAGTATATCGTCAATGAAGCCCTCGCAAAAGAATTATTAAAAGACAATCCGAAAGCACCCATTTCTTCATTGCTGGGAAAACGATTCGGTTTTGATTCTGCGGGTACGATTGTAGGTATTGTAAAAGATTTCAATTTCAATTCCCTTCATTATAAAATTGAAACCATGTTTCTTGCATAGCCAGACGGAATGGGGATTCAGTACGGTTTCCGTAAAAATAAATGGAAACCGGGAGGCCGAAGCAGTCTGTTTTATTCAGAAGACCTGGAAATCATTATTTCCCGGACATCCTTTCGAATACGTATTCCTGGACGATCATTTTAAAGAAGTGTACCGCACGGATGCACAGATTTTGCAGATGGTTGGCATACTGGCATTCCTGGCCATCCTGATTTCCTGTCTGGGATTATTCGGACTGGCTTCTTATTCTGCTGAAAGAAGAATCAAAGAAATCGGTGTGCGCAAAGTACTGGGCGCCTCGATGTCGAGTATCGTATCTCTCCTGTCAGGGCATTTTATAAAACTCGTATTGATTGCAAACGCCATCGCCTGGCCCACTGGCCTGGTTCACCGTAAATAAATGGATGGAAGACTATGCATATCGGCTGCCCATGAGCTGGTGGGTATTTCTTTTAGCGGGAATGATTGCACTGGTGATTGCACTGGCAACGGTTAGTTTGCTGGCGATGAAAGCGGCTGCCGCAAACCCGGTGACAAGCCTGCGATCTGAGTGAGTAACGGATTTGCGGCAAGTATGGAAGAATGGAAGTATGGAAGTGTGGAAGTATGGAAGTATGAAAGTGCTGTGGTAAAGCTTAAAAACATCACTCTTATAACACAACTAAATAACTCTTACTTCCATACTTCCATACTTTCATACTAACAAAGTATGATAATAATTTTCTTCAAAACCGCATTCCGGAATCTAAGCAAACGCAAAGGCTACGCCGTACTGAATATATTCGGCCTGACGCTGGGCATGACCTGCTGTCTGCTCATTTTTAAATACGTTGCCTACGAAAGAAGTTATGACCGGTTTCAGAAGACGGCTTCGCAGGTTTTCAGAATTCAACTGGATGATTATCAAAACGGACAGCTGACGATAAAATGTGCGGCGAATTATGCCGCGCTGTCGCCCGCCCTGAAACAGGATTTCCCGGATATAGAGGAGTCCACCCGTTTTTTTAAAACGCATATGCTTCTTTCCAATGAGGAAAAGAATATTCGTTTCAACGAATACAAAATCTATTTTGCCGAGCCATCCTTTTTGAATCTGTTCGACCTGCAGTTGCTGGAGGGAGATCCAAAAACCGCGCTCGAGGGACCGGATAAGATCGTCATCACAGAAGATATGGCCAGGAAATATTTCGGCCACGATGAACCGCTGGGGAAAATACTCAGCTGGCGAAGTTTCGGACGACTCACTTCCATGGTTGTGACGGGTGTTTGCAAAAATTATCCCGTTAATTCCCATCTTAATTTTGGTGCCCTGGTTTCCTATAAATCTTTTAGCGAGGTCAATGGAACGCTTGCACAAAAAGATGATCCGGTTGAAACCAGCTGGTTCTGGACAGATTTTTATACGTACATACGACTGAGACCCGGAGCAGATGCAAAAAAACTGGAGGCCGCACTTCCGGCATTTGCAGAAAGGCACGTGAATCGCTTACCGGAAAATCTGGCCAACCATGACCGTTCCGTTTTTCAGATGATTCCCATGCCGGACATACACCTGTATTCTCATTATACAGAAGAAGCAGAAGCCCCCGGAGACGGCAAATCGGTGGCATTCTTATTCCTGATCGGTTTTATTATTCTGGGGATCGCGTGGATCAACTATATCAACATGGCTACAGCCCGTTCGATGGAAAGAGCGAGGGAAGTAGGTGTGCGAAAACTACTGGGCGCCGTCAGAAGAGATCTGATCTACCAGTTCATGATGGAAAGTTTACTGATCAACGGGATGGCATTGCTGATGGCTGTGTTTATCTCCATCCTGTTAATGAAACCATTCAATGCGATGACCGGCAGACAACTGGGAGATCTGTTTGACATGCCCCTGTCCTATTCAACGGCATTTTTCACTTTGTTTTTAGCCGGATCATTTATTTCCGGTTTATATCCGGCATTTGTTCTATCGGGTTTTCATCCCGTAACCGTATTGAAGGGCATGTTTAAGAATTCAGGCAAAGGATTGTGGTTGAGAAAAGGATTGATCATCGGACAGTTTGCTGTTTCCATCCTGCTGATCTCGGGAACCATCATTATTTATCAGCAGGTACAATTCATGCGTAATCAAAATCTGGGGGCAGATATCAAACGGACGGTTGTACTGAATGGAGCGATCTCTATTCCGGATTCGATTTACCAGGCGGTTTATCTGCCATTCAAAAATGATATTCTTCATGTGCCCGGCGTGAAACAAATGGCGGCCTCATCCAATGTCATGGGACAGGAAATTCTCTGGAGCACCAACTGGAAAGCGCTGCATGAAAAAAAACGGGGTATGGTGAATATTTTCCAGATGGCGATTGATTATGATTTTATTCCCGGCTTTGATTTGAAAATGAAAGCAGGCAGAAATTTTTCAAAAGACTTTACGACGGATAACAAATCCGCTATTCTCAATGAAAGTGCTGTGCGCGCATTGGGATTTCATCATCCGGAGGATGCCCTGCAGCAAACCGTTATTTCGATGAACGACGATACGCTGATGGTGACAGGTGTTGTCGCCGATTTCCATCAGGAAGGACTTCAAAAAGAAATCACTCCGCTGGTGATGTTCATGAGACCGAGAACCCGGAATGCTTTTTCCATCAAACTGGATCCTGATCAGTCTGCCACTACCATTGCCGGTATTAAGAAAATATGGGACAGGTATTTTCCGGCAGATCCCTTTCATTATTTTTTCCTGGATGATGCCTTTGAACACCAGTATGATGAGGATAAAAGATTCGGCGATGTATTTGGAATATTCTCTTTACTGGCCGTCGTGATTGCATGTCTTGGACTGCTGACCCTGTCGGCATATAATGTATTACAAAGAACAAAAGAAATCGGAATCAGAAAAGTGCTGGGCGCCAGTGTGCAGAGTCTGGTTCTGACGCTGTCAAAAGATTTTCTCCTGCTCGTGATGATTGCCTTCGTACTGGCCATTCCCGATATCAGTATGGGTCATGGGTCACTGGCTGCAATCATTTGCATACCGGATTCAAATCAGCTGGTGGATTTATATACTGGCGGGTTTCATTTCTTTTCTCATTGCGATCATTACGCTAAGTTTTCAGGCTATCAAAGCAGCACTCTCGAACCCCGTCAATAGTTTAAGATCCGAATAGTATGGAAGTATGGAAGAATGGAAGTATGGAAGTATAGTTGGCTAGTTATCAGCACTTCCATACTTCCATTCTTCCATACTTCCATACTTGCCCTAGCCTTCGCCTTAGCCTTAGCCTTAGCCCTGGGAATGGATTTTGCACTAATACCAGTACACAAACCCTCGTATTATGCGCATCATGCTATTCGTTCTCCTGTGTTCTGTCATCAGTCCTTTTACAGGTCGTTGTGAGGCGGGGGATTCCCGGCCGAAAGCCGGTCCCGACAGCACGTATTTCGGTAATGCCGTGGTGTCTTACACAATACACGGGAAGAAAACCATGATTAAAAACTTATTACAAACAGAAGGAGAAAATATCAAAGCCCTGCACTTAAATGTGGTGGGCATGATTCCCAAAACAAATCTGTTAAGAGTGAATTTTACGAACTCGCTGACGCATGAGGTTTTTGATTTCGTGGTGGCTGCGAAAGGCACTACGGTTATCGAGCATTACAAACCCAAACTGACTACGCAGGAAGAAAAAAAAGCGGCTTATATGTCACCGAAGCTGATGAATTATTACGCTGATAAATGTACCATTGAAATCATCCTGGCAGACGAAAAACATGTAATCGGAAAATTTTCAGGAGCATTTATTGCGGACGACGGATCACGCGTTGTGATTAAAGCGGGAAGTTTTGATATTCCCATCAACGAAAAATGATAAACAAGTATGAAAGTATGGAAGAATGGAAGTATGGAAGTGTCAGTATGAAAGTTTGTTATAAAAGTACTTTCATACTTCCATTCTTCCATACTTCCATACTCGTGCTTCAGCTTGGCCGATCCGCAAGCTTACTCTTCCTTCTTCCGTATAAAAGATAAATAGCAAGTCCCACTCCCATCCAGATGAAAAATACCATCCAGCTTTTGGCAGGGATTTCAATCATCAGATACAAACAACATAAAACACCCAGCACGGGAATCACCGAATAGTTGCGGATAAAAGTGAATATCGTAATGATGCAGGCGGCAACCACGAACAACAGAAATAAAATCTCCTGGTAAGATTCTCCGGTCAGATTTGAAAACGCATCGCCGATCCGGTGCCGGGCCGTCAAAACAAATATGGCGAGCAGTACCGGAATGATATACTTCCCGTTCAGATAAGGAATGCTGAATTTCCCGGGCACCTTGATCAGTTTGGGTAAGTACAAAACACCACCGCATACCAGTACAAAAGCAAACAGAGTTCCGATGCTCGTGAGGTCGGTCATTAAACGGTCATCCACGACCAAAACAGGAATGCCTACAAATAATCCGGTGACAATGGTTGAAAATCCGGGTGTTTTAAACCTCGGACTGATTTTTCCAAATGCCTTTGGAAGAAGACCATCGCGGCTCATGCTCATCCAGATCCGCGGCTGGCCGATCTGGAAAACAAGCATCACGGAAGTGGAAGCCACCACCGCGCTGATGGAAATGATAAATCCGATCTTATGCATATTGATCTTATCGAACACATAAGCCAGCGGATCAGCCACAAATTCAAATTCTTTATAATTCACCAGTCCCGTTATCACGAGCGCGGTGATGACATAAATGATGGTACAAATAATCAAAGAATACATCATGCCCTTGGGCAGATCTTTTTGCGGACTGCGACATTCCTCCGCAGTGGTGGAGATCGCATCAAAACCGATATAAGCAAAAAATACGGAGGAAACACTTTGCATCACGCCCGACATGCCTTCCGGAAGAAAGGGTTTCCAGTTGCCCGTGGTACCCGTGGAAAAAATTAAATAAAATCCGATGACCGCGATAAAACAAAGCACCACGAGTTTGAGGCCCACCATAAAATTCGCGCTCTTGCGGCTTTCATTGATACCGATATACGCGAGTGCTGTGATCAGCATCACGATAACGAATGCCGGCAGGTTGATGATAAATTTTACACCGCCTATTTCGGGTGCATTCAGAAACACCATATCTGCAACGGGCTTGTGCGCTTCCAGGGCAGCCTGGTAAGTCATCTTCGCTGACTGGTAACCGATCGCCAGCCAGTCGGGCAGGTGAATGCCCATATTGCGGAGGATATTATTAAAATAAGCGCTCCAGGAAATCGCCACGACCACATTACCGATGGCATATTCAAGAATCAGTGCCCATCCGATCACCCAGGCAATCACTTCACCAAAACTCACATAAGAATATGTATACGCACTGCCGGCCACCGGTACACGCGAAGCAAATTCTGCATAACAAAGTGCGGTGAAACCACAGGTGACAGCCGTGATCAGAAAGAGAAAAATAACACCCGGTCCGCCATGATAAGCAGCGGTACCGATCGTGGAGAAAATGCCCGCGCCGATCACCGCCGCGACACCCATAAAAGTCAGATCCTTTACGCCAAGAACTTTCCTTAGCTTGATGTTCATGCGCGTCGCCCAACCCGGCTTCTGCATCTCTGACAATTTTATCTAAAGATTTTCTCCGGAAGATCGATGAAGCCATAACACTTTAGTGTGGAAGTATGGAAGAATGGAAGTATGGAAGTGAAGATATAAGATTTACATTAAACAACACTATTCACATTTGGCGTTGAGCGTTAGGCGTTGGGCGTTAAGCGTTAAAAGGCCTTAGGCCTTAGCCTCAGATGGTTTTAGGCTTTGGGCTTTAGGCTTTAGGCTCGATAAATATCTAAGCAATTTATCATGATGAATTTTACTCAAAGGAACCAACGGCAGACGAACCACATTTTCAATCAGTCCCAGTTCAGCCAGGGCGGCTTTTACACCCGCCGGATTGTTTTCTACAAAAAGCAATTCATATCCTTCAATGAGACCGTCGTTTATTTTTTTCGCTTTTTTCAGATCACCATCGAGCGCGGCACGCACCATATTTGAAAATGCCTGCGGATAACTATTCGCTGCTACGCTGATCACACCGTCCATGCCCATCGCGATTTGCGGAAAGGCAAGGGCATCATCGCCACTCACGATCAGGAAATCATTGGGCCGGTCGCGCAGAATCAATGCACACTGCGCCATATCACCACCGGCTTCTTTGATACCGGCGATATTGGACAGTTCAGACAGACGCAGGACGGTGCTGGCATCTACATTGCGCGCGGTTCTGCCGGGCACATTATATAACAGCACCGGTATGGGAGATGCAGAAGCAATGGCTTTGTAATGCTGGTAAATACCTTCCTGCGAAGGTTTGCTGTAATAGGGACTGGCACTCAGAATCGCAATGGCCTGATCGGTGGGTAATTTTTCGATTTCACGAATCACTTCACGTGTGTCGCTTCCGCCGGCGCCGATCACCACCGGCATACGGCCATTCACCACTTCAATGGTATAACGTGCGATGCGGACTTTTTCTTCGCGTGACAGTGTGGGTGTTTCACCCGTGGTTCCGAGTGTGACAATATATTCGACGCCTCCGGAGATCACATGTTCGATCACCCTGGCCAGGGCAGGTTCGTCGATGGACATATCTGCTTTGAAGGGTGTAACAAGGGCGACGCCGGTTCCTGATAAAGTATTGATGAGATTACGCATGGTTGGCGGGTATGACTTCATGGATGATTTCTGGTTCCGGATCGCCATGATGAATCAGATCCGGCTGATCGGGATATTCATCCCAGAAACCCATTTTATTAAATTTTTCGATGCGGTTGTTGATACGTTCTTCCGGTGAAAATTTCTTCAGTTCCTTGATGGTTTGAATCAGGCGTGGCTTGAGTAAAGCGGCTGCTTCATTATAATCCCAGTGCGCACCACCGATCGGTTCCGGAATAATTTCATCGATGAGACCGAACCCATACATATTATCCGGTGTGAGACGGAGTTCTTCGGCTGCTTTTTCTTTCTGATCCCAGCTGCGCCAGAGAATGGAGCTGCAGTTTTCCGGAGAGATCACCGTGTACCAGGAATTCTCGAGCATAAAGATCTTATCTCCCACCCCGATGCCCAATGCACCGCCGGATGCTCCTTCGCCGATGATCACCACGATAACGGGTACGCGTAACCGAATCATCTCATAAATATTACGCGCGATGGCTTCTCCCTGTCCGCGCTCTTCTGCTTCCATGCCGGGAAATGCGCCGGGTGTATCGATTAAAGTAACGATGGGTTTATTAAATTTTTCGGCCAGCCGCATCAGGCGAAGTGCCTTGCGGTAACCCTTCGGGATTGGCCATACCGAAATTGCGATACTGGCGCATCTTGGTATTGGTGCCTTTCTGCTGACCGATGATCATCACGGTTTCTCCGTCGAGCTGGGCAAGTCCGCCGACCATGGCTTTATCATCCTTCACGTTGCGGTCCCCGAATAATTCGACAAAATTGTCGGTCATTTTCTCGATATACTTCAATGTATAGGGCCGGTCGGGATGGCGGCTGAGTTGTACCTTCTGCCAGGGCGTGAGGTTGGCGGTGATATCGCGTCTGCGTTCGGTTACCTGGTCGTATAATTTATTGATGGAATCGGAAAGATTGACCTTGGTCTTTTCGGCCGTCAGGCGGAGTTTTTCTATCTCATCGAAGAGTTCTTTGATCGGTTTTTCAAAATCGAGGAATTGACGGTTTTTATCCAAGGGCATAAGCGTATTTAAGCTGTAAAATTAAGCTAAGCGCAAAATATAGGAAAGTTTAATTCCACCCCTCATTTCTTTGATTTATAAGTGATTCTGAAAAAATAGCCGCTTAAAAGTTTTGATGAAATGAGTCAAAAACCATTATCTTTGCCCTCCTTCGGATGAAAAAACGAAGCATGATGGTTCCGCAGAAGGGACAACTGCCGTAAAACCGCAGTTTCATCATATAAAAGGATCGGTAGTTCAGTTGGTTAGAATGCTGCCCTGTCACGGCAGAGGTCGCGGGTTCGAGTCCCGTCCGGTCCGCTGAGGTTGGAACCCGCTCTGGTAGCGGGTTTTGTCGTTTATATGGTCTTTGAAGGTCGACAAGAAACACGGTCATATAAGGAGTATACTCACTTTCTCGAGAGAAAGTATACCCATTGATGAGGAACACAACTTTAGAATCAGCCATACCTCCGCTAATTCTCAATTAAAAAGGGTGCTTGTAACCGTAGAGATTTAATAGGTAACCGGCGTACAGATAATATCCGTTAATCTAACCCCCTTTCATAAGACCAGTCTGCCAGTAAATTCAACAAACAATCGGTGATCGCTATCATACACTCGGTTGCGTCCCTGGCTTTATCCGGGACGTGTCTGCCAGTCTTTCCAACCGAGTGTTCAATTAAATGTTTTTCCAGATCTACAAACCTTAGAGAGTTTATAACATGTTGACGACTGAGATGAACGTATCCTGAAGTGGTCGTGTAGACTTTGTCCATCCAATAGTGTTTCTCCGTCGCTCGTCTCTTCAAGTATCCGTCTGACATAGGCTCCTTATCTCAGTCCAGGATCTTCCTTATCTCAATCCCAGAGTGAAACTTTTGAGCAAAGGCTTCAACCGCGGTTATATTTTGGTAATTAACATATTCTCTAAATCCGCCAAGTTCTCCGGTTGGGGATTTTAGCATAAAATGCCATCTGTCCTCGTTCGTAAGTCTTTTTATATTCCACGGGGTTGGAGTCCAAAAATTTACAAAAGAATTAAAGCCGGAATTTTTTAAGAATTCAAACCAATGATTGTCTGTGGGAGAAATTACGAACATAATAAGCAGGTGTTAATCAAAATCTAATTCATGCGAATGCTAAACAGACCTCCTTGCTACCCAAGTTCGGTAAAGTTCACAAAATTTTAAACTTGTTATGATGAAATGAATTGTCGGGAACAGGAATGATAGTTAGCCTGTTAACTATTGATTTTCAATATTATGAAATATGACTAAATTCGAGTAGCAATAAGGTAACATGATTCTAAAATAAATTCTATTCCCAAATCTTGATAGTTCCCGAACGGATACCCTCCCCTCGTATGACTAAAATGAAAGTATCTTTCAAATGTGGCAATTTAAAATACCCTCTGTTTACATCACCACTGCTGTCAAATTTTGCAAGCTGGTCATCACGAAACTGTGGATAGATACTCTCCTTTACATTATTTTCAAATGCAATTTGATATGGATAGTCTGTGACCAAATAAACTGTCTCATCCGAAGAATTATATCCCCACTTAAATCCTCTTTCTAAATAAGGTTTAAACCATTCCATATTTCGAGTAAAACTGTCTATCTCAAAATGAAGCTCTTTTACAAAGACGCCCCTTCTTTTCGAATCTTCAATATTAAATGACTGCTTTCTATACAACCATTTTCTATAACCATACCACCCGAAATATGAGTTGATATATCCAAAAGCGAAATAGCATGTAATTAACGTCAATATCACTATCATGCACCATTTAAATACTTTGTTCATTTCTTTTTATAAAAGAGTAAAAGTAGGGTACCAAAAGCGCCCTGATCTTTTGTGGCAATTTTAAGGAGCTGACATTTACGTCTTACCGTTCTTACTTCGTTTTAAAAAGAGCGCCGGTCTGCTTTCGTCCTTTGGGTAAAGCTCCAGAATCTCAGAAGTTAGCAACATGATTTTCATGGTCTCACCGTTTATAACAATCTCCTTACGATCATAAAATACTTGGTAATTAACCACCGAACTATCGCTTGCATTTCCACCAGGTGGCTTACTGATCATCTTATTGTCATTTGCGAACGTAAAAGTCAGTCCTTCATTAATTTTATTAGCTTTTACAATTTCAGATCTTTCTGAAATTTCACCATGAGGACCACCAAACCTATCAAAATACCAAACTCCCCTGATATCAGCCTTCTGTGAATAGCTAATCGAAGATTGAAAACAAAATATTATACTCAAAAGAAATAATTTCATACTCAAATATATATTTATTATGGTCGAAGCAGCATAAGTATAAACCCTTACGTCAAATCACCTGACAAGGAATGTCCATTTTGTACCTTTGTATATGATCAAGAAGACCGTTATAATAACCGGCAGCAAGCGCTCTGGCTGATTTCGTATGAATGTTAACGCAATACGCACATCCGTTGATTTGTGAGGCTCGGATTTTAATCATTTCTCTTTGCAATTTACCGATGGAGCTTTCACTTGCATACTTATCCAGTGCACTCATCGCCTTATAAGCTTCCAACTGCACTTTACCCATTTTAAATCTTGTCTGCATAGTTGAACTAATTATTGATGATCATTAACAAAGTCGCCGTTACTTCCTCTGGCTTTGTCAGGAAAGGCGAATGTCCGGTATCCAGCGAATAGGTTTTCGTAATGTGCGCTGCCACCACCATGCGGTTTTGCAAATCGATACCCACCGCATGATCCTGCGCGGTATGTATATAATATTTCATGACTGAACCGAAATTCTGCTCTGTTAAAGTAACTTTATTTCCAAACGGAATGGCGGGTTCTACCCTGAATTTTGCCAGCACTTCTTTCTTTATGTCAGCCGATGCGTCCTGACAGAAAATATCTATTATCTTATCATGGTTTACATCCAGTGTCAGCTGATCTTTGGAAGGAATCAGATTGGGTCCAAGTATGGACTGTGAATCGGTCATGGCCAGATCCATCAGGGACTGACCATTGGCTGGCAGAAATGCACCGATATAAACAAGCTTTTCTATCCGCGAAGGAATTTTTTCTGCAACGGCTGTTACTACCACCCCGCCCATACTATGCCCGACCAAAATCACCTTTCCGTTTACAGCCTGAATCGCAGCAATTACTTTATCCCGGTAAACATCGATCGATACCGCTGCCGGAGAAGTCATGTCATTTCCATGTGCCGGTAGTTCCACCACGATCACTTTTTGACCTTTCGCTTCGAGCTGCGATTTTACCATATCCCATACATAGGGTGCCTGCCAGGCACCGTGAACAAGTACAAATGTTTTTTTTGCCGTTGGGTTATCCCCCTTCGAACATCCGGCCACGCAAAACATAACGAACATGATTAACATCAAACTGATGAGTAATTTTTTCATGACAATAATTTTTTTTTAAATGCATTCACAAAGATGCCCGGCATTTACCTGCCAATCAATGCATACACAAAGGATTTCCATGTTTAAAGCATGGAAATAGAATAAAAGAATGAACTGATAAATAGTACATGATTAACCATATCCTGGATATTGAACACATCACGATCAATATGAAGCTTTGCGTGATTCACCCGTATATTATTCATCAAATAAATTCTACAGACATGAACAATTTTATCTTCCCGAGATTGTCCTTTATTTCCATTGCCATCGCCTCCGGGTCAATGCAAAATATTCAGGCACAAAGTCAGCCCCAAACATCCTCACCCGCGGAACTGGTCGATGCACTGCATGTCGCATTTGGGACCCACGCCGCAAGAGCGGTACATGCAAAAGGAATCATATTAGAAGGAGAATTTACACCGGACCCAAATGCTGCCAGTCTCACAAAAGCCATGCATCTGCAAAAATCAAAAAGTAGAATAGTCGTCCGGTTTTCAGATTTCACCGGCATTCCGGATATTCCGGACAATGTCGGAGGCGCAAATCCAAGGGGCCTGGCCATCAAATTTATTATGCCGGATGGTCAGACAACGGATATTGTCGGACATAGTTTCAATGGATTTCCGACAGCAAACTCAGACCAGTTCCGTGAATTGTTATTAGCAATCGGCGCAAGCGGTCCGGATGCACCGAAACCAAACGCCCTGGATAGTTTTCTTTCCACCCATCCCATCGCAAAAACATTTCTGACAACTCAGAAATTGCCGGCCAGTTACGCGACCATCACTTATTTTGGTGTGAATTCCTTTAAATTCACGAATAAAAACGGAAAGTCACACTTTTTCCGGTATCAGTTTGTTCCCGAAGAAGGCGAGCGCCTGTTAACAGCGGATCAGTTTAACCAGGCAGGTGCCCAATACCTGCAGACTGAAATCAAACAACGTGTCGCAACAAAACCCATCCGGTTTAAAATGTATGCGGAAATTGCTCAGGATGGCGATGAAATAGAAAATCCTTCTATTGCTTATCCGGCCGGCAGGGAAAAAGTATTATTGGGCTATATAGATATTAAAATACTGGCTGCGAATACAACTGAAGAGGACAAAGCCCTTTCTTTTAGTCCGAATAATATTCCAGAGGGAATTGAAACCGCGGATCCCATGCTGAATTTCCGCGGAAAAGCTTATCCGATTTCGGTGAAAGAAAGACAATAAGGGACAGTATTATAACCGGCTCGTTAAACGGCAGATTTTCGGGAAGAGAACTTTTCGTTGTAAGTCGAGGATAAAAAATAATTCTGTTTCGAATAGCTGAATGGCAGAAGACAACTGTGGATAGAAAACTGCCCGGTCATTCGCCTGGATATCTTTTAGCGTCATTTTTATCGATTCGAAAATTTTCCTTTGTATAAACTGATCGTGTTCAAGCTGATCCATACAACCATACACCACAGAAAACAAACTGATATTGATCGGCAGTTCTCTTTCTACTGCCACAATAAGGTGGTTTACATATGGTACAAGGTTTTGATTCTGTCTGGCCATCTGGATAACGAGCCGGTTCACACAGGATGTGAAAAGATCGTCCAGTTGCCGAATTGAGGCTGATCTGCCGGATGGGGTTGTGTTCACCGAGTCAATGCACGAGACAATTTTAGGTGCCAGCGTACTTAACAGAAGGTGTTGCTTTTTGTCCAGAAATCTAACCAGGCAATCAACAGGCCATTCTTCATAATGTATGATATTCCGCTTGGCCCCGTTGAAGAATGTAGTTTTCATCTGTTGTTGTTTATTCAAAATAAATAAACAACTCCCCATAGATCAATAGACAAAATCGCGGATCTGATGATGATAGCATGGTAATAATAAAATAGCTTCCGCAGATCGGTTATTTTTCCAGAGAGTTAAAAGTTATGTTTATAATTATTAAAAGAAAATACATGTTACCAAATAAAATAGGAGTGCTCGTTGGCAGCCTTAGAAAAGAATCTTACAGTCGCAAGATTGCGATACAGGTGATTACTTATGCAACTGAGACAATCCTTATGGAGATTATTGGCCTTGAAAATTTAACGATATACAATCCGGATCTGGAAAATCATGTGCCTGGGGAATGGAAATCTTTCAGAGACAATGTCAGATCCTGTGCGGGTATACTCTTTGTTACTCCGGAATATAACAGGTCCATACCTGGAGTATTAAAAAATGCAATTGATATTGGGTCGAGGCCACCGACTGATAATGTCTGGTATGGCAAACCTGCAGCCGTCATAAGTGTCTCACCGGGGGCCATGGGAGGGTTTGGCGCCAATCATCATTTAAGGCAATGTCTGGTTAATCTAAATATGCCAACCATGCAGCAACCCGAAATGTATATCGGAAACGTAATCGCGATGTTCGACGACAAAGGTGATTTAAAAAATGAATCCACCAGATTGTTCTTTCATTCCTTCATTGGGGCATTTAAGGAATGGATCAAAAAATTTAAGGTCGTATAAGAATTACTCTTTGCAATTTCAGAGTGCAAATCTTTCAATAAAGTTTTTTTCATGGCGCCCATGTATGAGCTCGATCATAACGGCTGCCGTTAATAAAAAGTGTTCGTGTACCATTCACACCGCTTCGAACACCGCTTTCCTTTTCGCTTGCCACTTTCACTCAGGCAATAAAAGAAACAATTTTCTCATTTTTAAACTCTGTGAAATTAGTGCCCTCAACTGTCTTAAAGAATTTGCTAAAATGAGCACTGTCAGAGAATCCCAGATTGTAGGCAATCTCTTTCATACAATGGCCCGAATACCGGCCAAGCCGTTTGGCTTCGAGTATTATTCGACGCCGAATATGGTGACCCGCTGAAAAACCTGTGATTTTCTTTGTTACTTCATTAAGATAATTGGCCGTAATGGCCAATTCACAGGCGTACTCTGCAACCATTTTTTGTGATTTGAACTTTTTATCAACAAGGTATATAAACCGATTAACGAGTTCAAGATTCCGGGTTTGTTTTACTTCCAAAAAACTATCTTCCAAATGGCGGCTGAGATAGATTAGGAATATTTTAAAGTATCGTTTCAATATTTCCATTCTAAAACTATAATTACTTTTAAATTCATGTAGCATACTCTGTATTGTTTGCTCTAATTCGTCGTTTAAAGCGCGGACGTTAATAGATTTCGAATGGCCGAACAACTGAAATAAAAAACTATAATAACTGCGATCAGCGTACTGGTTATCCAAATCAAAAAAAGATTCATCAAATTGGATAACGTACCCCTTCGCGTCTTTTCCAGGAATGCACTGATGTGCCATTCCGGGACGAATAAAAAAAAGATGATTGATTTCTATAACGGAGTTATTAAAATCAATTTGGATATTCGCGGAGCCACCGGTAATCCAGATAATTTCAAAATAACCATTGATACGCACACCCGTGTTTGTTTCGATCCATGCACTATCTGATGAATCGATGGTCTGAATTTTAAAATCAGATTTCATTTTTGACTTTACCGGGTTAAGTAATTCATTTTGTTGCATAGAGTGGTTTGAAACTGGGTTAGGGAAACATATCGGTGTATAGATCAGTAATTTCTTCCACTACTAATGTGTTTTAAGCCATTGTATAATGTAATTCGCATCTTCCTTCCAGGTAGGCTGTCCTAAAACAAAATGGTTTCTGCCTTTAAATTCTTTATAATCTGTTATCGACTTATTGTCCTTATATTTTTTATAATTGGAATAAT
>CAVWYU010000016.1:0-48555 GCA_963759335.1 uncultured Bacteroidota bacterium
TCAACATGATTTTTTACGCTTACCGATGCGTCGCCGATCGGCGCACAACTGTCCACAACGATATCCGCGAGTTCAAAGATATTTTTCCCCGCTGGAATGACGGGTTTTCTTTCCTTTCGCTTCTGAGGCAGAGCCAAAAACAACGAGTTTCATTCCTTGTTTCTTCGCTTCCAGGGCCACATCAATATTGACGTTGTTAACGCCGGTATGCGAAAAAATCCACATCACATCTCTCTTATAAAATGGTAGCCTTTCATGATTTCCACTCCGTATCCTTCAACCCTTTCGAGAAATATAAACTGATGAACGCCCATTCCTCCGGTAATGTTTGTAAAAAAGGTCAGCGGAAGTTCTACCATGGGATGAAATCCAACAAAGCCGCCGATTCGTGGGTACATTTCTTCAATAGGCAATGTGGCGTGACCACATCCGAAGGTATGTACCCATCGACCTGCCTCAATCGCATCGGCCATTAATACCGCCGCCTGTTGAATGCTATTCATTTGGGTATCTTCTATCGTGGACATAATGTTCCTTACATTTTCGAGCCATTCTTTTGCTAACATGATTTTATTTTTTTTCTTTATGAATGAATTTTCAATTTTCTGATAATGGCTGTGCATAAAATAATCATAATACCCAGTTCAATAAAGGAAGCGGTGATCAGGTGCCTAATTCCCCAGGTTTGAACAACGATTCCCATCAGATAGTTTATGATCATATTCCCTAACAACGCAACCACCAGCACCACGCTAAAGGCAGTCGCAGAAAGCGCTTTGTACCGGTTACTCACAAAACCAAGCATAATCGGAAACCCCGCCGCCAACCCTGCGCCAAGCAGAATAAGTCCGGTGGTAGCTATATAATATGATTTGCCCAGCGCCAAAAACAGCAATCCGGAAAAAATGAATAAAAAAGAAATCGTCCAGATGGTGCGCACACTGACATTTCGTAAAACAGGTACGAGCATCAGTCGCATGATGGTCATGCCTGCCACAAATAACGATAGTGAATATAAAGCACTGTTTCGTTCAATGGATAAATAACGGGTCATGTAAGTGGTCGTCCAGTTGTTGATAATCGCCTCAAAACTGCTCTGACAAAAAAGAAAAAAGGCAATCAGAATAATGAGTGGATCTTTTATCGGTGACATTACCTGAGTAAAGG
Organism: uncultured Bacteroidota bacterium; assembly: GCA_963759335.1. Lineage (GTDB taxonomy): Bacteria > Bacteroidota > Bacteroidia > Chitinophagales > Chitinophagaceae > Puia. The sequence goes on from CAVWYU010000016.1 coordinate 1,168, forward strand.
AAAATGGTTTTTCTGTTTGGGTGGCGGAAATTTTTCTGGCATGAAACAAAATGCAACAAACAAAGCCGCGTATCCAACAAAAGAAATAACCACTTCATAGTTATATCGTTGATCCAGCACACCCAGCAAAAAGGGCATACCCAAAGCGCCAATACCAAAAAAAACACCGAGAAGACTCAGATTGGCGCCTTTATCATTTTCACTGATGTCGGCCACCACCGCATTGGTGGCTCCATTGAGTGCACCCGCCGCCAACCCGAATAATAAAATACACATCTTCAGAAGTAACCGGGTGGGTGCATACGCAATACCCTGAAAACCGACGAACATACAGATGCATGAGATAATTAAAAGAATCTTATATCCGTATCTGTCGCATAAAGGACCAAAAAACAAAGAGCCTAAAAGAATCCCAAAGGCAAAATAGAAAACAATGTTCCCGTATCAATTTCATCTATTGCAAATTTCAATTTTAATCCACCGGCCACAGAGCCCAGTGTAATCAACCCGATGCCAAAAAACAGCATTCCGGCACAGGCAGCAAAAAAGACTATTTTTTTATTATACATTTCCTGCATTGAATATTGGCTGATTTGTCTCCTGTAAAGCAAGCCACGCAGCGCCGAATACACCCGCCCGGTTTCCCAGCGCTGAACTACAAAATTCCACCTGTTTCATACTGACGGGCTGCGCCCACCTGGCTGCCTCCTCTTTGATAGCCGGTATCAATGAAACAGCGGGTCCGAATACACCACCACCAAAGATGATTTTTTCAGGGTTCAGCAGACTGATCAGGTTGGCCGCTGCCATTCCCCAGAAAATGATACAGTCCTCGATAACGCGAACCGCCAGCAGATCTTTTTGGAAGTACGCTTCAAACACATCCTGGCTACAATTTCCGCAGGTGGTTTTTCACGCAACATACCTGCGTAGGCCGGTTTTGTTTCCAATAATCTTCGAACTGATTTCGCTATGCCCTCTCCCGAAGCCTGCTCTTCAAAACATCCGCAATCATTATAGAGATCCGTATATGGCTTTTGTAAAGCCATCCACCCGATCGCACCGGCGATATCACCGGTGCCCCGGAGAAGATGACCATTGATCAGAATGCCCGCACCAATACCTGTGCCCACACTTAAGTATATCACGTTTTTGTTTTGTTTCGCGCTGCCCATCCAGCATTCCCCGAAAATGTAACAGGCCCTGTCGCTATCAATAGCAACCCGAATGGAACCTGCTGACCGCCTCATTTCGGCCAGCAGGTCATAATCCGCCCATCCAGGAATATTCGGCGCCCAAACTTTGCCCGTCTCTGCATAATAAATGCCCGGAACAGATAATCCGACAGATTGAATTTCCGGATACTGGTCAGAAGAAATGATGTCTTTGAAAACATCTGTTATCAGCGTTCCAACGGATGATCCAGTCCTGCCTTGCAGGGGGACGACGTTGTCAAACAATATTTCTCCCTGCTCATTTATGATGGCATAAGCGAGTTTAGTGCCTCCCAGGTCCAATCCCAATGTCGCCATAGTTGATTTTTAATAATACGACTGCTCTCTGATACTTGCGTTAATTAGCCGGTTCATGTCGCAATCTAGTCAAATACGCAAATACCTGCAAATTAAAACCACCTTATTCAAAATATAAATCATCCATCATGCTCAATATCCGCCGGTATATGTTTCGAACAGGCCTACTGGTCCGGATGTCGCCATCTTTTCTGCGTCCATTCAGTGTTTCAGAAGAAATAAGAAACTTGCCGCGCGAATATTTAATGTGTAAATTTGTTTTCAGGTTTAAAACATCTTCCGGAGGCGACCCAAGCGACGCCGCAGAAGAAGGCATAAATAAGCTGTTTTGTGCGTTTTTAATAATTTTCATTTAAAAGCATACATTAGTTCTTTTCTGTTTCTATCAATCAACCAACATGGATACCCCGGCTTCCGGCAGCTTCAAAAACGAACGCCACGTTTTTATTCTCCGACAAATCAACCTGCATAATAAAGTTCTTTCATCTACACTGAGCACTCAACTGCAGGTTTCAGAAGACACGGTCCGCCGGGATCTGGCAGAGCTGGCGGACTCCGGTGAAATTATAAAAGTACATGGCGGAGCGCTATCCAAATCCTACCACTATCCTGTGCAACAATATTCAGTATTTGCCCAGGAAGAAAAAAAAGTCATCGCAAAAAAAGCGGTTTCCCTCATCAAATCCGGAATGACCGTTCTCACGGAAGCAGGCACGACCATGCGTGAAATGGTGCGGATGATTCCGGATACTATAGAAGCGACTTTTTTCACTGTCAGCCCGCTCATGGCGCTGGAACTTGCCGAACACCCACTCCTCACCGTTATATTGATAGGAGGCCAGATAGATATGTCCGCGCAAATTACACTCGGCGAAAAACCCATCATGGAACTTTCACAGATCCGGGTCGACATGTGTTTTTTGGGCGTCAACGCCATCAACGCAAAAGCCGGTCTGACCGAAATGGACTGGAAAGTGGCACAGGTCAAAAAAGCGATGATCGAATCCTCTGATAAACTGGCCATCCTCACCATTTCTGAAAAATTGAATTCCTCCCTGAAAATGAAACTCTGCGATCCAAAGAGCATCGACTATCTGATCACTGAATTAAAACCCACCGATGCCCGTCTTTCGGCTTATAAAAAAAATATCCAGATCCTCTGATGATTGCTCGTCACATTCGACCGTTCTCTGACGGGCATCCCGGATCGGCTGTCATAAATGATCCTTTGCCCACATAATAATCAATTCGTTTCGGTCTGCATGCCAGGCTTTCTTATACAGATCCCTGACAACATCCAGCCATTTTTGTTTTCTGTCGTTGATATCACCCACATCTTCCTGTCCTCCATTTTTTTTGTAATCTTCCCTGCGCGTACTGCTGATGCGCCCATACTGACCGGTTTGCGGTTTCAGATCGTCGTTGGTTATCCGCAAATAAAAATCAAGCTGCTCCGGTGTACAGGTTTTGTCTTTGGGGAACATGGTACGAATCTTTTATGTACACCGTAACACCATCTTTGAATATATAAGGTTCCTGAAAATCCTTTGTGTACTGATCTTCATAAACAACGCCTTTCACCGGGAACTGCGCACCCGATTGTCCTTTGATCCAGCGGAACAATGAATCGGTATATTTATATTCAACACTTTGCTTTACTTCCCAGCAGGCGGTGGCGATCCAGGTTGCCAGTTTTTCGGGTGATGGATCCAGCAGATAAACCCTGCCTGTTTTTGGCATATGCGTATACAGATCAACGCCCGTCTGATATTCGTATAAAGTAACAGGAAAACCTTCCCATCCCGGCAACGTGTCGGTCACGGTCAGTATTTTTTGCGCCATATAGGCGCGGTCCAGCAGATCCCTGCATTTTTGAACCAGCGAGGGGAAGCTGTCTTTCATATAAGCCTGCGGTAATGTTTGTTGTGCAGACGCATTCACCGACACAGTGACAAAAAGAAAAAATATTATTTTTTTCATTCGGAAGTTTTTCTAATCGAGCAGTTCATTAATTTTTACAAAATGATAGCCCTTTGTTTTCAGACTGACAATCAGATCTGACAAATGATAATACATTTTATCCGTCCGACCCGGATCAGTGCCTATATGCGTCAGCAGGATGAATCCATTGAGTCCCTGCTCTGATTTTTTTTCGAATGCATAAATGGATTTTAAGATCGTGTCGGTAGATACGTATTTGGTTCCCATGCCGGGATATGTGTAATCGGCATTGCTGCGGGTGCCGGGCGAAAAATTTATAAGCTGCAGACCCAAGTTGCTTGTCCAGGCTGCTATGGAATCATTGTACCACTCGTAGGGCGGCAAAAAATAATGCGCGTTTTTTTTATCGATTCCCCATTTTTGGAGACCCTGATATGCCTGGTCCAGATCTTCTGTGAATTGCTGCGCGTGTAACAAGCAGGCTGTCCCGCTTATTCCAGTCACAGTACAGCAGATGTTTGTCAGAATGCGATCCCAGATAATTGCCCTCTCTGATGAGATGCTGTATAATGGGTCTGAAGTTCTTATTGTTATAAAAATTGCCGGTCAGGAAAAACGAACCATGTATTTTTTGCTTCTGTAATACGTTCGCAATATATTCTCCGCCGTCCGCGAAACCATCACCGGTAAAAACCAGGGCAATTTTTTTTTTGTCGTGTCACCACGAATGATCGCACCATGACTGCGCAAAGTACGTGATGTATCAGTGAGTAAATTTGCTTCATGATTCTTTCGCTGCCATCAGATATACCAGCGATGCGGTGCCATCCATGGTGGGTTCATCGGTACTGTAGTCACCGGCATCATCATGATATACCACGTAGATCAGATTGGAACTCTGCATAGGCATCTGTCGTGCACTAATTTCAGTCCGCGTAAATTTTTATAGATGCTGCCATATACCGGGCCGTCCACCAACCCGCCATCCAGCGGATAATGGTATAAAACGGAGAGGGAAGAATGGGGATCATTCGGCGTAGTCGCCCTGGGAAGGCAAACCATACACCATACTTATGCCCCAGGGATTGCAACCAAATAACCAGTCGATAACAGGCCTGTTCGAGTTCCGCGTATTGATCGTCGCCACTGAGTTGCCTGTACAAATAACATTGAATGGCAAAAGAAGTATTCAGATTATTGGAGCACCAGATAAATGGAACACCACGATAAAATGCATTTTGTTCCGCTTTTTTCCAAACCCTGTTGATACCTTCTTTATAATAACCAATCAGTTGCATCTGTTTTTTGTCACTGAATTTCTTTGCCAATTCATAATGTCCAAAATTATGAAACGGATACAATTGATAATGTTTGGCAGTGTCGGCGCCCATCCAGGGTGTTACTTTTTCTTCCGTGCTATATTGGATCGATTGATTGAAATATTTTTTATCGCCGGTAAGTTCGATATAAAGCTGCGGCGCCAAGTTCCATATCATCTACCCAGTTATCTTCTTCATAATAATAAGGCTCGCGGTTTGGCGCAGTTTGGCAGACCCCGGGTTTATCCAGTCCCAGTTGATAAGCCGACAGGGATTTTTCTTTCAAAACATCTGAAAAATTGGGATCTGATATTCTTATACAGATGAAGATCCGAGCGCAAAAGCGCTGGCAAATTTTCCGGCTGTGGAAGCAACACCGGTAGAGTGATTTTTATAATTACCCAATCCTTGTGGTTTTCCCGTTGCAAAATAAACTGGTCGGCCGTTCCCCGGGCCTACTCCATAATCAACTGAATCCATATTTGGCAATCGGAACCCATGATGATCGCGGTCATCGGCCAGTTGGTTAAACATCCAGTCTTTGCGGGGATGCATTTTTATCAGCCAGTCCAAGTCCCCATTTTGCTTCATCGAATACATCTGCCTTACCATTTTTTCCCTCCAGTCCATTTGCCAGATATTTATCTGTAAACACAGCAGGAAAATCGCGGTAAGCCGCGAGCAGATGATAGGTTGCATTGGCCGATGTGGTCACATATTGCAGATAGTCGGTTGCATCGTGCCAGCCTCCCCAAACATTGATCCGGGTAGTATCCGGCATCGGGCCATACATGGTATAACCATCATGCGTATGACAGGAATCTTTCAAAAACGGATTGAATCCGCTCCGCTGCTGACGAATATAATGAAGCCCGAAATCTGCCGTGCCTGCATATACTTTTTCATTGATCCTGAAGACGGGTGAAGTACCTGTTCCGCATTTCAGGTAGTAGGTTCCCGGATGAGTATATGTTGAAAAGTTCAGACGCAGCGACCGGGTGAAAGGACCGTAAGCGCCAAATGTCTTACCCACCGGTGCGGAAAATACAGCCCTTCCGCTCACGGAATCTATTAATTGAAACGTCACCGGCAGCACATCTCCTTTGGTTACCCACACAGCTACTTTTATCCCTTTGGGAATGTAGCCCAGCTGATTGATCCGGATCCATTCACTTTCATGAACAGGGCCGGTAAAAGCAAATAAAATGAGCAGGGCCGCAAATGATAAACCCCTGATTGCTTTCAATAAATATTCTTTCCGGTTGTCCATAATTTTCCATTTAAGCTTCTGCCGGTTGACCATGAAATATATTTCCATCCATGACAGTGTGAAGCAATTTAAACTGATTATTAAATATGATCATATTTGCCCTCCCGCCGGTCTCGAGCGTACCCATCCTGTTTGCATGAATCACCCGGGCCGGATAAAGTGACGCCATGCGTAGTGCTTCTTCCAAAGGGATACCCGCATGCAGCACACAATTTCTAACTGCTTTCAACAGCGTCAGGTTCGAGCCCGAAAGTGTTCCATCAGCCAATGTAAAATGATCATCTTTCAGGCGATGGGTATAAGCTCCTTCGTTCACAGCCGCAACAGCATCTGTAATCAGAAAAAGCCGGTCTTTCAATAATTTTTTACTGATAGATAGTGTTTTGTAGTTCACATGAATTCCGTCGGCGATTATGCTTGCCGGAATATTTTCTGCCATAAAAACGGCTCCCGGCAAACCGGTATCCCGATGATGAAAAGAAGACATGGCATTGAACAAATGAGTCACTGCCGTTATTCCGTTTGCAAATCCGGTCATCGCCTCATCGAAATTTGCATTGCTGTGACCAGCTGAAACAACAACTCCATGTCCGGTTAATAATTGAATGATTTCCGGATCACAGGTCTCCGGAGCCAGCGTCATCATCTTCAATAACCCACCGGCCAGCCGAATCAGTTTGTTTACTTCTGCCAGTGTAGGCTTTTTGATATGCTGCGCTGCATGGGCGCCCTTTTTTTCCGGATTCAGATAAGGACCTTCGAAGTGTAAACCCAGGCATGCCGGATGCGGATTTTCGCGAACCAGCCGAATGGTTTTTTCCATGATCTCCTGTGAGTCCGTAGCCAGCGTCAATAAAAAACCCGTCGTACCGTTTTTCACCAGGTCGTCCCCCATCGCCTGCAGTGCCTTTGCCGAGGGCTCAGCAGAAAATAAATATCCACCGCCACCATATACCTGTAAGTCAATCAGTCCGGGGGCAAGGAAACAATGGCGGATATTTATCTGATGGATATCCGGCGGCAGCGTATCGGTATTCACTATACCCGCGATCTTCCCCTCTGCAACCAGCAGTGATTTATCATAAAATATTTCCTGACCCGAATAAATGATACCATTCGAATATGCAGTAACCATCATCTTCCCCTGTTTTATTTATCCCACCATACGCGCCCCATCAAATTGTCTCCTCCGGGTACTGCATCAGATGCCGCTTTATAATTGACCGGATTGACATTGGATTCGGTAAGGGGATAGGGAAACCGGCGGGGTATGGTTCCGTTCGTCACATTGTTTGGATAGACTACCGGCACGAGAACCGGGTAACCACTCCTTCTCCAGTTTGCCCATGATTCATAAAAATCAAGCATGGTATTGGTGAGTGCCCAGTATTGCGTATTGATCATTTCGAGCGCATTATTCGGATCATAGGGATGAGCCGTCAAATAACTTTCAGCGGCCGTATTGGATACCGCCATTGAAGGATCATACTGACTTAAATAAGTCATGGATGCGACGACACCATTATGATAATGTGTTGCGGCGTCTCCGCCGATTCCAAATCGCTGCGCGGCTTCCGCGAGCAATAATTCTGACTCGCCATAAGTTAAAATAAAAGTAGGTCCGTCGATTTTTATCATGCCGGGATTGGGTGATGAATAATTTTCCATTCCGGTATATGATGGATCGGTGGAAATATCCAGCCCTGCAATTCCACTCAGATCCTTTCCATTGGGCATACCTTTCTGCACGGTCGGATCGGTCAGGAAAGAAGGATTCGGAATCGTGGAATTCTCATCCGTAAAAAGCTGGGTCACGGCAACCGCGCCCAGTCTCGGATCATTATTCGTTTTTAAGAAATTGATGAACGTGTTTGACCATTTCACATAATAATTCTCCTGACCACCCATGCCCGTCAGCACGAGGCTGTTACGATTGATGGTGGAAATTCCCCCCGTTTTGTCGCCATTGATAAAGGCATTGTCGTCATTGCTGGCCATGGTATTGCCGATTACTTTTTGCACCCAGGTATTTGCAGTTCCCGGATCGACCTTGGTCAGCCGCATGGCCAGACGCAAAATCAGGGTGTTGCCGAAGACCTTCCATTTATTCACGTCTCCTTTGTAAATCATGTCTCCGGAAGGTTTGTCGGCTGACGCATCCAGCGTAGACACGGCCTCGCTGACTTCATTCAGCATATCATTATAAATATCTTCCTGTTTGTCATACTTGGGAAAATAATTCTTCGTGTAATAACCAAGACCCGCCCCTGAATAAGGAACATCACCGTACAGATCCGTAACTCTTTCCATAATCAGTACACGCATGATCCGTGCTATTTCATGCAGGTTTTTATATTGGGGCTTCTCCTGGGTGGATTGAATAATATCCTCTACCGGTTTTAGTTGTTCCGAATATGCACCGTCGCCGCTGAAACCCCAGTAAGCCGCCGAATAACTGGCTGACAATTTATATTTATCTCCGGCCCAGTAAGAAAGGACGGTAGAAAATCCCTGGATCATACACGAAGAATAAATCAGATTGGCACGCCAGGTATCATACGCAAAATCATAGCTTCCCGTATAGGCCACCTGGGCCGTGGTCAACAAAAAATTCGGATTGAAATTTTCCTGGTTATAGGATGCAGGGTTCGTATTCACTGCATCAAAATTTTTAGTACATCCCGAAAACACCATTACAGCAGCGAGGATGGAGATATATTTCATTCTGTTTCTCATTTTTGAAAGTTTATGGTTTTTAACATGGTGCCTGGTACATCAAAATTTCAGATTCAGGTTGAGGCCGTAACTTCTTACCTCAGGCACACCACCTAGTTCGAGACCAAAAGCATTGGAAGTATAATTTGCTTCGGGATCGATGTTTTCTGTTTTCTTCATAATATAAAACAGGTTTCTTCCCACAAGGCTCAGTGACGCACTCTTGATGGCATTTTTGAATAATCCGCCGGGGAAATTATAACTCAGAATGAGCTGGCGGAACTTGATAAAGCTTGCATCTTCTACAAAAAGACTGGAAACGTTGCTGGCCAGTGTGCTATAATAGGTCTGTGCATCCAGATTATTTCCGAATGTGCCGGTCCTGTCCACGGTCGTGGCTTTATTCAGTCCGTAGCCATAGGATTCATAGTCAGTTCCCGAAAATATCTTTCCGCCGAATTTTCCGTCGATCAGTATGGAAAGAGTCATTCTCTTATAACTGAAATCATTGCTCCATCCACCCGTCCATTTAGCATAAGCAGATCCATAGGGAGTGAGTATTCCCCGGGAAGGAACCCCGCTTGCATCGAGAACGATTTTTCCCGAAGCGTCTCTTTTATAATCATAAGCCATCACCTGGTTAGCAGGAAGATTCACGATCTGTTGAATAAATCCAACGGCCGTACCGGAAGTACCGACGGCCAGCGATGCCTGGTCGCCCGCCAGCGCAACTACTTTATTATTATTCAGAGATCCGTTTACAGAAGTCTTCCAGGAAAAATTCGATGATTTAAATATCGTTCCTGTAATCAGTGCTTCCACGCCGGTGTTCTGCAATTCACCCACGTTCAGTACCGCTCCGCCGTAACCCGAGGCAATGGATGCGGGCGCACTTACAATTTCATTGGATGATTTTTTATTATACCAGGTGATATCGAAGGTCAGTCTGTTTTTTAAGAATGCCAGCTCTGTTCCGATTTCCAGTTCTGTTGCTTTCGACGCCTCTAAAGACGTGTTCGGAATATCTGTATTTAAAATTAAACCCTGTTGATTGCCATTAAAAGTTGAACTCGCAAATGTGTAACTCAGCTGCGTTTGATATGGACTCGTGGCCTGACCGACTTCCGCATAACCTGCACGCAGTTTTCCGAAATTCAGCCAGCTGGCGTCCATGAGCTGGGAAAATATAAATGAACCACTAACCGATGGATAAAATATTCCCACTTTATTATTAGTGCCAGGGGTTGCCAGCGTCGAAAACCAATCATTCCGGGCGGAACCGGTCACGTAAAGAAAATTTTTATATTCGAGTTCAAGTGTTCCGTACACCGACTGCACTTCCTGATCACTCGGCAGATAGTTGACTGTTTTTACCACCGTATTCAGAATATTATAGACGTACGGCACGGCAAATGTTTCACCGTGATTGATGTATTGTTCTGATTGTGTTCTCCTGTAACTGGCCCCGATGTTTGGTGTTATTTTAAAATCACTGCCCGCGTTAAATTCTTTACCCGCCAGTACATCTGTATTGATGTCAGAGAAGCTGCTGACATAGTCCGTCATAGAACCGTTGGGCCGGTAGGCTGTACCGGTTGGAACCACGGACTTGTACCGGTCATTATAGGTATCGCTTCCAGCCCTGCCCTGAATAAAAATACCATTATCAAAATCGTATCTCAACCGGATGGATGAAATCAACCGCTGCCTTGACGTATTATTGATAAAGTAATTGGCCGCAAACCATGGATTTGTTGCATTCACGGTCGGTGAATATTGTAATTCGGAACCATCGGGATTAGCACCCGGTTTCAGATTGTTCACACTCACCGTGGAAGGCAGAAAGTTCACATTATAACCGGTGTTTCCGGAAGGGTCGGAGAGTAAAGGCCGGTTCTCCGCTTTCTCCAGAATGTAATTCGCCCGCGCGTCAATCAAAAAATGCGGAGCCACATAAAAATTGGCATTCAGGTCAAAGGTCTGCCGGTCCAATCCTGAATTGGGGATAATGGCCTGGTTTGACAGGTCACTTGCTGAAAACCGCACCGCACCGCCATCTGTAAATGTTTTATTAAATGCAATAGTATTTGTGAATGTGCCACCGGCACGGTAAAAATCTTTGATGTTATTTTTCTGTGCGGAATACGGACGGACAACACCATCGAACTGAACAACCGGCGAGCCATCGATCAAGCCGCCCCAGCTTTCCTGGCCGGTTTGAAACGCTACCTGTTGTGACGTCGGCTTGAGGTTGTTCTGGCCCTGACCATATATATATTGCCAGTTCGTGAGATTGACGGCCTGGTCAACCATATAATTGGAATTGAACTCAATACTATTTCCACGCGCTTTTTTGGTGGTGATGAGAATAACACCCGCTTTCGCCCGGTAACCGTACAGAGCCGATGCGGACGCACCTTTCAGCACGGTTACACTCTCGATATCATCCGGATTTAAATTTGAAATGGCATCTCCCAGATCGGGCGCATTGGCATATTGATTCGCGCCCACTGCGTTCGGCACATTTTCAAGCGGTATGCCATTGAGAACATATAAAGGCTGGTTGGTTTGACTGAGACTGGAAATGCCCCTGATAATTACATTCGAAGATGAACCGGGTCCGCCGGCGATCGTATTCACATTCAGTCCGGCTACCTTTCCTTCCAGTGAATTCAACACATTCACGGTCCTGGCCTGCGTCAATTCCTGACCCTTCACCTGGGTTACTGAATACCCCAGCGAAGCCCGTTCACGGTTTAAACCCAGCGCGGTAACCACTACTTCATTCATTTGCTGTGCGCCTTTCTCCAGTTTCACATTTATCGGAGACGCAGATACGGGAACCTCCCTGCTTCCAAAGTTTACAAAACTAAATACCAGTACGCCCGAAGCCGGGGCCTTGATCTCAAAATGTCCGCCTTCACCGGTGGTGGTGCCGTTTTTGGCTCCTTTAACGATCACCGAAACGCCGATCAGCGGAGTTCCGTCGGCCTGATCAGTTACCGTGCCAGTCACCGTTGTGGTCTGCGCCTGCAGCGCACCGGTCATCAAAAAAAACAAGGCTAATAAAATAAAAGGCAAACCATTTCTACAATTCATACAGCAGTTTTGATGGATGTTAGAAAATAACATTTAGACGTTTACGGCTTAGTGACCAACCCGAAATACAAACAAGCGGATATGTTCGGTAATTTAGGATGAAATTGCATAAACCCGCAAATTTATTTTGTAAACTTTTTTATTCTTATTGCGGGAATGCCTGTATCTATTGAATTTTCAGGCTTTTATGCCGGAACCCGGCAAATGATTGTTTATGCGTTTTTAATATAAATGTGGAATTATATACGCATTATCAGGCAAGGACGGGCGGCGTCCTGTTTACGAATTACGAAACCGATTCGGGTTTATCCGATACCTGTTGTTGCATTTTAACACTCATTTTTCCACCACGCAGAAACATTTTGGGAACTTTATGAAAAGCATTCATCGACGATCATATAATGCCGTGAAGCAACGTGCCTATAGAGCTATTTAATATTGATAAGGGATATTCCGTTTTTTCTCGGGGGCATTATGAAACGGAGAAACATACTCATTATGCCATCGAAGTGGTATTCTGCACTGAAGGGTCATTCGATATCACAACCCATCAGATTGAATATACAAATATTCAAAGTGTCATTATTCCGTCCAATATTCCCCATCGTTTTAGCTGCCTTCAGGCCACATGCAACCTTTTATTTTTAGACCCGCTTTCAGGTCCCGGAATCTATTTCCTGCAAAAATATCATCTGGCTTCGCAGAAAAGTATTATCATAAACCCTCCCGGATTAAATCCATTCCATAAAAACGGGCAATTCGACCTGCCGCTAATATTGGATCATGCAAAAATAAACCCTGCCCCTGATATAGATTTCAGAATTTCTACATGTCTTGAAGCAATGAACGCTCATTCCGATCATAAACTAACCGTGTCTCAATTGTCGAAAGATTCATTTTTATCTGAAAGCAGACTTGCTCATTTATTCAAAAAAGAATTGGGAATATCCATTCACCAATGTATTCTCTGGAAAAAAATATTACTGGCTGTATTAAAATCAAGAGAAGGATATTCACTGACCGAATGCGCCCATTATGCCGGATTTTCGGATTCTTCGCATTTCAATAAGGTGTTCTATAAAATGTTTGGTGTTAACCCTTTTTTTGTGCTCAAAGATTAGCAGGTTTATACAATTTTTTCCCTAACCATTTTTTGAACTTTGTACCATTATTTTTTACCATAAAAACAAAAATATGATGGAAACCATGGAAGCAAGAATGAAAATTGATGAAATCGCCCGCAAGTTTGTATACTGGAGAAATCACAATGATGCCGGCAGACTGCGTGCAGAACTTTACAGTCCTGATATTGAAAGCACGGAAGAAGGCAATATGACTGAGATTGGCCGTGTGAAAGGTATGGAGGGCTTACGGAAAAAAGGACAGGGGTTGTCCCAATATTTTGAAGTGCATGAAATCAAGGCATCTTCCCCTGTGGTGGCCGATAACTGGTTCTCAGTAAAGTTTGATATCGATACGACAGATAAAATATCAGGGGACAGGTCTATATTATCCGAAATAGGCGTTTATAAAGTTCAGGACGGCAAAATTGTGAATGAGCATTATTTTATGTGGTAAGTGCATGGTCATTACAACGAATCAGCGTTGCCGATCCAGAAACGGTAACGCTGATTTTACTGTGACTTTCTTCGATCGATTTCCAAACTATATACATGGTCAATGCACCATACGCTACAGGGAAAAACTTTATACTGCGTTTGCCTTTGGATTTAAGAAACGATTTACGGCTGAAGAAGCCGTGCAAGTGCAATAAATAAGAACAATCATATAACTATATACCCACATTACCACTGCAAAAGTGCAATCGGTCACATTCTTCTGATCATTAACATTTTTTTTTATAAACTTTGCTAACGTATGAGAAGAGTCCTGATGCATATTACTTTCTGGATCATTTATTTGTTTCAAAGTGTTCTATTGATATTTCTTTTGAATACGACGCGCCTGCAAACGACTACCGGTCATAATCTTTTACTGTCGTTCGAAAACTGTTCTGTATTGCTTTTGCCCAAATTGCTGTTTACCTATTTTATTTTGTATGTCACATTAACTAAGATAATATCCGGACATGGATTCAAAAAGAAAGAAGTCTTTTATTCTGTCCTTGCCATGCTTATTTCACTGCTCTTTTATAGAAGTCTGGCTGTTTTTTTTATAGATCCAATCATATATGGATGGAATTCGCCGCCTTCTGCATTTTTCTACCCTTTGGCATTCCCCGTTGCGTTCATGGACATCGGTTTTGTTGCAGGCGCAGCAATCGGTCTGAAACAAATCAGGCAACAACTAAAGAGCGTGAAAGTGGAACAACTCCTGATAAAGGAGAAATTAGAAACCGAGTTAAAATACCTGCGAAATCAAACCAATCCTCATTTTCTGTTTAACACCCTGAATAACATTTATTCGCTGGCGAGAAAAAAATCCGACGACACAGCAGATGCAGTCATGAAATTATCAAAACTATTACGCTTTATGTTATATGATACTGCAAAACCATTCATTTCTATCAGCGATGAAATGAAAATGCTGGAAAATTATATTGATTTGGAAAAAATACGGTATAACGGCAAGCTGACTGTAAGTTTCATAAAAGACATCAGTGATGAAAAAGAATCCATTTCCCCTTTACTGTTGCTTCCATTCGTTGAAAATGCTTTTAAACATGGTGCAAGCGAAAGCCGGTTTGCATCTCTCATTGATGTCGAAACGAAAGTCCGGGACGGCGTTCTAAAATTCAGCGTAAAGAATACCAAGGAAAATAATAACGGTAAATGGGCAGGTCCAAACATCGGCCTGAATAACGTGAAAAGGCAGTTGGAACTGGTATACACCGATTATGATTTGCAGGTGTTAAATGAAACATCTGTTTATATAGTATTACTGACCATCAATCTCAAGAGTTATGCAAAAAATAACCTGTCTCATCGTTGAAGACGAACCTTTGGCTGCGGAAGTATTGGAAGACTACATCCGTCAGGTTCCGTTTTTACAACTGGTTTGTACATGCGGTGATGCCATTTATGCGTTAGAAGTATTGAAAAGAGAGAAGGTTGATCTCATTTTTTTAGATATTCATCTGCCGAAATTAAAAGGCCTTGACTTCATAAAAACATTAGATAATCCTCCCCAGATAATTGTTACCTCAGCGTATGAAGAATACGCTTTACAGGGATACGAATTAAATGTTTTGGACTATCTTCTGAAACCTATTGAATTCAGCCGTTTTATCGTTGCAGTAAATAAAGCCAGTCAGCAGATAGAGGCTTACCGTTTATTGGATTCCTCACCAGTTGCCAACGAGAGAGCTTACCTGTTTTTTAATGTAGGCAGAAAGAAAGTAAAGATGTTTCTGGATGAAATCCTTTACATCGAAAGCCTGAAAGAGTATATAAAAATTGTTTCTCAGAACAAGTCAATCCTTACAAAATTTCAGCTGGGGGAAACGGAAGAGCTTCTAAAAAATAATAATTTTCTTCGAATTCACCGGTCTTTCATCATAGCGAAAGATAAAATTGATGCTTTTACTGCTACAGATATTGAAATTAACGGAAACTTTATTCCGGTTGGAAGAAGTTATCGGGAACAGGTATATGCTGATTTAGAAAAATAAGTTTTTTCATTGTTTTCGCAGTCAGCTTTTTCAATTTCCGCCATAACAAAGCTTACAAGTTCTATGTATATGGGTCGTAAAATACTCTCTCAAATAGGGTATTTTACGTTATCTGTATAGATACCAACGTCGTTTGTAGACTTTAAAGAGTCAATCTTCGCTTTTTACAGACTTTTAGAGATATGAGCATGTTCGACACATGTTCACTATTCCATCATGCATTCAGCAGTCTTTAATGCGCCGCGCTATTTAAATCCGGAGCCAGTTTGCATCAATCATTAATAGCGTCCATTGGCTACGAATTGCAATCCGAAATCCTGACATTGAAACTTCAATGAAAAGAATACAAAGCATAGATATCGTCAGGGGCATCGTAATGATTATTATGGCATTGGATCATACGCGGGATTTAGTGCATGTAACATCCGTCACAGACTCTCCATCCAATTTGCAAACTACGACGGCAGCTCTCTTCTTCACCAGATGGATAACACATTTCTGTGCTCCAACCTTCGTCTTTCTATCCGGTGCTTCTGCTTACCTCGCGTTTAAGAAGACAAATAATCGGATAATTACCCGAAACTTTTTATTGACAAGAGGAATCTGGCTGGTCGTTCTGGAATTTACACTTGTCAATTTCGGCATTTGGTTTAATCCGCATTTTAATGTTTTTATTTTTGACGTTATTGCCACCATTGGATTTGGATTTATTTTGTTAAGTCTTTTTTTGAAGGCTTCTTTAAAAACAATTCTTCTTACCGGATTATTCATCGTTTTCCTGCACAATTTATCTTCTTTTATTCCTGCCACCGGGACTTCCCTGTCTGAAAAAATTGCCATGATGATGGTTGTACCCGGAGCAATCACTTTTGGAAAGGGAGGATTATTCATCATGGGATATCCGCCCCTTCCCTGGCTTGGCATCATGCTCATCGGATTTGCAGCCGGCAGACTTTTCGAACGACCAACAACCATTCGCAAGCAGCTATTTTTAAAAATAGGATTGGCTGCTCTGGTTTTGTTTCTCATTATACGAGGTATCAATATTTACGGAGATTCATTTCCATGGGCCAGACAAAATACTCCATTGTTCACGCTGCTGTCCTTTCTGAACGTAACAAAGTATCCGCCCTCCCTGGTTTTTAGCCTGCTTACATTGGGCGGAATGTTTCTACTTCTTTCACTGGTGGAAGGCCTTCAAAATAAGTTTACAGAAATAGCCAGTGTTTATGGCAACGTACCACTATTCTATTTTCTTATTCACTGGTACATATTGCATCCTCTTATGTTCATGATTGTTTTTTTTCAGGGTTATACATATTCAGATTTGATTTTTGGCACCAGCCTGGGCAGGCCAAAAGGAAGAAGTGGTGTCAACCTCTTGTACACGTATTTGATATGGGTACTTGTTGTTATTGCGCTGTATCCTATATGCAGGTGGTATGGAAACTATAAAGGAAAACATAAGGAAAAAAAGTGGCTCCGGTATATATAGAATATAAATAAGTCCGTATGATAAATCCTGTTAAAGTCGGGCGTTTGTTTTATAGTCTGGGTATCATTGCTTATGGCATTCAACAAATTGCAATCAGAGATTTCCGACCTCAAATAGTACCCGGATTTCCTGCCTGGGTACATGAATACAGCATTTTTGCAATCGTTACCGGCATAATCATGGTAACCCTGGGACTTATGATGGCAGGGTTATCCGGATTAAAAGACAGGCATAGAATTAAAATAGCTATTTACCTTGGCTTTTATTTTCTTGCACTCATCTTTGTAAGCCACATACCCTATCTTCTTTTCGTCTATCCACATAAGCTAAGCCATCTGGGCTCCTGGGGAGATGCGTTGCACCCGTTGGCATTTTCCGGCGGCGCATTCATCATGGCAGGCAGTTTTCCGGATTATTCTTCCCAATTGGATAAGAGGTATTTTTCAGCATCCTACATGCATACAATGACAACGATCGGCAGAATATTTTTTTGCACTACCATCATCCTGTTTGGGTGCAATCATTTTGTGTATGATATTTCCACCATGGTACCAAAATGGTTTGGTATGCCTGTGTTTTGGAGCTATTTTGGAGGTGCTGCACTCATATCGTCAGGCATTGCCATACTATTCAAAATCTATTTACAACCTGTTTCATGGTTGTTGGCGATCATGCTTTTTATATGGTTCATTTTATTGCATATACCGAATGCGATTGCACATCCATATTCGGGCAATGGCAATGAAATTGTCAGTGCATTCGATGCACTACTTTTTTGCGGAACCGCTTTAATGCTTTCCCAAGCTAAATTTTACATCCGAGATCGTTCCTCCTTTATTCCTTCAGAAAGTGATTAAAAATAGTTATCTGACCGTCCCGGACGGTCGTTGGTTGATTTACAGGTTACTTTTTTTGTTTTTTTTTGAATTTGAGTATGCATTAGCACACAAAACAACAGGGTGTTCAGCCAAGTCTTCAAAATGACGTCTTTACCGGTAATGAAAACAAAGAATAAAGCCAGATAAACAGTTTAGCAACATATAA
The DNA here is from genome assembly GCA_963759335.1 of uncultured Bacteroidota bacterium. Taxonomy (GTDB): domain Bacteria; phylum Bacteroidota; class Bacteroidia; order Chitinophagales; family Chitinophagaceae; genus Puia. The sequence goes on from CAVWYU010000016.1 coordinate 19,214, forward strand.
AAGCAAATAAAATGACAAAACAAATGTATCCGTGCTTATGGTTTGATGGTCAGGCAAGGGCCGCAGCAGATTTTTACTGTTCCATTTTTCCTAATTCTAAAATAATCAATGATTCAGGGATGGTGGTGAATTTTGAACTCAACCATCAATTTTTTATGGGTTTGAATGGGGGCGACAACTTTACATTTAACGAGGCAGTGTCTTTTGTTATTCCCTGTAAAGACCAGGCTGAAATTGATCACTACTGGTACAAACTCATTGCAGATGGTGGCAAGGAAGGCAGATGCGGATGGTGTAAAGACAAATTTGGACTATCATGGCAGGTAGTCCCAACCATATTAAACCAGTTAATGTCAAATCCCGAAAAGGCACAGCGTGTTGGGAAGGCATTTATGATGATGAATAAATTTGACATTGAAGCGCTGCAAAATGCTTAAAACAAAGAAAAAGAATAAGATTATTTATTGGGTAAGCACAGTTCTATTCTGTACTTTTCTTTGGCTTACCGGTATTTCATACTTCACCGACCCCCGGTTTGTAGACATCTATCAGCATTTAGGATTCCCACAGTATTTCCGTGTGGAATTGGGCATTGCAAAAATCCTGGGCACTTTAACACTTCTTACGCCAAATATTCCTTCGAAAGTAAAAGAATGGGCGTATACAGGATTTGGGATTACTTTAATATCGGGCTTGATAGCGCACGCAAGCAGCGGTGATTCATTTGGGTATAGTATGAACGTTCTTTTCTGGTTTTGTCTTTTGCTCATTTCATATATCTATTGGCATAAACTGATAAACGCACGTGCAAATTCCTCCATAGTTTAAAATAAACATCCCCAAAAATAAAATGAGAAAATTAATTCTCGGAGAATGGATGTCTCTGGACGGATTTTTAACAGATAAAGATAATCAGTTAACCTTTTTTGAAAATTTAAGTCCGGACCAGAATACCTATTCAGACCAGGAACAGCTAAAGTTTTTAGAGAACATTGATACGGTATTGTTTGGACGGAAGACATACGAGCTGTTTGCGGATTTCTGGCCCGAAGCATCTTCCCATAAGGAAGTAATCGCCGATAAATTAAATCAGCTAAAGAAGATTGTTTTTTCAAATACCCTTTTGCATGCGCCCTGGGGCCACTGGCCTGCTGCCCAGGTGATCAGTGGGGAAGCAGTAGATGCAATCAGACATCTTAAACTCCTGGAGGGCAGAGATATGGTTATGTGGGGAAGTATTTCTTTAGCACAAGTTTTAATAAAGGAAAATTTAATCGATGAATATCGCATTCAACTTTGTCCCGTGTTTACCGGTGGAGGCAGGACTTTATTTTTAAATGCACAAAAAGAATTACGGCTTACCTTAAAAGATGTGAGAAGATATGATACAGGAGCTGTTTTTTTGAATTATACTGCTTCCTTGTAATCAATTCAAACCATAAAACAACAGATTTTTATATTGTGCGTACAGAAGCAAAAGATAAATACAAAAAAGTAAAACTCATGACCGGATATTTATACTCAGTAAATAAAAAAGATCATCATTACTCTACATAGAAACACTTAGTCGAAGTACCCTTGCAAGCTCATGGAATTTTCTTAACTTCAGTACGGTGAAATTGATATGATGAAACGACAAATAATATTCCTCTCCGTCGTATTTTTTGTGATGATCGCCTTTTCATGCAAAAAAGACTCTACATATAGTCAACCCAAAGCTGTTAGTCCGACTGTACTGACCGGCACCTGGGAACTCAGGGAAGATTCGTTCCCGCAGATCAGGGGCGTTCCACGGGATTACGCTCCGGGAAATGGCAATAAGATGATCTTTTTGGATACAACCTACATAGGTTATCATGTGGGCTACGGATCAATGAGCGGGACTAATTATACCGACAGCGGGACCTATTATATCAAAGCCCTGCCGAACAGCAATCCGCAACTTGTCTTCAACGGAGATTCCCTGCCGCCCCGGGATTTGTTTTTTATCAACAAGGATACCCTTACTTTATTTGCCGGTATATTGGCCGCTGATGGCGACATTCTGGTATATCAGAAAATAAATTAAACAAGGGTAGAAGAACTTCATTTCACGTTTTTAATATACGTTGCCTGGAAAGCAGTTCTTTTCCATTTTCCATTATAATTTCCAAAGATTTGTGTAAAACGCAGGTCCTGCCTAATCTTTTCCGTTCCAAATAAATAAGTCATTTTCCCCGTAATAACAGCCAGATTATCATCATACATTAAAATCTCTATGTCATTCATTTCCAGATTGGCCATAACTCTTTTCGTTGCTGCAAAACGTAACCATTCATTTCTGTTCTGCATTTCACCAAACACATCACTGTGCCTGTATTCCGGAGCCAATAATTTACTTAAAGTTGCTGTATCACTCATGCCCCAGGCGTTTGAGAAATCATACATTTCCTGAATTAATACTTTTTCCAGTACACCGGATGGTTTTGCAGGGCCCATGAGTGTTGTTGATTGCGTTACACCCGAATAATGAGTAAGTATTATAAATAAAAGGAAATAATATTTCATACAAAAAGAATTTACATTTTACAGCTCTCACTCAAATCTGAATGCCGTGACCGGAACCGACATGGTAAACCTCTTCCTCCCACTAACCCAGCGGAAGCAAAACAGTAAAGCTCGTGCAATCACCTTCTTCGGTTTTTACTTCCAGTCGCCCGCCATGCGCTTTGATGATATCATAACTCAGGCTCAGGCCGAGACCGGTGCCTTCGCCGGATGGTTTTGTTGTGAAAAAGGGCTGATAGATTTTATTCAGGATAGCGGCCGGAATACCTTTTCCATTGTCGGTGATTTCCACTTCGGCCATACCGTTGACGGCTTTTGTTTTTACTTCGATCACCGGCTTATACCCATTACCCCTTTCTTTCATTTTTTCGGCCATCGAATAAAAGGCGTTGTTATAGATGTTGGTGATCACGCGGGAAATATCGCCGGGGATCATTTTTACTTTTCCCAGCTGACCGCTGAAGTCTGTTTTCAAATCGCAGTTAAAGGAATTATTCCCGGCGCGCATGGCATGATAAGAAAGTAACAGATATTCTTCCGCCATGGCACTGAGATCGGTGGGCAGTTTCTCTTCCTGCTCCTTCCTCAAATGCGAGGCCATGGTACGCACGATGGAATCGGCGCGTTTGCCATGGTGACTGATTTTCAGTTCATTTTTGATCACATCATCCGCAATCGATGAAACTTCTGCATAGTTGGCCTTGCCGATTTCGGTTTTCATTTCCGTGAGCAATTCGGCGTTTACTTCTGCAAAATTATTGATGAAGTTCAGCGGATTTTTTATTTCGTGTGCAATGCCCGCGGTGAGCTCACCGAGTGATGCCATTTTTTCAGACTGTATCAACTGTGCCTGTGCGGATTTCAATTCTGTGAGCGATTCATTTAATTCTCCGGTGCGGATGGAAATTTTTTCTTCCAGTATCCGGTTTTCTTCCAATAAATTTTTCGACCGGAAATAAATAAAACTCCATACGAGTGCGCCCAGGGTGAGCACATACAGGGCATAGGCCAGCCAGGTTCTGTACCAGGGCGCCAGGACCTCGAATGAAAAAGTGGCCGGTTCACTGATTTGCTGAAAGAGATTATTGGCCCGCACATGAAATGTATATTTTCCAGGCGGCAGGTTTGTATATTCCTTGTAAGCATTTTTACCCCAGTCTGACCATCCGGGTTCAAAGCCCTCGAGCCAGGTCTGAAATGCTGTTTTTTCTTCCTGATCAAAAAATGGCGCTGCATACTCAAACCGTAATGCATTGTTTTTGTAAGATATATTTCCTCCCTTTCCCAGGCTGTCAGAAGGATCTAATAATTCCTGGCCCGCCGTGATATGACGCAATAAGGTTTTATAAGGCTCTGCATAATTTTTTTTAATGTTTTCATCGAATCGGATCAGTCCGTCCGTAGTACAAAACCAGACGATTCCATTCGTTTCCGGGTATACCATTGCGATGGTGCCGCCCGCAATCGGCAGGAATGGCGTTTTATCTATAGAATACTTTCCATTGGCCTCCGGTATGGCTACCCTGAGTTCCTTTCCGACTCTTATCCAAACCCGCCCGGATTGTTCTTCCACTATATAACACTCGTCTTTGCCGCCACCGTTTGGAAAAGTTCCAAAGGTTGTGTCCACAAAAAACCGTTTTTTTGTTTCATCAAAACTGTAGATGGCTGAATCCGCAATGAAATAGGTTTTCCCTTTCACCATATAGACGGGTCCTGAACCTGTACCCAATCCGTCTGCAATCGAAAATTTCTGAACCCCTGTGTTTTTCAGATCCGGGTCTCCCTGATCATCAAATGCCAGGGTAATGCGGAATACGGTCGAATTTTGCGTGCCTACCCATATACGGTTCATGGAATCTTCTGTAAAAGTCCAGACAGCTTCCGTAATGCCCGGTATATTTCCCCTGTAAATCCAGTGCCCGGAACTATCCTTTTTTCCTGAAACCTTTTTGTCGTTTGTAAAAACAGCTAATCCAAACGTGGCGCCTCCGAATAGTATATCCGGATGGCTGTTGAGTATTTTTATACCGGACATTTGCATATCCCCGCTGTTGGAAGCCCTGATAAGATGTGATTTCCCATCTTTCACATCATACAGGCCGTCATTGGGTACCAGCAGCCTGTTATCTTTCACTGCCATTGCAAATATCTGTGTCAGCGGTATTCCCGAAACTTCCTCAAATTTTCCATTGGACTGGTTTAGTCGCAGGAGACCATTGGTAGATCCGAGGTATAATGTGCCCTCGAAACGTTTTAGGGACATGGATGCTGTATTGATACCCGTTTGAGTTCCAAATGCGGTTAGCGGGGAAGATATGTCGACTCTTGAAATCCCATTATCCAACGCCAGCCATAGATTCCCTTCATGATCAAAGTACATTCCGTATACAGACTCATCCTGGAGGCCAACATCGCGGTTGATCACCTGGAGGATCTTGCCCGTCTGGTCGATAATCACCACGCCCTTACCGGTTGTAGAAAGCGCAAAAGATCCATCTTTTAATGAAACCCCCCTGTATAGTGTTGCATTTTTAATGATCGGATCGGCTTCCGTTTTAAAGGGTCTGAAAGATTTTCCATCGTAGATATATAATCCGGAATAGAACAGGCCGATGAGGTATTGTTTATTTCCGGCGTTGCCGTTGTTTCCCTCCCCCCTGGTGAAGGGTAACATCACCTGCATACGCTCCTTACCCAGGAATTCACTACCAGGTATCAATTCCAGAGAATCGTTGACCATTTTAAAAAGACCGAGTCCCAGCTGGTGTACATAGTATACTCCATCCAGATAGAAAGCGCTCATGTATTTCGTGTCGGGTTTCCAGGTCTTTATTTTTTTCACCTGCAGATGACCGGACTGAATCTTTCCCAACCCGGAATAAACGTTCTCTCGACTGAAAATAAATTCCCTTGTCTGTTGCAATGGTCGTCCAGACATCAAAGAATTCCTTTGCTGAATCCGGAACATATTTTTTCAGGGAATATTGTTGTGTTTGCCCAAGGCTATCCTTCGCCAGGTATCCGAAATCGCTCGTGGCTCCATAAAAAATTTGCCCGCTCTTATCCTGCTCCAGGGACCGGAGGGCAACGGCAATCGAACCCGCAGAAAATATCTTTTTCCATTTTACCCCGTCGTATTGTAACAGATAGCCCTCGTTCCCAAAATACATTAAGCCGCTGCTATCTTCGATGATGCACCAATTCTGTGCATTACCATTGTAATCCTTTGCCTGATAATTCTTAATAAACGGAAGACCTTTTTCAGCGACGCTTTGCGCCACCGAACGCCCGGGGCAAAAACCAATCAATACAAAAATGGCTGACAGAATGCAGAGGAAACGGAACCGCATTAATATGTGATTTAGGGAAATGAAGGAGTTTTTCAGGGACGCTCACTAAATCATCCGGAGAAGTAATAGCCTTTACATGGTTATCAGGTGCTCACTCCCGTTGGTAAATTATGCAAAAAATCAATAGCCCTAACAAATAGTAGAATAGATGCCGCCGTCGCTATATAAACTTGCTGGACCTTCAGGCGGAAATGAATTTTCACTATCTTCCCATCCTGCCATCCTTGTCGCCGCAGACAACTAAACATGAGAAAAAATATATTCAAAAGTCTGCCAAAGAATGTCAGGATATGGCGGTATGCAACGGCCCTTTTATTTTGCTCGGTTTTATCCTGCGGTTTGCAGGCGCAGCAACGTTCCCTGGATAGTCTCGACCAGCTGATTGCAAAAGAAAAAACGGATACGGGAAGAATACTACTCAACATCAAAAAAATAAGGATACTGGGCAGGAGTAATCTGGATACGGCGATCTATCTCTCCAACCAGCAATTGAAAGAAGCTGAAAAGGCACATTTTGATGACGGCCTTTTCAGGCTACACTCCCAGCTTGCAAACCATTACAGCTTTAAAGGCAACTTTGAGGAAGCAAAAGCGAATATCAGATCCCTGGAGAAAATAGTGAAACCCGGTGATTCCGCCAGTATCGCAAACATCTATAGCGATTATGGAATGATGTACGGCGTGCAGGGAAAATATGATTCATCGATTCTATATTACCAGAAAGCGATCCCGATCCATAAAGGCAAACGCGATACTACAGAACTGAGTACCGATTATGGCAATATTGCGATTGGTTACCAACAGCTGGCAAATTTCCCGAGAGCACTGGAATATCAACAGCAAAGCTTGGGACTGGCAGAAGCAAATCAGGATAAGGAACTGCAGGCAATGACACTTCTGAATATCGGGATCACCTACGAAGAGCTTGGAGACACATTGAAGTCAGAGCGGAACTATCTGAAGTCCCTCGACATTTCTGTGGCCAATGGGCTCCGGATCGTTGAGCTGTATGCATATACCAATCTTTCTTCCCTTTACATCAGCGATAGCCGGTGGAATGAAGGTTATGAGTACGCAATGAAAGCCGCTACCCTGGCAAGCGCAACCGGAGATCAGGGTGTTCAGGCCGCGAGCCTTGCCAAAGCAGCAACGGCATTGGCCAATCAAAAACGGTTTGCAGAAGCGATGATATTAAACAAACGGGCCGTCGCATTGGCTGATTCTTCCCGGCAGCCGTTAAACATCTCGCAGACTTATCAATCATTCGGGTCGACGTTATACTTACAAAAGAAATATAAAGAAGCCATACCCTATTTTGAAAAGTCCTTTCATGTCTTACAGGGAGACGCCGCTATTGAACATGGATATGTCGATTCATACAAAGAGTTATCCGCATGTTATGAAAAAACCGGCGACTATATCAAAGCGCTGGCCAATTATAAGCTGGCTTCAGAAATGGGAGATTCGATCAGCCGGAAAGAGAATGTACGCAAGGCAACAGAACTTGGCATGAACTACGATTTTGCCAAGAAGCAGGAAGTGCTGGCAGAAGAAAAGAAAAAAAACGACGAGGTTTCGCAAACAAAACAAAAAGGTTTGATCATCGGGCTCCTGCTCCTTTTTGTACTGGCAGCTGTTTCATTGAATGGTTTTCGGAATAAACAAAAAGCGAATACATTACTGACCTCGCAGAAACAACAGATCGAAGGGACCTTATCTGAATTGAAATCCGCACAGTCGCAACTGATCCAGTCAGAAAAGATGGCCTCACTCGGAGAGCTGACCGCGGGCATTGCGCACGAGATTCAGAACCCGCTGAACTTCGTCAACAATTTTTCTGAACTAAACCAGGAACTGATTACGGAAATGAGGGCAGCACTCGCAGAAGGTAATTATGAGGAAGCCGGCAGCCTGTCAAAAGAAATTGAGGAGAATGAAGAAAAAATAAAATCGCACGGCAAAAGGGCCGATGCCATCGTGAAAGGAATGCTCCAGCACTCCCGTTCAAGCACAGCCGTCAAAGAGCCAGCAGATATCAATGAGCTGGCTAATGAATATCTGCGCCTGGCGTATCATGGCCTGCGGGCTAAGGACAGGGATTTCAATGCTGAGATGAAAACTAATTTTGATCCTGCGATCACTCCAATCCATATCATACCCCAGGATATCGGCAGAACGTTATTGAACCTGTACAACAATGCTTTTTACGCTGTAAAGGAAAAAAAGAAAACAGCCGGTGAAGGCTACAACCCGGTCGTTTCAGTCAGCACAAAAAAATCAGGCAATCAGATAAATATCACCGTTCATGATAACGGGAATGGCATTCCTCAAAAAATAGTTGACAAAATCTTCCAGCCCTTCTTCACCACGAAACCGTCGGGACAGGGAACGGGCCTTGGCCTGAGCCTGAGTTATGATATTGTAAAAGCGCATGGCGGAGAAATTAAGGTACAGTCCGAGCCGGGATCAGGAACTGAATTTATTATCCAGTTGCCGGTTGGTTAGTTCAGTGAGGCTACGCGACCTGGTGTAAAAACCGGAAGACGGATTCACCGTTCCTGAACAAACAGCAGAATAGGATATTATTTGATTTCCTGAATCTTTATATTTTTCCATCGCACGCGGATGCCGCCGCCGGAATGTATCTGCAAGGCAATAAATCCTTTTCCCTGACCAATCTTTTCATCATGCAGATCCACGATCTGATGACCATTGAGCGTGGTGGTCACATGATCGCCCTCCACGCGGATCACATAGGTGTTCCACTCGCCGTATTTCAGTGCTTTTTCTCCTGCTGAATCCGGCAGCGCAAGCCATTCCCGGCCATACGATTCATAGATGCCACCGGTATGTTTTCCCGGAGGAGCGATTTCCGCCTGCCAGCCGCTGATTTTTACACCCTCAATACCGGATCTGAAAAATACACCGCTGTTACCATTTGCTTCCTGTTTGAACTGAAGACTGAGGGTAAAATTCTGGTATGACTTGTTCGTAGACAGATATCCGTATTGTTTTTCGGGACCGCTCTCACAGATCAGCTCATGGTTTTCAACATACCATTTTTCATGGCCGTTGTTTGTCCAGCCAGTGAGGTCTTTTCCATTGAAAAGAGAAACCCATTTTTGCGACAAAAGCGAACCGGACATGATGAGCGACAGTCCCAGGCAAACGATGATTTTATTTTTCATGCCCTGCAAGATAGCCAAGCTTCTCAAAAAAAGCAGGGTTTACATTCATCCTACCGGCAATAAAATAGTAAAGCTCGTGCTATTCCCTTCTTCTGTTTTTACTTCCAGCCGGCCGCCATGAGCTTTGATGATATCATAACTCAGGCTCAGGCCGAGACCGGTGCCTTCACCGGAAGGTTTTGTAGTGAAAAACGGCTGATAGATTTTATGCAGGATGGCGGCGGGAATGCCTTTTCCATTATCGGTGATTTCAAGTTCGGCCATGCCGTTGACGGCTTTCGTTTTTACTTCGATCACCGGTTTATAACCATTGCCCCTTTCTTTCATTTTTTCTGCCATCGAATAAAAAGCGTTGTTGTATATATTGGTGATCACCCGGGATATATCGGCGGGCACCAGTTTCACCAGACCCAGCTGGCCGCTGAAGTCTGTTTTCAAATCACAGTTGAATGCAATGTTCCTGGACCGCATGGCATGATAAGATAGTAACAAATATTCCTCTGCCATGGCACTGAGGTCTGTGGGCAGTTTCTCCTGCTGTCCCTCCCTCAGATGCGAGGCCATCGTACGCACGATGGAATCCGCGCGTTTGCCATGGTGACTGATTTTCATTTCATTTTTTATCACATCATCCATCATCGATATCACTTCCGTATAATTGGCCTTGCTGAATTCGGCTTTCATTTCATTCAGCAATTCCGCATTCACTTCTGCAAAATTATTGATGAAGTTCAGCGGATTTTTTATTTCATGCGCAATACCCGCGGTGAGTTCACCGAGTGATGCCATTTTTTCAGACTGGATCAGCTGTGCCTGCGTAGATTTCAATTCCGTGAGCGATTCATTTAATTCCGCGGTACGGGTAGAAATTTTTTCTTCGAGTAACTGGTTTTCTTCTACTAATTTTTTCGACCGGAAATAAATAAAGGTCCATACGAGCGCGCCCAGCGCAAGGACGTATAGCGCATAGGCCAGCCAGGTCCTGTACCAGGGTGGCATGATCTCAAACGAAAAGACTGCCGGTTCACTGATTTTCTGAAAGAGATTGTTGGCGCGCACATGAAATGTATATTTCCCCGGCGGCAGATTTGTAAATTCCTTATACGCATTTTTACCCCAGTCTGACCAGCCTGGTTCGAAACCCTCCAGCCAGGTCTGGAATTTCATTTTTTCTTCCTGATCAAAATAGGGCGCAGCATACTCAAACCGTAATGCATTGTTTTGATAAGATACCTGGCCCGGAGAAACCGGTGCAGGATCAACATACGACGAACCCGTTCTTACCTGACGCAGCAGGGATTTAAATGGAGTGTTATTTTCTTTGGCCAGATTTTCATCATAACGGATCAGTCCATCGGTGGTGGCCAGCCAAACGACACCACCTTTTTCCGCGTATACCTGACTGAGTGCTTTATCCGCCACCGGAAGCAGGGTTTGAGAACTTACTTTGAAACTACTGTCTGCCTGCAGGGTGGCGATTCGCGTATCTAATGGCGCGTTGATCCAGACTCTTCCCGAATAGTCCTCCACCAAATCAGGGCTCTGTGTAAGATCTTTCGATTGCAGGAAACCAAAGGTGTTGTCAGGTATCAGCTTGTTGTTTATTTTATCAAAACGATATACGACGGTATCTGAGGCGAAATAAAATTTACCATGTATCAACCGTGGAGTAATGAGGCCACCACCTACTTCCCTGCCCACGTCGAATTTCTCCATTTTTATATGTGCCGTATCCATACGTCCGCCAGCATCAAAGGCCGGTGTATATTTAAAAACGCGGGAAGTATTTGTGCCTGCCCATAGTGCACCATCCGGATCCTCATCTGCGGTCTGAATTTTCTCGCTGGTGGTAGGCAAACTGATTATCAGTTCCCAGGCGCCCGTATGGCCGGGCTGCATTTTTTTCGACCGTTGAAATATCGATAATCCGTATGGTGAGCCGGCATATAGGAGATCCGGATGTTTTCTTGAATGAACCAGGCAGTTTAGTTGCAGGTCACCACCAATGGATTTCCTGAATTCGGTGACTTTATTATTACGGACACCAAACAGGCCGTCGGTGGTCAGGAGGAGCTGATCGCCATCCACGAGTACCTGGAATACCTGGTTCGGCGCCAGGTCCGGCACGCTTTCGAAATGGTTGGTTGTATGATTGAGGCGCATGAGTCCATTGGAAGTTCCAATAAAGATGGTTCCTTCAAAACGGGTAACTGATAACACGGCGGTGTTAATGCCCAGCTGAGTATTATATACACTGATAGCGGACCCCAGTTCCACTTTGGAAATACCATTATCCAGGGCAAGCCATAAATTATCGGCATTATCCATATATAAGGAATAGATACTTGCATCCTGCAGGCCTGCCTGACGTTCCAGATGCGCCAGTTTTTTCCCCTGTTCATCGATGATGAACAGTCCATCACCCGTGGTGGCCAGCACGTATCTTCCATCCTTTAGTTGCAATGCTTTGTATAGGGTCGAATTCCGAAGGCTCGAATCCACTTCCGTAACAAATGGTTTAAACTGTTTCCCATCGTAGAGGAATAATCCGTCGTAGAAACTGCCAAATAAATACTGCTTTACGGCATCCTTACTTTTGTAAGGGAGCATCACCTGCATGCGTTGTTTGCCGAGGATCTCACTACCGGGAATCAGCACGAGGGAATCATTGGTCATCTTAAACAAACCCTCGCCCCGTTGGTGCACGTAATAATGCCCGTCCTGATAAAAAGCGTACATGAATTTTGTTTTCGCTTCCCAGGTTTTAACTGTCCAGCCCGGATGCCCGTTTTGCTGATTTCTTGTTAGTCTGAATATTCGCTCGCGTGCCTGAAAATAATAACCTTCCGGCGTTTCGTAGAGCGACCATATATCCGAAAAATCTCTTTTTGAGGCAGGTATCGAATCGAGCAGTGAATGTGGAACGCTGTTTCCGCTACTGTCCCTGACCAGGTATCCGAGTCCGCCTACGAGGCCGTAGAAAACCACGCCGTTTTTGTCTGTGATCATCGCGCGGGGATTGGTCTGCGTTGGTGAGGCGAAAAATATCTTTTTGAACCTTGATCCGTCGTATTCGATGATCTGACTTCCGTTCCCGAAATACATAATACCCTGGTGGTCCTGCGTGATGCTCCAGTTTTGCGCTAAAGCATCATATGTTCTGGGCGTATAATTCGATATGAAAGGATAACCTTTTTCTTCCGGCGTCTGGGCATGGCACAGGTGGCACCATATAGTAAAGACAAATAACGGAAATGCCTAACCGGAGCAGTGAATGGATTGAACGCATGGGGATTCAGGGGTAACCCGGAAGATAGTTCATTTTTTTATTTCTTTTCTCCGCCCGCTCATCCGGTGGCATCTTATTCACCGCTTTCTGCGGACTGGTTATTTTCCCTATCCCAAAATTATTTAAGTAAATTCATTCGACGGGATTATATCCCCTGTATAAATTATTCCTGCGATGAAAAGAACCCTTCGGACAGTGTTCATCTTTTTTTGTCTGTTCTCCTTTTCGGCAGTACTTAACGCCCAGCTACCCGCGATTTCTGCGTCTGTCGGAATGTACAAGGGGAAACCCACCATCCTGCTCAATGGTAAACCACAAACACCGGTGATCTATTCACTCACGGATGTGCCGGGTGGACGCTGGCCATGGGAAGAAGTACCAAGACATACGATTCAGACATTTTGCGAAGCCAATATTCACCTGATACAGGTGGACCTGTTTTTCGATCATGTATGGATGCAAAATGATTCGATCAATATCGACACCGCCCGTATGCTGTTGCGTGCTGTACTGGCTGCCTGTCCGGACGCATCGATTTTAATCCGTTTTCATGTAAACCCCCCGAAATGGTGGCAAACCAAATATCCGGAAGAAAATACGGTGTATGCCGACGGGCCTGCGAAAAAATATCATGGAGATGGTTTACACCGTCTTATTCAGGATGACGAAAAAACCGTTTTACGATATAGTCTTGCATCCACAAAATGGATCAACGATGCCTCGCTGCATTTGAAATTATTTCTGCAGGCGCTGCAACAAATTCCCGAAGCCAACGCGCTGATGGGTATCCAGGTGGCAGGGGGTGTATTTGGAGAATGGCATTATTGGGGATTCCTGGAGAACGAACCCGACATGAGTAATCCCATGCTGCTGTATTTCAGGGGATGGCTAAAAAATAAATATCAAAATCAAAATGCTTTGAAAGCTGCCTGGAAGGATTCATCCGTTTCTTTTCAAAATGCTTCGCTGCCCGGTCTTTCCGAAAGAACGACCACGAAAGCAGGCATTTTCCGGGAACCAGATGCGGAAAGGAAAATCATCGACTACTATGAAGCGCAGCACGACTGCGTAGCGGAGGACATTATTCATTTCTGCCGGGTCGTGAAAGAGAACTGGCCAAGACCCATCATCACCGGAACTTTTTACGGATATTTTTATAGTGTATTCGGACGCGAGGCAGCCGGCGGTCATCTGTCGCTGATGAAAGTTTTGAATTCCCCCTGGGTGGATTATCTGAGCGGCCCGCATGCCTATTACCCTGACGCGGGATCGGAACCTGGCGAACCCTACCGGTCGCGCAGTCTGATCAATTCTGTTTCCCTCCATGGAAAATTATGGCTGGATGAAATGGATATCCGGCCGCCACTGGTGGATGTAAGTGATTCAGACTTTGATGCCAGCCTGCAGAAAAGCATCGCCACCACCCGCCAGAATATGCTGTTTACCTATTCCAAAGGCATGGGCTTTTGGTTTTATGATTTCGGTCCTTCGGGCATGGCGGTGGGCAGTCGCACAAAGAATCATGGCAACTTTGGATGGTGGGACGAACCTTCGCTGATGAAAGACATCCGTCAGGTGAAAGCCCTGATGGATTCTAATCTCGAAAAACCGTACAGCACGGATGCGGATGTGCTGCTCGTGCACGATACAAAAACATTTTATTATACGTCCGCTACCAAATCCGGCAACAGCCTGGAACACTGGGCAAACAACTGGGTGCCTGTTGCCATCTTCCGGAGTGGCGTTGTGCACGATGTGATTCACATCGATGATTTGGAGAGAATAAACCTGGATCCATACAAAGCCATTGTTTTTGTAAATGACTGGGTGATGGACGACCGGCAAAAAGAAATCATCCGGAAAAAATGCGCGGGCAACCACCGGCATCTTGTTTTCATTTACGCGCCCGGCTACTCCAATGGAAAGAAACTGGACGTGGGTTTTATTGAAAACGTAACGGGCATCCAAACAGAAAGACTACAGGATACCAATTATAAGTTTAACAATCATATCGTAGACCCGCTGTTTATGATCACGGATCAAAAAGCTAAACCATTGGAATACTTCAAAGGCAGCTCCCGGATTTCCTTTGCCCGAAAAACCTTCCCCGATTACGATTCCTGGTATATGGTACTTCCATCTACCGAAACCGCCGTATGGCGTGATATCTTCAGGAAGGCCGGCGCGAATATATATGATGAAGACGGAGATATTTTCTATACGGGTCACAACATTTTATCTGTTCACACCGTAGCGGGCGGCGAAAAAAATATTCACTTGAAAAACGGGAAAACCATTCATCTCCGTTTGTCCCCTGTGTCCACCACGCTGTTGAATCCGGAAACGGGTGAGGTTATTTTGCGGTGATGCCTGAAACGGGGATTTATTGGGTAGCAGGAATCATTTAGCATCCGGATTTCGCCGGTTGCTCTCCCGTTGACTTACATACCTTTGCCTAAACCAAAAGTTTAGAAATTTATTCAAATGAATAATACTCAGTCGCCAATTAATTCCAATTGGACTTTCACTGAAAAATGCGCCTTCCGGTTTTGTTTTGTCTTTTTTTTACTATATACCTTCCCTTTCCCACTAACTTCAATCCCGTTTGCCAATGAGTTATTTTCCCTAAATCAAAAAATCTCCGAGTGGTATTATGCGCTTCTAAATGTTTATTATAATATTTGGCATGGTATTGTTCCCTGGACGGGAAAACACGTACTGCATCTTTCGTACGATATCGTCACATATACAAATGGGAGTGGCGATACAACATATGATTATGTATTGCTTCTTATTTATATTAATATATCCCTGGTCGCAACTATAATATGGACATTATTCGACCGGAAAAGAAGCCAGTATACGGCTGCCTTATACTGGCTTCGTGTTCTGGTCAGGTATAATCTGGCAATCACTTTATTTGGCTATGGATTTAGCAAGGTATTTCATCTGCAAATGTCTTTCCCGTACTTATTCCAACTGGCCGAACCCTTTGGCGACAAATCGCCCATGGGCCTTGCCTGGTCTTTCATAGGCTTTTCCAAGGGCTATAGCGCGTTCACAGGTTGGGGAGAAATTATCGCCGGAGGACTGCTCTTTTTTAGGCGCACGACAACTTTTGGCGCACTCTTTAGCATGGTGGTTATTGGAAACATTGTGGCTATTAATTTTTGTTATGACGTGCCGGTAAAATTATATTCATCGACATTATTTATCATGTCAGTCTTCCTCGCTGCACCTGATCTAAAACGATTGTCAAATCTGTTTTTTTTAAACAAGACAACCCAACCGGTTATCTTTAAAAACTTCGTGCACAAAAGATGGCAGCGAATTGCAGTGATATGTTATAAAGCGCTATTTATTATATACGCATTTTACAGTAGCATATCAGGAAGTTTAAATGGTCAGCTGGAATATGGAGACAAAAGAACATTGCCTCCTTTGTATGGTATGTATAATACGAATGTATTCATTCGGAATAAGGACACAATACTACCACTAACAACAGACACTACCCGATGGAAACAACTAATAGTTGACTTTGATAAAAACGTTCAGATTAAATTTATGAATGACAAATATCAATGGTTTAATTTTTCTGTGGACACCATAAAACATTTTATTAGTCTAAATTCTTATGCTGATACAATGAGTAAGTCCTTTCTTTCTTATAAAATAGATAGTTCATGGTTGACTTTAAAAGGAAATTTGTTCCATGATTCTGTTTACATACGCCTTAAAAAATACGATGCGCAGTCATTTGTCCTGATGAACCGTGGTTTCCATTGGATCAATGAATATCCATTTAACAGGTAGTCGCTGTCGAGCTTCCAGTCAGTTCTTTATCGGAATGATCCATATTCTTTGCCGGATTATGTCGACCCGAAATAATCAAATGTGTACCCGCATTAGGTCATTTCTAAGTTTCGAAGAACGCACACTGCTTTGTCAGCAATACCCGGAACATCTGGCTTTTAGGCGGCCCTTGAAATATAACCGAACGCCTCTTGTTCGAAAACGCACATTTACACAGGACACGCGCATTCTTAATTCATTGAATAGTAGGTTACTGCAGAATTGGCACCAGATTGCATAGTAAATGACAAACATACCAGTATATGGTAGAAAAATATTCACCGGCAATAGTCAAATAAAATGTTCAGAAATTATTTTAAGCTGGGTATCCGAAATCTTGCAAAAAACAAATTGTCATCATCGATCAATATTCTCGGGCTTGCCCTGGCAGTCGGATGCTGCATGGTCGTATTTACATTCTTCGACTGGTCAATACATATGGACAGGTTTCACCATAAAATCAATAACCTGTTTGTGATCGAAAGGATTTCCAGTCAAAATGGTAACGATCAATTGTGGGGCGACTCACCAGCGCCTATGGGCCCGATGCTGAAAAGTGATTTCCCGCAAATAAAAAATGCCGTAAGATTAGATAATACCGGGGTGATTATTAAACGCGGGGATAATGTATTCAATCAACAGGTGACCTTCGCCGATAACGACTTTTATAAGCTATTCGATTTCCCGGTAAAATGGGGCAATAAAACAGTTTTTACCGACCCGGAGGGCATCGTATTAACCGAGGAGCTTTCGGAGAAACTGTTTGGCAAAGAAAATCCAACCGGCAAAACCATCAGCGTAACGTTCAACAAAGGTGCTGTTCTTACCCCCGTGAATTTTACGGTGAAGGGTGTTTTTGACAAGATGCCACGGGAAACCTCCTTTTATTTCCAGGCGATTGTTCCCTATAGTAAAATGCAGGCCCTGGGTTTAGACAAACCGGGAGACTGGAGCCAGCATACCGACATCACTTTTATTGAAGCTGATAACGAAGCTGCCCTGGCACCCGTAAAAAAAGCGGTCGAAAAGTATTCAAAACTGTACAATGCCGCCCATCCGGATAGTAAAATTGCCGGCTTTCATTTCCAGCCGTTGCGCACCATGAACTTTCATTCATATAAAGTATACAGCTCGTTATTTAATTCCACCCATATTGCAGCCTATCTGATGCTGCTGTTTATCGGACTGTCCACACTGCTGCTCGTTTACTTTAATTATATGAACATTGCCATCGCGGCGGCCTCCACCCGCTTAAAAGAGATCGGCATACGAAAGGTAATGGGAAGCCGGCGGAAGCAGATTATTTTCCAGTTCATTATAGAGAATGTTATCCTGTGCACGATGGCCGTATTTGCAGGTTTACTGCTGGCCAAATCAGTTTTCCTTCCTTTATTCAGCCGGATCGTAAACATTGACCTGACACAGGATCTGTTCACTAATTATCGCACCTGGATCGCTTTACTGCTGCTCATCATTTTGTCTGCCATCAGCGGAGCCGCTTATCCTTCCATTTATATTTCGGCTTTTAATCCGATAAATATTATGAAAGGGAATAGAAAAACCGGGAGCAATAACCGTTTCCGAAAAGCGCTGCTGGGCTTCCAGTTCTTTCTGACATTTATGGCCATTTCCATGGCACTGGCATTTATAAAGGAAACCCGGTTTATGAAAACCCGGCCCTGGGGCTACGATCCTTCCAATACGGTGGTCGTGAATCTGGACAAATCAGCCAGTTATCCGGTTTTTGCAGACAAATTAAAAAGCGCCAATAACATCATTGCAGTAACCGGTTCCGTTCAGCCGCTGGGAACCTATACCAAACAACTGGTGCTGGATATCGACGGACAAAAGCAAACTGTAAACAGCATCAGCGCGTTGCCCGGCTTCTGCACTCAAATGGGCATAAAAATTAATCAGGGAAGGGATTTGAGCGAAACTTTTACTACGGATGTAACAGATGCTGTAATGGTTAACCAGGCATTTATGAAAGGGATGCATTGGAATACAGCCGTCGGAAGAAGGATTACTTTTAATGGTCACCATTATACGGTGGTCGGCGAAGTCAATGACTTTCGCTATGATGATTTTCAAACACCCATCGGGCCGCTACTTCTGATGGGCTGCAGGCCGGCAGACATTCATTCGGTTTATGTAAAAACAAAACCGGCATTATTGTCAAATGCTCATGATGGTATCGGTAAGATCTGGAAAGAGAGTTATCCCGATCTGCCATTTGAATACCATTACCAGGAGGCCGTATTTGATGTTTATTTTAATGTATATGTACAGGTTGCCCAGGTGTTAACCGGTGCATCCATTGTGATGATCATTATTTCGGTGACCGGCATTTTCGGATTGGCATTGCTGATATTGGGAAAAAAGATGAAAGAAATAAGTGTCCGAAAAGTGCTGGGGGCAGGTATGCGCAATGTTATTTTCCTGATTAATAAGGAATTTATATATGCCATTGGAATTGCCGTGCTGGTGGGATTTCCATTTTCCTGGTGGCTGACCGGCAATCTGTTTGATCTTCTGGATCCCGTAGCAACGATTTCCTTTTCGCCACTGATCCTGGCTTTTTTAAGCCTGCTGGCCATGACGGTCATGAGTGTTTCGTGGCATATTTACAAAGCACATACCGCTAATCCGACACAGTATTTAAAGGAAGAATAGTGAGCATGTTTTCCTGTAAAAAGCAGGCGCGCATGGTTTCCTACTGCCATTTCCTTTTGACCAGATGCCAGCCAAAAATGATCAGGAATATGGCAAAAGAAATAAATGTGTTTACATACGCCAGCGGAATGGCAGCAACAATGGCGATCATACTAATCACCGAGTAAATGTCTGTTCCCTTATTTTTAAAGAAAGCGGGATCTGTTAGTTTTCTCGATTTCGCATACAAAAAGATCAGCATGAAAAAGAAATTCATGACACAATACGTGCTGCTGAGCAACGCAACAGCAAATGCATCGTGGGAATGTTTTCCGGCAAAGGCAGTCACAAAAGGTGCAAATGAAATTGAAAAAATAAATAACATGTTGATGATAACAAATCGCTTGGTGACATGCGTAATGTTTACAAACAACAAATGATAATCTATCCAGAAACCCAGAATCAGCATAAAGGAAGCCAGGTAAGAAATGACGAATGGGGTAAGCGATTTGACCTGTTCGTAGGTAGAAGAGTCTTCGATTATATTTTCAGGTACTTTTATTTCAAGTACCAGAATCGTGAGCAGTATGGCGATGATCGCATCTAAAAATGCTTCGAATCGTTTCTTATCAAACTGATAGTTTACAGGCATATGGGAATGAACAGCTTACTTACAGCGCATGACGCGCAATCCTCAAATTTATGATATAAGACCCTTTTTTTATAAAGATCTTCGGCCATCGCAGGCGATTTGGAGGAAGTCAGATAATTAAACGTTAAATGGACATACTGACACATCTAAACATTCACTTGTCATGTCAATGGATCAATCGAAGTTTCCAACATGAAAAAATGTACACTTGTTCTCTTTGGGTTAACACTTTTTCTTTTTGCTGCTGCACAACCGAAGATTGGAATTAAGGGCGGCTATAATATTTCAAATCTTTCCACATCGGGTGTACTCTCCTATGGGAACCAGCAGGCCATTTCATCCTTTAATGCGGGGCTTTTGGGCAATCTGCCTTTCTCCAATTCATTCTCTCTTCAGTTAGAGGTATTATATTCAGGACAGGGCACGGATTACCAGAATAACAATACATCGGGAAGTCTCCGATATGGCTATCTGAATATTCCTGTATTGATAAAATATCAGCATGAAAGCGGTCTTTTTGCTGAAACCGGATTACAGATCGGGTTTCCGGTCTCGACCAAAGAAACCCAAAACGGCGTTTCCATCAGTCCGCAAAACCAATTATATGGCAACGACTTTGCCTGGCCCATCGGACTGGGATACCAGTTTTTGCATTCCGGTTTTGGTATCGACGTAAGATATAATTACGGACTCATCAATATCGTCAAAAGTGCCAGCGATGTCAATGTGAAGAACAGCGTATTCCAGTTTGACGTATATTTTTTGTTTGGTCAGAATGAATAAAGCCTATTCTGTCCGCATACTCTTTACGGGATTTGCAGTAGCCGCTTTTACGGCCTGAAGTAAAAGATTTTTATTTATTATCTAACCCGAAGATCGTTTGCAGTAATACATTGGCGCCATCAGCCATATCGATTGCCTTTGTGAATTCTTTTGGCGAGTGACTGATACCATCCTTACTCGGGACGAAAATCATACCAATCGGGCAAATCGATGCCATATGTTGTGTATCATGTCCGGCACCACTTTGCATGTATTTATAAGTATAGCCCAATGTAGTTGCCGAGTTTTTTATTTCATCCTGAATGGCTTTATTGGTCAATGCAGGTTCAATCGGTTTTGATGCCTGCACGAATGAAATTTTTGTTCCTGTGGCTGAGGCAATGCTATCCCCTCTCATTTCTGTTTCATGAAATAGTTGCTCTATTTTTTTCACGGACATATCCCTGATTTCCATGCCCAAAATGGCTTTTCCCGGAATCACATTATATGCATCTGGTTCGACTGCGATTTTCCCGATCGTTCCAACCTGTCTGCCCTCGTGGCTTGTAATGACTTCATTAAACGCGATCATTAGTTTTGCTGCTGATAATAAAGCATCATGTCTCATATTCATGGGTGTTGTTCCCGCATGATTTGCAACCCCCTCCACCGATACATTCCATCGTTGAATGCCTACAATTCCTTCCACTACACCAATTTGAATATTTTCCCGTTCTAAAATTCCACCCTGTTCGATATGCAATTCAACAAAAGCGGCCAGGTCTCCTTTTCTTCTGATAACCAGATTTATACTATCCGGATTACCGCCAATCGCTTTTATTCCATCTGCAAAACTGAGCCCACTCTGACTTTTTAGTTTCAATAGTTCCGGGTTATACTGTTCAGCCAGCATACTGCTTCCAACCGTAACGCCCTCTTCATTCGAAAAAATAATGACCTCCAGAGGATGTTTAGTTACCCATTTATTTTCATTGAGTATTTCAATGATTTCCAAAGCACCGATGGAACCGACACAGCCATCATAATTTCCCCCGTCGGGCACCATATCTATGTGCGAGCCAAAGGCGATCGGTTTCAAAGAAGGGTCCTGACCTTTTCGCCTGCCAATAATGTTTCCTGCATAATCAATATGCACGTCCAATCCGGCTTTTTTCATTAAGTCGATAAACCAGGTTCGTGCTTCGATGTCTCCTTTTGTATATGCAACCCGGTAACCCCTGCCGGTAGAATCCTTTCCAAACTTTGCCAATTCAAAAATCCTGCTTTCCATACGCTGCTGGTTTACTTTTGCCTGCTTCTTATTAACCGGCTGGCCAAAACAGGTAATCAGTATAACTGTAAAAAGGCCAGTGAAGGATAAGGGCTTTATATTTTGCATGTTGGAAACAGTTATAGAAAGGATTTTCAGTTGTTGTCGCTATTTGAAAGTTAACTATATCATCTTAACTTCAAATGGATATATTTTAATCCGTCTCATCATCCGGGAAATTACACGTTACCGCGTAACATGGTCGAATAACAAAAAAAGGATAAATATCTTAGCGAAATGACGACATCAAAGTACATGATGCTTTTTACTGCTACCGCTTTTGCCTTTTCGTCGTGTAAAAAAAACAATGCGCCGATAAACGATTCGCATACTGTTTATATAGCAGGGACCACCACCGGGAAAAAATCAATGGGTCCCATCGCAGCTTATTGGGAAAACGGGAAAACCAATATTTTAGGAACGGATGCTAAAGGTGACTATTCTGCGGCCAACTCGATTACTATTGTTGACACGAATGTGTATGTCGGCGGAAATTCCAATAATTCCAATAATGTAGATGTTGCATGTTACTGGCTACATGGAGCTCTTCATCCGGTAAACGAGGTGCCTTGTTGTACGCCTTCAGAGGCTTACTCCATAGCAGTATCCGGAAACGATGTTTACCTCGCGGGCTCCGGGCCTTTGTTAACAAATACCGTTGCGACTTACTGGAAAAATGGAACATTGAATACCCTTCCGCGGAATGGCGAATCCATTGCCACCTCGATGGCTGTCAGCGGAAATGATGTTCACGTGGCCGGAGTTGATTCAAACGCAGCTGTTTACTGGAAAAACGGCGTGGCCACTAAGCTGACTCCACCCAATTATCAATCCTTCGGATCCGGTGCCTATTCACTTTTCGTATCAGGAAGTGACGTTTATATAGCAGGGTCTGAGGCGGCTGACAACAACGGGACACCGGAAAGATTTGCAACCTATTGGAAAAACGGCGTGGCTACTCACGTCGGCCTGGATGCGGCCAATCATTTCAATAGTATTTTTGTTTCGGGGAATGACATTTACCTCGCAGGGTCATCCATTGTAAATGGAACGCCAGTCGCCACCTACTGGAAAAATGGTGTTGCCACTACTTTGTCTGCATCTCCCTATTCTGAAGCCTATTCCATCTATGTGCTGGACAACGACGTGTACGTTTGCGGTGTCTATCATGCAAACAGTTCCACTGCTGCCGTTTATTGGAAAAATGGCACTGTAACATATCTGGACGGCGTTCTCGCGGTATCGATCTATGTAAAATAGCCTGAATGGTAGAGATACCATCATTCTTCTTCCACATAATTAATGTCCTTTTTGAAAGTTTCTTCCAGGAAAAAAAGCGCAAGGATTGCAATGGCGAAACTAAGCACGCCAACCAATAAAGGCTGCAAGCGTCTTTTTTATTCCCTCCAATTCAATTTCCAATTTCAGTTTTTGACGGATCGTAGGCGGATGAGTTTTTGATATTTTCCCTGGCATAGTTAAAGTTAGTAGCCAAATTGACAGAAATATTCTTAATCCTGGTCATGCGGAAGTCTGTACTCTTGTTTTGACAATATCAATGTTAGCGTTTCGTTTTGAGATAATAACGAATAACGAAATTAAACCCACTTTTTGTAATTGCATCCATACATAAAATTTGTACATCCATCAAAAGCCCAGGGCTTTCCATTCTTCACTCCACTGCGTCTTACCAAATCAGCAGTTTTACATTTTGGACACTTCTTTATATTGCCTCCTCCATTTTCATTCTCCAGTTCCGAAATAAACTTAGACTTATTAACGTTATCCGCGACAAAATATACCATCTCTTTCGCTCTGGTCATAGCGACATAAAACAATCGCCTTTCCTCTCCATTTTCAAATTGATCTGCCTCACTAAGTAAAAGGTTTAATACCTCATCATCCGAGAACTCAGATGGAAACCCATGCTTTCCTGAATTACAATTTAATACTATAACTATATCGGCCTCAAGACCCTTGGCCTTGTGTACGGTCATAAATTGACTCCTAATTTGCCGGCCAGTTTCGCCATTTTGACTATAACTGATAAACCCTTCACTTTTATCAATATGGAATGTATTATTGTTATTTTTTATCCTTTTAATGTCAAACGAATACCTGCCTAATATGTAAATTTCTTTACAATCAGACTGGCCCCTCAATATGATCTCATCAAATATTTTTTGCAATGCAATGGTATCATCCTGATCATCAGAAAATGAATAAACAATCTTGTGTTCAGTAGATTTAAACTCTCCTACACCCTTCAGCTGCTTTTTTTCCTGATTCGGATTCCTCTGAATAAAGTCGCTTGACAACTTTATCATTGGATCATGAAACCGATATGTTGTTTGAATTTTTAACTTTTCAGCATGCCCAAAATAGCTATCGAATTTGGTAAACAAAGAAATATCGCTTCCACTAAATCTATATATAGATTGCCAATCATCCCCAACACAAAATAATTTACAAGAGGGATTATTGTCTTTAATAGATTTGACGAGTTGATAGCGACTTATTGAAATATCCTGAAATTCATCAATTATTATATAGCTATATTTTTTACTAAATTGTTTGTTTGCAACATAACTCGTTGCTTTATTAATCATATCGCTAAAATCAATTTCTTTTCGGTCTGATAGGTAAATCTGATATTTATCAAAAATTGGTTTTATAATTTTTATAAACAGTGTATTTCGCTTTCTATTAAATTTGTCTAATACCTCCCATTTCTCTCAATTATGTCAGTTATTGTATAATTGTTGGATTTCATCAAAGTAATAAAGGTTTGCACGAGTTGTAAAAATTCGTCATATTCATCTTCACCCACTAGAGGATTATCTTCCAAATGACTTCTGCAGTCATCGGATTAAGCCTAATTCCTACTTCGATGAGGTGATTTTCAAGATGTTCGAATAATGTACCATCAAACATTTCATGGCTATAAGTTTCAATCAGCGGTGTTCCATGAGTAGCATGCTGTTTTCTTTTCCATTCTATTCCTTCATTGTAAACCTTTGTCGCATCCTGAATCGATTGTCCTTTTTCAGTATCAGCAAAGAAATGAGGCACTTCCCCCTTTTTGTTAATTGCAAAATGTTCAAGATAGATGTTCCGGCTTCATGAATTATAGTAAAATCCGGCTTGTATTGCCTGTGTGTCTGGGTTGCCGTATCATGTACATAAGGCAATTCATACTCGTAATTGACGCCGTTAAAAAAAAGAAAGTTGGCGATTTTGCATTCTTCTATACTTTGTCCGATTTCCTTCTTTAAGGTGGTCCTCCCATTGATGGGAATTTCCTTTGTTTTATAGGTTGTAAAATCCTGATCCTTCAAATATTGAAAATATTCACCCTGATTTTCAAAGTCATCTTGCGCCTTTTCAGGTTTGAGAAAGTGGGTGAAAAATTCATTAACATCGTTCAAATAATTTCGATTTTGGGTAAGTTCTTCGAAAAACCTGGTCAACAACGACCTAAACTGAAGTTCATCAAATATGCCGGGTTGCTTTCCTTCAACGTCACAAATGACTTCTTTCCCGAATTTGTGAAATGTCTTAACATCAATACCTTCAATATTCATTCGTTGAGCAAGGGTTTGGGCAGATTTATTAGTAAATGATATCGACGTGTATTTCACTTGGGAGTATCTTATATCGCTGAATGATATACCTTACTTTTCCAACTATTGTGGTCGTCTTACCTGAACCAGCACCGGCAATTACTATATTATTGTCTTCATTTGTAATGACCGCGATCTGTTGTTCACCATCCAGGCCGTGTTTCTCGATTTTCTTAAAAAAATCTTTATAGAATTCCCCGCTCATGAACGATAAATTGATTATTGAATTATTGCGCACCAAGGGAAGTCTTTCATTGCAATGGACAAATTCCTTTACTGCAGCAAGCTCATCATTGCCAAGTCCGATATCTTCAAATGTTTTACCATCTATTTCAGCATGTAATGAATTGTATTGTTCCTTCCAGGATGTTATCTGATAATTACTAAAATATCCGTTATTATTTTTTTGGTAACTGGTGAACTTTACATTTGCGTCTTGAATTCCATCGATTCTTGATTTTACAAAATCATATAGAATTTTCTTCGAATTCGCTTGCTTCCACGACTGTTCCTTTTTATTTTCCAGTTTAAGCCATATATAATAAACAGCTCCAAAAGTGAGTGTTATGAATAGTGTGTATAACAATCTAATTTTTTTTCATCATTTGAAATGACTTGCTGGATAGTTGTCGATTTTTCTGAATTCTGAAGGATCGACAATTATTCTAGAAATCTAATAAATCAAACGTTTCAGCCTCTTATTCCCAGACACAAACGAATAAATATCCTGTTGCTTGATCACTAGCAACACCCGATCATCCGGGGAAAGCGAATTAGCTCTATCTGTTTTTCGATAAACCGGATGATTTTAACACTGTTTGAGAAGATAAATTTACGCTGGGAATAACTAAATATTCAATATCACTCCGCCTGGCAGTTTTCTGAGACCTTGTATCAGGCCATCCGACACTTGTCATAACTCCTGTGCCGTATAATATACTTTATTTCTTGCCTGTTCATTGGTTTATAGTTATTCTATAGGCTCCCGCATAACTTTATACTATTACTATTCCTTATTCTCTTTCAGATTTTTCTGGGTAATCCTCCCTGTTCCAATAAGTATTCAAAATATCTCCGAATGGTGGTCTTTTCGGTAAATCCATGCTCTTCATCTATTCCCATTTCGTGGAGCCAATATTCAAGTTTAGAATAAGGCCATTTTGCCAAATCTTCCTCATGAAATTGCTGCAAACTCTTCTCTTCGACAGGCCCTACCTTTTTCGGGGGCGGAATAAAGCCCGGCTCTCCGACAGTTTTCTCACCATCAAAATGAGGGCGAGCCTCTTTTAGCATATTTTCTACCCATTTATTTCCTTCAATATAATCCTGGATATAGTAAACGACCCACTCCATGTTCGTCAGTTGGAGATAAACCATTTCATTCTCCGAAGATTCCGCCTTCCATGCAGCGATTTCGCTTTCTTCTAGTTTTGTCGTTTCCTTCCTCACATGCAAGAATAACAAAACGGCGATTTTTCTTTTCTTATCCATGATGTAGATTTTTTATGATGTGCATAAGACCAATGAATCCCCTGAACTGTCTTCACATCCCATTTTCAAATTAAAAGTAGAAACAGTTTCGCTTTTTTCGCTGGTTCCGGAAAAATATTTGGTTTTCTTCATAACATTTCCCAATTCGCAGTCAGGTTTCATTTTTTATAAATCGCCGCAACAAGTCCGGATGATTCACCAATAGGGATAAGTGGTTTGTCCTCCGCGTCCATCCGGCAGAAATGCAAAAGCAGATAAACAACTGTCAAATTTCCCCTGCTCCCGGTCGCCCTCACTCTGTAGATTTTCTTCTTTACCAACTTTGTTTTTATAGATAATTATATTTAGAAAGTCAGAAACACACATGGGTTCTCCGGTTAAAACATCTATCACAGCTAATTTCCCAAGACACGTTATGCTGAAAGTATCGACGGGGGGGAAGATCGTTTGAATAGGATTTAAAGCCGGGTATTTAATAACTTTGTCACCGTCATACAAATCGTCGATATCCAGGGGAACTTTCCAAATTTTCTTAAAAGAAGTCCGGATCTGTAAATGAAAATTCGCTGAGAGCAGGTGAATAAGCTTCCGGATTCCGGGATTTCAGCCAGTCAGAAACCGCTAACGATAAGCGCGACGGCATTGATTTATCATTGGGTTCTCCATGTTTTCCGAACAACGCCTTTCGAATGCCTTCAGCAATCTTATCTGCTGTAGAAGCTGGCGGGTTTTGTTCCGCTATTAGTTCCTTTGTAGTATTCGGCATGGCATATGAATTTGGTGATTAATTATTCAACGAACTATTTATTTCCTTCCGGATGGCATCTACCATCCGGTCGGTAATATTTGTAAATCCCTTTTTCCTTTCCAGAGATTCCTGGAAAGTACTGGAGTTATTCCCCGGGTCTATATTAAACAGACCACCCATACCGGTCATCATTGATTTGAGATCCGCTTTCCCGTATTTACGACGCCGACTCCCTGAAGCGCATATACCAATAATGAAAAATCCACTGTCGTCCCAGTCCATTGTAGTTTGACCTGATCGGTAGCCACCGGATTCACAACAGCAGGTGTTTTATTTTCCAAAAAGTGACGGATCAGGTTTTGTTCAATATAGGCATGTAATAAACCACGCAACTGTTCAATATTCTGTTGCAGCGGATGGATAGCTCTTCGGTAGAAATGGATTTACGGTTCAAGACTTTCAATTTTCATGTTGTTAAGGGAAATTCCACAATTAAATTATGTGTTTTCACCCTTAAAAAAACTTTTTTATTTTGACTCAAATCGTAGGAATTTCTTATCCTTCAAACGATAGCGAATATTTTAATAAATATAAATAAATCCCGGATTTCAGTAGGAAAATGGATGTCTCATACATCAGTATTTTCTTTCATTATCCGTACGAAGGTTACCCATCTCATACGACAGCATGATATTACCAGCACATGGTATTACTTAGACAAAGATGATGTTATCGTTAGTCATTTGCGATCAACCCTTATGCGAATCATATCGAAAATAATATTATCCCATTGTTTAATGAAAGGGATCTAGACGCCATCGAATGGATAGGCAGGAATTATTTTTCCCAGGTATATGTAATCGCCAGGAGACTCGCCAATGACGGTCCGGAAGCAGATGACCTGGTCCAGGAGACTTTCATGAAACTGCTGCTGCATAAGAAACCTTTCGACGATTTACGCGGACTGGATTTCTCTGTTTACCATGGCAAAGAATTCATCCCTGGACAACCGGCATAAAAAAAAGACCGTAGAAAAACATGCGGATGCAGTGGCCGAACACTATCTGTCTTTGTTCAATGAAGAAGATGCGGTGAAAGCTGCCGAGCGGGCTGCTGCCTTTCATCAACTAAACCAATGGCCAATGAGATACTTCCCTGGCGTTGCAAAGAGGTTTTCAATCTCTGCTATATAGATGGTATGGAAAAACGCTGATATCGCCCTTAAACTGAACATCAAGGTAATGACGGCGGCTAATCTTAAACTCAAGGCTTATAAAAAACTAAGAAATGAGATCGTTGCGAGAAAATATTTCAACCTGATGAATATGCTCCGCATTTTGTTACTATAAGTTAAAAAAGAAGTTATGGAAAATACCAAAAGAATCGCCCAATTGTTTATGCTGGGCGGACTGGGAGAATTATCTCACACCGAAGAAACTGAGCTGATAGCGTTGGCGCCTGGAATCTCCCGTGAACGAAGAGGTATTTCAATTTGAAACCAACCACAAAAATATCGCGGACATGTATCGCGAGATCGAGGAGAAAAAGGATCCGTTTTTGCAAAAGTTCAAAGATGCCAATCCTCAGATATGGGCAAAAAAGTTATATCATTTTCTGCCCAGAATCCAAATCCCACGGTGGCTGGAGGCTGCTATGTTTTGGGGTGTCGTTACTTTTAGTGGATATTCGATTATACAGAATTGGGATGAAGGCAGTATGGCGCCAGGCGGGTATAAATCAAATATGGTTTCTGCGAACTGGATGGTCCGGTTTGCACAGGATGTAAGCAGGGGATTTAATGAAGGTAAAACTGAAGTTAATATCGAAAAGGATCCTTTCGGAAACGAGATTC
>CAVWYU010000017.1:0-1105000 GCA_963759335.1 uncultured Bacteroidota bacterium
CCCGGTTTGCCATCGAATTACCTCCCAGGTAAATCTTGAGCTCCATATATGCATTAGATAGCTATGGAAAGATGAAATCGAGTGATTATTGAACTAATCTTTACTTTTTTTAGGATTTTTTGCTTTAAATCCAAATCTCGGCCAAATGGAATTAAATCTCCATCCTTGCAAATCAAGTTGAATTTATTCACCAAAAGTCAGATTAGGATGTGTGATGCGCTAATGGGAAGATGGATAATCATCGATCTGAACTCAAAAAAATATTTTATCTCATCACCCTTTTAAAACTTTATGTTCCAAGTTCAAGTTGATTTTTTACCAGATTGTAATAATCGCTTTTTCTATTAATCAACGTATTATGATTACCGTCCTCCACAATTTGCCCATTTTTTAATACGATAATATTATCGGCATTTTTAACCGTCGATAGTCTGTGGGCGATTATAATGACTGTCTTGCCTTTAAAAAAATGCACCAGGTTTTCATGAATTATTTTTTCATTCTCGGCGTCCAAAGCACTCGTCGCTTCGTCGAAATAAATAAAATGCGGATCTTTGTAAACTGCTCTTGCGATCAGAATTCTTTGTTTTTGTCCACCGGAAACAGGATTACCTGAGGCTCCGATTTTTGTTCTGTACTTTAGCGGGAGACTTTCAATGTATTTATGAATATTTGCTATTCTGGCAGCTCTTTCCAGTTTCTCCGGATCAATCTCTTCATCTCCTGTAGCTATATTTCGCTCAATCGTATCGGAAAAAATAAAACCATCCTGCATAACGACTCCACAGTTACTCCTCAGTTTCTTTGCGGAAATGGTTTCGATATTCACACCATTATAATATACGTTTCCAATCGTAGCCGGATAGAATTTAAGCAGCAGCTTCAAAAGGGTAGTTTTGCCACTTCCGCTTGCCCCTACAATGGCCGTAATTTTGCCATGCTGACATGTCATGCTTATTTCTTTTAAAACGAATGGAGATCTTGGACCCTCATATTGAAAACTGACTTTATCAAATTCAATATTTTCCTTCCCAAATCTTTCGACAGACAAATCCATTCCTTTTTGGCCTTTTTGTTCTTCGTCCGGATTTTGCTGTACTTCATTTAATCTTTCCAAGCTAAGTCTGGCGCTTTGTAATGACCGGAAGAAATTGACAAGCTGCCCAACCGGAGCGTTCATCTGACCTATGATATATGAAATACTGAGTAATGTACCAAGCGTCATTGATCCCTTTACCACAAGGGTTGCACTTAGAAAAGTTACCAGAATATTCTTCAGCTGATTGACAAAGTCAAAACCTGAAAATTGTACTTGGTCGTTCTTCAGGATCCTGATATTTATTTTAAACAGCTTGCCCTGAATTTTCTTCCATTCCTGCCGTTTAAAATCTTCGAAATTGTTAAGTTTCATTTCTGTGACACCATTCAATATTTCATATATTGATTCCTGATTATTACTTTGGTACTGAAATCTGAGATAATCCAAAATCTTTCTTCTCTTCAGGAAGTAAAATGACCACATAACTGAAACAGTCGTAAGACTAAGATAAATAAGCAGGATTTTAAAGTCGTACAGACTTAAGACACCGAGAAAGACAGAAAATGTAATTAATGAAAATACTGTTAACAGACTTTGCGAAGTCAGGAATTGTTCAATTCGTTCATTGTCCTGGATTCGCTGGTTGAAGTCTCCAATCATTTTTGTCTCAAAAAATTTAAGAGGAAGCTTCAACATTTTTTTCAGAAAGTCGGAAATAATACTTATACTTAATTTCGTGCCCACAAATAACATAATCCAGTTTCGTAAGATATCGACGACCATTGATCCCAGAAAAAGAGACAATTGAGCCAGTAATATGAGTTTTATCAGACTTATATTTTTATTGGTAACCCCTTTGTCGATTAAAGATTTTGTCAGATACGGGAAAGCGAAGGTGATGACACTTCCGGCCAAAAGTAAAAGGAACAATGAAATAAACTGCTTTTTATAAGTCCTCAGCTGGCCCGATATGTACCGGAGTGACATGGACTCTGCTATGGGTGGCTTGAGGTTAAAAAATTTGTCCGTAGGCTTCAGAAAAAGTGCGATGCCCATTTGTTCGTCAGAAATCCATGACTTTGAAAATCTCTCATCATTTAAAGTTACAAATCCATGGCCGGGATCTGCCAGATGCCATTTTTTGGTATTCTTAAATACAAGGTATTTTTTTTTATTGGTATTTGTTTTTACCAGTACGACGAAATGGTTCTGGTTCCAGTGCAAAATACATGGTTCATCGACTGAAGCTAACTGATCTATCGTTACTTTGGCAGAGGTTGTCTCAAACCCAATTGCGTGCGCGGCTTCTGTAATGCCTAGAAGCGAGACGCCTTCGCGCGTAATATGGCAAAGATCTCTTAAAAATTGTAAAGAATAATTCTTGCCATAATGGTAACAAATCATATTAAGGCAGGAAGGACCGCAATCCATGGCATCATATTGACGGACTAGCTTCATATAATAATTTGAAATTGGTGATTTATACTATTTACTCTGCGAAACCATTTAATGAGTTTCTACCTCATCTGTTATTTCTTTTCCCCCTGGGGAATGTGTCAGCCTGGCAATCTGTTGTTTATATTGTTTCTGAAGCAAACCATAAATTAACAGTTCATGAAATCTTGGGTTTGCATTGATTAGTCTGTTTATATTCATATGAATATAACTCCTGAGTAGATTCTCCACGTGTTCTGATTTATAAATTTCAAATGAAATGTTTGCTATATGTACTTTCCGCTCGTGAAATATTCCGTCAATCACTTCGTATGATTTATTCAACACTTTGGTAATTTCTGTATAATATAATCTGTATTTTTTGTCAATTTGTAATTTTATTTTTTTGTCCGAACCAAATTCTATCCAAAAACTGTCAAACATTCTTGAAATAACAGCTAACCTTGTTATCAGATCGATGCTAAACGAGTTAAAATACTCATCGATGGAACGTATGATATATATCCATACTTTTTCCGGCTGGTTTGTCTCTTTTAAATGGCAAAGGAGCGATAGACACAATTCACTGTCATAATGAAACAGGGTTTCAGAATTTTTAATGTTATTCCATAAATATCTTTCGAGCTCCCTGTCATAAGGAGAAAAATCTATTTTCCATATTTTTTTTTCCTCAAGCAGGATATTGGCCTGTTTATTTATTTCGTCTATTACATAGGAAATATCATTTATATCGATGATATGAAATCGAACTCTTATATGGAATTCGGGGTCATTAAATCGAATGAAGAACCATTTGTCTATTATTAATTTATCTTTTAAAGTGTTTACGAGATAATGAATGTTGTTAAGTAATATTTCATTTGCGGTAACTCTTCCGGTGTACATCTTAAAATAGATCCATTCGTCTCCCAGTACAAACTTTCTTTTAAGCCCGTTCGCTTCATTTTTAGCGGTGACGTTTCGCTTATTATAATTTCCTGAAATACCCGAGTATATGTATTCATTTGCATATTCCGGCTCCTCTGTAATAGGATAGATGCATTCAACCAGCTCAACTACAGATTTTTTATTGACTTCGTTTACAAATATTTCTAACAGGTTTTCATTCTCAACATCAATGATCATCTTTTCTTCATCAAGCTCTGATAAATAAACGAATCTCGGTAACCTTAATGTATTCAGGTATTTTTTTACATCATCCAGGGTTACCTTTTTTTTCTTGTCGATTCCTTTAATAATGTGATCTCTGGAAATTCTCCAGGTTGCTTTTCTTAGTATAATATCTGGTCCAAAGCAGATCCGGGGGATAAAGTCTAAAGCGTGAATATTTAAGCCGCCAAAATTTAGTCCAAAGTAATTATGTAAGTACTGACCCTGCAGGTCACATAGGAATTGATATATTGGCAGAGAATCAAAATGGTAATTTTGCGCCGAAGTCATAAACGGAATAATTTCTTTTCCGGATTTGGCCGAACGTAAGATCACTTTATCCTTTTCAACACTAATTGTTAAATCATTAAGGCTGATATTTTCGACGCCGTGAGAGTTCCTCGAAATGATGCTGAGTTCGGCCTCACGTCTGATATTTCGGATTAAAACATTTGCAATTCGATTGTTCGGCAGGTGGATGACTTCTGCAGATATCTGATCCGTAAAATATTTTTTTTCAACATCTGACAGCTCGTTTATTATTGCTTCAATTTCTTTATCCCGTGGACTGAATCTGCTGAGCAACTTGGAAGCGCTGCTTCCGCCGGCGGTTTTGAGAAATATTTTCCCGTTAGAGATACTAAATGAAACAGAATAGGTTCCAAATGATGAACATTCTCTTTTAAAACACGTTAAATCACAGGTCTGTAAGTCTACTTCATTTTTACCGGTACGGAGTTGATTCATCCAAAAATTGTATATTTTAGGCTGGATGGTAATTTGATGCTCCAGGATCTCATTCGCAGGCAATTCGACATTATCAATGAGATCCGAAAAAACAAAATGTTCTTCGTACTCAGGAATGTATCCGATTCCCAGTTCGTTATCTAAAACTTCCAATAAAGGCGCTGAAGAGTCTTCATATCTGCGGTAAAATCTTTCTGAAAACTTCTTCAGATTTTCGTTTCTTGTGTATTTGGGAGAGGGTGAAACCAGATTTAACGCCTCCATTAGTTGCGCCAGTTTATTATTCTCATCAGGTGCGTTTTGCATTTTTATTTTCAGGTTGGAATTGATGATCAGTTTTTTGTCGAATTCAATTCCGATTTTGGCTATTTCATCATATATTTTAAAATAACTTTTCCTGTCATTAAAGATATTCTTATCCAATTCAGATATTAGCATTTCTAATTCAGAAAGCACGTCATATACAGATTTTAAATATGGGTCACTCTGAACTGGTTCAAAATTCGTTTTAAAAAAATCAAGCACCTGACTAAGCAAAGGTTTGCCGTTAAGTGTAAACTCCAGGGAACTTAAAAATATTTTAGAGTTGACCATTTCATCAATAAAAGATTCAGCGGTATCCCTGTCAACGTCTTCTACATTTTCGATTATTATATTGGAAAGTTCATCAAACGATAGTTCAGACTGGTTTAATTCAAGAAGTAATTCAATCAGCTCGTTATGTTCAATAGACGATAAGGTGTAATTAAGTTTATTATTAATTATACTTGGTTCAATATATCGGTATTTGAGTCCGATTTTGTAGAGTGTATTATTTTTTCTGAATTTTACTATCTTTTTAATACCCGGATGACCGTTAAGCTTTGACAACAGTTTACTAAAGTAGTCTGAGTCGATGTCACTCATTCGTTCATATTGGTTTTGGCAATCGATGTTATTTGGTATATCTGTATCAAGAACTGAATAAGTTGCAAAAAGCCCAAATGGGACAGTATTTGAAAAAGACCTCGCATAAAATTTTAAAATGGAGAGATTTATAAGTCCCCTGTCTTTCCCGTTTATTACTTTTTCAAATTCCTGTACCAGTTCCGGGGAAGACAGAAAAACAGCTTCCATAAATAACTTATCCTGGTAAAGACTGTCAATAAAGGAATCTAAGTCTTCTTTTTTTGCCGGAATTTTCAATAAACGGTTTAATGGAAAGAGGGGCTGTCTTAGTATTTTGGTTTTGAAGAAGGAACTGTTAATCATAATGAAAATATTTTATTGATCTTTTCTAAGTTTTCAATTTTTTGTTCCGGATCTAATTCGGTATCGCAAATAATATATTCGTTGACCCCATACAGTTCACGATGTTCGTGAATGAAATCATACATGGAATTTTCTGTAATGGGAATGACCGTAAACGCTTCACGTTTGTTTTCTGCTGAAAGCTCCTCCAGATCGATTTGTTCTCTTGTTTTAGTAAACGTGACTGCAACAGCAATGGCTATTTCAGGACAAATGCCATGTTCTTTTGAATAAGATTCTTTATAACATTCCAGTTCGACTCTCTGATAATTCTGATGTAAAGGCCCGATTCCGTGGATAAGTGACCTGCAATAATTCATTTTGTTTGAAACGGCTGTGGCTGAATCTGTATAGCTGTTTGACAGATACCATAACTGCGGAATATCTCCTCCGAATGGAGGTATGACTATCTCGTTTTCCTCCAGTTTAGTGGCCTCGTTATGATATAACTCACAGATCGAGTGTAGGTTGTCAAAAAATAGTTTTATGTGAGAGTCATCTCTTAATTTGAAATAGTCGTGTTTTTTGGAGTTCGAGGGACGCCCTTTAGAGAATCCAAAATCGATTCTGTTATTAAATAGATTATTTAACAGTTTGTAGTTGCAGGCAAGTGTGTATGGGGAATGATAGCCGATAAGCGATCCGGCAGACCCTATTCGTATTCTATCAGTAAAACCGGCAAGCAAGGTCATCAGTATTTCCGGATTATTATAAGGCTGCAACGGGTTGGGATTATGATGCTCCGCTAGCCAAAATCTCGAAAAATTCAACTCCTCCGCCTTTATTCCATACTGGAGGATATCGTTTGCAATTGATATTGAATTATCCCCCGTTCTGTATCCAAGTTCCAGTATTCCAAATCTGATATGACTCATAACAGCAGCATTTTGTCCCAATGATTATATATTGATTTATTGTATTCCGCGATTACGAGATAAAGACCTGGTAAATTGTTTAAAAGGTCCAATGGATGTTCCTTTATCGTTTCATGTCCGCGATAAAATCTTGCTGATTCTTCGATCCAAAAGCGATAGCCATCATACATATTCTCGTCCTTCGTAAATCTGTATATTTTTGCATACATCTGGGCAACACCTGAACTACCATAGAAAAATCGATAATCCCGGATCCGTGTTTGAATGGAAGTTCTCCTTGTCAGACTGTCGTATGCAATTTGCTTTGCGATGGACAATACTTCCTGATCAACGTGCTTTTCTTTTAATGAAAACACAAGCGTTGAGTAATTTAAATCTGAATTTGACCAGGCAAGCGCGGCCCGCCAGTTTAGTGAATATTTGCTGTCTTCTCCTTTATGTATGCTCCGCGGTAGAAAATACCTCGTGCTTTCCAGCTCAACGTTTGATGCCCAAATCAATATTTTTAAGTCATTCAGTAAACTTGAAATCATTTCAGTTGCTAATAAATTGTTGTCGAGTTCATTCAGTGTTTTTATAATTGCATTTAAGCCGTGTGCATATCCGAGGTGTATTCCTTCTAAATATGACGTATTATTATAAAAAGTCTGACCGCACAACCTGAATTGTTTATATAGTTTTTTGACTATCAGATCGATATTTTCGTCATGACTTATGGAGACGAAGTAGTGCAGAATTCCTATGGGGCCGTTAATAAAATCGAAATTATTACTGTCCAGCAGACGCAGACATTCAGCTAATGCAAGCTCATTAATAGACGTCAGCTGCTCCAGAAATTCATTTTCAATCATGTCTTCCGCGACCAGCAGATTTAGAATGTACCCAAGACCTGATAATCCGTCGCCCAAATCCATTCTGAGAAGAATATTCGTATTGCCTTCCTGAATCTTTTGAAATAGCCAGGCGAGAATATCTTCAATTTTATCTTTATAAATTTCCTTTTTTGTGTCTTTATACAGACTGAAATAAAAATAAACTAATCCCAGCTTTCCGTGCAACAATCCTTCGCCCGGAAGTTCCAGCCAGTCAGTACTTAATATTTTATTCAGAATTTCTTTTTCAACAGTTTTGGTAAGTGTCATAATTTATATCCCAGATATTTCATGAAATTAAAATCACTGACTGGTAAAGATTCTGCAATAAGTGAAATCCCAATACCACAAATGCCATTTAATAATGAAAGAGGTGTATTGACATCAAATTGATTAAAATGCGAATGATACCCTGCAAAATCATTGTCATTTCTGCTGAAAGCGAGTGTTTTTTCATTCCAGTAGGCAATTGTCTGGTCAGATATCTCGATGTTCGTTTCTTTTTTTATCATTAAATAAAACGAGCTTAGCCCGGCCGATCCATATAACAAGTTTGCGTCTTTTACAAAGGCGTGGCTATCGTCTCTCACGCTGGCCGTCTTGAGCAGCACTTCGTTAGCCGTTTCACTGAAAGTTCCATTATCAAGTATTTTTCCGGCTTTGTGTAAGACAAATGCAATTCCTAAATCGCCATAGGCCATGTTTAGTCTTTCTGACGGGGAATTCTGTGTGGTATCAAAGGGGAAAGAAAAGTTGTTTGAATCCGGTATTTTGCAGCTTAGTACAAAATTTAAAGCTTTGGTTATTAAGTTTCCAACCCGGTCAGTTTGAATCCCAAGCTGATGCGCGTATAATAGAAATTTAACTATGCCGCAAATCCCGTGTAATCCGCCGAGTTCAATAAGATATTTTCCCTCTCTTTGAATGTTTGAAACCCAGTAAATATCGGATGACGATGGAATCGCCAGAGATTCAATGCCGCCGATGAGATGAATAATCGTGTTACGGAATGAGGCCAAATCTGTTCTTTCTAAAAAATAATATCCAAAGTTGATTGCTCCTGTTACAGGGTTAATATTGTTTTTTAGTAAATGCTCGTTCATGAAATCAAACAAAAGTGAATCGAAGTTTTCATGATAAAATGAAATATCATCCAAAAGACCTTCATCCAAATAAAATTTGAGAAGAATACCAATTTCAACGATATCACGAAACAAATAATTTCCTTTATAATCCTCACTCAGGCCCTCTATAGATTCTTCTAATACACGGACACTCTCATTCAAAAACTTATCATCGCCTCTGTACTTAAAATAATAATAGTGAAACAACGAGATGCCGGCCAATCCGTTGCAAACACCCATTGAAGTAAGCATACCTCTGTTTTTGTTGAGTGATAGCCTTATTCGTTCTATTGAGTCATCACGTGTCATTTTTTCCTGAATTTTCCGGGACTCATCCGTAACTGTAGATGTTGCTAGTGCAATTCCTTGCATTTTCGTTGTATTTAATATCGCAATCCATTGAATTTGACAATTATCTGTTTATAGAAAAAATCAGAATAAGGCCGGCCTGAAATAACAGCCGTCTGCCTGATTACAGGCCGGAACCCTAAACATCATTTATTGTTTTAATAAATGATTCATTCATCTGCTCTTTACAATTACATACTTTTTAATTGCAAGTATGGGCGTCACAGGAAACATTACATGTAAAAGCAATACATGATATAGTGGGAACTCCTGTTGTAACTACACTTGGCAACGTGATATCCTTTCCGCCATGCACCGCAGCCAGTTGCGACTCCTGCAGCTTAACTATCGATTCTTTGTTCAGAGAGAGCGATTTGTTTAATTTGATCTTTTTTGTCATATTAACTGAATTTAAAAGTGATTAAGTCTATTCTGATGTTACCGTCAAATAAAATGAAGGGACAAATTTTATATTTTGAAAATATTATTTGTCCCTTCGATTATTACTTAACAGGAACCACTCTCACAGGATTTTGCACATGAAGCTTCGCCACAGGAGGCTGGCTTTCCGGCACCTCCTTTGACAGTGGCTAACTGTGTTTCCTGCATCTTAACAATGGCTTCCTTATTCAGATTTAAATTTTTATTTAATTTAATCTTTTTCATTTTTTTAAAATTTAATTATTAAATATTTTATTTAAATACAAAAACGAGTGTTACTTCTCCTGGTGTTTCAATTTGCACTTAAAAGAAGTAGAGTTTTTTCTTTCTTAATTTACTTGGGCATTATTTAAAATTTAGAATGTGAAAAAATAGTTTTAGAACATTTTCTACTGATCTGCTTGCAAGCTTCTTTATGTTAAAATGAACGAATAGTAAGTGTTGTGTTTTTCGTTTCTTTTGGTGTATTCTTAGTTTCTTCTGTAAAAGATATTCAGCTGTTTGAATTGTTTTCACTTAAATGGGTGAATGAAATAATTTATTTCGTTTTTTAAATGTATCGGAAATACTTTGAACAGTGCTTCAAATTATTTTAATTAATTTTTTATTTAAGGGTATACACTTAGTGCATGAATGTGTTTATAAGTATTAACGCTTAGCAGGTTCACCGAAAAATAAAAATTCATTATTTGTGCTGTAGGTGTTTCCACTTACAGATAAAAAATATTTTGGAAAATAACTTGTGTGTTCAGAAAATAGAATCATATTACACAATCAGGAATAATATTCGCTGCGCAATTTTTGACGAAAAATATTATCGACGTAACAGATATCTGGGTATTAAAAACGTATCGTAAAACAATTGGGTTTAATTTAAAGAGGCCGGTTATATTGGTCCGAATTATCTATATACAGGTACCTGGCCGGTGAAAACTTTGGCTTCAATCCGAATTAAGTAGTCATCTGTAAAATTGACTTTATTATAAAGATGCTTGCAAGCGAGACCGAAATGTCTTTAATCTAATTATTAATAAAAAAAACAATAAAAATGCAAAGGAAAATTAAGTTAGAAAAAGGGCTCAGCCTGAACAAGGAATCAATTATTAAATTGCAAGAAACGCAGATCGCAAATATCAAGGGAGGATTGGGTACACCGACCTCCTGTGCAGCTGCATCATGCATTGCATCGTGTAAAACAGATTCATGCCATGCCAAATGACAAGTTATTCATCCTGCTTAAACGGTTTGAACCGTAATAATTGAACTGTTGGTAAATTGCATTAAACAAGTCGTTCTGAGATTAATGTCAGATTGTCTGTTAAGCGTATTTCAATGGCTTCATTTTTAAGCGGAATGGAAAGTGCTTCCAGGAGGGAGTGGCAATAAGGACACATTGTATTGAAAAATATTAATGTGTCTTTATTAGTTTTTGAGAGCTTTGTTCTATTTGGTAATAACTATAATGTCTATGGCGTAGCTTTAACATATGTGGGAATGATCACAGCCTCCAGAATAAAAAGGCAGAAGTAAAAAGCACATATGTTATCTGAAATTCATCGTGTTAAATATTTAAATTGAAATGGTTCGAAATTATTTTAAGATGGCTTTTCGGAATCTGACTAAAGGAAAGCTGTTTACAGCGATTAATTTAATTGGTTTGTCTCTGGGAATATCATCCTGTTTTCTTATTATCATTTATTTAGGCAACGAGCTAAGCTATGATCGGTTTAATCTTAAGTCGGATAGAATTGTTCGTGTAACTATGGAATACAAAATCGAAGATGCTGTCAATAGTGCTGCTGTGACCGGAAACAAGGTAGGGCCTCAGCTTAAAAGAACTTTTCCCGCTATCGAAGAATATGTAAGAACCTATTTGGACCATGGTACCGTAAAGTGTAATAATAAGATATTTGATGAGCACCGGATATTATATGCTGATCCGGCAATATTTAAAACATTCACTTTCAAAATTATTTCGGGTGACAGGACTGATCCTTTGGGAAATCCGGGGAATTTGGTTATTACACATTCGATGGCGCGGAAGTATTTTGCCGAACAGGAGCCACTTGAGAAAATAATTAAAGTTGGTAAACGGGAGTATAAGATTACGGCAGTATGCGAAGACGTTCCTCAAAACTCGCAGATTAAATTTGATTTTGTGACTCAGTTTTTAAATCTCAAAGATGATTTAAAGACTGAAAACTGGTGGAGCGCTAATTGGGTAACTTATTTACTGCTGAAGGAAAATTTTAGTTTGTGGCAATTACAGGATGGGGTCAATAAATATATGGCCTCTTCAGATGTCAGGCAAAATGCAGATTTGAAGGGAAACAACTATCTGAAATTAAATCTGGAGCCGATTACAAAAGTACATTTGTATTCAAACCTGGCAGGACTGGAGCCCAACGGAAGTATCAACTATGTCGTTACGTTTACTGTTGTTGCCCTGTTGATCTTAGCCATCGCCTGTGCCAATTACACAAACCTTTCGACAGCTCAGTCTTTTGGCCGGAATGGAGAAATCGGAATTCGGAAAGTGATGGGAGCTTCCAGAATTCAGATTTTTATGCAGTTTATTTGCGAATCACTGTTAATTACATCTATTTCTTCTTTCTGCTCTCTGATCGTAGCTGTTTTGGCAATGCCTTACTTCAACAGAATAACGGGATTGCAATTCAGTTTTTGGGTTTTGCTTCGGCCTTTATCAATCGGGATATTAGCTGTTTTTACGATTATAGTTAGTTTTCTTGCCGGCTTTTATCCTGCTTTAATTCTGTCTGGGTCTAAAGTACTTGAGGTACTTAAAAAGGGATTTAGTTTCACAGGGGGAAACAATGTTCTTCAGAAGATCCTGATTGTAGTTCAATTTTCCGCATCCATATTCCTTATTGTCTATGCAATAATTATTATACAACAGATAAAATTTATGATGACAAAGGATTTGGGTTATGATAAAGACCATCTGGTTGTTGTTCCTTTCCCTGTGGCCATGCTCAAAGATTTTCAAAATACAAAAGATGCATTGTTACGTGTACCTGGTGTAGAAGGAATTACTGCTTCGTATGAAACGCCCGAGTTTGTCAAATGGAGTGACGCGATAACTGTATCTGACGATAAAGGTGAGCATCAGATTTCAGTCAATGCTATGCCGGTGGATTTGGATTTCATTTCAACAATGCATATGAGTTTGTCATCCGGGAGAGACTTCCAAAATTCTGATTTCTCGATAATGGATACTTCAAATAATTATTCTGATTTTAGGCAGGCGTATATCATTAATGAATCGTTAGCCCGTAAAATCGGGTGGACTCCCACGCAGGCGGTAGGCAAACTGATTAAGAAAAATTCCAGTGGTCCGGTGGTTGGAGTAGTTAGGGATTTTAATTTCAGCAGTTTGCACGATCCGATCAATCCCATGCTTATCTTTCTCTCAAGAGATTTTGGCCAGGTTTTTATGATTAGAATAAATGGAAATAACATTCAGGGAACTTTGGATAAGTTAAAGCAAGTGTGGACACAGCGGGCGCCCGAAAGTATTTTTAATTATCATTTTCTCGATGAGAGTTACAGCAGGCTCTATCTCTCCGAACAACGCACATCGATTTTATTCTCTTTTGCTTCAGGCCTTGCCATTATCTTATCGAGCCTAGGATTATTCGGACTGGCGGCTTTTACGACGGTAAAAAGAGCCAAGGAAATTGGCATAAGGCGGGTTTTGGGTGCGAGTGTCATCAGTATTGTAATATTAGTTTCAAAAAATTTCATAAAGCTGGTCCTTTTAGCAATTGCCATTGCTTTACCTGTATCGTGGTGGCTCAGTCATCGCTGGCTTCAAAGTTTCGCTTTCCGTATACCTGAAAAATGGCAGGTCTTAATGTATACTTCCGTCGGAACAATAATTATTGCTTTTTGTACAGTAGGATATTTAGCGGCTGTCGAGTCATTAAAAAATCCTGCTAAGAGTTTAAAAAGCGAATAGTAAGGCCGGTGCGATTTTATCAGATATCAGAATAACGGACATTTATCCACATTTAATGGATGAATATCTGGCTTTGGTTTATTCCGGAAGTCGCTATTCCTGGGATGAAGTGCCAGCTATCTCTTAGATGAAATGTTAGAATACAGAGTATGGTGCATCTTCAAAAAGGAGCCGTTGCCTTATGCTGCATATAAAGATGCATCAGAATTTTCACTGAATAATAAGAGAACTGAAGAATCGTTAGTGCTGAATTAAATGTATGCCGACTCTTATCGCTTCAAAGTACTTTGGATTTGAAGGCTGGAACGATTTCCCGGCGTGTCTCACATTTTAAATTGAGATAGTTAAATTAAGAAAATTATTAACCAGTCATTGGCCCGAAATTCAACTGGTTCCTAAAGCATCGTTACATCAGGTCTACTGATTGAATATTAAGTTATTCAGCCTGACAAGATGAGCTGATAGTAACGATGCTTATTTTTTCTTTCCCTTTTCTAGTTTATTATTTTAGCATTTATTTCTTCTTTTAATAAATTATTAAAGGACCATATAAATATTCTTTCCGTCAATTGCAGGAATGTTCGTTGCATGAAGTCGTCGCAGGAGGGACCCGACAGGAATCAACATAGCATGACTTTGGACTACCAAGTCCGCCTCTTGCATTTGACAGTTGCGTTTCCTGTAATTTAACAACCAGTTCCTTATTCAGTTTAAGACTCCTTTCTAACTTAATTTTTCTTTTCATTTTCTTTAAATTTTAATGTTGATGAGAATTAGTTTTTAGACGTCGCGGTCTTGCTTGCAAGCGACTTTATAAATAACTCTAAATTTATAATGTTAAAGATATTGTACGTCGACTTCCCAATTTTTGGACTTAATAAAAGTGGATTAATAAAAATCAAATTATAAGTTTATGTACAACAAAATATTTTGTATTATTCCATTTGCATAAATACAATCAAATCGTTTGTATTCTACATATTAATGGTGTATTGATATAAGTTTAAACCAAGTTTAATTTTAGATCTGTCGGTGAGCTTTGAAGTGCATCCTTGTAATTTGATCATTATTTCCGACGTGACAATGTTTTTATTTGACTATTTTATTTGTATACATGTAAACACCTACACTAAATTAAATTTATCGAAACGAAATGCAGACTATTTTTAATACTAAGTGTTTTTGCTTATGCGAAATGAAAAGTTTTAAAGTGTATATTCTTTAAATTGTAGATTTCGGAACGTTGCAACGACCATTCCGTTTTATGCTAATTATAAATATTTTGATTGAATTCTAAAGGAGATTCATCTAGCCCAAAACTTCATTTTAATTTTTTCTTAATTGGAGTATTTAAGGCCTTTTTAATTGCATCCTCAAATGGCATATTGATTTTAACGGGTTCGTCATCAGGTAAGTATAAACGCTTAGTCTGCGGAGCTTTTATCTTTTACTGGCTTTTTAAGCATACCGACAAGTTACGAAATATAGCTTTTGGGTGTAGTATGAGCCATTTAGGGCTGCTACGTTGGCACTGAGGATTCTGGCTAAAAGGATATTATTTAGTTATTGGAGATGGAAATGCGGCAATTTTGAATATTGGCGCTGAGGTATCCGCTGGATTACCGATCCTCGGCCAATTCATATAATTAAAATTAAGAACCGTATCCGTGCCCTCTTTCAGCCCTTTCATAAACTGGTAAAAAGATTCTTCATTTTGATCCATTTTTTCGTTAAATGTCAGGCCACAGCTAAATTCAATATCTCTTCCACAGTGGAACTTCGTTTCGATTTTTAAATCTTTCAATACAATCGAATCCACATGGACCTTAATGTTATGAATGGTACTACGTCTCACATATGTATGCAATTTGCTTTGCCATTTATCCACAACACTATCTTTAAGTCCATTGGAACTGGCAGAACTAAATTCGGTTTTGAAGCTGTCCAGCATATTAAGTAACGTTCTTTGTGCCGG
Source organism: uncultured Bacteroidota bacterium (assembly GCA_963759335.1). Lineage (GTDB taxonomy): Bacteria > Bacteroidota > Bacteroidia > Chitinophagales > Chitinophagaceae > Puia. The sequence goes on from CAVWYU010000017.1 coordinate 15,295, forward strand.
AGAAATATTTTCACTATTCGCCAACTTCATCTGTTTTTCTGAACAGCCAACTAAACAAATCACACAAAGGATGAATAAAACTCTCATAAATATATTTGACCAATTTTATTCTGAATTCAGGACTGTAACTAATACTGAAAAATATTAAACCCACTTAAATCTTAATAGCATTAAAGGATTTAAGCTAAAAACAGGTAATTCTATTAAAATTCGTACATTTTATGAATGAAAATTGGGCTATTAATTGTTTTATCGGCGAACGGAAATATTTTAAAAGTTGAAGAGAGCCGTTTGGGGATAACCGATGAAAAACCAGAAGACCTAAAATCAAAAAATCCAGTTTTCTAACTGACCGGAAATATGGGACGCCTACACTATCAGTCAGCTCGAGAATATGAAGGCGCGCAGCAACACTTGAACTGTTTGCCTGAACGACACCGCAAGCTCATTTAATCATCGTCTCCCCACCTCATTTCGGGTCAAAAAAGAAATCCTAATTCTTTATATAAGTATAGTAAGTATATTCCACGATAGGTCCGGTTGGCCCCGATCTTGTGGTACCTGAAACAACCCTGCCTGTAGAATCAGTCATCCAGGTAAAATGTGAATCTGAGGTTATATTATTAATGATATCAAATAATAATTTCTCACCAGGCAAATTTTTGGAACGGAGATTTCCGTAACCATGAACTAAGAAGATAAGCGCCATGCTTTTCGAAAGAGATTCAAAATAAACGGGATTTGAAAAGGAAGAAGGTGTGAAATCATATTCCGTAGAGCCGCCACTGATATTCTTATAGTTCAGCCAATAGCTTACATTTTCGGTATCTATATTCAGTGTGTCTACTGATACTACCTGTCCGGTGTCGGAAAATACAGAATTTAAATTGATATGGCTAACAGTTACATTTTCCCCGTTTCCGTAAATGAAATGGAAGCGTGATTTGACGGTCGAATTGGTTCCGTCAGAAATTGAATCGAGGGTGATACGGTTTTGCGCATCATATTGTAACAGATGATGCTCCCTAGTACCTCCGGCCGGACTAAAATGATATTGAAAAACAATGTCGTAAGATGATGGAGGAGCCTGTGTACCGGAAAGATTCAGGGTTATGGTAAAGCTGTCCGCAACCGCACCATTATAAACAAAAGATGTATCGTAGTTGCAGCTGTGTATCGCCGCCAATTGACTAGATGCATTATATTCATAATACTGCACCAGTTTCGCATGATTTGCCGGATTATATAAAATATAATATAGGCCTGGTCGCAGGTTATCCGGCTGAGGAGGAGAAGAAGGTTGTAGGGAGTCAGGACCAGGGTTTGGAACAGGGTTATTTGAGGGAGTCGATTTTGTGCATGCCGACAAGCATAAAATAAGTGCCAAACAACAAAATAAAGACCGGATATTTTTTTGGTTCATGGGGTTACCAACTAGTCTAACGGGCAAAATGCACATAGCCGATGCTGTCCATGCTGAATACGATCCATATTCTTCCAAACTGGTTGTAACGCCATTAAGTTGTTCACTGGTTGGTATCGCCGTATAAATCAGGTGTTCCGGCTTTCGTCTAAGACTCATTTCCTGTCGTTTCATTTTCGTACGACGATCCTGGCGTTTATTTGCATGGATGTCTGGTTGCATCTAATATTTTAATTCAATATTTCTCAGGATATTTCCTGCCGCGTCGGTCTTAATGATCCGGGAAACAGTATCTCCGTTCATTACCACCTTATTAAAATATCTGTTCTGTGAAACAAGTATTTTGTTCGCAGAAGCGTCAGTAGTAAATAGCGAGTCAGTATATGAATCGCAAATATCCTTGTAGTATGTGTGCAGATCCACTATGTATGGATCATAGGTATTGTAACTATCTACCCTGGGATAAGCATATGATCCGTATATACCAGGCAAATATTCACATACCTGTTCCCAATAGATAGCTTCAGGAATACCGCTAACATTAAATATAGAATAGGCGCCGGGTTGTTGATTAAGATAGGTAAAGTCCAATTTCCGTTGGTAAGCAACCGAAAAATTGGTAAGACTAACCCATCCGGTCGATGGATCCGTATAAGTACCTACAATATCCATCGCCATCGTAGATAACAAATGATCCTTGTTAAATATATATATTCCATGCTCATTTCCCGTCGCCACCTGATTACCAGGAGCCTGGTTTGGAACATTGTAGAAAAGAGTGAAGGAATAATCATTAGAATTATTTTCAACCTCAAATGAGCTGTCAGTATACTGTTTTAGAAAACAGCATCCTGCCCGCAATAACTTTAACGGTTGTCTTAAGGGCAATAGATTATTCCAATTTAAGAGATCACCGGGACCAGCTGCATCATACCAGTTGATGGTTGGATTATATACGTCAAACTCCTGTTGACTCTTAATAGCAGTAGCAGCCGCATCCACATATACCGTAATCTTAATATGGCCAGGTATGTATCCATTATCATTAAACTGATATTCAAAGTCATAGTTGTCCTGATTGTTAACCGGCCCATACTGCGAGGCCTGACTCGTTCTTCGTACCGTAATTTTGCTGACACGCCGGGGCAATGTAGGGGTCAGATAGTAAACTTTTGTAGTCCACATACGAGCATATACTCCCTCAAATACGGTACTGGAATCAAGTATATCGATCGTATAAGTGTTTGCCAACGAATCATGCTGAAAATTGTAAAACAGAAACTCATCCGTTCTGAAAAACGGATAAGATACCACCAGGGATTTGAATGGCGGTGAAGGCTGATTCGGGTTGTTCGGCGAATTTTGCACACCTGATTTGGTGCACGCTTGCATAATCAGTATCCAAAGAAAAAGAAGTAAAATAAATTTAGGGTAGCCGAAGCTTAAGCGGGTCATAGGGTCACTACTTGTAAGAATCGTACAAAAATAACATTCACAAAGTAAGTAAGCAAATTTGAAGAAGCCGGAGACGATGATATTTTAATATACATTCTCTGTTTAAACATTTTAGTTAGTTTTTCCCGATTTGAGACATCACAGAGAAATGACGAGTCGAGAGTATCATTCTTTTACAATATAAAAGAAAAGAGAATAATATATTACAATGCAACCGAAGCTCATTGATTAAGGCCTTCTCGGTAATTTTCTTACCAAAGCAAGTAAGTAAAAAAAGACAACAATTTCTTCATCAACGTCCCACTGAATCCAGTGGGGTTTTTTATTACACCTGGATGAATGACGAGGTGAAAAAAACTCACCCTTCTTATCATGCCTCCTCCCGCGTGCCGCGTGACCAGGCTCTGCGCGTATGTCCCACGAAGCGGGAGATGCCGCTTCGATCCCTGGCGGATTAGATTGAAGTTAAGTAGTTATTTATTCAGCACTGCAACAGAAGCCCTGAAACTTTCCAGCCCGGCTTCCGGCTGGTTGGCATTAAGTTTTATCAGTCGCGATGCTGGGCGAAGAGCCAATCCAGCAAGCCAGGTGTCGTTCTGACCTTATCCCAAATATTATGTCCCTCATTCGGGAACTCGGTATATCTCGGATTTCCGCCTGCGTTTTTGATGGCATTGATCATATTTCGGGAGTTGATGACCGGAACGTTTCTGTCGCTGGAGCCATGGAAGGCCCATACAGCTACGTTGACGATCTCCGGGGCAAGTCTTGGATCGCCTCCCCCGCTAACAGGTATGGCGGCAGCAAACATTTCCGGATGTTTGCAGATGAAATTCCATGCTCCATATCCGCCCCTTGATAAACCTGTCACATAGCGCCTTTTCTCATCTATGCTGAACTGTCGATCCAATGCGAGGATCGCATCAAAAACCAACGAATCTACATTGGGATAATCAGGGATGCCACCCCAACCTGCTCCGGGTGGGCAATTAGGGATAAAAATAAATGCAGGATAATTTCTTCTGTTGCCGTCCATCGTAAGCAGCAGGGCCATTACAGCTCCTTCAATTTGTTTTATGGTATCCGTTGCCGGCTGACCGCCGTACGGCAAGGATATGACTATAGGATATTTTTTTGTGGGATCATAATCCAGCGGTTTTATTAACTCATAATGCAAGGTATCTCCTTTGCTATTTACAAAAACTCCCGGATCAGCCAAGTGTGCCAGTTCCTTGGTCTTTTGATAGTTCCAATTCGTCCAATATATTGAAGAATAAGATTCGGAAGATAGTAGTATGCCGACTATCAGCGTGAATAGGAAACATACAATTCCAGCAAGTCCCACCCAATTTTCCGAATGTTTCCGTGCCGCCGCATTGGAACCAACCGTTCCGGGTCTTCTAAGCTCGCGAAAAAAATGTATCATAAAAAAGACGGGGATCAGGCAACTGGCGAATGTAGACCACTGCGAAACTCTTTCAACCATATTTTTAGTTGCAAAAGAGGAATTGGTGATGGTCCCAATAAGACAGGATAAGAACATCAACCCGATAATAAGCATGTATGCCCCGGCTGCCTTTAACCAGCGTCTATTTTCTGCCCGGAGGAACATAAGACTTGCGGCATAAACGATGCCTGTGCCTGTGGATAGGAATAATAGAGGAAGATAATAATTGGAAAATTTTTGAAAATTGAGTATCGAATAAAAGAGTATGGCGTACCAGAGATTGCAAATGGAATAGAGGGTTCCTGTCGCAAAGGCAAACCAATACTTCTGACTATAATAATACTTCAATAAAAGTATCGATCCTATGATGCCCGCGAAATTCGTTATCAGGAGCCAAATTCCGAATGAATCAAGCATAAAGAACTGAGGACCGACTAGGGAACGAAGAATGATTTGAAGTAGGGCTGAAATACCGGAGAGTCCTAGAAAAAGAATCAGCCAAGGATAAAGCTTTTTATTCATACCGGCATAGTGGATAAATTATAAGATGTGTCTGTTAAAGGGTGGGTAGAATAACAAACGGGGTAGGAACTATGAAGTTAGGATATCTAAACGGCTACGAAGTTGAATGCTTTGATTGTTCAAAAAAAGTCGTTAAAGCAATATGAAAAGACCAAAAGAATGATATTCAAATCAGAAGATATTTTAAATGAGTCCTATGGTTTCAGGTTTGTGATAAAAGTCAATGTGTCAAAGTAAAGAGTTAGCGATTGCAGCTTACCATTTTTTACAGTCCAATTTTCAGAAACATTGCCATTTATCTTAAGTCCGTTTGGAAATTGGAAGTCATAGTTGCCAATAACACTTGCTTTGTCACCTTCAACGATCATTTGCTTCACTTTCATTGCTTCAAAACGTTGTGAAAATCGCTTAATGATTTCAATGTATGCTTGCTTGCCAACAACAGGCGTTGTGTTGTTCATGTCACCGCCAACATACTCAAAGTCATCTGCGATTACACTTTCCCAATTTGCTTTTGCTGCAAAGCCTTTGTAATAGGTTTCAAGAAGCTGTCTTGTTGTTGCCTGGTTATCCATTTTATTAAATTTTTGTCTTTAGATTTGTTGTTGCATATTGCAAGGACAAATGTAAAAAGATCTTGCAAATCGCAATAACTTTATTTTGATGGAAAAAAAAAGGTCAGATTGCCCTATAAGTTGTTCTCTTGATGTTTTCGGGGACAAGTGGTCGCTTTTGATAATCAGGGATATCATGTTGAGAGGCAAAGTATCGTACAGTGAGTTTTTGACTTCTGAAGAAAAAATTGCTTCAAATATTCTTGTCAACAGGTTAAGCGTCCTTGAAAAAGAAAAAATTGTCGTCAGAGAAGTATCTCCGGCAAATAAATCAAAGTTCGTTTATAGTCTTACTCAAAAAGGGGTCGAATTATTACCCATTGTCATTGAGATGATGGATTGGGGTGCAAGGCATAACAGAAACTGTCCGCGAAAGGAACTTGGCAAAAAAATCAAGCAGGATAAAGCTGCTGTTATTAGGGAATTGGGTCAGTCGTTAAAGGCAAAAGTCAAATAGTTTTCTGCCTGATTATTTTTTTCATAATTGTCACAATAACCCGTGCTCCTGAAATACTTCTTTTGCATGACTGAGCGCATTACTAACAGCCGCGCCGCCAGCATAAAACATCGTTTGAAGAATCACTTCCACGATGGTCTCTTTTGAACCGCCGAGTTTTATTGCGGCATCGATATGCGCCTTTAACTGTGGAACAACGTGACCAATTGTTACGCAGGAAGCAATCAGTAAATACTCCCTGACCAAAAGATCAAGTCCTGGTCTTGCCATGATGCCCTGTGTTGCCCATTCAATAGTCATATCCACGAAATCCGGGCAGATATCTTTTAGATTGTTTACCAGTGCTTCTCCGGCCATGCCGCCATGTAGTTGGTTTAAAAGTGCGAGGCCTTTTTGATAATTTTCTGATTTTTTGTCTGACATGATATTATGTTTTTTGTCAAAAATAGATTTACATTTTACTTTTGACAAGTAGTTACCTTTTTGTCAAGTGTTGACTATTTTGGCAGTTTTATTGAAACTCAGCATGGTAGAAAAGAAAATAGTTGAAAAAAAGTATCAGTCAGCAAATGAATGCCCCATTGCAGCGTCCATCGATGTAATCGGCGGCAAATGGAAGCCTATTATTATTTGGTTGCTCATGCAGGAATCTAGAAGATTCGGCGAGCTTCACAGGTCTATCCCCGGGATTGCTTTAAAAGTGCTATCCCGGCATTTGAAGGAACTGGAATCAGATGGCATTGTGAACAGGAAAGCCTTTGCCGAAGTTCCACCAAGAGTGGAATATTCACTTACTGTGAAAGGGAGATCATTGACGGATATAATGAAGGCATTAGCTAACTGGAGTAACGAAAATATTCTGACATACCTTGATATCGGTTGAATACTAATCCGAATATTTAATACCAAAAAAAGGGATGCAATCTGCTGCTTAGAGATGTTTTATCACCAGCTGGTTTCCATCAGAGATGTTGTTGAGATGTTGTTGGACAGCGTACATAAAGCGCAGTTTTGTCTTTCCGCAATTTTTTGGCGAATCATTAATGCCGGGTAGCGGCAGGTATGTATTTGAGAATCCGGGTTTTATGGAAAGTAACCGGTTATTATTGCTTGAGACTGCTTAACTGCATAATCGCTGTCGGGCAAAGCGGACGATTATATATCCTGACTTCATCTATCACCCCGTTTACAAAATAGGGAAATGTACCATCCTGAAGCCTTCCGATAAATAGATCATCGGAATTTGGGTGATTGGGGCGGGTTGCGGTGCGGCTATCCTTTAATACACCGTTGACATATAGTTTGGACGTTTTGCCATCGTAGGTAAAGGTTACATAGTACCATTGTCCCGATTTCACGAATGCGGTATCGCTGCCGGCTATATTGGCTGAACCCACGGGATTATTGTCACCAAAAGAACCACCAAATGATTCGTGATTAATATCCGGATTGGTACAACCCGCGTCGATATCCTGATAGCCCATCGCCCAATACCCATTTGTAGTCGCTATCACACCTTTTGAGATGATGTAATTTCCGGCGCAGGGTCCGGTGTAAAAGCCATTGGGTTTAATGATCGCAAACATGGTAATACTGTCCATATTGAGCGAAGCGCTGTGATGGATCTGCATGGAATTATTCACGCCATTAAACAGATAGGCGTTGTTGGCTTTACCAAAACGATCGGTGGTTTTTGTAGCAGAATTCGCGTATATATCATTCCCGTAGCCACTGCTGTCTTTCAGGCTTCCTCCATTGAAATTATAATACGCTACCAAACCGTCTGTCAGATTACAGTCGCAGGTATTTACGGTATCATGTATCGTCAGCGTCAACGTATCGATCACCACCTTGACGGTGGTATCATGAATCGTTGTGGTATCTTTCGAACAACCAGTAAACGTTGTAGTGAAAACAAAAATCAGGAATGCAATGGCCGGAAGAACGAGCAGGAGTTTTATTTTTTTCATGTTGACGGAGTAATCAGAAATGTGAACATACAAAATAAAGAACGCTCCTGCAAAAGAATAGAACATATAAGCAGAAACCCTTAGCTACTTCTATGGGTTATTCTTCTCCAAAAAAGCTCCTACGGTTTCCTCCCATTTGTCAGGCTCATTTTCGCAGAGATTTTGATGCCCGCTGTTTTCATACACCACTAATTCTTTGGATGAAGAAATGTTTTTGAAAATTTCATTGATTTCCGTTTCGGTAACGCCTTTATCCTTTCTTCCCCATTGCAATAACACAGGACATTTAATTTTCTTCACAAACTCTCTGGGTTTCATGTTGAATGCCCAAAAGCCGTTAATTGTGCCGCCCCAGAAAGTTAATAGGCCGCCAAACGGTTCTGAAGACAGGCCCGCCATTCTCATCTTTCCTTCCACCGTTGCAGGCAACGATGCGAAAGGCATTTCCAGGATTATTTTTTCAGGCGTCAAATTATAGTCGGCAATCGCTTTAGTGATCGTAGCTGCACCCAATGAAATACCATACAGGATAATATTATTTTCACCACTGTTTTTCAGAAAATCATAAGCCAGTTTTACATCATCCGCCTCCCGGTATCCAATGGTGCATGTATTTCCTTCACTTTGCCCATGCGCCCTAAAATCAACCAACAGAGTTGAATAACCCATTTCGTTGAACTCATTGCTTTGTGAAAGATTTGCAGATTTTTCACTGCCGTGCCCGTGAAATATTGCAATGGTTCCTTTCGCGTTGGGAACACGAATGAGCCAGGCATCTAACGTTAAACCGTCTGCTGATTTCAATTTAACATCAGTAAATACAGAATCCGGAACAGATCCGGACAGTTTTCCCAGCTTCAATCCGAATAAAGCTACACGGGCTTTCCCCCAAAATCCGTCCGTCTGCTCTTCCACTGACTTAACCGTTCCATGATCGTAAAAATGAGTAAAATGATAAGCCTGATTTATAATCACCAGATTAAACAGGAAAAAAAGGATCAGTAAAGAAAAAAGTATTTTTTTGAAACGCTTACGTGGTTTAGCGGTCATGTAGAAAAATGGGTTGGTGAAAATGGGGTTCCTCAGGGCCTCCAACCCGATAAATATAATTTATCCTTTGTAAATCAAACGGGGAATATTTTTCCAACGTAAAAATCCGGAACTTATTTAAGTGTTCATTATTCCAGTGCCCGCATTACCCTGCCATAGTCATTGTCGTTACCAATCGCTTTAGCCGCTTTCATATAGGCTGCTTTCACCGGATCCGTCTTAGGCATTTTCTGCGCGAATTCGGAAAGCATATTTGCTTTATCGTTATCGGAACCCAAAGTTTCTGACTGGCCGATCAGGAGGATCCACTGATTTTCTGTGATTGGATTTATTTCAAGCATTTTATGAAAGAGGTTTATCTTATCCATATCGGAACCGATTCCGGAAATCAGAACGGACAAGCTGTCAAAAAGTGAATCTTTGATCAGACCTCTGTCAATCAGTTTTCCATAGAGATTAGATTTATCCATATCTGCCATGCTATTACCCAGATTCAGCATAGTAGCAATCATTCCCGCACTTAGCGAATCCCGGTCAATGATATGATCCATTGCATTCATTTTGTCCATATCAGAACCCATTCCCTGAATAATGTCAAAACAAGCGGCAGCGACGGAAGGATTATTAAACCGGGTGTTTTCAATCTGGTTTAAAAACTGAACCTTATCCATATCCGAATTCAGTGATTTAATTTTTCTCACAATAAGTTCCGAGGTTTCGGAAGAAAGCGAATCGAGTGAAAAAAGACGTTTCATATATAACATCTTTACACGATCCTCTTTCACACTATCTATTTCTCTTAATAATGCCTGACCTCCTCCTGTCTCATAAACACGCTCCATCCTGCGTTCAGCATCATATCCCCAGTAGATCAATTCTTTGATGGCTTTCCTCAGCAATATTTTCCCCTCATCGTTTAACGGCAGATTATTCTTCCCGTCAAAAAGGGTGTATTCAATTTCTCCCCTGACATCACTTTGGGCTTTTACTTTTTCATCATTCAGACGGAATTTAAAGTATCCTCCGGGAGAAATAGATTTGAAAACCGATTCATCATCCGATAACTGAAATTTTCCGGAGTAGTTTATTTCTTCGTAGAAATTATCTGATTTGATAACCATATTGCTTTCAGACAAGCCCCTTCTTTCTCTGTCCTTACCAGTCCAGGAGAAATAGTAACGGATGGATATCAGCATAAAGGCTATCAGAAAAAAAATCAGTTTCATTTTAAATAATTGTATTTATTCAGTACTCCATCAGCCGTCAACCGTCAACCGTCAGCCATTCTGCCTGGTAAAATAATAATACGCCCCAAATCCGGCTGCAATGCTAAATGCAATGATCGCCAGGGAGTGCAGACCAAACGGACTGGTAAGCATAAGCAGTAAGAAAGCAATGCCAATGGCAACCATGATAAAAAACCACTGCAGGATGTAATTTTTATTTTCTTTTTTGTCGGGTTGTAAAAGTTCCTTTAACGATATTTTCCTCTGTGCCTTTATCCAGCATCCTGTTTTTGATCCGGGCAGTCATACCTGCTTTAAAAATTTGAAGGATGAAGGATGCAATCAGGTAAATGGCAATCAGCATCGTGCCGATATGTAAAACGTCAAATAGGAAATCCCTGTCTTTGAACGGGTCGAAATTTTCATGAGCCTGCGCCTGTGCGGCGATCGCCAGCAGAGAAACAACAATGGTTACACTTATTTTTTTCATTTTGATTTCGTTGATTGGTTATTAGACCGGTCTGATGATAAATTGTTCCCGGAATCAGTTAATATTTAAAAAATGCATTTGCTTTATGAATTTTTTATATAGGGATAGAATTTTCGTGATGAGGATCCCGGTCGTACCAATAATGATGGAATAAATAAAAAAAGGCGGGATGTCTGTAAAACTATTCAATATGATCTTTCGGAATATATAAACCGGTATACCTATGCAGGAACAGGTGAATATTATCAGGAAGGCAGCAACGATATCGTCGGTAGATAAGCCGGTGTTTGTTTTCGGTAGTTTAGATAAAACGAGTTCCTGCACATTAAAATCAAAAGCAACTGCTGACTGTTCCCTGATTCCTGAAAATAACATTTGATAAATAGAAACTTCCGACTGGCAATCGGGGCATGTATCAATATGGGCAACGATCGTTGGATTGCAATCCATTTTATCAACGGCGTATTGTTGTATCTCCTTTTCCGAAGGATGAATGTTATTCATAATGCCTCCTTTTTGTATTTAGACAATAATTTTTCTTTTAGCATTTTCCGGGCACGGAACAGTGAACTTTTCACGGTGCCTTCAGGCATGCCCGTGATTTGAGAAAGCTCCGCATAAGTCATGGATTCATGATGGAACAGCGTGATGAGAGTCTGATAAATCGCCGGTAACTCCTCCATTTCTTTGCGAAGAATAACGGTCAGTTCCTTTTGGGAAAGCATACTTTCAGCGGAAGCATAATTATATGCACCTGCATCTTTTGATTCATATAATTCTTCTTCCTCATGCAGGCTCCCTGGCAAAACCAGTTTTTTCTTTTCTATCCAGGATAAACAGGAATTATAAGCAATCCGGGCGATCCAGGTGGAGAGTTTGGATTGGAATTTAAAACCAGCCAGATTATGAAAGACCTTCAAATAAATATCCTGAGCCATATCCTTTCGGTCTTCGGCATCAGGAATGAATTTGAAAACGATCTGGGCTACCAGGTTTTCGGTGTTTTTTATAATAATCCCAAATGCACGGGTATCCCCGCGTAAAACCCGGTCAACCAGGTGTTTGTCAGCCGGATTATTGCCATTGGTATGATTCACGCCTGTTATCAGACCGGCAAGTTGTATTAAAGTTCCAGCAAATAGAAGATTTTTGAAGAATAAGTATGAGCGTTCTATGAATGAGTTTCCGTCTGCAGATTTTTAATGCCGGCTCCGGTTTTCTGACCCCCGGCTTCGGCCGAGTACGTTAGTATCACCAATCCTGATTTCAGGGGCTTTGAATCGATCAGTACCAGTTTCTTACGCTGTTCCAGGTTATTGAATAGTGCTTTTCCTTTTGTCAATATCGTCGGGTTTAATGCAAACCTGTATTCATCCACGAGGCCAAGTTTAATGAGGCTGGTGGCAAAATTTGCACCGCCCCAGGCTATCATATTTTTTCCATTTTCCTTTTTCAGACGCGCTACTTCAGCCGGAAGATCGTGGGCTACCCGAGTATTTTTCCAGTCGGGTTTAAAATCACCTTTTGTAAAAACGATGTGCTGTGTTTTATCTGCCCGTCTTGCAAATGCCAATTCGTTGGGATCACTCTTCGGATTTCGTAATACTGACTGCCAGTATTCGGAATAACCGGGGTACATTTTTCTTCCCAATAAATAAGTATCTGCCGTTTCCAGATCTTCGTTCAAATCTGTCCACGCATCATCACTGATGATCAACCAATCCGCTTCGTCATTGGGTCCGGCAACATAACCGTCCAGGGTTATCTGCATGGATAGAATAAGTTTTCTCTGGCTCATCGCTTACATTTTTAACGGTGATAAATGTTTACGGCTCAAAGTTAGTCCACGATGTTTTTTGAAGGCGGTGTTATCGCGACTTCATGGGGTATGGTATACGACTTCAATTTTTATACCATGCCGGCCGTGAGAAAATGTAGTTTTATGATTGTCAGGATGTCCATGTTAAGAAATGCAGATACGCTTATGTACGGTAGAACAACTTATCAGCTGATGGCAAGTTACTGGCCAACTGTCGTAAAAAATCCGACCGGTAACAAACCGATGGATGATTTTGCGGTACTCATAGATAATATTTCCAAGATCGTTTTTTCCCGCACGCTGTGGCGCAGTCACTCATTATTATGAACCCGCAAAAAAATGAGTGCATGATTAAATAAACATTCAATGCTTTATCACCAAAATTTGTGAAATGCTTGGATTGCTTTTGCTGTCAAAAATTGTTTGCTGCACATTGTTGATCCAATATCCCGGATATTCAATCGAAGGATCTGTAGCTATCGTGCCAACAACATATGTATTACCATTTGCCACGGCGATGCCGGTTAAGTAAATTCCCTTACCTACCGTGACCGGATTTCCGTTTTTCCAGTATGTTCCAATGGATTCTGAAAAATTCCCCGGCGGTCCTATATTTCCGGCAGCCAGTACATCGGTTCCTTCAACTGCGATTGATATCAAAGAAGCCTGTGATGAACCATCCGTCAAATAAACCGGAACCTGATTCTTCCAATATACTGCCCGGTTTCCATCATATCCGGCAATATAAATATCTGAACCGTCAATGAAGATTGCATTCGCCACTGCATCTGAGGAACTATCCGACAAACGTGCCGGGATTTCATTCTTCCAAAAAACTGCTGTCTTCCGTCCTGTAAACGAATCAATCATTACACCCGATATGTAAACATCATTTGCTGAAATGGCAATACCCGTTGGAAACCCACCCGGTAAAATGACGCCTGTGCCATTCTTCCAGTATTTGCCATAAGTTTTTTGCATTAAATCTGCTGTTGTTTGCGTTCCGGTTACATAGACATCTGATCCGGCTATTCCAATGGCTGATGCATAGGCATTCGTTGTGGCGTCTGTAAGATTGACAGAAACACCATTTTTCCAGTATTTAGCAATATAATTTAATCCACTTGTTGCACTTCGGCCACCCGCTCCAAACCCACATATGTACAAGTCGTCACCCGCAACGGCAACACCCTGTGCATATTCTACCTGCTGATCCAAATATCCCGTTGTACTAAAAGAAAGGTCGAATTGCTTATTATTCTTCCAGTATCTGGCAACCGCTGTAGGCGGAGTTGTATTTAATGGACCATTCCCCGTAATATAAACATCAACACCGGCAGGACTGACGGGACTGTCTGTTTTATTGCATGAACCAAGTGCCAGAATGAGCCAAAGAATGATAGAATACTTTCTATTCATACACTTTAATTGTCTTAGAACCATTTCGAGACAACCAGTCCGCTCAATCAATTCTCTCCCTGGTCGAATCTAGTTTTTTTCTTTAACATGGCTGGAGATTGCACTCCAAATGAAATTATTCTTCAGGGGAAATGGAATGTGCACTTTCAGGATCAATATTCATCAGTTGAAAAATAGCGGCCCGAAGGATCGAATTTTTTTCGATAACCGCATCCAGAATGGAATAGTGATTTTTATCAGGAACTTTTAGATATTCCATATAGCCGCATTTGCTTTTCCAGGATTGACAGAGCTCTTCACTTTGATCTTTAAATTCATCTGACTCTGATGTTCCTGTGATTAGCAACAGGCGGCTGTCTTTGGCCGGATTTAAAAAAACCGGACTATTTGTTTGAGCGTTTTCGCGGTCCATGCCAATCGAGGCATTCAGATATGACAGCATCACTGGCTCGAGACGGAATAAGCCACTCAGCGAAATCGCAGCCCGCACGAAACTGGCCTCTTCTTCAACCAGAAGCATGGAAGCCAGATGACCGCCTGCACTATGTCCCAGTAGGTAGAGTTCCATGGGATCTCCGTTGTAATGAACAATATTATCATGAATCCATCGCAAAGCTTTACGGCATGAATTCACTATTTCATGGATGGATGAATGCGGCGCAAGCGGGTAATTGATCAATACAGTCGTTACATTATACTGAAGAAAATGCTCCGCCAGGAAATGAAACATTGTTTTGTCAAGCAGGTGCCAGTAGCCGCCATGAATAAACACCAGTGTTTTGGAATGAGGAATATGAGAAGGAAAAATATCCAGGCGCTCGTCCGGATGGGTTCCGAAGGAGATGTCTTTCAGAATTGCATGCTGTTCTGCTGTCTGCCTGCTTCGTTTTTCCCAGCGATCGAAATAACCCGCATAGTCCGGTACCTGGAGCCGCGTATTATATTGATCATTTAGCTGTTCCTGGTTATACTGTTTGTAGATAATCATGACAGCTCCAGCAATTCCTTCGCATCCGCTGTCTTTTCATCGGTATTCTCCAGACAGTTAAAAACCAACCTGTAAAATTCAGGATGTGATTGCCAGGTTTTTCCGGTAATGATTTTGCCATCCTTCACAGCTTCCTGCGGTGTTACATAAATTCCTCCGCATGCTTCCACTTCAAATTTTACATGTTCATAACAGGCGATCTTTTTATGATCGACGAGACCCGCAGTGACCAGGATCTGCACACCATGACAAATAGCGAAAATATATTTGTTCTCTTTAGAAAACTGCTGAACGATGCTGATGACAGTGGGATCATTTCTCAGGTATTCCGGTGCCCGTCCACCCGGCATGAGCAGTGCTTCATAATCGTCTACATGCACATCGGCGAATGCGATATCCGATTCAACGAGATATCCCTTCCGTTCAACATATGTATCCCATCCCGGCTCAAAATCATGAATGACCAGATTTAGTCTTCTGACGGCCGGAGCTGCTATCACGGGAATATATCCGGCCTCACGCAGGCGGTGGGAAGCAAAAAGGATTTCGAAGCTTTCACCGGCATCACCTGTGATCATCAATATTTTTTTAGCTTTTTTCATATGCGCTGTCGTTTTTGATGTTTTTTAAGTCTGTTATAAAGATAAATAAGAATTCATGCCGCAGTGAAATGTTATACATGATGAGAGCTTGTATGCAACAATTTAAGTAAAGCGGTGTCAATTGTTAGCAGCATGGATAATCCCGATCTGAAAAATGAAACACTCACTGTATCAGGATCGCACAATCCTGGCAAAAACATTCTGTAATTGATTGAAAAGCAACATAATAGGGGTCTGGCATATTCTTGGTTACCAAACGTGTTGCATCAGGAACAAAATCATATTTTATGTTTAAATATTATTCCAAAATCGCCTGGCGGAATTTAATAAAGAATAAAGTCTACTCTGTCATCAATATTGTGGGCCTGGCTACCGGTATGGCCGTTGCCATGATCATCGGCCTATGGATACACGATGAAACATCGGCCAATAAACATTACAAAAATTACGAATCACTTTACCAGGTGATGATGCACCAGACTTTTGATGGGGTGCGTGGCACACAACAGGCGCTGCCTTTTCCCATCGGTGAAGAACTGAAGACCAAATATCCCGATCTCAAGGGCGTAGCCATGTGCGACTGGGGACAAATACATTCATTGATCTATGGGGAGAAAAAAATAAGCAAATTCGGACATTTTATTGGACGAGACGCCATCAGTATGTTTTCAATAAAAATTATGGAGGGCGATAAAGATCCTTTGCGTGAACCATATTCCATTGCACTGACAGATGAAACGGCCACAACACTTTTTGGTAATACAAACCCGATTGGTAAAATGGTGAAGCTGGATAACCA
This sequence comes from uncultured Bacteroidota bacterium, assembly GCA_963759335.1. GTDB lineage: Bacteria > Bacteroidota > Bacteroidia > Chitinophagales > Chitinophagaceae > Puia. The sequence continues at coordinate 31,576 of CAVWYU010000017.1, forward strand.
GACCAATCTGAAAGTGACCGCAGTTATAGAGAAACAGCCAAAAAACAGCACACTGGCCTATGATTATTTAATACCCTTTCAATTGGAGGAAACCATTTACAGTTGGGTGAAGCAATTCCATAAGACGAATTGGGGTAACAATTCATGGCAGACCTATGTGCAATTAAATGGTAATGCCAGTCCCGCGTCCGTAAACAGTAAATTAAAGAATGTGGTCATTTCTCATTTCACGGATGAAAACACATTGAAACATATCAAACCGGAAGTGTTTATTCATCCGATGGCGAAGTGGAGATTGTACGGCGATTTTGAAAATGGAAAGAATACCGGCGGATTTATAAAATATGTGCGGATGTTTGGAATCCTGGGTATCGTCGTATTGCTGATCGCCTGCATCAATTTTATGAATCTGAGCACAGCGCGTTCAGAAAAAAGAGCGAAGGAAGTCGGCGTACGGAAGGCAGTCGGTTCGGAAAGAAGGCAACTGATCAGTCAGTTTTTAAACGAGTCCATTCTGATCGCTGCCTGCTCATTTATTCTGGCCCTGGGGATCGTGCTTCTGGCCCTGCCATATTTCAATAAACTGACGGATAAAGACATGAGCCTGCAATTGGCGAATCCATTGTTATGGGGAATCATGATTGCGTTTACCATTATTACAGGATTGCTCGCCGGCAGTTATCCGGCTTTTTATCTTTCATCATTTAATCCGGTAAGAGTATTGAAGGGAAATCTAAAGGCTGGCCAGACCAGTTCATTACCAAGAAAGATATTGGTGGTGATGCAATTTGCAAGTTCTGTGATACTTATGATCGGAACGATCATTGTTAACCGGCAAATTCAGTATGGAAAAAACATGCCGATCGGATTTAATAATAAGGGATTGATAACCGTATTCTGGTCAGACGATATTGCGAAGAATTATGAAACCTTACGTCAGGAATTATTGAATACCGGTGCGGCTGTTTCAGTTTGCAAGAGTAATTCTCCGCCATCGCAGATTTATAGCAATAACAATGGATGGGAATGGAAAGGCAGTCAGCCGGTTGATAAATCATCCGTGTTCTCTACGATTGCCACTTCTTACGACTATACACATACCCTCGGAATAAAAATGCTGGCCGGGAGGGATTTTTCCAGAGAATTTGCAGATTCAAATGCAGTGATTTTAAACCAGGCTGCAGTGAAACGCATGAATCTTAAAGATCCGGTAGGGGCAAGCCTGAAGTGGAATGATAAACCCATGACCGTAATTGGTGTGATACCCGACATTCAAATGGAATCTCCTTATCGTGCCATTTCTCCGCTTACGATTATATATAATAAGGACTGGGTGGGTTTCATTGATGTACGATTAAATCCGAATATGTCTGCATCCAAAGCGATCGCGTTAATAAAACCCATTTTTGACCGGTACAATCCTGCCTTCCCTTTTGAATATCAATTTGCGGACGAAGAGTACGCTAAGAAATTCAATTATGAAGAACTGGTCGGGAACCTTGCCGGGATCACAGCGGTACTGGCCATTTTTATATCATGCCTTGGACTGTTTGGACTGGCCTCCTTCACGGCAGAACAAAGGGTAAAAGAAATTGGTGTCAGAAAAGTGCTTGGTGCCAGCGTGCTCAATTTATGGAAACTGCTTTCAAAGGATTTCGTGATCCTTGTGTTGATTTCATGCGTTATTGCCATGCCGGTAGCAGGATATTTTATGAATGAATGGCTAAAAAGCTATCCGAATAAAACCAGCATCGGACCGGGTGTTTATATTTTGGTGGTAGCACTGGCCCTGGCCATTACATTGATCACCGTGAGTTTCCAGGCGATCAGAGCGGCGATGGCAAACCCGGTGAAGAGTTTGAGGACGGAGTAGTCAATTTCGCTTATGGAAATTTCCACTCACCGAGATATACGCTGTCGGATTGCCGGCTGCGGTCAGCCGCGATGAAGGCGGCATATACATGAAAATTTCTATTACTGGAATTACTCATTTTGAGTATATCGAACCCGTTGCTTCGCAATTGCCCGGTCGTGATAAATAGGGCATGGGAGTTTTCTACATCATACGCCAGCATCATGATCTGATCCTTGTCATGCAGGTCAACATAAACGGGATTCCAGGTGAATTTCAGATTCCCCGTATCCGTAAATTCCACAGCGATGTTTTCCGGATTGGGAAGGTCGCCCGAACTCACTTTCACCAGCGCAGGGTCGATGCGTAAATCTTCTGCCTGGCCCGTGAAACTGTTTTTCAGGAGCCAGGACTTTGCGGCGACAAATCCCTGCGAACGCTGACTATACCCTTTGAAACCAACACGTACAAAATCCAATATCGGAGCCAGCCAGGCCTGGGCCGTAGCAAATTTCTTCCGGTTTAATAATTCTTTCGCGCTCACGGTTTGTGTGCGATTTTTATAGAGTCCTTTTACATAAGGAATACCGTTTCGGGAGGAACCGATCATGTTCCCGACTTTTCCCTGAATTTGCCCGTTCACGCCGCCAAGCAGCCTTCCCATTTTTTAGATGTTGGTTTATCCGTAAAGATAAAATGAAATTGAATTAAATAATAATAATAATCGTAATAAACTCGAATAGATTTCCCTGTTTTATCCGTGTTTTATATGTGTTTTATCCGTCTTTTATCCCTGTTTTATGAAACTACAGCACCGCCCCTGTTTTCGGCCCTTTTAAATTCATTTTTCACATCTTAGTGCATCAATAAAATGAATGAAGCCGGCGGGAAGCTATTCCGGATTTGAGGAGCCCTTTTTTATTTCGTTATTTTGTAGTCCCATGTACGAAGTAATAAGAATCTTTAATGAAAAACGGTTTCCCCTGACGGATGAGCAGTTTGGTAAGGAACATATCCTGCAGTCCTGCCGGAGACCCGGTGGACATGAGATATAACGTCAAGTATTATCTTCGCGGCACTAAAAATATTTGTTTTTAACCGCGAATCCTGAGGTCTACCTACTGATATGTCATTCATTTCTTTGCAGTTTCTTGTTTTCTTCATGGTAATAACGCTGAGTTATTATCAGTTGCAGAATCAGCGGATGCGGATCGCCCTGTTGCTTGCAGCCAGTTGTTATTTCTACATGGCATTCGTTCCCAAATATATTCTGATACTGGGAGGAACCATTGTGATTGATTACCTGGCCGGTTTGCAGATCGCACGCAGTACAGGAAGGTCGCGAAAAACATGGCTGATCATCAGTATCGTTGCGAATGTCGGCGTACTGGCTTTCTTTAAATATTTTAATTTTTTACTGGGCAACATAGAGCCACTGATCCACTGGGCTTCACCCGGCACCGAGATACCCGTTCTGAATATCCTGCTGCCCATCGGATTGTCATTCCATACTTTCCAGGCCATGAGCTATACCATCGAAGTATACCGGGGAAAGCAACCGGCGGAAAAAGATTTTCTGACCTACGCGCTGTATGTGATGTTCTATCCGCAGCTGGTGGCGGGTCCGATCGAACGACCGCAAAATGTTCTTCCCCAGTTACACCGGTTTCAGGAGTACAATCGTGATAATGTGCGGGAAGGACTCGCACGCATGGTTTGGGGTTTATTTAAAAAAGCTGTCATTGCAGATCGTTTGGCTGTGATGGTTGACTATTGTTATAATCATACGGCTACTCTTTCTTCGGGTTCTTTGTTGGCAGGAGCCATTTTTTATTCTTTCCAGATCTATTGCGATTTTTCAGGGTATTGTGATATCGGTATCGGAGCTGCCAAAGTGATGGGCATAAAACTGATGGAGAATTTTGACGAACCCTATCTGGCTGGTTCCATTAGCCAGTTCTGGACCCGCTGGCATATTTCTTTGTCGACATGGTTCCGGGATTATGTGTATATCCCGTTGGGAGGTAACCGTCTCGGCGAAAAACGCCGGAAGCTGAATGTGATGATTGTATTTCTGCTGAGTGGCTTATGGCATGGCGCCAACTGGACCTTTGTTGCGTGGGGCGGTTTACACGGAATGCTGACGGCATTTCTTCCGGGGAAAAGACAGGATCAGCGGGGCAGTTCCTTTCTCAGGAACTCCTTCTTCGTACTGGTTAATTTCGGGATAGTAACTTTGTTTTGGGTTTTTTTCAGATCGCCTTCCATAAAGGAATCCTTTCATTATCTGGGTCGCATTTTTAGCTGGACCGGCGGACCATTTTACATAGGGCTTAAAATAGAAGAAGTATGGGGTTCGGTTGTGCTGATTGTCATCATGCTGCTGAGAGAGCGGTTCAGAAAAAGTTATTTTATAAAAAACGGGCTGGCGTATGCCTCTTATTTGGTGGTATTCGTGATCGTGAGTTATATGCTGGGTGTGTTTAACGAGAATCAATTTATCTATTTCCAATTTTAACCAGGTGCGAAAAATAGTCTCGCTTTTTTTTATTTTTATCGGACTGGCCCTGATGGTGATATCCACCTCGGACACGCTCATGAAAAAAATCATCGATGCCAGATCGGGTCTCAATAACCGTTTTGGCATTCATCAGTCCCCCGGCGGCGATCTGGTATCCATCAGCTACCTCGATAATGTAAAGAGATTTCGGGAAAGCTATGAGTTCAAGTTTACAAAGACACCTGATGATACGGCCAACAGAAATATTGATCTGTATATCTATGGGGATAGTTATATGCTGGAAATTCCTGATTCAGCTTTCCACGGTGTGCATAGTTATCATTTTTGCCGGCGGGGTTATCAGGACATGGAATATTCACTGGACCCGCATAAAAAAAATATTCTGATCATTGAAATTGCCGAACGCTTTGCCCGTGTGGAATTCGAACTCCAGGAAACCATGCGCCATTTCAAAAAGAAGCAGCCCGCGGTTTCATGGCTGCACTCATCAGGTCCTTCGTTGATTTATGCAAAGTTCCCGGACCTGTCGGATATCTTCAATCCCGATATTAACCGCAACCTGGAATTCAATCTATACGGATACCGGTTTTGGGACCAGGTGAAATTTGCCAAGGCATCGCTCACCTATTATCTTTTTAAACGGGCAGTCGGTGATGCAGTTGTCTCTGACGACGGTAACAGGCTTTTTTTGAAAGAGACAATGGCTGAGACCGGTCGTGCGAGCAGCTATTATTCATTTGATCAGAGAGAATTACAGGAGATGTTCAAGAATTTAAATGCCACCTGCGAGTTACTATAAGAAGGATGGTTTTGATGAAGTGTACCTGTCACTCATTCCAAATCCGGTAACCATTCTGCGACCACAACACTATAACGGACTGATTCCTGCACTCCAGCAGGCCGACTCATTGAAGTGCATGCACATCATCGACATTTACAACCTTTACACCAAATACCCGGATCCCGGAAAATTGTTCCGGATCGGAGATACCCACTGGAGCAACGATGGTATACAGATATGGCTGAACACGGTCAATGCCGAATTAGAAAAAAAGAACACACGCGTTGATTCAAAGTAAAAACGTTGTCGCCATGATCATTTAAAATGATGATCGGAATGTGCTGACAATGTTGCGGTAAATAGTTATGATCGTTTTTCATAACCGTTGCCGGAGTTTCCATTCGAAGACGTTTTTCCCATTGACCTGAATGTGTTTTTGGTTGACCAGCAGTCGTTGTTTGTTGACAGTCGCTTAGAGGGCTCCTGTAATTGATTTATTCTTGCGTTCAAACAGATAGATCCCACAAAAAAAGCCGCATGAATAAGATCATACAATTTGGAGAAACCGTACCGGGTTATCCCATCGCCGTATTAAATGAAAGAGAAATCAGGGCATCCGCAGGTATTTTATTTGTGATCATTTTTATAGGGCTGATGCTCATCCTTTTTAAAGGTGACTTTTTACTGGTTAAATACACGGTAACCGTTTTCCTGGCGGATTTTATAGTTCGCCTGTTTATAAATCCCAAATATGCGCCGTCGCTCATTATCGGGCGGCTGATCGTGGGGAATCAGACACCTGAATATGTGGGGGCGAAACAAAAACGGTTTGCCTGGATCATCGGACTCTTTTTGTCGGCTACGATGTTTACTTTTTTAGTGATTGTAAATGCATTTTCACTGATAACAGGCATTGGCTGTTTGTTCTGCCTGATATTCCTCTTTTTTGAATCTGCCTTTGGCATTTGTCTCGGTTGTAAAGTGTATTCCCTGATATATAAAGACAAGGCCCAATATTGTGCGGGTGAAATTTGTGATGCGAAATCCAGGCAGCCCATCCAGAAAACTTCAGGTTCTCAATGGCTGGTTATTCTCGCATTGATCGCCTTTATTTTTATGCTCGTTTATCTGTTCAGTCCGCAGTTCCATAAAAAGCCACACTATTTATTCAGGCAAAATAGTTCCTCAAATATCAAATGAAAATCATTTTCACCGGTTATTCATAACAGATGTATACAACGCTGCATACAAAAAAATCTCTCGAAGAATATTTCTCCGGGTTCCGGGCGAACATAATCGGCCAGGAGCAGATGTTCGAATCAGCGTTTGGATATAAGAAAATTATTTATGCGGACTGGACGGCGACCGGGAGAGCATACTTACCCATTGAGAAGTACATACAGGATAAGATATTACCATTTCTTGCCAATACACATACAGAAACCACGGTCACGGGAAAATATATGTCCCATGCGTATGAAGAAGCCAGGGAGATTATAAAAGAACATGTACACGCAAATAGTAACGACCTGTTGATTCTGTGCGGAAGTGGTATGACTGCCGCCGTAAATAAACTGCAGCGTTTACTGGGATTAAGGATACCGGAACGCGCGGGCGACTATTTCGGAAAAGATAACCTGCAATTGGATGAGGCGTCGAAGCCTGTTGTGTTTGTGACGCATATGGAGCATCACAGCAATCAGATCAGCTGGCTGGAGACCATTGCGACGGTCGAAATCATACAACCGGATGATAATGGTGAAGTGGATCTCGGTCATTTTAAAATATTGCTGCATCAATATAAAAACAGAAAAGTAAAAATAGCAGCCGTCACTGCCTGTTCGAATGTAACGGGCATTCAGACACCTTATCACGAAATCGCCCGTCTCATACACGAATACAACGGCTGGTGTTTTGTGGATTTTGCCTGTTCGGCTCCTTATGTGGATATCGATATGCATCCTGCGAAAAATGGCGGAGATTTAGATGCCATATATTTTTCGGCGCATAAGTTTCTGGGTGGTCCCGGTACACCCGGTATTCTGATCTTAAACAGAAAGCTGTATAAAAATAAAATCCCTGATCAGCCCGGAGGCGGCACGGTGGTCTACAGTAATCCATGGAAAGTTCATGAATATACCCGTAACACAGAGCAGCGGGAAGACGGGGGAACACCTGCTTTTTTACAGACGATGAAAGCGGCGATGTGTATGCGTTTAAAGAAACAAATGGGAACTGAAAATATCCGGAAACGGGAAGAAGAAATGCTGGAAATTATTTTCAGCCGTTTTTCAAATATGAAGAACGTGCATGTCCTTGCCGGGAATATAAAAAAGCGATTGGGCGTGATCTCTTTTATTGTGGAAGGAGCACACTATGCGCTGATTGTAAAAATGCTGAACGACCGGTTTGGAATCCAGACCCGCGGCGGTTGTTCCTGTGCGGGTACTTATGGACACTTTCTTCTTCAGGTGGACAAAGGAAGATCTTATGATGTACTGGAAAAAATCCGGTCAGGAAATTTATTACAGAAACCGGGGTGGATACGGTTATCGATTCATCCAACCATGTCCGGTGAAGAAATCAATTTTATCATGGATGCGATTGAAGAAACGACACACCATTTTCAGAAATGGGCAAAGGATTATTCCTATATAGCGGAGTCAAACGAGTTCGTTTTCAATGGTCCTGAATGGCAGCCATTCACGGGATTTTTATCGCTGGGGAATTTCCCGTTGTAATATTGCGGAGCGCACGATGGTGATCATGAAAGTCGCGGTGAGCAACTTTTATTTACTGACAGGCTGGCCTGCAGAAAAATACCGGAGTTCGATCAGATCATGGGGTATCGGTTTGGAATTCCATTCCGAATGAATGGCTAAGGCGGCGCCCAACGCGCTGGCCTGTGCCATGGACGCTGCATACACTTCCATCTCCGGAAAACCACTGGCCAGTAAATGCATGAATATATTGTTGTGGCTAAAGCCACCATCCACAAATATTCTTTTTACAACGGACCCTTTTAAAACGAGACGGGTTGAGAAAATCTGCCGGTCGACCAGGTCTGCGATCAGCTGGTGATATGCTTCCGTATCTGTTTTGAAATCTGCGGGATTTCTTTTGGGAAAACTAAGACCGTCACTCAATGATAACGCAGCCGGTGAATTTGTAAGCAGGGTGCTCATGATAGCCGGATCAAAGGTCATGTCGCTGTATCGTTGAATATCCTGGTTAAAATGTTCTGCGATTTTTTTAACCTGCAACTCATGTTCGAATCCCGCATGCAAACGGGAAGCTTTAATGGGTTCTCCCGAATATTGCAAATAGCACAAACAGTCATTGCCAAGCTCCTCCGCGGTAAGGGGTATTTTATTAAAAGGATTCATGCTGATGCACCAGGTACCGGTTGAGATCAGCACGAAAGGCATAGAAAAATTTACCAGGTAGGGTATCAGCGCCGAGGAACTGTCGTGCAAACCAATTCCCACTTTACAGGGAAAAGCAGGCAGCGCAGAGGAAAATGTTTTCTTTGCATTTTCTACGGGTGCCAGATACCTGATCAGTTTTTCGTCCCTGACCCAGTCATGATAGTCATGTTTGACGAAATCCCATAACGCGGTGTGGCAACCAATGCTGGTCAGATCAGAATAATATTTCCCCGTGAGCAAAAAACTCAGATACTGCGGAAGATGCAGCGAATAAAACAAATTTTGAAAGGCTTCCGGCTTTTCATATTTCACCCGGTATAACTGGAGACCGGAATTCAGGCTACCCAAAACCGGGGAAGACGTTTGAAGACTGAACGATTCCTGATCTCCGTATGCAGCATAAAATCGCTCCGTTAAATAAGGTGTGTATGGCTTCAGATAATTGTACAGAGCGGTTAGTGGTTTTCCGTTTTGATCAACGTGGATAAGGCTGGCACCATATGCGGAAAAATGTACGGCTACTATTTCAAATTCCGGGATGCTGAAAATTTCCTTTAGTGAATCAAAAATAAAAAACTCCAGTCTTTCCAGGTCTTCGCAGGGAAATCCGTCTTCATCCAGGGCTTCGGCAAATCGTGCGGATTTTTCGAACACGATCCTGTACGACTCATCAAAAAGAAAAAGTTTTTTGTTTGTTTTTCCAATATCAAATATCGCTATGACCGGCAGGGGATTCATAATCCGGTGGCTACTGATTTTATCCCTCTTTCTTTTATCAGATTTTTACGTATCTGTAAATCACGGTAAACAGATAAGGGGTGAATAGCGCCACCTGATCTGATTCTGGATTCTGCTAACAGGGAACGAACGTCCGTACGGTAGGCCCGTTGTAAAATTTCCTGTGCCATTACAACATCATTATTCTTCTGGGCATTCAGTAACTCTTTTCTGTCGACGAGTAATGCCTGGGCATAGGCTATTTTTATGGCTTCCACGGACTGGATGAGATCTTCTATCGGATCCTTTACATTGTGAGAAGCATCAATCATCCATCCCAGATCCGTTGCGTGATTCATGGCGCGGGCATCCATACCTTCCACGAGTTCAGAAAATATTAAAAACAATTGATAAGGATTGATGCTGCCCACGGTGAGGTCATCATCTCCGTATTTTGAATCATTAAAATGAAATCCGGCCAGTTTACCTTTCATCAAAAGAAGCGAAACGATTTGTTCAATATTGGTTCCCTGCAAATGATGCCCGAGATCTACCAGCGTGCCGGCCTGATCACCCAGTTCTGAAACCAGGAGATATGATTGTCCCCAGTCAGCAATGCTCGTGGAATAAAAATTCGGTTCGTAGGGTTTATATTCTATCCAGATTTTCCAGTCGGCGGGCAGTGACTGATAAATTTCACGAAGCGAATCCAGTGTATGCTGAAAAGCGGTTCGGAAATTCAACTGACCGGGGAAATTGGATCCGTCCGAAAGCCAGACAGATAAAGCCTTGGAGCCCAGTTCCACGCCATATTTTATCACTTCGATATTGTGTGCAATGGCCTGTTTTCTGACTTCTTTGTCTACATGATGCAGTGATCCGAATTTATAACTGTGTTGCTGGTCCGGCTGATCCTGAAAAGTATTTGAGTTCACCGCATCGAAATGCAGCCCATATTGGGCAGCCAATGTTTTTATCGCAGGTGCATTCGAAGGAATATCCCAGGGGATATGCAAAGAAATAGAATTGCCCGATTTGTTCAGCGCATGGATCATTCCGACATCTTCTATTTTTTCTTCGAGGTTTCGCGGCTCGCCGCCACCTGAAAAGCGTCCGAAGCGTGTTCCCCCGGTTCCCAGTGCCCAGCTTGGAATGGCGATGTTAAATGCAGAAAGTTTTTGAATAACATCTTTTACATTCGGTATCCCTTCAGCAATAAACTCAAACCGGCGCTTATGATTTGTGAAGTGCGGTTGATTGAGTTCATCTATCTGATGTTTTTCCAGCTGCATAATGTATGTATGATGTGAAAATTTATTTTACCGGAATTTTACCGGACGAATGCAGTCGCCAGGCCGCCATCTACATTCAATACATTGCCGGTGGATTTGTTCAATAAGCCTCCCGCGAAAGCAAGACAGGCATTGGCAATATCATCCGGCAGGATTACTTCATTTAATAATGTTCTTTTGGCATAATACGCCGGCAGCTCTTCCACCGAAATACCATAAGCTTTTGCACGTCCCTCGGCCCAGCCACCTGCCCAGATATTACTGTCGCTGATCACCGCATCCGGATTCACGACATTCACGCGGATTTTATCTGCGCCCAATTCAGCTGCCGTCAAACGGCTTAAATGTAATTGTGCCGCTTTCGCACTTCCGTAACCGGCATTATTCGGACCGCTTACCAATGCGTTTTTACTTACGATATTGATAATATCTCCGCCCATGTCTTGTTTTTTCATAATCGTAGCTGCCTGCTGTGTAACGAGGAATTGACCTTTCACCAATACATCATATAAAAGGTCCCAGTCTTTTTCGGTATGATCACCGATGGTTTTTGATATCGATAGTCCCGCATTGTTTACGACCAGATCCACACCACCAAATGCGAGTATAGCAACGGACATGGCTTCTCCGATCTGCGCTTTGTTCGTAACATCTAATATCTGCGGTTGTGTATGCATCCTTTCCGTATTGCTTTTTAAATTCTTCACCGGCCGTTTTTAGGCGGTCGGCGTTCATATCGTTCAGGACAACCACAGCACCTTCTTCCACCATTTTTTTTGCAATGGCTTTACCGATGCCGCCCGCGCTGCCGGTGATCAGGGCGATGCGGCCGGATAATGATTTTGCCTTTGGCATACGTTGCAGCTTGGCTTCTTCCAGCAACCAGTATTCAATATTAAATGCCTCCTGCCGCGGCAATGAAGTGTATTCCGAAATGGCTTCGGCACCTTTCATGACATTGATCGCATTTACATAGAATTCAGAGGCTACACGTGCCGTTTGTTTATCCTTTGCAAAAGTGAACATACCAACTCCCGGAAACAGAATAACCACGGGATTGGCATCGCGCATGGCAGGACTGTTCGGGTGTTTGCATTGATGATAGTATTCAGCATACATGTTCCTGTACGTTTCAAATGCCGGTTCCAGTTTTTCTTTTGTTGCGGCGAAGTCTGTCAGGTCAGCATGGGGATCCAGTTCCAGCACCAGCGGACTGATCTTTGTACGCAGAAAATGATCCGGACAACTGGTCCCCATGGGTGCCAGGCGTTCGAGGTCATTGGAATTTATAAATTCCAACACACGCATGTCATCTGTAAAATGACCGATCATTTTTGTTTTGGAAGAACAGAATCCGCGCAATACAGGAGCTAAGGCAATAGCCTGTTTTTTACGATCAGTTTCTGCCAGACTCTGTATTTTCTGTCCGCCGAAAATGGCTTCTTTTTTATAATGCTGTTCCAGGTAGTCGGCGCATTTTTCTATTGTCTCCAGGGTGTTGAGGTAACTTTCATAAGCGGTATCGCCCCAGGTAAACAAACCATGGGAACCCAGCATGATGCCCTGTATGCCCGGATGATTATCCAGGCACTCTTTCATTTTAAGACCCAGATCGAACCCGGGCCGTTGCCATTCCACCCATCCGATTTTACCATTGAATAATTTTTCGGTTATTTCTTTTCCATCCTTTGCAGCAGCAATGGCGATCGCTGCATCCGGATGTAAGTGATCAATATGTTTGAAAGGCAGGAACCCATGAAGGGCTGTATCTATGGATGGCGCTTTTGAGTTCAAATCAAAAATGCTGTGGTTAAAAAGTTCCACCATTTCATCTTCAAAAGCAAGTCCTCTGTAAACATTTGTAAGACTTCTCAGCCTGTCCAGATACAGGGCAGCCAATCCATTTTTTTTTAATGTTCCCAAATCACCGCCTGAACCTTTGATCCACATCACTTCCACGTCATTGCCAGTTAACGGGTCCTTGTCCATCACTTTGCAGGAAGTATTGCCGCCTCCGTAATTCGTCAGACGCAGATCGGCGCCCAGTAGATTAGAACGATATATTAAAAGGGCCACTTCATCGCCTGCTAATCCGGATGCCTTTGCTTCATCCCATAAATAACTTACGTGTTTGAATGCTGTTGTACCTACAGACATAGGATGCAATTTTATGAATCATTTTATGGAGTTACCATAACCAACGATACCCACGGAGATCATAATGGTTATTATTCCGGCTATTAAGGTAGCAATTGCTTTTGGGCTTACACCTTTCCATTCCTTTAAAAGAAGTCCCCAGCTGTTTGCAACGAGTATGATGAAAGCCATATGCAAAATCCATGAGCTCGCACCATTCCCCAGTTTGCTTTCACCCATGCCATAAAAGAAAAACTGCAGGAACCAGGTGGTGCCGGCCAATGCACAGAACAGATAGTTTCTTAAAAGGGGCTGTTTTTTGTTGCTGTAATCTCCAAAGGATTTATTCCGGGCGTTTAATATCATGCACCAGATAAAATTGGTGGTCAGTCCGCCCCAAAGGATCACTACATAGGATACGTTATTTTGAAACAGGAAATTGCCCTGTCCCGGGTGGGCGACCTTCCAAAGCTGGTTGGCGGTATCGGCCATATCCTTACCGGCTTCAATCCCAAAATTAAAGCAGGCGCTCAGAACCCCGGAAATGATGGATACCAGAATGCCCAGACCAAAACGGTATTCCTTATTATCTTCCACATCTGCCTTACCCGCAATCAGTTCTTTTTCCTTGATCGTACCCGCCCTGCCGCAGATAATAATTCCGATTACGCAGATAACGATTCCCCACAAAACCAGTTGACCCCAATGTGTATGCAGCAGTGTACTAAAAGTATCCTTGCCTGCTTTCGGAAAAAAATTATAATAAACAGACGGAATAATAGAACCAAAAACAGCGCACAAACCCAGGATGATGGTGCTTCCCAATGAAACACCCAGGTATCGAACGCCCAATCCATAGGTTAATCCTCCAATACCCCAGAGTAAACCGAAAAAATAAGTGAGCCAGATAATCTGACCGTTTGTTGCCTGTATGATTTCTGTAAAATGCGGTATGGTGAGCCAGGCGGCCAGTGGCGGCACAATAAGCCAGGAAAAAATTCCACCCACGATCCAGAAACTTTCCCAGGACCATCCCCTGACTTTTTTATAGGGTATATAAAAGCTGCCGGATGCAAAACCGCCAATGAAATGATATATGATTCCGAATATTACCTGCATGGTGGATGGAAGTTACTCCGTATCACAAATAAATTAGCGTATTTTCTTTCGACGATTTCCCGGAATTTACGTTATGTATATAAAAGAACCTTTTGAATCCATTCGGTACGTCATATCGTATACTGGTTTTGGTACTGCTCCTCGCAGCAGCCTTTGAAACAAAAGGGCAGGACGTATATTATGCCGCCGTACAGGATATGAATATCTGGTATAATCCTTCTTTGAAAACCAACAAGTTATCTGCTCTTCATGCAAACTTCCGAAGTGTGAATTATGAAGGAATTACTGCTTATACCAGTAAGGCGGCGACCCTCGAACTGCCGCTGACCACGTCAGAAAAAAAAGAGACTGATAATATTCCTTTTGTAAATCTGGCCATCGGGATCAATGCTGACAATGCCAGTAACAATGCCCTGGATGTTTCCACCGCCATGATGTCTCTTTCCTATGCGCTCCCCTTAAACAACAGAAATACCTACCTGGCTTTGGGCTTTCAGGGGAACTATACCTTTAGCAAAATTGCCTACTACGGCAGTTTCCCCGGAAGTTTCGATCAGTATGGTGCTTTCGGTGCAGCCATATCGGCCGATCCGGTACAGTCCGGCTATCAGTATAATTATTTTACGGCGGGTGTGGGTGTAACGCTTTTTCAAACCACCGCAGAAAAACAGTGGTATATCGGCGGGTCACTTCGGCATTTCAACCAACCCTATACCGACTGGACCTATTCCGCCCGGTTGCCCATGAAAGCGGGTATACAGGCGGGTTATGCAAAGTCCATCACAACCGATGATGCGATCAGTACATTCGGAATATTCAGCTGGCAGGGCGGCGTGCGCGAACAATTGATCGGAGCACTCTATACCAGAAACCTGGATGACAGTTCCCAATATGCGTTATCCGTTGGAATTAATTACCGCGCAGGTGATGCACTGATCCCGAATCTCGCATTAAAATTTGGTGATAATCAAATCGCCTTCTATTACGAATTTAACATCATCGGGAGCGCCGCCGCCGCCAGTTATAACCGCACGTCCTTTGAATTTTCCTATAAGCTGGATTTGTAATCTGGTCCCGTTAAAACAATAATCTTAATTTGTGCAGATGAAGACCCTGCCTTTTATTATTATCTTTTTATTCAATTTTTCTATTAGTTATGCACAGGAAACAGATTCAGCCGGGTCTGGGAAAATAATTCTTCCCTGGTTTGTGGAGAGGTTCAAAATTTCAGCGGGTGCCATGTACATTATAAACAACACGAATATCAGGGTGGGTCTGAATGGTATGGATGCGACATCCATCGACGCTGAAAAAGATCTGGGCTATTACAAACATGTAGGAACTTTTCTGGCAAATTTGCAATGGCGGATTTCCCGCCGGTCGCGGGTGGCACTTAGCTATTATAATATAAAACGGAATTCAAATCGCACGCTGGATAAGGATATCACTTTTGAAGACAACACGTATCACGCAAAATCTTCTGTTTATAGTTTCTTTAATACCGCTATTTATCAATTTTCTTATGGGTATGCTATTTTGTCCAAACCTACCTATGAAGCGGGTGTGTTTATCGGAACACACGTTGTAGGCGCGAAAACCGGTATTTCGCTGAATGGCACTTCCAGCGGAGGTTCAGTCAGCAATAATTTTGGATTTACAGCACCCCTGCCCGATATCGGATTATGGGGCGGTTTTGCAACCAGTGACCGCTTTGCCATCACGGGTGACTTCTCCTATTTTGGCCTTACCGTCAATAATAATACGGGCCGGTTACTGGCTTTTAATCTGACTTTTTCTTACAAGCTTATTGACCGTCTGGATCTGTCGCTGGGTTTTTCAGGACTTGATTTTAAAGTAAATGCCACCCGGAAAAATGCTACGGGAAATTTTATCTGGGGATATAATGGTCCGTTACTCGCCGTCAATTTTTCGTTCGGAAAAAACAACTGGTCGCATCATTTAGTGAAATTGCCGAAGTTGTAGTCGATGGCCAAGGCTAAGGCGAAGGCGGTAAGGCGAAGGCTAAGGCTAAGGCGAAGGCATAAGGCTCAACGTTCAACGAGGATTAATTTTAATAAAACTATTTCTCTACTTCGGACCGAATGAAGGCGCTTTCCGGATCAGCATGCCGGGTGCAAACCGCATAAGCCAAAGACTGACTTTCTCGCCGCCGAATTTTCCGATAAAAGATTCATAACTGCCCCTGGAAATTGCCTGTAAAATCTGAACGGCTGCCTTCCCGGGTGACAGTCCATTGTTTATATTTTGCGATTGTTTTCCCAGGTTCGATCCGTCTTTGGTAATCGCATTGAATGCCACATTTGTTTTGATATATCCGGGTGTGAGGATGGTGACTTTGATATTCTGTGGCGAAACTTCTGCACGCAGACAGTCAAAAAAACCATGCAAAGCATGTTTGGCCGCAGCATACGCTGAACGCATCGGTGTTCCTATTTTCCCCATCACGCTGCTCGTCACCACAAAATGTCCTGTTTTGCGGGATATAAAATGAGGCAGGATCGCCTTGCTGATGGCTACGTAACTAAAATAATCCACTTCCATCACTTTTCTATGCACCTCCATCGGTGTTTCGATTACGAGAGAGCGCTGCGATATGCCGCCATTATGAATAAGAATATCTATTTGTCCAAAACACTGAATCGCTTCGGCTGTTTTATTTTCCAGGGAAGAGGCATCTGACAAATCCAGTGGAAGAATTTTAACCTGGTCGGGATATTTACAGGACATCTGAACCCTTTCCAGTTCCACCGTTCTTCTTCCGGATAAAATAAGACTTGCTCCCCGGAAAGAAAACGCATAGGCAAGCGCTTCACCGATTCCGGAAGAAGCGCCCGTTATCCAGATAATCTTATCATTGAATGCATTATTCATTTTCAGATTTTACAACAAAGGTCTTCATTTCCCTGAATCTTCATTTGTAATTAAACAGCCGGGATCCGGCAGAGGATTTTATGTGTCATTTCATATATTTGCCCCGAAATGAATAAGGTTATCCATTATTGCACGGTGATATATCTTGCCCTGATCATTCTGATCAGGATGATGGCTATGCCCATTTCCCTGATCAGCTATTCACTGAATAAGGATTTCATTGCGGAGAATCTGTGCGAAAACAGGTTCAAAACCGAAATTCATTGCGCCGGCACCTGTTATTTAAATAAGCAGCTGGCCAGGGCCAATGAAAATCAAAATACACAGGACCATCAGGGAACGGTTAAAATATTAATCATTGATTTTTTTGAATCCGTCCGGCAGCCACAATTTGGTTGCAGTCATTTACCTGTGACTCATCCATACGCCGCAAACACACAAAGGATGAGCGAAAATTATCGCGATCATCTCTTTCGTCCTCCCATCGTTTAAGAAACATCTCCGGCTTTTTTTGTAATCCCGTATACGGGTCTGGTCAACTATATTATGTGGTTGCAGAAGCGATGTTATTCATATCGTACAAATGAACTGATTCATGAGAAATATTTATATTTTCATTTTAATATGTTGCGGCCTTCCGGCATTTTCACAAAAAACAATTTCAGGAAAAATTATTGACAACACGAATGGAGAACCCCTGCAGTATGCGGTGATTGCGGAGGACCATCATGGGATAGCTGTAAACAGCGACAAGGATGGATATTTCCGGATATCCGTTCCCGGTCAGATTGATTCACTGCATATTTCCATTATAGGATACCATGGACGGTCGGTGGCGGTTTCATCCATCGCAGATCCATGGCTTGTCCGGATGGACCGGGGGCCGGTGGACCTCGAATCGGTTACGATCACACCACAGTCAAACAATGCAAGTTTTCATACGCTCAGCGCGATCGACCTGCACATCCGGCCGATTAATTCTGCGCAGGACCTGATGCGACTGGTGCCGGGATTATTTTTGGGACAACATCATGGCGGCGGTGTAGCCGAACATATTTTTCTCCGCGGATTTGATGCGGATCATGGAACGGACGTGAATGTCTCCGTAGATGACATGCCTGTGAACCTCGTATCGCATGCACACGGACAGGGTTTTTCCGACCTGCATTTTTTAATCCCCGAGCTCGTCACCAGTTATGAATTTGGAAAAGGTCCTTACTATGCGGATCATGGAGATTTCACAACGGCCGGTTATGTTGCATTTCATACGGCGGATGTGTTGGATAAAAGCACCGTCAAGCTGGAAGCGGGTCAGTTCAAAACAGGTCGTGCGATGGCGATGATCGATCTACTGAGTGAAAAAGCAAAACAGCGGGGAGAATCTGCTTATATCGCGGGGGAAGCTGCTTACACCAACGGTCCTTTCGACTGGCCGCAACATTTCAACCGGCTGAACCTGTTTGGAAAATACAACGTAAATCTTTCTCCCAAAGAAAGATTATCCGTTACAATGTCCACGTTCAGCAGTCAGTGGCGTTCATCGGGTGAAATTCCAGAACGGGCGGTGGACGAAGGATTGATTGGAAGATTCGGATATCTCGACAGTCTGCAGGGTGGCAAAACAAGCCGGAGTAATATTATTGCCAGACTGAGCTCTTCATTTTCCGACAGCTGGTATATGCAAAACCAGTTTTATTATTCCTGGTATGAATTCAGTCACCGGTACAATGATACTTTTTTTGCGGAAGACAGTGTGAATGGTGACCGCCTCAGGCAACAGGAATCCAGAAATTTGTTCGGTTACAATGGAAAAATCACCAATCACCTTTATTTTGAAAATAATATGGATCTGAGTTCTTCCTTCGGGCTTGGATTCCAGTTCAATAAAATTCATCACAGCGAACTGTCACATATCGATGACCAGTTTAATGTACTGGAGAATTTGCAACTCGGAAATATCAATGAAAACATATTCAATGGTTATCTGGATGAAAATTTGCGCGCAGGGAAATGGTTGTTTAATGCCGGTTTGAGAATGGACTATCTCTACTTTAATTATGACGATCAGTTGAATCCGGCCATGCCCTCCAGAGGCAAAGTTATTTTTAGTCCCAAACTGAATGTAGAATATACGGCCAGTCAGCAGATTCAGCTTTACGTGAAAACGGGTAAGGGGTTTCATTCGAACGATGCCAAAGTAGTGGTCGCCAATCAGGGTCGCGACATATTACCGGCGGCGTATGGGATAGATTTTGGTATAAACTGGAAACCTGCTGACCGCTTATTTATCAATGCCGCCGTATGGTGGATGCATCTGGATCAGGAATTTATTTATGACGGAGATGAGGGAACGCTTGAACCCAGTGATAAAACGAAAAGAGAGGGCATTGATTTTTCTGCCCGTTACCAGTTTAATGAGTGGCTGTATGCGTTCCTTGACATCAATTATTCCAATGCCCGGGATATTCAGGCGCCCAAGGGTGAGAATTATATCCCCCTCGCTGTTCCATTATCGAGTGCCGGCGGACTGAATTACAAATTCAGTAATGGCATTAACGGAGCACTGAGTTACCGTTATATGAAAGATCGTCCGGCTAATGAAGATAATTCGCTCACTGCCAGGGGATATTTTGTAACCGACCTGACGGCGTTTTATACAAAAAAGAAATTTGAATTCGGAATAGAGATTCAGAACCTTTTTAACACGAAATGGCGGGAAGAACAATTTGCCGTCACGTCGCAGATGAGAAATGAATCGGCTCCTGTGGATGATGTGAATTTTACTGCGGGAACGCCCTTTTTTGCAAAATTGGTATTCGCGGTATTTTTCTAAGGACGGATGGGAAAGCATATTCGCGGGCCGTCATTATATTGAGATCAGTTTCATAACGAAAAGAAGATGAAAAAGAAACAGCAGTCAAATACGCCGGCGTCAACAAAAATCGCGGCGTTCTCCATGTTGGCCGTTTTGACCGTCGGGTATGATTTATTTGCTATCTGTTGCATTCGGTAAAAAAACAACATTACCGGTACTCGGAGAACCGGGTCATGTAGCAGGTGCATTTTCATTTATAAACCAGGATGGAGAAGTCATTACCGAAAAATCTGTTTTGAATAAAGTAACGGTTGTGGAATATTTTTTTACATCATGCCCTTCCATTTGTCCTGTCATGAACGGCAACCTGAAAGAAGTGTATAAGAAATTCAAAACAAACGCCGGCTTCGCGATCTTATCACATACGGTGGATCCGGAAAGAGATTCGGTTTCCGTTATGAAGAAATATTCCGGTCGTTATGATGCTGAATCACCCGGCTGGCAGTTTTTAACCGGCAACAAGGATTCACTCTACCAGCGTGCGAGCAGGGATTATTTACTGGCGGTGGAGGACTCTTCAAACACCAGTTTTATTCATACACAGTATGTAGCCCTGCTGGATAAGAAAAGACAGATCCGTGGATTTTATGATCTGACAAATAAAGAAAATGTGGGGAAGATGAATGAGGCTATCCGGCAGCTATTAAAAGAGGATGACCATTAGATCCGTCATATTATTCACTGCAAAGAAAATCTTCATCCCGGTTTCCGTGATTGTATGCGGTTTGCCGGCTACTGCGCAAAACCAGTTAAAGGGGAAAGTGATCAGTGAAGAAACGCAACAACCCGTTCCCGGGGTGTCTGTTTATTTAAATAATACTACCAACGGATCTGTCTCGGATAAGGACGGTATATTTTATATAAGGAACGTTCAACCGGGTAAATACAGACTGGTCGCTTCTTCCGTTGGGTATACTACCTACACGAAAATGATTGATACGAGGTCTTTAGACAACGATCTGATCATTTCATTAAAAGCGAAAGCCGACGAATTGCAATCTGTGGACGTGGTTGCCTACGATCCGGAAGGCTGGGAAAAATGGGGTAAGCTTTTTACCGATTTATTTATCGGAACAAATCCGAATGCCATTATTTGCCGGCTGCTGAATCCGGAAGTCATCCAATTCAGAATGAACAGCGATAATACTTTAACCGCTACCGCAAAGAAACCATTGAAGATAGAAAATGATGCGCTCGGTTATTAAATACTTTATAAACTGGAAGCATTCGAATATGATTTTAATAAGCGGATCGTATCCTACAGCGGTTATGCGCTTTTTAAGGACTTATCGGAATCGCATCCCGGCAGGGCCGAAAAATATGCCCGAAGGAGAGAGGAAACCTATGATGGATCGCTGATGCAATTCATGAGGGCTTTTTTTATGAATAAGCTGGCGCTGAACGGATACGAAATGCGCAGCATCAGCAAACGATCCCAGCCGGGACAATATTCCGAATTCTGCAGCTGCCCAACCGCTGTCTGCTGATAGTATCGGATTCGCGGTGGACAGTAATACGGCGGGCTTTTATTTTACGGATTCTCTCGAAATTACCTATACACACAAAGTGATACCCAACGCATACAAACGTCTTTCAGCAGTACATAAAAATGAGACGTTCCCGGTTTCCCAGTTGCTCTTTATAAACAGACGGCCGGTTTTTATTATAAGCAGCGGTTATTATTACGGACCGGAGGATTTAAAAATCACCGGGTTCTGGGCCTGGTGGGAAACAATGGCCAGTCTGCTTCCCTATGATTACTGGCCCTCCGGAACGGATAAATGACAATACGTTTTGGATAACATGCAAATGGTAACAGATGTTTGTTATTTATTTTAATAAATAATTGTCCCGGATCATCATACGATCTTAGTTTTGCATTTCAAATAATGATGGTAATGATGGGAAATAAATCCGTCCCAGCTGGAAATAAGAAGAAAAAACCTCCGGGAATATCCAAATTACTCAGGCCCTATCGGGGAATGATTTTTCTGCTCATTTTTTTTGCCCTGCTGAGCAATGGAATTAATTTGATATTACCCAGGATCATTGCATCTGGAATTGATGCATTCCCGTCACACTATGTTTTGGAACCTTTGCTTATTAAATTTTTATCGGCGGCCATCGTCATATTTATTTTTACTTTCTGTCAGAGTATCATCCAGACGAACACATCGGAACGGGTAGCCAGAGATTTACGTGCCCGGCTGGCTTCGAAGATCTCCACGCAGAGTTATGCTCAAATAGAACAATCCAATCCGTCAAAATTACTGACCTATCTGACGGCTGATGTGGATTCGGTCAAAACATTTATTTCGCAGGCCATTGTTACCGTCGCTTCTTCACTGATCATCATTATTGGTGCGTGTATCATGCTGTTTTCAATCAACTGGAAACTGGCATCGGCGATTGTAATCATCATTCCCATTATCAGTGCGGTTTTCTTTTATGTATCAAAAAAAGTGCGGCCTATTTTTATAAAAGGCCGGGAAGTCATCGACCGGTTAAATAAAGTGATCAATGAAAGTATACTCGGTGCGGCTCTCATTCGTGTGGTGAATGCACAACAACCTGAATACGAAAAATTCCTGTCTGCCAATACGGAAGCAAAAAGTCTGGGTCTGAGTATCCTCCGTTTGTTTGCCTGGCTGATTCCCATCATCATATTCACGGCAACTTTAGGAGGGATCACCATTCTGGCGCTGGGTGGCCATTTTGTAATCATCAACGAAATGACGCTGGGAAATTTTGCTGCATTCAACAGTTATCTCGCTCTTTTGATTTTTCCGATCATCATGATCGGATTTATGAGCAATATCATTGCACAATCCACAGCCAGTTATCACCGGCTCAGCGTAGTACTGGAACTGCCGGAGTCCATAGAGACGGGCAGGATTACGGATCCGCCGCAGGGAAATATTTCACTTCGGAATGTATCCGTTTTATATGGTCAGAAACCCGCATTAAAAGACGTCAGTTTTCAAGTGGACAGCGGGTCAGACACGGCGATCATCGGACCGACGGCAGCCGGAAAAACACAATTACTCTATTTGCTGACCGGCCTGACCAAACAAAGCGAAGGAACGATTGAATATGACGGTTATGATATTCAGGATTACGTCAAAGAAAATTTCTATCGGCATGTTGCTTTCGTTTTACAGGACAGTATCATATTCAATATGAGTATCCGGGAAAATATCGCGTTTAGCAATCTCGTCACCGATGAGTCACTTGAGAAAGCCATTGCAACAGCTGAATTGACGGAGTTTATTCAATCATTACCTCAGGGTTTGAACAGCATATTATCTGAGAGAGGCAGCAATCTTTCCGGCGGACAAAAGCAACGGATTATGCTGGCCAGGGCCCTGGCCGTGAATCCGAAAATACTTTTACTGGATGATTTTACCGCGCGGGTGGACAGCAATACGGAAAAAAAGATCTTAAAAAATGTCAGACAGAACTACCCGGGAATTACGCTGATTTCGGTTACGCAAAAAATTGCTTCTATAGAAAAATATGATAAGGTTATTTTACTGATGGAAGGGGAGATCGTGGCAACGGGTACTCATCCGGAGCTGATGGCGACCAGTCCCGAATATGTTCAGATTTATAATTCCCAACAAAGCACCAATGAACTACAACCTCAATGATGTCTCTGCACAACAGCAAAGAGCATCCACACTGAGTATACTGGGTAAACTGCTGCTCCTGATAAAGGATGAAAGGACAAATCTGATCCTCGCCCTTTTGGCTATTCTGACGAATTCTGCCATGAACCTGCTGAATCCATACATCATCGGCCGCACGATTGATAAATATATTATACATAAAGATTATCACGGGGTTCTGATGAACACCGTTTTGCTGATCTGTATGGCGCTGATCGCATTTGCATCCAGTTATGCTCAAACCAGAATGATGGGTGGTGTCGGTCAGCGCATGCTGTTCAAACTCCGCAATGCGGTTTTTAACAAACTCCAGGAATTACCTGTTGCATTTTTTAATCAGAATAAAGCGGGGGATCTGATATCCAGGATCAACAATGATACCGATAAAATAAACCAGTTCTTTTCCCAGTCGCTGATGCAGTTTATCGGAACCATGATGACCATGATCGGTGCCGGAATATTCCTGCTCGCCATTAATTTCAGATTGGGCATTGCCACACTCGTACCGGGGTTGATGATATTAATTTTTACGAAGGCTACTTCGAAATGGGTAAAGGGAAAAAATGCCGTGAGCATGAGAACGACGGGCGGATTGAGTTCGGAGATTCAGGAGAGCCTGAATAATTTTAAAGTGATCATTGCTTTTAACCGCCGGGATTATTTCAGGAAACGTTTTGAAGAAGTGAATGAAAAAAATTATGTTGCTGCAAAGGCCGCCGGTATTTCAAACAGCGCATTCACCCCGGTATATGGATTTTTTGCCAGCACAGGGCAGTTAATCGTATTGACAGTTGGCATTTACCTGATTTCCACAGGTCGTTTTACGATTGGATTACTGGTTAGTTATCTTTCTTATTCCACGAACTTTTATAATCCCCTTCGGCAATTGGCGGTACTATGGACAAACTTCCAGGTGGCGATGGCCGGATCTGACCGGATATCCCATATTTTAAACCTGGAATCAAACCTGCCGGTGTTGCATAATGACCAAAAACAGACATCGGATGCCCTGATAGAATTCAGGGATGTGCATTTTGGATACGAAGGCGGAGATGAGATTTTGCACAATATTAATTTTGCACTCGGGCGCGGCCGTACCTATGCTTTGGTGGGTCCGACCGGTGGTGGTAAAACAACCACTGCTTCACTGCTCGCGAGATTATACGATCCGGTTCGGGGCACCGTATTGCTGGACGGTAAAGACATCAGGGCTTATGAACCGGAGGAACGTAGCAAGAAGATCGGATTTATTCTGCAGGAACCGTTTTTGTTTACGGGCACCGTGCGGGATAATATTTTGTATGGCAATGAAGAACTCATCGGTTTTTCAAATGCGCAGCTGGAAGAGGTGATCAGAAACGCGAATCTGCAAAGACTGCTGGATATTTTTGAAAACGGACTGGATACAAACGTGAGCTCAGGCGGTGAGAGCATCAGCCTCGGACAAAAGCAACTGATTGCTTTTATGCGCGCTGTTTTAAGAAATCCGGACCTGCTCATACTGGATGAAGCAACAGCCAATATCGATACGATGACGGAGAAAATACTGGACGACATTCTCAATAAATTACCCAGGCAAACGACACGGGTGATCATTGCTCATCGTTTAAATACCATTCAGAATGCAGATGAGATCTATTTCGTGAACGCCGGTGAAGTGATTCGTGCGGGTTCTTTTGATCATGCTGTTAATATGCTGCTGCAGGAAAAGAGAGCAAGCTGAACCGCCAGTTAGTAAATAATCCGCTAAAAACGAATAATTGGAAGGGAGTGATTTTCAGCTTATTACTCATCCGTCTTTATAAGTACCCGGGCGGATATCCGCCAGTTACAAAATTTACATTTCGGCGGGTCTGAATTTTACTATATTTTCATAAGACTTCAGGATCTCCGGCAGTCAATCGTGCGAGTGAATCATTCCTGATCATGTACCCTGCACGATATTTATTTTCTTTTTACATTTTATTGTTTTCATTTTTTAACCCTGATCCATGCATCCGAATATTATCCGGGCAGCCGTACTGGCTTTGTCATTATCCCTGATTGCAATCCTCTCCTGGGAATTTCATCTGCGGCATCAGGGTCATCAGCTGACGTACGATGACAATGAAGCACTGTGGTCAGATAAGCGGGCCATGGTATATGAGCCGGCAGACAAAGCCACCGTTTTTATCGGCTCTTCGAGGATCAAATATGATCTGGATATAAACACATGGCGTGCACTTACCGGGAAAGATGCTATTCAGCTGGCAAACGTAGGAAGCAGTCCCAGGGCAGTACTCACAGATCTGGCCAATGACACAAATTTTAAGGGAGATGTGGTAGTGGATGTTACGGAAGGAACGTTTTTTTCGGAATTTGCTTTTTATGACGGCAGTACGAATAAAAAGATCGCCTATTATCATAACCGTACACCGACCCAGCGTTTCAGTTTCCAGGTGAATCATGTGCTGGAATCCAAATTTGTTTTCCTTGATCAGGACTGGTTTTCCATAAACGGTATGATTGATAATCTTCCCATCCCTCCCAGACCCGGCGTATTTCCCGGTCTTCATTTCCCGATGGGATTTACACTGGTAAATTACGACAGGCAAAACATTATGACTCCGGATTTTGTGGCGGATACAAATCAGCATAATGCGGTCAGGGGAATCTGGGCGTATGGTCTGAACCAGCCATTTGATTCCCTGAGCAAAGAAAAACTGGATGGGATCTTCAATTCTGTAAAAAGAGATGTTGATAAAATAAAAGCAAGGGGCGGCCAGGTTTTTTTCGTTCGTACACCGTCCAACGGATTGTATTGGGCAAAAGAATCGAAGTGGTATCCGAGGGATGACTACTGGAACCGGCTGTTAACATTGACAGGTTGCAAGGGGATTTATTTTTCCGATTATCCGGCAACGGACCATTTTGATTGTCCCGAATGGTCGCATTTGAATCCGTCGGATGCAGTCATTTACACGAAGGCATTTATTCAGGAATTAAAGGAAAAAGAGTGGCCCTCAAAAAATATTTCAATATCTCAATAGGCATATGCAAAAATCACAGTTCATAAAAGCGGGATTACTGGCCGTTGTCCTTTCTATCATTGCGGCTCTGTCCTGGGAGATCTATTTGCGGCACGTGGGCGTTGATACATCTTATGATGATAACAAAGCGTTATGGGCCTATACCCGCGCAAAAGTGTATGAGCCTAAAGACCAGGCCACGGTTTTTATTGGATCATCGAGAATCAAATTTGATCTCAACATTCCTACATGGCAGGAGATGACGGGTAATTATGCAGTGCAACTCGCCTGCGTGGGTAGCAGCCCCGCTCCGGTATTGCGCGATCTCGCGAACGATTCAAATTTTAAAGGCAAACTGGTTGTGGACGTGACGGAAGAAATATTTCTTACCGCTTCGTCATTTGAGGATGAAGGGCCTGGCAAGCGGGTTGAATACTTCCACAAAATTTCACCCACGCAAAGAGCCAGCTTTCAGGTTGATCGGGTACTTGAATCCGCATTTGCTTTTCTGGACCAGGATAACTATTCTTTTAATGCGATGCTTCCTCTCCTGCATCTGCCTCAGAGGGCTGGCGTTTTTCCGGATGTGATATTCCCTCCGGAATTTGACAGGACCAGTCTGGAGCGGCAATCGTATATGACTCCGAAATTTCTTTCCGATACCAGTTTGCAAAATCGGGTCAAAGGGATCTGGGCCTTTTTTGAAAAGATGAATCCTGATCCTCCGATAACCGGTAAGAAACTGGATTCGGTCATACAGTTAATTAAAACGGACGTGGATAAGATTCAAAAAAGAGGCGGGGAAGTATTATTTGTCCGTACACCCAGCAGCGGACAGGTTTGGGCTGATGAACAGAAATTTTATCCCAGGGCGGTTTACTGGGACAAATTATTAGCAGCCACCGGATGCAAGGGTATATACTACAAAGATTACCCGGCGATTGCGGATTTTGAATGCCCCGAATCATCGCATCTGAGTCCCGGGCAGGCAGTTGTTTTTACGAAGAATCTGATCAAAATACTGAAAGAAGAAAAAGGCTGGACATTTAACAATTAGTAGAATATACGATAACGTTTTATAACCCTTAATATCCCGACAATGCTGTTTAATTCATACACATTCCTGGTTTTTTTCGCCATCGTTTTGATTTTGCATAATCTTCCTTTTTCCTGGAAGACCAAAAAAATCAATCTTCTGCTGGCGAGTTATGTTTTTTATGCTGCGTGGAATCCGCCATTCATTCTTTTGTTGTGGCTTTCCACACTCGTGGATTTTTTTGTAGGCAGGGCGTTATATACCCAGGAAAATAAACACAAGAAAAAATTACTGCTGGTCATCAGCCTGATCGGGAATCTGGGTATGCTTTGTTATTTTAAATACGGTGGATTTATTTTAGAAAATTTCACGCATCTCGTGAATTCGCTGGGTGTGAATTTTCACCCGGCAAAGCCCAATATCATACTGCCGGCCGGTATTTCTTTTTATACGTTCACCACACTTTGTTATACCATTGACATGTACAGAAAGGAAAGCAAGCCGGTGAAATCGCTGCTTGATTTTTCTTTATTCGTGACATTTTTTCCTCATCTGGTGGCTGGTCCGATCGTTCGTCCGCCACAACTGGTTCCTCAATTTCTTACGCCCCGTAAAGCAAACAGTCAGCAATTGATGCAGGGTCTGTTTTTGCTTTCACTTGGTTTGTTTATGAAAGTTTTTCTGGCAGATGGTATGTTGTCGGGACCCGCAAATACGGTTTTTGGTGCAACAGATCCGTTGAAGACAGTGGATGCCTGGATGGGGGTCCTGGCTTTTTCAGGACAAATATTCTTCGATTTTGCGGGTTATTCTTCCTGCGCCATCGGTGCCGCTTTATGTCTTGGATTTACTTTACCTCAGAATTTCCTTTTCCCTTACGCAGCAGTCGGCTTTACAGATTTTTGGCGCCGCTGGCATATTACCCTGTCGTCCTGGCTGCGAGATTACTTGTATATACCTCTTGGAGGAAACCGGTTGGGGAAACTCAGAACCTACTTCAACCTGATGATTACGATGTTACTCGGTGGACTCTGGCATGGTGCAAACTGGACCTTTGTCGTATGGGGTGCTCTCCACGGATTTTATTTATGGGTTGAAAAAGCGTTTCGTGATGCGCGCAACAAATCAAAAGGGATACCGATGTTTGTGACATCCGAAGAAACGCTTGTAAAAGCATCTTTTGGTCCCAGTTTTAAAAAGCCGGTAGAAGGATCTTTTCCGCCTGAAACAAATCATCCCAGAAATATTACAAATTTCCTGCTGGCTCTTTGTACTTTTTTCCTGGTCAATGTAACCTGGGTGTTTTTCAGATCACCGGATTTTAGTTCGGCCTGGAGGATATTACATTCTATGTTCGTCAATTTTCCCAAAGGAACTGCGGTATTAAGTTATATGGACATTTCTAAAGTGATCATTATTACGATCGGATTGGTGGTTTCTCATTGGCTGATGAGGAATACGATGATATTGAAGGTGGCCGGTAAAATGCCCTGGTGGCTTTTGGGCATTGCCTGGTCCGTCATGATTCTGCTGATCATGTTAAGTCAGAATGCGAGCAGTTCGTTTATTTATTTTCAATTCTGATTCAGATAATCGATAACCGATGACCGATGACCGTTGACCGGCAATCGATGAAACTCGTTGAGCGTTGGGCGTTACTCGTTCAGCATAAAAAAACCTGAAAGAGATTCTCTTTCAGGTCCGGGATAAGGGTAATGGTGTGGATTAAAATGAAGACTATAGAGAAGGGTCAAATACATTTCGCATGGGCGTTCCGCGTTCCGCGTAAGCGTTGGGCGTCTAAAACCGGTAACCAACATACACCTGAACAAGATTATTCTTAAAATTGAGATCACTGGTTGAGGGTACAAAGGATGGTGGAGTTTGCGAACTGTTATCTGGGATTTTGTAGAGATTCGTGATACTTAAATTATACCTCGCACCCACGAGGATCCCCATAAAAGGCCGTACTTCCAAACCACCGCTAAATCCAAAATCTATACGGTTATAATAATCCAGGGCTTTATCCGCCTGTGCAATGCCGGTAGAAACTTTATTGCTGTCGCTTTTTGCACTCAAAAGATATCCTATCTGAGTGCCGATTTGTATCTGAACAAAATGGGTGATATTTATTGCCATCAGCTGTGCCAGCATGATATAATCCAGATAGTTCTTGCCCGTAGTCGTTCCCGTTGAAAAGTTATATGCCTGGTGAGAATAGAGCAGTTCTGTTCTTGACCCCAGGACTGAGCTGGAACCCGGATCCAGAAACAAACCTACCTGATATCCGGTTTCGCTGCTGTTGCTGATAGAAGAGGCACTGGTGATATTTGTAAAATTCAGACCCACTTTAATTCCGAGTCCAATGCTATGATGAGGCTTTTGCTCTGTTTTTTGTTTTGGAGCAGCGGCGGGGATACTATCCTGTTTTACGCTTTGGGTGCTGACGCTGTCCTGCTGGCAAAAAACGCAGGCGGGGTAAAGGATCAGCAACAGACAGTAAAATGATTTCATACAAAATTTCTTAAAAGGTATATAAACCATTATAGACAGACAATAGAACAAAAGTTACGCGTCAAAGAATAATACCCGGAGCATTAACTGCTTTGCCAGCCTGTGCTCTAATGGCGGAACGATTACGCACAATGAACCATGCGGGGAGCGAACTTTAAAATGCTAGTGTTTCCGGAAGGCCTTATTGATCGCTTCTGTTCTGTTTTGAACGTGAAGCTTCTCATATATCCGGTGGATGTGCTGACGGACGGTGCTGGTTGAAATACCCAGCTGTTCGGCGATTTCCTTGTACAACAATCCCTGTGATAGCAGATGAAGAGTTTCGTTTTCACGAGCCGACAGGATTTTGGAATGGGTGGCTGCTTCGGACTGGGATTTTTCCTGAAAATTATTGACCAGTTTGCGCGCAATATTCGCACTCATCGGCGATCCACCTTTATGCAGCTCCTTCAGTGCATCGACAATATGACTCAGACCGGTATTTTTCAGCAGATAACCGGACGCGCCTGCTTTTAAAGCTTCAAATACCTTTTCGTCATTTTCATATACAGTAAACATCATAAACTGGGTAGGAATATTTGATTTCTTGGAGATGCGAACGCATTCGATGCCGCTCATACCCGGGAGGTTAATATCCATGATCACGATATCCGGCTGCAGAATCGGAATATCTACCGACGCTTCTTCCCCCGTTTTATAAGTATCCAATACTTTAAATTCAGGATCCAATGCCAGGAAGTTTGTTAATCCCTCCCTCACTTCATCGAGGTCTTCTACTATGGCCAGCGTAATGGGCATTGAATGACTGAAATTAATTTGATTACCAGTATCCGGCAATAGAATGAAAGTTATATCTGGAGAGGCGCTGTCAATATGATCACGGTTCCTCTTTCATGGATGATCTCCAGCTGACCCGATATATCTTTCATCCGCTTTTGCATATTATTCAATCCGTTGCTAAATGGACGGATATTCATTCCGTTGAACCCCACACCGTCGTCATGAATCCCGATCAGGAGAATCTTATCAATTTCAATATTGACGATTACGTGCACGGCACCTGCATGTTTCACAATGTTATGAAGCGCTTCTTTTATGGTGAGATAAATATTGCGGCGAAATTCACCGCTTACAAAAATGGAAGGAAAAACGGCCGGTGCATTCACCTGACACTGGATACCATTATTCAGGAGGTATTCAACAGCGTATGCGCGCGTGTAGGATAAAAGGTCGCTGAGCGAGTCATTTTTTTCATTCAGTGCCCATACAATTTCTCCCATCTTTCCAATCATCTCGGTGGCATAGTTGCCGATGCTGCTGACGTCTGCGTCAATAGGCTGCTCCAGTTGCTTTTTCATTTCAATGGTCTCACTCAGGAACTTTATCCTTGAAAGACCCGCACCCAGGTCGTCATGCATATCCGTTGCTATACGGGTTCTTTCTTTTTCTACTGCCTGTAATTTTTCAAATTCAACCTGTTGTTTACGAATCCGGATATTTAAATACCATTTTACAACCAGCCAGATCAGGAATCCGATCACTGCAATCATGATGATCCTGAACCAGGTTTTTTGCCAAAATGCTTTTTTGATTTTAATTGAAAGATTTTTCGTGTAAGGACTTACTTTTCCTTTGGCATCGATCGCGCGGATACGGAAAGTATAATTGCCGGGCGCGATCCTGCTGTAACGTGTGTAGTTTGTCGTTCCTCCCCGTATCCAGTGTTCATCAAAACCGTCCAGCTTGTATTCGTACACGGATTCCTGCACGTGCTGAAAACTAATGCACGAGTAGTCAAAGGAAAAAGTATTTTGATCATGTTCAAGAACGATTTTTGAACAATCCTGCGGATTTGCAATAAAACCGGTGGAAGAATCATTCACATACATGTTGATCAGTTGTGCCCGCGGCGGATAGACTTCATCTTTTAATTTTTCCGGATAAAAGGAAAGAATGCCATTGTTTGTCCCAACCAGGCAATTTCCTGAATGTGTATACAGGAATGTATATTCTTTAAATTCATTGTCAGGCAAACCGTCCTCTATGGAAAATAAACGGCCGGTCTGATCGGTAACATGATAGAGGAAAAGACCTTTTTCTCCAAATAACCATATATTATTTCCTTCCACCAGTAAATTTTTTATACTGGTAAATGGCAATATGCGATTGACGGGAGATTTTTCTATCGTCAGATTATTCTTATGCAGCAGAAACAATCCTGCATTGGTCGCCAGGTAAATAACAGGTCCTGTTTCCTGAAATTGAAAAATTTCAGGAAGGAATAAAATTCTTTTTTTTATTTCATAATCGCCATCTTTTCCGGACGGAGAAATTATATAGAGGCTGTCTTCAGTATCTTTTACATACACCTGCTGAGCACTGTCTTCATAGAGCATGTCAAAGGCCCTGGCCGGCGCATGAGAAAAAGCTGAAAATGGCTGGATGGTTTCGATGCCATTCTTTTTTCGGATATGATAAATGCCACCGAATGTTGAAAATAATATGGAGCTGTCCTGCAGTCGTATGATTACTTTGGACCAGTAGCTTCCAAACAGCGTATTGGACAAACGCGGATATTCAACTTGTCTGATCCGGTTGGTAATGATATTATACAAGTACAATCCCCGGTCAGTCGTACACCATGCATAGGATTTTCCTTCAAAAAGCATCTGGTAAACAAATGCGACAAATGGTTTCCCGTTTTCCAGCAAAGGTTGCCGGTAAGCAGTGAGTTTTAATGATGAATCCAGACGCCAGAATCCTCCTACATCCTGAATCATGCACCATGTATTGCCCTGCAGATCCCGGCCCAGCCAGGAAATAATATTTTCTTTTTTCCAGTGATCCGTTTCAGTCTTGGAAAGATGTTTTGAAAAAAAATTATTTTCGACATGCGCATAACTGACACCGTTTCCATAACTCCCGCACCATATATTACCTACCCGGTCGAAATACATGGACACAATATTATTGCTGCAGACGCTGAATGGATCCAGTGCTTCATTCCGGAAATGATCGATGAATTTTTTCTGATGGGGATCAAAGGTGAAGACACCGGCGTTACCGGTTCCGATCCACAGTAATCCTGACGGAGATTCTGCCAGGTATCTTAATTCGGTTACCGGTTCATTATTCAGATTATCATAAATGGTGTACTTCCCGGTTTTTGGATTTAGTTCGATCAATCCCCGGGCAGTCGACAGCCACGCGACGGAATCATTTTTACAAAGAACATGAAAGATCAACAGGGAAGGCTGTCCGGATTTTTTATCACCGTCGAAGTAAGACTGACGGCTCATCAGCGAATCGTTTTTGAAAGCAAGATGAGTGGTGCTCATACTTAAGTAGGTCCATATTTGTACGACGCCCCGGGTAGGTTCGGAATACATGACACCATCCACCGCATCCGTTGAAAAAACAAACCGGAATGTTTTTGTAACCGTGTTAAAAATTTTGATGGCTTTGGCATGGGCATCAATGAACCACAGGTCATGTGCGTTGGCGAAGCCCAGTAATACGCAATATGTATTTTCTTTATGTCCGTCGTCCGAAGGAATGCCAAAATGAGTGAAGCTGTTGTCAACCTGGTTAAACCGGTCGATGCCGGCATTATTGCCGATCCACACCGTATGACCGGAGTCTTCGAGTATGCGCGTAATAAAATTACCCGTTAGCGAGTTTTTGTCATTGTCCGCTTGCTGAAATTTTACGGAACGGATACCGTCAAATAATGTAATGCCGTTTCGTGTGCCCAGCCATATATAACCTCTGCTATCCTGCAGGAAATGGTAAACGATATTTTGTACCAGCCCATTTTGAACATTAAGCTGTTTGAAATTATAATAAGGATTGAAATTTTGTCCGTGTCCACAGGTGAATAAAGCCTGGAAAATCAGGAAGAAAATTATTTTAAGGATGGAGGTTCGCATACAGGCTAATACCTTACTAAATGTAAGCAATAGAATGATGGACATGAACATCAAAAAAAGGCCGGTCTGTTGAGACCGGCCGCGGGTAGGATTGATGCTTAGACTATTTTAAGAGGGTCAGCCTGTCGAATTCATCTCCGGTATCTGTTTCATACAGCTTTTGTCCGGGTGACAATGTAAAGTAAGCGAAACCGGGTATACCTGTTAAGGATAAATTAGAACAAAAGTTATCCTGATGACGACTGAGTGCCTTTGATGTGTATGCACGCCCCTGCGTTAAAACGCAATACATTTCTTCTGCTTACAGGAAATGTTTAACTTTCACAGCAAATAAATTAACCAATGAAATTTCTAACGTTTGCGGCCTTCATTCTGTTAACCCTTCAGGGATGTGAGATGAATCAGGAAAAAGATAAATCGGCTGTTGCTGAAAACCCGATGGTGGGAACCTGGGAGCTGGTTACGGGCACAACTATACAAGGCAAGGATACAACTACGACCGATTATACAAGGGGCAAAAAATTCCTAAAGGTCATTAACGGCACTCATTTTTCTTTCGTGGGACATGATCTGAGCAAAGGGAAGGACACTGCCGCCTTTTATACTTCAGGCGCGGGAACCTATACTTTATCCGACAGTATGTATACCGAGCATTTGCAATTTTGCAGCGACAGGGCCTGGGAAGGCAATGATTTCGTTTTTACGGTGGCGTTCAGAAATGATATGCTGACACAGACCGGCATTGAAAAAATCGACTCGTTAAAAATAAACAGATTGAATATTGAGACATATATGCGGGTAAAATAAGCGCTCAGTCGGACGGGGATTTTTTTCCTGCAAAAAGAAAAATGATAAATCCGAGTGCTGCGAATAAATTGATGGTCCCGAACCAGTCTCCTGCGCGGGCGTACAGAGTAGGATGGGGTGCAACGGAAATTTTTCCGGTTAAGATTGTATAAGATCCGTTTTCGTTGTTGGCTTCATATAAAACTTTTCCCCGCCAGTCGCTGATGGTAAGCCGGCCCTGCCGGGCGTTTCTGACCAGTGCAAATCCGCCTTCCACACTGCGCATCATGGCCATCCGGGAATGCAGGAATCCGTCAATCACAAAATCCCAGGCGGGCACCCAAAGAACAGCCGGACTCTGTTTACTGTAGCCCAAAATGAATTGCTGAAAGTCCATGTCCTTGCAAATGGCAACGCCTTCGTGGAAAGCGCCCGGTTGGAAAATCGCTATGCGGTTTCCGGGCTTACATCCATCCAATACTTCGCCTTTGAAGAGATTTACTTTTTGGTAATCCGCCAATAATTTTCCGTCGCCTGAAATGACCCAGGCATTATTAAACGAAGAACCTTGTTGCACTTTGTATCCTCCGATAATAATAAGGATGTGCCGGCTAACGGCAAGTTCTGTGAATCTGTCAAGGATGGCTTTGATCGTTGAATCATTCACGAAAATGACTTTTTCAGGGAGCATTATGATTTCCGCACCCTGATCTGCCAGTTTGGAAATTTCCTGCAGATATAATTCGGCTACTTTTAATTTTATGGCGGGATCATTTTTATAAATTCCTTTATAAGAACTTTCGTCCAGTGTAACCATACCAATGTTTAGCGTCCTGCCTTCACCTGGTTTTCCCAGCCTGATGAGACTATATATGATACTGTCTCCCAATAAAAGGATGAGAATAAAAAGCAGTGTAAATACGGTTTTCTTTGAATTCTTAAAATAATATGCCAGCACCAGAGAAGAAGGGATAAAACTGATCAGGAAACTGATGCCCAATATGCCGGTAAGAGAAGCAATCTGGATCAGGAAAAGATAATTGCTTTGAGTATATCCGATGCTGGCCGCTGTTCCGTCGTGCGAGAAGATAAAAACGACGTATTCAAATGCTGTGAATAGTACCGGGTAAGCAAACACTGAAAACCAGTGTTGGGATTTCAATACTATTTTCCTGGTGGCGAGAATGATCAGCGCGAAAATCAACGGAAGCAGAAGGGTAAGCAGGATAGCAGGCACCACCGGCATCACGCTTTTCAGATAGGAAAACCAGCTCAGCCTGCCGATCAGGTAAGCAATAAAAGCGATCCCGAATGCCTGACGGGGTTTTACCATCAGCGATATATAAAGAATAGGAATGGGAGCGATCCAGATCAGAAAGCCAAAATTCCCATTCAGACTAAAACCTAAATAAAAGCAAATGCCTGATACCAGGACGAGTGCCCATTGAATTGTTTTTGACTTGAACAAGGATCAGTTATTTTATTTTGTTGCCGTATGGGCCACCGGAATATTTGAAAGTTTCATCATGCGATAAATCTTTCCGTCCGGTTTCGTGAATATAAACATTTCACCTCTATCGTCCTGCGCAAATCGGAGGTCCACACGGTTTTGGCCGCACAGGTTGCGAAGTGTTAACCGTTTTCCATTCAGCGAAACAAACCATTCTTTAACCTGCGCCATTTTGTATGGATTCAAATCCGCGAGACTGATAAAAAATAATCTTCCGCCGGGGATATCTCCGAACAGATATTTCCCGCGAAGCTGCGGGATCATCCTGCCTTCGTAAGCGTATCCGCCGGCGATGGCGTTGCCTTCATCATGATCAAATGCAGCGACGGGATATGTATAATGGAAGACGCTGTCGTTGGGAGGCAGCGGATAAATATTATTCATATTCGAATCAGGGTACATCAAAAATCTTCCTTCACGATTGGGCCACCCATAATCATGTCCCGGTAATATGATATCAATGGCTTCCATACTCGCCTGGCCAATATTGGTTGCGAGCATGATGCCCTTGTTTGTCCAGGTGATGAGATTGGGGTTTCTGAATCCATCCGCATATATCTCGCGGACAGTTGTTGAATCCTTTGCTTTTGCAAATGGATTTTGTGCGGGTATTCCATACTGGCCGTTCGCGCTGTTTTTCCCCAATGGATCGATTCTCAGAATGCTTCCCCAGATCCTGTCCGGATGATGGGTTAAAAAAGCATATCCATTTTCAGTGCACCCGCCATCACCCACACCGATGTATAACTGTCCATAATCCGCATCGCCGTGTTTCGACTGCGAATTAAAAATAATGTCCTGAACGCCGTGAATACCTGAAACCATATCGATCCGCATCAATTCGCGACAGGTTCCGCCGAATATAGAATCATTTGGATTTGTTGTCTTCCATTCACAAAGCACCCATTGCAGGGTTTGTTTTATGGAATCCGGGATGGCGAAATCCGCTTTTTTCGAATGCGCTGCTTCGGTATGTGTTGTATAGAAAATGCCGTTCACTGCATAATCAGGGTGAAAAGCAAATGAGCCGAAACCGGTAGCGAGCCCGGGCTGGTTTATAAAAGCCGGTTTCCACTTAGAAATGTCCAGCCATGTTTCCGCTTTTTTATTGACCAGTTTATATAATTTCCCCCGCTGATCCAGGATAAACCAGCTGTTTGCGGGTTTTATCCATTCCATTTTACTAATACGGGTAAGAGGTTGCTTATCACTGCTGGCCGGCATTTGCGCAAATAATTCCAGATCAACCTGTATATCCGATGCCGGTATTTTTTCAGGAATCGGATTTTTGATCGCGTTGGGATCGTCCGGAAGTTTTTGTTTTGCTTTATGTGTGTGCAGATAGGCAAGCAGCTGGTCAAGTTCTTCGTCTTTCAATGTGGTGAATGAAGGCATGACAGAATGGTAATCTGCAAAAAGTTTTTTTGCATGTTCCCCTCCTGAATCGATCACCGCCTTTGGATTTCGGATAAATTCTTTTATCCAGCCGACTGAATCGGTTTCTGTTATGCCCGATAGATTGGGTCCGATTCCGTCGTGACGGAAATTATGACAGCCGCTGCAAGTCGTCTGAAATAATTGCTGACCCTGTGAGATGCTGAGTGAATCTGTCGCTATGATGTTCGGCGATTTTCCCGGGCCGCAGGAGAGAATAAGGCTTAGTATGAAAAAGACAATTATGTGAACAGAATAAATAACTTTTTTCATCTGGCTAAATCGATTGCCAAGATAATGAATCGGGTGCTAAGTATGCTCATTCCAATAAAAAGGAAAATCAAAGTATCAAAGAATCAACCTCATACCAATACCCAAATTGGCCAAAAAGCCTGTACTCAGACTTGAACTAATGTTCAACATATCGTTTTCAGATTTCGTTTGCGGGGTATTGGTATGGGTTTTAAAGTATCTCACACTAAATAATTCGTTAAGACTAAGTTCCAGAAAAAAATGCTTGGAAATTTTATAGGCAATACCGGGAATGAAATCCATTCCAACCGACCAGGAAGAGCCTGTCAACAATTCTTTTCCCGTGCTGTCTTTTCCGGATTCATTTGACCAGTTATATAATGCAGCTGCCTGACCGAAAAAATAAAAATCTTTTCCAAGGCTTTTATATTTCCGATAGAAAATACCGACAGCATAACCATTATCATGATATTTAATTGGAATGCCCGCATCAATAGAATAATTATTATTTGAATACGGCAAATAAGAAAGGGTTAATCCGGCTATTGTATTTTCATTCAGAGCTTTCCCGAAATCAACCGTAAAGTTGCCGCTATTCGTTTTATAGTCGTTCTGGCCGTTTGGCAGAAACTTGTAGTTAACAGAATTATAAGAATAAGAAAGATTCCCCCCCAACAGGATATCATTTTTTTTGAATTGTGCGCTTGCTAAGATTGAGGAGAATAAAAGTACCGGGATAAGAAAGATTCTGTTCATTGCCTCATGTTTTGGTGAATGATGATATTAAGATAAATCATAATTCACCTAAGATTTTCACAAAGGCTGGTTAATCGTTTTAAAGTAATGAGAAGATTTCAGGCACTAAAGGTTTTTACTTAGATAATCGTTGTGCCTCCTGCGTCCTGCCTCAATCCTGTCTCAGTCTTTGGGAAATGAAAATCCAAACTCGCTGCCTTCGCCGACCTGGCTATGCACCCAGATTTTTCCTCCCTGGGCTTCAATGAATTCCTTTGAAATGGCAAGACCCAATCCGGTTCTTGATCTTTCCTGTGAGCCGGGCACTTTGAAATAACGGTCAAATACACGCACAAGATATTTTTCGTCAATACCTCTGCCATGATCCCTTACTAATACTTCCACATGACTGTTCCCGGGCCTTACATATATTTCAATCTCCGAAGACTCAAATGAATATTTGATCGCATTGGTCAATAAATTGATCATCACCCAGGTCGTTTTTTCCTTGTCGGCACGGATCATGGGTGTCTCCGGAGCAATGGTTGTTTTTATCGATATATTTTTTTGCTGGGCCTGGATCTGCACAGCGTCGAGTGCGTCTTCCACTATGGACTTTATAGACGCGGATTGTATGTTGAATTGAATATTTCCGGTTTCCACCTGTGCCATATTGATCAGTTCACTGGTAATTTTCAATAAACGTTCGGCGTCATCATCAATACTGTTGATCAGTTGTTTCTGATCCTCGCCCAACGAACCGGTTCTTTCATCCGATAATAATTGTGTACTCATCTTTATGGATGAAATGGGTGTTTTCAATTCGTGGGATACCGTGGCGATAAAATTTGTTTTGGCTTCATTCAGTTCATGGAAAATGGTGATATTACGCAAAACGATTACCTGCCCTATCACCTCCTGATTATTCTTCACATCGAGCATGTCCTTGTTAAAAAAACCCTCTTTGTCATCCAGGTATATTTTCAGGTCCTTTTTGTCTTCCTCCGTCTGGAGTAATTTTCTCATCAGATCATTTTTGAGAGCGACGTCCGGCGCATATTTACCCACGATATCACTCTCCTTTAGTCCCATCAATTTTTGAGCGATGAGATTCAGAAACAGAATATTTTTTTTGGCGTCGAGCCCGATAATCCCATCCCGCATCTGGTTGATAATCGTTTCAATACGGCTTTTTTCGAATTGCATTTTCGCCAGATTGCTATGTTCATACAGATCCAGTTTTTCCGCCATGGCGTTGAAGGCGATCGCCAGATCACCCAGTTCGTCTTTCTGTTTCAAATAGATCCGCTTACTATAATTTTTATTTGCAATTTCTTTGATCCCATCCGACAGGGATTGTATCGGACCGGAAATAATACCAGGCAGATTAAAAATGAATGTAAATGATACCAGGATCAGGATGGTAAAAATGATGGCCAGCCAGCGTTTGGCATTCCGGGCAGTTTCCTGCGCAACCATGTTTTTACGGTAGATCGCAGCGGTATTGAGATCCAGCACCTGAAGTATGGACTGTCTTATTTCGTTATAATTAGATGGGTCCTTCGGATCTGCCTTTAATTCCTCAAAGTTCTTTCGTATTTGTTCAGTTTGCTCCCTTTCGCCCGGTTCTGTAATATTCTGTTCCTGGTATTTCAGATTCTGGTCGAATTTTTCCATCGCGTCCCTGCGGGTGCCCACCGTTTCAAGCGCCCCGAGCATAGTGTTACAATATGAAAGGGATTTGTAATTGTCCTTTAAAATCAGGTCAGCGTCACGGCTCAGCAGGTTGATGCTGATGGTTCCGAGGATCCCGAATATCAGGATCACTCCGAAAAGAAAGATTAATCCGGCGGTTAACTTGGTTTTTAATTTTGCAGCCATGTTACGGAATATTATATTCTTCCATTTTCCGGTACAAAGTAGACAGGCCGATATTTAATAAGCGCGCAGTTTCGGTTTTGTTGTTTTTAGTATGGATCAGTACCCGTTGAATATGAATTTTTTCCACACTGGCGAGGTCGAATGCAGATACATGGTTGCTCTGGCCGTCATTTATTGAAAATTCCATGGGCAGATCGGCAATGGTCAGCTCGCTGTCGTTGGAAACGATCAGGGATCTTTCGATTATATTTTTCAGTTCCCGGATATTTCCTTTCCATTCATGTTTTTTTAGTGCATCCTGAAAATCCTTACCAAAGGACTTCACGCGGGGATTTGTTTTTTCCGCATAGACTTTCAGGAAATGACCGGCGAGTAGCGGTATGTCAGATTTGCGTTCCCGCAGGGCGGGCAATATAATCGTAAAGGCATTCAGACGATAGTAAAGGTCTTCCCTGAATTTTCCTGCATTTACTTCGTTGAGTAAAAGTTTATTGGTCGCTGCGATGATGCGTACGTCGGCCCTGGTCGTTTTGGTATCGCCTACTTTTATAAACTCCTTCGTCTCCAGAACCCGTAAGAGTTTGGCCTGCAATTCAACATGCATTTCGCCAATTTCATCCAGAAATAATGTGCCGGTATTTGCTTCTTCCATTAATCCTTTTTTCTC
The DNA here is from genome assembly GCA_963759335.1 of uncultured Bacteroidota bacterium. GTDB lineage: Bacteria > Bacteroidota > Bacteroidia > Chitinophagales > Chitinophagaceae > Puia. Next base: position 72,609 of record CAVWYU010000017.1, read on the forward strand.
TTTCGTTGCACCTGTAAATGAACCTTCCTTGTGACCAAAGAGTTCAGATTCCAGCAGCTCTTTATTTAACGTGCTGCAGTTTAGTGCGACGAAGGGATTCAGGCTCCGCTTACTGCCATAATGAATTGATTGTGCGAAGACTTCCTTGCCGGTTCCTGTTTCACCCATGAGTAATACGGTTGCGTCTGTCGCAGCCACTTTTTTAGCGAGTGACACAGCTTCCAGTATCAGAGAGGATTCCCCCAGAATATTATTAAAATCGTATGTTTTTTTGACCTGCGATTCAAGATGCGTTATGCGGTTCTTCAAATGTACCTTTTCAATGGCGCGGTTTAATAAGGGAATCACCTTTTCATTATCGTCCCCCTTGATGATGTAATCAAAGGCTCCGTTTTTCATCGCCTGCACTCCGTCTGTAATATTTCCGTAGGCCGTGAGGAGAATGATCTCTACAGCCGGGTATTTGGTACGGGTTTCAAGAACAAAATCCACGCCGTTCCCATCCGGTAGTTTTACATCGCAGAGTATAACCTCCGGAGATTCTTTTTCGAGCATTTTTCTTGCCCCTTTCAGATCGGATGCTTCTTTAACGCTGAATCCTTCCAGGCGGATGACCCGGCTGAGAAGTCCGCGCAGTTTGTCTTCGTCATCAATGATTAGAATATTTCCGGACATGAAGTGCTTGAATTCGGAATAAGAATCGAAGGTAATCATTAGGACCTAAAGGCGAAGGCGAAGGCGAAGGCGAAGGCGAAGGCGAAGGCGAAGGCTAAGGCTAAGGCGAAGGCGATGTAAGAATATTAGTATATTCATATTGCTTCTTTCAAAATTACCGGATGAAAAACATTTTTGTTTTAGTTTCTTCCCTTGTATTTGGTGTTTCTGTTATCGCTCAAAGTTCATCATCAACCAGGAGTCTGATCCTTTCTAAAGAAGCATTGCAAAATAAAATAAAAGGCGGCTGGGCCGGACAAACGGTTGGCGTTACGTTTGGGGGTCCTTATGAATTCCGCTTTCAGGGAACTTTTATTGGCGACTATCAACCGCTGTTATGGTACGACGGATATCTGAAGGAAACGATGCTGAATAATCCGGGACTGTACGACGATCTGTATATGGACCTGACCTTTGTGGATGTTTTTGAAAAATACGGACTCGACGCCCCGGTGGATTCTTTTGCGAATGCCTTTGCACACGCGGGTTATAGTCTCTGGCATGCAAACCAGTCTGCCCGTTATAATATATTACATGGTATTCATCCTCCATTGTCCGGTGACTGGAAAAATAACCCGCACGCCGATTGCATCGACTACCAGATAGAATCCGACTTTGCGGGATTGATGTGCCCGGGGATGCCAAACAGTGCTTCAGAGATTTCTGATAAGATTGGTCATATGATGAACTACGGAGACGGATGGTATGGTGGTGTGTTTGTGGGTGCCATGTACGCTACCGCTTTTGGTTCGGATGATATCAGCGAAATCATATCAGAAGCATTAAAAACGATTCCTGCACGAAGTGAATTTTATCAGTGCATACAGGATGTGATCGCATGGCACAGAAAATATCCGGACGACTGGAAACAAAGCTGGCTGGAAGTTCAAAAAAAATGGGCGAATGATATCGGATGTCCCGATGGGATATTCTCTCCTTTTAATATCGATGCAAAAGTAAATGCGGCTTATGTGGTGATCGGATTATTATATGGTGAGAAAGACTTCACGAAAACGCTGGAGATTACAACACGTTGCGGACAGGATGCAGATTGTAATCCATCCACTGCCGGTGGAATTCTGGGCACCATCCTGGGGTATAATCATATTCCGGATTTTTGGAAAATGGGATTAAAGGAAGCGGAATCCATTAACTTCAAATACACGACGATGTCTTTGAACACTGTTTACGAAGTGGGATTGAAACATGCTTTACAAAATATAGTCAGAAATGGCGGAACTATAAAAGGGGACATGGTTGAAATCAAAAGACAATCTCCGGTGACAGTAAAATTTGAAAAAAGTTTTGATGGTTCATACCCGGTTGCAAAAATTCCGGTGAAATGGTCAGCCACAGAGAATGAATTCAATTTCAAATTTGAAGGGACCGGTTTTGTAATGAAGGGTGAAGCGGTGGGTAAGCAGGGGAAGTCGGATTATATTTTTAAAACGGAGTTATATATCGACGGAACGCTCACAGAAAAACCGGAACTGCCTTCGGGATTTAACTACGAGACGAAATGAACTATGCTGGAAATATGATCTGACGAAAGGAAAACATACTGTTCAATTGAAAATACTGAATCCGGATCCCGGGGCTGAAGTGAAGTCTGATGAGGCCATTATTTTTTCTGATCATCCGGTGGACGGACTAATTACTTTTTAAGCTAAAACTCAACGCCTTCTATCGTCAACCGCCAACCGTCAACCGTCAACCGTCAACCGCCAACCGTCAACCGTCAACTGTAAATGGGATTTAACAATATTTTGCGCAACCGCGTTTACCTTTTCCATCGTTTTAACGTCTAATAAGCAGGACGTAAAACCCCAAAAAATGGAACCGAATATTACACAACAGGAAATACTGCTCAACACGGATACGCAGTTTGCGCACAGACAATGGGCGGATAAGGATTCAAAAGGATCTGAAAACCTGAGTGCCATTCAAAAACTGGAAAAAGCATGCTGGGACGGACTTGTAAAAGAGATGATTCCGGAGCTGGACATTACACTGGTACCCAATAAAAAGCTCTGGCTCTGGCAGGTACATGAAACCCGTTCATTTCTGGCGCTGGATTTTTATGAATATCCGGGCCCCAAACAAAAAGAGGCCTCCATTGATCCTTACCTGTTTGCCGACAGTCTGGGCAATAATTAAAATTTCAGGCAGTGTGTTTTAGCTGAAGAGAATACGTATCCCCACCAATCCCAGACATATAGCGAGAACCCGTATAATGGTTTGACTTTTAATTTTATGGGAAAGCCAGGCTCCTATTTGTGCCCCGGGAACCACGCCGATAATTAATCCGATCACCATGTGCAGGATTTTTGGATCGTTATAACTCCCTTTGATGGCGTGCACGGCCATACTTACCGTGGCCATGATAGCCAGAATAAAATGAGATGTCGCCGTAGCAACATATACGGGAAATTGCAGCCATTGTACCAATGCCGGCACGTGAATGATGCCGCCACCGATTCCCAATACAGGGGATAAATAGCCGACAAGAAGACTGATCAGAATTCCTCTGTTCTGGTTATAAGAATAACTGTAAGATATTCCTGTAGCATCTTCAATAGTATGATGTTTCCATCTCCTTTGGTTTTCATTGATCGCCGGAGAAACGACTGGCTTGTCATGCCTCAGCAAAAGATATACTGCAAGTGCTACCAATAAAACGCCGAACAGTATATTAAAAAGATTTCTGGGAATAAACTGAGTGGTTAAAACTCCCAGAATAGAACCCGGAATCGTAAACATGGCAAATAATACACCCGCTTTAAAATCTATACGACCGGAACGCGCATACGCGATTGAACCGGAAATGGCATTCGCCGCTACAATCACTATCGAAATCGCAGTGATCGTTTCGGTACTCAATTCAGGATATGTTAGAATAAGTATGGGCACCAGAATAAAACCGCCACCGGCGCCTATCAGGGTTCCGAATATTCCAATCAGGAATCCTATAATAATAAGTATGGCAGTTGAATGCATTATAAATTCCGGCCCAAGTTGCGTTTTATTCTTTGTATGAATAAAAAAATTTGTAATATGGAACCGATTAACCCGTTATCTTATTTTAACCAACACTAACCCGCTGCCCGCATGAAATTCATTAAATGCCTCGTCATTTTATGTTTACTTTATTCCTGTCTCCCCGCCCAGCAAATTTTTGATCCCGGATATATTGTCAGGCTTAACAACGATACTTTAAAAGGATTTATTAAAGCGGACCTTGAATCCGACCTGACAACGGTTGTTAAATTCAAAATGGATGAAGGATCTGTCCTAAAAGAATATAGGCCATCCGATCTGCTTGGATTTGGCACTGGTAAAGACATATACAAAAGCAAGCGGTTTCTTAACACGGCTGAGGACAGCATTATGGAAACGGCCTTTGTGAAACAGCTGGTGAAAGGAGAATACGATTTATATGCTTACCGGAAGCCTGACCGGGTTTTTTATATAATCCAAAAGGACACAATTCTCTATTTTCTCTATGATGAGGTGAGCCGTAATACGGGTGAAATCATACAAAAGGGTAATTTTTATAATTATTTAAACCTGATTGCAGTGCCCTGCGAGAAATTAACCAATCTGGTCGGCCGCGTTGGCTATAATGACAAGGACGTAGCCGGCTTCATATCTAAAGTCGATAATTGCGAAACGCCCGGTGTAGCGGTTAATTACTTTCAAAAACCGAAAACCCTTATACAACCCATGATATTTGCAGGAGGATTGCCGGGTGCAAATATGAATCAGTTTACGGCGAGTTTTATTCTTCGCATTACTCTTCCCCGGATCGACAAAAAAACGTCCATCAATATTGGCCTCAATTACGCAAGTCTGATCAAGACGACAGAGGAACGAAGTGATTATTTTTATTTGTATGACCTGAATACACATTATCAGATCTTTAGTGTTCCTGTTACCTTTCAGTATAATTTTACAACCAGTCGCGTGCAGCCCTATTTTTATGCGGGCATTTCACCTGCCTATACCAGCAAGTCGAACAACACCAGAAATTATAGCATCCCGGCAACTGATCATGAATTCGGGCTTTCCCTGGTGGCCGGACTGGGCGTTCAGGTAAGGATGGTTTCAAAATTATTCCTGAGGGCAGACTGGAGGTATGAAGTAGTTTTGCAATACCCGGCTGTTGGGGTAGCCTGGCAATTTTGATGTGCCGGAGACAGGAAATCAATAAACAGTATGGATCCATTTACCCATATAAAATCCGTATTAGCGATCGTTCTGGGCCTGAGCCTTGCCCATTTAATTCAGGCCTCCCTGAATTTACTGCTTCAGCGCGGAAAGAAACAGCCCTACTGGGTACACATGCTTTGGGTGATGTACGTTTTTCTGCTTATTCTTCATTTCTGGTGGTGGGAATACAATCTGACCGGGATTAAAGTCTGGACTTTCCCCGAATATCTCTTCGTCACGTTGTATATCATTAATTATTATGCGATTGCTTATGTAATCTTTCCCAATAATATTACCGAATACGGGGATTCATACAAGACCTATTTCTTTGCCCGAAAGAATTGGTTCTTTTCCTTTCTTGGTTTCAGTTTTCTGCTCGATGTAATAGATACCCTGTTAAAGGGAAGGCAGTATTTTTCACACTCAGGGTGGGAATACGATACCCGGATCATCCTTTCCTTTATTCTCTGTTTATTCGGAATGAAGATAAATAACAGAAAATTTCAGTCTGCCCTGGTTATATTCTTCATTATTTATGAAATCGTCTATATATCCAGAACAGCCACTCATATCGGGATTCAATAACCTGTCCCGAAGGTATTATCCCAATCCGTATAAAATTGATTCAATTGCTTATATTTGTCATATATTATTGTGATATCACAATAATATTGATTAAATGGCAATTAAATTGATATTAAAAATGCATTTTTATGAGCCTATTTTCTAAAAATCTGCGATATCTCCGAAAAAAGGGAAATCATAATCAGGATGAAATTGCCCTGCTTTTCAGGAAACGCGCCAACACCATCGGCAACTGGGAGAACCAGAAGAGCGAACCGAGCCTTACAGAATTGATGAAACTGGGTGAATTCTTCAAAGTCAGCGTTGAAGATCTTCTTCATACAGATATGGAGAAGTCTCCTGACCCCGCCCTTATAAAGTCTGTTATTCCGGCAGCTTCAGCAAAGGTGCCGGTGACATCCTTTTCTATCCAGGAATCCGGGCATACAATGGCCACCAGAGACGGAAGCCCGGATGCATTCTGGTTAATACTGCGTGAGCTCAGGGTAATCGGCGAAAAACTTGACGGACTGGTTTCCGGAATGGAACCGGGGACATTCAAAAAAAATTCAGACAAGAGTTATCATTGATCATTCCTGATTTTGGAAAAACTTTCCGGATGAGGGAAGAAATCGGGTCGCAGACCAAAATCGATATGCACATGTCTGGATAAATATCGCTTGCCTAAGCACTTCATTGTTAATAGATTGAGGAGGGAATCCCATATCCGGACCTTTGTTTTTATGAATTGGTACCAAGCTTGAATTAACAGGTTCAGTTCTTTACAATACTGGAGCGTAAAAAAAGATCCCGGTCGAAATGGTTATGCAGGTCTTATATAATTGCAATATCCCCACAGATGCTGTCGTTTATAAGCCAGGAATCCCCTCATAACCCGCCTGGAACAGACCAAGGATTTAATTTTTTGCTCCTGTGTGGTATTGATGAGAAGCCGCTGGTGAAAATCCAGATTGATCCGACTCGAACCTTTTGAAACAATTAAATCCTTCGTCATGAAAACGTTGTCTAAACTCGTATCTACCAGTAGTGTATCACTCCTGGTCATTACATCGCCCGTTCTGATTTCAAGCAACCATAAAAAAATCGACGTCTCTACAAGCACTGCTGTTGTCGCAGCTACCTATCATATTCCTGTTTTAACGAATAACAATTTCAAAAACTTTAAATACACCACTCCGGAGATCAATGCGGCTGCGGCTGAAAAGCTGATTACCGTTGATAAAGTGCCGGATTTTAACGCAAGTGCTGAAGTAAAGAAAGCTTTTGAAGTGAAGATGGTTATACAACAGGCACTTTCTCTGTATGATTCCATGAACCTTGCAAAATCGGGTTTGAATCAAAAAGCTTTTGAATATGCATGGAGAGGTTATCACAATCTGATGAAACAGGGTAAGCTGCAAAAATCATCTGTATTAACCGTTTGTGATTTTACACAGTCATCCAGCAACAAGCGCATGTATGTTATTGATGTTACCCATAAAAAGTTATTGTTCAACACATATGTATCGCATGGTATGAACTCCGGTATTGAATATGCGACTACATTTTCGAATAAAGCGAATTCATTTAAAAGCAGCCTTGGTTTTTTTGTTACATCGAAAACCTATGTTGGAAGGAATGGTCTTTCATTAAAAGTAACGGGTCTTGAAAAAGGATACAATGACCTGGCCGCAAAAAGACATATTGTATTACACGGTTCTGATTATATCACGCCTGAGTATCTGAAAGATAATGGTGAAATGGGAAGAAGTCTGGGTTGTGCCGCTATGCCGAATGTGATGAGTCCGAAAATTATCAAGACGATCAAGAACGGTAGTTGTTTGTTTATATATCATCCGACTACAAATTATCTGACGCATAGTAATGTTATTAATGGATAAATTAAATCGATAAATGAAGCAATAGGGGTAAGTTTTTAACTGCCCCTTTTTGAGTTTTCTGAATGTTATAGTTAGTAGTTATAATCCAACACCCTTGAAATGAACCGACTTACCCTTTTAATCTGTACTGCATGCCTGTTTGCAAACAGCGTGTTTAGTCAGTCACCCGACTCCGCTTTAAGCGTATACAACAGTCAATTCCCACAGGAAAAACTCCATATTCATTTTGACAAGGATACATACCTGCCGGGGGAGACCATCTGGATGAAAGCTTATCTGATAAGCGAAAGCCGGCCTTCGGGTGTAAGTAAAAATCTTTATTTTGACTGGACGGATGTTGATGGCAGGTTACTGCTGCATAGCGTTTCTCCGATCATGGAAGGAGGAGCCGGATCTTATTTCAAAATTCCGGCCTGGGTAAAAAACGGGGTTATTCACGTGAAGGCATATACGCAGTGGATGCTGAATTTTGATAATGCTTTTCTTTATAACAAAGATATTCCGGTCCTGATGCCCATTGAAGGGGCGGCTCCGGTTGCGGATAAAAATAAAACAACGATAAACTTCTTTCCGGAAGGTGGCGACCTTATCAGTGGTGTTTCTTCCATTCTTGCATTTGAGGCCCTCGACCAGTATAATAAACCGGTTCGTCTGCAGGGAGTACTCAAAAGTTCCAATAATACCATTGTAGACTCATTCTCCACAACATATAAAGGAATGGGATATATTATTTTCAAACCTGCGGCAGGTGATCACTATACTGCTTCATGGACCGACAACAACGGAGAAATTCATACAGCTCCGATTCCGGACGCAAAAGCAAACGGGTTGGTGTTACATGCCGATCCCTTTAATAATGACCAGATCCATTACAAACTTGAAAAATCGGCCGATGCCAGTAATCTGACGAAAATCATTGTCGTTGGTACTGTCAATCAGAAAGTCGTTTATCGAAATAGCGTGATGCTTGAGAATAATGTTGCTGAAGGAAATATTTCAGCAACTGCTTTCCCCAGCGGGATTTTACAGCTCACGGCGTTTGACGTGAACCTGTCTCCACTGGCCGAAAGAGTTGTATTTATTAATAACCAGAAAGCATATGCGAAAGTCCAGATGAAGAAAGAAGCCGTGAATCTTGGAAAAAGGGCACGTAATGAAATTTCGGTGACCATTCCCGACAGTCTGGTGACTAATCTCTCCATTTCTGTAACAGATGCAGGGCTTGGGTATGACAGCACGAATAATATTTATTCAGACTTCCTCCTGGTAAGTGAACTGAAGGGAACCATTCCCGGTGCCGCTTCTTTTCTAACCAATTCGGTAAATGCCAACGAACACCTGGACCTTTTACTCCTGACACACGGATGGAGAAGATTTAGCTGGGAAACGGTTGTCAGTGGTAAATTTCCCGAACTAAAATATCCAAGAGATGCCGGTTTTCTATCTATCCGGGGAGAAATAAAAAATGGAACAGACCTGGATGCGCAGGATTCCATGGCACTCTTAATGATCACCAAGGACAGAAAGAAAAATGTATATAAAATTCCGGTTGACGGAGATGGAAATTTTGGAAAGAACGGTTTGTTTTTCTATGACTCGGTGCAGGTTGTTTACAAATTCAACCACACAGCCAAGCTGAATAACAATGCACAGATCAGTCTTTATTCCGGATTGCTTCCTGCACTTTCTCCGGCTAAAGCAGATGAACCTTCTTTTTCATGGGTTAAAGTGCCGGACGTAATTCTCGAAAAAGAAATGAATGGAAATTTAATAGAGAGCCGTGATTATTCTGTTGCGGTCCCGGCCATGAGTTATGCCATTACGCCGGTCAGAGATTCACTGGGAAAAAATTCAGAGAATGCTGCCCACTATTTAAATACCATGTTTGTTGATCTGCGGTTCCCGGCCAGTATAAAGGAAAACATGCCTGCCGGAGATGCCAGGCTGGCCTCATACCGGGTAAATAGTTTTGCGCTTCGCAGCAACGTGAATATTACACTCGACGGTACACCGGTAGCTATGGATGATCTGAAATCCGTGAATATGAAAGAAATCTTATTTATAAAATTTCTTCCAAAATCAAATCAGAAGGGACTGCCAACGCTTGCTATTACAAGCCGTCAGGCCCTTGATCAGAATAGCATCATGGAAAATAAAACCGGCTTTGCCATCGTAAAGGGTTATACCCCGGCCAGAGAGTTTTATCATCAGCATTATGATAATAAGATAGTAGATTTTCAGGCAACGGATTATCGTTCCACGCTGTACTGGAACCCGAAACTGCGCCTGGACAACTCAAACCGCAAAGTAAGTCTTGTATTTTTTAATAACGATATCAGTAATAAATTCCGTGTTGTGATAGAAGGTATGAATCAGGACGGAAAACTTTGCCATATCGATGAAATAATCAAATAACCCTATAAACTGATACTATGCTTAATGTCGAATTTACCCTGAATGTGCTCAGCCTGATCCTGCTGGCCGGGGGTTCTCTGTTGACCGGATACTTATTGAGGAGCCGTCAATTACAGAAGAAGCAGTTTAAAATTTCCGAACTCAGGAAGGAGATTGTTTACAATCACGCACAGATTCTGGAATTGCAGTCAGAATATGTGAATCTTGAGAAAGAAATAAAAGGCGTAAAAACGCCCGTACGACCCATGAACACGATCGATTCTGAAATCAAAGGATCGATAAATTATAAATAAAGAGAACCTCTTTATTTGCCTGTAAAAACCGGAACGCGTTTTTGCAAAAATGCAGAAACCCCTTCCATAAAATCACGGGTGTGCCCAGCCTTATTCTGGAATTTTTTTTCGAGCTCCAGCTGTTCTTCCAGATTATTTGTGGAGGATTCCAATAAAGCTTTTCTGGTTAAAATAAGTGCGGCTGTAGGCAGACTGGCTAACCTGGCCGCCAGTTGTTTTGTTTTTTCTTCGAAATCAGCTTCTTCAAAACAGGCATAGATCATACCCATTCGCTCAGCTTCTGCAGCTGAAATCTTGTCTCCCAGCATCATCAGGGCCGTTGCTTTTTGCAATCCTACCAGTCGTGGCAGAAAAAATGTTCCCGCACAATCCGGTATCAGTCCGATTTTCGAAAATGCCTGAACAAAATTCGCAGAAGAGACAGCCACAACGATGTCACAGGCCAGTGCAATATTGGCGCCTGCTCCTGCAGCAATTCCATTAACAGCACAGATCACCGGTTTCCGGATGGTTTTCAATAACCGGATCACCGGATTATAATATTCATCTATTACTTTCTCAAAATCCGGGAGGCGGTCTGCCGGAAATTCAGACAAATCCTGTCCGGAACAAAAAGCACGTCCGCTGCCAGTCAGCAAAACGGCCCGGACGGAATCATCTTCATCACAGGCAAGTAAATGATCCTGTAATTCCATGGCCATATCACGGTTGAACGCATTTAATTTATCCGGCCGGTGTAAGGTGAGAAGGGCAATCTGATCCCTGATTTCAAAAAGGACATCGGGCATATGAATAATTTTTTAGTGACATTTAAAATAGTCGAAGGGCTCGCGGCAATCCAGGCAGCGATATAATGCTTTACACGCCGTGGATCCGAAACGGCTGATCATTTCAATATTTTTTGAATGACAAAGAGGACAGGATTCGGGTTTGTCTTCTCCGATCAGGAAACAGGCATGGTTAGCGGGCGCGGCAATTCCATAAGCTACTAATTTTTGTTTTCCGGATTCACTCATCCAGTCGCTGGTCCAAGCAGGCGAAAGCACCTGTTTTATTTCAACATGATTCAATCCGTGTTTTGCAAGTTCGGCACGAATATCTTCCTGGATAACTTCCATGGCCGGGCAACCGCTGTATGTGGGTGTAATTTGAATTTGAATGAGATCATTGACATATTCAACTGCCCGCAAAATGCCCAGATCGGAAATCGTAAGCACCGGAATCTCCGGATCCCTTACTTCTGACAAAATATGTATGATTTGTTCTCTGTCCATTAATTGACTTTTCACTTCCATACTTCCATACTTCCATACTTCCATACTACCATTGACATCCCGGATAAGCGCGCTGTAAGAATTGCATTTCAGCCAGCAGGTATCCAAGATGTTCGGAATGCACACCGTTCCTGCCAGACAAAATATGCATGGATTTTTTTTCTGCCGTAACGGTGGGCAGTGTGGCGGTTTCAAGTATCTTATTGACTCGCTGATACCATTCATCTTCCAATTGATCGGGTAAAATTCCGGCTCCGGATGATTCGGCTTCATAATCAAAATCGGCGGGAATAAATAATTCAGCGATGAATGGATTTAAATCCTGCTGCGCCTGGATCATGCGGGCATGGCTCCCTGCAGTTCCATCACCCAGCCTGATCACCCACTCACTGCTCCATTTTACATGATAACGGGTTTCTTTGATGGACTTTTCGCTGATGGCGGCCAGTTCAACATCCTTACTCTTCAACAGTTCCCGTAATTGCAACAGTTGAAAGCTGCTAAAATAAAACTGACGGAGAATGGTTTTTGCCCAATCGCCATTCGGTTGTTCTACAAGAACGAAATTCCTGAATTCGTTTCCATCGCGGAGATAGGCCAGATCATCTTCCGTAATCATTTCTCCGGGTTCCTGTTCATTGATCCGGGAGGCAGCGAGCTGGTAAAAATTCCTTGCCTGGCCTATCAGATCCAGGGCAATATTCGATAAGGCGATATCCTGTTCAAGAATAGGGCCGTGGCCCGTCCACTCACTGTTCCGGTGACCAAGGATCAAAGCATTATCTGCCTGGTGAATGATATAATTGGAAAGAAGATCCATCGGTTAAATATTTTTCACCTCTTCCGGAAGATGATAAAAGCCGGGAAGCCGGTAGATCTTATCATTCGCCGGATCGAAGAATTCTCCTGCATCATCCGGATTTGAAGCATGTATATTTTTACTCTCTACCACCCAGATGCTGATTCCCTCACTTCGGCGCGTATATACATCACGTGCATTTTCAATGGCCATTTGTGCATCTGCGGCATACAGACTTCCGGCGTGTTTATGATCGAGTCCCTGGCGGGCACGGATGAATACTTCCCAGAGCGGCCAGTTTTCGCTATGCGGTTTGGCTTCCATGCATAAGGGTTTTGGATGAATCATTTTTTTTCGCCGCATGAGCAGCAGCCGCTTCACGAACCCAGGCGCCATTTTCATGCGCTTTTTTGCGGGCGTCCAGCCTCTCTTTGTTGCAGGGGCCGTTTCCTTTCAATACTTCATAAAATTCGTCCCAGTTAATCTCACCGAAATTATAATGCCGGGTATTTTCATTCCATCTTAATGCAGGATCCGGCAATTCCATTTCCAATGTTTTTACCTGCTCTGCACATACGTCCACAAATTTTTGCCGGAGCTCATCGTTTGTAAACCGTTTGATTTTCCATTGCATACTCTTTTGCGAATTCGGTGAAGCATCATCATTCGGTCCGAACATCATCAAGGAAGGCCACCACCACCGGTTAATGGCATCCTGGCACATGCGTTTTTGTGCTTCACTGCCCCGGCTTAAAGTGAGCAGAATTTCAAAACCCTGGCGCTGGTGAAAACTTTCTTCCTTACAAATCCGGATCATGGCACGGGCATACGGACCATAAGATGCCCTGCACAAAGGAACCTGGTTCATGATGGCAGCGCCATCCACCAGCCATCCGATCGCACCAATATCAGCCCACGATAAAGTCGGATAGTTAAAGATGGAAGAATATTTGGCCCTGCCTGCATGCAGTTGTTCGATCGTTTCTTCGCGCGTAATGCCAAGCGTTTCTGTTGCTGAATAGAGATACAATCCATGTCCCGCTTCATCCTGGACTTTCGCAATGAGCGTCGCTTTTCTGCGCAGCGACGGAGCGCGTGTGATCCAGTTTCCTTCGGGCAGCATACCTACTATTTCGCTGTGCGCATGCTGGGACATCTGACGAATCAGCATTTTGCGGTAATCATCCGGCATCCAGTCTTTCGGCTCGATGCGGATCTCCTGCTCAATTTTCTGATCGAATAAATCCTGATGACCGTGCATCCTGCAATTTACAGTTAAAAGAAGAAAAAAACTAACAGTTGTTAGTTACCGGGTGTGGTATTGGAAATCGTCCGGATGTTATTTTTGTCAGGTAAATAATCATAGGGCAGCATGGTCGCCATGGTTTCCCACCAGGCCCAGAACCCGGTAATTTTTAAATCGTGCGGACCATAATAATAGCCGTTGGCGGATATATACACTGGTTTTCTGTTTATGAACACAAACTGCGATATGGGATACGTTTCTTTTTTATTTTCTTTGGAAAGCGACTTATATTTTTTGGGTATGCCTTTTAATTTATAAGACACTTCCAGGGAATCCTTAAAATACATTCCGGCTGTAGCGCTGTCTTCGGCAAATCCAATACTGTCTGCCGAAACAAGCTGGTGACTGATGACTGAATCCGGCTCGAGCAATTTATTTTTAAAATAGTCAGTTGAGTCAGTGTGCAGATATGACTGTTGTACATATGACCCTTTAACAAATGACCCCGAGACAGGCGATACGGCTACTACAGAACTCATTGAATCCGTTACTACTAAAATAACGGAATCTTTATGCAAGCGCCACTCCAGCCAGAATCTGTATTTTGCCCTGTCTTTTTCGGGGTTTGAAATGTTCCCCAGGTTTCGCATTTCAAATCCCCGAGTATCTAACTTATTTATAAAATAAGTTCGCATGAAATGCAATAATGAACCCAGGTAGGTTTCCTTTCTCTCCTGTTCATATTTCATTTCTTTTTTCTTATTTGATAATCCCAAATCTTTAAAAAAGGCATAACCGTTATAGCTTACTACCTTGGTATTGAAATCGAATTCGAATTCTTCGAGTTTGTATTTTATTTCATAACCGAGTGCATAATTCATGATTACGAGAGGTTCCCGGGCGAAAGCTGTCAATGTATTGTCCGGATTCATCCGGAGCCTGATCACATCGGGATTTTCAATATGGCATTGATTTGAATTGGAGTTTGTGCCGATAAATAAATCAGTAAATAATTTACCCCATTTCTTCCAGCCATTGGGATCATCGGGTACCAATACAACTTTGTCCAGTTGCTCCGGTTTCGGTTTCAGTGTAATAACGATTTCACCGGAAATCTTTTTTGGATCAATCATGTCTGCAAATGTTTCATACCCGATGCTGGAGGCGATCAGTTTGAATTTATCGGATGGGACATTCCGGAGAATAAAAAAACCTTTGTCATTGGTGGTGGTTCCTATGGAAGTATTATTCAGATACACTGAAACAGCGCTCAGAGGTTTTTTTGTATCGGCTGCCATAATGGTTCCCTGAAGAACCGTTTGCGAAAAAGCGGTTTGACAGAAATGCAGTAAAAGGAATATGTAAAAAAAAGACCCGGGAACTATGGATTTAAAAATTCGGTTCTTCAATGTTTCTTGTTAATCATTTCAACTAATTCGATCAGTGCATCTTCATGTAAAGAGCCCGCATATTTATTTGTGATCGTATCGAGTTCGGCTGGCCAGGTTTTAAAGACTTTTTTGACAGCGGCCAGACAACCGCTGCATCTTAAATTTCGCGATTATTTTTAAAAGCGAAAACCTAAATTTCGATATAAGTATTTACCCTTATGCTTCGAATAAAAGAGTTTACCTGATATCAAAATCGATGATCAGTTTTTCAGAAGCAGGATGCGACTGGCAGGCGAGTATAAATCCCTGTTCTATTTCCTCGTCGGCGAGAGAGTAATTCTGATCCATGGTTACTTTTCCCTTTACCAGTTTTGCGCGGCAGCTGGCGCATACTCCCGCGCGGCAGGCATAGGGAAGATCAGCACCCGCCTGTATGGCGGCCTCCAGAATGGTAGAGCCCTGAACGGGTATCAGATAGTCCGACGATATTCCATCCAGGCGAATCGTAACCAGGCTTTTTATTTCTGATGATTCCGCCACAACGGCGCTTGTCTTCTCTCCCGGCTTACCCAATTCACCCGGATCCGAGAACAATTCAAAGTGAATTTTTTTTTCTTTTATCTTTTGTTCGAGCAGCCAGGAGCGAACGGAAAATATCATCGGTGCGGGCCCGCACAATAAGAATTCCTGTTCCTCCGACAAAGGGAGAATTTGTTTAAAAATCATTTCGCATTTGGCAGCATCTATACGGCCTTCAAATACAGGTGCATCCGTTTTCTCGCGACTGAAAATCGTCATCAGCTGAAACTGTTCCGGAAATTCGTTTTTCAGAGCCAGCAGTTCTTCTCTAAAAATAACAGAGCCCCTGGTTCGATTTCCATATATGAGCGTGAAACGACTGCGGGGTTCTTCTTTTAAAATAGTTTTCAGCAATGAAATCACAGGCGTAATGCCACTGCCCGCGGCGAAAGCCACATAATGTTTTTTATTCGATGCGTCGGTGGGCAGAATAAAATTTCCAGTGGGTGGCAATACATCCAGTATCTGTGCTGACTTAAAATGAGTATGGGCATGGGAAGAAAATAATCCTTCTTCCACTTTTTTTATAGCGATCCGCAGTTCATTTTCGAACGGACTGCTGCAGATAGAATAGGACCGTCTGATTTCTTCACCACGGATCCTGGTCCGGAGTGTAATATTCTGACCGGCTTTGAATGTAAATTCTTCTTTCCATTCATCGGGAACATGAAAAGAAACCGATACACAATCGTCAGTCTCATTTCGAATATCCAATATCGCCAGGGGACGAAAATGTTTTGCCACAGTTATTTCTTTAATCCTTCAATCAGGTACTTTACCATATTATTTTCCAGAACATCCTGCGGAATGGTTTTTCTGGAACGGTGCCAGGACTCTATACCGCTGATCGCGGAAAGCAGCGTTAAGACTGCTACATAGGGTTCAATTTCCTTCATTTCTCCATGTTCTATTCCGCGGGCAATCAGATCTGACAGACTTCGCCTGTAATTTCTGCGCTGGTTCAGGAAATTTGACAAATAGGGCTCAGGCAGATGGCGCCATTCATGATCGGAGATGTAAACAAATTCATACTGATCCATCATCATCCGGATATGAAAACGAATGATCATTTCCAATTTCTTAAGTGCCGGTTCCGGACTTGCCTGTACGGCTTCAAGATGGGAAAGAAAATCATTGGCCACTTTAAAACAGATGGCCTGTAGAATTTCCGATTTCGATTGTATATGATTGTATAAACTGGCGGCTTCTACTCCCACATTTTCTGCCAGGTCACGCATGGAAGACGCACCAAATCCTTTTTCACGGAAAAGTTTTGACGCTTTTTCGATGATGGTGTCTTTTTTACTGCTGTTCTTTTTACTTCTGATTTTTGCCATGCCTGCGCCAAAGATAATCAACTATATTTCTGTCGGTCCCGACAGGTATTTGCTCTCAATGAAAGTGAATCGCAAATAATAAAAAGTTGAAGAAGGAGATGTAAGGTGTCTGCCGGATTGGATGATAAGCTGTAAAATGGGTTCGTATTAATTTGGCCGTTCTTTCCTTTTTTATTCTTCGAGACCCTTTGAATAAAAATAGTAAACAAACGCCAAAAAAATGGCAGCCGCAACCACCCAAACCATGGCATCCGGATTATGATAGCCCAAAAAGCCGAGTAAAAATATGAGGCCCATACATAGTATAGCCTTTATGCCCGCGGAGATTAATTTGGTTGCTTTCATTCTTTTTTGTTTTGAAATATCCAGACTATCAATTTACAATTTTTTAATTGAACGTTCTGTTAAAGGTTGCATGGTGCCAGCCGGCTATGACATTATTTGCAGGCGTGGTGACAGTTCTTACTTAAAAACAGTAGGTTTGCAGCGTTTTTGCCGGGAAACCGGTTATTTTTTTATCTATTTATTATTATGTCACTCATTTGTGTTGGAAGTATGGCATACGACGCCATTGAAACGCCTTTTGGAAAAAGAGATAAGATTGTCGGCGGCGCAGCTGTTTATGCGGCCTATGCTGCTGCAAATTTTATCGAACCCATCAATCTGGTTTCTATTGTCGGAAATGATTTTGAAGAATCGGAAATTAAATCTCTGGAAGCCAGGGGCTGTTCTTTTGAAGGTGTTGAGCGTGTAAAGGATAAAAAATCATTTTTCTGGAGTGGCCGGTATCATCTGGATATGAACACCCGGGATACATTGATAACTGATCTGAATGTATTGGGAGATTTTAATCCGGTCATACCGGATAGTTACCAGTCTGCTGAATTCCTGATGCTCGGAAATCTTCATCCGGCGGTGCAGATCAGTGTGATCAACCAAATGAAAACCCGTCCGAAGCTGATCGCCCTGGACACCATGAATTACTGGATCAGCGCAGCGATGGAAGACCTGAAGCTGGTACTCAGTATGGTAGATCTGCTGATGGTGAATGATGCCGAAGCCCGTGAATTATCGGGTGAATACTCGCTGGTCAAAGCTGCGCGTAAGATTATGGCGATGGGTCCCCGGTTTTTGATTATAAAGAAAGGAGAACACGGTGCTTTGTTATTTCATGCCAATGAAGTATTCTTTGCGCCCGCATTACCGCTCGAAGATGTGTTTGATCCGACCGGCGCCGGTGATACATTCGCGGGTGGGTTTATGGGACATGTTGCCCGTACGAAAGACATATCTTTTCAAAACATGAAAACAGCCATCATTGTCGGATCGGCCATGGCTTCATTTTGCGTTGAAAAATTTGGTCCCGAACGTCTGAAAGAAATTACAAAACCTGAAATAGACGACCGGATACACCAGTTTATTGATCTGGTGAATTTTGATATTGCATTGGTGTAGGGGTAAGGCGAAGGCGAAGGCGAAGGCGTAAGGCTAAGGCTAAGGCGAAGGCTAAGGCGAAGGCGAAGGCTAAGGCGAAGGCCAGGACTCGAGTTTAAAAGTTACTTCCATACTTCCATTCTTCCATACTTCCATACTAGTTTATCGTGCCAATACCGTAACGAGTTTCCGGTTCATGATTGTTCCATCCGGCAGAAACAATTGTATGATCAGGATATAGTGTCCCATGGGTAATAATCGTTGCTGTTCATCCAGACCGTCCCAGCGAAAACTCCCGGAGGTGCCCCATAAAATATTGTCGACAAGTTTCCGGACCATTCTGCCGTAGACATCATATATAGAAATGGTGCCGATAAATCCCGCCACGGGTAAATGATAATTGACAAATAAAAAATCCTGATATCCATCCATATCCGGCGAAAAAACTTTTGGTTCAACGGTTATGAAATCTGTGGCAACACTATCCATCGAGTATTCCGAATTCTGATATCCGGGTGTGCCATAGCCGGAGGCAGCGGTGCCCGATGTCCAGTTGGAGGCGAGTCCCGTTGGTAAATCGGTGCGGATTCTTTCCAGCGCCACACCACTTTCGCCGGAGAGCAGGGGCGAATGCCAGTGGTGGTCATAGTCAAGTTCATCTATGATATCAGCAGATGTATTCAGCAGAACAACTTTTCCGATATCATCCGGCATGGAAGGCATGGAACCAAACTGAATCATGCGGGATGCGTCGGTATTCGGATAATGATGCAGGGTCCAGTCCGGATTTTCTGTAATCAATAAATACTCTCCGGGAAAAAAAGCGCGTTCATCTTTCACGATGTTTACCGGGTCTTTCAGATTCCCGGTTAATTCCCTCGAGGCAAGCCACAATTCCGAGCAATGGATAACGCTGGAACTCCGGTTATACAATTCAAGGTAATCGTATCCGTAGGATGGCGGGTTAAACAGGATTTCATTGAAAATAATGTCCCCGGGTTTAACCTTTGCCGCAAGGCCCGTCCTGCATTCATTTTGTGATCCGATTTCATTGCCACTGCAATCTCTGAGTTGTTGCACAGAGACGGTGTATAGCTTGCCGGTAGCCAGCGGATGCTGCAGTCTGAGTTCGACACGATTAAAAAATGGTGCGACGGTACTTGCTTTTTCCGGAGAACCTTCGATATCAGAAATAGAAAAATGAGTAACATCCGAAACGTTTGCACTATCCATTGCTTCGTCAAAAATTAAAACCAGATTCAAAGAATCAACAGCAATGGCCCTGATCAGCGACGGTGCATCCGGATCCGGATTTTCGGATTTCACAGAATTTGTTTTACCCGGCGTGCCACCCTCAGGAGATATGCTGGCAGCCCAGTTTCCGGCACCCATACATGGATTGTCCGGATCCTTCATTTCCAGACTCCATCCTCCCGTAGCTTTTATATCATTATCAAACCAGCTTTTGTCGTACTGCAGCGCATGCATAACAACACCCGTTTCTGTAGTGAGAACGATGACACCGCCGTCGTTATTTAATGACGGAAATCCGCTAAGGCCCAGGGTAGCACCGAAAGAAGTGAAAGAAGCCGCCGCTGAACCGGAACAAAGAATTAAAAAACTATCGGCCTTCAATATATAATCGACTTTGATCGCAGCAGCATTATTGCCATTACTGATCATCCAGTTACGAAGATTATAGTCTGCAGCAGACCGGTTTTTCAATTCGATGAATTCACTTTCAGGCAAACCGACTGCCGGGCTCGGATCAGAAAGAAATTCGGTAATCACCACGTCGTAGCGGTTTTGCGCTGTCAAAAGGATGGGGCTAACAAATAGTATGAAGCAGGTGAAAAACCGCAACAGGCAAAACATCAGTATCACATTTTTTTAAAAATAATTTGGTTTAAAATGAATGGTAGGTTATTTTTACGCCTCAATGAACGTGATTACAACATATACAAAGAAGAACACCAAGAAATCCCGAAACGGGGAAGGTGTCTGATATTTTGTATATCCAAAATAATAAGCCTTCCCTCACCGGAAGGCTTTTTGATTTTTAACCATTCAAACAGTAAAAAA
This sequence comes from uncultured Bacteroidota bacterium, assembly GCA_963759335.1. GTDB lineage: Bacteria > Bacteroidota > Bacteroidia > Chitinophagales > Chitinophagaceae > Puia. Next base: position 92,847 of record CAVWYU010000017.1, read on the forward strand.
AATGAAAGTTGCAGTTGTAGGGGCCACCGGGCTGGTAGGGTCTAAAATGCTGGAAGTATTGGCAGAAAGGAAATTCCCGGTTACCGAGTTGATTCCGGTGGCATCGGAAAGATCCGTTGGTAAGAAGGTTCATTTTCAAAACAGGGAATGGACAATCGTGAGTGCAACCGATGCGATCCTTGCCAAACCGGCTATCGCCATTTTTTCAGCGGGTGGAGGCACTTCGCTCGAATGGGCGCCAAAATTTGCTGCAGCCGGCATTACCGTGATTGATAATTCATCGGCCTGGAGAATGGATCCCTCAAAAAAACTGGTAGTGCCGGAACTCAATGCAGATGCGCTCACTGTAGACGACAAGATCATTGCGAATCCCAATTGTTCCACCATTCAAATGGTCGTGGCGCTGAATCCGCTTCATTTAAAATATAAGATCCGAAGGATCGTCGTAAGTACTTATCAGAGTGTAACCGGTACGGGCGTAAAAGCAGTGACGCAGCTCATGAACGAGCGCAAGGGCGTGTCAGGAGAAATGGCTTATAAATATCCCATTGACATGAATGCCATACCACAGATTGATGTGTTCCTGGATAACGGTTATACAAAAGAAGAAATGAAAATGGTGAATGAAACGCGCAAAATCATGCGCGACGATTCCATTCGGGTTACGTCCACGACGGTGCGTATTCCGGTCATTGGCGGACATAGTGAAGCCGTTAATGTGGAATTCGAGAAAGATTTTGATCTGGCAGAAGTCAGGGCGTTGCTTGAAAAAGCACCCGGTGTAATTGTGGTGGATAATCCGTCGAAACAGGAGTATCCCATGCCCAAAGATGCGCATAACCGCGATGAAGTATTTGTAGGCAGACTCCGGCGTGATGACACACAGCCGAATACATTAAACATGTGGATCGTCAGTGATAACCTGCGTAAAGGAGCGGCGACCAATGCGGTGCAGATTGCAGAGTACCTGGTCTCAAAAGCATTGGTGTAATTGTTAATGGTTAATTGTCAATTGTCAATTTTTTAGATCGTTCACTTAATTGACAATTGACAATTAACCATTGACAATTATACCCTGCTCCAATTTTCCCCGCTCTTAATCCGGTACATGGTCATTTCACTGACACCGTATTTGTCTGCCAGCTTTTTGATCGTCAGCTGGCGGCTGCTGCTGGACAATGTTTTCTTGATTGATTTTACCTGGGCGGCGGTTAGTTTTAATCCGACAGGGCGGGTAGACTGAATTTTTTTATAGGCAAGTTTGGCGGGAGATTTCTGCTGATGTTGTATCATATCATCGAGGCTCACCCATTTCAGATTGCTGACCGAATTGTCTGTTTTATTATGATTGAGATGAATAACGAATTTTTGTTTCGGAGATTTTTTCTTTACAAACATGCGTGCAATTTCCCGGTGCAGATACAGCGTTCCATTATTTCCGGGTCGATGCAGGTTCAATGTTTTATATCCTGTGGTCACTGAGCCACTGAGTAGCTTTCCATCAGAATTTATATCTTCATAATAACTGGCCACCCGGCCGGTTGAGGAAAGAGCATATTTTTTGCGAAGTTGTTTCCACCCCGGAAACATCAGAGGTTTCCAGGTTTCGCCAGGAATTTTTTTTATCATGGCTTCGGTTTTACTAAAGTTACAAAAAACAATAGCCATTACCATATGAAAAACCTACTTCCTGTCTGGTGAACCTATAAAGCGGAGAAATTCTTTTTCCGTGAGTATTCGTATCGAAGGGATCTTCTTCGCTTTTTCAAGTTTTGAACCGGCATCTTCACCTACCACCAGATAGTTCAGTTTACTGCTGACTCCGCCTAAAATTTTTCCGCCCTGCGCTTCAACAAGCGCTTCGGCCTCGCTCCTTTTTAATTCATGGAGTGTACCGGTGAATAGAAAACTTTGTTCGGCCAGCGTTCCACCTGTTTTTCTCTCGGAACGCGAACTGCGAAAGTTCAGTCCCAGAGATTCCAGTTTCGCAAGCATTTTAATATTGTCCCGGTTTTCAAAGAACTGTAATATGCTACCGGCTACCTTCGGTCCGACATCCTCGAGCGCCTGCAGTTCTTCCAGTGAAAAATTTTTAAAGTCCATCAGATAGCTCACTGCTTTGGCGAGTGTCTTGGCAGTGGTTTCACCAACATATCGTATACCCAGCGCATAAATCACACGGTGAAGCGGTTGACTTTTAGATTCTTCGATGGCTGATTGCAGATTGTTTATACTCTTCTGTCCAAATCCCTCGAGCTCAGAAATTTTATCAAATGGCAACTGATAGACTCCGGGTACATCCTTTAAAAAACCCAGCTCATAAAATTTCATCACATTGGCAGCTCCAAAACTGCGGATGTCCATCGCGTCCTTACTTACAAAATGGATGATCCTTTCCACTACCTGAGCCGGACAATTAATATTGACACATCTCAGTACGGCTTCTTCCGGAACACGAACCAGTTCATCCCCACAGGCAGGACAATGTGTCGGGAAAACGATTTTCTTTTCCTTGCCCGTACGCAGTTCAATAAGTGGTTTGACAATATAAGGAATCACATCTCCGGCGCGTTCCACGAGCACCGTATCTCCGATCCGGAGATCTTTCTGATTCACCATATCTTCATTAAACAGAGAAACCGATCCTACCGTGACGCCGCCGATGGGCACCGGTTCGATTTTCGCTACCGGAGTGATGCTGCCGGTACGACCTACCTGAAATTCAACCTTTAATAATTTACTGGTGCCCTGCCTGGCTTTAAATTTAAATGCAATGGCCCAACGGGGATGATGGGTTGTCATACCCATTTTATCCTGCAGTGCAAAATCGTTCACTTTCACCACCATCCCGTCAATCTCATAGGGCAGTTTGTCGCGGCCTGCTTCAAAATCAATACAATAATCGATCACCGGCTGAATGCCTTTAAACACTTTCTTTTCTTTTTTCGGGCTGCGAAAACCAAGGTCCCAGAGCATATCCAGCGATTCGCTATGGGTCACTGGCGCTTTTTTCGATTTCACTGCATGTGCCTTTTCCGTACCGGCCGTCTCACCCTTCGTGATATCCAGGGTTTCTTTGGAAGAATAGTAGCTGATATGATAGAGAAAGACTTCCAGGTTGCGACGGCTCACTTCCGCAGAGTCCTTGATACGGAGGGAACCAGCTGCTGCATTCCGCGGATTGGCCAGCGGAGCCAGGTTTTGCTCCGCGAGCTGCTGGTTGTATTTCTTGAAATTCTCTTTATTGATCATCGCTTCGCCCCTGATTTCCACCTGTTCGATGCCGTAACGGGAAAAAGCAGCAGAAAGGGGCACCGAACGGATCTGTTTGATATTGGTAGTGATTTCATCACCCTGCACCCCGTCGCCGCGCGTGGCCCCACGTGCCAGCAGGTCATTTTCATAAATCAGGGAAATACTGGCTCCGTCGAACTTGGGTTCAACACAATATTCAATGGAATCCAGACCCGTTAACTCCCTGGCTTTTCGGTCCCAGTCTACCAGGTCTTCGGAATCATATGAATTTTCCAGGGAAAGCATGGGCACCAGATGATTTACGGTGGGAAAACTTTTTGTGAGACCTTTGGCCACACGCTGTGAGGGAGAGTCGGGCGTAATCAAATCCGGATGTTCAGATTCCAGTTTCTCCAGTGCTTTATATAAGGTGTCATATTCCTTATCGGTGAGCAGGGGATCATTCATTATATAATAGCGGTATTCATGAAAGTTCAGAACCTGTCGAAGTGGTACCAGGTCTTTTACCTGCAAACCTTTCTGGTTAAGCCGCTGATACATGGACCGGCTAAGGTCCTGCAGCTCATGTGTCTGATCAGAAGAATACATATAGGCTGAATTTTACAACTATTTTTTTGGGACAACGTATGTATATATAATATATAGGAGACCAGACAAAAGTTTAGCGGATCTGGATTATATTTATCGATATGATCAAGCGGTTACAAATTTAAGTGTATGAGTCCTGAAAAAGTTCTTAAGAAAAAAGATATCAAAGTTGTTCTGAAACAACTCGAAAGTGACGGGTTGATCGGAATTTCTGTCGATTGTGTGATTTTTGGATTTGACGAGAATGAACTCAAAGTGCTGCTGATCACATCAGACTTAAAGCAATATGCGGGGAAATGGTCACTGCTGGGAGATCTTGTTCATCGCGATGAGGATCTTGACCAGGCTGCCTACAGAATATTGAAGGACAGGACGGGCATGGACGACGTATATCTGGAGCAGGTCAAAAGTTTCGGTGATGTAAGCCGGCATCCCGCTGCACGGGTGGTAACGATCGCCTACTGTTCACTCATTAATATACAGCAGCACCGTCTGCAAAAAGACGACAACGAATTGCACTGGCATAAACTCAGTGCCGATATGGATATGGCATTCGATCATCAGCTGATCCTGAATGTCTGCCATGAATGGTTACAAAAACGGGTTCAGGAACATCCCCTGGGCTTCAGCCTGCTGCCGCAAAAGTTTTCACTGAGGGAATTACAGAATTTATACGAAGCCATCCTCGGTATCAAGCTCGACAGGAGAAATTTCAGAAAGAAATTCTTTTCGATGGATGTTCTGGAAGATACGCACGAACTCGAATTCGATGTACCGCACCGGCCGGGCAAACTCTATAAGTTCAACTACCAGAAATACAAGACAAAAGAAGGAAGAAAGTTCATGCGTCTCGATTTTTGACGCAACCGGTAAATCGATTGCAGCGTTTCATTAATGTTTACTGTCTGTATGGTTATCTAAGCTTTTTTAGTATTTTTTTGCGTTAAAGTTTTTTTTAACTTTTTTGTTAAAATCTGCAAAAGATATACTATTTTAGCTGCTTAATTGCTTAAACCATTGATTATGACCATGAAACGATTGCTTAAGAGGATATCCTTCCTCTTCTTATGTGTATCCTTTACACAGTTAGCATTCTCACAGACAAAGGTAGTTACAGGTACAATTTCAGATGACAAGGGAGCACCCGTTCAGGGAGCTTCAGTTGCCGTTAAGGGCGCAAAAGGTGGTACAACCACAGATGCGACAGGCGCTTTTACGTTAACAGTATCAGCGACTGCCAAATCACTCGTTATTAGTTCTGTTGGATATAACCAGCAGGAAGTCGGCATTCCGGTAGACAACAAAGTATCTGTTACGATGGTGTCTTCCGCGCAGGGCCTGAATGACGTTATCGTAATCGGGTACGGAACTACAAAGCGTAAAGACGCTACGGGTTCTCTGACTACTGTTTCGTCCAAAGAATTTAACCAGGGTGTGATCACTTCACCTGACCAGTTGTTAGCCAACAAGGTTTCAGGTTTGGAAGTAACTTCAAACAGCGGCCAGCCAGGTTCTGCTACAACGGTGAGAATCCGTGGTAACAGTTCCGTTCGTGGTGTGGGTAACCCGTTGTATGTAGTGGATGGTGTGATCCTGGATGGCAGGGACGCCAGACCGTCATTAAATATCGGACCCGGCGGTTTCGGACAGACTCCTGAAGACAATCCATTATTATTTATCGATCCCAATTCAATTGCGGACATCACCATCTTAAAAGACGCTTCTTCTACCGCGATTTACGGTTCAAGAGGTGCTAATGGTGTTATCGTAATTACAACAAAAACTGGTAGTTCCGGTGCTGTAAGACTCGAAGCAAATGCTTCTGTCGGCTGGAATACCGGATATATGAAGAAGTTCGATATCCTTCCTTACGGTACTTACGTAAATGCGCTTAGCAAATACAACCCGGATTCAACAGCTCAGAAGCTGAATCACGGAGCTCATGTAAATCCGCTGGATGATATTACGCAGAGTAATGCCATTCAGAACTACGATGTAGCAATCAGCGGTGGAAATGAAAACGGTAAGTTCCGTGCTTCGTTTCTCGCTTCTTCCACTCCCGGATTTATACAGAATAATAAACTGAACAAGTATATCGCAACTTTCTCCGGTCAGTACAAATTCATTGATAAGAGACTGACCATCAATTTTGATGTGATTTCCGGTAATGTTACAAATAATGATGTTCTGGCTTCCAATACAGCCGGCTCCCAGGGTAACCTGATCAGTGCCGCACTACAATGGAATCCTACCTATAATTATTATAATCCAAATGGATCTTTTGTAGCAGAAACAAATGGTACGCCGAATCCGTTGGCAATTATTAAAGGATACAACGATGTATCTAATGTGCAGACTACCCTGGGAGATATATCTGCCAGCTTCAAAATATTGAAGAATCTGGAATATAAATTCCTTTACTCTATCAACCAGAGTAATGGTAACAGAAATGCGAACATAGACGGATTTATCGCAGGGATTCCACCAGTTACCGGTAACGGTGTTGGATATATACTGAATGCTGCTTTGACTTCCCAGGTTATTGATAATACTTTGCAGTATAATACCACATTCGGACAGGATCTGAAGTTTGGTGCCTTACTCGGGTTTGAATACTGGAAGTCAAATTATAGCGCAAACGGTCTTGGCAAACAGGGCTTCAACTTCAATCAGAATGAACTGACGCTGATCAATGCCCAGTATACCGATATCATCCAGAACGGTAATACATATGCAGTCAATCCATTTTCCGGATCTGAAATCACCACTGAAATCCAGTCGGAATTTGCAAGAGTTGACTTCAATTACAAAGACAAACTTTATCTGACCGGTACGTTCCGTATCGACGGATCCAGCAAGTTTGGTGTAAATAACAAATACGGTTATTTCCCTTCTGTAGGTGCAAAATGGAATATCGCAAATGAAAGTTTCATGAAGGACAATACCCTGATCAATGGGTTAGCTCTTCGCGGAACATGGGGTATTACTGGTAGCCAGGATTTCCCTCCGGGAGCTTCCATCGACCAGTTTGCTTTCCAGGCATACAACAGTGCATCACAGGTTAATGCGGGTAACCCTAATTTGCAATGGGAAGAAACCATGCAGTATGACTTCGGTGTTGACTTTGCCTTGCTGAACAACAGATTATCAGGATCAGTCGATTACTACAATAAGGACAAAACACATATCCTTTTCCAGAACATCGCCATTCAGCCTGGTCCTGCTGCCACTTACTGGATCAACTTACCAGGTCACCTGGTTAACAAGGGTGTAGAAATATCGTTGACTGGTAATATCGTAGCTCATAAAGATTTCTCATGGGATCTGACAGCAAACTTTGCTACCAACAGTAATCTGCTCTCCGAATTCTACGCACCTGGTACAAAAACTCCACTGGCCATCTACACAGGACAGATCAACGGACAGGGTGTATCCGGAACATTGGGACAGATCATTACCGACAAACAACCTGTGGATGAATTCTATCTGAAAACATTCGAAGGTTTCGATCAGAAAGGTAACCAGATCGTGAGTGCGAACCCAACATTTGCGGGTAATCCAAACCCAAGTCAACTGTTTGGCGTAAGTACCACTTTACGTTACAAAAAATTAACCCTTGTTATCAATGGTGGCGGATCCAGCGGATTCCTGATCTATAATAACACAGCTACATCTGTAACTAATATCGCAGGTATCGCAAACGGAAGAAATATCGACATGAATGCATACAAATCTGCAGAACAGCCAACCAGTGGTGTTGCTGCTTCTAACAGATTCCTGGAAGACGGAAGCTACTTTAAATTGCGTAATGCTTCTCTTACCTACAGTTTTGGAAACATAGGCAACTACATCAAGAATCTGAACGTTTATGTGGCTGGATCAAATCTGTTTGTACTCACAGGATTCTCCGGATTTGACCCTGAGGTGAATATCGACAAAAGCCAGGGAGGATATCCGTCCAGCTCTATTGAATATATACCTTATCCAACTCCAAAGAGTGTTGTTGTAGGAGTAAATTTTGCACTTTAAAATTTTTAAAAACGGTTGTATGACAATTTCAAAATATTTTAAAATATCCATCCTCCTGGTTTTAACCGGAGTCGTAGGATGTACCAAACTCGATGAGTCCTATAAATCTACTGTTCCTGGTGACCAGGCCGCAACAGCCCTTGGTCCGAATGGTGTGGCCCTGCTTCTGCAGTCGGCCTATAACGATCTTCCGGGTCAGTTTGTCGGACAGGACCAGGTATTTTCCCTGGAAGAAAATTCGACTGATGAATCACTGGTTCCCACCCGTGGTGGTGACTGGGATGATAACGGAGTATGGAGAGTAATACATAATCACACATGGAATGCGGATCACTCACAGGTGCTCAGCGTTTATAATGGATTAAACAAACTGAACTTTGATGCGACAAACGTGCTCGCGTTCAAGCCATCACCAGAGCAGGCTGCTGAAGCCAGATTCCTTCGTGCATTTGCGCTGTATTATATCCTGGATATTTATAACCAGTTCCCTTTCAGAAATCCGGGTGATACCCTGTTAAATCCGCCAAAAGTATATTCCGGCAACGCTGCGGTTCAGTTTATCATTGATGAACTTACTGCAATTATTCCCGATTTAGGCACCACTAACGGACCTGCTCAGGCAAATCCGACTGCTGCCCAGCTTTTGTTGATGAAATGTTATCTAAACAGGGGTGCATTCAACAACCGGGCAAATCCGACATTTGATGATGCAGATATGCAGAAAGTAATCAGTATCGGTGGCGCAATCATCGCTTCCGGAAAGTATACATTAGAGCCTAATTATTTTAGTAATTTCAGTAACACAAACGGATCTGCAAAAGAGTTGATTTTCGGATATCCGGCTACTGAAGGAGTTAGTACAAATAACCCGGGTATGAATGCGAGGTGGCAAATGGGTTTCCATTACAATGAATATACTGCCCAGGCACCTAATGCAGGCTGGAACGGTTTCTCCACTACGGGTGACTTTTACAAGAGTTTCGGCGCTGCCTTGACTTTTACCCCGGCGGATACGTCAGTTGATACACGTTTGGGTGGCAGAAAGACATCCTGGCCACAGACCACAGCTGCGTCTGGTATCAGACCAGGTTTCCTGGTTGGTCAGCAATATGATCAGAATGGAGTAGCGTTGAAGGACAGAAAAGGTGCACCCCTTTCTTTTGATCCAACGATCGCACCAACCATGATTGAAACAGGTACAAACCTTGAAGTCACCGGTATCCGTGTAGCTAAATACGTTCCGGACCTGGCAAATAATGGATCGTACTATTCTTCTAATCCAGGTAACTGGCTGGTGCTGATGCGCTATCCAAATATTGTTTTGATGGTTGCTGAAGCATTAAAGCGTCAGGCTACGCCTGATGACGCGGCCGCACTTACCATCGTCAATGCACTCAGAACCGCCAGAGGTGCTGCACCTTTAGTAACGATGCCGCTGGCTGATCCAACAAACGTCGATGCTTATGGTACTTTGTTGGGAGAACGTGGCCGGGAACTGTATTGGGAATCTGAAAGAAGAACAGACCTGATTCGTTTCGGTGTTTATCTTACAGCCTGGCAGTATAAACCAACAGATGATCCTAAGTATTTGGTTTTTCCAGTTCCAAACCAGGCCCTCGCCGTTAACCCGAACCTGACACAGAATCCTGGATACTAATTCATAAAGCTTACTTATAAATTGCAAAAGGCCATTATATTATAATGGCCTTTTGTAATTTTATCAATCCAGCCAGCCGCATTTCATAGATGTATTTCCCGATTATGAAGTTTATTCTCCGGTTCACATTTTTCCTTGCGTTACTCTTTATTCTGTTCGCCATTTCCTGTAAGCATAAAACGGAATCTCCTCCGTTATTCGAACTGGCAGAAAAAACGGGTATTGATTTCAATAATAAGGTCGTGGACGGGGAAATGGAGAATAGTTTTTTCTTCCGGAATTTTTATAACGGAGGAGGTGTAGCTGCCGGCGACCTTAATAATGACGGATTACCTGACTTATTTTTTACTTCAAATCTGGGAGACAATAAGCTGTATCTGAACAAAGGGAATTTCAAATTCGAAGACATTACCAAACAGGCTGGAATTGTTCAGGACAGCATGTGGAGTACAGGAGTGGTTTTTGTCGATATCAACCATGATGGATGGCTGGATATCTATGTTTGTAATTCGGGGCATATGACTTCCGGCCACCGGAGGAATCAGCTGTACATCAACAATCATAACCTGACGTTTACAGAGTCTGCGGCTAAATACGGGCTCGATATTTCGGCGTATACAACACAGGTATCATTCTTTGATTATGACCATGACGGGGACCTGGATTGCTTTATGATTGATAATAGTCCCATTCCCGTAAACACACTCAACAATTCGAACCGCAGAGATTTACCCGATCAGGAATGGCCGGTCGAAAAATTTCTGAAGGGAGGTGGGGATCATTTATACAGAAATGATAACGGCCATTTCACCGAAGTGACTAAAGAAGCGGGTATACACGGAAGTCTGATCAGTTTTGGTCTGGGTGTTTCGGTGGGTGACATCAATGGCGATGGCTGGCCCGATGTGTTTGTTTCCAATGATTCCTATGAGAGGGATTACCTCTATATCAATCAGAAAAACGGCACATTTAAAGATGATATGGAAGAATGGTTTGGGCATACCAGTTTTTCATCCATGGGTGCTGATATATCTGACATAAATAATGACGGATTTCCTGAAATCTTTACAACGGATATGTTGCCGGAAGATGATTACCGGTTAAAAACACTGGGGGCTTTTGATAATATTGATTTATATAATGCAAAACTGAAAGCCGGTTTTTATCATCAGTATGTAAGAAACTGTCTGCAGCTGAACAATCAGAATGGCAAATTCATAGATATCGGATGTTTTGCCGGCGTATCAGCCAGCGACTGGAGCTGGGGTGCGCTGATGTTTGATATGGACAACGACGGATACAGTGATATTTATATTTGTAACGGGGTAAATAAAGATGTAACGAATCTGGACTTCATGGATTTTTTCGCCAACGATGTGCTGCAGAAAATGGTTCTGTCGGGAAAAAAAGAAGGCGTGGACGCTATTCTTAAACACGTTCCGATTCATCCCATGTTGCACAAAGCATATCGCAACCTGGGTAATTTTCGTTTTTCGGATGAAGGCCCCGCCTGGGGTTTTACACAGGCATCATTTGCAAATGGTGCAGCCTATGCAGATCTTGACAATGACGGAGACATGGACCTGATCATCAACAACGAAAATGGTCCGTCGTTTATATATAAAAACAACGCCAGAGAATTAAATAAAAATAATTATATAGCTGTACAGCTGAAAGGAACCGGAGAAAACAGTTTTGCCATCGGAAGTAAAGTGAATGTGTATGCCGGAACACAGAACTTTTACCGCGAACTTTTTCCAAGCCGCGGATTCCAGAGTTCGGTGGATTTTAAACAGGAAATCGGATTGGGAAAATTGTCTCAACTGGATTCGATGGTCGTCACCTGGCCGAACGGCACAAAAGTAAAATTTGATCACCCTGTCGTAAATAAATTATACAATATTGAAGAACCTTCGGGCAACCCAATACCGGTTGCACAACCGGTGATACCGAAAGATTCTGCTTTATTCAGTATGCTGAAATCCAATTTCGATAAACACGAAGAGGACAATAATATTGATTTCTACTATGAACATAATGTTCCTAAAATGTTATCCCGGGAAGGCCCTAAAGCGACTGTAGGTGATGTAAACGGGGACGGGCTGGAGGATATTTATATCGGAGGCACTACCGTTCATCCGGGGCAGCTTTATCTGCAAACAAAAGACGGGAGGTTTGAAAAAAAAGACGAACCCGGGTTTAAGCAATTCAGCGATTTTGAGGATGAGGCCGTGTTATTTTTCGACGCGGATAATGACGGTGATCTGGATTTGTTTATAGGCCCGGGCGGAAATAACAATCCTCCTTTGAGCCGACAAATGCAGAATCGCCTGTTCAAAAATGACGGTCATGGAAATTTCACGGTCGATCTGACTGCTTTTGGAAATAATCTCAACGGAATAAATACAGCCGTTGCGGTGGCTTATGATTTTAATCACGACGGTTACCTGGATTTATTTGTAGGAGGAAGAAGTGTTCCGAGAGAATACGGAACCCCCCCATCCAGTTTCCTTTTTGTAAATGACGGGAAGGGGCATTTTACAGATATGGCAGCCGTTAAAAATCCGGATATCGCACATGTAGGAATGGTTACCGGCGCCAGTTGGGCAGATATCACAGGGGATACGGCGAAAGAACTGATCATTACTGGTGAATGGATGGCGCCCCGCATATTCAGTTATCATAAAGATCATTTCGAGGAAGTACAAACGAATCTGAAAGATCTTTCCGGCTGGTGGGAATCGGTTTCCGTAGCAGATCTGAATGGCGATGGAAAAATGGATCTGATTCTTGGGAATATCGGCGAGAATTTTTATTTGCATCCCGATTCAGCGTCACCCGTAAAACTCTGGGTGAATGACTTTGATCAGAACGGAAACATGGACAATATCCTGAGCAGAACGGTGGATGGTAAAGACATGCCCGTATTTTTAAAACATGATATGGAATTCCAGATGCCCATCCTGAAAAAACAAAATCTAAAACATGGTGAGTTTGCAAAAAAAACGATACAGGATCTGTTGCCCGAGGCGATGATCAAAACTTCACAGGTTAAAAAATTTAATTATTGTTCATCGATCATAGCCATCAATGAGGGCAACGGACAATTCAATATTCACAGACTTCCTACCATGGTTCAGCTTTCCTCCGTGAATGCGATCAGGGTCATGGATCTGAATGGAGATAACTTTCCGGATCTTGTTTTCGGAGGTAATGAATTTGGATTTCTTCCTCAGTTCAGCCGGCTGGATGGCAGCTTTGGTGATGTGCTTTTAAATGACGGGAAAGGGAATTTTAACTTTATGCCGAATGCAAAATCCGGCCTGGGTTTGCGCGGTCAGGTTCGGGATATCGCGATGATCAAAGGACAAAAGAAAACGCGTTTCTTATTTCTGATGAATGACGAATATCCTGTTTTGTATGAATTGGAAAGCACAGCAAAAAATAAGAAGTAATACGTAAAAAGGAATCGGCTTCCAATGTATGATGAAGAACGAAATGAGGACCCCCATATTTTATTTATTCCTGGCAGCCTGCCTGGTTCTCCTGCACAGCTGCAAACAAAAATCAGCTCCTGCTGGTGAGGTTGTATTCCAGGCACTGGAGTCAACCCGTACCGGTCTGGATTTCTCTAATAAATTAACACCGTCGCAGGATTTTAATGTATTCAAATACATGTATTATTATAATGGCGGTGGTTTGGGAACGGCCGATTTTAACAACGACGGGAAAATGGATGTTTTCTTTGCCGCCAATCAGGTGTCAAACAAACTCTATCTCAATACCGGGGATCTTCATTTCAAAGACGTAACCGCGGAAGCTCAGATTCCGCAGGACGGTGCCTGGTCAACAGGCGTTTCCGTTGTGGACATCAATAACGATGGACTCATGGATATTTATGTTTGTCGCGTGGGCAATCACGAAACATTACATAGTCACAACCAGTTATTGATATGCCAGGGTATCGACCGTAACGGCGTTCCTACTTATAAAGATGAGGCGAAAGAATATGGGCTTGATTTTTCCGGGTTCAGTACGCAGGCTGTGTTTTTTGACTATGACGGAGATGGCGATCTTGATATGTATCTGCTGAATCACTCCATACATCAGAATGGAACGTTCGGTCCAAGGCTGGACAGACTGGCTGCCGTGAATCCACTTTCCGGCGACAGGCTTTTCAGAAACGATGGCAACAATAAATTTACTGACGTCACAAAGGAGGCCGGTATACACAGCTCTGTAATCGGATACGGACTCGGCATCAGTGTGGCAGATATAAACCTGGACGGCTACCCGGATATTTATGTTGGGAATGACTTCCATGAAAATGATTACATGTATATTAATCAGCACAATGGAACATTTAAAGAAGAGCTGAATGACCATGTGATGCACACGAGCCAGTTTACGATGGGTGTGGATGTCGCAGACATTAATAACGATGGATTCCCGGAAATTGTAAGCATGGATATGTTACCCTCCGATCCTTACATACTGAAGAGGTCGGAAGGCGAAGACAGCTGGGAAACTTTTTTTACTAAAATCGGATACGGGTATAATTATCAGTATACAAGGAACAATCTTCAATTGAACCGTCGAAACGGAACCTTTAGTGAAATTGGTTTATATGCAGGTGTGTATGCGTCGGATTGGTCCTGGTCGCCGCTGTTTATGGATTTTGATAATGATGGCACAAAGGATCTTTTTATTTCCAACGGAATTCCCAAGAGGCTCAATGACATCGATTATATCAATTTCATTTCGAATGTTGATCTGCAGGAGAAGATGAGATCCACCGGACTGGATGAAAAAGACATCAGCCTGATAGACCGGTTTCCGCAGATCAAGATTCCGAATCGCTTTTTCAAAAACGGACCGGATCTTCAGTTCCGGGACCTGGGTGCCGAAATAGAAAATAATAAAAATACGTATTCTAACGGAGCTGTCTATGCGGACTTTGATAATGATGGCGACCTGGATGTATTGGTCAATAATATTGAGGATCCGGCCATCTTGTATGAAAATAAAAGCAACGATAAAAAAGACAAGGCCTTTGTCGAAATAAAACTAAAAGGACCTGAGAAAAATGTGAATGCATTGGGTGCGCGGATCCTGTTATTTGCAAATGGTGGTATTCGAACCTATGAGAAGTTCCCGGTCAGGGGTTTTCTTTCGAGTATGGAGGGTCCGTTACATATTGGTCTGGATAAAACAGTGGTGGATTCAGCTTTCCTGATCTGGCCGGATAATAGTTTCCAGCCCATTCAGCTGAAGCCGCTCGATTCCGTCATCCGTTTTACTTATCAGACCGGGTTACCTTCTTATGATTATAATATTTTAAAAAATTACTGGAAAAATTCAACCAGGTCTGTCGAGGACGTCACCGCCAAAACCAATATTTTATATAAGCACAAAGAGAATGCGTTTCATGAATTTGAACGGGAACCGCTGATTCCGCATATGTTGTCCACTGAAGGACCCGCGCTGGTGGTGGCCGACCTTAATCACGATTCACTCGAAGATGTTTTTATCGGAGCATCCAGATTGGGAAAAAGTGCCGTATTTCTTCAACAAAAATCAGGGAAGTTTCTGAGAACAGCTCCAGCCGGGTTTTGAAACAGATACCAATTTTGAATTTGTGGCATCCTGTGTTGCTGATGTCAATCATGACGGAAATGCTGACCTGGTATTCGCCAATGGCGGCAACGAATTCTTTGGGAAAGATGAGCAACTCCGGCCCAGGATTTATCTGAATGACGGGAAAGGGATATTCACCCGCGATTCTACGGCCTTCAATAATTTATATGTGAATGCCACCAGCATGGTGTCTATAGATTTTAACGGGGATGGGTATGCGGATATATTTATTGGCGGCAGATCTGTTCCTTTTAATTACGGGGAGATTCCGCAATCTTATCTGCTGTTAAATAATGGGAAAGGAAAATTTACGGACGTAACCAATCAGGTGGCGCCCGGATTGTCCAACATCGGATTTGTTACAAATGCGATTTGGTTTGATATCGATCGCGACGGGCAGAAAGACCTGATTATTTCTTTGGAATGGGGTGGCATCGTGGCGTTTCTCAATCACAAGGGCGTATTTGAAAAACGTGAATTATCGGATAAAAAGGGCTGGTGGAATTTTATTCTGCCGGTAGATCTGAATAATGATGGCCAGATAGATTTGATTGCCGGCAATTTGGGTTTGAACAGCCGGCTGAAAGCAAGCGGGAAGGAGCCGGTAAGACTTTATTATTATGATTTTGACGGAAACGGAAAAAAGG
This sequence comes from uncultured Bacteroidota bacterium, assembly GCA_963759335.1. Taxonomy (GTDB): domain Bacteria; phylum Bacteroidota; class Bacteroidia; order Chitinophagales; family Chitinophagaceae; genus Puia. Next base: position 108,660 of record CAVWYU010000017.1, read on the forward strand.
ATCAGGTGCTTTCTTATTATCTGGATGGTCGCGAACTGCCTTTCGCAAATAAGGATGAGCTGGAAAAACAGATTCCCAACTTAAAAAAGAAATTTTTATACGCTGAGGATTTTGCAAAGGCGAAGTTTACAGATATTTTTTCGCAGGAAGATTTAGACAAAGCGCAGGTGATGACCGCGAATTATTTTTCCAATGCGATATTCATGAACCGGGGTAATTTAAAATTCGAAGCCATCGCTATGCCCTGGCAGGCGCAGTTATCTCCATTCAGGGATGCTGTGGTGATTGATGCAAATCACGACAGCCTGCCGGATATTCTGCTGGTGGGAAACTATTATGATAATAATATTCAGATGGGGCGGTATGATGCTGACTACGCAACCTTACTGATCAATCATGGTAAAGATTCTTTCAGCATTAAAAGTCTGAACGGAGCGCAAATCAGGGGCCAGGTCCGGCATATCAATAAAATAAATATAGGAGGAATGCCATCTTTTATACTCGCGAGAAATAACGACAGTGCGGTTGTTATCCGGTTTGGAAATTAATCAGAAAGTAATTAATTCGAATCGGCTACCTCAAATTGTGCAACCGTTTTACCCGGTAGACCGTCAGCAGTGATTCCCTGTACAACCACCGCAAATTTCCCTTTCAGATCTGAGCTGTAAAAGGATAATTGCGATTTCCCATCGGAGCCCGTAGTTATCCGGGGAGCCCAGTATAAAACATTTCTAAAGTCCGGGATATGACTTTCTTCTGTTTCCCTGGAACCATATTGCGGAGAATAGAACTCTCTTTGTTGTTGTAATCCGTCATACTCAATTACCAGTGAATTCGGATCAATTTGTGTGGCACCGATTTCTCCGCTATAAGATTTTACGTTTACGATTCCCGCAAAAACGGCAGAGCCGGTATAATAATTATACAAAACCACTTCGATTCTTTTAATTTTCTGTGGATCCAGGGCAATAATCTTCGAGGCATCTGATATCGGAATACCATCCAGCAGAATCAGGGGATCTTCTTCAAAATATGTGTTGAATAAACGGTTTCGTACCTTGAAGTTATACTTCTCACCTTCCTTCCTGATTCTGACATCTTCCACAAATTCGCGCATCACTTCTTCCATTGTCTGGAAACGGGTATAGTCATCGAGATTGTATTGCTTGTCCGGTTTGCCGTAAAACGAAGTTGTATCCGGATTGGTTTTTATGTATTGCCGTTTTTTTTCTATGCTGTATGTATTCTCGACCTGTGTGCTGATACTCCTGTTTACCAATAAGGATTCCTGGGATCTGGAAAGCGTCATGGGCCGAAGAGTATTGGAAGAGAATTTATCCGAATAGGAATTACTGATATCGATCCGGTTAAAAGAATCTTTCTGTAATGCAGGCTGAACCACGATCGCATTGTTTTTATAAATATCCCGGAACCCAAAATGGATCACCCCCTGGGCATCGCTGGTTGCACTGCTGAATGCGTAGTCATCACCCGGAATACTAAGCCAGGCACCAGAGAAAGCAACCGGCGCCCCTGTGACCTTATTAATGATTTTTCCATTAACAACCGGTCCTTCTATTTCCGGCAGGAACTCAAAAACGGATTTTTTAGCATCCGTCACGTCGCTCCATTTGAACCTCCGCCATCCCTGTGTAAGTAACAGATTATCCAGTGCTTCGTCCGACGCTTTATCCGTATTGACGAAATAATATTCGGGGGATTCAATCCTGCCTTTCAGCTCAGAGTGCAGATATAAATAGGTAACAATACTTTGTTCGGGTATGTGTTGTAATGAATCGATCATGAATACCGACATAGAAAGATTTCCCGAAAGAGGCTGGCTGTTTGTATTCGTCGTTGACAGATCTATGTGGATCGGCTTTCTTGTGTTATACACTGCCTGGTCCGTTTTTGCCTGTATGGCTAGTTTTTCGATGGGTCTTTTGAAAACCAGGCGTTCACAAACAGGTTGCCTGGACTGATTAAATAATGTGATGGATGATATGCCGTCTCCCAGCGCTGATTTGTTTATAACAAATGAGGCGTTTCCTTCTTTGACGATACTGGTTTGAATATTTTTGATCACCTGCCTGGTCTGCGCGAACAGATATATACTGGTATTATTGAAATCAGCACTGGCATGTACAGTAATGTTAAGTTTGCCCGTTTCTTCTTCCGATACACTCATAGTAAAACCATGATCCGTTGCATCGGCGAGCTTTTGTTTTATCAGGCTGTCATTGAGTGTAACCAATGCATAGTAACTGGAATTTTTTTCCGGTTTGAGCTGGAAACTACCCATGCCGTTATGCAATGACTGAAACCTGGCAACAGTATCGTTATTCTGATTCAGGATAACTCCCCTGCACTCCAGGCCGTGACCATCTGCGTCTGCAGCTTTGAAGGCGATTTTCCCGGTGAGTCCGGTCATTTCGCTTCCGCCTTCAGGAAAAAACTGGATACCGGATACCAGTTTCGCAGAAGGAGCTACCGGTGATAATTTCAATGTATTAATGATATGAATGGTATGTTCATAATAAAAATCCGGAGAAAAATTTTTCATCCAGTTGGTATAGGCACGCAAAACATAATTACCGGTTGCCAAAAATCCAGGAAGAATAACGGACCCTGCCCCACTGCCACCGGTCATTGAAATCTTGGTTTGTACAACGGGTTTCAAATCTTTGCTCAGAATTTCAATATAGGTGATGCTGCTCGTTGTAGCCGGTTTATGGAAAGATGCATCTACGGCATATATTTTGAACCACACCGTTTCTCCGGCGAGGTAAAATGTTTTATCAGTGTGCACAAAGATTTTTTCCTGCGGTGCACCGGTCTGGTAGGAATTGAATTGTTGCTGCAGGCTTTCCGGCATTTGATTTTGTGCATACATCCAATGGCTGGTCAAAAGAAAAATAAAAAAGCCAACACATCTTTTCATTACGAATATTTTATTGCCAGAATGGAGGTTGTATATTGGTTCCGCCCTGGTATCTGCAATCAAGACAATCTTTAAAAGCGATATTGATCGTCGGAGGATTTCCGGAATTAAAATAATAAACGTCATACGTCGTATCCGCATAGTTCCAGACCAGGGTATTCAGCGGATCTGTCGTTATGATTTTAATCGGGCAATTCACCGCCGGATTCGATTTCCAGCCCAGGGCGCTGTTATCAATAAATAATCTTTTTTCCTGTACGGATGTGGCAGAAATGTATCCGAGCACCACGTCATTCGGATTGCTAACCCCATGTAAATTTCCCCTGATCTGCGCAGGTTGCAAATCAAACAGGCCACCGAGCGACTGGGAATTTTTCTGAACGGTGAGCCAGTAAGTATATGCTTCCTGATCCAGTGCGTATTGCCTTACCAGCGTGCTGTATCTGACATCCATCTTCGGATCATTTTGGGCGAAACTGGCGATGGGTGCCTGGCTGATTACATCGGAAGCAAGGGTAATGGATGTTCCCAGCAGAATGTTAGTGGAATTGCCTGTTGACCAGCATGTGTATGTGCTTTGACTGGGATTATCGATCGGTGCAATCACGCTGCCCACCCTGAACCACAAAGACTGATAAAAGGAATGGTGTATATAAGTTTCAGTGTAATCCCAGCGATAATAACGTGTGTTGTTGGTCGGATCATGGGAGTTCACATAAATTTTGACGGCATTGGCGCCGGTTAGCGGATCGGGCAGATTCTGCCAGGTTAAACTGTCGATGGGCGGCGAAGGTTTTGGTGTAACCAGATCCGACTGATATTTATTTCCTTCGCTGGTTGTTACCGATACCTGATATTTCTGTGTGATATCCAGATTCAGCGGTGCGCTCACATAGGTTCCGTTGGCACCCGTGTCGACCAGCGGATACTGGGAACCGTTAGATGATACAATCATCGCCTGTGCACCGAGTTCGGGAATATTGGGAAGGGTGTCCAGTAAATTCAAAGACCTGGACAGGTAAAAAGTAGATACTCCATTCGCTCCGGTATTGATCACGCCGTCAATCGCCAGAAAATGATTACTCGCCTTGATGGCTGGTGGTTCATATGATTTTCGGCACATGGTTGTACCCATTATAATAATTATGACCAGAAAATACTTCAGTCGCCCTGCCCTCATTATCTAAAATTTGATAGTATACGTTACAAATGGAATGGGGGCTCCGAAGATCGAAAGCTGATATCCTTTTACCTTCCCGTTTTCCTGCACAAAGTATACGGAATAGGCATTCTGCCTTCCGGTTACATTATACACACCCGCTGACCAGAAATTATGTGTTTTCTTATTTGCCCTGTGATTTCCTTCCATGTTCACGGAAATATCTGTTCTGAAATAATCCGGAATACGGTACTGGTTCCTGTCGGAATAATACAATGCGGAGGCACCGCCTGCATGCACAACCGCCAGCGGTAATGTGATCGGACGACCCGTGCTATAAATCACATTCAGTGACAAACTGTAACGGTGCGAGAAACGATAGTTTCCGATAAAATTCACCATATTCGGTTTGTCAAAACTGGCCGGATATTTATTTCCGTTATTAACGAGTTGTCCTGCCAGAGGATCATCCTGCTGCAGGAAGGTTCTCGAATAAGTGTAGCTGATCCATCCGTTGATCTTTCCGGTATTTTTCTTTAAAAGGAATTCTATTCCATAAGCCTGTCCCTTGGTTTCAAAAACATCCGTTTCGATGTGATGATTCAATAAGAGACTGGCGCCGCTTTTGTAATCCAGGTAATCCTGCATTTTTTTGTAATACACTTCCACAGACGTTTCAATACTATTCTGTCTGAAATTTTTATAGAATCCCAGCGAGATTTGCTGCCCCTGTTGTGGTTTGATATTCGGATCACTGAGTTTCCAGATATCTGTCGGCGAGATATTGGTTGTATTTGATATCACATGGATATACTGCGCCATCGTATTCAAACTGAATTTGATGGACGCACTATTGGTCAGTGAAAGCCTGGCAGAAAATCTGACTTCAGGAAGAGCATAAGTGTTTATTATTTTTCCTTTGGGATAACTCACGGTATCCACAATGGTAAACGATTCCCTGGGTTGTCCGGGAACGTATTGATATACGTCGTGAGCACCTAAATAATTATACACCGAATAACGTATCCCGGCATTGATGGAAAAGTTCTGCGATATGGACCACTGGTCGCCGAGATATAAAGCCGTTTCCAGAGCCTGTTCCTGCTGTATGGCATTTGTTTGCACCAGTGATTTCGGACCATCCGGTGAAATGGTACCCGGATGTAACTGGTAGTAAACAGCATTCAATCCATAACTGATATTATGTTTGTTATTGGGAGAATAATTGAAATCAGCACGCAGGTAAACCTGGTTGATATCAAAATTGAGTTTGTAAGCGTTCACGGGGACTTTTGTGCTGGCCACAGAATATTGATAGTGGTCGATACCGGTTGTGAACACAGCATAAGAACTGTTGCTGAAATTATGTTTCCATTTGATGTTGGCATTCTTATTTGAATAAGCGTATGTGGTATCTCCATCCAGATTAAACTTGTCATTACTGATATAGCCCATCAGATACAATGTGTTCTTTGAATTGATGACATGACTGATATGAAGGCTGGCATCATAAAAACTAGCCGTGCTGTTACTATACGATGAACTGGGGATCTGGTTGAGCAGCCAGTCGGAATAAGTGGTTCGGAAGCCGGCGCTGATGGAAGTCTTTTCTTTTTGCAAAGGTCCTTCTATACTGAACTTACTCGTCAGCGGACTGATGCCCGCCGTACCCGACCACTTTTTATTATTGCCATCTTTTACATCCACATCGAGTACAGATGATAATCTGCCGCCATATTTTTCAGGAATGGCACTCTTGTACAATTCCACACTCTTTACAAGATCCGGATCAAAAGCTGAGAAAAATCCAAACATATGGCTCGGATTATATACGGTTGCATCATTGTAGAGAATGAGGTTTTGGTCGGCTGCCCCGCCTCTCACATTAAAGCCATTACTACCTTCTCCAACAGAGGTTACGCCGGGAAGGGTGAGTAAAACTTTTAAAACATCCGCTTCACCAAATACAACCGGTACCTGTTTGATGGACTGGATATTCAGTTTCGTAACACCCATTTGAACGCTTCTGGTATTGGACGTTTTATCTGCCGACACGATAACGGCTTTCAGGCTGGCGACGAATTCCTCCAGTTCTATATTGAGCTTACCATCACTATATACCATCACCTGCCGCCGTGCATCTTTCATACCGGCACTGGTGATCCGGATAATATGACGGCCGCGGGGCAGAGTAAGTGTATAATATCCGAATTGATCGGTGACCTTATTGATCGCGAGCGTGTCTACGGAAATACTGGCGCCCATAATGGCCTCTCCCGTTTTTATATCACGCACATAACCGGCTACGGTTGGCCTTCCCGAAGCCGTCTTTCCGTTTTTGGTACCGACGTCATATAATTTATTGTCGGAGGAAATTTTCAGATTGGACTTGGGTGCGATGGCATCGTCCGCAAAAAAAGCAGTTTGTGCACTGCTGTCACTTTCATTCTTTCCCGGATCAAAGAAATTCTTCGGCAGGCTTGTCTGAATACTGTACCGTTTACTTACGAAAACATTGTTACCGTTGCCGACGGCATAGTGAACATCGCTGCCTTTAAAAACGGCATCCAATACCTGTTGCAGCGTGAGTTCACTGGCATTCAGCCTGATTTCGAGGCTATCGGTATCCGTAGAATCGTAATAAATATGATAGGGTGTCTGCTTTTCAATTTCACGCACGAGTTGCGGAAAACGATAACCTGCAAAATTTCCCGATATCAGTTTTTGATCCTGTGCCATCACCGTACAACAGGACAGGCAAAATATAATAAGTATACAGAGTTGGAACTTTCTCATTTCAGTGCTTTAGCTGGGAGTAATAAATCGTCGTGAGCACCAGAGAAGATTCCAGATCTTTCTTAAAGTTGAGTTTATTGGTGCGGATATATTTCTTTAAAACATCTTCCTGGTCTTTGAATACATCGAGTAAATCACTTTTCCCGTACACTGCATAAAAGACATTTTTTATTTTTACAAAGTAATCATCATGCTGAATATATTTGGTTTCCTCGCTGCCGGATCCGACTACAAGTCTCTTTTCTCTTTTGGCATACAATCCAGGTTCTCCTGCGAACAGCTGATCGTAATAACCATTTTTTTCAAGACGGTTGGATTTGTCTGAAAGCAAGGGCACGAAAACGTGTTGGTGGATAATAAAAGAATCTACTTTCTCCGGGGCCAGAACGATGAAAGCATTATTTGAATAATTGTTTGTAATGAGTTCGTCGGATACAAGGTTGTAATACACGTTTATGCCCGGGTATATGGTTCCCTGGTAGGAAACGGAACCTGCCACCGGATTGTCGCTGTCATAAAAGGGGAAACCGGTCGCCTTTTGGCCGTTGCGGATGAATTCCCTGCCATGGTAAATCTGGGCGTTATCACCAATTTCTTTTAAATAAACCTGACGAATATTTGCCAGTGATTCTTTATACAAAACAGAATCAGGCGTTTGCTGAGCGTAAGATCCGGAAGTGATACAAATAAAATGAAAAGTCAATCCAACACAGGCAGCAAAACTAAATTTCATATCAAAGCACATTTTCCCATCGCGCGTGCAGGCAATCAGGGGGTCGTTAGTAATCAGTTATCCGGTAATATACCTTAAAAATCTACAGAAATGTATGCTGAACGCATTAAATTAATCCAATATTCCGTCAGCACATTTCAGGGTACGATTGGAATTTTTATTTTAGTGATCCATTTAGTCGTGTCGGGTTCAGATCTGCGGTCTGTTATCAAAATTTGAAAACCGGTTGCAATTTTGGTCCTGTTATATTCCTGGATAAATAACTCCAGTTGCCTCATCCCTTCATCTACGGAATATGCGCCTCCCCTGATATCTGCGGTCATAAATAATCCGGGTGGCATTCTCAGTGCCAGTATTTTGCCATCGTTTTTTAAAAACCGGTCTGTTGGCATTCCGGTTTGTGTTTCGTAACTCCCATCAGGCATTTTCCTCAGGTTCATAATCGGAAAACCAACGGGCGATGCTTTTTGTTTAACAACTGATTGCTTCAGGGTATCAAAATATCCATATAGCTGAGCAGTTGTCGGATAATCCGTGCTTGTGAATCTTGCTGATACCATCAGTGTATCACGGACTGTCGTTTTGTAAATCGTCATTCCATATACATTCGCCGGTTTCGAAATAAATTCCGAGAAAACCTTCATGACCCCGGTGATATTCTTTTTTATTTCATGCGCATTCACGTAATTCCTTACCCGGGTAAACGGATTAAAAGTGGATGGCATTTCGCAGGCCCACACGGCACCGGTTGAATCAATCTCGTATGAAATCAGGTGCATAAAACTGGGAATATCTGTCCCGTCCTGCCTGATGTCAATACCTACCGCGTTATACGATCTTCTGGAGATACGGAACTCATTGGCTCCGTAAGTAAACGGTTTCCCTTTTACATGGGATTTCCCTTTTTCATCACGCCACCATTTCTCCCAGTTTTCTTCCTGACTCATATACCTGAATTCTCCGGTAATGGTTGCCTCTGCGGAGCTTATATTGGATATTACGATCTTTGCAGGGATGAAAATATAAATGCTTGCGACCCCCAAAACCAACAACACGAAGAACCATACGATCCATTTCTTCATATATTCATAAACAATTGGGGCGCAAAGTAGCCAATTTTTGATTTATGTTTACCGTGCAACGACGACTCTTTTTGCTTGCTTTTTTAATGCTTCTGTTATCTGCCTGTCGTTCAAAAGAGCCTGAAATGCCCGCCCATCCTTTGTTTCAGCTCCTGCCGGCGAGCGAGACGGGAATACATTTTAAAAACCAGGTGGAAGATTCCAAAGAATTTAACATTTTTACATACCGCAATTTTTATAACGGTGCAGGTGTGGCCATCGGCGATGTGGATCATGACGGACGGCCGGATATTTTTTTTACTTCCAATCAGCACGAAAATCAATTATATCTAAATAAAGGAAACTGGAAGTTCGAGGAAGCCGGAGCGGGATCCGGATTAACAAGTTCTCATCACTGGCATACCGGTGTGAGCATGGTGGATATCAACGGCGACGGCTGGCTGGATATCTATGTATGTAATGGAGGTAACGTGGCGGGAGATGACCGCGCAAATGAATTGTACATCAATCAGCGGAATGGCACTTTTAAAGAAGAGGCCCATGCTTATGGACTGGATGACCATGGAATTTCCACCCAGGCCATATTCTTCGACTACGATCATGACGGGGACCTGGATTGTTTCATTTTAAATAACAGTAATAAATCAGTGGAGAGTTTTGGTTACTCAAAAGATCTCCGGATGATTCGTGATCCGGAAAATGGAGACCGCCTGTATCGAAACGATCATGGACATTTTACAGACGTAAGTCAGCAGGCGGGCATTTATGGAAGCGCCATCGCATTCGGGCTCGGCGTAACAGTTGGCGACTTAAATAACGATGGATGGGAGGATATTTATATTTCCAATGATTTTTTTGAACGCGACTATTTATACCTCAACCAGCAGGACGGCACATTCAAAGAAGTGATCGGTGACGCGATGGGGCATTTGAGCCAGGGATCCATGGGTTCAGATATGGCAGATATCAATAACGACGGTTACCTCGACATTTTTACAACTGAAATGCTTCCTGAATCGGACTATCGTTTGAAAACGACGATCAAGTTTGATGAATATGATGTTGTAAATGCAAAAGACCAGCTCGACTACCATCATCAGTTTACCAGCAATTGCCTGCAACTAAATAATCAGGATGGAACATTCAGTGATATTGCCCAGCTGAGTGGCGCCGATGCTACAGGATGGAGCTGGGGCGCTCTGATATTAGATCTGAATAATGACGGATGGAAGGATCTTTTCGTCTGCAATGGAATCAGTCGTGATCTGACCGATCAGGATTTTCTGGAATTTTTCAGTAATCCCGAAACACTAAACCGCTATCGTGATCAGGGATTTGATTTCACGGATATTTTGAAAAAAATGCCTTCGGTACCTATTCCGAACTATGCATTTATAAACCAGAAAAACCTGACGTTCAGGAACGAGTCGTCAGCGCTCGGATTTGGTCAGGCCACCTTTAGTAACGGTGCCGCCTATGCGGATCTGGATGGCGATGGAGATCTGGACATCGTGATCAATAATGAGAACATGGATGCCTTTGTGTACAGAAATATGACCACGGAACAGATACACAACCATTATCTGAAAGTTAAACTGGATGGGGATTCGCTGAATACATACGGTTATGGGGCCCGGCTAAAATTATACGCTGACAGCACCGTTCAAACCATGGAGCAGATGCCCAGTCGCGGATTTCAAAGCAGCGTGGATCCCGTCCTGAACTTTGGACTCGGTACTACAAATCATATTGACAGTATAACGATCCAGTGGTCCGGCGGTCGCTATGCCATTCTCAGAAATCCGGGCGTGGATACGACCATCACGCTTCATAAGAAGGATGCGCTTACGACGCTTCCCTGGAAAACCGAATCGCCGAATCCCATATATAAGAATGTCACGTCTGCATTCCTAAAAGGAAATATTCACCATTCAGAAAATGAATACATCGATTTCAACCGGGAAAAACTGATCCCAAAAATGCTTTCGACGGAAGGTCCCAAACTGACCATTGGAGATGTGAATGGCGACGGACTGGAAGATTTTTATCTCGGGAATGCTTTTGCCGATACCGCTAAATTATTTCTGCAACAACCGGACGGCCATTTTATCCAGAAACCCCAGCCAGCATTTGAGAAAGACAAGTATTTTGAGAGTGTCGGGGCGGCTTTTATAGATGAAGACGGGGATGGCGATCTTGACCTGGTGGTTAGTTCGGGCGGTAATCAGGCGCTTCCCGGTTCTGCCAACCTGTTGACGAGGTTATATATCAATGACGGGAAGGGCAATTTTTCCCGAAGCACAGCGGGATTTCCGGAAGTAATGATCAATGCATCCTGTGTGAAAGCGGGCGATTTTGACGGAGACGGGCTCATAGATTTATTTATCGGGGCCAGAGTGATTCCAGGCCACTATGGATTGAAGCCCGCCAGCGTTCTGTTGAAGAATGAAGGCAAGGGTGTTTTTAGAAACGTCACCAAAGAGATGGCACCGCAACTACTGGATCTGGGAATGATAACCGATGCGTCCTGGGCGGATATTGACGGGGATGGGAAAGCAGAACTGATAATTGTGGGTGACTGGATGCCGGTGACCATTATGCATTATGAAAAAGACGGAAAATTTAAAGTGATCCGGGAACTTCCCAATTCTTCCGGCTGGTGGAATTCTTTAACGGTCGCGGATATAAATCAGGATGGATTTCCGGATCTGCTGGCGGGAAACTTCGGTTTAAATTCAAGAATTAAGGCGGATTCGCTGCATCCGGCACAGCTGTTTACTTCAGATTTTAATAAAAACGGGCAAACAGAATGTATTCCGGTGTATTATAAACCAGACGGGAAAGCCTATCCATACTGGATGAAAGGAGAGTTGGAAAAAGAAATACCCGGACTTAAAAAGAAGTTTCTCCATTTTAACGCCTATGCCGGTAAGGAATTCAGGGAAATCTATAGTTCAGAGGAACTTAAGCAGGCCACGGTGTTGACTGTCAATGAAACCAGGACCGCCATTTTTCTGAATGACGGCAAGGGACATTTTCAGATGCAGGCACTTCCTCTGGAAGCTCAGCTGAGTCCTGTGTATGCCGGCATCGTGTACGATTTGAACGGAGACGGATACAATGATATTTTCCTGGGAGGAAACTTCTATGGCCTGAAACCTCAGACCGGCCGCTTCGACGCGAGTTATGGTACGCTTTTCCTTCAGGGCCGTCATCATCATTTCCATTATATGGCTCCAAAACAAAGCGGATTGTTTATGAAGGGAGAAGTCAGAGATGCCGCCGTGTTAAAACAGGCCGGCAAAACCGGACTCGTACTCGTGGCACGTAATAATGATAATCTTATGCTTTTTCAGAAAACGAAGTAGTGCGACGATTCCCTGGTCCTTGGTTCTCCTGAATTCCCGATCGCTAACTCCTTTTTTAGATACGCGGGCAAAAAAGGCATGTAAACAGTGCTCAAAAGATCCGATAAGGGGTAAGCCGATAATCAGGTATATTATATCTGGGATAGTGTACCATCTTAGGTGAATCTAAAACGCATTAAAAACGTATCAAGAAATGAAGGCTATCAGCTTTTCAGTCTGGATTCAAAACATAAAACATTCATAATCAGCTGATAAAAGAAGTTCCGATACCTTCCGCTGCCGGGAGTTTTATGAAAAATTGGGCTCGGGAGGTGCAATAATGGGCTCAAAAATGACATAATGGGCTCGGGGTTCTGGTGTCTGATGGAATGGAAAATCATGTCATATATAATAACAGCAAATCATCAGCCATCTTCACAGACCGGATGCATTTTGGGCATTAAAATTTTTGTTCAAATCTTTTATTGATAATCAGCTTATTACAAAGGTGCGATTAAAAATCATCGCCATTTCTTTGGAAGTGAACATGCATTCTACCTACCTTTGCCGTCCTTTAAATTAGCTACCGGGATAGCGGTGGTAAATCAAAAACAGAATCATGAGCAAATTACATTTCGTTACAAAACATGCGAACGAGGCTACCGTACAACGCGACTGGTGGGTTGTAGACGGTACTAATCAAACCGTTGGCCGCATGTGTGCCAGAATCGCAGCGATCCTGCGCGGCAAGAATAAGGTTTATTATACTCCACATGTTGACTGCGGAGATTTTGTGATTATTACCAACGCGGAAAAAGTGATTTTTTCGGGTAATAAACTGGAAGACAAGATCTACATCAATTTTTCGGGTTATCCTGGAGGAAAGAAAGAAGAAACTGCGAAAAATCTGTTGAAGCGCAGACCCGAAGCGGTGCTTGAAAGAGCTGTGAAAGGTATGCTGCCAAAAAACAGACTGGGCCGCAAGATGTACAAGAAACTATTCGTATACGTGGGAGCTGCACATCCGCATGGCGCCCAGCAACCGAAAGAATTAAAATTCTAAATTTTTCAAATTTCTCTTCATAATGGAAAAACAAAAACTTGCCACGGGACGACGGAAAACAGCGGTAACACGTATTTTTCTTACCCGCGGTACAGGCAAAATCGTTATCAACGATAAGGACTATAAGGATTATTTCTCCCTGGCTTATTTGCAGAACCAGGTGGACCTTCCTTTGAAAACGATTGAGTCCATCGACAAATACGATATTCAGATCAACGCAACAGGCGGTGGTATTAAAGGACAGGCAGAAGCCTGTAAGCTGGGCATCGCCCGGGCCCTCCTTGAAGTGAATCCTGAATTTCGCCCGGCCATGAAAGCAGCCGGATTGCTTCATCGCGATCCAAGAAAGGTTGAACGTAAAAAACCAGGACGCAAGAAAGCAAGAAGAAGCTTCCAGTTCAGCAAACGTTAATTCTATTAATTCAAATAAGTTGAAAGCCGGGTTCCGCGACCAGGGCTTAAAGTTTAATCAATATGGAACAGAATACTTCACTTCAGCAACAGTTATTGGAAGCAGGTGTGCATTTCGGGCATTTACGTAAAAAATGGAATCCGAAAATGCTGCCATACATCTTCGCGGAGAAGAAAGGCATCCATATCATCGACCTGAACAAAACGACAGAAGCGCTTCAGGAAGCCTCGGCCGCATTGAAGCAGATTGCAAAATCCGGTAAGAAAATCATGTTTGTCGGTACTAAAAAGCAGGCAAAGGAAATCGTTACCGAATGCGCAAGAAGAGTATCCATGCCATTCGTTACAGAACGCTGGCTGGGAGGAATGCTTACTAATTTTAATACCGTACGGAAGAGTGTAAAGAAAATGCAGAGCATCGAAAAAATGCTTACTGACGGAACTTTCGACAGTATTACAAAAAAGGAACGCCTCACACTGGCGCGCGATAAGGATAAAATGGAAAAAGTACTGGGTGGTATCGCTCAGCTGGGTCGTGTTCCGGCCGCACTTTTCCTGATTGATATCGGCCACGAACATATTGCACTGGCAGAAGCAAAAAAATTAGGTATTACTACTTTCGGAATGGTGGACACGAATTCAGATCCCAATAAAGTTGATTTCGCGATTCCTTCCAATGATGATGCAACAAAATCCATCGCCATTATCGTAAACTATATCGCCGCAGCCATCGCTGAAGGTCTTACTGAAAGGCAGGCCGCGAAAGATGACGATACCGTGGAAGATATTACCGGCGATGAAAATGAAAAGAAAGCGGCCCGCATACAGGCAGAAGCTGAAAGTGAAGCTGCCCGCGGAAGAGGCGGCGTGGATAAAACGGCAAGAACACCTGGTGCGCCAAAGCGTCGAGTGCCAAACAGTGGCCGTCGCACAGGAGCACGTTAGGCTCAACGCCAAAAGCTGAACGCTTTGTGAACAGAGGGGGGATTGGAAATTGTCAATCTAAAAAAAATTACATGTCAACAACTACAACGATTACCGCAGCAGAAATAAATAAACTCCGCCAGACAACCGGCGCGGGTATGATGGACTGTCGCAAAGCCCTTGTTGAAAGCGGTGGGGATTTTGAAAAAGCAATCGATTACCTGAGAAAGAAAGGTCAGAAAGTGGCCGCTCTTCGCAGTGACCGTGAAGCAAAAGAAGGTGTCATCATTGCTAAAACAACAGCTGATCAAAAAACAGGATTGATTATTACCCTGGCCTGCGAAACAGATTTCGTTTCAAAAAATGCGGAATTTGTTGCGGTTGCCCAGAGCATCATGGATGTTGCTATTAAGAACAACGTGAAAACACTGGATGAGCTGAAACATTGTAAACTCGAAAATGCAACTGTTTCAGATAAAATTGATGACCAGGTTGCCAAAATCGGCGAAAAAATTCAGCTTACACGATTTGAAAGAATCGATGCAGAAGCAGTGGCATCTTATATCCACGGTGCTTACAGAATGGGTGTACTGGTAGGTTTGAATATAAACTCTCCGGCAGCGCTGGAAGCGGGCAGGGAAGTGGCGATGCAGATTGCAGCCATGAATCCCGTAGCCGTTGATCAGGACTCAGTTTCCAAAGAAATGATTGAAAGAGAAAAAGCAATCGTAACGGATCAGATCCGCAACGATCCGAAGATGGCCGGTAAACCGGATGAGATGATTGAAAAAATCGCCTCCGGAAAGCTGAATGCGTTCTTCAAGGAAAATACATTAACGGCCCAGCCTTTTGTGAAAGATCCTTCTAAAACCGTGGCTGAACATATGAAGTCGGTGGTGGCAGATCTGAAAGTGACCCAGTTCAAAAGAGTTCAATTAGGTTAAAATATATATCCCGCTTCATGCGGGATTTTTTTTGCCAGCGTGTATACGAATAATTCCAATTGCCGCCTTTGAAAAGATCTTCGTAAAATTCAATTATGATATTTCAGGTTTCTCACATTCTCACACTTAGGCAGGATCAAATGGATTTCTTTTCTTTGCATTAATCAAAACAATCTATGCTTCCAAAATACACCCGTGTACTGGTGAAATTGTCCGGAGAGTCCCTGATGGGTGATAAAAGTTTTGGTTTTGATAATGCGGTGATCGCTCAATATGCCGCCGACATAAAAACGATTGTGGACCTTGGGGTCCAGGTGGCTATTGTTATCGGAGGTGGTAATATATACCGGGGCATGAATGAGAAGGAAACCGGGATTGAAAGGGCACACGGGGATTATATGGGCATGCTGGCTACTGTGATCAATGGGATGGCCATGCAGGCCGGTCTGGAAAAGATAGGCGTTTTCACCCGCCTGCAATCTGCCATCAAAATGGAGCAGATTGCTGAACCTTATATCCGCCGCCGGGCAATCCGTCACCTGGAGAAGGGGCGTGTGGTCATTTTTGGGGCTGGTACGGGCAACCCTTATTTCACAACCGATACGGCAGGATCTCTGCGGGCTATTGAAATAACGGCTGATGTCATTCTGAAAGGCACCCGGGTGGACGGAATCTATACTGCTGATCCGGAAAAAGATAAAACCGCCAAGAAATATAGCACGATCACATATCAGGAGTGTATTTCCGGGAACCTGAAAGTGATGGATATGACCGCCTTTACCCTGTGTATGGAAAACAACCTTCCCATCATTGTTTTTGACATGAATAAGCCCGGAAATCTGAAAAGGGTAGTAACCGGCGACCAGGTGGGTACCCTTGTAACAGCTTAGCCGCGTATTTCTACTTTAAATTCAGGCCCAGCTTGTATTTGTGAGTGGATATTCCTATTTTGTAATGCTGAAAATCATCGCTTTTCGCGGTTTTATTACTGCGTCCTCTATCCCATCAATATCCAGCCCTGCCGAGTAAATCCTTTGTTCTGAGTACCGAACAATATGAAGACATTACCCCTAATACTTGGTTACACCCTAACCGTCAGACTGCCTGAAATTATTATATTTCTGTTAGGCGTCCTCATTCTTGGATTCACCATACATTATTTCTGGACTTCCCGCAAAACAATGCGTATCGAAGAACCGGTACCCGATGAAGGGATCAGCGAAAACGATAACTGGAAGCTGAAATATTATACTGATATGGAAGTGCAGGAAAAGACGATGCAGCAACTGCGTGACCGTTTATCCGAATCAGAGGAAAATGAAAAGATAAGTAACATTGAAACAGAAGAACTGCGCGAAGAACTGGCATTACTAAAAGAAAAACATTCACGCACAGAAGCTCTGATCAAACCTCCAACAGCTGCGGAAGATTATCTGACGCAATTAAAAACAGCACAGGAAAATCTCTATCAGTATAACCAGCATATTAATAAATTACTTCAGCAGATACAGATGTTGAAGGAATCAGAAAAAAAATATCAGGACCTGCATCAAAAAAATGCTGTGCTGAATGATCAGGTGTCAATCTTACAAAGACAAATAACCGAAAAAGATTTAGAGATTAACCGGATCATGCAGGAGCAAAGGCTGGTGTTGGAAATGAATGAAAGGATGGACAAAGCCTATGCGGATTTCACACAGATGCAGGATAAGTTGCGAAAGCTGGAACAATACCTGGATCAGCCACACAGCAAGCGCATCGAGTATGATCAGCTACAGGAATCTTACTTCAAACTCAGCAGGGAATTTGATGAGGTGAAGGGGAAGCAAATTTCCCTATTCGATGAAAACCAGCGCCTGAGCCGTATACTCGCGGATACAGAGGACAAATTAAAAGAGGCTACTTTCCAGCGTCAGCAATATCAAAAGAAAATGTTGTTCCTGGAAGAATTAAACCGGGATCTGCAGGATGCTACCGAGCAACATAAAAAAATGGAAAGTCAGTTGCGTCGCATCAGCGAAATGGAATCAATTATATCGAGAACCTTTCCGAAGGAATCACCTTCCGGTTCTTCTTCGAATCAGCCGATTATTTAATGGTTGACCCCGCATTTCGCGGGGCAGGCGTTGACGGTGTGATGGTGAACAACACTCCCATATTCCCATACTCTCATACTCCCACACTTCTTTAGTATTTTTGTACAATGAGCCGGATCGCTGAAATAAGAAAGGAATATACACTTCATCGCCTGAGCGAATCAGAGGTTGCTGAAGATCCCATTAAGCAGTTTGAACAATGGTGGATGGATGCAATAAAAAGCGAACTGCTGGAAGTAAATGCAATGACACTCGCTACGTCATCGGCGGACGGACTGCCATCTGCCAGAATCGTTTTACTGAAAGGGTTCAACAAAACAGGATTTCAGTTTTATACAAATTATGAAAGTTATAAAGGGAAGCAACTTCTGGAAAATCCCAGGGCCTGCCTCGTTTTTTTCTGGAAAGAACTGGAAAGACAGGTGCGTATTACAGGGCTCGTGGAAAAACTCAGCAAGGATGACAGCGATGCTTACTTTAATGCACGCCCGTCAGGCAGCCGGATAGGAGCATGGGCTTCTCCGCAAAGCGAAGTGATTAATAGCAGTGAGTGGCTGGATCAGCAGGCAGAACAATATAAATCAAGATTCTCCGGTAACGATATTCCCAGACCACCTCATTGGGGCGGATACCTGGTGAAGCCGGTAACCATTGAATTCTGGCAGGGCAGGCCGAATCGCCTGCACGACCGGTTGCAATATACTTTGCAGGAAAATGGCGGTTGGCTTATTGAACGACTGGCACCTTAACAGATCGAAGTTGACCCTGAGTGCGGGAACAAATCACAGTTGACAGTTAGTGACTCATTGCAATGCACTTCCATACTTCCATTCTTCCATACTTCCATACTTGTCTAAGCTTCCTTCTTCGGTGCAACAACCTTCTTTTCATTCTTAGGTCTGCTTTTACCAAATGAGCCTTTGAAAATCTTTCCTTTCTTTGTCTTTTTATCTCCTTTTCCCATAAAATATATTTAAGTGTGCAAATATCCGGAAAATTAAAAGCTCCGGCTAATTAATAATCAGCTAACCGGAGCTCTTTAAGGTTGTGATAAAGTCGGCAACTATAATTTGGCAGACAATTCCTTACCCGCTTTAAACTTTGCTACTTTTTTAGCCTTGATTTTTATCACAGCACCAGTCTGTGGATTACGACCATTACGGGCTGCTCTTTTTGAAACAGAGAAAGTACCAAAACCAACCAGCGTAACTTTACCACCACCTTTCAATGTTTTAGCAACTGCTTCAACAAATGAATTCAGTGTTTCATTAGCCTGTGTTTTTGTAATGCCTGCATCATCGGCAATTTTCGTAATTAATTCTGCTTTGTTCATAGTGAAAATATTTGTACCGGCAAATATAGCTGCTTTTAATTCCCATCAAAATTTTTAATAAATCGATTATTTGTTAAAAATCAGTGCCGATAAGGGTTTCATTCAATTATCAATTATTAATTGTCAATTATTAATTCTTATAGAACGAGGAAAGGCTTACTGGTAAAGGGTTTCAGCTTATCTGATCAAAGCCACGCCAACAAAGGGTTACAGAGGAATGTACAATATTTTTTCAATCGCAGTCATCCTTTTTATTCTTTTCCACAAAAAACGCACAGGAGAATTATTTTGACTTTATCTCCAGGTATACGGGACAATGATCGCTGTGTTTTATGTCCGGATAAATATCAGCCTGCACGATCCTGGAAGCCAGATTGTTCGTCACATTCATGTAATCGATCCTCCAGCCTTTATTATTCAGTCTCACGGAAGGGAATCGCTGGCTCCACCAGCTGTACCGGTGCGGTTCAGGGTGTTTTATCCGAAAGCTGTCTGTCCATCCGCTCTCCAGAAATTTATCCATCCAGGCTCTTTCTGCAGGCAGGAATCCCGAGGAGTTTTTATTTCCCTTCGGATCATGAATATCGATTTCCTTGTGAGCAATATTATAATCGCCACACAGAATAAGACGCGGATATTTTTTCTTCAATTCTTCCAGATAGAGATAGAATTCATCGAGCCACTGATATTTAAATCCCTGCCTGATTTCACCGGAGGTTCCGGAAGGGAAATAAGCATTGATCAGACGTATGTCGCCAAAATCAAGCTGGATAACCCTTCCCTCGTCATCACTGACCTGGTGACCGGTGCCATACTGAATGTGATCAGGTTTTATTTTTGTTAATACGGCTACTCCGCTATATCCTTTTTTCTGTGCACTGAACCAAAGGTCGTGATAGCCCAGTGATGTAAATTCTGCATGAGCCACATTGTCTTTTTCTGCTTTTGTTTCCTGAAAGCAGATAATATCGGCCGGATCTGTTTTCAACCAGTCCACCAATCCTTTTTTCATCGCGGCCCGAATGCCGTTTACATTATAACTAATGATTCGAAGGGAAGCCATCCTTTGTTTATTATATTCGATATGTAATTTACTTCTACTTTATTAAAGAACAGATCACATGGCTGTAGATTCCGTTACTCATACAAAAAATTCATCTGAAACGCCACCGGCAATCAAAGCAAAAAGACCCTTGTACCTGGATGGTCCGCAGAGCCGCAGTTTCGAACTGGCATTTGCCTGGAGAGTATTCAAACAAATCCTCGAAGGAAACCGGGCTCTCTATTTTGTTGGACCCTGTGTTACAGTTTTCGGATCCGCGCGATTTACGGAAGACAATCCATATTATGGAATGGCCAGGGAATTCGGAAAGCGTATTTCCAAAATGGGATTTACTGTGATGACAGGGGGTGGTCCGGGTATTATGGAAGCTGCAAACCGTGGGGCATTTGAAAATGGCGGGAAATCAGTAGGCTGCAATATTCACCTGCCTGAAGAACAACAACCCAATAAGTACATGCAAAAATGGATCACGTTTGATTATTTTTTTCTGCGCAAGGCGATGCTGCTGAAATATTCCTATGCATTTATAATTATGCCGGGTGGTTTTGGCACTCTCGATGAAATGTTCAATACACTGACGCTGATACAGACAAAATCACTTACGCAATTTCCGGTTGTGTTGTTTGGAAAATCCTACTACCAACATCTGGTCGAGATGATCCGGAAGATGATTGAAGAAGAAACCATACAGCAGGAAGACCTTGACCTTTTACTGATTACGGATGATATGGATGAAGCAATGAATCATATCAGTACCTACATCTCTAGCAATTATGAGCTTATGAAAAAACGCAAAAGTTTCTGGTGGCTGTTTGAGAGGAAATTTCCTTTAGTTAAGCCCAAAGTCTAAAGCCCAAAGCCCAAAACTGAATTCATAATATACTAATGATCGAAATTTAGATATGCGTTAATTTATTATCTCAAAAATGCGGAGATCTAAAAGGTAGTTTTAGGCTTTGGGCTTTGGGCCTTGAGCCTATTTGACGAATTTCCCAACCGGCACGCTGATCCCGAGATTCAAAATCATTTCATATGTACCAAACGCCTGCTTGTCGGTACCCTGATATATTTTCAGATTTGTATACCGTGCATAGTCCAGCTTGTTGGCGTATTCGACATATACATATTGGAAAAAAGTAACTTTCAGGTCTGCTTCCAGGCCCGCATTCCATCCACCCAACTGAAAGTGCTCATCATTTTGTGGTTGGTCAAAATACTTTACCTGTACATGCGGAATAACAGGACCCACACCCAATTTTCCCAATCCATCCAACATGATGGTTTGCTTTTTGTTTGCCCAGATATGCCAGCGTTTCACCACATTAAATAATAAAAAGTTGGCACCATTGTTCAGGTAGTGATAAGAACTTGAATCGGATCCGGCCACACTGTCTGAGAAGAAAGCCTTGCCCTCGAATGGCTGATTATTGATCTTTCCTTTTATATTAACATACTGGTTATTGGGGAACAACCATTTTGTATGATCAAAATTTATTTCAACGCCCCATCCTTTATCCCTGTCAATAAAATAGCCGAGACGGTAATTGTATTGCGGAATGCTAAGGGCCTTTGTAAAAAACTGTTCATTTTCCCAGCCCGGATGATCAACGCCTTTGACATTTGTAAAAGTATACGAGTTCCCCAGCGATGGCTGGCTTACACTCACATTGCTATTGGTATACCATTCTTTATTGTATCCCCAGGAAAAGTATAATTCATGTTTCCTGACCTTCTTGCCGGATGTCTTGGACGGAGAGGAAGTTATGATCTGACTGCCGGATTGTTGTGACAGGCCGAACAGGGGTAGCAATACAATGATAAACACAAAATATCTGCACATCATTTTTCGGTTACTCATTATTGGGGATATCATTTTTTCAGGCCGCAATTTACAACCATTCTTTTTAATCAGAAGTTAAAGCAGAATCCCCGGTAAAAGATGATCATTCATCGAAGGGAATTTTCTTTCCGCGCGACCCGGCAAAAGCAAGCATTAAGCATCATAATCTAAAACCGGCCGAAGCCATCTTTCCACTTCTGTTACTTCCATGTTTTTCCTGGCAGCATAATCTTCCACCTGGTCACGGCTTATTTTTCCGATACCAAAATATTTGCTTTCCGGATTGGCAAAATACCATCCGCTGACCGATGACGCAGGGTACATCGCGAGGGATTCCGTGAGTGTGATACCGGTTGTTTTTTCTCCACCCAGCAAATGGAATAATTTGTATTTCTCTGTATGATCCGGGCAGGCAGGATACCCCGGTGCGGGACGAATACCGGTATACTCCTCCCTGATCAATTGTTCGTTTGTAAGCTGTTCTGATTTTTCATATCCCCAGTATTCCATGCGCACTTTTCTGTGCAACCATTCCGCAAATGCTTCGGCGAGACGATCAGCCAGCGCCTGCAGGATGATCTTGTTATAGTCATCCAGGTCTTCCATAAACCGGGAAATATGTTTTTCAATTCCTTCAATGGTAACAGAAAAAGCACCGATATAATCCGTTTTACCGGAATCTGCCGGTGCAATAAAATCTGCCAGTGATACATTGAATTGTCCGGTGGCCTTTTTGGATTGTTGCCGAAGAAATTCCAACGGTTCAGCGATGCCATTTGTTTCTGCAGCAGCAATGGTTACCGTATCATCTGCTGTCGCGTTGGCTGGCCAGATACCAATCACGCCGCGTGGCGTTAGCCATTTTTCATGAATGATTTTTTTAAGGAGTGCTTTTGCATCCGCAAACAAACGGGTAGCGGCCTCTCCGATCACTTCGTCGCTCAGCAATTGTGGAAATTTACCATGCATTTCCCAGGCAATAAAAAAGGGCTGCCAGTCGATAAATTCGGCAATTTCCTGCAGGGGGACCGAGTCGAAAATCTTTACACCCAGAAAGGCCGGTTGTACGGGTTCAAATTTTTGCCAGTCGATCTTTATTTTATTCGCCTTTGATTCTGCGTAGGTCAATAATTGTTTTCCTGATTTCTTATTCGCGAAATCAGATTTCAGCTTGCTGTATTCCGTACCAATATTTTCAAGGAATGGTTTTTTCAGAACATCATTCAGCAAGCTTCCCGCAACGGTTACGCTTCTTGAAGCGTCGAGCACATGAACAACCCCGTGTTCATATTCCGGTGCAATCCGGATGGCCGTATGCAGACGGGAGGTCGTTGCGCCCCCGATCATCAGGGGGAGATTCATATTTCTCCTTTTCATTTCGCGGGCCACATAAACCATTTCATCCAGTGAAGGAGTGATCAGGCCGCTAAGCCCGATGATATCCGCATTTTCGCGGAGAGCTGTTTCTAAGATTTTATCAACGGGTACCATCACGCCGAGATCGACGATATCGTATCCGTTACAGCCAAGCACGACACCGACGATATTCTTTCCGATATCATGCACATCTCCTTTTACGGTTGCCAGTAATATCTTCGCATTTCCTTTTTCCTCTGTGGCCGTTCCGGTTGAACTCGCTGCCACGCGGCGGTTATAATTATCAATTTTTTCCTGTTCAATAAAAGGAGTGAGCACGGCAACTGATTTTTTCATGACGCGCGCACTTTTCACAACCTGCGGCAGAAACATTTTTCCACTGCCGAAAAGATCACCGACCACATTCATTCCCGCCATGAGCGGTCCTTCAATCACCTCCAGCGGTTTGTCATAATGAAGTCTGGCTTCTTCTGTATCCGCTTCTATGTATTCTGTAATTCCATGGATAAGCGCGTGTTTGAGACGCTCCTCCACAGAAGTCAGGCGCCAGGTTTCATCCTTCTTTTCCTCTTTCACTTTTCCTTTAACCGATTCCGCTGCAGCCAGTAATTTTTCTGTGGCTTCGTTGTTTTCGTTGTTCAGGTTCAGGATTACGTCTTCGCACAACTTGCGAAGTCCGGGTTCTATATCATCATAGATCACCAGCTGACCCGCGTTTACGATGCCCATACTCATACCGGCCGCGATGGCGTAATAAAGAAATACGCTGTGCATGGCTTCCCGCAGCGGTTCATTTCCGCGGAATGAAAAAGAAAGATTACTGACGCCTCCGCTGATCTTGACCAGCGGATGCATGGCTTTGACTTCGCGCGTGGCTTCAATAAAATCTACAGCATAGTTATTATGCTCTTCCAGACCGGTGGCAATGGCGAATATGTTGAGATCAAAAATAATATCCTGGGGATCGAAATCAAGTTGTTTGGTCAGAATATTATACGCGCGATTCGATATCTCTACTTTGCGTTTCCGGGTATCCGCCTGTCCCTTTTCATCAAATGCCATGACGACCACCGCAGCGCCAAAGCTTTTACAGATGATGGCCTGTTCGATAAATTTTTCCTCGCCTTCTTTCAGAGAAATTGAATTGACGATACATTTACCCTGTACACATTTCAGACCGGCCTGAATGATACTGAATTTGGAAGAATCAATCATGATGGGAATCTTCGCAATGTCCGGCTCACTTTGGATGAGGTTGAGGAAATGTGTCATGGCCTTCTCGCCATCCAGCAAAGCATCATCCATATTGACATCCAGGATCTGCGCCCCGTTCTCCACCTGCTGGCGGGCAACGACCAGGGCTTCCTCATATTTATTTTCGCGGATCAGCCGCGCGAATTTTTTTGAACCCGTGATATTGGTTCTTTCACCCACATTCACAAAGTTCGATTCGGGACGAATGACCAGTGGTTCAAGACCCGATAATCGGAGATAAGGATAAATGACGTTCGCTTCACTCATTTTAGAATACTGATTTTTATGCAACCATTTCCACAACCGGCAATTTTCTCGGTGTATATTTTTTCACCTGTTCAGCGATATGCCTGATATGGTCTGGTGTGGTACCACAACATCCGCCAACGATATTGACAAATCCCTGCTTTGCCCATTCTTCGAGAAAATGAGCGGTTTCTTCCGGCTCTTCCTCGTACAGACCCATGGAATTCGGAAGGCCCGCATTCGGATAGGCGGAAGTATAACAGGATGCGATTTTTGAAAGTTCGGCAATATGCGGTCGCATTTCAGCTGCTCCCAATGCGCAATTAAGTCCCACACTTAGCGGTTTAGCATGTGCAACAGAGGTATAGAAAGCTTCCAGGGTTTGTCCGCTCAGGGTTCTTCCACTGGCATCCGTAATCGTTCCGCTGATCATGATGGGCAGAGGTTCTTTTTTCGTGTCGCGGAAATACTTTTTTATGGCATATATAGCCGCCTTTGCATTCAGCGTATCGAAAATCGTTTCGATCAAAAGCAAATCCACACCTCCATCCACCAGGCCGGAAACCTGTTCGTAATACGCATCTGACACTTCATCAAAACTCACAGATCGAAATCCCGGATTATTTACATCAGGAGATAATGACAGGGTTTTGTTCATCGGACCAATGGCGCCGGCAACGAATTTTTGGTTGACGGTTGACGGTTGACGGTTGACGGATTTTTCGTTGACCGACTTGTCCGCCGAAGCTTCAGCGAAGGCGGATGATCGTTGACCGTTGACCGGACTTGCGTTGGTCGTTGAGCGTTGAGCGTTCTGCTTAGAGAACTCTTCAATGGCCTGTCTTGCCACTTTGGCAGAAGCAACATTCAATTCATATGCTAAGGATTGCATATTATAGTCAGCCTGGGCAATGGCCGTACTGCTGAATGTGTTCGTTTCAATAATGTCTGCTCCGGCTTCCAGATATTCCAGATGAATGGCCCGTATGATATCCGGTCGTGTGATTGACAGGAGGTCATTGTTACCCTTCACATCGGAGGCCCAGTCTTTAAACCTTTCACCCCGGTAATCACCTTCTTCGAGCTTATATCGCTGTATCATCGTTCCCATCGCGCCGTCGATGATGAGAATACGGGACTCCAATGCCGATTTGATATTTGACATGGTATACATTTTTGCCGCTGACTGTTTAAGACGGGAATGACAGAGAAGACTTACTAAAACGGAAGGAAAAGTATATAGGACTTACCTGGCGTTTATTAGTTCAGTTCAACTTTACATCTGTCAGGCCGAACAATAAACAAATCTGCCTGATGAAATGCAAAATTACATCATTTGAGCCTAAAGCCCAAAGTCCAAAGCCTAAAACTATTAATGATTAATTATCAATGATCAACAATCAATGAGCAAATGCCGACCGCCAACCGTCAACCGTCAACCGATCAACGATGTGAAACATAACTCTCTACCGGCAGCCTGTTCGAAATAGACCTGGCCAGGGTCATCTCATCGGCATATTCCAGCTCCCCGCCAAAGGAAATACCCCGGGCGATGGTCGTTATTTTCACCGGGAAAGAAGCCAGCTTTTTCTGTATATAATAGATGGTCGTATCCCCCTGAATATTGGGGTTGAGGGCAAAGATGACTTCTATAACTCCTTCTTTCTGAATCCTGTCCACCAGGGAATCGATAGAAAGCTGATCCGGACCGATCCCGTCCAGCGGAGAGATCACACCCCCCAGCACATGGTAGGTTCCGCTGAATTGCTGGGTGGTTTCAATGGCAATCACGTCCCGGATGGATTCTACAACACAGATCATATCCTTCCTGCGCATCGAATTAGCACAAATCGAACAGATATCAGCATCAGCCACATTATGACAACGGTGGCAGAAACGGATATCCTGACGCATTCTGAGAATGGTTTCCCCGAAAGCCCGCGCAGCAGACGGATCCTGCTTTAATAAATGAAGAACCAGACGCAGGGCCGTCTTCTTTCCGATACCGGGCAGCCTGGCGAATTCGTTGACCGCCGTTTCCAACAGAGCCGATGAAAATTGCATGTATAAATTTACAAAGTTATATCGATTTCATTGTCCCAGTTCGCCTTCACATAGACCTTATTCTTCAGTGGGACTACAATCTCAGGCTGCCGGCGTTTATAGTAATCACCCGGATCCCAGACACCGTTCTGATTGGTATCGTATAATATCCGGAGCTGATACTCACCGGGTATAAACAACCTGTTATTATAGCGGAGAGAGGGACCTATTTTATAGGATAAAATGATTTTGTCGCCGGAGAAAAAAAGTAATATGGGATGCCGCTTCAGTTCCAGGTTACGGAACCTCAACCGCAGATTGCCATAGTCCGATTCTTTTTTTGTACTGAAATTGATCGTGTCAATCTTTAACAATTTGCCGCCCAGGGTGTCTTCTGCAAAGTCTTTTTGCAAAATAAGATGATAAGGAGTGCCCGGTTTCCACGCGTAGAGTAAAGTCAGTTTTTTATTCGTGCTGTCCATCATCCAATGATAGGACGTGATATCCAGAAAACTATCTACCAGGAAGCGGATTTTGGTTGTGTCGTAAAATTTAAGCGGAGCCCCAAAAGTTAATTTCAGCGAATCATGCAGGTCCAATTGGCTATTGGGAATATTACCTGAAATAATTAATCGCTTGGGTTTGTCCTTGTCTTCTTTCTTCGGCGGAGGCGGGGGCAATAATGGCTTCTTGGCAGGTTTTGAAAAGCCGCTGGTGTCTTCATAAGCATACAGAAGAAGAGACGGGGCGCTCCCGTTAATATCGATAGGGCTGTCGGCAAAAGCAAATATCTGTGCCTTCGAAGTATACTCATGTAAACCCGTTTCATCTTTCAGCGCAAACAGATCGTAAACCCCCGGATGGATATTTGAGAAAGTAAAATTGCCGGAACTGTCCAACCGGGCAATATAACGCGGCCTTTCTTTGGCTACTGCTGAATCATATAGCTTATCATGCAGCATCGCAATCAGTGTACTGTCGGCCTTACCGGTATAAGCCATGATTACGCGGCCGCTATAATGCATGGAGTCCACATATCTTCCCGTAGAAAAAACATACGTGAAATTTCTTAAAACATTTCCTTCATTCACATCCGTAACGGCCTTTCCGAAGTTCAGCGCGTAAGTTGTATTTGGCTGAAGGGTATCCTTCATTTCTATGGTAATCACTTTCAGATGAGAGGTTACCTGGGGCATGACTTTCGGAACGGGCGAAACAATGAGGTTGTTCCGGATTTCTTTTAAATCAATGTATTCATCAAAAGTCAGAATGATTTTTTTGCCGTCCACACGAACTGCCCTCATTGTTGGTTCGGCAGTCAGCAGCACCGGCGGGAGACTGTCCCTGGGTCCACCCGTAGGTGGAACAATATTGGCACAACCTGTAATGAGAGGATAACGTGTGAGAGCCAGGCAGACCAGGAAAAAAATAAAGAGTCGCTTCATGTACTTGGCTGCAAACTTACTGGAGGGAACCGGGATTTAAACAGTTTTATGATTTTATAAACTTGAATGTTCCTCTTCCTGCGCTATGGTGGCCCGGACATCCAGTTTATTGTTTTTTACAAAATTACACCAATGACAATCCTCCTTACCACAACCTGTATAGAATTCGTGATGCTGAATCTTCTCCCATGTTTCCGTAACCTGCCGGGTAACCACCGATTCGTCATCCGGATGTATGAATAGTTTTTGTTTTACATAGATTCCTTTGTTATTCGGCTCGATAAAATCAAACTCGGTGCTGACCACCTGCCAGTCTCTTTGCCCACGATCAACAAGCAGTTTGTAAAATACAGCCTGCCGCCAGTAATCGCCACCCAGGGGCTGCTTATCATTCGGCCCTTTGATTTTCTGGACGGAATTATCCGGATTACCGGTTTTATAATCAACGATATTCACCTGTTTGCCGTCAAATTCAAGTTTATCAAGCATGCCCTTTGCGGGAACCCCCTCGATGGATACATTATTAATTCTTCTTTCAATGCTTACGATCGGATTCCAGCTACGCACATATTTTTCATAATATGCCGGAAGAATAATATGTCCGTATTCCTTCCTGCGCCGGAATTGTTCCTGGGTAAAACTCTCCCGGTGACGATCCATATACCAGTCAAAGGAAGCAATGAAAAATCCAGGCTCGGGAAACTTTTTGTCACTCTCCGTCATTTTCCGGAACAACTGTTCGAGCGCGAAATGAACAGAAGATCCGAATTCTGTATTCTCATTCTTTGGCGACGGAATACGTATGAGATTTTTGAAATAGAATTCCAGGGGGCATTTGAGATAGTTATTCAATGCCGTTACATTCATCTGGAAATTCTCCAATACCCGGTTAACGAAATCCATTTCGATGCGTTCCATTTCCGGCGGCTGCTGACCCTGCAGAAGCAAAAATTGAAAGTCGCTGATCGCTTGTCCGGCAGGTGACGGCGTTTCAAAGGGCAGATCAAATCCGGCGCGGATTTCTGCAATGAATACGGATGGCTCTGCTTCTTTGCCATTATTTCGAAAACGGCTGTAGGATATATATAGATGTGTTTCAGCACGGGTAATGGCAACATAAAAGAGCCGGCGTAATTCTTCATAGTCACCCGTATGGGATTGCAATAATGTATCCGGGAAATGAAATCCCTTATTAGCTCCCCCTTTCTTCTCCCAATAATGGGAATTACAGCCTGCGAAAAAGATGTATTTAAATTCGAGCCCCTTGGAACCATGCACCGTGAGCAGGTTTACCGAATCCGTACTGCCATTCACTTCAATGAGCGGAAGATCAATGCTGTTGTCCTCCATCAGGTCGAGATGAGTTACCAGCTGTTGCAGCGTTAACAAGGGCTGCCGGCGGGTTTCTTCTTTTATAAAATCAAAAAATGAGGTAAGTATTTGCAGCATGCGTTGTTTCTCCGGATGCTGCATCGCAAACCGGAGCAGTCCGGATTCGCGGAAAATGGCCTCAAACAATGATTGCAATGTAGTGTTGGAGACCGAGCTGATCAGGGCTTCCATGATTCCCGAAGCCGCTGCCAGCGCCGGATTCAAAGGCTGGGAGAATAAATCTTTACCCGGTTTATTGGCTTTATCACTAAGTAGTTTTCGCAGGGAAATCTTATCGCTGCTGTATTGTTTCTGGGCAACTTCCGCTGTGATGGTTGCAATTTCTATGGCAGGTATCCGGAACCATTCTGCGTGTAGTATTTCAAATAGCATCTCATCTCCACTGAAAGGAATTTCATGTTCAGACGCCAGGTAACGAATAATCAGGAGAATTTTACCGATCAGCGGATCCTCCAGCAGATTGATACTTCGTTTACTATAGACCGGTAGATTCTTCAGCTTAAAATAAGGCAGTAATTCCTCACCGTAGCGGTTCTCTTTATAAATGATGGCGATTTTCCCGGGAGGCACCTGTTGATTGATCAGGGTTTCAATTTGTGAAACGATATCAATCATTTCCTCCCGTTCGGTTTGATATTCACGAATGACCGGTGGCTCCTGCAGACGGGCAATTTCTTTTCCCGCCGCAACCAGGTCCTTGCTGAGTCCTTCAATTTTATTGATCAGCCGCTCCTGATTATGGCCGATCAGCTTTTTTGATATATCGAGAATCGGTTGGGTGGAACGGTAATTATTGGTGAGCACAACCGTAAGAAGGTTTTTCTTCTGACTGTCGGCAAACTCCTCCATATTATATATGTTGGCACCCTGAAAGCGGAAGATGGACTGATCGTCGTCGCCGACTACGAAAATATTTGGTTTATCCCAGAAGTTGATGAGCAGGTTTACGAGTTTATTCTGAGTACCACTCGTATCCTGAAATTCATCTACGAGGATATAGAGAAATTTTTCCTGGTAACGGCGCAGCAATTGTTCATTTTCAGTGAATGCCCGGATCACCCAGTTGATCATATCATCATAATCATACCGTTCATTGGCAAACATCAGATGCTGAAAGCGATTGAATTCGTGTATGGCCGCCCGGAGTTTTTCCATACGTTCTTTCTGCTCATCGAGTTTGGTCCTGTTGGGGTCACCTTTTTTAAAACCCGGACCGTTTCTTTTATATATATACTCATCCCGCGTGGGAATTTCGGCGAGATAGGTGTCGATTCTTTCTTCAATAAATGCAGGAGTCCATCCTTCCCGTTTCATCGTGCTGAAAAGGGATCGCAGATTTTTGATTTCATAATACACGTCTCCGCGATATCGTTTTAAAGCATGGTTCTTTGGAAAACTGTCTACCAGTTCCCGCAGCATTTGGATCTGCTCGAGTTCGGAAATCGGATCCAGTTTGTTTTTTTCGAAAAAAGAAAGATTATCCTGTATGATATCGTTGCAAAAAGCGTGGAAGGTGTAGATATTTACTTTATATGCCGCCGGACCTATAAATGAAAGAAGGCGACGCCGCATGGCAATGGCGCCCGCATCCGTATAGGTGAGGCAGAGGATATTGCCGGGATCTGTGTCCGTTTCCAGCAGAATCTTACCAATCCGGGCTCCCAAAATCTGAGTTTTTCCTGTTCCCGGACCGGCAATTACGAGCACCGGTCCGTCAATTGTATCCACCGCCAGTTTCTGTTCGGGGTTCAGATCATTATAATACTTGGAAAAAGTCTCTTTTTGGTTCATAATCAATACTAAAAATCTTTAGAATCACGTTATACTCAGGTTAAAATCCGATATAATCCGAAATATGAAGAACAACCAGTCGTTCAAAGTTTTCATTGTTGAAGACGATATGTGGTACGGCTCCATGCTGGAACATTATTTATCCCTTAATCCGGAATATGAAGTTAAACGATTTGAATCACCTGGTGATTTCTTCGCCCATCTCCATGAAGTTCCCGATGTTGTAACCCTTGATTATTCCCTGCCCGACAGCGACGGTACGGAAGTGTTACGAAAAATAAAGGAATTTAATCCCGACATCCGTGTCATTGTTATCTCAGGTCAGGAAGACGTGGCTACCGCCATCAATCTCTTAAAAAACGGTGCTTTTGATTACATCGTGAAAGACGATGATACCAAAGACAGGCTGTGGAACAGCATCCTGCATTTGCGTGAAATCAGCACCCTGAAACAGGAAGTGGAGAGTCTGAAAAAACAGGTAGGGCGCAAGTACGATTTCTCACAAATTATTGTGGGGAACAGTGAACCGATGGAAAAGGTGTTTGCACTGATTGAAAAAGCCTCAAAAACCAATATTACTGTATCCATCACCGGCGAAACCGGTTCTGGTAAGGAACTGGTGGCCAAAGCCATACATTTTAATTCTGAGAGGCATGCCATGCCTTTTGTAGCAGTGAATGTGGCAGCTATTCCAAAAGAATTGCTCGAAAGCGAACTCTTCGGCCACGAAAAAGGATCTTTTACGGGTGCCGTTACCAGGCGCATTGGTAAGTTTGAAGAAGCCGATAAAGGAACATTGTTTCTGGATGAAATTGGAGAATTAGATATAAACCTGCAGGCCAAACTATTACGCGTTGTACAGGAAAGAGAGATCACCCGGGTTGGAGCCAACAGTGTATTACCGATCAATGTGCGGATCATCGTGGCAACGCATAAAAATTTATTGGAAGAAGTAAAAAATAAAACATTTCGGGAAGACCTCTACTATCGTTTAATCGGATTACCTATTATGCTTCCGCCTTTGCGCGAAAGAGGCAATGATATTTCTATTCTGGCGAAAAATTTTGTAGATGCATTTTGCAAGGAAAATAAGATCAACCGGAAATCCATAAGTCCGGAGGCCCAGCAAAAACTGATATCTTATCCTTTCCCGGGTAATGTGCGCGAACTGAAATCCATCATGGAGCTCGCTGTTGTAATGAGTGACGAAGAAAATATTCTTCCTGAACACATTACATTGAATTCGTCCACCAGCATCAACGATTTACTGAACCGTGAGACCACGCTGAAGGAATTCGAAAGTCAGATCATACAGCATTATCTGGATAAGTATAACAAGGATGTATTGCTGGTAGCCAGGAAACTGGATATCGGAAAGAGTACGATATACCGGATGATACAGAATGGCGAACTGAAGAGCAAGTGATAGTGCCTGTGAAGCCGTTGAAATAAAAAGAATGTTGACCCCTGTAACTGAAAAAATACTATTTGGAAAAACCATCCTGGTCGCAGAAGATGTTGAAATGAATCAACAGCTCATCTGGCATATTCTTGAGTCCAATGGTGCGCAGGTAGTCATAGCGAGAAATGGCGCTGAAGCACTGGAGCAGGTAAAAAAACAAATCTTTGATTGTGTTTTAATGGATGTGCAAATGCCGGTGATGGATGGCATCATGGCCACTGAACAAATCCGTAATCTGGCAGATCCCCTTCTTTCAGCGATTCCCATCATTGCACTTACGGCCAATTTTAATTCTGCCGATCTTATAAAATATGAAAAAGCGGGGATGGATGATTTTCTCGCCAAGCCCGTGGTGGAAGCCAACCTGCTCAATACGATCCTGAGTTATGCAGGGGAATTGAAATCCGGAAAAACAGTTTTACCGGAAGATCAGCTACTGTATGATCTCACGATGATTCAATCTGTTTCGGGCGGCGATGATGCGTTTATAAAAAAAATGATCCGCCTTTTTATTCAGACAGTTCCCCAAAATGTACAGGAACTCGTGGATGCTACTGCGAATGGGAACTGGGAACAGGTTGCCAAGATGGCGCATAAGCTAAAATCCACCATCGATTCCATGGGCATCCGCAGTATTCATGATGTGATCCGTACGGTAGAAATGCACGCTAAAAACCGCGATCAGGTGGAGCGTATACCCGGCCTGGTAAAACAGGTGGAGTCGGTTGTCTCATCATGCATCTCGCAATTGCAGTTGACGGTTGACAATTGACGGTTTCTGAAATTAAGTTCCCACTCCCATACTCCCATACTCCCACACTCCCACACTTGTTCCTCCTTTCCCAAATCGGGAACAATTTCCTATTTCTGTCAACATAACATGGTGATAATGAGCAAAGTATAATTCGGCATTCTTTTCGAAATGATAGTGTGTATAAAAATAACTATTAACCCATTACACATGTATTTGCAAGAGTCCCAGGGCATATTCATTGTTGAAGACAATCTGCTGTATCAGCAGTTGATCGCCCGCGAACTGGAAACCTTTGGAGCCCAGTTCTTTTTCTACACAACCGGTGAACACTGTATCAACAATCTTTGCCGCCGCCCTTCCATAGTTGTTCTGGACTACAATCTCGATGGAGACATGAATGGTCTGGAAACACTGGAAGCCATTCGAAAATTTGACCCGTCTATTTTTGTGGTTTTATTTTCCAGCCAGAAGGAATTATGCAACAATGAAAATCGTCAGCGTTATGGCTCCTTTGATTTTATCGAGAAAAAAGATAAATCATTTTCCCTGCTGAAAAAATTCATCCAGGCAAAAGTAGAATACGAACCCCTAAGAGTACACAGCTAATAAAACGTTATGAATCATTATCAGATACCTTACTACAAGGAACAGGACCAGATAAGTCCGGAAGAAAGTTTTGAAGAATATGCTTCTGAAACTTTTTTCCCGGATTATCTCTATGAAATGCTGCACAGAACGCAGGATTCGGGAATAAATAAAAAGCGATTTATCCGGTCTTCTTTAAATCCTGATTTTCATTTTGAGATCCGGAATGAACCCGGCAAACATTTTTGGGTTGAATGTAAATATCTGGAAATTGACCAGATGCATGAAGCCATTCGGATTTTAAACAACGATCTTTTGCATCGTTTTAAAACATTCGATAATTCATTTCTTTTCCTGTGCGTGAAAATTCAGAGAGAAGAATATTATTTTTTCATTCCGTTCAACCAGATCAAATCAACGGAATTATATTTTTCATTTCTGAATACGTATATCGTATCTGTGGATCCGCCCATCAGCGCTGAGTTGATCGGGAAATACCTGAGAACCTGGAAGATTTTTTAAGAAATGAAATCAGCTTAACCCGGAATCCTGGAAATATACTTCTCGATTTGTTTGATCTGATCCACGATCTGTGGAGTAGTTGGTTTCAGATTTTTTGCCTTTCTGAAAAATTCCTTCGAAGCGCGGAATTCTCTTTTTGTCATCATGATAGAACATAACTGAAGATAGGCCGCCGCCTGATTCTCCTTGTCCGGCAAGCCCTTGCTGATGGCCTGACGGATCAAACCCTCTGCTTTGCGGATGTCATTTTTCTGCATGGCGAGCATGCCCATCTGAAGAAGACTCGCGCCTTCAGCCTCTTTCATAGGCATACCCAGATCCAGACCTTTGCGCATATTCAACTCAGCCCCGTCAAAATCATTCTTCATCATGGCGATATTGCCCTTCAATGTGAAATAAACCGAGCGTATGGGTTTGTAAAGAAGGTTTGGAAATTTGATCGTGGCAATTACTTTCTCAGCGCCTTCCATGTCGCCGGCTTCCATATGTTCCTGGATCAGGCGAAGCGGTCCAAAAAAGAAATGACCGGCAATCAAAACAACACCTACCAGGTAAGGCAGGAAGGCAGGCCAGAAACCGGCGTATATGTTGGTGAGTACGCCGATGACGATCAGGGCAAGCCCTATATATAAACGATACTTAATGATAATGCTGTAAAACTTCATAACCACAATTTGGGCTGCAAAGATAGCCTAGTTTCAGCGATTACCGTGGTTGGTTTACCTCCTGCCTGTCTAGAATCTGTCATTGTTGACTTCGATCCAGTAACCGTCGGGATCCTGCAAATAAATCTGCTGGATCTGATCAGGACGAAGAGCGATTTTGCCGGTTTCACCCTGGAAGTTGCCATATTTAACACCCATTTGATCCAGGTGTTTCATAAAATCAGGAAGTGAAGCAACCGTAAAGGCAAGGTGGATATTTACATCGTGCGGAACATCTTCTTTGGCACCGCTGACTACATGGAGCTGGCCATGTTCCCCGATTCTGAACCAGACATGCCTTTGATCGTGAAAAGGTTCCGGAATCGTATCCAGCAGCATCACTTTTTTATAAAATTCAGCGCCGCGTGCAAGGTCCGTTACATACACAGTCAGATGATTAAACTGAGGTTTTGACTGGGCCTGACTTTGCATGGAAATACTGAGAAGCATTAAAATGCCGGTAAATTTTAGCAAACGAATCATTGATAAAGATTTGAAACATGAAGTTAAGGGGGAAAGCAATTCCTGACTTAGAAATTCTTACTTTTGCAGCCTTCAATTGGAGCCGGTCCCGTAGTTCAATGGATAGAATAGAAGTTTCCTAAACTTTTGATGCAGGTTCGATTCCTGCCGGGACTACATCTTTCTTCGAAAAAGCGCCGATTCTGCGGCGTTTGCGCGATTCTTCTTGTGGTTGAGGTTGGTGGATATAGTCGCGGGTAAAGCATTATATCTAGTACCTCCCTTGAAAGATATTTCCCATTTACTATGACCCCATAAATACGTTTGGTATTGGATATATTTTCCAGTGGATTGGCATTCAGTAAAACCAGGTCGGCATTTTTACCCTTTTCTATCGTTCCAAGCGAATCTGTCATGTTCATAAATATGGCCGGGTTAATTGTTGCGGTTTTTAATGTTCATAAGGAGTAAATCCTGCCTCGACAAACATGCCCAGTTCATCATGCAGACTGAAACCGGGAAGGCTATACGGATTTGACACGTCTGTTCCTGCCATAAATTTTATC
Organism: uncultured Bacteroidota bacterium; assembly: GCA_963759335.1. GTDB lineage: Bacteria > Bacteroidota > Bacteroidia > Chitinophagales > Chitinophagaceae > Puia. The sequence continues at coordinate 144,995 of CAVWYU010000017.1, forward strand.
CCGGCTTTATGCATCCATCTGACCAGTTCTAAACATCGTAACTCCCGTTTCATTAAAGTGTCCATTAACCCCGGAGCCTGCATACAATTAATTTTAACCATAATCAGCGTTCATTAATGCTGGAATGTAATTGATATTCTCTTCCATATTAAAATGATGTTTCTGTCAGGGCATCTTCAATAGAAAGTATATTGGAGTCTATTTGGGTGTTTTCAGAGATAACATAGCATTTAGAAATAGGGGGTTTTATTCGTTTTACCAGGGTATTTATTTTTTCGAATTCACCTTTTATAATTTTATCAAAGAGTTCCCATTTAAAGTGTTTAAAGTGCGCTAAGTCTCTTATGAACTTGGACCGGTTTTTCTTTAAAGAGACAAATTTGATATATCGTTCTTGTTTGTCCTCGGCGATATATTTTTCTATCACTTTTATTTCCAAAGGAATATTCATTCCGAATAGGCGATTTATTCTTGTAAATACATATGGGTTGATGTTGAGTTATATCAGAGACATTGTTGGAATATTTAAGTCACTTTTAGCTGTTTCAAATGTGCTTCTAAATGGTTAACTATTTTTTGCCCGATATAGCCATTTAAGTCAGGATATTTTGGCGGCAAAAAAAGAGGTTGCTGAGGTCGCCGATAATATGCGTTCCAATAACTTATGACTCTACTCTTTGTTTTTATCCAAAACTTAGGGTTTTCCATAATAAATATTGCATAATCGTCTATTGTATTGTAATTAATATGTTTTTCCAATACTTCTAAAATTTCAACAACATATTCTCCTAATAACTGAAAGGTGAATGGTATAATGAAACTATTTGAATTTCCCAATAGTGATTCTAGCCTTTTTTGTCTGATAAACCCATCGTGATGCCTTAAATAAATGCAGTTTAATATAGTTTGTTGTAGATCGGTTAACTGAATTAAAACTTTTTCGTCTGGAAAATTAAAATGAATTCTATTTGGGATATTCAATATTTTATTATTATGGGTATACCACCAATATGAACCATAATCAGCGCTAATTCCTCCGGGAATGTATTTGAGCCGCTCGTCTATATGTAAAATGGATGTGTCGGTCGCATAGTGTTTTCTGAGAATCAATGTGGGTACTTCCCAGGTATCATTCTTCACAAAATTCCGAAACAAAACCATCGCTTTTTCCTCATTACAATTTTCCATGACCTATTCTATATAGGGAAGATCGGGTGAGCCTGATGCCTTTGCTTCCGGTAAATCTGTTTTTGCAAAAATCTCTATTATCTTACAATCTTCAATACTGCCTCCTGTAAGATGTTCAACAGTTCGCTGACTCTGCATCGGATGCTTTTTAGCCCATTTCAAAAGTATGCTGAACGGTATATGACCGGCAAATGGGATATGCTGCTTTTTTGCTTCATCAGCAATGGCAAAATAGGATTCCCTGTTTAAGATTGTCGTATACTTTCACAAAATCCACACCGCTCGCTTTGATTTTGTCAACCATCAGTCTTGCTTCTGCAGCTGTGGATACCGTATCGCAATTCGGCCAGGTATTGGGTAACCCGTCTACAAGTGTACCAACAGCTACGAAACGTGGAACCGTTCCGGGTTGATCATAAAACTGCCTGCGCCAAAGTTTTATCTGATTCATTTTTTCTCCTTTCGTCCACATTTCCCTTACACCCGTGACGCCATTTGCAATGAATAATGGGAAATCGAATGTATCCGGAGGGTCGGGATGGCGATAATGAAAAACATGTACATGCATATCCCATAATCCTGGAATTAGAAATTTCCCGCTGGCATCAATGATCTTTGCATGTGCCGGGATTTTTATTTTTCCGGTTTTCCCCATGCTCGTAATTTTATTTCCCGATATGATTACTGTCATATCGCTTTGCGATATGGGAGATGTCATCGGTATAACATTCACGTGAATTAGTACTATTGGAATAAACTGTGCGAAAATCGGGGTTGTAATACACGTGAGTAAAAAAAACGCGAAATAGAATTTCATGTCGTTTAATATTGAGTAAAATGAATCTAACATGCTATCGTCCGGTCACAATGTTGAATCAGTGATTTCAATTTTCTGTGCGATAAAACCGGGGAAGGGTTATCTTGAAGATATACAATGCAGGAAATTTTGGTAACAAAAGATTTTTCTCTGTTTCTTCAAAAAATTACTGATTTTCAGATTAAAGCAGGCATAGACATAAAAAATCTATGGGAAATAGGTTTGAACTTGGGCTACTTGGGTCTACTACTGTTTGGAATAAGTAACAGTCAACCAATGAATAATTGATAATTTAATCACAGCAAGTTCTTCTGTTAAATAAGCCTGCAATAAAGGGTGAAAATCCCTTCAGTATCAAATAATTTGTAGCCTATTTTGTAAGCGTTAATAAACCATCGTTTACATGGAAATCATTAAAAGTATTCAAAACCGAATTTACGAAATCAGGGGCGTGCGGGTTATGTTGGATTTTGATATTGCAGAACTCTACGAAGTGGCGACTAAAGTTCTAAATCAGGCAGTTAAGCGGAATATAAAACGATTTCCAACTGATTTTATGTTCCAGTTAAATTCCGTTGAATGGGAACTTTTACGGGGGCAGGTTTTGGCAGGATCAAAAGATCCTGTTTTGAGGTCACAAATTGTGACCTCAAAACAGATAGGGAATTTTAACCCTTCATCTTTGATTTTAAAGGGAAGCGGCGGTGCCAGGTATTTACCATATGCTTTTACCGAACAGGGTATCGCCATGTTAAGTGGGGTCTTGAATTCTGAAAAGGCAATTAATATGAATATCGCGATTATGAGGGCTTTTGTTGAAGCCAGGAGATTGTCACTTCAGGAAATGGATTTAAGAACCCAGTTAAAAGAAATTAAGGATGTGCTTGGAGTTCATGATATTCAATTAAATCAGATATACGATGCCTTGGAAAACCTATTGGATAAAAATGCCGCCCAAAGAAAATGGGAGGAAAGGGATAGAATAGGCTTTAAAAATTGGCTACTGGTAATTCATTCACTGCATCTCATCTAAACAGGGATTTACGGCGTTGACAATCTTTTGTCTTCCCAATAAATAACCAGTTTTCTTTTTACAAAAAGCCATCGGTTATTTTGACGGGTATAAGTGTCATAATAGCGAATAGCTTCTGTTTGTAATGTCCTTTTCCCGTCTTCAAAAAAGATATGATGGGCAAGACATTGGACGGTCCCGGTTGTATCATCCCCGAATTTGATCGAGTTCTGTCCGTTAAGATGAAACGTCACATCATATTTTTTTAGGCCATTGAACACTTCTTCTAATTGTTTGCGCCCTTTCAACACGAAAATAGGCTTACTTGTATCGGGCTCTGACCTATAAATTTCCAGCGTACCATTTTCAACAAAAAGAGCCGCCTGCCGTTGAGCATTGGTCCTGTCCGCATAATAGGCAAAACTGTCAACTAACTGGCGTATAGCTATGTAATTTCTGAATTCATTTGAATTTAGTTGCGTTACGGAATCCGGGACGGACTGCGATTTTACAGAGAAAGCCTGTGTTATAAATAACAGAATGATTGTTACATTTTTCATATAGTGGATTTGAATTTGCCGACCCTCAGCTTTTATATATCGTCCCGGATCATTAATCTATTGATGATTTGTTAAGGAAATTTTCAAAAACTTAATTCGTTAGTTCATTGACCGCTAACATCCTGTCAGCGGTTCGTTGTTATTGCCTGTCCACTGTGTAATTCAGTTCAGTTACCCCGCAGGTAAATTGTCGGGTAGTCAACAGGTTTAGTTTTATTTTGTCTTTGATGTCAGTAAACAATGGAATGCCTTGTCCAAGAATAATTGGATTAACAAATAGCCAGTAGCCATCAATTAAGTTCTCTTGAATAAGTGCATGTGTGGCTGTCGGGCTGCCAAAAAGCAGGATTTCTCCACCTGCCTGTTGTTTTATTTCGTTTATTTTATCCGAAACGTTGTCGCTGATAATTGATGTATCAGTCAAACCCGCGTCTTTCATTGTTTTCGATAAAACAACCTTGTGAGCTTTGTTATACCACTTTGAATGTTTCACGTCGTGCCTGCTCGCATCCGGCTTGTCTCCCGCGGTGGGCCAGTAATTTTCCATCATCCGGTAAGTTACGCGTCCATATAACGCCGTATCGGTTTCTCCTATCCGCTTACCGACATGATCAAAAATTTCTTCACCAAGTTTGATCCAGTTCATCTCTCCGTTCGGTCCTGCCACAAAACCGTCAAGCGATATGTGCATAAATGAAATTATCTTTCTCATATTTTCTATTTTTTTTTGGGTTATTAATGGGTTTGTTACTTGCTAATATTTTAATATAGTTTTCAAGTCGATCTAAAGTCTGCTTGGCGCCTTCAATGGCCTTAACCCTTTTGTTTAATTCTTCAATAATTGCTTTTGAATTGAACAGTGACTTCATTGTCAATAATGTTTTTCCTTCAACCTCCTCAAATAAAATGGACACTGTAAAGTTGTAATCTTCGCTTTCCCCGCCCATCCGGCCCCCACCATTCCTTGATGTGTTGCGGGGTGGTCCATACTTCCCAAACCAAATCCCTTGGGGCATCGAGAATCTTTGTATGTATAAGCATGTTCTCTTCTTGTTTGAACGTATTATACTTTTCCATTTTTCTATTTCTTCTTTTTTTGAATTTTAGCCAGATAGCTTTCCAATGAGTCCAGTTTATTGTCCCAAAATTTTCGGTATTGATCTACCCAATCCGTGACTTCACTTAATTTTTCGAGTTTAGCTTCGCAATATCTTTCCCTGCCTTGCTTTTTGATCACAATAAGACCGCAATCATTAAGGTATTGGACATGTAATGAAACTGCTTGCCGGGTAATATCAAACTCCTGGGCAATAGCATTAACATTAAGTGATTTCTGAGCCAGCATACCTATAATTTGTCTACGAGTCGGATCTGCTATTGCCTGAAAGATGTCTTTTGTTTGTATCATAATGCGCAAGTAATTGCTTGCAAATATATGCGCAAGGTTTAACTTGCGCAAATTTATTTTAACTATTCCTATAAAAAATGGACCAATTATCGTTTTCGGACTTTGAGACAATACACTATACAGGAATTTTTTCCTTTTCTAAAACGATGCCGATGCTGTACTTCCATTAATGCGCTTACGATTTCAAAAAATAATTGACTACCGCATACAAAACCAAGTAATCACATAATACCGGATTCCGATTAATATTTTCAGCTTGCTAAAAGCCGCAAATTTTGCAAAAAGGGGTTCGAAAAGCATCCCCCAGGGCTACATCTTTCTCGAAAAAGCGCCGATTCCGCGGCGTTTGCGCGATTTCTTCTTTTATGGTTGACGTATGAGTGACGTCGAGTAACACAAGACCCATTATTTAGTTGTAAACAGTCCACCGACTCCAAAATTCAATTTCTACATTAGGCTCTGTTAATATTTTAAAATTACCGGGCAGGTATAATAAGGCAAATAATTGATTTTCATGGGTAAGTTTGACTATTTGCCCAGGCATCGAGTTGATTCTCTAATGACTGTTGTAAATTTGATGGGGAAGCTATTCATTCATAAGTCAAAACATTCCGCCATGTTCATAAAATACAAACACTTATTTTATTTGATTTTCAGTCTTTCGTTTCTGATAGCCCGGTCCGGCTTTGCTCAAACGACGATGTTGAAAAAAGGAGACGCAGCACCTGTATTTAGTGCCAAAGCCAGTCTGGCCGGCAGTGAATTTGATTTTTCATTAAAAAACGCTCTTGCTAAAGGACCCGTTGTAGTTTATTTCTATCCTTCTGCTTACACCGGCGGTTGTGATGCGGAAGCACATGCCTTCGCTGAACTCAAAGATAAATTTACAGCAGCAGGAGCTACCATTATCGGTGTCTCTGCCGACGATATTCAGCGGCTAAATACATTTTCTTCCGATTCGTTATACTGCGCAGGCAAGTTCCCCGTCGCTTCAGACCCCGGAGGCGAAATTGCCGCAAAATACGGCCTTACAATGGCAGCCGGAAAGGTTGGAATAAAAGATGTTCGTGGCCAGGACCTGACACACGGATTCATTCCACGAACCACTTTTGTGATTGATAAAGAAGGTAAAATTGTAGCAGTCTTTTCATCACAAACCGATCATGTTTCACCGACCGAACACGTTGATAAGTCGCTGGCGATTGTTAAAGGGTTATAAATCGCCGGCCCTGGTGCGTTACTTTTTGTAATAAACATAGATATATGCCGATGGATTCGCTTCTAATCTTACCGGTTTTGTTGCACCGGAAGTAAATGCGGGAGTTCGGAATTCCAATTGTGCACCCCTTGCTACTCCGATCTGTGCCCGGTCGAAAGGGACTACCGTATATTTTTTCATCAGCGCGCTGTCGGGGGTCATTAAATGAGCTTTGAAATCGGTCGCGGGATGATTGGTGTTATCATAAACAAAAAAGATAAGATAACTGGTATTGGGAGTCACACTGATTGACGCCTGTTGCGTACTCGCAAATTTTATCAGGTATTTGTATCCGTTCTTATATGCGCCATTTCTGATAAGCCCGTATGCTTTATCTACGTCTCCGGAAAAACTGCTTACTGACTGGCAGATGGCATGGAAGGAGCTCATGAATATCAGGGAGAGAAATAAAAGCTTTTTCATGTTATAAGTTTTAGGATATATAAGCGACACCAAAATAAACAATATTCATCTTTCACAAACACTGATTAATGAATCTGCTCTTATTTAGCCCTGACACTTAGACTTCCCGGTAGAACTTATCTGCTACTGCATCAGGATCGGCCCATACGGGTCTCGCATCAGTTTGGCCGATGGACCAATCCTTATTGCCAGGAATTCAGGGAGGTAAAAGTATTAATGAAGCTGGCTTGCAGTCGTCTTTGTACCGGATAAAGATGATACCGGCTCCGGCGCATCCCTGAAGTGTTTATACTTCCCCAGGAGTCTTCCTATATGATAAGTAATCGGAATAATGATCTTTTTTACAAATGTTGGGATTTCCGGTAAATCGTATTCTGATGCATAACGGGTCATCAAATATGCGCCATCAAATTTTTCAGGCTCCGCATTACCGGATTTGTTTTGTGCAGCATAGATGGAACTCAGAAAGAATACAATCGTGTTCGCCGGTTTTAACCAGCCTTTGCAATGCAATACTTCCTGTCCGGCATTCCAAAACCGGTGCGGTACACCCCGTTTGAATAATACAGTCTCACCTTCGCCGGCAAACTGCTCAGGCTGCCCCTGTACCTGATAACCGATCTTTCCATTGATGACTGTCAGAGATTCATCCTGCAGCAGGTGTGTATGCATCAATGGACCATTGGTGGGTGTCACATAATTCTCAACGATTAACCGGTCACCATCCGGTTCCTTTTGTAGTTCTTTGAATATCAGTTTTTCGCCGATACAATTTTCAATGATGTGTGGATATACGATGTTCATGTTGACTTGTTTTAATGATGATAGAATTGTTATATAGTGGCTGTTTTTTGACGAACGGAATAGATTTTATGCAGGGACAGGAAAGAAAAAAATATTCCCGTTAACAGAATTCCGGAGCGCACCCAGTTCATCGCGGTCCATTCTGATAATGTTTTTCTGAGCAGGTCAACATCGGTCAGTCGGGCATTCCTGAACATGATGTCGTTGCGGGGAAAGAAGTATCCAAAAGTCAAACCCTCTGCCAGTAAATAGGAAACGAGCGCGGCACCCAGGCATAAACGGATGGAAGGAGATGTTTTCCAAAACAGTATCAGCACGATGATCCCCAGTGCCTGGTTAACAGGAGAGAACATCCGGAAGAAATTTCCAGGATTAACGGTTTTGAAATATTCCCTGGTAATGGCGATGGAATTTGGAATGTCGGCTCCCCAGGATCTGGAGTCGATTAAAGAAGTATACATGTTGGCAAACAGCAAACCACAGGCAACGCTGATGGATGCGAATAAGAAAATTTGTTTCATGATTTTTTTATGCAAAGATGGCCGCAGGGGGAAGGGTAAAATTGTATTTAACGGACATTCTCGTAGAGATGCCCCTTCATAAAACTTTTATTGGCCTTATATATTCCGGGAGTCATTCCACTGTACGTCTTAAACGATTTGATAAAATGTGATTGATCGGAGAAATGACTTTGATAAGCGATTTGAGTCAGTGAGAGATTCGTATAATGAATCAAATCCATTGCGTGAAGATATTTTTTATAGAGCAGAATTTCTTCTGTGTTCATTCCGGTTGCCTCAGACATTTTTCTGGATAACTGTCTGGGTGAATAACAAAGTGACCGGGCGATTTCTGTTACCGATACGTCATGCTGGTCAGTACCGGACAGGAAATGATTGATCATTTTTTCCTGAGGCTGCCAATCGGGAAGTTTTTTTTCTATCCACCCGGTCAGCACAGAAATGCGGTTATCAAAATGAGTTTGACCGGCAAGCTGATGCCAGAGTGAATGAAAGGATGAATCAAGCAGGTCCATATCTACAATCGTATCTGAAAACTCACCGGCGGGTATACCCAATAATTTCTTAACGGCTAAAGGTTGTAACTGAATTCCGAAAAGCATCAGATGTTTGGGAAGTTGCAGCTGCAAAGGAACTCTGTTGAAACCGTTGATAAAACAATTGGGTAGCCGAAATTGCTTCTCGCCCACACGGGTTAGTATGGGTGGACTATCACTGAAATTAAAAATGATTTCGACAATACCTTTTGGAATGATATGTTCATTTTGAAAGGGAGTGAAGCCTCCGGTTTGCCAGACGGAGTGGATTGCATTTTTTGCATGCTGGGATGGCGGTATGTAAATATTACTGTTCAATTGTCCGGGTGTCAGTCTCTTATAATATAGCCTGATGAAGATAAACAGATATGATCAGCCAATGGAGGATAAACCGACAGGCTGTTAATTACGCTTCATGAATTGAGTATTATGGAATATGGACGGCTTCACTACGAAGGATGGAAACATTTTACGCAGAATGAAAATGACCTGGAAAAAGCATTTGAAGTGATGGGTATCCGCCACCGGTTGAAAGTATTGAAGGCAGGTGTGCCGGAAAATCTTTTCTGAGATATCAAAATATTCAGGAAGCCTGCCTGCTGTACAGATAAGCGATCCATCGCATGGGAAGGGACCTGATAAAAAGGGAGATTGTTTTTGCCAGGAATCCAGGGACAATGATCATCGCTTTTTTAAACGTTCTGTCAATCGCAATTTCTCCTATTTTTTCCGGAGCAACTGCCATGTATTTACCAAACCATCCTAACTTTTTAATGGTTTCTTTTTCGATGGATGGTTTTGTAAAAACAGGACCGGGACAAAGACAACTCACTGAAATATTCTCTTTCTCTAACTGGTGCCGAAGCGAATAACTAAAAAAGATCATGGCCGATTTTGTAGCGGAATAAATATTCTTGACAGAAATCGGTGCAAAACCCGCCATACTGGAAACATTCAAAATAAAGGACGGCTGATTTTTCTTTAACAATGGAAGCAGATAATAAATCAGGGAGATGGCGGGTTCTGTATTCAGGCGGAGCATATAGAGACTGTCCGTAAGAGAAGCCGATAAATAATCTGCAGAGCCCCCGATTCCTGAAACATTACAAACCATTTTTAATGGTAAATTATTTTCAGTACACCAGGATTCAATAACGGATGCGGAATCTTCTTTACTCATATCGAGCACCAATATCTCCACCTGAATGGAGAAAGCCGACTCCAGTTTGTTTTTTGCGTTATTCAGGTCTTCCTCATTCCTGGCAATAAGGATAAGATTGTAATTTCTTTTTGCCAGTGCAGTGGCGATGGCATATCCGATTCCTTTACTTCCTCCGGATACCAATGCCCAGGGGTTATCATTTTTTATCACCTGCTTTTCCATAAATATTCGTGATCATCTGTCTGGGCAGAATCCTGATCAGGAACGCCGTAATTTTTGATACGGTCCCCGGTACGATCACCATCTTATGATCCAGTGTTTCGCTGACCGCAATTTCTCCAACTTTTTCGGGAGGTACGGCCATCAGAGATCCAAACCACCCAAGTTTCTTTTTGGTATCTTCTACGATTTCAGGTTTTGTGAATACCGGTCCGGGGCACAATACACTGACACTGATATTTTTTTCTTTCAATTGGTAACTGAGGGAATAACTAAAGAAGACGACGGCAGACTTTGTCGCAGAGTATAAATTTTTTACGGGGATCGGTGCAAAACCGGCCATGCTGCCGACATTCAAAATAAAAGAGGGCGCGTTTTTCTCTAACAAAGGAAGCAGGGTCAACGTAAGTGCCATGGCGGATCCTACATTCAGGTTAATCATATACCGAAGCGAATCGAGGGACAGACTCAGATAATCCTTAGCGCCTCCAAAACCAGCTACATTGCAAAGCATTTTTAGCGGAATATTTCTGTCCGTGCACCATTTAGCAATATCAGTAGCGGCATCATTCAAACTTAAATCGTAAGCAAGGACTTCAACATGTACATGATAATCATACTCCAGTTTGTTCTTGGCGCTGATTAACGAATCCATATGTCTGGCGATCAGGATCAGGTTATAACCGCGTCTTGCCAAAGCTTCCGCGATGGCATATCCGATGCCTTTACTACCTCCGGCAACTAAAGCATATTCTGCCCGCTGATTCGGATAAGTCAAACTGGAACCCCGGGAAATAATCAAATCCTGAACCGGATTTGCTGATGAAGACCTGGTGATTGCGAGCGATGAATTCAGATTTGATTGTGAACGGCCGGAAATCAGGATCAATAAAATGACTGCGAAGAGGGAGATTTTTTTCATGATGGATTACAATCATTTTCGGGCCCGTGAATAATATAAGTAAAAACGAGCCTTTATTGAAAATGGTTGCAATAGCAGTGCCAGCCCAATCCGTTACTCCATACCGTTTAGCCGGTTCTTCATTTTCCGGAGCCGGATTTATAAACAGCGATAAAGCGTCCAGATGGTTTCCGTCGGCTGAGTAATTTTGAAGAACATCTTTTACAAGTCCGACTTTCAGCGAAGGATATAAGGAACAATCCGGTTGAATAAATTTCCGCTGGTAAAAATTAGTTCAGGCGAACTCATTTAACTTGCGTATCGTACTATTGTTAATCATAAGTAAAGGACCTGTATGAAATTTGTAAGATTCCTGTTTCCGGTTTTGCTGGGGATGTTTTTGATCTCTTTCGCGAAATCAGGATTTAAAGGAGAATGGGACTTGCTTTTCAATGGAAAGAATTTGAAAGGCTGGGATACTTACATCGGACCGGATCTGAACGACAGCGGGAAATTCATCAGTGCCCTGCCCATCGGTCTCAACAACGACCCACGACATGTATTCACTGTTGTACGTTCAGAAGGCGAAAATTTAATACGAATATCCGGCGAGAACTGGGGTGCGATCTCAACCGTGAAGGAATATGAAAATTATCATTTGCAATTGCAGTTTAAGTGGGGGACGCTGACCTGGGGACAAAAAAAGGGAAAGAAAAAAGATAGTGGTCTGCTTTATCATTCAGTTGGTAAAAGAGGCGCGGATTATGGTGCCTGGATGCGATCACAGGAGTTCCAGATTGAAGAAACCAATACGGGCGACTACTGGGGTGTCGCCGGTGGGATGGCTGATATGCCCGTCATCAAAAAATCAGATTCGGAATATGACTATAGCCCGAAGGGAGAGTTCATCACATTCAAAGAAGGTGGTAAGGTGGGTCGTCGTTGCTTCAAGATGATGGACGCTGAATATCCAACCGGACAATGGAATACGGTAGATCTTTATTGCCATGGTGATACCAGTATGCATGTTGTAAACGGGAAAGTAGTGATGGTATTATATCGTAATAAGCAAAATGATAACGGAAATGAATCACCGCTTACCAAAGGGAAAATCCAGATTCAGTCAGAAGGGGCTGAGATATTTTACCGGCAGATAAAGATTCAACCGATCAGGCAATTGCCTCCGGAGTTCTTACAATAAACACAAAAAGCTCCCACAGAATGCGGAAGCTTTTTTACGGGCGCGATGATAACTATTTCTTTTTCGCAAATTTTTGTGAGTGGGAAGAGGCCCAGACAATCTTTCCATCCTTCAAACGATTGTCATCTTCATATACGGCGGAATCAATCTTTCCGGTTTTATATGTATCCACTTCTTTGTACCACACGTTCACCCAATCTTCGTTCTTATCCACACTGTGATTGGAGGTCCAGGCATAAAAAGTGAGATCAACTTTGGATAAACTGTCACGAAATTTCTTGGCTTCAATGATTGAATTATCGCCCGTGGTATTCATTTCGGCACCACTTGCGAAGATCAGATAGACACTGTCTCCGATCGTCGCTCTCAAAGCTGCCATGTCGTTATCCTGCCATGCCTTATAATTGTTCAGCACGGTTAATACATCGGCCGGCTTACCCGGAACAAAGGTGGAAGAATAAACGGCAGTATAAGGCAATGGAACGCTGGGTGCCGCTGCAACACTGTCCTTGGCAGGAGTTGCAGTCGAATCCGTACTGCTGCCGGTACAGGCCAGCATAAAAATGGGGATCAAAAAAATAGCAGAAAGCTTTTTCATTTGCTGTTTATATTTAAGTGATAAAAAAATCAGGAAGAATTCAAAGGAGGCGGGCATCAAAGAGTAGGAGGAGTTATCGGCCGCTCAAACAGCATCCATCTAATGAAAGGTACTTTATATGGAATCGGCTTTATAATTTTTTTTGCAGCGAGGCTTTCCGGGATAAGAGTAACCAGGAATTTATACTCTCTATTAAGTTGACTTACAATAAATTAGCTTTTAATGAAACCATTATTTGTTTTACTGATATCCTTTGGCCTGGCGATTTTTGCAATGAAGCTATTTACACATCAGGTTGACTTCCCCATGGCGGCACGCATCGCAATGTCGGTGATGTTATTGTTTACAGCCATCGGTCATTTTGCTTTCCCCCGTGGGATGATGATGATGTTACCGCCTTTTATTTCATTCCGGCTGGCGCTGGTTTACATAACGGGAATCATCGAAATCATGGCAGCTATTGGATTACAAATCCCAAATCTTAGAAATCTGACAGCTGTATTACTGATCATTTTTTTTATCCTGATTGTTCCGGCAAATATCTACGCAGCTGCAAAACATATCGATTATCAGAAAGGCGGGAACGATGGCCAGGGCCTTCAATACCTTTGGTTCCGCATACCGTTGCAAATACTGTTTATATTTTGGACCTGGATGAGTATTCAATAAATTCTGCCTGCTATTCACAATCATTTTCCTTTAACCTGAAGAAAGTAAAATGTACCGGGATGATGGCGAACCTCAGTTCTGGATGCGGATCATGGGAGGGTTCTCGGCTGGCATTCGGATGAATATCTATTATCATGTCAATACAGCAGAGAATAGATGGCAAATGTATCCGGCTGCCGGGATCAGGTGGAAATTGTAATATGCGGTCCCGAAGATGATTTTAAAGACTGCTTAATTTAAAATAACCCAGGTGTATGATATCATCCTCAAAGGAGTCAGCAGGGATGAGTTCAATCTGATATTTTTCCTTTTGGGCAGGCGAAAGCATTTCTTCGATTTCATATAAATCATCCACATCGATGCCGTATTTATCATCAATATGAGATTCGGCGCCGGGGAAATGATTATCCCTGAAGAATAAGGTTTCTTTGGCTTCTTTGTAGGCAGCTGATCGGTTGACCTTGACCGTTAGCAAATTATAATGCTGCTCTTCAAATTTGTTTTCCTGATAACCGCCCAGGTTTATAAAAAATAACCTGGGAGCCTGATGGGTTATTTCTTCATTTTGTTCCCGTACGTGAATCTTAATTTGAAATCCGTCTACCTGTTTTACTTCCCGCCAGGCATCAATATGTATTTTCTCGGGCCCGGGCCAGAATTCCTGAATCTCAGGTACCAGATCCCTCAATTCAGCAGAAATTCCGAAGAAAATATCATGTTGTTCTGTGTGCCTTCCGGGCGGTTTGCAGCCCAATAACAGCATATATAATGTAAGCGGGACCATATTGATTATTTATCAGGGGGAAGTCTATAACTAGTTCAAATTTAATGAATTGGAGACTTCCCACGTATATAATTTTATTTGTTTTAAAACGTTATTACTAGAGGTCCTTTTTATATAATCTCAACCCCACCCCTATGAAAAAACATCTACTCATTTTCCTTATTGCAGCCGGATTTTCTTCATCTGCTTACAGCCAGCTTATGGTGAGCAAAATGCTTGGAAAAAATGGAGATAATTCTCAACTGGGTTTCGGTTTCTTCACATTCCTCGATTTTCCGCTAAGCAATGAACACACCAGTATCAGGCTTGAATTACTGGATATGGCTTATTACCCCCAAAAGAATTCCGATATCTATAGTCCGATCGGATATCTTTCTATAAAAGGAGGTTACAAATATGTATTCAGCGAGGACCAGGCTGGATTTTATATCGAACCCTCTGTTGGTTATTGCCGTGTAGTGAACTCAGGCGCAGAAAATTTTACAAACGCTGATTCAAAAGATGGTCTCGCCATGGCACTCGAAGGAGGGTATAGTCTGGCCGTTGGTCAAAAAGACAATACGGTCAATTTCGCGCTTAAATATGAAACGGACAATGCCGGTTCGGGTTTCATAATAAACTCCATCGGATTCCGCGTAGGTTTCAGCTTTCACATATTCAGGCATAAGGATTCTTACTAAATCATACCTGGCCGGGCAGTCTTAGTGTTTACTTTCCTTACATTTATTATTCAATATTGATTGAATGGATGAAGCACGTCCGGACGACAGGAATCTTCAGGATGAATATTCCATACCAGGATCGAATGCTGATCATGAAGAAATAATTACAGAGTTAACCAGAGAATCTGACCTTAATCATTCCGAATGAGTGAAATTTTACACGGAAATATAGTTCGCCTTGAACCACTGGAGGATCGCCATGCAGAGGGATTGGTGCGTGCGTCAACAATTGACAACGGACTTTACAAATGGAGTCCCGTGCCGCAGGGTATTGAAGAAGTTAAGAAATATATTCAGACAGCCCTGGAATGGAAGCAGGCGGGAACAGCGCAACCATATGCGATCATTCGTATTCACGGAAATGCCGTAATTGGTTCCACACGTTTTTTTCTAATCGAAAGATGGGCCTGGAAGCCTGATCATCCAAGACATGGACGTGCTTATCCGGATGCTGCGGAAATCGGTTATACCTGGCTTGACGGCTCTGCGATCCGAACGGGCGTGAATACAGAGGCGAAATTCCTTTTATTGCAACTCGCCTTTGAAAAATGGCAGGCATACCGGATTTGTTTACATACCGACGTCCGTAATGAACGGTCAAAAGCTGCGATCGAAAGGATTGGGGGAAGATTCGAGGGCGTACTTCGTGCTCACCGCCTGGCCAGTGATGCCATACCCAGAGATTCCGCCAGATTTTCAATCCTTCTTTCTGAATGGCCGGAAGTGAAACAGCGAATAAAAAAATTACTCGATCGTTCGTAATAAATTGAATCAACGCTGATCAGATAAGATGAAAAAATATCAGGGATTAGCCACGTGTTAACTAAGTGTTATCCAAAATATGTGTAGCCTGAAATAATTTTTATCGAATTTTGTTGCGAAATAAAACAAGGTTCTGATGGAAGAAATCGAAGTGCCCACGGAGCATCTTCACGAAACAATAGAAGAAGAAGTCGAGGAGGCGGTTAAAAAAAACGAGCGAAAGGGCGGCATGCTGATTGCCATTTCTACTGCACTCATGGCCGTGTTTGCTGCCATGGCCAGTCTTCTGGCAGGCCATCATGCAGACGAGGCCGTGATTGAACAGATAAAGGCATCTGATCAATGGGCGTTTTACCAGGCCAAGGGAATCAAAGATGAGATACTATCGTTGTCCAATAGTCCGGATAAAGAAACCCGTAGTGCAAAATATAAATCAGACCAGGCAGAAATCCAGAAGAAGGCAAAGGAATCGGAGGATGCATCACACGCACACCTCGAGCATCATGAAATTCTTGCGAGGGCTGTTACATTATTCCAGATTTCCATTGCCATTTCTGCCATTGCCATACTCACCAAAAAAAGATTTCTGTGGTATGTCAGCCTGGGCGTATCCTGTTTTGGACTATTCTTTTTTGTGACAGGAATATTTTGATCCCGCTCAGGTTCTCCGGCGCGCAAGTTTCGGTTGCGTGCATTTTTCCTTCCGGGTAGCAGTGACTTCAATACGTGTTACTTTTGGAACCATCAGCATTCGTTCCACCGCCAGCCTTATCTTTATTCAGCGGCATTCCGCCACCCGGGCAGTTTTGTATGTTTTTTCCGTGGTGGTTGATTTGGTTAACTTGTATCTGACAATGGCAAAGTACCGATACGAAATGAGTAACGCGTTTCTTTATAAAATGGCTGTATGAAATTTATTTTCAGGTCCCTGGCCGCCGTTTTTCTTGTTCTCGCTGCCATGAAGGGATATAGTCAGCAACAAGCCTCGTCTCAGGCAACAGAAAAAAAATGGTGGAAGGAAGCCATCGTCTATCAAATATATCCACGAAGTTTTAAGGACAGCGACGGAGACGGCATCGGAGACCTCAGGGGCATTATTTCCAAACTGGATTATATAAAAAGTCTGGGGATCGATGTAGTATGGCTGAACCCGATATACAGTTCACCGAACGACGATAATGGATATGATGTAAGCGATTACCGGAATATCATGAAAGACTTTGGCACCATGGCTGATTTTGATTCACTGATAACCGGTATGCATAAACGCGGAATCAGATTGGTCATGGACCTGGTGGTGAATCACAGCAGCGACGAACACGAATGGTTCAAACAAAGCAGGAGCTCAAGAACAAATCCATACCGGGATTATTATCATTGGTGGAATGCAGAAAGAGGAAAACCGTCGCCCAGGTATAGCTTATTTGATATAAACCACGATGCCTGGCGGTATGATTCCTTAACCAATGCTTATTACCTGCATTATTTTTCCAGGAAGCAGCCGGATCTGAATTGGGAAAATCCAAAGCTGCGTGAAGAGGTGTATGATGTTATGAAATTCTGGGCAGACAAGGGTATTGACGGATTCCGGCTGGATGCTTTTGGTTTTGCCGCCAAGGATACCAGCTTCCCGGTTTTCCCGGCAGGATACGAAAAGAAATTCTCGCTTTATTATGCTATGGGCCCGCATCTGCACGATTATCTGAAGGAAATGAACAGCCGGGTTCTTAGTAAATATGATGTAATGAGCGTTGCAGAAGGTGCAGGAAATAGTTTTGAAGACGCGCACAATCTGGTGGATGCAGATCGCCGCGAACTGAATATGGCGTATGCCTTTGAAGGCATCGATATTGCGAAACCGGAAGGATACAGTCTTTTGCATTTTAAAGAAGTTTTCAGTCGTTGGGACAGTGCCTTTGAACATAACGGATGGTTGTCCATCGTTCTTTCCAATCACGATCAGGCAAGGATGGTGAGCCGTTTTGGAAATGATCAGCCCCCATACCGTGCGCTTTCATCCAAAATGCTCACTACGTTTATTTTAACGATGCGCGGGACGCCCTATTATTATAACGGAGATGAACTGGGTATGACGAATTCAACATTCGGGAGTATTCATGATTTCCGGGACATGCCGGCGCTGAATGAATACCAGCATCAGATAGATATTCACGGCGATACCAGTGTTTACTTAAAACGATTAAGATTTGAAAGCAGAGATAATGGTCGTACGCCGTTTCAGTGGGACGGTTCAGCCAACGCAGGTTTTACAAACGGCACACCCTGGATAGCCGTGAATCCAAATTATAAGTCGATCAATGCGGAAGAGGAAGAAAAAAATCAAAACAGCTGTCTGAATTATTTCAGGAAACTGGTGCAACTGCGAAAGAATAATCCTGCACTGGTATATGGCAGATATCATTTGCTGGATAAGGATAACCCAAAAACTTATGCATATACAAGAGAAGGGGAGGGTGGCAAATTCCTGATTCTCCTGAATTTTAGTCCCGATAAGGCTAAAATAAATATTGGCATCCCGATAACCGGGGCGAAACTGCTTTTGTCAAATGATCAGAGAACACAGGATAGCCCGGTCACCGGCTTAAATCCTTATGAGGCTTGTATATATCAATTGCAATAAATACTCAACATGAAAAAATTATTCCTCTGCCTGTTTTTACACGTACAACTCAGCGCATCTTTTGCGCAACAGGCGCCGAGACTACTGATACGTGGAGATGATATGGGTTATACACATTCCGGAAATGAGGCGCTCATTCAATGTTATCAGAACGGTATTGAAAAGTCTGTTGAAGTTCTTGTACCCTCACCCTGGTTTCCCGAAGCTGTAAAATTATTAAAACAGAATCCGGGTGTCGATGTAGGCATACACCTGGATCTGACCAGTGAATGGGAAAATATAAAATGGCGGCCCCTGTCCGATTGTCCCAGTTTGAAAGATTCAGCAGGGTATTTTTTCCCGATGGTTTTTCCCAATGAGCATTATCCCGGCAGAGCCATTTCAGAACATCATTGGAAAATAGAGGACGTGGAAAAGGAATTCCGTGCTCAGATTGAACTGGCATTAAAAAATATTCCGAATATCAGTCATTTCTCGGCTCATATGGGCTGCACCAATCTGTCCCCGGAAGTGCGCGCGCTGACTATCAGACTGGCGAAGGAATATAAAATACCCGTGGATCCGGAATGGGATTATAAGGGATTCATCGGATACGACGGTCCGCATAAAACATCGGGAGAAAAAATAGAGAGCTTTATCCGTATGCTCAACAAACTGGAACCCGGTAAAACGTACATTTTTCTGGATCACCCCGGACTATGTGACGATGAGCTAAAAGCCGTTTATCA
Source organism: uncultured Bacteroidota bacterium (assembly GCA_963759335.1). Classification (GTDB taxonomy): domain Bacteria; phylum Bacteroidota; class Bacteroidia; order Chitinophagales; family Chitinophagaceae; genus Puia. Next base: position 163,909 of record CAVWYU010000017.1, read on the forward strand.
TATCGGTTATGAAAATGTTTGCGAAGACAGGCAGGGCGTCACGGATACGTTTACAAGCGATAAAGTAAAAGCGGCCTTAAAGCAAAAAGGGATTCAGCTGATTACTTACCGGGACCTGAAATAAATAAATAACTTTATTACAATCTCACAAAGTTCTCTTCAAGCTTTTCTATTTTCATATTTTTCTTCAAAGGATTATTATCCGGTACGATTGCTTTGAGCGTTAATTTATTTCCATTAACAGTAAAGGTATTCGTGGGCTGATCCACATCGCTTTTCGGATTATACAGTGGATTTTCCTGTTTGGGATTCATTTTCAGGATTAACTGATCCCCGGAAACCGACCATGTTCCGGTTAGTTTGATCGGTGGTACTTCCTGAATGGTGAGTGTATAGATATAAGTATGATCGGCCCTGAATTCGACAATTTCGGCACCGTCAGTGGCCGTTGAAATTGCTGCAGATGATTTGCCCGTCGATTTTGAATATTCAGTGGTATAAAATTTTTCCCCTGAGATCCTGTTCCACTTGCCTATGAGTTCCTGATCGCTACGGGGGATAAATGCAAAAAATGATATCAGGATGATAATAAACAAAAGGGCTTTCCGCACTTTAAAATATTTCATTTTGCTTGTTTAAGGACTGAGTTAGGAATGGTCGGTATTGTAATAGAACGAAATCTCCTTCTCTGGCCAACCGGATAAATGTGAACCAAACGCCGATTTTAAAGAAATATAATTGAAGTTATGCGTCCCCACACTGATCAACATCGGACCTGATTCAGCCAGTTGATCTGTTGTTATCTCAGCGGGTCTTACCAGTGCAATATGTCCTGGTAATTTCGGATCCTTATTTTTACAGGTGGCTACAACAAAGTAGCCTTTATTTGCCAGAACCTGTGACTTTTCATAAACCTCTTCGGACTCAATTTTAACCCATCCCATTTTCTTTGCTTCATTGGATTGCAGCCAGTCATATTGTGCATTAGCCAATAATTGGATACTGTGATCAGGTGGTCGTAATATATAAACATTCCTTTTTGCACAGGCTGCCGCTACGAATGCACTGCAATGGGTATGGATATCCTGTTCAGCAGAAGGATCATCTGGCTCACCCGTCTGCCAGTTTACATGCTGGCCCGATAACCACAAGTCTTCAACATGCAGTGATAAATAAAATTCTTTGAGGGCACGACCGTCTTTGTTTTCAGTGAGCTTTTGCTGACTATTGGCCTGGAAATATGAAATAAGTAAAAATACAGGCAGTAAGCGTTTTGTAAAGTTGCGCATCTCCCAAAGGTCAACTTAAAAAAAGTTAAACGCTGACCATTAAGTTTAATGCGCCCGCCTTTGTATTATCAGGGGGGAAATCGTTACACCGGAAGAATAGGTCCAGTTAAAAATAATGTTGGAATCGGAAACAGTCATCGCGCCCGAATAGGTGGTGTTATTTAATTTAAATGAGAGCGAATATGTTCTGTTGGTAAGACCGGTGATGGCTACCAGTCCAAATGCCGGTGCAGGCGCTGCGGATCCGGAGCAGGGATATATCAGTGCTGAACTGATATCAACTTCAAACCCGCTTACAGATACATGTATTTCTCCGTTGCTATTTAATAAGGGGGAATGATTATACAGGTTAGCCGTATGTGCAACGAATACCAGCCCAGTATCCGAATAATCAACCGGGGTCAGAAATATCTGATCATCAGCAGTCAGATTTTTTACTGCGATCACATCACAGGTAGCTGTTATGGTATCAGAAAATATACTATCCGTAACAATTACATTTCCATCCGTGCTGTCGTTTGAGCCATTGATATGGGATTGAAAGTTCGCTTTCACGGTGTAGGTTCCCGGACTTGTAAAAACGTAGATTGCACTGTCGGTATTTCGTGTTGGCCAAACATGACCACCCGAACTGGATGACCAGGCCACATTTGTATTAAAGGCTTGGCCGGTTAATGAAGCACACAGTGGTTCGCCCAGCTTAACAGTGGTTTTCGAAAGTAATAGTATGGCCTTATCACTGGTTGAAACGGGATTCTTTGAGCAGGACAACGTCAAAAAAGAAAGGGTAAGGATTAAAAACAACAGGGATTTAATATTTTTCATAACCAGCATATTGTCATAATCAGTTTTGGGGGGCAGCTGCCACCGTTTATTATAACTGACTAAGATGCTGAAGGGTTGCTTTATATCGGAGAAAATCACCCTTATCGGGTAGTCCTTTTACAAATAACTCAGCCACCATTTTTCCTTGTGCATTGATTTATATCTGTCATATTTCCTGCAGGGCGGATAAAGAATCAGAATGACGGCTATCCAGATCAGATAAACGATTCCCAGACTGAATCCATAACCTTTAAACCGGGGCAGTTCGGTGATCCAGGAATCAAAAGAAACCATGTCATACCAGTGATAACCTGTCATTACCGCTGCCAGCATAGCCCCCAGATGGATCAGCAAAAGATGGCACAGGTAGAAAAACATGGGAACTCTTCCATAAACAGAAATAAACTTTGTAATCCGGTTGGATATATTTTCTGTCGCACTGAGAAATATCATAGCAAAGCCTTCAGTGACCAGCAGATAATCCAGCGAAGGCGGGTATTTGTAAATATTCAAAAATGAAAGGAGAGACATCACCGGACTGGATTGTGTGCTCCAGGGATGCAGGTCGCCATAGACATTAATTCCTCTGATAATAATAAAAAGTATCCAGGAACTGATACCCAGGCGCAGCAGGATTTTTCTTCTTCTCTCCGGGTCGAAATCCCTGCCAAATAAACCGCCGAGGCAGTATCCCAGCGTCATCACGCCCAGCCAGGGAATCAGGTGATAAAACTCTGCGATACTCACATGACCCATCTGAAAAAATCTCTGCTGGTGAAGCATACCCCAAAAAAATCCGACGGTGTTATTTTCAGGTACTACGGTCTTGTCGAGCAGGTTATGGCCCGCCACCATGACCAGACCGAAAATCAGTAATAGCTTTCGGGGCAGGAAAATGAGACCGGCCAGTATTACCATACAAAGACCCAGTACCCAGATAACGCCCAGTATGAAGAAATTAAAATGAAAATTAAAGAACCATTCAAAATTCACGACGGTTTCTTCAAGAATCATAAGCCAGATACCCCGGGTTACCAGAAAAAAAGCCAGTTGCTTTTTTGTCTTCCGCTGACCGGATAAAAAGGCGGAAGTGCCGGCCAGCAATACAAAGATCGGTGCACAAAAATGAGTGATCCAGCGGGTGAAGTAAAGTATTACCGTCGTTTTACTTAAATCCAATGGATCATATAGAAATGCATCTGCGTGAAAATAATCGCGAACATGATCCAGGGCCATGATAATCATGATCATTCCCCTTAAAAGATCAATCGAAGTAATTCTTTTGGCTGTTAGCGTGTTCATTAGCAGTTTATGGGTTCTTCCGATGAAGTTATGAAATCCGGTAAATAAATAAAAAGCCGGCGTGCCTGAGGACTTCTGGCTTTTCACCCGATGTTTATGTTTGCCCGGTTCCGGGAAGAGCGTATTTTTAACTGCCGGGAAATATAATCGGAGTTATTCTCTCTCAATCATTATATACACACGAAATGAAAAAAATTTTACTGATCCTCTTCTCACTTTCATACATGTTTTCAAGTGCCCAGGCCCCTTCAGAAAACTATCCGGTGGATTCTGCTTCGGTTGTACATACAGGTGTTCCGAAAGGCGAGATCATAAAATTGGTTTACGACAGTTCTAAAATATTCCCCGGTACAACCCGTGAAGTATCAATATATGTTCCGGCAGAATATAATCCGGCGCAACCAGCCAGTGTATATGTAAACCAGGATGGGATCCAGTGGAATGCACCGGTCGTTTTTGATAATCTGATTTATCAAAAAGAAATGCCGGTTACGATTGGCATATTCATCACGCCCGGTATTGTAAAAGCAAAAGATCAGGCCAATGCGCTGAATCGTTATAACAGGAGTTTTGAATACGACGGATTGGGAGATGCATATGCGCGTTTTTTATTGGAGGAAATTTTGCCGTTTGCAGAAAAGCAGCATACTGCCGATGGTCGTGCCATCCATTTGTCAAAAAACGGGAACGACCGGGCGATTGGTGGCTCCAGCAGCGGCGCCGTCTGTGCATTTACGGTTGCCTGGGAAAGACCGGCCGAATTTTCGAAAGTATTTTCTTCGATCGGAACATATATCGGTTTGCGCGGCGCTGATCGTTATCCAATCCTGATCAGAAAATTTGAACCCCGTCCCATTAAAATATTTTTACAGGATGGTTCCAATGACCTGAATATCTATGCCGGTGACTGGTGGATGGCCAACCAGACCATGGAGCGCGCTCTCATCTTTGCGGGCTACCATGTAAACCATGTTTGGGGGGAGGGCCAGCATAATGGTAAACAAGGCACATCCGTTTTTCCGGAGGCTATGCGCTGGCTCTGGAAAGACTGGCCAAAAGCAACGGTTCCCGGAGAAACAAAAAACCAGATGCTCAGCGACATCCTGATTCCCGGCGAAGATTGGAAACTGGTAGGGCAAAATTATAAGTTTACAGAGGGCACTGCCGTAAATGAAAAGGGCGAATCATTTTTTCAGGATATACCCAATTCGAAAACATATAAAGTGGACCTGGACGGGAAACTCACGGATCTGAGCGTCAATGCAAAACGAGCCAGTGGAACTTCCTTCGGTCCGGACGGCAGACGATATACAATCGCAGGCGCAACAAAACAGGTGCTTGCTTACGACGCATCAGGGAATGAAACCGTTATTGCCGACAGCATTTCCGGGAATGATATTGTGGTTGCAAACAACGGCAATATCTATGTGACTTCTCCGGATGGAATTGATAAACCGAGTAAGTTATACCTGATCAGACCAGGAGGAACAAAAGAAGTAGTTGATGAAGGATTGAAGTTTGCAAACGGTCTGACGCTGACGCCTGACCAAACTCAGTTGTATGTGACCGAATCTGCTTCACACTGGGTTTGGGTCTATCAGATTCTGCCGGATGGAAAACTGGCATTCAAACAACACTATGGCTGGTTACATACGCGAGACCAGGATGAAAATGCCTGGAGCGACGGTCTGCGTTGCGACACAGCGGGAAGAGTTTACGTCACAACAAAAATGGGCCTGCAGATTCTCGACCAGGCGGGCCGGGTAAATGCCATCATTCCCGTTCCTTCCGGTCAGCCTTCCAACCTTTGTTTTGGCGGGAAAGACTTCGATATACTTTTTCTTACATCAACAGATAAAGTATACGCACGGAAACTCCGGACCCGCGGGGCAAATAATTTTGATAAACCCGTGAAGCCGGCTGTGCCCAGACTTTGACAAGTCAGCCGATTGGTGTCATCGGATTAGCAGGAGCATGCGGACAACAGGGTGGTGGCGCTGAATGAGGACAGCCCGATGCCGGTGTTGTCTGGGCAGGAGACTCCTGGGTGGAGGAGGACTGATTGGTACTTGCTTTCTTTTCATTATTGGGTTGCACAGTTTCCTTGCTGCAGGATGCGAAACATACGACAAGCAGAATCCCCCAAATAAATAGTAATACTTTTTTCATGATCAAAGATTGACGGATGAAATAAATGAACGTACACCTAATGGATAGAAGAGAATTGCACAGAGACGGAACAATGATGAATCCGGATTAAAAACGGGAGATTTTGGAAAGCAGAACTTGTCAGCGGATATAAATTTACTGATTCCGGCGAACCCGTGCGAATTTATTTGCCTCCTCTGAACTGATATCAATATTGATTACCGGAATAATGCCAAACAGAACCGGTTACTGGTTGGTATGCGGCATTTGCACAGTTTTGCGTTCCTGCCTATCTATTTTTGTTATTTTAGGAGACCTTAAAACGGCATCCAGCCACAAACTCTTAAAAATGACCACCGAAAATCCTCTCCGGGGCAGCACTGAATCCATCGGCAGATCCTAATCAACAGCCTCCCATGCCCGGACTTCTGATGGCCTGGTCGACTGCTCTTGTTTTTATCACACTGATACTTTTTGTTTCTTATCTGACATTTACATTTATCGAGAATCCCGTCAGACGTTGGTTGAATACAAAAGCTGCGGAAGAAATTCCAAATCCTTTAATCACTTAACAGGTGATTCGATTTTTTTCTTTTGATCACATTTTCTTCAGCCATTCCTGAGCGAATTCTTTTCCTTCGAGATCGTCTGAAATAATTTTTTGCAGGAGTTGTTTCACCTTTGCATCATCGCCGGGCAGGTTACGACTCATCATTGTTAGCGCTTCATAGATCAGAGCATGATTTGAATAAAGGCCCTTGTGGTTTTCCAGTTTTTCAAACCAGAATAAGGCTTTATCATATTCTTTCAGGCGCAGCGCCGTGATGCCGGCATATTCCTCAGCAGTAAAAACTGAACTATCATTCAGGACAATGCTTTCGAATTGGGCCAGGGCTTCGGAAAACTTTCCATCATTATACAACCGCAGGCCCGTTTGGAGACTATCACTACGACTGCTCATAGTGACGGGCAGCGTTTGCAGATGCTCTTTTTCATATTGGCCAGCCAGTTGCTGCGGAGAAACCGGTCTGAAGAATGTATAAGTCGCGAAAATAAGTCCTGCCACAACCGCCGCGGTTGCAACATAATAAGCTATTTTTTTCATGGGAACAGAACGGCCGGTCCGGTTCTTTTGATAGGTTTCTTTAAAGCGTTGTTTTTTTTCAAAGCCGGATGCCTCTTTTGAAACCGCATGCGCAGCCAGATAAAATGCTACTGTTTCTGCAAAACCGGTATCTGATTTAATTCTTTCCTCAAATTCCCGGGTTAGTTCGGCTCCCGGGGTGCTGGTAAAGTAATTTTCAATATAATCCAGGTTGTCCATCTCTATTATTCTGTTTTATACAATTTTCGTAATCTTTCCAGGCATCGAAGCCTGCTTGTTTTTACTACATCCGCTGTTTTATATTGAAGGAAAGTTGCGATTTCTTTGTCACTGTAGTTATCTCCCCAGAACATCAGTATCTGCCGGCATTTTTCCTCCAATTCATTCAATTTTTCGCGGAGCCGGCTCCAGTCAGCCTTATCGATTAATGCCTGCACAACGGAACGGGCGGAATCGGATAACTGCATTAGCCGGTCTGAAATCATCTCCGCACGATGTACGGTATTCTTATTAGTCGTTCTTTTTCGAAGAAGGTCAACACATTTATTATGGAATATCTGGTAGAGATAGGTTTTGAGAGAAGCGCGGGCTTCAAAATGTTCCCTGGTTATATTATCAAATGCCGCCAGAATGGTATCGGAATAAGCATTAAACGATTCATCTTCCGACAAAGCATGTTTGGTCATGCCCTCCCGGACAAAGTAAGAGAACCGGTTGAATAAAACCTCTTCGCTCCGTCTTTTTTCAGTCCCACTTAGCCTTAGCTGATCGATTAATTCCTGGTCTGTATATCGATTTGAACCAGCGCTGTCCATTATCGTGGGTCTTTCATCCAATTTAAGAAAAATATTGAATGCTTCCGGTTATTTATGTTTCCGTGGTTCTAAATCCTGCGATAAATCATTTATCAACACATTCCGGAATAAATTATCAGAACCTTTCAAATCAAAAACGTTAATCATTAAACCTTACAAAAATGAAAAAATTCCTATTTGCGCTGTCCATTGGATTCACGTCCGTGGCAGCCATCAGTAACTGTGCTTACGCACAGAACTCTGCCCAGCCTGTTGCATTCAATGACAGTAAAAATTTCAAGTCATCCATCCGCAATATGGCCGCGCTGGAAAGTCCCGCCTTTATGGGTACCTATGTCCCTGACGCAAAAAATATCAATGCCAAAGCCATTAAGGATTTCAACACCCGGTTTTCCGGTGCCGACAAAGCCATGTGGTTTTCAGATAAAAACGGCTTTACGACCTACTTTGTAAAAGATGGTTATGGCGACAGGGTATTTTATGATAAAAAAGGCCATTGGCAATATTCACTGATTTTCTACAGTGAAGACAATCTTCCCCGTGATGTCCGGGCTTCTGTCAAGTCTACTTATTTTGATATGGCCATCACTTTGGTGGAAGAAGTACAGACAACTGAATCCAAAGTGTATATCGTTCATCTGGAAGATAAAGCAAACATCAAGATCTTAAAGGTGAATGATCAGGGCGAATATGAAATTCTCCAGGATCTGTCAAAATAATAATAGTACCCTGCCTATGGGAATAATATTAACCCTTATCCCGGCAACCCCTGCCCCCGGCCATCCGGGGGCAACTTGCTTTAGCAGACCCGGGAATAAAGGTTTGCCACGACGCCGGATTCAAAACGCACTGAATCTTTCAACGTCAGGTTCATAGGTTTGTGAAAATGACTGAACATGGATTTACCACTTCCCAAAATAACCGGATGAATCCATAGATGGTATTCATCTACCATTCCGGACTGAATAAATGTGGAAGCAAGGCGGGCGCTGCCAAATAGTATCATATCTTTTCCTTCCTGTTCTTTGAGTTGTTTGATTTCCTCTTCCGGATCTCCGGTGGCAAACACTGAATGAGGCCAGATGGATTTTTTTATTGTTTTAGAAAAAACAACCTTGGTATGCTGATTCATTTTATCTGCAATGGCTAAATCCTGCCGGGGGAAATGATCTTCCAGGGGCTTTACCGTCCAATATTTCGCCATGGCTTCATAAGTAATTCTTCCAAGAATAATGGTATCCGTTTCCTTTAGCCGCTCCAATATTTTATCGCCCATACTGTCATTCCAGATTTCGAAATGCCAGTCCAGCTCTCCGGAAGGCCCGGATAAATATCCATCCAGGCTCAGATTCATGGAAACGATTAATTTTCGCATGTCATGGGAGTTGTGCGGAACGTTTTTTATGATACAGGAAATAAGAAACAAAAGCAAGTGCAACGAATATCAGGATGGGCAGCCATTCGCCGGCAGGTTTACCTGCAGCATAATTACAGTATACAGCGCCGATCAAATCAAATGTTAATCCCGCATAAGCCCATTCTTTAAGTCTGGGATAGCCGGGGACCAGAATCGCAATAACACCCAGCAATTTGGCAATGCTGAGGAATGAAATCAGGTATGAAGGCATGTTCATCGTTTTAAAAAACTCTACAGCCTTTTCAGGTGAAGCAAGCGACGAGATAGACGAAAACGCCATCATCAGAAGAAGTAAGCCGGTGACAATCCAATAATAAATCCGAATCTTTTTCATTTTAATTTTATTTGATTATTCTGTTACAAAACTAATGGGGTGTTCCGTATTTATTAGGGTGCAAAAACGACGGGTAAGAGGGTATTTGCGACCTGAATTTTGTAACTTGAATATCATTTAAAACTTTTCAAATGAAGCAAATCGCCATCCTTGCGCTAAATGATGCAGTATCCGCCTCCGTGGCAGATCCCACCATACTATTTAACGGGGTAAACGATTTACTGGTCAGTTCCGGCAGAGAACCTGCATTCAAAGTTCAATTGGTCGGACTTACAAAAGCGGTGAAATTGCATGGCGGCCCCTTCACGGTTCATTCAGATATCCTGATGGAGGATTTGAAGAAAACGGATTTGATCATCATCACGGCGCTGGGCGGGGATATCAATGAAGCTCTCAAAAAAAATGCGGCTTTCATTCCGTGGATTTCAAAACAATATAAAAAAGGTGCGGAGGTGGCCAGCCTTTGTCTTGGCGCGTTTCTGCTGGCGTCTACCGGATTGTTAAACGGGAAAGAATGTTCTACACACTGGCTGATGTCCAATGAATTCCGGGACATGTTTCCCGAAGTGACCCTCGTGGACGGGAGGGTAGTAACAGAACAGAATGGTCTTTATTCGAGCGGTGGTGCAACCTCTTATTGGAGCCTGCTCCTTCATCTGGTGGAGAAATATGCCGGGCGCGATATGGCCATCATGGCATCCAAAATATATGCTTTGGAAATTGATAGAAAAAGCCAGTCTCCGTTTATTATGTTCAACGGTCAAAAGGAACACGTGGATCTGCCGATCAGGGAAGCACAGGATTATATTGAATCCAGGGTATCGGAAAGAATTTCTGTGGGTGAACTGGCTCTCAGGTTCGCCATCGGGCGTCGTCATTTTGAGCGTCGCTTTAAAAAAGCCACGAAGAATACACCTGTTGAATATATTCAGCGGATCAAAATAGAAGCTGCGAAAAAGCATTTTGAAACCAGCAGAAAAAACGTGAATGAAGTGATGTATGATGTAGGTTATTCCGATACCAAGGCTTTCCGAACCATGTTCAAAAAAATCACGGGATTATCTCCGTTGGATTACAAAAACAAATACAGTTTTCAATAGCGCAAAAGGCAGGTCGTGGGAAGCCAGAGCCTCATGCGTCCTGCTCCGGGACATCCTGCTCCTTTATCCCGGATTCGAAATTGTATTATTTTTTTTGTGCCGGATCCTCGCTTATGAGCTTGCTATCCAATAACCAGTTTACCATTAACTGCGGCCAGGATTTCAGGGATTGGAGGGTGGACCGGTAGCCCATATTGAATGCATGATCGCCATGAGCCATGATATGCGCCTCCACGGAAGCCTTTGATTTTCTGTAATCTTCCAACAAATGCATGACGGGAACCGAACAGCAGGTATCATGATCCGCGACGATCAGAAACGCAGGTGGTGCATCCGATGGGACACTCTCTGGTACGAACAGGGGACCGGGATAAACCTGCATGATAAAATCCGGCCTTCCGTTTAGCCGGTCTGTCGGATCAGCAGCATTTGGATCTCCTTTTCCGGAACCAAAGGCTATGGCATCCACCACTTCTCCACCCGCAGAAAATCCAAGCATACCCAGTCGGCCTGTATCGATTTTCCATTCTTTGGCCATGCTTCTGACCAGGCGCATAGCCCGGTATGCATCTTCGGCTGGTTGTTTATCCAGCGAATACGGCGAATTCGGTTCACGCGGTAAACGATATTTCAGGATGATCGCTGTGATGCCCAGTTTGTTTAAAAACTTTGCGGGATCGATGCCCTCGGCTGTGAAAACAAGCAATCTGAAACCGCCGCCGGGACAGATGAGAACCGCAGTACCATTGGCCAGACCGGCCGGGGGAAAAAAGACTGTCAGACTGGGGTTATTAATATTTTTTACCCAATAATCCTTTGCCTCTTCCGGCTCATTTTTCCTGTTTTCATAACCCGGTGCCCCGTTTTTCCATAATGGAACAACCAGCGAATCGGATTGGCCAAATAGTGAGAGATTATTGCCAAAACATAAAACTGCTAAAACCACCAGCGAATATTTGACCATTTGATAAAGATTGGTTTTAAAGTTAAGACTACTGTTAACAACATAAATATGTGACTTTAATAAAAGAAAGTGCTGAGGGTGTACAGAGCCTCTGTGAAAATGTATTTCGATTTTTCCCCAGCCGGTAATACGCTTTTCAAACAAAGTATTCTTACAGCCTTCTCTCCAGGTTGCTGTTGGCTTGCTGTTTTTATGCTGAAGAAAGCAACAAAACAGCAACAAAGCAGCAAGCCAATAAGAAGCTGGAAAGAATCTCGTATGGCGTCAATAGATCAGTCTGACAGGAATGGATGAATTCTTTCTACAAGGATATGGATGGCAACGGTATTGCCGGGATACCGGGAATCATTTGAGTATGGACAGAGGAACCTTTAGATCAGGAACAAGCGGTTTGGTTTTGCCGGAGCCCAATAAACTTCATTTTCCATCCGAATTCAGGGATAAACACCGTCTAATCTATTATGCTTCAAAGTTTAACAGCATTGAGATCAATAGCAGTTTTTATAAGATACCTCTTTGCCGGACGTATAAAAGCTGGGCAGAGATGGTGCCGGACGATTTTCAATTCACCGTTAAGTTATGGCAGGGTATTACGCATGAAGAAATGTATGACCAAAACGATCTGGAACGATTCTTTGCAGCCATTCAATGCCTCGGAAATAAGAAAGGTTGCCTGCTGATACAATTTGCAGCGAAAACAAAAATGGATTTTTCGGGATTCGATGTATTACTTGAAAACATTCGCAGACTGGACCCGGAAGAGAATTGGCGGCTGGCCGTTGAATTCCGGCATGCCCAATGGTATGCAGGCGAAATCTATGAAATCATGGATGAATTTAATGCCAGCATGGTATTGCACGATATGCCCAAATGCATACCCCCCGAATTAAATAAAAACGCAGATTTTGTTTACCTGAGATTTCATGGAGAGAAAGGGGACTATCGGGGTTCCTATTCCATGTGTCATTTACAGAATAGGGCAGATGAAATCCGGGGGTGGCTGCGTCAGGGAAAAGACGTGTATGCATATTTTAATAATACAATCGGCGACGCGGTTTCGAATCTGCAAACACTCAAAGACCTGGTTGAAAAATCCTTTCTGTAATTCTTAATTCTCTACAATTTCATTGTATTCCGGATGTCTTTTCAGATAAACCGCAACAAAAGGACAAATAACTTTTACTTTAATATTTGTAGCCTTTGCCCATTCAAGAGCCGTATGGGCCAGTTGGGAAGCTACCCCATGTCCCTCTAATTTTTTAGGAACATCGGTATGCATCAGCCATAATAACTTGTCGTGAAAACGGTATTGCAGCACAGCCAGTTCTCCCTCTGCATGTACTTCGAATTGTTGCTGGTCCGGATTGTTGGTTACGTTCAAATCCATTGTTTGTTGTTAAAGGTTTATCGTTTTGCCAACGGACAATTAACATTGACTATTGGCAATTAAAAAAGCTCCTTTTCTTCTTTTTAAAGTTAAAGATTAACTTTAGTTAAACGACTGCTATGAAATCGAAAATCTTCTTTACGGTTTCTGCCATATTGTTAACTCATTTTTTTCTGCATGCACAAACCGGCAATCCAAATGTAAATCCGCTCGAGGTGGCTGCATTTAACCGGCTGGTAGATTATATAAAAACGGATACTCAGGAAGCGAAAATTGCCGAATACGAAAAAAATAATATATCTCATCAGGGTGAAGAAAACGTATTATCCATTCCCATAGCCAGGGGCGTAGCTCCTGAGACTTTCGAGTCCGGTAGCTGGGACAAATTCCTGCCGGCTGTATACCATAAGGATGCGACCGTAGGATCACCATTTTTAATATCTATATATGTTCAGGGGCTAGTAATAAATCAACTCGATTCCGTAGTAAATAAACCGGATTATGAATACAACTATGATAAGAATACCGGGAATCTTTTATTAAAGAGAAATAACCAGGATCCCATTGCCGTGAACCGGGATCAGGTAAATATGTTTTGCCTGAAATTGGATAAGGGCGGCTTTATTTTTATGAAAGTCCCGTTGATCAATGCAAATGAATTTTTCCAGGTGATTGCAAAGGGGTCAAAATACTCATGCTATAAGTTATATAAAAACGTTTTTGTAAAAGCAAATCAGAAAACGACAACAGGATATATGCCTGACGGTCAGAATTATGATGAATATAAAGATGTGGTTACCTATTATATGGTGGATGAAACAAAACAGGAATGGTCGATTTTTGAACCCTCAAAGAAATCGATACGAAAAACGCTGATTGACCATACCCCGACAGTAGAGTTATTTATTAAAGATCATAAGGGAGAAGACATTTCTGATTCCTACCTGGCTCAATTGCTGGGCAAAATAAATAACTAACGGGCATAGCTCTCCTGTTTTTCCCTCGAATAAATGCCCTTTATACAGACTGGTCATTTTCAATGAAATGAGTGACCCGGTACCGTTTAGACGCCGGGGATCTCCGTCTTTTGAACGAAATGGCCCGATAGTGGTTATATATAGATAAGGATCCCGTTTCCGGATCGAAAAAGGGCCGGAGGAAACAATTTGGTAACATTAACTTAATATGGGGTGTGATAATAGGAGGCTATTTTGCACCTGTTTTAATAACATCTTCACTATGCAACAGGAATTTCAACTTCATTTTCCGCTGTTAAACAGGGTAGCCAAAGTAAGAAAATCCTCTTATTCTCTGGTGATTCTACGCGAAGGACTTTATTCTGTTTCGGTTGATAAATTACCGCTGGTGGAATACTATGTTTTTTTCGACAGCGCTCTGAAGAGTGATCAAATAAAACTGAAGTTTTATAAAACGGTTTCCGACAACAAGTGGTATGATAAATCTTATTCTGAAGAAGCTGAGCTGAACTCACCAGAGTTTGGAATACCTGAAATGAACAATGAATTAAAGGCTGTGCTGGATGCTTATGATGCAGCACATGCGAAACACAAAAGCTTCTCTGCCTGATATTTTCTGAATGAGCATCATTAATCTGCTGACATCGAACGATGAAATGCGGTTATGCTTTTATGATGGCTCATTTTCTTAATCAAATGAAGTATCATTTCATTCTGTTCCGGGGATTCTCCGGTGATCCGGCTGATCAATTCCGCCAGATTAATATCTGGCTGGCCGTTCCCGGAATTTAAATATCTATCCGTCAGAAAATCTAAAATGCCCAGCTCATGCAGGAGATAGATTTTGCCTGCCAGGTCAAGCGGAGCCTGCGTTTTCATTTCTTCCGGATGACTGGCTTTTCGCATGGCCATTTTTAGAGAACTGATGAAATCGGCATAGATCATTCCCTGGGCGTATAAGTACAATTCTATAAATTTTCTTTTTTTACCCGGACCATGTAAGTGCCGGGTGAATGCGTCATAAAATCCTCTGTAAAACACCGACATACATTGGAGCCTGAAGCTTTTATCATATTCGTTTTGTAAATGAATTTCGATATTGTTCACTATGGTATTTGCTTCGTCCAGCATAACTGCCACGGTTTTATCGGCCGACCTGTTTTGTTTTATCCATTCTTCAAAAGAGGGTTTGCGTGAGAGAAAACAGGACAAAATAAAGTGGCTGTATACTGAACTGTTTGAATTGGCCGGTTTGATGTTAAAGGCAATGATTTCATCATAGTGAAATTTCTTCACCGTCAGTCCGGGATTATTCCTTTCTTTTTTGAAAATGTCTGCCAGCCTTTCTGTTTTTTCTCTTTCAAAAAAGAAACCAAGTCGCTGATCAAATTCCGGAAAGTCAAAAGGAATAATGCCAAACCAGCGGTCGAAGAACGCCAGTTTCTCCACGTATTTCTTAAGACTTTTGAATTCGCTGTATAAACTCCTGATCTGGTTTTCAGAATAACCCTGCATCATGAAACATTACGATGATTGTTTCAAATATAGCATTCACTTCTTCTCATTTATGAGCCGTAATTTCAGGTTATTAAATTATTAAGTATTTGTAAAGTCACCGTTACCAGACCATTGGGCGTGTATTTTCGAATCTGTTAACATTTTGGTCATATTCCCGTAACATTCCATTCACAGGATCGTCCGTCTTTTACAGCCAAATCAAATTACAACTAAACAAGTTTTTATGAAAAGTTTGATCTCCAAAACTTTACTAAGATTTTCGGTATTTATCATTTTTTCGTTTTCTATTCATTCTGTAAAAGCACAAAGCGCATTGATCAATGATTCCCTTTATAAGGCAGGCGTGGAAAATTCCGGCAGGCTATGGGGATATTCTTTTGGGGACTTTGATTATAAGTCGCACGCTGATTCGCTGACCAGAGGTGGCAGCAATCAGTATACCGGTATTCGACCGCAAACGACGATGTTCCAGTTTCGACGCATTTATCTGGGTTATGATTATAATATCTCTAAAAAATTCACCGCCGAACTTTTACTGGCTGCGGAAGATAATTTCCCACCGGGAGCGCCACCTGTCGGAAGTGCAGCTGGTACAACCACCACTTTTTCTGCGGGGAATTCAACAGGTGATCTGCTGGGAAACCAAAAATTCACTTTCTATATAAAGAATATGAACATTCGCTGGAAGGGTATATGGAAGGGAACGGATCTGGTAATAGGAGAACAATCGACTCCGTCTTTTCCATTTATTTCTGAAAAAGTCTGGAGCTATCGTTCTATAGAAAGAACCATCGCTGATATTCGTCGCACACCGTCATATGATTTTGGTGTTGCATTACAGGGGGTTTTTGACCCGTCTACCAAAAACTTTGGCTATAATGTATTAGTTGCAAATGGTACCAGCGACAAACCAGATTACACACCTTATAAATGGTTCTATGGAGATGTTTGGGCCTACTTCGCACATAAGCATATTGTCGTAGATTTTTATGCGGATTACCAGAGGCTGAACTGGTCGCCAACCTGGAAGCATTCACGCCAGATGCTTAAAGGATTTCTGGCCTGGAATAGTTCCGCTACCGATAAGAGCATGAATCCCGGGACGGGATATACGATTGGAGTGGAAGGATTTATAAATAATTTGAAGGCTGATAATGTTGCTCCCCGGGTGGATGGTGGCGTGGATACCCTCAGCACCGCTCCATCGGGAATTTCATTTTATATTCATGGTGACATCATACCCGGCAAACTCAGATTCTTTGCACGATATGACATCTACAATCCGAATAATAAAGTAAATCAGACCGTATACAAATCTTATGCGGGTAATACCTCCAATTATAACGACAACTCCTACCATACTGATTACAATGGCATTGCCGCAACACCCACTGTTACGTATACAACAACCGGCGACCAGACATACAAACAGAATTTCATAACAGCGGGCCTGGATTTTAAGGCAGCGAACCGGGTCCATTTTATGCCGAACGTCTGGTATAACAGTTATTCATCGCAGATCGCATCCAATAAAGATCATGATCTGGTATTTCGTCTTACATTCTTCTTTGCCTTTGGAAAGAATTATGATAATGGAGGCTTTTAGTAGTATTAAAACAACATAAATAAAGAATCATGCAAAAGTTTTTAAAATCCTTAAAACAAGGTCTTACTGCTTCGGTCTTATTAGCAGTTGCGGTCGCTCATGTTCAGACAGTCGCTGCCCAGGACGACAAAACATTACTGGGCGCAGGCAGTTCATTCATCAATCCGCTGTTCTCAAAAATGTTTGCGGATTATAACGCTAAAACCGGTATCCAGGTTAATTATCAAAGTATTGGTTCCGGTGGTGGTATTTTACAATTGACCAATAAAACCGTTGACTTCGGTGCGTCTGATGGTCCATTGAATGATGAACAAACAGCAAAATTCGGGGTACCCGTTTTACACATACCACAGGCTTCCGGTGCGGTGGTTATAACCTATAATCTTCCGGGCGATAATAATAATATCAGTCTTACTCCGGATATCATTGCTGATATTTTCCTGGGAAAAGTAAAAACCTGGAATGATGCGCGGATTACTTCCATCAATAAAGGTGTCAATATTCCCGGTCTGCCCATTCTGGTGGCTCACCGATCAGACGGTAGCGGAACTACCAATATCTTCACAAACTATTTATCAAAAGTGAGCGCTGAATGGAAGACAAAAGTTGGAAGTGCGGGTGCTGTAAACTGGCCTGCCGGATTAGGCGGAAAAGGAAACGAAGGTGTTGCCGGACTGGTAAAACAGACACCGGGAGCGATCGGATATGTTGAATTGATTTACGCGCTCCAGAATAAAATGGACTATGCGAAAATTCAAAATAAAAAAGGGAAATTCATCGTGCCTTCCATTGCTTCTGTAACAGCGGCAGGGAATGTGAAGATGCCTGATGATGCAAAAATATTTATTACAGATACGGATGCTGCTGACGGATATCCGATCGCCGGTTTCACCTGGGTTTTGATCTATAAGGAACAGAACTATAACGGCCGTTCCAAAGATCGTGCGACCAAATTATTGAAATTACTTTGGTGGAACATTCATGAGGGTCAGGTATTCACACAACCTTTGAATTATTCCCCTTTATCCAGCGAAGCATTGAGAGTAGCAGAGAAAATATTAAAGTCCGCGACTTATGGCGGGAAAGCGATCCTTTAAAATTGTTAATGGTTAATTGTCAATTGTTAATTGAATTTAATAATTGACAATTAACCATTGACAATTGACAATTCATATCATGAATGATCAGAAACTAAAAACAAAGGCCAAGAGTTCCAGTGGCATGATCAGGGCAGAATCTATATTCAAGAGAACCCTGATAGGCGTCGGCGTTGCCATGGTTTTGCTGGTTGTCGGTTTGATGATCACGCTTATCATCGAGTCGGTGCCTTCGATGAAAAATCTTGGATTTAAATATCTCTGGAGCAAAACCTGGGATCCGGTAAATAATGTCTACGGGGCATTGCCATTTTTAATTGGTACACTGCTTACTTCCTTCCTGGCATTGATTATATCTATTCCATTCTCATTTGCCATTGCCATCTACCTGGGAGAATACAATCCCAAGGGCTGGGTTTCTAATTTTTTAAAAAATACGGTGGAGCTCATCGCAGCGGTTCCTTCAGTGATCTACGGGTTCTGGGGATTGCTGGTGTTGGTGCCGCTGGTGCGGTCGCTGGAGATGAAAGTAGGCGTATTGCCTTATGGTATCGGCATATTTACCGCGTCTCTTATACTGGCTGTCATGATCATTCCTTATGCTGCCTCTCTGGGACGCGAAATGATCAGGCTGGTACCTTCTCCTTTGAAGGAAGGTGCTTATTCATTAGGTGCTACCCGTTATGAAGTAATAAAAAATGTTGTTTTACCCTATACGAAATCCGGATTATTCGCCGGAATCTTACTCTCCCTGGGAAGGGCGTTGGGAGAAACCATGGCCGTAACGATGGTAATTGGAAATACCAGCATGATTCCGGAGAGCATTTTCGGACCCGGCAATACGATGGCCAGCGTCATCGCCAATGAATTTACCGAAGCGGATCATACCCTTTACCTTTCTGCTCTGATCGAACTGGGGTTGGTATTATTCGTTGTTACTGTAATAATCAATATGATTGGCAAAAGAATTATAAAGCGTTTTACGAACGAGTAATATTATGAATGCAAATGTAAAATACAGGGTAGGCAAAAGCAAGTTCGTACAGGGCCTGATTTTCTTTTTTGCTTTCCTGATTACAGTTCCCCTGATACTGATCATCATCTATATATTCAGAGAAGGGATTACAAAAATTAACTGGGCCTTTCTTACACAAATACCGAAACCGGTGGGTGAGGCCGGCGGGGGTATTGTGAATGCATTAATCGGCTCCATTCTGATCGTTTTAACAGCGTCCGTCATCGCCATCCCGGTCGGCATCCTTTGTGGTATTTACCTGAGCGAAAACAAAACCGGTCGGCTGGCTTATTGGGCGCGCCTGTCTGTTGATGTTTTGCAGGGAGTGCCCTCTATCGTAATTGGTATCGTCGTTTATTTCTGGGTTGTAAAACCCATTGGAACTTTCTCTGCGCTGTCCGGAAGCGTCGCTTTGGCAATCATGATGTTGCCGATTTTGATCAGGTCTACAGAAGAAACGTTGAAAATGATTCCTTTTTCTTTAAAAGAAGCGGGACTTGCCCTCGGACTGCCGTATCATAAAGTAATTCTCAAAGTGATCGTTCCCTGTGGCATCAGCGGAATTTTATCGGGCATCATGTTATCCATTGCGCGTATTGCCGGTGAAACAGCCCCGTTGTTATTTACCGCATTCGGAAATCCTTATTTGAATACGAATCTTGCCAGGCCGATGCAAAGTCTGCCGCTGATGATTTTTAATTATGCCACCAGCCCTTACGACGAGTGGCACGATATGGCCTGGGGCGCTGCTCTGATCCTGCTATTTACGGTATTGTCATTAAACATTATTACAAAGCTGATAACAAGAAGATGGAACGTACAATTATAAAAAGCAGGAATTTCAACGCCTATTTTGGAACCAACCATGTGGTGAAGAATGTGAATATTGACATTCCGAAGAACAATGTTGTGGCGGTGATGGGACCTTCGGGTTGTGGTAAAACAACCTACCTGCGATGCATCAACCGGATGCATGAACTGATCCAGGGAGCTACCTGCAAGGGGGAAATGATCCTGAACAATGAAAATGTATATGAAATGCATCCCATATTTGTACGCCTGAAAATCGGGATGGTTTTTCAAAGACCCAATCCTTTTCCCAACCTCAGCATATATGATAATGTAATTGCGGGTTATAAGCTGAATGGTATGAAACTCCCAAAGGCAGAAAGGGATCAGAAAGTGGAAGAGTCGCTGTCCAAAGCGGCGTTATGGAAGGAAGTAAAAGATTCTCTTCATAAAAAGGGAACATTTCTTTCCGGAGGCCAGCAGCAACGTTTGTGTATCGCGCGTGCAATCGCGATGGAACCGGAAGTTCTGTTATTGGATGAACCCACATCCGCACTTGATCCGATTTCTACTTCCAGTATCGAAGAACTGCTGCATGATCTGAAGAAAAATTATACGCTGGTGATTGTAACGCACAATATGCAACAGGCAGCCAGGGTGAGTGATAAGACAGCATTTTTTTATGTGGGTGAATTGGTGGAATACGACGATACAAAAAAAATGTTTACGAATCCATCGGATCAGCGGACACAGAATTATATAACCGGAAGATTTAGTTAGGCCAAACTTATAACCAAGATATCATGTCACAATTAGAAATAGAACTGAAGCAGTTAAAAGTAGAGATCATCAATATGTGGAACCTGGTACATTCACAGGTTGTGAAATCGAATGTTGCCATGGTGAACTTCGACAAGAATCTTGCGCGCGAGGTAGTAAGCCGGGAAAAAAGAGTTAACGGCCTGGAATTGAAAATAGACCGTGATTGTGAAAATATATTTGCGTTGCTGACGCCGGTGGCAGTCGATCTTCGCTTCGTACTGGCCGTATTGAAAATTAATTCTAACCTGGAACGTATCGGAGATATTGCAGAAGGTGTGGCGAAATATATATTGAGTGCGGACAAACCTTTCAATCCTGAGTTGCTCCGGATTACGGAAACCATTGCGATGTATGATGAAGCCATCAATATGCTGGAAGATACTCTGACAGCTTTTGAAAAGGAAGATACGCAGCTGGCTCGGAGTGTCTTTCAGAAAGATGAATTCCTGGACAAGATCAATATAAATGCGACCAACACAACCTGCCAATATCTGGTGGAACATCCGGAAGATGCCTATCCGGCCCTGATCAATCTGTCTGTCATCAGAAGACTTGAAAGAGTGGGGGATCAGTCAAAAAATATTGCCGAAGAAACGATCTTTTACGTAGAAGCGAAGGTGCTCAAACACGGAGAAGCCTAAACAAGTATGGAAGTATGGAAGACTGGAAGTTTGGAAGTGGAATAGAGTACTTTCAGACTTCCAGACTTCCAGTCTTCCACACTTACTTCAGTTCCGCATTCTTTACCAGGGCATCCGGATTCTTTAAGAATGCATCTCTGCATTCGTCCGAGCAAAAGCCATAAACCTTTCCTTTATAGTGAACGGTGTCTGCGATACCGGCGGTTACAGGCATTCCGCAGTTGGGATCCTTTTTATTATCCACCATCGCTACGGTGAATTTTGGTTTGCTGCTGTCTGCTTTTACGACCATGCTGTCTGCGCTGACGCTTACATCAGCATTATCTTCGCTCTTCGGATTTTGATGACAGGCACCAAACACCAGCACGCTGATCATTATAAAATATAAACGGGCTGTATTTTTGATCATTGACATATTACTCTTGTTTCTTGTTTTTGATAATCAAAAATAGATTATATTATTTAGTCGGAAATCACTTTAACGGTTTTACCCACGGAGTGAGTGATAATCCTTGCTAATACACAGAATCCATTACACTTTATCGGCTTCACCAACTTCAGTATAAAATAATGCCTGATACATATGCGCACGCTGCAATGGCCCCGCTTTTGCGGATTTTCGGATAAGTGTAAATGCTTATGCCTGGAAGGTTGACTAACAGAAATTTTGACTGTTCGCAAAAATTAGCCCACATTTGGTTTACCAGGACCTGCCATTATGGGAAAGAAACAAATCTTACAAATAGACATTTGTTTTCTGTGTCTTCTCTTTTGCTCTCCCGGAGCATTCTCCCAAATTGTTTTAAGAGGTCATGTTTTCAGCGAAGACACACATAAGCCTATTGTGTCCGTGTCGGTATATCTGAACAACACTTCAATAGGTACTATAACAAATGAAGATGGTCTGTTTGTCTTAAAGGGTATTCCACAAGGTAAATTCAATCTGGTGGCAACCTCGGTGGGATTTGAAACCTATACAACCCTGTTGGACTTACATGACCTGCCAAAAGATTTTGAAATTATATTAAAGCCAAAAGCGGATGAACTGGAAGGGTTTTCGGTTCTTCCCACAGATCCCAACGGCTGGGAGAAATATGGCAGGTATTTCAAATTGTTGTTGATTGGTACTACTTTGACCTCCAACGATACGAAACTGATGAATCCGGAAGTGGTCAAATTCAGGTTAAATGAAGGTAATATCTTAACTGCATTTGCGAAGGAACCCTTGAAAATTACAAACTATGCCCTGGGTTATGAAATTGAATACAAGCTGGAGGAATTCGAGGTGGATCTGAATACCGCGCTGGTGAATTACACCGGTTATGCATTTTATAAAGACATGGGTCTGAAACATCCAAATAGAATTCGCAGATACGCTGAAGCCAGATTCGAAACATATAAAGGTTCCCTGCTACATTTTATGCGGTCTTTTTACGCGAACGACCTGGAAGTTCAGGGATTCGAAATGCGTAGCCTGACGATGATATCCAACCCCGAAAAAGACAGGGCAAAAGAGATGTTTAAAAAATATGGTAATAAACCTATTACGTCCGTTGTCGATGCGACGATTGGATATGAAGTGACTACCGATGGCGGGATGAATCATTTGAGAACCACGACATATACAGCCGACTCAACGACATTTTTTAAAAAGATGCTCAAACAGCCTGATTCACTATTGAGTCATGATTTGATCGTATCTGACAGTGTGGGTTTCGCGGTTGATAGCACGGTTGCGGGATTTTTTTATCCTGACTCTATGGAGATTTCTTATAAATATAAATTAGTTCCTCCCAGATACAGGGCGTTGTCAAAAAAGACCAAACACGAAACCATACCGGTGTCTGAATTTGTATTTGTAAATAAAACGCCGGTATTTATTGTCCGGAACGGCTTTTATTATAAACCCTATGATCTCAAAATAACAGGTTACTGGGCATGGGTGGAGAATATTTCGACCTGGTTGCCATATGACTATTACCCTGCGAAAAACTAAATACAAGTGTGGAAGACTGGAAAACGGCAAGTATGGAAGAATGGAAGAATGGAAGTATGGAAGTATGGAAGTATGGAAGTGTTTTCTGAATCTTAACTTTTTGAAACATGCATAAACGCTGTCTAGAGTGGAAAGCAAATCATACTCCCATACTCTCATACTCCCATACTCTCATACTCTCACACTTTCCTTCGCCGCTTCCCATCCAATAATCGCAGACTTCCGGTCAATACCCCAATGGTATCCACCTAAATTTCCGGAAGAAGTAATCACGCGGTGACAGGGAATTAAATAAGCAATGGGATTGTTTCCAATGGCAGTGCCGACAGCCCTCGATGCTTTCGGATCGCCGATTTCGTTTGCTATTTCGAGGTATGATTTTAATGATCCCACGGGGATCTGCAAAAGCGCATTCCATACTTTGATCTGAAAAGGAGTTCCTTTTAAGTGCAATTTGATTTTATCGAGATCACTCCAGTCATCGCGAAACATTTTCAGTGCCTCCTGCTGATATAAATCTGTTTTCTGCTCCAGTATGGCAGCCGGAAAACGATTGGTCAGATCGCTGAGATCCGAATTTTTCTGCACAAATGAGATATGACAAATCCCTTTTTCGGTGGAGGCGATCAGTACATTTCCAAATACTGTTTCAGCATGACTATAATATATGTGAAGATTCCTGCCGCCATGCTGATATTCACCCGGAGTCATACCTTCTATCTGGATAAATAGATCGTGCAGACGGCTGGTGCCGGAGAAGCCGGTTTCAAAACTTACCGTTGCCAGGGTTTTCTGCTGCTGAAGCAGTTGTTTGGCGTATTCAATGCTGGTAAACTGGAGAAATTTTTTGGGACTTACGCCGGCCCATTCTTTAAACAGCCGTTGAAAATGGAAGGGGCTGAGGTGAATCTGTTTGGCGATTTCATCCAGATCCGGCTGATCCTGGAAATTTTCGCGGATGAACCGGATGGCCTGTTCGATGCGTTGATAGTCTAACATGACACAAAATTACGCCACTGACTATCTGAAGGCAACCCGGAAATTGCTAATGAGGGAATTTTTTGCCGGACATTATCATTTAACGTTGGATGAGTACAAGAAGGAAAAATGGATGAAAGACAAACCGGCATTAACAATTAACCATTAACCATTGACAATTAAAATCAGTCTCTCCTCGACACATCTTTAAAGTCCTTGGAGACATTCGCGTTCATAACACCGGTCGTATCGACAAGAATACTATCCCTCCTTTCTTTCATATTTACTTTAAAGTCGCAGATATAACCCATTTTGCCTTCAAAATAAGTTACTTCCAGCACTTTGAACTTTACCCGGCTCGTATCAATCCTTGGCTGATGGTTTAAATACAGATCCATGGCGGTTTTCAGGTTCTCTTCTGTTTGTTTTTTGCTGTCTTTTTTTAAGCAGGAACACAATAATATTCCGCTCAGAAATACAAAAAAAAGGGTTGAAAATTTCTTTTTCATGGCCGCAAAATAATTAAAAAGCGGTCAGGGGTTTCAACTTTTTGGCATCGGATCCAAAGAATATGTTCATGTTACACATAGGATATTCTTTTGAAACCCAACGACTCACCAAGGATAATTCAACACAATGAAAAGTTAAAAAAATATTAGGTCAGCATTAAATAAATCCTAAATTTGGTTGTAATTAACATCGTTAAACCAAAAGACGAATTGCTTATGCCAACAAAATTTAAACTCCTAGCGGGGCTGAACACCGCGTTACTTCTTTTCCTCAGCGTAAGTCTTTTTGCTCAAACAACTATTACTGGCCGTGTTTTAGGTAGTACGGACAAACAACCAATTGTAGGAGCAACAGTACAGGTAAAGGGTGGCAAATCAGCTACATTGACCGGCTCGGATGGATCATTCAGTATCACATCCTCTCAAAAAGTAAGTGCCTTAGTGATTACCATTGTGGGGTATGAAGCCCTGACGGTTCCTGTAAAAGGAAACAGTGTCGGGGATGTAATGCTTTCCACATCTGCTACTTCATTAAATGACGTGGTAGTAACAGGGTACACCACCCAGAAGAAAAAAGATCTGACGGGTGCTGTGGACGTTGTGAATGTAAAAGACATGAAGGCCATCCAGGCAGGAAGTCCCGAACAGATGTTACAGGGTCAGGCCTCCGGTGTAACGGTTATTACTTCAGGAGCACCCGGCGGACCGACGAACGTGTTCATCCGTGGTGTTACTTCTTTTGGTAATACAGATCCATTGTATATTATTGATGGAGTTCAATTGCCTTATCATGATATCAATGCACAGGATATCGAATCTGTGCAGGTATTGAAAGATGCATCAGCATCCATATTCGGTGTGCGCGGATCAAACGGAGTTGTTATCATCACAACTAAAAGAGGTAAATCTGTTGGTAAGCCAACACTTACTTTCGATGGTTATGCCGGTACTCAGATTCCTTTATCCGGAAATCCTTTCCATCTTCTGAATGCACAGGAACTCGCCAATGCACTCTGGCAGGCAGATATCACATCTGGCCAGGTGGATACAGGCACACATTTACCAACTTCACAGCAATATGGTAACGGAGCTACTCCGGTTTTACCAGACTATATCACACCAGGTGGTGCCAAAGCAGGCAGCCCGGCTGTAGATCCTTCCAAATATAATGTGGACTATACAAAAGGTCCGATTTACCAGATCACTGCAGCTAACAAACAAGGTACTGACTGGTTTCACGAATTGTTTAAACCTGCTCCGATTCAGAGTTATAATATAGGTCTGCAGGGCGGAAGTGATAAGTCTACTTATTTCTTCTCCGCGGGTTATTTTAACCAGCAGGGAACATTGATTGATACATATCTGAAAAGATATATGATGAGGATGAATACCACGTTTGCCTTGTCGAAAGGAATTCGTGTGGGAGAAAATTTTTACGGCTTCTATCTGAATAATCCGCAGATCGGTTATTTTGGTGAAAACCAGATCAACTTTGACTATCGCGAACAGGCTATCATTCCTGTACATGACAGCCAGGGAAACTGGGCCGGTTCAAACGGACCTGAACTGGGTAACGCATCAAATCCGGTTGCCAATCAGGAAAGAACAAAAGACAATCGCGGATATAGCTGGACCATGATGGGTAATGTTTGGGGAGAAGTAGATTTCCTGAAACATTTCACACTCAGAACCAGCTTCGGTGGTCTGATAAATAATCAGTACAACTGGGCATACACATACCACCAGTATGAAAATGCAGAAAATAACGGATCAAACGGATATACAGAAGGCGCCAGTTACCAGAATTACTATGACTGGATCAACACGCTGACTTATACCAACACATTCGGAAAGAGTAACCTCAAGGTTTTTGTAGGTACTGAAGCACTCGATCAATCAGGACATGGTGTAGGCGGAACAAGAATCAATTACTTCTCCGATAACCTGAATCTCAGAACACTCAGCAACGGTGATCCAAAAGGCCAGACAAACTTTAGCGGACAGGGATCCGGTTCATTATATTCATTATTCGCTCAGGCCAACTACGCATACAATGATCGTTATCTGTTAACTGCAACGATTCGCCGGGATCAGGCATCTGTATTCGGGCCAGAAAGCCAGACAGGATATTTTCCTGCCTTTTCAGGCGGATGGATCCTGACTCAGGAAGATTTCATGAGTGGAGTTTCCTGGTTGAACTTCCTGAAACTCCGTGCAAGCTGGGGTAAAATGGGATCTTATTCAAACGTAAATCCACTGAATCAGTTTACACTGTATGGCGCCAACGCAGGTCAGTCATATTATGATATCGCTGGAACCAGTAACAGTACGGTTCTTGGATTTCAGGCTTCTGCCTATGGCAGCCCTGCCACAGGATGGGAACAGGATGTAATCACGAACATTGGTATGGACGCGGTATTAATTAAAAATAAAATTGAATTCACCATAGAATGGTACCAAAAGAAAATCAACGGTCTGTTATTCCAGGATAATGCTGCAGCCACTGCCGGTGCATTTGCAGCGGGTGAACCAGCCGGCGCACAATTGCCAGCTGTAAATATCGGAGACGTACAGAACAATGGTGTGGACATGAGTTTAACATACCATGCTACACTGAGCCCGGTTTCTAAATTGAACGTTACAGGTATTTTCACAACATATGCAAGTAAAGTAGTAAGCATTCCAAATGCAGGCGGCTACTTTACTACAGGTGGTACACGTATCGGAGATTTCGTACGTAACCAGGTAGGTCATCCGGTAGGTTCATTCTACGGATATCAGGTTATCGGTTATTTTTCCGGTGCTGATGATGTAGCTAAATCACCTACACAGCAGGATGCTGCACCAGGTCGTTTCAAATATGCAGATATTAACGGAGATGGTAAGATAGATGCTACAGACCGTACATTCTTTGGCAACCCGAATCCGAAATTTACATATGGTATTAATGCAAACGCTACCGTGAAGGATTTTGATTTCACAGCGTTGTTTTATGGATCTTATGGAAATGAAGTGGTTAACTACCAGCGCTACTGGACAGATATGTGGGCTTCTTTCCAGGGTAACAAAAGCATTAATCTGCTGTACAATTCATGGACACCTACTAACCTGAATCCAAAAGCACCGATCCTCGAAAACGCGTCAACTTTCAGTACAAACACGGTTCCGAATTCATTCTATAAAGAAAACGGATCCTTCTTCAAATTGCGTTCACTGATCGTTGGGTATACAATACCAGCGGCTCCTTTGAAAAGTGTAGGTATTGATAGGTTAAGAATTTATGTACAAGGTTCAAACCTGTTTACGATTACAAATTATACAGGTCTGGATCCTGTAAATTGGAGGAAGTTCATCAGCTTTTGGTATTGACTTTGGACAATATCCAGGCAACCAGAAGGCTTACTCCTTCGGAATCAGCTGTACTTTTTAACTCATTGAATATCTGTTAAATTAAAACATATGAAAAGAACAAATTATAAATTACTTATTCCCTTCGGGTTCGCCATCATCGGGCTGGTGTTCTCCTGTAGTAAGAGTTTTCTCACAAAAGCACCCGTAGGTAATTACACGCCTGATGTGGTTGCAACCAAGGCTGGAGTTGCCGGTCTGCTGATCGGAGCCTATTCCCTCCTGGATGGAAAAGGCGGCGCCGGAACTGGTGTGCCGGGTGGTGGTGACTGGGTGTCTGCAGGATCCAACTGGGTTTTCGGAAGTGTAGCTTCGGATGATTCCCACAAGGGTTCGGATCCGGGTGACCAGCCAGACATTGTTTCTCTCATGACCTGGTCAGAATCATCTACCAACATTTTTAATTTGGGAAAATGGGAAGCCTGTTATGACGGAGTGCAAAGATCTAATGAAGTAATCAGGGAAATGCGTATTACCAAGGGTCTTGATCCTGTTGATACCGTTCAGTTTACTGCTGAAGCTCGTTTTCTGCGCGCCCATTATATGATGGAACTCAAGAAAGTATTTGGCAATGTTCCTTATGTAGATGAATCCATTACTTATGTAGCGGGTAATTGGCGCGTGCCAAACAGTTCAGACGTAGCAGCCAACAATACCGAAGTATGGCCAAAGATCGAAGCGGATCTGCAATACGCTATTGATAATCTTCCGGAAGTTCAGGGCGAAGTAGGTCGTATCAATAAATGGGGTGCAAAAGCATACCTGGCAAAAGCCAAGATGTTTCAACAGAAATATTCTGATGCGCTTCCTTTATTGCTGGATATCATTGCGAATGGAAAAACATCCAATGGTCTCAAATATGCCCTGGTTCCCAAATTCAACGATATGTTCAATGCGGCAACCAAGAATAACAGTGAGTCTGTTTTCGCTGTACAGAATTCTGTCAATGACGGATCGACCGCAGCCAATGCAAATGCCGGAGACGTGTTGAACTTTTCATATGATCCATCCAAACCTGTATCCTGCTGCGGATTTAACCAGCCGTCATACAGTCTGACCAACGCATTCAAAACAGATGCAACCACCGGTTATCCAATGCCGGATTCATACAATAACACAAATCTGAAAAACGACGAAGGTATCAAGAGCTCTGATCCATTTACACCGGATGGTGTGCAGACTTTGGATCCACGGATAGACTGGACAGTGGGAAGAAGAGGTATTCCATTCCTCGATTGGGGTATTAACCCTGGCTTTACATTTGTTCGTAACCAGGCCAGTGGCGGACCTTATGCTCCTGTAAAAAATGCGCCTTATGCTGCACAAGTCGGTGTGTTTACGGATAAATCATCCTGGACAGCCGGTTATACTGCCATCAATATTAACCTGGTTCGTTTTGCGGATGTATTACTCTGGGCTGCAGAATGCCAGGTAGAAGCGGGCGCACTGGATGCTGCACAAGACCTCGTAAATATTGTAAGAACAAGGGCGGCAAATCCTGCCGGATTTGTTCATACCTATATAGACAATTCAAAGCCACAGGGTGGATATACGAATACACCAGCTGCTAATTATTTTATCAAGCCTTATGCTGCCGGATTTTTTGCAGGTCAGGGTCAGGCTGGTGCCCGTAAATACGTGCATTTTGAAAGAAGGCTTGAACTCGCCATGGAAGGACAGCGATTCTTCGACCTGGTTCGTTATGGAACAGCCGAAGCAACCGCGGAAATGAATGCCTATGTGCAGAAAGAAGTTAGCTACGGATATTCACTTCTGTCAGGAGCTGTATTTGGTCCTAACTCTGTTTATCGTGCAATTCCCCAACAGGAAATTGATGCGAGTACACAGGGGGGTGCGCCAACGCTTACACAGAATCCCGGGTACTAATCGTATTTGTTAATACATTTTTGCAAGTCCTGTCTTGGTTAGTCCAGACAGGACTTTGCTTTTGTACCAGCCTGCCATTTTATTATTGAAACATTTATATTGCACCCGAAAATTTATCTGATGATTGTTGGGCCAAGGATCAGTTATATCTTTTTATCTTCCCTGTTGTTCATTTGTTTTTCCTGTAAACAGCACAAGACTCTATTCGAGGCAATTTCTTCCGATCAGTCGGGCATCCATTTTAATAATGAAATTAAAGAAACGGATTCCCTGAATGTATTGATGGTTTCCAATATCTATAATGGAGGTGGTGTGGGCATCGGAGATTTCAATCAGGATGGTAAACCGGATATTTATTTCACCGGAAATCTGGTAGCCAATAAATTATATCTGAACAAAGGCGATTTTAAATTTGAAGATATAACAACCGCGTCGGGTGCGGATGGTGAAGGTAAATGGTGCAGGGGTGTGTCGGTAGTAGACATCAATAATGATGGCTGGCCTGATATCTATGTCTCGGCAACCATCAACCCGAGCGGTGAGAAACGAAAGAATCTATTGTACATTAACCAGGGATTGGACAAACAGGGTATTCCGCATTTCAAAGATATGGCTGCTGAATATGGCCTGGCAGATTCCAGTTTTTCCACGATGGCCGCTTTTTTTGATTATGACAACGACGGCGATCTGGATATGTACCTCGTCGTAAATGAAATTGTGAATTCATCCCTGCCCAATGTATTTCATCATCTGGCACGCGATGGTTCTTTCCCCAGCAGTGGTAAACTGTTTCGTAATGACTGGAATGCCGGTTTAAATCATCCGGTGTTCACGGATGTCAGCAAATCCGCCGGTGTAGCCATCGAAGGATATGGTCACAGCGTAAACGTATGTGATATCAATAAAGACGGATGGAAAGATCTGTATGTAACCAATGACTATCTGCCGAACGACCTGCTCCTGATCAATAATCATGACGGCACATTTACTGACCACCTGTCTGATTATTTTAAACACACTTCTTCCAATTCAATGGGTATCGATATCAACGATATAAATAATGACGGACTGGAAGATGTGATGGTGCTGGATATGAATCCGGAAGATAATTTCCGGAAAAAGATGATGATGAATTCCGGTAGCTATCTGACATATCAGAACAGTGATATGTTCGGATATAATTACCAGTATGTTCGAAATACCCTGCAGCTGAATCAGGGACCGCGTGTAAGAAGCGGTGACTCCATAGGAGCGCCTGTTTTCAGTGAAATTTCTTTTTATGCCGGTGTCGCCGAAACGGACTGGAGCTGGACACCACTACTGACCGACTTTGATAATGACGGATACAGGGACCTGATCATCACCAACGGATTTCCGAAAGATGTAACGGACCACGATTTTATCGCATTCCGTAATATCTCTGTTTCACTGGTATCGACTTCGGATCTGCTTAAACAGATCCCCGAAGTAAAACTTCACAACTATGCATATCACAATGACGGGAATCTCAGCTTCTCAGATGTCAGTAACGACTGGGGACTGATGAAACCGAGCTTTTCTAACGGTGCCGCTTATGCGGATCTTGACAATGACGGTTTCCCTGATCTGATCGTGAACAACATCAATGATGAAGCCGGTATCTTTCGGAACAGAAGTAAAGAAAATCAGAAGACCCCGAATCATTTTCTTAAAATAAAATTCAGGGGGGATAGTCTGAACCGGGATGGTTTCGGAGCGAGTATCGAACTACACTATGATCATGGCAAACAGCAGGTATATGAGAATACGCCTTACCGCGGATACCTTTCCACGGTAGAAAACGGTGCATTTTTTGGACTTGGAAATCTGAATACAATAGACACTGTACTGATACACTGGCCGGGAGGAAAACAGGAAATTCTTACGCAGGTTAAAACCGATCAGATTCTGACTGCAGATTTGCGAAATGCAAAAAGTATATCCGATTCTCCGAAACCATTGATTGCATCCAATAGCCTGTTCAGCGAGATTACGGATTCCCTGGGAATGCAGTACACGCATAAGGAAAGGGATTATATTGATTTTAATATCCAGAAACTACTTCCGCATAAATTATCGGATTATGGTCCGGCCCTGGCTGTCGGAGATATTGACGGAAACGGGCTGGAAGACCTGATCATCGGCGGCTCTCCAAATAGAAGCGCCCGGATATTCCTTCAGCAGACAAATGGAAAATTCATTCAGAAATCATTGCTTGCCTCGGATTCACTCAATAAGCCGGCCCACGATATGGGATTGTTATTGTTTGATGCAGATGGAGACGGCGACCTGGATCTGTACATTGCTTCCGGAGGAAATGAAATGCCACCTGGATCATCAACTTATCAGGATCGTTTTTATCTGAATGATGGCAAAGGAAATTTTACCGAACACGCAGAAGCGATTCCAAAAAATCTGACCAGCAAGTTTTGTGTGCGGGCAGCAGACTTCGATCATGACGGAGATCTCGATCTTTTTGTATCCGGAAGAGTCGATCCGGGTAATTATCCGAGGCCGGTTTCCAGTTTCATTTTAAGAAATGACTCAAAGAATGGTCAGGTTCTGTTCACAGACGTTACTAAAACAGTCGCTAAGGATCTGGTTAACTGTGGTATGGTTTGCGATGCCCTGTTTACGGATTTCGATAACGACGGATGGCCTGATCTGATTATGGCAGGCGAATGGATGTCGATTGCATTTCTGAAAAACGATCACGGAAATTTTGTGAATATCACCGGACAGTCAGGTATTGGAAATATCCATGGTTGGTGGAATAGTATAACTGCGGGCGACTTTGATCATGACGGGGATATGGATTATATCGTGGGCAATCTGGGAAAGAATTCATTTTTCCGCGCCAGTACCGACTATCCCGTACATGCTTACGGTAAGGATTTTGATAACAATGGAATATTCGATATGATTCCATCGCTGTACCTGCCGGACAAGGAAGGGAATAAAAAAGAATTTCCGGCGCAGGGCAGGGATGATCTGTTAAGACAGATAAACAACATGAGAAAGAAATATCCAACCTATAAATCTTATGCGGCGGCAGGCATGGATCAGATACTTCCTGAAGCAGACAGAAAAAATGCGCTGATTTTGCAGGCAAACGAATTTGAATCCATGTTGTTGAGAAATGATGGAAATGGAACTTTTTCGCTGGTGCCTCTTCCGAAAGAAGCACAGTTTTCGATGATCAACGGAATGATAGCAGACGACTTTGACGGTGATGGGAATCTGGACCTCCTGGTGAATGGAAACGACTATGGTACCGATGTTTCGATCGGCCGGTACGATGCTTTGAACGGATTGTTAATGAGCGGCGACGGACAAAACGGCTTTCAATCCAGGTCTATTCTTCAAAGTGGTATTTTTATTCCGGGCAATGGCAAAGCACTGGTGAAATTAAGCGGAACCAACAATCAGTATCTGGTAGCGGCTAGCCAGAACCGTGGACCGTTAAAAGTATACCGGCTTAAAAAAAATCAGAAACTGATACAACTGGCACCACTGGATGTAAAAGCGATCATTACTTTAAAAAACGGAAGGAAGATGACTCAGGAATTTTATTATGGAACTTCGTTTTTATCGCAATCAGGCCGCTTTATACGTGTGGATGATCAGGTTGTCTCCGTTGAAGTGTTTGACAGTAAGGGTTCTCGCAGAAATATAAATCTTTAATCTTGCGTTACGGGATCGTCATTTTCTTTTTGCTTGGTCTTTATTCCTGCGATCCGTATAACCGAAATCAATCTCATAAAAAAATACCTACTGCTTCTGTGGAAGCAGGAGAGGCGCTGGCAAAGAAATATTGCCAGAGCTGCCATGCTTTTCCCCAGCCATCATTGTTAGATGTGGAATCCTGGGAAAAAGGAGTACTGCCGAATATGGGACCGCGCCTGGGCATTTTTAATCACAACTGGACTCAATATCCTTCCATGCGCCGGGATCCCAATCTGTCGCAGGCTTTTTATCCTTCCAGTCCCATTATGACCTCCGAAGAATGGCAGAATATTATAAACTATTACATTGCAACCGCACCCGATTCATTACCTCCTCAGCAAAGGGCCGATCCGATTAAAAATGACTTGTCCATTTTTGAAGCCATTGCTCCTGCTGTTAGTGGTTCAAAGCCGACGACCTGTTATATTCATATAGATAGTTCACAGCCGGTGCACTCCGTTTTGCAAAGTGATATTTTCCAGAAGCAGGTCACCCGGTTTGACACAGCATTAATCCCTACCGATTCTTTTGCTTTTATATCGGGTCCGGTGTTAGATATAGACTTTCAGGCTTCACCATGGGTAGCCACAAATATTGGTTACTTAAATCCTTCAAACGCAAAGCTGGGCAGACTTCAAAATCTCGTTTTGAATGAACAGGGGAAATTGCATTTGGATACTGCCCTGCAAATTCATCATCTTGCCCGACCGGTGCAATCGATACAGGTCGATTTGAATAACGATGGCAAGCCCGATGAACTGGTATGCGAATTTGGGCACCTTACAGGCGCTTTAAGCTGGTTTGAAAATCTGGGTAACAATAAGTACGACCGGCATGTATTAAGACCCGTACCCGGCGCTATCAGGGCCTATGTGAAGGATTATAACCACGATGGGCTGCCAGATCTGTTTGTATTATTTGCGCAGGGCGAAGAAGGGGTTTTTTTATTCACAAACCGTGGGCATGGTCAGTTTGATCAGAAGGAAATTTTACAGTTTCCCCCCTCATATGGTTCATCCTATTTCGAGATGGATGATTTCAACCAGGATGGTTTTCCGGATATTGTTTATACATGCGGTGACAACGCCGATTTTTCGGTTGAATTAAAACCCTATCACGGTGTATATATATTTTTAAATGACGGGCACTGGAATTTTAAACAACAATATTTTTTCCCGATCAATGGTTGTTACAAAGCCATGGCCCGAGATTTTGATGGTGACGGCGACCTGGATCTTGCGGTAATTTCTTTTTTTGCAGACTATCAGAATCAACCGGAAGAAGGATTTGTATATCTGGAGAACAAAGGTAATTTTAATTTCCTGCCGCATTCCTTACCGGCGACCCAACAGGGTCGCTGGCTGACAATGGATGTAGGAGATCTGAACAAAGATGGCAAACCGGACATCCTGCTGGGTAATTTTTCCATCGCTCCCAGCTTCATAAAACCAAAATTTGATTTTAGCAAAGGACCTGCGTTTTTGTACCTGAAGAATATTTCCAAATAGGCAAGCCTAAAGCCTAAAGTCTAAAACCAGATCAAAGACAAAACACTAACACCAATCCGGGTCCGGTAGCTAACCGTTATTTTACGCCATTGATATATGGTCATTCACTTTTTAAAATTCATTGGTTAAGTTTTCCTTTGTGAAATGAGAAATTATAATAAGTATGAAGTCTGGATCAAATCTCATGATTTAGTGCAGTTCATTTATAAAAGTGTAGTACCTGTTTTACCAATGAATGAGCAATATGAACTGACAAGGCAGTTAAAAAGAGCAGCCTATTCGGTGCCTTTTAACATAGTAGAGGGAAGCGGTAGAAATTCGGAAAAGGATTTTGTCCATTTTCTTGACATTTCTTTGGGATCTGTTCTGGAAGTTGAATATTGTACTCTGCTTATAAAGGATCTTTCATATATCGATTCAGAACTTCATAAAACATTGAATGGGAAAATAAATCACATAAAAGCGATGTTAATCGGGTTGATAAAATCCATTCGTGAGCCTAAAAATGAAAAACGGGAATGCTAAAAGTCCATAATGACTTTTAGGCTTGAGCGGGTTTTAGGCTTTGGGCTTTAGGCTTTTAGCTTTTTATTGTACTTCAAAATAAAACTTCGTGCTTCCCGCAACCCCATTCTGATTAATGCCTTCTACAACACCAACATATTTTCCTTTGCGGTCGGAAGAATAAAAACTGATTTCGGCTTCGCCACTTTTGCCAATTACAATGTTGGGTTCCCAGGCGAGTACATTTCTAAAGTCGGGCAAACGTTTCGAACCGGATTGGGATGCATCGTATTTGGGTGAATAAAACTCACGCTGTAATTGCAATCCTTCATAATCGAGGATCAGGGCGTGACTGTTCATCTGTAACCCGGCCATGTCGTTATTATACGAATACAAAGCAAAGATGCCACTGGCCACAACAGATCCGAGAAAGAATTTCCGGTTTACAATTTCTATTTTTTTGATTTTCAAAGGATCGAGCGACATCACTTCGGTCGCATCAAAAATGGGCACGCCATCCAGCACGATCAAGGGATCCTGGTCGAAGAATATCTTTTGCGGATCATTCAGCAGGCGAAAAGTGAACCGGTCTTTGCTGTGATGTACAGATACACCCGTGATATATTCCCGCACAACTTCTTCCATGGTATTAAAGCGGGTGTAATCGTCCAGGAAAAATTTCTTGTCGGCCTCGCCATAGAAAGAAGTACTGTCACTATAAACCGGTGCTTTAAATTTAATCAGGTTGCTGAGCAGATAAACATTCTGCACCTGCGTACCGATATTATAAAACTGCAAATCGGATTTAAGCGTGCTGTTCATTTTAAAAGGCGGATAATAACTGGCTGCATATTTTTCGCTAAAAGGATTTGACACGTCAATCCTGTAATTACTATCGGTTCTGTTTTCAGCCTGCAGTACAATCACGTTCGATCCCAATAAATGCGGAAGGTCAAATAATAATTGTCCGTTCTTGTTACTGACGCATCCGGCCAGTTGCGATTTAATACCGGGTCCGGCGAGATAGACTCCCTGATTTTCCAGCGCCTGACCACTCAGGCGGTCAGTAATACGCGCATTGACCAGATGACCTGTCCATTCAGGAATATATTCGAAAACCGGATCGGTGTTCTGTAACAGTTCATCCCATTTAAATTTTCGCCATCCCTGGGTAAGCATCAGGTTTTCAATAGCAGTCTGATATTGCTCGCCTTTGTGCGTAAAGTAGTATTCAGGATGTTCAATATTTCCACGGATGTCTGATGACAGGTATAAATATGTCCGGATATCCGGGCCTTCATCGTTTTGTAAACTATCGGTTCTGAATACTGACATGGCAAGGTTGGCTGACATAGGTGTGTCAGCCGGCAGGTTATTCAGATGAATATGTGTCGTTACTTTCTTTCGGCTCTGGTATTCGTCCATTTCAGATTGCGCAGATAAATCCAGATTGGAAGGAATTCTGAAAATAAGTCTTTCACAAACCGCCTGCTGGTTGGCATTAAACAGGGTGATGCTGGAAATACCCTCACCCACGTTGGACAGGGGAATGGTCAGGCTGCCCTTCCCATGATCCAGTGAAAGGCTGTTCGCGTATTTCACCAATCCGCGGGTATGAATCAGCAGATATAAAGGTCTGGTATCACCCTCGTAGTTAGATGTAGCAGTAATTGTCAGGTTATTCTGGTCAGATATAACTTTCAAAGTATTTCCTTTCTGCAATACAGCGGGGAAATTGACAACGGTCAGTTGATTTCCATTCACCCGCACATAAGCTTTATACTGCCTGCTGACAGAAGGATTGATTTCGAAGCGACCCATACCAAATAATCCGCTTTGAAAATGAACCACCGTTGTTTTATCCTGATCAACAATATCGCCGTCTACGTTTACTCCTTTTCCATTCTCATCAACTGCCTTAAATCCCACGACCGCCGGCGTACCGTCCACCAGGTTGCCGCCTTCAGGAAAAAACTGAATATCGAAGGCCGGCGTTTTCTGTACCAGGGTATCCTGGCTTCTTTTCATCGTATTTACGATTGTGATATTTTTTTCAAAAAAATAATCCGCGCCAAAGTTTTTCATCCAGTTGGTGTATGCCCGGATCTTATAAGAACCTGTAGGCAGCGAAAGGGGAATAAAGAAAGATCCGCTTCCTATGCCATTCTGAATGAGTATTTTCCCCTGTATGACCGGCTTGGACTCCCGGTTTAATACTTCTACATAGGCTACTTTACTCAGAGAAAAAAAATGATTCCGCATGGCATCCACCACGTACGATTTAAACCACAATATTTCTCCGGATATATAAAATGATTTATCTGTCTGGAGATATATTTTTTCTTTGGATTGCTTTGATTCATGATCACTGAGACTGGTTGTTAATTTATGGATGAAAGGATCCTGCGCGAGGCAGACTCCACAGATCATGACACAAAGAACCGTGACAAACTTTTTATGTATGAGCAGAAAAAATATCCGCGAAAATCGAAGCATAGTTAAAAGTTTATGGCCAGAAAGGTGGTTTTATCGCGGTTCCGCCATGATAAGTGCAATCCACACATAAAGTAGATGAAAGAAGATAGGGACCATTATTCGTTCCGATCAGGCTATTAAAATAAGGACCTCCGGGGGGTTGAAAATATTTATCGACGTCCGGTGGTGGTATCGTGTCGACAGCGCAGGCGCCAAAGTAGGGTTGATAGTTCCAGTAGCGCAATTCGCTCTTGGATATAAAAATTCTTTTTTCCCGGAGCGTGGAGAAGCTGATAAAGCCAATGCAATGGATGGTTGGATCATTGACACATTTGATATTACCCAATTCGGTAAAAGGCTGCAAATCGAAAAGAGAACCCAGTTGTTCAGTATTTTTTTTCAGGTTCTGCCAGAAATTAAATGCTTCCACCGGAATCGCATATTGCCGGATAAGATCACTGTATACCTGACTGATTTGTTCGGCGCCATTGGGAATGTACGTCACTTCGTATTTGTTCACCGTGGAGCTGGATAATTGCGTGGTCGATACCACTTCAATTGTGGAGGAGGGTAATGAACGGTAACATCTGTATATCTGGTTATCCAGCGTTCTTGGTATGATGGTTCCGTCGTTATAATCAAGTACAGAGTTGTAAGCCGATCGATATTCCCAGGTTTCCACGTACTGCCAGCGATAGTATTTTGTCTGGTTGCTGGGATCATGTGTATTTACATAAACATGCACATTGTAGGAAGAATCCTGCTGCCAGTATACGGAATCAATGGGCGGACTGATTTCTACGTTGCTTAATTCGGAACGAAATTCATTGCCTTCCGGAGTTAATATTTTCAATTGGTATAGCTGGGTTCCGTCGAGTGCAAGCTGATCGACAACATACCGTCCATTACCTTGTTCCGTAAAGGGATACTCTACTCCCGACGCGCTGACAACGGATACTTTGGCATTCAATTCTTTTTCAGAAGGCACGGTATCGGAAATACTGCGCGTACGTGAGAGTGTTATAATGGTGGAATCATTTCCGCTGATCACTATGCCATCCACTACCAGAAGGAATGGATTGTTTTTGATGGCCGGTGGAGTATATACTTCTTTACAGTCCAGTCCCCCAAGGGTGACAGTAACAGCAATCAGCAACATATTTATCAGACGCTTCATCTAGAATTTAAAGTTGTAAGTGATGGATGGAACCGGGGAACCGAATATGGAAAGCTTATATCCTTTGATCACACCATTTTCCTGTGTAAAATATATGGAATAAGGATTGTTCTGACCAGTCAGATTATAAACACCGATAGACCAGGAACTATGCTTGAACTTTTTGATTTTATGATTGCCTTCAATATTCACCGACAGATCCATCCTGAAATAATCAGGAATGCGGTAAGCATTTCTTTCAGAATAATAAACGCGTTCACCGCCACCGAGATCATATATTGCTGTAGGCAAAGTGATCGGCCGGCCGGTACTGTAATTGACATTTACCGAAACGCTGAACCGGTGGTTGAGCTGATAATTTCCTATAAAATTCAAAACGCTGGGCCTGTCATAGTTCGCCGGATAATATGCTCCATTGTTGATCAGCTGTCCTGCATTCGGATCATCCTGTTGCAGAAACGTGCGCGAATAGGTATAGCTCAGCCAGCCATTCAGTTTGCCGGCTGTTTTCTTTATCAGTAATTCAGCTCCATATGCCTTGCCCCTGGTGGTCAGAACGTCTGTTTCAATATGATGATTGAGAACCAGGGAAGCGCCGCTCTTGTAATCGAGATACTCATCGATTTTTTTGTAATAAATCTCGAGCGATGTTTCGATCGTGTGTGATTTGAAATCCCGGTAATAGCCCAGTGAAAGTTGCTGACCGTTTTGAGGCTGGATATGTGGTCCGCTGAGTTTCCAGATATCAGTGGGTGAAATGGCCGTTGTATTTGTCAGCTGATGGATAAACTGATGTAAAGAATTATAACTGATTTTTAGTGACGAGTTATCATCTAAGAGATATCGTGCCGAAACCCTGTAATCCGGGTACTGATAGGTTTTAATATTCTTGCCGGGGCCGTAATACGTTGAATCGATGATGCTGTTTGTTTCCAACGGCTGACCGGGGGCATAGGTATAAATGTTTTGTGGTCCCAGATAATTGTAATATGAATACCGGATACCCAGATTTACAGAGAATTTAGTGCCGAGGTTTATTCTGTCACCCAGGTAGGCAGCCGATTCAAGTGCCTGTTCCGTGGGCACATGATCAGGTACCACCAAAGATTTTGAACCCTGTGGATCCAGGGATCCCGGGTATAATTTATAGTAAATGGAACTTACACCGAAATCCAGTGTGTGTACTGAATTTATATTATAGGTAAAATCGCCATGAAAAACGTATTGTGTAATCTTAAATGAAAGTTTATACGCATTGACAGGATTCAGGGTACTTGTGATGGAATAATTATAATCATCAATACCAGTCATGAATACCGCATTGAAACGGTTATTGAATTCGTGTTTCCATTGAAGATTAGCGTTTTTATTCTGGTATTTATATAGAGTATCACTATTCAGACTAAAACGGTCACTGCTGATATAGCCTGTCAGAAATAAATGGTTTTTTGCGTTTATCTCATGGGTGAGTCGAAGGTTGGCATCATAAAAACCGGCCGTGCTATTTTGATAAGCATCGTTCGGAATCTGTTTCAATAACCAGTCAGAATAGGTAGAACGTCCCGCGATCAGGAAGGTTGTTTTTTCGCTGAATAAAGGACCCTCCAGTGTCAGCCGCGCATCCAGCGGACCAATTCCGCCGGCGCCGGATATTTTCTTTGAATTTCCGTCGCGGGTTGTAACGTCCAGCACAGAAGACAATCTGCCGCCAAATTTTTCCGGTATGCTGCTCTTGTACAATTCCACGCCTTTCACTACATCCGGGTTAAATGAAGAAAAGAATCCAAAGAAATGCGATGGATTATAAATCGTGGAATTGTTAAATAACACGAGGTTCTGGTCAGCAGATCCTCCACGCACATTGAAGCCGGTAGATGCTTCACCAACTGATGTAACGCCCGGAAGTGTAAGCACGGCTCTTAATATATCCGCTTCGCCAAAAACCACGGGCATCTGACGGATCGTTTTAATATTCAGTCTGTCCACTCCCATTTGGAGGCGACCGGTATTGGAATTCTTTTCAGACGTAATCGTTACTGCTTTTAACCCCGGGATGAATTGTTCCATTTCAATATTCAGCTTGCCGTCGGAGTAAAGCGCAATATGACGAACCGTTTCCTTCATGCCGATACTCGAAATATGTAAGACATGCGGACCCAGCGGTACTGTGAGAGAAAAATATCCGAACTGATCCGTACTCACGCCGACCGGTGGATTATCCAGAGAAACAGTTGCCCCTACCAGCGTCTCTCCGGATTTTGCGTCGCGGATATAGCCGGCAACAGTACCTTTTCCGGTTCTGTAAGTATTTGTTTTCGGCCCAATCACAAAAACCCTGTTTTCAAGCGCGGACCTGAGTTTTTGGTTCTTCTGGTTATCCAGATAGTTATCTACTGAGAAAGCCGATTCACGAACAGAATCTGAAACAGGACGTTTCACATTAAAAAAATCGTCCGGCAGATTGGGTTGGATGGTAAATTTTTCGGTTATGAATACATTGTCGTCCTCATCGATGGCAAAATGGAAATCTGTACGTGCAAGCACCATATTCAGAATAACCGGAAGTGTCTGATCCTGCACAGAAAAATCGAGCACGATACTGTCGGTTTCACTGGCTTTGAAGTAAAATCTGTAATCGGACTGTGATTCAATGGACTCTGCAAATTGTTCCAGCTTCATTCCATGGAAATCTCCGCTAAATGTCTTTTTATTTTGTGCATGCAGAAACAGACAAAGAAACGATCCCATCACCAGGCAGGAAAGATTGCGAAAAATATAATGCATGTTAGCTCGTTAGTTGATCATAATAAGCTGAAATAGCAACCAGTGTTTTTTCGAACTCTGATTTGAAATTCAGTTTATTTTTCCTGATGAATGCCTTGATTTCTGATTTCTTCGAATTAAAGAGTTTGAGCACTGAGGATTTACTATCCACCGGAACGATTTGTCCGGAGACGATCAAATAGTAAATATCCTGCCGTATATATTCATAGTTGATTTGGCTGTATATATAGGTTTCCTGCAAACGGGTTCTCCGTTTTGCGATTACAATTGTTTTGCCATTATACAACCGGTCGTAAAATCCGGTCGCTAACAGATTGCCATTCGCACTGTCACCGGATATCCTTATAAATTCGTGTCTGCGGAACGTGAATGATTTTAATTTATCGTTTACAAGACTTATTTTAAAATTCTGTCCCAGCCGGTTAACCACCACTTCGTCTTTCAGGACGTCGTACATGATTGGAATATTCTTATAATAACTGTCATCGTACAGGAGATCTGAAGGCGATGGACTGTCGGCCAGATAATAAGGGCTTCCTTTGATATTTCGGTCCGGCGTGAAATATTCATAACCGGTATAAATATGCGCATTTTCACCAAGGGCATTATAATAGAGGCTTACCGGAAATGAGTTGGATAGTGTATTTGGAAGGGAGTCGCCCGCCAGTTCCTGGGCCCCGGCAATCTTCACAAAAACCAAACAACAAAGCAGCAACTTCAAGGGGAGAGGTCTGATTTCGCACATATATCCAACAAGCAGTTATTACCGATCAAATTAAGATCTTTTTTTGTTAACGGCGTCATTTTATCAGTCAATTTTACAATTAGGGCCGGAATCGCGGTTTGACGGATGTTCCTCCCTGATCCCTGCAGTCTCCGCATAAATTAGGGACCATCGGGTAACCACCGGTGAATACTTCGTACAAAGTAAATAAATTGCCTGGCGCTGCATTGGATTCAACAGGAGATAAACCTGAATCAGCCATACTTCGGCTGCGTGTGAGCGTTATATAAGTGGAATCGGGCGCAGTTGTCAAAAAGCCATCGATTACCGGCAACCGCGGGTTGTTCTGCAGTGCAGGCGGGTTGTATACTTTTTTGCATTGAGTAAAGAAAATCAGTAAAAAATGTCAGAC
Organism: uncultured Bacteroidota bacterium; assembly: GCA_963759335.1. Classification (GTDB taxonomy): domain Bacteria; phylum Bacteroidota; class Bacteroidia; order Chitinophagales; family Chitinophagaceae; genus Puia. Next base: position 207,166 of record CAVWYU010000017.1, read on the forward strand.
AGGTTGGTATAAAAATTATAGGGTCGTATATGAACATTGTAAGTCATGTACGTCATATCAGGGCCAGAAATCAGGTTTCGCATTTGTTCCGCCGTGTTCCCTGCAGTCAATACAAAAATTCTGTGCAATATGAAAGGCCCCGTCGTAGAACCAGAAGGTGAATAAATGCCTGGGCATTTCAAGATATTCGTACGCCTTGGCAGTATCCTGAATGCCAAAACCGGTTGTAACGTCATTTAAAGCATGGCAGGGTAAATAATAGGGCTCGTAATTCATGTTTGTCATTTCGTGCATATCTACAAAAATTCTTTTTTTCTGTACGGTGGAAGCAGACAGGTAGCCCATAACGGGTTGGGTAGGATTCGTAGTACAATGAATATTACTGCTCAGCTGGGAAGGCTGGGCGTCGAAAAGCGTTCCCAGTTGTTCGGAATTCTTTTTCAATTCAGTCCAGTATTCAAATTCATCCCTGGTCAGTGCATATTGATTGACAACGACGCTATACATTACATACAATTTTTCAGTGGACTTGGAAACGACGTTCAAAGGGAATTGATGTACAATATCCTGACTCAGCTGATTCGTTGAAGCCAGCAGAATGGTCGATGCTTTATAATCTTTCCAGCAGTTATGAATCTGCTGATCGGGCGGCCTCGCTACGAGCGTGCCGTGGACATAATCAAAATTGGATGTCAGGTAAGTTGAATATTGCCAGGTTTCCTCGTAACTCCAGCGGTAATAAATGGTATTATTTTGAGGATCATGTGTATTGATGAAAAAATGCACGTCAGTAGAATCCTGTTGCCAGGATATGCTGTCAACAGCAGGTGTTTGTTTGAAGGGAACAAGGTCCGACTGGTATTTCGTGCCATCCGAAGTGGTTATAGAGAGACTGTATTTCTCGGAAGTCTTTAAGGGAAGCAGATTACCATACATACCGTTGCCGATTTCATACAGTGGCACGAGGGTATTTTGATCTCCTTCCACCATCAGTGTCGCATGTAAGGCGGGAACCGCAGGAGCAGTATCCCGGAGATTACGGGTATACGTCAATTTGATATAGGTGGAATCGGGTGAACTGTTCAGAAATCCGTCCACCACCAATAGTTGGGGGTTATTTTTTAAAACAGGAGGTTCGTAATATTCCCTGCATCCAAAGCTTATCAGGCATATGAATAAAGCAGGATATTTCATATTTCAGGCAGATTAAAATTTCTAAACGGCCATTATTTCTGACTATGTGGATAAAACAATACTAAAGTAAGCCATTACATGACAATAATTTAACGCGTTTTCAGTTATTAAAGGGCTGATCTCCTAAGTATAAACCATTAGGATTATAAAAGGGTCAGATTCAGTTAATCCTCCTACCCTCTGAAGCGACTTTTCAGCTTACTGAAACGTATTCCAGCTTTTGGGTCATTCTGATTTTCACTAATCAACAATTAGATTCCTCACGCGGTATACCGGATGTAAATCTGGGAAAATAATAAATCCAATAGCCTCAGTCCCTCAAAGGATAGGCTCGATAACCTAGCCGGATACCGATGAAAAACCTTTACGCTGCGTTTTTGTGCATATTCATTTCGTTATTCGCACATGAGCAGGGCATAGCTGGAAATCTGCCGCCCATCACAGGGAATACAATTGGTAGCGATCAGACCATTTGTAATAATACTACCCCAATACCGCTTACCGGATCCATTCCAGGCGGAGGAGCCGGCCCTTTTACTTATCAATGGCAGGTCAGTACGACATCTGCCATAACAGGATTTACAAATATTGCGGGTGCTACAGCTCAGGGATATTCTCCCGGTGCACTTACCGCCAATCGCTGGTACAGAAGGATCGCCACGTCCGGAGCGTTTGTAGACACGTCACCTGCCGTTGCCATCACTGTAACACCTGTCATAACAGCTGCCTCTAACGTTATCACCAGTGCTCAAACCATTTGTTTTAATACAGTCCCCGCCTCATTAAACGGACCCACGGCAACCGGGGGAAATGGAACATACGTTTATCAATGGCAGTCTTCGCCGGATAACGTGACATTTACAGATATCGCCGGGGCGACCTCAACAACATATTCGCCACCCGCGTTAACGGTTACAACCTGGTATAGAAGAAATGTAAGTTCCGGTGGATGCGCAAATTCAAGCACTTCCATCAAAGTAACGGTTACACCGGTCATCAATGCCGGAACAAATACCGTTCTAATTGATCAGTCCGTTTGCAACGGTCAAACCCCACTGCCACTTACCGGGTCAACACCTACTGGGGCCACGGGCACGTATACTTATTTATGGGAAAGCAGTACGACTTCGGCGACTGCCGGATTCAGTACGGCGTCAGGAACCAGCAATGGGAAAAATTATTCACCATCGGCCCTTACCCAATCCACCTGGTTTCATCGAATCGTCAGTTCCGGCGGATGCGTGGATATCTCACCCGCTATTTTAGTGACCGTTGTTACCGTTCCGCCGGGAGATCCGACTGTTTACGGAAATGGCGTCTGGAATGTTTATGGATATTCTGACAACGCGTTTGGAACGTATGCGGGTTTCTATACAGAGCCCGTTTTATCGTTCAATACGCAATCAAGATATGCAACCGGTCAAAGTCCGTCCTATGCTTCCGGTTACCAGGGATGTCTGATCCCGGTTTCAAATTTCTCTGTGAGTATGAAGCAGACCAATTTCACGCCTGGTAACTATCAAATCAATCTGAACAATCTTGATGATAATGTAAATATCTTTTTAAATGGGACGCAGATCTACGCACATACCTGTTGTGTGGCCGTCGGATCACCCATTAATAATATATGGACCGGATTTCTGGGCGCCACGGATCAGATGGAATTACGCTGGGTGAATTTCGGATCGCCCTCTTATTTGTCCATGCAGTTTACGCCCGTCACGCCGGCTCCGCTGGTACCTGGCACTATCAGCCAGGACATGCAGGTCTGTTACGGCGAAGTGCCACCGGCCGGATTTACAAGCACGGCTGCTCCAACCAGCGGATGTACGCTCGCAGGAATGCAATGGCAGAAATCCATTGATAATGTAACCTGGGTATCGATTGCAGGAGCAACTACGGCTGCTTATACTGAAACTTCCGCGCTAACCCAAACGACATGGTATCGCAGGATGGCCATGGATGCCTGTAATAACTCAGTACCGACTGCCCCTGTAAAAGTTACCGTCAATGTGGTAGCTCCGGGCGATCCCACTGTATATGGTAATAATATCTGGAATGTATATGTATTTCAGGGAACCGGTGCGCCGGGCACATATGCCGCCGCCACCTATAAAGGATATTATACGGAACCGTTGCTGTCTTTTAATTCTGTCAACCGCTGGGCAAATACCGCGTCTCCATCCAGTGCCTCGGGATACCAGGGTTGCGTGGTAAATCCCAACAATACCTGGATCGATTACAAGCGTACAAATTTTACACCGGCCATTTATCAGATCGATATTCCTTATCATGATGACGATGTTTATCTTTTTGTAAATGGTGTACAGGTATTCGTACACAATGGTTGTTGTGATTCACATACCAATGTATGGACCGGCCCACTGGGTGCAACCGACCAGGTTGAATTGCGCGTATCTCAGGGTGGTGGACCTTCTTCAGAAAATCTGGTGTTTACCATTGTAACTCCTCCGGCACTCACTTCGGGATCCATAACTCCTGATCAGACGATATGCGCAGGCGATGTTCCACCTACTGCGTTAACACAGTTAACAGCGCCTACCGGAGGCTGCACAATAAAAAATTACACCTGGGAATACTCAACGGATAATGGTACCACCTGGAATCTGATTTCAGGTGCAACAGCCATCGGATACACCATCACCAACAGCATTTATACACAAACGCTCTACCGGCGCACGGTGAATGATGTATGTGGAAATTCCGCGGTATCTGCACCCATCACCATTTCAATGAATAACAGTGCGCCGGGTAACCCGGCCATATTTGGAAATAATACCTGGAACGTCTATTGTTTTCAGGATATCAATTATTCTATTTATGCGGGTTATTACACAGAACCGCTGTTAACTTTTTCCACGCCGAACCGCTATCCCGCAAATACTCCACCATCAACCGCATCCGGATATCTCGGCTGTCAGCTGATCAATACCTATTATTCAGTCAGTATGAAGAGAACCGGTTTTACAGCCGGTCTTTATCAGATTGACGTGACGTCTGATGACGACTACAATTTAATTTACATCAATGGCACGCTGGTTTCCAGTCTTACTTATCCGACAATACAGAACAATGTATGGACGGGTAATCTGGGGCCGACGGATCAGATAGAAGTGCGCTGGAGGAATAATGCAGGACCCGGACAAACCGGTGTTCGTTTTACGCTGGTGACACCAACACCACTCTTACCAGGTTCCATCGCAGCTTATAATCCAAATCTTTGTTTTAATGATCTGCCCGTTATCAATGAAGTAACTCCTGCTTCCGGCGGATGTTTTATAAATTATTCATGGCAGTCTTCTACGGATGGTGGCACAACCTGGGTCACCGTTGCGGGTGCAACCGGAAATTCTTTTACTTCAACTGTTTCACCAACAACCAATATTCAATACCGTCGTGTGGCAACGGATGTTTGCGGAACGGTTGCATATACCGCACCGGTCAGTTTTATTCAAACGGCGGGTACGGTAGGTGATCCGAATGTTTATGGAAACGGTGTCTGGAATGTTTATGCCTATGATGCAGGCGGAGCTGCGTTTTCAACAGCACAATACCTGGGTTATTATGTAGAACCACTTTTGACTTTTAATTCCCTGAACAGATGGGGCACCAATGGTTCACCATCCGATGCATCCGGGTATCAGGGTTGTCAGGTTGATCAGGATAATCACTGGGTAAGTTATCGCCAGACGAATTTTACACCGGGTACATATCAGATCGATGTTACCTATCACGATGATGATGCTTATTTATTTGTCAATGGAGTACAGGTGTTCACTCATGTGGGATGTTGTGATGCCCATACCAATGTGTGGACCGGAACACTGGGTGCTACAGATAAAGTTGAATTCAGATGGCGCGAGAACTTTGGTGGTTCAAGCGGGGCGCTGACATTTACATTGGTTACGCCTTCGACGGCGGTAACACCGGGCGTCATAGCGACCACTCAAACCATCTGCGCAAATACATCACCGGTTGCATTTACAAGCACTACGGCTGCAACAAGCAGCTGTTACATATCTTATCAGTGGCAGAGTTCGCCTGATAATATTACATGGTCAGATATTACGGGTGCAACGTTGGCTACTTATGCATCAGGTGCGATTGCGGCCAAGACATATTTCCGCAGAAATGCGATAAACTCTTGCGGTGTAACGGCCAGTTCCAATACCATATTTGTTGACATCTACCCTGTACTTACAGGCGGCAGCGTATCGGCAGATCAATCATTCTGTAAAGGAACCACAGCTGCCTTACTCAACAGTACAGCCCTGCCTACAGGCGGCGATGGAACATATGTTTATCAATGGCAGTCTTCACTTGATAATATCGGCTGGTCGAATATTGGCGGAGCCGCATCGGCTACCTATTCTCCGGGTGTTGTGCCTGTAACAACATATTACCGCAGAAAGGTTACTTCATGTGCCGCTTCCGGTATTGCGTATAGCAATTTCATTACGATTACCGTCATAGATATTCCGACGATAACCACACAGCCTGCAAATCCTACTTCTTGTACAAACGGAAGCACATCCATCAGCGTGGCAGCTACCGGAGCCGGTATATCATATCAGTGGCAGGTGAATACAGGCAGTGGTTTTACAAATGTTACAAATGTTTCACCTTATACCGGTGCTACTGCAGCCACTTTATTGATTAACCCGGTTCCGGCAACGATGAACGGATATACGTATAGAGTAATTATTTCCGGAACCTGCACACCGCCTGTTACATCGAATACGGTTACCCTTGCGGTTTCCGCGGCACCAAATCCTGTGATCAGTGCACAGCCGGCCAATAAATCTGCCTGTGTAGGTTCAAATGCGATTTTTACAATAACAGCTTCGGGTACTTCGCTCACATATCAATGGCAAATTAAAGTCGGTGCTGTTTGGAACAATCTGGCGGATGACGCGGTGTACAGTGGTACATCTACATCCAGCCTGACAATTACTAATGTGACCGCTGCGATGACCACGAATAATTATCGCTGTGTGATCACGGCAACCTGCGGAGCTCCCGTGAATTCGAATGCTGCCGTACTAACGGTTGTTGCTGCCATCAATAATGTCATCAGCGCCGATCAAACAGTATGTTCGGGCACCAGCACACCACTTCCACTTACCGGAACAACAGGTGGTACCTATTTATGGCAGATGAGTACGGTATCCGCCACGACCGGATTTGTTACGGCTACGGGAACAAATACCAATTCCGGATACTCCCCTGCAGCAATTACCCAAACAACATATTATAGAAGAAATGTCAATAACGGTACCTGTTCAAATACAAGTAATGTAGTTACGGTTACTCTAAATAACACACCGATTGTTATTGCAGCGCAACCGGTGGCTCAGTCGGTATGTGCAAGCGCTACGGCTGTTTATACTGTATCTGCCACAGGGTCCGGCACACTAACCTATCAATGGTATGAAACGATCGGAGGCACTACACTTCCGATAACAGACGGCGGAATTTACAGCGGAAGTTCTACCAGCACATTAACGCTGACAGGCGTCACGACAGGAATGAATGGATATAAATATTCTGCCAGAGTATTTGCATCCGGATGCAGCGCGAGCTTCCAGCCCACCACTCAGGCTTTACTGACTACAAATAATCCGACAACCATCACCGCCACTACGGCAGATTTTACAACGTGTACCGGTAGCAGTATCGCCATAAATATTACGGCAACCGGTATAAATTTAAATTATCAGTGGCAATTCAATTCGGGATCAGGATGGAATAACCTCTCAAATTTTGGAAGTTATTCAAATGTGAATGGAAATTCATTAAGAATAAATCCGACCACTGTTGCGATGGACGGCTATCAGTATCGTTGTATCGTGACAGGTGATTGCGCTCCCACTTCACTGACATCTGCGACAACAAAGATGAATGTGAATGGACCGATCGCAAATAATTCTATCAGTAACAGCCAGACATTATGTGCCGGAACGCCCGCACCATTCAGTGGAAGTACACCCACCGGCGGCGGGGGAACATATACGTACCAATGGTATTCATACACTACGGGTGGCGCTACAGCCATCCCGGGAGCTACCGGTATTAACTATGCATCCGGTGCACTGACACAAACAACAAATTTTTACCGTCAGGTTTCCGCCGGAGCATGTAACGCTACAAATAGTACAACTATTACGGTTACCATACTTCCGCCAACATCCACACTGGATCCGTCAGGCACAGCAGTTTGCGCAGGCACGAACGCAACATTTTCGGTTGTCGCTACAGGTAGTGGTTTAAGTTATCAATGGCAGGTGAATACCGGAAGCGGTTGGTCGAATCTGATCAACGGCGCTTCTTATACCGGTGTTGCCACTGCTACCCTGAATGTGATCGCACCGCCATTCACATTTAATGGATATCAGTATCGATGCATCGTAAACGGAGGGTGCACGCCATTATCCGCAACGTCCAACCCGGCTACCTTAACAGTGAACCCGGTGGCAGTGATTACCGGTCAGCCTTCAAATGTGATTACCTGTGTCGGCAGCAATGCGGTGTATCATGTAACCGCCACAGGCAGCGGCCTGACTTATCAATGGATGGAAAAAGTAGGTGCGGGCGCATTCACAAATATTACCGATGGAGGAATATACAGTGGCTCCTCAACGGCTGATCTCACACTGACTGGTGTGACCGCCGGAATGAATAATAATCAGTATCTGTGCGTGATCACACTGGGAACCTGTCCGCTGAACAGTCAGATCGGTTCACTCACCGTGAGCGCACAACCCTCTCTTGTGATTACAAATCCGGCTACGATCTGCGCGCCCGCCACCGTGGACATTACAGCGGCAGCCATTACAGCCGGAAGTAATCTGGCAGGTGGTATCCTGACGTACTGGAACGACATTACATTTACATCACCTGTACTGAATCCAACGGCCATTGCGTTATCCGGAACTTATTATGTACGTGTGGCTACATCCGCTGTATGTTATGATATCAAACCGGTGGTAGTTACAATCAGTCCTGTTCTGATTAACAATAATATCTCTTCTTCACAATCAATTTGTACGGGTACAGCACCTGCCGGATTAACCGGAACGGCTCCCGGCGGTGGGACGACCACATACAGTTATCAATGGTTGCAGAGTACAGACAATGTTACATACACAAATATTAGTGGTGCAACCAATCCGACCTATAATCCCGGCACCCTGGTTGCGACGACATGGTATAAACGTCTGGTGACTTCCGGAACCTGCAGCAGCACTTCTGCAGCTGTACAGATTACCGTAGTCGCTTATCCAACAGCATCTATATCTTATAGCGGCTCTCCCTTTTGTGCTACCGGCTCCGTCACGGTCACACAAACCGGCCAGACGGGAGGAACTTATTCTGCTCCGGCAGGACTTTCCATAAATGCGACAACAGGTACCATTAACCTGGGTTCCAGCACACCGGGACCTTACACTATTACTTATAATTTCAGCAATGGAACCTGTAGCGGGTCAACGACTGCATCTATAACCATCAATGCCCTTCCCGCTGCTACGATTTTATATGCAGGATCACCTTACTGCGCGACCGGCACGGCTACCGTCACATTAACGGGACAAACCGGTGGGACGTTTTCCGCCCCGGCGGGTTTGGTAATTAATTCTTCTACCGGCGACATCAACCTGTTGACCAGTACGCTGGGGACATACACGGTAACTTATTCATTTAATAATGGGACCTGTGTAAATACGACGTCGACATCTGTTGTAATCAATGCGCTTCCAACCGCAGCCATTTCTTATGCCGGATCACCATATTGTTCAACCGGAATAGCGAATGTTACTCTAAGTGGGCCGGCGGGAGGAACGTATTCAGCTCCGTCTGGTGTAGTGATCAATTCTTCAACAGGCGATATAGATCTCGCAGCAAGTACCGCGGGCACTTTTACTATTACATACTCATTTACAAGTGGTGGTTGCAGTAATACTGCAACTGCTCCCATTACGATAACGACATTGCCGTCGGCTACAATCAGTTATGCCGGGACGCCTTTTTGTAAAACGCTGGCAACGGCTCAGCCGGTGACGCAAACCGGCACAGCGGGTGGAACGTATTCATCTACTTTAGGTTTAACAATCAATGCAGGAACAGGTGCCATTACACCAGGTACAAGTACTGCGGGAACTTACACAGTTACGTACACCATGGCAGCTGCAGCCGGATGCCCTGCACAGACAGCAACTACTTCTGTCACTATAACAACTTTACCGATAGCCACATTTAGTTATACCGGAACACCGTATTGTCAGACGGCAGCGAACCCGAGTCCGACATTTAGCGGTGGTGGTGTAGCAGGAACGTTCTCATCAACAGGAGGACTTGTATTTGTAAGCACAACTACGGGCCAGATCAACTTATCAGCGAGCACGCCTGGAACCTATATAGTTACTAATACGATTGCAGCCGCGAACGGATGTGCAGCAGTCACAGCAACTAGTTCTGTTACGATAACGGCACTTCCGGTAGCCACATTTAGTTATACGGCGTCACCTTATTGTAAAAATGCAGCGAACCCGAGCCCGACCTTTAGCGGTGGTGGTGTGGCAGGAACATTCTCATCAACAGGAGGACTTGTATTTGTAAGTACAACTACCGGTCAGATTAATTTATCAGCGAGCACACCCGGAACCTATACAGTTACCAATACAATCGCAGCCGCCAACGGATGTGCAGCAGTCACAGCGACAAGTTCAATAACTATAACTGCATTACCGGTAGCTACATTTAGTTATACCGGAACACCGTATTGCCAGAATGCTGCGAACCCGAATCCAACATTTAGCGGTGGTGGTGTGGCAGGAACATTCTCATCAACAGGAGGACTTGTATTTGTAAGCACAACTACCGGTCAGATTAATTTATCAGCAAGCACGCCTGGAACATATACAGTTACCAATACAATTGCAGCCGCGAACGGATGTGCAGCAGTCACTGCGACAAGTTCTGTTACGATAACAGCATTACCTGCAGCTACGATCAGTTATGCAGGAACACCATTTTGTAAAACACTGGTTACAGGTCAGGCTGTAACAAGAACTGGCACAGCGGGCGGAGCATATTCATCTACTTTAGGTTTAACAATCGATGCAGTTACAGGTGCCATTACACCAGGTACAAGTACAGCTGGAACATATACGGTGACTTATACGATGGCAGCTGCAGCCGGATGTCCTGTTCAGACAGCAACTACTTCTGTCACTATAACAACTTTACCGGTAGCACATTTAGTTATACAGGCTCACCATATTGCCAGAATGCTGCGAACCCGAGTCCAACATTTAGCGGTGGTGGTGTAGCAGGAACATTCTCATCAACAGGAGGACTTGTATTTGTAAGTACAACTACCGGTCAGATTAATTTATCAGCAAGCACACCTGGAACCTATACAGTTACCAATACAATTGCAGCCGCGAACGGATGTGCAGCAGTCACAGCGACAAGTTCTGTTACGATAACAGCATTACCGGTAGCTACATTTAGTTATACAGGCTCACCATATTGCCAGAATGCAGCGAACCCGAATCCAACATTTAGCGGTGGTGGTGTGGCAGGAACATTCTCATCAACAGGAGGACTTGTATTTGTAAGTACAACTACGGGCCAGATTAATTTATCAGCAAGTACGCCTGGAACATATACAGTCACCAATACAATTGCGGCTGCGAACGGATGTGCAGCAGTCACAGCGACAAGTTCTGTTACGATTACTGCATTACCTGCAGCTACGATCAGTTATGCAGGAACACCATTTTGTAAAACACTGGTTACAGGTCAGGCTGTAACAAGAACTGGCACAGCGGGCGGAGCATATTCATCTACTTTAGGATTAACGATCGACGCAGTTACAGGTGCCATTACACCAGGTACAAGTACAGCGGGAACATATACGGTGACTTATACGATGGCAGCTGCAGCCGGATGTCCTGTTCAGACGGCAACTACTTCTGTCACTATAACAACATTACCGGTAGCTACATTTAGTTATACCGGCACACCATATTGCCAGAATGCAGCGAACCCGAGTCCAACGTTTAGCGGTGGTGGTGTTGCAGGAACATTCTCATCAACAGGAGGACTTGTATTTGTAAGTACAACTACGGGCCAGATTAATTTATCAGCAAGCACACCCGGAACCTATACAGTTACCAATACAATTGCAGCCGCGAACGGATGTGCAGCAGTCACAGCGACAAGTTCTATTACGATAACAGCATTACCGGTAGCTACATTTAGTTACACAGGCTCACCATATTGCCAGAATGCAGCGAACCCGAATCCAACATTTAGCGGTGGTGGTGTGGCAGGAACATTCTCATCAACAGGAGGACTTGTATTTGTAAGTACAACTACGGGTCAGATTAATTTATCAGCAAGTACACCTGGAACATATACAGTTACCAATACAATTGCAGCCGCGAACGGATGTGCAGCAGTCACAGCGACAAGTTCAATTACGATAACAGCATTACCTGCAGCTACGATCAGTTATGCAGGAACACCATTTTGTAAAACACTGGTTACAGGTCAGGCTGTAACAAGAACTGGCACAGCGGGCGGAGCTTATTCATCTACTTTAGGATTAACGATCGATGCAGTTACAGGTGCCATTACACCAGGTACAAGTACAGCGGGAACATATACGGTGACTTATACGATGGCAGCTGCAGCCGGATGTCCTGTTCAGACGGCAACTACTTCTGTCACTATAACAACTTTACCGGTAGCTACATTTAGTTATACCGGAACACCATATTGCCAGAATGCAGCGAACCCGAGTCCAACATTTAGCGGTGGTGGTGTGGCAGGAACATTCTCATCAACAGGAGGACTTGTATTTGTAAGTACAACTACCGGTCAGATTAATTTATCAGCAAGTACACCCGGAACCTATACAGTTACCAATACAATTGCAGCTGCGAACGGATGTGCAGCAGTCACAGCGACAAGTTCGATAACTATAACTGCATTACCGGTAGCTACATTTAGTTATACCGGAACACCATATTGCCAGAATGCAGCGAACCCGAGTCCAACATTTAGCGGTGGTGGTGTGGCAGGAACATTCTCATCAACAGGAGGACTTGTATTTGTAAGCACAACTACGGGCCAGATTAATTTATCAGCAAGCACACCTGGAACATATACAGTCACCAATACGATTGCAGCGGCGAACGGATGTGCAGCAGTGACAGCGACAAGTTCTGTTACGATTACTGCATTACCTGCAGCTACGATCAGTTATGCAGGAACACCATTTTGTAAAACACTGGTTACAGGTCAGGCTGTAACAAGAACTGGCACAGCAGGTGGAGCATATTCATCTACTTTAGGATTAACAATCGACGCAGTTACAGGTGCCATTACACCAGGTACAAGTACAGCGGGAACATATACGGTGACTTATACGATGGCAGCTGCAGCCGGATGTCCTGTTCAGACAGCAACTACTTCAGTCACTATAACAACATTACCGGTAGCTACATTTAGTTATACCGGGACACCATATTGCCAGAATGCAGCGAACCCGAGTCCAACGTTTAGCGGTGGTGGTGTAGCAGGAACATTCTCATCAACAGGAGGACTTGTATTTGTAAGTACAACTACGGGCCAGATTAATTTATCAGCAAGCACACCCGGAACATATACAGTCACCAATACAATTGCAGCCGCGAACGGATGTGCAGCAGTCACAGCGACAAGTTCGATAACTATAACTGCATTACCGGTAGCTACATTTAGTTACACAGGCACACCATATTGCCAGAATGCAGCGAACCCGAATCCAACATTTAGCGGTGGTGGTGTGGCAGGAACATTCTCATCAACAGGAGGACTTGTATTTGTAAGCACAACTACCGGTCAGATTAATTTATCAGCAAGTACACCTGGAACATATACAGTTACCAATACAATTGCGGCCGCGAACGGATGTGCAGCAGTCACAGCGACAAGTTCAATTACGATAACAGCATTACCTGCAGCTACGATCAGTTATGCAGGAACACCATTTTGTAAAACACTGGTTACTGGTCAGGCTGTAACAAGAACCGGCACAGCAGGTGGAGCATATTCATCTACTTTAGGATTAACGATCGATGCAGTTACAGGTGCCATTACACCAGGTACAAGTACAGCGGGAACATATACGGTGACTTATACGATGGCAGCTGCAGCCGGATGTCCTGTTCAGACAGCAACTACTTCTGTCACTATAACAACATTACCGGTAGCTACATTTAGTTATACAGGCTCACCATATTGCCAGAATGCAGCGAACCCGAGTCCAACATTTAGCGGTGGTGGTGTAGCAGGAACATTCTCATCAACAGGAGGACTTGTATTTGTAAGTACAACTACGGGCCAGATTAATTTATCAGCAAGCACACCCGGAACCTATACAGTTACCAATACAATTGCAGCTGCGAACGGATGTGCAGCGGTCACAGCGACAAGTTCTGTTACTATAACTGCATTACCTGCAGCTACGATCAATTATGCAGGAAGCCCATTCTGTTCTTCTCTTGTTGGTGCACAATCTGTGACACAAACAGGTACTGCTGGCGGAACATATTCATCTGCTGCCGGATTAACGATAGATGCAATAACAGGTGCCGTTACACCGAGTACAAGTACAGCGGGAACATATACGGTTACATATACTATGGCAGCTGCAGCCGGATGCCCTGCACAGACAGCAACTACTTCTGTTACTATAACTACTTTACCTGCAGCTACGATCAGTTATGCAGGAACACCATTTTGTAAAACACTGGTTACAGGTCAGGCTGTAACAAGAACCGGCACAGCGGGCGGAGCTTATTCATCTACTTTAGGATTAACGATTGATGCAGTTACAGGTGCCATTACACCAGGCACAAGTACAGCGGGAACATATACGGTGACTTATACGATGGCAGCTGCAGCCGGATGTCCTGTTCAGACAGCAACTACTTCTGTCACTATAACAACTTTACCGGTAGCTACATTTAGTTATACCGGAACACCATATTGCCAGAATGCTGCGAACCCGAGTCCAACATTTAGCGGTGGTGGTGTTGCAGGAACATTCTCATCAACAGGAGGACTTGTATTTGTAAGTACAACTACCGGTCAGATAAATTTATCAGCAAGTACACCCGGAACCTATACAGTTACTAATACAATTGCAGCCGCGAACGGATGTGCAGCAGTCACAGCGACAAGTTCTGTTACGATAACAGCATTACCGGTAGCTACATTTAGTTATACAGGCTCACCATATTGCCAGAATGCTGCGAACCCGAATCCAACATTTAGTGGTGGTGGTGTAGCAGGAACATTCTCATCAACAGGAGGACTTGTATTTGTAAGCACAACTACGGGCCAGATTAATTTATCAGCAAGTACACCCGGAACCTATACAGTTACCAATACAATTGCAGCTGCGAACGGATGTGCAGCAGTCACAGCGACAAGTTCTGTTACGATTACTGCATTACCGGTAGCTACATTTAGTTATACAGGCTCACCGTATTGCCAGAATGCAGCGAACCCGAGTCCGACATTTAGCGGTGGTGGTGTAGCAGGAACATTCTCATCAACAGGAGGACTTGTATTTGTAAGTACAACTACGGGTCAGATTAATTTATCAGCAAGTACACCTGGAACCTATACTGTTACCAATACAATTGCAGCCGCGAACGGATGTGCAGCAGTCACAGCGACAAGTTCTGATTACTATAACTGCATTACCTGCAGCTACGATCAGTTATGCAGGAAGTCCGTTCTGTTCTTCTCTTGTTGGTGCACAGTCTGTGACACAAACAGGTACTGCTGGCGGAACGTATTCATCTGCTGCCGGATTAACAATCGATGCAGTAACAGGTGCCATTACACCAGGTACAAGTACAGCCGGAACTTACACAGTTACTTATACGATGGCAGCTGCAGCCGGATGTCCTGCACAGACAGCAACTACTTCTGTTACTATAACAACTTTACCTGCAGCCACGATCAGTTATGCAGGAAGTCCATTTCTGTTCTTCACTGGTTCGGTGCACAATCTGTGACACAAACAGGTACAGCGGGCGGAACATATTCATCTACCGCCGGATTAACAATCGATGCAGTTACAGGTGCCATTACACCAGGTACAAGTACAGCGGGAACATATACGGTGACTTATACGATGGCAGCTGCAGCCGGATGTCCTGTTCAGACAGCAACTACTTCTGTCACTATAACACTTTACCTGTAGCTACATTTAGTTATACCGGAACACCATATTGCCAGAATGCAGCGAACCCGAATCCAACGTTTAGCGGTGGTGGTGTAGCAGGAACATTCTCATCAACAGGAGGACTTGTATTTGTAAGTACAACTACCGGTCAGATTAATTTATCAGCAAGTACGCCTGGAACATATACAGTTACCAATACAATTGCAGCCGCGAACGGATGCGCAGCAGTCACAGCGACAAGTTCTGTTACGATAACTGCATTACCTGCAGCCACGATCAGTTATGCAGGAAGTCCGTTCTGTTCTTCTCTTGTTGGTGCACAGTCTGTGACACAAACAGGTACAGCTGGCGGAACGTATTCATCTACTGCCGGATTAACGATCAATGCAGTAACGGGTGCCATTACACCAGGTACAAGTACAGCCGGAACATATACGGTTACTTATACGATGGCAGCTGCAGCCGGATGTCCTGTTCAGACAGCAACTACTTCTGTTACTATAACAACTTTACCTGCAGCTACGATCAGTTACGCAGGAACACCATTTTGTAAAACACTGGTTACAGGTCAGGCAGTAACAAGAACTGGCACAGCGGGCGGAGCTTATTCATCTACCTTAGGTTTAACGATCGATGCAGTTACAGGTGCCATTACACCAGGTACAAGTACAGCAGGAACATATACGGTCACTTATACGATGGCAGCTGCAGCCGGGTGTCCTGTTCAGACTGCAACTACATCTGTCACTATAACAACTTTACCGGTAGCTACATTTAGTTATACCGGAACACCATATTGCCAGAATGCTGCGAACCCGAGTCCAACATTTAGCGGTGGTGGTGTAGCAGGAACATTCTCATCAACAGGAGGACTTGTATTTGTAAGTACAACTACCGGCCAGATTAATTTATCAGCGAGCACGCCTGGAACCTATACAGTTACCAATACGATTGCAGCCGCGAACGGATGTGCAGCAGTCACAGCGACAAGTTCTGTTACGATTACAGCATTACCGGTAGCCACGATCAACTATGCAGGAAGTCCTTTCTGTTCTTCTCTAGTTGGTACCCAGGCGGTGACACAAACAGGCACTGTTGGTGGAACGTATTCATCTACTGCCGGATTAACGATTAATGCAGTAACGGGTGCCATTACACCAGGTACAAGTTCAGCCGGAACCTACACAGTTACTTATACGATGGCAGCTGCAGCCGGATGTCCATCACAGACAGCAACTACTTCTGTTACTATAACAACTTTACCTGCAGCTACGATCAGTTATGCAGGGAGTCCGTTCTGTTCTTCTCTTGTTGGTGCACAATCTGTGACACAAACAGGTACGGCGGGTGGAACGTATTCATCTACTTTAGGATTAACGATCGATGCAGTAACAGGTGCCATTACACCAGGTACAAGTACAGCGGGAACATATACGGTTACATATACGATGGCAGCCGCAGCCGGATGTCCATCACAGATAGCAACTACATCTGTTACCATAACAACTTTACCGGTAGCCACCTTTAGTTATACGGGCACACCATATTGCCAGAATTCAGCGAACCCGACTCCAACATTTAGCGGAGGTGGTGTAGCAGGAACATTCTCATCAACAGGAGGACTTGTATTTGTAAGCACAACTACCGGTCAGATTAATTTATCAGCAAGTACACCTGGAACCTATACAGTTACCAATACAATTGCAGCTGCGAACGGATGTGCAGCAGTCACAGCAACGAGTTCTGTTACGATAACGGCACTTCCGGTAGCCACATTTAGTTATACGGCATCACCTTATTGTCAAAATGCAGCGAACCCGAGTCCAACATTTAGCGGTGGTGGTGTGGCAGGAACATTCTCATCAACAGGAGGACTTGTATTTGTAAGTACAACTACGGGTCAGATTAATTTATCAGCGAGCACGCCTGGAACCTATACAGTTACTAATACGATTGCAGCCGCGAACGGATGTGCAGCAGTCACAGCAACTAGTTCTGTTACGATAACGGCACTTCCGGTAGCCACATTTAGTTATACCGGCGTCACCATATTGTCAAAATGCAGCGAACCCGAGTCCAACGTTTAGCGGTGGTGGTGTGGCAGGAACATTCTCATCAACAGGAGGACTTGTATTTGTAAGTACAACTACGGGTCAGATAAATTTATCAGCGAGTACACCTGGAACATATACAGTTACCAATACAATTGCAGCTGCGAACGGATGTGCAGCAGTCACAGCGACAAGTTCTGATTACTATAACAGCATTACCGGTAGCTACATTTAGTTATACAGGCACACCGTATTGCCAGAATGCTGCGAACCCGAATCCAACATTTAGCGGTGGTGGTGTAGCAGGAACATTCTCATCAACAGGAGGACTTGTATTTGTAAGTACAACTACGGGCCAGATTAATTTATCAGCAAGTACACCCGGAACCTATACAGTTACCAATACGATTGCAGCCGCGAACGGATGCGCAGCAGTCACAGCGACAAGTTCAATAACTATAACTGCATTACCGGTAGCTACATTTAGTTATACCGGAACACCGTATTGCCAGAATGCTGCGAACCCGAATCCAACGTTTAGCGGTGGCGGTGTGGCAGGAACATTCTCATCAACAGGAGGACTTGTATTTGTAAGCACAACTACCGGTCAGATTAATTTATCAGCGAGCACACCCGGAACCTATACAGTTACCAATACGATCGCAGCCGCCAACGGATGTGCAGCAGTCACAGCGACAAGTTCAATAACTATAACTGCATTACCTGCAGCTACGATCAACTATGCAGGAAGTCCGTTCTGTTCTTCTCTCGCTGGCTCCCAGGCGGTAACACAAACAGGCACTGTTGGCGGAACGTATTCATCTGCTGCCGGATTAACGATCGACGCAGTTACTGGTGCCATTACACCAGGTACAAGTGCAGCCGGAACCTACACAGTTACATATACGATGGCAGCTGCAGCCGGATGTCCTGTTCAGACAGCAACTACTTCAGTAACCATAACAGCGATACCGGTAGCCACAATTGTATACAACGGTTCTCCATATTGTGCAACAGGAATAGCAACGGTAACGCTGGGAGGCCAGGCGGGTGGAATCTTTACTGCGTCAGCTGGTGTAATAATCAATGCCACAACAGGCGATATTGACCTCGCATCAAGTAATCCGGGGGGGCCATATACTATTACTTATACGTTCACGAATGGAACTTGTGGTAGCACAACAACTGCGTTTGTATCTATCAACCCTCTACCATCGATTGTAATCACAAATCCGGCAGCAGTATGTGCTCCGGGAACAGTTGACCTGACATCCGCCGCTATCACAACCGGATCTACTGGCGGATTAATATTCACATATTTTACCGACGCTGCAGGAACAATCACACTGGCAACACCGAATGCAGTGGTTGCCGGGACATATTATATCGTTGGAACAACAGCTGCGGGTTGTGCATCAGCACCAACACCGGTGACTGTTACTGTAAATGCTGCTCCGACAGTTATTACAAATGCACCGGCAGCAGTATGTGCTCCGGGAACAGTTGACCTGACGACTGCTGCTATCACAACAGGATCTACACCAGGCCTTACTTATACTTACTTCACTGATGCTGCAGGAACAATCTCACTTGCAACACCGAACGCAGTGGGTGCCGGAACATATTATATTGTTGGAACAACAGCTGCGGGTTGTGCATCTGCACCGATACCGGTGACTGTTACTGTAAATGCTGCACCGACAGTTGTCACAAATGCACCGGCGGCGGTATGTGCACCGGGAACAGTTGACCTGACAGCAGCTTCTGTCACAACCGGATCTACACCAGGCCTTACTTATACTTACTTCACAGATGCTGCAGGAACGATCACGCTTGCAACACCGAACGCAGTTAGCGCCGGAACATATTATATCGTTGGAACAACAGCTGCTGGTTGTGCATCAGCACCAACACCGGTAACTGTTACTGTAAATGCAGCACCGACAGTTATCACAAATGCACCGGCAGCAGTATGTGCCCCGGGAACAGTTGATCTGACGGCCGCCGCAGTTACTGCAGGATCTACACCAGGCCTTACTTATACTTACTTCACTGATGCTGCAGGAACGATCACACTTGCAACACCGAACGCAGTGGGCGCCGGAACATATTATATCGTTGGAACAACAGCTGCGGGTTGTGCATCAGCACCAACACCGGTAACTGTTACTGTAAATGCAGCACCGACAGTTGTCACAAATGCACCGGCAGCGGTATGTGCACCGGGAACAGTTGATCTGACGGCTGCCTGCTATCACAGCCGGATCTACAGGCGGATTAACATTATACATATTTCACAGATGCTGCAGGAACGATTACACTTGCAACACCAAATGCAGTGGGCGCCGGAACATATTATATCGTTGGAACAACAGCTGCGGGTTGTGCATCAGCACCAACACCGGTAACTGTTACTGTAAATGCAGCACCGACAGTTGTCACAAATGCACCGGCAGCGGTATGTGCTCCGGGAACAGTTGATCTGACGGCTGCTGCTATCACAACCGGATCTACACCAGGCCTTACTTATACTTACTTCACCGATGCTGCAGGAACGATCACACTGGCAACACCGAACGCAGTTGGCGCCGGAACATATTATATCGTCGGAACAACAGCTGCGGGTTGTGCATCAGCACCAACACCGGTAACTGTTACTGTAAATGCAGCACCGACAGTTATCACAAATGCACCGGCAGCGGTATGTGCACCGGGAACAGTTGATCTGACTTTACCAGCAGTATACAGCCGGATCTACACCAGGCCTTACTTATACTTACTTCACAGATGCCGCAGGAACGATCACACTTGCAACACCGAACGCAGTTGGCGCCGGAACATATTATATCGTTGGAACAACAGCTGCGGGTTGTGCATCTGCACCAACACCGGTAACTGTTACTGTAAATGCAGCACCGACAGTTATCACAAATGCACCGGCAGCGGTATGTGCACCGGGAACAGTTGATATTACTTTACCAGCAGTTACTGCCGGATCTACTGGCGGATTAACATTCACTTATTTCACTGATGCTGCAGGAACGATTACACTTGCAACACCGAATGCAGTGGGCGCCGGAACATATTATATCGTTGGAACAACAGCTGCGGGTTGTGCATCTGCACCAACACCGGTGACTGTTACTGTAAATGCAGCACCGACAGTTGTCACAAATGCACCGGCAGCGGTATGTGCACCGGGAACAGTTGATATTACTGTTACCAGCAGTTACTGCAGGATCTACAGGAGGCTTTACTTATACTTACTTCACTGATGCCGCAGGAACGATCACACTTGCAACACCGAATGCAGTGGGCGCCGGAACATATTATATCGTTGGAACAACAGCTGCGGGTTGTGCATCAGCACCAACACCGGTAACTGTTACTGTAAATGCAGCACCGACAGTTGTCACCAATGCACCGGCAGCGGTATGTGCACCGGGAACAGTTGATATTACTTTACCAGCAATCACAGCAGGATCTACACGCAGGCCTTACTTATACTTACTTCACAGACGCTGCAGGAACGATCACACTTGCAACACCGAACGCAGTGGGCGCCGGAACATATTATATCGTCGGAACAACAGCTGCGGGTTGTGCATCAGCACCAACACCGGTAACTGTTACTGTAAATGCAGCACCGACAGTTGTCACAAATGCACCGGCAGCGGTATGTGCTCCGGGAACAGTTGATCTGACTGTTACCAGCAGTTACTGCAGGAATCTACAGCAGGCTTTACTTATACTTATTTCACTGATGCTGCAGGAACGATCACACTTGCAACACCGAACGCAGTGGGCGCCGGAACATATTATATCGTTGGAACAACAGCTGCGGGTTGTGCATCAGCACCAACACCGGTAACTGTTACTGTAAATGCAGCACCGACAGTTATCACAAATGCACCGGCAGCGGTATGTGCACCGGGAACAGTTGATATGACTTTACCGCGCAATCACTGCCGGATCTACACCAGGCCTTACTTATACTTACTTCACTGATGCTGCAGGAACGATCACACTTGCAACACCGAACGCAGTGGGCGCCGGAACATATTATATCGTTGGAACAACAGCTGCGGGTTGTGCATCAGCACCAACACCGGTAACTGTTACTGTAAATGCAGCACCGACAGTTGTCACAAATGCACCGGCAGCGGTATGTGCACCGGGAACAGTTGATCTGACGGCTACCAGCTATCACAGCCGGATCTACACCAGGCCTTACTTATACTTACTTCACTGATGCTGCAGGAACGATCACACTTGCAACACCGAACGCAGTAGGCGCCGGAACATATTATATCGTTGGAACAACAGCTGCGGGTTGTGCATCAGCACCAACACCGGTAACTGTTACTGTAAATGCAGCACCGACAGTTGTCACAAATGCACCGGCAGCGGTATGTGCACCGGGAACAGTTGACCTGACAGCCGCCGCAGTTACTGCAGGAAGCACACCAGGCCTTACTTATACTTACTTCACTGATGCTGCAGGAACGATCACACTTGCAACACCGAACGCAGTGGGCGCCGGAACATATTATATTGTCGGAACAACAGCTGCTGGTTGTGCATCAGCACCAACACCGGTGACTGTTACTGTAAATGCAGCACCGACAGTTGTCACAAATGCACCGGCAGCAGTATGTGCACCGGGAACAGTTGATATTACTTTACCAGCAGTTACTGCCGGATCTACTGGCGGATTAACATTTACATATTTCACTGATGCTGCAGGAACGATCACACTTGCAACACCGAACGCAGTTGGCGCCGGAACATATTATATCGTTGGAACAACAGCTGCGGGTTGTGCATCAGCACCAACACCGGTAACTGTTACTGTAAATGCAGCACCGACAGTTGTCACAAATGCACCGGCAGCGGTATGTGCACCGGGAACAGTTGATCTGACGGCCGCTGCAATCACAACAGGATCTACACCAGGCCTTACTTATACTTACTTCACTGATGCTGCAGGAACGATCACACTTGCAACACCGAACGCAGTGGGCGCCGGAACATATTATATCGTCGGAACAACAGCTGCGGGTTGTGCATCAGCACCAACACCGGTAACTGTTACTGTAAATGCAGCACCGACAGTTATCACAAATGCACCGGCAGCGGTATGTGCACCGGGAACAGTTGATCTGACGGCTGCCGCTAGTCACAGCCGGATCTACAGCCGGATTAACATTTACATATTTTACTGATGCTGCAGGAACGATCACACTTGCAACACCGAACGCAGTCGGCGCCGGAACATATTATATCGTCGGAACAACAGCTGCGGGTTGTGCATCTGCACCAACACCGGTGACTGTTACTGTAAATGCAGCACCGACAGTTGTCACCAATGCACCGGCAGCAGTATGTGCACCGGGAACAGTTGATATTACTTTACCAGCAGTTACTGCCGGATCTACTGGCGGATTAACATTTACTTATTTTACTGATGCTGCAGGAACGATCACACTTGCAACACCGAATGCGGTGGGCGCCGGAACATATTATATTGTCGGAACAACAGCTGCGGGTTGTGCATCAGCACCAACACCGGTAACTGTTACTGTAAATGCAGCACCGACAGTTGTCACCAATGCACCGGCAGCGGTATGTGCACCGGGAACAGTTGATATTACTTTACCAGCAATAACAGCAGGATCTACAGCCAGGCCTTAACTTATACTTACTTCACTGATGCCGCAGGAACGATCACACTTGCAACACCGAACGCAGTGGGCGCCGGAACATATTATATCGTTGGAACAACAGCTGCGGGTTGTGCATCAGCACCAACACCGGTAACTGTTACTGTAAATGCAGCACCGACAGTTATCACCAATGCACCGGCAGCGGTATGTGCACCGGGAACAGTTGACCTGACAGCCGCTGCAGTTACTGCCGGAACTACACCAGGCCTTACTTATACTTACTTCACAGATGCTGCAGGAACGATTACACTTGCAACACCGAACGCAGTGGGCGCCGGAACATATTATATCGTTGGAACAACAGCTGCGGGTTGTGCATCAGCACCAACACCGGTAACTGTTACTGTAAATGCAGCACCGACAGTTATCACAAATGCACCGGCAGCGGTATGTGCACCGGGAACAGTTGATCTGACTGCTGCTGCAATCACAGCCGGAACTACACCAGGCCTTACTTATACTTACTTCACTGATGCTGCAGGAACGATCACACTTGCAACACCGAACGCAGTGGGCGCCGGAACATATTATATCGTTGGAACAACAGCTGCGGGTTGTGCATCAGCACCAACACCGGTAACTGTTACTGTAAATGCAGCACCGACAGTTGTCACAAATGCACCGGCAGCGGTATGTGCACCGGGAACAGTTGATATTACTTTACCAGCTATCACAACCGGATCTACACCAGGCCTTACTTATACTTACTTCACTGATGCTGCAGGAACGATTACACTTGCAACACCAAATGCAGTGGGCGCCGGAACATATTATATCGTTGGAACAACAGCTGCGGGTTGTGCATCAGCACCAACACCGGTGACTGTTACTGTAAATGCAGCACCGACAGTTATCACCAATGCACCGGCAGCGGTATGTGCACCGGGAACAGTTGACCTGACAGCTGCCGCTATCACAGCCGGATCTACTGGCGGATTAATATTCACATATTTTACCGATGCTGCAGGAACGATCACACTTGCAACACCGAACGCAGTTGGCGCCGGAACATATTATATCGTCGGAACAACGGCTGCCGGTTGTGCATCAGCACCAACACCGGTGACTGTTACTGTAAATGCAGCACCGACAGTTATCACAAATGCACCGGCAGCGGTATGTGCACCGGGAACAGTTGATCTGACAGCTGCTGCTATCACAACAGGATCTACACCAGGCCTTACTTATACTTACTTCACTGACGCCGCAGGAACGATCACACTGGCAACACCGAACGCAGTTAGCGCCGGAACATATTATATCGTTGGAACAACAGCTGCGGGTTGTGCATCAGCACCAACACCGGTAACTGTTACTGTAAATGCTGCACCGACAGTTGTTACGAATGCACCGGCAGCGGTATGTGCACCGGGAACAGTTGACCTGACGGCTGCTGCTATCACAGCAGGATCTACTGGCGGACTTAATATTCACATATTTTACCGATGCTGCAGGAACGATTACGCTTGCAACACCGAACGCAGTTGGCGCCGGAACATATTATATCGTTGGAACAACGGCTGCTGGTTGTGCATCAGCACCGACACCTGTAACTGTTACTGTAAATGCAGCACCGACAGTTATCACAAATGCACCGGCTGCGGTATGTGCACCGGGAACAGTTGACCTGACAGCCGCCGCAGTTACTGCAGGAAGCACACCAGGCCTTACTTATACTTACTTCACTGATGCTGCAGGAACGATTACACTTGCAACACCGAACGCAGTGGGCGCCGGAACATATTATATCGTTGGAACAACAGCTGCGGGTTGTGCATCTGCACCAACACCGGTAACTGTTACTGTAAATGCAGCACCGACAGTTATCACAAATGCACCGGCAGCAGTATGTGCACCGGGAACAGTTGATATTACTTTACCAGCAGTTACTGCCGGATCTACTGGCGGATTAACATTCACTTACTTCACAGATGCTGCAGGAACGATCACACTTGCAACACCGAATGCAGTGGGCGCCGGAACATATTATATCGTTGGAACAACAGCTGCTGGTTGTGCATCAGCACCAACACCGGTGACTGTTACTGTAAATGCTGCACCGACAGTTGTCACAAATGCACCGGCTGCGGTATGTGCTCCGGGAACAGTTGACCTGACGGCAGCTGCTATCACAACCGGATCTACACCAGGCCTTACTTATACTTACTTCACAGATGCTGCAGGAACGATTACACTTGCAACACCGAACGCAGTGGGCGCCGGAACATATTATATCGTTGGAACAACAGCTGCGGGTTGTGCATCAGCACCAACACCGGTAACTGTTACTGTAAATGCAGCACCGACAGTTGTCACAAATGCACCGGCAGCGGTATGTGCACCGGGAACAGTTGACCTGACGCCGCCGCAGTCACTGCAGGAAGCACACCAGGCCTTACTTATACTTACTTCACTGACGCTGCAGGAACGATCACACTTGCAACACCGAACGCAGTGGGCGCCGGAACATATTATATTGTCGGAACAACAGCTGCGGGTTGTGCATCAGCACCAACACCGGTAACTGTTACTGTAAATGCAGCACCGACAGTTATCACCAATGCACCGGCAGCGGTATGTGCACCGGGAACAGTTGATCTGACTGCTGCCAGCAGTTACTGCCGGATCTACTGCCGGACTTAACATTATACTTACTTCACTGATGCTGCAGGAACGATTACACTTGCAACACCGAACGCAGTGGGCGCCGGAACATATTATATCGTTGGAACAACAGCTGCGGGTTGTGCATCAGCACCAACACCGGTAACTGTTACTGTAAATGCAGCACCGACAGTTGTCACCAATGCACCGGCAGCGGTATGTGCACCGGGAACAGTTGATCTTACTTTACCAGCAGTTACTGCCGGATCTACTGGCGGATTAACATTCACTTATTTCACAGATGCTGCAGGAACGATTACACTTGCAACACCGAACGCAGTTGGCGCCGGAACATATTATATCGTTGGAACAACAGCTGCGGGTTGTGCATCAGCACCAACACCGGTAACTGTTACTGTAAATGCAGCACCGACAGTTATCACAAATGCACCGGCAGCGGTATGTGCTCCGGGAACAGTTGACCTGACGGCTGCTGCTATCACAACCGGATCTACACCAGGCCTTACTTATACTTATTTCACAGATGCTGCAGGAACGATCACACTTGCAACACCGAACGCAGTGGGCGCCGGAACATATTATATCGTCGGAACAACAGCTGCGGGTTGTGCATCAGCACCAACACCGGTAACTGTTACTGTAAATGCAGCACCGACAGTTATCACCAATGCACCGGCAGCGGTATGTGCACCGGGAACAGTTGATCTGACGCTGCCAGCAGTCACTGCCGGATCTACAGCAGGACTTAACATTATACATATTTCACTGATGCTGCAGGAACGATCACACTTGCAACACCGAACGCAGTGGGCGCCGGAACATATTATATCGTTGGAACAACAGCTGCGGGTTGTGCATCAGCACCAACACCGGTAACTGTTACTGTAAATGCAGCACCGACAGTTATCACCAATGCACCGGCAGCGGTATGTGCTCCGGGAACAGTTGACCTGACGGCTGCTGCTATCACAACCGGATCTACACCAGGCCTTACTTATACTTACTTCACTGATGCTGCAGGAACGATTACACTTGCAACACCGAACGCAGTGGGCGCCGGAACATATTATATCGTTGGAACAACAGCTGCGGGTTGTGCATCTGCACCAACACCGGTAACTGTTACTGTAAATGCAGCACCGACAGTTGTCACCAATGCACCGGCAGCGGTATGTGCACCGGGAACAGTTGATATTACTTTACCAGCAGTCACTGCCGGATCTACTGCCGGATTAACATTTACATATTTTACTGATGCTGCAGGAACGATCACACTTGCAACACCGAACGCAGTTGGCGCCGGAACATATTATATCGTTGGAACAACAGCTGCGGGTTGTGCATCAGCACCAACACCGGTGACTGTTACTGTAAATGCAGCACCGACAGTTGTCACAAATGCACCGGCAGCGGTATGTGCACCGGGAACAGTTGATATTACTTTACCAGCAGTCACTGCAGGATCTACTGGCGGATTAACATTTACATATTTTACTGATGCTGCAGGAACGATCACGCTTGCAACACCGAACGCGGTGGGTGCCGGAACATATTATATCGTTGGAACAACAGCTGCGGGTTGTGCATCAGCACCAACACCGGTAACTGTTACTGTAAATGCAGCACCGACAGTTGTCACAAATGCACCGGCAGCGGTATGTGCACCGGGAACAGTTGATCTGACTGTTACCAGCAGTCACTGCCGGATCTACACCAGGCCTTACTTATACTTACTTCACTGATGCTGCAGGAACGATTACACTTGCAACACCGAACGCAGTGGGCGCCGGAACATATTATATCGTTGGAACAACAGCTGCGGGTTGTGCATCAGCACCAACACCGGTAACTGTTACTGTAAATGCAGCACCGACAGTTATCACCAATGCACCGGCAGCGGTATGTGCACCGGGAACAGTTGACCTGACGGCTGCTGCAGTCACAGCAGGATCTACACCAGGCCTTACTTATACTTACTTCACTGATGCCGCAGGAACGATCACACTTGCAACACCGAACGCAGTGGGCGCCGGAACATATTATATCGTCGGAACAACAGCTGCGGGTTGTGCATCAGCACCAACACCGGTAACTGTTACTGTAAATGCAGCACCGACAGTTGTCACAAATGCACCGGCAGCGGTATGTGCACCGGGAACAGTTGATATTACTTTACCAGCTATCACAGCCGGATCTACAGCCAGGCCTTAACATTATACTTACTTCACTGATGCTGCAGGAACGATCACACTTGCAACACCGAACGCAGTGGGTGCCGGAACATATTATATCGTCGGAACAACAGCTGCGGGTTGTGCATCGGCACCAACACCGGTAACTGTTACTGTAAATGCAGCACCGACAGTTATCACCAATGCACCGGCAGCAGTATGTGCACCGGGAACAGTTGATATGACTTTACCAGCAATCACCGCCGGATCTACAGCCAGGCCTTAACATTATACTTACTTCACTGATGCTGCAGGAACGATCACACTTGCAACACCGAACGCGGTGGGTGCCGGAACATATTATATCGTCGGAACAACAGCTGCGGGTTGTGCATCAGCACCAACACCGGTAACTGTTACTGTAAATGCAGCACCGACAGTTGTCACAAATGCACCGGCAGCGGTATGTGCACCGGGAACAGTTGACCTGACGCTGCCGCAGTTACTGCAGGAAGCACACCAGGCCTTACTTATACTTACTTCACAGATGCCGCAGGAACGATCACACTTGCGACACCGAACGCGGTGGGCGCCGGAACATATTATATCGTCGGAACAACAGCTGCGGGTTGTGCATCTGCACCAACACCGGTAACTGTTACTGTAAATGCAGCACCGACAGTTGTTACCAATGCACCGGCAGCAGTATGTGCACCGGGAACAGTTGATATTACTTTACCAGCAGTCACTGCCGGATCTACTGCCGGATTAACATTTACATATTTTACTGATGCTGCAGGAACGATCACACTTGCAACACCGAACGCAGTGGGTGCCGGAACATATTATATCGTTGGAACAACAGCTGCGGGTTGTGCATCGGCACCGACACCAGTAACTGTTACTGTAAATGCAGCACCGACAGTTATTACCAATGCACCGGCAGCAGTATGTGCACCGGGAACAGTTGATCTGACAGCTGCCGCAGTCACTGCAGGATCTACACCAGGCCTTACTTATACTTACTTTACTGATGCTGCAGGAACGATCACACTTGCAACACCGAACGCGGTGGGTGCCGGAACATATTATATTGTCGGAACAACAGCTGCGGGTTGTGCATCGGCACCAACACCGGTAACTGTTACTGTAAATGCAGCACCGACAGTTATCACAAATGCACCGGCAGCGGTATGTGCACCGGGAACAGTTGATATTACTTTACCAGCAGTCACTGCCGGATCTACTGCCGGATTAACATTTACATATTTTACTGATGCCGCAGGAACGATCACACTTGCAACACCGAACGCAGTGGGTGCCGGAACATATTATATCGTCGGAACAACAGCTGCGGGTTGTGCATCAGCACCAACACCGGTGACTGTTACTGTAAATGCAGCACCGACAGTTGTCACCAATGCACCGGCAGCGGTATGTGCACCGGGAACAGTTGATCTTACTTTACCAGCAATCACCGCCGGATCTACACCAGGCCTTACTTATACTTACTTCACTGATGCTGCAGGAACGATCACACTTGCAACACCGAACGCAGTGGGTGCCGGAACATATTATATTGTCGGAACAACAGCTGCGGGTTGTGCATCTGCACCAACACCGGTAACTGTTACTGTAAATGCAGCACCGACAGTTATCACAAATGCACCGGCAGCAGTATGTGCACCGGGAACAGTTGACCTGACGGCTGCTGCAATCACAGCCGGATCTACACCAGGCCTTACTTATACTTACTTCACTGATGCTGCAGGAACGATCACACTTGCCACACCGAACGCAGTTGGCGCCGGAACATATTATATCGTTGGAACAACAGCTGCGGGTTGTGCATCGGCACCAACACCGGTAACTGTTACTGTAAATGCAGCACCGACAGTTGTTACCAATGCACCGGCAGCAGTATGTGCACCGGGAACAGTTGATATTACTTTACCAGCAATCACCGCAGGATCTACTGCCGGATTAACATTTACATATTTTACTGATGCTGCAGGAACGATTACACTTGCAACACCGAACGCGGTGGGTGCCGGAACATATTATATTGTTGGAACAACAGCTGCGGGTTGTGCATCTGCACCAACACCAGTCACTGTCACTGTAAATGCAGCACCGACAGTTATCACCAATGCACCGGCAGCAGTATGTGCACCGGGAACAGTTGATATTACTTTACCAGCAGTCACTGCCGGATCTACTGCCGGATTAACATTTACATATTTTACTGATGCTGCAGGAACAATCACACTTGCAACACCGAACGCGGTGGGCGCCGGAACATATTATATCGTTGGAACAACAGCTGCGGGTTGTGCATCGGCACCAACACCGGTCACTGTTACTGTAAATGCAGCACCGACAGTTATCACCAATGCACCGGCAGCGGTATGTGCACCGGGAACAGTTGATATTACTTTACCAGCAATCACCGCCGGATCTACACCAGGCCTTACTTATACTTACTTCACTGATGCTGCAGGAACGATCACACTTGCAACACCGAACGCAGTGGGTGCCGGAACATATTATATTGTCGGAACAACAGCTGCGGGTTGTGCATCGGCACCAACACCGGTAACTGTTACTGTAAATGCAGCACCGACAGTTATCACCAATGCACCGGCAGCGGTATGTGCTCCGGGAACAGTTGACCTGACGGCCGCTGCTATCACGCCGGATCTACACCAGGCCTTACTTATACTTACTTCACTGATGCCGCAGGAACGATCACACTTGCAACACCGAACGCAGTTGGCGCCGGAACATATTATATCGTTGGAACAACAGCTGCGGGTTGTGCATCAGCACCAACACCGGTAACTGTTACTGTAAATGCAGCACCGACAGTTGTCACCAATGCACCGGCAGCGGTATGTGCACCGGGAACAGTTGATCTGACGACTGCTGCTATCACAGCCGGATCTACACCAGGCCTTACTTATACTTACTTCACTGATGCTGCAGGAACGATTACACTTGCAACACCGAACGCAGTGGGCGCCGGAACATATTATATCGTCGGAACAACAGCTGCCGGTTGTGCATCAGCACCAACACCGGTAACTGTTACTGTAAATGCAGCACCGACAGTTATCACCAATGCACCGGCAGCAGTATGTGCACCGGGAACAGTTGATCTGACTGCTACCAGCTATCACTGCCGGATCTACACCAGGCCTTACTTATACTTACTTCACAGATGCTGCAGGAACGATCACACTTGCAACACCGAACGCAGTTGGCGCCGGAACATATTATATTGTCGGAACAACAGCTGCGGGTTGTGCATCAGCACCAACACCGGTAACTGTTACTGTAAATGCAGCACCGACAGTTATCACAGATGCACCGGCAGCGGTATGTGCACCGGGAACAGTTGATCTGACTTTGCCAGCCATCACTGCAGGATCTACACCAGGCCTTACTTATACTTACTTCACTGATGCCGCAGGAACGATCACACTTGCAACACCGAACGCAGTGGGCGCCGGAACATATTATATCGTCGGAACAACAGCTGCGGGTTGTGCATCAGCACCAATACCGGTAACTGTTACTGTAAATGCAGCACCGACAGTTATCACCAATGCACCGGCAGCGGTATGTGCACCGGGAACAGTTGATATTACTTTACCAGCAATCACCGCAGGATCTACTGCCGGATTAACATTTACATACTTCACTGATGCTGCAGGAACGATTACGCTTGCAACACCGAACGCAGTGGGTGCCGGAACATATTATATTGTCGGAACAACAGCTGCGGGTTGTGCATCAGCACCAACACCGGTAACTGTTACTGTAAATGCAGCACCGACAGTTATCACCAATGCACCGGCAGCAGTATGTGCACCGGGAACAGTTGATATTACTTTACCAGCCATCACAGCCGGATCTACACCAGGCCTTACTTATACTTATTTCACTGATGCTGCAGGAACGATCACACTTGCAACACCGAACGCAGTGGGTGCCGGAACATATTATATCGTTGGAACAACAGCTGCGGGTTGTGCATCGGCACCAACACCGGTAACTGTCACTGTAAATGCAGCACCGACAGTTGTCACCAATGCACCGGCAGCGGTATGTGCACCGGGAACAGTTGATATTACTTTACCAGCAATCACCGCCGGATCTACAGCCGGACTTAACATTATACTTACTTTACTGATGCTGCAGGAACGATCACACTTGCAACACCGAACGCGGTGGGTGCCGGAACATATTATATCGTCGGAACAACAGCTGCGGGTTGTGCATCAGCACCAACACCGGTAACTGTTACTGTAAATGCAGCACCGACAGTTGTCACCAATGCACCGGCAGCGGTATGTGCACCGGGAACAGTTGATCTGACGCTGCCGCATCACTGCAGGATCTACACCAGGACTTACTTATACTTACTTTACTGATGCTGCAGGAACGATCACACTTGCAACACCGAACGCGGTGGGCGCCGGAACATATTATATCGTTGGAACAACAGCTGCGGGTTGTGCATCGGCACCAACACCGGTGACTGTTACTGTAAATGCAGCACCGACAGTTATCACCAATGCACCGGCAGCAGTATGTGCACCGGGAACAGTTGATATTACTGTTACCAGCAGTCACTGCAGGATCTACAGCCAGGCCTTACTTATACTTACTTCACTGATGCTGCAGGAACGATCACACTTGCAACACCGAACGCAGTGGGTGCCGGAACATATTATATCGTTGGAACAACAGCTGCGGGTTGTGCATCGGCACCGACACCGGTAACTGTTACTGTAAATGCAGCTCCGACAGTTATCACCAATGCACCGGCAGCGGTATGTGCACCGGGAACAGTTGATCTGACTTTGCCAGCCATCACAGCCGGATCTACAGCCAGGCCTTACTTATACTTACTTCACTGATGCTGCAGGAACGATCACACTTGCAACACCGAACGCGGTAGGTGCCGGAACATATTATATTGTCGGAACAACAGCTGCGGGTTGTGCATCAGCACCGATACCGGTAACTGTTACTGTAAATGCAGCACCGACAGTTATCACAAATGCACCGGCAGCAGTATGTGCACCGGGAACAGTTGATATTACTTTACCAGCAATCACCGCCGGATCTACACCAGGCCTTACTTATACTTACTTCACAGATGCTGCAGGAACGATCACTCTTGCAACACCGAACGCAGTGGGTGCCGGAACATATTATATCGTCGGAACAACAGCTGCGGGTTGTGCATCGGCACCAACACCGGTGACTGTTACTGTAAATGCAGCACCGACAGTTATCACCAATGCACCGGCAGCAGTATGTGCACCAGGAACAGTTGATCTGACTGCTGCTGCCATCACAGCAGGATCTACACCAGGCCTTACTTATACTTACTTCACTGATGCTGCAGGAACGATTACACTTGCAACACCAAACGCGGTGGGCGCCGGAACATATTATATTGTCGGAACAACAGCTGCGGGTTGTGCATCAGCACCAACACCGGTGACTGTTACTGTAAATGCAGCACCGACAGTTATCACCAATGCACCGGCAGCAGTATGTGCACCGGGAACAGTTGATATTACTTTACCAGCAGTCACTGCCGGATCTACTGCCGGATTAACATTCACATATTTTACTGATGCTGCAGGAACGATTACACTTGCAACACCGAACGCGGTGGGCGCCGGAACATATTATATCGTTGGAACAACAGCTGCGGGTTGTGCATCAGCACCAACACCGGTAACTGTTACTGTAAATGCAGCACCGACAGTTATCACCAATGCACCGGCAGCGGTATGTGCACCGGGAACAGTTGATCTGACTGCTGCCGCAGTAACGCAGGATCTACAGCCGGACTTAACATTATACTTATTTTACTGATGCTGCAGGAACGATCACACTTGCAACACCGAACGCAGTGGGCGCCGGAACATATTATATCGTCGGAACAACAGCTGCGGGTTGTGCATCAGCACCAACACCGGTGACTGTTACTGTAAATGCAGCACCGACAGTTGTCACCAATGCACCGGCAGCAGTATGTGCACCGGGAACAGTTGACCTGACTGCTGCCAGCTATCACTGCAGGAACTACACCAGGCCTTACTTATACTTACTTCACTGATGCTGCAGGAACGATCACACTTGCAACACCGAACGCAGTGGGCGCCGGAACATATTATATCGTTGGAACAACAGCTGCAGGTTGTGCATCAGCACCAACACCGGTAACTGTTACTGTAAATGCAGCACCGACAGTTATCACCAATGCACCGGCAGCAGTATGTGCACCGGGAACAGTTGATATGACTTTACCAGCAGTCACTGCCGGATCTACAGCCGGACTTAACATTATACATACTTCACTGATGCTGCAGGAACGATCACACTTGCAACACCGAACGCAGTGGGCGCCGGAACATATTATATCGTTGGAACAACAGCTGCGGGTTGTGCATCAGCACCAACACCGGTAACTGTTACTGTAAATGCAGCACCGACAGTTATTACAAATGACCGGCAGCGGTATGTGCACCGGGAACAGTTGATCTGACTGTACCAGCTGCATCACAGCCGGATCTACACCAGGCCTTACTTATACTTACTTCACTGATGCTGCAGGAACGATCACACTTGCAACACCGAACGCAGTTGGCGCCGGAACATATTATATTGTCGGAACAACAGCTGCTGGTTGTGCATCAGCACCAACACCGGTAACTGTTACTGTAAATGCAGCACCGACAGTTGTCACAAATGCACCGGCAGCGGTATGTGCACCGGGAACAGTTGACCTGACAGCAGCTGCAGTCACAGCCGGATCTACTGCCGGATTAACATTCACTTACTTCACCGATGCTGCAGGAACGATCACACTTGCAACACCGAACGCAGTGGGCGCCGGAACATATTATATCGTTGGAACAACAGCTGCGGGTTGTGCATCAGCACCAACACCGGTGACTGTTACTGTAAATGCAGCACCGACAGTTATCACCAATGCACCGGCAGCAGTATGTGCACCGGGAACAGTTGACCTGACGGCTGCTGCTATCACAACCGGATCTACACCAGGCCTTACTTATACTTACTTCACAGATGCTGCAGGAACGATCACACTTGCAACACCAAACGCAGTGGGCGCCGGAACATATTATATCGTCGGAACAACAGCCGCGGGTTGTGCATCAGCACCAACACCGGTAACTGTTACTGTAAATGCAGCACCGACAGTTGTCACAAATGCACCGGCAGCGGTATGTGCACCGGGAACAGTTGACCTGACGGCAGCTGCTGTCACAACCGGATCTACAGCCAGGACTTAACATTATACTTACTTCACTGATGCTGCAGGAACGATCACACTTGCAACACCGAACGCAGTGGGCGCCGGAACATATTATATCAAAGGCACGACAGGCGCCGGATGTTCAGATATCAAACCAGTTGTTGTAACAATAAACCCATTACCGACAGCAACAATTTTATACTCCGGATCTCCATACTGCGCTACCGGAACAGGAACAGTTACCCAAACCGGAACAACAGGCGGAACCTATACTGCACCGGCAGGTGTTGTGATCAATGCAACAACCGGAGATATTGACCTCGTAGCAAGTACTCCTGGAACGTATACTATTACTTATAGCTTCTCTGTAGGAACCTGCAGTAATATGACAACGACAAACATCACAATAACTGCTCTTCCAACAGCGACGATCAACTATGCAGGAAGTCCATATTGCGCAACGGGAACAGCGACAGTTACACAAACAGGCACAGCCGGTGGAATATATACAGCACCTGCAACGGTAGTCATCAACGCTGCAACAGGGGTCATTGATCTCGTCGCGAGTACGGCCGGAACTTATACAATCACCTATACTTTCAGCAATGGAACCTGTAGCAATACAACAACTGCAAATATTACCATCAATGCACTTCCGACAGCTACCATAAATTATGCAGGCAGTCCATATTGTGCAACAGGTACTGCAACAGTAACTCAGGCCGGACAAACGGGTGGCACTTACTCGGCTCCTGCGGGTGTTGTCATAAATACCGCAACCGGAGATATCGATCTGGTAGCAAGTACTCCCGGAACATATACTGTTACTTATTCATTTAACAATGGAACCTGCAGTAATGCAACGACCGCAAATATTACGATCACAGCACTGCCAACAGCGACCATTGCATACGCCGGCTCTCCTTATTGTGCTTCAGGAACAGCAACTGTAACCCGTACAGGAACCGCGGGTGGAACTTATACAGCACCGGCCGGAGTTGTGATCAATAATGCATCCGGAGATATCGACCTTGTCACAAGTACTCCCGGCACATACACCATTACTTATTCTTTTACCAGCGGATCATGTAATAATACGACAACAGCTTCCGTTACCATCACAACTTTACCATCCCTTATCATTACAAACCCGGCTCCCGCATGTTCTCCGTCGACAGTTGACATTACCACAGCCGCAATTACGGCCGGAAGCGTGACCGGACTTACATATACTTATTTTACTGACGCCGCCGGAACAATCGCCCTGGCAACACCAAATGCAGTGGGTGCCGGAACATATTATATCAGGGGAACAGCACCATCAGGTTGTTCAAATATTCAACCTGTCATTGTGGTAGTCAATCCGAAACCGACGGTGGTTACCACCAATCCGGCTCCGGTATGTGCACCGACAGTCATCGACCTGACACTGGCAGGTATTACGACAGGCAGCACAGCAGGACTAACATTTACTTATTTCAAAGACGCTGCTGCAACGATCATTGTAACCAGTCCGAACGCTGTTACAGCAAGCGGCACATATTATATCAGGGGAACAACAGCTGCAGGATGTTCGGATATCAAACCGGTGGTTGTTACGGTCAATCTACAACCCAATGCAACTATAAGTTATACGGCAAATCCATATTGTGCAACGGGCACTGCAACCGTAACCCAGGCCGGTCAAACAGGAGGATTTTATTCCGCACCTGCCGCCGTTTCAATAAACAACATAACGGGAGCTGTTAACCTGGCTGCAAGTACACCGGGAACATATACCGTCACGTATACATTTACAAATGGAACATGCAGCAATTCAACCACGACCCTGATATCAATCAATCCGAAGCCAACCGTATCAACCCATAATCCGGCAGCCGTTTGCGCACCGCTTCCTGTAAATCTTACACTGGCGGCAGTAACAGCAGGCAGCACACCGGGACTAACTTTTACTTATTACAAAAACGCTGCCGCAACC
The DNA here is from genome assembly GCA_963759335.1 of uncultured Bacteroidota bacterium. Lineage (GTDB taxonomy): Bacteria > Bacteroidota > Bacteroidia > Chitinophagales > Chitinophagaceae > Puia. The sequence goes on from CAVWYU010000017.1 coordinate 244,489, forward strand.
ATTACGTTGACCAATCCAAATGCTGTTACTGTCAGCGGTACATATTATATCAAGGGAACAAATGCTTCCGGATGTTCAGATATTCAACCGGTCATTGTAACGATCAATCCGTTGCCGGTGGCTACCATCGCTTACACAGGTTCACCATATTGTAAAAATGGTACGGCGATCGTTAGCCTGTCGGGTATTGGCGGTGGAAATTTTGTTTCCTCAGCCGGATTGAGTTTGAATGCGATCACCGGGGATATCAATCTGGCAGCAAGTGCTGAAGGTGTATATACGGTTATTTATCTCTTCACGAATGGAACCTGCAGCAACAGCGTATTTACTTCGGTTACGATTAAAAATCCAGCCATTGTAATAAATAATCCGGCCGGTATATGTTTCCCTGCGACGATCGATCTGACCGCCGCCGGTATAACTGCGGGAAGTCAGTCAGGACTCACATACAATTATTATCAGGATCCTGCAGGCACGATTCCGCAAACAAATCCTGCAGCGGTCGGAGCCGGTACTTATTATATAAAAGGTGTTGATCTGCTTACAGGTTGTTCGTCGAATATTCAACCGGTAGTCGCAACAGTATTTGCAAAACCAACCATAACCGCCTCTGCTTCAGCAACAGATATCTGTAAGGGAACATCGGTTACTTTAACGGCAGTTTCGCCTGGAAATACAATTGAATGGCTGTCTGTCGGAACAGGAAATGTCGTAACTGTTGCCCCGCTGGATAGCACAACATATTATGCCGTCGCAACCAATTCAAATGCTTGTATGGATACGGCAGTGGTAGATGTTGCGGTGAAACCATTCATACTTACGCTGACTGCAAATCCCGATCCGGTGCTGGCAGGAACCAATACAACATTGACTACCTCCGGAAACTTTACATACAATGTGCTTTCCTGGTCGCCGGATATATTCTTTGCAGACCAGACTGCGACATCACAAAATATTGTTGTAAAGGATACTTCCAAATCATTTACTGTGATCGCACAGTCAACAGATGGATGCCTTGACACTGCTACACTGTTGGTAAATGTGGATCCGAATATGAAGGACTTCTTTATTCCGAATTCATTCTCGCCAAATAATGATGGTAACAACGATCTGTTCAAAATCTACGGATCCTCCGTCAGAGATCTGACCATGCGGGTATATAACCAGTGGGGAGAACTGATTTTCGAAACAAATAATGCACAGGGTGGATGGGACGGAACCTGGAAGGGTCGACCGCAGGCAATCGGAGTGTATGTATATGTGGCGAAAGTAACATTCTATAATAATGTATCTGTGATAAGGAAAGGAACTATAAATCTGATAAGATAAAATGTGTGAAACGGACGGCCTGATAAAAATCAATTATATGAAAAAACATTTATACCGGAGAATTTGCTTCATTGCCCTGCTGGTGTGTGTGATTGGGAAAACCAGTCAGGCGCAGATAGATCCGCATTTTTCTCAATATTATATTCAGCCGATGACAATGAATCCCGCGTTTACAGGAGCATTCGATGGTGACTACAGAGTATCGGGAATCTGGAGAAGTCAGTACGGGAATACTTTAACCACAAAAGGGCTTTCGGCAGAAAAGACATCAAACAAGAATGCAAATTTCGGAGTGAACCTGGTGAACCAGAGTTCATCGGACGGATCTTATAGTTATACGAACGGTTATCTGAGTTTTGCCTATACCGGTGTGCGTTTCGGAGAAAACTCGGATCACTATCTGGTGATGGCCATGCAAATCGGTTTTATCAGCCGGAAATTCGATATCACCAAAATGCAGTTTGGCAGTCAGTGGTCACAGGGTGTGGGCTTTGATGGATCGAACCCTTCAAATGAAACATTTTTAAAACCACAGGTAACTTCATTTGATGCCGGCGCAGGGATCGCCTATTATGATGCCACACCAAACAGAACGGCAAGTGTTTTCGGAGGTGTATCTGCATATCATATTACACAACCGGATAATCCTTATCTGACAAATGGCAACCAGTCCAAACTGGATATTCGTTATAGTGTGCAGGCCGGTGTGCGAATTACAGCCTCCGATCAGCTTTCCATTGTTCCGACCGCGATTTATATGAAACAGGGAGATGCACAGGAAAAAATGGCTGGGATGTATTTCCAGGTCTATGCCAGTGAGAATACCGATGTGATGTTTGGTGCTTATTACAGATTAAGTGATGCCGTCGTTCCCTTTGCCGGATTTTTTTATAAAGGACTTACTATGGGTTTAAGTTATGACGTGGATGCGTCTGCGAAAAGTGCCGCGGGCAGCAAAGGCAACAGCATGGAGATTTCCATTTCGTATGTAGGAAAGAAAAAATCCAATATGGGTACACCACGTTTTTGGTGTCCGCGTTTTTAATATTGTAAAACCGAATGATATAAAATGACTTTCATGTTGACTCGTATGAAATATATTAAATTCCTGATCACTGCCTTCCTTGCAGTTTCCGGAATGATCTGCGTGGAAGCTCAAAACGGTAGTGGTTATTTTAACCAGGCCGAAAATCTTTTTAAAGCTAAAAATTATTACGAAGCATCTGTCGTGTATGAAAAATATCTCGCCACTGAAAAAAATTCAAGACCCCGTTCCACACCTTTTGCCATTGAGAAAAAAGTAAAGGGGAAAACCAATCTGGACCCGCACCAGGAAGCAGTTTATCAACTGGCCACCAGTTACCGTATGATCAATGACTATCAGAAAGCAGAAAAATATTATAAAGAGTCTATAAAATTTTCAGAAAAGGCCTATCCCGATGCAAGATATTGGTATGCCGTTGCCCTCCGCGCCAATCAGCATTTTGCAGAAGCCCGGATACAGATCGATTCATTCCTTCTGATCCACACCCAGATGGACGAATTATTGCTGGCGGCAGACAGGGAACAGGAAGATCTCAAGTTTATTCAAACGCAATCAGAAAGAGTAAGCGATTTATATACTCTGGAAGAAATGAAGGGAAAGGATTCTGCCTCCAATTATGCGCTGGTTCAAAGGGCCGACGGATTTGTTTATACTAAAATAAAAGAAGTAACAGTGAAATCCGGAGAAAAAAGATACATGAATACCCTTGTTGAATCCATGAATTCGGGAAATCCTTTACTGGATGCGGATATGCTGGATATCCCGACCAGTCCGGAAATTCACGATGGAATGGCAACCTTTAGTCATGATGGCAAGAAAATGTTTTTTACACGGTGGACAAAGAATAATAATCAAACCGTTTCTTATATATATACGAGCCGCTGGGTGAATAAAGGCTGGACGACACCGGTAAAAGCACCGGAGCCATTAAACATGGAGGGATCAAACAGCGCACAGCCAAGTCTGACAACCGATGGCCGGTATCTATTGTTCGCGTCTGACAGACCAGGTGGATTTGGTGGTTATGATATATGGGCCGTTTCAATGGACACAAGTTTCGAACCGATCCAGGTTCGTAATCTTGGCAACGTCATTAATTCGGCCGGTGATGAAGAAGCGCCTTATTTGCATGATAAGACACGCACGCTGGTTTTTTCCAGCAATGGAAGGGTGGGCATGGGTGGCTTTGATATTTATTATGCAAAAGGAAGTTTTGGTATGAACGACTGGGAGAAACCGATGAATGCGGGCGCTCCGTTGAATTCTTCAAAGGATGATATATATTATGTAAGTACCGATGAAGACGATCCCTGGAACAGCGGATGGGTCAGTTCAGACAGATCATCAGAGTGCTGTCTCGCATTATTTTCTGTGAAAGGAAATAACGCAAAGTTTGTACAGGGTAATATTGTGGATTGTAAAACCCATGCAATTTTATCGAATGCAGTACTGACAGTTACGGATTTGCGACACCCCGGCGTGGTTTTGGGAAAATACAAGGCAGATACCGCAGGCCGGTATGCGTTCCTGTTGCATAACACGGCTCATTTTAAAATCAGTGTAAGCAAACCGGAATATAACCCGACGAGCGAGGATTATAATCTGCAGATACGTCCGGGAACAGATACACTGCATAATCAATCCATTTGTATGGAAGCCGTCGTGTATCCAAAAACAGAAATTGAACAATTGCTGAAAAAATTGGATCAGTCGACACACATTGGAAATTTCGCTTACAAAAAAGCGAGACTTAACAATTATACGCGGGAAAGCCTGGATTCACTGGCAAGAATAATGAAAAATTATCCGGATCTGGTGATTTTGATTGAAGGATACACCGATGGAATCGGGGGAGTAAAATATAACCTGGCTCTATCCAAAAAACGGGTGGACGTTTGTATCAATTATCTCATCAGTAAAGGCGTGAGGGCGGAACAGCTTCAGGGTAAGGCCATGGGCAAATGTTGTCCGATTGCACCGGAAACAATTCATGGAAAAGATAATCCGGAGGGACGTGAGAAAAACAGAAGGGTAGAGTATAAAGTACTAAACCATCTGCCATGACGAATCAGCCGGACGCACTCATTCAATGTAACAAATATATATAGTCAGAAGTTTTTCTCTACACCTGTCCGGAACCTTTCAGTTCCGGACAGCGTTTGTATATCTGCGTTAGACCTTGTGACTTTTACATTCCGGTTTGGATGAGATTGCTTATTGCACAATGACTCGAACCTGGCGGGAATAACTTAGTCAGTCGGCCAATACGTTAGTTCTTTGAGCCTTACGCTTGTTGACCGTGATTTTCTGTATCCAGCAAGTTTACACCGGAGTAATTTATGCAGAGTGATACGGACAAAACAGTACTGATACAAAGCGAAGCAGAGAGGATATAATTTTCGTTCAGATAAAGAACAGCGCTGCTAACAGCGGTGGCTACGATAAAAAGCAGGGTTACAAAGGTGAAGATCGCTTTCATAATGCACGATTTAGGTATGTAAAGAAATAAATTACGGATTGATCAGGGCTGATCAGGGAATTGGGACACGTAATTCAGAGGATGGAGCGAAAACCACACTTGCCTAAAAAACTAAGAAGGTAATTGGAGGAGACTCAGCGGGAGATTGGATACGATTCAACTGTAACAAACCATCAACGATAAAACAAAGATTGAAAGCAGTTTTCATAAATGCAAGCCCTGATTGAAATATTTTTTTATTCTCCCAATTTGGGAATAAAGACCAGATTGTTTTTCCTTAAATCCTTGTCTGGCAAGATTTTAGCAGAATACCCTAACTGGACCGGCTAAACGAAATTGGTATAAATTGCGGCAGGTTTCGTACAATGGGTATAGCCGGATAGTATAAAGTGAAAAGGATGGGACTGTTTTTATACTGCGTAATGACTGCGGTGATAATTCATTAAATACGGTTGTGCTTTGTCAAATGGAATTGCAGAACTGGTAACATTAACCAACAAAAAGAACTTTGACCTGTGCGCCTGCCGGCTGGCAGTCTTTGATCTGTAAGCTTTTTATGATTGATATTCTTTGCTGCATTATCGTTTGTCTCGCAATCATACAGGGATGGAGAAAGGGTTTGATACTTGCGCTTTTTTCTATGGTATGCGGCCTGATCGGCCTTGCGGCAGCCGTGAAATTATCAGCTGTTCTGGCAACGCATATGAAATCCGACCTGCACATGTCAAGCCGGTGGTTGCCCGTAATGGCATTCATACTCGTTTTTATACTGGTGCTCCTGATCATCCGCTGGGCGGGAAAACTGCTGGAGAAACTGGTTAAAATGATGCTGCTGGGCTGGCTGAACAAATTATGCGGTATATTGTTATTTTTGATTTTATATCTTTCGATTTACAGCATCTTCCTGTTTTATGGGACCAAAACCCAGGTTATTTCAAAACAGGCGGTGGACAGCTCGCATCTTTATTCCTTGATTGCGCCCTTTGGGCCTGGAGTAATTCGTTTTATTACCGGGTTTATTCCTGTCGGGCATGATATGTTCAATGCGCTGGAAAGTTTTTTTGATAAAATCGCGAGAGGCATCCATTGAGCCAGCCTGTATCGGTAATAACAATAGTTACACGATAGAATGCGGAAGAGCCGTTATATCAGTTGTCGTACATTTGTAATGAAAAGATTATTAAGGTTTTAAAAGCCATGATTTTTGCAGTAAAACGTTTATTTTAGCGATTATTTTGTTGGATATATTTTTAAGTTAGATGCAATACGAAATCAAACAGGTGGATAAATTCCGGTTCATTGAGGAAGGCGAGGGCGAGCCCCTGGTATTGCTGCATGGCTTATTCGGGGCACTTAGCAACTTCGTTGACCTGATTGAATATTTTAAAAAGCATTACAAGGTGGTTGTTCCCATGCTACCCTTGTTTGAGCTTGATATATTGCATACATCGGTCGGGGGACTGGAGAAATTCGTTTACCGGTTCATTGAAAACAGAAATTACCGGAATGTTCATTTACTGGGTAACTCACTCGGTGGACATATTGCCCTGATTCATGTACTTAAACATCCGGAAAGGATTAAATCGATTATCCTGACAGGCAGTTCCGGGCTTTTTGAAAGTGCCATGGGCGATAGTTATCCCAAACGCGGCGATTACGAATATATCAAGAAGAAAACAGAACTGACTTTTTATGATCCGGCAACGGCCACGAAAGAACTGGTGGACGAAGTGTTTGAGATCGTGAATAGTCGGATTAAAGCGATCAAAATCATCGCATTGGCCAAGAGTGCCATCAGAAATAATTTGGGTGAGGAACTCAATCAAATTCAACAACCCACGTTATTAATATGGGGAGCCAACGATGGTATAACACCTCCTTTTGTAGGAAGAGAATTTCAACGTCTGATTCCCCATTGCGAATTGCATTTTATTGACAAGTGCGGACATGCACCCATGATGGAGGTTCCGGCCGAATTCAACGAGATATTACACCAGTTTCTGACCAAACTAAACGAACCTGCAGCAGTGGCATGAGACAGATAAGATCTTATCACTAAAACCCTTGCTGTGTTAAATCTAGACATTCTATCAGTAGATATTCCGCATCTGAATCCGGAAGACAGCGTTCTGTTGGCAAAAGATATTATGGTGGATCATCATGTGGCCCATCTGCCGGTTGTTTCTGAGAATAAATTACTGGGAATTATTGATGAGGACAGTCTGCTGGACGCTCCATCAGACGATGCGCCAATGAACAGCCTGCAAACACAATTCAGCCATGCATCCGTTCAGGGCATCGGTCATGTGCTGGACACCCTGCATATTTGCAGTGAATTTCAGCTTACCCTGGTTCCTGTGCTGACCGAAGAATCAGATTATCTGGGTTCCATTACAGCGCTGGATTTAATCCGCCATACCGACAAAATCGTCGGAGCAGGCGATCCGGGCGCTATCATTGTACTCGAGATGGACCGCGTAAATTTTGCTTTTTCCGAAATCATCAAACTGGTAGAAACAAATGATGCGCAGGTAACACAATTAAATACATATACTGAACCCGGTACTTCTTCCTTTTTTATAACACTCCGCATCAATAAAATGGAAGTATCTGATATCATTGCCACCTTCCAGCGGTATGAATACAAAATCAAATACTATTTTGGAGAGGAACAATATGAAAATGAATTGCGCAGCAATTATAATCATCTGATGAATTATCTGAGCATTTAATTCGTCGCCCATGATATCCATGTAATGACCCCGGGACCAAGCCTATGATCCGAAAATCGGATAAATATCTTCTGCTCTTTATTTTGATGATCGTCTTAAGCCCAATGCTTAAAGGTGAAAGCGTAAAGTATTTTCTGTCAACCGTTCCCGCACTTGCGGGATCATCCGTCGATCGTCAACCGTCAACCGTCAACCGCCAACTGCCAACTGCCAACCGCCAACCCTTAAGTGATACCCTCCCCATACTAAAACCCGACACACTATCATCCGGTGTTATTGTCGTCCCGCCCACGCAGGGCCGGCTGTTTATCGTTGGAAACATCCTTATACAGGGAAATAGAGTAACCAAACCATTTACAATTACACGCGAACTGCCATTTAAAACCGGCGATTCTTTAACCCTTCAGCAGCTTTCCATTTATTTCGTGCAGGCGCGTGAACACCTGGTCAATACGAGACTATTCAACGACGTGACGGTTTCACTAAAGGAATTCCGCGGATATATTGCTGATATTAATATCGAGGTGAAAGAAAGATGGTACATCTTTCCATTGCCTTATGTAAGACCGGTTGATCGGAACTTTACAGCCTGGGCACAGCAGGGTTATAGTCTCAGCCGCTTCGATTATGGAATAAAATATTCACAGTATAATTTCACCGGCAGGAATGACAATTTACGCATATGGCTGATCACCGGTTACTCCAGGGAAATTGAAATGGCTTATGACCGTCCTAATACAGGAAAGAATCTGATTCATGGTTTCGGTGGCGGATTTCTTTTATCGGGTCAACAGGAAATTAACGTCATCACAACAAATAATCAGCAGGTTTTTGTGAGTCGCGACAGTATCCAGAACGCCGGAAAATATTTGCAGACACAGGCCACCTTCTCACTGAGATATTACTATCGTCCTGCAATCCGTACAAAACATTTTTTCCGGCTCAGTTTTAATCAGTTGAAAATAGACAGTACGGTGCTCCTGCTGAATCCGAATTATTTTTTAAATAATAAACTGTCCCTGGTATACCCGGAATTCTTCTATAGTGTTAATTATAACAATATTGACTATGTTCCGTATCCTACCAGGGGTTTCCTTTTTGAAACCAGCATTTTACAGAGGGGTATTTCTGCCGACATGCATATGACGCAGCTCATAGCCAAATCAACAGAAGCAATTTCTTTTGCTCCCAAAATGTACTTCGTTACTCAAAATTTCGGCGTGCTTCGTATTCCTTTCAGACAATCTTTTTATAACCAGTCACTCCTGGGTTACGGCGATTATTACATGCGTGGACTGGAAAAATATGTAGTGGATGGCGTTGGTTTGCTCCTGGACAGAAACACCATCATGCGCGAGCTCGTCCGTTTCGATATACCCTTTCTCCGGCAAACCTCCCATGACCATATTCCTTTCCGGATATACGCGAAAACATATGTTGATCTGGGTTATGTTTTTAACAAATATAATAACCTGAACAGCCTCCAGAATACCATGTTGTACACTTATGGAGCAGGAGTTGATATTGTAACTTTCTATGATTTTGTTTTCCGGATCGAGTATAGTATAAACCAGTTAGGGGAAAAAGGTTTATTTTTTCATATTAGAAATGATTTCTAACATCATTGACAGACCATTAATTGTATAAAATGAAAGTAGCCATATACAGCCGGATCATTGAAGAATCGGAACGGGGTGAAGTCCAGCAGTTGCTGGATGAACTTCACCGTCGTCACATACAGCCCGTCCTGTATCTTCCTTTTTATGAACGCATCAGTAATGTGTTTCGCTTTCCACCGGATCTTTTATTTTTTCGTCATTCAGATGATCTGAATGAATCCATCGATTTTTTAATCAGTCTCGGTGGCGACGGCACGTTGCTGGATACCATTGCATTCGTGAGGGACAAAGACATTCCGGTGATCGGAATAAATTTCGGACGCCTTGGGTTTCTTGCAAGCATCGGTAAGGGAGACATGCTGCTGGCCGTACAGGCACTGGCAGAAAGGACTTATGTAACAGACAAAAGATCGCTGATTCACCTGGACGCCAACAAACCTTTATTTGGTGAAGTTCCTTATGGATTGAATGAATTTGCTATTCATAAAACGGATACTTCTCCGATGATACGCATCCATACATATCTCAACGGCGATTTTCTCAATACATATTGGGCCGATGGTTTGATTGTTTCAACGCCAACAGGTTCTACCGGTTATTCACTAAGCTGCGGAGGCCCGGTGGTATTCCCGGAGTCTGGGAGTTTTGTGATTAATCCGGTAGCTCCGCATAATCTGAACGTCCGTCCCATCGTAGTGCCGGATGATAATGTTATTTCATTTGAAATAGAAGGAAGGTCGGATAGTTTTTTGTGTGCACTCGATTCAAGAAAAGAAATTGTTGATAAAAATGTTCAACTCGCCGTCCGGCGCGAAAAATTCGATGTCTCCCTGGTGAGGCTAAACGAAAATAATTTTCTGCAGACACTGCGCAATAAACTGTCATGGGGACTTGATCGCAGGAATTAACAGTTCTCACATAAGAAAATACATTTTGCGACGTTAGCGAGTAGAATCGATGGACGGGCAAGGAATATCATTTATTTTGCGGACATGAAGCAGTTTTTCCTGACAGGCATTATTTTTTATTTTTTTGTTACCCGTACCGTTGCCCAACAGGAGCGTAGTTATGTATACCAGGGTGAATTTGGAGTTTTGGCGGGTGCTTCCCAATACTTCGGGGATCTTAACCCCGATTTACATTTTAATACCCCCAAAATCGCTTTTGGGCTATTTTTCAGAAAGCAGGTAACCGATTATATCGGTGTAAGGATACAGGGACAGTTTGCCCGATTGGGTTATTCAGACGTATATAATACCCAAAATGCTTTCGATCTGAGGCGGAACCTGAGTTTTAATTCTAATATCTGGCAGCTGGGTGTTCAGGGTGATTTCAACTTTCTCCGTTTTATTCCCGGCGACGGTGACCACCGGGCAACCCCCTATCTCACCATCGGTATCGGAATGTTCAGTTTTGATCCTTACGCCTATCTGGATGACCAGAAATACTATCTCCGTGAACTGGGAACGGAAGGCCAGGGTTCGGCCGCCTACCCTGACCGAAAGCCATATAATAATATAGCTGCCTATATCCCCCTGGGATTGGGCTACAAATACAACCTCAACCCGAGGATGAATATTGGAATTGAAGCTGTATATAATTTTACCACAACGGATTATCTCGACGATGTCAGTAAAACGTACGCCGGGATTAATAATTTCCCCACCCTGCCTGACGGTTCCCCGTCTGTAGCTGCCCTGCTCCAGGACCGCAGTTATGAAACCGGAAAACCCCCCATTGGTGTTCAGGGCCGCCAGCGTGGTTACCAGAACCAGAATGATGGTTTCTTATATCTCGAAATCATGTTTTCTATGAATTTGAGTTCCTATCGTTGCCCGACTTATTAAGCTTAAAGCGTAAATCTCAGGGCTCTTTTTCTACCGGGAAGACCGGAGTTCTGATACATTTCTGAAAATGATTGATATTTCGATTAGAATTCGTGTATCGCACCTCCCGCCTCCGCCTCCCGCCAGATCGCTGAAGGCTGTTATCCACTTGCATACTTGATAATTAACAATTAATAATTAACCATTAACAATTAACTTCGTGCCCTTCAAAAACGGGCATGGAGTCTTTGAAATTCAGTATAAACCCCGACCGATTACCCAAACATATTGCTATCATCATGGATGGGAACGGGAGATGGGCCAAAGGGCAGGGACAGGATAGGCTGTTCGGCCATTACCATGGCGTTGAAAGTGTGCGGATTACGGTTGAAGCATGTGCTGAATTAGGGGTCGGTTACCTGACTCTGTATGCCTTTTCCACTGAAAACTGGGAAAGACCCGAAAGAGAAGTGAGTGGATTGATGGAATTGCTTGTCGATACGATCAGAAAGGAAGTACCGACGTTGAATAAAAACAATATCCGGCTGCATGTGATCGGGAATACCGAAATGCTTCCGGAAAAAACAATGACGGTTTTGAAAGAAGCCATATCAGAAACCGCCGGCAATTCCGGTTTAAACCTGATTATGGCACTTAGTTATAGTAGTCGCTGGGAAATGGGAGAAGCTGCCAGGCAGCTGGGATTGGATGTTAAAGCGGGAAAACTGGATCCCCAAACGATAGACCAGTATAGTTTTCAAAAATACCTCTGTACCCGGAATTTTCCCGACCCTGAATTGATGATCAGGACAAGCGGAGAACACCGGATCAGTAATTTTCTTTTATACCAACTTGCTTATGCTGAATTATTCTTTACGCCCGTACTCTGGCCTGACTTCCGGAAAGAAAATCTCTACGAGGCCATCCTTGATTTTCAGACGCGTGAAAGACGATTTGGTAAAACCAGCGAGCAACTGGGATGAGGACCCCCAATCCTTCAGAAATGCTTGAGAATAAATGGCCTGTATCATTGATCCAGCCTGTATTTTAACAAACACTTTTAATTAATCCCCTTAATTTGCCGCTCTAAAAAACCCGCCCGGATGCTACGACGTTTATTGACTGGTGTTTTTTTGCTTACTTACTGCTTATTGACGATCACAAATGCCGAGGCACAGGTTACTGATACTACCCACCCAGTTATCGCTGACACTACTCATCCCGTTTCCGTAGATCCCGAATTACTCGCCCTGGAAAGTCTGAAAACACCCAAAGAATATACCATCGCCGGATTAAAAATTACCGGCAGTAAATACCTCGATGAGTCACTGCTGATTTCCGTTTCCGGATTAAGTATTGGAGATAAAGTAATTATTCCCGGTGGCGACAATTTCAGTAAGGCCATTCAGAAATTGTGGAACCAGAATTTGTTTTCAAATATTGCCATCTATTTTACTAAAATAACCGGTAACGAGCTCTATATCGAAATCAACGTGACCGAAAGGCCCCGTCTGACGAATTTTATTTTTGACGGAGCCAGTAAGTCCGAGTCCGATGAATTAAAAGTAAAAACCGGATTGATTAAGGGACGTGTGATCACGGAGAACATGAAACAAACCGCCGACGAAAATATCCGGAAATATTTTGCCGATAAAGGTTTTCAGGGTGTTACTGTACAGATCAGTGAAGCGCGCGATCCAAAAACTCCCAATTCAGAAACGCTCACTTTTCATATCGATAAGGGAACCAAGGTCCGCATTAATCAGATCTCCATTTACGGTACCCAGAATATTTCGCAATCCAGACTCAAGAAACAACTGGACGATACACACGAAGTCACCAAGCTCACACTGTATCCGGCAAAGGATTCTTCCTCATACGGCGTGGTGAAACCGGAAACTTTTAAACAATATATTGATACCTGGGGGTTTCTTTCTTATACCGGTACAAAGGAATTTTTGGATCCGTATTTCCGCTTTAAGCTTTTTAGTTCAGCCAAATTCAATGCAAAAAAATACAATGATGACAAGGAGAAAATTCTGGATTATTATAATTCCCAGGGTTACCGCGATGCTGTGATCGTCTCCGATACTTTAATGTATAACAGCAAGCATCAGCTGAACATCGCTATTAAAGTGGATGAAGGGCAGAAATATTATTTCGGTAAAATAACCTGGAAGGGCAATACAAAATATCCTGATACAGTTCTTTCCCTCGTATTGGGAATTAAAAAAGGTGACGTCTATAACCTGGACATCCTCAATAAAAAACTGGGTAAACAGGTTACCCAGGAAGGTGGCGGCGTCAGCGATCTTTACCTCGATGACGGATATCTTTTCTTCAGAATTGACCCGGTTGAAACGGCCGTATATAACGACACCATCGATTTTGAAATCCGCATGGTGGAAGGTCCGCAGGCAACCATAAAAAATGTTACCATCGCCGGGAATGAAAAAACCAAGGAGTACGTAATCCGCCGGGAACTGAGAACGATACCCGGAGAGAAATTCAGCCGGCAGGATATTATTCGTTCTACACGTGAAATTGTAAATCTTGGTTATTTCAACCAGGAAAAAGTAACACCGGGTATTGTACCGAACCAGGAAGATGGAACGGTGGACATCAACTGGTCGGTGGAAGAAAAATCATCCGATCAGCTGGAGCTGTCTGCAGGATGGGGTGGTGGAATCGGAATTACCGGTACCGTCGGGATTTCATTCAATAATTTTTCCATCAATAATATCTGGAAAAAATCTGCCTGGGATCCGCTGCCAACAGGGGACGGACAAAAACTAAGTCTTCGTGTACAGGCGAATGGGAAAGCCTATCAGTCATACAATCTTTCATTTACCGAACCATGGCTGGGCGGCAAAAAAAGAAACTCACTCACGGTAAGTCTTTACCGTAGCGCATTCCGTACGGGTGGATATAATTACACTACTGCAAAATATGCGTACAGCGATACCAACTCACTAAAAAATTTCGGTGTTGTCATTGCCCTCGGCAAACAATTGAAATGGCCGGATGATTATTTTACGCTGACCTATTCATTGAATTATACGCTGTACGATCTGACAAACTATTCCCTGTTCTCGCCTGATTTCAGGAACGGATATTCCAACAACCTTAGCTTCAAAGTGGCGCTGGGCCGCTATTCTGTAGATCAGCCCATTTACCCGAGGTCTGGTTCAAATTTCCTGATCAGTGCCCAGTTTACTCCACCCTATTCTTTATTTAAAACGGATTATAATACTTCACAGGAACAATTTGAATTGCCCGAATACACGAAATTCCGCCTGACCAGTGAATGGTATATACCAATCGGTAAACCGATGGGCGCCGATAAAAGCAGGCAGTTTGTGTTGAAGGCGTCTGTGAAATATGGATTCATGGGCAGGTATAATAATGAGTTGAATTTTTCTCCGTTTGAAAGATTTCAGTTGGGAGATGCGGGCCTCACCAACAACTTCGGATTACTGGGTTATGATATCATTTCACAAAGAGGTTACCCTGTATACCAGAATTCCGACCCGAGAATCAACCCCGAAGCAACCGGAGCAACCCAGTTTTTTACGATGTTTAATAAGTATACGCTGGAGATGCGCTATCCATTTGTTACCAATCCGAGCAGCACGATTTATGGGGAAACTTTTTTTGAAGCCGCCAATGGATGGTATGATTACCAGAGTTATAATCCTTTTCGTTTGCGGCGCGATGTCGGCGTGGGTCTGCGCTTCTTCCTGCCTATGTTCGGGTTATTGGGTTTCGACTATGCGATCGGGCTGGACAGAATTCGAAATGGTTCGCTTAGCAATGCAACCCGGTTTACCTTTATGTTAGGTGTTGAACCGGAATAACCCGAATAAAATTTCCTGATATGAAAAAATTTGTATTAATAGTTTCCCTGGTTTTCTCAGTTTGTTGCGCTGCCCTGGCCCAACGGTATGCGATCGTGGATACAAAATATATTCTCGATAAAATGCCTGATTACAAAACTGCACAGAAACAGCTCGACCAGATCAGTGCCCAATGGCAAAAAGAAATTGACGATAAACAAGCCGTTCTGGATAAAATGTACAAGGATTTTGAAGGGGAGGAAGTGATGTTAAGTGATGATTTGAAGAAAAAAAGAGAGGATGAGCTTTTCAACCATGAAAAGGAAGTACGTGATCTCCAGCGCAAACGGTTTGGTTTTGAGGGGGATTTATTCAAAAAACGCCAGGAACTGATCAAACCTGTGCAGGACAAGGTTTATAACGCAATACAAAAAATCGCTGTGAACCGCCTGTATGACTTTATTTTAGATAAAAGTGAAGGAATAACTGTTATCTTTGCCGACCCTAAGCTGGATAAGAGTGATGATGTTCTCAAAGAACTCGGGGTTAAGTAGACAAATTTATTATATCAACTATTAACAAAACAAAGAAAACAGAAAGCAATTATGAAAAAAATTGTTGCCATTGTATTAGTAGCAACCACCCTTACACTCGCCGGGAACAAGTTGCAGGCACAGAACAAATTTGGTTATATCAGCCTGAGCGAATTGATCACTGCAATGCCTGAATATAAAAAAGCTGATTCCTCCATGCAGGAATATCAGGGCGCACTGAATCAGAATTTCGAAGATATGAAACGCGAATTCAGCGAAAAAGACAGTCTTCTTTCTTCAAAGGATACAACAAAATACACCAGGGCCCAGATTGAAATAAAAAGAAAGCAGTTGGGCGAACTCTATGTGAAACTGCAGGGTTACCAGCAACAGGCCGGACAACTTTACCAGCAGAAACAACAGGACCTGATGGCACCGATACAGAAAAAAGCTTCGGATATTGTTGGAACCGTTGCGAAAGAAAACGGTTTTACTTATGTTTTTCTGAAAGACGCTATGCTGGTTTCACCACCTGCTGACGATCTGCTTCCATTGGTAAAAAAGAAACTGAACCTGAGATAAACTGTTTTACAAGATATTAAAAGGCTGTCCCGGAAAAGCGGGATGGCCTTTTTAGTTTTTGTTGATTAATTTAGTATATGCCTTCTTCCCAACCGATTGGAGTTTTTGATTCAGGCTATGGCGGACTGACCGTTTTGAAGTCCATCGTTGAAAAACTTCCCGGCTACGATTTTATTTACCTCGGAGATAATGCAAGAGCACCTTATGGTAATCGGTCTTTTGAAACCGTTTATCAGTACACAAGAGAATCGGTGCAATGGTTTTTTTCAAAGGGATGTCCGCTCGTAATCCTGGCCTGTAATACTTCTTCGGCAAAAGCACTGCGCACAATTCAGCAGCAGGACCTGGTATCTTCCGGAACACCAAACCGGGTTTTGGGTGTTATCAGACCGACAACCGAAATAGCAGGACTTCTGTCGAAAACGGGCCATGTAGGTATTTTGGCAACCAGTGGTACCGTGAATTCAGACTCCTATACGTTGGAAATAAAAAAGTTTTTTCCTGAAGTCACCGTCTTTCAGCAGGCCTGCCCGCTTTGGGTTCCGCTGATCGAAAATAATGAACACCTCAACGCCGGGGCCGATTACTTCGTGCAGAAATATGTAGACGAACTGCTGGAACAGTCAGCTGAAATCGATACTGTTTTGCTTGCGTGTACGCACTACCCTCTGCTCATGGAAAAACTGAAGAAATATTTCCCGCGGAATATTCAACTGGTTGCTCAGGGTGATATTGTAGCAGAAAGCCTGCAGAAATATTTGGCTAATCATCCGGAAATAGATGCACGTTGCAGTAAAGGTCACCAGCTTTCTTTTTATACAACCGATGACAATATAGATTTTGACCGGCATGCCGGATATTTTTATGGAAATGCGGTCAGATCGGAAAGAGTATTTTTGTAACTTCAAAGCCCTAAACCTTGACTATGAAGTTGCGCTTACGCTCTCTTTTCACAACCCTTATTTTAATTTCGTTCATAGCCTGCACGAAGGAAAATAGTGACGAGAGTACCAATCGCACAGGTCCCGGAGCAGGAGATTTCTACGCAACGATCGGAGGAAAATTATGGAATGCGGATAGTCTTCAGGTAGTACTGATCAGTAGTAACGGAGTATCCATTGATGGCGTCAGCAAAGCAGGTGACCAGATTTCCATCCTGCTGCCTGCATTCAAAGCAGGGACGTATGCACTCGGCCCCCAATCTTCCTCTTATGCTTTATATGCAAACCTGCTGGCCCCCAACTCGAATGTTTATGTAAGTAATGCCGGAACAGCAGGCGGAACAGTTATCATTTCAAGTATCGATTCGGTAGACAGGGTTGTAAGCGGCAGCTTTGAGTTTACCCTTACAAATCCCGCAGATAACTCCACAGAAACAGTCGCGAAGGGTGTTTTTGATTATGTTCCCTACACAGAAGGAATTGTGCGCGTGTCGCCACCGCCCGGAACGCTGAAAGATACCCTGGAAGTAACAGTCGACGGCACTAAATTTTTTGCAACCGATGTGCTGATATCCGATTCAGCCGGTCAGATGCTGATAGCCGGATATTCAGGTACACAGGATGTTGGGCTGTTTTTTCCTTCCAACATAACCGCCGGAACCTATAATCTCGATTTTAATACAGGAGTATATTTGGGTGTTTATAACCCCGATCCCACGGTCACACTGCTTTCCCAGTCGGGAGGAACCGTTACCATTATCTCCAATGACGTTAACACCCGGAGGATCTCGGGGACATTTAGTTTCATGGCCAGCCCGCTCGGCAGTGGTCCGACCGCAAACCTGACCCAGGGCTATTTTGCAGCTAATTATTGATAAAAACGGCTTACTTATTATTGGCAATCAGACAGGAATTCTTTAGCTTTGCCGTCCCTTTAAAAGGAGTTCAGCCGCTGGCTGGGTCCCGAAAAGGGGAAATCCCTGATTATCAGGGAAAAAGAGTTAAAAAATAATACAATGAAACGGACTTTCCAACCACATACTCGTCGTCGCAAAACAGTTCATGGATTTCGTAAACGCATGCAAACTGCGAATGGACGCAAAGTATTGGCAAGCCGCCGTGCCAAGGGACGTGCGAAGTTGACAGTTTCGGATGAGTCCGGAGGAAAGTAATCTAAGCTTAAAGCGAAAGGCATAAAGTGTAAAGCCAACTGCCAACCGCCAACCGCCAACCAAGGATTACAGTCATCTAAAATAATGATATTCCAGCCCCTTTACCGGGGCTTTTATTTTTTAACCATCCTTTGAGCAACAGCAAACCATATTCACTGGGTAAATCTGAACGGCTGAAAAGCAGAAAACAGATTGATCAGATATTCGAAACCGGGAAAAAAATTACTTTATTCCCTTTCCGTTTGCTTTATCGCACAGAGCAGGGCAGTGGAACTGTCAAAGCAGGATTTACCGTGAGTTCCAGGAACTTCCCGAGGGCTGTTGACAGAAACAGGATCAAACGGCTGAGCCGGGAAGCGTACCGGCTTCAGAAAAAAGAACTGGAAACGGGGATTCTGAAAAACGATTACTGTCTTTATCTGTTCTTTATTTATACCGGGCGGGAAATGGCTGGCTACAATGAAATTTCAGAGCCTTTAAAAAAACTGCTGGATAAACTGGTGAAGGTTTTATATGAAAAGAATCCTGCAAATACTTAGTTACCCGTTGATTTTCCTGATCCGGATTTATCAGGTGGCTATTTCTCCCTGGCTCGGTCCGAAATGCAGGTTTACACCCACTTGTTCAGCGTATGCGATCGAAGCCTTTCAAAAATATGGTTTGTTACGTGGTGGCTGGATGGCCATTCGCCGGATTTCCAGTTGCCACCCCTGGGGCCGCCATGGGCATGATCCTGTTAAATGAGTATGGAAGTGTGGAAGACTCGAAGTCTGGAAGTGCTAATACATTGAATTCTTACCTGTCAGGCGTCAACTCAATATTAGCCGCTTTACCCGCCGAAGCTGTAGCGAACGTGGGCCAACCTTATTTTTTAGTGGGGTGAATCGTATAAACGGAATCGTCATCGTCATCGGCCTTGCTGCCTCCCTTTCCGTCTCCCTTTTCATATTTGTACTTACTCATCTCCGTTAGTTTGGCGATGATTTCCTTTTCTTCCGAAAGATTATAAAATTTATAAATTTCAGGAACGGAAGATGCGTCAAAAGCCGAGGGTACAGGCTGATACGGACCGAATATTTTGGCGTTTGTAAAGCTGGAGATCTTTGCTACCTGGCCTGGAGGTATAAAATAGTTTTTCGCGGCGGCAGAAATATTCTCGCCTTTTACCAGCTTATTCAGACTGTCAAGCTGTAATTGTAATTCCTCTTGTGTTATACGTGTATGTCTCGACTCACCGGTGTGCTGCATGCTGCCGACAACGGTGTCTTTTTTGAGGTTAGCGAGAAACAGACCATCTTCTTTTACTTCGAGCGTATATTTTCCTTTGGGACTTGTAATATTCAGAACTACCGGATCACCGCTGTTAAAGTTTAATTCCTGTTCAACCTGGGTAGTTCCATCCTCAACTGTGATGTTTTTTTGCGATTCGTCAACCTGGATTTTACTATCGGCATAAAGCAAAACTTTTTTTTGATGTGAGGAACAGGCGCCCAGAAAAAAGAGAGCAGAGAGGAGCAGACCGGACATTTTTTTCATATACGTTTTTTTAACAGGAAGATCCCGTTTGCCCATCCACCCGGTGGTAAAATGAAAGCGAAACGGGATCTGAAGTTATATCAGGACCTTCAGGCTTTCCTAAAGGGAGGCTTCGTATCTTTTATTTACTTCTGTCCAATTGATAACATTCCAAAATGCGCCCAGGTATTCGGGGCGACGATTCTGGTACTTTAAATAATAAGCGTGCTCCCAAACATCCACACCAAGAATGGGTGTGCCTTTCACCTCAGCAATATCCATTAGGGGATTATCCTGATTGGGAGTTGAGGAAATTAACAATTTACCATCCTGTTCTACTAGCCAGGCCCATCCGCTTCCGAAACGACCTGTGGCTGCCAGGGTAAATTTTTCTTTAAACGCATCAAAGGATCCAAAATCCGCGTCAATCGATTCAGAAAGTTTTCCGGTCGGTTTGCCGCCGGCATTGGGTGCCATGATTTCCCAGAAAAAGCTATGGTTCCAGTGGCCTCCACCATTATTACGAATGGCAGGCGGCAGGGTTCCGGCAATACTCACCAGTTGCTCCAGTGACTTATTTTCATTGGGGGTTCCGGCTACCGCTTTATTAAGATTGTCAACATATGCCTGATGGTGCTTATCGTGGTGTATCTGCATCGTCATCGCGTCAATATGCGGCTCAAGAGCTGCGGGCGCATAAGGAAGTGCAGGTAGGGTAAATGCCATGGTTTTATTTTTTAATTAAAGAGAATACTCTCTGATGAAGGTTAACAAAATTACTGATCAAAGGTTGATATGTCAAAACAAATGCCAGGGGGAAATTTTATCTTCTTGCTTTAAAAAAATCCTTCATCAGATTTGCGCATTCTTCGCTGAGAATACCGTCCAAAACAATTGTTTTCGGATGAAAAGGTCGGGGGGCAACCCCGATTTGTTCCAGTGATGGACAAGGTTCAACATATTTCCTGTATCCGTTTTTGATATCGGAAGCCCCATAAACTACTTTCAGAATTTTGCTCCAGTAAAGCGCACCGGCACACATCAGGCAGGGTTCAATCGTAATATATATCGACGCGTCCGGCAAATATTTTGACCCGAGAAAATTAAATGCAGAAGTAAGGGCGATGATTTCTGCATGCGCTGTAGGATCATTCAATCTCTCTACCTGGTTATGACCCCTGGAAATAATTTTTTCATTCATGGTAACAACAGCACCCACAGGAACTTCCCCTTCATCATAGGCCTTTTTAGCCTCCTTCAGTGCCTGTAACATGAAATATTCGTCGGTCATATATTTGGTTGGCGTTTAATCCCGCACATGCGGATCGGTTGACGGTTTTGAATCAGTTATCCCGTTAAGGAACTATTAACTCCCTATCCCATACTCCCATACTCCCATACTTAGTTTCCGTATACGCTGATCAACTTCAGCAAAACGCCATTTGTCCATGCAAATCCGTCAGGGTCTTCCTTTTCCAAACTCCCCGGTTCCTTTGTAATATCTGTAACATTATATTTCTTCATTAGTTTACCGGTACTTTTATAAATATCTGTATTTAATTTGATCCATCTTTCGCAGTATTCCGTAATCATACATGATATCAACCGGTTTTCTTTTCGGAATGCAGTCAACAAAAGTTTTTTCATCAGAAAATACTTTCTTCATCTGTACTTCTGTAAACAGGTCCCCATAAATTTTGTGCGGAGTTGCGGGCTGCAGGAACTGATCGCCAGCGTATGAAGTCAAAAGCAGAAACAGTATGGTGCAAAGGGACTTCATCAGGGAGCTTAATGATACTAAGTTACATTTTTAAGTCACAGGCAAGGATGGAAGTATGGAAGTATGGAAGAATGGAAGTATGGAAGTGTCTTATGATTTTCTGAGAACGGTCATCGGTCATCGATCATCGGTCATCGATCATCGGTCATCGATATTGCGCGGGCTATAACACTAAAATTGAAATCCCCGCGAAGAATCGCAGGGATTTTATTGCTTATGACGATTGATTAGAAACTTTATATTTATCCGTTACTGATGAACGGAAAATGTTCTTTGTTTTGTAAATCCATTGGCAGTTTTGAAGGTGGGATCCAGACAAAGCCACAATGCAAGAATTGTTCCATAGCTCCCGCCTCTTTCAACCCATTCGAATATTTCAAAATGGGGATAGAATAATTCTGTACCCATTTTCCAGATTAAAAAAACAACGATCAGGGGCCTGACAGGTTTAACCAAAACGGCAATGGCGGCCATGATTTCAAATATCCCGGCTAACAACGACACATTCACGGGATTGGAAAACCCAAGGGCGGTATATTGATTGATCAAACCTGGCTTCTGAATCAGATTCAGCCAACCGTGACCCACCAATAAAAGAAATACGGTAAAACGAAGAAGAAGTTTCACCCGGCTCAGGGACTTTTCAGACACCGGCTCCCGGGGATCGACTGAAGAGAAAAGCCATTTCATATTCCACTTTATTCCACCCGCTAAAACCAGCATCGCAAGAGGTGCACCATAGTTCCCGGCACGCTCGATGAATTCGGCAAAGGGTTCACCGGAAAGGGGGCGACAGGAGGCAGTAACCATACCCCAGATGACCAGCCAGACTGCTATTGCGCGAACAGGTTTAAAAAGCAACACCAGGCCCAGAAGAATATCCACCGTGCCCAATACGGGCATTAATTGATAGGCGTGCACTTTGTCGATACCGAATACGGCAAAATAATTACACCAGATGGCTTTTGTAATGATTCCAAAAGTTCCATGGCCAATAAAACACATCGCCGCAGCAACCCGGAGTGTATAATGTATTTTTTGATTGTTATTTAAAGTTTGCATCTTCTTTGTATTCTAAAAATATAAATCGGTTTCACTCGTTTCAAAAGTCTGGCTCACAATTGTTTTTAAACAGTTATCTATGAATGATCGCTTTAAGCTTTACGCTTTGCGCCTTAGGCTTTATAAAGACCCCGCGAAGAATCGAAGGGTCTTAATTGCTTAAAACATAGAAAAAAATTTTAATTAGCTCCGTCGTTTTGCGCTTTCAAAATCGCATATCCTCCTACCTTATTTCCCACCGTCAGACCTTCATCGCAATCTGTTCTGTAATGAATTCCGCCAACCAGCCGGCTCAACCCTGCTTCTTCAGCCATCGCTGCATATTTATCGGCATTTTCAGGAATCAGGTAACCCAATATGGTCGCCGCCGCTCCACTGAATGTAGAATGGCCGGATATATAGGCCGGGAAATTGGGAATACCTGTTAGTGTTTTTATCGACGGATCTACCTGAGAAGGTCTTGCATTGAAATAATGAAATTTAACATCCCAGCATACGATGGCGGCATCCATCTCCGTCATATTGAGTAATGCCAGATTTCTTGCCCATCTTACTTCGCTGTAATTTTGTTTTATAAAATCTTCCGCAGCGATCGCATTCCAGTGACCCGGAGGGGTATACGTACCTACACCGTCTGCCCAAAATTCTACGATGCCAATATTTTTTCGGGTCACGTTATTCACGTATTGTTTTACTTCAGCCACATCCTTGTTCATCTGGTCTGATCCGACAGCAGGAGGTGGCTCCGGACGTAGACTGACAACAGTTGCAGAGTCGAATAAAAACGGCTTTACTTTACCAAACAGCGGCAGCATCGGCGGACGTTGAGGCGATTCCAGGCTATACCATGGTATCAGGCCCTGACCTTTTGTTACATCCACAAAATTGGCCCAGTCAGTAGGTGTTCCAACGGCTTTCCCTGCATTATCTCCCCTGGCACGGGTGATGAACATTTGTGCAACCTGCCTGCCCAGCGCTTCGCCGGCGGTAACATCAGCACGCGTAGCAGCTCCGCTCATGATAGCCGCCTGTTCCTGTTGCACAGCTATATTTTGAATATTACCAATTTCGCCAGGGAATAAAAGTTTCATCATTTCTGCCGTAACACCTGCTAAAACCGCAGCTTCAGACGGATAAGAAGGCAGGTCCGTTTTGTTGACGAATTTGGCGGAAACAGCAGAGTCGAAATTGTAAGGTGCAGCCCTGTTATATTTTGTTTTATAAAACCAGCATGCCAGCAATGCATCGTATTGTGCGGCACTAATGTAAGCATAGGCTCTGGCCGCATAGGGAGGATTTGTAAAAGGAAAAAGAGGATAAGCCAGTGGATTGTTTGCATTGGGAATGGCATAGGTGCCATCATCGCTTGCTACAACGGGAAGATTATATTTGGCAACCAGTCCGCGCATAATTTCATTCCATCTCAACACGCCACCGGTAGCCCAGTATTTAATCGAGTTTTCCTGATCCTTGGTCAGACTCTTCTGAAGTGCTTTGATTTCAAAAAGATCCGCTACATAAAGAGGAGACGTGGTCGCAACAGGTGCAGCAACTGCAAAACTATCGGGCCTGGATAAAAGGACCGGCTTCCAGGTGCCTGCATTCAAATCCAAATTGGAAGACTGCAGAGCCGGCAAATTGGTTGTACGATTGCTTACATCTTTCTGGCAGGCTGCTGCAAACATCGTCAGACCAATCAGACCAGTTAAAGAATAGAATATATTTTTCATTATAATTTTTTTATCTGGTTTATAAACTGATAACATAATAAAGACCGCCGGAATACATGTTCGACTGGCCCACATTTCTACCCGCAACCGTAAAATCAGCATCAGCTACAATGGCCAGATTCGGAAGGAATGAGAAAAAATATTTTACGTGACCGCCGACTGAAGTCATATTCATCTGGTTACTTGCAAAGGGCATATCATTTCTTCGAATATCAGTTCCGCCAAATGTGTACATGTTTAATAGCTGTGCCTGTACGATCAGGTTCGGTTTGCGGATTCCCACAAACAGGTTACTGTGCAACTGGTTGGGCATATCCACTTTATTCGTATAGTGGATCTGGTCAGTGTAATAGGATGTTCTGTCGATCGTGACATCACTCCGCCATTCGAAAGCACTGGAGGCAGTCGCAAAGAATATTCCGTTTTGATAATCTGCCGTTAGTCTTCCGGACAGATTAGTGCTTCCCATTCCGATGGACATGGGGAGGAAATCATTTTCATAATTCTGAAGCGGAGTACTTAATCCGCCGACAACGAAGAGTAATAAATGACCGTTTTTGCCAACTTTGGTTCCCAGGAATTCATATTTAATATTCATTTCAATATCCTGGAATCCTTCCAGTCCGTGCAGAGTACCGGCGGAAGCATGGGTCCATATATAGGGAACCGATACAATGGCATTTAGTTTATTGGTAATACCATAGGTGCTCATAAACATGAGAGACTGTGTACTGACGGTCCCCAGGTTTAAATTTTCTCTCTTCAATGTTCCCTCCCAATAATTCTTCCAGCTGGAATTCATATAGGTAAGGCCATTGCACCATTGTTTCTTCCCCATCATAATCGCATCATCTGCGGTCTGGCTTTTAGCCAGCGAAGCAACCAGGGTAAACCCCAGGACCAGTGAGAAGTGTAGTAATGTTTTCTTTTTCATTTCGCGGTAGTTAAGTTTTGATTAGAACAGGACAGGTTAATGATTAATGATAATTGAAGGATTTATGATGTTTTGCTTTTTTTCATTTTGAGTCTCTGAACAACCAGGTCCCCCACTTTTGTTCCCAGTTGAGTAGATATCAGACAGGAATGATGGAAATGGATACCTCCGTAAAAACGCGCACGGTTGTTTTCGTCAGCGGCATCCCGGAATGATTTGTATGAACGGCTCTTGATACCGAATTCCAGTTCTGTGGTATCGGTATAATTAAAATTGTCTCCGAATACACTGGTCAGCGCTTCTGCCGCAGCAGCAGATCCCGTAGAATGACCACAGGTATATTCAGGGAAAGGAGGCGTTTGCAAATGTGGGCGCCAGTTGGCATCAATATATTTATTGATCACGGTTTCTGGCCGCACCGTATTAAATTCATATTTAACATCCCAGCATTGAATGAAGGCATCGAATAATGCGATGGCCGTTTTCGTAAATGCAGTGACCGTTGTACCGAAATCCGCATTTGCTTTTTCTGCAGCGATCCCAACGATGCTCATCCAGTGACCCGGAGGAGAAAACTTTTTTGTTCCAAACATCAGGTGGCCGGATACATTTAGTTTAAATGGATTGTCGTCCCAGAAATCAGCGATGTGAATCTGTTCCGGTGTCAGGCTGTCAATAGCGTTCTTCGACATCATGACCTGCTTGTAGTAATCGCTGTTCTTATCTGTAATATTAAATGCGTATGGAGCAGGCGCTGCAAACATATTTGAGCTGTCCAGTACCATGGGCCGTATTTCGCGCCAGTGTGGTTCAGCGGCAGCGGAATAAGCAGGAGGCGTGGGCACCCATCTGCCGGGAGAATCCATCACGGTATATTCTGATGCACCCCGTGTTTGCAGATAATGATCAGCCTTGCTCCAGCCCATGACAACTGCACCGACCGTATCGGCATAAGCGATCGAGTTATTTAAAATTTCTTCGGGCATTCCATGATCCTGAGCCAGTTTCTTCAGACTGTCTACATAATCCTGCATACTTCCGGCAGGAAAAGTAACGGCTTCACCAAGTTTGCAGAATGCCAGTAGCGCGGCAAATTCCACATCGACAGGTTTGCTTTTATCAGGTAACGGGGTGATGCTTAATCCACGCAACTGACCGGAAAGGGATTCGTATTGTTCAGGATATCCACCGGCAACCACCTGGTAGGCGGCTACATTGGCATACGTGTAGTTACGCGAAGCCACGATGGGGCTGAAATTATTACCCATCACAACCGTGTTTAACTGGTACACGGTTTTACTGTATAAAATGGGATTTTTAAAAATAGCATCGTAATCCGATTTACGGTTGCATCCCGTTACTGCTACTGCGCATAGCGCAATAGCGGCTAATAAATATCTCATAATGGTGATCTTGTTGAAAAAAGGAATGTCCCGCGATGGCAGGAAAAAAAGCGTTTTAAATTACGCTTTATGCAAAGTCCGGTGGCTGACCTGCAGGTGTAAGATATACAGATGGAATCTGCAGCAGGTAATGATCCCTTGTTTTTTGCCCGATGAGCATCAGGGCCGAAATGGCAAAGGATTGGGAGTTGGAAAAATATTCTGCGCTGAATCCTTTAAATGAAGAACTATGCTGATCTGATTTCTTTGACTGGCCCGGATGCTGCAAATCATTCACCAGTTTAAAAAATTCATTTTTGGCAGTCTGAATACTCGTAGCCGTCCGGTTCGGGATGCAAAGAAGTTCCAAAGAATCTTCGCTGAACCGGCGTTTCACATAATTGTATTGTACGCCCTCAATTTCAATCTTGCCATCAACACGCTGGAACTCCTTTGAATTGACATAGGAAGAAAGATGGGTGGCAGGAACTTTTATGGAAATCAGTTCGGCGTCGGTGTAATTGTTTTGATCCAGATTTGCAACCATGGTTTTGTCTGCATGGTCCTGCAGGATGGCAGTGTAGAATTCGTATCCAACCCAGTTGAACAGGAGTAAAATCAAAAGCAGTATGGCAGCAATTCTCTTCACAGTGGGCGCTAAAATACTATTTTTTATTGAACGCTGTAATTTTTCTTATCCAGTCCCACACCCGTTATGGTCAGCTTTTTCCAGCCGGCCGGCAGTTTGGAAGGGATTTGTACAATGCCGGACGACGTAATATCCAGGCCGCCGAATCCCATCAGCAGGGCCTGTAAAATACCACCGGCTCCTGTAGCAAAATACGGATTGGTGCCACCTTTGGTTTCCGCGATCACGCGAAAAGGCGGATTTAAATTTGGAATATAGGCGTCTTTGAA
This sequence comes from uncultured Bacteroidota bacterium, assembly GCA_963759335.1. GTDB lineage: Bacteria > Bacteroidota > Bacteroidia > Chitinophagales > Chitinophagaceae > Puia. The sequence continues at coordinate 271,904 of CAVWYU010000017.1, forward strand.
GAAATGATAAGCTGTATCACCCTGTCCGAGCCTCGCGTACAATAAAGCAAAAATGGCCTGGGTCATCGCCGGTGTTCCCTGGTTCGGAACCCGGGACTGATAATAAACAAGGTCTTTTTTTATCTGGGCCGGATCCGTGATAAGTTTTAAGGGATATGCCAGCAGATTTACGTCCGCCTGCTTAATTCCTTCTCCATGATAGCTTGCATGTTCACTGGTAACGCCTCCCAGTTGAAGAATCGGAATGTTGTCTGATACAACGATCCAGTCCGGATCTGCTTTTAATCCGAGTATGGCGGCTGCTTCTGTGGCATGCTGTAATAAAACTTTCGCAGCTCCATTGGTAAACGCATTGTTGTCGACATTCTCTGCCCATTCATCCGCTGCAACTACATTTTTGATATCATAGTGGCCCGGCCCGTTTCTTTCCACCCGGGAAGCCCAGAAGTCAGCAGTGGCCGACATGATGGGCCATCCTTTTTCGCGGAGCCAGACTTTGTCCTGCGTAACACAATAGTAATTCCAGGCGGCCAGCCCCACACAGGCAGTGATATGATGTTCAAAGGGACCACTCAATGCCCATACCGGTGTTTCCTCCACGCCACTGGCAGCAGATTCCCAGGGAAACATGGCACCTTTATATCCATGCGAAAAGGCATTTTTCCTGGCGGCATCCAGACGTTCATACCGGTATTCGACCATGGACTTTGCCATCTCAGGGTGTAATACCAGCAGCGCCGGAAACATCCATAAATCAGCATCCCAGAAAACATGGCCGTTGTATCCCAATCCGCTCAGTCCCATGGGTGAGAGACTGTATGTAGTTCCTTCCCGCGTAAATGAATAGAGATGATACAGCATACTATGAATATCCTGTTGCGCCTGTTCATCACCGGTAACCTGTATATCAGTTTTCCAGATTTCGCTCCATGCTTTTTCATGAAATGCAATGAGGCGCTCCGTGCCCTGAAGTTTGGCAAAGATGGTCAGTCGTTCGGCTTCATTCAGGGGATCCTCATCATGCGCAGAAGTAATGGAAGAGCCGGCGATGGAAAAACGGTAGGTTTCACCCGCTTTGAGCTTGCGCTTGAATTTCAGCAGATGCATATTGTTATCCCACATCTCATGTATCAGCCGCGGCTCCTGACCATGTGGTTCACTGAAAATAAAAGTATTCGAGGCACACATCAGCAATTTTCCCGTCGGAGATCTGGCAGTTGAAGTAAGCAACGAAATCACCACATGCGGCCTGTCGATTTCATTGTAATAATTCTGAACATCACGCAGGGCATCCGGCGCCTCCATCACACTGGCCGGTTCTATCTCAATGTCTTTTTTTGCAACCACCGTGATGTCCATCAAAACAGTATACGGCAACTGGCGAAGAGCATAGTAAGTATATGTAACAGATGCTTTATCCCTGATATTGAAAGAAGTCGTGAAACTGGCGCGCTGCATGTCCAGCGTTTGTGTAAGGGAAGAAATATTTTTTGCATTCGTCTCCGCTCCGTCCACATTGAAGTGCATATTGAGCAGATTGAAGCTTTTGAGAAAATTACTCACACGCCCCCGTCCATATAAATCGTAGGCGCCGGCCAATACCACATCTTTTACCTGGAATGGCTGCGGGGAAGACACGATGCCGATCATCCCGTTGGCGACGGTCACGCCATAATAATTGGCCGGATCCGGAACCGCGCTGATCACCCAGGGGTTGATGCCGGAACCGGTCTGTGCCGATGACATTTGAAAAAATAAACAAACCAGTAAACTGATATGGAAGGAAAGCAATCTTGTCTTCATCGGTTCAAGTTAATAGAATAATTTTTCAGATGCGGTAGAGCCGCCGGGCATTTTCGCCAAATATTTTCTCCCGGTCTTCCGGAAGAAATCTTTCCATATATTTTTCAATCAGACTCTTCCATTGTATATACAATCCCGTAAGCAGGAGAAAAGGCCATTCACTGGAAAAAAGCAGACGGTCCGTTCCAAATGCATCAAAGAGTATATCCAGAAAAGGATAAAAATCGGTGGGTTTCCAGTTTTTGCGGGGACCGTGTATAAACAGGCCGGATAATTTACAGGTTAGATTTTGATTTTTTGCCAGGCCCCGGATATTCATCTCCCAGGATTTGGATGGTGGTTGTTTCGCATCCGCATGACCGGCATCCCGTAAAATAAATGACTGATCCGGATGAGCGGAAAGCAAACCATTCAAATGAGAAATGTCCGTTTCACTTCCCAGCGTAAGATCCAGACTGTATTGACTGGCCAGAAACAAATCCATGGCCGATGGCGGAATAGACCCTATTCTGACGGCATCAATCCGGTAACCTTTAATCGCTGTATATTGTTGGAATTCATGAATTTTATCTGCCGCGCCATCATTGTATACATCAATCCATCCAACCACCCCGCGTATTTCCGGATGCGTTAAAGCCAGTTCAGACAGAAAGCGGGTTTGGACTTCAGCGTCTTCGGCCGAAGAAGCGATACATCCGTCCATTCCGTTTCGCTGCAGGTTTTGGATAATCTGTTCGGGCAGGTATTGTTGCTGAAGTAATTTGTTTTCCCTGATCAGCGGATGAAGGAATTGCTTTTCATATTTCCAGAAAAAAACTTCTGCGTCAATTTTCATGATAAAGATTCTCTTTCAAAGCTATGAAAGAAAGGCTTCGTAACGTCTAACGTCAATCCGCCCATCCGGTCAACGGTCATCGGTCAACGGTCATCGAAGAAACCATCAACCGCCAACTGTTTTACCCACCGAAGCTTTAGCGAAGGAGGGCCAACCGCATCGTCCTCCGAAACTTCAGCGAAGGAGGGCCTAAGACCATCCACCTTGCCAAAGCATTTTTTAGTACTAATTTCATTGTAACAGCACAACTTATGAATGAACCATTTCCAGAAGATGAACCTTTGTTTCCGGATGCGGATATTGTTTTTGCAAAATTCTGGATTCGCTTCGGCGCCTTCCTCGCGGATGGATTGATCATTATCATCATCATACTTCCGGTCACCTATTTCAATGTCATTCAATGGAAAATTCCATGGGTATTTGTCCTTACTTCTATCATCACGATCGCTTATAAGCCTTTTATGGAATATCAATATGGCGCTACGCTGGGCAAAATGGCCGTAGGTATTCAGGTGGTTGGAAATCAATTTCAAAAAGTAACGTTGACAGAAGAATTGAGAAGGGTGAGCTTTTATCTCGTTCCGAGTATTATCCAGCAGATCCTGACACTGAAGGTTTATTTTTCCGGCCAGTTGGATTCCATTCATCACTATAAGGATTACAATGATTATATAGTAAGCACAAACCCCGCCTTATATATTCTCAATATTATAGTGGTTGCTTTGTTTGTTGCCGATACGATCACTTTTTTTTCAAATGACCAGAACAGGTCGCTCCACGATATATATGCGGGAACCTATGTAATCGAAAAACGGTTTCAGTATTGACATTCAATATGCAATGGCGAAAGAAGACCAAACTGTCAATAAAAACCCTTTAGCAAATGACCAGGCGATCACGGGCTATATCTTAGACGATGCTTATTTGGATTTTAGATGAAAAAAGACGCCAGAGAACGTAATAACAGGTAAGACCGTTCGTTAAAAGGAAAAAAGCCCGTTATGGCAATATCTGAAGAAAACTACGTAACCGCCGGACTTAGAGGCGCTATTGGGAAAGAATGGGTATTTAAACAAGTCGACGGTAAAACCCAGGTTAGTACATATCCCGATCGCAGCCAGGTAAAATACAACAAAAAACAAACCAGATTTCAGAAAATTTTTGCCGAAGCCAGCGCTTACGCAAGTGATATTATAAATGATCCGGTGAAAAGAGCGGCCTACATGTTAGGGCATGGAAAATCTGTATATCACGCTGCCATAGCGGAATACATGTCAATACACGGGAAAAAAGACTCTGTAAAAAAACTGGATATCAGCTCCTTCCTCCAGGATACCCGGATAAATATCCGGCAAAAGAAAGTCATTAAATATCTGTCCCGGAATAGAAACATATCCAATGCTGTCTACCAAAAAATCTGCGATGTTTCCAAGCCAACGGCTACCCGGGACCTGCAGGAGCTGGTCAGACTGAATATCATTACACCGCCGGCAACCCGGGGCGCGGGCGCTCTCTATACCCTGGTGATGCGACAGGAAATGGACTCAACCGGCCAATAATTGGCTCAAACAGCGAAATAATTGGCTCATCGGTGGAATAATGGGATCAGATCCATGCATACCGCAAACAGGATCGGGAAAGGCATAAAAATACTAATCGGATATTTAGATACTTGACCCGATAGGCTATCTATGCTGCAGGCGGAAACTAACACCCATTAGTTTTTTAGGCTAAATTTGTTGATTCAGACGGTTTTATGAATCATTCCAATCAGCGTTTACGGATCGTAACAGCTACTTCTCTTTTCGACGGGCACGATGCAGCTATCAATATCATGCGCCGTATCCTGCAATCCAAAGGAGTGGAAGTGATTCACCTGGGTCACAACAGAAGTGTACATGAAATTGCCGAAGCAGCCATCGAAGAAGACGTACAGGCCATTGCGCTGACTTCTTACCAGGGCGGACATATGGAGTTTTTCAAATACCTCCGCAACCTTCTCGATCAAAGCGGCTGCGGTCATATCCGCATTTTCGGAGGAGGGGGAGGCACCATTCTTCCTTCGGAAATAAAAACACTGCAGGAGGATGGAATCAGCCGCATCTATTCTCCCGATGACGGTCGCACCATGGGTCTCGAAGGAATGATTGACGACCTGATCCGGGAAACGGAAAAAACATTTCGGACTGATAACGGGATATTCTGGTCTTCTGAAAAAAACTGGAACGGAAAACTTCCTCTTGGAGAATACAAAGAGATACGACGCATTGCGCGTGCAATCACGCATGCCGAAAATGTTGAACCATCAAGCGTAAACCGCCAACCGCCAACCGCCAACCGCCAACCATCATCGGTCGTCGATAACCGTCAACCGTCAACCATCAACCGTCAACCCCCGATCGTCGGCATCACCGGTACAGGCGGCGCGGGCAAAAGCAGTGTAACCGATGAAATCGTGCGGCGCTTCCTAAATGGATTTCCGGAAAAAACGATCGCGGTCATTTCTGTAGATCCGTCAAAGAAAAAAACGGGCGGCGCTTTATTGGGAGATCGCATCCGCATGAACAGCATCCATTCTCCCCGCGCATACATGCGTTCCCTGGCCACACGCGAAACCGATGTGGCACTGAGTGCTTATGTGCAGGATGCGCTGGACATCTGCCGGAACGCCGGCTTTGACCTGATCCTGCTGGAATCGGCAGGCACGGGCCAAAGCGATTCTTCGATCCTGAATTTTTGTGATGTCTCACTCTATGTGATGACCCCGGAATACGGTGCGGCCAGCCAGCTGGAGAAAATAAATATGCTCGATTATGCTGACATCATCGTCATCAATAAATCAGACAAGCCGGGCGCGTCTGACGCATTGATCGAAGTCAGAAAACAATACAAACGAAATCATGGTCTATGGAATGCAAAGGATGCAGAACTTCCGGTGATCGGCACAACAGCTTCTTTATTTAACGACGCGGGCACACAGGATTTATTTATGCGCCTGATGAAAATAATAGATGACCGTGCTTCGCACAGATTCCTGTCTTCCATTCGCCTTCCGGAAGCGAACGGACAATGGGAGAAATCTATTATTCCGGCAGCCCGCGTGAGATACCTCAGCGAAATTCATGAAAGCATCCGGGAATATAATCAGCTGGTGATAGAACAAAGTTCCATTGCATCGACCTTATATAAACTAACCGGTGCTTTGGCAGAAATAAAAACGGATTCCGCCCGGGAAGAATTGCAAAGCCGGATAACTCATTATGAAAATTTACTCACGCCGGTCAGTCGAAAATTATTGAAGGGATGGCCCGATAAAATAAAATCCTATCAGTCTGACGAATACGTATACCAGGTTCGTAACCATGAAATCCGGCAGTCACTATTTACAACGAGTTTATCGGGAACGCGCATACCCAAAGTACTTCTTCCAAAATACAGTGACTGGGGAGATATTCTGCGCTGGCAGGCGCAGGAAAATGTGCCCGGATCTTTTCCGTTTACCGCCGGTTCTTTTCCATTAAAAAGAGAAACAGAAGATCCGACACGCATGTTTGCCGGCGAAGGTTCACCGGAAAAAACAAATAAGAGATTTCATTATCTCTCGGCTTCGCAAAACTATATACGCCTCAGTACCGCTTTTGATTCAGTCACGTTATACGGTGAAGATCCGGATCCCCGGCCTGATATTTATGGCAAGGTTGGAAACAGCGGCGTAAGCGTTTGTACCGTGGACGATGCCAAAAAATTATACAGCGGATTTGATTTGTGCGATCCGAAAACATCGGTGAGTATGACCATCAACGGTCCGGCTCCCATGATCCTTGCTTTTTTTCTGCACGCCGCCATCGATCAGGAATGCGAAAAATATATTTCTGAAAAGGGACTATGGAACGAAGTGAATGAAAAACTTCTGAAGAAATTCGGCGACGCAAAAACACCCCGTTATCAGGACGCAGAATCGACCGGGTTGCCGGAGAAGCACAATGGACTGGGTTTGAAATTGCTCGGCATCAGTGGTGCGGAGGTATTGCCTGAAGATATATATCTGTCGTTACAGGCAAAAGCATTCAATCAGGTGCGCGGAACCGTACAGGCTGATATTCTGAAAGAAGATCAGGCGCAGAATACCTGTATTTTTTCCACTGAATTTGCATTGAAGCTGATGGGGGATGTACAGGAGTATTTTCAGGAGCATCAGGTCCGCAATTTCTACAGCGTTTCGATTTCCGGTTATCATATTGCAGAAGCCGGCGCCAATCCGATCACCCAGCTCGCCTTTACGCTCGCCAACGGATTTACGTATGTGGAATATTATATCAGCCGGGGAATGATGATCGATGAATTTGCACCCAATCTTTCGTTCTTTTTCAGCAATGGTATGGATCCTGAATACAGTGTGATCGGCAGAGTGGCAAGACGTATCTGGGCCAAAGCCATGAAATATAAATACAAGGCAAACAAACGGAGCCAGACATTAAAATATCATATCCAGACCAGCGGACGCAGTCTTCACGCGCAGGAAATAGATTTTAACGATATCAGAACGACCCTGCAGGCCCTCTATGCGATTTATGATAACTGCAATTCTTTACACACCAATGCTTACGATGAGGCCATCACAACGCCAACGGAAGAAAGTGTCCGTCGGGCCATGGCAATACAACTCATCATCAACCGGGAATTGGGAACGGCAAAGACTGAAAATTTTATTCAGGGATCTTATCTCATCGAGGAACTGACTGACCTGGTGGAGGAAGCCGTTATGAGGGAATTTGACCGGCTCACTGAGAGAGGTGGTGTACTGGGGGCTATGGAACGTATGTACCAGCGCAATAAAATTCAGGAAGAAAGTATGATCTATGAAAGCCGCAAGCATAATGGCGAATTGCCCATTATTGGTGTAAATACTTTCCTGAAAAGTGGTGGTTCAAAAACCATTATTCCCAATGAAATTATCAGGAGTTCTGACGAAGAAAAACAATGGCAGATTGAAAACCTGAATCATTTTAAAAATATAAATAAAGAACGATCTGCGGCTGCTTTGCAAACACTTAAACAAGCCGCTGTTCAAAATGGAAATATTTTTTCCTGTCTGATGGAAACGGTAAAATATTGCAGTCTGGGAGAAATTACACACGCGCTTTATGAAGTGGGCGGACAGTATAGACGCAACATGTAATGGTTAATTGTTAATTGTTAATTGTCAATTCTAATTAACAATTGACAATTAACAATTGACAATTATCCCGCGATCGTTTTTGTAGCTGAGATACTTTCAATCCACGCTTTTACTTCGTCTGCGCTTTTATGGAGTTTTTGGGAAAGTTTTTCAAGAACTTCTTCCTCATTTGTGAGGTCTGCATCGGTTATTTCCGGGTTCGTCTCTTTTATTTTTTCTTTTACCTCATCCCAGGAGCTATTTGGTTTTATGATTTTTTCCATAACCTTTTATTAGCTGCGGTTTGATAAATCCCGGGTACTTCTGATCAAACCAATACCTGCAAAAAAGAAAAGCAGTCCCAGAATGCTGAAATACCAGAACAGATTTCATACTATGATTCGTCCCGGTGTTTCCCTGGACAAAATTATAAGCAGCTATGATAAGGCCTGCAATACCCAGTACAGTCAGTATAACTCCGAACATTCTTTTTTCCATGAAATAAGTGTCTGCAAAGAGCATGCCTTGGGCCGGTACAATGAATAAAGGCTGGCGCTTACGTTTTCATATTCGACCGAACGTGCGAAATCTTAAAGCTTAACAGTCAATGCTTTCTGTCAATCTTGCGGCAAACAATCAATACTGGCATGGCGCTGGATATAAAGCAGGTATGAATAGGAAAAGTGCCGGTATACTTTTATTTCGTTTTATAAACGGGGTTCCGGAGGTCCTGCTGGTACATCCCGGTGGACCTTTTTGGATGCATAAAGATATTGGTGCCTGGTCGATTCCGAAAGGAGGTATGGAAGAAGGGGAATCGACCCTGGATGCGGCAAAAAGAGAACTGGAAGAAGAAACAGGAATAAAAACAGATGGCGATTTCATCGAATTGAATTCTGTAAAACAAGGCAGTAAAATAATTTATGCATGGGCATTCCAGTTAAATACAGACGCTGAATTCAGAATGAGTAATTCTTTTGAACTGGAATGGCCACCGAAATCCGGGCAATTAAAATCCTTCCCGGAAATTGATAAGGCTGAGTGGTTTGACCTGGAAGAGGCTAAAATAAAAATTAACAAGGGTCAGATTCCGCTGATCGCAGAGTTATCATCCAATCTCATGGAAAAAAGAATAACGCCAAACGTTTAATACAAAGGTTTAACCATTAACTCCCAACAGTCAACCACAACCGCAACCCCCAACCACAACCGTCAACCACAACCGCAACCGTCAACCACAACCACAACCACAACCTCAACCGTCAACCTCAACCGTCAACCACAGCCGTCAACCACAACCGTCAACCGCCAGCCATTCCCGCACGTGCGGAATCAACCATACAGTACCTGACATTTCTCACAATAAAAAGTTCTTCTTTTTGTCCTGCCTATATGTTCTTTGTAAACCGTCGCGTGATCACGCGGACATATTTTTTTTGTATAAATAAGCCAGTGTTTTTTCAACTCGAATTTTCTTTTCCATTTTAAAAAGTCGAGACTGTAATTACGCGCTTCCCGGATCAGCGCAGTTTTTAATTTGGGTGGCAGTTTTCCTACCGTTGATTTTGGATGAACACGAATTCTGAACAGCACTTCGTTTTTTATAATATTTCCCACACCTGAAAATATTTGCTGGTCAAGCAGGGCGTCGCAAACATTTATTTCAGGTATCGACCTGAGTTTGAAACTTGCTTTTCTTGAGCTCCAGAGATCATTCAATACATCGGCACTAAAATCGTATGTTTCACTCAGTGGTTCATCGATGAGTTGAATAGAACAGGTATAAAAATTAACTTCATCTTTCTTAAAGCAAAGCGACAGGCGCAGGGGCGTTGATTTTCTTTTGTTCACCAGATAAGTGCCAAACATCAGGAAATGGATACGCATGGTGAATCCTTCAAAACATATCAGCAGATGTTTCCCCCAGCTCCTGACATCTATGATTTTCTGGTTGATCAGCCTGGATTTTTCAATTTTGCTATTTCCCTTTGCTGTTAAAACTTTTTTCCCGATAAAAGGTTGCAGTGCTTCCCGGACAAGCAGTATCGAAGGACCTTCAGGCATACATTTATTTTATAAACAACTTTAAAAGCTGTGCCAGCGCATATCGATGATCCCCGCATTCAGCAGGGCAGGCGATGACCATTAACCGGAAATGCAATGAGTATTGGTATTAAGCCTTCGCCTTCGCCTTCGCCTTAGCCTTCGCCTTCGCCTTCGCCTTAGCCTTCGCCTTCGCCTTAGCCTTCGCCTGCCGCTTGCACTTTAATCTTATTTTTGCCGGATGCAAAAAAGAACGCTGGTTATACTTTTCGTAATTCTTATTGGCTGTAGCCACGATCCCTATAAGGCTTCGAATAAGATTTATAAAAAAGAAACAAAGGATCTGGCAAATACAATCCGCGAGGCGCCAGCCGATTATTTTACCAGTCAGAATACCGGGTGGGTGGGAACGGTGAATTTTGATTTGCGAAAACCGAATTTTGTAATCATCCATCACACGGCCCAAAACGGATGCCCGGAAACACTGCACACTTTTACCATCAAACAGTCACAGGTAAGCGCACATTACGTAATCTGTAAAGATGGTACGGTGCATCATATGCTCAACGACTACCTGCGGGCCTGGCAGGCCGGGGTCAGCAAATGGGGCAATAATTCGGATATCAATTCGTCCAGTATCGGCATTGAACTGGATAATAATGGTTTCGAATATTTCACGGATCCGCAGATCGCGAGTCTGCTGACTTTATTGGATACCCTGAAAACAAAATATAAGATTCCCCAGGAGAATTTTATTGGTCATGGTGATATCGCACCCGGTAGAAAAATAGATCCCAACTGGCGCTTTCCGTGGAAGTTGCTGGCTGATCATGGATTCGGGGACTGGTATGGAGATACTACCTGCGTAATGGTTCCATCCGGATTCAATTATTACCAGGCTTTGCGTGTTATAGGTTTTAATATCAAGGACAGTATAGCGGCAGTAACCTCTTTTCGAAGACACTGGCTGCAGGATTCTGCGTATAAGCCTTTTGATAGTGCCACCGCGAAAATCTTATATGATCTTTCACTCAAATACCAATAAAAAACCACCTTTCGGTGGTTCCCTTTCACGATACGTGATAGATATATATGGATGGTACGGAATTATAACACAGGAGCGCCTGCATAATTGCTCAACGCTATTTCTTCAATGATACGTTTGTTGAAAGCATCAAGATCTTTCGGGCTGCGACTCGTCGTCAAACCTTCGTCCGTGATAACTTCAACATCTGACCAGTGCACACCCGCATTTTCAAGATCCGTACGGATAGAAGGAAAAGACGTCATATTTCTGCCGCGTAACATGCCCGTTTCGATCAATAACTGCGGACCATGACATATCGCTGCAACCGGTTTTTGTTCTTCCAGAAATTGTTGCGCAAAATCCACACAATCCGGATTACTACGCATTTGATCCGGATTTAGAACACCACCCGGAATGATCAGGGCATCATAGTCATCTACGCTGGCATTATTTAATTCAACGTCCACTGGTAATTCAATCGACCAGTGATCATGGTTCCAGGCTTTTACTTTCTTTTTCTGCGGAGAAACAATTTCCACCGTCGCACCCGCTTCTTTTAAGGCCTTTAACGGACTGGTCAGTTCCAGTTCTTCAAAACCATTCTCGGTGAGAATGGCTACTTTCTTTCCACTTAACTTTCCCATATCTGATAATTTAGAAAAATAAAATAATCTGTCAGCCCATATAGTTCAAAAACAATACCACAGGGATTCCGTTCGTGGTTTCATTAAATAAGGAATCCGTAATTTTAACCCTACTTTATGACCATTGAGCAGAAGCGACTAATCGTAAACTCGTATAAAAAAATTCCACTCGAGCAGTGGGGACCCTATCTTAGCGAACGTCAATGGGGATCCGTCAGAGAAGACTACGGCCCTTATGGCGATGCATGGAATTATTTCCCCTACGACCATGCGCATTGCCGTCAATACCAATGGGGTGAAGACGGGCTGGCAGGAATTTCTGATTTCTTTCAGAATCTTTGTTTTGGTATTGCCCTCTGGAATGGAAAAGATCCTACACTGAAAGAAAGGTTATTCGGCCTCGGTAATAATCAGGGAAATCATGGAGAGGATGTAAAAGAATTATATTATCACCTGGATAATATTCCGAGCCATTATTACATGGAATACCTCTACAAATATCCGCAGCAGGCATTTCCTTACCAGCAACTCATTCAGGAAAACCGCGTCCGGTCCAAACACGAACCGGAATTTGAAATTCTGGATACCGGTGTATTTGATGACGATGAATATTTTGATGTGCTCGTCACTTATGCAAAACATAATTCCAGCGATATATTTATCAAAATAGATGTAACAAACCGCTATCACAAAGCGGCCGACATCACGGTTCTTCCCACATTATGGTTCTATAACAAATGGAATGAAGATGCGGAAACGAAACCGGATATCAGCCTGCGTAATAAAAATTCCGTCGTAGCAACGCATCCGCGGCTGGGGGATTATTATTTATATTTTCAGGCGCCCAAACATAAATGGTTCACAGAAAATGTAACGAATAAAGAAAAAGTAATGGGCGTGCCAAACGAGTCGCCGTTTGTAAAAGACGCCTTTCATTCAGCCCTCATCAAAGGTGAAAATCTGGATGCGCTGAAAAAAAAGAAAAATGGTACAAAGTTTTCGCCTGTTTATAAAATCCGCCTGGAAGGAGGGAAAACAGAAAGTATTTATTTGCGGCTTTCCAGTAAAGAGGTGGCCAATCCATTCACACTGGGATTTAAAAAAATATTTGATGTAAGAAAACAGGAAGCAAATCTGTTTTACGATGCAATCCTTCACCCGTCAACTCCGCCCGAATTAAAATTATTACAAAGACAGGCTTTGTCCGGCATACTCTGGAGCAAACAATATTATCATTTTGATGTCGAAAAATGGCTGACAAGCAGCGATGGCATCAGCCCGATTAATGACGGAAAAAAATTTGGACGAAACCACGATTGGAAACACCTGAAAAATCAGGATATCATCGCTATGCCCGACAAATGGGAATATCCCTGGTATGCGGCCTGGGACATGGCTTTCCAGTGCATCCCCATGTCCATGGTGGATCCTGTATTCTCTAAAAACCAGTTGCTGCTGATCATGCGCGAATGGTATATGAAACCCGATGGACAATTACCCGCTTATGAATGGAATTTCAGTGATGTAAATCCGCCGGTACAGGCCTGGGCGGCGCTGGAAGTCTATAAGATTGAAGGAGAAAAAACGGGTACCTATGATGTGGATTTTCTGAAAAGAATTTTTCAAAAACTGCTGATCAATTTTACCTGGTGGGTGAACCGGAAAGATCCGAATGGAAATAATATGTTCGAAGGCGGATTCCTCGGCCTGGATAATATTGGCGTTTTTAACCGGAGTATTGAGCTGCCCGGACAAATGCAGCTTGAACAGGCAGACGGTACCAGCTGGATGGGTATGTATGCGCTCAATATGATGGATATGGCCCTGGAAATTGCCATGAAGGATATCACATTTGAGGATACGGCGACGAAATTTTTTGAACAATTCGTTTTGATCGCCGAAGCCCTGAATGAACAGGGTATGTGGAACGAGGATGATCGTTTTTTTTATGATACACTGGCCGTTGCCGGTTCCGCACCACTTCAGTTACGTATACATTCCATCGTGGGCATCACGACCCTTTTTGCTGTTTCCATTATTGAAAAGAAAAAACTGGACAAACTCGTCGATTTTCAAAAACGTATCAGCTGGTTCGAGAACTATCGTTTGAAAAATAATAAGTTCTGGCCCAATGAAGAAAAAACCGACGGCGATACGATATTACTTTCTCTCATTCCCCGCGACCGCCTGGTGAGCCTGCTCGAAAGATTACTGAATGAAGATGAATTTCTTTCACCGGGAGGAATCCGGGCACTTTCAAAGTATCATGAAAAAAATCCGTACTCTGTACGGATAGATAATATTGATTATAATATTCAATATGACCCCGGAGATTCTACATCGAATCTTTTTGGTGGAAATTCGAACTGGAGAGGACCTGTGTGGATGCCGATTAATTATCTGATCATACAGTCCATTCGTAAATACGGTAACTTTTATGGCAATGCTTTAAAGGTGGAATGTCCCGTGGGATCAGGTGTGTACATGAATCTGGAAGAAGTGGCTGACTTTCTCACCGAACGTGTGATCAGTTTATTTTTACCGGATGTTTCCGGCAGCGTGCCTCAATACGGTAAATACAATTGGTTTTACCGGCAACCGGGGAATGAACATCTGAATCTTTTCTTCGAATATTTTCATGGAGATAATGGCATGGGCCTGGGGGCCTGCCACCAGACGGGATGGACGGCTTGTCTTGCTGAACTGATCGCTGCCCACCAGGAAAGTATATTAAAACGTCATACCGAACCGACACCGGAAATCACCGTGGTTGCCTAGCTTTTTGTAGTTTCATCTTTTCTTATGGATCATATCAACAAACACATTAGCGACTTATTTGCCGCTTACAGCCCGGATCCTGTTTTGTCCATCGACAAAATTCCACAGTCCGGCAGCATCCGTATCTATTACAGAATCCGTACGGCGAATCGGTCTTTTATCGCCACCTATGGGATCAATATAAAAGAGAACCTGAGTTTTATAAACTTCAGCCGGCACTTTAAAACCAGCCATTGTCCCGTTCCGGAAATTTATGCGGTGAATACAGAGGGGACTATCTATATCCAGGAAGACTTCGGAGACATTTCCCTCCTGAACCGGCTGGAAGATTCCGGTCCTTCCGATGAAGTATACGATCTGTTTAGAAAAAGCCTGAAAGCACTGGCACACCTGCAGATACAGGGGGATAAGGGAATGGATTATGAAAACTGGTGCCTCACTTCCAGTGAATTTGGTAAACAGGCCATCCTGAGTGACCTGCTTTATTTTAAATATTATTTTCTCGATACCCTCCAGCTTCCCTACGATAAAGAAAAACTGATCGCCGACTTTGAGACATTTTCTGCTGAACTGGGTAACACGGAATATAAATACTTTATGTTCCGTGATTTTCAGAGCAGGAATATATTGGTCGAAAACGAAGAAGTGCATTTCATCGATTACCAGGGAGGCATGAAGGGTGCGATGCAATATGATGTGGCTTCTATGCTATGGCAGGCAAAAGCTGAACTGAATGAAGCCTGGAAACACGGACTGCTTGAATATTATATGGATTGTGTGGAAGCCGAACTGGGAACCACATTCAACAAGAAGATATTCATACGGCAATACCATGGATATGTGCTCATCCGCCTCATGCAGGTACTGGGCGCATATGGGTTCCGCGGATTATTCGAAAGGAAGGCACATTTCCTGGTGAGTATTCCATTGGGGCTGAAAAATCTGCGGTCTTTTTTGCATCAGTATCCCATGTCGAAAAATGTTCCCGAATTTGAAAGGATCCTGAATCTGATTGTCGAGGATCATATCATAGAAAGATTTATTCCGTCCCGCGCCAATGCAGAAACACCTCTGGTGGTTCATATCAACAGTTTCTCGTATAAAAAAGCTATTCCGCCGGATACCGGTGGAAACGGCGGGGGATTTGTTTTTGATTGCCGCGCCATTTTAAATCCCGGCCGCCTGGAAATATATAAAACTAAAACCGGCAGGGACAAGGAGGTAAAAGACTTCCTCGAACAACAGACAAAAATGCCCGAATATCTGAACAGCGTATTTGATCTCGTGGATATTTCAGTGGAGGATTATATCAAACGCGGCTTTGAAAGTCTGATGGTTAATTTCGGGTGCACCGGAGGTCAGCACCGTAGTGTGTATGCAGCCGATTCCCTCGCCCGTCATCTGAAAAATAAATTCGGGGTTACCGTCGAAATACGACACATCGAACAGGAGTCGAAGAATTGGAAGAATGGATGACGTGATACGTCATGGAAATAACTTCTCAGCAACATCAACCGATTCCGTTCTTCCCACATCAACCAGTTTTGAACCGGAGTGATCGAAACCAAGTATCGGATGCGATGATGCGAGTTCGAGATAAACATCTACGATAGAAAATTTCCCTTCCTGATGAATAAGAGGAAATATTTCCGGAGAAATCAGGTGAATGCCGCTAAATGCTTTTTCAAGTAATACGGGTGCTGCGATGGAGATTTTCTCCTCACCGGTTTTGGTATTCCGCCATCCGGCCAGTCTTTCATCCCTGTCAAAGAGAAAATGTCGCGAAGATTTTCTGTTTGTTACGGCCAGCGTGACCAGCGGCTTTTTCTCTTCATGATAAAAGATCATGGCTTCCAGATCCAGATCCGTGAGGATATCCACATTCATCAAAACAAAAGATCCATAATCAAAATAACCGGATGCTTTCTTAATGCCGCCGCCTGTTTCCAGTACCTGTCCCGTTTCATCACTGATGCTGATATCGCTTCCCCATCCTTTGTGTTTATGAATGACCTCCAGTATCTGTTCAGAAAAATGGTGCACGTTCACGATCACTTCCTTAATCCCGAATGATTGGAGATAGCGTATATTTCTTTCTAACAGGCTCTTGCCATTCACCAGTGCGAGCGCCTTGGGATGCTGGTCAGTCCACGGCTTAAAACGTGTGCCCAGTCCGGCGGCCAGGATCATGGCTTTCATCAGAGTACCGTGTTTTGGACCAGATCGCTCTTCTGCGGATAGTCTGTATTGAAATGCAGTCCGCGGCTTTCCTTTCTGAACTGCGCACTTTTTACGATCAGGAAGCCGGTAGTAATCAGATTACGGGCTTCACAAAGCTGGGGAGATAATAAAGTGGTTTCGTACAGGGCTTCGATTTCTTCGTGCAGCAGGTCAAGTCTTTTCAACGCACGTGTCAGACGGATATTGGTGCGCACGATTCCCACGTAATCACTCATCAGTAATTGAAGTTCTTTGATACTCTGGGTAATTAAAATCATTTCATTGGGCGCCGTAGTACCTTCCGCATTCCAGTCCGGAATGTCTTCACGGAAGGACAGCGTTTTGATTCTTTCCATGCTATCCAGATAACAACGATGCGCAAATACCATGGCTTCCAGCAGCGAATTACTGGCCAGACGATTGGCGCCGTGTAATCCGGTGGAAGCACATTCACCGGCGGCGTAAAGATTTCGTATGGATGTATGCCCCCACTCATCGGTTTTTATGCCCCCGCAACTATAATGGGCGGCCGGTGCCACTGGTATCATTTGAGTTGCCACATCGATGCCGGCTGATTTACAGGTTTCATAAATATTCGGGAAATGCTCCACGAATTTTTTCATATCCATATGCCGGCAGTCCAGGTACACATGCTCGGTACCCGCTTTTTTCATTTCACTGTCAATGGCCCTGGCAACAATATCACGTGGCGCCAGATCCCTGCGCTCGTCATATTTCTCCATAAAGGCTTCTCCTTTTTTATTCCGGAGAATGCCGCCGTCGCCACGCACAGCTTCAGTGATGAGGAAGGACGGGCTAACACCCTGCTGAAATAAGGCTGTCGGATGAAATTGGATGAATTCCATATTCTCAATCCGGCCTTTGGCACGATAGACCATGCCAATGCCATCACCCGTTGCGATCACGGGATTGGTGGTTGTGCGATATACCTGTCCGTTACCACCCGTAGCAAAAACCGTAATGCGGGATAAAATTTTAACGATCATGTTCTCCTGCATGTCCAGCGCATAAATGCCAAAGCATTCAATATCCGGCGTCCCTTTGGTTACCAGGTATCCCAGATGATGTTGCGTGATGATGTCCACCACAAAACAATGCTTGATGATCTCTATATTTTTCTGTTCAGCGACAGTTTGTAATAAGGCGCGTTCCATTTCACGGCCCGTAACGTCTTTGTGGTGCAGGATCCTGAATTCAGAATGGCCGCCTTCTCTGCCTCTTTTGTATTCACCTGCGGAGTCCTTATCAAAACGCGCACCCCAGTCTATCATTTCCTGAATACGCAACGGACCTTCTTTGACAACAATTTCCACCGTCTTCGGATTACAAAGTCCGTCTCCTGCAATCAGTGTATCCTCAATATGTTTTTCGAAACTGTCATTTTCAAAATCTGTGACACCCGCAATACCGCCCTGAGCATATTTTGTATTGGTTTCATCGGCAATGGTCTTGGTAATCACCAGCACCTGTTTATCGGGACAGGCTTTTGCTACTTTCAAGGCATAAGTCAGCCCGGCAATGCCCGATCCGACCACAAGAAAATCTGTTTTTCTAAGCATGGCGTGGACTAATAAACGATGGTGTATTCAAATTTTTCAGGATGATCGAAAACCTCGACCAGATTATACTGAATCACAACTTTCTTTCTGTCGGGAAAGAGCTTCGCCAGTTCGTTATCAACTTTTTTAACCGGCCTGGGGAGACTGATGGTTAACGTATATGGAATGGCTATACCCATGCTGCCCGCATCTTTCATTTGCGCAAATTGCGGACTTGCCTGCAGTGCCTTCCATTTTTCCTGATTCAGTTTGCGCGATAAAAGCCCGTCATGACTTTCAAAATCATAAATGGCATTGAATTGATTCATATCAGGCATTCCCTGATCATTTCCGGACATGGCCGAATCGGGTTTGCCGGCGATTCCTTTGAACAACTGGTTGAAACCGAGTGTCTGGTTATTCATGGAATTGTAAAGCTTCTGCAGATCAGACTGGCTTTTAAACGGGATGACAATATCACTGTTAAATATTTTCTCTGTGATATTCAGTTTCAGATGAACAGATCCGTCTTTTATCAGCGCCTTGTTTTCTGCTGTAATATTTTTGGCCGTATCCAGCAGGGTTTTCATCATTACCGTTGTGTCGATTTCTTTTTGAGGCAGTTGTTTGTCCATCTCATCCTTACCCAGGTAAGTCTGCATGGCCTGCAGAAGCTGGCTCATATCCGTATGTACGGAATATACACCCGAACCATCCGCTTTCACATCGATACCTTCATTAATTTCAAAACATCCGGCCAGTAAAAACATACCGGTAATCGCAAAGAAGAATTTCAATCTTTTCATAAAATCAATTGAGGGGCAAGGTACATGTTTACCTGAATTCCAGTTGATATAACACGCTAAAACTTTGTGAATCGCCGGGATTCAAAATGATCAGACCCAATCCGTTATTGTATGCATCCGGCGCTGAACTCAGGTTTTCTATTGCAATGCTCTTTCGGTCCGGCGGAGTATATATCTGAAGATAGGGATACGTATGATCCGGATAAAAGCTGAGACGAAGACCATTCGCAGGATTTTCCAGTGTCGCTGCCGGCACTTCGGAATCCGGTTCCAATAAAAAACAATTGTCAAAAAATTCATCACCAATGAGTTTGGGAGAATAGAAGTCAGGAGCCTTAACGATATGACCGAGGGGAATTAGTTTTTCACTAAATGCCAGTTTTTCTTTGGAATGAAAAGACAATAACCAGTCATTCACTTCTCCTTCCAGGCTAAAATACGGATGCCATCCATCGGCCATGGGTATGCGCTGCTTTGACAGATTTTTAACTGTAGTATCCAGGTAAAGGCGGCCGCCCGTTTTTAATGTATATCTGACATTTATTAAGTATTCAAAGGGATAAGCCGGATCTTCTTTTTGATAATGGTATTCAAGTACTATATACGCTTCCTCTTCGCGGCTTGTTTTTGTGAGTATTTTAAAAGGTTTGTCGGCCAGGACGCCATGTATTGCAGACCCGTCATTAAATTTGTTTTGAAATTCATAACGGATATTGTCAAATTCATATTTGCCTTCTGAAATACGGCAAACAAAGGGCGAAAGTTTGGCGCTTTTAAAAGAAGAGGCATTTTTCTTTTGATCAGCCAGATTTTTGTAACTGTTTATAACCTGAATTCTGCGATTGCCGAGTGGTATGGAGAATTCGTGTAAAAGGGCGCCCAGCTCAGGCAGTATCCTGACCTGAATACCGGTGCTGAGATCGGTGATCTGTAAAAGATCCAGATCCTCATCCTTTTCTGGTGTAATATTGAATGACATTCAGTGTGTTTAATTTTTGAAAAATGGAAGCGGATATACACAGGGCAATTTCAACAATATTTTGGAAAAGTATACCAATTAGCTGCAGCGCCCGGCCGCGTAAACCTGATTGGTGAACATACGGATTATAATCAGGGGTTCGTTCTGCCGGCCGCGATCGACAGAAATATCTGGGTCGCTATGGCCCCCAATTCTGAAAACCGATTAAACGTCAGGGCGCTTGAATACAACGAAAATTATTCTTTTTCACTGGATGATATGCATCCGGTCGGCGGCTGGCCCACTTATTTACTGGGTATGATTTATATGATTATGCCCGGACACCGGCTGCCCGGAGGTATGGATATCGTGGTATCCGGTAATGTACCTGTGGGAGCGGGTATGAGCTCATCAGCGGCACTTTGTTCTGCATTCGGTCTGGCGCTGAATGAATTCTTTCATCTGGGTCTGTCCAGGCTGGAACTTGCGCTTGCGGGACAAAAAACCGAACATCAGTTCGCAAATCTTCAATGCGGAATCATGGACCAGTTCGCAAGCCTGCATGGGAAGGCCGGTCATTTGATAAAGCTGGACTGCAGGAGCCTGGAATATGAATACATACCATTTGATTTTCCGGATATCCGTCTCATTCTGGTGAATTCAATGGTCAGTCATTCGCTGGCTTCATCAGAATATAATCTTCGGCGCCAGCAATGCGATGAAGGTGTGGCAGTCCTCCGGAAATATGATTCAGATATCCATTCTCTGCGCGATGTAAGAATGGAATTATTGGAAACGCATCGTACGGAACTTAGTGATACCGTTTACAGAAGATGCCGTTTTATCGTTGGAGAAAACCAGCGTTTACTGGCGGGTTGTGATTTCTTAAAAAAGAATAACCTGGAAGCCTTCGGGCAATTAATGTATGCTACTCATGAAGGATTGAGTAAGGATTATGCAGTCAGTTGTCCTGAATCTGATTTTTTGGTCACTGCGATAAAAGAAATGAAAGGCGTAATAGGTGCCAGACAAATGGGTGGTGGATTTGGCGGATGTATCATCACGCTGGTAGAAAAAGACTCAGCGGAGAAATTTATTGCCGATATCCAGTCACAGTATGAAAAAAAATACAGTAAAATTCCGGATTGTTATTCGACGATTATTTCAGAGGGAGCGCATATTGTTACGCCTAACGCCTAACGCTTAACGCGTAACGCGTAAGCGTAACGCAATTGTGAATGTTCATCCTCTCACTTCCAGACTTCCAGACTTCCAGTCTTCCACACTTTCCTCCGCTTCTAACCAGACATCACTCTCTTTGAGCAGTTTAATGAGTTCAGATACCGCCGTTTCGCTGTTCACGTTTCTTTTCATCACTTCCTTTCCTTTATATAAAGTAATCTTTCCCGGACCGCTGCCCACATAACCAAAGTCTGCATCCGCCATCTCTCCCGGACCATTCACAATACATCCCATGATTGCAATCTTCAGACCTTTCAGATGGCTGGTTACCGAGCGGATTTTAGAAGTCGTTTCCTGAAGGTCAAATAAAGTACGGCCGCAGGAGGGACAGGAAATATATTCAGTTTTTGATATTCGTGTTCTGGCAGCCTGCAAAATGGAGAAAGCTGTATTATTCAAAAACTGGTGATTATGATGAGTTGCCAGATATGTTCTTCCGGAAACCTGATCATTTATTATTTTCTTTGGATCATTGATCAGCCAGATCCCGTCACCCATGCCGTCCACCAGCAGGGCGCCTGCTTCCACGGCAAAATGAATGAGTTGCCGGTCGATGGTGCTTTCGGTACATTCCACTGCGAGAATCACCGGTATTTCCAACCCGCGGCTCATCAGTTCGATCAGGAAACGCCGGGTATCCAGTACGGGATTTTCATTGTCGGAGTACAGGCAGATCACCAGTCCGGGTACTTTTTCAAATGACTGAAATAAATCATCGCTGATGACCTGGTTTGAATTCAGCGATAAAAAATTCATAGTCGGTGAATAATGGACATTCTCATCAAGCTGTTTTCTTTGTATCAATGGAAAATATTTTTCCTCACCTGAAATCGTTTTTCCGCCTTTCAGATTTTTCCAGCTTTCATAATTGCAAATAATCCGGCAGGTACCCGGCAGATCAAAATCCGGTATTTTATCACCGGTATAAATATAATCTGCTGCCGCATCTGCCGATGTTCCATTTATCTGTAAGCTCATCATACTGGTACCCAATCCGCAAAATGGATTCCGGAGTAATCGATTCATGCATAAAATCAGCTACCACCACGGGTGGATGTGTACCACCTATATTCTGTATACCATGGGTTTTTCTTCTTTTATAATCAAAGGGAGAGTACGTTATATGAACGGCGGGTGTGATATCAGATCCTTTGCTTTTGGATTTGTACCGATTTACAATATCCTGGCAAACAGGAATTTCAAATTCAGGATCTTCGGTTAGTGATACCCGTATGGTATCTCCGATGCCGTCTTCCAGCAAAGTGCCGATACCAATGGCAGATTTTATTCTTCCATCCTCACCGTCCCCCGCTTCCGTTACACCGATATGCAATGGATAAATCACATTAAATTCATCCTGCATGGTTTTTACAAGCAACCGGTAGGCTTCCACCATCACCAGCGGATTGCTGGATTTCATACTCAATACAATCTGGTGATAATTTTCGCCTCTTGCGATGCGCAGGAATTCCATGGCGCTTTCCACCATTCCCATCGGACTGTCACCATAACGACTCATGATCCGGTCGCTCAATGATCCGTGGTTGGTGCCGATGCGCATGGCTGTACCATATTCTTTGCATATTTTGATCAGGGGAAGAAAACGATCCTGGATTCTTTCAATTTCTTCCAGATAATCGGCATCGGTGTATTCGATGAATTCAAATTTCTTTTTGTCCGCATAATTTCCGGGATTTACCCTTACTTTTTCTACGATACGTGCAGCAATTTCAGCAGCATTGGGAGTGAAGTGAATATCAGCTACGATGCGGTGTTTTATATCCTCTTTTGCGGATTTCGTTTTTGATATTTAAAAGATTCTCGGCTTCTGTTTTACTGGGTGCCGTAATACGTATCAGTTCCGCGCCGGCTTCAATACAGCGAATGGACTGTTCTACGGTTTTAACCGTGTCCATGGTGTCGAATGTAGTCATGGTCTGTACTCTGATGGGGGCATGACCACCCAGAATAAGATCACCGACTGTTACGGGAACCGTTTCCAGTCTTTTATAAGATGTCAGAGAATCAGTATATAACTGCATTAAAATGATTGACAAATGAACTTGTAAAAATAAAAAAGGTTTTCCACTTCCAGACTTCCATACTTTCAGTCTTCCATACTTGTTCTACCAGTCCTTCTCCGGCTGGCTCAGTGTATGGGATTTATTCTGATTCATTTTATCCTGAACGTCTTTCTCTCTCTGTTCGAGGGACTTAAGGTATTGTTCCACCTGTTGCTTGGTCAGTTTGCTTTGTTGCTGTTTGGGTGTTTTATCCTGTTGATTCTGATCCTGATTCTGCTTTTTATCATCCTTTTTTTTATCCTTCTGATCTTTTTTATTCTGTTGTTCCTGCTGATCCTGTTTCTTTTTTTCGAGCAGTGCTTTTACCAGGTTCTCTCTGGCTTCACTGTCATTCGGATTCAGGCGCAGGGCATTTTTCCAGGCATCAATGCTTTCATCCAGTTTTTTCTGGCGAATCATTGCCACGCCTTTATTGTAATAGGCACCCTGCCTGGTGTTTTCATCAGCTTTGGATTGCAATACATCATCATATGCAGCTGCCGCTTTTTCATAATCGTTTTTCCGGTACTGGGCATCTCCCTGGTTGAAATGCGCATCCGGATTTCCCGGTGATTTTTTTAATGCCTTGTCATAATTCAGGAGTGACTGGTCATAATCCTGTTTATTATAAAAGTGATTCCCCCGGCGAATAAGGGCATCGGTCGTCTGGGCCTGTGAATGATAAGCCGTCAGAAGGGACAAAAGAAATAAT
Source organism: uncultured Bacteroidota bacterium (assembly GCA_963759335.1). Lineage (GTDB taxonomy): Bacteria > Bacteroidota > Bacteroidia > Chitinophagales > Chitinophagaceae > Puia. Next base: position 295,752 of record CAVWYU010000017.1, read on the forward strand.
ATGGATCGTACTGACTTATGCAATTTTTCTCTTTCTTTCGGGAATAAATAATTCTAATATCAGCAACACCCCCGCCAAACCGATAAACCAGGGGAAATAATTGGTAAAATTAACGAACTCGTTATCGGCCAATGCCCTTTTTTCAATACTGTCCAGCCGCTGGGTCAGCGTGATCGTTGCGTCTTCCAGGTTATCGAGGTGAATATAAATTCCATTCGTTGCATCCGAAAGACTGATCAGTTCCTGTTCATTCAATTTCGAAATAACGGGGTTTCCCTTATCATCTTTTTTCGGCTCTTTGGTTTCGGGATCGATAATTTCAGAACCTTCCACCGATCCGATGCCCACGGTGTTAATCATAACGCCATCTTCTGCCATTTGTTTTGCAACTTTCAATGCTTCCGCGTCATGGTCCTCACCATCAGAAATCAATACAACGGCTTTATATTTATGTTCATTCCGGTTGAAAGAGCTGTTTGCCATACTGAGTGCTTCGGAAAAAACGGTTCCCTGTGTGGGAACAGCGTCAGGGCCCGCTTCAGAAATATAAAGTTTCGCCGCACTATGATCTGTGGTGAGGGGCATTTGCATATAGGCCCTGCCTGCAAACAGAATCAGACCCATACGGTCATTTTGCAGGCGGTCGGTAAGTCTGTATAAAAGCTGCCTGGCTTTGTCCAGTCTGCTGGGTTTAACATCCTGCGCCAGCATGCTCTTGCTCACATCGAGAACGATCATAACATCCACGCCCTGTCGGGTAATGTCTTCGGCCTTTCCGCGTGCACGCAAATTAGCCAGACCCGCAACCAGGAAAAAAACAGCCACACAGATCAGGACAAACTTGATGAGAAAATTTTTGGCAGAAAAAGACTTTACAAGCTGGGCAACCAGCGACGGATCGCCAATACGGGCAGATAATTTTTTCTTCCAGGCCACCAGACCGGAATACAGGTAAATAAGCAATGGAATCAGAAGAATCCCGATGAAATATTCTGGGTGTTGGAACTTCAACTATTTAATGATTAGTTATTAATTATTAATTATTAACGGTTGTTCTTTCCTTTTTATTCCGCCTTCGCCTTCGCCTTCGCCTTACGCCTTCGCCTTCGCCTTAGCCTTCGCCTTCGCCTTCGCCTTCGCCTTCGCCTTCGCCTTCGCCTTAGCCTTGCCTTCGCCTTAGCCTTCGCTCGCAAGATAACAAACGGCAGCCGCGCGATTTATTTCTTTCCGTTAAAAAATCCTAAATGGGCCAGGATATCTTTGAGCAGTTTAATCCGTACTTCGTGCACGCGGTCAGGTACCGTCGACTCGATATTCAGTACAAAGAAATAAGGATGCCTGTTTTCTTCGATCCATCCCACAACCCATCCTAATTCCACACCATGACCAGGAAACCCCCAGCCGGTTTTATAATAAAGTTTGTAATTCGAATTTTGTTCGCGCAACATAACCGATTGTACGATTTCCTGTGTGCGTTTAAAGAAGGGCAGCTGGTTAAAATATAATTTTTTTACCAGGCCTAATTGTTCATCCGGCTTAATTTTTAGGGTGTTATTCAGCCAGAAGGAATCAACGGGTCCGCTGATATCCCGATTGCCATAGCCGAGACTGTCAATCCACATTTTCATGGTATCATGTCCGATCCGTCTTGCTACTTCCTGAAAATAAGGAACGGCTGAAACAGCAAAAGCTTCTTTCATCGTAAGGTCTTTGTTCCAGTCTTCGTTCCATCTTTTAACACCATCCCATTTGATCAGCATATTCTCATCTCTGATCACACCGGTCTGTATACCAATCAGTGAATTCACAATTTTAAATGTAGAGGCAGGAGTATATGAACTATCCCGATAGCGCGATAAATTATAGATGATGAAATTGTTATCCCCGTTATTGAGCAGTCCGAAACATCCCTTCACGCCCGCAGAATCAAAATAGGTTTTGAGGCTTTCATCTTCCTGCACATTATTGGATGAACAACCTGAAAAAATCATAGCCAGAAGACAGGGAATCAAAAAACGGGTCATAAAGAATTTTTGCAAAAATAAGCAGCGTCAAACTAACGGGATATGGTTATATTTAAAGGGCAGAAACACTATGCTGACAAAGGCTGACATTGAAAAATATTTTATTGCTGAAAAGCATGAAAGCCTGGTTTTCCTGGTCATTGGCATAGCAGTTATCATTCTGGCGCTTATTTTTTATTTTACTGCGAAAACCCAGATCTACCGGGGCGCCGCGCTTCCATTACTGATTCTCGGCCTTATGCAGGCTGTTGCCGGATATACGGTTGTGATGAGGAGCGATGATCAGCGTATCAGCCAGGTATACGCCTATGATATGAATCCCGATCAGCTCAAAACAATCGAGCTGACACGAATGCGAAAAGTGAAAACGAATTTTCTGATCTACCGATGGATTGAAATCGGTGCTTTCATCACCGGATTGATACTCATTTTATTGTTTTTCAATCAACCTCTGAAATCCTATTGGCTTGGATTCGGTATAACATTTACCATTATGGCCGCCGAGCTCTTTATTGCTGATTTTATTGCTGAAAAACGCGCTGCACATTATATCACCCTTTTGGAGGAATTCAACAAAAAGGCCTAACGCAGAACGCTTAACGCCAAACGCAGGGAATACGACGTGTGTCATCAAGTTCTATTCCCATGTCAAAAGAATCCTGGAAATTATAATTAATTGAGGCGTTAAGCGTTAAGCGTTCTGCGTTAAGCGTAAGAAAGCTTTTCGCTTTCCGCTTTATGCTTTAAGCTTTCGAGGACCTCTTCAATTTCATCGAGGCTGTTTTTCTGTACGAGCTGATTACGCACTTCTTTAATATGCGGGAGGCCTTTGAGGTAATTAGCATAATGCCGGCGCATTTCTAGGATGCCCAGCATATTGCCCTTCCATTCGACGGAGCGGTATAAATGCTGCCGTATCACGTCTATACGTTCTTCCAGGGAAGGAGCTTGCAGATGATTTCCTGTTTGCAGGAAATATTTGATCTCCTGAAATATCCAGGGGTATCCGATGGCTGCGCGGCCAATCATAATGCCATCAACCCCATACCTGTTTTTATATAACAGGGCTTTTTCCGGACTGTCAATATCACCATTTCCAAAAATGGGAATATGGATGCGAGGATTATTTTTTACACGCGCTATCAGCGACCAGTCAGCCTCACCTTTATATAACTGCGATCTTGTTCTTCCATGAATCGTGAGTGCGCCAATACCTTCATCCTGTAACCGTTCAGCGACATCCTCAATATTTTTTGAATCATCATCCCAGCCCAGCCGGGTCTTGACGGTTACGGGCAGACGCGTAGATTGCACAACAGCCCTGGTAAGCCTCACCATGGCAGGCACATCTTTTAACACTGCGGCACCCGCTCCTTTACAAACCACTTTTTTTACAGGACATCCGAAATTGATATCCACCAGGTCGGGATTCGTTGCCTCGATGATGCGGGCACTGAGAGACATAGCTTCTTCATCACCACCAAAAATCTGAATGCCGAAGGGCCGCTCATATTCGAAAAAATCAAGTTTTTGTTTGCTTTTGATGGCATCCCGGATAAGCCCTTCTGAGGAAATAAATTCACTAAACATCAGATCAGCCCCGTATTTCTTACACACATAACGAAACGGCGGGTCACTCACGTCTTCCATGGGTGCCAGGAGCAGGGGGAAATCCGGCAGACTAATATGTTTTCCGATCTGAACGGGCATTTTATAATGGGAATAAATTCCTTCCCGCACCATGCGGGATTGAAATTGAAGCATGGTTGCTTAATTTCGCGTCTTCCTGCCGCAAAGATACTCAATAAAAGCTGTAGCCGGAAGCCTGTACATGCAAACTTACCTTCGAAATAAACCCGCCTGGTTACAGCTCATGATATTTGGCGGGCTCACATTTGGTCTGCTATTGCTTGCTTCTGTAGTGGGTGGCAGCATCATTGCGCAAATGAATCATATGACCCTCCGACAGCTGGGTTCAATTTCCTCCGACGATTTTGGCCGGCCTGAATTCGCAGGGATTGTGAAGGGATTGCTGATCGTAAATGCAATAGGGATATTTGTTTTGCCTGCTCTTGTTTTTTCGTACCTGGCTGATCCCCATCCGCTGTTATATCTCGGGATCAGACCACCACAGAAAAGTTCTTTTCTCCTGATTGGCTTGATCACTATGATCGCCGCTTATTTTGCCGTTGAGTTACTGGCATCCGTAAATGAATCCATTGTATATCTTCTTCCAAAATCAGTGCAGCAATGGATCCTGAAATTTGAGACGGATGCGAATGGTCAGATGAAGAATATTTTATCGATGAAAAACCCGGTCGATCTGTTGATGACCGTTTTGCTGGCCGGCGCCCTGCCCGCCATCAGCGAAGAGCTTTTTTTCAGGGGGATACTGCAAAAACTTTTTATTCAGATATGCAAAGGCGCCTGGCCCGGAATAATAGTCACGGCATTTCTGTTCTCTGCTTTCCATATGCAATTTATGGGCTTCATTCCACGGATGGCGCTGGGTGTTATCCTCGGTGCACTGTACTGGTACAGTGGAAGCATTTATACGTCGATGCTGGGACATTTTATTTTTAATTCGATCAATGTTTTTCTGATTTATTATAAAGTCGCCGATCTGGATTCAAATACAAGCATTAACATTGGGTATGTGCTGATTGGCCTCGCTTCACTGATTATTATCATATTTCTCATCAAATACCTTCGGAAGCAATCCACCACCACCTACGCCGCAGAATTCCCGCCGGCGAGAGAGTATACTATATTTGATGAACCGGATGAACAGGCATAATTCGGTTCAAATAATATATAAATTCCATTTACGTAACTTCACTTCATGGCAATTCAGGCTGTCAATTTCAGAACAAGGGCGCTGACTTCACTGTTTTTTGTGGCCATCATGTTGCTTGGATTGCTTTGGAACACCTGGAGTTTCTTTATCCTTTTTTCCATCATTCATTTTGGCTGCTGGTATGAGTACCAGAAACTGCTGGCCAAAATCGATTCATCCTATGCTGAAATAAGTTCCTTTCAAAAATATGGTGTCATGATAGCAGGCTGGTGTATCATGATGTATTGCGCGCGCCCCGGATTTGCGGGTGATATGGGAAATGCAGGTCTTCATAATGCAGGTTTATACGGTGGCCTGTTGTTCCTTTTCATTTTGCCCGTGGCAGAAATTTTATATACGCGGAAAACCTATTTGCGGAATATGGGTTATTCCATGCTGGGACTCATTTATATTTCTCTCAGCCTCGGTATGCTGCTTAATCTGCGTACTTACTATCCCGGAATGGCACTGGAAACCGTAAATAAATTGCTGGTTCTGGCGATCATCCTGAGTTTATGGGTAAATGACACCATGGCTTATCTGGTTGGTTCGCTCATTGGCAAAACTCCGTTGTCAGCCATTTCCCCCAAAAAAACATGGGAAGGTACGATCGGAGGATTCATTTTTGCTGTACTGGCCATGGGTGCCGTCGGTTATTTTCTAAGCAGCGGATTTGAGATGCAGGCCGTTAGTCAATGGATGATTGTAGCAGCTATAGCGGCGATTGCAGGTACTGTCGGCGACCTGCTTCAAAGCAAATTGAAAAGACTCGCTGATGTAAAAGACAGTGGCCATATTTTACCCGGTCACGGCGGTTTTCTCGACCGTTTTGATTCCCTGCTATTCGCTACGCCATTCATTTGGCTTTACATTGTTATGTTTGCATAATTAAAACAACCCGATTTCTATTCTACCCATGACTATTCACAAAGAAGGATATAGAACCATTGCTGTCTGTGCGATCATCTTTGCCGCGATTAACCTGATTTCGTTTTATTTTATCAGTTATCAATTGCCGGGATTGAGCTGGTTCATTTTTTTTCTCAGCCTGGCATTTTTACTTTTTATCATTTCTTTTTTCCGGGTGCCTGCACGCGCACTCACCATCGATGAAAAATATATCGTTTGTCCGGCCGATGGTAAAGTAGTGGTTATCGAAGAAATCACAGATGTGGAATACTTTCATGACCGCCGCCTGCAGGTTTCGATTTTTATGAGTCCGGCCAATGTGCACAGAAATGTGAATCCGGTCAGCGGAGATGTTATATACAGCCAATATCATAAGGGAAAATATCTGGTGGCCTGGAATCCGAAATCATCCACTGAAAACGAACGTCATAGTGTCGTCATAAAAAATCCAAAAGGCACGCTGCTTGTTAAACAGATAGCCGGTGCACTCGCCAAACGCATCATCAATTATCTTTCTCCGGGTCAGCAGGTAGAACAAAGCGCAGAAATGGGATTTATCAAATTCGGTTCCCGCGTGGATGTTTTACTTCCGCCGGGCACGTTACTTAAAGTAGAACTCAATCAGATGGTGAAAGGCGGGGTTACTGTACTGGCTGAATGGGGAACTGCCAACAGCTAATTGTTAATTGTCAATTGTTAATGTCAATTTTAACCTACTTCCTACTGAACAACAAATAATTGACAATTGACAATTAACAATTGACAATTCAAAAGATCTTCTCCAATTCTTTCAACGAGTAAACAGTAAACGTAGCTTTTACCGGTTCCCGATTCCCCGTATGATTTACATAAACCTGGTCGATACCCGCTTCCAGGGCGCCCAGGATATCTACTTCGGGTGTATCCCCGATCATAATACTTTCTTTTTTCATTGCTCCGGTTTTCAGCAGAGCATATTCAAAAATTTCGGGATGAGGTTTCAGGCTATTAGACCCTTCCGATGTGATCACTTCACAAAAAAAACTATCTATTCCCGAGGTTTTTAATTTATGATGCTGCGTTTTTTCAAACCCATTGGTAATCAGGTGAAGCGCATACTTCTTTTCGGTCAGGTAATTCAGTACTTCAATCGTATCCGGAAAAAGTTTTTTCTTCGTGGGCAGTATTTCAAGAAACGCGATACCCATTTTGCGTGCGAGAGACTCATCCCCATTTTTAAATTCGAGCAGTGTCACTGCCATTCTTTTCCATCGAAGTTCATCCACTTTCATTTGACCTTTTCTATACCGGTCCCAAAGGCGTTCGTTGTGGCCAAGATAGAGTTTATGAAAAAGATCAAAGTCGTTTACTCCGGCGTTGGCCAGCGAAAGTGAATGATAAATGTCATGCAATGCCTCTTTACTGTTGGAATCAAAATCCCAAAGGGTGTGATCCAGATCGAAGAAAAGATGCTTGTATTTCATGATGCAATTTAAGTCAAAGCCCAAAGCTCAAAGCCTAAAACCAATTCATGCCCAAAGCCTAAAGCCTAAAACCAATGAGAAAATTTTGGATATGAATAATGTTATACCAATACCTTAATCTCAAAATTTACAAATTAACAATTTAGTTTTAGGCTTTGGGCTTTACGCGTTAGGCGTTAAAACCTAAATTGCGTAATGAACGTAATTATAACCGGTGCTTCACGCGGATTGGGATTGGCCATGGCGGAAGCATTTGCGAAAGAAGGGCATGATCTTTACCTGACATCCCGTAGTGAAGTGAATCTGTATCATGCACTGGCATCTCTTCAGACAAGATTCCCCGGTCAGATTATCAAAGCAAAAGCGTTTGACCTTGGTTCAAAAGAAGGGGCTGTTGAATTCGGTCAATGGGTATTGGGAACTGCCATTGAAACGGATATACTCATAAACAATGCAGGAGTATTTGAGCCGGGGCGGGTGATTGATGAACCGGAAGGTCAAATGGAAAGGATGATAAACACTAATTTTCTCAGCGCCTATTATGTTACCCGCGTTCTCCTGCCTTCAATGATAGCACGTAAATCGGGTCATATTTTCAATATGAGCTCAATAGCTGCCCTGCAGGCATATCCCAATGGCGGTTCCTACAGCGTCAGCAAATTTGCACTGACCGGCTTTTCCAAAAACCTGCGGGAAGAACTGAAACAGTACTCAATCAAAGTAACCTGCGTTTATCCGGGTGCCGTTTATACCGACTCCTGGGCCGCTGCCGGAATATCACCCGGCAGAATCATGAAGCCAGCCGATATTGCAGATACGGTTGTTCAGATTTCAAAACTATCCCCCCAGGCGGTTGTGGAAGATTTGGTTATCAGACCATTGTTGGGTGACCTTTAATAATTGTTAATTGTCAATTATTAATTGTCAATGAATGGGGCGTAGCTGTTATTTTTATCAAGAATCCATATGTATAATTAACAATTAACAATTAACAATTGACAATTAACATCGGATCATTTATACCATTCAAAATACTTTTTTTCTCCTGGCTTTGCCTGATTTTAAGTCCGGCGACGGCGCAAGTACATTTTACTGCGCAGGCAAGCACCAAAGACATGGGGAAATCCGACTATGTGGAAATCCAGTTTGTTATAGAAAATGCAAAGGAAATCGGCGATCTGCAGCCTCCTGATTTTACCGATTTTACCATCGTGCAGGGTCCCAGCCAATCGACGGGTATGAGTGTTGTCAATGGCGTCACCTCACAATACCGGGGTGTCAGTTATGTACTGCAACCGAAAAAGACCGGTACCCTGATCATCAAACCGGCTACTGCTACCGTTGACGGACAGAAATTGCATACCAACCCGATCCAGATTTCAGTGCACAATCAATCTTCACAGGGAAATACAAAAACGCCCGGCTTTAGTCCGCTGCCCGATCCTTCATGGCCGTCTGCACAGCCTTCCGTAGACATGGATGAACTGGTGCGGCCCGGAGAAAATGTTGAAGATAAAATAAGGAAGAATTTTTTTATCAAAGTGGATGTCAGCAAAACAGATTGCTTCCTGGGTGAGCCCATCGTTGCAACCTATAAGTTATATGCACGGCTTCGTTCGGATTCAAGGGTCACACGTCATCCCTCCCTGAATGGCTTCAGTGTTTATGACATGATCGATCCCACCGATGACCGGGTTTCTGTAGAAAAAGTAAATGGAAAAAATTTTTCGGTGCATATTATCCGGAAGTCCCAGCTCATTCCCCTGCAGGCGGGTGACGTTACGCTGGATCCCGTTGAGCTGGATAATAATATTTACTTTGTCCGGGCCGATGCAGGCAGTTCTAAAAGTTCCGGTCAGGGCCTCGGCGGTTTACTGGACAGACTCTTTGAACCCGAAGTAAGCGGAACTCCTTTTACCCAGCATATTGTTTTAGAAAGCAAACCAGTGATGGTGCATGTGAAACCTTTACCGGAAGCCGGCAAACCGGCAGACTTTAATGGGGCGGTTGGAAAATATTCCATCACAGCTTCATTAAATACCAAAGAAGTGGACACCGGAGACGCCGCGAATCTGTCTGTATCTGTAAAGGGTACCGGTAATCTGCCCGTGATCAATGCACCAACGATTAACTGGCCCGCAAACATGGAATCTTATGACGTAAGTAATAAAGAAAATATCGACAAAACGGTCGCACCGCTGGGTGGCACAAAAACGTATACCTACAGTTTTATTTGCACGAAACCAGGTAAATATATCATGCCCTCTGTGAAGATGAGTTATTTCGATCCGGCTTCAAAAATGTATAAAACAATTGAGTCTGATACACTGAATCTGACTGTAAAAGCATCCATCAAAAAGAAAGCGGCTAAACCCGGGCACCCGCCTGTTCAAACAAATCAGGAGAACTGGACAAAGTATGTATTGTGGGGTTCGGCATTCATTCTGTTGGCGGTTGCAACATTTATTATCATCAGGGAATCGAAAAAAGATGCCCTGTTGAAAGCTGAAAAAGCAAAACAACTCGCCGAATTGGAAAAAGCAAATAATGTTCCCGAAGTAATAGATCCGTTGATTGAATCCAGGCAACTGATGGAGGCAGGTGATTTTGGTAAATTTTACGCATCAGTCAACCGGGCTATCTGGAAATCAATTTCTGACAAGCTTCAATTGCCTGCCAGCGAACTGAATAAGTTGAATATTGCCACAGGTCTGCGCTCAACCGGATGGAGCGACGACGACATTATCCAGTTAAAAAATGTTCTGAATGAATGTGAGATGAAATTGTATACGCCAGAATATAATACGAGTGATATGCAACGGGTTCTTTCAGCAGCAGAATCGATTACTGGAAAGCTTAACTCTTAACGTCTAACGCTAAACGCTCAAAGCCTAACGCTAATTGTGAAAAATGAATGTGAATTAGAATTGTTCTGATGTAATGTCCTATTAAAACTTCAGGCGTTAGGCGTTAAGCGTTCTGCGTTTAGCCTATTCTGTATACTTGTATCCAACGCCTCTTACCGAATGGAAATGTTTCGGGTTGCGGCTGTCGTCTTCAAAATATTTTCGGAAATTCAGGATCAAATTGTCAATCGTCCGTGTATTCGGATAAACATTATAATCCCAAACGGCCTGCAGGATTTTTTCCCTTTTAACGACTTCATTCTTGTTTTCGATCAATAGCTTCAGGAGCATGGTTTCTTTTTTACTCAGCCTAAAACGTTCATTTTTTCTGTTAAATGCCTCCTGTGCTTTGAAGTCAATCACATTTTTTCCGAAAGTATATCTCGCAGGTACATTATTGCGGTCCTGTAGTCTTTCATTTTTCTCAATCAGCTTGTGTACACGCAGAAGCAATTCTTCTAGGTTAAACGGTTTATTGAGATAATCATCAGCGCCTTTTTTCAAACCAAGCACCCGGTCGGCACTGGTATTTCGGGCACTAAGTATCAGAATGGGTACCGGATTTTGCCTGATGCGGATAGATTCAGCTACATTGATCCCGTCAATGCCCGGCAACATAACATCCAGTATCACCAGGTCGAAATATTCATCGCTGATGGCTTTCAAGGCTTCATTTCCATCAAAAGCTGATGTAACCTGGTAATTTTCCAGTTCGAGGTTCAGACGAAGAGCATCATGCAGATTTTCCTCGTCTTCTACAAGCAGGATGGATTTGCGTACTGGTTCCTTCATACCTGAGTTAAATTAAAGCGAACCGTAAAAATGGTTCCTGTTGGCTGATTATCTGATACCTGAAGGCGCATTTTATGATCTCTGGTAATTTTTCGGCTCAGGTATAGTCCAAGACCTGTTCCCTGTGCAATTCTGGTATTTTCATTTCCCACACGGTAGAATTTTTGATAAATCCTTTTCTGCTCTTTTTTTGGTATTCCCGCTCCCTCATCAATGACTTCCAGAATCCCCTGATCTCCGTCTTTTTTTAAGTGAACGGTAATAGGAGAACCTGGCGGAGAATATTTAACAGCATTGTCGATCAGGTTGTTCACCAGGATCTGCATCAGCAGAGGGTCACCCGAAGTAAATAAATCCGGTTCCAGTGTTTTGCTCCATGGCCGGTTAGGAAAACGGTTTATGAAGTCCTGGCAGGAATCCGTCACAATCTGTGAGAAATTAATTTCTTCTTTACTGAAAAGATAAGACCCTCCTTCCAGCTGCGCAGATACGAGAATATTCCCCGTAAGCGTATTCAACCGGTTTATTTCCTGCAGAGAGGACTTCAGGATCTTTTCCTTTTTTATATCATCCAGGGAATGTTTCAGGAGTGTTTCCATGTTTAGCCGCGTGATGCTGATCGGGGTTTTCAATTCATGTGTGATAGCCATCATGAAATTCTGTTGCTGCCTTTGTATCATGATCTGACGCATTACGGCGCTTCGAAGAAAAACAGCGCCGGCGATAATGACTAATATAAATACAAGGCCTTCGCTTTTATAGGCAGTAGCCAGGCGATGGTGGTCGGTTTTAATTTTATCCAGTTTTGATATGTATGCCGGATCATCGTGAGTCAGAAGTTCGATTCTATACGCTGACATCTGGTTATTCTGAATATTAAGGGCTATATACCACCAGATAAGTGCTGCCAGCACATAGATCAGCAGCAGCCAGCATATGACAATCGCGCGGTTACCCCAGGCATATTTATTAAGCTTAAAGCTCAAAGCGTAATGCGTAAAGCATTTTTAAACATTATAACTTTATAATTCTACTTCCAGACTTCCAGACTTCCAGTCTTCCACACTAATCCGCCGTTCTCTCTACCCTCAGTCCCGCGCTTAAAACATTCTGCAAGGGATCTTCGCGCATCAGCTGTTCCATAGTAATATGGTAAATGCCTGATTTCCTGAACTTCGTTTTTGGCTGAACAAGAAGACGCGCATCATAAATATCATCCATAGCCGTACCGATCCATCCCTTGTCGTTGGTTGCCAGCGGCAGGTCATAGTCACCCGTTCTTCCTTTCGGATCTCCCGGTTCTTTTACGGTTGCGCGGATATAAATATTATTGAAATGATAGGCATCTGTATGTCGCAGTACGATATAAATGTTGTAGGAAGAAACGGTATCGGTAATCTCAAATGCAATATCCGGCTTTACGGAAGAGGGCCATGCATGATGATCAAAGTTGAGATTTTTTTCAAAGACACCCGTGGTCCAGTTACAGGCGGATAATCCGAAAACAACCGCGAGAAGCAAAAGGGACATTTTCACAACCGGGCTTTTTAAAGAATTGAATAACATAGAGACGAACGATATAAAATTCTTACGCATGTAATTTATGTTGGCGGTTGGCGGTTGGCGGTTGGCGGTTCCCGGTATACGTTGACCGATGACCGATGATCGTAAAGGCTTTGGGCGTTAGGCGTTAGGCGTTAGGCTTTCATCCTATATTGCTTACGCTTTACGCTTTGCGCTTTCCGCTTAGAGCACATTAAGTATTTGTTCCTTGGCTTTTTCCAGTTCGTCTTTCATCAGCACAACACACCGCTGGATCTTTACATCATATGCTTTGGATCCCGTGGTATTAATTTCTCTTCCTACCTCCTGGAGTATGAATGATAATTTCTTCCCCTTACTCTCGTCTGGTTCAGCAAGCACCTCCTTGAAATAAAGACAATGATTTTTCAGCCTGACCATTTCCTCGCTGATATCAATTTTTTCAAGATAATATATCATTTCCTGTTCCAGGCGGTTGGAATCATAGTTTTCCTTCCCGATATGATCGTTTAATAATTTTTCAAGCCCCTCACGGATTTTAGTTTGACGTAGAGGTTGCAGCTTTATGACTTCAGTTTGCTGAATGCTGATATTATCAATGCGCTGGATCAGGTCCTCTTCTAAAGCGCGTCCTTCATTTAAGCGGTGCAGATTCAGATCCTCAATGGCCATTTCTATCACTTTACTGAATTGACTCCATTCTTCTTTTGTGAGCGTATCACCGGTCGGGGTAATCACCTCCGGTAATTTTAACAGAGTACTCAGAATATTGGAGGGATCCTGATTCAGTTGTTTGGACAGATCAGCCAGCGTTTCATAATATGCTTTTGCAAGATCTGTATTGATACTGACGGGTTTTGCATTGCCCGTTTGCTTTAAACTGATCGTACAGTCCAGAGAACCGCGTCCCAGCTTTTCGGAGAGGAGTTTGCGGATATCAAATTCATAAGGTCTGAGAAAACCGGGAAGTTTTAGCTGAAGTTCAAATTGTTTCCCATTGAGTGATTTTACATCTACCAGAAAGGTTTTGTCACCTACCGTTTCTTCTGCCCTTCCAAAACCCGTCATCGATTTAACCATATTATCCTTTTTATGCCTGAAAGGTAATAAATTAAATGTGCGTCAGCAGTCCGAGCTTGCCGTATACATCGTTTTGATTCATGTCAATCATGTCTCCGGGCAACATCGGGTCAAGTGTTAAACCTGCCAGACTGTAACGAATAAGGCGAAGTGTGGGGAATCCGGTTGCTGCGGTCATCTTTCGCACCTGCCTGTTTTTCCCTTCTGTGATTACTAATTTGATCCAGCTTGTTGGAATATGCTGACGAAAACGGATCGGAGGATTTCTATCGGGAATAACAATATGGTCAGGAAGACGGGACGCTTTACCGGATGCAGTTCGATAGGGTTTTCCCTCAACCTGAATCGTAATTCCGGAACTCAGCTGTTGTAATGCTTCATTCGTAATGAGCCCTTCCACCTGAACCCTGTATCCGCGTTCATGAGCAAAACTGGGATGAAGTAATCGATGGTTCAGGGTTTTGTCATTTGTTAACAAAAGCAATCCCTCGCTGTCATAATCCAGGCGACCCACGGGATAAACGTCTTTGGGGACTTCGAAAAAATCCTTCAGGCAGGCCTTGCTATTTTCAGAAGTGAACTGCGAAAGCACCTGAAACGGTTTGTATATGATGTAATATTTATTCAATGGAATTCAATGAAACACTGATGAATAAAGGGTTTGAATTCATTAACCGAATATTTGTACAAAATAAAAAGCCCCGCTGGCGGCGAGACTTTTACTATTTGGATGGGTTAGTAAGTACAGGGACATAAATATCCCTACACAATATTAGAAATAATTTTACCCATTCGGAAAAATTTTCCAATAAATTTTATACACAATTTTTTTTGGAGTGTGGAAAAGCACTTTAATGTAGGTTTGAGCAAAATTTGATCAATGAAGTTTCCTACTCCCGTATCGTTGTCATGGTTTGCTGATTTTCTGGGCGCCAGGCTTCTGGGTAACACCGGTGCATCAGCGTCCGGAATCAATGAAATACATAAAGTTGAAAAGGGTGATCTCGTTTTTGTAGATCATCCGAAGTATTATAAAAAGTGTTTGGAGTCTGCCGCTTCATTCATCATCATCAATCAGGCAGTAGATTGTCCGCCGGGAAAAGCATTGTTGATTGTAGAACAGCCGTTTGAGGCCTATCAGAAAATAGTAAAGCATTTCAGACCATTTGAAGGGTCGGCACAATCGGTCAGTCCCAGTGCTTCCATCGGTGCGTCTTCTTATATCTATCCGAATGTTTTTATCGGCAATCATGTACAGATCGGAGAGCGCTGTACGATTTATCCCAATGTAACCATCATGGATCATTGTGTAATCGGTCATGATGTCGTCATTCAGGCCGGCACTGTTATTGGATCGGATGCATTCTATTATAACACCAATAAGAATCGGGAATCCTGGTATAAAAGAATGTTAAGTTGCGGAAGGGTAGTGATTGAAGATGATGTGGAAATTGGTGCAGGCTGTACCATCGACCGGGGTGTAAGCGGAGATACTATCATTGGAAGTGGCTCCCGGCTGGACAATATGATTCATATCGGACATGATACGGTAATCGGCAGGAACTGTCTGCTGGCTGCGCAGGTAGGGATTGCAGGTGCGGTTGAAATCGGTAATGGTGTTATTCTCTGGGGTCAGGTCGGTGTCAGCAAAACGCTTTCAATCGGTGACAATGCAATCGTGCTCGCACAAAGTGGTGTGGGTGGAACCATTGAACCCGGGAAAATATATTTTGGATCACCGGCAGACGATGCGTCCATTAAAAAGAGAGAATTGATATGGATAAAACGGATTCCTGAGTTATGGAAGAAAGTCATGGATAAGCCTAAAGCGTAAAGCCCAAAGCTTAAAGCCAAAGCTTAAAATATAAAGTTCAAAGCCTAAAACTAATTTGAGGAATTATAAATGAAAGAAATGCATTCCATTTCTCAAATGCATATTTAGAAGTTTAGTTTTAGGCTTTAGGCTTTGGGCCTTAGGCCTATTAAGGATTATAATCATACGGTACCAGTTCCGCAATTTTCTTCCAGGCCCAATAGCCCATATTGGTGATTTCAGATTGTTCATAGAAATATCCATTCTCCTCTATGGAAAAACCTGACGGCATTTCAAGAGCCGATACTTCCACTTTTGAATTCAGCGGAAAATGATTTTGAATCAGGTAGGTTTTATCCGGAACCTGACCGGTATATGTAACCCGAATGCTACCATTGATATTGATATCCACGATTCCGCTGTCCAGAGAATATATCGTAGCATCGTATGGATTTTCCAATACCGTTCCTTTGGGAGAATTGGGTGTATTCAATGTTTCAACCTGGAATCCTTCGTCTTTCAGCGTACTGTCGTACCAGCTTCTCATAAAATGTAAGCGGGATCCGATATAGGTCCTGTACCGGTTTTTTGTCCATAATTCCTGCTGCTCTGCTGTACCGGTTATGTTTTCAAATAAGGGGTATCCGGTATAACTACTGATATGTGTGGTATAGTCATTTACGAATGAATCCAGCTGATATCTGATTTTGTACCCCAGGGCCTGATTAATTATAACGATTTCTTCTTTGGCTTTTACTTTCAGCTTATTCCTTTTTTTATAGTAATAAAAACTGATTGCGTCTTTATTTTCAATCGTGCACTGGGCCGCATTGGCTGTGGTACCAATAAAATTATCCAGAAAAAACTGGCCATATTTTGTCCAGCCGTCTGCGACAAGAAATGAACCGCTTACGGCCACTTCGGCCATGGCCTTTTCCGCTTCCTTCATCTGAATCAGCAGGGAATCCTTATCCTTCATTGCATTACTCACCCGTAATACCTGTGTTTCATAGCCTGTGTAAGAAATAACCAGATCGTATCCTCCATTATTCAGACGAAGCGAAAACAGACCTTCGCTGTTCGAGATAGTACCGGTGGTTGTATTCTGACAAAATACGGATGCGTTGGATAAAACACTTCCGGTTTTCTCATCAACCACTTTCCCATGTATATAAAACATTTTATCCTGACTGAAACATGTCATGGATATCATAAAGGCGCAACATGCGAGAATAATTTTAAAGCGTAAAGCGTAAGGCGCAAAGCATAAAGCTCTGAAGAACGCATTTTTTGACGACTTAATCATTTTAAAATTTTTACAATAACTAATAACGATTACTTATGATTTGAAGTATATCTGAAAGCATAAAGGGTAAAGCGTAATCCACAAAGCTTTGGGCTTTACGCTTTTCGCCTTAAGCTTAAAGGGGTTGCGGATTCGCACCGTACCCTGCGCATGCTTCAAAAATGGAATCTTCCAGGGAACGGAAACGAAATGAAGGAAGCGCCTTGAGCAGTTTATGATTATCATATGAACTCCGCCTGGAAGCAATGGCAACTGACTCCCGTGTAATAAGAGGTTTGTGCCGCGAGAAGGCAGATTTTATTTTTTCCGTCCTCCATGCAATGCCTGCGAAAAACGGGCCGGCTTTTTTCGATGGTTGTTTTTTCCCGAAACCCTGCGCCATCCAGTTAAAAATTTCACGGTAAGTCCTGTTCTCAGCATTAATGATAAATCGCTCATTGCGAATCCCGCGATCTGACAGCGCGATGATGGCACGGGCAGTATCACGAACATCAGCGAACCCGTTCGATCCGTTCATATACCAGGGAAATTCGCGATAAGCCGTTTTGAATAACCCACAGCTCGTTTGATTCCAGTCTCCATAACCCAGCAACGTAGACGGATTTACGATAAGAGGAGTTAATCCTTCACCCATCCCGCGCCACACTTCCATTTCGCTATAATATTTGCTGATTCCATAGGTCGACTGACCATGATTACCAATCCATTTTTTTTCTTCATCTATGGTTTTGGCCTCGTCATGTCTGCCCAGGGCACTCACGGAACTGATATGCACCAGGTCCTTAATTCCCTTTTCAATAGCGGCATTTACAACATTTGCAGTTCCTTCTATGTTTAACTGGAACAATTTCTTTTTGTCGGAGGGATTGAAAGAAACCAACCCGGCTGCATGTATAATTTTATCACAGCCCGACATGTTTTCCATCAAACCATTCACGTCCAGAATATCTCCCTGCACCCAGGATATTTTATCCAGAAGACCCGGGTGTATGTAAAACGGAGCGGTCAGGTTTCTGCGCAGGGCGCGCACAGATTTACCCTGTAAAACCAGTTCCTGAAGAATATAAGATCCGAGGAAGCCTGTGCCTCCGGTTACAAAAATCATTCGGGACTGCATTTATTATATTGAGAAAGTTTGTTTCCTCTGTTTACGAAAGTCATTCCGGATCGGATTTATTATATTGAAAGAATCCATGGCCGGTCTTTTTTCCGAGTAAGCCCTGCTTCAACTTTTCTTCCTGGAGACCGGAGGGCTTCAGACGTGCCGGTCTTCCCATGGCTTCATAAAGTGTACTGCTTACGGAATAATTGATATCATTGCCAATCAGATCCATCAGATGAAAAGGTCCCATTTTAAATCCCGCTGATTCCATGAGCCGGTCGATCGTTTCAGGAGCTGCAATTTGTTTTTCGGCCAGCCTCAATGCTTCCAGATAAAAAGGGCGTGCTACATGATTCACGATAAAACCGGGTGAGTCATGGCAGATCACAGCAGTTTTCCCCAATTGTCCGGCGAACGCCTCCATGCGGTGTATGCATTGATCCGGCGTATATTTTGTTCGTATAACTTCCAGGAGTTTCATGCGGTTAGCCGGATTAAAAAAATGTAAACCGACAATTCTTTCCGGGAAGGAAGTTTGCTCAGCGATTGCAGTAACCGACAATGAAGAAGTATTGGTTGCAAAAATCGTGTTTTCAGTATTGACACGCGCGAGTTGATTAAAAAGGGCTGACTTAACTTCTGTCTTTTCTATAATTGCTTCTATCAAAAGAGGAGCCCGGCAATCTTTTATAGCAGTAGTGAATTGAATGCGTTCCAGGATTTCCCCCTTTTCAGTAAGACTGATCCGTTTTTTATTCAGGGATTCATCCAATTCTTTTTCAATGAGTGATGCACAACGGGAAATCATATCTGCGCTCAGGTCATATAATATAGTCCGCACACCGCGACCTGCAATGGCCAGGGCAATTCCCCTTCCCATCGTTCCCGCGCCACAAATACAAACTTCCGTTTCCATTAGATAAAGATACGTTCGGCAATTGTTAATTGTCAATTGATAATTGTCAATGGGCGATAATATCATTCGTTGCAGCGGTACTAAAATTCAATCCGTAGCCTTACCGCATTGACAATTGACAATTAACAATTGACAATTAATCTTAAATTTATGTATGGAAAAAAAAATCATCAATACCCCGGATGCGCCGGAACCCATCGGGCCATATAATCAGGCAATATTAGCAGGCAATATGTTGTTCATTTCGGGTCAGGTTGCTATCAATCCAAAAAACAATATGGTTGAAGCCAGGGATATTTTTGAAGAAGCGCACCAGGTGATGCATAATCTGCGCGCGGTACTTCATGCAGCCGGGCTTGATTTTAAGAATGTTGTCAAAACAACCATCTTCCTGACAGATATGGCATTTTTTACTTCCGTGAATGAAGTGTATGGAAAATATTTTACGGGAGAATTTCCCGCCCGCGAAACCGTTGCGGTGAAGGCTTTACCTAAGAACGTCAATGTAGAAATATCTATGATTGCGTCGCAATCATAGATAGTATGGAAGAATGGAAGTATGGAAGAATGGAAGTGCTTTAATTATAAACAAAAAAACTACTTTCATACTTCCATTCTTCCATACTTCCATACTATCCTAGTGTTTTAGTTTATCCCGTACTTTAATGAAAGCCGCAATACAACGGTCCAGATGTTCCTGTGAGTGTGCCGCACTCAACTGCACACGTATCCGTGCAAGTCCTTTGGGGACCACAGGAAAGAAAAATCCAATTACATAGATCCCTTCATCCAAAAGTCTGGCGGCAAATTCCTGGGCAACCACTGCGTCGTATAACATGATCGGTACGATCGGATGGTCACCGGGTTTAATATCAAAACCGGCCTCTTTCATTTTCGTTCTGAAATATTTTGTATTTGATTCCAGCTTATCGCGCAGTGTGGTATCATGTTTCAGCATATCGAGTATCACAAGGGATGCGCCAACGATCGAAGGAGCCAGACTGTTTGAAAATAAATAGGGGCGGCTTCTCTGGCGCAGCATTTCAATAATCTCTTTTCTTCCGCTTGTAAAACCTCCATTGGCCCCACCGAGTGCTTTTCCAAGCGTTCCGGTGATAATATCCATTTTGCCCATTACACCCCGGTATTCATGCGTGCCCCGGCCTGTTTTTCCCAGGAATCCGGAAGAATGAGATTCGTCACTCATCACAATAGCACCGTACTGATCAGCCAGCGAACAAATTTTATCAAGCTGGGCGATCGTGCCGTCCATACTGAATGATCCGTCCGTCACAATGATCCGGTCACGGCAGTCAGCTGATTGTTTCAACTGTTCTTCCAGATCTGCCATATCATTATGCTTATACCTTAACCGCCTTGCTTTGCACAAGCGAACCCCGTCAATAATAGAAGCATGATTGAGCTCGTCGGAAATAATGGCGTCTGCTTCACTAAAAAGAGGTTCAAAAACACCCCCATTGGCGTCAAAAGCCGCTACATATAATATGGTATCTTCCATACCCAGAAATTCGGAGATCTTTTCTTCCAGTTCCTTATGGATGTCCTGGGTGCCGCAAATAAAACGTACACTGCTCAAACCATATCCCCGTTCGTTCAGGACCTTATGTGCCGCTTCGATTACGGTAGGGTGGGATGACAGGCCCAGGTAGTTATTCGCGCAGAAATTCAACAGTTTACGTCCCTTAACAACAATCTCAACCCCCTGCTCACTGCTGATGACGCGTTCTGTTTTGAAAAGACCGGCAGAACGGATTTCATCCAGCTGGTCTGATATCCGGTTCACAAAAGACTCATGCATAAATAGATTTTTAACCGGATAAAGGTAAGCTTTGTAACTTTTTAGCCAGACAACCGTATTACAAATGACGAAAACAACCGGTAAGGGCTTATGACGGCGGAGGACTATAATGACTGTGTGAAGTTATATGCGGATGGACTCTACCGGTTCATGCTGAAATCTACCCGTCAGGTGGAAGATGCGCGTGACCTGGTTCAATCGTCCTTTGAAAAATTATGGGAACACCGGTCAGAGGTGAAGGCAGCGACAAGCAAATCATACCTGTTTACGATCGCATATCATAAGATGATAGATCTGAACCGGAAAAACAGCCGGATGGAATTCAGGGAATCCCTTCCGGAGAAAATGGAAGAATTGCCCAGAACGACTCCGAGATTGAAAGAAGTGCTGGAAAAAGCATTGAGCCGTTTAAATGACAGGCAACGTTCACTGGTACTTTTGAAAGATTACGAAGGTTATTCTTATGAGGAAATCGCAGAAATCACCGGATTAAATATAGCGCAGGTTAAAGTAACCCTGCACAGGGCGCGATTGATTTTAAAAGAATGGCTCGTGAGTGTGGAAAATGTACTTTAAAGAACAGGTTATGGAAATCAACAGAAACAATTACGAAACTTTTTTTCTTCTCTATCTGGATAGGGAACTGAGTGCGCCGGAGATGTCGGAGGTTGAAAAGTTTGTGGCTGAAAATGCGGATCTCCAAAAGGAATTTTCATTACTCCGGCAAACTGTCCTGGTTCCCGTCCAAATGGTATTCGATCAGAAAGAATTGCTATTCCGAAAAGAAGATAAGAGAAGAGTGATACCCATTTATTGGACACGTATTGCTGCTGCTGTTGCCGTACTGATAGTTGGCAGCTGGCTGATAACAACACAGTTGGCAAGAAAACAGGGCGTCGGAATAGCCGGTGCTGATGGCCAAAAGAATATTGCGGTTAAGAAGAACAGTTCCGTTCAGAAAACAAATGAAGCGGCAAGTAATACTTCAGCAAAGTCCGATGCATTGACGAATAAAACTTCACCCGCATTTCAACCAAATAGTGCGATCGCGAAAAATCTGACATCTGGAAACTCCGGAGCGGTAAAAAACAGCATAAAGCCGGAGAACGGTTTGACAGGAAAAAATAATCCGGTTCAGCCGGTGATAACTGCCGGTCCGGATTTGCGAAACCCATCAGGCGACGTTCCGGATGAAGCAAATGTGGCTATGCGGAAATCAGGGGTACAGGAACTTCAACCAGTAGCAGCGCCAGGCGAAACAGATCCCAGGCAGATATCGGCCCTGCCGGGAAACCATTCTCCGGCCCTGCTGATTGCAGCAGCAGGTACTACTGAAAATGTCCCGCACGTGCGGGATGAAAATGCAGTCTTTGTAGAAAACGAAGATCAGACAGATAATGCCATCAGCGTCGTCGCACTCAATGATAAGAACAAAGGCATCACCAGATTATTTAAAAAATTAACCAGGCAAACACCGGCAGACGAGAATGTGCGGAAGGTTCGGTTAAGCGTTTTTCAATTCAGTTATTAAAAATTAGAATTACAATGAAGAAAGTTTTTATTATCCTGGCCATACTATGTATCGGAGCGAAAGGATTCAGCCAGCAGGACTCATCCCAGTCAAAAAAAGAAAGTCACTGGAAAAAATGGGAGCAGATGCATAAAGAAGAAATGGAGAAGTGGGAAAAAATGGACAGCACCGAATGGCACGGACAGCATCCATGGCCCATGCCGCCGCATCACTGGGGAAACAATCATGTGAAGCCGGCCAATCTGAGTACAAACTGGCTGATTATTGATTTGGGATTTACAAATTATAATGACAAGACAAACTACGCGGGCGCCACTGCGCAGGCATTCGCGCCGGGAGGTAATGCAAACTGGTTCAACCTGAAAAATAATAAATCAGTTGATGTAAACATCTGGTTATTCATGCAGCGTTTGAATATGGTTAAACATGTAGTGAATCTGAAATACGGACTGGGAATAGAATTGAATAACTATCGTTACCAGGATAATATTAAATACACGACGAATCCTTTAACACAGGCGACCGTCGTTATCCAGGATACGACTTCGTACAGCAAGAATAAGCTGGCGGCTGATTATGTTACCGTTCCTGTTATGATCAATTTTAATTTTACGCCTAATCTGAGAGAAGGGTTTGGAATCTCCGTAGGTATCAGCGCGGGATACCTGTATTCATCCCGTCAGAAAACAATCAGCGGTGTATATGGCAAACACAAAACTTTCGACGATTTTGATTTGAATCCGTGGAAACTTTCCTGGATCGCTGAAGCACAATTGGGACCGGTGATTTTATACGGCTCGCTGGCAACCAAAAGTATGTTCAACAACCAGGGTCTGGATCAGACACCTTATACTTTTGGGATCAGGCTGAGTAAATGGTAATAAGCGTAAAGCTCAAAGCCTAAAGCCTAAAACTGTTTCATAGCTTAAGTAAAGCATTCAAATTACCGTCGCACCGGAAATAAACAGAGATATTATTGTAATTTTAAGAGTGCCGGAAATGGTACTCTTTTTTTATTTTTCTTAACAATAAAATAAAAAAGTTGCACAGAAAAAGTTTTGGGCGTTAGGCTTTGAGCTTTAAGCATATAGATGGCTTTTAGCATTTTTCCCCCAAGGTGGAAAAATACCATATCTGGAACAAGATCATAAAATTATCAACAGGGAAAATATTTCAATCCCAACCGCGTTGGAAAAATAAATGATTCGGAATATGAATTTTCAAAAAATGCTGTTGGCAGGAATGACCGCCGTGAGCTTACTCGGTTTTCGTGAAACAGATAACAAAACTTCATACAAGCGTTTTTTTCACAGGGAAATCGGAGGCCAGGTTCATGTCGTGATCATCAAATCTACCTATGAACTGAAAGTATACGATCAGGATGGCTGGTTCGGAACTTATCCTGTTGTATTCGGTAGTAAATCTCTGGGGGATAAAATGATGGAAGGTGACCGGAAAACACCCGAGGGCACTTATCATATTGCCTCAAAAAGACCGCATGAAAAATGGGACAAGATGATGCTGATCGATTTTCCGCTGAAATCTGATTTTGACAAATTTAATCAGAGAAAAGCAAGTGGTCTCGTACCGAAGAATGCAAAATTGGGTGGTGGCATCGCCATTCATGGTACATGGCCGCATGATGATATGGCGGTTGATTTATTCCAGAACTGGACCAACGGTTGTATCGCGCTGAAGAATGAAGATGTGGATGAATTGTATGGTATGCTTCCTGTAGGTACGACCGTTACGATTATTAAGGAAGACAAGAATCATGAATACGAGGACAATTAAGCGTAAAGCGTAAAGCGCAAAGCGTAAAGCAAAAAAAGAAGTTTAATAAATAAAAAGAGTACCAGACTGGTACTCTTTTTTAATTCAATTAATTAAGAAAAATTACCTGCCAACTGCCAACTGCCAACTGCCAACTGCTAACGCCTTACGCTATTACGCTTTAATCCTTCCATTCTTTATTTCCTCTACAACCGACGGATCCGTCAGCGTAGTAATATCTCCCAGATTGTCCAGTTCGCCTTCTGCAATTTTCCGCAGAATACGCCGCATGATTTTTCCGCTGCGTGTTTTTGGCAGGCCCGAAACAAATTGAATGGTATCGGGCTTGGCAATGGCGCCGATCACCTGATTAACCATTTTAATCACGCCGGCCTTATCATCCGCCGAAATCCTGTGTTGTCCATTCATCGTAACGAACGCATAGATACCCTGTCCCTTGATGTCGTGCGGAAATCCCACGACAGCACTTTCCACCACATCCGGATACATATTGATGGCGTTTTCCACCTCGGCAGTACCAATCCGGTGACCGCTTACATTCAGCACATCATCCACCCGGCCCGTAATACGATAATTACCTTCTGCATCGCGAAATGCGCCGTCTCCCGTGAAATATAAATTCGGATAAGTAGCAAAATAATTCAGCCTGCATCTTTCATGATCGCCATACGTAGTTCTGATAATAGAGGGCCATGGAAAACGAATACAAAGATTACCGGCAACATGTTCGCCCTTCGCACCCGCGTGATAGACGCCATCTTTTCCCGCATCTGAACCGGGCACAGGCGTTCCTTTTTCATCAACCAGTAAAGGAATAATGCCAGGCAACGGAAATGTGGCATATGAAGGTTTTCCTTTGCTGATCCCCGCCATGTTTGATATCATGATGCCGGCAGTTTCCGTTTGCCACCAGGTATCAACGATCGGGCAACGATTTTTACCGATATGATCATCATACCAATGCCAGGCTTCTTCATTGATGGGTTCTCCCACCGTGCCCAGCACGCGGAGAGAATCGAGACGTTTATTTGCAAGAGGTTCCGTTCCGAAACCCATCAGACTCCGGATGGCAGTAGGAGCCGTATAAAAAATATTCACTTTGTATTTATCAATAATATCCCAGAATCTGCCTGCATCGGGGTAGCTCGGTATTCCTTCAAACATAACGGTGGTAGCACCTGCGCAAAGAGGTCCGTATATGGTATAACTATGTCCCGTGATCCAGCCCACATCGGCCGTGCAGAAATAAATCTCTCCGGGCTTGTATTGAAACACATTTACAAAACTATATGTGGTATAAATCATGTAACCTGCACAGCTGTGGACAACGCCTTTGGGTTTGCCTGTTGATCCGGATGTATAGAGAATGAAAAGCATGTCCTCCGCATCCATTGTTTCTGCGGGAATTTCGCTGATCGTGACTTTCTTTATTTCGTCCTGCCACCACACATCTCTTCCGTTCTGCATGTGAATATCATTTCCGAGATGTTTGTATACGATTACCTTTTGAATATATGAAGTCTTACCAAGCGCCTCATCAATGGTCGCTTTGAGACGTACTTCTTTTGGTCCGCGGTTTCCACCGTCAGCCGTGATCACCACTTTGCATTTCGCATCTTCAATACGATCGGCGATGGATTGTGCCGAAAAGCCCCCAAACACTACTGAATGAATGGCTCCCAAACGCGCACAGGCCAGAACGGCGATGGCGAGTTCCGGTATCATAGGCATGTAAATGCAAACGCGGTCACCCTTCTGAACGCCATTATTTTTCAACACCTGAACAAAACGGCATACATCTGTGAAAAGATCTTTATAAGTAAGAATACGATTTGGAGCGGAAGGATCATTTGGTTCCCAGATGATAGCCGGCTGATCCGCTTTATCGGCCAGATGGCGGTCCAGGCAGTTTTCAGTGATGTTTAATTTTGCACCTTTAAACCAGCTTACGCGGGGCTCCTTAAAGTTCCATTCCAATACCTGGTCCCATTTCTTTTTCCATGTAAAATTTTCGGCCACGGAGCCCCAGAATTTCTCCGGTTGCCCGATACTGTTTTTGTACTGTTCAAGATAATCATCAAAACTCTTGATCTGAAAGGGAAAATTCATATATCGACAATCGTTTGAACCATAAATTTAGTGAGTATTTTTTTCATACCTTATGCTCTAATAACGATTGCTGAATGAAAATTAATTCTTTTCTGCTCCGCTGTACGCTGATCGCCGCTCTGGGCGGTTTTTTATTTGGGTTTGAAACCGCCGTTATCTCGGGAGCAGAAAAAACGATCCAGCAACTCTGGTCGCTCAGCGATTTCTGGTTGGGCTTTACAGTGGCGGCGAGTCTGATCGGAACCGTAATTGGTTCCATGATTGCAGGAAGACCAGCCCAGCGTTATGGACGTAAAAAAGTATTGCTGTTCATCGCCGTGATGTATCTGTTGTCTGCATTGGGTTGTTCGCTTACGCCCACCTGGATATTGTTTATCATTTTCAGAATAGTGGGGGGTATTGCCGTGGGTGCGTCATCAGTCGTGGGACCGATGTATATTTCAGAAATTTCTCCGGCACCGGTGCGCGGACGTCTCACCGGCATGTTCCAGCTTAATATCGTGATTGGGATTTTAGTGGCTTTCCTGACCAATTTTCTTTTCCAGCAAATCGGTGCTGGTTCCTGGCGATGGATGGTGGGTATCATGGTCGTACCGGCAGGACTGTTCGCCATTTTACTTCGTATCATTCCTGAAAGTCCCCGCTGGCTGATATTAAATAACCGTGATGAAGAAGCAGCGGAAATTTTTGCACGCACGGGCGAACCGGATGCCAGATCCGTGATCAATGAAGAGCACGCATTGCTGACAGGCGTAAAAAAAGTTGTAGAGCATGCGCCGGAGGAGAATTTATTCAGCAGGAAATTCCGTAAGCCCATTTTATATGCCGTGCTGCTCGCCATGTTTAACCAGCTTTCCGGTATCAATGCCATTTTATATTATGCGCCGCGCATTTTTGAAATGGCCGGTTTTAGCCAGAAAGCATCATTTCTGCAACCGGTATATATAGGTTGTGCCAATCTTCTATTTACGTTCGTCGGAATGTCGATTATTGATAAGGTGGGAAGAAAAACATTATTGATTGTGGGCGCCATCGGGATGTTTGTTTCTCTGGCATTAACGGCATCCGCATTTCACAATATGGGATCCGGAAATCATTATGTGATTCTTTACCTGGTTTGTTTTATCGCATTTTTTGCGATGTCCCAGGGTGCCGTGATCTGGGTTTTTATTTCAGAAATATTCCCAAACTCTGTTCGTTCGCAGGGAAGTTCGCTCGGCAGTTTCACACACTGGATCATGGCGGCCATCATTGCCTGGACATTTCCGATTTTTGTGAATGGAAGTGTTAACGGCGGCTTTTATTCATTTATTTTCTTCAGTGTCATGGTGCTGATTTCCATGATCTTTATCTGGCGCGTCATGCCGGAAACCAAGGGACGGACTCTTGAACAGATTCAGAAAGACCTGGGGATAGTATGAAAGTATGGAAGAATGGAAGTATGGAAGTGCGAAGGCATTGAAATATTGAGAAAATCTTACACATCACTTTATGATTAAAACACTTCACTTCCATACTTCCATACTTCCATTCTTCCACAGTTTTCGTTAGTTTCGCAAAACTAAAATCCAGTTATAAAGTTTTAGGCTTTAGGCGTTGGGCTTTAGGCGTAACGAAATGTCTATTGAAGTAAAGAATCTGACAAGAATTTACGGCGAGCAAAAAGCAATTGACCAGATTTCATTTTCTGTAAGCAAGGGTGAAATTGTAGGTTTCCTCGGACCGAATGGTGCGGGAAAATCCACGACGATGAAGATTCTCACCGGCTGTCTGAAGCCCAGTAATGGGCAGGCCTTTCTGAACGGGATCGATGTACAGGTTCACCCGATACAAACAAAAAAAATCACCGGTTACCTGCCCGAATCCAATCCGCTCTATACAGATATGTATATCCGTGAATACCTTTCTTTTATTTCGGATATACACAAACTGACTTCAAAAAAAGAAAAAATCAATACAACCATCGATCAGGTGGGTCTTCGGCCGGAAGCAGGTAAAAAAATCTCCCAGCTTTCAAAAGGCTATAAACAACGCGTAGGACTCGCTGCAGCACTGATACATGCTCCTGAAGTACTGATACTGGATGAACCCACCACCGGCCTCGATCCCAATCAGATCGTGGAGATCCGCGACGTGATAAAAGATTATGGCAAAAACAGAACAGTGCTTTTTTCTTCCCATATCCTGCAGGAAGTGGAAGCTATCTGCGACCGGGTGATCATCATTCATCAGGGTAAAATCATCGCTGACAAAAACCTGGCAGAACTGAGAAAGGATCAAAAAGGAAAATTCATTAAAGTTATTTTGAAAGAAGCAGTTACTGCCGATCTGTTCCAGGGACTTGACCAGCTCCGGGGTATCAGCAAGGCAAGTGACTTTGAATGGGAACTCGAAGCCGCAGATCCTGAATTATTAAAAAAACAATTGCTCTCGCTGTCTTTGCAAAACAATTGGAACATTGTTTCTTTGCAATCGGAAAACCGGAGCCTGGAAGATATTTTCAGAGGACTTACAAAAACCACAACTCATGAGCAGCATTAAAAAAATCATTGCAAGACAAATTTTAGACAGCCGTGGAAATCCTACGGTTGAAGTAGATATATATACAGAAGCCGGATTCATGGGCAGGGCTGCAGTTCCGAGTGGAGCCAGTACCGGTATTCATGAAGCGGTTGAATTACGGGACGGCGACAAAAAAGTATACCAGGGAAAGGGCGTATTGAAGGCTGTCGAAAATGTAAATACCATCATTGCCGCCAAACTGAAAGGTTTTGAAGTGTCGGATCAGCCCGGCCTGGATGCCGCCATTATCGCTGCAGACGGAACGCCGAATAAATCAAAACTCGGAGCCAATGGAATGCTCGCAGTAAGTCTTGCTGCCGCCAAAGCAGCTGCAAAGGAAGCAGGACTTCCTTTGTTTCGCTATATCGGTGGAACCAATGCAGTAACGCTTCCGATGCCGATGATGAATATCCTGAACGGCGGCGCCCATGCAGATAATAAAATTGATTTCCAGGAATTCATGGTCATGCCCGTGGGTGCTTCTTCCTTTAGTGAGGGATTGCGCTGGGGTGTGGACATATTTCATACCCTCAAGGGAGTGTTGAAGAAAAAAGGATTCAGCACCAATGTGGGAGATGAGGGTGGTTTTGCTCCGAATATTCAGAGTAATGAAGAAGCCATTGAAACCGTGCTGGAAGCCATTTCAGCAGCCGGTTATAAGACCGGTTCACAAATTGCCATTGCAATGGACGCGGCTAACAGCGAACTGTGGGATGGCAAAAAGAAAAAGTACATTTTTCATAAAAGCAGTAAAAAAGAACTCAGCAGCGACGAACTCGTGAAATTCTGGGCTTCCTGGGTGAAAAAATATCCGATCATTTCTATTGAAGATGGAATGGCAGAAGATGATTGGGCTGGATGGAAAAATCTTACCGATACACTGGGATCCAAGGTGCAGCTGGTGGGTGACGATCTATTCGTAACAAACGTAGAAAGGCTGCAAAAAGGAATTGACACTCATACGGCCAACGCATTACTCGTAAAAGTGAATCAGATCGGAACCCTCACAGAAACCATCAATGCTGTAACACTGGCTCAGCATAATAGTTACAATACGATTATGAGTCATCGCAGCGGCGAAACAGAAGATACAACCATCGCCGATCTGGCTGTCGCATTGAATTGCGGACAAATAAAAACCGGTTCTGCCAGTCGTACCGACCGCATTGCAAAATACAACCAGCTGATACGCATTGAAGAAATGCTGGGTAAGAATGCCATTTATCCAAAGGGAAAAATTACATTTGGTAAATAAGGCGAAGCCTTACTTACCAAAGTATGGAAGATTGGAAGTATGGAAGACTGGAAGTAAAATACAGCCAACTGACATCCGTCAACCGCCAACCGCCAACCGTCAACCAAAATGCGAACCAATGAAATACTACTTCGACAAAATCCCTTCCTGGTTAAAAAATAAATATGTTCTGACGGCCCTTTGCTTTGGCGCATGGATCCTGTTTATTGATGACCGCGATTTTGTTACAACTCATTTCAGGCATCTGAAGGAATTGCATAAACTGGAAGCCAGGAAAGTTTATTTCGAGGATCAGATCCTGACTGTTCGCAAAGAGCTGGATCAGCTCAAATCTAACCCCGGCACCCTGGAGAAATACGCCCGCGAAAAATACCTGATGAAACGTGATAATGAAGATCTTTTCGTAATAAAGTAGAAAGACTTCTTGTAAGCTTAACGCTTAATGCTTAACGCCTAACGCTTTTCCGGTCCACTAACCGTCAACCGTCAACCGTCATCCGTCAACCGTCAACCGTCAACCGTCAACCGCCAACCGTCAACCGTCAACCGTCAACCGTCAACCGTCAACCGCCAACCGTCAACCGTCACCCGAACTGCCAACCCTAACGCGAACGGATAATCGAAAAGTCGTACCTTCATTTCAGAGACCTTATCTGCCTGACTCGTCCCCCCAAAACAAAAGTTATAAGAATTTATGCCTGAAACGCTTTGAGGCATAGACTTTGAGTAAAAGACTGTATTCCATGGACCTTATTTGATGCCCTGTCTGCTCCGGCAGACGGGTGAACGAAGCCTGAAAGCATTGCGCTTTACGCTTTATGCTTAAAGCTCAAAACCGCGTTAAGCGTTTGGTAATGAAGATTAAAAAGATTAAAACTTTCGATAGATCACGCAATAACGCAAACTGTATGACGTTTTTACTATCGGACGGATTATATTTTACTGCTTTCTGATTATTGGACATTCAAATGGTTTCGCCTATGCCACTCTTTACACCGGAGGATCTTTTACGGTATTTGTACAAAGAGTCTTCCCCCGAATTAACAGCTGCCATCCAGGTTGCTCTGAAGGAAAACTGGACGCTTCGGGAACAAATGGAAGAACTACAAACTTCTGTTAATCAATTAGATATAGAAAAACAAATCTTTGCTCCCCGCATGGAGGTTGTAGAGCGTGTACTTCAATATGCACGTGAATACAGCCGTTGAGGCGACTTCCAAGCGCTGAGTTCATGCACCTCTCTTTTTAGCTTAATTTCGGTCCTTTCAATGAAATGACCCGAAAACAGAGATTTGATTTTGTTATAGCCTGGTTCACCGAACACGCTCCCGAAGCTGATACTGAACTTGTTTTCGACAATCCCTATCAATTGCTGGTTTCCGTGATTTTGTCCGCCCAGTGCACGGACAAACGGGTCAATATGACCACCCCGGCATTTTTTGCTCATTTTCCCGGTCCCGGTTCTCTGGCAAAAGCCCATTTTGATGAGGTCTTTCCCTTCATCAGAAGCATCTCATATCCCAACAATAAAACCAAACACCTGATCGGCATGGCCAATATGCTGATAAAGGATTTTAAGGGTGAAGTACCCCTGACCGTTGAAGAGCTCATGAAATTGCCCGGTGTTGGAAGAAAAACGGCCAACGTGATTACATCTGTGATAGATCAGCAACCCAATATGGCCGTCGATACCCATGTGTTCCGTGTTGCAGCGCGCATTGGTTTAACAGTCGGCGCCAAAACACCATTCGCTGCAGAAAAACAGCTGATTCAATATTTCCCGACAGAACTGATACATAAAGCACATCACTGGCTCATCCTTCATGGCCGTTATATTTGCGTTGCCCGGAAACCAAAATGTGAAATTTGCGGTGTGCGTCCCGTTTGTAAATACTTTCAAAGCCTAAAGCCTAAAGCTCAGAGCCTAAAACTAAATCAAGCTCAAAGCCCAACGTCCAAAAGCTAAAATGTTTACATTAAATCATTTCGACTTATCTTAATTAAGATTGAATTAAAAATATTCAAAAAAAAGTTTTAGGCTTTAGGCTTTAGGCTTTCAGCCCACGAAGTGGACTACAGAAATCAATATCGAAGCTTCATAAACAGTTATTACCTCAGCGAAGGACTGCGTATAACTTTTGGTCTCACACTGCCTACGATTATCGGTACTTACCTGCATCAGGAAAATATCGGAATCACCATGTCGATCGGTGCGGTATGCGTAACGATCGTTGACAATGCCGGTCCGGTACTGCACCGGAAAAATGCGATGCTGGTATGTAACCTCGTAATTTTCATCGCTTCCCTGTTAACAGGTTTTGCAGTCGGTTCCGCCATCGCGACAACCCTTCTCATCGCCGTTTTTTGTTTTATATTTTCCATGATCGGCGTGTATGGCGCAAGGGCAGGATCCATCGGCCTCGCCGGATTGTTCGTAATGGTTTTGAATTTTACACAGCGATCAGGAGCGGAAGCCATTCTGTTGAATGCTTTATATATTCTCTGCGGCGGAGTCTGGTATATGCTGCTGAGTCTTTCATTATATAGTTTCCGGCCGTATAAAGTGACACAGCAGGCGTTGGGCGATCTGATAGAGACCACCGGCAACTATATGTTGTTAAGAACCGCTTTTTATGAAAAAAATCCTGATTACGACCGGATCTATATCAATCTGCTGGAAAAGCAGGCCGAGATAAATGATAAACAAAACCTGGTCAGGGAACTGCTTTATAAAAGTCGGGACATCGTAAAAGAATCAACCAATACCGGTCGTATCACTTTGCTGATATTTATTGAAATCAATGATCTTTTTGAACGGCTCATGAGCCTGCAGTTGCATCATAAGGTCTTTCATCAGTATTTTGATAACTCAGATATCCTCCAGGTTTTCAAAAATTTTCTTTTACATCATTTCCGAACAACTGAATGAAACGGGCATCGCGCTGAAAAGCGGAAAGGCATATCCGGTGAACCGACAGCTGGAAAATGAACTGGCCAACCTGAAAAAAGAATTTGAGGATTTCCGGAGTAAACAGATCTCTGCGGAAAATGTGGAAGGCTTTATTGAACTACGTGCGCTGCTGAATGCCTGCGACGATTTTGTGTCGAGAATACAAACCATCCAGCAATACACTTCCTACGACATCAAGGATATAAAAAAGGACAGCCGGGTACAGAACTATGATCAGTTTGTAAGCCACCAGGATATTGATGCGAAAGTTTTCCTGGACAATTTCAACTGGAAGTCAAATACATTCCGGCATGCCCTGCGGGTAGCAGTAGCCACAACAACCGGATTTCTTATTTCAGAATTTTTTCCGTTCGGACATGGATACTGGATCATGCTGACCATCATTGTCATTTTGAAACCCGCGTACAGCATTACAAAAAGCCGCAACCGTGACCGTCTGCTGGGAACCCTTGCCGGTGCGGCCATGGGTGTACTGATCCTGATGATCGTAAAAGACAAGCACGTGATGATCGGATTCATGATCGTGCTCATGGTACTCGCTTACAGTTTTATGCGCACACGGTATCTGTTGTTCGTTACCCTGATGACGCCCTATATTCTGATCCTGTTATATATTCTGAATCCCCTGCATTTTAAAGATCTGATCCTCGATCGCGTGATCGATACAGCCATTGGTTCTGTCATTGCATTGTTGGCAAACCTGTTGTTTTCTCCGGAATGGACCTACCGGCAATTCGCCGAATATCTGCAACAGATGCTGGATGCCAACAAAAATTATTTCATCGACGTAACTTCTTTTTTTACGGGAACACCAGTTTCGGTCAATCAATATAAATTGTCCCGCAAGAATGCTTATGTGGCATTGGCGAATATTTCAGATGCGCTGAACCGGATGGTGTCGGAGCCAAAGAGTAAACAAATACATGTTGCGGAATATCATGAACTCGTTGTGTTAAATTATATGATGTCAACCCATATTGCAACGCTGGCTACCATTGTACTCGGTAAAACAAAACCCATTCACGGATCCGGAATATCTGCCGGTTGTGCAGGCGGTCGTCGCAAATCTGGATCTGGCAATAAAGGGATTAAAAACGACGGGTGATCATTTTCCTTCGTCGTTGGAAAAAACTGCTGATGGAAGTTCGTTGAATAAGCAAACCCAAGGCGCTTCGTTGAACAGACATACTGAAGAAGCACCGTTGTATACAGACGATGAAAAAACGCCTGATCAGATTTCTTCTGAGGTCTTCGGATAATTCCAAAGCCTTGCTGACAAATCCAGCGACCGGCGCCGTCAATGACATCCATGGATACGAAAAATTCTGAACTGGAAAACAATCTGGCTGGCGAAGGATTGAGAAAACTGAATCAGCGGATGACGGACATGGTTGAAATCCGGAAAAAAGAACTCGCAGGTGGAATGACAGAAGGCCATTTGCACAATAGCCTGGCCGGCGTGAAGTTGATAAACGACCAGTTTAATTTCATCTGGAAAATATCAGAGGACCTGTTGAAGACGTTAAGAGCTTAATGTTTCGTTGACCGATGACCGTAGACCGATGACGGCTAACCGTCTTGATACAAGACATCGTTAGTCATTATCGATTTAAGAGTTTTGCTTTTGGCAACCGGTCGTCGTCGGTCATCGGAAAACTGCTAACCAATACATGAAGTATATAAAAGGACTTGATACATTACGTGCCCTGGCTGTGGCCATCGTTGTGATTGGCCACTCCCGGATTCATCTGTTTTATATGGAAGCCGGCTCCTTATCCAGAATCGTCCAGGTACTTCTACCTACAGATAATTTTGGAGTGGATGTTTTCTTTGTGCTGAGCGGCTTTTTGATCAGCTCCATTTTATTACATGCGGGCAATGGAAGTCAGCCAAAAATCCATTTTGATAAGAAATTTTATTGCGCGACGCACCCTCAGAATTTTCCCCGTTTATTATTTAACAGTGCTGGTATTGTGGATCATCAACTATCCGGATATTCATCAATATCTGTTCTGGTTTCTCACGTATACTTCCAATATACTTTGTTTTAAAACACATTTATGGAATGCCTTCTCGCATACCTGGAGTTTATCGGTGGAAGAACAGTTTTACCTGATATGGCCCTGGCTCATTCTTTTTGTCAATAAAAAATATTTCAAATATTTATTCGCCTTATTTATTTTATCAGGACCGGTCAGTGCATTGATAAGCATGAAGATATATAACGGTATCGCTCCGATATTGCTTCCCAATTGTTTTGACAGCTTCGGTATCGGCGGATTGTATGCTTATTGTTCCATGAATCCGGAGAGAATGAAGAAATTTAAAAATGCTCTGGACTTCGTTTTTCCTGTCGCTCTCTGTATTTATCTATACTGGAAAATAATGTCCGTAGCTGGGTTTGTCGGATTCGGTGACGGTATTTTTAACAGGACAATCAATAGCATTATTGCGATATGGCTGATCGATCGGATCATAAACAGCAAATCCGGATTTCTGGGAAATCCCGCTGTTAAGCCGTATGGGTAAAATCAGCTATGGCATATACCTGTTTCATATTCCCGTCAGTGTGATTGTTAATTCACTTCATATCAGCAACAACCTGTATATCATCTATGCCATTAAATTACCAGCGTTATTAATGATCTCGTATTGCTCTTATTATTTCTTTGAAATAAAAGTGATGGCTCTGAAAAAGAAATTTACCTATTCATCAGGTTAAACGTTTGGAACCGGTTGTTCCTTCTCTTCCAGCATGTCTCGCATTTTCTGCATCAGTTCAGAACGCGTAAATGGAATGCCCATGATTTTGTTATATCCGGCGGCATCAACAAAATACTGATCGCGGATAATTTTGATCAGTTGTCCGTTGTTGAGTTCAGGGATTAGTACTTGTTCGAAATTGCTGATGATCTGTCCCAGGTTTTTCGGGAATGGCCTGATATAACGGAGATGCGCATGCGAAACGGCCAGTCCTTCTTTCTGTAATTCTGCCACGGCTGTTTTGATGGAACCATAGGTGGATCCCCAGCCAATGACCAGCAGTTTTCCTTTTTCCGGTCCGCTGTCCAGTTTTTGCAGTGGAATATAATCTGCAATCTTGTCTACTTTTTCCTGCCGGAGTTTAACCATCAGCTGATGGTTCTCCGGTTCATAATTCACATTGCCGGTAATATGTTGTTTCTCCAGTCCGCCGATCCGGTGTTCCAGTCCGGCTGTTCCGGGAATCGCCCAGGGCCTGACCCCTTTTTCATCTCTCAAATAAGGCTGCAATTTATCTTCACCGTCGCCCAGCTCAGTTTTAAATTTAAATTCTATGGGACGAAGGTGTTCTGTAGCCGGAAATTTCCAGGGTTCTGAACCATTGGCAATATATCCGTCACTGAGTAAGATAACCGGCGTCATATGCTGAACGGCAATCCGGACTGCCTCATAAGCCACGTCAAAACAATCACTTGGCATGGATGCAGAGATGACCGGAATCGGGCTTTCCCCGTTTCTTCCATAATAGGCCTGTAATAAATCACTTTGCTCTGTTTTTGTCGGGAGCCCGGTAGAAGGACCGCCTCTTTGGATATCGCAGATGAGCAACGGGATTTCCAGCATCATAGCCAGCCCCATGGCTTCGGATTTTAACGCCATACCCGGACCCGAAGTAGCTGTTACGCCCAGACATCCGCCATAACTCGCGCCAATGGCCGCTGCGATGGCCGCAATTTCATCCTCTGCCTGAAAAGTGCGAATACCAAATGCTTTATGTCGACTGAGTTCATGCAAAATATCTGAAGCCGGTGTGATCGGATAGGAGCCGAGAAAAATGGGCAGACCACTTTTTTCAGAAGCCGCGATCAGTCCATACGCCAGCGCCTGGTTTCCCATGATGGAACGATAGGTACCCGGTTGCAGTTTGGCTTTCTCAACAGTATATGTTGTTGTAACCGTTTCGGTTGTATCGCCGTAATTAAAACCGGCTTTTAAAACGCGGATATTACTTTCAAGTATATCCGGTTTCTTGCCGAATTTCTCCGTGAGAAACTGGATCGTACTGTCGAGCTTACGGTTATACATCCAGTATAAAAAGCCGAGTACAAACATATTTTTTGCCCGGTCCTTTTCTTTTTGTCCCAGTGGAAGATCTTTCAGGGTTTCCCGGGTGAGTTTGGTAACATCAACACGGATCACATCAAAATTATCCAGACTATTATCCTCCAGCGGATTTACTCCTTCGGGATAATTTGCAAGCCGGAGATTCTTTGTATCAAAGCCTTCAATGTTTACGATGATGCGCCCGCCTTTTTTCAGGCTTTTCAGATTTGTTTTTAATGCGGCAGCATTCATAGCCACCAGCACGTCGCAATCATCACCGGGTGTAAAAATATGGTCGCTGGAAAAATGTAACTGGAAACCGCTCACACCGGGAAGTGTGCCCAGCGGCGCACGTATTTCTGCAGGAAAATCAGGAAAAGTAGCGAGATCAATGCCCATCAGGGCTGTATTGTTGGTAAACTGGCTGCCTGTAAGCTGCATTCCGTCCCCGGAATCTCCCGCAAATTTGATCACCACGCTTCTGAGTACCGTCTCTGTAGGGTTGGTCGACATAATTCCCAAAGTTAATCGTTTGAATGGGAAAATGAAGCCCGTAATCATCAATTTTAACCAATCAAAAACGCGGGATGCAAGAACGCAGGAAGCAGGAGGCAGGAGGCTGGAGGCTGGAGGCAGGAGGCTGGAGGCTGGAGGCTGGAGGCTGGAGGCTGGAAGCAGGAGGAAGGACGCAGGAAGAGAAAGTTGATACTTGAACTGTGAAGCCAAACATACGGAGTACACAAACGAACGTCTGAAGGTCATCCGTATAAGAAGAATATTTAAGCTTCGGCCTCCTGCCTCCTGCCTCCTGCCTCCCGCCTGAGCCTCACGCCTCCCGCCTTACTCTGCCCTCAAACTCGATACCGGATTACTCATGGCGGCGCGCAGGGTATTCAGACTAACCACCAACAGGGTCAGCAGGAGAATCAGGAATCCCACCGCCGCGAAAAGCCAGATGCTGATCGAGATTCGAAAATCGTATTTCTGAAGCCAGTTATCCATCAGATACCAGGTTACGGGAACGGCAAATATGAAGGCGATGGCAACAAGTTTCAGAAATTGTTTTGAGATGAGTATGAGTACCTGCTGAACGGTTGCACCCAATACTTTTCGAATCCCGATTTCGCGAAATCTTTTTTCGATCGTGAATGAAGCAAGACCAGCCAGACCAATGCAACAAATGAATATGGCCAGACCGGAAAAAATATTGGTGATCTTACTGATCAATTCTTCAGCCAGAAATTTCTTTCCGAATTCCTGATCGATGAATTTATATTCAAAGGGATAAGCCGGATTGTACTTTGTAAAAATTTTCTCCATCGCTGCGATCGCTTTCTTCGGAGTGATTCCTTCTTTCACACGCATACTGAGATCACTGGAATTATTATTGTCGAAGAAAATCATCATCGGATCCACCGGGGTAAAAGGTGTAGACATAACCACATTTTCTGTGACGCCGATTACATGGAACTTTCTGTCGGCGCCACCATACCGGAGCTCGGTGCCCACCGGATTTTTTAACTTCATCACATCCACGGCTGTTTTGTTCAGGATCACAGAAGAAGAATCAATCGGCAATCCGGAGAAATCACTGCCACTTTCAAATTTGATTCCCATCGTTTTTGCCAGCCCAACATCCGTGGACATGCACGAAAAAATGATCATTGCATCTTTTGGTTTTCCATCCCAGTCCGGAGGACCACTGCGCCATTGTATCTGCGTGATGGGGGAACCGGTTCTTGTTACGGATGTAAACAATCCGCTTTTCAATAAGTCATTTTTAATGGCCGAAAAATTTTTATCGGTATCCGGGGAAGAGGGCACACTGATCAGATTGTTCGGGTCATAACCTATATCGCGGTTTTTTATAAATTCGATCTGCTGATAGATGATGATCGTGGCGGAAATCAGCAAAATAGAAATCATGAATTGCGCAACGACCAATACATGGCGCGGCAATGCGGCCTTTCTACCCACCAGAAATGTGCCTTTTAATGTTTTTACGGGATTAAAGGACGACAGATACAAAGCAGGATAACTGCCTGCGATGATGCCGGTTAAAAAAACGATGAGGATTGAAATCTGCCAGAACAGGATTTCGTTATACGGGAAGAGCAATTCTTTATTGACCAGTAAATTAAAGGAAGGCAACAGAAAATAGAGAGCAATCAATGAACAGACAAAAGCAATCACTGCGAGAATCATGGACTCCAGAAAGAATTGAAATACGAGCTGATATTTTTCTGAACCCAGCGTTTTGCGGATGCCTACTTCTTTGGCTCTTTTTTCAGAACGGGCCGTGGATAGATTCATGAAATTTACGCAGGCGATTAATAATATAATAATACCGATGATGGAAAACAACCGAACATATTCGATCATACCACCGGTGTTTTTTCCATTTTTGAAATCACTGTAGAGCCTCCATTTGCTCATTGGAAATATAAAGTAGCTGCTGACATGATCATTGGGATCATGCTGACTCTTCAGCGCGTTGATATTTTTTGTCAACTGCGTTAGATTCGCCCCCGGCACAGGTTGTACATAAACCTGCCAGGAAGAATTCGCCCATTCATTCATGGACCGCACAATAGAGGGATCCGAATAATTGTAAGACTGAAGGAAATCAAAATGGATGGAAGAATTGCCCGGTGGATCGGCGAGAACGGCACTTACTTTTTGATCATAATCATTGTCAACCCGCACCACTTTGCCAATGGGATTTTCATTTCCAAACAATGCATGCGCTGTAGAGCTGGTTAAAATGATGGATTTCGGATCCCTGATCGCCCGGGAAGGATTCCCGGTGATGACCTGCCAGCTAAACATATCAAAGAACCGGTCGCTGACGGTAAGTCCGGACTTAGAAAGTTTTTTATCTCCCACAGTTAGTATGCGGGTTTGATTATAGGTGCTGACGACCGCATTTTTGATCTGGGGATAAGTCTCCTGCAGTGATTTGGCCAGCGGAAGAACCATATTATGATCCGTAAACATCTGATTCTTGAAATCGCGGTTTGCAATTACCTGGTAAATGTCCTTGTAGTTTGCATGAAACTTATTATACGAAAGCTCATCTTTTACCCAAAGAAATATCAATAGGGTACAGGTCATCCCGATCGTAAGTCCGAGCAGGTTCGTCAGGGAAAAACCTTTGTTTCTGAATAAATTTCTCCAGGCGATTTTGATATAGTTTCTAAGCATGGTTGAAGGATGACGTTATGGTGTCAGTGAGCTCCAACAGAATGCCAGACTTGCAGAATATTATAATTCAATATTTTAGCTCAGAGAGCTATCTCAATAACTGTCCGGTTTTGAAGTCAAATTGCACATAAACGCTCAACGCCAAACGCCTAACGCCAAACGCGTTCGCCTTAAGCCTTAGCCTTAACCTTAGCCTTCGCCTTAGCCTTCGCCTTAGCCTTCGCCTTCGCCCTTCACTTTCGCCTTACTGCTGCCCATTCTTCCCCCCAACGCGGTTTTGTTCATCACTTGCTCCGTTATTTCGTCTTTGGGGCTGGTTATTGGTTGATTTACCGAAACGGTAGGTGAAGGTGAAAATCATACGGC
This sequence comes from uncultured Bacteroidota bacterium, assembly GCA_963759335.1. GTDB lineage: Bacteria > Bacteroidota > Bacteroidia > Chitinophagales > Chitinophagaceae > Puia. The sequence continues at coordinate 336,138 of CAVWYU010000017.1, forward strand.
GGTTGTCCCATACATAATGCGCGCGGGTTAGTCCCTTATCCAGGTTTGTATAACCCGTAAAACTCATCAGATAGAAAGGATCACGCAGGTTTAATTTGAGAGATCCTTTTCCTTTCAGGATCTGTTTGGAAGCGCCCAGGGAAAACATGCCCCGGCCATCGGCCAGGATCACACTGCTGACATAATCTTTTGCATAATAAAATCCGCTCAGCTCTCCGGTCCAGCCTTTTTTAAAACTGTATTGTGTGTTGAAGTTTGCATTGAAGGAAGTAAAACCGGCATCAATATTTGTGCTGTCAATGACACCCTTGTAATGGTTGTTATAGACATTCAGGAAGACATTCAATGTCCAGGCCGGTGTTATTTGTTTGCTGTAGTTGACGGACAGGCCTATATTTCTTTGCGAAGCGACGTTTTGGGTAGTCAGGTAGGTCGTATAATTTGAATCGTTGGGCTCCTTCACCGTGATCAGCACATCGCTGATGACATCGGTGGTCATGGTATAATTGGCAGATATATTCCATACACCTTTGTAATTGTAACTGAGTTCCACGTTATTGCTGAACTGCGGCAGGAGATCCGGATTACCCAGCTGATAGTCGTACCGGTCGAGCTGGAAACGGAATGGATTGAGACTTTCATAGGAAGGCCTTTCAATCCTTCTTCCAAAAGATAATCCGAAAGTATTATTATCGTCCCGCTTGTATGTAAAATAAGCCGTCGGGAAAAGATCGAAATAATTTCTTTTGAAGTTTACATTTTTGACCGTCTGGTTTCCGATTGAGTTGGTCTGTTCCGCCCGCAGACCCAATTGAATCGATAACTTATTAACTTTCTGCTGCCAGTTCAGATAGGCTGCGTTGATATTTTCCTTATAAATAAAATGATTACTGATGCTGGTGTCGGGCTGCCATTTTTGTATATCCGAATTAAATAATGAATATCCTGCATCATTATCCGTTTTTACATAACTCGATTTAATACCGGCTTCCAGGGTAATATCCTTGTTCAGTATTTTTTTATAATCAGATTTAATACTGTAGATATCAATCAGGGACGGTAACAGTCCATTCAGCAGATAAGGATCTTCGGAAGGAATATTATCAGCATTAAATAAATAATTATTCGAGTATGCCGTGCCATGGGTATTATAGAATATATAATCGGCATCGACGGACAACTCACTGCCCTTATCATCCAGTTTGTTGAGCCAGTTGGCATTGAATCCCAGATGTGTCTGGGGTGTTTTATTTTGTGATTGCGCAATATTGTATTGAACAAACTGATGCAGGCTGTCATAAACTTAGCCGTGGAGGAGGATGTAAAACTTTCCTTGTCGATCGTGCCGTTGACGGAAATCCCAAATGTATTTTTTCTGTTTGCAAAAAAATCAATGCCTGCGCGAAATGTCTGACCGCGATCCGAATATCTGCCGAAAGTATATTGGGAAGAATATCTGTCAAAATCGGTATTGGCATTTTCCCGGAGACTTTTATCAATGTTGATTTCATTAAAACCTTCCCAGTAAGAAAATCCGTATGTACCGTAAAAATTGATCTTACCCTTATGCCAGTTGAAATTAAAACTGTTTGTATTCTTGAAATATTTTGCAATGATGGCGCTGGTTGTCAGCGATCCGTTAAAGCCTGCATTTTTATTTTTCTTTGTGATGAGATTGATGACGCCTGAATTTCCGGCGGCATCATATTTGGCAGGAGGCTGACTCATGATTTCAACCTGGTCCAGTTGATTGGACGGCATATTTTTCAGATAGTTGGCCAGGTCGCCCGCATTCAGGTAAGTCGGTTTTCCATCGATCATAATGATCACACCCTGTTTTCCCTTGAGGCTGACTTTCCCGTCATTGTCCACCATGACACCCGGCGATTTCTCCAATATTTCCAGCGCGGTAAGTCCGCCATTTGTTGCGGAGGCATCTACGTTTACGATTGTTTTGTCGATCCTGTTTTCGACCAGCGGGCGTTTACTGGTGACCGTTACAGTGCCCAAAGAACTGGTGGAGGTGCGTAATGAGACATCAATATGCGAAAAGACGGAACTGATGTTGTTCAATTCAATGGGAGAGCCATACCAGTTTTCATAACCCACATGACTGACTGATAAGAAATATTTGCCCGCGGCAATATGGTCAAATGCGAAAACGCCGGACTTATCGGTCAGTGCAATTTTTACAAGGGAGGAATCGGTTTGCTTTAAAATGGAAACCGTAACAGCATCCAGTATTTTTCCGTCGCTGTCTTTTACAATACCATCTATCTTTCCGTTTTTTTCCTGTGCGAAAGAAACGAAAAAAAGGAATTGTAAAAGGGAAAGGATGGTCAGCGTTCTCATATGCAAGGTTGGTCCTAAACCGCATTAAATATGAAAACGATTCACTAAAGTAAAAACCTAAAACAGGACAGAGGGGATTATAAAATTGTAACTGGCAATTTTTTAACGTACTCACCCCTGCCGGGGGAGGGATTAAGCTTAAAGCGTAAGGCGCAAAGCTTAAAGCTTAAAGTGTGGCAATGATGGAAGCGTATGAATGTAAAAAATCAAAATTTAATTTGGGAATATCAATTTGAAAATTGAGCATTTCAATCTCGCAATTTAACCTTTGCTTTACGCTTTACGCTTTACGCTTTAGCGCTTATTGAAGTGCCTGATAAATATCCTCCATAATATTTCCTCTGACATTCAATGAAGAAAGTCTTGAACTTTCCTGGGGGTTTACACGGTTGGAGAGAAAGATAAAAACAATTTTTTTAGCGGGATCTGCCCAGACACATGTTCCGGTAAATCCGGTATGACCGAAAGTAAGCGGTGAGAGCATCCGCACAGGGATATGGTTCTTTTCGGGTGGCATTATCTTTTTCCGGTTTGTCGAATCCAAGTCCGCGGCGGCTGATATCACTGTGGTAGGCCGTGAAATAGTCGATGGTTTCCTTTTTGATATACTGGTGTCCTGCCATGGTTCCGCCATTCATCAGCATCTGCATGATGACCGCCAGATCATAGGCGTCGCTGAATAATCCGGCATGACCCGACACTTCGCCAAACATCGCCGCACCCGGATCATGTACATCGCCGCGCAGGAGCTGACGACGGAAAGGAACTTCCTGTTCTGTAGGCGCAATGCGGCTCACCGGAAATCTTTTCCTTGGTCTGAAACCTGTCGTGGAAAGGGACATGGGCTGATAAAAATTGGTATAGGCATATTGATCCAGCGTTTGTCCGCTCAGTGCTTCCACGATCTTTCCCATAAAAATAAAATCATTATCACTGTACACATATTTCCCGATCGGGCCCAGTTTACTCGTGAGTATGCGCCGGTACATCGTGTCCTGCCAGTCGTTCCGGATATAAAGATTTTCTGCCACCCGGATGCTGTGCGCACTGTCCGTTACCGTGGAATAGATGGAAGGCAAAGGACCTGCTTCCTTGTCTTTTGAAATCGTTTCAGCATAAAAAGGAATAAAATCTTTTAAACCTGCCTGATGCAGCATGATATCCCAGATCCTCAAACTGTCTTTGTCCGTGCCCCTTACCCAGGGCAAGATAAAATCCCAGTGTCTGATGCAGGTCGAGTTTTCCTTCATCATATAATTTCATGACGGAAATAGTAGTCGCGCACACTTTTGTCACGGAAGCCAGGTCATAAATCGTTTCCGGATATACGGGCTCGGCCTTGTTATATTCGAGTGTGCCGAAATGCTTTCTCATAGGCCACCTGCCCGTCTTTCACGACTACGACAACGCATCCGGGTGCCGCCTGCATGGCGATGGCGCGTTTACAAATGGAATCGATCCGCAGCAATTTGGCCGGATTAAATCCAAGCGATTCTGGCGGTACTTCGGGTAGAGGTCCACGTGAGTAACTGATGCCGAATCCGGCATTCAATCCATTGCAGACTGACACGGGCAAACGGCCGTTGGCCAGGAATTTTCCATTCAGCCAGTCCGCCGCAACGGCTTGCGTAATATCATTATCATCATAACATTCCATTAATATCGAAGCATCGCAGACATATTTCAGTGCGTAGGGATTTCCGAAAACAAAACTAACGGTATTGGGCAACCGGCTCAGATCCTTCAGCAATTGCAGGGCCGGTGCGCTGATTCCAAAATCATGTGCAGGATAGCGGTTGATATTATGAAGGCCGATCACGATCAGATCATACCGGTTGCGCAATAATTCAAAAGCTGCCGCCGCTTTCACACTATCCAGGCCATAATCGAAGTAATAGGTGTTCGCGCGAAAATCATCATGCATGCGTTTGCTGAATGTATTATCGTTTGTCAGTCCAAAACCGATATAGGCAACCCGTTTTGGCTGAGGGCCCGGAAACGGCCGGTCACTTTTTCGTACCAGTGTAATCGCCTGTTTGGCGATATTTCTGTACAGCTCCGGTACATCCTTATTCAGATCTTCTACAAGATGCGTGGTATCGATGGGCTGCCAGTGCGCCAGTCCCAGTTGATATTTGGCTGTCAGCACTTTTTTTACGCGTCCATTCAGATCCTTCCATTTGAGTTTTTTTGCTCTGATGGCTTTAAATATTTTCTCCACGCTGTTTGCCACATCACCCGGCAGACAAAGCATATCATTTCCGGCGATCAGGGATTCGACGGAGGCATCCCCATCGGGAAAATATTTGGTAACGCCTTTCATCTCCAGTGCATCCGTAAAACTCAGACCGCTGAAATGCAATTGCTTCCTGAGGACACCTGGTAACGGTATTTACAGAAATGGAACTGGCCCGGTGTTCGCGGGTATCAATGGCCGGAACATACAGATGTCCGATCATCACGCTTCCGACGCCCGCGTCAATTAATTTCTTAAAAGGATAAAGTTCCAGGGTATCCAGTTGCTTCCTGCTCTTATTGATCACCGGCAGGTCATAATGTGAATCCACGGATACATCTCCGTGACCGGGAAAATGTTTTGCCGTAGCCAGGACTCCATTATCCTGCAGACCCCTCATATATTGAATACCCAGTTCAGCAACCCGGTGCGGATTTTCTCCGAAAGAACGGTCGTTGATCACGGGGTTATCGGGATTATTATTCACGTCCACCACCGGGGCATAGTTCACCTGTATTCCCATGCGTTTACACTGTTCTGCAACCGTTTTCCCATAAGTATAAATCAGTTGCGGATCCTGTACGGCGCCCAGCATCATCTGTCGCGGCAGCGGGGCCACGCTATCCATACGCATACCCAGACCGTTTTCTGCATCGATGGAAATCAAAACGGGCGTCCGGGCGATCTGCTGAAAATGATTGATAAAGGCAGCCTGTTGTTTCGGGCCTCCCTGAAACAGGCAGATCCCCCCGACATTGAACCGTCTGATATCGGATTCCACCTGCTGGTCGTAGAAGGTAATTTTTCCGGTTCCGGGGTCGATGGCCGACAAACGAACCACGATCAGCTGGGCAATTTTCTGTGAATCCGTCAGGGTTTTAAATACGGAATCGACCCAGTTATTTGCCGGGAGGTTTACGTTGTATTGCGCATGAAGGGAAAGTGAAAAAACGAACGAAACAAGGAGGAATGCATTTTTCATATTGGACTATTTACAAGCTTAAAGCGTAAGGCCTAAAGCCTAAAGCATATAGGCATAATGATTAATTCTCAATATTATGTCAACTGCTCGAATACGCGATCAACCGTCATCGGTCATCGGTCAACGGTCAATCGGTCAACGGTCATCGGTCAACCGCCAACTCGCTAAGCTAACGGTCGGACGATGTCGTAAACCTACGAAGGAAAACGAAATTTATTTTCACTAAATTGCCCGGTTAATAAGGATTTGCTGATGAATGACCTTATAGAACTACTTCCTGATAATATTGCGAACCAGATTGCGGCGGGTGAAGTGATCCAGCGACCCGCCAGTGCCGTGAAGGAACTGATGGAAAATGCCATCGACGCGGGCGCCAGCCAGGTAAAACTGATCGTGCAGGATGCCGGAAAATCCCTGGTTCAGGTGATTGACAACGGCCGCGGCATGAGTGTGACCGATGCCCGGATGGCTTTCGAAAGACATGCCACTTCCAAGATCCGGAATATTGAGGATCTTTTTCGCATACACACGATGGGGTTCCGGGGTGAAGCACTGGCATCCATCGCAGCCGTGGCCCAGGTGGAACTCAAAACGAAAAGACCGGCCGACGAGAACGGTACTTGCATTGAAATAGAAAACAGTGTTGTAAAAAAACAGGAGCCCGTTGCTTTCCCAAACGGCACCAGTATTGCGATGAAAAATCTTTTCTTCAATGTACCGGCCCGGAGGAATTTTCTGAAAAGCAATGCAGCCGAAATGCGGCATATCGTGGATGAATTCATCCGGGTGGCGCTTTCTTTCCCGGATATCCGTTTTATATTAATCGGCAACGGGCAGGAGGTTTTTCACCTCGAAAAAGGAACACTCAAACAACGTATCGTTCAGATCCTGGGCGTTCACTATACGTCCAAACTCGTGACGGTTCAGGAGAATACCGATTACCTCAATATCGTTGGTTTTGTCGGTAAACCCGATGTCGCCAAACGTACCCGCGGCGATCAGTATTTTTTTGTAAACAATCGTTTTATCCGGAGCGCCTATCTCAACCATGCGGTGATGACGGCATTCCAGCAGATGATACCCGGGGACAGTTTTCCGCTGTATGTTTTGTTTATTGACATTGATCCGTCCCGGGTGGACATCAATGTGCATCCCACCAAACAGGAAATCAAATTTGAAGACGAGAAGATCGTATATGCATTTGTGCAGGCGGCTGTGAAACATGCCCTTGCACAGTTCAGCATTACACCCAGCCTCGATTTTGACCTGGACCCAGCCATCCAGCAACTGGATGCGATCAATAAACCCGTTTCTCCTCAGGCCGGGCAGGAAATTGAATCTTCCAGTCTGTTCAAAACTTTTACCCGGAAAAACCAGGCGCATTTTATTGAACCGGTCAGTAACAGTGAGCTTGCACATTGGAGAACCATTGATTCAGAAAATCAGCGTTTATCCTCTGCCGGTTCAGATACATTCCGGACAGGAATCCAGGCAGGTGATTTTCCCGGATCACCACAGTCAAAAGCAAGCGGCATTCAAACGGATGATTATTCCGGATCGCCCATGTCAAGAACACCGGGCATTCAATCGGATGATTTCCCCGGATCAGGTATGGCAGCCGGATCATCCGTTCAACCGAATCGTTATTCAGCAGAATCCGCCGGAGATCAGCATGCCGGACAGGAGAGAATTTTCAATCAGAAAGAATCTTCTTCTTCTTTTCAATCTCTGTACGCGCGTTTTACCGGTGAACCATTGTTCCGTGATCAGGAATTGAAACTGACGCAGCTGCAGAATACATATATTATTTGCGAAACCAGTGGAGGGTTTCTGCTGATTCATCAGCAGGCGGCACATGAAAGGGTTTTGTACGAAAAATTTATGCTGGCCCTGAATGGAAAACCGCTGGCGACGCAGCCCGGATTATTTCCGGTCACGCTGACCCTTTCTACCCCCGATGCGTTGATGATGCAGGAACTGCTGCCGGGTCTGCAGTCACTGGGATACGCCATTGAGCCATTTGGGAAAGACAGCTTCATCGTACAGGGCGTTCCTGCCGGACATGCGGAGGGAAACGAGAAAAAAGTGATTGAAAATTTACTCGAACACTGTAAACATTCCGGCAGTGAAAAAATAGATTCACTCCAGGAAAAAATGATCCGCTCGCTCGCCTGGCAACAGGCCACGAAGGCCGGCGCGGTTTTATCCGAACCCGAAATGCGCTCGCTCGTTGAAAGTCTCTTTCGCTGTCTTCAACCCAATACATCTCCCAACGGAAAGCCCGTTTTTGTTGAATTCAAAAAAGATTATCTGGAGAAAGTTTTTGGACGTTTAATGCCAAGGAACGCTTAACGCACTAACGCCCAACGCCTAACGCCTGGCCCCGTTAATAATTAATCAACTAACAACTAATAACTAGTTAGTTATTCCTGCGAAGTGATTCCACGTATGTTTCTATTTCTCTTCTGATCGCGGGGCCGCTTTCGATTTCGTTGTTGACAAGGATAGAAAATTCCAGCAGGTGTTTTTTAAATGTATAAACATAACCACTCAGGCAGATCACTCCGGTCAGGGATCCGGTCTTGGCAAACACATAACTATTACCGGCGAGATAATGATTTTTCAAAGTGCCTTTTCCGCCGGTCGGCAGAATTCTTTTCATCCGGTCCATCCCGAATTCATTTTTGAATTTGATCAGCAGCGTCACAAAATCCTGCGGCGTAAATAAGTTGAACCGGCTCAGACCGCTTCCGTCAACCCAGGATGGTTTTTGTGGAAGATCAGCCAGCGGGCCGTTCAGCAGCATGTTAATGAGACTTTCATCTTTCATATATCCCAGTTGTGCGGTTGCAAACCATCAAAAGCGTTTGTTCCGCGAAAAAATTATCACTCCGATACATCATCGGGATAAAAACAGAATCCGCAGGTCTGGAGTAAATGATACCGGAATGTTCATTGGGCGACGGGTGGATAAATTGTATAGCCACTCCTGGCTGTTTTGGGATAGAATAATAAATGAACCGGTTTTCCCAGTGTATCCTGCAGCAACTGAGCCGCCGAATTCATATCGTTTGTGATAAAAGGAACATCCTGTGATATATCCGGTTCGTTACCCGGTCGAATGGTAAACACATTCGAATCAATCAGTCTTTTTACCAGGAATTCTTTTGGCAGACTGTCGGAGCTAAATCTCACCGGCCATGAAATTTCCGGTGAACTGGAAACGGAAGCCGTTTCTTCAAATGCAGCATTACTTCTGAACCGAGACTTATGCTGGGTCCAGCGAATGAAATTTCCATAGACCGGAAACGGCTTCGTTCAATAGAATAATCATCATTATAATCATCCCAGGCCCAGCCAGGTCCCAACGGTGTTTCCTGCCACAGATCACCGGCACTCAGGTATATTTTCTTATTTGTTTTCTTCAAAAAATCAAAAACCGGCTGAGACTGAAAATCAGGATGTAAAAAACTGGGATCACCTGTAGCGATACAGTATGAGCGCAGTGTCATTTTCTCTATACGAGATGCCCACCAGCGAATCTCCCAGATATTTCATCCCTGCATACAATGAAAATAATTTCGTGTTGCTCGCCGGGACAAAATATTTATCACTCTGATAATCCGCGATGACTTTTTTAGCAGAGTCGTCGTAAACATACACACCCACATGCGCAGTTCTGAGTTCTTTGTTGTCAAGAAATTGCTTCAGGGATGCATTTTCCGGAAGGCAACGGATTGCGCTTTTAAGGATTGATTAAGTGAGAGACTAATTATAAAGCATAAAGCACAAAGCGTAAAGCGTAAAGCTTTTTGAGTGTTAAAGTTTCTTGAAGTATGAATCAATCTTTTCCTATTAATTAGTTTGTTGGTTTTAGGCTTTGAGCTTTAAGCTTTGGGCTTATTCATTGGCTTTACGCTTTATGCATTGCGCTTTAAGCTTAATTACCGTTCCTGCGCTCTCAGCCACCTCTCCGGTACTTCATTACTGCTGGCCTGGAGATAATCCTGGTAAGAACAGGCGATATATTTCTGATCGGGCAGCTGCATCCACCAGCGGTTTGTTTTTTTGCTTTGAAGAAAAGTGGTCTCCACTTCTGCAAAGGCCGTGTGATATTCCACGAAATATTCTTTTTCGTTGAGACTGGCTTCCCGTTGACCCTTATTCCTTCCGTCCATCACATACCAGAGCATTTGCGCGATCTGTTTGGCAGTTAAATCATTGACATCATTTTCCGGAATATATCCGTAGATGCCGATACTGTTGATATTCGGACTCAGACCCGCGAATCGCATGATGGCACAGGCATCTTCACCCGAAAGTCCGTTGGGTGATAAATGATTGGAAGGCGCATAGGCATGGGCGATAGCACAGATATCAAAACTCAGCATATTTGAATTGCGCAACACGGGTTCCATCTCGTCAATAAATTCTCTCACTTTGCCAACCCGGAAACAATCAAACCGTAATTTGTCCATCGTCTCCAGCATCCGCGGATGTACATAATAACTCTGGAAACCGATATGATTATAATGATGGATGAAATTCGGTTCATCCGTCAGCATTTCCATCAGGAAATTTTCACTCTTCAGGGAAGATTCAATATTGATATCTACCAGCGCATCCACACAGGCTACTTCAATCAGTTTTTTACGATTTACATAACTCTGGTACTGGGCCAGCGTCAGGTCGTGCGAACCACCCAGGATGATCACTGTTTTTCCCAGATTGATCAGTTCATTCATGACGGAGCGAAGGGCCGCATAGGTATCGGCCAGCGTAGACCCGGGTTTGATATTTCCCACATCCGCAATCCGGATATCGCTATGCCAGTGATAGAGCTGGTAAAACTGGCGCCGGATCATATCCGGCCCGCTGAGCAGGTTTCGTGAACGGCGGGCCCCGCGTTCTTCCCGGCATCCGATCAGGATCAGATCCGCCTGCAACAGATCGGGGAATTCTTCTTCATAAACCTCAATTAATTTTCCGACCTGCCCGTCCTTATATTCATCATCGTTGGAAATTTCGCGGGTATTTACAGGGTCGAGGTAGTCAAGGATATGCAGACTGTACAACATGTACAAATATTTGAAACAAACTTACACTTGTTTTTCCTTTTATCTTTGCGGCATGGAAGAATTACTGGAAAAACTGGATACTTACCGGAAGGAAATCAACGATACGGAAATCAGTGGTGCAGATGCCGCTGAAGCATACCGCATCCGTTTCCTGGGAACCAAAGGAATCGTGAAAAATCTTTTCCAGGAAATGAAAAATGTTCCTGCAGATAAGAAAAAAGAATTTGGTCAGATCCTCAATGAATTCAAACAACTCGCCGAATCAAAATACGATGAGGCGAAAGCCTAACGCCCAACGCCTAACGCCTAACGCCAACCAAATGGACTGGAGTTTGCCCGGCGATCCAATCTCATGTAGGAACACGTCATCCGATCAGCATAGTAAGAAACCGCATCGTTCAGATATTCGGACGGCTCGGATTTTCTGTTGCCGAAGGTCCGGAGATCGAAGACGACTGGCATAATTTCACAGCACTTAACCTGCCCGAAGATCATCCGGCGCGGGACATGCAGGACACATTTTATATTCATAAAAATCCGGACTGGCTGCTGCGCACACATACCAGCAGTGTTCAGGCGCGGGTAATGGAAAAACAAAAACCACCCATCCGGATTATTTGTCCGGGCCGTGTGTACAGAAACGAAACCATCAGCGCCCGGGCACATTGTTTTTTTACCCAATGCGAAGGTTTGTATGTGGATGAACATGTTTCATTTCGCCGATCTGAAACAGACACTATATTTCTTCGTACAGGAAATGTTTGGCAAAACAGTGAAGATCCGTTTTCGCCCATCCTATTTTCCATTTACAGAACCCAGTGCGGAGATGGATATCAGCTGTCTGATCTGTGGCGGAACCGGATGTAATGTTTGTAAACACAGCGGCTGGGTGGAAATTCTCGGCAGTGGTATGGTTCATCCGAAAATGCTGCAGAATTTTGGCATCGATCCGAATAAATATACCGGCTTTGCATTCGGCATGGGCGTGGAAAGGATCTGCCAGCTGAAATACCGCATCAACGACCTGCGTCTGTATTCACAAAATGATGTGCGTTTTCTCAGACAGTTCGTTTCAGCCACTTAAAGAACGGAACCATGATCCTTGCCGTTCTTGCCAATGATCTGCAGAAGGAAGAAATTGCTGTTTCCCCTTTTTTCAGGAAACACGAAGTATTGTTTTCAGAAAACCTCTCTTTGTGGTCAAACCATATCGCTGATGCGTTTATGGATCTGTGTTTTGAAAATTCACCGGAGAGAATCGAAATGCTCGCGAAACTTTTGCCCAAACCGGTATTTGTGCATTCTGTTACCGACACACTAGAACAGATTCATCCGAATTTGATTCGCATGAATGGATGGCCGGGATTTCTGAAAGGGAACTGTCTGGAAGCCTCTGCGAACGAAGAGATAAAAGTTAAAGCGGGGCAAATGTTGGGGGAGGAATTGATATTTGTAAAAGATGCACCCGGATTTGTATCTGCACGAATTTTGGCCATGATCATCAATGAAGCTTATTTTACCTGGGAAGCCGGCACGAGCAGCAAAGAGGAAATTGATATCGCGATGAAACTCGGAACGGGATATCCGTTTGGGCCGTTTGAATGGGGAGAGAAAATAGGACTGAAACGGATTGCGGAATTGTTGAAAAGACTGGCAATTGATGATCCGGTTTATGAAATGGCAGAGACACTGGCAAGTGTGGCGAACGTGTAAGCGTGATGAAAGTAGAAATGTGAAAGTTGAAAAAGGAAATGATAATGTAAAAATGTATGTTTCTTACCGTCAACGAAGAAAGCCTTACGCTTTACGCCTTGAGCCTCAAGCTTAAAACATGATACTCTTAATAGATACTTCACAGGAAACCGGAACAGCCGCACTTTGCCACAGAGGGGAGGTTTTATTTTCAGAAGAAAATAAGATCGCAAAAGAGCATGCCGGCTGGCTGCACCTGGCGATCGGCCGGATTCTGTCGGAAGCCAAAATAACCGTGAGGGAGCTGGAAGCCGTCGCTGTTGTTTCAGGGCCCGGATCATATACAGGTTTGCGGGTCGGGATGGCTGCGGCCAAGGGATTTTGTTATGCCCTGAAAATCCCCCTGATCACTCAAAATACCCTGCGGGTAATGGCTGAATCCATGATCTCTTTTGCCATGGAAAAGCAGGCTCTTATTTGTCCCATGATCGACGCGCGGACGGGATGAAGTTTTTACGGCACTTTATAAGCTGAACACCGTACAACCGTCAACCCCGTCAACCGCGACGTCAACCGTCAACCATCAACCAGTCCGATACGGTCATCGGTCATCGGTCAACGGTCAACGACATAATCGAGGTCAAAGCCCCAGGCTTTGATATTAGATAAAACTGCATTTGAACCGGAACTCAGCGGAAATCCCATCGTGTTCTTTGGAACCGGAGCGGACAAATGGGAAAAAATAACAGATTCTTCCAATGCTCATTTTCCAGCCACAACCTGATCTGATACAGGCATTTGCAAGACTTGCCCAGTCTGATTTTGACTCCAAAACCTGGGCAGATCCGGTATATGCGGAACCGGTTTATCTGAAAGAATTCTTCTCTTATTGAAAAAAATTCTATATTACAATTTCTTTGGATATTCTGCTTGTCATATATTTCCTGATAGAATCCAATACACATCAATTTTTTTTAAACCTTCAACCGAAAGAACTGTATGAGCGGTACAAGCAGTAATTATTGGATGGTCCTCAATGCCCAGGGCGGGGAGGATGCTGCAGTAAAAGTAGATTTTATCAATCTGAAGAAGGCCGCGATGATACTCCGCGCCCTCAATCACAAACTCCGGCAGCAGATCGTGCGTATTCTGGATGAGCATAAAAAGCTCACGGTCACTGAATTATACATTCAGTTGCGCCTGGAACAGTCCGTTGCTTCCCAGCACCTGGCAATCCTCCGCCGGGCAGGAATTGTCAAAACCGAGCGTGATGGCAAATTCATTCATTATACCATCAATCCCGACCGGATTGGTGATATTATGAAAACAGTTCATTTGTTGCTGGTTTAAGCACGCAGGAGGCTGGAGGCGGGAGGCCAAGGCCTAAAGCCTAAGGTTATTAGTAAAACTTTAATTTAGCCTGATTAAAACTTCCCTTAACTTTAAGTTTTTACTTAGTACGCCTTACGCTTTGCGCTTTCCGCTTTAAGCGCAAAACGATAGTTTTGCACTATGTATATTCAACAACTATATACCGGCTGTCTGAGCGAGGCTGCCTACTATATTGAGAGTGAGGGTGAGGCGGCGATTATTGACCCCCTGCGGGATATTGAGGAATACCTGGTCCTGGCAAAAGAACGAAAAGCGACCATCAAATACATATTTGAGACTCATTTCCATGCTGATTTTGTGAGCGGTCATCTCGACCTGGCGCAGGCCTCCGGTGCACCGATCGTATACGGTCCGGAAACCGAAACTTCTTTCCCGATTTACCGGGCGAAAGATGGAGAAATTTTCAAACTGGGCAGCCTGACCATCGAAGTGCTGCATACCCCCGGGCATACACATCGAATCTTCCTGTTATCTGCTCCGGGAGGCTAACGGAAATCCTTATGCGATTTTTACCGGAGATACGCTTTTTGTGGGAGACGTCGGCCGGCCCGATCTGAGCAGTGGCAACCTCACCCAGGAGGAACTGGCATCGATGCTCTATGATTCTTTACAGAAAAAAATAGCTCCTCTTCCGGATCATATCGTCATCTATCCGGCCCATGGTGCCGGCAGCAGCTGCGGCAAAAATATCGGTCCGGATACATATAGTACGCTCGGAGAGGAAAGGAAAAATAATTATGCCTTGCTGGCCGGATCAAAAGAAGAATTTATCAAGGCCGTCACCGACGGACTGAATGCACCCCCTAATTATTTTGCAGTGAACGCAAGAATCAACAAAGAAGGATATGAGAGCCTGGATGAAGTGATGGAAAATGGATTAAAACCACTGAGTCTCGAAGCTTTTAAAGAACTCATTAAAGACGACAATACCATTTGCCTGGATACGCGTTTATCAACTGAATTCTCGGATGGATTTGTACCGGGTTCTGTCAGTATCGGGCTGGATGGACGGTTTGCTGAATGGGCGGGAAGCCTGCTGCCATTCGACAAACCATTCGTACTGGTAACAGAGCCCGGAAAAGAAAAAGAAAGTGTAGTCAGACTGGCCCGCGTAGGATTTGCACAGATGTGCGGATATCTGAAAGGCGGATTTGAAACCTGGAAAAATTCCGGTGAGCCGATAGATCTGATCATAAATATCGATGCGGATGAATTTGCGATGGACCTGCCTTTTGATCCGAAACTGAAAGTAGTGGATGTGCGCCGGGAAACAGAATTTGCCGATGGTCATGTGGCCGGGGCCGTCAATATTCCCCTGGAAACATTAACCGATCCGGGCATGATGGCCGACTTCGAAGATTCCGATAATATATATGTGCATTGCGCCGGCGGTTATCGCAGCGTGATCGCTTCATCTCTTTTTAAACGCCAGGGTATTCATAACCTGCATAATATTGCCGGCGGCTGGGATGAAATCAAAAAACTGGATGGGTTGGAGATCGTGAAGGATAATAGCGTTTTGAATTAAGGCTAAGGCTAGCTAAGGCGTAAGGCTAAGGCTAAGGCTAAGGCTCAAGGCTTTCGATGAATAGATTTCTTTAAGAATTTAAAATTTCAAATTTTTATTAGCCTTGGCCTTAGCCTTGCGCCTTAGCCCTATTCCGATCTTAAACTTTTAACCGGATTCATAATGCTGCTTTAATCGACTGATAACTCACCGTAAGCAGCGTGATCAGCAAAATGCTGACTCCGGCAACCGCAAAAATCCACCAGGAAATGCTTTCGCGATAGGTATATTCCTGCAGCCAGCGGTTCATTCCATAATAAGACAGAGGAATGGAAATACAAAGAGAGATCAATACAAGTCGCACGAACTGCGTGGATAACATTTTCCAAAGAGAAAACATGGTTGCCCCCAAAACTTTACGAACTCCGATCTCTTTGGTTCTTTGCTCAGCCACAAAAGATGCGAGCCCGAACATGCCCAGACAGGAAATAAATATGGCCATGCCTGCGAAAACGGCGGATAAATTGGCGACTCTTTCTTCCGTGGCGAATTTCTTCGCGTACTCATCATCGTTATACTGATAAACAAACGGACTACCGGGATTATATTTTTTAAATACTTTTTCAATAGCTGACATTGCCATGGGAAGAGGAAGCCCGGCTTTCATACGCACCGTGATCACCGACAAATATCCGTCTCCAAGAAAAATGGCCGGTTGTACAGGTTCATAAGGTGAATTGGTGACCATATCCTGTACCACCCCGATCACTGTCCGGTTCTTTCCAAAGAATTTTACGATTTCTCCCACCGGATGCGGGATGCCGATGGTTTTTACCGTGGCCTCACTCAGGATGATGGAATTGGAATCCGCGTAGGCGCGCGAAAAATCGCGGCCCTCTGTAATTTTCCATCCCACTGTTCTGCCGAATTCAGGAGTCACATTTACATTCCTGAAAAAAAAGATAAAGCCCGGGATCCTTACCACGCCAGTCCATCGAATTACCCCCGTTGAACTGGCTCATAGGATAGGAGGAAGCAGCCATCTCGGTAACTGCACCGGATCTCAGCAGCTCTTCGTGTAAAACATCATAATGTCCATTCAATTCTGTCGTCATGGCATGGTCACCAGTCTGTCTCTCGTATATCCCGTCGGACGGTTTTTTGTAAATAAAATTTGTTTGTACACGATAATCGTTCCGATGATCAGGCAGAGTGAAACCGTAAACTGCATCACCACGAGTACCTGGCGTGGAATGGAATTATAACGGCTTCCCTGGAATGCACCCTTCAATACTTTGACCGGCTGGAAACTTGACAAATAAAAGGCGGGATAACTGCCGGATATTAATCCGGTAAACAACGCGAAACCGATACATAATAACCAGAAGGCAAAATTCCCATAAGGAATGAACATATGTTTACCGGCGAGGTTGTTGAAAAAGGAAAGGGAGAACTGGGCGAGGAGCAGGGCAATCACAAAAGCAAACAAAGTCAAAAACACAGACTCTATTAAAAACTGGGCAATGAGATGAACAGGTAATGATCCCATGGTTTTACGGATGCCCACTTCCCTGGCTCTTTTGCTGCTTCTTGCCGTGGACAGATTCATGAAATTGATACAGGCCAGCAATAATACAAAGGCACCGATAAAACCCATCAGTATAACGAGCTGAATTCTGCCACCTGCGGGCTTTCCGTTTTTAAATTCACCATAGAGATGCAATTTATCAAGGCGGTATACCAGGGCCTCTTCCTTAAAGTCCTTTATAAATGGTGTAGGAATATTTTTTATTTTCTCTGTTGCCTGGTTTACAGTGATGTTGTCATTCAATTCAACAAAACCTTCACCATTATGGTCGTGCCAGTTTGTATTGCTGCTGAGATAATTATTCATAGTGTTCGTCCAGGGCAGCAGAACGGTGGTCGTTGCGAAACTTGAGTTCTCCGGAAGATCCTCATAAACAGCACCCACCTTCATGTTCAGATTATTATCGAGCAGGATCGTTTTATTCGCCGCATTTTCATCGCCGAATAATGAAACGGCGAGAGATTTGGATATCATGATCGTAGATGGATCTTTGAGCGACTGTGTATTTCCATTCAGAATAGTGAGCGCAAACATGGAAGGGAAATGTTCCTGCGCATAAATTCCGTAACCCGAAATTTTCTTGTCGCCGGTGGCCAGGACATGCAGATTCGGAAAAGAAATCAGGGCTACTTTCTTAAACAGATCCTTGTATTTTGATTCAATCGTGTTTCCCAGGGGCATAGTGATCGTGGTTTCATCATAAGTTTCTCCCCCATGGGTTTGGGTGATCATTATTTTCGCCAGTTTTTCATAATTCGGATTATAATGATCAAAACTCAGCTCATCAGAAACCCACAATCCGATGAGTATGGCCGTCGCCATACCGATCGCCAGTCCGGCGATATTTAAAGAAGCAAAAGCCTTATTGTTTCGCAGGTTCCTGAAGGCGACTTTGAAGTAGTTTCTGATCATGGTTAATATTGGCTTATGATGACTTCACCCAAAAACGGGCTCCGGTTATCCGCTATTTCGAGACTAATGCCATGCCGAAACGGTATTTAATTGATTTACATGGAAATACATTTTATTTCAGACGAAATTTTTGCCGGATTTTGATACACAACCGTTCGAATACCGGTCAGGGACTTAACCGTAGTTCTCTTTTAAATTCTTCAGATCTTGTTATAATGGAAACAATGATTGATTTTTGTATAGTCCATAGTTAGTCCGGTAAATATCGGAATAACACCGGATTTACCAGCGTCAACACATTACTCAATCCGGAATGATGTACGAACAAAATATTTCCATAATAAGAAGGACTAAGTCATTCCATCAATAGAAAAATCATTCATATGGCGACACAATCTGGAATTACCGGTAGAATTGGAAATACTATTTATTATAAAATGGGAGAGAAATATTATATGCGATCGGCTCCGCGTAAATACAAACAAACAAAAGCGACGAAAGCCAAGGCAACGGAATTTGGAAAGGCATCAGGAATTGGAAGAATTATCAGGGAAAATTTGTCGAACGTCATTTTCAATGCTGATGACAGGACTATGCAAACAAAACTTGTTGGTACAATATTTTCCTGGATGCAAATCAAGAAATTGTCTATTCAACCAAAAGATGATCAATTTCGTGATTTGGTTACTTTTAAATTTTCACCCAGGGCGCCAAAATTGGGTAACCAATTGAAAGAACCAATCAGAATTACCAACATCATTCAATCCAGTCTGCAGATTGACATTCCGTCACTGATTCCGAATCAGTTTTTTAGAATATCGCCAGGGGCTAGTGACGTTGGTTTGAGAATCGAAACCGTCATGATTGATATTGAGAAGGCAGAATTAATCCGCGCATTCAGCAATGAAGTGATTTTTCAATTTGACGATAAACAAGTGGATCAACAGACAATAGTCGAGAATCTTCCCGCAGTAACAAATTGTCTGATTATATCGGGCATTGCACTTATATCCTACGCTGATAAAAAAAATCAAATACTCCTTACTTCACATAAAGATCGGATACCATCCCAAATTGTGCACGCGATGTACGTTTAATGAACGCAAACTTCCTGCGGTTTATCGTCCAGGATCAATTAGAAGGATGATATACAGTACATTATAAATAAACTGTAAATCTTGTAATAATATTATGAATACTAAATATAATTAGTATATTTATACTAATATTTTTGGTAAATGGTATGGCTCAGGATATTTATTAAACTGATAATCACATGTAATGCACTTTTTTTTTGCCTGGTCCAACTATTGATTAGGTATAATGATAACCGCCAACCATAAACCATTTCCGCTTGTGCGGGATAAACCGAAAAAGAAAAAAATGGAAACACTTATTCAGACAATGCCAGGCTACCGGCTCAATGAATACATGCTGGTTCTGACGCCGCACGAAGAGCTCAGGAAAAAAATCATCGGAGTTAAAAAGGAATTTGCGGAGAAATATAAATGTCCGCAGGCCTTATGGACGAAGCCACACCTGATGCTGGCGAGGTTTACCCAATACGAAATGATGGAGGAAAGGGTCGTGAACCGTATGAAAGTAACCGCCATGGCGTTTCATGCCATCAAAATAGAGCTTAAGGATTTTGGTTCCTATCCGAGTCATTCCATTTTTATCAACGTCGTATCGCGTGAGCCGATCAAGGAGCTGATCAAAGAAATCCGTGAATCACAGCGGTTACTAAAACTCGACAACGAACACAAACCATACTTCACTGACGAACCACATATGATCATCGCATCGAAACTGGCTCCCTGGCAATTTGAAAGCGGGTGGCTGGAATATTCAAATCGACATTTCACCGGGCGATTCATTGCTGACAATATGATGCTGCTCAAGCGCCGCTCCGGCGACAAGGCCTGGCAGATCGTAGAACGACTCGCATTTCAGAATTTACCTGTTGCGACAAGACAGGGAGAACTTTTTGGTTAGTTGGCGGTTAGCCGTTGACGGTTGACGGTCTGTTAAAAAGTGCAGACTGGTGAATTTATTTTAGGACATGTCATCTGTCAATCTGTCAACCGCCAACCGCCAACCAAATAATTCAAGCAAGTTAAAATATGGAATACAAGAAGGGCCGCGGCGCGCAAATCAATACGCGCAATAAATTTCTGCGCGATGAAAAGACGCGCGAGCATATTGAATCAGTGGACGACTGGACAGATTTTAATGCACCGACACAATACATAGAACAGGAGTCGAAATCCATCGTCAATAAAGTGGATTCTCCGGATGTGGGTATGTGGTATAGTATGAATCCCTATGCGGGATGCGAACACGGATGTATATACTGTTACGCCCGGAACACGCATGAATACTGGGGTTACAGCGCAGGCACTGACTTCGAGAGCAAAATCATCGTAAAGAAAAATGCCGCAGCATTGCTCAGGAAATTCCTGATGAATCCCAAATGGGAATGTGTGCCGATCTCTATCAGCGGGAACACGGATTGTTACCAGCCGGCAGAAAAAAAATACAAACTAACCAGAGGCCTGCTGGAAGTATGTAATGAATTCAACCAGCCCGTGGGCATGATCACAAAAAACGCGGGTATGTTACGCGATAAGGATCTGCTCCAGGAGATGGCGAAAAAAAGTCTGGTTTCGATATTGGTTTCGATTACATCTTTCAATGAGGACCTGCGGCAGAAAATGGAACCACGCACAACGACCGCCAAACAAAGACTCAGGACCATCCGCGAGCTGAGCGATGCAGGTGTGAGGGCCGGCGTAATGCTCGGCCCTATGATACCCGGTTTGAATGAACACGAAATGCAACGGATCATGAAAGAAGCGACCGAAAACGGCGCGACTTTCTCAGCCTATACTTTTATCCGGCTGAACGGAGCCATCAAACTGTTGTTTCATGACTGGCTTTTCAAAAACTTTCCCGACCGGGCCGACAAGGTCTGGCATATGATCGAAAACTCCCACGACGGCAAAGTGAACGACTCACGATGGGGCGTACGGATGCGGGGCGAAGGAAATATCGCCGAAATGGTGAACCAGCAGTATAAAAAGTACGGAAAAATCTATGGTCTGAATGCCGAAAGATGGGAGCTGGACTGCAGTCAGTTCAGGAGGCCGGGGGCACAGGGAAGTTTGTTTTAGATCTGCCGTTAGCTTACCGGGTTTCTTTAGAAACTCTGCTGACTGTTCATACTATTGGAAAATCACCTACTGAACTTTTTTATGGAATTACAGATAATTTTTGGTTTTGGTTAAATACCGAAGGTATTCGTAAAAATTCTGTTTTGCGTAATCTATTACCTGGAATTGCTGATGAAGATACTCAAAAGATGTTCACCGGCAAAACAGGTGATCAGGACACTTTGGGAAGCATTTTATTATTATACACTTTTCAAAAAGCACTACGAAAAATACCATGGACAAATCTCGACGGCAAAAATTCTTGATTTTGGCTGCGGTTGGGGAAGAATAATAAGATACTTTATTAAAGACATTCCAAAACCTAATTTGTGGGGATGTGATCCGGTTCCTGAAATGATTGAATTATGTAAGGATCAAAACAAATGGGCGAATTTTGAATCTATCGATTCCGAATCCCCCCACTTCATTTGATAGCAATACATTTGATATGATTTATAGCTTTTCGGTGTTTTCTCACCTGTCAGAGGATTTTCATTTGGGGGTACTCAACGAAATAAACCGAATACTGAAACCAGGAGGAATATATATGACAACGACCCGTAACAGAACTTTTATCACCGAATGTGGGCAATTTGCTGATGTTAATAAAAGCCTTTCTGAATATGATAACGGTTTATATTGTCATCATAATTATGGAGATAAAAAATGGCCTTATTGGGGTGAATCATCAATCCCAAAACAATATGTACAGGAACACTGGACCAAAGAATTTAAATTCCTCGACTATATTGAAGATAATTTTCAAAATTTAATTATTATTCAAAAGCCACTTTAAATTTCAATGTGGCTGTTCTTTCAATGCAATTGAAATTACAGTCAAATTAGATTAATCTTTACAAAGTATAAATAGTTTATTCATAAGCACGATGATTAGCGGTTATGAACTGAATTATGGTGAGTTAGGAAAGCGATAAAAATCGTGTTTTTTTGCCTTATTTTAATTAAAAAGGAGAATATTGTCGGAATTGAGAACATCAGAACAAAAATATTGAGAAGGCCGTATCTTAAATGTCAAAAAATGATGGGATGGGACTGCGATCATTTCGATGGGTTGGACGAGCCAGGGAAGTTTGTTTTAGATGAGCCGGTATCAGGCCACGATGTGATTGGACAAATAGTCTCTTTTTATGATTTTCAGCATTTTGTATTTCAAATTTAGATGGTATGTCGAATTTTACATATGCTTCAAAATCGATTTGGAGATACAAAATCAGCTATATTTGCAAAGCAGCTGAATCCATGGAAAATTATTTGAATCTGACAGAAATTGGGGATTCCGGATTCTGACTGCAGCTAATCATATCATCCTGTGATTCAATTTCTGGCGATTTTATATTCAGATAAGGGGTTTAATATTGGAAGGGTGCAGGAAGTCATTAACAATGGCTGCCTGCACCCTTTGTCCTTGTGAGTCGGGAACGGGATTTGTAGTAGTTGGCTGGTTTTACATATCGTATTGAAAATTAACCGGTTGTATGCAGAGCATGTGACTGAGTTGGCGAAGCTTTGCATTGATCTGATCTTTTTCACTAATTATTTAAAATGATTTTACCTTGTCTGCGTTAACATCACACTGGTATGCGATTTATACCAAGCCCCGCTGGGAGAAAAAAGTTCATTCCCTGCTGACTGAAAAGAAAATTGAATCCTACTGCCCTCTGAATAAGGTTCGCAAAAAATGGAGCGACCGGATGAAAACGGTGGAAGAGCCACTTTTCAAGAGCTATGTATTTGCCCGGGTTTCTGAAGAAGAACAGACCAAAGTGCGTATGACCCCGGGGGTGATGAATTTTGTGTACTGGCAGGGAAAGCCGGCCATCATCCGGGCCAAGGAAATTGAAGTGATCAGAAAATTCCTGAATGAATACGAAAATGTTTTGGTCGAACCGCTTGAATTAAAAGAAAATGGAAAAGTGATCATCCGCCAGGGGTTATTCATGGATCATGAAGCGAAGATCTTAAAGATTGAAGGCAACCGGGTAAAAGTAGAAATTGAAAGTATCGGATATTCATTGATTGCATCTGTAGATAAAAAGAATTTGTCAACCCTTACTAACTAAACATGCAGCCGATTTTCCTTGTTGAGAAATGTTCTGTTTGCGTTCATTGGATTTTTTATTATGCATAGTATGAGTTCCTGTGGTACTACAAAAGGAATGATCCTGGTGCGTGGGCCTTTTGATACGGCCAAATTGAGTGTTATTAATCCGGTAGAACCAATCATCCGCAAAGGAGATATTATAAGTATCATCGTTTATAGTGATAATCCGGAAGCACCAAAATATATAATCAATCTCTAGTGAAATTCCGGTGGTACATCTCAAGTCATGCGGGACAGGTAGTGCAGGCGCTCCGGGTTATCAGGTGGATGTGGATGGAAATATTGTATTTCAGGGACTGGGGAAAATTAAAGTGGAAGGTTTGACAAAAGCAGCTTTAAAAGATACACTTGGATGCAAGACTGGGGCCATTTCTTCAGCATCCTTATTACAGTATACGATATCTTGAACTTACAAATTTACAATGATGGGTGAAGTAAGCCACCCGGGTCAGGTTATCTATTCCTGGTGAACGTATCAATATGCTGGAAGCGATTGCATTAGCTGGCGACTTAACTGCTTATGCAAACAGGGACAGTGTATTTATTATCAGAGAAAACAATAATAAAAGGGAATTTGCATGGATGAATCTGACAAAGCCGGAAATAATGGCTTCTCCATATTTTTATATTCAGCAAAATGATATCATAATCGTAGAACCGACAAAGAAAAAATCAGCGGCAAATGATATCGTAACAACCCGAAATATAACACTGGCACTTGCTATTATTTCAACGTTTGCTGTTCTTTATAGCATTTTTCGTTATCAATGATGAATCTAAATAATTATGCCTGAAGCATTCAAATGGTCTGAATCATTCCGGAATCAAATTCCAATGATATTTCCTGGAAACTGGGGCCGAGGGATTTTGTTTTAAAAAATCTGAAATTTATTCCCTGGATACTTATTTGTGCGGCCATTGCACTTGTACTTGCCTGGTTAAAGATCCGATATTCAACACCTATGTATATTGTCAATTCTTCCATGCTTATTAATAACCAGGGATCATCCAGTGGTAAAGGAGATCGTTTTGATGAATTAATGATGTCGCCAGGCTCCGAAAATCTGAGCAATGAAATCAGAATATTGACGTCAAGGCCTGTTATGCAAAGGGTCGTAAGAAATATCCAGCTTACAAACCGTTATTACAATATCGGTAAAGTACGAACAACATTATTATTTCCTGAATCACCTTTCACATTAGAAATTATAAGCCAAAAAATTCCGGAAAGAAATTTTGGCTTGCAAATTACCATCCTAAATGATCAGCAATATAAAATTGGAAAAGAAACGGCAACTCATATTTTTGGTGAGATTTTAAATATAGCTGGAAACAAAGTTGTATTAATACGAAATCCAAATGTGAATCTGAAAACTTATGCAACACCTGTTTTTTATTTTTCACATCAATCGGCGGCATCAGTCGCCAACGAATATTTATCGTGCAGTTAAGATAACCCAATCAAATGAACAATCAACCATCCTGGATCTGTCTTTTCAAACCGAAAATCAGGAACTGGGAAGAAATTTCCTGAATGCATTGATGAAAGTGTATGATTCACTGAATATTGAAGATAAAAACAGGATATCAGTCAGCAGCCTCAATTTCATAAATCAGAATTTGGATACACTGGAAGTCCAGTTAGACGCCCTTGAAGGAAGGGTTCGGAATTTTCGCGTAACGAATGAAATGTTTGATGCGGAAGATCAGTCGAAAATGTACCTGAGTAGTGCAGAAATCGGACAAACAAATATCGATGCTATGGATGTAAAAATTACCGTGGCCAACCTGCTTCAGCAATATATCAATGATCCAAAAAAAGCCCATGAGCTGGTTCCTATCAATATGGGTATTGAAGAGCCTGCTTTGGCAACCAGGATCAGTGAGTATAATAAAATGCAGTTGGAAAGAGATAATAATTTAAAAACAACAACTGAAAATAATCCATTGATTCAGGCTTATGATGCGTCCCTGGAAAAAATCAGGAGGGATATGTCAGAGGCATTGAATAATGTAAAGAATGGATATGCGATTGCACGTAATAAAATGTTGCAGCAAAAAGACAATATGGAAGGCAAGTTGCGTGCCATGCCCGGTAAAACATTGCAATTGGGAAATGTTGCCCGCAGGCAAAAAATACTGGAAGAACTATATTCTTTTCTGCTTCAGAAAAAAATTGGAAACATCTATTTCTTCTGCTTCAATCATTTCAAATTCTACAGTCATTGAGCCTGCATTGGCTTCCAGCGAATCCGATCAGTCCGAATAAAAATAAAATATATAGTTCCTACCTGATTTTTGGATTATTGATTCCGATCGGATTAATTGCCGCAAAAGAATTACTCAGAGATAAAGTAAATAACCGGATAGATGTAGAAAAAAGGACACATGCACCTATATTGGGAGAAATTGGTCATTCAGATGAAGAATCTACCTTGGTTGTTTTACGAAACAGCCGGCGTTTTGTTGCTGAACAATTTCGAATACTCCGAAGCAATTTGAAATATATGACGGTTAAAAAAGAAAATCCGTCTATTTTGGTTACTTCTTCTTTTAGCGGAGAAGGAAAATCTTTTATCAGTATCAATATGGCTTCCGTGCTGGCACTTGAGTGGCAAGAAAACGGTGATTATGGAATTTGATATCCGAAAACCCAAAGTGATGGAAAGCCTGAATATGAAGCGAAAAATGGGGATTACGAATTATATTATCGGGCGGGCGCAGTTTAAAGATATTATCATGCAGGTTCCGGGATTTGAATCATTATATGTTATTCCCTGTGGTCCGATTCCACCTAATCCGGCAGAACTTTTACTGGATCCAAAACTGGATGACCTGATGCGGAAGTACGGGAAAATTTTGAAGTGATCATCATGGATACGGCTCCGGTCGGCCTGGTAAGTGATTCCATTTCACTTGGAAAATATGCCGATTGCACATTATTTGTAGTCAGAATGGGACATACATACCGGAAAATTTTGCAGATTGGTAGAAGATCTTTACCAGGAGAAAAAACTTCCGGGCTTAGTCATTAATTTTAAATGATGTAAAATTGGAAGGTGGTTATTATAGCGGATATTATGGTGGTTATGGATATTATGGCGGTTATGGATATGGTATAGAATCGGGGTATTTTGAAAAACCTGCAAAAAAGAAAATGGTTCCGATCCATAAACAGGTGGTGCAGGTGGTGGGGTAAATGGTTTAATTAAAATGTGAATTAAATTGAATTAACTAATAAACTGATTGCTAGAAATGAATGAGGTATTAAAGGAAAGTACAGGATGATTGGATCTGTAATTATTACCCACAGACAGAATTTTTGAACTTAAATCTAAAAGAAGTATGGAAATACAGATATCTATTATATGTTTGTAAAAAGAGATATTGTTTCCGTATATAAACAAACCATACTGGGTCCACTATGGTTTTTTATTCAGCCAATATTTACAACTATTATTTTCTTGTTATTTTCGGAAATATTGCAAAAATTCCGACAGATGGATTCCACCGATACTATTTTACCTGGCGGGAATTACAATATGGAATTATTTTGCAGAGACTGTCTGACAGCTACCAGTAATACATTTATTGCCAATGCCAATATTTTCGGAAAAGTATATTTTCCCCGATTGGTATTGCCCTTTCAAAGGTTATTTCCGGACTTGATAAAATTTGCTATCCAGTTTTTATTATTTGTATTAGTATTGATTTATTTTATTTATCAAAGGTTCTCAATTCATCCGAATATTCTGGGAATTATTATTGTTACACCTGTTGTTTTATTATAATGGCTGGAATGGGACTTGGACTTGGTCTTATTCTTTCGCTCTTAACTACCAAATATCGTGACTTAGTTTTCTAATTGCTTTCGGCATACAGTTGGGTATGTATGCCACTCCGGTTATTTATCCTCTTTCTTCAATACATTCAAAATATAAGAATATTGATTGTTGCCAATCCAATGTCCTCATTAGTTGAAGCTTTTCGATAAAGTTTATTTGGGTGCAGGTGAATTTAAGCTGGGCAGGCTTGCGTATAGTTTTGGCTTTATGGTTATTGTTTTGATTATAGGGATAATTATTTTTAATCAGGTGGAAAAAACATTTATAGATACTGTTTAGATATGTCTGTCAATATATTAAATGTAAATAATATCTAGTAAACAATATCGATTGGGACAAATTGGACAGGAACAATTTCACATGATCTAAATCGTTGGTGGCATAAAGTACGAGGAAAAGAAGATCCCTATTTAAAAATTGGTGAAGAAAATGACCGAACAAAAAAGGGAGAAAGCGAATATGTCTGGGCATTACAAGATATTAATTTTGAAGTGAAACAGGGTGAAGTACTGGGAATCATCGGCCGAAATGGCGCAGGTAAAAGTACATTGTTAAAAATATTAAGCCGAACTACTGCCCTACAACCGGAAAATAAAAATAAAGGGAAGGGTAGCAAGTTTACTGGAAGTAGGAACAGGATTTCATCCTGAATTAACCGGTCGGGAAAATATTTTTTTAAATGGTGCAATACTGGGAATGACAAAACATGAAATCAAAAGCAAATTTGATGAGATAGTAGATTTTGCCGGCGTTGAAAGATATATTGATACACCGGTAAAACGATATAGTAGCGGAATGTATGTAGGCTCGCATTTGCAGTAGCTGCACATCTGGAACCCGAGATATTGATTGTCGATGAGGTACTGGCTGTTGGTGATGCCGAATTTCAGAAAAAGGCTTTGGGGAAAATGAAAGATGTAAGTAAAAATGAAGGGAGAACAGTTTTATTTGTAAGCCATAATATGCTAGCTGTAAAATCATTTGTTCAAAAGGACTTTTGATGGAAAATGGAAAGATCGAAATGTCTGGTAAAATTGAAGATGTAATTTTTAAATACTCATCATTTGCTATTCAAAATATTTCATCTTTTACAATAATCGAAAAAGAAAGCAATGGGTTTTATATTCATTCGATCAGTATTTCAAATAATGGCATAAATGGAAATTTCAATATCGATCAGGATTTAATATTTGATATTAAAACTTCGGCTAATAGAGATTACGAAACTATCAATATCAATATATTTTTTAAAACAACTGATGATTCTATTAGTTTTTGCTACTTGTTCGAACCCTGAGAAATTTATTGCGGGCGAATATAATTTTAATTGCGTAATTCCTGCTAATACACTAAATGATATAATCTATGCAATTGATATTATGGTCGTTGAAAATGGACCTAAAATACTACACCAATTACAAAATATAATTACGATAGAAGGCGTCGAAGATAAAAAGAGATGGAGCATGGATGGGTAAATTTCCTGGGCTATTGAGACCCATGAATTATAAATGGACAAGAAAAAAAATTAGATCAATATGTTTAAGTCGGCTTTGAAAGAGGAACTCATCAAAAGTCAAACAAATAATTTTGGAAGTGAAAATTTTGATGAATACCGGTTTGGGAAAATGGTTGCAATCTTCTAAGCCGCCAAATGATTTGTTTTTTTTAGTGAAACAATTAATAAAAAAAATTATTGGGCTTGAAAAGACTCAACGTGAAAGGGCATTGAATGACAGTTTTGGAGGGATCTTTTAATGCGTTAGAGAAATATGCAGATGATTTAGAATTACTTTATTCAACTGTTGGTCAGGAGAGTAAGGATTTGATCGTTAAAATAATTGCATTTCGATTACTTGGATTTTCGAAAGTCAAATTGCCTTTAAGCAACTCGAGAATATTGGGAAGCATTAGAAATCGCTAAAAATTTGAAGTATGGTCATGAACATTATGATCCTCATTTTATGCATTTCATTCTTGATAAATTTGATCTTTCACCGATAGGGTATGATATTAAATTATTTTTTAGTGACGGTGGTATTGCTATTGATTTCATAGTCGAGCAATATGCTTATAAAGTAAATGGTCAGGCAATTGTTCAGGCGGACATAGGAGATGTCGTATTTGGATGTTGGTGGGTGCTGGGGTGATACAGCATTGTATTTCTGCTCATAAAGTCGGAGAAATGGGAATGGTATATTCTTTTGAATTTATTCCCGATAATATTAAATTATTTAATATAAATACTGGATTTAACCAGAAGTTGAATAAAAGAATTGAACTTAGTGCCTAACCCAGTTTCCAATGTTTCAGATATGCCAGTTTATTTTAAAGACAACGGACCGGGAAGCAAAATTGAAAGTACTCCATTTGATGGGCAAACTGGTTCAGCATTAACCATTAAGTATTGATGATTTTGTAATAACTAATAATATCAAAAAAGTAGATTTTATAAAAATGGATATAGAAGGCGCGGAACCATCGCATTGGAAGGAGCTGTTGAAACAATTAGAAAATTCAGACCCAAATTGGCTATTGCTATATATCATAGCATGGAGGATTTTGTAAATATTCCGAAATGGATTATAAATCTGAATTTGGACTATGAATTATTTATTGGTCACTATACAATTCATGCAGAGGAAACAATTTGTTTTGCGAAACCCAAGAAGTAAATGATACCTGTAACTAAACCGTTTTTGCCGCCAATAGAGGAATACAAAGACATATATAGATGGTATTTGGCAACGTAACTGGCTTACAAATAATGGTCCGTTGGTAAATGAACTTGAACTTAAAGTTAAAGGAATATTTGGATCTACCACATCTGCTTTTTTTAAGTAATGGTACTGCGGCATTGCAAATTGCAATTAAGAGCTTTGGAATTAAAAGGCGAAATAATTACAACTCCTTTTACATATGTAGCAACTGTCAGCAGTATAGTTTGGGAAGGTTGTAAGCCTGTATTTGTAGATATTGACTCCGATTCTCTGAATATTGATCCAGCTAAAATAGAAGCTGCCATAACAAAAAATACTTCTGCTATTTTGGCCACACATGTTTATGGAAATCCTTGTGATATTGATGCAATTGAGAAGATAGCTAAAAAAAATAATTTAAAAGTGATTTATGATGCTGCTCATTGTTTTGGAACAAAATATAATGGGAAATCTGTTTTTGCGTATGGTGACATCAGTACGACAAGTTTTCATGCTACTAAATTATTTCATACAATTGAAGGCGGTGCGGTATTCACAAATGAGAGTAGTTTACTTAAGAAAATGGATCTTTTAAGGAATTTCGGTCACAATGGACCAGAGGACTTCATCGAAGTGGGGATTAATGCAAAAAATAGTGAAATTCATGCGGCCATGGGGTTGGTGAATTTAAAATATATTGCAAATATCCTTGAATCCAGGAGAAAACAAAGCGAGAGATACGATAGATATTTTCAAAGAGACGATCTTCGGAAAATTGAGTATAATAAGTCTGCTGAGTTCAATTATGCTTATTACCCAATTATTTTTAAAAACGAAGAGATAACAACTAAAGTTCAAAAGGAACTTGAAGCAAATCGAATAAGTCCTCGTAGATATTTTCATCCGTCTCTAAATACAATTGAAATATACAAATCATTAAATCTTCCAATTAGCGAAGAGATTTCCAGGAATATTCTTTGCCTGCCCTTATATTACTCACTTGCAAATGAAGAGATTGATTTCGTTTGTCGCATTCTTTTAAGGGCATTAAAGTATTGAGATGAAGATTGCGATTATGCAGCCTTATCTTTTCCCTTATATTGGTTACTTTCAATTGATGAAGGCAGTTGACGAATTTGTTGTTTATGATAATATTGAATATACAAAAAAGGGGTGGATTAATAGAAACAGAATACTTAAGTAATGGGGTTGATACTTATATAAGTTTTCCACTAAAAAAGGACTCAGATTTCTTGCATATAAGACAAAGATGTTTGTCTGAAAATTGGAAATTTGAGCGAGAAAAAAGTCCTGAATAAAATAGTTGAATCTTATAGAAAGGCTGAACATTTTAAAACTGTCTTTCCCGTCATTGAGAGAATTATAA
This sequence comes from uncultured Bacteroidota bacterium, assembly GCA_963759335.1. Taxonomy (GTDB): domain Bacteria; phylum Bacteroidota; class Bacteroidia; order Chitinophagales; family Chitinophagaceae; genus Puia. Next base: position 367,142 of record CAVWYU010000017.1, read on the forward strand.
TGTTTGAAGACGAAAATTTATTTTCATTTATTCTTAATTCCTTAAATGTTATAAAAGCCTTCTTGGGGATAGATACAGTTCTTACAATTTCATCGTCCATTCCAATCGATCATTCATTAAAGGGGAAAGAAAAGTAATTGAAATATGCAAAAGCAGAAAGGCATCGACATATATAAATCCGATAGGGGGTCTTGAACTCTATTCCAGGGATGTCTTTCAGAGGAATGGAATTGATTTAAAATTTATTAAATCTGGTGATATAAGTTATAACCAATTTCATAATGAATTTATTCCCTGGCTGTCTATAATTGACGTGATGATGTTTAATTCTAAGGAGGAAATAAAAGATTTATTGATGCAAGTATCATTTATATGAATAATCTTGATAAATATGTGGGAGCTTACGAAGGTAATATCCAGTACGATTTTGACAATGAAATTTTGTTAAATTGGTATCCAAGGCGAATACTTGAATTTTCAAAAAGGACAGACTCATTACTTGAGTTGGGTTTAGGACACGGGTATTCTACCGATATTTTTTCCAAGTTTTTTCGTCGGCATGTTGTATTAGAGGGGTCTGCGTGCAGTAATTAGAAATTTTCAAAACAAATATCCAGACTGCGCAAGTGAGATTATCGAAACATTTTTTGAGGAATTTAGCAAAGAGGGGAAATACGATGTTATTGTTATGGGATTTATTCTTGAACATGTTAACGACCCGGTTGAGATATTGAGGCATTTTAGGAAGTATTTGACACCAAAAAGTGGAAAAATGTTTGTTTCTGTGCCTAATGCTGAAGTATTAAATAGGCGACTTGGTCATATCGCGGGAATGTTGCCTGATATTCTTGCAATGTCGGAGAACGATGTATTACTTGGTCATCAAAGATATTATACTATTGATACTCTTAAAAGGGATATTAAGGAGGCTGGATATGAGATAGTCCGAATCGAGGGCATATATTTAAAGCCCTTCACTACAAAACAAATTTTATCGCTCGATTTGGACAAAAGAATATTAGATGCGTTATGTATTGCGGGAATTGATTATCCTGAGCTTTCATGTGGGATTTTAGTACAGATTAAGCCAATACCGTGAAGATTCTAATAATGGGAGGGAATTCTAATGTTGGTAGTTCCTTGAAGAACGCTTTTTTACCTTCTAATATAATAGTTACACTTGGAAGAAGCGGAAATGATTTAGAATTAGATCTAAATAATTTGACAGGCAAGTTAGACCTTCCGACGGATTTTGATGTATTAATCCATACAGCAGCTGGATTTGGGGTTCGAAATGATCAGGAGATATTATCAACAGTAAGTGTCAATGTGCTTGGGACTTTAAGACTCTGCCAAGCAGCGGTACAGGCAAAAACAAAACACTTTATTTTTATTTCAAGTATTTATACCTCGGTTACAAAGCAATCAAGTCATTTTAATTTTTATTCACTATCAAAAAAACATGCTGAAGATGTTGCATTATTGTACTGCAGCCTCCATAATCTTCCATTAACGATATTAAGGTTGTCTCCGCTTTACGGAAATGCAAACGGATTTAAGGTTCATCAACCTTTTTTTTATTCAATAATTGAAAAAGCCTCAAAGGGTGAGGATATAATATTATTTGGAAAAAACGATCCTTTAAGAAATTATTTACATATTGATGACTTAGTAGAGATTATCGGCAGGGTAATGGGCCAAGGGATTTGTGGTAATTACTCATGTACCAATGTAAAAGATGTCACTTATTCACAAATAGCTCAGGCTGCATTCACCGCATTTAATAAGGTCGGGAGAATTTATTTTGACAGAGATAAGCCTGATATTCCGGATAGTATTTTTGAGAAGGACTTTTCTTTGTATGAGACTATAAACTTTTTTCCTGTCATTTCAATTGAAGAAGGCATGCATCGTATAGCTCAAAGTAAAAAGGGTGTCATTTGAAAAATATTTTAGTTTCCGGTGCGAGTGGAATAGTAGGATACGGTATTCTGAGATCGTTAAAAAAATCTGAGGAAGCCTATAATCTTATTGGGACTACAATATATGGTGACTCGGTTGCTCAGGGATTCAGCGATATTTTTGAATTGGCTCCCCGAACTAACGATAATGGGTATATTGATTGGATACTTGAGGTAATAGCGAAACATAACATTGATTTTTTAATTCCGGGGATAGAAGATGACGTATATAAATGGGTTAACCATATACCAGAAATGATTAGGCTGGGAGCAAGAATACTTTTAAACAATGCAGAGCTCATAAATCTTTGCAGAGATAAATGGGCATTTCACGAGTTTTTGAAAGGGTATAACACTCCTCACTTAATAGAGTCGTCTTTAAGTAACGATTTTCAAGAACTAAAAAACAAATTGGGCTTGCCATTTCTATTGAAGCCAAGAAGAGGATTTGCCTCGAAGGGAATACTTATCGTATCGGACGAGGAATCTTTCTTGAAGGTTCGCGAGCAAGTAGGCCCAATTTTGATGGCTCAAATGATTGTTGGAGAGATAAGTGAAGAATTCACGACGTCTGCATTTTGTGATGGGAATGGGGGTTTTTTCAATTATATGACTTTGAAACGGAAATTGTCAAAAGATGGATTTACCGACCGAGCGGAAGTAGTTGACGTCGAGTTGATATATGATGCTTTGGTTTTATTATGCGAGATATTTAAACCAAAGGGACCTACTAATTTTCAATTCAGAAGCCATGAAGGTGATTTAAGGCTATTGGAAATAAATCCGAGGATTTCTTCTTCGACATCAATAAGAACGGCTTTTGGATATAATGAATCCGTCATGTCAGTCCATTATTATTTGGATAATATAATTCCTAATAAACCTACGATTAGGAAAGGGAAAGCCATTAGATATGTAGAAGATCAAATAATGTATTTATGAGAATTGGTTTGATATCTGATATTCATGGCAATTACGAAGCATTGAAATCAGTGCTTTCAGAGTTGGATAAATTACATGTATCGGAAATTTATTGCTTAGGAGATGTAGTTGGCTACTATTCTCAAGTAAATGAATGCTGTGACGAACTAAGGAATAGGCAAATTCCTTGTATAATGGGGAATCACGATTGGTATTTAGCAGGTGGGGGATTTTGCCCAAGATCAAAAAGTGTTAACGATTGCCTTGTTTATCAAAGAAAAGTGATTTCGGAGGAGAATTTAAATTGGCTTGGAAATTTCCCAGTTCACAGAAAAGTGGGTAAATATCCATTTGGTACATGGAGGTTGGGCCGATCCAATAGATGAATATTTGCAACCTAGCGAAGAGTATTTTGATAGAATAGGAGGGGACATTTTTATGTCAGGGCATACTCACATTCAAATGTTAGAAATGTATTCAGGAAAGTCCTATTGTAATCCTGGATCTGTAGGTCAACCCAGAGATAACGATCCAAGATCTGCGTTTGTCGTTTATGATGATAAATTCACCCTGCATAGAGTTGAATATGATATGCAAACGGTATTTGATTTGATGGATAAAGCCGGCTTCAATGATTATTACTATGGGAGTTTGAAAACCGGCGCCCGCAATCTTTGCAGACTTCCAAAATAATATTTTCCAGATAAGAATTCAATAAAATTTGTCTTAATGTTTAGATGGAAAAAGTTGGGTAGAGTGTTTGATCCAACGAAGCTTACTAACAATTCATGGATGAAGGAATATGCGCAAGCGGCTTCTGTAGTCGTTTTTGAAAAATTTATTCGTGTTTTTTTTTCATCAAGAGAACTACCCGACGAGAATGGTCAATACATTAGTCGTATGGCATACATAGATCTTAATAGAAAGAATTTATTTGAGGTTATTGATATTTGCAAAGAACCAATATTACCCCTGGGTGAGTTAGGGACTTTCGATGAATTTGGTACAAATCCAGTTTCAGCAATAAGATTTGAGAATGAAATAAGAGCTTATTATGCTGGATGGACAAGGTGTGAGTCTGTTCCATTTAATGCTGCGATAGGTTTGGCAATAAGCAAAAATGATGGCAAGTCTTTTTATAAATTGGGCAAGGGGCCGGTCTTGTCGTTTAGTCCGGATGAGCCATTTGTTTTAGGTAGTCCAAAAATTAGAAAGTTTAATGACATATGGTATTTATGGTATTCATCGGGTAGAAAATGGATTAGAAATGAAAAGAGGAATGAACCTGTTTATAAAATTCGCATGGCAACATCCTTGGATGGAATTCAATGGATAAAAAATTGGAAAAGATCTAATTGAGAATAAGTTGGAAGATAATGAATGCCAGGCAAGTGCAGATGTGTTTTTCTATAAGGGAATTTATCATATGTTTTTTTCATATAGATATAACTTGGATTTTCGGGAAACTTCTAAGGGTTATCAAATAGGATATGCATATTCAAATAATCTTTATGACTGGAAAAGAAACGATTCTATTGCTGGTATTGAGAAGTCTGACGTTGGTTGGGATTCGGAATCTGTGAGTTACCCACATGTTTTTGAGTTGGATAACAAAATATTAATGCTTTATCAGGGAAACGAAATGGGTAAATTCGGATTTGGATTAGCAGAATTAAATAAAACGGACTAATTAATTCTGAACCATGAAGTGGAATAAATTAGGGAATATTTTTGACCCCACTAAATTTAAACTTCCAAACAATTGTATAGACTATGCACAGTCTCCACAGGTGCTTATATTTGATGATTTTATTAGGATTTATTTTTCTTCCAGGGAGCGCGATGAGGTAGGTAAATATTTAAGTCATGTTTTTTATGTTGATTTCAACGAGCATTTTACAGCTGTGTTAAATGTTGCAAAAGAAGAAGTTATTCCTCTAGGAGAACTTGGAAATTTTGACGAGCATGGAATTTTTCCTATGAATGTGATAAGGCATAAAAATAAAGTACTTGCCTATACTACCGGATGGAATAGGAAAATCTCCGTATCAGCGGATGCATCTATTGGTATGGCAATAAGTGAAGATGAAGGAAGACACTTTACTAAAATTGGGCCAGGACCCGTTATGACCGCTTCCTTACATGAGCCATTTTTAGTTTGCGATGCTTTCGTTGCGAATTTTGAAGAAAAGTATCATATGTGGTATATATATGGTACAAAGTGGATTTACGACCCAAAGGATGATTCACCACAAAGGGTTTATAAAATTGCTTATGCAAATTCGAATGACGGGATTAGTTGGAAAAGAGACGGTAGATTGATCATACCAAACAAATTAAATGAAAATGAATGCCAAGCGCTTCCAACAGTCATTTATTTCGAAGGCAAATATCACATGTTCTTTTGCTACAGAGAAGCGTTTGGATTTAGAGAAATTAAAGAGCGAGGGTATAGAATTGGATATGCGTTCTCGCTTGATATGAAGACTTGGATACGGGATGACGAAAATGTGGGAATAGAGACTTCAGTTGATGGCTGGGATTCAGACATGTTATGTTACCCGCATGTCTTCCAATTTAAAGAGAAAGTTTTTATGTTATATAACGGGAATGAATTTGGACGTTTTGGATTTGGTCTAGCTGAATTGTCTGTTTAGCATATAGTTTAAATTACTTAATATTCCACTTATGCCTGATGTGAATATGGATAGAAATTACAACAATGAATTAAGTGATACAAAAGATCACAAGTATGGTTACAGTTTTGATTTTGACGTTATGCATCCATATATGTTACGGTCGTTTACCCCTTTTTTTAAAAGCGGAAGTTTATTGGAATTGGGAAGCTACAAAGGCAATTTTACTAAAAGATTCCTGCCGTATTTTGAGGATATAACCTGCGTCGAAGCTTCGGATGAAGCTATTAAAGTAGCTAAGGCAGAATTGGGTGAACATATAATATTCATTAATGCGCTTTTTGAGAATGTCGTTCTGAATCGAAAATTTGATAATATAATATTAACACACGTCCTGGAACATATTGATGATCCGGTGATTGTATTGAAAAGGATTAACGATGAATGGCTATCTGATAACGGTAGATTTTTTCTTGTATGTCCCAATGCTAACGCCCCATCTCGACAAATAGCTGTAAAAATGGGGTTAATTAGTCACAATGCCGCAATTACCCCATCAGAAAGAGAACATGGTCACAGGATAACTTATTCATTAGACACCCTAGAAAAAGATGCTAGGAAGGCAGGGTTAAATGTCGTATATCGGTCAGGTATTTTTTTCAAAGCACTAGCAAATTTTCAGTGGGATAAAATTTTAGGGACTGATGTAGTTTCTCCTGAATATCTCGAAGGCTGTTATCAGTTGGGACAACAGTACCCAGATTTATGTTCAAGTATATTCTTGATGTGTGAAAAAGGCAAATAGGATGGAAAATCCGACCCTATCAGTTTGTTTGATAACCTTTAACCAGGTTGATTACATAAGGCAGACAATCGAAAGTATAATTGGGCAAAGAATAACTTATACCTGGAATTTAATTATCGCCGATGATTGTTCTTCCGATGGAACAAAGGAAATATTAAGAGAATTCAAAAGCCACAATCCGGACCTCATCAAACTTATATTGCAGGAAAAAAATGTTGGACCGGCAAAAAATTGGCGTGATCTATTAAATTCGGCGTCGGGAAAATATATCGCATATTGTGAAGGAGACGATTATTGGATTGATACCAACAAAATTCAAACCCAAATAAAATTTTTAGAAGAACATAAAGAATTTGTTGGATGTTTTCATAACAGCGAAGAGAGATATGAAGACGAGAATAAGTCGTCTTTTCTTTATTGCAATTATCCGTCAGCCCAAAGAATCACATTTCGTGATTTAAGTTTTGCCAATGTCATTCCAAGCTGTTCAATGGTATATCGAAACAAATTATTTGCTGAATATCCAGAATGGATATTTCGGCTAAAAATGGGCGATTGGCCGTTGCATCTACTCAATGCGCAATTTGGAGATTATTGGTATATACCTAAAATAATGGCGGTCCACCGGTTACATTCAAATAGTACATGGATGTTGCAAAACGCTGATAGAAATAGGCAATTTGTGATAGAAGCTTACGATATAATGATTAAGGAATTTGACCATGATAAAAGATATTCAGAACTATTAGCAGAAGGTAAGCAATCATTTATAAAAGGAGAAAATCACATACCTCATAGGGCTAGTCATAAGTCTAGAGTTAAAGGTTGGTTGATCCGAATTTTAGAAAAGTTCTAATATTTTAAAATGACCTTCAAGGGTATTATTAAGAACGTTTTACCTTATTACTTTACTAAAAAGTATTTAAATGATAAAAAGGAACCATATCCTAAATATTTTAAATATTTAGAAAAAGGGGATTCCATTTTATTAGAAAATTTCCAAATTTCAGTCGGTAATTATGATCTTGGCAAATTTGTACATATTGGTAACGATAATATGCTTGATTGCAAGATTATCGTCGAATCCAATGAGGCGCAGATTCTGGTGGGGGACAAAGTCTTTATTGGTTGCAGTACAATTATTTGCAGATCTAGGATAGAATTTGGCAACAATATATTTGTCGCATGGGGAGCATACTTTTATGACCACGATTCTCATTCTGTTAATTTTGAAGATAGGCAAAATGATATCACTCAACAATTAAGGGATTATCGTAATGGCGATTCGTTCATTAAGAATAAAAATTGGGATGTAGTTAAAACAGCACCTATCAAGATTTGTGACAATGTGTGGATCGGTATGAATGCGATCATTTTGAAAGGTGTGGAAATAGGTGAGGGGGCCATTGTCGGTGCTGGAAGCGTGGTGACAAAAAGTGTGGAACCCTGGACAATGGTAGCGGGAAATCCGGCTCGTGTAGTAAAGCATCTGAAATAGACCGGGTATTTGGGTTTAAAAATTGGGAATAAAATAGAATAGAAACTGTTTTGAAGCGAAAGAGGATTGGGCTAATTTATTTTTATGATGAAAACTGGATCGGCGGGGCCTACTATATTCAAAATCTTGTTCTCGCGTTAGATAAACTGGATGATTCAGTCAAACCGGTCATTACCTTGTTTTCAGATGACGATCAATTTGACAAATTTAAGGCCTATACAAAATATCCTTACCTGAATAAGTATATCGCTAATAATAAGCCTTATTCCTTATTAGACAGAGTGATAAATAAAGGTTTTCGTATCTTATTTAAGAGGAATGTTATAGACCGGAAGAGGACAAATTTGGATTTACTATTTCCTCTTTACCATCCTAATGAAATTACAAGTTCGAAGACTAAATATTTACATTGGATTCCTGATTTTCAGGAACATTATTTACCTGATTTTTTTTCAAAGGAGGAAATTGAGAAGAGAATAGACATTCAAAAGAAAATCTCTTCTCAAAAAGGAGCTTTTCTTTTATTAAGTAGCCTTTCATCCAGTAATGATTATCATAAATTTTATCCAGGAGCTTTAACCAGGAATTTTATTATTCCATTCGCCGTTACTCATCCTTCTTTTGAAAATGGTGACATCGAAGCCTTAAAAGTGAAATTTAAAATCGCTTCCAAATATTTTATTTCTTCAAATCAGTTTTGGGCTCATAAGAACCATAGTGTTATCATACAAGCTGTAAATATTTTACAGAAAAAGAATGTTCAGGTTTTCGTAATATTTACAGGTAAACAGCATGACTGGCGAAATCCTGATTATTTTAAAGAACTTCAAAACTATATAGTGGAACATGACCTCTCTGACAATATTATATTTCTTGGTTTAATTGACAGATCTAGAACAATTGCTGTTGATGAAAAATGCAGAGGCGGTATTGCAGCCCTCAAGATTTGAGGGATGGAGTACAGTAATAGAGGACGCCAAAGCCATGGGCCAGCTTGTGATTGCGTCGAACATCGATGTTCATGTTGAGCAATTAGGAGACAATGGTATTTTCTTTTTTCCGGATGATCCCTTGGAGCTCGCAAATATCATGGAGAAGGTTCTTAGGAATAAACCTGTAGTAGATAAGATGGATTATGCTGAACATGTTACAAAATACGCACTTGATTTTCTTTCAATCCTAAATAAATAGCCATTGGGTGGTAATGAGATTTTAATTTTCGGATCTGAAGGTTTTATAGGCAGTAATCTGGTGCATCACTTCTTAAAAAAAGAATGGAGTGTTACGGGAATAGACCATTTGGACAATCCCATTCGACCTTATAATTATTATAAATTACTGAATATCTCGGAAATTTCTGAATTATTGAAATCAGGTAATTTCCAATACATTGTAAACGCCGCAGGCTCCGGGAAATGTTGGCTATTCAGTAAAACATCCAATGGGAGATTTTGAGTCAAATTGTTTTGAGACTTCAAAAATTTTGGACGCTATTCGTTCTTCGGGAGTAAAAAGCAGCTATTTGCATATTTCCAGCGCTGCAGTGTATGGTAATCCGAATCAAATTCCTGTTAAAGAAGAATTTGGTGTTAAACCACTTTCACCATACGGGTGGCATAAGTATATCAGTGAAATTTTGTGTAAGGAGTACTTTGAGATTTATGGAGTAAGGTCGTGCATAATCAGACCCTTTTCAGTTTATGGACCAGGACTACGCAAGCAGTTATTTTGGGATATTTTTACAAAAACAGTTGAAGAGTCTGCAATTGAACTTTTTGGAACCGGAAACGAAAGCCGGGATTTTATTTATATTGATGACCTGGTTGGCGCGATAGAATTAATACTTGAAAAAGCAGACATGAAAGCGGAATGTTACAACGTAGCGAATGGAATAGAGGTTTCAATTAGCGAATCAGCCAGGTTATTCTTAAGCTATTTTCCGGGCGATGTTTCGATCCGGTTTAACGGCCAGGAAAGAGCCGGAGACCCACTTAGGTGGTGCGCAGATATCTCAAAAATCAGGAAATTAGGTTACGTGCCGAAGATGGATATTTCCAAAGGATTAGAGTTAACTTATTCCTGGATGAAAGATTTTCGGGATAGACTATAGTATTTTTTAGTCGGACTATAATGTAGTTCGTTGAAAAAAACACCATGATTAAGACAATTATAAAAAATATTATATCCAAAACCGGTTATAGTATACATAAAAACACTCCGGGTGATTTTATTCGGCCGGTTCAGGAAAACTCGATGGATGAGGGACTAAGGAGGATGAAGAAAATGGGTATTTCACCTTCAACAGTTATCGATGTCGGGGCGGCTCAGGGTTCATGGACGAGAAATTTGCTGAACCTATGGCCAAAAGCAGATTTTCATTTAATTGAGCCTCTTAAAGAAAACCTACCACATTTAAATGAATTAAGGAATTCCCACTCTAATATTAAATATCATCTTGCTGTAGCTGGTGAAAGCGCAGGAGAAGTTAAAATTCTTGTCTCCCCGGACTTAGACGGAAGTGGAATTTATGGAACGGAAAATGGCAATTCGAGGCCCGTACCTGTGATAACGATCGATAGTATTCCAAAAACCCAAAGAGTTCTTATCAAACTCGATACTCATGGCTATGAAGTGCCCATTCTAAATGGGGCTAAAAATACTTTGGAATCGACAGAACTTCTTGTAATTGAAGTATATGGCTTTCGGATTTCTCCTACTTGTTTATTATTTCATGAACTCAGTGATTATTTAGATCAACTGGGATTTCGTTTAGTGGATATGGTTGATATTATGCGCAGGCCGGGTGATAATGCTTTTTGGCAGTGCGATGCATTTTATATAAGGAAGGATCATCCTGTCTTTGCTAATAATTCATATGTCTGATCAGTATCCAAAAATCTCTATTGTTACTCCTACTTTTAATCAGGGTAACTTTATTGAAGAGTCCATTTTGTCAGTAATAGAACAGCAATATCCGAATCTTGAGTATATAATAATGGATGGTGGAAGTACGGATAATACAATCGAAATTATAAAGAAATATGAGAGCCAATTGACATATTGGGTATCCCAAAAGGACAACGGAATGTACGATGCTTTGAACCGGGGATTTAAAAGAGCTACCGGGGAAATTATGGGTTGGTTGAATTCAGATGATTTATTAATCAGAAAATCGTTTATTCACCCTGGCAGATATATTTCAAAACAATCCAGATATCGAGTGGATACAGGGATATCCCTGTGTAGCGGATGAATCCGGAAGGATTGTATTATCAGCGTCCGCAGACGATCTTCAAAATTTTCATTTTATTTGAAAGAATATCAGGATGGAATATTTATCCAACAGGAGTCAACATACTGGCGAAGGAATCTATGGGAAAAATCGGGATCATCTGTTTCAAGTGGATTATAAGATTTGCAGGTGATTTCGAACTTTGGATGAGATTTTTTAAATATGCTGATCAGTTCATTACTCCGGCATTGATAGGTGCATTCAGAATGCGCAGGGTCAGATTTCGGAAAAGCATTTTGCATCTTATTTCAGGAATGTGACAAAATAATTGATAGTTATTTGCAGGACTTATCTAAAAAGAGAAATTTCAGAACTAAAAAAAATGAAGCCAGATGCACTAAGAATTCCCTATTTATATCGACTTTGTTCAGAAGACTAGGATTAATTAGGTCTCCGGAAGAAAAGCAATTGGTTGCAAAATATGATTTTAAGTTGCAGAAATTTGTGAAATCGTCATATCTCTGAATAGACTCCGTAAGGAATCTAACCACATAATTAAAGGGTATTTGCGTTATTTGACAATGGACATTCCTTTAGTTTCTATCATTATCCCTACATATAATTCGGCTAAAACACTTTCAAAATGTTTGGATAGCCTGGTCAATCAGACATTTCAAAATTTCGAAGTAATAATTTTAGACGGAAAATCCTCAGACGATACGGTTTCGATTTCTCTGCGTTATACTGATATATTTAAAAATATTCGTCTTATATCCGAAAGAGATAAAGGAATTTATCATGCAATGAATAAGGGAATTGAAATGGCAAAAGGAGAATGGCTATATTTTTTGGGTAGCGATGATTATATATTGGAAAATTCAACATTGGAAAAATTTGATAGAGGTTGGGGAATTGGATAACTTTGATTTTGTGTATGGAAATGTTTTTTCTCCGGAATATGGTGAAAACTATGACGGTTATTTTGACCAAGAAAAGATATTAAATAAAAATATTTGTCATCAGGCCATATTCGCCAGGAAAAGATTGTTTCGTCGTATCGGAAAATTCAATACACGTTATCCAATGGTTAGCAGATTATGATTTTAATCTCAAAGTAATGTTTAATAAGAAAGTTCGGAAAAAACATATTGATCTGAATATTGCATATTATGCGCCTGCCGGATCAAGTTCTGTTAAAGCGGATAAAAAATTTTTAAAGGATAAAGATTTTCTGGTATTGAAATATGGATTTGCGTCATTTAACTGGCCGTCATCGAATCCGATTGATTAAAAATCTTTTTAAAAAAATTATTCGGGGTCGATTAAATACATCATGACGCCAACGAATAAACGAATTATTGCGATAAACCTTCCTCAATTTCATCCAATCCCTGAAAATGATAAATGGTGGGGTAAGGGATTTACTGAATGGACAAATGTTTCTAAGGCAAAGCCTATTTTTAAAGGACATTATCAACCTCATTTGCCGGGAGATCTCGGTTACTATGATTTGCGTCTGGAGGAAGCAAGAATAGCCCAGGCAGAATTGGCCAGGCAATATGGAATTCATGGTTTTTGTTATTACCATTACTGGTTTAATGGGAAGCGATTATTGCATGAGCCATTGGATGCCATTTTGAAAACAGGTAAGCCTGACTTTCCTTTTATGTATTGTTGGGCCAATGAAAACTGGAACAGACGCTGGGATGGTAATGAGGAGGAAGTACTGATAAAACAGGAATATTCTTTTGAAGATGATATTGACACATATCAAATTTTTATGTGAAAATGTTTTTTCTGATCGACGGTATATCAGAGTAAATGGTAAGCCCTTTTTTGCGGTTTATCGGCCTTCTCTTTTCCCGGATATAAAGAAAACCGTGGAGATATGGCGCCGGGAGGCGGCAAATATGGTATGGATCTGTACCTGGGTTATATGCAGAGTTTTAAAAGCCGGTTTCCGCCGGAAGAAAAAGGATTCGATGTGGCGATAGATTTTGAACCGGATTTTTATACCGAAGTAATAAATCTGAAACCCAGCGTAACGGATCTTATCTTCGAAAAAATAAAAAGGGGAAGTTCGCGCATTTAGAAATAACCGGGTAATGGAATATGACTTGTATGCAGAAAGCCGAAAAAAAATACCTGCTCCGGCATTATAAACAGTTTCCCAGCATTACACCCAATGTGGGATAATACAGCCACGGAGAAAAACCGGTGCTTTTATATTAAAGGATTCTACCCCTGAACTTTATGAATCCTGGCTTAGGACAATTATTAAAAAATTCAATCCATATTCTCCGGAAGAAAATTTTATTTTCATCAATGCCTGGAATGAATGGGCAGAGGGAAATCACCTGGAGCCGGATTTGAAATGGGGAGATCAGTACCTGCAGGCAACTAAAAGAGCAATCGGCGAACATGGAACCTGAAATATTGATTTCAGTGGTGATTCCGGTTAAAAATGGAGATCATTGGTTAGGCGAAACGATTCCGGCGATTTTAAATCAACAGGTAAACGGAGCAATCGAAATTATCGCAGTAGATTCAGGATCAACGGATAAATCCCTTTCCATTCTGTCCTCTTATCCGGTAACAATTATTCAAATAAATCCCGAGGAATTTGATCATGGTCTTACTCGCAACCTCGGCGCCAGGAATGCAAAAGGGAAATTTATTGTGATGACGGTTCAGGATGCGAAACCACTTTCGTCTCTTTGGTTGCAGGAGCTTTTGAATGGTTTTATCGATGAAACGGTGGCGGGCGTATGTGGGCAACAGATGGTTACGCATGACATCGATAAAAATCCGGTTGAATGGTATCGTCCGATTTCCAAACCGAAATTGAGGAAATATCAATTTTCCAATAAAGCAGATTTTCTGAATCTTTCTCCGGAGGAACAATTGGCTATTTGCAGATGGGATGATGTGAATGCGATGTACCGGGCAGAAATATTGAAGCAATTGCCGTTCAGAAAAACAGATTTTGCAGAAGATGTATTATGGGCAAAGGATGCTTTGTTAGCAGGTCATTCTATCGTATATAATCCAAAAGCCCAGGTCTCTCATTATCATTACGAAGATTATGACTATGCTTTTAAAAGAAATTTTATAGTTCAATACCATTTTTATAAATATTTTGGCGTTTTACCTGAAAAATCGTAAAAGCGAAATAATTCAGACTTTTAAAAAACGCAAAAATATTATTGAAGGAAACCCGATTTTCGATTAAAGCAGAAATGGAAATGGTTACAATATAACTATCGAAATCGGAAGGCTGTCTACAAGTCAAATAATCTATTACTGGAAGCAGTGAGAAGCGGAAAACAAGAGTCTTTATATAAAGATATCTGCCAAATCAATTCCGCAGGCTATAAAATCTACTTATGCAACTGAATAATGACTCTTTGGTAAGCGTACTTATGACTGCATATAACCGGCAAAAATATATTGCAGCTGCAATAGAAAGTGTTCTTGCTTCTGCATATTCAAATTTTGAACTGATAATCGTTGACGATCATTCAAATGATGATACGGTAAATATTGCACGGGCATATGCTGCAAGAGATAATAGAATCAGAGTATATGTCAATGAAAAAAACCTGGGAGATTATCCAAACCGGAATAAGGCGGCATCTTATGCGAAAGGAGAATTCCTTAAATATGTGGATTCGGATGATTATTTATATCCCTGGGGATTGAGTATTATTAGTCGATTCAATGAATAAATTTCCGGATTCAGGTTGGGGTTTGTGTTCCTTGCCGCAAAATAAAAAAGGACCATTTCCATTTGTTCTTGACTCCGAAAGAGGCCTATGAATATCACTACCTGGGCCCGGGTCTTTTTCACAAAGCGCCTCTTTCATCTATTATTCAGGAAAAAGATATTTGATGAAGTAGGTGGTTTCGGCACCGCCAGAATGGTAAGCGATTGTGAAATGTGGCATAGACTCGCGCTTAAATACAATGTCGTGTTGATGAATGAAGGAATCGTATGGAGCCGCGAGCACAATGAACAGGAGCAGAATAGCCTAAGTAAGTTTGATTTGGAATATGAAAGGATTATGATCCGGTATTTGAAAAGTCCCGATTGTCCCTTGAGTAATGAAATTGCAGCGAAAATTTTAAGGAAAAATAAAGGGAAAAATATTATTGGCATACTCAAATCGATGGCGAAACTCCAGCCTGATAAAGCCAGACTGGGATGGAAGAAACTGAGGTCTTATGAGTAATCGCCTAATATATTTTTTGAGGAGACCATTGCAGATACCGATTGTATTAATTTGCAAACTTCCTTATTTCGGTTTTATAAGAAAACGGGCGATTACCAGGGCAGATAAATTTTGAATTCTGGTTCAAACAGAAGGTCCTGAATTTGGGTGGTAACAGGAAAGCGTATTGGCCTGTGCATTCCGCGAGCACAGTGTATGACGCCGGAAAATATATTGGTCGGCATCGATGCTTATCCGGGCATCATGAAAGGATGTTATATACAGGGCAAGGGTGGAATTACCATTGGCGATTATACCCAGATTGCGCCAAATGTTGCTATCATCAGCGCGAATCATGATTATTATGATACGCGAAAACATATTCCCTCTCCTGTTTATATCGGAAAATATTGCTGGATCGGCGTTGGCGCAAAGATAATGCCCGGTGTAACCCTGGGTGACTGGACAATCGTTGCCGCGGGAGCGGTTGTTACAAAATCGTTTCCTGAAGGGTATTGCGTAATCGGAGGAGTTCCTGCAAAAATGATAAAGCACACTGGAAAAAGATAAATGTGTGCACTTATAAATTAAATACGGATTATAATGGATATATCCGATCTGACAGGTTTCAGGATTACCGGAAGAAATATTTGACTATCTGATGATCACAATTATTGATTATGGAGTGGGCAATCTGGGATCTGTAAAAAACATGCTTAAAAAAGCCGGATTTGAATCAGTGCTTGCATCAGATATTTCACGATATAGAAAAGGCGAAGAAAATCATTCTTCCCGGTATTGGGGCATTTGATCATTGCATGCAAAAGTTTAATGCATCCGGATTGAGACCATTGGTAACGGAAAAAGTGATACAGAATAAAATTCCTTTATTGGGAATTTGCGTGGGCCTTCAGATGCTGATGGAAAATAGTGAGGAAGGAACAGAGCCCGGCCTTGGATGGATAGCCGGTAAAACGATAAAATTCAAAAAGGAGATACTTGGGCGACTTGAAAATTCCTCATATGGGCTGGACGGATGTCAAGCTATCAAAAGACTTCGCACTTTGACGAATGATCTGGGAGAACAGCCACGTTTTTATTTTGTGCACTCTTATCATGTATTGCCTGATAACTCTGAAGATGAATTGTTGCAGGCCAATTATGGATATGATTTTACTGCTGCGGTAAACCGTGATAATATTTTTGGTGTTCAGTTTCATCCCGAAAAAAGTCACAAATATGGGATGAAAATCCTTGAAAACTTTGCCCGGCTTTGAAACGTATACGGGTCATACCCGCTTTATTGATTCACAACAAGGGGCTTGGTGAAATCAGTGAAGTTTAAAGATTATAAATATGTGGGCGATCCGATCAATGCCGTTCGCATATTCAATGAAAAGGAAGTGGATGAACTGGCTATCATTGATATCGATGCAAGCAGGGAAAACCGACCACCGGATATTTCCAGAATCCAGGAGATCGTCAGTGAGGCATTTATGCCCATTGCCTATGGCGGGGGTATAACCAGTGTGGACGAGGTAAAAAAAATTCTTTCGGTGGGTGTTGAAAAAGTGATCCTGAACCGCTCGGCAGTTAAAAATCCGTCGCTTGATTACTGAGATCGCAAGACAGTTTGGTAGCCAGAGTGTGGTGGTATCGATTGACTATAAAAAGAATTTATTCGGAAAACTCGGCGTCTATATTGAAAATGGGAAAACAGCTACCGGCCTGAATCCGCTGGCCTTTGCGAAACAGATGGAAGAAGCAGGCGCAGGGGAAATACTCCTGAATTCGATTGAACGCGACGGAAGCTTTGAAGGATATGATCTTGAAATGATAGAAAAAATTGCACATGCCGTCAATATACCGATGATAGCCATGGGAGGCGCGGCTTCACTTTCAGATTTTAAAAGAGCAGTTCAGTTCGGTGCATCTGCCGTGAGTGCAGGCAGTTTTTTTGTTTTTCAAAGGCCGCATCGTGCCGTATTGATCAGTTATCCTTCTCAGCAGGATTTGGAGAAACATGTTTATGACTGGCTTTGAAACGCTGACAGTTTATGATTGTAGATAATAAAGATCCGAAATATCAGCAGTGTACAGTAACGGTGATGGACAATATTGCCGATCCGGATATCCGTTTTGATGAAAAAGGGATTTGCAACTACTATTACGAATACCAGGAAGCTGCTATAAAAGGAGTAGTTACCGGTGAGGCCGGCAAAAAAAAACTGGAGGATCTGGTCCACCGGATTAAAACTGATGGGAAAGGGAAAAGATATGACTGTCTGATTGGATTAAGTGGAGGCGTAGATAGTACATATGTTGCCTGGCTGGCAAAACAGCATGGCCTGAGGCCACTTGCCGTACATCTGGATAACGGATGGGATTCTGAACTGGCTGTTAAGAATGTTGAAAATATAATTACCCGTTGTGGATTTGATTTATTCAGCCTGGTGATTGACTGGGAGGAATTCCGGGATATCCAGCTGGCATATCTGTATGCATCTGTAGTGGATATCGAAGTGGTTTCTGATCATGCCATTTTCGCATCCATGTACAAACTGGCCAAAGAACACAATACTGGATATATCATCAGCGGAACGAATATCGTAACGGAATATATCATGCCGCCATCCTGGCTGTATGATAAAATGGATTATGCAAATCTGAAAGATATTCACTCCCGGTTCGGGAAAAAAAAGTTGAATACCTATCCTTATTTTGATTTTAGAAAGCATGTTTATTATACTCAGTACTCAGACTGAATCCTATTTCCATCCTGAACTATGTGCCATATAATAAAAATGAAGTAAAAGAAATTATTCAAAAAGAACTTGACTGGCGGGATTATGGGGGCAAGCATTATGAATCGCAGTTCACAAAATTTTACCAGGCTTATATTCTTCCGGAGAAATTTCATATCGATAAAAGAAAAGCGCATCTTGTCCACATTGATTTGTTCAGGACAAATGACGAGATCTGAAGCCTTGCTGGAATTGGAAAAGCCGCTGTACGAGCCTGCTCAGTTACAGTCTGACAAAGAATATGTGATGAAAAAATTTGGACTGAGTCCGGAGCAATTCGAAAAGATCATGCATTTGCCTGTTAAAAAACACAGCGCATTCAAATCCGACAGAAAGTTAAAAGAAAGATATATGAATATGCTGATCAGAACCGCACCCGTTGCGCAGGTCATATCAAAAAATTAATCGGCCGATGAGTAAAGCCATTGAAGTTTGGAATCGTCGGATGCGGAAGAATAGCCCAGCGGCATGCGGAGCATATTGTCAAGACCGGCAAATTGTCAGCTGTTTGTGATACCGATACTGAAAAAGCAAAAATCACTGGCAGATAAATATAATGTTCCATGGTTTGGGAGTTTGCAGGAAATGCTGGGCAGAGTACCAACACTGGATGTTGTTTCCGTTTGCACGCCCAATGGACTTCATGCGGAACATAGTATTGAAGCTTTGAAGTCCGGTAAACATGTGCTTTGTGAAAAACCCATGGCGCTTTCCGTTTCGGATTGCACGGCGATGATCAACGCTGCCGAAAGGGCTAATAAAAGATTATTCATCGTAAAGCAAAACAGGTTTAATCCGCCGGTGATGGCAGTAAAGGATCTGATAGACCAGGGAAAGCTGGGAAAAATTTATAGTGTACAACTGAATTGTTTCTGGAACCGGAATGCGGATTATTATAAGAACTCCTGGAAGGGAACCAAAGATCTGGATGGTGGTACACTATATACGCAGTTTAGTCATTTTATTGATTTGCTTTATTGGTTCCTGGGAGATGTGAAATCGCTGAATGCATTTACAGGAAATTTTGATCACCAGGGATTGATAGAATTTGAGGATACGGGTGTGGTGACGCTGGAATTTTTGAATGGTGCTATTGGAACCATCAACTATACGGTGAATGCATTTAAAAAAAATATGGAAGGGTCGCTGACCATTTTTGCAGAAAAAGGAACCATTAAAATAGGTGGTCAATATTTAAATGAACTTGAATATCAAAGCCTGGAAGGTGATCCGATCAGCGATCTGCCGCCGGCAATCCCCCCAATAATTATGGACAATATTTCGGATCCATGTCGAACCACGATAAAGTATATCAGAATCTGGCTGACGTATTGAGTGGAAAGGGAGCCATTGCAACCAGTGGTATGGAAGGATTAAAAACAGTGGAGATCATTGAGAAGATTTATCGTCAGGCGAAGAAAAACAATGAGTCTTGAATAAACCCATTCTTTTAAAAACGGCAATCGTAGATGTTCAGTTTGGACGAACGTTAAAGTAGTGGAACCCGTAAATATCTATGGTTGCAGTATCGGTGATAATTGTTTTATCGGTCCGTTTACTGAAATTCAAAAAGGGGTGGTCATTGGAGAGAATACAAAAATTCATCACATAGTTTTATATGTGAGCTCGTGTCCATAGGAACTCATTGTTTTATAGGTCATGGAGTGATGTTTATCAATGATGTCTTTCAGGAAGGCGGCCTGCAGGTGGTGACAAGAGTAAATGGCATTCGACAAAAATCGGAAACCATGTATCCATTGGATCAAATGCAACCCTTCTTCCTGTCACTATCTGTGATCATGTAGTGATCGGCGCAGGATCTGTTGTAACAAAAGATATTATCAGACCCGGTAACTATGCAGGAAATCCGGCAAAACGAATAGACACAATCATGAAAATTCCTTTTGTAGATCTGAAGGCCCAGTATCAATCCATCAAACCTGAAATAGACGGTGCGATCGCAAAGGTCATTGAAAAGACGGCTTTTATCGGCGGATCCTTTGTCAGTGATTTCGAATCTGAATTTGCCGCAGCATATGGAATCAAACACGTGATTGGTTGCGGCAACGGCACAGATTCTTTATTCATATTAATGAAAATGATGGGCATTGGTCCCGGTGATGAAGTGATCACGGTGGCTAATAGCTGGATCTCCAGTTCAGAAACCATCAGCCAGACAGGTGCACGACCGGTTTTTGTGGATGCGGAAGCGGAATACTACAGCATGAATGAAAATCTGCTGGAACAAAAGATAACTGCCAAAACGAAAGCGGTGATTGCTGTTCACCTGCAGGGGCAGATGTGTAATATTGAAGTGATAAAAAACATTTGTGACCGGCATAAAATAAGTTTGATTGAAGATTGTGCCCAATCGCATTTTTCCGAATTCAAAGGGAAGCGCGCCGGATTTTTCGGGCATGCGGGTTCCATCAGTTTTTATCCGGGAAAAAATCTGGGAGCTTACGGCGATGCCGGATGTATCATTACGAATGATGATGCGCTGGCGGAGAAATGCAGGATGTATGCTCATCATGGCGCTTTGAAAAAACATCAGCACCAGATAGAAGGGATCAACAGCCGGCTGGATGGTTTACAGGCTGCGATTCTCAGCGCTAAACTTCCACATCTGGCATCATGGACAGAAAAAAGAATTCAGAACGCAGCGCTATATAATAAATGGCTGACTGGAATTCCCGGGAATTATCCTTCCCAAACAAAGGCCGGATACAAAACATACCTGGCATCTGTATGTGATCCGCTCGAAGAACCGGCAGAAACTGGCGGATTATTTAGCTGAAAAGGGATATTGAAACTTCTGTTCATTATCCGACTGCCCTGCCAAACCTGCCGGCTTATCAATACCTTGGATATAAACCAAGCGATTTTCCCGGTGGCCACAGAACTTCAGGATCAAATTCTTTCCCTTCCCATGTATCCCGAGCTGACAGAAGAAATGATAAAATATATTGCCGATTCCATCCGGTCTTTCCAATAAAGTCATTCTGATTCTCACACCGCAGGCCTGGGGTAAAATGAAACTGGCCAAACATCATTATGCGATTGAACTGGCAAAAGCGGGAAATGAAGTTTACTTTTTAAATCCGCCGGATAATCACCGATGGAGTTGGGGCAGGAAACGAATTAGAATAAAACCCGATGAACATCAGCGCAGGACTTTTTATCATCGACCAGCAGTTATATTTTCCATACCGGATAAAATTTCATGCAAGGAAAATATATAACCGGCTGATAAAAAAACAGATCAGGGATATTCTCCGGGCCATTCATAAACCCGTCGATATCATCTGGTCCTTCGATATCGGAAACCTGTTTCCCCTGTCATTTTTTGACAAGAAAATATTTAAAATATTTCATCCGGTGGATGAACCTTCGGATAAAAATGCCATCGTCGCTGCTGCAGGCGCCGATGTGCTTTTTTCGGTTACACGGGAAATCATTGAAAAGTATAAAGACTTTCAGATTCCCGCGGAGTTTATAAATCATGGATTGCCGGATGAATTCATCGGCAATCCGATTGAATCAGCCAGCCGAAGGGTCAGCCGATAAATGTCGGATTATCCGGCAATTTTTTACGTCCGGATCTGGACCGGACGATATTATTACAAATTGTTCGGGGCAATCCGGAATGCAGGTTTCATTTCTTTGGTATTTATATGGCCGCAGATTCAAATATCGGATCGTCAGAGGATGTGGAAACGAAAGCCTTTATTGACCGGTTGCAGGACTTTACGAATGTGGAATTTCATGGTGTACTAAAAACAAAAGAACTGGCCATTGCGCTGAACCGGATGGATGCCTTTTAATTTGTTATGATATGCAGCTGGATCAGAGTAAGGGAACCAACTATCATAAAGTGATGGAATACCTGAGCACGGGCAAAGTGATTATTTCGAATAATATTACAACCTATCAGCCATATCCGGAGCTGATCAGAATGAATGATAGCCGCGAGGATAATAAATTGCTGCCGGCATTATTCCGTGATACCATCACGAATCTGTTTCACTGGAATTCGGATTTGCTGGTAAATCAAAGAAAATCGTTTGCAAATAAAAATACATACGGCGATCAGTTGGAAAGAATAGGTAATTTTATTCAGGGCACAACAACAATCAGGCAATCCATGAAAGTATTAATTCTCGCGGGCGGTTTGGGAACAAGGCTCAGTGAAGAAACGGATATCAGGCCAAAACCCATGGCTGAGATCGGCGGCAAACCCATTCTCTGGCATATCATGAAAGGATATTCGCATTACGGATTCACGGAATTCGTAATCCTCCTGGGTTATAAGGGTTATTATATAAAGGAATATTTTGCAAATTATTTTTTGCATCAGAGCGATGTGACGATTGATCTCAGCACCAATGCGATCAAGGTCCATAATAATACATCCGAGCCCTGGAAAGTGACCCTGCTCGAAACAGGTCAGAATACAATGACAGGCGGTCGTATCAAAAGAGCAAAGGAATTTATTGGCGACGAACCATTTCTTCTTACTTATGGAGATGGCGTGTCGGATGTGGATATAAAAAAACTGGTAGACTTTCACAAGGAGCATGGGAAAAGCATTACGATGACGGCTGTGCAACCCGAAGGCCGTTTTGGTGCATTGGAAACAGAAGGCAACCGGGTTGAATCTTTCCTGGAAAAACCAAGGGGTGATGGCAACTGGATCAACGGCGGATTTTTTGTTTGTCAGCCGGATGTGCTGGATTATATCAAAGGAGATGAAACGGTATTTGAACAGGAGCCCCTGCAAAAACTGGCTAAAGAAGGTGAACTATATAACTTCCGTCATCATGGATTCTGGAAATGCATGGATACCCTGCGGGATAAAATCGCGCTCAATGAAATGTGGGCGTCGGGGCATGCGAAATGGAAAACGTGGTGATCGGGGCTAAGGCTAAAGGCAAGGCTTACCGGAAGGATTGATGAAAATAAAAAAAATCACTTGAAATTTAGTTCTCCCGTTTACAGAAAAATTCTCAAATCCATATTCAAAGAGGGTAAATTTTATACAATCTGGTTTGGCAAATTAAAGGGCCTCAAATCATATTACAGAAGGGATATTAATTTCCAAACACTGATGGGATTCTGGGAAACCGATTCCCTGGATGCGCTTGATAAAATAATAAGTCAGTTTGGATTTGATCAAGCGCGATATTATTGTTGCAGATGTCGGTGCCAATATGGGATATTATTCACTGTATTTTCAAAAAAATTGTCTGCGGGATCAAAAATTTATGCTTTTGAACCGTCTGTTTCAATACTGGATGTATTGAAGAAGAATATTACTCAAAACGGTATCAGAATGTGGAGATCGTTGAAGCCGCCTGTTCTGATAAATCCGGAGAAGTCGAATTTTACATTGGACAAAACCATCATGAATCTTCGATGCTGGACAGCTGGGCAGAAAACGCTGAAACAGGAACATTAACAAAAGTGAAGGCAACAAGTATAGATGAATATTTCGGAAAAGAAGGAACAGGTTCATATCCTGATTTAATAAAAATGGATATTGAAGGTGCAGGTGTATTTGCATTAAAGGGCTGTGATCAGTGTTTACAAATAAAGAGACCTGTTTTTCTGAT
Source organism: uncultured Bacteroidota bacterium (assembly GCA_963759335.1). Lineage (GTDB taxonomy): Bacteria > Bacteroidota > Bacteroidia > Chitinophagales > Chitinophagaceae > Puia. The sequence continues at coordinate 390,822 of CAVWYU010000017.1, forward strand.
GGAATCACATACTCCAGCGGAAGACGGCGCAATAGGAGATCTTTTGAGGAATTATAATTATGATGCATTTCGTATCAACAATCAGAAATGGGTATTGCATAAAGACCGGGATTATAAAGATGCCGATGGTGTATGGGGAACCATGTTATTGATTCCCGCAGAAAAAAAGGAGAAGTTCAAAAACTAATATTTTGTTTAATAATATTTATAAAGGAAAAAAAGTAATTGTAACCGGCAATACCGGATTCAAAGGATCCTGGTTAAGTCTCTGGTTGCATTCATTGGGTGCACATGTGACCGGCATATCAAAAGATATTCCAACACAGCCTTCGTTATTTGAAGAGCTGGAGCTGGCAAAAAAAACGGAACATCATTTTGCCAATATCTGTGATGGTCCGCGGATGAAAAAAATATTCACGGATACACAACCGGATTTTGTTTTTCACCTGGCGGCCCAACCCATCGTTTCTGTTTCCTATGAGGATCCGATTGAAACCTTTCAGACGAATACCATGGGAACGGCCAATATTCTCGAAGCATTGAGAATGGTTTCCAATCCCTGCAAGGCAGTCATCATCACCAGCGATAAAAGTTATGATAATGTGGAATGGATCTGGGGATACCGGGAGCAGGATGCCCTGGGAGGGAAAGATCCTTACAGTGCTTCGAAGGGAGCTGCGGAAATCGTTATCAAAACATACTATCATTCTTATTTTAAAAAGCCCGGTTCAAAAGTAAAACTCGTATCAGTTCGTGCCGGCAATGTGATCGGTGGCGGTGACTGGGCGTTGAACCGGATCGTGCCGGATTGTTTTCGTTCCTGGAACGAAGGCCAGGCGGTTAAAATAAGAAATCCAAATTCCACACGGCCCTGGCAACATGTACTCGAACCTTTGAGCGGTTATCTGAGAGCAGGTCAGGTGCTGGCTGAATCAGATGAGCAGATAAACGGTGAACCATTTAATATTGGTCCGAATGCGGATCAGAATCATACGGTGCTGGAATTGCTTCAGTCAGTCAATAAATTCTGGAAGCGAGGGAAGTTTGAAAAATCCTTTTGAAATAGAAGAGAGTAAAAACTTTCATGAAGCCGGTCTGTTAAAATTGAACTGCGATAAAGCATTATATTATTCTGCAATGGAAACCCGTGCTGGATTTTGAAGCCACTTCAAAACTCACCGGCGAATGGTATGATCATTATTACAATCATAAGAAAGAAGATATCAGCAGTATATACATTGAGACAGATTCAGGAATATACGGAAGCAGCGCGAAAAAAGTCCATTGCATGGGTCATATAGTGGATGTACTGATCACACCGCTGAAGAATCATTCCGGGAGATTCCGGTGAAGTGATGCATGCATTAAAACAACCCGAAGAATCTTTTCAGGGATTTGGAGAAGCTTATTTTTCTACAGTAAATAATGGTGCGGTGAAAGGATGGAAAAGACATCAGAAAATGATATTGAACCTGGTTGTGCCGCTGGGTACCATACGTTTTGTACTTTATGACGGACGACCCGGCAGTAAATCCTTTCAGTCTTTCCAGGAATTAACACTGTCGAGAGAAAATTATCAAAGACTAACCGTTCCGCCCGGTATCTGGATGGCATTTCAGGGAATTGGTGAAGGAGAAAATATGTTGCTGAATATTGCCAGCATTCCGCATGATCCCGCCGAGGCGGATAATCTGCCCATACACAATGAGCAGATTCCTTATAATGGTTTTGCATGAGCAGGATTTTGATTACAGGTGGTCTTGGATATGTTGGCGGAAGGCTTTCCCGCAGGCTTTCTGAAGAACATGAAGTATGGGTTTCATCCAGAAAACCTGTTCCCGAAGATATCCTGCGTTTACATGGCAATGTCAAAAGAATCGATCATGCATTATTGCTCGACCCGGCTACTTTCCCCGCATCTATTGATGTTGTTATTCACCTGGCTGCTCTGAACGAAATAGATTCAGTAAAATTTCCTTCCGATGCCATTCGCGTAAATATTGATGAAACGAGGATCATACTGGAGAACAGTATCTCAAAAAAAGTTGATCAGTTTATTTATTTTTCTACGGCGCATATTTATGGCGCACCGCTGGAAGGAACTATTACAGAAGAATCACTGCCCATCGCCTGTTCATCCCTATGCCATCACACATCGCGCAGCAGAAGACTATATTGTAGCGGCTGCAAAACATAAAAGAATCAAAGGAACGGTATTGCGATTATCCAATTCATTTGGCGCTCCGGTTTCGCCTCATGTAAACCGCTGGACGCTGCTGGCAAATGATCTTTGCAGACAGGCAGTTGAAAAAGGAACCATCACCCTTCGTTCCAATGGTTGCCAGTACAGGGATTTTATTTGTCTGACGGATGTTGAAGAAGTGATGGCAAAAATGATGACAGATCCCAGATCTTCACGGCATATTATTTATAACCTGGGATCAGGGATCAGCATGCGGGTGATTGATATGGCTGATTCTATTATTCAGTCTGCTGTAACCGTTCTTAAAAAAAATATTTCACTTGATTTGCCGGCAGAAATTCCTCCTACGGATGAACCTTTTTTAAATTATTCAATCAATCGTTTACTGGCCGAAGGATATCATATCGCAAATGATGTAAACATCGAATTGGAGAGACTGCTTCAGTTCTGTGTCTGAAAATTTTACCCCGGTCGGGTAAGGATTTTTTAACCCTATGAACAAAATCGCCTGGTTTTTGAGTCACCCGATTCAATATTTTTCTCCGCTGCTCAGGGAACTCGGTAAAAAAACTGATCTGTCCGTTTTTTATTATTCCGATTCCAGTATAAAGGGAGACAAGGACAAAGGCTTTGGTGTTCCGGTAAAATGGGATACGGATTTACTGTCTGGTTATAACTATAAATTTATTCGGAATTATGCAGGGAGAAAACCATTGAATAATGGTTTTTGGAATGTTTTTAATCCGGGCGTTATCCGGACGATATGGAGACAAAAAGGAGCGGTCGTTCTCGTAAACGGGTGGAGTTATAGTTCTGATTTAATGGTGATTTTTTTTTCCAGGATTTTTGGACGCCGGGTATGGCTCCGGGCTGAGAATCCGCTGAACCAGGAATTAAAAAAGACAGGATTTAAATTAGCCGTCAAGAAATTTTTTTTAAAGAACCTTTTGTTTGGCGTTTTTGTAGACAGGTGTCTGTATATCGGAACTGAAAGCCGGAAGTTTTTTGAATATTACGGTGTTCCGGCTGTACGGTTGATATATACGCCCTACGCGGTTGACAACGATTATTTTTCATCGAAGTCAATGGAACTGAAAGAGCATGGTAAGGATATCAAAAACAAACTGGGCCTTCCGTCTGATAAAAAGATCATTCTGTTTTCGGGAAAATATATTCCGAAGAAGAATCCTCTGGATCTTCTGAAAGCCTTTCAGTTATTGAATGATGATCGATTTGCCCTTGTCATGGTTGGCGAGGGGGAATTGAGAACCCAGATGGAGCAATTCATCCAGGAGAATAACATTAGAGCAGGTTTACCTGACCGGCTTTGTGAACCAGTCAGAAATTCCTTCTTATTATTCTATCGCGGATGTATTTGTGATGTGTTCCGGCATGGGCGAAACATGGGGACTGTCTGTGAATGAAGCGATGAATTTTAGCAAACCGGTGATTGTATCAGATACCACTGGTTGCAGTATGGATCTGGTTAAGCAGGGACATAATGGATTTGTTTTTCCGGAGGGAAATATCCAATCGCTGGCTGGATATATCAGGGAAATATTGGAAAATGACAGCTTTCGTATAAACGCGGGAGATTATTCTGCAGAAATCATTCAGGATTATTCTATAGAGATGGTAACGGAGAATATTAAAAAACAATTAGCCGGGATTACACATTACATGAAAATTCTGATTGTGGGTAGCAAAAAACCCTGGGCGATTGAGCGATTCTACATAAAATATTTGACAGAGTTGGGAGCAGAAATCCATTTGTATCCGGCGCCTGATATCGTATTTGACAATCATTCAAAAAATATCTTTAGAAAAATTTTATTTAAGACAAAAATCAAAACAGGATATCGGGAGGTAAACAAGGGGCTGATTGATCAGGCGGATACACTAAAACCCGACTGGATATGGGTTTTTAAGGGGATGGAAATCTATCCCGCTACACTGAAGTTGCTGGGAAAAAAATTCAGGCTGGTGAATTATAATCCGGATCATCCCTTTGTGATCGCCAGTTCAGGTGGCGGAAATAAAAATGTTCGCGACAGTGTGGGATTGTATCATCTGCATTTTTGTTACAACCAAAACCTCTTACAACAGATTGAACGGGATTATAATATACCCGCTGTTTTTCTTCCCTTTGGCTATGACCTCTCAGTGGATGAATATGAAACAATTACCCAGGAGTCAGAATTGAATCGTGTTTGTTTTCTGGGTAACCCCGATAAAACCAGAGAAGAAGTCGTGCAATTCGTTGCCGACAATGGATATCCTGGTTGATGTATACGGGCACGGCTGGAATAAAACATTACTCCAACGACACAAGAATGTAACAGTATATGACGCGGTATATGGATTCGCATTCTGGAAAAAGATGAGGGCCTACCGGGTTCAGTTAAATATTTTCCGGAAGCATAATATCGGTTCGCACAACATGCGGACTTTTGAGATCCCGGGCGCCGGAGGCATTCAGGTTGCGCCCTTCAGCGAAGAGCATGCTTTCTTTTTTAATGAAAATAACGAGATATTTCTTATACCGGGATCAACAGGAACTTCTGAAGCATGTGGAATATTTAATGAACTGCAGTCCCGGAACGGTTGATGAATTTCGTAAAGCCGCCAGGTCTCGTTCACTGAATTCTTTGTATTCTTATAAAGACCGTGCGGCAATCGTGTTTCAAGACCTTTCAAAATATATCGTTGAGTGGTAAGTGGCGATGGAAATGCAATAACGATTGCGATATATACTCATCCTGAATTTTACCCGCCCTTACTCAATGCGATTGATGAGTTAGCCAGGGAATTTACAAGTCTGAATATCATAACAAGAAATTTATATTCGTCCAGCTGGAAATATCCGCCGAATGTGCAGGTAATCAATTCCGGACAATCGATGAAAATTGAAGAGTCCGAGAAAGCATCCACCCGGATGGAAAATAAAATCGTTTCTGGTTTTCACCCGAACCTTGTACAGGTCTTTGAAACGCGAAAAGTCGTCCTGGATCATGTGCAACGATCCCATTAGTTTATTTTCTTTCCGGTTGATCCGTCCTTTCATTGGTTACAAACTGAAGTTATGGTACCACAGCCATGATGTGGCCGAATTGAGTTCGATGCGTACATATTCAGTTGGGTATTTTGCGGTGAAGTCCGAGAGGAAATATTTTAACCGGATCGATTTATTTACATTGCCTTCAGAAGCCAGGTTGAAGTTCTATCCAACACAAGAGTTAAAAGGCAAATGGATGGTAGTACCCAATTATCCTTCTTTGCAAAGGATGGAACGACTGCAGGCGGCGGTATTAAAATCAGACAGTCATCTAAAACTGCTCTATCAGGGTCGCATCAGTGATGAACATGGTCTGGAAGAAATGGTTGATTTTATAAAATCAGATCCTGCACTACTGTTAACAATCATTGGCCCGGGGAATGATACATATATCAGGAAGCTGAAAAACAGGGTGATGGAATTGGGGGTTACGGAGCAAGTTTCGATTCTGGATCCTGTGCCATACGGAGAACTCCAGAAAATTACTACTACACATCAGGTTGGCCTTGCCATCAATAAACCCGTAAACACGTTGTATTCAACTGCGGTGATGGCGTCTAATAAGATATATGAGTACGCGGCAGCAGGTCTTCCGATATTGTACTATAAGGATCAGCACTATATGGATGTTCTTTCGAAATATCCATGGGCCTTTCCCACAGATTTGTCGTTTCCCGGTCTTTCATTGATTATCAGGGAAATAAAAGGAAATTTTGATGAACTTTCCCGAAAAGCAAAGGAAGATTTTCATAATAAACTGAACTTTACGGTCGTTTTTGAGCCGGTACGTTCATTGCTGATGGCGAAAAACCAATTCTCAATTAATGAAGAAATATTTTATACTTTTTTCTTTATTTAGTTTTTTTTCTGCTCTGGCTGACTTCAGATCTGACGATACTGGAATCCATTAGTATTGTTTTATTTGTCTTCGCTTTTTTGGAACTGATTTATGACCTGGGAAAAAGGGTTGTGATTCTGGATTTTGCTGTGCAGGCCGCAATATTTACCTGCCTGGTGATGCCGGTCATTTTTTATCATGTTTATACACGGGAAAATCACCTGGCGAGACTTTGGGTAAAATATATGCCGATCAGCTCGGATGAATATTTCTCTTTCGCTATTCCCGCAGTCATTGCGATGGCCATTGGAATTCGGATTCCACTGAAAAAATTAAGGTTTGATGAATGAATCCAGGAATGTACATGCAAAATGTGAGGAATTATCTGACTAACAAACCAAATCTCGGTTTGTATCTGATTGCAATCGGCTTGGTTTCAGGACTTCTCGACTTTTTAGCACCGACAGTTTAAAACAGGTCTTTTTTTTAATGGCACATCTGACTTATGTGGGCGTATTTTATGTGATTTATTCTCCCTTTAAACATAAAAAATTGGATTGTTACCGGTGTCTTTGCACTGATGATCGGCCAAACCTTGATCGAAGGAATGTTTGGAGAATTTATTTATTTACTGGCCTGTAGCCTGACCTTAATATTATTAGGTAAAAAAATAAGCTTCAGAACGAAACTGGGTTATGCCTGTCTGGGTATCTTCTTAATTATCTTATTGCAATCCATTAAATTGGATTACCGTAAAAGAAACTGGATTCAGGGCGAAGGGGCCGATCCGATTTATTTTGCACAGCTGATAGGAAGTAGGGTTACCGATGTGGAATTCATTGATGGATGCGGATAATTTATTTTTTACTTCGGTCAGGATGAACCAGGGCTGGCTGGTGGCAGTTACCATGAAAAGGGTTCCGGAACGATTTAGTTTTACATATGGAGAATCCATTGCACAATCGATCGCCGCTACGATTGTTCCCAGATTTGTCTGGCCCGACAAACCGGATGTCGGGAGGCAAGGCCAATCTAAAACGATTTTGGGGATTCAAATTAACGGGTTATAGTATGAACCTGGGTCCGTTGGGTGAAGGCATATGCAAATTTTGATAAACTGGGCGGAGTTGTTTATATGTTTTTTTATGGACTCTTTTTTAATTTCATGATGACTATCTATCTATGAAATTTTCAGAGAAACGACCTACCATCATTTTATGGTTGCCATTTCTTTTCTTTTATTCCATCAGTGTTGAAACAGATTTGCTGACTACCATGGGTGCCCTTGTTAAAAGGACTTTTTTTTACCTGGATCGTATTTAAAGTATTTAATATTGGTTTCCGGATTCATTATAATATGAAAATCATCGATTTCTCAGATGGCAGATAAAATTGCATTGATCACCGGGATTACCGGACAGGATGGAGCTTATTTGTCCCAATTATTATTGAAAAAAGGATACCGGGTAATCGGTTTGATCAGGTCATTTTAGTGGTTCAAATCTTTACCGGTTAAAATATCTGAAGGTTCAGGATTCGGTTGAACTGGTTGAATGCGATCTGCAGGATCTTTCGCAGGTCATCAATATCATTTCGGAATATAAACCCGGAGAAATTTATAATCTGGCTGCTCAGAGTTCCGTATCGCTTTCTTTCAAACAACCGATCGGCACCATTCAGTTCAATATTAATTCGGTGCTGAATATCCTGGAAGCCATTCGCCTGGTTAATAACAAAATCCGGTTTTATCAGGCTTCCACGAGTGAGATGTTTGGCAGGATTGAAACCCTGCCCATTACAGAAGAACACAAGTTTCATCCATTGAGTCCTTATGCCATTTCAAAACTGACAGGACACCATACCACGATCAACTACCGGGAATCCTATGATCTGTTTGCATGCTGCGGTATTCTCTTTAATCATGAGTCTTACCTGCGGGGCGATAATTTCTTTATGAAGAAACTGGTAAAAGGAGCCGTTGATATTGTGCATGGTAAAAAGGATCTACCTGGAATTTGGAAACCTGAATATCAAAAGGGATTTTGGATCCTCCCAGCAATATGTTGAAGCCATGTGGCTGATGTTGCAGCAGGATAAACCGGAGGATTTTATAATTTGTTCGGGTGAAAGTTTACGCTTAAAGGATATTGTTGAATATGTATACAGGAAATTGGACATCCCCCTGGACAGGTTAAAAATAAACGCCGATTTTTTCCGGCCTACGGAGATTCAGGATATTTACGGGAGCAGTGAAAAGGCAAAAAAATTACTTCACTGGAATTATACAACCCCTTTTTATACCGTGTTGGATGACCTGATCGCTGAGGAGCAGGAGAATTATGGATAAGGCAGAAATAAAAATGCCTGAAGTCACTTTTTATTATCGAAAGCCAAGGCAGGTTGGCAAACTATCAGCGTGGAATTTATTTTCCGGGATGTTTCAGAAAGACTGAAGAATCGCATACATGCAGTTATTCTGCCATTTCTAAATATGAAAGCAAGGGCTTATTCAGGCGCCTTTATATTTGTCTGGAAGCCATGTTCAGACAGAGGGACGTGAATCATGTTACAGGAGATATAAGTTTCGTTGGCATTTTCCTAAAGAAAAAGAAAAACGATCCAGACCATTTTGGACTGTGGCCATGTTCACGCTTCTGCTGGAATAAGGCAGTTCGTATTAAATTATTCTGGCTGACCCTGCCGGTAAAAAGATGCAGATATGTTACAGCTATTTCCTACAGCTACAAAAGAAGAGATTCTGAAATATGTGCGTTGTGATCCGGATAAAATCGTGGTGATTCCTGTTGCGATTTCTGAATCCTTTAAAAGAATGGATAAGCCATTCAATAAAATAAATCCCAGGATCCTACAAATCGGAACGGCACCCAATAAAAATATAGAAAGATTAATTGAAGCAGTGAAAGGATTGGACTGTGCGCTGGTGATCATCGGAAAACATAATCAGGACTATGAAGACAGGATGAAAGAGAGCCGGAATCAATATATCAATATTTATCCGGTCTGTCAGATGAAGAAGTAAAGAATCAATATGAGCAGGCGGATATCGTTGTTCTTCCTTCCACTTATGAAGGCTTTGGTATGCCCATACTGGAGGCGCAGGCAGTCGGCAGGCCGGTACTCACATCGCAATTTATCATCCATGCCTGAAGTAGCGGGTGATGCAGCCTGCCTGGTGGATCCTTACCAGGTACAGGAGATCAGGAACGGAATTTTAAAAATAATTTCTGATGATGTCATACAGAAATGAATTGATAGAAAAGGGATTTGAAAATATCAAAAGATATAATCCTGAAAAAATTGCGACCGAATATTTTGAATTGTATAAAAAAATAACCGGCTAGTATTCATGTGTGGCATAGCAGGCATATTGAACAGGCAGAATCCCGTACAACCGGAACAGATAAAACGGATGGCGGATTCTATGAGTCACCGCGGGCCCGATGCGGAAGGATTTTTTATGGATGGTGAACTGGGTTTCGGTCACCGGCGGCTTTCCATCATTGATTTGTCCGAAGCTGCCAATCAGCCTTTCGAAGACGTCTCCGGCCGTTATACAATTATTTTCAATGGCGAGATTTATAATTACGCCGAGATCAAGCCATCCTTAAGTGATTATCCTTTCCGCACACATGGGGACACGGAAGTGATTCTCGCAGGATATATAAAATGGGGCGCTGAAAGTTTATCCCGCCTTCGGGGCATGTACACTATTGTGATCTGGGATAAACAGGAAAGGGAACTTTTTATCGCCCGCGACCGGCTGGGTGTAAAACCATTATATTATTATCACGATAAAGATCATTTTGTATTTGCATCCGAGGTCCGTGCGATATTAACCACCGGGTTTGTGAAACGCAAAATAGATCAGGCAGCCATGGCGGAATATTTTCGATATCAGTCCATCGGATTTCCTTTTTCACCGATAGAAGGAATACGGCAAATGGAAGCCGGCAGCTGGATGCGGATTAAAAACGGACAAATACAAACCAGGAAATATTGGGATCCGACCGCTGCGAATTATGATTTTGATTTCACCAGTACAAAAGACGGTGCAGCAAAAAGTAAAGGATCTGATGTTGCAGTCAGTAAAAAGACGACTGGTGAGTGATGTACCCGTGGGTGCATTTTTATCAGGCGGCATTGATTCCAGCGCGGTGGTCGGACTGATGGTCGAAGCGGGTGATCCTTCTCCTTATACTTTTAATATTTCCTTTGATGAGTCAGCCTATGATGAATCAAAATATGCAGATATCATCGCAAAGAAATTTAATACCCGACATGTTCAGGTTCGTATGAAACCGGAAGTGATGCTGGGTGAACTGACAAATGCACTGGATGCCATGGATACACCAAGCGGTGATGGCATCAATACCTATGTGGTATCCAAAGCCATTCATCAAGGAAGGAATCCGCGTGGCGCTGTCGGGTGTGGGGGGTGATGAATTATTTGCGGGATACCCGATTTTTGATAATTATATAAAACTGCAGCAGAAAAACTGGATATGGAAATTACCGGTTTCTTTGCGCAATGGCATGTCAGGATTTATTGGGCAGGGGTGAAATAAAAGACAGGATGCGCCAGTTGCTGGCCGCCAGTTCACCTGCGATCGCTTATTCCTATCCCATTCTTCGTCAATTGCTGTCACCGGCGGCACTGATGGATATGACTTATTTAAATGAGTCGGAACGGGAAACATTGTCAGATCAGCTGTTGGCAAAACACCGGGCCCTTATGAAACTTCCTTACTACAGCCAGGTGACGGCGGCGGAATACCTGGGTTATACGCAGAGCACATTATTAAAAGATACGGACCAGATGAGTATGGCCAATTCACTGGAAATACGCGAGCCATTCTTTGATCAGGACCTCGTTGAATTTGTGATGTCGGTTCCCGATCAGTTTAAGGTTCCTGTTTATCCGAAAAGTCTGCTGGTAGAATCCCTGAAGCCCATGTTGCCGGATGAAATTGTGCACCGGGAGAAAAAGGGATTTTTATTTCCCTGGAAGGAATGGATGAAAAATGAACTTCATGGTTTTTGTGAAAAACATATCAATCATATAGCTCAACGGGATTTCATCCAGGGCGATCATCTGAAAAAAACATGGACCCGGTTTTTAGCGGGCGATCCGGATATCCGCTGGCAGCAGGTCTGGCTTTTTGTTGTACTGGAATATTGGCTGGAGAGGAATAGCGTTACTTAACTAAGAGCTAAAGCCAAAGCTAAAGCTATACAGGCCAAAGCACAAGCCTTTGCCTTAGCCTTCGCTTTACCAACAAGAATTCAACTGAAAAAAATACTCTTGTTTACAGATTGGTACGAGCCGGGTTATAAAGCCGGCGGACCGATACAGTCGACGCGAAATTTTGTGGCCTCGATGCATGAACTGTATTCTATTTCGGTGATTACATCGGACACGGACCTGGGTGAAACGGCGCCCTATGAAGGAATTCCGGCGAACCAGTGGATTGAACGTTTGCCAGGCATCCGGGTATATTATGCCTCAGCGAAATTGCTGACGGCCGCGCTGATAAAGGATCTCATCGAAACTGAAAAGCCGGATTTTATATACCTGAACAGTATGTATTCCGTCCGCTTTAGTCTGTTGCCCCTTTATCATTTCTGGAGAAAAAAAGTACAGGCCAAAGTGATCCTGTCACCCCGCGGTATGCTGAGGGATTCTGCTATTAAATCAAAATCAACCCGGAAGAAATTATTCATCGCGCTGCTGAATAGTTTGCAGATTCCGTCAAAGATTATTTTCCACGCAACGGATGAGCAGGAGAAAAAAGACATACTGCATTATTTCCCGCGTGCACAACGCGTGGAACTGATACCCAATTTTTCAGCAGAACTTCCGGCGGAGGTTTCAGAGATTGAAAAAAATCCGGGCAGACTTCGCTGTGTATTTATTTCGCGCATCATGGCGATCAAGAATATTTCATTTTTCCTGGATCTGCTGAAAGAGGTTCCGGATACCATCCTGCTGGACCTGTCGGTGTATGGTGAAGTGGAGGATGAAAATTACTGGCAGGACGCAAGACAAAAGATCCAGATACTTCCAAAACATATCAGGGTGACATATTACGGCCCACTGCCCCATGCAGAAGTGATTGCGGCCCTGGGTGCAAATCATCTTTTTGTTTTGCCTACAACGGGTGAAAATTTCGGACATGCCATTTTTGAATCCTTTTCAGCCGGGAGGCCGGTACTCATCAGTAATAAAACGCCCTGGCAGCATTTGAGAAATCAGCTGATCGGCTGGGATCTTCCACTGGATAATCCCAAAGCCTGGATGAATGCACTCCTCGAAGCGGCAGAGTGGGACCAGCCTGCCTTTGACAGCTGGAGCCGCGCCAGCCGGGCATTTGCTGCGAGACATGTCGGGCAGTTCAATCTGAAGCAGGATTATCTGCAATTGTTTAATTAGGCTAAGGCTAAGGCTAAGGCTAAGGCCTCATGCCTTGGGCCTTCGCCTTTAGCCTTCGCTCTTTAACAAATATTACGAATGATCATCCTTGGAATAAACGCTTATCACGCCGATTCATCCGCGGCGATTTTCAGAGACGGAGTGCTGATTGCCGCTACGGAGGAAGAACGGTTTCGCAGGGTAAAACACTGGGCGGGATTTCCTTCCCTCGCAGTAGAGTTTTGTCTGAAGGAGGCCGGCGTCACTTTGCATGAAGTGGATCATATCGCGATCGGTCGTGATCCGTATGCCAAGCTGGCTAAGAAAATTTTCTTTCTTTTGAAAAATCCCGGCGGTGGAGTCCGTGCCGTGCGGGACCGTTTATCGAATGCAAAAAAAGTGGCATCCCTGGAAGCCGAATTTAAAAAACTGGATCCTTCCATTGATGAAAAATCATTCCGGTCCAGAATCCATCAGGTAGAACACCACCGGAGCCATCTGGCATCTGCTTTTTTTGCTTCTCCTTTTGATGAGTCCGCGATATTATCCATCGATGGTTCGGGAGATTTTACAACCACCATGACCGCCATCGGTAAAGGAAATCAAATGGAGGTATTGGATTCGGTTGATTTTCCGCATAGTGTCGGATTATTTTATACTGCTTTCACGCAGCTGCTGGGATTCCCCCATTATGGCGATGAATATAAAGTGATGGGACTGGCTCCTTATGGAGAACCCAAATATGTTGACAAGCTCAAAGATGTTTTAATTTTTGACGCGAACGGATTGTTTCATCTCAATCAGAAATATTTCAGGTCAGCCAAAAGCGGTATCATTTCCTATGGTGAGGATCATATACCGGTTGTTGCTCCATTGTACTCTTCCTATATGGCTGAAAAATTTGGGGCGGCCCGAACGAAGGATGAGCCGCTCACACAATATCACAAAGATCTCGGCGCATCGGTTCAGCGGATTACAGAAGAGTTGATTTTTCATATTCTGAATGCACTTCAAAAGAAAACGGGATTAAAAAATATCTGTATTGCCGGTGGTGTGGCGCAAAATTCGGTGGCCAACGGCAAGCTCACGCGTAACACGGGTTTTGAGAATATTTATATTCCGTCTGCCGGTCATGATGCCGGTATTTCCATGGGATCCGCGTTGTTTGTGTACAACCAGGTTTTAAAACAACCACGTCAGCTGCCGGTGTATTCAGCTTTTACCGGCAGCCGGTTCAGCAATGAAGAGATAGAAGAATATCTGAAATCACGTGGTATTGTATATACCCGCTATCCGGAATCTGAGATCTATGGGATCATCGCTGACCGCCTGATCAATTCCGGAGTGGTAGGATGGTTCAATGGTCGTGCTGAATTTGGTCCGCGCGCCCTGGGTGCGCGATCGATCGTTGCAGATCCGCGGAGGGCAGATGCGAAAGACCTGCTCAATTCAAAAATAAAAAGAAGGGAAAGTTTTCGTCCCTTTGCTCCATCTATTCTGAAAGAATATGTTTCGGAATATTTTGAAATCAATGATGACGTTCCGTTTATGGAGAAAGTATTTCCAATCCGGAAGGAAAAGCAGTCCCTGATTCCCGCGGTCACGCATGTGGATGGCACGGGCAGATTGCAGTCCGTGGATCGCAATACGGCTCCCCGGTATTATCAGCTGATCGAAACATTCAGGCAAAAAACCGGTATACCCATATTGCTGAATACTTCATTTAATGAAAACGAGCCGATCGTCAATTCACCCGAACATGCGTTGGAATGTTTTTTAAGAACATCCATGGACATGCTGGTGCTTGAGAATTGCGTTATAACTCGTTAGGCTAAAGCTTAAGGCGAAGGCTAAGGCCTTTGCTGCCAACTGCTAACTGCCAACTGCCAACTATGCCCATCAGAGTTTCAATAATTACAACAACCTTCAACAGCGCTTCCACGGTCGCTGACACGATGCAGTCCGTCGGGGAGCAGGACTATCCTCTGATCGATCATATCATCGTTGACGGGGCGTCAACGGATAATACCCTTCAGATCATAAAAGAATTTGCGCACCATATCTCCGTCATTTCTGAAAAGGATGAAGGGATCTATGACGCCATGAATAAAGGTATTCGGGCGGCGAAGGGTGATATCATCGGTATCCTGAATTCCGATGATATGTATATGGGCCCGCATGTGATTTCGACCATCGTGGAAGCTTTCCGCAATCCTGAAGTGCAATGTTGTTATGCTGATCTGCAATACGTTGACTACCGGAATCCAAAGCGGATTACACGTATATGGAAATCCGGTATATATAAAACCAATTCCTTCTACTGGGGTTGGATGCCACCACATCCCACTTTTTTTGTACGGAAGTCAGTGTATGATCAGCTGGGCCTTTACAATACCAGTATGCGGTCGGCAGCTGACTATGAAATGATGTTGAGGATCATGGCAAATCACCGTTTAAAATCACTTTATATTCCGCAGATAATCGTCAAAATGAGAACGGGAGGTGTGAGTAACGCATCGGTAAAAAACAGGCTCCGGGCGAACCTTGAAGATCATGAAGCGTGGCGTATTAATGATTTGAAGCCCTATTTTTTTACGTTATATTTGAAACCATTGAGAAAAATAACACAGTTTATAAAGAAATAATATATGTCCAAAGTAGCACTGATAACGGGAGTAACGGGTCAGGACGGCGCTTATCTGAGCGAACTCCTGCTTTCAAAAGGATACCAGGTTCACGGAATAAAAAGGAGGAGCTCACTTTTCAATACGGATCGCGTGGATCATCTCTACCAGGATCCCCATGAAAAGAATGTTCATTTTCGTTTACATTACGGCGACCTCACCGACAGCACCAACCTGATCAGGATCGTACAGGAGACCAAACCGGATGAAATATATAACCTGGGCGCGATGAGCCATGTGCAGGTGAGTTTTGAAACACCGGAATATACCGCCAATGCCGATGGCATCGGTGTTCTGCGTTTCCTGGAGGCCGTTAGATTACTCGGCCTTACGAAAAAAACAAAAATTTACCAGGCTTCCACTTCCGAATTGTACGGACTGGTGCAGGCCGTTCCGCAATCTGAAACAACACCATTTTATCCGCGGTCGCCTTACGCGGCTGCCAAATTATATGCTTACTGGATAACGGTAAACTACCGGGAAGCTTACCAGATGTTTGCTGCCAACGGGATTTTATTCAACCATGAATCGCCCCTGCGCGGTGAAACTTTTGTGACCCGTAAGATAACCCGTGCTGTCGCCAAGATCGGCATGGGACTGCAGGATAAACTCTTTCTGGGAAACCTCAACGCGCGTCGCGACTGGGGACATGCGAAGGATTATGTGGAAGCGATGTGGCTGATGATGCAGCAGGAAACGGCGGAGGATTTTGTAATCGCCACCGGTGTCACGACCACCGTTCGTGATTTCGTGCTGATGGCATTTGCGGAAATCGGAATCGAGCTGGCGTTCAGGGGAAAAGATGCGTCGGAATACGGTGAAGTGGTGCATTGCAGTAACCCGGATTATCAGATTGAGAAAGGAAGAAAACTCGTGGTGGTGGATCCGAAATATTTCCGTCCTACCGAAGTGGATTTACTGATCGGTGATCCGACCAAAGCGAAGGAGAAACTGGGCTGGGTACCAAAATATGATCTGCCGGCACTTGTAAAGGAAATGGTACAGGCTGATGTGGAACTATTCCGCCGGGAAAAAATCCTGAAAGAATCGGGGTTTGAAATACGGAATCAATACGAATAGAATGGTTAATTGTCAATTGTTAATTGTCAATTATCGTTAACAATTAACAATTAACAATTGACAATTAGTTCAATAATGAATAATGAACAGACAAGATAAAGTGTACATCGCCGGTCACCGCGGAATGGTGGGTTCGGCGATAAAAAGAAAACTGGAGTCGGAGGGATTTAAAAACCTGGTGTATAAATCTTCCGGCGAGCTGGACCTGCGTAATCAGCAGGACGTGCATGATTTTTTTGAGAAAGAGAAACCGGGTTTTGTATTTCTCGCTGCTGCCAAAGTAGGTGGTATCATGGCCAATGACACATTCCGTGCGGATTTCCTATATGAAAACCTGATGATTGAAAGTAATATCATTCATGCAGCCTGGAAAACGAATGTGAAAAAACTGATGTTCCTCGGTTCATCCTGTATCTATCCCAGGATGGCGCCACAGCCGCTGAAAGAGGATTATCTCTTAACAGGTCTCCTGGAACATACCAATGAACCTTATGCGATTGCAAAAATTGCCGGCATCAAACTCTGCGATGCTTTTCGTGCCCAATACGGATGCGATTATATTTCTGTGATGCCGACAAATCTGTACGGACCGAACGACAACTATGATCTTAAAAATTCGCATGTACTTCCTGCGCTGATCAGAAAATTTCATGAGGCCAAAATAAACAATGATCCATTTGTTACGATCTGGGGCTCAGGTGAACCGAAAAGAGAATTTCTTCATGTGGATGATCTGGCAGAAGCCTGTGTTTTCCTCATGAATCATTTTGATGAAGCCGGACTGGTGAACGTAGGAGTCGGTACGGATCTGAGTATTCTTGAACTGGCCAAACTGGTTGCGCGAATTGTCGGATATACCGGCAGCATACAAAAAGACACTTCAAAACCCGACGGAACACCCAGGAAATTAATGGATGTTTCCAAAATCAATGCAATGGGTTGGACTGCCAAGATTACACTGGAAGAAGGAATTCGGATGGTGTATGGGGAATACCAGAAATCGATGACGGTTGGCCGTTGACGGTGCGGTTCTGAATCAACGATTCAAAATTAATAGCTTCAAAAAAAATATTTTCAATTATCTTCACTTACTGACAGAGTACATAACGGTCAACGGTCATCGGCCATCCGTCAACCAATATGTTCGGAATATTTAAAAAGAAAAATCACGGGCCTGTAGATTTGTCGGGATTAGTGACCGATATGCATAATCATCTGATTCCGGGAATTGATGATGGCGCTACGGATCTGGAGTCATCGATCGTGATGATCCGTGCGATGTACGAATTGGGCTATCGCAAATTCATTGCCACGCCCCATGTGCAATGGGACATGTTTAAAAATACCCATGAGATCATAGAGCACGGGGCAAATAAAGTACAGAACCGGCTGGCCGAAACAGAAATGAAAGTGGGTTTTCGCGGCGCCGCGGAATATTATCTGGACGAACATATGGATACGCTTTTGGCAGAAAATGTTCCCCTGCTTACCATCCATAAAAATATGGTGCTGGTTGAGTTCTCTTTTATCCGCCAGCCAATGGATCTGAAGGACAAACTTTTCCAGCTTCAGATCAAGGGATATCAGCCAATTATTGCCCATCCCGAACGTTATCTATATTTTGGTGCCCACAGAACTGTCTACGACGAATTACACGATATGGACTGTATTTTCCAGCTGAACCTGCTTTCCCTCTGCGGTTATTATGGGAAAAAGCAGGAAGAACTCGCCCAATATCTGATCAAAAAGAAATATGTAAGTCTTTTAGGCTCAGATTGTCACAACATCAGGCACATCAATATCCTTCGTGCCTCCTCTTCCATCTCCACCACTGTCAACCGTTTATTGGATGCCGGGCTTCTTTTGAATCCGGCCCTTCAAGCTTAAAGCGAAAGGCGCAAAGCGTAAAGCTTTAAGTTATGTTCCGTTAAGAAGGGGTTTAAACAGCTCAACGCTCAACGCTCAACGCCCAACGCGCAACGCCCAACGCTCAACGCTCAACGCGCAACGCCTAAGGCTGAACGACATTTAACGCTCAACGCTCAACGCTCAACGCGCAACGCGCAACGCCCAATGCCGAACGACCCGTATAAGGCTTAATTTCTTCATTTTTTACTGAACTGTTGTAATGCCTTAATCGTTACAGATTGTGCACTGAAATGCTTTACGCTTTGCGCCCTACGCTTTAAGCTTGACAATAAGTCGTGACTCTCTGTCAAGTAAACTGATTGTTAAGTTTCCTCCGCCTGTCCTTTATCTGACATTCCGTCTTGGCATTATTTTTATCTTTATATAGTAAATCACAGATAACATGGGTGCTCTTGAATTCAACCAGCTTCTGGTATCTAATGCTGAATTTTTGAAGCCCTTTGCGATCACCCTAACCAGGGATAGCGAAGAAGCGAAGGATCTTTTTCAGGAAACATTATACCGGGCTATAGCCAATAAGGATAAATACAACGTCGGAACAAATATCAAAGCATGGTTATATACGATCATGCGGAATATTTTCATTAACAATTACCGGCGGCGCGCAAAGCAGAAGACCATTTTTGATTCTTCTCCGAACGACTATCTGTTAAATAACAGCCAGTCGACCGTTATCACGGGTAATGCAGAAAGTAATCTGCGGATACGTGATATACAGGGAGCCATTCACGGCCTGCCTGAAATATTCCGGAATCCCTTCCTGCTTTATTTTGATGGTTATAAATACCATGAAATTGCAGATATGCTTCGGGAACCTCTGGGTACCATCAAAAGCCGGATACATTTTGCGCGAAAACTGTTGAAATCGCAGATAAACCAATTCTGATTTGGTTGACGGCCGGCAATTGCGACTGTATAACAATTCACGATGTAACGATAAACGTTTTAGCTTTACGCTTTGCGCTTTACGCATTATGCTTTAAGCTTTTCGCTTTGAGCTTTAAGCTTATAAAATGGAATTAGAACAAGTGATCCTGGTGAATGAACAGGACGAAGAGACAGGAACGATAGAAAAAATGGAAGCTCACCGGAAAGCCCTTTTACACAGGGCTTTCAGCGTTTTTATATTCAATACAAAAGGTGAAATGTTGTTGCAACAGCGTGCCCTGGGGAAATATCACAGTCCGGGTTTGTGGACCAACACTTGTTGTTCGCATCCCCGTCCGGGAGAAGAGGTGGAGGCTGCGGCGGCCAGAAGACTGAAAGAGGAAATGGGTATTGATACAACACTTACAAAAATATTCGATTTTATTTATCGTACTGAATTCGATAACGGACTCACGGAATTCGAATTCGATCATGTGTATACCGGAACATATAACGGGCAGCTATATCCGAATAAGCAGGAAGTAAATGATTATTGCTTTCGCTCGATGGAAGATATTGCCCAGGATCTGGAGCGACGGGCCGAAAAATACAGTTCCTGGTTCAGGATTGCATTTCCACTTTTAAGCGAAAAGCTTAAGGCGTAAAGCGTAAAGCAAGTGTGGAAGACTGGAAGGATGGAAGTGGCCTCATGCCTCCTGCTTCCTGCATCACGCCTCCTGCATCACGCCTCCTGCATCACGCCTCGGGCGTTACACTTTCAGCCTTCACAACAGTCGTGGTCTTCAATTTACTTCCCCGGTTATTCCTGGCCATGCGTGAATAGACCGATAAGTTACGATCGAAAAGAAATTTAAAAAGCAGGATCGTATAAGAGGTATGATGTCCCAGCGTATTGTAATAACTGCCGGCGAATTTTTTGATCTTGGGTAATTTATTCCAGGGAACTGATGGGAAATCGTGGTGTTCATTATGATAACCGACATTCAGGTTAACCGTATTCATTGAACCATAATAGCTTTTTGTTTCCTGGTCACCATGCGTCAGGAAATGTTCCTGCACCCATCTGGCACCCAACGGATGTAATCCAACAGAGAAAAAGAAGCTCATGGTGAGGTAGGCGGCAGCTTTCCATCCAAGGAAATAGATCAATACCGTCATAAAGCTCACCTGAACAATGATATTGACAACGGTCCATTTGTCCATCAGCCGGACTTCCTTGATACGACCCGGACGGATCATCTGGAAAATAGGATAGAATAAAAGCCAGAGTGCTTTTCCAAAGCCGGAATTGTTGATCAGCTTTGCTTCCCAGCGATAAGGCATATCCGCATCCAGCTCTTCAACGCCCTGGTAAGAATGATGCTTCAGGTGATATTTCTGAAAGGAAATAGCACTCGGGAAAACCAACGGAAGGTTTGACGTGATCGCCGCTATTTTATTGAAAAAGCTCTTTTTGAAAATCAGGTTATGTGCGGCTTCATGGATACATACGTACAACGTATGGCTGGCAAAAGCACCACCCAGATAGGCCACCAGGAAAATGACCCACCAGGACGCGTCCCTGAGGAAATAGGATAGAACAACCTGAAATCCGACACAGAGCAGAATAACACCAAAAGTCCAGGGATTCCGGCCGATCAGGGTTCTGATCTCCGGGTGTTTATGAATGATTTCCTTGGTTCTCGGCTTATGCGGCTCACTCTCCATACTCCACCGGAAGCTGTTCGGCTTTGCCATACTTGCTGGTTTGAAACTGCAAATTTAAACCATATTTCTTGAATGGCCGAGAGGGGGCTGATGGTTGGCAGTTGGCGGTTGGCGGTTGGCGGCCTGCCCCGCTGAATGCGGGTTGGTGGTTGATGGTTGACGGTTGACGGTTGGCGGTTGACGGTTGGCGGTTGACGGTCGATGACCGGTTGACGGATGACGGTTGACGGATGACGGTTTTTACCTTAACCGATAACCGATATGGCTTTACGCTTTACGCCTTACGCTTTCAGCTTAACGGGGTTTATACTTCGTTTCGTCAAAAATGGTCCGGTTGGGCGTTTGCATAAGCTGCAGTGCTGTGATGTCCGGATGAAGGGATACATATTTTTGTACGATGCGCCAGCCTACCCACTGTCCGATATTACCGGGAGAGGCGTCGGGCATTCCCTGTGTATTGGGTGAATCGCCGATAAAATTTTTGATCAGATCGGGATCAGGGGAGAAGAGATTCTGATCCAGGAAAAAATTCCATATCTGTCCTTCGTTCGATTCACACCATTTGAGTTGTTTTTCGGTAAATCCCGTTTTTAAACTGTCGGCGGTTTCCGGTAAAAACTGATCGATCAGCCACCAGTTTTTTCCTTTTTCAATCATTTGTTCGATCAGTGGCTTACCCTGACTCTGATCCGGAAACATGTCTTCAGCCAGAGCCTTCATACAATTGGGCACTACATATTCCGGTTCGAAGCGACGGGATATATAAAGAGGGAAAATATCCTGTCCCTGTCTGCTCAGATAAAACGGAAATTGTTTTCCTGCATAGAGCTGCAGACCGATGGCCAGCGTATAGCGGGTTAATGCAACACCCGGTGCATCGAAGGGACCGATATAGGAAACAACTTTCGGAGGCAGATTATATTTTGGAAAATAAAAGCGTATATGCTGAAACCCTTTTTTCAATTCTTCTTCCAGGGGCCGCATATTTGTAAATTTCAATTCCAGTGAATCTCTTACGGGCTGGTATCCGCTGATAAAACGACGGCAAATATAAAAAGCATCGTTACTGGTATCTGACAGCGGGCTGGTGCCCAGGATATTTACCGCAAAATCATTTATAAACCAGGGATATGATTTTGCAAGGTCCAGTAACCCCTGCCGGATATGGTTTGTATCGATCGCGAAAAAAGCCTGATCAAAACGTTCGATATGAACATCCACGGGAATGTTGGATGTGTCAGGCGATTTTTTACCTGTCTTGCAGCCGGTTATAAATAGTAAAAAAAGTAGCGGCAGATATTTTTTCATCCGGATAAAAACGTTCAGGCCTGCAAGTTAGTATTCCGGGCCTTAGCAGTAAATTTGTTACATGAAGATCGCGCTGGTTCAACAGAACTATCATATCGGAAACTTCGAATATAATACTGAAAAGATCATTCATGGCATTCAGATGGCGAAAGAAGGTGGTGCGGATCTGGTTGTATTTTCAGAATTATGTGTATGCGGTTATCCGCCGCGTGATTTTCTGGAATTCGGAGATTTTATTTCACGCTGTTATGAATCTCTGGAAAAAATCAAAGCACATACGGCTGGCATCGGCGTGATTGTCGGTTCCCCCGCACCCAATCCCGATCCCAACGGGAAGGATCTGTATAACGCCGCCTGGTTTCTGCACGATCATGAAGTAAAGGCCGTCGTTCATAAAACCTGTTTGCCGACCTACGATATTTTTGACGAGGACCGTTATTTTGAAGTGGGTCAGGACTGGCGCGTTATTGAATTCAAGGGTAAACGCCTGGCGGTTACGATCTGTGAAGATATCTGGAACCTGGGGGAGAATCCGCTATATCGCGCCTGCCCGATGGATCAGCTGATGCTCCAGCATCCCGACCTGATGATCAATATTTCAGCCTCTCCGTTTGACTACGATCACGAGGAAGATCGTCGTGCCGTTGTCAGGCAGAATGTGCTCAAATACAAACTGCCCATGTATTATTGCAATGCAGTGGGTGCACAGACAGAAATTATTTTTGATGGGGGAAGTGTGGTATACGATGCGTACGGAACCTGTACCCATCACATGAAGATTTTTGAAGAAGACTTCCAGATCGTTGATACCGAAATCAAATATCGCCCGGTAAATAAACACACACCGGTTTTTACTTCTGCCTCTGTTTTAACACCGGATCAGATCATTCCATACATCACCCGCAGAAGCAATATCCGGGAAATTCACGATGCTTTGCTGCTCGGCATCCGGGATTATTTCAGGAAGATGGGATTTCAGAAAGCTATCCTCGGAAGCAGTGGCGGCATAGACAGCGCCGTCACACTGGCCCTTGCCTGCCGGGCCCTGGGTAGCGAACAGGTTCGTGCGGTCGCTATGCCCTCCGGATTTTCCAGCGGTCATTCGGTGGATGACGCCACTTCTTTATCCGGGAAACTGAATAATCCGTTTGATATTATTCCGATCCAGCCGATATTCGAAAGTTTTCTTTCCACCTTACAACCCATATTTAACGATTTGCCATTTAGTTTGGCGGAAGAAAATATACAGAGCCGTATCCGGGGTAACCTGCTTATGGCGATCGCCAATAAATTCGGATATATTCTTCTGAATACATCCAATAAAAGCGAACTCTCCACGGGATATGGAACTTTATATGGCGACATGGCCGGGGGGCTCAGTGTGCTGGGAGACTTATATAAAATGCAGGTATATGCACTGGCGCATTTTATAAACCAGGATGAGGAAATCATCCCGGCTTCCATTTTGACAAAAGCTCCCTCTGCTGAACTTCGGCCTGATCAGAAGGACAGTGACAGCCTGCCGGTATATGACCTGCTCGACAAAATATTATATCTATATATTGAAAGAAGAAAAGGCCCCCGGGAAATCATCGCCATGGGTGTTGATCAGGCCCTTGTTGAACGGGTACTGAAACTGGTTAATACCAGTGAATATAAAAGAAACCAGTTCTGTCCCATTATCCGGGTAAGCAGTAAGGCCTTTGGTGTCGGCAGGAGGATGCCGATTGTCGGGAAATACCTTTCTTAATTGTTAATTGTCAATTGTCAATGGTCAATTGATCTTCATTATCAATTATCAATTGACAATTAACAATTATTTTTTCACCAGCGTCGTCGTCGCTGTCACCGGTACCGGTATCCCGCCTAAACTTTCAACACTATTTAATACCAGCGTCTTGCCATCCCATGACTTTATAAAATTGGCATTGCCTTCAACATACAACGTGTCTTTATTGGAAGAAAGACTCCAGACTCCGGTTGAATCGGAAGGTGGAACACAGGCCACGCCCGCATCGATAAAACGGGCTGTTTTATTGGTATCCAATTCGATTATATTATCCCTGTCGCAGGATGGTAAGGAATCATACAGATTTACATTCAATCCCAGTACACTCGCCGTAATGGCCGTCAGATTGTAAGAACCAGAGAAATTTTGAACAGTTCTGGCGCTTGGGTCATTGCCGGGGGCACTGTCATTTTTCTTACAGGCATTAATAACCAGAATCAAAGTGGCTATGGAAGCGGCTAAAGCTATTTTTCGCATATCTCTTGGTTTTATGAATAAGGGTAACTCGTTTCACCCGTCTTTATTGTATAGCCAAAGTTAAAATTGATCAGCAGGAAACGTGAAATAAATGTGAAAGGCAAATCGTCGTCCGCCGGGTCCACCGAATTCGAATGTAGGGTCCGGAACTGCAGCCGGACGCAGAACATTTCGCAAATCCCCGATTATCCAAATTTCCGGCTTTCTCTATCTCACTCTTCGTATTTTGCAACCTAATTTTTTACAACCATGTATACGGCGGAAGACATCAGGATATTGAATGAAACGATTCAGGTCCAGGGACAATTCGTAGACAGACTGCGCAAGGAAATCGGTCGCGTCATTGTGGGTCAGCAATATATGCTGGACCGCCTGCTCATCGGCCTGCTGACCAGCGGGCATATCCTGCTGGAAGGCGTTCCCGGACTGGCCAAGACACTTACCATTAAATCTCTGGCGCAGACGATTCGCGGTAAATTCAGCCGTATCCAGTTTACCCCCGACCTGTTGCCCGCCGATGTGATCGGGACAATGATCTTCAATCAGCAAAAGCACGAGTTCGTCGTTCGCAAAGGGCCGATTTTCGCCAATTTCCTGCTTACGGATGAAATCAACCGGGCGCCGGCCAAAGTACAAAGTGCCCTGCTGGAAGCCATGCAGGAAAGGCAGGTCACCATTGGCGACAGCAGTTATACACTGGAAGAGCCATTCCTGGTGCTGGCCACACAGAATCCACTGGAGCAGGAAGGAACTTATCCGCTCCCTGAAGCACAACAGGATCGTTTCCTGATGAAAGTAATTGTGACATATCCTTCCAAACAGGAGGAGCAGCTGATCATCAGAAACCATATGGACGGGATCAAACAGCCCGAACTGAAACAGGTGGTTTCGATGCAGGAAGTACTGGAATCCCGCGATCTGACCCGTAAAATATATATGGATGAAAAACTCGAGAACTATATTCTCGACATCGTATTTGCCACCCGCAATCCGGAAAATTATAAACTGGACAAACTGAAATCCATGATTTCTTACGGTGGCTCGCCGCGTGCCAGCATCAATATGGCCCTGGCAGCCAAGGCAAACGCCTTCCTGAACAAGAGAGGGTATGTGATTCCTGAAGACGTGCGCTCCATTTCCAAAGACGTGTTGCGTCATCGTATAGGTCTGACCTACGAAGCAGAAGCGGAAAATGTGAATGCGGATCAGATTATTGATGACGTTTTACGCGCTATACAGGTTCCATAGTGCGTTGGCAGTTGGCAGTTGGCCGTTGGCCGAGTGTGAGCGGTTGTGATTAGTGGGTTAAAAATTAGGTTGGTGCAAGAGTATGTAGCATAAAATATTATGCTATGTCAAATTATAAAAATTTGGATGTATGGAAATCATCAATGGAAACAGTTAAAGAAATATATCAAATGACAAGATTATATCCAAAGGAAGAGAAGTATGGATTGATCAATCAAACAAATAGGGCGGCGGTTTCAATCCCCGCTAATATCGCAGAAGGGATGGGAAGAAATTATAAAAAAGATACGATTCAATTTTTGCATGTTTCAAGAGGATCTGCGTATGAAGTGGAAACTCTGTTAAGCGTAGCACAAATGATAAATATTATTGGATGAACAGAACTTATAATAAAGTAAATAAAATATTAGAAAGGAATATTCAATTGTATAAATGGATTTATTAATTATTTAGAACAAAAACCATAATCCGGTCAACGGCCAACGGCCAACGGTCAACGAAAATGTTAACAGCACAGGAAATACTAAAAAAAGTTCGCGAGCTCGAAATAAAAAGTAAGCGACTCACCCGCCACCTGTTTACAGGTGAGTATCATAGTGCCTTCAAAGGCCGCGGAATGGCTTTTAGGGAAGTGCGCGAATATTATCCCGGCGACGACGTGCGGTTCATCGATTGGAATGTGTCGGCAAGATTTAATCATCCATTCAGCAAATTATTCGAAGAAGAAAGAGAACTGACCGTGATGCTCATGGTGGATGTGAGTGGCAGCTCTTTGTTCGGAACGCAGAAAGGACGTAAGAAGGATCTGATCACGGAAATTTGTGCGGTTCTGGCTTTTTCTGCCGTGAATAATAATGATAAAGTCGGACTGGTTTTCTTCAGCGATAAAATTGAAAAATATATTCCACCGAAAAAAAGCCGCGACCAGGTATTGCACATGGTGCGTGATCTGTTGATTACGGAACCGGCCCATCGCAAAACCAATATCTCGCAGGCACTGAAATTTCTCAATAATACGCTTCGGCAGAAGACCATCACCTTTTTACTCAGCGATTTTCTGGATGAAAATTATGAAGAGGCGCTTCGCGTGGCAGGGAAAAAACACGATCTCATCGGCATCAAAGTGTATGACAAAATGGATATGGAATTACCCGATGCGGGACTGATCGAAGTGGAAGACGCGGAAACAGGTGAGATGATCTGGGTGGATACATCCGATTTTCACCAGCGGAATTTCTATCAGCAATCTTTTTTTAAAATGACGGAACTTAGTAAATCACTCTTTCTGAAAGCAGGCGCGGACCTGCTGCACATGCGGACCGACGAAGACTATGTAAAAATTCTGCAGAAGTTTTTTGTGGGTAGAAACCGACCCGCCTAGCCGATGGCCAAATCCCTTACCTATATCGCTTTTTTGCTGATCCTGATGATGGGAATCTGTCCGGTATGGGCACAGGAAGTTCCAACGGTAAAAGCTGCCGTTGATAAAAATCAGATTCTGATCGGGCAGCCTATCCGGTTTACCATTGACGTGAAATCACCCATGACATCCGGCAACCAGCTTCCCCAGTTCGACAGCATTCCCCATTTTGAAATCATTGAAAAAAATAACCCGGATTCTACGATTTCGGCTGCAGGAGCCGGTTATCATATGGAATGGAAACTCACGAGCTTCGATTCTGGCACACAGGTAATTCCGTCATTAGCTGTTACCATCGGCAGACAGCTTTATAAAACAGATTCACTGCATATCGAAGTTTCTTATGGCAAAGTGGATACGGCGCAGGATTATCACGATATAAAAGGAATCCACGACCTGGAAAATCCGGATGTAAAATATATTCCCTTTATTGTTGGCGCTGTTGCCGCAATATCTCTGATTCTGTTTATCTGGTTTGTGCGGCAACGGCCAACGCTCAACGTGCAACGCTTAACGCCTAACGCTGAAATTTTACGCACGACTCCGATGGAGGATGCTCTCTCGAATTTAGAAAAGTTGAAAAAGATGTTAAAGGAAGATCCTTCTTCCGTAAAAAAATATTATTCCGGGCTGACTGATACGCTGCGAATATATCTGAACAAACATCTGGGACTTGTGACCATGGAAAAAACATCGGAGGAATTGATTCTTAGTCTGAGTAATCTGAAAATGGACCGGGATTCTTTTTCCAATCTGACGGCCGCGCTTCGCATGGGAGATTTTGTAAAATTTGCAAAATACGTTCCGGGGCCTTTCGAAAATGACAGCAATCTGGAAGTAATCAGGAAGTCGATTGTTCTTATAAATGAAACGAAATGAGTTGTTAGTTATTAGTTGTTAGTTGTTAGTTGTTAGTTGTTAGTTCCGGTGTTTCGTTATTAATAACTAACAACTAACAACTAACAACTAAGTAGTGGTCAGGTATTAATGAAATAAAGTATTAAAAGTGTTATACGACTGGATCTCAAATATTCATTTTGCCAAGCCCTGGTTTTTCGCCCTCTTTGCAGGGCTTCCGCTGCTGATATATTTTTATCTCCGCCCGCCGGTTCGTCTGCAGGGAACTCTCCTGGTGTCCGGGGTAAAGGCATTCGGTCACGGGCGTTCATGGAAAACCATTCTTCGTCATATACTTTTTGTATTGCGGATGCTGGCTATATCCTGTATTATTATTGCGCTGGCAAGACCTCAAACAGGCAGCGAGCAACAGCTCACTTCGGGTGAAGGAATTGATATTGTGTTTTGCCTTGATATCAGCGGATCCATGCTGGCGCAGGATTTCACGCCGAACCGGATGGAAGCGGCTAAAGAAGTGGCTTCCGAATTTATAGACCGCCGGCCCACAGATCGTATGGGCCTGGTGATATTCGCCGGCGAGAGTTTTACGATGTGCCCCCTTACTACGGATCATGCCGTGTTGAAATCGCAGTTGTTCAATGTTCAAAGCGGTTTGCTTGAAGATGGAACGGCGATCGGAAGCGGTCTGGCAACCGGTGTAGAGAGACTTCGTTCGTCGGTTTCCAAAAGTAAAGTGATCATTCTTCTGACAGACGGAGAAGACAATGGCGGCCGCCTGGATCCCAACACCGCGAAGGAGATCGCCAAGTCATTTGGCGTACGTGTTTATACAGTGGGTGTGGGAACAGAAGGATTCGCCCCGGTTCCGGTTCAGACCAGTAGCGGAGTGATCATGCAGCGTGAAAAAGTAAGTATTGATGAAAAACTGCTTACCCAGATCGCAAATGAAACAGGAGGAAAATATTTTCGCGCGACAGACAATGAAAGCCTGGCAGCGATTTATAAAGAGATTGACAAACTTGAAAAATCAAAATACCAGGTAACTACTTTCACCCACTATACAGAGAAATTTTTTCCTTTCGTGCTGGCAGCTGTAATGTTTCTGGTACTGGAATGGATATTGCGTTTCACACTCTTTAGAAAATTTCCCTGATGCGTGCCAGAGTATATAAATCAACGGGCAGCTGGTATACCGTTCAGACCGAAGACGGAAATTTTTCGATGGCCCGTATAAAAGGGATTTTCAAAATAGACGGTATCACATCTACCAATCCGATTGCTGTCGGGGACTGGGTAAATATTGAAGTAGAAGCGGGCGGCGAGGAAGGCGGCATGATGATAACGGGCATTGATGAACGAAATAATTATATCAACCGCCAGTCTCCTGCCAATAAATATCAGCATCATATCATCGCTTCAAATCTGGATCAGTCACTGCTACTGGCTACACTGAAGGATCCGAAAACTTCGCAGGGTTTTATCGATCGTTTTCTGGTGGCGGGGGAAGCCTATCATATTCCATCCGTTATTATTTTTAATAAATCGGATCTCTACCGGAAAAAAGAAATGGACCAGTTTGAGGAGAGAAAAGAAATGTATGAATCCGTCGGATACAAAGTGATCCTTATGAGCCTTGCAGACAAGAAGGGTTTGGAAGGAGTCGAAGAGATCCTGCAAAATAAAACCAGTCTGCTCAGCGGGCATTCCGGCGTCGGGAAATCTTCTTTTATCAATTTTATCGTGCCGGGGATGGGACTCAAAACCCAGGATGTCAGCGGTTGGAGCGGGAAGGGAATTCACACCACTACTTTTGCAGAAATGTACGACCTGCCGCTGTTAAATGCCCATATCATTGATACGCCGGGCATCCGTGAGTTCGGGCTGGTGGATATACCCAAACAGGAACTCTCACATTATTTTCCGGAGATGCGTTCCAGGTTAACCGATTGCCAGTTTAATAATTGCCTGCATGTGAATGAACCGGGTTGTGCCATAAAAAAAGCCCTCAATGAGGGCAAGCTTTCGTTTAATCGTTATGTAAGTTATTGTATGATGCTCGAGTCCATCGAAGAAAAAACCTATTAGGATGCCAGGCGGTTGGCCGTATGGATCATCAGTTTTCCTTCGAGAAAATGAGCTACTTCTACAACGGCATCATTATCTCTTCTGGGCGCTTCCCGGAATTTCCTGGGATAGATTGAAATGCCTGTATAGATATTATAATGCAGGGTAAGAATATGACCCTTGAAAGAAAAATCCCACATCAGCGAATCGAAGTCGTCGGTTTTGTGGTTGAAGTTTACATCCAGGTCATCAGACAAAATATTGGCGACTTCATAAAATCGTTTCAGGCCGCAATCATCATCTATAACTGCTTCGGTGCAACCGAAGTCGGTGCGTAGTGTAAGGCTCATAGTGGTGGGATTTAGTTGGTTAACGGAATACATGATCGTGTTTTTATAGGAATGGATATAATTGTCAATTGTCAATTATTAATTGTTAATTGTTAATTAGGCTTTGAATTTGGGTGCTTTGGGAACTTTTTCCCCGCTCAGAATCCTTTCTGCTCCCACATTTTTTCCATTGGAAGGACAACCATACTGAGCTTTACAGGAAATCAACATGCCGAACAAGATGCACAGCAGGGTTAAATAGAGAAGGTGTTTACTGGGTTTC
This sequence comes from uncultured Bacteroidota bacterium, assembly GCA_963759335.1. Classification (GTDB taxonomy): domain Bacteria; phylum Bacteroidota; class Bacteroidia; order Chitinophagales; family Chitinophagaceae; genus Puia. The sequence goes on from CAVWYU010000017.1 coordinate 421,412, forward strand.
ATTTGGATACGCTTTAACAATTTAAACCTACAAAAAAGAAGCCCGGATTTGCAATGAACTACCCGGAAACTCGATGAATTGCCGGATATCTTCGATGAAAAGCCTAAAGTCTAAAGCCTAAAACTGGTTCAGGACAAAACCTTTCTTGTAATTCACTGATTAAACGCCAAACGCCGAAGGGGTATTGCATTTTCCGGATAGCGAAATAGGCAGGGTGCCGGCATCCCATTGTTAAAGACCCGTCTTAAGCATTGAAAATCAAGCGCTGGATTGTTAAGAAACAAGTTTTAGGCTTTAGGCATTGGGCCTTAGGCCTACCGAAACCAATCCGCGTACTGGATATAGTTATTGGCAATCCGCTCAATTTCCCCGTGGATGAGGTCCTGGGGAATATCTTTTAGCTTACGGGCAGGGATGCCGGCATAGATAGCGCCCTGTTCTACTTTGGTGTTTTCCAGCACAACAGCGCCGGCGGCAATAATGGAATTGCTGCCAATTTCGGCCCCATCCATAATGATGGATCCCATGCCGATCAGTACATTGTCCTGGATGGTGCATCCATGCACAATTGCGTTGTGGCCGACGGAAACGTTATTGCCGATCACTGTTTTTGCTTTCTGATAAGTGCAGTGAATGATGACACCATCCTGAATATTCACTTTATTGCCGATCCGGATACTATTCACATCACCCCTGACAACGGCATTGAACCAGACACTGCAATCGTTGCCCATCACCACGTCCCCGACGATGGTGGCATTGGGTGCGATAAATACATTTCCACCAAATGCGGGCGAAACGCCTTTGACAGGAAGAATAACGGGCATAAGTTTGATTTTACGGTTACTCTAATTTAAGCTTAAAGCGTAAAGCGCAAAGCGTAAAGCATAAAATTTTCAGATTAAGACTAAAGAATGTATATAATAAAAAAAATAAACTTGAGTAGCTTTAAGCCTTACGCTTTACGCTTTGTGCTTGAAAGGTAAACTTGAGTAGCTTTAAGCCTTACGCTTTACGCTTTGTGCCTGAAAGGTAAACTTGAGTAGCTTTAAGCCTTACGCTTTACGCTTTATGCTTCAAAGGGAATTATTCTTTAAACATCTGGGACAGACTTCCCCTGCACCGCTGGGTCTTGAGATCGTTCGGGCTGAAGGAGTTTATCTGTATGACGTCAGCGGAAAAAAATACCTGGACGCCATTGGAGGTATCAGCGTTTGTAACACGGGTCACCGGCATCCGGATGTAATAAGCGCCATAAAAGATCAGACAGACCGATACCTGCATATTTTGGTATACGGTGAACTGATTCAGTCACCCCAGGTTGAATATGCGCATACGCTCGCCAGCTGGCTTCCGGAAAAATTACAATCCATTTATTTTACCAACTCAGGAACAGAAGCCACAGAAGGAGCAATGAAACTGGCCAAGAGATACACAGGCAGAACAGAAATGGTGGCGTTTGATTATTCTTATCATGGTTCAACGCAGGGAGCCCTCAGCTTAATGGGAGATGAATACTGGCGAAATGCCTTTCGTCCCCTGTTGCCCGGTATATCCCATCTGAAGTATAATCATTTGGCAGACCTGAACCACATCACGGAAAAGACAGCCTGCGTAATTGCTGAAACAGTGCAGGCAGAAAATGGCGTAATCAAACCTTCGAAGGAATGGATACTGGCACTGCGCAAAAAATGTAATGACACAGGCACATTATTGATACTGGATGAAATTCAGGTGGGTTTTGGAAGAACGGGCACTCTTTGGGGGTTTGAACAATACGGAATCGTACCGGATATCCTGTTGCTGGGAAAGGCCCTGGGTGGGGGATTGCCACTGGGTGCATTCATCGCAACAAAAAAAATAATGGATTCTTTTACGGATCAGCCGGTATTGGGTCATATCACCACATTCGGAGGTCATCCGCTCAGCTGCGCCGCCGGACTGGCGGCCATGAACGTGCTGATTAAAGAAAAACTGCTGGTATCAGTTGCCGAAAAAGAAAAGTTGTTTTTGAAACGACTGGTTCATCCTTCCATAAAATCTGTTCGCAGCGCAGGCCTTCTGATTGCTGTTGAGTTTGAAAATTTCGAAATCAACAAACGTATTATTGATGGATGCATCCGCGAAGGCCTGCTCACCGACTGGTTCCTGTTTGCGTCCGGCTGCATACGAATAGCACCACCACTGACCATAACTTTTGAAGAGATTGAAGAAATATGCAGGATCATACTGGTAAATGCTGAACGGCATTCGCCTTAGATTTTTACAGAATTTTTCAGGTTTAAAAAAGATTCCCGGTCAGACTACCACTTCCATTCCTTCTTTTGCAAATAACGAATTGGGGAAAATGGACTGACATTCCTTTTCCAGACCATCCAGAAAATCATCGTTATGATCCGGGTCGTGATGGGTAATAACGAGTTTTTTCACATTCGCCTGGATTGCTACTTTAACGGCATCCTCCCACGCGCTGTGTCCCCATCCTTTGAATTTTTTGTATTCTTCGCGGGTATACTGTCCGTCGTGTATGAGCATGTCGGCATCCCTGGCCAGGTTTACAATATTCGGATCTATACCGTTGATATGTTCCACGTCTGTACATATAACGAGAGATACCGATTCATCTTCTATGCGAATACCGTAAGAGCCACCGGCGTGCAGATGATGTTGGGCGACCGTTGTAACTACAGCTCCGAATAAAGTTTCTTTATCTCCATAAGTCAAAAACTCAAACTGGGCACCCATAGAATCAAGATGCACGGGGAAATAATCTTCCTGCATTTGCAGTGTGAATATTTCTTTCAGGTTATTAATTTTTCCGCGTCTTCCTGTAGCAAGGATACCGATTCTCTGATTCGGATTATAAGCCGGTGGAAAGAAGGGCAATCCCTGTATATGATCCCAATGAAAATGGGTGAACAGAATATTTATAATTTGCTGGGATAATCCTGCACTGATAATTTCTTTGCCTAGATTTCGAATACCGGTTCCCGCGTCGACGATGGCAATACGGTTTGCTTTTTCGCGAAGTATTCTGATGCAGGTTGTATTTCCGCCAAATCTTTCAAACTCTCTTCCGCATACCGGCAGAGAACCGCGCACGCCATAAAACTTGACTTTCATTGGTTCAAAGTTTTATCAGATGGCCGAATGCACTTTGACAAGCTCGCTTTCTGAAGATACGTTATTAAGCGCAAAGCATAAAGCGCAATGCGTAAAGCATTTTTAGATGTAAAGCACCAGAAACGCTGTATCTTAACAAGCCTGACCGTTGCAATAACGCGTTCCGACAAGATCAGATGAAATATATTCTATCAGCCGGGTACATTTGTATTATCCTGTTTCTGGCCGGATTTGTCCCGCGGTCATTTGAGGACCACAAAACCCTGGAGATCGGTGCCGCGGCGCCTGATTTCCGACTGACCGGTGTAGATGATAAAATCTATACCCTGGCTTCGTTTAAAAATGCAGATGTACTTGTTATTGTTTTTACCTGTAATCATTGTCCCACGGCCCAGGCTTATGAGGACCGTCTCATCAAACTGACTTCTGACTATGCCGGTAAAAGCGTGGCGGTAGTTGCGATTAATCCTAATGATCCCGCCTCCCTGCGTCTGGATGAATTAGATTTTTCCGACCTGGGGGATTCGTTTTCGGAAATGAAAATAAGGGCAACGGAAAAAAAATTCAATTTTCCCTATTTATATGATGGTGAAACGGAGACGGCATCCAAAGCTTATGGGCCGATTGCCACACCGCATGTTTTTATTTTTGATAAGGACCGCAGGCTGCGTTACGAGGGCCGGGTGGATGACATGGAGAATCCATATAAAACGCCGACGAGTACAGATGCACGTAATGCCGTGGATGCGCTGTTGGATCATCGCGAAGTCCCGGTAAAAACCACAAAGGTTTTCGGATGTTCTGTAAAATGGTCGGAGAAAAAGGACCTGGTGCAAAAAACGAAAGAAAAATGGGCGAAAGAACCCGTGTATTTAACAGAGATGAGTGAAGACAGTGTTCAGAGGCTGATGAAAAATCCGACGGGTAAGTTGCGGCTGGTATATGTTTGGGAAATTCAATCCCTTCCTTCTGTGCAGGCATTTCCCGATCTCGTTAGTATCAACCGGATGTACCGGGATCGTGATTTCGAACTGATCAGCATTTGTATTGACAAGCCCGGCAATAAGGATCTGTTGCTTCAATTCCTGCAAAAACAGGAGGCGTCAAATTCCAATTACCTTCTTAGCGTTCGGGACAAGTCTAAAATAACCAGGTCCATCAATCCCTTATGGCAGGGTGAATATCCTTATACTATTTTGGTGGAACCCGGCGGAGAAATTGTTTATTCAAAAGAAGGCACCATCGATCCTCCGAAATTGAAAACAACCATCGTGAACAATCATTTACTGGGGCGATTTCCTTAAAGCGGCAAAAATTAATTGTCATTCATCGAATCAATCGTCGCCGGGAATTTTTTTTGGGCCGTATTAAACGGTGACTATTTTATCGTTGTGCCTCTTCCGATCAGCGCGCCAATTATTCCACCAACGATGGCATACATTACCATGTTTTGAGGTTTAGGGTAAGAAAGATACATTTTTAAGCGTAAAGCGTAAAGCGTAATGCGTAATGCGTAATGCGTAATTGTAGATTAATTGCGTGCACCTCAGTTCAAAACGAAAGCCAGGTCAATCAAAAAAAATGATACAAGGTTAACCCCGGCCTTATGCTTTGAGCCTTACGCCGAAATGTTTTCCCTATTGATTTCGTAAATTCGGGAACATAACGCTCAACACTTCTCAGACAACGAAACGACCCACGGCATTATGAAAAGAATTTTTTCCGGGAAGCATCTGATCATTTTTATTTTCCTCTTACAGGGCTCCTGTAAAATGAAAGAAAAAAACATTTCTTCTGAGGAGATCAGGGCAATCAATCTCAAAAGGGGGGAGATGGTGGTTTGCGGTCCTGCTGATAAACAATTTGGTTCCGTACAATTTGATATTTCCTGTCCGAATGCCGTGAAAAGTACTTTCAATCTGGCAATGGCCCTGTTACATTCCTTTGAATATGATGAAGCTGAGAAGGTATTTACAAAAATCATTGACCGGGAACCTGGATGTGCTATGGCATACTGGGGTGTTGCGATGTGCAATTATCACCCGCTCTGGGCCCCGCCCGGGCCGGCCGAACTCGCAAAAGGGGCTAAGGTGATTGTGCTGGCGGAATCTCTGAAACAGAAATCCGAAAGAGAATCCGCCTATATTAATGCGATCGCTGTTTACTACAAAGATTGGGAACAGTCAGATCAGCTAACCCGTTGTATCCGTTATGAAAAAGCCATGGAAAAATTACACAGTCAGTATCCGGATGACCGCGAAGCGGCCATATTCTATGCTCTGGCTCTGGATGCTGCGGCCGATCCTGCTGACAAAACATTTGCCCGTCAAAAAAAAGCAGGCGCCATTTTAAATGCCATTTACCCGGATGAACCCGGTCATCCCGGTATTGTGCATTATATTATTCATACCTACGATTATCCCGGACTGGCTGAACTGGCTTTGCCGGCCGCAAGAAAATATGCATTGGTTGCACCTTCTTCTGCGCATGCCCAGCATATGCCTTCCCATATTTTTACCCGACTGGGACTTTGGAGCGAATGCATCAGCTCCAATCTGAATTCAACCTGCCTCAGCAAAGTGTTATGCAGAGAACGCCGGTTTAAAAGGACACTGGGATGAAGAACTGCATGGAATGGATTACCTGGTGTATGCGTACCTGCAAAAAGGAGATGACAGTCTGGCAAAAGCGCAATGGGATTATCTCCGTACCATCCATGAGGTTTATCCGGCGAATTTTAAAGTTGCTTATGCATTCGCGGCTATTCCTGCCCGTTATGTTCTGGAAAATAAAAAATGGAAGGAAGCCTCTTCTCTTGCATTATATCCATTGTCCTTCGCCTGGGATAAATTTCCCTGGCAGGAAGCAATCGTTCACTTCGCCCGCCTGATGGGTTCAGTACATACCGGCCTCAGGGATTCTGCCATTTCAGAACTGGACAAATTAAAAATACTGCGTGATACACTTCAAAGCCAGAGGGACAGATATAAGGCAAACGAAGTTGATATTCAGATCATGACTTCTGAAGCCTGGATGTTATTCAAAGACGGGAAATACAGCAAGGCCTTGGAACATATGATGTCTGCTGCCGATATGGAAGACGCTACAGAAAAAAACCCTGTTACGCCCGGAGAAGTTATTCCTGCCAGGGAGCTATTGGCGGATATGTTATCGGAAATGGGATATAATGAAAAAGCCCTGATGGCTTATCAGGAGGATTTGAGATTACACCCCAATCGGTTTAACGGACTCTACGGCGCAGGATGGGTATCAGAAAAGAGCGGCGACAGAAAAAATGCAATATATTATTATCAACAGTTGTCGGACATAAGCACATTACATTCTGGTAGACCTGAACTTAAAGCAGCGAGATTATTTCTGAATAATCAATAGATGACTCCGCGTTGTGGTCCCTTAAATAATCCCGCAGGTGTGAGATGAAATCGTGATTTCAGCAATTTTGCGTTGAGCGTTGGGCGTTAGGCGTTATGCGTTGGGCGTTACGCTTACAGTATACAGATCGATTTTTTCTCCTCTTCCCCTCAACTCATTTTCTCCTATCTCTTTTATTTGAAATGGCGGACGGAGTTGCAGTTTTTTTATCAGTTGACCGGATACCAGCAGGTCCACCCCGAAGCCGTTGCAAAGACTCTGTATCCGGGCTGTTGTATTTAAAACATCTCCTGTAAAGATGATTTCCTTTTTGATCACTCCTATCTCACCTGTAATCACTTTCCCATAGTGAAAGCCGGCTTTGAATTCAGGAACAAGGCCGAATTGGTTTTGATATTTGATTTTTTGTTTTTGAATGGCTTTTTTCATTTCAAAAAAACATTCGACACAGCGGTTGTTGAATACCCCATTTTTAAGCGTCCATGTCACCACAATTTCATCACCGACATATTGATAAATTTCCCCAAAGTTTTGAATGATGGGGTTCGTTAAATCCAAAAAATACTCCTTTAGCATCCCGAAATATTTTACATGACCTATGTTTTCAGCAATGGTGGTGGATGATTTCATATCGAGAAACATAAAGATTCTTTCTTCTTCCTTCGGAGTATGATATTTCCCCGTGAAAAAATTATGTAACACGCCCTGACCCAGGTTCTCGCTGACTTCCGCATACATCAGCGAAATGCCGATGATGGATGCAATGTATATTTCGATACTCCAGAAAGAGAAATTGAAGAAAAATATCCGGAGATTATTAAACACTTTTTCATCCAGTAAACTGGTCTGCAGTTCATTTGCATTATAGATCAAAGCGATCGCCAGCAAAAAGAAAATAATGATCAATATGTAGATGAGTGACTTGAATACAATTTTTTTCAGCAGGCTTAGTTTGGGAAAAAGTTTACTGAAAAAAAGAATTTCCACGGTTCCCATGAGCAGACCCAGTACCAGTGCGGTTGTGCCGGTAATCCACAGCGTCTTGGAAAAATGATAAGGGTTGCCGGTGGACGGATATTTGTCGAGATCACCCAGCAGACCTTTTTCGACCAGCGAGTAAACCAGACTGAAGAACAGCCAGATCAGTCCGAAAGGGAGAATACGTAAAATATTTATTCTGGTGAAAGGTGAAAGCCATCGTCCCATTATGATAAGATAATGAAACTTGTTAATTCAGGAAAAGGTTTCTCTAAAACTGTAACCTGAAACTGCCGAATATTCCAAATTTTTGAATGTAGGAAAGATTCTGGCCGGTGGGCAACACATGCCAGATAAAATCGACCCGGAGAAAACGTAAGATATTATCTACGCCTGTTCCGACTTCCATATAGGTCCGGCCGTCCAGTGACTTGAAAGTATAATCCGGATTGTTATTATAAGCGGCGTTCTCGGGCGAAAGATGACCCCACAACAATTTGACATTATAAAACTGGCGGAATTTCAATTTACGCGTGAGCGGAACGAACCGGAAAATGCCGCTGCCGATATTATGTTCGAAATTAAATCCAAGGAACTGATCATGCAGGTATTCGTATTTATTCATCAGACTGAATGCATACTTGTTGTAGTAATAAGTTTCATTACCGGGTGCTACATTCAGGAAGGGATAGGGTTGCAGACCAGTGGTTTTACCACCGAAAAAATTATAGTACAGGGTTCCGATCGGCGGCACTTTGATAACATCGGAAATACTCGCGAATAGTTTGTTGTAGGTAAGTGTACTTCCCAGAACACCCGGAAAGCCATGGGTATATTTCACATCGATGATCGGGTACTGACTACCGAGGCTCGTGCGATAAAATGTAGTTTCAAAAAATTTCTCCAGGAATGCAAAACGAAGATTTATGGATACTTCAAATCCATTCATCGGATTGCCGGGTCCTTTTACAAAATCACTCAGCGGTGCCAGGTTCAGTTCAGGGTTATACACTTTGTGATCTGCAGTCAGCGTTACCGAAAATCCGTTTACCCATTCATTAAACCACTGAACCTGTTGTTCCGTGAGATTGATGAATTTAATGGGAATGCCGGGTTTTCGGACTGCGATCGCGAAAATATTATCGCTGGTGATTTCATCATAATACTGTTGGCCATAGTCCAGATCCTGCCGGAACATCGCATAAAGACTCATACGGGGGTTTCGTTTGAAGAGATACAGGGCATCACCTTCCCAATGCCATACTTTATCGCCGAATCCATAAGCCATGTATCCATGCAGGATCAGGTTTTTATTAAAACCCTTGTTGGTACCCAGGTCGAAACGTAAACGGAGTCCTTGCAGTTCGTTGCTGTAAATCCAATTGTACCAGGGACCGATCACAAAGTTGCCGATATTGAGATACCCGGTACCAAGAAAATTCAACACATTGGCATAGGTATGAAAGGCGGGCATTTTTGTGAGTGTATCCACCATTTTGTAAACCGCTTTCTCATTTCTCGTTAAGCTTTCGTGCCGGTGTTGCAGCCAGAATGAATCCGTTCGCTCCCGCGAATTGGCGGAGAACATCACTTCTTCCAGAATTTTATTTTTATCCACCTCCCTGATCACGGAACTGTCGTTGTAGACGATATTTCTATAGGTGGTGGTTTTTCTTCCGATCATGCCCATTCTGTTTTTACCCAATGGTGCCAGGGTGGCAACGAATTTATCTCTTGAAAGAAACCAGGTTGTATCGTGTACCAGCGTGAATTCCTGGATGATGGTGAGGTTCTGTACAAAATTCAGATTGGAGGAAGCATCCAGGCGCAGGGTCATTTTCTGAATGGCAAAACTGGAATCGTGGACCCAGCAATCACCTTCAAAAGTGTTTTCCCCTTTTCTTTTCGCCGTAAAGACCAGGTGGAGCAGCCTGCGTGAATTCACGTATTGAGTATCGATAATCCGGTAGCGATAATAAAAATCGCCGTTGTTGCTGAGCGGACTTACGAATCTTTTATCGAACACGGGAATGAAATTGTTATAGAAGTCCAGATTCTGTTGCATCCCGCCCAGATATTTGCTTACGCTCTCATTATTCAGTCCGACAGTTTTACTTCCTTTTATCACTTCGCGTCTTTTCGTTACCGGATCGCGCACATAATAATAATCAGAAAGTGTTTCTGTAATATAGATGGGAAGAAACGGGCGTTCTTCGCTGCTGTCGACGTTATTCAGAATAAAAGCAAATGGCTTTAGTAATTTGACGGTCTCCAGCCTTTCCCTGTTTACCTGGTTAAGGTCCAGTTCCAGTTTATTATATAATTCGTAAGAGAAATTCTGGAACCGGTAACGGTCGTTCTGTTCTTTATGTTTTTTTATCTTACGCCAAAGCAGCAGTCCAAAATCTACTTTTGCTTTTACGACCACCTCATTACTATACGCCCCGCGCGCCATGGTGATATAGACGAAAATGGTGTCGTTCACCGCATGTCGCATCAGAGAATCATTTAGTATCAGGGCGTAAGGCCGATATCCCACATAAGTAATCCGGAGGGTATCCTTTGGCCATTGCTCAAAACGCATGGTAAATCCGCCCGCAGAGTCACTAAGCAGACCATGACCGCTTTTTTCCATCTGCATAGAAGCAAATGGAACCGGTTCGCCGCTTTGTTCATCCTGGATAACACCTCTCAGTACTTTCGTCTGGGCGCACACACTGAAGGATACGGAGAGCAACAGGAGGACGATAAGAAAAGGCTGACATTTTTTCAATGCCGACATAGCGCCAAATTTACTACAATGAGGCCGAAGGAGTTGCTCCGGGTTATTCATTCTCCTTACTTTTGCAGCCGTTATGGCAAATGATACGTTAAAACTTCAGGCAATTATATCCCATTGTAAGGAATACGGATTCATATTTCCGTCCAGTGAAATTTATGATGGGCTTAGTGCTGTTTATGACTATGGTCAGTACGGCAGCGAGCTCAAAAAGAATATACGGGATTACTGGTGGAAGAGTATGACCCAGCTTACGGATAATATTGTGGGGATTGATGCGGCCATTTTTATGCACCCGACCACCTGGAAAGCCTCTGGTCATGTGGACAATTTCAGTGATCCGATGATCGATAATAAGGACAGCCAGAAACGATACCGGGTGGATCATCTGATCGAAGGTTTTGCTGATGAGCTGGAAGCAGGAGGCATTAAGCTGGAGGCAGGAGGCAGGACGCAGGAGGCGGAGAGCATGAAGCGTGAGGCCAAAGAAATATTAGAAATCATGGACAGGCTGCTTGCGGCGAGTGATTTTGAGGGTCTTAAAAAATTAATTGAGGAGAAAAATATCAAATGCGGGATCAGCGGCACATCCAACTGGAGTGATGTCAGGCAATTCAATCTCATGTTTTCCACCCAGCTTGGGAGTCTGGCGGAGGAGGCCAGTGAAATCTACCTAAGACCGGAAACAGCTCAGGGCATTTTTGTGAATTTCCTGAATGTTCAGAAAACCGGCAGATTAAAAATTCCTTTCGGTATCGCACAAACCGGTAAGGCTTTCCGGAATGAAATCGTGGCCCGGCAGTTTATTTTCAGGATGCGGGAATTTGAACAAATGGAAATGCAGTTTTTTATCCGTCCCGGTACACAAAAGGAATGGTATGAGCATTGGAAAGAGATCCGGATGAAATGGCATTTGAGCCTTGGTATTTCACCCGATCATTTCCGTTTTCACGATCACGTCAAACTCGCCCATTATGCCGATGCCGCCTGTGATATAGAATATCTTTTCCCGATGGGTTTCAAGGAAGTGGAAGGCATTCATTCCCGTACAGATTTCGACTTGAAAAATCATCAGGAATACAGTAAGAAAAAACTGACTTATTTCGATACAGAACTGAATCAGCATTATATCCCATATGTAATTGAAACCTCTATCGGGCTCGACCGTACAATCCTGATGATATTAAGCGAGGCCTACCAGGAAGAAGACCTGAGTACGAATGATAAAAAGGACAGCCGGGTGGTACTGAAATTTCCTCCGCGCCTGGCACCGGTTAAACTGGCCATCCTGCCACTGGTTAAAAAAGATGGCCTTCCGGAAATTGCCAAAGAACTGATGACTTCCTGCCGCAGCCAGTTTCGCTGTTTTTATGAAGAAAAAGATACCATCGGCAAGCGGTATCGCCGTATGGACGCCATAGGCACACCTTTTTGTGTTACCATCGACTACCAGACCAAAGAAGACCGGACGGTAACCATACGTTACCGGGACAGCATGCTACAGGAGCGGGTATCCATCGATTCTATACGCGAAATAGTGGAAAAACAAATTTTATAATACTTAAAATGGAAACCTTACATTTGGGTTTACCTCCAATGGCATGATAAACCCCCGCCGGAAAGCTCCATCCAGCACCAGCGTGTACTGACGACCTTTGACTCTGATTATTTAATTTAACAACTACCATGCTTACGAACGAGGTTTCGCTAAATATTTACCTGCTTGCTTTCATATTGGGTCTGTCAGTTTTCATAGGATTTGCCTTTAGAGCCAAATTGATATTAAAAGCCAGAGCAAAAATTGAAGAGCTGGAAAGAGAGATTCTGAATAACTATGAAGTCATTCTGGAGCTGGAACGCGAAACCCTGACCATGGAGTCCAAAATCCAGGATATCAAAAGCCCTGTGATCACCATGAAATCCGCCAGTAACGAAGTAGAGGTCACTTCCAAAAAAGTCCCCAATATCACCCTTCGTAAACAACTGCTCGCTAAAAAGAATCTGGGGCAATCTGCTTCAGGTTTATAAGCGTTTTTACGCTTAACGCTTAACGCTTAACGCTTAACGCTTAACGCAGACAGATTGGTGGTTAGAGCCGTATTGATTTAATCAGATTAATGATCATGGCTTTTACATGGTTTACTCTCTCATTAACCGACTCGAATTCTTCTTTTCCAATAAAATTTAATTCGTGAGCCAATAAAAGGCAATATTCCAGTTCATGTGTTGAACCGAGTGAAGTATCGAGGAAATGAGCAAAATCTTTTTCTGATTTTCTTCCGCATCCTTCAGCAATGTTAATGGGTATAGAATAGGCTGCCCTTCTCATCTGATTTGCTAAACCGTACTCATCTGTCTTTGGAAATCCGGGTGTAATGTCTCTATATACGGTTTTCACTAATTCGTGCGATTTTGTCCATACTCCGTATTTTTTATAATTTCTCATCTTTTAAGAATAAAACAAGACAAAATAATTCAAATACAATGCATTCAAACACGGCTTATGTATGATGAAAACACCTTAAAAGGGTGTTTTTGAATCCAATAATTTCAAGAATTAAACACGCGTTAAGCGTTAGGAATAGGCAATTAGCGTTAAGCGTTAGGCGTTGGGCGTTAAGCGTAAACTAGCCATATAACTCCAGGTGAATCGACTTGCGGTCAAAGCCCAGATCAACAATTCTTTTCTTCGCTTCATCAATCATGACTTTCCAGCCACACAAATAAAAGGAAGGCGCATAATGTCCGGATTCTGTTCCGGTTAAATGCTGCTGGTCCTTTTTCCTTTTGCAGATTTCTTCAAATACGGCATGCACATAACCCGTCCGGATCAGATGTTCGCGGTTTTCGGGCACTTCTCTTGAAAAAACAGGCAGGTATTGAAAACTGGTCAGGTTCAGCTCCAGCTCTTCCAGTTCCTTTTGATAAAGCGCATCTCCGAGGCGACGGCATCCGAATATCAGGTAGATATCACGGTGTGGCAGATTATGATTTAATATGTGATGAACCATGGCGCGAAATGGCGCAATGCCCGTTCCGGTGCAAATGAGGAAAATATCTTTTTCCAGGGGAGACGGTAATGTGAAGGATCCGAGCGGCCCGCGCAAAGTCAGTTCGCTGCCTACTTTGATTTCTTCAAAAAGGTATTTGGTTCCGGCACCTCCTTCCAGTAATACGATCACTAATTCAATCACAGGGCTGCCATCCGGCCAGGATGCAATGGAATAACTGCGCCACCGTTTAGAGGGCTTTTCGTGAATGGGAAGGTCAAGCGTTACGAATTGGCCGGGTTCGAAACGAAAGGGTTCTCCGGAAACCAGCTCAATCCAAAAACGGCGGGTTACCGATGTGGCATCTTCAATGCGAATAACTTTTCCGGTTTGCCAGGGGAGAGCCATTACTTAATCATTAATTGTCAATTGTTAATTGTCAATTACTAAGATAGCTCATAACTCAATACTCAAAATTGATAACCAACAAACTGAAAAAAATATAATTGACAATTGACAATTAACAATTGACAATTGTTTTAGTATACCGCAATCTTCCGCACATATTTAGTCGATCCGATTTGAAGCTGCAGTACATACACACCAGCGCTGACCACACCCAGATCTACCGTTTTGACAAATGAACCCCTGAAATTCGGATATCGTGATTTATACAATAAACGACCATTGATATCCAGTACACGCATATCAACGTCCTGCGTTGATGTCAGGTAGAATTGGATACCGAATATCCCGGGATTCGGATTGGGTGCTACGACCAGGCCGATATCATTGCCCGGCGTATACACGTACACATCAGAAACCAGGGAACAGCCAGTGCTGTCATTGACTGTCACTTTATACGGACCAGGTGCGTTCAGTGTATCCATCTGCTTCGTTGCACCCGGAATTGCTTTTCCATCGAAATACCATTGATTACCGGAAGCATAATTACTGGACAGCATATTACCTATCCGCGTTATAACAACCGGAGCAGGTGTTTTGGCCTGGATGGCTACCCTCGGCGAGGGACATTTATTGAGCGTGATTCTAGTGTCATACAGGAAATAGTAATAAGCATGGTAAAAGCCGGTATCCGTACAATCCGATGTATTGATGGCGCTGTTTCCCGTAATGGTGAATACGCCCGGAATCCCCATGGGGTATGGATTCTTCGTAATATTATTATTTCGGAAAAGAAAGGCACTGTCCTGTGCAAGCACAATCAGTACGTGATCGCCAGGTGTAGGTACTGCCAGATTTAAAAGAAATACGGCACCTGTGTCAGATGCTGAATTATCGCTCGAAGGAACACGTGACGGTGTTGTTGTAGTCGGATAAACATCAATCGTGTTCGTCGAAATCGGGAAGTAGCTATAGGAACCGCTGCAGGAATCATAATCCGCCAGGTCTGCTACTATAAAATTTACTTTTCCACCTGCTCCAACATATAAACGGGTTGTTTCAATGGTTACAGGCACATTGTTATGAAACTTCACAAAATTTCCCTGGAAATAATTATAGCCACCCTGTGAAAACACGTTTTTATTTACCGGCCCGACGGATCCGCTGATGTCGTTCAATCCGAGGTAATAGGTGTTATCAGGAGGAATCACTTTTGTAGTCGCCTGTACGCCGGATGCAATGGGCGCCGAAGCAGTCGGACTGTTAAACCAAAATACCGCGTCGCTTGAATCGGGCACGTTTGCTCTCAGACCCGCCGTTGCCGGGCTGGTACCGCAGATTTCAGCTTCACCGGTTACGACTGCAGATCCCGTACCGATCGCAAGGGTATCTGTCACGGCATCATTCGTTGCATCCTGATCTCCGGCCAGAGATGTAAAAGCTTTCAGCACATAAGTTGTTCCCCCCGCGGATACAAAGGGCGTCTGGAATGTGTAAATCGCAGAACTCAAGGCGGACAATGTTCCGGGATAAACGGTCGTGATATCCAACGGGGTATTGTTACCCGTACTCACTTTCAGGTGTATCGGAACGTTTGTCTGTGCGGTTGTTCCATAATTTTTTATTCTTACTGAAACTCTTTGTGCGTCTGTTTCGCAGGTGCCCGGAAGCGGGTCGAGAATATCGCTCAGCCCTACATCATTCGTCAACGGTATAAATTTTACGGAATAGTCCTGGGTTTCACCATTTCCATAGGAACCACAGGCTTTTACCAGGGTTGAGTCTGTTGTCTCCTGGGCCACTATACGCAGTACGGTGATATTACCAATCGTCATGCCGGCAGGTACTTTTATATTGCCGGTATAAGTAGTAACGCCTCCCGGTAAGACCGGACTGATCACCGCTGTTTCAAATGTTCCATTGTTATCGTAATCAACGAAAATGCCGACAACCCTGGAAGCCGCAGACGCATCACAGGAACTGAGTTTGATCGTAAAAGGAATTAGCTGGCTGGACTGGAGGTTGATGGTATGACTGGTATTATCCGTGTAGGTGGTGCATCCCGCAGGGTTAATCTGGTCAATATTGCTGATAGCCACTTCATCAATACGGGTGCCCGCACTGCTGGTTGCGGCAGAGCTGCAGTAAGGAGTACTGCCCACACCACTTACAATCAGTGAATAGGCCTGAGATCCCGAATGCAGGGGTTTTTTATGGGTTACAGTAAGTGTATACGTTCTGCCCGGCACGGTGTTCGGAATCACTATTTTTTCTACATTATTGAGCGTGTCGTCACCATGGGTGGCCGCTGCGCCCGGATTTAGCCGGTTTAGTATCCAGGGAGTAAATGTGCTGCCATTTCCTGTAACACGTAAATCAAGATCATTTACGAGCTTCGGTGTGCGATTGTTCAGAATATTTACTTCATCCACGGTGGCCGCGGGATCCGTCCAGCAAATGGTTACTGTGAGGGGACCTTTACCAGATGCAACAACCGGTAAAGAGAAAGTACCCGACGCATCGGTTAGTGTGTTTTCACGTATCAGCTGATCCGTGTTTTTGGAAGTAATCACTGACGCTGCCTTCACCATATCAATCAGGCCATAGCCGAACTGATAATCGGGACCATCTGCCGGTCCTGCTTCATCCGCTGTGTGTATCAGGATTCCCTTCAAAGTGGCCGAGCGCATGAATGTATTGTGGAGTTTATAATAATACTCCTGTAATAAAAAGCCGGATCCTGCTGCGGCGGGCGAAGACATGGAAGTTCCGCTAAAAATGGCGTACGCGTTGTTGGATGTGCTAACGCAGGAAAGCACATTTATACCATCGGCTACAAGATCGGGTTTTATTCTGCCATCGTCGGTAGGTCCCCAGCTGCTGAATTCAGCGAGTTGAACATCAGCCGGTGAATTATAACCACCCGGAATCGGATTTACCGCTCCGATGGCAATAATATTTTTTGCGGTACCGTAAGTGGGTACGATGTCGTATCCGTCGTTGTTGCTGATCCCCGGCGGACGGTTCCCGGCAGGTGCCATAATACCTCTGCCGTTAAAAGCATAATAGGGACTGTCAACGGGTGGGCCGTTTTCATCACGGTTATTTCCAACTGATTTTACAATCAGGTAGTTCGGTGCGTTGTAGGCTATGGAGTCCCATTGCTGTGCCTGATCATCATAATATCCGAATTTGTAGTCGACCGTGTCACCGGTATCTCCATACCATTCCCAGTGATTATTATCTGTATTTAAGTTCCATCCGGAAAGCGCGCCATAGGAGTGGTTTGAGATCAGCAAACCGGAGGCGGCACCGCTCATTTCAGCCACGTCATTATCGAAATCATAGGCCAGTAGTTGCTGGGCGCCAAAGCTCATCCCCCTGGCAACCGGATTCACACCGGCTGCAATCATAGTTCCCGAAACATGCGTTGAATGGTCGCTGAGGGCGGATGGGTTATCTTTCTGAAGAACTCTTCCTGTGAGTTCCAGGTGGGTTGCCAGCACTCTGCCACCATCCCAGATGGCTATTTTGCTCTTCAGCGCTGCAGTGGATCCGTTCAGGTTCAGTCCTGTACTTCCGCCTGGCCATAACTGGCTGGTGCCAATCGTTGCGGCGGAAATAATATTATTGTTGGTGGTTACATACAATGGAAATCCCTTCCGGCTGATGCCCATCAGGACCGCGCGGTTTCCGTTCTTAAATGTTTTGGTCAACGGCCATCCGTTTTGCTTTGCCAGCCGGTTCAGGCGGTCGCTCATCTCCCTGTATTGGATGTCAGCGCGAACCGAGATTTCGCGCAAAGCAGTAATATTATTTGTTACCTGAGAATGGGCCGTGGAAAAAAAGGATAATGCTATCAGAATGAAGGGTACAAATTTCTTACGTATCATGTATTTTCTTAAATGATAAAGAGCCTTTAAAATTACACTTTTTTAAACAGCACAGCTTTTTTTGATCTACCTTACAACAGGTAAGACTACCAGCATGTTAAAGAAGAATTCGATACTATTATTATTTGCATTCAGCATGTCTTTCCTGTTCATGTCAGTATATGGTCAGGGTAAAAAAACGGGTATTGAAGGGTACATTTTCCGGATTTCCGGAAACCGGATGCCTTCTCCCGATGCTAAATTAAGCCCACCGAAGGGAATTAAAACCGTTTTATATGTTTATCAGCTAACCAGTCTCAGCCAGGTAACCAGGCAGAATGAATCTGCTTTTTATACCAGTATCGCCAGCAAACTGGTCCAGACTGTTACTTCTGACGATAACGGCTATTTTTTCATATCCCTTCCTGCAGGAGAATACTCTCTTTTTACCAAAAAGGATGCTTTGTTCTATGCTAATAATTTCGATTCGGACAATCATATCGCACCGGTAAAAGTGGTTACCCATAAAGTAACCCAGGTGAATGTGAATATTGATTACGACGCCGTGTACTGACATACAAGTCTGGAAGTCTGGAAGTCTGGAAGTCTGGAAGTGCCTGATTTCTACTTCCAGACTTCCATACTTTCATTCTTCCATACTACTATTGTGTTTTAGTATCTTTGTGCCGGATGAGTAATGAGCATTTGTTGGGTTTGTATGAACATTCATCCCGCCTTTTTCAGCTGGCGGACAGGCTCACGCTGTCCAAACCGCAGCATATTCAGTTAAAAAACCTCCAGGGATCGTCACCGGCCTTTATTATCTCGGCTATTTTCAGACTCCAGACCAGCAGCCAGTTAAATCATGTGGTAGTATGTGAAGACGGGGAAACAGCGGCCTATTTCCATAATTCCCTGGAAAACCTGACCAAGGCACTGGATATATTCTATTTTCCGTCTTCCTTTAAAAATAATAAGACTTATCAGGAGCTTAACAGCAGCCATGTGATGCTTCGAACGGAAGCGCTGACCCGATGGAGTGCGGGTGGTAATAAAAAGATCATCGTCACCTATCCGGAGGCATTATTCGAAAAAGTAGTGCTGCCCGAAACACTGGCTGGCAATATGATCCGGCTGAAATCAGGCGAATCCATCCAGCCGGAGGAATTAATGGAGAGCCTGGTGGGGTATGGCTTTGAAAGAACGGATTTTGTTTATGAGCCCGGACAGTTTGCCGTTCGCGGCGGCATTCTTGATATTTATTCATTTGGTAATGAAAAACCATACCGGCTGGAATTGTTCGGTAATGAAGTGGATTCCATTCGGATATTTGATCCCGAATCACAGCTCAGTGAAAGGCGGCTGTTACAGGTGCAGATCATACCCAATATTGAAACTCATTTCTCGACAGAGAAAAAAGTTTCTCTATTTGAATTTCTTCCGGAAAACACCGTCATCTGGATGAACGACCACCGGTTTGTCAGTGAAAAAATAGCGATCCTGGAAGCAGAACTGGCGGAATTTCTGGAAACACATCCCAAAAAAGAAATTGAAACGGCCGAGGGTACCGTAAAAAAAGAAATTTCCGCCGAAGATTTCATCCAGTCTGAAGCAATTGATGAATTGCCAGGCACGCGGCACCTGGTGGAATTCGGTGCTGTTCAAAAAACCGAAGCGTTTGTCATTGAATTTCACACACGTCCGCAACCGGCTTTTAACAGGCGTTTCGAAAGGCTGATTGCTGATCTGGAAACCTGGGAGTCGAAAAAGTTTGAGATCTACCTGTTTGCTGAAAATCCAAAACAACTTGAAAGGTTACATACGATTTTTGAAGATCTGAAATCATCCATTCGGTTTACACCGGTTGCCAGTTCCATTCATGAAGGGTTTATTGATGAGGATCTGAAAATAGTATGTTATACGGATCACCAGATCTTTCAGCGTTACCATAAGTATAAAATTAAACAGGCCTATAATAAGAGCAAGGCCATTACGCTGCGCACTTTGCGTGAATTACAACCAGGCGATTATGTAACACATATTGATCACGGCGTTGGCATATTCAGCGGGCTGCAAAAAATTGAAGTGAACGGAAGATTGCAGGAAGCCGTGCGCATTTTCTATAAGGACAGCGATATTCTTTATGTGAATATTAATTCACTCCATAAAATCTCGAAATACACCGGGCGGGAAGGAAGTATCCCTAAGGTAAGTAAGCTGGGCAGTGATGCCTGGCAAAAACTGAAAGAGAAAACCAAGACCCGCGTAAAGGAAATTGCCTTTGACCTGATTAAACTGTACGCTGCACGAAAAGCGCAGGAAGGATTTGCTTTTTCTCCCGATAATTATATGCAAACGGAGCTGGAAGCTTCCTTCATATATGAGGATACACCCGATCAGAGTAAGGCAACGGCTGACGTGAAAAAAGATATGGAATCCCCATCTCCGATGGACAGGCTGGTATGCGGGGATGTAGGATTTGGAAAAACTGAAGTGGCTATACGGGCGGCTTTTAAAGCCTGTCTGGATGGAAAGCAGGCTGCTGTGCTGGTACCCACTACGATCCTGGCCTTCCAGCATTATAAGACATTCGGTGAAAGACTGAAAGATTTTCCGGTAACCGTTGATTACGTGAACCGGTTCAAATCAGCAAAAGAAAAAAAGGAAACCTATAAGAAACTCGGTGAGGGAAAAATTGACATCATCATCGGTACGCATTCGATACTGGGGAAAGACGTAAAATTTAAGGACCTCGGGTTGCTTGTGATTGATGAAGAACAAAAGTTTGGTGTGGCGCACAAGGAAAAAATAAAAACCATGCGCATCAGCCTGGACTGTCTCACACTAACGGCCACGCCTATCCCAAGAACGCTTCAGTTCAGTTTAATGGGTGCCCGGGATCTGAGTATCATCAATACACCACCGCCGAACCGGCAGCCTATCCAGACCGAACTCCAGGTATTCAATGAAGAATTTATCCGGGATGCGATATACTATGAAGTGGAACGCGGAGGACAGGTGTTTTATATTTATAACCGGATTCAGGGTCTGAAAGAAATGACGGTGCTGCTCCAGGAATTATGTCCGGACCTTAGTATTGGTTATGCGCATGGTCAGATGGAAGGGCATGATCTGGAAGAAAGAATTTTAAATTTCGTAGATAAAAAATACGACGTGCTTGTATGTACGAATATCGTTGAAAGCGGTGTTGATATTCCGAACGTAAATACGATCATCGTTCAAAATGCCCACCAGTTTGGTTTAAGCGATCTGCATCAGTTGCGCGGCCGTGTAGGCAGAAGTAATAAAAAAGCTTTTTGTTATTTACTGGCGCCATCGCTGGCAACGCTGCCTTCTGATGCCCGTAAAAGACTTCAAACGCTGGAACAACACAGCGATTTGGGCAGCGGATTCCAGATTGCCATGCGCGACCTTGATATCCGGGGCGCAGGAAATATGCTGGGCGGAGAACAAAGCGGGTTCATGGTGGAGATGGGATTTGAAATGTATCAGAAAATACTGGATGAAGCGATTCGTGAATTAAAAAGGACTTCATTTAAAGATTTATTCAAGGACGAGATTGCAAAACAGGAACAGGAAGTGGCAGATTGCACTATTGATACTGATTTGGAAATTCTGATCCCGGATCAATATGTGGAAAGTATCACGGAGAGATTATCCTTATACACCAGGCTGGATAATTGTGAAACGGAAGAAGAGCTTATTGCATTCCGGAAAGAAATGGAAGACCGGTTCGGTCCGATACCTGATGAAGTAGAAGCTTTATTTGATACCGTAAGAATCAGACGTATGGCGGTGGAGCTGGGATTTGAAAAACTGATATTCAAGAACGGGCAGGTAAAATTTTATTTTGTGAACCGCCCGGATTCAAAATATTTTGAATCCGCTGTATTCAAAAATATGCTGGATTATATTCAGAAGCAGACCCGGAATGCAAGGCTGCGTCAGAATGGAAAATTATTTATGCTGGTTTTGAGTGAAATGGATTCCATGAAGAAGCTGCTGGATTTTATGAAGCGCATGTATGATGGTGTCTTGGAACACACTACCACACTAGTATGAAAGTATGGAAGACTGGAAGTATGGAAGTGAGTGTAAGAGTATAGGAGTATAAGACGTTAGGCGTTAAGCGTTAGGCGTTAAGCGTTAAGCTTTACCTAAGCTTTTTCTCCATAATGACATGCGGGATGGTTATTTCGATGAATTGTCCATCTTTTTTGACAAAACCCAGTTTTTCATAAAAGCCCGTTGCGGTAACACGGGCGTGCATCATCAGGGTATGATAACCCATATCCCGGGCTATATTTTCAGCAAAGATCATCAAAGCCCGTCCGATTCCCTTTCCCTGCAGATTGTTTGAAACAGCCATTTGCCTGAGGCGAAGCGTTTTATCATTTATTTTGGTCAGGAGGCAGCACCCGAGCATCCGGTCATCCTCAAACGCACCGATCAGCACATCTTCCTTCTCTTTTTCCAGTTCTTTTGGGTCAAAACTCAATCCCAGCGGCTTTCTCAGGAGATCATTCCGCAATTTCAGCATCATTTCATATTCGGGGGATCCGTAGTCTATCTGCTTAAGGGCCATGTCAAAACGGTTGATTTAGTGAAATGAGCAGCGGAAATCGCAAATTCCGGTATATAATCCAAATCAAAAAATAAAATTGAAATAGCTTGTTGGTTGTGTTTAATTCAAAAATTATATTTTTGCAGCCGAAACTAAAATTTACAAAAATGTCAGACATCGCAACACGAGTCAAAAAAATTATAGTGGATAAGTTAGGAGTAGAGGAAGCCGAGGTTACAAATGAGGCGTCCTTTACGAACGATCTGGGCGCCGATTCGCTTGACACGGTTGAGTTGATCATGGAATTCGAAAAGGAATTCAACATATCAATTCCCGATGAGCAGGCAGAAACCATTACGACGGTTGGTCAGGCTATCGGATACCTGGAAGAACACGCCAAATAAGAGGTTTCTTGTGCTGCGCTAATCTTCGTTGATCCGCTTTTCGAAGGCTTTACAGCTGAGAAAGCGGATTTATCACATTATTCACATCTGCGCAAATGCTAATATGGAACTGAAAAGAGTTGTTGTAACAGGAATAGGTGCGCTTACACCGATTGGAAATAGTCTGGCAGACTATTGGAAAAACCTGTTAGGCGGCGTTTCCGGCGCGGATATGATTACACTTTTTGATGCATCGAAATTCAAAACCCGTTTTGCCTGCGAGTTAAAGAATTATGATCCGCTCAGTTTCCTTGATAAAAAAGAAGCCCGGAAACTGGACCGGTTTGCACAGACAGCCCTTGGAGTCAGCGACCAGGCTGTGGCAGATGCCGGTATTACAAAAGATAATGTTGATAATGACCGGGTCGGCGTGGTATTCGCGAGTGGCATCGGAGGAATTAATACATTTCAGGAGGAAGTGGGAAATTTCGCCAAAAGCGATGGTGTGCCCCGTTATAATCCTTTTTTTATTCCAAAGATGATACTTGATATTGCTGCCGGCCATATTTCTATTCGTCATGGATTCCGGGGACCCAATTTCGCAGTGGTCAGTGCCTGTGCATCGTCGACCAATGCATTAATGGAGTCATTCAACCTGATAAGACTGGGTATTGCAGATATCATTCTGACCGGTGGTTCCGAAAGTGTGATTACGGAAGCCGGAGTAGGCGGATTTAATGCCATGAAAGCGCTCAGTGAGCGCAATGATAATCCCAAGACAGCCAGTCGTCCTTACGACAAGGGGCGGGATGGATTTGTAATCGGGGAGGGAGCAGGTGCTCTGATCCTTGAGGAACTGGAACATGCAAAAAGAAGAGGTGCAAAAATTTATTGCGAGGTTGCCGGAGCCGGTGCTACCGGTGATGCCCATCATATCACTGCGCCTCATCCTGAAGGCAGAGGAGCAAAAAATGTAATGAACGCTGCTTTACGGGATGCCCGTTTAACAGCTGCCGATATTGACTATATTAATACCCATGGTACATCCACGCCGCTCGGGGATGTTTCGGAAGTGAAAGCCATCATCGATGTATTTGGAGAAAATGCTTTTAAAGCGAATATCAGTTCCACTAAATCAATGACGGGCCATTGCCTCGGCGCCGCCGGTGTGGTAGAAGCCATTGCCTGCATCATGAGTGTAGTGGACGATATCGTTCCACCGACCATCAATCATTTTGAAGATGATCCTGACCTGGATCCCCGTCTCAATTTTACTTTTCACAAGCCGCAAAAAAGAATTGTACACGCCGCACTGAGCAATACGTTTGGATTTGGGGGACATAATGCCTGTGTCATCGTGAAGAAATACCTTTCGTAGTATAGGAGTATAAGAGTATGAGAGTATAAGAGTGTTTCCTGAATTTGTAAACGGCTTGTTAACCGATGATATTGATCAACTAATTACTTTTAACCAATCACTCATATACTCTTATACTCCTATACTCTTATACTTCTTTTAAATAACTTATTTTAGTGTTGTGGGAATATTAGACCGGCTTTTTAACACGGACTCTTCGATTGTTTCTTTCCGCAAACAGTTGCGCAACGTACTGGGTTTTGTACCTGGGAATGCGGTTTTGTACAAAACTGCTCTTACTCATCGCTCCGTCAAAGAAAGTTCAGACCAGAATAATGAACGGCTGGAATACCTCGGCGATGCCATACTGAGTGCCATCATTGCGGATTTTCTTTTTAAAAAATATCCTTACAAAGAAGAGGGATTTCTGACCGAGATGCGGAGTAAAATGGTGAACCGCGTTCAGCTTAATGACATCGCGGTTAAAATGGGGCTTCGTAAGATTTCTTATTTTAATAAATTCGACGGTTCACTGAAAATGAGCCAGATTTTCGGGAATACACTGGAGGCTGTAGTAGGAGCCATCTATCTGGATAAGGGCTATGATAAATGCAGGCAGTGGGTCATGGAAAGAATCATTCAACCTTATCTTTTCATGGAGGACCTTGAAAATCTGGAAATAAATCATAAGAACAAATTGTATGGCTGGGCCAACAAGAATGGCAAGAACCTGGAGTTTGAAACCATCGACGAACATATGGAAGGGGGTCGGCGGTTATTTACGGTAGGTGCCGTGGTGAACGGAGAATTGATTTCACAAGGTCGCGCATACAATAAAAAAGACGCCAGCCAGATCGCCGCACAACTGGCTATGGAAAAACTCGGTTTAAATAAAGTGGAAGGAGAAGAATAATTTCAAGATTACTCTTTATAACATGAGACTCCTGTTCAAGGCTTTCGATTGATCTCAGGTGTCATGGTTTCTCCATACATAATTCTATCAACACGCTGCCGGTACTTTTCGGATGTAGAAAACAAACCAGTTTATTATCGGCACCTGCCCGTGGTTTTTCATTGAGTACAGCAAAACCAGCCGCAACGAGTCTCTTTATTTCTGATTCAATATCGGTTACCGCAAATGCGATATGATGAATACCTTCTCCTTTTTTCTCGATAAACCGGGCGATAATCCCCTCCGGATCGGTACTTTCCAGTAATTCAATTTTTTGGTCACCCGCAGAAAAAAAAGCAGTTTTTACGGATTCGGATTCAACCAGTTCCTGCTTATAGCAGATTGTGTTCAACAAGGATTCATACAGGGGAATGGAGTCAGAAAGGCTTTTCACGGCGATTCCGATATGTTCCAGTTTTTTCATCGCTAAAATTAAGGCGTTTTAAGCGTAAGGCATAAAGCGCAAAGCGTAAAGCAAATGGCATCAGATTTTCATATTCAAAAACGAACCTTTATCCGGAGCCTAGTTGAGTCATAAATGCTAAGCTCAACATTCCGTGTTCTCTCTTGCTTTACGCTTCCGCCTTACGCTTTACGCATAAAAAGGTATTTTTGCATATGACGTTTCCCGTTTATATGGATTATCATGCTACCACACCCTGCGACCCGCAGGTGCTGGATGCTATGCTGCCATATTTCAGCCAGCAATATGGAAATGCGGCGAGTCAGGGACATGCGTTTGGCTGGCAGGCAGCAGAAGCCGTAAAGATTGCCCGGGAGGAAATAGCCTCCCTGCTGAAGGCTGATCCTACCGAAATCATTTTTACTTCGGGTGCTACTGAATCAATCAACCTTGCCATCAAAGGTGTCTTTGAATGGATGGCCCAAAAAGGTAAGCACATCATTACGGTTGCCACGGAACACCGGGCTGTGCTGGATACCTGCGCTCATCTGGAAAAGCTTGGCGCTGAAGTCACTTATCTGCCGGTTCAACCCGACGGGCTGATTGACACCGTGTTATTAGAATCTGCGATCCGCCCCGATACCATCCTGATTGCTGTCATGTATGCTAATAATGAAACAGGAGTTATTCAGCCCGTTCAAACGATTGGTAAAATGGCCAGGGAACGCGGAATCTTTTTCTTTACTGATGCAACCCAGGCTGTGGGAAAAATTCCCGTAGATGTCATGGAGGATGGTGTTGATCTGCTCGCCTGTTCTGCCCATAAAATATATGGTCCCAAGGGAGCGGGCGCATTATTCATCAGAAGAAAGAATCCAAGGGTTCGGCTGACAGCCCAGATGGACGGTGGAGGACAGGAACGCGGATTCCGGAGCGGGACCCTAAACGTGCCGGGTATCGTTGGATTTGGCAGAGCCGCAAGCCTTTGTCAGGCAGATATGGAACCGCGAATCAAATCCATCGGCCTATTACGGGATAAGCTGGAAAAAGCTATTTTGAGTCTCAAAGGAACACAGTTAAACGGGCATCCAATAAACAGGCTTCCGACGGTAACCAATATATCATTTGCTCAGGGAGTGGGAAATCAGCTTTTAAAGAATCTGTTGAAAGTGGTGGCGGTGTCGTCAGGATCTGCCTGTAGCTCGGCTTCGCCGGAACCCAGCCATGTGTTGAAGGCAATGGGACTGGATGATGCAGCGGCTTATCATGCTGTCCGTTTCAGTCTGGGGAAATATAATACCGGAGAGGATGTTGATTTTGTAATAGCGAGGGTCAGGTTAGCGTTGGAGGAAATGAATTCCGAAATGGTACTTGTTCAGAATGGGTTAAAAGGTGATTTTTGAAGATTTTATTTCGACATATTAATCTTTCAGGGGCACCGATTGTTGTTTATTATAGTAAATAAGTAAAGAATGATCTACGTTTCAGATAAAGCAAAAGAAAAGGTAAAGCGACTGATGGAAGAATCACCGATTACCGATAAATCCGGTCTGTTCCTGCGTGTTTCGGTTATCGGAGGAGGATGTTCGGGACTGAGTTACAAAATGGACTTTGACAACCAGAAGAAACCGATGGATCAGGAATTCGAGGATAATGGAGTGAAGGTGGTTACTGATCTCAAAAGCTTCTTATACCTTGTGAATACAACACTGGAATTTTCCGAGGGACTCAACGGCAAGGGTTTCTATTTTAATAATCCCAATGCCAGCAGAACCTGCGCCTGTGGTGAAAGTTTTGCTGTTTAAAAGCTAAAGCCTTATGTCTGAAGCATTAAGCTTAATGCGTGAGGCATGAAGCATGTTGGTTATAGCGGAAACCCCGACATCTAAGTATAAACTCTCTTCTCAAACCTTAATTTCCGAGCCTTATGTCCCGGCTGTGATCCGGCAGGTTACAACCTTCATCCTCAGATTTACCCGGCACTTCAACTACAAGAAGCTCATATCTCAGGCTTCATATTCCTGTTTTATTAAAAATACTGAACCCGTCAGAACGCTCAAATCTCTCCATTTAGCGCCTTCAGGAATCATTTTATCGAATATTTTTCATTTCTTTTATTTTTAATATCTTATTAATAATCAATAGGTTACAAAATGGCCTCGTGTATGAGGTTTTGCGTTGTATGCTCCTAATGCGCTGTAAATCAAAGATCTAACTCTACGAAGTATATTTACGATTTGAAATGGTCGGATCGGGTGTTACTTTTATTCAGTCTAACCCTTATTCTGGTGGCTAATCATCCAGAAAAGTCCGAACCAAATGAAAACCTATACGCGCAATTTTACCCTTTCGCGGATCACTTACACCCTGCTAACCATCGCACTTTGTGCTGATCCGGCCCTGGCTCAACTAAAAATCGACTACGGGAAAAGCTATGTGAACATCACAAAAGGAGCTACCGGCGGAACCATTGAACCGGGTGACGTCCTGGAGGTCCGTGCCACATTCGTTGTTGGCGGATCCGGAGTGAATGACTTCGTGGACAGTTGTGCTTACTTCGACGTTGTTCCGGCCAATACAACTTATATTCCGGGAACCCTCGCTGTTCTAACGAACGAGGGGTTGGTTTATAAGACTTTTACCGATGCGCTGGGCGATGATGCCGGTGGTATTTCCGGATCCAACGTGCAAATCAACCTGGGGTACAAAAATGCGCCCACCGCCACAGCTTTCAGAAGAGGGCGGATAAGTTATAACGATAAACCTTCCTTTTTTGGGGCCACGTGTATTATGGTGGTTACCTACCGTGTTACTGTTACCGGCGGATACGGGGGCCAGGTAAATCTGGGTGGTGGTACGATTTCCTATTTTCCCAAAGGGCTTTCGCTTACTTCCATTACATTTCCTACGGATTCAGTTATGATTTTCAAGAACCTGGGTATATGTCCGAATTCTTCCAGTAACACGATCACTTCCGAGTTTGGGGGTACATTCGGATCAGGGAAAGCAAAAAACCGCGGACCTTCTTCTAAAATATCAAATAACTACACGTATAATGTATTCGGCCCGAATACTCCGAATGACTACTATTACAATATTTCGAATAATACGAGCACAGGTGCCGCTGGTTATACCACGCTGAATACCTGGGCGATACCAGATCCGAATATTCCGGGTTTTTCTTACTCGCATCGTGTATTCGGTGTCTGGGATATAATCGGTGACCATACAGGAGCTGTAAATCCATTATTGGGTAATCCGGCAACCGACACCGTGAACGGGGTTGGCGGCTATATGGCTGTCATTAACTCCTCCTATAAAACGGGTATTACCTTCCTGGATACGATCAATAATTTATGTCCGAATACCTATTACCAATATTCTGCCTGGTTTAGAAACATCTGTTCCAAATGTGCGTGCGACTCGAACGGTAAAGGACCGTCGTCTGCGGGTTATATTCCAACGGGTCCTGGCGACTCTTCCGGCGTTCACCCGAACCTGACCTTTAATGTGAACGGATATGACTATTACACTACAGGAGACATGCCTTATACCGGCCAGTGGGTTCGTAAAGGATTCACTTATTTAACCGGTCCAACACAAACGAGCATGATCATCTATGTGCGTAACAACGCACCGGGTGGTGGTGGAAACGACTGGGCGCTGGATGATATCACCGTAGCTTCCTGCGTTCCCAATATTTCGCTCACACCAAACAAAGCAGATACCCTTTGCCGCGGATCAGATGACACGGTTCGTTTTAAAGTAACAGCCTATTTTAACAATTACACCCAGTGGAAACTGGAGAAAAGTGTAAATGGCGGTTCTACCTGGTCTGACCCTGGTATTGATACTTTGGGTAATGCATCCAGCGGAACCGTGACGCCTGTGTTTAACCCGGCGTCAGGGCTCTATGAATATCTTGTTACGCGTTATTATCGATTGAATAATATTGACACGACCGTCATATACCGGCTGACTGTTGCATCCACACCTGGAAATCTTTCCAATCCGGGATGTAATTTTATTACTTCATCACCAAAGATCGTGCGCACGGCGAATTGTAATCTTACGCTGCCAACACAATTGTACGTGAAGGGAACACTGGGCGATGGCGCACTGGCAAAAATACAATGGACGAGCAGGGAAGAAACAGGCGCCATTCAATACGTGGTAGAAAGAAGTGATGACGCCGGAGCGCATTATCGTCCGGTTTATTCCATGTCGGGAACTGCATCTCCGGGTATGGGTGCCAGTTATACATTTAATGATCTGGTACCGGTAGCGGGAGAAGTATATTATCGTATACAGCTGATCGATCATGAATATCATAATTATAGTTCGGTGGTACTTCTGAGTAGCTCGGACATAGCACTGAAAATTTCGGGGCTTGTGAATCCGTTCAACCAATCCATTTCATTTAATCTGACCGCTCCGGAAGATCATAATATCCAGATCGGGTTATATGATGCCTACGGAAGATTATTGATGAGCAGTCATCAGGCAGCATACAAGGGTATTAACCATATTGCCATGAGAGAACCTGCAGGCCTGCAGTCAGGCATGTACGTTTTACAGGTCATTTATCAGGGACAGACTATTACGAGGCAGATCATTAAGAAGATACATTAGTGTAAGAGTATAAGAGTATAGGAGTGTAAGAGTGATAAAACTGTCAACTGACAACTGTATACGGAGGGCTGTTAACAAAAAATCCCCCTGGTAAAACCAGAGGGAAGGTTAAGCAAGTAGCAATGGTATTTTACCCAGGAATAAAAGGTTTAACAGATAGTATATAAGCGCGGGCGAATATATAAGATTTTGATCACATAGCGCTGCAAACAATTATATCTTTATTTTCGCGTCTATGTGGGCCGTTTGCAAAAAGGAATTCCGACAGTTTTTCAGCAGTTTAACAGGTTACATTACCATCATCGTTTTTTTACTTCTGACCAGCCTGCTCTTGTTTGTATTTCCCGATACAAGCATACTTGACTTTGGATATGCCAGTCTCGATAAATTCTTTGACCTGGCACCATGGATTCTACTCTTGTTAATCCCGGCTATCAGTATGCGTTCATTTTCTGAGGAATTCCGCAGCGGAACCTTTGAAATATTACAATCACGACCCCTCACATACTGGCAGATCGTACAAGGAAAATACCTCGCAGCGTTGTTTGTGATCGGGATTGCCCTGCTGCCGACCTGGATCTATTTTTTTTCAGTTCAGCAACTGGCAACCCAGTCAGGTATGGATCTGGGTGCAACGATGGCCTCCTATATCGCTTTATTTTTTCTGACCGCTGTCTTTGCTTCTATTGCGCTTTGCTGCAGTAGTTTTACAGGTAATGCCATCGTGGCTTTTATCACCGCGGGTTTCGCGTGCTTTTTAATTTATTCTGGTTTTCACGCAATCAGTACTTTGAAATCTTTTCCTTCCGGTGCAGATTATTATATAGATATGATCGGTATAGATTTTCATTACCGGAATATGAGCCGTGGGGTTATCAGCTTTCGCGACCTCGTGTATTTTATCAGCGTGATCGCATTTTTTCTAACTCTTACCAGGAACAACCTTTTTAAAAGATAAGCGACCATGCAGAAACTCTTTGATTCAAGATTCAGCTGGTTATATCTGTTGATTTCGATCATCCTGCTGAATGTATTGGCCGCTCAGGTGAACGCCCGATATGATATGACCAGCGAAAAGAGGTTTACCCTTACGAAACCCGTAAAGATTATGCTTGGTCGCCTGCACGAACAGGTTAACATAGACATTTTACTGGAAGGGAATCTGAAATCAGGTTTAAGAAAATTGCGGAACAGCACTGAGGATATGCTGAAGGAATTTAATGAATATGCCGACGGAAATATTCATTACAGGCTCATTGATCCTGTAGCCGGCGGGGATGATACCAGTCGGGCAATTATTTTGGATTCTTTGGCCAGAATGGGCATTCAGCCCATGACACAGATTGCGCAGTCAAAAAAAGGAGAAGAACAAAGTCAGCGTATCGTGATTCCGGCTGCTATTATAAAGTATAAAGACCGCCAGCTCCCGGTGGATCTGTTGAAAGGTGTACAACGCAGCCGTGAAGGGCAGTCTCCGGAACAACTATATGTAAATGCTGAAAACCTGCTGGAATATAAATTCGCGAGTACAATCGATAAACTCATTACTGACACACTTCCTGCGATTGGTTACCTGATGGGAAACGGTGAACCACTGGATTATCGTGTTTACAGTCTGATTCAATTCCTTCGGGAAAATTTTCGTTTTGGCATCGTTCAGCTCGACAGTGTGCCCATTATTCCCGGCGAACTGGATGCCTTGATTATGGTGAAACCAACAGAAAAATTTTCTGACGATGAGAAACGAAAACTGGATCAGTTCGTCATGCGGGGCGGTAATCTGGTGTGCATGATCGATAATCTGAATGCAGAAATGGATAGTCTGCATACTACGCGTGAAACGGTTGCTTTCGACAAAGGTCTAAATCTGGACGATCTGTTATTCCGATATGGCCTGCGCATCAACCAGGATCTGATAGAAGATATGCAATGCGGAAGTATCAACCTGGTAGTCGGCAGTCAGGGAGGGAAACCTCAATTTCAATTGCTGCCCTGGCCATATTATCCGTTGCTCGATGGCAGTCCAAATTCCGTAATTACGAAAAACCTGGATCCTGTTTATTCAAAGTTTACGAATTCGATTGATACGGTTAAAGCAGCTGACATCCGCAAAACCGTTTTGCTTCAGTCTTCGCCTAATGCAAGAACGGTTGCTACTCCTGCCCTGATTTCATTGGAAATGGTAAAAACAGCCAGCGATCCCAAGGCTTTCCAACAATCAAATATCCCGGCCGGGGTGATATTGGAAGGCAAGTTTCAATCTCTCTATGCCAACAGGATTTCAGCTGCACAGGGAGACAGTCTCGCACAGGTATTTCATCAGCCGTTTTTAAAATCCGGTATAAAGGATGCGCGTGTGATTGTGTGTGCCGACGGAGATCTGATGATGAATGAAATCAGCGATGGTCGTCCGCTTCCACTGGGATTCAGCAAAGACATAAACTATACGTTTGCCAATGCAGAATTTCTGAGTAACTGCCTTGACTATTGTGTTCACCCGGCCGGTATTCTGGAAGCCCGGTCGAAGGACTACTCTCTCCGTTTGCTGGATCCGGAAAAAACAGAAGAGAACCGGAGTTTCTGGCAACTTATCAACATCGCCTTACCATTATTGGTTATTATTATATGTGGCCTGATTTTTCAATATATCAGAAAGCGGAAATATAGCGCTACATTTCTTTAGGACTAAATTTTTTTTCATTTGAATCGGTTACAAATTACATATCTCATATTTGGTGGTGCGCTGATCCTTGCGCTTATTTTCGATCTGGGTCTGTTAAGTAAAAAAGGATCGGTCGTTACTATGAAAAAGGCCCTGATTCAGACCTTTTTCTGGGTGGTGCTGGCTATTGCTTTCGGTGTATTTATTTACGTCTATAATGGGCAGCAA
The DNA here is from genome assembly GCA_963759335.1 of uncultured Bacteroidota bacterium. Classification (GTDB taxonomy): domain Bacteria; phylum Bacteroidota; class Bacteroidia; order Chitinophagales; family Chitinophagaceae; genus Puia. The sequence continues at coordinate 454,154 of CAVWYU010000017.1, forward strand.
ACAGCTCTGGAATACATCAGTGCCTATCTGATGGAATGGAGCCTGAGTATAGATAATATTTTTGTGTTCATACTGATTTTTTCTTTTCTGGCGATCAGGGAAGAATTCTTCGGAAGGGTTTTGCTGATAGGGATATTGCTGGCCGTTATTTTCAGGATCATTTTTATTACCGCTGGTATTGAACTGGTAAGCCGTTTTACATGGCTGTTGTATTTGTTTGGGGCAGTGCTCATTTATACCGGACTGGGAATGTTTTTCGCAAAAAAAGAAGAAAAGGGCGATCTCGAAAAAAATAAAGTATATCGTTTTCTAAAAAGATTTTTACCGCTGGTTCCGGAAGATGGAAACGGAAAACTCACCGTTCGCCGGGACGGGAAGAAATACTATACCACGATATTTGTCGTGATTGTTTTACTGGCAACAACGGATATCGTTTTTGCACTGGATTCCATTCCGGCTGTTTTTGGAATTACGCAAAACAGGCTTGTGATTTATACTTCCAATATATTTGCCGTACTCGGTTTACGCTCCCTGTTTTTCCTGCTGCGGGGTGCCGTGGATAAGTTCAGGTATTTGCAGAAAGGTATCGCCACGGTACTTGTTTTTGTAGGTTTGAAAATGATGAGCGAACTGGTTCATATTAAAGTTTCGACCCTGGTGTCACTGGTCGTAATTATTGTTTGTATCGGCAGTTCGATTTTACTGTCTGTAGTTATCAAGCCAAAACAAACCTAACCCTTAAAATAATTCATCTGGGTCATTCGATACGGCATATCGCTTCGGTTGTTTCAGGATCTTTCCTGCAATTTCATCAGGATGATCTGGTAGAGCAATTGCTGACCGACAGCCGCCGGCTGGTCTTTCCTGAATCCACTTTGTTTTTTGCACTTTATGGATCGCGTCGTGAGGGACATTCTTTTATTGCCGATCTCTACCTGCGTGGTGTCCGCAATTTTATTGTTTATCAAACGCTGAAGGTGGAAGATTATCCCGAGGCGAATTTTATTCTTGTAAAAAACAGTCTCCGGGCTTTACAATCCCTGGCAATTTTTCACCGGCAGCAATTTGATCTCCCCGTTATTGGTATTACGGGCAGTAATGGAAAAACCATTGTTAAAGAATGGCTGAATCAATTGCTGGAAGACCGGTACCGGATCGTACGTAGTCCGCGGAGTTACAATTCGCAGATTGGTGTGCCGCTGAGTATTTGGCAGATCAGCGCAGCGAATGATCTGGCCCTTATAGAAGCGGGGATTTCCCAAACGGGTGAAATGAAAGTTTTGGAAGAAATCATCAAACCCACGATCGGTGTTTTTACAAATATCGGAGAGGCACATGACCAGGGATTTGAAAATACACAGGCTAAAATTCTTGAAAAACTGGAGTTGTTTATTGAAGCAACCGCCCTGATTTATTCCGCTGATCAAACGGAACTGGAAAAAACCATCCTGGCCTGGCATTTTCTGCATCCGGGCACACGCCTGATTTCGGTGGGGAAGAATTCGGAGGCAACGATACAAATAAAAGAAATACATAAACAAAAAGGAAAAACTTCCGTAACGCTTATTTACAAAAATGAAAACCTGAACCTGGATATTGGATTTGAAGATGAGGCATCGATACAAAATGCGATGACCTGTACCGCTGTGATGCTTTATCTGTCCGTTCCGGTTATTGAATTGCAGTCCAGCCTGAACAGGCTCAGTCCGCTGGCCATGCGTATGGAAATGAAAACCGGCATTAACCATTCTTCGGTTATAAATGACAGCTATAGTGCCGATATCAGTTCTCTGAAAATGGCGCTGGATTTTTTATTCCAGCAGAAACAACATACTAAACATACGCTCATTCTGTCTGACATTCTTGAAACTGGCAGAAAGCCGCAATCCCTCTATAAGGAAGTGGCCGCTCTTTTGAAAAAATATCCGGTGGACCGGCTGATCGGCGTTGGAGAGCAATTGTCCGTGAGTGATTTGTTTTTTATCGATTCGGGTGTAAGGGAAAAGATTTTTTTTAAAACAACTGAAAGTCTGCTGGATACCCTGCCGGTACTGGAATTCCGGGATGAGGCTATTCTCCTGAAAGGCGCACGGGTGTATGGGTTTGAAAGGATCGATCAGATGTTGTCGCTCCAGGTTCATGAAACGCTGATGGAAGTGAATCTCGATGCAATGGCCCAAAATCTGAAACAATATCAGCAGATACTGCACTCCTCCACAAAGATCATGGCCATGGTAAAGGCATTTTCGTACGGAACGGGGGGCTTCGAAATTGCGCGTCTGCTGGAATTTCACAAAGTAGATTATCTCGGCGTAGCCTATGTTGATGAAGGCGTCACGCTGAGAAAAGCGGGTATTCGGTTGCCCATCATCGTTATGAACACGGAGGAGAGCGCCCTGGCCCCGCTGCTTGAGTGGCAGCTCGAACCGGTGATCTACTCCTTTCGCGGGCTGGCAGCTTTGCAAAAACTGTTAAAGCAGGAAGCTGTAAATATGTTTCCGGTTCATATTGAACTGGAAACAGGCATGAACCGGCTGGGATTTGCTGCATCGCAGGTTGGAGAATTGTCAGAACATCTGACTTCCGGTGATTTCAGGGTGCAGTCCGTTTTCAGTCACCTGGCAGCAAGTGAAGAAGCCCAGCAGGACGAATTCACGCAAAAGCAATTTGAAAGTTATCAGTCAATGGCCGGACGTATCAGGGAAGCCCTGGGGTATCCATTCATCAGACATATTTCAAATTCAGCAGGTATTGTTCGTGACCCGTCACTGCAGCTGGATATGGTGCGCATTGGTATCGGTTTATATGGTATTGATCCGGCTTTTTCCGGATTATTGGATTTGAAGGAGGTCGGCACACTAAAAACCACCATTGCGCAAATCAAGGATCTGTCAAAAGGAGAAACAATTGGTTATAACCGTCGCGGGGTGGCAGAACACAACATGAAAATTGGAACCCTCCGGTTGGGATATGCTGACGGATATCCGCGAGCCCTGGGCAACGGGACAGGAAAAGTATGGTACAGGAGCAGACTGGTACCAACCATCGGGAGTATCAGCATGGATTTGATGATGATCGACTTATCGGAAATCCCGGATGCTATGGAGGGTGACGAAGTGGTTATTTTTGGTAACGCCTTATCTGTAACCCAACTGGCAGACTGGGCAGGCACGATCCCCTACGATATTCTGGCGGGAATCTCGCAACGGGTAAAACGCGTATATTTTGAATAAAGCTTTCACAAATTGGAAGGGATTCATCTTTTCCTAACTTATTATCTTTGCGGCTCATTATGAAAGAAAGAAAGATCATTTTCATCGTATTATTAATCATTGTTGCGGATCAGGCCCTGAAAATCTGGATAAAAACACATATGCCCCTGAGTCATACCTGGGATGCTTTCTATCGCTCACCCGTGTCTCCATATGACAATGGAATTCATCTGCTGGGCAAAAAATTTCAGTTATTCTTTGTCGAAAATGAAGGCATGGCCTGGGGATGGAAATTTGGCGGCAATTTCGGGAAGATGTTCCTTACCTTATTCCGTCTGGCAGCTGTGATTTTTGGTATCTACTATATACGTACCCTGATCAAAAAAAATTATCACAAGGGCTATATTATTTGTGCCGGGCTTATTTTCGCTGGTGCCCTGGGAAATCTGATAGACAGCATGTTTTACGGGTTGGTTTTTGAAGAAAGCACCTATGATCATGTTGCAAAGATTTTTCCACCTCATGGATATGCGGGCTTTCTTCACGGAAGGGTAGTGGACATGCTTTATTTTCCTCTTATTAAAACTCATTATCCGGCTTGGTTCCCGTTTGTGGGAGGAGATGAATTTGAATTTTTCAGTCCCGTTTTCAATATCGCCGATGCTTCTATTTCAATTGGTGTCATTGCCCTTTTTCTGTTTCAGAAACGCTTTGTAAAGAAATTGCCCGAAAAGTCGGATTTGCCAACAGAAACCAACACGGAACGCTTAACAGCGAATGCCTGAGGTTAGGCGGAAGGCGAAGGCTAAGGCTCAAGGCGAAGGCTCAAGGCGAAGGCTAAGGCTTAAGGGGAAGGCTAAGGCTAAGGCGAAGGCATAGGGCTAAGGTCCCAAGGCACAGGGACAATGACCGCGCTAAGCGCTGATCCCAGGCATTCCCAAATCATTTTTTAAATGTTGGATTTTATTTGTTCTAATTTGCTGATATACAGCTATTTTAGACATGTTCCCTGACGACCGGGGTTTTACATTTTTCGCTGTAATCTCGTTATTTTACTAGTTCCGGGCAGGGGTTTTATCTATTTTACAAGGGGTTGAATTTTTGTATGTTTAGATATAATACGGCCTAAACCGTACTGTCAAATCCGATACCGATGAAAAAGTTCCTGCTGGTGCTTTCGTGCCTCCTATTGTCTTTTATCGGATATAGCCAGATCGTTTCGTTCAACGGTCAGTTTTTTAAGATCGATACATTATATCCGCTCTACGATGTACCATCACATAACAAGGGTCTCAGCTTTCCCTGGGAAATAACGTATGGCCCGGATGATTCTCTTTGGATCACGGAAGCTCACCGATACCGTATCTGGAAAATTCATCCTGGCAACAAAGGCAACCGCGTTTTACTTGATCTAAACAGTATTCCCTCGTTCAATTATTACGATATGCCAAATGGTTATCCGGCACCCCAGGGCGGACTTATGGGTCTTGCCCTGCATCCACAATTGCTTACAGGGAAACCATTTGTGTATGTCGCCATGGTATATGATATATATGGTACCAGCGGGTCTCCAAATAATAATAGTTGCGCTGGTTCAGGTTCAGTCTCAAATCAGCCATGCTTTTATAAAACTAAAATCCTGCGTTATACGTACAACACGACCACACATTCTCTGGGCTCACCAACCGTCGTGATAGATAACCTCATGGGTAGTAACGATCATAATTCCGGCAGATTAAAAGTGAGTCCGGTGCCTGAAAGCGACGGCATGTATCATCTTTATTATACGATCGGTGACCAGGGTGCCGGTCAGTTTAACAACGGATTCAGAACCAATAATGCGCAGAATAAAGACGTATATGAAGGAAAGGTATTACGCCTCAACACCGAGGATGACGGCGACCTGGATGATGGCGCCTATAGTCCATGGATTCCGAATGACAATCCGGTTACCAACTCTGTTTCCGGTAAAATAAATGCGGTGTATTCTTTTGGTCACCGGAATGCACAGGGTCTGGTCTGGGCGCATGTAGGAGCACAGTATATTTTATATAATTCTGAACATGGCGATAAATCGGATGATGAAGTAAATATCATTTCTGCCGGGCGAAATTATGGATGGCCCAAAGTGGCCGGCATGTGCGATGATAATTATACAACGGCCGATGCAAATCCGAATAACGATAAACTCGCAAACCAGATTATTGCCGATGAAAAAACTTTTTGTGTTGCAAATAATGTAAAGGAGCCTATTTTCTCTTTTTTTAATGTGACTGGCAACAGTATTCCTTCCAGCGGAGCTTCCAATTATACCTGGCCGACCATTGCGCCTTCGAGCATTGATTTTTATGATAAGACATATATACCCGGTTGGGCAAACTCATTACTGGTAACATCTCTGAAACTGGGTATGTACCGGCTCAAGTTAAAATCTGACGGATCCGGAATCGATAGTTCAAGTACGGCTCAGATAACCGATACGATTCCCTATCTGCATGAATACCGTATCCGTGATCTCGCGATTGCCCCGACAGGCGATACACTGTTTCTGGCCATTGACAGCAGTGGTTCCACTTCCGGACCCACAGGCGGATTTACAGGCGCTACGGTTGCAACCAAAACACCAGGTCATATCCTGCGAATGGTTTATCTCCCGGGAACGCTTGAAGTGCAGCAGGCACCAGCCATCGTAAAGAAAGAGAAAATAAATACGACGATCGTTTTTCCAAATCCGGCGAAAGATCACCTGGAGGTATTATGCCGTGATTTCCTTACCCAACCTTTCATGGTTACGATGTATGACGTGTCGGGAAGAAGGGTTCTGACCGAGACTTTTTCCAGCAGTCACTTTATCGTTCGACTTGAAAATATTCCTCCGGGGTTATACATATTTAAAATGCTGGACGGAAACGGAACGAATGTTACCACCCAGAAGATTTTGGTCCTGAAATAGTTGTTAGTTGTTAGTTATTAATTGTAACTAAAACTAACAACTAACAACTATAATAATTATTATTCAGTCTTTCCGACCATCTTCTTCGGATCGACCCAATCATCAAATTCTGACGGTGACAAATAGCCAAGTATAACAGCCATTTCTTTGAGAGTGGTTCCTTCCAGGTGTGCTTTTTGTGCGATCTCTGCCGCTTTGTAGTAACCGATTTTTGGATTGAGGGCCGTCACGAGCATGAGCGAATTATGCAAATGCTTCCTGATGTTTTCTTCAATGGGTTTGATGCCGACGGCACATTTGTCGTTAAAACTGACGCATCCGTCTCCAAGCAGTCGCGCACTCAGCAGAAAATTATAAATCATCATGGGTTTGAAAACATTCAATTCAAAATTTCCCAATGCACCACCCATATTGATCGCCACGTCATTTCCCATTACCTGGGCACAAATCATTGTGAGTGCCTCACACTGCGTAGGATTTACTTTGCCCGGCATAATGGATGATCCCGGTTCATTGTCAGGAATAAATAGTTCGCCAATACCACTCCGCGGCCCTGAAGCCATGATACGGATATCATTTGCGATTTTCATAAGGGATGCAGCAACCGTTTTCAATGCGCCATGTGATTCTACAATGGCATCATGTGCGGCGAGTGCTTCAAATTTATTTTCGGCGGTTATAAAAGGTAGTCCTGTCAGTTTCGCAATATGAGCTGCTACATTTTCAGAATAAAACTCCGGTGTATTGATACCGGTTCCCACAGCGGTGCCGCCCAGTGCCAGCTCAGATAAATGAGGCAATGTGTTTTTTATTGCTTTGAGACCGTGATCGAGTTGTGAAACATAACCGCTAAATTCCTGGCCGAGTGTTAACGGTGTTGCATCCATAAAATGCGTGCGGCCTATTTTGACCACGTGCCTGTATTCCCTGGATTTTGACGCCAGGGTATTGCGTAATTTTTCTATTCCGGGTATCGTAACTTCCATGAGTACTTTATACGCTGCAATATGCATTGCCGTTGGAAAAGTATCGTTGGAAGATTGAGATTTATTGACGTCATCATTTGGATGTAAAAATTTTTCTTTGTCCTTCAGTGAACCGCCATGTAAAACATGGCCCCTGTATGCGATCACTTCATTTACATTCATATTACTTTGTGTGCCGCTGCCTGTTTGCCACACGACCAGCGGGAAATACGCGTCCAGACTGCCTTCCAGGATCTCGTCAGAAACCTGACCAATCAGTTTTGTTTTTTCTTCTGAAAGAATACCCGCGTCAAAATTTGTAAGGGCCGCCGCTTTTTTCAGGTACGCAAACGCGCGGATGATTTCTTTTGGCATACGACTGATATCCGGGGCAATTTTGAAATTCTCGATGCTTCGCTGTGTTTGCGCGCCGTAATAAACATCCGATGGTACTTTTACTTCACCCATCGTATCTTTCTCAATTCTGAACTCCATGTTTTTGATTGTAGGATGCAAAATTAATCAGTTTTTTGGAACACTAATTGCTATTTCAAAGCTGGCAATCCAAATCCAATAAAACAACCAATCCATGGAAAAACCAGCCATTACCCAATCGGGTAAAACTGTGCGCCGGCGTTTTGCATTAGCAGATGGATTAGATGAATATTCCGGCGAATGGACAACCACTGAAGTGGTACACCTTCTGAAAAGAACTCTTTTCGGTGTGAAGGTTGATGATCTCAATTATTTTCTCGGTCTTACCATGTCTCAGGCGGTTGATCAATTGCTTACTGCTACACCTGCGCCTGCAACCGTTCCGCTGAATTCATATAGCTCCAATGGATATACAGATCCCACCGGTGTTGCTGCCTGGGATACGTGGATCAACACAGGTGTTGACTATCCTGATTCGGAGATGAATGAAATGCGTTTAGATTCTCTGAAGTGCTGGTGGATCGGACAGATGCTCAACGAAAACAGAAGTATTCACGAAAAGCTCACATTATTCTGGCACAATCATTTTGGTGTTGATTCACTTTTGCACCTTGATGATATCCCCGCCCGGCCCTGGTATGACTATTATCTCATCCTGCGGTCAAATGCGTTGGGCAATTTCAAACAGCTGATAAAACAAATGACATTAAGTCCTGCGATGCTTTGTTATCTCAACGGCAATACCAATAAAAAAACTTCTCCCAATGAAAACTATGGTCGGGAGTTACAGGAATTATATGCAGTCGGAAAGGGACCAGGATCCCATTATACAGAAGATGATGTACGTGCTGCCGCGCGCGTGCTAACGGGTCATTCCATAGACAGTAATTTTAATTATGTATTTGATGTGGCAGGGCACGATGATCAGAATAAATCCTTTTCAAATTTTTATGGAAGTACAATCATTACAGGCCGGTCCGGCGCAGCAGGTGCGGGAGAACTGGATGACTTGCTGAATATGATTTTCAGTACCCAGGAGGCAGCTAAATTCATCTGCAGGCAGATTTATAGTTTTTTCGTTTATTATAAAATCGATGATAATATTGAGGCGAATATCATTTCCCCACTCGCAACTGTTTTTCGTAACAGCGGTTATGATATATCCACTGTCTTATCCGTTCTTTTGAAGAGTGATCATTTTTATAATCTGGCGTATTCCAGCGCCTGTTTAATAAAAAGCCCGCTGGACTTTGTTTTAGGCCTGATGCGTGAGTTCCAGGTCAGGATGCCGGATCCTTCTGACTACGGGTCCTCCTATAGTGTGTGGGAAATTATTTTGCATACGACTGCCATGTTGCAACAGGAAATTCTTCGCATCCCGGAGGTGGCAGGATGGTACGCATACTATCAGGGAACTGCTTATCATGAGCTCTGGATCAATTCTGTAACCTACACACAACGTAATGCATTCACAGATCAGATGATTACATCGGGTACGATGATGAATATGGTTCCGCTGATCATAGATCCGATTGTCTTTGCCAGCTCACTGGCGAATCCCGCAGATCCAAATCAACTGATCAGTGACTCTCTGGATATACTATATCGTGTGCCTGTTTCGGCTGAAACCATTACCAGTCTGAAACAAACTATTCTGCTCGGTGGATTAACGACGGACTATTATTGGACGGGCGCCTGGAACGCGTATGTGGCTAATCCGGCAGATGATGTTGCCAGAGGAACTGTATTCAGCCGTTTGCAATCATTGTATAAGTATTTGATGAATCTTCCGGAGTATCATCTTTCATAAACCGAATCCACTGCTATGAAAAGAAGACATTTTTTAAAAAATATGATTCCGGCAACTGCCATCTTCCCCTCACTCGTGAATGGTTTTACTGTGAAGGCATTTGGCGCTGCCGGTTTTTTTGAATCTTTGGCAGGTGCCGCAGATAACGATCATGTTTTTGTCGTTATCCAGTTGGCCGGCGGAAATGACGGGCTAAATACGATTGTTCCATTGATAAATTATGGTGATTACCTGGGGCTTCGCCAGAATATTGCCATTCCGGAAGATAAAGTGCTGCCCTTGGGCGGATATGCAAAATCCGGTTTGCATCCATCCATGACCGGGATGCAAAAATTGTATAATGAAGACAAGCTTGGTATTTTATATTCGGTTGGTTATCCGGAACCGAATGAATCTCATTTTCGTTCCACCGATATATGGCTCACCGGTGCGGATGCGGATCAATACCTTACAACCGGATGGGCAGGACGGTTCCTGAGTACTTCTTATGAAAATTTTCCAATCGGATATCCCAATGCGACTATGCCGGACCCGCTGGCGATACAAATTGGCTCGGTGATATCAGAAAGTTTTATGGGTCCCGGCGGGTTTACCGCTATGGCCGTTCCGACAGACATTGATTTTTATAATCTCATCAATGCGACCACTGACGACGTACCGGAATCACCCATGGGTACAGAACTGACTTATCTCAGAACAGTCGCAAGACAAACCAACAGGTATGCCGATGTGATCGTCAGCGCCGCTGCGAAGTCCGCTGCGCAGGCTCCTTATCCGGCAAATAATTATCTAGCTGCTCAGTTGAAAACAGTTGCAAGACTGATTGCTGGTGGATTAAAAACAAAAGTGTATATGGTAAGTATGGGTGGTTTTGATACTCATGGCGCGCAGGTGCAGGCAGGAAATACTTCCACCGGAAACCATGCACAATTGCTGAAACAGGTGTCTGAAGCTATCTCGGCTTTTCAGGCGGATGTATCGCAATTGGGTATTGGCAAGCGGGTGATGGGAATGACTTTTTCTGAATTTGGCAGAAGAATCAAATCCAATGGCAGTGCGGGCACGGATCACGGCGCCGCACAACCGGTATTTTTATTTGGTGAACCCGTCAAACAGGGGGTGTTGGGTAATCCTCCCGACCTGCCTTCATCATTAGATGCCGGTTCGAGCCTGCCTATGCAATACGATTTCAGATCCGTATATGCAACTGTGCTGCGTGACTGGTTTTGCGTGGATCCGGCTGATGTCAGTACAATGTTATACAAAAATTATCAGTATCTGCCATTGATAGAAGCATCAGCCTGCACTCTTGTTCAGCCTCCCAATACGATGGGAGACAAACTGATTCGCAATGATCCGAATCCCTTCGTGAACTCAACGACCATCACATTTAAAACTGATGGCGGATATACGATGGTTCAGATATTTAATGTATCCGGTAAACTGATTGCCGTACCTGTGAGTGCGGATTTCGACAAAGGTGAATATACCGTTGTCTTTAACGGCAGCAACCTGGCAACCGGTGTTTATTATGCCAGATTACAATACGGTTCAGTGCAACAGGTAAGAACCATGATAAAAGCCCCGAATTGATCAGATACTTACCATATCATTTACTCACGGTAATGGGTACCTGCTTTTTATTTTTTTCGGCAATAGGCCAGAAAGACAGTATTACCTATAACTCCACCTGTGTCAATTATAAGATTGCGTTTAATGCATCCGTTTTCGACCGTGTGGATTTCCCTCAAAAAGTGGCCTGGAATTTTGGAGATCCCGCTTCCGGTATTTACAATACTGCAGGCACTAAACTGCCCACTCATTTATACGCCAGTCCGGGTGATTTCACTGTGTCCCTGCTGGTTGTTAATGCTGGTGATACAATCCGGCTAACGGATACCATTCATGTGATCGTACCCGTTAATTATAATTTTGGCCCCGACATTTATCTCTGTGAAAAAGGAGATACCAGTCTCAACGCACCGTCGATTACTGGTGCTTTTTATCAATGGAATGATGATAGTCTGACTACCATGCCGGTATTGCATGTAAAAAAGACGGGCGTTTATACAGTGAAAATAGATGGTTGCGCTGTTACAGATTCTATTGGCATATTCTTTAGTAATCTGCCTGAAATAAAACTCGGCGATGATCATGTGATGTGTGCCGGGGATACTCTTACGCTGAATGCGGCTACACAAAACGGGAATTATAGTTGGGAACTGAATGGCAGTTTGATAGCCGGGGCAAATCAGGGTCAGTTATTGACGCAGGCGCCAGGCGGACAATATATTGCCACAGCGACTGTGCCGGGTTGCGGAACTTTTAAAGACACGGTCAATATTACATATTCCCATTTTGCGGCACCGCCATTTTCACTGGGACCTGATACACTGTTATGCCCTAAAGAAATTTTTCCTGTTACGGCAGATGTAACAGGAGCTTCTGCTTACATGTGGAGCACGAAGGAACAAACACAAACAATCAATGTTGGGAGTGCGGGGTTTTACTGGGCATTTGTAACTGTAGCCAGTCAGTGCGAAGTGGTGGATACGGTAGAAATCCTGTATCGCGGGAATAAAAATCTGGATTTTCATGATACCGCGATTTGCAAAGGCAGCACCCTGATTCTGGACGCAGATTTCGGAACCGGAATCTATAACTGGGTTTCTGATCCACCCCAGCGGGATGACCAGAATCAAACCAAACAGTCTACCTATTATGTGTACGAACCGGGAAAATACAATGTCGTGGCACAAGTGGGTCAGTGTATTTACAAAGACAGTCTTCAGGTGACTTTTAATGACAGCCTGGATTTGAATATCGGCCGCGACACAACCCTTTGTGCAGGCGAAGAATTTATACTTCATGTTAAAACAAACGCCAATGATTTTACATGGCAGGACGGTAGTGCGGCCATGGTTTATTCCGTGGGCGATTCGGGCATATACCGGGTGATTGCACACAATGGATGCGGGTACGATACGGCGGCAGTACATATTTCAAGAAAGGTTTGCACTTGCGACCTTATTCTCCCCAATGCGTTTACACCAAACAGCGATGGAGTAAATGATATTTTCCGTCCTCTCCATCCCTGCAACATGACTGAATACAGGTTGCAGATTTTTGACCGTTATGGTAAGATTATTTTTCTTTCAAATGACTATAGCAGAGGTTGGAACGGCACCTATAATGGTACACCTGCCGAGAGCGGGACTTTCGTATGGATGGCAACTTATCGAAATACAGATACGAAAGCCATGCAATTCAGAAAAGGATTTGTGATTGTGGTTCATTAATATTAACGCCTAACGCCTAACGCCTAACGCGTAACGCCTGCGTTTTGCGGATCGTTCATTGTTCATCATTCGATTCAGGATCAACTTCCAACATTCCACCATCTCACCGTTATTGTCATCTTCATCTGTTAACCGCCTAACGGCCAACTAAAAACCGCCAACCAATATTTAACTGTTAAGTCCGATTATTTGATCCCGCGCCGTTAAATTTTTAAGTGAACAGGATTAACTTTATAATCCGTTATCCTTCTGTAAAAACATTTATACACCTGCCTTTTATCGTTAGTATGTCTCCGAAATGATTGGGGCCGGCACTGTATTCTTATTCAGAGTTGTATCATTGAATCTTAAAATATGAAAAAGAGAATCTATTCAATCTTGTTTATTCTGTTTACTTCGATAAGTTCATTCGCACAGGATCCGGGCTGGCCCAGACAGCTGACGAATAGCGGCACTGTGCTGGTTCTTTATACACCACAGGTTGAGGATTGGCCTGATTACACAACGCTGAAATTCAGGATGGCTTTTTCGCTTACTCCGTACCAGCAAAAAGAAGTTGTCGGAGTTGTTTATATCACAGCTTCAACAACTGTGGATACATATACCAGGATGGTCAGCATTTTTAATATATCTGTCAGCGATGTACACTTTCCGTCTTTAGATGAAGCCACAGCGGCGTCCATGGGTCAGAAAGTAAGAGAATTTTTTGATCCGACCAGGACGGTTACTGTTTCGATGGACAGAATCGTGGCGGCCACTCCAAAAATACAAAATCCGTCGGGGGTATCCAATCTGAAAAATGATCCGCCTACCATTTATGTGAGTAACAATCCTGCCATCCTGATTCAGTTACAGGGAGAAGCAGCAGTTACAGAAGCCAGTAAGGGAGGTATGAAATATGTATTTAATGCGAACTGGCCCTTATTTCAGGATCCAAAGACCAATGTGTATTATTTGTTTGACGGAACAGAGTGGCAAACGTCCCAACAGTTACAGGGCCCCTGGACATATACCGGCAAGTTGCCCAAGGCACTGACAGGGCTGGCCAAGGATGAAAACTGGACGAAAGTGCTTAAAGACGCTTTGCCTGCACCCAAGAAATCAGCCGGTTTTCCGATGGTTTTTTATTCCACCAGTCCGGCCGAAATCATTCTTTTTCAGGGAACGCCTTCCATGAAAGCTATTCCCGAAACCAGTTTAAGATATGCTTCCAACACATCCAGTTATGTATTCTTTTCCAGTGAGACATCCCTATACTACTTTTTGACATCCGGCAGGTGGTTTAGTGCTCCCAGTTTAAACGGTCCCTGGGTTTACGCCACACCGAATCTGCCAGCTGATTTTGCCAGGATACCTGCATCGAGTCCTGCCGCATCTGTTCTCAGCGCTGTGCCGGGAACTGACCAGGCAGCCGACGCCGTAATGATTGCCCAAATTCCAACGAAAGTAGACGTGGATCCCAAAGCAATTCCGCCGGTAACGATCAGTTATTCCGGCGATCCAAAATTTGTCGGCATTGAAGGCACTTCGCTTTCTTATGCACAAAACACAACAGACAAAGTAATCATGGTCAGCGGCAATTCCTACTACGCATGTCTCAACGCATTGTGGTATGTTTCATCCACTCCGCAGGGACCATGGGTTGTGGCCACATCCATACCACAGGTTATCTATACGATCCCATCCAGTTCTCCGGTATATAACGTAACCTATGTAACACAAACGGTCACCAGTACCGGGACTGTTCAGGCAAGTTATACCGCCGGCTATATGGGGGCATTTATAGTTGGTGTAGGTGTTGGAGTCATTATAGCTTCCGGTACCGGGTGGTATGCGCCTCCTTATTTTTATTATCCACCCGTTGGTTTTCCTATTTGTTATGGTGGCATGTATACCTATGGAGCTTACGCTTATCATCCATATGCCTATGGAGGTGTCACCTACCGGGCATCCTATAATTCTTATACCGGCACGTATGGAAGAAGTGCTACGGCTTATGGCCCTTATGGTTCCAGAACCGTCGGTCAGGCTTATAATCCATATACGGGCACTATGGCGCGCGGAGCATCGGTATCAACGCCATATGGCACAAGGAGCGCGGGGCAGGCATATAATCCGTACACGGGCGCATCTGCCGCCACGCGTCAGGGTTCCGGCCCTAATGGTCAGGCGGGAACTTCTGTTTACAACAATGGCCGCGGTACTGCCACCCAAACCGGGCATGCAACCAATGATTATGGTCAAACGGTGGCCGGCGCCCGTAATACAAACGGCGGAAAAGCGATGGCCGGTTCTGGCCCCAATGGGAGCGGAGGCGTTGCAAAGGCCGGGAATGGCGACATGTATGCTGCCAAGGACGGAAATGTTTATAA
Organism: uncultured Bacteroidota bacterium; assembly: GCA_963759335.1. Lineage (GTDB taxonomy): Bacteria > Bacteroidota > Bacteroidia > Chitinophagales > Chitinophagaceae > Puia. Next base: position 469,200 of record CAVWYU010000017.1, read on the forward strand.
GAATACCGGAAACGGATGGAATAAATATGGTGGAAACGGTAGCTGGACACCCACATCCGGAACAAAACCCACGTCTTCTGCATCTGGTGCGTCCAGACCTTCGGCAGCTGCACCTTCACCCGAAATTTCCAGCGCTGCACAATCACGCAGTCGTGGTAATGCCGGGGCCAGCCAATGGGGTGGGGGAGGTGGTAGCCATGGTGGCGGAGGGTGGGGTGGTGGTGGCGGTGATCGCTTTGGCGGCGGAGGCGGTGGTTTTGGTGGTGGCGGATTTGGCGGGGGCGGATTTGGCGGGGGCGGCGGATTCAGAGGCAGGCGTTAATGGCTGACTGCAAATCGAACTTGTAAATGATAGATAGTTTCAGCCTTCCGGCTTTAAGCCTGATTCACTCTCCTTTCGAATGATTCCCCGGTAATCGTTTTCTGATTACCGTCATCTGACCCCGGTGATTGGCTTCGTGTTCGCAAACATGAAACCATTTGCAGAAATTATTTGTAGGTCCGCCAAAGAATTCGGGATCCACTTCCTGGAACCATTTATCGTCTCTGTTTTTAAATTCCTTCAATGTACTTTCGCGGACTTCCGTCATGATATTTATATAATAATTCAGGTCATGCCCTTTAATTTGTTTTCTGCCCTCATCTCCCAATTCCATGGCTACTCCAAATTTCGTTTTATTCGCAGGGCTGAAATTTTGCAGATTATAAAAAGTAAGGTCCTGATATATTGCATCAGTAGCAGCCAAATGCATGAGTAATGCGCCGATCGAATTGGATTGAGGATCTACCAGAAAGTCGAGCTCCGGTTGTGTAAGACCTTTTGTTGCGTGGATCACGCTGGCTCTGACCCAGTCCATCTGCGATACCAGAATTCCAATTTGCATTGAATAACCTTCTCTTGGACCAATAATATTGATCGTGGGATCAGGCGGTGACTGCGCAAAATCCAATAGCGGAATAATATTTAGTGCACCCGTACCCAGGGTTGTTATCGCAGCGTGATGAAGAAATTTCCTTCTGTTAACGGCTGGTATCGGGTGTTTCATAATAAAAAATTTATCGGTTATAAACTAAAACCATCCGGACTTTTTTGAACTGCTTCGACCACCCAGACCCAGCGCTCCCAGCAGTCCTCTGGTGATCATACTGGCAGCTGTTCTTTCTACTTGTTTTGCTGCACCGCTGTTCAGTATTTTTTCCAGTGTGGAGGGTTCGGGTTTAGCGCCCGGTTTAACGGGGGCTGCGGGATTTTTGTTAGCCGCATCCTGAAGCTTCTGCGTGAGAATTTCGTATGCGCTTTCGCTATCTATTACCTGGTTATATTTTGGAATGAGTTTAGACTTCGCCGTAATCGAGTCTATTTCTGCCGGCGTCAGAATATCCATCCGGCTCCTGGGTGGCGCCATCATACAATGCACTAGTGGGGTAGGAACGCCTTTCTCGTCCAGCATAGTCACCAGGGCCTCTCCGATTCCCAATCCGGTGATGAGATCTTCCGTTTTATAAAAAACACTGGTTGGATAATTTTCAGCTGCCTGTTTGATTGCTTTCCGGTCGTTGGCAGTGAATGCACGCAGGGCATGTTGAATTTTCAATCCCAGTTGCGCCAGTACTCCGGCGGGAACATCCGTCGGATTTTGCGTGCAGAAAAAAATACCAATGCCTTTGGACCGGATCAGTTTTATAATCGTTTCTATTTGTTTTAAGAGTGCGTCGCTTGCTTCTTCAAATACCAAATGTGCTTCATCGATAAATATTACCAGCTTTGGTTTTTCGACATCTCCTTCTTCCGGACTGGATGCATACAATTCCGCGAGCAGTTGCAGCATGAATGTCGAAAACAATTTTGGTTTATCCTGCAGGTCAGTAACACGCAGAACATTTACTTCTCCCCGTCCGTCATCTGAAATACGCATCAGGTCGGCTACTTCAAAACTCTTCTCACCAAAAAAAACATCCGCGCCCTGCTGTTGTAATCCAATCACTTTTCTCAGAATGGTTCCGGTAGACGTTGTTGCGATCTGACCATAGGCCTGCTGGATTTCTGCCTTTCCCTCATTCGAAACATATTGAAGCACTTTGATAAAATCTTTCAGATCCAGCAGCGGCAGTTTATTATCATCGCAGTATTTAAATATCATCGCAACAAGCCCTTCCTGCGTATCGTTCAGTTCAAGAATCCGGGACAATAAAATGGGGCCGAACTCACTCACGGTGGCGCGTAACCGCACGCCCTTTTCGTTGCTCAGGGTCATGAATTCGACGGGGAAAGCCTGGGGCTCATACTTAATTCCAATGGCTGCACACCGCTCGTTGATTTTATCATTTACCGTGCCGGCGGCGCCAATTCCGCTGAGGTCGCCTTTTATATCCATGACCAGCACGGGTACACTGGCGTTACTCAAAGACTCGCTGATCATCTGAAGAGTTTTTGTTTTACCGGTGCCTGTGGCCCCGGCGATCAGACCATGACGATTCATGGTTTTTAGCGGAAGATTTATATCAGCGCCGGTAATGGCCTTACCATCCAGCATACCGATCCCGATCTTGACGGATTCTGATTTAAAAGTATATCCCGATTTTACGGCATTGAGAAATGCAGATTGATCCGCCATTTTTATTATTTGAAGAATTTAAAATTTTAAAATAAATCTGCCATTGCTTTGGGCTTTACGCCTCCTGCTTAAGAGACTTTTTCCGCCAGGAATTGTTGAATGAGTTTTTCCAGCTCAATAATTCTTTTTTCAAATTCGGGAAGTTTGCGGGCGGCAGCCTGAGCACGCAGGGCACTTGTATAATCAAACGCCGGGCTTCCCGTGACCGCACTATTGGGTGCTTTCATAGATTTTGTAACACCGCTTTGCGCATTAATTTTACTCCCGTCTGCAATCTGGATATGACCCACAATCCCTACCTGGCCGCCGACCATCACATTTTTGCCGAGTTTTGTACTGCCGGACACACCACTTTGCGCTGCGATGACAGTGTTGCTGCCGATCTCCACATTATGTGCAATCTGAATGAGGTTATCGAGTTTCACGCCCTTTCTGATAAGCGTTGATCCAATGGTGGCCCGGTCGATCGTGGCGTTTGAGCCTACTTCCACATAATCTTCAATAACCACATTACCCATTTGCGGAATTTTCTTAAAGCTGCCATCTGTTTGCGGAGCGAAACCAAATCCATCGGCGCCGATGACTGATCCTGCATGAATGGTTACATATTCTCCGATTACACAACGATGATATATTTTAACACCCGGATAAATAACGGAATGGTCGCCAATTGAAACATCGTCACCAATGTACACCTGCGGATAAATTTTTACATTTTTTCCAAGTTTTACATGATTGCCTATGTAGGCAAAAGCTCCAATAAAAACATTTTCGCCGAGTGAAGCAGATTTAGAAATATACACGGGTTCCTGTATACCGGTGAGTTGCTGGTTCATCATCTCCTGGTATTTGGATAGCAGGGAAGCAAAAGCGAGGTAAGCATCCGGAACCAGAATGAGTGTGGCTTCGATCTTTTCTTTCAGTACCTGATTGTCGTTGACTATGATGATGGAAGCCCGGGTGCTATACAGAAATTCTTCATATTTCGGATTCGCCAGAAACGCAAGCTGACCCGTTTGTGCATCTTCGATTTTGCCAAAGTTGTCCACCAGCACTTCCGGATTACCTTCCAGCTTACCATTTATTAACGCAGCTATCTGGGCAGCAGAAAATTGCATAGAAATAAATTTGGTATGAAAGTCAGTTAAATGATTCCCCCGTTACGTAACAAATATAGAATTTTTTAACCGCTGTAGACAGGCTCCGGTGAATCAGGGCATTGTCAACCTGCGAAATATCGCGCACGGTCCCGTCTTTAAAAAGAATATTAATTTTTTCATCCGTCGGATCATACGTCGTATTGTTATGTTCGCCGGTAAATACAAAATAAGTTGCATCTTTTTTTGAGATATTCAGCAGGGGGGCAGCCTCGTTCAGATATTTTTCCAGTAATGCGCCGTCAAACGGGTCCGCCTGAAGTTTTGCCTTGAGCAAACGCCGGTTAATGAGCATTGCGCTGAGATTGGATAATACCGGATCGTTTTCTTTCATCCAAAGTTTTAGTGCACTCAGGATATCATTATCATCCATCATACTAAATGCTTCCAGGTATTCCGACGGATCCTGGGGCGAATGGGACAGAAAAAAATCCAGGGATTCGGATCCGGAATACAGTTTGTCGCCACTCCGGATCTTTTCTCTTGCACGCTGTATTATTTTCTCCAGCATACTTTCAGCACTTACAACTGTTTTGTGCAGATATACCTGCCAGTACATAAGCCGGCGGGCGACGAGAAATTTTTCAATAGAATAAATTCCTTTTTCCTGTACCATCAGTTCGCCATTGTGCACTGTGAGCATATGAATGATGCGGTCATAACCAATCACACCTTCTGAAACACCTGTAAAAAAACTATCCCGGTTGAGATAATCCATACGGTCCACATCGAGCTGACCGGACACCAGCTGGTGCAGAAATTTTTTTGGATAAAGATTGGTAAAAACGGCAATGGCCGTACTAAGCTGTCCCTCCATTTCACGGTTCAGCCATTGCATTATCTGCAGTGAAATGGATTCATGGTCCAGGTTTTCGATCAGATTGTTCTCAAGTGCATGAGAGAAAGGCCCATGCCCGACATCGTGCAGCAGGATGGCCAGTTTTGCACCCAGTTCTTCCTGTTCGGTAATTTCGATACCTTTTCCTTTGAGCACAGAAAGCGCATTGCACATCAGGTGGTAAGCTCCCAGGGAATGATGAAGACGAGTATGTACTGCACCAGGATATACGAGGTTGGCAAAGCCCATTTGCTGTATCCGGCGCAATCGCTGATAAAATGGATTCCGGATCACTTCCAGGATCAACGGGTGATCGATGGTGATAAATCCATAAACCGGGTCGTTGATAATTTTTTGAGATCCTGTGCCCATTTTGATTTTGTTAAAAGAATCCATTCCGGGCACCAAATTTAGGAATGACTGACTGATAAACTATCTTTAGAAATACGAAATAAGAAATCATGCCATTAGGAACCATTCTATGGGTAGACGATGAAATTGACAGCCTGCATTCCCATATTCTTTTTTTGCAGAATAAAGGATATGAAGTAAATGCTATGACAAATGGGCTGGATGCCATTGATTTTGTGAAAGAAAACGCAGTGGATGTCGTACTGCTCGATGAATCCATGCCCGGTATCAGTGGATTGGAAACACTTGCTAAAATAAAGGAAACCAATCAACAGATTCCGGTAGTACTGATAACGAAAAATGAAACCGAGAATCTCATGGATGAGGCCATCGGACGACAAATCAGCGATTACCTGATCAAGCCGGTGAATCCGAACCAGGTTTTACTCAGTTTGAAGAAAATTATTGATAACAGAAGACTGGTTGCTGAAACTACCACTACGGCCTATCAACAGCAGTTCCGGGAATTGTTTATGACTTTGAACAGTAATCCGAATTATACGGAATGGATGGATCTGTACAGGAAACTTGTTTATTGGGAACTTGAAATGGAAAAGAGTAACAGCCCGGAAATGCAGGAAGTTTTTCAGACACAGAAACAGGAGGCCAATACAGAGTTCTTCAAGTTTATTTCAAAAAATTATACAAAATGGATTTCAGCAAAAACAACTGAAGCGCCTGTAATGAGCCATAATCTGCTTCGCAATAAAGTATTTCCGAGCCTTGAAAAAGGGGTGCCTGTTTTTTTTGTGCTGATTGATAATCTTCGTTTCGACCAGTGGAAAGCTATCCAGCCTGTATTTGCACAGAGTTTCCGCATTCAGACGGAGGAAACTTTTTACAGTATTCTACCCACGGCTACGCAGTATTGCCGCAATGCCATTTTTGCGGGATTGATGCCGGTGGAAATAAATGCCCAGTTTCCCAACCTCTGGAAAAATGATGAAGAGGAAGGCGGAAAAAATATGGCTGAAGAAGAATTTTTTCGTGCACAGCTGAAACGGCTGAAGATGGATCATCTGAAAACATCTTATACGAAAGTATTAAATCACCAGGCGGGGCAGGATCTTGTAAACAATGTGCTGAATCTGATGAATAATGATCTGAATGTAATTGTTTATAATTTTGTAGACATGTTAAGCCATGCGCGCACGGAAATGGAAGTGCTCAAGGAGCTGGCCAGTGACGAAGCGAGTTACCGCAGTATAACAGCAAGCTGGTTTGAACATTCCCCTCTGCACCAGGCACTGAAAAAGATTTCGGATAAAAAAATAACGGTTATACTGGCCACGGATCACGGAAGTGTACGGGTCAAGACTGCATACAAAGTGATTGGTGATAAACAAACGACTACAAACCTGCGATACAAACATGGCCGCAATCTGAATTATGAACCCAGGGAAGTGCTGGCTTTCCGGGATCCGAAGGAGGCCGGATTACCTGTTCCTACAATCAATTCTTCTTTCATTTTCGCGAAAGGAGACGGATTCCTCTGTTATCCGAATAACTATAATTATTTTGCCAACTATTACCGTAATAGCTTTCAACACGGAGGTGTGAGTATGGAAGAAATGATTATTCCGGTAATAAAAATGGTCGGTAAAGCGTAAGGCGTAAAGCTTTTTCCGGCACAGCAACTGTCATCTGTCAACTATCTGTGGAAAAGTGATTCCCTCATATTCAGCGTCTTTTCTCAACTTTGAACCATGAAATATACCGTTACCACACTGGATAAAATAGAAAAACTGCTCCATGAAACAGGATATGTAGTACGTTATGAGCGTGGAAACTTTCAAAGCGGATATTGTATTCTGGAAGAAAAAAAAGTGTTGGTGCTGAATAAATTTCTCACTCTGGAAGGGCGCATTAATACACTGATCGATATTCTTCCCCAACTGAATTTTGATCCGGAATCACTTTTACCGGAAAGCCGGAAGGTTTTGGAAAACCTGCTCAAACTCCAGAGCTGATCATTGGTTTTCAATTATTTTTGCACGTGGAATTTCCTTCTTTAAAAATCAGTTTTCTTGGTTCTGGCACCAGCAGTGGCGTTCCCATGATTGCCTGTCCCTGTCCGGTTTGTCATTCATCGGATAAAAAAGATAATAGACTCAGATCCAGTATTCTGGTGGAATCATCCACTACCAGGATCGTTGTCGATACAACGCCTGATTTCCGTTACCAGATGCTGCGGGAGCATATCACCAAGCTGGATGCGGTCCTTTTTACGCATCCGCATAAAGATCATATTGCCGGGCTTGATGATATTCGCGCATTCAATTTTTTTTCAGGTAAACCCATGCCGGTATTCGCAAACGAAATGACGCAGGAAGTAATCATCCGTGAGTTTCCATACGCGTTTACTGATTTTCGTTATCCCGGTGTCCCCGAGATCCAGTTGAATACTATCGCCACGGATCCATTCATGATCGGCGATATCCGCATAATACCCATCCAGGTCTGGCATCTGAAAATGCCTGTGCTGGGGTTCCGCTTTGGTGATTTTACATATATCACAGATGCGAACCGGATAGAAGCATCAGAGAAACAAAAAATTCTTGGCTCCCGGATCCTCGTGCTAAATGCACTCAGGATCGAAAAGCATATATCACATTTTAATCTGGATGAAGCGATCGCCCTGACCAGGGAGCTGGATGTTCCTAAGGCTTATTTTACGCATATCAGTCACCAGCTGGGCAAACACGCCGATGTTATGGCAAAGCTCCCCGAAGGCATAGAACTTGCTTATGACGGGCTAAAGATGAAAGCTTAGGACGTAAAGCGTAATGCCAGACTTTATAAAAGAGTAATTCCCTTTACCCTCTTCCCGGAATGGGAAAATATAAAGCATTCTCAGACGTTTTAAATAGGGCTTTATGCGTTGCGCTTTATGCTTTAAGCTTTAAGAAGCTTTTAACACTAAGAGACAGCCAGGTTTTAAACCAATCAATAGAATTTACGTCCTAAGAAGAAGTAAAACTACACTGTATGAAAAAATGGATCCTCATATCCGGTTTAATGTGCTGTATGTTTGGCGTTTCTTTCGCACAATCATCGATTGAATTTATACCGACCGGTGGTTATACTTTTGGAGACAAATTAGATTTCGCCAACACTTTTGGCAGAATAGACGCAGCCTTTAATTATGGCGGATCCTTTCAGTTTAATTTCAACCGGCATCTGGGAATCGAGATAGCCTATAACCGAATGCAGGCTCCCGCGAAATTGTATAATTATGGTGCTATCCCGGGAGACGCGCCCACCTATCAAACAAGTGCAGGAATAAATTATATCATGGCCGGACCGGTATCCAGGTTTCCTCTACCCGAATCTCCGGTATCATTGTTTATGGGTGCCGATCTGGGTGCAGCGATTTTTACTCCTTCTCCAAACAGTTTTTCAAGCAATGCGGCATTTGCTTACGGATTCCAGGCAGGTGCGGATATTTTTGTAAATCCGCAATTTGGAATTCGCCTGAGTGCACGGTTACTTGGAACCGCCCCGACCAGTTCGGGATATTATTTTGGCTATTGGGGTGATCCGGGAGGATCCTATATCACTAATCCCGGCTTGTTGCAATTTGGATTCAATGTGGGTTTAATTATCGGATTGGGTAAGGTGCTGCCCGCATATCAACACCCGGCAAGACAACCCCGACCAGTACATCCGCGTAAATATTATTACTACTAAAAAGATAAAAGGTTTTGGACGGTAGATGTAGAGATATGATTTCCACTTACAGGGTATAGTCTTCCCCCTTTACGGGTTTTATCTTTGATAAAAAGGGTATGTGGGAAACGATTCGTGGATATTTGACCTTTACCAGAAAAGAACGCTATGGCGTTCTTTTTCTGCTTTTGCTGATCAGTATATTTTTTATACTTCCTTATTTTTTTAAATCTTCTCCGGGAGACCGCGATCCGGAAACGTATAATAAAATAAAGGAGGAAGCACGGAAGTTTAATTCACGTGTATCCGATTCATCGAATAAAGAAGACCGCCATGACCGATATGATCAACAAAAAATATTTTCGGCAGCCGGCGACTCCGGGAAAGCTGATCAGAATGCTGAGATTCATATGTTTTATTTTGATCCGAATAAGATTCACCCGGCCGATTGGATTCGTCTGGGATTGACCGACCGTCTAACCCAAACTATTTTTCACTACCTGGAAAAAGGTGGTCGATTTCAGAAAGCGGAAGATCTGAAAAAATTGTACGGACTTCCCAATGCCGATTATGAACGTCTATATCCGTTTGTCCGGATCTCCCGGTTAACGGAAAAACCGGAAACAAGTCCGCATTATTATATGAAAACGTCTGTTTTCACTTCAGCAACGCGAAAAAGGGACTCACTTTCTCCTGAGCGAAGTGTGGTCTCCAAATATCCGTTCAGGCGTACGGTTAAATTTTTTACAGAAACAGATGTGAATCTTTCAGATTCAAACGGATGGTCGAAGCTCCCGGGGATTGGTGAAAAGCTCGCTTCGAGAATCATTCATTTCCGTGAAAAACTGGGAGGCTTTTATCAGATTGATCAGGTGTCTGAAACATATGGGTTACCGGACACAACTTATCAGAAAATAAAACCGTATTTGAGAATCCGTTCTTTTCCCCTCCATCAAATTGATATTAACACGGCTACTAAAGAAATACTTATGTCGCATCCTTATGTACGATGGCCGTTGGCCGGGAGTATTGTGGAGTACAGAATGCAACACGGACCATTTAGTGCTGTTGATGAAATATTACAGCTCGCACAAATGGATCCGGTAAAGTTTGAAAAATTGAAGCCCTACCTGACTGTGAATCAGAAATGATTTTTTTATATGGCACCGGCTGAATGCTTCAAAAACTGAAGTGAGTTCCGTTTTTTTGACCCGTCATGCGCACGAAGGCTTCGGCTGAAGAAACACCCAGTTCACGTCCCCTGAATTCCTCCATGATAGCGTGACCACATCGGTAGATACCGGGCGGATCCTGGCTGACATGACAATAAACAGCCTTTTTTTTCTGATCGTTTGTTTCGGAAATATCTACATAATCAGTGGGTTTGAATAGGAAGGTTTGTTCTCCCGTGCAAACTTCAAAAAAATACAGTTCGAACTTTTGATCAGCACGTACCCAGCATTGAATAGTCAGGAGGCTGGCGATCTGGTGATCTTTATGGGAATCAATGGGCCAGTGAGTAAATACAATATCCGGCTTCTCCTCATCCAGCAACGACTTTAATTTCTTTACCCATTCGTTATTCATAATACTTTCTCCATCAATTTGTCCTGCAAAAACAGGTTTTGTCCCCAGTATTTTACAGGCTTCCATGGACTCCCGGGTTCGGACATCAGCCGCATCTCCATGAGATTTACCCGGAATACCAGCCTCTCCCCGGGTAAGGTAAATAATGGTAACGGGATGGCCGGCCGCAGTGAATCTTGCCAAAGTTCCCCCACATCCGCTTTCCGGGTCATCCGGATGACCACCCACGCAGACGATCTTCAATTTTTCAGCGGTATTTCTTTTTGCGGATAATATGGCAGGCAGAGAAAGCAGACCAATACCTGCCGCCGTTTGTTTAACAAAACGACGCCGGGAAGTGATATTTTTCATTTGTAGTCGGTTGTGATAAGTAATGTAAATTAGCTGTTAGTTTATTTCCTTTATTCAATAGCAGAGAATCAAAATGAAAATATTATCATCACTGGTGGTCTTTATACTTTTCGGATTATATAGCTATGCGCAAAATTTTTTCTACATTGATAGTGAAAATGTAGCAGAAAAATCTATCCGGGAGGAGCTTATAAAGGCATCCCAGTATGTCACGAAATCACCCCTGGCATCCGACTATATCATAACGGCATCAGTTGCAGTCCGGTCCGGAACCAATATTCTGAATTTAAAAATGACGATGCAGGATTCGCTGACAAACAAAACCATTTATCAATCAAGCGAGGATTATACTTTGTATTCTGTCGACACAAAAACCCGCGTATTTTTAAAAATGACCATTGCGGGCTTTATTGAAAAAAATATCAGCCAGATCATTTTTTGTGCGCAGGATGATCATTACAATACACATGGCCAGTTTCTTAAAGCAAGAAAAGATAAAACCTAGAGAAAATGAATCCTGATTTAATGGCTGCGTGGTCTTTGGTTAATGATATAGTTCTCAGTGAAATATAACATGTATGTTGAGACAAACCGGAAAAAGGCATCCGGATTTTCTGTCAAAAAAAAACTAACAATCGTTAGTTTTTATCAAATAATTTTGTAATTTGGTATTGGTTTAACGAGCCTTGGTTTAGCAATTCTAGCGATTGTTTGCTATTCGGGGCAGCAACCTTCCGGTTGTTGCCTCTTTTATTTTAAGAACCTTTCATATGGATTTTGAATTAGACGAAATTTCCCGGCAGGTTGCCGCAACTGCCAGGGATTTTGCCCATCAGCATATCAGGCCACATGTAATGGAATGGGACGAAAACCAGCATTTCCCGATAGAAATCATGCGTGCCATGGGACGTCTCGGTCTCATGGGTGTGGTGGTTCCCGAAGAGTACGGGGGGGCGGGTATGGGTTATATCGAATACATTCTGGTGATTGAAGAAATTTCCAAAGTTTGTGGTTCCATTGGTCTCAGTCTTGCCGCACATAATTCATTGTGTACGGGTCATATTCTGGCTTTTGGCAATGAAGAACAAAAAAAAACATATTTACCAAAACTGGCCAGCGGAGAATGGCTTGGTTCCTGGGGACTTACCGAGGCCAATACCGGTAGTGATGCAGCTAATATGCAATGTACCGCGGTAAAAGACGGGGATGAATGGATCATCAACGGAACTAAAAACTGGATTACCCATGGTATCAGCAGTGATATCACTGTAGTTGTGGCAAGAACCGGTAAAGCAAGGGAAAAAAATAATGCAACTGCCTTCGTAGTCCCCCGCGGTATTCAGGGTTTCAAAGGGGGTAAAAAAGAAAACAAGCTGGGCATGCGTGCCAGCGAAACGGCAGAAATGATATTTGACAATTGCCGGATTCCGGACATTAATCGTTTGGGAAAAGTGGGAGACGGATTCAAACAATCTCTTAAGGTGCTTGATGGCGGAAGGATTTCGATAGCTGCTTTGGGAGTGGGAATTGCTAAAGGGGCGTTTGAAGCGGCGGTAAAGTATTCGAAGGAAAGGCATCAGTTTGATAAGCCCATTTCCTCTTTTCAGGGTATTTCTTTCAAACTGGCTGACATGTCGACGGAAATCATGGCAGCGGAATTATTGACGCTGCAGGCGGGTGAGCGGAAAAACAAGGGGCTTCCGATGACCAAGGAATCTGCGATGGCTAAATATTATTCCAGTGAAGTGGCGGTACGGACAGCCACAGAAGCGGTACAAATTTTCGGAGGTTATGGATACACCAAAGATTTTCCCGTAGAGAAATTTTACCGCGACAGCAAACTATGCACAATTGGTGAGGGTACTTCTGAGATTCAGAAGATTGTTATTGCCAGGGAAGTCCTTTCGTAAGCCTAAAGCATAAGGCATAAAGCTTAAAGCAATAAATGTGGGGATATTAATCGCGTAACTGATATCAATAAAGCCGTTCGCTTTTAGGGCATAAAATCCTCTTCCTGTGGCTTGTTGTATTTATCAAAGATTTTATCAATCGCACCGCCAAACAACGGGAATTTTGATTTGGCGAAATTCTTCATGATCTCGACTGCTTTTATTGCCTGTGCTTCCGTTAATCCTTCCGCTTTTAATTTGTCAAGCAATTCTTTCATTATCTAAAATATGATTATTCTGAATGTTCTTTACGACCTGTTACGCCACTTTTAAAAGGCTCATTTTACTGGTGTCGAATTTCTTCCGGGCATATTCGATATTAAGGTGAAATTTATTTTCTTTTGAAGATGGAAGTTCAAACATAGCGTCAGTCAGTATGCTTTCGCAAATACTTCGTAGTCCGCGGGCTCCCAGTTTGTATTCTACCGCTTTTGTCACCATAAAATCCAGCACTTCATCATCGATGCTCAATTGAATACCTTCCAATTCGAACAATCTTTTGTACTGGCGTATCAGGGAATTTTTTGGTTCTGTAAGAATGGAACGAAGGGTTACGGAATCCAGCGGATTCAGGTGCGTTACAACTGGTAAGCGACCCAGCAGTTCCGGAATCAGGCCAAAAGTTTTCAGGTCCGGCGCATTTACATGTTGCAGTAAATTCTTTCTGGTGAATTCCTGCTGTTCCTTATTTACATTGAATCCGATCGCGTTGGTATTAATCCTGCGTCCGATTATCCTGTCAACGCCATCAAACGCACCACCGCAAATGAATAATATATTTTGTGTATTAATCTTTATCAATTTTTGCTCCGGATGCTTACGGCCTCCCTGCGGTGGGACAAGCACATCCGTTCCTTCAAGAAGTTTAAGTAATCCCTGCTGAACACCTTCACCACTAACATCACGTGTTATAGAAGGATTGTCGCCTTTGCGTGCGATCTTGTCAATTTCATCGATATATACGATCCCTCTTTCCGCACTTACCACATCATAATTGCAAACCTGCAAAAGACGCGTGAGAATGCTTTCGACATCTTCACCCACATACCCGGCTTCGGTAAATACAGTGGCATCCACGATTGCAAAAGGAACATTCAGTAATTTGGCAATGGTTTTTGCAAGGAGTGTTTTACCCGTTCCCGTTTCACCGACCATGATAATGTTGCTTTTTTCAATTTCAACATCATTTTCAGATACTTTCTGTTGCAGTCTTTTGTAATGATTATATACTGCCACAGCCAATACTTTCTTTGCGTCATCCTGTCCGATCACATATTCGTCCAGAAATCTTTTTATCTCGATGGGTTTTTTTACTGTAAGCTTGAACTGCGAGGAAGGAGAGGAATCGTCGCGGACAATCAATTCCTGCGAAATGATTTCCTGCGCATGCTCGACACAGTTTTCACAAATATGTCCTTCCTGACCCGCGATGAGAATTTTCACCTCATCCCGGCTCCGGCCACAAAAAGAACAATGAAGGGTATTTTTAGCCATCTCTTATTTAATAATGCAAAATTAATCAACTTATGCCCGAAAACCAACCTTTTAGGCTTAATGCCTAACGCTCAACGCTTAACGCGATCATTTGGCAATCATTCAATATAATAAAAGGTCTATATTTTTGAAATCATTACAGTCACGGTTTCTGACAAAAAAGACCAAGCTGTCAAAGTCTTGTATTACACGTTTTGCGTTCAGCTTAATAGACTTCTGTGCTGATATGATCAGCAATGCCATATTCAACAGACTCTTTGGCATCCATCCAGTAATCGCGGTCGAAATCTCTCATGATCTGATCGATTTTCTTACCGCAATTTTCAGCAAGTATTTTAGCAGCGATTTCTTTGACTCTTTTTGTTTGTTTGGCCTGAATTTCCAGATCCACGCTTACACCCTGTATATAACCGCCCAGACTAGGCTGATGAATCATCACCTCTCCATGCGGATAAATGAATCGCCGTCCTTTGGCGCCTCCACTCAACAATACAGACCCCATAGATGCTGCCAGGCCAATACATACTGTACTTACCGGGCTCTTTATCATTTTCATGACATCATAAATTGCCATGCCACTGGTAACCATACCACCGGGACTATTGATCAAAAACTTGATTTCAGTTCCGGGCTTATCTGCATCCAGCAGGAAAAATTTGTTGATTATATCTTTTGCTGAACGATCGTCTACCACACCCCATAACTGAACCGTACGCGTTTCAAAAAAATACTTCTCGAGTTTTTTCATCAGCATACCAGGATCCGTTTGCGGCTTCTCTTCTTTTTCTTCGGATGGTTCATCATCCAGTCGGAAAGGCTGAACAGGGTATTTGGCGTATTTCATGGTATTCGTTTAGATTTTTTAATTTTCTTTTTTCTCTTTTCTTGGATTGATCACAAGCACTTCATCCACAAGTCCGTATTCTTTTGCTTCGATCGCTGTTAACCAATAATCACGATCGGAATCTTTTTCGATCTGCTTGATTGTTTTTCCTGTATGATTTGCGTAGATCTCATATAATTCCTTTCTCAGTTTCCTGATTTCATTCACCGTGATTTCAATGTCACTGGCCTGACCACCAACGCTTCCGCTGGGCTGATGCATCATCACCCGGCTGTGCTTGAGCGCCGTCCTTTTTCCTTTAGTACCGGCGCACATCAGCGTTGCACCCATGGAAGCCGCCATGCCAATACAAATGGTGGCAACATCCGGTGTAACATATTGCATGGTATCATATACCCCAAGACCTGAATAAACGGATCCGCCCGGGCTATTGATGTACATCTGTATATCCCGGTGACGGTCTGTACTGTCCAGGAAAAGTAATTGCGCTGTGATGATATTGGCAACCTCATCATTGATAGGATAACCCAGGAAAATAATACGATCCATCATTAAACGGCTATAAACATCCATAACGGCCACATTCATGGGACGTTCTTCGATGATATTCGGTGTCAGACCTGTTACCAGGTATTTTTCGTATCCGTTTAATGTATTGCTTGAAAGACCCAGATGCTTAACGGCGTATTTTTCAAATTCGGAACCAAGGTGCATAATAAAAATATTTTTTCTTGAGGATGGATTGGCAGATCAGGAGATTACCTTTCAAATCTCCGTCCAAACTCTTAAACTTCCAAAAAACTGACAGAGTTGCAGTAAACAAAGAAAAATCCCCGCTTCGGGCGGGGTTTTTCTTTGTTTATTCGTGATGGTGATGCTGATGTTCTTCGTTTAGCTTATTAAATTCTTCAGCCGTGATGCTCTTATCAACAGGTTTTACCTGTGTTTCGATCCATTGCAGCATCTTATTGGTGCGCTGATTCTGATACGTTTCTTCAACGAAACGCCTGTCCTGCATCATCTTCGTCACATATTCTTCCACCCAGGCCTGTTCACCACCCTGCGGCAGTCCGCCAAGATAGGAAAACAATTGTTTCCGGGCAGCTTCTTTGATGTCTTCAGGAGTCACTTCAATATTATTTTCCGTAACAATTTTGTCGGTGATCAGGTTCCATTTCAGTGCACTTGAAAAAGACGGAAATTCTTTCTCAACTTCCTCAGGCGTTTTCGGTTTTTCCCCACCGTTCAGTAGCCAGCGTTTGAGGAAAGATTCGGGAAATTCAACTTTCGTTTTGTCCAGCAGTTCATGATAGAGTGTATGCTGCAGATTATTACTGGTTTGAGATTTCCATTGATCTGCGATGTCTTGTTTTACTGCATCACGGAATGATTCTTCAGAAGTGATTTCTTTATTTGGATAAACTTTTTTGTAGAATGTATCGTCTATGGCTGCCTTTTCCAGAAGTCCCACTTTTGTGATCACAAGCTTAAAATGCTTTTCAGCATCTGCATGACTTTCTTTATTGAGGCCAAGATCCTGCAGGATCCAGTTTCTTTCCTTTTCTTCAAAAGCGGTCAGCAGTTGAATATTCAGTTCGTCGCCGTCTTTCTTACCCATCAATTGGGGACGAAAAGTTTCAGCAAAATATTTTACAAGCAGGGAATTATCCTTTGGCTGGCTGCCTTCTAAAATATTACCGTTCTCATCCGTTTCCTGAAAAGTTGCATTCAGAACGTTGTCATCACCGGTTACGATACCCGGTTCGGTCATGGTCCCGTTTTTTTGACGAAGCCTGTCTATCTCATCGTTCAGCATTTCATCGGTCACAGTAATTTGATAACGGGTAGGTGTAAGTGAAGAAAGATCGGGTAATGTAAATGCTGGTTTTAAACCTACTTCAAAAGCGAATGAATAATCGTCCGGTTGTACAAAATTGATCTTGCTGGCATCATTTTCAGGAAGGGGAAGTGGCTGGGCGAATATTTCCAGCTGCTCAGTACTCATATAATCCGTCAATTTCTTTTCAACTGTTTTTAAAACTTCGTCCGTAAAAACAGAATTGCCATACATCTTCTTGATGAGACTGGTTGGCACCATTCCTTTCCGGAATCCAGGTATATTGGCTTTCTTACCATAATCCTTCAGGGATTTTTCAAACGATGGGAGGTAGTCGCTTTTTTCAATCTTTACGATGATCTTATCATTCAATAGTCCAATATTCTCTCTGGTGACCGTACTCATATAATGTTTTTTAGAAGCGTTTCTGAACGGCCGGTAAAAAAATGCCTTTTTAGAAACGGGTTGCAAAACTACGAAAAAAGCGTAAAGCCTAAGGCTTAAGGCCTATAGCAATTGTAAAAAATTATATTTAACGGTATTTGATGGCCGTTTAACAGAGAAAAACCTGACATACCAGAGATAATGTCTTCATTTTCGCCATTTTACGATGGATCAAAACAAAAGTCCCGCCACGTATGTTAGGAAAAACTGAATAGTGACATAACACATTTACACAAAACATTATTATCGTTATGATTCAAACAAAAGGATATGCAGCTCAAACGGTCGAATCCAATTTAGCTCCCTGGAATTTTGAGAGAAGGGATGTGGGGCCGCATGATGTTCAGCTGGAGATTATTTATTGCGGTGTCTGCCATTCTGATTTGCATCAGATCCGCAATGACTGGTTTCCCGGTATTTTTCCTATGGTTCCAGGTCACGAAATAGTTGGAAAGGTTATTCAAACCGGAACCCACGTAAAAAAATTCAGTAAAGGGGAACTGGCAGGCGTCGGATGCCTGGTTGATTCCTGCAGGGAATGTAAAAACTGTAAGGAGGGCCTGGAACAATATTGCCTGAACGGGTCGTCGGCTACCTATAACGGCCGGAACAAAGACGGCAGTCCTACGTATGGGGGCTATTCAAATAATATCGTTGTTCATGAAGATTTTGTACTTCATGTATCCGAAAAATTATCACTGGCTGCGGTCGCCCCGCTCCTTTGTGCGGGTATTACAACGTATTCCCCTCTCCGGTACTGGAAGGTTGGGAAAGGTCATAAACTGGCTGTTCTGGGGCTGGGTGGACTGGGACATATGGGTGTAAAATTTGGTGTCTCCTTCGGGGCGGAGGTAACTGTTTTAAGCACTTCTCCGTCGAAGGAAAAAGACGCAAAAGCACTGGGGGCTCACAAATTTGTTGTTACCTCCGATCCTGCCCAGGCAGAAGCTGTAAAAGGTAGTTTTGATTTTATTCTCGACACCGTCTCGGCTAAACATGATATGTCATTTTATCTTTCCCTGCTTGCAACCAATGGAACGCATATCTGCGTCGGCGCGCCGCCTGAACCGCATCTGATTCCCGCTTTTGCGCTGATGGGTGGCAGGAAAAGTGTTTCAGGATCGGGCATCGGCGGTTTGCCGGAAACCCAGGAAATGCTTGATTACTGTGCTGAACATAATATCGTTTCAGATATAGAAATCATAGACATAAAAAATATACATGCCGCTTATGATCGTATGGTGAAGGGCGAGGTGAGGTACCGATTTGTGATTGATATGGCCACTTTATAAGCATAAAGCTGAAGGCGTAAAGCTGAAAGCGGTGTAAAGTGCAGAACGAGCAGATTGGAAATGACTTATGATTCAATAAAAAAACCCTTCGGAAGAAGGGTTTTTTCGTGCGGGTGATAGGACTCGAACCTACATGCCTTACGGCGTCAGATCCTAAGTCTGATACGTCTGCCAATTTCGCCACACCCGCTGATTAAGCCCAAAGCGTAAAGCACAAAGCTTAATGCTTGTGGAGCGCGAAAGTAATTATTTTTTACTTTATGTGATCATGTCATGCAAAAGATGGAAAAGGGAATAACGATCGCTTTTTGAATGCCTTACGCTTTAAGCTTTACGCTTTCTGCTTTATAACGTAAATTCGTAAGAATGGAGACAGTAGCGGCTATTCCGAAGTATAATTTAACGGAGGAGCAGGAAAAAAGGTTGATTCTGAGGGAGTACCGGGCCCTTTTGCGTTCTCTGAAACCGAAATTGAAGGCTGGTGATAAAGAGCACGTACGCGATGCCTTTGAAATGGCAGCAGAGGCGCATAAAACAATGCGCCGTAAAAGCGGTGAACCTTACATCCTTCATCCCCTGGCAGTCAGTCAGATCTGCGTAGAAGAGATCGGCCTTGGCGTCAGGTCAACCATTTGCGCCCTTTTGCATGATGTGGTGGAAGATACGGATATCAGTCTGGAGGATATTGAACGTGATTTCGGTAATGAAATAGCCCGGATCGTGGACGGACTTACAAAAATTTCCAACGTCATTGATGTCAATGCCTCTCAGCAGGCGGAAAATTTCAAAAAGATTCTGCTCACCCTCACGGATGATCCGCGTGTAATCCTGATCAAACTGGCAGACCGGCTCCACAATATGCGCACGCTCGATTATATGAAGCGCGAGAAGCAGCTAAAAATTGCTTCAGAAACAGTATATGTCTTTGCACCTCTTGCCCATCGTATGGGCCTGTACAATATCAAGACTGAACTCGAGGACCTGGCCATGAAATACCTCGAGCCCGAAGAATACAAAGAAATTGCACGAAAACTGGCTGAAACCAAACGTGAACGTTCCCGGTATATCAATGAATTTATTAAACCTCTCCGGGAGCAAATGGACAATGCGCAGTTTGATTTCGAAATACACGGCCGCCCTAAAAGCATTCACTCCATCTGGACCAAAATGAGGAAAAAGGGCGTTTCATTTGAAGAAGTTTATGACCTCTTTGCCATCCGGATCATTATCAATTCTCCCCCGGAAAGAGAAAAAGCGGATTGCTGGAAAGTGTATTCGATCATCACCGATGAATACACACCTTCACCGGAACGATTACGTGACTGGCTGAGTAATCCCAAATCGAATGGTTATGAAGCACTGCATACAACAGTGATGGGTCCTCAGGGTAAATGGGTAGAAATACAGATCCGATCCAAACGTATGAACGAAATCGCGGAAAAGGGTTTGGCGGCTCACTGGAAATATAAAGAGGGGACCAGCGATGAGAGCCGTTTTGATAAATGGTTCCAGCAAATTCGTGAGGTGCTGACTATGGAAGACAATGATTCGATCAATTTCCTGCAGGATTTTAAAACCAGTTTCCTGGCAGAAGACATTTATGTATACACGCCCAAAGGAGATGTAAAAATGCTTCCGCTTGGGTCTACCGCTCTCGATTTCGCATTCTCTATTCACAGTAAAATCGGTGAACAGACAATTGGCGCAAAAGTGAATCACAAACTGGTTCCGATCAGTCATAAACTTCGAAGCGGTGATCAGGTCGAAATCATCACATCGAGCAAACAAAGGCCTACAGAAGACTGGATCAATTATGTTGTTACGGCCAAGGCAAAAAGCAAAGTGAAAGACGCGCTCAAGGAAGAAAAGCGTCACATCGCGGATGAAGGTAAATACATGGTCCAAAAAAAACTGGAGAACTTTGGCGCTGCTTATAACCAGTACAATACGGACACACTCGTAAATTATTATAAACTAAATTCTGCACTCGATTTTTTTTACCAGGTGGCGGTGAAAACGATTGACCTGAAGGAACTGAAAGAATTTCACCTGTTGGGTGATCGGTTAGAACCGCCCAAACCACCCAAGCCACAAATAGAAACAAAACCTGAAATCAGTTTTACACCGAATCAGAGAAAGGATACCGAACTCATTATATTTGGCGAAAGCAGCGACAAAATTGTCTATACCCTGGCGAATTGTTGTAAACCAATTCCCGGAGACGACGTATTTGGATTCGTTACAACAGGGAAGGGTCTTACTATACATCGTACAAATTGTCCCAATGCCACCCGGTTATTGTCCAACTACGGTCATCGTGTGGTGAAGACAAAATGGGCAAAGAATAAGGAAATATCCTTCCTCACAGGGGTGCGAATCATCGGTCTGGATGATGTCGGAGTGATTAATAAAATCACCAACCTGATTTCGGGTGAACTGCGTATAAATATCAATGCCCTGACAGTTGAAGCCAAGGAAGGATTATTTGAAGGCAGTATTAAAGTGTATGTGCATGACAAAGAAGAACTTGAAGAATTGGTAAAGCGCTTAAAGCAATTGAATGGAATCCATTCGGTGGACCGGTTTGATACGGAGGTTGCAGAAACGGTAAAATAATTATCAATGGTTAATTGTCAATTGTTCATTGAGCGGTCACAATAAAAAATCATTGACAATTGACAATTAACAATTAACAATTACTTTTGCCCCTGCTTAAAAAATCGCACGGATGATTGATGTTATTCTAGGATTGCAGTGGGGTGATGAAGGGAAAGGTAAAATTGTAGATTATTTTGCTCCACGTTACGACATGATAGCGCGTTTTCAGGGAGGCCCTAATGCGGGGCATACTTTATACGTGAACGACAAGAAAGTCGTACTTCATCAAATCCCTTCCGGCATTTTTCATGAACACGCCATCAATCTGATTGGTAATGGCGTCGTACTCGACCCGGTTACTTTCAAAAAAGAATGTGAAACGGTAAAATCTTTCGGCGTTGACTATTATCAGAATTTGTATATAGCGCAGCGCACCCATATTATACTGCCAACACACCGTGCATTGGACAAGGCTTCCGAAATCTCAAAGGGTCACGAAAAAATAGGTTCTACGCTCAAGGGGATCGGGCCGGCTTATATGGATAAGACGGGCCGGAATGGATTGAGGGTGGGAGATCTTCTCGATAAGAATTTTAAAGCCCATTATACCAGTCTGCGTCAAAAACACCAAAAGCTTCTGGACGGCCTGCATTTCGAGGAGGACGTTTCTGCAATGGAAGAAGAATTTTTTGAAGCGCTGGAATTTATGCGTTCTTTTAAAATTGTAGCGGGCGAGTATTTCATAAACGAAAAACTCAGCCAGGGAAAAAAAGTCCTTGCAGAAGGAGCGCAGGGTAGTATGCTTGATGTGGATTTTGGAACATTTCCGTTTGTAACTTCATCGAATACCATTTCTGCCGGTGTTTGCACAGGTCTTGGCGTGGCGCCGCAACAGATTCGTGAAGTGATCGGAGTAACAAAAGCGTATTGTACGCGTGTAGGGGGCGGACCGTTTCCGACAGAACTCGAAGATGAAACGGGAGACCGGCTGCGCAAGGCAGGAAGCGAATTTGGGGCGACCACCGGGAGACCCAGGCGCTGCGGATGGATCGATCTGGTGGCCTTACGTTATGCTTGTATGATCAACGGTGTGACCAAACTGGTAATGACCAAGGCAGATGTGCTGGATGATTTTGAAAAGCTGAGTATGTGCACCAAATACAGAATTGAGGGTACGGAAACCGAAGAAGTACCTTTTCAGATGTTGCAACAACCGATAGAACCGGTACTTTCCACTTTTGAGGGCTGGAAAAAGGATATCACGACAATAAAAGACATTCATTTGCTGCCTGAAGAAATGAAAACATATATTTCTTTTATAGATAGCTATCTGAAAGTTAATGTTTCATATATTTCGAACGGACCGGGAAGGGATCAATTGATAGAAAAGGAGTAGTTCGCCGGAACAATCGTAAATTCTTTCTAAAAAAATTTGGAGGTTTAAAAACTTCGCTGAAATTTTACAATCTAATCTTATTGGAATATGGCACCAAAATCTGATAAGGAGAATAAGGATCCAAAAAAATCCGGACCTGCTTCATCGAAACCCGTTGCAAAACCGTCTTCTAAAAAAGCGAAAGAAGAAGATGATGACGATGAGGATGATGAGGAAATGGACTCTCCTAAATCCACTGCTAAGAAAGGCCCGAAGGCAACTGCATCCAAAACCAAGAAAAAGTCGGATGAAGAAGACGATGATGAAGAAGTTGAAGGTGAAGATGAAGTAGACGAATGGGATAAAGTAGAAGAAGATGAGGAATGGGATCCTGACTTTGATGAATTCGACGTCCCGAAATCCAAAACCAAAAAAGCAGCGCCGGGCGGTAAAAAACCCGCCAAGGCTGATGATGATGAACTGGGGCTGGATGACGAATTTAAAAATATGGATCTCTTCAACGATAACGGGTTCGATGAAGAAGAAGAGGATTTCTAATAAGGCTAACAGGCATGGCCAAACGCCAATTTGTATCTTTTCCTTTTTCTGATCTGTATAAAATAAAAGAACAGGTATTAAATTGGTCAGCCCGGTTTAATACCTTTGCTTTTTTAGACAATCAGTTATATTCTTCTCCCGAAAATAATTACGAATGCCTGATTGCCGTGGGCGAACGTGCCCGTATACAGGCAAATGCAGGCGAAGCATTTGAAAAATTAAAAGCTTTTTCCCTCGAACAGGAAGAATGGTTATTCGGTCATTTTTCATTTGACCTGAAATCGGAAACGGAAAATGTTGTTTCCGTACTGCCGGATCAGGTTTTATTTCCTGATCTTTTCTTTTTTGTTCCGGACACTCTTCTGCTTATTTTTCAGCAGGAAATTCAAATAGGAGTATACGGAAGTCATCATGATGCAATATGGGAGGAAATTAAAAATACGTTTTCCGATACGAAAAAAAGTTTATCCGTTCCGGTGACCATCCAAAACCGCATTACCAGAGCTGAATACCTGCGCGTGATAGAAAAACTCCGGCAACATATTTTACTGGGCGACTGTTATGAAATAAATTACTGCCAGGAATTTTTTGTTGAGGAGGCCCATGTAGACCCCCTGGAATTATATCGTGCCCTCACCAGAATATCACCCAGCCCCTTCTCGGCTTATTATTCGGCAGATGAACATTTTCTTCTTTGCGCCAGCCCGGAACGTTTTTTAAAAAGAAGTGGCGACAACATTTTATCACAACCCATAAAAGGTACTGCCGCGAGAGACCTGGGAAATGCGGTACATGACGAGTTGCTCAGAAACACATTAGCCGGGAGTGAAAAGGACAGAGCAGAGAATGTTATGGTGGTGGATCTGGTACGAAATGATCTCTCAAAAATATGTGAAGCAGATACGGTATATGTGTCGGAATTATTTGGTATTTATAGTTTTCCGCAAGTACATCAGATGATTTCAACGATCATGGGTAAACCACGATCGGATTTATATTGGACCGATATGATAGCCCGGACATTCCCCATGGGTTCGATGACCGGAGCTCCCAAAAAACGTGTTCTTGAATTGATAGAGCAGTATGAGAAGTCCAAACGTGGACTTTTCTCCGGGGCATTTGGCTATGTAAAGCCGAACCAGGATTTTGATTTCAATGTTGTAATCCGCAGTCTGCTCTATAATCGCACCCGCCAATACATGTCATATTTTGCCGGTTCAGGAATTACATTTAACAGTGATCCGGAAAAAGAGTATGACGAATGCCTTTTAAAAGTGGCTGCATTTGAAAGAATAATAAAAAACCCGTCACACTGAAGCGCAACGGGTTATAAATATACCTGACGGAGTTATTTATTCGCGATCATTTTGCTGTCGCTCACTGTTTCATCATTTGCAAGCAAACGCTGAACCGATTCATTCAATATCTGATATTTATTGGACACAAAAAGATCCATTTTATCAGCTGGTAATTTCAGATCATAACTATTATTTGCACTTGCCATCACTTTATCAAAGTCCGGATTGTAGCGGTTGAATTCAACTGCATCCATCAGGACATACTTGGAGATAACGGTAGAAATGTATTTGCCGGAAATATTTAAAGTGATTGCACTGTTTGATTCTTCTTTATTCAGCTTCCGGTTAAAGACGTACATGGAAGAACCTGATAACTGATCAGTAGCTTCTTCCCTGGTTAAAGTAGTAACACTACCCTGGCCTTCGAAAGTGTATTGAGTGCCAATAAATTTTTTTACATGATTTCTGGATTCAGCCGGAAGATAGTACTGGAGATTCCAGAAATCCGTGCTATGACTTCTTTTCATCGCCCTGTATACATTGCCGGTACCGCCGTTATAGGCGGCAATCACCAGAAGCCAATCACCGAGTTCTGTATATAAATCACGCAGATAAATAGCAGCAGCCCTTGTGCTTTTTGAATAATTTTTCCTTTCGTCTACTTTATAATTGACTTTCAAACCCAATAACCTTGCAGTAGCCGGCATGAGTTGCCAGGGACCAACAGCACCTACAGAAGACTTCGCCGTTGGTTTCAGGTTTGATTCGATAACAGCCAGATATTTCAGCTGCGTAGGAAGGCCATACTGGGCAAGAATACCATCAATCAGGTCGAAATAGGGGCGTCCCCAGGCTTTCATCTCATCCATCTCCCCCTGGTTCCGGATCATGAAATCCTGAACAAAATTGATCGCACGGGGATTTAATCTGGCACCATTGGAACCGCTCACACTGGCCAGAAAAAGGCTGTTGAAGCCGTTTTTGACGTTACTTGTATCGATCGGCATGTACAGGGAAACAAAGGTTTTGTCAACTTTCAGGGTATTCGCGTGGGTAACGCTCAGAGTCAAAATCAAAGCAACGCCCAACAATAAAAGTCTTTTCATCTTTTAATGCTTAAAGATTTATGACGCGGGAAATCCGATCATAAATTTTTCAAGGGATGGATCGCGGATTGATAGTTACCGGAAAGTGGTCAGAAGTATCCGGTTTTCATAAAGTCGGAATCTCGTAGGACTTATATTGCTGCATGAGCTCGTTGGAGAACTGCAGTAAAGATAATTCACGAAACTGGTTTGTCATAGCGTGGATACCAAAAGGCATGCCGTTTGTGTGGGTAAAAATGGGTAAGGAAATGGCGGGAATTCCGACCAGATTGGCGTAAACCGTATATAAATCAGCGAGATACATGGCTATCGGGTCTGAAGATTTTTCACCCGTTTTAAAAGCCGTGGTGGGAACTGTGGGACTGAGAATAATGTCAAATTCACTGAAAATCAGCTTTGTACGTTCTGTTAAAATTTTGCGCACTTTTTGGGCTTTGCTGAAATAAGCCTCATAATAACCCGAACTAAGAACGAAGGTTCCGAGCAGGATCCTACGTTTAACTTCTTTTCCAAATCCTTCTGACCGGGTTTTAAGGTAAAATTCGGGGAATCCGGCTTCTTCATCCATCGTTCTGTGTCCATACCGAACCCCATCAAACCGGGACAGGTTGGACGAAGCTTCAGCCGTTGTAAGGATATAATAGGCAGGAACGATATAGTCCAGAAGGTCAAAGGAAATTTCCACGATTTCATGCCCTTTTAAGCGGAGATCTGATAATAACTCTGTGATTTTATCTCTGATTTCCGGGTCCAGTGAGGGGTGGCTGAGTGTTTCTTTCAGAACCGCGATCCGTAGGGGGTTGGCGGTTGTTGTCCGTCTGTCAGCCGTCAGATGTTGGGCGTTGGGCTTCAGGCTTTCGGCATACTGAGGGACGGGTTGTCTGGATGAAGTAGCATCCTTTGAATCAAATCCGGATATCACTTCCAGTAAAATAGCGATATCAGATATATTCCTGCCGAAAATTCCTATCTGATCAAAGGAAGATGCATAGGCGATCAGGCCGTACCTTGAGATACGTCCGTAGGTTGGTTTCAGGCCTATAATCCCGCAGAAATCAGCAGGTTGTCTCACAGACCCGCCTGTGTCACTGCCCAGAGAAAGCATGCATAAAGAAGCCTGGACAGCCACCGCTGAGCCGCCGGACGAACCCCCGGACACTTTTTCCGTATCAAGGGCATTTTTTACTCGTCCATATACGGGCGCATTTTCATTACTTGAGCCCATCGCAAATTCATCGCAATTCAGGTGACCAATAATAATAGCACCTTCTTTCAGCAGTCTTTCTACCGCAGTTGCATGATACAGGGAATGGAAGCCTTGCAGAATATGAGATCCGGCTGTTACAGGATGATCTTTAAAACAGATGACGTCTTTTAATCCGATAATTACTCCATGCAGACGGCCTCGTTTATTTCCTGCCATTCTTTCCATATCCAGTCGATCCGCCGTTTCAAAGGCTTCTTTTTCATAAACCTGTATAAAGGCGTTGAGATGGGAAAGACGTTTGATCCGTTCGAGATAATGCGAAACCGCATCCCGACAGGATAAAGTGCCTTTGGTCAGGGCCTCCTGGTAATGATATATGGAAGTAAAGGGAAACAATAAATGATCGAAAAAGTCATCCGGGGATGACAGATTCCTAAGGTTGATTTGTGGTAGTTGTGGTGGAAGTCGGCGTATTGGATTTTGGAGTTTCATTCATGCCATCTTCAAATTCTTTCTTCACATTATTTTTAGCATCATTGAATTCACGCATTCCGCGGCCAAGACCCTTCATGAATTCGGGAATTTTTCTCCCGCCAAACAGTATTAAAACGGCCAGTATTATCAGTATCCATTCTGAACCTCCCGGTGCAGACAAAAGGAATAAACATTGCAAAAAGTGACTAAACATATGCTTATTTTTTAAGGCCTAAAGGTAAACTATTGGCAATAAAAAAAGCGGTTGGTTTCCCTACCGCTTCACGATTAACACTTGATTTATTTTAAGAAACCTGTCTCTTTTCCTTGATACGGGCACTCTTACCACTGCGATCTCTCTGGAAATAAAGTTTCGCCCGGCGAACCCTGCCTACCTTATTCACAATGATTGATTCGATATTGGGAGAAAAAGCAGGAAAAGTTCTTTCCACTCCAACGGCATCGGAAATCTTTCTGACAGTAAATGTTGCCGTAAGGCCCACACCCTGTCGTTTGATCACGTCTCCTTTAAATCCCTGGATACGCTCTTTGTTACCTTCCAGAATTTTATAGTTTACGGTTACATTGTCACCAGCCTTAAACTTAGGGACTTGCTTCTTTATATTATACTGTTCCTGGACAAATGCTATAGCCGCGTTCATAACATGATTTTTGGGGATGCAAAAGTAACAAGCTTTCAGCTAAAATCAAAAACTAATCTTGGTAACCTAGCGGGCCACGTTCACAGCACGTTTTTCCCGGATAACGGTTACTTTGATCTGACCCGGATATGTCATCTCCGTCTGTATTTTCTGGGCAATCTCAAAACTCAGTTTGTCGCTGTCTCCGTCCGTCACACGATCCGATTCCACGATTACCCTCAGTTCACGACCCGCCTGTATCGCATACGCCTTTTCAACGCCCGGATAGGTGAGAGCCAGGTTTTCCAGGTCTTTTATCCGCTGGATATATTGTTGCATGATTTCGCGACGAGCACCGGGGCGGGCGCCGCTGATGGCATCACAGGCCTGGATAATGGGCGCAATTACAAATTGCATCTCCACTTCATCATGATGGGCGCCTATGGCATTGACAACAGCCGGATTTTCGCCATATTTTTCAGCGATCTTCATGCCGAGCAGGGCATGACTGAGTTCTGTTTCCTCATCCGGAACCTTGCCGATATCATGTAAAAGTCCGGCCCGCTTGGCCAGCTTGGGATTCAGGCCCAGTTCTGAAGCCATGATGGCGCAAAGATTAGCAACCTCCCTGCTGTGCATCAGCAGGTTCTGACCATAGGAAGAACGAAAACGCATTTTACCAACAATCCGGACAAGTTCTTTATGCAAACCATGGATGCCCAGTTCGATGACAGTTCTTTCTCCTATTTCGATTACCTGTTCTTCAATTTGTCTTTTTGTTTTTTCCACCACCTCTTCGATACGCGCCGGGTGAATACGGCCATCAGTCACAAGACGTTGTAAAGAAAGGCGGGCGATTTCCCGGCGAAGCGGATCAAATGACGAAAGTACAATGGCTTCAGGGGTATCATCAACAATCAGGTCTACCCCCGTGGCCGCTTCCAGGGCCCGGATATTTCTTCCCTCCCTGCCGATGATCTGACCCTTTATTTCATCACTTTCCAGGTTAAAAACTGTAATGGAATTTTCAATGGCCTGTTCTGCGGCTGTACGTTGTATACTTTGGATGATGATTTTACGTGCTTCTTTATTCGCCTTTTGACGGGCATCGTCGATGATTTCCTGCTGAAGGGCCAGAGCCTGGGTATGGGCTTCCTGCTTGAGGCTTTCGATGAGCTGGGCCTTAGCTTCTTCACCGGTTAATCCGGCAATTTTTTCGAGCCGGCGGATATGTTCCTCCTGATGCTTCTCGAGTTCGGTTCTTTTCAGGTTTACAACATCGATCTGACGGTTCAGATTCTCTTTAATAGTATCGTTTTCCTTTGACTGTTTATCCAGTGATTCCAGTCGCTGGGTAATTCCCTGTTCTTTTTGTTTTGTACGAAGTTCTGTATCTGCCAGTCTCCGGTTTCTTTCCAGCACCTCCTTTTCGTGTTCCGATTTTAGCTGAACAAACCGTTCTTTGGCTTCAAGCAGTTTTTCTTTTTTAAGGTTTTCAGCGGAAAGTTGGGCATCAGCAAGGATTTTTTGGGATTGTAGATTGGCATCTTCTACTTGCTTACGTGTATTCTTTGAAAAAATAAATTTACCCGCCAGCACACCAAGGGCAAGGCATATGACAGCAATTATTATGTATAACACGGTTGAATCCATGGAAACTTGAGTTTAGATTGTTCAAAATCATATTTTTATCATCCGCTGTGGGATGGGTTGCGAAGATAGTGTTTTTTCGGAAGGGCTGGAGAGCAGGTCAGTTCAAAACCTTATCCAGCTGTTCCTCCAGCTTATCGAGGGTGGCAGTAAATTCCGGGGAGCTCTCATTCCCGGATTGGGGATTGATTTGGGTGGCATACCATAATATCACCATGGATGCATAATCCTGCATGTCTTTACCCGCAAACTGGGTTTTAAATTCGATTATTTTGTCGTTGATCGTCTTTAATGTGCTCCTGACGGCGCCTTCATCCTCCGGTTTTATCCGGATCCGGTAGTTCCGGTCGCCGATTACGATATTAATTGGGATAAGCTCTTGCATGTCTCGGATTCTTGTTTTAACTTTAAAAATACCAGCAGGCTGAAGTTGTGTAGGTAAAGTTACATTTTCTTACAATCTAATCCGGCTGAAAACGTTTCTTATTCCAGTATCCAAATCCAGCACCTATGTTCCTGAAAATCAAATCTTCTAATTTCATTGATCGGCTAAGCCTAGAGATCAATCAGACTCAGAAATCTTTATTGAAAGCAGTTTTAAAGGACGATAGCGGCGCGATCTGCAGTATTATGCAGAAAGAGCTTGATTTCGGCCAGCAGTTCCTGAATTGGGAAGGTCTTGACGAACTCCCTTATGGCGTTTACAGCCTCGAAGTTTCACAGGGAGCGGATGAAATGAAAATGCGCCTGGTAAAGCGCATCTGAAAAAGGATTATTCCTGCAGCAGGGCGATACATTTATCTATCTCCCTGACGTATTGATTTAATCTTTTCTCAAGCATTTTTTTATCAGGCTCTTCCAAACCCCTACCCGACAACTTTAATACGTCAGCCTGGTGCCGGAATTTTTCGGCATCCCTGGTAAGTATCTCACCCTTTGCCTGTATTTTCCTGATGTCATCTTTCAGACGCTCGTTCTCTTTTTGTAAAGTCTGATGCTGCTTCAACAGTAACAGAATTTTTTCATGCACTCTTTTCAACTGTATTTCCGGTTGTGTCATGAAAAAGGTTTTTTTATATGTTTGATAGATCTTATTTCCTGATTTCTGCCTTCAATTCCTGCTCGGCGGTTTTCATAATACGGCCCATCATACCATCGATTTCCTTGTCAGTCAGCGTTTTTTCGTGATCCAGGAAAGTGAAACTAATGGCCATGGACTTTTTATCCGATCCCAGTTTCTCGCTTTCAAAAATATCGAATAATTGAACCTTACGCAATTTCTGTAACCCTATTCCGAATACGGTTTTTTCGATCGTTTCAAAGGGAAGGGATTTCTCTACAATCAGTGCCAGATCACGGTTTACAGGCACCTGTTTGGGTAGTTCTGAAAATACAAGGCTATTTCCGGTAACCAGATCCAGCAAATTATCCCAATAAATATCTGCAAAAAATACCGGTTGGCGTATATCGAATTTCCGTAAAATAGTGGCATTCACTTCACCAATGACAAAAATAATTTTTTCTCCCTGTCTGATTTCCATTCCGGCAGACAGTTTTGGATGATTTATCAAGTGATTTTCGCCTTTAATGCCGGTTAGTTCGGAAATCACTGTACAAATTCCTTTTAGATAGTAGAAATCAACAGATACGGGCTTGCCCTTCCAGTTTTCATGCTGCAGATTACCAGTCAGGTACAGGCAGCAATGATTGATCTCTGAATATTTGCCGGGGTTGCTGGTTTCATACGTTTTTCCAAATTCAAAAAAACGCAGATCGCTATTCTTACGATTGATGTTCCAGGAAATACTCTCCAGCCCGGTTTCAAGCAGGGAGGGCCGCATGATGTTGAGATCAGCACTCAGATTATTTATCATCCTGACTGCCGTTTGAAGTTCAGATTCGCTAAAATAATTGCTATTGGTAATGGAGTTTGTAAAGATTTCATTAAAGCCACTGCCCACCAGGAATCCGGCAACTTTTTCCTGTATAGCTGCTGCCTCCCGCCCGGTTTCAACGGAAGGTGAAATATTGATATTCGCAGGTATCTCGATATGATCGTAACCGTCAATGCGCATGATCTCTTCCACGAGATCTGCCGGCTGCTGTACATCCGGTTTATGAAAGGGTACGGCAATGAACAAATCATCTTCTCTCTCTCTCAGGATTTCGAAACCAAGGGACAGTAAAATATTTTTTACAGCCAGGGAGTGATAATTTTTTCCGCTGAGTTTTTTCAGGTATTGATATATCAGCAGGATCTGTGTTTTAGGAAAAGGCTCCGGATACATATCTGAAATATCCGAACTTATTCTTCCTCCTCCATATTCGCGGATCAGGCTGGCGGCCCTCTCCAGGGCATTTACGGTTCCCGAGATGTCCATTCCTTTTTCAAAATGTACCGCCGCATCCGTGCGCAAACCGTGTCTGAAAGAAGTTCTGCGGATAGCAGAAGGATTGAACCATGCAGATTCGAGGAATAATTCGGTAGTCGTATTTTTTACTCCGCTTTTCATTCCTCCAAAAACTCCTGCGATGCACAAAGGACCTTCAGCATCGCAAATCATCAGATCCTCTGCATCGAGTTTTCTTTCTTTTTCATCCAGAGTAGTGAACAAAGTTCCAGCCTGCAGATTTTTGACAATGATCTGATCCCCCCTGATTTCACTGGCGTCATATGCATGCAGTGGCTGGCCGGTCTCCTGTAATATAAAATTAGTGATGTCCACTACATTGTTGATCGGTCGTATACCGATGGATTTTAATTTATCCTGCATCCATTTTGGTGATTCCGAAATGCGTATGCCCGTCATCGTTAGACTGGAATAGCGCGCACAATCGCGGTGATTGTCCAACACTACTTTTATTTGTTTTCCTTTTTCGCCGGAACCAAACGGAGGGATGTCAGGAATTTTTACCCTGTACTGTTTATTATCCTGATGTGATAAAAAAGCACATATATCCCGCGCGACACCCATATGGCTCATGGCATCCATGTGGTTGGGTGTAAGCCCGATCTCGTAAATAAAATCCGTATAAGGTTTGAAATATTCAGCAACCGCCATGCCCGGGTGAAGGGTTTGAGGTAATACCAGTATGCCTGCATGACTTTTACCCAGACCAATCTCATCTTCAGCACATAACATTCCGACGCTTTCCACTCCGCGGATTTTCGCTGCCTTAATCTGCAGAGGCTGACCTGATTCGGGGTGCAGCGTCGTCCCGACCAGGGCAACCACTACTTTCTGCCCGGCCGCGACATTATCTGCACCACAAACGATCTGAAGGGTTTCGCCCA
The DNA here is from genome assembly GCA_963759335.1 of uncultured Bacteroidota bacterium. GTDB lineage: Bacteria > Bacteroidota > Bacteroidia > Chitinophagales > Chitinophagaceae > Puia. The sequence goes on from CAVWYU010000017.1 coordinate 501,890, forward strand.
GGCCAATATTTACGATGGTAATTTTCAGTTTATCCGCATTGGGATGAGGAGCCACGGATAACACTTCTCCTACAACAAGGCCTTCCAGGCTTCCTGGAACGGACGAATAGGGTTGCAGGGTCTCCACTTCAAGACCGACGGAGGTTAGAATACGTGAGACCAGTTCGGGACCGGGTTTTTGTAAAAGGTTATCAGGAAAATAATCGCAAAGCCAGTTATAACTGATGGTCATGAAGTGAAAGCCTTTATGGGCAAAGATAGTTTTTTACGCCTAACGCCTAACGCCTAACGCCTAACGCCTAATGCCGGAGGCTAAGCCTGTTCTCTTAATAGTTAAAAGGTTTCAGTTTTTGCTTAAGATTTAATAATCTCTTCAAAACGTTCCTATCGCATTAAGCGTTAAACATTGGGCTTGGGCTTGACTGGCAGGATTTTAGCATCGACACTATAAAAGTTTGTTAATCGTTTACTAATGAATTTACATTCAGGCTTTCATTCCCTCTAATAAGAGGATGAAACAAGAAAAATAAAACACATGAAAAAGATCTACTTTATATTGTCGGCCACCCTGTTCTTCGCTTCCTGCGGTCCGACTACAGTCATTCAGTCAGATTCCTATCAGCCTGCACCGGCAGCACCGGTGGAAGAAGTTTCATATCAGTCATTTTATGACCAGTTATCTCCTTACGGAAACTGGATAAATTATCCCGGTTACGGTTATGTATGGAGCCCGAATGCCGGCCCTGATTTTCAACCATATGCAACCAATGGTAACTGGATATACACGAATGCCGGGTGGACCTGGGCTTCCGATTATAATTGGGGCTGGGCACCATTTCATTACGGACGCTGGTTTTATGAAAATGGATATGGCTGGATGTGGGTGCCCGGAAACGAATGGGCGCCAGCCTGGGTTAGCTGGCGTGGAGGTAACGATTATTATGGATGGGCACCGCTTGGTCCGAGCGTTTCTGTAAATGTCGCATTGAGCAATTATAATCCGCCGTCGAATTATTGGAATTTTGTTCCCCGTCAGTACATGGGGAATCCAAACTGGCATAACTATTATGTCGGAGGAGCGAGAAATGTGACCATTATCAATAATACAACAATCATTAATAATTATAGCGGATCAGATAGGGCTCATTACGCATATGCACCGGGACCCGATCCAAATGAAGTGAGAAGATATAGTGGCAATAATTTTACCCCGGTTCAGTTAAGACAATCCAGTACGCCCGGTGCAAGAATCTCCGGATCCCAATATCAGATCTATCAGCCCAGAGTAAGTTCAACACCAACCGCCCGCGGTAATTCTTCCGTCAGACCTGCCAATCCGGCTCCTGCCCGGTATGAATCTTTTAACAATATGCGCCCTGCCCCTGCGAATAATCAAAGATCTGCAATGCCGAATTCAACAAACAACCAGCCCGTAAATAATCAACCAGCATATAATACAAGACCCGCTGCTTCAAATCCGGTAAACAATCAGCCGGTGAATAATCAGCCGGTGAATAATCAGCCAGTCAATAATCCCAGGCCTGCTACCAGCCAGCCCATAAACAATCAGCCAGTCAATAATCCCAGGCCTGCTACCGGCCAGCCCATAAACAATCAGCCTGTAAACAGTCAGCCAGTCTACAATCCAAGACCGGCTACCTCAAACCCGGTAAACAATCAGCCTGTAAATAATCAGCCAGTATATAATTCAAGACCGGCTTCCCCAAGCCCGGTAAATAGCCGGCCCTCGTACAATCAGCCGGCTAATAATCAAAGATCTTCGACACCAGTTTCCGCAAGTAATCCGCCGGTCAATAATAAGCCGGCCGGTAATCCAAGACCATCAAACTATCAAAAACCGGTGAATGTAGTTCCCGCTTCAAATAATGTTTCAACGCAGCGTACTCCGGCTAATCCGGCACAGACTGTTGAACGGCCGGCGGTGAATCATACTCCCAATAACGGACATCCCGTCCCGAAACCTGCGCCTGCGGCCAACCCGGAAACAAAACCAGTGACACCACCAAAAACAAGAGAAGCTGATGGCAAATAGCTAAGGGTTTTTTTGTATTTCCTGTTAATGTTTTCTTTTTTACTTAACAAAATATTTGCACATAAATCTTTGTACACAGGAAGTGTGTATTTCCTTCTGAAGAAAGCGAAAAACTTTTCTAAATTGTGGATAGCCCTTCGTAATTAGTGTATAACTATGCAAATTCTGTTCATAACCCTGTGCATGGGAGCTTAATAAAATAAAAAAATGAAAACACAATTTAGCCGAATGAATGGGCTTTATATTCGCCCTCCTGAAATCTTTTGGTAACATTTCGATAATAGTAGCATAACAAATTCAATAGTCCATGGAGCTCACCAATTTAAACAAAGACCGGAAATTTAGACGTAAGTCACCGATCGATATCAGCACCATGATGTATGGTAAGGTACCACCCCAGGCCCGGGAACTGGAAGAGGCGGTATTGGGTGCCGTGATGCTTGAGAAAACAGCTTTTGATACAGTCATCGAAATACTGAAACCGGAATGTTTTTACAGCGAGAGCCACCAGCGGATTTACCAGGCTATGCAATCCCTGGCTCAAAAAAGCCAACCAATCGATATGCTCACGGTTGTGGAAGAGCTTCGGTTCCGGGAAGAACTCGAAATGACGGGTGGACCCTATTATATCACCCGCCTGACCAATGCGGTAGTATCAGCAGCCAACATTGATGCACATGCGCGTATTATTTTACAGAAATTTATCCAGCGCGAGCTGATCCGCATTTCGGGTGAAATCATCAGCGACTCCTATGAAGATAGTACTGACGTTTTTGATTTGCTGGATGAAGCGGAATCGAAACTTTTTGAAATTACCAATAATCACCTTCGCAAGAATTTTGACAGTATCGATACGGTATTGGTAAAAACCATTCAGCGAATTGAGGACCTGCGGCACAAAAATGATGATATCTCCGGAGTACCTTCCGGTTTCAGTTCGCTGGATCGGATAACCTATGGCTGGCAACCCACTGACCTCATCATCCTGGCTGCACGACCTTCGGTTGGTAAAACTGCCTTTGCCCTTAACCTGGCAAGGAATGCAGCATTGCACCCGACAAAATCCACTCCGATCGCATTCTTCAGTCTGGAAATGAGCGCCAGTCAGCTTGTGCAGCGAATTCTTTCGGCTGAAAGTGAGATATGGCTTGAAAAAATTTCACGCGGCAAATTGGAAGAACATGAAATGAAACAGCTTTATGCAAAGGGGATTCAACGGCTGGCACAGGCACCCATTTTCATTGATGATTCTGCAGCCCTGAATATTTTTGAACTTAGAGCAAAGTGCAGGCGACTAAAGAATAAGCATAATGTTGGTCTGATCATCATCGACTATTTGCAGCTGATGAGCGGAACAGGAGATAACAGAAACGGCAACCGTGAACAGGAAATAAGTAAAATATCCCGCGATCTGAAAGGGCTTGCCAAAGAATTACAGGTACCTATTATTGCTCTTTCACAATTAAGCCGCGAAGTTGAAAAAAGAAAAGAAGGGAATAAAATGCCCCAGTTGAGTGATCTTCGCGAATCCGGCGCCATCGAACAGGATGCCGATATGGTTATGTTTTTATACCGTCCTGAATATTATGATATCACTGCCAATGAATTTGGCGAGAGCAATAAGGGTGAAACCCATGTACGAATTGCCAAACACAGGAACGGTTCCCTGGAAACCATCAAATTACGTGCACTCCTGCATATCCAGAAATTTATTGACGACGATGGGTCGGATTTCAATGGCCTGCCACCCGGTGGCAATTGGAAACCAGTTCCACCGGAAGAACAGGGCGGTCCCAAATTGTATATCCAGGCAGGCAGTAAAATGAATGATATTCCCTTTAACGACGAGGATCCTTTCTAACCATTTGCCGTTCTCCTTAACTTCATTGGATGGCCAGTCCTTATTTTTATTTTGCACATCTGGCGGCGATGCCGGAGGAGTTTGTTCTGAATGAAAATTCTTCCAGGCACATCGTTCAGGTATTACGAATGCAACCCGGAGAGGACTTACGCCTGACTGACGGCAGGGGACTCTCCGTGCTTGCGAAAATCCATGAGGCGAATAAAAAAAAATGTGCTGTTCAGATAATTGAAAAACAAAAACGGGAACCGCCCAAACGCAGCATACGAATTGCTTTATCGCTGTTGAAAAATGTCAGCCGTTTTGAATGGTTCCTGGAAAAAGCTACTGAGCTGGGTGTTTCGGAAATAATTCCATTGAAATCTGCGCGTACTGAAAAACAACAGTTTCGCATGGACAGGATGAAGAGCATCCTTGAAAGTGCGCTAATCCAGTCGCAACAGGTTTGGATGCCCGTCTTGCATGAACCACAAAATTTCAACTCATGGGTGGGGGAAGCGCAGGCTGATCAAAAGTTCATAGCTCATTGCGAAGACGGCAACAAAAAGAAGTTGAGTGAATCGATAGAAATGAATTCTTCTTCCCAGATTATTCTGATCGGACCAGAAGGTGATTTCTCCGACGAAGAAATAAAACTCGCCTTCAACCATCAGTTTGTGGCTGTTGAGCTGGGAGAGAACCGCCTGCGTTCGGAAACAGCTGCTGTAGCGGCCGCTGCTGTTTTAAAATTATTTTAAAGCTGGCCCAATGGCACACTGCAAATTTCAACCGGATGAAAAAAATTTCATTTCAAATTATTGACTGGACGGGTTTACCGAAAAAAATAAACCAGGGCAAAACCGGCAGGTCCGTTTCGCAGATGATCGAATATGCCGGATTAAAAATCCGGATGGTGGAATACTCCGCCGGATATTTAGCCGATCACTGGTGCCGCAAAGGACATATCGTGTATTGTATCGAAGGTGAAGTGATAAATGAACAGGAGAATGGAGATCACTTTATCTTAAAACAGGGAATGTGTTATGTAGTCACCGATGATATGAGCTCGCATCGTTCACGGACTAAAAAAAAGGTGAAACTGTTGATCGTCGACGGAGATTTTTTAAAATCAGATTAGCGCTTCAGAAGTTTTTTTACCAGACCGGGACCTAAATAAATAAATGCCGTCCAAACCTGTATCAAACCTGCGCCGGCGGCCATCTTCTCCTCTACATCCGGGATGTTGAAAATTCCTCCGGAACCTATAACAGGAATCATACCGCTTGTTTTTTGCGTAATATACTGGACGAATTCCGTAGATTTTATTTGCAGCGGATGACCACTAAGACCCCCGCTACCGATTTTTTCCAGCTCTGCAGAAGGACAAAGCAGTCCTTCACGTGATAACGTTGTATTTGTAACGACCAGTCCATCCAGTTTAATTTCAAGAGACAGACTAATTACGTCATCGAGTTGTGCGAGACTCAAATCCGGGGAAATCTTTAGAAAAAGGGGCTTTTGCAGCGGTTGATTCCTGTTGAATTCCTGAAGTTTGGTTAATATTTTACGAAGTGATTCTTTTTCCTGTAATTCACGCAAACCCGGTGTATTCGGCGAACTGACATTCACGACAAAATAATCTACCCATGGAAATAATTTGTCAAAACACAGCAAATAATCCTGCCACGCATTTTCATTGGGAGTGTTTTTGTTTTTCCCGATATTTCCGCCAATGCGTAAAGTCAGGTTACCGGATGATGGGGGTTTCTCTTTCCATTTTTTTAATCGCTGAACAACCATATCCACTCCGTGATTGTTAAAACCCATGCGGTTAATCAGTGCAACATCTTTTTTAAGCCGGAACAATCTTGGTTTTGGATTACCGGATTGAGGTACCGGAGTTACTGTACCAATTTCAATAAATCCGAAACCGAGGGTTTCCAGGCTTTGGAGGTATTGGGCATTTTTGTCAAAACCGGCGGCGAGGCCGACTGTGTTCTTAAAACGAAGTCCGGCAAAAGTTTTTTGGAGGGAAATATCGTTGATAGAGAATGCCTTTCGCAATAAATAGCGGCCGGGGCCAGTTGCAGAAATCCTGTTCAGGACAAACATGGAGAAATGATGAACGGATTCCGGTGGGAACAGAAATAAAAATAAGCGAAGCCATTTATACATAAGCGTCGCAAAGATAAAACACTTTAACAGTTGGGTTCAGCAGATACTGCCTGACAAATTTTATATTTGAACAAGAACAATATCATTTTATGCAGGAAGCTTATATTATTGCCGGTTACCGCACGGCGGTGGCCAAATCGAAAAGAGGCGGTTTCCGTTTTTACAGGCCCGATGATCTGGCCATCACGGTGATAAAAGGACTGCTGGCTTCCGTTCCCCAGTTGGATCCCAGGTTGGTGGACGATGTAATTGTCGGGAACGCAGTTCCTGAAGCAGAGCAGGGCCTGCAGGTAGGCCGTATCATAGCAGCCAGGGCTGTTGGTATCGGAGTACCGGGTATGACTGTAAACAGGTATTGTGCGAGTGGTTTGGAAACGATTGCCATTGCTACTGCTAAAATCCGGAGTGGACAGGCGGAATGTATCATTGCCGGCGGCACGGAGAGTATGACAATGGTTCCAACTTCGGGCTGGAAAGTCGTACCGTCTTTTTCAATTGCTTCCGATGATCCCGATTATTATCTGAATATGGGCCTCACGGCAGAGGCAGTCGCCAAAGAATATCAGGTAAGCAGGGAGGATCAGGATCAGTTTTCATATCAGTCTCATGTGAAAGCGCTGCATGCCATCAGTGAAGGATATTTTAAACCAGGCATTCTACCGATCAAAGTAGAAGAAGTGTTTATTGATAAGGCTGGAAAAAAACAACAAAGAGAATCTATAGTGGAAACCGATGAAGGTCCCCGGAAAGACACGTCCCTGGAAGCACTGGCCAAATTAAAACCGGTTTTTGCTTTGGGAGGATCTGTTACGGCTGGCAATTCATCGCAAACCAGTGACGGCGCCGCATTTGTGATTGTCATGAGCGAAAACATGATCCAGAAACTGGCACTGAAACCGATCGCCCGGCTCGTCAGCTGCGCCAGTGCAGGCGTACATCCGCGCATCATGGGGATCGGTCCGGTGGAAGCCGTTCCCAGGGCATTAAAACAGGCAAATATGACTTTGTCGCAGATCGATCTCATAGAACTTAATGAAGCATTTGCCAGTCAGTCACTGGCAGTTATCAGAAAACTTGAAATGAACCCGGATATCGTTAATCAGAATGGAGGGGCCATTGCCCTGGGCCATCCTTTGGGTTGCACAGGAGCCAAACTAACCATTCAGATTACCCATGAGATGAAAAGGCTGAATAAAAAATATGGACTGGTGACAGCCTGTGTTGGAGGCGGGCAGGGTATCGCAGGAGTAATCGAAAATATTAATTAGGTTGACAGTTGACGCATAAACGGCTTACAATTAACAATTTTAAAGGCGTTTAGCTTTAGGCGTTCAGCATTAAGCTTTTTACATTTGTATTCTGAACAATATACCCACCATACGGCAATTTGCTGCAGTTTTTTTCCTGTTGTTGTTTTCTTTTTGTGTAACCCCGAAGAGATTTTTGCACGACTTACTCGCAAATCATAAAGATGCGCAAACATCTGCAAGTCTTCCCGAACAGCAGGTCGCCGCATCAGGATACCATTGCCATATTGATGATCTCGTCGTGGTGGCTCCGTTTCTTCCCGACATTCAAACAACAGGATCCGTTCTGCTTTTATCTGAACCAACTACTTTTTCAGAACCGGTTGATGCTTTTGTTTTCTTCTACAGGTCAAATGCTGACAGCCGTGGACCACCTGCTGATTTCTGTGCTTAAATATTAAGTAAATCGATTTACAGGCTGGCCTGTAATCACAGAAAAGCAGATTCATGAAGACTTTTTTACTATTTATTTTTTCGGGCTTATATTTTTTTTCACCTGCGCAAACCAGTTCCAAACGAAATTTATCAGGATACCTGGGTACACTTTCGGGCAAAGTCACGGACAGCTCAACCGGCAAGCCTCTGCCTGGAGCTTCCATTTATATTGCAGACCTGAAATTGGGTGTTGTCGCCAATGAATCCGGAACTTACCGGTTCGCTAATCTTCCTTCCGGATCCTACCTCGTGGAAGCACACGCGATAGGGCATTCAACACAAACAAAGGATATAACCATTACCGAAAAAGCAGTATTGGATTTCGAATTAAGTCTTCAGTATACAGAACAAAGTGCCGTGGTAGTAACGGGTCAATCGAAAGCAACACAAATCAAGCGCAGCCCGGTTCCCATTGTAACCATGAGTCACGCAGATATTGTGGGGAACCTGAGTACCAACATCATCGATGCCATTGCAAAACTGCCCGGAGTTACACAACTGACTACAGGACCCAACGTTTCCAAACCATTTATACGCGGGTTGGGATTCAACCGTATCCTGACATTGTATGATGGTGTCAGACAGGAGGGTCAGCAATGGGGTGATGAACACGGGATCGAAGTTGATCAGTATGGTGTTGACCATGCGGAAGTGATTAAAGGACCGGCCAGCCTGACATACGGCTCGGATGCTTTGGCCGGCGTTGTAAATCTTATTCCCACGCCACCTGCGCCAGAGGGCAAAATTCAGGGGGATGTGCAGGCAGAATTTCAAACGAACAACGGACTCTTTGGTGGATCTGCGATGATGGAAGGAACCAAAAATGGTCTGGAATGGATGGGACGTCTGTCGCATAAAGAAGCGAGTAATTATTCCGACAGAGCGGACGGACGGGTGTATAATACTGCATTTAACGAAACGGATGCCTCTGCATCGATCGGGCTGCATCGCGCTTTTGGGTATTCCCATCTGAACATTTCTCTTTTCGATGATCTCCAGGAAATTCCTGATGGAAGCCGGGATTCCGCAACACGGCAGTTTACGAAACAGATTACGGATTCGGACAACTATCGTCCGATTGTTTCGGAAAAGGAATTGCATAGTTACGCTATTACTCCGCTGCACCAGCATGTGCAACTTTTTCATGTCTACTCTACAAATAATTTTGCACTGGGAACAGGAAGATTGACGGTCAATCTCGGATTTGAACGGAGCATCCGCAGGGAATACAGTCATCCGCAGCAGCCAGACGTGCCGGGACTGTTCCTTCAGCTGAATTCCTATGTATATGACGTGAAATATTTTTTCCCTTCATTTGACGGTTGGGACATTACTACCGGGATCAATGGAATGTATCAACAGAATACGGCCACGAATGGAACGGAGTTTATTATTCCGTCCTTTCACCAACTCGATATAGGCCCCTTCGCAATGGTAAAAAAATCATTTGGAAAACTTGATCTGTCAGGGGGAATTCGATTTGACAGCCGTGCCTTTACCAATCAGCAGATGTATACCGTATCCAATGGGATCGATTATGATTCTCCGGTATATGGAAAAGATACGATTGGTGCATACCAGGCATTTCCATATTATCATAAATTATTTTCCGGATTTTCCGGGAGTCTGGGTATCGCTTACGTATTCTCGAACAAGTGGTCTGCCAAGGCAAACATTTCCCGGGGGTACAGATCACCGAATATCTCTGAAATTTCTGCCAACGGTGTACATCCGGGCACCGGTATTTATCAGGTGGGCAACCCGGATTTCAATCCCGAATTTAATGTACAGGAAGATCTTGGTTTGAATTTCAATTCCAAAATAGCAGTTATCAGTTTCAGTGTCTTTTATAATTCGATTACCGATTATATTTTCAATGAGAAAATTTTAAACAACGATGGTACTGATTCAACAAGAGATGGAAATACAGTTTATCAGTATCGTCAGGGAAAGGCTGCTCTGTATGGTGGCGAATTAAGTATTGATATTCATCCGATTGAACATTTACATTTTGAAAATAGTGTTTCGCTTGTTTACGGGAATCTTCTTTCCTCTCCAGGTAAACCGATTACCGACAGTACACGATACCTGCCAGACATCCCCCCCATGCACGGAATTTCTGAACTGAAGTATGATTTTCAAAATAAAAATCTGCACCTGGTAAATGGCTTCGTACAGCTGTCAGCAGCATTTTCAGGTCCGCAAAACAGACCTTATCTCGCTGACAATACAGAAACAGCCACACCGGGTTATACTTTGATCAATGCAGGTGTGGGTGCTGGTTTCACCAATAAACAGAATAAACTCTTATTTAATATTTATCTGTTTGCAAATAATATCTTTGATGTAGTGTACCAGGATCATTTGAGCAGACTGAAATATTTTGAACCTTATCCAAACAGTCCCGGACCGTATCACGGTATATACAATATGGGAAGAAATATCAGTGTGAAACTGGATTTTCCTTTATGAGCCTAACGCGTAACGCGTAACGCCTAACGCCTAACGCAAAGAATGTCGGAATAAGCAGCATTTGCAAAACGAACAATAAATCATTGTGATCTTTATTGCAGTCTTTTTTCGCAATGAAGAACGACTCTGAATTCCGCGTGGAGCGTTACGCGTTCACCTTAAAAAAGTGTTGGTCCTCCTGAAGAAGCCGGCTTTTTCCCTAAATGTTCATACGCTTTTGCTGTAGCTTCTCTTCCGCGGGGAGTACGCATAAGAAAGCCCTCCTGGATGAGAAAAGGTTCGTACACATCTTCGATCGTGCCGGATTCTTCACCGACAGCTGTTGAAACGGTATTAAGCCCCACAGGTCCGCCCTTGAATTTTTCTATAATGGTGGAAAGAATACGGTTATCCATTTCATCCAGACCATGTTCGTCTACATTGAGCGCACGCAGGGCGTGTTTGGTAATACCCATATCAATGATTCCATTGCCAAGCACTTGTGCGAAATCACGCACCCTTCTTAACAAGCCATTTGCGATTCGCGGGGTTCCGCGGCTTCGCCTGGATATTTCCGCGGATGCATCAGATGTAATTTTTGTATTCAAAATAGCAGAAGAACGTGTGATAATTTTCTGTAGCGTTGCATGATCATAATATTCGAGACGCGATTTAATGCCGAAGCGCGATAATAATGGCGCGGTGAGCAATCCGCTTCTCGTGGTGGCGCCGATCAGGGTAAATGGATTTAGGCTCAGCTGTATACTGCGTGCATTGGGACCCGTATCAATCATGATATCCAACCGGTAATCCTCCATCGCAGAATAAAGGTATTCTTCTACTACAGTACTTAAACGATGTATCTCATCGATAAACAGAACATCTTTGGGCTCCAGATTAGTGAGCAGCCCGGCGAGGTCACCAGGTTTTTCAATAACGGGCCCTGAAGTTTCTTTTATCTGCACCCCGAGTTCGTTGGCGACTATCCGGCTCAGGGTTGTTTTACCGAGACCCGGAGGACCGTGAAAAAGTATATGATCGAGCGCTTCGTCTCTTTGTTTCGCAGCCCTGATAAATATGAGAAGATTTTCGATGAGTTGCGGTTGCCCGGAAAAGTCGCGGATAGCAGAAGGCCTTATGCTGTTCTCAAATTCTTTATCAGGAGCTCCGGCAAACGACGAAGCCTGCAGGTTGGGATTTGCCATAAGGTAAAAGTAACATAAAACTATAAAGCAGGAGGTCTTTCACTGAAACTTCAACAGGCCGGGATATGGGCTGAAGCTTTTTCTTAAGTTTGAATTGTAATAGCCATTTATTCTGCTTCAGAATGAATTCACCAGTGTTCTTATTCGATTATGAGCAATCCATACATATCATTGATGAAAACAGCCTGGCAGTATGCCAGGCATGAAAAAAAACAATATTTATTAGTCTATTCATTATTTGTACTCGCCAGTGTTGTTGTCGCGATGAATCCTTTATTGTATGGCTGGTTTATTAATGCACTGCAGAAAAATGGTTTGGGGATGATCCGTATAGCATGGATATACGGACTTGCATTTCTGGTGTTGAAACTTATGGAATGGGGATTTCATGGACCTGCACGAATCATAGAACGTCGTCTGGCATTTAATCTAAGCCGGAATTTTTTACAGGAACTATACCATCAAACACTTCACCTGCCGGTGAAGTGGCATCAGGATTACCACAGTGGTGCCACGATTAATCGTATCCGTAAAGCTTATGAGGCCCTGAAAGAATTTTTTCAGAACGGATTTTTGTATCTCTATGCCATCACCAAATTTTTTTCCTCGTTCATTGCAATGATTTTCTTTTCTCCCTTATATGGTGGAATAGGCGTTTTATTAGGTGCTCTAACCGTATGGGTGATTTTTAAATTTGATAAGCCTTTTGTGAAAGCCGTTGATGAAACAAATGAAAAGGAACATATTGTTTCGAGTACATTATTTGACAGCCTTTCGAATATCAATACAGTCATTACATTAAGACTGGAAAGGAGAATGGAAAGCGGATTATTGAATAAAGTAAAGGAAATATTCCAACCATTTATGCGTACCGTGAGGATCAATGAATGGAAATGGTTTATCGCAGATACGCTGGTCACACTGATTTATGTGATCACAGCTATTGGATATGTGTATCAGCATACGGGTCCCGGCAAGGTTTTCATGGCAGGTAATCTGGTTGCCTTACTCGGATTCGTCAATCAGTTTACCAGCGTTTTTCACGATATAGCATGGCAATACACGCAAATCGTGCAGTACGACACCAACGTGCAAACTGCACGGTTCATTTCCCGGGATTTTAAGAAACAACATCTTCGGGATGATGCACCGGAATTGCCTGAAAGATGGCAGTCTATTTCGATTGAAGGACTGAATTTTTCACATACAGAAACTTTTTCGAATGTTGAAAAGGCACAAAGTCTGCATGACATTCATCTTCAGATTACCAGAGGGAAACGGATAGCGCTGATCGGCGAAAGTGGCAGCGGCAAAAGCACTTTGATGGCATTACTCAGGGGACTATATGATGCGCAATCCGGAGCAGAAATAACAGTTGACGGTGTACAAACGAATATTGCCAGTATTGCCGAAACAATTACGCTTTTTCCCCAGGAGCCGGAAATCTTTGAAAATACGATTGAACATAACATTACTCTGGGTCTCCCATTTGAAGAAAACGAAATTCTGGAGGTTTGCGATACGGCTCATTTTACCGAAGTATTGAACCAACTGCCGCATGGTCTCCGCTCGAATATTATGGAAAAAGGAGTTAACTTATCCGGAGGGCAAAAGCAGAGACTTGCCTTAGCACGGGGTATACTGGCTGCCAAAAGCAGTGATATTATTTTATTGGATGAACCAACGAGCAGTGTAGATCCAAAAACGGAAATACTGATCTATGAAAAGCTCTTTGAGGAATGCAGGGAAAAGGCGGTCATATCAAGCCTTCATCGTTTATATTTATTAAGGTATTTTGATTATGTATATGTGTTGCAAGCTGGTCGCATTGTTGCTGAAGGCAGTTTTGAAGATTTGAAAAAGACAAGTTCCGTTTTTCTTGACTTGTGGAAACATCAGGAAGAGAAGCGCAAAACGTGACGCACGCGTGAGACAAGAAGCAGACAGACGTTTATCCGCCTGGCACCCAAATTGATTCTTTTTCTAAAATAATACTGATGAAAATAGGAATTATCGGATCGGGCATTGTGGCGCAGGTAATGGGCAGGGCATTTCTCAAAGAGGGAGATGAAATTATGATCGGAAGCAGAAATCCTCAGAAAGACAGTATAAAAAAATGGAAGACGGAAAATCAGGGCGCAAACGCCGGCAGTTTTTCAGAAGCTGCAGCTTTTGGAGAATTACTGGTTTTAGCAGTTGCGGGACATGCCGCTGTGCAGGTACTGGAAGCAACCGGACTGAAAAGTCTGGAGGGCAAAACCATCATTGACATCACTAATCCGCTGTCGGCAGAACCTCCGGTAAATGGTGTATTGAAGCTGAGTACGGTGTCAAACACTTCACTGATGGAAGAATTGCAGTTGCTGGTACCGAAAGCAAAATTTGTGAAAGCTTTCAACACCGTGGGAAATACACAGATGTATAAACCACAATATAAAGAAGGCAGGCCGTCGATGTTTATTTGCGGGAACGACGCGGCAGCAAAAAAACAGGTAGCAAAAATCCTGGACATTTTCGGATGGGAAACAGAAGATATGGGTTCGGTGGAAGCAGCACGTGCTATTGAGCCCCTATGCGTACTTTGGTGCATTCCCGGATTCCTGAGAAACCAGTGGACCCATGCCTTTAAAGTGCTCAAATAAAGCCTAACGCCTAACGCCCAACGCCTAACGCCTAACGCTCAAGGCTTCATAGGCTATAATCAATCCAGGGTTATAACATATGTAAATCCATTATTTAAATTAGTATCTGCTTGCAAAATAATTGCAGTTGTTTCAACACACTAAGCTTTAGGCGTTAAGCGTTAGGCGTTAAGCGTTAAGCGTTGGGTCTTATTTGGACTGAATAAAATCGGCCAGCAATTTCATGCGGAAATAAAGATTACTCATCATCAATGAAATATTGTTCCGGACATCTTTAACAGTGCCCTGGTTCATTTTTTTGATATTCCTCAATTCAACTATTTTTTCATCAATCTTATCGATCAGCTTTTCGGCTGTCCACCCGGCATATTTTTTATTTCTTTCATCATAAATAACGGATACATGGATAGTGCCTGATTTCAGCTTTTTAAAAGAGAAATTTTCATTGATGGCAGCCTGTATCGCGTCCCTGCTTAACAAGTCTATCATGGTGTCGGAGGGAGACTGATTAAAAAAACCGTTTTTAAAAACATTCAGGTTATCCCGCAGTTCGATGATGAGTTGTTTTTTGTGTACATCGCCGGTCTTCGACTTTTTGTATAAAAAAGCGAGCAGTTCTTTTAACGGTGTGATACCGGTATTTAACCATTCCATGGGATAAAATATAAAAATTAGCTCTTTGCGGCTTTTGAAACAGGCCGGATGAACATCTAAATTACTAAATTATTTAGTCTGATAATAAATGAATTTGATATTTTTTTAGGCTTAAGAATCAATATATTAGTATGAAACAATGGAAAATTTATTTGAAGTCTACTTAATTAATAGAGAATGAATATATTTGCAGTCTTCATTTGAATTTTTAATAATTAAATCTTTCAAAAATGAGTCTACGTTTAGGGGATATTGCTCCAAACTTCCAGGCCAGAACATCTGCTGGCGAAATTGATTTTTATGATTATCTCGGTAATTCCTGGGGGATTTTATTTTCGCACCCTGCTGATTATACACCCGTCTGTACTACGGAACTTGGAAAAACTGCAGCACTGAAAGAAGAATTTGCCAAACGTAATGTAAAAGTACTTGCGCTAAGCGTAGATACTCTGGACCGCCATCACGGATGGATCAATGATATCAATGAAACACAGAAAGTAAATGTCGATTTTCCGATCATATCTGATGATGACAGAAAAGTAAGTACTTTATATGATTTCATACATCCGAATGCTTCAGCAACTGCAACTGTTCGTTCGCTGGTTGTAATAGGTCCGGACAAAGCGGTGAAGCTCATCATCACTTATCCGGCATCCACCGGAAGAAATTTCCAGGAAGTTTTACGCGTGGTTGATTCGTTGCAATTAACAGCTAATTTTAGTGTGGCAACAGGGGCTGACTGGAAAGAAGGCGAAGATGTGATTGTTGTTCCGGCAGTTTCAACAGAAGACGCTATCAAGAAATTTCCAAAGGGCGTGAAAGTGGTAAAGCCTTATCTGCGGTATACACCGCAGCCAAATAAATAATTTCTGAAGTGATATTTCAGCAAGCACCTCCCAACGGGGTGCTTTTTTATTTTTTAGGTTTTAGGTCTTTTCAGGCTTTTATTCATTTGATTGATCAATGCCCGTAGATCCTTCGGCATTTCTGCTTCCAGTGTAAAACGGTTTTCATGCATATCTGTGAAAGAAAGCATGGCGGAATGCAATGCGAGCCGGTTCAGTATTGGTTTTTCTTCTTCGAAGCCTGAATGTTTATATTTTTTTTTGAGGGAGGACACAAAGAACGGTTTACCGTCACCATATAACGGATCGCAAAGTATGGGGTGCCCGGTCTCCTTCATATGTACCCGGATCTGATGGGTCCTTCCGGTAAAAAGATTGAATTGGATGAATGAATATCTTCCGAAATTTTCTATGACTTCATATCCCGTGGATGCAGGTTTGCCTTTTCTGTTTACGACCATCGTTCCATTTTTGCCCGGATGTTCCATCATGGGCAAATCAATCACTCCCGCAGTTACGGCCGGGACGCCCCATACAATTCCAAAGTATTTTTTTTCGACCCGGCGTTCCTGGAATATGACAGACAGGTACTGATGTGCCTCAGGGTTTTTTGCATACACGATTACGCCGCTGGTTTCCCTGTCCAGACGGTGTACCGTAAAAATGTTCCCAAATTTTTCTGCCAGTAAGTCTTTCAAAGATGGAGCAGATTGTATCCTGTCGGGAACGCTCAGTAAACCCGACGGTTTATTAAGCGCAATAAAGTCATCGTTTTCAAAAAGTATTTCCGGAAGTTTCATTTTTGTTTTGGGATTCGCGCCTGAATGCCGGCAGGCGGTTGATGGTTGATGATTGACGGTTGATCATGGATTGATAAAAATACGCGATTTGTAAAAAACGCCTTGCGCTTTATGCTTTTAGCGTTGGGTTTTAGGCCTTAAACCGAAGTATTAAGACTTAAGGTATTTCAAGGCGCGGATTTCTTTCTCTGTAAGAAAGCGCCAATTACCTCTTTGTACATTTTTTTTTGTAAGTCCTGCGTACATCACCCGGTCCAGCGTTTTCACATCGTAGCCCAGTGCGGCAAATATCCTGCGTACTATCCGGTTTTTCCCGCTGTGAATTTCCAGTCCTATCTGCGATTTATCTTTTGGATCGGCATAGGCCATTTCATCCACTTTTGCAATACCATCTTCGAGTTCCACACCCGCGATGATCTTTTCAAAATGCTGTTTAGTAAGTGGTTTATCGAGACCCACATGATAAATCTTCTTCATCTCATTTTTCGGATGCGACAATTTCTGCGCAAGGTCTCCGTCGTTGGTGAAAAGCAAAACACCTGAAGTGTTGCGATCCAGCCTGCCAATCGGATAAACTCTTTCTTCAGTGGCTTTGCTGATCAGCTGCTGAACAGTTTTCCTACCCTGCGGATCGGTAGTGGTAGTCAGAAAGTCCTTGGGCTTATTCAGCAGGATATATACAAAATGACTTGAAACGGTCACTTTTTTGCCAGCCACCTTCACCGTATCAGTATATAAAACCTTAGTTCCGGGATCGGATACTACCACACCGTTTACCGTTACTTTTCCCTCTTTTACAAGCGCAGCAGCGGCACGTCGGGAACTTACTCCGGCATGTGCCACAAACTTATTGAGTGGGAGCGTTGCACCGGGTACGGATTCCGGATTTTTTTGTACATGAACCGGTTTATCACCTGTATCTGTACGAATGGCTGGCCGTGGTGATTTGTTATTACTTGATTTTACTACATCCTGCTGTGATTCAGCAGTTTTTAATTTGTCGGCCCGGACCGGGCCGGGATGATTTGATTGGGCACTTCCTCTGACGGGAGAAATGGCAGCAGCGCGTTTATTTCTCTTTTCTTCAAAATGTTTCTCAATACCCTCCCTGCGTTCCTTCTTCATCAGTTTTTTATCCTGACGGATTTCTTCTTTTACTGCACCGGGACTTTTTCGATTAATAAATTTGGAGAAATTATCTGTTTTACGTTTCATGGCAGTTGGGGTGAAGCGTTTTTATTCGCAAGCTGACCGCAGGCTGCGTCAATATCTTTTCCCCGGCTTCTGCGAAGTCTTGCATTGACTTTATTTTTCTCGAGGTGCTTCATGAAAATATTCGTCACCGATTCATCCGGCTTGGCAAAAATGGCATTGGCAATCGGATTGTACTCAATGATATTTACGAGATCGGCCGGTACCTGACGGTAAATTTTTATAAGTTCGTCTGCATCTTTAAGACTGTCATTAAAATCCTGAAACAGAATATATTCAAACGTGATCTCATTACCGGTTTGTTTATAAAAATAATTCAGCGCATCAATGAGTGAACGGATATTATTGGTATCGTTAATGGGCATAATTTCATGCCTTTTCTGATCGTTGGCTGCGTGCAGGGAGAGCGCCAGTTTAAATTTCACTTTATCGTCTCCAAGCTGCCGGATCATCTTAGCCACGCCTGCAGTCGATACTGTAATTCTGCGGGGACTCATACCGAGTCCTTCGGCAGAACTGATTTTATCGATGGCCCGCAGCACGTTCTTATAATTCAAAAGAGGTTCACCCATCCCCATGAAAACAATATTACTGAGTCTTTTTTCATAGGTTTTTTCTGACTGCTGGTTTATCAGGACCACCTGGTCGTAAATTTCGTCGAATTCAAGATTTCTTTCCCTGTCCATATAACCGGTTGCACAGAATTTACAACTCAGTGAGCAGCCGATCTGGGAAGAAACGCAGGCAGTTCTGCGCTCGTCGGTCGGAATTAATACGCCTTCCACAAAATGATTATCGAATGTTTTGAACCTTGTCTTGACGGTTCCGTCTGCGCTATATTGAGTGGTATCTATGCGAAGTGAGGGAAATGCAAAATCCTTGGCAAGTTTGGCCCGAAGCTCCTTGCTGAGGTTTGTCATATCCTCAAATTTGAAAGCCTGTTTTTGCCAAATCCATTCATATACCTGGGCGGACCTGAATTTCGGTTCTCCCAGGTCTTCAAAATATTCCAGTAACTCGGACTTTGAAAGCGTCCGGATATTTGTCTTATCTGTTTTCATGAAGCGGCAAAGATACGCAAACCGTGTAGGAGTATAGGAGTATAAGAGTATAGGAGTTTAAGAGTCAAGAGTTGAGAGACAAACACCCGGTGTCGGGCGTTCTGCGTTAGGCGGTAGCCGTCCTGCACCCGGCGTTAGCGTTATGCGTTAGGTGTTGGGTTATAGGCTTTAAGTGTAAAATGCCGGATATTTGCGCTCATTATCGAAATCCATGAACAAAGTATATATCATTGATGCAGTCCGCACACCTATCGGTAAATATGGAGGGGCTCTGGCTGCTGTCCGTCCGGATGATCTGCTGGCTTACGTCATACGTACCCTTCTTCTCCGAAATGAGAGTATAGATCCGGACGCCATTGAAGACGTAATCGCCGGTGATGCGAATCAGGCAGGTGAAGACAATCGGAATGTGGCGCGTATGGCAGCACTGATGGCGGGCCTGCCTGTTTCCGTTGCTGGTAACACCGTAAACAGACTTTGCGCTTCGGGGCTGCAGGCTGTCATGGACGCCTCCCGCGCCATTATGTGTGGAGAAGGAGATCTGTATATAGCGGCGGGCGTGGAGAGTATGTCACGCGCACCTTTTGTAATGGCCAAACCTACATCAGCCTATAGCCGGAAACTTGAAATGGTGGATACCACAATTGGCTGGCGATTTCCGAATAAAAATTTAACAGATCAGTATTACCCTTATTCGATGGGTGAAACAGCAGAAAATGTTGCCCAGAGATGGAAAATTTCGCGCGCGGCACAGGATGAGTTTGCCCTGGAATCGCAACTGAAATATTTTGCCGCCCTCTCCTCTGAAAAATGGAATGATGAGATCGTAGCCGTTGAACTTGTGCAGGACCAGCTTGTCAGCTGGGTCACAAAAGATGAACACCCGAGAGATACATCGCTGGAAAAACTTGCACGTCTGAAACCAGTTTTTAAAAAAGACGGAACTGTAACTGCAGGAAATTCAGCCGGCCTCAATGACGGTGCTGCGGCGATCATGTTGGCCAGTGAAGAAGCTGTAAAAAATTACAACCTGCAGCCTCTCGCAAGGGTTGTTTCCATGGGCGTTGCCGGCGTAGATCCCGCCATCATGGGAATTGGACCGGTTCCTGCTTCGCAAAAAGCCATTTACCGGGCTGGTTTAAAAATCGATGATATAGATCTGATTGAATTGAATGAAGCGTTTGCTTCACAATCTATCGCCTGTATACATGACCTGGGGCTGGATCTGCAGAAAATAAATGTAAATGGCGGCGCCATTGCACTCGGGCATCCTCTCGGATGCAGCGGCGTTCGTATATCAACTACTTTAATACACGAAATGAAAAGGCGGGGTTCTAAGTATGGGCTTGCTACAATGTGTGTTGGAGTGGGCCAGGGAGCAGCGATAGTGTATGAAGGGATGTAACTATTGACCCTTTATCGTTTATCGAAAACGAAACGGGCAGATGTAAAGAAATTGCATTCATTATTAAATCGGTTTCAGGCTTTGGACTCTCAGCTGTCTGCCTTCAGGACATTGATCAGATCTACAAATGGTACTTCAGACTGAATCCCTGATCTCAGATCTTTTACTTTGGCACTTCCTGATAATAACTCATCATCGCCGATAATAATAACAACAGGGATATTTTTTTTCTCGGCGTATTTGAATTGTTTATCAAATCTGACCTGTTCATGGAATAGTTCACATCGGATACCGGAACTGCGCAGTTCCTGCATCAGATCAAAACAGCGGGAGGCAGACACATCTCCGGTATTAAAGAAAAGCACCTGCGTGGATTTTTGAACAGTTGCCGGGAAAAGTTTTAATTCGTCCATTACATCATAAATTCTATCCACACCAAATGAAATGCCTACGCCGGGTATACCAGGAACACCAAAAAGACCGGTAAGGTCATCATACCGTCCGCCGCCTCCGATACTTCCGATATTTACACCCTTCGCGCGCACTTCAAAAATAATTCCTGTGTAATAATTTAATCCCCGGGCCAGTGAAAAATCAAGAATTATATTTCCGGACCGGGCTATATTTTTTGAATTAGCACTTTCAAAAAATGTCAACACATATTGTAATTCGTTCAAGCCGGATTCTGCTGCAGTCTCTGGTAGTATATCCATCAGCTGCTGAATTTTTTCTTTGTTACTTCCGTGAATGAGAAGGTATTTTTCAATTACTGCCAGCTGTTTATCATTCAGATTTTTTTCCCTGAGTTCATTCTTTACTTTTTCAATACCGATCTTATCCAGTTTATCGATGGCCATTGTGATCGGGATCGTATTTTCTGCGCCACCGCAGGTGACTGCAAGACCTTCCAGAATTTTACGGTGATTGATGCGGAGTTCCACATCAATTCCTAATTTGTCGAAAACTGTCAGATAAATCTGTGCAAGTTCAACTTCATTCATCAGTGATTTGCTCCCAACGACATCGGCATCGCACTGATAAAATTCGCGATAACGACCCTTCTGCGGCCTGTCGGCTCTCCAAACCGGTTGGAGTTGGTAACGACGGAAAGGAAAATTGAGTTCATGAAAATGTGTTGCCACATACCGCGCAAACGGTATTGTCAGATCGTAGCGTAAAGCCCGTTCAGTGATGTGTTTATCATTTTTTCCAGCCAGGATATTTTCGAAAGCAGCACGTGCAGAGTCTTTTTTTGATTCGTGATCCAGACCGTTATTGAGAATTTTGAATATCAGTTTGTCTCCTTCTTCTCCATATTTCCCGAGCAGGGTGTCCAGGTTTTCCATTGCGGGTGTTTCCAGCGGTTCATATCCGTACAGCTCGAATACGGATCGAATGGTTTCAAATATAAAATTGCGCTTATAAACGGTCTGCGATCCAAAATCACGTGTTCCCTGGGGCAATCCGGGTTTGCTCATAGTCAGGCAGATTTTTGATGAAGATATTTCTCAATGATCTTATCGCATGCTTTGTCGATCATCTCATATACTTCGTGATAATTCGGCTCTTCTCCATACCAGGGATCCGGTACGTCGAGGTTTTGACCGGGATATATTTCATTTAGCAAAAGATCGGTTTTTTCAGGCCTGAATTTTTTTCTGGCGATTTTTTTCATGCCCTCAACGATGTCACCCGACATAGCATAGATTTTGTCGAAGCGGTCGAAATCTTCCGCTACGAACGCTCTTGCGCATTGCCGGCTTATATCAACAGAATGAAGTCTGGCAACTTTCTGGGAAAGCGGATGAGGTGCTTCTCCGATATGATAATTATTATTGGTGCCCGCGCTATCTACCTCCCAGGGAAGTCCCAGTTTTTTTGCTTTTGATTCCAGAATGCCTTCAGCCAGCGGGCTGCGGCAAATATTCCCGAGACATACCATTAAAATTTTCATGCGTGCAAAAGTAAGCTAAAAGCGTAAAGCCTAAAGCGCAAGGCAAAGTGCGCCGAAAGGCAAACGCGACTATTACGGCAACCGTTACCGCACGTATGGGATCTGCCGCCAACCTCTCCCGGCTTAATCGGGGCCAACACGCCAAATCGTTTTATGGAATCTTTCCAGCACCGCATCTCAAATTTACTGCGCAGGTTCTGGTTCTGATTCATTCATCTTTTAAACAGATAATATGGACCCCATTGCCATTTTACAAGCTGATCCGCTGGATCTCCTTTTTGAAAAAAGGAACAAATCATACGGAGCTTATCCCCTTCGAAAATATTATCCTCAGAGACTCATGATATCCATGGGTATTATTATGTCGCTGGTTATTCTGATTTCCTTTATTTTTCTGTATCCGGTTTCTTCTTCATCCTTAATACCAAAATTTCAAGTGCGCCCGGACATTATATTGGAGAGTGTGAATCAAAAGCAGGAAATAAAATTGCTGATTCCGCCTGCCAGACCGTCCGTTCCCAAGCCTCCGGCCGCTATCACGTATTCAAAACCTCTCATTGTACCCGATCGAAATGTTCCGGAACCGATGCCAACGGTTGATAAAATTGAAACGAGTGCCATCGGATTGAAAACGACAGCGGGATCGCCGGACGGCAATGAACCACCTGTCAGCGGAAACGCGATGAACATAATGACCGGTCAAAATGCAGAAGCCATCGAAGACAAAAATGAAGTTCTCAAAATGGCGGAAATTATGCCTGAGTTTCCCGGCGGTGTCGAAGCATTAAAAAGGTTCTTAATAAGAAATTTGCGCATGCCGGAAAATAATCTGGAGGAGGGTGCGCAGGTTAGGGTAATTGCCCGTTTCGTCGTGGGCGCCAATGGCCGGGTTCGCGATATTGAAATCACTCTTCCGGCAGGAGCTGAATTCAATACAGAGGTGAAACGTGTTATTGCGAAAATGCCTGACTGGAAACCAGGGTCTCAAAATCATCGTAATGTTGCTGTGTATTTTAACTTACCTGTCAATTTTGTCCGACCGGAGTAAGTAGCTGAAAGTTGCCGTTGATCGAAACGTGTTGAATATTGGTTGATCGTAAAGTGTTGTTCGTTGGTTTTCGATCTTACATCGGTTGTAGGGTAGTCTGTCATGAAATCATTTCCGGTCAGCGGTGAGCAACAAAACGCAAATTAAAAAAGCCCTGAGCTTTACAGTTTACGCTTTATGCTTTTTATGTATATTGCTCATTGCTTTTAAATGAATGCTCATGCCTGACGAACAGGATCTGGACAAACGTGCCAAAGGTTACCGGTTGAGAAGATCCATCATGGATTATGGAATGGGCATCATTATTTTATGCCTCGGAATATTCTTCCTGCTGGCACCCCGGCTGGGTGTTACTTTTGGTATCGATGATTTGTTCCGTTATCTGTTTGCAGGACTTTGTATCCTCTATGGAATCTTCCGGATTTACAGGGGGTACAAAAAAAACTATTTTAACTAATAATTTAGGGGATGAGCATTGTACAAAAATGTTTTCCATGCATCGTATTTGTCCTGGTAGGAGTCTTATTTACAGGATGCCATGCCCGTCCCCGAATTCAACAGGAAACCCCCCTTTCGGGTACCATTCATATAAGTGTTGATGAGTCTTTTAAACCTGTAATCGATTCTCAGCTCAAAGTGTTTGAAAGTTCTTTTCCAGATGCCCATATCATTATCGACTATAAAGCGGAAGCTGCCTGTCTGAGGGATCTGTCCAATGACAGTGTACGAATGGTGATCGTTACACGGGGGTTGGGCCTGGGTGAAGAAAAATATTTCCGGGATACAGCTAAAACACCAGCCGTTTCCGGGATATTGGCTTACGATGCCGTGGCACTGGTTGTGAATAATCATTCCCATGATACGGTGATGACTATGGATGAAGTGCGGGACTTGCTGGAAGGAAATGATAAAAAGAAACGGGAGGCTGTCATGGATGGGGTTTCTGCCACCAGTACGGTGAGATATGCTATGGATTCTATATTAAAAGGCAGACCGCTGGGAAAAAACGTAGTAGCTGCCAGGTCAAGCCCACAGGTGATTTCCTATGTAGCGGATCATGAGGATGCCGTAGGATTTGTCGGATTGAACTGGATCGGGGACCGCGAGGATTCCCTGGAACTGGCTTTTATGAAAGAGGTAAAAGTGGTGGCAATTAAATGTGAACGTTGCACCGATAAACCCTTTGTTTACCCGTTTCAGGCGAATATCGTATATGGTAAATACCCCATGGTACGTGGATTGTATTACATACTGAAGGAGAACTGGAGTGGTGTCGGGAATAATTTTGTAAACTTCCTCGTAAACGAGCGGGGACAGCTGATCTTTAAACGAGCATATCTGGTACCAGCCCGTATGAATTTTGACGTGCGTGACGTAGAGATGCAGCAATAATCATTTTTTGGATATATTTATACACTTTAAACGGAGATTCAGAATGAGAAAACTATGTTACAGCCTGCTACTGACATTTGCTTGCGTTGGCAGCACAGTTACCGCCCAGACTTTGGAACAGGGCAAACAGTTCTTATATTATGAAAGGTATGTCAGTGCGCAGAATGCCTTCGAAAAAGTCCTTAATGCCAACCCGAACAATATTGACGCGGTGTACTGGCTGGGACAAACCATGATCCACCGTCGTGATACCCGGGATACAGCAGGCGCAAAAGCTTTATATCAAAAGATGCTCGCGACCAACGGGAATGCGCCGCTTTTATTAGCAGGAATGGGTCATGTGGAACTTTTGTATGGTAACAAGACCGACTCCCGCCAGCGCTTTGAAACAGCCATCAGTCTCACGAAGGAAAAAGATATCAACGTGCTCAACGCGGTAGCCTACGCGAATGTTGATGCAAAAGAGGGGGATTTGAATTATGCCATTCAGAAACTGACTACTGCCACCCAGGTAAAAAGATTCAATGATCCCGTTACCTATACATTAATGGGGGATGCTTACAGGAGACAACTGGATGGTGGCGGTGCTGTTACCAACTATCAGAAGGCTCTGGGAGTGGATCCTAAATTTGCGGAGGCACAGATGAAAATCGGCATTGTTTACCTGACTCAAAATAACAGGGAATTTTTTCTGCCTGCGTTTGAATCTGCCATCACCATCGATCCTGCCTATGCTCCGGCATACCAGCAATTATTCCTTTACTGGTATCTGCGCGACGTAAATAAGGCCGCTACTTACCTTGAAAAATACGCAGCCAATTCAGATCAGGGTGCTGATTTGGAATATATGAAGGCTGGAATGCTGTATGTTTCCGGCAAAGTGGCCGAATCACGGACCAGAGCCCAGCAACTCATCGGTCAATATGGTGCCAATGTGAATCCGCGCATGTATCGCCTGGTGGCTTATGCTTCAGATTCACTGGGAGATTATACAACAGCCAGGGAAGCCATGGCAAATTTTCTGGCGAAAGCAGATTCTACTTTATTACTCAGTACTGATTATGAAGAATATGGCAAAATCTATGGAAAATTGTCCGATTCCACGACCCGGAATATGGCATTTCAATATTACGCCAAAGCCATTGCCATGGATACGCTGGATGTCGACAAACAAAAATATGCAACCGAAGCACTTGATCTGGCAAAACAGCTGCACGATAAACAGGCAGCCGCCCTTATATCGGGAGCTATGTACAATAGTTTGAAGAATCCAACCAATTCCGACCTGTTTAAATATGGAACGGCAAATTATCAGGCGGGCAATTATAAAACAGCAGACAGCATTTTCTGTGGTATATATATAACGAAATACCCGAATGAAATTTTTGGTTATCTCTGGTGCGCAAGAAGTGCACAGGCAGAAGACGATACCCTGAATTCGAAAGGACTGGCCGTGGCACCTTATGAAAAACTCGCTCAGTTTGCAAGGTCATCGCCGGATTCTGCAAAATATAAGAGTCAGGTTGTTGGTGCGTATTTTTATCTGGCAGGATATTATAACGATGTCAAAAAAGATAAACCGAAAGCCCTGGAATATATGCAGAAGGTGCTCGAAGTGGATCCGACAAATACATCTGCGCAAAAAATTATTGATGTATTGTCAAAACCCGCCAAACAACCGGCTGCGAAACCAAAAAGCGGTCCGAATCAGCCGTCGGGAAAATAATGAATTATTAAATTTTGGGAGATCCTGATGTATATATCAGGATCTTTTTTATTATATGAATCGGTCAAAACATTCCCATGAAATCTGAACCCCCTGTATTACTTTTGTTCCGCAATGGAATGTTCTTTATGACTCCTTTTTTTCTACAGACGGCGAACCTGGTTTCCCGTACGAATAGTGCGGGTGACTATCTTCCGATTGCTATACAGCTGCTCTTCGCGGGCGCCTTTGTATTTTTAGTGCTGGGTGTAACGCATTTGCTTGGCCCAAAACGAAGTACAGATGAAAAGCTAAAGAATTTCGAAAGCGGCATCGAATCTGTGGGAAATGCCCGGCAACCTATGGCGATCAAATACTTTTTAATTGCCATATTATTTGTGCTTTTTGATGTGGAAGTAATTTTCTTTTACCCTTATGCGGTGAATTTCAGGGCACTGGGTTGGGCCGGATTTGCAGAAGTGCTGCTGTTTGTATTATTTTTCCTGATTGGTTTTGTATACATTATAAAGAAAGGCGCTTTGCAATGGGAAGATTGACATTTTAGAAACAACCCTGGCGCTTCCCCGATTGTTATGATTATACCCGGGTATCTGCAGTTGGCAGGGCGAAGGACGTAAATTGTTTATAACATGACCAGACCTGTAAGATTTAATGTGAATACGGTTCCTGCTGATACAAAAAATTCGATCAGCATGGTGGATATGCCCGCGGGGCATACGGGAGATGGTTTTTTTGCGACCAAACTAAGCGATGCCGTCGGGCTGGCACGGAAAAATTCTATGTGGCCTCTTCCTTTTGCCACTTCCTGTTGTGGTATCGAATTCATGGCAACCATGGCCTCGCATTATGATCTGGCCCGGTTCGGAGCCGAACGCCTGGGATTCTCCCCCCGTCAGTGCGACCTGCTTATGGTTATGGGAACCATTGCCAAGAAAATGGGACCCATTTTAAAATCAGTTTATTTGCAAATGGCGGAACCCCGTTGGGTTATGGCCGTGGGTGCCTGTGCTTCTTCGGGAGGTATTTTTGATTCTTATTCAGTGTTGCAGGGAATTGACCAGATAATTCCCGTTGACGTCTATGTGCCCGGATGTCCTCCAAGACCCGAAGGTATCCTGGACGGTTTTATGCGGATTCAGGATCTGGTTGGTGAAGAATCTTTTCGCAGAAGAAATGGTGAGCAATACCGGGAACTGATGCAGAGCTACGGAATAAAATAACCAAGTTCGTTTGATTCCGTAACCCCAGTATGGAAGACTGGAAGTGTCGAAGACTGAAAGTGCTATACTATAGTTATAAAATTGATCATGAATGAAAGTTGTGGAAAATGAGCGTTGAAAATCTCACTCTCATACTCCCATGCTCTCATACTATTAACTTTTCTCGTGGATAACACATATATAAAACAAAAACTAACGGAACAGTTTGGGGAACAGGTTACCCGTTTCGAAGAACCCTATGGCATGTTGACATTCGAATCTCCCAAGGACCTGAATCTCAAAATACTTCAATTTCTTTATGATGACCCTGAATTGCGGTTTCAGTTTATGACCGATTTGACGGCAGTTCATTATCCAAATCAGGCAGGAAGGGAGCTGGCCGTGGTATATCATCTGCATAATCTGGTCGATAATATCCGCATCCGGTATAAAGTATTTACAGATATTCAAAAGCCGGATGTTTTTACAGCAACGAAACTGTTTTCCGCTGCAAATTGGATGGAAAGAGAGACGTATGATTTTTATGGGGTGAATTTTGTAGGACATCCGAACCTGAAACGCATCCTCAATGTGGATGAAATGAATTATTTCCCGATGCGCAAAGAATATCCGCTCGAGGATCAGACACGCATTGACAAGGATGACGCTATGTTCGGGAGATAACTAACAGACAAGTATGGAACAACACATTAAACTTCCGGAAGGTAGTATCGAAAAAACCACCACAACGCTGAACCTGGGGCCCACGCACCCGGCAACTCATGGCGTATTTCAAAATATCCTAGAACTGGATGGGGAAAGAATAGTTTCGGCTGAACAAACCGTCGGATATATTCACCGGGCTTTTGAAAAGATTGCAGAGAGGAGACCGCTTTACCAGATCACACCGCTAACAGACCGACTGAATTATTGCTCTTCACCCATTAATAATATGGGATGGCACCTTGTATGTGAAAAATTGCTTCGCCTTAAAACACCGAAGCGTGTGGACTATATGCGCGTCATCATCATGGAACTCGCCCGCATCTCAGATCATCTGATTTGTAATTCCGTGGTGGGTGTGGACTCGGGTGCTTTTACCGGCTTTCTATATGTAATGCAGTACCGGGAACTGATTTATGAAATTTATGAGGAAATCTGCGGATCCCGGCTTACCACAAATATGGGTCGGATCGGTGGCTTTGAAAGAAATTTTAATTCTACTGTTTTTGAAAAACTGGAAAAATTTCTAAAAGAATATCCGGATGTTTTGCGAGAGTTTGAAAACCTCTTTACGAGGAACCGTATTTTCATGGACCGCACAATCGGTACTGGTGGCATCAGTGCAGAGAGAGCTTTAAATTATGGTTTTACCGGGCCGAACCTGCGTGCCGCCGGCGTGGATTATGATGTGCGTGTGCATACGCCCTATTCCAGTTATGAGGATTTTGACTTCGAAATTCCCATCGGGAAAACCGGAGATACCTATGACCGTTTCCTGGTGCGCAACCAGGAAATGTGGCAGTCATTGAATATTATCGAACAGGCATATAGAAAAGTGCAGGAATTCAAAGGTGCCGACGCAGAAGTATACCATGCAGATGTACCGGAATATTTCCTTCCGAAAAAATCTGACGTGTATACCAAAATGGAAGCACTGATATGGCATTTTAAAATTGTAATGGGAGAAACCGAAATTCCGCCTGGTGAAGTGTATAGCAGTGTGGAAGGAGGAAACGGTGAACTGGGATTCTATCTGATCAGCGATGGCGGCCGTGCTCCATACCGCCTGCATTTCCGGAGACCCTGTTTTATTTACTACCAGGCATATTCTGAAATGACAAAGGGAGGCATGTTAAGCGATGCCGTACTCACAATGAGCAGTATGAATCTGATAGCCGGAGAAATGGACGCATAGGGAAATATATGAGTATAGGAGTATAGGAGTATAAGAGTTCATGCAATTAATAATTAATAACTAATAATTGATAATTATTTGGAAACACCACTAAGTGAGTTGTCTTTTCCGCCGGAAAAGCTGGCTAAAGTTGCTGAGTTGATCTCAAGATATCCGGAAGGCAAGCAAAAATCGGCCATCCTGCCGGTACTGCATATGGCACAGGAACATTTTGGTGGATGGCTGAGTCCGGAAGTAATGGACTATGTTGCCCAGTTGCTCCGCATCCTGCCGGTGGAAGTATATGAAGTGGCAACCTTCTATTCCATGTACAATCTGAAGCCGGTAGGGAAATATGTTTTTGAGGTCTGCCAGACCGGACCCTGTATGATCAACGGATGCGACGAAATCATCCGGTATATCAGGGAAACATTAAATATCAATGTTGGTGAAACAACCAATGACGGAATGTTTACACTGAAGACCGTGGAATGCCTGGGCGCATGTGGTTACGCTCCGATGATGCAGCTGGGAAAGTCTTATCGGGAACATCTGACAAAAGAAAAAATAGATTCAATTATAGCAGAATGCAGAAAATTTGCTTCTGTAAATAACTAAGGCAAGTGTGGAAGTATGGAAGGATGGAAGTATGGAAGTACTTTGCTCACTGAGTTGAAGCCAAATTAATAAGGATAATAGAGATTCGGATTTTAATTAGATGAAATAATGGCCAGAAAATTATTATTGGACAAAGTTGATATACCGGGCATCCGGATGTACGATGTATATCGCCGCGAAGGCGGGTACAAGTCTGTTGAGAAGGCGATCAAAGAAATGACACCCGATCAGGTAACGGATGAAGTGAAGAAAAGTGGTTTACGTGGCAGGGGGGGGGCAGGTTTCCCCGCAGGTATGAAATGGAGTTTTATTGCTAAACCTGAAGGCGTACCACGCCATCTTGTTTGCAATGCAGATGAAAGTGAACCCGGAACATTCAAGGATCGCTATCTGATGGAATTTCTTCCGCATCTGTTGATCGAGGGATTGATTGTTTCTTCATACGCACTGGGATGTCATGTCACATACATCTATATCCGCGGAGAATATGCCTGGATTATTGATATCCTTGAAACAGCCATAAACGAAGCAAAAAATAATGGCTTCCTTGGAAAAAACATACTCGGCTCCGGATTTGATCTGGAAATTTATGTACATCGTGGTGCAGGCGCATATATATGTGGCGAGGAAACCGCGCTATTGGAAAGTCTGGAAGGAAAACGCGGAAACCCGCGCATCAAACCACCGTTTCCTGCCGTAAAAGGCGCCTGGGACAGGCCAACCGTAGTAAATAATGTTGAGACACTCGCAGCGGTTGTCCCGATTATCAATATAGGCGGAGAAGAATACGCAAAAATCGGGATCGGAAAATCGACCGGCACCAAGTTGATTTCTGCCTGTGGTAATATAAATAAACCGGGTGTGTATGAAATCGACATGACGATTTCAGTAGAAGATTTTATTTACAGTGAGGAATATTGTGGTGGCATTGCCAGAGGAAAGAAATTAAAAGCATGCATTCCGGGTGGTTCATCTGTGCCGATCCTTCCCGCTAATCTTTTACTCAGAACAGTGAAAGGTGAAAAAAGACTGATGAATTATGAAAGTCTTTCCGACGGTGGATTTGCTAAAGGATCCATGCTTGGATCCGGCGGTTTCATTGTATTGGATGAAGACCAGTGTGTAGTAAAAAATACTTTGACACTCGCGCGTTTCTATCGTCATGAAAGCTGTGGACAATGTTCGCCCTGCCGTGAAGGAACCGGCTGGATGGAAAAAATCCTGTTGAATATTGAAAACGGCAAAGGCAAAAGCAGCGATATTGATTTGCTTTGGGAAATTCAACGTAAGATTGAGGGCAATACCATTTGTCCGCTCGGTGATGCTGCTGCCTGGCCGGTAGCCGCAGCTATCCGCCATTTTAGGGATGAATTTGAGTGGCATGTGTTGAATCCGGAAGAAAGTCAGATCAGAAATTTTGGACTTGCCCACTATGCGGATCCTCTGGTACCCGCAGTGGCAGCTGTATAAGGTACTTTTTAAAATGATCGCGTTACGCATTATGCGTTACGCGTTAAGCGAAAAAAGATGGCAGAAGAAAAGAAAATGTTTAAAGTCACGATCGATAATATCAATATCGAAGTGGAAGCGGGAACATCCATACTCAATGCCTCACGTATGATCGGAGGTGATGTGGTGCCGCCGGCGATGTGCTATTATTCGACTCTAAAAGGAAGCGGCGGTAAATGTCGTACATGCCTGGTGGAAGTTGCCGCCGGATCCACCGCAGATCCCAGACCCATGCCAAAGCTGGTTGCAAGTTGCCGGACGAATGTGATGGATGGCATGATCGTGAAAAATATAACCAGTGAAAAAGTATTGGACGCACGAAAAGGGGTAGTGGAATTTTTGCTTATCAATCATCCGCTGGATTGCCCTATTTGCGACCAGGCGGGTGAATGTTCTCTGCAGGATCTCAGTTATGACCATGGTGCGGAGGCAACCCGATACGAATTCAAAAGAAGAACTTTCGTAAAACATGATATCGGTCCTTATATTCAACTACACATGACGCGGTGCATTCTCTGCTACCGGTGTGTGTTTGTTGCCGACCAGTTGACAGCCAAACGCGAGCATGGAATACTTGACCGCGGCGATCATTCTGAAATCGCCACTTATATTCATAAAGCGCTTGAAAGCGATTTTATTGGAAATGTGATTGATGTTTGTCCGGTAGGCGCACTCACCGACAAAACTTTCCGGTTTAAGAACCGTGTTTGGTTTTTAAAACCGCAGGATGCGCACCGGGATTGTCCCAAATGTTCAGGAAAAGTGACCCTTTGGAACCGCGGCGAAGAAGTATATCGTGTTACGGCCCGAAAGGATCAGTGGGGAGAAGTAAAAGATTTTATCTGTAATGAGTGCCGGTTCGAAAAAAAGAAAACGAATGACTGGATAATAGAAGGGCCCACACTAATCAGCCGCCATTCGGTTATTTCCGCCGGGCACTATGTAGGAACGGTTGTTCCCCAGGAGGTGATGCCGGAAGTCATGAATGGAAGAAAACCAAAATTATTAATGGACATCCACACGGTTAGTGAAGTGAACCGGCCGGAAATTGACCTTTCTGAAATTGAAGGACCAGCTCATTCAACTGATTATAAAAATGATCATTTTCATTTTAATCCAAAAGCAAATCCATGATTGTTAACAGGAAGCTTTTTTGGATCGATATGATTTTGCTGGTTTCCGTGTTTACGCTCATATTTCTGAAACCGGGAAAACTGAGAGATGCATTAACCGGTGGTGTTGCGGCTTTATTTGTTATTTCATTTGCGAATCATATCAGACATTATATATCATATAAGAAATTCTATTAGTTCACATGCATGTATTCCTTACGATAGACTGGTTTCTGATCATTGAGAAAGCAATTCTCATTTCTATCATCATTGCCGTTTCATTGATCGTGGCGATGTATGAAACCTACGCCGAAAGAAAAGTAGCGGCTGTGATACAGGACAGGCGAGGTCCGAACCGCGCAGGACCCTTTGGTATCCTGCAACCACTGGCTGACGGGTTAAAACTATTTATGAAGGAAGAAATCGTTCCAAATCTTTCCAATAAATTTTTGTTTATACTCGGGCCGGGCATCGCTATGCTTACTGCGATGATGACCAGTGCCGTCGTGCCCTGGGGTGGAACCATCCATGCTTTTGGCCATGACATTCCCTTGCAGATCGCCGATGTAAACATTGGCATCCTTTATATTTTCGGAGTAGTCAGTATGGGCGTTTATGGCGTGATGATCGGAGGGTGGGCATCCAATAATAAATTTTCCCTGCTTGCTGCTATTCGCGGCGCCTCTCAGATTATCTCGTATGAACTGGCCATGGGTCTGACCCTGATTGCCGTGCTGATGCTCACGGGTTCCCTGAGTCTTCACACCATTGTTGAACAGCAATTGGATCATAGGTATTACGTGTTTTATCAGCCAGTCGGTTTTATCATCTTTCTGGTCTGCGCTTTTGCAGAATGCAATCGTACTCCCTTCGATTTATCTGAGGCAGAAAGTGAATTAAATATGGGATATCATCAGGAATATTCCTCTATGAAGCTCGGGTTTTATTTATTTGCTGAATATGTGAACATGTTTATCAGCAGTGCGGTGATGGCTACGATCTTTTGGGGAGGTTATGATATACCTTTTCTGAATGACACTAATTTTGGTCTGAATCATGGTCAGAATCTGCTGGCAGGTCTTGAAGTATTGAGTTTGTTTTTAAAGATTTGCATTTTTATTTTCTTTTTCATGTGGGTTCGCTGGACGATCCCCCGGTTCCGGTACGATCAATTGATGAACCTGGGATGGAAAGCGCTGATCCCACTGGCAATTTTGAATATGCTGGTCACCGGTTTTTTGGTGTTGTACCGGCAGTACGGACTTTAATAATTGTCAAGTGTCAATTATTAATTGTTAATGGGTTGTTTTACAATGCGACATGTTAAACGTTACGTGTTCGACACCAGGCGTATAAGATTTGGCAGGATGAAGCGATAAAAATAATTTTGCTGCGCCCTCCGTAGCTTTAGCGGAAGGAAGCCGTAAAACATGAGCTGGATTGAGCGCTGAGCGGTAAATGAATATATTATGGAGGCACTTACAAAAAAAGCAAAACAGGTTGAACGAAAGCCGATGACATTCTGGGAAAAATTATACATCCCGGCAATCGTCAAAGGAATGTCCATCACATTCGGACATATTTTCAAGAAAAAACCAACCATCAATTATCCGGAACAAACAAGACCCTTCAGTCCCGTATTCAGGGGAGTGCAGGTATTGAACCGGGATGAGGAAGGACGTGAACGTTGCACGGCCTGCGGTTTGTGCGCAGTGGCCTGTCCTGCCGAAGCGATCACCATGGAAGCCGCAGAACGCCTGCCGGGAGAGGAAAATCTGTACCGGGAGGAAAAATATGCAGTCAAGTATGAAATCAATATGCTGCGCTGTATTTTCTGCGGACTATGCGAGGAAGCTTGTCCCAAAGACGCAGTTTATTTGTCAGAAACCATGGTTCCGTCCAATTACAGCAGAAAAACATTTATTTACAGTAAGCAGGAATTACTGATACCTAATCCATTAACTGAACCCGAAGCTTTTGCGAAAGCAAAAGGACAAAGACCTGTAAAAAACGATTGATGAGTGCTACTCAGTTTCTATTCTGGTTTTTAAGTATACTGGCTTTAATCAGTGCCATCATGATGGTGGTAAGTAAAAATCCGGTGCATAGTGTGCTTTGGCTGATTGTAGTATTCTTCGCAATCTCGGGACATTATGTTTTACTCAATGCACAGTTCCTAGCCATCGTTAATCTGATCGTATATGCCGGAGCGATTATGGTTCTTTTTCTTTTTGTTATCATGCTCATGAATCTGAATGCCGAGACAGAACCGCAAAAAAATAAATGGCTGAAGATTGCAGGTGTGATCGGTGGCGGCGCACTATTGCTGGTGTTGGTTGCGGCTTTAAAAGACGCGGATTTGAGAAACCGGCTCGCCGAAACCGGTGGAGGTGAAATCGGGCTGATTCATAATCTGGGGATGGTACTGTTTAAAGAATATGTGATTCCCTTTGAAATAAGTTCTGTACTCTTTTTGAGTGCGATGGTCGGGACTGTGGTAATTGGGAAAAAAGATTAGAACTAATTTGGGAGTATGAGAGTATGAGAGTATGAAAGTATGGGTGGATCGGATAAAAATATTTAAAAAATAATGATAATTCAAAAAATGGAAATCAAAAAGCTACTCCCACACTCCCATACTCCCATATTCTCATACTAATAACCTATGCCAATCAACTACTATATATTCCTCAGTGTCGCGCTATTCTGCATCGGTGTTGCCGGTGTGTTAACACGCAGAAACGCCATCATCATATTCATGTGCATAGAGCTGATGCTGAACGCGGTGAATTTATTACTGATCGCTTTTTCCAAAATGCATCATGCCACAGCCGGATTAGCGGACCCGGGTGCAGGTATCAACGGACAGATATTTGTTTTTTTTATTATGGTCGTCGCCGCAGCAGAAGTAAGTGTCGGTCTGGCCATCATTGCCATGATGTACCGGAATACACATTCTGTTGACGTTAATTTTTTAAACAGGCTCAAACATTAAGCTTAATGCACAAAGCGCAAAGCCTAAATCAAATAAAAAATATTAAGTATGTAAAAGTGTTTTTCAGGTTAACATTAAAAACTAACAACTAAAAAAGCTTTAAGCTTTACGCTTTCAGCTTTAAGCTTTCAAAATGACCAACTACGTATACTTAGTGCCTCTTTTTCCCCTCATTGGTTTTCTGATCAATGGTCTTTTCAGAAATTCGATTTCCAAGTCGATATCCGGTTTGGTCGGGTCGCTTACGATCCTGGCTTCATTTCTTGTGAGTGCAGCCATTTTCTTTCAGGTAAAACAGGAGGGTTTTCAACCGGTTACTGTTACACTTTTTCAGTTTATCCATGCGGGTAAACTGAATATTCCGTTTTCTTTCCTGGTTGACCCACTGTCGACCCTTTTTCTGCTCATCATCACCGGTGTCGGTTTTCTGATCCATGTGTATTCCACTTCCTACATGCATGAAGAAGAAGCGCCTGCTTACGCAAAATATTTCTGTTACCTCAACCTCTTTGTCTTCTCTATGCTGCTTCTGGTATTGGGAGCGAATTATGTAATCCTGTTTATCGGATGGGAAGGCGTGGGTCTTTGTTCCTATCTTTTGATTGGCTATTGGTTTAAAAATTTAGATTACGGGAGCGCCGCCAAGAAAGCTTTCGTAATGAACCGGATTGGTGACTTTGGTTTCCTGATCGCCCTCTTTGCCTTGATCAATCAGTTTGGTTCCGTTTCGTTTGACGAAGTATTTAAGCAGGCACCTGGTGCTACTACAGGATTTATGACGATGGTTACACTGCTCCTGTTTGTGGGTGCCACCGGGAAATCTGCGCAGATTCCATTATATACCTGGTTACCTGATGCGATGGCTGGCCCGACACCCGTGTCGGCTCTGATCCATGCAGCAACCATGGTAACAGCCGGAATTTACATGATCGCCCGAAGTCATATACTTTATAATATGGCGCCTGTCAGTCAGACAGTTGTCGCGGTTACGGGGCTAGCCACCATTATTCTGGCCGCTTTGATCGCGATTAAACAAAACGATATTAAAAAAGTATTGGCTTACTCAACTGTCAGCCAGTTGGGTTATATGTTCCTGGGACTGGGCGTGGGTGCCTATACGGAGGCTGTTTTCCATGTTTTGACACACGCATTTTTCAAAGCGCTCTTATTCCTTTGCGCCGGATCTGTGATCCATGCCATGAGCGGGGAACAGGATATCAGAAACATGGGAGGATTAAAAAAATCCTTACCGGTCACTCATATTACATTTCTCTTGGGTTGTCTGGCAATTGCCGGTATTCCGCCTTTCTCTGGCTTTTTCTCAAAAGATGAAATCCTGACGGCCGCATACGAAAGAAATCCTGTCTATTACATCATTGGTGTTGCAGGTGCTATGATGACTGCATTCTATATGTTCCGTTTATATGCTACCACCTTTTTAGGGAATTTCAGGGGTACTGATAAACAAAAAAATCATTTGCATGAAAGCCCGCCGGCTATCACAATTCCGCTGATGATCCTTGCTGTTTTGGCGGTTTTCGCGGGTTTCCTGGGAATACCCGAAGTATTTGCTAAAAATTCAAACTGGCTGGAGCATTTTCTCAGTCCTGTTTTTGCAGATGGAAAAACAATCACTTCAGAAATTCCGGCATCGGTGGAATGGATGCTGATGGGTATATCCACAATACTCGCGTTGATGATGGTCTTGTATGCCTGGTCCAGGTTCAGTAAAAAACCCGAACTGGGTGAGGCAACCGGATTCGGAAAATGGATGGCTGACAAATTTTATGTGGATGAATTATATGATTCGCTGATTATAAAACCAATTAATGCATTGGGTGACTTCTTCAACCGGGTGGTGGAAAGATCAGTGATAGACGGATTGGTAAATGGAACAGGTCGTCTGATACAATATAGCAGTCGTCAATTGCGGTACCTGCAGAGTGGTCAGGTGGGCGGATATGTATTATTAATGGTGATTGGTATTGTAATCTTATTTGTTGTGCAACTGTTTTTGCGAAAATAAAAACTATGGTTCCTGTTTTACTCATCGGGATTCCGCTGCTTGCGGGTCTGATCGGATTCTCGCTGAAGGATGCTGCTGCCAAAGGCTGGTCTTTGTTTGCTTCACTGCTTACATTAATCGTGAGTCTGGCTGGCATTTCATTGCCCCGGGACAGCAAGCTGCTTTCTTTCAGCATGGAATGGATGGGATCGCTGAACAGCCGCTTCGCGGTTGGGCTCGACGGAACCGGTCAGATTCTTTGTTTGCTTACCGCGCTGGCCTTCCCGATTATTTTTATTTCAACATGGAAAGAAGAGTATAAAAGAGCGAAAAATTTTTACGGCCTTATGTTATTGTCACAGGCTGGGTTACTCGGTGTTTTCCTGGCAACTGACGCATTGCTGTTTTATTTCTTTTGGGAACTGGCGCTGATACCCGTTTATTTCCTGGCTTCTCAGTGGGGTGGCGAACGACGTATTGCAGCCACATTCAAATTCTTTATATATACCTTCCTTGGATCACTGATGATGCTGATCGGTATTATCTATATTTATTTTCATACCAGGGATCATTCTTTCGCGTTGAGCGCATTTTATGGCGCGCATCTGCTGATTCCCTCAGATACACAGGCGTGGCTTTTCTGGTTCATTTTTCTGGCTTTTGCCGTCAAGATGCCGATATTTCCCTTTCACACCTGGCAGCCGGATACGTATGAACAATCACCCACGGCAGTCACCATGGTGTTGAGTGGACTCATGGTGAAGATGGGTGTATTCGGATTGATCCGCTGGCTGGCGCCGGTGCTTCCGATGGGAACCTATATGTGGGGAGATACGGTTTCCACACTCAGTATTATCGGGATGATCTATGCATCTCTGATTGCCATGCAACAGGACGATCTGAAGAGACTGGTTGCTTATTCTTCCATCGCCCATATTGGTTTGATGTGCGTGGCTATTTTTGCGACAACTGAAAACGGTATACAGGGGGTCATGATTCAAATGTTCAGTCATGGCATCAACATCATCGGATTATGGATCGTGGTTTTCCTGATTGAAAAACAATTCGGCACGCGAAAGATCAGTGAACTCGGCGGGCTGGCAGCAAAGGCACCGGTGCTGACGCTGATGCTGGTAATCATTACGCTGGCGAACATTGCCTTACCCCTCACCAACGGATTCATCGGGGAGTTTTTAATGTTTACCGGAATATATTCCTCCCGGGCTACGACATATAATATAATCTTTACGGCCACTGCCGCGATTACTGTTATATTGTCCGCAGTATATATGCTGAACATGGTGCAGCGGGTATTTTACGGGCCTGCGAATGCACTGACTGCAAAAGCAACGGATATACGCCCGAGGGAAAAAATGATACTTGCATTTATTGTGATATTGATATTAGTCACGGGTGTTTATCCGGAACCCCTGTTCCGGCTCACTCAGGACGCGGTAGATACATTGTTGTCAAAAATGTACGTTAAACCCTAACAGAAGAATCAGAAAGATATGAATTCGATAATCACATCGGCTGTTTTAGGAGTGATCATGATGTTCAGCGGAATTTTTCTGAAGAAGAATTCTTCCATTGCATCACTGGCTACTCTGGGTGCGATCCTGCTGCTGGCCATGGCGGTTCTCGACCTGAGCGGCTATCATTTCTTCCCGGTGGATACGCATAATATGCTGGACTTCGAAGTATTCGGCCAGCTGGCAAATTGTATTGCCATCGCGATGACAATCGCTTACTTTCTGTTGAACGGACGTGATATTGCTGCGATCGGAAATAATCCAGGGGAGTATTTTGCGCTTATCTTTTTTGTACTCTGTGGTATCTCAATCGCCACTTCTTTCAACAGCCTGTTGATGTTGTTCATTGGGATTGAAATCATTTCCATCCCGCTGTACATACTAACGGGCAGCGACAAACGAAATTTAAAAAGTAATGAAGCCTCTTTAAAGTACTTTCTCATGGGTGCTTTCAGTACGGGCATTATGCTTCTGGGTATCGCATTTCTGTATGGCGCCAGCGAGAAGGGCAGTTTTTTTCTGGAAGACATTGCGGGCGTGAAAGCAGTCGGCACCCCGATGATGATGACGGGCCTGATTTTGCTGATGGTCTCCATGTCATTTAAAGTATCAGCTGCGCCTTTTCATTTCTGGACGCCTGACGTTTATGACGGCGCACCCACCGTGATCACTTCTTTTATGGCAACGATTGTAAAAGCCGGGACTTTTATTGCCTTCATCCGGTTATTCGCCAACGCTTTTGGGGATATGAAAAGCCATTGGCAGATATTTATAGCCATCATTGCTGCCACTACATTATTTATCGGGAATATAACCGCCGTGTTCCAGCAGAGCGTAAAACGAATGCTGGCCTATTCGAGCATCGCCCAGGTAGGATTCATGCTGCTGGCCCTGCTGACCCTGAATACGCTGGCCAGGGAAGGCATCATCCTTTATACGGCTGTTTACGGTGTTGCTTCGATCGGATTGTTTGCTATTCTGGTTAAAATGAAGGATTTCAGTTTCGACGGGTTTAATGGTCTCGCCCGTCATGAGCCTGTGCTGGCATTTACAGCGGTCATTTTCCTGCTTTCTTTGGCGGGAATTCCTTTGACGGGTGGTTTTCTGGCTAAATACTATATGGTTGCGTCTGTTATACAGACCGGTTCCTGGTTGTGGCTTGTGATTTTCGCCCTGCTCTGCGCCACCGTAAGCGTCTATTATTATTTCCGGGTAATCCAGGCTATGTATTTTAAAGAAGGATTGTCTCAGAATCTGGAAATCAGCCTGGGTTTTAAGTGTATGCTGATCCTGCTGGCACTGATCGTAATTCTCCTCGGTATTTTTCCGCAAATACTGATCAGCCGTTTGTATATTACTTACATCTGATTCCGTACAGGTGGTGTAAACCAGTAAAGAATCTTAAATTAGCTCTGCATTCCACCTCACATGAAATTACGTGATGTTCTTTCGCTTGCCTTTCGAACGGTGAGGAGCAATAAACTCCGCACCGGCATTACTGTGGCTATCATTGCTTTTGGTATTATGGCACTGGTAGGAATCAATACTGCCATCGATGCCATGAAACAAAAGTTTACCGAGAGTTTTGCTTCTATGGGTGCAAACGGCTTTACCGTTCACTATAAAGAAAATAATTTCTTCCGCAACCGGGACCAGGTGACAAAGGAAAAGAAGGGTGCCAGGAAAGACAAGACCTCCAATGCCAAGATTCCCATTTCCAAGAACCAGGCGGAATTATTTAAGGATCGTTATCATTATCCGGCCAAGGTCTCCATCAGTATCAGGGGCAGCAACGGGAACATTGTGTCCCTGGGCAGCTCAAAAACCAATCCGACCGTTCAGATTCAGGGTGGCGATGAGCTGTATGCTGAACTCAACGGGTATAATCTGAATGCCGGCCGGAGCCTGAACGACCTGGATATTCAATCAGGCAGGAATGTATGTGTGCTGGGCAATGACCTGGTAAAGAAATTTTTCAATGACCATCCTGAATCGGCCCTTGAAAAAATCATCAAGATAAACGGCATTCCATTCCGCATCATCGGCACCATGGAATCCAAGGGTTCCAGTATCGGCAGAAGCTGGGATAATGTCGTGATCACTTCATATAATACAGTGAGACGTTTTTTTCTCACACAGGCGCCTTCTCCCTTTAATCCGACACCCTCTTTTATTATACAGGTAAAAATACCGGATGTAAAACAGATGGATCTTGCCATTGGTGAGGCGGAATCAGTATTTCGTAATGTGCGGAGGGTAAACACAACGGATGCCAGTAATTTCGTAATTGACAAAAGCGACCGCTTTGTGGAAGAACTTCTTTCAAATCTTTCCCTGATCACCTGGTGTGCGCTGGTCATCGGAATTATTACGCTGATTGGTGCAGCCGTCGGACTGATGAATATCATGCTGGTATCTGTTACGGAACGGACCAAGGAAATCGGATTGGTCAAAGCCATTGGAGGCAGGAAAAAAAGCATCCGCATGCAATTTTTGTACGAATCAATTATTATCAGTTTGCTGGGTGCGGTTTTTGGAAGTATACTCGGTATATTGGTGGGAAATTCTTTTTCACTTGTTCTGAATACGGGATTTGTATTTCCGTGGGTATGGCTTTTCTGGGGGATATTTATTTGCACAATTGTTGGAATACTGGCAGGTCTGTATCCTTCCCTAAAGGCTTCACGAATGAATCCCATACAGGCTTTACGTTACGAATAAGCAGAGACGTCAAGCAGAGTGAATGCAGGCAAGGGTTTGATGACTGGTCAATTAATTTTAAAGAATATGTATTTTCCATTTGGCATTCCGGAAATTTACTATATTGTGTTCCCTACGAAAATCAACCACGCCGAACTTCCTATTGAAATTTTTTAAAAGCGTTCCATTCGCGAAAATTATTATTTCCATATTTCAAATTTTTCTTAAACACTAAAAACAAACGATCATGGCTGAAACAAGACCGACTGCAACGGCAGCAGCGAAATCCACTACGAGTGTACAGGCTGTAAAAAAAGGGAATTCCATTTCCTGGATGGCCCCGCTTTTCTGCGTTATCATTGGTTTTATTATCTGGAGGTTTATAATCGGCGATTCGAGCAATTTCACAAAACCCGATCCGAATGGTGGATTCTGGCCTAATCATGAAGGTGCGAAAACTGCGCTTGCACGTATGTACCTCGGAGGAATTATTGTACCTATTTTAATTGGTTGCCTGCTGACTGTATTAACTTTTGTGGTTGAAAGATTTCTGACTGTTTCGAAAGCCACCGGAAGTGGAAATATTAATGAATTCATCCGGAAGGTTCAATATCATCTGGCCAATAAAAACGTTGACGCCGCTATCGCAGAATGCGACCGCCAGAAAGGAAGCGTTGGAAATGTAATGAAAGCCGGTTTACGCAAGTACAAAGAAATGATCGGCGTAGGTGACCTGGATACTGAACAAAAAGTACTGGCCATTCAGAAGGAAGTGGAAGAAGCTACTGCGCTCGAATTACCGATGCTGGAAAAAAACCTTGTATTCCTGTCTACCATCGCGTCCGTAGCAACCCTGTTGGGTCTGTTGGGAACGGTAATGGGAATGATTCGTTCATTTGCCGCACTGGGTGACAGTGGTGGAGGTGAAGCGGCTTCCAAACTGAGCCAGGGTATTTCTGAAGCCCTGTACAACACAGCCCTGGGTATCGGAACCTCAGCCATCTCTATTATTATGTACAACGTGTTCACTACCAAGATCGACGGTATTACATATGGTATTGATGAAAGCGGATTTACATTGACACAGAGCTTTGCATCATTGTATAAATAGCTTAAGGCGCAAAGCTTATGCATTACGCTTTAAGCCAAGTGATATTTGTGGAATTACAATTATTTGGCATCTAACTAAAAAATATTAAAATGGGAAGAGCAAAGTTACCCAGGAAGAGCACAAACATCGACATGACGGCGATGTGCGACGTGGCCTTTCTATTGCTTTCTTTCTTTATCCTGGCCACCAAGTTCAAACCACCGGAAGCATTGTCCGTGGTCACACCCAGTTCGGTATCGACCAAGGTGGCACCGGAAAAAGATGTGGTGATGGTAACCATTGATAAAGAGGGGAAAGTTTATCTGTCGCTGTCAGACAATAATATGGCTGAGAAGAAGGAGATGATTGAATCACTCAACACCTCTAAAAATCTGGGTCTGTCGCCAGCTGAAAAAAACAATTTCATTGCTATTCCAAATGCCTATATCGGGGCACCATTCAGCCAGCTGAAATCTTACCTGGATAAAAATCCGGCTGATCTGGCACATGTGGTGAAACCGGGTATTCCTGCAGTGGATAGTACGAACAATGAAATGATTGACTGGTTCAAAGCGGCCGCCGATGCATTTCAGGGTAAAAAAATGAACGTCCTTGTAAAAGGGGATGATGCTTCCAAGTATCCGTCACTGCAGGGAGTGATCATCGCATTGAAAAAGAATGACCTGATGAAGTTCCAGGTGGTGACCAGTCCGGTTCCGGCACCGATTGGT
The DNA here is from genome assembly GCA_963759335.1 of uncultured Bacteroidota bacterium. Taxonomy (GTDB): domain Bacteria; phylum Bacteroidota; class Bacteroidia; order Chitinophagales; family Chitinophagaceae; genus Puia. The sequence goes on from CAVWYU010000017.1 coordinate 545,483, forward strand.
TCGGAATTGTACAATACACAACAAGCCACTGGTACAAAGGCAGTTGAATAAATAACCATTAAAAAAAAGAGACATGGCAGAAATGGATACCTCGGGCGGCGGCGGTCATAAAAAGGGCCCCGGCGTCAAGAAAGGAAAAAAACTCTCTACAAGGGTGGATCTGACCCCGATGGTGGACCTCGGTTTCCTGCTGATAACATTTTTCATTTTTACGACGACCATGAGCCAGCCAACGGCCATGCGTTTGTTTCTGCCCAAGGATGTAAAAGATCCGAATGAACAGAATAAAGTGAAAAACTCAGCGGTTATCACGCTGATGCTCGGCAAAAATGATGTGATCTATTATTATGAAGGCGATAGTGCCCAAACACTGAAACCGACAGATTTCAAAAAGGTCCGGGATATCATAATTGATAAAAAGAAAAGAACCGACCCCAAGGATTTTGTTGTAGTTATCAAACCAACCGTGGATGCCACTTATAAAAATACGGTGAACATCCTGGATGAAATGACCATTGACGGTGTAAAACGTTACGCCATGGTGGACATCTCACCGGTTGAATATAACTTTATCAAGCTGACTGAAAACGCCAATGGTGTTAAATAGGCTTGAATTTTGTGGAATTTTAATTAAATCGAGTCTTTACAATTAATAATCCATCATGGAAATAAATAAAATTTTAACCGCGGATATCCTCGATATCATCTTTGATGGTAGGAACAAGGATTACGGCGCTTATGAGTTACGCAAGACGTATAATAAGCGTATCCGGACATCCCTGCTGGTGATGGGTGGACTGGTAGTCGCTTTGGTTGCCGGTTACTTTATCAACAGCTACCAGGGGCAGGGAAAAAAAGCAGCCGTCGTAGTGCAGGACGTTCAGCTGGAAGACATTAAGGAAGAAAAAAAGAACGAGCCACCTCCACCGCCACCACCACCGAAAGAACCCCCAAAAGTGGAAATGGCTAAGTTTACTCCGCCGAAGATTGTAAAAGATGAGGAAGTAAAAGCGGAAGAAAAACCACCGGAAGTGGAAAAACTGGAAGACACCAAGATAGGAACTGCCAACCAGGAAGGTATCAAGGATGATAATATCACGGCTCCTCCTGCAGATAATAAGGGAGTTGTGGAAGCGCCTAAGGATAATACGGACTACGATAAGACATTTACCAAAGTGGAAATCGAGTCGGACTATCCCGGTGGAACGGCAGCCTGGCAGCGTTATCTGCAGAAAAATCTGCAGTATCCTGAAGAAGCACAGAACAACGAAATTCAGGGTCAGGTGGTTGTGAAATTCATCGTTGACAAGGAAGGCAAAGTGAGTGAAGTGGAAGCCATCAGCGGTCCCAACGAACTCCGCGAAGAAGCCATGCGTGTTATCCGTAAATCAGGCAGCTGGACCCCCGCTGTTCAAAACGGACGCAAGGTGAAATCTTACAAGAGTCAGCCCATTAACTTCAGGCTCGAGTCACAATAGTAATACAAGTATGGAAGTCTGGAAGTATGGAAGACTGGAAGTACTAAACTAAATAACTTCACTTTGAAATTAAACCCGGGATAAGATCCCGGGTTTTTTTATCCGTCAACCGTCAACGGTCAACGGTCGTCGATTGGGGTTATCTTTGCCCGATGTTAGGAAAATTAACCGGCTGGGACGATACCATCGTAGCACTCGCCACCCCGCCCGGCATTAGTGCACTTGGTGTGATTCGCCTGAGCGGACCAATGGCAGTGGACATTGTGAACGGGTTATTTCATTCCAAAGATTTATCGATCCAGCCATCCCATACACTCCATGTCGGACTATTAAAAACAGGCGAAGAGATTCTCGATGAAGTTGTAGTCTCTATTTACCGGGCACCGAAATCCTATACCGGTGAAGATGTCGTGGAAATCAGTTGTCATGGTTCAACCCATATTGAGGAAAAAATCATTTCTGCCTGTGTGCAATGGGGTGCGCGGCTTGCCAGGGCTGGAGAGTTTACACAGCGCGCGTTTCTGAAAGGCAAAATGGATCTGACACAGGCTGAAGCCGTAGCGGATCTTATAGCCAGCCATTCAGAAGCAGCCAGATTATCTGCATTGCATACCATGCGCGGCGGATTTGCGAATGATCTGAAATCATTGCGCGACCAGTTACTGGGATTCTCTGCACTGATTGAACTCGAACTCGACTTCTCACAGGAGGATGTGGAATTTGCCGACAGAAAAAAATTCTATACGCTGATTGAAGAAGCACAACGCGTAACGAATGAACTGATTGAATCTTTTAAATATGGGAACGTCATCCGCAACGGTGTGCAGGTGGCGATTGTCGGAAAACCAAATGCGGGCAAGTCTACTTTACTGAATACTTTATTGAATGAACAGCGTGCCATTGTGAGCGAAATTGCCGGCACTACGCGCGATACCATTGAAGAATTGCTCGTGATCGAAGGAATCGAATTCCGTTTGATTGATACAGCGGGCATTCGTGCGCATACGGCAGATCAGATCGAACAGCTCGGTATAAAGAGAACTCATGAGAAAATTGCGCAGGCAGACATCGTATTGGAAATTCTGGATGCGACAGATATTTTACACAACCGAACATACAGCCGGCTTAAATGGAAATGCTGTATCTGACAAAAAAAACCTGATTCGGGTATTGAATAAAACAGATCTGTTTTCGGAGAACGTTTTGCATTTGCACGCATCCCCCGAAAGATCCGGTTTTATCAATACGGAAATTGAATTTATGTACGATGCTTCACAGCGACGAGATGCTTCTCTTCATGCCCGTTTCCCTGATCCGGATCTCATTTTTATCTCAGCAAAAACAACTGCCGGCATAGATAAACTAAAGCGCGCTTTGGTGGATCTTGTATTACAGGGGAAAAAAATGCGTGAAGGAACGGTCGTTACGAATGCCCGCCATTATGATGCACTGAAACAGGTGGCCACATCACTAAATGAAATCCGAAACGGTTTGGATAATAATGTGCCCGGCGACTTACTCTCCCTGGATATTCGCAGCGCTCTCCACTACCTCGGCGAGATAACCGGTGAAATTACGAATGAGGAACAGCTATCCTGGATCTTTGGGAAGTTTTGTATCGGGAAGTGACCACTCCGCGATAGATGCGCGTTCCCTGCGGAGTACTTTCATTCTCACTGTAATTCATTTGCTTTTAGTTGCTTTTCGGAGTTTACCACCCCGAAGGCGTGGCCTTTAGTCGCCTTTTCTTCGCTCCTAATCTGTTACTAAATCCTGATTTTGTTTTTTACTTGATTTTGGTGGCCAGATTATGGGCACAATGATACGGTATGATACCTAATGATGCGAAATGATACCGTATGATACTTTAGATTCTGCTAATTAGACTGTTCCTAAGGGTATTCACGTAAGGACCACATTGATTGTGTGAGTTGAATAAACTCGATATATTTAATGACGAAACCTGAGGACCTTAAAATACCTGAATCGCAATTATGGCATTTGAAAATAACCTAAACACCAAATCAATTCGAAAACTACTCGCTATCGGCATTCCCTGCGTGATTGGCTGGTTCTTCGCCGTTATGGCGATCTTCTATTTCAAGGACTATACGTTTGGTCTTTTTATATGGCTGCCAGCTATATTAGGGGCATTATCTACGATGCTCTATGGATTTCAAAATAATGTTGATAGAAAAGTTCTCAAGAATATCTCATACGTTACATTGGGTGTTTTCAGTCTTGGACTTTTGACGTTCGCCATGGAGGGAATTATTTGCATATTGATGGCTGCTCCTATAGGAATTCTATTCGCCTATATAGGCCATTGGATTGGGTTTGCAATCGTCAGAAATAAAATGAAGGGTAACACTCCGGCAGCTATGATTATTCTTTCGCTGTCGGTTCCCGCATTGATGGCTTTTGAGCATTCAGTAAAAGTGGAAGATAATTTGCGCTTGGTGGCAACTTCCTTAGAAATCAATGCTCCCATTCAAACGGTCTGGGGAAATGTGATTCATTTTTCGCCACTGGATGAACCCAAAGAATTCATCTTTAAAGCCGGTATAGCGTATCCCATCAGCGCACAGATAGATGGTCATGGCGTAGGTGCTGTCCGGCACTGCAACTTTTCTACGGGCAGCTTTAGCGAGCCGATCACCGTATGGAATGAACCGTATCTTTTAAAGTTCAGTGTAAACAATCAACCAGAATCTATGAAGGAAATAAGTTTCTACGATATTCATCCAAATCATCTTCATGGATATTGGGTTTCTCAAAAAGGCCAATTTAAATTGACCCAATTGCCAAATGGTCATACTTTACTTGAGGGTACAACATGGTACGTGAATAAAATCAAGCCTGGCATTTATTGGACAATTTGGAGTGATTATATCGTGCACAAGATTCATGAACGGGTATTGCTGCGTATAAAAGATCAGTCAGAACAATGACATGGATAGTATAGATTCAACATCAAATAGCGATCAAAAACTTCTTAAAGACATTGCAGAATATGGGTGGCATGTAGTTAAAGTGCCAGAAGATGAAGTCGGTCCCGGATTTGGGTATTCAGTCGGAATGTATAAGACTTTTGGTCATCCGGAGGTAATTATTATTGGTCTTAAACTGAATCTTCTGCATTCTATTATCAATGGAATAGGTGAAGATATAAGAAATGGCAAGGTTTTTCCTTCAGGTCAATACTATTCGGGTCTTATAGAAGGATTTGATTGTTATTTCACAACGGTTGAGAAGAAATACTATGATGAATATGTTGGTTATGCGAAGTGGTACTATAAGGGAACGGATTTTCCTTTAACCCAATGTATTTATCCTACAGTTAAGGGTGTTTATTCTTGGCAGAAGGAGTGGCCCAAAGAAATTCAGACACTTCAACCTGTTTTGGGGAATATTCAATGATTGATTTTAAAATGGATTGGTATATGAAAAAACTGGCCCACTTATCTCCTATTTTGGTAATATTCCTTTTTACTTCAGTTTTTAGTTTTTCCAATGCCTTTGGCGGCGATACACTTTATTTTCGGCTATCAAATCCTTGGAATACCGTAAAGGATCCAAATGGATCGTACATCCGGAAATGTGTATCCGAAAATGATTATTATCATGTTTGGGATTATAATGGAAGAAATATACTAGTAACCGAATCCTATTATGCAGATACAACATTCAAGAAGAAGTTATTATGTCATAAATATTTTAATGAACAGAACGGTTTATTGGAACAAACGAGGTGCTATAAGGACGGAAGACTTAATGGTTATTTTGTGAATTATGACAACAAAGGAGATACAACCGACTATCAAGTATATGAGAACGGCGATGTTATTAGATCCTGGAGCTTGCATCCAGAAGAGAGGGATACGGTATTGGAAGCGCTTGTGAAACAGGAAGTCAGACCCGAATTCGCTGGAGGAAGGGAAGGCTGGATAAATTATTTAAGTAGAAATCTTCAATATCCTTCGCAACTAAAGGATTCGGGCATAACGGGGCAAGTTATTTTGCGATTTACAATCACACCTAAGGGCAAAATAGAGGATGTCATTGTTGTTAAAAGCCTTCATCCGTTGTTTGATAAAGAGGCAATTCGTGTCATCTCAGAGTCTCCAAAATGGAAACCTGCAGAACAACTTGGTAAGAAAGTTCAAGCAACTATTACCCAACCAATTAATTTTTAATGATACGGTATGATACGCAACGATACGTTATGATACGTAATGATACTGTAGTTTACAGCGGGTTTATGAATGGACATAAGGACAAATATGTAGATGGTCTGATGTATTGATATTATAGTCTGACAGTGAAAGTGCTTAAGTAAAAACCCGGAAATGAGTTTCTAAATCCTAAAACCTTGAAAACTCTAATCGCGAATGGCCCGGATTTAAGGGGAGCTTACAGTATCTTAGTGCATTTAGCGGATATTCACAGGAACCATTTTTGTGAAAACCTTTAAATCCAATTTACTCTAATGGCTCGCCGACATGCAATTGCGAAACTCTAATAAACGCGACTATTACCAATGCGCATATATTATCTGCATCTGTACCTGACAAGGACAGCATGAGTAGAGCAACTGTAATTGTAAATCACTCGCCAGCAAATGATAGTGTAGTCGTTTTGGTGACTTTACAATACCCCAGGTCAAGTTGAATCAAATCAAAGCAGGAAAATTTTATTCCTCCGCATAAACAACATTGCCCGCGGCATCTACACATACGGTCTTTCCTACTTTGTAATTGTCCTTCTTCACAGCTCTTACAACATAAAATTCTCTAACCTTATCATATTCCGTTTCTTTCCAGTAGTTTTTTGAAACGATCATGTAACCTTTATATTTTTCGGAGCCCAATTTTTTTAGCGTTGCTACCACAGGAGCAGGCAAAGCAACATCCACCTGCTGGAATTCGGATCTTACTAAAGATCCATTGGCTCTGAAAAGGGCAAAGTATTGAAAGTCCTTCCTTTTGAACTTGATGGTATAATAACTTGTCTCAGCATTTTCCTCCAACAGGTTGTCATCAGTTGTAACTGACCAACCTTTCGCCGTTGCAGCGTTGGTTTGATAATAGTGAACTGCGTCAGCATTAGGGAAGTGGGCTTTCAGTGAGTCTATTACCTGCTGGGGAGTCTGCGCTTTGGTGATCTCCTTGGAGCCCTTGATTGTGCGTGAACCCGCATTATAGTCTTGCCCAAAAGAAAAGTTAGCAATGGCTACAACAATTGCCAACAGAAGAATCTTTTTCATGTGTCGTTTTTTAGATGAAGGAATAATGATTAGCTAATTCTGCAATTCCGAAATCTACGGATTTTGCTTCAAAAAAATCATAAAAAATGCCTTGTCCGAAAAGTCTTATCTGTTCATTCGGTCTTGCGAAATGCCTAATTTCCTCAACCTGTCATCATAAGGCTCGGGATACGAAATGGTTATGCAACTAAAGATAATTGATTTCTGGAGCAAATCTCCAACAAATAATAAAACATTTTTGATAACATTCAGTAGGTTACACTAAGAGCGTTTTTGCGTCCTCTCTGGCACTAAGTCAGATGCGAATTCTGATTTCTTACATGGAGTATTACATTTTTACTTATCATCATCTTAGTCAGATTTCTATTATTAGATTAAACAGAGAAACCAAAAAATATTAAAGCATGGACAATTGAAAACATCGTATTTTTTGAGTTGTTATTTCTTTATATTTGGGAATTCGATATCAAGTTTATAATCAGTCAGGATTTATCGATAGTATTCCGCTACCCATCTCAACTACACCTATACCCATGTACCTCATTGCTCTGTACCGAAAAAGATTTTATACTGATTGGTAGCATCATTTTCGATTTGCGGTGTATGGATTCTTTAATTAATCCTATTCCCTCGTCGTATAAAGTCGACACATGAACAGCATCCGCTAACCCGTCAGGTAAACATATACACTGAATATCAAGCTCTTAATTAGCACCAATAACATTCACTGGTAATAATCTTTTAATTACCTATTGGGTGGTAGTCTCTGAACTCATTAGGTAGTAAAGTATTTTTTTATTCTTTTAACCTTTAAGTTTTATTTTATGAAACATATTTACACCGTCTATGCGTGGAAGTCCATTCTCATAATCTTAATTCTTGTTATCCTGAATAATGGCGTGATAGCGCAGGTACCATCAGATACCACCAAAGTAAAGGTGGATTCGACTACCACTATGCCGGCCGACACTGCTAAGCCGGCACAACCTGTTGCTGCTACAACCCTTCCCGCTTCCGAAAAAAAGGCAAAACCAAAGCAATTGAATTTTTATATTGGTGGAAACTCCAACACCATGTCCGGTTCCACAGCTAGTTACAATTCAAATTCGGCTCTTGGCTACCAGGTAGGAGTCGCCTTTAAAAAGGGTAGTTTCACGTATTGGCAGGTCGGACTCATGTATAACTATTCTGCTTACGGTTTTAACACAGTTGCAACTAACATAGACACGGGTAAACTTAATGTTCAGGCCCTCGATATTCCGGTGACTTTGGGTATTAATTTTCTGTCGTTTGCCAAAATAATTGGTCTTCGCGCGTTTGTTAACGCAATGCCCGCTTTTACCCTTGGTGTCGGCAATAATAATTTTGGAATTAGCAAGGACGATGTCAATTCATTTGTATTTTATGTTGGGGGGGGAATCGGAGTGGATATTTTTTTTCTAATGATTGATATTGGTTACAATTATGGAACACAAAGCCTGATGAAGAATTCTACCAGCAGTACGAATCCAGGCCAAGCATATGTGAATTTGGGATTCAGGTTTTGAGGAATTAAGGTTAGTTCTCAAATAATATAAAGTGAAACGGGATTTACTAATTTCCCGAAACTAAAACCTGTGTCTTTTAAGAAGTAGTCTGAAAGCCTCATTTGCCTTTAGTTGCTTTTTGTAGTTTACCACGCCGAAGGCGTGGCCTTTAGTAGCCATTCCTTCGCTCCTAATACAGCAAAACAACTTAGTGTGGATCCGAACTACCTAAAATTCCGAGACGAGTTAATAACCAAAAAATAGTTCCTTCTCATGGAATTTATAATTACAGTGACGACCTCTTACAAGAGGCATATGATGAATTGTTCAATTTGGCTAATGAGCAACGATGTCAATGAGGAAGGCGACAATTATTTCAATTTTATAGATTTCATTCTCAGTAAACAAATGTATACTTTGCCTGCTTTTTAAATTATGTACTGTAAATTTGAAATGATCCGTTAAAAGGGAAGATGCTGTAGGATTTGCCTGTATTACTTACTCGCATTGAATGCACATATTATTTTGAGGTTTAGATGAATTCAATACTTCTTACTTAAAAGAATACAGCAATCCAAAATTTACACCAATAGAATACAAGTATACTTTGGCGTTTTTATCAATAAGAATCGAATTGAGGGACTGGAGAAATATTGGTTGCAATTGAAATGTGAGTATTTTAGACAGATCATAAGACGCACCGAATCCAATCACGGCTGCCAGATTAAATTTAGCATAACCAATATCTTTATTTGAACTGGCCTTTTTTGAATGGCCGTCTTCATATTCTAAAATCAAGGTAGTCCGTTTATTCAGGAAAATACTGCCTGAAAAACCTCCGGAAAAAAAATAAGTCAACTTATTTTCAGGGAAACAGTAGTTGACAACTAGAGGAATACCAATGAATTGATAATGATATACGGCGAAGCTAGTGACAGGGTAGGCCAGGCCTGCTGTTGCCCATGTTGACGGTATTTGTATTGTTTTTTCGCCTTGATCCGAAAATTGAATTCCCGATTGAATACTGATTTTCTGACTTACCCGGTATTGAACAGCAAGTCCTGCGCAAAATCCATACTTTGATATCTCTGTATTATTCAGGATAGCGTTTAGCCAACCGTTTCCATCCTGATAGTTCGATTGACGGTAACAGGAATATGGTGAATAAGAAATTCCTAATCTGAATCTTGAATTATTAGAACCCTGTGCCCAGCCGGAAATATTCCAGGACATCGTGAGCATCATTAAAGTCAATGCTTTCTTCATGCAGGTAAGGTGTAACTTTAATTCAAGCTATTTAGATAGGCTTTTATCAATTCGAGGCCCTCTGTGTGTACGATACTTGTCCCTAATTTGGGCATCGTTCCTTCTGAAAATCTTTCGAGAATAACCGATTTCCTGTTCTTGATATTTGATGCACCCAGGGACGTTTCGAAAGCCAGGTGCAGGTCCACTTCTGAAGCAAAGCCCTTTTCATTATGACAATGGGCGCAATTAACATCCAGATATGCCCGGGCTCTTTGTTCCTGGCTGTAATTCAGATTTTGCCAATCCGGAAGAGCCGTATAGGAATCGGGATCTAGGGAATCTAAGATTTCCGTATTGTAGAAATACTGTAATTGATTGATGTTTCTGTTATTTCTGTATACCAATCGGTTTAAATTCCTAAGCTTTGGTCCGATAGGGATAATCGTATTACCTGACTGATGACAGGTACCGCACTCATTTATAGATGGTATATGATAAGAGATTACCCGCCCGTTTCCTTTATCGTCGATCCAGTTGACGGTTGTATTCAGACCTGTAGTCAACAATAGTGCGTCCGTTTGATCCTTATCCCATACATAAGTTCCCACGCTCCAACGCTCCCCGGATTTTATGAATAGTCTTGTTTCTATTATTTCCTTTCCTTTCATTGTATCTCTTTTGTCATTATAGTAAAAGAATGTTTTAACGATGATCGCTCCTTCGGGAAAATTTAAAAGTCCATCATCTGTTGCTGACATTTTAAAACCTGCCGGGATTTTTATTAGTCTCTGCTTTTCCGCATAATCCGTAAATAGCGGGGTTGACAGTTCATATGAATGAAAATCCGCACCAGGAATCAAATGGGAAGGATTTCCCTGGAAAATATGATAATCAGATAATCTGGAGTAAAAGGGAATGTTATTTCCTATATGCGTCAGGCCGTCTTTATTGCAGGATTCCAGATAAGTGGAAAAAAGAATAATGGTGACTATTATTAAAATGTATTTACATTTCCTCATAAAGCAAAAGTAAAAACTACACAAGGAGATGGGTTGAATTACAAGTTGCAAAATGGACGGTTCACGTTGAAAATTGCCCACATGGGATAATCAATTAAGCTACCATCAGGATATTAACTGTAATCTTGCAGTGATGAAAGAAATTGTTTCACGATATCATTTAAAAACGGGGCTTCTTGTAGCGACACTTTTTCCCGGCATCTTTATATTCTCAGATTCAGAAGCTCATGGGCTTTTCAACAGGTTTCTTTCTTCATTTAGTTATATTTTTATCCTTTGGTTTATCAATTTTAAGTTGGTTGATTTTCGCGCTGATAAACACCTGAAAGTGCAAACATACTTTACCCGTCTTGCAGTCAAATTGGTTCTTTCATTTATCATTGCGGTTGTACTTTATATTTTTATCGGATACTCGGTAGACCAGACAGGTAATTTACTAAGCCAGGTAAGTGGAAACCACCAGCACTCTGCAAAGGCCTGGCTTTTTCTAATCTTGAGAATTGTCTTTTTCGACGGATTGATCATACTTGTCAAATTTATATACGACAGTTACGAAGAAAAAAGGCAAATTGAATTTGAAAATGAGTTCTTAAAAAGAGAAAACCTCCACGCAAGGCATGAAGCGCTCAAACAGCAGGTTAACCCTCATTTCTTATTCAATTCCCTGAACACATTGAAATCGCTGGTAAAAAGAAATGCAGATCAAGCTGCAGATTTCACCAGCGAATTATCCTCCATATACAGATATATGCTGCTTCACCACGACAAGAGCATAGTGGCATTGCGTGATGAAATTGAGTTTTCTAAATCTTATGTATATTTATTAAAGATCAGATTTGGAGACGCCATCAATACGAAAATTGAAGTGAATGAACAATTATTAGACAGTCTCATGCCCCCCAATACATTGCAGTTGCTGATTGAAAATGCAGTCAAGCACAATGCATTTTCCATTAAAAAGCCCTTATTTATTTCCATTTCAACGAATGAGTCATTTTTGACAATTGAAAATAATTTTCAACCAAAAGCAGTTAGAGCCATGTCATCCAATCTGGGACTTGACAATATTCGCAGCAGGTACCTTTTGATAAATGGAAAGGAAATAAGTATTCGGCGAAATGGAGACTGTTTCCAGGTAAGCCTGCCAATAATAAGAGGGAAATGAATATTATTATTATTGAAGACGAGGTTCAAACTGGGTGGGATTTGCGGCATTCCATTGAAAGGCTTCGCCCGGACTTTTTTGTACTGGCGGTATTGGACAGTGTAGAATCCGGTCTGGATTGGTTTTCAGAGCACGAACAACCCGATTTAATTTTTTCGGATATTCAATTGGGTGATGGCATGGCCTTTGATATTTTCAATAAAATAACTCTGACCTGCCCGGTATTTCTGTACAGCCTATGATGAATTTGCCATTCTTGCATTCAGAAACAACGGGATTGATTACTTGTTAAAGCCAATCGATGAAAAAGAACTGGAAAGAAGCATGGTAAAAATTGACATGCTAAAGAAACTCGCGACACCTGATTATGATTCTTCGCTGATGTACAGGGTACTAAAAGACATTGAACTAAATACAAAAAACTATAAGAGCAGTTTCCTGGTTTCATACCGAGACAAACTTATCCCGGTGCTTATTGAAAATGTTTCTTTTTTCAGTATTCAAAACGAACTCCTACAATTACATACTAAAGACAATAAATTATACCTGCTTAATTATAAACTGGATTACCTCGAAACGATTGTAGACCCGAAAATGTTTTACCGGGCCAACCGGCAGACTCTGTTGGCTTATTCAGCTATAAAGGAAGTGGAACATTATGATGACCGCAAGCTTCTAATACATCTGGTTACTCAACCCCGTGAACCAATTATCGTAAGCAAAGCCAGGGCATCAGATTTTATAAAATGGATGGAAAGCCATTAATATTGGTTCGGACGCCTACCTTTATATCAGAATGAATTTAGTTTGTTGACTCCAGCTTCTGAGAATAAATAATTCTCATTCCTCTACTAAAAGAAAAAGGAATCACCGATAAGTGGGTCTCATCCTGAAATATATATTCAGTAATTTCCAGGCCCTGGTAACGTCGCTCCCTAAGCAAATTGACCAATTGGTTGATATTAGGTGTCATAGGATCGGGCTCGAGGGAGCCAGCTGAAATAAATACCCTGGCCTGCAATCCTTTTATGCCGACCGCTATGATATTCAGTTTCCTCGCCTAACATTTCAAAATCATTCCAGTATAAAGAAGGGCTGCTTATCAGGTATCTTTGAAAAAGCGCAGGCTCATGAAATAATGTATATAAAGTAAAAAGACCCCCAAGTGAGTGTCCTGCAAGTGAACGGTCCTTATTGGTTTTAAAATTATTTTCGATATAAGGAATGATTTCTTTTTCCAGAACCTGCAGGAAATCAGGCGCCCCGCCTGAAACCATTTTCATATGATGGCTGGCTGTCATTTCCGAATCTATTTTAGCAACATGGGATGGGGTATAATCCAGCATTCTAAAAGATCTTGTAGATAAGAAATTGTCAACCTGATATCCGATACCAACCATGATGACGTCTGGAACTTCATGGTCATAACTCATATTTCTTTGAATAAGGGCAGCCATTGGTAAGTTTGGATCACCATCGAGGACATACATTACAGGATATCGTGTTGTATCAAATGGTAAATAGTTAAAAGGAAGCGCTACAGAAACCCGGTAAGGTACTGAGTTTGTATTCGATACAAACTGATGCATCAAGGTTCCCGCAATGTAAATTTCTGTTTGGCGGGACTGGCCGAAGGCATTTTCCTGACAGACAAAAAAGTTAAATACCCCAAAAAACACGTGAAAGAATAAATATCTAATTAAAATTTTAACACCAACTGTATGCCCGATTCTTACCATAGCCATATTTTATGACCAAAGTATCGACAGGCGAAATATAAAAGTTGTAATTTTTAATCATTAACTGAATAATTAATTGGGAAAACACTGATATTAATAAAGTTAATAATGAATGTGCGTTCTGAAATGCAGCCGATTTGGATCACAGATGAGATACTGCCTCTGTTTGTTATTTTGTAGAAAATCTGAGGGAGTGATGCCGAATACCTTGACCATCATTTTATGGAGATGGCTGCTGTCAGAAAACCCACCTTCAAAGGCGGCGTCACTTACTGTTTTTCCCGCCATAAGTTGACTTGCAGCGAACCTTATTTTATTGTACAGAATGTAGCGGTGTATGGTTGTGCCCGTCACCTTTTTAAATAAAGAACGAAGACGGCTTTCTGACAAAAAGACTTTTTCAGCAAGTGTTTTTATAGAAAATTCAGTAGGCTCATGGGTACAAATGATTTGTTTGACCGTTGAAATCCGTTTTTCCGGTGATGAAGTGCCCATTTTAAGACAAATTTCACCAAGGATCTTTTGAACCAGATTTTTCATTATTGCAGCTTCCGGTTGAATCAACGCTTTTTCTAAAACACCGGAATTTGCCAGGTGATAGATATTCAGATTGGGCTCATAGACTTCTTTATCAATGAGGAATGTCGTTTTTATAGCCTTGGAAAAAGTTGATTGAGCATCCAGGTATATGATAAGCTGAACGCTTTTATTGGTATCCAACTGATGAATTACATTTTCTCTGATGATTAATGTTTTATATGTGTGCCATTGGCCATTTTCTAATCTGAACCTGAAATTATCTTGTATATCGAGAACCAGCTGTAAAGTATTATGGCTGTGAAAGGGCGTAAGACTGGAAGAATAGAAAACGGCTGAACATTCCTCCCAGATGTAATAGAAAGAAGTAAACGGACTCATCCTGTGTTTCATACTCCGGCTTTATACAGAAGTTAGTCATTTTTTACAATTTTTCATGTTATGTGCGGAATAACTTTAGATTAAAATATCCTGCCAAATGCGAAATTATTTAGCCTTATTTATTTGCATGTTGACGTTCTTGGAATTTAGTCGGGGACAAAACCTGAGCGTAGTCCCTGGGCAGACGGAATTGACGCCCGTTCGCGGGCACTATAAAACACTGGCAGCAATAGACCCAAAACCTTCAACAGATCACGAAGCAATCGACAAGCTTACTTTCCCATATGATGAGAAATTTGCAAATAAAGTATTAAATGATAAACCATATTATCTGAAGGATGTTACCGTCAACGATTTCAGTTTACCTGATCCTCCGGCTAACAGCTCTCCGCAAACCCGGACTGAACTGAATTACCTCCTTGGCTTACAAAACAGTAGGAACAATGAAGACATCCGTTCGAGTTTATATATGTCCAGCGTTTTTTTATCACCAGCCGATATGGGTAAGTTGATCGGGTATTGGTTCAATTCAGTAAAATTACCACTAACCGATTCGCTCTTTTCAAATATCGCCGAAGACGCCAATTATTTTCTTTGGTCATTAAAATTTAAATATAAACGCGTGCGACCCTATATGCTGGACTCTAAAATACATGACCTCGAAGAATCTAAAGCAGCATCTTATCCAAGCGGGCATGTTACCTATGCTTACATATACGCTTATATCTATTCGTTATTGGCGCCTGAATTTACGGATTATTTCATCAAAGATGCCTATGCGATGGCCCATGCCAGGGAAATTATAGGTGTTCATTACCCCAGTGATTCAGAAGCATCGAGGATATTTGCGCGACAACTGGTGAATGAGTTTCTAAAGAATCAGAAATTTATGGCGGATTTCACTGAAAGTAAAAGTGGAGTGGCAAACAAATGAAAAATTCAATATCCATTTACTTACTGAAGCCAATTTGCCGTGACCCACCAGGAAACGAACAAGACAATGTTATTGATATTTTTATTCATCTTTGGAAGCGGCAAACGATCCATAGATTTATACCTTGATGGAAAATGGAAAAACTAGCCTGAAGGAATTGACCGGGTTATTCACTAAACTGGGATTGACTGCATTCGGAGGTCCTGCTGCGCATATTGCCATGATGCAAACTGAAGTGGTGGACAAGCGAAAATGGATGGAGCATCAGCATTATATGGACCTGATCGGAGCCACGAATTTGATTCCGGGTCCGAATAGTACCGAAATGGCCATCCATATCGGACATGAAAGAGCGGGATGGAAGGGGCTTATGGTGGCTGGATGCTGCTTTATTTTACCCGCTGTTTTGATCACCGGAATCATCGCCTGGTTATACCGGACCTATGGGCAATTACCTGCGGTCACGCCTTTTGTTTACGGTATTAAGCCAGCCATTATAGCAATCATTTTAGCTGCAGTTTTTCCGTTAGCAAAAAAATCTCTGAAATCATTGGAGCTTGGAGTTATCGGGATGATAGCACTTGTTTCCACCCTGTCTGGATTTAATGAAATTGCCGCAATGTTCGGTGCCGGGTTCCTGGTACTGTTGTTACGTATATTTCGAAGACCATTTTCAGATATAAAGAATTATTTGCCCATTGTATTTTTGAATATCCCATTGTTTTCACAAGAAAATATAAAGATATTCTGGATTTTTCTCAAGATTGGCGCGATTCTCTATGGCAGTGGATATGTACTTTTTGCTCTTCTTGATAGTGAACTGGTAGCAAAGGGAATGTTAACCAGGACACAGTTGATAGATGCAATTGCTGTGGGGCAATTCACGCCTGGACCGGCCTGATCGCATTACTCAGTCTGTTTGTGACATTCAGATTTAGAAAAGTTAATTCTGTATTTCTTATCATAGGGAGTGCCACCCTGGGTTATATGTTGCAACTATTGTGATATTTAGATATTTTTCGGAACAAAACTAATTACCAATCCGTCACCAAATCCCGACAAACCCACCGGAATCGAGGGACGGTACTTTTTGCATCGGGAAGTAGTCATTGCATGATGATATACAACTGCGGCCATTCTTGCGGGTTATAAATTATGACCGTTTTGTTTTTTTTGTTTTACTTCCTTTGGTTGCCTTTTTTTGATAGCGTCTTACGTACTAATTTATTTAAACGGTTTTTCGACTGAGCTCTTTTCAAGAGGGAATTCATATTGACTTCAGTATATTGAATTGCAACCGCCATTGAATCTGAACTTCCCAAAAAACAACCTGCATGAGAAATCCTTTTGACTCATAATTTAATTTACTTTTTCAAGGTCTTTTTAGTCCGAAAAACATGCCTGTTATAGATGTTCATCTGCATGCTTACAATCTCTGGCATCCAAAATCAGACACAGCCTGGTATCCTTCGAAATTTAAACGACCGGCTACCAGTGAGGAATTGATGCAGCAATCCATTCTGATGATGGATAAATACCACATAGTTAAAGCTGTTGCAAGTGGCGAACCAGGCACAATAAAAAAATGGCGAACTTCGGCTCCGGGTCGATTTATTTCCGGTTATGAAACCTGGGAGCTATTTACACAAGAACATATCGCACGGTTAACCCAACAAATAAAATCAGGTGATGTAGAGGTACTGGCCGAGATTGTAACACAATATGAGGGCATAGAAGCTTCCGATTCTGCGATGGAACCATTGTATCAGTTGGCTGAGCAGTATGATGTCCCCGTTGGTATCCATATGGGTCCCGGCCCTCCTGGAATATCATATGACACAAAATATCGTTCCCGATTTAGTAGCCCGCTTTTGCTGGAAGAGGCATTAATACGCCATCCAAAGCTGAGAGTATATGTTATGCATGCGGGTTGGCCCATGCTGGATGACATGGTAGCGATGCTATATGCTTATCCAAATCTATATGTTGATATTGCCGTAATAGACTGGTATATTCCAAAAGCAGAATTTTATTCCTATTTAAAACGATTGGTTGATGCCGGCTTTTCGAATCGAATTATGTTCGGTTCAGATCAGATGCAATGGCCACAATCGATCGGTGCGGCCATTGAAACCGTTGAATCTGCGGACTTCCTAACCTCACAACAAAAGAGAGATATTTTTTACAACAATGCGGTGAGATTCTTTAGATTGGAAAATAGCATCCAATAGATGGCATGCGTGGTGTAATGCTTAATCCGAAGACGATCCTTTGTCGCCTACAAACCATTGTTCTTTATTTCTAAACAGTACATTGAACGTAGTAAGTGATCCATAACACCTGGTGATATATTGCTGCATATTTACTTTTTCTTCGTCGCTTAGATTTTTGCTGCCATTAATGTTTTGTTCGAGTACCCTCAGTCTGTCCCGGAGCATCACGATTTTATGAAAGAAATCGTTGATTGGGATTTCTTTTGGCTTCAGACTCTTGTCGAAAGGCTGCAAAAGCATTGTCCCTTTATTCCATTTTTCACCAAGTGGTACGTTCTCTGTGATGCCGCCCCAGAGCTGGAGGATTTTCAAAAGTGACTTTTCGATATCTGAATGGGTCTCGATTTCGGCACTGACATTTTCGGGAAAAATTTCTTCAAGGTGTGAATCGGTTTTATCAATTTCTTTCACGCCTACATTCATAAACGATACAAGGTATGTGGCGTATTTAACGGCAACAATAACACCTGGGCCGTGCTGTGAATGTTGGAGCCGGGTTCCGATTCCTAACAAAAGCTGATCCATACAAAGATTTTGGCTCAAACTTACCCAAATATTTTATGAAGTGCTACTTCGATTTGAGACAACCGGGGGGAAAAAAAAGAAACAAAATACACTTCATTAATATATTATCAGAACCATGGCTTGCATGGGCTGACGCACAAAAATAATAACCATTTTCAAAAATGTTATAAATATGGATGTAGTACAAGCTTGTGGTATTTCGGCGCACACTATGACTGAAGTACCCGTAAAATGAGATCTCTCGAAATAATATGATTAAGTTGATCAGACATTGTATCTGTCTGAGACCGTAGCCATCCGGAAATCATAAAGAAAATATGACATGCAAAGTCATTGTTTGTATTTAAATTTTTCATAGATTCAATAATCAATTCTGATCTTTATAGTAACTCCCTCAGCCAACACAGTAATTTTACCCGTGTAAAAGTGGAATTTTAAGATGCAGATCTACTACATTTTGCCCACTGCATCAATAATTATTCAACTGCCAGGATGAAAGACCACCCCGATTGCAACTTCACACAAAGATGATACGGTTAGGCTTCTCTAATAGTAAGCCCGTCCCTATGTATGGCATTCTCTGAATCCAAGGGGTAGAGTACTTTTTTTCTTTTAAAACTTTAAAATTTATTTTATGAAACAGACGTACAATGTTTATGCATGGAAGTCCATTCTCTTTATCATAACGCTGGTTATTTTGAATACTGCTGCGATGGCGCAGGTGCCACAAGATACTGTCAAACCAAAAGTGGATACTGCCACAACCATGCACACCGACACGACTAAGCCTGCACAAACTGCGCCTGCTGCAACATCAACCAGTGCAAATGAAAGTGCCGCGAAACATAAACAATTCGACATTTACGCGGGCATAAATTCCAATACGATGTCCGGTTCCACAGCCAGTTACAATGCAAATGCAGGTACCGGCTACCAGATAGGAATCGCCTGGCAAAAAGGTAATTTTACGTATTGGAAAGTTGGACTAAGATATAACTTTGCAGTTTATGGTTTTAACAGCGTGGCCACTTCCAAAGACACGGGTGATCTCAAGGTTCAGGCTCTCGATATCCCTTTGACTTTTGGCGTTAACTTTCTGTCGTTTGCCAAGATCATTTCTCTCCGCGCGTATATCAGCGCCATGCCTTCTTTTACGCTGGGCGTTAGCGATAATCGCTTTGGTATTAACAAGGACAATGTAAATTCATTTATATTTTATGGTCAGATTGGAATAGGCGCAGATATTGCTTTTTTACTAATTGATCTTGGTTACAATTATGGAACACAAAGCCTGATGAAGAATTCGACCAGCAGTACAAATCCGGGCCAGTTCTATCTGAATCTGGGATTCAGGTTCTGAATAATCCTCAAAAAAATCCTGATATTGTTATCCCTGATACCTCAGAATATTTTTAAGTGTGTCGATAATAACAAAACAGTCCAATTACACAAAATCTATAGTTTCTAAATTAGATATATTCTGCATTGATTTTCTTACCCTCATTTTACCGGCAACCGGTTTTTACGATGGTAACGATGAACGATGATGCTCCCGTAAATTATTATATGAAGAGTAAAGATGAATTTTTTTAAATAATCAGGAATAAGGTATCTTAGAACGGGAATGCAGGAAGTGACTTGTCGAGTACACTCATTATACACAAAAATTTTATGAAAAAGTACATTACTGAATTTATCGGCACTTTTTTTCTTGTATTTGTTATTGGAATGGTTGTCCTCGGAGGTAAGGGAGATTTTGCTCCCTTAGCGATTGGCTCAACGTTAATGGTAATGATTTATGCCGGCGGACATATTTCAGGAGCACATTATAATCCTGCGGTTACATTGGCTGTTTTGCTGCGCGGCAAAATTTCTGCTGCAGAAGCCATCGTCTATATGATAGTTCAAATAATAGGGGCCTGTGTTGCATCATTGGTGGTCATGTATTATATGAATGAAAAAATGGCCGAAGTAGCTGTTGAAATGGCCAGCACGACAAGAGGGTTGCTGGCAGAATTCCTGGGCACATTCGCACTGGCTTATGTGGTCTTGAATGTAGCGACTGCCAAAGGAACAAGCGGTAACAGTTTTTATGGACTTGCCATTGGCTTCACCGTTTTAGCCATGGCCTATTCCGTGGGTGTCATTTCCGGTGGAGCGTTTAATCCTGCGGTGGCAGTTGGAATCAGTATCATGAAGCTGGCTTCCTGGAATGTCCTTTGGGTGTACCTGCTTGGCTGTTTTGGAGGCGCTGCCCTGGCCGCTGTAATATTCAGAATGAACAATCCCGATGATAAATAAATCGGTCTGCTATCGGCAGATTACGGAAATAAAATATAAACATTTTTTTGATTTGTGAAGCTGTATTTGAAATTCAATCCTGATGGCTAATTGCTATTGATAACCAGTCGTCGGATATCGCCGGATAATCGGTATTTTAGCAGTACTTTTCCCACCCTCTGTAATACATGTAGATTTTATCCGTTCACCGTATATTTGAAATAAATTGTTTTTTTTCTTTTAAAGAAATTGTGAACGGAGAAAACAAAAACCCGCTCTGTCCCAAATATTTTAATCCGCGACCTGTTTCAGAAGACACAGAACATAGAATTGCATGTGGACAAAGACATCAAACGTCATTACATACTGGTATTGGAGGTTCGAAAGATCAGCAAAAAGACCTGGTCTCTGGCACAGTATTGTGACACTTTCATTTTTCCATAAGGGAGACTGGTCATTCATTCGTCCAGCGTAAATTCAGAACTATATGAAAGAATTAGATCGAATTCACAGTGGTGCAGCAAGCGACAATGAAAAATTAGCAAAAGCGCAGGAACTCACGAAAAAAAGAGGATCGGACCTCGACAGCATCATGGGTGAGGACACCCATATGAAATTTACTAAATATGTGTATGCCAAATTACAAAAGGCACAAGAATAAGTTGATATTTGATTATTACTATTCTTTATACTTGCTGAAAATTCATTCGGGTTGCCACCAACATCTGTTCAAAGTCAAAAAAAGTATCAGGATACATGGGCTAACATTATGCTGCATTTAGTTTGCCTGCGTTCATTATCAAAGAGTCATTATTCAATAAAATATATAATCATGAAAAAAAGTACCGGAATATTTTCAGTGCAGGGCTTCAAAACGACAGCGGCCGCCGCACTAATCGGCCTGTTTAGTATAACGGGTACGCAGGCGCAGGATACAAAAGGACAGGCCGTGGTATCAACCGAAACGGTGACTGCCACAGTAGTCAGTGTAAACCAGAAAACTAGGGAAGTAACCGTCAAACTGGAAAACGGCAATCTGCACAGCTTCATCGCGGGTGACGACGTAAAGAACCTTCCACAGGTAAAAAAAGGTGATATCATTACGGCGGTTTATACTGAAGCGATTGCCTATGAAGTCAAAAAACATGGTTCAGCCGGCATGAAAACCACTACAGCCGCTACTTCTGCCAAGCCGGGTTCAAAGCCTGCCGCAGTAATGGCACAACAAACGACAGTTACGGTTAGAATCACCGCGATAGACACCCAGGCCCCAACTGTTACTTTTATGGGACCCAAAGGAAATACAGAAACGATCAAAGTAAGAGACCCAAAGAATTTGAATGGTGTGAAAGTCGGGGATATGGTGGACATAACTTACACGGAATCACTCGCTGTCAAGGTGGATGATGCGCCCAAGAAATAAATGAAACGATTTAGTGACCGACTTACCGTTGCATCTATTATTTCGTTTTTGCAAACAAAAATTTTTGTTAAAAGATATTTTTTTTTACTTTTAGTAAACCTTGGTGCTGAAACTTTTTAGTCCATCAGGGTTAATCCATCAGTACTCAGGATAGAAAGCCGGTCAGATTAGTAAAGCGGGAGGTTAATTTCCGAACAACGCAAATTATTCATTCAATCCTTTTACCTTTTTGAAATTTATTGGCTGGTGCGGCATTAAATCTATAATCCCTTTTCCCGGTACTTCGACTGACAACCGAAGCACTTATTGCGTGTTTTAAATTTCCATTTTTAGTGTATAACTATAAAGGACTTTACCCTTCTGCATTATGTAACAGTATGAGACAATCACAATTAAATTGAAAAAAAAATGAGTACAAAATTGATCTTGATTTCCTGTGGAATGCTGGTTCTTTCGTCCGCATGTAACAATGCCAGTGAGTCCAAAACAACCACAACTGATTCAGTAAAACCTGCGGCAATGGATACCGTCGCTGCGGCTCCGGCTGAACCGGCTGCTCCGGTTATTGACAGCGCTGCAATTACCAAAGAATATCTGGCGGCAAGGAAATCTTCAAAAAAGACAGTCAAGCCAAAAAAACAGGGTAATAACGTGGTGGAAATTTCAAGCGAACCACCAATGCCAACACATGAAGCCCTGGAACAACCCAAAGCCACCCCATCCCAACCTCTGGTTATACATACCAAAGAGTATGTATATTTTACGCCGGCTCAGAAGCCTTCTTTCCCAGGTGGCGATCCGGCTTTAACAGCTTTTATCGCCGGACGCGTAATTTATCCGGAAGAAGCACTGAAATATCATGTTGAGGGTACGGTGTTTGCCGAAGTCTATCTCGATAGTTTAGGCAATGTATCAAAAGTTGAAATCCCCGGAACACATCTTGGCAGTGGATTAGAAGAAGAAACAGTATCTGTTCTGATGGCTTCTCCCAGATGGCACCCGGCTAAAGAGAATGGTCAGATGGTTAAATCAAAAGTTACCATTCCGGTGACATACAAAATTGATCATTGATTTTATCTGATTTGAAAGCGGGATCGGAAGGAGTTTTTGATTCTTTGGAAGAAAATATGACCGGACGATAACGCTTGTCAATCGATATTCACTCGTCAGATAAGACGATATTTTTATCGTGGCCTGCCTTAATAAGGAAGGCCACGATTTTTTTTCGCCGGTTAGTGCCGGCTGTTCTTTATTCGCGGTCTATTTCGACGGGCTTTTCTTTTCCCGCAGGTCTTTATAACGCTGTAGTGCCTGGTAACATCTGTAATACATGTAAATATTACTCACATATTGTACGGTTTCCCGTCCGATATGGTGTGCCGCTAATATTTCTACATTGTTAAACCAAACATTTGGATCAAGCCCTCTTGCCACAGCTCCCCTTCTTAATTTTCTGACATTGCCGGGTCCGCAGTTATAGGCAGCCAGGGCAAAAAGCTGTTCGTTGAGGATATCCATATCTTCTCTGGCATAAAATTTATCAATCAGATAGCGATCGTATTTTACACCCGCATGAATATTATTATCAGCCGTTTTGATATTAGGGATACTGATCGGCGGATGTGAAGCCGTGGAAGGTAACAGCTGCATGACACCAACCGCTCCCATATGACTTACCGTTTGCTGCTTTAGCTGGGATTCCTGAAATGCCTGAGCCGATAATAACAGCCAGTCCATCGAGTACGTTTTTCCATATTTTTTAAACAGTGTTTTAAACCGGTCCAGATCTGCCAATGCTTCCCGGCTATTGGCGTTCCGTAAACGCGATTTATTTTTCAGGAATTTATCATAGATCATATTTCCGGTCGTCGTTCCTCTTTTGATCGTACTTACAAATCGATTGACCACGGATTTCAGTTTAGGAGAATTTTTCCTGAATGCCCAGCCATAGGATACATTACTATCCACTGCGATGTTTGTGTATACTGTTAAGGTTTGTATATGCATTTTTCCAAAGTGTTCCAAGATCCTCGGGAACTATCGTGAAAGGAATCATCCCTTCATTCACCATCCCCAGAATATCTTCTGATTCCAGATATGGATCTGTGAAGTCAATAACCATAGGTTTGCGGCCGGTTTTTCGAAGCGAATCATTGAGCCGCATCAGGGAGGCCTGAAAACTGGTGTTTTCGCGCACAAAAACATGCTGACCCGCGAGATCTGCAATGGAACGAATAGCCGGTGCTCCCGGTCCGCCTACAACAATATCTTTTATACCGGTTACAGTAGGCGAAGAAAAATCGACCTGTTTCTCCCGTTCAGGTGTTATCGTATATCCTGATGCGATCATATCTGCGTGACCGCCCATTAACAGAGGCAGAATATTTTTGCGGCTGACGGGTATAAAAATGACGCGGATTTTTGGAGGATAAAATTTTAATTGTGTGTTCAGTTCCTTTTCAAACAGATTGACCAGTTCAAAAGCAAGGCCATATCTTTTCATGCCTTCAACATAGTAATATGTTTTTGAGTAAGGGACAAGCACACGAATATATCCCCGGGCGATTATACTGTCCAGGTCGCCAAATGCTGTATTGGCAATTCCCAATACGTCATCATCAGATGCCCAATGAAAATAGGGAACGCTGTCACCGCTTGCATTTAACTCATACGACTCGGTACTGTCCGCACTCGTCCCGATAGCGGGTTTTGCAACGGCTGCTGAATCTGATTTTGATTTTTTATTTTCCTGGCTGCAAGCAAAATGGCAGGCATTGGCCAGCAATAATAAATGAAAAAGGATCAGACGCCTCATAATTTTATTTTTGAGATATGATTCGGGTGCGGATCCTTATCGCCCTTATTCGTCACACTGCATTTCTACTTTTATATGTCAATGTTCAAATCAGCGTCTGTAAATACCAGATTAATCGAAATGTAGATGATCATTTTCTTTTAAAGGCTGAAGCAGTTTAATACAGGTATCCGATTATTCTTTGAATGTCCAATAAATGCCAACATTAAATACAGGACCCAGTGAATTCACATTTAAACCAAAGTTGCTGACTGAATTTTTAGTGGAATCGAATTTTACAGATTCATAAGAGTAGCCGAACAATCCATATTGTCCCACGAGCGTAAAGGTTTTGCTCACAGCAAAAGCGGCTCCCAATGAAAGGTTAAGTCCCCATCCGCTGAGCGTGCCGCTCTCGTTATTCACTTTTGAATTTCCCGCCGTGAAATTGCCGACGATTCCGGTAAACAGGGAAAATTTATCTCCCACAGGATAGAATCTTCTCAGGTAAATGACCGGAGAAAAAGTCGTTTCTGACGTATTGGGTGAATTGGCTCCGCCCAGGTTTAATGCAAAACCAAGTTGCAGGTTGTTTTGGAGAAAAGTACCTACTTCCGGTGCTACACTCCATGAGGTTGTGGTTACATCCGAAGATCCTGTATTTTTTTCTGTTTTGGAATTGAATCCCAGCTGGCCGCCCACATACCAGCTGTTTTTTTGTGCATAGGTAACGGAAGCACCCAGTAGAAAAAGTAAAAGGGTAAAAATAGATCTTTTAATCATAGCTAAAGGGTTTATGATGTTTTGCAGAATATATAATGCATTGATCTCCTTAGAAAAATATTCTATAGATCTCTAAGTATAAATCTGATTTTAATCAGATTTATTTGGTGAACGATGTGTATTTGAATTTCTGTCCGCCTACCGACGCTTCATACATCAATCCCCCTTTTTGCTGGGTGAATATGAGTACGCCGTTAGTATATTTTGCATCCGCGGACGCACCCGCTTTGGCCGCCACCGCCGAAACCTGCGCAGAGAATTCGAACTTGTTTTCTTTGAAACGATCGAGGGTCGCTTTGTCCTCAAAAAACACAACCTCCCGGTAAGCCTGTCCGCCAAACTGGAAGCCGATGGTAACCTGGGTCATCTGGGCCTTTCCCACAATAACACCCTTTTCATAAACAATTCCACCGCCTGAAGCGCCGCCTACGCCAACCGCACCTTTTCCAACGTTCGGGAACACAACATAACCATAGTCATTTTTAAAGCGTTTTTTCATCAGGGAGTCTGTATGAATAAAATCCTTGATGCCCTTCTTGCTGTCTTCCACCAGCTGTTTGTCTTTTTTATCCGTCTGACCTGCCGAAGCAGTCCAAACCGAAGCGAAGACAAATACCAAAGCTGATTTACAAATTAATTGAATGAGATTCTTTTTCATGTTATAGTTTTTATAAGTGAATTGGTTGGATATAAAGGATAGAAACAACATTTTCCAACGACCACAGCTTTCATTTTAACACGGCAAATTCATTCTGTTAACGGAAGGGACAGATCGTTTGAATAATAATTCCGAATACATATCAAAATGATTTAATACCTGACATTTCCGGATGGTTTTCGTGGGGATGGGGTGCAGCGAATTTCAGGCAATGCAACAAAAAATTCACCGCATTGCGATAACAAAACTGGGTGCTCTGTGTAAATGTGCGGTTACTGAATCAGGGCCTCTGACAAAATATGGAATCCTGTACAAAACAGCCTCTCAATATGAACAGGAATTGAATAGCAAGTTAGGGATTTTTATATTTATCAAATGCAATTTCAAAAATCAAAATGCCGGGCAGGTCATTCCCAGTTAAAAAACAAACCACCTATTTTCATACAGCCGCGGATGCTTCAGTTAAAGTAAGACGTATTTTTTGCTTAATGACGCACAAGTACTTTCACTATCCGTTTTGCCTCATGGATTCAGGAGAACAAACACCGTCCGCTAAATTGTCTGGATTTATCAAAGACTGATAACTAGCATTTTATTCATCTAAACCTGTCAGCGTATGACTTTTCTGGTTACTCCTTTACTATTGGTAATTTCTATAGAAGAAATAGTACTGTCAATGGTGATAAACCTTCCGGACTGGGATAAGAAAGAATTTCCATATCCGGTTTCGCGTTTTTGATGTCTTCCATCTTTGTATTCAATGATTGCACTGACATCATCTGATTGTAACAGCAGGAAATTACAGCTTTTATTTAATTGAAAAACTTTCAACGGGCCTCTGTTCTGACTGGCGGCTATTAAATATTTTCCGTCGTTACTCCGGAGCTTAACCAGGGCTTTACCATTTCCCGGAATAAAAATACCGCTTTGTAATATATTGAGTGGCGTGAATTTCCCCTTGCCATTTCCTTTCAGAATCAATCCGTTCAATGCATCATATCGTCCGTATGATGGCACCGTACTATAATCATTTGTATTCATACAGATATCCAGGTTGCCATCGCCGTCAAAATCGTCGGTTATCATACCATTAATCGCAGAATACTGGGCCATGTCTGGTAAAGGCTCCATCGTAAAAGTTCCGTTGCCGTTATTTCTTATAATAGAACTTTTTAAATTATTTGCCGAGTACTTTACAGAAGTTTCCAGCTCCGGCGGCGTGAATAATTGGTCGAAGGTTGCCTCGCCGAATTTTTTATAAGTCAGAAACCTTTTTTTCAAAAAAGGCATTTGTGAAACGACATCATCGCGTGCGTCGCTTATAAACTCTTTTTTTTCGCCGCCCTGTCTGTCTTTTATATAGGATGTGAGCATGCATTGTTCGATTCCCTGATTGTAAAAATCCCTTGCGAAGACAGATACCGGATATTTGTCGCTTGCTTTGTAAAATGAATTTTCGCCGAGATTGCTCACCACATAATCAATATCGCCATCATTATCGAAATCTCCGGCAGTGATGCTGTTCCACCAGCCGATCTGATTACCAATTTGTGAGGAGGCTGTAATATCCCTGAATTGTCCGTGATCGTTTTTCAGAAATTTTACCGGCATCCATTCTCCTGCCAAAACCAGGTCCTGCCAGCCATCATTGTCGAAGTCGGTCCAGATGGCATCACAGACCATTCCAATATTTAACAGTGGCTTCGCTACCCTGGATGTAACATCGGTAAATATTATTTTGCCATCTTTTGTGTCATTGCGATAAATAGCACTTGAGACCGGCTTGGGATAGTTCCATGGAAATACACGACCGGCAATAAACAGATCCAGATCACCATCATTGTCATAGTCGATGGCGCGCACACAGGATTTGCTGGCAAAATTCCGTGGCAGCGTTGTCGTATTGAGTTTGAAATTCCCCTTTCCGTCATTGAGGTATAATTTATCTTCATAGCCCGGACTATTGGGAGCATACTCGTAACCCCCGGTGGCGATATACAAATCCAGGTCGCCATCATTATCGGCATCAAACAAAACAAGCCCCATATCATCCCAGTTCTTTTTATTTTGTCCGGGAAGAATATTCTTATTAATAAAAGTTCCGTCTTTTTGCTGCAATAATAGTGTTGTGGGATTAGCACCGGATCCGCCGATGAAAATGTCATCAAGACCGTCATTATTTACATCACCCACAGCCATGGCGGGTCCGTAGTCGGAAAATTTGTGTGGCAACAGTTTCTGAATGCTGAAATCAATAAAATCTGTCTTTTTATGCTCATAGTGTATTCTACCCGAATCCGTAATGGGTTGAAACCATGCGTAGCCGGGCATGGGCGGATTTTTCCAGTAATATGATTCTTTGGCTGTTTTATAACTGACCGTCATCTTTTGATTGGATTCAACATGTAAAAAAACCTGCTTTTTTCCATCCGGCCATTTTACGATCATGGAATCGATCCGGGATGTTTTTCCCAAACCGAAATGAGCATCCATGGGCATAGTGGAGAGGTATCCGCGGTAAGGTGTCTCCTCATACACCTGCTGTTTTCCATTGTAATAGATTTCGATCCATGTACCGAGGCCATTGCGGTTCAATGAATCACCCATTAATTTTACCGTGAGATAATTCGATGTATCCGGGGAAACATTCCTGTAAATAAAAGCCTCATCATTGATATTATTGATCACGAGATCCAGCCTGCCATCATTATCCAGGTCTGCATAGGCGGCACCGTTGGCAAAAGATTCGGTGACCAGACCCCAATGGTCGGATACATCTGTAAATCTTGCATCGCCGTTATTCTGAAAGGCATAATGTTTCAATTTTACCTGTGGTATTTTACTCAACACTTCCTTTTTGGTCGTGTATCCGAATGATTTCTCACGGAATGCGATAAAATCGTGATCCGTCAGATCTTTTGGAAAACCATTGGTCACAATGATATCGCGAAATCCATCATTATCGAAATCCTGAACAAGAGGGGCCCAGCTCCAGTCTGTGGATGAAATACCAGACCAATAACCAATATCACCGAATATCGGATCTCCGGCAGAATCATTTTTTTCCAGACGCGGTCCCATATTCAGCTGAAGCGTATTTCGCACATATTGATATTGGTAGCCGAAGGAATCATTGTTGTGATAATTTTGATAATTGTACCCGGACATCAGCAATTTCTTCCTGTAATTATCTTCGGGATCCATGTCCATTTCAATGACATCCGAAAGACCATCATTATTGATGTCGATTACATCCTGTCCCATGCCATTGGCAGAAGTATGTTTGAAATAAGTTGTTGCCTTATCCGTAAAAGTTCCATCGTGATTGTTGATGTAGAGAAGATCATTCGAAAGAAAATCGTTGGCTACCAGAATATCTTTCCAGCCATCTTTGTTAAAATCGGCAATGGTTGCGCTATGGCCGTATCCTTCAATGGTTACTCCTGCCTGTTTAGTCACATTCGTGAACACGGGATGATGCAGTGTTGTATTCCAGTCATTGCGATATAAGCGACCGGTGCTGGGTGCAGAGCCGTCTTTTATTTTCGTACGGTAAACAGATGGATTATTTTCAATGTCCATCACATTAACAGTGATATATACATCCAGATCCCCGTCATTATCATAGTCAAAGAAAGAAGCCATGGTCGAATAGGAATCATCATTCAGACCATATTCTTTTGCCATCTCCTTAAAAACAGGGATGCCTTCTTTATTTAATCCCTGATTTATATAGAGCAGGTTTTGTCTTTTCTCTGCGTCGGGTAATATCGTCGCGCAGACGTAGATATCCATCAGGCCGTCATTATTGATATCCACCACGGCAACACCCCGGCACCACTGTTTGTTGCCATCGACCTGCGCGATGTCTGTAATGTCTTCGAATTTAAAATTTCCCTTGTTTAAATAAAGCTTATTGGGAACCTGGTTGCCTGTAAAATAGATATCCGGCAGGCCGTCATTATTAAAATCCCCGATACCCACACCGCCGCCATTGTACATATTGGGGAGATCAAACGGATTGATGGTATCGTTCTCAACGATATGATTGTTGAAATGTATACCGGAATGATCAGAAGAAACCGACTGAAATAAAGGCTTATGTCTATTACATGAAAAGATCAGAAAACTTAACAGGAAAAAAACAAGAGAAGCCTGGATTTTCATTTAAAACCTTTACGGGCAATGTCATGCATAAATCAAATCTACAATAAAACTATGCATGTTTGTTAATTGGCATAGTTTTGCGTATAACTAAAACTAAAAGAAAACACCATGAAAAAATTATTGTTGATAGCAGCCATCGCTTGTTTTACTTACGCATGTAATGATGGTTCCAAGTCATCTTCGACAACTACCGATACGGCTACTGTTGCGCCTGCCGCACCTGCTGCCGATTCTTCTGCTTCGTCTATGGCATTGAAAGACGGGTTGATGACAATGAAAGATGGCAAGATGATGATCGTAAAGGGCGGTTCCTGGGTGGCAATGGACGCTCCGGTAACCTGCACGAATGGCCGTAAGGTTGATGTAAATGGAGAAGTTTCAAAAGGAGATAAGAAAAGAAAACTGGAAGAAGGAATGATGATTGATAATGACGGCCAGATCAAAGACAAAGACGGAAAACTGGTGGATACCAGCGGTTGGGATTAATAAAACAAAATGAAAAAGAATAAGAAGCCGGAATTTTTCCGGCTTCTTTATTTTGTAGCAGTGTAGTCACCTACATAGATTTTTGAATTAGTATGAAAGGTTTGCCAGGAATGCCAGAATTCATTGTATGATTGAACCGGCAAAAGCTTTTTACCCTTCAGTAGTCCGGATATGCATATACCGTCCATATTCCAGGTCGAATGTGTCTTTTCATCCACCAGCAAATCATGGCCGTCTGTGAGCTGAAAAATGAGCGCAGAATCATTTACGCGGCGATCATATACATGAAAAGAAGTGGAGTCTTTTTCGATGGTTAACAGGATCGGCAATCTGTCTACCGAATCCTGAATAATTCTTTTCTGTACCAGTTCATTCCAGTCATATGCCTTGGAAGAAAAATTATTTTTCACACCGACGATCCATGATTTAGGTTCCCACGAATCCGTATCCCTTCTCACCAGACTGCTCAGCATCGTTCCCCTGTCGTAATCTTCCAGCTTGAAATAATTATTCATAAAAATGGTATCCGGTTTCATCACGAGCGATTCCGGGTATTCCCTGAGCCATGCATCCCAGGTCAGTTGTGTTGAAGGAAATTCCTTTAACTGATATCCTTTCAAAGGACCCGCAATGGCCGTTCCGGTTGCCTGCTGCCACCAGCTTTTTGTAGTAGCGTCTTCAAATACAGCATTGAAATGATCCATACCAACAAGGCGGAATGATTCCGGTTTGCCGTTAACAACCGGACTGTAAACACGTCCTGTCCGGCAAACCGTACAATAGGTGATCATCACCGGTATTTTTCCAATGGTGTCCATTACCTGATGATGATATCCGATCAATTGTATGGGATAGGCTTTTGCCTGTCCATCGATCACAACACCAATGACCAGTTTTGATTTTTCCATGGCGCTGTTGGACGCAACCGTGAAAGATTTATTCACCGGCTGATGAAAAATATTTTCAGCCTGTAATCTAAAATTGAAAAAGAAAAATACGAAGGCATAGAATATCACAATCAGTGATAAAAATATTTTTTCCCAGGTTCTGCCATTTTTAAAAGCAATGATCAGGGCAAAACCTATAAGAAACAATGTAAGGATCCGGATCCATACCATGGATTGATCCAGCCAGTAGGCAAAGGAAACGGTATTATTCATCTGGCTGCCCGGAAAAGGCATGACAAAATAAACGCGTAATATTTCGGCAGAGAACAGAAGGAAAATGGCCAGGAACAGAATCAGGCGTCTCAGATAAAAGGGGATTTTCTCGGAAAATGCAAAAGCAGGCTTTAGCGTAATGGCAGCAGCAATTCGTTTCACAGTCGTTTGGCTAATTGACAGGTAAGTTAGCTTAAATCGGCAAGCAAACCAAAGGGGCCAGGGGCTGTTGAAAGGGATTTACCCGTTTAGACATCCCAAAATCTGAGCGTTTTATGGATTAAAAAAGGGAAGCTGCATCCGGCCCGGATACAGCTTCCCGGAATAACACTACAACGTTACTTCCAATGTTCCCTTATTACCGGGAACATCAGTTGCAGTGGCTTTGACCTTACTACCGGTCAGCGGGTTGTTTGCCTGCGTGGCCGTATACGTCCAGTCAACACCATTGGTTGATTGTACTGCATTGCCTTTTTCCAGCAGTGAGCCGTTTGCGGAATGGATTTCCACCTGCAAACCAGTCACTCTAAAATCATCCACAGCCCGGATCTGGATCTGGCTGCCGGTGACACCCGTATAATTACTGGTGTCGACGATTTTGACGACCGGCGGAGATAAGAAATCTTCCATCGCCCGGCTATACAGATTCTGCCTGGGTCTCAACGCAGCGGTATATGCGTCTTTGATGCCCTGGTCCTGACCTTTCAAAACTGCCTTGGCATATCGTGAAGCCAGCAGGAAATTTTCCTTCGTTTCCTCTTGTCCGGGAGTACCTGCGCCTAGCCTGCGTTTTGGCGCTTTGGCTACGACCGTTTTGCCCTCCCACTCGCGGAATACGAGTTCTTTTCCCAGGGTTCCACGAAATTTACCAGTGATGACACTGTTATTGGAACTTGCCATAGGTACGAGATTTTAAATTGTTAATAAATAGGGTTCCCGACCTCAAACGCCGATGGGGATAGGGTTTCCAGGTTTACACTCCTGGTAGCCCTGTGTAAAACATCCACTTCGGTGATCGATAAAGCAAATGTAAATTGACTTTAAGCCGATTTCTTTAAAAAAGTGATCTTGTCGAAAACGGCCGGTGACATTGTCGAACAATTGTGGTGATGAAATGAAAATCACGTCTAAATCACCTCATTGGTACTTCATTGGAACCTCTGTCCCTTCTCTTTACCCCTCGGAATCCGAGGTGGCAATGAGGATCCAATCGGGCGACATTGACCAATCATTCAGGATAAAATGTAAAATCCATCCGATTCATCATGGGATATTTTTTAAATTGGAATTATTTTAACCCAAATCTGTTCAATTATTATGAAACCCATTTTTATCCGGCAAAAAAAAACACCCATAAAAAAAATTGATCCTGGAACAGTGGTATATCTGCAGACAAAAAAAAATTATACTAAGATTATATTTTTCGGATAAATCTTCTTGGGAGGTGCGGTCATCTTTGTTCGCTGCATTAAAAAAACTTCCTTCGGATATGTTTGTGAGAATAAATGATTCCACAGCTGTTTCATTTATCATATAGACAGTATTTACAAAACATACTTAGTACTTGTCAGCAAGTCCGAAAAGCCCGGGGAAATAAAAACTATTGGCAAGCGATATTATAAAAATATAGTCGAGTATCTCAATGTGATCGGAAATATTAAATGAGTGTATAAGAATTGTAAGGGACGTGGATCATATTTTTGAGTTGTCTATCTTAATGCAGGATATTCTTTATATAGCTCTTCGACCAGTTCTTTTCGATATCCCGGCGTGTGGGTGTAAAGAATGATTGCTTCATTGGCCTGTACCAGTTCATTCGAAACAACTTTGCAGGCCACGAGTTTTTCGGTGTTCTGCCAGATGCCGGGATCATAGTCAAACGCTTCCTGATAGAAATGCGAAGCTGCCCGTATATCTCCCAATTTTACTAAAACATTTCCTCTCAGATAATTCAGGAAGGGATCGATTTGTAACAGCGTATCCAGTTTGTCGATCGCTCTGCTGTAATCCCGATAATCTTTGGTGTCTGCATATTTTTTCATCATGAGCAGATACGGTGTGGGTTCATCCGGAAATAAAGAGATATAACGGTCCACGGATTTCCTGAAAAATTTTTCGCTGAGGTGATCGCAGGCCAGCATATATTGAAGAGAAAGGTGCTTATCGTTCTGGGTCTGTTCGTCGAATTTTTCGAAGGCCGATCTGGCCGCACCATAGTTTTTCTCACTGAATGCATTGTCGAAAAGGATCCCGTATTTATCCCGGGAGGTCAGTGAAGAATGAGCATCATTCATGGTGGTATCCGGTATCATATATGAAAACTGTCTCGCATAGGATTCACCGAGCTGAAAAGAAAAGATATCGGATGCCCGGAGAGAGTCCTTCACTTTGATAATGGTGATATCTTCATAATCAAATCCGCCATCACCAAAAGCCCTGAACAACAGATGCATTTCTTCATTTTTCACAAAACCACGAAACAGTTTAAAACTTCCGTTTTTTGTAATCTTCAGGGTGTAACTGCCAATATTGAACAGGCCAAAGTCATGGGCGATTTTGGTCAGCGTATCCAGATTACCAATGAAAGGACTTTTTGATTCAGTCTTTTTTATGAATTCGGGAAAATAGATCAGGTGATTGAGGATTTCCGGGTCACCCTTGTTGATAGACGCTTCCAGCTGCATCGATAATTTCTCGGCTTCCTCAGTGGTAACCGGAGTATTCTGGGCAGACAGGGGTTGAAAGTTCACGACGCCAGCCGTGAGCAAGGTCAGGACAAGGATTTTAAGGGTCAGATGCATCCGTTTAGATTAAGGACGTTTTCTATATCAGAAACGCCCGTAACGGAAGAAAATTATCAGAAAAGGCCAAAAAAAGACGATTCCGGGGGCAAAGGCAAATTGGAAGCTATGTGGTATATTCGAATCGTATGTATTATGTAGTATTTGGATTTTTTTACCTGCTTTCCCTCCTTCCGATGCGCCTGTTATATTTCATTTCGGATGGAATATACCTGCTGGTTTATTATGTAATTGGCTACCGGAAAGAAACGGTGATGGCAAACCTCGGGTTGGCTTTTCCCGAAAAATCAATGGAAGAGCGGGTTAAAATAGCCAAAGCGTTTTACCATAACCTGATCGATTCATTTATAGAGACGATTAAATTAGTAAGCGCCTCCAGGCGTTTTCTGGAAAAAAGGATAACGGCAAACTGGGAAGTACTGGATCCTTTATATAAAAGCGGAAGAAGTTGCCAGCTTCATCTGGGACATACATTCAACTGGGAGTGGGGCCACCATGTGTTGAGCAGTCATACCAAATATCCCGTGCTTGTTGTATATATGCCATTGAGCAATGCGGTGATGGAAAGACTGATGTACCGTCTGCGTACCCGTCATGGGAATACATTTATAGCTGCAGGTAACATGGGTAAGGCCATGGAATCATTTAAAGGCACACAATATCTCCTGGGCCTGGTTGCAGATCAGAGTCCGGGCAATCTCCCGAATGCTTACTGGATGGATTTTTTTGGGAGGCCTACCGGGTTCGTGTCGGGCCCGGAAAAAGGAGCAAGAGCGGGAAATTTACCCGTTTTGTTTACTTCTATTGTAAAACCAAAACGTGGGTATTATCAGGGTTTTTTTGAAGTGGCATGTGAAGATCCAAATTCCCTGAAGGAAGGAGAACTGACATTGCGATATGCCCGTTACATGGAAAAAGTAATTCGCAAAAATCCCGAAATGTGGTTATGGAGCCACCGAAGATGGAAACACAGCTGGAATCAGGCTTATGCAAAAAATTGGGTAGGAGAGAACAATCCCCCGGAGTGAAAAGAGAAAAAATTTTTAATGAAAACATTGGTGATCTTGGAGAATTATAATGGGATTTTTGGACAACTCATCCCGTTCCATCCAAATCGATAACTCACACCGAGGGTCAACCCATAGTAATGATCATTTTTTTGCGGGATACCGGAAAATCTGAATCCGTCCATATAATCGGATGTGTTGATCCGGTAAGTGGCTTGGTCAGGAGCTTCTGAAAATTAAGTTCCGAAATTTTAATACATTCATAGTATGAAGACAATTCTTGCTCCTGTTGATTTCTCTGACGCATCACTCAACTCCGTTTCATTTGCAGCAGAACTTTCCAAAAGATCCTCTGCCCGCTTAGTGATCGTCAACATATTGCAAAAGGATGGTGATGAGAATGAAACAACCATTAAACTAAAGTCTTTAAAGTCAGATATAAAAAAATCTTTCGATGTAGAGTGCGAAACGTTATTTGCACATGGTAATCTGATTACTGCTCTGAAAAAAATATTGGCCATTCAGCAGCCCGATCTGATCGTGATGGGCACAAAGGGAGCAAGCGGGCTGAAGAAACTGTTAATCGGGAGCAATACAGTAAAAGTAATATCGAAAACCACGGTGCCGGTGCTGGTGATTCCGGAAGTAGCGCGGTTTAAGAATTTTTTTAAAAAGGGAAAGAACAGGATCGTTTTGGCTACTGATCTTGATTCATTGGATAATGAAGGCGCGCTTGACATCTTAAAGGAAATCGCCCTGTTAATTATTGAACCGCAATTAAGGGTGTTAAGTGTCAGACCAAAAGAAGCCGAACTTACCAGTGTAAAAAGAAAAGAGCGCGATTTTCTTCTGTCTGTTTTCAAACCTGACATTGAAACGGAACGCGTAACCATCTTCAGTAAAAGCGTGATCGGAGGGATCAATTTTTATCTTAGCCAGAGAAATACGGACACCGGATTACTGGCAATGATCGCCCGGGATTCGGGTCATCTGATTCAAAAACATTTTACAAGGGAAATGGCTTCTCATACCCATTTGCCCTTGCTGGTTTTACACGATGTAAAAATGTAATCGCTACCCGTATCGTGGCTTTTTAAATCTAACGACCTGAAAGAACTGACTGTTCTTCGTAAGGAAAATCGTTCCTGGGAATCAGAGTGATTCGCCCTCTTTCTTCTTGACGGGTTTTATGAATTTGAATCCCAGTTGTCTTAACCAGTCAGCTTCATTATAAAAAACCCGGCTTTTTGAAATTTTCCCGTTTTCAATTTTGTAAACAGAATTTACCCAAATATATATCGGCCCTCTTCCATCTTTATATTTTATAGAACAATAGGCCCAGTTTGAAACATATTCTCCGGGTTCTGCATCATTGTTTTCTTTAATGTCCGAAGCAATATTCTGAAAACGGTTATATTTAATGGTCGCGTAGTAATGATCAAAATTATATTTCCAGTTTTCAAGAATTTCCGATCTGCCCAGGGAATCGCCGATAGAAGGTCCGTAACCTTTGTAATTATCTGCCAACTCAGCCGACATGGCAGCCGTATCACGGCTTTCAACCGCTGCTAAAAATTTATTCACCAGTGCTAGATTTGCTTCCGATTGCTTGTCTGCGGCAGGCATTTTTTCAGCAGCCGAAGTCGTATCAGACGGCGCTTTGTCACTGGTTGTGGTTTTATCTGCGGAAGACGAACAGGACAACAGACAGGTACCCATTAAAACATACAATAAAAAATACTTCATATATGACCGGGTTTTTAGATTATAGTCTGAACGATTTCGCAAGGCAATGTAAAATGCATTACGAATGTACTGGTTTTTATTCAGAGGTTTTGAACAAACGGAAAGTCGTTCATCGTAGAAACACGATACGCTTTATTCTTAACCGGCAGGCAGTAGTGGAAATATCAGTAAATTGTAGAAGTATCCCCGGCCGCTAAATAAAATGCTTTGCTGAATAAAAATTCCGGTTTTCCGGATGACTTATCTGATGTAAATGGAAAGCCTTTTCCACTTGGTTCAACCTATTCTCCTGAAGGGGTGAATTTTTCAATTTTTTGCAGGAATGGGAACGCAGTCAACCTGCTTTTTTTTGATCATGAAGATGATCTGTATCCCAGCCGCGAATTTATACTGGATCCCGGCGTTCATAAAACGTACCATTACTGGCACATTTTTGTTCCGGGCGTACAGGTTGGTCAGCTATACGGATTTCGTATTGAAGGTCCGTTAGAGCCATCGAAAGGACATTGGTATGACCCGGATAAGATTCTGCTGGATCCATATGCCAGGTCTGTAACAGTGCCGGGAAATTTCAGACGTGGTTCTTTTTGTGGTCCGGGTATGGCCCATTGTCCATCGATGAAGAGTGTGGTCGTGGATTGCTCTGCCTACAATTGGGAAGGAGACAAACATTTGCGCCGGCCTTTTTCACAAACGATTATTTACGAACTACATGTTCGCGGATTTACCAGGCACGCGAGTGCAGATTTGGATGAATCCAAAAGAGGAACCTACGCAGGGATAATAGAAAAAATTCCTTACCTCGTGGAGCTCGGCATTACTGCGGTTGAATTGATGCCCGTTTTTCAATTTGATGATCAGGACGCGCCTTCTGATCTGGTAAATTATTGGGGGTATAGTCCCATTTCCTTTTTTGCAGTTCATCCGGGATACAGCTCATCTGTAAATCCTCAGGGTGTTCTGGACGAGTTCCGGGATATGGTGAAAGCCCTGCATGCAGCTGGTATTGAAATCATCCTGGATGTTGTTTATAACCATACCGCAGAAGGCGGCCAGGGAGGACCCGCCTATAGTCTTCGCGGCATAGACAATTCGGTATACTATCTGCTGGATAACGATTTTTCTTTTTCGAATTATTCGGGATGCGGAAATACATTGAATGCGAATCAATCGGTTGTGAGGAGGCTTATCCTTGACAGTCTTCATTTCTGGGTAACAGAAATGCATGTGGACGGATTCCGTTTTGACCTCGCTTCCATTTTGTCCCGCAGTGAAAACGGAGAGCCGCTGAAGAATCCGCCGGTGCTTTGGGATATTGAATCGGATCCTGTGCTTGCAGGTGTAAAACTGATCGCAGAAGCTTGGGATGCAGCCGGCTTATATCAGGTCGGAAGTTTTGTTGGTGACAGCTGGAAAGAATGGAATGGAAAATTCAGGGACGATATTCGCAGATTTGTGAAGGGAGACAATGGAGTTTTATCTCATGTGGTTACAAGACTCTTTGGAAGTCCGGATATATATGCCCATAAGGAAAGAGAACCAGAGCAAAGCATCAATTTTATAACATGTCATGATGGATTTACTTTGTATGATCTGGTAAGTTTCGAACGGAAACACAACGAGGATAACAAAGAAGAAAACCGGGATGGAAATAATGACAACTTCAGCTGGAACAACGGTGTGGAAGGAGAATCGGATGATCGCGATATTTCAGCCATCCGCAAAAAGCAAATAAGGAATTTTTTTGTTCTCAACCTGCTGTCCGTGGGCGCTCCTATGATTTGTATGGGGGATGAATTGTGCAGGACCCAGCATGGAAATAATAATGCGTATTGCCAGGACAATGAGATAAGCTGGTTTGACTGGAATCTGCTGCATCAGAATCGGGACATCTTTCGTTTCGTGAAATTGTTGATACATGCGCGTTTGTTACGGGATATGTCTAAACCTGAATTCACCATGACGCTTAACACGTTGTTGAAATCTTCCGAAATCAAGTGGCATGGTGTGCGGTTGAATCAACCGGACTGGTCGGATCATTCCCATTCCATTTCATTTACGGTTCGATCCTTGGGTGGTAAACTGGAAACACATTACATATTAAATGCATTTTCCGAAACGCTTAGTTTTGAATTGCCGGTGCCGGAGGCGGGCAGGCACTGGAGGCGGTGGATCGATACATCCCTGCCATCGCCGGACGATATCAAATATTGGAATGAGGCTCCCATGGTGGAATTTCAGGAATACCAGGTGAATGCGCACACGATCGTAGCGCTGATTAACCCCTCTTCATGATCTATTGATTCAGTATGGATAGAAGCATCTTTACATATATGGAGCAGCTTGAGATGCTGATATTTTTTTCCGGATATCCCCTGGTATATTTTCTCGTTCGTTTTTTCATCCGTAATATCCCGTTCAAAAATGTAAATGCTGCAACACTTCTTTCGATTTTACCTGTAGCGTATGCCCTGACGGGCACCCTTTACTTTGGTCTTCAGATAAAAAATGTATATCCTGATTTTACCATAGAAAATCTAAAGCACCGGATTCAGCAACCCTATTTGTTTATCTGGGCTTTACTTTCTTTATTATTCTGGATACCCGCTTTTTCCAAAAGACAAATAGTAAGTGTCCTTCACAGTCTGGTTTTTTTCTATATTATTGTAAGGGATTTGTATTATCAATTCACCGGATCGATTTCGGAGCCGGACATTTTAAAAAATGACATGACCGTATATACGATCAGTATTTTCCTGAATCTGGCAGCTTTTATATTCATTTGCTTGTCATACTATATATACAATCAGTGTAAGAAATATCCAAAATCCTGAGCGTCCCGAATACCGGCCCTGTTGGCATACTACATAATAACCATTAGATAATGCCGGGAATTTTCAGGATTTGGCTATACTGAATTTATTATTGATACTTTTGTAAGCCCTCTCTTCGCAATCGAATCTGCTCACTGACTAAAACTTTTTTTAT
This sequence comes from uncultured Bacteroidota bacterium, assembly GCA_963759335.1. Lineage (GTDB taxonomy): Bacteria > Bacteroidota > Bacteroidia > Chitinophagales > Chitinophagaceae > Puia. The sequence goes on from CAVWYU010000017.1 coordinate 585,867, forward strand.
GAAGCTGCTAAACGAAAAGACACTCCTGATCTCGTTGGTGATAATAAGTATTATCGGATATGTTTCCAGTTGTACGCATGAAAATCAGGTCTTGCCCCCGCCATCAACGGGCACGCCGGACATCAAACGCGGTAATGGCGTTTTCCTGCCTGGAAATCTCACAGCAGGCGACACCAGTTCCTGGAAGTTTGACCAGGCACATAGTAGTGTGTTATGGTCAGCTAATTATCTCGGGGCACCCGGTTTGCTGACCGGCCGGTTTGACGAATTTGGTGTCAGTAGCATCACAGATGCACAAAAAAAACAATACCCGACTACGGGTCAGCCATTGAAAGATACATCCTGGGCCTTTTATGAAAACGATCCCGCAAAAACTTATTTTAACGGGTATGTACAAATGAATACTTCAAATACCGGGCAGCCGGGACGGGACGGCGGATGTTATCTAGGTTATGTCGGAGCACCGGCGCTTATAGCGAATACTCAAAATCTGGTCGACGAAAACATAGCCCTTATCAAGACGACTAAAGTAGAACTGGACCCAAACAGCGCCGGATACATTTGTACGATGACAATGACCTGGCAAGGTTTACTGTCAGCGCCTAAGGACACCACCGTGACTGGAATTCTCTCATACAATAAAAGGACAACGGTCGGGTACATCTGATGTATTTGGTTTGGCATTGAACTTTCAGCTTTAACTGCAGAACTTTCGGTTTGACCACTACGGAAGTCGGAGATGTTATTACCCTGGAGTGTAACATCAATTTCAATAATCAAATAATCACCCATAAAAATTATTATTATGAAACGAGTATTAATTTATGGGGGATTGTTACTCTTCATGGGCATTGGAATTGTCAGCTGTTACCAGGATGTGATCATTCCTCCGGTTGCCACGGAAGCACCCCCGCAGTTTGTAAGCTACAGCGGCGACCTCCAGCCTTTATGGGATGAAAACTGTGCTTTATCAGGTTGTCATGTTAAAGGGGGACAGGTGCCTTATCTCACGGAAGATATTTCCTATGATCAATTGGTCGGGGGAGGGTATGTGAATACGGCTAAGCCGGAAGAAAGCAGACTGTGGATAGCCCTCAACGGAGTTATGATGTCTCATCTTCCATCAGCTTCCGACCGGCAGAAAGTTTTCGACTGGATCAGGAATGGTGCGCCGAATAATTAAGCGACTCTAAAAACGAATCAAATGAAAAATTTTATAAATAAAACAAGGAGACCGCTGATTTCCGGCATTTGTCTCATGGTTGCACTGTTTATACTGGCTACCACCGGATATACTCAGGACAGCACAGCGGCAGCCGCTCATCATGACAGTACAGCCGCTGCCTCCGAGCCGGAAGCACCCGCTAAACCCAGACCGGTAAAAAATACTTTTGCTTCCGATCAGATTATTGATGCGCAAACTGTTATGGTTCCGGTGAAAGGGACTTTCGAAGCAGATATCCAGCACAGGTTTGGATCAGTACAAAACGGTTATGAGGATTTATGGGGAATTTATGGAATTGCCAATATTCGCTTTGGTTTTCTGTATACACCCATCGATAATCTTGAAATTGGTTTCGGTCTGGCCAAGGTTAATATGCTATGGGACGGAAGTGCCAAATATGCCATTTTGAAGCAGTCGTCGGAATATCCGGTCAGCGTAACCTACTATGGTAATGTTGCCGTTAAAACAGTTAAAAATCCTGACAATGTTCTTTTTAAATACGAGTCAGAACGCTGGTCTTTTTTTAATGAATTGATGATCGCCAGAAAGATCAATGAAAAATTATCCGTGCAGATTGGCTTTAGCATATCACATCAGAATTCGGTTCCGGGATATTATACAAAAGTTGATACGTCAAATGTTGTTTTTAAGGAACAGAAATTTAATATGTATTCGTTTAGCTTTTGCATGAGATATAAGTTAACCGAGGGGACTTCATTTATATTTGACTACGAGCAGCCACTTACGGCATGGGCAACAGAATAATCCCCACCCTAATTTTGGCTTCGGACTTGAATTCAATACCAGCGGTCATACTTTCCAGTTGTTCGCGGATAATTTTACCCTTCTGAACACACAGCAGAACGCCATGTACAACGCCAATAATCCATTCGGATATACGGATAATGGTATGAAAGTGGCGGGTGGACAGTTTCACATTGGTTTTAACATCACCCGGTTATGGAATTTTTGACGGGGAAGGTTTCGACGATTCCAGACCGTTCATTGATTGTACTCGGAATATTCTTTATGGTGTTGATGATCAGCTCCTGCACTCAATCGCCCGAAAAAAATGAAAAAGGGTTGAAAAAGGACCAGGTGACCCGGCTAAAGACTCCGGAAAAGCCACCTTCGAGTTTTGAAGATACGGTTATTGTTGACCGTGAGTCCGCTGTCTTCTTTAATCCCGATTCCCTGCAGTTAGAGAAAATTAAGTCCGTAAATGATGTAAATGTTTATGAGACCATGACCCACGACTGTTATTACATGATGCAAAATGCACGCAATGTAATCAGGAAACAATGGCCGCGGTGTCCGGATTGTTGAAGTAATGAAAGCCAGGTGGCTGTTATTTGTAAAAACGGATAAGAGCAAAATGCTTATAGACCTGAATGCGAGGAACAATATTTGTGGTTTATTTCTTTTTGATCCGAAAAAAGATCCCGAGCCTGTCGACATGCCGAATATCGATACTTTCCTGGGATTTTATTTTGGGCACTAGTTAACCAAATCCGACACTTATAGGATTCAAAAACGTGTAATTCATACTTTTATCTATTTTCAGATTCAAAAGTTACTGATGCGGGTGTTTTAAACATTATTAATTCGTAGTCTTTCTCAGTTAACAAATAATTCATTCTATTGAACAGTTAAACGAAAAACTGAAAACCGGAATTGGAAAATATTAAATAACTTAGGTTGCTAATAGAATTCATTCACCTCATCAAAAGTTCTTACCATGAAAGTCCTTCTCATCAGTCTGCTTGCAGGATTATTTGTACTTACTGTTGGATTCAGAGTTAATCAGCAGCCATGGGCCGTTCCTGATGCAGCTGCCAAAAAAGCCAATCCGGTTAAGACATCTTCCGAGTCTGTTTCTGCAGGTAAGGGTTTATGGAATCAGCATTGCTCCTCCTGCCATGGTAAAAAAGGAGTGGGCGACGGCAGCAAGGCGGCACAATTAAAAACTCATCCCGGCGATTTCTCAACTGCTTCATTTCAATCCCAGTCTGACGGTTCAATATTTTATAAAGTTCAGGAAGGCCGTGGAGACATGCCGAGTTTCAAGAAAAAAATTCCGGATGCCAATGAAATTTGGGACCTGGTGAATTTTATGCGGACTCTGAAGAAATAGTTCCTCCGAATAGTTTAATGATTTATATGAAAGAGATTGAATCCATCGGGCCGGATGCAAAAGCCAGAAGAAAATTACTGGCGGGAGCAGGCATCGGACTATTATCACTGTTGTCCTTTTTTAAATCGGGATTGTTTCCTAAAAAGAAAGCCGGTCATTTCCTGCGCTTCCTCCACCAACAGGGAAAATGGAAACCATGAAAGTTTTGTCACAGGACGGACAGCTGGTCGAAGTGGATATTTCAAAAATAAACCGGATAAAGGGGAAAATTTCCGATGAGGAATTACAAGGCTGGATCAAAAAGAAGTAAACCTTTAATCTTTTAAAAATGAATGCCAACGATTCATCCAGAAGGGAATTCTTACTGACTGGTTTACTCGCGGGAGCTACTCTTAGCGGATGTTCGGACAAGCCGAACCCCTTTGAAGATAAGGTTACCGCGATGATAAAACCCTCCGGTAAAATGGTAAAGTTACTTTCTGTAGACGGGGAGGTGATTGAAGTGGATGAAGCGTTTCTGAAACCGGTGGCGGATCTGCCGCCTGTTTCCAATCAGGAAGCCCGGAAGGGAATACCCGGTAAGAAATTCGTAATGGTTATTGATCTTTCCAGATGTAAAAGTGTAAAAGCCTGTCAGTCGGCATGCAACCACGCGCATGAACTGAATCCGGGAGACAACTGGATAAAAATTTATCCTATGCAGGATGCGCCACATACTGCTCCCTACTGGGAACCGACTACCTGTATGCATTGCGACGAACCTCCCTGTGTTAAAGTATGCCCGGTGGACGCAACTTTCAAAAGGGAAGATGGAATAGTTCTTATTGACAGTGACCGTTGTATCGGCTGCCGGTTCTGTATGGCAGCCTGTCCTTATTCAACCCGTGTATTTAATTGGGGGGAACCGGATATTCCAAAGGAAGTGGCTGCACAACCTTATTCCTGTGAAACGAGTATTCCCCAGAAAAAAGGTACCGTTGGTAAATGTGATTTCTGCGCAGATAAAACCCGGAAAGGAGAATTACCGCATTGTGTTTCTGCATGTCCAAACGGAGTATTCTTTTTTGGCGATATGATTGAGGATACCGTAACCAATGGGGCGGAAACTTTCCGGTTCAGCGAACTGGTCCGGGATAAAGCCGGTTACCGGATGATGGAGGATCTGGGTACCAAACCCAGTGTTTATTACCTGCCGCCCGTGAACAGGAATTTTCCTTTTGAAGATGTAGAGGATTCCGTGGAGTCAAAAAAAGAACATGCAAAATCATAAACCGTGGAGATTTCAGCGAGGCAAAAAATAATTGACGATCTCCTGCCGAAGAAATTTGGTGTGAAAGGCAGGTTATGGGTTGCTGTCCTGCTGATTATTTGTATTATAGGTGCCATAGGATATTATCGACAGTTATCACAGGGGCTGATCGTTACTGACATGCGGGACTATGCATCCTGGGGGATTTATATATCCAATTTTGTTTTTTTTGTGGCCATCAGTCTGGTAGGTTCACTGGTTACGGCGGTACTTAGAATTGTCAATTTCGGATGGAGCACTCCCCTGACGAGGATTGCTGAAATCATCGCTATTTCTGCTATCACATTTGCCTCTTTAATTATTGTTGTTGATATGGGCCGGCCTGACCGGTTTTACAACCTTTTCATTCATACCCGGCTTCAGTCCCCGATCGTGTGGGATGTAATTGTTATTACAACGTATTTTTTTATCAGCCTGCTGCTATTATATTTTCCGCTCTTGCCGGATTTAAAAATTATGATAAAGGCAAGGAAGGACGCCGGAAAACGCCGCGGCGGGATATATTCATTCCTGGGAGCTTTCTGGAAGAATACGCCCCAGCAAATAGAAATCAACAAAAGATCTGTTCAGATATTATGCATCACCATCATTCCGGTAGCTGTCGCCGTTCATACAGTTACATCCTGGTTATTTGCAACAACATACCGGCCGGGCTGGGATAGTACCAATTTTGGTGCGTATTTTATTTCAGGCGCATTTCTGGTAGGTTCGGGAGCTATCCTGGTGGCGATGTATGTATTCAGGTATGCCTATAGCCTGGAAAAATATATTACCTACAGTCACTTTGACAAAATGGGTAAAATAGTTGTATTTCTCGCACTGATCTATCTCTATTTTAATATCAATGAGTTTCTTGTTCCGGCATTCAAAATGAAAAAAACGGATGCAGATCATTTGCTTGGGTTGTTCAGGGGAACCTATTCCAGGGTTTTCTGGTTTGCTTTGTCAACTTCCATGTTTATACCTATACTGATACTCATCTTCCGGAGCGGGAGAAAACCATTTCCCGCGTTTATAGCCGGAGCGCTGGTGGTCGTTGGTTCGTGGTTTAAAAGATACCTGATAGTAACACCGACTTTACTGCATCCCTTCTTACCAATGTATGACGTACCCGAGTCTTACAAACATTATTTTCCCAGCTGGGAGGAATGGGCCGTTGCCATGGGTTCTCTGGCAGGTATGCTACTAATCGTTGCCGTGTTCGCCAGATTGTTCCCTGTTATTCCGATACAGGAAACGATCTCAGAAATCGAAGAGCATGAAAAAAATTAAATATTCTGCACTGGGTTTTGCCCTTGTTGTTTTAACCTCCGGGCATTCCTACGCCCAGGCTGAAAAAAATAATTTAATCCTTGGGCTGGTTTATTACAATGATAATAACCGTGTACAGTATTTAAAAGCGGATACAAAAGCAAAGATCGACGGGAAGTTTACACCGGTCAGTAACTTGCCGGTGAAGTTTTATATCAGCTCTGAAACTCCGGATCACTTACTGGGAACTGCAAAAACAGACGAAAACGGACGGGTTACATTTTTTATACCACCCGGCGGAAAAGACGAATGGAGTAAATCACCTAAACAAAGTTTTATCGCGGTAACTGATTCTTCAAATATGTATGCCGGTGTTACGACCAGTATTGACCTGACCAAAGCAAAAATAAAACTGGATACCGCCGGGGATAAAAAAATAATCGCCACAATCATGGAGCAAAAAGAGTCGGGCTGGTCACCTGTCAAAGGAGTCGATATGAAGATTGCCATTAAAAGACTGGGTGGCGATCTGAACGTGGATGAAAATCCTGTCTTTACAACAGACTCTCTGGGAGCAGCCAGTGCAGATTTTAAACTGGTCAACCTGCCCGGTGATACAGCGGGCAACCTGGTCTTAATCGCGAAGGTGGAGGATAATGATCTGTACGGGAATTTGACGACAGAAAAAACAGTAGCCTGGGGAACCGCAACGAAATATGTTTCAGATTACAATAAACGTTCATTATTTGCAAGAGCTCACCGTCCGCCTTTTTGGTTGCTCTGGATGGCTTCCTGTATAACGCTTACTGTCTGGTTTGTGATGTTCTATCTTCTTTTCCAGATCCGCAAACTAAAAAAACTGGGGGCTTGAGTTAGCCATCAACTCCTGCTTTTATGAATGAGGCCCGGTTGTTATACAATTTCTAAAAATCTTCCTGAATACCTGGTGTGACTATCTTTGAGATGAGAAATACTCCGGGTGCATTTGCCATATATTTCCCGGTCTTATAAAAATTGCAGAATGTCAAAAAATGTTTTTATTGCCACATCTGAACCTTATTGCGGTAAATCGATCATTACACTCGGCTTAGTAAATATGCTGCTGGGAAAAACCAAAAAGGTCGGCTATTTCAAACCGATTATAAATGCCGACCCCAAGGAAAAAAAAGATGAACATATTGCTACCGTTACGGAATATTTTGGCCTTTCACAAAAATATGATGATACGTATGCATTTACCCGATCCCAGGCCTTACAGATGATTCAAAATAAAAGCCAGGGTGAAATGATCGATATCATTATCGGAAAATTTAAAAAACTGGAAGAAGAATATGATTTTACTGTAATTGAAGGGAGTGATTTTGTAGGGGAAGGAATTGCTTTTGAATTTGATGCGAATATCTCAATAGCGAAAAACCTGGCTGCTCCGGCCATCATTGTTATTTCCGGCGAAAATAAAACGACTGCTCAGGCTGTGACGACTTCGCTCACTGTCTTTCAAAATTTTCAGGCCAGAGATGTGCAGGTACTGGCGATTATCGTCAACAGAGTACATATCGATCAGGCAGAAGATGTGAAACAACTTCTGAAAATGCAGGTTCATAAGGACGTTATAATTGCCGCAATCCCATTCGAGAAGAGTTTGAATAGTCCTACCATGCTTGAGATAAACAGAAAACTGGAGGGAAAACTTCTTTTTGGGGAAGATCAGCTGTCAAACCAGGCTGATCATTTTATCACCGGAGCGATGCAGGTTCCCAACTTTTTGAATTATCTAAAAGAAAATGTTCTGATCGTTACTCCGGGTGACCGGGGCGACATTATAGTCGCTGCTCTTCAGGCTAATCTGTCTACGAGTTATCCCAAGATTTCGGGTATTGTGCTTTCTGGCGGATTTGAACCGGAAGAGCCGCTGATGAGACTGATAAAGGGCTCGCCCTCTATGATACCGATCATTTCCGTGAAGACAGGTACTTTTGAAACCTCAGCAAAACTTGGGATTATTCAATCCAGAATAACGCCCGCCAACAAGGAAAAAATTCAACTTGCCATCGACATTTTTGAAAAATATGTAGACGTAAAGACATTGGATGAAAAGCTGGTCACGTTTAAACCGGAAGGAATTACACCCCATATGTTTCAATACAAGTTGACAAAGTGGGCAAAAAATGAGATAAAGCATATTGTGCTCCCGGAAGGAAATGAAGACAGAATATTAAAAGCCGCAGCCCGGCTGATCGATAAAAAAATTGTATCCCTTACATTGTTGGGTGATCCGGCAGAAATAGCGGCATCGGTAAAACGGCTCGGTTTAACGCTGGATTTAAATAATATTCGGGTAGTCGATCCCGTTAAATCACCTTATTTTGAAGATTATGTGAAAACATTCTATGAGTTAAGGAAGCATAAAAACGTTGAACTGGAAATGGCAAGAGATACAATGACCGATGTATCATATTTTGGTACAATGATGGTTTACAAAGGCCATGCGGATGGAATGGTATCAGGTGCGGTACATACTACACAACATACGATACGACCCGCACTCCAGTTTGTAAAAACAAAACCGGGAATATCCGTTGTTTCATCCGTCTTTTTTATGTGTCTGCCGGACCGGGTTTGTGTATTTGGAGATTGCGCTGTCAATCCCAATCCAAATGCTGAACAACTCGCAGAGATTGCCATCTCATCTGCTGAAAGCAGCAGTAAATTCGGTATAGAGCCGAAAATTGCTATGCTTTCTTATTCTTCCGGTAGTTCCGGTGAAGGAGAAGAGGTGGAAAAAGTGAGAAGGGCAACAGAGCTGGTGAAACAAAAGCGGCCTGATCTTAAAGTAGAGGGACCTATTCAATACGACGCCGCCGTCGATCCTTTGGTCGGAAATCAGAAAATGCCGGATTCTGAAGTTGCGGGCAAGGCAACCGTATTGATTTTTCCGGATCTTAATACAGGCAACAATACCTACAAGGCCGTGCAGCGTGAAACGGGAGCACTGGCGATTGGTCCCATGTTGCAGGGACTGAATAAACCCGTGAATGACCTGAGTCGCGGCTGCACAGTAGATGATATATTTAATACGGTTATTATTACTGCCATTCAAAGTCAGCAGAAATAAAATGAACATTTTTGTCGTAAACTCAGGCAGTAGTTCCATAAAGTACCAGCTTTTTAAAATGCCGGTTGAAAAACCGATATGCAGTGGGCTGGTGGAAAGAATCGGGCAGGACAATTCGGTCATCACGCATAAAATATTTACAGGCCGGGAAGAGAAAATAATCAGGAAAACCATAAATCTGTCAGACCATAAAGAAGGATTAAAGGAAGTCGCGGCTTTGTTGACTGATGCGGAGGTTGGGGTCATAAAAAATCCCGACGACATGGAAGTGGTTGGTCACAGGGTAGTGCATGGAGGTGAGTCATTTGCAACAACAACCATTATAACAAAAGAAGTAAAGGAAAAAATTCAAAGGCTTTTTCCGCTGGCGCCATTGCACAATCCGGCCAATTATCTTGGGATTGAGGTAGCTGAGAGCATCTTTACAAATGCGAAACAGGTTGCGGTATTTGATACTGCATTCCATCAAACACTGCCTCAGATTGCGTTCACATATGCTATCTCAAAATCTTTTTATACTGACAACCATATCAGGACCTATGGTTTTCACGGTACAAGTCATAAATATGTAAGCGGTAAAGCGATCGAATACTTAAACAGACGTGAGACAAAAATAATCACAATTCATCTTGGGAACGGATGCAGCATGGCTGCAATAAAGAATGGAAAATCCATCGATACCAGCATGGGCTTTAGTCCTTTGAACGGCCTGGTGATGGGAACCCGCTCCGGAGATATCGATCCTTCCATTATTTTTTATCTGATCGACCAATTGGGTTTTGATCAGGAACAGGTGAACACGCTCCTTAATAAGCAAAGTGGAATGTTTGGTCTTACCGGTTTTAGCGATATGCGTGATATTGGTAAAAGTGCAGATGACGGGAATGCCGATGCTATATTGGCTCTTGAAATATACGCGTATCGTATAAGAAAATATATCGGCTCTTATGCTGCAGCATTGAATGGTCTGGATGCGATTGTATTCACGGCTGGCGTGGGAGAAAATGATATAAATACCAGGCAACGGGCCTGCAAAGAGATGCAATTCCTGGGCATACATCTGGATGAGGAGAAAAACAGCATGCCTTCAGCGGAAATCAGGGAAATAAATATCGAAGACTCACCAGTGAAAATTTTGGTTATTCCCACCAATGAAGAACTTGAAATTGCAAAACAATGTTACGAGCTCCTTCAATTGTAACATATTAGTTTTTGCATTAAGTCTTTATGGCGGGTTACGTCAAAGACGGGTCGGATTCAAAGTCTCTTTCATTACAATTGGCTGTAAAACGAGAGACTCCCTCAGGACAAATTCCTTAAAAGTACCGGGTGTAATGCCTTCTGATTTTTTGAAGAGTCGTACAAAATAATTGACATCTGTGAAGCCACACTGATAAGCTGCTTCTGTAACCGTTGTATTCCTGTTGCCCAGAAGTTGTTTGGCCAGTTTGATACGTTCGCGGTTGATATATTCAAGTGGCGATATCCCGAACTGGAGCCTGAACCATTTGAAAAATTCATTACGGCTCATATGGGCTTTCCGTGAAAGGGCATCGACGCCCAATTTATCAGACAGGTGACCGTGGATATAATCCAGCAAAAAATGCTGACGGCTGGAATTTGTCTGATTATTTTTATCCATTTCGACCCGCTTCAGATGCTGACTCTGCACCAGCCTGATCAGAAGTTCCTTCAGGCTAAGATCGGTATAGATATTTTTCGCTTTGTCACCACTGCTGCAATTGCGAATGATCTTATTGATGGTCTCGGCAATTTCTGCATCGTTTGAGAAATGGTACTGGCTGTAGTCAATATTCCATACGTGACCGTCATCGCTGCCACTGTTATAGCATTCGTTGAGATATTGCATGGTACCCTGGATATACTCCGCATTCACAGTAAGTGCGATGCACTGGGTTGGCTTGCGATGGGTGGATTCGGGAAAATCAATGACCATGGACTGACGGGCAGGCAGTATCACCGTCTCACCGGGTAGATATTCAAAATCCGGGTGATTAGCGAGATGCATCACTTTTTTCCCGGTGACCATACTGGTAATGACCAGGTCATTAAAAGTTAGTGGTACACCAAATGCTTTCTGATAGCTCTCGTAAATATTGAGCTCACAGTTGTTGAGATTGAAAACACGGCGGTTTTCAATCATCGTCTGCACCTGATTTTGCGGTGTCAGGTCAATTTTCTGAATCAGGTTTCTTCTTCCCAAACAATTCTATTTGATCCTTAAAAATAGCTAATGGCCGGGAGCCGGGCAATAATTTAGTACAATCGTGCTATTAATCTATACAAAAATGCTGGGACGGCAGCCCAATTTTAATGATGTTTATGTGGGTTTTTACAAGACCAGGCGAATGCGGGCTTTTCCTGGAAATAATCAGGATCAGGTTTTCAGAAATCCCGGAAATCCGGGAGGCTGTGCTCAAATACCACACCATTAAACCTTATACAGAAAGGTATTCAAAGACCTCACCGCCGGAAGCCAATACACCGGCGGTGAGTCCATCGCCCTCCATGACATCTTATTAAAAAGCCTCCCTTGTGGGGAGGCCGCACTAATCAAATACCATTAACCATTAAACCTTATCCTATGAAAACATTAATTTATGACAAATTCTAATAACTTCTTCCAACAGTTAGTCACATCTTGTGCTATGCCCGCCGCAAAAATGTAAAAACGACATATATCGCCGTCACACAATGATTTACACTTTAGCTGGTAACCCCCGCGCGTCCTCGTGAATCGATGAATCCGGTGTTCTAGAGAAAAGTTTACTTTTAAACGAGTTTTCATTTCATTAAACCTTAAACAATTCTCATGAGAAAAAATGTTATCCAATTGATATTGGTTGTCTTGTTGGTGATGTTCCATCATGTTTCTTTAGCCCAGCAGGACAAAGAATCGGACATTAAAAATCTTGAAAATACGGAAGGGGAAGCCTGGGTTAAAAAAGACAGCATAACGCTATATAAACTCTTCTCGCCCGATCTGATAGTCAATTCACCATTAAATAAAGTTGTAAATCTTGAGATCCTTAAAATGCTCATGCGAACCGGCAAAGTGGATATTTCATCCAGCGAGAAGAAAATTGACAAGGTGAGTTTTATACGGGATATGGCCATCGTCATGGGGAGTGATATAGTTACACCTCAGGGTGCCATGGACAATGCCGGTAAAACAGTTACCAGGAGATATACCGACGTATGGATTAAGGGCACGGACGGCTGGCGTTTAACAATTAGACAGGCGACGATTATTTCAGTGCTATAACTTCGTTTCAAAGTGAAACCCGGTTAGCATGGTTGTTGAAGGCAATTGAACTCCGGACGCACCACAGTGCCCAATGCGGAGCATACCTACGGGTCATGCGGGTAATGACTCCGGCTGAAAAATTGTTTGATTAAACTATTAAATGGTGAATCATGAAAGAAATAAAAAAAGAAGACATTGGGCAGGAAGTCTTTGACCTCTATGACGATTACGCCCACAATCGCATTGAAAGACGCGATTTCATACAAAAGCTATCCGCCTATGCAGTCGGAGGGATTACGGTAACCTCGCTGATGAGTTTTCTGATGCCCAATTATTCAGGTTCCATCCAGGTGATGCCGGACGATCCCCGCTTAAAATCAGAATACGTGTACTATGAATCTCCAAAAGGGGGTGGAAAAATCAAAGCCCTGCTATCGATGCCCCTCGATGCAAAAGGGAAACTGGGAGGCATTGTCGTCGTTCACGAAAACAGGGGACTGAATCCTTATATCGAAGATGTGGCAAGAAGGGCTGCGCTGGCAGGATTCATCACGCTGGCTCCTGACGCGCTGACACCTTTGGGGGGGTATCCGGGAAACGATGACAAGGGCCGGGAGTTACAGAGTAAACGTGACGGTAAAGAAATGCTGGAGGATTTTATTGCAGGATATGAATTCCTAAAAGGAAATGCGGATTGTAATGGAAAAGTAGGCGTGGTAGGTTTTTGTTTTGGGGGAGGAATCGCCAATCAGATGGCCGTGCGCGTTGCAGATTTATCAGCAGCCGTGCCTTTTTATGGAATGCAGCCGCCATCAGAAGATGTTCCGAAAATTAAGGCTCCGCTTTTGTTGCAGTATGCGGGACTTGATACACGTGTGAATGCAGGATGGCCGGCCTATGAAATTGCCTTGAAAGAAAATAAGAAAGAGTATACGGCTTATATATATCCGGATGTAAATCATGGATTTCATAATGATACGACACCACGATACGATAAAGCAGCTGCAGATCTTGCATGGACAAGGACGATTGATTTTTTCAACCAAAAATTAAAGTAAGTCCACTAGGATGCGGTCCATCCGCCGTCAATCATCAATGTGGTGCCCGTGATTAACGCAGCAGCCGGTGAAGCGAGAAACAAAACGGCATTGGCGACATCTTTGGGTTCGCCAATTCTGCCCAGGACAATTTTGGATAATACCATTTTTTTCGTTTCCTCGTTGGCGAGATATTCCTCAGTACCCGGAGTGTAGATAAAAGTGGGTGCGACGGCATTGCAGGTAATATGATGTTTGGCCCATTCAACGGCAAAACATTTTGTCAGGTGTGAGATCCCTGCTTTAGTCATGCAATAAACAGATTCTGTAGGGAGCGCGATAAATCCCGCCTGGGAACTGATATTGATGATTCTGCCGAATTGTTGTCTGATCATTTGCCGGCCTACCTGCTGGCTGGTGAAAAAAGTTCCTTTCAGATTTACATCCAGTGTATAGTCGAAATCAGCTTCGGTGACGTTTTCAATGTTATTCTCAGGCGCGATGCCCGCATTGTTTATTAATATATCTATCCTGCCAAAATATTCGATTGCTTTTTCCACCGCCGTTTTTATTTCATCTATCCGGCTAACATCCATCTGGAGTGGGAGAACCCTTCTGCCCAGTGCCTCGATTTCTTTTACCAGACCGCTATCTGACTGTACATTTTTAAGTCCGAGTGCAATATCTGCTCCCGCCTCCGCCAATGCCAGCGCGCAGGCCCTGCCGATTCCACGGGCGGCACCTGTTACCAATGCAATTTTTCCAGGAACTTTTACTTCGTCAGAATTTTGATTGCTCATATGATGCTTTCCCCGTAAAGATATACACTACTCTATTACCTTTAGAAATCCGTCCGTTTTGTCAGACCGGTATATTACAAATGGGATATGCTTTTGAGCAAGTCACCAGGATTGGTAATAAGCGTCCAAAGATCTCAGAATAGTCATCTGTAAATCCACCAACTGCTCAATCAATCGGGCACTCTGTTCGGCGTTCTGACCAATTGCTCAATTTGATCACTTCTCATCTTTCCCACACTCAAACCGCCCCATAGATTTAGTAACTTTAAAAGCCATGAAACCTGGTTTGATCATTTTGGGCTTTTTAATTCCAGTCTGTTTTTTCGGGCAGACGCCGGACAGGGATAGTCTCAGATTTGTTTTGCCACACTTAAAGGATTCTGCCAGGATAGATTGTCTGAATGAGCTGAGTCAGTATTTTATTGAAAAATCCGTGAATGACTCGGCCATATATTATGTTGAAACTGCTCATAGAGAATCCAAATCTCTCGGTTATATTCATGGCATAGCGGCATGCCTGTCCAGGGAGGGAGTCATTAAAACACGTTTCTACAACGACTTTGCGGCGGCCGAAAAACTGGACAGGCAATCCATCGACTACTATCAGAATACAAGTAATAAATATGGATTGACATATACCTGCGATCACCTCGCCTATGCCTGTTTTTCTCAGGGAGAATATGACGAAGCCATGAAAATTTCCATGGACTGTTATGACCTGTTCAAAAATAGCCAGGACACATTCGGCATGTCGGATATTCAAATGATGATCGCACAGATTCATTTGAAAAGGGGAGAATTTGTACAAGGTTTCGAATCAGCAAATGAAGCGCTTCAATTGGCCATGCACCAGCGAGACTCGACTGAAATTCATAGCTCTTTGATTAATCTGGGATCGATCTGCATGGGCATTGAAGATTATCCGCTGGCACTGAATTATTACCGGGCGTATTTTAAAAATTACACGAAAGCCGATTCGCTGGCTGATTTAAGAGATGAAACGGTTGTATGGACGAAAATGGAATTTGCTGAAATCTACAGTCATCTGAATAAATTTGATTCGGCCTTGTTGATCTATAATTCCTTTGATACAGTCCATGCGCCTGATAAGGACCTCCGTGTGTTTCTCGGCAGTAAGGGAGAATATTTTATGCTGACCGGCGAATACGATAAAGCTTTGCCCCTGCTGCAAAAAGCCCTTTCCCTGCATCGGATTTTTAATGATCAGAATGAGATTGTCCGAATTGTTTTGGATCTTGCCAAAACCTGTCATGTCCTGCATAACGAAAACCAGGCGCTGTTATATGCCCGGGAAGGACTCAATCTTGGCTTACAAACACGCGCGCGGCAAAGAATGCGGGACGCTTATAAAGTATTGTATTCGATTTATGATAGCCGTCGGGAAACCGACAGCGCTTATTTTTATTATCGGGCTTATATTCAAACAAAGGAATCATTAACCGATGATCAGACAAAAGGAAAGTTTGCTGCCAATGATTATCTCGAAAAAATTGACAGGCTGAACAACGAAAAATTAATCAGTCAGCAAAGACTCAAAATACAGGACCAGCGCTTAAAAAACGAAAGCCAGCTCCGTAATATACTGATCGCCTTTATCATCGCGATTCTGATCGTGAGTGTTCTGTTCATCAGAAATACCACGTTGAAACGAAGGAACGAAAAACTGAAAAGCGAAAACATCCAAAGAAAATTGCTGCACGATACATCTGAAATTGAACTGCAGGCATTGCGCGCCCAGATGAATCCCCATTTCATTTTCAACTGTCTTAATTCAATTAACCGGTTCATTATGAAGAATGAACCCCGGATTGCTTCTGACTATCTGACGCAGTTTTCGAGGTTGATCCGGTTTGTTCTTAATAATTCAAAAAAATCCTGGGTTCCTCTGGAAGATGAAATCGACATGCTGAAGTTATACCTCGATATGGAAAGACTGCGTTTTAAAAATGCCTTCAGCTACCGGCTGATATGTGATGAAGCCATTGATCCATTAACCATGTTCATTCCACCGCTGTTACTTCAGCCTTTTGTGGAAAATGCGATCTGGCATGGTCTGATGCACAAAAAAGAAAATGGTCTCGTAACGATTTCCTTTGTAATAGAAAATGAGATACTTCATTGCAGCATTATTGACAATGGTGTTGGTCGTTCAGCAGCCGCTGCCGCAGGAAGTAAATCATCCCAGTCACATAAGTCATTAGGAATCGAAATAGCCAGGGAAAGACTGGCGCTCATCAATGGGAATAGGGTGGACGAAAAAGTGGCTTTTGACATCGAGGATTTATTTGATGATGCCGGTCTGCCCGCGGGAACTAAAGTAAGCCTCAAAATCAGATTCCGACAAAACAATGAAGTTGCGACCAAATTGTATGCACATGTTAAATAGGCCAGCTATGATTAAAGCAATGATTGTTGATGATGAGCCTTATTGTTGTGAAACACTGGAGATCATGATTGAAAATTTTTGTCCTGCTTTATCTTTAGAAGCCATATGCCTGAGTGGCGAAGAAGCGCTGAACGGGCTGGAGAAATATAACCCCCAGCTTGTTTTTCTCGACGTGGAGATGCCACATATGAATGGGTTTGAATTTCTCGAAAAGGTACATTTTATAAATTTTGGTTTAATATTTACCACAAGCTACGACCAGTATGCGATCAGGGCTTTCCGGTTTAGTGCGCTGGATTATTTATTAAAGCCAATAGACCGGGAAGAATTGATCCAGTCGGTCGACAGGGTATCGAAACTTCTTCGAAATCCCACTGAACTCCAGCTGGAGATGCTTTTACAAAAAATGAACGGGCATAGAAATCCGATTAACAAAATTGCGCTGCCCACGATGGAAGGATTACAGATGATTGAAATTGATTCGATCATCAGTTGTTCATCGGAGAGTAATTACACGCATTTTGTTCTGAAGAACAATAAAAAACTGACGGCTTCCCGAACCATGAAGGACATCGAAGAGTTGCTTTCCGACTATGCATTCCTTCGCGTGCATAACTCGTTCCTTGTAAATCTGAATGAGATTAATAAATATTGCAAAGGAGAGGGCGGATACCTGGTCATGTCCGACGGTAATCACATTGACGTTTCCCGCAGTCGGAAAGAACTGTTGCTCCAAAAACTACAACCGGGTCGCACATAAAAATTTCTTTTCGTCATAATCAATACGGGGCCTTTTTCTAAAGGTCCTTTTTTGCAGGATCCATTTTCAAACTACAAATTCAAAACGTCAATCCGGAGCCCTATTCAGTCAGGCACTCATTGTGTCTTAGTTTTTTTGAATGCATGGAATAGCTTTCAATATTCATTTAACTCAATAAAACATTTTATGAAACAATATGTACCTGGGCCGGAGAACGGCCCAATAAAAAAAGTGCTGATCACTTTCCTGATTGCGATCATCGGGTTCACCGGCTGCAGGAAAGAACCAGGTTTTCGTCAGGATTTTCCTGCATCCCTCTATTCTTCAGATGTGATCGACAAGTGGATGACCCTCGAGACTCGCATTTACAAAGATGCGACCGGTATCGGCAATGGAGCTTTTGGAAGGCCCTTTGCATATTCCGGTATCAGCGCATATGAATCCATTGATCCCGGTCTGCTTTCCTGGAAGTATAAATACAACGGACTGTCAGGCTTACCTGAAACAGACAAGTTTAAAAAATATCACTGGCCCGCCAGTGTAAATGCTTCCCTTGCGGAATTCAACAGAAGTTTTTTTACGACAGCTAATTTAAATGCGATGGATCTCGCGGCGATTGACTCACTGGAAAAGGCTATTTATGCGTCTTTCGACGGCGAAAATGCAGAAACATTGACCCGGTCGGTCGCTTTTGGTAAATCCATAGCCGATGCCATTTTTGCCTGGTCACAAACGGATGGCTATATTCAGAATAATGTTCTTCCTTATACGCCTCCCGTTGGTCCGGGCTTATGGACTCCGACTCCGCCTGCCAACGCCACGGCCAGTGGTTCCTTCTGGGGAAACGATCGTCCGATTATAGCTGGCAGCGGAGATGACACACAGCCCGGCCCGCCTACCGCTTATTCTGAAGATCCAACATCGGATTTTTATAAAATGGTAAATGATTTATACCAGGCATCCAAAGTGCTTACCACTGAACAGAAGAATCAGGCACTGTTCTGGAGAGATGTGCCTGGCGTTTCAACACCGGGTCATTGGATGAGCATCACTCGTGAGGCAATCGTTCAATCCCACAGCAGGCTCGACAAGGCGGCAATGGGTTATGCGCTGGTTGGTATATGTGTGAATGAAGCCGTGATCAGCGTATTTAAAGCTAAATACATTTACAACCTGGTCAGGCCCATTACCTATATCAGGAAGATAATCGGCGATACAGCATGGCTTTCATTCATTTCCACACCCGCACATCCGGAATATCCAGCGGCACATGGCGTCGTTTCCGCGTCGGCGGCTGAAGGATTAACCGCTGTATTCGGCAACATCGGGCCCCTTACAGACCATACATGGGACTATCTTGGATTTCCAGTCCGCACTTTTAATACATTTCGCGAATTCGCTCTGGACGCAGGTAATTCAAGATTTTACGGTGGAATCCATTATCAGCCTTCCATTAATCTGGGTCTCAGGCTGGGGAAAATCGTCGGTGATAATGTGGTGAACAAACTGTCGTCAAATACAGACTGGAAAAAATAATCCGGATTCGAGTCAGAATACCCGCGGGAGAACTTTCCTGCGGGTATTTTTTTATTGGTTTTGGTTTAGGAATTCAAAAAGGTTACCGCATATCTTCTTTTTGTTTGCGAACTGCGATTCCTGCCATTACTGTCATTATAGTCCGGGTGTTCCCTTTCCTTCCGTTAATAATTTCAATAAACTTCCTTTTATGTAATAATCCCAACCTTTCGTACAGGCTTTGAAACACTCAACTTCCGGAACCAATCCAAAATGTGTGAAATGGATTTGTGTTTTGTCGTCCTTCCTTGATAACTCAAAACTGATTTTTGTATTCTTCCATTCTTCTTCATCTTTTATGAAATTGAGCTTGCTTGCCGTAACCAGCCAGACTACTTTCCTGTCGGGAACAAGTTCAATGATTTTTTGCGCGGTTTTGTGTATATCGCCAAACTGAACAGTGAATTCATCATCCAGTTTCTGCGAATTACCTGTCAAATCATCTGTCCACCATTTGGTGACGTTGTTGATCGTCTGAAATGTATCCTGTATTGAATTGTCAACGGTTACGATTGCAGTATAATCCTGATTTTTCATATGTGTTTATTATGCTTCGGTATTCATCAGTTTTTTCTCATTTTCAGTCATGGGTTTATCCTTGCCATTTGGCTGACCTTTACCTGTTACAATCAGATTACGTAAACTATTTTGTATATAATTGGTCCAGGCATCCCTGCAAATTTCATAACATTCGTAGGCAGGAACCAAACCCTGGTGCGTCATTCGCAATGCTGTTTTACCGTCCTTTTGCGAAATTTCAAAAATTACCTTCGTACCCTTCCATTCGTTTTTGTCCTTTGTCATTTTAAAATAATTGTCCAGCACAAGCCAGACGATTTTCTTATCCGGAACCACCTCAGTTAATTTCATTTTACATCGATGTATATCTTCAAAATGATAGCTAAACTCATCATTGAGTTTTTCTGTGCCTCCTTCAATTTCTTCCGACCACCAGCCACGTACATTGCTTACGGCACGGAAAACTTCCGATGGGCTCTGTTCCACCAACAGGGTAGTGGTAAAATCTGATGCAGACATAATATTTGTTTTAGTGAATGAGTGATGAATATGGTGAATTAAAACAGTATTTCACAAAACTACGGTCTTAATATGGTAACGAAAGGGTGTGAATCAGACAATCGGCCGGGTTGATTTGGACAACATGTTGATCTATCTTTGTTGAAAGATCTTATCATGAAGTACGTCACTATCGTCGTCCCCAGGGGGAGCGCGCATATGAGTAGTATTGCGGGTTCCTTTGAAATTCTCACGAGAGCTAATCTGTATTGGCAAAAAATGGGAAACGACCCTCTGATGGAAATTCAGGTAGCCGGTTTTGCTTCGGAACAAAAAACAGGTATCGGTACCTTTTCTATCAACCCGGTAGATATTAAGGACATAAAATTTACCGACCTCATTATTATACCTTCTCTGTCCCACGAGTATGAAACGGTAGTAATGAATAATAAAGATTTAATTGAATGGATCCGTGACCAATATAAAAGCGGTGCTGAAATTGCGAGTATTTGCACGGGTGCATTTTTACTGGCCGCGACTGGTCTTCTGGAAGGAAAAACCTGTTCAACTCACTGGAACGCGGCAACTGATTTCAGGCGGCTGTTCCCAAACATCCATCTGCAGACGGATAAACTGATTACAGCTGCGCAGGGAATTTATACCAACGGCGGGGCATATTCATTTTTAAACCTGGTACTGTTCCTGGTTGAAAAATATTTTGATCGTCAGACGGCTATTCTTTGCTCAAAAGTTTTTCAAATTGATATAGAAAGGACATCCCAGTCACCATTTTCTATTTTTCAGGCGCAAAAAAGCCATGGCGATGATTTGATTTGTAAGGCGCAAAACTATATCGAAGAAAATCTGGGTGAAAAAATTTCTTTCGAAGAACTTGCTTCAAAACTTGCGATCAGCCGGAGAAATTTTGACAGACGGTTTATCAAAGCGACCGGGAATACGCCGGTGGAATATTTGCAGCGCGTAAAAGTAGAAGTGGCGAAGAAGACTTTGGAAAGAGGCAGGAAAACCATTTTTGAAGTGATGAATGAAGTGGGCTATTCGGATGATAAAGCATTCAGGGAAGTTTTTAAAAAGATAACAGGCCTGTCTCCTTTGGACTATAGAGGAAAGTATAACCGAGAAGCAGTTTTGGCCTGACTGGTCTTTCCCCTTCCGAAAGGGTATTTGTATCTATGCATTTCAGACAAATTTCCCCAAATTATTCATTATCCTACTCCTTTACTATGATTGGCAGATTTTTTGATTTAATATAAATACGAACAACCGGTCGGTTCAAACGACCTGAACTTTGTATGCAATTTTGAATTTAGAATGCAGGAACCTTTCTTCGGGGAGCGGTTCCTGTTTTTTTTTGTTCGGAAACGAGGTCATATTTCGCCAAGATACGCAGTGGAATTTTTGAAGCAACACGGGGGATTTTTTGGAATAAATTCCACAATACATGCCTTCTTTAAGCGCGAAAAAACTGGCATTGTTTTAGAATCATATATTCCAGAGAACGACGATTCCTTCCGACCTTGTTTATTTTCTTTTTTGAATCTCAACAACACTGGCAGGATAGCGTTTAAAAAAGGGCTGTGTTTCGGAAGAGATACAGCCTTATTTTTTTCATACAACTTTTATAATATGAACAATCTTACGATAACAAGTCCTTCTTTTTCCGAAGGGGCAGATATACCTGTTCAGTTTAGCTGCAGAGGTGAGAATATTAGTCCGGCAATAGAAATCGGATCCTTACCGGAAGAAGCAAAATCACTGGCTGTCATAGTAGAGGATCCGGACGCCCCTCATGGCATTTTTGATCACTGGGTCGCATGGAATTTTCAGCCAAACAATACAATTGTTGAAAATTCTAAGGATGGTGTTCAGGGAAATAATGGCAAGGGCAAAACCGGATATACGGGACCATGTCCTCCTTCCGGTACACATCGATATCAGTTCAAGGTATATGCGCTGGATTCTATGCTGGATCTTCCGGTTGGCACGAATAAAAAGAATCTGATGAATGCGATGAAGGAACATGTGATCGCCGGCGGAGAATTGACGGGAATGTTCAGCAGCCAGTCTAAAGTCAGTGCATGATTCAGGAATCCGCCACTTTTTCAAACGTATACTTCCCTTTGATATGTTTATTCAGGAATTTGCCTTTTGAAATGGCGTTCCGGAGTTTATCATATAGTTCCATTGGAACGTTCATATAATCATAGGCGATTCCCGATATAAAGAAAACCCGCAGTCTGCTATTTGCCGGATCGTATATAAAATGATGTATGACGGAAGAAGGCATCCGTTTCCAGGAAATTATAAAAAAAGAGTGCCATAATACCGTTTAAGAAAATCTTTGAGGGTCAAAAGCATCTGTCCTGACAGACGTTGGCTGCTGATTGCAGATTTCGGAGATAATTTTTCCTGTTGCCGGACCCAGACTCAACCCCATCATGGAATGGCCGCCGGCGATTATCAGATTCGTTATCTTTTTACCTGAGCCAATGTACGGCAGGCCGTCCGGCGAGCATGGTCGGAATCCATACCAGATATTTTTTGAATCCGGCACCTTTGGCCGAATATTGGAAAAGTATGTAGGAACCGCTTCAACTATTCCCTCTACTCTTTTTATGTTGATCTGGTGATTCAGGGATGCAATTTCCATCGTTCCGCCGTATCGCATGAATGCGTCCATTGGTGTAATGGCAACTCTTGCTTCACAAAGGATCGCAGGTATGTTTAATTTGACCGGGGGATTATTTTCTGTTATGGAATAGCCTTTGCCCGGCATCAATGGAATGTTTATTCCGGCCATTTTTGTGAGTTCGGGCAACCAGGACCCTCCGGCTACAATGAACACGTCGGCCTCATAATCATATTCCTTTGTTTTTGCTTTTTTGATTTCTCCATGCTGAACTTCCATTGACAAAACAGGATCATTGATGTAAATGAGACCTCCATTACTGATGATGCGTTTCTTTAACTGGGCCATCAGTTTGTTCGGATATAAATGTGCGTCGCAATGGTAATGCACGGCGCCCAGTATATTTAGTTCGACGCCAGGCTCCAATACCTGTATTTGGTCTTTTGTCAGTAATTCAGCATCTAACCCCAGTTTTTCTGCTATCTCTGCGGTATGTATTTCCTCATCGGCTGTTTTTTGCGTTTTGAAATACATGAGAATTCCTTTTTCCTCCAGTGAAAAATCAAAATCGGGTGAAGCGGATAATTCTTTGTAGAGGGAGTGACTCAACAAACTCAGGTCCCGCAAACAGGGTGCACCACGCTCGACGTTTTTCCGGTTGGCTTTTCGCAGGAATTGATAACCCCATTGAATGAGCGGCCAGTTCAGGGAAGGTTTTACATAAAACGGACTTTTGCTGTCAAACATCCAACGGATACCCTGGGCTACGATGCCGGGTGATGCGAGTGGTGTAAAATGACTGGGTACGATCATTCCGGCATTTCCAAAGGAACAGTTGTCCGTTCCGTCATTCTTTTCCAATACAGTTACCTGCCAGCCGGTTTTTTGCAGAAAGTATGCTGCGCTGAGACCGATGATTCCCGCACCGACAATAATTGCTTTCATGACTAACTTTTATAATACCTGGAAACCGAGGGCATAGGGATCGTCTTCTTCGTCGATACTGATCGTATTATATCCATAAATTCTGGCCCATCCTTCAATGCCGGGCCGGATAGCGGGATGTCCCGCTACAGTTGTCTCTTCTTCAATCGTGCCCATAAAAGTTGAGCCGATAATACTTTCGTGAATAAATAAATCACCTTTTTTTAATTTTCCTTTGGCATACCACTGAGCCATTCTGGCCGAAGTACCAGTTCCGCACGGACTCCGGTCGATCGCTTTGTCCCCATAAAAAACAGCATTACGCGCGGTCGATTTTTTATCCAGTACCGATCCGGTCCATAGAATGTGGGAACATCCACGGATCGTCGGATCTTCAGGATGAATAAATGAATATTTCTTATTGATATCATCACGCAATGCACGGGCCCATTCGATTAATTTGGCGGCAGTGAATTGTTCAAGTCCGGGAAAATTTTCCTGGACATCTACAATGGCGTAGAAATTTCCTCCGTAAGAAACATCCACACTCAATTCTCCCAAATCGGGGCAAACAGTTTTTAAGCCGGTATCTGCGAGATAAGAAGGCACATTGACCAGTCTTACGGATTTTACTTTGCTGCCGGTTTGAATATAACTAACCGTCACCAGTCCAGCCGGCGTTTCCATGCGAACGATTCCTTTTGTTTTTGGAACAATAAGTCCTTCTTCAATGGCAATGGTGATGGTTCCGATCGTGCCATGGCCGCACATCGGCAGGCAGCCGCTGGTTTCAATAAATAAAACGGCTACGTCATTAGAGGAATCATGCGGAGGGTATAAAATACTTCCACTCATCATGTCGTGGCCCCGCGGTTCAAACATGAGTCCCCTGCGAATCCAGTCATATTCTTTTAAAAAATGCTGGCGTTTTTCGCTCATGTTATTCCCTTCCAGGAAAGGACCGCCTCCTGCAACCAGTCGAACCGGGTTGCCACATGTATGTGCATCGATACAAAAGAATTTTTTGGAAGGCATATCGGATTTTAAACCTTTTCCACTTGTTTCACTTTATCATCTTTGGCATATTCCCTAAGGGAAGGTCTGGTATCAATGGCGTTTTGAATAATGGCAAGGATCTTTTTTCTTTCTTCCCCTTCCAGCATCAATCTCGGCGCCCTGACATATTCTGTTCCGATGCCGGTCATTGTAGCTGCAAGTTTGATGTAATGCACGAGTTTTGGATGAATATCCAGTTCAAGTGCTGGTAAAAACCACCGGTAAATTTCCAGTGCTTCCGGATACCTGCCGGCTTTCATGAGACGATAAATGGCAACAGTCTCTGCAGGAAAGGCATCTCCCAGTCCGCATACCCAACCATCGGCACCCAGCGCAAACTCTTCCAGCGCCAGCGTATCCACACCGCACAGGATGCGGAAACGGTCGCCAAACTTATTTTTCATCCTGGTCACATTCGAAACATCCCGGGTAGATTCCTTTACTGCCTGAATATTGGAAATTTCCGCCAGCTCCTCAAACATGCCCAGCGTTACTTCAATCTTATAATCATAGGGATTATTATAAATCATAATGGGGAGCGAAACAGATTCAGCGATCCTTCTGAAATACTCAACTGTCTCGCGGTCATCTGCCTTATAACGCATCGGTGGAAGAAGCATTAAGCCATGTGCTCCGTTTTTCTCCGCATCCTTTGCAAACTGTATTGCTTCGATGGTGGATTGTTCTGCAATATTCATGATCACCGGTAGAGGCCGGCTGACTGCCTGAACGGCAAATCGCAGTAGCGACATTTTTTCGTCCCGTGTAAGTGTACTGGCTTCGCCCAGAGACCCCCCGAGGATGATGCCGTCGATACCGGCGTCCAGCTGTGCATCCAGGTTTTTTTTAAACATGTCAAAATGAATGGAATCGTCTGAATGAAAGGGCGTTAATAAAGCAGGATATATTCCTTTCCACAAAACAGGTGTCATAAAATCTAATTTAGCGGTCAGATAAAAAAATGAGTCACAGATAGCAAAGAGTCAAATGAAATGTAGAGTAATTTACCATTTTTCTTTATTTCATTCCTGCTGACCATTTAGATAACGTCAGCCTGCCAGGCCAGGTTATAATATTTGTTTTATTTCTGATTTACCGGTGTTTCAATAATGAGGAATTCTGTTTTTTCCAGGCAGCGAATAGAAATCCGATCCGTATCCCAGATTCCCAATCCGTCTTTAACATGCAATGTCATGCCGTCGACTTCAATCAGCCCTTCGATCAGGAAAATAAAAACACATTTATTAACCGGGTTGAATGTATAAAGAACTGTCTGATCCTGATCATAATTTCCCAATGATAATTTCGCGTTTTGATTGATCCAGCAATGTTCAGTTCCTTCTTCATTGGATATAATGGTTGTGAGTTTGTTTTTCCTGTTCTCTTTCGGAAAATGCCTTTGCTGATATCGGGGGATAATATTTTGAATTTTTGGAAGTATCCATAGTTGAAGAAAATTGACTTCGTCTTCACCAATATTATACTCTTCATGTTTTAATCCGCTGCCGGCACTCATGATCTGTACACCGCCTGGTTCAACCGTTGTACGATATCCCATCGAATCAATATGATTCATTTTTCCCTGAATCAACACGGAAATGATTTCCATATTGATATGCGGATGAATTCCAAACCCTTTTCCCTTCTCCATATAATCATCATTAAAAGCAACGAGGGTGCCGAAAGCACTTTTCAGCGGATGATAATAATCACTGAAACTGAAAAAGAAATTACTCTTCAGCCATCCGATATTTTTTTTGCCTCTGTCTGACGCCGGGAAATATTGGCTTTGCATCCTGATCTATTTAAATATTAAGGTATTTGCTTTACTGATTTCATCCTGGTTAATGGTATGTCCCAAACCAGGATAAAGCTTTTCTGTAGTATCTGCACCCATTTGACTGAAAAGGTCTGCAGATGCATGAACCCGCTCCGCCGGCACATGCATATCAGGGTTACTACTGCCGAAAAATACCGGAGTCATTTCAAAATCGCCTTTATATAAAGATTTATTTATGTGATCCCCGATGAGCCCTCCGGTAAAGGCAACAATACCTCCGTACCGTTTTGCATTTCTTCCAACATACTCCAGTGTCAGGCAGGCACCCTGCGAAAACCCTAAAAAGTAAATATTTTTTTCAGAAATTCCACGGTCCATTATTTTATGAACTGTTTTATCAACGAGATCGAGAGCAGCGGACAACCAGGGTTCATTTTCTTCCTGTGGTGCCAGAAAAGATTTTGGATACCAGCTGTTGCCCGTAGCCTGCGGCGCTGCAAGCAAATACCGCTGTACGTTCAGATTTTCTGATAAGGAAAGAATATCTTCTGCCGATGCGCCCCTGCCATGTATCATGATGAGCGCATTGGTCGCGGTTGTAGTATTGCCGGCATATAAAATCTGTTCCTGATGCATTATAAAAATGTATTTAATGAAGAACCGGCAACACTTCTTCGATTTTTTTTCGGATGGGTTCGTATTGTTTAGGCAGCTTCAGATGAGTACCCAATTCACTGAGTGGTTCATCCACTGTAAAACCCGGATTATCTGTGGCTATTTCAAAAAGTACACCGCCCGGTTCGCGGAAGTACAGGGAATAAAAATATTCGCGGTCGATCTGGCTCGTTATATGTAAACCCTTTTTTAATACTTTTTCATGATAAACCATTTGGATTTCTTTGTTTGCCACCCGAAATGCTATATGATGATTGGTTCCGGCTGAGTTCCTGCCGTATGCAGCTTCCGGTTCTTCCAATATATCGATGACTGCGGCCGTTGATATTTCGGGACAAATAAATCGGTAACGGTTTCCTTCCTGGGATAATAGCCGGTATCCGAGAATATCTGTCAGTACTTCAGCTGTTTTATCCATTTTTCGGATGGTAAGGGTTACACTATGAAAGCCCCTGATTGCCTCAGCGGATTTTATGTCCGTTGTTTCCCATCCTTTTCTTTCATCCGGAGTAGATGAACTCAGCAGGGAAAGATGAAGACCATCCGGATCGGTAAACAGAAGAACAGACTCTCCAAACCTCTTGGTCTTTTCTTCTGTGGGTATATTTAACTTCCTGAACCGTTCAATCCAAAAATCCATTGACTGAGGATCGATATGATAAGTGATTTCAGTCGCCATACCTGCTCCGTTCTTTCCGGGCCCGACTCCTTCCCATGGAAAAAAAGTCAATATGGTTCCGGGTTCACCCGCTTCATTTCCATAATAGAAATGATAAGTATAGGGGTCATCAAAATTCACCGTCTTTTTAACCATGCGCAACCCGAGAACCCGGGTATAAAAATCGTGATTTCTTTGCGCGTTGTCAGCAATGGCTGTAATATGGTGGAGACCTAATATTCCGCTTTCCATGGTCGTATTTTTTAAATACCGAATAGTATAAATTTAGTCATAAAGCATGGACTAGCGGATAGTGTAAGTCCGCGGTCATCTGGCAGAATCCTGGACGAGTTTGTTAGAATTCACTTACATATAATTGCCGTCTATTACGATAAACCCGACGACTTCTCCTGACATCCGTACACAACAGGATCTGAAGGCTTGCTTCTATCCGAAAATTTAATGTCTTAATTATTAATTTAATGTTAACTTATCATTAATTAATAATCGCCTCCCATGAAGCCTGCCATATGTTACCGCCGACTTACGGCCTCCGGATCTGTTTTACTGATTATTACCTTGCTCAGCCTGACTGCCATTAGCCAACCTTTGGATCATAATAGTTTCGCGTTGTTGCGTATGAATGAAGTGAACACGCATGCAGCCAGGCATTTTATGGAAAATTTTTCTCCTTCATCAACCGTAAAATGGTATCAGGACGAGCACCATTATATCGCAACCTTTCAGGAAGGCGATTCGACAGACAAGGCATACTATAGGAGTAACGGCAATTTTGATTTTTGTATAAAATATTACCGGGCCGATGCCCTGGAAGCAAATTTGAAATCAATCGTTTTTAAAAAATTCCCGGGTTGCGAAATACTGACGGTGACCGAACTCACCGATCTGGAAAGCCGGGAACTGTCTATCAAAATAAAAGATGGTATCTATATCCGAACCATCAGTTGTTCGGAAGAGGGTATAGAGATAACGGAAAATATCAGAGACAGCAATTCCTGATTCAATACCATCACTTTCCTTATTAGCAATTTTCACGTTCTTCCTATTTAAAAACAGAGGATGACACCAGCATTATTTCAAGTGGGTGCCCATCCAAAATCGATGGATCATCCGTCAAGTAGTATATTCGGATAATTAAAAACCGGCTATCCCCCATAAATACGGAACATGGACAAGAAAATAGTTATCGCCGGAGGTACGGGATTTATCGGGACACACCTGGCAGCAGGATTTAGAAAAGAAGGGTATAAAGTCCTTATCATATCCCGCAGAGCCGGGACCATTCGATGGACCGATTTTCAGGGAATCCTGGGAGCATTGGAAAACGCCGAACTTTTAGTCAACCTGGCCGGTAAGTCCGTCGACTGCCGGTATAATGAGAAGAATAAGGGAAAGATACTGACGTCGAGAACGCTGACAACGAAAATTCTTGGGCAGGCTATCGAATTATGTAAAAATCCGCCGGCCCTTTGGATCAATACCAGCACAGCAACCATCTACCGGCATGCGGAAGACCGGCCAATGACAGAGGAAAAGGGTGAAATTGGAAAGGGATTTTCAGTTGACGTGGCCGTACAATGGGAAAAAACATTTTTTTCCTTTCATTTAAAACAAACCAGGCAGGTCGCCCTGCGGATGGCAATCGTGCTGGGTAAAAATGGCGGCGTCATTAAACCATTTTTGAATCTTGTCCGGTTTGGACTCGGCGGCAGGCAGGGTAATGGAAAACAGATGTTCAGCTGGATTCATATTGCTGATGTCTTCAATGTCATTTTGTATTTTATGGAACACAAAGAATTAAGCGGTATATACAACTGTTCCGCGCCAAATCCCGTTACCAACAAAGTCCTGATGAGTACCTTCCGGCAGAAAACGAATATAAAATTTGGTCTGCCCTCGCCGGCCTGGTTGCTCAGGATGGGTGCCATAATAATTAAAACAGAAACCGAACTGATTTTGAAAAGCCGCTGGGTGATACCGGAAAAGCTTCTTCAGGCAGGTTATGCATTTGAATATCCAACTCTGGACGAGGCGCTGGAAAATATCCTTCAGCATGGGTGAACCAGTAAAAAATATCCTGCTTTTTGATGGTGTTTGCAATTTGTGCAATGGCCTGGTGCGCTTCATTATCAAAAGAGACAGGATCGGAAAATTCAAATTCGCGTCCTTACAATCTGAAATCGGCCAGCAATGGCTGACACGGCTTGGACTGACAAAAAATGAGTTCGAATCCTTTGTATTTATCCAGGACGACAGATATTATTTAAAGTCTTCGGCGGCTTTAAAAGTATTGAAGGAACTCGGTGGAATCTGGAAATCTTTTTATGTTTTAATATTAATTCCCAGACCGGTCAGGGATTTTATATACAATCTGGTAGCAAAATCCCGTTACAGAATATTCGGTAAAAGAGACGTCTGTATGGTTCCGACGCCTGAGCTTAAAGAGCGATTTTTATAATATTCAAAGTTCAACAGATAAAAATGATATTCTTAACACAACTCATCTACATTAAAGAAGGACAGGAAGAAGTATTTCATCAATTTGAAGATATAGCGATACCCGCGATTTCAAAATATAACGGACAGCTTTTACTTCGCGTTCGACCCGACGATCATTCCATGATAGAAAATAATATCGACAAGCCTTACGAAATACACCTGGTTGAATTTAACTCCGAGCAGGATTTCAAAAACTTCTCCGGTGATGAGGACCGGAAGAAATTTC
This sequence comes from uncultured Bacteroidota bacterium, assembly GCA_963759335.1. Lineage (GTDB taxonomy): Bacteria > Bacteroidota > Bacteroidia > Chitinophagales > Chitinophagaceae > Puia. The sequence continues at coordinate 616,254 of CAVWYU010000017.1, forward strand.
TTCATTTGAAGGAACAGTCGGTGCAGACTGTGTGGCTGATCAAAGGGGAGAAGTTATAAATACTCTGCGATACAAATCAGACCGTATCCACGCTTGAGGCAACATGAAGCAACATGAAGCAACATGAAGCAACATGAAGCATCATAAAGCCACGAATAAAATAATTTTTCAAATCTGTTGTTTGATAGATTAGTCATCTCTATCGAAAAAGATACACTTCACGAATGCTGAAATCCAGGTTGAAACAATTTTGAATAATTCATTTTTTTATCCGGGAAGCATACGGGAAGCTTAGAGAAAGCTTAGAGGAAGCTTAGAGGAAACTTAGAAAAAACTTCTTAAGAAATAAGGTTTTATTCGGCATAAAAACAAACAATATGGCTCAGTCAAAAGAAAACGTACTAACAAAAGGTTTATCCGGAACCATCGGAGAACTGCTTACTTTTCGTCAGCTTTTCGGTAAAACAATTGTTGGAAAGCGCGCCGGTCCCAGCACGGTTCCGCCCACAGCAAAGGCAACAGCGGTGCGCGTGAAATTTAAAAGATGCAGCTCGTATGCGAGAGCCGCAGCCCGGGATCCGGTGACAGGACCCCAGTATAAAGCATTCGCCGGGGGAGGTATTACAGCCTATAACCTGGCGTTGGCGGATGCATATCATGCACCCGAGATCTTAGTCATTGATTCAATAAATTATCATGGCAGATTGAACGATACAATTACTGTTCGCGCTAAAGATGATTTCAAAGTAGTGTCTGTTTTGGTATCCATCTACGATGCGGAAGGCATTCTGATTGAACAGGGATACGCCTTTCAACAGGGTAATGAGTTAGATTGGTTATTTACTTCAACCCGGGAAAACATGAGGCTGACCGGATTAAAGATAGAAGCCATTGCGAAGGATTTACCAGGAAATACCGGTTCACTCGAAAGAATCATTGATGCATGAAATCCTGGCATATTTGTATAGACGGTATATTTAATAATCGGTCGACTTACTCAGATCACCCCATTGTTTATCGGATTCTGTTTTCATCTGATCGTTTCGGACAGCACCATTATATGCGTCGCTGCCGAGTAACAGGCGTAGAGGTGGAGAGCTCATCCCGGCAATTTTCAGAATTGCCTGTGCCGCCTTCTTTGGATCTCCTGGTTGTTTTCCATTGTAGTCACGCTGAAATCTTGCGGTCGCACCAACTGTTGCATCGTAATCTAAAATGCTATCATGGATACTGGAAGAAGATCCGGCGAAATCCGTTCTGAAACCACCCGGTTCTATGATGGTTACTTTGATGCCCAACGGACCGGCTTCTTTATCCAGTACTTCTGAAAACCCTTCCACTCCCCATTTGGCAGCAGCGTAGGGACCGCGTCCAATAGGTCCGATCCGTCCGCCGATGGAAGATACCTGAATGATATGTCCCGACCGGCGCTTTCGCATAAACGGCAGAGCTGCTTTTGTAAGGATGATGGTGCCAAAAAGATTGGTCTCAATTTCGGCACGAAAATCAGCCAGACTGGTTTCTTCTATTGAATTGATATTTCCGTAACCCGCATTATTCACCAGAATATCCAAATGACCGAAATGATCAATCGCTGATTGCACAGCATTATGGGCTGCAGACTCATCGGTTACATCCAGGGACATGATGATCACCTGGTCACCATACGTTTTTTTCAAATCCTGTAATTGAATAATGTTGCGCGCAGTGGCAACAACCTGATGTCCGGATTCCAATGCAGCTTCTGTGATGGCACGCCCCAGGCCTCTTGAACTACCCGTGATCAGCCACACTTTGGATGACATATGTTTTGCTTTTAAAAATTAACCATTTACAGCCTGCTGAATAATTTTTTCAACGCCCGATATTTTTTGAATGAGATCAGCCGGCAAATCAAAACGTTTTTGCAGATAAGAAAAAGAATTATAACTCAGCCAGACCTTTTTATCCTGGTCTTCCCAGATCAGCATTTTCAAAGGCAGATCCAGGCCACATAAGGGATTTGCATTCATGAGTGGTATACCACCCCGGGGATTTCCAAAAATCAATAATTTCATCGGTTTTAAAGTAAGGCCCACTTTAACGGCCTCCGCTTCCTGGTCAATGCGTGCATATATGAAAATTCCATGACCAGTCAGTGATTTTTCCACTGTGTCCATCGTCAGGGAAACGCTGGACAATCCAGGCAGCGTAATAATATCTGAATTGGATTGCATGATATAAGTTTCAAATTTTATTTGGATGAGCTACCAGTTATTTTCCTGATCCTTATTTGTCCTTTCCGGTTTAACGGGTGGATGAATCGCCCAATCCGGATCATGTCGTATAAAAAATGCCAGCCAGCCTGTTCTTGATACACGCATCAGATAGGGTTGCATGCCGATCAGTAAAATGGCATTGCCAATGAGCCAGTAAAAAATATTGTTTCCGGAAAACGGGAAGCCAATCAACAGCCAGAAGGCAATGAATGTGGCTGCAGAAAGAGCGACGGTCAAAGCATAACTAATATAACTCGATCCAAAATAAAAACCTACTTCCGGATTGAATGGTTGGCTGCATACCGGGCACACTTCATTCATTTTCATCGTTTGCTTTAAATTCCACGGGTTATCAGCCGCAAACATTTTGCCCCGACGGCAGCGAGGACATTTGCATCCCAACAAACTCAGTAATCCGTTGGGCTCCCCGGTAGTACTGGTTTTACCCACGACTGTTTTGTCTATTGTGGATTGTTCCATGGATGTTAGCGTTTATGATCATGCAAGTTAATTGTAAAGCAATTAACCGGTAATTCTTTCCAGCCAACTCTCGATAGCATGAACAGTATCCTGAAAGAAAATACGATAGGTTTCTTCAGTCACAAAACCAATATGGGGTGTTGCCAATACGTTATCAAGTCTTCTGAATGGATGATCGGGATTCAAAGGTTCAGTATCATATACATCCAATGCAGCGCCTTTGATTTTTCGCTCGCTCAATACTTCTATCAGATCAGCCTCCCGGATCAGGGGACCTCTTGATGTATTGATGAGATAGGCCGTTGATTTCATGAGCTTCAACTCATGCATTGTAATCAATTCCACAGATCGTTGACCCAGAACCATGTGGATGGTTATAAAATCGGATTCTTTAAAAAGTTCATCTTTTGAAACCAATAAAGCACCTGCTTCTATCGCCTTTTCCCTGGTAAGATTCGGACTCCAGGCAAGGATTTTCATTTCAAAAGCCTGCGCATATTTCGCAATCCTGCTGCCGATCCTTCCGAGCCCTATGATGCCAATTGTTTTACCCTTGAGATCAGTTCCGATGGTTGTTTGCCAATTGCCTGATCTGAGATTCAGAGATTCCTGGGGAATATGGCGGGCTATAGCTAATAATAAACCCCAGGTTAATTCAGGGGCGCCGCTCGCCAGGTAACCGGTATTTTTTACAGTGATCCCAAATTCTTCAGTGCCAGACAGATCAATAGATGCATTCCTGGCTCCCGTGGAAACGATCAGTTTACAATTTGGCAGCTGCGATAGAATATTCCTGTTGAGCGGAGTCCTTTCACGCATAACGCACAGGATCTCGAATGGTAATAAACGCTGGATTAATTTAGTCTCATCTGATTCATGATGATCAAAAACAGTCAGCTCAACGCGGTCGGTTATCACAGACCAGTCGGCAAACCTGGCCGAAGCATGCTGATAATCGTCCAGGATCGCTGCTTTGAGTTTTATAGACATTGAGTTTGTTTGTATTTTCTATTTGCGCCGGGTTCATGTTACTTATCAAGATAATCCGGCGGAAATATTTCCTGGTTATATTTCCCGGCGATCGCAAGCAGTTTTTTCATGATGTCAGGTGTCATTGGCGGCGGGGCAACAAATGTTCCGAAAGGAACAGGTTCACCGATTTCTTCAAAGAATGCATCCAGACCCGCAGGGACTACTACGCACCATAAGCGCGCCATCTTGTCTGTTTTATTTTTGAAGAAATGTACCAAACCACCCAGGGGAATATTTACAAAAGTTCCTTTATCCGCAGTATAGGTACCGTCTTCTGTTTTAATCTCCACTTCTCCGTCCAGAACATAAAAAGATTCCTGGAAACCAGCATGAGCATGTGGTCCGGGACCTCCCCCCGGCGGAACAAGCATTTCAATCACTGAATAAGCACCCCCCGTCGCTTTTCCCGGAATCACAATACGATATGAACTACCCATGACGGCGAGACCTTTTCCTTCGCCAGCCTTTACTATTGTGGCATGTTTTTTAATATTTTCCATTTGAGTGTATTTAACATATGAACAGCAAAGATGACTAACTTTTATTTGCCATATAGGTTCGCAGTAAAGTGAAGGCATGAATTTTATAACCAAATAAATTATTTACCTTTTCTAAAATCAGCTATTCATATGGACTGGACCTGCCATCAGATCAGCAAAGCAATTAAATATCTGCATTCAAATATGAACAGATTACTATTTGGCTATATTTTTCTGATAATATTCATTTGCGCTGCATTCAATGGCGCTGCTCAATCCACGCCACCGCGGTCCCTCTTAGCCCTTTCGAAAGCCGATCATATTTTGGCGATCATTGATCCGGTTAGCCTAAAGGTGATAGCGCGGGTGCCTGTTGGCACTGATCCCCATGAGGTGATTGCATCGGCAGATGGAAAAACGGCCTACGTCACGATTTATGGCGGTGGCAGTTTGCACGAGTTGAATGTGATTGATCTGGTAGCACAAAAGCCATTGCCCGGTGTTGACACAAAGCCATTGTTTGGCCCGCATGGAATAACATTTACCGATGGAAAAGTATGGTTCACTGCCGAAGGATCCAAAGCTTTTGGTCATTATGATCCGGCGACCAGCCAACTGGACTGGTGCATGGGTACGGGACAAAATCGGACACATATGATTTATGTAACCCCGGATGGTAAAAATGTGTATACGACAAACGTGAGTTCCGGAACAGTAAGCATTTTTGTGGATACCCTGCTTCCGCCCCCGACAGGGCCAAACGGTCAGCCGTTCCCCGGGGCAAAAGCTCATATGGAATGGATACAAACGGTTGTTCCCGTTTCAAAAGGCTCTGAAGGATTTGACGTAACACCTGACGGACGGGAATTATGGACGGCGGCATCTGACGACGGGACCATTGCCATCATCGACATTCCGGCCAGACGGGTGACCGAAAAACTGGACGCGAAAGCGGTAGGAGCGAACCGGTTAAAATTTACGCCAGACGGAAAACTCGCTTTGATTTCAAGTTTAAGAACAGGCGATCTGATTATTTACGACGTCGTTTCACGTAAAGAATTGAAGCGGTTGAATATCGGTCACGGTGGTGCAGGTATCCTGATCGACCCAGACGGATCAAGAGCATTTATTGGCTGCACCCCCGATAATTACGTAGCAATTATTGATCTTAAAACGTTATCTGTCAGCGGACATATTGAACTCGCCGGACCGGACGGCCTGGCCTGGGCGGTTAGGCGTTAAAATAATCTGTTTTTGAAAGAGATTGAAAAGTCGCATCTCTTATTCCCTGAATCGCTCTGAGTCATCCGGTCTGTTGCTGGTATGGCTTATGCATGGTAGACATATTCAGTAAACCTTTAATCATTTAAATATGCAATGGTTTGGAAGGCGCGAAAGCACCAATGTTGATGATCGCCGCGGGTTCTCAGGTGGCGGAATAGCTGCAGGAGGCGGCATTGTCGGGGTAATTATTTATTTATTGTATTCTTTTCTGAGCGGTAACAGCGTGGATCCTTCCCAGATTCCGCAAATTAATCCGCAAAGCAGCCAGACCACGCTGACCCCGGAACAACAGAAAGCTGACGATCAGCGCGCGAGCTTTGTAAAGGTAGTATTGGCGGATACGGAAGACGTTTGGACGGAAATATTTAAACAAAATGGTCAGCAATACACCGATCCGACACTTGTATTATTTCGGAATACGGTTGGTTCTGCCTGTGGAAATGCAAGTGCTTCCTCCGGACCGTTTTATTGTCCAAACGACAGTAAACTATATATCGATCTTTCTTTTTTTGAAGAAATGCAGGATAAACTCAAGGCGCCGGGCGATTTTGCCATGGCCTATGTCGTCGCTCATGAGGTCGGCCATCATATTCAGAAACTGAATGGCACCGCTCAAAAAATTGAACAGCTTCGTTCGCAGGCCAGCGAAAAGGACGCCAATCGTTATTCGGTGATGCTCGAATTACAGGCAGATTTTTATGCCGGGGTCTGGGCTCATTATGAACAAAAAAAGAGCAATATTATTGAGAAAGGTGATATTGAGGAAGCGTTAAACGCAGCGAATGCAATAGGGGACGACCGACTGCAGAAACAAACCGAAGGCGTAGTGGTGCCCGATGCATTTACGCACGGTACATCACAACAACGGGTTTACTGGTTCAAAAAAGGTTTTGAAACAGGGGATCTGAATCAGGGAAATACATTTGGTGATATTTCGGCAAGATGACCGGAGCCGGTATTACGGCTATTTCATCGGGACGATAATAATACATTAACGATAATAATACATTAACAGGAAGGACTGTTTCCCTCTGGAATATCTTCAATGCAAAATGGGTATATTCATCGCCCAATCCCCGGAATTAAAATCTGTGCGTTAATTGAATGCAAAAGAAAAATTCATTCGGTACAGGTAACGGTCAGAACGGCCATTGCCGGATGAGTATTTTTACAATTAATGCTATTACGGTACCCTGATATATTTCTCTTCAACAAACTCGATACTTGGTGGAATAATCGTTAACGCCGTATCAGTTAATTTAAAATATACAATAGTTTCTCCAGTCAGATTAGTTCCACCGTTCGGATAGTGGAAAACCATCGTTGTATCATTGGATATCGCATAACCCCGGGGCCCGTTATAAAGCATAGAAACATAGGACGACATCGTAAGACTGCCATCGTGATTAAACTCGATGAAGTTGAATGGAATCGAATCCTGTGGGTGCCAACTGCCCGGCCCGCTGGTCTGCAGAAACATGGCTGACAACTGCCATTTCCCTTCGAGTTTGCTTCGGGTCTCCGAATTTTTTGTGCAGGATATAAACAGGCCAATAAATACAAACACAGCTAATCTTTTCATACGCTCACAGATACTGACAATAAATGGAAGGAAAAGGTTGTCAGGATTTGATGAAGAAGGCAAGGTGAAGTAATTTCATTGAAAATCACTGTATCTGAATGTTTGAGATGAGTGAATGCGACTGCCTGAACCATTCCCTGAAATGTACAATGTATTTACACTGCCTTTTGCTGGTCAGGCGGCAAATGGAAATAAAAATCCAACGAAGGTGAAGGCGCTGATATATCATGAAGATCAGGTTTGAATAGCATAACGAAACATACGATGGGCAAAGAAATGCAGGATTCTTCCGGTAAGACAAAATATTATATAGCAGCCATTATTGCGTACACGATCTGGGGGTTTTTCAGTCTGGTCCTGAGGCCGCTGGATGCCTATACGTCCGCTGATATTTTATTTTACCGGGTATTCAGTTGTGCTGTGCTGATGTTGCTGATTGTTTTTCTGTTCAGAAGAAAAAAATGGTCAGAGACGGTTCAATTATTCAAAAGCCTGCCACCGGATAAAAAGCGGCTAACCATGCTGTTGAATATCGGGGGAAGTATATTCTTAACCGGGAACTGGTTCTCGTTTATCTATGTTATGAACCATATCAGTATAAAAGCCACTTCGCTGGCCTATATGGTGTGTCCGATATTAACGACCCTGCTTGGCTTTTTTATTCTGCATGAAAAACTACACAGGTTGCAATGGCTGGCAGTTGCTTTAAGCGTCACGGGTTGTCTGTTACTTTCTTATGCGGATCTGAGAGATATGTATTTCAGCCTGGTCGTAGGATTCAGTTATGCCTGTTACCTGGTCAGCCAGCGAAAGAATGCCGGATTTGATACTTTTATTGTGCTTACTTTTCATATCGTTTTATCATCTCTGATCCTGTTGCCCTTTTTCTTTACATACAGTGGAAAACTGCCGTCGGCATTTTCATTCTATGCATTCATCGGAGTCATTGCCGTCTTCTTTACAATCATACCTCTGTTTTTGAATTTATATGCACTCACGGGTATCAATTCATCCGTGGTGGGTATGCTGCTGAATATAAATCCGATCATTGCCTTTACATTGGCCACCTGGGTTTTCCATGAACAGATCAATCTTTTACAGATTATTTCCTACAGTATCATCCTGATAGCGGTGATCGTTTTTAACGGAAAAGAAATTTTTATGCGAAAGACAGCGAACGGTTAACCATACAGTTTCCCGAATTGATTTTGTCTGTTTTTGTTTTTATTATAGATATTGTTTGCATGAACACATTGTGGAAAAATTTCGATGGATTATTATCCATAAATACTTGCTACGGCGACAATGAACGATGTGGAATTTATTTCCCAACCCATGTACCGACACATTCGATAAAGAACATTACCAGCAGGCGTAATAAATGCATAAGCATTGTAAATATTTTTCAGACATTTCTTTTTTCTTAATGTATCTCGATGGAGGAACTAACGGGCAACTTCGACGTGTTATTGGATAAGTCAAAAAGGTTATTTGAATTAAGCGAAGTTAAATTCAGACAGGACAGGAACGTGTCAAAATGGGGTTTATCCTTGTGTGCAACTCCGGTTAATCCAGGCAAGGCGGTTATTTTGGGCATTAGTTGGGGAGGGGTAGTGATGAACGATAAAAACAGGTATTCCGTTCAGCAAAGATTTCCAACCAAAGAAGAATTTTTGGAAGATTACAGGGAAGGAGTTTATCCGTTTATTCATAAGTCGAGCAAGTTTATGTCTGAGTTTTTGCAAATCGAAATACAGGATGTTCAATTTAACTATACAAATGTTTGTTTATTCCGAAGCCCGAATGTATCTGATTTAAGTATTAAGGAAATTCGGTGGTGCATGCCTATCCTCAAAGAATTTATTGAAATGATCGGTCCGCCCTGTATTTTGTCTTTGGGAAATACAAATATCGTCTACCTGGAGCCGGATTTACGAGACCTGAAAAAATTTACAGAGCCGGGTACGCCACATGTCGGTTATTCGGGCATGTTATGGGGTCGTCCATTCTATTCTGTTCCGCATCCGAATGCAAGAAAGCTCAGTGACGAAGTGAGACGTAAAATATGGAATGCAGTATTTCAGAATCAGTCTTAATTACCGCACTGCCTCAGGCGATCTATCTCTTTAGTCTTTTGTGCTTCTCGGTGATAAATATACAGGCTCAGAAAAAATCCAATATCCTTGTCATATTCGGAGATGATGTCGGACAAACCAATAAATACTAAATCACGATGAATTTAAATCTGGGCAGAACAAGTTTTGGCGATGTGGCCGATAAAGGAAATCTCATGAGCATGGAGGAAGCCCATCAGCTGTTACGCGAATGGGTTCCAAATGAACGGCTGCAATTACATATGAAACAGGTTGCTGCGTTGATGAAAGCCTGGGCCATCGAAAAAGCAGGAGCGGACGCAGACTCGGCGCAAGCCTGGGAACTGGCCGGTTTGCTTCACGATGCGGACTGGGAGAAATTTCCGGAGACCCATTGCAAAAAAATTATTGAGGAATTAGAACGGCGTCACATTGATCCGGCAGTAATACATTGCATCGCATCGCATGGTCCGAAATATTTTGGCGTAGAGCCCGAATCAATCATGGATCATATGATTTATGTATTTGATGAACTTTCAGGGTTTATACACGCTGCGTCGCTGATCAGGCCCATGGGATACGAAGGCATGGATACAAAATCTGTTTTGAAAAAACTGAAGACCCTTTCGTTCGCGGCGCAGGTAAACCGGGACGATATTACAGATGCGATCAGTCGGGTAGATCAAAGCCTGGAAGAAATTATTCAGTTCATATTGGAACACCAGAAGGGCGTGCGATAAATAAAAGATAGTTCGAACCCTCAGTTTAAGATTTCTTTATTGCTTTTTTGTGATCACACGGTTGGATGGATATACCGGGTAAGATCCCCTTTCTACTCCTATACTTCCAGATATGGAAAATGTTCTGGCGTCATTGACATACATCAGTCCGATGTCTACCCTCGAATTGAACCCAAAACCGTATGGGTTTGCCATATAACTTCCCGGGTAGGATTTGTTAAATACCGGATCTGTATATAAACTGTTGTAATTAAAAAGCACAGGAGCTGCTGAAACGCCGGCAAATGCGATGAGATTATGATTCAACGGATGATTCAGTTGCAGTCCGACAGGCGCTGATAAAAATGTTCCGCCACCTCCGTTGTAAAATACGGCACCCGTTGAAATGGCAGCATATTTACTGAAATACCATTTCTGATTTAACTGATTACTATCACCGATCATCTGATAACCGGGGAAATAAAGTGACTGCGAAAAATTCATAGTACCGACCGGCAAATGAGTTTGGGCCTTTGGCGAAAGAAAAGAAAACAAGGCAAGTATCATCCAGATTATACGCATCACACAATTTCTAATCAAATTTAACAGATATCCCCTTATATATAGCCAGATCTGCTTAAATTAACAACAGTAAAACGCAATAATGAAAAAATGTCTCCTGCTGATTTGTCTGGTATACTTGTTAACCGCACAAATCCGGGCCCAGGATTCTGTATCCACGGCGCAAATAGAGAACGCCGAAAAAATGGCCGGCCTTCAATTTACGCAGGTCAAACGGGATTCAATGGCCAGTGTTTTGTCGGACAGGATAAAGACATATAATTATCTGCATGCGCAGAATTTCACGAATGATATGCCGTTGCCGCTTTGGTATAGTCCTGTATTACCGGGCATGACAGTTCCACATAAACAAGAGCCGGTTCAGTTTAATATTCCCGGCCAGATAGAGCTGCCCGGTAACAGGAACATGTTGGCTTTTTACAGCATATCGCAATTGGCTTCGCTGATTAAACACAAAAAAATAAGTTCTGAACAGCTGACACGTTTTTATATTGACAGATTAAAAAAATATGGTCCGGGTTTGCATTGTGTGATTGAACTGACAGAGGTCCTCGCTATCAGCCAGGCAAAAAAAGCGGATGCTGAAATCGCTGCAGGCAAATACCGCGGTCCGCTTCATGGTATTCCCTATGGAATCAAAGATCTTTTCGCTGTAGAGGGCACCCATACTACCTGGGGCACACCACCCTATAAAAACCAGGTGATCCATCAAACCGCTTTTGTCGCCAAACAACTACAGGACGCCGGAGCCGTACTGGTGGCCAAATTATCACTCGGCGAACTCGCAGAAGATGACGTCTGGTTTGGCGGCCTTACACGGAATCCATGGGATTCAACAAAGGGATCCGGTGGTTCATCCGCCGGCTCTTCGTCGGCGACGGCCGCGGGACTGGTAGCGTTCGCCATCGGAACTGAAACCTACGGTTCCATAGTGGATCCCGCAATGCGATGTGGGGTTACGGGCCTTAGACCCACGTATGGGAGTGTAGCAAGAACCGGCGGCATGACACTGGCCTGGAGTTCCGACAAAATAGGTCCTATTTGCCGGTCAGCTGAAGACGCGGCCATCGTATTTTATTATATTCACGGCGCAGACCAGGAAGATGCTTCCTCTATTTCCCGCGCTTTCAATTACAAGAGTTCGCCAGATATCAAAAAATTGAAAGTTGCTTATATCAGCAATTATATCGACACATTACCAAACAATAGTCCTGCGAAACAAACCCTTGCCGTGCTAAAAGAAATAGGTGTTCAGCTGGTTCCTTTATTTTTTCCTGATAGTCTGCACGGAGATGAAATATTGTCGCTCATCATTTGCGCAGAATCGGCCGCTGCCTTCGACCTGCTTACCCGTTCGTCAGCAGATGATGAAATGGTACAACAGAATAAAGACCGATGGCCAAACACCTTCAGGGCCGCACGTTTTGTGCCTGCCGTTGAATACCTGAATGCCTGCCGTCAGCGCTATCAGATCATGAAAAAAATAAATCCCCTGATCGACAAATATGATGTGATCATAACTCCACCGGAAACCGGTGACCAGTTAGCCATCACCAACCTGACGGGGAATCCCTCGGTAACCCTGCCCAATGGCTTTTTGTCAAATGGTATGCCTTCGGGAATTACATTTATTGGAAAGCATTTTGGAGAAGCAGATTTGCTGGCTTTTGCAAAAATTTACCAGGAACACACAGGCTTTCAGCTAAAATATCCGCCGGCGTTTTCCAAATAACATGAACTATGAAAAAGGAATTGACCGGATTTTTATTCAGCTTTATTATTGTCATATTTTTTTCTATGTCTGCATCTTCCCAAACCAGACTTGACAGCATATTGCCGGTACGTGGTTTTTGCATTGACGTGCCAAGGCCTTCCGGATTGGATACTTTTATCCGGTTTATTGATCAGGAACTTGCACCGCGTAAGGTGAATACATTGGTCGTACAGATCGAATATCATTATCAGTTCAAATCACATCCCGAATTGACGGACAGCTTTGCGTTGTCGAAATCCGATATCAAAAAAATAGTTTCTGTTTGTAAGAAAAACAATATCCGTATTATTCCGCAGATCAACCTCCTGGGTCATCAGTCCTGGGCAAACCATACCGGAAAATTATTAAGCGTTTATCCTCAATTTAATGAAACACCTTATATCCAGATGCCTGAGAAATATGTGTGGCCCAACGCAGATAATCTTTACAGCCTGAGTTACTGTCCCCTGCACCCCGATTTGCATACGGTACTGTTTGCTGTCATTGATGAGATCTGCGACGTTTTTGAGAGTGATGCATTTCATGCGGGTATGGACGAAGTATTTATTATTGGCGATAGCAAATGTCCGCGCTGTGGTGGCAGAGATAAGGCTGAATTATTTGCGGGAGAAGTGCAGGTTCTTCACGAACACCTTCAGCTGAAAGGAAGAGAAATGTGGATCTGGGGCGATCGCCTGCTGGATGGAAAAACAACCGGATTAGGTGAATGGGAAGCCAGTTTTAATAACACACACCGTGCAATCGACCTGATCCCGAAAGATGTTATGATATGCGACTGGCATTATGAGCGGCCAGATAAAACCGCGATATATTTTTCCATGAAAGGATTCAGGGTCGTCGCCTGTCCATGGAAACATCCGGCTTTCGCTATATCACAGCTCAACGATATGCTGTATTTCAAACGCGAATCAACAACTGAAATGAGTGCGCGTTTTATGGGTGTTATGGAAACAACCTGGGTGCACAGTAGTTTATTCCTGAAGGGTTATTATTCTGATCAGCAAACTGCTGACCCCAATGAAAATACCGCCTGGAATTGTTTCCGGTTGTTGTATGATGCAATTGATAAACTGCAATGAGTCGGATTACGGCATAATACTCAGTCATCATTGTCCGGGCAGACCAGCCGGTTATTGTCTTATTTCCCCGGATACCAGTTTCTCAATCTGACATCTATGTTTTTGTCACCCTCTTCCACCAGCTTTTTAAATTCCTTGACATCACTCAGTCCATCTTTTCCCCTGTAATGATAAGGGTAAACAATTCTGGGTTTAAATGCCAGTACCGCATCTGCTGCTTCCTTCACATCCATTGTATATGGCAGATTCATACATATAAAGGCAACGTCTATGTTTTGTAAGGACCGCATTTCGGGAATTCCCTGCGTATCACCGGATATATAAATCAACTTGCCACCGATTCCAAGAATATAACCATTTCCCCTGCCTTTTGTGTGCATAGCCGTGGGACTTTCCGGCAGATTATACATGGGGATTGCCCGGATCATCATAAAAGATTGTGTTGTTGCATCTCCATTTTTCAATACGACCAATCGGACTTTATCGGCAACGGGTAATTTGTCAGCCACTACCTGCGGTACGATCAGGAGCGTGCCTGTTTTCTGAACCGCTTCAATAGTTTTTAAATCAAAATGGTCACCATGAATATCCGTAATCAATATCATGTCCGGCTGTTTTTGGTCCTTAAAATTATCTGCACCGGAAGGATCCACGTAAATGGTTAAACCATGCACCGTAAGGATCAGGCTGGCATGCTGAACGGGTTGTATAGTTAACGGACCCAGTTTGGTATACACGATATCCGGAGTGCTGAGCTGGGCATTGGCGAAAGATAAAGCGAAAGCGAAAACCAGCGAGATCATGAATGATTTCATAACTTATGAATTAGAATGTAAATATAATACAAACAGTTGCCCGTTCGGGGCAACTGTGTTTGAAACCTTTCTTTTTACATCAGGCTTTTGTCATCTCCTGCAGGATTTCCATTTCAGCGTCATTGCTTAATCTTAAAATCCTGATGTTTGATTTGTCTTCCAGATGTACAACATATACCATACCATCGTTGGTTTGTACTTCTTCAATCAGAGTGATCGACAAATCAAAATACCTGGCTTTCACGGATGCCCTGAGGTCAGCAGGTAACTGATCTTCACCATAAAGAATCAATGAAAACTGCCAGTGTCCTTTTTTATCATAGAACGCTCTGTTTCCATAACCGTTTTTAATAAAGTAGGAAACAAAACCATTCTGATCGGAGAACCACTTCGCATTATCAACTTTTTGGAAGCGTGTCTGAAAATCTCTGATTGCTTTGGAATTAAAATCCTTTCCTTCCGGTACATCATTAAGTATCGAAACCTGTTTTGCGATATCGGCTACGTGGCGAATGGATGAGCGAAAGGATTTCGTTTCGTGAAATGCAACCGGACCGGCGGATTTTTGCGCCTGAGCACGATTGCTGAGTGCCAGAATGGACATGAGTCCAACGGCAAGCACGGATAGTGTTTTTTTCATTTTGTAAGGTTTTATTTTTTTAGACCGCAAAGGTAAAGTCTGATGAACGTCGGGGAGTTGCCTGACGAGTCCAATCAATTGACTGTAAGGACGCCGGTACCTTTTATATCAGCGTAACCATCCATACCCTTTCAGAAACGATATCAGGCGCGGGTCATTCACAGACATAGCTGGAATCCAGTTATCAGAAATCCGTTCACGGTTCCAATAACGTCCGTCAGGATTGCCGGGCTTTGCAAATGAATAGCGGTATAAAACTGCCCTTATAAAACGTGGTGGTTTGTCTGTAAAAGGATTAACAGCAAAGAGGCTGATAGTCGCAGGATCGTTGTGAAGAAGTTTGGAAACCAGATTCAGCGTCCACGGATATTCATCAGCCGTAGACATGGATGCGAACCACATCTGCCAGTCAAGACGCAAGTGATAGGGGGCGATCTGCGGCGGTCGTTTATACTGGTCCACGGGCAGGCCTTTGAAAATATAGGCCTTCCAATTTGCTTTTTCGTCCGGGAATTCATCGTCTGTTCCTTCAAAAATCACATTTAATCGCTCGCGTCCCACTGAGCCGAATGCTCCATAGGTGTTCACCAGATCAAGGGGATCGAATGAAGTATTCATAATCTGTCGCGGAGACAAAATATTGAACAGGGGTTGTATGCTGAGGATCGCAATGATAATCGTTATAACCCATGAGGTAATCGTCATGGTCCTTGATGGCTTTTCCTCGAGGATTGCATCTTTCGCACGTCGGACAAGTGAGCGCGGAAGTACTGTAGACCAGAAGCCATCATCAAAACAGGCCAGGGCAGGAACGATGGTTAACCAGTTTAGAAAAGATAAATTGCCACTGGCAATCAGGATGATTTGTAAAAACACAATCACGACTCCCGATATATGTCGTCCTATCCGGGGCCAGAATATAAACCAGGGGGCGACGAGTTCAGCCAGAAAATTATACCAGACACCAGCTTTTAAAATGACTCTTGGCAGAAAATGGAACCATCGGCTCAGTGGTCCGGCCAGTGGTTGTGTTTCAAAATGATAATAGAGTGCTGTTCCATTACGCCATACATCATCGCCGCGTATTTTAATGAGTCCGGCACCCAGCATGATTCGGAAAGTGAGCCATCGGAATAACCCGATAACAAAAATGGGCGGACCTCTTTTTGGAAAGGGACGCAGGTCGAGCAGGGGACAGAGGAAGATCGCAAGAAATCCGGTTTCAAGAAGTTGTATTTCCCATCCGTATCCATACCAATCCTGACCCACATGCACAAATGACATATATAGGATCCAGAGAACAGCGAGCAAAATGGCATTCGAATATCCGGCAACCACAACACAGGAAAGCAAAAAACCGATCCATGCAGCAGCCAGAAGATTTGAATCAGAATGACCGAGCCAGAATAGTGAGGGCAGGCGCACAAAACCCGAGCCTCGGGAGCCCAGTGCATCAGCGACACGATCCAGGAACATACCGACCGGCAACAATCCGTTCTGCCCGATCAGTGGCACGATCTGATGGACCGCTACCAGGAAGGCAACGGCATATATCAATCCCAGTAAACGAAGAATGAGAAAGCGGGTAAGCCAATAAGTAGGACGGGCGCCCGGTGCGGGGTTAACCATCCGCGATAATCTGACCATCTTGTTTTCATTCAGGAATTCATCACAAAGCTACCGCTTATCATAATTGGCTTTTCGTTGGAGGAATATTTATAGAACTTAATACAGATCTTTAACGGACTGTATTCCGTATTATTTCCGGGAAATTTTATCCATTCGGATTCACATGGAGAATAAATTATTAAATAATCATAAAATGATTTATCCATGTTCCGCAATTATTTATTGATCGCCTTTCGCAATTTCAAACGCCAGAAGTTTTTCTCTTTACTGAATATTTTCGGCCTGTCTCTGGGTCTCGCCAGTGCCATTCTGATTTTTTTATATGTAAGCGATGAGCTGCGGTATGATACCATGCAACCGTACTATAAAGATACATACCGCATCGGATGTACTTTTATAAACCCCGACGGTCAGCGCTTTGACAATTCAGTGGCCCCTGGTTTTTTCATGCGATACCTGCAGGATAATCGCAGTGAAATATTGCATAGTACACGGATCGACAATATCGGATATCCTACTTCTCTTAATTATAAACCGACTGATAAGATCGTATTGACAGAAAAGATTGTGTGGGCCGAACCTGGTTTTAATAAGATACTATACTTTGATATTCTGAGAGGTAGCAGCGAACAAATGTTTGGTAATTACAATACGATAGCAATCAGCGAAACCGGTGCGCGAAATTTATTTGGTAAAGAGGATCCGATGGGAAAAATCATTTCTCTTAAACATGTTTTTGCCACCAGGGGTCAGGAAGTGAATGTTGTGGTAACCGGTATTTACAGGGATTACCCTGCCAATTCACATTTCAAGCCCGATTATATTATTAATATGAATGCCCTGCATGCGGTGTATGGTGAGCATTTTGACGAATATTTAGCAGGCGACCATTTCAGTCAGAATGAAGAATTTTTTGAAAGTTATATTGTACTCAAACCGGGTGCTGATATCAAGCCCATTCATGCAATTTTAAATACACTCGCCGCTCAGATGCTGAAATCCAGCGCCGGGAATGTGCCCCCGGGTTCAAAATTCGAGGGCTTCACCATCAAACTGGCTGATATCCATTTCGATTCTAAAATTTTATGGGAGGATAATTCCAACACGCATGGCGACAAAGTTTATCTCACCATTTTTAGTGTGATAGCCATTATGATTATGGTGATTGCCTGTATTAATTATACAAACCTGGCCACCGCACGTTCTGTTAAAAGAGCAAAAGAAGTGGGTCTGCGAAAATCTTTTGGGAGCATGCGCTTTGAAATTGCTACCCAGTTTTTTCTGGAATCTTTCTTAATGACGATTTGTGCCCTTTTGATGTCGGCACTGCTGGTATTTATTTTTCTGCATCCGTTTAACCAGGTGGCGCACAAATCCTTCACTATGGAATCATTGCTGGATCCCTACATGTTGACCGTCATCGGGATAATAGTGCTCTTCATGACTTTCATTGCCGGTTTTTATCCCGCCCTTTACCTGTCGGCTTTTCAACCGGTCAAAGTATTAAAGGGTCAGATTATAAAAGGGAAGGGTGCTGAATTTTTACGCAAAACACTGGTCACCATTCAATATACTGTTTCACTGGGTTTGATCATCTACACGTTGATCGTAATACAACAAATGGATCAGCTGAAAACGACGAAACTGAATGAACAGGGCAGCCAGCTGATGGCAATACGTTTTGGCGGGATCGCTCAACAGGAACGATTTGAAACATTTAAACGTTCGGTGCTGCAGGATCCGCAGATTGAACATGTGACTATGGCCAATCATTTACCCAGACTGGATTATTTTGGATTTATTGGACGGACGTTTAAATTTCCAGCCCTGGCAGACAAGGACATGCAATGGAACCAACTGAGCGTGGAATACGATTTTCCAAAAACCTTTAATCTGGAATTTATTAACGGCCGTGACTTTCAATTGGGCAATCTGAATGACAGCAATTCTCTTATACTGAATGAAGCTGCAATACTGGCATTAAACAAACCCGCCGGCGATGTAATGGGTACCATGGTAAAAGATACCCGTGATACAAACCGGCTGTACCGGGTGATCGGGGTCGTGAAAAATTTCCCTTTCCGGTCAATGCACCAGCCGATAGAGCCACTGGTGCTGAATCCCCATCTCGATCAAATCGATAAGATCACATATATCAAATTGCCAGCCGGCAAATTCCAGGAGAAAATTGCAGATATTGAGAAAAAATGGAAGGTCTCTTTTCCAGGCGCCGGATTCGATCACTGGTTTGTCAGTGATGAATTTAACCGGATGTACCAGGTGGAGAGCACAATATCTTCACTGGCAAAAATATTTGCCGTCCTGGCGATTCTCATAACCGTTTTGGGTGTGTTAAGTCTGGCCTCTTACACGGCGGAACAGAAAACCAAGGAAATCGGAATCAGAAAAGTATTGGGGGCCGGTGATAAACAGGTGGTTGCTCTTTTTGCTTCTGTGTTTATCAGAATATTTATCGTAGCGAGTCTGATAGCCATTCCGGTGTCCTGGTATTTTGCCCATAAGTGGCTGCAGGGATTTGTATACCGGATTACGATCAGTCCGATGATTTTTATCTTCAGCCTGACCGGATTATTAATCGTTACGTTGCTGACGGTCAGTTATGAAATCTGGAAGTCCGCCCGGTCTAACCCGGTAACAGCTTTACGTACGGAGTAATTCAGTAAATATCAAGGGCGCTGATTCCCAATTGTGGACTCTTGTATCCTGTCGCGGACATACAGTTTCATGTTGGTATTGAAAATGAAGTCAATACATCCAAGAGCACCCGCTTTTAAGGTTTCGGGTTTAGATGAGGCGAAGCAACATTTGACCTTTCATGGCGTTATTTTACGGAAGGAGATACAAAATCCGGAGAAATACGCTCTTAATTTTTTGACCAAATAAACAGGCCAGAGCTATTGCAAAAGATCTGATTGTAATCTAGATTTACTCTTATGAAATACATTTTGTGCCTGGTTTTTCTCACATCCGGCTTCTTAAGTAATGGTCAGTCTGCCGCTTCTGATCATTATGTAATTCTTCCTTTCGATACTGCGGTATATACTTCCCTGCCTCCGGACTGCACACAGGCTACTCTGAATAATGAAGATTTTTCCAATATTGATAGGGTGCTTTCTTATTGTGTCAATAGATACAACCATTCGCAAACCACGACCTACAGGGAAATCGTTAAAAAACTTCCCGATCAGGATCTGAAGATCGGCGATTATGTTATTGACCTGAAACGCTATTACCGCCAGTATATCGTCGTATATAACAGGAAGGGTGAAAAAGAAGTGTGGGTCAATTGTTTTTGTAATATTCAGGCGCTGGATTACTGGCGGGAAAAAGCTGTCGTCGTCATGGGTGGCGGCAACTGTTTTTTTAATGTACGCATTAACCTGACCCGAAAATCTTTTTCCGATTTTATGGTCAATGGACTTGCTTAGTAAACCCTGATTCATTCAATCTTAAGCCGGAAGCAGGACAACAAACTCTGTAAATTCACCTTCTTCAGAACGCACGCTTATTTCGCCGGCATGTGCCTTTATGATATCGTAAGTTAGTGACAGCCCAAGTCCCGTTCCTTGTCCGGTAGGCTTGGTCGTATAAAAGGGCTGAAATATTTTGTCCTGAATTTTTTGATTGATGCCGGTACCATTATCTTTTATTCTTATTTCAACTTTGCTGCCTGTCATTTTTGTCTGAACAGACAATTCAGGTTGATATCCTTCCGGAAACTGCTTTCTTTTTTCGTTCATGGCATAAAACGAATTGGTAAAAAGATTGAGAAAAACCCTCCCGAGGTCCGGTGAAACTACACTGATGTTTTTGATTTGATTATCATATATGGTATGCACGGTTGCGTTAAATAAATGCTCTTTTGCGCGAAAGCCGTGATAACTCAGTCTGAGGTATTCTTCTGCCAACGCGTTGATGTCCGTGAATTCTTTTTCACCGGAATGGCTTCGGCTGTGCTGCAGCATCCCTTTGATGATGGCGTCCGCTCTTTTGCCGTGCTGATTTATTTTCAATTCATTTCCCCTGACTTCTTTTAAAACGGTTCTGGAGTTTTCAAGGTTTCCGGTATTTAATTCCTGTTCCATTTCGTCGAGGAGTTCGGTATTGATTTCAGAGAAATTATTGACAAAATTCAGGGGGTTTTGAATTTCATGTGCGATCCCTGCTGTGAGTTCTCCCAGCGAAGCCATTTTTTCTCTTTGTACCAGCTGAGCCTGTGTCAGTTTAAGTTCATCGTAGGCTTTTTCGATTTTTATTTTATCCTTTTGTTTTTGCCGGTTATTCCGGTAGAGAAGAAAAGCCACCAGCAGAAAGATGCTCAATGCGGTCGCCAGAGTGAAGATCCTTGCCCTGTTTCTGTTTCTTTCTTCTGTAGCTGTAATTTCCTGCTGCCGCTGGATTTCGTTGAATGCAAACTGCTGGAACTGCTGTCCCTTGGACTGGTTAAATACGCTGTCTTTGGCAGCCACCATGATTTTTAAATATTTCAATGTGCTGTCCGGATTTTTTTCTGACTCATATATTCTGTAAAGTATTCTGCTTGCCTCCTGGGTGTAATCACCATAATTGTGATCCTGGCATAAACGAAGGGAAACTTTGCCATAATGTAATGCGGAATCTCCGCGGTTCAATTTGGCAAACAGATTTGCCAGATTATTATAATTTCTGGCCAGGAAATATATATTGTTATACTTCTGGCTTTGCCTGATACCGTTTCGAAAATAGCTTTCGGCAGTATCGTATTGCTGTAATTTCTGGTAAACACTTCCCAGCGCCCCGCTGGCCAGGGCAAAAAATCTTTGAACATCTTTTCTTGAATGTAATCCTAGTTCGTAACCTTTGGTTGCGTACCACAACGCCGAATCATTTTGATTTAAGGCATTATACAGGTTACCCATTTGTGAATAGGCGAAATACACATCATATTGGGGCAGTCCGGCTTCACGTTGGCTAGACATAGCCAGAAAAAATTGTTCGCGGGCTTTTGGATAATCACGCATCTCGAGGTTGAGCAATCCCAAAAAATAGTATGGAACGGTGACAATACCCTTTAAACTTTTATATTCTTCAGCAATTTTTTTAATATTCAATGCAGCTTCCAAAGCCTTTGGATAATTACCCTGGCAGTTAAAAGCAAAAAACATACTTCTGTAACCCAGGTATTTTCCAAAAGAATATTTTATTTTTTCAGACAGATGTAATACCTGGGTAGCATATAATAAACTGCTATCGAACTGAAGAAAGCCATAATAGTCAGCAACAGAACTGAGCGCCCTCACCCTGGCTGTGTCTTCATTCCTCGCATTTCTCAATTGTTCTTCCAGACTGTCCAGATAATGGTTTTGACAAAAGGCAGAGAAGCATATCGAAACGGATAATAAAATAAAGAAAATCGATTTCATTGAAATGATTTAAACGATGCCTTTCCATTTCCCTTTGGGCATGTCATGCGGGTTGTTAACAGGTCAGATTTCATGTAATTTATATTGTTCACTCACTGAAAACTTACTCTTAAATTACTACATTAGTGTTACTCTACGCTAATATCAGCGATTTAGCCCGACCTGATTCTTCCGGACTGACCGGGATTTTTTGAAAACATCTTTAAGGTAAGAATTAAGCATTGAATTGGATAGCGGCGTTCGTATTTGTAGTTTAACATTCTTTCATATGAAAAGATTCGTTTTAATAGTGATCGTTTTACTGGGAACTCTCGGGGCGAATGCACAGGCTGATATTGGCTCCGCCTTTGTAAATGATAACTATGCGGACAGCCTTATGAGGGAGGTAAAGCAAAGTAAAGATGACACCAATAAGGTCAAATTATTCATTGCACTGGGCGATTATTATACATTCATCAGGCAGGACAGTTCGATTTTCTATTTCGTTCAGAGCATTGAACTCGCAGAAAAGATCAACTATGCAAATGGCAGCTATTCCGGATATGCAAAAATGGCATTTGTACTAAACACTGCGAGCAATTATGGGAAAGCGCTGGAGATGGCGTTGAAAAGCCTCCATATTGCTGAGAAATTCGAGTATAACCGGCAGGAAAATATGGCCAGAAGTTATAATCTGATGGGATTTGATCAACCGGAGAAATGGTTATGATACCACCGCCCGGGATCAATGCACGCAGTCGATACGATTATATGAGGAGGCAGGTATTACGATTGGAGGGGGCAGGATGAATTTCGGCCCTTTTTTAAATCTGGCGATCGTTTATCTGAAATGGAAGAATTGGGATTCTGCTTTTTATTTTGCAAAAAACAGCTATGATATCGTGGCCCGTTATCCTTCCCGGGCGCAGGCTCAAATGTCAGTGGCTGCATCAGCCATTGCGAATGTCTATGAGCAGACCGGTAAGATTCAGCTGGCCAGGGAATACTACCAGCGCGGAATTGAAAGCGATAAGAAATTTAATGTGCCCTTGCTGAGGGTCAGACTTTTTAATAATTACGCTGAGTTTTTTAAAAATACCGGACAGTTTGATTCCTGTATTTACTATGCAAAAATGGCTTTGGAGTTATGCAGAAATCGTCAGTTTGGCGAACAGGCCACAGATGCTGCGAATCTGGTTGCTAAATCCTATGAATCGCTCCGTCAGTTCCGACAGCGCATTAAAGTATACGAAAATCTTTATGGCCGCCAGGGATACGATTTTTAATCAGACTAAACTGACGCAGATTCAACTATTGAATTTTGATGAAGGTCAGCGCCAAAAAGATATACAAAGAGAAATCGAAGCGGCCAGGGAGAGATTTACAAACCAGGTGAGGTATTATGTGTTGATTGCAACGGCCGCGATATTTCTTCTGCTTAGCATTATTCTGTACAGGAATAATCGAAATAAACAAATCGCCAATAAAGCACTTGAATTGCAGAAAAAAGAGGTTGATCAGCAACGAACGAAAGCTGAAAACACGTTAAGTGAATTAAGATCAACCCAGACTCAACTGATTCAGTCTGAAAAGATGGCTTCACTGGGAGAACTCACCGCAGGGATCGCACACGAAATTCAAAACCCCCTGAATTTTGTCAATAATTTTTCGGAGATCAATAAAGAATTGCTGGTTGAAATGAGAGAAGAAATGGAAAAGGGGAATATAAGTCAGGCAAAACATCTGACTGCCGATATCATTGATAATGAGGAAAAAATCATGCATCATGGTAAAAGAGCGGACGCGATCGTCAAAGGTATGTTGCAACATTCACGAACCGGTTCCGGCATAAAGGAGAAAACAGATATCAATGCACTGGCGGATGAATATTTACGACTGGCCTTTCATGGGTTGAAAGCAAAGAATAAAACCTTTCATGCAGCCATTCAAACAGATTTTGATCCTTCCCCTGAAAAAATTCAGATTGTTCCGCAGGATATGGGCCGCGTATTTTTGAATCTCTATAATAATGCGTTTTATGCCGTATCAGAAAAAAATAAACAGCAGCCTGAGGGCTTTGAACCAACTGTTTCGGTGAGGACGAGACAAATCGGCGATAAGTGGGAAATCCGGATAAAAGATAATGGAAATGGTATTCCGCAAAAGGTGGTAGATAAGATCTTCCAGCCTTTTTTTACTACCAAACCAACCGGGCAGGGAACAGGACTCGGACTCAGTATGAGTTATGATATCGTCAAGGCCCATGGTGGAAGTCTGATTGTACATTCCAATGATGGTGATGGAGCTGAATTTGTCATTCAAATTCCGGTAACATAGTGCTGTTGGTTTATTCATTTCAGTAATTTGAAAAATCTTTCGTTCAACTGAATCATCATATATGAAACTACGTGTTATTGTACTCGGTGCCGGTTTTGGCGGGCTTGAACTCACCAGTATATTATCAGAAACCATTGGAAGTGATCTTGATCTGACATTGATAGATAAAAGTGATAGTTTTTATTTTGGTTTTTCCAAACTCGATGTGATGTTTGGACGCAAATTTCCGGATTCGGTAAAAATCCCCTATCGGAAAATTAACAAGCACGGGGTACGGTTTCTTCAGGAAACAATCACGGCCATTGATCCGGTTGGAAAAAAAATCATAACAGATAAAGGGAACTATGGTGCCGACGTGCTGGTGATTGCATTGGGCGCTGATTATGATATAACCGCTACACCCGGGCTTTCCGAAGGGGCCAACGAATTTTATACATTTGAAGGTGCCGAAAAACTGAGTAAACTGATTCCTCATTTTATAAAAGGTCATGCCGTAGTGGGGGTCACGTCGGCACCATTCAAATGTCCGCCGGCCCCCAGTGAAGCCGCTTTGCTCCTGCATGATTATTTAACTGAAAAGGGTGTGCGGAAATCCTGTAAAATCAGTATCGTGATGCCTTTCAGCGTTCCGATTCCGCCATCACCGGATACCTCGCAGGCATTACTCAGTGCATTTAAGGAGAGAGAAATTGACTTTATTCCCAAACACCTGGTCCGCGCCATTGACCCGATTCGGCGTGTAGCTATTTTCGACGATGATACTGAATTGCCATTTGACTTGTTTCTCGGTATTCCGAAACATTGCGCACCCGAAGTGTTAAGGAATAGCGGTCTCCTGGTAAATGGATGGATAGCTGTGGACAGAAATACTCTGAAGACTTCTTTTCCGAACGTCTATGCCGTGGGAGATGTTACAAGTGTCGGTACACCGAAGGCTGGTGTATTTGCAGAAGGTGCAGCCAGGGTTGCTGCTGCATCCATCATTTCAGAATGGAAAGGCGATTCTCCGCAATCGGCCTATACCGGAGCCGGATCCTGTTATGTAGAATTCGGTCAGGACCTTGTCGGGCGTGTGGATGTGGATTTTTTTTCAGGACCGAAGCCAACAGGAACGTTCTCAGAACCATCCGAGGAACTCACTTTAGACAAACAATATTTTGGCTCCAGTCGCGCGGCCCGCTGGTTTGGTGTTTAATATTGCGGAAGCGAGCCTTTAGTAAAACTATCTCATACTACTTCAGGGCTACATCAATCACATCTGATATTGAATTTTGCTACATCATTGCTACAACATGGAAGGAATTTATATTATTTAGCAGGAACCGGAGGCATATAGTTTGTAACTTTTGTGATGTTTAAAATAATCAACATGTATTTACAGAAATCATTTTTCGTACTCGCATTTTGTATAGCAGCCTGCCAGGTTTCAGCCCAGAATGAAGCCGCGAAAGTGGTAGTACCGGATTGGGCCCTGCCGGGGTCTGCAACACACAAACAGGTTCCTCCTCCAGCGAATTTTCATCGTGCGACCATTACTGAAAATGTGCCCATCGGCATATTTCAGGGGCAGAGTGATGTAGGTGCCGCGCTGGTCGCCGGCTCTTCCAGTTATGATAAAACGACTCGTCAGTATACGATAGTTTCTGCCGGGTATAATGTTTGGTATCAGCGGGATGAATTCCGTTATCTCTGGAAGAAAATGTCGGGGGATATATCCCTGGCGGCCGATATCAATTTTCCTGATTCCACAGGATACGATGACCGCAAGGCATTTGTTATCATACGTCAGAGTCTGGATGATGATTCCAAAGAGGCTGTTGTTGCTCTTCATGGAGGGGGTTTATTACATCTGGCCTGGCGTCCTGAGCAGGGACAACAAATGAAGGAAGTGCGTGCCAATAATCGTAAGGGTCTTCCAGACCTGGTAAGCCCGCATGTTGGTCGTATTGGAATAGAAAAACGTGGTGATTCGTTTGTATTATTTGTAAGCAATAACGGCGAACCCATGCATCAGGTGGGCGATCCGATTCAGTTGCATATAGAAGGTCCGTTCTATGTAGGTATTGGCTTCTGTTCTCATCTTCCGGCCAAATCTGACACGGCCGTATTTTCAAATGTAGTATTGGAGAACCAGGCGGGTAAGTTGTAAAAATACATATTGCTTATATTTCTTCCCCGGAGCTGAAAAAAGTGGATGGACCAGGCAAGCTGTGACAAAGTGGGTCTTTAAAATGTAAACGCGTAGCCGAAAAAGAAAATAACACCCGCGAGATCGCCACCCGTTATCGTATACGTACCGGTCATTTGTGTTGCACGACGGTCCGGCACTGTTTGGATGGTGGCCCTGCTTAGCGGAATGGTTACGAAAGTGTATAAGAAAGAAGTTTTGAATTTATATTCTATTCCGGGTTCCAGCGAAAAAATATGACCGACTTTTCGCAGACCGTCGTTTTTTCCCAATAGATCATAAGCGGGCGCTCCTTCATACCGAACGCCTGCGGTGAGAACCAAACGGTCAAAAGTATAATTGCCCCCGGCACGCAGTGTATAATTGTCCGGTATGCTATTGACGTCATTTGTGGTGGCTACCCATACCTGATTAGGTGCAACACCCGGTGTAAGGCTGGAAACTCCATTTACATTTGCCGGGCTGATCAGATAGAAAAAATTTGTATAGACACTCAACGAGCGGTTAAAAATATAAAAGGAATTTAATTCCGTTGTGATCCCGGTACCTCCATCTCCGAGTTGAATCGCCACAGCTACCGGTGCCAGTATTTTAAGCGTAGGATCTGTTTTGCTGTAATAGAAATAGTCCACTGAATGATAATTTCCGGTAGGAAATTTTAGTCCGAGTCCAAATTGAATATTTCCTTTACGGGGACGGTTCGTGTTTAGCAACCATTTGTAAACGGTGAATCGCAGGTCGCCGATGCCAACTGCACTCGTCGAATGTCGATCACCGGATCCATGTTCAACCCGATCCACTGCTGTATTGGATAAAAACGGAAGATCGACAGCCAATGCCCATCCGTTTTTCAGGGTTTTACTCAATTCGAAATTAAGTGTGTACTCATACAGACTTAAACCATTACTGGGATCTTTCGGAGTGACGTTTTTATTTCCCTTGAATCCCTGCGTAGCATGAATATATCTGTTATTGATATTTAACATCCATTCATTACTCGTCTCTTTGTAACCCAACGCAGCGAATTGTCCAAAACCCGCAAGATTTCTGATAGCCACACATCCCTGAGCGTGGCAATCTGTGACTATAAATAAAATGGAGATCGGTAAAATAAAAAAGGGTTTCATGGCCGTATAGATTAAGGTTTGTTTAAAGTTAATGGAAACGTTTACCGGGGAAAAAACGAACCGGGGAATGGATGGCTTTTGAAAGCAGATAACTTTTACCGTCGGTGAACTGCGTTTGCCGGTCACCGGATTCTTTTTATCGATCTAAATTTTAGTTTACCGGCGCCCCGACGAATAACACTGGTTATTGTAGCTAATTTAGTACGGCATATCATTTCGGCCTATTAATGAAATCATTCATTCTTCTGTTCAGTTTTTTATTGATGTGGAGCGTGGGTGCCACGCAGCAAACATATGCAGACAACCTCCATTCACTGTTAAACGAAGCTAAAAAAGAAGACACAACCAGGGTGCTCGCTCTATGTTCTCTGGCTGATTATTATGGATTTATTCAATCCGATAGTTGTTTTTATTATGCTTCACAATCCGCCGGACTTTCCGGGAAGCTTAAATATATTTATGGTGAATATTTGACTTACCTGGCGACATTTCATGGGTTCAATACACAAGGGAACTACCCTATGGCGCTTCAGGCAGCACTCGATTATCTGAAGACTTCAGAAGAATTGAAAAATGAAAGACCGGAGGTTATGTCCCAGGCCTATTATACGATGGGCCTGTTGAACCGCGAGATGGCGAATTTCGAAGAAGCAAAACTTCAGTTTCTTAAAGCCATCCAATGGCAATACAATATCGGACAGCCAATGGAAGAAGTATACGCCTCCTATTCGCAAATGGGTATTGTATATGCTGCTCTTAAGCATCCGGATTCGGCGCTTTGGTATGGGCGGAAAGGGTTTGATCTTGGATTACATCCCAATCATTATAAAAAATATTTTGCGCTGGCGATCGGGGCGCTTGGAAATATTTATTTATCCATGCGGAATTACAAGATGGCAAACAAATACTTCAGGGATGCTATACGTGAAAGCCTGTTATATAATAATGTTTATTTCCAGGCAAGAAATTATAATAATCTGGCTACGTTGTATGATAAGACAAACGAGGGGGATTCCTGTATTTTCTATGCATCTGCCTCGCTTGAGTTGTGCCTTATGCATCACTTTGTAGATTTTGCGTACGAAGCCAGCCGTCTTCTTTCCAAGACATATGAATCAGCGGGCAAGCCGGACAGCACATTGAAATATATTAAAATAATGCTGGTTGCGAAAGACAGCGTCTTCAGCCAGACCAAGGGGCAGGAATTCCGTCAGGTAAAATTTGATGATGTAATGCATCAGCAGGAAATAGAAAAGGCAAAAGAGCGATATCAGAATAGGATAAGGTCAATTTTTTTAATAACAGCATTGTGTGTGTTTTTGCTTTTGACTTTTATATTTTACCGCAACGCCAGTCAAAAACAAAAAAGTAAAATAAAAATAGAAAATGCCTTTAAGGAACTGAAGGCAACTCAATCCCAACTTATCCAATCGGAGAAAATGGCTTCACTTGGTGAATTGACTGCGGGAATAGCACACGAAATTCAGAACCCGCTAAACTTTGTAAATAATTTTTCAGAGATCAACGCTGAGTTGATCGAAGAAATGAAGGTTGAAATGAACAAAGGGAATCTGGCAGAAGTAAAATCCATTGTTGAAAATATCAGTGAGAATGAAAAAAAAATCAGTCATCATGGTAAACGGGCCGATGCCATCGTCAAAGGCATGCTTCAGCATTCGCAGACAAGTTCGGGGAAAAAGGAGCCCACGGACATCAATATATTGGCCGATGAATATCTGCGGCTGGCATATCATGGTCTGAGGGCGAAGGAGAAGATGTTCAATGCATCTACTGAGACAGATTATGATCAATCGATTGGCAAGATCAATATCATTCCACAAGATATGGGGCGGGTGCTGTTAAATTTATATGGGAACGCGTTTTATGCGACAACAGAGAAAAAGAAGCAACAGGATGAGCGATACGAACCAACAATTTCGGTTAGGACTAAAAAAATCGCCGAAAAGATTTTTATTTCCATAAAAGACAATGGTTGCGGAATTCCCGAAAAAGTACTTGGAAAAATATTCCATCCCTTTTTCACAACCAAGCCCACCGGGCAGGGAACCGGACTGGGTTTATCCCTGAGTTACGATATTATACAGGCGCATGGCGGAGAATTGAGAGTGTATACAAAAGAAGGTGAGGGATCGGAATTTATTATTGTAATTCCGTTTGTTTGAGGCGTCCTGAGTACCCCTGACCCATCGGGAATTTCTGATGTTCCCTTTATAAAAAAACAATCTGTCATTGTTCGTTTTTTTACGAATGGGTGAACGACATTTTTACAAAAAAAGTTTTACCTTATTACTGTTTTGGTGTAATGTGTCGTCATGAAACAAACAAATACCCTCATTATCGGGGCGAGCGTTTCCGGTTTGGCTTCAGCTGCCTGTTTGAAAAAAAAGGGGATCGAATATATCATTATTGAAAAGGAATCTCATATAGCTGCGCCCTGGCGTAATCATTATGATCGATTGCATTTGCATACAAATAAAGGACTGTCAAATCTGCCGTATAAGAAATTTGATAAAACAATCCCCCTTTATCCGTCACGCCAACAGGTGGTCGAATATTTAGAAGACTATCAACGGGCGTTTGATATTCATCCTTTTTTTAACAGCAGGGTTGAATCGGCAGCGATGGAGTCTGACTGCTGGATTACCGAATCGACCAATGGAACATTCAAATC
This sequence comes from uncultured Bacteroidota bacterium, assembly GCA_963759335.1. Lineage (GTDB taxonomy): Bacteria > Bacteroidota > Bacteroidia > Chitinophagales > Chitinophagaceae > Puia. The sequence continues at coordinate 646,446 of CAVWYU010000017.1, forward strand.
GAAAAACCTGGTTATTGCCACGGGGTCTTATAGTAAACCAAAAACGTTTAGTTTAAAGGGTATCGAAACATTTCCCGGCAGCATATTGCACAGCAGCAGATATAAGACGGGCCGGGATTTCACCGGTCAAAAGGTACTGGTCATTGGCTTTGGCAACTCGGCCTGTGAAATTGCGATTGACCTCTATGAAAAGGGAGCCACACCATGTATGTCAGTCCGCTCTCCGGTGAATATTATCCCTCGTGATATTCTGGGGATTCCTGTACTTCGTTTAAGCCTGCTATTATCAAAACTTCCTCCGCGTTTGGCAGATGCGATCATTGCCCCTTTGCTGCACATTTTGTTTGGTGACATCAGAAAACTGGGGTTAAGAAAAATGCGGTATGGGGTATTTGAACAAATTCAAAGGGACAGGGAAATTCCGCTCCTTGACATTGGTACTGTAAAACATATAAGAAAGGGCCACATCAGTATTAACGGTAATATTGATTATCTGGAAGGCAAGACCGTTCATTTTTTAAACGGTGAAAAAGAGGATTTTGATGCGATCATTGCAGCCATTGGGTATTACCCTGATTTCGCGGAATTTTTGCATGTTGACAATGAGCGTGCCGAGGATTTAAAGATGAGAGCTGACAGGCAAAGATATTTTGGTAAGAACGGATTGTATGCCTGCGGATTTTGGATTGGACCAACCGGTGTCATGCGCGAAATTTCTCTCGATGCGCAAAGGATCGCGAAGGATATTGCAGACAGAAACAAATGACCAGACAACAGATAAAAATAACCTTTCGTATATGAATACCCGCCGGAGAGAAGACAGCGATTGAAAAGCCGGTTGATTTCAATTACTTGCATCTTCTTTCAGGGCATCATTCATTTGACGGTCCGGAAATACAGATTTATCGGATCGGAAAATGAAAATCAACCACCTTATAATTTTGCCTGTTCTCCTGATCTTAATTGTATCCTGCAAAAAAGATCTGTCGGAAAAAATAGCAACGCCGCAGCGGAAAATCCGTTACGAATTGTATACCAATGAGGATTTTTCTAATGACCAGAAAAATATCCTGTTTAGCATTTTTATAAGAAATGGACGAAAGACGATATTCGATTCTCCCCTGGCTGCCATGAAGATTAAAGATATTCCCGATTCAAATCACAGAATTATAATAGAGAAAATAGTGCCGGATAGCGCTATGTCCACACTGGCGGTTGGATTCAATTACACGATCGAAAATGTGGGCATGTCCGGACATCTCGACACTTTTCCATTAAATGATACATTTAAATTGCTCAGTTATCCTTTCCGCTAATTAAAGCCTTCATCGATAACATCAGGATTTTCTTTCATTATAATATGGTATTTCATCATGCGATATTTTATCCCTCTGATACCAATACGCCAAAGTAACCACATGGCCATCTGGTGCATGCAATAGTCTGCCAAATATTGCATTAATGGGATTAAACATCATATCAGTGACTCCCACAGAAAAAGTTTCAGGTGGCGCCGGCGTCGGTGGAACTGCTTCACCTTCTTTTAAAGCGGCCGGTGCTGCTGTTTTGGGTGGTGGTGATGCCGCGATTTCTACGTTATATTTATTAAAAAGAAGGAGCTGTTTCAGAAAGGAAGCACGGTCTGCGGATACGTTTTTTTCTACGATGGCGCATTTAACTCCATTCAATTCTTCCGAGACATGATTTTGATTGATGGCCATTAAAATATTATTTTTAAAATATAGTGCTCATTGAAAATATATATTGATATATATAACCGATGAACCCCGTCAGGATAATACCGGTTGTACAGATAATCAATGCCAGTTTGGGGGAAGGGGGTGTTAATAATCTGGTTATCGGATTTTCATTCGTATCCATAAAGATGGTTCTGATAATTTTCAGATAGTAGTACAGCGAGATCACCATATTCAATGCTGCGATCGTAATCAGCAAATAATTTCCCTGTCCCGCGCCAGCCATCAGCAGGAAGAATTTGCCAAAAAAACCTGCGGTAGGAGGTATGCCTGCCAGTGAGAATAATGAAATAGCGAGAACCCAGGACAACCGTGGATTGGTTTTATAAAATGCTTTATAATCTTCCATATTTTCCCTGCCTGTATATGCGCTCACCAGGCTGATCACACCAAATGCACCCAGATTTGAAAAAGTATAAATCAAAATGAAATATACCACCGATGCAGTTCCTGTCTGCGACTGTCCGGATATACCAATCAAAATAAACCCAACTTGTGAAATGGAAGAGAAGGCAAGGAAACGTTTCAAATTATTCTGACGGATTGCAAACAGATTGCCGGTGACCATGGTAAGCACAGAAAGAATGAAAAGGATATGATTCCAGGTTATTGCGTAAGATTTAAACGCAGTATACAATACCGTCACAAATACGAACAACACGGATCCTTTGGAAATAACTGAAAAATAAGATGTGACGGTAACCGGAGAACCTTCATAAACATCTGCAGTCCATAGGTGAAAAGGGACTGCCGAAATTTTAAAACCGAAGCCGGAGATTAATAAAATGAAGGCAAATATTTGTAAAGGGCTGCCGTCCAGATGTTGAGAAAGAGCCGATAGTGTCAGGGTTCCGGTCGTGCCATAAACAAGTGATATACCAAATAATAAAAGTCCGGATGAAAAAGCAGAAGAGATAATAAATTTAAATGCGGCTTCGCCGGACTTCCTCTTATCGAGATCGAAGTTGGCGAGGGCGGCCAAAGGAATGCTTGACAATTCCAATCCTAAATAAAACATTAAAAGGTTACCCGCTGAGATCATGAAAAACATGCCCAGCAGTGTTGACAACAGAAGTAAATAAAACTCCAGGGTTTGTTTATTGTTTTTTAGCCATGAATACGATTGCAGGCTGATAATAAAAGTTCCGAGAGATAAAATGTTTTTCTCTGTGATGATCAGATGAGATGTCTTAAACATTTCGTTGAATAGAATGCCTTCCCTGTACCCAAGAAATCCGGTGATCAGGTTTATAAATAAAAGGATGTTCACCAATTTCAGGATATTTTCATTTTGCCAGTCACTTCCGGACACTTTTATGAATAACAGGATAAATAAGATCGCTACGACCACCCATTCCTGTTTCATTAATACTAAAAAGTCAATACCCATAGTCTTTTATCATTTCAGCGTAATGGCTTTCCCTACGTGTTGAATTATATATTCAGTGCCGGGTGTGATCAGATCATATAACCAGAAGGGAGCAATACCAATCGCAAGAATTCCCGTGATTAATAGTCCTGCGGCGAGCCGTTCATTCCAACCCGCATCTGTTAATTGATTATACTGGGAATTTCGAATGGGGCCCATCACCGACTTTCCTGCGGCCCGTAAAATATATACTGCCGTAACAACAATGGATGCGCAGGCCAGTATTGTAGCCAGGCGGTACCACCTGTCTGGATTTTTCCAGCTACCCATAAATATCGTCATCTCAGCAACAAAACCGCTTAAGCCCGGAAGGCCCAATGAGCACAGACCTGCAATCACAAAGACTGTTGATATAAACGGAAGCACTTTTAATAAACCGCCCAGCTGCTCCGTAAGCCTTGTATGTGTTCTGCTGTATATCATGCCGATGGCAGCAAAGAACAGGGCCGTCATCAAACCGTGAGATACCATTTGCAATACTGCGCCGGTGATAGAGGTCTGTGTGAGCATACCGATCCCTAACAAAACGAAACCACAATGACTGACAGAAGAATAAGCGTTTATATATTTAAGGTCCTTTTGCATCATGGTTGCAAAAGCTCCATAAATGATGGCTATGGTTGATAATAGAATAATAATGGGCGAATAGTGATGGGCTGCGTCGGGCATCAGGTATGTCGCGACGCGTAAACATCCATAGCCGCCCAGTTTCATGGATATTCCCGCTAAAAACATAGACGCTGCAGTGGGCGCAGACGAATGTCCGTCAGGCACCCAGGTATGAAAGGGAAAAAGCGCTGAAAAAATTCCAAAACCAATAAATGCAAATGGAAAGAATATATTTTGAACAGAATTATTGATATGCATTTGAGATATTTCTATCAGGTCAAAGCTCCGGACGCCGTTGATGCCGGTATTGAAATATAAACCCATCAATCCAACAAATACCAGGGCGGATCCTGCCATTAACATCAGGGCAAGTTTCATCGCGCTGTATTCTTTTTTGCCGCTCCCCCAAATTCCAATTAACAGAAATTTGGGTATGACGGCCAGTTCAAGGAAGAAAAACAGCGTGAACAGGTCGAGAGAAATAAAATATCCGTAAGCACCGGCACTTAAAATTAAAAGCAGAAAAAAGAATTCTTTATGAAGGGTTTCCTGCTTCCATGACACCAGAATTCCCGCAATAACAACAAAGGCAGTTAACAGGATCATCGACAGCGAAATGCCATCTATACCAATATGATAGTGAATATGTAATGGTTCAAACCAACTTACATTGCAATCAAATAAAAATTGTGCAGGATTACCCGATGCACGTTCTTTCAAATAGTCAAATAGAAGGCCGAAGGAGAAAATGAATTGTGCTGATGTCCCGATCAAAGAAACCACTCTTACCTGTTTAAATCTTTTGCAGCATAAAACGGCCAGTGCGGTCAGAAGGGGTAAAATGATGAGGAGGGAAAGCAACACTGGTTATTAATTATTAGTTATTTCATTAGATAGATAAATAAAACTGCGAGGCCAATGATACCTCCCAAAAAATAAAGCGCATAGTTTTGAACTTTGCCCGATTGTAGCCCTTTGATTGATCCGGAAATTTTTGCGGTGGTATTTGCGAGACCATTCATAAAACCATCCACTATCTTTTTATCGAACCAGGCTGAAGGTCTGCCTATTCCGTTGAAAATAATTTTCCGGGTTACAAATAGATACAATTCATCTATATAAAATTTTCTGTAAGCCGCTCTGTAAAGTTTTCCCAGAGCTGAGGCTATAGATTGCGGCCTGTTGTTTTCAGATTTATATAAATAGGTCGCAATTCCAATACCTGCCAGGGCCATCAGAACAGGAAATATTGAAAATCCTATTTCAATATGAGAAACAATCGGCGTCCCATCCGATGTAATCCAGGAAGATATAGGAACAAAACCTGCGAGAGCAGTACATAAGGCCAGGACGACAAGGGGTAGTTTCATTGACATAGTCCCTTCTTTATGGGTCCTGTCATGCAGATGAATCTCTTTTTTCCAGAAAACAGAGTAATATAACCGGAACATATAAAAAGCAGTCAGGGCCGAAGTCAGCACAGCAATACCATATATTAGTTTGTTCGAATGGTAAGCTGCCATTAAAATATCCTCCTTGCTAAAGAATCCTGAAAAAGGGGGAATACCGGCGATTGCTAAGCAGGCTATCAAAAAACTCATATGTGTTACCGGCATCAGCTTTCTCAAACCACCCAGTTCTCCTATATCATTGGTGTGTGCAAAATGAATGACGGCCCCGGCACCCAGGAACAACAATGACTTAAAAAATGCATGGGTGAACAGATGAAACATCGAACCCGTAAATCCCAACCCGGATTGTCCGCCATATGTAGAAACCCCGAGAGCAAACATCATAAATCCAATCTGCGACATGGTCGAAAAAGCCAGCACTCTTTTGATATCTGTCTGTGTGCAAGCCACGACGGCAGCAAATAAAGCAGAGAATGCACCTACCCAGGTTACTATTTCCAGCACTGTCAGATCAATGGAGAAAACCGGGAACAACCGTGCGACTAAAAAAACACCTGCAACCACCATTGTCGCAGCATGGATCAGGGCTGACACGGGTGTCGGGCCTTCCATTGCATCCGGTAACCAGATATGCAAAGGAAACATCGCCGATTTGCCGGCACCTCCGATAAAGACTAAACCCAATCCCCAGGTCAGCATGGAAATACCTAAAAAGGTGGCAGAATGTATTTCGATAAACTGTGATGAACCGGCGGAAGTGAGTCTTTCAATCAGCGTACCGAAATCCAGGGTGCCACTATAAAAAGCGAGTATCAGGATACCGATCAAAAAGCCAAAATCAGCAAAGCGGGTTACAATAAACGCTTTATTGGATGCTGAAACGGCGGATGGTTTTTCAAAATAAAATCCAATCAGCAGGAATGATGAAATGCCCACCAGCTCCCAGAAAATATATATCTGAAATATATTGGATGAAAGTACCAGCCCCAACATGGAAAAAGTGAACAGAGAAAGGAAGGCATAATACGTAGCAAACCTTTCTTCACCCTTCATATAACCGAGACTGAAAATATGAACCATCAGGGAAATAAAACTTACGATCACGATCATCATGACGGAGATGGGATCGAGCAGGATTCCCATATCAATAGAAAGCCCGGGTGCGAACTGAAGCCAGGCATATTTAAGTGCAATAATATGCTGATATATACCGTTTTCTTTCCCGTCAATAAAAAAATACTGATAAGCCGTATAAAGAGACAACAGGGTAGTGACGAATAATGAAACGACACCCAGCGTACCGGAAAAAGTTCTGATATATTTTTTGCCGAATAACCCCAGTATAAAAAAAATTACCAGGGGCAGGATCGGTACAAATACTACAAAAAAATATGGGCTCATGTTTAATATTTCATTTCGTCTGCATCTTCCACATCGATGGAATGATGGCTCCTGTATAAGTTAATGATAATGGCTATGGCCATCGCTGCTTCAGCAGCCGCAATGGTTATGATAAAAATCGCGAAGAATACGCCGTCGAGTTTTCCCGGGTACAGGTATTTATTGAAGGCTACAAAATTAATATTGACGCTATTCAGAATAATTTCAATAGCCATCAGCATGGTAATCATATTACGACGGGTAAAGAGCCCGTACATGCCAATGAAAAACAGGGCGGTACTGACAAAAAGGATTTGCGTTATGGATATTTCATTCATGAGACGGCAGCAGACTTTATTTTTTCCGGGTTGAACAGGTAATCATTTTTCATTTCCTTCGACTGGTTTTATTTTCATGGCAATTACAATACAACCAATCATCGAAGCAAGTAATAAAATGCTGACTACTTCAAAGGGCAGCACGAATCCGTGTTCTGTTGTGCTCAGCATCTGGGTGCCTATATCCGCCACTTTTACGTCAAATGAATGAGGCCCCGGTTGTATAAACGTGTATTGATAAATCAAACGATATGTAAATGCAAATCCAAACAATAATGCCAGGGCGGAAAACAGGGAACGGTTCCTGAGTGGCTTTGGCATTTCTTCTCCTGATTTCTGAGTAAGAAAAATGGAAAAAATGATCAGCACGACGATACCTCCGACATAAACAATAATTTGAACCGCAGCCACAAACTCAACACCCATCCAGAAAAATAAAGAGGCAGTACCAATTAACGTAAACAAAAGAAATATGGCAGAACGGAAAATCTTCCTGGTTGTTACTGCCAGCAAAGCGGTTCCAAGAATAAAGGCCGACAGAATATAAAATATGATGACTGATGCGTTCATTATTCTATTCCCTCCCGAAGTTTTGATCCTTCGTTATTTAATTTTTTTGTGAGTTTACTACGGTCAAAAACACTATGTTCAAAAGTCTGAGCCATTTTAATGGCATCTGTCGGACAGGCCACAATACACAAGTTGCACATGGTGCATAATTCGAGGTGATAGACAAAAGTATCGATGGCTTTTTTCTTTTTTCCTTCCGGAGATATATCGAATTTATTGATAATCTTGATGGTTCCGTTGGGGCAGGCAATTTCACATGCGGAACAGCCCGTACAGGCATGTTCATTCTTCTCATCATGTATCAAAACAACTTCCCCCCTAAAACGGTCTGCCAGTTTTAGTGTTTCACGATTATCGGGATATTGTTCTGTGATTATTTCTTTGTGATGGGTGAAATAATATCCCGTCATGCGCATGCCTTTCAGCATCGATCTGACAGCTCTGTACACATCCCGTATATAATCTTTTAAAAACATATTGCATCATTTAAAAATGCCAACCCGAAATGGCCACGATGGTCATTAATAACAAATTGAACATACTGATCGGCAACAAATATTTCCATTCCAGATTCAGTAACTGATCAATCCTCAGCCTCGGAAATGTCCATCTGAACCACATGATCAAAAATATCAGACCGAGCGTTTTACCAAGGAACCAGACGGAAGATGGAATATAATCCATTACATGATTGAATGACTGCCAGTGTCCGATATGCAGAGGCATCCAGCCTCCAAAGAATATCGTGGCGCCAATCGCACAGACGATAAATATATTAATATATTCAGCCAGGAAGAAAAGGGCAAACCGCATTCCGGAATACTCTGTATGGAATCCCGCGGTTAATTCACTTTCTGCTTCCGCCATGTCAAATGGTGCCCGGTTCGTTTCGGCTGTTACGGCAATTATAAATATGACAAAGGAGATGATAGCGGGAATATGGGCCTTGAAAATCCACCAGCCATTCTCCTGTGAAAGAATAATATCCCTGATGCTCAGACTGCCCGTCATGACAACGATGGAAAGTACAGAAAGACCAGCCGACAGTTCATAGCTGACTATTTGTGCACCGCTCCGCATGGCGCCCAAGAGGGAATATTTATTATTACTTGCCCATCCGGCCATCAGAATGCCGATAACGGATAAGGATGAAATAGCCGACAGATATAAAACGCCGATATTGATATCCCATATCTGCAGATTTTTTGCAAATGCGATCGGCGCAAGAATGAGCATGGCAACAATCATGACGATAAACGGAGCCAGGTTGAAAAGAAATTTATCTGCACCATCGGGCACCAATCCTTCTTTCATCAATAGTTTTAATGTATCGGCTGTTGTTTGAAAGATACCTTTAGGACCCACTCTGTTTGGTCCCAGGCGGATTTGCATAACGGCCGCTACTTTGCGCTCCATCCAGACCAGGCCCAGCCCCAGTAAAGCAAATAACGTGATGGCAAAAAGGCCAACCAGTATAAATTCTGTAAACAATGCCATTGAAGGACTGAAATGCTGGTTCAGCCATTCATGAATAAGACGTGTTATATTTTCTAAGCTAAACATCATTCGTTTTTATCGGTCAATATCCGGTATGACCAAATCCAGTGATCCCATGGCAGCAACCAGGTCGCCAATTTTCAATCCCTTTACCATATGTTCCAGGGCCGAAAGATTGGAAAAACCAGGTGATCGGAATTTAATCCTGTAAGGAGTTGTGCCGCCCTCGCTGACAATGTAAACACCCAATTCACCCCTCGCCGTTTCAACCCTTTGATAAAATTCACCCTTGGGTAATTTTAAAACAGCCTTTGTTTTCGCCTGGAATTCTCCTTCCGGAATATTGTCAAGCAACTGCTCGATGATTCCGATACTTTGCTGCATTTCTTTCAGTCTGACCATATAACGCGCAAATGAGTCTCCTTCCGTCTCTGTAATCTCTTCAAAATCTACTTTATGATAAATGTCATAAGGATATAGTTTTCTGATATCGCATAAAACACCGCTGGCCCTGCCCACGGGTCCCGTACAACCATATGAAATAGCGTCTGCCTTTGACAAAATACCCACAGATTTCATTCTGTTTTGAAAGATCACATTTCCGGTTACGAGTTCGTTGTACTCCTCAAATTTTGATTTATATAATTGAATGAACTGCTTTACGTCTTTTTGAAAATCGGGATGCAATTCGGCCATTACACCACCGGGCACGATATAATTCATGGTGAGCCTGGCGCCGCAGGTCTTTTCCATGATATCTGTAATAGTTTCTCTTTCCCTGAAAGCGTGAAAGAAGGGGGTAAATGCGCCGAGGTCCATAGCCATGGCTCCCCACCACAATTCATGCGATGCAATACGGGTAAGCTCATCCATGATTACCCGTATATATTGTGCCCGCTGCGGCACTTCAATCTGTAATCCTTTTTCAACGCATAACGCACAGCCGTGATTATTGATATGAGAGGACAGATAATCCATCCGGCTGGTCACATAAATAAATTGGCGGTAAGAAAGGCTCTCACACATCTTTTCGATGGAACGATGTATATACCCCAGATGCGGCTCCACTTTTTTTATGGTCTCGCCGTTCAGGGTGATAACGAGGTGTAATACACCATGAGTTGCTGGGTGTTGCGGCCCTACATTGATGATCAGGTCACCTTCCGTGGTTCTGCCTATTTCCTCAATCATTTTCTTTTAAACTTTCCTTATCCTGATATTTACAACCGGATCATATTAACAGGGTCTTCAAAATCTTTTCTTAATGGCCATCCCACCCAATCATCCGGCATAATGAGTCTTCTCAAGTCGGGGTGATGCAGGAATTTTACACCAAACAGATCAAATACTTCTCGTTCCAGCATTTCCGCTGTACGCCATATATCAGAAACCGTTTCTATTTCAGGATTCATTCTGTCGATTTTCGATTTCACGACGATATTATGTCTGTAACGGGTAGAAGAAAAATGATAGACGATGGTAAAATGTGTTTTCCAATCCACGCAGGTCAAACAGAAAAGGTAATCCATGAAGAGGTCCGGGTCTGACCGGAGTTGCCATACAAATGCTTTTAAGTCTTCCGGAGGAACCATTATATTGAGCCATTCACCCCCCTCTTCAAAACTAATGAGAGATAATATCCCGGTGAGCCTGGTTTTTAAATCCTCATTCAGCATATCTTCCTTCAGAATATTTTATGGATTTAAATATGAGCTCTCTTTAATTTGCTCTCTCGTTAAACCTGCCTTTATCTTTCCCTGTAAAGTAATAAGGGCATGTAATAAAGCCTCAGGTCTGGGCGGGCAGCCTGGTATATAAACGTCGACCGGAATAACATGATCCGCTCCTTTCACCACGGAATAGGTATTGTAGAAAAAAGGCCCTCCGCTGATGGCACAGGCGCCCATGGCTATAACGTACTTAGGATCCGCCATCTGATCATAGAGTCGTCTTAAAACAGGCGCCATTTTATTTACGATCGTTCCGGCAATAATAATCACATCTGCCTGACGGGGTGTTGCCCTGGCCACTTCAAAACCAAATCGGGAGAAATCATATTTTGCAGACGCCACGGACATCATCTCAATACCGCAGCAACTGGTGGCAAATGTCAGCGGCCATAGGGAATTGGAACGGGCCCAGTTGATCACATCATCCAGTTTACTCAAAACGATACCACCACCCGCCGTCTCATGAATCTTTCCGGGGAAGTCAGTCTTGTCCATTTTTTCATTCACACCCATTTCAACGCTCCTTTTTTATGTGCGTATAGAAATCCCATAAACAGGATGAACAGGAAAACCAATATCTCCACTAAGGCAGGCAGGCCCATTTTTTTAACAACGACCGCCCAGGGGTACATGAAAACCAGTTCCACATCAAAAATTAAAAAGATCAGGGCAAACAGATAATATCCTACGTTAAACTGATTCCATGGAGAGCCTGTTACCGGAATGCCACATTCATAGGGCTGTCCTTTCTGGAGGTTTTTCGACCCTTTTACAAATATCTTCGATACCAATATTCCTCCGGCAGCAAATGCGATCGCCGCGAAAAAAAGGATGATTAAAGAAGAGGGTCCCATACTATAACTTCGTTACACTAATGTAAGCGTATATCTCTAACAATTTAAGTATTTAGCGTATTCTTAAAAAACGAATTGATTACACCGGCCCTTTCATTGCCCAATTGTCTTAAGTCTTGATATTCAAATCATTTATGCGACCATACCGGTAAAAAGGGGTACCAAAACAGTGCCGTTTCTGTTTCTGAAATTATAGATGTCATCATGCTGGCGTTGAGCGGGGGTCATCCACAAAATACATATCAATCCCTCCCTTGCTTTTAACCTCTATTTTTCCGCGATGGGTGCACGCATAATGGTCTCTGATCAATGAATAGGTGCTTGCTGAAATATTGATTTTTCCCACCTGACCATGCTGTTCCATTAAAGAGGCTAAGTTTACGGTATCACCCCAGATGTCATATGCAAATTTCCTGCTCCCCACCACCCCTGCTATAACTGGTCCGGTGTGGATGCCAATTCGGATTTCAAATTCAGGCAAATTCTGAATTCTGCAGGCCAGGCCAAACCCGTGTATGAATTGATGCATATCGATCGCAGCCTTTACTGCTTTTATAGCATTCTCCGCATCAGATCGGGGAAGGCCACAGGCACACATATAAGCATCTCCAATAGTCTTTATTTTTTCCATATCGTATTTGTCAACGATATTGTCAAATGCACGGAACACTTCATCCAGTGCCGTTACGAGTTTTTCAGGTGAAAGGGTCTCTGCCACCAGGGTAAATCCTTTGATATCTGCAAATAATACACTTACCTCCTGATGTTTCCTGGCATAAGATCTTCCGAATCTTTTTAATTCTTCTGCTATTTCGTCCGGCAGAATATTCAGCAGCAGTGAATCAGATTGCATTTTGGCGGCTTGTATAAGCTCTTTCTGTCTTTCCACTTCCGCTGTTCTGCTTTTAACCTTTTCTTCAAGGTGTTCATTATTCGCCTGGAGTTCGCTGATCAGCTTTTTGTTATTCCGTCTGAGCATAACCGTTTCAACCGCGTTGTCGATGGTAATTTTTAATTCTTCTTTGTCCCAGGGTTTAGTGATGTAACGATATATTTTTCCGGTATTGATCGCTTCTATAATGGATTCGATATCGCTGAATCCGGTAAGGATAATACGAATATTATCCTGATCACCGGGAATATGCTGCAGAAACTGGACCCCGGTCATATTGGGCATTCTCTGGTCTGTTACGACCACATGAATATCATTTTTGGATATTATTTCAATTCCTTCTTCTCCGCTTTGAGCCGTGAAGACGTTATAATTCCTCCTCAACGCAGCCCGGAAAGAATTCAGATTGTTGATCTCATCATCTACATAGAGTATATTGTACGTAATCTGCTGTTCCATGATCAAACGGGTATTTGTTGTGTAATAGGTATTGAAATTACAAATTCTGTTCCTTCCCCTACATTGCTAAACACTTCTATCTTTCCATTGTGCTTTTCAATAATGCCATAAGAAATATATAAACCTAAACCAGTTCCTTTTCCAACTTCCTTTGTCGTAAAAAAGGGGTCGTATATTTTTTTGCGTACCTCCTCACTCATCCCGCCACCTGTATCTTTTATGGATATCTTCACCATATCCCCTGTTACCCGGGTACTGATAAATATTTTGCCGGTTTCAGGAATGGATTGAATTGCATTTGAAAGAATGTTCATTAATACCTGATTAATCTGTCCCGGAAAGCAATCCACTTCCGGTATATCTCCATATTTCGTAACTATTTCAATTCTGTTTTTGTAAGAACTATGTAATAAAGTTAGGGTTGATTCAAGGCAGTCATTCAGATTTGTTTTCTTAAATACATTCTGGTCTATCCTGGAAAAATTCCTCAATCCCCTTACGATTTCTGAAGTTCTCCGGGCGCCATCCTCGATTCCCGTAAGCAATTTTCTTACTTCCTCTACGGTTGTGCCGAAATGAGTTTCAACTTTTAATTTTTCTGCGTCAATAAAATCCGCTTGCAATTTTTTTTCTTCGATGATCCTGTCGTAGCAATTCAGTACCAGCAAAACGTCCGCCAGATCCTCTTTTAATGGTGTTATGTTCGCGGACACGAAATTGATAGGATTATTTATCTCATGGGCGATTCCGGCGGTGAGCTGACCCAGGGACGCCATTTTTTCGGCCTGGAGTAATTGGTCCTGTGCTTCTTTTAGATCTTCCATAGACGCTTTTAGCGCAGTATTCGTTGAAGCAAGTGTAATATTTGTCTGCTTCAATTCAGCGCGCGTTTTTCCCAGATCTTCAACCATTTTATTGAAGGCTTCCGTAAGATCTCCAATTTCATCTCTGGTTGATTTATTTACCCGTTGTTCCAGGTCACCTTCTCCTACCAGGCGTGCTGCTTCCCTAAGCGCAAGTATGGGTTTTGAAATATTTCTGGACAGCCAGAAACCGACAAGGATAGCGATTAAACAAACCACTCCACTGACCAGGAAGGAGACTTTACGCATACGATCCCTGATTTGCGTGATTTCTGCCGTTTTAAAACCCAGCATTATGGCACCGTTTCCATTCATTAATTTAGTATTCAGGGAAGCCCGTTTTACGATCAATAAACCATTAGACGAAATTTCAGACGGAACGGAAACTTTTTCCGGGAAAGATGTTATGATGCTGTCATGGATAATATATTGACCTGGTTTTCCGGTCCAGACTGTATCTTCTTCCAGCAAACTCACAAAGCTTAACCTGGGATCATTTTTTACGATTTCAATTTCTTTTTTTATTCCTTTAAAGTTCTGTTCATTAATAGCGATTTCAACGCCGACCGCTACTGTCTTAGCGAGATTTTGCACTTCATTGTTATAATTCTTGAGAAGGTATTGTTCCTGGCGGGCGGGGAAGTACAAAAAAGTAAAAAAAGAGAACATCAAAACAATAGTAAGAATCGTTAGCCAGATTTTGTTTTTTAAATTTATTCGCATAAGGAGAAACTGAATTGGTTATTCCTCATTTCATTCAGAATGTCTTTTTTCCCGACACCAGAATAGTTTTTATATCCGGGGTAGCGGTGACCCTGTCGAGGATTGCAATGGCGCCCGGGTTTTGTGAAACAAAGGCTTCAACTTCGGCTTCAGTATTAAACACGTTGGGAGGATCAAATTTTCCCGCAAATGAAATCCCTGCCCAGAATCCGCGCACTCCATCCCCATTCATGGAATAGATTTTCTCGCTGATCGCATTTCCCAGCGGGGTTGTTGTTTTGATCATTGCAATAATTACTTTAGTGCCATCACTCCACCTTTGCCTCTCCCCTCTGAATACAGCCTTTAGCTCATTCATTTTTATATCCCCGGGTACCCCTGTCTGGTTTCCGATTACCACCAGGTTGTTTTCTTGTGCTATGGACGATAAAGAACAAAGCATAACCATGCAGATAAGTGAATATTTCACCAGTGAATCATATCTGAATAAGTTAAATCTCATACTCTTATTCCATTTAAAAACCTACGGCTACCTGAAATGTAACCGCGTATGTTTTTCCCTGAAGCTCCGTATTCAGATGCTGATATTCCAGCTTGAGAACCAGGAGCGGGTCAACATAATATCTCATGCCTAAAATGAATGATTGTGTATTGTTTTTTGTATAATAAACTTCTCCGGAAGCGTACTGAAGGTTATCGATTCTGAAATACGGTACGAACTTGTCGGTTACCCTGTAACCGGCATATAAATAAGAAGCCCAGTCCTGCTGGGTACCGGTTGAGTCCGAGTTATCCAAAGCAAGTGTTCCTTCTGTCAATAATTCGAATTTTTTTCCGAAATATGATATCGATCCGGTAAACAATTGCTGATGCACCTGTACGGGGATAATCTTGCCATATACTTCAGCACCGGCAGATATGGCGTCATTATAATAAGAAACACCCAATTTCAGATTCTCTACCGGTTTGATATGAACAGCGGCCGTAACAGAAACACGCTCGTCATTATTTGCCACATCGGTGGATCCAAGACCATTTCCGATTAACAGATTATATCCAAACCTGAGATTTCCGAGGTCATGTCCTTCAGCCGCTATGCCCGTTGTGTGAAGCGGGATAAAATTTGCCGGAAATAGTAGTGGACGCTCTATGGTTGGATAAAATACCCGCCCGTGATGGTAGGTGTCATTCCAGAAGTTGATGGGAGTATGCTGTTTGCCTAAAAGGAGATTATTATTTCCGTAATAATTGTATTTAACAATGGCCCGCTCGATACTAACGCCAAATTCGGTTTCAGAAGTGGGGTCATATTTGAAAACCACTTCGCCCAAAAAAGAAAACCGGTCTGTAAGTTGGGAAGTGATAAATAAATCCTGTTCACCAAAACCAAAAGAAACCTTGTTGTCATGATAGGAAGCATCCACTTCCATGAACCCTCTGATATGAGTATTCTGCAGAATTGAATTCTGGCCAAAACATACCTGATCTGTTCCTAATATTATAAGAATTAATAATACTGAGGATATCCGGAAATTCTGTCTCCTCACAATAAGATTGTTTTTCAAAAAAAGGTCAACTAAATATAATTTTTTAAAATGAGAACCGGGGATTTTTTTGAAATAATTTGATTTTCTATGGCGATACTGATTTGAACCAATTTTACATGCATTCGGTCTAAAATTACAGTCTCCGGTGAGTGATGGTTTAGCTTAGCAATAAAGTAGAATTTTTTCTTCTATGCTTTACAGCAAAACCTGCGGGTCAGGGTACCGGGCTTGGGTTGTCTTTAAGTTATGATATCATCAAATCGCATAAGGGTACATTGATTGTTAATACCCGGGAGGGAGAAGGAACTGAGTTTACTATACAAATTCCAATCGGATAGTTTAACAGGATATCGCAATTCTACGCGTTGTCAGAAAAATTTCCATTATCAAGATTTTACAGTAATATTTATAGCTAATAACTAATAATTAATAACTTAATTCCATATCGTTTTCGTGTCCTGGTTTTGCTTTGTTCACTCACCACACTGACGTATCTGGACCGTATCTGCATTTCCATTGTAGGTGTCCGGATAAAATCAGATCTGCATCTGAATAACGAGCAGTTTGGCTGGGTACTGGCGGCCTTCGCGCTTGCTTATGCGGTATTTGAGATTCCTTCCGGTATGCTTGGCGACCGCATCGGCCCCCGAAAAGTGTTTATCCGGATCGTTATATGGTGGTCAGTGTTCACGGCTGTTACAGGTCTTGTTAATGGTCTGATTTCTCTTATCGTCGTGCGATTCCTGTTTGGTATGGGCGAATCTGGCACCTATCCGAACAGTATCCTGGTAGTTTCCAGATGGTTTCCTGTACATGAAACCGGGAAAGCATTGTCGTGGGTAGGTATCGGGTCACAATTAGGTTCCGCAGTAGCTCCGCTGATCATAGTACCCATTGCTGCCGCTTTTGGATGGAGAACTCCCTTTTTTGTAATTGCAGCCATAGGCATGGTGTGGGTAGTATTTTGTTATTCCTGGTTCCGGGATTTTCCTTCCCAAATGACATCAATGCCCGGCCCGGAAAAGAAAATGATCGAAGCCTCCTGTCGTCATAAAGATCAGCAGGATCTGGTACCATGGAAATTGATTTTTCGAAATAGTACTTTATGGCCGTTAATGCTGATGTATTTCTGCTGCCAGTGGGCCAATTATTTTTTTATCGCATGGATGCCTGTTTATCTTCAGGAAGGAAGAGGTTTTTCAGAGAATTCCATGAAGGAGATTACTACTGTTCTTTTTTTGGTTGGCGTTACTGGTTTTCTTGCCGGAGGAGCTGCGGGTGACTGGTTTTTAAAAAACAAGGGATTGAAAAAAGGAAGGCGAATAACAGGGATGCTCGGACTGGGCGCCTGTGGTTTTTTATTATGGATGGCTGCTATTTCTCCCAATAATATGATCGCAGCCTCCTGTCTGATAGGCGCTAATTTTTCCTTCTCTTTTTCCGTAATGGTATCTTACTCGGTATGCGCAGATATTGGCAGAAACAATTCCGGCACGGTTACCGGAGCGATGAATTTCTTCGGCCAGATGGGTGCATTTTCGCTTGCCCTGATTTTCGGGAAGATTGTTCAGGTTACTCATCATTTCGATTATCCACTCTATGTGCTCGCCATTGTGTTATTCAGCGGGTGCCTTTTATGGCTGGCAATTGATCCCGAAAAGACACTTCCTCTTACAGAAGCAAAACAAAAGATTCAGAGATGAATCAAAATTACCTGCATTTGACCTAAAAGTGATGGTCTTCCTGTACGTCATCGTGTAGTTTTGAATTCAACACGGATTCAAAAAATATTTTTATGTCAAACTTAATAACCAACCTGTCTGATGCAGTCATCAATGAGTTTACCTCTAAAATCAGGGGAGAAATTATTTTTCCCAGAGACTCCCATTATGATGAAGCCCGAAAAGTGTATAATGCCATGATCAATATGTATCCGGGAATGATTGTAAAGTGCGTGGATGTCACAGATGTGATTCATTGCGTTCATTTTGGGAGAGAAAACGATTTGTCAGTGGCAGTAAGAGGCGGCGGGCACAATGGCGGGGGACTGGGACTCTGCAATGACGGACTGGTAATTGATTTATCTGGAATCAAGTATGTGCGGGTGAATACGGAGAAGAAAACCGTCAGGGTAGGCGGGGGAAATGTTTGGGGTGAAGTGGATCATGCGACCCATGCATTCGGACTCGCCATTCCGGCCGGCATCATTTCCACAACCGGTGTAGGCGGATTGACATTGGGCGGGGGGGTAGGCTATTTGTCAAGGAAATACGGACTTACCATCGACAATTTGCTGGAAGCAGATATGGTTTTGGCCGATGGTAGTTTTGTAACCGTAAATGCCAATCAGAATACGGATCTTTTCTGGGCCATCCGGGGTGGCGGGGGAAATTTCGGTATCGTGACTTCATTTAAATTCCAGGCTCACCCGGTCAAAAATGTTTTTGCTGGTCCGACTTTGTGGCCGATCGAAAAAACAAATGAAATCATGGAATGGTACCATTCGTTCATCCATAATGCACCGGAAGAATTGAATGGATTTATTGCCACACTGGTAATTCCCGGACCACCATTTCCGGAAGAACTGCACAACAGGCAATTTTGCGGAATTGTATGGTGTTATACCGGCGATTTAGAAAAAGCCGAGGAGATATTCAGGCCCATATTAGCGAAGAATCCTTTATTCGCCATGGTTGGTCCAATGCCTTATCCAACTGTTCAAACATTATTTGATGGGATGCTTCCTCCCGGATTGCAATGGTATTGGAGAGCTGACTTCTTTAACGAATTGAGTGCCGAAGTCAGGAATTTGCATTTTGATTTTGGTTCCAGAATACCAACTGCACTTTCCCAGATGCACCTGTATCCATTGAGTGGAGCTGCCAGCCGGGTAGGAAAGGATGAAACACCCTGGGCGTACAGGGATGCAAAATATGCAGGAGTGATTGTGGGTGTAGATCCGGATCCGTCAAAGGCACATAAAATAACAAAATGGTGTAAGGAGTACTGGGAAGCTTTACATCCGTATTCATCAGGGGGAGCTTATTTAAACTTTATGATGAATGAAGGCCAGGATCGCATCAAAGCGAGTTACAGGCACAATTATGAACGTTTATCAAAAATCAAGAAGAAATATGATCCCCAGAATTTCTTCAGAATAAATCAGAATATTCTGCCGGGCGAAAACAATGGAAATCATTATAACCATGAAAAACCCGCCCTCGCGGCGGAGCTGATCAAACAGCTTCATTACGGAAGCAGATTCAGATCATAAAAAAATGAGCACAAAGACGGACCGGGCACGCTTATCTTGCATATTGAAAATTGATATGCTTATTGATAACTTGTCGGATGAAAATAATTGTAAAGAATGACCCTGTAGATTTGGGCCTGGAAGCCGGGAGGCAGGCGGCACAAATGATCAGGGCAGCCGTTAAAAATAATGGTTTTGCAAATATTATACTGGCTACCGGAACCAGTCAGTTTGAAACTTTAAAACAACTCACTCAGGAAGACGTTGACTGGAAGCAGGTGACTATGTTTCATCTGGACGAGTACATTGGATTGCCGGAATCTTCACCGGCTGGTTTCAGGAAATATCTGAAAGAAAGATTCATTCAAAAAACTGGCGGTCTTAAACAGGTCCATTTAATCAATGGTGAAAAAAATCCGGCAGAAGAATGCCTTCGATTAAATGGAATCATTCGGAACATCCGGATCGATGTTGCTCTTTTGGGAATCGGGGAAAATGCTCATCTCGGTTTTAATGACCCTCCGGCTGATTTTAAAACAGAAGAGCCCTTTATTGTAGTGAATTTGGATGAAAAATGCCGGGAACAACAATTGGGTGAAGGCTGGTTCCAGCGGATCGATGATGTACCCCGGCAGGCCATTACGATGTCGGTTAAACAAATCATGAAATCAGCGCAGATAATATGTTCGGTGCCTGACAGCAGAAAGGCACAGGCGGTGAAAGACTGCTTTGAAAAACCGGTATCCAATCTTTTTCCTGCCAGTATTTTGCAGGAGCACCCTCATTGCCTTTGTTTTCTGGATAAATGGTCATCGGCACTGCTTGTAAAAATCCTACATGATCATGTATAACCAATAAAAGTGGACGCAAAAAAATCTTTAATCAAAATAGTAAATGGCCAGGTTATTACGCCCGGCGGGATAATGAGAAATGGTTCGGTGCAGATCAGAGACGGTATTATTACAGGTGTTTCTGACCATGAACCGGAAATGGCGGGAGCAATGATCGTTGATGCGGGCGGCAGATATATTTCACCCGGTTTTATAGATATACATGTACATGGGGGAGGTGGTTATGATTTCATGGATAATACAGTGGAGGCCTTTCTTGAAATAGCCAAAACACATGTCCGGTATGGCACAACAGCATTATTTCCGACAACACTCACGGGATCTGCTGAAGATATTGTCAGAACACTGAAGACTTATGACGAAGCATACCCATTAAATGAATCCGGATCGGAATTTATGGGAGTTCATCTCGAAGGACCTTATTTTGCTATGAGTCAGCGTGGAGCACAGGATCCCAGGTGGATACGTGATCCGGACCCGGCAGAATATGAATATATCGTATCACAGTCTGCTTCCATCAAACGCTGGAGTGCAGCCCCGGAATTGAAGGGAGCCATTCCTTTCGCCAGATATCTGAGATCGAAGGGAATCCTGGTGTCCCTGGCACATACAGACGCGATTTATGAAGAAGTGCAGGAAGGATTTGAAAACGGGTATACGCTGGCCACACATTTGTATTCTGGCATGTCGGGCGTAACGCGCAGAAATGCTTTCCGTTATGCCGGCGCGGTGGAAAGCGCATTCATTATTGATGACATGGATGTGGAAATCATTGCGGATGGTATTCACTTACCTGCGCCTTTATTGAAACTAATCTATAAAATCAAAGGTCCGGGAAAGATTGCCCTGATTACGGATGCAATGCGGGCAGCCGGGATGCCGCCCGGGGAAAGTGTAATCGGAAATCTTCAAACCGGAATGAAAGTAATTGTAGAAGATGGCGTATCGAAGATGCCGGACAGAAAATCATTTGCTGGCAGCGTTGCAACCGCTGATCGTTTGGTCAGAACGATGGTCGGACTGGCAGGTGTTTCACTGACCGATGCAATCCGGATGATGACGATGACACCTGCTGTTATCATGAATATTTCCAGTCACAAGGGCTCTCTCGCTCCAGGTAAAGATGCGGATATCGTACTCTTCGACGAACAAATTAATATACATACCACGATGCTAAAAGGGAAAATAGTTTATCAGGCTCCTGCTAAATAATTTTTTATGCGAAAGGTTGGTCAATCGCCACAGCAGGTTGTGAAAACCATTTCGGGCCGTCTGCTGTCATATAAACACAATCCTCCATGCGAACTCCGAATTCGCCGGGAATAGAAATCGTAGGTTCTATGCTGAAGCACATGCCGGCCTCCAGGGGCTGCTGATTTCCTTTTACCATATTACCCCATTCATGTCCGTCCAGTCCAATGCCATGACCGGTGCGGTGAGGCAATCCGGGAAGCTGGTATCCGGGCCCGAAACCGGCGTCTGTTATGACTTTTCTGGCTGCTGCGTCTACCATCTCACATCTGTTTCCTATCCGGGCCGCGGCAAAACCGGCAATCTGTGCTTTTTGTTCCAGTTTCCAGATATCAACTTGTCGTTGGGTTGGTTCTGCTCCAAATACAATGGTCCTGGTGATATCGGAACTGTATCCGTTTATCTTGCATCCGCAATCCATTAATACGATATCTCCTTTTTTTAACAGCCGTGGTTTGACACTTCCATGGGGTAAGGCGGAAGACTCTCCGAAAAGTATCAATGCAAAATCCGGTGTTGCGCCCATCTGTGCATGAGCATTATTTACGATGTCTGAAATATCGGATCCTGATACCCCTTCCTTCAATTGACTCATGGCAATTTTCATCGCAGCAACCGTTATGTCGCTGGCTTTTTGCATCAATGCCAGTTCCGCGGCGGATTTGATCATTCTGCAGGGGATGGTCACCGGATCAGCGCTAACATATTCCAGGCCGGGTGCTTTTTTCCTGATGCCGTCATAAATAAAAAAACGAAGTTCTTCTTCCATACCAATTTTCCCGTTGCTGATTCCGGAATCGGTGAATGCCTGCGTTATCTGCCGGTAGGGACTTTCATCTTCCTGCCATATATAAACTTTTTTGCCAAGGGTGATCAGCTCCCGGAAACGGGATTCCTCAAAAGCGGGGCACACATATTTTATTTCTCCGTGTGCAGGAATTACGACCACCATAGTGCGTTCACTGGGCCACCAGGAAATGCCGGTAAAATATTCCAATGCAGTTCCGCTTTCCAAAACGATTGCCTGCATTTTATTTTGTAAGAGCAGTCGCTGGGCTTTGGCTATTCTTTCATTTCTTTCTGTCAGTGTGATGGGCGTTATATCACCCGTTACAGAACTTAATATGTCTGCCTCCGTTTTATGGATAGCTTTTTCCTCCGTCGTTTTCGCAGACTGAAAACCCGCTGTTATGGCTGAGCCTGCCGCAAGGGTGGAAAGCTGAATAAAATTTCTTCTTTTCAGGTTCAAGGGTGCAATTTTGAGATGGTAATTCGTTAAATCTGAAGGTAATATTTTTTGTCTTCGAACCCTGCAATCGTTTCCCGAATTTGTGGTCCGCTGAGTCTTCAAAACCCCGTTTTAATTTTATTGTTCCTTAAAAAAATCGGTCTGGTTAATATTTTCTTTGGGAATCATTCGATATTTCTAAAGAGGTGGTGCGGTGTTGGGGCAGTGTGTACCGCCAAAACACCTTTCTTATGTTCATTTCCACCGGTTATCATAATTATCAAATAATTAAAGTACGAAAGCTTTCTTATTTAAATCCTGCGTTCTACATTCAATATGAAATTGTTTTGAAGGAGATCCTTCATCCCTGATTTACCCAAAACCTGTTCATGAAAACCCGCTTCCTGACTGTCTTATTTTTCTGCTTTTATTTCTGTGCATGGGCGCAGACGGGTAAATCTTTATTAAATCTGAAAGGGATTGTTGTCGATTCTGTGACACAAAAACCACTGGCATATGCAACCCTGGTTCTTCTGAATTCAAAGACAAAGACACCTGTAAAAAATTTTCTTTCAAAGGATGATGGCAGTTTTGAATTTTTATATGCAGACAGTCTGGATTACCAGCTGGGCCTTGCCTTCACAGGTTATGAAAATAAAATAATTCCGATTGTCAGGGATCAGTCGGGCGATATGGGCAGGATTGCACTGAAGCCTGCGGGAAAACAGATGAACGAAGTGACGGTGATTGCCGTTAAACCTCTTATTAAAAGGGAACTGGATGGTATCACCTATGATGTAAGTGCAGATCCCGAAACACCTGTGCTGGATGCATTGGATATGATGCGAAAAGTGCCCTTACTTTCTGTGGATGCGTCTGACAATATCAAATTAAAAGGCAAGAGCAATTACAAAATTCTCATAAACGGTAAGGAGTCAGCACTTATGGCCAAGAATCCATCCGACGTATTACGTTCCATGCCGGCGACCAATATAGAAAGAATAGAAGTGATTACGACACCGCCCGCCAAATATGATGCGGAAGGGTTAGCAGGTATCATCAATATCATTACGAAAAAGAAAATGGACGAAGGCTATAACATTGGTCTCAATGGACGGTTAAATACTATCTGGGGGCCCGGCATCAATCTGAACGGTACGTATAAAAAAGGAAAATTCGGTTTTTCCGGATTTGCAGGTTACAACGTCCGACATAACCAAACGACTGAAATCGGGTTAGAGCAGGATTTTTTCTATGACAATTCCAGCCTTTCACAAAAAGGCACCAATACCGTCTACGCGCATAACACCTATGGCAATGCCGAGTTGAGTTTTGAAATGGACAGCCTGAACCTGCTGACCGGATCACTGGAATTTTATACCGGTAATTTTGGTCAGAACAATAATCAGCTTTCGGATTCATACAATAGTAATGAGGCCCTGACTCAGTCATATCGCCTGTTAACCGGAACCAGCAATGATTTTGGCGGACTGGATGCCTCGCTGAATTACCAAAAGGGATTCAAAAAAGACAAGAACCAGTTACTGACGGTTTCATATAAGTACAGTTATTCTCCCAATACCCAGAATATCAGCAATACCATCACAGATACCTTCAATTTCTTTCTACCGAACTATAAACAATATAATAATGCCGGAAACAGGGAACATACAATACAGGTAGACTATGTATATCCGTTTAAAAAAGTGAACCTCGAAGCCGGAGCGAAAACAATCCTCCGCAATAATTTCAGCAATTTCGAAACCAGTGATTACAATGAGATTACGAAGAATTATGAAGTGAATCCTTCACAGACTAACGATTTTAATTATGACCAGAATATTTACAGCGTCTATAATTCTTATTCGGCAAAATGGGATCAGTGGAATGCAAAGGCCGGATTAAGGCTGGAACACACTACTGTGCGTGCCGATTTTATTTCCACAGCCAGTACGGTAAATCAGGATTATAATAATCTTATTCCTTCTCTTTCCATACAGCGAAATTTAAACAGCAGTAACATATCGCTTGGGTATACTGACCGCATCAGCCGCCCGGGTATCTATCAATTAAACCCTTTCGTTGATTTGTCAAACCCAAATTTTGTCAATACCGGAAATCCCAACCTCCAGCCTGAAGTGAATCACAGTTTTGAAATAAATTATAGCAATTATTCAAAGAATTCCTTAACGGTAGGTATCAGTTACTCATTTTCGAATAATTCCATCCAGACAGTGACGCATCTTCAGGCAGTTAGTTCGGGTGGTTTAACGGATACCATCCCGGTCACCACTTTTGAAAACCTGGGTACGAACAAAAACCTGGGCCTGAATTTGAATTTCAATATGACCAGTATCAAAAATCTGAGTATCAGTTTGAACACACAGCTTTCCCACGTCTGGCTAAAGGGAACCTACAATGGACAATTTTACAAAAATGACGGATATACCGGGAATGCTTTTTTAAATGCCGGTTATAAATTCGGAAAAGGATTTCGCATAGGTTTTGATGCCGGATATTTCAGCGGGGATGTAAATCTGCAGGGCAAGAGCAACGCTTTTATTTATAATTCATATGTTTTTTCTAAAACATTTCTGAACAAGCGTGTGACTTTATCAGCAGTGATGAATAATCCGTACGGACAATTTTATACTTTCAGAACGACCACCACCACGCCTGATTTTTACCAGTTATCCTATAATCAGATTCCTTACCGATCCTTTGCTTTGCGTTTCAATGTTAAGATTGGCAAACTGAGTAGTGATATCAAGAGAAATCAGCGGGGGATCAGCAATGATGATAAAAAAGCAGGCAAAACTTCGGCTGGTGCACCATGATTATCCCTCTGGAAATCGTTCAAAAACCGGCTGGCTACAATTGATGAATATATGTTGCGCTGTCTTTTAAATTGTCAAACTTCATTTCAACAAAGAAATTCTGAACGCCACCCGTTTTAGCGGCTGCAAAAAATTCTTTCCAGTCAATGATACCCTGTCCAATGGGCACTTCCTTTTTATCGGCAGTCCAGTCCGATAAATGTGCAGAAATGAATCTTCCCGGATATTTATTAAAATAAGTGGATGCTTTATAACCCAGGTTTATCACTTCTGTCTGAAACTGCATTTTTACCAGGTCCGGATCGAAGCGGCCCATCAGCGCGTCATAAATGAGTTGATTATCGAGTGTTGCAAATTCAAATTCATGATTATGAAAACCCGCCTGCATGCCTGCTTTCTTTATTTTTTCCGCTGATTTATTCAGCTTATCTGCAGATTCGAGGTAATCATTTAGCGACGCTGTTTTCGGCAGCCAGAAAGTGGAACAAATCATTTGGGTAAGCCCCAGCTGTTTTGCAAATTCAATCCGCTCGTCCAGATTGTCGGTCAGTTCCGGAAATGTAAAATGGCAACTAGGGCATTGAAGTCCGGCATCTTCAATGATTTTCCGCATATCGGCCGGTTTTATATTCACCAGCGGACCAAAGCCGCTGGACACATAACCTTGCGGAGAACACATTTCAACAAGTTGATATCCCTGACCCGCCATCAATTTCAGCGTCCCGGGAAAATCTTTAACAACCATTTCCCTGATGGGATAAGTCTGGAATCCGATTGGCTGATTTATCCATTTTCGTGTGGTTTCTGCAAAAACCGATAAGGGTAATTGGGACAATGCGACGGCGCCACCGATTCCCAGAGAGGCTTTACCAATGAAATCTCTTCTGTTTATTTTTTTCATCATTCAATAATTAGCGTTTCGCGAATACTATCAGATGGATGCCAGATCCCATCCTGTTCTGTAATCCCTGTCGAGCCATTTATTTGCTTCCGGCAGATTGGTGATTTTCTGGTTAACCGCATCATATTTCAATGTACGACCGGTTCTCAATGAGACCGCATATAAATTGATTGCTTCAGTAATATGTTCTGCTTCTCTGAAATTACCGGGATATTGTTTTCCGGTTTTGCAGGCATCTATAAAGAGAGTCAATGCAGCAGCTGCCCTATCATCCCGGTCTGGTTTTACATCATTTGTACCGCCAGGCATATCCATTTTTTTACCTGAAATAATCTGGGGATTCTGGATATTGAATCCCGCGAGTATTTTGCCTTTGTCACCAATGAACATCATACCCTCCGCAGGTAATTCTTTATTTTCATCCTGGAGTTCCGGGGGTGTCGGTGGTCGCATACCTCCATCGTACCAGCAAAGATCTACAGATGGCCTGTTTCCGTTTGCCGGATACTTAAAACGTACCGTACTGGCCATCGGAAAGGAAAAATTATTCTGGATTTGAAATGGTACCGGATCATGCATTCCACATACATGGCTTAAGGATGGCTCAACAAGGGTGGGCGCCTGTAATTGTAAAGCATTGAATACACTCCATAAACTATAATGGCCCATGTCAGCCATGGAACCTCCGCCGAAATCATACCAACCCCTGAAGACCATATTGGTGTAATTTGGATGATAGGGGCGGTCTGCTTCGGGGCCCAGCCAGAGATCCCAGTCAAACCCGTTTGGCACAGGTGGTGTTTCCACTGGAATTGTCGGGTACTGGGGCCAGACGGGCCGGTTGGTCCAGTTATGAACTTCTGTCAGCGTACCGATAGCGCCAGCGTTTATCCAGGACATAACCGTATCCATAGATCCGTTGAAATCCCATGGAATCAGGTGTGTTATCACAGAGCTGTTGCGGGCCATGGCGATTGCCCTCTTCCCTTCCAAAAGCCGGTTGGAAAGTGGTTTATGTACCATAACATGTTTTCCCTTTTTTATAGCTGCCATGGATAGTATCCCGTGTAAATGATCGGGCGTCATGATTTTGACGGCATTCAGGTCTTTTTCTTTTTCAAACAATACACGTACATCCGCGTAGGCATTGCAACCTTTATAGTTCAATTCCGGATGAACATTCGCATAGAAAGTATCCACGATGGATTTTCCGTTTTCCCTTCCCCCTGGAATGGTGTTGTCTCCACCCGGCTCCCAGTCAGGCTTTTGAATGGTTTTACGAACTTCATTTCTCAGCCATTCTTTGCCCCAGTCTTTATATCCAATGGCTTCCTTATTGGGATCGCATACAGCAATAACCCGTATTTGTGTATTGGATAGTAGTGGTAATAATTCCCGGATCCCCTCTGTACCTACGCCAATATAAGCAAGCGTTATCTGATCGCTGGGAGCAACATAATTTTTTCCTCCGAGCACGTGTCTGGGAAGAATGGTGAATGTTAATGCTGAGCCGGCAACATACTCAACAAATTTCCGGCGATTGATGGAAGAGCTTTCTGCGTATACATCATCTGTTATCGTATTTTGCATATCCGTGGAATCCAGGGAGCGATCCATATTTTTTTTCATATAGCGTATTTTTAGCGGGAGAGTCACTAAAATTACAATATTGTAACTTTTCGTCGTCGCAGATCTTTTTAGAACCTATAAATTAAATTAAATGAGAGCCACTAAACTTATTTTATCTTTTCTGTTTTTACTGACATTCTTATCAAATTCAGTAAGTGCGCAGCAAAAACAGTTCAAGGCATTGATCGTGACCACTACCAGGGGCTGGCATCATGAATCACTTCATGCGGGCGTTTTAGCCATACAGGAGCTGGCCAAAAGAAATTTCTTTGACGCAGTATTATATGAAGATCCCAATGGGTTTACCGACAAATACCTGTCGCAGTTCCAGGTGGTGATTTTTTTAAATACCACCGGGGATATTTTTGATTCTGCCCAGCAGAAAGTAATGGAACGATTTATCGAATCCGGAAAAGGCTTCGTTGGTATTCACAGTGCATCTGATACAGAATACGACTGGGCATGGTATACCAAACTGGTTGGTAGAATGTTCCATATTCATCCGGTTATTCAGACGGCCCGGTTAAATGTCATTGATCCCGCATTCCCGGGTCTTCAGGGATTTACAGGTAATAAATTATGGACGGATGAATGGTATGAATTCGGGGAAGAAAAAATAACAGGCCTGAATTATATCATGTCAGTGGATGAAACCAGCTACAATCCGAACGTACAATGGGGTCCGGACAAGAAAGGAACAGGAATGGGGAAAATGCACCCTGTTGCCTGGTATCATGATTACGACGGAGGCCGTTCTTTTTATACCGCCCTCGGTCATATGCCGGCGATTTTCAGCGACCCCTCTTTTATGAATTTTTTATACGCGGGTATTTTCTGGGCTGCGACAGGCAAGAAATAATACAGGAATTATGCAGTCCAATCCATACGGATAAGACCTTTGGGGATATTGCAGGTTTGGAGATATCTGGTGTGGGTGATTTATATTACCGTCATTGGGAAGTTCTTCCCATACATTGATCAGGTAATTTTGTAATTTTCCTATCCTTTCATTATATACCTAAAAACCTCCAATATGAAAAAATATCACCTGCTCACATGTATTCTGATGTTCATATTTCCTTTTGTTCATGGCCAAACCAGCAACTATAAAGTTGTTTTTGACATGTCCAGCAGGGATAGTATAAATCAACAGGCCATCGTGCGTGAAATCGGACTTATTACAGGTGCCAGCCCGGATGCCAAACTGGAGGTAGTGATATATGGGCAGGGCCTGGACCTTGCCATCAAAAACCATTCAACACAACAGCCCGCTGTTGAAAAGATCATTGCATCAAACAAAGCATCATTTAAAGTGTGCGCCATGACTATGAAAAGGAATAATATCGACAGTACACAACTGGTACCAGGGGTGGAGATCGTTCCGGATGGGATTTATGAAATTATTTCAAAACAGCAGGCTGGCTGGGGTTATATCAAAGTGGGTCATTAAAGGCATTTCTGGTTTTTCATTCTAAATAACCAATCATCATATGCCCATTTTTATGGACCGGCACGATGTTTCAGAAGCCGTGACCGCCGAAAAAATAGCTCAAATACACCAGGAAGACTTAAAAATCCAGGGTGAATTTGGTTGCAGGGGTCTCACATATTGGTTTGATGACAAGAGAAAAACAGCGTTTTGCTTAATTGAAGCTCCCGAT
The DNA here is from genome assembly GCA_963759335.1 of uncultured Bacteroidota bacterium. GTDB lineage: Bacteria > Bacteroidota > Bacteroidia > Chitinophagales > Chitinophagaceae > Puia. Next base: position 676,117 of record CAVWYU010000017.1, read on the forward strand.
GCAAAAGCTATTCAAAAAATGCATGACAAAGCGCACGGTCAGATTCCACACAGTATCATCGAAGTGGAATCGGGCATCGTGGAATCTTTTTTGGGTCGAATCCAGGATCCGGAAAAAGCCCGGGACACCGTATTAAACGTTATCAATGATCCGGCATTCAGAACCATTATGGTCGTTTCTATCAGCCAGACAGGACTAAGCAGCGATTCCCAGCCTTTTAAAACTTCACTCGAAATATTAAATGAGGATATCCGGAAATCCCTGCAATCGCATGACGGAAATTTAGTGAGGCAATCGGATGATTACTATCTGGTTTCCTTTAAATCTGTTACGAACGCGGTTCACTCCGCTTTAGATATACAACAGCTGGGTAAGGCGTTTATGAAGAACGAGAAGAAAGAGAAAGTAAATATCAAAATCGGGTTAAGTGCCGGTGTCCCTGTTACCAGGAAACAATTGATTTTTGAGGATACCATTAAACTGGCCGAACGGATCGCTGCTCTTGTAAAGGGGGAAATCGTAGTTTCCGCCGAGGTAAAGGAGCTTTACAAAAGCGAGAATGCAAATACTTTTGTCAAAGGGAAGGGAATTACCGCTCTTATGGAGCCGGACGAGAAATTCATTACGCTTTTAATGGACTACACGGATAAAGTGTGGAACGATGCAAATCTGAAAGTGGATCATTTTTGCAAGCCGCTGGGTCGTAGCAAGTCGCAGTTATACCGTAAAATGATTTTGCTTACCGGGCAGTCTCCCAATACTTTTATTAAAGATTACAGGCTTAAAGAGGCTATGAAAAGCATACAGAAAAGAAGTGGTAATATTTCGGAAATTGCTTTTACTACTGGTTTTAGCAGCCCTTCATACTTCACCAAATGCTTTAAAAAAAAATTTGGTTTTATTCCGGCGGATTATCTTAATTCGATGCATTCTTAACATGCGTTATATTTTTTTCCATTACTGATGTAGTCATGATGTAGTAAATCCCGGCTTCACTAATTTTCAGCTGACTATATTTATCAAGAACCATTTTGGAAAAACCCTTTTGATTGAATGTCCACTATTTTAAATTTATTGTTATGAAAGGAATGATATCCGGAAAAATCCTGCATGTGATCATGTTTATTCTTATCAGCATTGGATCATAAACAGAAAACCAGGCATGATAGGTTCAGACCTGGCCATGGATGCTCCTCCCGATTTCCCACTCCACGAAAACCTGATTTTAAAAAATGGCATTTTTAACCTGGAGTTTATGAATTTTGAAACTCTGCCTTCGGTGAATAAGAAGTACATATTCATGTTCATATTTACACCGTTAACACTCAGAGGAGCAACCGGGTCGCCGGGAAGACCGCTGGCTATTTATTAATGCCCAGGCGCGATACCAATTCCTCCCACTCGAGTTCCGGAGAAATGTCAGGCATTTTTATTCCTGCCTTATGATACCAATATCCGGCATTTGAATGATCTCCTTCCTGCCGGTGGAGAAAAGCATGTATGTTATAGGAGAGCGGATCGTTCAAATCCTGCACGAGGAGATGCGCTTTTTCAAAATTCCCCCTGCCGGCGAACCAGAGTGCTTTTTCCTGTACTGAAAAATCTTCCGGAGGGTCAGTCCGGGACAAAGATGATTTAAATCCTTGCAGGGACATTCTATTCATGCGCTAATTTACGATTCTCTTCGCAACTGCGTATCCGCCGGAAACGAAAAGGCACTCAACAAAAAAGCCATCAGATTGCCAGGTACCGGACTGAAAAAAATACACAAATCCATTGAAATTTCTCATCGTTAAATAATTTTCTTTGCTTTTTTCAGACTTTCCTCTGATTCTTTCATCAGCCTTTGAAATTTTTGATCTGAAGTTTCTGCGTGGTTATAGATAGTTAAATTATTTTGCGTGCTATATGATTTCGAATCAATCCTGAATCCGATCAGCTGATTCATATCAAAATGTATGGCCTGCGTTTCGTCAACCATGAATAGTTTGGGATTAATGGTTTCGTGTATATTCGGGCCTTGATTTGATTTCACAAACTCTTTTACCATTTTTTTAAATTCAAGGTTTTCAGCTCTTGTTAAGGTTGTTTCACTTCCACGACCCTCAAAATAATAATGTGTCGCAATGAATTTTTTAACATGATCCCTGCTTTCAGCCGGAAGATAATTCTGCAGAACCCAGAAATTTTTACTGCCTGATTTCTGGATGGCATTATAAACCGGTCCCGGACCACCGTTGTAAGCTGCCAGCACTAAAAGCCAGTCATTAAATTGCGCGTAGAGATCTCTCAGATATTTAGCAGCTGCAATCGTACTCTTGTAATAATTGGTACGCTCATCATTTTGATGACTTGTTTTTAAACCCAAAACCTGGGCAGTGGCAGGCATAAGCTGCCATGGACCACGGGCGCCGACATGGCTCAGTGCGGATGGCTTTAATTCTGATTCAATAACGGCGAGATATTTTAATTCGATCGGCAGATGATATTTATTGAGAACCGAATCGATGATCGAGAATGGTACCACACTCCGCTTCTTGACTCTGACAAGGCATTCTTTACTATTCCTGATATATTTTTTTACGAATAAAGCACCTTTTTTATTCAGTCTTATCTCGGGCTTATCGGAAACGGTTTTCGTTTCTTTTACCGGCATCCTGGATTCATGTATAGATCTGGCCGATAACGGACTTACGGTTATAGAAGTCGTGATCAGTAAGAAAGCATTGCACAGGTAGAATGCTTTCGCAAATTGAGTTTTCAACATCGTTTTAATTTTTGGTAAAACAATGCCGTCCCTGAGGGATTGGATTAGGTACAAGAAAAGTCAGACACAGGAGTATTGGCAGGATTCGGACAGCATTTACCGGGGGGTTGGGCGTTCGGGTTTTTCAGTTTTTCCGGCTGCTGTTGTAAGTACGGATGCCAAGATAATACCCTGTGCCGGCTGATCCTAAGGGCTTTTACTAAGGAAATCAACGAAGCCGTAAGTTATTCTTTATCAGTACGTTAAGTCGGATATTCTACTGGTTGGAAACAGGCATCAGGGAGGCTGGAATATTTTGATAACAAACGGGTCTGGTGAAGCGATAAATAGAACCGGTTCCTACAGAAGTCACTCTGCTATCGGTGGTAGCCGGGTAGGGTCCGCCGTGTACCATCGCGTGGCAGACTTCCACGCCGGTAGGGAAACCATTCAAAATTACCCTGCCTGCTTTTTGTGTCAGAAGTTCTATAAGATCTTTCGCTGTCGTGTATTCATTTTCTGCAGCATGAATGGTTCCGGTCAGCTGACCCGGCATAACTTTGGCGAGGCTAAACATTTCATCATAACTATCTGCCAATACGGCCACCGTGGATGGCCCAAAAACTTCTTCAAAATAATCCGGATTTTGCATCAGATTTTTTGCGCTAACTGTTATGATGCTTGGTTTGATATCCGATTCGGCATTTATATTAATAATTGTGGCGCCACTCATTCTATGCTGCTTCTCCAGTCCCGATTTATATGCGGCCGTAATTCCTTTTGTGAGCAGGGGATGAATAGAAGTCGCAGACAATCCATCTGCCACATGCTTTATAAATAATTTGCTTTCCTCATTATTGATTAAAACACAAAACCCGGGGTTTGTGCAAAATTGTCCTGATCCCAGGGTTACTGATTGTCCAAATTGCAAGGCAAGGGATTCTCCACCCAGTCTGATGGCTTCCGGCAAAAAGAAAATGGGATTTACACTTCCCATTTCAGCGTACACCGGAATGGGTTCGGGTCTTTTCGCCGCGAGGTCGAATAAAGCTTTTCCTCCTTTGAACGATCCCGTAAAAGCGACTGCTTTTATCAGTGGATGTGTGATCAGTGTTCCACCTACTTCATTTGACAGTCCGTGCAACATGGAAAAAGTGCCATCGGGCATTCCTGTTTCCCTGGCGGCTCTGGCAATGGCATTGCCTATTAACTGGCAGGTAGCCGGATGCGCTGGGTGTGCTTTAAATACCACCGGGCAGCCCGAAGCGAGAGCCGATACCGTATCCCCGCCCGCCACTGAAAATGCGAGGGGAAAATTGCTGGCGCCAAACACTGCTATAACGCCGATGGGTATCTGCATTTGTATCATTCCGGGCCGTGCTATGGGCTTCCGTTCGGGTAACGCTTCGTCAACAATCTCTTTATTCCACTTTCCATCACGTAAAAGTTGCGCGAAGAGTCTTAACTGACCGGTTGTCCGGCTCCTTTCTCCGTTAAGTCTTGTTAGTGGAAGCGCGGTTTCCTCATTGATGATGATCAGCAATTCATCTCCCAAAGCTTCTATATTACCGGCAATCGTTTCCAAAAACAAGCTCCTTTGAGAAGCACTTGTTTTCCGATACATGGCAAAGGCACTGTTGGCCAGCACAATGCTCTCATTTATGTCAGATTTTGTTGCTTCTCTGAATGCAGGCAATAATGGTTCGCCCGTGTTCGGATTATATCCATGAAATATTTCACCCTCCGATGGCACGTTGCGGTATCCGATGATTTGTGAAGGTAAAATTTCCATCAGGCGACAGTATTTTTAAGCTCTCCGATATGATCGATGTGAATGATAATCACATCGCCGCTTTGAAGAGTAAAATCATTTGGGGGAACCAGACAGGTGCCGGTCATTAACAAACAACCGAATGGGAAAGTGCATTCGCGAAATAAAAATTCTACCAGCTCAGTATGCCCTCTTTTCATTTTACTGATGGCAGTTTCGTCGGCAAACAGAGTTGTGCCTCCTCTTGTAATCTTCATATTGATTTTAGTTTCCGGAGAAATAGGCATTTCTGATATATAAACGCAGGGGCCCACTGCTGCGGAGCCATCATAACTTTTTGCCTGCGGCAGATAGAGCGGATTTTCGCCTTCAATGCTTCTGCTGCTCATGTCATTTCCAATCGTATATCCTATGATATTTCCGGTATTATTAATTACCAGCGTGAGTTCAGGCTCCGGCACATTCCAGGTAGAATCTCTCCTGATCCTGACTTTGTCACCGGTTCCGACACATCGGTAAGACGTTGCTTTGAAAAACAATTCCGGACGTACGGCATCATATACCATATCGTAAAAACTACCGCCTCCGGCGTCCTTCGATTCTTCCATACGCGCATCCCTGCTTCTCGTATAAGTAACTCCCGCCGCCCAAATTTCCTGATTTTGAATAGGAGCCTGAATGACTAATTCATTCAGCATACTTTTATTTCCCAGTAGTTTTTTTTCAGTCAGTCCTGCCTGTACGGATTTGAATAAATCGGGCTGATTGACGAATGAATCCCAGGACATGTATTCAGATGAGTAAATACTTTCTTCGGACTCAATAAAAATACCGGTCGTTGTTTTATATATTTTCATCTTCTGGGATTTCCGATTTTATATCCACAACGAAAGTATGCAACTTTTAAATTGTCTGAAGAATATGGATTTCGTCATTTCTTTTTGAATATCTGGCTATACCGTTTTTGCCTGCGATGATTGCCTCATGGACCATCTGATAAAAAAGGGATATTTCAACAACCCCTGTAATTTTTTTGCATTGTATCTGGATCATCTCCAGGTCAGGCCATTCCCGAAACCGGCAATCCAGCAGAAGATTTCCGTTTCCTGTTAAAACAGGTTTGTTTTCCGGATCCGGTGATTTGCGTATGGAAATGATACATTCCGGATCTATCGATAACAGGATTCTCTGAACAAAAGTGATCGCTGATGGAAGAACTTCCAATACCAGCGGAAATGTAGGATCCAGTTTTTGAACGAATTTCGAATCATCACCTATGATCACAAATTTTTTTGCCATGGAAGCCAGCAACTTTTCCATTGTATGGATCCCTGAACCACTTTTCAATGCGTTCAGCCGGCCATCTATCTGATCACATCCGTCAAAATAAATATCAAGCACACCGGTGTGGGCAATATCGTTTACAAAGACATCTCTCCGCTGAAGAAATTCCAGGGTAAGCTGAGATGAAGTATAGAGTCTGATCTCTAAACCCGCATTCATTCTGTCGATCAGAAAATCCGCCAGCAACCGGACAGTCGAGCCATCACCCAAGCCGACCAAGGTATTCTCAACGACCAAAGTACTGGCAACCCGGGCCGCTTCTTTTTTTACATCCATGATGAAAATAAAATTAGCACAATCCGGGTGATTTCCGGCTACTTCCATTCTACTTCATTGAAATAATCATCTTCAAATCATTATTACCTGCCTGGTTCAAAACGGAGAAATACTTTCCCATTTTGAAATGTTCTTGTGCTGATCAGCTTCAGTGAAAGCATTTTTTTCATACCATCAAACATAGTCCTTCCTTTACCAAGCGCTACAGGATCGAGCATGATCTGATATTCATCGATTACCTGTTCCGCTGCCAATTGGGAAATAATACTGCCGCTTCCCATAATGACCATTCCGGGTCCTGATTCCTGTTTCATCTTTCGAATTTCGGATACGATATCGGTTTTTACCAGTTTCGTATTATTCCACAGAGCCTTTTCCATGGTTCTTGAAAAAACCACTTTCTGCATATTATTCATTCCTTTGGCAACCACTGGATCATGCTGATCAGCTAAAGCCGTGGGCCAGTAACCAGCCATCAGATCATATGTGATCCTGCCAAATAACAACTGTCCATCACCGCTGGCGTTTCCCGCCACAAAAGCCGCATATTCCGGATCATCATTTCCTGCATGTGCCCACCGGAAATCGCCATTCTCACCTGTAAAATATCCGTCCAGGGAAATGTGATTAAATACAATTAATTTCCGCATCTTATATCTTTTGAATTTTAGAATTGAATATATAACAAGTGAGACGGAGCATATTGGACAGTGTGTCCGGCTTCTTTAGTGCCATTTGTATGCCATTTCTGCCGTTTGTGAATTCCTGCAATCTGAAATAAGATATATTCAGGAAATGATTTACATTGAAATCTAACCCCTGCTTATCATGAGAAAATTAACCGGCTTATTCCTGACTGCAAATCTGATTGTGTTTCTGGCAGCACCTGCTGCCGCCCAGATCCCGGCCACCCAGATTCTGCCGAAATCAGATTCGGCGAGTCCCGAAGTTTCAATTACCAGGCATTCTGTTACGATCGGAGGAAAACTTATTCATTACACTGCAACGGCGGGTACCATTTTGTTAAAAAATGAAAAGGAAGATTCTGTTGCGCTCCTGGGATTTACAGCTTATATAAAAGACGGAGAGACGGATCAGGGAAACAGATCGATTACGTTTGCTTATAATGGAGGACCTGGATCTTCATCGATGTGGTTGCATATGGGTGCATTGGGCCCACGTGTGGTTGTTACCAACGACGCCGGGCTCACCGCTCCGGCGCCATATAAAACGGTAGATAATGCCAATTCCATTCTGGACATAACCGACCTGGTTATGATCGATCCCGTAGGTACGGGGTTAAGTCATCCCATAGCAAAAGCTACAGTAAAGGACTTCTGGGGTGTGGATCAGGACATCAAATCCGTAAGCCAGTTTATTAAGCAATATATAACGGGTAATGACCGATGGAATTCGCCTAAATATTTATTGGGTGAAAGTTATGGTACGATGCGGTCCGCCGGCGTTTCGGATTATCTTTTCGAAAACATGGGCATTCAGGTAAATGGGGTGATCCTGGTTTCCTCCGTACTTGATTTTCATACACTCACTTTCAAGGATGATCTTTCTTATGAATTGTATTTACCCACTTACGCAGCCGTAGCATGGTATCACAAAAAAATACCCAATACATCCAACGGACTGGAATCGTTTTTAAAAGAAGTCAGGACGTTTGCGTCCGGCGAATATGCAACGGCACTTAGCAAAGGGGACGGCCTCAGTGATGCAGAAAAGGATCAGGTTCTTGGTAAACTCTCAACTTATACAGGTGTCAGCAAAGATTATTGGGGCAAAGCCAATCTGCGTCTTCGGGAAGAAGCCTTTACCGATGAACTATTGCGAAATGAACACCTGACTGTGGGCAGGCTGGACGCACGTTATAAGGGAATCAACCAGGACCTCCTTAGTGAATATTCACAGGACGATCCACAATCCACACAAATCAGTCCTGCTTATATAGCTTCATTCATGAATTATTTTTATACCGAGCTGAAAGTAAACAGGAACCTGAATTATAAGATAAATGCTTACAACACCGAAGGATTCAAATGGGATTTCAGCCGAAAGAAAAATGGAGATTATGGCGGTTTGTATATTCCCAACACAGGTGAAGACCTTGCCAGTCTGATGAGTAAGAATCCGAATGTAAAAATCCTGGTACTGAATGGTTATTATGACCTGGCCACACCTTTCTATGCTACTGAATACACTTTGGACCATCTCGGCCTGGAGAAGAAAATCAAAAATAATATCAGTATGAAATATTTCGAAGCGGGTCATATGATGTATGTGAACCCCGAATCACTCATCTTATTCAAGAAAGCCATTTCAGATTTCATACTTGGATCAAGCCGGTAACACGCTATGCCAGGGATGTTCCACTGGCACCCCTCATCCGGATAAAATCATTTAAGTATTAAAGGGAGAAGCCATCGGCAACAGAGCAGGAGGAATTTATAAAATAGTATCTTACCGTACAATATGTTAACCGCAAGGGCTGATGCCGATGCTCCAGAGCAAAAGGATAAATTGGGTTTGTGGACAACTACCTCGCTGGTTGTTGGTAATATGATCGGCGCGGGAGTATTTCTGATGCCGGCCGCCCTGGCCGCTTATGGCAGTATCAGTTTATTAGGATGGATATTTTCTTCTATAGGTGCCTTTTTACTGGCAAAGGTTTTCAGCCATTTAAGTAAAATGTTACCGAAGGCTGATGGCGGGCCTTATGCTTATTCCAGGGAAGGACTGGGTGATTTTGCAGGATTCCTGGTGGCATGGGGATATTGGATTTCAACCTGGTGTACCAATGCGGCCATTGCAGTTTCTTTCGTGAGTGCTTTAAGCACTTTCTTTCCGGCACTGGCAACCAACGCTCTGCTTGCGGTAGCTACGGGACTATCTGCGATCTGGTTTTTGACGTGGGTAAATACGCGGGGTATCCTAGCGACGGGAAAATTACAGCTGGTTACCACAATACTTAAAATAGTTCCTTTGGTTTTGGTTGCCGCGGGTGGTTTGTTTTTATTCAATTCAAAAAATTTTCTGCCTTTCAATTCCACCGGAGTCAGTGACTATTCAGCTATTCTGACATCCGGAGCGTATACTTTTTTTGCGTTTCTGGGAATAGAATGTGCTACCGTACCTTCCTGCAGCGTTGCCAATCCGGAAAAGACAATTGCCAGGGCAACCATGCTGGGCATGCTGCTGACTACATTTATTTATATCCTCAGTTGTGTAAGTATCATGGGAATGATTCCCGGAAAAGATCTGCAACACTCATTAACGCCCTACGCGGACGCGGCTGTAATCATATGGGGTAGCAGTGCGCGGTATTGGGTAAGTGCCGGCGTTGCCATTGCAGCTTTTGGCGCTCTGAATGGCTGGATACTGATACAGGGACAAATGCCTTACGCCATCGCGAAGGACAAATTATTCCCCCGGGTATTTGGGAAGCTGAATAAGAAAGGTGTTCCGGCCATGGGTATTATTATCTCAAGCGTTTTGATTTCGCTGCTTATGTCAATGAATTATACAAAAGGCCTGGTTGAGCAGTTTAAGTTTTTGATTATGCTAACCACTTTAACCGTTCTGGTGCCTTATTTGTTTTCAACGGCCTCCTATATGATTATACGTTTGGAAAACAGATATTTAAAACCGGGAGGGTGGATAGGCTCTATTATACTTGCATCGTTGTCTTTTTTATTTTGCATCTGGGCAGTTGCGGGGTCGGGGCAGGAAATTGTATATTGGGGATTTCTTTTAATACTCGCCGGCCTTCCTTTTTATGTTATCATTCGATGGAATAAAAAAACCTGATATGAATTATACCTGTCATTCAGAAATCGGGAAAATAAAATCGTTGTTCATTAAAAATGTACAACAGGCATTCATCAGCGATTCTCATCTTGAACAATATTGGCGGTCGCTGAATTATCTCGGCAAACCGGACATGAGTGATGCCCGAAAGGAGTATAAATATTTTCAAAGTTTATTAGAAAATCACGGGGCTGAATTACATTTTTTCCCGGATGATTCTTCGGTAAATATGGATTCTATTTATTGCCGCGATGCTTCCATTGCCACCAACAAAGGGATGATTATTTGTAATATGGGAAAGGCGGCCAGGATCAATGAACCGATGGCAGAAAAGAATACTTTTGAAAAAAAGGCGATCCCCATTCTGGGAACTATTACTGCGCCAGGCACATTGGAAGGCGGAGATGTTGCGTGGCTTGATGAGCATACGCTGGCTGTCGCTCATACATATCGTACCAATGAGGAAGGGATCAGCCAATTGAAGTCATTGCTACAGCCATTGGGTGTTGAAGTTATTGTAGTTTCCCTGCCACATTATAAGGGGAAGACTGATGTCTTTCATCTGATGTCAATTTTAAGTCCTATAGACATTAATCTGGCAGTCGTGTATTCACCTTTAATGCCCATAGTATTCCGCAATTATCTGCTGGATCGGGGTTATCAATTGCTGGAAGTGACAGATGAGGAATTTGATTCAATGGGCTGTAATGTGCTGGCGATGGCTCCCAGGGAATGTTTATTGGTAAAAGGAAATCCCGTAATAAAAACTGAATTGGAAAATGCAGGTTGCCTGGTCAGTGTCTATCAGGGTGAAGAAATTAGTATAAAAGGCGGAGGCGGTCCTACATGTCTGACCAGGCCTGTTTACCGGTGGACTTCATGAGATTATCCGCTTCCATCATGGCTGCTCCAGGTTATTTTAGGATTTGGAAAAACAGAATCCATGGAACGGGACGCCAATCAATATAGATACAATCAAATAATATTTTTCCTTTGGCCCTGGCGGGACATTTATACTACTGATGATGAGAGAAAGCAGAGCTGGGAGGAATCAATTGTCAGTGCCCGGCTGAATGCAGAAATGTACAAATATTTTAATTATACCCTGATAGATGTTCCATTCGACTCGCCGGAAAAAAGGGCAGATTTTATTTTGACCCGGATTGCTAATATGAGCCTATGAAGGGTTGACTTGCTGTGGATTAAACTTTTTGTATAGTTTTTCGTTAATAAAGGAAAGATGCCGGAATCAGAAACTTAACAGACAAGGCTTTTTTAAATAGATCCATATGACCACCATTGAAAGTCACAGAATGAAAGTAGAAGTATGGAGTGATATCATGTGCCCCTTCTGTTATATCGGTAAAAGAAACTATGAAACGGCACTCAACCAGTTTAAGGATAAGAATCTTGTAGAAATTGAGTGGCACAGTTTTCAGCTTGATCCGACCATTCCGGTAAACAACGAAAAGAAGGTAAATGTATATCAATATCTCGCAGAGGCAAAAGGTATGAGTTATGAATATTCAAAAAAGCTCCATGAAAAATTAATACAGACAGCCAGGGATGCCGGATTAGAATATAATTTTGACAAAGCGATCGTGGCAAATTCTTTTGATGCGCATAAGATGATTCAACTTGCAAAAACGAAGAAATTGGGTGATGCCGCAGAAGAAATATTATTCCGTGCTTATTTTACAGAGGGCAGGGATTTTGGTGATACTGACACGCTGATCTCTTTGGGGAAGGATATTGGACTACAGGAAAACGAAATCAGGGATGCTCTGAAAAGTGATGAGTATGCTCAGAAGGTTGAACAGGATATTCAGGAGGCAAATGATATCGGAGTGAGTGGTGTTCCTTTTTTTGTCTTTAACCGTAAATATGCCATAGCCGGTGCGCAGCCTCCGGAATATTTTTTACAGACTTTGCAAAAGTCATTTGAGGAATGGACAACTGAACATCCGTCGAGAAAGTTCAGCGTTACCGGGAATGATGTATGTACCCCCGGCGATCCATGTATTTGAGCTTTCTATACACATTCAAATATTTTTTTGCGCGATAAATACCAGGAAACTGTTTTGCAAAAAATATAAATCATCCACCAGATGGAAGGGCGCCAGCGCCAGGCCAATCGTTTCTTCCACCATTTCCCGGCTGCTGTAACTCATGGCTGCGGCTGCGGGACCGGTTCCCATAAAACTTTTTATTCCATCTGTCAGGCTGGAGTAAAGGAAGGGACAGGAAATCCGGGTTTTGAAAATCGTTTTTAAACGGTTGTTCGTAAACATTTCTTCTATTCTTCCGTCTTCGGACAGTGCGAAGAGACTCTGTGTTCCGAACGTGGGCGGTGGCAACAAGCTACCAATTGCTTTGAGAACATTCGTTGCATCACTCAAATGTGGTTTATCCCAGATACCAATGACCAGCCGGCCTCCTGGTTTTAATACTCTTTCTGCTTCCTGCAGCGCGCTTTCGAAACTGCCGGCATATTGAAATGAATTAAAACCTGTGACAACGTCAAAAATATTGTCTTTGAAAGGAAGTGTTTCGAGGTCTGCCTGCAAAAAGCTGATCTGCGGGTTTCGCCGTCTCGCCCACTCAAGTAGTCCCTGTGCTGCATCTACACCGACTATTTCTGCACTTGTTCTGGTTGCCAGATGTGTAAACAATCCCGAACCGCAACCCGCATCCAGCAGTCTGTCTTTGTCAGATAATTCTAATTGCTTTAAAACGACCTGATACATCGGTGAAAACCAGGGCTCGAAAAGCTGTGCCCAATAGGGTGGTGCCGTACTCCAAAGTTTTCCCTGGACTGATTTTGTACTCATTGAAATAAAAATTAATAATTAAGAGACAAAATTAAAACCGTGTTTTCCTGAATACCTTGTCTGAAGATCCGGAGTATTGATATTTTCTCCTATACGGCAATCCGATGCCTGATGGACGTGGGGGAATTTCCAAAACGCTGGCGGAACGAACGGCTGAAATGCGAAGTACTTTCGAATCCGCTCTCAAAAGCCGCTTCTGAAACGGTTTTACCCAAATTGGTCAGGAGGTGAAAGGCATTATTCAATCTTTTTTCCATTAGCCATTTACCAGGCGTCATTCCGTAAACACGCATAAAGTCTCTTTTAAAAGCAGACAAACTTCTGGCAGTTATTTTTGCGAATTCTTCCATTTTCAGGTTGAAACAGAAATTATCTTCCATCACTTTTTGTAATGAAACAGTTTGTGGTTCCTGGAGCAAAGAGCGGAAATAGGATAGCAGTTCCCCGTTCTTCGGATTATCGGCGATGGTAAGAATTAATTCTCTGAATTTTAATTCCAGTAACGATTGATCGGGTTTGAATCGGTTGTCGAAATACAGCATCATGGATTGAAAGAAAGCGTGAACAGTAGCACTGTTCTCTATTGAAATAACCGGGTCATAATTCTTCACCGATTTCACAATCGGATTGGATTTGCTTTTCAGGACGTCACATATGAATTCATCCTGGATAAAAAACAGGAAGAAACAAAATTCGGAATCAAAAAACTGTTCTACAATGGAAGCTCCCTTTCGGACGAATACGCAGCTTCCCTCCTTCAATTCATAGGAGCCGTGACCGGTATGCCAGATTTTCCTGCCTTCCATCACATAAACGATATAGTTATGGTGACTCCACAGGTCCTCAAATTTCTTTTTTAGCCCGCAATTATAACTGGTAAAAAGGGAGTCCCCGACGGTCAGCCGCTCACAACGACCGGGATTATTTGCTATATGTGAGTAGATGTTATACAAGCACTGAGAATTAAAAAAGTTTATGTATGCTAGTTATGAAATTTTAGAAAGGAATGGCCGTTCCGATTTCCGATCGGCCGGGAAAGGAAATATAAAACCATGAAAATCACTAAAAAGATCAGCGCGGTGATTCATATTGGTTTCCAAATCTAAGATGCCGCCCGCCTCCGGTTTTATGTTATTCATTGAAAGAATTTGATTCGAACCAAAAAGAAATACTAATTTGAATAACAGGTTAATCCATGGCGATTAATAAAACCCGATAACTCATAAAGAATTCAATATGGAAGAAGGCGGTTTTCATAATCCGATCAACGAAGGGCAAAATCCTGAACTACAGGTTACTAAAAATGATTTCGAAACTTCGCAGCATACAGGGAAAAAAAAGCTGAAGGATTATCTTCTGGAGGGACTGATGATTTTTGTGGCCGTGGTGATGGGCTTTTTGGCAGAAAATGTTCGAGAAGGCATTGGGAACAGGGAAAAGGAAGGTCAATATATGCGGAGCTATATTAAAAATCTGCAGCAGGATTCTATGATACTTGAACGCAACATTTTTGACAATAACCGTAAAATGTCATATCTCGATTCAATGATCAGCTTTTCCCGGAAAGATATCTCCACGGTATCCAACCGGGTGGCCTTTTATTATTTTTGCATTCACACAATCGGATATTACTCGGAATTTTCCAATAATGATGCTACTTTTCTGCAGCTTACCTACTCGGGTGGTCTAAGGCTTATAAAAAAAGACCATGTGGCAGACAGTATTGCGGAATATGCAGCCAGGCTGAAAAATATTTATGGGGCAGAAGGCCTTTATGCAAAAGCCACGGAAGATGCTACCAGGGCTGCACACGAAGTACTGGATTTTACGATCGTCTACGACAGCCTGTATTATAAACTGGATCGTCCAACCGGCGTGTTTATTCCCCTGATATCCGATGATAAACAGAAAATGAAATTATTGCTAAACAAAGTCTCATTTGAAAGGGCAGCGACGGAGAATTATGTCAAAGAGTTAAATTCCTTAAAGCCTTTTTTGACCGGGTTTATCGCCTATCTCAAGAAGCAATACCAGAATGAATAAAGACTCCCGCATTCCAACCAGATGATGGTCTTGAGTCCTGACACCTGTAGCACACCGCCGGTTAAGGATATTAGATTTTGTATGGTTTTTTGTATTGATTAAGTAGTAACTTAATATGAAATAATTATAAGAAGGAATGCCAGCCAACATTTCAGCCATGTGCTTCCTCCTTTTTATAGCAGGATATGCCAGTGCACAAAAGACGATTCATATTAGCGACAGTCTTGCGATTCATGGCGACAGGTTCAATGTCAAATTAGGTTCCCAAGGGCCGGGAAAAATCTTTAAGATGCATTTTGGTGGATATGCTGTTGTTTCCAGCAAAATGGGTTGGAATACGGGCAGTTCAAAGGCTAATCTTTTCAACACTAAAGTTGAAAGTAATTCCACACAAAAATTTTCGTTCATTCTGTCAAATAAATCTGCAGATTCCGCCTGGGTAAGCGCTGCATACAATATCCATGTCAAAGCTTTGCAGGAAATTGAGGTGATATCCGGTTTTTCCTGGGGCGACAATGAATTATTACTGGAGTCGAAAAATTTCTCAGCATATATAAATATTAATCATGATACCACGGAAACCTGGGCCCTTTTGATCCATGTTGCGAGAGGTCGTGACAGCGCCGGGAATTACGAGGCATTTTTAACAAATGGTGAAAGAAAGGTTTTTATAACTCCTGTGGGTTCGGAGAAAACCGGTAATAATCCGTTTAAACCGCCTCCGGTGGGTTATGAACTCTTTGAAAAAGGGCAATCTCTTGGTGCCCTTCAGTATAACAGTATGATGGCAATGTATGAAGATATCATCTGGATAAATCGTGAATCGGATACCAAGATGCAACTTATTCTTGCAGCTTCCATGACGGCCATTTTGCAGTCAAAAATATCTGAGCAGAATAATCAGCTGGTGGAATAAATCTTCGTGTCAAAAATGAGCTATACATCAAAAACAGTTCTCCTGGAGTTAACTTCAAAAGAGGCGATCTCGCTGACCGCGCATTTAACTGAATTTCTAAGTGGCAGCCAGGGCAGGATCCAAAGATTAACAAACAGAAAGTATGACTTACTGGATATTGTATTATTTGCAAAATTTGGTTTTAAATCCTCCGTTGCGCTGGGATTTCAAAGGTTAAAGCCCTATTTCACAAATAATCACTGGCGGATCGTAAAGGACATCATGGAGATCGATTTTAACGTAAAGAAAATGGAATATGCTAATCTTTCTCTGGATAAAGTAAACCAGCAAATCCATTATTTGATAAGTATGGAAAAATATTCTTCGTATGAGTCATTCCAGACGTACGATGATATAAAGTGGAAGCAATTAGAAGAAAAGTATATCGAATGGGGAGCCATTCAAACTGAAGCGGAATTAAAAAATATAATTACAGATATGTGCGAGGCATCCGAGAAAAGATGATGCGGGATCTGCCGATCATTAACATAAACTTTTATAAGCACATCTTTGCAACTTCAGTTTTGAATTTAAAATGCTTTTGCTTTTAGCCATTTCCTGGACGGGTTTTCTATAAACCGATATGACAGATAGGAAACGAACAGAATCGGAAAAATGAGGACTAGACACATGATCCAGGTCAGTGCCAGACCATAACCATGCGGCACCCATTGATTCAGATTGTTTGGTTGAATGGGGTTCAGTTTGGACCATACGTAGGTAATCAGAATCAGAAGTGGCTGGTGATTTGAAATTAAGTGGACTCCGGATTTTGGTAATCCTCAATTTTCCCAACGGTTCACCATGGTTTTCCTGCGGTGGTGATGTTTTTACGGCGGATAATTCACGTGTGCCGTTATTGGAATGGATAAAAAATATAACACTTCCTGTTAAAATCTGGCTTTGGAAATAGAGAGCTGGTTGCGGGGTTCATGTATTGCAATTACGCCTACAATGGTCGAAAGTAAAAGAGATCCTGCCATGACCAGATAAGAAGCGGCGGAATCGCCCGTGATTCCATTTAAATAGCCAACCAGATAAGATCCTCCAAATGCCCCGAGCGCCCCGAAACTATTGATTAATGCAATGGCACCTCCGGCAATATTAGCGGGTAGAATTTCTGTTATATGAGCAAAGAACGGACCGTAGGGCACATACATGGTCACGCCTGCCAGACTTAGAAGGAAAAATGACAGCCAGAAATGATTTAATCCAACTAAATACAAACAAAAAAAAGCAATCGCGCCCAGAAGAAAGCAGGGCCAGATGTACATTTTTCTATTTAATGATCGATCGGAAAAATAGGAAACCATGATCATGGCAATGATAGATATCAAGTAAGGGACAGCCGAGAGCCAGCCGGTTTTTACAATACCTATTCCGGGTGCCGCATGTATGATGGAAGGCAGCCAGATCACAAATCCATAAATGCCGAAGCTCCACAATAAATATAAGAGACATAAAAGTATGACCAGTTTCGATTTGAATGCCGTAGCATAATTCTTTACCGGTTTAATGTTCTGTTGTTCTTTCTGTAACAGATCTGCCAGAGATTTTTTTTCGTCCGGGCTCAACCAGGCTGCTTCACCCGGTTTATCATTTACAAGCCTCCACCAGAAAAAAGCCCACAGGATTGCCGGAATCCCTTCCCAGATAAACATCCATCGCCATCCGAGCGCCCGAATTAGATATCCTGAAATAATCGACATCCAAAGGATGGTTACCGGATTACCGAACATCAATAATGTATTGGCTCTTGATCGTTCCTCTCTGGTAAACCAGCGGCTGATCAGTACCAGCATGGAAGGAAAAACGGCGCTTTCAAAAACGCCCAGCATGAACCGGATGAAAAGTAAAACTTTTACATTGGAGATCAGTCCGGTGGCCATCGCAAACAATCCCCAAAGGATCAGTGACCAGAATATTAATTTTTTTGCGCTTTTACTGGAAGCATAAATGGTTCCGGGGATCTGAAAGAAAAAGTAACCTAAGAAAAATAACGATCCCAGGAGGGATGACATGGTGGACGTCATGTGAAGGTCTGCCGCCATTCCCCCGGCTGCACCGAAACCGAAATTGGCCCGGTCAAGATAGGCGAGGCTATACGTAATAAAAACTACCGGTATCAGGCGATACCAACGTGAAACAGCAATCGTTTTTTTACTTTCCATCTGAATTTCCTGCAAGAGGTTATTAAAAATAAGAAACAATACTGGTTTTAATTTTTTCTTCTGATTCATAAATGCCATCTTTGTCCGATGCAGATTTGGAAAAATATCATCAGTCGTCCTTCCTGAGTTTCTCACTCATCCCTGCAAGTCATTCCTTTTCCTTTTTAATTCATATTAAATGATGTTGTTGTATGAAAACAATCATAGAACCATTCAGAATAAAATCTGTTGAGCCAATCTATTTCAATACCGCAGAAGAACGAGCACGTATTCTGGAGAATGCTTTCTATAATCCATTCCTGATCCGTTCAACGGATGTATTGATCGATTTACTGACGGACAGCGGAACCAGCGCCATGAGCAGCAGTCAGTGGGCCGGGATCATGCATGGCGATGAGTCCTATGCAGGAAGTCCGAGTTTCTTTCGTTTTGAAGAAACCATTCAGGAAATAACCGGGATGCCACTGGTGATTCCAACTCACCAGGGAAGGGCTTCCGAAAAAATATTATTCAGTATCCTGGGTGGAAAAGGGAAATATTTCCTGAGTAATACCCTGTTCGATACAACGCGGGCAAATATTGAATTCTCAGGTGCAGAGGGCATTGACCTGATTTGCGAGGAAGGAAAAAATCCGGCTATCCCGGCGCCTTTTAAGGGTAATATGGATCTGGCAGCCCTGAAACAGATCATCCAAGAAAAGGGAGCCGAAAATATCCCGCTTTGTATTATCACCGTGACTAATAATTCAGGTGGCGGCCAACCTGTAAGTATGCAAAATATCCGGGCTGTAAAAAAGATTTGTTTGGAAAACAACATCCCGGTTTTCATTGATGCCTGTCGTTTTGCTGAAAATTCCTATTTTATCAAATTGCGGGAAGAGGGTTATGGAAATAAACCGGTATTTGAAATCGCCCGCGAACTTTTTTCTTATGCCGACGGCTGTACCATGAGCGCAAAAAAAGATGCCTTCGCCAATATCGGCGGTTTTCTTGCTATGCGAAACGAGGAACTTGCACTGAAATGCAGGAACCTGCTGGTTATCACGGAGGGATTTCCTACTTATGGAGGACTTGCGGGACGAGATCTGGAAGCCATTGCGATCGGATTAAAGGAAGTAATGGACGAGAATTATTTACAATACAGAATACGGAGTATTGAATACCTGGCCCATAAACTGATAGCAGCCGGTGTTCCGATTATGCAGCCGGCGGGTGGTCATGCAGTATATCTGGATGCAAAGAAATTTCTTGCGCATATTCCGGTTACACAATATCCTGGTCAGGCCCTGGTTGGCGCTTTGTATCTGCATGGCGGGATCCGCAGTGTTGAAATTGGTTCCCTTATGTTTGGAAAGTATGATAAGAATCACCAACTCATTCCGGCCAAGCTTGAACTGGTAAGGCTGGCGATTCCCCGGAGAGTGTATACGCAAAGCCATATTGATTATGTTGCCGAAGTGATCATCGAAGTATTTAATGCGAGGGATAAAATCAGGGGATTGCAGATTGTTGAGGAAGCGGCTATACTTAGGCACTTCACGGCTAAATTAAAACAAGTATGAGAGTATGGGAGTATGAGAGTATGTGAGTGGAGAGCCTCAGCCTTTGCCTTACGCCTTAGCCTTAATGAGATTCCCCAAAATCCGGATACTCCTGTCAATGGTTTCGTCAAAGCTGATCCCGAAGCTGATGCGTATGAAGTGAGTAAAGCGTGAATCCGTACTGAAAATTTGTCCGGGTGCTATGCTGATGTTTTTGGCAAGGGCGTCCTGATACAGTCTGAATGCATCGATGTTTTTGTCCAGCTCGATCCACAGTACATACCCGCCCCCGGGCTGCGTCATTTTTGTATTTTGCGGGAAATAATCCAGAATAGCCTGTATGTAGCGCTGGCACTGGGTATACAAAGCTCTTCTCAGGTTTCGCATATGCAGGTCATAACGACCGGTTTCAAAAAAATGCGCAATAGCTGCCTGGGTTGGCGTGGCGGATGTAATCGTATGCATGCTTTTTATCTGGATAATCTGATCCTTAAATCTGCCTGGTATACACCAGCCGACCCGGTATCCCGGCGCCAGTGTTTTTGATACGGAGGAGCACAACAACACCCAACCTTTTTTATCGAAACTCTTGCAGGTACGTGGACGGCTTTTCCCAAAATAAATCTCACCATAGATATCATCTTCAATCAATGGGATTTTTTTCTTTGTTAACAACTTCACAAGCTGTTCCTTCTTTTCATCGGGCATACAGCTTCCTACCGGATTGCTGAAATTGGTTACAAAAAGACAGGCTTTGATGGGCACTTTTTCCATAGCCTTTTGCAGATATTCGATGTCCGCACCCAGATCAGGATGAACCGGAATCTCCAGCACATTTAACTCCAGACTAAGCATTACGTTGAATATTCCAAAATAGGTTGGACTTTCAATGGCAACCGTGTCTCCCGGCCGGGTGACTGCCCGCAAACAAAATACGAGTGCCTCCATACAACCCTGCGTAGTCACTACATCGTTCTCTGTGATGCTTCCTCCCCAGCTAAAAGCCTGTTTTGCTATTTGTTTTCGAAGGGAAATATTTCCCTGTACATTTTCATAATTGATATTGCCATTCGGGCTTTTACGGATGGCTTCTGCCATCGACTTATTCAACTTGGCCAGTGGGATCAGATTGACAGGTGGTGCAGATAGCGATAATCGTAATACACCTTCTTCCTCCAGGTTTTCATGAATCATGGCAATCATCTGGGAAACGTTCACCTGCCTGATCTTTTTGAGTGGAGGTTTCACTTCCGGAGTCTTTGCAAATCTGGCCGGCAGAATCTTCACATAGTACCCTGATTTGGGCCTTGCTTCAATCATACCCATCGATTCCAATTCCACATATGCCTTGAATGCAGTACTCACACTGATTCCCTGTTCCAGACTCAACGCCCGGACGGACGGAAGTTTGTCTCCGGATTTTAACAGATTTTGCTTTATCTGGTTTTCCAGTCGTGTGGCGATCCGTACATATAAAAAATCATGGACGGCATCAGTAACTATAGGTTCCATACAATCTGTTATGCTCAAAATTAGTGATTCTGCATCTGTTTTGCGGTTGATATTCTTGTTTACTTTGTAAAAAAATTGCTATGGATGTCAAAACATTTACTGAAAAGGAAATTCAGAAATTCCGGAGTGAGACAAAAGGAACACTTGAGTGCATCCATTTTAATAATGCCGGCGCATCACTGCCTCCGGACGACGTGGTTGAAACCGTGATTCAATATTTAAATGAGGAAGCCACACAGGGAGGTTATGAATTAGAATATAAATACAGAGAACAGCTGGAAAACGTTTACCACCTGATTGCACGGTTGATTCATGCGGAAAAAGACGAAGTGGCCATTGTGGAAAATGCAAGTATGGCCTGGGGGCTTGCATTCAACGGGATTCAATTTAAAAAAGGTGATGAGATTATAACCTCCGAAATGGAATATGTTACCAACCTGCTGGGTTTTCTGAATGCAGAAAAAACGCATGGTGTACAAATAAAGGTGATACCAAACGATGCACAGGGAAACTTTTCACTGCCGGCGCTGGAAGAAGCCATTACAGAACAAACCAGGCTGATCGCCATTACTCATATCGCTTCCACGGCAGGGGCGGTAGTGCCGGTGATTGAGATCGGTAAAATTGCACGAAAACATCATATTTTATACCTGGTGGATGCTTGTCAGACGGCAGGCCAGATTCCAATTAATGTAAAAGAAATAGGCTGTGATATATTATCCGCTACCGGCCGGAAGTATTTGCGTGCTCCCCGTGGTACCGGTTTCTTATATGTCAGAAAAGAAATACAGGATACCCTGAAAATTCTTTTGATGGATGGACATACGGCGCAACTGATCAATGAAAATGCCTTCGAAATAAGAAATGATGCCAGGCGGTTTGAGCTTTTCGAAAAAAACCGGGCGATTACGCTGGGTCTCGGGAAAGCCATAGAATATGCACTGAATATCGGCGTGGGAAGAATCTGGCAGCGGATACAATTCCTTGCCGCTGACATGCGACGGCAGTTGACAGAAACTGACGGAATCACAGTACATGATACCGGCGAACAAAAATGTGGTATTGTTACTTTTTCCGTGCAGGGTATTGGGAGCTCGCATGTTAAATCCGCATTGGCTGAAAAAAAGATCCATGTGTCTGTCGGATTGGCCAAATCCACGTTGATTTACATGAACAGGAACAGTCTGAGTACCGTTGTCAGGGCATCGATTCACTATTATAATACAGGGGAAGAAATAAATAGGATGTGTGAGGCGTTAGAGTCTATAATAAAATCTGCTTCCCGGCTCGAACCAGCCGGAAGATGACCTGGACAGCATCGTTGAGACCGTTGATCCAGGCCGGGTTTGAAACAGATCATGAAAATGCTTATCAGTAAAAAAGCCGTTGTCATCGTTGATTTTGAAATTGATGCTGAAGCCGTTTTTTTAATCATAAAAAACCTCGGAGCCGTTCCTGCACTAAAACTGAAAATAAACCCTTTATCACCCATTCTGGGATTGGAAGGGAAGAAAGATATCGCCAAACTTTCTATATTTAGGGAGATCAGTTATCTGGCACCTTTAAAAGAAATCAGGATATTCGTTGACAGTTATGAATCTTTTTTCACCCATTTAAAGGATTCGTCTGTGAATTTCAAAATTTCCTACAAAAATGAAAAGCGGAAGAATTTTAAAATGAAAATTCATCATGATCTGAGGATTTATGCCGACTTAATCTATTTCATCAAAAAATACTAGTATGTCCGACCCTACAAAAAATTATCCGCTGCCCAATTTCCACTTTGAAGTAAACTGGGGAGGAACAAGGATCGGATTTTCAAAAATTTCCGGACTGGAAGTGGCCACTTCGGTCATCGAATACCGTGAGGGCAGTTACCTTATTTATAATACAACCAAACAACCCGGCAGAACCATATATGGAAATATCAAATTAGAAAGAGGCATCTTCCTGCATGATTTCGATTTTTTCACCTGGTGGCAAAAGACATATAATTTTCAGGAAAAAAGTCAATCCTTCCGCAGAGACGTTGTTATTTCGTTATTGGACGATGCACATAATCCGGTAATGGTTTGGATGCTTTTGAAAGCATGGCCCTGTACGGTAAAATGGAGCGAATTGAACGCCGTGGATAACCAGGTCATGATGGAATCACTTGAACTTGCACACGAAGGATTGGTACTTCAAACCAATCAATAATCAGGATGTCTGAACAATCAGTTCCTTTAACCGCAGATTAACACACCTGTTTAATCAGGCTGGCGTAGTATGTAATAATAGATTGCCAGGAGTCCGTATGGATATAATTCCCCCGCTTATTTGCCATTCTTATTAGAAGATTTCAATAAATTTATCGATACAAAGATTTGATTATGAGAAAACAGGCAGTTTTTAGTGTGGCGCTTATATTCATTGTTATAAAACTGAATGCACAAATAGACGCCGGATTGTTCCGATATCCGGACGTTTCGGAAAACCAGATTGTCTTTTCTTATGCAAACGATCTCTGGCTTGTACCCAGGGAAGGAGGCGAAGCGAACAAAATCAGCTCTCCTCCGGGCGTGGAATCATATCCAAAGTTCTCACCCGATGGTAAATCCATTGCCTTCACGGGGAATTATGATGGTAACAAGGATGCATATGCGCTCTCTGTAACAGGCGGGGTGCCCATTCGTCTGACAGAACACGGCTATACCGACCGGGTGGTGGACTGGACGCCAGATGGTAAGAATATTTTATTTGCTTCAAACAGGGAAAGCGGAAAAGCCAGGTTCAACCAATTCTATACCATACCTGCAACCGGGGGAGCCGCTTCCAAACTGCCACTTGCCTACGCGGAATTTGGATCCTATTCTCCCGATGGTAACCAGATGGCCCTGACCTTCCGTACTCAAGCCGGACGTAACTGGAAACGTTACCGGGGCGGATGGAAGGCTGAGATTTATATTTTCAATTTTAAAACGCTCAGTTCGGAAAATATTTCCGGTTCGGAAACTGCCGGTGATGAATTTCCGATGTGGACGGGAAATTATATTTATTTCTTATCAGATCGTGGAGCCGACCTGCGGATGAACCTCTGGCGATATGATATGGGATCTAAATCCTTTGAACAGATAACCCATTTTACCGATTACGATGTACACTATCCTTCACTGGGGCCGAAGGATATTGTTTTTGAGGCTTCTGGAAAATTATGGCTCTACCAGCTGTCCTCACAGCAGCTGAAAGAAGTAAAAGTGACCGTCATCACAGATGAAACCGCCCTCAAACCAAAATGGGTGAGTGCTGAGAAAGTCATCCAGCAAAGTTTTATCAGCCCGGATGGTAACCGTGTACTCATGGGTGCCAGGGGAGAAATATTTTCCCTGCCTGCGGAAAATGGATTTGTAAAAGATCTGACCCAGACTTCGGGTATTGCTGAACGTTATCCTGCATGGTCGCCAGATGGCCGAAGCATAGCCTACTGGAGCGACCGCTCCGGGGAATATGAATTGTATATTTCATCCGGAAGCATGTTTTCCGCCGATACGAAAAAACTGACGTCGTATGGCCCCGGTTTCAGATACAGACTATTCTGGTCACCCGATAGTAAAAAAATTGCCTTTATTGATAAGGCTATGCGCATTCAGATATATGATGTGAGTAGTGGCCGTACCATACAGGTCGATAAAGCGCTTCGGTATTCGGAGGGAAATTTAGAAGGTTTTAGCGGCAGCTGGTCTTCAGACAGCCGGTGGTTTACCTACAGCCGCGATCTCCAAAACTCACACGGAGCCATTTTTATTTTTGATTATTCCAATCATTCGAAACGACAAATCACAAATGGCTATTACGATTGCAGTAATCCGGTATTTGATCCGGAAGGGAAATATATTTATTTGTTGACAAATCAGTCATTCAATCCTTCCTACAGCGATATTGATAATTCCTTTATTTATGGGAATGCCGGACAAATAGCCGTTATCTCCCTGAAGAAATCAACTCCTTCGTTGTTATATCCGAAGAATGATACTGTAGTTATACAATCTGAAAAACAGGAACCCTCAAAAACAAATCAGGACAGCAGTAAAAATAAGAAAGACGCTAAAACTTCAAATGCAACATCTGTAAAAGAGGAAGGGAAGCCTGTAGATATTGACCTGGATGGCCTGGAATACCGAATGGTCATTCTGCCAATTCCTTCGGGTCATTATATAGGCCTTGATGCAGATAAAGGCAAGATTTATTTTTTGCAGGCACCAGCTACCGGCTCCGCCGAAAACCAGGGCGTGCTAAAATATTACGACATTGATAAAAGAGAGATAAAAACGATATTGTCAAACGTTGACGACTTTCAAATATCCGCCAACAGGGCGAAAATACTATTGCACCGGGATAACAGCTGGGCTATCGTAAAGGGTGAAGAAAATCAAAAATTTGAAAAGCCGTTGCGCATCGCAGAAATGAAAATGCTGGTTGATCCGGTGCAGGAATGGCAACAGATTTTCAATGATGCCTGGAGACTGGAACGGGATTTTTTTTATGATTCTACCATGCATGGTGTGGATTGGAACCTGGTGAAGGAACGGTATTCAAAGATGGTAAAAGGGGCCATGACACGCGAGGAGATTGATTTTATCATTGGAGAAATGATTGGTGAACTGAGTTCTTCGCATACGTATCACGGTGGTGGTGATCTGGAAACGGAAAAACATTCAACAGTTGGATATCTGGGAGTCAACTGGGAAGCGGAGGGCGGTTATTATAAAGTAAAACAAATTATACGCGGTGCGTCCTGGGATGCAGAGTCGAGGTCTTCCCTTGATCAGCCGGGAGTGATGATCCGTGAGGGAGATTATATTCTGGCGGTGAACGGGGTGCCCCTGACAACGGCACATGAACCCTTTGAGTTATTTCAGGATCTTTCGAACAAACCGGTTGAACTTACATACAACACATCCCCTTCCTGGAACGGTGCGAAGAAAGTAGTGGTGCAAACGATGGCTGATGAATACAGGCTGCGTAATCTGGCATGGATCGAAGGAAACAGAAAGCAGGTGGATTCAGCTACGAAAGGAGATGTAGGTTATATATTCGTACCCAGCACGGGTGTTGATGGTCAGAATGAACTGATCCGTCAATTCAATGCACAATGGGATAAAAAAGCATTGATCATCGATGAGCGTTTTAATGATGGCGGTCAGATTCCGGATCGATTCATTGAGTTATTAAACAGGACACCTTTGGCTTTTTGGGCAACAAGGGATGGTGAATTATTGCCATGGCCCCCATTTTCAAATTTTGGTCCGAAAGTGATGCTCATCAACGGATGGAGTGGCTCGGGCGGGGATGCGTTCCCGGATTATTTCCGGAAAAGGGGTCTCGGTCCACTGATCGGTGCCAGGACCTGGGGAGGTCTCATCGGTATCAGCGGTTCGCCGGATCTGATTGATGGAGGCGGAATAACCGTTCCGACTTTCAGGATGATTAATCCGGATGGCACATGGTTCAAGGAGGGGCATGGGGTAGATCCTGATATTGAAGTCAGGGAGGACCTGGGCAGTATGGCCCGGGGAATCGATCCTCAGCTGGTGCGTGCCATTGCCGAAATAAAAGATGAAGTACAGAAAAAAGGATTTTCTGCACCTAAAACTCCGCCTTATGAGAAACGGTAATGAGGCTGGGGCTTAAGGCTAAGGCTTAAGGCTAAGGCTAAGGCTTAAGGCTAAGGCTTCTGCTGTAAAGCACCATCGATCCATTCAATGGTTAACTTTACGAATGAAATTGTCATCCGTTGATTATGACGTGGTGGTTGTCGGTTCAGGTCCTAACGGATTGTCGGCAGCAATCACTTTGCAAAAAGCCGGGTTGAACATTTTATTGATCGAAGCTTCTTCCACGATCGGAGGTAATATGCGTTCTGCAGCATTGACACTGCCGGGTTTTATACATGATATTGGTTCTGCGATTCATCCACTGGCTGCCGGGTCACCATTTTTTGCGAGCCTCCCATTGAAAGAATTTGGACTGGAATATATTTTCCCTGCTTATGCAGCAGCGCATCCTTTCGACGACGGAACGGCTACCGTTTTGGAATCCTCTCTACAGAAAACGGCAGCCGGCCTTGGCACCGATAGTGATTCTTATGCCAAATTGTTTTCCCTTCTGGTAAATGATTGGCCCAAAATAGAATCCGACGTACTGGGTCCTTTCCGGTTTCCGCAACACCCGATGGCTATGGCCAATTTCGGAATGAAAGCGTTGCTCCCGGCCGACAAGCTGACCCGAAAATATTTTAAAGGGGAAAAAGCAAAAGGTCTCTTTGCAGGAATGGCAGCACACGGTTTACTTCCCTTTTCAAAAATTGCCAGTTCAGCTGCCGGACTTTTGCTGATGATTCAGGGTCATCGGAAAGGATGGCCTGTCATCCGGGGTGGCTCTCAACAATTGGCGAATGCCCTTTCTGCTTACTTTATATCGATTGGCGGTCAGATACAAACCGGTTTCCGGGTTGAAAAATTAATGGATCTTCCGGCTGCACGTGCAGTTGTGCTGGATCTGTCGCCGAAACAGGCTTTGCAGATCGCAGGAAATAATTTCTCATCGTCCTACGCGAATCAGTTAAAGAAATACCGTTATGGAATGGGTGTATATAAGATAGACTGGGCGCTGGATGCTCCGATACCATTTACTGCAGCATCCTGTGCTCTGGCCGGCACGATTCATCTGGGCGATTCATATGCGGAGATCGCATGGAATGAGCAACTCACAGCTGATGGAAAACATCCTGAAAAACCGTTTGTCCTACTGGCTCAACAGAGTCTTTTCGATCCGACACGTGCACCTGCGGGAAAACATACGGCCTGGGCTTATTGTCATGTGCCGAACGGGTCGGTGCGTGACATGCGTGAAGAAATAGAAAAACAGGTTGAACGGTTTGCTCCGGGATTCAGGGAACGCATATTAGCGGTTCATACCATGGACACAAAAGAGATGGAAGAGTACAATCCAAATAATGTGGGCGGAACGATCAATGGAGGCGTGCAGGATATCCGCCAACTTTTCACCAGGCCTGCCCTCAGACTTTCGCCTTATCGTACCTCGGCAAAGGGTATTTATCTTTGTTCCGCATCCACGCCTCCGGGAGGTGGCGTTCATGGCATGTGCGGCTTACGGGCAGCAGAACGTGTTTTGAGAGATATTTTCGACTCGGATTTTTAAATTACATCAATTGTTATATCATTCCGACAGGCTGGTCATGCGGGATCTGTTTTTAGATGACCTGAGTGACGTTCATTTTCTTCTTACCAGACCCGAGACGGATAAATATAATACGCTTGGACTTCCTGAGACGATCCGGCGGACAGAACTTTTATTAACCGAATGGATCATAGCCCAGAGTGATCAGCCAAGAATGTTATTTGTATTTGCTTTGGAAAACAGAAACAACAATCACTGGATGGGACTGATCGGTTTGCAATTAAGGGAATTAAAATTCAGAAGCGCCGAAGTCTGGTTTAAAATTCTTCCGGCTAATTGGGGTGACGGGTTTGCAACGGAATCTCTAAACAGAATGCTGGCCTTTGCATTTACGGAATTGAATCTTCACAGAGTGGAAGCCGGCTGTGCGACAGAGAACATGGCATCGGCCAGGGTTCTTGAAAAGGCCGGGATGGACAGGGAGGGTATAAAAAGAAAAAACCTGCCCATCCGTGGCCAATGGGCAGATGCCTATAGCTACGCGATATTAGAAGAAGATTTCAAACAATTAAAATGAAATAGAATGGCCATGGCATGAGGCGCTCAAAGGACATTCCCCGGAAACACTAAAAAAATTCACATGAAAATATGTTTCTTCGTTTTAATCGTCACCCTGTTTTCCTTTTTAGTTGTGAATGCCCAGCAGGCAGATTCCATCCGGATTCCTGCAATACCCCGCGGATTATATTGGGAGAACGGAGTTAAAACTTTTTCAGTTAAAGGAAATGAAGTGGTGATTGTTGCCGGAGAAAAGACGGATATGTTCCGCGACCCCAACGTGACGTACAATACTGATAATGCACCGAAACTTTTATTTGAGGGAGATGAGAATTTTGTGTTTATCGCTGCCATTGAACATGCATTTGCCAGCAAGTGGGATGGGGGAGCGCTGGTGCTTAAACAGGATAGTCTGCATTGGATAAAATTTTGTTTCGAGAAAGATTATACGGGTGCGAAAAGAGTGGTCAGCGTGGTTACCAATGATATTTCAGATGATTGCAACTCCGGGGAAATGATTTCCAACAAGGTTTTTTATAAAGTGGCAAAGGCCGGCAATGTTATTACAATGTACTGTTCGGAGAACGGAATCAAATGGCTGCTGGTTCGGCATTTGCAATTCGATGCAAGAAAAGGATTTAAACTGGGTTTTTTGGCGCAATCGCCTACCGGAGAACGGTGTGAAGTAAAATTTTCAAATATCAGCTACAAAGTAGAAAAAATTAAAGATCCATACCTGGGCGAATAGAATCGTTCAGATATTTATTTCGCATTTTGGCTCATTGAATAACATCCTGGTTTTCTGTAAAAACATTTGTAATTATGGATGAACAAATCATTTCTCCGGAAGAGGTTTTGAAGATCATGTTAAAGAGAGATCGATTTACCGAATGGCTGGGACTTCAGATCGTTGAAATCGGTAAGGGATATTGCAAATTGCAATATCGTATTACTGAAGATATGATGAATGGATTCGACAGTATTCACGGTGGTGTATTATTCGCGGCGGCCGATTCCGCATTCGCTTTTGCATGTAATTCCTATGGCCATGTGACTGTGGCGCTGGACGCAACCGTTCATTTTACGAAGCCGGCAAAAACAGGTGAACTGTTGCGGGTGGAGGCCGTAGAAGTTTTTCTGGGGAACAAAATCGGGATCTATGATGTTCGTACAACGAATGAAAAGAATGAATTGATCGCACTATTTAAGGGAACGGCTTACCGTACTTCGACCACGGTTACCTGACAATATCAGTCTGTTTATATAATGCATATCGCATTTTTCAGCCGGAACAAATTCACTCATTACAGCCTCTCTGATTAAAGCGGGCGGTAGAATTCCCTGTGACAAAATAAAGTCATGGAACCGCATGGCATTAAATTAATATATTCGATTCATTAGCGGTCGCTAAGATATTTAAATGTTTTGACACCGGAGGTTGCAATCACACGTATTACATACACGTGAATGGAATGAATAAATGGTAATTTAATAGTCAAATCAGGTATTTGAAGCAGATTCTGAAAGATATATTTAAAATACTCAGCCGGAGGGAAACCCAAAAACTTTGGCAACTCACAGTGGCGGATATCTTTATCAGCATTTTGGATATCGTGTTTCTGATCGTTTTGCTGTATGTGATCAATTTTTATACTCAGTCCGCTGCTTCGCCGACAACGAAATATTTTTCATCTGCCCTTTTCAATGAGCATCCGGTCTTACTTATCATTTTATTTCTGCTTCTCTTTACGATAAAGAACCTCCTGGGGTTTTTCATTTCAAAGGTTCAATACAATTTTGTTTATGACGTTGCTTCACGGATTTCCAGGGATAACCTATTGCAATATCTGAATGGTCCCTATACCGATTATATTCATGTGGATTCTTCTGTTATGAACAGAAGGATTAGCCAGCAGCCCATCGAATTCTGCCATTATGTTTTAAACGGTATCCAACAGCTATTCAGTCAGAGCGTCCTGATCCTGATTACGATTATCGCAGTAGTGATTTTTAATCCTTTATTGTTGCCGCTTCTCATGTTGATCCTTGTGCCGCCCGTTTTCCTGATTTCGGTTTTCATAAAGAGAAAGCTCCACGAGGGCCGGCAGCAGGGAAAAAAGATGAGCGAAAAATCCATGCAGCATTTGCAGGAAGCATTAACCGGTTATGTAGAGAGCAACCTCCATTCAAAAAATGAATTTTTTACAAACCGGTATGACCGTTTCCAGTCACGGCTCAATCATTATCTTTCTGAGCGACTGGTCATTCAAAATATGCCAACCCGTTTTATTGAGGTGTTTGCTGTTTTTGGTTTGTTCCTGCTCATACTGATGAACTTCTTCATCTCTCATCAGCATTCGGTTCCGCTTATAACCCTGGGTGCGCTCATGATCGCCGCGTATAAAATTATTCCCGGTATTGTTAAAATCACTAATCTGGCAGGCCAGGTTAAAACCTATGCATATACAACGAAGGGATTGGCGGTTGTCGAAGGGTCCCGGGAAGAAACAGGGGATTTTACTGCCTCCATTTCTTCTGTTGGTTTTGAAAATGTTTATTTTGATTTTGACGGGAAGAGTGTACTCAAATCTTTTTCCCTGACTCTGGAAAAAGGAGATATGATGGGAATATCGGGAATTTCAGGCAGGGGTAAAACCACACTGGTGAATTTACTGCTGGGATTTTTACCGGCCGATAAAGGCAACATATATTTCAATGGCCTGATTGCGGATGTGGCAACCAGAAAAAAATTCTGGAGACGAATTTCCTATATCAAACAACAACATTTTTTTCTGCATGGATCAGTAGCCGAAAATATCACATTCGAAGAAACCAACTACGACAAAAAAAGACTGAATGATATTTTAGTCATTACGGGAATTGATCAAATACTTCATTTGTTTTCCAATGGATTGGATACTGTCATCACTGAAAACGGGAAAAATCTGAGTGGAGGACAGAGGCAGCGTTTTATTTTAGCGCGCGCATTATATAAAGATTTTGATCTGCTTATTTTGGACGAACCGTTTAGTGAATTGGACAAGGACGCAGAAATTGAATTATTAAAACAAATCCAACGCCTGGCAAATACGGGTAAGATCATTCTTTTGATTACGCATAATAAGGATGCATTTTCTTTTTGTAATAAGAAAATTCAATTGGATGACGTTGAAAAATAAAACACTGATTATTTTGATTCCCGGCTTTCCGGCCAATGAGAACGACAGTACCTGCCTGCCTTTTCCCCAGACTTTTGTCAAACATCTTAAATTATTGAATCCGGGTCTGAATATAAAGGTGCTTGCTTTTCAATACCCGTTTATTGAATCTGTTTATCAATGGCATGGAGCAGACGTGCAGGCATTCAATGGCCGAAACAAAGGTGGTTTCCGGCGGTTATTTTTATGGCGAACGATATGGCGTAGTCTTACAAAAATATTCCGGCAGGAACAGGTATTGGGAATTTTGAGTTTCTGGATGGGGGAGACGGCACTGATAGCCAAATATGCCGCAAAGAAATATGGTGTACGATATTTTACCTGGTTAATGGGTCAGGATGCCAGAAGGAATAACCGGTATGCCTTTGTCATCCGGCCAAAGTCTGAATCATTGATCGCTCTGTCAGATTTTCTGGCGGACGAGTATTACAAAAATCATACAGTAAAACCTGCCATTACCATTCCTGCCGGGATTGATGTTGCATCATTTGCAGCCAAAGCGAAAGAGAGAAAAATTGACATTCTGGGCGTTGGGTCCTTAATTCCGCTGAAGCGCTTTGACCAGATTATCAGGCTGGTTGCGGAGCTTGCCGACTCTCATCCGGGTATCCGGGCAGTTATTTGTGGTGAGGGCCCGGAGCGGGTCAGACTGCAGGATCTTATTTTTAATTTTCATCTTGGCAGTCAGGTTGAATTACGTGGTGAGCTGGATCATGATAGCATACTGGCTATCATGGGTGAGTCCAGAATCCTGATTCATCCTTCCGCCTATGAAGGATTTGGCGTCGTTTTTTTAGAAGCGTTGTATGCTGGTGCCCATGTTGTAAGCTATTGCAAACCGATGGATATAGATTTTAAGCACCACCATATCGTACAAACCTATGATGAAATGAAAAAAAAATTATCATCACTGTTGGATAATAAGCAGCTGAACCATGATCCGGTGTTCATTTATCCGATCGAAGAAACCTGCAAAAAAATATTAACCCTTTATAATTGATTGATTACGTCACCCAGACTGTCTGCGATACTTTTAAAGCTTAGTTTTTCGCGGAAATATTTTTCGATTCTTTGCCTTTCTTTTTCGATTGGCAGGGTATTCAGACTTTCAAGAAGCTGAGCCAATGCGTCAACATCTTCCGTCGGGTATAAATATCCATATTTTCCTTTTTCCGTGATTTTTTCAAATGAAGGAATGGCTGTAACAACGGGTATGCAGCCACAGGCCATGGCTTCCAGTAATGCGTACCCGCTACCCTCGGAGAGACTTCCGGAGATGAAAAAATTGGCTGCGCTATACCAATACGCCAATTCACGATGGTCCACTTTGCCAATCAGTTTTACCGCATCTTCCAGTACAATACTTTGAAGAATTTTATTCTTTATTTCCTCCAGCAGATCGTCATCCTGATATATCATGTACAAACGGGCGTTCGGATGATAGAGGCCATATTTTTTAAATGCTTTCAGCACGGTCAGCGGATCCTTATTCTTATTCAACCTTCCGACCCATAAGAAATTATATACACCGGACATGCCCACCCTGGCCTGACTTTTTATTTTATCCTTTCTGATGAAGTTTGTCGAAGCTTCCAGCACCTCCTTACACTTGTAGGGGTTTTTTATGATCTTTTTGTTTATCCAGGCAGCTGCATTTTTATAGGAAGTAAAGAGGTATGCATTTATATTCCTGTCGGCGATTTTTTGCAGAAATCCTTTTATTCCTTTAAAGGGTTTTTCTCCGTGATGCTGAACAATGATCCTGCAGTTTTTTCCCAGTGTCCATTTTAGCGATATTAACTGCAGAGGAAACACCAGCCCTTCAACCAATACAATATCAGGATGTTGACTCTTGATATACCGGTGGGTTTTAAACGGGATATGCCAAAATTTATTCCGGCTTTTAAAAAAAGCATATGCTTTTCCGTTTATATACTCGATGCCGTTATAATCCAGGTGTTTTACAAAAATAAAATGAATGGATTGCTGTATGAAATCAGCGAAACCCAGCGAAGGAGCGTGCTTTTCCAATACCTGCAGGGGTTTATTGAATTCACTATGATGATGATAAACAATATCAACCACTTTAATCATAATGGGATTCATTTATCGTTTCGAAAACTTCTACCGGAAATTGGATATCCGGCTGATACTTCCTGATTTCGCCGATGAGTCCCGGCAAATCTCCTTCCACGAATTTTGTATTTTCATTGATGTTTACCTGATTATACCGGAAGAGATTCAAAGGCAGGGCTCTGAACTGGGGAAGCAATGATTTGTCGAATAACCTGATTTGCCCTTTATGAACAATCAGCAATATGTCTTCCGGATTTGCATTGAACACATCGCCTATGCCGGAAGATTTGTTTTTCATGTTCAGTACAACGATATCCGCGTCTTTTTTGGGTTGTAAAACACCTTTATTTACATTCCATAAACCGGAGGGCACACGGGTGATCATTCCGAATAATTCATCGTCGGTAACCTGTTGCAATGTACGAGCAAGCCGAATGTGTTTCCAGATATTCCAGCTACCCGTTAAAGTGGAATCTGATCCAAATACAATGGTTGTGCCTGATTTCAGGTCTTTAATCCGTGCATGCTGATCCAGCAATGTTTTATTTGATTCGGGACACCATATAAGGGCTTTGAAATATCTGGCCTGTTCAGGACTCATGGATACGCCATGCACACCTATTAATTTTCTGCCAAGCAGATTATATTTAATCAACAAATCTATTTCGTCGGCAGACCGTTTGCCGGTCCCTTCTCCCGTATGTATAACAACATCTTTCCGGACATGCATCGGATTATTCAGTTTCCATTTCCAGTTTTTTTCGAATTCAACAGAATGCAGATTCTGGGTATCCTGAAATATATCGATCAATGGGTTTTCGATATCCAGTCTGCTCCCATGATTGACGACAGTAGTTACACCGGCCAGCAGATTCTTATACATTCCCCAGGCTGCCCGCAGTTTTTTGGGAACTCTTAAAATTTCTCTGATATTCTCTTTATGGGCTTCATGGATATGCTTTCCCCACTCGGTGTAGTGATCATACTTTCTGTTGCCCAATACCGAAAAGCAATTGAAATCAAGATGGTCGTGCGAGTTAATGAGTCCGGGAATGGCTATGGCATCTGTAAAACGTATCTGCATCGGATCGGTGGAATGCTGTACCGGACCGGTTCCAATACCCATGATTTTTTCCCCGTAAATAGCAATATTTACCGGTTGTTCAGAATGGACGATGGATAAATTTTTAAGCAGCACGTTGTTTTCTTAAATGTAATCCGTAGATGACGGGAAGGCCTTTAAAACGTTCGTATACATGAAGAGCATTCTTCACCTCGTAATATGACTTCACATCTTCATTCACCGTTTTTTCTTCTTCCCGGATCAGTATGCATCCGGCTTCATAAAAAGTTTTCTTTATTTTTTCGATCGGATGAATATAATTTTTTACCGAAAGGCTCCTGCCTCCATGACTAAAACTTCGTTTGCCGCCATGGGCGAGTAAGTCGGGGTGAAAGTCCGTTATGATCAGGTCACCTCCGGTTTTCAGAACCCTGGACCATGAAGCGATCGCTTCGTCAATATCCCTGATATGGGCTATGGTAAGTGTTGAAATAATCGTATCCATGGAGGAATCCGATACCGACATCAGCAGGTTATCCGTTGTTTTGTACGTAAGGGCGAATGGAAATTTGTTCATTAACAATTCGAGCATAGAACCCGATATATCAAAACCCATTAAGCGGGAAGGCTTTTTTGAATAGATTTTTTGCCAATGCCTGCCGGTACCGCATCCGATATCCGCGATTTCTTTGTCTTTGAGGTCGATATTTTCCAGAAGATCCGTAAAGATTTGCTCATCCAGGTCAAGCATCAGATTGCCAGGCTGTTTATCGTAATTCTCTGACCAGATTTCATATGCTTCTTCCGGATCCAGTTCAGATTTTGACAGGCCGGTTTTATGCAGAAAGTCTCTGAAGGTTGTGATCATATTGTTAATAAGCTTTTGGGTATCCGCCATTCCTTCCTATGAATACGGGATTTCAGCGGAACAGGTTGTATTTCTGCTTTTTAATATCAGTTTTTGCAACCGGGATCTGATGGCCGACGTATCCACAAGAGGAGGGGGGCACCAGGCCCCGGGAATTTCTATGACTGGTATTTTATTATTCAATCCGCGAAGTGCCAATGCCAAATATCGCGTACCCAATTCTATCCTGAATATAGCTGCTTCCGTGGAGGGCAAATATCCCTGGGTAATCGTTGACGGAAACCGGGAAATTGATCCTCTGGCGAGGATCATGCAATGGTTGGAAACCGGCCATTATAAATATGTTGGATTTACGGTGATGCCGGGTCCGCAATTGAAACAGGCAATACCGTTTTCTAAAACAATCAGGGAATATTTCCCCTGGATAAAAATAATCTGGGGCGGCTATTTTCCAACAAATCAGTTCAAACCTGTTTTGCATTCGGGCTATGTGGATTTCGTAATCAACGGGCCCGGTGATCATTGTTTCCCCCAATTGATCGATGCCCTGGAAAATAATAAGCCGTATGAACTGATCAAAAACCTGATTTATAAGTCCGGCGACCAGATCGTAAAGACCAGAAAGGAGGACCTGATTGAGCAGGATGCACTGCCGGACCTCCCTTACGATAAACTCGCTGAGTTTTATGCAATGGAAAAATACCTTGGTAAAACTTATCTCGGTAATAAAACGCTTGCCTATCATTCGAGTATCGGTTGTCCCTTTACGTGTTCGTTTTGTGCTGTTGTGCCGACGTATGAGGCACGCTGGAAGGCCAAATCGGCTCAAAGAGTCTATCGTGATATTAAATACATAAAAGATAAATGGGGTGCCGATGCGATAGAGTTTCATGATAATAATTTTTTCGTTTCAGAGAAACGCACGGTGGAATTTGCAAAACTTATACTGCCGGAGAAAATGAGCTGGTGGGGTATGGCCCGTATCGACACCATGCACAAATTCAAAGACGAATCCCTGGCGCTCATCAGGGAAGCGGGATGCAGAATTATTTTTTTTGGTGCAGAAAGTGGTAATAATGCCATCCTGAAACAAATGGACAAGGGTGGCACTCAAAACGGCGATCAGATTGAAGAATTTGCCGCCCGTATGAAAAAATTTGATATTATCCCGGAATACTCATTCGTGTTGGGTATGCCGGCGCCCACGCCTGCTGAAGTGGAAGCGCAGATTGATTTTGAAATCAATTTTATCAAAAAGATAAAACGTATAAATCCTGATACGGAGATTATTTTATATACCTACAGCCCCGTAGCTACCGAAGGATCTGATCTCTATAATGATGCCCTTTCAAAGGGATTTAAATTTCCCGAAAAACTGGAGGACTGGATCAGTCCGGCCTGGGAAAATTTTGATCTCCGGAAAAATCCATTAACGCCCTGGCTTACACCGGGCATGATCGATAAAATCAAAAACTTTGAGACGGTATTAAACGGATATTTCCCGACCAAAACGGATATCCGCTTAAATTCATTCCAAAGAAAGGCAATGCACCTGCTAGCCGGCATCCGGTACAATGTAAATGTGCACAAGTATCCATACGAGATAAAACTACTACACCGACTGTGGAAATACCGCCAGCCTGAAATACAGGGATTTTAATAATGGCCATCCAATCACTATATCAAACCTATAACCGTTTTCTCACGTTGCAGACAGATCGGATCAGCAGCCTGCCGATCGTTATCCTGATGCCGCACAGCTCCTGTAACTGTCGTTGTGTAATGTGTGATATCTGGAAGGGAAATCATAATCTGAAGCAACTGGATGAAACGGATATCAGGACTTTGTTACATACTTTCAGGAAATATCAGACTCAGCAGGTAGTGATGTCGGGTGGTGAGGCGCTGTTGAACCCTCTTTTTTTCAGGTTCTGCGAATTATTGAAAACGCGGAAAATAAAAATCACCCTGCTTTCTACCGGGCTGACTATTCAGAAACATGCTGACATGCTGGTGAAATGGGTGGATGATATCATTGTATCGCTGGATGGAGACGAAACATTACATGATACGATACGGAATATACCGGGCGCTTTCAGGAAATTAAAAGCCGGTATTCAATCCATCCGGACCATCGACCCGCATTTTAAAATCACCGGAAGATCTGTGATTCATCGTCTCAATTTTCGTCATTGGGGAAATATTGTCCGTGCAGCGAAGGAAATCGGTTTGGATTCCATTAGTTTTTTGCCTGCTGATGTCAGCAGTACTGCTTTTAACAGAGAGCTGGTCTGGACGGAAGACCGGCAGCAGGAAATCGTTCCCAAAGAATCTGAGCTGGAAGAAATGAAAATGATCACCGGATCGATGCTGAAGGAATTTTATGATGAATTCAAAAGCGGTTTTATCGTTGAGTCTCCGCAAAAATTTCAAAAGATCTATGATTACTATGCTGCTTATTACGGGTTCAATCCGTTCCCCTATAAAAAATGTAATGCGCCGTGGGTATCTGCGGTCATTGAATCAGACGGAACGGTCAGGCCCTGTTTTTTTCATAAAGCATATGGAAATATAAAGTACGGAACACTGGATTCAATAGTCAATAGCGAAACCGCGATTGAATTCAGAAAAAATCTGGATATGGACAACAATGAGACTTGTCTGAAATGCGTCTGCTCCCTGAATTTAAGACCCACCGTAAAAATTTAAAATCATGCGGGAACTGGTTGCCAGGGAAAAAGATTTCAATATAAAGCCGCTGCAATTAATAGGCGTCATTGCCATTATTCAGCTTGTGATTGCTTTTTTTACCGAGCCGATGATATTTACACATGAAGAAGCGATGTGGCAATATATCGGGAGGAACTGGCTCAGAAACGGGCTGGTTCCGTATTCGGGTGGCATTGATAATAAATCGCCGCTGATATTTTTAATTTTTGGAATATCAGACCGGTTATTTGGAGTTAATTTCTGGTTTCCGCGATTGCTCGGAATCGCGGTTCAGTCTGCCGGCATTTATCTGTTGTATAAGATTGCCGAAAAAACGATTAGCCACAGGGCCGGTTTGTTTGCCATCAGTTTCTATGGTCTGGCATTGGCCTGGCGCACAACCGGCGGAAAATATGTGTCGTTCACAGAAACCTATGCCATTACATTTATTTTAGCCGCCATGTGTACCAGCATGCTTTTCCGGAGTGACCGGTATCTTTTTATCAGCGGTCTGCTGGCCGGCTTTGGATTGGGATTTCGGTTGTCTGCCATTTTCGGCATCCTGCCCCTGCTTGTATTTAATTTTAATAAAGGTGGTAGAAACGGTTTCATTTTTTTGTTGGGAATTTTATCAACGGCAGGCGTACTCCTGTTATCGGGACTGTGGGCAGGTATACATCTGAGTGATTATATATTTTATGGTTTTACGGACAATTTTGGTTCCGGCAGTCCGACAAGTCATTCCCTTGCATGGGAAGCGCAGGGATTCGCTGATGGTTTTTTTTATTCGGAACTCATATTGTTTTATCCGGCAGTTCTGGTGTATTTTTTTATAAAAAAGGGAATGGATTTATTAAAGGGATGGCTCATGAGTGAGTTTATTGGTATCGTGGTCCTGGGAATATATGCGCGTAACCATTTTAAAGACCTTCTGCCCGTCATGTCACTTATGTCCGCCATGGTTGTTGACCGGCTGATCGAAAATGATGGAATGGCTCCGAGGCGGTTTATGCTTGGTATATGGATTTTATTTTTCCCGAAATCATTTGAGCCCCTCTTTGCTATAAAAAAATTCTTTCTGCCGGGGAGGCTTTCATCCGTCAATAACAAATCTGTCACTTACGAAGATGAAAATAGAAAAAAAGATATCGGTTTATGGATTCGTAATAATACAGATACAAAAGAAAAAGTATTTGTGGCAGGATATGGAGCCCAGATACAGGCATATTCCGAAAGACAATCTCCCAGCGTCTATTTCAATGTAACACAGACCCCTTTCGCAAAGAAGCGGTTATTTGCGGATCTGCTGACAAATAAACCCACCCTGATTGTGATACCATTGTCGGACAAATATGCGGGAGCAGTAAATGAAGATATTCGTTCTTATGTTCAGGAGCTGGTAACAAATAATTATACGCTGGACACCTGTTTATATAATTATAATATTTACAAATACAGGGTTCCGGTAATTCAATGAAAATTCATCATGTGAAAAAGGTATTGATCACTCATTCCTATTTTCTGCGTTTCGATCCGAAACAATGGACCACCGGCAGGCCGTATGCGCCGCTGGGCACCCTGTATGCTACATCCTTTCTGAAACAGCATCAGTATGATGTTGCTTTTTTTGATACAATGTTTTCCAAAGGTCCTGAGGAAATCATTCCGGTGATCGACCAGGTAAAGCCCGATATTTTCGTCATATATGATGACGGCTTCAATTACCTGACGAAAATGTGCCTGGAGAATATGCGTGAAGCAGCTTTTGCCATGATACAATCCGCCAAAAAACGAGGCTGTACTGTTATTGTATCCAGTTCTGATTCTACCGACCGGTTTGAAATGTATCTCAACAAG
The DNA here is from genome assembly GCA_963759335.1 of uncultured Bacteroidota bacterium. Taxonomy (GTDB): domain Bacteria; phylum Bacteroidota; class Bacteroidia; order Chitinophagales; family Chitinophagaceae; genus Puia. The sequence goes on from CAVWYU010000017.1 coordinate 716,651, forward strand.
GGAGCGGATTTTATTTTATTGGGAGAAGCCGAACTGACTTTAATCGAATTATCGGATACACTGGCAGCCGGAGCGACAGATTATTTTTCGATTGAGGGTCTCGCTTTCAAAAAAAATGATGCCATTGTAAAAACGAAACACCGGAATGTTATAAAGGATCTGGATGCACTTCCGTTTCCCGCCTGGGATATGATCAACATGGATCCGTACCGGGATATGTGGCTGGCGCACGCCGGATATTTCTCCATAAATATGGGTACTACCCGTGGCTGCCCATTTAAATGTAACTGGTGCGCGAAGCCGATCTATGGGAACCGGTATAATTCAAGAACTCCAAAAAATGTGATCGCCGAATTGAAATGGCTGAAAAAGCGATACGCGTTCGATCATATCTGGTTCTGTGATGATATTTTTGGCTTGAAACCCGGCTGGGTACATGAATTTGCCGATTTAACCAGCCAGGAGGGACTGCGTTTTACATTCAAAATGCAGGGAAGGGTTGACCTGCTTTTACAGGAAAATAATATTCTGGATCTGGCAAGAGCCGGCTGTGACAATATCTGGATGGGCGCGGAAAGCGGCTCACAGAAAATTCTGGATGCAATGGATAAAGGAACAACCGTTCAACAGATATATGAGGCCACCCGTTTGTTAAAAAAATGTGGCATCAAACCTTCTTTTTTTATACAATTTGGTTATCCCGGTGAAACAAAAGAGGATATCGGGAAAACCATATCCATGATCAATGAATTATTGCCCTATGAATTGGGAATCTCCGTTTCATATCCTTTGCCGGGTACTGTGTTTTTTGAAAAAGTGAAGAATGAACTGGTCAATAAAACAAACTGGAAGGACTCAGATGAACTGGCCCTTATGTTCAGTAATACCTATCAACCCGCATTTTATAAACAGCTTCACCGTTATGTTCACAAGAGTTATCGAAAACATATCGCCTTTGCAAACTTTAAAAAATTATTGGAACACCCGTTAAAGGTAAAAGCAGTCTGGATAAAAAAAGCGTTGTCTGCCGTATACTATCTGCCAGCTGCATTTATGGCCAAACAAAAACTTCATCAGTTGGAAAAACCTGCCAGATGAATGAGCCCGTAAATCATATGAATGAGCAGCAGGTGGCCCTGGCTTTTACGGGCCAGTCGGCTGTTTTTGATCAGTTGTATGCGACCAATGAGATCGTGACTTATAAAAGGGAAAGGGTCAGGCAATTCCTTTTAAAATATCTGAACCCGGGTAGCCGAATTCTGGAGTTGAATGCGGGAACGGGGGATGATGCTGTTTTCCTGGCGAAACGAGGACACTATGTGCATGCGACTGATATTTCTACAGGAATGCAGGCCAGATTAAAGGAAAAGGTATCCTCCCAGGGGCTGAATGCCTTTGTGAGTCAGGAACTTTGTTCTTTTACATCATTGGAAAACCTCACCGACCAGGGACCCTATGACTGCATATTCTCAAATTTCGCAGGGCTGAATTGTACAGGTGACCTGCGTAAGGTTTTAGCCAGTTTCGACTTTCTGCTGAAACCCGGTGGAATGGTAGTGCTGGTCGTTCTTCCGCCATTTTGTCTTTGGGAAACCCTGTTGATGTTCAGGGGGAAATTTAAAACAGCCTTCAGACGTTTTTTTAGTTCCCATGGAAGAAAAGCAAAAATTGACGGCGCTTTTTTTACCTGCTGGTACTATTCACCCGGCTTTATCAGCCGCGCTTTAAACAGGAAATTTGAGTTGATGGAATTGGAAGGGCTATGTACACTTGTACCGCCTTCTTATATAGAAAATTTCACTGAAAAATTCCCCGGATTATACAGCCGGTTATGTAAAATGGAAAACAAACTGAAACGAAAGTGGCCCTGGAAATACATCGGGGATTACTATGTTATTTCGCTACAGAAAGCTCACAACGTTTAAATATTTCTGACAGACTGTCCTCGTAAGACTGAAGTATCTTTTTCTGGAAAACTTCGGGATTGGGTTTTGAAAAATGCCTGCCCACATGCATACTCATCAGCATGCCTTTGTTGTCTGTTTTATTTGATTGTGTTTTTGCGTTCCAGCTTTTGGCCGTCTGGTTCATTAAGAAATTATCCATTGAATCACCGAATCTGTTATTAAGCGATTTTTCTATCAGTGATTTAACCCATGACTTTCCCGTTTTCTTTACGGTTGGGGTATGCAGAAATTTATTGGGGAAGAAAACACTGGCCCAGCTGTTTGCCTTAAAGAACTGTTCGAAGGTGCCGTTATCCCGCAATGGCAAAACAGTGGCGACTTCCATGGCCGTATAAATGTTTTTTTCCATAATCGCCGGATCTTTTTCATCAACAAAATAGTTCATGCAGAAATAGCTCTGCTTACGAACAATAAATGTGAGTTTTTTGAAAATATGTAAAAAGGTTCTCGCAATCCATAACCGGTTTGCCTTTGTTATGATAAAAAAATCGATATCCGATTGTTCATCTGCGAAATATTTTGACAGGGAACCAGAAACAGCCACACCCCTTACAAAAGGGAAGGCAGATATGATGGCAGCTGCTTTCTCGGCTTTTTTAAGCATAAAAATCGCCTTTTCGTTGCCCCTGAACCGGCGGATGGCCAGTTTAAAGTCGTTTTGCAGACTGTAAAATTCCGCCATTTTGTAAACAGCCGAATCCTTCAGAAGATTTGTCAACGCCTGTTCGAACTCACGATAATCATTACAGTGCCCCAGGAAAATGAATATCTCGTTCTTTTTTAGAGGATAATCAAACATATCGAAGTAGGCAAGGGTAGCCAGTATGTCTTTTCTAATGTTAAAATATTTCATTTACATTACTTAACATGCCATGAAGAGATCCAATATGTTAGTACGTCAATTTGCTGCCAGGGTTGCATGTTTTAAAGGATAATAAGGCTGCTTATTCAGGTAGCAGGCAAGGAAATAGTATTCATATTGGTTAACAATTTTATCCCAGGTAAACTCGCTGCCAATCTTTTCGTAGTTGTCCTCGATCTGTATTTCGTCGGGCAGGGCATTTTCACGGATAAGGTTAAACACTTCATGGGCGTCCTTAAACCGAACTGCATTTCCTTTTATGAGGGCATCGTTAAAAACGTTGTCGTGAATGGCAATAGGTGCTTTGGCTGCCATGGCATCCAGCAGGGATGGATTGGTTCCACCGACACTATGTCCGTGAAAATATAATTTACAAAAGGCTGTCAGTGTCTGCACTTTCATTTCGTTAAACAGAGCACCCAGGAATATAATTCGTGCATCTGATTTGTATTTTGCCATTAATGATTTTCCATACCGGTTTCTTGTATTTCCTATAACAACAAACCGCGTTTGGGACTGCGTCATCGCAAATCCGTCCAGTATCATCTCAATATTATTTTCGGGTTCCATCCTGGCCATTAACAGGTAGTACTTATTTTTTTCCAGATGATATTCTTTCAGCAGGTTTTCATTGGCAACCGGGTATGCGCCTGCACCATAAGCGATGTATTTGCATTTAATATGGTATTTACTGTCCAGGTATTCCTTGATGACCGGGGAATCTGCAATATGAAAATTACTCGCCTGAACAGCCCATTTTTCAGCCTTTCGCAAAAATCTTTTTACAGGACCCGGATATTTACTGCGTTTCCATTCCATGCCATCCATGTTCGTTATGATAATGGAATTTTTCGGATACAGGAAACTCCAGAGCGAACTGCTGGTATATCCAAGCATCAGTATGATATCGTATGCTCTTCTCCGCGCATCTAATATGCAATTCAGATCATAGATAAACTGCCCGGCAGTACCGATCAGGTATTCCGGATCATAGCAGTGAATAATATGCACGCCATGCCATTTTTTTTCCGTGTACGGATGTTTACCGGAATTATAGACTGTTACATCATGACCCTTCTGAACAAGTCCTCTGGACAAATGACCGGCTATGTGTTCGAATCCTCCGTAGTTGTTGGGCACACCTCTGGTTCCGAGTATGGCAATTCTTAATCCCATTAGTTATTTATTATTTTTTTATATCCTTCTGCAGTATGCTGACCGGCCAGATTCCACGTATATGAGTAGGCGATTTTTGACCGGAGTGTATCATCTGGCGGCAATGAGCTGGCTTTGTCAATGGCTGCATAAATACTATCCGGGGAAGCCGGTGAGCAATACACCGCATGATTTCCGAAATATTCCCTGGTATCACCTTTATCTGTGATCACAATATTACATCCCATGGCTGCCGCTTCCAGTGAACTAAGACCCGTGGTTTCAAACCAGCTTGGAAGAACATGTACTTTTGCTTTTTGATAATAAGCCACCAGTTCCTGCTGCGGAATATGTTCTATAAATTCTACGTTACCGGATGCTTCATTTCGGCACATCTGGTAATAGCCGGGTTGATTCGGCGCAGGTGCTCCTATAATCAGCAAATGATAACTTGTGTCGTTCAGTGCCCGGATCAGATTTAATTGATTTTTGATGCCCTCAATCCGGGCTATACATATCACGAGTTTCGGATCTTTTTCGGCATCTTTATTAAACCTGAACAAATTGCAATCCACTGCATTCGGAACCACAATATGATTTGTGTCACAACCATAAATTTCCTGTAGCCGGATATATTCGGAACGGGAATTGGGTAAGAGCAGTCTCGCTTTTTTTATGATCTCGTGAATGGATTTTTTCTGTCCCTTCCAGGCATAGGAAAGGCTCATCAACCGGTCCCTGCCCAAAATCCAGCGTGAAATGGCCTTCAGATATTCAATCGTGTCTGCCGGTAAATAACGGAAGAGAAAACCCGAAATCCCTTTACGATGATATTTATCGTATTCGCTGTAATTGATCAGAATCGTAGAAACAACGAACGGAATATTTGTTTTTTTTATATGATACAATATATCCGCCGGGCGTGTGATATTGAAAAAATGTAACAGGTGATAACTGTTGTATTCAATTTCTTCATTCGTTAATTTGATATCCACATGAACACCCTGCGTACGGAGTGAACGGGCTGTTTGCAATGCCTGGATCGTATCACCGCCCTGTACAGTATATAAAGTAGACCTGACAATCATGGCTACTCTAATCTTTTCCAAATGATACCTGTTTGATATTGACCCTTCTTCCATGTTTAAAACCAGGCATAGAACGGCCTGCCGTGAACCCTTTATAGTTGGTACGTTTTATAGGAAATAGGGTTGCGTTTCGCCTGGCCGGTCATGTCGTCCAGTTCATAGTTTTATAATCTTTACATTTGATTAACCGATTTCTGCCATGAAAAAATATTTGCACTGATTGTTCCGATCTGCTTCTCTATTTATTTATCTGCCCAAAATGTCCAGCCCCTGGTCGCGGCAGAAAAAGCATTTGAAAAATCCTGTCTTGAATCCGGAATACGGAATGGATTCCTTGCAAATGTTGACAGTAATGGAATTGATTTTACAGAAAAGGGACCCGTTGACGCAAAACAATTCTGGAGATCCCTGCCGGCTTTTGACGGCATTTTTTCCTGGTCGCCTTCTTATTCGGAATTATCCATCTCCGGCAACTGGGGATATACTACCGGAAATTATGAACACCGTCCCAAAACGTTAAAAGACCCGCCGGATGAGTGTGGACAGTATACAACGCTCTGGGGAAAAAATGATCAGGGCCAGTGGAAATATCTGATAGATATCGGAAATGCCCACGATTGTGCGCCGTTGGATAAAAATGCAAAAATCATCACGATTGAGAAATCTCCCGCCGGTCAGCCGGCCGGTGAAGAGAAATTATCCGCGCAAGAAAAAGAATTTATTCTTTCATTTGGTCAAAATATAAAAGACGCCTATTTGAAATACGGCAGTGTAAAATATATTTTGAATATGCCGAATCATCATCCTATAACATCCCGCGACAGCGCGGTCATACTATTGCATGGAATCGGTAATAATCTGACATATCATGTTGCCGGAATAAAAATTTCACCGGGAAAAGATATGGCGGCAGCCTATGGAACATTTGATATAGCCGGTAAAACGGGGAGTTATGTTCGTATCTGGCGCCACGAAAAAACGGGGTGGAAAATTGCGCTGGAAGTGATCAGGCCATGACTGTTAGGAGTAGGCAATAGACCGATGATCGATGACCGATGTCCGATGTCCGTTGGTTGTGATCAGTTGATCAATTTTTGATTGGGAATTTTTTGAACATCGCGGGTACAATTTCACTAATGGTTGGTCTCACGCCCTTTCTGTCTCTTTCGTCTACCTTTCCCTGTGCACTCGTGCGCCAGACGATCTTATTTGTTTTCCTGTCAATCATGTCGATGACCAGTGTACCGTCGCGAAAAGTGGTCACTTTCATTGAACCCTGATACAGATCCGGATTATAATAAGCCGTTGAAGCAGGAACATAATAATACATATTATATTGTCCCGGCAGGGCACCGGCATTAGAGTTTGGTGCGTAAACCGGTGGGGGCGTCTCGCCGACCTGATACGTTTTGGTCAATACGAGTGAATAGGTAAACAAACAATCCGGTGTTAACGAATCGAATTGCATCCCACGTCCATTTAGTTGCTGGCTGACGGCCTGAGCTAAAGCGGACTCCACTGATTTTTTATTGGCCAGCGTTGTGAAAGAAGTGTCTTTTGTCGGGAGCCAGGCATAGGTTTTATAATTATTGAAATCTGCACCCGGTGTTTTTTCAGACTGATAAAGATTGGCTGTCGGCGAAAAACAGGCAACAAATGCAAGCATGGATGCGCATATCAGCAGGCTGGTTCTTTTCATGCCCGAATGTACATTTCTTCGTTTGATTTACAAGCTTACCAGTCATTTTATCGGAATTCATGTGATGAATGTTATACAGAACCTGAAAATCATGCCTGGTAAATCATTAACATTGGCGATCGATTCCGATATTTGAAAATGATCCGCAAAATACTCATTGGCTTAACGATTGTTTTTATTTTAATGCAATTTATCAGACCTCCACGCAACAATGGAGCGGCAGAGGGCCCGGCCGATCTGATGCATACCGTGCATACCCCCGATTCGATTGCACACATACTTAAAACTTCCTGTTATGACTGCCATTCCAATCATACAGAATACCCTTGGTATGTAAATATTAATCCAGTCGGGCTATGGCTGAGAAATCATATCAATGATGGCAAGCATGCGATTAATTTTTCTGACCTTTCCGGGTATAGCAAAAAGAAACTGGATCACCGCATGGCAGATATTGCAGAGGAAGTGGAAAAAGGTGATATGCCCCTGAGTTCGTATACTTTTATTCATGGATATGCCAAACTGGATAGTAACCAGGTAAGATTGATAAAAGACTGGACAATGACCGCCCGTACGGAAATTGGTTACAGGGAATAAGCCCGGCAGAAATTTATTTATCAAATTCCGCAGCCTTCCGATATTTGAATAGTAAAAGAATGAGTTTATGGTCAATCAGAAAACACAGCTTGAGAAAGCTGAAATATTCAGGTCCCAGCATCTCGATGAAAAATTATTGATATTACCGAATATCTGGGACGCGCTGGGTGCAAAACTGATTCAACAGGTCGGATTTCCATCGGTAGCGACTGCCAGTGTCGCCACTGCTCTTTCCAATGGATATCAGGACGGTGAACACATACCTTTTGCCGAATTATTAGAAGTTGTGAACAAGATTTCTTCTGCCGTTGATTTACCACTGACTGTAGATGTTGAAAGAGGATTTGCTGATACGATCCCGCAGCTAAAGGAAAATATACGTTTGCTGATAGAAAACGGTGCCGTGGGAATAAATATTGAAGATTCTTATCCTGACCACACCGCGTTAAATAGTATAGATGAACAATGCCGAAAAATTGAAGCGATCCGGGAGACGGCCATAGAGTGCGGTGTGCCTTTGGTTATCAACGCAAGGACGGATGTTTTTTTTCTGAAGATCGAAAATGATCCCATGGCACAGGCGATAGAAAGGGCCCGTGCGTTTAAAAAAGCAGGTGCGGATTGTGTATATCCGATTTTGATAAATAAATACGACGACATCAGCCGGTTTGTAGAGGAAGTGGAAATGCCGGTGAATGTTGTGCTGCTGAAACCGATCTCGGATCTGCAGTATCTGGAAAAAATAGGCGTTGCCCGGGTCAGCGTGGGACCCAATTTATTGAATCACGTGCTGACCATCATGAAAACGGTGGTCGAGGGATTACAGAAATATGATTCATCCGCTTTCTTTGCCCGCGATTTGCTTCCCCGGGAATACCTGAATCAGTTGGTTTAATTACTCCGAACGGAGACTCGTAACCGGATTTGCAACAGCCGCTTTGATAGCCTGGAAACTAACTGTTATCAGGGCAATTATGATTGACGCTAACCCGCCTGCTAAAAATATCCACCAGCTTAATTCAATCCTGAAAGGATAATTCTGTAACCACTGATGCATAAAGTACCAGGCCAGCGGAGTCGCAATGGCAAATGCAATCGCAATCAAAAGAACGAATTCTTTTGAAAAAAGATAAACGATATGGGCACCCGTTGCGCCCAGCACTTTCCGGATGCCTACTTCTTTTATTCGCTGAACAGCCATAAAAGAAGCCAGTCCATATAATCCCAGGCAACTGAGAAAAATGGCGATCATGGCAAATAATTTATATACTTGTCCCAGCCGGTTTTCCTGTTTATAAAAGCTTTCTATTTTGTCATCCAGGAATTTGTATTCGAAAACAAAATCCGGAAAAATCTCATTCCACTTTTTCTCAATAAGGCCCATGGATCCTTTTAAATCTTTTGAATCCAGTTTTATGGACGCTTCGGAATAATCTCTTTTGTAACTGGCGATAATTAAGGGCGCCAGGTCATCCCGGAAAGAACGGGTATTAAAATCTTTCAACACTCCAACAATAGGACCTCTTGCGTGACCCCAAAGGAAAATTTCTTTATTCAGGGCCATTTGGGGATCCTTAATTCCCAGATTCCTCAGAAGCATTTCATTTACTAAAAATTCATTAATGGTATCGGATGGATTTATATTCCGTCCTGCTACCAGCGGCAATTTAAAACCGGGAACATATTCATTATCCGCTTCTTTAATTATAGAATAAAAATCTGTTTGTTTGACGGCATGATCATATTTAATATTTGTCCAGTTATCATTGTTGTCTTCAACAGGCGTGTTTGAATTGAAACTCACCATTTGCACCCCATGGATGGTTTTTAACTGTTTTTTCAGGAAGTCGAGTTTGGAATTGGCTGCACTATCTCCCGGAACAGGAATATTTACAATGGCATTTTTATCGAAGCCCAGTGACTGACTGGTAAAAAAAGTCATTTGTCTGGCGATCACCAGTGTGGCTATGATCAGAGACTGAGCAATCATAAACTGGAAAACCACCAGTCCCCTCCTGAGTGTAAAACCTTTCGACGCTTTGGCAGTGAGTTTGCTTTTCAGGGCATTTATCGGATTAAATCCTGAAAGAACGATGGAAGGATAAAAGCCCGCCAAAAGGGTCACAGAAACCAATATCATCATCAGAAAGAATAAGACGGATTTTCCGATTTCCCCATTGATCCCAATAGATAATTCCATCAGGCCATTGATATATGGCAAAACAATGATTGCAAGAATCAATGAAATGACTACTGACGCCAGTACAATTAAAAAAGTTTCAGAAAGGAACTGCAATTTCAACTGCCATTTGTTGCTTCCCAGAACTTTTCGCACACCCACTTCTTTTGCACGGTTGACTGCCTGAGCAGTGGAAAGATTTATGAAATTCACACAGGCTATTAATAGAATAAAAGCGCCGATCATCCATAATCCATTGATTAATTTCCGGCTGATGGTCTTACCGCCATAATCCCCGGACTGTGTATCGAAGTGAACGTCGTTCAGTGATTGCGCCGTTTGAACGTCTTTGTTATCCGGTGATTTAACTTTTTTTGAATAGGCTATCAGCTGGCTATTGAATGCGGACGCAGAGGTATTTGGAGACAACAGAACATAACAGCCATTGCCGGAACTGGTTCCGTCAAAATCCGTTGAATGTAAAAAACGATTTGTAAAACCAGTACCATATGATATAACCACCTTCAGCGGAAAACCTGTATTGAACGGTACATCTGCGAGGACCCCATTTACTTTTACAGTATACGAATTATTTATTCTGATTGTTTTGCCGATGGCATCCCTCCAGTTTCCAAAATATTTCTCAGCGACTGACTTTGAGACGAGGGCATTATTCGGATCTGCCAGAGATTCGTAGGCTCCGGACATCAGGGGGAAATCGAATATTTTAAAGAAAGAAGGAGTAACATAAAAAACACCATGCTCTTCCTTGAATTTTTTCGACTCATTGTTATCCCTGCCGGGTATGCTTATCTGAACATCATTGTCGGCAAAAATGGGTGCCGTTTCTTCCACCTCCTTAAAGGAGGACCTGATCGCATTCGGGAAAGCGAAGGGAACACCGCGCCCATAAAATATTTCTTTACTATCTGCATGATGATACTCCGTCAGAATTCTGTAAATGCGGTTTTTATTTTTATGAAATTGATCAAATCCCGATTCAAAACTAATAACAAGAAAAATCAGCAGACAAATAGCAATACCCATCGAAAGTCCAAGGACATTAATAATAGTATATCCCTTATTTCTTTTGAGATTTCTGAGACTGATTCTGAAGTAGTTCTTTAGCATTTGATGACATTTAGGCGAAAACAATCTGATTATTTTTTATAGCCAACCAAATGCCGGGTTGATAATATACTGTATTTCAATTGTTTGAAAGAGAACCAGATCAAAAAACTGTCCGATTCTGATGCAAGACTGTCCGCCCGGTTTGAATATTGTCGGACCTAAACCGGCGTAACGAGATGCAGAGAATGATCAGTGATTAAAATTTCTCTGGTGGTCAGCGAAAATGTGTTCATTGACTGATGTGAACTAAAAATAAATCCTGTTTTAAATTCTTTGTGATAGGCATTGATCAGTTCGGGCAGAATGTGAACGGAGCCTTCATCCAGAGTCGCCAGTGGCTCATCCAGTAATAGCAATGCGGGTCTTCCAATAAAGGCCAGCAGAAGGGATAACTTTTTAACCATGCCGCTGGAATATGTTCCGATGGGCGACTTAAGAAAATGATGCATTTTGAAAAGATTGATCAGCATGTCTATCTGAACCGTCGCTGCTTTACGTATTTCCTGGTAGAAGCTGACCAATTCATGACCCGTTAAGAAATCCGGATATAACGGTTCTGCCTCAGCGAAGTTTACGAGGTTCCTGTAAGAAACCGGATCATGGCGAAGATTGATCCCATCCAGCCGGATATCGCCTTTAAAAGGGATCAAACCGGCCAGCATGTTGAGAAGGGTTGTTTTACCAGAGCCATTTGTGCCCTTTAACCAGTAAATATTTCTTTGCAGTATCAGATGACTGATATCCAACACCGGCTGTTCGTTGTAGGTTTTATATACATGATCAAATTGAAGCATAGCAGTCACAACGTCTGGTTGTTAAGTCTCATATGATATTGCTGAAACCTACGTTAGCGCCCCAATTTATAAGAGTCAGTCCATTGCCATCCATTTAAATATATGAATGGCATGATACAGGTACTCAACGGTGTATCCGGAATTTACAGTGTAATTCGTTTTCCTTCGCGTGCAGATTTAAGTGCGGATTCCAGGATATGTACCACGATCAGATTATTTTCCAGGGAAGAGAGATCGTGACCCGGATTCAGTTTGCCTCTGAGCACATCGGATAAATATTCGATATTGTTTGTGTAGGCAGCCGGTTTCAGCGGAACATTTTCATACACATCCTTATCTCTTTTCTGTAGTGTATTTCCGTTCAATGCATGCAAATATCCCTTTGTTCCAAAAACCTCCAGATCCTTTATACCAAACGGCCAGTCCCAGGAAGCTTCGATAATACCGGTAGCATCGGGATATTCCAGTAATATCGTGGCGTCGTCCTCCACGTTTGGATAGATCAGTGGTTTGAGATGATGTGTGACGGCTGTTACGGCAACCGGAGATTTTCCATCCATTAACCACACCATCAGGTTGGCTCCGTAACATCCAAAATCCATCAGAGCACCGCCACCATTTTTTATGGGATCCGTCAGCCAGCCGAGGAAATCCGGACTGCATCCGATTTCCTTTGGCCCGTTATGGCCGTCATGAACAGTCATTTTTCTGATCGTGCCGATGGCATGTTCCGTATTGACCATGGAATATATCTCCTGATTGGAATTGTACCATGTGGTCTCATAATTGGTTAAGACCTGAATATGAAATTGTCTGGCAAGTACGGCTATCCGTTCTGCATCTTTTATTGTCGTAGCCAGTGGTTTCTCCACCATCACGGGAATTCCCTTTGGTGCGCAGATTTCCACCACATTGATGTGTTCCGATATCGGTGTATAGGCCAGGACAACGTCCGGTTTTGTATGAGCTAAAAGTGATTCCAGGTTCTTGTAAAAAAGTGAATCGGGCAACTGGTACGTTTTTTTATATCGCTGCACCAGTTGTTCATCGCTTTCCGCGATACCTGTAATGATCACTTCTCCCTTTTTATATTGATTCATGATTCCATGAACATGATCATGAGCCAATCCGGCGACTCCTACACGCAGGATTTGCGCATGAGCCCATGATCCTGTCAATAACAGAATAAAAAATAAATTTTTCATGATATGTCTGGTTGAGATTTTATTTTTATTTAAACGGATTAACATTCATATTATACCAGATGAAGGCATATTTGTCGGCATATTGATTAAGCAGCTTTTCGGTATCCATACCCGTACCATGTCCTGCATTGTGTTGTATGGAGATGAGTATCGGATGATTGCCTGCATTATTTGTTTGCAGCATGGCTGCAAATTTCAATGAATGACCCGGTACCACGCGGTCATCGTGATCGGCCGTCCAGATCAGTGTGGCGGGATAATGAACTCCCTTCTTAACGTTTTGCAACGGTGAATACCCCAGCAGATAATTGAACATGGAAAGCGAATCCTGTGCTGTTCCGTAATCTGAAGCCCATCCTGCACCGGCGGTGAATTTATTGTATCGCAACATGTCCAATACACCTACCGAGGGAAGGGCAACCTGCATCAGGTCGGGGCGTTGGGTCATCACAGCACCTACCAGCAGTCCGCCATTGGATCCTCCTGCTATGGCAAGGTAATGGCTGGAGGTATATTTCCCTTTGATAAGAAATTCTCCCGCTGCGATAAAATCATCAAATACATTTTGTTTTTGCATACGGGTTCCCGCAAAATGCCATTTCTCGCCGTATTCGCCACCTCCACGGATATTCGGTTGGGCATATATGCCTCCGTTTTCCAGCCATACCATTCTGGGAGAATTAAAGATGGGCATTTCGCTGATATCAAATCCACCGTACCCATACAAATAAGTCGGATTGTTTCCGTTTAATGTAATGCCCTTCTTATACACAATGTACATGGGTATTTTCGTGCCGTCACGGCTGGTGTAAAATACCTGTTCTGTATTATAATCTTCCGGATTAAATAATACAGCCGGTTTATTATAAAATTCCGATGTACCATTTTTGATATCATAATGATAAATGCTGTTTGGATAAGTGAATGAAGTAAAACTGTAAAATAATTCTGTCTGATTTTTAAATGCATAAAAACCGGAGACCGTTCCCGCCGTCGGAAGTTTTACTTCATGGATTTTTTTCCCATCGTTATCAAACTGGAATACGGCGGATTTCACATCGATCATATATGTTGCAAAAAAGTATCCGCCGCCGCTGGTAAATTCGGCTTTATTTTGTGTTTCGGGAATAAAATCCGCCCAGTTTGCCGGACCCGGATCGGAGGCATTCACTTTTACCAATTTGAAATTGGGAGCCTTTCGGTTCGTCGCAATGTATAAAATGTCATCTTTCGTGTCTATTACCTGTTGCTCGCTTTCCAGATCTGCTACGACCGGTCGGATGGGTGAATCATTTTTCTTCAGGTCCTGCATATACAATTCATTCCCGAAAGTTGTTTCTGCTGCGGTAATCATAAGCCAGTGCTGATCTTCCGTTACTGCTGCATTGATATAACGATGAGGCTGCTTTTTGCCGCCAAAAATAAACACATCTGCTTTTTGACTGGTACCCAGTTTATGATAATACACCGTATGCTGATCTGATTCGGCAACCAGTTTGTTCTGACCCGCCGGAATATCGTATGTGCTATAATAAAATCCTTCATTGCCTTTCCAGGAGGCGTCACTGAATTTTACATTTCTTAATGTATCTCCTATTGATTTTCCGGTATGCACATCTTTAACGATGATTTCCCTCCAGTCTGACCCGCCGTTCGAAATCAGATAGGCCAGTAATGACCCGTCCGGAGAAAAATTATATCCCTGGAAACTGACAGCTCCGTTATTGGAGAAAGAATTCGGATCAATGAATAACTCTGCTTTGGAAGTATCATCCGGATTTTTCATACGGTACATGACATCCTCATTCTGAAGGCCTGAATTTTTGAAGAAATAAAAGTAGTCGCCATATTTTACGGGCGCCGACATACGGGCGTAGTTATAATGGGCAGACAGTTCCTTTTTTATTCTGCCGCGAAATGGGATCTGTGCCAGATAATGATTGGTGACATTGTTTTCTGCGATCACCCAATTCCTGGTTTCGGTGGATGAATCATTTTCCAGCCATCGATATGGGTCGCTGATTTTTATACCGAAATATATGTCGGATGAATCTACTGTCCGGGTTTCAGGGTATTTGATTCCCTGGCAGTAGCCCGATTGAATCAGGAAAAAAAATGCAAAAAGGGAAATGAGTTTATTTATCACGATAAAAGGTTTAATGTTGAAATTTCGCACAAAATTGAAGACGACCCTATTTTTTTTAAACTTTATACATTCAGGTAAGTCAAAATAATTATGATATCCAAAGAGCCGTTTAGAAAATATATTGTTTTTGTTTTTTTCAATGGTTTGTCCGGAGTGCTATCCGCCCAGACGCCTTTCGCAAAACTGGATCACAGAAAACGAAAAACATTATTGTGCATTTTTAATGACCTTCTATCTGAAAAATGAAGGGCGGAATGAACGATATATCGGACTAAAACACCTGGTGGATGAATCCGTCAGCGGGTTATGATTACCGAATATATTTTGCCACTGTGATAGCGAGATTTTTTTTCGTTTATTTTCTTAGCCGAATGAAATCCGAGTTCAGTAAATAGTGATTTCATGGTTCCAAAACTTAAAGGATACGGAACCCAGGGATTGGGAAGATCGGTGTCATATTCAACCAGTAAGAAAACCGGTGCATCGCGGAAATAAGGAACCATTTTTTCAATAAATGATTTTTTGTTCCTGACAAAATGAAGAGCGTTCGCCATTAAAATGCCGTCCAGATTTTTCAGATGTAAATCCTCTTTTATAAAATCGGATTCAATTGTTTTTACAGTAATCTGGTTTGGAAAAGGGCTTTTTTGAAAAGAGGATATATTCTTGTCTATTGCATATATAGAACTCCCTGTATATAACATATCAGCCAGTGCCCGGGTGAATAAACCCGAACCGCAACCAAGATCAGCCCAGGCTGTTTGTTGGTCCAACGTGATTTCATCTGTTTGAATCAGTGACATCGCTTCCCCTAATTCCATATTTTACTCATTTTATTAGCATATGAGCCCATTTATTGAATTTTGAGCCCATTATTTACTCCTCTGAGTCCAATATTTCATAAAATGCACCGGCACCCCGTACACCAGAGGGATTTAGAATAGCCTTTTTTACCAGGTCCTGGAGGTCCCGCGTAGCCGTGGGTTTTGAAACATGATTTAAGTGCTGATAATCTGAATTATTGATCCTCCCTCTTTTCTGTATCGTTCTGAGTGCTTTGATTTGACGGAGGTTTAAATGATGTTTCAAAACGAAACTGTCGTCAATTATCAGCCGGGCCGCTTTCTTCCGTGCGGCTTTGTGCTGAGAGAGATAATCCTTCAGGGCCCTGACATACAGCGATTTATTATCCCCGGTCTGATACTTTTCTGCTTTAAGAGGATCTTTTAAAACAGATTTTGCATAAGAAACCGCTTTGGCAAAGTTATTGCGCAATTTCTTTTGGCTTTTAGTGGGGATCACATTGCTAAAATCCGGCGGATCACTGATGTAGGTGTTGCCGAATTTATTATGTTTGAATATCTTATCCCCGATTTTGCCGCTAATGCCATGGGTAACATAGTTGTCTTTTATCTTCGCCATTTATTTTTATTTCAGCTTGAAAAAATTTCTGATTCGTTTTTAATACGCTTTTAATTCACCTTTATTGTATCTCTGTCCCGGATATACTCCAGCCGGGTACCTGCTTATCAGGGTGGGATTGAATGATTTGATACTTTACCGTAGGGAAGATTTACCAGACACGATGCGCATGATGTGTTGATCCTGAGGCCTTAAGCAGAAGAACGCTACCTTTAAAGAGAATGGCTGTCAATGAAAAATTTCCCCGTTCTTCCGGTTTTACTCCTGTTCTCTTCATTTCGAAGTCTCGCCCAAACCGGGGATTCCGTTGAGTTCAAAAAAATCATTCTTACAAAGGATTTCGTTTCGGAAGGGGTTGCGATAGGAGACGTAAACAAGGATGGTTTAGTGGATGTGATGGCCGGGTCGTTCTGGTTTGAAGCGCCCGATTGGAAAAGACATGAAATAACGAAGGGGTTGATTTTTAATCCGGACACCACATTCAGCAATTCTTTTCTCGATTACAGTATGGACGTAAACCAGGATGGGTGGGTTGACCTGATTCGTATTGGCTATCCGGGCCAGGAAGTAGTTTGGTATGAAAATCCCCATAACGAAAAGCGCTTATGGGCCATGCATAAAATATATGATCATTGCGGAAATGAATCACCTGCGTTTGTAGATATCGATGGCGATGGAAGGCCGGATATTTTGTGCAACGATCCGGTGGAAAAGAAAATGATCTGGTTAAAATCGCCTTCTGTACAGGATGATACGATTTGGAGAAAATATGTTATCAGCAACAATCCGGCATTGGCAACCAATATGTATACGCATGGCCTAGGCTGGAGCGATATGAATCAGGACGGCAGACCGGATGTGATCATTACCAAAGGATGGTGGGAATCACCAAAGGATGTTACACAGTCAGATTGGATTTTTCACCCCGCTGATCTGGGAGAAGACTGTTCGCAGATGTATGTGATGGATCTGGACGGTGATGGTGATGTTGACGTACTCAGCGCTTCAGCCCATAACTATGGGATATGGTGGCATGAACAAATAAAAGACGCAACCGGTCATATCGCATTTAAACAACATGAAATCAGTAAAGTGGTTTCTGAGACCCATGCGCTTGCACTGGCGGATATCAACGGGGATGGTTTTCCTGACCTGGTTACGGGAAAACGCTATTACGCACATCTGGGACGTGATCCGGGCGCGCATGAGCCGTCGGTTTTATATTGGTTTGAATATAAACCGGGACCATCGCCTGCATGGTTGCCTCATTTAATAGACGAAAACTCGGGTGTCGGATTAGTGGTCGTTGTAAAGGATATGAATCGGGACGGACTACCGGATATAATAGTCGCCAATAAAAAAGGAGTCTTTATTTTTGAAAGAATAAAACGTTGAAAATCTGCCATCATGAAAAAAAACATTGCCCTGATCATTCTGCAACTTGCCGTTCTATTTTCATTCTCCCAAAATTCCCAACTTGTTATTTCAAAATCAGATTCAACGGACGGGCATCCGGCGTGGATCATGCAGGGAAATATTTATGAAGTGAATGTGAGGCAATACACAGCAGAAGGAACGCTCAATGCATTTGCCAAACACCTTGGGCGTCTGAAAGCGATGGGCGTGCAAACTCTCTGGTTCATGCCATTGAACCCGATCAGTAAAGTGGACCGGAAAGGTACCCTCGGAAGTTATTATGCAGTATCTGATTATACCGCGTTAAATCCTGAATTCGGAACCATGAGTGACTGGATCGCCCTGGTAAAACAAATTCACAATCTGGGCATGACAGTAATTATTGACTGGGTGCCGAATCACACCGGTGGCGATAATCGGTGGCTTACGGAACATCCTGATTTCTTTGTGAAGGACAGTTCAGGAAAAGCAGCTGTGGCCAAGGACTGGGCTGATACAAGGCAGCTGGATTATCAAAATCCGGTCATGGAAGACAGTATGATTGCGTCCATGAAATTCTGGCTTGTGAAATCAAATATTGACGGATTCAGATGTGATGTGGCCTGGAATGTGCCTGGTTCATTCTGGCAAAAATGTATTCCGCAGTTAAAGAATATCAAAAATATTTTTATGCTCGCAGAAGGAGACAGCAGTTATCTGCCGGTATCCGGTTTTGACGCGGTTTATCCCTGGCATATGTTTCATATGATGGAAAAAATAGCGAAGGGAGAACGCCCGGCTTTTGGATTGGATAGTATTCAAAAACAAAATACAGAGATCTATCCTTCCAACACAATACAAATGTATTTTACCAGTAATCATGATGAGAATAGCTGGAACAAGGCAGACTATGGATCCTTCCCGGGCAGATCTCATGCCCCGTTTGCAGTTTTCACGCAAACGATGGTCAACGGCGTGCCGCTTATTTATAGTGGTCAGGAAGAACCCGTATTGAGGCCTCTTGCATTTTTCGATAAGGATCCCATTGTGTTTGGAAAATTTGGAAGAGCGAAGTTTTATAAAACACTGCTTGCACTCCGTAAGAATAATCCGGCACTGGCCGCCAATGCTTCTTTCCGCAAAGTAAAAGTTGGAAATGAAAAATCATTGTATGCATACGTAAGGCAAAAAGGGGGAAACAAAATTTTTGTCATACTAAATCTTTCAGATAAAGAGCAAACCGTCAACGTGAATGATAAATCACTGACAGGAAACCCATTCAATGTATTTATGGGGAAAAATGAACCACTGGGAAATAAATCCTGGAAGATTGAACCCTGGGGTTACGTGATTTATAAATATTAGAAGAATCATTTTCTTTCACCCACCTGCTGGCGCCAGAGAGCGTAGTATAATCCTTTTTGTTCAAGCAGCTCCTGGTGTGATCCGGTTTCGGAGATTTTTCCTTTTTCCAAAACAAAGATTATATCGGCATGCATGATGGTCGATAACCGGTGCGCGATCAAAATGGTCATCTGTTCCTTGCTGGCTGAAATGCCACGAATCGTTTTTGTTATGTCTTCTTCTGTCAGTGAATCCAGGGCAGACGTGGCTTCATCAAAAATGAGCAGACGGGGCTGCCGTAATAAGGCACGGGCGATGGATAATCTCTGTTTTTCCCCACCCGACAATTTCATCCCGTTTTCTCCCAGCAAAGTATAAATTCCATGGGAAGCCTTTGCAATGAGGGCAGTCGCAGATGCTTTTCTCAGGGCTTCTGTAATTTCTTCATCCGTCGCTGCCGGTTTCACAAAAAGCATATTGTCTCTGATCGTACCGGCATAGAGTTGTGTGTCCTGCGTCACAAATCCTATTTGCCTCCGTAGGGGATTGTATCTGATGTCAGTGGAGAACTGGTCATTAAAATAAATTTTTCCGCTTACGGGGACGTATAATCCGACCAATAATTTTACCAGCGTAGATTTTCCCGAGCCCGAGGGCCCCACGAAGGCAATGGTTTGCCCGGTTTGAATGGAAAAAGAAATTCCGTCGATGGCATTGAACTGTGCTGTTTTGTGCCGGAATACTACCTGGTCAAAACGCAGGCTGTCAAGATCTCCGATTTCCACCGGGTGTTCCGGTCTTTTCTCAATCGGTTTGTCCATGAGACGGTCAAAGCTTCTCAATGAAGCATCTGCTTCGCGGTAAAGCAAAATCATATTTCCCAGGTCCTGCAATGGAACAAAGATGGCGGTAGAAATAAACTGCATGGCGATCAGTTCTCCGGTACTTAGTACTTTCCGGAAGATCAGCCAGAGCAGAATAAACAGGATAGATTGTTTGAGGAGATTTAGCGCATTGCCCTGCAGAAAAGATAAGAAACTCACTCTTTTTGCTTTGAACATTTCGAGATCAAAAATCTTTCTGGTTTGTTCATTCAGCCTTCTTATTTCAGGAAAAGTAAGACCCAGACTTTTTACCAGTTCAATATTGCGCAGACTTTCTGTAATCACACCAGCCTGTGCATCCGTTTGCCTGTTGATAGACCGCTGAACTGTTTTAATTTTTTTTGATAATAAGCCGGTTAGTGAACCTAACAGAATAATGCCAACAAAAAACACCGGAATCAGCAGCCAGTTTTTATTGAGACTGTACCAGATAAGAAATCCCACACCTACCAGAGAAGAAAAAAGTACATTGATGAAAGAATTGATAAACCGTTCGGCATCGGTTTTTACTTTTTGCAAAACAGAGAGCGTGGTGCCGCTGCGGCTTTCTTCGAATTCCTGGAATGAAAGACGGAGCGTTTGTTTTAGTCCGTCGTTGAAAATATTCATGCCGAACCGGGCGACTGCTTTGCGTGTAAAGTAATCCTGCAGCGCTTTCAGTAATTTGGAAAGCAACGCAATGCCCAATGCCAGTAATAACCAGAATAAGACGCCGCGGATTTGTTGGTTTTCCGGCTGATTATTTTTTCCGCTGGCGTATTGATCGATGATTTTACCAAAAATAACCGGATCGATCAGATTTAACAGCTGGGCGCCGCCCGCCAGGAGTAATGAGAGAAGAATTAATTTTTTATGCGGTTTGAGATATTTCCAAATTAAATTCATCCCCGTATTTTCTGTTTCGGGTAACAGTAGCAAAAACCCAGCCTCATCATTTCTGAACTCCCGTCATAGACGATTTTTTTGATCCGTAATCGAAACTTCGTTCTACATCCACCGTTATGTTTTTTCCATCGAAATGACAGGTAAATATCTCTGTGTGCGGACTCTCGATATAGCGCATTTGCATGACCAGGTTCTGATCATCCCGCCAGAAAAAATTCCCCGCTACTTTATACGGTGAGAGGATGGCCCAGTTTTCATTGGCATCGGATACTGCATATGGCCCCGGTTTATTTGTCTGTCCTGTTTTCCAGAAGCCAGCTCCGTAATACAGATCATAGGTATCTGATCCGGCATTGAGGATGAAATGGCATATGCTGTCGCGGATCTGTACACTGATGGATGAAATATGATTTTCATTTGGTTCAAGCACGAAATATTTGATCAGATTTTTATTTGTTTTAAGAGAAGTCATACTTCCGGTTTCCGGAAGGAGCGCCAGGGTAGACGTTTTTGCTTTTAACGCTGCCTGGGATTTTGGATCTTCAGGAAGTTTATCTTTTCTAAATGCGGGTAGCAGGTAATTCCAAACCAGATTTAATTCGTCCTGCATACTATGGGTTTCTTCCGTGATAGCAATGACTGCATCCAAACCCGGTAAAACCAGAATATACTGACCAAATGCGCCATCTGCACGATACGAGTGATGGCGGCTTCGCCATATCTGATATCCATAACCCTGTTCCCAGTCACTGGAATCTTTTTTCGCCTGGGGTAAATCGGGATGCTGGATAATTTTTGCTGTTGTTGCTTCTTCGATCCAGGAGGAAGGAATGATCTGGTTTCCGTTCCACAATCCTTTTTGAAGATAAAGCTGACCGAGTTTTGCCATGTCCTCCGTTTTTACCCGCAGGCCCCAGGCTCCTGTATTTATTCCCGTAATATTTTCCTCCCAGTCCATCCCTGAAATACCCAGTGGTTCAAAAAGTCTGGGCCTGAGATAATCGACCACTTTTTGTCCCGTTACTTTTTGAATAATGGCCGACAACATAAAAGTGCCCATGGAATTGTACAGAAATACGGTGCCTGGTTTATATGCAATGGGAGCGGCTAAAAATGTCTTTGGCCAGTTTTTGGATTTTAAAACCTGTCTTGGTTCGGGATCCATTCCGTCAGACATCGTCAAAACGTCTTTGATGGTGAGCGCTGCGAGGTTGGCTGAAATCGTATCCGGCAGATCTTTTGGAAAAAATGAAATGACTTTATCTGAAAGTTTTATTTTGTTTTCACTCACGGCAAATCCGATGGCCGTTGATGTAAAAGTTTTGCTGGCAGAGTATAAAGTATGCCGGAGTGATGGTTTATATGGATCCCACCATCCCTCGGCGATCACTTTTCCATGGCGGAGGATCATAAAACTATGTAATTCATTTTTACTTTTTTCAGAAGCATCAATGAATTTCAGAATGTCCGCAGATGAAACACCCTCTGCTTCCGGTGTACTGCGCGGGAGAGAGGTTCCGGTTTGAGCGTTAGAATAAAATGAAATGACGAGCAATGTCAGAACGAACTTTAATTTTAGCATGCGTTTTTAATTGTTAATTGTCAATTGTCAATTGTCAATTGTTAATTCAATTCATTTTCAATTTGCCTTAGCCTTAGCCTTGGCCTTACGCCTTAGCCTTCGCCTTACGCCTTAGCCTTAGCCTTCGCGCCTTACGCCTTAGCCTTCGCCTGCCGCCTTAGCCCTGGCTTCAAACGTATTTCCTCACCACCGGAATTTTTCTCAATAAAATACTGACCTGCCAGCTGACGAAAATTGAAATAACAAATGTTATCAGGAATTTAATAAAAGCCGGCAAATCAATATTCAATAATTCATATTGACACCATAGTACAAAAATATAGTGAACAAGATATATACAATAAGCATTCCGGGTAAGCGAATCCCAGACGGAATTTGCCCGTGTAATAAATTTTCTAAAGATCGTCAGGAATGCGAGAGAACTAAAACAGGTGGATCCTGCATACACGCAGCCGTAAATTATTTTGGAAGGCCATTCACCCAGCTTGCTGCCAAATCCTTCCCTGCCCAATTCTTCCAACCCCAATAAAGCCAGATAAAACAAAATACAGGCACTGAGCCAGACACGCCAGTACTTCATAAATCCCGAATGGGCAGACAATAATCCTTTTTCAATATTCGAAGCGCCGAGGATGCTCCCAAAAATAAAAAAGCCGAAATAGAGTAATAAGCGGCTTTCCTGAAATGCAAACGGCCCGAAACTTTTCCAGGAATATGATCCAAATAACCAGGATGCCGGTACATAGAGTAGCCAAATGATGATATAAATCAGCAGGCCAACTTTCAGGGGATGATCTGCCAGCGATTGTAATTTATTTTCCGCTTTATAAACAAATGACAAGAATGTCTTACCAAAAACAGCGAATACGGCATTGAACATAAAAAGTACCCAGAGAAACCAGGGCGGACCGGGAGGCCAGCCTTCAACGAAAATGAAATCTTTCAAAAAATTCTTTAAACCCCCTTCCGGATGTTCGGTCAGGTAAGCAGGATAATAGGCGAGCAACATAAAACTGCTGACGGCTACAGCAAATGGCAAAAAAAGACGATAGAAACGGTCACGGATAAACAGCGCTGCTCCTTTCTTTTTGAAGCCTTTTACAACAAAAAATCCCCCGATCAAAAACATCAGGGCCATAAAAAAAACATCGTTGAAGTTTTCGAAAATATCCAGCCCAATCCATCGTTTACTATCTATAATTGGATGGGTGGAAAGGATATAAACATGGGGGTTGAAACGCGCAAATGTCGTATATGCAAGCGTAGAGTGATGCGCAACAACCAAAACTGTTATAAACGAACGAAGATAGTCAACCCATAAGACCCTTCCGGTGCTCTGAGGCAGAACCGGATTCGATGTGGGATTGTCATATATCATTTTATGCACGTAGTATGTTGAAAACAGATCTTAAATATAAACTCTATTTTTCCTATTTTTAAACCGATGTTGGCTGACTGCTCGTTTACACGATTCGAAACAATGAACCCGAATCTACTCACAAACCCGATTTTCAGGGACTATTTTAATATTCATCAATCTTACGGTGAATTGTTAGATGAGGACGGAAAAGTGCGCCCCCACTGGGAGACTTTTTTTGAGACATACTCCCGGCTGGGCGAAGAGGAAATAAATAGCCGCAATACGGATACACTTCGATTACTCAAGGAAAATGGTGTAACATATAATATTTACGGTGATCCAAACGGGTTAAACCGGCCGTGGAAACTGGACAATATTCCATTCATCATCAGCCAGGAAGAATGGACTTCCATCGAGACGGGCCTTTCCCAGAGAGCGCAACTGCTAAATCTCATCCTGGAAGATATCTATGGGGAAAGAAAACTTATCAAGGAAAGGATCTTACCTATGGAACTTGTTTATAATCACGCAGGGTTTCTCAGGCCGTGCAGTGGTATTCATCAGCGTGGTAAGCATCAGTTAATTTTATATTCTGCGGATATAGCGAAGAGCACGAAGGGCAAGATCTGGGTCGTCAATGACCGGACGCAGGCTCCCTCTGGTTCCGGATATACATTGGAGAACAGAACCACGATGACGCGCGTAATTCCTGAATTGTTCGACGGATTAAAAGTCCGTCATCTTTCACCCTATTTCAACGCGCTCAGGAATGGTTTAAATGAAATTGCCCCCCACAAAAACCTGAATCCACGGATCGTTATTCTGACACCGGGTTCTTCCAATGAAACTTATTTTGAGCACTCTTATCTCTCTTCTCATCTTGGATTTACACTGGTGCAGGGGAACGACCTGATTGTAAAAGACAATTTTGTCTGGCTGAAAACCATGGGTGGGCTGGAACGTGTGGACGTTATTCTTCGTCGTGTAGATGATATCTATTGCGATCCGCTTGAATTAAAGGCCGATTCCCAACTGGGCATTCCCGGATTGTTACAATGCGTTCGCAGTGGAAATGTGAGCCTGGCCAACCCGCTGGGCAGCAGTGTTCTTGAGAATCCCGGATTGATGCCATTCCTGCAACTGATCTCGCGGTATTTTTTAAATGAGGACCTGATACTACCCACCATTGCCTCCTGGTGGTGTGGTCAGCCAAGGGAGCTTCAATATGTTTTAGAAAACATTAAAAGCCTGGTCATAAAAAAAATACACCGGAATGCAACGGGCAGTTCTTCCATTGATGGCACCTCTTTGTCAGAAAAACAATTGGAAGTTTGTAAACAACAAATCAGATCTAACCCCGCACTCTATGTTGGGCAGGAGAAAGTAGAAATATCCCTGAGCCCTTCGCTCATAGAAGGAAGAATTGTGCCCCAGAAAGTATTATTCAGAAGTTTTCTCGTCAGTAACCAGAATGAGTACACAGCGATGTCCGGTGGTCTGGTGAGATCCTCTGCCGATGCGACCAATTTTCTGATTTCAAGTCAGACGGGGGGATTTAGTAAGGATGCCTGGATTATTTCACCGGAACCGGGCAGGGTCGTAAATGCATTGAAGGAAACAACTGAATCAGCCGTTGAAACATATAATGATATGCTGCCCAGTCACGCAGCTGAAAATTTATTTTGGGTGGGCCGGTATACCGAGCGCATATTGGGGAATGCGCGTTTCCTGAGAACTATTATGCAATTTCTGGCTGAAGGAAATAAACTCATCACAGATGTGAACCGGCAAACGGAAAGAAGTTTACTGGAAGCTTTTACAAAGTACAGTTATACTTTACCGGGATTCGCCGGAGAAGACGCAGATGAATTATTGGCTGATCCGTGGAAAGAATTGAAAGATGTTCTCTTCAATGAAAAAAGAGCGGGCGGCATTAAATATAATTTTCACCAGTTTCACAAAGCCATCCATGAAGTGCGGGATCATTGGTCTACCGATACCTGGCGGGTAATACGTGGCATGGAAGAAGGACTGCAAAATGGCATTCCATTGTCACATCAAGGACATTTGCAGATGATCCATGCCCTCGATAACCTGATCACCTCCATCGTAGCATTTATTGGATTGAACCGTGAAAGTATTTCCCGTGAACAGGGTTGGATCATGCTGGATGTTGGAAGGAAAATCGAACAGAGTCTTTTGGTGATTACGATGCTGAGAACCAACCTCGTAAAAAAATACAGCGATCAGGTGGAATACAATCTGCAGCAGTCGGTGCTAATGAGTAATGAGGGGCTTGTGAATTACCGGTATAAATACAGACGGCCGCTTCAAAATTTGTTGGTCATAGATCTTTTACTCTTTGATCCCAATAACCCGAGATCCCTGACGTACCAGGTTGTACGATTGAAAGCCTATCTGCAAAATCTGCCCAAAAATAACGGCGGCAAATCGCTGACTGAATACGAACGGCTTATTCTGGAAGCCGATACATTGCTGAAGCTCGCCAATAAGGCGGAACTTTCTGTTTCAGACGATGATGGATATACCAATCTCGAAATATTTCTTTCCCGGCTTTTCCGGATACTGTCTGCGATCCCCGGTGTTATTTCTAAAGCATTTTTCAAGCATGAGATGACACCCAAAACGATCATTATCCGATAATCTCCCTGATCCTTTTCAGATATGAAATATACGATTCAGCATAAAACAGCTTATACCTACCTGGAACCAGTGAGTTTGTGTCATAATATCGCACGTCTTGTTCCGCGCAATACCAGCGAACAAATCTGCAAAAATACAAATATCCGTATTGAGCCAAAACCCGACCGTATCAATGAATATGAAGATTTCTTCGGAAATAAAGTGATTTATTTTTCCATTGAAAAAGAACATTGGGAACTCACCGTACATGTAACATCAGAAGTAGAACGGCACCATAGCGGTCAGATAAAAATGCAGGTTTACCGAAACGCCAGCCTGGAAGAGGTAAAAAAAGAGATACAGAATCTCAAAGGAGAATCGATGGATATCAAGCAATACATTTTTGAAACACCCATGACCGCATCCAATGAAGAGATACTAAAATTTGCCCTGCAGTCTTTTCAACCGGGTAAATCTGTTTTTGAATCGACAGAAGACCTGACAAAACGAATTTATAATGAATTCGAATATAAACCGGGACATACAACCATTTCGACACCCCTGGCCCAGGTTATGAAAGAGCGGAAAGGCGTTTGCCAGGATTTTGCCCATCTCGCCATATCCTGTCTCCGGTCCGTTGGTCTGCCGGCCCGGTATGTGAGCGGATATATAGAAACGGTGTCACCTGAAGGTGTAGAGAAACTCATCGGTACGGATGCGTCGCACGCGTGGTTCAGCCTGTATATACCGGATATGGGGTGGACCGATTTTGACCCAACCAATAACTGTATTGTATCCGATCAGCATATTACAATAGGTTGGGGAAGGGATTATGCGGATATTGCACCCCTTGACGGGATTATACTCAGCAGTGGTTCCCATGAATTAACGGTGTCAGTAGATGTAAAAAGAACAAACTGAAATTGCCCACTGGTATAGTTATTGAATAATAACAGTTCTAATTTTTATTATGAAACTTTATACCTGTAGTAATTGTCACAGCCTGATCTACTTTGAGAACAACATCTGCCTGAATTGTAAATACTCTCTTGGCTTCGATGCCAATACATTATCACTGATTACGCTCGTTTCTGAAAAGAATAATGTTTTTGCCAGTGCGCAGAATAAAGAACAAAAATTCCGCTATTGTAAGAATTCAGAATATTCCACATGTAACTGGCTGATTCCGGCTTCTTCAAATACCCTTTATTGTCAGGCCTGCGACCTGAACCGCATCATACCCGATCTTACCAACCAGGAGAATTTAAAGAGGTGGAAGAATATTGAAATCGCCAAACACCGTCTGGTCTATTCACTGCTCCGCCTGCGTCTTCCGGTACAAAAAAAGATCGGCGATGAGGAGGCCGGCATTGCCTTTGATTTCCTGGCCGACACATCACCCAAAGAAAAAGTGATGACCGGCCATGACAATGGCGTTATCACGCTGAATATTGACGAAGCGGATGAAGCAGAACGCGTAAAACACAAAACGGATTTGGGAGAACGATACAGAACCCTGCTTGGTCATTTTCGTCATGAGATTGGTCATTACTACTGGGAAGTACTGATTAAAAATTCTGATTCGATAAAAAAATATCGATCCCTGTTTGGAGATGAGGAAAATGAATATTCAAAAGCGCTCGAGACTTATTATCAAAAAGGAGCACCGGCCAACTGGAGTGAAAATTTCATCAGTCCCTATGCTACTTCACATTCCTGGGAAGACTGGGCGGAGACCTGGGCCCATTATCTTCATATGATGGATACGCTTGAAACAGCTTCTTCATTTGGCATTCGCATTCAACCCGATACTGTTCAGGATACAAAAGGCATACAGGCAAGTATTCAGCAGGATCCATATGATATGACAGACTTTAGTCAGATTATCAAATGGTGGCTTCCATTAACTTTTGCGTTGAACAGCCTGAGTCGCAGTATGGGGTATTCGGATTTTTATCCTTTTGTGATTTCCGAGCCAGTAGTTAAGAAGCTACAATTCATTCACGAATTGTGCTTACGAAATGCCGGTAATACTAGTTTTCCGAGATGGTGATTTGGGCTAAGGCTAAGGCTAAGGCGAAGGCGAAGGCTAAGGCTAAGGCTAAGGCTAAGGCTAAGGCTAAGGCTAATAAGGCTAAGGCTAAGGCGAAGCTACTAATGCTAGGGCAACGGTTTAAGGGGGGAACTCATCATAATTTTTTGTATAAATTACTTTCCGCATTTCTTGAAACAATAGTTTTTTTGTGAAATTAAAATCATGAGAAACTATCAGAAATATGAGGTGTGGAACGAAGCCCATCAGGTGACATTATTAATTTATAATCAGGTAGCGCCTCGTATTCCCCGAATTGAACAATTCGGATTAACGAGTCAAATAAAAAGAGCTGCCCATTCAGTTCCATTAAATTTTGCAGAAGGTTGTGGAAGAAATTCTGAAAAAGATTTTGTTCACTTTTTAGATATGTCGCTTGGTTCGGCACACGAACTTGAATATTGTATTCTGCTTATAAAAGATTTAGGATATCTCGAAACAGATGAATTTGAACTTCTAAGCAGAAAAATGAATAGCATTAAAGCAATGTTAATCACTCTTATAAAAAGGATTCGAATAAGCGGGACTTAAAAGTCTTGGCCTTACGCCTTCGCCTTACGCCTTAGCCTTAGCCTTCGCTTTAGCCTTAGCCTTTGCCTTAGCCTTCGCCTTCGCCTTCGCCTTACACCCTGTGCTTAATCGACCTCCTCAAATCCAGCGTATGTACATATTCTTTATTTACGTCAGGCGCGGGCGCATCGTAATAAAAGGGCATTCGATCTTGTTCAATGTAGTGCGCGACTACTGAAAAAGACGGAGAAGGCCTTAGCACTTCCTGTGTATGTGAAGTAGATCCGAAACGGCTTACTCTCCGGGATTCTGCTTCATTGGCATTGATCGGAAAGCTGTCATAACTTCTTCCGCCGGGATGTGCAACATAATAGGTGCATCCGCCGATAGAGCGACTGTTCCATGTATCGACAATATCAAAAGTAAGCGGTGTGTCGACGCCGATGGTTGGATGCAGGGCAGAGGGTGGTTGCCAGGCGCGATAACGAACTCCGCAAACATATTCTTCCCGGATTCCGGTTTCTCTTAAAGGAACCTGGTTGCCATTACATAATAAAATGTAGCGGGATTTATTCAGGCCCCTCAATTTTACCTGAACCCTTTCCAGGGAAGAATCTACATAACGGGCAGTACCGCTGCTGGACATTTCCTCGCCCAACACATGCCAGGGTTCGATACCCATACGAACTTCCATTTCGATTCCTTCAATTCGCACGGTTCCATAATGCGGGAAACGAAATTCAAAAAATGGTTCAAACCAACTCATCTGAAAAGGATAACCAGCCTCGTTCAGATCTTTTACTACTTCCACCAGGTCCTGGTGTACATAAAACGGAAGCATGAATTTATCGTGCAGTTCTGTTCCCCATCGCACCAGTTCGTGCTTATAGGGTTTGTTCCAGAATTTCGCGATCAGTCCGCGGATCAATAACATTTGCAAAAGGCTCATTTGTTTATGCGGAGGCATGTCAAAGGCGCGGAATTCAAGAATACCCAGTCGTCCGGAAGAACTGTCGGGCGAATATAATTTATCAATACAAAATTCTGAACGGTGTGTATTTCCTGTGATGTCTGTTAACAGGTGTCTGAATATTCTGTCCACCAGATAAAAAGGAATGAAACCATGATCCGGAACCTGGCTGAAGGCAATTTCCATTTCATATAATTTCTCATCCCTTCCCTCGTCTACGCGTGGTGCCTGACTGGTCGGACCTATAAATGCACTGGAAAATAAATAAGAAAGTCCCGGGTGGTGTTGCCAATATGCGATGAGACTGGCCAGCAAATCCGGTCTGCGTAATAAGGGGCTGTCGGATGGCTTTGCACCTCCGATCGTAATATGATTTCCACCTCCGGTTCCGGTATGTCTTCCGTCCAGCATAAATTTTTCTGTACCAAGCCGCGCTAAAAATGCCTGGTCATATAGTGTATCGATATTAAATACCAAATCTTTCCAGCTCGTTGCAGGATGTATGTTCACTTCAATAACGCCGGGATCGGGGGAAACCACGAGCCTTTCCATCCGATAATCCCGGGGAGGTTCATAACCTTCTATACGCACCGGCATTTGTAATTTTTCAGCCGTGGCTTCGACCGATGCAATCAGGTCAAGGTAGTGCTCCAGATAATCTGTTGGCGGAAGAAAAACATATATGATTCCTTCGCGTGCTTCCACACAAAGTGTTGTTTTTATTACCGGTATTTCGTAGAGAGGTTTGATTTCTTCCTCTTTAATTACTTTCTTTTTTTCCAGGTCCTTTTTTTCGACAGGTTTATCCTGATATTTTATTTTTTGTTTGGGAGCCGGATGTTCATAAACCAGCCCGTAACGACTGGTAATGGTTTCGTGGTAATTTTCGAGTACAGGAAGTTCATCGAACAGACTGCGCTCCACTTTCTGGGGCTCGTTTTCTTTTGCAACCGCCGGGAGGGAATCCAGTGGCAGTCGCAGACCCATGGGGGAATTGCCGGGTATCAGGAATAAATTTTTCCGGTTCAGAATCCATTTACAACTCTGCCATTTATTATTATCATAATTCCATTTTAAAGGCAATGTGAAACCAGCAGGATTTCCCAAACCGGAATCCAATAAAGAGGATAATGTTCTTCTTTCGATAGAGTCCTTCAGGTTTGATGATAAGGGATCTATATTGGCAGGTAATTTCCCTTCCGACCAGAGAAAATAGAAAATATCTTCATATCCGGTACTCACGTTGTCTTCACTAACAGCCAGGTGTTTAGCTAATTCTTTTGTGAACCGTTCAGCATCTGACCATGTAAATTTCTTTTCAATCTGTTCATGCGCCACCAGCCGGATATTTTTCCAAATGGGGTAATGATCCTTTCTCCAGAATAGTCCGTATTGCCAGCGGGGAAGCGGTTCACCCGGATACCATTTTCCCAGACCATAATGAATCATGCCATCCGGACCGAATTTTTCCCGAAGTCTGAAAATCAGATCGTGTGAGCGAATTCGTTTTTCCGGTCCGTCGGCAGCGGTATTCCATTGGTCAGATTCCATATCGTCAATGGAAACAAAAGTAGGTTCACCACCCATGGTCATGCGCAGATCTCCTTTAACGAGGTCTTCGTCGATCTTATAACCGGTCGCGTTGATGGCCGCCCATTGTTCTTCTGAATATGGTTTCGTAACGCGCGGATCCTCGTGAATACGGGTAACCGTATTGGAAAATGAAAACTCTGTTTCACAGGGATCCGATGCACCCACAACGGGTGCGGCGCTCACATAGTCAGGTGTACATGCCAAAGGAATATGACCCTCGCCGGCAAATAAACCGGATGTCGGATCCAGTCCGATCCAACCTGCGCCGGGCACATATACTTCTGTCCATGCATGAAGGTCTGTGAAATCATTTTCAGGGCCGGATGGTCCGTCCAGCGATTTTATATCCGCGGTTAGCTGTACCAGATATCCTGAAACAAATCGTGCTGCCAGTCCAAGCCTGCGGAAAATCTGTACCAGCAGCCAGGCGGAATCACGGCAGGAGCCCAATGCAAGACCCAACGTTTCTTCGCAGGTCTGAACACCGACTTCCATGCGGATATTGTAATTAATATCCTGACTGAG
Source organism: uncultured Bacteroidota bacterium (assembly GCA_963759335.1). Taxonomy (GTDB): domain Bacteria; phylum Bacteroidota; class Bacteroidia; order Chitinophagales; family Chitinophagaceae; genus Puia. Next base: position 748,679 of record CAVWYU010000017.1, read on the forward strand.
TTTCCTGTTTATGTAAACCAGAAAGTCGTTGATGGTTTTTTTGCTTCTGTCCAGGCCGTCCATCCATTTATTCAGCAACGGTCCGTCTTCTTTTATTTCGAGGTAGGGGATCAGTTCACCTTTTAATTGTTCTTTATAACTAAACGGAAAGTTTTCGGCATATTCTTCGACAAAAAAATCAAAAGGATTAATCACCGTCATGTTGGCAATCACTTCCACTTCAATCCGGAGTTCATTTGTTTTTTCAGGGAACACAACCCTTGCCTGATAGTTTCCAAAGGGATCCTGCTGCCAGTTGATAAAATGATTTTCCGGAAAGACTTTGAATGAATACGCTTCAATATGTGTGCGTGAATGAACTGCGGGTCTCAGCCGGAAAATATGCGGCGACAGGGAAACAAACCGGTCGTAATGATAGGCGGTTTTATGATTAATTGCTACGCGAATGGCCATAAAGTAAAGTTGACGCAATGAATAGCGAGCAATCGTTATTGCAGCTCAAATAAACGCTTTGAAGATAGATATATTACTGATTTGAAGGAAATTAAGATTTATTCAACAGGCAACGGGACATTTCCTGTTCGTATCTTTTACAGCGTTCGGTTGGGATTAAGATTTTTCTATATATCATGAATTTTTTTGCCAGGCCATCCGGGATTTTTCTAATCTTTTTTCTTTTGGTCATTTTCTGCAGACTTCTGGCCGCAATACGATTAGAGTTTCGTTATAGTTACTCTTTATTTGCTGGTTTTTCGAAAACCTGATTTGTCACCGGCGGCGTATCCGGAATCCTGATGACATTAAAAGCGTGATTGGCAGCTTTATGGCAGTTGTTGCAGGTATTTGTCAACAAATTGAAAGAGGATTTAAACATGACGGCATTTTTTTCAGATATGGCGATTCTCACACTATCGAGCGGAGGAAATATCATCGGCAACGGTTTAATGCTGGGACTGTCCGCACAATATTGCTGAATGTCGTCCAGAGATTCCTGGATCTCTTCCATTTCAAAATTAGCCAGTTGCCAGTTTTCGTTTTTACCCGCAAACCATAATTTGGCGTGGTGCATCTGAATGGATGACATGAATTCACCAACGCCGGGTGAATATGCGTGCGAGATTTTGTTTCGTAAGCTGTCAATTTGGTTTTGCAAACTCTGACCCCCGGAATCTGTTTGATGATTACAGGCAAATAAGGACGTAAGGAATATGGATATAACTATACTTCTCATTGGAAAGGTTTATGGAATGATATTTTCCGGTACTACTTTGGACTTTTTATAAAAATGTTTATGACTTCCACCAAAATCAAAATGATGACAACCCATTCGAGTGTATTGCTGTTTCGGTTTTGTAAAAGATCTCTGAACAATTCCATATTCTCTTTCACGATACCAAGACCTTCCTGAATAGTCCGAAAGCGCGCCTGCAGATCAAAGGTTTTTTTTAAACCAATATCCAGTTTATTCAGGTTTTCATTTTCCCAGGTTTCTTCGGGAGAATCAAAAATGTATAAGTTGGCTGAAATTCTGTTCTTTAAATTTAGCGTGCGTCCGATATATTTTTTCAATTTAATGCCACCCATGAAAATCTTGCCTTTTCGTTCCAGCAATTGGGTATGGGAATTGGTTTCTTCCAGTAAAGCATTCGTCTGCTGGTTATAATAATCGAGGGCGACACTCTGTGAAACATTCAGCATGATAAGGCGCAATTCATCTACGCTGGGGGCGGGGATTTCAATTTTGTTATATCCGTAATTAATGGCCGGAGCTTCTGTTTCGATGTCGAACTCGTCACTCAGACGATGTTCAAAAAGGTTTTTACAAAAAGGTTCTATGATTTTAAAAAAAGCAGCCATCTCGATTTCTGAATAACCCAGAAAACAAACGATGCCGTATTTAAAAACATACAGATATTTCTGATTGTCTATCGTATAAAATAATTCATCCGTATCAGAATAATGAATCGTGGCGGGAAAAGAGGATTTAAAAAGCTTTACATCGATGCTGTCTGCAAGCTGGAAAGAAATAACTTTTAAATTCATAGTTGAATATTTGCATCCACCTAAAGGTAATGAATGCAAATATTCAGCAAAGAACGTTAGTCCTTTGAAGCAACTGTCTGGCTTTTCAGTATTTCATTTTGATTTTGGCGGTATCTCAGGATATTCAGATAGTTTAGCGCGAGGTGATTATTATAATTTTCATATGATTTCTGAGACCATTGAATAGCTGCGTCCAGATCACCGTTGATTTCGGAGATGATGGCCATGTTGTAACATGCCCGGCCTGCTATTTTTCCATCAGGATTTTTTGTTTCCTGTAACCAGATTTCAGCAGCGCCATCCCAGTTTCCGGACTGTGCTTTGCGTTTGGCTGTTTTGAAATTTTCATTTCCTGCTACAAAATAATCCCTCGAAACCCGGATCCACGATGGCAGGATTCTGTCGGCATATGCTTCGCCGGCCTTTATACTTACATCAGTAACGGCTTCTTTACGACCGATCAGAGATGAGGCAGCTACTGCCGGATTGATCCCTGAACCTGAAAATGAAATATCTCGTCCAATTACATATTCATCCAGAATCATCCTTGTAGATGGATCATATATTCTCCAACCTGTTTTTACAAATGTTGTCATATTGACCTGGTGTGCGATTGCCGGGAGACTGGTAACGCCCAGATTCACCTGCGTCGGAGCAGCTGAATAATTCAGTTTTGTGTCTGTATCAAAAAGCTCCAGAGAAAAAAGAGCGTCTGTATGGCTTTCCCTGCATATTTTTTCTACCGAATCCCATTGCATGGCCGTAGGAAATATACCTGCGCCAAAAGATCTCAAATCCCTGTCCAATGGTTTTACTTCTGTGAAGCGGGTATTTTTCATGAGCTCATCTGTCAAACCACGCATACTGCCTTTTGCACCGGCCTGCTGAAGATCATTGGATTCCAGCGACAGTGCTTTATGGATGGCGTCAAGCGTTTGAGATTCGCTGGACGCTTTTGTTCTGTTTACGAGCGCAACCGTTTTTATATTCGCGGGAATGGAAACAGGAGCTGGTTTCAATACACTCAGCGACATTAAATTGGTTGAGCTGCAGGAATAGCAGGTAAGCAGGATCAGACTGTAAATTGCCAGGTTTTTCATACAAAAGGATTTTAGGAGGCCAATGGCCGCTGTTAAAACGGTTTTTCCGATTTATTTAGTATGAAGACATGGTAAAACATTCCGGCTTGGGCAGTCGTAAATGATTGATTTTAAGCCAGGTAAGTGTCACTGACTTTGATCCGGTTTCTCCCATTCCCTCCTTAACATGGCGAATTGGTATTCACTGCCCCATTTTCCTTTGAAGAAAGTATTTTCAATGAAATGCGCTTCCTTACGGAATGAGAGGCTTTCCATCATCCGGATGGAAGCCAGATTTTCCGCATCCACCGTTTCCTCTATCCGGTGAATTCCTTTTTTTGAAAACAGAAAATTCATCAAACCCAACATAGTTTCCTTTGCATATCCCTGTCGTTGGTGCACATGTGAGATGGTGATTCCGAGTTCGGCGATCCTGGAATCTGACGGATGAAGATAGATGGCGCAGTCGCCCACTAATTGCTGGTTGCTGATATTTTCAATGGCGTATTGAATCCATTCTCCGGGCACTATCAACACTTTATTTTCATGTTCTGCGATAAATGATTTTGCCTGTTCCCTTGTATACACATCGAAACCCTGATATTTTGTTACTTCAGGGTTAGACCTGTACAAATGAAAGGCGTCCAAATCTGATTCCCTGAGATTTCTTATTTTTAACCGGAGGGTTGTAAATAAACAGAGCATATCCAACATTTAACATGCCAGCTAATTTACAGATAAAGATGGCATTCAGAGAGGCTACTCTTCAGGATATTCCGCAGATTCAGCTGGTTCGTCATACTGTTAAGGAAAATGTTTTATCTGATCCCGGATTGGTAACTGATAAAGATTGTGCAAATTATCTGGTCAGCCGGGGAAAGGGCTGGGTGTGTGATTTGGACGGAAGAATAATTGGCTTTGCAATAGCCGACCTGGTGGATAATAACATCTGGGCGCTATTTGTTGATCCTCCTTTTGAACGCCGGGGTATTGGAAGAAAGTTGCACGAACTCATGCTCGACTGGTATTTCTCACAAGGCAAAAACAATGTATGGCTTGGTACATCTCCCAACACGCGGGCCGTTTCATTTTATAAGAAAGCCGGCTGGAAAGAAACAGGAATTCATGGCAGAGGCGAAATAAAATTTGAAATGCAATTAGCAGACTGGATCGCTATCCGGGAAAAAGAAAAGGCATTATGAAACCGACAATTTGTTTATGGGCCGGAAAACTTTCCATTCAAGAAAATACCATAATGATAAGATAACAGTATAGCTTCCACCTCGTTCAATCCATTCAAAAAAAGCATATTCGGGATAAAATAATTCAGAACATATCTTCCAGATAAAGATCGCCGCTACAAACGGCCTGTAAGGGTGTATACATATCAGGATGGCCGAAAAAATTTCGAACATACCAACATAATGAGCTAAGGAAGCGGGTGGATAAAAGCCAAGCAGTTTATATTGATTCATCAAACTCTTTTTTTCTATCATATTTAACCAGCCATGTCCGATCAATAACAGAAATACCGTGATACGAAGGCAGGAATACAGATGTTTGCCGGTTTCAGAATCCAATATTTGCGGCGGATTGATTTTATCGGTCAATGATTTTTTTATTTTATAAAAACCGCCGCAAAGAATAAGTAATGCGGCTGCTACTCCGAAGTTTCCGGCGCGCTCTGTGAATTCTGCAAAAGATTCACCTGAAAGAGGTCGTAAGGAGGCAGTGAACAGTCCCCAGATTATCAGCCAGATTGTTACGATACGGGTTGGAAATATCAGCATGCTTATGCCGAATAAAATATCAACGATGCCAACAACCGGCATCAGCCGGTAGGCCATGTCGTGGCCGATTCCCAATATGCCAAAGTAATTGCACCAGACTGGTTTTGTGATGATCCCAAAAATGCCATGTCCGATAAAACACATCGCTGCGCCCAGGCGCAGCAGAAGGTATATTTTTTGAATGCTGTTTTTACTTTTCATCCGCAGCGGACTGCCTTTATACTAATCTATCTATAATAAAAACGCGCGCGCTTACAATCAGATCAAAGAGTGTTTCCGGATTGTATACAACACCTGCCTGTTGCGAATAATTTGTATGGACGATCAGGTGAGTTCACCGACGTTTAAAAACATCCGGCACGCGGATTATTTTACACTGGAGTTCTTTTTGGCTTTGGCAATCGGGGTGAAGGGCCCATATTTATGCTGAATGGAAGGAAAGGAATCCGGAAAAGGTCCTTCTTCGAGATCAACCGGCTTTAATAAAATATTTGGCCAGTCCTGTTTGAATTTCTTAACGGGTCTGGGTTGACTATTTACAAAAGCTGCCAGATCCCATGCCTCTTCATTATTTAGCTGTTCATTTGAATAATCACTTCCGAACGGCATATTGTCTTTTACAAAACCGGCAAATTTGGAGAGGCGGTAAAGGCCAGCCGCCGTATTGTAACTATGATTTCCCCAGAGCGGGGGATAACGATATTCTCCTGTCGGATCAGCCTGCCCCTCACCGTTTGCCCCGTGGCAGCTCTGACATTTCTGTTGATAAAGGATCTTCCCTTTTTGCGGGTCTGCCGGCCTTTCTATATAAGTGGGTATTTCCAAACCGGCACCGGTTGGTTTTTTACCTTTCGTTACATCTTTCCCCACCCAAACGATATAAGCGTTCATGGCCTTCATCTCACGACTGGTGCTGTCTGGCGCTTTACCATTCATGCTTCGTTCAAAACAATCCGTTATCCGCTGATTTACGGTTTCATGAGAACCCCTTCGGTCACTGAATCGGGGATACAGGGCCGCAACCGCTCCAAAGTTTCCGGCCCAGGCTTTTGTACCGGCTTCCAGATGGCAGTTCTGGCAATTCATGCCATTGGCATTTTTGTTTACCGAACCGCGCGGACCCATATAAAGCGAAGTATGGCTGATCAGTTTTTTACCATAACGGATCAGCTCGCCATATTCGTCATGTGGAATGGAGTTGGAATCCGGAGCCATCCACAATGTTTCTTTTGGGGAAAGCACTGCCTTCTGCAGACTTTCGTTTGTCCTTTTTCTTTTTTCCCTGCGTTCAAGCATTACCAGCAGGACCGACAACAGCAGTACTGAAACCAACAGCCATTTACGCGTCATAGGGATCTATTGTGCAAAGGCCAACCTTTTTAGACATTACAATAGCCACATCCGTGTTCCTGCGCCCGACCCACGGCCCAAACACCGGAAGGCATTGCCGGAATACCCGGAATCAAATTATCCAAAAACTCTTTCTTAACGGTGGCATTATCCTGCTTTGTCTGGCCGGCAATCACTGCACTATAAACGGTAATCGCCATTTCGCAGGCGCAAAACATAATTCCCTCCGTCTGCAGTTCAGGAATTGCCAGATTAACAACACCGATTCCGGGGGCTGAAAAATCATCCGGTTTAGGTTTCCAGAATGGATTTCTTAAAGCCGAAGCTTTTGTTTGCGGGTCGGTCACTTTAAATATATCGCCGAATTTATATTTTGCCCATAAACTGTCCTGAATTGCAAAACACATAGCAGCATGTCTTAAGACAACAACAGCAGTAGCATCCGATCCTCCGGTTGCCGCATTGGTCAACATATATATTTTGGGCCAGGCGAAAGGAAATATTTCTTTCGGTTCCGTGCAGTCAAATACTATTCTGTGTTTGCCTTTGACTCCATTAAACCATGCGTCAGGATCTGCAGCGTTTCCTGAAAAAACATTTGATCCTTCGTTCGCTTTGGCCGGGTTGATCAGGGAAGATACTCCCATCAGTGCGGCAGCTCCGGTAACTTTTCCGATGAAATCGCGCCTGTTTGCATTTCTCTTATTTGACATTTGATAAAGTTTTAATGGTTAAAAAACCGGCTCCGTCAGATTTAAAAAACCGGTTAGCAAACGTAGTTTGACTATAGGATATTTTTATTGGAAAAAAGTGACAAAATCAGATCTGCATAATTCTTTCAAAAGATGCCTTCTCGGAAAAAAAATGTTGCGGGGACCCTCCAGTCAAAGTTTTGAACTCGTGAATCAAGTGACTATGATCATAATAACCGAATAATTCTGCGAGCTGCTGCCATTTCACATTCAGATTGGATTCGAGATAGCGGATCATGGCACAAAATCGCACCAGTCGGGAAAAACTTTTTGGATGCAGACCTACCTGTTCCAGAAAATGTCGTTCCAATGTTCGTTTTGTAGTAAAAGTTGCTTCCTCCAGCTCGCGGAGTGAAATATTTCCCCTGTTCCGTTCGATCAGTTGTATAGCGTCTTCAATATTACGTTGTGGTTTTTTCGGTGTTTTCACCTGTTCGAGCAGCCATTCATCCATGAGCTCAATCTTTCCGGAAATATCTTTTTCCTTTAGTTGCCGACTAATCCCGGTAATTTGTTTCCCGAGAAATTTTACAGCATCCTGACTGCGATTTATAAACGACCGGGCCGGCAGTTGAAAAATTTTATAGAGACCCCCCGGTGTAAAACGAACGACCATCTTGTGCATTCCGGGGAACAATCTGGTCCGGCAGGCGATATCATTGGGTCCTACAATAAAATGAGTGGCGCTGAATTCCAACCGGTTACAATCATAAACGGTAGGTCCCCGGTCCAGACCAAAAACCAGGCTTTGCGTAATCTGGGGAAAGAAAATTTGTTCAATAAATCCCAGCGACTGATCGGCAGAAATAATCAGATAAGAATCAACACAATGCCGAAGCAATGGATGAGGGTTAAAAGCGTGCACATGAAACATGTCCCCGTAATTTAAAATCCATGAGGAAATTTTTTCGTGCTCGTGGATGCAGTCAATAGCAAGCTACAAATTTGACGGGCACAACGGTCGCCGGGTGATATAAATATTTTGCGTTCATTTATAAAACCCTGATTAACTTGGTAAAACCGATGCTTCAAATAAGACATTATGAAGAAATATGGAATTCAGGTTGCCATTTACCTGCTGTTGAATGTTATTTCCCGGGCCCAGATACCCGTAAGTCAGGAACCCCGCCATCATAAAATCCTGGAAAATGATCATCTCAGGCTCCTGGATGTTCACATTCCTCCGGGCGATACATCAATGATCCACCTTCATGCAACACCTTCCGTTTTTATAGTTCTTAATAACGTAAAGACAGGTTCACAGGTTATCAGTGAAGAGGACCATTCGAAGTCTCCCATTCCGCACTTTGGTAATATCTGGTTTGAGGGTTTCTATGAAAAACCCCGTATTCATCGTGTGTGGAACAGCGACAACTCTGAATTTCATGTGATGGATATTGAGCTGACGAATAAAAATTATATAACAATAAACGGACCCATAAAACAGGCGCCTTTTACATTTCTGTTCGACGAGAAACCAGTGCGGGCCTACCACCTGGACCTTCTACCCGCCGCAAATATTTCAATAATACCTGACGGAGCTGATATGCTGATCATCCTTCAGACAGATTCGGTGGAGTCGGTTAGCATCAATGAAAAAGACTTCCACAAAAAGGGAGATTACCTGTATGTTTCTTCCGGAACGAATCTGGTAGTTAAAAACAGCGGCCCAGAGAAAGCAACATTTGCATTCTTTGAACTGAAATGATCAGGGGTGCGCGGGGATTTTTTTTATCCGGATATTCCGGTACCAGACTTCCTCTCCATGATCCTGCAGAGCGATATGACCTGCACGGAAACTACCGAAGCCAGGCATTGTCCTGAATTTGCTTACAGCTATCAGTTTTTTCCAATGATCGCCCCACAACTCAGTGGAGATGATATGTGAATCATTCAGGTATATGTCGAGCTGGCTGTTATTACTTACCATTTCTACCTGGTTCCATTCCAGCGCGGGTCTGGCGGACATAACAACGGATGAAACCAAATCATAGAGATCACCCGCTTCATGTTTTGGACTATGGGCATCTTCGTTGCTGTCTTTATCACATACCTGCATTTCCGGACCGGTGTTCCAGGTTTCTTTATACTTCGCGGCGTCTTCGTGTACGAAAATCATAATACCGCTATTGGCTTTTGGAGCAATTTTCCATTCCAGCTTCAAATCAAAATTGCTGAATGTATCATTTGATACCAGGTCTCCGCCGCCGGCCGTCTGGTATCCGTTTTTCAAACCGGATTTCAAATGAATAGAGAAACTATCTATGTTCCAGGCCGTTCCGGCTGTTTTTTCCCCGTAAGTATGCCAGTCACTGAGCGTATTTCCATCAAAAAGAGAAGTCCAGCCACTATCTGATAAAACTATGGCAGGCTTTAGAACGGAGTCTTCTTTCGACGGCTTTGGTGGTGAAAATTTAAAACCCGTTTGATTTTGACAGGATGTTAATCCTAAAACACAAAAACAGATGGCGGGGAAATGATTCAAAACTTTTAATTGCAAAGTTTGTAAAAAGAAGGACAATTAAAGAGCGGTCTACGGTATAACCTTATATAATGTAAGTAATTTTAATCAAATCTCATGTTGTTATACAAGGATAAAGCATCACTGGAAAATTATTCCGAAAGCATTCCATGGGAATGGCTGGAAACCAACGGGCTGGGAGGCTGGGCCGGCAGTAGCTTATCCGGATGTAATACGCGACGCTATCATGGTTTACTGATGGCAGCCATCAAACCACCTGCAGAACGCATGCTTCTGGTTTCTAAAATGGATGAAAGTATTCTGCTCGATGATAAAGTGTACGAATTAAGTACGAATGATTATGGCGACACCCTGTCTCCCCATGGATTTCAGTATCTGAGTTCTTTTAAGAAAGATCTTTTTCCCGAATGGATTTATGAAGCCGCCGGTATCAGGCTGCGTAAAACCATTACAATGGTTTATGGAGAGAATACAACATTGATACGGTATGAGGTTTTAAAAGCGGATAAACTATTTAGCCTTCAGTTGCTGCCCCTGATTGCCGCCAGGGGTTATCATCAGTTGCAGCATGCCTATAATAATATTTTCTGGGATGTTCAATTTAATAATGGATTGTTTCATAATCAACCCTTTGGGGGAGCGCCGGATATATTTATATCCGTTCCCGGATCCACCTATCAACCAGTGAACAAATGGTATTATCATTTTAATTATGTGCAGGAGAAATACCGTGGGCTGGATTATGAAGAGGACCTGTTCAATCATGGTTTATTCACTGTGCAATTGAAAGACGGGGATTCATTAACCATTATCATTTCCACAGAAAATCCGACAGGGAAAAATCCCGATACGATTTTTGAAACAGAAAAGAACCGAAAATTATCTCTTATAAAAACGGTGTCGGGTGACAGTTTGCGACAATTGGTTCTGGCAGCAGATCAGTTTGTTGTAAAACGCGAAATTCCTGCTGAAACAAGCGGTGGATCACCCATCGCATTGAAAACAATTATAGCGGGATATCACTGGTTTACTGACTGGGGGCGTGATACCATGATTTCCCTGCCGGGGTTATGCCTGGAAACCGGTCGTTATGAGGATGCAAAAAAGATTATTGATGTGTTTGCCAAATCGGTCAGTGAGGGCATGATACCCAATCGCTTTCAGGATAACGATGAACCACCGGAATACAATAATGTGGATGGAACACTCTGGTATTTTAATGCGGTTTATTCTTATTATCAAAAAACAAATGACCGGAAATTTGTTTTGGATGAAATTCTTCCGGTTCTGAAGAATATTGTTGAATGGCATTTCAAAGGAACAAGGTATCATATTCATGTCGATAGCGATGGTCTTTTATATGCCGGTGAAAACGGACAACAACTCACCTGGATGGATGCCCGTATTGGAGACTGGGTTGTTACACCCCGCATGGGAAAGCCAGTGGAAATCCAGGCATTATGGTACAATGCACTGAAAATTTTCGAATCGCTGCTTATGTTGAATGGGGAAACAGATAAGGCAAAGGGAATTGCCGGAAAAGCAGAACAGACAAAAAAGAGTTTTAATGAAAAATTCTGGTTTACGAAGGGAAATTATCTGATTGATGTAATTGATCCCGACGGAAAGCCAGACTATAGTATCAGGCCAAATCAGGTATTCGCGTTGAGTTTGCCGTTTCATTTAATAGACGGAGAACAGGCAAAATCGGTTATGAATATTCTTCGTTCAGAATTGTATACTGCCTTTGGATTGCGATCCTTGTCGCCGGGGGATCCGGAATACAAAGGGCATTACGGTGGCAATATATTTTTACGTGACTCTGCATATCATCAGGGAACCGTATGGAGCTGGCTGCTGGGTCCCTATATTGAAGCAGGTATGAAATCCGAAGGAGCATCATTCAGAAAAGAAGCCGTTGAAACAATCATTCAGTTTGCCACTCATTTGAATGATGGCTGTATTGGGTCCGTATCAGAAATATTCGATGGTGACGCCCCTCATCATCCCCGGGGCTGCGTGGCACAGGCCTGGGGGGTGGCGGAAATTCTCCGGGTCGCAAAAACATATTCGTTGTCCGATGACCGATGATGGATGATGGTTGACGATTGCTTTAAACGTTGTTGTATATCTTCAGTACAGTCTCCCGTAAAGCGCTGGATTTATCAGAAACCAGGAACTCCAGTGTTTCGGCAATTTCGCGGGGCTTCACCAGGTTGTCGGGATTCACATCCGGCATCGATTTACGATTCAGGGGTGTATCGAGTGTGCTCGGAACGACCACTGAAACGGAAACACTTTTACCTTTGGCCGCTTCATTGAGGTATTCAGCCAGTTTAAATAAGAGTGATTTGCTGAGGCCGTATGCAATCAGACCTTTACCCTGAGCAGGGTTCAGCGCAGGTCTTGCACCGATAAAAACGATATTCCCTTTTCCGTTATTCATCATATGGCCGAAAAGCGGTTTCGTTACGTAGAAAGCCGTTTCAAAATTTAATGCGATTTGGTTATGCAGATCGTCACCGCTTGTATTTTCTATATCACCCATGGCAAATCCACCGACAAGCAGTAAAGCCGCATCAATAGTGGTGTATTTCTGTATCAACATTTTAACAAAAGCAATCGTTTCTTTTTCATCCGTAAGATTCACCACCGATATCTCCAGGTTCGGATGAGGTGCGAAATCTTTTTTCGAATTCTCATTTGCGATCGTCGCAATCACACGGTAATTCTTATCAATGAATTCTTTTGTTACTGCGGTACCCAGATTTCCATTGGCTCCTGTGATGATAACTGTTTTCATGATTTTATTTTTTCCGTCCGGCCCATAAAATGGCATTGATTATCAGTTTATCCTCCATCGGACTGGTGCCCAGTGTTTGTGACAAACTTTTAACGGCTCCGTTTTTATAATCCATATCGTTGTGTCCCATATTAAAATACACCATACGGTAGTTTTTGTTCGTCCAGACAACCGGATAAAAACCACTGTGCCAGATCTCATATAATTTAGGACCCGTTCCCAATGGAAAACTGGTACTGTCAATCGCCAGTAAAATGTCGATATTCGGATTGGTACGGAGATCGTTCTGCCAGCGATACCATTCACTGGCCGCAGACCGGAATGTGTCCGGTAAATTTTGAGTAACCCCATGCGATTTATCCACTACACGCAAAACGGCCGGAGTCGGACGCCAGGTATTGCTCACATAGGAGCCGGCGGCGATAAATTCATTGTGGTACCAATCCCAGTTTTGAGGATAAACAGAATGGTTTAGTGCAAAGCCTGCAAAATGAAAGCCCAGCCAGCCTCCGCCGTTTTTCATATATTCTTCAAATGCTTTTCTCTGTTCCGGATCTTCCGGACGTGTATCCAGAAAAATCACTACCTGGTATTTGGAAAGAAAAACGGCATTTAAATGACTCCAGTCATTGGTGGAATCGTATGTAAAATGATTTGCCGCAGCCTGCATGGGAAACCACTTATTTGCTTCGTGTACAAAACTGATGTGAGCTGAATCCTGTTTTGCTGTATAGAAGGCAATTACTTTTATTGGCTGATTATCCTGGGCAACGGATGTGCCGGGATAGATGCAGACGATCAGGAGGCTGGCTAATGCGAAAATAATTTCTTTTTTTCATGTATTCAGGGTTTGTAAAATGTATCGGAAAGTTAACGACTGTTTTTAAGCGACTGGTCGTTTCCTTCCACCAATATTGGGAAGAAACCCTGTGAGCAATCCAATGAGAGGCAAAAAGGCACAAACCTGGTAAACGTAAATGATGCCTTTGTGATCTGCCAGCACGCCCAGTAACGCTGACCCCAGTCCGCCCATACCAAAAGCAAATCCGAAAAATAGTCCTGAAATCATGCCCACTTTACCCGGTAATAATTCCTGCGCATAAACGAGAATGGCGGAAAATGCAGAGGCCAGAATGACTCCGATGGGAACTGTCAGAATCGCTGTCCATAAAAGATTTGCATGCGGCAATAACAAAGTGAAGGGAGCTACACCCAGGATCGAAAACCAAATGACGTACTTCCTTCCGAAACGATCTCCCAACGGACCGCCCAGCAAAGTACCTGCAGCGACAGAAAATGTAAATATGAAGAGGAAAATTTGTGCATGCTGCACAGATACATTGAATTTCTCAATCATATAAAATGTGAGGTAGCTGACCATGGAAGCCAGATAGAAATACTTTGAAAAAATCAGGACGATCAATATCAGGATCGACCAGAATATTTTAGTTTTTGAAAAAGCGTTTTGATTTGCTTCCCTTGTTTTTGATTTCAGTTTTAAGGTACTCAGATGTGACTGATACCAGCGTCCGACATACATCAAAACGCCCATGGCTACTAAAGGCAGAACTGCAAATAAGCCAATACTGCTCTGGCCCAGTGGAACGATGATCAAAGCGGCCATTAAAGGCCCTAAAGAAGAGCCGGCATTTCCGCCAACCTGGAATATAGATTGCGCCAATCCTCTTTTTCCTCCGGAAGCCATATAGGCAACTTTAGATGCCTCCGGATGAAATATGGAAGACCCAATACCGATCAGGGCAACAGAAAAAAGGAGAAAATGGAAATTACCTGCCTGTGACATGGCGATGAGCCCGATCAGCGAGATTCCCATAGCAGTAACCAGAGAATAAGGTTTGGGCCGGTGATCCGTATACAATCCTACCAAAGGCTGAAGCAGGGAAGCAGCCAGCTGGAAAGTAAGTGTGATCAAACCGATCTGCGAAAAATTCAAATGATAATTTACTTTTACGATCGGATAAATGGAAGGGATCAGAGACTGAATGGTATCATTGAGCAGATGTGAAATGCTAATCATTATCAGGACCGGGTAAACCGTTCCTGTAATGGCTGAATTCGTGCTGATCTGTCCGACTGATTTTTCCATTATCTTATGCATTCCGCGACTCATTTTCTGACCTGCAAGTTACTTGAGTTGAAGGATTTTTCATCGGGTGACATCATGTGCCTGAATGTGCAAATGCTATTTTTGTTTTTAATTAAAAGCCGGCGATGAAGAAATTAATAACCATCCTGTTTACGTTGCTTTCTCTTTTTGCCATTGCACAGAAAACGGATAAGGCACTCGAAAAACAGATCGGAGAACTGATCAGGGGATTTCACGGAACCGTCGGGATATACGTTCACGAACTAAAAAAGAATCGTGTAGCATCATTCAATGCTGACACCGTTTTTCCAACCGCCAGTATCGTAAAGATTCCGATCATGATTGGCATAATGGATAAAATCCAGCAGAAGGAACTGGAATTCCATCAGGTGATGATTTATAAGGATACCATAAAATACGATCCAGGCGAAGATGTGCTGGCTTCATTCAAACCGGATGAGAAAATTCTCTTAAGTAAGCTGATGTTACTTTCCATCTCTCTCAGTGACAATACGGCCAGCCTGATGTTGCAGGGTATTGCCGGCGGCGGTCAACGCATCAATTATCTGATGGATAGTCTGGGATATTTGTATACCAGAGTAAACAGCCGTACGCCTGGTCGTGAAAAAGACCGGGAAATCTATGGGTGGGGGCAGACCACACCCCGTGAGATAGTAAGAATCATGGAACAAATTGAGAAGGGAGAAGTATTAAGTCAGAAAAGCAGTGACCGTATGCTGAGGACTTTAGGAAGGCAATACTGGGATGAGGATGCCATTTCACAAATCCCTCCGGATATTTTTGTAGCATCCAAAAGTGGTGCTGTAGATGAATGCAGGAATGAAATTCTGTATGTAAACGCACCGAATCCTTATATCTTCAGCATTTTTACCAAAGATAATAAAGATCAGAGCTGGGAATATAATAATGAAGCCTGGGTGCTGACGAGAAAATTATCGGCGTTGCTTTTTAGGTATTATAATCCGGGGATCTATTTTGAGGCGCCGCCGGTTATGCGATAATTGTCAATTGTCAATGGTTAATTGTCAATTGAACATTTAGAATTGACAATTGACAATTAACCATTGACAATTAAATCGTGATTTCTCTTTTTCTCGCAATGACTTCCCAGGAACCGACGATTGTATTTTTTTCCACGATAAGGGCTTTGTCATATAGCGCAACGGTCGGACAGATATGCCAGGGTACGCCATACAAAATATCGCCCGGATGGAATATGCCTGAATCAGGAACCGTTAAAACGAGATGTTCTTCGCTTTGTGCTGTAGGTATGGCTTCAGGGGCATTTAAAAAATATACTCTCGGCAAAGGATTTTCAGAAGCAACCGACTTGTAACCCAGGTCCACACAAATCATATCAGGAGCGGGAACGGAAATAATGCGACTGACGAGTATGGCTGCCCAATCAAATGGTTGTTCCGGTAAATTTTCGGTATAACCCTTATCCCAAAAAACAAAAGTGCCCGGACTGCATTCTCTGTCGCCAATTTCTGCATGAATGAAACAGGTTGGGGAGCCGCCTGCAATCAGGGTTGTTGTATGCCCGGTCATTTCCTCCAATGCATGTTTTAATTTTAACACGGGCTCAAATGCACGGAGACACACTTCGGTGCGGATTTTTATGTCACGGTCTTTGATATGCCCGTCGTATGCATGCAAACCTAAAATATGTAATGCCGGAAGTGCATGTATTTTTTCAAATAAAGAAATCGCATTTTCCGGATGCACTCCGGTCCGGTTCATTCCGAGATTCAGATCGATAAAAATTCCGGCAGTCAGCTTTGCAATTGCAAATAAATCAGAAATGGTAATTGCGGTATTTTCATTATCGACCAGGCAGGAAAATTTTGTGTCCGGATATTTTTGTATCAGTCTGATCAATCTTTTTATTTTCGGTACCGTAGGTTGATAGGCGAGCAGCACATCGGGTGCTTTGATCATCGCCAGCATTTCTGATTCAGCGATGGTTGCGGCTTTGAATTTCCTGATTCCGCCTTCCATCATAAGGGCTGAAACCTCCGCTGTCTTATTCGTTTTTACATGGGGTCGTAATAAACGGACATCTACTCTTTCTGTGAGTTTGATGATATTCTCTTCTATTCGCGATGGATAAAGAAGCAATGCAGGCGAATCGTATTCGTTTACATTAACTGCTTCGTACCAGGGTTGCTCGTTCATCGTTTATCGTTTATCGTTTATCGTTGACGGTTGACGGTTGGCCATCAACTATTATACTTTGTTACTAAAGAACTCCACTTCCAGACTTCCAGTCTTCCATACTTCCATACTTCCATACTTGCTAAGCCAGTTCAAAAAGCGCCTCAATTTCCACCGGAATATTATCCGGCAGTGTACCCATACCCACGGCGGAACGTACGCCAATACCATTTTCAGTTCCCCATACCTGTGCGAACAACTCACTGCACCCATTAATTACATAGGGATGTTTCCCGAATGTATCGACCGCGTTTACCATACCAAGGACTTTGATGACGCGTTTAATTTTGTCAAAACTCCCCAGGTTTTTTTTTAATGTTGCCAGAATAGCAAGTCCGACCTGGCGCGCTGCCAGTTTTGCCTGTTCGATATCCAGGTCACTCCCGACACGTCCCACGATCAGCGATTTATCAGGCAGGAGAGGGCCATGCCCGGATACATAACAGTGACTGCCATCAATGAGAAAAGGTTTATAAACGCCAATGGGTGCGGGTGCGGGCGGTAATTCCAGGCCAAGAGATTTAAAATTTTCGTCTGCAGACATACATGAATAATTTATGAATGAATTAATGACGTGTGATGATATAAATAAGAGCAACCATGAGTAATCCAACGATTGATACAATCGACTCCATGACGCTCCATGTTTTGAGTGTTTCCTTGACTGTTAAATTAAAATATTCTTTAAATAACCAGAATCCGGAATCGTTCACGTGAGAAAACATCAAACTGCCCGCACCGGTGGCTAACACAATCAGGCTGGGATTAATGGTAGACCCAACAATCAGCGGTGCAACCATGCCTGCGGCGGTGAGACCTGCTACGGTAGCTGAACCCAGGCACACACGAATAAATGCAGCGATAAACCATGCCGCGAGAATGGGATGGAGGTGCAATCCCCTCATCATCTCGGTCAGGTGAGTGGCCGTGCCGCTTTCGGTAAGGACCTGCTTTAATGCACCTGCGCCTGCTATAATCAGTAAGATTAATGAAATATCTTTTGCTGCTTCACCCATGGAATTCATGCAGGATTCCAATTTCTTTCCCCTTTTCAAAACAAGTGCATAAATAGCGTAAGCCAAAGTTATCAGGAGCGCCATCGAGGGATCGCCCAGGACAGCAAAGATTTTTACAGGTATTGAATTGACCGGCATCGTCATTTTCAAAACTGTTTGAGTTCCGATTAGTATTACTGGCAACAGTGCGGTAATAAAACTGTCTGCGATGCCAGGCAATTCTTCTTCGGGAATGGGTGTTCCGGCGAATGTGGCCAGTGGTTTCCTGTTATATTTTTTTAGCGTTGTAGCAAACAGTGGTCCTGCAATGATCACTGACGGAACAGCGACCACAAATCCATACAGTAGCGTGAGTCCCAGGTCCGCATGGTATTGTTGTATCAGTGCAACCGGCGAAGGATGCGGGGGGAGGTAACCGTGAGTAACGGAAAGGGAAGCAAGCATGGGCAGGCCGATATATACAGCCGGGATATCATATTTATAGGAGAGGGTAATGATCAGGGGTACGAGCAAAACAAATCCGATTCCGTAAAACAATGGAATTCCTACAATGAAAGCAGTTATTACCAGCGCCCAGACCAGATATTTTCTGCCAAACCATTTCATAAATGAGGAAACGATGCGCTGGGCGGCACCATATTCCGCAATCAGTTTACCAATCATAGCCCCGACAACAATAATAACTATGAGTGAACCGAGCACATCGCCCATACCTGTTTGTACAGCATGGGTAACGGCATCGATGGTCATCCCATTGGCGAGTCCAATACCTATCGAAACCAGCAAAAAAGAAAGGAATGCATTTAATTTTGCCCAGGTTGTTAATAAAATCAGCATCAGGATCCCCGTTAGCAAAATCAAATAAGACATGGCATGCGTTTACAAATGAAGATACTAATTTGCATACATGTTTATAATGGATGCTCATCTCGACCTTGCCATGAACGCCATGGAGTGGAATCGCGACCTGAAACAATCTGTCGCCGAATTGCGTGAAAGGGAAAAAGGATTAACAGATAAACCTGATCGTGAAAGAAATGTGGTTTCTCTTCCTGCACTCCGGGAAGGTAAAATTGGACTGGTGGTGGCAACCCAAATCGCACGTTATGTGCGAAAAGGGAATCCATTACCGGGCTGGCATTCTCCCGAACAGGCCTGGGCGCAGAGTCAGGCCCAGCTTGCCTGGTACCATGCCATGGTGGATGAAGGGGAAATGATTCAGATTACCGATAAGTCTACTCTTGACAGTCATGTGACGCGCTGGATGAATCATTCAGATACCGGCATTGACAAACCCATCGGGTTTATATTAAGTCTTGAAGGCGCAGATTCTCTCGTGAAAATCTCCTATCTCGAAAAAGCATATGGATACGGATTGAGGGCGCTCGGTCCGGCGCATTATGGCGAGGGCCGTTATGCCGGCGGAACCGGAACCGAAGATGGATTCAGCGAAGCCGGGAAAACTTTATTGAAGGAAATGGATTCCCTCCATATGATTCTGGATGTAACTCATTTAACGGATCTCGGATTTAATCAGGCGATGGAAATCTATCAAGGTCCTGTTTGGGCGAGTCATCACAATTGCCGCGTGCTTGTTAAAAACCAACGGCAGCTGACTGATGATCAGATCAAAATATTGATTGACAGGGGGGCGGTGATCGGAGGTGTTATGGATGCCTGGATGCTGGCAGACGGGTGGATCCGTGGTGTTTCGCTTCCCAGGGCCATGGGCGTAAATCTTGACCGGCTGATAGATCATTATGATCACATTTGCCAGATAGCGGGAAATGCAGATCATATTGCCATCGGCAGTGATCTGGACGGTGCCTTTGGTACGGAGCAGTCACCGTATGATCTCAACAGTATTGCCGACTTACAAAAACTACCGGGTCTGCTTTCCCGGAGAGGTTATTCAGATACCGATATTCAAAAAATTCTGCACGGAAACTGGTTGCGATTTTTAAGAAATGCCTGGAAATGACCAGAAAAATATATTTGCGGCCAATTGTTTTCCTAAATATATTTGCAACCGAAAGGTTGCGTTATTAATATGACAGTATCGGGGAAATTAATACCGAATTACATAATCGGTAGTTTGTAAATCTTTGTACATCATTACATTTGCAATTCTTGCCTGTTAACCGGAAGTTACACTTCTATCAAAAAACTGTTATGCGAAAATACCTGTATACAGGGATTCCGATTTTATCGGCACTTATTGTTTTACAATCCTGTCATAACAATCAGGCCGGTGCAGGATATGCAGCGCCGCCGCCCCCCGATCTGCCGGTTATAACAATTACGGACCGGCCTTTCACCACATACCGTGAATATACCGCGTCCCTTGAAGGCAGTAATGATATCGAGATCAGACCTCAGGTAAACGGTTATATCGAAAAGATTTTTGTGGATGAAGGCGCTTTTGTAAAAAAAGGCCAACCTCTGTTTAAAATAAACGACCAGCCCTACCAGGAGGCATTGAATAATGCCATTGCTGCTTTAGCTGTTGCCAAAGCCAATCAGTCAGCTGCTGAAATTGAGGTAAATAAACTGGAACCCCTTGTGCAGAACAATGTGATTTCTCCCATTCAGCTTAAAACGGCTAAGGCTTCGTACGAAGCGTCTACCGCTTATGTGGCACAAGCGAACGCGAACGTGGGTAATGCAAAAATCAATATCGGTTATTCGCTGATTAAGGCGCCGGTGGATGGATATATCGGAAGGGTGCATATCAAAATAGGAAGCCTGGTTGGAGGAACCAATCAGGATCCGCTTACGAATATTTCGGAAGTGAAAGATGTTCGTGCTTATTTTTCAGTCAGCGAAACGGCTTTTCTTCGTTTTAAAGATGAATATCCGGGCAAGACAATGGAGGAAAAAATCAAAAACCTGCCTCCGGTGGAACTCATTCTTTCTGATAACACAGTATATGCATTGAAGGGCAAGGTGGAAGTCGTTTCCGGTCAGTTCACGACGGGTTCCGGCGCCATTCCTTTTCGTGCCAGTTTCCCAAATCCGAATGGCGTATTGAGATCGGGTAATACGGGACGCGTAAGAATTTCAATTACGCTGCCTGCCGGTCCTGTCATTCCCCAGGAAGCAACGTATGAATTACAGGATAAAATGTTTGTTTTTGTTTTGGGAGACAGCAACAAGGTTAAAAATACCGCAGTGCAGGTTGGAGGACGAGCAGGCAATTACTACCTGGTGGAAAATGGAATTAAAGCCGGTGATAAAATTGTTTTTTCCGGAGTAGATAAACTCAGTGACGGCGCGAAAATAAACCCCGAACCCATGTCGCTGGACAGCCTGCTGAAAATACGTCCGATGAATTGACATTACCAGATTAAATTTTTAAAATGTTAAGAAGATTTATAGAAAGGCCGGTTTTGTCGACGGTGATTTCGATCATCCTGCTTCTGCTGGGATTGATTTCGATGACATCCCTGTCGATCACCCAATTCCCGGATATTGCACCCCCTACGGTTAGTGTGAATGCATTTTATCCCGGAGCCAACGCCGAAGTAGTAGCCCGGGCCGTAGCCACGCCTCTGGAGGAAGCCATCAACGGGGTGGAAAACATGACATATATGACTTCCACTTCCGGAAATGACGGAAGTATGTCCATCAATGTGTTTTTTAAACAGGGAACGAATCCGGATCTCGCGTCCGTCAACGTACAGAATCGGGTATCCAAGGCCGTTAGTCAGATACCAACGGAAGTTGTACAGGCAGGCATATCCACGCAGAAGCAGCAGAACAGTATGATCAACGTAACACTGTTGTACAGCACGGATACAGCGTATGACGAAAAATTTCTGCAAAACTATGTCAAGATCAATGTGATCCCCGAAATACAGCGTGTGCCGGGTGTCGGTCAGGCGCAGGTTTTCGGCGCTAAGGATTATTCCATGCGTATCTGGCTGAAACCAGACAGGCTGGCTTCCAATAATATTTCCGTTCAGGAAGTATTGTCGGCTATACAGGACCAGAACGTGGAGGCGGCGCCGGGAAGATTTGGCGAAGGAAGCAGCGCTTCTTTCGAGTATATTTTGAAATACAAAGGCAAACTTTCACAGAATAAAGATTATGAAGACATCATTATTAAAACCGGTGCAGACGGATCGGTTATTAAATTAAATGATATTGCCCGCGTTGAATTCGGAGCCTTTACCTATGGGTCGAATTCGCTCGTTGAGGGATATCGCGGTACGGGTCTGGGTATATTCCAGACAGCCGGATCAAATGCCAATGACATACTCATTGCTATAGACGAAGTGATGAAGAATGCGGAAGCAAAATTTCCGAAGGGAATTCATGCATTCAAAATTTATAGTGCGAAAGATTTTCTGGATGCCTCGATCAAACAGGTGGAGGAAACACTTCTGGAAGCCTTTATTCTCGTTTTTCTTGTCGTTTTTATATTTCTGCAGGATTTCAGATCAACTCTTATTCCGGCCATTGCGGTACCCGTAGCCATCGTCGGAACTTTTTTCTTTATGCAACTTTTCGGATTCACCATCAACTTACTTACTCTGTTTGCATTGGTACTGGCTATCGGTATTGTTGTTGACGATGCGATCGTGGTTGTGGAAGCTGTGCATTCAAAAATGGAGCGAACGGGCCTGAGTCCACGAGAGGCTACTGTTCAGTCTATGAGTGAAATTTCCGGTGCTATCATTTCCATTACGCTGGTCATGGCTGCGGTATTTGTACCTGTCGGATTTATGCAGGGACCTGCGGGTATATTTTATCGGCAATTCGCGTTTACGCTTGCCATCGCGATTCTGATATCGGCATTAAATGCATTAACGCTGAGTCCTGCGCTTTGCGCATTATTTCTTCGGAATACGCATGAAGTTCCCGGTGAAGAAAAAAAGAAAGTAGGGTTTGCGAAAAGATTCGGCAATGCATTCAACGTGGGATTTAAGGCAACCACACACCGATATGTGGGATCCGTACGTTTTTTGATTCGTCATAAATGGATAGGACTGCTCGGTCTTGCCATCGTATTTGTTGTTACCATCATTTTTTTCCGCACAACACCTACGGGTTTTATTCCGGCGGAGGATCAGAATTTTGTGATTCTTTCCTTTAATCTGCCGCCATCTTCTTCGCTCGAGAGAACGGACGTGGTATTAAAGAAAATTGACAGCGTTCTTGGATCTGTACAGGCTGTTGACAGCCGGGGAGCCATCAGCGGACTGAATATTCTTTCCGGGGCAAACAGTTCAGCTTATGGTGTTGGTTTTGTAAAATTAAAAAACCAGACGGACAGGAAACCCAGACAAACCATTGATCAGGTAATCGCTGAGATAACGGGAAAGACAAATAATATTAAAGAAGCCAGTGTTTTTCTTTTCCAGCCTCCGACTGTGCAGGGTTTTGGAAATACCAGCGGATTTGAGGTTATTCTTCAGGACAGAAATGGCGGACCCTTAACCAGTCTGGGTAATGTAACCAATGGATTTGTGGGTGAATTATATAAACGTCCCGAAATCGCCTTTGCCTTTACCACATTCAACACCAGAAATCCGCAATATCTGCTGAACATTGATAATGCCAAAGCGAAACAATTAAATGTATCCGTGGCGAATATCCTTGGAACGATGCAGGTATATTTTGGAAGTAGTTTTGTTTCTGATTTTAACCGTTTTGGAAAATATTATCGTGTAATTGTTGAAGCCGATATTCCTTACCGCATGGATCCGACGGCCATGGATGGTATTTATGTAAAAAATACGAATGGGCAGATGATACCGATCAATGAACTGGTCTCACTGGAGCGGGTATATGGTCCTGAAACCGTTAACCGCACGAACCTGTTCAATTCCACGACGATTGACGGAAGTGTAAAACCAGGTTATAGTTCGGGTGATGCGATCAAAGCAATTAAGGAAGTAGCGGCAAATTATCTGCCCCGGGGATATTCTTACGAATGGTCCGGTATTACGCGTGAAGAAAGTAATGCGGGTTCGCAAACACAGCTCATCTTTATTCTGAGTATTGTATTTGTTTATTTTCTGCTGGCTGCGCAATATGAAAGTTATATTCTGCCGCTGGCCGTTTTACTTTCGATCCCGACGGGACTTTTGGGCGTATTTCTTTTCATCAATTTCGCCGGGATCGAAAATAATATCTATGTACAGGTCGGGATCATTATGCTCATCGGGCTGCTGGCAAAAAATGCCATCCTGATTGTTCAATACGCTGTGCAGCGCAGACGGTCTGGTATGGATCTGATCGCCGCTGCACTGGAAGCCAGCCGGCTGCGTCTACGGCCCATTCTTATGACATCCTTTGCTTTTATTGTCGGCCTGCTTCCACTCACATGGGCTACCGGAGGATCCGCACTGGGCAATCGTTCTATTGGTACGGGTGCTGTCGGTGGAATGCTTACGGGCGTATTGCTGGGTGTATTTATTATACCGGTGTTATTTGTCATCTTCCAGTCTCTGCAGGAAAGAGTGACCGGAAAACCAAAAGCACTGCGTGACAAAAAATATGAACTCAGATCTGAATAAGCTTTGATATCAATCAATGAAAATGAAAAAGGTTTTTAGATACGGATTTGTTATTTTTTTAATGCTGGCTACTGCCTGCCGAACGGGAAAGAATTATCAACGTCCAACGGTACTGCTGCCTGAAAGATTTCTTTCGGATTCAACCCTGCATGATACCAGCAGCATTGCTGATATATCCTGGAGAAATTATTTTTCGGACACCACATTGAGACATTTGATTGATACCGGCCTTGTCCTGAATTTTGACCTGCAGTTTGCCCTGCGAAATATCAGTATCTCCCAGTCACAGGTAAAGCAATCTAACTGGTTATGGGTTCCACAGTTGAATGGCAGAGCATCCGGTTACGTATACCGTAATTCTGATAATGGTCCCGCTGGTGTAAACAACGGCGCTATCAGTAATAATAATAATGATTTCCTGGCTTCTGTAAATATGAGTTGGGAAATTGATATCTGGGGAAAGATCAGCCGTCAGCAGGAATCGGCCAGGGCAAATTATCTGCAGACTTACGAAGCGGCCAAAGCGGTACAAACCACCCTGGTTTCAAATATTGCTCAGGGATATTTTAATCTGCTGATGCTTGATCAGCAATTGCTGGAAACAAAAAAAACGCTGGATCTGAACAATGATTTTGTGAAGCTGACGCGTTTGTTGTACGATGCAGGAGAGGTTACCTATCTCGGTGTGCAGCAGGCGGAATCACAAAGAGACAATACGGCCCAGCTGGTTCCGCAAATAGAACAGGATATTCAGATTCAGGAAAACAGTCTGCAATTACTGGCCGGTAGTCTTCCGGGTACCGTTCACAGAGAAGCAAGTTTAACGGATATGCATTTTAGTGATTCACTGGAAACGGGTTTGCCCGTTTCGCTTTTGAACAGAAGACCTGATGTGCGAGCCAGCGAACTGGCACTCGTTCAGGCAAACGCACAGGTGGGGATCAGCCAGGCGAATATGTATCCTGCACTTAGTCTCACCGCGGGAGCAGGTTTCGAATCCTTAAAATCCAGTAACTGGTTTAACATTCCCGGTTCATTATTCGGACTGGCAGGTGCTACACTGATTCAGCCGATTTTACAGGGCAGGCAATTGAGAACGCAATTTGAAATTGCAAAACAACAGCGGGAACAGGCAGTCATCAGATTCAGGCAATCGGTACTAACCGCAGCCATAGAGGTAACCAATGCCCTGGTGCGGGTGCAAAAATTAAGGGAGCAGGAAAGATTTGCGCAACAAAGGGCCGATACGCTGGCCAGTGCAGTAAACAATTCGCAACTTCTTTTTAAGAATGATCTGGCCAATTATCTGGAAGTGATTACGGCTCAACAGGCAGCGCTGAATGCGCAACTGAGTCTAGCATTTATTCAAAATCAGGAATTAGATGCACGGGTTGAATTATACAGGTCACTGGGAGGCGGATGGCGATAACAGTTTATTGGGAGTATGGGAGTATGGGAGTGTGGGGGTGGTAAAATGCAACTGATTTACTTCACTTGTTTCACTTCAATATAGAAATTTTATGGACAGAAGGAAGTTCCTCCGGAATGGATCTCTAACGGGCATCGGCCTTACTACAATTGGCAGTTTCCAGAGAGAAATTAGCAGTACTCTTCCCGAAAAACTTTCTTCTCTTAATTTGGAGGAAATAACGGTTTCCGAACTTCAAAAGAAAATGCAAAGTGGAGAAGAAAGTTCTGTATCCATTACAAAAGCATATCTCGAAAGAATAAAAGAAATAGACAAGGCGGGCCCGATGCTGAATTCAATTATTGAATTGAATCCGGATTCAATCACCATTGCTGAGGGACTTGACCTGGAAAGAAAGAATGGGAAAATTCGCGGGCCATTACATGGCATTCCTATCCTGGTAAAAGATAATATCAATACAGGAGATCAGATGATGACAACAGCGGGTTCACTCGCTCTGGTTGGCAACCGTGCCAAAGAAGACGCATTTGTAATGAAAAGACTGAGAGAGGCAGGCGTTGTATTGTTGGGTAAAACGAACCTGAGTGAGTGGGCGAACTTTCGCTCAACCCATTCCTGCAGTGGATGGAGCAGCCGCGGAGGACAAACAAAATCACCTTATATTCTTGACAGGAATCCTTCGGGATCCAGTGCGGGTTCCGGATCCGCCGGTGCCGCTAATCTCAGTGCTATTTGTGTGGGAACAGAAACGGATGGTTCGGTTGTATCTCCCGCTTCTGTGAATGCACTGGTAGGAATCAAACCCACGGTAGGATTGTGGAGCCGTACGGGTATCATACCTATTTCAGCTTCACAGGATACTGCGGGACCCATGACGCGTTCCGTACAGGATGCAGCTTTATTATTAGGCGCAGGCTCCGGCGTGGATGACAACGATCCGGTCACCAAAGAGAGCATTGGTAAATCAATGAAGGATTATACGGTGTATCTGAAAAAGGATGGTCTGAAGGGAAAACGAATTGGTATAGAAAAATCACATTTGACCGGTAATCCCGATCTCGTCTCCCTGCTTCGGTCAGCCATGACGGTTATGGAAGCACAGGGAGCCACTATGGTGGAAGTGGATATTATGACCCCGTTAAAACTTCTGGGAACCGCCGAATATCAGGTTCTGTTATATGAATTCAAAGACGGATTGAATAAGTATCTTGGCACAGCAAACGGAAAAGTTAAATCGCTGAAAGAACTCATTGCCTTTGATCTGGAAAATGAAAAAAAACTAATGCCTTTTTTCAAACAGGAAATCCTGATTGAAAGTGAGGCGAAGGGTGGACTCGACAGTAAGGAATATCTTGATGCATTGTCAAAAACGAAGGGATTTCGTAAAACAATCCTTGACGTGATGACAGAATATAAACTCGATGCGCTGTCGGGCATAACCAATGGTCCGGCTTGTTGTATTGATCTGGTGAACGGAGATTATGATAATGGGCCTTCGTTGTCCACACCCGCAGCCATTACCGGTTTCCCGCATATAACGGTTCCGATGGGGTTATTTCACGGATTACCGATCGGGCTTTCATTTTATGCAGGTTTATATACGGAGCCCCTGCTGATATCGCTTGCTTATTCTTATGAACAGGCGAGTATGAAAAGACAAAAGCCGGGCTTTCGCAGTGCGGTAATTATGGAGTTGTGAAAAATGAGAGGATATGGAATTGGAAAGTATAAGTGATCATCCGGCATGGAAAAGATTCTTTACAGAAATAAATTAATTTAAATGACGACAGCCACATTAGGAGCATTCCACATTATCGGGATTTCAGTCAGGACAACCAATGTGAATAATAAGGCATTAAAAGATATCGGTGCATTGTTTGGAAATTTTGCCGGTCAAAATATTATGGAAAAGATTCCGAATAAAATAACGGATGACATCTATTGTGTTTACACCGACTATGAATCAGATTTTAACGGGCCCTATACAGCGATCGTAGGCTGTAAAGTCAGTTCATTACATGAAATTCCAAACGGACTCATCGGCAAAACCATTCCCGAATCAAAATATCAGGTTTACAAATCCACCGGAAAATTGAGTGTAAGTCTCTCCAAAACCTGGGAGGGAATCTGGAATACGGATCTCGACAGAAGATATTCAGCCGACTTTGATATATATAGTGAAAAGGCCAGGGATTATGAAGATGGTGAGGTGGACACTTATGTGGCAATAAACTAAATGTATTTCTTCATTTTGACAGTGACAATGAAACGGTGAGGGTTAACGGCAAAAAAAACCTGCTTTTCCGGAGATCAGTGATCAGGCGAAAAAGCAGGTAGTAGCATGATGGAACTTAACAACGGGTTTCAAAAGGATTGGATCGAATGTCAAAATCAGAATCGGATGGTTTTTCATAGGCCGTTTTACGTATAAAACCGGGTCTTGGCGGAACACAGGTATATCGGAAAAAACGGGCTATTCAGAAAAAAAAGAAGTTGATTGACATTGGACTTCGCGCGGCTTTCGGTGGATATTGGAAACTCTTTATGGACGGTAATTCTCTGGATATTGGATTCTCAGGTTGCTTATTCCTGTCAATCAACTTGTATCAAATGTATAATCTTCATATTCCCAGACCAATAGCATGTTTTCTCGTTTTTCACTATGCGGCTTTTACGGCTCGTACCGTAGCTTTCCGATAGCCAATAAGGCGTTTTCCCAATGACCACCGTAGTTTAACTACGTATAAATTGACTGCCCGTATAATCCGAAATCGTTTAATTTCGTAGTTTCCCTATAGTAACTGTCACAAATATTTATCATTTTGAGACCGGTATGCCTGAGCGCTGCCTTAAATTCACCGTATGAAAAAACCAGAATTAAACGGAACCATTAAAGTAATCATTGCTGATGACCACGCCTTGTTCCGGGCTGGTGTGAAAACAGCCCTGTCTGTAAAAAAAGACGTGGAGCTGATTGCCGAGGCGGACAACGGAATGCAGCTATTGAACCTTTTGAAGCATATGGAACCGGATGTAATACTGCTTGATATCCAGATGCCTATTATGGACGGTATTGCCACCCTTCCTGAAATACGAAAAATGTATCCGCACGTTAAGGTCATTATTCTTTCCATGCATAATGATCATTCCATGATTTCCAAACTGATGGAAATCGGCGCAAATTCTTACCTGACCAAAAACACTGATTCTGAAAATATTTACAACGCCATAAAGACCTGTTATGAACAGGAGTTTTATTTTAATGAACTTACCAATAAAGCTTTGCTAACGGGCCTGCGTACACGCCGTACGGAACCCAACCTGCCACAGGAGGCCAATCTTACAGAAAAAGAAACAACCATTCTCAAAATGATGTGCGAGGAAAAAACAACCAAGGAGATCGCAGACCTGGTAGACATAAGCCCGCGCACTGTAGAAGCAATCCGCGACAAACTTAAAACCAAAACAGGCGCCAAGTCCATGGCCGGACTGGTCATGTATGCTGTAAAGAATGGGATTATCCAGCAGCCTTGAGTGAAAGCCTGTCCGGCTCTTTTATCATGACACTCTAGTGAGCCGATGACCGCACAAATAGTCATAGCCGTTATACAGGGAGCGGTCAGGTGTGGTCCGTTTAGCCTTCAAATATGAGTGAAAAAACGATCATTCTCGACTTGAGTTTGTCGATCGTATTGGAATAAATCAGATTGGGGTCCCGGTGATGGATATTTATGATTCCGTTACTGATTTTGAGTTCAGGGGAAAGAATAAAAACGGGGAAAAAGAATTGAAAACCTACTCCTGCTTCAATACTGAAATCATAAGGATTTAATTTTACCAAATCATCGGCCTTCCGGGCTGTGGCATTTGAAGACAGATCATACTGATAATTCACGCCTCCCAAAGTATAAAACCTGAAATTCTTCATTCGGTCCGAAAGGAATTTTACCTGTAACGGAAAGCCCAGCAGGATGGATTCTATTTGTTTTGTGGCGATCGTTTTCTGGCCATTCGGGAATGTTGTACTATAGGTGAGATTTTTATAGGAAAACATAAGTTGGGGAAACACAATCCTCAACTCAAAATGGGGACTCAAATTAAATGTATGCATACCTGCCAATCCGAATCCTCCCGTGTTTTCAGGATTCACTGACAGTATACTATCACTCGCCAGCAAATTTGCATGGGGCGTTACCTGGAAGTGCGAGGTATTAACAATCAGGGCAATCCCCAGATGATAAAACTTATCATCGTGATCAGGAAGATTAATATTATCCCGCAATTGGGCCCTGAGATGTATTGAAAATGTGAGGATGATTATAACGGACAAAGTCCGGATATATCCTTTCCTGCCTGGCCGTAACGATTTAGAACTCATAAGTAACAGTCAGTCAATAACTTATAGTTTTAATATATGTGCAAGCCACAAAGGATGAATAAATATCCGACATTGAATCGGTTTGAATCAAAATAACGACCAAAAACCTGAATAATTGCCATTGAATCAAGGGAATAACAAAGTCTTGATAAATGATGTATTATTTAGTTCCACAATAGATTGTACAGATACCCAGGCTTAATTTTTTAAAATATGTGTCTTTAAATCCCGATTTATTCAAAATTTCAATAAACGCCTTGCCTTCCGGGAATGCATTTACAGATTCATTCAGGTATTTATAGGCATCAAGGCTTCCGGATATCATTTTCCCGATACGTGGCGCAATCACTCTCAGATAAAGCTTATAAAAGGGAAGGAAATAACCATTATCCGGTTTTGAAAATTCCAGGATGACTAATTTGCCTCCGGGTTTTAAAATCCGGTATATCTCTGAAATTCCTTTTTCAAGGTTCTGAAAATTGCGAACGCCAAAAGCTACCGTAGCTGCAAAAAAGGAGGCATTCGAAAAGTAGATATTTTCTGCATCCCCGGTTTGCAGACTTATTTTGCCATTGAGATTGTTTTTTTCAACTTTTTTTCGCCCCAATTCGAGCATTGCTTCCGAAATATCGATGCCAATTACCTTATCAGGCGATAATAATTTCATTAACATGATCGGCATATCGGCCGTACCGGTAGCCAGGTCCAAAATAGTTTTTGGGCTGAAATCTTTTAGTTCATCAATTGCTTTTTTGCGCCAGCGCCGATCGATTCCTGCACTCAGGAAACGATTCAGGAAATCATAACGAAATGCAATCTTGTTGAACATCTCAGCCACCTGTTCTTTTTTGGGAACGGCAGAGTCTTTAAATGGTACGATTTTATCGTGCTGATATTCCGGCATGAGTTGTAAAATTAGCCGGTTCATTGGAAGTTTTCCAGAAAAATTATGACTGTATAAGCCGTTCGGGAGGGAATCATATCTTGCAGTATGGAGATCCGATCTGCAAAATATGTAATCAGCAGCCCTTCCTACCAAACCTGTCCCGTCACGGACCTGCCCGAATATGCATTTATCGGCAGAAGCAACGTGGGCAAATCTTCGCTGATCAATATGATTACCGATATTGATAAGCTGGCGAAGACTTCTGCAGCGCCTGGTAAGACCCAGCTCATTAATCATTTTGCCATCGAAAGCATCGACGAAAAACGAAATGTCTCCAAATGGTGGCTTGTCGATTTACCAGGGTATGGATTCGCTAAAGTTTCCATATCCCAGCGCAGGAAATGGGAGACTATGATTGAAGATTTTCTGAAAAAAAGGGAAACCCTGGCTCATGTCTTTTTATTGATTGACAGTCGTCACGAGCCGCAGAAACTGGACCTGGATTTTGTAAATAAAATGGGAAGCTGGGAAATACCTTTCACGTTGATATTTACAAAATCGGATAAGGAAAACCAACGGACTGTGGCCGCAAACGTAAAAGGGTTTTTACAAAAAATGCGTACAACCTGGCAGTTCCTGCCACGTCACTTTGTAACAAGTGCAGAAAAAAAATTGGGCAGGGCAGACATTCTCCGGTTAATCGGAGAAATGAATGAGGACTGGAAGAAGACTGCCGGAACAGGTTAATTCACTACTTTATTTGCGCAACTGCTGCTGGCAAATGCTTCGGGTTTGGCTTTAAATGCAAAGCCCATTCCCAGGATATACCCCATGGCCTCTTTCAAAGCATCATTACTCTTAAAATGGGGATTGGTATTGATATCTGCATGTACTTCCATGTCAACATTGTACAATGTAAAAAGAGGACATAGTTCATAAGCAATTTCAATACTCTTTGCCACTTCAACCAGCATACGTTCCTTGATGCTGTAACGTGTTTTTGTTTTTTCATTGTGTATGAACATGAAACCGCCATGTCCTTCACGTAAGAAAACGATCACAGTGGCAAATTCTGTTTCTGCTCCCTTAACCTGAGAGTCAGTTCCGATACAAACTTTTAGATGATATCCATTTTTTGTTTCACGCCGGATAGCGTTTTCGACTTCGCGGGCAATCGGTAATTCAATAAGGTCGCCATTAAATTTTCGCCATAGCATATGGAAATAGGTTTTTCGAATTTAACGAAAAAACATGTCAGGGAAAAAAATATATGTTATTAATGGATGATCTTTTGTGATGCTGATCCAAAACCGCCCGACCACTGCAGGACGTAAACTCCTGAAGAAGCAGTACTGGCGCGGATTTCGTTAAAGCCGGGTTTGAGCATGCCCTGCGTGAGTAAACGCCCGCTGATATCAAACAACCGGAAGCTGTAATCACCCGAACTGATGAGTGAAAGATAATTCGGATCCTGCCTTTCTATTTTTACGGTATTCTCAGATGCAAATGCATCTTCATTGATTTTCCGGTATCCGATATAGTTAGGAGCACCCGCTATAGAAGCGGTATCACTTTGCACATTTTGAGCACCGGTGGCAGGATGTCCATTTTTCCAGTCTGCCTGTTTATAAAATGGTATACCCATCAGGGGTGCCTGGTTGGAAAATATATTGCTTTCCCCACCACTCAATTCTGTAATCATGCTGCCGTAAGAATCATAAACACTTTGATGCTGCAGGCCCAGCGTGTGACCAATCTGATGCGTGGCGGCGGCGGCAATAAAAGATGCATTATTGGAGAGCGGGTCCATAAATACCCAGGCCGGTGTATCGTCCCCCCACACAAAAGATCCAATGGCTGACAGGCCTGAAGCAGGTCCGTACCAGTTTCCGTTCGCTGTGAAAATAACGCGGGTACGTTGATGTACGGGAGCTCTTTCATATACTGCGGGATCGGTCGTGATATTTAAATTGAATAATTTGAAATGATCCGAAATCATTTTATGTATCCAGGTAACGGAAGCCGGACTCAATCCGGATGGCGCTGCTATAATTTTTCCCTGCTCATTCCAGATGGTCCCATCAACTTCGGCACCGTCAAATACCAGGTACACCGTTGCCGCAGCAGGAGAATAACTGTTTAGAAGTGGGTTTTGCGCAAATATATCTGCCTGGATAAACAGGAGCATGGATATGATATGGATATAATATTTTTTCATTCAGTTACAAGGAATCTTTGTTGGGTTTCAATAAAATAATAATGCTGATCCTTTTCCACCAGCATCAGTCCCTCCGGATCATGCAATTTCAGCAGGTGACCGGTATAATATATTTTTCCTTTTGTATCTGTATAACGTGAAATGCTCAACATTCCACCCGGACGACTATCAACTTTGATCAATAAAGAAATTACGGAACTACCGTGCTCAGATTTATTTTTAATTTTTCCATCTAAATGAAAACCCGGCGCGAGATCAAGAGAAATTATTTCAGGAGCCAGGAATAAGGATTCCAAAGCGCTGCTGCTTACTTCGATTTTATTTGAATAAGGAAGATCGGTTGGACTGTCGCTTTTTTGTGCTGATAATATCAGACTGAACAGTAGGCCAAAGCCGGTTAAGATCGTTTTCGGGGTATTCATCGGATTGAGGGGGGCAATATTCAGATATTGCCATATTAAAAACGAATATATCGCATGGGAATTGTTCCTAAAATGGGAATTTCAGGATCGTTATTTCCTATAGAGCGTATTGAAAAAATTGTATTAATAGATTAAGGAACAGGTGATTCAGAAGACATCGCTATTTTTTTTTGGAATATTTCTGTTCAATATTGACCAGTAGTCAAAAGAACCAGTGTACATGCTTCCACGGTTTGAATTCCTTTTCCCTGCAGCATTTTTTCAAATTCCGGATTTTCCGCGCCAGGGTTAAATATGACACGTTTTGGATGCTGATCCAGAATATAATCGTAATAGTTTTTCTGATTTTCCGGATTCAGATACATCGTAACGGTATCCAGCCCGGCGATCGGACTGGTTTCTGATTGGACCGGTATATCTCCGACGAGGGCAGTTTTTCTGCCAATGGCAACAACGGGATGCTTATGTTCGCGCAATTTATTGATGGCAAGATAACTATACCGTGTAGGATTAGCGGATGCACCCAGAACCAGCGTTTTTTTTGAATCGGAAGGCATAATTAATCAACAAAGGAACGGGTGAAAAGTTTAATTACTGAGACTCAAGCTTGTAGTTCAAAGACTGGACTTTATTCGAATTGACAGGAATACCATCTTTTATTACCGGATCCCATTTTCCTGATTTCATAATCAAACGCAACGCCTCCTGATCCAGGGAGTATTCAATGGATTTTTGGATATATGGATCCGTTATAGTGCCTTCTGAGTCTACCGTAAAAAAAATTCTTACCTGGCCCTCTATTTTCCTGGTTTGTGCTCTTTCAGGATACCTGACATTTTTCACAAAATATTGCTGCCACTGACTTGCGCCGCCGGGATATTCCGGTTCCTTTTCATTTGCCGGGTTGGCATTTTGATTTTTCCGACGTTCGGCAGTCAGATCAATAGATTTAATCAGACTATCCTCTGCATAATCATTTTGCCAGATGGGTACTATACTATCCCCGGGATAAGTTTTAAATTTAAAGAAGCTGCCATTTTTTTTACCATGATCAAAAATTCCGGTGGAATCAAGGTCACCCATTGAATTATATCTGCAGAATCTGCCGTCGGCAATGGTTCCATCATGATCTGCAAACCGGGTTGATTTTACAAGGGAGCCCCAGGTATAATAATAATCCCATTGCCATCTGGCGCTATCCGTCTCATGTACCCATAATATGTATTTGGATGAATCCAGAGAGGTCTGATTCATTTTCGCATCCAGAGCAAAAAATGAATTTTTATCCTGGCCAAGGGCTGCGCAGGAACCAAGTGTTAAGCAAAGAATCAGGAAGTTTTTCATTCGACAATATAAAAAATTTCAGTAAGGATTTTGGTTCATATTTTATCATTTCAATTCGCGTGCCATGAGTCTGTTTAGATTTTGTCACCATGGGTTTGCCGGATAAGCGCCCGGATCATAAAGGGAAATGGTTTCATGATGCGAATCAGCCAGGTAGACAAAAATGGATTTCCGAAAAAATGCTGGATGATTCGACCCGTTCTGAGCCGTGAAGAAAACTGACGGTTCCAGTCTCTCTGATATTTTATTTCCATTTCATTGCGCATTATTTTTCTATTCAGAAAAAGCGATATGGATTCAAATGCAATTTTAGAAGCATGAAGTGCCATACTCATACCATTTCCGCAAAGCGGAGTGATCATTCCTGCTGCGTCTCCGACACATAATACATGATTCTCTGTCTGGCTCTTCTTTGCAAAACTGATTTGGGCAATTGTAACCGGTTCGTCAAATAAAACAACCGCCTCATCCAAAATTTTCCGTAATACCGGATTCTGTTTCA
Source organism: uncultured Bacteroidota bacterium (assembly GCA_963759335.1). Classification (GTDB taxonomy): domain Bacteria; phylum Bacteroidota; class Bacteroidia; order Chitinophagales; family Chitinophagaceae; genus Puia. Next base: position 784,042 of record CAVWYU010000017.1, read on the forward strand.
GAATTTTTTCTTCCATCACTGGTATGGATTGTCCGCTTCTTCTGAGATTATCGGAATTTGTAAGATAACAAAGGCAAAAACGTCCGTCTTCAATTTTTGATATTCCACAATAGCCACCCGGGAAATTATGCAGGGCAATCTGGTTATCGGGTAACCGCGCTCTTACATGGTATTTAACACCCACATAATTTTGGCTGTGATGTTTCAGGAAAGATCTTTTCCATTTCACATCCAGATTGGCCTTTTTCCCATAACATGCACAGGCAACCGAAGATGTGAACAACCCGATACTGGTTTCTATCTGATGATGATCATTTTCAAAATGTATATTATTTACTTTTGTATTTTCAAAGAGATCAACATGTTCTTTTCTGGCAATGGCTGCAAGGGCAGCATCCAGTTTGTGCCTGCTGATACCAAATCCACCCAGGGGAAGAGACTCTGTAATGGCTTCCCCATTCGGCGCTGTTACAAGTAATTGTTGTATGCCCGGAAGTTCCCAGTCTGGCAGAGGAAGGCCCAGGCTGACCAGAAAATCCCAGCTTTCCATGCTTATGTATTCACCACATACTTTATGGAAAGGATAAGTTTCTTTTTCGAATAAGCATGTCCGGTAACCCGTTCGGGCAAGTAATATGGAAAGAGAGAGTCCGGCGAGACCGCCACCAACAATGGCGATATCATAATTTCGGTTTGTATTCATGAACGTACGATTACGAGCCATCGAAATGCCCATTTCCACCGGATTGTATAATTCGAAATTCCGGCTTTCTCCAATAAGGTAATAAGTTCCTTTTTCTTAAACCCCCGCAGTACTGATAAAGGTGCATCATTTTTTACGAGATAGGATTTTGAAAAAAGAGAAGTCAATGCACGAATGGAATAATACGCAAATACATGCCGATGCAAATCGTTTATAAAAAAACCCAGGACTGAATTTCCGGACATCCAGCGGAACATGTCTATAAGCTGATCTTCTTTGAAGTGATGACAGAACAGAGAGCAAAATATGATATCGGGTTTTGAGTCAAAATGAATTTTTTTATAATCACTCACCAGGAAACGTACCGGCTTTTCCCATTTTATATTTTCCGCTACATAAATACAATCGCTATTGATATCTATTCCGGTAAATGAAAGGCCGGGATAGCGCGTTTTTGCTTTCTTTTCTATCGCTTTCAGATTGTCTCCGCCACCACAACCAATTTCGCAAACCTGTATTTGCGCGGGTTTGCCCGCCAGGTTGAAAAATCCCTCTATCGTGACGGCATGGCCCCCCAACTTTTGATTTATAATGGATAACTCATATAAATTACGCTGAATGTCCCCTGCCGGTATGCCTGGCTGGTCAAGCAATTCAAGTGAGTCTGCGCGTGTGGAAAAATCCATATGTTAAAGTAAGAAATTCAAAGCCCGGATACGGTACAAAATATTCCGGGAAATATCTTTCAGGATGGAGATCCGACAATAAATGTTTCCATCGTAAGACCCGGACCAAAAGCAGCGCCGAACACTTTTTGATTGTGTGCTTTTTTCAAATCTGATAAAATTTCTTTGAGTACAAATAAAATAGTTGGAGAAGACATATTGCCATAATCCCTGAGAATCTGGTAAGAGGTTTCCAGTTGTTCCTTTGGCAGTGAAAGACTTTTTTCAATGGCTTCCAGAATCTTTCTGCCTCCGGGATGAATGGCCCACCGGGTAATCTGATCGCGCGAAAAACCCTGCCTGGCCAGGGCCTGATTAACCAATTTTTCAAAATCCTCTTCTATCAATGAAGGCACATAATTGGTCAGTGTCATCGCAAATCCGGTAGAGGATAGTGCCCACGACATATCCTGTTTTCCCCTCGGTATCACCTCCCCGTAAAATCCAATCAGAGGGTAGTCCTCGGAAGGGTCTCCGGCACCGGTAACAAGAACAGCCGCCGATCCATCCCCGAACAGTAAACTGGAAGTAATGTTATCTGTAGAGGCTTTTTGCTGGAAATGTAAAGTGCATAGTTCTGTGCAAACAATCAGGACTCTGGCATCCGGATCGGTCCTGGCTATTGTATCTGCGAGTTTGAGTGCATGAATGGCAGCATAACACCCCATGAAATTCACCGATGTACGAAAAATATTTTTAGGCAGGCTGAGTAGTTCCATCAGTTGTAAATCCAGGCCGGGTGCACTTAATCCGGTACAGGTGACTGTGATCAGGTGCGTTATTTCCTGAACGTCCATTTTATTTTCAAGACAGTTTCGAATAGCGTTTGCGGACAGATGCACTGCATGACGGTTAAAAATTTTCATTCTCTCCTCAAGAGAAGGAAAAGGCTCCAGATTTTCAGCAGGGGGGTAAAAGGTCCAGCCTGCAGGTTCTTCACTGTAGTCAGACAGGACAGAGTATCTGCTTTTGATGCCGCTCTGATGATATAAATATTTTAGTGTTCTTCTTTCCTTCTCATTAAAGGCATAGATACGACTCATGAAGCGCAGAATATCGTCCTGCTGATGTTTAAACTCCGGAACGGCGGTGCCTATTGATTTAATATGACTCAATCTGCTCATTTAATAGTTTTTACAGGTACCGCATTAGAAATACAAGAATAAAGCCAACGCTGGAACATAGAGATGCAATACCATTCATTCTCATTGTATGCCTGAAGTCCGCCCTGAAGGGATTTTTCCAAACCTGCGTTGCCCATACAATAAAGTATACGAGAACCGGAAGCATAGTGGTTGTAAAAACTAAAAATTCTTTTACTCCCAGGAAAGTAGACAAGAAGAAATAAGCCAATACCATAAAGGCAATCCCATACATGATTCCACAAAAAATAAAAGTACCCCTCAAGCCTAATAGCGCACTGATTGTCCTGACCCCATCCCTGGCATCCGCCTCGTGCTGATAAATTTGCGTCAAAGGATAAAACCCTCCAATCAGGAGAGTTGCAGAAATCATTCCCAATACCGGCACATGAAGAGATAATATTGAATGTGAACCATGATAAACCATAAAGAAAACCAGGGCCCCCTGACAAATCACAACGGTGAGGAAACCCGCAATCGGATACTTTTTAAGCCTGACCGAACGTGCACTGTATGCGCGGGATGCAAGTATATAAATGAACGCAGCCAGTACAAAGTATCCACTAATAAAAAACCCCAGGATCAATGCCAGACCATCCATTACAAGGCTCGCGTACATCAGTTGACGGGTTGGTTGCAAGGGTGATTGCAGTCCGCCGATACTGCCCTTATCACGATCCATATAACTATTGAAGCCATTGCTGGACGGATATATGAGGATGTGTAAGATGATAAAGATTAACAAAGCTCTGCCCGCATTGGGCTGGACAACCTGGGTAAGGGCAAACCAGTAAACCGGCATGAGAAAAAAAGAGAAATGAAATCGAAGTAACTGGATCGTGGAACGTTGAATCATGATGTCAGAGAATTGACCGCGTCAGGCAGAAGATAATGAACTTGGCTGAATTGAAAGTCTCCGGATTCCTTTTATCTAAGTGTTTTCTCTTAGTACTGGAAATAACGTCCCGTTTCAGGAAGTTATATAATTTTTAACTCGTTGGATTACAACAATGTACGTATTGGTACATATTTCGTCCCTTACTATATGAAACCGAAGAGTGCGGATGATGAAGAGGCAAACAACGATCAATACAACTTCAAATAGTTTATGAACCTATTAACTTGGACGGTTATTAAACAAGCATTCTAAGGGGCTCCTCCAGGAGCCCTTTAAGGGTTTGCAAAAATGCCGCGCCTGTAGCTCCGTCCACCACCCGGTGGTCGCAGGTCATCGTAAGTTTCATCACGTTTCCGGGAACAATGGCCCCATTTTTTACGACAGGAATTTGCTGTATAGAACTAATGGCGAGTATGCAGGCATCTGGCGGATTAATGATGGCGGTAAATTCATCCATCCCGAACATGCCCAGATTAGAAATTGTAAACGTACTTCCTTCCCAGTCGGCCGGTTGTAATTTTTTATTCTTTGCCCTGACGGCGAAATCTTTTACTTCCTGGGAAATCTGAGAAAGCGATTTTGTATCCGCGAAACGTACAACGGGAACGAGCAGGCCATCTTCCACAGCGACCGCCACTCCGATATTTACATGATGGTTTACGCGAATTTTATCACCCATCCAGCTACTGTTAACAGCCGGATGTTTTTTTAATGCAAGTGCCGTGGCTTTCAATACGAAATCATTGAACGATATTTTTACCGGCGCATTTTCATTTATTCTTGTACGACTGCTAACCGCCTGATCCATATCTACTGTGATGGTCAGGTAGAATTCAGGTGCGGAGAATTTTACTTCCGCCAGGCGTTTGGCAATTACTTTTCTCATTTGCGAAACGGGAATATCATCAAAGCTTACCTGTCCGGTTGGTGCCGTTGATACAGTGGCTGCTTTTTGTGTTGCGGCCGGAGCAGAAGAAGCTGGAGAATATTCGGCCACATCTTTTTTTATTATTCTGCCAAAATCACCGCTGCCATGCAACTGGGAAAGATCGATGCCTTTTTCAGAAGCCATTTTTTTTGCGAGAGGCGAGGCTTTGATCCTGCTATCACCATTTAGTGAATGAGATTCTGTTGCGATGGGTTGAGCTGCTGATTTTGATTCAGCGGGTTGAACGGCTGATTCTTTACCAGGCGCAGGTGTTGCCCCTTTATTTTTCGATGCGTCTACAATTTGCTGTACGTTTACTTTTCCTTCCTCACCGATGATAGCAAGAAGATCATTGACCGCTACTTTCTGACCTTTTTCCGCTCCCGTATATAATAATTTTCCTTCTTTGTAACTCTCGAGTTCCATCGTCGCCTTGTCTGTTTCAATATCAGCCAGTACATCACCCTTCTTAACCTGATCACCCACTTTTTTGTGCCAGTCTGCAATAACCCCTTCCGTCATGGTATCACTCAATCTGGGCATCAGGATAACTTCCTGCATGGAGGAAAGATCCATTGTGGGTGCTGCGGGCTTTTTTGTTTCTGTCGCTGCAGGCGCCGGGGATGCTGCAGGTGCAGCCGCCGGTGATGGTGCAGAAGTGTTTGTTTCAGCTTTTGCCGGTGCCGGGGATGGGCTTGCTGTCGCTCCTCCGGATTTAACCAGGGAGGTAATATCTTCCCCTGGTTTTCCGATGATGGCGAGTAAGTCGTTCACCTGAACCTTACCCCCCTTATCGGTACCTGTAAACAACAAAGTTCCGTCCTTATAACTTTCCAGGTCCATTGTTGCTTTATCGGTTTCTACTTCAGCGAGCAGGTCGCCTTTCTTTACGTTGTCGCCGACTTTTTTATGCCAGGCAGCGATCACTCCTTCAGTCATTGTATCACTAAGTCTCGGCATTAAAATAACTTCAGCCATATAACCGGGTAATTTTAGATTTTGGAACCTCGAAATTAAGGCAAAAACGTGAATGACTGGATGGAGCAATGGCTCAAACCTGTTGCAGCGACGGAATTTCTTTCACATTCCCGGTACGTTTAAGTACCCCCCAGTGTTGTAATTCACCTTTTATAGCCCTTCTAAAGGATTTAAACAGAACATACCACATCAGCCATCGCCAAACCAGTCGTTGCGGGATAAGCCAGACCAGTTTGGCCAGGTTCTCCTTTTCGAAACTAAATGCAAGGACGGCCACTGCCAGGTCAACAGCCATAAAAACAAGGTAATAGGTACCAATACGTGCGGCATTCCCGGTTAATAGCCCGACCAGCATAAAAAAATCGGCCAGGGGTATAACAGATGGAATGATATATTGGAAAATCAGGATGTTTGGCAGGGCAATCCATCCGAGAGATTTATTTTTCATACTAAAAAGCATGTCTCTGTTTTTCCAAAATGTTTGCAATACGCCAAAGCTCCAGCGGAATCTTTGTTTGATAAACATTTTGACTGTTTCCGGCGCTTCTGTCATTGCGATGGCATTGTTTTCATTTTCCACGATATAATTACAGCGCAGCATCCGGATGGTCAGATCACAATCTTCCGCAAGCGTATCAGTGGCAAAGCCACCCGCTTCTTCGATGGCCTTTTTACGAAAAGCACCGATGGCCCCGGGAACTACCGTTATGGCATTTACATAGGCAAAGGCCTTCCGGTCAAAGTTCTGACTACTGATATATTCGATGGATTGCCAGCGGGTGAGAAGGTTCACTTTATTGCCCACTTTGACATTGCCGGCAACAGCGCCCACTTTTTTTCCATTGTGATATTGCACATCGCCAAAATGCATCATAAGTTTTGATGCGGCATCAGAGAGTAATTTTGTATCTGCATCGATGCAAATCACATAATCTGCTTCCGATAACCGGATTCCAAAGTTTAAGGCTGAAGCTTTTCCGCCATTTGATTTTGTGTATACGCGCACTTTTGCATTGTCTTCAAAGGCGGCCTGAACCTTTTTAAATGTTCCGTCCTTACTTCCATCATCCACAAAAATAATTTCGAAATTGGGATAATCTGTCCGGAGCAGATTTTCCAGTGAGCTCACGGCATTCACTTCTTCATTATAAGCCGGTACGATAATACTTACTAACGGAGCATCGCTTCCATCCGGTTTCCAAAAAGGTTTCAAACCATAATTCTTTTCCCAATGATGTTGTTTACTTGCTATGACCGCCATGGAAACTATCCGGAATAATGATAGTATAATAAAAACTATGAAAACTGACGTGAGCAGATGACTACCCAGGTAGGCAGACATGGCCAGGACATAATTTAATTGCAATAAATAGTATCCGCTTCCTTTGGGAACCGGAGGCATCAGATCTTCTTTCTTCTTGCTCAGCAAATCTGCGATAGTAGTAAATGTGTAACCTCTCTCTTTAAAATAGTGAATGATCCGGGGAAGGGCTTCAACCGTTGCCGCGCGACTATCTCCACCGGCATCATGTAACAGAATAATATTTCCGCTCAGATTCTGATCGGTCATGCTTTGTTTACGTGCTATTACACGGGCTACAATAGAATCCGCTGGTGTTCCCGGCTCCCAGTCCAAAGGGTCAATGGATTCGCCAATATCCAGATAATTTTTTTCCCTGGCAATGGCCACCGGTATAAGCTCTTCTGCTTTTTGCGGCTCGAAATCAGCATTGTAAGGCGCACGGAAAAGAACCGTTGAATGACCCGTGATTGCTTCTATCAAAAGCCTTGTGGCATCCATTTCAACAATTGCCCGTTTCCGGCTTACCATTGCAATATTGGGATGGGTGAAAGTATGATTACCTATTTCATGACCTTCACGATATATTCTTTTTACAATGGGAATATTATTTTCTGCGTTGATACCGACCAGAAAAAAAGCAGCGGGTACATTTTCCCTGCTCAGAATGTCGAGAATTTGAGGTGTATAAATTGGATCAGGTCCGTCATCAAAAGTAAGCACCAGTTTTTTCTTGTCCTTTGTGCCATATTTTTTCGCAACCCATTTGGATGGAAGACTATCATATCTTTCTTCAGAAATCAGCAATTCTGTTGTATCCAGTTCCGGTGTGATTTTCCCGCTGGTGGGACCACCGATTACATCCAGTACTTCGCCTTCGCCTGAATAAGCCGGCGTTTCATCCAGACTCATCGTTTTCACAGTGGAGAATAAATGGAAATCAAAATTGCGCAGACTGTCCTTGCTCATATCCCTGTCATAAAAATCCCACATCCGGGGATCTTCGTTTCCGAGACGCCATAAAGCCACGCCGCCCAAACCGGTTTCTTCCGCGAATCGCATGGAATTGAATGTTGTCGCGGCATCCGTGAATTGCACTTTATGCGGTGCACCGTCATCTCCGTCGTATGTGAAATGAAGGTTATAGGAGTCATTATCAAATATAATTTTGCCATCATAGCTAAGCGCCGTTGTCAGCGCTTCCTGATAGCTGATCGGAATAACAGAGATCACTTTCTCATTTTCATCCAGCTTCCAGTCGTATCCGAAACCAGCCACCGCCAGGATCAGCTTGTTAACCGGAATTTTTTTTATTGCGTCGTCGACAGCTCCTTCAATCCATTTCTGGTGACAGATCGGACCCGGACCTGTTCCATCAGAAAACTGGTCATAGGCCATCAGAATGACGTAATCATTGTATTCAGAAAGCTCTTTAAAATTGTAATCCTGATTGAAAGGTTGTACATCCTGAGAAACCAGCAATCCCTTTTGATGCATTTTTTCGTAGAGCGATTTCTGGAATTGTACGAGCACTTCATTTTTATTCTCGAGCAAATCTTCAAAGTCGATATTGATCCCGTCGAGTTTATATTTTTCCAGAAATTTGATGATATCGGCAATCAGACGTTCTCTTTTATCGGGGTTGTTGAGAATACGGTGAATTACATCTCCCCGGAAAACACCGGCAATATTATTTGTAAGAAGCGGAAGTACCTTTACACCCGATTTATTCATTACACTTAATGCAGCCGTATCGATTTTAGTCCACAACGTATCGGTATTCGGGTCGAGGAAAAACCATTCCGGCAAGACCATATTTAATCTGGAGATATTATGTTCAAGGGAAACCAATGATGTGGGTGACCAGTTTACATAAAAACCTGCTCTGATACCAATAGAAAATTTCTTAAATGAATAAAAGCTCGAATCGGCCTGTACCACAATGCCGTTCTTTTTCTTGAAGCGCCTGCCCAGCGGATATCCGCCGGCTTTATACGCCACTTTTTCATTTATGAATTTCCGGAAGCCGCCATACTGCTTTCCGATTTTACTTTGATTGAAAAGCCAGCTTGAACTATCGAGGAGAGCTTCTTTTTCCTGTGCGCCAAAATTTGGCAGAGACGGAGTATATACCCGCGTCAGGGTGATAATTATTGTAACAACCGCCAGAACAACGAAAAGGGCAATCAGACGACTGCTCCAAATAAAACGTGACCAACGGGACGAAGAGCTCGTTTGAAATATCTGATTCGTAGAATTTCCTGGCATAAGAATTTGTAAAGATCCTGCTATTCAACAGCTATGCAAAATCAAGGCTTCCAAATTAGAGGATTTTTAGCATTTACCCTATAAATGATGGAATTGGGCAACTTCAATAATCAAGCTCCAGTTTTAGTCTGTCCTTCAACTCCTTTACCAGTGGATACATTTCTGCGACCTGCTGAAACTGCTCTCGTTTACTCAGGGTTTTTTCTAAATAAATATGATCAGCAGTTTGCTCGCGGATTATAACAGAGAAAGAAATGTTTTTGTTCCTGAATTTTTCCTGTAATAAGTCCGAAAGTTTTCTTTTTTCCTGTTCCACAAATCGTTGTTCCAGATTATTATTGGTCAGAATCTCAAATCTTTGTTCATCCAGTATTCGGAGTTCAGCAGATTCGAAACTCTGTGCTGCAGAGTTTTTATTTTTTTTCAGATCGGCGGTAAACTGATTCCAGACCTCCGTCAATGGAGCTTCTTCCAGTGGTTTAATTTCAGAAGTTGTCGTAGCAGATTTTCGGTTTACCACTTCCTGTCTGATTTTCGAAAGTGCACCAAAACTGGTAGCGGGAGCCATTTTTGACTCTTCAATAATCAGTTTAGGAGAAGATTCTTTTGAAGTGACAGGAACCGTTTCCTGAAAAGCCGGTTCCGGAACGGGTTGTACGGCTTTTTTCCCCTTTATTTCCAGTGGGGCAATAATACGGTAGGCCACCGGTTTCACGGATTCCGTCCCCTTTTTTTTATCCATCAGTCCCGCTGACAAGTGAAGCGCCTGGTTTAAATATGATAATTTAATAAGCGCCAGTTCAACGTGTAGTCTTTTATTTCTCGCGGCTTTGTAATGAAGTTCGGACTCGCTTAACAAATTCAATGCGCTGATCAGGTAAGCACTTTCAACATCCTGGGCCACCAGTATATATTTTTCCCTGAATTCTTCCACCACATCCAGCAGACGCGATGCTTTTTCGTCTTTGCATATCAGCAGGTTCCTGATAAATTCAGCGAAGCCACTCAATAATAAATCACCTTCGAATCCCTTTCGGTTTATTTCGTCATAGATCAGGAGTGATTCAGCCAGTTGCTGGTTGCGAAGGACATCGAGCAACCTGAAATAATATCCGGCGTCGAGAATATTTAAATTCTCCAGCGTATCGGCGTATGTTAATTTTCCATCGGAAAAACTTACCATTTTATCCATCAGGCTTAGCGCATCGCGCATACAACCTTCACTTTTCTGTGCTATAATTTCCAGCGCTGATTTTTCTGAGGGAATATTTTCTTTATCACAAATCTCCAGCAAATGATCGATGATATCCTGATTGGTGATTCTTTTGAAATCAAAAACCTGACAGCGGCTCAGTATAGTCGGCAGGATTTTGTGTTTTTCCGTAGTGGCAAGAATAAAAATGGCATAGGGGGGCGGCTCCTCCAGGGTTTTCAAAAAAGCGTTAAATGCTGAAGAACTGAGCATGTGTACTTCGTCTATTATATAGACTTTGTATTTACCTGGCTGCGGCGCAAAACGAACCTGGTCAACCAGACTCCGGATATCATCTACCGAATTATTACTGGCAGCATCCAGTTCATGTATATTCAATGAACTGCCTTCATTAAAGGAAACACAGGAATGGCAGACATTGCAGGCTTCTCCGTCGGGAGCGGGGTTTTCGCAGTTGATAGCTTTAGCCAGAATTCGCGCACAAGTCGTTTTTCCGACTCCCCGGGGACCACAAAACAAAAAAGCATGTGCCAGTTGTTTATTCCGAATGGCATTTTTTAATGTTGTGGTAATATGTGACTGGCCGACAACAGTCGAAAAAAGTTGTGGTCTGTATTTTCTCGCAGAAACAATAAATTTATTCATAAACCTTTTACCTCCGGAATCTATCCTTGTGCAATAATAATAAAGATTTAGAAAACGGGATGTCTTTTAAATTCAACCGTGCGGTCAAAAATATAACGATAAGTCTTTAGTTTTCTGCTGGGATAGGTGTCGGCCATAGTCCGGATCATATTAATCATTTTTGGATTGAAATCACCCACCCATTGCATCTCATATTCAGTGTAGGGAAGAATGAGTACCATCTTTCCCGTCTCCGCTATCATATATGCGTCAATTCCCATGCCCTGGTATTCAGGAATAACTCCGAAGACAAGGCCTGTAAATTTTTTATTTTTTTTGGTTTTCACCATCCACAGGAATTTCAATTTCTGCAGAATTCCAAATTTCCCGTTTAAGTATTTAAACCATTGATTCAGATCAGGAATATTAGCAAACAAGGCAACCGGTTTGTCGTTGTGGTAGGTAAACCAGATCAGTCTTTCTTCCATAAACGGTTTCATTTGATTGAAAAGGTGTTTTACCTGTTCAAGTTTCAATTGTTTCATACCGCCATGACCGGCCCAGGCTTTATTATATACATCCGTAAAGTATCCCGCATACAGATCCAGGTTTTTCTTGCTGATATGTGCTGCCCGAAAAGACGGATCAGCGGCAATTACCGCATGCCTGTCCATGAGTTTTTTACTAAATGGTTTCTTGGGATCCATTCCAAAACAAATCTGTTCAAAAAAAACTTTAAAGCCATAATTTTCAAAAAGGGACTGATAGTAGGGAGCGTTAAAATTCATTCGATACAGAGGTTCATGAAATCCTTCGGTCACAAGCCCCCACCAGGTGTCCCGTTCTCCAAAATTGATCGGCCCGTCCATCGCCGCCATGCCCCGTTGCATCAGCCAGTGTTTGGCCACGTCGAATAACTGGTCGGCTGCTTCCTGCTTATTGATGCAGTCAAAAAAACCGATTCCACCCACCGGAAATGTATCTCCCGTTGTTTTATATCTTTTATTTGTAAAAGCCGCAATTCTACCCAGCAAGAGCCCGTTTTCATCCTTCAATATCCATCGGGCAGCTTCGCCATGCCGGAATGCCTTGTTTTTTTTTGGATCGAAAACTTCTTCAATATCCTTATCCAACGGCCGAATATATCCCGCCACACCACCCAGGATGTCTACATTTGCCTGGATAAACGCCAGGCTGTCGGCTGGCTCACGTACCTGAATTAATTGCATGTGTAATGCGTTAATATTCGTAAAAATACTTGGTTTTTCATTTCGGAATTCCGGCCCGGTACACTTACCTTTGCAGCCGATTTTAAAGTAACCTTTAATTATACGCTTTATGCCAAATGCAGGCAAGATTAAACAAATTATCGGTGCGGTTGTAGACGTTCAGTTTAAGGGCAAACTCCCTGAAATATACAACGCTCTGGAACTTCAGCGCCCGGAAGGCGGAACACTGGTCATGGAAGTACAGCAGCATTTGGGGGAAGACAGTGTTCGCTGCATTGCGATGGATGGTACGGAAGGTTTGACGCGGGGGATAGAAGTACTGGATACGGGCATTCCCATTTCAATGCCAATCGGTGATTCCATCAAAGGCAGGTTATTTAATGTTACGGGAGATCCGATTGACGGTTTGCCGCCGGTATCCAAGGCTGGTGGGAGACCCATACACAGTAAGCCTCCGGCTTTCGAAAATCTAAGTGTTAGTACCGAGATACTGTTTACCGGAATTAAGGTAATTGACCTGATTGAACCTTATGCAAAGGGCGGAAAAATTGGACTTTTCGGTGGTGCAGGTGTAGGAAAGACGGTTTTGATCCAGGAGCTCATCAATAATATCGCCAAAGCATATGCAGGTGTTTCTGTATTTGCAGGTGTGGGAGAACGTACCCGTGAAGGAAATGACCTCATGCGTGAAATGATTGAAGCCGGTATCATGAAATATGGCGACAATTTCAAGCATAGTATGGAAAATGGCGGATGGGATCTTTCAAAAGTCGATATGAAAGAACTGTCTGAATCAAAAGCGACTTTTGTCTTCGGTCAAATGAACGAACCACCCGGAGCCCGTGCCCGTGTGGCCCTCAGTGGTTTGACGATTGCTGAATACTATCGGGATGGTGATGGCAAGGGACAGGGACGTGATATTCTTTTTTTCGTGGATAATATCTTCCGTTTCACACAGGCAGGTTCTGAAGTATCCGCATTATTGGGGCGTATGCCATCAGCTGTAGGTTATCAACCAACACTGGCAACGGAAATGGGATTGATGCAGGAAAGAATCACATCTACGAAAAACGGTTCTATTACTTCGGTTCAGGCTGTATACGTTCCGGCAGATGATTTAACTGACCCGGCGCCTGCAACAACTTTTGCACATCTGGATGCCACGACGGTTCTTGATCGTAAAATCGCGGATCTGGGTATTTACCCCGCCGTGAATCCGCTGGATTCTACCAGTCGAATTCTCACTCCCAAAATTGTGGGGGATGCACATTATGATTGTGCCAACCGCGTAAAACTTGTTCTACAGCGCTATAAAGAATTGCAGGATATTATTGCCATCCTCGGACTGGATGAATTAAGTGACGAGGATAAACTAATTGTTGCGCGCGCGCGAAAAGTGCAGCGTTTTCTTTCGCAGCCATTTCACGTGGCGGAAGCATTTACGGGTCTGAAAGGTGTTTTGGTACCGATCGAGGAAACCATCCGTGGATTTAATATGATTATGGACGGTGAAGTGGATGATTATCCGGAGGCTGCATTTAACCTGGTCGGGACTATTGATGATGCGATCGAAAAGGGCAAGAAGCTGATGGCACAGGCGCAGGGCTAGCCAGTATGAGAGTATGGGTGTATGGGAGTTATTTGACTCAATCACTTCCAAACGTCCACACTCCATACTCTCATACTCCCATACTCTCATACTCTCATACTTGTTTTATGAATCTAGAAATACTGACTCCGGAAAAAAAACTTTTCAGCGATGAAGTGTATGGCGTGCAACTGCCAGGCGTAAACGGATCCTTTGAATTATTGAACAAACATGCGCCTTTGATCAGCGCCCTGAAAACAGGCCGGATTAAGGTTCTGAATGATAAGACCCATACCACTTTTTTTGAAATCCGAAGCGGTTTTGTGGAAGTCCTGAATAACCGCGTAACTGTTTTGGTTGAAGGCGCTAAGGCCGTCTAATTAAGCTGTGGATCGATCGGGAAATTGAGCATCATCAGATAATTTCCTCCCAGATGACGGATGGCATCATTCCAGATTTCCTCTGTTTTTTTATGGAAAATGAGTTTACGGTCGGCTGATGCCGGTAGCCAGGATTTTTCTTTTAGTTCGTCTTCTAATTGTCCGCCCGCCCATCCTGAATAACCAATATAGAACCGGATTTTAGATGTTTGAATTTTCCCGGCCCTTATGAGGTCCAGTGCCTCTTCGAAATTCCCTCCCCAGTAAATGCCATCAATTACCTGATAGCCCCCCTGAATCAGTTCGGGATATTGATGCAGAAAATGAATCGTGTCTGTTTGAACCGGCCCTCCAAAATAGACCGGAATTTCCAGGTCGTCGGCGTTGTTCACGAGATCCTTTAAGCTGTATTCGTATGTTTTATTGAGCAAAAAGCCGAAACTCCCCTCGCTTTGGTGTTCACAAAGGAATATGACCGATCTTTTAAAATTTGGATCTTTTAGAAACGGGTCAGCGATCAGCAAGATACCAGCCGCGGGACTGTCCATATTGTAATTTAACGAATCTGAAGATAATTGTTTAATAAATTTGACCGTTGTTTATGTCAGCGAATGTTTCCCATTTAGTTTAAATAATGACCTTTTGAAGAAAAATTTTACTATTATTTTTATCCTGATCAGTCTTTCTCTTGTGGGTATCATATATATCCAGTGGAATTGGATTACCACCATGGTGGAAAACAAAGAGGAAGAACTGCATCATAAGCTGGTAGACGTAACGACCGATGTCGCACGTGTTCTCATCGACTATAAAAAGACGGCTCTTTCGGGTAGTCAGTTGCTTCGCTCCCCACAGGGTTTTGGGTTTCGGCCTTCTGAACAATTTATGCAGGAACTTATGCGTCCGCCTCTGATCTCACAACGGCTTAGTTATCAGGAAATGTCGGAATTATTACGCAATGCTTTTAATTATCGCGGTTTAAAAGATACAAAATTTGAGTTCTGCATATTTTCGGGTGGTATGAATTCATCTATTTTATCGAATACAAATGAATTAAAATCAGGCAATTATTATCCCGCACTCAAAGATACTGTTCATAATCTGCAAACCATTTATCCCCTCGTGGATAATCCCATGGAACTGAGCGGCCCGGAACCTCTGGAAACAATCAGCATCGTAATACCGGATTATAAATCCGTTGTTATGAAACAAATGAGGTGGATGATTTTCGGCGTCATATTTTTTACATTGGTTATTGTCAGTGCATTTTATGTTACTGTCAGAACGTTATTGATGCAGAAAAAGCTCAGTGAAATAAAAAATGATTTCATCAATAATATGACGCATGAGTTTAAAACTCCCCTGGCAACCATTTCGCTGGCTGTTGATGCCATGCGTAATGAAAAAGTTGTAGATGATCGTGAAAAATCTGCTTACTTCAGTGGCATTATTAAAGAAGAAAATAAGCGCATGAATAAACAGGTTGAGACGATACTTCAGGCCGCTCTTATTGACCGTCAGGAATTACAGCTCAAACTCCAGCCTCTGCATGTAAATGAAGTGATCAGGCGTGTAATGGATAATTTCAAGTTGCAGCTGGAAGAAATACATGCCAATGTAGTCCTCCAGCTGGAAGAAGGTTACGATATGGCGCAGGCCGATGATGTGCATTTTACGAACCTGATCTCGAATCTGATAGATAATGCCATTAAATATTCCCGCGAAAAACTAATAATTCGGATTGGAACCCACAGGAACGGAAAAAATATGATTATCCGGATTGAGGACAATGGAATTGGAATGACCAAGGAGACCCAGCGCAGGATATTTGAAAAGTTTTATCGTGCACATACGGGCAATGTGCACAATGTCAAAGGATTCGGATTGGGGCTTAGCTATGTGAAATCCGTTGTGGACGCGCATAATGGTCGTATTAAAGTTGATAGCACGATCGGGAAGGGTACAACATTTACTCTGGAAATTCCGCTGATACGACAGGAAAAAGGTATTCCTCAGGTCGTTTGATACTGTATATCAATCTGAGTGTTAAGTCAACCGAAAACGCTTTCAGATAAATTCCTGGGGTAAAAAGAGACATCCATCGCCGTAGCTCAGGAAACGATACCCATTATCTAACGCAAAGGTATATGCGCTTTTCCAGGACGGACCGATAAATGCCGCCACCAGCAATAATAAAGTAGAGTGCGGCTGATGGAAATTGGTGATGAGTCCATTCACCATTCTGAATTTGTAGCCGGGTACAATAAACAATTGTGTTTTGGTGATTAATTTTTCTTCAGGCTGGTTCTTTAACCAGTCAAATAAATAATGGAGTGCATCAGCAGTGGAAATATCGTCCGTTTCCAGGTAAGGATATTCCTGTTCCAGGAATAATTCCGTGGAGGAAATATTTTTATGTTTACTTATTTTCAAGCCAAGCCAGTATAATGTTTCAAGAGTTCTTAAGGATGTTGTGCCGACAGCTATCACGGGCTCATGCAGCTTCGAAATGAGTTTTTCAATATGGGATGCATGCACTTCCATAAACTCTTCGTGCATGTGGTGTTCTGAAAGTTTATCCGTTTTTACGGGCATGAATGTACCAGCGCCAACGTGTAGTGTCAGATATAACGGTTCAATATTTTTTTCCGCCAGGCTTTGAATCAGTTGTTCATTAAAATGCAATCCGGCAGTGGGAGCTGCTACAGATCCCGATTCTTTTGCATATACCGTTTGATATCTTTCTGCATCGGAAATATCTGCGGATCTTTTTAAATAGGGGGGAAGAGGAATGGAACCGAGCCGATGTAATATCGATGCAAATGATAGTTCGCCCGGTGTCCAGCTAAATTCAATTACAAAGTCGTCTTTTCTTTTTTCGATAAAACGCGCTTCTAATATGATGTGTCCGAGTTCTTTCCTAAGTACCTGATGCCGCTTCCATTTAGATGCGCCACCGATCAAACAGTTCCATAATACAGATCCTGTTTGCTTCATGCCGTCTGATATGGATTGTCCTGATTGAGGTTCCAGACAAAAAATTTCTATTTGTCCGCCGGATGGTTTTTGAAATAATATCCTCGCTTCCACTACCCGGCTATTATTAAAAACCAACAAGCATGGACTGGGAAGAAAATCTCCTATTCCGGCATAACGGCCCTCCAGCATTTTGCCGGATTGCCAAACCAGGAGTTTGGAAGCATCCCTTTGTTCTAATGGAAAGCGGGCGATCTTTTCATCCGGTAGTTCATATCCGAATGAAGACATATAAAGTTCGTCGGGGAAAGGTGTCAGTTTGTTCATCGAACTGAGTTATGCACAGATATTCACACTGATTAACATCTTATACACAGGTATTTAGGCGATTCATCAGATATCAATGGATTCAAACCCTTACTCCGTGGGCTTCCGGGTGTGATAAATTTCTGTGGAAAAATTAAAATCTTCCAAATTGTTTTGTAAAGTGGGAAAAAGTGTTATTTTGTGTCAATTATTAACAACATTGATTCAAGTCCTTATAAATGAATGGTTTTCTAGGGGAATACGAGGTAACGCTCGATGCAAAAGGGCGGTTTCTCCTGCCGGCTTCGCTCAAAAAGCAAACCGGGGAGGAAGCGGGTTCTTTTGTAATAAACCGGGGATTTGAAAAATGTCTGGGTTTGTATCCCATGAAAAGCTGGGAGCCCATTTTTGAGCAGATTAACAAATTGAATGATTTTGACCCGAAGGTAAGGTCATTCAGGAGATATTTTTTGAACGGGGCGACGATGATGGAACTGGATTCGGCCAGCCGGTTATTGATACCGCAGAATCTGAAAGATTATGCCGGGCTTGAAAAAGATATCGTACTGGTTACGGCGGTTAATAAGATAGAAATCTGGGATAAAGTTAAGTACCAACAGTTCTTTGAAAGCTTTTCACCGGATGACTTCAGCGGTCTGGCCAATGAAGTGATGAATGGCAAATCCGATAAATGAATTATATGAGGGATTCTGATCCCGCATATCATATACCCGTATTGCTTTCAGAAGCGATGGACGGTTTGAAACTCAGGCCAAGCGGGGTCTTTGTTGATTGCACCTTTGGCGGAGGTGGACATTCAACAGAGATCCTGGCTCACCTGAATTCAGAAGGAAGGTTATATGGTTTTGATCAGGATGCGGATGCGAAGAGAAATGTATTGCAGGACGAGCGATTTGTATTCATCCCGCATAATTTTCGTCATATACGAAGATTTCTCCGGCTGCACGGAGTTACAGCTGTAGACGGCATATTGGCTGATCTGGGTGTGAGTAGTCACCAGTTTGATGAACCGGACCGTGGTTTTTCCACCAGATCTGAAGATGCGAATCTGGATATGCGGATGGACAAACGGCAGGCAGTCACAGCAGAAACTATTCTGAATACTTACGGGGAGCAAAAGCTCCAGGAAATATTCAGTATGTATGGAGAAGTGACGAACGCAAAGACGCTGGCCAAAGCCATTGTGGCTCTCAGAAACAAAACGCCGTTTCGAACAGTCAAAGGATTTAAACAGACTATTGCTGATCTGGTAAAAGGCAACCCAAACAGGTACTTCGCACAAGTGTTTCAGGCTTTGCGTATTGAAGTAAATGATGAAACCGGTGCGCTGCGTGAAATGCTCACACAGGTTCCGGATTTACTAAAACCAGGCGGCCGTATCGCGATCATCAGCTTTCATTCATTGGAAGACCGGATTGTGAAACAGTTTTTCAGGTACGGCCAATTCGAAGAAAAAGACGAACAGGATCCTTTCGGTTCCTCCCCATCCACAAGCCCATTCCGGACGCTTACAAAAAAACCCATAACACCTTCTGAAAAAGAGCTTACCCTGAATCCGCGTGCAAGAAGTGCCAAACTAAGAATCGCAGAAAAAATATAGAATATACAATCCCCTACCTAAGAAAATTCAGTATGATAATCGTACCCTACTTTTTTTATTCATCACACTGCCATTATGAAGACGTTCAAAAGCAAAAAAAATAAGGTAAAGGGTCTCATCCGCTATCAGTGGATGGTTCGAAACCTTCCTTTTTTTCTCTTCCTCGCTTTTCTCGCAGTGATATACATATATAACGGTCATTACGCGGACCGTGTGGTGCGTGACATCGGAAAAACAGGCCGGGAATTGCAGGAATTGCAATATGAATTCAAAAGCCTGAAAAGTGAAGTCATGTTTCGCAGTAAGCAGAGTGAATTGGCCAAAGCGGTTGAACCATTTGGATTAAAACCCCTGTCTTCACCTCCCTTGGTCCTATCCGACAGTTTAATGAAATGAAATAATTTTTATCACCCCATATCCCCGATACCCGGTGGAACTAAGGAGAGATATACTTTGGAGAGTTTACCTGTGTTTCATCGGAATGGTGCTGATATGTGCTGCTGTATTGGGAAGAGTTTTCTTTATCCAGCAGGTTCAGGGAAAATATTGGAGAGCGCTGAGTGATAGTCTGCATCAGAAATATGTTGACCTCAGCGCGGAAAGAGGAACGATTTATAGTGAAGACGGAAATATGTTAAGTACCTCTGTTCCTTTTTTTAATATTTATATCGACTTCGATGCCGATGGCCTCCGGGAGAAAAACGGAAAACGTTTCAGGGAGAACCTCGACTCTCTTTCTCTTTGTCTGGCAAATCTTTTTAAGGATCAATCCGCAGCTGTTTATAAAAAACAGTTACTTCAGGGATACAGATCGGACAATCGCTATTATCTTCTGCAGCGTAATTTGAACTTCGATCAGTACAAGAGACTTCGTGATTTTCCGCTTGTTCGCCTGGGAAGAAATAAAAGCGGTTTCATTACAGACGCATCCAGTAAAAGACTCAATCCATTCGGATTGCTGGCGAACCGCACCATCGGTTTATCACGCGATAACGCACAGAACGTTGGATTGGAAAGAACATATGACAGCCTTTTGCGAGGTGAAAATGGCAGGAAACTGGTTCGCTATCTGAATGCAGGCACCTATATTCCGGTGGAAGGATATGAGATCGATCCTGAAAACGGGAAAGATGTCATAACCACCATTGATGTGAATACCCAGGATATCGCCGAGAATGCGCTGCTTTCCATGATGGTTGAAAACGAATGTGAGCACGGAACCTGCATCGTTATGGAAACAGCAACCGGAAAAATTAAAGCAATGGCCAATCTGGGCAGGCAACCGGATGGCAGTTATTGGGAAGATTTAAACTATGCAATCAGGGCATCGGAACCCGGGTCTACATTTAAATTAGCCACGCTGATGACTTTGTTGGAAGATCACGAAGTGCACCTGACTGATCACCTGAATATTGAAGGGGGTACCTGGAAGATCGGGACGCGTACCGTCCATGACGCAGAAAAACAGGAAATCAGCGATGTAACCGTGGAACAGGCTTTTGAACATAGCTCAAATGTGGGTATGGCAAAGCTTGTGGTGGCGCATTACTCACAGCATCCCGAGCAATTTGTGGATCATCTCAAAAAATTAAAACTAAACCAGGTTACAGGTATCGATCTCGCCGGCGAAACTTCTCCCATTATAAAATCTCCAAAATCACGAACCTGGAGTGCGAGTACACTTCCCTGGATGGCATTTGGGTATGAAGTATTGATCAGCCCGTTGCAAACACTTACATTATATAATGCAGTTGCCAACAATGGCAAAATGATGAAGCCCTATCTCGTGAATGCAGTTCAATATGCGGGAGGTCTTGATCGGGAAAATCATCCTGTAGCCATGATTGATAAAATCTGCAGTGATGAAACCCTGGCGGAACTCAGAACATGCCTGGAGGGCGTTTGTATAAAGGGCACGGCCAAAACAGCCTTTAAAAATACTTTTTATCCGGTGGCTGGTAAAACAGGAACGGCTCTGGTTGCCAACGGTAATCGCGGATATGCTGATCATATCTACCAATCATCTTTTGCAGGATATTTTCCTGCCAACCATCCCCGGTATACGTGTATCGTGGTAATAAAAAATAAACCTTTCGCAAAAAAATATCTGGGCGCTGCGGTTGCCGGACCGGTTTTCAGAGAAGTGGCAGATAAACTGATGAGTATGGAAGTGTTGGCACCAGATAGTTTACAACTGGCGTCTTATACAGATTTGCTTAAAAAAGACAGTACAGCCTACTATTATGCGGGTTCGACCGACGAAATAAAAAATATCTTCTTTACACTGAAAATGCCTTATGCTGATTCTTCCCGGGATAATAAATGGTCTGGTGTGTACCGGCAAAATAATCAACCCGTTGTAAAAGCAAAAACGGAGGAGATGAAAAAAGTACCGGATGTGAAAGGCATGGGATTGAAAGATGCGCTGTATTTATTGGAATCAAGAGATTTGAAAGTTGTTGCCCGGGGAACAGGAAAAGTAAAACAACAGAGTATATCAGCCGGAACCATCGTATCAAAAAATCAAAAACTGATCCTGGATCTTAACTAATGATTCTACAGGAAATTTTATATAAAGTGCGTATCCGGTCGGTCCATGGAAAATTGGATGTTGATGTCATGGATCTTCAGGTGGATTCCCGAAAAGTGGGAAAGGCTTCTGCGTTTATAGCTGTGAAGGGCACTCATATAGACGGACATCAGTTTATCGAAGAAGTCTCAGTAGCTCAGCCAGCTGCGATTGTCTGTGAAGTCATGCCTTCCGGTCTGAAAGACGGAATTACATATATACAGGTGGAAAACAGCGCGGAAGCATCCGGTTTGATGGCTCATAATTTTTTTGGTCAGCCTTCCGAAAAATTGAAACTGGTCGGTGTTACAGGAACAAACGGTAAGACGACGATCGTAACCCTGCTCTATAAATTATTCAGTTCTCTTGGGTATACCTGTGGTATGCTGAGTACAGTACAGAATCATATCGGAAATAAGGTTTTGGCAGCTACGCATACTACGCCGGATCCGATTTCATTAAACCAGCTCCTGTACGAAATGGTGAAAGCAGGTTGTACACATGTGTTCATGGAAACCAGTTCGCATGCGATCCACCAGCACAGGATAAGTGGATTGTATTATACCGGTGGTGTTTTTAGCAATATCACGCATGATCACCTGGACTATCATAAAACATTCGACGAATATATCCGTGTTAAAAAACTATTTTTTGATGGTCTTTCATCGGCGGCATTTGCGATCACCAACGTCGATGATAAAAGAGGAGAGGTGATGTTACAGAATACGTCTGCGTCAAAATATTCGTACAGTCTGAAAACAACGGCGGACTTCAAAGGAAAGATCCTTGAAAATAATCTGACCGGTCTGGTGATGCTGGTGAATGAACAGGAGGTGCATTTCCGGCTGATTGGTGAATTCAACGCATATAATCTGCTGGCAGTGTATGGAACTGCAATATGTCTGGGTGAAGAGAAAGCCGAGATCCTTCGAAACCTCAGTGTACTGAGCGGAGCAGAAGGAAGGTTCGATTATATGATTTCTCCCAAGGCAAAAATTGTGGGGATTGTGGATTATGCCCATACACCCGATGCGCTGGAAAATGTGCTCAGCACGATTCTCAAACTGCGTAAAAATGATGAGCGCATCATTACTGTAGTCGGCTGCGGCGGGGACCGTGATAAAAAGAAGAGACCTGTTATGGGTGAGGTAGCCTGCCTGCTTAGTGACAAAGTTGTTTTTACATCCGATAATCCAAGATCTGAGGAACCCGAAGCCATTCTTCATGACATGGAAGAAGGATTAAACACAGCCGCCAGAAAGAAATTTATTTCTGTTTCAGATCGTCGTCAGGCTATCAAAACAGCAGTGAATCTTTCCCAGCCTTCAGATATTGTACTGGTGGCCGGAAAGGGACATGAAAAATATCAGGAGATCAAGGGAGTAAAATACCCGTTCGATGATAAAGTTGTATTAAGGGAAATTTTTGATTTATTAGGTAAATGACATTGGGATACATCCCGTAATCAGTATTAAAGAAGGATCAACTGCATGTTGTATCATCTATTCGATTGGCTAAGGCAGACAGGCGTTAAAGTACCCGGCGGTGCTTTATTCCAGTTCATCACTTTTCGTGTGTTGCTGGCTGTTATACTGTCTCTGGTGATCACCATGCTGTTTGGACGAAGATTAATTAATTATCTGCGCACGCTGCAGGTGGGTGAAAGCGTGCGTGAACTGGGATTGGAAGGAGAACAACAGAAAAAAGGAACACCCACCATGGGAGGTATCATCATCATTCTTGCCATTCTGATTCCTACGTTGCTGCTTGCCAATCTGAACAAGGCGTATATCCGTCTGATGATATTCAGCACACTCTGGATGGGCATGATCGGATTTATTGATGACTATCTGAAATTACGTTCCAAAAGAATCGCTCAGAAACAGGGGATAAACTATAAAAAGGGCGATAAGGATGGATTGGCGGGTTGGTTCAAAGTGCTCGGTCAGGTCGTGCTTGGCTTTGTCGTAGCTGCCACGCTTTATTTCAACAGTAATACCAAAGTATGGCGGGAATTTGTTGGCGACAACAAGCCGACGGATACCGTCGGTCTGAAAAAAGTGATCCTTGACGGGAAAGTAAAACTTTTTGTAGAAGCCGGAGAGCCGATTACAACCATACCATTCGTGAAAAATCACGAATTCAATTATTCCAAGTTATTGCCTACTGCATTACGCGGTGCCACATGGATATTATATATCGTGATAGTGATTTTTATTATAACAGCCGTATCAAATGGTGCCAACATAACTGATGGTATTGATGGTCTGGCGACCGGGGTAAGTGCAGTGATTGGTACCTGTCTGGGGGTTTTTGCGTATGCCAGTGGCAATCTCCGTTTTGCAGAATATCTGAATATCATGTATATCCCCAATCTCGGCGAATTGTCCATTTTTATTGGGGCTTTAATAGGTGCCTGTATTGGATTTCTCTGGTATAATTCATATCCGGCAACTGTATTTATGGGAGATACAGGAAGTTTAACGCTGGGCGGCATTATTGCAGCTCTGGCCGTAATTGTACGTAAGGAATTATTAATTCCGATTTTTTGTGGTGTTTTCCTGGTGGAAAATATCAGTGTGGTACTTCAGGTAAGTTATTTTAAGTACACCAGACGGAAATATGGTGAGGGTAAGAGGATATTTCTGATGAGTCCCCTGCATCATCATTACCAGAAACTGGGTTATAATGAAAGTAAAATTGTAACGCGTTTCTGGATTATAACCATACTGTGTGTCGTGTTTGCCATTGTGACTTTGAAGATAAGATAGTTTTGAATTTAGATCGATCCGCCCGTGAAGATGAATAGATTATTGTGGTGCAGTATTTATCTATGCTTTTGAAAAACCAAATCCCCCCTACCTGAACGATGGCGTTAGCCTGAATGGGCCTTACGCTTTGAGGCTTTAAGCTTGAAAAGTGATATGACAAAACTGATTATTCTGGGTGCCGGTGAAAGCGGCGTGGGCGCGGCCATTCTGGCTGCAAAGGAAGGTTATATGGTATTTGTTTCGGATGCCGGAAAAATCGCAGAGAAATATAAATCCGTATTAATCGGGAAAGGAATAGAGTTCGAGGAAGGTAAACATAGTGAAGAAAAGATCCTGGATGCAGACGAAGTGATGAAGAGTCCGGGCATACCGGATAAAAGTTCTTTGATTGTTCAGATACGGAGCAAAGGTATTCCGGTAATCAGTGAAATCGAATTGGCATATCGCCACAAAGGCAATAGCAGAATACTGGGCATCACAGGAAGTAATGGGAAAACGACCACCACTTCACTGGCATACCATATTTGCCGTCATGGTGGGTTGGATTGTGCAATGGTCGGGAATATTGGAGTTTCCATTGCCCGGCAGGTGGCTGATGATCCAAAGGAATGGTATATCGTCGAAATCAGCAGCTTTCAACTGGACGATATCCAGGCGTTCCGGCCCGATATCGCTATTCTGACAAATATTACGGAAGACCATTTAGACAGATATGATTACAAATTTGAGAATTATATAAAAAGCAAATTCAGTATTGTAAAAAACCAAGTGAAGTCGGATTTTTTTATCTATTGCGCAGACGATCCGGTTATAAAGCAACACATAGAAAAATTTCCATTTCAATCCAACCCACTACCATATACCATGCAACAGGAACCAAATCAGGGAGGCTTTATCAGGAACGGGCAAATGAATTTGCAGGCGGGGAGTGAAACCCTGAGAATGAGCATTTATGATTTTGCGCTAAAAGGGATACATAATCAGTATAATACCATGGCTGCGGGACTCGCGGCCGTTACCATTGGTATTCGTAAGGATAAGATCCGCGAAGCCGTACAGAGTTTTGAATCGCTGGAACACAGAATGGAATACGTGAGCACCGTGAGAGGCGTGGAATTCATCAATGACAGCAAGGCTACGAATGTAAATTCTACCTGGTTTGCCCTGGAAAGTATGCAGAAACCCGTGGTACTTATTTTGGGGGGAATCGACAAAGGAAATGATTATTCACTGATGCGAAGCCTGGTAAAAGAAAAAGTAAAAGCCATTGTATGTATGGGCCTCGATAACCGCAAGATTCATGAAGCATTTCAGAACGATGTTCCGGTGATTGTAAATACCGGTTCAGCAAGAGATGCGGTCAAAAGCAGTTTTCACCTGGCTGACAAAGGCGATGTTGTTTTGCTGAGTCCGGCTTGTGCCAGTTTCGATCTGTTTAAAAATTATGAAGACAGGGGGAAGCAGTTTAAAGAAGCCGTAAGAGACCTGTAGAACTTCAGACATCTATTAAAAAAATGCAGGACAATAGTACGATAGAAATGAGAGCGTTCAAACACCTGGGATCCAGAACCAAGGGTGATAAGGTAATTTGGGCTGTTGTTGTATTACTGGCGATGATGTCATTGCTTTCCGTATACAGCTCAACCGGTTTGCTGGCTTATAAAATGTATAAAGGCAATACTGAAATCTACCTGTTCAAACAATTTGCATTTATCATCGCCGGTGTAATGATCATTTACTTTGCCCATATGGTCAATTATGTGATTTATGCACGGGTGGCCAAGATTCTTTTCCTGATATCCATACCATTGTTGTTCTATACCTTATTTTTTGGAGTGAAACTGAATGAAGGAAGCCGATGGATCAGGCTGCCGATCGTGAACATGACTTTTCAAACCTCCGACCTGGCAAAGCTGGCGTTGATTATGTATATCAGCCGGCTATTGAGCCGGAAGCAGGATCAGATAAAAGATTTTAGAAATGGATTTTTGCCCGTGATCCTTCCGGTGGCAGTGGTCTGTCTGTTGATCGCACCTGCTAATCTTTCCACTGCGCTGCTCATCGGGGCAACCTGCATGATGCTGATGTTCATCGGAAGGGTCAGTGGCAAACATCTGTTACTGACAATGGGAATTGTAATGATTCCGGTTCTGATTCTTATCATGGCGGCGGTTGTAAGGCACAAATCTACTGACACACCGATTGTCAAATCAAAATCAGAATCGCATTCAGGTTTATTCGTCCGCGTGGATACCTGGATTAACCGGGTGGACAACTTTATGTATGGCGCGAAGACAGACAAGATGGATGATAATTATCAGGTTAACCAGGCGAAAATAGCGGTTGCCAACGGTGGCTGGATTGGCCTGGGACCCGGAAACAGCCGTCAGCGAAATTTTCTTCCGCATCCCTATTCGGATTTTATTTATGCGATCATTATTGAAGAATATGGCTTGATCGGAGGAGCAATCATCATGTTTATTTATCTGGTATTTCTGTTCAGAAGTATTCGCATATTTAAGAAATGCCCGTTTGCCTTTGGAGCCTTTCTTGCGCTGGGGCTGAGTTTTACACTGATGATTCAGGCCATTGCAAACATGGCAGTAAATGTTAATCTTTTCCCGGTTACGGGCGTGACCCTGCCTCTGATCAGTATGGGAGGCAGTTCCTTTTTATTTACCTGCCTGGCTATAGGAATCATATTAAGTGTTGCAAGAAATGCTGAAAGAATTGAAGGAGAGGCCAGGGCGAAAAACGAAGAAGCAAAGGACATTGAGGAGGAAGAAATCGAAGAAGCAGAAAACAAAGAGGCTGCCTTCGCATAAAAAACGGGAATTGGGAAAAAAAATTATTATAGCTGGTGGCGGAACGGGTGGGCATATTTTTCCAGCCCTGTCGATTGCAAATGCATTGAGAAAAAAAGAGCCGGATATGGACATTCTTTTTGTGGGCGCAAATGGTAAAATGGAAATGGAGAAAATCCCGGAAGCCGGATATCCCATTCAGGGGATCGATATCGCCGGATATAATAGAAGTTCCCTGATAAAAAATATTGCCCTCCCTTATAAATTGATTAAAAGTTTTCTGCAGGTAAAGGAAATATTTAAAGCTTTTAATCCGCAGGCTGCCATAGGCGTCGGCGGGTACAGTACTTTTCCTGTGCTTCGCTATGCGCAGGCGAAGGGAATCCCCACTTTTATTCACGAGTCTAATTCCATTGCAGGCAAATCCAACAGGATGCTTGGGAAAAAAGCAACCCGGATTTTTACCGCAAGCGATGGCATGGAAAAGTTTTTTCCTGATACTAAACTCATGCATACCGGAAATCCCGTGCGTACGAGCGTTGTATCGAACCAGGTTACCAGGGAAAACGGAATTGCTTTCTTTGGCCTGGATCCTTCACTGACCACAGTTCTGGTTACGGGGGGTAGTCTGGGGGCACGGTCCATGAATGAAGCGATCGATGCCGGCATTTCCCTTCTGATTAAAAATAAGATTCAACTGATCTGGCAAACGGGAAAATCGTTCGCCAAACAGGCGGCTGTTCATGCGGCAGAATCAAAATTAATCTGGACAGGTGAATTCATTTCTAAAATGGAATATGCATATGCTGCTGCCGATATCGTGGTTTCAAGATCCGGTTCGGTATTATATGAATTGTGTGTAGTGAGAAAGCCGGTCATCTTTGTTCCGTTTCCTTTCGCTGCAGAAGATCATCAAACTGCAAATGCTGAAAATCTGGTGAAAAAAAATGCGGCTATCATGATCTCTGATAAGGACGCGCCGGATCGACTGGTGTCTGAAATCATCCGGCTGGCTAATAATAAATCTGAACAGGAAATACTAAAGGAGAATATTGGTAAAATGGCGATCACTGATGCAGACGACAAAATTGCAAATGAAATCCTGAAAATACTGAATGACTGATCTGAAACATATCAAGAATATTTATTTTATCGGTATTGGAGGTATCGGCATGAGTGCACTCGCGCGTTATTTCCGTCTTCAGGGAAAATCGGTAGGCGGTTACGACAAAACAGAAACTTCTCTGACAAAGTCTCTGGTAGAGGAAGGCATTCCGGTATCTTATGTGGACGATCCAAAAGATATTCCAAAAGATGTTCAGCTGGTAGTTTATACACCGGCTATTCCGGAAAATCACCAGGGACTAAAGTATTACAGGGAGCATGATTTCACACTGATGAAACGGAGCGAGGTGCTTGGACTGATTACAGCAGATTCTTTAAATGTCTGCGTCGCCGGTACTCATGGAAAAACGACGATCAGTACAATGATTGCGCATATCCTGCGCGACAGTGGCATGGGATCCAATGCTTTTCTGGGTGGAATTTCGGTGAATTATAATACGAATTTCTGGAGCGACAAAAATAATATCTGCGTCGTGGAAGCCGATGAATATGACCGGAGTTTTCTGAAACTTCATCCCGATATCGCCGTCATCAGTTCTATGGATGCCGATCACCTGGATATATATGGAACGCGGGAAGCCGTGGAAGAAGCATTTCTGGCGTTCAGCAAAAAAATAAAATCAGGCGGCACGCTGGTCCAGAAGCATGGATTGCCGATTCCGAAACCGGCAGCGAATATCCAGCAGGTCAGCTATCATCTGACCGATCAGAACGCGGATGTATATACAAAGAATCTGCGCATACTGGCGGGTCACTATATTTTCGATGTAGAAGGGAAAGAAGGTAAGATGAAGGACGTAAGGCTCAACGTGGGTGGATGGCATAATGTGGAAAATGCGCTGGCCGCAATTTCAGCCTGCAGGTTATTGGGGTTGCCGGAAAAAAAAATTACACCTGCTCTCCAGTCTTTTCGCGGGGTCAGGAGGAGATTTGAATATCATGTTCAATCCGAATCGGTCGTATATATAGATGATTATGCACATCATCCGAAAGAGCTGGAAGCACTGATCAGTAGTGCGAGACAACTTTTCCCGGATCGAAAAATGGTGGTTGTTTTTCAACCGCATTTATTTAGCAGGACCAGGGATTTTGCCAATGAATTTGCCAAAGTGCTCGACAAAGCAGATGAGGTAATATTATTACCGGTGTATCCCGCCAGAGAACTGCCCATTGAAGGTGTAAGCAGCGAGCTCATATCAGGTAAAATGGATACAGAACACAAAAGAATACTGAACAAAGCAGAAGTGCTTGCCTGGGCAGCGAAGATTAAGCCCGAAGAAAAGATATTACTGATTACAGCCGGAGCGGGAGATATAGATGAACTCGTTTATCCACTGGAAACTTTATTAAAAACCAAATGAATATAAAAAGCCCGCTGAAAAAATTTTTTATGGTCGTTCTCTGGTGCCTGCTGGGCGGCTCCGGACTGGCACTGCTGATTGCAGCCATTAATGCTAAAAACAGCAGCCTTTGCAATGGTATGGACGTTGAAATCAACGGCGGCGGTAAAGCCTTTTTTTTAAGCAAAAAAGATGTGACTGCCATGCTTGAATCAGAAGGTATCAGTGACTTGCATAATAAAAAAGTTATCTCCTTCGACCTGTTGAAGATGGAAACTATTCTCCGCAAAAACAGCTGGATTAAAGACGCCCAATTATATTTTGACAATAATCAGACACTAAAGCTCCGCATTCAGGAACGACAGCCCGTTGCGAGATTGTTTACAGCGAATGGCAGCAGCTATATGATAGACAGTGCCGGAATTCAAATGGCACTTGGTGAAAGAAATGCATTCAGATTGCCTGTATTTACAGGTTATCCTTCAGAAAAATTCGGATTGAAACGTGACAGCGCATTGAGCCGGCAAATCAGGGATCTGGCTATTTTTCTGAATAATAACTCTTTCTGGTCAAATCAGGTGCAGGAAATAAATATCAGTTCGTCAAAGACTTTCCGTTTAACACCATTGATCGGCAACCAGTTGATCGAGTTTGGGGATGGAAGCGATTATGAAAATAAATTTCAAAAGCTTTTTACTTTTTATAAAGAGGTGATTGCAAAAGCGGGATTTGAGTACTATACCAATGTCAATGTTGCTTTTCAGAACCAGGTAATCGCCACACGTAAACAGGGAACCATATCGAGGGCAGATTCCATAAAGGCCCGGAAAAATGTAATGGATTTTATCCGGCTTGCCCAAAAAATGCAATCAGACACGGTTAAAATCAGAGAAATAAAACCATTGGAAAAAAATACGATCACAGAACAAAACCTGCGGAGTTATGATCTTCCTGAAGAAAACGATAAAAACAATAATAAACCAGGTATTAAACAACAACAACAATAGTAAAACAAACTAAACCATGAATCAGGAACAACCCATTATTGTAGGACTCGACATAGGTACAACAAAAATTGCAGCCATCGCAGGACGTAAAAACGAATATGGTAAATTGGAAATACTGGGCTTTGGCCGGGCAAATTCCAACGGTGTCAAACACGGACAGGTATTAAATATAGATGAAACAATTAAAGCCATCCGGATGGCCCTGGACAATTGTTATGCATCAAATCCCAACCTGACTATATCAGAAGTTTATGTGGGCATTGCCGGTCATCATATCAAGAGTTTACAAACCCGGGGTGATATTGTAAGACAGAGCACCGAAAATGAGATTACCCAGAAAGAGATTGACCAGCTGGTTGCGGACCAGTATAAAACTTATATTCCGGCAGGCGATCAGATCATTGATGTGATTCCGCAGGAATTTGCAGTAGATAATTTCCAGAATATCATCAGTCCGATTGGATATGGAGGTGTGAAAGTGGGTGCTAATTTCCATATCATAACAGGAGATAAAAATGCAATCAAAAATATCAGTCGTGCAGTAGAAAAAAGTGGATTGGAAACAAAAGATCTGGTTTTACAACCACTGGCATCTGCAGCAGCGGTTATGGGTCAGGAAGATCTGGAAGCAGGGGTAGCGATTGTGGATATCGGTGGCGGCACTACAGACCTGGCTGTTTTTTATGAGGGTATACTAAAGCATACAGCGGTTATTCCTTTTGGCGGAGAAAACATAACCAATGATATTAAAACAGGTTTGGGTGTTTTGAAAACCCAGGCAGAACAAATGAAGGTTCAGTTCGGGTCGGCTCTTTCCAATGAAGCCAAGGGAAATGCCTTTATTACGATACCGGGATTAAGGGGAATGCCTGCAAAAGAAATCAGTGTGAAAAACCTGGCTAATATCATTCAGGCGCGCATGAGTGAAATCATGGACTTTGTTTCTTACCATCTGAAGCAGGTAGGCCTGGATAACAAGATGCTGAATGGCGGTATTGTGCTCACGGGTGGCGGCGCGCAACTGAAACACCTGATCCAGCTGACTGAATACGTAACCGGATTAAATGCCAGAATCGGATATCCCAATGAGCACCTGGCATCGGGGCAAATCGAAGAACTTTCCCGGCCAACCTATTCTACCTGTATCGGTTTAATATTAAAAGGATACAGTGATTATGAACATAACCGCAAGCAATTTGAAACAACACATATACAGGTCGATATTCCAACAGCATTAAAAACGCCGGAAATGATAAAGGAGCAGGTTGTCGTTTCAGAAGAAACCAAGCAGATGGAAAGGATTATACACAGACGTGGAATAAAAGATTTCTGGGGTAAGTTCAAAGACGGTATCATTGACCTGTTCAAGGAAGAAGAAGATCATGCACTTTAATTCTATACTAACCAATAATTCTATTTTATGATCCAGTTTGATTTACCTAAAGAAAGATCGTCCATTATAAAAGTGATTGGAGTGGGAGGTGGCGGAAGTAATGCAGTCAACCATATGTTTGGACAAAATATCGAAGGAGTCAATTTCATTATTTGTAATACAGATGCCCAGGCGCTTGCGCAGAGCCGGGTTGCCAATAGAATACAACTAGGGCCGTTGTTAACGCAGGGTCTTGGAGCCGGGGCAAATCCGGATATTGGACGTCAGGCCACAGAAGAAAGCCTGGAAGAAATTAAATCCATTCTGGAAGTAAATACCAAAATGGCGTTTATTACGGCCGGCATGGGAGGTGGAACAGGAACAGGAGGGGCACCGATACTTGCAAAAATCTGCAAGGATCTGGGAATACTTACAGTGGGCATTGTAACAACTCCGTTTTCTTATGAAGGCAGAAAAAGACAGTTGCAGGCCGAAGAAGGAATTTCTTTATTAAAGGACTATGTTGATACCCTCCTCGTAATCAGTAATGATAAACTGCGCCATCAGTTTGGGAATCTGAAAATGAAAGAAGCATTTTCGAGAGCAGACAATGTTTTGGCAACCGCAGCAAAATGCATAACGGATGTTATCAACAGCACTGGTCAGATCAATGTGGATTTTGCAGATGTATGTACCGTGATGCGAAACGGCGGTGTGGCCATTCTGGGAAGTTCAGCTGCGTCTGGCAATAACCGCGCACAACAGGCCATCGAAGAAGCATTGAATTCACCACTACTCAATGACAACGATATCCGCGGTGCGAAATGGATTTTGATCAATATCAATTCATCAGAAGGAGATCATGAGTTTACCATGGATGAAGTGGAAATTATCCAACATCACCTGATCGGTCAGGCAGGAGAGGATACTGACGTGATACTCGGATTGGGATACGATGCGGCACTCGGCGATAAAATTGGTATAACAATTATTGCTACAGGATTTGAATATAAAGACCCCTTTAAGCGTGCAGAAAAACCAGCCGCTCCGAAAAAAGAAGAAAAGGTTGTAATGCCGCTGCAGATGCCTGTAACAGAAATGATAAAGCCAAAAGAAACTCCTGCTGCAGAATTGACTAATGAAAAACACTTAGTTGAGGCACTTGCCCAGCAAAAAATTTCTGTAACGGCCCCCACCCGTTCACAAGAACTGGAACCGAGGCTGGTAGAGGTTCCGGAGCCTGTTGCGCAAATTAGAAAATCAGGTCCGGCCGTAATGATGCCATCGAAAACCGACAGCAGACTCCCGGCAGAGCAGCCCGTGGAAAAAAAGATTATTGAAGAACCAATAGAATGGATATTTTCGCAGGGTACCGTTTCCGCATTTAGAGAAAGCGATCAGGAAAAAAAACCAGCCACAAATATTCCGCCGGCGATTTCGGGCGGATATCTAACCAGGCCAGCCAATATTTACGACGAAGAACCATCAGAATCCCTGACTGAAGAAACAGGTTTGAAAGATCATAAAATCTTAACTGCGACTGCCAAACATCCGGTTCAGGATGAAAATCCTTCTTCTGATATGCAGCTCGTTTTTAAGGATGAAATTCCAGCGGCGGATGTGCCTCGGGCCCATCAAACACAACCGGTATCTATGGCGGATCAGCCTGCAGAGGAGCCTGCCGTGCAGGACGAAGCAGAAGGTCTGAAACGCCGTGCAGCAGAGCGGATCAACAAATTGCGCAACTTGTCGTTCAACATGAATGCTGCGGATCCGAATAATGAGTTTGAAATTGTGCCGGCCTACATCCGCCGAAATCTGGAACTGTATAATACAGTAACCAGCGTGGAAAGTTTTTACAGCCAGTATGAAGTCAAATCAGAAAATAATAATCAGGGAGAAATCAGTACCATCAATAGTTTTTTGGATGGTAGAAAACCAGATTAACCACTGCCAAATCGTTTGTTTTTAGTTGTTTAATCCCTTCCCGCTCTAGCCGGGAGGGGATTTTTAATTGTGTTTATTAAAAAAATCCCATGGACACTGTGATCATTACAGGAGGCACCGGCCTGATCGGAAATGCCTTATCGAAATTCCTCCTGTCCCGGGGTCATCAGGTAATCATTTTGACCAGAAATCCGAAGCAGCAAAATAATTTTTCGCCAGGGATTTCATATGCAACCTGGGACATTCAGAAACAGATCGTACAGGAAGAAGCATTTAAAAAAGCGAATTACATTATTCATCTCGCCGGAGCAGGCGTGGCAGATAAACCATGGACGGAAAAAAGGAAACAGGAAATCGTGGAAAGCCGCACGAAAAGCAGCGCACTCCTGATAAAAGCCCTGACCAATATTCCCAATAACATTATCTCGGTGGTGAGTGCGTCTGCCATTGGCTGGTATCGGCAAAATAAAGGCTATCCGTCGGTTGAAACAGATCCGCCGGCTAATGATTTTCTTGGTGAAACCTGTGTGGCCTGGGAAAATTCCATAAAACCTGTAGAAGCCTTAGATAAAAGACTTGTTATTCTCCGTACCGGTATCGTATTAAGCAACGATGGCGGCGCATTTCCTGCATTCAAAAGACCCGTTCGATATGGTATTGCCGGTATATTGGGAAGCGGCAAGCAAATGATCAGTTGGATACACATGGAGGATCTTTGTCGTTTGTATTTAGAAGCCATGTTGAATACCAGCTGGACGGGGGTTTACAACGCAGTGTCACCGGGCCCGGTGAATAATAGAAATTTTACCATCGGACTGGCAAAAAAAATCAAAGGCAGTTTTTTTATACCTCTTCCGGTTCCGAATTTTATACTTCGGTTGATGTTGGGAGATCGTAGCGAAGAGGTTCTTAAAAGCAGCAATATCAGTGCAAACAAAATAAAACAGCAGGGATTCCAATTCATTTACCCGACGATCGACACGGCGTTCACGGATCTGACCGGTCATTAATTAATTTTTATTACCGCCAGACACCTTACTGTCCGGCAATTTGGGATCTACCGGTCTCGCCGTGTACAGGGCAGGATTTACTTTAGAGGTATCTCCCTGGTATACCCAGGTGGTTTCCTGTATATACTTATTAAATGCCTTGTTTACATCTTCTGCACTCACTTTTTTCAAATCCTCATTAATACGCAGAGAACGCTTCCAGTCATTAAATAAGATCTCATTGGATGCCAGGGATGCTGCCTGAGCGGCATTGGTTTCCATCTTGGAATAGAAGCTGGTCACATATCCCATTTTGGAATTTTTTACTTCTTCTGCAGAGAATCCCCCGGTATGTGTTCTTGAGATCAGTTGATCCATCACGTTGATGTATTTGTCGGGATTTGTTGTGGAAACCCTCAGAACTGCATAGGGAGTTAATCCTCCAACGAAAAAAGCCTGAGGAGCATAGGATAAACCATTATTTGTTCTGACTTCAAGATATTGCTTATCCGAGAATATGTCCATCGCAATAACAAAGGCGTTGAATTCTGAAGAACCGGGTTGCGGTCCACCCATTGTGCCTTGTATGTAATTAGTAGCTACAGATTTTTTTTGTTCAGTAAATGTATTCCGGCCTGGTGAATAACTATAACGATTCAATTTTATACTATTTCCATCCGGAATATTGGCTGTTAGTTCTTTCACTTTTTGCTCTATGGCTGAGCGGTCGAGTTCGGCGACAACAACGATTAACATTCTCGAACGGGTAAGAATAGATGTATAATATGATTTCGTTTCGGATGGAGACAATCTGCTGACGATGCTTTCTTCTCCATAGGGGGACTTTGAATAGTCCTTACCCTTAAATGCCGTCTCCTTACCCATTTTAGAAATAGCAAAATCCGGTTTTGAATTTCGCGATTTTATTCTGTTAACAGCGTTTTGTTTTACACGGGTGAACTCTGTGCTGTCAAACAGGGGAATGGTGAGTGCATCGCTGTACAATGGCCAAACCTGATCCAGATCACTCTTTATACAATTGAGCGTCAGATAAGAATAATCCATTCCCACCGTTCCTTCAATTTCCGCACTTACTTTGTCGAGCTTATCCTTAAACGCGTTTTTTGAATCCTTTTTTGTTCCGCATTCAGTCAGGGCAGTAATCGCCAGATCCTCGATACCTGCCTTTTCCGCGGGATAGTTCTGGACGCCTCCTTTGAATAATGTCAGGACCTGCACAATTTCATTTCCACTGGGTTGAACGATTACTTTAATGCCGTTCACTGTCATCTCGTAAGCAGGTTTATTTTGTGCTGAAGCAGAAATAAAACAGGCTGTCATAAATATAATGCCGGTCAGATATTTTACAAACGTTTGCATAATGAGCTTATTAATATTATAAACCGGGTTTAAAATTTTCGGAAGCCTTTAATTCCTTATTCATTTCCGTATTGATGATCATGCCGGCTACATACGGTTTTGCCGTGATATATTTTGCGATGAACCGCTGTATATCGGCCCGTGTCACTTTCTGACAATTTTTTTCATAGTCGGTCATATAATCCAGAGAGGAATTGCACCATGCTGCAGTCACGATACTGGCCTGTGCCGAAGGTTCTTCTTTCTGACGTATTGCATTCCGGCGCATAATTTCTTTTGCATCCTTTAATTGTTCATCCGTAAAATAGTCGTCATTGCCCCATTGTTTGATCTGATTTAAAACCTCCGCATTACAGACCTGCAGTTTGTCGGGATTTGGTCTCATATTGATGTCCATCGGACCCACATATCTCTCCACATCATATTCCACATCGGCAGTAGATGCCAGGCCTTTGTCTATTAATGCTTGTTGCCATTTGGATGAATTCATGCCGAGAATGGTCTGGAAAACTTTTGCAGCAATGGTCGAAGCCGAATCGTATCGGGTATCGGGACCCTGCCACCAGTACAATTGTATAGGAGTTTGGGCAAGTGGGGATTCCATAACAAAATACTCGGTGGAAATGAGCGGTAGAAATTCAGGAATCGGATATTTGGTTATTGGATCGAATCCACTGCTCTCCCAGCTTCCAAAAATTTGATTGGCTTTTGCAAACGCCTCCTCATGTTTCACATCGCCGCATATCACCAGGATGGAATTATTTGGATAGTAATATTTGTTTTTGATTACCATCATCTTTTCGGGAGTCGCTGTATTGATTATTTCATGAATACCAATTCCATTTTTTCTGGTGAAAAGATTTCCCCATAACTTTTTTTGACAGGCAAAATACAAAACATACAAAGGATCGCTTTCCGCGCGCTGAAACTCACCATCTACAACCGGCCTTTCCTTCTGCATATCTTCGATCCGGTAAATGGGAAAGCGCATAGCGGAATTCATAAATTGCAGTCCCTGCATCAGACTGTCTTTACTGAAGGTGAAATAATAGTTCACACGTTCGTCTCCGGTAGACCCGTTATAGATGGCGCCAAGTTCCTGCGTGCGTTTAAGAAATTTCGCCTGATCCGGATAATCCTTGTTGGCCTTAAAGAACATATGTTCAAAAAGATGGGAAAGACCGTTATAATTTGAGTCTTCGGTAAAGGATCCGTTTTTTACCGCTATTTCAATCGTAACCAAAGGCACTTTATCATTTTCGATAACCACTACCTGCAAACCATTTGAGAGTTTGTCCCAATAATAGTGTTCGGGTAACCTTGGCTGGGCGAAACCTATAAAAGACAAAAGCGTCAGGTTTAAAAAACAGATAAGTTTTTTCATTCATTGAAATTTTTGAACCATACTCCGCCGGCTCATGGTCTCAGAGATCTGATTTCCGGAACCGCCAGCTTATAACAAGAATATAAAGGATGATATAAATAACGGCCATTGAAAGATATAAAGGAATATGTTTTTCCCAAAGGGCATTATTGCCAGGCGTCAAAATTCTGCGGGCAAACGGTTGAGGGATCAGACGGTCGGAAACCTCTTCTGGTAAATAGTCCACCCAGCCCACCTTATATTTATTCCTGCCCAGCGAAACCACGAATTGTTCAACGATCATATATAGAAAGAATAGTCCCATGGCCAGGCCAGCACGCTTGATCAGCATGGCGATCAGTACGGCAATGAGTGAATAATCGAGCATTTCAATAAAAAAGAACAGGATGAAACGATATTGGTCCCATCCTGGTTTTGGTTGAATGTTTGTGCGCGTAATAAATCCAAAATATAAACAGGTCAAAAAAACGACGACCGTCACAAAAATATTTAAGAGAAATACTTCAATGATTTTGATGCGGATAAATCGCCATCTGCTCCATCCGTCAATCACATTTTGCCTGTGTGTACGGAATGAATACTCATTCGTAAAAAGAGTGATAATTAAAATGGCGGGCATAAATATCAGAATGCCGGCATTATACGGAACCGTGATCCAAACATTGGGAAAGGAAAATGGGTTTCCCAATATATTCTGACCATTTATTTTTGGGAAACTATTATCCGTAACATCATAAATCACATAGTTGAAAGCCGGAATACAAACGGCAATCACGATAAGCAGAATCCAGAATGTTCTGTAGTATTTAAGCTTCAGCCATTCTACGCGCCATGTGTCCATCAGATCACTCATGATTAATTACTTACGTTATCAGTGAGCTCAATAAATGCGGATTCGAGACTTTTTTTCATGACCTGTAAAAAATTTAAAATGATATTGTTCTCAAAACAATATTGGTTGATGCGTGCAGCATCGGGTATAGTTTCGGAAAAATATACCTGGAAATGATCTCCTAGTCTGACAATATTTTTTACTCCCGGCATACGATCTAAAATATCTTTCAGCCCGGTCATATCAGCACAACCGAGTTCAAGCCAGACTTCCTGACTCAATGCAGACTGCACATCACCGGATTTTATTAAAACACCTTGTTGTAAAATGGCTACATGTGTGCACACTTTTTCCACTTCTGCAAGCAGGTGACTCGCCAGAATGATGGTTTTGCCGGCTGCAGCCAGGTCAATAATCAATTGCCGGATTTCAGCAATACCTGAAGGATCGAGTCCGTTGGTTGGTTCATCAAAAACTAAAACAGAAGGATTTCCAAGGAGACAGGCGGCAATAGCCAGTCGCTGTTTCATACCGAGGGAGTACGTTTGAAATTTAGAATCCCGTCTTTCAAACAGTCTTACCAGTTTTAAAACCCGTTCAATATCATCAGGCGGTTTATGTTTTATATGAGCGGCAATCTCGAGATTGTGCTGTGCAGATAGATAGTGATAAAAATTGGGCGTTTCTAATAAGGTGCCTATTTCCCTTCTTTGTTTTTCAGAAGGGGAATTTCCGAACCATGTGTAAGTTCCCGCACTCGCTTTCAGAACATCCATCACAATGCCGAGTAAAGTGGTCTTTCCACTTCCGTTTGGTCCGAGAATACCAAATACCGCACCACCGGGAACGTCAAATGAAACATCCCGCAAAGCTTTTATCCTCTTATAAGATTTACTGATATTTTTTAAGGATAGAATCGTCGCCATAAAGAGTGACTAAATTAGCAAATAATACGTGGCATGGAGGATCTATTGGGGAGGGTGTAATTTATCATGATAGATGCTGGAAAAATCTCCAAGAACGGCAAATCCCTGATGGTTCCAACTTAATTTATGCAGGCGCAGATGATCAATATCTGTCTGTAAAACTTTTCGGGTATAAGGATTAAGAGTCCCACCCGCTTTTAACGGCTCCGCTGTCGGATCGTATTGAAAAACAGGATCGCAAATCGTTCCTCTCGGATACATGATGCCTGGCTGCCCCATCCCACGGATGTCAAGTTGTTCCGGATGATCGAGGCCGATCGTATGCCCGTACTCATGCGCTGCTGTGGTGGAATTATTTATCAGGTTGTCTAATTTAAAATATCCTGTATTACACTGAACACCATCCACGAATGATACATGTACAGGAGAAACTTCCTCAATCCGAAAATAATTATTTCTGGGATTGGTATTATACCAGATCGTTTCCGGCGTCAGATCTTTTTCATAAAATCCCCGTATGATAAATTCGATTCGGTGAAAAGAATTTTTCAATACGATCGTTGCTGCCGGTTCATTCCAGTGATTGGCAATATCATTTGCAATGGATATAGCCAGTAAATCGGAGGCGGCTTCTCCATAAAAATAGAAATCCGAATGTATACGGATCACAGATTCGGTTTTTAACCACTCGGCTTCACCCATTGTACGGTCAGCGAATTAAAGTTTAATGCAAAATTTCAAGAAGTTGATTTTCCAGTTCCTTTCCACGCAATCCTTTGGCTATGATAATTCCATTTTTGTCGATCAGAAAATTCATCGGAATTCCTTTTATGCCATAGAGCGTGGCTGCATCAGATTTCCATCCTTTCAAATCTGAAACCTGCGTCCAGCTCAGCCCGTCTTTTTTTATTGCCTGTATCCAGTCGTCTTTCGTATCATCAAGCGAAACTCCAAAAATATCAAATCCTTTCTCGTGAAATGTATGATAAGCCTTGACTATCCCGGGGTTTTCCAGGCGGCAGGGGCCACACCAGCTGGCCCAGAAATCCAGAAGAACATAACGTCCTTTGAATGAAGACAGCGATATGGGTTTACCGTTTACATCCCCAGCGGAAAAATCCGGAGCATTTTGTCCGATCGCAGTTTGTTTTGCTTTATCTATAATAATAGCCAGCTGTTTGCCAAAGTAGGTTATCCTGGCAACTGTGTCCAGTTGTTGATATAAACTATCGATCTGCCCTAAACGCGGATTGTAAGAGAAATTCGTATAAATTTCATAGGCAGAAACAACAGACGAAGGATGGGATTTGGTAAAATCCATGGCCAGTTGTTTTAATTCCAGGTCAAGAGCATGATACCGTATATCCAGGCTGTCCATGACCTTCTGATTTTTCTGTGCCTGGGCCGAATCGTACGCATTGTCCGTTTCATCCATGCGATCCGTTACCGGTTTACTGAGCTGGTCCCTGAAATAATTAAACTCATCCTGGGATTTCGTTCCGGTGATCTGCGCATAACGCAGAGAATCTTTTTTTATAAGCATCGATATTTTCCCATTCTCCAGAAAAAATTGCCTCG
The DNA here is from genome assembly GCA_963759335.1 of uncultured Bacteroidota bacterium. Lineage (GTDB taxonomy): Bacteria > Bacteroidota > Bacteroidia > Chitinophagales > Chitinophagaceae > Puia. Next base: position 824,945 of record CAVWYU010000017.1, read on the forward strand.
TATGTCCATCAAAATCGATGGTACACAGTTCTGGAATATCTGCCTTGCCACTGAATGTAAAAAAACCATGATCCAGTGCGAATGAATCTGTTTTTCCGGACTCCCGGTGATGGAGATATATGATGCCGTTATCCTGTCCGGTAACTTTCCCGATGATCGCAAAAGCCGTATCGGATTTCTCCTGATTTGTGCCGGATTGATCATTACCGTGACAAGATGAAAGGAACAAAAGGGCAACAGATACCGCCGCAAAAAATACTCTTTTCATATTGATCAATTTCTAACCGGTTTGCCTGATTTTATTACACTTTGTATTCTTTCAAGAGTTTTCTTTTCACCGCAGAGAGAAAGAAACGCCTGTCTTTCAAGATCCAGGAGATACTGTTCCGAAACCTGTGCCGGTTCACTCAGATCGCCACCGCACATGACGTAGGCCAGTTTTCTTGCAACGAGCACGTCATGATCTGTTGCATAGTTTCCCCGCCACATACCATGTATACCTGCATATAGAGCGCCCAGTGCAGAGCGACCCAGTACTTTGATATCCGTTCTTTGCGTTGGTGGAGTATATCCGTCCTGATACAATTCAATGACCGCATTTTTTGCGTCTGCGATCCTTCTGTCAGGATTTATAGAAATATAATCTCTTCCTGTTTTCAGAATACCAAGATCGAATGCTTCCAAAGCGGATGTCGAAACTTTTGCAGTAGCAATAGTAAGGAAGCGGTTTTTTAATGTAATGGTTTCAGGTTCGTCGACGTGTAATTCATCAGAGGCCCTTAATGTAAATTCTTTGCTTCCTCCGCCACCGGGAATCAAACCTACACCGAGCTCAACCAAACCAATATAGGATTCAGCAGCCGGAACCACTTTATCGGCATGTAAACTTAATTCGCAAGCTCCACCCAGTGTCAGTCCCTGCGGAGCTACGACCACGGGAATCGCTGAGTACCTGGCCCGCATCATAGTGTTTTGAAATAACCGGACTGCCATATCCAGTTCTTCAAATTCCTGATCAACGGCCAGCATAAAAATCATACCCACATTCGCGCCGGCTGAAAAGTTAGCAGCTTCATTGGCTATAACCAGGCCCTTATATTTTTCTTCGGCGATTCCGATGGATCGTTGTATTCCTTCCAGCACTTCGCCGCCAATGGTTCCGAATTTGGTAAACCATTCCAGACCCAGCACTTCATCTCCAATATGATACAGATGTGCGGCAGAATTTTTCCAGATGGTTTGGTTTTCGAAATTCCGCATAACGATAAATGCGCGCGGATCACCGGTGACGGCAGAAATATATTTCTTTTTTCCTGGAGAATAAACCAGCTTTTCACCATTTTCCACCTTATAAAAACTTCCGAAACCCGCAGCGATCATTTCCTTTACCCAGCCGGCAACTTTATATCCGGCGGCTTCCATTTTACTCACCGTTTCCGAAACGCCAAACAGATCCCAGGTTTCAAAAGCACCGATTTCCCAGCCAAAGCCAGCCCGCATGGCATCATCCACACGATATAATTCATCACTGATTTCGGGAATCCTGTGGGAAGTATAGGAGAATAACTGGTAGTGAAACTGCCGGTAAAAATCTCCTGATATGTCAGTGCCCCTGATTAGAATTTTTAATCTTTCTTTCAGATCATCTATGGGCTTAGCCGTCTCCACGCCGGGAAAAGAAATCCTTTGCCTGGGTTTGTATTCCAGTGTTGTAAGGTCGATCGTGAATATTTCACGTTCACCGGTTGGTGATTTCTTTTTAGAAAAAAACCCCTGTCCGGTTTTATCACCCAGCCAGTTGTTGGAAATCATTTTCTGCAGCCATCCGGGTATCTGGAAGATATCTCTCGCTTCATCGTCCGGGCAATTTTCATACACACCGTTCGCAACTTTCACAAGTGTATCAAGACCGACAACGTCTGCTGTACGGAAAGTAGCCGATTTAGGACGGCCAATGATGGGACCAGTCAGCGCCTCAATCTGGTCTATATTAAGACCCAGCTTATCCATGAGTTTAAAGATGGCCATAATGCTGAATACACCCACTCTGTTGGCGATAAAAGCCGGACTGTCTTTGCTTAGAACGGTTGTTTTGCCCAAATGCAGGTCACCATATTCCAGTAGAAATTGAGTCACCCCGGGATCGGTATAAGGAGTCGGGATGATTTCAAGCAGACGGAGATAACGCGGCGGATTAAAAAAATGCGTTCCGCAAAAGTGTTTTTTAAAATCTTCGGATCTTCCTTCATTCATCAGATGAATCGGGATGCCCGATGTGTTGGAACTGATCAGGGTTCCGGGCTTCCGGAATTTTTCCACTTCACCAAAGATGGTTGATTTTATATCCAGCCTTTCCACCACCACTTCAATGATCCAGTCACAGGAGGAAATATCTTTCATATTATCTGTGAAATTGCCCGTCTGGATTCTTTTAACAACCGATGAATTATAAACCGGTGAAGGATTGGATTTAATCGCAGCAGCCAGCGCTTCATTCACAATGCGGTTCCTGACTGCCGGGTGATCCAGCGTCATTTTTTTTGCTTTTTCCGCATCGGTCAATGAATCAGGTGTGCGGTCCAATAGCAATACCTGAACTCCGGTGCCGGCAAAATGGCATGCAATACGGGAGCCCATTACCCCGCTTCCCAACACAGCCACCTTTCGAATGATTCTTTTCATAATGGATTCGTTAATGATTCAAATTCCTACCCGAAGGTAACGCGAAAAAAAGCCTGACACGGTCCCCATCGTTTCAGATTCTTTCAAACAGGGAATCGTAATGGACAGGGACAGAACGGACATGCACTGAATATCGTAGTCAGGTTCACATTCATATCCAGACATATGACGATTGTTTAACTTACGGCAGAACCCGCTTCGATTTTTTCCTGCGGGCTTACAAAGTGCAGCTTTCCCAGTTTGTCTTCAGCCATCAGGATCATTCCATTACTTTCTATGCCTTTCATTTTTCGGGGGGCCAGGTTTACGACGACGACCACCTGCATGCCAACAATGTCCTCAGGTTTAAAATGCTGCGCGATACCTGATACAATGGTTCTTTTTTCAAAGCCCAGGTCCACCTGAAGTTTCAACAGTTTATCTGCCTTGGCAACTTTTTCGGCTTCGAGAATAATACCCGTGCGAAGATCCAGTTTGTCAAAATCCGGAAACTGTATTTCTGTTTTATTCTGGGGCTTTGGCGCAACTGATTCTACAGTGGTTGGTTTCACGGCGTTTTTGTGCAATTTTTCCATTTGCTGTACGATTTCCTCATCTTCAATTTTTCTGAACAATAGTTCCGGAGCACGCAGGCTGTAGCCGATTTTTAGTAAATCAATTTTACCAGCGTTCTCCCATTCCAGCATTCGATCCACCACTTTCATCATGTTTAATAATTTTTTTGCTGTAGCGGGTAGGAAGGGATTGATCAGGATCGCAAGATTGGCCGTCAGTTGCAGACAGAGATATATGCAGTTATCTATCTTTTCCTGGTCTTCCGGTGAAGTCGTTTCTTTGCCGGCTTTTTTCCAGGGCTCTTTATCCTGCAGATATTTATTTCCCTTTCTGGCCAGGTCTATCACGGTATATAATGCATCTCTGAATTTATAGGTCTCCAATAAATCAGTAACGCTAATCACTGTTTGATTTATCTGGCGTATCAGCTCGGTATCCGCTTCATCTTTTATCTTCTCATGCCATACAGGAACTTTTCCTTTGCAGAGTTTATGCATCAGGACAAAAGTCCGGTTTACAAAGTTCCCGAAGATGGAAACAAGCTCGGAATTGTTTCTGTCCTGGAAGTCTTTCCATGTGAAATCATTGTCCTTTGTTTCCGGTGCATTAGCGCAAAGCACATACCGGAGTACGTCTTCGCAACCGGGGAAGTCTTCCAGATATTCATGAACCCATACCGCCCAGTTACGGCTGGTGGATACTTTTTCTCCTTCGATATTGAGGAATTCATTAGCGGGTACATTATCCGGCAAAACATAATGTCCATGCGCTTTTAACATGGCAGGGAAAATGATACAATGGAACACGATGTTGTCCTTACCAATAAAGTGAACGAGTTTGGTGTCGGCCTGCTGCCAGTAATCCGCCCATTTGGGAGTGAGTTCCTTCGTTGCTGAAATATATCCGATCGGTGCATCGAACCATACATACAAAACCTTGCCTTCCGCATCTGGCAATGGCACCTTAATACCCCAGTTGCTGTCACGCGTCATGGCTCGGGGTTGCAAGCCATTGTCGAGCCAGCTCTTACATTGACCATATACATTATTCTTCCACTCGGTGTGACCGTTTAATATCCATTCTTTCAGAAACAGTTCATAATGTTGTAATGGGAAATACCAGTGTTTTGTTTTTCTCTTCACAGGCACGGCATCACTAAGAGTACTTCGGGGATTGATGAGCATATCCGGACTCAGCGAAGAGCCACAACGTTCACATTGATCACCAAATGCATTGGGATTACCGCAAATCGGACAGGTTCCCGTGATATACCGGTCGGCCAGAAATGTCTTTGCCGCCTCATCATAATATTGTTCGGTTTCTTTTTCTTCAAATACATTTTCGTCGTATAATTTTTTGAAGAACCCGGAAGCTGTTTCGTGATGCACTTTGCCGGAGGTTCTTGAGTAGATGTCAAAGGATATAAACATCTGCTCAAAACTTTTTTTAATCTGAGCATGATATTTATCCACCACCTGTTGCGGCGTAATACCTTCTTTCATGGCACGGATGGTAATCGGAACTCCATGTTCATCGCTTCCTCCGACAAAAAGGATATCTTTTTTTCTGGCTCTTTCAAAACGAACGTAAATATCTGCCGGTATATAACAGCCTGCCAGATGACCGATATGCACAGGACCATTGGCATAGGGAAGAGCTGCAGTAACCAGGATGCGATTGTATTCTTTCATAGTTTTACAGCGGATCTGGCTCCGCAAGGAATGCAAAAATACGATATACAAGCTTAAAGCTCAAAGCATAAAGAGTAAGGCTCAAGTCTGAATAACGAACTGAACAAATTACTTCTTCCATAAACTAACCTCTTTTTAAATCCGGTTCATCCTTTAACTTTAATTGATGAAGCGAAAGCGTTTTTTAAGTTCTCTGATGGCCGGACCTTTACTGGTGGCGACTCCGTGGAAATGGTCGCCGGGAGCAAAAACCGGGAATCCAAAAGATGTACCCTGGCGCATTCCCCCATACCTGAAACCCGGAAATACCATTGGAATTACGTGTCCGGCCGGTTTTATGACATTGGAGGAACTTCAGCCGGCTATAGAAACCATCCGGAGCTGGGGTTTCAATATTCGTTTAGGCAAGACCGTGGGAGAAAGGGATTTTACTTTTGGTGGAACAGATGCTCAAAGGCTTGCCGATATGCAGCAAATGCTGGACGATCCCACCATACAGGCCATTATGTGTGCAAGAGGTGGTTATGGCTGTGTACGTATTATCGATCAGCTGGACTTCCGGAAATTTACAGAAAGCCCTAAATGGATCATCGGATTTAGCGATATCACTGTTATTCACGCTGAACTCAACCATCATTTTCATATCGCCTCCATTCACTCAAAAATGTGTAATAGTTTTCCGGATCATCCGGAGCAGGCTGAAAACGGACAGTGGGCAAGCATTTTATCCATTCAACTTGCCCTGACCGGAAAACCCATTGAATATCCGGTTATTTATGATCCGTCAAATCGTCCGGGATCGGGCAGGGGTATTCTGGCAGGAGGTAATCTTAAAACGATTGAAACTCTTGCCGGTTCTGCGTCTGATTTGCAAACTGAAGGAATGATCCTGTTCCTCGAAGACACAGGTGAATATCTTTACAGTATTGACAGAATGTTCTATAATCTGAAGCGTACCGGTAAGCTGGACCGGCTGAATGGATTACTGATCGGCGCATTCCGGGTAAAGCCGGATGATCCCGGAGATGAATTTGGAAGAAGTATTTATAATATCGTGCTCGATCAGGTGGCTGCGTATAAATATCCTGTTTGTTTTAATTTTCCGGTCGGTCATGTGAAAACAAACTTCGCTTTGAAATGTGGTGTGAAGCATGAATTAAACATCAGTAACGGGCAGGTTATTTTTAAAGAAACTTCTTAAGCCTAAAGCCCAAAGCCTAAAACTTTTATGAAATTGTAGATAGTAAAGCATCATTGAACAAAAGACAACAAATACAATAACCAATATTGATAATCAGCTTTAGGGCCTTAAGCCTTAGCCTTTTTAAAATAACTTTTAATGGCAACAATTTTTCCTCCTTATTTAAAAACCGGTGATACGATTGGTATTGTATGTCCATCGGGATATATGGCCGCAGAGCGAATCCTCCCTTGTGTGCATACTTTAAAATCATGGGGATTTCGTGTAAAAATCGGGAGAACGGTGGGGGGAGATTCCATAAATTATTTTTCCGGAACAGACGCTGAACGCCTCGACGACCTGCAATTCATGCTGGATGACGATGAAATTTCTGCGATATTATTTGGCAGAGGCGGTTATGGACTGAGCCGTATCATCGATCAGATCAGTTTTAAAAAATTCAAAAAGTCACCCAAGTGGATTCTCGGCTACAGCGATATAACCTTGTTACATGCGCATATTTATGCAAACTATGAAATTGCTACTGCACATTCGCCCATGGCTGGTGCCTTTGCAGATGCGGTAACAGAAGACATATATATAAAATCGATCAGAGATCTTTTAACGGGAGAGAAACTGAGTTACACTTGTGACGCACATCCTTTTAACAGGAGGGGTGAAGTGGAGGGCAGGCTCATGGGCGGTAATCTCACTTTGCTTGCTCATGGTGTCGGCGGCCCTTCAGATTTTAAAACAAAAGGCTTGATTTTATTTATTGAAGATATCGGGGAATATCTCTATAATATGGACAGGATGTTATATCAGTTGAAAGAAGCCGGGAAATTTCAAAAACCTGCTGCAGTCGTCATTGGAAGTTTTGTCGAGATGAAAGATACAGAAAGACCATTTGGCCAAAATGCTTATGAAATCATCCGGGATTTTCTGGAAGAATTCGGTTATCCTGTTTGTTATGGATTTCCGGTGGGTCATGTGAAAGAAAACTTTGCATTGAAATGCGGCGCTGATTACAGGCTGAAGATCAGTAAGGAAATGATATTGCTCGAAGAGATTTACTGAGAAAGTAAAAAGTTGAAACCGAACGTTCGCCGTATCAAAAACGTACATTTAAATGGATTGATGGTAGATTAATTAATTGAGTAGTAACCGCTTAACATTTTGGCATTCCATTGGCCACACTCTTGCCGGTACTACAGCCCTGAGAGTACTGCTGGTTCTGAATACAGCTCAAAACGGGATAAACCATCAAGATGTTCAAAAATTATTTTAAGATCGCTTACCGGAACCTTTTGAGGAATAAGGTTTTTTCTTTCATAAATATATTTGGACTGGCCGTAGGCCTTGCCACCTGTATTCTGATGATTTCGTACATCCTGAGTGAACTTGGATATGATAAACAAAATTTGGGTGCAGACCGCATTTACCGGATTGCTTATAAAGCGGTAAAGAAAATAAATCCGAAGGACAAATCATGGGCGTCCACATCTGCGCCTGTTGCCTGGGGGTTAAAGACAGATATACCTGAAGTAGAGCAGGCCACAAGACTTCTCAAATTTCCGTCGCTGGACAAGATGTTATTGAAATATGAACATGCAGGAAATCTGAAGTCGTTCTATGAAACCAATGGATATTATATTGATTCCAATTTTTTCCAGATTTTCACGTATGATTTCACAGCCGGGAATGCATCATCGGCCCTGAAAGAGCCAAACAGCCTGGTTATTTCAAAGGCGATCGCGAAGAAATTATTCGGCAATGAAAACCCTTTACATAAAACGGTTATCGTTGGGCTGCCATACGGTAATTTTAATTATACAGTCACGGGCGTATTTGATGATTCACATATCAAATCCCATATTCCTGCGCATTTCTTCCTTTCCATGCACAATAACGATGTAGGTACCTGGGTTGTAAATCAGTCAAACTGGGCTACCAACAATATATTTTACACGTATGTAAAACTGAAAGAAGGATCTGATCCGGTTGCTTTTGAAAAAAAACTGCAGCCTTTTATTGATCGCAGGGCAGGTAGTGATTTAAAGGCCATGGGTATTATCAGACAACTTTTTATTCAACCCATACAGGATATTTATTTGTACTCAGATCTGGATAATGAAATTGCAACCAATGGCAGTATTACACACCTCTATGTGTTGGGTAGTATTGCTTTTTTTGTGTTGATTATAGCCTGTATCAATTTTATGAATCTTTCAACTGCCCGTTCTATGAAAAGAGCGAAAGAAGTGGGCATTAGAAAGGTGCTGGGGGCTGAAAAGAAATTATTGATCTGGCAATTTCTGGGAGAAGCTGTTATTATGAGTTGTCTTGCTCTTTTAGTCGCCATAGTCATCGCTTCGCTGCTCCAGCCGTTATTTGTTCGCTATACACAAAAAAGTGATTCTCTGTTTAGCCAGCACGCACTATGGTTTTGTATTGCAGGCCTTACTTTGGGAACGGGTATTTTATCAGGTATTTATCCCGCATTTTATCTGTCATCGTTTAAGCCGATATCTGTACTCAAGGGGAAATTATTAAATAATTTCTCCGGGTCAATGATACGAAAGGGACTTGTGGTATTTCAATTTGTCATTTCCATCTGTCTCATTTTAAGTGTTGTTGTCATTGAACGGCAGTTACATTATATGGACAGTCAGGAACTCGGCTTTAACAAGAACCAGCAGATCGTTTTACCCCTTCAAAGTGCGGACGTTGTAAAAAATTATAATATTCTTAAAACAGAATTATTGAAGAATCCCGGAGTAAAAAGTGTTACGGGCGGGTCTACATATCCGGGGATTGCTAATATAGAGGACATGCCTTTTTATGCCGAAGGCAAATCGGTCAGCGATGTAGTAGATATTTCTTTGGGAAATATTGATAATGATTATTTTGAAACGCTGGGTCTTAAACTAGTAGCCGGCAGAGGATTTTCCCGGGAATTTACCGCTGATTCCAACAGTATTATTCTAAACGAAGTGGCGATTAAAGCGCTGGGCTATGATATTCATTCCGCCGTAGGTAAAAATATATATTTCGATTTCCAGGGAAGTCACAATACGATGCGTATTGTGGGGATCGTCCGCAATTTCAATTTCGAAGGTTTGTACAATCCCATAAAGCCATTTGCTTTTAATAAAGTCATGGGGATGAGGTACAGTTACTTAATTGCAAGTCTCAGGACGAATGACTACAAAGCCACTGTGAAAGAAACTGAGCAGACCTGGAGCCGGATCAATCCGGGTATTCCTTTTGTTTATTCGTTCATGGACATGGATTTCCAGAGGAACTATGAAAAGGATCAGCGCATTTCGGCAATGGTTGGATATTTTGCTCTGATTGCCATTCTGATTGCTTGTCTGGGATTATTCGGACTCTCGGCTTTCGCTGCTGAGCAACGAATAAAAGAAATAGGTATTCGAAAGGTGCTTGGAGCCTCGGTGACAAGTATAGTCGCATTGTTGTCCCGTGATTTCTTGCGGATAGTATTCATCGCAATATGTGTGGCTATTCCACTGGGATGGTATATTCTGGACAGGTGGTTAGCAGGTTTTGAATACAGGATTCATATCAATGGGTGGATGATAACGCTAACCTGCCTGATTGCAATTCTGATTGCTCTGTTTACCGTCAGCTTCCAGGCGATCAAAGCAGCGGTTGCAAATCAGGTTAGGAATTTACGATCCGAGTAAGCACAAAGCCAAAGCTTACTCAGGTTGCAGTGCTTTGATCAGCTGCAAATCCCGGTCAAACTTCTGGCTCCTTCTTTTGGCCAGTTTATATTCTCCTTCGGATATACAGGAAACCCATGCCCGGTTATTTTTCCAGGGAAGTTCAATGTTGTGCAGTTTTATAAATAAATCTTTCGGAGGCTCCGAAATGTAGTCAAATCACATACCCGGATTTGTAAATCGTAATAATAAATAACCTGCCTGTGGAGTCTCAGCTGGAAGTAACTGGAATCCAGACGCTATTCAGGCGAATTTAATCTGCCGAACGAGTGCGGAACGAGTGCGGAACCGGTGGGGAACCAGTGCGGAAGGACAATTTGAAAAAGGTAGAATAAAAAAAGAAAAATATGCCGGAATCGAAGAACAACTTCATCGTACATGGCCTTTCAGGCACATTTGCGGGAATAGGCACATTTCATATTCGGGGTCGCAAAACTTTTTTAAGAAAGATTCGTGCCAAACCCTCTGTACCCGATTCGAAAGAACAGGCAGCAGTAAAAAAACGTTTTGCCGAATACATTCGGTATGCAAAAGAAGCAATAAAAGATCAACACCCAAACAGGAAGAATTTCACGGCTGCTGAAAAGCAGCCCTTTTTTGTCATCCAAACTATGGACTGGCCTGGATTACAGCGAGCAATCTGTTTCGCATTCTGAAAAACGGTTTTTCGATGACGATACGCATAAACAATGCACCACTGAGACATGATATAATACAGAACAAGAACATCCAGTTGCTGTCTCCCCGCAAACCGGGGCCGGTTAGCCATTTTTGTGTAAGATGGATAATGCCTTTATGAGAAAGATATAGGGAGTAGGATAGTGTGGCCAGGTTTTTTGTGATCACCGATTTCATACGGAATAAGAAACTGCCGGGCAGTATAGATGATAATACAAATGATCCGAATGCGATGGCAATCAGGCTGAATCCAAAGATAGTTGCAGATGCCGATTGCTGATCCATACAAAGAATGAGACAGATCGCCAAGAGAATGCCTCCTGCGATGATCATCGGGTTTGCGTATCGGGTCAAACGTATCAGCCAGGATGTTCGAAAACGATAAAGAGCCGCGATGCCAACGCCCACCATCAATCCATCCAACCGTGTATAAGTTGGATAATAAATCAGTTTATACCAGACCATTCCAAAATCATCGGAGCCGAGATTGGGGTTTAAAAAAATTGCCCAGGTGATCCATCGAAGAAACATCGTGAGCAAAAAGATGGCGGGAATCAGCCAGCCGGATTTTTTCTTCATCCGGGAAGAAAGAACCCACATGAGTATTATCGGAAGCAGAAGATAAAATTGTTCTTCCACGCAGAGCGACCAGGCATGCGAAAAGGTTCCGAACCGGTCTATATTCTGGCCGTAGTTCTGTGTAAATGAAAACATTTTCCAGAGCGGTGCCAGGGTCTCTCTTTCATGAAAGGCCGGAAAAAAAATATAGATCAGCAACACAAAAAAATAAGGCGGGAAGATGCGAAAGATCCTTTTGATATAGAATTCCCTGAACGGAATCTGCTGTCTTTTCTGCCATGCCGCCATCAGCTGGTTGGAAATCAAAAAACCGCTGAGTACAAAAAAAAGATCCACTCCGCACCAGCCAAATTCAATCAGCGCATTGTTCATCCAATCCGGATGCGGGAAAGCCCTATAATGATAAAAAAAAACAAGGCTGATGGCCAGGGCGCGAAGATGATCCAGGCCAGCGAATGTATGGTCAGTTTTCATGGGCCCCAATCGAATCGCACGATATTATCATTGAGTTTCCATTCAGCAGGCCGCGGGTTGCTCATCCAGTCCATCGGTTCCCCAAGGGGCTGCACTTTCGAAGCCAGATCAAATCCCTTTTTGATATATTTTTTTTGTTCATCACCCAGAATACCAGGTTCCGCAGAGATGAACAGTGGTGCACTGCTTTCAGCCAGTAGCCGAAGCCATTGTTTGTTTTTATCCCAGGGAACCTTACTGGTGAGCCCTACGCAGTCACCGTCGGCTGAATAAAAATTGTTATGCTGCGGCAGGCGGAACCCCAGCGTGTTCACACCCATTTTTAACGTACGCGCCCAATCGGTTCCGCTGGTATCATCCCCGATGCGGTTTAGCTCGAAAATGCCGGCCGACAAATGACTAAATGTATTACAACCGATCAGCAACATATCCAGTGCCGCTGCCCGAATTGTTTTATATAAAAACAAAATGATTTCTGCATTGGTGATCGAACGGTCGTGGAAATGCCAGCCCGGTGCAGTGATGGATTCATTCATCTCAAACCCCCATCGGCCGAATAAATCATAACTCGTATAGTCATGCTTTAGCAAGTGATATCCCCACATTTTATACAGTCGGATATTTGTGCTGATCCGTTTCACATTTTCAGGAAAAGTCGGGTCAAGAAATCTTTCCTTTGGATCCTTCTGACCCGGACGGATGGGAATCAACATCGCCGGGTTATCCGAAGCATTGGCGAGCAGGGGCCTTGTCCAGAGCCCTGGCCGCATTCCATGTTGTTTGATTTGCGACGCCATCGTCGACATGTCACCAAAGTTTTCGTTGCCTCTGGTAAAGTCTTCACCCCAGCAACAGACATCATTTGACTTCGTTCCTTTCACCTGCCAGCCATCATCGATCACCGAGAATGGTTTATTATCCCAGTTGGTTACCAGATCCGACATCGTACTGGTATGTTCCAGGATCAGGGTCCTTGAATTATTTCCATAGGCAAAATACCAGTCGTTGATCCCATACACGGGTTTGACCGGCAACATCGGTGTGTCACACATCATTTTACAGAACCGGATATCGGTATGCCATGCATTTTCACCCGGCTCATTTTCCATGGTCACGATATCAGCTGCATGCAGAGTGCGCTCGCCAAGTAATACACCAGACCCCCCGGAATTGGTGTCCATCACGAGTTCCAGAGATTCGGCGGACACCTGCCAGTAACAAATGGTACTGGCACCGGTTTTTACACCAAAGGCCTGCGTTTGTTCTCCATTGGAAATGAACATATACCAGGGCGCCTTTCTGGTCATATCGGCTGAATCCCACGCCAGGTCGCCATAGGATCTTTCCCAATGATCGCCGAGCACTTTGGAAGAAGCGGAAGTATTTTGTTTCCAGTGGCATTGAATAAATTCCAATTCACGACCCGGTGCACTGATATTCAGGGAGAGAAAATCTGCATTCAGTTTGAGGGTCACTTCCACATTCTCCAACTTCCATGTTTCTGCCGTGCCCTGCAGCGAGAGCCACCGGCCATTACAACGAACGGCTATTGCGTCCGGGTATCGAATGGTTTTTACAGGTCGGCCCGTAAGTGGATTCATGTGCACGAACAGGAAGGAGGCAGCAGAAAATCCGGATAACTGAATAAACCTTCGTCTTTGCACGCAGGGAAATATTTTTCTATTGAAATTGAAAGTAAATCAATGCAATGGCTGCCATCGCCATCACTATAAAAGTAATCATCCCCAGGATATTGGAGAGACGGGAATTGGTAAAATTGTTCATAATTTTTTTATTGTTCCCGATGTGCATCACAACGGCAATCATCACAGGTGATGTAACCCCGTACAGAATAGCGGTATAGATCAACGCCTTCATGGGACTGATGCCTAAAATATTGATTAGCAGACCAATCACCAATGCAATAATGATCACGATGTAAAACGGCCTCGCCTCATGGAATTTTTTATCGAGACCTTCCTCCCATCCGAAAGATTCCGCCAGCATATAGGAAAGGGAACCAGCCAGTACCGGGATAGCCAGGAAGCCGGTACCGATCACACCCAGTGCGAAAAATATATAAGAAAATTTTCCCGCCAGTGGTTGCAGGGCCTTTGCTGCCTGCTCTACCGTATTGATATCTCTGATATTCGCATTATGCAGCACAACACCGGTTGTAAGTATGATGAACAACATGACCAGATTGGAGGCAAACATTCCTGTGTTCACGTCGGCCGCCATATTCCGGAGGATGTGTTTATCAACGATCACCTGTTTCTGCCTGTGATCTTTATCTTCCGCTTCCATGGTCGCCTGCCAGAAGAACAGATAGGGAGAAATGGTTGTACCCAGAATCGCCACCACCATTTCAATAAAGTCTTTATTGAGTTCTATATGCGGAACAAAGGTTGCAATGAGTACATCCTTCCAGTTCACCTGAATGATAAAAGGAACAATGAGATATAGCAGGATGGATAAACAAAACCATTTTAAAATACCCGCGATTTTCTGATAAGGCCAGGCAATGATTACAATCAACATGATGATCGTAAATACAAAACTGAATGCAAATGCCGGAACCGATGGGAACAAAAGGTTGGTCACTGCCCCCATACCTGCAATATCTGCCCCGATATTGAGGATGATCGCCGGGACGCTGAAGATCAGCATCAGGTAAAGGATAATTTTTGGATATCTTTTTCGGAGAGTATGTGTGAGTCCGGCTGAAGTCACCAGTCCGATTCTTGCACACATGCCCTGTAGCGCTGCCATCATCGGGAAAGTAAAAGGAGCCATCCAGAGGAGCCCGAGACCATAAGCGGCACCCACCTGTGAATAGGTGGCGATGCCCGAAGGATCATCATCACTGGCGCCCGGTAATTAAACCGGGTCCCAGTATTTTCAGGAATTTCTTCAGCTTTCCTTCTTTCTTCATAAAAAAACCCCGCATCCCGCACGTGCGGGACGGGATCAAGATACATATTCTTTGCTTCTTTAATGAACGATATACACGGAGGAACGGCTCAAAACATGATCGGCTTCCAGAAAATCAAGCACGATACCGGAGATCGCATCGAACTCCAGCAGAAATCCGTCATGTCCGTACGTGGAGGGGATCATATTAAAGGTTGCGCCCGGAATATGTTCAGCGAGGAATTCCTGTTCTTTTTCTGTAAACAGAAGGTCGGAACGAATTCCGATGACATGCGTTTTGGCTTTTATTTTTTTCAATGCGTCTGTTATGCTACCTCTGCCACGACCCACCTGATGTGAATCCATACTCTGGGATAAATTAAAATAACTGAACGCATTGAAACGGGCAGCCAGTTTTTCTCCCTGGTAACTCTGATAAGATTCACTCCGGAACGGACCAATGGATTTCAGGTCTTCATCGGCCTGGTAAAAATTGTAGGTTTCCTGGTTGCGGTAGGAGAGAAGAGCCACACCCCGCGCCACTTTCATGCCATTCATGCCCGCTTCCGGGTTACTGTTTATCCAGGTCGGATCCAGTGTTATACAATGTCGCTGCGATGCATTGAAAGCGCGGGCCCAGGGAGAATGAAATGCATTCGTGGCAATGGGAACAATGTGGTCAAATAATTCCGGTTCTTCGATCGCCCATTCCAGCAATTGTTGTCCGCCCATGGATCCGCCGATGCCGATTTGTATCCGCTTTATACCCAGGAAATTTTTCAGGGGCTGGTAGGCCCGGATCATATCCCTTGGCGTAAAAAAAGGAAAGCTGTGATAATATGGCTCACCGGTGACCGGATTCAGTGAAAGAGGCCCCAGACTGCCATAGCAGCTGCCGGGCATATTCACACAAACAATGAAAAACTTTTCCGGATCTATTAAATGTCCGCTCCCGACCAGGCCCGGCCACCAGTCAACGGGGTTGCTGTTGGCCGTGAGTGCATGGAACACCCATACCACATTCGATTTATCTGCATTCATTTTACCGAGCGTGTGATAACCCAAATGGTAGCCCGGAATTACGAAGCCCGATTCCAGTTCGAATGGTTCAGGGTAGGAAAAGGTTTTGTGAATTGTCAATGGTTAATTGTTAATTATCAATTATTATGAAGAAGGAGTTCATTGTCAATTGTCAATTATTAAACCGCAAAAGCGAATTAACAATTGACAATTAACAATTGACAATTAAACAGCTACTGCTGTTTTAGATGACACTTTATCGAACGCCTGCTGAAAGTCCGCTTTAATATCTTCAATGTGTTCTATTCCAACGCTGATGCGCACCTGGTTGGGTCTCACGCCCGCTGCCAGTTGTTCATCGATACTGAGTTGTTCATGTGTTGTGGAAGCCGGATGAATCACCAGTGTTTTGGCATCGCCCACATTTGCCAGATGGCTGGCCAGTTTCAGATGATCGATGAATTTAGCTGCGTTTTCTTTTTCACCCTTTACACCAAAATTCAGGATACCGCCAAAACCATTCTTGAGATATTTTTTTGCCAGTGCGTTATAAGGACTGGAAGAAAGACCGGGATATTCTACAAATTCAACCTGCGGATGATTTTCCAGCCATGTAGCAAGTTCCAGCGCATTGTCCACATGGCGTTGTACACGTAATGACAATGTTTCGAGACCCTGTGTAAGAAGAAAGGAATTAAACGGACTCAGGGATGCTCCGAAATCACGCAAACCTTCCACGCGTGCGCGGATGGCAAAAGCGACGTTCGGAAGACCCAGCGGATTTCCTTCCCCGAAAATATTCCAGAATATGAGACCATGATATCCTTCGGAAGGTTCAGTGAATCCGGGAAACTTTCCATTGCCCCAGTTATAATTGCCTCCGTCTACGATCACACCACCGATGCTCGTTCCGTGTCCGCCGATCCATTTGGTAGCAGACTCCACGACTACATTGGCGCCGTGTTCGAGTGGACGGAAAAGATAACCAGCCGTACCAAATGTATTATCAACGATCAGAGGCAGGTCGTGTTTGCGGGCGAGAGCAGCAATTTTTTCAAAATCAGGAATATTAAGTCTTGGATTGCCAATCGTTTCCAAATAGATGGCCTTGGTATTTTTGTCAATATGCACTTCAAAACTTTCGGGATCGTCGCCATCGGCAAAGCGGGCTTCAATTCCCAGTTTTTTCAGTGTTACTTTAAACTGGTTATACGTTCCTCCATAGAGAAAGGAAGTGGAAACAAAATTATCGCCGGATTCCAGAATATTCGCCAGTGCGAGGAACTGTGCAGCCTGTCCCGAGCTTGTCGCAACAGCCGCTACACCACCTTCGAGGGCCGCGATGCGTTGTTCAAAAACATCCGTTGTCGGATTCATGATACGGGTATAGATATTCCCGAATTGTTTCAGCCCGAAAAGATTTGCCGCATGTTCTGCATTGTCAAAAACATAGGACGTGGTCTGATAAATGGGCACAGCGCGGGCTTTGGTAGTGGGATCGGCAGTTTGACCGGCATGCAATTGCAGTGTTTCAAAATGAAGAGGAGCACTCATAAAATAACGTTTAAGAATTTTGAAAAAATCAGATAGAAAACAGAATATAATGAGCAGTGAGGGTAGATCAGTTAAAATATCAACAACATCGCATCGTCGCGCAGAAAGAAAAAACGGATTGCGTGGTTGTGTATTTCATATAAGCCTACAAATGTAATAGAGTATTATCAATCTCCAAAAATATTATCACACTGGTTCCCAGTATTTTAACATTATAGTGTGCCAATCCGGGTACAATTACGTGCCGAACATATACCTGTCCTGATACTGCGACTAAGATAGAAGCCGTAAGTGATTTCACTTACGGGCGCTTGCCCTGCGGCTATTTTTGTTTTCCGATCGGTTGTTGCAATAGATCAATAAATCAGAAAATACCAAACGAAGTCAATAAAGAAATTTGAAATACGTTTTAAGTTCTGGAATTTTATTTAAATAACCCCGTTATGTCCAGAGCCCTTTTAACAGCGCTGATTTTGTTTATTGGTTCCTGTTTATACGCCCAGGATGATCCGGAAGCCCATGTGATGGACAGTCACCTGCCCCCGGTTACCACGGCGGATTTTTCTCCCGTTTCTCCATGGGTGGATGCCGGCACCGACGCTGTCGTGTTGCTGGATAGCGGCGCATCTGTTTTGGATGCAAGCCTGGAAGACGGTTTTTTTATGAGATATTATAAATTCCGGAGAATACTGATTCGCAATAAATCGGTGCTGGAACGACTGGGGAAGAACACAATCTATTATTCAGCCCATATGAATGATGGAAAGAAATTAAAGACCATCCGGATCAATACGTATAACCTGGAGAATGGCAAAGTAATAAAGACCTCGGCGCAGGCCGATGATTTTTTCGTGGAGCAAAACAAGGATGATTTGAAGTCTGTGAAATTTACTTATCCCAATATGAAGGAAGGGTCTATCATAGAAATGGAGTATTACAAAAGAATGAATACAACGGATCTGCAAGACTGGGATTTTCAGGGTGATTTCCCGAAATTAAAAAGTATTTACACTGTAACCCTTCCAGACCTCTTCAACTTTTCCATTCAGTTCAGAAATAAAAAATATCTGACCGGCACAAAAAAAAGTGAGGTGGTAAAGTCTGTATTCTCAAGCAATTTTGAATATCTGAATTCGACGATCACTACCATCAGCTGGACATACGAGAATGTACCTCCTATGCGCGAGGAGCCGTTTACATCTACGGTGGATAATTTTCTGGCCTGTGTGAAATTTCAGATTTCGGCAAGGCCGGTGCAACCCGGTGTGACCAGGACGCTTCTCAGGGACTGGCAGGAAGTATGCAACAATATCCTGAACTCAGAATCTTTTGGATCGCCGATCAGCAGTCCGCCTTCTTTTCTGAAGAAGCAGGCGACTCTGTTTGCACAGGGCCAATCTACGGAACTTCAAAAAGCCAGGGCCATCTACATCGGTGTGAGGGATCATTTCCATGTAGAAGGCAGGGGCGTGTTCAGTTCGAGCGACAAATCCTTACCCGATATTTACAAATCCGGAACGGGCAATGTGGGATCCATCAACATGATCCTGATCGCTATGCTGAGATCCCAGAAAATCGAGGTGGATCCGGTGATACTGGCGACCCGCGACAAGGGACTGACAAATCAGGCGTATCCGTTGCTTGACAATTACAATTATTTAATCTGTCGGGTGAAGGCCGACAATCAGATTTATTTCCTGGATGCCTCTGATGCTACTATGGGTTTTGGGAAAATCCCTCTGCAATGTTATAACGGCCACGCAAGGGTTGTGACAGGAAAAAATTTCCCTGTTTTTTTTACACCGGATTCATTAAAGGAAACCAGAATAATAACGGCCGATATCCGGAATGATAACAATGGCCGGTTTATGATTCTGGATTGGTCGGATCATGCGGGATATTACGAATCGTCGGATATCCGGTCGGAATTAAAAAGCCAGACAAAAGAGTCCCTGTTTAAATCGATTACCCAAACAACGCCAAATAAAAAATCTCTTGATAGTTTTTTTATCAGCAATCTGGATAACCTGGATGAACCCGTCGCGTTGCATTATAAAATGACACTGGAGCCGGCAAGGGACCAGCGCATATATTTTAACCCGTTTTTGAATGATGGGTTAACAGAAAATCCCTTTAAGTCAGCTACGCGGTCATATCCGGTAGAGATGCCCTCTCTATCGGAGAAATTACTTAACCTGAATATGGAAATTCCAACGGGTTATGAAATTGAAGAATTACCAAAGTCACAAAAATTTTTATTGAATGAAACAGAAGGATTATACGACTACAGGATTGAAGTAGTCGGAAATATAATACAGATCAGAAGTTCGATGAGTGTCAGCAAGGCTATTTTTGATCCGGAAGAATATAATTCCCTGAGGGATTTTTATTCAGCGATCATCAAAAAACAAAATGAAGTGATCGTTTTTAAAAAGAAAAGCTGACGCTGATCATTGTCCGTTGACAAACCCGCGCTGAATAAACGTTATCTCAGCGCCGTGGCAAAAAGATCCTGCATGGCCTTCCATGAAGCAGTATCTGCCGCCCCGTTGTAGGCGATCGGAATTTTGAATTTTTCTCCCAGGGCGGTCGCATTCGGATTGCTAAAGGCATGTTTGGCGCCGGGATATACCACAAATGAATAATGAACGCCCGCTGAGTCCATACTTTTTTTGAATGCGGTTTGTGCACTTTCCGGAACAAATTGATCCGCTCCTCCCTGGCAAACCAGTATATCTCCTTTTACAAGACCTTTTTTTGGCTGAACCCCGTCCAGTCCGCCGTGGAAACTAACCGTTGCTTTTAATGGGGCGCCGAGTTTGGCGGCATTCAATACGATGAATCCACCAAAGCAATAGCCGATGGCAGCAATACGGCTGGTATCTGCCTGCGGAAAACCGGCGGCTCTCGAAATGGCCGATTCCACTGCGGACAATGCGAGCTGTGGATTGGTATAGTATGGTTTTGTAAATGCCATTGCCTCTTTCGGATTGGTAGCGGTATCCCCTCTGCCAAAAAGATCGGCATCGATGGCAAAATATCCAAGATCTGCCAGTTGCCGGGCACGGCTCTTTGTATAATCGTTTACGCCCCACCATTCCGGTATAACCACGACAACCGGTAATTTTCCCTTCCTGTTTTCGTCGTAGGCAATATATCCTTTGGATTGTTTGCCATTGGACGAGTACATAATGGAATCCGTTTTAATGGATGGAACGGACCTGGTTGTGTCGGCAGCCGCCGTCTTAACAGAATCCTTATTGGAGGTTGTCTGTTGGTCACCGCAGGACAAAAGAAAGAGAGAGAGGCCTGCAATTGAAATGGCTTTGAAGGAAGTCAGTATCATTATTCGAATGTTTTGGTATGTAAACGTTTAATCTTCTGTTTTGGCTGCGTCATCGAAAGCAAATTATGTGCCCGTCAGCGGCATGCTAAAACACATATTATTCTATTGACGTTATTTCATCTTCCGTTTAATTCTGATAAAATTCATCGACTCATGATCTAATCATCCGCGACGTTTTTATAATCCAGATGTGCACCGGGTTGATGAATTTCCATTATATAGGCAGGTTGACCTGGTTCTTTAAATCCGAATTGGCGGTACAGGCCGTGACCATCACTTGTATTCAGCATCTTTCTTCTTAAACGCTTCGACCAGGGCTGATTAATGACAAACGATAACATTTTCTTGGAAATGCCTTTTCCTCTGTATTCGGGTAAAACATAAAAATCGGCAAACCACCCGAATGTATAATAATCGGTAATTACTCTTCCAAAACCAACCTGCTTTCCATCTGAAAAGGCGCCCACGCAAAAGGAATTATCGAGTGATTTGTCTACGAACTCAAATGAAATTCCTTTGGCCCAATAAGATTCTTCGCTTAGAAATGTATGAATTGCCTGAATGTCCATTTCCTTTTTACCGGATTTGATTGACACATCTACCATCTTGGGTGCTTTTTGTTCCGCGAAATTACGATCAACCCAATGACTTTGAAAGAGACGAAGCGACATCAATATGACAAAATGATTACAATTACCTGTGCGGATGGGTTGGTGTATTTTTCAGGCAATCATATACTTTGGACAGGTGGGAGTTTTGACTTTTTCCTGCGTAAAGAATAAAATCTTTCGAAGATAAATCCATAGAACGCGCAGTTCAGGAATACTGCTGTTGAAAAAAGTACAAGGTTATTTTGATTGGACAGAAAATGCCAGTAAAGAGTAAAAATTGGAAAGCGGAGGATCGCCCAAAGGCTGCCGACCGGTCCCCACAATGCATGGTTCCCATTTTCCATTCCGTTTGCCTCTATGGCCACCCAACTGATAAAAGTTAAAAGGATTGTCACAGCCGTAGCAACCCTAAAGATTCTCAAGTTGAATTTTTTCATTGCTTTTGGGTTTTATCGATCTCTTAAGGCTTTCAGCTCCCGGAATTACAGCACCTTTATAACTTCATCAAAGGTTATGCCATGAGGTTTCCAATTTTAAATTTACTGATATTTGAGTATCTAACAAAATGAAACCCAATTCGGATACGCGAGATACTGCATTTTTTACTCGAACTGATACTCCCGGTCTTCCCTGCTTCCGGACTTCCATACTTGTTTCATAGTTTATCCAGAAGTTCCACGACTTTCTCGCGTTCCATAATCAGGTAGCCAAGCCGGTCGTTGCTAATGCCGTCCCGGAGCTGGTATGGAAATACGAGCTGACCGTTTTGTATCATCGTTTCGAAGTATTTAAATGAGATATTGGGGTATTGTTTTAATTCGTCGCCGATCTCATAAAGATGGGTGGACAAAATAAACAGCGATGATTTTATTTTAATCAGACCCCTGATCACGGTGGAAGAGCATTTCATGGCATCCTGCACATTGGTGCCTTTAAATAATTCATCCATCAATACGAGCCATTTTTTCCGGTCGCTGATCTGTATGATCGTATTGCGGATCCGTTTTACTTCATTGAAAAAATAACTTTCGCCTTTTACCAGGTTATCTACCACGTTGATATTGCTGAGTATGCCGTCAAAGAGGCTGATCTTCATCTGATCTGCCGGTACGCCCATGCCGAGATGGGCCAGGAATAATGCGGCCCCGACCGATTTGATAAATGTACTTTTCCCGGCCATATTGGCGCCGGTCAAAAAAAAGAAATTACTATGCGGATCCATTTGCACATTGTAGGAAACTGCTTCAGGAAGAAGTACGTGACGCAGGGCCTTTATTTCAAAGAAAGGAAATTCCGTGTCCTGGATTTCCGGCATCACCAGATTATTTATTTTTCCTGCCATGGCCATGGAGTACCAGGCGTCCAGCTTGCCATAGATTTCAATCAGCGAAAGCGCCGGAGGTTTGAAATGGTTTCGGATATAATTTCCATATTCAACCACTTCATTCGGCAGAAGTTTATCTCCGGTTTTTTTCTCTGCGAGCGCGTGGAGCAGCGGAACACTCAGCAGTTTTTCGGCCCGGGTTAACAAATCATTCAACAGGGGCGGACAGGTTCGTTTTTTACTGATGGATATAACGGTTAACATACCACGCACAAAATCAGCAAAGTGTGTAATTGAATACCGGGTAAGAGAATAGTCTGGCGCGTGCAGCAGTTGGTACATGCGGGCGCTCACCGGGTCATGGGAGGCGGGGATTTTATCCAGTGGAGTTTCATAAAAACGCTCCATAACCATCACGGTTCCGTTTGAAATGGAAGGCGCCCATTCATTTTCATGATCCAGGATGATGCGCAGAATTTCCTGCGTCTGGTGGATCTTGTCCAGCTGGCTGAAGGGATGATTGAAAAATTCCAGCAGCTGAATTCTTCCACCCACGGTGCGTGTATAGTCCAGCTTGCTGAAAATGGAATAGTCATCCGTTGTCTGGAAAATAGAAAGGTCCGCGTAGGTCGTATTGTCAATTTGCATAGTAGTGGGTGGCTGCTATCGTTGGAATTCCAGTCGGTGTCCCATTTGTGATTCATCAAACCTGCCGTTTCCATAAACCAGCCGGCCGTTTACAAAAGTATTTTTGACAGACGCCGGGAATTCAGTGCCTTCCAGCGGGCTCCATCCGCATTTATAAAGTATATTACGTGTATGCACATCCGAAGAGCCGTTCAGATCAACCATTACGAGGTCGGCATGGTATCCCTCACGGATAAATCCCCGATCACGGATCTGAAAGCAGACGGCCACCGAATGACTCATTTTCTCCACCATTTTTTCCAATGATATTTTCCCCGCCTTAACATAAGAAAGCATCATCAGCAATGCATGTTGTACGAGGGGCAGTCCGGCGTGAGCATGCAGGTAAGATCCCCCCTGTCCTGGAATGGTTTCCAGTTTTCCGGACTGATTTCTGAAGAATCCCTTTTCTTCCAGAGTGTGCGGGGCATGATCGGTGGCAATCAGATCGAGCCGGTCGTCCAGCAGGGCATTCCAGAGTGCTTCACGGTTTTCGGGTGCTTTGATGGCAGGGTTGCATTTGATCTGGTTACCCAGGCGATGGTAATCATTCGCATTGAAATGCAGGTGATGCACACAAACTTCCGCGGTGATCCTTTTTTCTGCAAGTGGAATCATATTCGTGAAAAGGCTGAGTTCCCTTTCAGTAGACAAATGAAAAATATGAAGCCTTGATCCGTGTTTTTTTGCAAACTGCACCGCAGTCAGCGACGATTCGAAACAGGCATCCACGCTTCTGATCAGCGGATGATCGGAAGCGGTGAGCTCTCTTTTCAGGTTCATAAAAACTTCCAGGTTCTCGCGAATGATACGTTCCGATTCACAATGGGTGGCGATCAACACCTCGCTTCCGGCAAATAATTTGTCGAGGGTCAGGTAATTATCTACCAGCAGATTTCCGGTAGATGAACCCATGAATATTTTAATCCCGCAGACTTTATTTTTTTTATCATTGGTGCGCAGAGCTTCTTCTGTATTATCATTGGAAGTGCCCATATAAAATGAATAATTTGCGAGAGAAGAATTTTGGGCAATTGTATATTTCTCTTCCAGCAAATCCTGAGTAAAAGCTGGCGGCAGGGTATTGGGCATTTCCATAAAAGAAGTAATACCGCCTGCGACAGCCGCTCTGGATTCCGTAAATATTGTTGCCTTGTGTGTCAGACCCGGTTCCCTGAAATGAACCTGATCATCGATGCATCCTGGCAATAAATGCAATTTTTCTCCGTTGATTTCTTCGACGGGGAATGACACGGAAATGTGACTGGCTATTTTATCAATTCGACCATTTTTTATGAGCAGATCACTGTTGAATTGGCGTCCTTCATTTACAATCGAAATATTCTTTATCAGGTAATTTTGCATATCTTGAATCGGAATCGTAACCACTTAATGATGCAATTTATTAAAACGGTTGCAAGGCATATTATAATTCTAATCCTGCCCTGCTTCGGATACTCACAGTCCACTTATCTTCCGCAGGGATCCCAATACGAACATTTCCTTGACCGGATTGGCATTAAGATGCAGACCAATCCCGATCTGAATATTTTTACGGTAAAGCCACTTAGTCGTAAGGTGTCCGTTCAGGTTGCTGAAATTGCCGATTCCATCAGCGCGGTTTTTCCGGAAGGAGATGTTTTGCACCTGGGCAAAACGGACCAGGAGAATGCGCACAGCCTCCTGATGAATAACAGCGAATGGGTCAGTGGCAGCCAGGAATCTTTTAAGAGCAAGCACCCGCTTTTTAATGCCCTCTATAAAACCAAAGCGAATTTTTTTGAAGTCAATGAGAAAGACTTCTTTCTCGCGGTCAATCCCGTGCTGCAGTTCCAGTTGTCGAAAGAAACAGGAAACGATAAGCAGGTTTATCTGAATTCAAAGGGCCTCACTTTTCGTGGAAAGATTGCCGACCATGTTGGTTTTTCAAGTTATATAACGGATAACCAGGAACGCGGACCTGACTTTTTTACACAACGCGTATATGGCACGGCCGGTTATCCGGGTGTTCCGGGTGTCGGCTATTTTAAGAATTTCAAGGGTGATACCACTGCTTTTGATTACTGGGATGCACGTGGTTCAATCGATTTTGATTTCTGGAAATATTTTACACTCCAGTTTGGATACGATAAAAATTTTATTGGTGACGGATACCGTACACTTTTTTTAAGTGACTATTCATCTCCTTATTTATTCCTGAAACTTGATCTGCGTATCTGGAAATTGAATTATACGAATATCCTGATGGAACTGATCAGCCAGCATCATCCGGGAGATTATTATTATCCAAAAAAATATGCCGTCGTTCATCACCTGAGTGTGAATGCAACCAAATGGCTCAATGTGGGATTATATACCAATATTGCTTTTGGCGGAGTCAACCAGTTTCAATTTTCCTATCTGAACCCAATCATCTTTTTACCGGCAGCCCAACAGGAAAACGGGAGTCCCGATAAGACAACCGTCGGATTCGATTTCAAAGCCAATATTGCACATAGTGTCCAACTGTACGGGCAACTTCTGTTCAACGAATTTGTCTGGAGCCAGATCAAGGATTATTCTGCCGGCTGGTGGGGAAATAAACAGGGGTTGCAGCTGGGTGCAAAGTATATAGATATGTTTGGTGTAAAAAACCTCGACCTGCAGGCGGAAATGAATGTGATGCGGCCGTTTACGTATTCACACAATGATAGTGTTGCAAACTGGTCGCATTATAATCAGCCGCTGGCGCATCCCTTCGGCGCCAACTTCCTGGAACTGATTGGTATTCTCCGGTATCAACCTGCATACCGTTGGAATATTGAACTGAAATATATTTACAATAAGCAGGGTCTGGATTCTGCCGGTGAAAATTTTGGAAGTAATGTGTTGCTCAATTATAATACCCGCCCGCGCGAATATGGTTTTTATATCTATTCCGGCGTCCCTGCCACTGTGGTAAACGCCACGGCCTATCTTTCTTATCAGTGGAAGGAAAACTTATTTCTGGAAGGCACCATCATGCATCGTACATACACGGTAAGCGATCCGGTGGCGGGCACTACAAAAACCAGCTCAACGACCTACACTTTCGGATTGCGGTTGAACATGTTCCGCAGACAATATGACTACTAACTCACGAGTATGGAAGAATGGAAGAATGGAAGTAACTGATCACAAAACTTACTCACTAAACGGTATCTCAAAAATTTCAGGCCTTAGCCCTGGTCCTATGCCTTAGCCCTTAATCCTGCGGAAACAACGACTTGTCAATTTGCGGAAACATCCGAAGACCATTTTTATAATAAATCTTTTTGAGGACTTCATCTGGTAATCCCAACCCGTACATATTCCAAAACGCATGATATTTTCTTAACGGAGGAAAATATTCGTCATCTGTTTCGAGCATCCTGAAATAAAATCCATATTCAGGAACTGACCATGTATCTTTTCCAAACAGGATACGGTCCTGGTATTTGATGAAAAATTTCCGGGCGTTTTTCGGCTGTCTTCCGATTTCTTCCAAAACGGCAGCAAATTCAATCTGAACATTGGGAAGTGTGTCGAGCATGGCACCCAGGGCCTGTAGATTTCCGGCCAGCCAGCCAAAATGTGCAGCGATGAACGTTGTATTCCTGTGTTTTGAAAAAATATGATGTTGTTCGGCCATCACGGTTTTCCAGCTGGGATATCTGGATGATGGTCTCGCCCGGTCGGGATGTAATTTTAATTCCAGCCATCGTTCATTGTTGTTGTCCATCTTATCAAAAAACGGGGCCGGTTCGCCGGTATGGATCAGTACCGGTATTTTCAGCTCACCACATTTTTCCCAGATCGGATCAAGGCGCGGATCGTCCACCGTGATTCTTTTGCCGTTTTTATCTTTTACTTCAAGACCCAGATCCTTGTACACTTTCAATCCGGCCGCGCCTGCCTTTACATCTTTTTCCAGTTGTTCGACGGCCGTTTTTGTCCATGCCGGATTATCGATCCCGCTAAAGTCAATATTCGTGAAGATCAGTATGCGACCGTTCGCATTATTTTTTACATTTAACAGAGAGCGGTTCAGTTTTTCAATGCCCGCATTCTGCATTTCGTTACCACCGTAATTATCATGGAATATATCGAAGCTTCTTCCGCTCAGATTTACCATCACCACCATGTTCAGGGAATTCATATCGGTGAGCAGGGCTTTTAAATCCTGGTTCGGCATATCCCACTGATGATTATGCACATCGATAAAAGGGTATTTTGCCTTTGTGATCAGGTGCTCGGGAACTACCAGCGTGGATTTTGGATTATAGGATTCCATATCCATATTCTGACCACAGGAGCTCATGCTGACAGTCAGGAGGAAAAAGAGGCCGTAGAATATTTTCATCCTACAATGTAAGGCAGAATTAAAAGATGGCCGCACCGCTTGTACAGTTGGCGGTTGGGGGTTGGCGGTTGACTGATGCCTCACGCCTCCTCCGGCCTCCGGCTCAGACGTTAATCAACCGGTAAAAAAATATCAAAACGGGCACCCTTACCCGCAATACCGTGTGCGGTGATTTTTCCGCCCTGATTTTCTATCACTTTTTTGCATATGGCGAGTCCCAGGCCAGTTCCGGTATATTTTGACTGGTCGTGTAATCTCTGAAAGAGGCCGAAGATTTTTTCAGTATGGTCCGGTTCAAAACCGATACCGTTATCATCAAATGAAAT
Source organism: uncultured Bacteroidota bacterium (assembly GCA_963759335.1). Classification (GTDB taxonomy): domain Bacteria; phylum Bacteroidota; class Bacteroidia; order Chitinophagales; family Chitinophagaceae; genus Puia. The sequence continues at coordinate 852,671 of CAVWYU010000017.1, forward strand.
CTTATGAAACAGGTGCGGACTGTTGTTTTTTCCATTGAGCATGGACTCCATCCGGTAAGAGATATTCAGTTTCAGGGGCGTATTTTCTTTTTTATATTTGACGGCATTGGAAATTAAATTGTAGAAGACCTGTCTGAACTGGATCACACTCGTTTTAACGGAAGGCAGCGGCGATCTGGTAATTTCCATTTCCTTTTGATCGATCAGATCATTATAGTCTGAAATCACATCGTTGAGCAGTTTATCAAGATTACAGATTTCGGAGTCAATGGTTATATCAGCCTGGCAATATAAAAGCAAACCTTCGATCAGGTCCTGCATCCGGACACTGGATGTTTCTATTTTTGACAGCGTTTCGCGAATCCTGGGTTTCATCTCGGTTTCATCCTTCAACCGGCTGATGAACAGCCTTATTTTTCGGAGAGGTTCCTTTAAATCGTGGCTGGCGATGTAATTAAAGGATTCCAGTTGTTTATTTTTTTCTTCCAGTTCTGCATTAGCCTGTACTATTTTTTCTGTGTAACTCTTTAAATTGTCATTGGCTATTTTCATTTGGGTCAGGTCTCTCGTCACTTTTGAAAATCCAACGACGCTGCCAGACGCATCATGCAGGGCCGTGATCAGTATACTTCCCCAGAATTTTGTTTTGTCTTTACGTATTCTCCAACCCTCGTGAGATGCTTTGCCTTCGTCGGAGGCTCTGTGGATTAATGTTTCAGGAAGATGCGATTGCTGGTCCTCGGGAGTATAGAAAATGCGAAAATGTTTTCCTATAATTTCTCCGGCGGTATAACCTTTTATTTTTTCGGCTCCTGCGTTCCAGTTTTCAATAATACCTTCCGGGCTAAGCCGCAGGATCGCGTAATCCTCTACTTCATTAATCATCCGGAAATTAAGCTCTTCCTGTAAACGGAGTTCCCGACTCTGCTCTTTTAATTGGGAATTGATATTTAGCTGGTCCGTGACATCAATTGAAACATTGATGAGTTTTTCCACTCTGCCCGATTGGTCCCGCTCAAATACGGATCTATAGGTATTGAACCAGCGATATTCACCATTCGAATGTTTCATCCGATAACTGAATTCAACGATTTGTTCATTATTCCTGGCTCCTTCCTGGTTGGCAGCTTCAATGGCATGGCTGTTTTCTTCCTGAATCCGGCGCAGATCTTCCGGGTGAACGATATCGATAAAAAAATCCAGTCCTCCTGCTAAGGCGATTTCTTTTTTATAACCAAGCAGTGACTCAATAGCCCGGTTCATAAAAAGAAATTTTCCCGTTTGGATATTGTACACGGCAATCATGGACGGTGTCAGATCCGCTATTTTTTGAACAAAAAACTGGTTATTTTCCAGCTCATTCTGAATGAGTTTCTGAGTCGTGAAATCCTGCAGCGTTCCAAAAAGCATTTCCGCTTCACCATTTGCATTGGTCATTACTTCTCCCATGGCGTGGAGCGTTTTTATCCTGCCGTCGGGAAGAATGATCCGATAGAAGAAATCATGCGCCGTTTTATTTTTCATCGAGATTTCCATCTCGTTTTTCACGATGGGATCATCTTCCGGATGATTATAAGATGCCAGGTCAATCTGATTGACATCGGCATTATCAATTTCATATATATGGTATAATTCCCGGGACCATGTAAATGTATTTTTCTTGAGATCCCATACCCAGTTTCCGATTTTAGCCAGTTTTTGATTTTGTTCGTACAGGTCCTGCTGGAGTTTTAATAATAACTTTAAAGAGATGGTTTCTGATATGGTGGTGAAATCATCGATTTCATTTAAAACCCGGATAACTGTTTGGATTTCGGTGGTATACTCAGCGATAAATTTTCTGAAAATTTGTCTTCTGATCAGGCTGATCATGGTTATATCCTCTGCCTCAATCTGGTTCCTGGATATTTGCGGCAACTGATTATTCAGCCAGTCCCTCAGGGAATTCTCTATATATTCCACCGGTTTTTGACCGGACAGCGCAGACAGCAATTTGCGCATTCCATCAACGCCCAGTGAAATCAATTCCTCATCTGACCTTTTTTCGAAATATCTGAACAGAGGTGGCTTGTATTCTCTGAATAAGTGAATTTGAAGAATAGCCAGATCGTTTAGTTTATGTTCCAGGAGAAAATGGGCATATTCAGGGAAAAATGAAAACTCGAGCCTTTTCCGGGTCGGAGAATCCAGTTTTAATTCATTCAGATTTTCGGTCGCAAAACGTTGCGTGTCTATCATATGGGAATGGTCTGGGGATAATAATCGCGGGTTAAGCCGGCAGTCAGCATGGTTCTTTTCTTTATAATTTGATTTTCAATTAAATACACGGGTGAATACAAGGCGTATACAGGCCCGGCTAGGGTATTCGGTCCGAAAACCCTTATAACCATCAAAAATTGGTCCTGCCTTTTCAGCCGAATGATGCCTGGAATTTTTAAAACCGGAGTTTGGGAATAATCAATCCCGTGAGATGATATAAACAGAATATCTAACCTTCCTGTTTCTGCAATCCTTCTGAACGAAAAGACCTTTTAGAATAAACAGGCATTGTAGTTAGTCTGGAATTATAAACAAAACTGTCTTAAGCCATTCTTAGTTTTGGCAACCGGTAATTCAGTAATGCCTTTATTCAGAGTGAAGGCTCCTGGCCGGATTCGCAATGGCAGCTTTGATGGCCTGCAGGCTGACCGTCGCCAGAGCAATCAGTAAAGCCAGTACACCAGCGCTACCAACGATCCACCAGGACAGGGGAATGCGGTATGTAAAATCACTCAGCCACCGGTTCATGATCCACACGGAGAGGGGAGCGGCGATAACAAACGCAATGGCCACGAGTTTCAAAAAGTCTTTGGAAAGCAATTGCACGATACCCTGCACACTGGCGCCAAGTACTTTTCGGATACCTATTTCTTTAGTGCGTTGTTCGGCGATAAATGTGGCCAGACCAAAAAGTCCGAGACAGGCAATCAGGATCGCGAGCGTCGAAAAGATGATGGCGATTTTTCCCACTCTTTGTTCCGACTGATACATTTCATTAAAGGACTCATCGAGGAAAGTATAATTGAAGGGCATACCCGGGCTCATCTGTTTCCAGAGCGTTTCAATTTTATTCACGAGTCCGGTGATATTTGCTGTATTTACTTTAAAAGATGCCATACTTGCATTCTTTCCCAGGTAAAAGCACAACGGGCCAACTCCCTGTTTCAATGACTCAAAATTGAAGTTTTTCACCACTCCGATAATTGTATGGGCATCGATCTTGCCGGGATTTTCGCTGTTATATATTTTCTTACCAATGGGATCCGCATATCCCAAAAATTGTGCTACTGTTTCATTGATGAGTATGGACGTCGAATCGCCTCCATAGTCAGGCGAAAATGCACGGCCCTTAATGACCTGTATGCCCAGTGTTTTAAAGTAGTCATAATCCACCCGCCAGGTCTGCATATCGATGCTTCCGTTGATGTCCAGGGTGGCTTCTTTAAAAAATGTATTGTCGTTGCGGGAAGAATTGGATACCGGTAAAAAACTGCTCAGCGTTCCTGATTGCACGCCCGTCATCTGCAGTACACTGTTTTTAAAAGGAATGGCCTGATCGCCCATAGTGTACGTATTTCTGATGGTTAACACCTGGTCCTTATTATAACCCAGGTCTTTTGTCTGGATAAAATGCAGTTGTTTGTAAATAACGAAGGTGCCAACGATTAAAATAATGGATGTAACGAATTGAAACACGACAAGTACGCTTCTGAGTCCGCCGCTGCTGGATCCAAGTCTTAGTTTTCCTTTCAGCACTTCAATCGGTCTGAATCCGGATAGAAAAAATGCCGGATAACTGCCGGCCATCACACCAACCACAAAGGGAAGTGCGATGAGCAAAGGAAGAATATAAGGTGAGAACAAGCTGCCCAGCACCATCGATTTGCTGGCGACATCGTTGAATAAAGGAAGGACGAGATAAGCAATTACGATCGCCAGTATTAATGAAAAGATCACCATCAAAGTGGATTCTGTAAGAAACTGGAAGATCAGAAATTTGCGTTCTGTTCCCAGCACTTTGCGAATACCGACTTCCTTGGCACGGCCGGCAGACCGCGCAGTCGTTAGATTCATAAAATTGATGCAGGCGATCAGCAGAATAAAAAGTGCCACCGCTCCAAAAATATAAACATACTGAATATTCCCGCTGGGACTGAGCTCAAAAGACCGGTCAGAATATAAATGGATTTTTGTCAATGGAATCAGTGTGTAATCCAGTTGGTTGCCGGCTTTTCTGAAATCATCCATACTACTGATCTTGATAAATTGCCTGACGGAAGGCAGCACATACTTATCAATGTACTGAGCGAAATTTTTCTCCAGTTTTTTGTAGTCTGCTCCCTTTTTCAATAAAAGATAAGTATGAAAATTATGGCTGGTCAGCTGTCCCCATTCATAACCGGCATTTTTCATGGAGAACATGAAATCAAAATGAAAATGCGAATTGGAAGGAATATCTTTTATGACTGCGGTAATTTTATAAACGGGATTCTTTTCATCATTTGTCTCGATGCTTTTACCGATCACGTCGGTGCTGCCAAAATATTTTTTGGCGGTGGACTCTGTGATCACCACGGTATTGGGTTCGTTTAAAGCCGTATGCGTGTTACCGGCAATGGCGGGCAGTGTGAACACATCGAAGAAGGTGGAGTCGACATGAGCCACGCGATTTTCAATAATAAAGACCTTGTCCTTTTTTATCAGTTTGCTACCGTTTGAATTGTATATCCGGGTATACTGTTCAATGGAAGGATTATCTTTTATCAGAAGCTGGCCCATCATGTCTGAAGTGACGGGCATATGAAGCTCACCGCCACCCAGTTTGATATCAGAATTGATTCGATAGATCCTGTCGGAATTTACATTATAGCGGTCATAACTTATTTCATCCATCATGTACAAGGCAATTAGAAGAAAACTGGCAAGTCCGACTGCCAGTCCGGTAATATTGAGGAAGGAATAAATCTTATTCTTTAGAAGATTCCTCCAGGCAACCATCAGGTAATTCTTAATCATGATTTTTGTTTTTATATCGCTAAGGCTAAGGCCCAAGGCTAAGGCCAAACTTCTTAATACGTTTTTATTTATTAAGTTTTAGTTTTAAGATAATTGACTAGCCACTCTAATACTTTCACTTCCATACTTCCAGTCTTCCAGTACTTCCATACTTGTTGTTGTTACTCAGTTTTCAAACTTTTAACCGGATTCGCCATGGCAGCTTTGATGGCCTGGTAGCTCACGGTAAGCAGCGTAATCAACAATGCACCGGCACAGGCTGCACCAAAGATCCACCAGGATAAATCGGAATGGTAAGAATATTTACCCAGCCAGTTAGCCATGAAATAAATTGACAGGGGCACCGCAAAGACCAGTGAAATCATCACCAGACCCAGGAAATCTTTTGAGAGCAGTCCCCATAAATTTAAAACAGAGGCGCCTAAAACCTTTCTCACGCCGATCTCTTTGATTCTTTGTTCTGCCATAAAAGAGGCCATACCAAAAAGTCCGAGACAGCTTATAAAAATGGCCAGTCCCGCGAAGAATCCTGCCAGCTTGCCGATGCGTTCTTCGTCACCGAATTTCTTTGCATATTCTTCATCCGCGAATTGAAAATCGAAAGGCTCTGCCGGACTATAAGACGCAAAGGTCTTTTTTATTTTTTCCATGGAAGCGGAAGCACCCGATTTCGGATTTATTTTCAGAATTACATACGAATCCGGATTTGTATCTATATGATATAATTGAGGTCTGATAGCCTGATAGGGATTTTCAATGATCATGTCTTTGATCACGCCAATCACTTTAAAAGGATGGTCATCCCAGGTAATGGTTTCACCCACGATATTTTTTAACCCGATATATTTCGCAGCGGTTTCATTCAGAATAAAAGCGGCTGTATCTGTTGAAAATGATTTAGAGAAATCGCGCCCGTCTATAAATTGCCAGCCGACGGTCTTGCCATAACCATAAGTAATACCCGTATTCGGAAAATCCACACCCAGATTCGGATCCTTGCCCTTCCACATGAATCCGCCATTGGTGGACCATACTGCTGTGGTCGGTCCGCCGGCTTCCGTCATCTCCGAGATGGCACCCGCATTGATCAGGTCGTTGCGAACGGCTTCAAAATGACTATGTATTTCGGGCGTTAGTACCGGCGCCATCACGAGTCCGTTTCGGTCATATCCGATGGGCCTGTTTTTGGCAAACTGCACCTGCCGGAAAACAACAACAGTGCCGATAATCAGGATCACTGAAACAGTGAATTGCAATACCACCAGCACTTTGCGTGGTACGGCGGCAAAACGCCCTGCCTGAAATGTTCCTTTTAAAACTTTCACGGGTTGAAAGGACGAAAGATACAGAGCCGGATAACTTCCGGCAATCAATCCGGTAATGGCGGTGAAGACAAAACAGAATATCCAGAACAGGGGATTGGTCCAAAGGATTCTCATGTTCTTATCAGCGACACTATTGAAGAGTGGCAACATGAGCTGCACCAGTGCCAGCGCGAGAATAAAGGCGATGAAGGCAACCAGTACGGATTCCATGTAGAACTGGCTGATCAGCTGCTGACGCAGCGAACCCACAGCTTTCCGGATCCCTACTTCCCTGGCTCTTTTTTGTGAACGTGCCGTACTCAGGTTCATGAAATTGATGCACGCCAGAATCAGGACAAAGCCGCCAATGATTCCGAAGAGCCACACGTATTGAATTCTTCCGCCAATATTTTTTCCGTTTTTGAATTCGGCGTACAGATGCCAGTTTTTCATGGGCTGAAGAAACAACTGTGGATTATACCTGCGTTCTTCTTTGGAAACATTGTTCAGTTTGGCATCTTTTATTTTCTTTGAAACGGCATCCATATTGGCCTTGTCGGCAACCTGCACAAAAACCTGGAAAGCATTACTGCCCCAGGGATTATTCATTTTCTGTATCCAGCTGTCCTTATACAATTTTAAATTCCAGGGTGATATAAAAGACATATCCGAAAACCGGGAATTGCGGGGCAGATCGGCAAATACACCGGTTACTTTTGCATTTAACTTATCATCGATCCGGATGAGTTTGCCCATCGGATCCGTCTCCCCGAAAAGAGCCTTCGACACGGATGCAGAGATCAGCATCGAAAAGGTTTCGCTTAATCCCTTCCGGGTTCCTTTCAGCATTTTGAGGTTGAGCATCTCCGGCGCCGCGGGCTCAAAGAAATTTCCATTTTTCGTAATTTTTTTGTCACCCACAGAGAGGAAATGTTTTTCCGTCCAGGAAGACATCAGCACATATTTAAAATCGCTGCCAAAGTTCTTGCGCAGTTCCGCACCCAGCGGATAAGGCATGGACTCCCAGGTGCCAACTTCACCATTGATGGTGTTGTTTTGCATAACCTGGGCGATCCTTTCATAATTCGGATTGTCTTTATCATAGGATAATTCATCCCATATCCAAAGTCCGATAATCATTGCCACGGCCATACCGACGGAAAGTCCCACAATATTGATGGAAGAATGAGCTTTGTTTTTGACGAGATTTCTCCATGCAATTATGAAATAGTTTTTAATCATTCTTTTAGCTTGATGAGTGAAGTGTGGAATGTGAAGTTTCGGTCACATCCTGTCGCACCCACCCGGGTTACATTCATTTTAATCGTTTTTGTCATCCCGCTTCGCCTCCTGCCTTTTGCTCATTCCGACCTCAGGCTTTTTACCGGATTCGCCTGCGCACTTTTTAGTGCCTGATAACAAACAGTGACCATCGCGATCATCATCGCCAGCAAACCCGAAATGGCAAACACCCACCATGGGACGGGCGCGCGATAGGCGAAATTGTTCAGCCAGTTATCCATCGCCCACCATCCCAAAGGAGCGGCAATGGCAAACGCTACACCTACAAGTATTAAAAATTCTTTTGATAATAAATTAAATAAGGATCCGACGCTGGCTCCCAATACTTTTCGAACACCAATTTCTTTTACCCGCTGAGATGCCGTAAATATGGACAGTCCCAGCAATCCAAGGCAGGATATAAAAATGGCGAGTCCCGCAAATATCACAGACAAATTGCCGATCACCAGATCACTTTTGTAAAGCTTTGCGTATTCTTCATCTGAAAATTTATAACTGAACGGAAAGGCCGGGTTCAGCTCATTGCATAATTTTTTCAATCCATCCAGAGCCATTTTCGTTTTACCGGCTTCCGTACGTATTAAAATGGAAGCATAATGGCTCTCCTTACCCGAACGTCCCATACCCAATATGAGCGGCATAATGGGATCGTGGAGAGAATGGAAATGAAAATCCTTCACGACACCGACAATCTGGCATCGGTAGTTGCCACGAAAAACCGGCTTGCCCACCGGATTTTTGTATCCCATCAGTCTGACAGCTGTTTCATTTAATATGCAGCCCACTGAATCATACGTTCCATCAGAGGGGAATTCTCTTCCGGCTACCAGTTTCAGATTCATGGTGCGCATGAAATTCGGACCGATTTCATCCTGAATGAAACGAACCGTTTGTTGAGGATCTTTTCCGGACCATCCGACAGAAAGAGTTCCGTTATTCATTTCCGTAGGAGCCTCGGTCAGTTCACTCACATTTTTTATACCGGGCAGATGGGACGCTGCTATATTAAATATGTCGATCCTGGAAGCCAGGTTTCCTTCCACCGGAATATACAGCAGATTTTCCCTGTTATATCCGATGTCCGCATGTTGCACATAATCAACCTGTCGCGAGATGAGGATCGTGGAAATAATGAGGATGATGGAAAGTACGAATTGAAAAACAACCAGTCCCTTACGGAACCAGACTGCGCCGGTTCCTGATTTCAATGTTCCTTTCAATACCTGAACAGGATTAAAGGCAGATAAATAAAAAGCGGGGTAACTGCCGGAAAAAATCCCGGTGATCAGACAGATACATAGTATGTTGATCCAAAAACTAAATTGCGTAAATGGAATATCGATTTGTTTTCCCGTAAGCTGGTTAAAAGCAGGCAATGCCAGACTGGCGAGGATCAGCGCAACGGTCATGGCGATAATGGCCATGAGAACCGCTTCACCTATGAACTGCGGAATCAGTACAGAGCGCCGGGCACCCAAAACTTTCCGCACACCAATTTCGCGGGCCCGTTTCATAGAACGTGCGGTTGTCAGATTCATGAAATTGATACAGCCGATCAGTAAAATAAAAATGGCGACCAGGCTGAACAGCTGAACATAGATGATCCTGCCGGTGACCGGATAACCGTTTTTGAATTCCGAATGCAGGTAGTACTGATCAAATTTCTGAAGTCCCAATTCTATACGGTTACCCTTGCCCAGTTCCGTATTAAATTTATCCAGGATATATTCTATTTTCTTCTCTACCAGAGATGGATTCGCTCCTTCTCTCAATAAAACAACTGTGCGCGGGTCAACACTTCCGTAGTCCTTCGCCCATCCATTATCCTCCAGATAAGCGGTCCAGCTGATGATATAATCGAAAGGTGTAGAGACCTGGGGTGGCAGATCCTCAAAGACAGCCTTCACCGTAAAATCTTTTTTGTTTTCGTAACGGATGGTTTTTCCGATTGCAGCGGAAGGACTGCCAAAAAAATCAGCCGCCATTTTTCTCGAAATGGAAATACTATTGGGTGAATTCAGCGCATCTGCTGCCCGGCCTTCCAGCAGGGAATAACTGAACATGGAAAAGAAATCATTCGCTGCGCTAAATCCGTTTTGTTTTAAGATTTTTTCGCCGACGGTGAACGTGCTGACAGAGGGCCATGAAAAAGGAGTAGCTGCTTTTATTTCCGGAATTTCTTTTTTCAGTTCTTCTGCCAGCGGTCCTTGTGTCCAGTACCATGTCTCTATTTTCCCGCCAAGGTGGTTTCGTTCATAGATATAATATAGATTATTTCCGTTTTTGTGAAAGGCGTCCACACTCTTTTCGTCTTTCACCCATAATAAAATCAGCAGGCTGCAGGCCATGCCCAGTGAAAGACCAAGGATATTAATGGCAGAAAATCCTTTCTGTTTCCGGAGATTCCTAAAAGCGATTTTTATGTAGTTTCTTAGCATGTTATCAACTTGAGGCTGGAAGCGCGAAGCTTTTGGCCCACTTTTTAAATTAAATTCTAACGGTCATCTCCCTTCATTTGAAAATATTAACGAACTCGCATCCAGATTCAGGCCTCCTGCTTATTCAGATCTCAAACTTTTCGCCGGATTCATCAAAGCCGCTTTCACTGACTGAAAACTAATGGTTATTAAGGCGATGGCAACCGATAGTAATAAAGTAACCGCGAATATCCACCAGCTTACCGAAATGCGGTACTGATATGACTGAAGCCATCCGTTCATGGCCCACCAGGCGAACGGTGCCGCTATGAGAAAGGATAGTAAAATCAGTTTTATAAAATCTCTGGATAATAATTGCGTGATGCTGAGAACAGAAGCCCCTAAAACTTTCCGGATGCCAATTTCTTTTATCCTGTTTTCTGCCGTAAAGCTTGACAATCCGAATAACCCGAGACAGGAAATAAAAATGGTCAGCCCGGCAAAGAGACCGGCTAGTTTACCGGTCTGTTTTTCATTTGCAAATTTATTTGCGTAGTCTTCATCGAGAAAATAATATTCAAAAGGGTAGGAAGAATTATATTTTTTAAATATCGCCTCGGCTTTTTTCAGGTTGTCCGATGCGCTATTTGCCGGATTTAATTTCATATTCAGTACATAAAATGAAAGACTGGACGGACCCACCATGATCATAGGCGCGATGGGCGAATAAGGCGATTCGAGAATAAAATCTTTGATTACACCCACTACATGCCAGTGCGAATCTCCCATTCTGACCTCCGTACCGACCGGATTTTTAAGTCTCATCACTTTTACAGCGGCTTCGTTCAGAAGCATCGCATTGGAGTCCGTCGGATAGGAAATGGTGTTGATATCACGGCCGGTCACAAGCTTCAATCCCATGGTCTCCACAAATTTGTTATCAGAAGCAAAAAAGATAAAATCCGTTTTTTGATCCTCTGCATTAGAGCCCGTCCATTGAAATCCCCAGCTATCCGACCAGTGACGGGTCATGGGCTGACTGGTTCTTGTGATATCAGTGGCCACGCGGTTACTGATTAGTTCATTCCTGATCGTTGTGTAATTTTTGCTAATGTCTCCCTGCATATAATTATACACAATGTTGTCCCTTTGATATCCGGAATCTCTGTTTTGTGCGAAACGGATCTGCTGTAAAACAACGATGGTCGAAATAATCAGTACGATAGCGAAGCTAAATTGAAGCACCACCAGAAATTGCCGGGGTGCAATTCCCTCGCGACTGGTTTTTAAGGCGCCCTTTAAAACTTTGATGGGTTTGAATGAAGAAAGATAGAACGCGGGGTAACTGCCGGCCAGCATGCCCGTGAGCAGAATAAATCCGAATGCCACTGTCCAGAAATGTGAATCACCGAAATCGATAAAAAGACTTTTACCCACGAGCAGATTAAAAGCAGGCAAACTCAGTTCCACCACCAGTACTGCCAGTACGCCGGCGATCAGACTGAACATCAGTGACTCTGCCAGGAATTGCCAGATCAGAAGAGATTTTGCGGCGCCGACCACTTTCCGGATACCAACCTCCCTGGCTCTTTTTTCACTGCGTGCTGTGCTCAGGTTCATGAAATTGATGCAGGCGATTAACAAAATAAAAGAAGCGATCAGGCTAAACAGGCGCACAATGGAAATTCTTCCGCCGGCCACCTTGCCATTTTCAAAATTGGAGTAGAGATGCCATTTAGCAGCCGGATGTCCAAATAATCTGTCATTGGATGGCGTCTGTTCGTGCTTCGTATGATCGACGATGAGGTTTTTTATTTTTGCATCAAAAGAAGCCGCCGAAACACCTGGTTTTAGTGTATAGAAAGTACGTACAGAATTATTTTCCCAATAACCATTATCCCACCCGATTTTTTGAAGGTAGGACCACGGCAGAAGGTATTCAAAACGGAATTGAGTGTTTTCCGGAAGATTTTTTAATACGGCTGTTACAACGAAAAGATCTGCGCTGTCCACTCTGATCTGTTTACCCACTGCAGATTCTTTTCCGAATAACTTCGTAGCAAGAGATTCCGTGATCACGATACCCTTCGGGTCGTTAAGTTTGTAATTCCGCACACCCTCCAGTGTAGGGAAACTAAACATGTTCAGGAATCCTGAATCAGTAAAATTACCCGGCACATTAAAATGACGGTCGCCGACGGAGAGTAAAAAATTCGTATTCTGCCAACGTACTACGTCCTCGACATCGGGAAACTCGGTTTTTAATGTATGGGCCAGAATCTTGGGTGAATTATCCATTACAGCAGAATGGCCATTGCTTATTTCTTCGCGGTAAACCTGAAACAATCTGTCTTCCTTTGCGTGAAACCGGTCAAAGCTCATCTCATCATTTATCCATAAGAAAATTAATATGGCGCTGGCCATCCCGATCCCGAGACCAAGTATGTTGATCACAGAAAAGATCCGGTTTCGTTTCAGATTGCGATATGCTACTATGAAGAAGTTTTTTATCATCTTTTTATGCCTAAAGCCCAAAGTCTAAAGCCTAAAATCTTTTTATGCTGAGTCCATTGCTCACAACCGTTATCCCAAAAAAATCTTTACAATTCAGATTGATTATCCGTATTGGTTTTAGGCTTAGGGCTTTGGCTTTAGGCTTGCCTAAATGGTGCCACAATGATTTAAATTGATTATCAGGCATATAATTGGCGATGGTTCAGCCAGACTGCACGGTTCCGAACGGTTCCTGTCCGGTTCCAAATACTACAACTCCATGCAAAACCATGTGATCCTCCTACCTTCGAAACAACAATGAGAAACGAACCGACTCTTCGAATCAATTATAATGGTAATCTGATCGACCGTCAAACGCCTGTAGCTACGGCGGCTAACCGCAGCCTCCGGTTTGGAGACGGCGTTTTTGAAACCATGTATTGGGATGGACAGAAAATAGAAAACCTGGATTTTCATTTCGATCGTCTTTTTAAGGGACTGACGATCCTGCAATTTGATTTATCGGAAGGATTTACAAAAGAGTTTCTGTCTGAAGAAATAGTAAAACTTTGTAACACCAACTCGGCATCCACCAGCGCACGCGTGAGACTAAATATTTTCAGGGAGGATGGTCCTGTTCTTCTGCCCGCCGGCAACAAACCCGTTTTTATTATCGAAACCGCTGCTTTTCCGGAAGAAAACCTGATACCTCTCCGGCTTACAATTTATAAAGGCGAGATGAAATCAACCGGTATACTTAGCAATCTGAAAACCAATAATTATCTTTTGAATACGCTCGCTATTCAGTTTGCAAAAGACAATGGATTTGACGATGCCATCATCCTGAACAGCCGGGGCAATATTTGTGAAACCAGTTCCAGCAACCTGTTTATGGTGCAGAAAGGAGTTTTGTTCACGCCTGCGCTGTCACAGGGTTGCGTAGCTGGTACGAAACGAAGGGAATTGCTGGAAAGACTGCCCTCCCTGGGATTCCAGGTGGAAGAGACAATCATTACAAAAGATATGATATTTGAGATGGAGGAAATATTTATTACGAATGCCATCCGGCCGATCCGGCCGGTCATTTGCATTGAAAATACCTACTATTCCCGCGAGCTAACGGGCATGCTTATACGATTATTAAAAGGGGCGAAAGAATGAAGCCGGCTGTGAACATTTTCTGGTTCCGGCGGGACCTGCGATTATATGACAACGCCGGCCTGTATCATGCCCTGAAAGCAGATCTGCCTGTTCTGCCCATTTTTATTTTTGACCGGAATATCCTGGATCTGCTGGACAATAAAAAAGACGCAAGGGTTGAGTTCATCCATCGTGCCGTGGACGCATTAGCATCGGAGTTTGCCCGTTATGATAGTTCTCTGGAAACTTATTACGGAAAACCAATAGATGTTATATCAGCTCTCACTGAGAAATATTCCATCAGACAGATATTTGTTAATGAGGACTATGAGCCTTATGCACGCGAACGCGATATGGAGATTGAAAGAATGCTTCTTGAAAAGAACATTTCTTTTCATTCCTGTAAGGATCAGGTTATTTTTTCCAAACAGGAACTGATGAAAGAGGATGGACTTCCCTATACCGTTTTTACTCCTTACAGTAATAAATGGAAAAGTATGCTAACCAGGGAGCGTGGCGATTACCTGAATTCATACCCATCAGAAAAATATGTAAAGAATTTATTTCGGCAGTCTGCCAAACCCTTACCCGGTCTTGCTTCTATGGGCTTTTCCTATACCGGTCAAATATTTCCGGTGCCAACTGTGGACAGAGATCTGATCATTGCTTATAATAAACAGCGTGATTATCCGGGTATGGATGCGACGAGTCATTTGGGTGTTCACTTACGATTTGGTACGATTTCAATACGTCAGTTGGCAACTGAAGCTCTGATGCTGAATCCGGTATTCCTGAACGAGCTGATCTGGCGGGAGTTTTACCAGATGATACTCTGGCATTTTCCGAGAGTAGGCAGGGGTCATGCTTTCAAAGCGGCATATGATAAAATTATCTGGAGAAATAATGAAAAAGAATTTTCCAGCTGGTGTGAAGGCAGGACCGGGTATCCGCTGGTGGATGCGGGCATGCGTCAACTCAATCAGACCGGCTTCATGCATAACCGTGTTCGTATGGTGACTGCTTCTTTTTTGACCAAACATTTATTAATTGACTGGCGTTGGGGGGAAGCATATTTTGCGGAAAGATTGCTGGACTTTGATCTCGCATCCAATAACGGCGGGTGGCAGTGGGCTGCCGGGAGTGGATGTGATGCGGCACCGTATTTCAGAATTTTTAATCCTACACTCCAGCAGGAAAAATTTGATCCTGAAGGAACTTATATAAAAAAGTGGTTGCCTGATTTTCAGGAATTAAATTATCCTGCACCGATCGTGGAGCATGCCTTTGCGCGGGAGAGGGCGATCAGGGTTTACAAAGAAAGCCTGCGATAGTATGAGAGTATGGGAGTATGGGAATATGAGAGTACGTTCAAATCACTCCCATACTCCCATACTCTCATATTCCCATACTATTGTAAATCTCCAGCAACACATCAACAGCCCGTCGTCCTTCATCCCCCAGTGAAAGGCTGAATTGGTTTACATACAGATCTATATGTTGCCGCATCACGGATTCCTGCATTTCCTGCGAATTTTTCGTTACATAGTCCGGCAGGTCGGGGTAATAGGCTTCTGCAAAAGCAACGCTGTCGCGGATCAGGCGGTCCACTTCAGCCCGCTCCTTATCTGTAAATGTATTACGCATCACGATGCCTCCCAGAGGTATCGGTGATTTTGTTTTTTGTTCCCAGTATTCTCCAAGATCTATTTGTTTTACCAGCCCTTTTTGCATGTATGTAAAACGATTTTCATGAATGATGACACCGCAATCTACTACGCCTTCTAAAACGGCGGATTCAATCTGGTTGAAGATCATGAATTTTTTCTTTTTTGCCTGGGGGAAGGCCATCGTGAATAACAGATTTGCCGTGGTTTGTTCACCGGGAATAGCGATCGTCAGCTGATTGATATCTTTCAGCAGAATATTATTTTTCGATATAAGAAGCGGTCCAACGCCTCTTCCCAATGCGCCTCCGGAATCCAGCAGGGTATAATCTTTTTGCAGGCGGGGCCAAACGCCATAGCTGACTTTACTGATATCCAGTTTTTTTTCCATCGCCCAACGGTTCAGGGTTTGCACATCTTCCAACTGCACGTCAAACTCAAAGTGGCCTGTATCGATTTTCCGGTTTACAAGCGCATCGAAAATAAATGTATCGTTTGGACAAGGGCTAAATCCTAAAGAGAGTTTCATCGGCTTTTTCCAGTTTTTGAATCATGATTATCAGTTGCCCGTGCAGTCTGTTCAGAGCTTCTTTTATTTTCCAGCGGCTTTTATCGCGGTCGCCGGTAATATTTGAAATAGCCCTTAGCTGAAGAAAGGGAACTTTTTCCATCAGACACACATAATGAAGGGCGGCTCCTTCCATACTTTCAACAACCCGACGGGGATTTCGTTGAAAACCTGTTATTTCAGATGAAACGATCGAGTTTACGGTTACCCCGTCTAAAACCGGTAATCCGGTCCATTCAAGCAGGAACCGATAGGGGTTGGCCAGCTTTCCGTCGTGGAATGGAAACCGGTCGCGCTTTTCCAGCCCCATTTCGAAAATATCCGCAAAACCGGATTTTTCCATCACACCCAGATCGGCCATTTGTTCCGATCCGATCGCACAAACGTTGCCAATTTCCTCATTTGCAAATGATCCACCAATGCCTGCCTGAATCACCAGTTGGGGTCGTTCGAGCCTGATCCTGTTTTGCAGAGCATATGCCGTTTGCAGTTGCCCGATTCCACCAATCAACAATTTGGGCTTTAGTGCGTTAAGGCCTAATGTATGATTGTTGAGCCAGGTTGCCGTTTCACTGATTTCAAGATCCGTTGCCGATAGCAAAAGCAGGTGCATATGCAAATATCCGGAAACCTACCCAATCGGACCGATGCATTACCTTTGCAAAAATTTTCAGTGAATGGTCTTTCTGACAAGAATCGAACATTTTAATGCGGCTCATAAATTATATAATCCTTCCTGGACGCGGGAGAAGAATGAAGAGGTGTTCGGGGCCTGTGCAAACGAAAACTGGCATGGCCATAATTACGAGTTATATGTAACCATCAAGGGTGACCCCGATCCGGAAACAGGGTTTTTGATGGATGTGAAGAAGCTGAGTAATATCATTAAGGACCGGGTAACAGAAAAACTGGATCACAAAAATCTGAATGAGGAAGTGGATTTTCTGAGAGATCAGATGTGCTCTACAGAAAACCTGGTTGTCGGTATCTGGGATCAGTTGAAGGGCCATCTGCCGGACGGAGTCCATTTGCATTCGGTTAAACTGTATGAAACAGCACGCATCTTTGTAGAATATTTCGGATAATCTTATGGATAGAAAAACAGCCATTTTCAGGAAAGAACATTTTAACGCTGCCCACCGGCTTTTTGTTCCGGGGTGGACTGATGAACAAAACTTTGCAAAATTTGGAAAATGTTCCAACCCGCATTATCATGGTCATAATTATGATCTCGAAGTGAAAGTAACGGGTGTGCCGGATCCGCTGACGGGATATGTGATTAATTTGTCGGATCTCTCATCCATTATTCAGAAAAATGTGCTTGCGAAATTTGATCATAAAAATCTGAACCTGGATACAAAAGAGTTTGCAACATTAAACCCGACGGCCGAGAATATCGTATTTGTTATTTATGAAATCCTGCGAAAAGAACTGGACGAATCGCTGGGGCTTAGTGTCCGTTTATATGAGACGGAGCGGAATTTTGTGGAATATCCGGGGTAAGCGGAAGGCGTAAAGCTTAAGCATTTTGAAGTTGAGATTTATAAATAATAGCAATACAATTTTTGGAAATATAAAAAATCAGGCCTTACGCATTATGCTTTGAGCCTTAAGCTTTAAACATGTCTTATAAAAAAACAGAACAGTACGACGAACAGACGACGGCTTTCCTGATGGACAGGTATAAGGATATCCTGGGAAAATTAGGTGAAGATCCCGGCAGGGAAGGCCTGGATAAGACACCCGAACGCGTGGCCAAAGCTATGCAGTTTCTTATGCAGGGTTATGAATTAGATGCTCATGCCATTCTCGATTCAGCAAAATTTCACGAACCCATGAGCGAAATGATCATCGTGAAAGACATTGAAGTATATAGTTTGTGCGAACATCATATGCTGCCTTTTTTCGGTAAGGCACATGTTGCTTATATCCCCAATGGCTGGATAACCGGTTTAAGCAAAGTTGCACGTGTGGTGGATGTTTTTGCTCGACGGCTTCAGGTACAGGAAAGGCTGACCACACAGATTTTACACGCTATCCGGGACACGCTGCAACCACTGGGTGCAGCCGTGGTTATAGAAGCCTCCCATTTGTGTATGATGATGCGCGGGGTACAAAAACAAAATTCAGTTACCACAACCTCAGCGTTTTACGGGGAATTCCAGAAAAATGAAACCAGAACGGAATTCATCAAACTGATATCATCCGATCTGAATTAGACGTCAGGAAAGATTTTCTTTGTTGAGTCGGTGCTTTGTGGCAAATTTGTTTTTTAACCTCTAAGTCGAATATGAAGCACGCCTATGTATTTCCTGGACAGGGTTCTCAGTTCCCGGGGATGGGAAAGAATCACTATGATAAAAGTGCTTTTGCCAAAAAACTATTTGAACAGGGAAACGAAATTGCCGCTTTCCGGCTTTCCGATATCATGTTCACCGGTTCCGAAGCAGATCTGAGACAAACCAATGTTACTCAGCCTGCTATTTTCCTTCATTCTGTTATTGCTTTCAAAACGGTCGATAATGCGCGGCCCGAAATGGTTGCAGGCCATTCACTGGGAGAGTTATCTGCGTTAGTAGCAAACAGCGTTTTAAGTTTTGAAGATGGCATGCGCCTGGTGATTATCCGTTCTTCTGCCATGCAAAAAGCATGTATTTCTAATCCCGGAACGATGGCTGCCGTACTGGCTCTGGATGATGAAAAGGTTGAGTCGATCTGTCGTGAAGTTGAATCAGAAACAGGAGAGGTGCTTGTTGCCGCGAATTTTAATTGTCCAGGCCAGGTAGTGATCAGTGGTTCACTCAAGGGAATTGAAATCGGATGTGAAAAGATGAAAGCTGCCGGTGCCCGCCGCGCCATCGTATTACCAGTGGGTGGTGCTTTTCACTCTCCTTTAATGGAACCGGCGCGTGAAGAATTAAAAACTGCGATCGAAAAAACGACTTTTTATAATCCGGCATGTCCCGTTTACCAGAATATAGTAGGCAGAGCAGTCATGGACAAAGAAGAAATCAAAAAAAATCTCATCGATCAGCTCACGGGTCCCGTCCGCTGGACCCAATCGATCATAGCCATGATTGCCGATGGAGCAACACATTTCACTGAAATCGGGCCTGGTAAAGTATTGCAGGGCCTGATCGGGAAAATTGATAAGAATGCGCAGACTTTAGGAGTTGAGTAAGCGTAATGCGAAAAGCCTCAAGAGGAAGGGTTGTTTTATATTATTTATTCTTATACTCCAAGTTCAAAACACTTTGCGCTTTA
This sequence comes from uncultured Bacteroidota bacterium, assembly GCA_963759335.1. Lineage (GTDB taxonomy): Bacteria > Bacteroidota > Bacteroidia > Chitinophagales > Chitinophagaceae > Puia. The sequence goes on from CAVWYU010000017.1 coordinate 871,878, forward strand.
CGCATTGTGCTTTAAGCTTAAAGAGCAATTGAGCCACTCGCTACTGATATCTGCTCCGTATTTTTTATAAAAATCAATGGCCGGCTGGTTCCAGTCCAGCACCTGCCACATCATTCCGCTAACGTTCAGTTGCCGGGCTTCTTCCACTGTAGCATCAAATAATTTTTTTCCGATTCCCTTGCCGCGGAATTCTTCCGTTACAATCAGGTCTTCGAGATATAAACGTGTGCCCTTCCAGGTGGAATAACGTATGTACCAGAGACTGATACCAATTATTTTTTGTGCCGGATCGTCTGCGGTATAGGCTATCAGTGCATACCATACAGGATTTTTTCCAAAACCGGCTTCAATAAAATGTTCCAGGGTAACGGTTACTTCATTGGGAGCTCTTTCAAATATGGCCAGTTCTTTCACCAGTTGCATCATTTGCTCGCAATCTGAAGAAACGGCTTTGCGTATTTTTATTTCCATGAGATTCGTTGACCGATGACCGATGACCGTTGACCGTTAGCATAAGAGCGTTAGGCGTTAAGCGTTGGGCGTTAGGCTCAAAACCCCCATTTTACGAGAGAGGCTCCCCAGGTAAATCCGCCACCAAAAGCGGCAAGCACAAGCAGGTCTCCCTTTTTTAATTTGTTTTCCCAGTCATACAGACAAAGGGGAATCGTGCCGGCAGTTGTATTTCCATATCGCTGGATATTAACCATCACTTTTTCCTCTGACAGTCCAATGCGGCTGGCGGTGGCATCGATGATTCTTTTATTGGCCTGGTGTGGAACGAGGTAAGCAATATCGGATCCTGTTAAATGATTTCTTTTCAGCAGTTCTTCGCTTACATCCGCCATTCGCGTAACGGCAAATTTGTATACGGGCTGGCCTTCCTGGTAGATATAATGTTCCTTACGGGCAACGGTTTCCATGGTGGCGGGCTTTAGTGACCCACCCGCTTTCATATGCAGATGTGTTTTTCCACCGCCATCACTTTTCAGGATACTGTCTTTTATTCCATAACCTTCGAAGTTAGGTTCCAGCAAAACGGCTCCGGCGCCATCGCCGAAAATAATACAGGTGCTCCGGTCGCTGTAATCCACGATAGAACTCATTTTGTCAGCTCCCACAACGATCACTTTTTTATATCTGCCGCTTTCAATGAGGGCAGCGCCCGTGGTCAGGCTGTATAAAAATCCGCTGCAGGCAGCCAGTAAATCAAACCCCCATGCATTTACGGCACCGATTTTCTCGCAAACCAGGTTTGCAGTAGAAGGAAACAGCATATCCGGGGTTACTGTTCCGACAATAATGCAGTCAATTTCCGATGGAAGGATGCCTCTTTTTTCACATAGCTGAAGAATGGCGGGAACACAGAGGTCCGAAGTGCCTTTGTTAGCACCCTTGAGTATTCTTCTTTCAGAAATACCGGTCCGGGTCCGGATCCATTCGTCATTCGTATCCACCATTTTCTCGAGGTCGCCATTAGAGAGAACATCTTCTGGCAGATAGCCGCCTACAGCAGTAATGGCGGCTGAGATCTTTTGGGTCATTCAACAAAGATCGTTGGTTTTTATAAAATATATACGCGGTATAAAAATACTAATTTCGCGACCATGATAACCTTTCTCAGGGGCGATTTTGTTTATAAAACACCGGCACTCATCCACATAGACGTGCAGGGTGTGGGATATGAAGTGCAAATCAGCCTCCATACTTTTTCCCAGATGCAGCATTTGGATAAGGGCCTTTTACACATTTATCACCAGGTGAAAGAAGATGATGAAGTCCTTTTTGGATTTTTTGAGACCGGCGAAAGAGAGATGTTTATCCAGCTGCTGAGTGTTTCCGGGGTGGGTGCTTCAACCGCCCGGATGATGCTTTCGGCCATGAAACCTGATGAACTCGCGCGGGCAATTATGCAGGGTCAGTCCAGGCAGTTGGAAAGCATCAAAGGAATCGGAAAAAAATCGGCAGAAAGGATCATCCTGGAACTCCGTGATAAGGTTGGAAAAAAATATACCGGATCAAATATTTCCCCATTGATAAACAATACATTGGAGCAGGATGCGTTGAATGCTCTGGTGTCTTTAGGCATCGCCCGGCAGGTAGCCGAACAGGCTCTAAAAAAGCTGGCTTTGGATGCTCCGGTTCCGCAAAAAGTCGAAGACATTATAAAGCAAGTTTTAAAAATCCTTTAAGCCAGCCTATTGTCGGGATCTCTACCTAACTAATTACTGAGGAAGTTTGACCAGGCATCTGCTTCAGATTATAATCTTCACGGTAAGAATCACTGCCGTCTTCGTTGCTTTATGGGCGCCGGTAGTCGTTCGTGCGCAAAATGCCCCGGATACAACCAAACGACCACTCACCGATACACTTCATTACCCCATTCAGGACCGCCGCGGCGATCAGCTCGGCAACTTCAGACCCGGTTCCTTCAATCTGAAAAATCCCTCAAATCTCAAAGATTCGGTCCAATATGATCCGAAGACAAATCTGTACTACCTGATGGAAAAAATCGGGAACAAGTGGTACCGTACACCTACCGCTTATACCTATGATGAATACCTGCAACTTTCTGCCAGACAATCGGAGGATAATTATTTCCGCCAGCGCGCCGACATGCTGGGAGAACTGAACCACAGACTCGAACAACCGAAGCTCAATGCAGGAAGTAACCTCTTCAACCGCCTTTTCGGAAATGGAAAAATAGACATCCGTCCCCAGGGTAATGTGGATATCCTGGCCGGGTACCAGGGACAGAATGTTCAGAACCCGACGCTTCCCGAAGCGGCAAGAAAAACCGGCGGACTGGATTTCAATATGGATGCCAACGTGAATGTTCTGGGAAACATCGGAAATAAACTGAAGCTCCCGATTTCATACAATACGCAGGCATCTTTCGACTGGATGAACCAGCTGAAACTTGAATACACCGGCAGTTCAGACGATATCGTAAAAAAAATTGAAGTAGGTAATACTTCTTTCACCACCCGTAGTGTGTTGATGGCATCCGAACAATCGCTGTTTGGTATCAAGGCACAGTTGCAATTCGGAAAATTATTTGTGACAGGTATCGTTGCCAGCCAGCGTTCCCAGAGTCAGTCCACCACTTTACAGGGTGGGGCCTCGCTCACTACCTACCAGTTTAAAGCGGATGACTATGATGAGAACCGTCACTTTCTTTTCGCACAGTATTTCAGGGACAACTATAACAAAGCCATGTCCAACCTGCCGGTGATCACTTCGCAGGCTCAAATTTTACGCATGGAGGTATGGGTAACCAATCGCAACGGAACATCAACGCAGGCGAGACAGGTAGTAGCTCTGATGGATCTGGGTGAACCAAAACCATACAATACCAATATTCATCCGCAGACTACACAACCGTATCCCTATAACGATGCCAATTCGGAATATAGAACCCTCATCAACAATCCGGGCAGCCGCATGTCCACGCAGGTAATTGGCGTGCTGACCGGAGCCGGCCTCACGCAGGTGCAGGATTATGAGCAGGTATACGCCAGAAAACTAAATCCGACTGATTACACATATAACGCCCAGGTGGGATTTCTTTCCCTGAACCAGACCCTTCAGCCCAATGATGTGTTGGGTATTGCTTTTCAGTACAGCTATAATGGAAAAATATATCAGGTAGGAGAGTTTTCACAGGATATTCCACCAGATACAACGCTGGGCGTGAATCCCGGTGCACAAAAAGTGCTTTATCTGAAAATGCTGAAAGCGACTTCCCAGAGAACCAATCTGCCGATATGGGACCTGATGATGAAAAACATTTATACCCTGAAAACAGGAACGGGTAGTTACTTATCCAATATCCAGTCGGCCGGGTTTCAAATGAATATTCTGTACGAGCAGGCAGGTAATGGTACAAAAAGATATTTGCCTGCAGGTCCGCAGGGTGGTGTACCCTTGCTAACCATCTTGAAACTGGATCGCCTCAACGCCCACCTGGATCCGCAACCGGATGGAGTATTCGATTATGTGGAAGGGTTTACGGTTGTTTCATCACAGGCCAGGATCATTTTTCCTTTGCTTGAACCTTTTGGTAATGATCTGGCAAACCTCGCATTCAATAATGAACCGATAGACACTCAATATGTTTTCAAACAACTCTACGATACAATCAAGGAAGTGGCAAAAACTTTTGCAGCGGTAGACAGGTATTATCTGCAGGGGGTTGCAAAAGGTACGGCCAGTTCAGATGTATCGCTGGGTGCGTTTAACGTACCACCGGGTTCAGTAAAAGTGACGGCAGGCGGACAGATACTCAGGGAAAATATTGATTATACGGTGGACTATACCAATGGGTCCGTGAAAGTGATTAATCCCTCCATCATACAATCGGGTGTGCCGGTAAACATACAATATGAGAACAACGCGAGTTATGGAACGCAGCAACAGGGATTCATGGGCTTGCGTCTGGACTATGTCGCAAAAAGTACGGCCACAGAATCCTTATCCTTCGGGGGAACGATCGAGCGTCTGAATGAGCGACCCTATTTTACAAAAACAAATTATGGTGAAGATCCGATTCGTAATACAATGTATGGTGTGGATGTAAACTATCGATCGCAATGGCCCGGACTGACCAGGCTGTTTAATAAATTACCCTGGTCCTCTTCAAAGGAAATGAGTACGATCACGGCGGTTGGTGAAGCCGCTTATCTTCAGCCGGGCCATCCGCCGCAAATCGGTAAAGGCAACAGCGGTACTATTTATATTGATGATTTTGAAGGATCCACCAGCTCCGTGGATCTTCGTTTTCCTATTACTTCCTGGGCACTCGCTTCCACGCCGGCGAACAATGGATTATTCCCCGAAGCCAGTCTCAACGATTCATTGCCCTATGGATATAACCGCGCAAAATTTGCCTGGTATAATATTGAACCAACGCTCCAGGATAAAACCGCCAGCAATAACCCGGTAAAAAACTATCAGGATTTCAGCGATCCAAGAATTGTTCCCGTTAACATCACTCAACTATTTCCGACCATTACACCGGAATTCGGCCAGGCACAGCTGATCACATTCGACGTGTCTTATTTTCCAACCCAGAAGGGTCCTTATAATTTTGATACAAGGCCGGGCAGTCTGTCACCGACCGGAGACCTGACCAATCCCAAAAGCCGATGGGGTGGAATCATGCGTGCGATCGATCAGACGGATTTTGAAACATCCAATGTACAGTACATCGAATTCTGGATGCAGAGTCCCTTTCTTGCGGGCAACAATCCGGGAACCGGTGGCCAGTTATATCTGGATCTTGGATCCGTATCCGAAGATGTTTTAAAAGACGGCAGAAAATTATATGAGAACGGTTTGAATACGCCCAATATTCCGGCATCGATTGACAATTCATCGGTCTGGGGCAGGGTGCCTTTCAATGCAGTTCAGACTACGAATGCATTCAGTACCGATCCGTCAGATCGCCCCTTCCAGGATCAGGGCTTTGACGGAATGAATGATACAGCCGAACAAGCAAAATTTTCACCTTATCTAAACCAGCTGGCCGTATTGTTTGGAACCGGTTCGGCAATATATCAAAAGGCCGCTGCAGATCCGGCAGCCGATGATTATCTCAACTATCGCGCACCTCAATATGATTCTTCGCAAACCCAGATCGTAGGACGTTATAAAAATATCAATAACCCGCAGGGTAATTCACCCATCGCACCACCCGGTGCGACTTATGTGGATGCGAGCACGTTATATCCAGACCAGGAAGACCTGGATCATGATAATACGATGAATGAACTGGAGGAATATTTTGAGTATAAGGTGAACCTGACACAGGATGCATTTTCAAATCCTGCACAGAATTTTATCACCGATTCAAGGACTTTTGTCGGAACCAATAGCGTACCGCAGACCTGGTACCAGTTCCGGATTCCGATCACCTCCTATACACAGAAGGTGGGAAATATTCCGGATTTTAAGTCGATTCGGTTTATCAGAATGTATATGACCGGATGGACGGATTCCGTCGTTTGTCGTTTTGCAGAATTCCAACTGATACGCGATTCATGGCGCAATTTTAATTATGAACTGGATACCACCGGTCAATACATTCCCATTTCCCCCAATAGTGTGACTTCGCTGGATGTCACAGCCGTCAACATTGAACAAAACAGTTCACGTGAGCCCATCCCGTATGTGGTTCCACCCGGCATTGAAAGGCAACAGCAGCTGAGTACAAACAACGTGAATCTGCTGTTGAATGAACAGGCTATGAGTCTGCAGATCTGTAACTTATTACCAGGGGAAACACGTGGTGTTTACAAGAATACCAACTATGATCTGCGGCGTTATGGACATCTGGATATGTTTATCCATGCGGAATCCAGGGGGACTTCCATTGCAGCAGATTCAATAAAATATGGTCAGCTTCAGGCGGTGATCCGGATCGGGAGTGACTTTATCAATAATTTTTATGAAGTGAGGATTCCACTGGAGATAACGCCCTGGTTAACGCCTTCATCGGCAGTGACAACCATATGGCCGGATTCCAATAACCTGAATTTAGATCTCCAGAAATTTGTGCAATTGAAAATGGCCCGGAATGCAACGGGAAATTCAACCGGATATTTTCAGATCACTGATACGCAAACCCAGCGCGTTTATTCCATGTTCGGAAATCCCAACCTGGGTCAGGTACAGGCTTTCTTTCTGGGCGTGGAAAATGTATCGCAGGGTGCAAAATGTACTGAAGTTTGGTTTGATGAACTACGCCTTTCAAATCTGAACGATCAGGGAGGGTATGCGGCCAACGGCCGCGTGGATATAAAAATCGCGGATCTGGGAACCGTTTATTTATCGGGTAAAACCCAGTCGGTCGGCTTTGGAAGTATTGACCAGAGTATCAATGAACGTGCACTCAGCAGTACCACGCAACTCGATGCTGCCACTCAGCTGGAACTTGGAAAACTGCTGCCCAAAAACCTTGGACTATCCATTCCGTTTTATGGCAGCATTTCAAAAACCAAAAGCACACCGGAATATGATCCATATGACCTGGATATAAAACTGGCGGATAAAATCGCGGCGGCGAAGACTGCATCTGAAAGGGACTCTATTGAACAGGTATCCGTAGATGAGACACTCATCAGAAGTTTCAATTTTACCAATATCAGAAAAAATAATACCACAGCGAAAAAACTAAAAATATGGAGCATAGAAAATTTCGATTTCAGCTATTCATTTACAAGTACAGAACATCATAATCCCATTGCGCAGGAAGATGAACTGAAGGTTTATAAAGGAGGACTCGGTTATAATTTCATCGGAACGCCTAAATACTGGGAGCCATTTAAAAAGATGATCAAATCCAGATCACCCTGGTATTCACTGATAAAAGATTTTAATCTGAACCCGGTACCCGCTGTACTTACATTCAGGGGTGACGTTGTAAGGCAGTTCGGGGCTTACCAGGCGCGCAATGTCGGAGGCGGTAAATACCAGATTCCGGAAACTTATAATAAATTTTTTACCATCGACCGTACCTATATCGTCCGATGGGATGTCACGCGTTCGCTGAATATTGATTTCGCTGCATTGAATAAGAGCTGGGTTGATGAAGACAGCGGCAGACTGGATAAGGCACAGAAGAAACAGATGTGGGATAATTTCTGGAAAGGCGGAAGAACGATTCAATATTCGCAAACGGCGAATTTCACCTATACAGTTCCCACGAATAAAGTTCCGTTTCTTGACTGGACGACCGTAAGACTCGGGTATGGATCCTCCTACCAGTGGACGGGCGCATCCACGTTGGCCGTGAACCTCGGAAATTCGCTGAATAACACGCAGAAAAAAGATGCGACGGCGGACTTTAACCTGACGCGACTATATTCGAAATGGCGATTATTGCGAGAGCTGGGTCAGACGACCACTGCTCCGCCTCCCAATTTGCCGGGCAGAAAGAATGATAGTCTGAATCAGAAAAATCACCCGCCGGATATTGCCGAACAGCAGCACCTGAAAGGGTTTGTGAAAGCGCTTGCAAAAATTATTACTTCGGTAAAAGATATTACCGTTAACTATTCAGAGATCTCAGCGTCCACCATATATGGATATATGGACAGCACCCATTTTCTGGGTCAGGATCTGAAATCAAATGAACCGGGATGGGGATATATATTTGGAGAACAACCGGACACCAGTTACGTGAACCGGCTTGCGAAGAAAGGATTGTTGACAACCGATACCTTATTCAACTTTCAGAATGCTGCCAGCTATAATCAGATACTTACCATTGCCGCACAGATACAACCTACGCGGGATTTGAATATCACGTTGAATGTGAGTAAGAATTTTGGAAAAAATTATACGGAACTATATAAGGATACGACGGGCAGCAATGGATTTGCGCGATTAAATCCATATACAGCAGGAAGTTTTAGTATCAGTTTTATTTCTGTCAAAACACTTTTCGAAAGCAGTAGTTCAAATCAGATCTCGTCCACATTTCAAAAATTTGAAAACTATCGGAATATAATTTCCCAGCGATTGGGAAAACAGAATGCATACTCGGGAAACTTTACTACAGCGGATGGGTATGCCAAGGGTTACGGTAAATATGCACAGGATGTGCTGATACCGGCATTTATTGCAGCTTACAGTGGAAAGTCACCGAATTCCGTAGCATTGATCTCAGAAGACAACCCCAATATCAAATTCAATCCGTTTTCGGGTTATCTTCCAAAGCCAAACTGGAGATTTACATACAATGGCCTTACGCGCATTCCCGGGTTGGAAAAAATATTTAGCAATTTCAGTATATCCGATGGTTACAACAGCACACTGAGTATGAATTCATTTAATTCAAACCTGAATTTCCAGGATCCATTTGGAATCCGTCAACCGGGATTTATTGATACCCTCACGGGAAATTTTGTTCCTTATTTCATGGTGCCCAATATAACGATCAGTGAACAATTTGCGCCGCTGATCGATCTGGATATGCAATTTGTAAATCAGCTGCAGGCGAAATTCAGTTTCAGTAAATCCAGACAATTGAGCCTGAGCCTGATCGACTACCAGATGAGTGAAAGCCGGTCAACGGAATATGTTTTTGGTCTCGGATTCCGCAAAAGAGGTGTACCACTGCCATTCCATATTAAAGTAATGGGGAAAAACGGATTGACGAACAGATTGGAAAACGATCTGACCCTTCGATTGGATATGAGTTTAAGAGACGATGCAACGACGAATAGTTATCTCGATCAGAATGCTGCTGTGCCGGTGGGTGGTCAGCAGGTAATCAGTATTTCGCCATCGATTGATTATGTGATCAACAACCGTATTAATTTAAAATTTTATTTCGATGAGCGGCGAACGATTCCAAAAATTTCGAGCTCCCCCCCTGTAACCACTACCCGGGCCGGAATACAAATCAGGATTTCACTGGCAGAAATGGCCGGTCAGGCGCCAAAGCCCCGATAAGCTGAAAGCGTAAAGCGCAAAGCGTTATACCTTCATAGTACCAAAAGTGAAAGTTTCCTTTGTGAGAATTCTCCGAATTTCACGAGGATTAAATGTACTTACGTAAACGGATATAATATATTATTGAGCCCCTTCGTGCTTATACTTTACGCTTTACGCCTCACGCTTTAAGCAAATAAAACGCATTCGCCTGCGCCAGGCATGTTACTTCGAGTTCGTTTATACAAACATGTGCCGGCTGGGATGCGGTGAAATAAACGATGTCGGCAATGTCTTCTGCATGTAACGGTTCATAACCCTCATATACTTTTTTTGCTTCCTTCGCATCCTGTTTCAAACGAACGAGTGAGAATTCTGTTTCGGCAGCACCCGGATGTATAACCGTTACTTTTATTTTATGGGGAAGCAGATCTATTCGCATGGCTTCAGTGATGGCCTGTACGGCATGTTTGGTGGCGCAGTAAACATTTCCTTTCTGATAAACCTGTTTACCGGCAGTGGATCCGATATTGATAATATGCCCGGCATTTTTTGCAATCATGTACGGCAAAACGGCTTTCGATACATATAACAATCCCTTCAGATTGGTATCGATCATTCTTTCCCAGTCATCCATGGATGCTTCATCAAAATTGTCACGGCCGAGTGCCAGTCCGGCATTATTCAGAAGCAGGTCTATTTTTGTCCATTCATCCGGTAAAGATCCGAAAGCTTTCTCCACAGCGACTCTGTCCGACACATCCAGTTGCAACACATAAATCCGGTTTCCGAATTTTTGTTCGAGTGTTTCTTTTAGGACATTTAATTTTTCTTCTCTTCTGCCTGCAATGATCAGGTCATAATGATTTTCAGAAAATTTATATGCACAGGCTTCACCAAATCCGGAACTCGCACCGGTAATGCAAATGATCTTATTCACGATGAATTATTTTTTGTTGAGAGTATATTATCGGATGCGCAAAAAGACTCCTTTTTAAAAGAGTTAATTTTTATTGAGAATTTATTATTGGAAGAGTACAAAGATTTCTTATTAAATGAAATTTTTATTGCCGGGAATTTTCTTTCGAACGAGTACCCGGATTTTTTGCAAAGTATATATTGTTGAACAATTTGATGAATTCTTACAATTAGAAATCTACAAATTAGTTTTAGGCTTTGGGCTTTAAGCTTGTATTTTACCGGATAAGCACAACCGTTCCTTTTTTGGAAACTCTTTTACCGGTGTAATCAGTTCCCTGAACCATCCAGACATATCCACCGACGGGTTGCAGTTTCCCATTATAATAACCATCCCATCCGCTACCAATCTGACTTGTGTTATACAGCAGCATACCGTTCCGGTTATAGACTCTGAAAAACTCAATGCCGGTAATGCCCACGGGAATAGGCCGGAAAATATTATTTGAACTATTACCAGGTGTGAAGGCATTGGGTACAAAGATATCCGGCGCCGTGGTGAATACCTTAATGTTGATCGTATCATACGCAAAACATCCGTCTTCGGTAAAAGTCTTCATTACATAAGTCTGATTGTCGCTTAGCAAGGCTACCGGATCCTGTATATCGTTGCGGTCCAGACCAAAATCAGGAAACCATAAAAAAGAAGGTGCGCCTGAACCATGCATCTTCAGAGGCTGGTTCACGACAATGGATGTGTCATGTCCCGCAAAGGCTATAATCTGAGGATTTACAGTTACAGTAACTTTTGAAAAGCCGGGTTTGGGACAACCCAATGTATCATAGACCCGCAGTTCATATTCAGTTGTTTGAAGCGGATAGGCCAGTGGATTCAGAATTGCCGGATTGCTCAGGTTCGTTGAGGGTGACCAGACATACCTGGATCCTTTTGCCTGGCCATTCAGCATGGTCGAATCCATCCAGCAAATTCGTGCATCGGCGCCTGCATCCGAAAATGGATAGGGAACCGTTTTTATATTTACACTGCCCGTTGTAAAACATTTCCCAATGCTGGCTACAACAGAATACGTTGTGTTTCCTGCAGGTGCAACACGCGGATATTTTAATTGGGGATTATCCATGATACTTCCGACCGGCGACCAGTCAAAATATAATGCATCGCCAGAAGGGTTCAGCTTAATTGTATCACCCAGACAGATCGTGGAATCATTCCCCGCAAACAATGTTACATGGTCAACCACGCGCACGCGCACGGAATCCGAATTCATACATCCCGGCTCGGTTAGCGTTGCTGTATACCAGGTAGTGGTTTTCGGAAATACAAAAGGATCTGCGGAGTTTGGATTGATCATATCAGCGGAAGGGCTCCAGATAAAATCTCCATTTCCCAGGACGTGTAATTGAAGCGTATCAATATTGCAGATCAGCGTATCGCGGAACGGAAAAATAATGGATGGTTTGCCGGACACGTCGATCTGCCTTGTAATAGAATCCAGACAACCTTTGCTATTGGCAACGACCAGTGTCACGGATTTCATTCCCGTATCGCTGTACTGATATGAAGGGTTCTGGAGAACGGAGGTATCACCCATATTATTCTGATCGCCAAAATTCCAATACCATGATGAGACGGTTCCGTAACGCGTTTGGGTGGTATCCTTAAATACTACCGGGTTTTTGAGGCAGGATGTAAAGGCGTTGAATGCAGGAAAAAAACCGGGAAATACACTCATCTGGGTAGAAGCGCTGTCGCTGCATGGTTCATTCTTGTTTACAAAAAACATGACCGTATATACGCCGGTGTCCGGAAAAGTGAATGTGGGTTTTGCAACATTGCTGGTATCGCCTGCAGTTCCCGGTACGCCAAAATCCCAATAATAACTGTGAACCAGCGGCGTGGATGCGGCCTCATTGTGAAAACTGAAATTAAAACCGTCGCAGGTAATATAAGCCGGATCAAGGTCCGCTGAAGGAAAATCACAACGGTCGTCTACAGAAATAATAAAATCTTTCCGGTGCGAAGATACCAGTTTGCCAGTCCTGTATTCCTTGACCAAAACACATACAACATAATCTCCACCCGGTGGCGCTACACCTGAAATAATGCCGGATTTCCGATCGATCGTAACACTGGCTCCCAGTGGATTTAAACCGGAATAGGGTGCCGTGTAACGCAATGGCTGCCAGGACGAAGGCGGACCGGGATTAGTAACCACTGCATTATTTTCGCCGCCTCCGGAATATCCGGGTGAAAATTCATAGGTCAGAGAGTCTCCTTCTGCATCGGTTGCACTGTAATCGAGCCTGAATCTTTTGCCCTGGCAGATCAGCACGGTATCCTTGATACCGAAATCGGGATTTGAGTTGACGCCATCTGTTCCGATGGAATTGGTTCCCTGAATTTCACAGAAATAAGAAGCGCCGACATTTATATTGGGATTAATATTGCGGATATTGTCAATACGACAGCAACGCTGGAAAATAACCGTATAACCGTTGGGATCTTTTTGGAGTTCTACAATCGTGGTGAATTCGCGGATCCAGTAACATACCGGTGAGGGATGCACAATGCAGGGACTCGGTTTTGTAAGATTGATCAGGTCACTATAGGTCAGGTTCGCCGGTACATCCTGTACCAGCTCATTATCTGAGTTCCGGTAAATGCCCATTACAACCGTAGTTTCCAGTTGGCCCGTGGTAGACTGGCAACTAATAAAAAGACGAAGTCTCAGCTGGTATTGATCATACCCGGGTTTGGTGGGGGAAGGACCGAGATAGGTATAATGTATTTCACCTCCCTTAATATGTTTGCAATAACCCCTGAAGGCCAGCACCATAAGTAAAAGAGACAGTATTATTATTTTGAAAGATCGGCTCACGTAGGGTAACTGCTTTAGATTAAACGGGAATAGCTGAAAGGAATCGATCGACAAATGAATTACACAGGCTTGTATTTTCAATCATGCCCATATGGGCTGTGCGGGTCAGGATATGAATGTACGAAATCCGGGGTAAATGGCATTGTTCCAGTGAATCTTTAACCGGCACGGCTTTATCTTCTTCTCCCATTATAAAAAGTACTGGTTTGGTGATGGATTTGAGAACACCGGTGGTTCGCAGCCGGTTTTTCATGGCATCCAGGTACTGTACGAGGGATTCGCGTTTGAAGTTGGCGTAATGGTCAATCAGTTTTTGTATTTCCTCCGGATGTTCCGCTTTGAAATAGTCGGAAAAAAGTCCGGGGATGGACTGTTCTATAAATAATGAGGGATCGTTATTTTGGATGAAACGGATATTTTTATCTCTGGCTTCCTTCTTTTCTTCGGAATCCGGATATGAACTGGAGTGAAATAGTCCCAGCGCGCGTATTTTTTCAGGATATTTTTCAGCAAAGGCCAGCGAAATGTAACCGCCCATGCTGTGCCCGATCAGCACGAGTTCCTGTAAGTTTTCATTTTCCAGGATCGCGCTGATGATTTCTGCAAAATCACTGAGGCTTTTCAGAGAATCGTTGTACGAGGAATCGCCGCTTCCGGGAAGATCCGGAATAATCCATTGATACTTATTTTCAATTCCGGATAATAGTGGATCCCAAATTCTGCGGTCTTCCGTAAATCCATGAACCAGCATAACAGCCGTTCCCGTTCCTCTTATCTCATATACCAGTTCATGACCCCTGAATAATATTTTTTTCAGCATAATTCCGATTTAGAAATAAACAATAACTCCGGAATATAATGATGCCCAGAATGGGAAGAACAGCAGCATTCATTCTTTGATGCCACCAGGGAAATCCGATCAGTAAAAAACCAGCCAGAATTGCGGTAGCCAGAAAATAATATTTCATCCAGGCTGCTTTTTTGCGAATAAAAAATACGGCCACCAGATGGGTAGGAAGTGCCCATAAAATATTGATGTTATTCCTGCACACAACATCCACAGCGTCTCCAGCCATAAAAGGTAACGATTAATACCTGCTAATCCCATCAGGCTGAAGAAACTAATATCGAAAATCAAACAAAGGCGTCTGATTTCTGGCAGTCCTAAAAAATAAAACACAATGACCAATGCCAGAAACAGGCATTCGAAAAACAACCATGGGCGTAGACAGATTCCTGAAGTTTTTGTTTCCGGAAATGATAACAACTTTTGATTTTCAGCCACCATTCTTTTATTTCCTTCCGTGGCATGGTCCATTCCCCTGTATAGATAATCAGGCAGAAAATGGATGGCTTGTATATTCGAGGGTTTCACGTCGAGATTCATACCCAGGCACATATCAATGCCGAATTTCGACCAGTCCTGATGCTGCGGGTCCAGGTACTCATGTATCATATCCCGGTAACTCGGGCCCGGCTGCGGCAAAATGTTTTCATACCGGAGTGAATCCTTTGTATTGAGTTCAATGATACGGCCAGCCCTTGTGGTGCAATTATCGGTATGAAACCGATATTGATAAAAGCGGTTTTCTTCCAGAGTATTTTTTCTCAGTGCTTCGTACAACTGATTTTTTTCTGCACAGTCCAGATTCAAAACCTGACCCATAACTGCTCTGCGCTCATATTCATATTCCGTCATGAAGCTGTCGTATGTTTCCGCAGACAGGGAATAGTTCATGATGCCTTTGGTAAAATGTATATAAAATAATGGATCGGTATCATCAAACGTGCCGTAGTTGTAAACGATGTCCATTCCTCTGCGTGCATCACGCACACGAATGGCCGTATGTCCGAAAATGGAATACAGATCGGTGCCCGGTGCGCAGGTGAGCAGGCTGATTTCCATCGTGCAGGAATCATTATTTGTCTGCGTGAATCCTGTTATACAACCGAAAAAAAAGAACACAGCAATAACGATACGCTTCATCCCGGATTTTTTTGGAAAAAGAGACAGATATCTAGCGACTGTAATTGGGTGATTCACGGGTGATTTCAATATCGTGTGCATGACTCTCCTGCATACCTGCATTTGTAATTTTTATGAATTGTGCATTTTGCAGGGCTGAAATATTTTTTGCACCACAGTACCCCATACCGGCTCTTAAACCTCCTGTATATTGTTGCACGACTTCATTCAGATTTCCCTTGAATGCCACGCGGCCTTCAATGCCTTCCGGAACGAGTTTCTTGATACCATCTTCCACATCCTGGAAATAGCGGTCGCTGCTGCCCTGCGTCATGGCCCCCAGTGATCCCATACCGCGGTATTGCTTGAATTTTCTTCCTTCATAAATGATGGTATCACCCGGACTTTCTTCTGTTCCCGCAAAAACGCTTCCCATCATCACAACATTCGCTCCGGAAGCAATGGCTTTCACGAGGTCGCCCGTATAACGGATACCACCATCCGCAATCAGCGGGATGCCAAGCGGTTTCAAAACAGAAGCTGCTTCCATGATGGCTGTAATTTGGGGTACGCCTGTTCCGGTTACAATACGGGTTGTACAAATGGATCCGGGACCAACACCGATTTTCACTGCATCAGCGCCTGCCTGCGCCAGTGCTTTTGCACCAGCGGCCGTTCCCACATTGCCTGCGATCACCTGTAATTTGGGGAAATTCTTTTTTACTTTTTTCAATGCATCGAGTACACCGGTATTGTGACCGTGTGCACTGTCGAGGCAGGCCACGTCAACACCGATTTGTAATAACGCAGCCGCACGGTCCATAAGATCCTTTGTAATGCCCAGCGCAGCACCTACCCGAAGTCTGCCGAATTCATCTTTCGCTGCATTGGGGAAACTTGAAAGTTGCAGAATATCGCGATAAGTAATGAGGCCGATGAGTTTTCCGGATTTATTAACGACCGGAAGTTTCTCCACTTTATGTTTTCTAAGAATCGCTTCAGCCATTTTCAGATCCGTTCCTTCCGGTGCAACAACAAGATTGTCCTTGGTCATTACTTCCCGGATTTTTCTCTTTCTGTCTTCTTCGAACCGAAGGTCGCGATTGGTGAGAATGCCTACCAGTTTCTGATTGTCGTCGATGATGGGAATGCCGCCAATTTTATTTTCTTTCATCAGCGTAAGCGCATCCCCAATCGTCGCGTTGGGATGCAATGTAATAGGATCGATGATGAGGCCGCTTTCACTCCGTTTTACCTTTCTCACATGCTCCACCTGTTTTTCGACGGGCATATTTTTGTGCAGAATGCCCATACCGCCTTCTCTTGCAAGGGCGATGGCCAGAGTGGCTTCAGTTACCGTGTCCATAGCTGCCGAGAGCATGGGAATATTCAGACTGATTTTTTTTGTTAATTGTGTCCGGATATCTGTTTCCCGCGGGAGAACATCCGAATAAGCCGGTAACAATAAGACATCATCGAATGTAAGACCGTCGCCGAAAAATTTGGGGGGGAGGGGGTTTTTGGAGGAATTTATTCTTGCCATGTGCAAAGATAATGCAAGGGATAAATTGGTACCAAATTCAATTAAGGGTTAATGGTTAATGGTTAGTGCTTAACGAATTGTCGATGAAAATTATCTCCGATAAAATTGATTATAAGTGCTTTACGCTTTGCTCTTTACGCTTTCAGCTTGTAAATCCTTCCGGGCATGATGGAAATCAGATCCTTTATTTCCAGTTCCAGTAATGCACCCGCATTAAGACTGTTGGGAAAACCAGTGGTTGCATTAATCACGTCAATGTGCATTTGTTCCCTTTCTTTCAGAAGGTCAATAATGCGTTGTTCTGTTTCCGTTAGTGAAACAAATAATTCTCCCTGTTTCTTTTCAGTTTTTGGTTTCTCCTCCCAGCCCATCATTTTGACAAGATCCTGTACATTTTCCAGGAGGATGGCCTGGTTGTTTCGGATCAGCCAGTTACATCCCGCGCTTTTAAAATCGGAAATTCTCCCGGGAATGGCGAATACTTCGCGGTTATAGCCATTGGCCAGATCGGCTGTAATCATACTTCCGCCCTTCACGGCAGTTTCTGTTACAATAGTACAATCGCTGATGCCTGCCACAATCCGGTTGCGGATAGGGAAATGATGTTTCTCTGCTTTTACGTGGCTGATATATTCCGTAATGAGACCGCCTTGTTTCAGCATCTGCTTGGAAAGTTGTCCATGTTCAGGCGGATAAAGCGAGGCAAGTCCGTGGGCGAGTACCGCAACCGTTGAAAGATCCTGTTTTAAAGCGGTTTTATGGGCGATGGCATCAACTCCGAAAGCGAGACCGCTAATGATCAATACATCAAAAGCGGCCAGTTCCCGGATTATTTTTTCTGTAATCTGTTTACCATATTCCGAATTTCGACGGGTACCCACAATGGAAATCGTTCTTGTTTTATTCAAATCCGCATTCCCTTTATAGAACAACAAAATGGGGGCATCGGGTGTGTTTAACAGTCGTTGTGGGTAATCTGCATCCAATGTGCTCAGTGCGCGGACCCCATATCGCTGTAAAAACATTATTTCTTTTTCTGCAATGGAGAAATTCCTGAACGACTTGATTGAATGCGCCCTGATCCTGCCAATGCCATCTATATTTTCAAGTTCATGAACGGTGGATTTAAATATTTGT
The DNA here is from genome assembly GCA_963759335.1 of uncultured Bacteroidota bacterium. Lineage (GTDB taxonomy): Bacteria > Bacteroidota > Bacteroidia > Chitinophagales > Chitinophagaceae > Puia. The sequence continues at coordinate 889,777 of CAVWYU010000017.1, forward strand.
TCTGCCGATCCGAAAGACTGTAATAATGTCCGGGCATGTATAGATCCTACCTGGGGAACCTGTGTGAGACTAATCAGGAAAGGCAGATCGGTGTGCAATTTTTTTTGCCAAAACTAATTGCATAAAGAAAAATATATCTGGTTAAATCACGGGAATGCATACCGTTATTTATGCAATTTCATTTCACCATTTCATTTTGACTTCTTACATATTTCATTCTCCCTCTTTCAACACACTTACTGTATTTTAACCACCTTTAACTCCGTCCGTCTGTTCTGTGCCCGACCTGCCTCTGTTGTGTTCGGACTGACGGGTGCCGTCTCACCATATCCTTTAAAGGACAATCTTCGCGGATCAATACTTTTTGACTTCAGATAATTCACAACTGCCTTGGCGCGGTTTTGGGACAGCAGGAGATTGTCAGCAGGTTTACCGACATTATCTGTATAGCCGTTAATCTGAATGAAGACGAGTGGATTTTCTTTCAGCAGTTTAATTACATCATCCAACTCTACCTGTGAAGCCGGTTTGAGTTCATATTGATTGTTTTCAAAGAAAATATTTTTTAGGATTATACTGGCATTGGCTTCAATGGGCTGCAGGGGAATATCCATCTGGTAAACGGAGTCTGCGGACGGACTGGAGAGATTAAAATTCTCAGAGAAAAATAAATATCCTTTTCGGTTCACATTAAAGGCATAATTATTTCCGATCGGAAGGGTCGTCAGGTAATTACCTGTTTCATCTGTCTGGAGTTTACTGATGATTCTCTTATTGCCCAGATCGCCCAGTTCTACCGAAGAAGGAAGTCCCTTACCTGTTTTTTTATCATACACTTTCCCTTTCACCCAGATCGTTTTTGCCGGCCTTACATCACTCCGAAGTTCGAAGGAATAGAGGTCAAGCTGACCGCGGGTGTCTGCCCGGTCACTGGCGTAATAAGCCGTTTTCCCATCAGCTGATACGATCAGGCTGCCTTCATTTTCGATTGTATTGATGGGATATCCGAGATTTTCCGGTATTCCCCATTCCCCGGTTGCTGTTTTACGGACCACAAACAAATCAGTGCCTCCATAACCGGGCAGCGTGTTCGATGTAAAATACAATGTGCTGTTGTCTGCATGAATAAAGGGTGCACTTTCATCACCTGCCGTGTTTATGTTCGGTCCTAAATTCTCCGGAGCCGACCATCGTCCGCTTTCCATCCGGTGACATACATATAGATCATTTCCTCCGAATCCGCCCGGACGGTTGCTTGTAAAATACAGATCCCTTTTATCCGGTGAAAGCGAAGGACCGGATTCCCAGAATTCAGTGTTAAAACTGGGACCCAGATTTTCAGGTGTGGTCCATCCATCTGCAGATAGATAGGAGATAAACAAATCACAACTACCGAATCCATTCGGAAAATTACAGCCCGTGAATATCAGCCATTGTCCGTCCTGGGAAATATTCAGTGCACCTTCATTATTATTGCTGTTGATGTTTCCTTCGAGGGGCCTGGCTTTTGTCCATCCGTTTTCTGTGCGATCAGATTGATAAAAATCTTCATTGATACTATGGACCCTCCTCGTAAATACAAAATGTTTTCCATCCAGGCTGATCGTAGGAAAATATTCCGAGACGGAGCTGTTTATGCTGTCTCCCATATTATGCGGTTCAAATTTATATTCGCGGTTATTTTTTTTTGCCGCATAATCGATCGCAAACTGGTATGACCGGATTCTATAGTCAGCAGCTCTCTGCGATGATTCGTGCAGTGTGGGAATTGATTTGAATTCATTGACTGCTGCAAGGGCTGCTTCGAAATTTCCCAATGCGGCCAGTGGGATCGAATAGGAGAGACTATAATCCTTAAAATAAACACTGTCAATGGACCTGGCTATTCTGTAATTATCTACAGCTGCCTGATAATTTTTTAATTCGGTGTTCATACCCGCCATCGACAAGTAGGCGTCGGCATAACGGTTATCGATGGTTACTGCCTTTTGTAATAAAACCAAACCTTCTTTCAGATTGCCATCTCTGCCCTCCACCATTGACTGATCAAATAACTGAACCGCTTTCTTATCTATTTTGGAGGGATCATATTGGCTGAATGCCTTTGTGATCAGGAAACAAAACAAAACGGTACAAACAGGCTGTATGATCTTCATTGTGTGGCGAATGTAGAATAGTAGAAACGTGGAAATCGAGAATTAAATATGCAAATGGCAATTTGTGCATGTGAAATTTATTCTGCAAACCGTCAACTGCCAGCCAATCAGGGCACCTGAATATATTTATGCAGTTGCAGAGAAAATTCCCATTGCGGGTTTTTCATAATATAATCTGATATCAGCGGCGTCATGCTCTCTCTTTTGCTCCATTCAGGTTGCAGGAAAAGTTTACACCCGGGTTTTACTTTTTCTGCAAAAGATTCCGCCCATTTAAAATCGGAAGGATGATAAATCACCACCTTTAATTCATCCGCATGTTCAACGGGTCCGGGCAGGGGTTGTTTAAATTTCTTTGGTGAAAGACATATCCAGTCCCATTCACCACTCAGCGGATAGGCTCCGGAAGTTTCAATATGCGTATGAAAACCGGCTGCATGCAATGCGCGGGTAAGTGGGAGACAGTCATGCATGAGCGGTTCACCACCGGTAACGACAGCAATGCGTCCGGGAAATTTTTTTGCTTCTGCTGCCATTTCCAAAACCGTGCACATGGGATGCACAGATGCATCCCAACTTTCTTTTACATCACACCAGGTACAGCCTACATCGCATCCGCCGAGCCGGATAAAATAAGCCGCTTTGCCCTGATGATACCCCTCACCCTGGATGGTATAAAATGCTTCCATCACGGGTAACGACTGGACGGATAAAAATGTGGTTTCGCTGATCATGTTTAGTGCTTACGCTTCAAAGCTGTTAAAGTGTTTTTCATAAGAGCCGCAATGGTCATAGGTCCGACACCACCGGGAACCGGTGTGATAAAACTGCATTTGGGAGATACTTCTGCAAAAGCAACATCCCCTTTCAGCGCAAAGCCGCTTTTTTTAGAAGTATCCGGAATCCGTGTAATTCCCACATCGATTACGACGGCTCCTTCCTTAACCATATCGGCCTTTACAAATTCCGGTTTACCGAGGGCGGCTACAATAATATCACTGCTGCGGCAAATTTCTTCGAGATTATGTGTTTTGGAATGACATAAGGTTACGGTGCAATTTCCGGGATTGCTATTTGCACTTAGCAGAATGCTCATGGGGCGACCCACAATATTGCTTCTTCCGATTACAGCCGCCGATTTGCCGGCAGTAACGATTTTATAATGTTCCAGCAGAAGCATGATACCATGAGGAGTAGCAGAAACAAAACTCGGCGTTCCCAGCACAAGTTTCCCCACATTTACCGGATGGAAACCATCTACGTCTTTATCCGGATCGATGGCAAGAATTATTTTTTCGTCTGAAATATGTTTGGGTAAGGGCAGCTGAACCAGTATTCCGTCCACATCCATGTCTCCGTTTAAATCTTCAATCACAGAAAGCAATTTGGTTTCACTGATGCCGTCATCCAGCCGGATCATGGTGGATTTAAATCCAATCTCAGCACAGGCTTTTACTTTGGCAGCCACATAGGTTTCACTGGCTCCATTGTTTCCAACGAGCACGGCTGCCAGGTGAGGGATTTTTTTTCCTTCAGTCTGCATCGCGGCGACTTCCATTTTAAGATTTTCCTTGATTGTGCGGGCAGTGATTAGTCCATCTAAAATTTGCATCGTGCAAAGGTAACCAACCCGTTTTAATACGCCATCGCTAGGGTCTTTTTACGGTTCTTTCTTTTCCCGCCCCGGTTTAATTTACAGTTGGTGGAAATGATATGATGCGGTTGATACGGTTAACGGGTATTTTATTTTTTGGTCTGCATGTGCATGGTCAGATCTCACATGTGCAATCGGAGAATTCATATATAACAGCAGGATCATACAGTCTTCATTTCAGAGATGCTTTTTCTTTTGTTTCCAACCCTGCCTGTCTGGGAGAAATACAAAACTTTCAGTCTGGTATACTGACCGAGAGAAAATGGATGCTGAAGGAATTGGAAAATAGTGGAATGACGGCGTGCTTTCCCATCGGAAACGGAGGTTTTGGAATATCGCTACAACACAGCGGGGATGCGGGTTACAATGAACAGGGTCTGGAAATGGCCTACGGAATAACAACGGGACGCCTGCAGATAGGGGCCGGGTTTGAATATCTCCTTAATCAAGCCGCCGGTTATCCGGCGATCGGGTTTGGTTCAGCACAAGCAGGTATTTGCTTTCATGTTTCTGATAAACTGATTGCTGGCTGGGTGCTGGGATTGCCCGTGTTTGGTACTGCAGGAAAATCAAATCCCGAAAAAGGGCCACAGTTTTTTAACATGGGATTCGGATATGAGTGCAGTCCGGATTTATTCATGTCCGTTCAGGTTAAGAAAGATGCCGGATTACCGGCAAGTATAACCGGGTACGTTGAATACCGTTACGGCGGGCAATTCACGTTTGCTTTCGGGATGAATGGACTGGCCGGTGCCGTTTTTTTTAAATCCGGATGGAAGAAGAACCGGCTTGCCATTCAGATCTATACATTATTCGAACCGGTATTGGGATTCAGTCCGGGTATTACCCTGCTCTGGGAAGGCAAAAAAAGAAAGGGATGAAAAAAAGAAAATCCCTGCTGCTGATTTTGCCGGTTATGATAGGATTTTATATCAGAGTAACAGGACAGGAATTACCTGAATTCCGAAAGGAACAACTGGAAGTCACAGCTGAGAAAAATGATGCCGAACCAACGGATGATTCCTATGAAATGGATCTTACAGAATTTGCCAGGCATCCTATGAATCTGAATACAGTTACGGCAGAGGATCTTATACAACTGCATATGCTGAACTTTTTACAGATTACAAATTTTATATCCTATAGAAAACTATTGGGGTCCCTTTTAAGCGTACATGAGCTGCAGGCTATACCAGGCTGGGATCTCGAAACGATTCGCCATATTATTCCTTATATAAGAGTTGGCCGGGATGAATCAGTGTATTCCGCATTAAAGGAACGATGGACCGGAGGTAATGCATCCATATTATTGAGAGCCGGTCAGGTCCTGGAGAAATCGAAAGGATTTGAAAAGCCCTCCGGTCCGGATGCATCATATTATGAAGGTTCGGCCCAGCATTATTTTGTGCGTTATAATTACAATTATAAACAGTTGCTGTCTTATGGATTTAGCGGCGAGAAAGATGCGGGGGAACCTTTTTTCAGAAATGCACAGCGATATGGATTTGATTTTTATTCTTTTCATTTTTTTCTTCAGCGGGCAGGGATCATCAAATCACTGGCTATCGGTGATTTTACGGTCAACATGGGACAGGGATTGATTCAGTGGCAAACATTTTCAACTACAAAGAGTAGTCAGGCGATGGCCATTAAAAGAGAAGCAGAATGCATCAGGCCCTATCATGCAGCCGGAGAATTTAATTTCCACCGGGGTGCTGCGATCAGCCTGCAAAAAGGTAAATGGCAGTCCAATGTGTTTATTGCATCCCGGAAGATCAGCACCAACATGGAAACGGATACAGCGGGCAGAGAAGATCTGTTTACTTCTTTTCAGCAAAGTGGCTATCACAGAACCCCTGCTGAAATAGCGGACAGAAATAATAACCGTCAGATTTCGGCCGGGATCAATATTCGTTACAACGGTGAGCTATTCAGTATGGGCATGAATTGTATCCATTTTCAGTTCAGCCGGCCTTTTCAGAAAAAGGACGAGCCATATAATTTATATAGTCTGAAAGGCACCAGACTAACCGACTATAGTTTTGATTATAGTTATACCTATCGTAATCTTCATTTGTTTGGCGAGTGGGCCATGGACCAGTGGTCTCATTTTGCTTTTGTTCAGGGCGCATTAATAAGTCTGAGCGACCATATCAGCATGAGTTTTCTTTACCGAAATATATCCGTTGCCTATCAATCCCTGTATACGGATGCTTTTACGGAAAACACGGTGCCCAATAATGAAAAAGGGTTTTATTCAGGTATCTCCATCAGGCCGGCTACAGGATTACAACTGGAGATGTATTATGACCTGTTCATGTTCCCCTGGCTCAAATACCAGGTGGACGGGCCTTCTGCAGGAAGGGACCTGCTTTTTCAGGCAACATATCAGCCCAATAAATTATGGAAACTAAACATCCTGTATAAAAATGAATTAAAAACCGGAAATACAACCCTGTCAAATTCGGCCACGCATGGATTGATATCGCCTGTAAAACAGCGGTGGCGAATGGCGACAGATTATACTTTCAGCCGTGCTTTGAGTTTTGACAGCCGCATGGAATTTTTATGGATTCGTGTGCCCGGAGCTCCGACCAGGCACGGATACCTGGGCATAACTGGTTTTAGTTACCGGAAATCCCGGTTTTCAATCAGTACGGCCGCCGCGGTTTTTGAAACAGATGATTATGACACAAGGATTTATGCCTACGAGCCGGATCTGCTGTATCATTTTTCCCTTCCATCCTTTTATGGCAGGGGTATACATTATTATATAAATATTCATCAGGATTTCGGCCGGCTGATCGGCCCTGGCTCCCGACGTTTCAGATTGTCCGGCTGGTTAAAATGGGGACAGACTTTTTACCCCGGCTCTGCATCCATCGGGACGGGCCTGGATGAAATTCCGGGTAACCGGAAATCAGAAGTAAACGCCCAGGTATTGATTCAGTGGCAATAGGAAATAATCATTCAGTCACAACATGAAATACGATTTATGAAGGGGACATCTTATTTTTGCGGAAACCAATAGCGATGCCGGATCAGCCCAATAATCAGTTAAACATCGAAATCAGCGAAGAAGTAGCGGAAGGCGAATATGCAAACCTGGCCATTATAACACATTCGCATGCCGAATTCGTGATTGATTTCGTTAACGTTATGCCCGGCACACCCAAAAGCAAGGTCAAATCACGTATTATATTTACTCCCCAGCACGCAAAACGCTTTATGAAAGCGCTGACTGAGAACATCCTTCGCTTTGAAGGAACCAACGGTAAGATCCAGGATCTGGAGGAAGTTACGCTTCCGATGAACTTTGGCGGCCCAACCGCCCAGGCATGACCTGAAATTTCTTGTCCATAATCAATATATGTTTTTAAATTAATGCTATTGTGATGTTTAGAATATCATAAACCAGGTTGATTTTGGTCAAAACTGAATAGATATTATTTTTTATTATGCATTACCTATTCATTTGAAAATTGAAGTTTAACCATCCAATAATTAATTTTTATTTAATAAAATGACATTTAATTATTAATTATTCAATGTGTTACACGAAGTCTTCGAAACCATTAATATGACTCTTTTCAGGTCTAAACAGGGGGATTTTTGAAATATAATATTTCAGTAATTTATAAAGCGCTAATAAATACCAATTTATAATATATATAAAAACAAACGGCTTTTGCAGCGTTGCAGCGATTATGAATTTGATGTTGTCTAATTGTGAAGAGGGGGATATTTAACATTTTTTTTTGTTGGATATAAAACTTCCCTATTTTGCACGATCTAAATTCAAAATTCACAGTCACATGAGAAAATTTCTATCACTGTTAGCGGTGCTAGTGCTTTTGGGCCCATTAGCATTTTCGCAAACCAAAGTAATTACCGGAAAGGTGACAGATCAAGCGGGACAAGCCGTCCCATTTGCGACGATCCGGGTAAAAGGGACCAAAGTCGGAACGAGCGCTGATGCTGAGGGGTATTATTCAATCAAAGCAACACCTTCACAAACACTTGTAATTACCGGAACCGGCATAACTGCCAAAGAAGTTCCCGTAGGTAGTGAAACCACGTTGAACATCGCGGTTCAACATCAAACAACCAGTTTATCAGAAGTAGTTGTTACTTCCCTGGGTATTCAGAGGCAGAGTAAAGAGTTGGGATATGCAACTGCAAAAATCAATACCAGCGAACTAACTCAGGCAAAGGTTGTGAATATAGCAACTGGTCTGGCTGGTAAAGTCTCCGGTTTACAGATCAACCTGGTTAACAACGGGGTAAAACCCGATGTTCGCGTTACATTACGCGGTAACCGCTCCATCCTGGGTAATAACCAGGCGCTGTTGGTATTTGACGGTATTCAGTTACCGATTTCTTATCTCTCTCTTTTTAACCCGGATGATGTGGCCAATGTAACTGTGCTGAAAGGTGCTTCGGCATCTGCACTTTACGGATCCGCGGCTTCCAACGGGGTGTTGATCGTAACAACCCGCAAAGGAAAACCAAAACCACAGATTACAGTAAGCAGTACAGTGAATTTTGAATCCATTGCTTACCTGCCAAAATTCCAGAGCACTTTTGGACCTTATGGTGGTGAAGGAAATCAGAATCCTCTTTCTGCCAACACCTTTGCAGGGGTTGTTCGAATCGGGGATAATCCTTTCCAGGTATATGTACCATATGAAAACCAGAACTATGGTCCAAGATACAATGGACAGAAAGTTCCGATCGGGGCTCCAATCCGTGTATACAATTCCGACCAGACTGCATTCACTATTCAACAGGATTCTATTCCTTATAGTTCTGTAAAAGATGCAAAATCTTCATTTTTTAATACAGGTATCCAGACCCAGAATGGTGTGACCTATGCGGTTGGGGATGATAAGAGTAATTTTTATATGTCTTTCCAGGATGTTTTATCCCATGGTATTATACCAAATGACCAGAACCGGAGAGACAATTTCCATTTTAACGGATCACATTCAACCGGAATATTCACGGCCAGTTACAGCCTGAATTATACCATTACAAATACAAGCACTACGGCCCTTGACCAAACGCCATTCCAATGGGGAACGTTGCCGGGAACCATTGCGATCGGAAGTTTTGGTGCAAATACCGGAGGATCTTATTTCCAGAACAGACCTCTGTACTGGAATATCATCAACCAGCCTGCCAATATCAACTTCAAGAATTATAAGAACTGGCAGACTGATCCATTTGCTAATCCAAATGGTTATTTCAATGCTTATTATGGTAACCCATGGTGGCAGATTGACCAGTCAAGAACAAATGAAAAACAAACAGATCTTTTGGGTACTTTAAACCTGAACCTGAAAGCCACCAGCTGGCTGGATATTGATTACAGGGTGAGCATCGCAAGGGATGATTATAATAACCAGTATAACCAGGCCGGATTTACATTCGCTCCCTGGGCCATTGCGGATACACTGGGTTCAGGAAATATTCCTTCCAGTGTAAAAGCATTTGCTCCTACTTCCGGTTTTGCAAGCAGTTATAATCAAACGATCAACAGCGAATTACTCCTGGAAGGCACAAAGACTTTCGGAGATTTCAATGCTAAGCTGATTGTCGGAGGACAGGTAATTGCCAATGATGCACGTCTGATGAGTATGTCGGCCAACGCACTGGTAATACCTGATTTTTATAATATCAGTAACCGTCTTGGAAATCCAACCGTGGGTCAGAGTTTATTTCAACAACGCGTAATTGGTGCTTTTGGAGATCTGACCATCGGATACAAGAATTTCCTGTACTTGCACGGATCTCTGCGTAATGACTGGAATTCTTTGCTTTCAAGCGATAATCGCTCATATTTATATCCTGCCATTGATGCGGCCTTCGTATTTACGGATGGAATCGCCTCATTGCAAAACAGCAAATTCCTGAGTTTTGGTAAGATACGGGCAGCCATTAGTAGAACTGCTCAGGTAAGTATCAATCCTTATGCATTGCAAAACACTTTTGATCCGGGCCCCGGATTATCCAATTGGACGGCATAGCGGGTTATACCGTAAATCCACAATTCGCCAATCCGAATATCAAACCTGAAATCAGTGAAGACGTCGAAATCGGGTTAGACCTCGGATTCCTGAACAACCGGATCAATTTTTCTGCGGCTGTTTACAATACAAACACCAATAACCAAACGATTCCCATTACCATTTCTGCTGCTACAGGATACATTCAGGCCTTTGTTAACTCAGGTGAAATGCAGAACCAGGGTATTGAACTGGATCTGAGATTTACACCCCTGTTAAAAACAGAAAGCGGTTTCCGCTGGGATGTGGGGGCAAATTTCGCGTATAATAAGAATACCGTTAAATCTCTTGGATACGGTTTGAACCAGGTAACGATCGTGAATCCTTTCGCGACAGAAAATCAGATTCCAAATACCACCGTGGCAGCCGTTGGAAAAGCTTACGGACAATTACAAACCACCGACTGGAACAGAGACCCAGCCACCCATCAGATTATTGTGGATGGTGTAACCGGGGCTCCTTCGCTGAATCCCACACCACAATTATTCGGAACAACCGTTCCGCCTACCAAAATAGGTATTACGACAACTCTTAGTTATAAAGGATTTACTTTAAATGCGGTAGCAGATGGCCGTTTTGGAGCCGTGCTCTTTAATGGTATCGGACCAGCCCTTGATTTCACCGGTGTATCAGCCTATTCAGTATCCAGCGGCCGTCAGCCATTTGTGATGCCTAACAGCGTTATTTCAGACGGAAACGGAAAATATGTTCAGAATACCAGTGTAACAACCGGTAAACCAAATGCTGCACAGAATGCATTCTGGGCTTCCACCTGGCCTTCAGGCGGAGCAAACTATGTGAACAGTGCTGATTTCTGGAAATTGAGAGAACTTTCTCTGACTTATAATTTCCCTGCAAAAACGCTGGCTCCTCTGAAATATGTAAACGGAGCAACCATTGGTTTTGTGGCCAGGAATCTGTTTACCATCCGTGCTCACGACAATATCTGGGCTGATCCTGAATTTGCAAATACCAATGGTAATGCAACCGGAAATACTGACGTCAATCAGTTACCACCAACTAAATTTTTAGGTTTTAATATCACACTAACTTTTTAACCTAAAACTTTATATCTAAAATCGTTTAGAAATGAAAAAATTATCAGTATTAAGTGCGATTATAATAGCAGGTATCGGTTTGTCGGGATGCGGCAAGAGTTACCTGGATGTCAATACACCAAATCCCAACTCCGCAACCAGTGCGACTCCTGAATTGGTTATTACCAATGCACTCACGGTGACCGCCAGTGGGCAGGTAGCAAACGTGAACCTGACTCCTACACTTTACCTGAGTGGATGGATGGGTTACTGGGCGCCGAGTGGAAGTTATGCTCCAAGTAATACGGATGTGGCTTCTTACTATTCTACAACGCAGACTCCAAATGTATTGTGGATTCAGTCTTACAGAAACCTGGAAGACTATTACTATGTGGAAACTTCAGCAAAGGCACAGAATAAGCCATATTATGTAGCCATGGCAAAAGCCATGAAATCGGTGGTTTTCTCACAATTGGTGGATGTGTTTAATAATGTTCCATACAAAGATGCATTTCAGGGAACCCTGGTTATTAATCCAAAATATGACGATGGCACAGACCATCTATGAAGATTTGTCAAACCAGCTGGATACAGCAGCTACTTTAATGACTTCACCTGCGGCCGTCGCTCAGCGCAATACCGATGTGATGTTTGATGGTGATCCTAGACTTCGGGTCCTGACAATCCGGAAGCCAATGCGTTGTGGATTCAGTTCGCCAATACCCTGAGATTAAGACTTCTCATTCGCCAGACGCAGATGTCCGGCCGGGATTCTTATATCACCGGTGAAATTGCAAAAATTACGGCTAATGGCGGCGGTTTTTTGGATCAGGATGCGGCTGTTAATCCTGGAACCATGTGCTCCAGGTTATGCCAACAACGACCAGCAACAGAATCCGTTATGGGGTTATTTCAGAACCCTGACTGGTAAACCAACCAGTGGCGGACAGGCGGATTATTACAGGGCTTCTGCCTATGCGATCAATACACTGAATGCATACACTGATCCGCGTCTGCCTTTTATTTATACTAAAAATAGCGCTGGTGCTTATGTGGGTAATGTTTTGGGAAGCCAGAACAATATTCCGGGAGAAGGTACTTCTTCCATGGGACCCGGCCTGTTGAAATCTGCCAGACAAAATGCGGTTATCTCAGTGCTGCCGAGAGTCATTTTCTGCAGGCTGAAGCAATGGTAAGAGGATATCTTACCAGGCGGTGCAACGCAGCCAAGACGCAATATGAAGCAGGTGTACAGGCATCTTTCGATTATCTCGGTGCAGGAGACGCAACTGCTTATCTTGCTCAGTCAAATCCGAATACGAACTGGGCTCTTGCAACGACAACTGCACGCCCAGATTGCACTTATCATTCGTCAGAAATGGATCGCAGAAGATGGTGTAACTGCCAATAGAAGCTTATGATGATTATCGCAGATTACATTTACCTGCCGATATTCCGATTTCTATTTCTCCTTATAAATCACCATGCCAATGCGCAGATACCTACCAGATACCTGTATCCGGTGAGTGAGTATACTACTAATACAGTGAATGTAAATGCTCAGGGAACCATTGATTATTACACATCAAAAGTATTCTGGAACCAATAATCGCAATCTTAGAGAATTATCAATTTAAAAAAATCAGAGCATGAAAAGAAATAATATAAATAGGAATTTTCAAACTGGGTCTTTTTACCCTCGCTTTGGCGGTTATTGATTGGTCCTCTTGTGTTAAAAGCGTTGAAGGCAGAACTGATTTTGAAAGTCTGGCAGCCAACCATACTGATCTCGGAAGGTGGATTGCAGAATTTTGGTGTTGATCCGCATTTTGTTTCCGGCTACGATGATGCAGATACTACATTATTTCCATATGAATTATGCAGCCACATATGTTGCCCCATCGGATGAGGTAGATCACGGTTGCCATTGATGATGCGGACGCATAGATGCTTACAATGCGACGCAAATGGACACTGATTATGCTAAATTTCCTGATAGCATTTATTCTTTTACCACGACGTCGTGACCATTCCGAAGGGTGCAAATTATTCTGCCGGAGTGCCATTTAATCTTGTTTCCTTCGAAAATTAATTTATTGAAGAACTACATGTTACCAATTACGATTACCGTTGCTCCGGCAGGAACCACAATCAGCTGACAACCATAAAACCATTTATTATCACCTGATTGGTAATCCAATTGCAGGTATTTATAATTGGGATTGGTACAGATGGAACAATACGACGCCTACAGGACCAAATACAGGTGGAACGCCATGCACTTGGTGGTTCGGCAGTACTTGCTCCAATTACGGGTACACAGGTTGAAGTGCCCAGTGGATATTATATTCAGCCACGTTATGAAATTACATTTACCGATAGTTCGGGCGTTCTCATTGATTTTGCTGCAATTTTTAATGCGGATGACATTGCATCCATGAAAACAGGAGGTGTCACGATTACATCAGGTCCAACCTTTGATTCCGTAAATGTTGCTATTGGATATTATGAAATACATTATACGGCTAACACGAGTTCCGGCCCGAGATATGTCATAGATAAATACTATAAGTAGAATATCTTTTGTGATGAATACATAATAAAATAACCTCCGAAAACGGGGGTTATTTTATTATGTATATGTCATTAAAGAAAACCGGGTGTATTTTGCTGATCAATTCAGTCAGTCTGATAATTTTTGTTGAGCGTATTAATTGATTATTGGTTCATTTGTTTGACCATATCAATCAGATATTCTTCATTCACCGGCTGATAATGATCGTTCATGTATTTCTGATACGGAAGATTCAATTCGCTGAATACTTTTTTTACACTCTTATTTTTCAGTTCCACAGGTTGTAAAATCCCATCCGCTTTTACGATATAATATGTATACTTATCAATGTAAGCATCATTTACTTCGCCTTCTTTCACTTTCATCAAATCGTGATAATCTGCCTTGACCAGTGTGGTTTTAATGTATTTCAGCAGACTGAGTTTGGCTGAATCATACACCAGTACCTGATAGAACACCTGCGGTGTTTCATCGGTAAACAATTTGGAATTCACAAAATTATACCGGGTACCCCGTTCATCCTTTAAGCTGAATGATTGTATCTCATCTTTATTTGTCAATAGCACCAGCGAAGAATCATTTTTCCTGATAAAAACCTCCTGACGCACCTTATCATACAGGAATTGCAGGTCTTCATTATACACTTCTTTGCGGATGGTAATCACTTCTCCTTTTGTCCATTCGGGCAGGAAAAACTGACTGCCATTAACCTGTCCGGATGAATAGTTTTGATAAGCTGAAAATCCATTACTCGCGTAACCCTGATGAGCGGCCAGCTCCGCGAATTCCTGTCCCATGGCAACATTTGTTGCCTGTGCAGAAACTGCAGCGGATGCTATGATCAGGGATGGAAGAATGATAGCATATTTCTTCATATCCGTAAATTTTATTTGTTTAATTCCATCACCAGGGAAATCAGGTAATCTTCGTCAACGGATCCCGGGTGTTCGTTGACGTACTTGTCAATATTAATATTTAAATCAGCAAAAGTTTTTTTCAGGGCTTTTGTTTTTAAAGTCAGCGTTTCCAATTCTCCATTTTCTTTGCTAATATAATAAGTCACCTTATCAACGAAGGAGTCATATATATCACCTTCCTTTTGTTTCATCATATCGTTTTTATCAGCTTTTACAAAAGTTCCTTTGGTATATTTCAGTAGCGTGATCTTTGATGGATCAGAAACCAGCACCTGGTAAAATACTTCCGGCTTTTCCTTTGAATAAACAGATGAATTAATGAAATGATATTCTCTGCCCGCTTCTTTCAAACTGAATGTATTGATCTCTTCCTTGGAGCCCAGTAAAATATCCGGGCCGTCCTTTTGCTTGATAAATAATTCCTGACGAACCTTATCATAAGCCAGCAGAATGCCCTCGTTAAAAACCTCCTTGCTGTTCAATGCAATCTCGCCCTTACTCCAGTCCGGCAGAAAGAACTGACTTCCGTTCACCTGATTATTCGAATAAGACTGAAAGGTTGAAAAATTCGCGCCGCTGCCTCCGTGTGCCGCCAGCATCGCAAATTCATTACCCATTGTGATGGAGTTAGATCCAGCCTGGGAAAAAGCATTGGCGGCGCACAACAAAAGAATGACCAGACTTATTTTATTTTTCATGTGTGTACTTTTCTTACCTAAAGTTATTATTAAAATACGCAATTATATTGGTTGTTCAGTCATATTAACAATCGAAATATGGGTGAAAATAATCCTGCTACATCATTCCCTCGTCCGCGAAACTAAAATAACCTTCGTGGCTTACTATGATATGATCGATCACTTTAATATCAAAATATCTTGCGGCTTCACGGATTTTGTAGGTCAGTTCTTCATCCGCTTTGCTCGGTTTCAGATTTCCCGACGGATGATTGTGACAGAGAATCAAATTAACAGCATGAAATTCCAGTGCTTTTTTTAATATCAGTCTGGGATCTGCCACCGTGCCGGTAATTCCTCCCAGGCTAACGACTTCAAAATGATTTATGCGGTTGGCCTGATTCAGAAAAATGACAGCAAATACTTCTCTGCTTTGATCCTGTAACATCACCTGCAGATAACCTGCTACCTGTTTACTGTCCCTGACTATGGATTTTTCAAGTGCTCCGGCAAGATGTCGCCGCCGGCCTAATTCCAGCGCCGCAAGGATAATAACGGCCTTTACTTTACCGATGCCATTGAGTTTTAAGAGGTCGTGAATTTCAAGCCTTCCCAGTTCATTCAGATTATTTTTTACCGAGCCTAACAGCTCCTGGGCGAGTGTGACCGCATTTTTTTCCTTTGTTCCCTTACCGATCAGAATGGCAAGAATTTCAGAGTCGGTCAGGCTGTTCGTATTTTTACTTAGTAGTTTTTCGCGCGGGCGGTCATCTGCCGCCCAGGACTTGATGGAGTAGTTTTGCGATTGCATAAGATAATGTTAAAGACTATATTTAACCTTTACAATCCCCTGTTCGTGTAGTTTCCTTCAAAAGAAAGAAAAGGCACGGGCGGAAACCCTGAAAAAACTAAAATAATATCCATGAAACCCAAATCTGCTCTTTCTGCCATTGGTGGCTGGAACTCGTTCTTTTTTTGTGTCGGCATGTACATTGTCGCTCTTTTCTTTTCCATTTTTGTGTGTTCTTCTATCTTTTATATTGCGAATAGCAATAAGGCTTCCAAAGGAGCATTGGTTGAAAAAACTTCTTCATCTAAGATTGAGTTGGCGTCTATTAAGTAGTCTTAAGCCTAAAGCCTAAAGCCCAAAGCCTAAAACTGAATTCAGAATTGTCCATTCAAAATTGATTCAAGCACCCTTAAGGGTGCTTTTTTTGTTTATTTTGAAACAGGATACTTAGGATCGTGTGGAATCTGAATTCTGGTTTTAGGCTTTGGGCATACAAAAAAGTTTTAGGCTTTGGGATTTAGGCTTTAGGCTTTAGAACTATCTTCGCGGCAATTATCATCTATTATGGAAGGAACAGCCAAAATTTTCTCCGGCACGGGCTCCCAATACCTGGCAGAAAAAATTACGCGTCGTTATGGTTGTCCTTCCGGCAAAATCACCATTCAGCATTTCAGTGATGGTGAAATCCAGCCAATATTTAACGAAAGTGTCCGGGGCGACATGGTTTTCCTGGTACAAAGCACCTTTGCACCCACCGAGAATCTTATGGAGCTGTTATTGATGATCGATGCCGCCAAAAGGGCTTCCGCTTATAAGGTGGTTCCGGTAATTCCCTATTACGGTTATGCACGTCAGGACCGAAAGGACAAACCCCGGGTAGCCATTGGTTCTAAGTTGATTGCCAATATGTTAGTGGCAGCTGGCGCTGACCGTGTCATAACGATGGACCTTCATGCCCCCCAGATCCAGGGGTATTTTGACATACCCGTGGATCACCTCGACAGTTCTGCCATTTTTATCCCTTACATAGAGAATCTAAAGCTTGAAAACCTTACCTTTGCGGCCCCTGACGTGGGAAGTGCCAACCGGATACGGGAAATCGCTTCCTATTTTAATGCGGAAATGGTGATCTGTGATAAACACCGGAAAAGGGCGAATGAAATTGCGAGTATGGTGGTGATCGGGGAAGTGGGAGACAGAGATGTGGTTTTGATTGATGATATATGTGACACAGGGGGTACGCTGGCAAAAGCGGCGGGCCTGCTGAAGGAAAAAGGAGCCAGAAGTGTGAGAGCACTTTGTACGCACCCGGTGATGAGTGGAAATGCGTATGCGAATATCGAGAACAGTGTTTTGGAGGAGCTGGTGGTTTGTGATACCATCCCGCTGAAACAGAAGTGTTCAAAGATCAAAGTGCTGAGTGTAGCGGAATTATTTGCGATTGCTATCCGGAATGCCTTTGAAAACAGGAGTATCACCGGATTGTTTATCCACTCGCAGCTTAGAAATAAATAAGGTATTTTTTTAAATCAAATATAAACATGCAAACAATTACAATCGAAGGACAACTCAGGACCGGACTCGGCAAAACAGCCACCCGTCTACTCCGCTCTGAGGGAAAAGTGCCCGGTGTAATTTACGGGGGTGCTCGCGAACTGAATTTTTCAGCGCCAGTAACGGCTTTCAAGACCCTGGTATACACACCGGATTTTCAATTAGTAGAAGTAAAACTGGACGGAACAACACATCGTTGTATTCTGAAAGAAATCCAGTTTGACAAAGTAACGGACGCTCTTAACCATCTGGATTTCCTGGAACTGGTTGAAGACAAAAAAGTAATCGCAACCATTCCATTAAAATTCACCGGCGCAGCGAAAGGTGTTAAGGATGGCGGAAAGCTGATTACGAAAATGAAGAGTCTGAAAGTAAAAACACTTCCGAAATTTCTGCGCGAAAACATCGAAGTGGATCTTACCAATCTCGAATTGAATGGTAATATTCGTGTGGAAGATGTGAAAGCACCAGATTACGAAATCCTGAATTCCCCAAGAATTCCGGTAGCATCGATCGTGCTGACACGTCAGTTGAAACAGGAAGAAACAGCTGCTCCGGTTGCCGGTGCTGCTCCTGCTGCTGCTGCGCCTGCCGCTGCAAAAGCACCTGCTGCAAAACCTGCCGCGAAGAAGTAGTATTAAATAATCATTTTAAAAGGCTGTTTCTTTGCGGGAACAGCCTTTTTTTAATTGTTAATTGTTAATTGTCAATTGTTAATTGAGTTTTGTGGGAAAAGTAGTTTCAAGCACTTCCATTCTTCCATACTTCCAGACTTCCATACTTTCATAATATGTATTTAATCGCCGGCCTGGGTAATATTGGTTCCGAATATGAAGGTACCCGCCACAACATCGGGTTTGAAGTGGTGGATCTGCTTGTGTCCAAACACGGCGGAAAATTCGTAACTGACCGCCTGGCGAGTGTTGCAGAAATTTCTTTTCGGGGTAAAACACTAACCTGTATAAAGCCTTCAACCTATATGAATCTGAGTGGAAGGGCCGTGAAGTACTGGCTTGAAAAACAGAAGGTTCCACTGGAACGGTTGCTCGTCATCACCGATGAAATCGCCCTTCCGCTTTCACGGTTGCGATTAAGAGGAAATGGCACCGATGCAGGACATAATGGGTTAAAAAGCATTTTTTCCGAATTACAGACCGATAAATACCCACGCCTCAGATATGGTGTTGGGAATGATTTTCCCCGTGGGATGCAGGTGGAATGGGTATTGGGGAAATGGCGGCAGGAAGACCTTCCGCTGGTTAAAATAAAGAACGAAAAGGCGGTACAAGTGACTGAAAGTTTCGTATATATGGGCCTGGAAAGGACCATGAATGATTACAACAAAATAGAGATAACGCTATGATTTGTAATTGGGAATCATTATTTTAGCAGTCACATTCCAATCGGGTTCAGAGCCCAGTCCACTTCCTATGTCGAAACCCCGCGCCTTTCCAGGCCTATTGATCACGAACGAATCTTCTATTTAAAACCTTAATCGAATATGAAAATATTCTGCGTCGGGCGTAACTACGTTGCGCATGCCATTGAACTTAATAACGATGTGCCGGATGAGCCGGTCATCTTCATGAAACCCAAAAGCGCCCTCTTACAGGCTCATACCCCTTTTTATTATCCGGAATTTACCAACGAACTGCATTATGAATGCGAGCTGGTATTGCGTATTTCAAAAAACGGGAAATATATTCAGGATCGTTTTGCATCCAAATATTATGACGCCATCAGTGTGGGAATAGATTTTACTGCCCGGGATATTCAGAATGAGCTGAAGGAAAAAGGACTTCCATGGGAGAAAGCAAAAGCCTGGGATAATTCAGCTGCGGTCGGAAAATGGACTCCCATGCAGAATGTGAAAAATAAAAAGGAAATCAACTTTGGTCTGTACAAAAACAAGGAACTGGTGCAGTCGGGAAAATCAAGCCTGATGCTGCACAATTTCGACCAGATCGTAGCATATATTTCCACATATTTTTCCATTAATATCGGTGATCTCATTTTTACAGGAACACCTGCCGGTGTCGGTGAGTGTGTCGTTGGCGACGAGCTCGAAGCATTTATTGAAGAAGAAAGCATGCTTTCGCTCGAGATAAAATAAAACGTTCTGCCGCTTCGACATATTGAAAAGCAGAAAAAAACTTCCCTGGTTCGTGGTTCCTCTCGCGGCAGGCGTCATGAATTCCTGAAGAAAAGTTTTCCAAAATTACCGATTCGTTCCGCCTCAGGCGGGAGCAAATGATAGCAATGGTCGACGCCGGTATATTGATTCGCGCCTTTAAATTGATGACCACGGCCCGCGCCATGGCAGCCATTTATGAGCAAAACAGACAGGTTTGTAAATACGTTCACTCCACTTCATCCGGCCATGAAGCCATCCAGCTGGCCACCGCCTTTCAGCTTTTACCAGAGGATTATGTAAGCCCTTATTACAGGGACGAAAGTATATTACTCGGGCTTGGATTTTCTCCGGAGATCCTGATGCGGCAGCTCCTTGCAAAGGGAAATGATATTTTTACCGGCGGAAAAGTTTACTATACGCATCCCAATTTCCGCGGCACCGACAAACCCACCATCATTCACCAGAGCAGTGCTACCGGTATGCAGGCAATCCCTGCTACGGGCATCGCACAGGGACTGGCTTTTCTGGAGAAAACAAATCCGAATCAGCAGCGGCCACTTGTTCTTTGTTCCTTCGGCGATGCGAGTATAACAGAAGGTGAAGTGAGCGAAGCATTCCAGGTAGCTGTATTGAAAAAGCTTCCCATTATATATCTGGTGCAGGATAACGAATGGGGCATCAGTGTATCTTCTGAGGAAGCCAGGAGCATGGATGCCTTTGAATATGCAGCGGGGTTTCCCGGAATGGAAAGAATAAAAATCGACGGATCTGATTTTGAGCAATCTTTCAATTGTATGCAGCAGGTTTTTAAGTATGTACGTACTTATCGAAGGCCTTATCTCGTACAGGCACGCGTTCCCCTGCTGGCGCATCATACCAGCGGTGTGCGGATGGAAGCTTACCGGACAGAGGAAGATCTTGTAAAGCACCGTGCGGCAGATCCATTGATTCTTATAAAAAGACAATTACAAAGGCATGGCGTTTCGCAGGAACATATAGCCGATCTGGAAAGAGAAGCCGCGGAAGAAGTTGCCGCAGATTTTAAAACGGCAGTAGCTGCACCCGAACCGGAACCCGCCTCAGCAGGAGAACATATTTTCGTTCCTGCAACTGTTCTACATGAATCCGGGGAGCGTGCACCGGTGAACGCAAAAAAAATTCCGATGGTGGATGCGGTCCTGTACGCACTGCGCGAAATCATGGAAGATTTTCCGGAAGCCATTATGTATGGACAGGATATTGGGAGAAGACTCGGCGGTGTGTTCCGGGAAACCGCCACACTGGCTGCACGGTTCGGCGATGACCGCGTTTTTAATACCGCGATTCAGGAAGCATATATCATTGGCTCTACAGCCGGAATGTGCGCGACAGGTTTAAAGCCCATTGTTGAAATTCAATTCGGAGATTATATATTTCCCGGATTTAATCAGCTGGTTACTGAAATTGCGAAATCATGTTATCTGAGCTGCGGAAAATTTCCCATACAGACCCTGATCCGTGTTCCTGTCGGTGCCTATCAGGGCGGAGGCCCATATCATAGCGGTTCAATCGAAACCACACTGTTATCGGTAAAGGGATTAAAAATAGTTTATCCGTCCAATGCAGCCGATATGAAGGGGTTGATGAAAGCGGCATTCCTGGATCCCAATCCGGTGATCATGCTCGAACATAAAGGACTTTACTGGAGCAAGGTTCCGGGAACGGATGATGCGAAGACACCGGAACCGTCCCGCGATTATATAATCCCTCTGGGGAAAGCAGTTATAACTTTAAATGCTTCGTCTGCATCAATCGACAACGGAGAATCAGCAGTTGTAATTACATATGGAATGGGTGTTTACTGGGCAATGGCTGCTGCAAAAAATTTGCCGGGTCAGATTGAAATCGTCGATCTGCGTTGTTTGTTCCCGTTAGATGAAGAACTGATATTCGATTCGGTACGCCGTCACGGAAAATGCCTGGTGCTTACAGAAGATGCACAAAATAATTCTTTTGCGGAAGCACTGGCGGCGCGTATTTCAAAAGCCTGTTTCAGGTCCCTCGATGCTGCAGTGGAGGTTCTGGGAGCGATGAATGTGCCCGCTATTCCCATGAATGTTATACTTGAGAATGAAGTGTTGCCCAATGCAGCAAAGGTTGAATCGGCACTGCGAAACTTACTCACTCTGTAGAATGGTGAATGCATTCACGTCCTGCACATTAATCTTTTTCCGTTTTTACTCTAAATGAAGGAGTCACGTAATCGTCCGGCAAATGATCGGGCGGAACGGTGGACTGGTTTCCATCGCGGATATATTTGTAGTGGGCCGACATGATCTCAACACCGGCTTCGTTAAACATGTCCTGTATATTCTGGTGAAGGACAGAATATGTAATATGCTGTTTATTGGCAACGTGTGTGTATGCATTGATCTGGTAACTGACATAAAAATCATCCAGGCTGGTCTGAAATACAAAAGGCGCCGGATCTTTTTCAATCAGATCTGTAGCCAATGCTGCTTTGATCAGTAAATCGTGGATCTGTCTCCAGGGATTTTCATATCCAATGGTTACCGTTGTATGAATGATTAACCCATGTTTTTTTGCTTCCACACTGAAATTGGTCGTATGACTGTTCATCACCGTAGAATTGGGAATCGATACGATTTCATTTTTAATCGTTTTTATACGCGTAACCAGCAGGGATTTTTCTACGACATCACCGGTGGCTTCGCCGATCTTCACCCTGTCCCCGATTTTATAGGCACGCATATACGTTAACACGAGACCGGCGACCACATTACTCAATGCACCCGCGGATCCAAAAGTGAATAACACGCCGAGGAAAACGGAAACACCTTTGAAGATCTGTGAATCGGATCCGGGCAGATAAGGGAAAATAATAATCAGCGCAAAAGCCAGGATCAGTACCCGGATGATCTGAAAAGTGGGATTCGCCCAGTCCACATAAAATCCGGGAATTTTAAGTGCTCCTCTTTCAATTTCTTTTTTAAAATAATATAAAATGCGTAGCAGGTACCGGAAAAATATCATCAGCACGATGATGGTGAAAAAATTTGGCAGGTAATTCCAGATGGATATCAATATATGTTTGACGGGATCGAGAAAGTATGAAATTAATTTTCCGGCAAATCCGCCCGTCCATGGAAAAATGCCAAAAAGAACGGGCAGGGTGAGGTAGATCAGAATAAGTATGATGATCCATTTGATAAGTTTGATCAGGGAAAATATCACATTCAACTGGCGGTTTGTATCCAGGAATTCATAACCGCGGATTTTTAATCCCTTCAGTTTATCACCCCGTTGTTTTTCAATCTTATTCTTGAACCAGGTAAACAGTTTATTGATGGAGAAAATGATCAGAAGAAGCACCGCAAGAACAACAGCCGCCATGGCAAAATCCCTGATCAGCGCAGGCCAGCTGTTTAATTTTTTGTATTTCCTGATCGCAGTTATAATTCTTGTTCTGTAATTTTCCGCCAGCTTTTCCCTTGTCGAATTCATCCACACGGCATCCTGTTCAGAAATACTGGTGATGGCTTCATCCCGGTAACTGACGTCGATGGTTAGCTCGCTGGGTACGATTAGTAAAGAATCTTCTTTAAAATAATAATCATCCGCCAGTTTACTGATGCGGTCGGAAATAGCATGAGAACGCTCTTCCGGCAGGTAACTGCCGATTTTTGCAAATACGTAGAATATGGTGTCATCGGAAAGGACAACCGGATATCCATTGAACACTGAACGAAGCGAATCAATTTTTATCCGTTGAAGCACTTTGCGCAGAGAGTCCTTGATTCTTAACTGCTCCCTTTCGGTCGTAATGGATTGTTTTTTTGCTTTATCGTTCACATCCAGTTTGAGCAATTCATATTTCAGTTGAAGAAGCCGGATGGAATCACCCATCTGATCTGCCTTGATGGATTGGAATTCTTCGGACTGATTTCCAAGTATCCGGTTTTTTTCCGAATCTGTTGCTTTTTTAGATGGGGATTGTTTTCTTAAAGAGTCAGATTGCGCATACAGAGGTTGTAAACCGGCAAGGGTGAACAGGAGAATCGATGAAATATGGATTAGAATCCTTTTCATTCATTATTTTAATAATGTAAATATCGCCTGTTCGCGCCTGATAGCCGAAGCTGGTTACTGAATTATGTAAATATCGCCTACTAAGGCTGATAGTTAAAGCTGACTTTCTGTTTTCCGATCATCAGGTCAAAATTTCCGGCTTCCGTTACTGTTTTCAGTTCAGCATTCACAAATGCGAGATCAGCCGCCGTAAGAGTAAATGAAACGGTTTGTGTTTCACCGGCCTTCAGATCGATTTTCTTAAATGCCCGTAAGCGTTGCATATTGGGTGTTATACTTGCATACTGCTGGTGACTGTACAATTCTACGGAATGTTTCCCTTCTCTTGCTCCCGCATTCGTTACGGGAATTGTGATGGTCAGACTACCGGATCCTTTCAATGTGGATGAGCTGAGACTGATCGGTCCATACGTAAACTGCGTATAACTCAGACCCCATCCGAACGGAAAGAGTGGATTGTATCCGTCCCAGGTCATGTCCGAATTAAAAATTTCGCGTACGTCTTCCGTATGTTTCCGGTCATATAGTACAATTTCACCCGAGTACCGCGGATAAGAGTATGGAAGAATACCGGCGGGATTATAATCTCCAAACAAAACATCGGCAATGGCTTCGGCCGTTTTCTTTCCCGACCAGTAAGCCATAAGGATTCCATTCATGGAGGGTTCGATGGAAGTTATCAGGCGTGGCCTGCCTTCCGTCAAAACCAGGATCACCGGTTTGCCGGTCGCCGCTGCGGTTCTGGCGAGTGCCATTTGATTCTCGGGCAGTGCCAGGTCGCGGATGTTTCCGGGACTTTCTGCATATGCGTTTTCTCCCAGGCACAGAACAATCACATCCGCATCCTGTGCGGCAGATCTTAACCTGGCCGTATCAAAATTTTGCGCATTATCAAATCCCTTCACACTCAGAACGTTTGCTTTCCCACCGGTTTTTTCGGCGATGGTTTGTCCGATCGTTTTACTATCAGCGGGATACCATTGTTCCTGATTTCCCTGCCATGTATAAGACCACGCTCCATTCAATGGTGCTATGCTGCTCGCCGAAGGACCGGCAACCAAAATCTTTTTATCTTTTGATAAAGGAAGAATATTATTTTGATTTTTTAGCAGGGTCATTGCTTCCTGTGCTGCCTGAAGCGCCGCCTGCTGATATTCGGGTCTGCCGAAATTGGCAAGGGACGCAGGTTCAGGGTAGGGATTGTCAAAAAGCCCCAGACTGTATTTTAATAAAAGGATCCTTTTTACAGCGTCATTGATACGGCTGACCGGAACTTCATTTTTCTGAACGGCTTCTTTTAATAAATCAAAAAAGGAATAATCCATCGGCACCATACTCATATCGATCCCTGCATTAATGGCCATCGCGACCGCCTGGCGGGGACTATTGGCAACCAGGTGACGGGTGTGCAGCCGGATGATGTCTTCCCAGTCGGTAACAATCACTCCCTGAAACCCCATTTCAGTTCTTAATACGTCCGTGAGTAAATATTTGCTGGCATGCACAGGCACACCATTGATCTCACCTGAATTGATCATGATGGTGGCGGCGCCTGCTTTGATGGCTTCACGGAACTGCGGTAGAAAATATTCACGTAATTCAATTTCCGGAATGTAAGCCGGGCTGCGGTCCTTGCCGGAACGCGGAGCGGAATAGGCGAGATAATGTTTCATACAAGCCGCAACACCTGTCGGATTTGTCAATCCGTCGGCCTGGTAAGCACGGACAGCTGTTACACCCATCGTTTTACCGATATAAACATCTTCTCCGAATGTTTCAGGAAATCTTGACCAGAGAGGCTGGCGTCCGCAATCCAGTACCGGTGCGAATTCCCAGCGTACACCGGACGCGCGCAATTCGTTAGCCGTAATATGAGCGGCCATCGCCACCAGGTCGGGGTTGCGGGTGGCGGCCATTGCAATATTCTGCGGGAATAAAGTAGAGTTGAGGGTATAGGTTTGTCCATGCATGCCGTCGAGACCGTAAATCACCGGGATTTTCAACCGGGATTTTTTTGCTTCATCCTGGATTTCTGTTTGTACGGCTCTCCATTTTTCAACAGAAAGTGCATGAGCAGTTGTATTTAAAATGGAGCCCACTTTATAATCCAGCACCGCGTGTTTAAGTGCTTCCGGATCCAGGGACCCGTCTTCATTTCCGCCGCCGCCTTTGGCGATAACACCCAGTGAAACCTGGGTCATCTGGCCGATTTTTTCATCCAGCGTCATATCGCTGATCAGCTTGTCAACACTTTTAGTTACTTCCTGCGTTTGTGCATGCAGGTTAGTATGGAAACAAATAAGCAGGAGAGCAGCAGGCAATCGTTTAAATAACATATGCAGTTGTTTTAGTCAGGGACACTAAGATAGCAGGATTCATGAGAATCCGGAGCAGATTTATTCTTCTCCGACCAGCCGGGCATGCAGATTTTTAAGCGTTGCGGCGGGGTCGGAACTCAGACCCGGATGTACTTTGGAACATTGCAACACCGTACTGCGGGTGGCTGTCAGCCAGCGAAACCGGGATCCCATGTCCAGCCTTCCAATCGGCCCGGCGTGTGGACCGCCCTTGCAGATTTCACAGAATGCAGCCAGGTGTTTTTTTATTTCAGTCATGTCCAGGCCCTGCGAAAGAGCGCGCAGTCTTTCCTGATCCAATGTAAAAGAAGCATCCAGGTAGGCAAGGGACTGGCAGTAGATGATCACACCCACATTCATGAATTCTTCCCTTTCCACTTTGGGAACAACACGGATCACCGCATATTCAAACGAGTGCTGCTCTGGCATTTTGTGCTTCTTTTATAAAAATTCCGGATGCTCCGAGACGGATTTGCAGAAAACGTACATATATATCCCTGGCCTCCGACGCCGGCGGTCCTTCTTTGTCAAACCATTCTTCCGGCACAAGATCCACAATCGCTTTCAGTTTTTTAGGAGTCAGGACGGACCGGAATAATTCATCCGTTTCTTCCAGCAGATCCGCGTAAGGAAGTAATACGTGATTCTTAATCTGCGGGAAAGGACTTTCCGCTTTCAGTTCCCAATTCTCCGGTGAGTAATGAAAATATAATGATGCCCCATGATCGATCAGCCAGAGTTCGGTGTTCCAGACCAGCATGTTTGTATTGTTGGACGTACGGTCAACATTTGTAAGAAAACTATCCAGCCACACGATCTGGGAGGCCAGCCGGACATTTACATGTGTTACAATCGGATCGAAGCTGATGGCGCCGGAAAGATAGTGAAGGCCGAGATTCAATCCGACGCTTGCCTTCAGCAGGTCCTGAATTTCTTCATCAGGCTCCGTACGTCCAAATGATGAATCGAGCTGGGCGAATACAATTTCCGGAACATGTAATCCCAACGCGCGGGCAATTTCCCCACCAATCAATTCGGCTATCAATGATTTACTGCCCTGTCCGGCTCCGCGAAATTTTATAACGTATAAGAAACCATCATCCGCTTCCGCAATAGCGGGCAGCGATCCGCCTTCACGAAGCGGTGTAATATATCTGATTACCTGTACTTGCCGGATTTCCGGATGAAAGGCGGACAATAGATTATTTATTTATTCAAAGCTAGTTGTAAAAGAGCAAATCCGGGACCATTGTGAAGAAAGCAGGCATCAAAAAAATATTATCTTAGACGCCGTGAAAAAAATAGTTGTCATCGTTGCCGTTCCGCTGCTGATCTTACTCATTTTCTGCAGTTATTCATATATAAAAAATTATCGTAAAAAAGCGGAAGCGAACCGGTTATATGCGGAGGGCTTAAAGCCCATCATGGATAGAAACAACCAGTTTAATCCTCAGGCGGAATTAAATTTTTATGATTCACTGACCAGACAGCCGATGCCGCAGGAGCAGCTGTTTGTGATTTTTGCATACCGGGCTTTTGCGCTACTGAAACTGGGGAAAGAAAAAGAAGCCGCCGATATTTTAGAGAATATTTATAAAGTAAGGGGTAATGAAGATCAGTTATCAAAACTGATTGAAGAAAATCTGGCATTGTCTTATCTGCGCCTGGGAGAACGAAATAATTGCGTTCATAATCATACCTCCGAATCCTGCATATTTCCAATCCGGGGCACCGGCATATATACAGATCCTTACGCTACGCAAAAAGCCATTCAGGTATACGAGAATATATTAAAAAAAGATTCCGGCGACCTGTCGTCCAGATGGCTGCTGAATATCGCTTTTATGACGATCGGTACGTATCCTTCGCAGGTTCCTGCGAAATGGCTGATACCGGCTTTGGACAAAGACAGTTCCATATATAATATGAAAGCTTTCAAAAACATGGCGGGCGATTTAAATATCGCGGGGCCGATGCAGATGTCGGGAGGAACGATCGTAGATGATTTTAATAATGACGGCTACCTGGATATCGTTACTTCATCCACATCGCTGGATGAATCCATGCACTTTTATAAAAACAATGAGGATGGAACCTTTACAGATGCTTCCGGGAGTTCCGGCATTGGCCTGATCAAAGGCGGCCTCAATCTTATCCAGGCAGACTATAACAATGATGGGTATGCGGATATTTTTGTTTTGAGGGGAGCCTGGTATGGAGAGTATGGAAAACAACCCAATACATTATTAAGGAATAATGGAGACGGAACTTTTACGGATGTTACGATTGAGAGCGGACTTCTTTC
Source organism: uncultured Bacteroidota bacterium (assembly GCA_963759335.1). Classification (GTDB taxonomy): domain Bacteria; phylum Bacteroidota; class Bacteroidia; order Chitinophagales; family Chitinophagaceae; genus Puia. The sequence goes on from CAVWYU010000017.1 coordinate 918,090, forward strand.
ATTTCATCCGACCCAGACAGGAACCTGGGCAGATTTTAATAATGATGGCTGGCTGGATTTATATATCGGGAATGAAACCATGACGCCCGATCATCCGCACCCTGCTGAACTATATATCAATAACCAGAATGGAACATTTACAAATGTTGCTTCGGAGTCGGGTGTTGCTGTTACTCATTTCATGAAAGGCGTAGTAACCGCCGATTATAATAACGACGGATGGCCGGATATTTTTGTTTCCTGTTTTGACGGCAAAAGAATCCTGCTAAAAAATAAAGGGATCAAGGGAAAGATCCCGCAATTCGAAGATGTTACGAAGGAAGCCGGGTTGGACAACGAAACCACTTCAACCTTTCCAACCTGGTTCTGGGATTATGATAATGACGGATGGCCCGACATTTTTGAATGCGGGTATGAGTATGGAAAAAACCTGGCCAGTACACTGGCATCAGAAGCGTTAAACCGGCCGATGAAAAGTCCAAGCAGAATGTATCTGTATCATAATAATCATGACGGCACATTTACAAACGTGGCGAAACAAACCGGATTGGAAAAACCCGTATTTGCCATGGGCGCAAATTTCGGCGACGTGGATAACGACGGATGGCTGGATATGTATCTGGGGACCGGCAACCCGGATTTTAAATCTCTGATCCCGAACCGGATGTTCAAAAATAATTCGGGTCAGCAATTTGTAGAAGTTACAGGGTCGGCCAGAGTGGGCAATTTACAAAAGGGTCATGGTGTGGCCTTTGCGGACATCAATAATGACGGTAGTCAGGATATCTATATCAATGTGGGTGGTGCGTATCCGGGGGATGCCTACTTTAATTCGTTCTATGTGAATCCCGGCCAGAATTATAATCACTGGATCAGTATTTTGCTCGAAGGAGATAAAAGCAACCGGTCCGCCATTGGGGCACATATATCCGTTTCATTCAATGACAGCGGAACAAAAAGAACAGTATTTATGGATGTGAATTCCGGCGGAAGTTTTGGAGCCAATCCGCTCAGAAAAGAAATCGGAATTGGTAAAGCCACTATGATTGATGAATTAATTATCAAATGGCCGGCGACAGGAACCATCCAGAAATTTAAGAATGTCCCACCGGATCAGTTTATAAAGATCAAAGAAGGTGTGAATCAGATAGAGAAAATGAATCTGAAAATCCTACATTTTAAAGAAGGGAAGGGCGACATGAAAATGATGGATATGCCGGATATGAAATGAAACGGATATTTATTCGTTATTATTCAGTACATACGTCGAACCCAAACAACTCATATGAAGATTGCTCTTGCCATTTGCATGACCCTGATCATTATAACTGTCTCTTGTAAAAAGTCCAACGATCAGGCGAATACCGTTCCGGTTGTTACTGATCCGGTTAAGCCGCCTTTGGTTAAACCGGATACTTCAACGCTTTTAAAATCCTGCTGGACCTATAACTATGACGCGGCCGGAAATATAACTGATGATTCAATACACAACCAGTGGATTTTCGATGATCAGAGAAGGATTGTTCAGACAGCTTCCGAAGGCAATGATTACTCCGATACGCTGACTTACACCTATTTGAATGACCGTTATATGATGAATGAGAATTCATATTATAATGGATCGCTTGTATTGGCGACGAATATTGTGTATTACCAGCATGTGAGAAATCATACTGACAGTATTTTATCAAAAAGTGCCGGATATGGGGTACAGGCGGGATACCTGCCTGATGGGGCCACTTATTATTACTACAATCAGACAAATCAGGACAGCGTGGAAAAGACATATTCAATCGACCATGGTATTGTTTCGTTTAGATCCTCGCTCAATTATTATTATACGGGGGCGAACCTGGATTCGACCGTTTTTCGTGACGGCAATGGTAAAATAATGTATGTGGAATATTTCTCACAAGGAGATCCACTGTCGGAGTCCAACTATTTAAATGATGTGGTTGCCGGAACGATCACATTTACTTATTCAAATATTCCAACCGCGGGATTATTCGTAATGTACAGGACATCTAAATTGATGTCCGGGTATACAAGCGTCGCCATGCCGTCAACCATCAATTTAATAGAAACAGACAGCTATCTGGTGGATTCTGCCAATCGTGTCACAGATATGCTGATATATCGTAATAGCAGCACCCTCAGTCAGAAACAGGTGTTTACATACTATTGATCAACGGCAGCTAATGGTTTACACTTAGGCTGTCAAATAGTTTCTGCCAAGAATATTGTTTATCATCAAGAATTTCTGTAATTACTTTTCTTCTTAGAAATGAAATTGAAATAAATCCGTTTCAATTCTAAACAATCCCCAGCCGGCAAAAAATGAAGATTTCATATGTCCTCGTGATAACTCTGCTTTTTATGTCAGTTTCATGTAAAAAGTCGGAAATACAGACAAATATCACACCGGCGAATACTGATACCGTCAAGCCAGTGATTAAAGTAGATACTTCTACGCTTGTAAGATCAAACTGGAATTATATGTATGATGCAGGTGGAACCATTATCGTTGACTCTTCGCTGAATCAGTGGATATATGATGACCAGCGAAATATCGTTCTACAAACTTATACAGGGAATGGAAATCTGGATACTATTAAATATACCTATCTGGACGATCGTAATATCCAAAGCTCTTATGCTTATTATAATGGTTCGCTGATGCTAATATCCAATACGGTATACTATCAGCATATAAAAAACCGAACTGACAGTATGGTGTCAACGGTTACCGGATATGGATTGCAGTCCGGATATCATTTTGTTAGTGCAACATATTATTATTATAACACCTCAGGTCAGGATAGTCTCGAAAAGGAATTTTATTCCAACACCGGACCACTCTCGTTTGCTTCAACTGTAAACTATTATTATACTGGTGCAAATCTGGATTCAACAGTGGGTCGCGACAATAATGGGAAGTTGAACAATGTGACATATTTTTCAGAAGGGAATCAGATTTTAGTAAAAAATTACGAAAACGATATAGTTGCCGGAGTAATTTCCTATACATACACTGATATTTTCACCGGAGGATTATTTTATTATTACAGGAACAACAAAATTAAGGTCTGGGTTTACCACGATTACGATTCCGGCTACCACCACTTTAACAGAAACGACGACCTATCAATTTGATTCTGCCAATCGTGTGATGTCTTTTTTGATAGATTATCATGGCAGCAGCCCTAATCAGAAGCAGGTATTTACGTATTATTGATCTAAAGTAACTAAGCGTTTACCCTTAGGCTTTCCAGTCATTTTGATCTTTCGAAAATGATTCCAATATTTGTCTGTTATTTAGACATCAATACCCCCTTACCCAAAACTTCTGTTATGAAAATAGCTTTCGCGATTTGTGCGATGCTGATCATTCTGACTGTTTCCTGTAAAAAGTCCAATGATCAGATAAATACTCCCCCGGTTCTTACCGATACGATTAAACCGCCTTTGATTGTTAAAGTTGATACTTCGACACTTTTAAAGTTTAGCTGGACCTACTCGATAGGTACTGGCGGAACTGTAAGCGATTCCTCAGTAGAAAAGTGGGTCTACGATGATCAAAGGAGAATTATCCTGGATAGTAGTTACTCTTACTATAGTCAGCATCTGTTCTCTGTAGCTTATACATATTTGAGCGACCGTTATTTATCAAAAACAGTCGTTAATGATAGCGGAAGATCGACCATGATCGCAAATGCCACTTACTATCAGCATTTGAAGGACCGTACCGATAGTATGTTACAAACCAGTACCGGATACGGAATACAGGCTGGAGATGATGGCAGTGATGTTAGATATTATTACTATAATCACGCCGGTCTGGACAGTCTGGAGAGAGAAACTCAAGTCGACAGCAGAAGTTCGCGTCCAACCATTCTCACATTAAAATACTTTTATACAAGTATCAACCTGGATTCTACTGTAAGTATCGATGATCAAGGCATATTTAAATGGGTTAAATATTATTCAAATGGAAATCGCACAATGGACGAGATGTTTTCTGGTGGTATGCTGGTTGGGCAAGCCCACTATAATTTTTCCAATATCCTAAGTGCGGGATTATATTTCATCAATTATAATTATAATGCCAATTTGGTTTCAGGTATGACAGCCTCAGTTCCGGGAGGCCCTCTTGAAACGGAAACATATACCTATCAGATGGATTCTGTAAATCGCGTGGTGGCTATGCTCAGTACCAGAAACGGTGTCGTTTATCAAAAACAGGTTTATATATCATTACTGTCAGGATGGCTATTATGATCAAATCTAAAAGTGAATTTTTTATGTGCGGAAGAGGAGATTACCTGCGGTGATCTCTGAGGGGGCAGATTCAATCAATGAATGCCGTGCTGCTACGCAGCCTTTCATTTTATTTTCCATTCGCTCGCTCAAGCAAGCTTGGCTCGCTTTGAAAAATACAAATGCCCTCGGTAAATCCGAGGGCATTCTTGATTGTGCGGAAGAGGAGATTAGCTGCGCTGATCTCTGAGGGGGAGGCTAACATAAAAAACCCTCACGCCTTCGGCGTTTCGGTTTTTGCATCCATTCACTCGCTCAGGCAAGCCTGGCTCGTTCATGAATGCAAAAACCCTTCAGCAAAGCTGAAGGGTTTTTTATGTGGGAAGAGGAGATTAGCTGCGCTGATCTCTGAGGGGGCGATTCAATCAATGAATGCCGGCTGCTACGCAGCCTTTCATTTTATTTTCCATTCGCTCGCTCAAGCAAGCTTGGCTCGCTTTGAAAAATGAAAATGCCCTCGGTAAATCCGAGGGCATTCATTGATTGGTGCGGAAGAGGAGATTCGAACTCCCACGCCAGTTACGGCGCTACCACCTCAAAGTAGTGCGTCTACCAGTTTCGCCACCTCCGCAGCCAGGACTTTAAAATGGACTGCAAAAATAGCTCTTCCCCGTTAAAATTCCCAGTGCAGATTTCCCTAAGCGATCAAATTTTGGACAGAATAATCCGGAATGTAGTCCCCTTGCCCAAATCCGATTGTTTTACAAAAAGTTCCCCTTTATGATAGGTTTCGATGATTCGTTTTGACAAGGTAAGCCCAAGCCCCCAACCTCTTTTTTTTGTTGTAAATCCCGGATCGAATACGCGCCGGACATTTCCGGGAGAGATACCCCTGCCCGTATCGCTCAAATCAATCGTAATCTGTTTTGCTTCGTCCTTAATATTGATATCTATATGTCCTTTTCCTTCCATGGCATCCAGGGCATTCTTTAACAAGTTTTCAATCACCCAGTCAAATAGTGGAGGAGAAATTTTTGAATCAATATGTTCGTGGCCGTTGGTTTCAAAACTGAACTGTACTTTGGATGTGGTTCTCCTGCGCATATAATCCAGCATCTGCTGAATCTGCGACACCAGATCAGATTTTTCAAGTTGTGGAATACTGCCGATTTTACTAAAGCGGTCAGAAACCAGTTTTAGCCGGTCAACATCTTTTTGTAATTCAGACACCGTTTCATCCGGCGTGCCCTGTTCTTTCAACATTTCAATCCAGCCCTGCAGGGATGATAAAGGTGTGCCTAACTGATGAGCCGTTTCTTTAGCCATACCTGCCCAAACCTGATTTTGTGTAGCGCGGTTATGTATACTGATGGAGTAAATAATAAAGAATATCAGTAAGGCTACCAGCATCAATTGTATGAGGGGAAAGTAACGTACCTGGTCCAGTAAAGCGGTATGTCCGTAGTAATAACGGTTAGCCGTATACGGTGAATCACTCCATTTGATTTCGAGCGGAGGATTTTGTGAACGAAAAATTTTAAGTTGTCTGGAAAGATAATTTTTGTCCCGGTCGATTTTTACAGTGTCCAGGTTGAAATAACTGGTAATGCTGTCATTTTCGTTTGTTTCAATAATAGGAATGGAGTGTTGTTCATTGCGTATCAGATTTGGTAAAGTAAGATCCGGATTGATGACTGCTTTGCTCGCTGCCAGCCATTGTTCTATTTTCTGTTGTTCCTCCCTTCTGATCTTCTGGGCTAGAAATTGAGAATAGAAAATCGTTCCGCATACAATGGCTATTCCAAGAAGAGCCAGAAGCCAGCGCCAGTTAAATCTAAATCCGCTCATGCCGCTAATGTAGTTAAAGCGCGTGAAATCATATTTCACGGATCGTTTACGACCCAAAGGCTTATTTTTGGCGCTCCTTTTTTATTCCCAAATTCATTATAAGCTTGGCTAAAGTCTCGGTTGTCATTATCAATTTTAACGGTCGAAAATACCTGGAACAGTTTGTACCCTCCGTGCTGGCAAGCACCTATCCTGGTATGGAACTGATCATTGCGGATAATGCCTCTACCGACGACTCCCTGGATTTTCTTAAAACACATTATCCTGCCGTCCGGACTATTGAACTCAAAAGAAATCACGGTTATGCCGGTGGTTATAACGAGGCATTAAAAGAGGTAAAATCGGAGTATTATGTACTGCTGAATTCGGACGTGGAAGTCACTCCGGGATGGATTGAACCCATTATTGAGCTGATGGAAAAAGAACGTACGATCGGCGCCTGCCAGCCGAAGATTTTAAGTTATCACCAGAAGGATCAGTTTGAATATTCGGGTGGTGCCGGTGGCTGGCTGGATTGCCTGGGTTATCCTTTTGCCCGGGGACGAATTTTCGATATCTGCGAAGTGGACAAAGGTCAATACAACGACGTTCAATCTATATTTTGGGCGAGTGGTGCCGCTTTATTTGTAAGGGCGGAATTATTTCATGAAGTGAAAGGTTTCGATACGTATTTCTTTGCGCATATGGAGGAAATTGATTTTTGCTGGCGACTGCAATTACTGGGATATAAGATCTATGTCTGTCCGGCTTCCGAAGTCTATCACGTGGGTGGCGGAACATTACCAAAGGGAAATGAAAGAAAAGTATTTCTGAACTTCCGGAATAATATGATCATGCTGGCAAAAAATCTTCCCAAACGCCAGTCTTTCTGGAAGATTCCGCTTCGGGTGCTGTTGGATTTTACATCGGCTGTTAAATCCCTGTTTGCGGGACAGGCGGTGTATTTTTACGCCGTCTGGGAAGCCCATGCGGCCTTTTTCAAGTGGCTGATATTTAAACGGAGCAGCAGTGTTTTCCCGGTCAGTCGTAAGGGCAGATTATCAGGATGGTATCAACATTGTGTGGCCTGGAAGCACTTTGTGGAGGGAAAGGAAACTTTTGATGAAATTGTAGGAGACAAAAGATGATTTTTTGACTGAATCTGCTATTTTTGCGCTGTAAATAACTGATTCTTATGAGCGAAGAAATAGAAGAATACAAAGACCCCAAGTTGAAAGATATCTCCTACAACTGGGTAAACTCTTCCGTTTTTCTGTTTTATCTGGAAGTATTTTGCATCATTGCTCTGTTGTTGGGCGGATGTTATGGTTTATATACACACCGGTATAAGGGCAAGCCCGAAGTGGTGGTTCCGGCCAATACCCAATATACCCCGGAATACAAATAGCAAAAAATTTCAAAAGGCGGCGCGGAATACTTATTTTTGCTGCCCTCTATAGTTCTTACGATCGGTTGAAATGCGGAAGTAGCTCATTTGGTAGAGCGCGACCTTGCCAAGGTCGAGGTGGCCGGTTCGAGCCCGGTCTTCCGCTCAGCGATTCTCCCGCTTTATAGTGGGAGAATTTTTTTTTACACCTACCCTGGTGGCGGAACAGGTAGACGCGCAGGACTTAAAATCCTGTCTGCAGAAATGCGGGTACGGGTTCGATTCCCGTCTGGGGTACTTTTTAAGCTGAAAGCGCAAAGCTTAAACCAGAAAGCATTGAAGAGCCGGATTGATTTCCGGCTTTTTTATTTTGATTTCCTTTCAAACAAAAAGCATTTTCAAATAAATCGGGAGGCTCTTCAGCGGCCAGCGATTCGAAAGTGTTTCCTGCGAAACCCGGCTCGGTGATGATTCTGGAATTTTTCAAAAAAGAAAAAAAGCTGGACTTACGTTTGGAGAAACTGGGGTAAACACAGGATCGCCGACCATCCATAATTGTAATATCGAATGACAGAATGACGGCTACAAAAAAGCCTTTTTCGGTCTTCGTTTATGTTTTTGTATTGTTTTAGTAGTGTCTGCTTCGGGACGGCTTCGGGACCGCTTCGGTAAACCTTCGCTCACTTCCCGAAGCCGTCCCGAAGCCGAAGCGAAGCAGATAAGAATCAGACAATAACAAACCCAGCCAAAACCCCTCCGTTCAAGCCATGAAATGACGGATTGGCATGGGTGTGAATTTAATGGAAGTAATTTTTATTCGGCAGCATTTCGCTCGTTATGGCTACAATCTCGTCGGCAGTAAGCGAACGTGTATCAATTGCCCGGCTCCCCGGGTTATAAGGTGCATACACCCGGATGTTTGTTGCTTTAAATAAACCCAGGACAGGAACACCGGATGCACTGGCCAGGTGCATGATACCGCTGTCGCCCGCTATGACCAATGCACAATTCCTGAAAAAGGCCGCTACTTTTCGGATGTCACGATCGAAATAACGGGGCAGTTCTTCGGAAAGCTGCGAGGAAGCGCCGACAGGCAGAACTTCCACGATGTTCTCTTCGGTATGTGCCTCGCGAAGCTTTTGATAAACTTCGCTCCACCAGGCTGCGGGGTATAGCTTATCACCCGTGGCATTGGTAAACAAACAGATCGTTGGGCGGTCATTGCCGGTAATGGCACGAAGCGCGGCATAACCTGCGGCTATTTCCTGTTTGTCGAGCAGCAGGTCCATAAACGGTACGGGGCCGGCGGGCGAAAAAATGCCTGCTTTCATCATCTGTAACCTGAATTGCTCTGCCGGGTATTTGGCCATGTGCCGGTCGTCTTCTTCGGGAGGTATTCCTGCCGTCTTTCTGTCTTCTATGAAAATGCGGTTTTTCCCCCTTGCAAATTGTGTCGATAATCGCCCGGAGGATGAACCGCCGTATGCGTTGATGACGAGGTCATATTTGCGTCCAAAATGTATGGAACCCCAGCCGGCGGCGTAATCCAATAGATGATTAAACGGCCTGCCCGGAAGCTGAATGATCCGGGATACCTGCGGATAATTGCGGAAAATAGGTACGGCTGCTCCGCCCTGCACAAAGAGATCCACGGTGGCGTCCGGGAAATAATGAGCGATATCCTGGATCAGTGGTGTGATCATCAGCATGTTCCCCAGCCGGTGATTGGGCCGGCAAATGAGTATCCGCCGGATATGCTCGCCTTTCAGGTCGGCCTGCTGAGTTGCATCCGCGCCGATACCCCGTGTGATCCAGTCCATGACCCGGCGCCTGACGTTGTTGATCCGTTTTTTTGCGTTTATCTTTTCCAGCGTTTCCAAAATTTCACTTTCCGGCGAAGTTCGAATTTCATGCGAAATGCATGGGTGGCAGCCGTGATGCCTTCATAAATCTCGTTAAACGGCTTACCCATCAGTCTCGCGTATTCCCCGCTGATGATTCGTATCAGCCGATCTTCCGGTGGAAGCCTTTCGAAATTCTTCAATCTCTTTTCAAGACTCATCTCTTTATGAAAAGCCATGCGGTTAAGGTCTACCAGATAAAATTCGAAGCCTTCTTCCCCGGTCATAACCAGCACGTTTCCAGGCGAGAAATCTCTGAACTCGATACCGCTCTCATGCATGCGATATGCAAAACCGGCGAAATGCCTCACGACCTCGTCATAGCGCGGGTCTCCGGGATTCAGGATTAATGTCAGAAAAAGTATGTCAGGGTAGATCTGTTCGCTGATATAATAACTTTCCGTAATAGAGTAGGCATTGTATTTTTCGAAAAATGCAATGGGTTGGGGAACCTTGATCCCGCGGTCCAGCAGCTTGCGGGAATGGTGAAAAGAACGACTGGCCTTCGGCTGACGAAAATACTTGTATACAATCCTGTTTACGAAATTCGGACGGCGAAAGGATTTCACATTAACCACTTTCCCGCCGTCGAGCTGAAAGGTTTTGATGACATTCCTGTCTCCCCTGAAAAATTCTTCACCCCAGGTGGTAAAGTTAGAAATCAAATTACGCAAGGCTGTTTCCTGACCTGCGTACTCGGGCCTTATCTCACAGTTCGTTGACATCTTGATGCTTTTCCCTGAAATAATAAATACTACATTTTTTCAGACAATATTGTTTACGAGATGTTAACGAATTTACCAAAATTGCCGGAATAGTTAACCCCGCTCTGTCAGCATCCGAGTGAATATATTTTTGAAGTTTTAAAGAAAGTGAAATGAGTCTTACATGGACATAGATAAGGTCTGTTCCAGAGCGATCTTCTATATCAAGTCCAGCCCCCCTGATTGACTGTCTGAATTTCAGCAGCTTACATAATATTTTTGAAAAAAACCAGTTATACAGAGATGGTTATCCAGGCAGAAGCGAGCTATCATGGAACGATTGATTTCCTCATTTTTTATAAGAGGCAGGGGCGAAACTGTGTGCGTACCGTTCCCTCAAAAGTGCGCCAAAATAATGCCACAAAAGCGAGCGCCGGGTTATTTGGGAAGGCTTCTAAATCAGCGGCAGGGATCCGGAAAAAGCTGGCTTCTGTCATTCCTTTTCCGGACGATATTCTGATGCAGACCAGGTTCACAACCGCTCTTTATAAATGGATGAAAGCAAATGTTCCATTCGAAGAAGCGCGAATCAAAAAATCAGATCTCATCAGGAGTTTCCAGTTTACAACCGGGGGACCATTGTTTGTCCGGCGATGTAAATTAAAACCGGAATTCTCTATTTTTTCTGAAGATCAGATTCAAATACGCATCCCGCCTTTCATTCCTAAAAAATCAATCGTCGCTCCCGCAAAAACGGTTTCAGTCAGACTAAAAATAGCAGTAGCAGCTTGCAAGGTGAAAACGGGCATAACAAATGGCAGCAGTATAGTGGAATTTGATTTTCCCTATGACACAGTGGAAGTTGGCGAACAAATACATTTTATGAAACTGCCCATATCCAAAGGAAGTCTGCTATTAGCCGGAGCAACCTTAGAATACCGGGTCAAAAATCTCCGGACAGAATTTATCTACAGGAAGAAATCGTTTATACCGGCGGCCATCATATCCGCGATTTATATCTGACATTCTTATCGTGTCAAATATTTCTGCTTTAGCCAGGCCCTGACGGGTTCATCATATAGCTTCACCGCGGCCCAGGCCAGTAAAATAAAAAGACACAAATAATCCGATGGCGACCGGAATGATCTCCGCCGGTGCAGGTTTTCTGGTGGCAACCCAGGCGGTGTAGATGTAAATGAAAGGGTAATGGGTGATATAGAGCGGGTAAGAAATGACTCCGGAGAACTTGCAAATTTTTGCCCACCTGCCGCTAACCTGTCCCCCGGCACCTGCTGAAACGATCAATGGGAAGGCGATGATAATACAGGCCGCTTCGTACCAGCCCGACCACTGGGCAGTTGGAATACAAAATAGTATAATCAAAAGAAGTGAGCACATACTGTATGCCCTCGGAATACGAATGAGTTTTCCGGTACGGAATAATAACAGACCGGCAAAGAAAGGATACATCATTCGAACCACGGCAATCCAAAAAGTATCATAACCCCATCCCGTCCCGATATTCCCCCTGGATACACAAACTACTGTCAATACGATACCACTGATGATAACGATCACCCATAAAATAACCTTCGTCATTTTTCTTCCAAACAATGCATAGATCAGGTTGGCAATGTACTCCTGCAATAAGGACCAGCAGGGTCCGTCCAGTGAATGTGTTTCACCCCAGCCACGCACATCCGGTGAGGGCAGTAGTGTGAATCCGATGATCATCGAAACAATGATCCTGGCGATTCCAACCTGGTGACCCAGATTCGTATATGGATCAAACCAAAAACCGATGGCTCCGATCAGCACCCCTAATATGACCAGCGGATGCAAACGAATCAGCCTGATCTTGAAAAAATCTTTTATACTCATTCTGCCCCATCTGTCATCATACGCATAACCGACCACGAAGCCGGATAACAGATAAAAGAAATCAACCGCCAGGTAACCATGAGGAGTGGGATGGTGCCCCACTACCGGAAAGTAAGCTTCAAACAAATGATATATGACCACCATGATGGCGGCAGTGCCTCGCAGTCCGTCCAGAATGGGATAATGGGGTTTCATCAGATATGCCTGATCGTTATTTGGGCCTTAAGATAGCCGATTGATTTGAATATGCAAATAGAATGTGATGCAGGCAGCCGGTACGTTATAAAGTGTTTATTCTGGTAATAACTGCCAGCCCCTCCGTTCAGTTTTGCAATAAATACTATTCAGGCAATAAGCCATCTGATTTTGGTGGAAATCACTAATGATCCGGATGCAAAGATTTGTAATAGCAGGAATTGCGTTTGCCGGATCGTCGGCAGTAAATAGCCATTAGGGTTGCGGCGAGGGCGCTAATACTTTTGATATGTGAACCGGATGATGCTTACCATGATCACCCCCAACCTTAAAACACATATTATGAAGCCGATTATTATTTATCTCTCATGCATTGTATTATTCCTTCAAAATGTAAAGTCGCAGGACAGTTTAAAAAACGAGCCCCTGAAGACACATGAGGCATTACTTGCAAAAATTACTTTTTCCGAAACGCAGAACCTGAAGGCCCACATCATGAACATACAGGATTCCAATGTATTTGTATATCAAAAAGTTTCGGCGAAGCCGGATCCTTTTCATAAAACAAATATGTATGATAAATCCAGCTGGGATAGTTATAACTACCGGTTTATAGAAAGTATTACAGTGCGTAATAAAAAATTAAGATCATGGCTTCTGCCTGTTTCAATCGTGGGTGGAATGGTTGTCGGTGCACTGATCGGATACGCCGCCACAAAAAATAAAGGAGGATTTGAAACTGAAGTGAATCAGGCAGCGAGTGGTGTGCTCGGGGGTATTTTAGGCGGAGGAGTTGGTGCGTTGACCGGAGTACTTATTTGCAATTCGTCTGACAAAAAATACCTGATCAATGGCGACTGGAAGAGTTTTGAGGAAATGAAAAGAAGTATGAATTACTGAAAAAAGAATCATGGACGAGCAATCAAATACGGAGCCGGTGTCGACCGGTTCCTCATTTTATGATGCCCAATTCTTTCTCTACTTCTTCCGTTATATCAAGCGTCGGTTTCGAATACATAACGGTATTGCCTTCACTCTTGTCAAGCACCACTTTATAGGACAACCTGGCGGCCGTTGATTGCACGGCCACATTTACCCGGTCCTCGATGGGTTTTATCAGTTCCTGTTTCTTCTTAAAAAGATCCCCGTCGTATCCAAATCTTGCGCGTTGCAGATCACGTAATTCCTTTTCATGATAAAAAATCTGATCAGATCTTTTTTTCTTTGAATCTTCCGTCAGCAGGGGTTCGTCCTTTTCAAAATCCTTGTACATTTTTTCCAGGATGGCCTGTTTGTCGTCTATTTCTTTCTGCCAGAAGGCCGTCAGGTTATTCAGTTTGGCCAGTGAATCGGGGTAGTCCGGCATTCTGGTCAATATGTATTTCGAATTCACAAAGGCCATTTGTGCAGTGGAAACAAATGAAACAGCCGTAAAACAAAACAGGAAGAATACGATTCTTTTCATACGGTTGAAGTTACTATTTTTCTGTCCCTGATTATTTAACTATATTCCTTGATTAAAATTTTAATGTGAAATATTTATTGCTGCTTATTTTTTTATTCTGTATCACAATCAAGTCCGGAATCGCCCAGTCAAAACCTTTGCCGCGTATTGCGATCGCGGGTCTGGCCATCGAATCCAGTACCTTTTCACCAGCCCTGACAGATGAAGCTGCTTTTCATGCAAAATACGGATCAGATGTTTTTTCTTTCTATCCCTTTTTGTCCGTTGATTCTCCGCTTCGGAACAGAGCGATCTGGATACCAACCCTGGTCGGCTATGCATTACCCGGGGGCGCGGTTACCAGGCAGGCCTACGAATCGCTGGTCGATAAAACCCTCGATTCACTGAGAAATCATCTTCCACTGGATGGTATTTATTTCGATATACATGGAGCGATGAGTGTGGTGGGTCTCGATGATCCGGAAGGCGATTTTATTACCAAAATACGGAAAGTAGTGGGCAGGAAAACCATCATTTCCACTTCTATGGATCTGCATGGAAATGTATCCTGGCGCCTGGCAGAAAATACCGATCTGATTACCTGTTTCCGGATGGCGCCGCATGAAGACGCCATGCAAACCAGGGAAAGGGCTGTGGCGAATTTGCTGAATAGAATCGAAAGCGGAAAGGGTAAACCTGGTTATAAGGCCTGGATCTCTGTTCCCATATTATTGCCCGGTGAAAAAACGAGCACAAGAATTGAACCCGGTAAGTCTTTGTACGCCGCGGTTACACCGGCTGCAGCCCAGCTGGGCATTATTGACGCCGCCATCTGGATCGGATATGCCTGGGCAGATGAACCTCGTAATCATGCCGTAGTAATGGTTACCGGAGATAATAAAATAGCGGTCGGCTCCGCGGCCGAAGAACTGGCTCTTCGTTTCTGGATAGACAGGAATGATTTCGCATTTGTCGCACCCGTGGCCACGTTGAAGCAGTGTCTCGACAGCGCAATAAAAAGTGATAAACATCCCTTTTTTATCAGTGATATGGGAGATAATCCAACTGCCGGGGGTGCCGGCGATGTCAGCTGGACTTTGACCGAAATTCTGAAACGACCGGAGTTTATATCTGCTAACGGACCCTCACTGATTTATGCATCCATTCCGGGGGCCGAGCTGGTAAAAAATGCTATAAAAGCAGGGATTGGTAAAACGGTTGACGGATTTGCGGGTGCAAAAGTGGATAACAGATACGCTCCGCCGGTTCATATAAAGGGTACTGTTGAATCGATCGCTTATGGAGACAAAGACGCAGAAGTGGAGGCCGTTATCCGGGTTGGATCGGTACACATCATCGTCACCCAGAAACGCAAACCCTATCATTATGAAACAGATTTCACAAGGCTTGGTCTGGATCCCCGGAAAACAGATATTGTTGTCGTAAAAATCGGGTACCTGCAACCCGAGTTATACGCTATGCGGGCGGCCTGGATCATGGCTCTGACGCCGGGTGGCGTAGACCAAAATCTGGAGCGCCTGAATTATAAAAGAATACAAAGACCCATGTTTCCGCTGGATAAGAATATGAAAGATCCCGATCTTTCGGCCAGATGGGTGCCGGAGTCAGATTAAGTCATGATTAAGAACCAGCCCGACTATCCTTTGGAGTTCTCTTTACGTATTATGGGTATAGAGAGTCTGAAACCAAACTAATTTTGAAAACTGTTTTATTTACATTTTTATTGTCATGGCCTCTATGGGGATGGTCTCAATCTTATCCCTTGAAAGGGCAGATTGCGGCGACGTCCTTTCCCATTTGTGCACTGGATACATTCAAACAAGGTGTATTACCCGATGGTTTTGATGCCAATATCGTCATGCCGGGTTGTGATCCTTTCAATGAATATAATCCCTTTTATTACCGGTTCAGCTGCTTTGCCTCCGGCACCCTTGGATTTCTGATTACTCCCAATTTACCGAACGATAATTATGACTGGGTATTATTTGATATTACCGGCGTGAATCCGTCCGCCGTATATAGCGATCCGACACTCGTAGTGACCGGTAACCGTTCGTCTGTTCCGGGAAATACGGGCACCAAATCAGGTGGGACAAATAACACCATCTGTTTAGTTGGGACTTCTGACAACCCATCGACATTTACAAAAATGCCCAATGTAAAAAAGGGACGCGATTATTTGCTGATGGTCACACATCCCTCAGGACCCCAGAGCGGATATTCGCTGGTATTTGAAGGAGGAGACGCTATATTAAATGATCCGGATCTGCCCGATTTTCTTTCCGTTCGTATAAGCTGTGATAAAAAAACATTAACGGTAGGCTTAACAAAATTTGTGCTCTGTAGCAGCCTGGCTTCTGACGGTTCGGATTTCTCCATAACGAATTTCTCCGGCACAGTCGTGAACGCCGTCGGGTTAAACTGCAGTCCGCAGTTCGATTATGACTATATGGAATTATCCATGAGTGATCCCCTGCCGCCAGGTAATTATTCGCTGGTATTAAAAAACGGAACGGATCAAAACACTTTAATGGAATATTGCGAAAGACAAATGCCGGTGGGAGGTCATATCGATTTTACCGTTTCCGGTGTTCAGCCCGCCCTGGACAGTCTGATCCCGCCTGCCTGTGAACCGGCAACCCTTCACCTTGTATTTTCGGATCCGGTTAAATGCAGTTCGATCGCTGCCGATGGTTCAGATTTCATTGTCACGGGTAGTTCAGCCGTGAGCATAACCCAGGCAACCGGAGGACTATGTTCAGGAAATTCTACGAATCAAATAGATATCACACTGTCTTCTCCCATCATGACGGAAGGACATTATCAAATTGCCTTAGCCAAAGGAAGTGATGGCAATACGCTGACAAACCTCTGCGACTTTTCAATGGTTGCCGGTTCATCACTACCGTTTGATATCAAAACACCCGTGTCTGCTGCCTTTGATTATTCTGTTGCTTACGGTTGCAATCAGGATACGATTCAAGTAAATTATCTTCCGGGCGGTGGCGTAAATCAATCGGTGTGGAATATAGATACAACATTTGTGAGTTCTTCATTAAGTCCGGCCATTGTCGAAACCATTTTCGGATTGAAGAATGTACAACATATTGTTTCAAATGGTTTTTGCAGTGACACAGTAACCAAAACTGTCGATCTCGATAATCTGCTGACCGCCGCTTTTAAAGCCCCGGATGAAGTTTGTCCGAAAAATGTTGTTGCTTTTACAAACAGCAGTGTGGGAAATATTGTTGCCTATCATTGGGATTTTGGTGACGGCACTTCGAGCACGGATCAGGACCCTTCGAAACATTTGTATCCCGATACGAGGGAAGCGGCGTCCTACGCAGTGCAGTTAATTATTCGGGATAATATGGGTTGTCAGGATACGGCGAGCGAACAAATTACCAAATTGCAAACCTGTAATGTTTCGGTACCCAATGCCTTTACTCCAAATGGTGATGGGAAAAATGATTATTTGTATCCGTTGAATGCTTATAATACATCAGATCTGGAGTTCCGGATTTTCAATCGCTATGGGCAATTGGTTTTTGAAACCCGTGACTGGACAAAAAAATGGGATGGCAGGTTAAATGGTCAGTCGGCAGAGACAGGTACGTATGTCTGGATGCTTAGTTATACGGACGGCTCAGGTAAAAAGCTTTCGCAACGTGGCACAACCGTATTAATCCGGTAAATTAAAAAAGCAGAAAATAATATTTTAAAATATCAGTGAATGATCGCCAGATTTATTTTTACGGGTTGCCTGTTTATACATTTTTTATTTGCGGAGGCGCAAAAAAAAGAAAGAATTATTTCTTTCAGCGGTTATGATTGGTCTGTTCGAAATACAACGGAAAAACAGGGACCCGGGCCAAATTATTTCTCTGATTCCTGCGTGCAGCTGGATGCAAATGGATGGCTTCACCTATGGATAAAAAAAGATCCGGTAACCGGTGTCTGGATTTGTCCGGAGATTACCAGTATCAGACAATTTGGATTTGGGGAATACCGGTTTATTGTGGAAGGGCGCATTGATCATTTTGATAAAAATATCGTTTTAGGGCTTTTTAATTATTCCGGAAATGATGGTCTTGACGAAATGGATATTGAAATGGCGAGATGGGGGAATCTGGCTTATCCTAATCTGAACTATACCATCTGGCCGGCAAAAAAAGACGGTATAAAAAACAGTTCGACGACACATGAATTTATCCTAAAGTCAAACCTCAGCATGCATTATTTCCGGCGAAACGCAGATACGGTTGTCTGCTCCAGTTTTGATGGTGTTTCTGCTGACTCAAAAAATCTGATATTTACTTCTACGTTTGTAAATCCGGCATCATCCATCAGTCAACTGGAGATGCCGGTTCATATAAATTTCTGGCTATTCGACGGGAATCCTCCGGCAGATCAATCTCCGGTGGAAGTTGTGATCCGTAGTTTTCAGTTTAGCCCATGATCGCATAATTAGCCCATAATCAAATAATTGATCTATCCGCTGGCAACGTTTATGTTCATCAAACTGTCTTATAATTATTGTGAAAACTGCTTTTTTCGTCATTCTGATCTTCAGTTCGTGTTATGGCTGGTCCCAGGATTTCCCCGTTACCGGCCAACTGGCTTCAACGGCTTTCCCGGTCTGCGGTTCCGATACTTTTCACCAGGTGACCGTTCCACCCGGTCACACACATACATTGCAGGTGCCCGGATGCGAGAACGACGGAGCTTCCTACGCCGACACAAATCCGTTCTGGTACACATTCACCTGTTATTCCGCAGGGTCTCTCGGCTTCCTGATCACACCCAATAATCTGGGAGATGATTATGACTGGATGCTATACGATATTACCAACCATCAACCCAGCGAGGTGTATACCAACGCTTCCTTAATAGTGGCTGGAAACTGGGCCGGAACCTATGGATTAACGGGAGCGAGACCTGGCGGGATTGCCAAAATAGGCTGTGCATCCCGCCCAAGCGATAATCATAATACGTTCAGTGTAATGCCCAATTTAAAACTGGGGCATAAATATTTATTGCTGATCAGTCACTACACGGATAACTCACAAAGCGGTTATTCATTATCGTTTAAAGGCGGTTCGGCCATTATCAACGATACCACGAAAGCGCACCTGGAGTCGGTCAATATGCACTGTGACAGGCAGACGCTGGTAGTTGCCCTGAACAAACATATGAGATGTTCCAGTATTGCTTCGGATGGTTCAGATTTTATGATTGTTTCCGATCCGCTGGCGATCGCACACGCTACCGGATATGGTTGCAATAGTTCTTTTGACATGGATTCTGTTTTGATTACCCTGAATGCACCATTAGCACCCGGGAATTATTCTGTTGTTTCAAAAATTGGAACCGACGATAACACGCTGCTCGATGACTGTGGCAGTCAGCTTCCCGTTGGAGAGAGTCTTTCTTTTGAAGTGGTGCCGCCACACATCACGCCATTTGACAGTCTGTTACCGCTCCATTGCGCGCCGGCTACACTTCAACTCTTTTTTTCAGACCTGATTCAATGCAGCTCGATATCCCCTGATGGATCCGATTTTTCGATAACAGGTCCGACTCCGGTAACCATCATTTCTGCAAGCGGTAATTGTAACAATACGGGAAAGGCAAATGTGATCAGTATTAAACTATCATCACCCATCGTAGCGGGTGGAAATTACCAGGTAACCCTGAAGGCCGGTATAGATGGCAATACCATCATTAATGAATGCGGCGTGGAAACAACGGGCGGGGGGGTGATTCCCTTTGAAATAAAGGATACGGTATCCGCTTCATTCAATTACAGTATGAATCTGGGATGTAACTATGATACCCTGCACCTGAATTATATTCCGGCAAACGGCGTGGATCAATGGCAGTGGATCATTGATTCGGTTGAAACCAGTACACTGCTCAATCCGGATTTCGTTGAAACCGTTTTCGGTTTAAAAACAGTTCAGCATATGGTATCAAATGGTTTCTGCGGTGACACGGTAACAGAAATCGTCAATCTGGATAACCTTACCCGGGCATCTTTTGAAGCACCACGTGAAGTTTGTCCCAAAGACGTGATTAACATAAACAATAGCAGTATCGGACATTTGGATTCCTGGTTCTGGTCCTTCGGGGATGGCGAAACCAGTACGGATCAGAATCCTGCGCCTCATTTGTTTCCTAATACAGCAGCCGGGAAAACCTACACCTTAACACTGGTTGTTAAAGACAATATGGGTTGTTATGATACCACCAGCGAGCAAATCACCAAATTGCAAAGTTGTTCTATCGCTGTTCCCAACGCCTTTACTCCGAATGGGGACGGGAAAAATGATTATCTCTATCCGCTCAATGGCAATCTCACATCGAGCCTGGAATTCCAGGTGTATAACCGTTATGGACAACTTGTTTTTGAAACGCGTGACTGGTCTAAAAAATGGGATGGTACCATTGGAGGAAAACCACAACCCTCGGGAAGTTATGTCTGGATGCTTCACTACACAGAAGGTGCTTCGGGTAAAAGTTTTTTTCTAAGAGGTTCCAGTGTTTTAATCCGGTAATTATATTTTATTATCCAACTGCTCTCTTTCTGCTAACGAGCATGATCACCCTGTTTTTCACCCTTATTTACATGTAACAAACCGGTCGTACAAACGTCTGACTATAATATGCGGCGATTGATTTCTGTTACGATATGGATATGTTTTTCTGTTATGGCGGAATCCCAGAACATACATGTTCAGGGCATTGTTCTGGATTCCAAAACACGGGAACCGTTACCGGGCGTGAGTATACTCATTTTCCAGTCTGCAAATACAACCGGCGGGATTTCGAATAGTGAAGGGAAATTCAGTTTGAATCATGCAGATCAGTATGATTCGGTCAAATTTTCCGCGATCGGATATCACAGCCTTTTACTGAAACCCGATCATCTGGCTGGTCAAACAAAACTGTTCATCCCACTTGAAAAAGAGGAATTGAACCTCGAAGCAGTTACGGTAAAACCATTGACTGCGATGGATATTATTCACAGGGTTGTCGAAAAGTTACATTCCACTGTTCCTGCCGGGGAATTTGAGAATACCGCTTTTTACCGCGAAATCATTAAGGATAGCCAGCAATATTTTTCTGCCGCCGAGGCCATTTTTAAAGTGCAGTATTTCCCCCGGAAACAAATTTCAAAAATAATGCTGGTGAAAGGCAGAAGCAGGGAAGACGTATCCTATACCAGATTATTTGAGGACTTCCATCCCGGCGGTGGTCCGGAAGCTGCTGTCAACCTGAGCTTTGTAATATCCCAACCCGATTTTCTGAATGAAAGCAAAATCAAAAATTTCGTTTATAAAAAAGAAAATTCGGTAACCTATGAAAGCCGCCGGTTGTATGTGATCAGTTTTGATCAAAAACCGGCTGTCCATGAGTCACTGGAAAGCGGGAAAATATATATTGATGCGGACGACTTTTCAGTTTTTAAATTTGAAGCGGAGAATAGCATGGCCGGTACACCCTATATAAAAAGTTTAAAAGGAACTGATAAAATCTTTGCCGGCCTGCTGAATATTGAGTTCTCTGTGAAAGGCTGGAGAAGGACAGCCCAATACCGCAAAATCGCGGATAAAATTTACCTTGATTTTGCCAGCCTGGAATACCGGATTGATTATAAACAGTTGAAAAAAAATATTGATCTGAAGCTCGACATACAGACAGAGTGGATGACTTCCGGTATCCGGGATGAAATAAAAAACGGAATTGATAAAAGTCAGGAATGGAAAAGAAAGGACCTGGTTGCAAACCTGCCTTCTGATTTTGATTCTGCCTTCTGGGGAGCGGAAAATATTCTGAGTGAAACGAAGGAAAACAGGGAGATGATGGAGGCTATTTCAAAAAAGAACAGCGAGCCGGATGGCCATGATTCTCTGTCTGAATGGAAATACTTAAATAAAGATTTATTTCTCGCCTTTAAAAATGGCGATAGCCTGAATATGGTCGTCTTAAAAAAATGTAATTGGGAGGATGCGGAAACAGGCGGGATGCTGTATAAAATAACCCGGGGGAATTTTGATATTGAATTAAAATTATCCGTCAGCAGGCGAAGCGGTAAATCACTAACACCTGACAACGGATTTCAGCAGGCTGGTATCATTGTGAGAAATCCGGATAACGGCGCTGAAAATAATCTGATTTTCTCTTTAGGAACAGGTGGCAATGAGAAGCCAAAATATTTTCTGAAAACGACTACGCGCGGTAGTACACGGTCAGTGGTCGAAAAGACGGACGAATTTGAAGGATGGCTGAAAATAGAAAGACGGGGTCAGCATATCAGTGCATTCAAGAAAATCAAATAGTGACAGCAGTTGGATAAAAGTAAATGAATATGATCTGGAATGGTTGAAAGGAAATCTTCAGACGGGATTTTCGATCATGGCCAGGTTTGCCGGTGATGGGCCCAAACAGCATCCGGATATCAGGGCCACATTTTATGAAATTCAATTTACTCCCAGGGATTGATGTATGTTGTAGGGTAACAAATCCATATACTCCGGCTGTTTCAGGGGAGGGACGGATAAACTAGTCGACTGACAAGATGGGTCCGAAGACATGATAATAATAAGAAACAGCATGAAGAGGCTGGTTCTTATTATTATCATGGGTCGCCGGGGTTAAATATTATCTAACAATATATTCGTAGCAGTCGCTCGTTAAAACGGGTGCCATTGTAACAGCATCGATAATCTGAAAATCGATGTGGAAGGCAGTGCCACGGGCAATACCTGTAACGTCCCGAAACAATGTTTCGTGGCCATCACCTTTATTATCGGTTGCAATGTCCTGGGCAACCAGTCCCTTACCCAGTGTAAGCCATGATGCATTGGTACAGGTGGGATCCGTGAAAGGATTGGCAGCTCTTTGCAGCAGGTAAGAATGATTGGGCAACAGGTTGAACACATACGTATCCAGTGTTATAATCCGGGCTGTGTCCGGATCCTGACGGAACTTCAGGAATCCAAATCCATTATTGGACTGATCTTTCAGATTTTCGGTATGAAACTTTACATCCAGGTCAAAATGTTGCGGATCCTCCACCGGTTGAGACTTTTCGCAGGAAATAAACGCGGAAACCAATAGTACGAACAGGGTTATTCTGCCCAGAATCTTTTGTAGTTGATTTGTTCTCATAAAAAAAGGTTTAGTTGATGAATAAATTGATTCCATTAAACTATAACAAAGGCGGCCGGTGGGAATCAACGGTTTAGTAAACTGCGGGTTTCAGTGAGTATTCGGAGACGATTTGAAGTTTCCGGCGGAAAAAGGTTTATATTAGAATGATTCTCCGGGCACACATGCTTTACCTGATTTCACATTCCAACATATATACATGGAAGGCAGTAATCATAAGCGGCGGCGGTATAAATGGTTGTGGGCTGTTGTATTGATCGTGTTTGCAGGCTCCGTTATTTTTATTTATCAGATGTTTTTCAGAAGGACCGTTTTCACCGGCAAGGAAAAAACGGTGGCAGTATTGCCGTTTATAAATCTGGGTGCCGATTCAGCAGAAGACTATCTGAATGATGGTATGACGGAAGAAATCATCAACCAGCTTTCAAAAATCACCGGACTACATGTTGTTCAGCGTAGTTCGGTGATGAAGTACAAAGGGCGTGAAAAGAACCTGCGTAATATTGCCGATACATTGCATGTTGCAGCTGTTCTTACCGGCGGGATACGAAAGTCGGGTAATACATTAATTATAAAAGCCAGCCTGACGGATGTCGGTTCAGGAAGATCTATCTGGAGTGAAAGTTATGAACGCGATATCAGCGATCTGTTCTCCCTGCAGACAGAGGTAGCCCAATTAATAGCAGATAAACTGAACACTGAAATTTCAAATGATGAAAAAAATAATATTCACCGGCGGTCAACACAGAACCTCGAAGCATATGATAAATATCTGGAAGGTTTATACTTCTGGAACAAAGGCACAAATCCGGATCTCAGAAAAGCGATCGTTTTTTTCAATCAGGCGATTCAACTGGACTCCTCTTATTCCAGGGCTTATTCCGGATTGGCAGATTGTTATTCAGCATTGGGATATGCCAGTTATGATAAACCGGCAGATGCATTTCTGAAGGCAGAACTGGCGGCCGGTAAAGCGCTTCAGCTTGATTCGACGCTGGCCGACCCCCACACCTCACTGGGCTATATTAAATTTTATTATTACTGGGACTGGCCCGGTGCTCAGAAAGAATTTCTGACCGCCATGCGACTGAATCCGAACTATATTATGGCCTATGATTCCTATTGTTATTATCTGACTGCCATGGAGCGGTTCCCCGAAGCCAGGGAGGTGATCGAAAAAGCGGTTCAGCTCGATCCTTTATCAGCCAGGATGAATACGGATCTCGGATTCAATTTATATTATCAGCATCATTATGATGAAGCCATCAGCACATTGAAAAATTCTTTAGCGCTGAACCCGAAATATGGTCTGGCACGTATATGGCTTGCCAGGACTTACCTGGAAAAGAAAATGTATAAAGAAGCGATCGAGGAAAATAACCGTGTGCTGAAAGGTAATATAACCTGGCCAGTAGCATTGGCAGCCATCGGCTATATATATGGTATTACCGGTCAACGGCAGGAAGCGATAACCATATTGGACTCGATGATCAGACTTTCCAGTTCAAAGTATGTTACTCCTTATGGTCTGGCATTGGTGTATGCCGCTTTGAATGACAAGGAGAATGCTTTTAAATGTCTTGATCAGGCCTATATTGATCGCGCCAACTGGCTGGTATGGCTGAAACTGGATCCGCGCTGGCGGCCTCTCTATGATGACAAAAGATATGCTGCCCTTGTTAAAAAAGTCGGACTGCCCATGAGCTCAGGAAATTTCAGCAAAAAATAAAAATACGGTCATTCATACAGCTTTACCGGAATCTTCATTTTCACGCAGGTGCCGGTATTATTTCCTTCAGCATCTTTCAATTCTTCGAAATGTATCCCCGTATCTTCAGGGTGTTGCGGATCCGCTATACGCAGGCGATTTTTAGTAAGTTCGATGCCCAGGGATTTCCTGTACTCCTGATTTTTATTTTTTAATGCTGCCGAACCTCTCATGCCGATTCCGTTGTCAGATATTTCGCAATGCAGGATCTCTTTTTCGAGAAGCAGTGTGATCGTGATTTTTCCGTTTCGGTCCGGATCCGGACTCAATCCATGCCAGATGGCATTTTCGACAAAAGGCTGGATCAGCAGGGAAGGAACCCATACAGATTCGGGGTTCAATCCATCGGAATTGATTTTATATGAAAAAGGATTTTCGAAGCGGAGGGCTTCCAGGTCCATATATAATCTTAAACACTCCAATTCTTCGGTTAGCGGAATAAAAGAATGACCCGATTTTTCCAGTACGATACGGATAAGTTTTGCAAATTTGGTCAGATAATCTGCCGCTTTTTCCGCATCATTGCCAATAATAAAACGGTTGATGGAATTCAGGCAGTTGAAAATAAAATGTGGATTCATCTGGGCGCGCAGAGCCTTCATTTCGAGTGCTGCCTGTTGATTTAATAATTCAGCCGTTGATTTTTCGGATTCCAGTTTTTGTATGCGTAGTTCATTTTCAGCGAGTTCCCGTCTGCGATGTTCTGACCGGCGTTGCAGTATTATAGTTCTCGTAAACAGGAATGCAAATAAAATCAGGACTATGATACTTCCGATCAGGATATTTTTCATGAGCGTTTGCTTTTGAAGCTGCACTGCCTGTATCTCTTCTTCTTTATTCATCAGCGATATGCGTTGTTCATAATGATAGGCAGCAAATCTTCCCTTTGCCTGATTGTTCAGAACCGCGTCCTTCACAATGGCATATTTCCTGAAATAATAATTTGAACTGTCGGCAAACCCCTGACGGTTATAAGCATCAGACAGGATTTTGTATCCGTCACGGGCATATTGATTTACCCCCGCTTTCAAAGCTATATCAAGGC
Organism: uncultured Bacteroidota bacterium; assembly: GCA_963759335.1. Classification (GTDB taxonomy): domain Bacteria; phylum Bacteroidota; class Bacteroidia; order Chitinophagales; family Chitinophagaceae; genus Puia. Next base: position 943,694 of record CAVWYU010000017.1, read on the forward strand.
CCTGCCTGCCGGATATGATTGCATTTTTATAGTCATCCAATATCAGGTATGTTTTTCCCATATCGAGCAGCGTGCGCATTTCTTCGTTTACGTCATGATATTGACGGTGTTCCGTAAGACCGCGCTGAAAATTTTCCAGCGCCGTTTGAAAATGGCCCTGCAACAAATAATATTCTCCCATACTAACCAGGTAGTATCGCTGATAAGCTTCAGCAGATGGCTTGTATAGACGATAATAATATAAGGCAGAATCGAAATGATTTGTCAGGCTGCATATTTCCGCATACTGCATTTTAAAACGGATTTCGGAATCCGGATAAATTTGCAGACCATTCAGATCGTCATTGCTCATTTCACGGGCCCTCCGGTAATAATTGATCGCGGCCGGGTAGTCATCAATCCATTTGTATAATTCTCCCAATCCCCAGAGGGAGCTGGCAATCCACTGCCTGTTGTTTTGTTTTAATGCGATATCATATAATTGCCGGGCATAGGAAAAACTTTTTTCATAGTTCCCGGTTTGCCGGTACAGTGCAAACATATTGGTGAGGGCCATGAATATTTTATTCTCATCATTGTCTTTACCGGCTATGGCGTTGTAATTTTCTCCATATTCCATGGCTTCATCAAAGCGTGCTTCTGAATACGCTTTCCAAAAGAGGCTGTTCAAAGTAGTGTCCGGAATAACCGGCAACTGATTTTTGAAATCAGATACCGCAGAATCCTGCCCTGAACATATTTGCAAACAGCCACTGAATAAAATCAGCCAGCCAGTGCGAAACCATATCGTAGCGGTTTGGGTCAGACAGAAAGATGGGTTATATATTTTAGCAGATCTTCTCTTTTATTACGGGAGACCGGAATGGTCATCTCGTTATTCAAAACAAGGTATCCTCCATCTCCCTTTACATAGCGAATGGCGTATTGTAGATTTACGAGCCAGGAATGGTGTACGCGAAAAAAGGGAGTCATGTTGAGCAATTCTTCTATTTCTTTCAGCGTCTTTGAAACAAGTATCGATTTGCCGTTCACGAGCCGGACATTGGTATAGTTACTGCTGCTTTCGCAGGCAAGGATATCATTCAGATGAACCAGCTCATAACTGTGCACAGTGGGGAAAGCAATTTTCTGAAAAGTAAAATCATGATTCTTTCTTGTATGGGAGAGTAGCGCCGTCAGCTGGTTTAATGAAATCTGTTTTTCCTGTTTTATGAATTTATCCACGGCAAGTCTTAACTCATCCTTGTCGACGGGTTTCATCAGGTAATCCAGGGCGCCGAATTTAATGGCACGTAGTGCGTATTGGTTAAAAGCCGTTGTAAAGATGATATGAAAATGAATATCCGTTAAAGCCTCCAGCAGATCAAATCCCGATTTGTCCGGCATTTCCACATCCAGGAAAATAAGCCTGGGTTGACGTGCCTGAATCTGTTCCATGGCTTCACCGGCATTCTTACAAACAGCCTGTACGTCAACTTCCGGGCAGTATTTGTTCAATTGCCAAAGCAGGTTATCACTGCAGTGTTTTTCATCATCAATGATCAACGCATTTATCATGACAGGAACGACTTATGAAGGAGTTACCCAAGATAACACAGATTCCCGACGTTCATGGAAGTCCGTCCGCAGGATTTACAAGTACGTACAGTAACGAATGCCTCCCCCTGATCCGTCAGCGGTTTGGCAGGCGTTATACGTAATCGGATGGGGGTTATCTGCAGTTGATCATGCGTACCGGACGTCCCGGATCCGGTATTTGCAAAACCTGAGAATAAAGGGTTTGCCGACGCAACCGGGTTACCCTCATCACGTATAATCTTTACAGAAGAAAGCATGATTTTTTGATTCTTTATTCGTAAATTGTATTAGCCGCTATGAGGTTTCTCCGGTAATGAAAAAATATATTACCTGTACGCTCCTTTGTTTTACAATTTCGTACATTATTAATGCACAGGGTAAACTCAGTCCGGAATTTTCCCAGATCAGTACACCTTATCCATACGCAAATGATATATCGCTTAATGGAAAGAATTTTTATTTCGACAGCAGTTGGGTGAAGGCAAGACTACTGGCATCCGATAATACCATCATCAGCAGTGACGCTTATCTGTTCAACTTCGATAAAATAGATCACCGGCTTTTAATCACGGCAGATTTTAAAAAGATATTTGAGATCGACCGCAGAGAGTTCAAGGCGATTCTGTTTTACTGGCACGATTCGGCATACATTTTCAAGCATATCAATTTTATAAACGACAAGGATCTGTTTGAAGTGATCATTAACGATAATGCCAAATATTCCCTGTACAAGGTAACCCGTACGAAATTGGTAAAAGGGCATTATGGCGGTTCAGCTTTATCAGCCACTAACGAAAGAGCCGGCGATGTATATATGAACGAAGCGGAATATTATATCTTCTTTCCCAACAGAGAATACAGGACGATTCATCTGTTGAAACGTGGCGCCATTGAGCGTTTGTTTAAACTAAATCCTGACAGCAATATTGTGAATGAATATTTGCAGATGGCGGGAAATAAACAGCTCTATGCCGAAAACGAGTTGAAGCAGCTGATACTATACCTGAACCGTCAGGAATTATGAATATCGGTGTCCATCAGCTTCCAATCAGTTTTAAAAAAACCTCCTTCTTTCTTCTTGATACATCAATGATATCTCCATTGCGCATGATAACCTGTCCACCATCTCCCCGGACATATTTGGTGATAAAATTCAGATTAACAAGGTGAGAATGATGAACCCTGTAGAACCGGTAATCCTGAAGCAGCTCTTCAAAATCTTTTAACTGTCGGGTCACCAGCATGTGCTGGTTGTTTAACAAAATGATTTTAGAATAATTGGAACTGGATTCAATACGTATGATCTGTTTGATCTGGATGAATTCCAGTCCATCATTGGTAGGAATGGCAATATGATCTTCCTGGCTTTTTGGATTTGCGAGGTTTTGTTTCAGGTGCTCAGCCCTTTCTCTTGTTTTTTTTACGCTGTAGGTTCCCAGCCTTTCAACGGTCTGTTGCAGGTCTTCAATGGCAACGGGTTTCACCAGATAGTCAAAAGCACTGATACGGATGGCGTTGATCGCATAGTGGTTATAAGCAGTTATAAATATGACCTCAAAGTCAACTTCGGGAATTTGCTCCAGCATTTTGAATCCACTCATTCTCGGCATTTCTATGTCGAGAAAAATCACATCCGGTTTATTTTGCTGGATAAGGCGTATCGCCTCCTCCGGATTCTGGCTTTGCGCCAGCACTTTGATCGATGGGCAATATTCCTGTATTTTAAATTGCAGGTTTTGCAGACTGTTTAATTCATCATCCACCAGGATGGCCTTAAGAACTTGCATACGTAAGAACTTTAAGGGCAAATTCAATCCGCGTTCCGATTGGATTATGCTCTTCGTCAAATAAATCGATAATTTTTACACTTTCTGAAGAAGCGGGCGACTGATTGAAAATATTTATCCTGTCCTGTGTAAGTTTCATGCCCACGCTTTTATGAAATGGTTTATTCATTTCATTATATATCCTGGACTGGTCACGACCGATGCCATTATCTTCTATAATATAGTGAATCATATTATTATTCAGGCTGACTTTCAGACAAATTTTTAAATCTGTCCGGTCACTCGGTCCAATTCCATGATTGATGGCATTTTCCAGGAATGGTTGTACCAGTAAGGCCGGTACATTGTATTCACCACCCATATAGCCGCGGGTCCACTTCGTAATGAAATGTAAATTTGTTATTGAAACGAAGTTGTTCGAGATCGATATATAACTGGAGCGACTGGATGTCTTTATTTACGTCGATCAGATCATTATTGCTGCTGTCCAAAATACTACGGATAAAACGGGCGAATTTATTGAGATAGTCAGAGGCGAGTTTTTTTTCATTCTGCATGATAAAATTCTCAATGCTGTTCAGGCTGTTAAAAAAGAAATGCGGATTCATCTGGGCCTGTAATGCCTGCATTTCTGTTTCTGCTATCTTTTGTTTGTACTGGGAAACGTCCTTTAATTTTTTCGCCTGGAAGGACTTGTATAAAAGAAACGCAACAAATATACCCAGTAGAAATCCAAGGCCGATCAGAAACAACAGGATATTTGAAAAGGCGATTTGCTTTTTCTGGGTAGCTGTCAGTTGTTTAAGGCTGGAATTCTCCAGCTCCTTGTTTTTAATCTTCCACTCGGTTTCATTCACCATCATTTTTCGCTGATTATTTTCAGAGAAAAGTGAATCAGACGCCGAGCGGTACCTTCTATAATAAAATAGAGAAGAGTCCCTGTTATTGAGGCGATCATACGTGGAGGACAATAGTTCTGCATCAGTGGCTATCCCTTCCTGATAACGCGTTTGCTCTGCGAGTTTCATGGCTCTGGAAAGTAAAGCGATCTTTTCCCGTTCAGGGATATGTTTGAGATATTTGGCTTCCGCAACATACACCTGAAATTCATTTCTCAAATCCGGCTTTTGACGGGCTGAGACGATGGCTTTATTAAAATAAAAATTGGCCGAATCAGTACGGTTGTAAATAGCATGCAGCTTGCCATATCCCAGATAGTATTGTGACAGAATATAATTGTCGTCATCCATGATGGCGTAAGGCATTCCTCTGTCGAGGTTCGCTTTTGCTTCAGCATATAAGCCCTGTTCAAGGTCACAGCGTTGTAACAGTTCATAATTAACAGCCACTCCATGCCAGGCTTTCAGTTGCATATTGATATCCACAGCCTGCAGCGTATATTGACGGCATTTATCATAATCTTTCAGGGAAGCGAAATTATCGCCTATATTATTCAATGCGACTGATTCTATGCGGGGTTCATTACATTCCTTAGCCTGCTCAAAGGCTTTTATATTTGCTTCCGTACTGGATTGCAGATTTCCGGATGAAGAAAGAAGGATTCCGAGATTGATATTGCCCAGTGCCTTGCCGTAAGTAAAGTTGAGAGAATCACTCAGTCTCGAGACCATGCTATAGTATGTAAAAGATCTGCCGATATCTGATTCGCTGAGCAGATAGCTGATCGTATGCATTGCATGTATGCGCGCGGAATCATTGTAAGGGTGCTCATCTACCCATAAGATCAGGCTGTCTACCCGGGTATTTTGTGCAGCGGCCGGTCGGGCAGCGAAGAGGAGAAGAAGAAAAAAAAGGGCACGGAGTGGTCGGAGGCTAGGGGCTATAAATTTCTTTATCGGGTCTCTTGATATAATACCTATATACAACTTCTCAGCAATCATCAAGAGGCGTCATTTTTTCTAAGATAAACAATTATGTATTCGCTTTTTGCATCAGCGCCTGTGGCGTATGCGCCATTATCCACATATCCATCAAAAGGTTTGATTTGTCAGCATAATTCAGGTCCAGGTCAATCCGATCATCTGCCGACAGAACAGATTTACCTCTTTTTTTTATCTGCCATAATCCCGTCATACCGGCTGGCGCCATAAATCTTTTTGCCAGTTCATCCGTTGTGAGATTTTCTGCTTCATATAATGGAAGGGGCCGGTTGCCAACGAGGGACATATCTCCGCGTAAGACATTAAAAAGTTGTGGTAATTCATCCAGGCTGGTATTTCGAAGAAAACGTCCAACCCTTGTTATACGCGGGTCATTTTCAACTTTGAAAAAACGGGCCAGTTCAGAATATGGATAAAGATTGAGATGAACATATTGTGTTCTGCTCAATTCAGCATCCGGGCTCATGGTTCTGAATTTATAAAAATTAAAGATCCGGTATCCCATTCCGGCTCTTTTGGACACATAAAGAATATTTCCTCTGGATTCGATCCGGATAGCCAGCGCGATGATCAAAAAAACCGGAAAGAGTAAAACAATGGCTATCACGCTGATTAAAATATCAAGCCCCCTTTTTAAAAAACTATGCATTTTCCGCGGAACCACTACCATCATTTCTTCTTTTTGTTTCTTTTCAAGCTCCCGGGTGCGGTTTTTATATTTCTGCAGAAAAAGTATTTTTAAATTCAGATCATCCTCGTTCCAATCCTGCAAATTGATAATATCATCAACCGTATTATTACGAATAAACTGAAAATTTTCAATAGCACTCATATTATCCGAATCGATGATCAGCGGTATGCCATGGAGCCGTTCATTTTTCATCAGGGAATCAGACCACAGTTTAATGTCAGCGAATCCATATGATGCGTCGCAAATAATCACCTGTGGCAGAATATGGTCTTTATTAAGCAACTCTGTCATGGACTCGTTCAATTTGCCGGAAGCATAACCGCGCTTATAAATGTTGACCAGTTTAGTAATGATCGCCCGTTTGGTGCCGACATAATAAAAGCCGGTTATGCTTTCCTGCAATTTCATAAGTAAGGTTTAATGGTAATGGTATCCAATCCTTGCGTCCTGAATACTCACCCAAATTAACTCAGACTTTTACTGGTTGAAACCGGATTGTGTAACGTGCTGTAATGATTATGTAACTGGCTGCCATGAAACCAGTGTCTGGCGGGAACTGCCCAGGTTATCTATACCCAGTTCAACGATATCGCCGGGAACCAGGTAAACGGGTGGATTCATTCCCAGGGCAACACCTGCCGGTGTGCCGGTTGAAATAAGGTCCCCGGGAAGTAATGTCATAAACTGACTGATATAAGAGATCAGGAAGGGAATTTTAAAAATCAGGTTGGCCGTTGTGCCGTCCTGCATGATATTGCCATTTACTGTAAGCCATAGCCTGAGATTGTTTACATCGGGTATTTCATCTGTAGTGGCAAGAAACGGTCCCAGGGGTGCAAAGTGATCGCAGCCTTTGCCTTTATCCCATGTCCCACTTCGTTCAATCTGGAACTCCCTTTCGCTGACATCATTATGCAAACAATAACCGGCAATATAATCCGGTGCTTCTGATTCTGTTATATAAGATGCTTTTTTTGACATCACAATAGCGAGTTCGACTTCCCAATCAGTTTTTTTTGAATTTTTGGGAATGATGATCGGATCGAAAGGGCCACAAAGAGCCGTGGTGGATTTCAGAAATATAACGGGTTCTGCCGGAGGTTGCGCTTTGACCTCTTTGGCATGATCTGAATAATTCAGACCAATGCAAACGATTTTGGAAGGCCTTGCAATGGGGCTGTCCAGCACAACGGAACCTTCCAATTTTTTTAAATGCTGTTTTGAATTCTCCAGATATTTTTTTAACCGCAAAAGACCCCCGCTTTCAAAAAAACTCTCATTATAATCCTCTCCAAAAGCAGAAACATCGAAATTTTGTCCGTCAACTATAATTCCCGGAAATGTTTTACCCTCTTTTCTCCACCTGATGAGTTTCATGGTCGATTGTTAATGATAGACGAATACTTATCATTCGCCAATCTATGAAATTATTGCATTAATAATTCCGTAATGATAATCCGGATTATTTTTTGTTAATGATTAGGTAACGGTAAGTTAACCGGTTGTTAACGCAAAATACGACCAGCTCCAATACTTTCGCCCTGATTAAACTAACAGGCAGGTGAAAGAAATAGTATTGACCGGGATTTTGACGTGTTTGATTATAAAGGCGTCTTTCAGCCAGGCTAAGAACATTAAGATTTCAGGGAAAGTAACTGATATTACCAACGGAAGCCCGCTTGTTGGTGCCACCGTTATGATTGAAGGGTCCAAATCAGGGGTGACAACGGATGTGGAAGGCACATTTTTTATCGTTTTGGAATTGGGCAAAACCTACAACCTGGTTGTTTCCAATATTGGTTACCAGCCGAAAATTATTAATTCTGTCAAACCCGCCCGCGAATTAAATGAACCCATAAACGTTTCGCTTGAACATGGATCTGCAAACCTGAACACTGTCATAGTCCGCAGTTCTACCAAAAGAGAATCCATCGCTTCCCTGTACACCGTTCAAAAAAACAGTTCTTCTATTTCTGATGGAATTTCTGCGGAATCCATTCGACGTTCACCCGACCGGAACACCGGCGAGGTGCTTAAGAGAGTGAGTGGTACTTCTGTGCAGGATAATAAATTTGTAATCGTACGTGGTTTGAACGAAAGGTATAATACCTCATTATTAAACAACTCTGTTTTACCGAGTACAGAACCTGATAAGAAGGCTTTTTCGTTTGACATCATACCGGCATCACTGGTTGACAATATTACGATCTATAAAACACCCACGCCGGATCTGCCGGGGGACTTTGCAGGCGGCGCCGTTAAAGTGACTACGAAGGACTATCCGGTAAAAAACCTGAGTGAACTCACATTTATAGTCGGGTACAATTCACTCACTACTTTCAAACCATTTTACAAACAGGATCCTCCGGGTAAATGGGATGCACTGGGATATTTTGATAACTCCCGTTTGATGCCGGGGGGGTACTATAATAACCGGGGCGCAGAGTTTATCAATCTGACCAGTGAACAAAAAATCGCGGTCACCAAACAATTCCCCAACAATTATGCTTACCAGACTGCCTGTCAGAGTCAGCCTAATTTCAGTGTCTCCTATACCGGAGGCAGCACAAAAATCCTGGCAAATAATAATAAGCTGGGAATCATATATGCCCTTGGCTATACGAATGGCCGCAGAGTGGTAGATCGCACAAGACAGGAATACGAAACATATGGCATACTCGATTATAATTATAATACAGTCAACAACGATACCCGCACCATCACTTCCGCACTTTTAAACCTTACTTACTCTTACAGGAAAAGTAAAATTTCGCTAAAAACCCTGTTTAATAATGATTTTTCAAAAACGGTTGCTCTGAGAGATGGTGTGAATCAGGTTAATCCTTCCTCTCCCTTTTCATATAAGAGTTCAAGTACAGAAGGTACGGCCAATGGAATCGGAAGTGCCGTTCTGGAAGGCTTACATGGTCTGAACAGGAGTTGGACGATCGACTGGAATACATCTTACAGCATAGCGTGGCGGTGGCAGCCGGACCAGACGGTCCTGGCTTTTCATACAGACCCTAACAGCCCAAGCTATTACCTGAGTTTGTCCAATGAAAATTCTCCCGATATCATCAATGCCGGGCGCGTTTATTCTTACCTGACAGAAAATATTTATGGTGCCAATATAAACGCTTACAAAACCTTTAACTGGCATGGACAACCGCAGAGACTAAAATTCGGAACAGCTAATTATTATAGGGACCGGGATGTGGAAGTAGACGCGTTGGGTTATGCCTCTTTGGATGCAGGATTCGGAACCATTCGTATTCCCGAGTCTAAGGGAGTCAATGCCAATACCATTTTTACAGATCCTTATATAGATCAATACAAGATGGTGGTGGCCAATATTGGAACGAATTCCACGAGTTACACAGGCAAAGCCCTGCTGAATGCAGGATACGTGATGTTGGACAATAAATTTTCTGACAGGACAAAACTGACCTGGGGAGTGAGACTTGAGAATTATGATCAGGAACTGAAAGCTGCGGGGAAGCCCGACATCAAATTGAAAAACCTGGATTTACTGCCATCATTTCTATTCACGTATGCGCTGAATAATAAGACCAATGTTAGACTCGGTGCATCTCAGAGTGTGAATCGTCCTGAATTCAGGGAACTGGCTACCTACCGTGTGTATGATTACGAAAACAATTTCATCGTTCAGGGTAATAATAACTTAACGCGAAGCAAGAATACAAATGCTGATTTGCGTTACGAATGGTTTCCTGCACCCGGCGAAATCATTTCGGGAAGTTTGTTTTATAAATATTTTGATCAGCCGATTGAACAAACCAATCAGGGGAACGATGTGCTGAGTTATACGAATGCCGACAATGCCAATGTGTATGGAGTAGAATTTGAATTCCGCAAGAGCCTTGGTTTTTTCAAAGGTGAATTTTTCAATAACCTGATTTTCTATGCCAATGCTGCTTATATGAAAGGATCCGTGGTATTTGACACGGTATCGTATAACAGCCCGATGCAGGGTCAATCACCTTACCTGATCAACGGCGGATTAAATTATAGTACAGATAATAACAGCCTTTCATTTAATCTCCTGTATAATATCATCGGGCCGAGGTTGAAATTCAGGGCTATTGGAGGAGCAGGTAAAAATATTTTTGAAAAGCCGAGAAATGTTCTCGACTTCCAGGTAAGCAAAAAACTCATGCGTGGCAACATGGAACTGAAGTTAACCATCAGTGATATTCTGGCCGAGCCTTACACGTGGTACTATAAATATCAGGCAGATCCGGCCAAACTGGAATATGACCCATCGCAGGATCGCATTGTAAACACATATAAATTCGGAACGACCATTTATCTGGCCGTGCGATATAACTTTTAATTAATCACCGCAAATAAAAACAAATGAAAAGATTATTGTCAGTAATTGTCACAGGACTGATTATTGTCGCTGTTTCCTGTTCGAAAAGCGATAATCAGCCAACTCCGCCGCCTCCGCCTCCGCCACCACCGCCGGCAAATGTCGATTCTACCAGCACGGTTGATGTAAGGGGAGTTATAAAAACAGACCAGGTTTGGCACAAAAGCAGAAAGTATCGTTTGCGTGGATATATCTATGTTACAGATGGTGCAAAAATTACCATCGAGGCCGGAACAACGATTATTTCAAATAAGGATTCTGCGGGCGTACTGGTCATTTATCGCGATGCGACCATTATGGCAGAAGGAACTGCGTCGTCACCCATCGTATTTACATCTGCTGAAGCGACACCAAATCCGGGCGATCTGGGTGGAGTTATACTGGTCGGTCAGGCCAGGGGGAATAATAACCATGCCGTACTCGAGGGTGGTGTTGACCCGGCGTATAGTTCTTTTGGCGGTACGAACGATGCACACAGTTCTGGCAGTTTGAAATACGTACGTATTGAATATGCCGGAAAAGCCGTAAACCCGGGAGACGAGGTAAACGGATTGTCGTTATACGGTGTCGGTTCCGGCACAACCATCGATTATGTTCAGGTAGTCAGGGGATTGGATGATGCGTTTGAATTTTTCGGTGGTACGGTCAATTGCAAACACCTGATCGCATACAATTCCGCTGATGATGATTTTGACATGGATGACGGTTTCAGCGGCAAAATTCAGTATGCTATTTCTGTAAAAGACCCCAAATTCACTGACAACAAAGGTACTACGGGCGACTTGTCCAATAATTTCGAAGTAGATAATGTAAATCCTGCCAATGGCTTCTTATGGACCCGTGCCCCGATAACAGGACCTACTTTATCAAACTTTACTGCGATCGGACCTAATAATGCGACCGGAACCAGTTCTGACTACGGATACGGTATGCGCTGGAGGAGAGGAACGAAGTTTATCCTGGCGAACTCGATCGTAATGGGTTCACAGAGAGTAGGGCTGGACATCGACGACGATTCTACGGCATCTTATTACAAATCAGGAACGAGCATGTACTATAACAGTTTTTTAAATGCCTACGGCAAGCCTTATCAGGTTGATAAGCTGGTTTCGAATCCAAAAATTCTGGATTCGGCCCAACTGGCTTCCATTACCGAAACCACCAACCAGAGCGTTTATTATGCAGATGCTTCTGCCATACAACTGACTGATCCGTTTAATGATGCAGCTCCCAATCTCAAGCCCAAAACCGGATCACCGGCTTTAACAACTGCCGGTAAATTTGATAAAGGGCTTTTAACGGATGCTTTTTTTGATAAAACAACTTATATCGGTGCTTTGGACGCCACCAACGACTGGACAGCCGGCTGGGCTGTTTGGGGTAAATAATAAAGTCTGTTAGTTTTAATTTGATCTAAGCGAGGCCTTTCAAGGCCTTGCTTTTTTTATGCCTATATTTACCTGAATCATAAACATTTTACAGTGGCACCAAAATCAAAAACAGCTGTCCAGGCCGAAGAATCCGAGCCGGAGGCAGTAAAATCAATCGCAGCAAAACTGCCGGCCAAACGGAAGTCCCCTGCTAAAATTTCTGTGTCCAAAATTTTTCCGGAAAAAGAAATTCCGATGGCACAAATTGAAAAGACAAATGTGGATCACCACATGGCAAAAAAGTATCTGACCAAATATCTGGACCGGGAGCTGACGGCTGCCGATATAGACAAGGCTACCATTATCAAGAAATCTGATTCGATCAGTTATCTGAAATATGGTGGAAAATTTCTGGGAACCATGACCAAAACCATCTATCAAACCGCTGAGCAAAAAAAAGCGGGTAAAGGTATTGGCGTAAAAATGGAATTCAAACCCAAATAATCTACACTGATACACGCGACCATTCATATTTTTCGGCATGTTTTGCCGGTGGAATGGGTTTACTATGTACTTCGGCCCACATTTTTGTAAAACATGCCCCAAAGTAAAATATAAAAGAAGAATAGAAAACGAATAATAAAAGCAGTACGGAAGAAGTGGATGCACCATAGATCGTTTGCATGCTGCTATATGACAATAACCACTGTAATATCAATTTACCGATTGTAAACAGAAATCCGGTAAAAAAAGCACCTGCAATAACCATTTTCCAGGAAGGTCTTGCATCCGGTAAAAATTTAAACAACAAGGAAAACCAGGCCGTAGCCATCAGAAGCAGGATGATCTCGCGGATAAAGGTTTTAGACAAAATGCCATGCTGTATGACTGGTCCGTTAGCTGTTTTTTGAATCAGGTCAACTCCTCCTTCTGCTAACAGGACAACTAAAAATAAAACACCCGTGATAAGGATAACCAGGAAGGATTTTAACCTGGTCAGTAAGCCGAATCTGAATCCCATTTTCTTTACCGTTCTGATGTTCCATAACTGGTTTAGGGAATCTTTGATGACATTCAATAAGGTAGTTGCCACAAAGATCAAAAAAAGGAAACCGAAGGTGGCTTCATACCAGTTCCTGAATAGCAACCTGACATTTAAAAGGGTTTTGTGCAATTCCATTGCGGTGTTCCTTCCGAAAACCTCCCCCAGATTGCTGATTAGCTGCCGGCTCATGAAACGTGGACTTAACAGGAGTCCAAAAACCTGGATCAGGATGATTAAAACGGCGGGAAGGGCAAATGTTGTAAAGAAAGCGGTAGCCCCTGCCATTCTCAGGGGATCATTCTTCCTGAATTCTTCAAACGATTTGCGAAGAAGGGCAAAAATATTTATTCTTTTACGGGAAGCCGTCATTTACCGTTTCTGATTGAATGTAATAATATATATAAAAAAAGGGGCCAATGGCCCCCAAGATATGTAAGTCCCCGATAGGTTGTAAGTGTTTGCGGGCTGAATATGTATATTATTCAGCAACAGGTGATTCCGGGGTAACGGATGTCTGGCCACCGCGAAAACGGTTTCCCCAATGTTGCTTGAAATGTTGTCTTTCTTCGGGTGACATATTGAACCATTTTTTTCTCATTTCTTCCGCTTCACGACGATTGTGTCCGCGTCCGGCCCAACCGGGCTTACCCGGAAAGCCTCCAAACAATATTCTTGACAGAAGAAAAATACCCAGGGCCTGCCAGAAATTAATGAGCGCTATCGGGAAAATAACAGCCAGTATATTATTCCAAAGCGCCATGATTATGAAGCCCAGGGGAACAAGAACCGCGAAAATAAAGAGCAGGAAAAGGATAAAACGGGGAAATCTGGAATGTATCATTGTGTTTTATTTAGTAGTTTTTTAATGCGTCATGCAGTACTGCAAGTTTCTCCCGCAGGTAAAGGACTGCATATCGTTTTCTCGATATCAATGTATTTATGGGAATTTGGGTTTCATCGGATATTTCCTTAAATGGAATGCCGTCGAGTTCGTTCAGAACGAATGCCTGTTTTTGTTCTTCGGGTAATTCGTTCAAAGCTTCTTTGAGTGTTTCCTGAAAAAGGTTTCTCAGATAAACTGTTTCCGGATTTGAAGAGTCGTCCGTCAGGATGTCCATCCAATCACCCATTTCGGTATCCTCTGTGTTTGAAAAAAGAAAATCGGTAGCCAGGGGTTGTTTTTTGCGTTTACTGTCAATGATTTTATTTCGTGCAACCGTAAAAAGCCATGAAGCGACCTGATCAATGGGTTCCTTGTTTCCCAAAAGCTGATAAAAAACATCCTGCAGAATGTCCTCCGCGTCGGCCTCATTGGTAACCCTCTTCCGGATGAACCCCAATAACCGGCGTCTGTAATCTTTGACGATGGCAGTTATGGAATTCGCTTTTGAGTCGGTCATCTGAATTTGTATCGTTTCTGCCTGCGCCATGTTCTAATGTGGTAGACGGATCAACAGGACTTATATTTTAATAAAACCAAAAAAATATCTAAATGTTCCGAAGGTTGCTATGATCGGAACTTTTCTTGATAAAATCAGATCTGTCCATTTTTTTCAGCATCAGAACCGGAACAGAATCCACAATCTGTTAAAAACAGACAGACCAAAAGAATGTCTACAGGAAGGCATACTGTTTGAAATCGTTCCTTTATAAAATTGCTCTATTATGAAACACACAAATCAGGGAGATTCCGGCAGGAATCAGACGGAGAGGGAACAGCAAAGAAAAGCAGGTAATGCGCAGGCTGGAGACAGAAATGAATCCATGGACCAGCAAAACAGACAGGGGAAAAAGGACACATCCGGTAAACATGGAAGTGGTCAATCAGAGTGGCAAAATGAAAAGAAGGAAAATAAAAAATAGCAGTATTTGATTTTTTGCTGAAAACCTGCCGGATGGCAGGTTTTTTTTATGGGTGGGTCATTTTCCAGGAGTCGTTCATAATCTTTTCTATGCATTTCATTATCAGCGATTTACAATTTAGATTTTTCAGATATTTTAAGTAAATATTATGACTTTAATCAGTAGATTTGCAACCCGAATTATTTAACGTGTCATTCATACGCCTTCAGGGGGTCCCAAAGCGTAATAATCATAGTTGAAAATAGGTTTGCTTGCTGTCTGGATTATTACAAATCAAATTTGAAGATGAATACTAACTCTAAAAAGGCAATCGAGAATGCTTTGGCCATACTTTCATTTCCGGAGGGAAATCCACCATATTCATTTACCGACCGGTTAATAGAAGAGAAAGAGCTTTCCGACCTGGTCATCAATTGTCTGCCCGGTGTTTTTTATTTACAGGATCATACCGGCAAGTACCTGCGCTGGAATCATAATTTTGAAAAGGCATCCGGTTATGACAGAGCGGAAATTGAAAAAATGCATCCCCTCGATTTTTTTGATCCCTCTGATCATGAAAAAATGAGTATGGTAACCCGGAAGGTTTACGAAGAGGGATATAATGAAACAGAGGCGGAAATTATTACTAAAAACGGCGACCGGAAACTATATTATCTGAATGGAAGTTCGGTCATATACGAGGGAAAACTTTGTATGCTGGGAACCGGAATTGATCTCACAGAAAGGGAAAAGGCACAACAGGAGATCAAAGGAAATGAAAAAAAATACCGTTCACTTTTTGAACAGGCATCGGATCCTATACTGGTGACTGATTTCAAAGGAAATTTTACGGAAGTAAATGGAAGCTTCTGTAAATTATTCGGGTATACAAAAAGGGAATTACTGCGCATGAACGTCACTTCTCTGATCTGTCCGGTGCAGCTCCGGGAGAAACCGATGCGTAATGATCTGCTGATGAAAGGCAAGCACCTTTTCAGTGACCGGATCATGGTACATAAGGATGGATCATTGATAGAAACGGAGGCCAATCTTAAGAAATTCGGTGAGGACAGGATTATGGGAATCGTCCGGGATGTCACGGAGATCCGGAAGTTACAAAGAGTCATGGAGCAGGAAAGAATGGAACAGATAGACCAGGAACAAAAAAAGATATCAAGGGCGGTGATTAAGGCGCAGGAAAGAGAACGCAATTTTATTGGAAAGGAATTGCATGATAATGTACATCAGCTTCTGGCCAGCACAAGAATGTGTCTGAGTACGGCAAAATTAACACCGGCCGGGAAAAAGGATTTTGTTGACAAAGCCATCCGTCTCGTTGATGCGACTATTTTTGAAATTCGTGTACTCAGCAGGAAACATATTACTCCTTTGAAAGGATTTGATTTGAAAGAACAAATACAATCCATGATCAAAATAATGGAAGAAGGAATTGGTTTTAAAATTTCTTTTGATTACACATTACCGGAGCATGTTGAGATACTGGATGATTTGAAACTTAATATTTACAGGATTCTACAGGAACATCTTAACAATGTTTACAAACACGCATCGGCTTCGAAGGTCCATATAAAGATGTTCGATGAGGATAAATGGATACATGTACTAATACAGGATAATGGCATTGGTTTCGAAGTGGGCATTAAGAAAAATGGCGTGGGTATCGTAAATATTGTCAACCGCGTGGAGTCCTTTAACGGTAAAGTGGAATTTGAAACCAATCCCGGTGTCGGTTGTAAACTGGACATTCGCATTCCCATGGTTTCGAGAACCAGGGAACTTTCTTAAGCTTAAGTCATAAAGCGCAAAGCTAACGCAAGATGCTTTGCGCTTTATGCTTACAAGTTATTTCATATAACCATGGGCCTGGAATTCAGTTACAAGCATTTTCGTATACTGTTTGCTGGCTTTAACAATATCAGGTGGGTTCACTACTTTGGACTGCATGGAAATCAGCATCTGTTCTGAATCAGCATTAAACAAATTGCTTTCTATAAAATAGGTTTTATCCGTGGTGTAATATCCGGGAGAGTAAAAAACAGGGGTATAGGCATAGTACCCTGAATATGTATAACCATATCCCGCATAGGGCACAAACGCACCTGAAGAATAAGAGCCCTCTACATAATGGGTTTTCTCAGTCTGATCAACGACCGCCACCGTAAATATGCCATCACAACCGAGATCCCTGATGGCTTTCAGCAGAACTTCCGTTTTTGGCAATTTATCAACCGTAAGAATCGGCCCGAATGCATCGTTGCTTTTTACGGTTAATATTCCTTTATCTGCAGCTGCAGTTGCCAGGTCATTCTCAAGCGTCACCTGCGCTTCATAATTCTGCGTCATGACGAAAATAAAAATCTTATGCTTGCCGGGTTGCGGATTGGGTTTTTCCTTGGGATTAGTCCAGGTTGCCATAATCCGCATGGACGAACTGGAGCATGAATAAAAGGTAATTGCCAAAAGCAGACCCAAACTGATCGTCCTGAATGTTGCCATAAGAGTTAAAAGTTTTAAGCGTAAGGCGCAAAGCGCAAAGCGTAAAGCTAACGCTTATAGAGGTTAAATGTAAAGCTCAGAGCTAACTTTAATCATCATTAGCAGGGTGCCGTTTCATTCTAATCTACAATGAGAATGCTTTACGCTTTGCGCCTTTCGCTTTATGCTTAATCAGAGTTCGTTTTTCTTCATTTGCGAAACGGCATAGTCACAGGCCCTGGCAGTAAGTGCCATATAAGTAAGTGACGGGTTTTGTGTGGATGTAGATGTCATACAGGCTCCATCGGTGACGAATACATTTTCACAGGCATGTAGTTGATTCCATTTATTAAGCATCGATGTTTTTGGATCTTTGCCCATTCGCGCCCCACCCATTTCATGAATATCCAGCCCGGGAGCCTGATGTGAATCATTGGTTTTTATATTGGTAAAACCTGCCTTTGTATACATGTCTGAAAACTGTTCAAAGAAATCTTTTATCATTTTATCATCATTCTCATCATAATCGATGGCGAACCGGATTTGGGGAATACCCCATTCATCTTTTTGACTGGCATCAAGGCTCAGGAAATTTGTTTCTTTCGGAATGGTTTCTCCCATCATCTGAGAGCCTACATGCCATACACCCGGATCTTTTTTTGCAAGATTATCTTTTAATGTGGTTCCGAAACCTTCCGCTTTCGAACCGCCATATCTTCCGGCACTAAAACCTGAAGCATAACCACGAAGAAAATCTGTCTCCTGTTTACGTACATTCCTGAATCTTGGCAGATAGGCGCCTCCATTGGGTCTTCCGCCTGCTGTTGTGCTATCCGGGTAGCCATCATATTCTGCAGAAATTCGCGCTCTGTAGTTATGAAAAGCAAAATATTTTCCCAGGATGCCGCTATCATTACCCAGCCCGTTCGGAAAGCGGTTGGATTTGGAATTTAACAATATGAGATTGGTGTTTGTGGCAGCAGCATTTACGAAAATAATTCTTGCATAATACTCAATCGTTTCCTTGGTATGTGCATCGATCACCCGAACACCGGTTGCTTTTCCTTTCTTTTCGTCGTAAATGATCGAGTGTACGACGGAAAAAGGGCGCAGGGTCATATTTCCGGTTTTCATCGCCCAGGGAATAGTCGTTGAATTTGCTGCGAAATATCCTCCAAAAGGACAACCGCGCTGACAAAGATTTCTGTTCTGACACTGGGCGCGACCCTGATCCAGATGTATTTGTTTAGGCTCCGTCAAATGCGCACAACGTGAATAAATCACGTGCCGGTCCTTATAATTTTTTGAAACATAATCCTTAAAATAGTTTTCAACACAACTCAATTCCAACGCCGGCAGGAATTCTCCATCCGGTAATGTGTCAAGTCCGTCTTTGTTACCGGAGATACCGGCAAATTTTTCAACATAACTGTACCAGGGCGCTATATCCTTGTATCGTATGGGCCAGTCCACTGCATAGCCGTCCCTTGCCGGTCCTTCATAGTCAAAATCACTCCAGCGTTGTGTCATCCTCGCCCATAATAATGATTTTCCGCCAACCTGATAACCACGGATCCAGTCGAATGGCTTTTCCTGTATATAAGGGTGTTCGTTATCCTTTACAAAAAACTGCATGGCATCTTCCCTGAAATTATAGCACTTACTCACCACCGGATTGGCCTCCCGGATGGCTTCCGGAACCTGGAGGCGGTGTTCAAATTCCCAGGGCTGCATATTTGTGGTGGGATAGTCTTTCAGATGCACTACATCCCGTCCTCTTTCAAGTACCAGTGTTTTCAAACCCTTTTCACATAATTCCTTTGCGGCCCATCCGCCACTCATGCCGGAGCCTATTACAATTGCATCAAAGGTTCTGGCTTTTACGCCATCATTTGAATTACCCATATCAATAAATTAATTTGAGATTATGCGGTTTTTAATGGAATACAACCCTGAAATTTTCCGGGAATAATATTGTATCCGCGGATCCTGGTCATATAATATTCACACGTGGTGTATGCCTGAATCGTTAATTTTTTTGTGGACTGGTAAAAGAAAGCCATTCCATTCTCAGCTGCTTTTTGCCCATCCAGTTCTGCAACGATGGCCTGTCTTTCAGCAGGATTATTTTCAGTAAATGACTTACCTGTTTTCTTCGTTACGTAGGATTCGAAATCCTTCATTCCCTGTATATATTTCTCCTGATTCGCTTTTGTGTAGCAATCGTCCACCATTTTCAAAGCAAATAAATGAGCGGAAAGATCCCTGGCTCCCGGACTGTCTGTTTTGGGCAGTATGGTTTCTGCCAGGTCAGCCAGCATGTTTTCATCGTCCGGATCTATCCGGATCATTTTTAAAGGAATGGAAACTTTCTTTTCGTTCTGCAGGCAGGAGGGGAGCAGGGCAACCCCCGCCCAGATCAAAAGCAATTGTTGAATGGCAACGCGTCTGTTAGGCATGTCGTTATTGAATAGCCATAAAGATAAGAAGCATACCGGAAGTGTTACTACTACAATACTACTTCATTCCTGTTAAAAAAGGGCCTGACAGGGTTAACACTACGTCATTTCCTTTACAGGGGTTAACATTTCAGCGCAGGTCGGTGGGCATAGTTAAGATGGATGGTATTAATTGCTTGTTTAATGGCGTAGGAACCATGTCGGGAAATGTTTATCTTTATAGCGCATCATAATGAAAAAACTTTTCTTTTTCCTACTGGCCTTTTTGTATATATCGAGCTCTTGTGAAGCTTCGGTATATCTGCACTATTGCATGGGCAAGGCTGTCAGCTTTAGCTTTTCACCAGAGAAGTCCGGCAACTGTCATCGCTGCGGAATGAAGAAATCGGCCAAAGGCATGGGATGCTGTAAGGATGAACAAAAGATCATTAAGTCCGACAAATCCCAGAAAATAACAGATCTCGTTTCTTCCAAAATAGAGCAAAAAAAATTCGTTACCGGTCTGGCAAATGATTACGCGATTACAGTTACTACCTGTTTAACATCAGCGTTTATTTATTATCCTTCACATGATCATCCACCAGGCGAAAATCCTGTTCCGGTATACCTGCTGAACTGTCTTTTCCTGATTTGATTCCTTCTTATCACAAGTCGGTCCGGGAATTCCCGCCATAAACATTTCCTTTTAAAGCATATTATCGTTTATATAAAAATTAATTTATGAAATCCCTTCATGTATATATGATTGTTTTCGGACTTCTGATACAGTCCGCTGCCAGTTCCCAGATACAATCCGTTTCATTACAGGCCAGCGGCCTCACCTGCAGCATGTGCAGCCGGGCGATTTATAAGTCACTGAAAAAACTGCCCACAGTGGCAAAGGTTCAGGAAGATATTGCGCATTCCAGTTATCATATCCAGTTTAAAGATCCGCAAAACGTTTCGCTGGCCGATCTAAAAAAGGCGGTAATTGATGCCGGTTTTTCGGTTGCCTGGATGGAAGTAAAAGCCAATTTTAATAACGTGGAAGTGGCCAATGATACTGCTTTACGACTGGACGAGTTTACGTTCTTCTTCGTGGATATCCAAAAGCAAAAATTGAATGGTGAAAGAAAACTCCTGATTCTGGATAAGGACTATTTGTTGGACAAGGACCGCAAAAAATATGCAGGATCTTTTGAATCAAAAGCGGCAGCAAATGACGGTGAAAGAGTTTTCCATGTCACCCTGCCACAGTCATGATATGAAAAAGCTCATCATGCGGGGCATCCTTTGGGTGGTGCTTATTTTTTATTTTGGCGGCGTCAGGGCTCAGGAGTTATTTGTTTTTTCTGAACCGGCCAGTAATATGCCTGCAAAATCCCTGGGTATTCGTGCGAGTAACTGGCTGATGTATGACAACACGAATAGCACACTCAATTACCAGTTCCTTCCCGAACTGATGTGGGGAGTCAATAAGAATCTGATGTTACACGTCGACGGATTCTTTACAAATCAGGGAGGGAATTTTCACGCAGTGGGTGCAGGCACATACGCCAAATACAGAATTTACTCTGCTGACGCGGTAAACCGCCATTTCCGAATGGCGGTTTATGGCAGGCTGAGTCTGAATAATTCAGTTATATTCCAGCAGGAGATTGATCTCACGCGCAACAATACGGGTTATGCATTGGGATTGATTGCAACGCAACTCCTGCACCGGCAGGCGATATCAGCAACGGTTGGGTTTAATCAGGCATATAATAACGGTTCTGAAAATAAATTTCCACCAGGCCAGGCGGATCAGGCAATCAATTTTAGTTTGTCCACCGGCCGGCTGATATTTCCAAAGCAATACATCAGTTATAAACAAACAAACGTCAACCTGATGCTGGAACTGTCGGGTCAGCATTTAATAGGTGAGAATGAAAATTTCATCGACCTGGCGCCAGCGGTGCAATTTATTTTCAATAGTCAGACCCGTCTGGATATCGGATATAAATTTCAATTGTACAGTGATATGCAAAGGGTGGCACCGAATGGTTTTATGATCCGTGTGGAACATTTGTTATTTAATGTTTTCTAGCGGATTAATTAATTTGCATCCATTAACAATTTACAATTAACAATTTTCTCATGGCTTTACACACGATACTGGGTGCCAATGGAACAATCGCTGCAGAGTTGATACCGGTACTTCAGGCTAATGCGCAGCAGATTCGTCTGGTTTCCCGTAATCCGAAAAAAGTTACCGGAGCGGAAGTTTTTCAGGCGGACATGCTAAACCGCGATCAGGTATTTGAGGCAGTGAAGGGCGCTGATGTTGTTTACCTTCTGGTAGGCCTGGAATATAACAGAAAGATATGGAGGACGGAGTGGCCTGTTATTATGCGTAATACGATAGACGCCTGTAAAGCGGCCGGAGCCAGACTTATTTTTTTTGATAATGTCTATATGTATGGGAAGGTCAATGGAAGCATGACAGAAGCCACTCCCTATAATCCATGCAGTGTAAAAGGTAAAATTCGTGCTGAAATAGATGAGATGCTCCTGAAAGAAATGAAATCAGGAAGCCTTAAAGCCCTGATTGCCACTTCTGCCGATTTTTATGGACCCCGCACATCGAAAACCAGCGTGGCCAGCATTATGATTTTTGATAAAATGAAAAAAGGTAAAACAGCACAATGGTTTGTCAACGCGAAACAACCACATTCATTTACTTATACACCGGATGCCGCGGTTGCACTTTATATGCTTGCCGGGAGCGAAAATGCATATGGGCAAACCTGGCACCTGCCAACAGCAAAACCTGCATTGACGGGAAATGAATTTATTTCCATTGCGGCAAAATATATGCATGCCGGAAATAAAGTACAGGTTTTACCAAAGTGGCTGGTGGGAATGATTGGCTTGTTCGTACCCGTGATGAAAGAACTCGGGGAGATGCTTTACCAAAATGAATTTCCCTATATTTTCGATTCTTCGAAATTTGAAAAATCATTTCAGTTTAAGCCAACTCCATACGAAGAAGGTATCAGACAGACTGCCGAATGGTGGCTTGCATCCTGACTTTCCCAATCAAAAAATTACAATTGCAGATTCACCGTTTTACCGGTCTGGGCGGATTTATAAATACCTTCTATCACTTTTAAGTCTTTGAGACCCTCTTCGCCATCTACAGGTACAACTGGTTTTTTACCGTCGAAAATGATGGCTGCCATTTCATCCATCTGTACCGCCTGGTGAACGGTATTTGGAAGATTTAACGGGCCTTTATGGGTCAGACCCGTTGTTGGATCATAGCCCGTAGCCGGATGCAGTTCTGCAAATCCGTTCAAACCGTCCAGAAAAAATCGATCCAGCCAGTTCATGGAATAAGTGGATAGACAGGATGCCACCGCTCCGCTGGGGAATCCCAATTGAAACTGAATGGTTTCATCGATGCCCTGGACAAATTTAACCGGATCATTTTTTGTCTCCACTGCATTTACCCAAATGGGATCTTCCCCGATCATATAACGGGAACCATTAACCGAATAGATACCGATATCCATCATCGAACCTCCGCCCGAGAGTTTTGGATTCAGGCGCCATTGTTTCGGATCGCCGATTACAAAACCTGAAAGCCCCTGAAAAAAAGTTATTTTACCAAATTCCCCCGCATTCCGCATCCGGATGATTTCAAGGGTATGCGGTTCAAAATGCATTCGATAGCCAACCAGTAGTCTGACATTTGCTTTCTTGCAGGCTTCAATCATTTCTTCCCCATCCTTTACACTGATGGTCATTGGTTTTTCACAAATGGCATGTTTACCGGCCGCAGCGACACGTATAACTTCTTCCTTATGCAATGCATTCGGCGTGATTACATACACTGCGTCAATATCAGGATTGTTTTTAATTGCGTCATAATTTTCGTAGTTATAGCAGTTCTTATCCGGGATGTTATATTTTGCCTGCCATGCTTTTATCTTGTCCGGTGATCCGCTGATCAGACCGGTCAGTTTGGCTCTTTTACAATTTTCCATTGCTGCTGCAACTCTGGTTGCATAGCCCCCCAATCCCAGTATGGCCACTTTCAGCACTTTTCCATCGTATACTTCGCCGGGTACTGCTGCACAGGCAGTCGTAGTAAGAGCTGGTAAAATAGTCAGACCGACTGCTGAACCGCTGATTTTCTGCAGGAATTCTCTTCTTGTATTCATGGTTTTAAGCTTAAAGCGCAAAGCGTAAAGCTGAACGCGTTACGAAATAAAAATATCGTTCCTGTAATATATTAAAATTCAGGGATTCGTTATTATTTTCAGCGACATTCAAATCTTAATAATAGTCGTAGTAAGATAATAGGACTTTACGCTTTGCGCTTACGCTTTCGGCTTCAAAAGGGCATCATACAATATCTCAATGGGATGAAACGCCTTTTTATTAGCCCCGTCTTTTATCTGGTGCCGGCAACTTGTTCCCGGTGCAGCTATGATCACATCATCCGGAAGCTGTCGAACGGCGGGCAACAAAACCAGCTCTCCGATCTGCATGGACAGGGAATAATGTTCTTTTTCAAAACCAAATGAACCTGCCATCCCGCAACAGCCGGACGGAATGGTTTCAACCCGGTAATTTTCCGGGAAAGAAAGAATCGCCGCGGAAAATGAAGTCGATGACAGAGCTTTCTGCTGGCAGTGGCCATGTAATTTAATCAGCCGGGTTTCTCTGGTAAACAGGTTTTTATCAATATGTCCGGCCTTTATTTCGGCAGCTATAAATTCGTCAATCAGAAAAACATTTTTCGAAAGCGCTTTGGCATCGTCGAACTGATCATCGTCCGCCAAATCCACATATTCATCCCGGAAAGCAAGAATGGCACTTGGTTCAATACCTATCAAAGGATTCTCTTTCGTGATTATCTCTTTTAACAGGGAAATATTTTTGTTAATGATTTTTTTTGCGTCTCTGACCAATCCCTTGGATAACCAGGTACGTCCGCTTTCCAGATGTTTTGGAATCACCACCTCATATCCCAGTTTTTCCAGCAGGAGGATCGCTTTGACACCGATTTCTGCATCATTGTAGTTCGTAAACTCGTCACAGAATAAATAAACCTTTCTCTTTGAATTTTTACTTTTCCCTTTGGCGTTTTTATTATACCAGCCGAGCAAATGTTTCTTTGACAATGCCGGCATGGAACGTTCAGTGGCAAACCCGGAAAACTTCTTAATAAGGCCTCCGGTAAATGAATTTGCCACCAGAAAATTGTACAGTCCGGGAGCTATCGATCCAAGTCGCGCCGTAGAGGTAAATCGGGCGATCAGTTTTGAACGGAAAGGCACTCCATGAACATCATGATATTGTTGAAGAAATTCTGCCTTTAACTTCGCTACATCCACATTAGACGGGCACTCTGACTTACAACCCTTGCAACTTAAACAAAGATCCATCACATCGTAAATTTCCTGATGGTCAAACCGGTTGAGTTTTTCCGAATTTGTCAGAAACTCCCTCAGGATATTGGCACGCGCCCTCGTGGTATCTTTTTCATTCTTGGTGGCCATAAAAGAAGGACACATGGTGCCTCCTGATAATTTCGTTTTTCGGCAATCACCTGACCCGTTACATTGTTCAGCATGCTGCAAGACGTCCTGGTTATAGTATCGAAAGACGGTATTGAATGTTGGTGTTTTTTGTCCGGGAGAGTACCGGAGCATGCTATTCATGGGAGGCGTGTCCACAATTTTATTCGGATTGAAAATATTCTGTGGGTCCCAGCTTTTTTTTATGGTTTTGAAAATTTCATAGTTATGGTCTCCTACCATTTTTTTTATGAACTCGCCCCTCAGCCGGCCATCCCCATGTTCCCCGCTTAATGAACCCTGGTATTTTTTTACAAGCCCGGCTATTTCTGTAGCAATGGTCCGGAACATCTGGTTTCCTTCTTCGGTTTTGAGGTTAATGATGGGTCTCAAATGAATTTCACCGGATCCTGCGTGTGCATAATGAACAGAATTCAGGCCATGTTTCGCAAGTAATTGATTGAATTCGCCAATATAGGCCGGTAAATCCTGCACGTCAACGGCAGTATCTTCCACGACGGGCACAGGTTTTTTGTCACCTGGCATATTACCCAACAGACCCAGTCCGGCCTTGCGCAACGTCCAGATCTTATTTGTATCCTCGCCAAAAAGGAGGGGAAAGTGATAACCCAATCCGGCTGCCTTCAGGTCTTCCACCAGCGGAGTTACAATACTTTCTATTTCGGTTCTCGTGTTTTTTTTAAATTCGATCACGAGTATGGCGCCCGGATCCCCCTGCACGAAAAACCTGTTTTTGTTTTGTTCTATATTGTCTTTTGTGCATTCCAGAATGTAGTGATCAATTAATTCACTGGCACTGGGTTTATATCTAAGCGCGATCAGATTGGCTCTGAGAGCTTCGTCAATACTATTGAAATGAACGCACAGCAAACCCGTTTCTTTGGGGGGCTGGGGAATCAGGTGCAGCTTGATTTCTGTGATAAAAGCCAGCGTGCCTTCAGAGCCGGCGATCAGTTTGCAGAAATTAAAATCAGGGCCACCAGCGGTGAATGGAGCAGTATCCAATAATATATCCAGTGCATAACCCGTATTTCTCCTTTCAATGGATTTTCGGGGAAACTCCTTTCTGATGTCAAGCTGGTTTTCATAATTGCTCAGGATACTGCGGGTCGTTTTATAAATATTTGACTCCAGACTGTCTCCTTCGCATTTTTCATGAAATGCATCCAGGCTCAGGCTATGAAAAACGGTTTCAGTGCCATCACTCAACAATGCCTTTATTTCCATCAGGTGGTCACGGGTGCTCCCATAAACTACTGAATTGGAACCACAGGAATTGTTTCCCACCATACCGCCGATCATGGCGCGGTTGGCTGTAGAAGTTTCCGGGCCGAACAGCAAACCATGCGGTTTCAGAAAGAGGTTTAGTTCATCACGGATCACGCCAGGCTGTACACGCACCCAGGCTTCCTCCTTATTAAATTCAAGGATTTTGGTGAAGTTTTTGGAAACATCCACTACAATACCTTTTCCAACTACCTGTCCGGCCAGTGAAGTGCCGGCTGTACGGGGAATAAGCGACGTATGATTTTCGCGGGCATATAAAATCAGTTTTTTCAGATCTTCCACCGACCTGGGTATTGCGACGGCAAGGGGAATTTCGCGATAAGCGGAAGCATCCGTTGCGTATAATATCCTGGTTGTTTCGTCAGTAAATAATTCGCCTTCGAGCAGGGAAGACAGATTGTGGAGCTTTTGCGTCATGGATAAAAATGGATGCAAATTTACCTTATTTTCATAGAACATTTTAAATCTGCAACGTTGAGAAAATCAGGAGCGTATCCGGGTTTCTATTTGAATGATTACTATGTATAGTTTAAAAAATAAAACAGCCATAGTCACCGGAGGCGGATCCGGAATCGGAAAGGCAATCTGCCAGGTATTCGCACGCGCAGGCGCCCGGATATTTATTCTCGATATAGATGAAAACGGGTCTGCTGATGTAGTTAGCCAGATCCGGCAGGAAGGTGGTCAGGCAGAATATCTGGACTGTCCGGTCGACCAGGAATTGATTGTTCAAAAGGTAATCAGCCATATCGCGAATATCCAGGCGCCGGATATTCTGGTTAATAATGCGGGCATTGCACATATCGGAACCGTGGAAAATACCAGTGCGTCAGATTTCGAAAAATTGTTTTCGGTAAACGTAAAAGGTGTTTATCACATGGTCAGAAACTGCGTTCCTCATATGAAACCAAAGGGTGGTGTAATCTTAAACATGGCCTCCATTGCAGCACAGGTAGGACTGCCGGACCGGTTTGCTTATAGCATGACCAAGGGGGCCGTCATGTCGATGACGCTGTCTATCGCTAAGGACTATATTAAATATAATATCCGTTGTAATTCTATATCCCCCGCGCGGGTTCATACGCCTTTTGTAGACGGGTTCATTGCAAAAAATTATGCGGGTCTGGAAGAAGAAATGTTTAAAAAATTATCTGCCAGTCAGCCGATTGGGCGTATGGCAAATCCTGAGGAAGTTGCTGCGCTGGCATTATATCTCTGTTCGGATGAAGCCTCGTTTATAACGGGGAACGATTATCCGATCGACGGAGGATTTCTAAAACTTAATGGGTGATTTATCTTCTGGGCCTGTATCCGCCACCACTATTATGATCCCTGCTGTCGCGGGGTTTGTCTTCTGCTTCACGTACAACCAGTTCCTTTCCACCACGAAGCCTTGCTCCATTCAGTGCGTCAATGGCTTCTTTTCCTTCGAGGTCGTTTCTCAATTCTAAAAATCCAAAACCCCGGCTTTTGCGGGTTTCGCGATCGATGGCCACTTTAGCAGAAACGACTTCACCATAGAGTTCGAACATTTCTTTTAAGTCGGTATCGTCAAAATCATAAGGGAGTCCGGCAACAAAAAGTTTCATGATGATCTAATAAGACCCAAATCTAGTTTATTCCATCAGGAACCAAGAGCTTTTTTTCTGGAATTCCCACAAGAGAAAACAGTCATTAGAGGAAAAAGGGCAGGATCAGTAAATTCCGGTAACAGCCTATACCAGACTGTCTTCTTAGAAATGATGCCTGCGGTAAACTACGAAATCCCGGACCGGATTTCCACTACGGAGATGTGGAATGCTGAGAGAACCTTTGAACAGGCTATGGTTTTTAATAGAGCCTCGGCCGGCTCAGATCGTTGAAGTGATACAAATAAGGACATCCGAACCCTTTTAAACGGATCTGCCGTTGATTCGGCGAGCCGGAATATGGGCCTGCCTCCCGGCATGCTGCCGGAATACTGCTAACCCGTTAAGGCGGGGTTAACGCGATATTTACCTGGCATGATATTTCAATGGAGTTATTTAAAATGAAAAAAGTATTAACCCTGTTGCTGATCCTGACCGTCCTGTTTCTGAATAGTTGCGCTGTAGTCGGCGGAATTTTTAAAGCAGGTGTGTGGGTGGGTATATTAATTGTCGTCTTTATTATCGGAATCATTATCTGGCTCGTTACCAGAAGCGGAAAATCATAAGCTGAGCATGGCGTTGCGCGTTACGCGTTAGGGCTTTAAGCCAAAGAAAAAGTCCTCCTGCCATAGGCGGAGGACTTTTTCTTTAAATGTGGTTGACTTATAAAGAAGTAACTACATAATTTTCAGAAACCTGACGGTTTACAGAAAATCTGCGTTCAACCTGTTCAGTACCTGTACGGATTACAAATGTTGGATGCATTTCGGTGTCTTCCTTCTGTATACGGATATTTTTATCGAAATGAATGTCATTGTAAGTAGCCTGGTATACAATTTCTCCTGCATCATTCTTAATGAGCAGTGTAAATTTATCACCTGATTTATTGTCAAATGCCAGATGAAATACAAAGCTGTTATCAGTAGCTCCGACAAAAGTTACATTGACCTGTTTGTCAGTCGGGCTGATAATTTTCTCGATGATCGGTGTTGCATGGGCCTTTGCTGATCCAAGCGTTAACAGAGCAGCTGCTCCGAGAACCGAAGCCGATTTTCTAAGATTAAAGTTTGCGAATACTCGTTTCATAATGTGACGATTTTAGTAGTGAAAAAATGATTAAAAAGTCTTTGCGGCAAGAATCGTCATTCTTATGGCAGTAAATTTTTTGCAAACGTCAGCGTTGGAAACCAACCTGGGAATTGATTCAGATGATGTATAAATTTCAATTCCAGAACAAATGTAGTCCTCATTTTAGCAGCAATGAAACCCAATATTGATCTTTTCTATAGTGGCTACTACCGGAATGAAATGTTAAAACCCTTGTCAGTCAAGGGTTTTAAACAGTTTTTGATATGATGACCAAGGCCCGAATATGATCGGAACATTACCAGATTTTCACCCGTAAACTGTCTGGTCTGTTCATTGAATCCGTTGATTTTACATCGAATGCCTCATAAAATGAAGGCATATTGGAAACGGAACCGTTCACACGCCACATGGGCGCAGAATGTGGATCCGTTCGTGCTAATGTTATAAGCCTTTCTTTTCTGATTTTCATTTTACTTATCTGAGCGTATGCTAAATAAAAACGCTGATCAGGGGTTAATCCATTCATTTTTTCATTCCCTTTTCCCTGCGTTGTTTTTTTAAATGCTGCATATGTAATCGCGAGCCCACCATTATCGGCAATATTTTCTCCTTCTGTTAATTCTCCGTTCAGGTGAAATGTGTCAACAGTAATATATCCATTGTACTGATTAATAATATTCATCGCACGTTGTTTAAATTTCGTTGCATCTTCTGCCGACCACCAGTCTTTCAGATTGCCATCCGCATCATACTGGCGGCCCTGATCATCAAATCCATGCGTCATTTCGTGGCCAATGACTACACCGATCGCTCCATAATTTACAGCGTCATCTCCGGTGGAAAAATAAAAAGGAGGCTGTAAAATGCCGGCGGTGAAATTGATATTAT
This sequence comes from uncultured Bacteroidota bacterium, assembly GCA_963759335.1. Taxonomy (GTDB): domain Bacteria; phylum Bacteroidota; class Bacteroidia; order Chitinophagales; family Chitinophagaceae; genus Puia. The sequence continues at coordinate 973,715 of CAVWYU010000017.1, forward strand.
TCTGTGTGGGATCATAATAGGCATTGATCGTCGAGGCTGTGATCTGCCATTCGGTCCGATCTACCGGCTTCCCGATTTTTTCAATGTCTTTATTATGCTGGTATCCGGAAGTTCCCCTGATATTGGATAACAAATCATCACGTGTGATATGGATGGAAGAATAATCTTTCCAGTGATCAGGATACCCAATTTTTTTTACGATGGCATGTAATTTAACGAGTGCTTTTTGCTTGGTTGAATCGCTCATCCAGTCCAATTGCTGGATTCTCTCACCGAAGCTGACCAGTAAATTATCAACCATCCGGCTGATTCTTTCTTTGTCTGCAGCAGTAAAATATTTCTGCACATATAAGCGGCTCAGGTTGTCGCCCAGTTCTTCATCCACCATCGAAGTCATTCGTTTCCATCTTTCTCTTAATTGCCGGGCTCCGTTCAAAAATTTATTGAATTCGAATTTTGCGTTCACAAAGTCACTGGATAAGTAATAAGCGTCATCATCCATTACATGAAAGATCAGATAGTTTTTTAACGTCTCCAGAGGAGTATGGTTTAGCAGTTTGTCAAGTCCTTTATAATACGATGGCTGACCGGAGATAATGGTGTCTGTAGTAACACCGAATGAAACGACCATTTTTTTCAGATCCGGATTGCCTGCCAATACAATTTTATTGTAATTGGCAACAGGATCCCTTAATTCCACCGGTGATTTGGAAATGCCGGCCATAGATGTTTCCAGATCATACACAGATTTTGCATGCTGACCGGCCAGGGAAACAGGTTGACCCAGGAGCGTAAATATTTTTGTGATGTATGCTATATAGGCAGCCTGTATATTTTTCGATGAAGAGTCTTTTTTGAAATAATATTCACGGCTGGGCAGACCGAGCCCACCCTGGTCAAAGTGGGCGGCATTTATCAGACTATTCCGGTCGTCAGCGCCAACATAGAATGAAAAGAATGGTCTGTGATTGATCATATTTTCTCTTGCAATCTCATGTGTGATTTCTTCTTTGGTTTTGATGACGGCGATGCTGTCTAATTCCGCTTTCACGGGCAGGAAACCTTTTTTTTCTATTCCGACAGAGTCCATGCCGCTTACAAACAGATCCCCTGTTTGCTGCGCGATGGAGCCGATGGGCGCATTGGTTATATCGGCGAGCGAATCCAGGATCCGGTGTAAACGGTTCGTTGAGCTGTCGAATAAAGTGGAAGAAGAGCCCCAAACTGATTGCGCTGGGGGTATTTCGGTTTTTTTAAGCCAGGTTCCGTTGGCAAAAAGATAAAAATCGGATTGCGGGCGCACGGAACTGTCCCGGGATGAAATATCCAGCGGGTCAGGCGGAGTTCCATTATTTTTTTGATCTGCCGGGGTCTGACAAGAGATAAAAATCAATACCGGGACAAAAAGACCAGACAAAAATAATTTCATAACAAATTTTTAATGGAAGTGAAAATACCAAGTAATCAATTGTTTAAAGGGTGATTTTGACGAGCGGTCCGAGAGTAGAATGTTTTTTTTGCCTGATATAAGGAATTAAACAAACGTTTAATTAATTTTGCGGCATGAAACCATCTTTATCAACAAAACAGCTCCAGCTGCTCGATACTGCGGAGTCGTTATTTTCCCAAAAGGGTTTTGATGGGACTTCTGTACGCGATATCGCAGAGGCTGCCGGGATCAATACAGCTATGATCTCCTACTATTTCGGTTCCAAGGAAAAACTGATGGAGGAGATTTTTGAAAGGAAAAGTGTGAATATAAAGGAAAAGGTGGCCGATCTGTTGAAAGATGACAGCCTGGATCCCCTGGAAAAAATGTACAGCCTGGTGGATATGTATATCGAAGGCATTCTCTCCCGTAAAACCTTTCACCGGATTCTTTTATGTGAGCAGATCATCAATCAGAATCCGCCGATCCTGGCTTTAATGGATAAAATGAGGATGAAAAATTCCGAATACATCAACGATTTGATACGGCATGGTCAGAAAAAGGGTCAGTTTAAGAAAAACATTGACATCCCCATGATGACCAATACACTGATCGGCACCGTATCACACACATTGGTAAACCTGGATTTTTATAAAAGCTACCACAAGCTGGAAGGGCTGAAAGACGAGGAATTCGAACGTGTTGTCAAAAAAAAATTATCCGTACACATCAAGAACATTTACAAAGCAATTTTAACTCATGAATCTTAGAACAACGATTTCGGCAATGGTATTGGCGCCACTGTTGGTCTTATCCATTTCCGGATATGCTCAGGACAGTAGCGGAAGGAGGATCTCTTTGGAAGAAGCCATTGATCTGAGTATCAAAAACAGCAAACCCCTGCGGGCGGCACAGGCGAGAATACAACAGGCTTCGGCCAACACAACGATTTCAAAACAAAAGCAACTGCCTGATTTGACTGTGAGCGGGTCTTATCTTAGGGTAACCCAGCCAAATATTGTACAGGCACATCCGCCGGCAAATCCGGGTGAGCCTATTAAAGTAAACCAGGCGGCTTATGGCCTTGCCAATCTTTCTCTTCCTATTTTTTCCGGTTTTAAAACGCAATATGGAATCAGGTCGTCTGAGTTTCTGGAGAAGGCTGCCACACTGGATGCAGATCAGGATCGGGAAGCCGTGATTTTAAATACCATTGACGCCTTTAGTAATTTATACAAAGCAAAAGCGAATGTTCGGGTCATCCGGCAGAATCTCGCACAATCAAGATCCAGGGATGCGGATTTCGCCAACCTGGAGAAAAACGGCCTGTTGGCGCGCAATGATAAGCTAAAGGCATTATTGCAAACGGCAAACATTGAATTGAATCTGGCAGATGTGGAAAATAATCTGAAGGTTACGATGGTCAATATGAATATCATGCTCGGACTCCCCGAAGCAACGGTTCTGGTTCCGGATTCTACAAGTCTCGTAGACCCCGGCTCTGTAAAAAGTATTCAGGATTACGAGCAGCTGGCCCTGCAAAATCGTAAGGACATGCAGGCAATCGGATACCGGAAACAGGCTTCAGAAGTTGGTATCAAAACCGCGAAGGCGGATTATTTTCCTTCCCTGTCACTCACGGGAGGATATGTAGCGCTGGATGTTCCGGATTTTATCACCATCACGAATGCATTTACGTTTGGTGTGGGACTTTCTTATAATGTTTCATCTCTGTGGAAAACAAATGCCCATGTATCTGAAGCAAAAGCAAAGCTGGCGGAAGTACAGGCGAATGAAGAGGAATTATATGATAACATAAGGAGCCAGATAAATCAGGCTTATGAAGCGTTGCTGACTGCACAGAAAAAAATAGAAGTCAGCCAGGTGTCCATTGAAAATGGCAGGGAGAATTATAAGATCGTAAAAAATAAATACGATAACAGTCTGTTGACGGTAACCGATCTGCTGGATGCAAATGCCCTGATGCTGCAAAGCGAGATCAGTCTGGAACTTGCCAAGGCAGATGCCATCGTAGCTTATAATGTATTGCTTGAAAGAGCAGGTGTTTTGGCAACAACCCGTAATATAAAATAATCAACTTTTAATTATTAAGATTTATGGCAACAGTTAACGAGAATGGCGGAACCGCAGAAAAACCAAAAAAGAGCAAAGTATTTTTGATTATACTGATTGCCCTGGTAGTTGCCGGTACCTGGTTTGGTGTCACGAAATGGCATCATGCACAATTACACGAGGAAACAGATGACGCCCAGATTGCGGCAAATATCAGCCCCATCATTCCGCGTATTTCCGGTTTTGTACGGGAAGTTCGGGTGACCGACAACCAGATCGTCAAAAAAGGCGATACGCTGCTGGTGCTGGATGATCGTGATCAGCGAATAAAAGTGGCACAGGCAGAAGCGGCACTGGCAACAGCGGAGAGCAATCTGCTTTCTGCCAAAAGTTCTTCCGCCGCGGCGCATTCGAATATCGGCACCAGTGAGTATGCGAGTCTGGCCATCGACGGTCAGATTGAAAGGGCGAAAGTTTCCGTTTGGCAAACAACCCAGGAATTTGACCGGTATGCCAATCTGATTAAAGACCATTCTGTTACGCAGCAGCAATATGAAGACAAACTGGCCGCAAAAGAAATGGCCGAAAAACAATTGGTCATTTTACAGCAACAGAAGAAACAGGCATCCAGCGCTACGAATGCCGTTAGTACACAGGCTGCTTCTACAGCATCACAGATCAGTATCGCCAATGCAACCATCAAACAACGACAGGTGGATGTGGATGATGCCAGACTGAATCTCTCTTATACCGTATTGACCGCTCCTGCAAGTGGAATGGCAAGTAAGGTAAATGTTCAGGTAGGTCAGTTTCTGGGTGCGGGGCAATCTACTTTCAGTATCGTGTTGGATCAAAGTCTGTGGGTAATCGCCAATTTCAAAGAAACACAGTTAGGCAAAATAAAAATCGGTCAGCCCGTGGAAGTTGAAGTGGATGCTTTGTCGGGACATGTATTCCAGGCGACCGTCGGTTCTTTTTCTCCCGCTACAGGTGCCACTTTTGCGCTCCTGCCACCGGATAATGCCAGTGGCAATTTTGTAAAAGTAGTTCAGCGGTTACCTGTAAAAATTGAATTCAGCAATCCGCAGGATTCATTGCTAAGCCGATTGAGAGCGGGCATGAATGTAAATGTGGATGTTCATATTGGCAACTAGTTTTTCTGAATAAGATTTTATGGCACAAGCATTTTCACAGGATTCTCTGGTTGAATACGGTTCACGACGTGTGATCATTACGATCACCGCGATCATTTGTACGTTGCTTGAAATCATTGATACCACCATCGTAAACGTGGCACTCAATGATATGAGGGGAAACCTGGGTGCTACGCTCACAGAAGTTGCCTGGGTAATTACCGCTTATGCGATCGGGAATGTGATCATCATTCCAATGACAAGCTGGCTCTCCACGCAGTTTGGCAGAAGAAACTATTTCGCCGCTTCAGTAATGATATTTACCATCTGTTCTTTTCTTTGCGGAAATGCCCATGGCATTTGGGAACTGGTAGCATTCCGGTTCCTGCAGGGCCTCGGGGGTGGTGCTCTGCTGGCAACTTCACAAACCATCATCACGGAAGCCTATCCGCCCGAAAAAAGAAATATGGCCCAGGCGATTTACGGACTGGGAATTATCGTGGGTCCCACACTGGGTCCGCCACTGGGTGGCTATATCGTTGAAAATTATTCCTGGCCCTATATATTCTATATCAATATTCCCATTGGGGTGATTGCAACGCTTCTGACATTACAGTTTGTCCGCAATCCAAACTATGGAACAAAAAGTGCAACAAAAGATATAGATTTTTTGGGCATTGTTCTGCTGGCCGTCTCAGTTGGTTCGCTTCAATATGTATTGGAGAAGGGTCAGGATGATGACTGGTTTTCCAATGGTGTAATAATCATCCTTACGTGTACTGCTATCATGGGTGCCTTCTTCTTTATCTGGCGCCAGCTGACATATAGAAATCCAATTGTTAATCTGCGCGTCCTCAAAAATGGAAATCTGCGGGTGGGTACGATACTGACATTTCTATTGGGTTTCGGATTATACGGATCGACATTTATTATACCGGTGTATACACAAAGCACCCTGGGATGGACGGCTTTTCAGTCGGGCATGCTGATGGTGCCTGCTGCCATTACAACGGCATTTCTGATGCCGGTCATGGGTGTAGTTCTCAGTAAAGGGGTGCCCCAGCAATTTCTCGTTTCCATGGGCATGCTGGTCTTCGCTTTTTTCTGTTTCTGGGGATATTTTATCCTGACAAACAGTACGCCGGAAGAAAACTTTTTCTGGATGCTCGTAACCCGCGGAGTCGGGTTGCCACTTCTTTTTATACCCATCACCAGTTTGTCGCTAAGTACATTAAAGGGTCCGGAAATTGGCCAGGGTGTGGCATTTACGGGCATGATGCGTCAGGTCGGCGGATCATTTGGCGTTGCACTTATTACAACTTTTATGGCGCGTCAGAATATGTTTCATCGCAGTACGCTCGTCAGTAAATTGAGTGTGAATGATCCTGCTGTCACGGCAAGGGTACAGGCAATGCAACATGGTTTTATGGCCAGGGGTATGCAACCCAATGTTGCACTTCAGTCTGCTTATAAGGCATTGGATTATACAGTTACTTCACAGGCAAACGTATTGTCCTACATGGATGTGTTTTATTATCTCGGCCTGATATTCCTGGCCAGCATACCTTTTGTTTTGTTTGTAAAGCGAAGCAAGAAGAAGGTGGATATGTCGGAGGCAATGCATTAAAAGTATAAAGCGCAAAGCATAAAGCGTAATGCATAGGCTTTGCGCTTTATGCTTTCAGCTTTACGCTTAATAGAAACTATAGCTATACCGGATCTTCACAACCACCTGCCGCTTCTTATCATAACAGGTTTCATTGGTTTTAAGGCCGTTGGCATCATATACATAAATCCAGCGCTGATAATCAGTTGACCCGTTGGGAACAAACAGCATCGAAGAAAGACGGCCCGAGTTATATTCGAAAACATAATCCGGCAGCATCCTGCCGGCTTTTAGATTGTACCGGACGATATCGGTCATTCGACCTTCATTGTCATAATAATAATACACAGAAGGCTGTGACTGACCGCCCCGCACCGGTTTTTCTTCCACAATATTTCCTTTTTCGTCCTTCGTAAAGCTTACCCAGGTGCTGTCGGTGTTTCCTTTTATTTTGATCATTTTTTTCAGATCTGCACCGTCATAGATCCATACATGCTTTTCCGTAGTTACGATTTGATTGTCTGTTTGCACGGAATTATTCAGCATCATGCTGACCTGACCATTTTCATTATATGTGTATTCGGTCGTGCTTTTATAGGTATCGCTCGTATCCACCGTTTTGACCATCCTTCCGGACTGATCATAGTAAGCCGTCAGGGTAGATGCCGGAACGTTGGTGGACTTGGTAAAAGTCGAAATCGAACTGAAATCCGATGTTACTTTTTGCACGCAGGTAAAATCGGGTGACTGTTCGTTATTGGCATCGATACTTTGAATGTTTACTTCCCGGACCTTTTTATCGTGAAAAGCCTTCCAGTTTTCCTGATTTTGCCGGGCAAGCAGGATATCCTTGTAATAATACTGGGAATTTGCTGTGAAAACGACCAGCAGCAAAACGACAATAAGGGAAACTCTTTCGCGCATAATACCATTCATTTATAAACTCCTCTCAAAACGGAAAAACCTTGTGTTAATTATTGCCAGTATCTTTATTTTTAATTAAAATTCCTGGTGTCACACAGCAAGGTAAGAACGGATAAGACATGTCTGAACTGCGGGGCCGAAATTACAGGCAGATATTGTTCTGTCTGTGGACAGGAAAATATCGAGCCAAAACAGACGGTTTGGCACCTGATCCAACATTTTTTATCCGACGTGACCCATTTTGACGGGAAATTCTTCGTCACCGTAAAAGATCTTTTTATAAAGCCGGGATTCTTGTCGAGAGAATATATGATCGGCAGGCGGGTCAGTTATCTCGATCCCATCCGCATGTATATTTTTACGTCTGCCATTTTCTTTCTTATTTTTTTCGCATTGTTTGACATCAGAAATATGCACGTGGGAGCGGATACCCGTTCCGAAATTGAAAAGGATCCCGACCTGAGACAACTGATTTCAAAAGCAAAGAATGCGCAGGATTCCATCAGAATTCTGAAAAAATATAATTCTACGGCGACTCCGCTGATTAAGCTGGATGAAGACAGTTCGGCGCAAAAAACGAAGGGTGTGCGGATCCCTATTGGTGAAGCAGATTATCAATCCCCGGAATCCTACGATTCAGCGCAAAGATTACTACCGGAAAATAAACGGGATGGTTGGATTCGTCATAAACTACAAAGGCGGAAAATTGAATTAACCCGTGCTTTTGAAGAAAATCCCGGAGGTACTCTTAAGGAATGGCTGATTAATTTCATGCACAATTTCCCGAAAGTACTTTTTATATCCCTTCCGCTGTTTGCTCTTATCCTGAATCTCCTCTATTACCGTCACAAGAGTTTTTATTATGTGGATCATGGTATTTTTTCCGTGCATCTCTATATTTTTTCATTTCTTGTACTGCTTGGCCTTTTTGGATTGAGCGCTCTTCATAAGGCAGCTCACCTGGAACTCATTGCATGGATGGAGTTCGCATTGATTGTTTATGCTTTTATGTATTACTTTAAAGCTATGCGCAGATTCTATGGACAAAGCCGGGGAAAAACATGGGTGAAATATATATTACTATTTGTAATGTCGTCGATCGTTCAGCTGACTATTTTTTTACTGGCATTTTTGTATGCTGTGGCAGAATCATAATGTATGGAATCAGAAAAACTACCGGGAGCTTTTTTAAGACTGGTGAATATTATGGATGATCTCAGGGAGAAATGTCCCTGGGACCGTAAGCAAACCATTCATACTTTAAGGACACTCAGTATCGAAGAATTATATGAACTGACGGATGCGATTCTTTCAGAAGACTGGCCCGGAATAAAAGAAGAACTGGGGGATCTCTTTTTACATTTAGTATTCTATGCCCGGATCGCGAAAGAGCAAAATCAGTTCCAGCTCACCGATGTGCTGAATGGAATTTGTGACAAACTCATTTCCCGTCATCCCCATATTTATGGTGATGTGATTGTGGAATCCGAGGATGATGTAAAAAGAAACTGGGAAAATCTCAAACTCAAAGAAGGCAAAAAATCTGTTTTGGGTGGGGTACCGGCTTCCCTGCCGGCCATGGTAAAAGCCATACGATTGCAGGAAAAATCAAAACAGGTGGGTTTCGAATGGGATACCCGGGAACAGGTTTGGGATAAAGTAGAGGAGGAGCAAAAGGAGCTGATGGACGCTATAAGATCGGGTGACAAATCCCACATCGAGGAGGAATTCGGTGATCTGATGTTTTCCATGATCAATTACGCACGATTTTTGAGCATTGATGCGGAAACGGCGCTTGAAAGAACCAACCGGAAGTTTATAAACCGGTTTGAAAAAATGGAAGAGGCCGTTGGATTAGCCGGTAAACAAATGAATGATCTTTCGCTCGCAGAGCTGGATGCGATCTGGAATGAGGTAAAAAAGCAAAAAACCACCGATTGATTTTATTTCTGAAAAATTTCCTGCTTAGAAACGCATACCTCATCGGCACGGGGATCTTTCTTTTTTTTGCTTCGTTTGCCATCAATTCCTATCTCGTAGGAAATTCAAGCACCCGCATTCTCCGGAATTCCATTGAATCTTTTTTACAGGAGCGGGAAAATGATTTTCAGAAACTACTCAAAAATGAATTAAAGATCAGAAGGCTGTCGGATAAAAATTATTCACTGACGGAGCTCACAGATCTGATGGATAAACAATATGGCGTCCTGATCTATGAACGAAACCATCCTTTCAGTGAGCACCTCACATACTGGAGTGACCAGTCCGCAGTATTACCCGACAGCTTCCTGTTAAAACCAGATGGCAGCTATTTTGTAAAATTGAGTAACGGGCAGTTTGAAATTATCAAACATTCTTTTAATCAAATGCTGCCCTATCCGCTGACGGTTATCGCCCTGATACCCGTACGCTGGCAATATTTTATTTCCCCGGAAAATCTGAAACCTGAATTTGTCGGATTCCCTTCCGCAGATAACAGGGTTCGGATCGTTTCCACGCCGTCACCTTTTCCGGTCAGGGACCGGGACGGGAAAACGTTGTTTTACATTGTAAAAACAGATTCTTATCATGCGGCGAAATATAGTCTGATTCTGCTGCTGGTGGTTTTTGCCGGCGTTCTGCTTCTGCTGGTTGTAATCCATAACATGGCGCATGCATTGGTGGAACGTTACACCCGGTTGGCGGGAATTTCTTTTTTAGTCATTACCATCGTCGTTTTACGGATTATGACGTACTATTTCCCGGGTATTTTTCATTTCCGTCAATATGAACTGTTCGACCCTACGATTTACAGTTCCAATTTTATTCTTCGCTCACTGGGTGACCTGCTCATCAATGCCCTGTTATTTTGCTGGATTGTTTTGTTTATTCAGCAGGAGACGGCTGACTACCGGTTTCCTTTTTACCGGGTGTTTTATAAAAGAGTATTGCTGGTTCTGGTAACCATGACCGTGCTGGTGACAACAACCTTTTTGTTTGCCGACATCGTTCAAAGTCTGGTAGCCGACGCACGGATATCCTTTAACGTTACCAATGCATTTAGTCTTACGATTTATAGTGCGATCAGTTTTATCGTTCTGGCGGCGCTGGCGTTGAGTTATTTTATTTTTTCACAGATCCTGCTCCGGCTGATACGGGATTATCTGGAAGGCAATGTGCTCATCATATCAATCCTGGCAGCCACGATCGGGTTGGGTGTGCTCACCTTCGACAGTAAAACAAACCTCGTTGAGCTTGATATTTATGTGCTGGCCTGGCTGATGTGTTATTTATGGCTGATGATCAGGAGTATGATCTCGGGTCTGCACTTCAGGCTCAATATTTCTGTTCTTATGTTCTGGCTGTTTATTTTTTCGGGCTCTATATCCGTGATCATCATATTTGAAAACCGGAAAATTGAACTGGAAAAGCGTAAAAGTTTTGCCGACCGGCTCGCGGAACAAAACGATCCTTCCAGCGAGAGGCTCGTGAGTATGTCGCTGATTTATTTTGAAAATGATTTACTGCAGAGGCAATTTGATCGTTTCCGGAACCCGGTAGAAAACCATTATCTGAAAGACAGTCTGGTCAATAATAATTTCAGCGCCTATCTCAGCAAATATGACACAAAAATCTACACTTATGATTCTTCAGAAAAACCATTATATAATCAGGTGTCCGTTTCATATGATACCCTGAATACGATCTTCAAATTGCAGGGGAAGCCGACAACAATCCCCGATCTGATGTATTATGAAAAGGCATATGACAAGTTTAGTTATATCTATAAAAAAGTAATTCAGGACCGCCGGGGTAAAATATCCGGCTATCTGTTCGTGCAGGCCGAACCCAGAAGTTATAAAAGTGAAGGACTGGTTCCCCAGTTAACACAGCAACACAAAGAATATCTGCCGGAATACTCTCCTGTGTATTCCTATGCCATCTATAGCGATAATGAGCTGGTCACTTATTACAATAATTATCCATTCCCGACAGAGCTGGATGACAGCCTCATACCAAAAAAAGATTTCGTACAGCGTAAAAGAAATGGTTATGATGAACTATGGCATACAGTCTCTGACGATAAAATCATAGTAATCGCAAAAAAGGATAATCTGCTGATCGAGGCCATAACCCTCTTTTCCTATCTCTTCAGTGCCTTTCTTATTCTGGTTGCACTATTCTGGCTAAGTTCAGTATTGATCCAAACCCGTCTTCACTGGAAACAGCTCAAAGAATTCCTCCAGCTGAATATCCGTACGCAGATCCAGACAACCATCATTTTCATCAGCCTCTTTCTTTTCCTTGTCATCGGTGTATCCACGATTTTTTTTCTGATCGATCGCTACAACCGGAATAAACAGGACAGGCTCAGCGCTTCTCTGAAAGTGATTTCAGGTGAGATTGGAAACCGTCTGCTTTCTTTTCAGACAGCGACGCATGTGTCCAATCCGGTAAAACAAATACCGAGAGCAGACCTGGAAAGGATTGTCAATAATGTGGCAGAGATTCACAACGCGGAAATCAATCTGTATGATGTGAATGGATCATTGATTGTTTCGTCGAATCCGTTTATATATACAAAGGGTATGCTAAGCGATCTGATGAATCCACTGGCATTCTATTATATGAACCGGTTAAACTCCATTGAGTTCTTTAACCAGGAAAAACTGGGCGGCATCAGTTATCAGAGTATTTATTGTCCCCTGCGGCTTTCGGAGGGCAGTTCCTCGGCGTATATCAATATTCCTTCCTTTAATACAGAAGACGAGCTGAATGATGAAATCTCTAAGTTTCTGATCAGCATCATCAACCTGAACGTGTTTATATTCCTGATTGCGGGAACCATTGCCGTATTCCTGACGAACCGCATCACAACATCTTTCTCCCTGATTTCAGAAAAAATGCGTCAGGTAAACCTGAGTAAAACCAATGAACTGATTGAATGGAATAAGAATGATGAAATAGGCGGCCTGATCAGGGAATACAATAAGATGGTGGCTAAGCTGGTGGAAAGTGCATCTGCCCTGGCTAAAAGTGAACGTGAGGGGGCATGGCGCGAAATGGCCCGGCAGGTAGCGCATGAAATCAAGAATCCGTTGACGCCGATGAAACTGAGTATCCAATATCTTCAAAAAGCAAACAACGGCGAAGCGCCTAATATGAAAGAACTCACAGCCAATGTGGCGAAAACACTTGTTGAACAAATAGATCATCTGTCAAAAATTGCTTCTGATTTCAGCCAGTTTGCGCATATTGGCAATCCGCATAATGACGTCATCGATCTGCATGAGATGCTGCATTCGCTGACCTCTCTCTATCAGACCATGGAAAAGGCAGACCTGAACTGGTATCCGGTGCCGGGGAAAATTTTGATTTTTGCAGACAAAACACAGATCAACCGGCTGTTTACCAACCTTCTTCAAAATGCTACGGAAGCCTGTCATGATAAAGATGTTTGCAGGATCACAATCAGTGAGCAGCTGAAAGAAGACCAGGTGCTTATTCGTATCAGCGATAATGGCGAAGGAATTCCCGAGCAGATGCGGTCTAAAATTTTTATTCCCAATTTTACCACCAAGTCATCGGGTACAGGACTCGGTCTGGCGATGAGTAAAACGATTGTGGAACAGGCAAAGGGACAGATATGGTTTGAGACAGAAGAAGACGAAGGGACCACATTTTTTGTTGAATTGCCGCTCTACAATGAAACCGAAGTGAATGTGCAGACGGAAGCGTGAGAAAATTTTTAATTCATGAGCCCTCCTCGCTCACCATACTAATACCGTTTCCTGGAAACGAAATCTTCCATCTCCTTCAGCGTATAGCTGCTTACATTATTAACTGCAGTAACACCGCCTTTCTGTGCTGCTAAAACACCATAATGTATATCATGATATCCGGTGATGGAGTGGGCATCCGGATCAATACTGATTTTAACATTTTTTTGCAGGGCATAACTGATCCATCGCCAGTCCATATCGAGCCTGCGCGGATGTGCATTTAATTCAATCACCACGTCATGGGCTGCACAGGCGTCTATCAGCGTTTTGTGATCCACGGGATATCCCGCACGGCTGAGCAATAAACGGCCTGTAGGATGGCCCAGAATGCGTGTATGCGGATTTTGAATCGCTGTTAGTAAACGATTCATCGCTTTTTCTTCACTCATCTTTAAATTGGAATGAACCGATGCGATCACGAGATCAAATGTAGAGAGGATCTGATCACTATAGTCCAGCCGGCCGTCGTTGAGGATATCGCATTCAATACTTTTAAAAATATGAAAGGGTGCCAGCTTCTTATTCAGTTCTTCCACATAGAGATGTTGCTCTCTGATTCTATCTTCGGAGAGTCCGTTGGCGTAAAAAGCAGATTTACTGTGATCACTGATCACGAGGTATTCAAATCCCTGTTCTATGCATGCTTTAGCCATGTCTTCAATCGAATGCAGGCCATCGCTCCAGTTACTATGACTATGGATAATCCCCTTTATGTCTGAAAACTGAATCAGCGGAGGCAGGGCTGCGTGCATCGCTTTTTCAATAATGGCCGGATCTTCACGTAGGGGCGGAGGTATAAAATGCACGCCGGCCTGTTGAAAAATAGTTTGTTCCGAATCGGCCGCGGCATCTGTTTTAAATTGCCCTTTCCATTTTTCAAGGAAAGATTCACTGCAGCTGGTTTCAAAAACTTTTGCATGAAAGGATTCCGGAACCACAATTTGAAAATGCAGTTTGATATTTTCGTTGCCGGAAACAAGCAATTCACCCGTTTTTTCCTCTTCGATATGGAACTGATTGGATATAAAAAATGCTTTCAACGCTGTTTGAGGAACAGATATGATCCATTCTGCGCGGTTGATAATTTCAAGCTGACGACGGTAAGCTCCGGTAATTGCAATGTCGTGACCGGGAAATGATTCACGGAGTGATTTGTGAATAGTATGTACATAACCCTCCACCTCGGCGAAGAGAAAACTTCCCTGACTGCGCAGATAGAACGTAATTGTGTCGCGAATATTATTCTGGGTCTTTTCTCCAAAGCCTTTGTAAAGCATCAGGCGGTTTTCATTACATGCATACATCAATTCACCGATGGATTCGATTTCCATCTCCTTCCAGACTGTTGAAATCTTTTTTGGTCCCAAACCCTTAATTCGGAGCATTTCGATGACTCCGGGAGGTGTTTTGCTAATTATTTCATGAAGCTGGGGTAGTTCACCGGTGTCGAGTATTTCTATGATTTGTTTGCCAATACTTGGTCCGATGCCCTTCACCGACAATATTTTTTCGCGCGGAATCGCACTGAGTTCTTCCGTTAATTTATCGATGCTGAACGACGCACCGGAGTAAGATTTTATTTTGAAAGGGTTCTCTCCATGTATATCCATGAGTTTGGCCAGGAGAGAAAAACTTTCTGCTATCACTTCGTTAGAAACCGCCATGGGCTTGTGTTTGAGAGGATGATCCTGTAAAGGTACAAAAACAAAAAGTCCCCCGGAATGAACCGGAGGACTTTACTATTTTCAGCTAACGAATGAAGAAAACTATTTCTTCTTTGCAGCTTTCTTAGCAGCCTTTTTCTTTGGAGCTGCTTTCTTTTTTGGAGCTGCTTTTTTCTTAGCGGCTTTTTTTGCTGTTGCCATTGTTTGTAGAATTTAAATGGTTAGTAAAATACTTTACGTAGTAAAAATAGAAATTCTTTAGAATTATCCAAAAGTTTTTTTGAATAATTCTAAAGAATTACTATTTAGGACGAAAATATGTTATTAACTAAGCGGTCGCTGAAACTTCTGCAGGAGCATCCACAACGTTCACAAAAGTTCTGTCGGCCTTCCCTTTTTTAAATTCAACGACACCATTTGTCAGTGCAAATAATGTAAAGTCTCTTCCAACACCAACATTTTTTCCGGGATGATATTCTGTACCTCTCTGACGGATGATGATGTTGCCGGCAACAGCTGCCTGTCCTCCGAAAATTTTTACACCGAGTCTTTTACTCTGCGAATCACGGCCGTTCTTTACGCTGCCTTCGCCTTTTTTATGTGCCATGAGATCTGTTTTGAAATTTTGAAAATATCTGTTACAATATTCTTTAAGCGATATCTGTTACTTTGATCTTCGTATAGTGCGTACGGTGACCATGTTTTTTACGGAAACCTTTTCTTCTGTTCATTTTGAACGATATCACTTTGTTGCCCTGAACATGACCAAGGATTTCAACCTTCACCACACTCTTTACATCTTTTCCGGTTGTGAACTGATCACCTGCTGTGGAAAGCAGCACGTCGGAAAATTCAAGATGATCGCCGGCGTTTCCTTCCACCCGGGGAACATAAAGTGTCTGGTCTTTCTGGACCCTGAACTGGCTGCCTGCGATTTGTACTACTGCGAACATAAAAACAATATTAGGGCTGCAAAGGTAAGGGGAAACGGGTAATTTTGGAAGGAATCCGTTAAAAATATTGGCTCCTCCGGGCGGGAGGCGCTCATATTGCCTTTTATTGTACGTTTGTCATTCATCTGCCTGCCTAAAACATGAAGTTTAAGTCGTTTTTAGCCAAGCCTTTCGCTTCTTATATATATAGGAGTATCCGTAAAGAGATCAGCTCAGCCCTGGAGGATCAGGAGAATATATTTAAAAGCCTTGTTAAAACGGGGTCAAAAACGGTTTTCGGACGGGAACACCACCTGGAGACGGTAAAAACCTATGAGGAATTCAAAGCCGCCGTGCCGGTTCGTGATTATGAACAGTTTAAGCCTTATATCGACCAGATAAAACAGGGAAAACACAATGTGTTATGGCCGGGACAGCCGATTTATTTTGCAAAAACCTCGGGTACCACCAGCGGAGTCAAGTATATCCCCATTTCCAAAGACTCGATTTCGAACCATATTAATACTGCCCGGAATACCCTTCTCTGTTATATGGCCGAAACCGGCAATTCCGGTTTTGCTAATGGAAAGATGATTTTTCTCTCCGGCTCGCCGGAACTCGAAAGAATAGCGAATATACCTACGGGCAGACTGAGTGGCATCGTAAACCATCATATACCACATTATTTACGCACCAATCAGCTCCCCAGTTATGAAACCAATTGTATCGAAGAATGGGAAATCAAACTCGATAAGATTGTTGAAGAAACCATCGACAAGGATATGACACTGATCAGTGGCATACCACCCTGGATGCAGATGTATTTTGACCGCCTCAATCAGGTTTCGGGTAAACGCATAAAGGATCTGTTCCCTAATTTTTCTGTGCTGGTACATGGTGGTGTAAATTTTGAACCATACTCCGATCGCCTGATGGATAGCATCGGGAAATCAGTAGATACCATTGAAACCTATCCGGCATCCGAAGGATTTTTTGCTTTTCAGGACAGCCGCAAAGAAGAAGGGCTCCTGCTGAATACCAACAGTGGTATATTTTTTGAATTCATTCCGGCAGACGAAATTTTCAATGAAAACCCCACCCGTATTTCTTTGAAAGAAGTAAAGACGGGTGTGAACTATGCACTGATCATAAATAATAATGCCGGTCTGTGGGGATACAATATCGGGGACACAATTCGTTTTGTAACTGTGGACCCTTTTCGCATAGTGGTCACCGGTCGTATCAAACATTTCATCTCTGCATTTGGTGAACACGTGATCGGAGAAGAAGTGGAATATAGCCTGATGAAAGCGGCGAAGGAAGAAGGTATACAAATTAATGAATTCACGGTCGCTCCCTATATTAAAGATGGTAAGGAAGAAGGAAAATCATTTCATGAATGGTTCGTGGAATTTGAAAACAAACCCGCGGATATGCGTGCTTTCGCCCAAAAGGTGGATAGTAACCTGCGGGAAAAAAATATTTATTACGACGATCTGATTGCAGGTAATATTCTTCAGCCGCTGCAAATACATCCGGTGAAGAAAAACGGTTTTATTGATTATATGAAATCCATCGGTAAACTCGGTGGGCAAAATAAAGTGCCGAGACTCAGCAATGACCGGAGTTTTGCTGAACCCCTGGAAAAATACGTGGACTGATATCTGCCATTCGTCCAGTAAGAATTCACTAGATTTAACCTTTACGAAACTTTTTTCATGAATAACCAGCAGAAGAAAAGGATCGCCATTTTTGGTTCAACCGGATCGGTGGGTACACAGGCCCTGGATGTAATTGCTGCGAACCCGGAATTATTTTCGGCAGAAGTGCTAACAGCGCAGCAGAATGACGAACTGCTGATCAAACAGGCGCTTAGATTCCAGCCGGATATCGTGGTGATTGGTGACGAATCCAAATATCAGAAAGTAAAAACCGCCCTGTCAGATCATCCTATAAAAGTGTTTGCGGGAGAGAAATCCCTGATCGAAGTGGCTGCGATGGATAACTATGATGTGATGATGGCGGCCATCGTTGGATTTGCCGGACTGATGCCAACCATGACCGCGATCGAACATGGAAAAACCGTTGCCCTGGCCAATAAGGAAACCCTGGTAGTTGCAGGTGATATCGTGATGCGTAAAGCGGTCGAAAACCGCGCACCCATTATACCGGTGGATTCCGAACATTCAGCAATCTTTCAGTGTCTGCTGGGAGAAACCAGAAACCGGATTGAAAAAATTATTCTGACTGCATCAGGCGGTCCGTTCCTTGGGAAAAAACCCAATTTTCTCGTCAACGTAAAAAGAGACCATGCACTCCAGCATCCGAACTGGACCATGGGTGCAAAAATTTCGATTGATTCGGCCACACTCATGAACAAGGGGCTGGAAATGATCGAAGCAAAATGGCTCTTTAACCTGATGCCGCAACAAATCCAGGTAGTGATCCATTCGCAATCCATCATTCATAGCATGGTTCAGTTTGAAGACGGCAGCATCAAGGCACAGATGGGACTTCCGGATATGAAACTGCCGATTCAGTACGCCCTCGGTTTTCCTCTGAGGCTTCCGAATAAACTACCCCGGTACAACTTTGGTAAACCGGATAAACTGACTTTTGAGGAACCCGATATCCGGACCTTCCGCAATCTCCAGATCGCCAAAGATGCCCTGGTCAGGGGGGGAAATGCGGGATGCGTATTGAATGCCGCCAATGAAATTGCCGTTTATGCGTTTTTAAAGAACCGCATTGGCTTTCTGGATATGACTGATCTGATAGAAAAAACGATACAGAAAATCCCGTTTGTGGAACAGCCATCGCTGGAGGATTATTTTGAAAGCGATGGCGAGGCGCGTACCTTCGCGGCTTCTTTAATAAAATTGTAAAATTCCCGGCAGGCACAACGTGAACGCGGACTGCGGCTGATCTTTGTAAAATGAATAATTCTATTGTAATGCTGGCAATCGACTGGGCAAATGTCGGTATTAAAGCCGCTCAACTTATTCTCTCCTTATCCCTGCTGGTGATCGTACATGAATTCGGTCATTTCCTGCCGGCCAAAATATTCAAATGCCGGGTAGAAAAATTCTTTTTATTTTTTGATCCCTGGTTCGCCCTTGTGAAGAAAAAAATCGGTGACACCGTGTATGGCATTGGATGGCTTCCTTTGGGAGGTTATGTTAAGATTGCCGGTATGGTGGATGAGAGTATGGACAAGGAACAGATGAACCAACCGCCGCAACCCTGGGAATTCAGAAGCAAACCGGCATGGCAGCGTTTAATCATTATGCTTGGCGGTGTAACGATGAATGTGCTGCTTGCATTTTTCATCTATGCCATGATCCTCTATACATGGGGTCAGAAAAAAGTTCCGATGGATAGCCTGGCGTACGGAATTTCAGTACAGGACAGCCTGATGTATCATGTCGGTTTTCGCAATGGCGACAAAATTCTGACCGTAAAAGGTAAGCCGGTTGAATATTTTGATGATCTGCCTGAAAGAGTTTTAATGGGTGGCGGAGGCCCTGTAGATCTGATTCGTGATGGGGTGCACCAAACTATTGATCTGCCTACCGCGCTGATCGGAAAACTGGTGGAAAGAAAAAAGAACAGCTCTGTATTATTTCTTCCACGTGTACCTGTAATCGCAGATATCGTTCCCGATACTTCCAAAGCATATAAAGCCGGACTCAGACGCCTGGATCAGATTACTGCAGTAGAAGGAATCGCGACTCCTTTTTATGAAGAATATAAAAAGGCCATTGATGCACACAAAGGACAGCAGGTAGCGCTGACTGTAGAAAGAAAAGGAAAAGCAGATACACTGAATGCATCGGTGAATGCAGATGGCACTCTTGGATTTTATCGTTTATACGATCCTGAAGTAATGGACAGTCTGGGATTTATCCGCATTGAAAAAACACAATTTGGTTTCTTCGAATCTTTTCCAGCCGGTGTTCACCTGGCAGTGGAGAAATTAAGAAGTTATGTGGATCAGTTCAAAAAAATACTTTCTCCAAAAACAGAAGCATACAAAGGAGTCGGTGGTTTTAAGGCAATCGGATCCATTTTCCCTTCCATGTGGGACTGGCAATCGTTCTGGACCATCACAGCTTTCCTATCCATTGCACTGGCATTTTTTAATATTCTCCCAATACCCGCGCTCGATGGGGGGCATGTACTCTTCACCGTGCTTGAAATGATCACAGGCCGTAAACCCAGTCAGAAATTGCTGGAATATGCGCAGGTCGTGGGCATGGTGGTGTTGCTGGCCGTCATGATTTATGTAAATGGAAATGACTGGTTTGGCTGGGGCAAAGGGAGGTAGACTGAAAGACTGAAAGACTGAAAGTCTGGAAGTCTGGAAGTCCAGGCTTGTGTTGCCCTCAGCGCAATACGCCTTCCGCAAAATTTTACTGTTTGGTAAAATATGAAGTACATCTTCGTATTCTCCCTAATTCATATTTCTTTTTCCTGCAAAAAAGATAGTACTGTTGCATCGTCCCAATCAATTACTGGAACGCTTCACTATTCAGATCCCGCAGTCAATGGTCCTGGTCTTTATTTCGAAACTGACTCAAGTGAGCCGCTCCTTTTTAAGAATGATTTTTCTGATATGATACCCAATAAGCCTCGGGCATCTGCCTCCTGCTTCCTGTATAACTAGGTTCGTAAAAGATAAATGTGTAAATTTGCCGGTTCATCAATACTGGGGGTGCCTGGTTTTGACAGCGTAGATCTTTGAAAGTATAAGCATGTCGTGCGTTGGATAATTAGCACGTTAATCTGAATATTCAAATCTCAAATGGCAATACACAGTATGCCATGGCTGCCTAATCAGTGATTAAGTAGTCATTCGGGCCGTGTGGCAGGTTCGCCTGTTACCAAGCTGCACCGCCGACTAAAAACAAAAGAGGACGCTGTTCAGAAAGGCTGTGATCTGAACCTAAGACTATTCAGCTAAGGGAAGGATTGGTTTGTTGCCGTCCGTTTCTTCCCCGACAATCAATCAGCAAATAAGCATGTAGAAAGCTTTTGAAGAATATGTTTGGACAGGAGTTCGATTCTCCTCACCTCCACCGTTGACCTCCGTAGCCTTGGCGAAGGCGGTTCATTGTAATTATGTTTGAAAGCCCGTGAACCGAAATGTTTACGGGCTTTTTTTTTGACCCACCGGATATCTCCGAAAAACAGCTTTGTTAGGGTGTAAAATTCGTAAAAACGTAGTTAATAAATGGCAATCAGATGCGACCGAACCAATTCCGGAGAAGGAATTTTATCTTTGGAAACAAGCAAAGTGAGATTTTTAGAAGCGCCAACAGGCATGTGACAATTCACACAATTAGCCATCATAAAAGATTGTGATTCTTCTTTGAGTGTTCCCTTTTTATGATTGGTTTGAGCGTGACAGTTCATGCATTTTTGTGCATAAGCAATTAAGTTCCCGCTTTCTTTAACGTGTGTATTATGGCATGTTGAACAGTTCATTGTTCCGCTCATCCTAAAGCATTTGCTGGCAGTTAGTAACCCATATTGATTGGCATGCACATCCAGTTTAAAGGAATCTATTTGGGTTGAGTTTTTTATAAAATATTTAGAGAGAGTATCTCCCGGAAGAAAAGAAAAGGCCGGCTTCATACTTTGCATTACTCCGGAATGGCACAATGCACAGACATCAAGACTCTGTTGACGGTTTAATGTAGCAGGATTTGTAATAAATCTCCCTTGTTTTTCTTGCCGGTTTTGCAAATGAAACTCTATATGTTTTGCTGCCGGTCCATGGCATTTTTCACAACTTACACCGTATATTATCTGGTTTCGTAAATAATCAGTTCCTATAATCTCTTTTGCAATTGTCGTATGACATTCCATGCATCGTGATTCAATATTCCTGTCGAATAAGATAGTTCCTGATGGGAAACCGGGACTATTAGCCCAACGATGTATGCTGCCAAAATAAGAAACAGGAAGCTGGTAAAGTTCATTACCTCTCCAATAAAGATAGGTTTGTCCTTTTTTACCTGAACCTATTACAATATCAAAACGCTGTGCTCTTTCTTCCTTATCATTAACATAAGCCACCTGGTAAAAGCCGGCCTTCCTTTCTTCCATCACAACTTTCATGGAATCATTATAGACAAACATATTTTCATTTTTTGCAAAGCTGCCCTTTATATAATCCCTGGAAGCGATACCCGATGTCAGGTTGTGTACTGTGGTATTAAAAGAATCGCAGATGGCACTATGGCAAGTTCTGCAAGCTTCAGATCCTGCATACTGTTCACCGTTTACATTTGATACAATAACTTTTTTTTGCGAATCATTCGATATACAGCAATTAAAAACAGTAATGCATAAAACAAAAATGCTTGTAAAAAATACTGTTCGTTTGTAGACAAAATTCATTTGTATTCAAATTAGGCATTTCTTTCTGCCTTTTTGATGGGTTTCCCATCTTTAAAACCTATGATGGAGTCGGACACTGGACTACCGCGGACATCAATTTAGACGTTATAAAATTTTTCATCAGTCAAATGCGGGAAAAATAAGAAAACGTGCAATTCGAATGTATAAATGGGTCATTTATGATAGCGAAATAAATTACGCATCCAGTAATGTCTGTATGTCAAATTTCGACATCTTCATAAACGCCGCGATCACTTTAGGAGCCTTAACAGGATCAGCCATGAGCTTATTTAGAACTGAAGGCACCACCTGCCAGGAGTAGCCATATTTGTCGTCCAGCCAGCCACATTGGTCATATCGCCCGCCTTCACCCAGTTTTTCCCAATAATGATCAATTTCTTCCTGTGTATCGCAGGGTATAACGAAAGAAGTCGCAGGTGTCGGTTTATATTTCGGTCCTCCGTTCAAAGCCATAAACTTGCTGCCATTCAATTCAAAGGTCACAACGATGGGATTTTCCGCAGTAATCCGGGCGGTTTTAAAAATAGAGCAGTAAAAATCGGCGGCTTCTTTGGCTTTTCCGTCAAACCACAAGCAGGGATAAATTTCTTTTGACATAATGCTGATTTAAAATAATGAATATTATTATCGAAGGTATGAATGCGCCTGAGGCTGAAATAGAATGAAACCGACATTATTTGCTGTCAACCGATTCTCCAAATTGGAGATATTCCGTGGGTGAAAGGTTGGTAAACTCCTTAAATGAACGCACGAAATGACTTTGATCGGCGAATCCGTTTTGAAATGCCAGGTCAGACAGTCTGGAATAATTCCGGTTGTTTAATTGTTGAAATGCCGAATTGAACTGACAAACCCTTCTGTAAAGGTTTGGCGATATACCAATGTTTTTTTCGAACATTCTTTGAAATGTCCTTTCGGTAACGTGCAATTCTTTTTGAACCTTTAAGAGAATTTCGGGCGCAGGCTGACGTGCAATTTTGTTTACGGCATACTGTATGGCCGAATGGTCGTCTCCTGCATCGGCAATCAGACCCGTAATAAACTGATCCAGCAAAGCAAGCCTGACTTCTGTAGTACCGGCGTGCAGTAATTGTTTTTCAAGATCAGTTATTTTCTTAGGTATAACCAAACCAAGATCAATGGGTGAATCTGTTAATTCGGGGGCCATGATGCCAAACAGGGAGTTTAATGAATAGGGTTTAAAAAAATAAGCAATCAAGATGAATTCTCCGGTAAACGCTAACGTATCCGGCAACAGGGTTTGACCGAAGAGTGTAAGATGCGCAGCAGATTTGTTTCCCAACATTCCTTTTTCTGAAATAAAAAGCAGAGTGGGAGAGCCATTGGCAAATAATGGCAGTGAAAAAGATTTGCCCGTTTGAAAGTTTTCTATAACCAGCAACCGTTCTACATATTCTGCTACCCGGATTCCGGGTTGCGGGTTTTTTATGATCATGCTGATATGATTTGAGAGGCATGGAAAATAGCCTGTGGCTTTGTATCTAAAGGTAAATATTTTCAGAAGGTTATACTGAAACTTTGAGCCGCCGAGCAAAGAAGTTTGAGCCGCTCTTCGGATACAACGCGTGCGGTTTATAAATACTGATCAGTTTTTGACAGATTCATACAGGTGAAGGATCTTTTCATCATAAGTACGTTGCCAGCCGGCGTTCGAGTGTGTCATCTTTTTTGCCATTTCCGTTAAATGAATAAGCTCCCCACAAGCGCCTGCCATGATCGCCGGCGGTGTTTGGTTTTGCCTGGCCATCAACAGATCGGTCTGCTGATCCCTGCCCCAGTATTCACTTAAAAATGCATTATATTCTGCAATGGTCCCCTTCATCGCTTCCACATAATTTTTCCATACTTCTTTGTTGGAAAGGGCGTTTTCTCTTTCCACCGTATAAACAATTATGTTGTATGCTAAATCCACCGGATAAGTATCCTTACCCTTGCCGGCTTCCCCGTGATCAACAACGGGTAATGATTCAGCTATGCGGCGATATTGATCATTCAGGTTGCTGTTCACCATATCAAAATAATCATCCGTTTTTTTCTGTGCCTCTCCGGCCATTCCGGCAAGCTGCTTACTGTGATTTAATATTTCGGTTGTTCTCTGCGTTATGGAAATCGTAATATTTGCTTCCTGATGAGCCGTTCTGATGTCTGCTGATTTTCCGGCTTCATTATCTGTAAAACCGTTCTCTGACATAAATGTTTTGTATTCTTCCTGTTGCTGTTGTTGATTCATATGCTGAAAACGGGATGCATAACCCGGATCCTTCATCATTTTATTTGTAAAGGCTTTTCGCGGATCACTTTCGGTGCCGGTATAGGCCGAAGGGTTGTTCTTAACCTGCTCCGCCATTTTTTTGCTCCAGGCCTGCCGTTCTGCAGGCGTCATTTGCTGTAATTTTTCAATTCCTCCTGCCTGTTGCACAAGCGAATTATTATTCAGATCCTGCATTGCTTTTCCGGCATTCTTTTCAGACACGGTCCTCATCTGTTCGGCATTCTGTCCGTTTAATGCATATTTTCTGGCTTCCTCTATAAATTGTGCCTGCAGTCTTTTGAGTTTTTCAATATAGATATTATAGATAATTTCTTCATCCCGCAGATTCATTACTTTTTTAGCTTCAGAGAGTCCGGAAACGGGTTCCGGAATTCCAGCCATTAAAGCCAGCAGGTCCTTGTCTATCAAATGGGCATTGCCGTTTTTGTTATTTATAAACTGCCGGTTCGTGGTTTCTATTTCGGTCTTCCGCGCATTTATATCTGTATTGAGCGCCTGAAGGGTTGCATCAAATATGTAATCCCGGGAAGGTATGGGTATGGTCTTTTTTACCTCTTCTGGTTTTGCGACATCGATTTTTTTCATGTCCGACAGCATGACATCAAACTGCGCTTTCATTTTTTTGCTCAGCACCGGATTATTCTGAGCCATTGCTGATGAAATCAATCCAAAAAGGAAAATCAATAAGGCTGGTATTGCTGCATTCTTCATGACTCATATTTTATGAGTGCAAATAATACCATATTCAGCTATAAATGGAGGCATGCTTCACGAACTGATGAATCAGCAGGATGGAACCTCCGTATAGAGGTATACATTGTAAATCCTAAAGCCTTTCACAATCAACTCCCGGAATATTTATTGCAAATGAAATAAGATAATAAGGCCATGGGAGACCCCGGAGGAGCTTTGCTCCACTCGTATTCGTACGTATAATCCTGGATAACTTCCCCGGATGGTTTAAAAAAGATAAGTTCATTGATAGACCATATTTTTTCGTTGCAGGAAAAAGCGCAGAACGTTAATGTATATCCGGACGGATACAAAACGCCCGATACATTTTGGTTTACAAATTGTTCTTTAAACCAGACTTTGATTACATTTTTAAGTTCTCCTATGTTAAGGATTGTGATATTATCAGCGTTATATAAAATCTCCCGCGCGGTATTTTCAATGCCGGTTCTCTTCCAGGTTTGGCAATTGGAAGATAATGTGATTGAGCAAAGAGAGACACACAAAAAAAAGGCCAACTTCATAACAGGTGTTATATAAACTAAAGTAAATAAAAGTTGGCCGACCGTAACAGAGAGGGGTAATTGTCACTCTTAAAGGGTTACTCATCCATGCAAAACACCCTTTGTTTGTCTTACGCACGGGTGAGACACCAGTTGCGGGCCAGATGCCGACAAAGTATCAAATGCAATTATGTATTCATGCCTGAAAACGGATCATTTTGAAATCATGGTAACTGTTGGAATCAACGAAACAAAAATTTATTCATTTCCAAAAAGAAGTTGCTGACTATTATCTGAAAGGCTGCGCGAAGATAACGGGGTGTAAAAAATAGGTGTTGCGAATGAATAAATATATTTCCTGTAAGTTAATGGTTGGTTATAGAAATTTTCGACTCTGCCATTGCTCATTCTTTTTTACCGGCTCTATAAAAAAGCGTTTGAAAATATGATTGTTTGAAATTCGTGGTGATTCGTTTGACTACAATTAGAATTGGTTTGGTAATTTTGCATTCTTTCCGGTAGAATGGATAAACCAACGCAACCAATGTTTGATATTCGTGAAAGACTTATGCAGAGAGCGGCGTATTTTTCTTTGTTTTTACTGATGGGGATCCCCGCCAGCAGCCAGACGCTGACTTTGAAGGAAGCAGTGAACACAGCCCTTAATAACTATGGCACTGTTAAAGCAAAAGGCAATTACCTTAAATCTTCACAAGCTTCTGTAAAGGAAGCTTCCACATACCATTTGCCGAATCTGAACCTCGCCGCTCAACAGGCATATGGTACGGCCAACGGACAATTCGGACCCGTTGTACCGATCGGCGGGTTTAGTGTCGCTTCTTCCGGACCTCCATTTCTTACACAAAACTGGAACGCCGCATTCGGTGGCTTGTACCTGGCGAACATCAGCTGGGATTTCTTTACGTTCGGAAGAGTGCGCGAAAATGTGAAAGTGGCTGAAGCGCAGGTTCTTCAGGATGCGAGCGACCTGGATCAGGAAAAATTTCAACTCGAAGTGAAGGTGTCAGGTGCCTATCTCAATCTGCTGGCAGCCCAAAGGCTGGTCTTGTCCCAGCAGAAAAACCTGGACAGGGCCCACGCACTGAGTGTAGTCGTTGTAGCCCGTGCAAAAAATGGATTAAATCCGGGAGTGGACTCATCACAGGCAAACGCGGAAGTATCCAGTGCTAAAATAGCGCTGACCAATGCCATCAACTACGAAGCGGATCAGGCCACGCAGCTGGCACAATTGATGAGCATACCCTATCAGAAATTTCTGTTGGATACGGTTTTTGTAAATCGTATTCCGGCTCCTCTGTATGATTCAATTCCCGCAAACGAGGAACAGCATCCGCTACTTAAGTTTTATCAGAGCCGTGTGAATGTGAGCCGGCAACAGGAGAAATATATCGACCGGTTTAAATATCCGGTGTTCTCGCTGGTGGGTGTCATGCAGAGCAGGGGATCCGGCTTCAACAGCAACTATAGTCAGATTAATCCCGATGCTTTTAATCATGATTACTGGAACGGGGTAAAACCCGTGAATAGTAATTATCTGTTCGGAGTAGGGCTCGTTTGGAATTTAACCAACCCTATCCGGGTGCACCAGCAGGTGACTGCACAGGAATGGACATCCCGGGGTTTACAAAATGAATATGAAGTGGTCAGCGAGCAAATCAAAACGCAGCTGGCCCTGGCCGATGAGAAAATAAAAAATGCTATTGCCAATTACAATGAAGCACCGGTTCAGGTGAAAGCAGCTTCGGATGCTTATTTGCAAAGATCTGTGTTATACAAAAATGGCCTTACGAATATTGTGGACGTTACGCAGACATTATATGTACTGAACCGCGCAGAGACCGACAGGGATATTGCCGACAGTAATGTCTGGCAGGCCCTGCTGTTGAAAGCAGCGGCCATCGGTGATTTTAGCTTTTTTGAAAATGAAATTCGATAGCAGATGATGCTACAAATCTTTTTCACATGGGATTAATCAGAAGCGCGCTCAGAAGACCTATATCTATTTTGGTGATCGTTATGGGTTTATTCTTTTTTGGAGTGAATGCCGTACGTAATATCAAGATTGATATTTTCCCCGAACTGAATCTTCCGGTCATTTATATTTCCCATCCTTACGGTGGTTTTACACCAACGCAGATGGAAGCTTTTTTTGCAAAGAATTATGTCAATTTGTTGCTCTATGTATCCGGTGTAAAAAGTATTGAAACAAGAAATACTTTAGGGCTCACACTCATAAAACTTACTTTTTACCAAGGCACTAATATGGCACAGGCGGCTGCGGAGGTTGCCACATTTACCAATCGTGCGCAAACATCCTTTCCACCGGGTTCACAGCCACCCTTTATTTTACGCTTTGATGCTTCGACATTGCCCATCGGACAACTGGTATTGAGTAGTAAAATACGTTCGAACAATGAACTCATGGATCTGGCCAATGTATACGTGCGCGCTTCATTTACTTCCGTTCCAGGTCTGGTATCACCGGCACCTTTTGGGGGAAACGTTCGTACTGTAGTCATAAAAGTAAATCCGGAATTGCTTAGAGTGCACCATCTGACACCCGACCAGGTGGTGGCAGCACTTAGAGATAATAACCAGGCAACACCGGCCGGTAACGTACGGATCGGGAACTATAATTATTTTACGCCTGCCAATACAACGATCAAAAACATAAAAGAATTTGGAGATATTCCGATTTATAAAGGAGCTGTAGAAAATGTTTACCTGCGTGATATTGCTGTAGTGGAAGATGGAGCGGATATTACAAGCGGTTATGCACTGGTAAACGGGAAAAGATCGATCTATCTGCCCGTCACCAAATCAGCGGATGCATCCACCTGGGAAGTGGTCCAAAATCTGAAAAAAGCATTACCCCGCTTTCAGAGTCAGTTGCCGGAAGACGTAAAACTGTCCTTTGAATTCGACCAGTCGGTGTATGTAATCAACGCGGTGAAAAGTCTGATCTCCGAAGGAGCCATAGGTGCCATATTGACCGGACTGATGGTCTTATTATTTCTGGGAGACAAAAGGGGTGCGCTGATTGTTGTTTTAACCATTCCTACTTCCATTATATCGGGTGTTTTGTTTCTATATCTCTTTAATCAGACCATCAATATCATGACGCTGAGCGGGCTGGCGCTCGCCATAGGGATATTGGTGGATGAATCAACGGTAACCATTGAAAATATACACCAGCATCTTGCGCTGGGTAAACCAAAAGCCCTGGCCATTTGGGATGCCTGTAAGGAAATCGCATTTCCCAAACTGCTGATCCTGCTTTGTATCCTGGCAGTATTTGCACCCGCTTTTACGATGACGGGTATTCCGGGTTCTTTGTTCTTGCCACTCGCCATGGCCATTGCGTTCTCCATGATCACGTCATATTTCCTGGCACAAACCTTTGTTCCCATCATGGCAAACTGGCTGATGAAAGGACATGCTCATAAATCAGCTCAGGACGGACATATATTAACAGATGAAGAAGAATATGCAGCCCTTGGATTAACAGCATCAGAGGAGCAGGATACCTGGGACCAAAAAAAGAAATTACTGGAAAAAAGCTTGAATAACGGAAATGGGAAACTGACCCGTTTTGAAAAATTTCGTAATCGTTTCCTGCGCTTTCTCGACCGGCTTTTCCCTTATCAACGCGCCGTTGTTATTTTTTATACGTTACTGACTTGTGGACTACTGGCCCTTCTGTTTAAGAACATCGGACGTGATGTATTGCCAAAAGTCAATAGTGGTCAGTTCCAGGTGCGGCTGCGCGCACCGGATGGTACCCGGATAGAAAGAACGGAAGAAAAAACAATAAAGGCAATCCAGATACTAGAGGATCTTGTCGGGAAAGAAAATATATCGGTTACTTCGGCATTTGTCGGGCAACACCCCGGGCAGTTTTCAACCAGTCCGATTTATCTATTCATGAGTGGACCACAGGAGGCCGTATTGCAGGTTGCATTAAAAGAGAGCTATAAAGAAAAGCTGGATAATCTGAAAGAAAGATTTCGACGTCAGATGAAGGCGAGCATGCCGGATGTGCGGTTATCTTTTGAACCCATTGAGCTGACAGATAAAGTGCTGAGCCAGGGATCGCCGACACCCATTGAGGTCAGAATTATGGGCAAGGATAAAAAAGCCAATGAACAATATGCGGATAAAGTGATTGATAAGCTCCGGCAGATTGATTATTTACGTGATGTTCAGCTGGCACAGCCCATAAAGTATCCAACTATCAATATCGATATCGACAGAATCAGGGCAGCACAAATGGGCGTGTCGCTGTCAGATATCTCCCGGTCTCTGGTAGCTGCCACTTCCTCATCGAGGTATACAGAAAAAAATTTATGGATCGATCCAAAAAGTAATATCAGTTATGGTGTACAGGTGGAAGTACCCGAAAATCAGATGACCAGTATGAACGACATCAATGAAATTCCGGTATTGAGCAATGAGTCACGCCCGGTGCTGGGTGATGTGGCGACTATTAAATCCGATACTTCTTATGGAGAAAACGATAACCTGGGTGCAATCCCGTATTTATCTGTTACAGCCAACATCAACAATAAAGATCTCGGTACAGCAACCAAAGATGTACAATCTGCTCTTCAATCTCTGGGAAATCTGCCGCGCGGACTGAATATTGAAACAAAAGGATTGACTGAAGTTTTATCCGAGACACTAAACAGTTTGCAATTGGGATTGATTACGGCCATCGCAGTTATTTTCCTGATGCTGGCTGCCAATTTTCAATCCTTCAAAGTATCCCTGGTAGTATTATCTACCTTGCCCGCGGTGCTTATCGGATCGTTGGTTGCATTACTCCTGACGGGTTCCACCCTCAATCTGCAATCCTATATGGGTATTATTATGTCCGTAGGAGTGTCTATTGCCAATTCTGTTTTACTAATTACCAATGCGGAACATTTACGCATGCACACAGGAAATGCTTTACTCAGCGCCAAAGAATCCGCAGCCCTGCGTATGCGTCCGATCCTTATGACCAGCGTAGCCATGGTATTTGGAATGTTGCCCATGGCTTCAGGATGGGGCGAAGGAGGTGATCAGGCCGCACCATTGGGTCGCGCAGTGGTGGGCGGATTGATAGCATCTACCTTTGCTGCGTTATTCATATTACCCCTTGTATTTTCCTGGGTGCAGGGTAAAGCATCCACCGCCTCTGTATCTCTTGATCCGGAAGACAAAGAAAGTTCGCATTATATTCCTGAATTGAATCATTCGGCGAAATAAAATTTATAGTACAAAAACACATCAATGAGTCAGCGCTTACATATATTATCAGGATTTAAGAACAGACTAATAAATACTTTTCTGGTTACAATTTTACTTTACAGTTGTCAATCAGAAGACGGTGCAGGGAAGAAAAAAACGGAAGAAAAACAGGCGGACGATCCGCCAACTCAGGTGTTTGCCTTAAAGAAGGGTCGATTGTCTTCTTCTTTGCAGATTCCGGGCCAGCTGATTGCATACCAGCAGGTGGATCTGTACGCGAAGGTTAGCAGTTTTGTAAAAAAACTATATGTTGATGTCGGCTCTGAAGTAAAGGAAGGAGAGTTGCTGGCAACCATGGAAGCACCTGAATTAAATTCACAACTGGCGGGCGCAGAATCCACCATAAAATCCCGTGAAGCGATCTATCTGGCAAGTAAAGCGAATTACGATCGTATGCTCGAAACCAGCAAGACGCCTGGAACCATATCGCCCAATGATCTGGAACAGGCAGCTGCCCGTAAGAATTCCGATTATGCGCAATTTCAGGCCGCACAATCCGCTTCTAAAGAAATTACGGAAACACAGAATTATCTGCAGATACGGGCTCCGTTCAGCGGAGTGATCACTGCCAGGAATGTGAATCCGGGTGCCTATGTCGGTCCCGCCGGAAAAGGGTCTGAACTTCCTTTATTCAATTTGCGGGAACAGAAAAAACTGCGGCTTGTGCTTTCGGTGCCTGAAGCATACACGGAATATCTGAATCATAAAGATGAAGTGAGTTTCACCGTAAAGTCACTTCCGGGCAAGTCATTCAACGCAACCATCAACAGGCTATCCGGATCTATAGATGACCGGCTGCGTTCTCAACGCGTGGAAATGGACGTTTTCAATAACGACAAAAAATTATTACCGGGAATGGTTGCTGAAGTAAATCTTCCGTTGCCGGCCAGTGACAGTACATTTATTGTGCCCAAAACAGCAGTTGTAAATTCAACCGAAAGTGTTTTCGTAATTCGTGTTGTCAACAACCAGTCTCAGAGGGTAGAGGTAAAAACAGGAAGGGATGCAAATGATTTTATTGAAATTTATGGCAAATTAAACGATGGTGATTTACTACTGATCTCCGCGTCGGATGAAATCAGGAATGGAACTGTATTGAAAAATGTAAAAACAGTTACGCTTTAAATTAAAATCAATACTGTTATTCCAATAATGTAGAACCCCTCCGGGAACGGAAGGGTTCAGAATCTAAACCAGACTGCTGTAAATATTTCAGAGAGTAACGATTGCCTTTGGAGCTGAATACAGATGCCAGCTGCCGGTACCTTCTGTAGTCAGAACTATAATTTCGTCAGCATTCTTCAGCTGTATATAATAAGCATCACCCTGATCGGAGGATACCTGAAATAATTCAGACACCCAATAATTAGAATAATGTTTCTTGATGTCCATGCTGAGATCAGAAGGCAAACTGCTGGTGAGTATGTGATGAACCACGCCAACCAGATTACCCTGATAATCATAATAAGCGTATTGTGTTTGATTGTCCAATTCGAAAGCCGCCATGATATAATTAGTGTTTGCGCTCCAGCTTACATCTGATGCTTTGTGAAATTCTTTTACAAAAGATGCGATGGCACGATCAGTTGCTTTTTCAGGTGCTTTGGCAAATGCGGTGCTGAACAAAGCCAGCCCGGTTACGATTGATAAGATTGTCTTTTTCATTTTTAAAAGTTTTATTTGGTTTTGATTAATGTCTGTAAATAAGACGCAGGTTTTTCAATCATGTTGCAGCGCTGTGAAAAAAACATTTAGAAAAAAATCTGTGTCTGTTCTGACATAGATAATGCAACGCCGTGCCAAAACATTAAATGATTGAATATCAGTAATACTGCTGGTTGCCGATATAAGAACTGTTCGTTTGCGTACAGTTTCTGTTATGTAATCAAACGCTGAATTTATTTTTATTAATTTCAAATTCATATTCATTCGCTGATTATACATAGAATACATATACATCCACTGCAAAACCGGGTTGATCCGTCCGGTCAGCTGATCCGTACTCAGGCAAGGGGTGCCTGGATGGGGAACCGGGGTTTGATACATAACGAACATCAGCAAATTATACGGCCATTCAGGCTAAAAGCATGGATAACCTGTGTGCTGGAATTTAAAGACCGTCACCGCGAAGTGATGACACCCAATCTTTACACTGAACTTTTCTTTCTGGATGAGGCGACTGCCTTCTCTGCCGGTCACCGGCCCTGTGCTGAATGCAGGCGGGCGGATTTCAACCGCTTTAAGGCCGCCTGGGTAGAAGGCAATCCGTTATATATGTATAATATGAAAACGCCTATCGGCGAAATAGACGAAATACTTCATCGGGAGCGAATGAATCGAAACGGCAGCAAATCTGTCTATAGGGAGAAACTGGAGAATCTGCCTGAAGGCAGCTTTATAGAATATAATGGCGTTCCATATATGATCAGCCATTCAAACCGCGTTATATATTGGACGCCCTTCGGATATTCTGATTACAACAAACTTCCACCATCGACAGAAGTCGATGTTTTAACTCCGAAGTCCGTCGTCAACGCCTTCCGGTCCGGATACCTTCCCCAAACACATGAATCTGCGCGTTAACCAGCTTGTATAAGTCAACAACCGGGCAATCCGGTACATTGATCGAATACGTGGGCAGAGTAAAAGATTTCAGGCGACTAAAACCTGGATGGTTCGGAAAATTGAGAGCAGTAATGACTTACCGTCTACTTCACAGCTAAAAGATCAACCTGCTCTATAACCGGATCCTTTGCCAGTAAATCCGGTGCGTTTTTCATCAAGGCCTGGGCAATTTGTCCGCCCAGATGTGATTTCCGTCCTTCTTCGTTTTCAAAACTGTCGAAAATACCAAAGGTGGAAGGGCCTATTTGCAGCGCATACCAGCTTATGGTGAAAGATTCCTGTTCTGCCAGCGGTAAAGCTCCTTTTATAAAATCGGCAACCGCTTTTTCTTTCCCCGGTTTGGCCTCCAGCCTGACAAGCAACGCATATTTTTCCATGATCCGAATTTTGATGGTGAAATATAAGTCACTAACATTCATCCCGGTGAATGGTTCATATTGGAAACAGAATTTGGATATAAGGTTGCTGCCCGGATCAGGATCTATGATACCCTTTGGAGCCAATGGCTTCCGCCAGATCGCTTTGAATACCTTCGCCTGATTTTAATTTGTCCAGAATATATCTGAAATCATATTTTGGTAACCAACCCAGTTCCTCCCTGGCTTTTTTGTTCACATATACTCTGCCAATGGTAGGGAACATTTTCCAGCCAAGAGCGGCATATATTTTTTCAAAATCTGTGTGGAGAGATTTTACAACCTCAGATGCATTTTTTTTCAATGCAGCCAGATGCTCCTTGCTAAATGGCGTGGTCGCACTGATAATATATTTATTAAACCCGATCAGGGATGCTTTCTCCATTGCCAACAGATGGGCACTGACTACATCTTCTGTATCAACTCTTCGATACAGATATTCATTAGCCTTGGCATTGGCATCCGCATAGTTTTTCGTAATCGCATTGTCATCATCTTCTTCGGGAAAAAAGCGGGAGGTTTTCAGAATAAGACAGGACAGTTTCTGGTTGCGAAAAAATAACTGGCAGAGATCTTCTGCTGCAGTCTTTGTAACACCATAAATATTTTTGGGAATCGGAACAACATCCTCTGTGATCCACGCTGCGGGTGCATCAGGTCCCGGTGTCAGCGCATCACCGAATGTGCTGGTCGTACTCGTGAAAACAAAAGATTGAACGCGATTTTCAACGGATGCTTCCAGTAAATTCAGTGTACCTGTAATATTCGTGTCTATGAATTGTTGCTGGTTATGCGTGGCTACATGTGGTTTGTGCAGGGTGGCTGTATGCAAAACATGTGTAATTCCCTGCATGTTTTTCCTGACAAAGTTTTTATCAGCGATTGATCCGACCTGGTCGGTAAAAAGCGAAGGCAGGATATCGATGCCCTGTACATTTTTTCCTTCTGTCCTTAGAACTCGCATCAGTGCCTCTCCCAAATGCCCACTGCTGCCGGTAACAAGAATTTTCATACCGCCAAATTAATAAGATCACCTGGCTTTCGATTTCATAACCGTCTTTTTTTTTAATCTAGATTAGGATTAACTTTCTGGTTGAGTCCGTTCGGAGATTAATCAAACAATCATGAAGGAAAAAAAATTATATCCTGCTGCAATTACCATTTTTGGTGCAAAAGGTGACCTGACACACAGGAAGCTGATCCCGGCCATATATAACCTATATATAGGCAATCACCTGCCCTCGTCTTTTAGTCTGACTTGTGTTGATTTTCTGCCTGCCAGTGATGAGGAGTTCAGAAATTATCTGCTCGGGGGTGTCAACGAGTTTAGCCGCAGTGGAAAGGCCGATGAAAAGAAATGGAAAGAATTCGCCGACAGGATTTTTTATATTCAGGGAGATTTTCTGAAACTCGATACGTTTACCAGTCTAAAGGCAAAACTGGATTCTTTCGATAAAGGGAACAAGCAAAGGGGTACCCGTTTGTTTTACTATGCCGTGGCACCCCGTTTTATAGAAGTCATCTCCGAATCTCTGTACAAATTAAAACTTTGCCACCAGGAAAAGAAAGACCGCATCGTAGTAGAGAAACCCTTCGGTACCGATCTGGAATCTTCAAAAAAACTCAACCGTTTTTTGGGTAAACGTTTTGCCGAAACACAGATTTACAGAATCGATCACTATCTGGGCAAGGAAACCGTACAAAATATCCTCGCCTTCCGTTTCGCGAATTATGTATTTGAACCGCTGTGGAACAATAAGTACATTGATCATGTGCAGATCAGTGTGGCCGAGTCGGTAGGCGTTGGAAAACGGGGTGGCTATTATGACAGTGCCGGTGCCCTGAGGGATATGATTCAGAATCACCTGCTGCAATTGCTTTGTATCGTGGCGATGGAATGCCCGGATGAGTACCGGTCAGAAATGATCCGGAACGCCAAAACAAAACTTATGCAAAGCATGCGGATCTATAAGCCGGCAGAAGTTTTTAAAAATGTGGTCCGTGGGCAATACACCGCGGGCACAGTGGATGGAAAACCAGTTCCTGCGTACAGAAATGAAGATCAGGTATCCTCGGGTTCGACCACCGAGACATTCGTTGCAGCTAAATTTTTCATTGACAATAAAAGATGGAAGGGTGTACCCTTTTTCCTGGGTACGGGCAAATCCCTTCCCAGGCAAACCTCCGTGATTGCCGTTCAGTTTAAAGATTCACCCCATAAGATATTTAAGGATGATGTTGTGCCCAATCGCCTAATCATCAGTATACAGCCGGAACTTGAAATCTGCCTGCTATTTGAAAGTAAGGTTCCCGGATTGGAAATGAAATTGCAGCCGGTGAATATGGATTTCATTTATCAGGAAAATTATAAAGAAAGTATTCCGGAGGCTTATGAGGCACTAATCCTCGATGTGCTGGAGGGTGATGCCACATTATTCATGCGCGCCGACCAGGTGGATGCAGCCTGGAAAGTGGTCATGCCGATTCTGAATGCATGGAAGAAATTCCCAACCAGGCAGTTGCATTTTTATGAAGCGGGCAGCTGGGGACCGGCCGCGGCGCGCGAACTCGTAAAACCATATGCAAAACATTGGTGTCAGCTGCCGGTTAAAAACAAAGGGGTACCCGGATTACCACTTCAAAATGAATCTATATGAAAATGCTTTATGGGAAATTTTTATTGTTTGCCGGTTTGTTAGTCTGTATGGTCCTTTCTATACATGCACAACCCGATAGTGGCAAAATTCGAATTATTATGTTTGGTGCACATCCGGATGATTGTGATGAAAAGTCCGGTGGAACCGCTGCCCTTTTTGCCCAAATGGGATATGCAGTAAAATTTGTTTCCGTTACAAACGGGGATGCAGGTCACCAGACTTTAAAAGGACCGGAACTGGCAAAAAGGCGATATGCTGAAACACAGGAAGTAGCAAAGCGGCTGGGAATAACGTATGACGTGCTCGATAATCACGATGGATTACTGATGCCCACGCTGGAAGTAAGACTGCAAATAATTCGGAAGATCCGTGAATGGAATGCAGATATCGTGATGGCCCCCCGTCCAAATGACTATCATCCCGATCATCGGTACACCGGTGTCCTGGTTCAGGATGCTGCCTATATGGTGGCGGTGCCGAACATCGCGCCTGAAACACCCGCACCCGCGAAAAATCCGGTGTTCCTTTATTTCGAAGATCATTTCCAGAGACCCAATCCTTTTCGTCCCGATATCGCAGTGGATATTACAAGCACCTATGCAAGAAAAATTTCCGGTCTGGACGCACATGTATCCCAGATGTATGAATGGCTGCCGTGGATCGGAGGTTATCTCGTAGAAGTCCCGGAAAGCAAGGAGGATCGTATCATTTGGCTCAGCAAGCGGACTGCCGGTACCATCAATCCGCAAACAAGGGCGTCCCTCGTTAAATGGTATGGGAAGGAGCGCGGAGACAAGGTAAAATATGCCGAAGCATTCGAAATCTGTGAATATGGTGCACAGCCCGATGACGAACGCATCCGGAAATTATTTCCGATGCTTGGCAAATAAAAACTTATCTCCCGTTTGCCCGCAATACGGTAATATCTTTCTTTTCCCGGTCGTCGTAGGTCTTCTTAACGATATAGTGCCATTGTTTTTCTGAAACGTCCACAAAGAAGATTTCGCCGGTTTTATGTTTCGACACGGCATCCTGAAATTCCCTGGGCATCATTTCTACCCCGAAGAACCATCCGGTATCGCCATGGGTGGTATTTCCATCCATCGTATATTGGTCGGAGAGCTGCTCAAAAGAAGCACCTGCGGTGGCTTTCTGCACAATGATTTTTTTGAGACTATCGGTCTCAGGAACTGATAGGGTGGAACCATCCAGGAATATATAACTGGCCCGGTAATCAACCGTGTCTTTCGCTTCAAGCACTTTATAAGTCACATAACCGACGGAAAATACATCGCCCTTATTCTGCCTCAATAACCTTTTGTCTATCAGCGTGGAGTCTTTCCCGTTAGAAAGATGCAATAGCACCGGTTTAAGTGTCGGATTGGCATCAATGAATGCCTGTGCCTGCTGCTGGTTCGTAATCTTTTGAAATTGCTCTGTTACTGTTAGTTGCGCGAAAATGGATGAAGAAAGGAGCAGGAATAAGCCCACGAGGCTAGGTTTCATATATCTGTTTTTAGTCAGTATGTTAAGAAAATCATGATCAGTTAAAAATACCGGCTGGGGTTTATGAAGATAATACAAATGACCCATACGAAGCTATGGTGAATGGAGTTGCTTAGGGCATCCGAATAAGGGACCCCTGAAACGCATGTGGGATATTAACTTAATTTTGTATAATTAACGTTCCTGGATATCCTGTATTAGAACATTCGTTTAGCCTGACAGTCAGGTGATTTTTGCACGGGGATGGGCGACAGGATCCAAATAAAATGAGGGGCCAAACACACGGATAATTAGTTGCTCAGGATTTTAGAAAGATCCTTGGACTTCAGATTGTAGCTTACCGGCGTATATTTTTTATACACGTATTTCTTATCCTTCGTGTCTATCACTGATACGTATTTGTCAGTTGAACTTTTTACATATTCAAATAAAAGGCGTCCTCGTTTTTCATTTTCAAAAATCTGGAACAGTTCTGAACTGCTGCAGACCCTGTAGGGCGCGCCATAGGCCGAAAATTCCAGGTCCGAATTTTTCTTTTCCTTTCCGTTGAATTTATTAAAACTCATGAAATCAGTATTCAGAATAAAAAGCGTATCCTTTCTGGCCAGCCTGTCGATATTCGGATCATTTACATCAGCGTACAACCAGGGGCGATATTTGTTTTTCAGATTAGCATCCACAATGCCAAGATGTGCACCCAGCATAACAGAGGTCCAGTTATAAAACTCGCCGTGATCATATAATTTTCCAATCACATCGTTTTTCTTCGAAGCATAGGCGCCGGAAAACAGCGTGGATGTGTTCGGGTATAATTCAATACGGCAAAATGCGTCTGTTTCTACCTTTTTTTTCTTGCCGTCGAAGTGATTATAGGACTGCAAAGTCAGATAGTAATGTGTATTTGAATAGGAACCTGAACTGCTATAAGTTGTCGTCGTGATCCCTTCAATAATAAAATAAGAATATTCAGGGTTACCATAATATGTGTCAAACTCGCTGATGTCTGCGAAGACCAGCGGCGTGATGGTCCAGCTGGAGTTCAGAGAACGTTTGAATGAATCCAGAGAAGGCAGATCACCTTTGCGGTAAAAAAATACTGTTTTCGTTGCAAGCAGCTTGTTCATTTGCTCCTCGGTGAAATGTTTTTCGAGAAAATGCAATTCATCTTTCCGGTCAGCTGCCTGTGACTGGGCCATTTTTTTAAAACAGGATGAACAGATAAGCATTAGGGCTAAAAAGGGTAAGATGATTTTATGCATGGAACGTGGTTGTTGTTGCGTAAAGCGTATTTGCATACCGAAAACGAAAAAATGAGTTTTTCATTTCACAGAATGCCTTTTTGCAGGAAAAATTACAGGTCTGGCTGTAAATACTTCATTCTCCCGCAATGGCGCTTCCTCTTCCCCTGCTATCAAAAGCCCTGCATTGCAGTGGTTTTCCGGAATTTGGAACCGGATATTTGTAAATCAGGCTTTTCAGACCGGGTTCTTTGCCGTCATTGGTATAACGGAGAGTTATACCCGGAAACTGAATATTGGCCGCCCATTTGCCCTCTGACAAAATCAATCCGGGTTTTGGCACCCGGTAATTATATCCTCCCATATAATAATCGAGCATCGGCAAAGCTCTTTTGCCAACGATATTCAGAAAAGCGGACCAGGCTTCCGCATACAAAAGATCAGCACGCGTTGTATCCGAAGTGGTTGCCCATTCGGGATCTTTAGCCCAGGCTCTTTCCGCAAAGCCGAGCAGATTTGGGAGCAGCATGTATTCCAAACGTTCCGGAGTTTTGATATTTTCTCCCCACACAGCGCTTTGCAAACCCACGATATTGGTTTTGCCATAGTCTGTTAATCGCTGTTTACCGACAAAAATATTTTTGTTCAACGGAAGCCCGTCCCTGTCAACATTTGAATTCTTAAAATAATCATAGGGAATAAACGAAAAGGGTTTGTCAATATCCGTAAAAGCGCCCCAATAATATCCCGGTTCTTCAAATGCTTTATAATGTGCCATATCGAAATAGAGGTGCGATACGCAGGTAAGCACAACTTTATATCCGCCATTGGCGAGTTTGTAGGCAAGGTCTTCGTTTCCACCGCCCAGTGTATTATTCCATACATCGGTTTGCAGATGTTCGGGTTCGAAATCGGGATTTGGCAGATACAAAGGCTTCCCATCGAGCATGGTTTTTCTCAATCCCATTTCCTCCCAGCCGGAAAGATATAGTCCTTTTGCTTTGACCATCTGGTTCACGCGACCATAAAAATAATACCAGAGATCACTGGTGTTTTTTATTTCCGGATGACTTGCTTTGAAAGTAAAATAGGCCGGAGATTTTTCCCATACATGATCCGGTACTTCATCACCACCGAAATGAATACTCTTCAGCGGCACACCGGCTTCGTGATATATATCCACGATCGCATTAATTACTGTTTGGATAAAACGATAAGTGGACGGAAGGGAAGGATCCATAATATTATCGTTCCAGTATTGGTTTGATAAATATTTCGACGAATCATTCAGATCATAGAGCAGGTATTTTTCTGCTTCTTCCTTATTTCCCTGTTGCATAAATTTTTCATACCGTGCATTCATGGCTTTGATTGCAGCCCTGGCATGCCCCGGAGTTTCTATTTCGGGCAGAACGAGAATATGACGGTCGTTCGCATAATGCAGGATCTCAATAAAATCGGCTTTACTATAAAAGCCTGAACCGGGTATTTTGCTGGTGTCGGGGCCTGATCCATGGGAAGGCGGAAGAAAATGTTTGCTGTCTAATGTATGTCCCCGACGTGCGCCTAAGTCCGTTAGTTCGGGCAGTGAATCTATTTGTAATCGCCATCCTTCATCCTCTGTCAGATGAAAATGGAAGACATTCAGTTTATACAGGGCCATCACATCGAGTACCCGGAACAATTCTTTTTTCGTCTGGAAATTGCGGCCTACGTCCAGCATAAACGCACGGTAATCAAAACGGGGTGCGTCTTTCGCCGATACAGCAGGTACCTGTATTGATTTTTGAATCCTGGCCCATGCGTCGGGAGGAATCAAAGTTTTTATAGATTGGATGCCATAAAATATGCCGGCCGATCCGGAGGCACTGATACTGATAATGCCGGGTTTTACGTCCAGTTCGTACGCTTCATCGGGCATTCCCTCTCTGTATATCAGGCTGATGGCATCGCTCGTTTTTTCTGCTGCCTTTTTTTTTCCGCAAAGTATTTCAATGGTATTTTGTAGCCCGGTCTTTTCTTTTGTAAACCGTTCGTCGGCCGTGAGATTTACATCCGCAGTCAGCGTAAAAAAACCGCCTGTCTCCTGATAACTCACCGGAGTAGGAAATATTTTTGTCAGCTTATCCGCTGGAATATCCTTAATCAGTTTATTCTGATCATAAACAATCGCCGGCGTAATCAAACCTTTGTAACTCGGTTTAAAAGGAACGATCGTAAAAGATCCGATTGCAAATCCCTGATCGGGTTTGCTCTCCCATACCAGGTAGAAACCTTCCGGACCGTCAGTGATATTCACGACGGGCTCTTCAGCGATAAATTCAACACGTACCGAAGTCCCGGTTTTGAGCGCAGGAAAATCCATCGTCGGGGTCAGACTAAACAGATCACCGTTGATCAGGTTGATGGTCGCGTTATGGGTCATGGTCGCAGGAGCGATCAGTCTCGCGCAATTGAAATATATTTTCCAGCCGGTAGCGGGGAAAACAGCAGAACTGTTATTCGTTATGACAAGAGCATTCAGGGATCGGGGTTTGTTCTGGTAATCGTTCTGAACCGTCTGCCAGGAGATGCTGATATTCTTTGTTGGAAATAAGGGCTGGGCAAAGGAAGATGTTATGAAAAAAATAATAAGCAAACAGGTCATGAACGGACGCATGGGCATAAAATTTATTCGGGACCTGAAGATAACGGCAAAGTGGTAAATTAAGGTAACGAACCGTTAATTTTCACGGCCTTCACAATTTTTAAAAACATAAATGCGTAATTGTAACATTTATCAGACTACCGGATGAAATGTATTGTGATTACCAGTTTCTTTTTGCTGACCATCCTTTATGCCTTCCCACAGAAAAAGATTTCCGGAACAGTAAAAGGAACAATCGTTGATACATCTGGCAGGCAGGATCTCAGTCAGGCAACTGTTTCAGTTACGCCCACTGATTCAGATTCCAGCGATATTCAATTCTCCACAACGGACAGAAAGGGATCATTCCTGATAAAAGATCTGAAGCCGGGCACTTATCATTTAATGATCAGTTTTGAAGGGTATAGTCATATCCGGAAAAATTTTACCATCAGCCCGGATAATAAGGATGTGGATTTCAAGACGCTGTACATGCAGCCTGCCACCGATCTGATGGAAGAAGTAGTGATTGAAAGGCCACCCGTTTCGATTCACAAGGATACCGTTGAATATAATGCCGGCAGTTATGCAACGAAACCCAATGCAGTGGCTGAAGACCTCCTGAAGAAAATGCCCGGTATTCAGGTGGATAAAAATGGAGTCATCACGGCCCAGGGAGAAACCGTCAGCCGCGTATTGGTCAATGGCAAACGTTTTTTTAGTGATGATCCAAAACTGGCAACCAGAAACCTGCCTCCGGATATCATCGATAAGATACAGGTCTTTGATGATCTGAGTGACCAGAGTAAATTCAGCGGTTTTGATGACGGCAACCGGGTAAAAACCATCAATATTATTACGAAGAAAGATAAGCGTCAGGGTTATTTTGGAAAAGCAGTCGCAGCTGCCGGTACCAATGGGACCTATGATGAAAGTCTGAATTTGCACCGCTTTGATAATGACGAGCAGATTTCGGTAATTGGCCAGGCGAATGATATCAACAAACAGAATTTTACCGCAGAAGGTGGTGCAAGCGGCAGGAGCGGCGGCGGAGGGGCGGCAACCACCACCACCAATACAGGAGTATCTACAGTTTGGGCAGGCGGGGCGAATTACCGGAATTCATTGGGTCCAAACACAGACTTGTATGGTAATTATTTCTTTAACAGCCAGCATATCACAGTCAATCAGAATGACAGCATCATAAAAACCATTCAGGGACAACCTGGTCAGGACAGTTCAAATACAACTGCCGGCAACCAGTCAAATATTCAACGGCGTCAAAATCATCGGCTGAATTTTAATCTCGAACAAAGATTTGACAGTAACACCTCGCTCATTTTTCGCCCCAATATTGTATTCCAATCCA
Source organism: uncultured Bacteroidota bacterium (assembly GCA_963759335.1). Lineage (GTDB taxonomy): Bacteria > Bacteroidota > Bacteroidia > Chitinophagales > Chitinophagaceae > Puia. The sequence continues at coordinate 1,016,942 of CAVWYU010000017.1, forward strand.
GCGATCCGAATGCATCTTCCTCATCCGGCACGGTTGACAACCATGGATCGCCGGTCAATACATCTGTTGGCAACAATTCGAGTTACAATACCGGGTTTACGGTGAACGGATCCAATCTGCAGCTCCGGCATAAATTCGCCAAGAAGTTCAGGACCATTTCTCTTGACATCAATGGCTCGGCCAATGTGAACGATGGATACGGGTACAATTATGCCGTAAATAATTTTTACCGGCCTGTTAGTATTGATACGCTGAATCAATATTATGTGGATTCATTGCATTCATATACCATTAGTCCAACTTTGTCATATACGGAGCCCATTGGCAGGAACCAGATTATTGAATTTAATTACAACTATACTTATCAGCATAATGTATCGGTTAATAGCACCTATGATTTTGTTGATTCATTACATGGATATACCACTTTCGACAGTTTGTTTAGTAACTCCTATACTTTTGTATCGCATGCAAACCGGTTCACCCTGAATTATCGTCTGCAGAATGCCAAATTCAATTTTTCCATCGGTTCGGGTCTGCAGTTTACCGGCTTCAACAGCCTGAATACCACGAAAAATATAACGGTCGATCATGACTATATTTATCCGACACCCACGGTCAATTTTCAATACACAATATCAAAGACAAAACATTTTCGCTTCAATTATGCAGGCAGGACGGGAATTCCTTCCGTAGCTCAATTGCAGCCCCTTGTCACAACCAGCGACCAGATAAATTATCAGGAAGGAAACCCGGCGTTGAAACCCCAGTTCACACACAGTCTTCGCATGTTATATACTTCCTTTGATCCCGGAACACAGCATGTACTATTCGCCACCATCAACGCCAGTAGTGTGGTGAATGATATACAATCCGCCGTGTATTATAATTCAAAGGGCGGCCAGCAAAGCACTTTTGTGAATCTGAATGGCACGTATAATATCTCCGGATATTTTAATTACGGATTCCCTCTAAAAAAGCCAAAATCCAATCTCAACTTCATTACCAACATTACGTACGCACAGAATCAGACACTACTTGCCCAGGATTCGGTGGCAGCTGCGGAAAATGATTATGCTCATGTGTATGCAAAGAACACAGGTCTATCCGAGACGATTTCCTGGACAACCAATATTAAAAAGAACTTCGACATGAACTTTAGTTCTACGTCGAAGTATAATATAAACTACCGGTCTTCCATTCCCGGGCAATATAAAAATCCCCAAAATAACCTGAATGCCTTCTCACAATCCTTTTCGGTGGATCTGACGGCTTATACAAACAACGGATGGCTCGTTGCAGCTACATTGGATTATACATACACCAACAATCACGCAACTGCATACAACGCAAGCGTTCCGTTGTTAAATCCGAGTATCGCGAAACAACTTTTTAAAAAGAAAAATGGTGAACTGAGGTTAAGTGTATTTGATCTGTTGAATCAAAACACATCCGTGAGCAAATCGGTCAGTTCCAGTCAGGAATCTTATACACGTTCCAATGTGATCACACGTTATGCGATGCTGACTTTTACCTATAACCTGAATAATTTTTCAGATGCCAAACAGAAAAGAATGCCCGGATTTTTACCGCGCGGCGGCGATAGGTTTAACAGAGACCGGTTTTAAATAGGATTCCTTTTCCTTTGTGATTTTTTTGAGAATAGCTGATAATGTAAAACCGTATAATACAAATCCAATAAAGATGATATAACCGGGTTGAATGGCCGTGTTATTGGTTGTTATACTTGAGATGGTGCCGTTATTCAGGTTGAGATCAGACAAGGTACTGTTTACAATACCGTTAAAGCCGATATACGTCATCAGGATCGCTACAACCATCACATCTGCCATGCTCCATTTACCTGACTTAAATGCAAAGTAATATATGAATTTATTTTTTGCCCATTTTTTCTGATCCAGTATATATATGCCCGTAGACAAAAGTTTCATCATTGGAAACAGAATACTAAAAGCAAGTATCAGTACACCTACTATTTGCGAATCCAGTTTCCCGGTCTTCAATAGAACTTCAACCACATCCAGAATACTTTTGCTTTGAAAAAAAAGCACCTGGTTTTTGAATGTAATATTTTGCCCAAGCAAATAAAAATCCATTTCCTGTATCCTGGCATCGATTTGTATCATGGTTGTGGTGAGACCGACGATCAAAAGAATGAGGGCAGACAAAATAGACATAATATAAAGGGGTGTGTATAAATCCTTTCGGTTTCTGATCAGCCACCATAGAATTAATATCACAACAACTCCACCCAGCATCCCAAATGCCCAGGTGTATGTTTGTTTTCCGATGAGGATCAGGTCAGATTCAGCTTGTTTTTCGAAACCTGCCTTATCAGTAGCATTATATTTTTTAAAAACAGAATCCATAAATACTTTTTGCGCCGCTTTGGAACTATCGTAGGTCTGTTCACCCAATTTATTCAGTTCGGTTTGCGCAACATTCTTTAGCCGCCGGTAACTGGAGGGCTTATTTATTTCGGTCATGATTTTATCCGCGAATCCGGGGACCTTTTCCTGCAATTTCTCTTTATTGGAGAGTACATGAAATGCCAGTTTTGTCAATTTCCCACTGAGAGATTTTTGCGGCTTTTCGATGGAAGCGACAGCCGTGTCAACCAGGCCGTGCAATATTTGTTCGATTTCCTTTTTAAGATCCTGGCGTTGTTGGGGCGTCAGTTTGAAATGTTGAATCTGGGAGTCGACAGCCAGCACAATATTGTCCCGCCACTGGTCAACGGAAAGGAGCCCGAATGAAACGTTATTAATGACCATGTAATCTTTCTTTATCCTTTCCTGGCGATTGGAAAGTTCATGGACGTTAAAACCGCAATACCCTATGGCAATAAGGATACACGTAACTACGCTTATTAGTAATATGCGGGATAAAGTTGAACCTGATTTTTTTGCAAACTGGGGTTTGGATACCACGATATAGAGGTTTTAAGATACCTGTACCCATAGTAATCAAAAGGCAGGCCAGGGGAATTAGCTGCTCTTCACCGGTACTTCGAGATTGATTTCAATAGTTTCCCCGACGGACCCTCCTTTTTTACCCAGAGCGGCAAACCGGGTAGTATAAAAAATAATGAGAAGAGTAAAAGCGTTTTCATCCTGCCTAAAACGAACAATTTCCATTCCCAGTTGCGCTATTTATTAAAAAGCAGGGCTGTCCGGGTGAAACAGCCCTGCTCTTCATTTCTTTATTGTCAAAATCTACCCGTTTACCATCTTTTTGAAAACTATGCCTTCATGTCTGCTGTTTCGACAGTTGAAGCACTCAATTCTTTTGCCGCGCCTAAAATGAAATCACTCACTTCCTTTGGATGAGATACCATGGCGACATGACTGGCAGGTAATGAAATGGTTTTTGCATTCATTCGCTGCGCCAGAAATTGTTCGGCTTCAGGTGGAACCATCCGGTCGTTTAACGAAACCACGTACCAGGTTGGTAATTTTTTCCAGCCTGCATCTGTTATTTTTGCTTCAAAACACGCAACTGATAATGGCCTTTGCGTCGCAGCCATGATCGCGGCCTCAGTTTTATCAACGTCCTGGCAGAAATTGTCCGCAAACATTTCACGGTCGATCCAGAGAAAACCGTATTTATCAGGTCTGAAAGCAGCCGCGCCGGGAGGAGCAACGGGCCCGCTGGATGCTAATATCGCAAGACTCTCGCCTTTATCGATTCCAAATCCGGCCAGATAAAGCAGTCCGACTGCATTGGGACACAAATGAGCCGCCTCTGTGATCACGGCGCCGCCATAGGAATGTCCGACCAGTAATACAGGACCGTCTAATGCTTCGGCCGCGCGGCGAACTGTTTCGGCATCATCCTCCAGCGTCCCCAGATTTTCCTGTGCGGCAACTACAATATATCCGGCACTCCTGAGTTGCGGAATGATCTTATTCCAGCATGAACCATCTGCCCATGCTCCATGCACGAGCAGGATGTTTAATTTTTTTGACATAATAAATTGATTTGATTTTTATGATGAATATCTGTTCAAGACATTCAGAGGAAGGTAATCTTTTAAATATGACCAAAATGTGAATCTTTCGTCAGACTGATTTGGTATTTGTTAACTTACTAATAGAAAATATCATATTATGTTTATTTTAATTTTGATCGCACTGCTAATTCTGCTGAATGGATATTTCTCAGCAGCTGAAATAGCCATCGTTTCTGTAGAGCCTTTCAAAATTCAGGAAGAGGCAGATAAAGGAAATAAAAATGCAAAGACGATTTTGGAATATTTGAAAGAACCGTCGGGCTATCTGAGTACCATCCAGGTCGGACTGACGCTGATCGGTTTAGTGGAAGGATTATATGGAGGTGAAGTTTTTGAAACTTACCTCGAACCAAAATTCATCGCCGTTGGAATGCCGGCCTGGTGGGCGCACGTGACAGGAATTGCGATCGGCGTTGGTTTGATTACTTATATCACAATCGTAATCGGTGAATTGTTGCCGAAGTCGCTGGCGATCCGTTCACCGCAGAAAATCGCCTTAAGAATCGTACCCTCTTTCAGGTTTTTTACATTCATTTCTTACCCCTTTGTTCAGATACTTACGGCGAGTACACGGTTCTTGTTGAGAATCATCCATGCCAACACGCCGGAAAATCAAAAATTAACCGACGACGATCTCAAGAGTCTTCTGAGTCAGGCATACAGACAGGGTACACTTGAAAAAGAAGAACTCAAACTCCATGAAAATATTTTTGATTTTTACGAACAGCAGGTCGAATCTATTATGACGCCTTTACAAGACGTTGTTTTCATACAGCTGGAAGTAAGCCGGGAGGAAGCGGATCAAATCATCCGGGGCAGTATACATAGTTATTTCCCGGTCGTCCGGGAACAAAATGTCCTGGTGGGTTATCTGTGTGCCCGTGATTATTTCCGTGACAGCGGAAAAAATATCCGCGAGCAAACCAGATCCGCCTGTACTATTAAGAAAAATCAAAAAGCATCGGAGATATTGATGAAATTCAAAGAGCGAAATCAGAATTTTGGCGTGGTTGTAAACGACAATGGGGAATTGTCCGGACTGGTCACGATGCATGATATCGGAGAATCGTTAATTGGTAAGATTCCTTAGAATCGGACATCAATTTACAGTTAACTCAAACAGATTGACTTCCATGAATCTATTTTATATTCAATCCGATGATAAGAAATACTGCGCACAATGCCAGGAGGAAAATCAGGAAGGGCCTGATAAACCGCCACCAGGCTTTATAACTTACATTGCTCAAAGCCAGGGACGGTAGCAGAATGCCGGTGGGAGCCAGAAAACCCATGATCCCCATACCATACAAATAACTATTTACTATTTCACGTCCGGGTATGCCTACAATAACTGCCAGTCCGCCTAATATGGGCATTGTCAACAGGGCCATGGCTGAACTGGATGAAATAAATATTGAAAGAAGAAGGAAAAGGCAAAGCACCAGAAGAATAAATAATACGGGTTGCAGATGTCCGACACCGTTAGCGGCGTAGTATAGAATGGAATCACTGATATTGCCTTCATTCAGGATAATTGTAATACCCCTGGCCGTGCCGACGATCAGGGCGACACCCAGCATGCTTTCGGCGCCCTGAATGAATTTTTCCATAAAAGTTTTTTCATTCATCCTGATCACGAAGCCGAAGATGATGGTAGCCGTCAGAATAAGTGTTGACATTTCAAGAAACCACCAGTCCCACAGAATGACGCCGGCTATCATGATCAGGAAACTGGCCAGAAATAAAAGCAGTAATAGTTTTGTTTTCAGCGACAATTCCTGTTTCAGAGGAAGATGGGATGAAATATGAACGGGAGTAACTGTTTCAATAATATCCTGCCGGTAGACATAGGAAGCTGAAGGAGTTTTTTTTATCTTTTTTGTGTAACGGATAATGAACCATGAATAACAGCCTGTCGAGACGATAAACATGAGGATACGGCCTGATAATCCATCGATCCAGTTTACGCCTGCTGCATTAGAAGCGAGAATGACAGAAAAAGGATTCGTTACGGATGACAGGTATCCAAGTTGTGTGCCTCCATAAATAACGGCTGCCGGGATAATTAAATCATATCCTGCCGCGAGAAAAATGGGTGTGATCACCGGATAGAACACCAGCGCTTCTTCCTGCATTCCATACGTGGAACCGCCAAGTGAAAACAGAAAAGTTAGCAGTATGATCAGCCAGCTTTCTTTTCCTTTCAGGCGATGGGAAAGATAGCTGAGCCCCGAAACCAGCGCGCCGGATTCCTGGAAAATATTTATGAACGATCCCAGCAGAATAATGAAAAGAAAAATATCAACGGCTTCATACATCCCTTTGATCGGTGCCTGCAAAACTCCGAGCGGTCCCTCCCTGTTTTGAGCAACCCGGTGATATGATCCCGGCACAGAAACGGGTTTTTGTATGCTGCCGTTTCTGAATTTTTCGAGACCGATCAGAATATGAAGACTATCGAGTGTTTTTTGGGAAAACGGAATTTCCATAGTCCCGTTTTCCGTCGTTAATACAAAATGTTGATTTGCCTTATCACTGAGTTTATCGTATCTGCCCGCGGGCATGAGCCATGTCGCAATCGCAGCGAGCACGGTGATGATCATGAGAACGGTAATAGGCGAGAGCGCTTTTTTTTTGTCAGGCATGGTACTTAAAAATCGGCTACGCTTTTCTTCTGGATCTTCTGATGCAATCCGTTTATTTCAACCAGTGCCGCAGAGCCATACCAGGGCCTTAGCTCCATGACCAGTTCACCAGATTGAATAGCGGGGTCAGTATTGGTCAGTTCCTTTGCTTCCTCTATTGTTTCTACATTAAAAATAAATATGCCTTCCACCGGCTGATCGTCCAGAAACGGTCCTGCTATGATCAGCTTTCCTTCATTTGCCAGACGGATAATATTTTTAAGATGTGCTTTTTGTAATTCGATTCTTTTGAGCGAATCCGTTATCCGTGTCGGACCGGTTTTCAGAAATGCCATCACATAATGTTTCATGCCGTACTGATCAGCGCCGAGTTTTTTTGCCAGCGCAGAGTCATATGTATTGGACGGGTGGTTTTTTTGAGCCTTTGCCATACATATCAGGCAGCAAAAGCAAATGATCAGTAAATTTTTCACATTTTAGATATTAGTTACATTTGGATTGAACTCTCTGTGTGTGAATATACAAAATGCGGAATATTGGATCAGTCATTTAAATTTGGTTCCACATCCGGAAGGAGGATTTTACAAAGAAGTCTTCCGCTCCCGGATTGAGATTCTGAAGAAGGGTTCCCCGGAAGAAAAACAGGCAATCACCTCTATTTACTATTTGTTGGAGGGCGCGGATTATTCAGCCTTTCACCGTCTGGCTTCCGATGAAATATGGTATTATCATCAGGGAGAACCTTTATTCATCTATGAGTTGACAACCACGGGTCTGCTGATAACACATGAACTCTCTGACCGGGAGCAGGGTTATTTATCCGTTGTAATCGAAGCCGGAAGCTGGTTTGCAGCCAGTATTCCATCGGGACAGGGATTTTCACTTGTTAGTTGTGCCGTAGCGCCCGCATTTGACTACAGACAGTTTGAAATGGCTGATAAAGATGCACTGAAACATTTATACCCTCAGCATACGCCGGTTGTTGAGCGTTTTTGCAGGTTAACTGACTGATTTAACCGTTACATAATCATCTGACCTCCGTTATCTGAACTTTATATGAGGAATTAGCCGATTTTTACAATCCTATTCATTTTTAGTGTGCATAAAAATTATTTGAAACATTATTTTCGGATAGGGTATAGTAATGCTATTAAAAATTTAAAACCTCCATCATGAGAAAGTTTAGTACAGGTATTCTGTTGGTAGTCCTGATCGCGTTTAGTTCCTGCAAGGCAAAAAAGGAACTGGCTGTGGCCAATGAAACGATTCAGAGAATGAAGACGGATTCGGCAACCTGCAATACCAACGTAGCCAATGCAAATGCCAAGATAGCCGACCTGAATAACCAGATTGCCAGCTGTTCCAGTCAGAATGCGGCGCTAAGCAAAGATGCCATGGCTTACAAAGAACTCAGGGATGACCTGAGAGCAAGACAGGCGATGTTGAATGCGGCCCTTGCAGAACAGGGAACTTCATTGAGGGAAATCAGAGAAAAAATCATCGCCGGTTTATCAGCGCTGGCTGATTCAGGCATTGATGTTGAGTTCAAAAACGGGTTATTATATGTAAACCTGCCTGAAAGTTTACTGTTTCCATCCGGAAGTGCCACGTTGGGGGACAAATCGAGAAGCGCCCTTTCCCCTCTAGCTTCTGTTCTTAACAATTATCCGAGAGTTCAGATATACGTAGTCGGCCATACAGATACAATTAAGATTCACAATAGTAAATTCTTTGACAACTGGTCTCTGAGTACAGAAAGGGCAAACAGTATCGTACGTGTTATGAAAGATAGTTATGCTGTGGATCCCGCCAGATTACTGGCAGGCGGAAGAAGTAAATACAATCCGATTGCGAGCAATGCTACAAAGGAAGGCAGAGCCGCTAACCGTCGCATTCAGATCATTTTGAACCCGGACCTTTCGAAACTCTGGGAAAAGATGGAACAGTAAAAATGGACAAAACACCGGGAACTGATAAAAGAATCTTTGCCTGATAGCGTTTTTAAACAAGCCGTGCAGTCGTTTGCACGGTTTTTTTCTGCGGCCTGATAAGAAGCGATGGCTGCGGCGGCTATTCATATTATATTGATTAAATTTATAACGGATTTTGGTTTGTCGTCTATTGATTCATACAGGAAATTATGCGGAACAGAGAGATTATATGGGGTTTCGGGCTGGTTATATTCGTAGCAGCTTGTCAACAGCCCGAAGCGTCAAAAGATGCAGTTAGTAAACTGGAAAAAGAAAAAATATCTGGTGCCGTGTCCTGCACCGCTACGGGTTTACCTGTGCAGGATAGTGCATTATATATGTCTGGCGGAGGTGCAGAATTCCAGCCGACTGAATTTGGGGATCTGAAAGTACCTGTGAAAAAGATTGATGGTATGGTATGGATACCAGGCGGTGAATTCAGTATGGGCGGAGTGAATCCGATCGGCATGATGGATGGCGGTCATGAGGGAATGGGAGATGCCCGGCCTGTTCACCGTGTTCGCGTGGATGGGTTTTTTATGGACGAAACAGAAGTGACCAATAAAGAATTTGCCGCGTTTGTTGCAGCTACCGGTTATATTACAATAGCTGAAATAAAACCAACCAGAAAAGAATTCCCGGACGCGCCGGAAGAAAATCTGGTCGCAGGTTCCGTTGTGTTTACTCCCAAAGAGACAAACGATTTATCAAATAGTTATAATTGGTGGAACTACGTTCACGGCGCCAACTGGCGACATCCGACCGGTCCGGGATCAGATCTTACGGGAAAAGAAAATTACCCGGTTGTTCATGTTTCCGAAGAAGACGCAGAAGCATACGCAAAGTGGGTGGGCAAGCGATTACCGACTGAAGCGGAATGGGAATTTGCTGCCCGGGGTGGTAAAACCGGTGAATTATATACCTGGGGTAATACGTTTAAATTGAATGATAAATGGATGGCCAATACGTATCAGGGGAAATTTCCCCAGATGGACCTGGGTACTGATGGGTTTGTCGGGATCGCGCCTGTAAAAAAATTTGCACCTAATGCGTATGGATTATTTGATATGGCAGGAAATGTTTGGGAGTGGTGCAGCGATTGGTACCGGGCTGACTATTATAAAACGCTGGCCAGAAATAAAGTTTCAGATAATCCCAAAGGACCGGATGACTCATTGGATCCTGCAGAACCAGGTGAAAAGAAAAAGGTTCAACGCGGCGGTTCGTTTTTATGTACGGATCAATATTGTACCCGTTATATGGTGGGAAGCCGCGGCAAAGGCGAATATCGTTCCGGATCCAATCATGTAGGCTTCAGATGTGTTAAAATTTCACATAATGCGAACGCAGGATAAAAAATTCGAATCCTGGTTTTTTTGCATCATCTTTTGCACAGGCCTCACTATATGTAATTCTTTAGCAGGACAAAATATCAATACCCAGATACCGCCTGATATACACCGCGGCCAGGACATGACCCAGTTTTTTTCAAAAGATGAAACGGTTGGAAGTCTTTACCTCACCCGGAATTGGGTAAAAGGCAGGGTTGAATTGTCGAACCATCGGATTCTCCCTGATCCGGATAATCCATTATTGTTCAACTTCGATAAGATCAATAGTGTAATATATACCGTAAACCGGGATAGTAAAATCACATTCTTTCCCGCGGACTCCGTACTCAGCTTTAACCTGGTAGATGATAACACGGTCTTTTCCTTTGAAAAAATTAACTGGATCAACGATAATTTTTTCCTGATCCCCATTTTGAAATCAGATAAAGGGTATTCGCTGTATAAGAGATTATTTACAAGATATATACAGGCTGATTTTTCGAGCGACGGATATTATACAAAAGGCAGAAAATTTGATGAATATGTTGACTATTACGAATACTATATAACTTATCCCGGAAATAATCTTTTCCGGAAATTATACCTGAAGGAAAAAGATATCAGACGGGCTCTCCGGGATGAAGCCAAATTGCTGGATGATTTTTTTACGATACACGAACATGAAATCAATGAACAGAGCCTGATTGGCATTGTTCAGTATATTGATGATAAAAAATTTCCTGATTGAGCAGAGGCAGTCAACATAGGGAAGGCGTCCCAGCCTTCTGCGCCATTCCTCTGATGTTCATATATAATTCGTTCGAACGTTCATTTTTTCTGATTAAATTTATCTTTCGCCGGAGCTTGCATCAAAACTTTTAATGATTGAATTTTTCCGGATATAACAGGTAATTATTTCAAAAATCAAAAAATGAAGTTTTTCCAGGTCTTTCTGCTTTGTATTCTGTTTCTTTTCAATACTGCCAATGTCTTTTCTCAAAACAATGAGGCGATTAAAAAAGGTCATTCTTCTGATACATTAATGACCGGCCAACTGGCTCCAACACCACCGATGGGCTGGAATACCTGGAATACATTTCAGACAAAGATTAGTGAAGACATGCTCAGGCAGATGGTGGATGTATACCTGAGTTCCGGCATGCACAACGCCGGGTATCAATATTTTGTTCTGGACGACGGTTGGATGGCCATGGAACGGGACAATTCCGGAAGTCTGGTAGCGGATCCTGTAAAATTTCCGCACGGAATGAAATCATTCGCTGATTATGTGCATTCCAAAGGATTAAAATTCGGAATTTATAATTGTGCCGGTTCAAAAACCTGTGCCGGGTATCCGGGAACACGTGGCCATGAATATGAAGATGCCAGATTATATGCTTCCTGGGGCGTGGATTTCCTAAAATATGACTGGTGTAACACGGACAGTCTCAATGCACCCGAAGCTTATAAGACGATGAGTGCGGCCCTGCGTGCAACCGGCAGACCGATTGTCTTTAGCATTTGCGAATGGGGGGATCATAAACCCTGGCTGTGGGCTGGCGGGGTTGGAGAATTGTATCGTTCCACCGGAGACATCAGCGCAAGTTTCGTCGTTCGAAAACCAATTGGGAACTGGACGCCTCAATCGGTACTGAGCATCCTCGATTTGCAGGAAGCCATCCGTAAATATAACGGGCCGAATCATTGGAATGATCCCGATATGCTGGAAGTAGGTAATGGAATGACAGTGGTAGAGGACAAATCGCATTTTTCCCTTTGGTGTATGCTGGCGGCGCCATTGGCTGCCGGGAATGATCTGCGTAAGATGACAGCACAAACACGTGAAATATTGACAAACAGGGAAATGATCGACATCGATCAGGATGCAAGGGGAATCGCTGCATTTAAAATGGTTATGCCTGACAGTCTGGAACTTTGGGTAAAACCTCTGAAGAATAACGAACTCGCTCTTTGCTTTTTCAACCGTACGGGCAGCACAAGAAAAATATCATTGGACTGGAAGAAACTCAATATATCAGATACACAATCAGGACTTGATGTTCATTTTGACAAGCAATTATTTACACTGCGTGATGTATGGATGAAAAAGGATATGGGGAAGACCGATAATAAACTGGAATTGACCCTGGATTCTCATGATGTGCTGGTGTTGAGACTTAAGCCGGCAAACTAAACACGAGTATGAAAGTATGGAAGAATGGAAGTATGGAAGTGCTTTTTTACTTCCATACTTCCATTCTTCCATACTTTCATACTTTCAGAAGTTCCTTGCGAATCCCAACTCTCTCCGTCTCCGTATTGGCAAATTTGATTGCCAGATTCAGATGTTCTTTTGCTTTTTCATTATCGATGTCTGTATACAGCCATCCCAGCAGCACATGATACAAATGATTTTTAGCCAGTCCCAGTTTTTCTGCCTCCGGAATGGCCGCCTGCTTACCATAAATCCTGGACAATGCGTAGGTTCTGTTTAATGCGCCGACAGGCGAATAGTTGAGAACTAACAACTGGTTATACAACTGTAAAATATTTTCCCATTTCTCCTCGCTGTCATTTTTTGTCGTATGCCAATAAGCAATTCCTGCTTCCAGATGATACCGGCTTAATTCTTTTCCACGGGATGCTTTGTTCAAATAATAATGTCCGGTTGAAATTAATTCATCATTCCACAATTCGGTATTCTGATCGTCATACCGGATGATTTCACCGTTTTCATTTGTTCTTGCATCAAAACGGGATGCATGAAAACACATTAGTGCAAACAGTGCATCTACCCTCGGGTTATTGGTTTGTTCATTTTCAACCAACAATCCGGTCAGGCGCATGGCTTCCAGACAAAAATCCTTTCTCAATACACTATTCTGACTGGATGAATAATAACCTTCATTAAACAACAGATACAGGCTTGTTAACACAGCATCAATTCTCTTATTGATTTCTTCCGACGCAGGCAGGCTTATTTTGATCTTGGCAATTCTTAATTTTTCCTTTGCGCGGAACAGTCTTTTGTTGATGGTTTCCCGGTTGGTTAAAAACGCATCTGCAATTTCGTCGATCCCAAATCCGCATAAAATGCGAAGAGTCAATGCAACCTGCGATTCGAGGGAAAGAGCCGGATCAGAAAGAGCAAACATCATTTGCAACTGACTGTCCTTGATATTTTCTTCTGATAAATCTATATCAGTTTCCGGAATTGTAAGACTTTCTGCTTTTAATGCAGGTTTTAGTTTTTCGTTAAAAACAGCTTTTCTCCTGAGCAGATCGCGGCTCTTGTTTTTCGCTACCGTATAAAGCCAGGCCACCGGGTTCTCCGGCAGTCCCTTAATCCCCCAGGTTTCAGCGGCAATTAAAAAAGTATCACTGGCGATGTCTTCAGCCACGCTGAGTTGTTCAAAACCATAATGACGAACCAGGACTGATATGATTTTTCGGTATTCGGTCCGGAATAAATGTGGTAACAACTCTTTTTCATTCATACAATAAGATCCATTCGAAAAATTTACATCTGCATCGGGATGACAGGGCGTACTTCTACACTTCCCCCGACACTGAGGATTGGACATCCTTTTGAAATCTCTGCGGCTTCCTCCAGGGAATCAGCACTGATCATGATGTACCCTCCAATTAACTCCTTAATTTCCACGTACGGTCCGTTTGTTACAACATCGCCCGGCGTTAACACCTTTCCTTCGTTTGACAACCGGTTACCGGAGCTCACGAGTTTATTTCGGGCAGCAATGCCACCCATCCAGTTTTGCCATTTCTTCATCATGTCCTGCAGTTGTTCCGGCGACGGCTGTATTTCTGACATTTTGAAATCTCTTCTGAAAATTAACAGGAACTCATTCATTTTTTTAAATTTTTATGTTGTAAAAACTTATGACGATTTCGCGGGTCAGAATGGGACAGAAAAAATCTTCAGAAAGTTAGTCCGAAGAAAGGTTTTGCTGCAACATTTTAACAATAACGGTGTCCTTGGGGTAACCGGAAGCGGAGTGTGATGAAAAAACCGGACGGACACCGTATCAAAACCGGTCACTCATCTCGGGAAATTATTGTTTATTGATTTGATTCTTAATTGGTTGTAGATCTGGCATTGAGGTGGTTACAGTGGTATTGAAACATTTGGTCACGATAAATCTTCAAAAATTCAACAATTAAATATTCAGAACATGAGAATCATTTTTAGTTTTTTATTGATTGCCACAGGCCTGCTGGTAGATGCACAGGATTCGCAGAAGGGACTGCTATACCTGAGTAAACCCCTCTCCTCGAATGCCATCAGCCAGGTGGATGCAAAAACTTCAGGAGGTGGTATACAGGTGACGGGTGTAAGTGCGTCCGAGGCGCGTATTGAAGTATATGTGAGCGGAAATGGCCGGCATAATACTTATACAAAAGCGGAAGCTGATAAGATCATATCAGAGAATTATGATTTTTCAGTAACGGTTTCAGGCAACAAATTGACAGCCACTGCGAAAACCAAGAGAAATTTCAGTAACCGCGATAATCAGATCAGTATATCGTATAAAATTTATGTTCCCGTCGCTTGTGCCACCCATCTCAATACCAGTGGGGGAGGGATAAGTATTTCAAACCTGACCGGTGAACAGCATTTCTATACCAGCGGCGGAGGGCTCGAAGTGAAGGGATTAACCGGTAAAATTTATGGAAGGACTTCCGGTGGAGGTATTGAAGTTTCCGATTCCAAAGAAGACATTGATCTGGAGACCAGTGGCGGTGGTATTGAAGCCAAACATTGTTCCGGTCAGATTCATCTGAATACATCGGGGGGGTCTATCGAACTGTCTGATTTAAGTGGAAATATCCGGGCAACCACCAGCGGAGGTAATGTGGAAGCTGAGAAAATCAATGGTGATTTGGTTACACACACATCAGGTGGCAACATTTCAATGACATCCATGAGCGGAAGTCTGGAAGCATCTACAAGTGGTGGAAATATTGATGTGGAGATATTGGAAACTGGTAAGTATGTTAAATTGAATAATTCAGGCGGAAGTGTTCATCTGCAGATTCCAAAAGGGAAGGGCCTAAATCTGGATATTCATGGAGATCGCATTAAAACAGAAGGCCTTAGTAATTTCAGCGGCTCCATGGAAAAGCAGAGTATCAGCGGAACTGTCAATGGTGGCGGCACTGCCATAGATATTGATGCCGGTAGCGGAGGTGTTACATTAGCACTAAAGTAAATAAACGCTAAACGTTTTTCAGATATTGGAATCAACGATGATTGAAAATCATTCATCGTTGATTTTATATTTTGCAGGTATAGCTGCGCGGGGAAATAATTTTCTTCTGATCCGGCTGCGCCTGGTAAGACAAATTCCGATAGCCGGTCCTATTAAAAAATATACGAATCCTGCCAATCCGGCTTTATCATTCAGAAGAAACGCCGCGATAAATGAAGTAAAGCCTACAATGATCATAATTAATAACCTGTACATGCCTGAACGGCAATCAAATTTTTCAACCGGCGTTAACCCCAGTTTTATTGCATTCCGGCTGGCATGTACATACATCAGGAAAAATAATGTGTAAATAGCAACAAACCCAAGCGCATAAATCATCATGAGCATTGGCATCTGCGACTGATGGATAGTAAACGGTGACTTGTTCATTCCATAAATCTGATCGCCAAACATTAGCGAGAACAAAAATTTCAATGGGTAAACATAAAATAAGACAATGAAAAGTAATGTTCCGTTCAGCGTAATCGTCCAAATGTCATCCATCCCGTAACTCCTGAAAAACCGGTGTTGCTCATTCCAGATCATGACAAGCAACAGAAAACTGATTCCGAATGCAAAAAATCCCCGCATTGTGATCAGGAGCTCTTCAAAGCTTTTTGGCACTTCCAGGGACACGATCAGAAGTGTTACGGCGAATGCAAAAACGCCATCGCTAAAAGTTTCAATTCGCTGAATCTCAAAATTCCGCTTATTGTCTTTTTCATTATGTTCTGAACGTTTTGAGGACATCAGCTTTCTTATCATAGATATTTGCTGTTTTGGTGAATGGATATTATCCGCGCATATGCCATGCCTTTGGTCTGACGAAGGAAAGTAAGCCAGCATGTGAGAGTGCTGAACCGAATCCTGAATGTTTCCGTCCGCTCCAGGGCAGAGGAGCAGATACACGGTCACAACAATTCCAATATCCGGAACCCGTATTGAATTGCCTGATCATTTTCTCAGCTCTTTGTTTGTCGCTGCTATATATCGCGGCCGTCAAACCATATTCCGTATCGGCCATCAGTTGTATGGCTTCATCATCATTTTTTACCTTCATAATGCCGATAATGGGTCCGAACGACTCTTCTTTCATGACCAGCATATCCTGCGAAACATCAGCCAGAACAGTGGGTTCAAAAAAATATCCCTTTCCCGATATGCGTTTTCCACCTGTTAATATTCGTGCACCTTTCCCAATCGCATCACTGACCTGTTTATCCAATACTTCCAGTTGGGCTTTTCTGGTTAATGGACCAAAATATACTCCTGCTTCTGTGGGCTCTCCGATTTTCCAGGATTTTACTGTGTTCACAAAATCCCGGAGATACGCATCATAAATATTTTCCTGAACATATATGCGCTCAACCGAACAACAACTCTGCCCATTATTATAAAATGCGCCATCTGCAGTTGCTTCCGCAACCTGCTTTACATCCAAAACATCATCAGCTACATACAGTGGATCTTTACCGCCCATTTCTAACTGACAGGGTACCATTTTTGAAGCACACTTTTCGTAAATGTATTTTCCGGTTTTGTAGGAACCCGTAAAGAAATACCCGTCAAATGGAAGATCCAGTAAAAGTTCTCCCACTTCCTTCCCACCTACAGCTACCTGGAATATACCTTCGGGTACACCAGACTGTTTCAACATCCGTTCAATCTCAAAACCGGTAAGAACAGCATATTCAGAAGGTTTGTACATGACGGCGTTACCCGCTAAAAGAGCTGTTACAAAAACATTCACACCGACCAGCCAGGGATAATTCCAGGCAGAAATATTACAGATCACACCCAGAGGGTCATAGGAAATTTTTTCTGTTAGATCAGCAGTATTTGTCATCTCTTCATCCCCCAGATATTTTTCAGCATTTTCGGTAAGCCATTGGATGCGCGTTCGGGCACCATTGATTTCATTTCTGCTTTGCTGAAGAGGCTTACCTATTTCAGATGTCAGAATATCGGCCAGTTTTTCAATCTGATTTTCTAAACCGGTTGAAAAATCCTGTAGGATTTTTACCCGTTTTTTTATTTCCATTGCCGACCATCCGGACTGCGCATTTTTCAACAATTGAAATTTTGCGATGAGTGTATCCTGGTTGTCCTCCTTTATTTCACGAATTACTTCGCCGGTTGCCGGATTGATGATATGCATGATACAGGCAATTTATTACTACAGAGCTTTTAAATATAATTTTTTAAAATCATCCCTGCTGACCGGCTTTGGATTGTTGGGATGCGCAAAATCTGCCAGGGCCAGATCTGACAATGTTTCGATATGTTCCTCTTTCACACCAATGCTGCTGAGTTTTCGCGGAATGTTTATTTTTTCGTTTAATTCAAACAGATAGCTTACCACCGCTTCTCCCGTTTCCCGCGGGAGATTCAATGCTTTGGCCATCTGTTTGAATTTCGATTCAAATCCTTCTATATTAAATTCCATTCCATAGGGAATGTTAATGGCATTCGCCAGACCGTGATGCGTATCGAGCAGGGAAGAAAGCGGATGTGCGAGTGAATGCACAACACCCAGTCCTTTTTGAAATGCAACCGCACCCATCAGAGAAGCGATCAGCATCTTGCTTCTCGATTCCAGGTCCGGCTGATTCACAGCTTTTTCTAATGAAGATTGAATCAGTGAAATCGCCTGCAAAGCGATGCCGTCGCACATGGGATGAAACATATTCACCAGGAAAGCTTCCATATTATGCGTAAGCGCATCCATACCAGTTGCCGCAGTAATAAAGGAAGGCAATTCCATTGTGAGCAGAGGGTCTGCGAAAACAATCTTTGCCAGTAATTTAGGTGAAAAAAGAATTTTTTTCTGATGTGTTTCATCGTCTGATATAATCGCGCTTCTGCCGACTTCGCTGCCTGTACCCGCTGTAGTAGGAATGGTAATGAAATGAGGCACATCGTTTGTGACAAATATATCACCGCCCTGCAGGTCATCATATTTGAATAAATCTTCGCGGTGATAAATACGTAGTGTAATAGCCCTGGCAACATCCAAAGCGGCTCCGCCACCGATACCGATAATGGAATCTCTTTCTTCTTCATCAAATACATTTGTGCCTTTGTAAACATCGGACTTCACCGGGTTTTTATGGATTTCGTAAAACGTTTCTACGGAAATATTCCGGCTCTGAAGATTCTTTACAATCTCTCCGAAAAATGGAATTTGTGCAACCGTCGGATCTGTCACGATCAGCGGCCGGCTCAACCCGTTTTTTGACAAGTAGGGGCCCAGTTCCTTAACCGATCCGGGACCGAAGCGGATGATGGTTGGAAAATTGTATTGAACTATTTTATTATAATTCATGGTAATTCCTAAATGATTTCAAAATACCTTTTTAATTCCCAGTCTGTTACCGATTTTAGATGTTGTCTCCATTCCCATTCACGGGTTCGGGTGAAGTGATCCACAAAGCCGTCTCCCAATATTTCCCTTGCTATTACAGATTCCTTCATTGCTTTCGTGGCTGCTTCCAGCGTTGACGGAAGTCGGCCATGACTTTGATCCAGGTAACCATTTCCCATGGTAGCAGCCTGCTTCAAAGGCAATTTATTTTTTATTCCATAAAGTCCGGCAGCGAGAACTCCGGCCATCGCCAGATATGGATTCACATCGGCTCCGATAACGCGCGTCTCGAGCCTGGTAGATGATTTACCGCCAGATAATACCCTGAGTGCTACGGTACGATTATCGACTCCCCATGTCATCGTGGTTGGTGCCCAGGCTCCTTCTACCAGGCGTTTATAACTATTAATGGTCGGAGCGAAGAGGGGTAGAATTTGTGGAATCAATAATAGTTGTCCGGCAATATAGTGTTCCATGACCTGGCTTATTTTCGGGTCGTTTTTTTCATTGTGAAAAAGATTTATTTTTCTGTCCGCATCCCACAGACTCTGGTGAATATGACCGCCACAGCCTGGCAGGTGTTCATTCACCTTGGCCATAAAAGTAGCCATGATACCATGTTTGTAAGCAATTTCCTTAACGGCCGTTTTGAACAATACTGCCCGGTCTCCCGCTTCTATCAGCGCAGAATAATGTATCGCTGCTTCATAAGTACCCGGGCCGGTTTCCGTATGCAGTCCCTCGATGGGTATACTGAAACGGGTCAGCAGATCAAAGAGATCTGTCATGAAATCATTATTCAAACCGGCTCTCAAAAGGGAATAACCAAACATACCCGGCGTCAATGCCTGCAGGTTCCTGTATTGTTTATCCTGTATCGTTTGCGGTGTTTCAGCAAAATTATACCATTCGAATTCCTGAGAAAAGAGAGGAAGTAGTCCGGCGGATATCGAGTCGGCCAACACTTTTTTAAGAAGCGATCTTGGACAAACAGCCGGTTGAGCTGTATTGGGAATTAATTCCCCCAGAAAAAAAGGAAGATCATTCTCCCAGGGTATTTTTCTGAAACTGTCCAGATCCAATCGAGCCGCTGCATCGGGGTATCCTGTATGCCATCCGGTATAGGAGGAATTATCATAAGCCATGTCGGCGGAATCCCAACCAAAAATTACATCGCAGAAACTGGTTTCGGACTCAGTAAGAGTAAAAAATTTTTCTGAAGAAATATATTTCCCCCGCAAAACACCGTCGATATCTGTAATCGCAATTTTTACTTTTCCGGCGGTATGATTTTTTACATACTGGAGAATCTCTTTCGTGTCCATACTTTTATATTTAATTGGCTCCTCTTTTTTTTATGAATTTAAAAAACACATAGGATATCAAAAGCAGGAAAATATAGAATACGGCTAAAGTGAAATTGTATACGGTCATGGCAATGATGGAAACAACGGAAATTACCAGCGCTGTCATTGGAAAAACGGGATACCATGGTACCCGAAACGGACGATGGAGTGTTGGTTCATTTTTTCTTAACAACAACATCGATATCATCGATAAAATATAAAGAGTAAGGGCACCAAAAACAGAAATCGTAATGATCTCTGACGTTTTGCCTGTTAATAAAGCGATAATGCCGATCAGCATATTAGCGATTAAAGCATTAGACGGTGTTTTAAATTTTGAATGTATTTTCCCAAGGACCGCAGGGGCATAATTTACTTTTCCAAATTCGTAGGTTGACCTTCCGGCTGCTAAAATCAATCCGTGAAAGGATGCGATCAGTCCAAATAAACCAATGGTAATTAACAAATGATACAGGAGATGATTGTTGCCGGTGATATGTGCGAGCGCGAGAGGGAGTGGAGAATCCGAAGCGGATCCATCCGGCCGGTAAACAATGGCTTCCCAGCCGTTCACTCCAATAGAGCTTAAAAAAATGAACACACAAAGTATAACGAGCGTGATGATGGCCGAACCAAATCCCAGCAACAATGTGCGCTGCGGACGGAGAACTTCTTCGGCAGTATTAGCAACACCCTCGATACCCAGAAAAAACCAAATGGCAAAAGGAATCGCAGCCAGTATTCCCTGCCACCCATGCGGGAAGGCATTTTGCTGGATATTTTTTACGTCAAAATGTGGCAGTGTGATACCCGTAAACAATAATAGTTCCCCCACGGCCAGCAGTGTGATAACCAATTCAAAAGTGGCGGCGGCCTTTACACCGTAAATATTCAGGGCAGTAAACAATATGTAAGCCAGAATGGCAACTGCCAAAATGGGAACCTGGGGAAAAAATAAATTGAAATAGGCGCCTATGGCAAAAGCAATGGCAGGTGGTGCAAATATGAATTCTATATTCTGGGCCATTCCGGCGATAAACCCCAGATCATTTCCCATGGATCGCTGTGCATAATCAAAGGCGCCGCCTGCTTTCGGAATAGCCGCTGCGAGTTCAGCGTAACTAAAGGTAAAAGTGCTGTACAGGATGATAATAAAGAATGTGGCAATGGCCAATCCGCCGGTTCCACCCTGTTCAAGTCCCAGGTTCCATCCGAAATACATACCGGATATTACATAACCTACACCCAGGCCCCACAGCAGGAAAGGGCTGAGTGTTCTTTTAAGTTCTGTTTGAGAGGATGACAATAGTATAATTTAAGAAAGAAATTTGAATGCTTTAGGTAAATTGTTGAATAAAATATTAAATCATGCCGGAAATGGATCCCCGGGTTGATGCTTATATTGAAAAAGCCTCCCCATTTGCCAAACCAATTCTTGTAAAACTTAGAAAGTTAATCTTCCAGGGTTGTCCGGAAGCAAAAGAAACGATCAAATGGAGCTTTCCGAACTATGAAGCATATGATGGTATGTTATGCAGCATGGCAGCATTTAAAGAACATTGTTCCATGGGTTTCTGGAAAGCCTCTCTGTTAAAGGACAAAGACAGGATTTTACATCTCGCAGAAAAAAATTCGATGGGACACCTGAATAAACTCGTTTCCCTGAAAGACCTTCCTTCAGATAAAATTCTGCTGGCATATATTCAGGAGGCTGCCCTGTTGAATAAAAATAATGTGAAAGTACAGAGACCGAAAGCGGCGCCTAAAAAAGAAGTGCCAATACCCAAACCGCTTGCAGCTGCCCTTAAAAAAAGCAAAAAGGCACTCGCCACCTTCGACGCTTTTCCGCCTTCCCAGCGGCGTGAATACATCGAATGGATCGTCGAAGCCAAAACTGAAGAAACATTGAATAAAAGACTGGCTACAACGATTGAGTGGCTGGAAGAAGGGAAAATAAGACACTGGAAATACAAGAAAGACTGATGCCGGAGGCAGGGAGGACTTGAGCCTGGCCTCCTGCTTCCCGCCTCCTGCATAAATGATCTTTAAAATTTAAATATTGCAAGAACGACGCTTTGAAATAGATCCCGATATCTCGCAGGCAAAAACACTTGATACAGATTTTTATACGGATCCATCTGTTTACGAGGAGGGAAAGGAAAAAATCTTTTCGAAAAGCTGGCAATTTATCGGGGATAAAGATCTGGTGTCAAAGCCCGGAACCTGTTATCCTTTTACCATGTTGGAGAATTATCTGGATGAACCGTTGTTACTTGTAAAAGACGCAGGCGGACAAATGCGTTGTTTATCCAATGTATGTACACACCGGGGAACCGTATTGATCGGAGAACCATGCCAGGTTACGAATCTTCGTTGTCGTTATCACGGAAGGCAGTTCCGTCTTGACGGGAGTTTTATATCGATGCCGGAATTCAAAGAAGTGAAAGGTTTTCCAACAGTGGACGATGATCTGAAACAACTTCCCTTATATGCATGGGGACCACTGCTCTTTTCATCGCTGGATGCAAATGCCGATCCGAAAAAATATTTCGAGGCGATGCGGAACCGGCTGTCCTGGCTTCCCATAGATGAGTTCGTCTTTAAACCGGAATTATCAGCAGACTATATAGTAAAATCTCATTGGGCACTCTATTGTGAAAATTACCTCGAAGGATTTCATATTCCGTTTGTCCACGCCGGACTCAATGCAGTCATCGATTTCGGAAATTATACGACGGAGATTTATGACCATTCGAATCTCCAGCTCGGTCTGGCTAAAACAGATGAGGAAATATTTGATCTTCCCGCCTCATCTCCGGATTATGGAAAGAAAGTAGCAGCTTATTATTTTTTCGTATTCCCCAATATGATGTTTAATTTCTACCCCTGGGGACTCAGTATCAACATCGTTCAGCCCATTTCCATCGACCATAACAAGGTTTCTTTCCTTACTTATGTATGGAAAGAAGAATTGTTTAATAAGGGGGCGGGTTCTGGTTTGGATACGGTGGAAATGGAAGATGAAGAAGTAGTGGAAGCGGTACAGCGGGGCGTGCATTCCCGGTTTTATCATCATGGAAGGTATTCTGTAACCCGGGAGCAGGGAATACATCATTTTCATAGTCTTATTGCGAAAGTATTCTCACTGGATTGATCGTTTCTATATACGAATCAGTAATCTTATAAAAAAGCCGAACAGTACCGCTTAGAAATCCTTCGGACTCATTGGAATGTGTATACGAATAATGATTCACTTCTTAATTAAATAAGTAATTTCCTAAGATTCAAAGAGTTGGTCAGCTTCCCTGAAAAGAATAATAAATTTTCCTTTATTTTCCTACTAATTAGATAGACTAATAAAAAAGTGATATATTTACGGATAATTAGTGGATAGGCTCTATCATTTAAATTTTACGTTGAAATAATATGCAACAGGGAAAGGATTTGAATTGGCTAAGCGCTCCCGCTTTTTTTCTTATAATCGGGATGCTGGTGATCAATTCAAAAAAGCAAAACATAAACGTACGGCAGCCGGAAAAAGCGAAAACGGTTATTTCAGCTGCTGCGACCCAAAAGCCTTTTTAGGTTTTGATTTAATGTTAAATTCGATATATAGCCCCTTGCCTTAGCAAGGGGTTTTATTTTTAAAATGACCCTAGCAATTTTTGCATAACATGAATAATATGCAATTAATTAAAATCGAAAAAATTGAGTAGTCAGCCTTTTGTCATTGAAAGGATATATGGTGTTCCGATCTCAAAAGTTTGGGATGCCACAACCGGCAATTTTCTGGAACCAGAAACGGTGAAGACTTAACAATTAAATCTCAGACTACGGATTCCAGGCGTCGTCCGGTTTATTTTTTTAACTGGAGTATTGAATAATTTGACGGTTCCGACAGAACCTGATTGCTGAGGATGCCCATGGCATCTATTTTCAATTCAATTTTATCCCCTGCAGTAAGCCATTGTTCTGTATAATCTGCATCTTTTAATTTTCCGGTTCCATTAAGTTCCAGGAAACAACCGGTACCCACGGTTCCTGATCCTATAATATCGCCCGGGTAGAGTTCTACTCCATACGACGCTCTCGCTATTATTTCCGCAAAAGTCCATTCCATATCTGAGAGATTTCCCTCGCTTACTATCTTGTCATTGACCGAAGCGGACATTTTCAGATTCCAGGATTTTCCGGTATGATTATTTTTGCAATCTACCTCGCAGGCTTTCAATTCATCCAGGGTAACCAGCCATGGACCGGTTGTTGTAACAAAGTCTTTCCCTTTTGCGGGTCCCAGACTCAACAGCATTTCATCCATCTGCAAACTGCGTGCACTAAAGTCGTTCATGATCATCATTCCTGCAATAAATGTATCGGCTTCTTCAACGGGTATATTTTTTCCGGTTCTGGAAATAACAATAGCTGCTTCCAGTTCGAAATCCAACTTTTTAAAGTGATCGGGCATACAATGTACCGGTCCCGGGCCCTTTACCGAATGGTGATTTCCAAAGTAGAAAACCGGAAAAGAATCAAAAAGACTGATCATTTCCAATCCACGATTTCTTCGGGCGGTTTCCACATGTTGCCGGAAAGCATATCCGTCCCTGAGTGAAGGCGGATCCGGCACCGGCGCAAGCAGCTGAATTTCTTTTAAATCCAGTCCCCGGCTTTTGAAGTGAACTGTTTGACTTATTTCATCTGAAAATTTCAGTAGTCTGGGGAAGTTTTCATCCCAATCATCCAGGATAGCCTTCATCGAATCGGGTAAACCGGAATCGGATAAAGACAGATCATACACCTTGTCTCCGGAAATTAAACCGGCACATTGTCTTCCATTTTTTAAAAAACTAACAAGTTTCAAATGCCGGGTATTTAGCTATTAAGAATGACACGATTTATAAATTACCTCTTTTTTCCTGTTCCCGTTCGATTGCCTCAAACAAAGCCTTAAAATTTCCTTTGCCAAAACTTTTTGCGCCCTTTCTTTGGATGATTTCGAAAAATACAGTTGGCCGGTCCTGTACAGGTTTGCTAAATATCTGAAGCAGATAACCATCCGGATCTCTGTCTACAAGAATCCCTAATTTTTTCAGCGGCTCCAGATCTTCTTCAATTTTCCCGACACGTTCTTCCAGTTCATCATAATAGCTGGACGGAACCTTTAAAAATTCCACACCACGACGCATAAGTTCAGTCACCGTATCTGCGATATGGTTAGTGGCCAGTGCAATATGCTGGACTCCTTCTCCATTGAAAAATTCCAGGAATTCTTCCACCTGTGATTTCTTTTTTCCTTCGGCAGGTTCGTTGATTGGAAATTTGACCATGCCATTTCCATTGCTCATCACTTTACTCATCAGTGCTGAATATTCTGTTGATATATCTGTGTCATCAAAGGTTAAAATGTTCCTGAATCCCATCACTTTTTCATAAAATGCCACCCAGCGGTTCATTTGATTCCACCCGACATTCCCGACACAATGATCCACATATAATAATCCTGTGGAAGCAGGCTGGTAGCCGGATTCCCAGGTCACATAGCCCGGCATAAAGACACCATTATATTTATTTCTGGCAATAAAAAGGTGAACAGTATCGCCGTACAGTTTTATTCCGCTGGTTCCGATTTCTCCATTAGCGTCAACTATTAATGTAGGTTCTAAAAAGGAAATGGCACCACGTTGAGTGGTTTCTTTCCAGGCAGAATCCGCATCGTTCACCAGAAGAGCTATTGATTTAACGGCATCACCATGTTTTAATACATGCCGGGATATTTCATGATCCGGTCTTAAAGCAGATGTGAAAACAAAAGTCAGTTTGTTTTGGCGAACTACATAACTCACCCGGTCCATCGTGCCCGTCTCAGGACCTGCATAGGCAATGCCCTGAAATCCAAAAGCAGTTTTATAATAGTGGGCAGCCTGTTTGGCATTTCCTACATAGAATTCGATATAGTCTGTGCCCTGTAAAGGCAAAAAATCATTTTCCATAAAAAAAATTAATAATAAAGTATAAGGCAGGATGAGCTGTTACAAGGTTTAATTTGCAGCATCAGTAGCCAGCGACAAGACTAAGAAGATATACCGTCTGCGCTGGTCCGTAAATAATTTATAGGCATAATCCGGACGCATCGTACCATGAAATTAATTAAAATAAAATGGATTATTTATATAAATCAAACGGAACTTTATATGACGATTGTAAAAACGTTGAATTATGGCACATTTTATCAGCCGGGGTCTTCTGCCTGCTAAACGACATACCCAGTTTCGAAGCCCTTCAGGGAAATTATATTCGGAAGAACTGTTTTCAACGGAAGGATTTTCCAGCGATTATAGTTTAATGTATCATATCCATCCGCCCACCCAGATTTTGTCCACCGACATGCCCATGGCCGTCGATATCCGGATTGCAGAAGAAAAGATGCTCAGGCATAGAAGTTTCGAAGGATTTAAACTGATCGGTCAGGATGATTATTTATACAGCCGGAAACCCATACTCGTAAATAATGATGTGCATATTTCTCTGGCAGCACCGAAAAAATCGATGACCGATTATTTTTTCAAAAATGCAGACGCGGACGAATTAATTTTTGTGCATGAGGGAAATGGTATTGTGTCAACCCTATACGGCGAACTCAGTTTTTCATACGGAGACTATATTCATATCCCCCGGGGAACGATTTACCAGATTCAATTTGAAACAGAAGCCAACCGGCTGTTCATCGTTGAATCATTTAGTCCTATCCGGTATCCAAAAAAATATGTCAGCAGATATGGGCAATTGCTCGAAAATTCGCCGTATTGTGAGCGTGATATCCGGACGCCTGTTTTTTCAGATGCAAAAGACGAACAGGGAGATTTTCTTGTCCGGATAAAAAAGAAGGGAATGCTCTACGGAATTCATTACGCACACCATCCCTTTGATGTGGTTGGCTGGGATGGTTGTTGTTATCCGTATATATTTTCTATTCATAATTTTGAACCGATTACCGGTCGTATACATCAGCCACCGCCTGTACATATTACTTTCGAAGGAAATAATTTCGTAGTCTGCAGTTTCGTTCCACGGTTATTCGATTATCATCCTTTGTCTATACCGGTTCCCTATAATCATAGTAATATTGACAGCGACGAATTATTGTATTATGTTGATGGCGATTTCATGAGCCGCAAGAACGTAACGCGTGGCATGCTCACGCTGCATCCTGCCGGAATCCCACATGGACCGCATCCCGGCACAGTAGAAAAAAGTCTGGGCGCGAAAGAAACAAAAGAGCTGGCAGTGATGGTGGATACTTTTCACCCGCTGCAATTGACCGAGACGGCACTGGCGATTGAGAATCCGGGATACACGACGAGCTGGAATGAATAATAGTGTAGGAGTATAAGAGTATAGGAGTATAAGAGTGAATATAAGCATGATTAACTGTCAACCGTCAACCGTCAACTAGCCCGGTATGGAATTCAAAAATAAAACAGCCATTGTTACAGGTGCTGGTCAGGGAATCGGTTTCGAAATCTGCAGAAGCCTTGCCAGGACGGGTGCAAATATCATTCTGAATGATATCGATCCCGGGTTAGCGAAGCATGCCGTTTCCTCTATCAACAGCGAATACCACGACGCCTGCACGGAAATTTCCGGAGATTCAAGCGATCTGAGCATCATCAAAAAAATGGTTGACACGGCAGTCGAAAAATATGAAGGACTGGATATTGTTGTTGCGAACGCAGGTATTACTTTATTCGGAGACTTCCTGACATATTCTCCGGATGCTTTTAATAAAGTGATGCAGGTAAACCTCGGCGGAACATTTTTTCTGGCGCAGGCAGCAGCTAATCGAATGAAGAATCAGTTGGGCGGAGGTTCTATATTGTTCATTTCATCGGTAACCGGACATCAGGCACATAAAAACCTGGCAGCCTACGGTATGAGCAAGGCTGCTTTGGAAATGCTCGCAAAAAATCTGGTGATCGAATTGTCAGAATATAAAATCAACGTGAATGCCATTGCGCCCGGTGCAACAGTCACCGAACGTACTATGCAGGATCCTGCATATAATAAAATATGGTCAGAGATTACACCCATGGGACGACCCGCGGACGTTCAGGACATAGCTGACACTGTTTTATTTCTTGTATCCGAAAAGGCCCGGCATATTACCGGTCAGACGTTAATAGTGGACGGGGGTTGGAGTTCAGTTAGCCCATACCCTGATCAAACCTAAGGCCTAGCGCGTAACGCACAACGCTGAAAAAAGTTTTTTAGCCGCTAACTACTTATAATTGCTTCAGGCGTGGAGCTTTAAGCTTTGAGTTTATATTATGATTATCGAAACAGTTATTCAGGATACCTGCTTGCTTGGAGAAGGTCCCGTTTGGGATTTCAGAAAAAAAACAATTTACTGGATTGATATACTGAATGGGCAAATTCATGCATATACTCCTTCCGATGAAAAACACAAGGTAGTCTCCGTGTTCCAGATGATCGGTGCCATGGCCATTTGTAAAAACGGGCGTTTTATTGCGGCATTGAAAAATGGGTTCGGTTTTATTGACAGGGACTCCGGTGCTGTATCCATGATAACAAATCCCGAACCGGAACTGCCCGGCAATCGGTTTAATGATGGCAAATGTGGCCCGGATGGACGATTCTGGGCCGGCACGATGTCCCATACCGACGAACCCGAAAAAGGAAGTTTTTATTTGCTGGACAAGGACTTGTCTGTCACAAAGAAAATGGAACGTGTTTCGATTTCCAATGGCATATCCTGGAGCCTGGACAATAAATTTTTTTACTATATCGATACCCCGACGTTTACGGTTGCCGCCTTTGACTTTGATCCCGTGAATGCAAAAATTACAAATAAAAGGATCGTCATACGAATTCCGGAAAATGAAGGATCCCCGGATGGGATGACCATTGATAATGAGGGCATGTTATGGATCGCGCATTGGGATGGCTGGCAGATTACCCGCTGGAACCCTTTTTCGGGAAAAAAAATGCTGTCAATTCCCTTTCCTGTTGCCCGGGTTACCTCGTGTTGTTTCGGTGGAGAAAACTTCCGGGATTTATATATCACTTCTGCCAGGACCGGCCTGACAGCTGATCAATTGCATAAACAGCCACTGGCAGGTTCCTTATTTATAATCAGAAATATTGGATACGAAGGATTGCCTTTATTTGAATTTGATATTTGATACACGACGAACGAATATACAGATCATCGTTTGATCATTTTATCCTGTATAATATGGTTGATGACCTTTTCACGCAGGTTCTGACTAACCGCTATCTTTTCATTCCCGACGTGTAAGATATTCCCCTCAATGCTTTTTATTTTTACAATATTTACAATAAAGGATTTGTGCACTTTAATAAAAGTCTCAACCGGCAGTTGTTCTTCTAATCCCTTCATTGTAATATAGACCATCATTTTTTTTGTTGTTGTATACAGCATGACATAATTCATCATGGCTTCTGCATATAAAAGATCGTCGTAAAAAACCTTTTCAATCTGATTTTCACACTTGATGAAAAAATGATCAGTGGATTTATTTGTATTGACAGGTACTGTATTCTTTAGATCTGTTTGTTCCTTAGCCTTATTGCAAGCTTTTAAAAAACGATCAAATGAAACGGGTTTTACAAGATAATCCAGAACGTCCAATCCATAGGCTTCTACTGCATATACAGGATACGCAGTTGTTATGATAATACGAGCATTGGTTTTATAGGATTTCAGAAAATCGATTCCGTTGATTTTGGGCATATTGATGTCTAAAAAAACGATATCGATATCCTGACCGTCCAACAGAGGCATGGCTTTCAGTGGATTCTCTGCATAACCCTTCAGCTCCAGGTAGTCAATTTCTTCAATGAACTCCTGGAGAACTTTTCTTGCGACGGGTTCATCTTCAATAATGATACATTTTAGTTTCATGTGAGGTCAATAGTTAAAAATGAATTATAAACATATTTCTCATCAACCACCCGGTATTCGAATTTGCCTCTATACAGAAGTTCCAGACGCCTTTGTAAATTGGCTACGCCGATACCCTTTGATTTGTTATCAGTATCCGCTTCCTGAAATTCTTTTGTATTGGAAATCGAACTATGCAACAGCTTTCCATCAGTGGATAAATGAATGCAGATCTTATTTTCCCTGTCGGGGGAATTACTCACAAATTTGAATGCGTTTTCTATGAGCACAACCAGCAGCAATGGTGCGATCTTCAGGTGGGGTTCAATATTCCCGATTTGAAGGTTTACAAGCAGGTTTTCCTCTTTCCGGAGTTTATGAAAAGAAATAAAATTATTTATATATCCGATCTCTTTTTCGAGGCTTACTTTTTCTTCACCGCAATCGTACAGTTGATACCTGAGTAATTCTGAGAATTGTAATAAAGTATTTCTCGCTACCTGATTATTTTTTTCAATATGCCCATAGATCGTATTGAGTGAATTAAAAAGAGCATGTGGATTGATTTGGGCTTTCAGATAATCAAGCTCATTTTTTACTCTTTCTTTTTCCAGTAATTCCAACTGTGACTGTGCCTGTAATCTTTCGATCATCATTTTACCAACAGTTATTAGTAATACCCAAAGCGAGATATTAATCAATGATTGAATATACAGATCAGAGAAATCGACTTTTCCGGGTATATGAAAATAATGTACCCGCATATTGAGAGCTATGGCAGATCGACCCCATGCGGAAAGGAGGATAGTTCCCAGAATACCTGTAATGAAAAGTATATATTTTCCTCTAAGCAGAAATGCCGGAACAATAAAATAATTGATAATGTAGTAATCTGCTGTGATGAAAATCAGATAGCAGAATTCGATGGTCATCGTTTTTGTAAGACTTATTGAATAAGACCTGAAAACGACTACCCAAAAGCCATAAATGGCAATCCAGAAAAGTATATGTGAAAAATAGGATCTGACTGGCAAAATACATTGTTTATACAAAAATACTTACATCATCCGGGTTGCATTAATTATTACATGTGCGGTGGGAATTCCTTGATAACCCCTTATTTAATCACGCGTAATCCATGGATAATGTAATTTCTTTTGAAGGTTTTTGCAAAGGATTGAAGTTTGGGAATTCTTATTAAAAAATAAATAAAAATGAAAAAGCTTATAAACTGGTTTGTCAAACCGCCGGTCACCGGACCTTCAGCAATTTTAATCATTCGTTTGATGGCGGGATCCGTATTTTTCTGGGAGGGTATTCTGAAATTTGTATATGTTAATCAGGGAGTCGGAAGATTTACGAAATTGGGATTTCCATTTCCGGAAATTACGGCTCACTGGATAGCAGCGGGCGAAATAATCGGTGGACTGCTTATTATTTTCGGAATCTTTACGCGTTTCGTGTCCTTCTACTTTATAGTCCAGATGATTGTCGCCGTACTGAGTACAAAAATTGATTTATATTTTGGAATAAGTCCTTTGCCCATGCCACCGGCTCCACCCAAAATGGGTATATGGGCTGTGCTGCATGAAATAAGATCTGACTATGCGCAAATTTTGGGTTGTTTATTTCTTTTATTGGAAGGCGCAGGCAGACGATCACTGGATTTTGTTATTTCTACGAAATACAAGGTATACCACGCGGTGAATATGCCGGATCAGCGCGGGTTGTCAAACAAAAAAGGTTAAGTGAATCTCACTTAACCTTTTTTTGTGGAGGATACCGGGATCGAACCGGTCACCTCTAACATGCCATGCTAGCGCTCTACCAGATGAGCTAATCCCCCCTGGACCTCCGAAGCCTTGGCGAAGGAGGTCTGCTTAAAGAGCTGCAAATATATCAATTCTGAAAGAATCCGGGATGCTCTTCTTAATTATCTTTGACATCAAGATGGGAATACTCCGCAAGCTGGCTGAATACCTTTACATCAGAAAGAGGGATCCGAATGAACCAACAAACAGCTGGATCCGCTATATGAACAGTATCAACCGGATTTCGATCTTCATGTTTCTGATCGGAATTCTGATTATCATCTTCCGGATGATTTTTCACAAAAAATAAAATCTATCCTTTCACGAAATCCACAATCAGACTGGCCGCTTTCTCAGATGCGTTACCACCCTGAGACAGGAGATTTCTAAGTTCGGAGTAGTCCCGTTGGATGCGATTTCTTATTTCATTGTCATAAATCAGTTTCCTGAGTTCAGCAACGATATTATGTGCATTCATTTCTTCCTGAATCAATTCCTTTACAACCGGTTTGTCCATGATAAGATTCACCAGAGAAATAAATTTTACTTTGATCAGCCGTTTGGCAATCTGATAGGAGATATTACTTCCCTTATAACAAATTACCTCCGGAACACCGAATAACGCGGTTTCCAGCGTGGCGGTTCCGGACGTTACACAAGCAGCCCTGGCATGCATCAGCAATGAATAGGTTTGATTTCTGATCCTGCCCGCCTTGGGGTAATTTTTTAATATTTCATCGTAAAAAGCGGCATCCTGTCCCGGTGCTTCTGCTACCACAAATTGAAAATCAGTAAAATGACGACTGGCTTCCAGCATGACAGGCAGCTTCATTAAAATTTCCTGTTTGCGACTGCCGGGTAATAAGGCAATCAAAGGCAGCGGTGAATGGCCTTTCTTTCCACCCGCCATGATGATTTCAGGCGGCAAACCAGCCTCTTTGGATTTTTTATATCGTTCAATCACTTCTACCAAGGGATGGCCGACATACTCAACTTCATAGTTCCATTTATGAAAGAAGTCTTTTTCGAAGGGAAGTATGACCAGCATTTTATCAATATTCTCTCGAATACTTTTTACCCTGCTTTCTTTCCATGCCCATACCTGAGGAGAAATATAATAAATGGTTTTAAATCGCATTTCCCTGGCCCACGCCGCTATGCGCAGATTAAAACCGGGATAGTCAATAAAGATGATGGCATCGGGCTTAAACCATAAAATATCAGACTTGCAAAACCGGATGTTTTTCAGAATGGTCGGCAGGTTGCGGATGACTTCAGTAAATCCCATAAATGCCAGGTCGCGATAATCTTTCACGATGTCAGCGCCGGCTTCCTGCATGAGTCCACCTCCCCATCCGCGTATCTGCGCTCCGGGATCTCTCATTTTTATTTCACGGATCAGGTTGCTGCCATGTAAATCTCCCGATGCTTCGCCCGCGATGATATAATATTTCATGAGAGCCAAAGATAAAGAAGGTTGGCCCACCTTCTTCTGCAAGATGCGGGATTCGTTAGGTAAAACGGTTGATGGTTGACGGTGGCAGAAGCCCGTTCAGCGTTACGTGTTAGTCTTTAATGGACCAATTTATAAACAAGCACCGCAATTCCGTAAATAAGAGTGGCAACAAATATGCCCTTTGCCGTTTTATCCCGATGGGTATTTATGTAAACGGTAAAAAGAATTGCGTTGGCCAGTAGGGAGATGCTGCTGATGGCCGTGAGCAGTTGTTTGTTTGTACCCAGAACATAAATATATTCCGACAATCGAATGGTGCCACTGAAGACCCACAGATAATACAAAAACATAGCAAGCAGCGGACCAAGAATGCCGAGGAGAATACCGAATTTCAGGTTGTCTTTCTTGAATATCAAAACTTCCAGGATTTTTCAAGTTTGGTTTTCAGCGTGTAATTCGTCAGATCGAATTGTACAGGTACTACGCTTACATAATTATGTTCCAGGGCCCAGACATCTGAATCTCTGCCCTTGTCAAAATTTACGAATTCACCTGTGAGCCAAAAGTATTTTTTTCCGTTCGGGTCGCTTCTTTCAATAAAATCTTCTTCATATTTAGCATAAGCCTGCTTACAGATCTTTACGCCTTTTATCAGCTCTATGGGCACAGCCGGAATATTTACATTCAGTACGGTGTGTTTGTCCAGTTTGGTTCGAAGCATTTGCTCAACCACCAGCCGGGCGTATTTCCGCGCGCCGGTAAAATCGGCTTCGACACTGTGATCCAACAGGGAAAATCCGGCCGAAGGGATACTTTCGATGGCGGCTTCTACAGCGGCAGACATGGTTCCGGAATAAATAACATTGATGGAATGATTGGCGCCGTGGTTAATACCGCTCAGGCAAATATCGGGTTTACGGTGAAGTACTTTATCTACGGCCAGTTTTACACAATCCACCGGTGTGCCTGAACACTGCCATGCTTCAATTCCTTCGAAAATGTTAACCGGCTGAAGCCGCAGGGGCTGTCCGATGGTAATGGCATGGCCCATGCCGGACTGAGGTTTGTCAGGAGCAACAACGACGCATTTTCCCAAATCTTTTACAGCTTCAACAAGACTGAGGATACCGGGAGCCATGATACCGTCATCGTTTGTAATCAGGATGACTGGTAAATCGCTTTTCTTTGATTTAGACATAGTTATAAAGGGGTTGCAAAGGTACAAATTTTTTATCGGTGGTCCCGGAAATCATGCTTTCCGAGTCCTTTTTTTCCATAATCTGACTGCTTTTTGGGCCTGTTCCGCTAACTTTGCAGCCGGCTTAAAATTCCCATATGGCAGGACAACTAAAGGAAGTTCGTAACAGGATCAAATCCATCCAGAGCACTCAGCAAATTACCAAGGCGATGAAGATGATCAGCGCCACGAAATTGCGCAAGGCCCAGGAAGCAATTCAGCAAATGCGGCCTTATTCCAAAAAACTTCAACAGTTGCTTGGCAATATTGTCAGCAACGACAGTGGTGACCTGAGTTCTTCCTTATCCACTCCAAGACCCATTGAAAAAGTTCTGTTGATCCTTATCACCAGCGACCGGGCATCCTGTGGCGCCTATAACTCTAACCTCATTAAACTGGCAAAGGCCACTATGCGGGAAAAATATCCCGAACAAACGGCCAAAGGCAATGTGATGATATGGAGTATTGGTAAAAAAGGTTACGAGCATTTCCTGAAGAACAACTTTAAAGTAAACGGAGAATTCCGGGATATATTTCAGCATCTAAACTTTGAGTCAGTGCAGCTTTGCGCCCAGACAGCTGTAAAAGCCTTTGAAAATCACGAGTTTGACGCAGTTGATATTATCTATAGTGAATTCAAAAATGCCGTTTCCCAGAATTTCATCGTAGAACCATTTCTACCCATTCCAAAAGCCGGGAAATCAAAGGGAGCGACTTCCAATGACTTCATCTTCGAGCCATCCAAAGAGGTTTTGCTCCGGGAACTCATGCCGAAAATTCTCAATACCCAATTATTTAAAGCGGTTTTGGATGCCAATGCTTCTGAACACGGCGCACGTATGACTGCCATGGACAAAGCAACCGAAAACGCAAACGAAATTCTTAAAATTCTGCGTGTGTCTTATAATCGCGCCCGCCAGGCAGCTATCACAACTGAATTGACTGAAATCGTTTCGGGTGCAGCCGCGTTGCAAGGCTAGTACAAGTATGAAAGTATGGAAGAATGGAAGTATGGAAGTGTTATGTTCAAAATGTTAGTGAATTGTGAGCATCTGTTAACTCCATTATTTATTATCTGAATGCTATTTTCCTATTTTGCAGCAGTAACAATTTATTCATTTAACTTCCAGACTTCCAGTCTTCCAAATTTCCAAACTTGTTCCCATGGATATTGCTGAATTAATCCCCCATATCGAAGCGTTGATTTTTGCCAGTGACAAGCCTTTGACGGCTATGGAAATGACTGAACTGCTTAATAACGCTTTTGGATTCATGGAAGATAAATTAACCCTGGATCAGGTCTCTTCGGGAATTGAGGGGATTGTTGAAAAGTATAAGGCTGAGTTTTATCCTTTTGAAGTCAGGGAGAGCGGCGGAGGGTGGCAATTCCTTTCCAAAAAAGAATATCATAAAACCATTGCTCAGCTCAATGGTGAAAAATTCCTGAAGCGTTTATCTACGGCAGCATTAGAAACGCTGGCGATTGTAGCATATAAACAACCTCTCACAAAAGGCGAGATTGAATCCATACGCGGAGTGAACAGCGATTATTCTATTCAGAAGCTGCTCGAAAAAGAACTGATCGTAATTATCGGCCGTAATGAAGAGATGCCGGGTAAACCGTTGATTTATTCAACATCCAAGACCTTTATGGATTATTTTGGAATCAACCAGACGGCTGATCTGCCGCGCCTGAGAGAAGTATTGGGGGAAAGCATGGAAGAGCCTTCGCTGATAAATTTTACACCCGCAACTCCTGAGATTACACAGGCACTTGTAGTGAGTGAAGAAGGAGAGTTGCTTGAAAATAATTCACCCGAATCAGAAAATGAAGCCTGAAACGTAACACTCAAGGATCCGGTCATTCACTTTCATACTTCCATACTTCCACACTTCCATACTTTGCAAAATGTCTACTTCTCTTACTAACGACAGTCTTATTCAAATTGCCGGGGAATATGGAACACCTCTCTATGTTTACCACGCAGAAAAAATAAAAGAGCAATTTGGGAAACTTCAAAATGCATTTGCAAACTCCAATACCGTTTTTTTCTATGCCTGCAAGGCACTGACGAATGTGAACGTGCTCAGATATATCAGGAACCTGGGAGCTAATGTGGACTGCAGTTCTATCAACGAAGTGAAACTTGCCTTTCATGCGGGATTTCCTGCATCCCGTATCTTATATACATCCAATGGTATCGAATTTAATGAAATCAGGGAAGCCAAAGAACTGGGTGTATACGTTAATATCGACAGCCTCTCGAACCTGGAGAAATTCGGCGAAACATTCGGTAATTCATACCCGATAGGTATCCGGCTGCGTCCAAACATATTGGCTGGTGGTAATTTGAAAATTTCAACCGGCCACGATAAAAGTAAATTCGGAATACCGGTTGATCAGATTCATCTTATTCTGAGAGTAGTGGAAAAATACAATCTACATATCAGTGATCTTCATATCCATACCGGCAGCGAAATCAAAGACGTCGATGTATTTCTGAAAGGCATTGAAGTATTGTTTGATATTTCGAATCATTTTGAACACCTGGAATTTATTGACCTGGGCGGTGGATTTAAAGTAGCCAGTAAAGAAGGCGAACAGGAAACGGATATTCTTGAACTGGCGGAAAAAGTGAAACTGGCCTTTACCAATCATCCATATAAAAATGGAAGAAAGCTCCAGGTCTGGTTTGAGCCAGGCAAATTCCTGGTAAGTGCTGCCGGGCATTTTATTACAAAAGTGAATGTGCTGAAAGAAACCAGTGCTGCAGATTTTGTCAGCGTGAACAGCGGGTTCAATCACCTGATTCGACCTATGTTCTATGACGCCTACCATCACATCGAGAATATCAGTAATCCGGGCGCGCCCATGAAAAATTATTCTGTTGTCGGTAATATTTGTGAGACCGATACTTTCGCCTGGGATCGACCTCTGAATCTTGTTCGCGAAGGAGATTATCTGGTATTCCGGAATGCCGGCGCATATGGTTTTGAAATGTCTTCTAATTTCAATTCCCGGTTCAAACCAGCAGAAGTATTGGTTTTGGAAGGGAAATCACATCTGATCCGCCGCCGCGATCAGTTTGATGACCTCCTGCGAAATCAGCTGGACGTTATTTAAATTTTTTCTTTTTCACTGCATTGATTATTTTCAGAGCCGCGCGGCCACATGAAAACATTTTTCATTTCTTCATCCATAAATACTTGGTATGCCGATACGCATGACAGATGATCAGCCGGATGCAGACGACAGTGGTGGAGGTTTTGAAGGGGGTGATTCGGGTGGCAGAGGCGGGTCAGGTGGTGGTGGTGGTTTGTTCGGTTTGCTTCCATTGATATTTGGCCTGATTAGGGGTCCTAAAAGTCTGCTTCTGATTGTCGGTCTGGGGATCGGTGCCTATTTTTTATTAGGACGGGGAGGAGGTTGCAATATAGGAAGCATCTCCCAACAGGTTCAGCAGTTGGCAACAGGAGGCATCCTGGATCCCCGCCAGTTTGATAAATCAAAAGTGTACGAATCTCTTTCTGATGACGATAACAAAAATCCGTTGCCGGAATCAGCCAATCTTTTAAAATATGCACCAGCTGTTGGTGATCAGGGGAAACAGGGAAGTTGTGTTGCCTGGAGTAGCGCTTATGGTGCCCGCACAATTCTTGAATCCGCCAGAACAGGTGAAAACCCGAACAGTATAAAATTTAGTCCTGCATTTTTATATAATCAGATCGGTCTGGATGGATGCGAAGGATCTTATATCAATCGGGCCATGGATTTCATGAGCCAGAAGGGATCAGTTCCTTATGAATCTTTTCCGTACAGCGATCAGGATTGTTCCAAACAACCCGACCAGCAATTACTTGATCAGGCAAGACAGTTTCGCATGCGTGGTTCCAACCGTCTTACAGTGGGTGACCGGACAGATAAGATTGATTTACGAGCTATAAAAGAAAATCTTTCGCAGGGTGCTCCTGTGGTCATAGGAATGATGGTGGGTGGTTCTTATATGCAGCCCATGATGGGTCAGGATGTATGGAATCCTACACAGGACGATGCAAGCATGATGGGTTTTGGTGGCCACGCTCAATGCGTTGTCGGTTATGACGATGCGAAATACGGCGGGGCATTTCTGATTATGAACAGCTGGGGGCCACAATGGGGTAATAACGGGTTCGCCTGGGTCAGGTATAAACATTTTCAATATTTTGTTCGCGAAGCATATGGACTGGAATCCATGCCGGCTGTTGGAGCAGCAGCCAGCAAACCGTTTGAATGCGAAGTCGGATTGGTTCAGGTGTCCTATAACGGAAAAAAAACTGTTGCAGGTGATTATATCATTTTGAAAAAAGCCGGTGAAAATGTTTTCGAAACAACCGCTCCCGTTCAACGGGGCACACGTTTTAAAATGGAAATTCGAAATGAGTCACCATGTTATATTTATGTATTCGGAAAGGAAACAGATGGAAGCAGTTATACATTGTTTCCCTATCCCAGATCTGATGATCCCACAAAAACCAAATACTCACCTTTTTGTGGCATTGCCGGATATCGCTTATTCCCCAAAGACAAAAGTATGCAGCCCGATAGCGTCGGTAACCGGGATGAAATGGCGGTAGTTGTCAGTAAGGACAGCCTGAACTGGAGTGCACTCAATGAAAAAATAAGTCAGAATAAAACAGGAGATTACGCAGCCAGGTTACGTGCCGCACTGGGTTCATCCAACCGTTTTATCCAGGCTGATCTTTCTCCCAAAGGGAATATCCATTTCACCTCAGATGAAAATAAAAACGGAATTGTGATCTGTACGATAGAGGTAAATAAATAAAAAAACGGCCACCAAAAGGTGGCCGTCAAAATCTGTTAATAAAGGGTCATCAAAATTTAATTTTCCGTCAAGAAAAGGTACAGATTTACATGGTTCTCATAACTGGATTCGCGTTTTTTTCAAAAGGATAGTGGTTCAGGGGTCGTATCAACAATTTTTTCAGGGATCGGTTTACAATGTTCAGAATTTAATGTTTTCAGTTGGTCGATCAGTTCATTCGGTTTTCAAAGGATCTGGTCGGTTTCAAAGGATCTGGTCGGTTTCAAAGGATCTGGTCGGTTTCAAAGGATCTGGTCGGTTTCAAAGGATCTGGTCGGTTTCAAAGGTTTCTATCGGATTTTCCTGGTTTTTCTTAGGTCGGTCCGGGTTTTTATTTTAGGCCTGCTGCTGCTTGACAATACAAAGATGCAAACGCTTTCACGCTTGCCATAGCTTATTCGATAGTCAGTGTGAAACCTTCGATTTTCGGGGTAAAAAGGACGATAAACGAATAAAAGAATGAGGGCCACTAAGGGTAAACCCTTAGTAGATAAGACTTTAAATAGTAAATTGAATCAAAACAATCCAATGTATAAGTGCCTGTTTATCCTTTTATTTATTCTTTGTAAAACGTCCATTGCCCAGAACAGAACGAACACAGAGACCTATGATCCGCACGATTTTTTTACACAGGGTTTTAATCCTCCTGCAGGTAATGCCTATCGTTCCGCCAATGGAACTCCGGGGCCCATGTACTGGCAAAACAGCGCCAGTTATCTCATCCATGCAACATTGAATGAAAAAGATACCAGTATTACCGGCGACGTAACAATTTCATATATCAATAACAGCCCTGACCAGCTGGAATATGTGTGGCTGCAGCTAGACCAGAATCTTTTTAATCTGAATTCCCGTGGAGTTGCCGCTACACCCGGGATAAATGATTTGATGGGAGTAAAAGCAATAGATCAGGGGGGATTCCACATTTCAAACATGACAGTCATTACTGATAGCAAAAATTATTCAGTGGAACCGGTCATATCTGACACCAGGATGCAGATCAGATTAACTAATCCCATTCTCCCGAAGGGCGGTAAGATTTCAATTCAGATGAATTATAGTTTCCGGATCCCTGCTGATGGATCTGATCGCATGGGAAGATTATACACTAAACAGGGTGTAGTATATACGATCGCACAATGGTATCCGCGCATGTGCGTATATGATGATGTGGAAGGATGGAATACATTGCCTTATATGGGGCTGGGAGAATTCTATTGCGATTATGGTAATTACGAATATTATATTACTGCTCCCTCAGAAATGATCGTTTATGGATCCGGTGATTTGCAAAATCCCGCTGAAGTATTGACGGGTGATCAAATCAAAAGACTTGCCGCCGCCGCTGCAAGCGATCAGAAAGTCACTATAGTAAGTGCCGCGGAAATCGGAAAGCCATCTACACGTCCCACAGGCAAGTCCATGCTTACCTGGCATTTTGAAATGAAAAATACCAGAGACGTGGCCTGGGCGGCATCCAAAGGTTTGGTATGGGATGCCGCAAGAGTTAACCTGCCCTCCGGAAAACATGCGATGGCCATGTCAGCTTATCCGCCGGAAAGTACCGGGGACACAGCCTGGTCGAGAGCGACGGAGTATTTAAAAAACAGTATGGAAATCTATTCAAAAAACTTTTTTGAATATCCGTGGAGTACAGCTGTAAATATTGGTTCAAATATTACCGGTATGGAATATCCGGGAATGATTTTTAATGATTGGAAGTCCTCCAAAGCACCGCTGTGGTTTGTAATCGCTCATGAAATAGGACATAACTGGTATCCGATGATCGTGGGCTCGAATGAAAGAAAATATATGTGGCAGGACGAGGGGTTTAATTCCTATATAAATTATTACGCCAATGAAATTTTCAATCATGGAGAATATGCGCATGATCCGGCCCTGTTTAATAAAAATCATTTTGCCTGGCTCGACCAGAGTACGCTTCCCGATCTGCGCGATCCGCTGATGACAGTTTCCGAAGCGATGGATTATGCGCAGCATTATCAATATTATAGTAAAACGGCGTATGGGCTGAAATTGCTTCGTGATGTTGTTGTCGGAAAGGATCGCTTTGATTATGCTTTTAGAAAATACACGGAGGCCTGGGCTTTTAAACATCCTACTCCCTATGATTTTTTTCATTGTATAAACAATGCGGCCGGTGAGGATTTAAACTGGTTTTGGAAAGAGTGGTTTTTTACCGTGTGGACCCTGGATCAGGCCGTAACCGGGATAAAGTATGTGGATAATGATCCCGCAAAAGGAGCCTTCATCACGATTGAAAACAAGAACAAGATGATCATGCCGGTTATTCTGAAAATCGTTCAGACCAACGGTCAGTCAGAAACGATCCGTTTGCCCGTGGAAATATGGCAGCGCGGTGCTGTATGGACATTAAAATATGCTTCTGCCCATAAAATCAGCGAAGTCGTATTGGATCCTGACGATGTTTTGCCGGATATAAACAGAAAAAATAACCGGTGGAACGCTGATAAATAAAAATACTTCTTCCTGAATGTGACTTTTACAGCCGAACAGATACTAATCTGGATACGGGTATTCAGCCATGCAAAATAAAACGGAGTTTGTTCGCGTCATACAGGAAAATCAGGCCCTGATATACAAGGTTTCCAAAGTATACACCAACAACCGGGAAGATGAACGGGATCTCTACCAGGAAATCGTTTATCAGCTTTGGAAATCTTTCAGTTCCTTCAGAAATGAATCCAAACTAAGCACCTGGATGTATCGGATTGCCCTGAATACGGCCATTTCGAATATAAATAAAGAAAAAAGAAAAGTAAGATTGTTGCCCATCAATGAATGGGACTTAAACAGACCGGATACCGATGATCATGCACGTGAAGAACGATTTGAAATATTATATGCTCATATCAGGGAACTGAACACAGTGGAAAAAGGAATTATCCTTCTTTACCTGGAAGGGAAGTCATATGAAGAAATGGCTGTCATTACCGGGTTTACAACCACCAATATCGGTACCCGGCTGGGCCGGATAAAACAGAAACTGATTAGTAAAATAAATAAATAGATTACTATGGAATTCGAAGAAATGAAATCCCTTTGGGAAGAAATGTCAGTGAAGATGGAACAACAAAAAAAATTGACTGATTCATTGATTATCAAAATGACAAAATCGGATTATAAAAATAAAATAATGAAGATTTTTATACCCGAAATGATCGGATCACTGATATGTTTTGCTGATGTGGTTTATATTTTAGTCAGTTTTCAAAAACTAGATAAATGGTATTTGATGATATGTGGTATTATTTCAGTTCTTATTCTGCTCTTATTACCCATTTTATCATTTAATGCGATACACAAGGTCCGGTCAGTAAATATTTCGGATAATAATTACAGACAATCGCTGAAGGAATATTCAAAAGGGAAACAGCAATTCGTATTCGTACAGAAACTGAGTTTTTATCTGGGAGCAGTATTACTTTTAACTGTTCTGCCAGTGATGGGTCAGCTGATGGCGGGGAAGGATCTTTTCGTTGAAACCAGATTATGGTTGTGGTATGCTGTTGGATATCTCTTCTTTTATGGCATCTCCAAATTAGTTTTTCGAAAGTATGTAAAGACAACGGTTGAAGCAGAGGATATACTGAAGGAACTGGAGATAGGTTGACGGTTGGCCGTTAGTAGTTGACTGATTGGCTTTAAGCTTTGCGTTTTATACGATATTCAATCTCCTGAATACATCCGCCTTATTGGCTTTGCTGACGGGAATCTCATTTCCTTTAATAAATAACAGATTTTCCCGCATATCGTCTATTTTATGCAGGTTAACGATATATGACCGGTGCACTTTGAGAAAATGATGCTTGCTGACTTTCTCTTCCAGATTCTTTATGGTGTTGTGAGTAATATATTTCTTTCCGTCGATGGTAACAAACTTCACGTAGTCACCCATACTCTCAATATAGAGAATGGAATCATTATTCAGCCGGATTAGTTTACCATCCGTTTTGATATATAAATGGTCCGATGCGCTATTGGTGGAAATCGTTTCTTTGGATGGTTGAATTTTTTGCAGGGCCTCCAGAAAGCGCTGATAGGTAAATGGTTTCATCAGGTAATCAGACACATTATATTGAAATGCATTGTATGCATATTCCTCTTTGGCGGTGGTAAGAATTACTTTAGGCGAAAACGCGATCTGATCAAGTAATTCAAATCCGTTCGCACCAGGCATTTCGACGTCGAGGAAAATCAGGTCGACCGAGTTGCTGTTCAGAAATGAAAGCGCATCGGTTACATTACTGAAATGACCTCTGACTTCTACCTGTCCGCTTTTTTCACAACAATTTTTCAGATAATTGGCGGCTACCTGTAAATCTTCTACAATAATACAGCTGAGAATCATGAACAATTGCTATTAAATATTTCCAATTTTTTCTTTTCTTCTTCTATGAGTTGCCTGCTATGGAATATTTTATTTTTTAGCGTTTCGAAATCGCCTGAAAGATGATCTGGAGAAGTAACAGTGCCGCAGATTTGTTCAAATTGCTGACACTGGAGCTGTACGGCTGTAAGACCTACAAACCCAAAAACGGGCTTGATTTTATGGACTGCCGACCGCAGAGCAGAAAGGTTGCCGGAAGAATAACTGTATTCGATATTATCGGTTAATGACTGATAGTCAACCAAAACCGTTTCAAACACTTCCTGCAGATATACGAAGTCACTGCCGTAGAGGCTGTTTAGATAATTTGCATCTATTTCGGCATTGAAAACGAATGCATTAGAGGTATTGAGGTTATTCATGTATCTGGATTCATTTATATTAACGCTTTAAATAATAATTATTATGCCCTCACGTTTTAATATTCAAATTAAATCCACTGATACCCTCCCTGAAATCCCGACTTTCGCCTGTATTGTGGTCTGTATATCAGGATATTATGTATTCGGGGCTGGATCCCAGCAACACCGATTCCCAACGCAAGAAGATTGTACGCTTTAACCAGTTTATTTTATTGACTCTTTGCGGGACCCTTTTATCAGTTGTCAGTTACTTTACTTTAAGCCTTTATATCAGCGCACTGATCAACCTGTCTGCTGGTTATATTTTTATCCTGGCCTTTCATCTCAATGCAAAGAAAAGATTCGAAATGGCGCGTGTCATCGCCATTGTTAATCTTAACCTGTACCTGATCGTGATGAATTATATGGAAGGTTTGCGTGCGGGTGAATACCTGTTGTACTTCCCTTATTTCCTTGTAATGACGCTGGTGATTGATGTTAAAAGAAATTTTACGGAGCTTAAATTTGTGTACCTCATTACGATTATATCCGTTTTAATTTGTTTAAATCT
Organism: uncultured Bacteroidota bacterium; assembly: GCA_963759335.1. Classification (GTDB taxonomy): domain Bacteria; phylum Bacteroidota; class Bacteroidia; order Chitinophagales; family Chitinophagaceae; genus Puia. Next base: position 1,061,533 of record CAVWYU010000017.1, read on the forward strand.
CAGCCCCTTCGAAAATTATTACCAGGTACGGATTGCCGGCATGTTTGTTCGATTATACAATTCAAACCTGGCCATCTCACTGACCCTGACAACTTTCTTTTCCTATTTCATTTTCAGGGTAAACAGAGATCATGAAGAGGCAATCCTGAAAGAAAAACATTTTGTCGACACTATTTATAATACCTCGCTGGACGGAGTTTTGATCATGGATTCAGAAAGCAGGAAGATTATCGGGTGTAATAACAGGGCCTGTGATTTACTGCACATAAAAAATAAAAAAGAGATTGAGGGCACGGCGATTGAAGACTGGTTCACCAGTGAGCACATTAAACTATTTAAATCCGTCGAATCAAATCTTTCCAATAATCTGGCCAGGGACTGGCAGGGAGAACTTGCGATCACTTCCGCAGAAAGAACTTTTTTTGCATTTGTAAATATTGTTCCTTTCCTGGATCTCGGAAGAAAATTTTTAAAGATCAGCATACTGGATATTTCAGAAATTAAGACGGCTCAGTTCGAACTGATGAAGGCCAAGCAAAAAGCCGAAGTAGCCTCGCAGGCCAAATCACGGTTTCTTTCGAATATGAGTCATGAGTTGCGAACACCCCTCAATGGAATCATTGGTACATCCAACCTGTTGTTACAGGAAAATTATCTGCCCGACCAGAAATCACATCTTGATATACTAAAATATTCCTCAGAGCACATGATGATGCTGATTAATGAAATCCTCGATTTTGGAAAAATCGAAGTGGGCAAATTACAACTGGGAGAACATCCGGTAGACCTTAAAAAATTTTTGGATAAGATCAATCTGCAATTTGGAACACAGGCGCAGGCCAAAGGCCTTGGGTTTAAAATGGAATATGACAGTCTGGATATAGAAGTGTTGACGGACGAGACAAGATTGAACCAGGTGTTTAGTAACCTGATCTCAAATGCATTGAAATTTACGCACTACGGTGAAATAACGGTGGTCGCAAAAAAAATCTTTTCTACCAGCCAGAAAGCGACGATACAATTTATGGTGAAGGATTCTGGAATTGGTATTCCTGCCAACAAGCAACAGGAGATTTTTGAAAGTTTTACGCAGGCGGATGTGAACACGACACGCAAATACGGAGGTACGGGTCTTGGTCTGGCTATTACAAAAAAACTGGTTAATCTTTTTCACGGAGAGCTTCAGCTTGAAAGTGAAGAAGGCAGGGGTTCAACTTTTCATTTTACATTAAAACTGGCCATCAACGAAAACAGGAAGCAATATATAAATGAAGACAAGGTCAAACATTTGTCGATGTTCCCCGGTGTGAAAGTGATGGTTGCAGAAGACAACGCCATAAACATGTCCATTGCGCGGCGGTTCCTGATGAAGTGGGGTATAGAAGTAAGAGAAGCTTATAATGGAAAACAGGCGGTTGACCTGTTCTCACAGCATACATTTGATTTGATTCTGATCGACCTGGAAATGCCGGAGATGGATGGCATCACAGCGCTGGGGGAAATTAGAAAAATTAACTCCTCCGTTCCGGCCATTGCTTTTACGGCTGCGGTATATGATAATATGCGCGCTGATCTTTTATCCAAAGGCTTTATGGAATTTGTCCCCAAACCCTTTCGTCCGGAAGATCTGCACAGCAAAATATCCATGTTGTTATCTGCCCAACGCGCAATGCCCAATCCGAACGCTTAACGCCGAACGCTTAACGCTTAATGCCAAACGGTCAACCGTCAACCGTCAACCGTCAACCGTCAACCGTCAACCGTCAACCCGACGAATACATTTGAATTGGCATAACGGTTTGTTAACAAAATAATTTTAAGATTCCGTTAAACCTCTTTAGCGATATCTTGTCTCAGTAAAAAAATAATCGTTATTATGAAATCAAACCTTTTCCGCCGGATGGCCCTAGCATTTTGCATGTTATCCTGCATAACCATTTATTCCTGCAAGAAAGATACATCGGCTACCAATGGTACAACCACTGATAACAATGTAAGTACATCAGCCGATGATGAACAGCAGGTATCCACTGAATCTGATATCATCAGTAATGATGCAAATACCGCATTAAACGGTCAATCTGATTTTTCGGGATCCTTAAGTACAGGCAATTCCGGCAATACGGTAGTGAATGATGTAAAAGGAACTAATGGCCTTTCCGGTCTCATCAACGTTCACGGTTTGATCTGTGATGCAACGATTACCTATGATACGGCGAATGGTCAGCGGATTGTTACCATTGTATATGATGGAACAAATTGCTGGGGGAACAGGACACGTTCTGGTACAGTAACGATTTCAATGGCGGTAGGACAGCGGTGGAAAAATGCAGGAGCCATTGTAACCGCAACCATTACTGATTTAAAAATAACCCGCATACGGGATGGAAAAGCAATTGTATTGAATGGTTCAGCAACCTTCACGAACGTGAGTGGTGGTTTGTTGAAAGATCTCGCAACTCTCCAGACCATTACACATACTATCAAGGGTAACCTGGTAATTGATTTTAAAAATGGAGCACAGAAAACCTGGAATGTTTCAAAACAGCGGGTGTTTACCTATGACAACGGAATCGTAATAACAACTACGGGAACTTATTCAGACGGAACGCATAGTGACATCGCAGAATGGGGTACCGATCGCTTTGGGAACCCTTTTACCAGCGAAATCACGCAGCCTAAAGTAATCCGTCAGGATTGTGATTTCAGACTCACAAGTGGTCAGAATACCGTTTCAGTCGACAAGGGGACAGGCGTTATCACCTATGGTTTGGATGCAAATGGTAATCCGACAGGATGTCCGGGTACAGGAACTTATTATTTCAAACTGGTATTTACCGGCGCGAATGGAAAAGTGTATACTATAATCTGGCCTTATTGATCCGTACGGTCTATTCAGAAAGCCCCCGATTGGGGGCTTTTTTTTGCCAAATATTTCATTTCTGGCTGATAAGCCATTGGAAATCATATCCTTAAATGACGAATAAGGGCATGTATTCGCTGAGTCTTCGTGATTTTTTCGGGATAACCAGGTGATGGGCAGGAGATTGCGTCGTGTCTGGTTCGGGATCTTTTCGACGGTTCTTCGGGAGTTCTTCGGGAAATGCAGGTGTTTTCTTCGGGAGTTCCCGAAGAACTCCCGAAGAACTATCGAAGCCGTCCCGAAGCCGTCCCGAAGCGGTTCCGAAGCCGTCCCGAAGGAATACCGAAGGAATTCCGAAGAACTCCCTAAGAACTGTCGAAGCCGTCCCGAAGAAATCCCGACAAATCCTGAAGTGGTTCCACCGCGAGCGGTCATCGGTCATCGGTCATCGGTCATCGAAAAAAACCGCCAACCGTCAACCTTTCCTGATCACCGGCGCGACCTGTGTGCCGAATAATTCGATCGAATGCATGATCTGAGCATGCGGCATGGTTCCCACACTTACATGCAACAGAAACCGGTCAAGCCCGAATAATTGCTTTTCAAATAGAATTTTATCTATTACCTGTTGCGGAGATCCGACCAACAGGGCTCCCTGCCTGGATCTGCCCGCTTCGAATTGAGCACGGGTCGTAGGCGGCCATCCCCGTTCTTTTCCGATGTTGGACATCACATAGGCATAGGAAGGAAAAAATTCGTCAGCCGCCTTCTGGGAATCTTCAGAAATATATCCGTGAGAGTGAACAGCCAGTGGCAGGCGACCATGACCTGCTGCAGCAGATGTTTTCCGGTAAAGTTCAACCAGGGGAAGAAAATTAGCCGGACTACCCCCAATAATGGCCAGCGCCATGGGTAAGCCCAGTTTGCCTGACCGTATCACAGATTCCGGGGTACCCCCAACAGCTATCCATACCGGTAATTTTTTTTGGAATGGTCTCGGATAAACACCCAGATTTTGGATGGGCGGCCGGTGTTTCCCTTTCCAGCTTACTTTTTCCGAGTCATTCAGTTTGAGTAGTAATTCAAGTTTTTCGGAGAATAATTCATCGTAATCCTTCAAATCATAACCAAACAAAGGGAACGATTCAATAAAAGAGCCGCGACCTGCCATGATTTCGGCGCGTCCGCCTGAGAGAAGATCAACGGTTGCGAAATCCTGAAATACCCTGACCGGATCGTCCGAGCTAAGAACGGTGACAGCACTGGAAAGCTTTATATGATTGGTTTTCACGGCTGCTGCTGCAAGCACGACCGCCGGCGACGAAACGATAAAATCAGGCCGGTGATGTTCGCCGAGCGCATACACGTCCAAACCCACCTGGTCTGCCAGTTCAATTTCTTCCATTAAATCCATCATACGCTGATGTCCGCTGACTGTATTGCCTGTGACCGGGTCCGGCGTTAATTCCGCGAAACTGCTAATTCCTATTTCCATGGGGCGAATTTACGTACAGTATTTTTACTTATTTTAGTCGTCCGGTTATGATCACGAAAGCGTCGATAGTTGCTTTTTTTTCCAAGGGAAAAGTCATTTTTGCCTCCATAGCGGCTGTGATCACATTCTCCATCACCTTATACAATCAGTTTAAATCGGTGCCGAAGACCGAAATTTCGGGTTTTGTTTCTGCGGACAGAAATTCAATGGTGCCCGTGGATGCAGTTGTAAAAATCATCAGCCCGATTCAGAGTGAAACCCAAACTGACTCAAAGGGCCGTTTCAAATTTAAACTACCCAATCTCCAAAGTGATACATTCCTGCTCATCATTCAGAACAAAAAGACTAATATCGAGACGAAGCAGAATGAGTGGGTAGATGCATCCGACGGCAGAAAAGATATTTATGTTTTGTTCAACTCCGACCAGGATCTCGATAAGATATATGCCCCCCTGGGTAAAAGCATGTCCCCGGCGTACGCCAGAAGGCCGCCCAATGTTTTGCGTGTTTTCAATTCATTTCACTTACCGAAAAGAAAATCGCACTGATAAAACGTTTAAGAATTTCCGCGACCGTTCATTTAGAAACGTCCATCTTTTTTGATCTGAATAACCATGAAGAAAATATATCCGGTCCTGATCATTTCGTGTTTTTTATTTGCGCATTGTACGAACCTGTCTACCTGGAATGATGTATTTCATGCAGATGAAGCACATACCGGCGTTTATCGCAGTGCTGCCGGGAGAGGCCTCGGACCTGTGAGATGGAAATTTAAAACCACCGGTAAGATTTTTTCATCCCCGGTCATTAAAGATGGCCTTGCATATATCGGAAGCGAGGATAGTAATCTGTATGCAATCAGAACTTATTCGGGTGCATTGAGTTGGAAATTTCATACCGGCGGAGCAGTTTCTTCCACGGCTACTATTTTCAATGGCACGGTTTATTTTACGAGTTACGATGGCTATTGTTATGCCCTGGATGCAGTAACCGGAAAGGAATCCTGGAAATTTAAAACGGAAGGCGAAAAGAAAGTGGGCGCTAATGGATTGTGGACAATGAAGCCGGCAGATATGTACATGGAGGATCTCTGGGATTTTTTTCTTTCTTCGCCGGTTGTCGGAGTGAATGGCCCCGGCATAAACAGCGGTCCTACTGTTTATTTTGGCAGCAGCGATGGTAATTTATACGCGCTGGATGCAATCAGCGGCACCTTAAAATGGAAATTTAAGACCCACGGAATCATCCATTCCAGTCCCGCACTGTATGATGGAATCGTTTATTTCGGCAGCTGGGATACATATTTGTATGCGGTTGATGCTCAAACCGGGAAAGAGGTCTGGAAATTTAAAACCAGGGAACAACCAGTATCTCATGTATTGGAAGGTATACAGGCTTCTCCTGCGATTGCGAACGGGGTATTATATTTTGGTGCCAGGGATGGTTTTTTTTATGCGCTGAAAGCCAGGACGGGGGATTCTCTCTGGAGTTTCTCCGCGGACAATTCCTGGGTTCTTACAACAGCTGCGATCATTGACAGCACCGTATTTTTCGGTACATCCGATTCGTATTTGTTATATGCGCTGGATACAAAAACAGGAAGAAAAAAATTCAGCATGAAGGCAAATGGGTATTTGTATTCATCTCCGGCCATCTCCCGTCGCACAGCTTATTTTGGGGATTTCACAGGAAACTTCTATGCCCTGGATCTGAGGTCAGGTGGTAAGAACTGGCAAACCTTTTCCACCGACAGCAGGAAGTTGCATGCTGCCGGCATATTAAATCAGAAAGGCGAGCTCGATTTTTCCTACGCGGGGGCAAAAGAAGATCTGACTCTGTATGCTTCCAGCGTAAAAGTGATGAATACATTTTATACTATGGGTTCCATTGTATCCTCACCTGCTATATATGGCAGTTCCATATATTTTGGCAGCGCAGACGGCTATCTGTATGCGCTCGAATTACTTCCCTGACACGGATAAACACCTGGTTCTGTCTTTTTCGATTATCTTCCAACACTCTTTCATTTCTCACTAATCATATAGATGGACAGTTTAACCCATATTGCAATTGGAGCATGTATCGGGGATCTTTTTTTGGGTAAGAAGATTGGAAAAAAAGCAATGTTATATGGAGCCATTGCAGCCAGTTTACCGGATATCGATTTTATCGCGTCATTCTGGCTCAATAACGCAGATGATTTAATGGCCCACCGCGGGTTTACACATTCCTTTTTATTTGGTTTTCTTTTTATACTTGCTCTGGCATTTTTATTCAGACACCGGCACCGGGTGGAAAATATTCCTATAAAAACCTGGCTGATATTTATGGGTACTGAAATAGCAAGCCATCTTTTCCTGGATGCATTCAATGCCTATGGAATCGGCTGGTTTGAGCCCTTTAACCATCAGCGAATTTCGTTCAATGTGATTTTTGTGGCGGATCCTTTTTTCTCTGTTTGGCCCGGAGTTGCAGCTATTGCGTTATGGGTATTAAACCGCAGCAGTAATAAGAGAAGCAAATGGGCGAAACTGGGTTTGATTTTTTGTTCCGTTTATTTAGTCTATTGTGGAGTAAATAAAATCAGGATGAATCGGGATATGCGACTTGCCCTGCGAAATCAGGGATTGCAATACAACAGGTTCATAACAACGCCCACGCCATTTAATAATTGGTTATGGTATGATGTGGCTGAAACAGATTCGGGATTTCAGATCGGCTATCACTCAGTCTTTGATAAAAGTCATCAGATCAGTTTCCGTTTTTTTCCCCGAAAGAATTATTTATTAGATCCATTTCGCGACAGGCATGACCTGCACGAACTGATCCGCTTCTCCCAGGGATATTTTACCGCAGATACATCCGCGCAGGGAGTTGTATTCAATGATCTACGATTCGGTCAGATGATGGGGTGGCAGGACGCAGGCGCACATTTTGTATTTCATTATTACCTGCAGGATTCCGACGCTAACCAACTTGTCGTACAGCGCGGGAGATTTGCGCATTGGAATTGGGAATCGATCAGGTTTTTTATGAGAAGAATCGAAGGACAAGACTGATGCGTTGAGTGTTGAGCGTTCAGCTTTAGTGCTTCAAGATCTTTGTTTAAAATTAATTGTGAACAGATAAAAAAGCAGTCGCACAAACCAATAACAAATCAGCTCCCATATTTTAGTAAAAATGCCATTCTGCGAACTGAAATTTTGTTCCGTTACCTGCACACAATCATTCCGTATGATTTTCTCCATGGTGTCATCCAGCATACCGGCAAATTCGGAATTATTTACATCCATATTTAACTCCAGACTGGCATAGGCGCTGATGATATTAACATTGTATGACCCGATAGTAGCCCATTTTTTATCATAGGTCGCCACTTTACCATGTAACACACATGGCTTGTACTCGAAAAGTTCAATGTTATTCCTGAAAATCCAATTGTACATGTATCGTTCCGCATATTTCGCGACCATCACATCAGACATGCCCGCAAGAATCAGTTTTATTTTCACACCCCTGGCTGCAGCCTTTTTCATATTCCTTCGGATAATGGGACCTGGTAAAAAATAACCAGACATCATAATGATATGATTTTCGGCCCTGCTGAACATTTCAATATAACTTCGGGAAACCTGATTTTTTTTTGTTATCCAATCGTTTCGCCTTACTCTCACTTCACAAAATTCATCAGATGGAATGTTAAATGAAACCTCTGTATTATTACAAAGATGAACAGGTTTGACCGGCAGATACCCATTCCAGATCTCTTCACAGACACGGCAAAGTTCATGTACAACCTCACCTTCTACAAACAAAGCAAAATCAAGCCAGCCTGGCTGGTCCTGTAAATCATTATAATGGTTACTGATATTCACTCCGCCTACCAAAGCAAACCGGTTGTCTGTTACAACGACTTTGTGATGCATCCTTCTTCCAAAATAAGAATTCCGGCTCTTGAAAAGCGGTTCAAAAAACCGGAAATGAATTCCGGACTGCTCAGCTTCGCGAATAAATGACCGTGGAAGTTTTTGAGACGCATATCCGTCTGCCATGAGATAAACCTGAACCTGTCGTTTGGCAGCCGCTATCAGGGCTTCCGTTACTGCCTTTCCCGTTTCATCGTAATCAAAGATATAAACCTGAAATTGTATGATCTTCTGCGCCTGGTCGATCATCTCAATGATCTGGTCAAAATAGGGCTTCCCTCCACGAACAAGTTTTATTTTGTTTTGGACTGAATATCCACTGGCTTTTCTTCGTCTGCGAAAACGCAATCTTCTCATGCCTGTACTTTAGGGGTACCCCTGTAAAATAAGGCATTAAATCCTGAAGTCCTGAAAGAAGAATATGTTTTAATTTTTTCGCAGATAGGTTAAGTCGTAGGTGACCGAAATAATCTTTCCGCTATCGTCGGTTACATCCTGATACTGACGAACAGAGTCCTTGCTGATATTATAGAATATAAAAGTCCCTTTTGTTTTACTGCCGTCTGTATTCACGATTTCATAGGTGAAATGCATGGATCCGTTTTTGTATTCGCCATTGTAATAACGCTGCCTGTCACTGGATCCCCCGGAGCCGATCCAGTTTTGTTCCCATTTGCCTTTAATGGTGTCGTAGAAATTAAAACTCTTTCCGGAATAGGCCTGCGTAGCTGAATAGTTTTCAAGAATGGCACAACCGCCAGCCATCGCTTCCACGTGACTCGTTCCTGATAATATCTGTGTTCCGGTACGGTAACAATTCCAGTCCCCGATCCAGAAATCGAAATCGTGATTCCGCGGTTCCCTGCTGCATGGATAAACCATTTCGTATACCTTTAATCTGATCTCCTTAAAGTTTGAAGCGGACCTGAGATTTTTAAAAGCTGCCAGACTATCCAGATCCTGCAGGGCATTGTATCCAGTGGCAGTTGCCTTCAATAGCCAGCCCGTTGATTCCTCAGGTTTATTCTGGATAGAATATACCATGGCCAGTCTGGACATTGCACTTCCCTTCACCAGCGGATTTGGATTATTTGCCAGAGATTTATTATAATCTGCGATAGCGTCTGCATATAAACCCAGGTTCTGATTACAAAAGCCCAGTCTGTTCCAGATCATACTGTTTTTGGATGTATCCCCCAGATATTTCAGATAAATCATTTTGGCAGTTCCCCAGTTTTTATTCATATAAAAAGAATCAGCCCGTTGCAATTCATTTGTCAATTGTCCATAAGTCTTTTGATTTGTTGCCATTAGAATGGCAACGTACAATATGATACCGTAAATTTTTTTCATGGCCGATTTTATTAAAATGAAAAGTATTTTAATCTTTCGTCAAATTTTTTTTTATGAATGGATATCCCCCCCGAGGCGGGATTTAATCCCCCAAAAAATACCACTGCACGAGTTGTTAATAATTTTATAAAGCCATTTAAATTTTCATGGAAGGTACAGTCAGCAGGAATTGCAGGCGGGTGATCCTCAGAAGAGGGGACGAATATGTTGTTTTCAGAACAACAGATATCGCTTATATATATCTGGAAAATAAAAGCTGCTACCTGGTGGATTTACGAAATGGCAGTAAAAACAAAGTGTCAGGCAATTTGCATGATATCTACGATATGCTTGACCATGGAGAGTTTTACCGGGTCAATAAAAATTATATAATTAATATTCGCTCGATTATAAGTTTGAGATGCTGCGACGTAAATAAAGTTGAACTGATATTGAAACCTCAGCCTGCTGAAAAAGTTTTCATAAGTCAGCTAAGGATATATCATTTCAAAGAATGGATTGAAATGGAAAACCCGGTCTTTCCGGAATAACGAATCCGGTTGCCAGATTTCCGGGATGAATCAACGCCAGGTTCATCATAAGTAAAATTTTAACGGTTGATGCCATCGTTCTGAAAATTAACAATTGAAGCGCGGGTTTTTTAGCATTATTAAAATGATCCGGAAAAAAAATATAGTTCAGTATCAAAAAATATTGGTTTAGCACGAAAAATAAATGGATGAAGAATATCACCCGTCAGTGAATACATCGAATCATCTGGTGTAGTTGTCTTAACAATAAGTGGCGTTATGAATCTGTTTTTAATTTATTGATTTTTCAGTGATCTGCCATCGTTCTATTAAAGGTTAAAATGTAAAAGACTGCTTATGAGAAATTTACTGGTAGCATTTTTAAGTTTCGTTGCATTTTCTGCCCTGGCACAAGATGAAATGGCAACGGGAAAAATCACAAACCCAAGGGGAGAACCCGTATCCTTTGCAACCATCACGGTGAAAGGAACAAAGATCACGACTGTTGCAGATGCGGACGGGTCTTTCAAGATAAGAGCTTCAGCGGGAAAAACGCTGGTGGTTACGGCGGCTTCATATACTTCAAAAGAATTTTATCTGAGTTCGCTGACCGGGAACGATCTGGTGATACAACCTGGTCAGACTTCCTTGAATGAAGTAGTGGTTGTCGCCCTGGGGCAAAGTAAAAGCAAAGCCAAGGTCGGTTATGCAACCCAGACGTTTAATTCCGAAATCATCAACCGCGTTTCTCCGGTCAGTATGCTGGACGGATTGCAGGGTAAGGTCGCAGGCGCAGACATTTCAAGCGTAAGCGGAACGCCGGGCGGATCAACGAAAGTGGTACTTCGCGGATTTGGAGTTATCGGAGGCGGTAATAACCAGCCATTGTATGTAATAGACGGAGTGCCATTAAGTGATTTTAGTATTAATACCGGCGGAGCAGGTGGAAACGGACCTGCCCTGCAGGATTTTGGAAATGGCATGACGGATATTAATCCGAATGATATTGAAAGTATCACGGTTCTTAAAGGAACGTCTGCTTCATCTCTGTATGGATCCGTCGCTAAAAACGGAGCTATTCTGATCACAACAAAAAAAGGTAAGGCCGGTAAAATACAAGTCAGTTTCAACAGTTCTTTTAATTGGTCTGTCGTTGGCAAATTACCCGACGAACAGAAACAATTCGGTCAGGGATGGGGAGGTGTATCAGATATTACGCAAAACGGCAGCTGGGGACCGGCACTCGACGGGAAGATGACTCCCTGGGGAGCGACAGTAAAAAATTCCCAGCTGGTAAAACCATTTGCTTTCCAGGATAACAACATCCGTGATTTTTATGATTTCGGTACGGAAGCAAATAATACTCTGGCGATTTCCGGTGGTAATGAGAAAACAAATTATTATTTCTCTTACGGAAATATTTCCAGCAATGGAATATTGCCGGGCGACTACGATAAACTGCAAAGGAATAATTTCAATTTCCGGGTGAATAGTGTGTTTGATAATTTCAATATCAATTTATCGGTGAACTACATTAACCGAAATTTGACAACACCCGCTAAATTCTCTTTGGGCGGACTGGGTAATGATTTATTTAATAATATTCTGCAGATCCCCGTCGATATCAAAATCCGGGACCTGAGTCTGTATAATAACCAGTTCTTCAACACAGATAGCTATTTTACTCCTTTTGCCGAAAATCCCTATTATGATCTGACGCAAAACGGAAGTGAATCCAATTCTGACCGGATCTTCGGCAAGATCGATATGGGATACAAGTTTACCCCCGATCTGTCCGCCGAATTCAGAATCGGTGGAGATTTTACGAATATCAGTACTTCTATATGGAATGCCGTGAATGCACCGGCACCTGGCAGCTGGAATGCCGGAAATAATCCTTCCGGGGCTGCCAGACAGGCTGATTTGGGATCTTATCAGCAACAGGCGGATTATAACGGTTTGATCAATGCGGATTTTATCGTTAAATATACACGGCAGCTGAATTCAAATTTCTCATTGGATGCGTTAGTGGGAACCAGTTATTACCAGTTAAAGAGCACCAATCAAACCGCAGCCATTCAGGGATTGACTATACCTTTCTTCTATAATTTATCAAATTCCAACAGCCCTGCGACAGGAGCAAATAGTTTGTTTGAAAAAAGACTGATTGGGGTGTACGCAACGGCAACAGTAGGTTATAAGGAACAAGTTTATTTGACGGTAAATGCAAGAAATGACTGGTCCAGTACATTGCCTTTAGATAATAACAGTTTCTTTTATCCCGGTGCGAGCTTGTCATGGCTGGCATCCCAGACATTCGATCTGAAGGAAAGCAAGATATCCCTCTTAAAATTCAGAGCTGCCTATGGGCAAACCGGTGCGGATGCTCAGCCTTATCAGGTGTATAATACCATACAGCAGGGTAATATTCCGGCGACGACCGGTATTCCGTATGGTCAGATTACTTTCCCCATTAACGGAGTCAATGGATTTACAACAACGCCGAATATCGGTAATGCAAATTTAAAACCCATTATCACCAAAGAAGTGGAACTGGGCGTCGAAGCAAAGTTCTTCGCAAACCGCATTGGCATAGATGCGACAGTATATAACAAGGAAACAGACGGACAAATATTCAATGTTCCCATTTCACCATCTACCGGATACAGTGGCCTGATTGAAAACGTAGGTGTGGTGCGTAATAAAGGAATAGAGGTAACATTTAACGCGGTGCCTGTGCAGAGCCGGGATTTCACATGGAATCTGAATTACACCTTTTCCAAGAACTTAAGCGATGTGGTAAGTCTTTCAAACGGACTGGATAAAATCCAGCTACAGACCGACGGGTTAACAGGTGGAATGGAATATGATTTATTTCCGGGCAAACCGGTGGGCGTATTTTTTAGTCCGGCCCCGGTTTATTCACCTGATGGAAAAATTGTGGCGGATGCAAACACCGGATTCCCGGTCGTGAATCCGGATAAACAGGATATTGGAACTTCCCAGCGCGATTTCTCCATGGGCCTGATCAACTCGTTCTCTTATAAAAACTGGCAGTTGAGTTTCTCACTCGATTACCGGATGGGCGGCAGTTTCTATAGTTCCACTGCCGACATATTTATGTTTTCGGGGAATGCAGCGATCACTACTTATAATAACCGCAATCCATTCGTAGTTCCGAATTCTGTGAACCAGGTTACGGGAACGGATGGCAAACCGGTTTACGTGGAAAACAAAACCGTGATTGCCGAAAGTGTATATGACAGTTATTTTTATACCAACAACAATAAGGCCCTCGCTTACCCGATGCGTCTGATAGACCGTTCCTTCCTGAAGATGCGGGATATCACGGTTTCATATACGCTGCCTGCAAAATGGGCAACACCCATCCACGCAAGTAATCTCATGCTTTCTATTTACGGCAGGAATTTTATTCTCTGGCTGCCCAAGGGTAACGCATATATAGATCCGGAGGTTTCGAATCTGGGGAATGACTTACAGAGTGAATTTGGAGAGTATTCACCCACCGGGCCTACCACGATGCAATTTGGATTCTCATTAAAAGCAAATTTTTAATCAGGAAAAATATTTTAATCATTCAACCGGTTTTCAATGAAATGGAATAAAATCATACTGGTACTTTCAATCGCGGCAATCTTTATTGTTACGGGATGCAAAAAAGTACTGGATATCAATCACGATCCAAACAATCCGTCTACCGATCAGGCGACACCGCAATTACTATTCCCGGCCGCCGAAATTTCGGCCGCTTCAGCCATCGGTGGGGAACTTGCCATCATAGGTATGTTGTGGTCAGAATATACGACCGAAGATGTTTCTTCCTCTCAGTATAGAAACTTCGACTCCTATAATGTAACGAGCACAGATCTGAGTACGGATTATAATCAGTTATATACAGGTGCTTTAAATGACCTGGAATTGATTCTGCAAAAAGCAAAAACATCGGGCGACTGGAATTTCTACCTGATGGCAACCGTTTTAAAAGTATACAGCTACCAGGTACTGGTTGATCTGTATGACCAGGTACCGTATACCGATGCATTACAGGGTGCTTCAAATCTACAACCCAAATTTGATAACGGCCCCGATATCTATGCTTCACTGCTGGTTAAGCTGGATTCAGCGTTGAACCAGGATTTCAGCGCAAGCACGGTGACAAATCCGGGAGCGGCAGATTACTTTTTTGGCGGGGATATGACCAAATGGATGGCATTTGCCAATACGCTAAAATTAAAAATGTTCCTTCGCATGGTAAATACAAAACCAGCCGATGCGGAAGCCGGAATCAAAGCGTTGTATGCTGCTAATGTAGAATTTCTGACAGAAGATGCATCCATTACACAGTGGACTGCTACGCCGAATAAACAGAATCCATTTTTTGCGCAGAATATTTATGCGCTGAACACTCCTTCCAATCTTAAAGCAAGTATTACTTTCATCAGCTGGCTAAGAGGTAATCTCGATCCGCGTATCGTAACTTATTTTGGAACCACCGCGCCGGTGGGAATCGATCAGGGAAGTTATCTTAGTACAAACCCTGCATATAAAACAGCTACGACTTTTGTACAGGCCGCTACCGATCCGGTACAATTTATTTCCGCACCAGAATCATTTTTTATGCAGGCGGAAGCAAGAGAAAGATATTTTGGAGGTGATCAGGCGCAGACTTTATATAATGAAGGAGTTACGGCTGCATTTGATATGTATGGGTTTGATGCCAGTACATTCATCGCACCGGGAGGAAGGTATACTTACCCTGTGGCAGGTTCGCTGGACGACAAGATCGATGCGATCATCACGCAGAAATGGGCGTCGCTGCCGGGCTCCCATGCGCTGGAAGGCTGGTTTGAAAGAAACAGAACCGGATTTCCAAAATCCAGTCCCGTGTATTCTACCGATGGGGGATATGTGCCGGGCGAGTTTGTAGTTTCAGCTGCATCAGTGATAGGAAATGCTTATCCAAAAAGAATTGTGTTTCCGGATGCTGAAAGCTCCAGGAATAAAAATACACCAGATCAGGTTCCCATCACAACACCCGTTTGGTGGGGTCAATAAATTCATATTAAAACAAGGACATCATGAAGTATTTAATAAAGGGCGGATTTCTCTGGATACTGGTTTTTTTATTTTCCTGTAACAAGTTTACGGTCGTAGATACGCCGACACAGGTTGGAATTTCCACGGTTACTTATTATGTTGTATTTACTTTAAATGGCCCCGAAGTTCAATCGATTGTTGTCGGCACGCCATATACCGACCCGGGTGCCAAGGCGGAAGAAAACGGGCAGCCTGTTCAATATACTACGGATGGATCTGTAGATATAAATACGGTAGGGTTTTATCCGATTACTTATTCCGCAGTCAACAAGGATGGATATTCATCATCTATTACCAGGTATGTTGCTGTACTTGCGGAAGCAGCACAACCAGGTGTTGATTTAACAGGCACCTATACGAATGTCGGATCCCTGGCGCTGACCGCAGATATTACAAAAGTCGCTTCCGGTGTTTTCTATACCACCAATGCCTGGGGAGGCGCCAGTGCTTTTGTTTTACCAATGTATTTCTTTTGTACGGATGGTGTAGATATTACGGTGCCCACGCAGGCATCGGTCGGTGAGGTAGTCGACGGTACAGGAACAATCAGTAATACCGGGTTAATCGTATGGGATCTGACACTGCATGAAAATCCACCATTATTAAGAACCAAGAGCTGGCAGAAACACTAATCAGTATTAATATTCAAAATATGAACAGAATTTTTAAAATATCAGGAATCTTTATTTTACTTTTTTCGATTTCCTGTACAAGAAAATTAGAAGCACCGGGAGCCACCAATACCGTTGCCATGTCGAATGAGTGGTGGGTAAGTCTTACATTGAACGGGGAAGATTTGATCGGAAACCCGGTTCTTTTTACCACTTATAATACGTCGCAAAACGTTTCTGATTCTCTTTGGCTGGACGACCTGCAGAATGGATATCAATTCAAGGTTAAAGTGCTGGCAGATCCCAAAAACGAGACATTCACAACAGATTCTGCCCAGAACGAATATTATGATGTCAAAGTCCATATCGCAAATGGGAAAATCATCCCTAATGGCGGAAAGGGTAAATCTACCGGAAGCATCGTGGACAGTATCTATATGGAAGCATCCTTTGGTGACGACCCGGGAGATACATATATTATCAGTGGTGTCGCTCGTTCACGCTGGGCACAGGATGATTATTGACTGTTACTGAGTTGACTTTTAGATTTTTTCCACTTTATCCTTCTTCCGGTAATAATCTTGAATACAAAAGGATCGGTTGCCGGGGTCAGCCCGAACCCCGCGCCGATATTCAATTCCCAATCAACATTATTCAACAGATCATACGCTATGAACAGCGCATGATTCTGTTGTGGTCCCTGGTCAAAATTCGTAACCGGTCCCATGTCGCCGTAGTATTCAAAACCCAATGCCGAGTTCTTCCATACAGCATAAGATAATTTTACATTCGGTTCGAATGTCGGTACTGAATTATTAAAATTGCTCTGCAATGCAATCCCGAAAGTCGGATTCAGAGATACATACAATCTGTCCCATTGTTTATCTATGATGGGTCTGATTTCAAGACTCCACTCGTCGTCTGCATAAGCTGGTTTCTGGTAACCGATTTCCATCGACAGACTCAGTCCGACAGGAATATCCCAATCGGCAGGTATCATGATACGTGGGCGCAGGTGCATACCAACGATCTGGTATCCATAGCCTGGTGTATAATTAGTAAAAAGATAGACACCTGTTTCGAAAACATTTGTTATTCCGGTGGTGATTTCCAGTGTTTCATGCAGCGAATGATTAGAAGGAAGAACGCCATTTACTATTTGTGTGGTGCCGTTAAATGTATAATTGCTGTGTAATTCAAACATGGTGGAACCTTTGGTCTGCGTCTGGGAGGCATACACCTGAATTTCATAATTATTCTGCGCCAGTGAACAGCCAGGATATATTATTAAAATAATAATGCAGATATACCATATTGTGAGAAAACGCATAATAGTCTGAGTCGCATTTTTTTGTCTGGTTTCCATCCGTACTGTAAATATAAAATGAAGGTGCCGGACTGTTGTTTAATACTGCGTTCGATGTTTGTATCTCTAAAAATTATTAACTTGGGATACCGAGATAAGGATTTTAACCACACGATGATTGCTGCTGATTTAACCGGGGTGGTTACCGGATGTTCATATTTCTCACTTTAATAATGATTAAAATGCGAATTCAGACCGAACCAATCGGAAGCATTCCCCGCCCGGTTGAATTAATTTTAGCAATCAAAGCGCATGCAGCAGGACAGGTTAGCGATAAGGATCTGCAGTTTCTATATGACCGCGCAGTTTCTGACACGATCAAAAAATTCGAAGCAACAGGGTCTTCCGTTATTTCAGACGGAGAACAAAGCAAACCAAGCTTTGCAACCTATCCATTACAAGGCATGAAAAACCTTTCTCCGGACGGAGTCATCATACCATTTGCAGACGGACACAGACGGCAATTACCAAAAATCACATCTGGTCCATTCAAATACCAGGTTTATTCGGACGTTTATCTGCAAAAAGCAAAGCAATTGACTTCGCTGCCGGTTAAGCAGGCAGTTATTGCTGTGTCGGCGATTAGTCTGTTGTATCCCTCTGAAGGAATAGAGGGTTATTCCCGCGAGGTGTTTATAAGCGACCTTGTAAATGAAGCAGTAACCGATATCAGGAGAAGTCTGGAAAAAGGTGCGCATGTTGTACAGATCGACTTTACAGAAGCCAGACTTTCCCTGAAGCTGGATCCAAGCGGTTCTCTGTTGCGTTCATTCATCGATTTAAATAATCTGGTGCTGGGCCGTTTTACCAGGGAAGAAAGAAAAAGAATCGGCGTGCATTCCTGCCCGGGTGGCGATCACGATTCGACACATAGCGCGGATATCAGTTATTCGGGATTATTACCATTATTATTTCAATTAAATGCAGGGAATTTTTACCTCGAGTATGCGGGAGAAAAAAATAAGAGACAGGTTCTGCATACAATCAGGAATACGATGAAGCCGGGTCAGGTTATTTTCCTGGGAGTCACCAATGTTTTGAGTCCACGGGTTGAAACACCGGAAGAAATACGGGATATTGTTCTGGAAGCAGCCGAAATTATCCCGGTGGATCAATTGGGCACAACAGATGACTGTGGCTTTTCTCCATTCGCTGATGACGATTCAACATCCAGGGAAATTGCATTTGAAAAAATCAGAGCGAGAATTGAGGGGACAAAACTTGCAGAAGCCATCATCAGTAAAAAGAAACATTTTTTCCAATTGTAAGCGGCTCACAGAAAGTAACTTCCAAATTAATTATTGGATTTATTTATTTTGATTAAAGGCCCCGCAGAACTAAATCATATAGCTGGCTTTCAATAAAAGTATGGGGGATAGAAATCCCCCCCTCCTGTAGACCTTTTACGCGTTATTATTTGGAATTAAAATTAAAATGGGGGAAATTTGATTTAGCCGTTCTTAATATTTCGACCCCATTGAGCAGCTGTGCGCAGAGACAATAATATTGAAATGAAATCAGGATTGACTGCTGTTTTTTCCCTTATCGTGTTAAACATCATACATCCTGCGAATGCCCAAACCAGACAGGAGGATAGTATCTTTTATCAAACAGCCCTCACAAATACAATTTCGATTTATAAAAATCAATTAGGGGATCAGTCACCGTTTTATAACGGGAGCCGCTATTCACCCACCGGGCTCATATTCCGTACCGGCAGCCCTTATTTTATTTCTGATAGTTTCAGACTGGGTTCCGTCGTGTACGACAATATTTTATTTGACAGCGTATATCTGTTCTATGAAGACTTGAGGGAATTACTGGTGTCCAGGAGCAATGATAATTATCTGCTTCAACTGATCAATCAACGCGTCAGTTCCTTCATCATTTCAGGGCATACGTTTATCCGACTGACTACGGATAGTCTGCATCCGGGCATTCCAAAAACGGGTTATTATGAAATTCTTTATCCGGGACGATCGCAGCTTTTAAAAAAAACATTTAAAACCATTGTTGAAGAACCATCCGTTTATGAAAATACGGTCATCAGGCATATCGAAGAAACTGAAAGTTATTATCTCAGAATAGCCGGTTCCTATCAACGCGTTAAATCAAAATCAGAATTACTGATGCTGATGCATGATCACCAAAAAGAAATTCAGAGGTATATAAAAAAAACCAAACTGAATTATCGTAAGAACAAGGGAAATATATTGACCCTGACAGCGCAGTATTATGATCAAATCACGAAATAGGATGTGGTCACTAAAATATTTTCCAGCCTGTTTATTTTGGCTGGTTATATGCCTTCCTGCGCTGCATGCACAAAAGAATCCACAAAACCTGATCAGTGGCGAATTTAAAGATCTGACCATCCAGGATTTTACAAAACAAGTGGAGCAGCAGACAGCTTATTTTTTTTATTACGATATCAGTCTGTTTGACAGTATTCGATTTACGCTTAGTGCTGACCATGAACCCCTGAGCATTGTAATGGACAGGGCTTTTTCCAAAACAGACTTCACGTGGTCGGTTGGCAGGAATAATGAAGTATTTCTGACAAGGGGAACTTTTGTCCGGACAAATCTCACGGCCATAACGGTCGATTCGACAAAAACGAAGCGGCCTTTATCTGTTGAAATAAATGAAACAACGAATCAAAATGCTTCCATCGAGAATGCAAAACTTGAAAACAAACTTTATCAGATAGGAACGAACGCGGCAAATAACGGACAACCGAATGCGCTGGTCAGTGGATATGTGCGGGATGCCAAAACGGGAGAAGCCATTTCCGGCGCGTCCATATATATTGATAAGCCAAGGATAGGTGTGGCCTCCGATCAATATGGCTATTATGCTATTTCGCTGCCAAAGGGGCGACTTGTACTCAATATTCAAAGTATCGGGATGAAAGATACCAGGCGCCAGATACAATTATCAGGAGACGGAAAATTAAATATTGATCTGCAAAGCCTGGTGATGATGCTGAAGAATGTAACGATATCCGCGGAAAAAATCAGCAATATACGCGGTGTACAAATGGGTGTTCAGAAACTGGATATCAAAACACTCAAACAGGTGCCCGTAGTTTTTGGTGAAACTGACTTGCTTCGTGTACTGCTCACGCTGCCCGGTGTAAAATCCGTTGGCGAAGCCAGTACCGGACTAAATGTGCGGGGCGGATCTGCCGATCAGAACCTGATATTATTCAATGACGCAACGATCTACAATGCGTCTCATTTCTTCGGACTCTTCTCTGCTTTCAATCCCGACGTTGTTAAGACAGTGGAATTATATAAGAGCAGCATTCCGGCCAGATACGGAGGACGGTTATCCTCAGTCATCGATATCGAAAGCAGGGAGGGAAATAAAAAGGAATTTGTCGGCTCGGCAGGCATTGGCCTGGTTACGAGCCGTCTGGAAATTGAAGGTCCATTGATAAAAGATAAAACATCTTTTATTCTGGCCGGAAGAACAACCTACGCGAATTGGTTACTGAACCTGCTCCCCGAACAATACAAACTGAGTCGCGCGTCTTTTTACGATCTCAATCTGAATATCAGTCATCAGATAAATAAGAATAACAACCTATACCTGACTGTGTATGCCAGCAAAGACAATTTCAACCTGAACAGCGACACATTATATGGATACGGAAACCTGAATTTGTCGGTCAAATGGAAACATTCATTCAATGATAAGTTATACGGCATTTTTACAACGGGCTATGACCGGTATAATTATTTTATATCCAGTGAAAATAATCCGGTGAATGCATATAAGCTGGCTTTCGATATCAACCAGTCATACTTCAAAGCGCAATTCAATTATTTTCTGAATTCCAAACACGCCATGGAATTTGGTTTCAATACACTTTATTACAAACTGGACCCGGGAACCTTTATGCCTTTTGCCAAAACATCCCTGATCATACCGGATACCGTGCATCGGGAACAGGCACTGGAATCGGCACTCTACGTCAGCGATAAATTTACAATTACTCCGCAGCTTGTGTTGGAAGCTGGTCTGCGGTATTCTGTATATAATTATCTCGGACGGCAGAATATAAACGATTATGCCCCGGGACTTCCTAAAAATGAAGATAATTTAACGGCAATCAGATCCTATTCAACCGGTCAGATTATTAAAACATATGGGGGGCCTGAATATCGTATTTCCATGAGGTATTCTTTTTCCGAAAATTTTTCGATGAAGGCCAGTTATAATACCGAACGCCAATACATACATATGTTATCCAATACGACGGCCATTGCACCGACCGATATCTGGAAACTCAGTGATCCCAATATCCTGCCGCAGCTCGGGAGTCAGTTTTCTCTGGGTGCTTATAAGAATTTAAAGAACAATACGATTGAAACATCAGTAGAAGTATATTATAAAAATATTCAGAATTATCTGGACTATAGAAGTGGTGCCGTACTCATATTGAACCACCATATTGAAACAGATGTGCTTAACACAAAGGGCAAAGCATATGGCGTGGAACTGATGATCAGGAAAGCCACAGGTAAATTAAATGGCTGGGTTAGTTATACTTTTTCCAGAACTTTAATAAAGACCGATGATACAACACAGGGCGAATTGGTGAATAGCGGGAACTGGTATCCCACGGATTACGACCAGCCAAATTCAGCCACACTTGTTGCGAATTATCGTGTGAATCATCGCTTTAGCGCCTCATTGAATTTTGCCTACAATACGGGTCGCCCGATCACGCTGCCGATTGGTGTATTCCGTTATGATAATTCTTTCAGAACATTGTATTCAGACCGAAATGCTTACCGGATCCCCGATTATATCAGAGCGGATCTCTCCATGAATATAGACGGGAACCATAAAGTGCACCAGAAATTTCACAATTCATGGACGATCGGAGTCTACAACCTGTTTGGAACGCATAACCCATATTCAGTTTATTATATTTCTGAAAATGGCGCAGTCAACGGTTATAAATTGTCCATCTTCGGATCAGCCATCCCATTTGTAAATTATAACATCAGATTTTAAGTGCCGATGAAATTAAGGACCTGGTTTTTTTTAATGATGATATTGGGAGCCTGTAAGGATAAATACATGCCTGATATCAATCAACCGGCAGCCGGATTTCTTGTTGTTGAAGGTAATATCAACCCGGGCAATGATTCTACATTTATTTATCTGAGCCGCAGTTCCGCTTTGGACAGCATTCAGATTTTTCCAGAACGGTCAGCCGAAGTAGAGGTTCAATCAGAACAGGGAACGAGTTTTCCACTTACGGAAGAAGCGGGTGGTAAATATGCTGTTAGCCGGCTGCCCATAGATCCGGCGCAGAAATACAGGGTGCATATCCGGACATCCAACGGCAAAGAATATTTATCAGATTTATCTGAAGTTAAAATAACACCACCGATTGATAGTGTGAACTGGGAAGCAGGTCCGGATCTTGTAACGATTTATGTATCTACACACGATGACCAGAAAAAGAGTATTTACTATGAATGGAGTTTTGATGAGACATGGCTGTATAATCCACCTTACCTTTCTAATTATATATATGCCCCCCAGGACCTGGCGGCTGATCCATTCTATCTGATTCCAAGAATCAATGGGCATGATTATTATACCTGCTGGATGAGCAGCGGGTCTACAAATATAAATGTAGGCTCAACGGCCAGTTTGAATGCTGATGTTATTTCCAAATTTCCACTGCAAACAATATCCTATGGAGGTTCAAACCGGCTGGTTAATCGTTACAGTATTCTGGTCAAACAGCATGCGCTGAGTAAAGATGCGTACGAATGGAAGCAAAAATTAAAAAGAAATACCGAGGAACTGGGATCTATTTTTGACGCACAGCCTTCTGAAACAGGAGGTAATATACACTGCACTTCGGATCCCCGGGAAAAGGTCATCGGTTATATCGGATGCAGCTCCCAAACTGAAAAGAGAATTTTTATCAACCGTTTTGAACTGCCGGATGTATACGTATTAACGGGGTATGAAATCTGTTCAGTCGATTCTGTGAAGAGAGAAGACGAAGGGAATGCTTTTGGCGACTCTACCATCGAGTGGGTTATTGATCATTTTTATCGGGGGTTTGCTATCGTTGGTGCAACTGGTGCATCCCGGGGATGTATAGATTGCAGATTAAAAGGTGGTGTAAATGTGAAACCCTCATACTGGTAATTCGTAAAATTTGTGAATACTCAACTATGGTTTTTTAAAAAAGTTATAAAATTTCTTTTCCTGTTTTTATTGGAATCCGTGTTTATTATACCCGTGGCATTCCCGCAGGATTATCCGCAGGAAAAAGTTATCCAGGCAGCTTTCGATCAGTACAGGAGTCGTTTCATGGTGGAAAAGTTGTTTGTACATACCGACAAAGACACATATATATCCCGGGAGATCTGCTGGTTCCGGATTTATTATACAGATGCCCTCTATAATAGACCTGCAGCGTTAAGTAAGATCGCTTATGTCGAACTGCTGGATAAAAATAACCAGCCCGTGCTCCAGCAAAAAGTTTCATTAAAATCAGGCGAGTCGGATGGTTCGATGATTATTCCGGTAAATATTCCCTCGGGAACCTACCGCTTCAGGGCATATACCAACTGGATGAAGAATTTCAGTCCGGATTATTATTTTGAAAAGGATATCCGGATCATTAACCCGCAGAATCTCCAGTCGGAACAGTTATCATCCAATACAAAAAAATATGATATTCAATTTTTCCCCGAAGGGGGAAACCTGGTTCAGCAACTTGAATCAAAAGTAGGATTCCGGATCACCGATGCTTATGGAATGGGTCTCGAATGCGATGGAACCATCGTCAGTTCCAGTGGTGATACGGTACTGCATTTTCGTCCATTGGCAATGGGCCTCGGTCATTTTGTATTCACACCTGCATCGGGCCATTCTTATAAGGCCATTATTCATTTTCCTCAAGGGGATCAGGTAGTGAAAGAATTGCCGGACGCATATGCAAACGGATTTGTATTAAGCGTTCTGAAGGAAAATGAGTCTCAAATTACGGTTCGTGTAAAATCATCTGCCGGATTTGACGCGCAGGATGTTTATCTTTTTGTTCACGGCAGTCATCAATGCCTGCCCGTAAAAAAACAAAAGCTGGCTAGCCGGGAAGTTGTATTTACAATAAAACCGGAAGAAATCGAAGATGGGATTTCACAGATCACATTGTTTGATAATTCAGGTCAGCCGGTTTGCGAGCGGTTGTATTTTAAGTACCCTGAAAATAAATTGCAGATCAGTGCATTGGTAAATTCTGAATATGACACCCGTTCGAAAATAAATTTAAGTCTTTCAGTTACGGATCAGTTGGGCAATCCATCGTCCGCCGATATGTCTTTAGCTGTTTTCAGACTGGATTCACTACAGCAGCCGGATGAACAGAATATCCTTAATTATACTTATTTGTCTTCTGAGCTCGGGCCGGTTGAACACCCGTCATTTTATTTTATGGATAATGGAAAAACCCGGAACGGGGAAATGGATAACCTGATGCTCACACATGGGTGGAGACGTTTCACCTGGGATGATATGTTGGCACAAAAGCCTTATCCGATTTCTTTTTCTCCGGAATATTACGGTCATATTATCAGAGGTAAGCTGGTTAATAATATTACCGGCGTTGCTGTTAAAGGAGTGGCCACATATCTTTCAATTCCGTCTGCCCGGACAGAATTCCGTGTAACCAGCAGCGACAGTCTGGGCCGAATAAAATTTGAAATGCCCGGTTTTTACGGCTCGGAAGAAATTATTCTTCAAACGGATCCAAAAGAAGACAGTACCTCACGTGTGGAAATTTCGAGTCCTTTTTCAGATCAATATAGCCGAAGCATGCTCCCGGAATATACTATTCCTTCTATGCAATCTGCCACTTTGCTTGATCATTCCATTGCGGAACAGGTGCAACACATTTATACAGCTGACAACCTGAATCGATTTTCTATGCAGGCGGTGGATACAAATAGTTTTTACGTTGAGCCCGACGAAAAATATATTCTGGATAATTATACACGTTTTCAGACCATGGAGGAAGTAATCAGGGAATATGTGGTATCCACAAATGTGGTTCAGAAACGGAGACGGTTTAAACTATTTCTCGCGATTAAATCACAAAAAGAATTTTTTAAAGATGCGCCCCTGATTCTGATTGATGGTGTTCCATTTTTTGACGCCAATGAATTATTCCAACAGGACCCCATGAAAATCCGCAGGCTGGATTTGATAAACAGAGAATATGCCATCGGATATCAGAATTTTAAAGGCATTGTTAACGTAACAACATATAAGGGTGATCTGAATGGGATCCGGTTGGATACACATCCCCTGGTACTTGACTATCCGGGAATTCCGGAACAGAGAGAATTCTTCTCACCAAAATATGAAACAGAAGAACAGGTAAACAGCCGCATGCCGGATTACAGAACGCTCCTATATTGGTCGCCCAGGATTTTAACCGGCAAACAAAATAAAACGACCATGGACTTTTATACATCGGACCTTCCGGGTCATTATGCAGCCGTAATCATGGGCCTTTCAGAATCCGGCGAACCCGGCGCACAGACTGTCTACTTCACTGTGAAAAAATAATTACTGCAATACCGTCGCTAATATTTCATCCTTCATCTGATTGGCTTTCGATGTCAGTTCCCCTTCAATAAAGTCCCCAGATTGGTGGCCATTTTTCAATTCATATACCGCTATTGCATCGGGAAGGCAACAAATTATATAGAATGTCGTTCAAAAGTAAACCGGCAATCCGGATTTTTTGCAAACAACGGGTGTTCAGCTGTCAGAACATGGGAATTAATGAAAGAATTACGACATTTGACGCGGTTCGTCCCTTTTAAAATCTAGCCTTCGCTGAATGAAATCGAATATATTCTACCGGACTTGCTTTTACACTTGTATTTTGCTTGCATTCAGCCTGGTACTGCGCGCTCAAACCGAAGATGTCAAAAAACTGATCTCAATTGAAAAGAGGCGTTATGATGCCATGGTTCACAAGGATACGGCATTGCTCAAAGTTTTACTGGCGGATAGTCTGACTTTTATCCATTCCAGTGGCGTTATTGATAATAAAATTTCATTCCTGAAAGACATCGGATCCGGACGTATTACCTATATGTTCATCATCCCTGAAAAATTAACTGCCACTGTGGACGGAAATTATGCATGGATTTTCGGAAGGGCTAACGTCCGGTTTAAACTGGCCGTCATGACAACCGGCATTGATCAATACATCAGTTTTGTAGAGGTATACCGGTTAGACAAGAATCAATGGCAGATGATTTTATGCCAGAATGCGCGCATAGAAAATAACGCCCCATATTTCAACAATACAGTGCCGCAGGTTAAGAGCGGTTCCATTCCCTCCATATACTAGGTTCTTAATCTGTCTGCCCGTTTGCTTTTGTTGTTTGTAATTTTTTGAAAAGTTCACCCGGTGTCAGAAGCATTAAAGGTTTTGCATTCGGGTCTTTAAAAAGCAAATCGATCTGATAAGGTTTTTTCAGAATAACATACGTAGAAAGGAAATCAAGAATTTCCGGAATCTTATCAAACATGGGGTAAACAGATATCTCATGTCCCATGCCCTCTTCACTATATAAATAGTAGGGATTCTTATTTTCCTTAAAAGTTTTAGCGATCCAGGCTGAACCATAAAATCCTTTGTTAAAAAACCGGATCTTACGATAGGGAACTATTTTGTCAGCCGTTCCATGAAACATCAGATATGGTGCGGGATTTATTTTGTATCTCAGCCTTCCGTCAAAACTTAAAACGGCTCCCGCAAAAGATATCACAGCGGCATATTCAAAACCAGCAGGTAGTATCTGCGCGGCTGGTTTTTCATTTCTTCGCTGGAACTCTGCCGTCAATACAGTGATCGCTCCGGAACTGGAACCTGAAAGAATTATTTTCGATGTATCGATTCCAAACTGATTTGCGTGGGTAATCACCCAGTTGGTTGCGTCATATACATCTTCTACGGCCATGTTAACGGCATTCCGGAGTGGAGCGATATTGAATTTTGATACATTCTTTACGCCGCGCATGCCCAAACGGTAAGAAATGGAAGCCACATCAAAGCCATTTTCAACCAGCTTGTTAAAATAATGATTGTACAGGGTATCGTCCCGCCGTCCTACTACAAACGCACCTCCAAACACAAATATGATACAGGGTCTTTTATTTATTGAGTCGGCATTGCGTAGTGTGTATATATCTAAACCCAGATGATTTGAATCCTTTACAGAATAAATAAAACTTTGTTTAAGAATTGACGCATCAATTTTTTCAGATTGTGAAAAACACTCTGTTCTCAGAAATAAAAACAAAACCAAACAGACTAAAGCTCTGGCTGAAGCGTGGGTTTTACATTTCATAAGGACGCAAAGTTCATAAGATTAATACAACAGATCCCTTGAATACCTGCTCTGATCCGTCCTTAAATTCAATCACAATCACATACACATACGATTCTGCCATTAAGGATTTGCCATTTTGAAGACCATTCCAGCCGAAAACAGGATCATTTGCGGGAACATTTTTTTCCTGAAAAACAGCCATTCCCCATCGATCGAATACGGAAAAACTCCGGATGATTTTTATATCCTGACTGCCCATCACATAAAAAATATCATTACGGCCATCTCCGTTGGGTGTAAACGCATTCGGAATACTCACACGACCGCCCGTTACCCGGTTAACCCGTCCATAACCTTTTTCCCTGCAGCCGTATTGATTTTGAACTTCGAGTTCATACTGCTGACTATAGTTGGATGTTGCAACCGGGTCGATGCAAGCGGAACAGGACAGAGATTCCGGGGGTGACCAGGTATAGGAAACAATCTGATCTGCCGATATTGCAAAATGCAGTGGTACCGGCGAACCACGGAAAGCCGTTGTATCCGGCGGATAAATAAAAACAGAAAAAGGCATATAATTAAAATGGCCGGTATTATTTGAATAATCTTTTTCCAGAAAAAGGCTATCCGATGGCAGAATCAATGGTGGCGGAAGACTGCTGTCATTTACGACTGCATAGAAATTTCCCGGAGATACACTATCAATAAAATCCGTAAAATAAACCTGTTTTTTCTGATTATCGGTTTGCAGGGCGATGACCTTTTTGAGAAGATGTGACGTATCTGTAGAAGGATCGCCTTCGTAAAAAGAGACGGTTAGTCCGTTTGGAACAATACCCAATTTAAATCCATTTTCCACTGAGAAAGCAACCAGCACGCGATTGTCACTGGCACAAATCATACTGTCAATATGGATTGTATAATCGTCTACCGGAAGAACTTTTATAACTATCAATGCGCTGTCAATACAATGATAATTGCTCGTGACAATTACTTTTTTTGAAGTCTTATCTTTTCCGGCGATAAAAACCGGGTTGTCGCAATCTGTGCAACTGAGTCCTTGTGAATCACTCCACAAATAACTCAATGCCTCTCCGGGGCTACCGGAGGCCCTAAGTTGCAGGGAATCGTCATATTCGACGGTCGCGGAAGGAGGATTTATTTTTGCTTTAAACTGAAAATTTTCGGCGATGGCGATATTGTTCGTATAATTTGATTCTGGAAGCGTACTGTTAGGAAGTTTAATGGGTATACTGCTGCCATTGTCGTTTATAACAGCATAAATGCTGTTTATACCGGTTCTTCCAACATCCAGTATTCTCTCAAAGCTGGCGCAACAGGATCCCTGAATGGCAGAGGGCAGCAGATATACGGTATCCAGCTTTTTTGCCGTATCGGTTGCCGGATCACCTTCGTAAAAACTGACTGGTGTACCGGCAGGTATTGGAGCGTAGCCGTTGTTGCACACCTGAAAGCCCACTTTTATTTTTGTCTGTTCAAAACATTCAACATCTCCCAGGCCGATTACTGCATCAACCGTTGGATCGGAAACAGTAAAATTGAATTTTTCGGTGGTGTCGGTACATCCACTATTTGCAGCTACCAGCCATATCGAATATTTACCGGGAGAAGAAAAAATCTGACTAAGCGTATAGGCGGTGCTGATTACCTGCGCCGGTGTGCTCGAATCACTGTTGCTGAGCCACCACTGATAATCTGAAGCATTCACTGAACGGTTGGTGAATAAAATGCTGTCGTTTATGATCTGGTCTTTGGAAGCGATTATTCTCTTATCCGGATAAAATCTTGCCATCACTCCGCATCCGACAAAAACCGAATCGGAATAGCTTGCAAAACAATTCTGATTCGAATTGTAAACACGGAGAGATACTTTATAATTACCCTGAGCAAAACTTTGAGAGTAATCAGGATTGTTAGAACCGACGGACTGATCATTGACTGTCCATTGAAAGTTAGTTCCGCCGGAGGATGCACTATTGAATTGTATTAGATCACCTGCTGCGGGAAACCAGTTATTCCTAGTGAAAGACACATGTATATTTTCGGAGCAGGGAGGATCACACTTGTTTACAGACGTCATATTACTTCTTACTCCGGCTAACGTGCTTCGCATTTTTACAGCCTGACCGTCAGTGAAAGAATTTGTACATGATCCGCTGAAGCTCATAAAATTTGAGTCCAGGTCCGGCATATCCTTTGAAAATCCGCTGAGTGTGTCAGAGCTGCAGGAATTTTGATATCCCCCGCATCCGTTACCAGGTCCTGAAGCCGGTGGGGTGTCGCATATGCCGTCTCCGTCTGTATCGCAATTCGTATTTGCACAGGTTCCGATAACAAAAGTATACTGTAAGCCGAGGTAAAATCCCATCTGCATTGCGAGGTCTGAACCGAATTCATTCGTTACAATTCCATCCCGGTAATCTCCGTCCGGCAGAAAGCTCGCGACATTTTTATTATATTTTCTAGACCAGCTACCACATGAAAAAGTAGTAAAGAATTCATTTTTTATGCTGTCGACCAGCCAGATATTACAATAGGCTTTTGTGTCCCAGGAAACTAATTTTTTCAAACGGTCGATTTCGATATCGCCATCGAAATCACCGAGTACCGACTCTGTCCGGGTTATGCCCGTGCTGACTCCTCCGTACGGATCAATCTTTGCCAGACAAAACCTGATTCCGGTGTTTGCACCATTGCCGGAGGCATAATTTCCTGCGTGGGCAAATGCATCATTGAGGTCCTGCATGGCGACCTGAATCTGCTGATCGGTCACTGATGAAGAAAGATTTCTGCTTATGACATGAAAAACGACGGGCACGGTATACGATGGGCTTTGAGAAAAGCAGGTCAGACAGGCAGCCCAATACAGGATGACAAAAATAATTTTCCGGAAAATAGGAGTAGGTTTTAAGGTGGTTAGCGCAGACTGGAATTTGTTCAATAATTGGGCCACCTGACTGAATTTCCCGGCCGATTTTCAATTTTGATTTAGGTGTCTTATTACGGATTGATTTGATATAAGATGCAGAATATCAGAATGGTTAAAGAAGGATAAGTAATGTTTAATATGAAGAAACGCTGGTAATAACAGTTTTACTGGTCTGGCATTTGCACCATATTTCGTTAATTATCGTCACATGGATTTTAATCAAACAACATCCGCTGCGAATCATTGGATCACGGCGTGGAACTCGGGGAACGTAGAAAAAATTCTGGAGCACTATGCAGAAGATGTCGTTTTATATAGTGCGGCTGCCAAACGGCGTTGGAATGCGGCCGAAGGAAAATTAGTTGGGAAAGTCGCTGTAGGAAATCATTTTCGCAAAGCCTTTGATGAAATACCGGAAATGAAGCTTGAGTTTATGAGAATACTTGCCGGGACGGAGGGTGTGTTACTCATTTACAAAAGGGAAACCGGCATGATGACAGCTGATCTGGTTCTTTTTAATGAAAACGGAAAAATAAAGGAAGTGCGCGTTTTTAATGAATGGATTTCCTGACTTTTAGATTTAAAATGGAAGAACTTCAAAAAACCTGGGAGACTGAATACCTGATCAGATTTCCAGATTGCGACCCTTTTAATCATCTGAATAATTCCCGCTACCTGGATTATTTTATCAATGCCCGGGAAGATCACTTGTTAAAGTTTCATCAATTCAATATTTATCAACTGGCACAGGAAAAAGGTGTCAGCTGGGTTGTCAGTGAACATCAAATTGTTTATCTGAAGCCTGCTTTATTGATGGAAACCGTTATCATTCAATCAACACTTATCCGGATGGATGAAAGTGAAATAACGGTTGAGATGACCATGCGGAGCCAGGATAAGGCCCACCTAAAAGCCTTTTTATGGACAAAATTTGTTCATTTTAACCTGAAAACACAAAGGAGAGAAATTCATTCGGCTGATTTGATGAACGCATTCCGGCCTTATTGCATTTCGTTGCCTCCTTCTCTTCATTTTGAACAAAGACTGGAACAACTGAGAAAATAGAAATCATCTTTCTCTGATGGCTTTTCAGAAGTCGTGTCAGGGATTTTCAACTGTCACATCCTGTGCCAGTACAGCTTCATCCGGCTTTGTCTCCATTTCCTTGTTTAGTGCAAACAGTGCAGAATCTGAAGCTTTTTCGCCGCCTGCAATTTTTATTTTGTCCAACAGATCAATCGCCAGCGTTTCTTCTTCTGTTTGCTCTTTTACAAACCATTGCATAAAATTCCAGGTGGCCCAGTCTTTTTCCGCCATGCTCATTTCGACGATCCGGTATATATTGGTTGTGTTTTCCACTTCGGATTTAAAAACCTTTTCAAAACAATCGTTTACACTCTTTGGATTCGGTCCCGGATCCGGTATGGATGTCACGATCACTTTGCTGCCCCGTTTCAGAATATATTCCAGGATTTTCATCATATGGTTTCGTTCCTCGTTTTCATGACGGAATAAAAAATTTGCAATCCCATCATAACCCTGCTCGCTGGCCCAGGCTGCGTAAGAAAGATAAATCTGCGCGTTGTGCGCTTCATTGGTCATCTGTTCATTCAGTACTTTTGCAAGAGAGGGCGATAGCCTGTTTGTATCCATAATGATTTAAAAATTGTCTGGGTCTCTGAATAATAAAATAAAAGTAGGGATTTTCCCGGTTTTGCACGGGTAAAACTGATTTGCAATTGGAAGAATACTTGCCGAAGAAAGTGTCAGAAGAGCCGGGATGAAAAACCATCAGTTGATTATCCATTCAACCATGGCTATGCAGACAGCCTGGCGCATGTATGAAAAAATGGGTTTTAAAAGATCGGCTGATCTGGACTTTAAACAGGGAGATTTTCCGGTATTTGGATTCAGGTGGTTGCTATAAAACACGGGAAGTGCTGAATCAGCCTCCACCAACCATTCAAAGAGATTTACCCGACTTACCTAAAAACTGCCTTGGCTTCTCGAGAAATGATGTGGCCAGCCTGAAAAGTATGCCGGTTGACAAGGCAAAGGCCAGAAGTCCCGCACAGGAAATAATTCCTTCCAGTAATCTCAATTGAGTGGGCAGGTTATATTTACTACCCACTGTTGTGTATTCATTCAGGGCGAAATAATAGGCAATGCTGGCATTCGGGAACGCGCCTTTCCAATAAAAAAAGTCGCCCCAAATGATCACTTCAATCAAATGAATCAGGAGAATCAGGCAACTGGCGAACATAATCGGAATCACACCCGCCATAAATCCGGTTTTTTTTTCCAGTCTGGATTTCAGGTATTCATTGATGCGAAGCACCAGCAGCATGCCGAATGCGTGTATGGCCATGGTAATGGCTACCAACAGTGCACCCCAAAATACTTCTTCAAAAGAAATGACATAGACGGGTTCAATTTGTAAAAAGTAGGTGGTCAATGTCCGGATTTTATTTAAAATTCAAGCTTTTGTTCCCGTTTGCAAAATCCAGTTTAGCAGATTTAAGGTAAACCTATTTGTATTGTTCCCCTAAAAAGTGCTTGTTTTACTGTTAAATTGAAACGGGCTTAATAGATTATTGAAGATCACAGCCCATCAACATCCCCAATTATTACAGGAATTGAAACTTAAGTTTATATTGGGTAATAACCCATTCAATGACCAACTTCTTAAAAGTTTCTTACCGGCAACGGGTGATGATTCTTTTATATTTTCTGATTCTGATCACGTATCTCGACAGGATAACAATTTCCCTGGTCGGAGTCAGGATCAAAGAGGCTTTTCATCTGACTAACACCCAGTTTGGCTGGGTACTCAGCGCTTTTGTGCTTGCCTATGCACTGTTCGAAATTCCAACCGGGTTAATGGGCGATCGCTTGGGACAGCGAAAAATTTTAATACGAATCGTTATCTGGTGGTCCGTCTTTACAGCTCTGACCGGGGCAGCAATGGGTTTAACCAGCCTGATCGTACTACGTTTTTTATTTGGTATGGGAGAAGCGGGCGCTTATCCGAATAGTTGTGGCGTGATTTCAAGATGGATGCCGAGATCTGAAACATCCAGGGGTATGTCATGGCTTGGAATGGGTGCTCCTACCGGTGCAACACTGGCGCCGTTAATCGTTGTTCCCCTCGCTTCAGCCTATGGCTGGCGCGCCCCTTTTTTCGTGAATGGAATGCTCGGCCTCGCGTGGGTTTTAATTTGCTGGTTCTGGTTTCGAAACCATCCGCGGGAAATGAGCGGGATTTCGCCGGAAGAAAAAGAACTGATAGAGAAAAACCGCAATTATTTTAAACAGGATCAGCCATTTGCATGGAAACTAATTTTGAACAATCGCATGCTATGGGCCTTATTCCTTTCTTATTTCACCATTCAATGGGCCAATTATTTTTTCAGTGCCTGGTTGCCCACATACCTGCAGGAAGGAAAACATTTTTCTGAACAACAAATGAAAACTGCCACATCCCTTGTTTTTTCAGTTGGCATTCTTGCGGCATTCATGTTTGGCATCGTCAGTGACCGGTTGATCAAAAAAAAGGGAAACACATTTGCGCGCAAAGCGCTTGCGCTTGTTTGTTTCATTACTATCTTAATTTCTGTCTTCATATCCATCTACTCCTTCGATCAAATTTGGGTAACAACCAGCTTTATTTTTGCAGAATTTTCACTGGTGACGATTGTATTAACCTGCTTTGCGACCTGCATTGATATAGGTGGCGACCGGGTTTGCACAATCACCGGTATCATGAATTTTTGCGGACAGTCCGGAGCCTTTATTATGTCAATTATTTTCGGGAAACTGGTGGACTTTACGCATAATTATGAAACACCTCAATATGTCATGCTGGGTGTTCTGATCATCGGAGGTGCGTGCTGGCTGGGAATCGATGCTTCGAAAAAAATCATAGCACCGGCAGTTTCAAATTTTATACAGACTCCCGGAGTCCTATAAGTCTGCTGCGAATACGGGAAGTTCTATGCATATTAAAATGACAGTTATTTAAAACCAGATGGACTGGTAACTGAACCCACCCGGCGTATATTGCCCACGGCTGCTTACATATATCATAAATAAAAATCCGTCCTTTGGAAAATGGGACGGATAATAATTTGCAAATGGTGAGAAACCTGAAGAAGTACCGCGTACGGGAATCGAACCCGTGATTCATCCGTGAAAGGGATGCGTCTTAACCCCTTGACCAACGCGGCGTTAACACTAAAAACCCCTGGGGTTTTTTACCGTTTAGGGTCTGCAAAGATATAGGCTGTGGCGATAACTTCCCAAATGTTTTTGTTTCGTAACTTTGCATCCTAAAAATTAAACAATCAAAGCTATGAGCACAGTAAAAGTTGCGATCAATGGTTTCGGCAGGATCGGACGGTTGGTTTATCGCCAGATCTATAATATGAAAGGTATTGATATCGTCGCGATCAACGATTTAACCAGTCCTGCGGTATTGGCGCACCTTCTGAAATACGACAGTGCACAGGGTCGTTTTAATGAAGATGTAAAACATTCCGAAAATTCCATCTCTGTAAACGGAGAGGAAATTAAAATATATGCGGTGAAGAATCCGGCTGAAATACCATGGAAGAATCATGATGTGGATGTGGTTCTCGAATGCACCGGTTTTTTTGCAGATAAGGAAAAGGCAGAATTGCATTTAAAAGGCGGCGCCAAACGCGTCGTGATTTCAGCGCCCGCAACCGGCGATTTGAAGACGATTGTTTTCAATGTGAATCATAGTATCCTGGATGGTAAGGAAACGGTCATCAGTTGTGCTTCCTGTACAACCAATTGTCTGGCTCCCATGGCAGATGTGCTGGATAAAAAATTCGGTATTGAGATGGGTTTTATGACTACCGTACATGCCTATACGAATGATCAGAATACACAGGACGCGCCACATCCGAAAGGCGACCTGCGACGTGCAAGAGCAGCCGCCCATAACATTGTACCCAACAGCACGGGCGCGGCAAAGGCCATTGGACTGGTGCTTCCCCAGCTGAAAGGAAAACTTGATGGAAATGCACAACGTGTTCCGGTTCTTACCGGATCGCTGACTGAACTAACCAGTATTTTAAATAAAAAGGTAACGGTTGACGAAATCAACGCAGCCATGAAAGCCGGGGCAAATGAGAGCTTTGGATATACTGAAGATGAAATTGTAAGCAGCGATGTGGTCGGCATTCACTTTGGGTCGCTCTTCGATGCCACGCAAACCAAGGTTATCACGGTTGGTGACAAGCAGCTGGTAAAAACAGTCAGCTGGTACGACAATGAAATGAGTTATGTAAGCCAGCTGGTGCGCACGGTTCATTATTTCGCCGGACTGATCAGTAAATAATCATTTGAGATATGCCCCGATTTCGCCTATTCCTGACCAGGCGAACCGGGGCATCATTTTTTTACTTCACTTTTAAATAACCGGAACATGTCCACCTTTTCTGCATTTGATTTCAAAGGGAAAAAAGCTTTGGTTCGTGTTGACTTCAACGTTCCGCTCAACGATAAACTTGAAATTACCGACGATAACCGCATGCGCGCGGAAATTCCAACGATTCAAAAGATTCTAAAGGACGGGGGATCTGTCATTCTGATGTCCCATCTTGGCCGGCCGAAAGATGGTCCGAGTGACAAGTATTCTCTCAAACATCTGGTTAAACATTTGTCGGAGCTGCTGGGTGGAGAAACAGTTCTGTTTGCAGATGATTGTATTGGAGAACGTGCCAATATAACAAGCAGTTTACTTCGGCCCGGAGAAGTCTTGTTGCTTGAAAATCTCCGTTTTCACAAGGAAGAGGAAAAAGGTGACGAGGAGTTTGCCAGAAAACTGTCGGTATTGGGAGATGTTTATGTAAATGACGCTTTCGGTACCGCACACCGGGCGCACGCATCCACAGCCGTTATTGCGAAATTCTTTCCTGCTGATAAGAAAATGTTTGGTCTTTTGATGGAGTCAGAAGTAAAAAGTGCGGAAAAAGTATTACACGAATCAAAAAAACCATTTGTAGCCATTATCGGGGGAGCTAAGGTTTCTGATAAAATGCTCATTCTCGAAAACCTGCTGGATAAAGCCACCGACATTATTATTGGCGGAGGCATGGCGTATACTTTCATGAAAGCCGACGGAGGAAATATCGGGAAGTCTCTTTGTGAAGACGACCGTATTCAGACAGCCCTGGAAATTTTAAAAAAAGCCGAGGCTAAAGGCGTTTGCATTCATCTTCCTTCCGATTCTATCATTGCGGACAAATTCGATGCGGCTGCCCAGACTTCGACTGCTCCCAGTAATAATATACCCGACGGATGGATGGGCCTGGATATCGGTCCGAATGCAGCAGAACAATTTTGCAACGTTATTAAAAGATCAAAAACCATTCTATGGAACGGACCCATGGGTGTTTTTGAAATGGAAAGCTTCAGGCATGGTACCAAGGCGATCGCAATCGCTGTGGCTGATGCTACCAAAACCGGTGCATTTTCACTGGTCGGAGGCGGCGACTCCGTTGCCGCCGTTAATATGTTCGGTCTGGCAGACAAAGTGAGTTATGTATCAACAGGCGGAGGTGCCATGCTGGAATACTTTGAGGGAAAAGAACTCCCTGGAATTGCAGCAATCAGCCATGGCTCTTAAAAGCATGAACCGAACTTCTTTCTCCGGAATTTGTTACATTTAACATCTAACAAAAATTACAACTTTATGAGTACGCGTAATCTCTCGCTCATTATTATAGTAGCTCTTATCCTGCTTTTTGGCGGTTGCGCCTGCAGCGGGTACAATAATCTGGTCGCAAAGGATGAAAATGTAAAAAATAAATGGGCCAATGTGCAGAGTGATTATCAGCGTCGAAGTGACCTGATTCCCAATCTGGTGAATACTGTAAAAGGAGCTGCCAATTTTGAGCAGACTACTTTAACCAATGTAATAGAAGCACGCGCTAAAGCTACCCAGGTGCAGATCAATGCCAATGATCTCACTCCTGAAAATCTTGCAAAATTTCAGCAGGCGCAAGCCGGTCTGAGTGGTGCATTGGGCAGGTTACTGGCGGTAGCCGAGGCATACCCTGATCTCAAGGCAACGCAGAATTTCAGGGATTTACAGGCCCAGCTTGAAGGGACTGAAAACCGAATAAAGGTTTCGAGGAATGACTTCAATGCCGCTGTGCAGGAGTATAACCAGACTGTCAGGAGTTTTCCGAATAATATATTCGGAGGAATGTTTGGCTTTCATGCAAAAGCTCCGTTCCAGTCTGATCCCGGAGCTGAAAAAGCGCCGGAAGTGAAATTCTGATCACAGACTTAAATCCATGTGTTGAAAATCCCATTTCTTTCAAAAAAGGATTTTTTTTCTAAAGAAGAAAAAAACAAGATCGTCTCTGCCATACAGGAAGCGGAAAAGCAAACCAGTGGCGAGGTACGGGTGTATGTGGAGAGCCATTGCCGGTTTGTAGAAGCGCTGGACAGGGCTGCGGAAGTTTTCGCCATTTTGAAAATGGGTGAAACCACCGGCCATAATGCAGTGCTGATTTATCTGGCTGTGAAGGACCAGCAGCTGGCCATTTTTGGCGACAGCGCCATACATGAAAAAGTGGGAGAGGAATTCTGGCGAAAAGAAGTCATTCACATGCTGACTCATTTTCAGAATTGTCAATACGCTGACGCCACGGTAAAAGTTATTCTTGATATCGGTGCCGCCCTGAAATTTCATTTTCCTTATGACCGGCAGACAGATATCAATGAACTGCCGGATGATATTGTTTTTGGCAGGTAAAGCCCGCTCGTACATGAAGAAATTATTATTGCCTTTTTTTGTTTTCATTTGTCTGATTGGCACTGCACAGAATATTCCTGCACCGCCTAATCCGCCGAGGCTCGTGAACGATTTTGCACATGTGATGACAGCGGACCAGGTAGAGGAACTTGAAAGCAAACTGATAGCTTATGACGACAGCACATCTATTCAGATCGCCGTAATAACAGTGCCTACAACCGGAGATTATGCCATCGACGATTATGCATTGAAAATTCTCCGCGACTGGAAAGTGGGGAATAAAAAAACGAATAACGGTATTGTTATTCTGGCAGCGATCCAGGACCACAAAGTGTATATAGCTACCGGATACGGAATGGAAGGCTCCGTGCCGGACATTACTGCCAAGCAGATCGTGGAAGATGAGATCGTTCCCAATTTCAGGCAGCAGAATTATTATCAGGGATTTAACCTGGCCGCGGATGGTATCATCAAAGCCTCAAGGGGCGAATATGTCGCGCCTTCGGGATACAATCAACGCAAACAGCGTGGAACAGGAGGTGGAAATGTACTGGGGGTCATCATTTTTTTTATTATCATAATTATTCTAATCAGTCGCAGAGGCGGTGGAAGAGGTGGTGGCGGCGGAATGTTTAACCGTTCCGGTGTGCTTCCTTTTTTGATTGGAAATATGCTTGGAGGAATGGGACGCGACAGCGGAGGCTGGTCCGGCGGAGGAGGGGGAGGATTTGGTGGCGGCGGAGGAGGTGGTTTTGGCGGATTTGGAGGAGGGAGTGGTGGTGGCGGCGGTGCCGGAGGAAGCTGGTAAGTAAAGCTTAAAGCCCAAAGCCTAAAGCCTAAAACCAGGACAACAACTTTAATAGACCTAGATGCAAAAGAGGGCACTCAAAAGTGCTCTCTTTTATTTTTTGACACTATTTGATGAAACCAATTTAGTGAATGGTAAAAAGAAGTTGTCGGCTTTAAGCATTAGGATTTGGACTTTAGACTTACTGAGGAATCTTCGAAAGAATATAATCAGCCTGTTCTTTCATTCCGGCTGCCTGCTTACGTTGCCCGATGGGCTTTAAAAAATTATCGTTTAGCAATTTACTTAATTCCTCTTTTTGACTTGCAGGAATGCCATCACGAAAACGTACCAGCGCATCAACTCCTTTCCTGAATTGCTCCGTGTCCTGCACTTTTAATAACATGGCAGCGAACTCAGGAAATT
Organism: uncultured Bacteroidota bacterium; assembly: GCA_963759335.1. Lineage (GTDB taxonomy): Bacteria > Bacteroidota > Bacteroidia > Chitinophagales > Chitinophagaceae > Puia. Next base: position 1,101,123 of record CAVWYU010000017.1, read on the forward strand.
CGTCAAATTTTTCCTGGCTCATCGGCATCTTATCATAACCATCAATGATGAAATCAAATTTGGAAACATCACCGGCTTTTATAAAAATGGATGACATGGCTACCAGCAAATCCCCTTTTGCCGGATATTTTGAAAATTCATTGGCCAGTTGGGTAGCTTGTCCTTCATCCAGATAACTAAGAGCGGTGAGTGCATTGCCCGCAACAGAATAAGAAGAGTCGGATGCCTTTTTTACAAAAAGATCTTTATAGACTGCGTTTTTATAGGTTCCCAGGAATCCGATAGCTGTGGCCTGAACAGTACGGTCAGGATCATGAGTAGCCAGATCAAGCAAAACAGGTTCAGCCATTTTTTTCATGACAGGTGAATCCATCTCGATAGAATTCATTGTCAGGATTCTCAATTCAAAGAAAGGATCTTTCATCGCCTGCTTTAAAAAGGATTGTGATAATTCATTATCCTGGTGTTCGGCGCAATATTCAATCGCTTCCCGGCGATCCAGATAGAGACCTGCATGCTTATATTGATATATGAAATTCTCCAGAGTTTTATTATCCTTCTTCTGACAGAGTACAATCTTATCACCGTCCACGTTGATCAGATCCGGTTTTTTGCTGTACGGGAAATAGAAACTATCTTTTTCATTATTGAGCCATACCGGATAGCGTTTTTTACTGCCATTTTCATATACATCTATGGCCAGGGGGATGCGAAATATTTTCCCGGTATTCTGAACCTGGTTCACTACCACAAGAGCTGTTTTTTTTGTGTCATCGTAACTATAATTGATTTCGAAAATCGGGTGACCGCTGCCAAAGTACCACTGGTTCCAGTACCAGTTCAGGTCCTGACCCGTCACCTGTTCAAATGCCAGCCTGAGGTTATGTGCTTCGGCGTTTTTAAATTTGAATGTATTCAGATAGAGATTCAGAGACCTGAAAAAGGCGCTGTCACCCACATAGTTTCTCAGCATATTCAGGATGCGGCCTCCTTTGGCGTATGTGACCATATCAAACATATCTTCGCGGTCGGCGTAATAGAACCGTACAAGGTTTTTGCCCGGATTGGACGGATCTGCGAGATATTTTTGTATTCCTTTATAATTAGCAGATCCGCCTGCATCTTTCCCATATTTATGTTCTGCCCAAAGGGTTTCACTGAAATCCGCAAATGATTCATTCAGGGTGAGATTGCTCCAGCTTTCCGTAGTGGCCAGATCACCAAACCACTGATGAAAGAGTTCATGGGCTACGTATTCTTCGTATTTATTTCCATCGGTTAATTCCCGGGCATCTTGTTGCAGGGCATCTGTATGCAGGGTTGCGGACGTATTTTCCATAGCGCCACTTACATAATCGCGTGCCGTCATCTGCGAATATTTTACCCAGGGATATTCAACACCCAGCACCTGGGAATAAAAACCAATCATTTCAGGAGTGTTTCCGAATATGCGTCTGGCAACGGGCGCATATTCCTTTTCTATGTAATAATTGACGTCCTTACCCTTATAACTATCATGAACGATTGCATAGTCGCCGACACCCATGAAAAACAGGTAGGGGGCATTTGGCAGGTCCATTTTCCAATTATCTGTACGTGTGCCATCTGAATTTTTAACCTGCGAAACCAGTTTCCCATTTGACAGGGACACATATTTACCCGGTACGGTCATTGAAATTTCTTCCGTACACTTCTGATCTGGTTTATCAATCGTGGGAAACCATGCTGAATTTGATTCGGTTTCCCCCTGCGTCCATACCTGAACCGGCTTATTCTTGTCGGCTCCGAGCGGATTAATAAAATATAAACCTTTAGCATCCGTTATGGCTGCACTGCCCTGGGCTTTTAACTCATTGGGTTTGGATGTATAATCTATATATAAAGTGTAATTTTCTGAATATCGATACGTTTTATCCAGGTGAATACGCAGCGTGGTACCATCATTGATGTATTTCAGTGGGATATGCTGGCTCCCTTTGATCAGGGAAATTTCCTTAATATCCATTCCTTTGGCATCGAGTGTAAGAGAGTCTGTCGGATAAAAATGGGGCTTTAGGGTGATCCAGGCTTTTCCGTAGAGATAGGATTTTGAATAGTCAAAACGAACATCGAGTTTGGTATGCACGAGGTCATTAATATGTGGGTACATTGCCCGGTAAGTGAGGAGCGAAGTGTTTTTGGAAGCTGAATTGTTGTTCTGGGCTTTCAGGGATAGGATCAGTGGTAAGCAAAATAAAAAAAACAGCATTTGTTTCATTCGCGTCGTTTTTTTGAAAAGAGGGCTGGGGCCATTTCCGATGAATCAGCAAGAAATATAAAATAATGCAAAAGCCTGGTCTCTTTGGGATGAACGGTTTTATGGTGTTTCTGCTCACGTGTCTCTCATTTGCAGCACAGGCGCAGCAACCGGGATATTTGATTCTGGTGGATGCTGAAAATAAACAGCCTTTTGTGGTGCGGGTAGGTGATCAATCTTATATTTCCTCCGGACACGGTCATTTGGTGCTGTCCCGGTTAAAGGACAGTACCTATACACTCGGTTTGCGTTTTCCAAGAAAAAATACTGCTGAACAGATGTTTACGGTAACCATTCACCGCAAAGATTTGGGGTTTCAGCTGAAAGGAAATGATACGTCGGTGTTGTTATTCAACTGGCAAACCAGGGAGATCATCCGCCCGGGTTTTGCGAAGGATAGCAGCCGCCTGCTGGAGCAGGGAATCAAAAAAGATGATGGATTCTCCAGGCTTATGGCAGCGGTGGTCAATGATACGGCGGTTATGTATAATACGTATGCCGGCAATGGCTTTGGACCTGATTCCGCCATCGCGAACGTTCCGGGCTCAAAAACAAAAGCCCGGCACCCGACACCGGATGTAAGTATTTCCGGTACCGATAAACGCTCTGCGGTTGATCAACCATCAACATCCAAAAGTCCTTCCCCCGGAACAGTTGTTCCGGTCAAATCACCCCCTGTCGCGATATCCGGAACAGTCGGGCAAAACCAACAGGTAACTAACGTCAACCAACAACCGGCGACAGTAAACAAAGACAGTTTACTGGTCACAAAAAGACAGGAAATGCATTTTCAGGATAGTCTGAATATTGCCCATAAAACGGCCTCGAGGGATAGTCTGATATCAGCAAGGAAACAACAGACTTATTTACGGGACAGTCTGAACGCCGCCAGAAAAGCTGCCGCTAAAGACAGTATTGCAACAGTCAGAAAACAACAGGCTTTTCAAAAAGACAGTCTGGTCGCCGCAAGAAAAGCCGCAAAAGACAGTCTGATAGCATTAAGGAAAAACGGTGGCTCCGGTAGAGGCAGTTCTGGCTGCGAAAAAAATTCAGCAGACAAATGACAGCCTGCTGGCTGTAAAAAGGCAAAAAGACTTAAGCGATAGTCTCCTTGCCATTAAAAGAGCAGATTTTATAAAAGATAGTCTTGAAATGGCTTACGCCTCAACGAATACCGGTCGTCATGCTTCCCTGACACGTGTGAAAAAGCTGAGAGAGGTTTCCCTGAAGATTTCCCGAAAAATGGTATTTCTGGATATTGGAAAAGATGGACGTGCTGATACGATAACCTTATTTGTATATTTTGAATCGACGGAACCTGCTGTTAAAGAAAGGCTGGGAGGAGAGCCTGTTGGGATAAAAAAGCCGCTTCCCCCGGATTCTACGGGGGTGAAAAAAGCCCAGGTGACGATGAAAGGATCGGATACAACCGCCGTAAGCAAAGGGGTAAAGAATAGAAATTCAGATACCAGCGGTGTAAGTAAGGTTCTTTTGAAGAAAAATGGAGACAGCTCTGTATTGACAAAAGCGCCCACAAAAAGCAAGAATCCGGATAGTGCGGCTTTAGGAAAAGGGGTCGCAA
>CAVWYU010000017.1:1110000-1523404 GCA_963759335.1 uncultured Bacteroidota bacterium
TATAACAGCCAGGATGTTGGCTTGGAAGCAGCCACTCATTTAAAGAGTGCGTAACAGCTCACTGGTCGAGGGTTCAGGCACGGAAAATAATCGGGCATCAAACTGTGAACCGAAGTTCTAAGATCGCCACTACGTGGATGATCGGTAGGGGAGCATTCTGATCTGCAGTGAAGGTGTGCGGCGACGCATGCTGGAGCGTTCAGAAACGAAAATGTAGGTATAAGTAACGATAAATAGAGTGAAAAACTCTATCGCCGTAAGTCCAAGGTTTCCTGATCAACGTTAATCGGATCAGGGTTAGTCTGGTCCTTAGTCAAACCCGAAAGGGGTAGATGATGGCAAACTGGTTAATATTCCAGTACCAGCTTTAATTTCGATGGGGCGACGCGGAAGTGACCCACACACGAGGGAAACGGAATTCCCCGTTTAAGTACGTAGTTATAGGTTTTACAGGCAAATCCGTAGAACTTGACGAAATACGAAAGTATATGAGGGCTTCGGCCTGATTGAGTGTGCTAATAGCCGCCAAGAAAAACCTCTAAGGTTAGGTTAAAGCAGCCAGTACCGCAAACCGACACAGGTGGACGAGAAGAATATTCTAAGGCGCTCGGGTGAGCCGTGGAGAAGGAACTCGGCAAATTGATGCTGTAACTTCGGGATAAAGCATGCCCACTTCGGTGGGCCTCAGCAAAATGGTTCAACCAACTGTTTAACAAAAACACAGGGCCCTGCAAAATCGTAAGATGACGTATAGAGCCTGATACCTGCCCGGTGCTGGAAGGTTAAGGAAGGATGTTCGGCGCAAGCCAAAGCTTCTGACTGAAGCCCCAGTAAACGGCGGCCGTAACTATAACGGTCCTAAGGTAGCGAAATTCCTTGTCGGGTAAGTTCCGACCTGCACGAATGGTCTAATGAGTTGAACACTGTCTCCTCCACGAGCCCGGTGAAATTGTAGTATCGGTGAAGATGCCGGTTACCCGTCACGGGACGGAAAGACCCCGTGAACCTTCACTACAACTTTGCATTGATTTTGAATTACGGATGTGTAGAATAGTTGGGATGCTACGAAGCCTTGCCGCCAGGTGAGGTGGAGCAGTCGGTGAAATACCAACCTTCTTTGATTTAGAATCTAATCCCTCGCGGGAAACAGTGCATGGTGGGTAGTTTGACTGGGGTGGTCGCCTCCTAAAGTGTAACGGAGGCTTGCAAAGGTACCCTCAGTACGGTTGGTAATCGTACGAAGAGCGCATTAGTATAAGGGTGCTTGACTGTGAGACATACATGTCGAGCAGGAGCGAAAGCTGGCTAAAGTGATCCGGCGGTTCTGTATGGAAGGGCCGTCGCTCAAAGGATAAAAGGTACTCCGGGGATAACAGGCTGATCTCCCCCAAGAGCTCATATCGACGGGGAGGTTTGGCACCTCGATGTCGGTTCGTCACATCCTGGGGCTGGAGAAGGTCCCAAGGGTTCGGCTGTTCGCCGATTAAAGTGGCACGTGAACTGGGTTCAGAACGTCGCAAGACAGTTCGGTCCCTATCTGTGATGGGCGTAAGAAAATTGAGTGGACATGACCTTAGTACGAGAGGACCGGGTCGTACGTACCGCTGGTGTATCAGTTGTGCCGCCAGGTGCAGTGCTGAGTAGCTATGTACGGACAGGATAAACGCTGAAAGCATCTAAGCGTGAAACCTACCACGAGATGAGTTTTCTTTTAAGGGTCGTCAAAGACTATGACGTTGATAGGCTACAGATATAAAACTGGTAACAGTAAAGTCGAGTAGTACTAATTGCCCGTATGCTTTAATTTTTTTTATTTTTCTGTTTTTACAGTCAGATAAAAAATTCAATAATATTCTTATTACAACTCCCAATATGCAATTTTTTAGGCATAAAGCTTACAGCGCAAAGCTGAAAGCAATATGCCAGGGCCTTAAGCATTACGCTTTATGCCTTGAGCTTTTTATGGTGGTTTTTCCAAGGGTGTTCACCTCTTCCCATTCCGAACAGAGAAGTTAAGCCCCTTATGGCCGATGGTACTGCACCACAATGCGGGAGAGTAGGTAGCTGCCATATTTATTGAAGCCCTGTCTTTTATTAGACGGGGCTTTTTTTTGTCGTTACTAATAGTCAGACTCACTCTTAAGCTGAACGCTAAACGCGGAACGCCTAACGCAGAACGCGATATCTCAAATAATCAGCAGATCATAATGGATTTAATGGAAAATCATGATTTTATTCGTTTCAGAATTTCCATTATGCTGAATTCGAATAAAATAAATTCCTGATTTTACTTGTGAAACATCCGGCGAAAAATCACTGGCACAAAGGAAGAACTATCGAAGTCAGAATGCTTGACGTGATCAATGACACTTCGGTCCTTGATATCAAGCCTGTATACCGGGAATTCCGTTCGGCCATTGAAATCCGTCAGCCCCATTGGGTTGCAGATTTAATGAGAAAATATTATTGAGCGTAAAGCGCAAGGCGTAAAGCGATGCAATGATGGATACGATAACAGATTCGTAAAATTTAAACGTGTACTTAAAAATCCTTAAGCTTTGCGATTTACGCTTTGCGCTTTACGCTTGCTGAAAGTGTTTTTTTATCGCCAGTGGATAATCAGCCAATGCAATTTGCGGATCGAGGATTTCCGGATGCCATAATTTCTCCCATTCAAAACTGTAATAGCCGGGATAATTATTTTTGTAAAGCAGATCAATGGCCTGAAATATGGGTACGATGCCCGTGCCGAGCAGTACATATTCTTCTTTGCCATTTTCAATTTTCAAATCTTTGATATGGGTATGCCGTATGTATGGTTTCAAAGTGGCATAGACTTCTTCCGGAGATTCTTTGGTAACAATCCACATATTGCAGACATCCCATACCAAACCTACATTCGGACTGGCGGCACCTTCCATAACAAACAGCAGATCTTTCTTATAGATCAGCTCACCATGTGATTCCAGTAAAACCGTTACTTTGGAATTGGAAGCATAAGCACCTAATTCCTTGAGTCCGTCAATTATCAGATTTAAAGTTTCCTGCCGGTCACGGTCCTTGGGTATCTGATTTGGGAAAACCCGGATATAGGGGCAATTCAGTTTAGCGGCCAGATCAATAAACCTTTTTCCTTCTTCGAGATTTTTTGTTCTTTCTTCTCCTTTTGGAAAGTGTAGTGCACAGGAAGATCCCAGGTCCACAAATTTCAAACCACGATCGTTCATTTTTTTCATGGTGGTTTTGATAGCATCCGAATTTGAAAATTCAGGAACCAGGGGAAGGTCCATCTGATGAAGAATTCCCCTTACTTCAAGACCGCTGTACTGATTGTCTCTGGCAAAATCAAGGATTTTATCAAAACTCCAGTCAGGGCAACCCAGTGTAGAGAAAGACAATTTTATGGAGGTATCTTTTATTCTGGAAAGGACAGAGGGAAGGGTTATCAGACTGAGGCCTGACAGTAAAAACTTTTTTCTTGAAACCAATTTCATGATGGCTGTATTTATTTAAATTGTTTTTTCGAATTTGTGCATGGGTTCAGATACCGAATTTGCATCTTCAATTCGTACACCCACACGGATCGCCTTTAATCCGTCCACACCCTGCAGGGCTTCCAGGTCCAGTTCCTCCAGGTCATTTAATAAAAGGTTTTCATCCTGCAATTCCCTGATAAAACCTTTATATTCCTGCGCGTCGCGTTCGTCAAAATAAATAATAGCGATTTTCCCCGGTTGGGTAAGCCTTTCATTTGTATCCAGAATCAGAACTTTATCAATTCTTTTTTTGATAATGTGGTAACGGATATTATAAGAGCCTTCTACGTCGAATCTTCGCTCATCTTTTCTAAAAGTAATATCGATTGTTTGCGGATGCACAAATAACAGCTGCGTAGTTTGTAAAGGGAAATCCATATCCGGTACGAGATCCTGAACCAGGCGTACGACCTGAATCATGGAACGCAATTGCCAGCGTTTCATCTCCTGTAAATGTTCTTTCTTAAATGGCGCATGCGGAACAATGGATTGTCCCACATAAATATCATATTCTACTCCGTCTGTTCTGAATTTCTCAAAGTAACAGGGAAATATATTCAGAAGATCTACAGAGGCGGTTTCGAAAAAACTGTTTACAGTTGAATTTAATTTCCTGATGGCAGCCTCAAGTAATCTTCTGTTTTCAAAAGCAATCCCATTTTCCTCATCAATCGATTGGAAATAAGGTATGAGGAATTCAGACGATTCAGGTTCAGCGCGTAGCAGATTTTCAAGTTCATATTGAACGTCCAGATTAAAAAACTCATTTAGTCTGACTTCCTGTTGTGTTGTTAAAGGATCCTGAATGATCTTCCGCCAATTATTTGCAGTGTTCACAATTCGGGTCAGCTGTGTTTTTTCCTGAAATTGAGGGGAAAATAATGCACTGATCAGCGTTTCGAGTTGAATTGCGTAATCCTTTTCCAGTGCCTGATTGCGCAGAATCGTTGAATTTCTGATATCCACTGCTCCGTAAAGCGGATGCAGATTTTTAAAAATAATATTTTCCACAGCGTCGGCTCCTTCTTCATTACTGTGATCCCGGAGATAATGCCAGGCCGCTTCATTGAATTTCCACTGAACTGCCGGCTGTATACTGGTAAATTTTTCCTTTATAATATTTTCAATACTGCGGTTAAAACGTGCAATGACGTCCTGTATAAGCTGTGTCATAATAGAGAGCACCGGTTTCAACCTCATCATCTGACCTTCACTTAATAAAGGCTTTCCTGTCTTCGTGCTGACTTCAAAAAAACCGGTTACCTGTTCATTATGATAAATCGGAAACATAATATATGTTCCAATGCCCGCCTGCCGGAATGCATTACCGACAAATTCAGGCAGCTGGCTTTCTTTGTCATTGTCTGACCATATAATCATTCTTGGGTTGCGAGTGAAATCTTTCCGGAGTTTAGAAAATTCTTTTTTTGAAACATCGAAGTCCCTGCTGGCCTGCAGAATTATACTATAGGGAATCTTATCAAAAATTAATGCGGGGCGATCATTAATCGAAAGGAAGGGGACGAGTCCGAATTGATAGTCCTTGCTGCCAACCACGGTTTGCAGTGCGTGTGTAATCTCATCAAATAAAGGGCGTTTATCCTTTTCAGAATGGTGGATTACAAGCCTGCCTACCTGCTCAACGGCCTGCTCCGCCGTTACATCAGTGAGGGTAATAATACTGAACCCTCTTGCTTCAAATTGATTCAGGGGAATCGCCTTTTGTATTTTTTTGAATTCTTCACCCCACACGGAAGCTGGCGACATAGAAGTGCAATCCATCGATGGCAATTGATTAATCGGCTGGATATCGATAAAACGTGTGTCGATATGGACCTGAAAATATTTATCAAGGCCTGTTTCCGGATCTTCGAATTTCCGGATCCATTCTGTTTTTTTTAAATAGGGAAGGGAATAAACCTTTTCAAGCAACATTCCATATTGCAGTTCCCTCATGATCTTTTCAGATTCAGTATCAGCATTTTCTTTTGCGGGATCAAGGACTACCGGGTGTTCAAGGCATTCCATAAGCCTGTGAAACGCATCTGTACTGTAAAAGATTTGCGGAGACAGGGGACTGCTGAGTGCCCATAAACTATTCTCATCAGCGGCCAGAGGGAGAAGGCAGGTGGAAACCAGATCCAGTATTTCTTCATATTCACTCAGTTTTTCAAGCGGAACGTTGTTTGAGAGTTCCGGAAATTTTTTGAATTTTCTGATGATCCACTTGAAATAGGGAATTTTGATTGATGGTCCTGACTGAATATTTGACTTTAAAAAGTCGATAAATTTTTTAAATGAGATCACTGACCTGAAACTATTTTCAAAGTGAATCTTTTTGCTGATATGAATTAAATCTGCTTTCATAATCTTTAAAATCTGAATCCTAAAGAAAAATAAGGATACCATCCTTCTACAGAATGTGCAGCTACGATCTGTATGACTGCCATCTGCGCCGGCGAAAAATATAATCCGATACCCGTACCGTTATGCCATTGATGGGAGTACTCGTTTTTTTCCCACACGCGTCCAATATCATAAAATGCAAACATTCCTAACTGACCCGGTAAAATATAATTTGCAAAATCTGCCAGTTTTAATCTCAATTCAAGATTATTGAAAACGCTGTTCAGGCCCGAAAAACGATATTGGGAATATCCCAGCAGATTTCCCTGTCCACCCAAATATGCTGTCTGATAAAAGGCGGGATTGCCCAGGGTTACAGTGCCACCAACCCGATCTGCCAGTACCAACGTGGAGCGGTTGTTCAGACTTTTGAAAAGCGCAACGCTCGCTTTTAATTGTCCATAAGATTTGGAGGCCGTATTGAATCCCTGCCACGCGGCCATTTGAACGGATACCGAAGAGCCCCAGGTTGGAATCAGTTTACTATTGCGAAGATCCTGATTATAATTAAATATAATACCTCCATGGACCCTGTCACTTCCCAGGCTGCTACTGTCATACGTATTCACTGCTCCGGGCTGTAGAATAAATCTTCCTTCATTATCATCAGACTCAAAGTGATAATATTGAATGGCAGGACCGATACTCACACTGGCGCGCTGTCCATTCAATGACCACCGAAGAGCCGGAATTACCTGATAAAGATTGAAACGCGTCCGGTAATAGGTTTTGTAATCACCGGTTTTATTAAAGACCGACTCATTTCCGCTACCATAAAAATTCTGTGTATTTTGAGGAGCATAAGCATTTGCCTGTATAGTCAGATCGGCCTTTCCCCACACAGCAGTCCATTCCCCCTTATAGCTTGCACTGAATGCACTGGTTGAAAATGAATGATTTATCATGATCTGATATTGGCTGGCAAATGGGTTCTTACGAAAACCTTCCTGTTCCGTATGAACATATCCCGCGCCAATCAGTAAACCGTCATCCCGATTTATCCCAATATTTAACAAAGGCATCGTAACATTATACAAATTCACGGGTACAAATGTTGTATTTGCGGTATCGGTAGAAATAAATTTTATGAAACGGTTGCTATCGCCATAAAAAACAGGATTCTCCTTATCATAGATTTTTATTCTTTTTTTAGAGTCTTCAAGCCGGTAAACCTTCCTTCCGTCCTGTCCTATAATTCTCAGGGTTATCGACGAGGTTTTATTATCAATGGATACACTGTCATCCCCGTCTCCCGTATAAATCCTGATTTCTTTTGTCAGCCCTGCCTCAAACACTTTGTCCATTAATTCACCCTTCGTTTCGCCGCTCTTGTTGATTTTCCGGATGGATACCCGCATCGAACCATTTGTGGTACCCTGAATATTGACCCATTCATTTTTATCGCTCAGCTTGATGTCTGCAATTTTATTGATAAACTTATAATAGTAGTCCATTGCCCGGGGCATATCATCACGCCGTTGCTGCAATTCAGTGAATAATACTTTGTGTCGCAGTTTGTACGATTCGGCCGGCAATCGTCGCAATGCATCTTCCAGAACACTGTCTGTCATATCATCCTTAAACCGGTAAGTCATTTTCATCCAGTCCTTATATTCGAATTGCATATCGGGATAGGCATTCAGAAAACGGGTTTTGAACATAGAGTATTCGGGATGTTCCACTTTTCCGCTAAAATTCTGGAGAGTCGGAAGAATATAAGGTTTGGATGCAAGCCTGGGCAGCCATCCCTGCGTGATATGAAATACCTGATCCCGGTCCCGGGGCACGGCCTGGTAACGTTTATCTTTTCCCGTATCCGTATTATGCCATCTCCACTGGTCCTCATGACGATCCCAGTCGCCGAGATACATATCCAGCATTCTTGCTCTCAGAAATTCTTTTCCTTTTACGGAGTTGTCATTATCCTTATCCAGATTACTCAGCATTTTACCGGTGTTATCCGATTTTCCGTCAGGTTCGCGTTCCTCAATAAGGCAAATAGTATTTACGAAATACCTTTCATAAAGTCCCAGGTTTTTATCAGGTGCTATAACACCGATCTCAGGGTTCGCATGCGGAACCCTTGCCGCATCGGCAATAGGAGGAACGGACAGGGCAGAAAACGGATGCTGACCGCTGGTTACATCATCCAGAAAATCCCTGGCAAAAGTGCTTCTCAACACTTCGGGCAGTATCAGGTCTACTGTTTTTTCAACACTTCGGATCACCCATTCATTCCCGGTACTGTCCACCAGCCGTAATGAATTCGATTGCATACCGCCGCCGCGTTGCAATGGTATCAGGCCGCCATGAAAATCGGATATTTTTATCAGGGGTAACTTGGTAGGCATAGCCCATTCCCTGCGATAGTTTTCCCCGAATATTTTCCGGTGAAATTTTCCTGGATAATCATAACGGGGATGAACACTCCTGATGACGCTATCCCCCAAACTGGCAGCATATACAGAATCTTCTTCAAAAGTCATTTTTGTGTATGGCTGGTTATAGGTAAATACAGGTACCACATTGCTTTCCCTGTACTCAAAAAATGTAAACCGAATAGTCCGGTTTAGCAGAAGGTCTGCTGTCACGAAACCCTGATTCGCTTCCGCGAAAAGAGAATTTTTAGTTTTTCTTGCATAAGTTTCTTTGGATCCGGATCCGCTGACAACCTGTATCTGTTTACCCTTTATAAACTGGAGTCCGTGCTCGTGACCTGCGATATGGATCAGGTTGGGAAAGCTGTCAAAAACAGCATCCACCTGTCTGATCATTGATTTATAAAGTGGATGATGAAGGTCCTCCGGATTGGTAAAAGTTTTTCTGAGAAAAGGATACAGAGAACCGATTATTGGTAATGGAACATACAGGTTTTCATAGGCTGCTGTGAGAGGAAAAATATGATCTTTCCAGGAAAAGTAGCCTCCATGTGTTCCGTAACTCTGAAATGGATGATGTGAAGCCAGAAAAATAGTTTTATTTCTGTTCTTATATAGTAATTCCTGCATCCGTAGTATTACTTCTTTCTTTGTGCGGCAATTACATTCAGCCAGCAAATTCGTTTTATCAAACGGGAATAACCACCATTCGCTGTCGAATACTATAATGACCAGCTCTTCAGAAATATTTATTTCCGTAGGACCAGGACAACCATCCGGTGGCAGCATTTTCAGCAGAGAATCATTTAGTTCATCCAGGTAATACCATTCCTGTTTTATTTTAGCCAGCCCGTTTTTCCCCTGCTTGTCCCAGTCGTGGTTGCCCGGTATGAAATATACAGGTGCCCCTTTGCTACGCATAGGATTAAATTGGGATTGCAGAATTTTTTTGGTTGTGCCTTCCTCTTTGCTACCGGGTAATCCGATACCCCGCGGGTATATATTATCCCCCAGATAGATGACAGTAGTTTTTCCCGGGATTATCATATTAGAGGCAGCGGGAATCACAGCCTGCTGTTCCTGATCGATTTCGCCGGCGTCACCGATCATGATAACTCTTTGCAAAACGGAATCCTGCGCTTTCACAGCATGAAAAGCTAGAATTCCGATGCTGAGGTAAATGAACGATTTCATTTTTCGGCTGTTCTGGTATAATCGGATATTTTTTGCGTTCATATGCGATAACGGGGGTCATGTTTTAACGTTTCACACAGGATCTGAATTAATTTTTACTATAAGCAAACAAGAGGATGGTGGCAGACTGTGACGATCCGCGCTCATTTGAAATATAAAGATTTTGCTGACGGTCAAAAGCGATTCCCTCCGGTTGTACGAATAAAGACGGATTCAGGGGAAAAACAGATTTCACTTTCCAATTTTGGTCGGTCACGACCAGCATTTTATTGACGGAAGAAAGAATAAACCATTCTTTGGTGAAGGGATTTTGAGCCAGGGCGGAGGGATGAAAATATATTTTTCGTGTATGGGAGATCGCGTCTATTTCCCGGATATCCAGTTCAAAATTTCCTGCCGGAGTCAACACACCTGCAGCGTCTATTTGCAGGATAATGCCCCCTCCCCATTTTTTTGTTTTTTCGTCTCGGCAATGTTTGCAAAGCACATATAATTTGTTAGACTTCTCGTCTGACGCAAGGCCTTCGTACTCGCCATCCGGTAAAAGGTCTTCGAATATTTTTACCATATCCGTTTCTTTCTTCTGCATTTCGGATATTGGAAAAGTAAACAATACTCCGTCACTTCTTAGCATAATAACATAGTTCTTACATACAGATATGTCTTCAAAATCTCCTTTTTTTCCAAACCTGGTAACCTGCATATTCGCATCGCCTAATTTAAAACGGAATGCCTTGCCTTCTTCGTCCTGTTCTGCATACAATGTATCACTGTATCCCTGATTAAAAGCAATACCTGAAATTTCCCGCAAAGCGTCTGGCATATTAAATCGCTTTGGGTTGTTCAAATTATAACCGGGTGGTGATTCATATGGTTGCCGCTGACTTTCACAGGAACTACTGGCGGCCAGGGTGCATAGAAAAAAAATCATTAAACTGGCATATTTATTTTCCATAGAATGCCGAAGCGATGATAAATGCTATGACCGATAAGATCAAGCCGAACATGAATACATTGTAGGAGATTCTCAACAGCTGATATTTTTTTCCCAAAACTTTCCCCTGTGCAAATCCGTCCATAATCAGACTTCCATATAAATAGTCGCTGTCTGCCATCATTTTTTCCATCCCTTCTTTATAATCCGGAAGATTCATCCGGTAGAAATTACCAAAGAATAAAAGGTTTACTTTTTTTTCGTCAATATCTTTTTTGGAGAATATGCCATTGGGAATAGTCGGACGGGTAGCGAGGATAGAAAATATTATCGTAATCAGGCTGGCTGCGAGCAGCATAAATGTAGGAATCATTAAATAGCTATTCTCATCCAGTTTGCGCAGTAGTAAACTGATCACGGCTGAAAGTATGATTGAATTCACAGTAATCATGATATGCGCTTTATTGTCTGCCATATCACTCAATCGCTGATGATTGGAGGAACTTACCCGGAACATGGTTTCTATTCCCCTTTCAGGCCGATCGGTTTTATCCTTGTTTTTTTTATGTTTTTCATGGTGATGATGGGTGTCGTCCGAATGTTCGCTAATGACCAGTGATGTTTTGGGACGCAGATCGTGCTGGAATTTTGACTCGGATTTTTCTTTGAGGTCCTCCAGATTTTTTTGCTTCTGGTCGTTCAGCAGCAACTTTGCATATTCTGTATGATATTTATGCGATTCAAGGAAATTGATGGTTTTTACTCTCCAGTCATCCTTTGAGATTTTGGTGTTCGTCGTTTCTTCCACTTCTTTTCTCATTGTTTTGCTGAGGTCGCCGAAGTGAGTAGTGCCCAGATGGTAAAGATCGGCGTCGCAAACTATTTCTTCGAGGAGATTGTGCGGGTCCTGTGGAAGTTTGGTTGCCAGAATGCAACCTTTTATAGCATCGATATCTGCACCCGGTAACCCGAGATTTCCAAGAAATATACCGGCAGCGCCCGCACCTTCTGCTTCATGATTCGCCCTTTCTAAAGTGTATCCCAGATCATGAAACCAAGCCGAGGCCACTACAATAAAATAATCGCGTTCGCCAAGCTGATAGTGATGTGCGATCTGCTGCGCATACGATGCTACGGATTCCGTATGCCGTAGATTATGGTAAAGGAGATTATTCAGATTCGTATGATCAAAGGAATCCCGGGCGTATTGCTCAACTTTGTTGAGCATTAGATGATAGTCCATATTTATTTATTACTATAAATTTAAGGGTTATCCTTAGCAAAGCCTAACGCTTAACGCCCAAAGCCCAACGCACAACGCTTAACGCAAAAAGCTTAAAATTAAAATGAGGTGAAAGTATATCTAATAAAAAAGCACCCCCGGGGTGCTGAATGAATTCAGTTATATGTTTTCTGATTGTAATTCGTCCGAAAAAGCTTAGGCGTTCAGCGTTGCGCGTTCAGCCTAATAAGTGACTCCAATCAATGAATGATCCTTGGTTTCCAATAATGATGTCCCCATAAGAAATTCATCCACTTTACGGGCACATTCCCTTCCTTCGCTGATGGCCCATACGACCAGTGACTGGCCTCTGCGCATATCGCCGGCAGAAAATATTTTCTTTATATTGGTCTGATAGGATTTTTCTGCCGCCCTGACATTACCGCGCTCATCGAGTTCCAGCCCAAGTTCATTCACAAGTCCGTCTTGCTGGGGATGTACGAATCCCATGGCCAGTAGTGCCAGTTCACAAGGGATTTTTTGTACCGATCCGGGTACTTCCACAAATTTTGCCGGTCTTCCGTCCTCTGCCATTTTCCAGTCCAGCTGAACAATTTTGAGGGCTTTCAGATTTCCTTTTTCGTCACTGATAAATTCCTTTGTGGCCATCGCCCACTGCCTTTCAACACCTTCTTCGTGGGATGAGGTTGTTTTTAAAATCATAGGGAATGTGGGCCATGGCATGTAAGAGGTTCTTTCTTTTGGTGGTTGTGGAAGCAATTCAAATTGGGTAATGGTTTTGGCTCCCTGTCGATTCGATGTGCCAACGCAATCACTGCCTGTATCACCACCACCTATTACGATCACATTTTTCCCGGTGGCAAAAATATCTTCTTCCAATACCGGAACACCACGTACTCTTTTATTTTGCTGTTTCAGAAAGTCCATGGCAAAAAAAGTTCCCTTGAGCTCACGACCCGGTATCGTCAGATCCCTGGGTATGGTAGACCCTCCACAGAGTATGATGGCGTGAAAATCATGCATTAGTTCATCGACCCGTATATCCACACCAACATTTGTATTGCAACGGAATACAATGCCTTCCACCTCAAGCAGGTTGATTCTGCGATCGATGATCCATTTCTCCAGTTTAAAGTCGGGGATACCGTATCTCAGCAAACCACCAGGTGCATCATCTCTTTCAAAAACAGTAACCGTATGGCCAGCCGAATTTAACTGAGCAGCGGCAGCTAGTCCGGCAGGTCCGGAGCCAACGACAGCAATTCTTTTCCCTGTACGGATATTGGGTTGTTTTGCTTTTACAAAGCCTTTTTCAAATGCGATTTCAATAATATGTTTTTCGATCTCTTCAATGGCAACAGCAGGCTGGTTAATTCCCAGTACACAGCTGGTTTCACAGGGGGCCGGACAAATTCTGCCGGTAAATTCCGGGAAATTATTGGTTGTAACCAGGATATCATATGCGTCCTGCCAGGCCTTGCGGTAGACGGCGTCATTAAATTCAGGAATCACATTGCCAAGCGGACATCCGTGATGACAAAAAGGGATACCACAGTTCATACAGCGGGCCGCCTGTTTGTTTAATTGTTCAGGCTCATACAAATTCACAAATTCGTTGTAGTCCTTTCTTCTTTCCTGCACGGGACGTTTAGAAGGCAGTTCACGATTATACTCCAGAAACCCTGTTGGTTTACCCATTTCTTTTTTCTTAAAATTGATGATCAGGAATTGACGCCTACACGGGCCTTCTTTTCTTGCAATACTTTTTTATAATCTTTTGGAAACACTTTCACGAAATTCCGAAGCTGGTTTTCAAAATCTTCTAATACAAATTTCGCAACCGTACTTCCGGTATAATCATAGTGACGGGAAATCATATCTTTCATTTCCCGGATATCTTCTTCGTTCAATGGATCCAGGTCTATCATTTCCGGATTACAGAGCGATGGAAAATTTCCATCTACATTATATACATATGCAATTCCTCCGCTCATGCCAGCCGCAAAGTTCCGCCCGGTAGAACCCAGAATCAAAACCCTGCCACCCGTCATGTATTCGCAACCATGATCCCCAATACCTTCTACGACTGCATTGGCACCTGAATTACGAACGGCAAACCGTTCCCCTGCCTTGCCCCTGATAAAGGCTTCACCTGATGTGGCGCCATAAAATGCCACATTACCGATGATAAAATTTTCTTCAGGAACAAAACCTGCATCGGGTGCCGGATAGACGATTAATCTTGCACCGGACAATCCCTTTCCAAAATAATCGTTCGCATCCCCTTCAAGTTCAAGTGTAACACCCGAGGTGTTGAATGCGCCAAAGCTCTGTCCTGCTGTTCCTTTCAGTTTGAAATGAATGGTATCAGCAGGAAGTCCTTTCGATTTATATAATTTAGAAATTTCATTCGATAAAATGGTACCAATGGTACGGTCGGTATTCTTTACATTAAATGCCGCAGATATTTTCTGCCCCGATTCGAGTGCCGGCCTGGCTGCTGTCAGCAGTTGCCAGTCCAGAACATCTTCGAGACCATGATCCTGATCTTCTGAATGATGAATACCGGTATACATGGAAGTCGGTTCCTTAAATAATATCGGAGACAGATTTAATTTTTTCGATTTCCAGTGCTTCAGATTATCATTTACCTCGAGACATTCCACCTGGCCCACCATTTCATCTATGGTTCGGAATCCCAGCTCAGCCATGATCTCGCGTAATTCCCGGGTCAGAAATTTAAACAGGTTTACAACATGATCTGCGTTACCCGTAAAACGTTTTCTCAATTCAGGGTCCTGGGTGGCAACACCTACCGGACAGGTATTCAGGTGGCATTTGCGCATCATGATGCAACCTTCTACTACCAGCGCAGCAGTTGCCACACCCCATTCTTCAGCTCCGAGTAATGTAGCAATGGCCACATCACGACCTGTTTTTAATTGTCCGTCGGTTTGCAATACGACGCGGCTGCGCAATTTATTTTTTACCAGTGTCTGATGAGACTCTGCCAATCCTAATTCCCAGGGCAAACCGGTATGGCGAATAGAGCTGATCGGAGATGCGCCGGTACCTCCGTCATGGCCGGAAATCAGGATCACGTCCGATTTTGCTTTGGCAACACCTGCTGCAATCGTGCCTACGCCTGCTTTGGAAACAAGTTTTACGTTTATTCTTGCGTTGCGGTTTGAATTTTTCAAATCGAATATCAACTGCGCAAGATCTTCTATAGAATAAATGTCATGATGCGGTGGAGGAGAGATAAGTCCGACCCCCGGTGTGGAATGCCTGACTTTCCCGATCCACTCATCTACTTTATGTCCGGGTAATTGTCCGCCTTCTCCGGGTTTCGCTCCCTGTGCCATTTTGATTTGAAGTTCATCAGCCTGTGTAAGATAATAGCTGGTTACACCAAATCTTGCAGAAGCCACTTGTTTAATGGCTGATCGCATGGAGTCTCCATTGGGCAATGTTTCAAAACGGAACTCATCTTCACCTCCTTCGCCGGTATTACTTTTTCCTCCAATTCTGTTCATCGCAATGGCAAGAGTGGAATGGGCCTCATGTGAAATGGACCCGAAGCTCATGGCACCGGTTGCAAATCTCCTCATGATGCTTTCTTCCGGCTCCACTTCTTCCATGGAAACAGCCGGACGGTTTCTCTTGAACTGGAACAAACTTCTGATGGTTGCGGTTTTTTCCATCTGATCATTCACCAGCTTTGAATATTTTTTGAACGATACATAATCGTTCATATGGGTTGAATATTGCAGGTAGTGAATGGTGTTCGGATTGAAGAGATGAAATTCTCCTTTCCTTTTCCATTGATAAACGCCACCTGTTGGTAAACGTTCCACCGGAATATCTTTCCGGGTAAATGCAAACAAATGTTTAGCAAGTATTTCGCGTGCAATTTCGTCCAGCCCCATTCCCTGGATACGGGAAGTTGCCCCGGTGAAATATTTATCCACCACGGAATTGTTTAATCCAATGATTTCAAATATCTGTGCACCCTGGTAAGATTGCAATGTGGAGATTCCCATTTTTGAGAATACTTTTAGCAATCCATCATTGACAGCCTTAATATAATTTTTTCTCAGGTATTCAGGCTCAAGACTGGTTTGCAGTTTGCCTGTTTTCTGTGCGTCATGTATTGTTGCGAGTGCCAGATAAGGATTGATGGCTGTTGCGCCAAATCCTATGAGACATGCATAGTGGTGTACTTCCCAAACGTCTCCGGCCTCTACGATAATACCAACCTGTCCGCGCAATCCCTTACGGATTAAGTGATGATGAACTGCGGCCACTGCAAGCAGCGTTGGGATCGGTGCATGATCCGAATCAATAGCCCGGTCAGATAATATTAATACCTCAAATCCATCTTTCGCAGCATCAACAGCATAACGGCAGAGTCTTTCCAAACCTGCCTGTAAGGAACCGGGTTTTTCATCGGCCCTGAAATAAAGCTGTAATGTTTTTGCCTGAAAGATGCCTGTGTCTATACTTCGGATTTTTTCGAGTTCGTGGTTTGTCAGAACCGGATGTTTCAAGGCCACGCAATGGCAGGCCAGCGGGTCTTCAACCAGCAGGTTTCCATTGTTGCCTGCAAATGTTGCCAGCGACATAACCAAACGTTCGCGGATCGGATCTATGGGAGGGTTGGTTACCTGCGCGAATAATTGTTTGAAATAACTGCTCAGATGTTGTGGTTCATCACTAAGAACCGCCAGTGGTATATCCGATCCCATGGAGCCAATGGGTTCCTTGCCATCCAATGCCATCGGCGTGATGATGGATTCAACGTCCTCTGTTGTATAACCAAATGCCTTCTGATATTTAAAAATCTGGTCATGTTGCAATTCAGTAAATGCAACGCGCGGTTCCGGTAATTCTTCGAGCCGGATCTTATATTTATTCAGCCATTCAGCATATGGTCTTGAAGAACAAATTTTATTTTTGATCTCATCGTCGCTGATGATTCTTCCCTGTTCCATGTCTACTACAAACATTTTTCCCGGCTGAAGCCTTCCTTTTTCGCGGATGATTTTCTGATCAATGGGAAGAACGCCGGTTTCCGAAGCCATTATGACACGGTCGTCGGTAGTAACACAGTAGCGGGAAGGACGTAATCCGTTTCGGTCGAGTGTAGCACCGATCATTTTTCCGTCGGTAAAAGAAATGGACGCCGGTCCATCCCAGGGCTCCATCAAAGATGCGTGGTATTCGTAAAAAGCTTTTTTTACGGGGTCCATCTGTTCATTGCCATCCCAGGCCTCGGGAATCAGCATCATCATCACATGTGGTAATGAGCGGCCGCATAACAAAAGCAGTTCGATCATATTGTCCAGGCAGGCGGAATCTGACTGCCCTTCTGTAATCAGAGGAAGCATCATCTCCATTTCTTCTTTGGTGAAGAAAGGAGATTCAAATCCTTTTTCGCTGGTCTTTAACCAGTTCAGGTTTCCCTGAACCGTATTGATTTCACCATTGTGTGCGATGTAACGGAAAGGTTGCGCGAGTTTCCAGGAAGGAAAAGTATTGGTCGCAAAACGCGAGTGGATGAGTCCGAATGCGGAAACGATCCGGTTATTTGTCAGGTCAGGAAAATAATGACGTACCTGTTTGCTCGTGAGCTGACCTTTGTATACGACGGTTTTATATGAAAGCGAAGCAAGATAAAATCCGATCGGATCTTTTTTTACGGAATTCTCTATAAGGTGACTGGAATAATTCCTAAGTATAAATAATTTACGTTCAAATTCTTCCGGATCATTGAAATGATCGGGACTGGCAATAAATACCTGTTCAATATCCGGTTCAACAGAAAGGGCAGTAGGTCCGATTCCGTCCGGGTTCACCGGAACTTTACGATAACCCAATACTTCCAGACCCAGCTTTTCAGCTGCGCGGTTAAAAATATCACGGCATTCTTCCTTGAGCATTATGTCTCTTGGAAAGAATATCATTCCAACGCCGTATTTGCCATAGGCAGGCAGATGGAAACCAAGACGGATACATTCGTCAAAAAAGAATTCGTGCGGGGTCTGGATCATGATCCCGGCGCCGTCACCTGTATTGATTTCACAACCGCAGGCACCCCGGTGCTCCATATGCTCCAGGATCGTGAGTGCATCTGAGATGATCTGGTGACTCTTATTGCCTTTAATATTGGCTACAAAGCCGATACCACAAGAATCCCGCTCAAAAGAAGGGCGATATAACCCCTGGTTTTGTTCCATTTATTTCGGTTAAGCAGTGAATGGCATCAACGAACAATCGTTATTCTGACGTTTTTTCTAAGGAAAGGAGGGATTCGTTTAAAAATACTAAAAAAAACGGTATTTTATCAAGTAAAAAAGAAGAAAGCCGGGACCCAAACGCTAAAACTTTTAATCGTCCTGATCCTCAGTTCTTCGCGTCGTCCTATTGATAAGAAACACATGCCTGATTCTTTTGTTCGACTTCTTTTTTACGATTGTCCATCTTCTTTTTTTAAGCCAATCCTACACCAATAAACTGAAAAGCGTATCACTTTTATTGATTTCCGTAAAGTCAATTTGATATTTCCCCATGTTTTCCATCAGCTTGTCGTAGTCGGCTCGGCTTACCAGTTCGATTCCAACAACAGCGGGTCCGGATTCCTTATCCGTCTTTTGCATATATTCAAACCGGGTGATATCGTCGCTGGGTCCCAAAACATTGTTTACGAACTCCTTCAGAGCTCCTGGCCGCTGAGCAAAACGGATCAGAAAATAATGCTTCAGTCCTTCGTACTGGAGGGAACGTTCTTTGATTTCCGGCATCCGGTCAATATCATTATTACTTCCACTAACGATACAGACAACATTCTTTCCCCTGATTTCCGATGCGCGGTTTTCCAGTCCTGCAATGGACAAAGCTCCTGCGGGTTCAACTACGATGGCTTCTTCATTATATAATTTTAATATGGTCGTACAGACGCGACCTTCCGGTACCAGATCCAGCGCATCGAGCACTTCGCGACAAATAGAAAAAGTAAGTTCACCGGTTCTTTTTACGGCAGCACCATCCACAAACCGGTCTATTTTTTCAAGCGTTACCGGCTGTCCGGCTTTAAATGCCTCTGCCATCGAAGGTGCACCTTCCGGCTCCAGCCCAATAATTTTGGTTTTAGGTGAATATGTCTTGAAATAGGTGCCGGTACCTGAAGCCAGTCCGCCACCACCTACCGGAACAAAAAGATAATCAATATCCGAAAGGTCATCGAGTATCTCCAATCCTACGGTTGCCTGACCCTCTATGATACGCAGGTCTTCAAATGGCGGTATAAAGGTCATATGATTGTCAATCGTAAATTTTTTCGCAGCCACGGCACAATCATCGAACGTATCACCGATGAGTTTGATGTCGACAAAATTTTCACCAAACATCCGTGTCTGATCTACTTTTTGTTTTGGAGTAATGATGGGCATGAAAACCACACCTTTCACATTCAGCTTTTTGCAGGAATAGGCAAATCCCTGGGCATGGTTGCCCGCACTGGCGCACACCACACCTTTATTCAGGATTTCTTCCGGGAAACTGCTCATCATATTATACGCACCCCTGATCTTGTAAGATCTTACTACCTGCAAATCTTCTCTTTTCAGATAAATATTGCACTGGTATTTTCGGGAGAGATTTTGATTTAAAACAAGCGGTGTCCTGATGACTATTTTTTTTAATCTCTCGGCGGCTCCCTGAACATCCAGTGTGCGTGTACTTGTAGATGATTCCATAGTTATACTTTTTCTGCCAGCTTCTTATCAGATTTTAGAACCGGGGCGGCCTGATTTTCAGGGCGCAGGCTTCTGACAGTTTTTCCGGCCTGCCACATTTCACTGTCGCGTAGTTCTTTCAGCTCGACTTCCAGATTTTCACGATAATCTTTTTTGCTGTTGCTGTCGATAGATCGCTGGGATTCTTTTCCTGAAGCAACACTTTCATACAACTCCTTGAACACGGGCGCCGTTGCATCACGGAATTTCTTCCACCAGTCCAGTGCGCCGCGTTGCGCAGTGGTTGAACAATTGGCATACATCCAATCCATACCATTCTCTGCAACAAGAGGCATGAGACTTTGTGTGAGTTCTTCCACGGTTTCATTGAATGCCTCAGACGGACTGTGTCCTTTGTCGCGCAGTACCTGATACTGAGCAGCAAAAATGCCCTGAATCGCGCCCATCAGTGTGCCACGTTCTCCGGTCAAATCGCTGTATACTTCCTTTTTGAAATTGGTTTCAAAAAGGTATCCGCTGCCAACCGCAATTCCCAAAGCAATTACCCTGTCCTTTGCGCGTCCGGTCGCATCCTGGAATATCGCGTAACTGCTGTTTAGTCCGCGGCCCTGCAAAAACATCCTTCTCAGCGATGTTCCCGATCCTTTTGGTGCTACCAGAAATACATCCACATCAGCAGGGGGAATAATGCCCGTTTGCTCTTTGAACGTAATACCAAATCCGTGAGAAAAATAAAGTGCTTTTCCTTTGGTCAGGTGCTTCTTAACGGTCGGCCACAATTCAATCTGGGCGGCGTCGCTTAATAAGTAACATATGATGGTTCCTTTCTCCAGTGCTTCTTCAATTTCAAAAAGAGTTTCTCCCGGTACGAAACCGTCCCGGATGGCTTTATCCCAGGTCTTGGAATTTTTCCTCTGACCTACAATTACATTTATTCCATTATCCTTCTGGTTCAAAGCCTGACCCGGTCCCTGCACACCATATCCGATGACTGCTACAATTTCATTTTTCAAAACTTCCTGGGCTTTTGAAAGAGGGAATTCTTCGCGGGTTACAACTGTTTCATCTGTTCCGCCGAAATTTAATGTTGCCATTTTTTGGTTTTTATTTATGTTATTAAATGCTTTGATCTTTGCGCTTGCTGCTTACGCTTTTTACATGCTGAAAACCTCATCCTGCTTATCGAGGAATTCATTTTCAATGACCAGTTCACCAGGTTCGGTTTGTTCAAATTCTTTCAGCTTTTCGTGGAAACCGCTGCTCTCATTGATGATGGCCACCCTTGCACTGCGCACGAATTCGATCACTCCAAAAGGTTCGAGTGCTTCCAGCAAACCGTCGGTCTCTTCACGGTGTCCTGTGGTTTCAAACACCGTATAGTCTTTACGAATCACTACGGCGCGTGCTCCATATTTTCTCAGAAGTCTTTCTACTTTTACTTTTTCCACAATCTGATCGGTGGATACTTTATATAATGCGAGTTCCTGCCATACGATTTCATCATTTTGATTAAAGTATGCTTTGAGCACCTCTACCTGTTTTTCGATCTGGCGGCAAAGTTTCTTCACTACTTCTTCGGTTTCATTGATAACAATGGTAAACCGGTGTATGCCGTCAATCTCCGAAGGAGAAGTATTCATGCTTTCTATATTGATCTTTCTTCTTGAAAAAATGATCGCAATACGATTGAGCAGACCGATCTGGTTTTCGGTATATACAGTTATGGTGAATTCCTGTTTGATCATAGTCATATATTAAAAAGTAATAAAAAGGCACAGAAGATTAAACGATTTTCGAGCACGGTATAATAACTTATTTTTTTACTGCTATTATGATTCCGGTAGACCATTTCAATTTTGTCAGAATAAGATCTTTTCTTGATTCCAGCATTTGAACAAATGCATTCACTTTTTCAGCATGTCCCACCGGCCAGTTCATCTGCGGCAGCATATCATCGATTATATAAAATCCTCCGGATTTCAGCAGATGAATCGTCTCTTCAAACAAATCGTATTTTCCAGGCATTGCATCTGCAAAAATCAAATCGAATTTTTCACCGTTATATTCTTTTAGCCATACATACCCGTCAGCCAGTATACACTCCATTCTGGAATCTTTCAATTGCATGCCGGCTATTGCCCAAAGCGCTGCATTATTTTCTATGGTCAGAAGTTTTGAATTCTGATCCATACCTTCCAGAATCCACGAAGTCGCCAATCCTCCGCCCGTTCCCAATTCCAGTATTCTTCCGGCGCTCTTTGACGCTACCAATGTTTTTAAAAGGCTTCCGGTATATAAATCAGAATTCATTTGAAATGAAATCTTCTCCGTATCTTCTTTGATACGATTGTATTGAACCGGGATATCTTTTAGCACAACATCATTCATACTAATAAACTTAAAAACTCTTTACTTCCAGACTTCCAGACTTCCAGACTTCCACACTTTCAGGAAAGCCTGATCTCACTAACGCTACATCCCTGGGGCACCATCGGGAACACATTATTTTCTTTCCCCACCATGATATCAAGCAGATAAGCTTCCGGATTGTCAAGCATATCCTTCAATGCTTTCTTCAATTCAGAACGTTCCGTTACCTTTTGACCAGCAATCCGGTATGATTTTGCGAGCTCAACGAAATCCGGACTTTGAATATCCACGAAAGAATATCTTCTGTCGTTGAAAAGCTCCTGCCATTGCCGGACCATGCCGAGGAACTGATTATTGAGAACAATAATTTTTACATTCAGGCCCGTTTGCATAATCGTTCCCAATTCCTGCAGCGTCATCTGAAATCCGCCGTCTCCCGCAATGGCAATCACTTCTCTTTGCGGAGCACCGAATTTTGCACCAATGGCAGCAGGTAAAGCAAAACCCATGGTACCGAGACCTCCTGATGTAATATTGCTCTTTGATTCATTATATTTTGCATAGCGACAGGTGACCATTTGGTGCTGGCCAACGTCGGTAACGAGAATTGCATTGCCGCCGGTTAGTTCATTCAGGGCATCAATCACTTCGCCCATAGAAAGAACATTCGTGTCAGGATGCAATTCGGGATAAATACATTTTTCGTCTTCCTGTTTCTGAAAGTCTTTAAATTTCTGATGCCATGCAATGTGTGATTTTTTATCGATGAGCTGAGTGAGTAAAGGAAGGGTTTCCTTACAGTCGCCCCACACCGATACGGTGGTTTTTACATTTTTATCGATTTCTGCCGGGTCAATATCGAGGTGTATTACTTTTGCCTGCTTTGCATATTTATCCAGCCTGCCTGTCACCCGGTCATCAAAGCGCATACCGATGGCAATTAAAACGTCGCATTCATTGGTGAGCACATTAGGCCCGTAATTTCCATGCATTCCCAACATACCAACAGCCATTGGGTGATTGGTGGGAATAGCGCTCATCCCCAGTATAGTCCATGCTGCCGGTATACCTGATTTTTCCAGAAAATTTTTAAATTCCGTTTCTGCCTCTCCGAGTATTACACCCTGGCCAAAAATCACAAATGGTTTTTTTGCTTCGTTGATCAATTTCGCCGCTTCATCCAGGTATTTTTTACGCACGATCGGTTTAGGACGGTAACTGCGTATATGTTCACAGGGAATATATTCTTCAAAATCAAATTCCTGGATTTGTGCGTTTTTAGTAATGTCGATGAGTACGGGTCCGGGCCTGCCACTGGCCGCCAGATAAAAGGCCTTTGCCAGAACGTTTGGTATTTCGGTTGCGTCAGTAATTTGATAATTCCATTTCGTAACGGGAGTAGTGATATTAATGACATCTGTTTCCTGGAAGGCATCGGTGCCAAGCAGATGTGCATATACCTGTCCGGTAATACAAACCAGTGGTGTGCTATCGATCATCGCGTCCGCGAGACCGGTAACGAGGTTTGTAGCGCCGGGACCGCTGGTGGCAAATACGATTCCCGTTTTTCCTGATGCGCGTGCATAACCTTGTGCAGCATGTATGGCGCCCTGTTCATGACGTACAAGCACATGTTTTAATTTTTGCTGGTAATCATACAACGCATCATAGATTGGCATAATGGCTCCGCCGGGATATCCGAAAATCGTTTCCACTTTTTCTGAAAGAAATACTTCCAGCAAAGCAGCCGATCCTGATAATTTCCTGGTCTTTTGTTTTGCTTTCGACTTATTGTCTTTTTTTATTTCCAGCGTTTCCATTATGTTATATTTTATAAAACAGATATTTTTCGTTGACCGTTGACCGTTATGACCATTGACCGTTGCTTTACGCCTTACGCCTTACGCTTCATCCGTAACGCATCCCTGCGAAGCGTCTTTTACCACACGTGCATATTTGAACAAAACCCCGCTCGTTACTTTCAATGCCGGCTGGTTCCACTTTTTCTTTCTCTCTGCAATGATGTCATTACTAACTTTTAATGTGATGGCATTTTTAGTCGCATCGATTTCGATGATATCATTGTCTTCCACGAGTCCGATTAAACCGCCTTCAAAAGCTTCAGGTGTAATATGTCCCACAACAAAACCATGCGTTCCTCCGCTGAAACGCGCATCTGTAATAAGGGCCACTGTTTTACCAAGACCAGCTCCGATGATGGCGCCGGTTGGCTTTAACATTTCAGGCATACCGGGCGCACCTTTGGGTCCGATATTCCGGATCACTACAACATCGCCCGCATGTACTTTACCGGATTTTATTCCACTGATCAAATCGTGTTCACCATCAAATACCCTGGCTGTTCCCTCAAATCTCTCTCCTTCCTTTCCACTTATTTTCGCTACACTTCCACCTTCAGCGAGGTTTCCATATAATATTTGTAAATGCCCTGTCTTTTTCAGGGGTCTGTCCAAAGGCATAATTATTTTTTGCTTATCAAAATCCAAATCCGGCGCTTCCTTCAGATTTTCTGCAACCGTTTTTCCGGTAACTGTAAGGCAGTCTCCATGTAGTAATCCATTTTTATATAAGTATTTCATTACGGCCGGAACGCCTCCATACTGATGCAGATCTTCCATCAGATATTTTCCGCTGGGTTTGAAGTCCGCGAGTACCGGAATTTTATTGCTGATTGTTTGGAAATCATCCTGAGTCAGCGGAACATTCACGCTTTTTGCCATGGCTATCAGATGCAGCACGGCATTCGTGGATCCGCCAAGTACCATAATAACAGTAATTGCATTTTCAAATGCCTTGCGGGTCATGATATCTCTTGGTTTGATATCTTTCTCCAGTAATAATTTTATAGCCTCACCAACCGCTTCACATTCTTTTTGTTTGTCCTCGCTTAAAGCGGGATTGGAAGAAGAATAAGGAAGACTCATACCCATTGCTTCAATGGCGCTTGCCATTGTGTTGGCGGTATACATCCCGCCACAGGCACCGGCTCCCGGGCAACTATGCCGGACAATGGCTTTGAAATCCGCTTCGCTCATATTCCCGGCAATTTTTTGACCAAGGGCCTCGAAATTCGAAATGATATTCAGGTCCTGACCATTATAATGCCCGGGTGCAATCGTTCCGCCATATAACATGATACCGGGGCGGTTCAGCCGGCCCATAGCCATGATGGACCCTGGCATATTTTTATCGCATCCGGGAATGGTCACAATGGCATCATAATATTGAGCGCCGGCATTGGTTTCTATGCTGTCAGCAATAATATCGCGACTGACCAGCGAATACCGCATACCATCGGTCCCCATGCTGATACCATCACTCACACCGATGGTATGAAAAATCAGTCCCAGTAAATCTGTTTTATTAATACTTGCTTTCACCGATTTAGCCAGGTCGTTCAGGTGCATGTTACAGGGATTTCCATCCCATCCCATGCTTGCGATACCTACCTGGGCTTTTTTAAAATCAGCTTCGGTAAAACCGATGGCATAATACATTGCCTGTGCACCCGGCTGGGTTTCGTCCTGCGTTAACGTTTTGGAATATTTGTTGAGTTCTGTCATAAAAAAAGAAACCCGCCTTTTTGGAGGCGGGTCGTTATTGTTTTTGAAAAATTTTATACGATCAGGCGCCTCCGGGAAGAGCAAGTACAATAATAATAATGACCACCACTATTCGCGTGATCAGGACTTTATTATATATACTGCTTTTCAACATGAGAGACGAGTTGAATGCGAATATACGAACCGCGTTTAATAAAACAAAGAACTAAATAATCGTTGACTTCCTCAGCGCAATATTTTCCTGGTTGAGTTCTGTGCCCGAAATTTTTCCCACGAGGTAATCGCTGATCAATTCACCAATCGTTGTCGTAAAATAAAAATTCACAGGATCAATATCCTTTGTGACAAATCCATGCATAAGGGTCCATTCCGTGGCCTCGCGTACCAGTTCTGCTTCTTTATGTAATCCGAAATGATCCAGCATCATCGCAGCAGACAAAATGGATCCCAATGGATTGGCAATGTCCTTGCCGGCCGCCTGGGGGTAAGACCCATGGATCGGTTCGAACAGGGAAGGGCCTTTCCCCACCGAAGCCGAAGGCAGCAAACCGAGGGAGCCGCTGATTACACTGGCCTCATCGCTGAGGATATCTCCGAACATATTTTCCGTCAGAATTACATCAAATTGTTTCGGATTCAGAATAATCTGCATAGCAGCATTATCCACAAAAAGGAAATCCAGTGTTACTTCGGGATATCCTTTGGCAATTTCCTGCACCCATTTTCTCCACAACCGGGAGGTTTCCAGTACGTTGGCTTTGTCAACCAGTGTTAATTTTTTTCTTCTGATAACGGCCTGTTTAAAAGCCAGGTGGGCGATACGTTCAATTTCCTCTCTGCTGTATGTGCATTCGTCGGTAGCGACTGTGTGATCTGCATTTGTTTCTTTCTTTCCAAAATAAATACCACCCGTCAATTCGCGGTAAATAATGAAATCAACTCCCTCAATATTTTTAGTTTTCAGGGGTGATAGATGGTGCAGGGAAGGGTAGGTGCTGATCGGGCGGATATTCGCGAACAACTGCAATGATTTTCTAAGTTTCAGCAATCCCTGTTCGGGACGAACTTTCGCGGTTGGATCATTATCATATTTAGGGTGCCCAATCGCTCCAAACAGAATGGCATCACTCTCGAGTGCCAGTTTAATAGTTTCATCAGGAAGCGGGTTGCCGGTTTTATCAATGGCAACTGCACCCATCAGGCAGTACCTGTAATGGAACTCATGATGAAAACATTCAGCAATGGCGTTTAATACTTTGACGGCCTGACGGGTCACTTCCGGACCGATGCCG
This sequence comes from uncultured Bacteroidota bacterium, assembly GCA_963759335.1. Taxonomy (GTDB): domain Bacteria; phylum Bacteroidota; class Bacteroidia; order Chitinophagales; family Chitinophagaceae; genus Puia. Next base: position 1,136,695 of record CAVWYU010000017.1, read on the forward strand.
TCGCCTTCAATAACGACAATGTTTTTTTTCATATAGTATTCGGGATAGCGTTTTTCTTTTCGAATTCGGTTATTTCTTCTTTCATACTCAGCAGGTAATCGATATCGTCGTATCCGTTGAGCAGACATGTTTTTTTATAGGGGCTGATATCGAATTTTTCTTTTACGGTAACATCCTTGCCTTCAAAGTGGATTGACTGACTTTGCAGATCAACCTGAATTTCTGTGGAGGGCCTGCTGTCAATCGCGTCAAACAGCTCTTTCAAAAATTCATCACTTACGGTAACAGGAAGGCAAAAATTATTCAATGCGTTGTTTTTAAAGATGTCAGCAAAAAAACTGCTCACCACCACATCAAATCCGAAATCCTTGATGGCCCAGGCCGCATGCTCACGGGACGAGCCGCATCCGAAGTTTTTACCTGCTACCAATATTTTGCCTGAATAACGCGGATCATTGAGCGAAAAATTCTTCCTTGGTTTCGTCTCATCGTCATTTTCATAACGCCAGTCGCGGAACAGATTTTTTCCAAATCCTTCCCGGCTGGTTGCCTTTAGAAAACGCGCAGGGATGATCTGATCCGTATCGATATTTTCAATATTAATTGGAACTCCTGAACTAAGTATCTTTTTTATTGCTTTCACAAATATTTTCGTATTTACATTTTAAATTTTCTCTTCCAGACTTCCAGACTTCCAGACTTCCAGACTTCCAGACTATATCAGTTCTCTCACATCGGTAACTCTTCCTGTGATCGCCGCCGCTGCAGCTGTCAACGGGCTTGTTAGAAATGTTCTGGCATTGGGTCCCTGACGTCCCTCGAAATTTCTGTTGCTGGTGGAAATACAATATTTTCCTGCCGGAATTTTGTCTTCGTTCATGCCCAGGCATGCAGAACAGCCAGGCTGGCGAAGTATAAATCCGGCGGCTTCGAAAATTTTATCAATGCCTTCTGCCTGCGCCTGTTTTTCCACCTGTTTACTGCCAGGCACAATCCACACTTCCACATCTTTTGCTTTTTGTTTTCCCTTTACAAACTCAGCCACAAGACGCAAATCCTCAATTCGGCTATTGGTACAACTGCCTATAAATATATAGTCCACTTTTTTCCCTTTAATGCCCATCCCGGGTTCAAGGCCCATGTATTGAAGTGATTTTTCAAAAGAATGTTTTTCTTTCTCTTCCACATCACGCAAATTGGGTACATGCCCGCTGATACCAATACCCATACCCGGGTTGGTACCATATGTAATCATAGGTTCTATTTCTGAAGCATCAATATTCAACTCGGCATCAAATTCGGCACCCGTATCGGTAAAAAGCGTTTTCCAATAAGCGAGGTATTTGTCCCAGTTTTCGTCCTTAGGCACATATTTTCTTCCTTTCATATATTCGAAAGTGGTTTCATCCGGTGCGATCATGCCGCACCGTGCACCCATTTCAATGCTCATATTACAAATCGTCATTCTTGCCTCCATGGAAAGATTACGAATGGCAGAACCTGCATATTCAACTGCGTAGCCGGTAGCCCCGCTGGCCGATATTTTTGCGATGATGTATAATATGATGTCTTTTGATAAAACGCCGCGATGCAATTTTCCTTCTACATTGATCCGCATAAGCCGGGGTTTTGTCTGCATCAGACATTGTGTAGCCATCACCATTTCCACTTCGCTGGTACCGATACCAAAAGCGATGGTTCCAAAAGCGCCATGGGTGGAAGTGTGGCTGTCACCACAAACGATGGTCATCCCGGGTTGTGTGAAACCCATTTCCGGTCCGATAACATGTACAATGCCCTGATAAGGATGCCCAAGGCCGTATAATTCGATTCCAAATTTTTTGCAATTCCTGTCCAGCGTATCAACCTGCAGGCGTGAGAGTGCTTCTTTGATGGGGAGGTGCTGATTTTGAGTAGGAACGTTATGATCTGCGGTGGCCACAATTTGTTCCGGCCTGAAAACAGGAAGTCCGCGTTGTTCAAGTCCCTTAAAAGCCTGCGGACTGGTTACCTCATGAATAAAATGTTTGTCGATATATAATATGGAAGGGCCATCGTCAATGGTCTTTACCACGTGGGTGTCCCAGATTTTTTCGAATAATGTTTTTGGCTTCATAACTTATTGACTGGCGCGTTTGTTTCCGTTTTCTTTTTTACTGAAACTGGCAGACTGGACGTTTTTAAGCGTTTACCGTAATTTTTGCGAGTTCGTGTAAATCTTCTTCTCCCACTTCTTTTTTTGTGTCAGCTAAACGCAGGAATTCATTGTATAAAATGTCTATTTCGTTGCGGGTAAAATCATAGCCGAGCATCCGGAGACGATGTGCAAGCGCGCTGCGCCCGCTGCGGGCAGTAAGAACGATTTTGGAACCATCGGCACCCACCTCATCCGGATTGATAATTTCATAAGTCTGTGCATCTTTCAGAAATCCGTCCTGATGAATCCCGGAAGAATGCGAAAAAGCATTGGACCCGACGATGGCTTTATTCGGTTGAACGTGCATGCGCATGGTTTCGGAAACCAGGCGGCTCATCGGATTCAGAGACTGGGTTTTAATACCGGTCGTAAATCCCAAATCAGCGTGTTGTTTAATAATCATGACTACTTCTTCCAGGGCCGTATTACCGGCTCTTTCGCCCAGACCATTGATTGTACATTCAATCTGCCGGGCTCCCGAAATAATGCCGGCAATGGAATTGGCAGTTGCCAGGCCGAGATCGTTATGACAGTGACAGGAGATGATTGCTTTATCGATATTGCTCACATGGTTCATCAGATAGGCGATTTTTTCGCCATACTGATAGGGTAGACAGTATCCGGTAGTATCCGGAATGTTGACCACAGTAGCCCCGGCTTTGATAACGGCTTCCACCACGCGCGCCAGATAGGCGTTGTCGGTTCTGCCGGCATCTTCTGCATAGAACTCCACGTCCGCCACCAGGTTTTTGGCCCATTTAACAGCCTGTACGGCACGTTCTATGATGTCTTCCCGGTTGGAATTGAATTTAGCTTTAATATGAAGGTCGGAGGTACCTATTCCGGTATGAATACGGGGATGTTTTGCCTTTTTCAGTGCTTGTCCCGCAGCCTCGATATCTGCTTTCACAGCGCGGCTCAGCGCGCAGACACTTGCGTGTTTCACCACTTTTGAAATCTCTTCCACGGAATGGAAATCGCCGGGGCTTGATATCGGGAAACCCGCTTCAATAATATCAACACCCAGATTTTCCAGTTCCAGGGCCAGTTCCAGCTTTTCTTTGGTATTGAGTTTGCAGCCCGGAACCTGTTCCCCGTCGCGCAGGGTCGTGTCGAATATGTATATTTTTTCGGATTTCATATCTATTTGGGAATGACTTGTTTCGAAGTTATTTTTGTTTGATTCAATACGCAAATCAAATTCCTGCTTGAATTACAGTTCAGAAACAGGTCTTTGACCGCTGAAACCCGCACCAGTCCTTAATTTAGACGATTCAAATTACGATGCCCAACCGCTCTTCTGATACCTTGTTTCAACTTGTTAAATCTCTTAAAAAGTCTGAGAAAAGGAATTTTAAGCTCTATGTGAAGCGAAATACCGCCTCGGAGGAACTGAAAATCATTTACTTATTCGACGCCCTGGACAAAATGGAAACCTATGATGAACAGGAACTTTTACGGAAAAACAAGCGATTGAGCAAACAACAGCTCTCCAATACCAAGGCCCATTTGTATAAACAAATCCTGAGCAGCCTCCGGCTCATCCGGGGAGAGCAGAATATCGTGATCCAATTGCACGAACAGGTGGATTATGCTGAAATCCTTTACAACCAGGGCCTTTACCTGCAGAGCCTTAAAGTGCTTGACCGAATAAAAGAATTTGCCCGTCAATATCATCAGTACAGTTATGTATTGGAAGTATTACTTTTTGAACAGAAGATCGAAGCCCTCCATATTACCAGGAGCATGCAGGACCGGGCTTTGAAGCTGGCCAATGAAATGGAGACCGTAAATGAACAGATAAGACTCACAGGCAAACTTTCAAGCCTTTCTCTCCAGTTATACAGTTGGTATATCCAGCATGGAGTGGCGCGCAATGAAAAGGATGAAATTGCCGTGAAAGAATTTTTCGAATCCAGACTTCCACTGCCCATATCATCAAATAACGGATTTTATGAAAGTCTTTACCTGTATCAATGTTACAGCTGGTTTGCATTTATCGGTCAGGATTTTCTATCATATTACAGATATACCCATCGCTGGGTAGAACTATTTGACCGTGAACCGGCCATGATCCAGATCGAAACAGCGCATTACATTAAAGGCATGCATAATTTGCTGGGAGCTCATTTCGATTTGCTCAATTACCCGAAATTTCTCGAAACACTTGATCGCTTTGAAAACTTTTTTAGCTCGGATGCCGTACAGGAAAACGATAACAACCGGATACAGACTTTCTTATACCTCCACATTGCGAAAATAAACAAGCATTTTATTGATGGTACTTTTTCGGAGGGTTTGACCCTGGTTCCTTTTATCGAAGAAAAATTAAAGGAATATGAGATCTATCTGGACAGGCACCGTATCCTGGTTTTTTATTACAAGTTTGCCAGCCTTTATTTCGGTAGCGGGGATTACGAGAATACGATCAAATACCTCAACAAAATCATCAACTGGAAAATGGATCTTCGTACCGACCTCCAGTGTTATTCCCGCCTGTTACATCTGATTGCCCATTACGAGTTGGGCAATGATAATTTATTGGAATACCTCATCAAATCTGTTTACCGTTTTATGGCAAAAATGGAAAACCTGAGCCTGGTAGAGGAGGAAATATTCCGCTTTCTGAGAAAATCATTTCAACTGGGATCCCAAGAACTCAAACCCGGATTTTCAAAACTGCTGGAAAGGCTGAAGACCTATGAAAAGAATCGTTTTGAAACCAGGGCCTTTGTTTACCTTGATATTATTTCCTGGCTTGAAAGTAAAATAAGGGAAGTGCCTGTTCAGGAAATTATCAGAGAGAAATTTCTTGAGAGAAACAAGCTAAGGGAGGCACCCGAATTGGAGCAGAGGTAATACTAAATATTATGCTTTCGAAATTTGGATTTCCCATTTATTTGTTACTGCTATCTCTTTTTACTTTTTTGTTGTCAAAACATCCGGGGCATAATGGAGATATGCCGTTTTATATTGTTTGTGCCATTCAGTTGGATCAGGGATCTATGGATGGAGCGGTGAATAAAACAATCGACTATCTGAAACAGGAACTTCCGGCGGAAGAATTCGTCGACAATTCTGTGCGCGTAAAAAAAGTGACAACAGAATATTTTGATTTTTACCGGATAAAACCATTATATATTCTCATGGTTTTGATTTTTCATAAAATCGGCTTTTCTTTTACTACGGCAACCGTCATTCCTTCACTCATTGGTTTTTTTCTTATCGGAATTACAATCTGGCGTTTCAGCATACAATATATGGACCCGGTAAAAACTTTTCTGGTCAGTATCGTTTGTATTTCGATTTACCCATCTTTCCAACTCGCTCGACTTTCCACGCCGGATGCCCTATCGTGTTTCTTCCTTCTGAATGCATTACTCTTTATGTATACCGGAAGGCAAAAACTGATCTGGTTCGGTTTGTTTCTGCTGGCACTTTGTACCCGGTTGGACAATGTTATTGCAGAGCTTATTTTGCTTTTCGCCCTGTTAAAATGGCCGGATTCAAAATTTGCCAATAAACTGCGCATAAAAGATTTTGTCTTATGCGCGATGATTTTGATTTCCGTGGCTATTTTAATCAATTTTGTTTTTACACAGCATTTCGTTCACGTCAGTGGCCCTGTTAACGAACGATCTACCGGAGGATTTTTAATAAATGCGAAAAATTATTTCCATGTCTTTTCCGGAAGCTTTCTGTTAGCACTGCTTATTCTTTTTATTTTTACAAGACCAGTCCACGGCTTCAGCTGGAAATACAAGATGAACTATATGATCTATGTCATTCTGGCGATTGTGTTCGTCCGATTCCTTTTATACCCTTTTTATGAAGAACGTTTTCTGACTCCATACATTATTTTTGGAATGCTGATCATTTCATACCATTATTCTGAAACAAAAAATATTGACAGGGTAGCTGCAGGTAATACTTTCTAAAAATAAAAAAATGAATACACGAACAAGAATGATGATCGCTCTATGGACGTTTTTATTGACGGGCATGCATTCGCTGGCACAGGAACTGCATAGCCGTTGGGATGAACTCACCGCCAGTGAATGGCCGAAAGCATTGGAAACGTCTAACCAGACTTGTATTTTACCCATTGGCATTCTTGAAAAACATGGTCCTCATGTTCCCATTGGATCCGATCTGATACAGGTTCGCGAATGGGCTGCGCGGGCAACTAAAAAAGAATACTCCGTTGTGTTCCCGGACTATTTTTACGGACAAATAAATGAAGCGCGGCATCAGTACGGTAGTTTTGCATTGCCCGAACGTATTGTGTGGGATTTACTGGAGGCAACCTGTGATGAGATTGCGCGAAACGGTTTTAATAAAATTGTCATCATTAACGGTCATGGCGGAAACCCGCAGCTAATTCGCTATTTTATTCAAACGAGACTTGAAAAGAGAAGAAATTATGCGGTATATTTTTTTGAGCCCGGTTCCGATTCAACCTATCAGCGAAAAATGAATGAGCTTCATAAATCTGATCCGGCGGGCGACCAGCATGCCGGGGAAAGAGAAACGTCGTCGCTGCTTTATCTGAGACCGGATCTGGTCAGGATGGATAGTGCCAGGAATGAATCAGGGGCCAATCAAAAAAGACTCGACATACCCAATGTGTACACGGCAATTTGGTGGTATGCCGATTATCCAAATCATTATGCAGGAGAAGGAGCAAAAGCAACCCGTGAACTCGGACAATTAGTGACTGAACACTATATCGAATCTCTTGTAAAAGCACTGAAGGCAATAAAGTCTGATACCAAGACACTTGAGTTACAAAATGAATTTTTCAACCGTGTAAAGGGTCAGCCTTAGTCGGTCGGGTTGAAAGAATGCCTGAACCGCTGTTTTAAATAGTGATCAGCGGTTCAGACATTTTTATTAAGCCTTATTGAATTTTTCAATCACAACAAAATTGCCGTCACTGTCGACTTTCACAGTCCTCCAGGTCCTTGCATCCTCGAGTTTGATGTAATAAGTAATTTCATAAGGATTGGAAAGCTCGGTTACACTGTAAATCTTTTTTCCCGGAAATTTTTCCTTTAAGGTTGCGATCAGATAGTAAGGAAGTTTTTCTTCAGAGTAATAACGGATGGCACTGAGAAAGCCGCCGTCCTTATTATAATGAATGGTAGATTTTACACCTTCTTCTTCAAAATTGACTGCATAAGTCTCCGGATATTCCAACCAGTTTACCCGGACAGCGTGTGGATATGATTCGTTAAACGATTGAACCAGTTTTTCGTTGATGGAAGACACTGCAGCCATTGAACTTAGCCCGGCAACGAGGAGATAAATAATAAACAGATACTTTTTCATGGTTACTTTTTTTGATGAGCGATTATTTGACCACATAAAAGTAAATATCAGTTGGACTACATTAGTGACCGGTTTGTTTAAATGTGATAGTCCGGTTGAAATCGGTTTTCGGTCGTTTTCCGATGGTGAGGCCATTTACGCCGATGGTGTTATCAGAATCACCCGTCATCGGATCATTCACACCGTGCATATACCTTAAAATTTTTCTTTGATTGTTTTAATCAGTTTCCCAACGGCAGTTTCCGCTTCTTTTTCATTCATCCAGGCAAATCCCATACGGGTGGAATTCAGGGAAACAGGACCGGAGTTGTGTATCAGTCCATTGGAAAGAATCAGCCCTTGTGGTCGAAGGCTTTCCGTAAGTGCCGGCAGGGGGATAGATTTATTGAATTTTGCCCAAATAGCAAGTCCGCCATCGGGTATCCTGAATTCGATGAATGCAGACAGTTCCTGTTTCAGCAGATTGCAAACAAAATCCCTTCGCTTGTGGTATTCATTCAGCGCTTTTTTCATATGCCTCCGGATCTCGCCATTGGAAAACATTTCTGCCAGTGCCAGTTCCATAATCGGATCTCCCTGTGTATCCATCACCTGTCTCAGCCTGGCCAGTTCCAATAGTAAATTTGGCGGCGCTACCACATAGCCTGTCCTGATAGCAGGTGCGATGGTTTTGCTCAGGGTGCCAATATAAATGATCATCCCCTTCTGATCTGCACTGATGAGCGGGAGAATGGGGCTGCTTAAGTAATGAAAATCATAATCATAATCATCTTCTATAATGATGAAACCATATTTTTCCGAAAGTTCCAGCAATCTGATTCTCCTCGACGCAATCAGTGTAACGGTAGTAGGATAGTGGTGATGCGAAGTAATATAAACAGCCCTGATTTTTTTCTTTTTGCAAATCTTTTCGATCGCATCAACATCAATCCCCATATCATCCACCTTCACACGGATCAAACGCATCCCTGCATTTTGAAAACAATGATCAGCATAATAGTAGTCGGGGTCACCAACGATAATATTTTGCCCATTAGAAAAAAGAACACAGGAGATCAAATACAAGCCGAACTGACTTCCCCTGGTGATCATAATATTTTCAAAACTTGTTTGCAGTCCGCGGCTGCTGTTCAGATATTCGGAGAGAACTTCTCTGAATTTTTGAACACCAGCCGTTTCCACATAAGAGAGATATTTCAAATTCACCGCTCTGGATAATATACTCTTATACGATCTGCCCAATTCTTTTACAGGCATCAGCCGAACATCCGGTCCGTCATGAAAGCCGGTAATATTACGGAACGGTAATACCGGCGTTCTTATATGATTATTGATTTTCACAGAATAACCGGTTGTTGCCGGAAATGAATTGCGTTTTTCCGTTTTCAGGTAAAAGCGCCTTGGATTTATTTCAGGAAGTGCTTTACTGGTGAAAGTTCCTTTGGACGGGCGCATTTCGATCCAACCCTGTGAATCCAGTTCTTCATAAGCACGAACCATTGTTTTCCGATGTACATCGAGCAGTTCCGACATCTGGCGGGTACCGGGTAGTTTAATACCCGGGCCAATCCGGCCTTTTTTCATTTCCTGGATGATAGAATTTGCTATTTGCAGATATACTGGAACATCACATTCCTTTTGTATATCGATGATGGTGCGCCAGGGGAGCATGCGGACTATCGATTTGGTTAAAAAAGATGGACAAGATAGTCCAAAATTAATTTTTATTCTTTTAACCCCATGGCCGGCCTTATCTTGGTAAATTAATTCAAACCACGTACCTTTGCCTCCCTTATGCTGGCATTTTCAGAAATTATCCACTATTAAAGTACTGATTTTCAACAAAGTAAGTTGCAAAAAGGATCTAATATTCCTGCTGTAAACTGCTTTGTAAATGCATTTGTGGTAACCGTCTTTTAAAAACCTGATATTAAATAATATGGCTATTAAAAAAGAAAATCGTCCCAAAGCCACTTTCTCAAAAATCACCATCGGACTTGCTTCTCCCGATTCCATTCTGGAAAGATCCTATGGAGAGGTTTTAAAGCCTGAAACAATAAACTACAGAACCTACAAACCCGAAAGGGATGGTTTATTCTGTGAGCGCATTTTCGGACCTGTGAAGGACTATGAATGTGCCTGTGGAAAATATAAAAGGATCCGTTACAAAGGGATCGTGTGTGACCGTTGCGGTGTAGAGGTAACTGAAAAGAAAGTCCGCCGTGAACGCATGGGTCATATCAAATTGGTAGTACCGGTAGTTCATATCTGGTATTTCAAAAGTCTGCCGAACAAAACCGGTTATTTACTGGGAATGAGTTCCAAGAAACTGGAGAGCATTGTGTATTATGAAAGATACGTGGTGATCCAGTCGGGAATCCGGGCAGATAAAAATCAAAATCAGGGCGATCTTCTGACAGAAGAAGAATATCTTGAAATTCTTGAGACTCTTCCGAAAGACAATCAATATTTACCCGACGACGATCCGCAAAAGTTCATCGCCAAGATGGGTGCGGAAGCCGTTCATGATCTGTTACAGCGAATTGATCTTGATCAGCTGAGTTTCGACCTGCGGGCAGCTGCGGCCAATGAAACTTCCCAGCAACGTAAAGCAGATGCTCTGAAACGCCTCAGTGTCGTGGAAAGTTTCCGCGATGCCAATACCAGAATTACAAACCGTCCGGAATGGATGGTTATGCAATATATTCCTGTTATACCTCCTGAATTACGTCCGCTGGTTCCATTGGATGGCGGCCGGTTTGCTTCTTCGGATCTGAATGATCTTTACCGCAGGGTGATCATCCGCAATAACCGTCTGAAGCGTTTGCTGGAAATCAAGGCACCGGAAGTAATCCTGCGCAATGAAAAAAGAATGCTGCAGGAAGCCATCGATTCACTCTTTGACAACAGCCGGAAATCCAATGCTGTGAAGGCGGAAGGTGGAAGAGCACTGAAATCATTAAGTGATGTGCTGAAAGGTAAACAGGGACGTTTCCGTCAGAACTTACTGGGTAAACGTGTGGACTATTCAGGCCGTTCGGTTATTGTAGTGGGTCCTGAATTGAAATTACATGAATGTGGATTGCCCAAGGATATGGCTGCTGAGCTTTTCAAGCCATTTATCATTCGCAAACTCATTGAAAGGGGTATTGTAAAGACTGTAAAATCTGCCAGAAAACTGGTTGACCGTAAAGAGGCGATCGTATGGGATATTCTGGAAAATATTCTGAAGGGTCATCCTGTGATGCTGAATCGTGCGCCAACCCTTCACCGTCTTTCCATCCAGGCATTTCAGCCAAAACTCATTGAAGGAAAGGCGATCCAGTTGCATCCGCTGGTTTGTACATCCTTTAACGCGGATTTTGACGGTGACCAGATGGCGGTACATGTTCCATTGAGCAGTGCAGCTGTATTGGAAGCCCAGTTGCTGATGTTATCCAGTCATAACATCCTGAACCCGCAAAACGGTACGCCCATTACGCTGCCTTCACAGGACATGGTTCTGGGATTGTATTATATCACAAAGGGAAAGAAATCAACGCCGACAGAAAAAGTAAAGGGTGAAGGGAAATCTTTTTACAGTCCCGAAGAAGTCATCATCGCATATAACGAAGGCCAACTTGATTTGCATGCTTATATCAAGGTAAAAGTGAATGTCAGAAATGAAAATGACGGACTTGAAAAAAAGCTGCTGGAAACAACGGTAGGTCGTGTACTCTTCAATCAGCATACACCGGCCGAAGTAGGGTTCGTAAACCAGCTGCTCACAAAGAAATCGCTCCGCGAAATCATTGGTAATATTATCAAGTGGACCAATGTTCCGAAAACAGCCAAGTTCCTGGATGACATCAAAACCCTTGGTTTCCGCATGGCCTTCCGCGGTGGTTTGTCATTCAGCATCAATGACCTGATTATCCCGGACACAAAAGAAGAATTGCTGGTGAACGCAAAAGTGGAAGTGGATGAAGTATGGGACAATTACAATACAGGTCTGATTACGAATAACGAAAGATATAACCAGATTGTAGATATCTGGTCAAGAGTTGATACGCGTATTACTGAAACATTGATTCGTGAACTGGCTTCTGATAAGCAGGGTTTCAATTCTGTTTACATGATGCTTGATTCAGGTGCCCGCGGATCCAAACAGCAGATCAAACAGCTGGCAGGTATCAGGGGTCTGATGGCAAAACCAAGGAAATCCGGTTCAACAGGAAGCGAAATCATCGAAAACCCGATCCTCTCCAATTTTAAGGGCGGCCTGAACGTGTTGGATTATTTTATTTCCACGCATGGTGCCCGTAAAGGTCTTGCGGATACGGCGCTGAAAACAGCGGATGCCGGTTATCTTACACGTCGTCTGGTGGATGTTGCCCAGGATGTGGTTATAAAAGAAGAAGATTGCGGAACATTAAGAGGTATAGCTACCACCGCATTGAAGGATAATGAGGATATAGTTGAGCCATTGTACGATCGTATTCTGGGCCGTGTTTCACTGCATGATATTTATGATCCCATCACGGATCAGCTGATCGCAGAAGGCGGCGTCGAAATAACGGAGGAAGTTGCCAAGAGAATTGAAGAAACAGGAATTGAAACAGTTGAAATACGTTCAGTACTTACTTGCGAAAGCAAGAGGGGTGTATGTGTGAAATGTTATGGTAAGAACCTCGCGACCGGTTATACAGCACAAAAAGGGGATGCGGTTGGTATTATTGCTGCCCAGTCAATAGGTGAACCAGGTACACAGCTTACACTGCGTACATTCCACGTGGGTGGTGTTGCCGGTTCTGCTTCGGTAGAGTCTTCTCTGATGGCAAAATTTGATGGTACGATTCAGTTTGACGGACTCAGAACGGTGATGGCCGAAAATAATGATGGTGCGAAAGTGCCTGTCGTTATCGGACGTACCGGTGAAGTAAGAATCATGGACGTGAAGAATGATCGCCTGCTGATTACCAATAACGTTCCGTACGGTGCCACACTGACTGTAAAAGACGGACAGAAAGTTGCCAAGGGCGAAGTGATCTGCACATGGGATCCGTTCAACAACGTGGTGATCAGTGAAATCACGGGCAAACTGAAATTTGAAAATGTTATTGAAGGAATTACTTTCCGCGAAGAAGCAGATGAACAAACAGGTCATCGTGAAAAAGTAGTTATCGATACAAAGGACAAAACGAAAATTCCTGGTATCGTTGTAGAAGGTGGCAAAGAAATAAAGAATTATAACCTGCCCGTCGGAAGCCATATCATTATGGAAGAAGGCGAAGAAGTTCGCGGTGGCCAGGTAATTGTAAAAATTCCTCGTGTGCTTGGAAAACTCCGTGATATTACGGGTGGTCTTCCGCGTGTAACGGAATTGTTTGAAGCTAGAAATCCCGGTAACCCGGCCGTCGTTTCTGAAATTGATGGCGTCGTGACTTTCGGTAATATCAAAAGAGGTAACCGGGAAATCATTGTGGAAGCCAGGGATGGTATTGTAAAGAAATATCTGGTACCGCTCACCCGTCAGATCCTGGCTCAGGATGGTGACTTTATCAAAGCAGGTGCGCAATTGTCCGATGGACAAACTGCACCGGCAGATATTCTTTCCATCAAAGGACCATTTGCCGTTCAGGAATATGTGGTGAATGAAATACAGGAAGTATATCGCTTACAGGGTGTGAAGATCAATGATAAACACATCGAAGTGATCGTGCGGCAGATGATGCGTAAACTGAATATCGTTGATCCGGGAGATACGCGTTTCCTCGAAGACGAAACGGTTGACAAGATTGAATTTCTCGACGAAAACGACTGGATTTTTGATAAGAAAGTGATTACAGACGCTGGCGACTCTGGCAAATTAAAACCTGGTCAGATCGTTAGTCTGCGTGAAGTAAGGGAAGAAAATTCCATTTTACGCCGTAATGACAAGAAGCTGGCAGAATTCAGAGACGCGCATTCAGCTACATCGGCACCTATGTTACTGGGGATTACCAAGGCTTCACTGGGAACACAGAGCTGGATTTCAGCTGCATCATTCCAGGAAACCACGAAAGTGCTTTCATCAGCCGCTATTCAGGGTAAAACGGATAATATGATGGGACTGAAAGAAAACGTTATTACCGGGCATCCGATTCCTGCAGGTACGGGATTGAGGGAATTTGAAAATATGATTGTGGGAAGCAAAGAGGAATATGAATTGCTTCAGAACACAAGAGAAGCCCTGCAGTTCGATGAGGAAGAATAGGGTAAAACTTTAAGAATTAATAAGCAGTAGGAAGCAGAAATGCTTCCTACTTTTATATCTGGTATACTGAACATTCAATTTAGATTTATTCGTATGAGAAATATAGCAATGGTTCCCGGTTTGCTGGCCTTACTGCTGACAGGGGTTTTATTTTATGTCGTTTATCACAAACCGCAGCCGGTACCTGCAACCATTTCCGCTGATCATACCGGTCAGCCGGCATCCAGTAATCTGCGGATGGCTTATTTCAACCAGGATTCGCTGGAAGCGCATTATCAGTATTTCAAAGACGTGCTGGATCAGGTAAAGGGTAAGGAAAGTGAAATGAATGCTGAGCTCAGCGGTATAGAAAAAAGTTATCAGAAAAAAATAGCTGAGTGGCAGAAAAAAGCGCCAACCATGTCACAGACGGAGGGTCAGGAAGCGCAACAGGAATACGCCCAGATGCAGCAGAATTTTCAGATTCGCAAACAGACATTGCAGGAATCCCTGATGAAACACAGTGAAGAATTGAAAATAGATATCCGAAGGAAAATTGAAGAATATCTGAAGGAGTACAATAAAACAAAAGGATATAATTATATCATTTCCTACGATGCCAATTCCTTTATCTATCTGAAGGATACTGCCAATAATATTACCGACGATCTGATCGGTGGCCTGAATGCTGCGTATAAGAAAAAGTAGCCTGAACCGTCCTTCTCTGTTTTCCATCCGATTTACTATCTTCCGGGTCAAATCATCTTATGCCCGCAGAAACCCCTCATTTTAAGCCAACGCTCGGATTGATGGATGCAACCATGATCGTTGCGGGATCCATGATCGGTTCAGGTATTTTTATAGTAAGCGCAGATATAGTCAGAAATGTTGGAGGAGCGGGTTGGCTGATTCTTGTGTGGCTGATCACCGGCTTCATGACGCTGACAGCCGCGGTAAGTTATGGCGAGCTGAGCGGGATGTTTCCAAAAGCGGGCGGTCAATATGTTTATCTCAAAGAAGCCTATAATCCACTCGTTAGTTTTTTATATGGATGGAGTTTATTTGCGGTTATACAAACAGGAACCATCGCAGCGGTCGGAGTTGCCTTTTCCAAATACGCGGCCTATATTTTTCCTTCTTTCAATGATGACAGATATGCTTTTCGGTTACAAACAGGACTAAATGCCTGTGGAGATCCTACCTACTTTAGCATTAACCATGCTCAGATTGTTTCAATCCTGCTGATCGGCTTTTTGACTTTTACAAATACCCGCGGGGTTAAAGGAAGTAAATGGATCCAGAATATTTTTACATCCACTAAATTGCTGGCTTTATTTGGACTTATCATCGCCGGATTCATTGCGTTTCACCCGGAAGTGTGGCATGCGAACTGGTCGAACGCATGGACGGCCACCAAAACCACTTTGAAGGATGCGTGTAATCCATCTTCAGGTTTTAACGTCAATTCAATTGGTGGTGCGGCGCTATTAGGAGGAATTGCTGCGGCGATGGTAGGATCTGTTTTCAGTAGCGATGCCTGGAATAATGTAACCTTTATAGCAGGTGAAATAAAAAACCCACAAAAAAATATTGGTCTTTCACTTTTCCTGGGCACTCTGATTGTAACCGTAATTTATGTTTGTGCCAACCTGATGTACATCGCCGTACTTCCGATGAATGGTATTGCGCATGCAGAAAAAGACAGAATTGCAGTAGCCGCCTCCCAGGTTATATTTGGAAAATCAGGAACATATATCATCGCCCTACTGATCATGGTGTCCACCTTTGGTTGCAATAATGGATTGATTCTTTCAGGTGCACGCGTATATTATACTATGGCTAAGGATAAACTGTTTTTCAGGCAGGCGGGAAAGCTGAATAAAAATTCTGTGCCGCAGTGGGCACTCTGGGCCCAGTTCGTAGTAGCTTCGATTTTATGCCTGAGTGGAAAGTACGGAGATCTGCTTGACATGATTTCATTTGTTGTCGTCATTTTTTATGTTCTTACGATTCTGGGCATTTTTATATTGAGGAAAAAGAGGCCGGATTTGCCCAGACCGTATAAGGCATTTGGATATCCTTTTTTGCCCATACTTTATATTCTGATGGGTACAAGCTTCTGCATTTTGCTCATCATCTATAAACCGGAATTCACCTGGCCCGGACTTATCATTGCATTACTGGGAATTCCATTATATTATATCGCTCATTCCGGCAACCGGAGAAACCAGTCAGTATAATATGACATCCTCTATAGACTATAAAGAACTTTTTAAATCCTTTTCTTCCATCAAAATCGGTGTGATCGGTGATATGATGCTCGATACATATTGGTGGGGAAACGTAGAGAGGATTTCTCCGGAAGCACCGGTACCGGTGGTAACGGTAGACAGGAAAGAATATCGTATCGGTGGTGCCGGCAACGTGGCATTAAACCTGGCTTCTCTCGGAACGCCTGTATCTGTGTTTTCCGTACTGGGTAAAGATGATGATGGCCATATACTGACCGGTTTGCTAGACGAAAAAGAAATTGATACCGGGTATTTATTGAACGCAGATAACCGTATCACTACAAACAAAACGCGTGTGATCAGCCGTAACCAGCAGATGATGCGGCTCGATTCGGAAACCCTGTTGCCTCTGTCGGCTGACCATGAACAACAACTAATTGCTTCGGTGGGACGGTTTATCAGGGAACAAACTCCTGCCGCAATCATTTTCGAAGATTATAATAAGGGCGTACTGACTGAAAAAGTCATTCGGGAAGTCATTGACATGTGTAAACGTCATTCAGTAATTACCGCCGCAGACCCTAAGAGAAAACATTTCTTCGAATACAAAGGAGTCGATATTTTTAAACCCAATCTGAAAGAAGCCAGGGAAGCGCTGAATTTATTGATTGAAGAAGTGAATAGCAACACACTTATCCAAATTCACCGGAGTCTTAAGTCTCAACTGAATCACCGGATTTCTCTAATCACTTTATCGGAGCAGGGTGTGTTTTATGAGGATGGTCAGAATGCCCATATTGTCCCTTCCCATATTCGAAATGTAGCAGATGTATCGGGCGCGGGTGATACGGTGATAGCGGTCGCAACGCTGATTTATTCTTTGACGAAGAACACTGCTATGATGGCTGAAATCGCAAATCTGGCCGGCGGCCTGGTTTGTGAGACTGTTGGAACAGTAGCCATTGATAAGTCACAGCTTTTAGAAGAATGCCAGCATTTATTATCTGATAAATAGCGGTTTGTTTTCGAAACCGGAGAATGTCATTATGAAAAAGTATGCTGTAATTGTTGCTGCCGGCTCAGGTATTCGTATGGGAAGTGTTTTGCCTAAACAGTTTCTGTTAATTCATAATAAACCGATTCTTTGGTATACGCTGCATACATTCCTGAAATCTTATAAGGATATACAAATCATACTCGTTTTACCGGAAGAATATTACGATACGGGACTGGCGGTTTGCGATGAAATGAATGCAGCCTATCCTATTCAGACAGTTACGGGAGGAAGCACTCGTTTTCATTCAGTGCAAAAAGGACTTTCTCTGATCAGCGAAGATTCAATAGTATTCATACACGATGCTGTCCGTTGTTTACTCAGCCCTTCCCTGATTCACCATTGCTTTGAAGAGACTCAGAAATTTGGCTCTGCAATTCCCTGTGTCGATGCCAGGGACAGTGTCAGGCTCATCCATGCAACCGGACATAAATCCATCAAGAGGTCGGAAATAAAACTGGTGCAAACGCCGCAAACATTTCAAAGTGCGATCCTGCTTCCTGCTTATGAAACAAATTACAGGGAAGAATTTACAGATGATGCATCTGTTGTGGAAGCCTCTGGTTATGAAGTACATTTGGTAGAGGGCGAATCGAATAATATTAAAATAACCACCCCGCTTGACCTTGCCTTTGCAAATGAGTTACTGGATCCTCCACAGCTTTCTGTTTGAACTGTCTTTGGCAATTAACGTGTAATGGTTGTCCAGGAATTTTTTCCATTCGCCATATACCGTTCTGTTTCTGAACTCGTTTCTCGACTCAGAACAATCCACTATAAACCGGGTTTTATGAACCTGCAGATCCGCCAGTATGGAATAGAAAATCTTATTATCCGCGTCCCAGTCATTGCTCCAGCTCCAGAAATACTGATAAATCCATCGGGTGGGAGAAAGGATGCCAAAGTAATTATAGAGATAAATAGAGTTCGAGTCATCGAATACAAACAACTGATCATCGGACAGGGATTCTGTTTTTAGATAATCCATTCCCGGAGTGCCGGGAAGATATCTATTGCCTGTAAATCGAAAACCGGATGCATATCTCACTGTTCCAAGAAGCAAAGTGATGCATAGCATTATACTGAAAACAAGTTGTGCTCTTTTGTCCTGTAGAAATGTTGCCTGCGTTTCGGTAAATACAATATAAACAAGAATGGGAATGGTGGCAGCCAGCGGCAAAAGATAATATACAAAACTGTTACCCGGTTTCATCCTGCCGGACAATAGTTCAGCTGAAAAGGAAAGGAATAAGGCAAGGATACCCATGCGCAATAATACCGGCTTCCTGTTTTTTAGAAACAGACTGGCGGCAGCTAATATCAGTGCGGTATAAAAAGGCATTTCAAATTCAACTTCGTGCAGGGCGTGTTTACAATTTCTGATTTTCTCAATGATTCCCGAATGGTTTCCGGGCGCATGCAGGTTGAATAAAAATGCATCCTCCCATAAATAAGACAGGGACCCGTGCGAATAAAAATATAAAATCAATGGGATTGTTACCGTAAAAAACCCGGCGGTCATTCCCAATACTTTTTTTCTCAGGCTGACCGGAAGTGATTCCTCGGATGAATAAAATGAAAAAAATAAAAATGGAACGAGTGTAATTATTGAATCCTGCTGCATCCAAAAAGACAGGCCGGTTAACAGCCCCATCAGATAATATTTGTATTTGGCGTTCCCCTGCATGACGCAAAAAAACATGAGCAGGAATACAGCTGTGTACTCTCTGGTCATACCATTTCCATAGGAGACCAGGCTGTACCGGATGAGCAGATTATAAATAAAAGGCAATAACCATGGCCATGATATTTTGCTTTTCCTGCAAAGCCAGTAAAACAGAAGAGTGGAAAAGAGAACAAGAAATGTATCCAGAAGCCATGGAATCCACGCGTTGAAATACCAGTTAAATGCATTCAGAAAGTAGATAAGCGGTGGTTTATGATCAAAAAAATCACGGTACGGAACACCTCCTTTATAAATGACAAGCCCGGCATATTTAAAAATCTCCTTATCATCAGTGAACAATTCTGATGTCGGGATATTAAGCAAATTCAACGTAACGGAGATCAGGATTAGAAATAAAAGAAAATATCGTTCTTTTTTCATGTGATCATTTGAAGAACCTGATTAAAAAAGGAAGTTTATTCATAACCAGGTGCTGGTATGATATTCTTTCGGGTCCGAATAAGTTATCAAAAAAAGAAATACCGGGAATATCGGAACCCTCAAACCGAAATATTCTATTGGACTCTGCATGATCCCGGATAATGGCATCGGTCAGCAGGTAAAATGCTCCCTTCAGTTTCCCTTCTTTCGTGCTGCCGCCGAGCAGTGAATAGATATAATGGTCATCCTTCAGAATCATATAATATGCCAGAGTTTCTCCGGAGGATGATTTTGCCAGATATGTTTCTGCCAGGTTGTTTTCAAAAGCCATAGCTGAACAGTCCGTCAATTTATCATAAACGGTTCCGGAGATTCTTCGGTGCCTGTTCGCGTAATCACGCCGGTATAATTGAATGATCAATGCCGGAGCTTCGCCACGTACAATCTGCAATTTCGCTTCGATTGCTTTTTTTGTCATGCGATGGGCCAGTCTTTTGTATTGCTGGCTGATATGTTCATAGCCGTTTGCCAGTGACAGGAAATAATTTCTGCGGGTTCGCTGATATAATTTCCGGATATCCGTAGAAACGAAATTATTTTCATTCAGGTCAATGTCCCAGTACCTGAACATGTCCGGTATGGCAAGTAAAAAAGAAGATATTTCAAATGAATGACTGCTGTTTCCAAATACCCCCAATGTTTTCGTAAAATATGGCTGATATAAATATTTAAGACCTGCTTTTTTATTCCAGACGAGCGGCATGACATACTGATAATCTCCGGCTACTAACGCCGACCAGTGCTCAGCCATTGCATCCAGATAAAAAGACCTCGCGTAAATAAGACCATTGGGTGCATGGAGGATACACCTGTCCCATTTGATAATATCAATCTCATTTCTTTCCAGAAATCTGATATCGGAGACCGGTTCAGTCATGTTCCGCCCATTTTCGGATGATTTTTTTATACTTGATATTCTGGATATCGATGCTGAAAGTAATCTTTCTTCCAAATGAAGTGTTCCTTAGGGCATCGTTGAAATCGTTGCTGTAAACCAGTGGAGCATAAATATTCAGCACATTCCTGAATAAACTTAGCTGTATACCGCCCGTGTACAGGAACCGGCTGGTGAGTGGATTATTTTGCCAGGCTTCTGCATATGTCCCCACATCGAAAAATATTCTGAGCGGCACGGGAAACGGGAAAAGTCCGGCAGGCAGGCTTGTGTTAAAATTCAGGGAACTCACCCAATTGGCAGACTTCCCCTGAACATAGTTAAAATCATCTATGCGTAATTTTAAACCGCCATCACGATTCATGATTTGCTGCGCGGCCAATCCGCCATTGGATACTGAACTGTTTTCCAGTGCATAGCTGGCTGAACGGCCGATAAAATAATCTTCGTATAAATAATCTTCATTGCCGTCCACACCCAGTAGTTTGGGTTCATAGCGGGCAACAAAAACATTATTGTTTTCATTCCATAGACCAAATTTTGCAGCAAAAAAACGAACCTGCAATCCACCTCCATCGGGATAATTCAGTAAATAATCCGCCTTTAGGTTGATGCGGTAAAACAATTCACTTTGCTGGATCTCCACCCGGAAACCATAAGGGTACAGTGCACGACTATCCTGCAGCGTAAAACTTAATTGGTTTACATAGCGGAAGTCAGTGGATACTGAATTTGGATGGATGAGAGAATCTTTGGGAGAGACGAAAAATTGTCCGAATGATTGTTCTGTAATCAGGTAAGTTCTGAAATCCAGCCATTTACTAACTGTGCTTCTTGGATCGGATGGTTTAAAATCCAGTCTTATATAAGGTACCAGTTTTGCAAAATTTTCAAAAATGGTTTTTCCCGTACTGTCGGTTGCTTTATTGGTATCAAAATGGCCACCGTTTAATCCGATGCTGATCCTGCTGAAGCGTGCATCCGGATGCCATGTATAACTAATTCGCCCGAGACCTTCCATCGTTTTCGAACCAAAAGCATATAACGGTGTGAACAGAAACTCAATATTGTTTTCCGGAAGGTTAATATTATGTATCAAAGCCCCCAGCATAAATCCATCGTATTGGTTGTATGCCGGCACGGGTGCCAGTCCAAGATAGTTATACCGTTCACTGTTCTTAGCTGAAAATATAAATACCGGCTTAAGAGTGCGTTTGACGGAATCAGGAAAGAAAGACTGGCTGCTGTTTAATTGTTCGAACAGGGGATGGAGATTTTCTTCACCGGCTGAATCCATTATTTTTTTAAAATCTTCCGGTTCAGGATGTCTGAATTGCCATCGGGAAATATAACGGTGCATCTGTTCATCAAATCGTTTTTGCCCAAGGGTTTGCTGTAAATGCAGCAACCATAATCCTGCTTTATCTGAGGGAATCAGGGAATCATTTTGACTGCTAAACAAAGGGGCTGCTGTATTTACGGGCTGGGTGGTTTTTTCATTTTCAGCTACCCGCAGCCATAGATGATCGTTCGTTTGATTTGGAGAAACAGCACCGGCAGGTGTCATATCACGAATCAGCCGTTGTTCAAAATAATGTATGAATCCACGGGAAAACCAGGGCTGATTTCTTTGGTTTGTTAAAAGCATTGTCTGAAACCACTGAGCCAGTAAACCTTTTCTCAGTGCTCCCCGCCAGTCATTCTTGTCAGGATTCAAACCGATGCAAACCAGTCCGGAAAAATCCTGATCCTGCATACAGGTGGCCTGGGCGATGGTAACCGATGGATATGGAAAGGGACCCAGCCATTCGCTTAACCGACGAATTTCTTTTTTTGCATCTTCCATGACTTTGACGGACCCGGTCGAATCTTTCCCGGTATAATAATACCGGATACCCAAAGGCGCTCCGAAGCCCGTTTCAATCTGAATGGTTTTCACGGAATATAGATTGCTGGCGATCCAGGCAAATGAATTGGCATTCTTTAATGAGAATTGATAGAGATTGCTATCGGCTGTTTCTGTTACACCGGTCTGCGTTCCGGCTGCTATGCGATAACCGGGTGCTGATTCGATGTATACAGAATAATCGGCAGTCTCGTGAAAAGCTCCTCCCTGCACAAGAAAGGGCATCGGATGCCAGCCGTGGGAATCGTACACCGCGGGTTCCGGATACCAGTTTCTGAATTCAAAATGATGCTTTAAGTACCCGTTGCCATTATAATTAAACGGAATCTGCAGGTGGAAGGCGGATGAAATGGTTATGCTGTCGCCCGGTAATAGGGGTTGGGGCAATATTAATTTTACGACATCAATAAATTCCGGGTGATCCTGAATGATTGCACGGGTGCCATCCACCCGAAAATCCAGGTGATTGATATATCCTTTTTTTTCTTTGGATGAAAAATAAAACCGGGTGTCTCCATTTTCCAGTAACTGGTCGCTATACAGAGTTTTGTCATTCCGATAGGCGTTCGGCCATAGGTGAAACCAGATAAAATTCAGGGTATCGGGTGAATGATTCACATATTTCAGTTTCATCATCGCATCAACGGTATGTTCGGCGGGATGGAATTTTACGTGCAGTTCATAACGAAGGGATTGATTCCAGTCAGACTGAGCGCTGGCGGAAAATACAAAAAGTATTATAACAGGGAATATGAGTGATATTTTCAAATAAGCGCTGGTTTGGAATCTTACCTGCCCTTGCCTTTAATAATCGTCAGCAACGTATGCATCATGATTTTAAAATCGAGGCCCAGGGAAATATTTTCTATATAAATAAGGTCATATTTCATTCTCTCTACCATTTCATCAACGTTTTCTGCGTATCCGAATTGCACCATTCCCCAGGAAGTGACTCCGGGTTTAACTTTCAGGAGATATTTGAAATAAGGGGTTTGCTGCAAAATGCGGTCAATATAATATTGTCGTTCCGGCCGGGGACCAACCAGGCTCATTTCGCCTCTTAAAACATTCACCAGTTGCGGGAGTTCGTCGATACGCCATTTACGCATCGTTTTTCCCCAGCGGGTAATACGGTCATCGAATTCAGAGGATAAACAGGGGCCGTTTTTTTCCGCATCCTTGAACATGGAACGAAATTTATGGATCATGAATTTTTTGCCCTTAAATCCCGTCCTTTCCTGAGAATAAAATATCGCACCGGGAGAACTTAGTTTTACCCGGATAGCAGCATACAACAGAAGTGGGGAAAGCAGAATTAATGAGAGAATTGAAAACAAAACGTCGACCAGTCTCTTGAAGTGCATTTGCCATTCAGGCATCAGACCGGTATGGATATCGATCAGCAGAGCGCCAAACAGATTACTGGTTTTTACTGAGCCGGACAATATATCGAGTATATCCGGGATGATTTTGATCTCTACATCTTTTTCACTCATTCGCTGGATGAGCTTTTCAGCGGAGGACTGATCATCTCTTCCAAGGGCGATGACCACCAGCTGAATATTCTGATGGTCTACAATTTCTTCCAAACGGTCTGTATTGCCCAGGCAGGGCAGGCCAGTATTCAGGTTTTCAGATGATGAATTCGGTTGCACATACCCGGTATATTGATAACCGTTGGCCCGTAGTCCGTTAACGGAATCTTCAAATGTTTTAACGCCGATGGCTCCGGATCCAATCAGAAGACTGTTGAAAACCATTTTTCCCTTGCGGATCTGCATTTTAGCCAGTGAAAGCAGTAGCCACCTGCCTGCCCAGGTAATCGCGAAATGCATAAAAAGAAAAATGAAATAAGCTTTGTAATAGTAACGGTAATCCGTTTGCGGATCGTTGATCACGATCGCAAAAAACAAAATGGTACACACGATCAGGCTTGATAATACGGTGCTGGAAAATTCATTCAGCCGGGATTTTTTATATAAGGAATGATAGGTTCCCGTCAGAGCATAAAAAATAATCCATCCGGCCGGAATCAGAAGCAGGCCCAGCCAGAAACGGTTATTGAGAATCAATTCCCCATCTGCAAACACCGGCTCCTGTAAAAGAAGTCTCCGGGTAAAATACAATATCATCCAGGAAAGGACAGCTGATATATAATCGCTCAGCACGTACCAGGTGATATGGATCTTTCTTCCGGCGTGCAACATGTATCAGCTATTGATGGAATTGTATTTTATTTTCTGAAGGATCTGGTGGGCGATATCCATCGCCCGGTATCCGTCAAGCTCCGACACCAGGGTAGGTTTATTTTGAAGAATGGATTCAGTAAATTTCTCCAGTTCCATCCGGATGGCATTTACATCGGGCACGTCGGGATTACGAACGAGTATGGATTTTGTCCCGTTTCTCGTTTCAATATCAAAGGAAAATCCTTCCGTTTCTGCATCGGAGTGATTTAGACTAATGATTTCTGACTTCTTATTGAGAAAATCGACACCGATATAGGCATCTTTCTGAAAAATGCGCATTTTTCGCATTTTTTTCATTGAGATCCTGCTGGAAGTCAGATTCGCGACACATCCATTATTAAATTCCATCCGGACATTGGCAATGTCCGGTGTATCAGTCATTACAGCAACCCCGCTTGAATAAATGTTTTTAACCTCGCTGTTTACGATATGCAAAATGATATCAATATCATGGATCATCAGGTCCAGTATCACACTTACTTCTGTTCCTCTTGGATTGAATTCCGCCAGCCTGTGCACTTCTATGAACATGGGATGCAGAGGTATACCTTTTAAAGCAAGAAAAGCGGGATTAAACCTTTCTACATGACCAACCTGCAATTTTACATTTGATTCCTTTACCAGCTTCAGAATGGTTCTTGCTTCTTCCATGTCGTTGGCCAGCGGCTTTTCCACAAATACATGTTTCCCCTTCCGGATCGCCTGCTCACAGAGACTAAAATGGACAGGTGTGGGTGCAATGATATCGGCCGCATCGCATATATCCAGCAAGGCGACCGGATCCGTAAATCTTTTGATCTGGTATTTTTTGATAACCCCGGCCGCAATCTCATCATTCGGATCATAGAATCCGACCACTTCGGCTTCCGGTATCAGTTTCCAGTTATCGAGATGAAATTTTCCAAGATGTCCGGTACCAAATAAGGCAACTTTAAGCATCCTATCTGTTTAAGGATCAAATATAAATAATGTGCAAGGATGTGGAGGGAATGATATGGGGAAAGACCGGTAATTGTGAATATGTGGTAAGCTTTGCCGGCAGTAAGATAAAACTTATATCCTCCCCTGTTCCGTAAAATTCTTTTCGAAAAAGCGCTGGCGAAGGTATTTGTAAACATTGGAAAATGTTACAGGAATGTTTTGCCGGGGAAAAACTTTTGCTTTGATCAGCTTACGAATCGTATAGGAAAAAACAAGCACAAACATTATCAGGAAGATATCAAAACACAGCACATATTTCCGTAGAAAGTAGGTTCTGAGAGATATCGTATCGGCATTTTCTTTCCCCAGCACAAGGTCCAGTATTTTCTTAACGGAGGGAAGAAGGACCGGGATTTTTGACCAGTTTGAATAGCGCACGTCCTCGTACCGGTAACTCATATCATAACCGGGAGGAAGTTGGGATTTATAATAACTCCAGTTTTCTCTTACTTCATTAAAACTTGCCAGTTGCCTGGACGGATTTACAAAATAGCTGTCAAACAGCGGATCCAGAACCACCCATCCGTGATTTGTTTTGGCCTCCACAATATTGTGTGCCGCAAACGAGCCTTTTGATTTCATCTGGGCGATCCGTACGTCAAATTTATAGCCCTGAAGAACCCTCGCGAGCACCATAGAATAACTTCCGCAGGCACCACTGGCGGTCATTAAGTCGAAAGAAGTCGGATCAATCATGCCTGACTTGAAACCCTGGAAATCTGAACCTTTAAAAACATCTCCGCGGGTGTCCATCAGATTATGGCATACGTGCATGGCCTTGGCCACCACTGAATCCTGTGAATCATTGGTTGCGATTTTATTGCTGATATCCAAATGGATAGCATGAAAAAGCTCCTTTTCATAACTTGCCTCCATTTTAAAATAAATGAGGGAAGCCAGCAAAAACCCATTCAGAAAGGTGAGAAAATATAAATTCCCGAAAACACGTCTGATCATTACAAAATAGCTGTTAAATTCTAAAACGCAGAATATAAGAACAGTGTTTATTAGGGCGTATCAAGGGGTGTTTTTCTTAGGAATAGAGAATCAGCATTTTCAGCCGGAGAACTAAGATCCGGCCTTATGGGTCAAGCAATGATTATACCACAATATAAGTAAAAACCTTTAGGCGGAGTTTCTTGCAGCATTTATAATTCCAAACGAACAGCGGATAATCAGCTTTTCATAGATCTTTTTCATGCCTGATCCTGACTGTTCGGCTTCCCTGAATTTTACAATGGCATATTGCTGTATAGTGCTTAGCGGAAGCACAATTCTTTCCCTCATTTGTATAGATAACTGTTCAATAGGATAGTCCTGCATTAACTCCTGTTTTCCGTTCAACTTGAATATGTATTTTTTGGTCAGTTCAAATTCATTAAATATCATTCTCCAGATCCTGCCATATTTCGGGTGTCCTGAAAAGGTTTCTGTGAGCGGGAAAAAACATTTTTTCATAGCCATTTCGCTGTTGTCCAGTAAAGTCTTGAAGTATGGAGAATTGCTATACAAATTTTTTGTCTGCTTCCACTTTCCTTTTTTTTCCATTTCCTGTAACGCGGATCCTACCCCGTAATATCCCGTCACATTTTGTTTTAGCTGGCTGAATGCACCTACAAACGGAATAGCCCGGAGATCCTTCAGCTCAAGTTTCCCCGCATTTTTTCTTTTCGTTGGCCTGCTGCCTATATTGGTTTCCCCATAAAACTGAAGAGGACTGACTTCGGTAAGGTATTCTGTAAAATGGTCATGATCTCTCAGGTTGGCATAAGACTGGTAACTGATATCCGCCATTTCAGAAAGAAGCACTTCTTCCTCTTCGGTTAGAGTTACTTTTCGTGCTGAAAACAAATCATTGGAAATACCTGCGTGTAATAGTTGTTCAATATTAAATTGGGCGGAATCAACCGTCCCGAAGTTTGAACTCACGGTTTGACCCTGAACGGTAAGCTGAATTTCCCTGTTGGCTATATTTTTCCCCAACGAGGAATAAAATCTATGTGTCTTACCGCCGCCCCTGGCCGGTGGTCCCCCGCGGCCGTCAAAAAATACGACGCGGATACCATGTTCTTTGGAAATCCGGGTCAGCTCTTCCTTGGCTTTATAGATACTCCAGTTAGCCATGAGATACCCGCCGTCTTTTGTTCCGTCTGAAAAGCCAACCATGATGGTTTGCGTCTCGTTTCTTTTTTTCAGGTGGGCCCGGTAATCCGGATTTGTGTAGAGTGTGGTCATGATCGTGGCCGCATGATGCAGATCGTCCACGGTCTCAAATAACGGTACGATATCAAGGCTGAGATGATCCTTTTTCCAGCCGCCCAGCAGAAACAAAGCATATACTTCAATCACATTCAGGGCCCGGTTGCACTGGCTGATGATATACCGGTTGCATCCGGCCTCACCATTTTTTTCCTGTATGGTCTTCACTGCCCGCACACTGGCCAGCGTATCTTCCGTCATGTCATCGGTGAAAGAAACTTTGGAAATCGGTTTCAGGTGGGTAAGGATTTTTATTTTTTCTTTTTCACTGAGCGAGTCGTAATTCTCCGGGAATATTTCTTCTCTTTCATTGATGATTTTTAGCACTTTTTCATGCACGGAGCTTTCCTGGCGTACATCGAGCGTGGCAAAATGCATCCCGAATACCCGCATTTTGCTGATGAAGTTATCCAACAGGTTTAGGAACAGGCCATTGTTCTGATAGATCAGCACTTCCCGGATTTTCAACATGGATTTCAGCATGTCATTATAGAGGAAAGGTTTCGCCGGATCAGGCAGAAATAATTCCTGGTATAGTTTCTCTTCCCATTCGGCTATGATCAGATCCACCTCTTTAAAGGTCAGCCTGCGTTTAAGACGCCGGACATCATAGTAGTAGCAGCGTAGTAAAGCGGTCCGTAATGCTTCCGCTACTTTTACAGTAGTATCTGATTTTACAAATGGATTTCCATCCCGGTCGCCACCAGGCCAGAAACCCATCTGAATGACCGGATTTTTATCACTCACTGCTTCCGGGAATTGCGATTTCAGCGAGGATAAAATTTTTCCGGACGCGTGATAGAAAATATTTTCCAGATACCAGATAAGACTGACGGCTTCGTCGTAAGGTGTAGGTTTTTGTTTTTTCAGGAAAGGTGTTTTCCCTAATTGCTGCATAAAGGTGTTGATCTCAGCCGCATTATTTTGAACGACCGCCCGGGAGAGATCGTTGATGATGCCAAGAACAGGACCCGGATAAAATTGAGTCGGGTGAGCCGTTAAAACCAGTCGTACAGCATAATCCCGGAGTTTCTCTTTTAATTCCTCCTCTTTGTCGTATTGAATCACTTCGGAAGAAAGATGTTTGAGTGTACCGGTGCCACCCATATCATTCACATGGGAAAAAGCGGAATCTTCCAGCGCATCGAAAAGTACCACCTGTCTTTCCACATACTGAACGAATCGAAAAAGGATATCTGATTTTTCCCGATCCGTTCCATCGGGATAGTGCTTATTGAAAAATTCTCCGATGATTTGAACCGGACTTTGTTTTTTATGATAACCTTCCTCACAATAGGTGAGTAGCAGTGAAAGTAAAATGCCCGTTTTTTCTATCCGGTGAAAGGGCAGGGATGTAAACAGGCTGTTATATAGCTGAAATTTGATGCCTACAAGGTTTTTGAACTCCTGTAATCCGGTGGCTTGATTGCTCATAAGCGAATTTAAAATTCATTCAACAAATCGAGCAATATATAAGCAGGAAATCAAAACAATCAGGAAAATTCATTTGATATAGTATAAATTATCCTGATTTGTTTCATTTTCATTAATATAATTCATTAGCTTTGCTACTCTATAGCGATGAATTATCCGGTTACACATATCAACAATATTTCTGTTTTTACCCGCCACACCGGTGTTACTATTATTATTACTGCAACGACCCTTTAGGGGTTACACAATTACATATCATTTCCGGGCTCAGGCTGCTTATAAAACAGCTTCTCTTTGGCAATTTTTCTATTTTAAAATTTTTTGTTCATGCAGGTTCTAAAATTCGGAGGCTCTTCTGTAGCCAATGCCGTTCACATCAGCAAGTGTATCCAGATTATCCAACGGGCGATAGAAAAGGATAAAACCATTGTGGTGGTTTCTGCTTTGGGTGGTATCACCGACAGTTTATTGCATTGTGCCGTGGCAGCCTCCACGGGCGATGAAACATATATGGACTCCCTGAAAGCGATAGAACAAAGGCACCTTGACACGGTTCGGGAATTGATTCCGGTTACAAACCAGAGCAGTATCCTGAGTATGGTGAAAAAAACCTGTAATGAACTGGAGGATATTTTCAAAGGCATATTTCTACTTCGCGAACTTTCGGCCAGAACAAAGGATCATGTTGTTAGTTTTGGTGAATTATTATCTTCCCGGATCATCTCTGCCGGGCTTGCTGCCCGAGATATTCCCAATAACTGGAAGGATTCAAGGCACCTGATTATTACCGATTCGCGTTTTGGTCATGCTATGGTTGACTTTCCTGCAACACAAAAAAAGATTGATGCTTATTTTCAGACAGGTCCGGTCAGCCTGTATGTCGTTCCCGGTTTTATTGCATCCGATGCCACAGGCACCACAACTACTTTGGGCAGGGGGGGTAGTGATTATACCGCCGCCATTTATGGAAGTGTATTGAACTGCCGCGGAATTGAAATATGGACCGACGTGTCAGGAATGATGACAGCCGATCCGCGCCTTGTAAGTAATGCGCGTGTGATTCCCGATATCTCTTACCAGGAAGCCATGGAGCTTTCTCATTTCGGCGCCAAAGTGATTTATCCCCCGACGCTGCAGCCGGTAATGAGCAAGGGTATCCCGGTATGGGTCAAAAACACTTTTGCTCCGTCCGATCCGGGCACCCTGATTGAAAAAGTTTCCAGTACCACGGGCAGCAGTATACGCGGAATTTCAAGCATTCACCGGATTGCTTTACTGAGTCTGGAAGGCAGCGGAATGATCGGCATTCCCGGGTTTTCAAAAAGATTATTTGAGGCTCTGTCCAGACAGCAGATCAATGTAATACTGATTACGCAGGCTTCTTCGGAACATTCCATTTGCGTCGGTGTCGATAGTTCGCAGGCATCTCTGTCAAAAGTTTCAATTGATGAGGCATTTGCAACAGAGATCCAGTCTGGAACCGTGTTGCCATTGATTGTAGAGGAAGAACTGGCGATCATAGCGCTCGTGGGCGACAATATGAAAAGTCATCCCGGAATCAGCGGAAAACTTTTCGGTGTACTCGGCAGGAATGGTATCAATGTCCGGGCCATCGCGCAGGGATCTTCAGAAAGAAATATTTCGGCTGTCATATCAACGAAAGATGTAAAGAAAGCCGTCAACGTTTTACACGAAGATTTTTTTGAGGCCACTTATAAACAACTGAATTTATTTATTACCGGAACGGGCAATGTAGGCCGGAGATTACTTCAGCAGCTGGCACAGCAGAAAAGTTTCCTCCTTGAACACCTTCGGTTACAGGTACGGGTGACGGGCCTGGCGAACAGCCGTAAGATGATGATACAGGAAGAAGGGATTGATTTGAATAACTGGCAGGCGGAACTTGAAAAAGCAGAACCCATGCATCTCGGAAATTTCTTAAAAATCATTCATTCAAAAAATCTGCGTAATTCCGTTTTTGTTGATGTTACTGCCAACCGCGAAGTTGCGCTGGGTTATGAACACCTGCTGCAGAAAAGTATTTCAGTGGTTGCATGTAATAAAATTGCCAGTTCATCACCCTATAGTTATTATCGCCGTCTGAAGGATCTGTCAAAAGAATTCAACGCGGCATATTTTTTTGAAACCAACGTGGGAGCGGGACTTCCGGTGATCGGAACTTTGAACGACCTGCTGCGGAGCGGAGACAAAATCAGGAAAATCGAAGCCGTTCTCAGTGGTACTCTCAATTTTGTTTTCAATCATTACGATGGGAAGACAAAATTTACAGATGTTGTAAAACAGGCGCAGGATGAAGGTTATACAGAACCCGATCCGCGGCTTGATCTAAGCGGAACCGATGTAATGCGGAAGATCATGATCCTTGCGAGAGAAGCGGGTCATGCCATTGAAATGGAAGATATCAGTAATAATGTATTTCTGCCGGCATCCTGCATGGTCGGATCCGTCCCTGATTTCTATCAGGCGATGGAGAAAGAAGAAATACATTTCAAAAAATTGTATGACGGCGCTGCGGCTGAAGGAAAGAAATTAAAATTTGTTGCGGGTTATGAAAATGGAAAGGCTTCGGTCGGTCTTCAGCATGTGGGTCCTTCTCATGACTTTTATCATTTGTACGGCAAGGATAATATTGTACTTTTTTATACAGACCGGTATCCCGAGCAGCCTCTTGTTATCAAAGGCGCGGGAGCCGGGGCGGAAGTAACTGCCTCCGGTGTTTTCGCAGATATCATCCGGGCAGCGAACGCTTAACTTGCAGCTATGAAAGAAATTACCGTACATGCGCCGGCTACTGTGGCCAACCTGGTTTGTGGGTTCGACGTACTCGGATTATGCCTCTCAGAGCCCTATGATATTATGCGATTGCGGCTCCTGGATAAGCGACAGGTGATCATAAACACGACGGACAATTTCCCGCTGCCAAAGGATCCGGCATTGAATACGGCCGGTGCACCATTGCTGGAAATGCTGGCCGTTTTAAAACAGGAAGTAGGTTTCGAAGTTACCATTACCAAACAGATCAAACCCGGCAGTGGAATTGGTTCCAGTGCAGCGAGTGCGGCCGGTGCCGTGGTTGCTGCCAATGAGTTGCTGGGGAACATATTTACGAATGAAGAACTCGTACGTTTTGCGATGTTTGGAGAAAAAGTGGCATCCGGCGTTAAACATGCTGACAATATCGCGCCCTGCATTTATGGAGGTGTAACGCTGATCCGTTCTATTTTTCCGCTGGACATTATCCCGATCTCATCACCCCCTTTATTTGTTTCTGTGTTACACCCGCAGATCGAAGTCAGAACTTCTGATGCGCGCGAAATTTTACGGAAAGAAGTTTTACTAAAAGATGCTATCAGACAGTGGGGAAATATCGGCGGACTGGTAGCCGGCCTGATGAAAGGCGACTATGAACTGATCGGAAGATCACTGGAAGATGTGATCATAGAGCCGGTGCGATCGATACTGATTCCAGGTTTTGACGTCATCAAATCGGAATGTAAAGCTGCCGGTGCCATCGGCGGAGGCATCTCCGGTTCTGGTCCCTCTATTTTTATGTTGAGCCGGGACCAGCAGACCGCCCAAAAAGTAGCGGAGGTAATGAAATCGGTGTATGACCGGATCGGCGTACAATATCATATTTATGTTACTACTGTCAATACACAGGGAGTCATGAAGCTTAAAGCGTAAGACGCAAAGCACAAAGCAATCATATGTTATTCTATAACCTTAATAAACCTTCGGAAAAAGTTGATTTCAGAACGGCGACCATCCAGGGGCTGGGATCTGAAAAAGGATTATTTTTTCCGGAATATGTTCCCGTTTTTCCTGAATCCTGGATTTACAATCTGGACAGCGAGACGAACGAGGAAATTGCATGGTATGTAATGAACCAGTATGTGGGAAATTCCATGTCCGAAAAAAAGCTGAGAGAAATTTTGCAGGAAACGATTTCATTTGATATTCCGCTTCTGAGTCTTTCACCCAGGGTTTCAACGCTTGAACTATTTCATGGCCCCACCCTGGCATTTAAAGACGTCGGTGCGCGTTTTATGAGCCGGTGCCTGGGATATTTCATGAAAGGGCAGGCCAGGCCTGTGACGGTGCTGGTAGCCACGTCGGGGGATACCGGCGGAGCTGTGGCCAGCGGTTTTGTGGACGTGGAAGGCGTAAACGTGGTTATCCTGTATCCTTCCGGAAAAGTGAGCCTTGTTCAGGAACTGCAACTGACAACCTCCGGTAAAAATATAACGGCTTATGAAGTGGATGGCAGTTTCGATGATTGCCAGGCACTCGTCAAACAGGCTTTTTCAGACCCGGACCTGAACGAAAAGATTTTTTTGACTTCAGCCAACTCTATAAATGTCGCAAGATGGCTTCCGCAGCAGATTTATTATTTCCTGGCATGGAAACAATGGAATGACAAACTGAAACCGCCTGTTATTTCGGTTCCCAGTGGAAATTTCGGAAATATTTGTGCGGGGCTGCTGGCTTATCACTCCGGGCTTCCCGTATCCCATTTTATCGCTGCCTGTAATTCCAATGCGGTGATTCCGGAATATTTAAAAACAGGCATCTATAAGCCTGAAAAAGCCAAAGCTACCTTGTCCAATGCCATGGATGTGGGTGATCCGAGTAATTTCGTACGGGTCCTGGCGCTTTTTAATTCAGAATTTGAGCCACTGAAAAAAATGATGAGCAGTGAAAGTATTTCGGACGAAGAAACAGGTCATGCGCTGGGTTCCATGTACCATCAATTTAAATATCAGGCAGATCCACATGGAGCCGTCGGATGGCTTGCGCTGAACCGATGGCTGGAAAAGCATCCGGATGAATCAGGCATATTTCTGGAAACAGCCCATCCCGTAAAATTTCCTGAAGTAGTGGAGAAATTCAGCGGGCATTCCGTAATAGTTCCCGAATCGGTATCGGAATTATTTGAGAAAAAGAAAAGTTCCATAAAAATAGCCGCCGAATATCGGCTCTTCCGGAAGGAGTTACTGGGAAGCAGATAACGCCTATTATGCATCTCACACAGGAAATTTATCAATTCACACGTTGAAAGGGATTTTTATGCGCCGTTTTTAATTACTTTCATTTCATAATTTTTATACATTAAACCTTAAATAAAAAATCATGAAACGTTTGAAACACCTTGCCCTGTGCGCCTTTGTTCTGATTGCAGCCACGCGTGGATTTGGACAGAAAGTTAAATTGGAAGACGGCGATCTATCCCCGTTGAAATCTGAAAAAACAATTGCTTTTGCTTTTACATATGATAGCATGTCGATGGGAAGTACCCATGGACATCCGCCGGGCCCCGGACATTCACATGCGCCACAGACAGAGGCCGAATACGTTGCAAAACATACTGCAGATTATAATAAAAAATCACCCGGAAAAGGCGATGAGTGGGCCAAAGCCTGGAAAGATGACAGGGAAGCGCTTTATGAACCAGCCTTCACAAAAGAGTTTGAAAAATATGGCTCCTTGCAACCTGATCCGAAATCAAAGTATACGCTCATTTTCAAAACGACCAATACTGAACCGGGATTTAATATTGGCTTCATGCGCCACAATGCTGAAATCAGCGGTGTCGCCTGGATCGTTGAAACTGCCAATAAATCTCACGTAATCGCTAAAATCAGTGTATTAAATGCACCGGGCGGTAGTTTTTTTGAGAATGATTACGCTACAGATGAGAGAATTGCCACTGCTTACAGCGAAGCGGGCAGAGGTGTTGGGTATTTCATCAAGGGGAAACTGTAGCTCCCCGGTTCCATAATTCAATTCTTAACCCGTCCCGGATTAACCAGGACGGGTTTTTTGCTGCCGATCCTTGCACCAACCTTGTATCATCCTTGTACCAAATATGCTGTTTCCCCTATGACAACACATGGTTGGCACAAGGTTCACACAAGGATCAACGTTGGTTTACACTGGTATTTTATTGATAATGATGGGGTTAAAACATTTTTTGCACTCCATGGACATGCGATCCTGTAATCAATTACATGATATTCATTGTATTACGCACTTGCTGCTAGAACTGGAAAAAATAAAAGAGGCCGTCTTTTTCAAGACAGCCTCTTTTTGTATAGCTGAGTTTTAGGCTTTAAGCTTTCCGCTTTAGGCTTTCGATCTTTTTAGTCAAATCGAAGATCGAGTCCCAGTCCGCGTAATTCATGAACCAATACGTTGAATGACTCTGGTATACCGGCTCTCGGAATACTATCACCTTTCACGATGGCTTCATACGTTTTTGCACGTCCGATGATATCATCCGACTTGAGGGTAAGCAGTTCCTGAAGAATATTGGAAGCACCATAGGCTTCAAGCGCCCATACTTCCATTTCCCCGAAACGCTGACCTCCAAATTGTGCCTTACCACCCAATGGCTGCTGGGTAATGAGACTATATGGTCCGATACTACGGGCATGCATTTTATCATCCACCATATGGTGCAGCTTGATGATATAGATGATTCCGACAGTAGCTTTCTGATCGAAACGATCGCCGGTTTCTCCGTCATACAGGTAAGTGTGACCAAATGTAGGCAGACCAGCCCTGTCGATATGTTCTGCAATTTCTTCAACGGTAGCTCCGTCGAATATCGGTGTTGCGAATTTCAGGCCCAGTTTTTCACCTGCCCATCCAAGAACGGTTTCATAGATCTGTCCCAGGTTCATACGGGATGGTACGCCGAGCGGATTCAGAACGATGTCAACCGGTGTTCCGTCTTCCAGGAATGGCATGTCTTCTGCACGTACAATTTTGGCGACGATACCTTTATTACCATGACGACCCGCCATTTTATCGCCCACTTTCAATTTACGTTTAACCGCCAGATATACTTTTGCCAGTTTCAATACGCCAGCCGGTAATTCATCACCGATGGAAATGTTGAACTTTTCTCTCTTATATCTTCCCAGCTCTTCGTTATACTTGATATTATAATTATGCAGGAGAACATTCACCAGTTCGTCTGATTTGGCATCACCCGTCCATCCTAACGGATTTACGTTCAGATAGTCAATGCCACTGAGGTTTTTCTGTGTGAACTTCGCACCCTTTCCGATCTGTACTTCTCCGAAATTGTTGTTAACTCCGGTAGATGAATGATCTTTTAATAATACCTGCAGTTTGGAGATCAGTACTTCCAGCAGATCTGTTTCATTCTTCTCATGTACTTTTTCGATCTTATCAAGGACCGCTTTTTCGCGAACTTTCGCGTTCTTATCTTTCTTCGCGCGCTGGAAAAGCTTCTTACTGATTACGACACCTTCCGTACCACTTGGTGCTTTCAGGGAAGCATCTTTTGCATCACCTGCTTTATCACCAAATATTGCGCGGAGAAGTTTTTCTTCCGGAGTCGGATCGCTTTCACCTTTCGGCGTGATCTTACCGATGAGAATATCTCCTTCCTTGATTTGTGCACCTACACGAATAATACCATTTTCATCGAGATCCTTGGTGGCTTCTTCAGACACATTGGGAATATCCGGAGTCAGTTCTTCTTCACCCAGTTTGGTATCACGCACTTCCAGTTCGTATTCGGAAATATGAACGGAAGTAAATAAATCTTCACGAACTACTTTTTCGCTGATTACGATAGCATCTTCGAAGTTGTAACCTTTCCATGGCATAAAGGCCACTTTCAGATTTCTTCCAAGCGCCATTTCACCATGTTGCACGGCATATCCTTCCGTAAGGAAATCGCCTTCTTTCACACGCTGTCCTTTTTTTACAGCGGGTTTCAGATTGATACATGTTTCCTGGTTCGTTTTAATGAACTTGGTGAGTTTGTATATTTTCAGATCGTCTTCAAAGCTGACGAGCTTTTGTATTTCATTTCTTTCGTAACGAACGTGAATTTCGTTTGCGTCAACAAATTCAACCACACCTTCGCCTTCTGAGTGAATCTGGATGCGGGCATCGCGGGCGGCTTTTGCTTCCAGACCGGTACCTACGATCGGTCTTTCAGGAAGAATCAGCGGCACGGCCTGCCTTTGCATGTTTGAACCCATCAAAGCACGGTTGGCATCATCATGCTCAAGGAAGGGGATAAGTGAAGCGCTCAGACCAACAATCTGGTTTGGTGCAACATCCATATATTCAACTTCGTTCCTGTCGAGAATGGGGAAATCACCTGTCTGACGTGAAACGATTTTATCTTCCACGAAATTTCCTTTATCGTCCAGTGCAATATTTGCCTGGGCAATCTTGGCGATATCTTCTTCTTCTGCACTCAGGTAAGTGAGTTTCTTCATGTCCACCTTGCCCTCGTTTACTTTCCGGTAAGGTGTTTCGATGAATCCCATTTCGTTGATCTTCGCATGTACGCAAAGAGTTGAAATGAGTCCGATATTCGGTCCTTCCGGAGTTTCAATCGTACACAGGCGGCCATAGTGGGAATAATGCACGTCACGCACTTCAAAACCTGCACGTTCGCGGCTTAAACCTCCGGGCCCGAGGGCGGAGATACGACGCTTATGTGTGATTTCACTGAGCGGGTTTGTCTGATCCAGGAACTGAGACAGCTGCGAGGTTCCAAAGAAAGAATTGATCACGGAAGAAAGTGTTCTTGCATTGATCAGATCAACCGGAGTGAATACTTCATTGTCACGCACATTCATACGTTCGCGAATGGTACGTGCCATACGGGCAAGACCCACTCCGAACTGAGCATATAATTGTTCGCCAACGGTACGTACACGACGGTTGCTCAGGTGATCGATGTCATCGATTTCTGCTTTGCCGTTTGTTAGACGTACCAGGTATTTAATGATCTCAATCATATCGCCCTTCGTCAGGGTTTTCTGCGTCAGTGGCAGATTCAGATTGAGCTTGCGGTTTATTTTATAACGGCCTACTTCGCCGAGGTCATAACGTTTGTCGCTAAAGAATAACTTGTCAATAATACCACGGGCGGTTTCATCATCGGGTGCATCGGCACCACGTAGCTGACGATAGATATGCTGAACTGCTTCGAGTTCACTGTTTGATGTATCCTTATTCAGCGTGTTGTAGATGATTGCGTAGTCTCCGCCTACATCTTCCTTCTGAATAAACACACTCTTCACATCCATCTCGATCACCATATCGATCGCTTCTTCGTCGAGCACGGTGTCGCGTTCCAGTACGATTTCATTTCTTTCAATGGAAACAACTTCGCCGGTATCTTCATCCACAAAATCTTCCACCCAGGTTCTCAACACGCGGGCAGCGAGTTTTTTGCCGATGTATTTGTGTAATGTTTTCTTGTCCACTTTCACCTCGTCGGCCATACCGAATAATGCGAGGATATCTTTATCTGTTTCATACCCAATGGAGCGTAGAAGAGTCGTAACCGGGAATTTCTTTTTGCGGTCGATATACGCAAACATTACGTTATTGATATCGGTAGCAAATTCCATCCATGCGCCTTTGAAAGGAATCACACGGGCAGAATATATCTTGGTTCCGTTTGGATGAATGGATTGTCCGAAAAACACACCTGGCGAACGGTGAAGCTGGGAAACAACCACGCGTTCAGCGCCGTTGATTACGAAAGTTCCGCGCGGAGTCATGTAAGGAATATTTCCCAGAAATACATCCTGAACGATCGTCTGGAAATCCACATGTTCTTCGTCATTACAACTGAGGCGCAATTTTGCTTTCAGTGGTACGGCGTATGTAAGACCACGTTCCATACATTCTTCAATCGTATACCGGGGCGGATCGATGAAGTAATCAAGGAACTCAAGCATGAAAATGTTCCTCGTATCGGTGATCGGGAAATTCTCCTTGAATACCTTGAACAATCCTTCAATATTACGCTTGTCGGGAGTCGTTTCCAGCTGGAAAAACTCCTTGAAAGACTGGATCTGTACTTCGAGAAGATCGGGTGTTTCAGCAAGGTGTTTAATCTTACCGAAATTGATCCTGGGTGTGAGCTTTGTGGAAGACATAATGGTATATATCCTGTTTTAAATGTTCAAACTACAGTTCGCGGGAAAACAAAAAAATGCCTCGTGAATTCAATGAATTCCCAACGCATTGATTAATAGCATGTTATATTGTGCTGAATAGTTATAGCTTAATTGATAATACAAACGGACGGCAAAGTTAAGGATTTTATGCCAAAAATCAGGTCAAACTGATAAAATTAGTTGGCAGTTGAAAGACATACACTGCCAACTAAAAAGAAAATGGAGAATGACTATTAAAGTCACTCTCCATTTCTGTCAGTCTATTCTAAAAATTACTGAATTTCAACATCAGCACCTGCTTCTTTCAGCTTGGCAACCAGACCTTCTGCATCTGCCTTGCTAACACCTTCTTTAACGGGCTTTGGAGCTCCGTCAACCAGGTCTTTCGCTTCCTTCAAACCAAGACCTGTCAGATCCTTAACGATCTTAACCACATTCAGTTTGTTTGCGCCAGCAGCCTTCAGAATTACGTTGAAAGCGGTCTTTTCTTCAGCAGCGGGGGCAGCACCACCGGCAGCAGGACCAGCAACGGCAACAGCTGCAGCAGCAGGTTCGATACCGTATTCTTCTTTCAGGATTTTTGCGAGTTCATTAACTTCTTTTACAGTCAGGGATACCAACTGTTCTGCGAAAACTTTTAAATCTGCCATTTTGTTTGATTTTTTCCCCCTTCATGTTCGGCGAACCTACTCCGGAGGATGGTTATTAAAAAAAGCTCAACGCTTAACGCCCAGCGCTTAACGCCAGACATTCACGTATTCATTATTTATTTAAAGAACTATATTCATTTTCTCACTCCTCATTTTGCGTTACGCGTTAAGCGTTTCGCGTTAGGCTTAAGCCTGTGCTCTTGCTTCCAAAGCCTGCACCAATCCGGCCAGTTTTGCACCAGCGTTTAATCCGCTGATTACATTTTTGGCAGGTGATTGCAACAACCCGATGATTTCTCCGATCAGGTCATGTTTGCTCTTCAGCGTAGTGAGTGTTTTCAGCTGATTATCTCCTTCGAAAACATCTCCGTCAATAAAGGCCGCTTTCAGTACCGGTTTCTCAAGATTTGAATCTTTTCTGAAACTCGAAATGATCAACGCCGGCTCTTTTGCATTTTCGGAAAACAGCAGGGCAGTAACACCATTCAATGAGTTAAATACACCGGAATAACGGGAAGAATCCAGGTTTTCAAGTGCCTTCCTGATCAGTGTATTCTTGGCAACTTTCATTTCTACTTTTTTATTAAAGCAGATTCTGCGGAGTTTTCCCACCTGTTCAACAGAAAGAGATTCCGTATTGGTCACATAGAAATTATTGTACTGAGAGAATTTGCCTTTCAGCACCTCAATAACTTCATTTTTTTGATCTTTGGTCATAACCTTTTTTTTAAAATATATTATTGAGCTGCAAAAGCGCGTGTGTCAATTGAAATAGATGGACTCATGGTTGAAGCCATAAATACACTTTTTACATAAGTGCCTTTCGAAGTAGCCGGTTTTGCACGGATCACCGCATTAATCAGCTCCTGGCTATTCTGGGTAATTTTTTCAGGTGAAAAACTGACTCTTCCGATGGAAGCATGAATAATTCCGGCCTTGTCCACTTTAAAAGCAATTTTACCACCTTTTACTTCATTCACAGCTGCGGCCACATCATTTGTAACTGTACCGGTTTTAGGATTTGGCATCAGATTGCGTGGTCCCAATACTTTACCCAGTTTACCGATCTTAGGCATCACTGAAGGAGTCGCAATAACAACATCCACATCTACCCAGCCACCTTCAATTTTTGTGATATATTCATCCAGTCCGACATAGTCAGCTCCTGCAGCAACTGCGGCGGCTTCCTTGTCAGGCGTGCATAATACGAGCACGCGTTTTGTTTTTCCGGTTCCATGCGGAAGGCTTACCGTTCCGCGAACGGACTGGTCGGCTTTTTTGGGATCTACACCCAGACGGATATGCAGGTCTACGGATGCGTCAAATTTGGTCAGGTTTACTTCTTTTACCAGTGAAGATGCATCTTTCAGCGTGTACGTTTTATTCTTGTCAACCTTAGCGGCAACAGATTTTCTTTTTTTAGAGATCGCCATATCAATTTTTTTTAAGTGTTCAGAATCAATTGTCCCATGGAGCTTTGCCTTCCACATTTACGCCCATACTGCGTGCCGTACCAGCTACCATTCGCATGGCGCTTTCAACGGTAAAGCAGTTCAGGTCAGGCATTTTATCCTTTGCAATAGCTTCTACCTGGGTCCAGTTGACCTTACCTACTTTGCTGCGATTTGGCTCTTTGGATCCGCTCTGTAATTTGGCTGCTTCCAGGATCTGAACAGCAGCGGGCGGTGTTTTGATAATGAAATCGAAGGATTTATCAGAATATACGGTAATTAAAACAGGCAGTACTTTGCCAATTTTATCCTGGGTTCTGGCATTGAATTGCTTACAGAACTCCATAATATTAATACCCTTTGATCCTAATGCAGGTCCGATAGGGGGGGCCGGATTGGCCTGACCGCCTTTTACCTGCAACTTGACATAACCGGAAATTTGCTTTGCCATGTTTACTTTTTTTGGTGTTAACGTCTCGCTTATTGCGGAACTCCCAAACCATTTCAAAATAAGAACTCTGTATTGGGGTCGCAAAATTAGGGATTATTCCGGAATATCGCAAAAGGAATTTGCCTTTTATTTCGTCGGAATCTGTGCCTGAGTCAAGGTTTGGTTGTTGCCTGTATCAGCCAAATCGGTAAAAAAACCAATCAGATTCCACCCCCCGGATAGCAGCATTATTTGTAATGCGGATGACCGGTAGTGTAATGATCCAATCTTCAAATCATATTACAAAGCGGTAACGAATCACGAATTCAACATGAAACATCAGCCTTCACCTTTCACCTTTAAGCTTTACACTTTAAAATAAGTGTGCTCATTTTTTTCTATATGAATATTTCTGTTTAACTTTTTGCCACAAACATCCATTGCTCTCAAATCATTAAAAAACTTTCTTCAAATTATGGCAAAGTCAAAGAAAAAAGCGGCAAAGAAAAAGGCCTCGCCTAAAAAGAAATCTGCGCCTAAAAAGTCCGCTAAAAAGGCAGCAAAAAAAGCACCTGCAAAAAAGAAAGCGGCACCAAAGAAAAAAGCGGCACCAAAGAAAAAAGCAGCTCCAAAAAAGAAAGCGGCTCCAAAGAAAAAAGCAGCTCCCAAAAAGAAGGCAGCGCCTAAAAAAGCGGCACCTAAAAAAGCAGCACCGAAGAAAAAGGCAGTTAGGAAAGCCAGTCCTGCACCAGCTCCGGTTGTTAGCACTCCTGAAATGCCATCAGGCAGTCCGGAAAATTCCAATGGATCCGGAAGTACAGAAACAGGAGGCAGTTCGTTTTAAAATTGGTTTTGCAGTTTGAGGATAGCGATAAACAATAGATCAAAAAAAAGACGCGATTCAATCGCGTCTTTTTTATTTTCCGTGTGAAAAGATCATGCAATTTTCTCCACCTGCATATAATTCAATTCAACAGGCGTAGACCTGCCAAAAATCTTAACAGTAACTTTTAATTTCTTCTTTTCATCGTTCACTTCTTCAATAATTCCGTTAAAATCATTAAATGGTCCTTCTATGATTTTAATGGTTTCTCCGATGATGAAAGGTTCACTCATGCTCATTCCTCCGGCCTCGGCCATTTCATCCATTTTTCCGAGCATTTTGTTCACTTCAGCTTTCCGGAGTGCAATCGGATTTTCTTTACCCAGAAAATGAATAACACTCGGGGTGTTTTTTACTGCGTCACGTAAATCGTCACCCAATTTTCCTTCCACCACTTCAACCATGACATAGCCTGGATAATAGTTACGTTCGCGCATCACTTTTTTCCCGTTCTGCACTTTGTATACTTTCTCTATGGGCAGGAAGATCTGTTTAACCACTTCACTCCAGCCGCCTCTTGAAATTTCCTTGTCGAGATACTCCTTCACTTTTCTCTCTTTACCGCTCACTACACGAAGCACATACCACTTGGTTTCCTTTGCCGGAACCTGCGGAGCCTGTTCGCCCGGATCTGTAGCAGCAGCCTGATTAATTGTTTCCATTAGGATAATAATGAATAAATGAATTTTAAAACACCGCTGGAAAGTACATCCATAACACCCACCAGCAGGGTGATCAGAATAGTGGCCACAAGCACAATGACTGTGGATTGCTGAAGTTCTGACCAGGTTGGCCAGGTTACTTTCTCCATCAGTTCCTTATAGGATTCTTTAAAATAATTAGTGACTTTGTTCATAGTAATTTTCAAATTAACTCAGCACGGGAACAAGGATTCGAACCCTGATCAAAGGTTTTGGAGACCTCTATTCTAACCGTTGAACTATTCCCGTAGAAAGCTAAAAGCTATCCCGCTTTACCGAGACAGCTTTTAGTTCTTGCAAATATAAATAAAATCTGAATTTATTCCACCTCACGCCTTTGGCGTGAAGGATTTCAGGTTATTTCAGTATTTCCGTTACCTGACCTGCTCCCACTGTACGCCCACCTTCGCGAATCGCAAATTTCAGACCTTTTTCCATGGCGATCGGCTGAATCAGTTTCACTGTCAACGCACTGTTGTCACCTGGCATAACCATTTCTGTTCCTGCCGGTAATTCCACTTCTCCGGTTACATCCGTTGTGCGGAAATAGAACTGAGGACGATATTTATTGAAGAAAGGAGTATGACGTCCGCCTTCTTCCTTGCTCAATACATATACTTCACATTTGAATTCAGTATGAGGAGTGATGGATCCTGGCTTGCAAAGTACCATTCCACGACGGATTTGGTTCTTTTCAATACCACGCAGCAATAAACCTGCATTATCACCAGCTTCTCCTGCATCCAGCAGTTTGCGGAACATTTCGACGCCTGTAACGGTTGAAGCAAGCGGAGCTTCCATCAAACCCACAAT
Organism: uncultured Bacteroidota bacterium; assembly: GCA_963759335.1. GTDB lineage: Bacteria > Bacteroidota > Bacteroidia > Chitinophagales > Chitinophagaceae > Puia. The sequence goes on from CAVWYU010000017.1 coordinate 1,180,527, forward strand.
TTCAATCGCTTCTCCTACCTTGATACGGCCTCTTTCAATACGTCCGGTAGCTACTGTACCACGACCTGTAATCGAGAATACATCTTCTACAGACATCAGGAAGGGCTGGTCAACCGGGCGTGGAGGTAATGGTATATAACTGTCTACTGCTTCCATCAGTTCGTCGATAGCAGTAATCCATTTTGCTTCACCTGCAAGAGCACCTGTGGCAGAACCCTTGATAATGGGAGTATTGTCGCCATCGAAACCGTAAAACGTAAGCAGTTCGCGGATTTCCATTTCAACCAGTTCCAGTAATTCCGGATCGTCGACCAGATCAACTTTATTCATAAATACAACCATACGCGGAACACCTACCTGACGTGCAAGAAGGATATGTTCTTTGGTTTGGGGCATTGGGCCATCAGTTGCAGCCACTACCAGGATAGCACCATCCATCTGGGCTGCACCGGTAATCATATTTTTTACATAGTCAGCATGACCCGGACAATCCACGTGCGCATAGTGACGGTTTGCCGTCTGGTATTCAACATGCGCCGTATTGATGGTAATACCACGCTCTTTTTCTTCGGGAGCTGCATCGATTTCATCATACTTTTTTGCTGTTGCCAGTCCTTTTGAAGACAAAATGGTTGTAATGGCAGCAGTCAAAGTGGTTTTACCATGGTCAATATGACCAATGGTTCCAACGTTAACGTGGGGCTTATCCCTTTTGAAGGTCTCTTTTGACATTGGTATCTAGTTTTAAATTTGTGTTTTAAATAAATGATTCTATTTTCCTAAACCTGCTTTGCTTTTTCCATTCAACCTCTCTGTTCTGATGAGCCGTTGAAGAGAATTGAACTCTTGACCTCTTCCTTACCAAGGAAGTGCTCTACCACTGAGCTACAACGGCATTGTCGCTATAGCTTACATTCCTGCCTTAAAACCGCAAATGACGGTTATGGAGGATCATCCTTCGCTAAAGCTACGGATGACGAGAGCGGAAGACGAGGTTCGAACCCGCGACCTACAGCTTGGAAGGCTGTCGCTCTACCAACTGAGCTACTTCCGCAAAATACAAGTATGAAAGTATGGAAGACTGGAAGTCTGAAAGTGATATCTCTTTCTTTATTCCATGCAACTATAATTTCAACTCAAAGAACTATGTTACTGAACCACTACTTCCACACTTCCACACGATCTGTCTTGTTTTGTGAAGCGCTGTGCGCTTCACAAAACAGTGTGGGCAAGGATGGATTCGAACCACCGAACTCCGGAGAGAACAGATTTACAGTCTGTTGTCGTTGGCCACTTGACTACTTGCCCGATGGTAATCACTGCTTGCCAGCCAGCCGGAATTTTAGCCCGGATGCCTCGCCTGGAGCCAGAGAAGGGAGTCGAACCCGCGACCTGCTGATTACAAATCAGCTGCTCTACCAACTGAGCTACTCTGGCCTGATTCTATTTACCATACTACCCCATATACAAAGAACTAAAACAGACGTAATTATCCGCCTGTTTTTTTGGGAAGGCAAAGGTAAGCGAATTTGTTAAATGGAAAAATTTTGGAGTGTTTTTTATCCTGAATGGTTCATAATGTCCATTCTGATATGAATACACAGGCATAAAAAAACCCCTGACGGGGTCTTTGCTCAGGCAGCTTGTTTATCTTTTTTTCGTTTGATCAGATTGATGAGCGAACCCATGGCTTTATCAAAGGACTCTTCGAAAGATTTGGAGGAGCATTTCACAAAATAATCCTGGCGCGGAACATGTACTTTTATTTCTGCAATCTTGTCTTTGATTGTATGGACTACATTGTCCAGTTTGAGATATACTTCTACCTTAACAATTCTGTCGTGGAACGTATCAAGTCTGGATAATTTTTTATTTACATAATCTACAAGTTTGTTATCAGCCTCGAAGTGGACTGTCTGAATGTTTACGTTCATAGCTTCGCTTTTTTAACAATGAAACAATAAATAGAAGAACTTTTCAACAGGCACAGGGTGTACCTGCCTCGTATTGAAATTAACTCCTTAGTGGAGTTTTTCCAAATTTTTCGACTTATATATTCCCTGTATTTTCACCCGCCGGTCAGCCCCGGGGATGGGATTTCTTATGTACTTCGCGGAGTTTGTCAATCGTATTATGCGTATACAACTGAGTTGCTGCCAGGCTGCTGTGTCCCAGCAGTTCCTTGACTGAATTCAGATCAGCTCCGTGATTCATTAAATGGGTGGCAAAACTGTGGCGAAGTACATGGGGGCTTTTTTTGTCGATGGTCGTTACTCTGGAAAGCCATTTACGCACAGACAAATAGGCGTATTTAACATAAAGCGCTTTGCCTTTGTCGTTTACCAGGAGATTTTCAACGGATTCTGCATAGTCCCATCCGGGTAATGACCGTTTTTCTTTCTGATACAGGCGGATTTCATCCAGCAGGGGGATGCTGATGGGAATGATCCTTTCCTTGTTTCCTTTCCCGGTTACCCGGATAGTTGCCCCGGCGATATCTACCTGACTGTTTTTAAGCGTAACCAGTTCCGTCAACCGGACACCGGTATGATAAAAAATCCTGATCAGAAGGCGTTCGGTTCGGCCCTGCCAGGTATCCGGAAAATCAATTTGTTCAGTAAGAAGCCGCATGTCTTTTTCTTCCACATATACCGGAAGCCTTTTCCCCGATTTAGGACTGATGATGCCTGTCATGGGTGATTTTTTAAGTGAACCGGTTCGCAGCTGGTACTTAAAAAAGGATTTTAATGAAGATATCTTCCGGTTGATTGATTTTGATGTGATTTTCTGTTCTTTTAAACTGGCCAGCCAGGAGCGGATAAATGATGTGCTCACAGATGGGAGCGGGGTTTCTCCAAAATTGGAGTCCAGATAATTAAAAAATTGTCCCAAATCGTCACTGTATGCCCTTACCGTATGGGCTGAATATCTTTTTTCGAATTTTAAGTAGTCAATAAAGGGCTGGCTGACCGTGTTCAATGCCGGATGATTGGTTCTCCTAAAAGTAAAAAATTTAAAGCTAGAAAATAAAAAAGCCTTTCAGTTTTACCTGAAAGGCCCTTCAATATCAATAAACTGAAACGTTTTTCTAGTCAAATTTGCCGGTGGCCAATTGCTGCTTGTACACCGCTTTTAATACTTCACCTCTTCTTTTGATAGACGGCTTTGTGAATGACTGCCGGCTGCGCAGCTGAATCAATACCTTGGCTTTTTCGAATTTCTTCTTGTACTTCTTTAAAGCCTTGTCAATATTTTCGCAATCCTTTGAATCGATAATCAACATGTTCGTACTCCTTTTAAAATGAATTTCGGTGTGCAAAGATAAGGGGTTTTTTAAAATAAAGTAATAAAAAGGACGGAAATCCCGATTTTTACAGCATGTTCACGGGTATCATTGAAGCAACGGGCGTTATTTCCACCATTTCGGGCATTGGAACCAATAAAACTTTCCAGATTATCTCCTCGCTGGCGCCCGAATTAAAGGTAGATCAGAGTCTTTCTCACGATGGAGTATGCCTTACAGTCGAATCAGTTACAGAACATACTTACCAGGTAACGGCTGTTGCAGAAACGCTTTCCCGGTCCATTTTGTCTGAATGGAGACCCGGCAGCCGGATAAATCTGGAAAGATGTCTTCCCTTTAACGGGCGGCTGGACGGACATCTGGTGCAAGGTCATGTAGACAGTCCCGCAAAATGTATACTTCGTGAGAACCTGGAAGGGAGTTGGATCTTTCGCTTCGAATTCCCTGCATCGTTCAGGAATCTAATCATAGAAAAAGGATCCGTCGCCGTAAACGGCATCAGTCTGACATGCTTTCATGTTACAGATAATGCTTTTTCAGTGGCTATTATTCCTTATACATATGATAATACCAACATCCGTGACCTCTATCCGCAATCCCCGGTAAATATAGAATTCGATCTGATCGGTAAATATGTGGAGCGGATGATGGGGCAACAAACCAATACCACAAATAAAAAGTTCAACAGGATATAACATGGCTCACGATTTTAAGACAAAAGCAACGGCATGTTGTTTTTAATGCTTTGCTACATTGGAATCACATGTGTTTGCTTGTGGGCCGGTATCTTATTTTATAGTTTTATTTATCGGGAAGAAGATCAGAGAACGGTCATTCACATTATTCTGACGGGCCTCATGGCGGTTACTGCCATTGGGCAGTGGATCGTATTGGTATTACCCATCAACGCACTGACTCTTTTTTTCATCGTCAGTTTGTGTATCATACTCACGATATCGCGTAAAAAACAGACGCGGAATGTATGGATGAATTGTAAGAGAAGTTTCAATGGCAGACACTTATTGTTCATCGGATGTTTTATCTCCTGTTTTCTAATGATACTGATTCTGAATACCGGTCCGTTTATAATGGACGATACAGACAGTTATCATATCCAGGTGGTGAAATGGATTCAGGAATATGGTTCAGTACCGGGAATTGCTAACCTGCATCTCAGATTTGGTTTTAACAGCTCCTGGTTTATATCTATTGCACTTTTTAGCTATCCCGGTCATGGCGTTCACTCGATTGGTGCATTAAATGGACTTCTCTCAATATGGATTTGCTACTATTTATTGTATATAATATGTAATTCAATCCAAAATTATCAAAGACAGAACAACAGGATAATGGCGGCTTGCGTTGCCATATTTGTTTTGTGTCTTTTGAATTGGCCAATGATCAGAGGTTCTGCTGCCAGTATGAATTATGATTTTATAACTACCTGTTGTTGTATTATTTTATTTGTAGACCTTTTTAGCGGTATAGAGAAAAATCGAATAGAATGGATGGTATGGCCTGTTTATTTATTCACAGTCCGAATGATGAATTTTCCCCTGTTAATTCTCAGCTTATTGTTTATGCTACATTTAATGAACAGGCATTCATTCCGGAAATTATTTATCTGTTTTTTGGGAGCATCTGTGTTCGTGGTTCCATTTCTGATCAGAAATTGCATTTTATCCGGTTATATCTTTTTCCCATTTCAACAGATAGATTTATTTTCATTTGACTGGAAGGCAGATAAACAGCAACTGATTGAAATTTCCCGTTATATTAAATACTTTAATCGGGTCAATCCTATGTTTCAGCCGTTGACGATGACAGAAAAGGCCGGTTTCCCCGGATGGGTGTTTAGCTGGTTTAACAATCTTTTTCGTTTTGATAAACTGATTCTGATTCTTTCTGCGTTTGGGTATGTTATTTTGTTTTTTAGATTTAAAAATGTAGAACGCCGGTCACTCCGGATTTTTATGTTAGTGATGATTTGCCAGCTAATATGCTGGTTCTTCATAGCGCCCGATCCGCGTTTTGTTTATGGATCTTTACTATTTGGAATATTTGCATGTATCGCCTGTTTGCCGGTGATGGAGAGGATTTCAGTAAAAATTATAAAGTTGTCCCTGGTCATAACATCCTCCATAATTTTAGTATACACGGTTTCGAAAGTTGCCTTTCACAGGGAATATAGAAATTATTTAACCCCTCACATTATTCCGGAACCTGCTTTCAAAACAATAACGGTCAATAATATTGAGTTACACATTCCTGAAAAGATTTTGGGTAACTGGAACCCAAGATGTTACGATATTGAATTACCATGCCTGTATGAGCCTGATCCACGCCTTGAAGCGAGGGGCAAAACCATCGCGGATGGATTCCGGATTAAAAATTCCGGCCCCTATATTTTTAAAGGCGGTGAATATAAAATGAATGAATAGCGATTATGATTTTTGAATTGGTTTCATGGATATATATTTCATTGGCCTGCCTGATTTGCGGCAACTGGATTTTGAAATCATTATTTGGCATTCAAAACATTGATGTCATAGAATTCCCGGTGATTTGTTTTATAGGGATGTCGGTGTTCGGGATTATTACTTTTTACTTATCGCTCCTGGTTCCTCTTTTTTCTGTTATAAAATGGGGGCTGCAGCTGCTCGCTCTGGTGCCTTTGATACGAAGCAGCATTCGAAATGAGATACTTTCTCAGCTGAAACGGTGTTTTGGGCACTTTACGATGATAGGGTTTATTTTTCTGGCAGTTTCCACAGCCATGGTTTTGGTAGTGTGTTCGGCGCCGGTCATACATCCGGACTCATTGAATTATCACGTTTTTTCAACGCAGATTTTTGATCTGTTTGGAGCGGTGCCCGGAATTGCAAACCTTAAACCTGAATTTGGTTTCCAGAGTATGTGGTTTGCCGCTTTGGCTTTTTTTCATTTTTCGTTTTCCGAAAGCATTCTGATTTTCCCCCTGAATGGCTGCGTAATGATTTGGGTTGTCATATTTCTAATATCGGGAGCATCAGGAATTAAAAAAACGCTCAACAGTCCGGGTATACTGACCAGGCAGGTCTGGTATTTGGTTTTAATTCTATTTGCCCTTCTTTCATGGACCCAGATTCGATTGACAGCTTCTTCTCTGAGTCCGGACTTTATAGCCGCCATTACCATATTGCTTGCTTTTTACTTCTTTTCCGGAATCAGGAGTTTACAAGAAAGAGAAAATTCGGACCTGATCGCGGTATTTTTATCGGCAGTGGCAGTCTCCATAAAATTGTCGGCAATACCGGTACTGCTGATAACCGGTGTCATTGCCGGTTTTTACCTGGCACGAAGAAAATTTGTAATGGTAATACAGGTTGGGCTGTTGCTGACTTTACTGCTGACGCCCATTGTCATCAGAAATATCATTTCTACCGGATACCCGGTTTATCCGTCCACTTTTGCTGACTTTTTTAATACGGATTGGAAAATTGAAAAAACAAATGTCTTGAACTTCCAGAAATATATAACCGCCTATGCGCGGTACCCTGTATTAAGAAGTGATTCTGTTCCTGCATATGAAAAATCATGGACTGACTGGTTACCATTGTGGTGGAACCATCTTTATATGGTTGACCGGGCATTAATGATAGTGGTCATTTCCGGCATATTGTTGAATGTATTTTTTCTGCGAAAGATCCGTTTTGCATATTCCAGAAGACTTTACTCCGGCCTTTTCATTGCAATGATTGGCACTGGTTTTTGGTTTGTGAATGCCCCGGATCCAAGATTCGGAACCGGATTTCTGCTTCCCTTTGTTTATTTCCTGTACTTTCCGTTTGTTGAATATTGGACGGGGAAAAGGGTTGAATTCATAAAAAAAGCTCAAAATGCGACGATGAAAATCGCGACTTTTTTGATGCTGATATATATTGGCTACCGTGCCGTGTATTTTTTTCATCCCCGTCAGTTGTTTTTTCCGGCAGGCATAAAACAAGTTTCGAATGCTGAGAATGATTGCGATGCAAAAATTAAAAAAATGGTTTTAACGAATACAGTTCCCCTGCCACCGCTGGCTGACAGTTGCATGTTTTTCAGGTTCCGCGGAACCACTATCAAACAGGGCTTTATGCCTGCCCCGGGTCTACTTCATTAAGAACATTTTGCCATATCCTTTATTAAAGTATTGATCCGTATTGTCTGATTGCGACTGGTATTTGTCCAGGGATTTCCCATTCAGGTTTGTAACCACATGATATAGATAAACACCGTTTGCCAGTCGCTGATTATACATATCAGTTCCATCCCATTTGAATTCCGTAATATTCCGGCCAACATGTAACGGTCCGAGTTCATCTTTGGTTATTTCCCTGACCACTTTCCCGGTGATCGTCAGAATCTGGATCTTTATATTTTGTGGAACATCACTGCCTGTTATGGTAAATACAAAGGCTGTGGATGTGGTAAACGGATTGGGATAGTTCAGCATGTTCGATATCATTGCCTTTGTAATAATTTTGAAAGTAACCTGATATTGTATCGTGCCGGAAGCATTCCCGCTTTTATCGGAACCGGTTACGATCAGCGTATATTCATCTCCCTGCGGATTTATCTGATTTGTAAAAACAGGATTAAACTCGACACTTGCTGTATTGTCTGCACTACTTGTGGCGGGCGTAAAGCGGAGAGTATCATTGTTGAAATAATAAGGATGCAGAGATCCGTCAGGATACCTCAATTGCACTTTTAATACAGAAGTGTCATTCAAAAGAAGAAATTTAGCTTCATCTTTTAATTTTATCAGAATATGAGGTTTTGCTGAAACGATGTCTTCGTTCAGGATATGTACATTATCGAAAGTGACATCCAGCAAAGGATTTGTCTGGTCGACCTTGACATAAAATGTTTTAAAAAGAAAATTATTGAAGTGATATTGTTCCGGCTGATCATTTAATGGGTTGACATCCAGATTAATGGTATTCAGACCCGGATAGTCTTTGGAATCAATATTGTATACGATTTTGATCGTATCGCCGCTGATAAGCGGTTTTGCCTTGGAAAAAGGTATGATATGGGTGACATTATTTTTATCCGTGATCTTAAAAGAGATCTTCAGGCTGTCAAAAGCTGTCAGACTGATATTTTTAAATGCTATTCCAAATTGTATTTGTTCTCCCAGTTCGACAGAATCTTTGCCCGATAAAAATATATTGGGAGCCAATGCACCTTCAGGAACCGGTACATAATTTAACCTCCAATATTTTAGCTGATACGGCGTGGCATGCAGAGTATCTTGTGAACTTAGTTTTAGTTGAATGTATGGGTACTGGGTTGCATTCACAGCAGATATGTCAAAGTCCTGGACATTTTTACTTAATGAATAAAGCAGGGTAGAAATACCGCCGGTGTCAACACCATACACCTGTACGCCGACGGAATCGGTTGAAGGTGATTCGGATGAAGTTCCGCGCCAGTGCAAATCTTTCCATTTCCTGGCCGGACCAAATGATGGTGACTGAAAAGTGCCAAAGGTGCCGGGTGAAATACAATTTGTTGCGATAAAGGTCCGATCGTAAATCGTCGGCGTAATGGTTTGTTGCGGTGTATAGGACGGGCTGTTTTTTCTATAGACAAATGCCAGCGCATGCGGTGTTGTAAATGAATCCAGTAAAGTAAAGCCGAGCGCAACGAGCTTATGATAGAGAGAATTATTATGTCCGTACAAAGCAGTATCGGCTTTCCATTGATCGATATATACATTACTTCCCTGATTGGGATTTGTATTTGTCCGGACAACCACATAAGCATTGTTCGGAATTACATCCAGAAAATCCATAGCCTTTTTCCGGTTGACCGCATCGGTATAGAGATAATCAAAGTTATATTCTCTTTGTGTTCCGCAGGTTGCCAGTTCGCTTTGATACAGGCCCGTGGGTCCTGTAAAATCATTTCGCCAGGGTTTAAATGTAACAGGGTCAAGTACGTTAAAAATAAATTCATTATAGTTACATCCCGGTCCTATGACTATGTTGGAATTTACATTGATCGTATAATCGGCCTGCAAACCGGATCCAGTCGGATAAATGGCATTTCTGACATACAGGGTATTGGTGATCGAATCAAATTTAAAAGTCCGGTCCAGAGAGTCAAGAATCATTTGATTAAAAGTGGAGTACCTGTCCTGGAAATAATGCGACTGATTAAAGCCGACTGTACTTTTTAATGAGTCGATATATATAAATGAAAATTCATTCCAGTGGTATGGAGAGTTTTGTGCCGGAACGATAGAGGTTCGCCAATAATAAACCGTACTGTCCATATACCTGATACCCGGATCAAATTCAAACACGCCTCCGGCCGAACTGATATTCTTACTGACTTTCAGCGTTGAATTGAATGCTTCCGTTGTGTCTATTTCCATGACGTATTGGGTAAGCGGGGCAAAGGGGTTGGCTGTGGATGCAAAGAGATGTTGTAATGGAGTATTAATGATAGCATAGTCAAATGGATAAACCGGGGAGAGTTCATCCTGGTAAATAAAAATAGAAGTAGTAACCGTGTTGTTGGTCAGAGTCGTTTCAGGTACGTCGTTATCAGAATTTATGGTGATGGTAATATAATTCTGACCCTTGTCTTTAGTTGCGGAAACGGGCACCTGTATTCTGATTGAGTCCTCAAAGCGGATACCTGGTATTCTCTTTTTTAAAAGGACAGCTGTAGATCCATCAGGATATTTTCTTGAGATGAGCACAGTGATCGAATCAGGGACTGCTTTCCCAAGGTTATAAAAAGTTGCCGCCACATCGAAATGATTATCTGACACCGAAATAAATGAAGGATTGATCAGGACCGTAGAAGCCTCCACATCATAATCAGTTAATTTTTCATCACTGATGGTGATGGCGGGATCGCCATGAATGCCCATCTGTTCCGTTTGGCATCTTGCCAGAAAATCGGTTGGTATTAAAGTATTCACCTTTTTGCCTGCATCCACCTCGATGGTTCCTATACTTTTTCCATAGTCTTCATGTGCCATCAAACCATACTGGTCACTCAACAGGAGGTTCAAATAATTCACTACGCCATAATGTGAACTGGCTACAAACGCAATGGCGCCTTTGTTTTTTGTAAATACATAATTTTCAGACAGGGTTTTCCCGATACTGAGTCTGCTTAAATCATATGTAAAATAATTGCCGGCATAACAGCCGTTTACATACATGACCGGATACTTCCCCTGATTTGTATACAGACTTGGATCATCCAGATTAAACCCCAGGGTAGATGCCGAAGAGTGACCAAAATAAGTCAGAACGGCTATTCCATTGCTGAATAATTGCGGGAAAAGGTTACCAGATACCTGGTTATTCTGATCAATGGTTGAACTGCAGAAACGGAAAACATTTGCACCGAAAAGAGTATCTGAAATGATTTGCTGATAAAACGCCATATAGTTACAGAGTACGGCCTCCAGGAATGGGTCCGTAGCACCGGTAACATGTATAATATTTTTCCGCCAGGCTCGTCCGGCAATCGTATTTGGAGCAGATTGCTGCACCTGTTCATATTCTTTGACCTTATTCAAATAATCTTCTACTTCCGTTCCTTTCACAGCACCCAGTCGTCCAATGGGAATTACATTGACAAAACCAGATCCGTTGGCTGATGTAAGCAAAAGATCAGATGCCGGAAAACCAAATGTGGGCACGAGATTGAGCAATTCAGTATTGGGATCCGACTGATATGTGCGGTAGTCGGTATAAGTCATACCGCGGCCGATCAGCAAAACGTTTTGCGGCTTCTGCGTAAATATATTTCTGGCGTAGTTCACGAAATTCCTGATCGCCAGCGGATGTTTCTGAATACCGAAGGCGAACTGGTCAGTCAGTTCGTTAATATCATATACCTGCGCACTAAAAGACCCGCCTGCAGCAGAAGACCGGTAACCCGCGTAATCAGCCACCGGGTTGTTTGAATGACTACCGGTATACAGAATCGGATTGCTGACGATCAGATAGTTTCCCTGGTTAGATGGATCACTATAGGAAATAAAATTTCTTTTTTGAAGGTTGTTTATGGGATGAATATTGGAAGGATCCTGACTCACCAATACCATATTTCTTACGGAACCTGTTCCGGGCAGAGCAAATGTCAGGACGCCGGAAGAAGAAATGGCCACAAATCTTTGTCCGGTATTTCGGTCATATAAAACCGGTGTGGCTGCTCCCTGATTGAAATTGGTGATTTTTAAAAAGTAACCACTGACACTGGCTGCCAGCTGAAACTGGAAATTGGATTGCCCTCCAAAATTAAATTGCCTGGGATAAGTCAGTTCATAGAATGAAACCACCATGCGGTCGGCATAAGTCAGTGCCTGAGAATTGTTGACAAACTCAAAAGGAGTGTTTGAACTATTTAATGAAGCAACCGGAATGCTAACATTACTTACGATATCATTAAAGCTATTTAACGTAGTGTCTTTGACGAGTATATTATTCACTTTTACCTGGATATTACGCAGGGTATCGGAACAACCTGCTGCGCCGAATTTTAAATTCGCGTTGGGCCCTCCGGAATAAATAAAAAGATTATTCTGATTATCCGTTACCGGTGCTCCCTGGGAGGAGAATCCGGAACTCCAGAACTCACCAATATCATAGGATGAAGAATAAATGTATTGTTCAAGAACCGCCGCGTATCCGGCATTTATCTGGGTTTTGAAATAGGTGCCTGCCGTATACATGAAGTAGGGACTAACCGGGAGAATATTCGAAGTCGTATCATTGGTTGTGTTGTTATAATGAAACGGGCTGCCGGAGGGATTCAGCGTTAAGAAGTATACGGCTGTGTCGGATTGCAAACTCCATTTATCTGTATGTTGATATGCAGGATTTCTGTACAATGGTTTGTCAGCCTTGCCGTCATTCATCTGTCCCCAGAATTCAATATAATCGGAAGCCGAAAACGGTCCACTGCTTACAGAAGTATAAACAGGTACCTCAACTCCATTTCGAAAAAGTTGAAAATCTTTGGCATCCGCCGCTGACAAACCTGCGCCGGCAAGAACCGCAGCCGGAATCCTGTAGAGCCCGTCTGCCGTAACCTTAAATTTATAATAGGTTTTACTGTAATCAATCCACTCGTTATTGTACGGCTGCGCTATCGCAATACCGGCAATCAGGATTAAACACAGTGTTAAAATTTTTCTCATAGTCAGTTCGTTTGTCAGGGCCGGATCTATTTTTTATTTGCTTTCTTCTTCGTGTCAACCAAATCTACTTTTAATGAAAATACATGGGTATACAGGGGGTTTGACTGATTGGCCAGATTTGTAAACGCATAATCGATCTGCACATCGCCGATTTTGAATCCGGCTCCAATCGATGGCTGATAGATCCATATTTTTTTCTGGTTTGTAGTATCTCTGTCATCGAGGGTCTGTTGAAAATTGTTCATTCCGGCCCGTACAAAAAAGACGTTGTTATACGAAAATTCCAATCCGGCTTTTGGATCGATACTGATCGGATTTGAACTGATCACCGTGTTTCGTTTTCCATCGAAGGTGATGTCGAAATCTGCTTCTGCAAGCAGGTTCATTTTACTGTTGATCGGAAAATTATAACTGAAGCCGGGAATCAGTTGCGGCGCCGTTAGTTCAATCGAATTGGAAGGAATATCGTTTGAAGTGGCATAAAACACCTCTCGCCATTCCTGATTTATATTATACGACCAGGCATTGAAAGTGGTTGTTACGTCTTTAGCTACAATTCCCAGTTTCCAGCGATTTCCGATAACCTGTACAGCAGCATCAAAACCAAATCCCCAGGATGTTGTGAAATCGCCCGCCAGCCGGTGAATAATCTTCGCATTGACACCAAAATTCATCTTGGTATTTTTAATCCAGTCCACCTGCTGTGCCAGTGTAATGAGAAAAGCATAATCTGCCGACGAAAATGTAGTGATATTACTGAAATCAATAGATCCGTCGGGTTGTACAAGAAATACGGTGTTTGGAATATCATCCACTGCAAAGCGAAGCAGGGTCAGGCCGAGTGTCCGTTTGTTGTCCTTCAGAGGAAGTGTAAGGCTGGCATAATCATATTTTCCAATGCCTGCAAAATATTCCGCGTGCATTAAATTCAATTGCGGACTGACAGTGACGTTGGCTAATGCTGCCGGATTCCAATAACCTGCTGTTCCATCTGTAACCGAAGCAACCTGTGCATTGCCCATGGACATTCCGCGTGCGCCCGCACCAATATTCAAAAATTCATTGGAATATTTGGCAAATTGACCCATGGACCGGTTGCAAAATAATAACAGCAACAGCAGGAATAGGGGGCAATTGGTTCTGAATCTCCGGGTCACTGAAGTCAATACCATAAACTTATTCTAACGCCTTTTTATTCAGAATATTGCGACGTTTTCAGGATGCGAATATCCCTTACTTTTGCCAAAATTCCGCAGAACTATTTATGTCGCTTATACCAGAGCTAAGATGGCGGGGCATGATACAGGATATAATGCCCGGTACAGAGGAGCAGCTTTCCAGGGAAATGACTTCCGGATACATAGGTTTTGATCCTACAGCCGACAGTCTGCACATTGGAAGTCTGGTTCCCATTTTACTGCTGGTACACTTGCAAAAAGCAGGGCATAAGCCAGTTGCACTGGTAGGAGGAGCAACTGGTATGGTGGGCGACCCCAGCGGGAAAAGTGAAGAAAGGAACCTTTTGGATGAAACAACTTTGAATCATAATCTGAAGGGTATTCGAAAGCAATTGGAAAAATTTCTTGATTTTGATCAAGCGAAACCAAATGCCGCGGAAATGGTCAATAATTTTGATTGGTTCCGGGATATGAATTTCCTCCATTTTATCCGTGAGGTCGGAAAGCATATCACCGTGAATTACATGATGGCCAAGGATAGTGTGAAAAAAAGGCTGGAGGGCACAACGGGCATGAGTTTCACCGAATTTTCATATCAGCTGGTGCAGGGATATGATTTTTACTGGCTTTACAGTAACAGGAATTGCAAATTGCAAATGGGAGGAAGTGATCAATGGGGGAATATAACAACCGGAACAGAACTTATCCGGCGTAAATCCGGTGGTGAGGCATTTGCATTTACCTGCCCGTTACTTACTAAATCAGATGGCGGGAAATTCGGTAAAACAGAAAAGGGGAATATATGGCTGGATCCGTCCAGGACATCTCCTTATCAATTTTATCAGTTCTGGGTGAACGCAACAGACGCAGACGCAGAGAAGTGGATAAAGATTTTTACGTTTTTAAAGAAAGAAGAAATTCAATCGTTGCTGGAAATTCATCAAAAAAATCCTTCGGATAGATTGCTTCAAAGAACATTGGCCAGAGAAATAACCGTTTTTATTCATGGCGCCGGAGAATTCGAACTGGCCCTGATGACGACAGAAAAATTATTCAGTCAGACAGGTCCGGTTGAAGCCATGACCGAACAGGATTTGCATGAATTGGAAGGCATTGTGAAGTGTACATTCGATATCAATGAACTGACACAGGGTGTAGACGCAGTGCGCTTTTTGGCAGAAACGGGCATCCTGACGAGTAAAGGGGAAGCGAGGAAGATGATTCAAAACGGAGGCATTAGTATAAACCGTATCAAAGTTGAAAACATACAGTTTAATATTAATACAGAGCTGCTGTTGCATGAAAAATACATCCTTGTTCAGAAGGGGAAAAAGAATTTTTATCTGGTTGAAGCGACATAATCAGGAGAATTCCGGTTTAGTTCGGTACAATTTTTAAAAAACCTTATTTTTGCGGCCTGTTTGTGAATTGCCCGATAGTATAAAGGTAGTACGACAGATTTTGATTCTGTTTGTCGAGGTTCGAATCCTCGTCGGGCAACCGGATTTAAAAAGTAAGGCCCCTGAAAAGGGGCCTTTTGCTTGCTTGCGTTATTGATTGACCCTCTGTTATTTTTTGATCAGATATCCGAACAGACCATCCTTTTCGCTATCGGGTCCTGCAGTAAAATACAATCTGGCAGGATCGATGTTTGCACTTGTGGGAGGAAATGAGAGTGCCCACAGTCCGTCGATCACCAGTGTATGTTTATGAGTTTGCAGCTGCCCCAGAAATCTTCCTCCCAGACTAAATACATTAATGCGTCCATCACCGAAATTTCCTATTAGTATTACCGGCTCATTCAGGTGACGATTATCCTCACTGACAGTATTACTGCCTGTTGTGGAACTTTTTGTTCCGTAACCCCCGTTTTCGGTTCCACCACTATAGATATCCTGATCCTGCAGAAAACTGGATGGCGCCATGGTAATTCCCCAGGGTATATTTAATGTGCCCTGAGAAGCGAATCGTCTTCCGAATGTGCCGTCTGTGCTAAATACACTGACGTATCCAAATCCAGCTCCGGCCACTCCGTGTCCGGCATTCGGCTCATCCGTTTTCAATTTCGCATACATGACATATAACGAGTCACCGACTGCCTGAATATTATAAGGAGAATATTCATCGGGCAGGGCAGGATCTTTGAAAGGCATATCTACACGGGCGAATGATGTATCCCATACATTAATTTTCTTGGCTCCGAAATTTGCCGCGTAAATGAAATTTTTTCCGGCACTGGAACCTATGGCCAGGCCGGTAAAACTGGCTGCGGGCGGATGTAAAATAAATTGGGCATTATTACCGGAAGCCGGGTTCCATCCGGTAAGTCCGCCTTCGAATCCGGTAAAGAGGAAACTGGATGAGCCGTTCCGGAGATTAAATCCTTTACCGGAACTCAGAACAATACCACAGGGAAATCCGCCATTTGAATCTGCTGGTGATGCTGAAGCAGGGATATTGACTGCTTTCTGCCTGACTCCTTCTGAATTGTAAATTTCGCTTACATGGCCGCCTACAGAATTTACCCATGCAAATCCGTTAGAAGTCCACGCGATTCCAAATGCATTCAGTAAAGTACTGTCGATGTGACCGGCATTATATTCGTTGTTATTGGCAACCAGGTTGACCTGTTCAAAATCGCGAAGGAATTTTTGATCAACATTTGATTTGTGGCATCCGAACAATAAAGTAAGAATAGTCATCATCGTCAGATATTTTCTTCCGGATCTCCAATGCGGTTCTTTTAATTTCTTGTAGTACATAGTGATCATTTTTTTTTATTAATTTGATTGTGCAGTCATAAACATACATGCTGCTTATGCCGTATAAGGCTCTTAACTTCCGAAAGAGCCGAATGAATTTCCCAACGAAAAATTTCAATCCCCCCGCAGGGGGCATTTCTTTCTCATACATAAAAAAGAATACTCCTAAGTGTTTTTATGTAGTGAAGAGACTGGTAATAAAACCCTTGTCCATCAAGCGTTTTACGCGAATAAACAGGCTTACCGAATCAGGATTATTTCCCAGTTTGGGAAACGACTTTTCATTGAAATATATGCCTCTGTTTATCGTTTAGTTTCAGTAATAGTCGATGGTAAACCCAATATCCTAAAAACCGTCTGATGACCGTTAACCGTATTTCAGGCAAGAAAATTCGTTTTCTGTTGGCAATCTTTTTTTTGCTGACCGGAACGACGCCTGTTATCGCACAGCTGGTTGCAGATTTTACACCTAGCACTCTTTCAGGATGTTCACCGCTGGCCGTAAGTTTTGTCAATAATTCCACGGGTACCAGTCCCTCCGCAACTTATACATGGACATTTGGTAACGGAAACGGTATAACAACCAATGTCAAGAACAACCCTGTATCAGCTACTTATTTCAACGGCCAGGATTACACCGTTACATTGACTATTCAGGACGGTGCAAAAACAGCATCAATTTCTAAAATCATTACTGTTTTCAAAAAGCCCGCGATTAATATCGCTGCGGCAAAAACGGTGGGTTGTGCACCGCTGCTTGTCAATTTCACCAGTGTTGTGACTCCCGGGGATGGTACAATCACAGGATCAATCTGGAATTTCGGAGATGGTAATTCCCAGAGTACTACTTCTGGTTCGGTGTCCAATATCTATCAATTCCCCGGAACATATTCCGTAAGCCTGACGGCAACGAATAGTTTCGGTTGCATAAATACCTGGAAAGTTCCTGATATGATAGAAGTTTATCCCGCACTGGTCCCTTCTTTCAATGTGGACTCTTCAGCGATCTGTAGTTTAAACCAGCCGATTAATTTTCATAATACTTCTACAGGAGACGGAGCTTTAACATATGCCTGGAGTTTTGGAGACGGAGACAGCAGCACAACAGCAAGTCCTTCCCATTTGTATGCATCGAAAGGAAATTATACCATATCGCTGGTTGTTTCAAATACATATGGTTGCTCATCCAATATTACAAAACCCGCATTTATCAATGCTGCCAATTACAGTGCAGATTTTACGACAGCTTCCTCTTATTGCCCTGGAAACACAATCTTATTTTTAAATAAAAGCACGCCGGCACCTTCCGCAAATCCCATTTGGTCATTTGGCGACGGAGGAAGCGGCATCGGAATTACTTACGGACATGCATACGCTGCTGCCGGTAATTACACTGTTAAAATGTATGAGAATTTTGGCGTTTGTCCCGATTCAGTTGTGAAAATTATAAATGTACTGGCTGCTCCCAATATCAGTCCCTTCATTTTGAATAAAGGCGCCAGTTGTTCTTCTCCGATGGTGGTCAATTTTACGGATACAAGTGCGGGCGCTACCAACTGGCATTGGAATTTTACCGGTAATCCGGCAGATACATCGAATGTGAGAAATCCGACATTTACTTATCTGACGAATAATTTATTTTCTCCCACCCTTACCATAACAAATTCAAACGGTTGTTCGGCCACGATTTCCGAAACCTTTAATACAGCCCAGCCAACGGCAAAAATTCATGCAGATACTGTTTTAATACCGTCAGCTGTTTATTGTTCAGATGTGCAGGCAACTTTTACCGCCCTATCACAGGATACACTGGCAACATATTTATGGTCATTCGGAGATGGAACAACTTCGACGAGTTCAAATCCGGTGCATGTCTTTTCAAAACCGGGCACTTACATTATCAATTTGAGCTTTACAACTATTCACGGTTGTTCCGGTGGTGCATTTCCGTCCGATACCATTATTGTATATCCTAAACCGCACGCCATTTTTACTGCGCAGGACTCATTGCCCTGTACAGCCAATCAGCTGGAAACATTTCATAACCTGGACGACAGTGCCTTCCAGTTTAAATGGTTTTACGGTGACGGACAATCTGATATCAACAATAATATTTATCATACGCATTTGTATAATGCGGAGGGATCCTATAATATGACCCTGGTCGCTTCAAGTCCGGGATGTAAAAACGATACATCCACGATCACCCGATATGTGAAAACAACTCCGATACCGAATTTAACCGTAGTAAATAATTGTGACAGTGACCGGCTTACGGTAGCTATGACAGTAGCACCCGCGGGCGGCGACCAGTACGTTTGGAATTTCGGAGATGGTTCGCCGAATGAAACCGATAATGTATATGTCGCTACAAAAAATCATCATTATCCAAAGGGTGGCGTTTATACCGCTTCTGTTACGGTAACATTTGGAGCTTGCGTACAAACCACAGGGCCGGTGCCTGTATATGCGCTGAAGAAGCAAAAACCTGTACTGAGCTCGACAAAAGATACCATTTGTGCCAGTTCAACCCTGCCCGTAAAAATCAATGGCCTGGATACAAATTATCAACGAAAGGCAGTGAACGCGTCCACATATTACAAGACCTACAAATGGCAGTATAATGACGGGACTTTTAATACGACAGGCAGTGCGGGATTTAAAAACGCATACTCTGGTTCCGTTTCGGGACTGGTGGCCGGTAAGGACAGTATTCGCGTAATTACACAATCCGATTTTTTCGGATGTTATGATACGAGTAATTATATCCCGATTCATATAATAGGTCCTGTTGCCAATTTCGGGGACCAGAGCCAGTTATGTTACCACGCTCCGGTCATTTTTACCGATTCATCCAAAGCAGTGAACAATGTGCCCATTGTTTCATGGCAATGGAATTTCGGGGACGGAAATACGATCACAAAAACAGACAATGATACGGTTCAGCATCTGTATGCTTTTCCCGGCACATACAATCCTCAGTTGACCGTGACGGACACGAATGGCTGTAAGGCCTCTATGAAACTTCCGGTGACACAGATTTTTATTTACGGAGTGAAAGCAGGCCTGACATATGCGCCTCCGACGATTACGCCCGGATTTCCGATAACATTTACGAATACCAGTGTTAAAAATACCGGGGCAACTTTTTTGTGGGTTTTTGCAGGAGATGGTGCTACGTCAAACAGTGCCACCACCGTTACCCATACATTTCCCAATGTAGGTACGGATACCGTAACACTCATCGCTTATCCAACGATGGCGGGAACCTGTATCGACACACTTATTGTTCCCCTGAAAATACAAAGTATCGCTGCGCCCTTCGTCGATTCATCTTATTACTACAATAATTCCAGCTGCCCGCCACTCTTTGTAAATTTTACGGCAACTCCGGTGAATACAACAGGTCTGCACTGGGATTTTGGTGACGGTAAAGGAACTGCGGATAATAAGATCACCCCGAAATATCAATATGATATTCCCGGTACTTATATCGTATCCTTAACCGGCTATGGCGCTAACGGCATATCCGTTATTTCTTACGATACGATTATAGTCAAGGGACCTTTCGCAAAATTATATACACCACTTTATCAGGCCTGTGCACCGGCTGTGGATTCATTGCATGCAACTGCGAGCTATGTGGGATCATATACCTGGGATTTTGGAGATGGTACCGTTTTAACGACACAGGATTCCATTGCGGTTCACACGTATGTTTTGCCTGGATTGTTTACACCGGCGCTGATTCTCACGGATTCAACCGGGTGTCAGTTGTCGTATGTTTCAGATCATCAGATTTTGATTGATACTTTATTTGCGGCATTGGGCCCTCCGGTTACACTTTGTGGTGATGGTGCGATTTCTTATGGTCCGCATGTGGTCAGTTATGTAGCTGATACGCTGGGCTATCCGCTGACATACCATTGGGATTTCGGAACGGGTGGGGCTGCGGATACTTCAAATCTCCTGAACTCAACGTTTAATTATACCAGGCCGGGAGATTATATTACAACTTTCCAGGTTTCTTCTCCAGTAGGTTGTGTTGAGAAAGCATATGATTCTGTGCATGTGATTGGACCTTTCCCCATGCCTGTATCGCCCGACACCACAATTTGTATTGGAGGAATGGCCTTTCTCCACGCAGAAAATGCAAATAGTTATAACTGGTCGCCTTCAGGCACTTTGAATAAAAAAACGGGAGACAGCGTAATAGCACGTCCATTGGGAACAACGCAGTATACCGTTATTGGTGAGGATAAATACAAATGTTTTTTTGATACTGCCAGTGTAAAAGTAATTGTCGATTCTCTGCCTTCAGTTGTAATACCGAATCCGGCTCCTGTATTGGCCGGAACAGATGTACTGATAGAACCGATAGCCAGTGCCGATGTTGTTTCATATGACTGGTCACCACCATTATATCTGAATTGCACAGATTGTGCAACACCTATTACTACTCCTTTAACTCCGATGACATACACCGTAACCGTTAAAACGGCCATTGGTTGTACATCGTCCACATCAGTTACAATTCGGTTATTATGCCTGCAAAGCGGCGTAAACATGGCGAATGCATTCAGTCCGAATCACGATGGCAATAACGATTATTTCTATCCGACGGGC
Source organism: uncultured Bacteroidota bacterium (assembly GCA_963759335.1). Taxonomy (GTDB): domain Bacteria; phylum Bacteroidota; class Bacteroidia; order Chitinophagales; family Chitinophagaceae; genus Puia. The sequence continues at coordinate 1,201,596 of CAVWYU010000017.1, forward strand.
AGCGGTGTCAAAATCGTAAAATCATTTCAGGTTTATTCGAGGTGGGGTCAGCTTTTATATGCCAGGGCCAATTTTCCACCCAATGATCTTAAATATGGCTGGGATGGCAATCTAAACGGTATTCCCCAGCCGTCGGATACGTATGTATTCGTAACGGAAATGATATGTTTTTCGGGAGAGAATTTTATTTTAAAAGGTACAGTAGAATTATTGAGATAAGTGAATAAAAGAACATGAAAACGCGGCTTTATATTTCCATATTACTGGTTTATCTGACAAACGCGGTTTCGGCGCAGGACCCTTCGTTTTCTCAATTTTATGCGTCGCCCCTTACACTGAACCCTGCATTAACAGGCAAATTCAATGGTGATATGCGGGCTGCGGGAAATTATCGGAATCAATGGCCCACAGTTAACAAAGCATATATCACTTCAACCATTTCTGCAGATTTTCCCATTCTCCAGGACAAATTGCGTGAAGGTGACCGTTGGGGTCTCGGTTTCATGGCTATGACAGATAAAACAGCGAATGGTATTTTAAACAGTAACTATTTTGCAATTTCTACAGCTTATCATAAAGCAATCGATGAAAACGGGTGGCATACCATTGGAGTCGGATTCCAGGGTGCATATGCAAACAGAACACTGGATGGCCCGAGACTTCATTTCGTGGATGGACTGCAATTGGACGGGTCATGGCTTCCATCAGCATCGGAGCCGGTAAATCTCCAGGTAGTGACGACCAGTTATTTTGATATGAATGCCGGATTTCTGTATAACGGAACGCTCAACGGGAATAACGAAGTTTATTTTGGAGTGGCTATGTATAATATTAATCAGCCAAAAGCAAGTTTTCTGGGTGCGGACGATATCTCGGTGCCAAGCAGACTGACCATACACGGCGGCGGTTATTTTCCAGAAACATCTTCCGGCAAAACATGGTATGTAAGCGCGTTATATAACCATCAGGCAACAGCCAGCGAATTCGTGTTTGGCGGTGCTTTAGAGCTCAGTGCGGGCACTGATGAAACAAGTCCGGTGAATGTGTACATCGGAGCCTGGGGCAGGACCAGTAACGTAGGGGATGCCATCATTCCGTATGTCGGTATGGATTACGGACGATTTAATCTCGGGATGAGTTATGATGTGAATATTTCCGGATTTAAAGTGGCTTCTCAGAGTCAGGGTGGAATCGAGATTTCACTTGTTTATATTTTCAAAAAGACCGCTGACAATGGCAGACAGGAGGTGCAGTGTCCTCACTTCTAGTTTTCCCAAAACTGGAAAAATGCCGGTTCTATCTGTGTTATATGTCCGTATTTTCACCTTTTTTCTTAGTCAATAATACGCGGGAACCCTTGCAAATACAGTGTTTTCCGAGTATCTTGTAATTGATTTTAATCAGAACCCTAATACCCATGAAACAATATCTGAACAAAGGATCATTGATCCTTATTATGACCATTTGCATTGCCGTTGCATGTAAAAAATCGGTCGACCAACCCATTACGGATAATAACAATAATAATACTTCCACGAATGGAAATATTCCGCACGCAGGTGATACCACTTTGTCAGCGCCGGCGGGTCCGATAATTCCATATCCGGAGTCTCCCGCACCGGGGTGTAATTTTGCTCCGGATTATGGTGATTCCATTGTGTATTCGCAGCCTGCGTCCGGAGACTTCTTCGTGTACCCTCAGAATAACCAGGGTGTCGCAGGAACTTATCTTTCCTGGCCCGGTGGCTTAAGCATCAATTCTAAAACGGGAGCCATTAACCTGTCTAAATCTGAAACAGGACAACGATATGCTCTGGCGTTTGTAAAAAATGGTACAACAGACACTTGCATGTCCCAATTAATTGTTGCCGGCGCGGCTTATATGGATAGTGTTTATGTTTTGTCCCAGTCAGATATTACATCAAAACCATATTTTAATGCTGATCCGTACGGAGTGGTGCCCTGCCAGGGAAACCAGGGCCAGGGTTGCCAGTTCGATTACAATAATTCGGCACATAACCAGGGTATTGAAATAGATCAGAAAACCGGCTTTATCGACCTGAAGAAAACCATGCAGAACAGCCTTTTCGGTTTACTTCCTGTTAATGGTATGACGGTGTATACAACGATCTATTATAAACTGAATGATAACAGTAATTTTGCGCCACAGAAAATCCAGCTGAAACTGGTTTATTACAATCACAAATCAGACGTGCCCGCAGCAACGCTCCTCACTATGACGGATCATCTGTTTAACACACTGAATGATTTGCTGATCAGCAAAGGTCCTTCTGCGAGACCCCCGCTGATTGTAATTGTGCGCGGCAACTAAACCACTTTTGATTATTGCAATATTGCGCTTTCCCGGACGTTAAAACAGAGCCCTAAAAAACTGTTTATGTCCGGGAAAGTTTTTTTTATTCTTCTCTCTTTCCTTCTGATTTTTTCATTTAAACAGTATTCTCCCCACAATCCTTCACTGGAAGTGATTCTGACAGCCTATAAGCGTGTTGATTATATTTTCAACAAACCCAATACATCGTCGAAAGACGACAGCGCCTGTATGGTGGGATTCAGGAAAATCATTTCTGATTTAAACGGAATACAGGGTGAGCGAATGGCTGACAGCCTCCTTTACCAGTCCAATTATAAATTAGGCGTATTGTATGAGATTTATAAGGACTACTCGGAGGCTACAGCTTCATACTTGCAAGCCATAAAATACTCTTCGACGCCCGCACAGAAATTCACGAATTATATTTTAGCGGGCGCCGGATATTATAATCAGAACAACTTTGATTCTGCGACTCATTTTCTTTTGCTGGCGGCACAAAGTCCCGACAGTCTGGGTGCCAGGGAAGACAGAATGCGTTTATTTAATACTCTGGGAGTCTTATACTATGACAACGGGAACTACCTCCAGAGTAAAAATTATTTCAGTCAGGCCTTATTGCTCATCGATTCAAAAAGTCTGACGGATAAATACAGTCTGGAACTGAATATCGCCGCCTGTTATTTAAAACTGGGTTTATACGAACAGGCGCTCTCGATTTATAAGGAAATTCTTAAATATCAAACACTCAGTACTCCGTTATACATGAACATGGGCAGAACATACAGAGGTCTGGGACAGTATGAAGCTGCATTGTCTTTTTTTAAAAAAGTGAATATTTCGGAAGCGCCCAATGTACTGAATGAGATGGCAAGAACAGCCCTCGAGCAGGGAAATGCAGAAGCTGCTTCGGCGTGGCTTGAGCAATATCGCAACAAAAAAAAATCGCTGCATACAAATGCGCTGGACGATGGGGAAAATGAAATTTATTTAAGCGACCTGGCCGTCTATCACGACAAACCGGATTCGGCTATCCGCCATCTGCAGAATGCACTGGTTATTTATTTAGGAAATGATTCAAATAAGGATATTCATAAGAATCCCGTCAATTTTATGGGTTCTTTCGCATACTACCGCTTGTTTGAAGTGCTGAATAAAAAAGCATCTGCCTGGGAGAGCATATACCGGAAATCTTTAAAACCGGAAGATCTTAAAGCAGCATATGAAACTTATCAGTCCACGCTTTCTCTGTTGGCATATATAGAAAAAAGTTACGAGATGGACGATGCCAAAATTCTACTGAAACAAAATAGCGGAAGCGTTTATGCCCGTGCGATGAATGTATGTCTTCGTTTAGATTATCTATACCCCCATGGGGGATATCTTGAGGCAGCTTTCCTGGTGTCAGAAAAAAATAAGGCTTCAATCATGAGTTCGCAAATCAGGGAAAGAAATTTTCTTTCAACTGCCGGACCTGAAAGCAACTATGAAAAGGAGGAACGAAATATAAAGTTCAATATCGCACGTTTGAATTCGAAGGCAGACGATCATTTGGACGGCAATATGTTAAGAAAGTTGAAAGACGAAAAATCTGTTTATGAAACGCAATTGGTAAATCTGCACAGGAAGATGGACGCGAACAGCCGGTTTTACCAGTTGAAATATTCGGACGATTTTCCGTCTATTCATGTAATGCAGCGATCCATGGCCACGGATCAGGCCCTGATCAGCTTTTTCAATACACCGGACAAGATTGAGGTTTTTGTATTAACAAAATCCGCCCTTGAGCATATCACGCTCGATAGCGGGGAAATGATCCGGTTGAATATTCAAAAATGGATTCAAATCCTGCAATCGGCGGAAAATGGGAGACATGAGAATACGACTGCATTAAGAACGGTTCTTTATAACCAATTGATGAAACCGGTTATCGGACTGGCGGGAAAAAAAGATGCGTGGATCATTGTACCTGACGGACTTTTCTTCCAGCTTCCGATTGAGTCTCTTCCGGGAAATGAAAAAGGGAAAATGATCATTGAAGAACACACCATCGGGTATGAATTTTCCGCACGCTATATCATCAGGTCTGATAACCAGACTGTATATCAACTGGAAAATAGTGGAGTCATTTCATTTGCTCCATTTTCACAAAGAGGTTATCAGCGGATAAATGCAGACCAGGAAGGTCTTGAAAAACTGCCTTTTTCGAAAGAAGAAATCAATGAATTGCCAGGTATCCATCTGGATGACAGGTCAGCGACAAAAGAGGCTTTTATGAAAAATATCGATCACTATCCCGTCATTCATCTGGCAACCCATGCGATGACTGATTTGGATAATCCCTCTGCATCTTTTATAGCATTTTACCCTGCAGCCGGCGCCCGGTCAGAAGACTTTTTGTTTCTCGATGAAATATATTCTCTGAATATGGACAGCTGCCGGATGATGGTGATCAGTGCTTGTGAAACGGGCCGGGGAGAGTTTGTACATAATGAGGGAGTGATGAGTTTCGCGCGTGCTTTTCTTTATGCGGGATGTCCGAGTACCATCAATACCTTATGGAAAGCAGATGATCATTCGACCGCAGAGATCATCAAATTGTTTTATAAGTACCTGGAAGAGGGGGATAACAAATCGCTTGCATTGCAAAAGGCTAAACTCGAGTTTATACGAAATAATCCTCTTTCCCGAAATCCGTCATACTGGTCGCATATCGTTCTTACCGGCGACACACAAGCCCTGTACAAAAAAAGACAGCCCTGGATAGGGGCTGCCTTTGTAATCTGTTTCGGTACGATTTTATTTTTTTTGATCAGAAAAATAAGAGAAAAAAAAGTCGACGCTTTTCACAGTTAATATTGGATGTTTAAAATTTCGTTGTCTAATCTTATTCGGTGTTTCAGGATACGTCGACTTGTTAAAGCATTTCACAGGATTGAAGGGATTCTTAGGATCGGACAGATTTTTCACGAACGGATAGGATTTCTCAGAATGGTGCATTTTCATAGATCGGATCGGATGGTTTTCAATAGAATCAATCGGATGCATTTCGTTTTTCTCAGGAATTGGTTGGTTGATTTCAGGGAATCGGAACGTTTGGTTTTTCAGCGGATTTGTTTTTAAAGCTTCTATATTTAGTAACCGCTGAGGGTTTCAATGTAACTTCCTTCTTATTTATTTTTTAACTCTATGATTTTCAAGTCTATAGATGAGAATTTTGATACAATAGGGTAGTATGTATGATTTGGGTTTGCCTTTATTTTATCTATCATCTGAACAGCTTTATTTCCTTCATGATTCATGAGGTATGCAAGAGACAAATAGTATTGGGTTTCTTCCAGGTATGTGGTTTCCCCTGTTTTAGAATTCAATAAACTTTCAAAAATGGTTATGGCATTTTGAAAATGATTTAACTGCATTTCAGCCATCGCCGCCAGGAAGGATTGCTGATTCGATTGATTGATTCCGGAGTGATAGATGGAGACCACATCATTCCATTTATTATTCTGATAGGCGTCTGCTTCAGCATCATGGACTTCCTGTCCACGACGGTTACTCAATTCATAACCGGAAAATTGTTTATTATAGAACGATTCGTTGTTAACTGAGGAATATTTATAAACCGATGCAAGACAAAAAAACAAAGCGATTACAGCGGCAACCCGCAGACTGATTTTATACATAGTACGAAGAACAGCCGGAGCGGGAGTGTCAACATTTTGCTCTTTTTCCTGTGAATGGCGTATCAATGCAACTTTTCGGTTAATGGAATCCAGTCGAACTGTGTCGATGGCAAAGTGCAGGTATTGTAATTCTCTATTGAGATCAGTATCACTTTGCAGGGCAGTTTCCACCCGGGCAGATTCCTCCTGATTCAATTGCTTATCAAGATAATCTATCAGTATTTCGTTATTGGGTTGCATAATTTATTTATTAATCAGTTCATTTATCTGCCTGGATGCCAGCGTATTTATTTTCATTTTATCTGTAAGCTGCTGCAGGCATTTATATTTTTTATTTCTGACTACCTGTTCATTTTCATAATGCAAATGTTGGACGATCTCTTTCATGGATAAATTCTCATAATAAAACAATTCGAGAATTTTTCTGCATGAATCACCCAGTTCCTGTAAGAGCAGATTTAATTGCTTTTTCAATTCCCGGTCCTGAATGATTTCATGTACACCCGAATCTTCCTGATCACGGTCCGCTTCAAAAAGCCTTTCACGGTTATCAGCCCTTTGCCGTCTTCTGATCTCATTAAACCAGAGATTCTTGGCTATCGAAATCAGAAATGTCCGGATACCAGATTCCTGTCTGAATTTCGACTTTTGAACAGTATCTATAAAGGAAACCACTGTTTCCTGGAAGATATCATCGGCATCCTGTTCTGTGCCCCCTTTCCCCATAATAAAAGATCTGGTGATCTCAGCGTGATCCTTGTAAAGTTGCCATATCGCTGCGTCGAGCATTTCTTTTTCCCGAATCGCTTCTACAAGCTCTGAATCTGAAAATTTAGTTTTCTTATTCATGGATTAGTAACTGCGGATAAAGGATCCGTAACCTGAAAATACCAATTTATTTATATTATAACGTATTGATAGTCAAATATATAATGAGAAGAGGCATAAAATCGTTCTTTTAACAGGAAAAGTTTGCTGTTTTTATCGGTTGTCTCCTGCCGATACTGATTCCCTGTTAATAAAATGCCGGCCACATTCTTCCAATATTCACACTGGTTTCGTCTGTCTAGGTTATCTTTGCAGCCGAAAATAAAGGAAAAATGGCCTTTATAATAAACTGCCTGATAGTATAACGGTAGTACGACAGACTCTGACTCTGTTTGTCTTGGTTCGAATCCAGGTCAGGCAACACACCCCCTCTCAATTTTATCGGAGAGGGGTTTGTTTTAAATACCGGTCGGGCTTCTTTTTGTGAGAAAGAAGAAATGCGATCGATAAATTCGTTAAAGTGAGCAGGTATACCTTTTCGCATCGGAGGATGGATATATATTTACTGACGATTCGAATCAGAATCAGGATATTATTTTTGATGGACATACGTTAAACAGGGTATTTTACCATTACTTTAAAACCCGAAGCATGCGATCTTTTTTTCTAATATGTTCAATGATGTATGGTTGGACTTTGGTTGCATGCAATCAGGGACTTTCACAAACCGGCAATTTTCCTCTGAGTTTTAATCAAATTCCGGTCACTGATCCGGATCTGAACAAGCCGGATGCCGGTGCTGAACAATGGAACGACCAGAATACTGTAAATATTCCCAATGCCGGTGTGAACAGCGCCAGGCTAAACGCATATTATCGTTTTTCTTATACAGATATAGCTGCCTTTTCAGGTGGTCCGGAATCGTATGATTTTTCATTGTTTGACAAGAAGATAAATGAAGCGATCATCAACAAACAGAAATTTTCGTTTGGCATCATGCAAATTTGCGGTGGTTGTGGCCAGCTCACAGTAGTGGACGGAGGTAAATTGTTTTATCCGCTGTATTTACATAATCAAATGCAAGCGGAAAATGTAAAAGACTGGATGGTGGATGGAATTTGGATTCCAAATTATAATAGTCCGAACTGGCTGGCAGCATGGAAGGCATTGAATGCGGCGGTCAACAAGCACATTATGAGCGGCTCTTTTAATGGTGTTCAATACCGGAACATCATTCATTATATAGATGTAAGAGGTTATGGAAATTATGGTGAATGGACAAATAACGAATTTCCGGGTGATCCGGCTGCAACGGCAACCATAGAATCGCTGGATAGCATCATCAGCTATACGGTACATCAATATCCCGATTTTCAGTGTGTCGCGATGATTGCCACTTTCGATGGTAATCAGTTGCATAATACAATGATTCCACCCGCTGTTGGATATTATGCACTGACGACATCGAATAAAGCCGGGCTATTGGGATGGAGACGTGATAACTGGGGATGGACAGATAATTATTTGTCGCGGTGGATCGATAAGAATCCGACCGTTTTTGGGGGGATTCATTTTGATACAGCAATTAATAATCGTTATAAATATTCTCCGGTTGTAGGTGAACCAGCTGATCTGGGTTTTGCATTGTTTGGAGGGAAGCCTTTTGGAGATATGCCAAGACAAATGAAATTCTATCACGTAAGTAGTTTTGGTAACGGCAATCTCGACAAGTCCCTGAATAATCAGGATGCACTGGATAACATCAGACTATCTTCGAAATTCGCCGGCTATCGTTTGGGATTAATGGAAGGAAATATGACCCCCGTTCTGAATCAGGGAGCCAATTTTAATATCACAATAGGTTGGCAGAATACAGGGGTAGCCCGGTTATATGAAAACTGGAAAGTTATATATGAGCTCAGAAACGCGACCGGTTTGGTTGTCTGGTCAGGTAAATCAGTATTTAATCCGGCATCCGTCTTACCAAATAGCAAATTGAATCCAATAACTGATCATTTCGTCCTGCCCTCATCAGTACCTAAAGGAGTCTATAGTTTGTTTTTAATCATCAGGGATCCTCTGGAATACCGGCAACCTCTGCCGCTGGCAATTTCAGGAAGAAATACAGATGGCAGTTATTTGATCAGAGGCAATATCCCAATCGGCATTTCAGATAGCGCCGGAAAGAAATAGCCATTTATAAAGATGCCTGTTATGTAGAGCATCATCCGGTAAAATGTGGAAAGTGCACTTACCACGTTGATTTACAAATAAGAAATAGGTAGGTCTGATAAGCGTCTATAAAGATCTCGTATAAATACGGTATACAAAGGAAAGTGGTTTTACGTTGTAGATCTGGCCTTCATAGGGTACTTTTAAAGTGCTTTTAATCCAATCCTATCAAAATTTATACTTATGGAAACTGTTATCGATTTGCTTAAAGCCGTACAGCTGAACATGCTGGAGGGCTTGATTGCCGGGGTTTTCGTATTTTCCACCGGTTATCTGATTGCCATGAAAAAGGTCCGGAAACTAACCCACGAAATTTATGGTCTTCAGAAAGATGTATTAGATCTGAATGAAGAATTGCTGTATGGTGTCAGCGGAAATCTCAGCGAGACACCTGTAATCGGATTAAAATCCGAGAGCATGAAACAACCCAAATTAGCTAAATAAATTTCGCTTATCGCAATTTTTACACTTCGTTCTTCTTTAACAGATCAATACAAATACTCAGACTGGATTGCCATTCGGGGATGTGCAGATTATAATCTTTTTTGATTTTAGTCTTGTCCAGCAATGAATAGGCGGGTCTTTTAGCCGGTGTTGGAAAGCCTGAACTGGGGATGGGGAAAACAAGGCAGCTGCTGCCCGTTATTTTCTTTATTTCTTCTGCGAATAAATACCAGCTGGTCTCTCCCTCATTACTATAATGATAAATCCCTGGTATGAATTGGCCGGATTCCAGGATTTGCATAATGGCTGCTGCCAGATCTCCGGCGTAGGTCGGAGAACCGAACTGATCATCTACCACGTTTATCGAATTCCGTTCCCTCATCAGGCGGATCATCGTTTTTACAAAATTATTTCCGTGCGTCGAATACACCCAGGAAGTACGGATTATCTGAGTCAATGGATTGTTTTGCGTAACCAGTCTTTCCCCTTCCAGCTTGGTTGCGCCATAAACATTTATGGGATTTGTTTCTGCCTCTTCAGTCAGTGCGGTCGCTGAGTTTCCGTCAAAAACATAATCCGTAGAAACATAAATGAGCTTCGTTGCGGTATCCGAGAGAACGGAAGCAATCAACCCCGGGGCTGAAGCATTTACCAGGAAAGCCTTTTCTTTTTCCGATTCGGCTTTATCAACCGCGGTATAAGCGGCACAATGAATAAAAATATCAACCGGATTTTCTTTGAGCCACATTACCATTTTATCTCTATCGTCGAGCGGAAAAACTTCTCTCGTTAAAAATGTAAAAAGAAAGCCCGGATGTTTTCCGGCAATCCGGATAAATTCTGTTCCCAGTTGTCCGTTGCTACCGGTAACAGCCACACGAAAAATGGTGGAATGCTGCATATTATTGATAAATAAAATCAGCGATGGAAGGATTGAATTCAGGCAACAATGCATCTTTTGTTGAGATGAGTGCCTTCTCGGGAGGGATTTTCCAGTCAATATTTAAAAATGGATCATTATAGCGTATTCCGGATTCACTTTGTTTGTTATAGAACTGGTCGCATTTATAAGCAAGTTCCGCCGTATCGCTCAGTACCGAAAACCCATGGGCGAAACCCCGTGGAATGAATAGTTGTTTTTTATTTTCAGCTGAAAGCTCTATACTGAATGATTTGCCAAATGTCGGAGATCCGGTCCTCATATCGACTACCACGTCGAGTATTTTGCCAAGGATCACGCGTATAAGTTTTGACTGGGCGTAAGGCTCCCTTTGATAATGTAATCCGCGAATCACGCCATACGAAGAATAGGATTGGTTATCCTGCACGAATACATTCAAAATATTATTGTCACTGAATAGCCGTTGATTATAGGATTCAAAAAAGAATCCACGTTCATCCGGGAACACCTTTGGCTCAAAAACAATGACACCGGGCAGGAAAGTTGTTGTGAAAAGCATTATTTGTGGTATTGTTTTTCGTAATAGTTCTGATATTCTCCTGAGGTAACCTGCTTAACCCATTGTTCATTTTCCAGGTACCAGTCAATTGTTTTTTCAAGACCTTCTTCAAACTGTAATGAAGGTTGCCAGCCTAATTCCTCATTTAATTTTCGGGCGTCAATGGCGTATCGCATATCATGGCCCGGCCGGTCTTTCACAAAATTGATCAGTTTTTCCGATTCACCGGATGCACGCTCCAGTTTTTTATCCATGATGCGGCAAATAAGATACACGATATCGAGGTTTTTCCATTCATTTAATCCACCGATATTATATTTTTCTCCGATCCTTCCACGATGGAAAATGGTATCAATCGCCAGTGCATGATCATCTACATATAACCAGTCGCGTATATTGTCACCCTTGCCATATACCGGCAACGGCCTTTTATTTTTAATATTATTGATCATTAACGGAATCAGTTTTTCCGGAAAATGGTGGGATCCGTAATTGTTTGAACAATTTGAAATGATCACGGGAAGACCATAGGTATGATGATATGCCATTACAAAATGATCAGAAGATGCTTTCGAAGCGGAATACGGAGATCTGGGATCATAGGGCGTTGATTCAGTAAAAAGGCCGTCTTTTCCCAGTGAGCCGTATACCTCATCTGTCGATACATGATAAAAAAGTTTTTTATCTTCTTTTCCGCTCCATTGTTTTCTGCAAACATTCAACAGTGTACAGGTTCCCATCACATTCGTTTTTACAAATGCCAGCGGGTCAGCAATAGATCTGTCTACGTGGCTTTCGGCTGCAAGGTGTATGACGGCATTAAATGAATATTTTTCGAATAATGTAATCATGTCCTCCTGTTCGGTAATATCTCCCTTTTCAAAAATATAGTTGGGAAATGACTCCACATCCCTCAAATTTTCCAGATTACCGGCATACGTCAGTGCATCGAGATTGACCACCCGGTATTCAGGATATTTTGTTACAAATAAACGAACGACGTGGGAGCCGATAAAACCGGCACCGCCAGTGATAAGAATCGTTTTTTTATATGAATTCATAAATTTCCAGACTGTTTATATGCTTTTAAATTCTTTCGGTTCTTTAAACCATTCTTCCGGCGGTAATGATTTAAAGTAGTCGTAAGTTATTTTAAGACCTTCTTTTCTTCCAACAACCGGCTCCCAGTTTAATATTTTTTTTGCTTTTGAAATATCCGGCTTGCGCTGCTTGGGATCGTCGGCTGGCAGCGGTTTATAGATTATTTTTCGGTGGGTTCCGGTTAATGCAATCACTTCTTCCGCAAATTCCTTTAATGTAATTTCGGAAGGGTTTCCGATATTAACCGGCAGTGAATAATCACTCATGAGCAAACGGTAAATACCTTCAATCAGATCATCCACATAACAAAACGAACGTGTTTGGCTTCCATTACCAAAAACTGTCAGATCCTCATCACGTAATGCCTGACCGATAAATGCGGGTAACGCACGGCCGTCGTTCAACCGCATACGGGGACCGTAGGTATTAAAAATGCGTACAATCCTTGATTCCAATTTGTGAAAAGTATGGTAGGCCATGGTAATGGCTTCCTGAAACCTTTTGGCTTCATCATATACGCCCCTCGGGCCAATCGGGTTTACATTGCCCCAGTACTCTTCTGTTTGAGGATGGACCAAAGGATCACCGTATATTTCTGATGTTGATGCAACTAGGATGCGCGCTTTTTTTGCTTTCGCCAGTCCGAGGCAGTGAAGAGTACCCAATGATCCTACTTTCAGCGTCTGAATGGGAATTTTTAAATAATCGATCGGACTGGCAGGTGAGGCAAAATGCAAAATATAATCAAGAGTGCCCGGTACATGAATATATTTACTGACATCCTGGTGGTAAAATTCAAATTGCTCTAATTTGAATAAATGCTGAATATTTTTAAGATCTCCCGTGATCAGGTTATCCATTCCGATTACATGAAATCCCTCCTTAACGAACCTGTCGCAAAGATGGGATCCCAAAAAACCAGCCGCACCAGTGATGAGTACCCGCTTTTTAATCATGCCTTGGTTTTATGGTGTCGGTTGCCTGACGGAGCGGCGGTCGCACGACCGATGCTTACATAATAAAATCCCAATTGTCTGATTGCATTCAGATCAAACAGGTTTCTCCCATCAAATATTACTTTATTTTTCATGGAAGTAACCATTTTCAAAAAATTCGGGGTACGAAATTCATTCCATTCGGTAGCAATGATCAGCGCATCGGCTTTTTCAAGCACGTCGTATTGATTCTCGCCATATTTAACCCGGTCGCCGATTTGCTTCTTAACATTGTCCATAGCCTCCGGATCGTACACTGAAACAGACGCGCCTTCACGGATGAGTGCATCTATGATAGATAAAGCAGGCGCTTCACGAATATCATCTGTATTGGGTTTGAAGGCAAGACCCCAAAGAGCAAAATGTTTACCTGTCAGTTTGCCTTTGAAATAATTTTTTATTTTAGGGATCAGATGCATTTTCTGATTCTCGTTTACTTCCATAACCGCTTTCAAAATCTTGAATTCATAGTCAACCTCGTCAGATGATTTTACGAGCGCCTGCACATCCTTCGGAAAGCAACTGCCGCCATATCCTATACCAGGAAATAAAAACCTTTTACCAATGCGTTCATCACTGCCAATCCCACGGCGAACCATATCGACATCGGCACCTACACGTTCGCATATTTGGGCAATCTCATTCATGAACGTAATCTTGGTTGCAAGAAAAGAATTTGCGGCGTACTTGGTAAGTTCCGCCGACCTTTCATTCATAAAAATGATGGGATTTCCCTGCCGGACAAAAGGATTATATAACTCTTCCAGTATTTTTCGCGCACGATCGGATGAGGTTCCTATGACAACCCGGTCGGGTTTCATGAAATCTTCCACGGCAACTCCCTCTCTCAGAAATTCAGGATTGGAAACAACATCAAATTCACTTTTATAATTGGCGGCAATAGCTGCAAAAACCTTTTCAGCAGTTCCGACAGGAACCGTACTCTTGTCAACGATTACTTTGTATTCTTTAATCAGTTTTCCCAGATCGTCTGCTACGCCCAGTACGTAGCGCAGATCTGCAGATCCGTCAGCTCCGGGTGGTGTCGGAAGGGCCAGGAAGATGATTTTTGCCTCTTTGATTCCAACGGCCAGATCGGTGGTAAACTTTAGTCTTTCTTCTTTCAGATTTCTTAGGAATAGTTTATTTAAACCCGGTTCATAAATAGTAATCTCACCACTGCTGAGTTTTTTTACTTTTTTTGTATCTGTATCAATGCAAATAACATCATTCCCGGTTTCGGCAAAACAAGTTCCGGTAACGAGCCCTACGTAACCAGTTCCTACTACAGCAATTTTCATTTTAGGTAATTCGTTTTATGTGTCAGATAAGATTAATTAAGGAATTCCAAAACGCTTGAGCATATAAAGCTCAGCTGTTCCTCGTCCAGTTCAGTATGCATTGGCAATGAAATCACCCGGTCGGTAATCCAATCTGTTACTTCCAGATGTTGCAGGCCGGATTGGAAGGATGCGAACATATTCTGCCTGTGGGCAGGCACCGGATAATAAATCATGGATGGAATTTTCTTCGCCGCCAGATGTTCGTTCAGTTTGTTACGATCAGGCCCATCAAGTATTAATGTATATTGATGGAAGACATGTTTGGAATACGGTGCCCTGTATGGAGTTATTATTTTTGGATGGCCGGCAAAAGCACGGTCATAATAATCTGCTGCTTCCCGGCGACGATGTATATATTCATCCAGTAACGGCAACTTAACATTTAAAATAGCTGCCTGTATGGAATCAAGCCGGCTATTGCAACCCACCATTTCGTGATAATATCTTTTAATTTGTCCGTGATTGGCAATCATTTTAAAAATATCCGAAAGAGCGGAATCACCCGTGCAGATGGCTCCGCCATCCCCATAGGCTCCCAAATTTTTCGATGGAAAAAATGAAGTGGTTCCCACTGCGCCGATGGTCCCGGTTTTATATTTTTTCCCATCCGGGAAAGTATAATCGCTTCCGATCGCCTGGGCGTTATCCTCAATCACTTTCAATCCGTACTTTACCGCAATGTCCATAATTTCCTTCATCGGTGCAGACTGTCCGTAGAGATGTACAGGTACAATAGCTCTGGTCTTTTTAGTGATTTGTTTTTCTATTGAAACCGGATCAATGCAAAAGGTTTTTGAATCCACATCGGCAAATACCGGTTTCAGTCCCAATAATGCAACCACTTCTGTAGTAGCAATAAAAGTAAATGAAGGTGTGATTACCTCGTCGCCGGGTTTCAATCCAAGACCCATCATCGCAATTTGCAATGCATCCGTTCCATTGGCACAGGGGATTACATGTTCTATGCCGAGATAGTTAGAAAGATTTTGGGAAAATTCAGTAACCTGTTTGCCATTTATAAAAGCTGTGGAATCCAAAACCTCTTGAATCGCCAGATCTACTTTCCCCTTAATTTTTGAATACTGACCTTTCAGATCAACCATTTGGATTGGCTGCATAAGCTCTTTATTAACGGGCACAAACCTACATTAAAATAATGGTATATGCAATGACTCAATCAGTTATGAATGGTTGGGGAAAGGATTACATTTGCCAGTAGAATCATTTAACCCCCGGGTATTGACCATCGTTTTATATAATCTCTTTCTCTGGCTGTATCAGTCATGTATCCGGATCGTTTCCCCGTGGAATCCGAAAGCGGCTGCCTGGGTTAAAGGAAGGCGGGGTATATTCAAAACGATCCGGCAGGCAGATATTCGGGGTGAAAAACGGATTTGGATGCATTGCGCTTCACTGGGAGAATTCGAACAGGGAAGACCGGTTATAGAATCGTTGCGAAAATTACATCCTGATGTTACAGTGATTGTAAGCTTTTTTTCCCCATCCGGATACCAGATCAGAAAAAATTATACAGGAGCCGATCATGTTTTTTATCTCCCGATGGATTCCTCAGTAAATGCCAGAAGATGGGTAGAATTGATAAAACCAAATTTGGTTCTCTGGATTAAATATGATTACTGGTACTACTATTTGCGTGAACTGCGTATGAGGAAGATTCCGGTATTGCTGATATCGCCTTTATTTCGTCCGGACCAGCCTTTTTTTAAATGGTATGGAAATATACACCGGCTCATGCTGGATAGTTTTCACGCTTTTTTTGTCCAGAATGAAGAGTCTGAAAAATTATTGCAATCCCTGGATATTAAACAATCTGTATTCGTGAGCGGTGATACACGCTTTGACCGTGTCATAGATATTTCTGAAGCTTTTGAACCAATTCCTCTGATTGACGATTTTTGCGGAAATCATCAGGTGATTGTTGCTGGTTCCACCTGGGAGGAAGATGAGGAAGAATTGGATCATTATGCAAATACGCACCCGGAAATCCGCTTTATTATCGCCCCGCACGAAATTGAAGAAGATCACCTGAGAGATATTGAGTCCTTATTCAAAAACACTATCAGGTATTCAACGCTGGAAAATCAGTCTGTAACGCTGAACGCTGAAAACGCACCGCTGAACGCTCAACCATCAACCATCAACCGTCAACCATCAACCTATATTGGTCAACCCAATGTGCTCATCATTGATAACATCGGTATGCTGGCCAGACTTTATTTTTTTGCAGATATATGTTATGTGGGCGGAGGGTTTGGAGACGATGGGGTACATAATGTGCTCGAAGCGGCTGTTTACGGGAAGCCGGTAATTACAGGGCCCGTGATAGAAAAATATATCGAAGTTATGGAGCTGGCAGATGTTGGAGGAGTCATCATTATCGATAATGCCCTGGAGGCAGAATCGGTCTTCAGCAGATTATTGAATAACAAAGAAGAATACACTTTCCATGGTAACGCCGCCAGGAATTATGTGTACGCGCGCAGGGGTGCGACGGAAAAAATTGTTCATTATGTTCAGGAAAACCGTCTTCTGACCAGCTGATAGAAATGCTGTACGATATCACGCGAATCATCCCATCCCAGTTTAATTTTCAATTCACGCTCCATCCAATACTGGGCTTCGGGTAAAATGCGAAAATTATTGATGGTTTTGATGCTTCTTTCATACATCGGCTCATCTCCCCGGAATAATTCAGAGATGAAAACGAAACGATCATTTACCCCGATCGCTTTTCGAAGTTCCTTTACAGGAGATCCTTTCAAAACTGAGCCCAACTCCGACTGGCTTCCCGGTTTGAGCTTATCGTTGATTGATTTCCCGCTGTTTCCAATCAGATCATTTATTTCCCTGTTATTTGGCTGATGAGACAGGGTTGGCACTTCTATCAGCGGATCGCCACCCATCCAGGCCTGATGACCTTCTGGTACCACCTGAATCAATTCTTCTACCGCGCGATGTGAGATATTCATAGACGGCATTACGATTGAAACAGCCGGGTTTTTTTTGCCTGTAATATTTATAGTATGAATGGTGGTCAGCTCTGCTTCGATCTGTTTAAGAGTGACAAGCATTTGAAGTGCGCTTACGTTTTGTTCGCATTGTTCATTTAACTTGCTGATGAGTTGCTGCAATTTTTCCATTAGGCGTTTGAGAAGTATATATACCGGTTATATAAAATTAATGCAAATATTTATCCAAATTCTGCCAGCCTATGTTTATCGAGCCTGCCATACAATTTGATCGTCGAGGCTGGATCGAGGTAATCTGTGGTTCCATGTTCTCGGGAAAAACAGAAGAACTCATCCGCAGACTGCGTCGGGCGCGCATTGCCAACCTCCGGGTTGGAATTTTTAAACCCCTTACAGACAACAGATACCACCGGGAAAATATCGTTTCCCACGATGATAATAGTATACTTTCCATTCCCGTGCCCAATGCAAAAGCTATATTGGATGAGGTTTCGATAGTAGACGTGGTTGGAATCGACGAAGCCCAGTTTTTCGACGAATCACTGCCCGAAGTCTGTGATCAACTGGCTTCGAAGGGTACACGGGTTATCGTAGCCGGCCTGGATATGGATTATCTCGGAAAACCCTTTGGACAAATGCCCGCTCTGCTTTCTAAGGCGGAATACATTACCAAGTTGCATGCCATTTGCGTGCAGTGCGGCAATATTGCGAACTATTCATATCGGAAATCGGACAACGCAGGCCAATTTTTGATCGGCAATAAGGACTTATATGAGCCCCGGTGCAGGATGTGTTATGAGAAAGGCGCCTCGCTGTCCGATGTTTAAAGATAAACGCGAATTGTTAAATTTATTTTAAAGAAAAATGCTCAGTGGACCCCGATTGATTCTGACTTTAATAAAAAAGGACCTTTTGCTGGAATTTCGACAGCAATACAGTTTTTACGGAGTCCTGCTTTACGTTGCTTCAACGATTTTTGTGCTTTATCTGGCAATGGGTCAACCGGAAAATATGATCTGGAACGGGTTGTTTTGGATGATGCAGCTCTTTATTTGCGTAAATGCAATTGCCAAGACATTTCTTCAGGAAGGCAGAGGCAGACAGCTATATTTTTATTCTTTATGCAGCCCCGTACAATTCATACTGGCGCGTATGATTTTCAATGCCGCGCTGATGTTACTGATGAACCTGATTAGTCTTTCGTTATTCATTCTTTTACTCGGATATCCGTTGGCGCATCCGCTTCTTTTCCTGGGAATTTCCTGCTTTGGCGCGTGTAGTATAAGCCTGGTGTTTACCTTCCTCGCCGCTATTGCTGCGCGTGCTCAACAAAATGCGGCACTGATGGCCATTCTCGGATTCCCGTTGATCATTCCACAGCTGATGCTGCTGATGCGTCTTTCAACGCTGGCATTTTCAGACGTTTTTCAGAGCGGACTGGTTTCGATCATACTTCTGCTGGCTTTCTTTGATATCATGATTGTTGTATTATCTGTCATATTATTTCCTTTCCTGTGGAAGGATTAAAAAAAGCTTTATGCTTTACGCTTTAAGCTTTTCGCTTTGAAAGCCTTATCCTATTTTTGTCTGCCGGAAATAACCGAGTCTATTTAAGTTTACCATATGTTTCGTAAGACCTGGTGGAAAATACTGAGTTTCTTTTTTCTGCTATATACATTCACAGCCGGATTTTTAGGAAAAGTACCCGCTAAGCCGATTCTGAATGAAACCATCCGCAACCTCTATTTTCATGTTGCCATGTGGTTCGGAATGATGATTTTTTTTATCGTCTCCGTGATATACTCTGTTAAGTATCTCCGGCATAACCGTCCCTCTGATGATATATATGCCGTGGAATTTGCCAGAACAGGAATAGTATTTGGATTATTGGGTCTGATTACTGGTTCCGTCTGGGCAAAATATACCTGGGGCGATTTCTGGAGCAATGACCCAAAACAACTGGGAGCGGCCATCGCAATCCTGATTTACCTGGCATACTTTGTACTCAGGAACTCACTGACAGATGCTGACAAATCCGCACGTATCAGCGCAGTCTATAATGTTTTTGCATTTGCAATGCTGTTTCCGACCATTTGGATAATTCCGAGACTGGTGGAAAGTCTTCATCCCGGTGGCATGGGTAATCCTGCGCTCGATACGAAAGATATCGACAGCAGGATGCGGCTGATATTCTGGTTTGGTGCCATACCCGGATGGACATTATTGGGAGTCTGGATTTCAACCTTACGTATACGATTACAATTGGTTTCTTTAAAACACGAACTCCATGTTTAAAATGTGTTCACGTGTATGCCTTTCTGTTTTTGCATTAACGTTTTCTGTTTTTGTTTACGCGCAGGATAGTCTTAAAAATGAAAAGCCCCAAATGGCTGATGCCCTGCGCTCGAGTGGAAAAATATATGTGGTCGTAATTGTGCTGGTCATTATACTGATTGGTCTGTTCCTTTATCTGATGAATACAGATAAAAAGATCAGCCGGATTGAGAAGAATATTAAGTAGTATGATTCAACATTTCCTTACATAAAATTCAATATATGGCTGCCAGGCATGAGTATAAATTTTTCGAAGCTGTAGAAAAAAGTTTCGACAAAGCAACCCCTTTTACCAACTGGGATCCGGGTGTACTGGAACAGATCAAACAATGCAATGCGGTTTATCGTATGTTCTTCCCCGTTAAAATCGGCGATAAAGTAGAAGTCATTAAAGCGTATCGTGTACAGCATTCCCATCACAAGACGCCATGCAAGGGAGGTATCCGGTTTTCGTTGTCTGTCAATCTGGATGAAGTCATGGCTCTGGCAGCTTTGATGACGTACAAATGTGCGATTGTAAACGTTCCCTTTGGTGGAGCGAAGGGGGGAATCGCCATTGATCCCAAAAAATATTCTGCATATGATCTGGAAAAGATTACCAGACGGTATACGTCTGAACTAATCAAGAAGAATTTCATCGGTCCGGGTACGGATGTGCCTGCTCCGGATTATGGAACGGGTGAAAGAGAGATGGCGTGGATACTGGATACTTATATGAGTATGCGGCCCGGCGAAGTGGATGCCCTGGCCTGCGTAACCGGAAAACCGGTAACACAGGGCGGAGTAAGAGGAAGAAGAGAAGCAACAGGATTGGGCGTATTTTATGGAGTCAGGGAAGTGTGTCATATAAAGGATGTGATGGATAAACTCGGATTGCACACAGGTGTAGAAGGGAAGAGGGTAGTAGTGCAGGGAATGGGAAATGTCGGATATCATGCGGCCAAATTTTTCCGGGAAGGCGGGGCCAAAGTGATCGGCCTTGCAGAATTTGAAGGGGCCATCACGAATCCGGCAGGATTAAACGAAGAGGAAGTTTTTCAGCATCGTAAGAAAACAGGATCTATTTTAAATTTCCCGGGGGCAACCAACCTGGAAAAATCAACGGATGCCCTGGAATTGGATTGCGATATCCTGATACCAGCGGCTCTTGAAAATGTCATCAATGGTGAAAATGCGAAACGGGTGAAGGCAAAGATTATTGGTGAAGCAGCAAATGGTCCGCTTACTCCGGAGGCTGATGAGGTTTTTATAAAGAAGGGAGTATTGGTAATTCCGGATATGTATCTGAATGCGGGTGGAGTTACGGTTTCTTATTTTGAGTGGCTGAAGAATCTGAGCCATGTGCGTTATGGCCGTATGGAAAAAAGATTTTCAGAAAATCTGAACACGCATATACTGGGACAACTGGAAGAGCTTACCGGCAAACAGGTGCGCCCGAAAGAAAGGGAGTTTATTATGCATGGTGCAGAGGAAGCAGATCTTGTGTACAGTGGCCTTGAAGAAACAATGATTACTGCCACGCATGAAATTATGAACTGCTGGAAAAGCAATCCAACGATTCCGGATATGCGGACGGCAGCTTACGTTGTGGCGATTAACAAAGTAGGTACATCATATGCCGAGCTCGGAATATTTCCGTAAAAAGCTTAAAGCAAAAGGCGTAAAGCGAAAGGATTTTTGATCAATACGCTGGTGAATGCTTTTTCATTTGCACCATGTAGCCATTTTATCTACAAAATGGACTAATTTCTGAATAAGTTTGAAGCTTTAAGCTTTACGCTTTACCCTTATTCATCGTATGCAGGTAAAACGCTCATCTCCTCAAAATCCAAAATAGCTTTTTTATAAGCGTGACACTGCTGGCCATTGGTTACTACCAGGTATTTTACCGGTATGGCGATATTATAGTGGAGTGCCTGCCAGAGCACCGATTTGTCGAGCGGTTTGTGCATGGCCTTACATTCAATCATCATCCATGGTTTGGCTGCCTTATCGTAAACAAGGATATCGAATCTTTTATTCATCTCACCCAGTTTCATTTTTTTCTCGACCGCGATATAGCTGGAAGGGTATTTTTTTACCTGGAGCAGATATTGCGCGAAGTTTTGCCGCACCCATTCTTCTTCAGTTAATCGAACCCATTGTTTCCTCTGATCATCAAAAATGAACTCTTTTCCGGGCTCCTCTTCTTTGATTTTGAAAGCATAATGAGGGTAATAGATTTTAATCATACCTCAACTATTTGCTAAATTACAGAATCTTGTTTGGCGGAAAGGTTTAGAAGATTGAATCCAGCAATGAATTTATGAAAACAAAAGAAGAAATCGTCAGCAACTGGCTTCCGCGTTATACCGGGGAGAAGCTCGAAAATTTTGGTTCTTATGTTCTCCTGACCAATTTTTCACATTATGTTCATTTGTTTGCAAATATGCATCAGGTGGTTGTGATTGGAGAAGATAAACCCATGCAATGCGCAACGGCCGGTGATATCAGCATCATTAATTTTGGAATGGGCAGCCCCACAGCCGCCACCATCATGGATCTTCTGAGTGCCATAAAACCGAAAGCTGTTTTATTTCTTGGAAAATGCGGGGGGTTAAAAAAAAGAAATAAACTGGGAGACCTGGTATTACCAATTGCCGCTATACGCGGAGAAGGAACTTCCAATGACTATTTCCCTCCCGAAGTACCTGCATTGCCGGCCTTTGCATTGCAAAAAGCAATTTCCACTACAATTCGCGAATTCGGTGTAGATTATTGGACGGGAACAGTATATACAACAAACAGAAGGGTGTGGGAACATGACGATGTTTTTAAAGAATATTTAAAGAAGATCCGCGCCTATGCGATTGATATGGAAACGGCTACCATTTTCTCTGTTGGTTTTTATAATAAAATTCCAACAGGTGCCTTATTGCTGGTCAGCGACCAGCCAATGATACCAGATGGCGTAAAGACCGCCGAGAGCGATCAGCGTGTAACCGGCGACTTTGTGAGTACTCACTTGAAAATTGGTATTGATTCGCTTAAACAACTGATAAACGGCGGACAAACCGTCAGACACCTTCGGTTTTAATCCAACATTTGCTTCCACTCATTCAAATAAAGAATTTAACTGTAGATTTTCCGGGATCAGGATCTACTGCTCCCGCTCTGCAGGATATTTCTTTTTCTCTTGCGCGGGGAGAAATGCTCGCGATCGTGGGCGAATCCGGATCGGGCAAATCGGTTATGTCACTCACGGTGATGAATTTATTAAGTAGTTCCGCGAGAATTGTAAAGGGTTCCATCATGTTTTCTCCCGATGGGAAACAAGATTTCGATTTGCTTGGTATGCCTGATATAAATGTAAGGTCACTACGTGGAAACCAAATGGCTATGATTTTTCAGGAACCCATGACCTCATTGAATCCTTTGATGACATGCGGAGCCCAGGTTTGCGAACCACTCATTCTGCATAAGAACTTAAATAAAAGGGAAGCCAGATCAACTGTCCTGAAATTGTTTGAAAAAGTGTTACTGCCTGACCCTGAGCGTATCTACAATAATTATCCTCATCAGCTCAGCGGTGGACAAAAACAAAGAGTGATGATCGCCATGGCAATCAGTTGTAATCCTTCGCTTCTGATTTGTGATGAGCCTACAACGGCACTGGATGTCAGGGTACAAAAAACAATTTTGGATCTCCTGAAAAGTCTTAGAAAGTCAGAGAATATGGGAATCATTTTTATAACCCATGATCTTGGACTGGTTGCAGATATGGCCGACCGCGCTCTGGTCATGTTACGGGGTAAAATAGTAGAAGAAGGTAATGTGGAAGAAATCTTTAACATGCCAAAGCATCCTTACACCCGGGGTCTGCTGATGTGCCGGCCGGCGCTTCATTCGAAAGGTCAGAGGTTGCCGGTTGTGTCCGATTTTCTGGAAGAAAGTCAATCCGGATCTAATAAATTACCTGCTGGTCAGGAACTGAAATCAACCCCGAAATACGATGAATCATCATTGGAATTCAAATCGAACAAGCCGGTGGTTTTGAATGAAACGAATCCGCAAACGACCCCGGAATCAGGGCAACCGGTGCTTTTGGAAGTAAAAGGGGTTCATCTTCGGTATTCTTCGGGAAAAAACTGGCTCGGCAATGAAAAACAGTGGATTCATGCGATTCAGGATATTAATTTTAAGGTGTATCAGGGTGAAACACTGGGCCTTGTCGGTGAATCCGGTTCAGGAAAGACCACCCTGGGACGTGCTATGCTGGGGTTGAATAAACCAACCCGGGGAAGCATTTCTTATGGAGGGTCAGATTTAATGCTGATGACTAAATCTGCTTTGCTGGAATTCAGAAGGAATATACAGATCGTGTTTCAGGATCCTTATTCGTCATTAAATCCACGATTAATGATCGGACCGGCGATTTCAGAACCGCTTCATGTGCATGCGTCTTTTAAAAATTCTGACCGGAAATCAAAGGTGATGGAATTATTAAAGAAAGTGGATTTGCAGCCTGAACATTTCCTCCGGTATCCTCATGCTTTTTCGGGAGGCCAACGGCAGCGAATTGTAATTGCACGGGCGCTTATCATGAATCCGGGATTTGTAGTTTTTGATGAATCCGTTTCGGCACTCGACGTAAGTGTCCAGGCTCAGATATTAAATCTGATCAATGATCTGAAACAAAACCTGGGATTTACCGCCGTTTTTATATCTCACGACCTGTCTGTGATACGCTATCTGTGTGATCGGGTAATAGTTATGCAACAAGGAAGGATTGTGGAATCAGGCGAAGTAGAATCTGTATACTTGAATCCCCAAACAGATTATACCCGTTCGCTGATTGAAGCCATTCCCGGAAATAACCTGATTAAAAAAACATAAAAGAAGGGTTTTTCAGACATACAACAATAATTTCAACTCCCTGTCAGAAATTGGGAATTCTTTATTACCTTTGCACACTTGTAAAATCATGCCGTAACATGACCGAATCGGGTGCCGTAAGACCTGGTTTGATGGACCAGTTATTCTCAGCTTCATTCGTCTCATGTACCGGGAACTTATAAAATTTCACACTGAATGAAGCTTTCCCAGTTCAAATTCGACCTGCCCTTAAATCTCATTGCCCAGCATCCCGCTAAAAGAAGAGAAGACAGCCGAATGATGGTTGTACACCGGAAAACCGGTCAAATTGAAAATAAACACTTCAGGGATGTGATGGATTATTTCAACGATAAAGATGTATTCGTTGTAAATAATACCAAAGTATTTCCAGCCAGAATGTATGGTCGAAAAGAAAAAACCGGGGCCAAGATCGAGGTTTTTTTACTTCGCGAACTCAATAAACCGAACCGGTTATGGGATGTAATTGTTGACCCGGCGAGGAAAATCCGTGTAGGAAACAAGTTGTATTTCGGTGATAATGATGAATTAGTGGCCGAGGTCATTGACAATACGACCAGCCGTGGTCGCACCATTCGTTTTTTATGGGACGGAACAGATGATGAATTCCGACAGGTATTGGAAATACTCGGCGAAACCCCCCTTCCAAAATACATCAAGCGGAAGCCGGATGAAGAAGACAAAGAAAGGTACCAGACTGTATATGCAAAACATGAAGGTGCTGTAGCAGCGCCAACAGCAGGTCTGCATTTCAGTAAAGAACTGATCAAGAGACTTGAGATAAAAGGAATTCGTTTTGCAGAAGCCACACTACATACCGGCCTTGGCACATTTCGTCCTATAGAAGTGGAAGATCTCAGCAAACATAAAATGGACGCAGAATATTACAGGGTCGATGAGGAAGCCTGTAAAATCGTAAATAAGGCAAGATTAGGCGGTCATCGTATTTGTGCTGTGGGAACTACGACGATGCGTGCGCTGGAATCGTCTTTTACGGCTGAAAAATTGCTGAAACCATCAGAAGGATGGACAAATACTTTCATTCACCCTCCTTACCAGTTTAATATAGCAGATGCATTAATCACCAATTTTCATCTTCCTAAAACCAGCCTGCTGATTATGGTTTGCGCTTTCGCGGGATATGATTTAACGATGGAAGCTTATAAAAGAGCTATAAAAGATAAATATCGTTTCTTTAGTTATGGCGACGCTATGCTGCTTGTCTGATATCCTCTCTGCTTACGTTAGAGTACGGTTAACACGATAAATGGTTACTTCCTTTTTGGGATAATTCTTTGTAATTTCAAATGACGGGAATAAAGGTCTGTTTGTTTTATATATGACCAGGCCTGTTGCTGATTACGAGTATTCTTTATGAAGTTTGATTTTCCAAAAAAGATCAGAAGTGGCTACCTGGCAGTATTTTTATTACTGGTCCTGTGTTATTTCCTTTCCCTGTCATCTTTCGTTCAACTCAGAAAACAGAATAAATGGGTCGGTCATACGCGTGAAGTAATTAATGAATTGGCAACCCTCAATTCGCATCTGAAGGATGCAGCCATAAACTGGAACGAATTCCTGCTGAACAAAGAACAATCTTATTTCGAAACTTACCGCGAAAACCGGGCGTTGGTTGACTCTTTGTATTTGGTGTTATATAATAATGTCGATGATAGCCCCGAAGAAAAAAAAAGAGTTGCGTCGATGCATGATAAAATCGTCCGGCAATACCAGATGCTGGACAGGGAAATGGGAATTCTGAACAAAAACAATTTTCAAATCGACGATACGATCAAAATCTGGGAGCAAAAGAATATCAAACTCATCGATTCAATCGGTCTTATTTCTGATTCGATCAGATTGAATGAAAACAAACTGCTTTTTCAAAGAACACAGCGCGTAATTTTTTATAGTAAAATTGTTTTCCTGATCATTATCGGTGCTGGTCTGGTATCATGCCTGCTTATCTTATATTCCCTGGTTACCTTTAATATGGAGAGTCAGGCTAAGAAAATAGCGACCAGACAAGCTGAAACCTATCACGACCAACTTGAAAAAAGGGTCATAGAATTGGGAAAGGCAAATCAGGAATTACTGGAATTAAGGAGCCTGGAGCGATTCACCAGTACCGGCCGGATTGCGCGGGTGATCGCACATGAGATACGAAATCCACTTACCAATATTGATCTTTCAGCCGGTCATCTTGAAAATGATAAACTGGGAACGGAAGATAAAAAAGCTTTTTTGGATATCATAGCCAGAAATTCGCGGCGAATTAATGAACTCATCAACGAATTACTTTCTGCCACAAAGTTTTCAGATCTGCAGTTTGAAAAAATCCGGGTGAATGACCTGCTGGACGAAACACTCAATGAGGCCATCGACCGTGCGCAGTTAAGCCACGTGCATATCAACAAAAATTATTCAGCGGAAAATATATGGCTGAACGTAGATAAGTCACGGATGGAAATAGCATTATTAAATATCATGGTGAATGCAATGGAAGCGATGACCGGAGAAAATAGTCTGTTAATGCTGGAAACCGGCGAGAAGAACGGACAGTGTATTATTACCATCCGGGATAACGGAAAAGGAATGGATGGGGAAACACTCGCAAAAGTGTTTGATCCATATTTTACTTCCAAAACCAATGGCAATGGACTGGGGATGACCAATACACAAAATATCATTCTCAATCACAAAGGGAAAATCGAAGTAATGAGTGAGGAAGGGAAAGGGACCGCCTTTATAATTACGTTAAATATTCTCAAAAAAGAAGAACACCTCAATTTAAATTGATCTGATTTTCTATCCATTTTTCTTTTTCACGGAATGGATCTGTGTTTTCAAAGATACCCTGTAATTGATCCATCCAGTCAGCAAGTTCCTGGAAAAGAGGGTCTCCTGAATAGATAACCGGTTCCAGTTTATCCTGTTGTTCCATTTGCTTCCAAATCCGGATGCCGTTTTTAAATTGTTTTTCGTATAGTAAAATGACCCGCGTTAGAATTTCCGCAGATACAGGCATATATCTTTCCATTTCTTCATTCTTCCAGGAAAGAATACCATTAATAACTTTGAATTTATATTTTCCTTTGCCGTTCATACGTGTATAGATAAAAATTTATATCACGGAATTGCATAGGATTATCACAATGAAGATAAGCGTTTGTTTTAAAATTAATTAGTTATTTGAAAGATGATTTTATTTCCAAAAATGGGAAAAGCGAAACAGAAAGACCGCGAATCATCCATCATATGCTGTTAACTGATCTACTGATTGAAAGTAGCAGAATCTGCAGTAAATCATCCATTCATTCTGCGATCAGCGATCGCGGCCGGCTGTTAAAGCGTGCGGACGTTTTAAAACATTCGGGAAAGAATTTCTCTCCCGCAGTCCAATCTTCCGGCACTCCTTAACTTCCACAGAATATACACCGAATTCTTCTACTACCTTTCCCTTCATGGCATAACAACCCTTACCCGTCACAGGATAATACCTGGATGTATTTGGAAAGAAAATCGTATCCAGCCATTCTCCGTCTCCATCCAGAAATGTATGAAAGTGCATGGTTTGCCGATCAGATGTGCTTACGGTTTTCGATGTAACAAGCCATCCCAGCACCGATACTTCTTTTCCAATATTTTGGGGAAGTTCGATTGCAGGCATGAAATTCAGGGGGTTTTCATCGACAAGTTCAAATACATTACAAAGTGGGAATCCGAGTAACTCGATTTCATCCAGCGCATCATCCAACGGATGCTGAGCCAGTTCAGGCAAATGAAAATGCTGGATTTCTTCCCTGAAAAGAAAACCGGATCGCGAGAGTGTTGTATTTTTTTTATGTAAAAGATTGGCTTCCCATAGTAAATCTTTTTTTGATTTTCCGGTAAAATGAAAGGCACCCACTCTTATCAATATATTTACTTGTTCAATACCAATATATATCCGGTCGTTAAAGTCAGAGAGGCTCAGGAAGTTTCCCAGATGAAGGCGATTTTGGATAACATCCTTCATCAATTGTTCTTCCAGACCCTGTATATGGATAAAGCCGATGAAAACGTTTTTTCCGGAAACCGTCGTCAGGTAATCGCTTCGGTTCAGGCAGGGCGCATGAATCTGAGCACCTGTTTTTTTCAGTTCATGAAAGTATAATTCACGCGTGTAAAACCCTCCGAAATTATTGATAACAGAAACCATGAACTCAACAGGAAAATAAGTCTTTAGAAAAAGACTTTGGTAACTTTCGACAGCAAAACTGGCCGAATGAGCTTTACTGAATGAGTATCCTCCAAAACTTTCTATCTGCCTCCATACTTCGGCGGTAATTTCATCAGGATATTCCTTTTGCCGGCAGTTATTAAAAAAATGCGCCTTAATTTCTTCAAATTGTTTTCTGCCGCGGTATTTTCCACTCATGGCACGACGCAATACGTCAGCGTCCGCCAGGTCGAGTCCACCGAAATGATGAGCCACTTTAATAACGTCCTCCTGATACACCATGATCCCGAATGTTTCTTCCAGTAATTCTTTCATCAGGGGATGGAGATATTCAAACTCACCGGGGTGATGGAATCGGTAAATATACTGCCTCATCATGCCACTCTGTGCCACGCCCGGTCGTATAATGGAACTGGCCGCTACAAGCGTCAGATATTCGTCGCACGCCAGTTTTTTCAATAGCTGCCGCATGCCCGGGCTTTCAATGTAAAAACAACCGATCGTGTCAGCATTCCTTATTTGATCAGCTACCCTGGTATCTTTTTTGAATTTCTCAATGTCATGAATATTGATTGAAATGTTTTGATTTTTTTGAACCAGATCGATTGTTTCACGGATATGACCGAGACCTCGCTGACTGAGTATGTCCAGCTTAAACAGACCTATTTTTTCTGCGACGAACATATCAATCTGCGATGTATGGAATTTTTTAGGAGGGAGTTCAATGGCTGAATACTGATAAATGGGTTTCTCGCTGATAAGTATACCGCCGGCATGAATGCTGAGGTGATTAGGGAAATTTCGTATCAGATTTCCATAGTGATGTATCTGTCGCTGAATTTTGTCCTCTTTCATATTACCCGAATCCAGCTGGTCGATTTCTTCTTTTGGAAGGCCAAAAACCTTTCCCAGTTCCCGTAAAATAGCCCGCGCTTGAAATGTTGTATAAGACCCTAATAGACATACATGATCGTATCCATATCTTTTAAAAATATAATCGATGATTTCATCACGGTCCTTCCAGGAAAAATCAAGATCGAAATCAGGAGGCGAGGATCGTTTAGGATTCAGGAACCGTTCAAAATAAAGATCCAGCTCAATGGGGTCGACATCTGTGATCTGAAGACAGTATGCAACTACAGAGTTGGCACCGCTACCCCTTCCCACAAAGAAAAAACCACGTTGCCGGGAATACCGGATGATGTCCCAGGTGATCAGATAGTATGCGCAGAAATCCATCTGATCAATAATCGACAGCTCTTTCTCCACCCGTTCTTTGGCAAGCGTATTCGCAGGGCCATAACGGTGAATTAAACCTTCCAACGCAAGTCTTCTCAATAGCTGACGGTCATCTACCCCTGAAACGGAAAATGATTTCCTGGTTTTATCTTTATGAAATTCAATGTCAATGGAACAGCAGTCCATCAGTTTTACTGTGTTGTTGATTATGGATGGATGTTCACTGAACGACTGCATTAATTGGGAGGGTGCGCAGAACATTTCGTTTCTTCCTGCAAGATCTTTAGGATCCTGCTTGCTCAGGAGGACGTTTTTGTCAATTGCTCGAAGTAACCGGTGAACATTGTAATAACTCAGATTCTGAAAGCTTACGGGATGACGAATGACATATTTGTGTGCAAGATTCTGAACACTGATCGGATATAATTTATTGATATCTGATACCTGTACGCCTATGAATTCATGAGTCTGCAATTCATGGACCGCTAAGGAGCCAAATGGGAAAACACAGTAAACATCCGTCAGGGCGGGTCTCTTTGGAAAAGGTTTTTCTTCCTGAAGATGTTTGGAAATAAAACGATTGATTTGTTCAAATCCTTCTTTATTTTTTGCAAGTAGTATATAACAAAATTCGTGTCCGTTCCGAATCTCCGAGCCAACGATTGGTTTAATATTGTTCTGTTGACAGAAATCCACAAAGTCCCAGCAATCACAGGTATTATTGATATTGGTTAATGCAATCTGGTCTATTCCAAAGCCGGCAGCTGTTTTAACCAGCTCCTCTGTTCCAAAGGTTCCATATTTAAAGCTGAAATAGGTTTTGCAGTTCAGATACATGCAGCGCGGAATAAATATTTTTCTCCAAATTGTTTTTTTACACTGTCGATAGCCTGGTAGAGACCAATCATCTCCTGACTGTCTTCAAATATATTTATCTGGTAACTTCCCTGGACCAGGTTCGTAAATCGTACACCAATCAGACGCAGGAGCTGCCGCCTGTCATACAACCTGGAGAAAATTTCTTTTACTTTTTGAATCAGGAGATGGTCATTGGCCGTATAGGTTACGGTGGATTGCATGGTCATGGTTTGAAAATCACTGTACCTGATTTTTACAGTAATGCAGCCTGTGAGTTTGTTGTTGGCGCGAAGCTCAAAGGCAATTTTTTCAGTCATCCTGACAAGTTCCCTATGCAGGAATTGCAAATCAATTGTATCTGTTTCGAATGTATTTTCCGTGCCTATACTTTTTTGTTCATGATATGGTACGATTGGGGTTTCATCTATTCCCTGGGATCTGCGCCAAAGTTCTATACCATTTTTGCCAAGCAGATTGATCATCATCTCCACTGGTATCTGACTGAGAATGGAAATCGTTTCCACGCCCATTCGGCGAAGCAGAGTAGCCGTTTGATTCCCGATCATGGGCATTTTTTCAATAGGGAGCGGGGCAAGAAATGATTTTTCATTGCCGGGTTTGATCTCAATTTGTCCGTCCGGCTTACATTCATTCGTTGCTACTTTACTGATGAGTTTATTGGTGGCCAGCGCGTGGGAAATACTAAGCCCGCTCTCTTTGATGATCTTTTTACGGAGTTGCTGTACAAAGCGCGAGGTTCCGAAAAATTTATCCATACCCGTCATATCGATATAAAATTCATCGATACTTGATTTCTCAAACAGGGGTACTTCAGACTGGATTATTTCGGTAACCATATTTGAAAAACGCGAATAATTATCCATATCGCCACGAATAATGATTAATTCGGGACAGAGACGTTTTGCCAGACGCGTGGGCATCGCCGAACGAACTCCGAATTTTCTCGCCTCATAACTACAGGAAGCAATGACTCCCCGGTCACTATGCCCACCAACGGCGATGGGTTTCCCGCGAAGACGGGCATTCCGCAAGTATTCGACGTGTACATAAAAGGCGTCCAGGTCAAAGTGGGCAATGGACCGTTTATCCGTAGAAGAGAGCATATACAATATTACTAAGTAAGTTAGTATTTGCCAAATCCTTTAGCTATCGTAATAGAGTATCACTGACAAAAAACAAGTATCGGTATTTAATGGAGTACTGTTTCCATACCTCACGGCTTTACGCATTGTGCTTTAAGCTTTTAGCTTAAAAAGTGTATGTTTGGATGATATCAAATTTTCGGGTTCATGAAGCAGATACAGAATGTTTTGTCAAAACGAGGAACCGGTATTTTATTCACCCTGCTTTCAATCATTGCGATCAACGCCTGGCAACAGGTGCTCGGTAATTTTGACTATGACAATTCTTTTACCATCGCAGCCGCAAAAAACATATCAGAGGGACACGGATATTCGATACAGACGGCTTCAACGGAAGATCTTTCAAAGTCTTATTATGATCCGCTGAACAGGTGGCCGCCCGGATATTCCTGGTTGCTGGTAGCCGCGCACTGGCTTTTTAAAACCGGTTGGATACAAACATGTTATATCTTAAATGCAATCGGTCTGACAATACTGGTTCTGATTTTCAGGAAAATGCTTTTACAATTGGAATTCCCCCGGTGGCTGGTGAATGTGGTCGTATTATATTATGGATTTTTATTCCATCCCTTCCATTTTTCTTACTTCGCTGATATATTCGGACTCTTGTTTTTTTTAGTGGGATTGATGATCATGATAAAGGCTGTCAGATCAGATCAGCATATCGTTTTCTATTCCGTATTGTCCGCATTTTTTATCGGGGGATCTGCCTACATGAAATATTTATATATCCCATTGTCCATCGTCCCGTCGGTATCACTATTTATATATGGATATTCTTTAAAAAGGAGGGATTTACAATCTGCCGCAACAAAAGGCTCCTTGTTTTTATTATTAATGATTGGTTATTTACTGCTTTTTCAACTTCACAATTCAGGTCACACGATGTATGTAAATCCATCCAAAACGGGATTTTATCCGAATCAGTTACTGAATATGGCTCCGGTAATTCCACAGGCATTATTACATTTAACGTTTGTGAATGTGCAGTTAAACCATATTCTGCATATCTCATATGAAAATCTGAATGTTTTTTGGAAGTTCGTTAATTTGTTTTGCATTTGCTGGTTGATATATACGGGGTACATATTATTCCGTCGCGGCGTTTTCAGGATCAGAAATTACAAAGGTTTTTATGCAATCCAGGCCTGTATCTTTTCTCTCGTATTATTTACCCTCCTGATCGTATTATC
Source organism: uncultured Bacteroidota bacterium (assembly GCA_963759335.1). Classification (GTDB taxonomy): domain Bacteria; phylum Bacteroidota; class Bacteroidia; order Chitinophagales; family Chitinophagaceae; genus Puia. Next base: position 1,234,846 of record CAVWYU010000017.1, read on the forward strand.
GGTCCTGAAAAATAAGCATTATACAGATTCATTTTTTGACTGGGTGTATGTGCAGGAACTTCGTTATTATAGCGTATTCATCGTATTTATTTTACAATTTGGCATATGGTTGTTCCTGAAACAGAAATATTTTTTTAATGGAACCATACAATTCATTTTTCGGTCCGTGATCGGATGTGTCCTGTTGGTCGTGTTAGCACACGGAGCCTATTATTGTGTAAAGAAAATCCTATTTGAAAAAGAATATGGCACGGCAATCAGTGCAGATCAGTATCTTTTTAAATCCATGGAGCTGGCAGGAACTGAAAAGACGAAAAACAAAAACCTGATCGTCTGCTCCAACAATTGTGCTATTGCCAATATGTGTAGTCTTGAAAACGTCCCCGGTTATTGTGACATGGGAAAATTACAAAAGCCCCTGAAACATTCAAATCCAGTTAGATTGCTCATCGCTGCAGATACCACAACGCCGGGTAATCTGGTTCCGCTATTCATGGATACGTTGTCAAAACCGAATCTCGTTTTCAGAAATGTGAGTTATTATATCGTGGACCTGACTAAGCCGGATTTTTGAAAATATATATTATCATACCTGCTTTCAATGAATCCCCGCGGATTGCTGCGGTCATTGAATCACTGCTACCGTTGCATTGTGGTATTATTGTAATTGATGATGGTTCTACCGACGGTACGGACAAAATAGCGGGCTCCTTTCCTGTATTTTTAATCCGCCACGAACTAAATCTGGGTCAGGGCGCTGCATTGGAGACGGGCATGGAAGCGGCCAGGAAACTGGATGCAGATTTTGTAATCCACTTTGACGCCGATGGTCAGCATGATCCCTCAGATATCGTACAATTGCTGGCCCCGCTGCAAAAAGGTGAAGCAGATATTATTTTCGGTTCCAGGTTTCTTGAAAAGAAGCCATCCGGATTGAGCTTTTTAAAGAAGGCCATTTTGAAAACCGGATGCTGGATAAACTATATGATCACCGGAATTTTACTTACAGATGCACATAATGGAATGAGGGCATTAAATAAGAATGCCCTGCACAGTATTCATTTTCACCAGCAGGGTATGGCCCATGCGTCTGAAATATTGTATGAAGTAAAACGGAAATCATTACGATATTTGGAACTGCCTGTCCATATCAGATATACGGATTATTCAAAACACAAGGGACAGTCATTACTAAATTCAGTAAATATTCTATTTCACTTATTCTTTAAAAAATAATTATGACAAAGTTCCAGGTGTTGGGCATAGCATCCCTGCTTTTTATTTTAATCAGCTATCTGATAAAATTCCGGCAACCGGCATTGGATAAATTATTTATCGGTTTTTTAATGGCCACAGGAATTTTCTTTGTTCTTTATCCGGAGGTTACCAATCAACTGGCTCATTTCCTGGGTATTGGCCGTGGTGCAGATCTTGTTTTTTACCTGGCTATACTGGGTTTTGGATATATTACCCTTTTATTATACTCGAAAATAAAAAAGCTGGAGGACCAGCTGACACAGATTGTCAGAAAGCAATCCCTTGAATCCATTAAACTGCCCGATATAAATGCCGGATGATTTTTCTTTAGAGAGAATCGTACCTGATCGAATGGATAATCAGGATGCTTTTGACATGCAGACACTTCAGTTGCATGTTGAACGGTATTCGTTTGCCATCCGGGAGGGTAAACAGGGAGACATCTTGGATATTGCCTGCGGAACTGGTTACGGATCTTACCAGTTATTACAAAATGACAAATATACAAACAGCAGGATTGTGGCAGTGGACATTGATCAAACATCGATTGAATATGCAAATCAGAGATACTCAAATCCGGCGATCCGTTTTGTTTGTGAAGATGCCATGTTGTATCAGGATCCGCAGGGATATGATACCATCATCAGTCTTGAAACCATTGAGCACATGCAGGACGCAGGTTTATTCGTTAAGAAATTGTATTCGCTTTTAAAAAAAGATGGCATCCTCATTATTTCTGCACCTGTTACCCCTTCAACTGACGGCAACCCGTTTCATCTGGCGGATTTTACAGTGTCCGGTTTCAAAAAACTTTTTGAAACATCAGGATTTATTAAAGAATCTGAATTCTTCCAGGTGCAACCCTTTTCGTTGAAAAGTGTTTTTCAGCCAGATAATCAGCGGCTATCGAAAGCAAGAAAAAATATTTGGAAATATTATTTTCAGCACCCAACGGTATTTTTAGCCAGAATGCGATCTCTGTTTGTGGACGGTCTGAATAATAAATATTTGACCCTGGCTTTGCGGAAGCCCTGAGGATTATTCATTCACCAGGGTATTTATTAGTTCATTAAATTCTTTCTTAAATATTTCGTAGTGTTCTCCCGTTCCGGGACCGTTAAATCCTGTTTCAATTTTACGAACCACGCCTTTTTTGTCGATAAAAATGGTCGTGGGAAATCCAATGATCTTTTGAATTTCAGGAAGGGTTTTTTCGGTTCGCAGTGAATCATTTACAGATACACCCGTCGCGAGGATCGGGTAGGTTACATGAAAGCGTGTAATAAACGGTTGTAATAATCTTTTGGTATTGGCAAAGGAGGTGGTTCTTTCGTAAGCCAGTCCGATAATCGCAATAGGTCTGGATTTATTTTGAATGTACCAGGGAGCCAGAAAACGCGTCTCGTCCATACAGTTAGGGCACCAGGAGCCAAGAATTTGAATGATTACGACTTTATTTCTGAATGCGGGATCCTGAAGAGAAATCATGTGGCCATTCAGATCCGGAAATCTGAAGTGCAGGATGGCATTATCTGCATTTCTCAATTGCGTCTGGCTGAATTCATCCGGAAGTTTTGCCTGCGGATTTTTTTCTGCTACCCAGGTTTCAATCGATACAGCACCCGCATAATAAAAACCTTCGGTCATTCTGTTTGTGTCCAGTATTTTACCGGTAAAGTAATAGGCGTGTCCTCCGTCAAAAGTTGACAATTTTAATGTATCACCGCTGACGATTCCTTCCAGATACCGGTAGTCACCTGTAATAGTAAGAAATGTGCCTGTTATATGAGATCCGGACTGTTTGAATTCACCAACAGATTCCGTTGAATCATTTGTTCCCCTGAAATGTACCGACCATCTGCCGGAAATATTAAATAAAGGAGCCTTATAAACTGGAAATCGCTGTGAAATATTAAAAACGGCGACGAACCGCAGGGAGACCAGATGATCGCCGTAGTTTTTTATCCAGGCTCCCTGGAGCTGTTTTGAATTCACCAGCCGCAGGGCAAAATAAGAATCGAAAAATGGCATATGGATAAAAACGGAATCAGCATTTTCTCTGACATCATTGACCAGTAGCCGTTCGGCTCCGTTGATCACATAAATTATTATTTTACCGGAACGGAGTTTTGTTTCAAAATTAAAAACGATCGGTTTGCCATCCGGACGCATAATCTCGCCATGCCATATACCAATAGGTAACATAGCGTTTCGATAGAACGTATCATGATGACTGGTTTTCGCAAAAAGATGGCAGGGGAAGACAAGAGTAAATAATAAAATAATGGAAGGGCCACGGAAAAAATTCAGCATATATAAAATTCTGATGTAAAGTTATGGTCAATTGCCGGTTGGTAGATTCTTTGGGTTGCTTAACTTTAGTGAAATGACAAAAAGAGCGATGGTCCGCTGTGTGAATTGTTTTTTCTCTGCAATTTTTTGTCTGCAAATAAATGCACAAGTCGTGATTCCACTGTATGACCAGGAAATACCCAATTCCAGGACGGTTGTAAATGAAGAATATTCCCGGATTGAACCTGGTAATATACTGATCGTATCAAAAGTATCGAGACCCAGTCTCACAATATTTCTGGCGCCTGCAGAGAAGGCAACGGGCGCCGCGGTTATTATTTGCCCGGGCGGAGGTTATACGAATCTGGCGATGGGTTACGAAGGCACTGAAGTAGCACAGCGATTTAATGAGTCGGGTATTTCGGCTTTTGTTTTGAAATACCGTATTCCAAGTGATGAAACAATGGTCAACAAGGAAATAGGACCACTCCAGGATGCCCAGCGTGCCCTGTTACTTGTGCGATTGCGGGCTGCTGAATGGAAAATAGATTCCAGTCTCATTGGAATCATGGGGTTTTCCGCCGGCGGTCACCTGGCTGCGACAGCAGGAACTCATTTTCAAAAAAACTATATTGATAATCCCCTCCATGTGTCACTACGACCGGATTTTATGCTGCTCATTTATCCCGTCATCAGTTTTAAATCTCCCATAGCTCATATGGGATCTGCCCACAATCTGCTCGGACCCCATCCTTCAGAAAAACAAATAAATGAATTCTCCAATGAAATGCAGGTAACAGAGCTTACGCCACCTGCTTATCTTGTTCATGCTAAAGACGATAACGTAGTACCTTATGCGAACAGTGTGGTTTTTGCAGAAGCACTTAAAAATCAACATATTCCGGAGAAAGTATTTTTATACGAACAGGGAGGACATGGATTTGGAATGACGAACAAAACAAGCGCCCGTTTATGGATGGATGATTGCATAAAATGGATTTCAGGTTTAAAGCCTGTGAAATGAATCTCAGTCCTTATCCGGGATATAAGGGTGATTTTTCCTTATCATGCAACATTCGTGTTTTAAAGGGCGTCATATATTCACATGAATAAACTTTGAATGTCCCCCCATGTTAAAAAATTTCTTCAAAATAGCCTTCCGGAATCTCTGGAAAAACAAGGGATTTAGTGCGATCAACATTACAGGCCTGGCTATCGGAATGGCCAGTGCTACTTTACTCCTTCTCTGGATTTATGATGAAATAAGCTACGACCAGTTCCATCAGAAAAAGGAACGGATTTATGAAGCCTGGAACCGGGCTGAATTCAGTGGTGAGTTACATTGCTGGAATACGACCCCGAAAGTGCTTGGTCCGACAATGATGCACGATTTTCCTGAAGTTGCCACCACTGTCCGGGTAAACTGGCCTTCCAATTATCTGTTTACGGTGGGAGAGAAGAGGATCATGGTTCAGGGCAACATTGTCGATTCCTCTTTTCTGGACATGTTTAGTTTTCCTTTGGTCAAAGGAAATCCCCATACGGCGCTGAATGATATGCATTCAATTGTCGTCACGGAGAAACTTTCCAAAAAGTTATTTGGTAATGATGATCCGATCGGAAAACTGATCAAAATTGATAATAAGGAAACATTTCGTGTTACTGCCCTGGTCAGGGATCCGCCGGGCAATACCAGGTTTCAATTTGAATATCTCATACCATGGGCGTATTTAAATCACCTCGACGGAGGTGAAGAACATAACTGGGGGAATAATTCAACCAGAACATATGTACTGTTGAAACCAAATGCGAGCCTCGCTTCTGCACAGCAAAAACTTTTGACCCTGAAAAGAAAATACGACAGAGATGAAGATGCTAAATGGGAAATGTTTCTGTATCCGATGGATCGCTGGAGGCTCTATTCGAATTTTAAAGGTGCGGTAGAAGACGGGGGACGGATCGAATTTGTAAAACTCTCTGCTATTATCGCAGCTTTTATATTATTAATTGCCTGCATTAATTTCATGAACCTCAATACAGCACGCAGTGAAAAAAGGGCCAAGGAAGTAGGCATCCGGAAAGTGGTCGGTGCCCGAAAAGGCGGTCTGATCAGCCAGTTTCTCGGCGAATCCATTCTGTTAAGTTTTTTCGCAGCTCTGCTGGCCATCGGTCTTGTAGAATTAAGTCTGTCCACTTTCAATCATGTAACGGACAAAAAACTTTATATACAATACGATAACATTAATTTCTGGATGCTGGTGCTCGGTTTCATTTTACTAACCGGTATTTTGGCAGGCAGCTACCCTGCTTTTTTCCTTTCTTCCTTTCAACCCGTAAAAGTGTTAAAGGGCGGATATAAAAAAGTTAATGCACTGGTAACACCCAGAAAAGTGCTCGTCGTATTGCAATTCAGCTTTGCGATTATTTTGATCATTTGCACCATCATCGTTCAGCAACAGATTAATCATGCGCGGGACAGAGATACCGGTTACGATAAGAATAATCTGATCTATCATTTTCTTACCGGAGACATTGCAAAAAATTACACTCTTATTAAAAATGACCTGATATCATCAGGAGCAGCCAGTTCGGTAACAAAAACCAGTGCCCCGCTCACTCAGGCCTGGAGTGATAGCTGGGGATTTGAATGGGAAGGTAAAGACCCGAACGACAAAACAGATTTTGACCGCTACTCGGCCGATGATAATTTTTTAAAAACTACCGGGTTGCAATTGGTACGCGGACGTGACATGGATCTGAATAAATACATCACAGACTCAACTGCCATGATTCTGAATGAATCTGCTTTAAAAGTCATGAAATTTAAAGAACCCGTCGGGCAAATTGTGAAAGATGGTGACACTAAATTTCATATTATCGGCGTGATAAATGATTTCATCCTTCGATCGCCTTATGAGCCCACTCATCCGATGATTATTGAGGGCGGCAAGGGTTGGTTTAATGTAGTACATATTAAACTGAGTAATCAGCAACCGACCAGCAAAAGTCTGAAACAGGCAGAATCTATTTTTAAAAAATACAACCCGGAATATCCTTTTGAATATCATTTTGTGGATGAGGAATACGCCAATAAATTTCAGGACGAAAAGAGAACGGCTGTACTGGCTGCATTCTTTTCCGGACTAACGATTTTTATTTCCTGCCTGGGTTTATTTGGCCTTGCCACATATATGGCAGAAACCAGAATCAAGGAAATCGGTGTGCGCAAAGTACTGGGTGCATCGGTTGCCGGAATAACTTATTTGATTTCAAAAGATTTCCTTCGCCTGGTATTGATCTCTTTTCTGATTGCAGCACCGATCGCCTGGTGGTCTATGTACACCTGGCTGAAAAATTATTCTTACCGGATAAGTATTCACTGGTGGGTATTTGCGGCCGCCGGAGGTCTGTCATTCCTGATAGCCTTGATAACCATCAGTTACCAGTCGATCCGGGCAGCTGTCGCAAATCCGGTTACAAGCCTGCGATCGGAATAAATTGTTCAACGCCAAACGCCAAACGCCAAACGCTCAACGCTCAACGCCCAACGCTCAACGCCAAACGCCCAACGCCAAACGTCAGTCAAAAGAATATTGCTTTACGCTTTTCGCCTTAAGCTTTCGGCTTTACAGTTCCCCATACTGTGGTGAACATTCCGCCATCTGGTTTCAACCGGAGAAATTCACCCATAAAACTTATAAATAAAAGTTAGTAAAGGCTTGGAAAACCGCGATTCTTTGTTTTGGCACGTATTTTTCATGCATAATGGAAACACTTCAGATGCAAACGTTTCGCAGAAACAACGTTGATATATCACCTGTTCAGTTTAATGCCGGTTTTTCCCAGAAACCCGTTCCGCCAATCGGAGAAAAGAGGTTGAAAATCAAAGAATTTATATCCTGGGCAGCGTGTTTTGCAGTTATTTCCGGTCTCACAGGATTGCTGAAGTATTTAAAAGTGGGTGTTACCATGGACACCGTTACCTCGGTTCTTTTTTATCTTTCACTTGCCGGTCTGATTTATTTCGTTACACGAATCATCATTTTGTCCAGAACTCAGGTCCAGATACATCCCAATAACCTGCATGAGCTGAATTAAGTTGTCCCCCATTTATACCCCGGTTTTAGTACACATCTTACAGATTACTTCCGTTCAATTAATTTAAAGTCCCGGTACGCCGCAAAATATGGCTGGTGAATGTCACGCTGGAAGAAGGATTAATAACAATCCGCAGCTTGATCCATGAAAATATGGTAAAATTGCAGCGACATGAAAAACATCTGCATAAGGCCTATAGAAGCCGCCGACAATGCATCCATAGCGTCTATTATCAGAAAAACACTGGCAGAATTTGGAGCGAATAAACCTGGAACAGTCTATTATGATCCTACCACCGATGATCTGTTCAAATTATTTTCGGCTTTAGATTCCGCCTATTTTATAGCAGAGGTAGCAGGGAAGGTAGTCGGGGGCTCCGGCGTTTTTCCCACGCCAGGTCTGCCTGCCGGGTATTGCGAACTGGTAAAGCTTTATCTTCTTCCGGAAACGCGCGGAAAGGGACTAGGACTGATGTTAATGGAAAAATGTTTTCAGAAAGCCATTGACCTTGGCTTTAGTGAAATGTATCTTGAAACCATGCCGGAATTGAGGACAGCGATCGGACTATATGAAAAAGCAGGATTTACTTTTCTGCCAGGTCCTATGGGTCAGTCGGGGCATTTTGGTTGTGATCTCTGGATGATCAAACATCTGCATTGAATGAAATCCACGTTTTGTAATCAAATAAGTCTGCCAGGTTATTACTGAATTTGAATCCGGCTGCTTAGTCTGACCATCAGCAAACCCATCAGGGCGATGATGGCAAACGAAACACGCAGGCTGGTTGCCTGGGCTACATATCCGATCATCGGGGGGACCAATAAAAATCCCAGATAACCCAAAGAAGAGATGGAAGCCAGTGCTGCACCCGGATTCGACATGGGGATTTTCCCGGCGAGACTGAATACAAACGGTACCACACAGGAAACTCCGAATCCGGTTAGCAAATAACCAATCAGCGTGAGGGAAATAAAAGGAGAACTGACGATAACAACAAATCCCGTCGTAATCAGCAAACCACTCGCGGCCAGTACCCGTTGAATTCCAAAACGGTCAGCCATGCGATCGCCTATAAATCTGCCGGTTGTCATAGCCACCATATAGACGACGAAAGCAATCGTGGCAACTCCCTTTGAACCATGTAAAACCTGACGGATATATATTCCACTCCAGTCGTACATCGTATTCTCGCAAGCCATGGAGGTAAAGCATATAAGTGAAAATATAAGCATGCCTTTTGGAGGAAGGGAGAACAGAGACCTTTTCATTGTATGATCCGGTTGCTGATCCAGTGCGTCCTTGTAATAATAAAGCGTCAGCGCGGTAAGAAACAGACTTACGCCGAATAAATGCCATCCGGGTATTACATTCAGCGTCACCATTAAATAGCCGAAAGCGGCACCTGCAAAACCAGCCATACTCCACACTGCATGAAAGGAACTCATGATAGACCGGGTGTATAATGCCTGAACTCCGATGGCCTGTGCATTGATGGATAGATTCATCAGGTTCCGGGAACACCCGAAAAAAAACAAAACGATGCCTAACACCCATGTATAACCGCTGAAACCCATGCAGGCGAGAACGCCGTTATACATCAGGGCACCGATCAGCATGATGGTCCGGCTTTTGTAATGGTCAAGAAATTTTCCCGTAAATGGCATGGTGACAAGTAAACCCACGGGCATCATAAATAGCAGCGTGCCGAAATGAGCGTCGTTCAGTTTGAGAGATTCTTTAATACCGGGTATCCGTGAAGTCCAGCTTGAATAACCAAAACCCGAGATAAAAAAATAAACAGCGTTTGCGCGGCGAAGACGTTTTAGAGAAATTTCCTTCATTTAATCAGCAAATATAATGAACGCTGAACGCCCAACGCCTAACGCCTAACGCTTTCCGCCAACCGTCAACCGTCAACCGTCAACCGTCAACCGTCAACCGCCAACCGCCAACCGTCAACCGTCAACCGCCAACCGCCAACCGTCAACTATTTAAACAATGCCGCTCCGGCAAAAGTGGCCAGCAGTCCGATTACGACAGAGCCAAGTACATACAACATAAAGGAAAGACTGGATCCCTGCTTTAGCAGAAGGAGGCCGTCATATGAGAAAGTAGAGAATGTAGTATAACCGCCACAAATACCCGTGATCAGAAAAAGGCGCCAATCCGGATTAAAATCGGCATGCCTGGCAAAAATGGAGTAAAAAACACCAATCAGGAAACATCCGGATATATTTACAAGCAGAGTACCCATCGGAAAAACGATATGTATGTGTTTTCCAACAAATGCAGAAATCACATATCGAAGAATGCTGCCTAATCCACCGCCGATACCTACAAATAACAGAGCCCGCATATCCGGATATTTGAATTATTCAATCTTGCTGAATATATACGGATCAATTTCAACATAGGGATTTTGTTTTGTCGTCAGTGATTTTACTTTTCCGCCCGATAAATCAAAATTAACCGCGAATCTTCCGTAAACAATATTATTGTACTTCAGAAGCCATTCACCTTCGTCCATATATTCCAGCGTTGCATTCAGGTCGGGTTTTGTGTCAAATTGAATAAGCAGATGATTTTTTTCTGCGCTGATGTGGATTTTCCCATACAATTCATTGTTGTAATCACCGGTATATGAAAGCAATGAAAGCTGAGGTTTATTGTGCATTTCGACCCGTGCATTCCATCCGGCCCTTTGCTGGAAAGATGAATTTGTTTCGTTTAGGAATTTGGGGAGGTCCTGTTGACTTCGGTTTACATAAGCCACTCCCAGATAGGCATCGAGGATTTGATGACGCAGGTCTTCAAAAAATCCCTGATTGTCATTGTTGGTAAGGATGGCTATACCCAGTTTTTCTTCCGGCACAAAACATACATTGCTGACCATACCTCCTGCGCCACCGGTATGCCAGTAAACCTGTCTGCCAGCATAGTCCTGCATATTTAACCCAAGACCGTATCCTGTGAAATGTGTTGGATACTTCTCTGACATAATACTTCGGATCCATGTATTGGCAATCCTGGTTTTCTGAAGTGCCGGCCACGGGATGATTTGTTTTCCCTGATAACGACCCGAGTCCAGCTGCATAAACAGCCAATGGGATAAGTCATTCACATTACTTACAATACTGGCAGCCGGAGCAAGATTATTCCAGTTATCGTAAGGCACTTTCGTGATCTGATTCGTGTAAGCCGTAGAATAGGGCGCCGCCACATCGGCTTGTTCGGCCACGCCGGTAGACAGTACAAGCGTATGATTCATTCCCAGCGGATCAATGAAACGATTCTGCACAAAATGTTCCCAGGTCTCACCGGTCACGACAGGAATCACCTGACCTGCAACCAGAAAACAACTATTACAATAACCGAATTCCTGCCGGAAATGAAAAGGCGGTTTCAGATACCGCATTCTTTTCATAATTTCTTCCCGGCTTAATGAGGTATTCCAGAACGTAAAATCACCTTCGAAAGTCCTGGTGCCGATATGGTGTGAAAGCATATCCCGAATGCTGACCAGTTTTGTTGAAGTAGTATCATACAGTCGATAGGACGGGAAATATTTTGTAATGGGATCATCTAATGAAATTTTGCCTTCTGTTTCCAGCATGGCGAGCGAACTGCCTGTAAATAATTTTGTATTACTCGCGATCATGAACAGTGTGTTCTCATCCACCGGTTTTTTAGTCTCAATATCTTTTACTCCATATCCTTTCATCCAGACCACTTTACCGTCTTTGATGATAACGATGGAAAGGCCAGGCACCGTCCAATCCTGAAGGCCCTTTATGATATAACTGTCAAGACTGTCCCGGATAAATGCGGGCTGGTCATTGACGGGTGACTGGGTAATCCCACTCTGAAAAATGAAACAGAATAATAATAAGGAACCAATTTTTTTCATATGTAACATCGTGGAGTGTGGAATATCAAACCCTCAGAAATACTTTTTTCAAATAGAGGAAATACATAAATGTCCATTTAACCGCCATATAACACAAGGACATGACAACCGGAGCCCAGAGAGCAGGACTGAGTTCACCAAGCCATTGAAAAAATCCGTTGGTCGCATATTCCCAGTTTATAAAGCGACCGGATATATATATGAGGATGGAGTTCATGCCGATGACCTTAAAAAAGAAAGCCCATTTTTTATAACCCAGCACATCAATGACGTAATAGAAAACCGATAAGTATAAAAGACTCAGTCCGCCAACCAGGCAAACAAAGGAGCTGGTCCATAGATTTTTATTAATCGGGAAATCGAAGTTCCATATCAGTGCAAGAATAATAAAACCGATTCCGGTCACAGCCATCCAGCCGGCCTTTCGCGTTCCGTCCTGCTTGCTTGTTTTGATAAACGTGCCGGTAAGTATACCCAGCAACCCGGTGCTGATGGCAGGTATGTCGGACATCAATCCTTCCGGGTCATGTATACCCAGATACAGTTTGCCCGGAAGAATGCTTCTGTCGATATAGGAAGCAAAATTGCCTTCCATAGTCAGGTCGCCTGCCGGAAAACCCGGCGCGGACGTGAATTTTAATAAAAGCCAATAGCCAATGATCAGCGCCCAGAACCAGATGATCTGTGTATTTCTTTTTGAATAGATAAATATGATATTGGCAAACATATAGGCAATACCGATTCTGCCGAGTACGCTGGCGAAACGGATATCTGAAAAGGGTCTTAAATGGAGCCCGTTATTATATATAATGCCCAGGATTACGAGGATAAGGCCCCGCCTGACCACCCGGAATAAAACCTTTTTTTTATCGTTGCCTTTTTCAAGTTCTCTTCCCACGGAAAAAGGTGTGGCGACACCGGCCATAAATAAAAACAACGGGAAAATCAAATCATACAAATGGAATCCGTTCCACGCCGGATGTGTCAGCTGATTGGAAATCCAGTTCAGTGCCGGCCAGTCGGTTGCCTTGGCCAATGAATTAAAAATTTCCTCGGCACCCATGATCCAGAACATATCAAATCCCCGGAGAGCATCCAGGGAGTAAAGTCGCTGGCCTCCGGTCGGACCGAGCGGCGTATCCAACGGAGGCGTTTGATGATGATGGTTACTCATGTGAGAATTTAGAGAATGAATATAGCCAAAAAATGATTCTGATTTTTTTTGATAACTTACTATTCGATGAAAGGATTGTTTGTTATTCTTTGCTGCCTGTTTTTTCTTTCTGACAAAGCCCAGTTCCAACCCAGTCCCGATGGGCATTACCTGCTGCGGGACGGAAAAGCTTTTTTCTGGCTGGGTGATACAGGCTGGGAATTATTTCATCGCCTGAACCGGGAAGAGGCCGATCAATACCTCAAAACCAGGCGCAGTCAGGGTTTTACGGTCATTCAGGCTGTTGTATTGGCTGAGTTTGATGGATTGCATACGGCAAATGCATACGGCGATCTTCCGCTGTTGAATGATGATCCCAAAACCCCCAACGAGAATTATTTCAAACATGTGGACTACATATTAAATAAAGCCGCCGAGGAAGGAATTGTTATTGGCTTGTTACCAACCTGGGGCGACAAAGTGACTAAATTATGGGGTGTGGGTCCGGTTATTTTTAATCCGGAGAATGCAGAAATTTATGGAAGATGGCTGGGAAACAGATATAAAAACAGCAGGAACGTGATATGGATACTCGGTGGTGACAGAAACCCGCAAAATGAAACAGAATTAAAAATCTGGAGATCCATGGCGGCAGGTATCCTGGAAGGCGTCGGGGGAAAGGGGAAAGCCCTGATCACATATCATCCGCAACCCAATGATCAGGGTTCGGGACAGTATTTTTTTAATGATGAATGGCTGTCGTTAAACATGTTTCAGAACGGGCACTGCAGAAATACGCCCGTGTATGATAAAATATACAAAGCATGGCAGAGAACACCAGCCAGGCCCGTGTTGGACGGAGAACCCATTTATGAAGATCACCCGGTTTGTTTTAATGTGAAAGAACTGGGTACCAGTAATGCGTTGGATGTTCGTCAATATGCCTACCTGGATTTGTTTTCGGGCGCCTGTGGTCACACATATGGCTGTCACGATATATGGCAGTTTTATTCAAAGGCACATGAAGCCATCAATGGACCACATGTTTACTGGCCCGAAGCACTTCAATTAACGGGTGCAAATCAAATGAAATATGTCAGGAAACTGATGGAATCACATCCGATGACCGAACGCGTGCCCGATCAGACACTCGTGTTAGAAAATAACCTGCCGGTCTCCGAGCGTATTCAGGCCACGCGTGGAAAGGATTATATTTTTATTTATTCTGCAGCAGGTAAATCATTCACTGTAATCATGGGTAAGACAGAAGGGAAAACATTAAATGTTTCCTGGTTTAACCCCCGGAATGGTGCTGTATCAAAAGATTCCCTGATTGCGAATACAGGAAATATTGTATTCAGGCCGCCGTCTTCCGGTTATGGGCAGGACTGGGTTTTGATATTGGATGATGCATCAAAAAACTATACGGTTCAATAACTTCTTAGACATTTAATTATTAACGGCGCCAAATGAAAACTCCTTTTATTGTATTATTCGTTCTTCTTTGTTTCAATTCATTTTGTCAATTACATCTTTCTGCGATCTTCAATGATCATATGGTTTTGCAAAGGGATAAGCCCGTAAAAATATGGGGCGCGGCGAAATCCGGCGATGAGGTAACGGTTTCACTGGGAGAAAAAAAAGGATCTGTGCTCGCCGATAAAAATGGCAGATGGCTGATCACACTGCCAGCCTTTCCAGCAGGAGGTCCCTATATCCTGACCGTAAAAACAAAAAAAGAAACCAAAACCTATCAGGATGTTTTAATGGGCGAGGTATGGCTTTGTTCGGGTCAGTCAAATATGCAATTCAGGGTTAAGCAGGCCATCAATGCGAACTATGAAATACACCGGGCCAATAATCCTATGATCAGACAGTTGAACATTCCGAATATGCTCAGTTTTAAACCGGAAGAATTTATCGATTCCGCACAATGGATTTTATCAACACCCGAAACGACCGGTGATTTTACAGCCGTCGGATTTTTTTTCGCAAGGGATGTATATGAAAAGCTCCATGTTCCCATTGGTTTGATTTATGACAACTGGGGTGGATCAAATGTTGAATGCTGGATCAGCAAAAATGATATGCTGGGTTCTGACGAATTAAAAGAATATGCCGGGCAAATGTCTGAAAACTGGGATCAGACAAATGCAAGAATCGAAAAACAACTGAATGCAACACTGGTTAAAAATAACAATGGTGTGAAGCCTGATATGCGGGAAGAAAATTTCCTGAAACCGGATTATTCTTTTTCCGGATGGATGACAACTTCCGCCCCCGGCGACCTTGACTGGAATGGTTTGCCGGCATATCGGGGAGAAGCATACATGATGAAAGAAGTCACGATAGATTCGATACAAGCACATCTTCCTTCTCTATTAAGTATGGGCACAAGCGATATCCGGTTTAGTATTTTTCTGAATGGAATAAAGTTGTCCATTCCGGATGGCAAAAATATTTTGATTCCGCTACCTGCGGGTACATGGAAACAGGGTAAAAATATCATACTGGTCAAAATAGGTGACCAGCCCGTACCTGATCACATGACAATAGGAATACATGGCGCATCTGACTTTTTATACGTGGATTTCGATGGAGAAAGAATTTCGCTGGCGGATGAAAAATGGAAAGTGCTGCCGTTGCTTGACAGACCGCATCACTTTATGCAATGGATGAATAATGAAGGAGCCATTATTTATAATGCCATGATTCATCCCATCATTCCCATGACGATCCGCGGCGTTTTGTGGTACCAGGGAGAAGCGAATGTTGACCACGCTTATGAATACAGAAAGACTTTTCCGCTGATGATCAGGAGCTGGAGAAAGGAATGGAATGATGAATTCCCATTTCTCTTTGTGCAACTCGCCAGTTTTGGATCGGATGAATCCAGCAATGCCGGAAACAAATTTGCTGAGATAAGGGAATCGCAGTCAAAGGCACTGGAACTTCCAGGAACCGGCATGGCTGTTACCACCGATGTGGGAGAGGCCAAAGATATACATCCGAAAAACAAACAGGTTGTGGGCTACAGACTCGCTGCCATTGCTTTGAATGATGTATATGGTCTTCCACAAATCTGCAACGGGCCTGTTTATAAGTCAGTTAATTTTTCGAATGGTAATGCCATTGTCTCTTTTACATCCATCGGGAAGGGCCTTATATCAAAAAACAGATACGGAGCTCTGAACGGATTTGAAATCGCCGGAGCGGATCGAAAATTTTATTTCGCAAAAGCAGTGATTCACGATGACCAGGTGGAAGTAAGCGCTGATTCTGTTAGAACTCCGGTTGCCGTCAGATATGGATGGAGTAATGCTCCTGTTGAAATTAATCTTTACAATGTGGAAGGATTTCCAGCGTCGCCATTCAGAACAGATGACTGGCCGGGAGTAACGGACAAAGCCGGATTTTATAAACCGTTTTAAGCGTAAAGCTCAAAACGTAAAGTGTAAAGCAAAAATCCCTTTAATTGGATCGCCCAATGCTAAAACGAATGGGGTGAATTGAGTAAGATTTATGTCACATTTCCAATTTGTCATTTTCAAATTAACTTTCACCTTTTTAATTTCTTACCCCGCCACATTCATCACATTTGTTCCGGGCTTTAAGCATTACGCCTTACGCTTTCAGCGTTTAAACGCTTCTTTTCCATTAACAACGGTGAGAAGGATTTTTGTTTTACGAATATTTTCCGGAGCGATACTGAACAGATCCTCTGACAAAATTGCAAAATCAGCCAGCATACCCGCTTTCAATTTTCCGGTTTTGTTTTCCTGAAATCCGGCCCATGCATTGTTCACCGTATAGCAGCGCAGCGCCTCATCGACAGTAATTTTTTGCTGCGGGAAACCAGCCACCGGGATTTTTATCATCCAGGGTACGCCTGGTAACTGCAGCATAAATGCCGGCAATAGGATCCAGAGGAGCCACCGGCCAATCCGACCCAAAAGTCAGATTTGCGTTCGATTCTAAGAGGGATTTAAAAACGTAGGTCCTTTTTAATCTCGGCGAGTCCAGCCTTTTCGCAGCCCATTTTCCGTCATCAATGGCATGATATGGTTGCATGGAAGGAACAACTCTCAGTCTGGCAAATTGTTCAATCCCATCGGATGTCAGATGTTGTGCATGTTCAACACGGAAGCGATGGTCTTTATCAGGCCGAAGTTTTTCCGCCACCGCATACACGTTCATAATCCAGTCGTTGGCCCGGTCACCAATGGCATGACAGGCAACTTGTAAACCGGCGGAATCCGCTGCCAGGACCCATTTCCTTAGTAGATTGGTATCCGTGACCTGCAGACCCGTTGACCCGGGTGCATCAAGATAAGGTTGATAAAACCAGGCGGTTGTTGAACCCAATGAACCATCCACAAATCCTTTCAGGCCGCCCCATCGTAACAGATCATTTCCCCGGCCGTTCACTTTTACAAAAGAGTCCAGCCTTGCCCAACTGCTAAGGGCAACAAAAGAATATATACGGATGGGCAATTTCCCGGCCGCTTCGGCCCGCAGATACGTCGCCATGTCAACCCACCCGCCATAGGTACCCATATCATGAACTTGTGTAAATCCGTTTGACAAAGCATGCGAGGCAGCACGGCTCAGGCTTTCATCTAATTCTTTTTCCGTTTGATCTGTAATGATTCTGTATACCAGGTTGGTTGCGTCGTCCCGAAGGATACCCGTAGGTTCTCCGGTCTTCGGATCTTTCACAATTTCTCCACCCCGTGGATTGCTGGTGTTTTTGGTAATGCCAGCCATTTTTAGTGCGATCGAATTGGCGAGTCCCATATGACCATCGTACCGGCTGATAAAAACAGGGTGTTCTCCGCTGATACTGTCTATCCAGCCTGCGCGTGGAAGTTCTCCACCCCAGGCTTCATGATCCCAGTTTCCGCCTCTGATCCAGCCATTGCCTTTTGCTGAATCAGTATAATGCCGAAAGGTGGCAATAAAATCCGATTTTGATGTTGCTCCCCTGAGGTCAATATTGGCGAGATAGTAACCACCGTCCAGAAAATGTACATGGTTGTCAATAAATCCCGGCACCAGCATTTTTCCCTGGAGATCAATAAGTGTAGTCCGGCCGCCTGCATATGCCTGATAATCGTTCCCAACATATAATATCAGAGAATCTTTAATAGCAATGGCTTTTGCTTCCGGATTTGCTGAATCACCGGTCCAGATTTTTGCATTAAAATAAATCCTGTCCGCCACCGGATGCGGATGGCAGGATAAAAAAATAAAAACACAGAAAATGAGAGCCGGAAAATAAATCTTCATGCCTGGGAATTATATAACTAATATAGGATTTTCGGCCAACCCGCGTTTACTGTCATTAAATCTTTATCTTAATTAAAAAAATGAAAACGGATATTGTCCCCATGCTAACCTATGAAAATGCGGTGGCCGCTATGGATTGGTTGTGCCGGGTGTTTGGATTTACAGAAAAAACCAAATGGCTGGATAATGAAGGAAAGTTAAGCCATGGAGAAATTGCTATGGGTGAAGGATTAATTATGCTGGCAAATGGGAGCAAAGATTATCAATCGCCTTTGCATCACCGGCAATCTTGCAGCCAGTCGGCAAAATGGTATTCGGTTCCCTATGTCATAAACGGAGTGCTGGTTTACGTTGATGACGTGCAGGCTCATTTTGAGAATTCGGGGAAACTTGGTGCCGGCATACTATCTGATTTGGAATTTGGTGAACCCGGTACCAGATACCGGGCGGAGGATCTGGAAGGCCAGCGATGGATGTTTATGCAAAAGATTTGATACTTAGAAAGAGCTTTTAGCCTTACGCCTTCCGCTTTAAGCTTATTTTGCTGATTGAACGATTTTTATATAACTTCATTCGATAACGATCTGCAGCTGTCCCGGCTGCTTTTTCTATTTTTACAAGTCAAACAATTTATATGATTCCCGAGGTTTTAATTGACTTATACAAAGGATCTCCGGGTTTTTGGGACGAGATGGGAAACGGTCCCGATTTTCGTGAACCTTATATCCAGGTCGTCAATGCATTGAAGCAACTGGATGTAAATAGTCTTCAGCTGAAGGAAAAACTGGCCAGCGATTTATTCATGAACCAGGGTATTACATTTACGGTTTACAATGATAATGCCGGTATAGAGAGAATTTTTCCTTTTGATATTATTCCACGCATTCTGACCGGCAATGAGTGGAAAAAAATTGAGGACGGGTTAAAACAACGCCTTCGCGCACTGAATCTTTTCCTGAAAGATATTTATTCGGATCAGAATATTCTGCACGATAAAATAATTCCGCATGAATTAATTGCTTCCTGCCCGCATTATATGCGGGAAGTGGCCGGTATTCAGGTTCCTCATGATATTTTTATCCATATTTCAGGAATCGATTTAATACGCGGTGACAATGGTGATTTTTATGTACTGGAAGATAATCTTCGCACACCATCCGGTGTATCCTACATGCTGGAGAACAGAGAAATTACGAAACGCCTTTTCCCTGAGCTGGTAGCCAGCTCCCGGATCCGTCGGGTGAGTAATTATCCCTTGTTATTGCACGAAATCCTTCTGTCATTATCGCCTGCCCAGATTTCCAACCCGAATGTTGTGTTGCTGACACCCGGAATTTATAATTCTGCCTATTACGAACATGCTTTTCTGGCCCGGCAAATGGGTATTGCGCTGGTTGAAGGCAGGGATCTGGTTGTAGACAATCACAAAGTGTACATGAAAACCACACAGGGTCTGGAACAGGTGCACGTGATATATCGCAGGGTGGATGACGATTACCTGGATCCGCTGATATTTAAACCGGATAGCGCATTGGGCGTGCCGGGACTGATGTCTGCCTATCGTAAGGGATCTGTTGCCATCGTAAATGCAGTTGGCAACGGAGTCGCTGATGATAAAGCCATTTATGCATATGTGCCCGCCATGATAAAATATTATTTGAATGAAGAACCTTTGTTGCCCAATGTTGAAACCTATGAAATGAGCAATCCCGACACCCGCCAGTTTGTTTTTGATAACCTGACGAGGATGGTCATTAAACGCACGAATCAATCCGGCGGATATGGGATGGTGATGGGAAATAAGGTGACAGACGAAGATTGGGCAAAAGCGAAAAAGGAAATTGAAGAAGATCCCCGGAGTTTTATCGCCCAGCCCATCATCAATCTTTCCACAGCGCCCTGTTTCATCGATGGAAAATTTGAAGGAAGACATGTGGATCTTCGTCCCTATGCGCTATGCGGACCTTCCGGTGTGCAGATTGTTCCCGGAGGATTAACCCGCGTTGCATTAAAAAAGGGGTCGCTGATTGTAAACTCTTCCCAGGGCGGGGGCAGTAAAGACACCTGGATCATTGATTAATGTTCAGTATATCTAAAATGGAATATTCATGCTAAGCAGAATTGCAGACTCGCTTTTTTGGCTGAATCGGTATATGGAAAGAGCCGATGGAATGTTGAGGCTGACTGCGACACATTATATTTTTTCACTCGATAAAGACGTAAAAGGTACCATGACCTGGAAGGCGGTCATGGAAATTTTTACGGAAGTGGATGAAGATTACCTTACTTCGATTGAAAACAATACCGAAGCCTGCATCAAGTTGTTGCTCATCGATCATTTAAATACAAATTCCCTGAAGGTACTGGTGAATAAGGCCAGGGAAAATGCGCGTGGTGTTCAGGATCATATAACGAAAGAAGTATGGGAAGAAGTAAATCAGATGTATCACCTCGTCAATCAGTCTGTTCTTCAGCAAAAAATTAATTCTTTTCTTGGGATGGAAGTAATGGAACCACTGATTAAACATACGGTTATGTATGCGGGCATCACAGACATCACCATGCCACGTGGCATCGGATGGTGGTTCATGAATCTGGGAAAATATACCGAACGATGCTTTCAGACGATTGCTTTTGCTGAGAAACAACTGGAACTGATAAATTTTAAGGAAGCAGATACGAATGACCTGCTGCAATGGAAATATTTGTTATTCAGTTTGTCCGGCTATGAATTACATGTGAAAACATACAGAAGCGGGAATCATAACTATAATGTATTACACCAGGTATTGTTAAATGAGAATTTCACCCGCTCGGTCATTTATTCATTGCAAAGAATTGAACACAACCTCAATAAAGTGATCGGGCACAATGCGAACGAAGAACGGTCTGCTTTACTGCGGATTTTTGGACGACTTTTCAGTAAAGTGCGGTTTATGGAACTGGACTCGCTGACAAAAGACAAAGTGCCCGTTTTCTTTGAAGAACTCAAAACTGACCTGGTTGAATTTAATCAGAAAATGGTACAACATTTTTTTTCCTATTCTTAAGTTTTATTCATGCCCACTTTCAAGATTCAGCACATTACTACCTACGAGTATGACAGGCTGATCCAGGAGAGCATGAATGAAATAAAAATCTTTCCCGTCATATCTGCCGATCAGGAAATTTTACAGCAGGAACTGACGATTACCGGAAATCCCGAGTTGCTTTATTTTTATGATTACTGGGATAATAAAGCCGCGAACTTTAATTTATTTCCTCCCCATCAGAAACTGGTGATTGACAGCCGCCTGATTGTCCGAACAACACGCGGTTCGGATCTTACTATAAATTTTATAAGTGTTTTTAATGAAATGTGGAATGAGGTAAATGGCAATTTAAAATTGGTAGAGCTCTCAAGACCCGATTATATCCGTTCCCAGAACCGGATCGATGAAATGGTTCAGAAGGTTTATAGTCCGGATCATTCTGTAGCCATCACCGTCAAAAATTGCTGTGAATATATTTTTTCTCATTTTAATTATATAAAAGGCATTACGACTGTCGAAACAACGGTCGACGAAATTATCGATAAGAATGCAGGTGTTTGTCAGGATTTTGCACACGTGATGCTGCAGGTATTGCGGACACTTAATATTCCGAGCCGCTATGTGAGTGGATATATTTGTCCCAATAAAAGCGGATTAAGAGGGGAGGGTGCTACCCATGCATGGGTAGAAGCATGGATTCCTCGGTTCGGGTGGGCTGGAATTGATCCCACAAACAATGTATGGGTTACAAATACACATATACAGCTGGCCACCGGAAGGAATTTCGCAGATTGCAGTCCGGTGAAAGGATCTTTCAGGGGACCTGCCAATCAGCATCTGACTGTTTTCGTAGCGGTTGACTATGAGGACGGACAAATTTTCAGTGAATTGAATAAAGTAGATCTGAGGCGGGAAAATATGAAAGCCGAATCACCCCATTTTTCACCCTCAGCCCAGCAGTGAGTCTGCTGTTATTCTGTTATCTTCCTTTTAAGCGTAAAGCGTAAAGCGTAAAGCGCAAAGCAAACCCAATTAACAATTGACAATTGACAATTATGAAGCAATTACTTCTGTTAGTTTTTGTGTGCATATTCCAACATTCATCAGCTCAGGAGTCTATTCAGTTTATTGCTGCTGATACACCAGGTGTTTTTGCACCGGGCGTTATTTCTGACGGGTTTGCAAATCGGGACATGGCGATATCACCTGACGGAAATGATTTATTTTATACGATTCAATGGTATTTCGGATTATATTCTGTAATTCTTCACGCACATAAAATAAATAATCAATGGACTAAACCCGATACAGCCTGGTTTTCCGGAAAATACAATGATATGGAACCCGCCTTCTCTCCGGATGGCAACAGGCTTTTCTTTAGTTCGAATCGCCCGTTGAAATTATCAGATACTGTGAAGGATTATGATATCTGGTATCTTCAAAAAAATGGAAATAGATGGGAAGGACCTGTTCACCTGGGTGCTGAAGTGAATTCTGACAAGGATGAATTTTATCCTTCGCTGACAAAATCCGGAAATTTATATTTTACAAGAAACAATGACGATCGGGGAGATGATATTTTTATCTCTGTATTAAAAGATGGTACATTTTCGCCAGCGCAAACCCTGCCTGATGCAGTGAATTCCAAACAGGATGATTTCAATGCCTTTATTGACCCGGAAGAAAAATTTATTATTTTTTCTTCCTATAAAAGGAAAGATGATTTGGGACGCGGGGATTTATATTATGCATTGCATACAGAGGGTTCATGGCAGCCGGCTGTTCATTTTGAGAACGGGATCAATTCCCCGGCGCTCGATTATTCCCCTTTTGTCAGTCCGGACCATAAATATTTTTTCTTCACCAGCAAAAGGCAATCAATAAAATTCCCCTTCCCAAATGCAAAATCTGCTACAGAAATCAGGCAGGAACTGAACTCCAGCGGTAATGGATTTGAGGACATTTACATCATGAACTTCAAAGTAGTGGACGAAATGATGCAGCACAAGTAGAATGGAAGTGTGGAAGAATGGAAGTATGGAAGTAAAAAACCAGTACTTTCATACTTCCATACTTCCATTCTTTCATACTTATAAAAGAAGTCCCGATGGCAGTTCAAACCTTCAAATCCATCTATCCTTTCACACAGAAGTTGATGACCGAATATCCGTTAATGGATGACCGCCAGCTGGATCAGGCGATCAGTGATGCTTCCAACGCATATCAGACCTGGAGAAAATTCAGTTTTTATGAAAGAGGCAGAGTTCTTAAGAATGTCGCGTCCATCCTGCGACGCGATCAGGAAATGCTGGCTTCACTGATTACAAATGAAATGGGCAAAATAATTTCCGAAGCTATGGCGGAAGTGGAAAAGTGCGCCGGCACCGCCGAATATTTTGCGGATCATTCGGAAATATTATTGAAAGATGAAATATTGGAAGCAGGTTATTCAAAAAGTTTTGTATGCTTTCAGCCCATCGGAGTAATACTGGGAATCATGCCATGGAATTTTCCATTCTGGCAGGTATTCCGGTACGCAGCTCCTACTATCATGGCCGGCAATACGACTTTATTAAAACATGCTCCGAATGTATGTGGCTGCGCGCTGGCAATGGAAAAAATATTTCTGGAAGCGGGCGCTCCGAAAGGAGTTTTTGCTTCTCTGATCATTGATACACCGGCCGTCGCTAAAATTCTTTCCTCTGATACGGTCCATGCAGTAACTCTCACGGGTAGCGGGCGTGCGGGTGGTTCAGTTGCTGCACTGGCGGGAACCAATATAAAAAAATCAGTGATGGAACTCGGAGGGTCGGACGCTCTGATTGTTTTACCGGATGCCGATATGGAAATGGCAGCTTCGGTGGCTTTGAATTCACGCATGCAAAACGCCGGACAATCCTGCATTGCGGCAAAGCGATTCATTATTTTAAAAGATGCAGCACAGGATTTTCTCCATCATTTTCTGATCAGGTTAAAAGACATTCGGCAGGGCGATCCTTTTGATAAAAATATAAATATGGGTCCTATGGCCCGTCTGGATCTCGCTAAATCCATCGATCAGCAATTAAAGAATTCAGTTAAGATGGGTGCAAAACTTGAATTCGGTGGAGAAATGGAAGGATGCAATTTTAAACCGGCACTTTTACTGGACGTACGAAAAAATATGCCCGCATTTGATGAAGAAACTTTTGGACCGCTGGCTGCTGTGATCCTGGCAGAAGATGAATCTGATGCCGTTCGTCTGGCAAATGATTCGAAATATGGCCTGGCCTCCAGCATTTGGACCAGGGACATTCAAAAAGGAATCGAGCTGGCAAAAGATCTGGAAGCCGGTGGAGTTTTTATAAATGCATTGGTAAAGTCGGATCCCCGGCTTCCCTTTGGAGGTATCAAAAAATCAGGTTATGGAAGAGAGCTGGACAGACACGGTATTATGGAGTTTGTGAACATCAAAACAATTGCTGTTTCCCAATCTGAATAAGAGCTCGTCGAATTCACCGTAAAACGCTCTCAAAAAACGATTTCTTCGTGCTGCATCGGAATAGGTTACATTGTGTTACTGGGATTTAAAGAATCAGTAGGGACGATACCGTTGATTTGACGATTCTTGCCAATATGCAAACAGATCTTTGGAGTAGTATGATCAGGGGAAACCCGGATGCATTCCTTGCGTTATATGAAAGTCATTACCAATCGCTGTTCTCCTATGGTTTTAGCCTTTCTGCAGACCGGGAGATGATAAAAGATTGTATCCAGGAGATGTTCATGGAAATATGGAAAACCCGGACACGTCTGAATCATAAAGTCACAAACATCCGTTCTTACCTTTTTACCTGGCTGCGTCGAAATATATTTCATGAATTGTCCCGCTTAAACAGCGAAAAGAATAAACAGGGTCTGTTTGAAAGCTCCCTAAGCAATATTTTACCTTATGAAGACCTGCTGATCGCCTTTCAGCAAAATGAAGAAGACAAATGCAATCTGCAATCATCTTTAAAAAATCTTTCCAGGGGCCAGATGGAAGTGATTCGTTTGAAATTTTTTGAAAACCTCAGTTATATTGAAATATCCGAAAAGACTTCCCTTTCTATACGCACTGTATATAACCTGATCTACGAAGCGCTGGGTCACCTGAAAAAATCAATGAATCTCCTCAGTATTCAAACCCGGAACTGAAATATTTCCATCCTGCGCCAGTCGGATTTTTTAAACTGACGAAACTATTTTAATCGTCAAAAATTTTCAAACTGCCGAAGTTTTTAACGCAGGTGGTGCTTAGGCGATGGCGAAGATGCCTCCTGCCTCAAGCCTCCTGCCTCAAGCCTCTTGCCTCAGGCGTCCATCAAAGCAATAAAAAAGTTTATTTCAAAATAACCCGGTAAATAAAAGAAAAAACCTCCACTATAGTCCGCAGGCGCCTTTCAGTGACTGGACTAATTCAATGGGAATGGAAAAAAAGGACCTCGACAACTACCGGTTGGGTGATTTTATTACGGATGAAACATTTATAAATTATTGTCTTCGCAATAATCCCGATGACATTATTTTTTGGCAGAAATGGATCATCAGTCATCCGGAAAAAAAGTTGCTTGTAATAGAATCTGAAAATACTGTCAGGAGTTATTCTTTCACACTACCTGAGGAAGAATATCAGCAGGAACTGTCAAAAATCACGCATGCCCTGTATCCGGAGTCAGGAGCCAGTGGTTTCCGTTCTGTGTTCAGGGTTTTTCGTTGGAATAAATCGTATACCGGCCGGAGAGGAATAAGGAAAAATGTGGCGCGCTGGGTGATTCCTGCGGCGCTTGTTTTAATAGCGGCCTTATATTTTTATACATCTGTACCATCAGGTCCAATGCCTGACATGGTGGAAAATATTAATAATGGGAATATTCCCCTCGTTTTGACACTGAGTGATGGTTCCGTTGTAACGCTTGCTCCGCATAGTGGACTAAAATACCCGCGAAAATTTGATCCGGCGATCAGAAAAGTTTACCTGAATGGTGAGGCTTCGTTTCATGTTTCTGCAGACAGCAAACACCCCTTTAAGGTATTTCAGGATGACCTGATCTGTACCGTTCTCGGAACCATATTTTCAATACGGAAGGACAGAAAAGATTCAGTCATGATGATAGAATTGATGAAGGGCAAATTAAAGGTAGAAATCATGGCGACCACTTCCGATTCTATACAATCTATATTTTTAAACCCGAATGAACGGGTGGTTTATACGCAATACAACAGAAGATTATTTAAGGAAAAGTGGCAGATCGAAAATGGTTCTCCAATGAAAGTGGACCGCCTCTTGTTCAGACAGGACAATTTTGACGCCGTTGCAAAAAAAATACAGCTGTCATTCGGCATTACATTAATAAATAAATCCGATAAAAAGCCATGGCGTTTTACGGGTGAATTTACAAACGCCACGGCCAGTGAAATAATAAGCAGCATCTGTGAAATCGAAGGACTGACAAGTCACGTGGAGGGAGATACGATACTGATCAGATAAGTTGAACCGTTTTATAATCTAACGTTGCCATGCGAAATGTCTGCTCCCGGCTTTTCATGCCCTTATTCGGGCTGAATGTATTTATGGTTTTTACATTGACTTGTATAAACAAAACCATGGCCGCACCGGGTGATCATATTTCTTCCGGTGAAATCATGATCACGGTTGCCAAAAGTGATCTTACACTGGTCCAATTTTTTGAAGTTACTGAAAAACAAACCCCGCTTTCTTTTGGTTACGATGAGAATCTGGTAAACATCCATCAATTGCTGCAGTTGCCGGTAGGGCAGCATTTGTTGATCAGTCTGCTCGACAATATTTCAAAACAGACCGGTCTTTCATTTAATCTTCAGAAGAATTTAGTACTGGTTAGTAATTCGAAAAAGATAATAATTCCCGTTGTTGAAAAATCATTGTCCGCCGATCCGGTCAAAGGCGAGATAACAGATGCAGATGGTAAACCAGTGATTGGAGCTACGGTCTCTGTCAAAGGCACCAACACAAGCGTTCTGACGGATAAGGAAGGCAACTATTCTGTAATCGCTTCCGGCGATGGAGTACTTGTTATCAGTTTTATCGGATATAAGGACCAGGAAATTTTAATAAACGGACGGTCTGTGCTAAACGTTCAGCTGGTTGAAAATACCAGGGCCCTGGGCGAAGTAGTTGTAATAGGGTACCAGACACAAAAGCGTGCGGATATTACCGGTGCTGTTTCTATTGTAAATGTAGCAGATGTTGCAAAGCTGCAGGTTGGATTTGCTGATCAGGCTTTGCAGGGACAAGCCGCAGGTCTTCGGGTTACCCAAACAACCGGTCAGCCGGGCGAAGGGATCGTAATGAGAATACGCGGGGTTGGAACTATTAATAATAATGATCCGTTGGTTGTCATTGACGGTATTTCAACAAAGGATGGATTTAATTTTCTGTCCGCCAACGATATTGAATCCATTGTGGTGTTAAAAGATGCAGCTTCTACAGCGATATATGGCGCACGTTCTTCCAATGGAGTTATTGTAATCACAACCAAGGGCGGCAAAAAAGGAAAGACGCAAATCACTTACAATGGTTACGGTGGTATGCAGGAGCATGGTGCATTGACTAAAATGGCAAACACATCTGAGTATGTGCAATTATATAACGAAGCAGTCGCAAACGATAACGCAGACATCACAAATGCAACATTAAAACGCATACCAATTCCCGACGGTATTCCGATGGCAAATACTGATTGGGTCTCTTCTATTTTTCAGAAGGCACCGATGCATAGTCACGAATTGTCAATCAGCGGCGGGTAACGATAAAACGCAATATTTCGTTTCGGGAAGTTATTTTAATCAGGATGGCATCATCATCAATTCATGGTTTAACCGCTATTCATTGAGAACAAAACTGAATGTGGAACTGACCGATAAACTGTCTTTCGGGAATAATATAAATATTTCATACTCGGATAAAAATATGGTTGGCAGTTCCGGAGATGGCTACGGCGGCAACGGTGGCAGTGTGGTACGTTACGCACTTTTCAGAACTCCGGCCATACCCGTTTTTAATGACGACGGAAGTTATACGGATCTCCCACAATATCCCCAGTTTTTTGGGGATGGTTATAATCCGGTGGCCCTGGCTGCAAAAACTGACAACAAAGAAAAACTATTCAGGGTGTTTGGAAATTTATATGGGGAATACAAAATTATTAAAGGCTTGAAGTTCAAGTCCGACATTGGCCTCGATGTCATCATCACAGAGGATAAGAGATTTGATGAAAACTACGGCACCAACCTGCGTATAAATAGTCCAAGTGTTTTAACGGAAACAAATATTACAAACACCAATATCGTTTGGGACAATACTTTAAATTATATCAAATCGTTTGGCGGTGTCCACAATTTCAGTTTTCTGCTCGGTACAGAGGCCATTAGTAATAATATCATAACACAGGCTGGGTCCGACAGAAATTTTCCCGATCAGATTTCAAATCTGCGTTTCCTGGGAAATGGGCTGAATGTGACGTCCCGGACAGCTACGGAAAGTCAGCAACAATGGGCACTTTTTTCGCTTTTTGCAAATGTGAGTTATAACTATGACAGCAGATACCTGTTGTCTTTTAATGTGCGGCGCGATGGTTCTTCCAGATTTGGCGAAAATAACCGGTATGCAAATTTTTATTCGGGTTCCGCAGGATGGAATATAGCCAATGAAAAATGGTTTCAGGATATGCTTCCTTCGTTTTCAACACTGAAAATAAGGACAAGTTTCGGTCAGCTGGGCAATCAGGATATTGGTAATTATCCCTGGGCTTCTATTGTAGGCCGTGATTACAACTATGTATTTGGTGATCAGCCCGCCAGCAATCAGGGATATACGATTAAGACGAGAGGCAATGAAAATGTAAAATGGGAATCTTCTACACAGTTCGATGTCGGTTTGGATGTCGGTATCCTGCAAAACAGGCTGACTATGTCGCTGGATTATTTTATCAAGACGACTACAGATATGCTGATACCGATCCCTCTTCCTCTGATCGGTGGTAGCGCCACCACACCATTTGTAAATGCAGGCAGTGTTCAAAATACCGGAGTCGAACTGGAATTCAACTATAGAAATAATGAGCATAAGTTCAAATACAATTTCGTTGGAAATTTCGCCACGCTCACTAATAAGGTATTATCCCTGGACAATGGTGCCCCGATACCGGGCGGAAGAATCGACAATGGTATCTACGCTACTTTAACGGAAGTAGGTCATCCGATTGGTTCATTTTATCTGTATCAGATGGAAGGAATTTTTCAAAATGAGGCAGATATATTCAAACATGCATACCAGGGAAACTATATCAGACCGGGTGATGTGAAATTCAAAGATCAGAACGGAGATGGGGTGATTGATGAAAAAGACAGGACTTATTTAGGAAGCGCCATTCCAATTTTCACTTATGGATTAACAACCAATCTCCAATATGGCAATTTCGATTTTTCCGTTTTCTTCCAGGGATCATATGGTAACAAATCCTACCTGCAGGTAAATCAGGATATCGAAGGATTTTATCGTGCTTTTAATCTTACCCAGCGTGTGTACGATGAACATTGGCATGGCGAAGGAACAAGTAATACCATGCCCAGGGTTTCCTGGCTGGGTTCAACAAATAACAAAACGCCTTCCAGCCGTTTTCTGGAAGATGCATCCTATCTGCGGATGAAAAATATTCAGCTGGGATATACTTTTTCTTCGAAGCTGATGCAGGGCGCACATATTAAAAGCCTGAGGATTTATGTGTCGGCCCAGAACCTGTTGACGATTACAAAGTATACGGGTCTTGATCCCGAGATGCATATCAGTGATAATGTGAAAAATGAGGATACAAAGGGTGACGTGACCGCCGGAATTGACTGGGGTACATATCCCAGTGCGAAGAGTTATTTTTTTGGAATCAACCTGAATTTTTGAAATAAACACGGATTAATTTTTCCGATCATGAAAAAAAGTTTTATTTATACCGGTTTATTGTCAATCTTAATACTTTCAGCGGCTGGCTGTAAAAAGTTTCTCACAACCGAAGTTGTGGGGGACTATCCCGATACTGAATTTTATCAGACAGAGCAACAGGCGATTTTTGCAATCAATGCAGCATATCAGCCTTTAAGTTTTACTTCTACATCACAAAATCGTTTATGGGTTTTCGGAGACGTTGCGTCGGATGACGCTGAAAAGGGCGGAGACCCGGGCGACCAGGCAGACATCGACCTGATTGATCAGTTTAATGTTTCACCCATCAATGGCAATCTGGCGAATGAATGGAGCACTCTATATGAAGGTATCAGCCGTTGTAATATAGTGCTTGCGCGTATTCCGCCTATTCCAATGGATGAGACGAAGAAGGCGGCCATTTTAGCCCAGGCCCGTTTTTTACGTTCGTGGTACTACTTCACTTTAGTGAATATTTTTGGTGATGTGCCGGTGATACTGGAACCAAAGAACGCAGAAGAACTCCAGATCCCGCAAACCTCTGCTTCGATTATTTTTGAGTCTGTCATCGAAGCGGATTTAAAGCTGGCTATTGGAAATCTTCCTTCGGGTTATACCGGTGCGGATATTGGCCGTGTAACCAGTGGGGCTGCTACTGCACTGCTTGCAAAAGCATATTTGTTTCAGAGTAAATGGGATAGCGCTGCGGCAACGGCCGGTCTTGTCATTTCAGGTGGTGAGTATGCGCTCATGCCTTTGTACGCTCAGGATTTCAGTGCAAACTACAAGAATAATAAAGAGTCAATATTTGAGGTACAGCATTTGAGTAACCAGGTTCCGGCCACAGGAAATTCTCTGAACCAATGGTTCGCACCGCGTATTGACGGGGGATATGGATTCAATGCGCCCACGCAAAGTTTTGTGGATGAATTTGAAATTACAATATCCGGTATTTATGATCCCCGGTTGGACTACACCATCGGAAGAGATAGTTTGCGATGGTTTAATGGAGAAACATTCAGCAAGTCCTGGTCTCCAACCGGATACCTTACAAGAAAACATCAGCAACCCTTTTCTGAAATTCCGATCAATCTCAAAGGGGATGCGGATATAAATTATACCGTTATCCGTTATGCTGATCTGCTGTTGTGGTACGCAGAAGCCCTCAATGAAATCGGAAGAGGGCCTGAAGCCATCATACCCGTTAATCTGGTGAGAAAACGCGCCAGGGAAAGCTATCTGTATGACGATTCACTGGCTCAGTTTAAAATTGACTCTGTAACACATCTGGGTACGATTCCTGTCGGACTTTTACCGGACATCTTTTATACGGATCAGGCTACATTGAGAGGACAAATCCAACATGAAAGACGCGTGGAACTTGGATTTGAATTTCACCGCTATTTTGACATCATACGCTGGGGAGAAGCATATGCTACAAAAGCCATGAGTGGCAGCCCCAATTTCAATTATAACACAGATAAATATTTTCCGATTCCGCAGGGCGAAAGGGATACCAATAAAGCTTTGCATTAGTAACGCGTCACCTTCAATCATTTAAAAAAAATTCTTATCATGACACAAACATTTATCCGATTTAAATTTCTAAAAACAATCATGCTGCTGGGCGCAATGATTGTACTGATTTTTGCGGCCTGCAGTAAAAGCGATACGCCTGCGCCGCCGCCTCCCGCACCTGACAAGACAACTTTACAGAAAGCACTGGATTCAGCTAGTTATTACAGTACACATACAGTGGAAGGAACAAAACCCGGGCAATATACCGCAGGTTCCAAAGCAGCATTGAATACCGCCATTGC
Source organism: uncultured Bacteroidota bacterium (assembly GCA_963759335.1). GTDB lineage: Bacteria > Bacteroidota > Bacteroidia > Chitinophagales > Chitinophagaceae > Puia. Next base: position 1,266,668 of record CAVWYU010000017.1, read on the forward strand.
ATCAGCAACGACTATCCTGAATGATCCGACTTCCACGCAGGCCACATTGACCAATGCAGCGGCAAACCTCGCGGGAGCTATTGTATCGTATAAGGGGACGTATATAGGTGAGATCGCGGCAGTTAACCTGATTGCATATTGGAAAATGAACGGCAACGCGAATGATTCTTCCGGAAACGGACACAACGGAACCATTACAGTGGGACATGCATTTTTTGGAGCGGGTGTTCTTGCAACCACAAAAGATCGCTTCAACCAGGCTGGTATGGCTTATCATTTTGATCATGGTGCAAATATTGAAGTTCCTTATACACCGTCTCTGAATCCTACACAGATGTCCATCAGTGCATGGGTCAGACAGGATACAGCGGGCAGAACAGTCAATCCGGCTAATTGTTATATTGTTGCGATGAACCGCTGGAATGGTTTTAAATTTCAAACTCAACCATTCCTTCCATTCTTTACTGTAAAGGTATTTGAACCTACACCTGCACCAGGGGACACAACGATCTATGATCGCGATGATGCCGGAACAGCTATTGTACCCGGTACAGCCTGGTACCATTTGGTGGCTACTTACAAAGCAGGTGTTGAAGATTTCTATATAAACGGTACCCTGGTCAAGGAATGGACCAACACACCCGGAACGCCCATTGCTCTGACAAGCCCGGTTAATCTGGTAATCGGCGCAGATTTACCACTCACTAAATATTTGACCGTTGATGCATCCGGAAATTTCCTGGTGGATTATGGAGGATTCTGGACGGGTGATATGGATGATATCATGTTCTATAATGTTGCTTTAACGGGACCTCAGGTCCAGTCAATTTATACGAATCAGTCCACTTTGTAAAAGGCCGATCATTAAAACCCTTGCAATGGATTTCATTGCAGGGGTTTTTAAAATACTGTATGAGAGAAGTAAAACATCTTTTGTTATTTATTATCCTGGTTGCTTTCATTTCGACTGCCTGTAAAAAACAAAATACTACCAGTCCTCCCGTGCCACCGGTTAAAAAGGATACTCCCTTTGTTAACCTAAACCATCTGAATGATTTGTACACGCCTGTTACTTTTCCTGATGGCACTCCGTCAGCAGGAATATTTATTTATAGTGCCTATCCTGATTATCATCATGTGGAAGCGACCGGTGAAGGCTTCACCTGTGTGGATGATGTATCAAGGGCGATTCTTGTTTATATCCGGAGCGATCAGTTTGCAACAGACACAGCGATGCAGTCAAAAACATTTCACCTCATTCAATTTCTGCTGTCTATGCAGGCGGGTAATGGATATCTATATAATTTTTTACAATCCGGTGGGACTATCAATACGACGGGTGTAACGAGCATGGCAACCGCCAACTGGTGGTCATGGCGGGCACTGCAGGCACTTACCGAATCTGCGCCCATTATAAAAAATAAAAACCCTGCACTGAGCGCCAATATAGATTTGTCCGTAAAAAAACTTGTCAGCAATATCAAATCCGATCTGCTGAATCTTCCACACACAACTGAAGTGGTCAGCGGTATTACAGTGCCTCAATGGCTGCCGGCAGGCAGTTCAACCGATCAGGCTGCTACGCTGATTCTTGGATTAATTCCATATTGTAAAGACAACATAGATACAGTGATTCAAAACTATCTAAGGAAGTTGGCGGACGGTATACTGATGATGCAGGAGGGTAATGCGAATCAGTTTCCTTATTCCGTTTTTTTGAGCGCGCAAAATCAATGGCATGCCTATGGCAGTGATCAGTCTTTCGCGCTATTAAGCCTGGGTGAATTTTTAAATGATAGCCTTTACAGTGCGAAAGCCCTGGATGAAATAGATCATTTTTATCCGTGGCTGATCATGAATTCATTTAAATCAAGTATCAGTATTTCTTATAGCAATAGCCAGTTCCAGCCCATTCTTGAAAACGATTATGAACAAATTGCTTATGGATTCAGACCCATGGTCTTCGCATCCATTGAGGCATATGCAATTACCGGACTGCCGCAATATGCAGATATGGCAGGACATCTGGCGGCCTGGTTTTTAGGCAACAATAATGCTTCTGCAAATATGTACGATTCAACAACCGGTCGTTGTTTTGACGCTATTTCTACAGGCAATCAGGTGAATCTGAATTCTGGTGCAGAGTCTACGATTGAAGCATTGCTTACCATGCAACGGGTGCAGGAATATCCGGCTGTCAGGGCTGCATTGAATTTGTATAAAAAACAATAGCGGAAATATTCGACACGATAAATCGTGAAAAGCCCTCACCTTAAGCCTTAGCCTTAGCCTTCGCCTTCGCCTTCGCCTTAGCCTTAGCCTTCGCCTTCGCCTTAGCCTTAGCCTTGCCTTCGCCTTAGCCTTAGCCTCACTTCAGGAGGGACTTGAATCTTTTTAAATCAGTCAGGTCTGTAGAGTTGAGTACTTCGTTATTGTCATATTTGGTCTTGAGAAAGAGTACTCTTTTATGTTGCGGGTATTTCGCCAGGATGTCTGATATCAGAAGACCGGTCGCTTCATCTTTTTCAAATAACGGTTTAATCTCCGGAAGTTCGGATTTATAACGGGTGGGCATTCTCTTTATAATCGCCTCAATAGTCGCAAGCTTTCCGGGAGGAAGTTGTTCAATTTTTGAAGCCTTTCCATACAATCCCTGTAATTGCTTTTTGCTTAAGGATCCTCTTTGTTGATATTGCTTATATAAACTAATGATGAAGGAGGATACAGGATACGCCAGAATACATTCTTCCAGAACTTCGTTAATAATGTCAAGTCTGTCTTTCGGATGATTCGGTTGCATAAAAAATGCAAATTTAATCATTGCCCGGAACAACCATTTACAAAAACTATTAAGCCTTTAACCTGACTCCACAAGCCTCACCCTTGCTTTACGCTTTACGCCTTACGCTTTAAGCTTTTTTAGTTTCTCTTAAAATATTGTATTTCCTTCTCGTGTTTTTCGGCTGCCTGCCGCGTTTTAAAAGTTCCCAGATTTCTGCGTTTCCTGGTCTTAGGGTCCGCTTTGCGTGAGTAAAGTCTGTATTCGCCGGATTTTAATTTACGTATCATGCTTTTTTGAAAATTTTAATCAAATATCATTCCCGGGCTTATCAATTTTTTTGATGTTCCATTCTTAATTTCGCCTGATCAATACATTAGAATGCGGGATTTATGCAGTTTGGAAAATATTTAAAATACCTTTTATTGATTGGCCTGATCCTTTCATCGATAGAGGCAAGCACTCAATCTCAGACGAAACTGAAGAGAAAAGACAGGAAAAGGGATATCGAAATGGTAACTACACAAGGAACTATCATTTTGAGATTATCCGATTCAACACCTTTACACCGTGATAATTTTTTGCGGCTCGTAAAAAGCAGATACTTCGACAGTTTGCTTTTTCATCGTGTGATACAATATTTTATGATACAGGGAGGTGATCCCGCGAGTAAACATGCTCCGCCGGGCCAGCCACTGGGGGATTCCAGCGCTCCTTATACACTGCCGGCGGAATTCAGGATAAGCTTATTCCATAAACGGGGTGTATTGGCTGCAGCACGCGAAAGTGATGATGTCAATCCGCAGAAAGCAAGCAGCGGCAGCCAGTTTTATATCGTTCAGGGTAAAAAATATACCGACAGCCAGCTGGATTCAGTGGAAATCAAAAGGTTAAAAAGAAAAATCCCCGACTACCAGCGGGAAGTATACAAATCATTGGGTGGAACGCCTTTCCTCGACCAGAACTATACCATTTTTGGAGAAGTCGTCAGTGGAATGGAAATCGGTTGATAAAATTGCAGCCGAACCCACCAGCAAAGGGGACGACATGAATCGCCCGTTGCAGGACGTGCGAATTGTAAGTACAAAACTTATCAAGCGCAAAACATATGAACCGGTTCTGGCTCAATGAGTTGTTGATAGGATTAATAAAAAGCACAGGGGACCCTGAGAACGATTTTATCCGCCAGGACTTATTGAAAAGAAACCAGGACCTATATAAAAAGGAAAAGCACCAAGTCGTTTTCTGTCTTCGGCTTGCGCCTTGTACTTACTGACCCGATGCTTCCTTTGAGTCGTTACTCTCCTGTTACAGATTTCGCTTCCCAATTGAGAACCTTTTTTCTTTTTACAGATTTCCGTTTCTCAATTACAATTCTAAGGTACGTATCGTGATAGGCTGTTTCCAAATTATTATGCCCTCTGTTTTGCACCCCTTTCGCACATAGTTATCCACTTTTTTCATTTTACGAGAGAGGTGATTTTTATGAATACCTGATAACTATGGAGTTGCAAATTTTAGCTGGAAGTGATTGTCTTCCGGGTTAAGATCAGTCCAAAGAGAAGAAAGAGCACCACCGATAAGGGGTGAAATTTCTCCCAGTACATCATCAGCCGCCTGTTCTTTCGGCGAGATTTTTTCGTCTCCCGCAAAATGCGCCATAATACCATTTCGGAATAAGGGGGCGCCATAAGTAACAAGATCATCCGGCAGGGAGTATGGTGGATTAGATAACATATAGCTGAAATAACCATCAAGATGCTGCGAGAGGAAAAGTTTTGAATAGGACGGAAAATCCAGGCCTCCCGGCAATTTTGCAGAAATATGAGTCACATATTTGGTGTTGATATCCAGCTCATTTCCTTTTAATGTGATAATCCGGTAAGGTATCGGAGCGGTAACCAGCGATCCGGTTTCGATATCATATAGTTCTTTGCTGCCGGTTGTGCGTTTCGTAATATCATTGGCATGATAGTGCCCGGTAAACATGACGGACATTCCCGCATTCATAAATTCGTCTGAAACAGATTCCCAATTGTCTGTCACGTAGCCCGGGTCCAGTTGTGTCTGTCCCGCATAATGTTCAATGATATTATGGTGCATCATACCAAACACAGTAATATGCCTGCGTCTGGCTTCCTGCATCCAGTCAAGGGCCCATGTCATGGTTTCGGGTTTTATTCTGCCGGCAACAATGGCAATATCCTTGTTATCCTCATATTCACAATCATCTAACCCCAATAACCATATACCAGGATAAAGCTGATTGACATAACTCAGAGAATTGGGATCACGGGCGATCGCATTACCGTAACCATAGGAGGAATAAATGCTGCTGAATTCCGATGCTGATACGGAAGGAGCGGGAGAGGCGTGATCACCGTCATAACTGGCTGATTCCGGATTACTGACATCATGATTACCCGGTACCACGTACACTTTAATATGTGCGTCGGTCAGCTGCTTTAATAACAGAGCCATAGTCTGGTGACTCACTTTTTCTCCATCTTTTGTAAGGTCACCGGGAATTAGTAAGATATCCGGATTTTCAGATTTTAATTGTGTGATTACCGTCCTGAAAATGGGATCGCTGAATTCGATCAGCTTCGGATCAGCATCCAGATAGGCCTGGAATGCAGTTCCTGCGGACGCGTTATTTTTTAGAAGCGAAGGATCCATATAGTGTATATCGGATACGACAGCGATTTTTAATTTGTTTTCGTTGACGGGGAAGGGCCCTTTATCAATCGGATGTTCCTTACGACATGAGATAATAAAGAGAATAACGGGCATCAGGGCTGTAATAAATTTTTTTTTCATGTAAACCAGATTTAGGGGTGATGAAGAGTTCCGTTCAGAACAGGAACAAATCTATTTGTGGAACATCGCCACGCCTAATGGAGAATTACACCCGAACATTTCGATTTAGTGATTATTTCCTGTCTCATCAGCAGGATAGTCTGCGGGTTACAATTTTTGCAGAAAATCGTTGATTCACGCCCGGTTTATGCAGATTACGCTAAAATCTTTACGCTGGCTGGTAGAATTTACTAAAGAATGATGTTGAAAAAAAATACGAACTCTTTCGATGTTCGGGCGATCAACGATTACTGGCGGGATTTTCGTATTTTCATTGTCCTGATTCTAAAAAATATAGTATATGAAAAAGGTTTCAAAGAATGACAAGGAAAATTCTATCGAAGACAAAAAATTTCCACTTCCTATCTATTCGGAAGATGAGGATATTTATAAAAAAGAAAAAGAAGTTGGATTCGATGAAGACGGAATAGAGTTAACCGGTAAGAAAATAAAAGGTAAGATTAAGAAAGAGGGTGATGATTTAGACGTGCCCGGTTCCGAACTGGATGATGCGGATGAAGCGATTGGAGAGGAGGATGAGGAAAATAATTATTATAGCGTCGGCGGTGATGATCACCAGGATCTGGAAGAGGATAATGAAGACAACCGGTAATAATTTCAAAACATACCTGAGCCGGTCATTCGAATGACCGGCTTTTTAATAGCCGGATGCCGTTATGCTTCATTGAAATGTCGCCGGATTTTGGATAGATCCTAAAGGGAATCACCATGAAATATATTGTAAAAATAATACACATTCATCAGGTCACGCATGATGTAAAATGTTTCCGGCTTGAAAAGCCGGCGGGTTACGAATATCAGCCAGGTCACGCAACCGACGTTTCGATCAACAAACCCGGGCTGGAAGAAGAGATAAGGCCATTTACTTTTACCTGTCTGACCAGGGAACCCTACCTTGAATTTACGATCAAAAGATATCCTGAACATCACGGAGTAACGGATAAGCTGCATCAGCTGACTACCGGGGATGAATTGATCATTGGTGATTCATGGGGTGCTATTGAATATAAAGAACCGGGTTATTTTATCGCGGGCGGTGCAGGTATCACACCTTTTATTGCGATTCTGAGGACCTTATTTGATGAGAAAAAAACAGCGGGTAATAAACTTTATTTTTCCAATAAAACATCCACGGACATTATTTATAAAGAAGAGTTATTGAAGATACTCGGAGAAAATGTAGTGTTTATTTTAACAAGAGAAAAGAATGACCGTTACATGAACGGCAGGATCGATGAAAAGTTTCTAAAAGAACAGATGTTGGATTTCAGCAGGCATTTTTATGTTTGCGGACCCGATCCCATGGTCGCAGAACTGGTGGCCGGTATTCAGAATGCGGGTGCCTCTCCCGAGGCGCTGGTCTTTGAAAAATAAGTCCTGTCACAGTCATCTAAAACCAATCTGATAAGCATCGACCGGGATACCGTTTGCAATCAGAAAGAAACGGGCAGCCTCAGGCTGCCACCGGATGTTGATTCGATATCGTATTCACATTTTCGATAGCCCGCGATAATAACAGGTTACGCTTTTCTCTGCGCCTTTTCTTTCTGTTTGAAAGGGCGGCTAAAATAACGGTGTAGTCGATGAATGTACTCTTTTTCATAAAAACTGTTTTTTGATGTATGAATGTTTAATGTTTTTTTGATGGCATAAAGTTGATACAGATCATGCATTTTTGAAAGTGCTGCATGCATGAATTGTTGTTTTTTCGGCTCAGTTGTCAGGGTAAAAAAAAGGCCCGGTTCCCCCATTACAATTCACTGGTTATTTTCCTCAGTTGATACGCAGGTAATTCAATTCATTCCTTTGTGGCAGAGGGGTTTGGGCTATTTAATTTAATTTACAGTATGCAGGTGAAACGATATAGCAACAAAGAGCCCCAGGTGTTTTTATGGGTCCTGCTGCCCTATATATTTTTCTTCAACCTGCTGATCTTTGGCAGTTGCATGTTCGATTCGTTTTCCATCTTCGGCAGACTAATGGCTTTCAGTTGTGTTTACCTTTTTCTGGTATATTTTGTATTTGGACTGGCGGCAATACTTATACAGAAGCGTTTTCCCGATGCAGGGGACATGTTCAGGCGTATTGCCATTATGCTGCCCATGTTTTATGTAATGAACGCAATTGCTTTTTCGCTTTTAATATTTGTATATAAGGAATGGCAAATCGTACCCTGTGTGCCAAGACCCGGCATGTTGCCATGGGCGATCGTGTATGCCTGTATCATGAGTACCATCATAACCTTTGTAAATGAGGGAGTGGCAAACTGGGAGGCCTGGAAATCTTCACTCACGGAAACAGAAAGATTAAAGAACGTATACCAGCGCAGCAAATTACTAAGCCTGAGGGGACAGATCAATCCGCATTTTTTATTTAATTGTTTTAATACTTTATCCGGTTTGATCCAGGAGGATGAAACCAAGGCAGAGATATTCCTGGATGAAATGACGAAAGTGCATCGCTACATTTTACGCAGCAGCGATCAGTTTCTCATTTCCCTGGAAACGGAACTGAAGTTTGCCCGGTCCTATCTGTATCTGGCAGAAGAAAGATTCGGAGGTGCAATTCAAACGACCATTGAAGTGGAAAAGGAGGCGTATGAAAAACAACTTCCGCCGCTTAGCCTGCAGGTGATTCTGGAAAATATCATTCATAACAATGCTTTAAGTAAGTCCGATCCGCTGGTGATTCGTATCAGCCTGAAGGGTGATAAACAATTGTCCGTGGTGAACACACTTCATAAAAAGAATATGTCATCCCAGACCGGCGACGATGATGGATTTGACACCCTTGAGAAAAAGTATGAAATCCTGAATGCCGGTCCGATTCTCATTCATGAAGGAAATGGTGAACGGTTCCTGCTTTTACCCTTATTTGATAAAAAGGAGGATGCTGTATGAAAATAGTAAAGCCATCCAGGATTTATACCGTTTGTTTCTGGGTTTCCATGCCGCTCATCACGTTTGCCCTGATGTATATTTTGTATGATGAGCGGATCTGGACCGATTGGAAGGTATGGGTCGTCAGCTGGCCGATTATATATTTAATCGGATACCTGTCTTTTTTTGGACATGTGCAATACGATGCCGTGATCCGGAAGAGATTTCCATCGCTCCAGCAAACAGGAAAGCGGATCGCCTGGGACCTGGCGGTGAACCTGCTGGTCATGACGCCCAGCGTGTTGCTCATTTTTTATGCATTTCAGTGGTTACATATCTTAGACTACAGCCTGCAGGAGGGAGATTTAAAATACGGATATCTGGTAGGGCTCTCGACCAACCTGATTTTTCAGACATTATGGGAGGTGATATATATCATAGATAAGTATAAGGAAGCCGTCAAGGAGAAAGACCTGGTGGAACAGTTGCAGCTGGAAGGTGAGTTTGATGATCTGAAGCAGAAAGTAAATCCGCATTTTCTATTTAACAGCTTTAATACTTTGTCTTCATTAATTTCAGAAGATAAAGACAGGGCAGAAGTTTTTTTGGATGAGCTGAGTAAAGTATACCGTTATCTCCTGAGAAATAATGAAGACGGAATGAGCAGCCTGACTAGTGAACTGAAATTCATACAAAGTTATTTTCAATTGCTGAAGACAAGACATGGGGATTCGGTAAATCTGCAGATAGAAGTGGACAAACAGTATAATACCTATTTATTGCCGTCTCTGAGCCTGCAGATGCTGGTGGAAAATGCAGTGAAGCATAATGCACATTCAAAGGCCAATCCGCTATTTATTGAAATATTTACAACCGTCGGAAACAAACTGGTCGTAAATAACAATCTCCAGCGGCGTACCGTAAAGGCGCCGGGTAACCGGATCGGACTGGAAAATATAAGATCAAAATATGATTTACTGAATCAGACCGGATTTCAGGTGATCGAAGATGAAAAGAATTTTACGGTGGTGCTGCCTCTGATCTGGAGTAACACTTTGGAAAAAGTATTCTAAATTATTTATCATGAAAATACTCATTGTAGAAGACGAAGAACTGGCAGTAAAAAAACTCCGGAAGAATTTATTGTCCGTTTCCGAAAGCGCCGAGATCGTCGGCGTTACCGATAGTATCAAAACGACGGTTGAATGGCTGCAGGAAAACCCGCATCCGGACCTGATACTGATGGATATTGAACTGGCGGACGGGCAAAGTTTTGAGATTTTCAACCTGACGGAAGTCAGAAGTCCGGTGATCTTTACGACTTCTTATGATGAGTTTGCCCTGAAGGCTTTTAAGGTGAACAGCCTGGACTATTTACTAAAACCGGTTCAGAAAGAAGAGTTGCAGGCCGCCCTGAATAAATACCATAAATTAAAATCAGGTGCGGACGGAAATCTGAACCTCGATAACCTTGTAAAAGAATTACAGCAGAAGCTGAAACCGAAATCTTTCCGCAAACGCTTTTTAGTGAAACATGCACAAAAGCTGGCTTCCGTGGAGATCAGTGATATAGCCTATTTCTATAGCGATGGACGCCTGAATTTCTTTAAGACAAATGATAATAAAAAGTATGTGGTGGATTACACGATGGATGAATTGGAAGATATGCTGGACCCGGAAGCATATTTCAGAATCAGCCGGTCTTTTTATGTTTCCATAGACAGCGTGGAAAAGATTGACGATTATTTTGGAAACCGCCTGATCCTGGGATTAAGACCGGCGGTGGATAAAGAGGCATTGGTGAGCCGTGAGAAAGTAACCGATTTTAAGAACTGGCTGGGCAAATAATCATGAAAGGGGAATGGTTAATTCGATCGTTGATCGTTTGTTTTGCAATTGAGACTGCAAAATACCTTTTACTTCTTTCAGTTTATTCACGAGCTCCTGCCGTTGCAGCAGGTTATTCATGTGTTGTGTATCCATTTGCGAAGTATTGAACTCCAGAATATATACCAGGTTTTGCCTTTGAATGCCGATATGAATATTACAGTCCGTCGCTCCTGTTCTGACAATATTCGTGCTTCCGCTTTTAAATAACCAGAAGATATTTTTCCGCGTCTTCATATTTAATTTCAGCGCCTCTACTTTTTTATCGATCAGCAGATTTATTTTCACGCCATAACTGTTTCTGAGTGCATCCACATGTTCTGTAATGCGTTCTATCGCTTTGGCCATACTGTCGTTTTCCGGCTTGATACTCCATAACATATCATCCATGGCAACCATCATGTTTTTACTCTTGCTGTGTATCTGTTCTATAAATTCTTTTGATTTTTGCGGCTCTTTTCCTGCCTTCATATTGGCCATTTCACTCAGTATATTAATATTGCCCAGCGCAATATTCACTTCCTGGTGCAGGTTGTCGGCAATATCGCTCCGCATTTTCTGAATGGCTTCTTTTCGCTGCATCCTCTGCCTGTCAAGCCAGAATAAAAACCCGCCGATGGCCAGTATAAGCAGGGAATAAAACCATATGGTTTTCCAGAAGGGCGCATTAACGATTATTTTTACTTCGGATGTTTTTCCCGATTCATTGCCTTCGGCGTCCATCGCCTTTAGTAGAAATGAGTAAGTCCCCGGTGGCAGGTAGTTATACACTGCCAGATTGTTTTTGTCGGCAATTTTCCAATCCTTATCCAACCCATCCAGTTTATACCGGATAACGAAGGGACTGCCATACATCAATGTGGAAAATTCGATTTCTACGGCGTTGTCCTTATAACTCAATTCTATTTCTCTCAGGTGCATCAGAGAATCAACGGACAGTGGCTTGCCCATCATTTTAAAACCGGTTATATGCAGATCCGGATAGGAGTGCATGGCCTGAATATGATTGGGATCGAATGTGACAAAATGATTCGTGGAGCCGAACAGCATGCGTCCGTCAGGCAAAACCCGGGATGCCGATTGAACGAATTGTTCATTTTCTATACCGTCCAGCCGGTTGAAAATGATGGTTATTCCTTTTTGTATATTGATACGGTAAAGGCCATTGGTGCTGGCCAGCCATAAATAACCTTCCCTGTCTTTTTCAACGTCGGCAATAAATCCCGAAATAATGCCAGATCTTCCAATGGGCGAAATGCGGTTCGTTAGCCTGTTGTATTGGACCACATGGGTTGCCGTTGTGATAATCACCGTGCTGTCATCGTATTCCAGTACCGAAGAAATGCCTGATTCAGGCAGTTGATACGGCGGATTTTCCTGACCTGAAAAATGCATGAGTACTTTATCCGACGCAGGATCGATTACAAATAGGCCCGTTTCCGGAGTCGCAATCCATACGAGGCCCCTGGAATCGATGGTAATTTTATTAATCTGTACTTCGGGAATGGCCGCTACGTGTGCTGGTCCTTTGGAAAAATCTATTTTTCCATTTTCCACAGCCCATTTGTAAATACCTCTGTTTTCTGTTCCAAGCCAAAGATTTCCGTTCCTGTCTTCAGCGATCTGGCGGATCGTCTGATTACTTAGTTCAGTGGGATTATAATATTTGCTGGTCCGTTTTGTCTGATCAATGGCATAAATACCCGGTTGGGATGATACCCAGATCGTATTACTGTCTTTCGAGGCATACATGCTCCATACATTCGGACCGGAACGGTTATCGATTCCCTTAATATTTGTGGGGATTGGATTCAGGTTTGAATCATATTGATATAATCCATCCATCCAGCTGCCTGCCAGGATGGTTCCCCATTTTGTACCGATGAATGACATCAGTCTTCCCTGTCCTTTTTTGTCTGATATCCGGTTCTGGTGGCTGGTATTGATAAAAAATTCTTCGGTGCGGTTGAAACGGTACAGTCCGTTATTATCGGTAGTCACCCACACGTTATGCTCCCGGTCCTCAAATAAACAGTGGATTACTTCATAGGTAATGCTGTTCTCGCCCTGGTAACCATTAGATACAAATTGGAATTGTTTACTGGCTTCCAGGAATTTGGCAAACACCAGCGTGCCGTACACCCATACGTCTCCATTCTCCTGTTGAGTAAAGCCTTCTATTTTATGAAAAGGCTTTAAATAGGACGGGAATTCAGTTTTATCTATGACCGGTTTTGCTTTTGTAAGATCATAACATTGTATATATGTGGAACCGGTTGAAGTAAAACTCCATAAGCGGTTCTGGTGATCGAAGAAGAGACGATAATAAGTACCCGAACCGGCATATTCATCAATCAGGGATTCTTTCCGGATATTTTGACCCGGATAACTCAGTGTTCGAACGGATTTGTCATAAACAGCCAGACCTCCGCCCACTATACTGATCCAGTATTTTTGAGTACCGGGCTGCTGAATAAAATCTGCGATATTCCATTCCTGTTTCTGACTGAAAAAATTATGTGTGTATGAAAATTCATTTGATGTTTCGTCCCAGGTGATGACTTCCGTACCGCCCATGAGGTAAAAAACATTTCCGTATTCATCGGCGATCAGATGTTTTACAAATGTGTCGGGAGAAACCGGTTTTTTAAACCGGGTTGGCACTGCATGATATGTAAAATTCCGGGTATCAAACATCCCCACCCGGCCATCCGCCATTAAGAGCCACAAATTCTTTTTTTTGTCCACCAGTAACTGCCAGACCGGATTGGATGGTATGGACGTGGAATCGTTTTCCTGATGCTGGAAAGTTTTATAACGTATACCATCGAATCTTTGCAGCCCGTCTGTAGTACCCATCCACAGGTATCCCTCGCCATCCTGTACAATACTATTGACCTGGTTGGATATCAGACCGGAAGAAGTGGTATAATGCGAAAATAAAAACTGCAAAGGCTGTTGCGCCTTTGCAGATAAAATCAGGCAATGGATTGCGAGAAAAATTTTTCTTATCAACAGATGGTTGAATTTTAAGTTAACCAAATTTAATGACTATGCCTGAAAACACCATCCTGGGCTGCCATTTCTTCGTTCGGATGTAATGTAGCGAACTGGGAAGCAAACAGGTCCCTGTTCTTTTGCAGCCATTTTTCGAAACTTTGCATGTCCGGGTTCAACCCATAACTTTCAATCAGGTCGATCTGTCTGTCTGTAATATAAAGTCGCTGAACTTCAAACATATTGGCCAGCTCTTCCGCTCCCGGAAAACCCAGTTCAGCATATACATTCCGGGGAATATATTTATACTGAATATTTTGATTCAATACTCTGCTCATGATTTTTGCATATTCGGTGCAGTTGTTGTCGGCTCCGACCGCACCGACTGTTCTGCCGATATAAAACTCCGGATGATTAAAAACAGATCTGACAATGCCGCCGGTATCTTCCACGCTCACCATAGCCAGTTTTGTATCTCCCTGCGGAAACCCAAAATATAAACTGCCGTCGGCCGCTTTTTGCGGCGGGAAAAAGCTAAAGAAGTTTTCATAGTAAAAGGCAGTATGTATAAAACTCACGGGTATGTCAAGACTTTTAGTATATCTCTGCAGTGCCGCTTTTAAATCACAATGTGGCGTCGGATATTTTCCATCACTCAGTCCGCTATAATCCGGAAGCGTATGAAAAACAAAGTGCTGAACTTCTGAAAGTTTTACGGCATCCACCAGGTTTTTCCCCTGTTGATATTCCCTGTCAAAATGTTCCCAGTAATTTGTAATCCCGAACACACCATAACAACCTCTCATGGCGCGCAGCAGGCTTGCCGTATCATCCAAATCGCCTTGTGCAATTTCTGCGCCGGCTGCTTTGAGTTCAAGTGCTTTGGGAGATGATACGTTGCGGGTAAGGATTCGCACCGTAAAATGATCGTCAGCCAGGAGAGCCCTTGCTACGCTTCCTCCCTGGGCGCCGGTTGCACCCGTTACCAGAATCAGTTTCTTTTTCATTGTATTTTTTTGTTTTTAGTTTTTATTTTAATTCAGCCAGTTGCCTGGGGATCGGAACCACATTCTCAACCGGTTTCACAGTCTTCAAATAAGCAAAAATGGATTTCAGGTCTTCGTCACTCATGTTTTTGTAAACAAACCATGGCATCGGGGGTAACAATGGCCGGCTGTTTTCAAGTCCTTTGTATTTTCCCTGTCTGATCGCGCGGAGAAAATTTTCTTCCGTCCAGTTGCCGATACCTGTTTCATCGCTTGTTAGATTTCCCGAGAATGACATACCCCAGGGCCCGACGGCTGATGTCAGGTCAGAACCCAGGAGAGCCCATCCCTGTTTTACTACATTACTATCCGCTTTTTGAATGGGCCGGGAAGATGGATAACCAGACAGCCGGAGTTCCGGAATGATTTCCGGTCCCATCGGACCCATTCTTTTGGGTGAATGACAGTCGTCACAGCCGATAATGCTGACAAGGTATTCTCCCCGCTTCACTTTTTCGGTACTGTCCATCGCAACCGGTTTTTTTTCGCTGACCACTGAATCGTTTTTGCACGATTCCAGGATGGTGGCCGATGCAAAGGCCAGAATACAGGCCGTGATAAATAATATGCGCATGTTGTTGTTTTATTTACAGGCAAGATATTCCTGCCTGATCCGGACAACAATTCCGGAATGAATGAATTGTAGAAAAAAGGGATGAGTTGAACATTCGCCCGGATGTAGTTTTGGCCGGGACGATAAAGTCACTGGACGTCCTTACATCTGGTCAACTTTGCAGTAAACAATCGGAAGGCAGGCTTTTTGTATATTAGTTCTCCGGTTTCGTCGCATTTTAACGGGTGGTTCATAATCGGGGGTTTACATTTAAATAATTCCACCCTCCACATTCTAAAATAACCACATGATTTCAGATTGCTGCCATCGCTTCCGTAGTATTCTTTTTGTTAGCCTGATGGCATTCACCTGCCTGTTTTCTGTTTCCTGTAACCAGAAAACGACCGGGGCCGCGGTATCAAATACGGATACTGTAAAACCCGATGATAATCGTTTCACACCGGTAAAATTAACCGCGGAAGGTGACCTGGATGAACCGATGAATTTTGAAGTGCTGAAGGATGGGCGGGTATATATCAATGAACGGAAGGGTGTATTGAAAGTCTTTAATCCCATTGACAAAACAGTCAGTGTAATGGGAACCATTCCCGTGAATACAAAGTATACCAGCAAGGATGGAAAAGTAACAGAAGCCGAAGAAGGATTTATCGGTTTCACGGTTGATCCGAAGTTTGAAGAAAATCATTTTGCCTATCTCTATTATGCGCATCCAACTATTTCCAAACATGTTCTTTCCCGGTGGGAGATAAAGAATGACAAACTCGTGGCCGGTTCTGAAAAAATCGTATTGGAAATTCCAACACAGCGTGAAGTATGTTGTCATACGGGGGGTGGGATGACCTGGGACGAGTCGGGAAATCTTTACCTGGCCGTCGGAAATAATACCGGGAATGTGGCGGATAAATCACAAACGGATGAGCGTCCCGATCGTAAAAACTGGGACGACCAGCGCGGATCCGCGAATTCAAACGATCTCCGGGGGAAAATTCTGAGAATACATCC
Source organism: uncultured Bacteroidota bacterium (assembly GCA_963759335.1). Taxonomy (GTDB): domain Bacteria; phylum Bacteroidota; class Bacteroidia; order Chitinophagales; family Chitinophagaceae; genus Puia. Next base: position 1,282,712 of record CAVWYU010000017.1, read on the forward strand.
GAATGCAGATGGTACGTATTCTGTACCGGACGGAAATCTGTTTCCAAAGGGAACTCCTAAAACCAGACCTGAAATTTATATTATGGGCGATCGTAATCCCTGGCGCCCTTCCATTGATACAAAAACCGGCTGGTTGTACTGGGGAGAAGTGGGTCCCGATGCAAATGAGGATTCGAGAACGACGAGGATGGGCATGGACGAATTTAATCAGGCGCGTGGACCGGGATATTTTGGATGGCCCTATTTTATTGGTGAAAATGTGGCTTATCCGATGTACAACTATCTGAATGATTCGGTGTCTCCGGGTAAGGATCCGGCGAAACCCACAAATTATTCCGTCAACAATACCGGAATCAACGAATTGCCTCCGGCACAACCAGCATTTATTTCTTATCCCTACAGGAATTCAGAAAAATATCCATTGGTCGGTTCCGGAGCAAGATGCGCTGTAGGCGGACCTATTTACCACCAGTCCAATTTCAAAAATTCAAAACGTCCGTATCCCGGCTATTATGAAGGAAAGTGGATCGTGGCAGACCTTTCACGCGGCTGGCTTATGTCCATCAGTATGAAGGAAAACGGAGATTATAAATCTATGGAACGTTTTCTTCCGTCATATCAGCCGATAGAACCGATCGATATCAAATTTGGTCCGAATGGTGATCTGTATGTATTGGAATATGGCAGCAACTGGTTCAGAAAAAGCGATAATTCAAAACTTGTACGGATTGAATATAACCCTGGCGCCCGCACACCACTGGTACATGCATCAACCAGCGCTCGGGGCGGGGCTGTTCCGCTAAACGTAAAACTTTCTGCCGCCGGCAGCAGGGATTTTGATGGGGATTCGCTGAAATATGAATGGGCTGTTTCATCGGATAGTGGAAAAACAAACAAAACATACAATGAATCTGATCCGTCCATCACCCTGGATCAGCCTGGATCTTATACGGCGAAACTAACGGTAACGAGCAAGGCGGGATTGAAAAACAGTCAGGTTATAAAAATTATTGCCGGAAATGATGCCCCTCTTGTGAATGTAGACATCTCCGGAAACAAAACTTTCTTTTTTTCAGGTAAGCCTTTTGCGTATGATATTAAAGTCACCGATAAAGAAGATGGAAAGGTGGATCCGCGTCAGGTGGCTGTAAGTATTGATTATACTTCGGCAGGATTTGATTTGGCAGAACTGATGCAGGAACAACGAAGTGTAGATGCATCCACCCGGTTTGCCGTGGCCAAAGCGATGATCAATAGTGTCGATTGCAATAATTGCCATCATCTGGATACCAAATCCGTAGGACCGGAATTTATAGAGATTGCTGAAAAATATAAATCCACTTATGCCTGGGCAATGGATTCACTGCCAAAGAAAATCAGATCCGGAGGATCCGGTGTTTGGGGAACAGTGAATATGCCGGCACATCCTTCCATTTCCCTGACTGATGCAAGAACGATTGTCAATTATATACTTAGTTCTGAACAAAAAACAATAAGTACGCTTCCTTTAAAAGGAACGTATACTCCCAAAATTCCGGAAGGAGACAACGGGAAAGGTAAACTGATTGTCCGGGCCGCGTATACCGATAAAAGTGCGAAAGGATCCGAGGCTATTACGACGGAAGAAATAAAAGTGCTGCGTAGTTCTGAATTAAGTCCGGGTACTGCCGACACCCTGTATCGCGCAGAAGTAAATCTGCAAACGATGTTTGCTGTTTCGCTCAATATCATTCCAAAGGCAAACGGATATATCGGATTTAAACAAATAGACCTGACAGGCATACCACAACTGGAGATCAGTGCCATGGCATTAAAGATGATGGGATACCTGGGAGGAACGATAGAAGTCAGGCTGGATAAACCCGACGGTGAATTGCTGGGTCAGGCAACCATTGAATCTAAAAATCCAAACTTCGGAGGGAGTGCCGCCAACACGGCGCAGAATTCCGGTGGTGCTAAAACGAAACAGTCACCCACTGCACCCGCTGCTCCCAAAAAACCGTCAACCGTCAACCGTAAACCGTCAACCGCAATCGGTAATCCATTTGCGATACCCGGAATAAAAACAGATATCAAACCGGTTAGCGGATTGCACGACTTGTATTTCGTTTTTAAAAATGAGAATGTAAAAGGTGATGAGCCATTAATGTCCGTTTCAAATATCAAATTCAATAATGTAAAACAACCCTGATTTTTTCAATCCTTTGGAAAATATCAGCCGTCATATTTCATAATCGTTTTAAAATAACAGCATGCATAACAGAAGAAATTTTATCAGAAACTCCGGTGTCATGGCCCTGGGCGGTTTATTATTATCAGGAAAGGGATATGCTTCATTCTTTGAAAAAAACGCCCTGCATCCGGTCGGCCTGCAACTGTATACGCTGGGGGGCACCATCGACGATGATGTACCGGGTACACTGAAAAAAGTAGCTGACATTGGATACAAAGATGTTGAATCGGCATTCAGTATAAAAGGCGGATACTACGGCATGACATCAAAAGAATTTGCAAAACTGACCAGGGACATGGGACTATCCTGGGTTTCGCATCATACCATCGGAACGCCTTTTAAAATTCCTCCGGGTGGTTTCAAAATGCCGGCAGGAATGGATACAACAAGACTTCATCAGCTCAGAAACATGCCGCCGATGAAAAATCTGAGGGATAATTACCAGGAGGTAATAGATGAGGTGGCAGAAGGCGGACTAAAATACCTGGTGTGCTCATCCATTCCTTTGAGTACAACAGAAGAAATTAACCAGGCGGTTGAGATTTTGACCAGGTCAGGGGAGGCTGCAAAGAAAGCCGGTATCACATTATGTTACCATAACCACACCCATGAATTTGAAAAAGTGGATGGGAAAATTCCGTACGACCAGTTATTACAAATCAGCCCCGATATTCTGAAGATGGAACTGGATCTTGGCTGGGCATCCGCAGCCGGTATGGATCCGGTTGAAATGTTTAAGAAAAATCCCGGCCGTTATCCGCTCTGGCATGTGAAGGATATTGTGATGGCGCAGAAGCTGCCCACTGAAATCGGAAATGGTGGTGTTGATTTTAAAAGAATATTTGCTGCCTCCAAAGAATCCGGCATGCAATATTTCTTTGTAGAGCAGGATGGTGCAACGCATCCGATCGAGAGCATTACAACCAGCTACACATATCTGACAACAAAACTGATGGTCTAGTTCAACACCGCATATCACATTTATACAGCCGTATATACAATGGGCCATTTTATGACATGTCCCGTTCACCCCAATTTGTTAAGCAGGTATTGCGATTTATTTTAAATTGGATTGTTACGCAGGAGTAGGACGCAGGAAGCTGGATGCTGGAGGCAACTTCCTGCCTCCCGCCTCCTGCCTCCTGCATCAGGCTTAACGCAGTCTCAATAAAATAACAACCATACAGCTTGCTTAGAAACTACTTTACAATGGCTTTCCGGAGCCTGAAGCAGGACAAGATCTCGTCCTTCATCTGTATCTCCGGCCTGGCAGTCGGCATGGCCTGTTGTATGCTGATACTGATCCATATAAAAGACGAACTCAACTTTAATAAATTCAATGCCAGGCTCGCGGATATTTATCGTGTCAACTGGATTGCAAAGGATAACCGGGGCATCAGTACCGGGGCAACTACGCCGATTCCTTTTTCAAATGGAATCAAACAAACCATTCCGGGTATAGAAAGAGTCACAAAGTTGTATCAGCGTAGCGGGGAAATGCAGTCCGTACAACAAGATCCCGCAGCAGTCAAAAGATTTCAGGAACAGGGCGCTTTTTTTACCGATGCCGATATATTCGAAATATTTTCCATTCCCTTTATCGCCGGTAATAAGCTTTCTTCACTCTCAGGCCCCAACTCGATTGTGATTACCGATGAAATGTCAAGGAAATATTTTGGCACTGAAAATTCTCTGGGGAGATCCTTGTTATTTGAAAATAAGATTCCACTGAAGATCATGGGCGTTGTAAAAAAAATGCCTCCCAATTCCGATATCAAATTTGATTTCCTGATATCTTTCGAAACGCTGTATCAGGTGGAATCCCCAAATTTCGCAGAGTTCATAAAAAATGACTGGACATTTACTCCCTGCGAAACCTGGATACTAATCAGTCAGGACCAACGCGCTTCGTCAGTTCAAAATGCCCTGAACAAACATTTGCAGGCCGATGGCAATACACGGAATCGTCAGATGAATCATGTCGTGCTGCAAACATTGAATGATATTCATTTATATGCTTCCTCGGTGGAGGGCAATGCAAGCAGCAGCGACATATCATATATATACGTATTTGCAGGGATCGCATTGTTGATATTACTGATAGCAAATGTCAACTTTGTCAATCTTTCGATTGCGCGTTCCATGACCAAGATAAAGGAAGTAGGTGTTAGAAAAACGCTGGGCGCAGGAAAATGGCAACTGGTCCTTCAGTTTCTTTGCGATGTGTTACTGATCAGCATAATCGCTTTCGTGCTGGCCATATTATTAACTGAATCAGTCTTGCCGGTTTTAAATCAGCTGACCAATAAAGAATTCAAATGGAATTCGTGGATCAGCCTGCCGGTACTAACCGGCGCGGTGATTTGTTTTTTAATGATTGGATTACTGGCAGGATTGTATCCGTCGCTTTTTATCACCCGGTTTAAAGTGACGCTGGCATTGAAAGGAAAATCGGGAGACAATAAGACAAAGAACTGGGTGCGGCAGGCATTGCTGCTCGGACAGTTTACCATTTCTATTATATTAATCGTCGGCGCCATAGTTATTTTCCAGCAGATGCAGTACTTAAGGAATAAACCGCTGGGATTCCAAAAACAACAGATGCTGGTAGTGCCCATATTTGGAACAGGGGCCTTCAGTTATGGTTCCGTAATCGATGCAGCTATGCGTCAGCGGATGAATTCTTTTACGGATGAATTACGGAAATTTCCAAAAATAAAATCAGTCACCGCCTCTTCTGAAATGCCCGGGCAGGGATTTCTAAGAGGATTGATTGTGCCCGAAGGAACCAGTGACAAGGATAATATTTTTGCTCCCTGGCTATCGGTGGATTATAATTTTATTCAAACCCTTGGCATGAAAATCGTGGCCGGCAGGGATTTTTCAAAGGCGCGTGGTACGGATAATCAGAATGCGTTTATCATCAATGAATCGGCTGTTCTTTCTTTTGGCTGGAAAACACCGGAGGCGGCCATCGGGAAAACATTCATCCGCGGCCAGATATCGGACGGAAAAAAAGGCCAGATCATCGGTGTGGTAAAAGATTTTGATTTCAATTCCCTCAGCAATCCGATGGAGCCATTGGTCATGGATGTAAATGTGCCGCGGTTCACTGAATTTGCGATCAGCATCCAGGCAGATCACGTCAGTGAAACCATCGCCCATGTAAATCAGACCTGGGATAAAATGTTTCCGGAACGCGTTTTTGAATATAGCTTCCTGGATAAGAACATCGATGCCCAGTATAAAGACAAGGAAAATTTCAGCCGCATGATTGAATATTTTGCCATTGTCGCGATCCTTCTTTCCTGCTCCGGGCTTTTTAGTCTCTCGCTTTATATGGCGGTTAAGCGTGCCCGTGAGATCGGTATCAGAAAAGTATTGGGTGCGAATATTTCAAGAATTATGCTGCTCTTAACGGGCGGATTTATTAAAATCGTTTTGCTGGCGTCACTGATTGCATCTCCCGTTGCCTGGTGGCTCATGCATGAATGGCTGAACGGATTTGCCTATCACATAAATATAGAATGGTGGGTTTTTATAATAGCCTGTCTGGTATCGGTGATCATTTCATTTGTCACAATCGGTTATCAGTCATTAAAAGCCGCACTGATGAATCCGGTCATCAGCCTGAAAAGCGAATAATTGTTTTACGCTGAACGCTTAATGCCTAACGCCTAACGCGTAACCGTTTTACCCTCCGTAGCTTTAGCGAAGTGGTCAACCATCAACCATCAACCATCAACCGTCAACCGTCAACCATCAACCGTCAACCATCAACCGTCAACCATCAACCCCGTAATCGTTGCCCTTTCTGATTTGTCTTTGAAGTGAATAAATGCTTCCGCAGCTTTTACACCACACTCCAGACCCCGGAATTCCTCCAGGGGTTTAAAATAATTCTTATACGTGCCATCCGGATCCTGCGAAAGATGCGAATACATGGCCGCCATTTTTTGCTCACGAACGCCGGTAATATCTACATAATCGGTGGGCGTGAAGGCCATGGTTTCGCTGCCGGTATTCACTTCATAAAAATATAACTGGAAAATTCTGGAGGATCGTATCCAGGCGGTAAGGCCAAGCATGCCCGCAACCTGATGATCCGGATGAGAATCCATCGGCCATTGTGTAAAGACAAGATCCGGATTCTCTGATGAAATCAGTTTCGCTATATCGTTATTTTTTTCTTTGCTTAAAATGGTATTTCCGTCAATCTGTCCCACATATACCGCTTTTGTATGCAGTATTTTACAGGCATTCTCTGCTTCTTTGGTTCTGATGGCCGCTGATTCTGCGTATGTTTTAGTGGGATCTCCGGCTTCACCGCGGGTCAGGTATAAAAATGTGACGGAATGACCCGCATTGGCATATTTTGCCATAGTTCCCCCACATCCGAATTCCGGATCGCCGGGATGCGCGCCGATACAAACAATACTCAGTTTTTTCGCATCCTGGTTTTCGTTTGAAATGACTTTATTCTGAGAAATCAAAAACGGGGAAATCGCCATTCCGCCCAAGCCCATGGATGATTTACGTATAAAATGCCGCCTGCCGGAAGTTTTTTTCACTATGGTGGTTTTTAGATGATTTTTAGCCTCCTATCCTGCAATTTATCCCCATATCGTCATAATAGGAAGGCATGAGTACCAGGCATATATTCGTTTTAGCCTTAGCCTTAGCCTTGGCCTTAGCCTTCGCCTTCGCCTTCGCCTTCGCCTTAGCCTTAGCCTTCGCCTTAGCCTTCGCCTTCGCCTTAGCCTTCGCCTTCGCCTTAGCCTTCGCCTTAGCCTTCGCCTTAGCCTTGGCCTTCGCCTTCCGCTTTGAGCCTTAAGCTTTAAGCTTCCCTATATTTGCTTTACGCTTTGCGCTGTAAGCTTTACGCTTCAGATGCAACGATTTGTCATATATAAATGTCAATGTAACACCAGATGGATCAAGATAGGTTGCTAAACGATTGCCTGAAGGGTAAAGCCTCCGCACAACGTGAGCTCTATACTTATTTTGCTCATTCGATGCTGGGTCTTTGTTATCGTTATACCAAGTCCATGTCCGACGCAGAAGATGTATTGCAGGAGGGGTTTATAAAAGTATTTAAAAACCTTCACCAGTTTAATGGCACGGGAGAATTGGGCGCCTGGGTGAGAAGAATTATGGTCAATACGGCCATCAATTATTTAAAGAGCGAAAGTCGGTATCAATACGATCTGTCATTTACAACAGATAAAAGCCTGCACCCGGTTTCGGATGAAAATCCGGAACTGAGAATGAATGCAAAGGAACTGGCCGATTTAATCAGGCAGTTACCGGCGGGTTATCAGACTATTTTTAATATGCACGCAGTGGAAGGCTACACGCATGTGGAGATTGGGAAAATTCTGGGTATTCATGAGGGTACATCCAAGTCGCAGTATGCGCGTGCAAGGGCATTGCTGATTACCTGGATCACCAAAAATTCTTTGGATAATAAAACGGACATGTATGCACGAAGAGGAATTTGAAAAAAAGGTTCGTGATAAAATGGAGCAGCTGGGTTTTAATCCTTCCGAAGCCGTATGGACAGGTGTGGACAATGAAATAAAAAAGGAAAAAAAGCGCCGCGTTCCTTTGTTCTGGTTTTTTTTCGTACCCGGTTTACTGTTGGCAGGAGGAGCTTATTATTTTATCGCAAATAAAAATGGCGCGGGGACTGCAGGGATCATATCGGAGCAACAGAAAATGGCTAACAAGCAAAACGAAGAACAGGCTACATTGTCTGCCGAACCTCAGAAAAATATACAGCCAAAGACAAGTGATCAAAAGTTGAATGATCCAGCAGGAACGGTGAAGGAGACAGTAGCTTTCTCCGGCACGGAATCAAAAAACCGGAAACCGGTGAATCATACCGGCGGCCGGAGATTCGTTGGTAAAGAAACACACAGATCAGCCGGAGAATTAAATCTGAAAAATGGATCCGGACAAAATTCTGTTGCGGAAGGAACGGATGATATCGTGGTCAATCATTATAGTGACAAATCTGCAAATACGAACGCTGAAAAAGTGAATAAAGAAGTGATTGATTCTGCAGCAGGAAGAATGATAGCCGGAGAAAAGGAAAATAAAACAAAGAAAGATTCATTGATCAGTCCGGCAGCCGCAAAAAACAAAGAGAAAAAAACGAAGGAGTCTTCCTGGAAGTGGGGAATCACAGGGGGTGTCGGCAGTTCAAATCTGAATCAGAATCTTTTTAATTCGGTAAAGACTTTGTCTCCGGTAAGTTTTTCGGCAGGCCCGGCGACAGTGAACAATGCCGGGAACATCAATTATTCTTCCTCGGAAATAAACGCGGGATTTTCTTTTGATGCCGGAGCATTTATAAGCAGAAATTTATCAAAGCGATTATCGGTTTCAGCGGGTATCAATTATCATTATTATTCAACTTCGATCAGAACGGGGGGTAAGATAAATACGACATTAGTCACGACCAACAGTATTAACCAGGTCATCGTCGCGGACAGCTATTATGAAAATGCGCGCGATTATACATTTACCAATCAGTATCATCTGATTGAAATGCCTGTATCGGTCAATGTTCAATTGAATAAAAGCAAACGGACGCCATTCATTTGGGAACTGGGTCTGGCTCCGGGTTATATCGTCGGAAGCAATGCACTGTATTATGATCCCAATACAAACCTTTATTTTAGCAATTACCTGAAGCCAAATAAGATGCAGTTAAACGGAGTAACCGCGTTGATGATCGGTTTTCCATTGTATAAAGGCCAACTGCAATTGGGACCACAGTTACAGTATGGGTTCACCGGTTTTGTAAATACGAATGATGGAAATCCGGGACATCTTTTTTATCTGGGTCTGAAAATTTCTTTTATTCCGGGGAAAAAATAATTTGCATGCAACGGTCTGTTTTGTATAACAGTCAACAGCAAAACCCCCTGTATGAAGCAGAAACCCCGGCCGGCGAATCATATTCGTTGCTTAGTCCTTATTGCATTTTTATTCGCGGGTTGCATGAAGGACAAAATAAAGTTGACCTATAAAATATCCACACCTGTATATGAGGTCCTTTCGAAATTCAGGGAATCAATCAAAAGTCAGCCGGCGATGGATATTGATGTTGCGGGAAAAATTGCCGTGGATGGAAATTTTATCTTTCTGTCTGAACCCCTGAAAGGAATCCATGTCATCGACAACAGCAACCCTTCGAGCCCGAAAAATGTTTCCTTTATAAATATTCCCGGGAATGAAGACATGGCCATCACAGGAAACACAATGTATGCGGATGCCTATGGCGATCTCGTAACATTTGATATCAGTGATCCGCTGAATGTGGTGGCAAAAAATTTCGCCCCCAACGTTTTTCCCGATCACGCCATTTACTCTTACGGCCCCGCATACTCCCAGACAACCTCATTCAATCCCGATTCAATCAACGTGATTGTGGGATATACAATAAAGGATACAACGATGGACTATGATCCGGCATGGAGTTACCCATCGTATGGCGCCTGCCCCACTTGTTCATCATCCGGTCAGCCTTATCCGACCGCTGCACCCGTTGCCAATAAAACAGCCACCAATGGATCAACCGCCCGTTTCAGCATCATCAGCAAATTTCTGTATACAGTCGGCTATTCCAGTTTAACGACCTTCGATATCAGCCATTCTTTTATCCCGGCCTTAACCAGCACGGTGCAGGTGGACTGGCATGTGGAGACAATTTACCCGATGAAGAACCGGTTGTTTGTCGGTACAAACAATGGTATGTATATGTATGATGTACAGTCATCACCATCAACTCCATCATTAATCGGTCAGTTTACGCATGTGCGTGCCTGTGATCCTGTGATTGCAGATGATCATTATGCTTATGTAACATTAAATGACTCCAGCGCATGTCTGGGATTCGTGAATCAGCTTCAGATTATAGATATCAGCGACGTATCCAATGCGGTGGAAGTAAAGACATATGCATTAACGCATCCGGTTGGTCTTTCCAAAGACGGAGATATTTTATTTGTATGTGACGGGAGAGAGGGGCTGAAAGTATATAATGCAGCTGATGTGAACAGCCTTCAGGTGATTAAACAATTGAATGACGCCGTTGATTATGACGTGGTCGCCCAAAACGGAATCGCCATCGTAGTTGCTTCAAATGGGATTTACCAATATGATTATTCGGATCTCACCAACATTCATTTGATCAGCAAATTATAAACCCCACCTGACTAACATGAAATCTATTCTTTTTCTGATTTTCACTGTATGTATGTCAGCCATGGTTTCAGGGCAGCAAAAGAAAACAACGGATACCTGGCAATTCCATTCCATCCTGAATGCCGGTTTGCTGGAAGGGCAGAAGGGATCCGCATTTCAGCTTCAGTCCGTCAACGGAATGCAGTATAAATCATGGTTTGCGGGCATAGGTGTGGGATTGGATTATTACAGGTACAGGACAATACCCCTGTTTCTGGATATCAGAAAAGAATTTGGTAGTACGGTGAATAAATTCTTTGCATATGCCGACGGGGGCATCAATTTTTGGTGGCTTACAGACATGCAAACAAACACAGCAGATGGTTTCCATAACGGTTTCTATACAGATCTTGGAATGGGTTACAAGATTCGCCTCGGAAAAAGTAATCATTTACTCCTTGCCATGGGATACTCTCTGAAAAAATTAAGTGAAACATATCAATCCTCCTATTATGATCCACCTGATTTTCTTTTAACTGAAAACCGGATCAATTATAATCTGAACAGAATTACCCTGAAAATAGGATGGGAATTTTGACAATAGTACTCGTTAAATAAACAGACCAACCAATCCCGGAACTGAAAATGGGCCCAGCAATTTATTTCCTTTTGCTAACATTTGATCTTCGGTTACATGGTGACCATTTCCAATTCCCGATCCTTCGAAAATAAAATATAATATTCCTGAGCTCACTCCACCATAGCGGGGATCATGATCGATACCCAGTTTTTGGGCAAGACACATCGACCCCTCACCCACATCAGGCCCGACATCTGCAAAAACCGCGAATGAATTCATTCCGTTATTTGTGTTATAAATCCATGCTATATCCCCCAGTCGGATATCAGGGGAAAAATGATCCGGTAAAACGAAATAGGGAATTTCTTCAGCATTTACATACCTCATTGGATTCTGATATGCATAACGGGAATCAATGAGAGAGGTTGTTGACACATAATAACCCGGAGCAGGATCCGAAGATTTTTGAACTAAAGGCTCACCGTTTGATAATTCATTACTGGTTGCCACTCCCCACCAGTTTCCCGGATATCCCCCATGTTTTAAATCATCAAGACCCGAATTGTCTGGATGATAGGCCCGGGGTGAACCATCCGCATCGATGGCCATCCCGGTCTGAAAACAGGTGACTGGTAAGCCTTCGATATGGAAAATGGCTGTTTGATTAAAATGGAAAGAACGAATGAGCTGATAGGCCACTGATCGTTTAGTTAGAATAAAAGAATATATTTAAGGACGCCAATAACTATACTCCAAATGGAAGATACTGTATGACTACGCGAAATGCTAAGATATTACAGGCAGGACTAATCACGGGCACTCTGGATATTCTTTCTGCCTTTATTTATTATTTTATCAAATCGGGGAAAACAAATTTCCTCGTCATTTTTAAATTTATAGCCAGCGGGATTTTTGGCAAAGCAGCCGGCGACGGTGGGATGGCCATGATATTATTAGGATTTATTTTACACTATGCCATCGCATTTTCTTTCACCATCTTTTTCTTCTGGTTATATCCAAAAGTAAAAGTAATGTCGAAAAACAGAGTTGTAACAGGAATCGTCTATGGACTTTTTGTATGGACTGTGATGAACCTTGTGATAGTGCCTTTATCAAATACGGTGCACCGCCCTTTCAAAATCGAAGGCGTACTGATCAATATGGGCATTTTAATGGTGTGTATCGGTCTTCCACTTTCTTTTATGGCGAATGCGTTTTTCAAAAAACCGTCCTTTCAATAATCAATCATGGAAAAAAGATTGTTTGTCAACCCCGCTATCAATGATTCCGCAGAGTTTTTAAAAACATCTTCAGAGACGGGTGGGGCATATACCCTCATCGAGATAGACCTGGGTAAAAGTGACGGCCCTCCCTTACACTACCATAAAACATTCTCGGAAAAATTCGAAGTAAAAGAAGGCGTTTTATTTCTGCAGGTCGGAAAGGAAAAAAAACGAATGAATATCGGTGAATCATTTACCGTTCCGGCCGGAACCGCTCATCGTTTTTATAATGAACAGGATAAAACTGTCAAATTTCATATCACGTTGGTGCCCGGACATACCGGTATGGAGAATTTCATAAAGATATTCTACGGACTCGCCGCAGATGGACTGACCGATAAAAAGGGAAAACCAAAAAGCTTCGCACACCTGGCCGTTGCACTGACCATATCAGACTCCAACGCACCGGGCTGGCTTTCGTTTTTGTCACCGGTTATTGCCGGAGTTGCAAGAAGAGCTAAGAAAAATGGAACAGAGCAATGGCTGCTGGACCGGTATTGTAGTTGATAGTTGGCGGTTGGCGGTTGAACTGTTCTTAGCCTTCGCCTTGGCCTTGACCGCCTTCGCCTTAGCCTTAGCCTTCGCCTTCGCCTTCGCCTTCGCCTTAGCCTTCGCCTTCGCCTTAAGCCTTAGTCAGTAAGTTCCCCGGCACCCGCAAACCTTCTTCGTCCTTCAGCACTTTCAGCATGATTTTTTGAAGACCCTTTGGAATGGTGTCTTTTTCATCCGGCGTAAGGGTCCGGATAATTTCGAAAAACTCATCCTTGTCGTCGTAATAGCCAAAATATAATTCGTAGAGATCATTGGCATGCAGTCTCAGTGCAATTTCCTTGTCCTCTTCATAAATGTGCATGCGAACAACGGCCCATTGGTCATCACCCACGTCTTCAAAATGTATTTCTGCTTTTTCTTTGGTTACCACATCGGTGACCAGTTTCTCGATCATTTCGCCTGCATGATCCCTTACCAATTCTTCGTAGGTCATAATTCAGATTTTAAAAACGGGGCGAAGTTAGCCAATGATCGTTTCAAAACCTCGGCTATTTCCAGGGACACGGAATGACTCCGGAAGGTTTATTTTTCCCTCTGAGCACAAAAGAAATTTCATAGGTTGTCGGCCTGGATGCGGATTCGCTGAGTTTTGAAATAGTGGCATCATAACTAAGTCCGATTTGCATGTCATTATATTGCAGTCCGACATAGGGAACTATGGCATTTTGCGACCAGTACCAGACACCGAGATTTAATATGGATTGTCCATCGGGATCGAGATAAAACCCAACGGCACCGCCGATAGAAAAATATTCGGCTCCTGCCTGATATTGATAAATACCATTGGTATTCAGAATCAGACCTTCACTCAGTACATGCTGATAAGTAATATTCGCAACATATCTCATCGGAATAAACTGTTGCGGATCCTGTAAAAAGGTTTGTTTCGGCTCGTTCAGATGATATATGGCGGCTCCGATGTCCAGATCTGATTTATCCGTACTATAGGAATATAAAGCACCCGCACTCAGCGAGAAGAACGGCGTCATATTCGACAAAGCGGCTTCCCCAGTGGGCAGGTTTCTGTTAAAGCCTGCACCCGTAAACTGCTGCTGGAAATTTAGACGGCTGAAATCTACATAACGGTTGGCATATGTTCCGCCGAATCCAAAACCCAGTCTTTGTTTACGACCGTAAAAATCTTCCGCGAGCAAAAGATTATAAGACAAATTCACAGAACCATATACGCCCCGTACGATACCGTTCATGGTGTAATCATACATGAACATACCACCAACACCCAGTACATTTCTTTCTTCCACATTCGGAATTTTTTCCTGAAACAATTTCGTGTCAAACGACATTGTACCCGTTGCATACGCACTGGGACTCACCCATTGATCACGCATATTCACATTCAGACGCCAGTCTGAATTAATATGAGCCGTCAATGCCGGATTCACATTTAACGGGGAGGCAAAGAACTGCGAAAAAGTCGGGTCCTGCCCCTGTGATGATTTTATCAGGATGAATGATAAAATCAACGCCGCAATATGTTTTCTTACTCTCATAGTTTTAAAGTTTATCTGATTAACACAGCGTTTCCTGATCTTCTGAATGTTTTGCCATCGATACCCACCGCTTCAGCAGTCCAGGTATAAGTATCCATCATCATTGGTTTTCCGTTGAATACGCCATCCCATCCGTCTCCGATGGTACTTGTTTCAAACATCAGCTGACCCCATCTGTTGAACACCCTGAAGAAATTCAGTTTGGTTACATTTTCTGTCAGCGGGAACAGCTTGTCATTCACACCATCGTTGTTTGGTGTCCAGGCATTGGGCACAAACAGGTCAGAAGTGATACCAGCCGGACCGGAGCCATTCACTTTTACCAGCAATGTGTCAGTCACACTACATCCCTGATCGGACACCATGGTAATCTGGTATTCCTGATCCTGACCAAAAGTGAATATCGGATTGTATATAGATACACTATTCAGTCCTGTTGGTGGTGTCCAGAAATAATCAAAATTACTTCCCAGTTGTCTTGCCTGCAGTTGCGTAGGTGTGTTTGGTGTCGTGGTAATTGTCGGATAACGTGTAGGCAACTTTGTATCATCAACTGTCAGTATCAGTGTTGCTATAGAATCACATCCTGTTGTTCTTGGGAATGTCTGCGTATATGTACCGGGTTGTGAATACAACTGACCGTTCCATGTAAATGGCAGCTGATTCAGACACAGTGATGTCTTCGTCGTACTCACCGGTGCTGTAGTTACGGTAACGGTTAATGTGACCGGCGCTGCGCACGGATTATTCGTTGGCGTAAATGTATACACCGTCGGGCCTGTCTTGCCGGTGTTGATGACAGCCGCATTCCACGTTCCTGCAATGCCATTGTTAGATGTCAATGGTAATGCCGGTGCGGTTGAATTCTGACAAAGATTGCCAATCGCATCAAATACAGGCGTTACTGCATTGTTCACATTATTGATGGTTGTAACAGGCGAAGTGAAAATACATCCGTTCACGTCTTTTACCGACACGGTGTATGCACCGGCTATCAGATTATTGTAAACCGTCGTGTTTGAATAACCACCCGTGTTCAGCTGATAAGTGTATGGTGCTACGCCACCCGTAACGGCTCCGATCGTAATCGAGCCATTGTTCTGACCGCAGGTTGCATCCGTTGGTGCGATGGCCACGGCTGTTGCTGCACCTGTATTGCTGATACTTACAGAAGGCGCGGTGAACGTACAACCGTTTACATCCTGCACCACGAGCGTATAACTGCCGGCGGCGAGATTATTATAAGTGGTTGTGCCGGTAAATCCACCACCATTGAAATTATACAAGTAAGGTCCGGCACCACCTGTAACAGCTCCCAGTATCACGGAACCATTGCTCGCACCGCAACCTGCATTGGTCGGAGTGACTGCGATGGCCGTTGCACCGGTTCTAACGGTCACGACTACCTGTGCAGGAGCTGAAGCGCAACCTGCCGCAGTAGTTCCCACAATATAGTAGGTTCCGCCGGAAGTAATGGCTGCAGGTGTTGCCAGCGGAACCGTTCCTGCTGCATCAGTAAAGTAGGTATAAGTCAGACCTGCTGTACTTCCTGCAGTAACAGCTGCTGCTGTGATGTCCACTGTACCGGAAGCACATATTGCCGCCGGGTTTGTAATGGTAACAGTTGGTCCGCCCGTTGAGTTAATGGTTGTCGGAGTGGCCGTGAAAATACATCCGTTGAAGTCTTTTACAGAAACGGTGTATGAACCAGCTGCCAGATTATTGTATACAGTAGTTCCTGTAAAGACTCCTGTATGGTTCAGATCATATGTATAAGGTGCTACACCACCTGTTACAGCGCCAATCGTAATCGATCCGTCGCTCTGTCCACAGGTTGCATCGGCAGGGGTTGTGACTACAGATGTTGGACCTCCGATATTACTGATCAATATGTCCGGAGCATTGAATATACAGCCGTTTGCATCCTGCACTGCGAGTGTATAGCTGCCGGCTGCCAGGTTATTGTATGTAGTGGTGGTGGTAAATCCGCCGCCATTGAAATAATAGAGATAAGGACCAGTTCCACCGGTTACTGCGCCCAGGATCACGGAACCATTGCTCGCACCGCAACCTGCATTGGTTGGAGTAACTGCGATAGCGGTTGCACCGGTTCTAACGGACACGACTACCGGCAATGGAGCAGAAGCACAACCTGCCGCTGTGGTACCGACGATATAATAGGTTCCGTTGGTGGCGGCTGTTGGTGATACATAGGTTTGCGTTCCGGCCGCATCTGTAAAGTAAGTATAAGTCAGGCCGGCTGTGCTTCCTGCCGTAACAGCTGCTGCTGTAATATCAGCAGTTGCCGGGGCGCAGGTTATAGCCGGATTGGTGATTGTTACAGTTGGTCCGCCGGTTGATCCAATGGTTGTCGTAGACGCTGTGAATATACATCCGTTCGCATCTCTTACAGAAACGGTGTAAGGTCCCGCTGCCAGATTATTGTATACGGTGGTCGTTGTATAACCACTTGTGTTCAGTTGATAAGTATAAGGTCCGACACCGCCCGTAACTGCTCCGATTGTTATGGAACCATTGTTCTGACCGCAGGTTGCATCCGTTGGAGCGATGGCAACAGCCGTAGCTGCGCCTGTATTGCTGATGTTTACATCCGGCGCGTTGTATGTACAACCGTTGGCATCCTGTACAACGAGCGTATAAACGCCAGCAGCCAGATTATTATATGTAACGTTTGCACTGAATCCGGCATTATTGAAATTATAGAGGTAAGGAGCAGTGCCACCGGTTACTGTACCGAGTAATACAATACCATTGCTTGCACCACAACCTGCATTGGTTGCCACGACCTGGATAGCCGTTACACCGGTTCTAACGGTCACGACTACCGGCATTGGTGCGGAAGCACAACCTCCTGCAGTCGTACCCACAATATAATAGGTACCGCTGGTCGCAGTTGCCGGATTTGTCATAGGCGTTGCGGCCGCAGCATCCGTAAAGTAAGTGTATGTCAGACCTGCTGTACTTCCTGCCGTAACAGCCGATGCTGTGATATCCACAGTGCCCGGAGCACAGGTTGCAGCCGGATTGGTGATTGTTACGGTTGGTCCGCCGTTTGAGCCAATGTTGACAGCCGGCGAAGTGAAAATACATCCGTTTGCATCTTTTACAGAAACGGTGTATGTACCTGCTGCCTGGTTATTGTATACAGTGTATTGGTATAGCCACTTGTGTTCAATTGATAAGTATAAGGTGCCACACCGCCTGTAACAGCGCCGATGGTAATGGAACCATTGTTCTGACCGCAGCATGCATCAGTAGGTGTAACAAGAACAGCTGTTGCACCACCCGTGTTACTGATGATTACATCAGGAGCCGTGAAAGTACAACCATTGGCATCCTGCACGACGAGGCTATAATTGCCTGCTGCGAGATTATTGTATGTGAGGGTTGCACTGAATCCTGCATTATTGAAATTATAGAGATAAGGAGAAACACCACCGGTTACGGCTCCGAGCGTTACTGAACCATCGCTCGCACCGCAGGCTGCATTGGTTGGAGTAACAGCGATGGCTGTTGCGCCGGTTCTAACGGTCACGACTACCGGCATTGGGTTAGAGGCACAACCTGCTGCTGTGCTGCCCACGATATAATAGGTTCCGTCGGTTGCAGCGGCAGGTGTCGCATAAGTCTGCGTACCGGTTGCATCCGTAAAATAAGTATACGTCAGACCTGTGGTACTTCCCGCAGTAACGGCTGCGGCTGTGATATCCACCGTACCCGTTCCGCAAACCGGAGCAGGGTTAGTGATGACAACGGTTGGTCCGTTGGTTGTACCAATGGTTACTTTTGGCGCATTGAAAACGCATCCGTTATTATCTTTTACGCTGATAATATAATCACCTGCTTTCAGATTACTGAAAACGGCTGGTGACGTAAACACTCCGGTATTATTGATATCATAAGTATAAGGCGCAACACCACCGGTAACAGTACCGATTGTAATCGAACCATTGTTCAGACCGCAACTTGCATCAGTAGGTGTTAAAACAACAGCTGTTGCACCGGTTCCGATCGTAACAACCACTTTAGTGGGTAAAGAAGCGCAACCCGCAGCTGTTTTTCCAACGATATAATAATCTCCGCTGGTTGTTATCGCTGATGGCGTTGCAAGCGGAGTTGTTCCGGCTGCATCCGTAAAGTAAGTATAGGTCAGACCTGTTGTACTACCGGCTGTGATGCCTGGCGCAGTAATATCAATCGTGCCCGGTGCGCAGGTCGCAGCCGGATTCGTGATCGTAACAGTTGGTCCACCGATTGTGCCAATCACGACCTGTGTCGGATTGAAAATACATCCGTTCGCATCTTTTACATCGATGGTATAATTTCCTGCTGCGAGGTTATTGAATGTTGCTTGTAATCTGAACCCTCCGGTACCATTTAATTGATAAGTATAGGGAGCGACTCCGCCTGTTACAGAACCAATTGTGATGGTACCATCATTGTTGCCACAAGTAGCATCTGTTGATGTAACAACAGCAGCAGTAAGGACCACCATTGCTTCCTATAGTAACATCCGGCGCATTGTAAATACAACCAGTGTTATCCTGCACGGAGAGTTTATACGTGCCCTGAGCGAGGCCTGTATAAGAAGTTAAAGGACTGTAACTGCTGCCACCAAATGAATAGGAATAAGGACCTGTACCTCCTGTTACGGCACCCAGCGTGGCTGTACCATCATTCAGAATACAATTTGCATTGGTCGTATTGACGACAATAGCTGTCGGACCAGTGATGATGATATCCATAGTTACAGGTGCACCGCATTGTCCGACAGATGGAGTGAACTGTATAAGTAGTAGTTCCACCAGTGGCTGTATTGATCGTCGCAGGACTCCAGGTACCCTGAATTCCTTCGATTGATTTTGCAGCAACGATGGCGGTGTTGAATTCTGGCAAAGTGGTCCGATCTGAGCAAAAGTTGGTGTAACCTGTGCCGCAATCTGCATCTGCATCAATTACCGGGGTACCACACTGATTCCCGGTTCGGAGTAAACGTATAATTATCTCCGGGGGTAAGCGTAGCCGTATTGATGATAGCCGGTGACCAGGTACCACCTGAAATACCATTTTTTGATATGGACAGAAGTGACGGAGGTGCCGAATTCTGACACAGTGGTCCGATCTGATCAAACGTCGGTGTGATCGAATTGCTCACTTCAATTTGCATGGTGGCTGTTGTTCCGCACTGGCCTGCATCCGGTGTAAACAGATAATTTGTCTGACCTATGGTGCCTGTACTGAGAGTCGGGCTCCAGCTTCCGGTTATACCTTCAATCGACTTGGTTGGCAGGGAAGGTGGAACTGAATTCAGACAGAGTGTGGGAACCTGGTTAAACGTTGGTGTAATCTGATCTGTGACATTGATGGATATAGTTACGTCTGATCCGCACTGTCCTGCATCAGGTTTAAATGTGTAAGGTGTCTTACCCAACTTGGTCGGATCGATTGCGGAAGGAGTCCAGGTTCCTGTTATATTATTATTTGATTTATTAGGTAATACAGGCGGTGTGGAAGTTTGACACAAATCAGGAATTACATCGAATGTAGGCGTGATCTGAGTAGACACTTCTATATCCATGCTGGTTGTGGTACCACATTGATTTCCGGTTGGTGTAAACTGGTACGTTATTTTACCAACGGTTGCTGTGCTGATCGTGGATGGGCTCCAGCTTCCGGCAATTCCATTAAGTGAGATGATGTCGGTAACAGCGGTGGATTCGAACCCTGACACAAAGGTCCGATGTTTGTAAATGTTGGTGTGATCTGGTTTGTAACACCGATCGTCATGGTTGCTGCTGTACCACACTGACCAGGATCTGGTGTAAACTGATATTGAGTGGTTGTAGCTGTATTTACAACGTTTGGCGTCCAGTGACCCGTAATTCCATTGTTTGACTTGGTTGGCAAAGCAGGTGGTGTTGAATTTAAGCACACATCTGCAATCTGATCAAAAGTTGGTGTGATCTGGTCGGTCACACGGATATTCATATTTACACTCGCACCGCATTGACCCGGATCTGGTGTGAAAACATAATTAACAGGACCTGTGACAGCAGTGTTGATGGCATTCGGTGTCCATTTACCGGTGATGTTGTTTTTGGATATGGTTGGTAAAACCGGAGCTGTTGAATTCAGGCACACGTCAGCGATCTGATCGAATGCCGGAGTGATCTGATTGGAAATAAAAATTTTTATATCTACTGCTGATCCACATTGGCCCGCATTAGGAGTGAACGTATAGGTAGATTGTCCCAACGCAGCCATATTAACGGTTGTGGGATTCCAGGTACCTGTTATTCCATTATCTGATATGTTCGGTAATGTCGGAGCTGGAGAAGTTTGACAAATAATTGTAGCAAATGTAAATGTTGGAATGGTTTGAATAATAGCCGGACCGATCGTAAGGGTTGATGCTACCGAGTTACAACCAGCTGCATTCTTTTCAGAAACAGTGTGTGGAGTTCCAGGAAGCAGACCAGTGTAACCACCTACAGGGTAAGCAGCGTAAGGCGCACCATCGAGACTATATAGAGAACCTGCGTTTGCTACAAGAGTGATACCACCGGTGTTTGTTGCACAAGTCGGATCTACTTCAGTTAATGTCGGAGCTACTGGAGCGCCTGGTGCGGGTACCGATGGTTACCGGAGCAGAAGTTGCGGTACAGTTACCTGCATTCTGTGCAGTAACGGTATGCGTTGAACCTGCGACAAGACCTGTATATCCACCAGCAGGATAAGGACCGAATGGACCTGCGTCCAGCTGATAGGTAAGTCCTGCTACGGCAGTGAGTGTGATGGCTCCTGTGGTAACGGTACATGTCGGATCTACTGTGGTAAGAACGGGAGCTGTTGGTAATGTCAGTGCGGGTCCGATGGTTACCGGAGTAGAAGTTGCGGTACAGTTACCTGCATTCTGTGCAGTAACGGTATGCGTTGAACCTGCGACAAGACCTGTATATCCACCAGCAGGATAAGGACCGAATGGACCTGCGTCCAGCTGATAGGTAAGTCCTGCTACTGCAGTGAGTGTGATGGCTCCTGTGGTAACGGTACATGTCGGATCTACTGTGGTAAGAACGGGAGCTGTTGGTAATGTCAGTGCGGGTCCGATGGTTACCGGAGTAGAAGTTGCGGTACAGTTACCTGCATTCTGTGCAGTAACGGTATGCGTTGAACCTGCGACAAGACCTGTATATCCACCAGCAGGATAAGGACCGAATGGACCTGCGTCCAGCTGATAGGTAAGTCCTGCTACGGCAGTGAGTGTGATGGCTCCTGTGGTAACGGTACATGTTGGATCTACTGTGGTAAGAACGGGAGCTGTTGGTAATGTCAGTGCGGGTCCGATGGTTACCGGAGTAGAAGTTGCGGTACAGTTACCTGCATTCTGTGCAGTAACGGTATGCGTTGAACCTGCGACAAGACCTGTATATCCACCAGCAGGATAAGGACCGAATGGACCTGCGTCAAGCTGATAGGTAAGTCCTGCTACGGCAGTGAGTGTGATGGCTCCTGTGGTAACGGTACATGTCGGATCTACTGTGGTAAGAACGGGAGCTGTTGGTAATGTCAGTGCGGGTCCGATGGTTACCGGAGTAGAAGTTGCGGTACAGTTACCTGCATTCTGTGCAGTAACGGTATGCGTTGAACCTGCGACAAGACCTGTATATCCACCAGCAGGATAAGGACCGAATGGACCTGCGTCAAGCTGATAGGTAAGTCCTGCTACGGCAGTGAGTGTGATGGCTCCTGTGGTAACGGTACATGTCGGATCTACTGTGGTAAGAACGGGAGCTGTTGGTAATGTCAGTGCGGGTCCGATGGTTACCGGAGCAGAAGTTGCGGTACAGTTACCTGCATTCTGTGCAGTAACGGTATGCGTTGAACCTGCGACAAGACCTGTATATCCACCAGCAGGATAAGGACCGAATGGACCTGCGTCAAGCTGATAGGTAAGTCCTGCTACGGCAGTGAGTGTGATGGCTCCTGTGGTAACGGTACATGTCGGATCTACTGTGGTAAGAACGGAGCGGCATTGGTAAAGTAAGTATAAGTAAGACCCGGAGTACTTCCTGCAGTTACTGCTGGTAAAGTCAGATTAACTGTTGCCGGAGCACATACTGAAGCTGGAGCGTTTGTAATAACAGTAGGCGGTGTAGGTGCTGCAGAAATAGTAATGCTGGAAACCGGCGACGCACATAATCCTGCATTCCTGGCAGTGACAGTATGAGTTGTTCCCGCGGCAAGACCTGGGTACCCACCTGCAGGGTAGGCAAGATAAGCACCTAAATCGAAACTATAAGTGAGTCCTGCAACCGGCGTAAGGGTTACAGTTCCTGTTGTAACTGCACAGGTTGGAGCAATTTGAGAAAGTACGGGTGCTACTGGCGCAGCCTGAACTATGACCGTGAATGCTTTTGTCTGTGAGCATCCGGATGTAGTATTTGTAAACGTGATATTAGCGGCATAACCTGCGGCCGGTGCTCCTGCAGGAATTGTCAGAATGATCGGTGAAGCTGGAAGAGGTGTATTGGGGACATTTACAAATGCTGCAGCAATAGCAGGGCCTCCCCATGTAATGCTATACTGATTTGGTCCGCCGGTGGTTCCTGTATAGAGGAGATTGCCGGTGGTAATTCCACTACAAACGAGTACCGGGGCAAGAGCGGCAGGTAATACTGTTACTGCAGGACTTATAGTTACTGTAAATGGTGTGGCGACACTCGGACAACCGGCTGCGCCATTTCTAACAGTGATTGTACCATTATAAGTTGCTGCAGGCGCTCCCGCAGGAACTACAAGTGTAATGGGCGAACCTGGAAGTGCCACAAACGCGACATTTGCAAATCCTGCTCCGGTAGCAACTGCATCATAAGTAATACTGTATTGGTTAGGCGTCCCTGTTGCTGTATAAGCAAGATTTGCGGTTGTTGTTCCACTACAAACTGTCGGGCTCGTAGGTGTTATTGTTGGTGCTGCTGTTACGGTTACCGTGAATGGCACGGCAGCACTCGGACAACCGGCTGCGCCGTTTCTTACTGTGATAGTACCGTTATAAACCGCAACAGGTGCGCCTGCGGGAACTACAAGAGTAATGGGCGAACCCGGAAGTGCCACAAACGCGACATTTGCAAATCCTGCTCCCGTAGCGACTGCATCATAAGTAATACTATATTGGTTAGGCGTTCCTGTCGCTGTATAAGCAAGATTTGCGGTTGTTGCTCCACTACAAACAGTCGGACTCGTAGGTGTAATTGTTGGTGCTGCAGTTACGGTTACCGTAAATGCTGTGGCTACACTGGGACATCCAGCAGCGCCATTTCTAACAGTGATTGTACCATTATAAGTTGCCGCCGGTGCTCCCGCAGGAACTACAAGTGTAATAGGCGAACCTGGAAGTGCCACAAATGCGACATTTGCAAATCCTGCTCCGGTAGCAACGGCATCATAAGTAATACTGTATTGGTTGGGCGTTCCGGTTGCTGTGTAAGCAAGATTTGCGGTTGTTGCTCCACTACAAACAGTCGGACTCGTAGGTGTTATTGTTGGTGCTGCTGTTACGGTTACCGTAAATGGCACGGCCACACTCGGACAACCGGCTGCGCCGTTTCTTACTGTGATAGTACCGTTGTAAACCGCAACAGGTGCACCTGCGGGAACTACAAGAGTAATGGGCGAACCTGGAAGTGCCACAAATGCGACATTTGCAAATCCTGCTCCCGTAGCAACTGCATCATAAGTAATACTATATTGGTTAGGCGTTCCGGTTGCTGTATAAGCAAGATTTGCGGTTGTTGTTCCACTGCAAACTGTCGGACTCGTAGGTGTTATTGTTGGTGCCGTAGTGGTAGTTACTGTAAATAAAACGCCGGGGCTTGTACAACCAGTAGCCGCATTTGTTACTGTTAGGGTTCCGCCATATCCGCCGGCAGGGGCAGCTCCGGGAACTATCAGAGCGATTGGTGTGGGAGGGAGTACTGCATTGGTAACATTTGTAAAACCTGCCGCGAGTGAAGGTCCATTATATACAATATTATAATGATCAGGAGTACCCGAAGTTCCGGTGTATGGAAGATTGGCAGTTGTGGCTCCGGCACAAACAGTCGGATTTGGACCAAGCGTGATAGTAGGCGCCGCAGTTATTTTGACAGTAAACGGTGTGGCTATACTTGGACAACCGGCTGCGCCATTTCTAACAGTGATTGTACCATTATAAGTTGCTGCAGGCGCTCCCGCAGGAACTACAAGTGTAATGGGCGAACCTGGAAGTGCCACAAACGCGACATTTGCAAATCCTGCTCCGGTGGCAACTGCATCATAAGTAATACTGTATTGGTTGGGCGTTCCGGTTGCTGTATAAGCAAGATTTGCGGTTGTTGTTCCACTACAAACAGTCGGACTCGTAGGTGTGATTGTCGGAGCTGGTGTAACGGTAATAGTAACTGCATCGGTTGCAGTACATCCGTTTTGTGCGGTAATCAGAACATTATAATCTGTATTGCCTGCAGGGGTGACCGTAAAGGGGCCTGCGCCGGTATTATTATATCCAGTCGGAGTTGATGTCCAGGTAAAAGTGTTGGTGGTTGTTGTATAAGTAATGCACAGTGTAGCATTATTGAATACACCGGTAAATCCCGAATTGACATCATCCAGTATTACCAAATGCCAGGTGCCGTTCGCGTTGGTTGCGGTCGCTGGTGTAATGGTTGTGAAAGCATTAACTGGTTTGTAGGTGTTTGTATAAGGAGCCCCTGTAGCAGGAAGAAGCCCGGCTCCCGCATCTGAAAATACGGTATTCGTAAAATTTGCTCCGTTGCCACCCTGATTACCCTCCAGAATAATTGACTGGCCGGCGATTGGCTGATGTTCATATCCGCCTCCAGGTCCGTTGAGGCCGCCGCCCGGTAGTTCCAGATACATTTCAACTTCATTATCGCGCTGATGAGTTGCGTTCACTGTTAATGTGATACCGGTAATAGTCGCACCTGCGGGAATACCTGCTACGGGAATATTTACAATAAGATCTGGTTGATTATCGGCAAAGTTGGCGCGCGTATTATTTGTCGCACATACAGTAGTTGGAACATTCCCCGGGCTGGTTGCGGAAATAGTTGTTGATTGCCCGGCACAAACAGTTGTAGGTGTGGCTGATGCCGTACCAGTTGGCGATGGATTGGTAACCACTGAATACGTTGCTGAGTTGGTACAACCGAGTCCGTCTGTCACTGAATATGTTATAAGGGCACTTCCGGTTGTTCCGCCTCCGGTTACTACGCCGCCACCGGTAATACTGGCGATCGCGTTATTGTCGCTTGACCAGGTTCCACCGCCTGTTGCGTCGGTTAGTGTTATTTGTACTTCCCTGACAAACTTTATTTGGACCTGCAATGGCAGCTACAGTAGGTGGAGGATTTACTTTTACAGTAACAGGGAAAGGTGCAGAAATACATCCGCCTGCTGCGGCAACGATGTTAAACGTTTCTGTTTGTTGTACAGTTGTAGTATTTGTGAGCGCACCGGGTATGGTTGTCGTTCCACCTGGGCCGGCCGGATTCATACCAATCAGATTCGCTGTATTAACTCTTGTCCAGTTGAAGGTGGAACCTCCAACGCTACTATTCATATTAATTGTGGTGAATGCCACGCCTGAACATACGGTTTGGGTCAATGGTGTTCCCGAAGCGACCGGCGCGGCATTTATATTTTGTACAAGTGTTCCGGGGCTATTTGTAGGTGTAGGTGCTGTGGCAACATCAATATAACTGGACAGTAATATTGTGCGCACCTGCAGTAAGAGTATTCGTTGTAAAAGTGGCAACACCTGCACGGCATTAATTGGACCAGTGCCTATAGCTACACCTCCATCATAAAAAGTAGCAATTCCGTCCGTTGAATTACCGGGATGTAACAGTAGTCGAGAAAGTCACATTTGCATTCTCACACACGGGAGTACCGCTGGTAGTCGGTGTAGATATCTGCGCATCGAGATTCGTATATGTAAACGACAATAAAACAATTGCAAAAAATGCAATCGCTTTACTGATAGAAAATTTTCTGATCAGTCTAGAGAAACTCGAGAAGGGGTATTGTTATTTCCATAGTCGCTCAATTCATCCAGGTAGGGCCGGAGTATTAGTAAGGTTTATTTCAAGTTCAGACCAGCATACATTTTCTACGGGTATCACGGACATCTAACAGAATAGGATGTTCATCAACGTTAGTAAGCAGCATCACGGGTGATGAGGTTACCAAAGCGACTATTGGCTTTTTAAAAAGGAGCTTTATAAGGAAAATGGACGGCTGCAACGGAATTTTCCGGCAGTGCCTTTCAAGGGAATAGAGGATGTTTCAGATCAACAGAAATCGTGGATAATCTCAATAAATAAACAGGAATTTCAAAGGGGTTTAGACAGGAGATGGTCGGGTTTCGACCTCTATGATATAGAATTTATTTCATTAACTATAATTTAACGGGTTATTAATTAGGCTCTTTTTTATAAAGTCCAACAATACCTCATAAGTTATTCATTTCCAATCTAATCAGTTTACAGCTTTTATCCCATTTTTGGACTGCGTCATCGTGTCTTGAAATCCAAATTTTAAAAGTAAAAGGCTGTCTTCGAAGGACAGCCTTTTACAATCATATGTTTACGTTAGTTCTTCACGACTTTAACGGTTTTCTGAAGACTTCCCTGAGTCACCTGTATGATATACATGCCGGCAGCCAGTCTGTCGCCAAATCTTACCGCTTCTCCCACACCTGCTGTATGTCTGTCAACCATCCGATTTTGCATATCGAATATCGAGATGTTGATCGGGGCATCCAGCACACTGCTTTGTGCGATCAGGGTAAAGAAGTTCTGACTTGGATTTGGTCCTACAGTAACATTCAGTGATAATTGTTCGTCGCTGTTGGTAGCTGCTCCCAGAGAGTTTTTCTGGAATGAACAGCTAACTGCGACTGGAATGCTCACTGTTTTCATACCGCAACTATTCTGTACAGTGTAAGAGATGGTCACATTACCATTACGTATTCCTTTCACGCGTCCGTTATTATTTACTGTTGCAACAGAAGTATTGCTGCTGCTCCAGTCTCCATTAGGCGTGCCATCAGATAACAGTATGGTACTGCCCGGACAAACTGAAGAGTTACCCGTAATATCCTGAACATGCAGGAACACCGTTCACCGTAATATTTTTCGTTGCGGTATTTGTTGAACAGCCATTGCTGATTGTGTAACGGATAGTGGCATGTTCCTGCGCTGACTCCTCTTACAAAACCTGTGGCTGATACAGTCGCAATGCTATGTGTCGCTGCTGCTCCAGGTTCCACCGGAAGTAGCATCCGTAAATCTGACTGAGGTACTGGTACAAATTGTTCCGGTGCCGTTGATTCCGGCTACTGGTGGTGCTGGTAAGAAGGACAGTGAAACAACATTTGATGTAATCGGTCCGCCACATCCGCCTCTTACTACCACTTTGTAATTACCTGCAAGACCGGTTGTATAACTTGTATTCACGGCTCCTGGTATCGGAGAGTTACCTCTGTACCATTGAAACGCATTGGCATTATTTGCACTAACAGTGAATGTGGCAGTTCCTTCCGAGCAAATCGTCTTACTCTGAGGTTGGCTGGTAATCGTTACCGGCCCGTTAATGGTCAGGAAGGCGAAATCTGACATCACTGAACCGCCACATGCATCAAATACTCTGCAATCATACCTTCCGGTTGTGCCTGTGAAATATTGTGCACTCGTTGCACCGTTGATCAGATTTGAATTCCTGTACCACTGGTATCCGGTAGCATTGTTTGCAACCACACTGAATGATTCGGTTCCGCCTGCACATATCTGAGTGCTTACAGGTTGTGTAACAATGGTTACGCCTGCACCTACAGATAATGTAACGGTATTCGAAGTCACCGGGCTTCCGCAACCACCGCTCACAACTACTTTGTAGTTACCCACAGAGCTTGTTGTATATGTCGGATTCGTTGCGCCGGAAATACTATTATTGTTTTTAAACCATTGGTATCCGTTCGCATTGCTCGCGGTCACGCTGAATGTTGCGCTGCCACCGGAACAAATTGATTTATTAACCGGTTGAGTTGTAATGGCCACTGAACCGCCTGCAGTCAAAATAGCAGGATTGGATGTAACCGGTGAACCACATAAAGCGCTCACAACAACTGTATACGTTCCTGCTGTTGTTGCTGTATAAGTTGAAGCGGTAGCACCTGATATGTTATTACCACCTTTCTTCCATTGGTATCCTGATGCATTGCTGGCACTCACACTAAGTGTTACACTTCCACAGAATGACTGGGTCAGCGGCTGTGTGTTGATAACAACACCTGGAGCTGCAGTAAGTACGGCAGCATTGGATGTTACCGGTGAACCACAGTTTCCGCTTACAACCACAGTGTAAGATCCGGCTGAGGTAGCATTATATGTAGCACTGGTAGCTCCTATAATGGTATTACCACCTTTCTTCCATTGATATCCTGTTGCATTGCTTGCACTCACGCTGAGTGTTACATTTCCACAGAATGTCTGGGTCAGTGGTTGCGTATTGATGGTAACTGCAGGGCAGGTACTCAATACTGCATCAGCAGATGTTGCTTGTGATCCGCACATTCCGCTCACAACCACTTTATATGTTCCTGCAGCAGTTGCTGTGTAAGTTGCACTGGTTGCACCACTGATAGGTGCTCCTGCCAGGTACCACTGGTATCCTGTTGCATTGCTTGCACCTACACTCAGTAATACATTGCCGGTAAATACGCCGCCTTGTGGCTGAGTATTGATGGATACCGGAGCAGGACTTGTTAATACAGCAGCACTTGAAGTGACTGGTGCACCACAGGCTCCGCTTACTACAACCGTATAAGATCCGCCGGTAGTAGCTGTATAGGTCGCATTCGTTGCGCCTGTTATACTATTTACTCCGTTAAACCACTGGTATCCTGTTGCATTGTTGGCACTCACGCTAAGCTGGATAGTTCCGCAGAATGATCCGCCCACTGGTTGAGTATTTATGGTAGCTGCAGGACTTGTAGTCAGTACTGCTGCACTGGATGTAACCGGTGCTCCACAATTACCACTCACAACAACGGTATAAGATCCCGCGGCAGTAGCTGTATAGGTTGAATTGGTAGCGCCTGTTATACTATTTACTCCATTGAACCACTGGTATCCGGTTGCATTGCTTGCACCTACACTGAGTTGTATGTTTCCGCAGAATGCACCACCCACAGGTTGGGTATTGATGCTAACAACCGGAGTTGCTGTTAAAACTGCAGCACTGGATGTAACCGGTGCACCACATGTACCGCTCACCACTACGGTGTAAGATCCCGCCGCTGTAGCTGTATATGTTGAATTGGTAGCTCCGGATATACTATTTACTCCATTGAACCACTGGTATCCTGTTGCATTGTCTGCGCCCACACTGAGCTGCAAACTTCCGCAGAATGCACCACCCACTGGTTGGGTGTTAATGGCTACCACAGGTGCAGGTGAAAGTATTGCAGCCTGAGATGTGACCGGTGCACCGCATATACCACTTACCACAACTGTATATGATCCTGAAGTTCCTGTTGAGTATGTTGGACCAGTTGCTCCGACGATTGGAGAATTTCCTATAAACCACTGGTATCCTGTTGCATTGGTAGCACTTACACTAAGCATTACGCTGCTGGTGATGCAAACTTGTTGTGACTGTGGTTGCGCAGTGATGATGACTGAAGATCCATTTATGGTGATCACTGCAGATCCATTCATAGTGCTTGTACAACCAGCTTGTGTATTTGTCGCAACAACAGTATAAGTTCCTGCTGTCCGGAATCCAAAGTCAAGCGGACTGCCGTTACCGACCAGGGCTGCACCTGAAGGGCTGCCACTCAGCATCAGCTGATATGTGATTCCGTTTTCAGAAGAGGACAGACCTACGTCAACACCAAGTCCTCCTGAGCAATAGTTGCCGGAACCTGTTACATTAAACGCCGTAGGTGCTGAACCTGCATTGATGGAAACACTGTTTGACATAGTAGCGGTACAATTGGTAATTGTATTGGTTGCTACCACAGAGTATGTTCCGTTTGCGGTATAATTTCCGAATGATAAGCTGTTGCCATTTGTTCCTGTGGCAAATCCCACATTGGTTGTACCATTTAACATCAGTACATAGTTCACGCCTGTTTCAGAATTTGACAATCCGATGGCTACACCCGGACCGCTGCAATAGTTACCACCACCTGTTACGGTAAAGGCTGTTGGTGCAGAGCCGGAGTTTACGGTAATGCTGTTGGATGTATTTCCGATACAGCCACCAGTATTACTTGTTCCGACGATGGTATAAGTACCTGATGGTTTCTTACCCAGGTCGATTGGATTTCCTGTTCCGGGAATCAATGAACCCATCGCAATTCCGTTTACGTACAGCTGATAGCTAACGCCGGATTCTGAACTGCTGATTTGAATGTCAGCACCTGTACCGGTACAATCATTCACTCCGTTTGGTGCAATTAAAGTAACAGTTGCAGGAGATGGTGTCAGTGCTATGGTAACACTTCCTGTCATGTTATTTGTACAGCCGGTTGCATTCTTTGCCACCACTGTATAAGTACCTGACTGGAACAAACCGAAATCTATTTGCGATCCTGTGCTGCCCGGGAAGAATCCGGAAACAGCAGTGGCTCCATTAAACAATTGATAAGTAACTCCTGATTCTGAATTCTGCAGACCTACATGTAAACCAAGTCCTCCACTGCAATAGCTTCCGCCACCGGTAACACTATATGCAATTGGCAATGAACTTGAAACTACGGTTACGCTTCCGGTCATGTTGGCTGTGCAGCCTGCAGTAGTTGTAGCAACTACTGTATAAGTGCCTGAAGGTTGTAAACCGAAGTCGATCGGAGTGCCGTTACCACCTGCGATTGGTGCTACAGCGCCGTCGATTGAACCATTCAGATATAATTGATAGTTCACATTCAGTTGTGATGCAGCCAGTCTGATATGCACGCCTGAGCCGGTGCAATTATCAGGATCCGCAGTCACTGTGAATGGTGTTGGCAATGAACCGCCTGTGATGCTCACGGAGTTCGACATATTATTTGTACAATTTGCAGCATTGGTTGCAACAACGGTATATGCACCAATTGATGTCTGATTTCCAAAGCTGATTGCACTTCCGTTTCCGTTTATGGAGGCTCCTATGTTGGTGCCATCTAAAACCAGTTGGTAAGAAACACCAGTCTGAGAATCAGATAATCCGATTACAGGACCTGCACCATTGCAATAGTTACCACCGCCGGTAACTGTAAAGGCTGTTGGCGGTGTGCCTGACTGCAATGGTTGCGCTGCCTGACATATTCGAGATACAACCCGTTGCAGGATTGGATGCAATTACAGTATAGACACCTGGTGCTGACTGATTACCGAAGGAGAATGCAAATCCGGGCAGAATATTAGCCGGAGGCATGCTTCCGATAATCGTGTTATTTAAAAGAAGGAAATAAGTAACCCCTGCCTGTGCATTGGATAATCCCACTGGGAATCCTGCACCAGAACATGAGCTGCCACCTCCTGTTACGTTAAAGACTGTTGGTGGTGTACCTCCGTTGATGGTAACACTACCCGATACTGTACATCCATTGGCATCTTTCGCAGTTACCAGATATGTATTCGCAGCAAGACCTGTGAATGATCCGCTTGCCTGATAAAGACCACCATTCAGACTATAAGTATAAGAACCTGCTCCACCGCTTGCGCTGATGTTGAAGGAACCGGTTGCACCACTACATCCTGATGCTGTTACACCCGTGATGTCGATCGTCATCTGTGTTGGATTAGCAACACCGACTGATGCAGTATTTACAGTACATGAATTGGCATCTGTTACAGTGACTATATAATTACCAGCTCCCACTGTGAATACAAAACCTGATTGCGGTGTTCCGCCATTGAGGCTGTATGTATATGGAGCTGTTCCACCTGTTGCAATGACAAATAATGAAGTGGTACTGCTGTTACAGCTAACTGTACCCGCACTCGCAATCGCTGACAGTTGTGTCGGCTGTGTCAGAGTGAATGTTACACTTGTACTACATCCGTTAACACCGTTATTATCGGTAACAACTACGGTGTGACTTCCAGGAGCAAGGCCTGTGAATGTCTTACTGCTATTAGTAGTACCGCCTACGGCTGTGTTACCATCGATACTGTATAGATATGCCGGAGTTCCACCTGTCACATTAATGGTTGCAGTTCCGTTGTTTGCTCCGAAGCAGGTGATGTTTGTAGAAGTGAATGAAGCTGAAAGAACCGCAGACTGCGTGATGTCTACAGTACCTGTTGCGGCTGTACAATGGTTGGCATCTGTTACGCTGTAAGACAATCCGTTTCCGGCAGCATGTGTGAAGATGCCGGTTGAATTGGTTACGCCGTCAAATGTATAAGAGAGTGCGCCGGTTCCACCACTTGCTGTGATGGTCACAGTAGTTGTGCCGCCACTGCAAATAATCGTTCCCTGAGATACACTCGCTGTTATGGCTGCCGGTTGCAGAACATCGAATGTTCCGTTTGCAGCTGTACAGTTTTTAGCATCCGTAACGCTATATACCAATCCGGTTCCTGCAGCATGTGTAAAGATGCCGGTTGTGTTGGTTACGCCGTCGAATGTATATGATAATGGTGCGGTTCCGCCTGTTGCTGTGATGGTCACAGTAGCTGATCCGCCATTACAATTGATAGTTGATTGAGACACGCCGCTCACTGAAATCGCTGCTGGTTGAACAATGTTAAATGTTCCTGCAGCGGCCGCGCAAGCACTTGCGTCTGTTACACTGTAGGCTAATCCTGTTCCTGCACCATGTGTAAAGATGCCGGTTGTATTGGTTACTCCGTCAAATGTATAGGAGAGTGTGCCCGTTCCGCCCGATGCTGTAATAGTTACAGTGGCTGATCCACCGAAGCAATCAATGGCAGTTTGTGCAATATTGCTGACAACGACCGCTCCTGGTTGTATAATGTCAACTGTTCCAGTTGCAGCTGTACAGTTGTTTGCATCCGTTACACTGTATAATAAGCCTGTACCCGCGCCATGTGTGAAGATGCCGGTTGCATTGGTTACACCGTCGAATGTGTAAGAGAGTGCACCGGTTCCACCTGCTGCTGTGATAGTAACAGTTGAAGTGCCGCCGTTACAAGTGATAGGTGTTTGTGCAACATTACTGACTGTAATGGCAGCAGGTTCCACAACATCGAATGTTCCGACTGCAGCATTACAATTATTCACATCAGTTACACTGTATGCCAGCGCTGTTCCTGCTATATGAGTGAAGACACCCGTAGTATTGGTAAGTCCGTCAAATGTATATGAAAGTATGCCGGTTCCGCCTGCTGCTGTGATAGTTACAGTGGCTGATCCGCCATTGCATAGAATCGTGCTTTGTGTTACGTTACTCACCGAAATAATAGCCGGCTGTATAACATCGAATGTTCCGATTGCGGCTGCGCAGTTGTTTGCATCCGTAACGCTATATGCCAGGCCCGTACCCGCAGCATGTGTAAAGATGCCGGTTGTATTGGTAACTCCGTCAAAAGTATAAGATAATGGTGCTGTTCCGCCCGATGCTGTGATGGTCACGGTAGCATTTCCGCCATTACAAAGGATGGCTGATTGTCCAACGTTGCTAACTGAAATAACAGCTGGCTGTACGACATCGAATGTTCCGGTTGCGGGAGTACATCCGTTTCCGTCTGTTACACTATATGACAATGCAGTACCAGCGGCATGTGTAAAGATGCCGGTCGTATTAGTAACACCATCAAATGTGTACGAGAGCGCACCGGTTCCGCCTGTTGCCGTGATGGTCACAGTAGCCGTTCCGCCATTACACAGAATGGTTGTCTGCGCAACATTTGTAACTGTCACTGCAGCTGGTTGGGAAACATCAAATGTTCCTGCGGCAGGAGTACAGTTGTTTGCGTCTGTTACGCTATAGGCCAATCCGATTCCGGCGGCATGAGGGAATATACCGGTTGTGTTGGTTACTCCGTCAAATGTATAAGAAAGTGTACCGGTTCCACCTGTTGCCACGATCGTTACTGTTGGTGTTCCGCCACTGCAGGCAATTGTGTTTTGTGAAATACTGCTGATGCTGATAGCATCTGGTTGCAGAACATCAAATGTTCCGGTGGCAGCAGTACAACTGTTTGCATCCGTTACACTATAAACCAATCCGGTTCCGGCACCATGTGTGAAGATGCCTGATGTATTGGTTGTTCCGTCAAATGTGTAAGAAAGTATACCTGTTCCGCCGGTGGCAGTGATAGTCACTGTGGCCGTTCCGCCGTTACAAAGGATTGTTGACTGTGCAACATTGCTGACTGTGACAACCGCTGGCTGAACAATATCGAATGTTCCGTTTACAGCTGTACAGTTATTAGCATCTGTTACACTATACGCAAAGCCGGTTCCGGCAGTATGTGTAAAGGTTCCTGTTGTATTTGTTATTCCATCAAATGTATAAGATAATGGCAGAGTACCGCCTGTTGCCGTGATCGTCACGGTAGCATTTCCGCCGTTACACAGGATCGTTGACTGTCCTATGTTGCTAACTGAAATGATATCAGGTTGTACCACATCAAATGTTCCTATAGCAGGAGTACAACCGTTTGCATCTGTTATACTATAAGCCAGGCCAGTTCCCGCAGCATGTGTGAAGATGCCCGATGTATTGGTTACTCCGTCAAATGTGTAAGACAGTAAACCGGTTCCACCTGCTGCCGTAAAGGTCACAGTAGCTGTGCCGCCGTTACAAGTGATCACTGATTGCGCAATGTTGCTGACAGTGATGGCTGCAGGTTGAACAACGTCAAAAGTTCCTGTTGCTGCTGTACAGTTATTAGCATCGGTTATGCTATATGCCAGTCCTGTTCCGGCAATATGCGGGAAGATTCCTGTTGAGTTAGAAACTCCGTCAAAAGTATAAGTCAATGGAGCCACGCCACCGGTTGCAGTAATAGTCACGGTTGCTGATCCTCCGTTGCAATCGATTGTTGTTTGTGAAATACCAGTCAATGTGATTGGATCAGCCTGTCCAACTGTAAAGTCTAATGGCTGAGAACAACCACCACTGACAATGAAATATGAATAGTCACCCGGAGCGATTGCTGTCGGCGTGTTTGGATCAATGGCTGGTCCTCCGTTCAATGGCAGGATGAATACATCTCCGCCCACGTTGATAGTAACTGATCCGTTTGATCCGTCAGAACAAGCAGGAATGATCACAGGAGTAACGGCAAGGCTCGCCGGCTGTCCAACAATTACGCTGCCACTGATATTTCCACAACTATTTGCGTCGGCAACTAAATAAGTATAAGTGCCTGCAGCAAGTCCGCTGATCGTAGAGCCCGATCCTGTAAATGTACCAGGACCTGTCCAGGTGATGGTATATGGCAATGTGCCGTTGGCAGGTGTCACAGTTGCTGTTCCGTCTGATTGTCCGAAGCATGATGCATCGGTTTCAGAACTGGTCGCAGTAATTTGAGCGCCCTGACCCACAACCACAGAACCCAGAAGTGGTCCGCAGAGGTTGCCGTCAGTGATTGAATAATTATAAGTACCAGCAGAAAGACCTGTGATGGTCGTTCCGCTTCCTGTAAAGGCATTTGGACCTGTCCAGTTTACGGTAAACAAGCCATTGCCACCCGCAGGTGTAACAGTCGCCGTACCGTCTGATCCGTTGAAACAATGAGCATCCGTTTCAGAGCTGGTAGTTGTAATGGCATTTGGCACCGTAACAGTAAACGCTACCGGTGTGCCCGTACATCCTGCGCTGCTGGACACGGTGATTGTTCCGTTATATACACCTCCCGCTAAAGAAGCAGGGATGGAAAGTGAAATCGGACTTGCAGGAAGACTGGTGATTCCCACATTTGAGAAACCGGCACCCAATGCAGCCGCATCGTATGTGATACTATATTGATCCGGACTGCCTGTTGTTCCTGAATAAGAAAGATTCGCTGATGTTCCGCCATTACATGTTACAACAGGATTTCCACCCAAGGTAATTGTCGGGCCTGATGTAACTGTTACCGGTGAGCTTTGCGGAGTAGCGTACGTAACAGAAATCTGTATGCACATCCACTGTTAAATTTCGGGTTGTGAAAGCAGCACTGTTCGTTGCAGATAATGCAACACCAAATCCTGCATTGTTAATATCGGCAGGGCTCCAGTTGGTTCCCCACAAATTGCTGGCACTTCCGTATGTGGCAGGAGTCAGTGTCGGTTGGCCATGCTGTCGCCGTTGCCAGATTGTTTCCTACAATCACGTTCGTTGCTTTTACGAGACTGACGATATTATCTGCAACGCTGGCTCCGCTTGCCTGACGATTAATGGTAACTGTAATTCCGGATATACTTGCGTTGGCAGGAATATTAAAACCGTAATTCGATCCGATCAGGAAATGTGTAGTCGGAGTAATACTACCAAAAGGAGCCGCGGTTGCGAAAGGTGTACCTGCAGTGGTAATATTACCTGGATTAGTCCATGCGCTGGTACCTCCGCTGGAACCGGTATTATCTATACCCGTTCCTGCATTGAGAGCCGCCGTTGTTACTGCATTCGATGCAGGGTTAATACCGTTGCCACAAGTATTACTTGTGAACACGGTAATGTTGCCATTTTGTCCGGGGGCTCCCGCTGTTACATTGATGGATGGAGTTCCCTGTCCACTGTTGATTGTCCAGCCTGTTGGAACCGTCCAGGTATAATTGGTTGCGTTTGCAACTGGATCTATAGAATATGTTTGAGAAAGACCGGTACAAACAGCTGCAGGACCTGATATGGCACCTGTTACTCCCGGAGGACCGGAATTCACAGTGATAGCCAAAGTCTGCGATGCACCGTTACCGCATGAATTACTTGTAGTAACAGTTAAAATGCCTGAAGTTGCTGTTGGAGAAAATGCTATAGTTGGTGATGCTGTACCTCCATTCGTAATGGTTGCTCCTGTTCCTCCATAGCTCCAAGTATAAGTAACACCAGTAACAGAAGTAACACTGTAATTATTTCCAGTTGTACCCGGACATACAGTGCTGTTGCCTGTAATAGCACTTGGCGTTACGGGAGCACCCACTGTTACTGCATTTGAAGCCGTGCTGAGACATTTTCCTGTCGCCTGAGCAGTAATGGTGATCACGTCTCCGGTATGGAACGTGCCAGCTGGTATAGTATAGTTTGCTGTAGTTCCTGTCCGTGCCAGAGTTACCACGGTAATACCATTCGCACGTACCTGAATAGGTGTGGGATTAGATTCACCAGACAGTGTGATAGAAATAGGACTCGTGTTTGTACAGATGGTACTTGTGCCCAGAACCGGTGTAGCGGTTGCAGTCTGTATAATTACAGTAGTATTCGGTGAACCAACGCATCCGTTGATGGCAGGTGTATGATAAGTAACAGTATAAGTTCCTGGTGTGCTGGCAGCAGGGTTGATAACACCGGAAGCATTGATACTTAAGTTTGCTGATGATGAAGTAAATGTTCCGCCTGACGGACCGGCGATGATCGGATTGATCAGACCGGCGTTGGAACATAAATTAGATCCACCATATGAAATAGTTGCTACGGGTGTATCCGTAATAGTTATGCTGGTATTGGTAGAGAATGGATCACAAGCGCCAATGGCAGGTACGGAGAATGTAACTGTATAGATTCCAGCCGTACTGGTTGATGTTGTGACTGCACCCGTGGCTGCATTTATTGTTAAGCCTGCGGGAGCACTATATGTTCCACCTGTTGTGGTGCCGGTCAAAGCATTCGTAACATTTGCAATACCGCTATTTGTACAATATGGTGAGCCGGTATATGAAATCGTTCCGCTTGCTGTTTGCGCAATCGTAACAAAAGCTGTATCAGTATTAGAGCATACACCATTATTAAATGTAAATACGACCTTGTAATCTCCGATTGCACTGCTGGATGGTGTGATATCTCCGTTTGCCGTATTGAGTGTTAAGCCGGAAGGGGAAACTGAAAAGCTGCCAGATACGCCACTTGTTGGAACGCCATTTACATGCTCCACATTCAGATCAGTCTTGCAGTAGGCAGGTGCCCCATAAGTTATATCTACTACCGGTAACGCATTGATGATAATAGTATTGGTTGCAGAAGTTGTACATCCGTTCGCACCTGTAACAAGATTTGTAACAGTGTATGTGCCCGGTGCACTTTGTTTTATATCCACCTGACCTGTTGTAGCACTTACAAACACAAGTCCGGATGGAACTGCGCTAAACGCGCCAGCAACTCCGCCGCCTGTAAATGTTGGTGATGGATTTGGCAGAACGTTAGGGTTGGTTGCTAATGCCTGACAATAAAATGCATTATCATATCCAAAAGTAGCCACCGGATTTGCAAGTCCGTTACCAGTTAAAACAGCGACTGGTGAATTACTGCCGGTCGTTGTGCTTGTAACTGTGATGTTGGCTGATTGAGCACCGGATGATGTCGGTGTAAACGTAACCTGGAATGTAAGTGGATTCTGACTGTTTGCCTGGGCTGTTGTGCCGGACAAACCACTGACAACAAATTGTGTATTGTCTGAAGATACAGAAATGCCATCTGCATTGGTAGACGCGATATTTGTAATTGTATATGTAATGGGCGATCCGGAAGAGTTAACGCAGACACTTCCATTATTTGTGTTACCTGAAATTGTAAGCGTGGGTGCTGCGCCTTGCGGAACGATTTCGCCTGTTCCTGCAAGAATAATGGGTATACCTTCAAATCCTGTGAAAGTGATTTGTGCAAGTTGTGTATTCGTTAGCGTTCCAAGTGAATTTCCAAAAAATATTTTTCCAACTGTACCAGGTGATCCGGCAACTCCCTGCCAGCCATTGACGGTCAATTTTGCTCCTGGTGTCCATGTCGCGCTAGTGCTTGGACCAAACGAAATTGAATGAGCATTGACGGGATCCAGATTGATATTTGAGTCTGCGAGAAGGGATAAAGTGCCTGAACCGGTAATAGTTCTGCTAGCAGTAATTCCGGTTGTACCCAAACTGCCACCGTTCAGAACCACAGGGGTAGCTGAAGTGGAATTCGCTAATGGATTCAGTCTTATTTCACCGGCAGTAATAGTAGTGGCTCCTGTATTATTTGTATTGCCTGAAAGGATCAGTAATCCGGTTCCTAATTTGGTTATGCCACCGGCGCCGCTGAAGTTTCCTCCATCAGTCAAAGTATTTGCACTGATTGTTACCTGGCGTTTTGTAGCGATGGTTACGTTTCCTGTGCCAAGGTTAAGTGCATTGGAACCATTAAATGTAAAATCACCGGTCCAGTTTGCGCATTATTGGTTGTTAGTGTTAAAGCAGATCCACTGGTATTGTCAATGACACCGCCTGCAATTGTAAATGCGCCGGTACCAATGGCTGTTGCTGTATTTATATTCAGTGTACCAGAATTTAATGTGGTTCCACCCGTGTATGTGTTGTTGCCATTCAGTGTCAGCATTCCTGTTCCGCTGAAAGTAAGACTGCCAGCACCCGTACCACCATTGGTAATCGGACCACTGATGGTAACATTGGCAGAACCGGCAATTGTGCTATTGCGGCCGGTATTGGTGCTTGAAAGTGCAATTCCACCGAGTATAAAATTATTGCCTACGCCATTGACTGTAGTTGTTTGAGTATCTCCGGAAGAATTTGTCATTATACCACCAAAAGACAGAATAGTTCCTGCACCATTTAAAGTAATTGTGCGTGTTCCTGCATTTGTAATAGCTCCATGTACCAAATGTCAGATTGCTGGTACCTCCAAATGTGAAAGCTGCCACCAAAAGTTATTGCGTTATTTGTTGTAAGAGTCAGATCTGCTCCACTGGTGTTATCAATAGTTCCACCGCCGATAGTAAAGGCTCCGTGTACCCAGGGCTGTGGTATTATTGATATTCAGTGTTCCGGAACTAACTGTGGTTCCTCCGCGCATATGTATTGGCGCCTGATAAAGTAAGAGCCCCTGTTCCGGTATAGCTAAGGCTGCCCGAAGTTGAACCGCCACCATTTGAAACCACGCCGTTAATAATAACATTGCCGCTACCATTAAAAACATCATTGCGGCTTGTTCCGCTATTGGAAAGAGCATATCCTCCAAACACAATCGTATTGCCTGCACCATTTACTGTAGTCGTCTGATTACTAGCACCTGTGTTAGTCAATACGCCACCAAATGTCAGAATGCTTTCTGTTCCTCCTAGTGTAATCGTGCGGCGTGGCTCCATTGGTTACGCGACCTGTTCCAAAATTCAAATTATTGGTTCCGCCAAATGCGAAGTTTCCGCCGATGGTTATCGCATTATTTGTTGAAAGTGTAATCGCAGATCCACTGGTGTTATCAATGGTTCCGCCATTGATAGCAAATGCGCCTGTGCCAATAGCAGAAGAATTATTAATGATTAATGTTCCAGATGTAAGAGTTGTAGTGCCGGTATATGCATTGGCGCCTGAAAGAGTCAATGCGCCTGTGCCTGTCTTTGTTAATGATATTGCACCTGTTCCCGTTTGTATAATGCCGGAATAAGTTGAATTCGTATTGTCGCTTCCTTCAGTAAGAGTAACGGCGTTGCATTACTGTTTGTAATGATACCGTTTCCTTGTAAATCTCCGAGCGCCGGATTATGCAACCCCATTCAGATCAAAAGTACCACCGCCTGCAATACTGAAATGAATTTGAAGTAATAAATGTGATTGGTCAGAACCTGAAGCGTTCCGGTTCCGCCAATACTGGCGAGAAGAAATTTCCGGTTCCTCCGTTAGCAACGGTTTGTGTAGTGGCAGAATTAAATATGACTGTACTATTGTTTGGAACGAATGTTCCAAGTTTTGTCCAGTTGCCACTTACAGTTAAATTATTTGTACCTGTGATGGTTAAAGTCGCACCGCTTGCAATAGTAATATTATTACATACCGCTCCGGCTCCGCCGATCGATGGTTGAAAAGGTGTTCCGGCAGGAATGGTAACATTTGTTGCTGAAGTTGGTACCCCACCACACCAGTTACTGCCATCAAACCAGTCAGTACTTGTAGTGCCAAGCCAGCCGCCGCGCAGCACCAACGATGACAGAAAAAGATGTACCTGTACTCGAACAGGTTGTTGTGCTATTGGTTACAGTTAATGTTCCGGTATAAGTTCCGGCTGCAACAGCACCTGGTACTGTATAAAATGATCTGGACTTGCCGGTAATAGGTAGGTGTAACGTTTATAAAACCTGCAGTAATAGCACCTGCACTCCAGGTAATACTATATTGATCAGGAGAATTCGTTGTTGCTGAGTAATTGAGATTTGCTGAAGTGACACCACTACAGATAGCTGGATTTCCTCTCAGTGTTATAGTCGGTGATGCATGTTACGTGCTGACAATAGCGCTACCAGTCATAGTACTTGTACAACCACCAACTGAACTAGTGGCTGTAACCGTATATGTACCAGCTAGCTCGTTTGACCAGGAAATGATCGCTGAACCGGTTCCTGCAACTGGTGAACCCACAACCGTAGCCCCATTCTTCAATTGATAATTCACATTATTTGGGAACCATCCAGTCCGATGGAGCGCTTCCAGAACTGCAAAGGTACCGCCTCCGGTACATTAAATTGGAAGGTACGGTTGCAATGTTGACATATAATAAGAGGCATTTCCTGTGCTCACAGTGATTGTACGTGCAGTTGTTAGCCGCTCGTTAAACTACAACTTCAAGTTGCCGTCTCCGGCATTAATTGTAAGAGCTGGAGAAAATCGAATTTGTAGTTGATGTACCTGTGCTCAATGTGCGTGCGTTCGTAAAAACGCTGTTGATCAAACTGGAAAGTACCAGACGATCTGTGGCACTCCAGGCTACAGGTGCAAGAAAACTCAGTGTTGCAGTTTTAATACCAGTTGATTGTGGATAGTGCGCTGAATAACCAGTTGCATCTAACAAAGTACCTCCGGAATTCTGATGGATCAGTACGAAACCGAAATGACAGGTTTCCACTGGATACGTGGCGACTTACATTCACAGAAACAGGAAAATTATTTGTTGCTGTAGAAATTAAGGGGCTATTCGTTATGGTGAACGCAAGTGTTTGACTGAACGTGCCTGATGTAGTTCCGTTTGAAGTCACCGTTCCAGCAGAACCCTGGGCTGTAGCCAGATCCTTTACAAATGTTCCGGTTCCCGCTTGTGTCTGAGTACTCTGCAGGAACAGCTGTGTTCCCTGCGCCATCGACGTACTGACAAAAAACATACTCGACATCAGCATTAAAATGCCGACGAGGCCAGAGCGGCCGGTAATCGTTTTCACTGATTTTTTTTCTAACTGGTTCATAGCGGTAGGTGTTAGAGGCAATAGGTATTAATGCAAATGATGCAGCTTCGTTTGCCACATCATGGTGTAAATTATTTCCTGAAATATTTTCCGTTGCCTGCCGTTCCGTAATGACAGCCGGGATGATACCCTTCGTTCAGATTTTCAATTAAGTTCTCCGGATGATCCGAAAGACTGAATATTTTTTTCACGATGGCGAAAAAGTTTTGCATAAAGACGGGTTTAATGTTTTGAACGGAGGTTATCTTTTTTTGAACGGGAAGTATTTTGTATTCGAAAGAAAGATTTTTTTTGCCGGAGCCATTTGATTTTCATAGGAAGACTTTGATCCGTCAGGAGTCACCGTGTGCTGAACATGAACGCTTGCCCGTTGGGTGTTTCCACACGTTGCACAGAAACGTTTTTGTTGTGT
Source organism: uncultured Bacteroidota bacterium (assembly GCA_963759335.1). Taxonomy (GTDB): domain Bacteria; phylum Bacteroidota; class Bacteroidia; order Chitinophagales; family Chitinophagaceae; genus Puia. Next base: position 1,325,876 of record CAVWYU010000017.1, read on the forward strand.
ACGAAAGCGATCGCGCTTGTAACGACGATTCGAGCTTTTATGCTTTGCCATGAGCCTTAGGCATTTCTGCTTGCATTATCGCAACTTGCTGACTTCATTAAACGCAACATTCCGGCTCGATGGGCCGGTAATCATTTCCAATAAATTCTGTAGGAGTGTAAAAATTTTCATAAGCAGGTTGTTAGGTTTTGCACTGGCCGTCCCGCAACTAATTTTCGCGTCACGTCTTTCTGCTGCAAGGTGGAAGAATGATAATTTTCCGGGTGTATGGAAGAATAGTTATTTCCCGAAATAGAAAAATAATTTCCTGATGCGGAAGAGAGATTTTTTTCTGTGACGAATCGCAAATCGGTATTTGCCAGGTTGAATAGAAAAAAATAAAGCTCAAGGCTTGCGCGATGAGCTTTCGGTTTTTAAAACGGTAGGGAGTGCATACGCTGTTTTCTTTTGCATAAAAAAATGCGCGGGAAAACAACAGTTTAGAACGGTTGGGATTAAAGAGGTGGTTTTCTTTTTCTTCTTCGGGTGATCCGGAGAACAAAAGGAAATATATAAATTCAGCGGAGATGATAACAGAAAGCAACATGCCGACAGCACGTAGTATTCCGGTGAAACAGGCCGCAATCAAAGCAGTAGTCATAGACGAGGTTAAACGGGGTTATGTTTTCTAAAGAACTATAGGGTGCACGGATTGGTTCGTAGGAGTTAGACAGGGATTAACATACAGGACGCATGGAAGTGTGGATCGGTTCGTAGGAATGGACAGAATCAACAAAAAAGCCCAGTGAATTCGGTGGATTGGTTCGTAGGAGTAGATGTTTATAAAATAGCCAAACTGATAAAAACCTAGCGGTTATCAGAAAGGATATTGCCTATTTTATAGAATTAAATCGGGTAAAACGTAAGCCGGAAGAACGATTAAATATTCTTCCGCGTTGTGGAGAATCCGGAGCTAAATTAATAGTAATTATTTCAAAAACAAGTTTTTTCACGATTATTTTTAACGTATTATTTCAGTTCGGTACAACGTACACTTACATCCTGTTGTTATTCTCCTGTTATTTTTCAGGTCATCTTTTGACGTAGAAACCTGCATACACTCCTGATCCTCAACGTGCGATGCCAGATCTTATTTGCTGTGCATTTCCTCCACACCCGTCCAGTTTTCGGGTATTCCTGCGTCGATATGGCGGCCGGTTTTTTCTAAAAATATTTTTGCGGTCCTGTCTTCCGGATCAATTTCCAGTACCTGAAAAAATTTTCTGGATGCTTCATTAAACAGTTTGTTGAAGTAATCATCCATGCCCTGTGTAAACAACGGCAGCGCAGTGAGTTTTTTCTGTATTTCCTGTTCGCTGTTGCCATTAAAACATTCGTATATACGCGTCGCTTCCTGTTTGCCTTTCAGCTGCACCTGTCCCAGATGACGCAGATGAAATCCTTCTGTATTTTCCAATTGAAGCACACATGATTCACTGAGCAGAATATTTACTTTATAATGTTTTGTCAGACCTTCCAGCCGCGACGCAGTGTTCACGGTATCTGCAATGGTCGTCGCATCCAGTCTGTCATGATCTCCCGTAATACCCATGATCAGCGGACCCGTATGCATTCCAACACCGATCCGGATTGGAATATTTGTTTTTAGCACATGACTTGCATTCAGTTCATCAACGGCCTGCTGCATTTGTACGGCAGCTGCGAGCGCATCCGATGCATTGCGCGGGAAAATAGCCATAATGGCGTCTCCGAGATATTGATTGATGAATCCATGATGCTCCCGGATGATCGGACCAATGCGTTCATTGAATGAACAGACAAATCTGAAATTTTCTTCCGGCGTCATCCGCTCTGCGAGCGTGGTGTAATCCCGGATATCCGAAAAAAGAACCGTCACTATTTTTTCTACCTGGTCGCCGAGTTGAATATCCGTGATCACACTTCTGCCCAGCGAACGGATAAATTCATGCGGCACAAATTTATTCGTCACTTCATAAATACGCCGCATCGCTTCTTCTCTTTCTTTCGCTTCGCGGATATTTTTTTCATACAATAATGCACTCTCGATAGCAGAAGAAGATTGCAGCGCGAGCGTGATCAGAAATTTCAGATCAGCCGCGGAATACAGCAGGGGCGTGGTTCTCGCGAGAATGATCGCGCCCATCACACGGTGTTTTACTTTCAGCGCCGCATAGATCAGCGACTGCACTTCAGCTTTCACAAGACCGGATTCTTTCAGCGGTGAAAGATCAACCAGAATATCCGACTGGCCACTATGCGTGATGTGCACGAGCAGATCTATATGTGATTTTAATTTCTCTACTTCAAACAAAGACGTTTCGGTGGAAGCTAAAATATTGAATTGCTGACACTCTTCATCCCATAACAGAATTAAGCCACTTTCAGATTTAATTAACCGCGCCGCTTCATCCAGTGTAATTTCAGCGATGGATTGTTGTCCGATGGTCTGCGCCAGTTTATCGGAGAAATTGAAGATCATATTTACTTCCTGATACAACATCAGCACTTCACTGCCGATTTTTTTCTTCTCCGATTCTTTTTGAATCAGCAGATTGACCAGTGAACTGATGAAGGGCACTTTTTCATCGCCCTTTACCCAGCCGATGATTTCATCCTCCAGTTTTACCGGGAGCTCGACGATCACATTCGACGTTGGTTTTCCCAGTATGATTTTTTGAGAATTGTCTTCAATATAAACGGCAGCTTTCAGTTCTTCCAGCAGGGAAGAAACAAGGGCATAGGATTCCGTTTTTTCTGACAATATATTTTTAAGACTAAGTCTTGCCATATTTTCTCATGTTTTAGGCTAAGGCTAAGGCTAAGGCTAAGGCTAAGGCTAAGCCAATCAATTGACAATTAACAATTGACAATTGACAATTAAGAGCGAAGCTCCAACACTTCCCTCGCTTTATTCAAAATCGTTTCCGGATCAAAGGGTTTCGTCATATATACATCTGCACCGACTTCCTGGCCTTTTAAACGATCCACCTCCTGCCCCTTGGCGGTAAGCAGGATGATATAGATACCCGGCAGTTCGAGTTCTTTTTTTACCCGGCGACAGACTTCCATGCCATTCATTTTCGGCATCATCACATCCAGGAAAACCAGCTGCGGTTTTTCTTTCGTGATGAGTTCCAGCGCCTGTTCGCCATTTTCTGCAATGAGAAATTTCACACCTTCATCTTCGAGCTCTTCCAAAGTTTGTTCTATCAGCATGCGGATATGCGCTTCATCATCAACGATCAGTATTTTTTGTTCCATATTTCTTTAGTGCTGTATTAAAAAAACGCGATGTCAAATCCTTCCAGTCTTCCAGTCTTCCAGTCTTTCAGTCTTTCTCTATTGGTAAATTAAAAATAACACGTTCTCCAATCCTTTTTCAAAGCGGAGCGTGCGCACGATTTCGTGTTTGTCTGATATCAGCGAATTCAGAATAATGATATCCGGCTGCGCCGCAATGGCATTTTCCACCAGTTCTTTGGAGCCCGATTCCACTACCTGATAGCCCTTAGCCTCCAGCACATCGGTGAGCGAACGGATCGTCACGCTGTCTTCATCCACCACCATGATTTTCTTCCTCGATTTCCCCTGTTCCAGCAGGTTGCCGATCTCAGAAAACAACAGGCCGGTATCAATAGGCTTCGTGAGATATCGGTCCACACCAATGCGGAATCCACGTGCCTTATCCTGCACCACAGAGAGTATGATGATCGGAATTTCCATGGTCTGCGGATCATTTTTCAAAATCGCAGCCACATCAAATCCATTCATCTCCGGCATCATCACATCCAGTATCACCAGGTCCGGACGCTTCACCCTGATTTTTGCAATTGCATCTTTCCCGTCCACTGCTTCTTCCACATTATATCCCGCTTCCGTCAGTTCCTGTTTCAGCAATGAGCGAATACCCTCATCATCATCCACCACCAGGATGGTTGAATTTTCCACCGGCATGGCAGGGTATGATTGGTCCATCCTTTTCCGCAGCTGGCGAACGAGATCGTCGAGCTGAATATGACGAACCGCTTTTTCATCCTGCGAAATCACGGGCAGCATAAAATAGAATGTACTACCCTGACCGAGTTCGCTTTCCAGCCAGATTTTTCCGTCATGATGTTCCACGATTTCTTTACAGATCGGTAAACCCAGACCGGTTCCTTTTGGCTTATCCGTGAGTGTATCACCCACCTGTTTGAATTGTTCAAATACTTTCGCATGATCCCCGGGCGCAATACCAATACCCGTATCCGTAATGCCCACCACAATGCCGTTATTCTTCATAAATACACTGCAGGTCACTGCGCCTTCATTGGTAAATTTCACTGCATTCGACAACAGATTCACCACCACCTGGATCAGTTTATCGCGATCACCGGATACATCCGGCAAGCCATCCTGTATTTTTCTTTCCAGTCTCAGATTTTTCTGATCGAAGAGGGCAGAAGTGGCTGCAATAGCTCTTTCCACCACTTCGGTGATTTTCACAGGCTCCATATTCCATTCCATCTTGCCCGCTTCAATTTTGGCGAGGTCAAGCACATCATTGATCAGATTCGTCAAACGTTCCCCTTCCGAAATAACAACACTTAAATTGCCGGATATCTGCTCGATCGTCTTGGAAGTTTTCGGATCGGATCTGTCGGTGATCGGAAATATTTTTTCTTCCAGTCTCTTCTTGGTGATTTTGGCAAAGCCCGAGAACGGAAGTAAGCGGAGTTCGTAATTCATGACTCACCGTAGATAAGAATGCACTCTTCGCCGCATTGGCTTCTTCTGCATTTTTTCTCGCGGCGTCAGCATCCGTATTCGCCAGTTTGACTTCTTCAAATAATCTCGCTTTACGAATCGCCACACCCACGTTCGCGGCAATGGTGCCCAACAGTCTTTTGTCTTTTTCAACAAAACGGTTTTCTGTTTCCGTGCTCTGTATGCTCAGCACACCAATGATTTCATCCGCAACAGGTATCGGCACCCCGAGATAAGAAGCAGCCGGTATACCCACACGGCCAATGCCCATGGACGCAGTCTGGTCATGCACATCTTTATTGATGAGTAAGGGTTCGCCACTCAAAATGATCTTCGATGTTAATCCCTCACCCAGTTTCAGCGGCTGCATATTATCACCGTATTGATACGGGAAGCTGATGATTTTTGTTTTTTTGTCGAGTAATGCGATATAGACAATATTGGCATGGAACAGATCGCGGAGCTGATTGCCCACCAGAGTAATCAGATCGTGCAGATCCGCCTGGCTCACCAGCGCCTGACTGATCTGTGCAACCGTGGCCAGTTCCTCTGCCTGCTGTTTGACTTCTTTGGTTCTTTCTTCCACTCTGTCTTCCAGTAGACGATTTTCACGCACCAGTTTTTTTGAGCGGTAATGAACAAAGGCCCAGAGAATACTGGTCAGTGCTATAATATATAAAGCATATGCCCACCAGGTTTTCCACCAGGGCGGCGTGATGGTAAAACTCAGCACCGCCGGTTTTCCCCAGAGTCCGCTCGCACTTTTACTTGTTACTTTAAATGTATAATTGCCCGGAGGCAGATTCAGGTAGTTATCGGTGACCGTTTTGTTTTCAAATGCACTCCAGTGTTTGTCAATGCCCAGCAATATATAAGAGTACTTCGTAGGCTCCTGCCTTCCCATATGCGCCTGCGCAAACTGGAATTGCATATAGTTCTGATCATAGGGGATCACGAGATTTTCCGGCATATTATACGGACCGCTTACACTGTCCCAGTAAAAGCCGGACTGCTCCACATAACCCGTGTTCACCGGTTTTTGGCCCTTCACAAAAACAGAATCGCCCGTACGCAGACTGTCTTTATCACCCAGCGACAGTTCATTGATGAAGCTGCGGTTTTGATTCATCACATTCATACCTGTGATATAGGTGACCGGACTGTCCGTCGCCGGTTTGATTTCATTGATAAGTGTAACACCCGCATCGCCCCAGGCATATTTTCCGTCTTTGGTAATCACGTGTACATCCCAGGCATTGGAGCCTTGTGTAAGGCCCTCCGAATTGGCTGCCGTATAAATTTCCCACTTACCCAATTTGGTTTTTGAGGACGAATCCGTAGCCGGGGGAGGTGCACTGATCAGTGTTATCTGACGATGTGTTCCGGCAACTATATATTCTTTGTATGGTATCAGGGAAGTAACATAATCTTCCGTCAGTCCTTCTTTGGTGCTGATGGAAGTAATGGTATTATTTTTTAAATCGGCCACATAAATACCCTTGTCTGTCCCGATCCACATTCTGTTATACTGATCCGGGAGTAAGACCCGGTAGCAGGTATCTTTTAAGCCGGGCAGATTATTCAGATAGCGCACGGTCCAGTCAGCAGGATCGATGATATCGACACCACCACCCTGGGTAGCTATCCATATGCGGCCTGAATGGTCTTCTTTCACGGCGCTAACCGTGTTATCGCTGAGTCCGATGCCCGAACTGACACTCCGGATCAGGGTCTGGGCAGAGTCAATCAGTTCAATGCCCTGCGAGGGACCGGTCACCCATACATTTCCCCTCGAATCTTTGATTACATTATAAGTAGTGTCGGTCAGCAGCCCTTCTTTCTTGCCCGCATGTTCGGCAATTCCATGAGCCAGATCCAGTTTATCCAGACCGCCATCGCTGGTTATCCAGATTTTACCATCCACTTTGGAAATAGACTGGATGGTATTATTAATATTGATGCCCGCCTGCTTATCCAGCTGAAAGGATAATTTTTTTTCGGGATCCAGGATGGTGATTCCGCTGGCGCCCGTACCGACCCAGAGCTTGCCGGATTCATCGGCATACATGGTCGTCACATTTTTCTTTCCGACGGGGTACACCATTTTTGCGTCCTGAACAATCAGATCCAGTCCGGACTGATAAGTGGCTACCAGCAATCTGTCTTTGCCATCATCGAGGAGCTCAACAATATGATCTTTCTGAATACCTTCATTATCGGTAATACGCCTGATCAATCCATTCACCGGATCAAGCTGAAACAAACCATGGCTGGTGCCGATCCAGATGATCCCGTTTTTGCCGAACAGGAAACGATAGAAAAATATATTTTCATTTCCCAACGTAATTCCCAGGTCGGTATATTTTGTCCATGTACCTTTTCCCGGATCGAACATATCCACCTGCCCGTTTCTGTAGGCAACCCAGATATGCCCTTTTCCATCATTCGCAACCATTCGTGTCGTATCATTGGCCGTGCCCTGTGCTTTTCCGATATAGGAAATTCTTCCTTTGTCTGTATGAATGATGTCAAAGCCTTTATTCGTTGCTACCCAGATCGTATGATCATCTCCCTGGCACACACCCCAGTAAAAAGTGCCGGTTAAGTGGTTTTTTTTGTCGGGCGTTTTACAGGTTTCAGCCGCAGGATCCACCACAAGAAGTACCGGAGAATTCCCATTCCCTTTAAAGCACATGGGTATCCATATCATGCCTTTTTCGTCGACCATCATTTTTGACACTCTTGGAAAAGGAGTAAAGAACGTCGGAGAAAATCCGGTTACACCATGACGCGTATCCAGATAGCCAATGCCATTTTCACTGATATACCAGATTTTGCCTTCATGGTCTTCAACAATTCCCTGCGTCAGACCGATGGGATAACTCTGTACGAATTCCCCGTCGTAACGAAAGATGCCGGTTTTTGTACCGATCCAGATCAGCCCGTTTTTATCTTTTATCATGCAGAGAAAATTTTGTCCCTGCAAACCCATGGCATTACCCCAGTCCGATACGCCCATCGTGGCGCTGACCTTGGGTGAGATCAATCCTGCCTTGGTAATCACCGGTGGCGCCAGCACGTATTTTTTTAGTGCCATAGGTTCCGATGGAATCTTGTCGATATCGAATGCGGAATCCGGCAGACTATTGAAATCCAGATGAGAAACTTCCGGAGCTTTTTTCAGGGGCTCAAAACCGACCGGGTCGTAAGGCGTTGAAGGAAGACTCTTCAGATCAAATTTTCTGATGGTTGGTATGATCTTGCCGGTCTTAAGGGTCTTCCAGTCCAGCTTTTTGGGAGCACTCAGCACAAGTGGCTGTGTAACAGGCTGTGGGTTACCACTGTCCCCAATCGGGAAGGGAACATCAACAACGGCTGAATTACAGGAGAACAAAAAAACAGTGATTATTGCTATGACAAGCAAAGAAGGGAGGGGGGTCGCTTTGCGCATAGCTATAAATTTATGGTATTTTCATAAGGCAGTGAAATAATCGCAGTTACGCGATCACGCAAGCAAAGACCATCCATTCAACGGAGTTCCGTCACATCAGAGTTTAAACATAAAGCCAAGGAAAACCATCCAGTCACCGGAGCCACCGCCACCGGTAATATTTACACCGGTTAAATCTTTTACTTCCCGGTCGGGAACACCCTGCAATATGGTATGCTTGATAAATATGGGCACATAGGCATAGATGGATACAGATTTCATATTATATGTGACACCCGGTTCGATGGATATATTATAACCAGGTCTGCGCACCCCTTCGCTGCCACCCACGAGATCATACACCGGAACACCTTCGTCCCGCAAGCCTGCGGAAAAAACAAACTTGTTTACGATGTAATTGAATCCTGCGCGTATGGAGTATTGATCCGGAACGCTGGTCACATTACCCCCTGTTCTTATTTGAATAGCCGTTGGCGTAACACCAAGAAGAGGAGACACGCCGTTTTGATCCCGGGGATTCATGAGGTAATAAAAATTCCCATAGACTCCAAAGTGGTTACTAAAAAAGTAAAAGGAATTTAATTCAGTGATAAAACCCGTGCCGCCATCACCCAGCTGAATAGACAGATTAACCGGAGCCAATATTCTGGTCGTATCATTCCTGTAATAAAAATCCTGATATGCGAAAGCGCCTGTAGGAAGTTTAAAACCCAAACCCAGTTGAATATTACCTTTTTGATTGGGAGCCGGCTTCCACAACCATTTGTATACGGTGAGACTGATATCACCCACTCCCACAGCATGTGTGGTATGACTGGGGGTACCGACTCCTCCGTGTTCTACCGCGCTGGTGCGCGAATTGGCAGCAAAAGGCAGACTGAATCCCAGTGACCAGCCATTATTCAGTACACGCGTAACATCAATTTCCGTGGAAAAATTATGATTGACAGACTGATTTTCAATCGGGACATGCTGGTCCGCCTTCCCCACATATACATGGTTTGTAGCAAAATACCGGTTGTTCACATTGATTACCCAGTCGGATACGACATAAGACCGGTCCACCGGATTATACTGGCCAAATCCCGAGAGACCACGCACGACGATGCATCCCTGACACCAGGAGTAACTAACTGACAGTAATGGAAGGAGGGTTAAAAAAATAATTTTTTTCATGAATCAGGTTTGTAGTTTGGTTAAAAGCATTGATACTTTAATAACTAAAGTTTCTGTTCATCGGGAGAGATTAAAAAACAGAAAGGCCTTTCAGAAAAAACCGCGGTTGCATTTGCACGGTGACCTTGAAGATATTCTGGCAGTCGTAAACCGAACAACTAAAAGGTATCGAATAGATTTTGAAAATGGAAAAATTATTTGAGTAAGCGTGTTGTAAACGCAGGAGGCATTCGTAACGCTTAACGCTTAACGCCTAACGCGTAACGCGTAAGGCTTAAAGCGTAACATTTAATGCTTAATGCAAATGCGCAATGCGAATGCGTAATGCGAATGCGTAATGCTTAATGCGAAACGTCAAACCACTTTCAATCTGTCTTCGATTCCTTCACGTGGGGGATCAACAACTCACCCACATGAAGGATCACCGGTCATCGGTTTCGTACAGCAAAAAACCCTGTTTTCCAGCAATTGGAAATTCCCATAAACAGGACTCAGGTAGATAAACTGCGCTGGATCAGAGTCCTATTTATAGATGCATTTGTTTCTGAAGTTTTCCTGTCTCCGGTTGTATGTGTTTTCCTTTAAAATGCGTTAATTAGAGGTAATCCGATCCGTGTAGAGGTAACCCAATCCGTTTTTACCCGAAACAACCAACCCTATGAAGCCCATAGATTATTTGTATTTTAATATCTATAACCATTTTTACCGGCGCAGCTACCATGCCCGGGATTTCCACGCACGAATACAGGCCATGTATCTGTTTTCTCTCTTTACGGGAGGATGGGTTTTATTCCTTGAAGCCGTTTACCTGCGTATGTTCAGACATTGCTGGTTTGCTTCAAAACCCGTGGCAGCCATTTTTGCGTCTGCCGTTTACCTGCTTACAGTGCTGATCCTCAACCAGATTTTTATCGTAAACGAACGCGACCGGGAGATCTATGGAAAATACGAGGAGAAATGGGTTCAGAATCCAAAGAAAAGAAGAGATCTTTTTATTTCCATTTTCGCCATCGCAATTCCGTATTTATTTCTGGTAACGCTGGCGATTTTATTTCCACGACACATTTAAAGCGTAAAGCTTAATGCGCAAAGCGTAAAGCATTCGGAGTTTAGCTTAAAAGTTTGATCTGCAATCATTGAGATCGTTAATCATTGATAACTAATAATTATCATTTATAAAATCTTTAAGATTTCGCTGTAAGCTTAAGAAAGCTTTATGCTTTACTCTTTGCGCTTTAAGCTTATATTTGCCGCCTGATCCCCGTGCAAAATGAGTTTAAAAAAAACCCCTCTGATAGCAAAATGTTTACTGTTGATTTCGGTCAGCTTTATTTTACCCGCTACATTTTCTTCAGCGGCACGTGTTGATAAAAAAAATTCTACTTCCTCCATTTTCACGTCTTCATTTCTTCCGCATAATATTACATCCACACTGAACGCAACGATTTCAGGTTTGTATAATATGCTTTCACTGGATAGTCTTGGATTGTCTAAAGAAGCATTCGTAGAAGCCATCACTGGTTATCAGAACCTGATAAATTCAGGAACGGTTTTGAATAATACAATACTTTCCATTGTCGATTTCAGTCTGCCTTCATTCAAGAAAAGACTTTTTGTACTGGACATGGAAAATGGAAAACTTCTTTTTAATACGCTGGTTGCACACGGGAGAAATTCCGGACAATTATATGCAACAAGATTTTCCAATCGCAACCGCAGTTTAGAAAGCAGTCTCGGATTCTACCTTACCGGCGAAACATATTTTGGTCAGAACGGATATTCACTCCGCCTGCTTGGCATGGAACGGGGTTTTAACGACAATGCTTATAGTCGCGGCATCGTGATACACCCGGCCGATTATGTGAATGATGAAATTTCCAAAAACTTTGGCCGCCTGGGCAGGAGTGAAGGTTGTCCCGCCATTCCTTCCGACATTCATCGCTCCGTCATCGAAACCATCAAAAACGGTACATGTCTTTTCGTGTATGGAAAAGATAAAAGATACTCTACGCGTTCCAGATTGCTGAAAAGCTCCCGCCTTTCCTGATATCGTTTTCTCTCAGGAATCTCTTTGTAAAAAGCAACCGCCTTTCCGGATATTTGCTGCAGCCTGGACTTATCACCCTTAAAATTTTTATGCAGCCATGCGGAATAAACTGATAATGTTTTTCATTACACTATTACTGCTGGAGTTTTCGGTAGTTAATTTTTGCTACGCTGAAAATGGAGAACTGTCAACTGCTTTGTCCGCCGAATCCCGCATCTTGCGGGAGAAGGTAATCCAACCGACAACTGCCAACCGCCAACCGCCAACCGCCAACCGCCAACCGCTCCCGCAACAATGCGGGACCAACCGCCAACTGCCAACCGCCAACCGCCAACCCCCAACCATTGCCGGAGACTCTTCCAATACCGTTTTTCATGTTCTCGTTCTCGCAGAACGCGGCGGCATACACGAAGGCTTCGTGGTGGCAGCACTGGACTGGCTGAAAGATTTTTCCGCAGATCAGCATTTTCAATATGACGTTATCAATAATACCGATTCCATCAGTGATGAATACTTAAGTCACTATCAGGAATTTCTTCAATTGAATTATCCGCCTTATATGTGGACCGATCGCGCCAAAGCGGCGTTTATAAAATATATGGAAGAAGGAAGAGGCGGCTGGGTAGGCCTTCACCATGCATCACTGCTGGGAGAGTTCGACGGATATGCCATGTGGCCCTGGTTCTCGGAATTCATGGGTGGTATCCGCTGGAAGAATTATATCGCGGCCCGCGCGACGGCCACCGTGCGCGTGGAAGATAAAAATCATCCGGTGATGAAGGGCCTGCCGGAATCATTTTCGATACCCGATGACGAATGGTATACCTACGACAGGGATCCACGGCCACAGGTGCATGTGGTCGCGAATGTGGATGAATCCAGCTATCAGCCGCCTTCGGATATCAAAATGGGCGACCATCCCGTGATCTGGTCCAATGAAAAAATAAAGGCCCGTAATATTTATTTCCAGATGGGCCATCATGCTAATATTTTTCATTCGCCGGACTTCAAAAAAATGTTTGCCAATGCGATTCTATGGGCAGCGGGCCGGTAAAAACAATCTTTGCTCAGTCTGTAATTCAGTTCAATGCTATTCTTAATGCAAAGGCCGGTAAATCCAATCTTTCATAACTTTGCGATTCAATCCATCTGCATTGGCTGAAACCTTAGCAACCATACTGATTCCGGATATCAGCGGATTTACCGAATTTATCACCAGCACCGAACTCGAGCACGGTGCACATATTATCAATATTCTGATTGATACGATCGTGAAAGAAGTGGGTGATGAATATGACGTATCCGAGATTGAGGGAGACGCCGTTCTGCTGATAAAAAAAGGACCTGCGCCAACGCAGGATGAATTGGAGAATATCTGCCTGCGGATTTTCAATGCCTTTCATTTCCAGCGGAAGTTTATACAGCAACATAATATTTGTCCTTGCGGCGCCTGCCAGGCGATTATTAACCTGTCATTGAAATTTGTAGCGCATCACGGACCGGTCGCAGAAATCACCGTCGGAAGATTTGTAAAACAATCCGGTCCTGCCATGATCGTCGCCCACCGGCTGCTCAAGAACAGCATCGACAATCATGAATATCTGCTGGTCACCGAAAAACTACTGGAGAAGGTGACCAATTCATCGGATCCCATCGAAATGGAATGGACAAATTCATCGGAAGAATATCCGTCGATCGGTACCGTGGATTACCATTTTGCGCTGCTGAACCAGGCGAGAAAAAAAGTACCTGAACCGCCGGAGCCACAGCAGTATACTTATAACCAGACAAATCGTCAGCCAGGAATTATTCATACATGCTGATTTCCAGGATGTATATATGACCGTCTGGAATATTGCCGGCCGGGTTGGCTGGATCTCCGGTCTGTTGAGGGTAGAGCAGGATTCACCCAACGCATTTATAGGAAGTATTCACTATTGCATATTTGATAAATGCCGGGCTACGGTATCACCCCTGCGCATGACATTTACGGACGAGGGAATTATGTATGCGGAAAGCTGCCTGATACCCGAACTGAAACTTCATGTGACCCTCGAGATCGTCTTCAAAAAAACGAATAACAAAAGCTGCATCGTCACCTGGCGCTTTATCAATAACAGTGAAACCCCTCTTGCAGACGAGACCAGCCGGATCTTCTTTGACCGGTTAAAAACGATCATGGATGAACTGAAAAACTATAGCGAAAAAATAGAAGCATCTTTTTCTGAACCACTCATCAAATAAATCCTCCCGGGAGTAACTTTCAAAAGTGTACGCACGTCATATCATTTCCGGACACTCTTTCATCTGGTCCGTCGTACGTAGGTAAATGATTATTAAGCACTTATAATATTGGCATCTTTTAGGCTGCTGATGCAGCTGACTGATAAACACAGATCTATGATAAAAAACCTGTTGCTCATCGCCCTTCGGAATTTTAAAAAAGACAAGTGGTATAGCCTGATCAATGTACTGGGGTTAACCCTGGGTATCACGTTCAGTCTCTTCCTCATTTTTTATATCAAGGATGAACTGAGTTTTGATCGCTATAACGAAAAAGCCGATCGCATCGTCCGGATCGTTTCTTATATCCATGAAAAAGATAAAAACACCGACTGGACGGTTACACAGCTTCCGCTCGCTGCTACTTTGAAAAAAGACTTCCCGGATGTGGAACAGTCTGCGAGAATGTTAAACAGGGAAAGGACTTTATTCCTGAAAGGGACGAACGGGTTTTATGAAACCAAGATCTATTATGCCGACAGTACTTTGTTCAACATATTCACCGTAAAATTTCTTGAGGGCCATCCGGCCACTGCACTGACCCAGCCAAACAGTATTGTGATTTCAAGAACCCTCGCGGATAAATATTTTGGGCGGAATACAGCAGCGGTGGGTAAAACCATGAAGACCGTGTATGATTTGTATAAAGTGACCGGAGTTTTTGAGGACATACCAACGAATTCGCATATCCGCTATGACATGCTGATATCCATGAGCACGATCCTGAAGCCCGGTGATAAAAATAATGGCAGTGACAACTGGGGCAGCTTCAACAATTATACCTATGTCTTATTGAAACCCGGTGTTACCGCGGATGCGTTTAATAAAAAACTGATCCCGCTGTATGACAAATACATGGCGCCGATTTTCACCAAGTACAATGTGAAGATTAATTATGGCGTAATGCCCATCACGGATATTCACCTGAAATCAAAACTGGGGGGTGAACCGGAAGAAGTCGGTGATATGTCCTATATCCGGATCTTTTCAGCGGTTGCTTTTTTTATGCTGCTGATTGCCTGTATCAATTATATGAATCTCACAACAGCCCGGTCGGCGCGCAGGGCGAAAGAAATTGGTATACGCAAAGTGGCCGGCTCAACAAAAAGACAACTCATTTCACAGTTCCTGAGTGAATCACTATTTACAGCATTTGTATCTGTAATACTGAGTCTGGGTCTGGTGCTCATTTTCCTGGGAATGTTTAACACGATCGCGGGTAAATCATTTTCGGCCGCCACTTTATTTCAGCCAAACAATATTTTGCTGTTGATAGGTATCATCCTTTTTACCGGATTGATCGGTGGCAGTTATCCTGCTTTTTACCTGGCGAGCTTTCAGCCCGTCAGCATATTAAAGGGATCATTGTCGAAAGCGTCCGGAAATGTAACGCTTCGCCGTACGCTGGTTGTTATACAATTCTCCGTGGCGATGATCATGCTGATCTGCACCTGGGTTGTGTATGCCCAGCTGGCTTATATCAGAAAAAAAGATGTCGGTTTTAATAAAGAACAGGTGATGATGGTAACCATCAATACCGGTGAAGACGAACGCAGCAAAATATTTGCGATGGACAATGAACTGCGTAATCTGCCCGGCGTGAAAGTAGTGGGTACGGGAAATAATTATCCCGGAAGCGCGGGTATCAGTCTCAACCTGTTTACGGTTGAAACGGGCACGGGGCATACCGATAAAGGAATCAATTGTTATGGCGTAGATGAAAATTATTTCAAGGCGCTCGGCATTCCGGTCGTTACGGGGCGTAATTTTTCCGGTCCCCCCGATACACTGCATGCCATTATGGTAAATGAAGCGATGGCAAAATATTTTAAATGGGACAACCCGATTGGTAAACGGGTCAGGTTTCCGGGCGACACTTCAAACCGCTATCTCGAAGTAGTAGGGGTGGTGAAGGATTTTAATCAGAAATCGCTGTATAATCCGATTGAACCGCTTCTGTTCTTTTATAATCCGAATAGTAATATCATCCAGGTTAAACTCAATCCGGGCAACATACAGAGCAGTATTACACTGGCTGGAAACGTCTGGAAAAAATATTTCCCTCAATTGCCTTTTGAATTTAAATTCCTGGACAATGATTTTAATTCGCAGTATGAGGCGGATCAGAAAAGAGGAAAAATATTTGCTACATTTTCGGTCATCACCATATTTATTACCTGTCTCGGATTATTGGGACTGACTGCATTTACAACCCAGCAAAAACAGAAAGAAATCAGTATGCGCCGGGTGCTGGGGG
This sequence comes from uncultured Bacteroidota bacterium, assembly GCA_963759335.1. GTDB lineage: Bacteria > Bacteroidota > Bacteroidia > Chitinophagales > Chitinophagaceae > Puia. The sequence goes on from CAVWYU010000017.1 coordinate 1,341,857, forward strand.
CGAGCATTGCTCAGGTGGTTACCCTGATCACCCGCAATTATTTATGGCTCTCGCTGATCGCGGCCTGTATTGCATTCCCCGTTGCCTGGTATTTTATGAGTAACTGGCTGAAGTTATTCGAATATAAGGAAGGACTTACGCCCATTCCATTTATACTATCGGCACTGGTGATCGTTGTCACCGCAGCCATTACATCAGCTTATTATTCGACAAGAGCAGCGCTGACTTCACCTGCTACCACATTGAAAACGGAGTAGATAATTGTCAATTGTTAATTGTCAATTGTCAATTACTATTGACCATTGACAATTGACAATTAACAATTATGGCCGTGGTGGTGCTGGCGGATGCGGCGGTACGGGTGGATGTGGCGGACTGCTATGGTGTGCAGCATGCGCATGATGCGAATAATGATGCCCGTTATGATAAGCATGTGCATGATGAGGCGCCTGCGGATGGGGTGCACCCGGCGGCAACGGTGGATGCGGCGGTACGGGCGGATGTGGTGGTTGTTGTGCGGATGCAAATACCCCTGATATCAGGAGTATATATGCGAATATGTACTTTTTCATATCATACTGATGCAAAAGCCATACCGTCAATAATTGTTAATTGTCAATTGTTAATTGTCAATTACTTATAATTGAGTTCTCCCATTAACAATTGACACCATGATCGGCGTCAGACATTTAGGAATGGCCGTCGGGGGGTAACTACTTGCCGTTTATCGCCGCTTACATGCGTTCAGCGTTACGCTTTACGCCTTTAGCTTAAGAAGATCTAATTTTCGTAAATTGTAGGACGGAAAGATATAACTATTGATCACCAATTTCTTGCTATGATTTCATTAAACGTTAATCAAAAAACATATCAGGTGGATGTTGACAGCAACATGCCTCTGTTATGGGTGATACGGGATATCATCGGACTCACCGGAACAAAATATGGCTGCGGTGTGGCGCAATGCGGAGCCTGTGTTGTGCATCTGAATGGAGAAGCGGTCCGTTCGTGTGTTACAAAAGTGAGTCGCGCCGAAGGACAGAAAATAGTAACCATTGAAGGTCTCTCGGAAAATAATGATCATCCGGCGCAACTGGCCTGGCAGCAAATTGATGTGCCTCAATGCGGTTATTGCCATTCCGGGCAATTAATGTCAGCGGCGGTTTTGCTGAGAGAGAATCCAAATCCGACGGATCAGGATATTGATGAAGCCATGGCCGGAAATATTTGCCGCTGCGGAACTTATTTGCGCATTCGGAAAGCCATTCATATTGCCGCAGAGATTCAAAAAACCAAAACAAAAACAGCCGTATGAAAAAAGTATCCATCCTGGCGGTGGTTGTTTTGGTTATCTCGATGGCTTCTGCTTTCAGGGCCGGGACAGATGCAGTCGATCACGGAGTAAAGGATGAAAAAATGCTGAAGGACAGTGTTGAATCGGTGAAAGCCTTTATGAAAGTATATAAAGTGCTCATGAGTCCCCGCTGTATGAATTGTCATCCCGCCGGCGACGCGCCCTTACAGGGCGATGACAGTCACATACATACCATGAATGTTGTGCGCGGTCCGGATGGCACCGGTGTCTATTCGGCAAAATGCTCGAACTGTCATCAGCCGGTGAATGTGCCGGGTCAGCATACACCGCCGGGAAATCCGAAATGGCAATTGCCTCCGGCGAACATGAAGATGGTTTTCCAGGGGAAAACACCACGCCAGCTTGCCCTGCAGATTATGAATTACAATCTGAACGGTCATAAAAACAAAGCGCAGCTGATTGAACATGCAAGAGATACGCTGGTGAAAGCCGGCTGGAACATGGGAGAGGGCCGTGTGCCTCCCCCGATGACCTATACCGCTTTTGTTGCCGCATGGGATAGCTGGGTCAATAAAGGCGGATACGCGCCAAAGTAAACTGTAGCTGAGGAAAATGATCAATTATTAATGATTAATTATTAACGAAGTTGGATAGATATGAAAAACTGAGGTTTGTGAAATCATACGCTTAACAAATTAATGAAACACGGATGGAACAACTTACAGATACCGGTGCATTATCACGGAGAAAATTCTTAAAAACCGGCAGCTTAACCGGGGCGGCTCTTTTCCTGGGTTTTTATTTTCCACTGGCAAGCAAAGCGGGGCAGGGCGGCCGCGTCATTTCAGAAACGGCGTTAAACAATGTCGAATTCGAGATAGAAATGAATGCCTGGATCATCATCGACACATCGGGTAAGGTAACGCTGGTCGATCACCGGGCAGAAATGGGACAGGGGTCGTTTCAGTCCGTTCCGCAAATCATCTCGGAGGAACTGGAGGTTGAACTCAGTAATATTAACGTCGTCTTTGCCCAGGGTCGTCAGAAAAAATATGGCAGTCAGATTACCGGCGGCAGTTCAACGATCCGCGGTTCTTATATAAATTTATTAACGCTCGGCGCGTCGGCCCGCGAATTATTGATACAGGCAGCAGCCGCCAGATGGAATGTTCCGGTGTCAGAATGTTATGCGAAGAATGGCAGCGTATTTCATAAACCCACCAATAAAAGTTTTCATTACGGCGAATTGGTGGTGGATGCGTCCAAACTGGAAGTACCCAAAAATGTAAAACTAAAACCACGCTCTGAATATACTTTGATCGGCAAACCGCTGCACCGCCGGGACACGCCTTTAAAAACCAATGGCAGTGCGATTTTCGGACTGGATAAAAGAATACCGGGTATGGTATTCGCCGCAGTGGAAAGGAATCCGCGTTTGCGGGGCAAATTGAAATCTTTTGACGATTCGGCCACTTTAAAAGTGCCCGGCGTACAAAAAGTTATAAAAATCAATATGGCCGTCTTCGGTACATACCGGGATGGTGTTGCGGTGATCGCCAATTCAACCTGGTCAGCCATGCAGGGCCGGAAGGCGCTGAAAGTGGAATGGGACGACAGCGGTTTTGAACATATCAACACCGGAGAAATTTACAAACAGCAGGAAGAACTTCTGAAATCAAAAGAAGGAATTTCAGTAAAAAAACAGGGCGACCCCGATGCGGTCATCGAAAAAGCGCAAAAGAAAATCGACGTCATTTATCAAACGCCTTATGAAGCGCACGCATGTATGGAGCCACTGAATTGTATTGCTCATTACCAGGAAAACAAACTGGAGATTTGGGGACCCATACAGGGACCGGATTGGGTGCAGGAATACCTGAGCAAGGAAATGAAGCTGCCGATCGATGATGTGATCGTGAACATGACTTTTCTGGGTGGCGGTTTTGGAAGAAAAGCATTTCTGGATTATCCGCATGAAGCAGCCATGATATCGAAGGCCATTGGTTTGCCGGTACAGGTCACCTGGACCCGTGAAGATGAAATGACGCAGGGACCCCACCGTCCCGGAATGTCATATCGTTGTGAAGGAGTAATAACTGACGGCGAGATCAGCGCATATAAATTCCGGATGTGCGGACAAAATATGGATCACTTTCAGGATCCTGACCGGCTCAAGCCAAACGGCAGCACATCCGAAGGATTTCTCGCTCCGTATTATGACAGTATAAAAAATCTGAGCATTGCTGATGTGCCGTTTGAAAAACCGGTCCCCATTATGTGGTGGCGCTCGGTCTATGCATCCACCAATGGATTTGCTTACGAAAGTTTTATGGATGAACTGGCCGTTGCTGCCGGTAAGGATCCGCTTGAATTCAGGAGATCTTATCTGATGAAGGATGAACGACTGCAAAAGCAGATTGATAAAATGGAGGAAGTCTCCGGATGGAAGAACAGGAAGAAGAATGAGGGATATGGTGTGGCGATTACCGAATGTTTTAGCACAACCGTCGGGCAGGTGGTAAAAGTTTCCAGAGACGCCCAGGGTAAAATAAAGATCGATCAGGTATGGGCAGTCATGGATTGCGGCTGGTATGTGAATCCGGACATCATCAGGGCGCAGGTGGAAGGAAGTATCGTGATGGCACTCGGTGCGGCGACGATTCATGAAATCACGTATAAAGACGGACTGGTGGAACAAAGAAATTTCTATGATTACAAAATGCCAAGGATCTCCGACGCACCGCCGGTAGAATTATATATTATGGAAAATGACGGGCCGGCCGGAGGTGTTGGAGAGCCGGGACTACCGCCCTTTGCTCCTGCACTCACCAATGCCATTTTTGATTTGACCGGAAAAAGAATCCGGAAACTTCCTTTTGATATGAATACGATCTGATGAGCATGAAGGAACTGAATGATATCGTGCGCGCCTATGATAAGGCCATTTTGCAAAATAAAAAAATGGTGCTGGCAACAGTGGTTCGTGTGGACGGCTCTTCCTACCGCCGGCCCGGTGCGCGTATGCTGGTAACCGAGGATAGCCGGATAACCGGCGCTATCAGTGGCGGCTGTCTCGAAGGTGATGCACTGGAAAAGGCACTGTTCGCCATGAATACCGGAGAAAATAAACTCATTACCTACGATTCGACCGGAGAAGATGATATTCAGTTTGGATTGCACCTGGGCTGCAATGGCGTCGTACATATTTTGTTTGAGCCCATAAAAAAAGAGGATCCGCAAAATCCGGTGGAATTCTTACGGCTCATTGCAGATGCCGGCAAAGAAGCCGTGCTGGTCACTCTTTTTTCACACAAAAAAATACAACCCGGAACGCAACTGCTGTATTTGAAAAATAATATACTCAGCCGTCTGGCCTTCCCCATACAGCATCTGTTGAATGACCCGGTCAATCTCGCGTATGCTGAAAAACAATCGTCTTTCGTGGATGTCGAGACAGAGCAAACGCCCTGCACGGCGTTTGTCGAATATATCGAACGGACGGTGTCTCTCGTGATAGCCGGAGCGGGTAATGATATTCAGCCGCTCGTTGAAATCGCTGCGATGCTGGGATGGTCGGTAACCGTTGTGGATGGAAGATTTCATTATGCATTGGCAGAGCGGTTTCCCCAGGCATCAAAAGTTTTATACAGCCGGCCTGCTGATATTCTTTCACAGATAAAAACCGACAGTCAGACGGTTTTCCTGCTCATGAGTCATAATTACAATTATGACCTTGGTTTTCTAAAACACATCGCAGAGCAGGAGTTTGGATATATCGGATTGCTGGGCCCGTCACAAAAACGTGATCGCATCATATCTGACCTGCAGGATCAGGGTATACGGTTAGATGAAGAACAACTTTCTAAAATACACGGACCAACGGGGCTTGATATCGGTGCAGAAAATGCTACAGAAATTGCAGTGTCCATTGTTTCCGAAATAAAAGCTTTTTTATCCGGACGATCCGGGTTATCGCTGAAACTGAAAAAGGAATCGATTCATAACCGGGCAAATAGTCCTGCATCATGAGTAAAACAGGCATCATCATACTGGCAGCCGGAAGTTCATCCCGCATGGGTGAGCCCAAACAACTGATGAAGTTTAAAAGCAAAACTTTTTTACAGCATATAGTTGAAGAATCCAAAGAAGCGAATCTGAATCCGGTGATATGCGTCACCGGGTTCCAGTCAGATCAGATCTCGAAAACCATTTCAGGTATGAACGTTACAATCGTATATAACGGGCAATGGTCCGAAGGAATGGGGACGGGTATTTCTGCCGGTATCACAGAGGCGATGCTGTCAGATGTTGATTCCGTGATACTCGCGGTCAGCGACCAGCCTTATGTCTCGTCCGGACTATTTGCAAAAATGCTAACCATGAAAGACAAGTCGGGCAAAGGGATCGTTGCATCTTCCTATGCAGGCACACTGGGTACACCGGTGTTATTTGATAAGGAATATTTTAATCAGTTGAAGTCCCTCGATGGAAATCAGGGTGCAAAAAACATCGTGCATATGAATATGTCCGATGTTTGTACTGTCCAATTCGAAAAAGGCAGTATCGACATCGATACAAAAGAGGATTATGAAAAACTGATTTCAGAAATACAATAGTATGATACAGGACGAGTTTGGACGTGTGCACAATTACCTTCGGATATCCCTCACGGATAACTGCAACCTGCGTTGCTTTTATTGTATGCCGGATGAACATTACGATTTTACCCCCGCTGCCCGTTTGATGCAGACTGATGAAGTGCATCAGCTGGCTGATTTGTTTGTAAAGGAGGGCGTTACAAAAATCAGGCTGACCGGTGGTGAACCGCTGGTCAGAAAAGATGCAGGAAAAATCATCGAATCACTGAGTGCACTGCCGGTGGACCTTGTGATGACCACCAACGCAACGCGTATCCATGAGTTCATCTCTGTACTGAAAAATTCGAATATAAAGACAATGAATATCAGTCTGGATACACTGCAGCCGGATAAATTTGTATTGGTTACCCGGCGTGATCTCTTTCACCGGGTACGCAGCAATATTGAACTCTTATTACATCACGGATTCAAAGTAAAAATAAACGTGGTCGTGATGAAGGGATTCAATGAAAACGAAATCAACGACTTTATCGGGTGGACCACCCATATTCCGGTCGAAATCCGATTTATTGAATTTATGCCGTTCAGCGGAAACCGGTGGACGGGCAATAAAGTGTTTTCCATGCAGGATATGTTTGCGGAGATCAGCACCCGGTTTGAATTTCTGCCCGTGGAAAACGAATTGCATGACACGGCCAAACATTTTATGATACCGGGCCATGTTGGCTCGTTCGCCATCATCAGCACCATGAGTGCTCCCTTCTGCGGCGACTGCAACCGGATGCGGCTCACCGCAGACGGGAAATTAAAAAACTGTCTTTTTTCCACCGGTGAAACGGATTTACTGACTGCCCTGAGAAATCAGGAGGATGTGACTGCACTCATACATGCATCCATCCGCTCAAAGGCAAAACAACTGGGCGGACAATTTTCGGGCACATTCGAAATGCTGGATGCCGCCTCCATTCATAACCGCAGTATGATCAGCATCGGCGGATAAAAGATGATTATGAAATATTTCCTTTTCATTTGTTTCGGGCTTTTACTGTTTCAGAGCATCGGACGCACAAAATACCAGCGAAAATTTTACAGTGTCGGGCGAGGTGTTAAAAGCAGAAACCATCGATATCGCCGGACTCTCCGGTTATACACAGGTGCATCTGGACAGCCTGCGCATATATACGCATGATATGCAGCCGAAGGGTTTGATGAAAAATATCAATGGTGTTCTGCTGAAAGATATTCTCTCGGCAATTCCCTTTAACAACGAAAACCCGAAAGTCCTCAGTGAATATTATATCGAATGTGTGGCCACCGATGGTTATATCGTTCTTTTTTCCTGGAATGAAATTTTCAACAGCGAAACCGGAAAACATGTGATGATCATCACCAGCAAAAACGGAACAAACGCGGACAAACTGGATGACCGTGTGGCACTTGTTTCGCCAACAGATCAGGCCACCGGCAGGCGATATGTGAAGTGGCTGAACAGAATTATCATTCGCCGACAGAAAAGCTAATGGAATCACATGAACTCGTTTCGGTAGAACAGGCGCGCGCACTGATAGCGGCTAACTTAACACAGTTGACGCCGGTGCTGCAAGAATCCATGCACTCACCGGGACTTGCAATCTCGGAGGATCTGTATTCACCGCTGGATCTTCCGGCCTTCGATCAGTCTTCGATGGACGGATATGCGATCCGTGCAGAAGATATAAAAAGACAGCTGCCGGTGCAGGGCATCATAGCTGCCGGTCATGCACAACCGGAAACATTGGAAAGAAATCATGCCATGCGCATCTTTACCGGGGCGCCGTTGCCTTCCGGTGCCGATACCATCGTGATGCAGGAAAAAGTGATCGTGCATGAATCTGGTATTCAGATTACCGACCCTCAGATTGAAAAAGGAACCCATGTTCGGAAACGCGGTTCCGAAATAAAAAAAGATGAACTCGTTGTAAAAAAAGGGACCGTGATCACGGCACCAATTGCCGGACTCATTGCCAGCCTGGGTATCGGTTCAGTGAAAGTCTATCCCAAACTTTCAGTGAGTATTATGGCGACGGGTAATGAACTCCGGAAACCCGGGATGCCGCTGTTGACCGGGTCAGGTGTATGAATCCAATAGTATTTTCCTGATGTCAGCACTGAAACCCTTTGCGGAAGCAATCAAGTCAGTGACCTATGTCGAAGACAATCTGGAAAGTCATGGAGCGTGAATTATCGTTCATCATTAATCATTACCAATTAATCATTATAACGGGCGGAGTCAGTGTCGGCGACTATGATTTTGTACGACAGGCAGCTGATGCTGCTGGCATTCATTGTGAATTCCATCGGGTTAAACAGAAACCCGGTAAACCTTTATATTTCGGTACAAAAGAAAATAAGATCATCTTCGGTCTGCCGGGCAATCCCGCTTCCGTGGTCAGCTGTTTTTATGAATACGTGCTACCGGCCGTACGCTTTATGATGCATCTTCCACAGGAGGAACTGCTGCAGGCCAGACTGAAAGATGATTTTAAAAAAGTAAAGGGCCTGACACAGTTTTTAAAAGCATATTATGCAGATGGTGAAGTGGAAATTCTGGAAGCACAGGAATCTTACCGGTTGCGATCCTTTGCCACTGCGAATTGCCTGGTGGCCATGGATGAAAACAGGCTGACGTATGATAAAGGAGAAATGGTAAGGGTCCGGCTCCTTCCAAAATAAAAATGCATGGCGACTTATCTGCCCTTTTTTTATGTTTTACTTTTTATCGTTGCCTTTTTATATGCATCGGTCGGTCATGGAGGCGCCAGTGGTTACCTCGCTCTGATGGCGCTTTTTAATTTTAGTCCGGCGGTGATGAAACCAACCGCGCTTTTACTGAATCTCTTTGTGTCAATGGTTTCTTTTATCCAGTTTTATCGCGGAAAATATTTCAGATGGAAATTATTTCTGCCCCTGGTCGTCTTGTCGATTCCCATGGCTTTTCTGGGTGGAAGGATCGCCATCCAGGATCATGTGTATAAAACGATCCTGGGTCTTTTTCTGATCATACCCATCTGCCGTTTTCTTTTTTTTAAGAACACGGATCCGAAAGATATGAAACCGCCGAATCTTTATCTGTCGCTGCTGATTGGTGCGGTGATCGGTTTTTTATCCGGCATGATCGGTATAGGCGGTGGCATTATCCTTTCACCCATCCTGCTTTTGCTGAAATGGACAAATCAGAAACAAACAGCTGCTATCAGCGCTTTATTTATTTTTGTAAACTCGGTAGCAGGTCTGGCCGGACAGTATACGAAAGGAATTCAGTTGAATTCGGAAATGCTGGGATATGTAGCCGTCGCTTTTGCCGGTGGTTTATGCGGTGCTTATATGGGTTCCATAAAATTTCCGCAAACCGTTTTGAAAAACCTGCTGGCTTTTGTATTAATGATCGCAGCCTGGAAATTATTATGGCAGTAAAAATTCAATTATTCGGACAGTTAAAAGAAATGGCCGGAGTCCCGGAGCTGACCACGGATGCGGCAGATACCGACGGAATGATAAAAGAGCTCGGCATCCGTTTTCCTTTGCTGAAAAATCTGAAATGTCTGATCGCGGTTGACAGAAACATTGTGCAAACGAATACAACGATTAAACCGGGACAGGAACTGGCCCTGCTGCCGCCATATTCCGGAGGATGATGAACCACAAACTAAAAAACATATTTGTCACAGGTGCCATTTCTCCCGCTTTTATCGCGGAGAAAATTGCGGCGCACCAATCCAAAACTTCCATTGGAGGACATAGTATATTCCTGGGGCAGGTAAGAGCTGATATTATTGAAGATAAACAGGTCGTTGCCGTAGACTATACAAGTTATGAATCCATGGCGCTTGAACAGATGACGGCGATCAGGGAAATGGTTATTGAAAAATATGCTCTTACCTGCATGCATGTATATCATTCTCTGGGAAAAATAAAAAGCGGCGAAATCTGTTTGTTTGTATTTACATCTGCACCGCACCGGAAAGCGGCGATCGATGCCTGTTCTGAAACAGTGGAACGGTTAAAAGCCGAACTGCCGATCTGGGGAAAGGAAATTTTTGAAGACGACAGCTTTCAATGGAAAATAAATCTGCCTGCATGAAAGACATTCTGCATAAATCTTCGACTCTTAGAAAAGCCATCGCTACCGCCATTGTACAGCTTTCCGATCCTGGTGCCATGAGTGCAGTAATAAATAAAACGGTTCCCAAAGGAGACGTCTTTGAATTCTCAAGGGCCGCCGGATTACTGGCTATCAAAAAGACTTCGGATGTTATTCCCGATTGTCATCCGATCCCGATTGAATTTGCAGCGATTACTTTTAAAACGGAAAAACTTTCGATTCATATTTCCGTTGAAGTGCATACCATTTATAAAACCGGCGTGGAAGTGGAAGCCATGCATGGAGCTTCGGTGGTAGCGTTGACCATGTATGATATGCTGAAGCCGCTTGATAAAGGAATTGAAATCTCATCCATCAGGCTGGAGAAAAAATCAGGAGGTAAAAGCGACTACCGAAAAAAACAAACCGGCGCGATCCGTTGCGCGGTTATTGTTTGTTCGGACAGTATTTCGAAGGGAAATGCCAAAGACCTCTCGGGCATAACGATCATTGAAAAGCTAAAAGAATACGGGATAGAAAATACGTCGTATGAAGTGGTGCCCGACGACTTTCATTTGATACAGCAGGAAGCGATCAAATACAGCGGCCAGGGTTATGAGTTGATTTTATTTACAGGTGGAACGGGGCTCTCACCCAAAGATCTCACACCGGACGCGATTGAGCCGCTCATTGAAACTCAAATCCCGGGTATTATGGAAGCAGCGCGTCAGTATGGGCAGGAGCGTACTCCCTATGCGATGTTGTCCCGGGGCGTTGCCGGATTTATAAAAAACACACTTGTCATCACGCTGCCCGGATCTGTTTCGGGATCCATCGACACGATGAATGCTCTTTTTCCTCAGGTGTTGCATTTGTTTGCGGTGCGCGCCGGCGATCGCCATGAAAAATAATTGTTAATTGTCAATTGTTAATTGTCAATTGGATCAACAACTAACAACTAACAACTTACAACTAACAACTAACAACTAACAATTGACAATTGACAATTAACAATTGACAATTATGTCATCAGTTTATCCAGTGTAACCGGCAGATCCCGAATCCGTTTTCCCGTTGCATTCGTTATAGCGTTCGCCACCGCAGCTGCCATGCCGGTGATTCCGATTTCACCGATTCCTCTTGCTCCGATCGGAGAGATGAGCAGATCCGGCTTGTCGAGAAATTCAACGACAAATTCCGGCATATCGGCATGTACGGGAACAAGATAATTGGCGAGGTCGCGTGTGACTACACGCCCACGGTTTGGATCGTACTGAGTCTCTTCCATCAGTGCCATACCGATGCCGAAGATCATACCGCCCATAATCTGATTTTTCGCCGTCTTCAGATTTAATACTTTGCCGATATCCATAACGGCAACAGCTTTGTCAACATGCACCGTCATGAGATCCGGATCCACCAGCACGCGCACGAACTGGGCGCCAAAGGAGTGAAAGGAATAAGACTTGCGATCCACTTTTTCGTCCTCCTGCACTGCCTGATTTTTTTTGCTTTCTTCTTTCACCGATTCTTCCTTACTACCCGCTGCAACGGGATTGGCTTCCGTTTGTTCCCTGGTCGACGTTTCCGTGATGGCTTCCGCCTCCAGTTTTTGCAAACCTGCCCGATGTAAAATGGCAGAAAATGTTTCGCCCTTATCCGTTTGTGTTTTTAAAAACAGGCGGCCATCCTGCAGAGCAATGTCTTCTTTTTTTGCACCATATACAGGTGATGCAGCATCGCCGATGGCGATGATGATTAATTTATCGATCAGGCCGAGGGATGCAGCACGGATAGCGGGCCCCACACTCGCTGAAACCTGTGATCCGCCTGAGTTTGCACCCTTGGGATAATTGCTGTCACCCAGTTTCATTTTTATTTTATCAACAGGAAGCGCCAGTGCGTCTGCTGCGATCTGGGTCATTACGGTATAAGTGCCGGTGCCGATATCCTGCGTACAGCATTCGATTTCGGCATTGCCGCCGGCGAACAGGATCGCCTTTGCTGTAGAAGAACTGCGGTTGGCAGGATAAGTGGCCGTGGCCATTCCATAACCAACCAGAAATTTTCCCTGTTTCACCGAACCCGGAATGGATGACCGTTGTGACCATCCGATCAGTTCTGCTCCGCGTTCATAACAATCGCGTAAATATTTTGAAGAAAATGGTTTTTTCTTTTGGGGATCTGCTTCCGAATAGTTGGCAAGACGGAAAGCCACCGGATCCATATTTAGTTTCAACGCCATTTCATCCATCGCTGCTTCGATGGCAAAACTGCCGGGTGCTTCGCCCGGTGCCCGCATGGGACAGGGTGTTCCGCGATTTAGCCGGACAATATTATGACTGATAGATGCATTCGGCGTTTCATAAATCATAATGCTGGCCACTCCGCAGGGTTCTGTGAATTCATCCACAAAGGAACTCTCCGAGATCGTGTCGTGTTTCAGCGCGGATAATTTTCCGGCAGTATCCGAACCCAGTTGAATTTGCTGAATCGTTTGTGTACGCCGTCCTGCGGTGGAAAACATTTGCTGCCGCGACAGAGCAAGTTTTACGGGGCGATCTACGAGTTTGGCGGCCATGCAGGTCATTACGGTATTGGGCCAGGAAAATCCTTTGGATCCAAAACCACCACCGATGTATAATGAAACCAGCCGGATTTTCTCCTGCGGCACACCCAGCATATTGGAAAGAAGATTTCGGGAACCAAACACCGATTGGGTGGAATCATATACCATCAGTTCTTCCCCATTCCATTGGGCGATCGTGGCATGTGGCTCCATGGCATTGTGATGGTAGACCGGCGTTGTATAGGTCTCATCCAATTTCGCAGCGGCCGTTTTCAAAGCAGCATCTGTATCGCCCCGTTTTTGTTTTAATTGCTGACCGCCCAATCCGGATTTCGGCGCATATGCTTTACCCAGATTTTTTTCCAGATGAATCACGGGCTCGTCGGGTGTATAGCTTATTTTAATCAGGGACGCTGCCTGTTCAGCCAATTCAAAAGTTTCGGCGATCACGACGGCGATGGCCTGTCCGTTATAAAAAATACGATCACTTTGCAGCGGGAGCAGATCTTTCTCTGCATACTTTCCCGATCCCGGATCAGATCCCTGGGGAAAGTGAAGATTCATGGAATTTTTATAGGTGAGCACATCGATCACGCCCGGTAATTTCCTGGCGGGCGCAGCATCTATCTGGTTGATATGACCCTTCGTGATGGTGCTCGTAATAATTACTCCATGCGCCATGTTCGGAATATTGAACTCGGCCGAATAAGTTGCCGCACCCGTAATCTTCAGGCGGCCTTCCACGCGGTCAATCGGTTTTCCCGTTATTTCTGTTTCAGTATGTGTTCTCATGTTATTTCACTTGCATTCATTAATGCGCGAACGAGTGTTCGTTTTGCCAGTTCCGTTTTAAATGCGTTGTGCAGGTGCGGTTTTGCACCAGCCAATGCGGCATCTGCTGCTTTTCGAAAAGCTTCTTTACTGATTTCTGATCCGGCCAGTTGTTTTTCCGCGTCAGATGCCCGCCAGGGTTTTGTGCCCACGCCACCCAGTGCGATGCGGGCCTGAAGAATTTTTCCTCCGCTGATTTCCAATGCGACGGCGGCAGAGGCGAGTGCAAACTCGTACGATGCACGGTCACGCACTTTCAGATAACAGGAACGATTCGAAAAAGGCAAAGCAGGAATTTCAATGGCTGTAATTAATTCCCCGGGCTGCAACACATTTTCGATATGCGGTGTGTTTCCCGGCAGCCGGTAAAATTCTGAGAACGGAATGTTCCTTTTTCCTTTGGAACCCTGCGTAAGAACCATCGCATCCATGGCCATTAATGCCACGCAGAGATCGGAGGGGTGTGTGGCAATACAATGATCGCTGGTGCCCAGAATGGCATGATTCCGGTTGTACCCGTTGATGGCGGAACAGCCCGAACCCGGTTCTCTTTTGTTACAGGCAAAGGCTGTGTCATAAAAATAATAACAGCGTGTTCGCTGGAGAATATTTCCTCCGGTAGATGCCATATTTCTCAACTGCGGCGAAGCACCGGACAGAATGGCTTCATGGATGACCGGAAATCGTTTGATGATTTCCGGATGATAAGCAAATGTTGTATTTTTTACCAGTGCGCCTACGCGAATATGACCATTGGACAAAACTTCGATCTGTTTTAAATCGAGCGCGTTGATATCCACCAGCCTGTCGGGTTTTTCAACATCCAGCTTCATCAGATCAACCAGGTTGGTTCCTCCGGCGATAAATCGCGAACCTTTCACCGATCCGTTTTTAATGGCCGTTTCATTGTCTTTTGTACGGATGAATGCAAAAGGAATCATGATAAATATTTATACTGTTTTCTGAACTTCTTTAATCGCTTCGAGAATATTCTGGTAAGCTCCGCAGCGACAAATATTCCCACTCATTTCCTCCCGGATGGCTTCATCTGTTTTTGCGTGCCCTTCAGCTATCAGACCAACGGCTGAACAAATTTGCCCGGGGGTGCAATAACCACACTGGAAAGCATCGTGTTTTAAAAAGGCCTCCTGCATCGGATGAAGATCTTCCCCTTTTGATAAACCTTCGATGGTAATAATTTCGGCGCCTTCACAGAGTCCTGCGAGGCATAAACAGGCATTGATCCGATAACCGTTCATTAACACAGTGCAGGCACCACACTGGCCGTGATCACATCCCTTTTTGGTTCCCGTCATGTGGAGTCTTTCCCTCAGTGCGTCGAGCAATGTGACATTCGATTCCATCATCAGCGTTTGCTGTTTTCCGTTTATCGACAGATGCGTAGTCACCATCGACGGCAAAGGAACTTCCGGATCCGGAATGTGTTTTTCTGCTTTACTCAACAGGGGAGCGAGGGTTAATCCGGCCCCGGTCAGGCCCATCTGAGCCAGAAAATCGCGACGTGTTGTTCCTGTTTTTTTGGGTGAAGATTCGTTATCCATGAATGAGCGTTGAACAATTATCCAAACAGAATCAACGATATTCCAAAATTATGCCCGCGGTGTACAGTGAGAATTATAACTATGATAGTCTGCGATGACTTACTGAACAAAGTCGCAAAAAATAAAAGCTCCCGTCGGGAGCTTTTATTTTTTTTAAGCCAGATTATCTGGCAGTATTAAAATCTCCTGTTGGAGAACTATTGCCCATCCCCGATACTGCATTGGGGCCATACTCAACGCCCGATTTTTTTTCACGCAAACCGTTTGTATACTGATTGCTTCCGCTGCCCGGTTTGTCGGAACTTTCCGTTTTTACTTTCAGATGATTTTCCACATCCTTTACTCCGGAAATCGATTCTATGATATCTTCTGTTCTTCTTTTTTCCTGCCGGCTTCGTACAGTTCCTTTTAATAACACTTCACCGTTTTTTACATCCACTTCAATTTCGCTGGCGTCGATCATTCCATCGTCGGTCAGTCTTTCGTTGACATCTTCCCGTATACGTTCGTCCGAACGGGTATAACCCTTTGGACCTTTACCACGGTGTTCCTGACGGTCATCATTTTCACGACGCCTTTGTGCAGCTTCGTCTCCGAACCATCCGGATACTTCATCTTTTGTTTTATCCCACCAGTTCCTGGAAGATTCACCTCTTTCATAGGAAGGTGATCCCAGACGGTTCCAGTCCCGTCTGCCTCCGCGTTCATCGCTCATTCTTTCATAAGAAGAACCATAATTCCTCTGATCATTATCATCCAGCCTGAATGATCCCTGACCATAAGATCCGCGGTTCCTGTAATCTTCATAATCATCGCTTTCTTTCCAGTTATTATTACCGTTCCACTCATTTCTGTTACGTCCGGACCTGTCGTTTCTGTTTTCCTGATCACTGTAACGATCCGCATCAGGTCCAAAATAATCCTGTCTGTTACGTTGCCCGCGGCTGTCCCGGTCAGACTGTCTGCTGTTGCGGTCATCCCGCCTGTTTCTGTAATCACTATTTCTTTCCATGGTAAACAATTTTTAATGTGAATGATTTATTCTCACACACATTCCGGTTCAAAACACATGCCCCGGCTGGCATAATATTTTCAAATCTTATGGTGCGTCAAACAAGTATATACCCCGGATTTCCGCTTGGAATTTGCGGGAAAAACAGAATCAGACCAATAAAAAGGTGACCTGAAATTTTCTAAAAAATATAACATTAAACAACAGGCATATGGATAACAATCAAGAAGAACCGGTAAGAGAAGGAACACCATCGCGTGCGACTGAACACCATGGTTCAACAACCCAGGGCGGATCAAATTTCGGTCAGGGATCCTCGCAACTCGGCAAAAAAGCACAACATCAGGGGGAGCAAAAAACCGAAGGATCCGATTATAAAAACGAATCCGGATGGAATAATGAAGCATTACGGACAGAGGATCAGGACAATGTTCCCGGTTGATCCCGCACATGCGGTAGTTGTGGGCAGTTGGCAGCTATGACCTTTGCTTTACGCTTTGCGCCTTACGCTTAGGCTTTCAAACGCACTTTAAAATACGAGCGGCACCCGCGTAGGGAACAGGCTGTATGGAACCATCGGGCGAAGGCATGCCGTATTGAATACCGGCGCCCACCATCAGGATCATATCCGGACCGGTAGAAAATCCTTCATAAGTCGTCGGAGAAAGCTGATAAGTTGCGGCTGGCTGGGTACTGCTGGCTGGTGCCCAGGCCGTGCTGAAAGATTTGAATTTTGGCAACAGAGATATCACTGGTTTATAATTCATGGACTCTTCATCCCATACCTGGTCGGCTGCTGCTCCCATAATAAGGACCAGTCTGTAATAAGCGTAACGAGGATTTGGGAAAAAATGAATGGACGGCTGCAACAGGGGAACCTCTACCGAGGCAGTCGCAGACGTTTTATCTATACGAACTTCCAGTTGTTGACGTACAATGGAATCAAAAAGGGTTTGTCTGTTGAATTGGAAACTGGGCAGGAAATCGGGGTAACGGGAGAACAAAATAGACCGCTTGCCTTTTTCGTTGACAGTGTCGGAAGTCTGGATTTTTTTTACCAGTGCATTCAGGGGACCGG
This sequence comes from uncultured Bacteroidota bacterium, assembly GCA_963759335.1. Classification (GTDB taxonomy): domain Bacteria; phylum Bacteroidota; class Bacteroidia; order Chitinophagales; family Chitinophagaceae; genus Puia. Next base: position 1,358,942 of record CAVWYU010000017.1, read on the forward strand.
ATACATTATAATCCGCCAGTTGAACGATGGCCGACAGCGCCGCGCGAATGCCGCTGGCTACTTGTGTAACCAGTTTCCATTCCTGGTTCAGGCTTCTTGTGGCCTCAAAATTGCGGTGATTCTTTATCCTGCTTTTGGATGCACCCCCCGGCGTTCGTATGACCAGCTTGTCATGACCGCGCATCTTATACACTGAAACCGGTCCCAGTCTGCCGGTAAAATCAGATCCACTAATGATATTTCCCATGTTCGATACTTGTTATATTCTGCTTAACTCATAAACCCTAAATAAATTGTACCTAAGGTAAGATAAATATATAAATAAGCCAGATCTTATACCGGTCTGCCTTATCAGTGGCTTATCTCTGGTTTATCAGTAGCTTATATCTGGCTTATCTACGAACCAATCTGCCTTTCACCTGCTACAAGACCCGATAAAATAGTTTGGAGAAATCTTAGTTCTGATGCCGGATTTGGACGCCGGTAGTCACTACATAAAGTTACGAAAATCCTTCCAAAATAACTTTGGACCACGTTTTTTTTGTTCACCGCTGAATTAACCCCGAAATGATATTGATCGTGAGCGCCAGGATTACGGTATTGTAAATAAAGGAAAGTAGCGCATGCAATAAAACCATTCGCCGGATACGCCGGGAGCTGATCTGGACATCTGAAACCTGCCAGGTCATACCGATCACAAACGAAAAATAGGCGAAATCAAAATAATCCGGTGGATCCTCGGTGGGGAAAATCAGGCCGCCCTTATGTTCCTTCTGGCTCATTCTTTCTTCATACAGGAGGTTATAGTACATATGTGCATACCGGATGGCAAAAATGGTGTGGATCATCACCCAGGATAAGATGACGGAAGTAATTGCAAATCCGATATGAAAGGGATAACCTGCCTGATTGGGATTCGGCAGCGCACGCATTAAAAATATCACCGCAAACAAACTAATCACGGAAGCAAAAAGCACAAAAACCGAAATGATGGTCCGGCTTGAATCCTGTTTCCCGGCAATCACCTTTACTTCGCTGGCAGTGGTGGTCAGTATGATGGCCCATAACATCAGCAGGACGGTAAAACAAAAACTGCTCCAGACCAGGATGGCCTGAATGGCCGGGGGGGTTCTCCGGGACAGAAAGAAGATGACGACCGCAACGGCAAGACCGATCAATAAACGACCATGTGCCTGTACCCGATGAATTCCATGGATGACTTTTTTAAAATTCATAAACGAATGTAATATGTTCTAAGGGCATGGTCAGCAAATAATTATTTCTTACAAATTGTTACGGTCAGAGTTCATAATTGACAATTGACAATTGACAATTAACAATTGATCCCGCATGCGCGGGAACAATTAACTTCGGGTGAACCTGGTTAAAAAAATTCAATGATCTGATGATGAAATATTCAAAGCTCAGTTTGATGATTTTACTTGTCTGTGTGTGCTCATTGCCTGTATGTGCCACTTATGCTCAAACCGCGATGATCAACGTGGAGGCAAGGAAAACCATATCTCTCGACGGGAACTGGCAGGCCATCATCGATCCCGGAGGCGCAGGAGACTGGCGAAAAATCTGGGAAGAAAAAAAACCCGTGAAGAAAACAGATTTTGTTGAATATGCATTCACCGATGACTACACGCTGCACGTGCCCGGAGACTTTAATACACAGAAACCGGAACTACTGTATTACGAAGGAACGATCTGGTATAAAAAGACATTTCATATTTCACCGAAATCTGATAGAAGATTATTTCTTCACTTTGGCGCAGTCAATTATCAGGCGGATATTTATTTGAACGGGAAGAAACTGGGTTCTCATGAAGGAGGGTTTACGCCCTTCCAGTTTGAAATCACATCCGGCGTTCAGGATGGCGAGAATACCGTTGTCGTAAAAGTAAATAATCAAAGATTAAAAAATGGTCTGCCCGCGCTGGGATTCGATTGGTTTAATTATGGCGGGATCACGCGCAGTGTTCAGTTGATAGAAACGGCTCCTTCATTTATTGAGGATTATTTTATCCAGTTGAAAAAACATTCAGATTCAGAAGTGCTGGGTTGGGTAAAAATAAATGGTAAAAATGCTGAGCAAAATATACGCATTCAGATTCCCGAACTAAAAGTGAATTATATAGTTCATTCCAATCAGGACGGATGGGCAGCTATACAGTTTCATGCTGCATTCAAATTATGGTCGCCCGAAAACCCGAAGACTTACAAAGTGTGATTCAATCGGGCACAGATACGGTGACCGATGAGATCGGGTTTAGAAATATTGAAGTGAAGGGAACAAAAATTTTATTAAATGGAAAACCAATATTCTTAAAAGGAGTAAATATCCATGAAGAGTCGCCTTTCATTGCGGCAAGGGCCTGGTCAGCAAAAGATGCGGACACGCTTTTACGATGGGCGAAAGAATTAGGGTGTAATCTCGTCCGGCTCGCACATTATCCGCACAATGAAAATATGGTGAAAGAAGCTGAGAGAATGGGCCTGATGGTTTGGGATGAAATACCTGTTTATCAAAATATTGAATTTGCCGAACCTTCTGTTCCGGAGAAAATGGATCTGATGATGAAAGAGATGATCCGCCGGGACCGGAACCGGTGCGCCGTCATCATCTGGAGTTTGTCGAATGAAACATCTCCTTCGATTCCCAATCGTAATCATGCCCTGGCTGAAATCGCTGATCATTGTCGTTTGCTGGATTCCAGCCGTCTGATCACTTCTGTGATCAACAGTCAGCATTATGAAAATCAAACGATGAATGTTTGGGATTCGCTATATAGTAAGTATGATTTTATGGCGATCAATGAGTATCTGGGATGGTATGTGCCCTGGCAGGGTGTGCCGTCACAAACCCAATGGAAAATGGCGTATCAGAAACCGGTTATTATTTCTGAATTTGGTGGTGAAGCGAAATATGGAAATAAAACAGGATCTCCTGATGAAGCAAATTCCTGGAGAGAGGAATATCAGGAACAGATTTATAAAGACCAGGTCAGTATGTTTGAGAATACGCCCAATCTGGCGGGTGTGATTGCCTGGATTTTAATTGACTACCGGTCGCCCGTGCGGATGCAGCCCATTTATCAAAATGGTTATAACCGCAAAGGATTATTGTCGGAAAAAGGTGAAAAAAAACTGGCCTGGGGGATATTGAACAAATATTACAACACCGTGGACAGTCTGCGCCGATGAGGTCGGATGAAGGATAGAATTCTTTCAACCCATTATTCCCGGTGTGCAGATCACCGGCTTAACAGTTGATCAATCCATTTTCTTTTCAGTTCCCGGCCGGCGAATATTGAGATCTGTTTGCGGAAAGGGAATTGTAATACCAGCGTCTCTGAACTTTTTATCGATTTTAATGAGTACCTCACTTTGGATAGAATCCACCTGAGCCACATGCCCCGCCCAGAAAAATAAATCATAGTCAACGGACGAAGCTCCGAATCTCCTTGCAAAAACAAAAGGTGATGGATTTTTTAAAATTCTCTCATCGTCTAAAAGAATATTCGACAGAAGGCTTTTTGCTTTATCCAGATCCGTTCCATAGGCTACGCCTACGGAAAGCGTAATTCTCTTTATATTTCTTCCCATCGACCAGTTTACCAGGTGCTGGTTTAGTACGTCACCATTGGGAATCACCACATGCGCACCATCGACCAGCCTGACCACGCTGCTTCTGAAACCGATGGATTTCATGGTTGCCATTTTCCCGTTTACTTCCAGGAAGTCGCCGACATTTACGGGTTTTTCAAATGCCAGGATCAGACCGCTCACGAGGTTGGTGACAATACTCTGTAATCCAAGACCAATACCCACGCTTAGTGCACCCAATATAATGGTGAGCCGGTCAATCGGAATACCCGTTGCCGCGAATGCGAGGATCACGCCGAGGGACAGAATAAAAATTCTGACCAGCAACAGCCAGCTTCCTAGGCCAATCTGTTTGTCTTTATCTGCCCCGCGCGGAGAAGGCGCAGAGGCAAAGAAGGAAATCAGTTTGGATAGTATGGCGGATATGATCAGAATCAAAAGAAAAATAATAATTCCGGAAATGGTGAAACTAAATACGCCCACCGTTCTTACACTGTTGAGAAAGTCCTGAATGGGTCCGGTAATTTGTTTGAAAGCATAAAAATTTCTCCCCAGAAGGATGAACCATCCCAGCACGAGGATTACGTAGAAAATACCGGGAATCTTATTACCTACTTTGTCAAAATCGATATAGAACGAGCGCTTGTCGGGGACTTTATAAATTCTGAATGTAATTCCCAGCAGCTGGTTGATCAGGCGGATGGTCCAGAAAAATAAAACGGCCACCACAATCCCGACATAACCGGTAACGAGTAGTGATTTTGATAAATTAAACCGGCCGTATAAATTCAAAAAGAAAGAAGTGGTTTCGGCAACAAAAACAAAGGCGATGAAGTAGACGATGCCATATTCTTTTAATTCCTTCAAACGCCCCCTCAGAAAAATAAATATGATCAATAACATACCGCTTAGCTGCAGAACGACCATAAACCTTCGCTCGGGGCGGGAGGCCTGCAATAAAAAATTTTCGGCTGATGCGACGATAAAAAACAGGATCGCCACAAACCAAAATCTCAGCCAGTATTTTGCCAGACTTCTCCCTGCTATCAGTGTCAGACAAACAATGCTTATACTGGCAATACAAAAACTGAAAATAAAAGGAGGACTGATGAAAATAAACTGAAACAGATTTAATATAATGAATACGGAAGACAGGAAGGGATATTTTAAGACCAGCTGGTTATGCTGATCCGTCTCCAGGAGTTTTTCCTGGCTCATCCGTTTCTTCACCGACCGTGTGAAATAGGTGAAGCATCCAATCAAAATCAGAATAATCAAAATGAGTTCCTGATGTCCTTTCAGGTAAAAACCAAGTTCCATTTTTTCCTTTGCCTTTGAGAACCGGATGATGTCACTGATTGGCCGGTTTGATCCCGGAGGTGCGAGTATACCGGGAAGTTCCCTGCTGAGAACACCGGCGGATACTTTTGAACGGTATAACTCAATATCTTCACTCAGTGAACGGAGTTCAAACACCATCAGATCCATCCGAAGTTGCAGTTCCTGTGCAATGGTAACACCCGACCGAAGGCTGCTTTCGACGGGTTTTATTTCTTTTACCACTACATCGAGCCGCTGCATATATTTCAGAACGGCCAGTGAATCAGAGGGGAACTTATACAAAGAAGAATCACTGGCCAGCGAATCCATTTTATCCTTATAGACGATCAGATTACGCGTGTAATTGTCCAGCGCGGCTTTTTCATGCGTGGCCCTGTCCAGCAGTTCGCTCAGGATCATGGCCGTGACATAAAGATTTCGCTGCGTTTGTATGGTTCCTTTATTGGTGACGACACCATCTTTTGCAAGGGCGAGGGACTGCTTTGTTTTTTCCAGTTCGTTTTCAAATTCTACGGTATCCAGACCGTTTTTCATATACAGCTTGATGAGCTGTGATAAAGACAGGATATTTTCCATCGTTTTACGTTGTGCGATGGATATTTTTCCTTCCCTGTATAACCGGATATTTTCGGAACTTTCTTCTACTGCCAGTCTCTTTACTTTTTCCACAAAATGAGATAAAGGCAGTCCGGTGGTATCTGCCAGGTCCTTCAGACTATCTGTCTCCTGGGCGCGGGCTATCAGCATGCCGGCGGAAAATAACAGGATAAGAATGCATTTAAGCGGATGCACTGGAAACATGAGATGGTCTGCTTTAGATGGTCGTTTCAAGTTAGCGAAAAATTTTTAAGGCCTAAGGCTGAAGGCGAAGGCTAAGGCGAAGGCTAAGGCGAAGGCTAAGGCGTAAGGCGAAGGCTAAGGCGAAGGCTAAGGCGAAGGCGAAGGCTAAGGCGAAGGCGAAGGCTTGGATCCAGGGCCGGAATGAACGGCAATTGTACTTTTGATCTTGTATTTAATCACAGAATAATTTTTAAGCGTAGCCAGTATTAAATCACCGAATAATTTTTCATATGAATCCGGTAAGAATTTTTCTTATTCTTATTTGTATTCTGGGAATGTCAGCATGTTCGGATCGCAATGGTTCAGGTTCTCCGGAGGACAAGGAATCATTTGAAAAAACGAAGGCGCTGATACTGGAAGGATTTGCGAAAGGGGATGTAAAAGCTGTGCTTGCGCTGCATCATCCGGATGTTGTAAAATATTTCGGAGGAAAAAATATTGTAACGGGAATAGAAGGTTTAAGAAAACAACTGACGGATATGTGATCAGCGAAGGGAATTGAAGCGGTTACCAAAAAGGGGATGGCATTTGCCGGTATGATCGAGGCCACGGCATGGCGGTTCGGTCAGCGAGCCCATTGTGGAGGGCAATCATTTTACCATTGGATGGCAGATGGATGTGACGATGAAGGGCAGGGGCGGGATGAATCTGGAAGAAATTTGCGTATACCAGGTAAAAGACGGTAAAATCGTGCGGGAAGAATTCTTTTTTTAGGGTTATTCTTCATTTTTTAATTTGCTTGAATCGCTCTACATTTGCCGCCCGCCCGGGTGGCGAAATTGGTAGACGCACTGTGTTCAGGTCGCAGCATCCGCAAGGTTGTGCTGGTTCGAATCCAGTCCCGGGCACAAAAACCTCTCATCGAAGATGAGGGGTTTTGCATTTTGGAGCGTGGCTAATTTATTCGTCTAAGCGAAAAAATGTAAAAACCCAATCACGCGAAGCGGGATGAAGTTTTTGTTCAGCCCTTCGTGGAAGATCTGGATGACCATTGGTCAATCCAGTCGCGGGCACTTTTAAAACTTTGTAAATCTATTGATTACAAGGTTTAATTTTTTTCAATATGATTTTTTCTTCACGCTTCCTTTCGCATACTCCCACTTTCTGAAAGTCGTTTTTGTTTCGCTTATTCCCGCTTTTACAAATTCGCAGCACAGAACCAACTTTAAAAAACTGTCTAGCTTATTTGGGGGGCGGTACAGTGATCGTTATGACCCTATCAGGTTTCCGATGGAGATATCACTTCCCGTCAGAGACGACAATTTTGGTCGCATAAAATACCTCTTTGGTCGATTCCATGATTGTACTTATAACACACATGGTATATTTATTTATTTGACATTCTTCATTAAAAACCAGATGCAGCTTACAATATGAAAGCAATTATCATAACTGAATTCGGTGGCGTGGAGAAACTCCAAATGACTGAAATACCAAAACCTGACATAATGAAGGACGAAGTGTTGATAGAAGTCCGCGCTATCAGCATCAATCCTGTTGATACACGAACTCGAAGTGGAATTGCTATGGCTACTTATTTGCAGCATCATATGCCACTAATCCTGGGCTGGGATATTTCCGGCATTGTCGAAGAAGTTGGAGAAAGTGTAACACAATTTAAAAAGGGAGACGCTGTTTTCGGTATGGTAAACTTTCTCGGTCATGGCAAAGGATATGCCGAATTTGTAGCCTCCCCAGCACATCATCTGGCATTGAAACCATCCAACATCACTTTTGAAGAAGCAGCCGCAGCAACGCTTGCAGCACTTACTGCATGGCAATTACTGAAACACTACGTCCAAATAAAACCAGGCCAAAAGATATTAATTCTCGCCGCATCCGGTGGGGTCGGTCATTTTGCCGTACAAATAGCCAAATATCTTAGTGCCTATGTGATTGGTGTATCATCAGAAAAAAACCGCGATTTTGTATTAAGTCTTGGTGCCGATCGGCACATTGCTTATGATAAAGAAAATTTTGAGGATGCTATTGCTGATGAAGTTGATATTGTCATCGATGCATTCAGTAAAGAAAGTTTAGCAAAATCGCTGAAGGTGGTTAAAAGAAATGGAATGATTCTAAGCCTATTGCCTATGATACCCGAAGAAATCAAGGAGAAGGCCAGCGATAAGGGGGTGGATATACACTACCAGCTTGTAAGTTCCAACGGAGACGATATGCATTCCATTGCCAAACTTTTAGAAAAAGGCATCATCAAATCAAAAGTGTCAGCGGTCTTTCCATTTGAAGAAATGGCAGACGCGCATTTAAAAATGGAAACAGGAAAGACAGTAGGTAAAAATGTCGTCAGGATATAATACTACCCGAAATTAAGACCAATGGGTTTGTTATTTATTTTCGTAATTGACCTCTGCCTTAAAACATAAACTAAGTAAATTAGAAAATTGAAGATCTTACTGACCAATTAAATCGCAGTTTAGTTCTAAATAACCCATATTGAAATTTATCTTTACAGCGAATACGAAAAGAAGAGTGAAGAAATGAATACTAAATTCAGAATTTTGATCAACACTAAAATTCACGACACATATTTGACACACAGAACTTACAAATATTGAATCCCAGAATGGAAGGAATCCAGTCCCGGGCACAAAAACCTCTCATCGAAGATGAGAGGTTTATTTTTTTTGGGAGCGTGCATAGCTTGCTTTGCAAAGCGAGCAAAATAATAAACCTCATCCCGCCGCAAGCGGGATGAGGTTTTTGTAACGCCTCTCGTGGGAGTATCTGGATCACCGGAGCATGCGAAGCATGCGGAGGTACTATGAACATTCTTTTCTCATAGAGTTGGTAATATCTAAAGCGATTTATCTTGACTATTAAAGTTTGAGTCTTACCGACAACTGAAAGTAAATAGTCCAATTTATAAGGGGTAGGTGCATGTTTCGCTGAACCGAGTGTCAGTAACTTTAAAAACAGGGTTATACCTTCCCAATTGACCTCCACATGGCAAGCTCTTCACTATACCTGTTATTAATTACTTCACACGTTGTATCAATACGCATAGTAGTTCTTTCAGTAAGATTATAAGCCTTCCATTCAGGAACATTTTTAGCAGCGGGTTTACCGGTCTTTGCAAAAGTCGTCCACAATTCAGCCATATTGTGAGAGGCTGTAAAACGCTCCGGTCTGTTGCCTGATAATAAGTCCTCTTTCATTCCGGGAACTTCATTGTTGAATTTAAACAGTATATCCATTGCATGAGGGGTTCCAAACGGATAATCAGTTCCCGGAACTTGTGCTTCTGATTTGTAGCCGAAATTGTATAAATAAACCGGCGCTCCGTGTTGTTGTACTTTTCGTTCAGCTATATTGATAGAACCTAAGCCCATCATGTTCATTGATTCTATGGCAACCCAAAGTTGCGATGCTGTCGCGTTGGGCATGGATTTCCTGTAAGTATCAATAATTTTTTTCGTGTTGCTGCCAAATTGCTTTTCAAGTTTGGCGGGCAATGCTTCAAATGTAAAATTCCCCTTCAATGCTTCCGTATCACCGAATGCCATAGCAAAGAAGGTGAATTCATCTTCATTCCAGCCTGTCATCAGTGGTTTATTTTTGGATATATCCGGTGCTGTGGGATCGAATGGATGATGTGGAAGCGCAACTCCGTCAACAACGGGCTGGAAAGCGTTGGGAACAAACCCTACTGCGCCGTTTTTCTTTACGTAGTCAGACTGAGCCATGAGCGTGGAAATTTTCATCTGGATGCTTAATAAATCTGCTGCAGATATATCAAGCAGCTTCTTCCAGTTTTGAGGGCTTATATTCAATTCACGCAGGGTAATGGAAGTCATTTCTGCTGCTGCTTCTTTTGGTATCATATGTACACCGGGTCCACTTTCTATTGAAGCCTTATTAAAGTAAGGCGCCGCCGCGGGCATGGCATATAAACAGGAAGTTTTTGCCCCACCCCCTGATTCCCCAAAAATCATCACGTTGTCCGGGTCTCCGCCAAATACGGCAATATTTTTATTTACCCAGGCAAGTCCGTCAGCAATATCCAGTGTGCCGTTATTTCCTGAACCTGCATAATCATTTCCCGCTACTTCATCGAGGTAGAGAAATCCCATAATACCAAGTCTGTGATTTGTTTCTACTACAACCACATCAAATAACCGGGCCAGGTTAGAACCATCCTGGTCAACTGCTCCGCCGGATCCGTTAGAAAAAGCGCCGCCATGGCTGTAAAACATTACCGCGCGTTTTTTATTATCATTGGCAGGTGTCCAGACATTTAAAAACAAGCAATCTTCATCGGGTTTTGGTTCGTTTAATCCACGTGTTTGACCTTGCTGAATAGCCGGGGCGCCTAATTGCAGCGCGTCACGAACACCCGTCCAGGGTTGCAACGGAGCAGGTCTTCTGAAACGCCTGTCACCGGAAATTTTTCCCGCATAAGGAATGCCTTTAAATAAATTAACACCGTTATTCCGGAGACCCCGTATTTTCCCGTGCGTTATTTCAACTTCAACATAATCATCAAACGTCTTAAATGATGAATATACAATTCCCGGAAAGGAAACCGCAGCAGTTGCGAGCGATAAATTGCCGATAAATTTTCTCCTGTTGATTGTATTCATGTTACTGTTTAATTATAGTCGGCCTACAGGATTTTAAGTCACCAGAAATATATGTAATGGGGGCCAGTGCTTTATTTAACCCTTGTCTAATTCCAGGTTGGCATTGATTTCCACCTCATCACTTACCACCGCGGTCGAAAAGTCTGTACCCACTCCGAAGTCTTTTCGTTTGATATTGCCTTTTATTTTAAAGCCGGCAACCGTTTTTTTATTCATCGGATTTTGAAATGTACCGTTAAAAACTACATCCAGTTCAACAGGTTTGGTTATCCCGTGAATGGTAAGATTCCCTTTTAACTTAAAATTCTTTGAGTCGACTTTTGTAAAAGAAGTACTCTTAAAGCTGAGCGTAGGAAATTTTGCCACGTCAAAGAAACCCGGTCCTTTTAAGTCTTTGTCCCGGTAATCGTTATCTGTATTAATGCTATTGATATCCGCAGTCAGATCAACTACGGCACCGGTAAAATCATCATTGGGTGCAGTAACCGTAACATCGAAGGCCTTAATTTTTCCTTCAACATCACTGACCATCAGATGGGTGACATTAAAAACAAGCCGTGAGTGTGCTTTGTCCATTGTCCATCCCTGTGCTGATGCCGTTAAAATAGAGAATAGAATTCCTGCCGTGAGAGTCATTTTTTTCATTATTGTTTATTTATTGTTATTAAAAAGTCAATATGTTTGACCATGATTTATTTTCCAAAACTTAAGAGTATTGTTCACTGTTATATTATTTGTATATTTTAGGGAAGACCGATTTCTGTCATAAATAAAAATTACCCAGGTTCTTATTGTGTCAAATTGACCCAATTTAAATCTATTTACAGTACTCACAAAATAATATTTGTATTATAAGCTATGAGGAAAAAATATTCGCTGATAGAACAACTAAATCCGGAATATGATCTTTTTCTACCGTCAATATCCGTTGATTGCGTGATTTTTGGATTCCACGCTAACCAATTGAAGGTGCTGCTACTTAAACCGGAACACAATAAAAAATGGGCATTACCTGGCGGGTTTGTTTATAAAGACGAAAATGTTGACGATGCAGCTACCCGTATTTTACAACACCGAACCCAATTGAAAGATATCTTTCTAAAACAGTTTCATCTTTTTGGCAGCACCAGGCGAACGCGGCAAAAACATGCAAAAAAGCTTTTGGAAGATTCCGGCATCCGGGATGTTGAAAATCACTGGATCCTTCAAAGATTTGTAAGTATTGGATATTATGCCCTTGTAGAATACGCCAAAGTAAACCCTAAGCATGACGAAATTTCAACCGAATGCTGCTGGAATGATCTGGACAAGCTCCCTGAGCTAATTATTGACCACAAAGAAATTATAGAGAAAGCACTCAGGACTTTACAGCTCGACTTAAATTATGAGCCTATAGGTTATAATCTTCTACCAACAGAATTTACAATGAAAGATCTTCAATCTATTTATGAAACAATCCTTGAAAAAAAACTTGACCGTAGTAATTTTCAGAGAAAAATATTGAGTTATGGAATATTAACAAAAAAAGAAAAACAATATTCAGGCGGTGCGCACAAGGCGCCGTTTCTTTACTCATTCAACAAAGTGAAATATTACAAGGCGTTGGAAAATGGCTTAGAAAAAGATTGGTATTGAAATATTGAAAATCGAATAGGCGAATCTTATAATTTCTCGTACGTTCAGCATCGGATAATTTCTTTTGCATAATTGAAGGTTATAAGGTTTGAAAAAGCGGAGTAAGATTCTGTTATGAATTTAATCCTTTTTGCAGATGACAAATTTTTTACCGTCCTCTTTTGCCATCTTTATTTTCCGCCTGTCTTTTATCAAGGGTTATAATATTAGGCGCATGCATCAATGCATTTAGTTCCTCTGTTGTATTCATTTTAAAAACCAGTTCAGACCAGCCCATGAAGAAGGTCCACTTCGGTTGTTCGGTCAACAGCGCTGCTGTAGGATATTTTTGACATTCACCAATCGCTATGGGCTTGCCCCCAGAGGCTCTCATCATGATATTATATTTTTCCATGCTGTAACCCGAGGAATCGTCGTACACATCGAGCGCAGCGACATCATAATAATCTGGCCCCGGATTGTAATCCACCGCATCTTTTGCAAGTGTTTTAAAATCCTGTATATCCCAGATCCAGATTAAATTATTCAATCCTTTGGTGTTTGTAAAATAATCATGCGTTAACCGGAATAATTTACTGGTGCCATTTTCTCCCGGTTTGCCGCCCCACCAGAAAACCCCCTGATTCATTTCATGCAGAGGACGAAAAAGCACTTCAACCCGATTGTCCTGTAAATATTTCAGGTAGCCGGCGATCTCATCCATCATCGCTTTCCATTTTTTATTGATTGCAGAGCCATCCGTCAGGAGTTCGTTCCATTGATCGTCTGTGAGATGACTTAGTACACCTTTATTATCCCAGCCGCAGGGTTCTTCCAGGGCCGGATTGCATGCATGCCACATAATATTGATCACGGCGCCTTTCTTCCATTGATTCAACGCTTCATTCACCATCATTTGCCGGTTTGCGATATTTTCCTGCTGAAAGAGAAAATCGCCGCTCCATAATGCAGGAAATTTTCCGGTGACCTCAAACATATGGATGGTCCAATTGGCAGGGGAATCATTCGGTTCACGGTTATGGATACCCGCCATCGTTTTTTTGCCTGAGATACTATACAGGTAATCTAAAATTTTATAATGTTTTGCAGAGCGATCGCTTTTGGATAATTCAGCTTTATTTTGCGCAGTGCAGACTTCGAGACAAATAATAAAACAAATAAAAACAGAGAATAAATTTTTTGTCATATCAGTAAATTTGGATCAGTCATATTTATTTGAATGATGGTAAAATGGTATTTTCCATCAATGCAAAAGGAATATATTGATTTGTGTCGTAGTTGCCGCCTGTAAAAACAACAACGGCACGCAACGCAGGAACTACAAAAATATATTGACCCCCGGAACCCTCTGCCGCAAAGGTCTGAATGGTATCATTTATTAAAGTAAATTTTTCTAACCACCAGTTATATCCATATTCCGCATTTTTTCTGCTGCCGGGAAATGAGGTGGTATTCGTCATGACAGCGGATGAAGCTTCAGCAGTCCAATGTGCAGAGACGATTTGCCGGCCTTTCCATTTTCCACTGTCTAAAAATAGCTGTCCCAACTTTCCCATATCCCTGGGAGTAAGGAAAAGCGGGGCTATATCAGCATACCCATATTTGTCTGTTCTCAGAAAATAATTGGTGATACCAAGCGGGTCAAAAAGATGTGTTTTCGCATAGACATCAATATGGATGCCTGTTGCTTTTTTAATGATAGCACTTTGTAAAATACTCAATCCGCTGTTGTATAAAAATTGACTTCCCGGCGTTGCTCCCATGTCTTTTTTAAGCAGATATCTCAACGGATCATCACTTCTGGCAATCGCATATTCATCATTCCTGTTATCATCGACACCATAATAAGTGGTTTCGTCCCATTGAAGCCCGGCAGACATCGAAAGAATGTGTTTAATTTTTATTTCACTCTTCTGGCCGGAATTCAGGTCGGCATATTCCGGAAAGACATCAATTACGCTTTGATCTACATTGCTGATCTGACCCTGATCGATGGCGATGCCTATCAGCGTGGAGATGAAACTTTTTGAAGCGGAACGTAAAGCATGTATCCGGTTTCTGTGCCATCCGTCGAAATAAGACTCGGATACCAGCTTATTGTTGCGGAATATGAGAAGGCTGTGAATATTGCCCGGTCTGTTTTGGAGATTCGTTATCAGTCCTTTTATTGGATCAGAATTTATATTTTGCGTTTCCATGTCCGATACATCCCACCCGTCGTTCAGAGCTGCAGGCGGTTGTAGGTTTTCTTCCAGGCTGATGATTGACTCATCTTTTCCCAATAACATTTTGTCGCAACCAGCAATTACCAGCATAAAAAGTAAAAGTATCGGAAGGATTCTCATGATTAAAAATTGAAATCCAAGCCTGCCAATACTTCATTTGAATAAATACGGTAGGGAACCTGCTCATATTTATTGATAAATAAAAATCGGTATCTGGCTGTAAAATCTGTGTGTTTCCCGATCATTAATATATAGTCAATCTTCAACTCCAGGTTATGCCACGGATCAAAATATGAGTACGTGCCATTCATGAAGAGCGTTTTAACAGGATGGTCCTTGTCGTCATATCCGTAATTGCTTGCACCGCCTCTCCATAAGACCCTGTTTGTGTAAATGATCGCAGGCAGCAGACATGAGAACTGAATGTATTGTTTTGGCAGATTTATCCGTTCAGTCAGATCTACATAGAGGCCGTGCAGAGAAACGATATCTATATTATCAATAACCGGTTCGTTTTGTAAAAAGAGGTTATTCGAGGCAGCATATATGCCTGCAAAAAATTCATTTTTCTTTCTGGTGTCATGATGTTTTCCGAATTTAAAAAGGTATTCTAAATATGGAAGTATGGTAAAAAATTGAGAAGGCAGATGACTGTTTTCGGAGTGGATGTTGCCAACACTTCCCCCAACGGAAAAACCTAAAATGGACTTGCTGGTTTCTCTTTCATAACCGAATACAAGTTTTGTATTTGTTCCACTGAACAGCAGTTTGCTTTCGGTGTATCCCTGATCAATCAGCCGGGAGTGAACAGGCCCCAGGGCGAAGTACAGGCGATTTTCATATGGTTTTAAAATCTTGCTATCAGCCTGACTGAAGATGGCGTTTACATAAAACATGTAAACAAACAGCGAAACGAGTATTTTCCGCATTAGTTTATTAGTCTATCGAACAATCGCCTGTAAAGAAGAATGAAAACAGCAGGCAATGCTAATGTACCTTCATTTTATTTCTTAACTCTAATGCTATTTTAACAAATATAAATACTAATTAAATAATGTGCAATGCTCAGAGCTACGGATCTACTTTGTGATACCGGGGCTGCAATAATTTTGCACCGCCCTTGTTGAACTGACTCCTCCACCTGAGAAAAATACTGTGAGCTAAATTGTGATTACGATGGGTCTGGGTAACCCCGTTTTGTTCCGCTTCCTGGATGATTTGAAGCTTCTGTTCTTTTTCCAAGGACATCCGCTGTTTATACCAGCCGATAGCTTCCGCTTCTTCAGTTAATGACGTAATCATTCGCGCAAAAGTGCGGATGTTTTCGCTTAATTCATTTGCCGGCCCATGATACTGTTCAAATCCCAAATTGTATTTTTAAATTAAGATAAATCATCCATTAGTATTCTGAGAAGTTTATCGGCCAATTAGTTTAGCTGCAAAAAAAGCAGCGGCAGCCGCAACAGCCCCGATAATCGTCACCTTTAATGCTCCAGCCAACACAGGTTGTCCGGTTACTTTACTTTTGAAATAACCAAATACAAAGAGACAAACGATCGTTACAGCAGCGGATATTTTCAATCCTTCTGCAGGTGTTTGCGTAAGAAAATATGGAAGAAGTGGAATAATGCCACCGACGATATAAGAAATTCCAATCGTTAGGGCACTTTTGCGCGCCCGATTTTGGTCGGGTTTATCCAGACCGAGTTCGTACTTCATCATAAATTCAACCCATTTGTCTTTATTTAAAGCAAGTTCTTCTACAACGATGTTTTGTGCACTATCACTCAATCCATATTCTTTAAAAATCACCTTTATTTCCTCTTTTTCCTTTTCAGGTACTTTTTCTACTTCATCATATTCGCGTTTCAGTTCGGCAACGTAGTGTTCTTGTTCTGTTTTACCTGCCAGGTAGCCGCCCAAGCCCATCGCGATGGAACCGGCAATAATTTCTGCAATTCCTGCCGTAGTTACGATATGATTATCTGAAACAGCGCTACTGATACCCGCCGCCAGCGCAAAGGGAACGGTTAACCCATCCGACATTCCTATTACCACATCAGTTATAAATTCGGAACTTTTTAGATGGTGTTCGCTATGTTGCATACAAAATTATTTCCTGTTGAAGGTAGACGGTTTTGTATTAAGAACAGGTAAAACACGCATACTTACAAATTAAAATTGAAAGCCACCTAGATGCATTTTATCTGATTTTAGTTGGGATTGAAAAAATATATTTTTGCGATATACAACTATCGAATGCGCTTGGGTGAATCCGCATGTCATTCTGTAATGGACAGTTATCTGTAAAAACCAAAGTCGACAATTTCAAAGATCTAAAATTGTTTTATTTTATTTTCAGGGCCAACCTTTCGGAATAAAAAGTACATCTCTGTTGCAAACATCCAATGCTCAGGACCCAAATAAATCTGATTTACAAACGAATTATGATCGCTATGGTAAGCAGTACTTCGTTGTTGCTTTTTTTAATGTGTGCAAAAATAAGTCTGCAAACAAAATCAATAGCAATAGATAACCGCTTTTTTGCGGCATTTCATCTTTTTATTAACCGGGGCACAATTCGGATTGCTTTATTTTTTTCTTTTTTTGGTACGGGGGCTTTTCTGATCCCAGCCTATATTTTGATAGTCCATTTTTTGAATAAATTGAAATATGCGAAATATGCTATTTTAATTGCAGTTACGGCTCTAACCAGTCTTTTATCAGGCTGGCTCTTAAAGGCTATTTTCCACAGGCACCGGCCCATACTTCCCCTGGCTCACGAGGGCGGATGGTATAGTTTCCCAAGCGGTCATGCTCTTGGAATATTTACTTTCAGCGGTATCTGTATTTTTCTCATTGCCAAAATGAAATTGCGTACTTCTCTTAAGTGTCTATTTTACGGGTTATTTACTGGTTTGGCCTGCCTGGTTGGATTAAGTCGCATTTTTCTTCATGTTCACTTTGCAACGGACGTTATTGGCAGCTTGTTTTTTTCAGTATTCTGGATGAGCTTCATGTATTTAGTTTCTTTGTCAATTTATGGAACGAAATTGAACACCAAAAACCAGATTGAGTGGAATTTTAATAAAATCGCTCATGGAGAGGGTAGCTAAAAAATCCCTTAATGCTACCTCCTTTATTTAATATCGGGAATTAAATAGTCACTGTCCTTTCCTCTGAAATCATGCATACGGAAAATAACAAAGTGACGAACCATGTGACCACTACGCCATTGTGCCACAAGCAGCGAATCGTCCACATACTTAAATTCATTTCTCAGGTTCATGGATGGTGGTCCATAGGAGTTTGTCGGATAAACAAAATACGCGTCTGATCCCAAAGGCAAACGTGGTCGTCGTTCATTTAGCCAGGCAAAATGGTGGATATTATTCAAAGGTCCGACAGTAATAAGATTTAGATGGGCCGGTATGGCAATATAATGATCCAGATGGCCAGCGGGAAACCAATAGTCCGAAATAATTGCGGCTCCTGCTTTCATCCTGCCTGTGCGTATGTCTGACTGGTACAAAGTATCAAAATCAACAGCAAATTTTTTCCAGCCATTCATGTCCAGTGTGATATCCCCTGTGCCTAAATAAATTTCCTTTTTGTTACCAATGGTAAATGGTAGAAACCGGATGCTCAGCGTACCAGCTATAACAATAACGATGAAAAACAACGCTGCTGTTTTGAGCAAACGTTGTCGAATAACCTTGCCCTGGTCGTTCAGCCAGCAGGCTGCGAACAGCATCAGCGAAAGGTAAGCGGGACCGGACCAATGGGGAAGGGTTTCGTTAAAAAGGGAGGTCAGCAATAAAACAATAATCAACGGAAAACTAAGCCATAAAAGCAACGGATAGCTATAGGAAGAATTGCCGAAACGTTTTTTCAAAAACGAATATATTGCCATTATGTAGATAACAAAATTCACCGGGTTGCTGTAAAAGACTGATCCCAATACCTGTTGAAGCAAACGGCTCATATCTGGACTACCTGAAAAAAGACCAACCCTGCTTTGGTGATATGTATATGTAATAAAATGATTCTTAAGATTCCAGAAAAATATTGGTAAAATAATGGACGTAGAGATCAAAACGGATACCCATAGCATGGGGCATTTTAAAATATCTCTTCTGTAAAAAATAAGGTAAGCACCAAAGCCCACCCACAAAAAAATACCATGTACTTTACTCATGATACAAAGGCCCGTACTGACACCAGTAATAAGAAATATAGATTTTTCTCTCTAATCATTCTTCACTCTTAACAATACAAATCATTGAATACATGGCCAAAAGCCAAAAAATCACCTGAGGTGAATCCGGAAGGATAAATATTCCGGCAACAACAGAAGAATAAAAAGAAGTTGAATATAAAATAGCTGCGATAAAACCAACTTGTTCATTTCTTATCGTCTTCCCGATTCTATAAATTAACCAGGTGCCCGCGGCAGCACATATTACTGATCCCAGGCGTATAAATAATTCGTGGTTTAAATGCAGATTCAATGTGGAAAGTCTGATGAGAAGCGCAACCATAGGCGGATGGTCAAAATAATTCCATTGCAGATGTTGCGCGTAGGCCTGGTAATAAACCTCATCATTACCCAGTTCCAGGAAGCCTGCAACAGACAGCCTGAGTACGGAAGATAAAATAATAAGCAATAAGATATTTCTATTTGAATTCAAGGTTTGACATTGCTGCAATTTAGTAGTTTATCAAGTGGAAGAAGATATGGAAATTTCAATTTCTTTTTCATTAATCAGGTAATTTTGTTTGTAAAAAAGGAAGTCATCCGGACAGCGCCAACATCAGCATGCATTCAAAAAAATCAATTGGACTTATTATTTTAATTTTTCGCACCATTTCGGCAACAGCACAAAATAATTATGAAATTCAGGTGTATGCATCTCCGACACAGGCGGTACATTCCACAATGTTTGAATTACATAGTAACTATACGTTTGATGGCAGTACACAAATCGTAAACGGAGTCCTCCCTTCAAATCATTCGCTGCATGAAACACTGGAGATAACAACAGGTATCACACCCGTTTTTGAAATTGGGGCCTATTTATTTACAAACTATACCCCCGGATATGGGTATCAAATTGTGGGCACGCATTTACGACCTCGTGTGATGGCCCCATCAGACTGGGGAGTTCCTTTTGGCCTGAGTTTGTCATTGGAAATTGGTTATCAGAAACCAGCGTATGCCAACGACACCTGGAGTCTGGAAATAAGACCCATAATTGATAAACAGCTGGGCAAACTATATATTTCCCTGAATCCTACTTTTGGTGTTTCGTTAAAAAGCCAGTACAACACATCCGTTCCAACTTTTGAACCAAATGTAAAAATATCATATGCTATATTTAAAAATGCAGCATTCGGCATTGAGTACTATGGTGACATGGGGCCGGTAAATCAATTTGATCAGGGAAGCCAGCAAAACCACGCTTTATTCGCCGCCTATGATTTGATGAATAATGCAAAATGGGAACTAAATATAGGGGTTGGCTTCGGCTTAACCCCTGCAACCGATCCATTTGTATTTAAAGTGATTCTGGGTCGAAAAGTGAAATGGAAATAAGATAAATCATGGTTGATAGCTGATTTCCTTTCTTACCTCAACTGTCCAATTCCTAATTAATAAGACCTGACCGCTATCAGGTATGACATACCAGTGAATTTAATAATTTGATCCGAAATATTATTTGAATGTAATATTAAATGAAATCATATTTGCATTCAGGTCCGTTGTCTGCATGTAATGGGCATACCTTATTTCCAGTATTCTGAGACTGTTCATAAAAACGCCTTTCGGAGGCGCAATCCGGAAGCCTGCCCCGAACATACTGCTATTAAATTTAGCCAGTGCATAATTGCTGGTAAAGTAGGTTTCATCTTCCGAATGAACTTTATAGGGGGCAAAATATTTTGCCGCCGTTTGCGCATAGAATCGATAAAAAGGTGAAACGGATAAAAAGGGAGTTAATTTTACCGGCACTTCCAGATCAAACGTGTTAGAAATCAAACCCCAGCTATCCGCATAAAAACGGTAGTAAGAACGGAGGATAACACGATCACCCAGAAAATAATTAAGCCTGAATCCTACAGGAAGTTTAAATCTTTGCGATGGCAGGTTTTCGATCGTGTCTTTACCAGTATTATAAAATACGCGGTGAAAAGGCAATCCCAGGTATCCCGTTTGATAAACAAGATCCATCTCTGCACTGGCCTGCATGCGCTGATTAATGATCTGGGTGAACGAGAGCGATGCGGTGTATGTATTACGGGGTTTGGTCGGGGTTTGTTGTTTATGCGTTTTTGTATTCCCAACCAACTGGCCATTATTATAAATAAAAGCCTGGGTTTGTCCACTGGCCGATGTTCGATAAACGATACTGTCTGTACTCTGTGAATTTTTAACTGAATCAACTGGATAGAATTCAGAAGGATAAATCATATTGATTTTATCAAAAAATCCGACGATTTTCAGACTGAATTCACCATTGCTTTTATTTTTTTTGGAAACCGATGCATTTAAACCAAAAGAATGATAATAGTCATGTTCCGCAGAATAGTAAGCCCCCAGACCAAATGAAGTACCCTTCTGTTCATTTTCCCGGGTCCAATTGAGCGTAGGATATATTCTGGTTCCATTATTTTTGGATGTGCCATTGGAATCGACATATGCCTGGGAAGCAGCAGTGTGGTAATCTACGCCCAGACCAAGCGCAAATGTATTTTTTCTTTTCATTTGATCCCATCCGATAAAAGTCAGATCGATTCCATTGGCAAAGTCTGTGACATTGGCGATCCCCCGCGGACCGGGCTCGCCGCCCATGACGGCAGACTTGTCGGCCGTCTGGTTATAATAACTGGAAACCAGATTGATTTCATCCAGTTTTAATTTTTTTGGTTTGTATAAACTGGAGTCCGTAACGGGTGCCTGCGAAAAAGCCTGAACCATACCCAGATACATACCAATAACAGTAAGGGATAATTTTCTCATTTATTTTCAGATATGGATTTTAATTACAACCACACCCACCACCTGTTTTTCCACCGTTTGCGCCGGAAGATCCTTCCCTGTAAGATTCTGCGTTGAGTTCATTTTTTTCAATATGCCGGCTGGACAATGACATTTCAGAATCATTAATCCTGCTTTTCTGATACTCCTTGACATGCGCACAAGAACCCATACTTATTGCCAATAAGGCAATAACAAAAGACCGGATTACAATTTTCTTTTTCATTCGTTTTAGTTTAGCCGTATATTATCTGAAACGTGGAGCACATTATCGTCGTCAACAATTATAGCTTCCACATCATTCATTTGATTGATCATATTCAAGCCAGCGCGAACTCCCATAATCATCACCGGTGTTGTCATAGCATCGGCGATTTCTGCATGGGTGCTGATGATTGTTACACTTTTAATTCCTCTGATGGGCATACCGGTTCTCGGATCAATGGTGTGTGAGTATCGCTTTCCATCTACGAGAATAAATTTCTCATAGTTGCCTGAAGTGGCTACAGCCATATCGGTAATATTTAAATAAGAAAACGCCCTTTCTTTCAGATCAGGATCAGCGATGCCAATCGTCCATGGAGTTCCATCCGGCTGCAATCCCCAGGCCGTCATATCGCCCGAGGCATTCACAATACCACTTTCCACGCCCTTTTCTTTCATAATTATTTTCGCTCTTTCTGCCGCGTAACCTTTTCCTATTCCGCCAAATCCAATGCGCATACCTTTTTCTTCCAGCAGAATTGAAAAATCTGTTCGGTTCATACTGATCTTGCGATAATCGATCAGCTTCCTCATCTTTCTAGAGGTTTCTGCATCCGGTAGTTTGTTCATACTGCTGTTAAAATTCCAAAGATTTTTATCTACTGAACCATATGTTATATCGAAAGCGCCTTGTGTTACCTGAGATATTTTGATTGAGCGTGCAATCAGATTAAATGTTTCTTTGCTGACCATAACAGGTTTGATGCCGGCATTACGGTTGATTAGTGCAGTTTCACTTTCTTCACTATAGGTTGTCAGCTTTTTTTCGATACGTCTTATTTCATGTATGCCCGCTTCTATGCAATCCTGAGCCCATTCCTCCGAGTTTCCGATAGCTGTTAACTGAAATCGGTTGCCCATCAATTTGAGTGTCCGGTGAAATGCTTCGGATGCTGCGATCATTTATTGGCCGTATAAATATAATTATGAATATCGCCTATGAAAACTTCCGGGGATTCGTCCGGCAATCCTTCCCATGTGCCCAAAACTGCACCTTTTTCATTTAGAAGCAGAGTAAAGGGAAATTTACCAAGCGGGTTATACCGGTCGGCTGTTGCGTCATTTATCTTTTGCTGTGCTGGCGAAGGCTGGTTTTTTTTATTCCTGGGAAAATCGGCATTTACAAGCACCAATTCGCTGTCAGCCATTTCTTTAAACGCAGGCGATTCAAAAATTTCCTTTTTCATCCGGATACAGGGACCGCACCAGTCAGACCCGGAAAAATTCAGTAGTATATATTTATGTTGTTTTTGAGCAATCAGTTGAGCTTCCGAAAGGTTATGTTGCCATTCTGGCGTAAAAAACAAAAGAGCTGGTAGTAAAGTCAATAGTTTTACATTCACAGTGTACATGTCGTATTTATAAAATAATTAGAGAACTCGGGCAAATCAGGCTGGCAGCGGCTTGCTGCAAATTATATCATCGTGGGGCAATAAAGTAAAAGCAAAAACTAAATTTCAGCTAAATTATTTCGGCCCAACCTTTTCATATTTTTTTGCATCTATGTTTGACAAAGGGGAAGATATTAACTTAAAGGACCTGAAAAATCTGATCGACGGATGCATGGCCAGAGACCGCTCGAGCCAGAGGAAAATGTATGAGTGGTTTGGCTCCGAGATGATGGGCCTTTGTCTTCGTTATTGCCAGAACAAAGAAGAAGCAGAGGAAGTTTTACAGGATGGGTTTCTGCAAATGTTTAAAAATATAGGCCAGTTTCAGTTCAGGGGATCCTTTGAAGGTTGGTTACGAAAGATCATGATCAACTGTGCATTGCAACGTTATCGGGGTAAATTAAATCATTTCAGACTGGTGACGCTTGCGGATCAGGCCCATTTCCCATCGAAAGATCCGGACCTGAACGACCGACTCAGTGAAAAAGAACTGATTGAACGCATACAAACTTTGCCACCTGCCTGCCGCATGGTTTTTAATTTATACGTTTTTGATGGTCTAAAACACCGGGAAATTGCAGAACTTCTGCATATCACTGAAGGAACTTCCAAATCAAATCTCTCAGATGCAAGGCAGATTCTGAAGAGACATCTTACGACCGAATTAAAAATAACCAGATAGGAGCTTATGGATGAAAATTTACCAAATAAAATAGATCGGCTGTTCAACGATACTCTGCAAAAGTATAAATCAGATCCGTCTGACGAAGTATGGCATAAAATTGAAGCGGGACTGGATGAGCAAGACAAAAAGATTGGCTGGTACGCAAATGGCTGGAAACATTATGCGGCGGCAATTTTGCTTTTGGTTACCGTTTTGGGTACTCTTTATAAAATAAAAAACCCCCGGGAAATAATTATCAACAGACAGTCAAACCTGAAAGCCATAGTGCCAAATCCATCCGTCCGGGCTCCTGAATTAAATTTGCATGATGTTGCAAGCTATACAGGCCCAAAAATCAAAAAAAAGGAATTAAAAAAGTGCGGTTCGCTTTCGTCGATTTCCTATAGTAATGAAAAACCAAATGTGGATGAACTATCAAAAAGTAATCAGGTTGAAAGAACTGAGAAGATTAATGAATTGAATACCTCCTTACTGGATTCGGTCAGCACATCGATGCATATCGTTTCAACACAGTCTTTGCAATCACGTTTGTCTGGGATTTCTGTACAACCGGTCTTCTTGCCGGCTAATAAAATAAAAGATAAATCGCTGTCTCTGACACATCAGAAAATTCTACTTAAAAACCGGCTTTCAGCAACCGCTTATTTCTCCCAAGAGTTTGCAGGCTATAGTCTTACTGACAATGATCTGGTCGGCTCTCATGGTCAGGAAATTGAGCAGCACGAGCGAAATGTGTTTTCCGCATCTGTCGGGTTTTTTCTTAATTACCGTATCAATAAAAGGTGGATTTTACAATCGGGCCTCAGCTATTCCTGGTCCAACAGTCAAATTGATTCCGGCATTTCATACGCGGTAAAAGACAATCTGGGAAATATTCAATACAAATTAAATACAATTTCCGGGTATGGTTATCTTCATTCTTCCTCTTTAATACAACCGAAGGTAGGAGACAGTGTTTCGACAGCAAAATCGTTTAGTCAACTTCATTATCTAACTATACCCTTAATATTGTCCTATCGGATACCATTGAAAAGGTTTTCTATATTGGTTGGTGTCGGTGGTTCATTCAATGTGCTTACGAGTGCAGAAATCGAAACAAAAACTTTTGGTAATTCCAATCCTGAAAAGGAATACACCGTCAACATGATGGGCCTAAACAAAACAAACTATGGGATAATCCTTAAACTTGATGTGGAATATCATGTTAATTCAAGAGTAGGATTAAATTTAATCCCTTGTTTCAAAAACACCCTTAGCCCGATTAATCTGGAAAGCGCAGTTACCTCGTATCCTTATAATTTTGGCATAGGTCTGGGCGTAACCTTGCGGTTTTAATAAAATGAGAGTAAACGAAATAGTAATAATGTAAAACTTATTTGAATATTCATGTTAGTCAAGAATTTATTCTCCCATTCGTTTTTTAAATTTCATTTTATACTTTAAATACCCCCGACAAAAGATCCAATTTATTAACTAATTCGTACCCATATTTTTTG
Source organism: uncultured Bacteroidota bacterium (assembly GCA_963759335.1). Classification (GTDB taxonomy): domain Bacteria; phylum Bacteroidota; class Bacteroidia; order Chitinophagales; family Chitinophagaceae; genus Puia. Next base: position 1,384,074 of record CAVWYU010000017.1, read on the forward strand.
CTCCACCACTTTTGTCCACTTGGGATGACACATTTTGCACATGCGGCTATGGATTCATTGCGAAACCTGCGTGCATGAGTTGCGATCGCGGTTATTCCAAAAATTTCATATCCTCTTCAGAAAGTTCAATACGGGCTGCCTGCATGTTTTCATTAAAATGTGCCAAAGAAGAAGTGCCTGGTATTGGCAGTATCCATGGTGATTTATGTAATAACCACGCGATATTGATCTGCGCTTCCGAAACATCATATTTTTCAGCCATTTCTGTTATTCTGTTATCCTTTTTATCAATCGCATGAACCAATGAAAAGAACGGGATCAATGGTATCCCATATTGTTCGCAAAGTTCCAGCACTTCTGCACCGCCATGCGTCTCCCCATAAGCAAACTTAATGGCAGTCCGCTGGGCATGGCCATACATATTTTCAACAGTGGCAATATTACCCATCTTTAACGCTGTTTCTAAATCCTCAGCCGTCACATTACTTATCCCGACGTGTAATATTTTACCTTCTTCCTGCATTTTAAACATGGCACCCATGCTTTCTTCAAAGTTCATATGACCATGCATAGCTCTGAAGTGCACAAGGGTCACCTGTTCAATTTTCAATACGCGCAGATTGTTTTCAATACTGGCCCGCAAATTTTCGGGCTTGTTATAGGGTATCCAGCTTTTATCCGTTTTGCGGGCGGTTCCGACTTTGGTACATATCACTAAGTCATCCTGGTAAGGGTATAAAGCTTCCGCAATCAATCGATTGGTTACACTATCACCGTAATAATCTGCGGTATCGATAAAATTGACTCCGCTTTCCGCAGTATGTTTTAATATTTGCAAAGCCTCTAACCTGTTCGGTGGTTCTCCGTAGATACCCTCGCCGGTAAGGCGCATCGTACCATATCCCAATCGGTTTACGGTTAATGGGTTTTTACTCCCTGCTGCTATGGTTATTGTTTTTGACGAAATCTCACGCTGTTCTTCTGTTTTCTGATTATATCCGGTATGCATGCGCAGTAAAATTATTTTAATCCAACCATAAAAGTTAAGGATTATTTGGAACCTGCCATTCCACATCCGTCAAGGGATAAGGAATAATTAAAAAGATCAGGTTACCTTTTAAATGTGTTTTCCTTTAATTTCGAAGTTGATTCCTGGAGGTTCGGTGATCTGTGAAGAAAACATGCGTTAATTAATTCAACATGGATACCGTATTACTTCCGGGAACGATAATTGATAGACTGCACGTAGTGGTCGATCCCGTATAAAATCATCTAAAATCTTTTTATGAAGAAAACCCCATTGTTCGGACTGGCATTACTCGTTATTTTGGCGTTTATTATTCCAAAGGGCATAAATGCCCAAACCCCGGAAGAAAAAGAAACGCTGCTCTCGGCAAGCAAAAAAGCTAAGGAGAATTTTATTAAGACGGATCCTACCATGTCGGGCCTTTTTAAAAGTTCCGCTGGTTATGTAATTTTTCCAAAAAATGGGAAAGGCGGATTGATTATAGGTGGTTCCAGCGGTAACGGTGTATTATACGTGGGCGGAAAGGCCATCGGCACAGCAAAAATGGGCCAGGTAACCGTTGGTGCTCAGGTGGGCGGCGCGTCCTATAGCGAAATTATATTCTTTGAAGATCAGGACGCCGTTGGCCGGTTTAAAGCTAATAAATTCGAATTCAGCAGTAATGTTTCAGCTGTGGCGCTTAAATCCGGATCTTCCAAAGATGCCAAATACACCAATGGTGTGTCAGTATTTACCCAGGACCAAAGCGGCATGATGGCCGAAGCGACAGTCGGCGGACAAAAATTTACTTATAAACCTTTCGATTAACACCGGCGATGATCCGAGCAAAATAGGATAAAATACATTAATGAGACTGGAACTCAAAGTGCCAGATGTTCATTAATTTTTTCGTTCCCGGAAGCCGAGCCTTTTATAAAGTTGGATTGCTCTGGTATTAGTTTCCAGAACATGTAAGAAAGGAATGTTTCCTGTCTTTCAGGTTTTCCAAACAAATATGTGAAATAATTTTCGTGGCGTGGCCGAGGCCGGTAAAATCCGGATAAGTACAGATTGCACTAATTTCAGTAAAACCGGGGAGCCGAAATCTTTCGCCGCCAACTGATATAAGTTGACCATTCCTGAGGATTCCGAAATACTTACCAAGCTAAATACTTTCCTTTCTAAAATATCCTGGCTGCACCTGATCAACCAGCCTAAATATTTCATCCTTTTGGAAGTCATTTAGTTTTTCTACTGTACCTGTGTCTTTTTTAAGCGTGTCCGGATTTTCCAGTATCATTTGAAGACAATCCAATTTTTTTAATAGAGTCCAGGCATGAGGTACTGGAGGTAGTTCCCCAAATATAAAAAATCGATCATTCACTTTTAATAATCCTTGTAAGGCGTTCTGTGCTTTAATTGTAGGACTTTCTATGCTGGTGAATGGTAATATATCCGGATGGTAGCGCCTGGCCTGCGTGTCACCCAATCCAAGGTTGGTGTGAAAACTAGTCAAAGCATGCCAGACTGGATTATCCAGTGGGTGACCGATATGCATAGTCTGTAGTTATTATGGTAATTCTGTATCCTCCAATCTTATCAGATTAACTTTTATCAGTATGGGGTTGTCTCCTGTGCCAGATTGATAAGGTCCGGATACCAAAATAGTTAATACTTTTTTATCTTTTAAGTTGCTTTCCTAAAATCCTAAGGAATTTTATTTCAATCGATCGCCCTGAGTATAAAGTTGTATAAAATGCTTTCGCTTGCCGAAAGCCGCTTCCGGGTTTTCATCCGATCGACAACGCCATTGTCGCAGGACGCATTCACCTTAAATGTCAAATCGTAATCGTTGAATCACTATCCAACCAGGTTTCCAGTTGACCGCAAGCGATCTGTGCGAATTCTTCAAATACCTCCTCGACAGTCCAACCGATATGCGGAGTAATAATCACATTTTCCATTGAGCGCAGCGGCGAATCACGGGCCAGGGGTTCCTGCACAAATACGTCGAGACCTGCGCCTCCTAACTTTTTTGACTGTAATGCACCTATTAATGCGTCTTCATCTATCATTGCGCCCCGCGCAGTATTGATCAGGATGGCATTCCGTTTCATCAACGCAATTCTTTCACCCGAGATGATCCCTTTTGATTCATCGGACAAACGCAAATGTATACTCACCACATCACAGCTCATCAGTAGTTCATGGAGTGGTCTTCTTGGAATTTCATTATGTATCTGATTTTCTGTTTCGCCTCTATCCCAGGCTATTACTTCCATATCAAATGCTTTTCTGGCAATATCAGCCACCCGGGAACCGTGCCGGCCCATGCCCAGTATGCCCAATCGTTTGCCGGACAATGTTCTTCCTGTTACCAGTGGCCAGTTGCCCATTCGCATTTCGTTTTGAGCCAGATTTACTTTATGAAACAGACTTAACATCATTGCCATAACAAGTTCCGGCACTGATAGCAAAGGCGATTTCGCCATTCTGCCCATCGTTATGGACACACCGTGTCGCTTGGCAGCAGCCAAATCGATATGATAAGCATGACCTCCTGTTTGTAAGATCAATTGCAACCGCGGAAAACGCATGAAAAATGATTCATCTATCTTACTTCGTTCCCGGACAGTCAGAATAACGGAAACGTTTTTACAAATCGATGTATCCAGCGAATGATAGTCATTAATAAAAAGAATATCTACCCGATCTTTTATTTTGTCCCAGCATGATGATCCCGATATTTTATTTTCCCAATCATCCAATACAATCATTAAAACTTTCATGCGAATTCATTTGTGTTGGGAAAAGTGATCAATTTTCTATTTTACTCATGACATTGACAATATATTTTGCATCTCTTCCTACACCACCCAGCCAGGTAGAAGTGAGGGAGTATTGAAACTGGGAGCCTACAAAATACAATCCGGGATATTCTGAGGAAACGCCCCGGTGGGTTGAGGGATAACCGTTTTCTGCGATGGCATTGGGCAGATCCATCCATGAATAATCGGAGCGAAATCCCGTGCACCAAACAATAGCGGACACTTCAATTTTTTTACCATCTTCTGTTACAGGCCAGCCATCCTTTACTTCTTTGATCCGTGTCAGGGCTTTTACACCTGCCTGTTGTACTTTTTCGGGTGAGATATGGATCAGTGGCGCTCCCTTGCCCTGAAAAATGACAGATTGAAATTTACGACCCATGGGAGTGCCGGTATTCAGAACATACTTGTTCATCCACACGAATTGCTTCCCAAAATATTTAAAAATAAAATCCGGAATTTGGGCAGTCGGTTTTCCGGAAATGAATACCTGCCTTTTTTCCTGCATCAGATCCAACGCGATCTGAAATCCCGACGTTCCGGCTCCAACGACCAGAATATCTCCTTTGGGCAGAGTATGGGGCGATGCATAGGAAGATGACGCTATTTGCTGTACTTCCTTCCGAATTTCGTTCGCAAAATCAGGAATTTTAGGAATCGCATAGTTCCCGGTTGCGATAACAAGATTCTTTGTTTCAAATATCTGATCATTAAAAATGATCAGAAAACCATTCCTGGTTCTTTTAACAACTTTTACCCGTACCCCATGCATTACGGGTAACTGAAATTTCTCTTTATATTTCTCCAGGTAGTCGGCCACTTCATCTTTGGTGGGAAAGGCATTTTGATTTCCTGGAAATGGAAAGCCGGGAAGTCCGTTATTCCATGCCGGCGTAAAAAGTCGTAGGGAATTCCATCGTTTACGCCAGGAATCACCCGTCCTGTTGTCCTGATCCAAAATCAGGAAATCGCTTTTCATTTTTTTTAAATAAAAACCCGTTGCCAGGCCCGCCTGCCCGCCACCAATTACGATCGTTTCCCAATTGTTTTTTTGTGTATCCGTGTTCATGATACAAAGCTCCATTATAAAATGAAGCCGGACAATCAATGAAAACCATGATTTTTGTTGAATTCGCCTTACAGCCAGTAGACCTTGGATGCCTCTTTTACCAGTTCCATCGAATTACGCACCTTGATTTTCTCCAGCAGGTGCCGGCGATGTGTTTCAACCGTGTGAATGCTTATATGACAACGATCTGCTATCATTTTTGTGGAAAGGCCTTCGCTAATCAGGTGGAGGATTTCTTTTTCGCGCGGTGTTAAAAGTAAAATCCATGACGGACTGTCGATGACCGGCTCTGCTTTCCCGTCAACAATCGAAGTCTTGTTTTTTGATTTTTCGTGCACCATGGCCACCTCTAAAAGACGGGTACAGGATTTCTCCTGCCGAACCCAGTCGTCCAGCCTGGCCCATTCATCAGCATCTAAAACCAAACGGTCGAACCGGCAAAGCACCTGATCAATCACCTTTTCTTCTGTAAAAGAAACCAGGTAGCGGGTATCCCGCATCCGCAACCATCCATTCACCGGATGTTTAAAACGGTACTCCAACACTAAAGGAGCAGGATATTCTTCGCCAGCCGTATAATGTACCAACGCCTGATGAGATTCGATGATCCGTGTCGAAACTTGCTGCATGTCTTCCGGGTTGATCAACGGAAACCAGAAATCCATACCTCCTTTACGGAACTGTTCATTTGTATATCCGGTCAACTCAAAAAAATGATCGTCTAAATAAAGAAATCGATCCGCCCCGAGACATGAAATCATGAAAATGGCATATGGATTTCCATTTTCATCCGGTAGGAAGAATTTTTCCGGGACAGAGAAATTCTCCGGAATCCATTGATCGTACAATTTTCTATACTTCTCCGGAATCATTCTGAATTTTTGAAAACCAAAAATACTCTAATTCCCATGATAGTATCCGGACATTTATTCAATATCATGGTTTTCAGTGATCCGGGTATGATTTGCAGGGCCTGGAATTTGTGGGAGAACGACCCATGAAGAAAGCAGTCTTTCAGTTCACACTATGGTGGGCAGTATTCGGTTCCGCAATCTGGGTTGGCGGTACCGTTTTTATGATTTCCGTCATCACACCACAGTGGAGCCGACATCCTCCCGACTCCGTTATGCAATATTTTTTGCATACAGATTTCAACAGATATATCGGGCGTTTTTTCGGCCCTCCTTTTATGTTGTTCAGGAGTTTTATTCCCCAGCTGCTCGCTGTCGTATTGGGATGGAGGATGATCAATCATCGCAAATACCTGCTGATCAGTTTTGGATGTACTATGCTAACCATCGCACTCACGGTATTCTATATTTATCCAATCAATGAAGTCCTGATGACATATGGCGGCGCTGGTCAGAATTCAGAGACTATACAACGCTTAACAAACAGATGGATCCTCCTTGACGGGATAAGGTTTGTCATCGGGTTATCAGGGTTTTTCTACCTGTTAAGATCATTCCGTTTGCCGATTTAGATTGTCAGGAATACAACTGGAAAATCATTATTCATTTCTTAAACATACAAAACCAGCACTCATGGACCGTACTAAACTATTTGTTATTCAGCAGATCATTGAAAAAGGATTTGGAGACGCAGATACAGCGATTATCGATGAATTTATACATGACGATTGGAAAGAACATCAGGCAAATCTTGTCGGTGGAAAAAAAGTATTGAAGGATGCTATCCTGCGTATTTCAGCAGCGTTTTCAAATCGAAAATATACCTTAATCAATCATTGCGAAAGCGGCGATATCATCTGGGTATATTATCAATTCACCGGAATCCATACAGGGTCGTTCATGGGTCATCCGGCAACAAATAAAAATATCACTATGGATGTTATAGATATCGCGCGCATTGATCACGAAAGACTGATCGAGCATTGGGGAATACCTGATCGGTTTACTCTTTTAAAACAGATCGGAGAATAGTAGCAATTGACACAAAATCTATTATTTCTGTAACGCAGAAATGATCCGGGCGGCCAATATCACTGTATACAGCTATTTTTTGCAGGCGTACCTCAGGGTATTTTTGCAGAAATAAATCAGCCCATGGCAACGGAAACTTTTGATAAAGCGCTGCTGGTCATCGACATCCAGGAAAATCTGGTCAATCCGGATTCGAAACTACATATCGATACCACTCATATTGAGCGGTTCTTGAAAAATGTAAATCAAAGCATTGAAATTTTTGAAGATTCCGGGTTGCCTGTTTGTTACATTACCAATGAGTGGACAAATTTTTTATTAAACTGGGTAACCGGCAATGTGTGTAAAAAGGGTGGGAAAGGAGTTGGTCCGGATCCGCGTCTGAAAAGGGTGAACACGGAACTGTATCGAAAGTCTGCCAGGAGCGCTTTTAGTAATCCGAAGCTCCTGAAAGACCTGCACAACTGGAAAGTATCGGAAATATTTCTGGTTGGATTATTTGCTGAGCATTGTGTAAAGGGAACCGTAACAGATGCATTAAAAAACAATTTTAAGGTTACCGTGATTACAGATGCGCTGGGATCAAAAAACGAAAAAAATCTGACGAAGTCGCTGGCATTTTTTCGTGATAAAAAGGTTAAGCTGGTTCCGGCAGATTTGGTGTTCAGCGGCAAAAATCCCGTAACTGCTTAAATTTGTCGAAAATGATACTGTTGGCGCCAGATACTTTATACGAAAGGCTTGTGGATGAATTTGGAAATGTACCGGCAGGCTTCCTGGATGATCTGCCTGAGGGCAGGTATTTTGTGTACCTGGCTTCCTGTGATAAATCCGGATTTATATTTATGGAACCGTCACCGGAGGAAGTGACGGGATTTACCCAGGAAGAAATGACAGCCGGAGGTACAGACATGCAGATTTCCCGCATTCATCCCGACGATGTATCCGGCTTATATGATAAAGCTTTACGAATCATCCGAAAAAATTCGGAAGCCGCGCGACAGGGGAGACGAATCATTCCGCTTGTGCTCAATTACCGGATTCGACGTGCTGATGGGGAATGGCGCGAAATCACAGAAACCAAAATATTCCGTTATTCGCATGACGGGCGCCGCGATCGTGTATTGGGAAAAGTGGTGGACATCACCGGGCATGCCATGCATGACAATGACCAAACGCAGCCATTTCCCGCCGAATCGGCAAATGACTATCCTTTCTTACATTCTCTGGATAAATTCAAAAAGATTCCGGTTATTTCCGAAGGCATTGGAGAGATTACGAAAAGAGAAAAAGAAATTTTATACCTGATTGGCGCCGGGTTTTCAACAAAACAAATCGCCAGTCAATTATTTATCAGTATCAATACCGTTCAGACTCACCGGAGCAACCTGCTCAGGAAACTCCAGGTAAAAAATTCAATGGAGCTTATCCGGGAAGTGTCCAAGGCATTCTGGCTCTAATACAAAAATCAGATTACAATGAAATTAGCATCCTTCATCGCATGCACACTATAACCTACATTGGATATATAGCATCTTCTCTTTCGTCGATCACGTTTGTACCCCAGGTATATAAAGCATTATAGTGAAAGAATTTCGGATAGCTCAAAATATACCGGAATATTATTCAGTCTCGCAATTCGGACATCCTCGTCTGCGCCTTTCGATTCTCCTGGTAGTCTGAGAACCGCATTGCATTTTAATATCAGACGGGCAGCGACAGGATATAATATTTCATTATAATACCGGTCACCTGTTTTTTTTGATCCGGCAACCTTTAACAAAGGCAGTGCCAGCCACTCGCCAATAATGGGAATGTGGCCGTCTCTAAACAAGAGTAATGCAGTATCCTCCAGTTTTCTAAGATTAGCTTCCATGAGCCTTGGGTTATCTCCTGTACCCGAGCGATAAGGTCCGGATACCAAAATAGTTAATACTTTTTTCATCTTCTTTATGTTATTTTCCGGAAACCTTTGGAGTATTCATTAGATCGATCGCTTTGGTTACAAAATAGCTACATCGCTTTTACGAAAATGAGGTAAACAAAAGAGTCTTTCAATCGCAGAATACCGTGATGTACCAAATTCAGCATTAGCTTCCATTAAAATCATGGTTTTCAGCGATTGTATCGATCGCCTGTATCTGTGACTTTTGTGGGAAATTAAATTGTATGAAACGTTTTCTCTCTATTGCCATGACATTAATGATCAGTTTCGCCTTTTTCAGTTCCTGCAAAAAATCCGATCCGCCGGGCGCAACAACAGGCAATTTTTTAGCCAATGCCAGTTTCACGATTGATGGCGGCAATTTTCACCAGCAAAAGATTTCGATTCATGGTACCACCAAAACAATTACACAATGCACCTATTCTTCCAAAGACAAAGTGACCATGATCACCATCAATGACCAGCCCGACATCAATACGGTAAAGAAAAACGAATTCTTTCTTGCTTTTAACGGCAATACGCCGGCAACCCAGCATGCGGGAGATGATACCAACGGTGGCAGCTTCAGCAGTGTTTATTTCCAGGTATCGGTAACAGATAAAACCGGAATTATGCATTCATTTTTATTTGAAAATGCAATCACTACACCCGGGGTGTTCACGGTAGCCAGTTATGGAAAAGTTGGCGAAACCGTGGAGGGTAGTTTTTCAGGAGTGCTGGTTGACGAAGATGGAAATCCCGGTATTAAAATATCTGAAGGAAATTTTTCTATAACACGTGGCCAAAACATTGATTAGCTTCATAAACTACTCTAACCAGATGCGCATACCCATCATTTAAACCGCTTCCGGGTTTTGATCCGTTCAGCAACACCATTGTCGCAGGACGCATTCATCCGTAATAATCGCTTAAATTTCTCAAAAATATTTTCCATTAAGTTAAATGCTCTTCGCCCAAAAAAAATGGGATGTCTGTTTAATCAGCTCCATCGAATTTTTTACTTTCACTTTTTCCAGCAAATGGCGCCGGTGGGTTTCAACCGTGTTGACACTGATATGCAACTGTCCGGCGATCTGCTTTGTTGATAATCCTTCGCCTATCAGGTGGAGAATTTCTCTTTCTCTTTTTGTGGGCATCATGGTGCCGGACGGCGGACCTGACGGTTTGTGAAAATTCAGCATATCCTTGTTTTCATTCATTTTTCCTTTGAGGATGGGCAAGGCTGCTTTTACCATTGTGTTGTTATCCCGATTTTCATGGAGAAGACGGCTCATTTCATTTTCATCGAGTTTTATTCCGGCATTCATCTCTTCAAAGCGTCCTACAATGATTTTATTGTTGCCCTCATCTGTTACGGCGACAATGCACTTGGTTTCCTGTAGCCAGATCCAGCGGTTACCCGCATGTAATATGCGGTATGCCAGTGTAAATGGCTTATTCAGTCTGTTTCTTACAGGCGTTAAAAAACAATGATGAAAGATGCTGTTCAACATGGGTTGCAGGTCTTCCGGATGTATTAATGAAAACCACCACTGAAGGCCACCTTTATACAGGAGCTCGGAAGAATATCCGAGAATGGCTCCGAACTCGTCTGTAGCATACAGAAATGCATCTTCTGTACAGGTAGCTATATACAGACATTTTTTCTTTTCGTTTTCCCCGGTCCAGAAATTATCCGGAACACGAAGGGCAGGGAAAAAATTAAAAAACAGATCAGGAATTTTATTCATGGGAGATGGTTTGTTTAACTGCATACAAAATCTTTACCGACTGATGCACTCAGATTAATTTTTGTTTTGTTCACTTGTTATATTTTGAATACAAATTTTAAAAAAAAAGAAGAGAAAAAACTTATCCTGGGGCAATTAATGGTTTTTGACGAGCTGTTTTCTGATTCGGCTCAGGGAAGTGGGGGTAACACCAATGAATGAAGCCAGATATTTTTGAGGAATGGTTTCCAGATAAGAAGGTTTATTTAATAAATCGAGATAACGTTTTTCCGCCGTATCCTTTTGGAGTGATGTAAATCGGCTGATCAGATTCAGCACGACATCCTCCCAGTAATTTCTCATCATTTCCTGCATCTTTGGATGTGATTGATAGAGCTTACTCAGTTCTGTTTTGGGGAGGTATAACACTTCGCTGTCTTCTATCGATTGGATAAAATAGTCGGTAGGCTTTTCACTGACAAAACTATAGATTTCGATAGCGGAAGATTGCCGGAAAGCAAACCAAACAGACACTTCCATGTCTTCCTTCAGATAATATAACCTCAAACAGCCTTCCTGTACAAATATCAGGTCTTTACAGATGTTCCCCTGTTTAAGTAAAAACTGATTTTTATTCACAGATTTCGGCTTGAACCTGCCTGCTATAAATTCCAGCTCATCGTCAGAAAAATGAGCATAATTATTTAAATAATTTTTCAGATCTGTAAACATATTACCTCTAAGTTGTCAGCCTGTACGATACATAGGCGCATACCGGAACGGAAGGTAAAAAGAGTTTTTGACATTGGTTTTCGAACGGGCTTTTATTCAAATGGCAAGCTTTATTTCTGATAGGAGTCATATCATGGGTTCAAGAAATTCTATTCTGTTTCCAAACGGATCGAAAAAAGAAAACCGGTTAGTACCGGGAATCATTATTTCTTCCTGTACAGGAATGGACAAGCTTTTAAAATACGTCCTGATGGCATTTATATTCACCACTTCGAATGCCGGATGTGCTTTAGAACTACGTCGATTTTCTTCCACGCCAATATGAAGTTGGATGTCCCCCATTTGATACCATAAACCTCCATTACCGGCCAACGATTCGGGCTTTTCTATTTCAATGAGACCAAGGATACCCGTATAGAAAACTCTTGCTTCGTCTTCTTTTCCAACCGGAATGCAAATCTGAATATGGTCGATCCTTCTATATGTTATTTTCATATCGTAATATTTGAATCATCCTGTCTATTAAAATATCCTGACATTCCTGCAATATCATGGTTTTTAGTAACCGGATAGATCAGAAATCGCGGCTGTTTGAAGCCAACACTTCATATATCCCGTAACCTGTATTCGGTACAGGTTTTTTTGAACTCCCTGGTTTATCAGATCGTTTCGCATTGATCTTTGTTTTATGAGGGGTTCTTTGATGCAATGAAAATATTATTCTCATCTGAATATTTATATATTTCCCTTTCACGCTTGTGTACATTCTTGTCGTGCTCATGCTCGTATTTTAAAAGCAAAGGTCTTTTGTATGATAACACGAGTCAATCGCAGAATACGGTGATATGTACAGATTGGGATTTTCCTTCAGGTCGCTTTTATCCGGATTGCATTTGCCGTCTGTTTCACCAATTCCATGGAGTTCCCAGGATATGCAAAGGTGACAATTTTCCTTCCACAAAGGTCTCACTGAAAACCGTGAGTGTTTTGGGTACAACCTTCCGGATTTTAACCACGGTTTTCTGTGATTGTCTGCGGTTCCGGTTTGGGTGAATTTTGCAATAAAATAATAATATGTTACATCAAGTTGGACTTTACTTTCATATTCTGGCAGTTTTGTTTGTAGGCGCCGGAGGGATTGGAGGAGCTATCGTTGAACATCAGTTTTGGAAATATGCCAGACTAAATTTCGCGCAGGCAAAAGCCGTTTTGCCGATATTGAAAATGACAGGCAAATTTATTCAGGGCGGAATTGTTGTTTTTCTATGTAGTGGGTTGATCATGTTATACTCCACTCACTGGATATTTTTAACACAGGCGTGGTTTATCGTCAAATTTTTGCTTTTTCTGCTTTTACCCGTCAGAGGCGCGATGATCGCCGGACCCACATTCAAAAGGATTGGAGCGGAGATCTCCAGCGAAAAACCCGATTCAACAGTTCTTTTCCGGTTAAAATCTAAAATGAAACGATTTCACATTATTCAATATGGCATAGTTGTCACTATTATTTTTCTGGTGATTTTTAAAGTCTGACAGAAAAGTAAACATGTGATTACTGCCACTCATGGTATTCTGTGATTGTTCCGTATCGCAATAGAAAAGAATTTTGTATTTCTAAAATAAGACTATGATCACATATATCGTTCTTACATTTATTCCTTGTTTGGTAATTTTATTTCTTCGTTATATCTGGTCCGATTTTACGGAAAAAAATAAACGACGGGCTGCGAAGAAAAAAAGTCCCGAACCGCGATCGGGTGGGGAGGGTAGCGACAAGTTGCGATTGATGCCTATGCGAGAGGCAGGATGATGAGAAATTCTGCTCCTTCTCCCTCTGTTGATTCTATTTTCAATTCGCCTCCATGGGCTTTCACGATATCATAGCTGAGAGATAATCCAAGCCCCGTTCCCTGACCAGTAGGTTTTGTTGTAAAAAAGGGCTGCCATATTTTATCCCGCAGAGCAGATGGAATGCCATTGCCATTGTCTTTTACACTGATCTCCACCCGGGAACCTTTGTTTCGGGTACTGACAGATACGGTAGGTATAAATCCATCGCCCGCCTGTTTCTTTTTATTCAAGCCACGGCATAAAAAGCATTGTTATACAAATTCAGCAACACACGTCCCATATCCTGCGGAACGATTTGCATTTCACTTATTGTCGGATCAAAAACTGTCTGGAGGGTGGCGTTAAAGGTTTTGTCTTTTGCCCGCAGACCCTGATAACTCAGAGACAAATATTCTTCTGCCAGTGCATTGATGCTGGTGGGTTCTTTTTGTCCGTCGGAAGTTTTCGAATGCTGCAGCATGCCCTTCACGATCGAAGAAGCGCGTTTTCCATGAAAGACTATTTTTTCTTCGTTTTCTATTACGTCCTTCGTTAGCATTTTTATATCATCCAGGTTTCCTTTGTCAATATTTTCATTGATCTCCACCAGCAATTCCTTATTCAGTTCCGAGAAATTATTTACAAAATTCAGCGGGTTTTGAATTTCGTGTGCGATGCCAGCCGTGAGTTCACCCAGGGAGGCCATCTTCTCCGACTGAATCAGCTGGGCCTGCGCGGATTTTAATTCGCCCAGTGTATTTTGTACTTCCAGTTTTTGCCGTGCCAGTAATTTATTTGCCTTTCGTTCACGACGATTGTTTCTGAAAAGGATCAGGGCAAACGCAAGCAAAATGGCCAGGCCCGTTGCAAGTCCGTACAATTTTATTTTTGACTGATACTGCTCCTGCAGAATTTTAGCCTGTTGCTCCTGTTGCTGTTTTCTAAAACCTTCATTGTATGTCAGGTTCTGAAATTGTCTGATTTTACCAATGTCGAATAAGCTGTCTTTTAAATCAACCGACCACCTCAGATACTTATAAGCACTGTCCGGCTGGTGATTGGCTTTATACAACTCTGCCAGGTAAGGACTGATATACGCAAACCAGTCATTGATATTTTCGCCTGCTGCCTGTACATAATCGGCTTGGTCCTGAATGGCGGACAATGCCCGCCGTTCATACATTAAGGCCGAATCCAGCTTTCCCTGTTTTTGAAATATTTTGGCCATACCCTGGTTGGCGAGTGAGTTGTAGATGGGGTAACTCTGATTGTTTGCCAGCAAAATCGAAGACCTGAAATCATGCAATGCCAACTGATCTTCCCCCTTTTTTCTATAGATATCGCCCAGCAGATTTAATTTTGTAAGTTTCCGGACATCGCCATTGATGCCGCTGATGTCAATATGAATTTTTTGTGCATAATACAGAGCGGAATCCGGATTGCCCATTTCGTTATAGGCCATTGAAATGGAGGCTTCCGCATCCTGAGAAAATCCGTCAAGGAGATTTTTTTCATTATCAGGAAGAATCCTTTGCAGCGAATCCAACAATTTGCCATAAGCCAGCATATGGGGATAATCCTTCATAGACGAGTAATCGGCAATGACATTCCCAATGGCATAACACTGATACAATATATTTCCCTGCTCTTCGGCCAGTGACAGATTATCCAAACGGAGCTCAAGGGCCTTCGGGTAATTTCCGCGGGTATGCAATAAAACAGCCAGGGAATTACGGACACTCATCAGCTGCAAAGCATAATTGCTTTTCACCCAGGATGCATTATCCATCCCGGATTTTATTTTATCGAGTATCAGAAGGGCCTGTTGCGAAAAGTATAAGGAAGAATCCGGATTCGGGTGATTGGTTGAAAATCCATAGTTAATACTGATACTTGTCAGCAGATCCAGGCGCACGGAATCCGCCGTTGCCACGGCAAGCGATTTTAATAATTCTCCCAGCACCAGATCCCGCCAGGCTCTCACGGTATCCTGAATAACCGTGTCCCGGTGTATGGTGACAGACCGGTTGTTGATATCGTATCCGCCCGCATTTTGCTCTACATTGGCCCAGCTTCCGCGGGTATATTTATATTGAGTAATGCCTGCCGGCAGGTTTAGCGTGATCGAATGTGATTGCCCCCCATCCGGCTTTAGCTGGTTTTGCCCACCGGGCACCGGACTCCAGTTGTTAAATGTTCCGGCGATGTACATACTGTCCTGCGGCGAACCGGTATTGTCTTTTACAATGAACCGGACTTTGTATTGGGAGAATACATGGGTAAAAGAAAACAACAGCGTAAAAAGAAAAAAGAATTTTCTCATTATATATTTTACCGGAGCGGGATGAAATTACATCCATTAAATGTAGACAATTCATATGAGTCATTTCGTTGCCAGGGAATTTCTCGAGTATTTTTTCCGGTAGTCCCGGGGTGACAGACCGGTCATTCGTTTAAAAACCATTCTGAAAGTTTTTACATCCTCATACCCTGCGACATTCATGATTTCATTTATTTGCCAGTCTTTATCTTCCAGTGCTTTTTTAGCCGCCTCAATGCGTACCCGCTGAAGATATTCTATGGGCGTATTATTGGTGGCTGCTTTGAAACGGCGGATAAAATTTCTTTTCCCTGTACTGGTCAGGGCCGATACCTTGTCCATGGAAATATCATCTGAATAATTCTGTTCGATATAGACCTGAGTCTTTAAAATTTCATCATCATTATGCTGATGCTGCCCGCTGAAGACGGCAAAATGAGCCTGGCTCACCTGGTCTATATCTACAGAAAAACGTTTGCTGATCCAAAGAGCGGTTTCCCTTCCGCAGAATTTTTCAATCAGATATAATATCAGTTTAATGGATGAAAAGCCGCCGCCACTGGTATAAATTCCGTCGTGATCGGTGATTATCCTGTCGGACTGAACATGAATCAACGGATATCGCAATTTCATTTCATCGGCATGCGCCCAGTGCGATGTGGCAGTCCTTCCGTTTAGCAGACCGGCTTCCGCTAAAAAAAAGCTGCCCACACAAAGGCTGGCTACCTCTGATCCGGTAGCGTTCATTTCTTTTATCCACTGAACGATGGCTGCATTTTTTCTGACGATGTTTTTTGGTTCTCCGCCGAATCCGGGTATGATAATCAGATCGGTCTGGGCAACTTCTTCCATCGTTGCATAACATAAAAACTGTGCGGGAGCAGACAGCTGTATATTTTTTATTTTTTCACTCACCAGTTCCAGCTTAAAAGCAGGGAGCTTACCGGCCAGCTCACAGTACCAGTTAGCGCCGGCGAACAGATCGATTACCCCGGCAACAGAAGAGGAATAAACATCTTCATGAATCAGCAACGATATTTTCTTCATGGCATATTATGAATGATTACAGGCGAATTTAATGTTATCCCGTGTCATAATATACCCCTAAGAAAGTCACAAGTGGCTGTTTTATTTCTGACGGTGTCGGTTCAAATTTGTTCTCAGATTAAATCTAAAAATCATGATATCGACAAAAGAGCAAATCGCACCCGTCAGGTCAAGCAAACAAGTTGAAGCCGTTCGCGAATATTGGCTCCGCAGCGCCGCTGCGGCCCCTTTTCATGAATCCCTGGAAGCGATGCGTGACTTTGGTGAAAACTGGGCAGTACTTACAGCGGAACCGGAAGGCGTGGACTATATCGAAACCAATGCAGGCGGCGTACCGGCGATGTGGGCGGTGCCGAAGGGATGCAGAGAGGATCGCGTAATTCTGTGCTTTCACGGTGGCGGATTTTTCAGCGGATCGATGTATACCCACAGAAAAATGTTTGGCCATTTTGCAAAGCAAATTGGTTGCAGGTCACTGATTGTAAATTATAGCCGCAGTCCGGAAAACATACATCCAACGCAGGTCAATAATGCACTCGCTGCTTATCAATGGCTGCTGGATCAGGGATTACAATCAAATCATATTGCTTTTACCGGAGATTCAGCGGGCGGCAATCTGTCTATCACTACTTTGTTGCTTGCGCGTGATAAAGGCCTGCCGATGCCAGCAGCGACGATGCCTTTTTGTGCGTGGTTCGACATGGCAGGAACGGGCGGGTCCATGAAATATAACGGTGACAAGGATGCGCTTTTTAACGTGGAGTGGATAAAAAATATGGCAGGGATGTTTCTGGGTCAGAAGGGCGATCCGAAGGATCCATATGCAAGTCCGGTGTATGCGGATCTCCGGGGTCTTCCACCAATTTATCTGCAGGCGGGTGGCAATGAAATGCTTTTGGATGACAGTACGATGCTGGCTGAACAGGCCACCAAGGCCGGCGTGGATGTGCGCTTCGATATTTTTCCCGGTATGCAACATACTTTCCATATGGCCGCTGGCCGGGCTCCCGAAGCAGATGATGCTATTGCGAGATATGCGGAGTGGGTAAAACCGAAGCTTGGTCTGAAATAATTCAAAACCAGCTCTTGAGATTCATTATCCGTTAAACGGATGATCCCAGGCATTTTGCCAATCAATCCTGGATAATTTTAAAATATATGTGGAAAATCTTTTGGAGTCATCGGAGGAATTGCGATCAGTCTCTAGACCGGCCGCCTCCTGCCTTCTTCTAAGATCTCCGAATCATGAATAAAGTTTTTTCGGAGAGACGGAGGGTAATGAGATACATTTTGTTTCTTATGAAAATAGTAGTAGGAAATAAATAAAAAAGCATACGGCAGCAGCATTAAAAAAATCAACGGATTAATGCCGTCCATCGCAATCTGCGAAAAGGTTGCGCCCGTCAGGTCGAAGAAAAATCCGGCGTATGCCCATTCTTTTATTCCCGGATATGCCGGAATCAAAATCACTATGATACCAAGAACCTTTAAGAATCCGATAAAGGGGCTTAAATAATCAGGATAATGTAAATGATCCATGACTGCTTTTGATTCAGGCCCATTCAGCATTTCCGAAATGCCTGAATACAACATCATTACCGCAAACAGGCCGGTCATGATCCAATAAATGAGATTTATTTTTTTCATACAGGTTTATTTGTCGGAGGATAAAAATACATGAGCATCCAGCTTACGGCGTATTTATCTATACATTCCCCGAAATAAGTACCCCAGAAGGTTTTGTCCATGGGCATTTCGGCTTTCCCTCCGTTTGAGAGCAGTTGGAATAATGTATCCGCTTCCTCTTCTGAATCGGGATGAATGACCAGATGCATATTGTTTCCCGGCAACAGTTTCTGTTCCATTGACTCCAGATAATCCGTAGCCATCAGTATACTTCCGTTTTTTGTTCTGAGAGTGATATTCATAATCTTATTCCGGTCTTCCGGAGGCATTTTATCACTGAACGGGGTATCCCCAAACCGTGTGAAAGATGTGAACTCCCCGCCCAATACCGATTTGTAAAAATTCATGGCTTCTTCCGTGTTGCCCATGAAATTTAAATAGTTGCTGATCGTCTGCATGATTTTCTTTTTATGGTCCGGGACAAAGATAATGGCATAAACAGGCAGCCAATAGCGGTGAATACGGCAATCTTAGAAAGGTATTTGCGCCAGATTCTCCTGTTATATTTGTATATGATTCGGATTTCCATTCTGGCTTTAAAAAATGCGGTTGTTGCTTCCATTGCTGACAGCCAGTATCTTTTTAACCAGGTAAACCGGTTTCTAACCGAAAGAGGGAAGAAGCCATTATTTCAGATTCAACTGGTTGGCAACAGCCAGGAAATAAAATTTAATAACGGAACCATCATCCTGAAACCGGATAAACTGTTACGGGACGCGGAGGAAACTAACCTGATCATCGTGCCGGCACTCACGGGTGATATGTCAATCGCCACCATGATCAATATAGAATGTGCGCAATGGATGGCAGAACAATATAAAGAAGGTGCTGAAATTGCCAGTCTCTGTACGGGTGCATTCCTCGTTGCATTTTCCGGAATCCTAAAAGGAAAAGAGTGTACAACGCATTGGGAATACGCCAACGAATTGAAATTTTATTTTCCTTCCATCCATGTGGTCGACGAAAGAATGATTACCGGCCAGGACGGCCTGTATTCCAGTGGCGGCAGCAACGCTTACTGGAACCTTCTTTTATACCTGGTTGAAAAATACGCGGGACGTGAAATGGCGATTTACGCCGCAAAATATTTTGTGATCGATATGGACAAAGACATTCAGTCGCCTTTCACGGTATTTCACGGAATGAAAACGCATAAGGATGAGCGAATAAAAGATGTGCAGGCCTATATTGAAAAACATTTCAGAGAAAAACTTATGGTCGATTATTTGTCTGAAAAGTTCAACATGAGCAGAAGAACCTTCGAAAGACGATTTAAAAAAGCTACCCGACACACCGTTACTGAATATGTTCAGCGGGTTAAAATCGAAGGGGCGAAGGCACAACTGGAAATTGGCAGAAAGACGATTAGCTGAAATCATGACAAATGTTGGCTATGCCGATGTACAGTCGTTTCGGGGCGTTTTTAAAAAAATCACCGGAATGAGTCCCATCGACTATAAAAAGAAGTACTCCGGATGAGCGTATAAAATAATCCCGCTTGCGACCCGTAATAAGTTGAGCTAACGCCAGCCCAATCCCGGTGCAACATGCTTAAGGATGGAAGACAATACATGTATATTGTATTCTACGCCTAATGTATTGGGAATCGTCAACAGAACGGTATCTGCTTCCCGGATGGCTTCGTCCTTTTCGAGTTCTTTTATGAGTTGATCAGGTGCTGCTGCATAGTTTCTTCCGAAAACAGCGCGTTTGGTCGGTTCGATCATTCCGAATTGATCGGTCTGATTTTTTTCGCTGCCAAAATAAAGCTGGTCCTGTTCTGTTACCAATGCAAAAATAGACCGGCTTACAGATACGCGCGGTTCACGCGCGTGTCCTGCTTTTTTCCAGGCTTCTTTATACAACCTTATTTGTTCGGCCTGCTGTATATGGAATGGTTTGCCATTTTCATCAAATTTCAATGTTGAACTTTGCAGGTTCATACCTTTTTCCGCGGCCCAGACAGCTGTAGCATTGGAGGCGGCTCCCCACCAGATCCGGTCCCGCAATCCCTGCGCATGTGGTTCCAAGCGCAGCAGCCCGGGCGGGTTGGGGAACATCGGGTTTGGATTCGGCCGGGCGAAACCTGTTCCTTTTAACTTGTCCAGGAATTCCAATGCTTTGCGTCTTCCCATCTCTGCGTCTGTTTCTCCTTTGGCGGGCTCATATCCGAAATAGCGCCACCCGTCTACTACCTGTTCCGGTGATCCTCGGCTGATTCCCAGTTGCAGACGTCCCTGTGAAATTAAATCTGTTGCGCCCGCCTCTTCCACCATATAATGCGGATTTTCATAACGCATATCAATAACCCCGGTTCCCATTTCTATGGTATTTGTTTTGGCAGCAACCGCCGCAAGCAAAGGAAAGGGCGAGGCTAACTGGGAGGCAAAATGATGCACCCTGAAATAAGCACCATCTATACCGATTTGTTCCGCGGCAACCGCCAACTCAATAGACTGGAGTAATGTATCCGCTGCAGTGCGTGTTTTATATGCCGGATGGTTTGCCCAATGTCCAAACGATAAAAATCCTATTTTCTTCATAAACACTATAAACAGATAACAGCGAAATTTGTTCCGTGCCCTGTTTTGCTGCTAAAGATAATGATGTAAAACACGGTTAATAGTACGTAAATACTCTCTTCTGATCAACAACGCCATTTGTACTACTAATCATAGTCGTAACCCGGTTGGCAGTATCGAGTTCGTAGGTGTAAGAATATATTTGTGTTCCGACAAGCGTAATATAATTAGTCGTACTCTGAGACTTCAAATGAGTCGTCCTGAAAAAAGGCAGAATGCCAACGTCGGTGACATACACGACAGACAATCCTCCGGTGGGAATATTGGTGTACGTAAAGTTGGTCACTCCTCCCAATGCATTTGGCGATGGATAGTTTTCATAGTACGGTTGTGTAATCAGATCGCCGTTTGAAAAATAATCCACCGTATTTTTTCGCATTCCTGAATCCAGATATGTGTTCCAGATGATGGCCGAATCCAGGTTCATGCCCGTATAAAAATATTCTATTGAATCGTACAGCGAGCGTGCTCCCTGAGCGGCAGAAAAATACAAATCCAGGATCTCCTGGTTGCTCTGATTATAATAATAATAACTTGATGAAGAATTATTTGAACCTGCTTCTATTCCATAGCCGGTACTTGCTGACAAAATACTGTCAATACGGTTTCCCGGACCCAGGTAATAAACGCTATTAGAAATATTTCTGAGTGAGCCTTTCGTATAACCATCAAAAGTTGCTATATAACGGTCATTCAGATAAGTATATTTGGTAGTGTCGTGACTTTGACCGTATTCATATGTCATTTGTGTAATCCTTCGCTGATCATCATAGTTCCATTGCATCAACTCAGAATCCACCATGGCCGATCCACTGATACTATATTCACGCATTGATTTTAAAAGTGTCGAAGTATCACCATTTACCACGGGCAGTTTTGTTGTATCGGTAACAACGGGTGGCATGTTTATCTGATCATTTGACTTTTTACAGGAAATCAAAAGAATGATCAGCGTGATGCAAATAGAAAAAGCAATTTTCATAACAGGGGTTTTGGGTGCAGCTTCCTGTCAAACTACCGTCAAATATCTGGTTCTTTTTTCAAAAATCATAGCCGTAAGGTTCCGACTACGTGTAATCCATTAGTCTTAGGAACAATCTTTGTTATATATATCGTATCAGACCCTCTCTGTTAGCCCTTCTCCCTCTGTTTTTAGATTTCCTGATGTAACTGTACTCATCTAAAACAACTGTCATGAAATTGAATTCTCTTTTTGCCTTGCTGGTTACGCAGTTCTCACAGCTTTTTTTCCAAAATTTGGAAGCACAGGTATACCCTGCAGATTTTAGTCAGGTGCAGGTGGCCAACGGACTGGCGAATCCAACATTTATCAGTTTTTCTCCTGACGGAAGAATATTTGTGTCAGAACAGGGCGGAACGTTGCGGATCATAAAGAACGGCGCCGGCAAGGCCGTGATCAGATTCAGCAATAAAGGATCAGAAAATGTATTACATATATCAACCGGGAACCTGTCAAAAGGAGTCTATCAGGTTGAGATGACTACCTCAACCCATGTATATGTAGAGAAGTTGCTGATCGAATAAAAATCTATTTGCTGATTAGTGGTCTTTTGGGAGACAGGAAAACTGAAATTTTAAAAAAAGCGGAAAAATAATAATACCAGTCCACAAATCCATTTTAGTATCCATGCAATTGGCCGGTCCAGAAAAATTGATAACCGTTCGCCTATATAAATAATTTTTCCCTTGTCAGTAACAATGATCATACTTCATCAGATTAAAACACCTGCTAACAATTCATCCAGGCGTTGATAACTTTCAGCCGTGCCTTGTTCCATATTGGCCTGAACCATGCCATCACGGTCGGCCACAGATTGAAACACCATTTGAGTGGTTACCCTGCATCTTTCAGAACTCAGTTCTTCAAACGTGGTAGTTTCCATCACCACATGCCCTGTTTCGGGAAGACCTTCAAATTCCATCGTTTGGATGATCCTCTCCGGCGCCGTGAAATCATGGCAAACGCCGTGAAATCCGAAAGATGCGCCATTTTCCATCGTGCCTATATAACGCCAGGAGCCGCCGGCTTTAGGTTCAAACTTTTCATACTTTACTTTCATCTCCTTGCATCCCAGCCAATCCTCCAGCAGTTTCTTGTCTGTAAACGCCTTAAATACCAACTTCCGGGGCGCTTCAAATTCACGCCTAATGAAGAGCTCCTGTTTGCCAGCCTCGACCATTACTTTGGTTTTGTTTTTACTTTCCATTTTTTTTTGATTTTAATTTTTTAAGAATACTATCTACCCGGTCGTATCGTACCTCCCACATTTTTCTGAATGGCTCTACCCAGTCTGCCACTTCCGCCAGCTTCTTCGGTGCAATGCTGCAATAACGTTCCCGGCCCTGCTGCTGAATCAGAATGAGGCCGCACTCGTGCATAATTCTGATGTGCACCGAAATTGCCTGCCGGCTGACATCGAAGTTTTCCGCAATCGTATTTAGCGTTAAAGATTGGCCGGAAATAAGTTTTATGATATCCCGCCGGGTGGGGTCGGCAATGGCCTGAAAAACATCTCTTCTTGATTCCATGATTTATTTACTTACTTATTGCGCAATTGAATGATTGCACAAATATATATGCAATTATGTGATTGCGCAAAATTATTTTTAATATTTATTAGTGAACATTATGAGCCGGCGGCCGGGCCGGGCTGCCCGGAGCCGCCATCGAAGGGTACAAAAAAGAAAGAAATAACCGTCCCGGCAATTTTGCCTGCAATTACATGAAATACAATGGATTGTGTGCCATATTTCATTTATGCAAGTCTTATTCTGTAGTTGCGTATCTTTCTGCCGTTGTGTATCTTTGGAGCAGTCCATTGGCAACCTCAACCTTCAAAAAATCGTTACCTTAAAAACAAACATATGAAAGCTATCATAATATTATTCTGCGCAGTATTGCTGTTTGCAAATTGCAAAAAAGACGATACAAAACCTCCGGTTGATCCGGCTTATTCATATCGTCCATACCTGGCGATCATGGCAGATGCAGATACCATTTATTCGATCACCGTAAACGGCAAGTTGCAGGTTCCATGCAAGGACACCGTTATTGCATCCCTGAATTTAAGGCAGGATAGTTTCCCGCTGGCTCCCGGACAATCAACATTACTCAAGCCCGATATCAGTGATACGGTGGCAGCTATCGTCATACAGATGGCTGGCAAACCAGGCGATAACCTCAACCTGTATAATGCGTGGAGGACACTGTACACATACAAAATCACGACAGACTACCGGACTTTTAATACCAAGTTGTCGCTGGGATTTGGGGTTGTATATCCCTATATTTCATTAACGCATTAATCCTTAGCCGGGCAGCACTTTTATTTTTATTTTCCGGAGCCATACTTTCTGGCCATGATGCTGAAACATGATGAGCCCGTTCGGAGATTTTCCATAACCGGGGTTGTTTTTGAATTTGCTTGCCGCGAGCATTTGGTTCATCTCCGGAGAATTATTTTCGTATTCAACCACTTTATTACCATTCAGCCAGTGCTCCACATGATTGCCGTTTACGATTAATCTGGCCTGGTTGTACTCACCAATCGGTTTCAGATGTTTGTTCACCGGAATGATCAGGTCATATAAAGAGCCCGCAGAACGTATCGCGGCGGTATCATTAAAATGAATATCGTCCAGAATCTGCATTTCAAAATTATCCAGCCAGTTGGGACTGTTACCATTTCCCGACTCATGTCCCAGAGTTTCTTTCACATGATAAAATACACCGCTGTTACCCGCGGGTGATACGGCCCATTCCAGTTCGAGCTCGAAGTTTTTGTATTCATCTTTGGTTACCAGGTCAATATTGGGCGTGCCTGTTTGTGCTACGAGTGCGCCGTCTTCAATCTTCCATGCCTGATCAGGAAAGCCGGCCATTTTATAACCCCTGAGCTTGTCGGTGGAAGTTCCGTCGAATAAAACAATCCATTTACCGGACTGGGCCCTGATATCTTTTGAAAAAAAGGAGACTGGTAATAATAATAAGCAGAAGATATATTTTTTCATATTCGCAACCATTATTTTTTTTCGTATCGTGAAACGCTATCTGATCATGCAGGGTTGAAATTAAGTGAATGCGAATAAAAACCGGCTACATCAAATCTACATCATGAAGTGTAGTTGGGAATTGTTTATACATGCGGGAGCGCGTGTTTACTTTTTAGTGATCAATTGTTTCCCGGCGGAGGACCGAAAGTGCGGGTGGCTTTGCCATTCAAAATACGCATTGCGTTCACACCAAAATCCAGTATCCCCATGTTATCGGTGTTTTCCAATACGATCACCGTCTGATGTGTTTTCAGATTTCGCAGAAGAATGGTAGATATGCCCATGCTGCCTCCATCGTGAGAAACGATTTGTCCGGATGACTGATCGATATCGACACCCCAGCCCAGCGCAGCGTAGATCGGAGCGCGGTCAAGTTTTGCATTGGCGCCGTCCTTTAGTTTTACGATCGTATACATTTCTTCCTGACTTTTTGCAGATAAAATTTTGTTGTCAAATAAAGCTTCAGAAAAAGACAACAGATCACTGGCGGAACTGACCATCAGGCCCGGCCCCACAATGGTTTGCCAGGGGCTTTCCAGGATCGTACGCACAGAATCCTGTGCCGTTAAAGGGCCCGGATGACCGGTAAAATAATTAATAGCCCGGAGAGAATCGGGATGCGTGATATAAGGCGAAAGCACATAGGAATGGAGCATGCCCGCCGGCATGCAAATATGTTCCTGAATATATTGAGGGAAGGATTGTCCGGATACTTTTTCTATCAAATTGGCGAGCAATGCATAACCCATGCTGGAATAATGCCACTCCGCTCCCGGTGCAGATGCCAGTGGACCAAACTGTACAAGTGCCGGCAGAATATCTGAATTATTCAGTGCATGGTTGCTTTTCACCCTGTATACATCCCGGAAATCGGGTAAGCCGGAGGTATGTGAAAGAATCTGCCGGATCGTGATACCGGCATACGGAAAAGCGGGCAGATATTTTATCAGCGGATCATCCAGCCCAATACTTCCTTTTTCGGCCAGTTGCATAACAGCTGTTGCGGTAAAGACTTTCGAGAGGGAAGCGAGTTGAAACCTCGTCCCGGTGGTATTTTTCTGTTGAATGGCTATGTTACTAAATCCAGACGCGTTCTGATATATGATTTTGTCATTTTCGGCCACCAGCACCACGCCATTAAAACGAATTTGCGGATCCGTACTTACCCGCTGGAAAAGACGATCGAGCTCTCCGGGTACATTTTGAGCGAATAGAAAATGGATTGATAAAGAAGCACAAACGATCAGAAATGAGCTTTTTTTTCTGCATGGGTTCATTGGTAATATTTTAGAACTAATCTACGATTAAATTCGTATATACCGTAATGCTCAAAAGGAGAATCTGATGAATATCGTTTTTTCGATGGGGAATTAACGGTAAAAAACTGAATATCATCCAAAAAAGCCGTTACTTAGGTTTGAATACACACCAATAAATTTCATGCAAAAATTTATTAAGGTACTTTTTTTGTTTTCGTTTGTTTTTATAAAAGCCCGGTCACAACAAAGCCATGTAGACAGTCTGCATGTTGCTTTGCAAACTGCTCCCAATGACACCATCCGCATGGATCTTCTGAGCACCCTGGGATTTTATTATCAGGACAAAAATATTGACAGTTCACAGTTGTTCCTGGCGCAAAGTGTGTCTTTAGCACAGAAGTTAGCATTAAAAATAAATGAGGCGGGTATCTTGTCGGGCCAAATCTATGCGCTGTCCTGGACTAATTACCCGAAGGCACTTGAATTGTCATTACGGGCATTGAAAATTGCAGAAGATCCAACCAGCGAGAAAAATGTCTGGGGTTTGCCTGCCGGCCATACGCCGCATATCGAAAGACTGATTGCGTTAGCGAATATCTATTTTGCCATGGCGCAACTGTATGGTAATACCGGCAATATAGAAAAGCAAAGACTTAGTTTATTAAAGACCATAGAGCTGTCTGAAATCGTTCGGGATTCGACAACCAATATGATTGCATATTTAAATTTGGGAAATATCTATTTGTTGCAACATGCATTGGATTCAGCGCTTTTTTTTGAAGAAAAGGCTTTGAGTCTAAATCGAATATCGGATAACGATAAAACGTCTCTCGGGTGGACATATGGTACGATCGGAGCCATTTACCTTGAAAAGGAAGATTATCGTTTGTCGGGAAACGCATACCTGAAGGGTTTACAATTCATGGAAGAACAAAATAATCTGGCCGGCGTTGGAAGCCTTTGCCTATCACTGAGCAAATATTATAAAACGGTCAATAAACCGGATTCCAGTCTGTTTTACAGCTATAAGGCCCTGGAAACTTATAAAACCTTTAGAGATTCCGGGGGAATTGCAGACGCCTATACGTCGCTTTCGTCCGTATTCGAAAAACAAAAAAAAACTGACAGCGCATTTGCCTATTTAAAGTCAGGCACGGCGTGGCACGAGAGCCTGAATAGCGCAGAAAGGAAAAATCTGATTGCTTATCAAAATGCAATTCTGGAGGAGCAAATACGCCTGAAGAATTTGGAAGAAGAGGAAATTCAGACAAGAGCAAAGATCAAAATGTATTCAATGCTTGCGGGCATTGCTGTTTGTCTGATCATTGCTTTTCTTTTGTACAGAAATATCCAAAACCGCAAAAAAGCAAATGCATTACTGGAAAAACAAAAGGAGGAAATTGCAGGGCAAAAAGATAATCTTGAAAAAACACTGACTGAACTAAGATCCGCCCAGGCTCAGCTTATTCAGTCGGAAAAAATGGCTTCACTGGGAGAACTCACCGCAGGCATTGCGCATGAGATTCAAAACCCGTTAAATTTCGTCAATAATTTTTCTGATGTGAACAGAGAATTGCTCGAAGAATTAAAAGAAGAAGCCGGTAAGGGAAATATGATTGCGGTAAGAGTCATCGCCAATGATTTGATAAATAACGAAGAAAAGATCAATCATCATGGCAAACGTGCGGACAGTATTGTAAAAGGCATGCTGGAACATTCAAGACAAACAAAAAGTGTCCGGGAACTTACCGATTTAAATGCGTTGTGTGATGAATATTTAAAACTGAGCTATCACGGATTGCGGGCAAAAGATAAAACGTTTAATACTGATTTTAAAACAGATTTTGATGAAAATGTGGGTGAGGCGGCAATCGTTCGTCAGGATATGGGGAGATGTCTTTTGAATATTTATAATAATGCATTTTATGCAGTGAATGAAAAACTGAAGCTGGCTGATAAGAATTATAAACCGCTTGTTTTTCTTCAAACAAGAAAAGTGAATGATAAAATTGAAATAAGAATTGAGGACAATGGGAGCGGTGTTCCTCAAAACATCATCAGCAAAATATTTCAGCCCTTCTTCACTACGAAACCTGCCGGTCAGGGCACCGGCCTGGGTTTAAGCCTGGCATATGACATCATCACCAAAGAACACAACGGAACGTTGACCGTGGAAAGTCAGCAGGGAAAAGGATCTGTGTTTATCATTCAATTGCCCTGCTGATTCCGGTTGAATCAATCCATCTCCGTGATCAGTTTTTGGAGATAGGTGAGGT
The DNA here is from genome assembly GCA_963759335.1 of uncultured Bacteroidota bacterium. Lineage (GTDB taxonomy): Bacteria > Bacteroidota > Bacteroidia > Chitinophagales > Chitinophagaceae > Puia. The sequence goes on from CAVWYU010000017.1 coordinate 1,412,380, forward strand.
GCTTTGTATATTTTCTATCCTGGGAAAACCGGCTGAAGAAATACAGCAATATGATTCCGCCTGTATATGCGGCCGCTCTCCCATACCAGGGAATTGCATACCATTTTTCAAGGCTGGGTTCCTGGTGCCAGAACATGAGGACTTCCATCAGGAGTATAAATATAACCGGCATGATGTGTATGGCCAAGAGCTTCAGGCGTAGTGAATTTTCCAGCAAAAGAATACCTTTTTGTACATTCGATTTGATCGATCCGCTGCCTTTCTCCATATTACTTACCAGCATGAAACCATATATCAGAAAACCGATTATGATGGCACAGAAAAAAATATAGCACCAGAATAAACCATCTTCAAAAATGCGGTGATGAGGGGAAAGATTTATGATGATCAATCCTATAGCTACCACGATGGCTGTTATATGCCGTCTTAATCTCTTTCTTAATAAAACCAGCGGACTGGATGACGAATCCCTGAGTATTTTGTCTATGTCAAAATTGCCAGGACCTGTATTCCTGTTTTTCTTCCAGATGTTTTTTAATTCTTCGAGTTCCATATTATTTAACTTTTGTGTGTTCCCTGAGTTTTTCTTTTATACGGGTCATTTTTACCCGTATTGTATTTTGCGCAATTCCGATGATTTCTTCCATCTCTTCATATGAATAGTCTTCGAGGTATAACATGATGATGGCCTTTTCAACCGGATTCAGCAGAGACATGGCAACCACCACTTCATCCCATAATTGATTTTCCGGATTTTGTTCGATGATCTCCTGATGAATCCACACGGCATCCGCATTGAGTGGTTCTCTTTTTCTGTCTTTTTGAATACTCGTGATGGCTGCATTCAAGGCTATTCTGTATAACCACGTGCTCACTTTTGACAGGCTCTTAAAACCCGGCAGCGCTTTCCATACGCGGATGACAATTTCCTGGAATAGGTCTTCCCTGTCCTGTGGTGTAAAAGCATACATGCTGCATACCTTATGGATCAATCCTGCATTTTCACGAATCATATTTTCGAAATGCTTTTCCGTTGTCTGCATCTTTCGTTATTCTGATTGTATTATTAGTCCGTCGTCAAACCTGTTTTGTTACATGTGCCAAAAATTTATTTACGTGCCGGGATCATCAAAATTGGCCTATATCAGTGATACGGTGACCATATCCTTATGCAATTGGATGTCGGCCAAGACGATAATTTTGTAACTTGGAACCCAAGAACTTACTGAAATTCGGAACTATGGGACGAGTCACCGGGGCCTGCGCCGGCTTTTTTCTGACGATGCTGCTTTTCCTCCAATGTAAAAAAGAGTATAGCTATGAAGGCGGTGTAGCCGTTTTTACCATCATAAACACCGGTGGCAGCTGTGTGTCTTCCGTGACCGGTCATTATTATACCGATACAGTCCTGAATCAATCCAACACGGTACAACTACAGATTGACGTTACCAGCACCGGAAGATTCAGTATCCAGACGAATTCGGCCGGTGGCATGTCTTTTTCCACCTCGGGATCTCTATCGGATACGGGTATCCAAACCCTTACCCTGGCGGGTAGCGGGAGACCGTCCCAGGCAGGTGATTTTTCTTTCACGCCTCAGGGAACACCTGCCTGCGATTTTAATGTAACTGTAACGGATAAACAGGTTATTGTTTCTGATTATTCTCTGAGCGGTGCGCCCAATGCCTGCGAAAATCCGCAGGTGAACGGTCAGTATACGACCGGTAAGGACCTTACAGCGGAAAATTATGTTGAGCTGCGGGTGGATGTCGGTGCGCCGGGTCCTTACAGCATTCAGACCGATACAAAGAATGGCATTTTATTTTCAGCATCCGGTACATTTACAAAAACGGGTCCGCAAATCATAAAGCTGATGGGCTCCGGTAACCCGGCCGATGCAGGGCATTTGATTTTTACACCTACAGGAAACAACGGAAGCGGATGTACGTTCGACCTCACAGTACAAAGAGCCGGAACGCCCGCCATTTATGTAATTGTTTCCGGCCAGAATTTATGCATAGGCAGTGCCGCCGGTGCTTATACTGCGGGAACACCTCTGACTTCAGCAAACACGTATACGCTGCAGGTATTCGTTTCCGAACCGGGTATTTTCACGATCGCAACACAAAGTGTAAACGGTGTTTACTTTTATTATAGTGGTGAATTCACGGCCAAGGACAACCAGAATGTAACGCTGCAGGGATACGGCACGCCGACGTCCATCGGTGACTTTACACTGTCACCACAGATCATCGGATCTGCGCCGCTCGGCGGAGTCGGATGCGATTTCACGCTGCCGGTGAAGTAGGAAACGGCGCTAATTTATTTCCTTAATATATAAACATTTTACATCTAAAACCGTGTGTTTATCACCATGACATAACTGGAATCCGATGGATCCCTGTTCGTAGCCTTCCGGATGAACAATATCAATGGTTTTTACGCCGTTCAGCCAGGCTTCTATATGATGACCACTGGCTACTACATAATAGTGGTTCCAATCATTCTTTTTTACAAGTTTTGCTGCCAGGGAATCGGAAAACTTTTGCACCATGCCGGCACGCTTCTCTTCCCAAAGGCAACCCCAATAACCTTCTCCCATATCTATCTGATAACCGGGTGCATTGTCTGCATTTAGCGGATTCAACCGGATGCATACGCCGGAATTCGCATCTTTTCCATCCAGTTTCACAAGCGTCTGCAGTTCAAAATTCTTATATACTTTTTTTGTCCACGCGAAATTGTGCAGTTTTCCTCCATAATAATCGCCATGTAACATTCCATTTCTCAGAGTATATGCCGTCGTATCCATATTCCAGTCAGCCCGGGAATTCAACAAATTTTGCCAGTGCTTTCCCATTGGTTTTCCATCTGCCAGCCTTCCCTTTTTGGGGAGTGTAATTTTTAAAGAATCATCTCCCTCATCCGACCGATTAAATAATACGCTGTTTTTAAAATGTATAAAACCGGATAAAGAAAATAAAGCAAAGGAAAGAAACAACAGAAAGATTAAGCGGATTTTTGCAGGGATAAGTTTTGCAGTTTGCATGTTATTATGTTTTTGATTTCTCAACGGCCATGAATATTTGATTTGCCTGGAAAGAGGTTCTTTTCATCATGATCATGAATGTAAGGAATTTCATTCAACGTTTGTTCGCGCCAAAGCTGTGCGTCATGATGTCTGCATTTGTCGTTTCGCTTCTTATACAATGGGCCATTACATATTCAGGAGATGTTACGAACGAAAAATTGATACAAATTGATCAATCAGGGCACCAAAAAATGGGAAGCCAGAACCGGAAAATTAATGGACGCCGGTATATTGTATAATTCCCAGGGACCCTGTGGTGTGGACTATTGGCGCGCGTGGATGTTATCGCAGGAATTTCAACTCATGGAAGGTCATTTTGGCGACTACTGGAACATTGCCTATTCTGCCATCGATATCAGGGCCTATCTGCCTGAAGGCGCCATGAACGCGACGGGTGGAGGGTAAAATACAATTGCAAAGCGAAGGCTGCGAAGTTTATTATAAAGACATTCAGATAAAAATGATTAACGAAATGCCGGAAGAATACAGAGCCTCTATAAATAATGGATGAAAAAAATGACTGACACGGGGATCTGCCTATATTTCCCCGGGGTTTGTGCCGCTCGGCGGAGCCGGGTGCGACTTCACGCTGCCGGTGAAGTAAATCCGGACAAGGTTCACATTTTTTAAAGAAAACCTCTGACGGACTAATATTTTATGTTTATTTGCACGTCTTTATTAACGCACCGGCGTAAAAACTTCAATCATGATTATCAGCCTTCTCATCGCTTATCTGTTTCTCAGTGGCGGCCATGAAACATTTCTGCTAAATCCGAACATGGCAAAAAATGTCAGCACATATGTAAAGGACAAAACCAATAAAGACAAAATCGATAAAATTATTAAATCAGTTGGCAAAAACCAGGAGGCTTTTGAAAAGAAAACAAAAAAAGTCTATGACAAAAATCTGGTAGCACTCAACATGGATGCTTCCTCCACCGTTGCGTCTTTTAATACGGAATATGATCAATTTTATGATGATCTGAAAAATCTGCAGGAGACATATATAGATTCGGAACTGGTGATAAAATCCCTGATCAAACCAGCTGAATGGGACAGCATCATGAAAAAAGTTCTGGTGACCCCTACAAAGGATAAAGCGCAGAAAAGCTTTGCCAAACAGAATCTGGATTTACATAACAGGATTTTAAAAGCATGTAACCGTGCAATTACCAATACGACGGATCAGCAAAAGGCAAAAAAATCTGTAGATGAGTATACGGCGAAAGGCGATTCACTGGCTTCTGCTTTCCTGGATCTGAATTATAAAAATCTGAAAAACATCAGATCCTATTCTGCAACGCGGGCTGATTTCGAACAGGACAGAATCAAAATGGTTCAATTGCGCAGAAATTTTACGGACTACCTGGTGGTCATGCGGTTTACATTAATCGCCATCACTCCGAAGGATAAGTGGACAGAACTGGCAAAGGAATTAAATAACAGCTTCACCTATATGGGGGCGGGATTGTAATATCAATGATCCCCGCGGTCATTTTTCAAGATGCCCTGCCGGCATTTGCACTCCATCGGGGAGATTATACGACCGTAAAATGCTCTATCGTTTGTTGCAGCACAATAGTCTGCTCCGCAGGGATATTGGTGCCCTCCACACGGAGCACTTCTACGTCTGAAAGTCCGATTACCTTCAAAACAAATCTCAGATAGGGTTCTACGAAATCATATTGTTTCCATTCGCCGTCAGAATATTTCCCCCCCGAACTAATAGCGATATAGACTTTCTTATTTTTTATTAATCCTCCCGGGTTGCTGCCGCTAAAACGAACTGTACGCCCGGTTCTCACAATGTGGTCGATCCATGCTTTCAGCGTTGAATGGATGTGCATGTTGTAAACCGGAGCGCCGATTACAATAATATCAGCATCAAACAATTCTGTGATCGCATTTTCTGATTCGCGGAGATTTGCTTTATGTGCATCCGTTCTTTTTTCCGGGTGAGTGAAAAACGCTTCCAGTTCCACCTCTCCCAAATGGGGAAAAGGATCTTTCGTGAGGTTATGCTCTTTTACAACTGCTCCCGGATACCTGACCAGAAGTTTTTTTATAATGCCTTCACCCAGTTTAATACTAATGGAATCTTTACCTCTTGGACTTGAAATAATATGAAGAATATTTTTCATTGGTATTCGCTTTTTAAAAAAGGATTTTAAAATCAACATTGATGACCCTGCATGACCAGACTATGATCAGCATTGCTTTTCCTCTTCCTGCCTTTTTGCCAGTTTATAATTTCGGTGATGCCGGATATAAAATCTTTGTGCTTCGGCTGCCAGTGCCCCAGTAAAGGCTCTGGCTCAATTCTAAATGAATTCGTAAGAACGGCATTGTTATTTTTTCCAAGAATCAGACGGGCAATCCATTTCGGCAGATGGAAAGGTCTTTTATGCCGGATAGTTGTTGACAGATAATTAAGCATATCTGCGTATAATATGGGATGACCGTCGGTTACATTCAATATCTTCCCTTTCAGGGTATCCAGATTCTTTAACCCGAAGGCAATGGCGCCGGCTGCGTCTTCCAGGTGAATCCAGTTCATGTAGAAATTCCCATCACCGATCATCGGCATTCTGCCCTTGCCGATATTGTCGATCAGGACATTTGTGTAGAAGTCGTCCCCGGAATAAAAATTCCCAAAACGGAAAATAATATAACGTCCCGGTAAACGGTCTGTAATCATTTTTTCCATTTGCACGGAGGATATTCCCATTGCGATCTGATGTTCTGGTAATGGTGTTCCGGAGGAGACAAAATTTCCCCGATGTTGTCCGTAGAGCAGGGTTACACTTTGGCAGACAAATGTTTTAATTTCATTTGCGATCGCCGCATCCAGAAGGTTGGATGTGCCTTCTGTTCTGATTTTATCATTCATTTTCCAATCAGATAGTCTTGTTAATGCTTTTTTGGGAATGCTCGTTGCCAGATGCAGTATTGCGTCACACCCTTTTGTTGCTTTTATGATTTCGCTTTTGTTGAAAAGATCTGCATGCCTGATCTCCACATTCTCTTTGAAAAGAAATTCCGAATTTTGAGTAGAGCGGGAGAGGGCTACTACAGAAATTTGCTGACTCATTAGGGTCCGGATTACGCGCCGGCCCAAAGCGCCGGTTGCTCCGGTGATGAATACTTTCATTTTATAAGTTTTAAATTTTGTTAAAAGTCTGGATGCCTGAATGCTTCAGCCGGTCTGTGATCTGTCGGATAAGCAAATCCGGCCGTTGCCAAACAAACACTTAGTAAACCGGTTGTTATCCGGTAAATTATTTTATCTGTTTTCATGTCTTCCATTTTGAGATGATTGCAAAATGTATTTAACTACAAGACTTTATCCTGCGTCCTTTGTGACATAAATCCCCGGTAAATTCTACTGGATAAACAGGTTCTATTGTTCTGCTGCCCATGCTGCGATATAGGTATCGAGAACAGAAAGCGGCATATCACCTTTTGTTAATAAGGCATGGTGGAACCTGATGATATTAAATCTGGGGCCTAACTTTTTTTGATATACATGTTTTAACCGGAGAATTTCCAGCTGACCGGTCTTGTAGGAAAGCGCCTGTCCGGGATAACCCATATACCTTTCGACCGACAGAGCTGCATCGTCTTCGCTGATGGATTCGTGGCTCATCATAAATTCGATCGCCTGCTGCCTGCTCATTTTCCCCGTATGAATGCCGACATCTATGACCAGTCGCAGAGCCCGTTGCATATCATTATTGAGTGCACCCATTTGCTGGGCAGGGTCATGATAACATCCCAGTTGTTTACCCAATGTTTCAGCATATAAGGCCCAGCCTTCCGTGAAGACCGTAAAATTTATCTGTTTTCTGAAATCAGGTAAGCTTGTGTTTTCACTTTGGAGAGCGATCTGGTAATGATGTCCCGGAATAGCTTCGTGCAGGAAGGTGGCTTCCATCCCTAAAAAAGTGACATTGATTTTTCTGGCATCCACAACAGGCACATAAAAAGTGCCGGGCCGGTTATCGGCGATTGAACCGGTCATATAACTCGGACCATTGGCCGCTGCCTCACGAAATGCCTCCACTCTTTTTATTTCAAATTGTTCTTTCGGACTTACATCGAACAGCTTATTCAGATTTGGTTTGATCGTATCATAAATATTCCGGTAAGCCTGCAAAACTTCTTCGGATGTTCTGAATGGCATAAACTGCGAATCGGTTCGCAGACATGTAAGGAATTCCTGTAAGGTTCCCCTGAATTCAAATTGTGATTTTAATTGCTCCATCTTACGGGTAATGCGCGCTACCTCGTTCAAGCCTGTCTGATACAATTCTTCCGGGGATTTATTGGTGGTGGTATACTGCCGGATGTAAACACGATACATGCCCGGACCTTCCGGTATGGCATTCAGACCCGGATTATCCTGTGCATGCGGTAAATATTCATTTTTTAAGAACAGGGCAAATCCGCGGTATTCCGGTAATAACCGGCCACCGATCACCGTGTCAAATTTTGATTTCAGCATGGCCTTCTGATCTTCTGTGAAAGAAGCAGGGAAGTTCCTCACCGGATTAAAAAAGATATTTTTTGAAGTGTCAGGATCTCCCAGCGTTTCCATCTGGGGTATTATTTTCAAAACCAGCGTCTTTGGTAAAACATTGCCCGTAGCAATGCCTTTTCGCATATTAGCCCTGGCGGTATCCATCCACGTTATAAACTGATCAACACGTTTCAGCCAGATTAAATATTGAGCGGGCGTATTAAAAGGCTGCGCCGACGTTCCCTGTCCCAGTGTTCCAAAATCCACCGGCGTTGAGATAAATTGGGTGAACGGAATATATTCGAAATGGTAAGCACTCCTTTGCAGATCATCGTTGAGTAGTTCTTTTAAATACCCGTAGGATATCTGATCATCTGTTCCGAGTTTTTTAATGTCGAAGGTTTCGAGAAGCCCGAGGTATTTCCGGTCAAATGCGTATTTCTTTTTGAGGTAGGGCCCGGAAATATTATTGGCAACCTGGTCGTCGAATGTATGGTTGCCCAAAAAGGTTTCCGTGATCGGGTCAAATGGCAGGCTTTCCCGGTAATAGTTGTCGAATAACTGATGAAGCTTCGCATTCGTTTTTTGCGCAGATGCTTTAGAAATCAGGATAAGGCTGAAAAGCGCCGTCATCAATATGTTTACGGTATAATGTATTGTTTTCATAGTCACAAGAGTTCATGATGTAATAATTGTGACAGAGATCGATGGTAAAACCCTTATTGAACCAAAGGTTTTATTTTTTGCGGGTTGGCAATGAAGTAAACGTTGTATATTTTGCCATCTTCATCCGTGTCTATGGCCACCAAAACAACCGGGAAGTTTTTATTTGAAATCTGATATAATGCTGCGCCACAGGTGCCGTTTACTGACAAAATTTCCACCTGGTTATATTGGGATAATTTTTTCATTCCGCTGGTAAAAAGCCGTAAAACTTTTTCTTTTCCAAAAATTGGTTTTAATACACCTTTAACAATTCCCCCGCCATCCGAATAAAGAATTACGTCTTCGCGCAAAATCTCAATAAGCCGTTCAGGCTGATTACTTACGCAGGCGTTTAGGAATTCCCGAAGAATCGTCTCATGATCATTCGTATTTACTTTAAATCTTGTTTTTTCAATGGCTAATTTCTTTTTGGCACGGCTGAAATGCTGCCGTGAATTTTCATAGGAAATATCAAAAATTTCTGAGATCTGCGTATGATCGATATTAAATGCTTCTTTCAGGATCATGACGCCTCTTTCAATCGGGGAGAGTTTTTCAAGCAGGTACATAAATCCGATGGACAGTTTATCCTGTACTTCTGTATTCGCTTCGGCCTCGGGAATTGATATAATGGGTTCCGGCAGCCAGGTGCCTTTATATGTTTCTCTTTGTTTTTTTAGTTTTTTTAAATAGGTTATGCATTTATTGCTGACCGTACGGATCAGATAGAATTTTATATTTTCCACATGCGGTTTATCAGAGTTTAACCAGCTGATATAGGTTTCCTGAACCATATCTTCTGCGTCTGCAATCGTGCCCAGCATATTATAGGCTATCGAAAACAGCATCGGCCTGAATTCGTCAATATTGTATTCTTCCTGTTTCATTATTATTAAGACACACCTGGATTCATTTTGTGACAAAATGAATTATTTATCCGTTTTTTGTATTCCGCACATGTCCGGACTGACAGGGTGCCATCTGATTATTAGTATAAAAGACCTGCAATTTCTCTGCCTATATAGCATATTTTTCAGGCACAGCGGATTGATTGCGCTATGAGATCGTTAAATAATAGTTAGTATTATTTCCTGTGCAGATGCAGGCTTAGAGGGCCATTTCTATTTCTTACTTATCCGGTAAATATCCCCTTCGTCGGTTATGGCGTATAACATATCATTCATGTATGTTACGTCCCGAAAACGCTGCTTTACATCCGTGAGTAATCTTTCTTCTCCTGCAACTTTGTTATTCTTTATCACCAGCCGGTCAAGATGCTGTCCGCTGAGTGCGGATACAAACAGATTATTTTTCCATTCGGGTATCGCGTTGCCTTTGTAAAAACAAATACCGCAGGGAGAAATAACCGGATCCCAATAATACACCGGTTGTTCCATCCCTTTTTTTTGCTGAATGCTGTCACCCATTTTTTGACCACTATAATCTATGCCGTATGTAATCACCGGCCATCCATAATTTTTTCCGGGCTGAATAATATTGATCTCGTCTCCGCCGCGGGGGCCAAATTCTGATTCCCATAAGGCACCTGTTACCGGATTTATATCGAGGCCATCGGGATTCCGGTGTCCGTAAGAATAAATTTCAGCTTTATCGCCGGCGTCTTTGATAAAAGGATTTCCGGGAGCAGGGCTTCCGTCGGTCGTGATGCGAACAATTTTTCCCAGCAGTGAATTTAATTCCTGTGCCTGTACCCGGGATTCCGGAAGATATTTTTCTCCCACGCTTACAAACAGGTAGCCGTTTTTGTCAAACACCAGCCGTGAACCATATTGTATATTGCTGCCGGTAGCCGGTAATGCGCGAAAAATGACTGATACATTTTCAACTTTACCGCTGGTTTCGTTTAGGGTTCCTTTGGCAACTGCGGTTATATTACCCTTTTGATATCTTTCCGAATAACTCCAGTACATCCATTTATTGGCGGCAAAGTTTGGATCAAAAGCTACGTCCAGCAAACCTCCCTGACCTCCATATACAACACCCGGTAAACCGGTAATTTTTTTAACCAGTTTCCCGTCTGCATCATGGATTTCCATATAGCCTGATTTGATGGTAATCATCAACCGGCCGTCGGGCATGGCGACAATGGCGAAAGGAGGGCCCAGTTTTTCCGCTATTTTTTCCACATTGTATGGAGTGGTTGTTTTTACACCGGTTATCCTTGTCTGGCCGGTAAATGCCGGTTTGTAGTTACTGTTCGGCTTATTGGTTTCAACCGGAGGCAGCCTGGAGCTGTCGGAAATATTACAACTTAAAAATATTTCGTTATTGGCGTAGCTGACAGAAAGATTAAGGATCTGGACAAAAAATAAGAAAACAACGTGTTTTGCTTTCATACATATTAATATTTAAACGTAAGGTGATCCGCTGATAAAGGTAGTCAATGAATATTTTGAAAATGTCCAATCCATTCTAACCTGCCGGTAATTCCACGGTGAATTCTGTAAACCTGCCTTCTTCAGTGTGAACCCTGATTTCGCCTCCATGCGCCTTAATGATGTCATAACTCAGCGAAAGCCCGAGTCCCGTTCCCTGTCCGGCAGGTTTTGTTGTGAAAAAAGGCTGGAATATTTTGTCTATCAATTTTTGAGGAATTCCGTGTCCATTGTCCTTTACAAAAATTTCAATTTTGTTATTTGCCATTTTTGTCTTTACTGAAACCATCGGCTCATAACCGGTTTCCTGCTTCTTTTTTTCAGAAACTGAATAAAAGGCATTATTAAACAAATTCAGCAGTACACGGCCGATATCCTGCGGAACAATTTCCATGGGGGCTATTGATTTATCAAAGTCAGTTGTGATGTTTGCATTAAAAGATTTTTCGCGCCCGCGAAAGCCATGAGTGGCTAAATGCAGATACTCGTCAGTCAGCGCATTGATGTCGGTCAGTTCTTTTACTCCCGTACCCGAACGCGAGTGTTGCAACATGCCTTTGACGATCCCGTCTGCTCTTTTTCCATGATGCGTAATCTTTTGCTCATTATCCCGGATATCTTTTGCGAGGGATTTTACCTGATCCAGATTTCCTTTGTCAGCTTCCTCTTCAAGCTCACCCATCAGCTCGGTATTTACTTCAGAAAAATTATTTATAAAGTTTAATGGGTTCTGGATCTCGTGCGCAATACCCGCTGTCAGTTCACCGAGAGATGCCATTTTCTCAGACTGTATCAGCTGTGCCTGGGTAGATCTAAGTTCGGACAACGTTTGTTCAATTTTTTTCTTTTGGGACTGTAATTGCTTATTTGCTTTTTGTTTTAGACGGTTAGCTCTTAGCAGGATAAATCCGATCAGCAGGAACAATGCAAGTGCGGAAGTCAGTACAATGTATTTTACCCGGTTTCTGAAATTTTCTTCGCTTTGTCTTACTTCATTTTGATGCTGCTGTTCATCGAGCAGGATCACCTGCAGTTTGTGATATTTATCAGGACCGTACAAACTGTCTTTCATGGCGAGAACAATACCGAGGTAAAACAATACACTATCCGTCTGATGTTTTTTGCTGTACAGAGTCGCGAGCAGGTCACTCGCTTTAAGGATATGTAATCGGGAAGGAATGCCTTTCGCAGCATCAAATGAATGACGCGCATACCACAAGGCCGAATCATATACAGCCCTGGTGAAATAGATATCGGCAATATATTTTAGTGACATGGACATATTCAGCTGATCGTTCACTTTCAGGCTGTTCGAAACGGCACTATTAAAAAAATACAGGGCAGAATCGTAATTGCCAAACTGCGCATAAACGCTTCCCATATGATTGAGGATGTATGACTGCAGATGGGGCCTGTCCGTTTCGGAAAATTTGTAATAGGCTTCGCGTATATAATACATTGCAGAATCGGTCATGTGCAGGGAATCATAGGCATCTCCCATATTGGCGAGTGTAAAACAACCCATGAATTTACCCGGCATTTCCTGGAAAATTGAATCCCCCGGAATCAGGTAATTCAGTGCCTGTCTGTACTCAGCGAGTTCATTGTAAAGAACCCCTATGAAGCCAAGTGTTTCCGCCTGTCCGGTTAAATTATTCAATTGCCTGAAAATCTGTAAAGCTTCAATCTGCATCTTCAAACCTTCTGCATAATTGCCCAGGAAATGATTGTCTTCAGCGGCAGAATTTAGAGCATTGGCTTCCAGTTGCCGGCTGTGTAATTGCCTGGCCATTTCAACAGCTTTTAAATCAAGAGGCAATGCGCGGGCCGGATCGTGAAAACTAATTTCATTCGTATAATCAAGCAATTTGCTGAGTCCGGCGGTGTCATTGGGAGTATTTTCAATGTGCCTGATCAGGCTGTCGACATTCACCTGTTGCGCATGGACCGCTGCCGAAAAGAATTCAATAAAAATCAGACAGAACAGAAATGATTTCATCAGTTGGTGAATAGCACGACCTGAAGATAACCAAATTCGGGATGAACGTCTGTCTTAAAACAGGAGCCCGCAAGACAGGGTACGATTTACAAACCGATGGTTTTTTGTTTGTATAATGCATCGACCTGCTCCTTTAAAATTCTCAGTTCGTGGAATAACTTTCTTAATTCGTCCAGACAGGTATTTTTTTTGAGTGCTTTATCAAATATTTCAGTCTGGGATTTTAACTGATCTTCCAGGGATGCGATATCCGGTTGCCATTCGTTCTTGTTCATAACGGATTAAAATAGGGTGAAGCCAATAAAATGCTATGAGTTTTGATGCTCATGGCTGTTTCAGGATACCGGAGTTTTATTAGCTTTAAATGGCAGATTGGATTTGAGCCTGTCAGTGGGGTATGATCGGGTATTTGTAACCGCAGCATGGGAATATGTAATCATTTCCGTAAAATTTATTTGAAATTGTTTATCAGCGATTGTGGTAATGAAATCCCGGCCCAAAATGGGAATTCCGGTCAGGCAGGCGTTGCCACGAAGTGTAACATGCCGGGAATTTCCGGGGGAATATCATCCTCCAATGACATTACTGTAAATCCACACTTCTCTAAAAGTTTCACAGAACGGGTGTTTTTTTCCAGACAAAAAGCATGGATCTGTTTTAATTTGACCTGTTCAAAACCAAATTGAACAACCCGCAAGAGGACTTCAGGCATAATTCCCTGACCCCGGAAACCAGGCAATAGTTCATATCCAATCTCCGCTGACCTGGCAGATTTGTCAAAATTCCAGAGGCCGATGGTTCCTATTAAATCCGGAGAATTTTCAGAACAAACGACCCAATAGATGCTTTCATTTCGCCGGACGCCATTTTGAATGCGTTCAATAAATAAAAGTGCGTCCTCTACACTTTTTGAATTCTCACGACCGATCAGTGCATTGGTTTCCTGATCCGAACGCAGTTCATGGATCAAATGTGCGTCTGCCTTGTTTAATTCTCTCAATACAAATCTCCTGGTAGTTAGTGCAGGAAACGGAGAAAATTCCGGATTGAATATCATTTCGCAAAAATTTAGTCTAATATCCTTTCAGCGTAAAATGGCATTTTTTATTTCTCTCTCCATAATACCCTTTACAATACGGGGCGGCTTTCCCCATAATTTAATTTTTGTATCTGTAAGTATGGGATAAAAAGAATGCACACCGCCCGTTTCAACCACGGAGATGCCGAACACAACGGTTTGAATTCTGGCATGGCGGATCACATAGGAACACATGATGCAGGGTTCATGAGTTGTATACAGGATACAATCGGACAGGTCGGAATTTCCTGTGATGATATTGGCTTCACGAATGGCTTCTATCTCTGCATGAAACGTAATATCCTTTTTCGTTTTTCCACCTTCAATACCCTCGGCAATGACGGAGCCATTCTGAACTACCACAGAACCTACCGGTGCATCCCCTCTGGCTTTGGCTGTCATTGCCAGGTCAATACAGGATTTCATATAAAATTCATGTCCCCGTTCTGCGATTTTATTATCTTTCATCGTTACGAATTTATGTCATCTTCCGGATGTATGATCCGGGGTATTTAACAATTTTGGGCAGATTATGAAAGAGCGGATACACTCTATTGATATCGTTCGTGGAATCATCATGATTGTCATGACACTGGATCATACGCGTGATTTTTTGCATTACCCGGGTCATCCGCCGCTTAATATGCAAACTACAACGGTCATCCTGTTTTTTACGCGATGGATTACCCATTTTTGTGCACCGGGATTTGTTTTTTTAAGTGGTGTTTCGGCTTACCTGGCGGGACAACGAAGGACAAAAAAAGAATTGAGCATTTTCCTGTTCAAGCGGGGGACCTGGCTGATCCTTTCCGATATGCTGATCATCAGTCTGCTGTTTACATTCGATTTGCAATATCACCTGATCATTCTGGAAGTACTATGGGCGACCGGGTTCGGCATGATCATATTAGGAGTGCTGCTTCGTTTGCCTATAACTGTTATTGCTACTGTTGCTATTGTAATCATTTTCGGCCACAATGTGCTCGATTATATGCAGCTGCCGGCAAACGGTGCTGCGGCAGGTTTATCCAAATTGTTTTTATCGGCCAGGGGTGTTTTTATTCCGTTGAACGCCGACAGATCGATTGCCGTGTTATATGCCGTTATACCCTGGAGTGGTGCATTGTTGACGGGTTATGTATTTGGTGTTCTTTATAAAAACGGGTATGATGCCCATAAACGAAAAAGAATATTACGCATTACAGGTGTTTCGGCGGTTATATTATTTTTGGTACTGAGGCTGATCAATCACTATGGCGATCCGTCGCCATGGACGGGGCAACGTAACACCAGCCATACGATATTGTCTTTTTTAAATGTCACCAAGCAATCGCCTTCGCTGCTTTTTTTCCTCATTACGCTGGGGCCGCTGATGTTGTTATTGTCATTTACCGAAAATACGGTAAGCCGCATGGCCGGGTTTTGCAGGGTGTATGGAAACGTGCCATACTTTTATTTCATCCTTCATTTAACCCTGCTCAGGGTTTTAAATATCGGTCTTGCGCTGGTGTCAGGGCTGCCGATGAAATCTGACGGATCGCCGATCGTGTGGCAGGTGAAAGATTTTGGCCTGCCATTGTGGGCAGTATATGTATTATGGGTATTTGTTGTATTCCTTCTTTACTATCCCTGCCGGTGGTATGGGGATTATAAGCGATCGCACAGGCAGTGGTGGCTTTCGTATATATGAGCCCGTGGATCATTTTCCACAAAAAATATGTCGTGGGAACATTTGTATCTATTTTGAAAACCGGCTGGCTGATTACTTTTTGCAGGTACGGGTTTTGCAATTTCTCATCTTATATTTCGAAACCCGTCTACATGAAAATTAATAACATTCTCATCATCGCCTTTGAATTCTCCCTGATCATTGTTCTTGCTGTATCCATCTTCCTTTTTATTCGTAAAAACCGGGACCTGTTCAGGTTGTGGGTTGCCTATGATATTGCCCGGGTAACCGGTGATAAGGAAAAAGCATTTGAAGCAGCGAAAGCTTTTTACAAAAGAAAAAAGGGTAAGCTGACCGTTTATGATGAACAGAATATTGCCAGTGTTATAGATAGTATCAGGTAATATAACTGCGATTCCAAAAATGGGAAAAAAGGTTGCCGGCAGTGACTGCGGCCCATTTTCATTCCTGGATACTGCTTCCCATCGAATTTATTGAATTCGTTTTAGCAAGCAGAGAGATCTTTCTTTTTCGGGTTGGTCTTCGTCCGACCGGTGGATTTACTTCGGGCTGGCTTACTTTTTTTGCCCTGGCCGGAGCGATGGGCAAAAGCTTGTCAGAAGTTAATCAGATATTATGCCAGCGTCATTTCAGAAAGATATTTTTATTTTTTGAAGTCATTTCTTTATCTCTGACTCCACCTCTGTGGCCCTGCCATCTTTAATGACCAGCAGCTCCCGTCCCGTTCAACATCCCGTTTATTGAAGCGCATGATATTCTTCACTGGTTACTCATTTCTTTATTTTTTATAATTTTTTTGGTTTTTGATTATTTATATCAGCGGTTCACCATCTTCTGTGCCTGTTCGGAATAACGATGGCCCTGGACTTCGATATGGGACAATGCTTCGTTAATCTTGATAAGATCGGTTTCTGATAACACAATCTCAGCAGCGCCTACATTTTCTTCCAGGCGGTGCAGTTTCGTTGTGCCGGGAATGGGTACGATCCACGGTTTTTGTGCAAGCAGCCAGGACAACGCGATCTGCGCGGGTGTTGCTTTTTTTTCCGCAGCAATATTTCCGAGCAAATCAATCAGTACGTGGTTTGCCTTCCGGTTTTCTTCCGAAAAACGCGGAATGGTATTACGGAAATCGTTTTTATCGAAAGATGTATTTTCATTAATGACACCGGTTAAAAATCCTTTGCCCAGCGGACTGAATGGAACGAACCCGATACCCAATTCTTCAAGTGTCGGGAGTATTTCTTTTTCCGGTTCACGCCACCAAAGCGAATACTCGCTTTGCAGGGCAGTCACGGGTTGCACCGCATGGGCTTTACGAATGGATTGCACACCAGCTTCTGATAACCCGAAATGTTTTACCTTCCCTTCAGCGATTAATTCTTTCACGGTTCCGGCGACTTCTTCCATGGGAACATTTGGATCTACACGATGCTGATAGAACAGATCGATACGATCGGTGCGCAATCTTTTCAGTGAGGCTGCCGCTACTTCCCGGATGCGCTCCGGGCGGCTGTCCGGACCCAGCGTCGGCCTGCCGTCTCTGAGACCGAATTTGGTGGCGATGACAACCTGATTACGAAAGGGCTCCAATGCTTCTCCCAGCAATTCTTCATTTTCGAATGGTCCGTATACTTCAGCCGTATCAAAGAAAGTGACACCCCGGTCAAATGCTGTCCTGATCAGTTTGATGGCATCCTGTTTTTCTGTTGCAGGTCCGTAACCGAAGCTTAATCCCATGCATCCCAACCCCAGTGACGAAACTTCCAAACCATTCGTTCCTAATAATCGTTTTTTCATATTTATATTTTTAGTATCCTGCTTTTTACTGAAGCAAAGTTCCTGCAGTTTGTGTGTCATCCCTGTATACGGATTGCGGCATTATCTACCATTATTGCGGATTTAGCAGACGGGATGGGTCAGGAGATGATTTATGCATTAATTTTAAGGAGACAAAAAGATCGTGATGTATGAATCATGAAATCAGGCGCTTTGAATCCATCAATGACTACAATGTTTTTAATAAAAATCCAACGCTCCATCCATTGGTGAGTGTGGTTGATTTGTCAAAAGCAGACCCGCGCCAGGGCTCCCGTATGTACTTCGGATTTTATACCATTTTACTGAAAGACGTGAAATGTGGTGATCTCGTGTATGGCCGGGAGACGTATGACTATCAGGAAGGAACATTGGTATTTCTTGCGCCGGGACAGGTGGCCGGTATGAACAGTAATGGTGAAACCTACCAGCCAAAGGGCTATGCATTGATTTTCCATCCTGATTTAATTCATGGAACGTCGCTGGGAAAGCATATTCGGGATTATAATTTTTTCGGCTATCAATCTAATGAAGCGTTACACATGTCGGAGCTCGAGAGAAAAATTGTACTGGATTGCTTTTCAAAAATCTCCTATGAACTGGAGCGCGCCATAGACAAGCACAGCAAACGACTGATCGTATCCAATATTGAATTGTTTCTGGACTATTGTGTTCGTTTTTACGATCGTCAGTTTCTTACCCGTGATAAAGTAAACGAAGGGATTCTGCAAAAGTTTGAAACACTGTTAAATAATTTTTATAATTCGGATCATGCACAGCATGCCGGTTTGCCGTCAGTGTCTTATTGTGCCGGTGAATTACATTTATCTTCCGGCTACTTTGGTGATCTGATAAAAAAGGAAACAGGAAAAACAGCGCAGGAGTACATTCAGTCCAAAGTGATTGAAGTGGCAAAAGAAAAAATATTTGACCGGAACAAATCGGTTAGTCAGATCTCTTATGAGTTGGGATTTAAATATCCACAGCATTTTACACGGTTGTTTAAGCAGCGGGTAGGGCATACGCCGAATGAATACAGAAGTACCTTAAATTAGAGGTGGCATCGCGGCAAAAAACTAACTTACGATCCGATCCCGTTTATTAAAATGTCTGAGCCCGGAAAATCCATACGTAAGATCATACATATAGATATGGATGCTTTTTACGCATCTGTTGAACAACGCGACAATCCGGAGTTAAAGGGCAAACCCATTGTTGTGGGTGGTTCGCCTGAGGGACGCGGAGGAGTGGTGGCCACCGCGAGTTATGAAGCAAGAAAGTACGGCGTACGCTCTGCCATGCCTTCTAAAACAGCCCTGCGTCTTTGTCCCGTCGCTATTTTTATCAAACCCCGTTTCGCGGCATACAAAGACGTTTCAGAAAAAATACGTGCAATTTTTCATCGTTATACAGATCTGGTAGAACCATTGTCACTGGATGAGGCCTATCTCGATGTAACGAACGACAAACCGGGCATCGGATCAGCCATTGATATTGCGAAACAAATCAGACAGGCCATCCGGGATGAATTGCAATTAACCGCTTCGGCCGGTGTATCCGTCAATAAGTTCGTCGCCAAGATGGCCTCTGATATCAATAAGCCGGATGGCCTGGCGTTTATCGGCCCCTCTGCAGTCGAACGTTTTATGGAAAAATTGCCGGTTGAAAAATTTCACGGCGTGGGAAAGGTTACAGCAGAAAAAATGAAAAGCATGGGTTTGTTTACCGGTGCTGATCTGAAGAAACTCACAAAAAATGAAATGACAAAGCAGTTTGGCAAAGTGGGTCACTTCTATTACAACATCGTGCGGGGAATAGACGATCGCGCGGTAGAACCCAATCGCGAAACCAAATCCATCAGCGCAGAAGATACATTTTCCTATGACCTGACGGATCCTGATGAAATGTACCGGGCCATCGACGGTTTGGCCGCGACTGTGGCCAGGCGCACAAAACATAACGATCTGAAAGGCCGGACTATTACATTAAAAGTTAAGTACAGCGACTTCAAACAAATCACGCGGAGCCTGTCTCTGTCAGAATCCGTAGATGATGAAGAAACCATTTCCGTAACCGCCAGGAAATTACTCGATGATACGGAACCTGCAGATAAATTGATCAGGCTGCTGGGTGTGGGGATCTCAAACTTTGATGGTCAGTCAATAAGCAAAAATCGAAATAAAAATACGGATCAGCTGGGATTGTTCGAAGAAGGATAAAATACCTGTCCTATTTCCTTTATTATCTTTCATAAATTCTGCCGGACCATTTGGTGATTTTCCAGTCAGCGTGTCTGACCTGCTATTCCTGCTTCTCAAATTAGCATATTTTTATCGCCCGTACAGGTTGTAAAAGAGACCGCCGCAGGGCGGCCTCTTTTTTCTAAAATAAGGAACGGAAAAGCCCGGGATTCACGGAGTTTTTGCAGATCGTTTCTGCCTGCTCTTACATGCTGAGGATCTTTTATTTTGCAAACATTTTTAATTTCCTGGTCAGTTGTGGATTGATTGCACTTTATGTTGACTGAGAGATCTTTCTAATAGCATGTCTTCTGTTTTATTTTTTAACGCTATAATAGAATTTTGTTTGGTGAGAATGGCTGAATAGATTCCTATCAGGGATTGTGCAGAAGTTACATCGTCATCCAGCCTGATATCATTAAAAATGAAATTTAAATATTCATATAACAGATCTCTCGAAAGGATGCCGTTTTGAGCCTGCATAAACAATTGCGGATAATTTTTGTCAAACCGGGAGAATAAATCTTCCAGTTGATGAAATAACATCAGATAGCGTTTTATTTTTTCAACGGAAAGCAAGCTCAGATCCATTAATGCATGCTTCTGCAAAATATTGAGTACAGCCGGGTAGCCACTTTGAATACTTGTATAATGATTCAAATCTATAAAACGGCCGATAGATTTTACTTTCAGCATTTTTATTTCTGAGATATACAGGTCGAAATTTTCCATGGAGTAATTTTTTATTTTTGAATAATCAAAAAACTGATTGGATTGCGTGAACATCAAAATCTGTTTTGCGATTTAATGATTTTCCTGCCGCTGCCGGAAATCTTTCATAATCTTTTTCATAATGGACAAATAGTCCCGACAAGGTAAATGGCGTTTATTAATCGGAGATTAAGGCAGGATTAGAATGTAATTAGAAAAGGTGTATTTGAGTTGAAGTATACTTAAAAATGTTATCCGGTTGTTAATTTTGAAGGATCTGTAGTATAACACAATTACAATAAAGGGTGAAAGGAAATAATAATACCAACGGTGACTTACACTTGAAAACATTGACTCCTTTTGAGGTTTACGAACTGCTTATGAACTATACACATCAGTATACCCGTATGATGAATGCCGGCGTACGTGGTAAAGAGTTTAAGGAATGTGAAGAAATGATTTTGAAGTTACAGGAAGAAATCAATGAAAGAAGAAAAGTTTCGGAGGGGGAAACTTCGGAAGGGAAAACCTAGCATATCAGATACTTCATTCAGTTAGGGTTCGATGAATACTTTTACCGAATCCATTTTAATACGTTCATCAAGCCATTTTCCCAGTTTTACCTGTTCGGTCTTTCTAAGTAACTTTCTAAATTTTGCGGTGAACAGGGAAAGGGTATCTTTTTTACCTGAGCTGATATTGGTGTTAATTGTTCGTGTCAGCGAGTAGTGCAACATGTCCGGATATAAAACGTTGAGTTCTTTGCGAATATCCGGATAATCCATTCCGGCCACGGCAGAGGCGGAAACGGTCGTATCTTCCTGTTTTTCTTTCCGGAATACATCCTCCAGGATACTCGCCCTTATTTGGGCAATATCAATTTCCTGTTTTGCGTCCAGGCCCTGGTGTATGACCAGATCTGTATTACCCAGTTTATATGATTTCAATTTGGATTCGAGCGTGTCCAGCCGTTCTTTTGACAGGTCCTGACCGACCAGCAAAAGTTCAATCGTCTTTTTCCGGCCCTGCATTTTAAATGTTTTACTGATAACCTGGGTCCGGGTAAAATTAAATTCGTTTTTCACAAACAATTTCGCATTGGTTTCGAAAATCTCACGCTGAACAATCCGGTAAGCCAGGTATATGCTGGGTAATAGCGCAATCGTGACCATAATCCATACAATACGCCTCACCTTTTTTGCCCGTTGTTCGGTTTCAAATTCATGTTTCTTAAAACGGAGATGTTTAACAATCAAAAAGGCGGCAAGGCAGATAAAAAGGCTGTTAATAAAAAAAAGATATAAGGCGCCGAAAAAATAAATCCAGTTACCTGACGCGAGCCCGAATCCTGCTGTGCAAAGCGGAGGCATCAGTGCCGTGGCTATGGCCACGCCGGGTATTACGTTGCCGGCCTGTCTGCGCGTTCCGGCAACAATCCCCGCCAGTCCGCCGAAAAATGCAATCAGCACATCCCAGACCGAAGGGTTTGTTCTCGCGAGCAATTCAGAATTGACTTCATGCAGGGGTGTGATATAAAAGTAAATGGCGGAAGTAAGGATACTGATGACTGCTGCCACCATCAGGTTTTTAAAACCGGCCCTCATCAGATCGAAGTCATTGGTTGCCGATCCGAGGCCGATGCCCATGATGGGACCCATAATAGGAGAAATCAGCATGGCACCGATGATCACTGCCGTAGAATTTACGTTCAGTCCGATCGAGGCGATCATAATGGCAAAAATAAGCGTCCATAGATTGGTACCTTTAAAATTGACGTCCTTTTTTATATTTTCGGTAATCAGGCTCTCGTCGGCCCTGTCGTCGTTGAGATTGAACCGGTCTTTTAAGAATTTGATGATCGCGCCAAATAATTCTTTCATGATTTATTCTTATCGTGTGTCAATTTTCCGGCCAGTTTCCCAATCGTCAGTCCCTGCACCAGGATACTAAAGACGACGATGATATAGGTAATCGAAACGATAATGGTTCTGAATTCACCTCTGGGCAAAGAAAGTGCAAGAGCTACCGAGATCCCACCCCTGAGCCCTCCCCAGGTCAGAATGGGCAGCATCGTTCTGTCGAAAGTTTTCTTGTAGGACATAAAAAGAGTGGGAATAAAAACGCTGATATATCTTCCGGTCAGTGAAATAATAATGGCTATCAGGCCAATCAGTATCACTCTGTTGTCGAATGATAATATGATCATCTCGAAGCCGATCAAAAGAAAAAGCAATGCATTCAGCATTTCATCGATCAGTTCCCAGAATTTATTTACATAATCTTTGGTGGTAGCTGACATCGCTTCCCGTGTGCCTTTGTTACCGATTATTATTCCTGCAACGACCATAGCGAGTGGTCCTGAAACATGCAGATGGCTGGCCAGCAGATAGCCACCCATTACGACCGCGATGGTGATCAGCACTTCCACCTGGTAATGGTCGATGGACTTTAAAAGATAAAATCCTCCATAGCCCAAAATGAGTCCCCAGGCGATTCCACCTCCGGCTTCTTTGAGAAAAAGCAGGGTTGTCTGCAGGATGCCATGATCATCGCTGCCCATCATGGCAATATCAAGCAGACTTATGAACACGACAACCCCCACACCATCATTAAAAAGAGATTCGCCACTGATTTTGATCTCCATGGAAGCTGGAATGCGGTACTGTTTCAGGATTCCAAGCACGGCAATCGGATCTGTCGGAGAAATCAGGGAACCAAATAGCAGACAGTAGATAAAAGGCACCTGCATGCCAAAGATTTGAAATATAAAATACATGGCGGTTCCAATAAACGCGGTTGATATCACCACGCCGATCGTGGAATAGGTAATGACGGGAACGATTTCTTTCCGGAGCTTTTGAATGTCAATATGTATGGCGCCTGCAAATAACAGAAAACTCAGCATGGCACGCATGAGTATGGTTTCAAAATCAATGGAACCAACCAGTGATTTAATATACATTGAAACGGAGGGAAAGTATTTGCCAAGCCAGATAATTAATAATGAGCAAATCAGTGAAATCAGCATGATGCCGATCGTAGCAGGCAGTTTAATAAACCGGACATTTATATAGCTGAAAGTTGCCGTCAGGACGACCAGAAAAGTAAGAATTCCGTAAATATTTGCAAACATATCGTAACCACCGTTTTAAAATAAAGCAAAAGACCGGCGATCCATACCGGTCTTTTAAGTTAGCATAATCCTGAAGAAACACCCGTTATTTGTTTTTAGAGATGGCCGACCTGGCGTTATTTTTTTTCAATATTTCAATATATTTTTTAGCACTTGTATTATCCGGATCCTGAACAAGCAGATTTTCCAGATATTCCATCGCCTCCGGATAATTTTTTTCCGTATTGGCTTCATAAGCTGCCAGATAACCATATGCTTCTATCAGCCATTTTTTATTGGGATGCCCCGCGCTATCATTTGTTGAAAGTCTGATGACCTCCTTATAAGAAGGAACAGCCAGTCCCTTTTCCATGGTGGTATCGATGGCAATATCCGCCCTTGCTTTCCAGTAATACCCAAATGTCTGCCCGGGATATTTTTCGGAGTACAGTGTAAAAATCGAATCAGCTGATGAATAATCTTTAGCCAGATAGGCTGATACACCCCAGTTGAACAGGTCAACGTTACCGGCTTTGGCATTCGATTGATAATAACGGCCCAACCATACGCTTTGGTTTTTATAATCATTCATTTTTTTATAGAGATCCGCGATATTCTTATAGTAACCGACTTTTAGTACGCTGTCTTTTTCCAGGTTTACTGCTTTGCCCAAAAACATAGCGGCGCTGTCTTCTTTACCGGTAAATCGGGCATACAAATTCGCCATGGATTCAAAATCCTTTGGGATAATAGAAGAATCGGGCTGGTTACTAAAATAGGTTCGCATATTATCGAGCGCCTTTACCGAATCATTTAATTCATTATAGCTGTAGGCCCGGAGTTTATAAAGTCTCGGATCAACTGTAACATTCTGTGCTGATATCAGATGATCAGCTTCCCGGATGGCATCCGGGTATTTTTTTGTCAGGTACAGCAAATCAGCTTTTTTGTAGTCATTTGCGGGATCGGGATCGGACACCGAAATATAATGGTTCAAATAAACGATCGCCTGTGCCGGGTCATTAAAATAGTAATGATAATAAAGAGCATACCAGGCTGGTGCATACGATGAATCTGCAGCTATTGCCTGCCGGAAATATTTCAGATACATATCCGGATTGTTCTGTGTAACAAATAATTCACCCAGCCGATAAGGTGCTTCCGCATACACCGGATTTATGTCGCCGGCTTTTGTGTAAGCCTTATAAGCTTCCGTGCCATTCCGTAATCTCCGGAAAGCATTACCCTGTTCTATGTATAAAGCGGGATTTTTTTTGTCGAGTTTGATGGCTTTGGATAAAAGATCCAGGGCATACACGGCATTTCCCGAATCGGCACGAATATGTGCTATAGCTACTGCCAAAAGAATGGCCGGATCTTTTTGCCGCGACTGCTCCAATGCAGCATTGAAAAATACGGCGGCAGAATCTTTCTTATTATGTTGCAGAAGTACGTCTCCTTTAGCACAGGCTATATATGGCGTGTTTTCCAGATCAGCGGGAATAGCGGGAAGAGAATCCCAGAAAGAAGAAATTTTATCGTCACTCAAATAACAACGAGTAAGCAGGTACCAGGCTTCTGTGGAACGCGGATTATTCTTTATGTTGTTCCTCAGTAATTCTGCTGCACTGTTATATCGTTCATCGTACATGCGTGATTTTGCATCCTGTAATGATTGCGCGTGCATACTATATCCGCCAAGTATAAAAAAAACAGAAAATACCAACCGTTTCATATAGTTCTCCTTTGGTTTTAATTGGACAGAAAATAAGGTTTAATGTCAAGAATCTGTATTTGTGAATTTTCCGGTAACATATCGCTGATATGCATTTTGCCGATTACATAGTGTATACTGCTTTCGGTAACCGGATTCACCAGGATCATATCAGCCTGCACGGATTCCGAATATTTGAGTACGGCACGTGCTATATCATTTCCCGATACCGGGCCATGCCTGATGATCAATGAGGCATTTTCGCGGATTTTCTTGAAGGATTCGATGAATGCATTACCGGGATTTTCATCGTCTTTCTGGCAATCCGGAAATGAAATGAGGTGAATATTTGCGTTAAAAACTTTTGCCAGCTTGATGGCAATATCGAGTTTTCGCTGCGGTACCCAATAAGTTACCGGTACAACAATATTGCGAATTTTTTTCTCACCGGATCCTTCTTTAATAGTCAGCACGGGACAGTCGGTATTCCGGGCGATGCGCTCAGAAGAAACCGGGTTAAAAAAAGGAAAAACAGACTTATTGCCCTTTTTATAAATAATGATCAGATCGGGTCCAAACACTTCAGCGGTTTCTTCAATTCTTTGTTGCATTCTCCCGGTTTCAGATATGGATGTTTCCACAATCACGCCATCCAGATATTTGTTTATGTAAGATTTATAGCCCTTTATTTTTTGTTCGATTTCTTTTACGGTGAATATTTCCGTAACCGGGGCGACGATATAACCCGTGTTTGAAAAAATGTTCAGAGAGAATAAAGGTTTGCAGACATATAACAGGCAGATAGCCGCTTCAGAAGGTTCCGCCAGCTGCACGGCTTTCCGGATGGCGATTTCCGATCCTTCGGTAAAATCTACAGGTACCAGAATTTTTTTGAATAATCTGACCATGGGATATTTTTAGTAATCACAATCTACGATGAGCGCATTAACCCGTGATTAAAGAAGGATTAGAATACCATTAGACATTTTGTTCCGTGGAAACAGAACTGCAAAAGAGGGGCGGATAGTGTAAATTGTGGCTGTGCAAACATCAAAAGGATGCCGCGATTATTCATGCATGGCCAAATTCTGATTGTCGAAGACGAAAAAAAAATTGCCGACACGCTCAGGCTGGGTCTTTCGGAACAGGGTTATGATGTGCAGGTAGCTTATGATGGCCATATTGGTTTGAAAATATTTCTCAGTAATCATTTCAACATGATCATTCTGGATATCAATCTGCCCGGTATGAACGGTTTTGAGCTCTGTAAACTGATTCGAAGGTCGAATGAGCAGGTGCCTGTATTGATGCTGACTTCGATGAGCCAGATGAATGATAAAGTGGAGGGCTATGACGCAGGAGCAGATGATTACCTGGTGAAGCCTTTTGAGTTCAGGGAACTTTTGTTAAAAATACGCGTGCTCTTAAAACGCACGGTCAATCAGCAATTTCCGGTTGGCAATATATTAAAGGCATGCGGATCTTTCAATGAATCTGGATTCCAAAGAAGTATACAGGGGCGCCCGTAAAATAAAGTTAACGGCCAAGGAATTTCAGCTGCTCGAATACCTGCTTCGAAATAAAAACCGTGTTGTTTCCAGGGTCGATCTGGCCATCAACGTATGGGACATAGACTTCGACACGAATACAAATGTCATTGATGTTTACATCAGTTATGTCAGGAATAAAGTAGATAAAGATTTTGAACATAAACTCATTCAGACCCATGTGGGAATGGGGTATGTATTAAAGGACCATTTCTAATGCCCGTAAAATTCAGGATCACCGGATTATTTACCCTGCTCGTATTGGTTATTCTGGGTATGGTATGTATTTCTATTTACTATTTTTCCTATATCAACCGGATTAAAGATATTCAGACACGGCTTATCAACCGGGCAACAACCACCGGGAGATTGCTTAGTCAGACGGGTGTATTCGATCTGAAGCTAATTCAGCAGATTGACGCTTCCACAACGGTTGCTTTGAAAAATAAAATTGTGGAAGCTTTTGATCTTTCCAATAATAAAATATACCGGTACAGTGACCTGGAAAAAGATACTATTCCCGTGCCTGTTGAAATGATGGAGAACGCCAGGAAATATGGAAAAGGTTACACGATCATTGGTAACAAAGATGTAGTCGTTCTTCATTATGCAGATGCTCAAAATAATATGATGATCGTTGAAGCCGCTTTTGACGAAGAAGGCTTTAACAAATTAAAGCAGTTGCGTTTAATACTCTGGTTAAGCTTTGCAGGGGGCATTATCATTACACTGTTAAGCGGTTACTTTTTTTCAGGGCGCCTGCTGCAGCCACTCAGAAAAATTACGGATGAAGTAAATGAAATATCCGCAGGGAGTCTTACACGACGTATCGGAAATCAGGAAGCGAAAATCACGGATGAATGGTCTTACCTTTCTTCCACACTCAATCAATTGTTAAACCGATTGCAGGAAAGTTTTGATATTCAGGGACGGTTTATAGCTAATGCCTCCCACGAACTCACAACTCCGTTAACGTCTATATCCAGCCAGCTGGAGATCACCCTTCAGCGTCCGAGAGGATCTGACTACTATGAACAAATGATAAGATCGGTTTACGAGGACGTATTACATCTCAACAAACTAACCATCAGCCTCCTTGAGTTTGCCAAGGCATCGGGTACTTCCGCAGGCATTGCGATTGACCTGCTACGCATCGATGAAATTCTTTTGCGGCTTCCTGCAGAAATGGCAAAATCCGGTCCCGAATATTCCATTTCGCTTGACTTCAGCTCGTTGCCTGAGCAGGAAGAAAAGCTCCTCGTTTTTGCCAATGAAGAACTGTTATTCAGCGCATTGAAAAATATTGTGCTGAATGCATGCAAATACTCTTCAGACCATCACGCCAACATCGATCTTCTTATTATTGACCAGGAAATCAAAATTTTGGTCGAAGACAAAGGAAAAGGGATTTCTGAAAAAGACATTGAAAATATTTTTCAGCCATTTTACAGGGCGGAAGAGGCAAGGTTATTCGAAGGTTTTGGCCTTGGTCTTTCACTTTCCAACCGGATCATCAAACTTCATAAAGGATTTATTCATGTTCAATCAGAGATAAATACAGGAACGCGTATGACTGTTGTTTTACCGGTTGCTTCCAGTTTTAAGGGTCATTGAAAATCGCCTGTGAACCGCTTTGATAACAAACAGTTAACAAAGACTTTTTTTCCTGAAATGTTTCATGCTTCCGGAGATTAGAAAAGCATTAGAATGAACATTCATTTAGCCTTTTATCATTGGATCCATTCCTATTCAGATAATTTTGCGGAAGATTGACAGGACCATGCAGGTTCTGTCTGTTTTTAAATATATGGACTTACATAAAAGACTAAAAAGAAGGGCTAAGGTTTTATTTGATAAAATCGGAAGTGAAAAGTTTAAAAACGGTTTATTGCAGGCGCTTCCTTTTTGGCTGGCATCACTGATTACAGGTCTGGTTGCGGTTGCATATAGCAGGATTTTTTCACTGGCCGAAAAAGGCACTCATTATATCATTAGCCATTCACCCTATCTTTTTTTTATAATCACGCCTGTCTGTTTTATTTTATCCTGGTGGGTAGTGAATCGGTTTTCCACTTATGCCAGGGGGAGCGGCATTCCTCAGGTGATGGCCGCCATTGAGGTCAGTTCCCCGAATACTGATAAACAATTAAGCTCACTCCTCAGTATTAAAATTATAATGGTAAAGATCTGTTCAAGTATCATTATGGTATTTGGCGGGGGGGCTATTGGAAGGGAGGGGCCTACCATTCAGATCGCGGGATCGATATTTTATAAAATCAATCAATGGCTGCCGGCCTGGTGGCCGAAAATATCTAAAAAGAATATGATCATGACCGGGGCTGCAGCGGGGCTGGCCGCTGCTTTTAATACGCCACTCGGGGGAATTGTATTTGCTGTAGAGGAGCTCACGAAAACGCACTTGAATTATTTTAAGACGGCTCTGTTCTCAGCCGTCATCATTGCCGGCTTAACTGCGCAGGCGTTTTTGGGACCTTATTTATATTTTGGGTATCCGGATGTAAGCAATCTTTCAAAATTTGTTTTTATACCGGTGATCGGAGTGGCGGTCTTAACCGGCCTTTCGGGCAGTATCCTTTCGAAAGGGATGCTAAAAATATTTCGCTGGAAGAAAACGTTTAAAAGCGGTTATCAGCACCTGGTTTATCTGATTTTATCAGCCCTCATTTTGACTATACTGGCAGTATTTGTTAATGTAAACACGTTTGGGTCCGGCAAGGACTTTATTGCGAACATCCTGTTTACCCATCAGAAGTATACAAGCTGGGATGTTTCCCTTTTGAGAATATTCGGTCCGTTGCTTTCTTTTACCTCCGGGGCAGCCGGCGGTGTTTTTGCACCTGCTCTTTGTGCGGGCGCAGGTATAGGTTCCATGATTTCAGGATGGTTTCAAATGTCAGATACCAATACCAATTTATTGGTATTGTCGGGTATGGTTGGATTTTTAACCGGCGTCACGCGAACACCTTTCACATCGGCAATTCTTGTACTGGAAATGACGGACCGGCACAATGTGATCTTTTTTCTTATCATTGCCGGAATGATCGCCAGTCTGGCTGCATATATTGTAGACAGTCATTCTTTGTATGATCATCTGCGCGAGGAATATGTTCATGATCTGCGGTCGGACAAAGCGCCGGAGGTTGAAACGATCGGGAAACTAAAAGATCAACCCGTTTTAATCTAATTTTTACAAATGAACAGGAATTCACTAATCGTACTGGTTTTGATACTGGCCGGATGCCATCAAAATAATGACTATAATAAAATATTGAATGACCCAAACCTGTATTGCAGTACGGTCCATGAACTCAATACCATTGTGATGGGCAATAATTTCTCGCCGATGGTTGCGTCCAGAAATTACCTGTATGCCGCCGTCGCCGGATATGAAGTGATGGCTGCATCAAATCCTGGGCATTATATTTCTCTTGCCGGTCAACTGCGGGGCCTTTCAGATTTGCCGAAGGAAAATCCCGCTCAGAAGATCAATGCCAACCTGGCTGCCCTGCTTGCATATTGCAAACTGGGAGAATCCGTTACTTTTCCTGCAGGAAGTATGCAATACTGGGTTGATAGTTTGAAAAAACTGGCGCTTGATCACGGAATGCCGAAAGACATGCTGGCAAATACTATTGCATTTAGTGATACCATATCATCCGTAATTATGGACTGGAGTAAAAAGGATCAATATCTGCAGACGCGGGGTGCTACGGAATATACCGTGAATGATTCACCCGGCAGATGGGTACCCACTCCCCCTGCTTATTCTCCGGCTGCAGAGCCACATTGGTGGCAGATACGTGCCCTTGTGCTGGATAGCGTGAACCAGTTCATGCCGGACCGGCCTTATCCGTTTAACGTAACTGATCCATCGAGCCCTTATTACCGGGAGGTAAAACTGATTGAAAAAACAACCGACAGTTTAATGCCTGAGCAGGTGTGGATAGCAGACTTTTGGGACGACAATCCTTTTAAGCTGAATGTATCCGGTCATCTGATGTTTGGAACCAAAAAGTTTTCTCCGCCGGGGCACTGGATGGGCGTGGTGGGCATCGCAGCCATGAAATCAGGCGCTGATTTTCAAAAAACCGTTTATGCTTATGCGAAAACTTCTATTGCGCTTTTCGATGCCTTTATCCAGTGCTGGAACATTAAATACATATACAATACGATCCGTCCGGAAACCGTCATCAATAAATACTTTGATCCCAACTGGAGGCCTCATTTACAAACCCCTCCTTTCCCGGAATATACCTGCGGGCACTGTACAATATCATCGGCAGCGTCTGAAGTGCTGACCCAGATTTTCGGCGATCATTTTTCTTATACCGATTCCACGGAGCTTGAATTTGGCATTCGGAGCAGATCGTACAGTTCATTCAGAAATGCCGCGCTGGAAACAAAGGATTCCCGTTTTTTCGGAGGTATTCATTATAAATATTGCTGCGACCGAAGTGCTGTGATGGGCAGAAAAGTGGGCGACCTGATCGTGGACCGGGTCAAAATGAAAAAATGATCACGCAGCCATGGCCAGGCATTGTTTGGCACAAGCGCGACAGGCATGCGCGCATTCTTTGCAATGTTCCATACCCATTTTTCCGTGTTTATCGCATTCATTGGCGCAGTCTGTGCAAATTTCTGCACAAATCGCACAAAATCGTTTTGAGCGGCTGCTTCCCAGACTCATCAGTTGTGCGGAGTGATAACAGCTGGCTGCACATTCCATATCCAGCTGTATACAAAGTGCCATCATCTTCGGATTTTCTTCTTTCAAACAGGATGACGCACAATGATTACAAATAGCTGCGCAGTCGAGGCAGGCCTGTATGCAATCCTGATAATCGTGATAATTCATGGTATAATTTTTATTCGTTTTTCAGACTCATGCAATCATTGTACCTGGTAATCGCTACAGTGGATGATAAAATACAGGCGTAATGTAATTTCTCCCGGAATATTTCCTAGCTTACTTCTATATCGTGTTTTTCATGAGTTCAGAAAAAAAACTCAACACCTGGCGGGCCACGGCCATATGTGGCAATGATATTACTTCATCCTGCCTCTATGTGGCAGCACTGACCATTGTGATGGCTGGTCAATATGCCTGGCTGGCCCTGCTGATTGTTTCAGCCGTTCTTTTCATGTTCAGAAAAATATATGGCGAAGTGGTGGGTGCACTTCCTTTGAATGGCGGTGCCTACAATGTACTGTTGAACACGACCAGCAAGGGGAATGCTTCTGTGGCTGCCTGTCTGACGATTCTGTCTTATATGGCTACAGCCGTTATTTCAGCCAGTGAAGCGATGCATTATCTTCAGCATGCCATTCCTGGTTTAATGGTTAATTACGCCACCCTGTTTCTTTTATTTCTATTTCTGTGTATTACGATTCTGGGTATCTCTGAAAGTTCGCTGGTCGCCCTGATCATATTTTTATTTCACCTGACGGTGATGGCGGTGCTTATTATAAGCTGTTTTTATTTCGTTTTCAATCACGGGTTCACCAACCTGAAATCCAATTTTACAATTCCCCTGCATGGTGGTTCCCTGGCAACCGCTTTGTTTTTTGGGTTCAGCGCCGCCATGCTCGGGATTTCCGGATTCGAGAGCTCCGCCAATTTTGTCGAAGAACAAAAACAAGGTGTCTTTCCAAAAACGCTCCGGAATATGTGGCTGGCGGTGACGATTTTAAATCCGGTGATTGCCATCGCAGCAATCGCTGTGTTACCCATGGCTCAGATCGGACCTCATCAGCAATCGTTATTAAGCTATCTGGGAGAAGCCACCGGCGGCAGGTGGCTGGCAACGATCATTTCCATCAATGCCGTAACGGTTTTGAGTGGAGCCGTTCTGACCTCCTTTGTGGGCGTAAACGGACTGATTAAAAGAATGACACTGGACCGGATTTTACCTCAGTTTTTACTGAAAGAAAACAAACGACATAGCAGCTACCGGATACTGATCATGTTTTTCTTACTCTGCATATCTGTTTTATACATTACAGACGGCAAACTGGCGCCGCTGGCCGGTGTATATTCTATTTCCTTTTTGCTGGTCATGATTTTTTTTGGATTGGGAAATCTGATGCTTAAAATCAGAAGATCCAGTTTGCCAAGGCCCGAATATGCTTCGCCCGTTATTGTTGTAATGGCCCTGTTGGGTGTAATCATCGCTCTGTATGGAACGGTTGAATTAAAACCCGCATTTCTGATCGTTTTTCTGCAGTATTTTATTCCGGTGATGCTGATCATTTACTGTATGCTCCACAGAAATCATATCATGCAATTTATTCTCGACAGGATGAGAAAATTAGCCCACAGACTTCCTTTTCGAACCACCCATATTGAACAACGCATCAACGCAGGGATCGAGAAACTGCATGAAAGCGAATTCGTCTTTTTTTCAAAAGCCGATGATATTGCCACGCTCAATAAAGTGATGATTTATGTAGAAGAAAATGAAATAACGAGGAAAATAAAAATCGTTACTGTAACAAAGGATCACCTGGCTACTTCACCCGAGTTTAAAAAAGAATTTGAAGTACTGGATAAAGCCTATCCGGACCTGCAAATGGAGCGGGTGATCATCGAAGGTGTGTTTGGACCTGATTTGATTTCAACGTTAAGTAAAAAATGGAAAATTCCGAAGAATTACATGTTTATCAGTTCGCCGGGCGAAAAATTCAGCTATAAGGTAGCCGATCTTGGCGGCGTTCGCCTGATACTATAGAAATTACAGCAAAAAGATGATTACGCGAATAGTTATAACCGTTATAAATCGGGATTTTCATTTTTATCCATTTCTTTGCTTGCTTTATTGAATGGATCCCAGGACACATCCAGTTTGCCATCGGTACCACGGCGCACGCGCAAACGTACGCTGATACCCTGGTTGCGCTGGGTACCTTTATTGACGATCACTGAATCTTTATTTGCTTTCAGATTACTGAGCGGCACCTGAATGCTCATATCCGGTCCTGTTTTTATGTTATACATCCCATTTACAAACATGGTTAATACAGATGACCGGATTTCCATGCGGTTAATGGTAATGTTCCCGCCGCGTATTTCTATCGAATCGTGGAGATCTGCAAACCGGACATCAGACAAATTTCGTTTTTTCAGAATTTTCCGTTGAATCTGTTCCAGCGGCGGGAAATTTAAGAGTTGGCCATTTTTTAAATTGAAATGGATCGAGCTTTTAAATGCGTCCTGTATCAGTTGTGCATTGGGTGTAAGACGCCCTTCCATACTGATATTCGCGGATAAATCACCGCTGATGTTTTTATCTGTCATGGACCGGAGACCAAAATTGTCAAAAACATAAAACAGGCTGCTCACATTGATATTGTTCATTTGTGTTTTCAACGCAAACGAATTGGAAGCCGTATCGTTTTGCAGAAAACCCTGGAGATGCATAGTGCCCGTGCCGTGTTTTAACGCCACATTTTTAAAATACACAGAATTTTCTTCCAGTATAATAGCAGCCTGCAGACTGTCTACGATGAATTTTTTATACATCACCTGATTGGCTTTCAGACTGATATTAAAATCAGACGAAGTCACGTGACTGAAATACTCTGATATCGTGCTGTCGGAGGCGGATTTCTTTTTTTCGGGTTCAATGGGTTTTGCCAGTGGACGGAGAAAACTATTAAAGTCATCCAGATTCAGCCTGTTGGACGTCATGCTCCAGTCCAGCGAATATTTTTCATTACGGTGATTGATAAAATAAAAAATACTTTTCAGATTCCCGTTCATCGTCAGATCTGAACTGCCCGAATGAAGAGTCAGGTTCTCGATGAGCATATCCTTACCTGTAAAGCGGATGACTCCGCTGACCGGCGCAAAACGTAAATTTCTTGGCGTGTAATGTAAGTCTGCATCAGCCAGTGTGATGGTACCGGTTAAAAGCCTTGAACTGTCGTAATGTTTTTCAAGTGATCCGCTGTAAGCGAGATTGATTTTACCGGTTCCCCGGGTAAATGACAATTCATTTTCTTTCAGAAAACTGTTGATCGCCTCCAGTTTAAAATCGGATATGGCGTTCATTTTTACCCGGGGATGGAGGAGATTACCGAGAATCACAGAATCTGAACGGAAATTCAGATTTTCCCAGTTTCCCTGAAACGCTGAAAAACGGATCACCGTATTGGAATCCTCATGTCCATGGTACCTGACAGATTCATTGTTAAACGTTGCTGTAAAGGATGCACGACCCATATTTATAAAGGGACTTTTCAGATTTCTGTTTTTCACGTCGAGCCAAAGATGGATGAGTGGAGTAGAATATTGAGGCTCGGAATTATCCAGACTTCCGGTGAGACTGTCAATGGGACCTTCGATATCGTAGGGTTCGAGTGTTTTCCGAAGATTTTCAGAAAGGAAGGATACTGCTTTCCGGAATGACAGATTTCTCGTATTCCAGGAAAGAAGAAAAGGAGTTCCTTCTTTTGCGAAAAAGAATTTTCCGGTAAAAACAAATGGTTGCTGGTCTACGGCCAGTCTGATCCTGTCAAAATTCAGTTCCCCCGATTCCTTATTATACAAAATCCGGATAGCACCCTGCATGGATTTATTCTCCAGGAAAGGTCCTTTTTGCTGATTGAATGTCATTTCCCGGATCAGGCAATCGAGATTCAAATCAAACGTCAAAACAGGGCTATTCGCATTTTGCCGGATATTTCCGTCCATGTCATTGATGCGGAACCCAAAGGATTTATGTTTAAGACCTTCGTCAACAGTCAGCCCCACATGCTGAATATTTAGTGTCCGGAATTGTACGACCTGATCCCCGATAGACACGCTGGCCTGCAAACTGTCCATGATAAGTTTTTTATAGATCAGTTTATTGACTTTCAGACCGACATTAAAATCCGCTGATGTCACTTTACTGATATACTCCGATACCGTTGCGGCGGGCGCGGATTTCTTTTTTCCGGCGTCGGCGGATTTTCTCTGCCGCCGGAGATAACTGCTGAAATCGTCGAGGTTCAGTCTGTTGGACGTCACGTTCCAGTCGAACGAATATTTATCATTGAGATGGTTAAAAAAATAAAAGATGCTATTCACTTTTCCGTTGATCGTCAGATCCGAACTGCCTGAGTGAAGAATGAGGTTATCAACAGACATGTTCCTGCCGGTAAAGCGAATAGTGCCTCCGACAGGGCCAAACAATATGTTGCCGGGGATATAATGAAGACCTGCATCATTTAATGTGATCGTGCCGTGTAAGAGCCTCGTACTATCATGGAATTTTTCGAGCGATCCGCTGTAAGAGAGATTGATCTTTCCGGTGCCCCGTGTAAAAGCCAGCTCGTTTTCTTTCAGAAAATCATTCACTTTCTCCAAATCAAAATCGGACACAACATTCATTTTTACGGACGGATGAATGAGATTTCTGAGGACCACAGAGTCGGTATGGAAATTCAGACTTTCCCAGTTGCCACGGAGTGCCGAAAAACGGATTACCGTATTTGAATCTTCATGCCCCCGGAATCTGACAGCTTCATTATTATAGGTAGCTGTAAAAGATGCATGATCCATTGCGAAAAAAGGACTTTTTATATTTCTGTCTTCCACGTTCATCCAGAGATGGATCAGCGGTGTGGTGTATTGGGTTTCCGAATTATCCAGACTGCCGGTAAGACTGGCAATGGGGTATTCGATATCATACGACTCAAGTTTTTTCTGAATATTTTCAGAAAGCAAAGAGGCTGCTTTCCGAAAAGATACATTTTTAGTTTCCCAGGATAGAAGAAAGGGAGTTCCTTCTTCCGCGAAAAAAAATCTCCCCGTGAATACAAAAGCCTGCTGATCTACTGCCAGGTGGATTTTGTCAAAATCCAGTTCCCGCGAATCTTTGTTATACAACAGGCTGAATGCGCCCTGCACGGATTTGTTTTCAAGAAAAGCCCCCTTCGCCTGGTTAAATGACATCGCCTGCACCTGACAATCCAGATTCAGATCAATCATCAGAACCGGGCTTTGTGCTTTTCTGCTGATATTTCCATTCAAATCATGAATGCGGAAACTAAAAAATTTATGTTTCACACCTTCATCTATCGTAAACCGGGCATCGCTGATTTGCAGAGCCGGGTATGGATGGTCAGCGGAAGTATCGGCGGCTGATCTTTTTCTCTTTTTAAAAACAGATGTATTGGAATACCCTGTACTGTCTGTATAGAAATAAATATCCGGTTTATCCAGATCGAGACGCTGAATATCTATTTTCCCATGGAAGAGTTGCCAGAAGTCTATGGTGGCGTACACCTGGTTTGCCGACATCAGATTATGGTGATGGCGGCTCCAGAGGCTGTCGCGCAGGTAAATACTGTCGATGGTCAGTGCAATCAGCGGGAAATGGCCCCTGAAACCAATACTGATATCGCCAATATGCAGCGTAGCCCCATTCAGGCCCTTTTCTGTTTCGGATTCCAACAGGGAAATAAACTGCTGTTGATGTTGTTTTACATAAAAAGTAACGCCGATCACTGCCAGCAACAATAACGCCATCAGAATAGCCAATACACGCAGACTGATTTTGATCGCTCTTTTCATGATTTCTCAAAAGTAACTGTATCCATCAAAATAGATTTAAACTGTACTGATAAACGGTTACTTTATATTATTAACTTTAAAAAATAAGAGACATCTGACGCTGTGTATTGATTCAATCTTAAATAAGCCATATGAAAATTTCTTTCTGTTTTGCTGTCAGCATCCTGTTTTTCTTTATGACTACCCGGGCACAGAAAAAATTCACAGAGAGGCAGGCAGGTCAGTATACCATCGTAACGAATGAGGGCGGTCAGGTGCTCGGATATTCGCCCGGCTCCGGCGTGAAAATTCTGGTCGTGGACGGATTTGCATTTAAAGATTTGAACAGAAATGGCAAACTGGATAAATATGAAGACTGGCGGCTGTCAACAGATGAACGCGCCCGTGACCTCGCTTCACAAATGACGGTTGAACAAATTGCCGGACTGATGCTCTATAGCAGGCATCAGCCGATCCCTGCTCCGCCGGCAGGACCTTTTACCGGCACCTATAATGGAAAACCTTTTGCTGAAAGCGGTGCTTCCGCCTCCGATCTGTCTGATCAGCAAAAGGCATTTCTTACAAAAGATAATGTAAGGCATGTGCTCGTAACGTCGGTGGAATCGCCGGTGATCGCTGCGCAGTGGAGTAATCATATGCAGGCACTGGCGGAGAGTATTGGTATGGGTATACCTGCTAATAACAGTTCCGATCCAAGGAATGGCATTGTGGCTTCTGCTGAATTTAATGCCGGCGCCGGCGGACGGATTTCCATGTGGCCCGGTTCGCTCGGTCTGGCGGCAACATTTGATCCGGCCGTAACAGAAAAATTCGGACATATTGCGGCTACCGAATATCGCGCGCTGGGTATTGCGACTGCTCTATCACCACAAATTGATATGGCGAGTGATCCCCGCTGGTTTCGGGTGAGCGGAACTTTTGGTGAAGATCCAACCCTGGCAACGGATATGGCGCGCGCTTATATCGACGGATTTCAAACTTCTGAAGGACAAAAAGAAATTGCCGACGGCTGGGGATATTCCAGTGTCAATGCCATGGTGAAACACTGGCCCGGCGGTGGTTCGGGTGAGGGTGGCCGTGATGCACATTATGCTTTTGGGAAATATGCGGTGTACCCGGCAAATAATTTTGCACAGGCCATGATTCCTTTTACAGAAGGCGCTTTTAAACTGCGGGGAAAAACAAAAACATCGGCGGCCGTGATGCCTTATTATACAATATCATTTAATCAGGATACAAAAAATGGTGAAAACGTCGGCAATAGCTATAATAAATATATTATCGGGGATCTGTTGCGCGGTAAATATCATTATGACGGTGTGGTTTGTACCGACTGGCTGGTGACTGCAAATGAAACAACCATCGATCAGTTTTTATCCGGCAAATCATGGGGTGTGGAAAAGAAAACGATCGCCGAACGTCACTATAAGGCACTGATGGCCGGTGTGGATCAGTTTGGTGGTAACAGCGATGCTGCGCCCGTTCTGGAAGCCTATCAGATGGGCGTAAAAGAATTTGGTGAAAAATTTATGCGTAATCGTTTCGAACAATCAGCCGTGCGTTTGCTGAAAAATATTTTCCGCACCGGGTTATTTGAAAATCCTTATCTGGACAGCAGTGAGACAAAAAAAGTCGTGGGCCAGCCGGCGTTTATGCAGGCTGGTTATGAGGCACAACTTAAATCGGTCGTGCTTTTGAAAAATCACAATCATGTATTACCACTCACCAAAAACAAAACCGTATACGTTCCCAAACAATTTACACCGGCCGGTCATAATTTTCTGGGGATACCGACGCCGGAAAAAAATGATTACCCGGTCAATATTGAACTGGTAAAAAAATATTTCAATGTAACGGACGATCCCGCCCAGGCAGATTATGCGCTGGTATTTATCAGCAGCCCGGCTTCCCAGGGTGGATACAGTGCAGAAGATGTAAAGCAGGGCGGAAACGGATACATACCGATTTCCCTCCAGTATAAAGCCTATACGGCTGCCGAAGCGCGTGCCACCAGCATAGCAGGAGGAGATCCGCTGGAAACATTTACCAACCGTTCTTATAAAAACAAAACATCCACCGCGATCAATACCACCGATCTGGGTATGGTAACAGATACTTACGCAAAGATGAAAGGCAAGCCGGTGATTGTATCCGTTATGATGAACAACCCGACAGTCTTCGGTGAGTTTGAAGATAAAGCCAGTGCACTGCTTGTACAATTTGGTGTACAGGATCAGGCTCTTCTGGAAATCATGACTGGTCTCAGCGAACCATCTGCTTTGTTGCCGCTACAGATGCCTGCCGATATGCACGCCGTGGAAACACAGGCAGAAGATCTGCCACTGGATATGAAATGTTATAAGGATGCGGAAGGCAATGTGTATGATTTTGGTTTTGGTTTGAACTGGAAGGGTGTTATCAGTGATGCCCGTACTGCAAAATACATGCACAAAAAATGATCAGTAAATATTGTTAACGGCTGGTGAACAGAAACGAAATGATTAATGATTAAATAACAGGCGAATCAATGATTCAATAACAGATGATTTGTTGTGAGCGGAAGTAGAATTCGAAACCGTTCGTTTAACTGTTAAACGTTATGCTCTGTTGCAAAACTGCCGGATATCCCTTTTCTGGTAATATATTTGTCATGTCTTCATCAAGATATTGGACACCGGTTTTTTAACCGTATCTAATCTTACTGTAAAAAGCCGTATCAATTAGATTCCACATTCAATATTTGGAGTGCACTTTTCCTTCCCTGTATAAACGTTATCGTAATGTATCATTAGATCGGTGTCTGACACGATCCATTTCCATACGCCATCATGCTTCAATAATAAATCGAAAAAAATGAAAATGCACAGTTTCTTCTTTAAAAGAGTCGCGGGATTTATTATCCCTATTGCGATTTTATGCCTGGTATCCACGGCAAAAGCGCAAGACAAAAAGCCCAACATCCTGGTCATCATGGGGGATGACATTGGTATGTGGAACATCGGCGCTTATCACCGGGGTCTGATGGCAGGCAGAACACCGAATCTCGACAAAATTGCCAGCGAAGGAATGATTTTCACGGATTATTATGCTGAAGCGAGCTGCACTGCCGGTCGTGCAAATTTTATTATGGGAGAATTGCCCATACGCACAGGTATGACAACAGTAGGTCAGGCAGGCGCTAAAATCGGAATTCCCGCAGAGGCCTGCACCATCGCCACTGCATTGAAAGCGCAGGGTTATGCGACGGGTCAGTTCGGCAAGAATCACCTGGGAGATCTCAATGAGTTTCTTCCAACGGTACATGGCTTTGATGAATTTTTTGGCTATCTCTATCATCTGGATGCCATGGAAGATCCTGCTCATCCCAATTACCCGCAGAATCTGCTGAGTGTCGTCGGACCACGCAACATGGTTCATTCATGGGCTACGACCACAGATGATGCGACAGAAATGCCGCGCTGGGGCAAGGTTGGAAAACAAAAAATTGAAGATGCCGGTACGCTGTATCCAAAACGGATGGAAACCGTGGATGACGAGATCCGGGATATGGCATTAAATTTCATTGACAAATCCAAAAAAGACGGAAAGCCATTTTTTTGCTGGCTGAATCCGACACGTATGCATATTGTGACACATCTCTCTCCCAAATATGAAGCCATGCGTAATGCAGAAAACGGATGGTCTGAAGAAGAAGCCGGCATGGCCCAGCTCGATGATGATATTGGTCTGGTGATGCAAAAAATCAAGGACCTGGGTATGGATGATAATACAATTGTCGTATTTACTACGGACAATGGTACGGAAGTATTTACCTGGCCCGACGGCGGTCAGACTCCGTTTGCGCAAAGCAAAGGAACTGTTCTGGAAGGAGGCTTCCGTGTGCCATGCATACTTCGCTGGCCGGGACATGTGGCTCCGAATACAGTACAAAATGGTCTTTTTTCAGGCATGGACTGGTTTCCTACTTTTCTTGCTGCCGCCGGTAATCCAAATATTACCGATCAATTGCTCAAAGGTGTGAAACTGGGCGACCGCACATACAAGAATCACCTGGATGGATATAATCAGATGGACCTGATCACCGGCAAAGGCCCTTCTGCGCGTCACGAAATCTTTTATCTTGGCGAAAGCACGGTGGGTGCGGTTCGTATCGACGATTATAAATATAGATTCATTGACCAGCCGCAGGGATGGCTGGGAGAAAAAACGCATGTTGATGTGCCTTATCTGATCAATCTGCGGCTTGATCCGTTCGAACGCACAGGCTGGCCAAACAACGGAACCAAAGAAGGCGGACAGCAATATTTCGACTGGTTCAAATTCCAGTTCTGGCGCTTTGTGTTTGTTCAGCAATTAATGGGAAAAGAAATCCAGACCTTCCTGGAATATCCTCCCATGCAAAGAGGTGCCAGTTTCAATCTGGATGCTGTAAAAGCAGAGATGGCCACCCGGATGGCACAGGCAGAAGCGGCAGCTAAGGGAACGGGTCAGTAAAAACAGTTCAGTTCAAATAAATAATATCCGCATCGTTCCATCATTCGGGGAACGGTGCGGATATTTTTTTTCTGTTGTTTTCTGACCTGGAGCGAACTATTGTTTTACTACCTGGAATGTCTTCAATATATTTCCCTGTTTCAGTTTCACTACATAGACACCTGTATTATAACCGGAGGCAGGAATACTGACCTGTCCGTTTGGCTGACCAACCCGATTACTATACAACAGTTTTCCTTCCTGGGAATAGAGCTCAACGGATACGGGTTCATCACCATCCATTGAATAATATACATTGAAACGATCTGTTGCCGGGTTGGGATACACGGCAGCCATATTTCCCCGTTTCATATTTTCCTGATAAGCCTGTAATGCTTCTCCGTACGTGGAAGGCACTGCGTCTTTACCGCATTTCGCTGTACTGCTGAATCCGGCATCGGTTCGGGTAAATCCGAAATTATCTTCCCAGTTGATGATTGCAATGTTGGAATTATTACACAACGAACTACTGACTGAAAAAATGGTATCACCGGGAGGCGCAATAAAACTGCCCTGCTGATTTGTACCCGTCAGAAACCATTGAACCTGCACTCCAAAAGGATTTGGATTGATGACCTTCCAGTTTCTGACAGAAGAAGGATCATCTGAGCAGGCGGCTGTCAGATTCAGATTTTTAATATAGAGAGCAGGAAATTTTACAGCTCCGACTGCCTTATCCGCTTCAATCAAACCATATCCGGAAGCAACATCAAATCCCTTATCAAAACCGCGTGTTAACGGGTCGTCCATATCCGAAGTATTGGACGACATCACGCCGCGTATCTGGTCTGGCGTTAGTGTATTTAATTTCTGCGCTTCGATCATCAGGGCTGCCACGCCGGCGGCGTGTGGCGCCGCTGCGGAAGTTCCGAAAAAGTTCGGATAGGAATCGCCGTCGAACGCACCGTCGGGATAATCAAACGGATTGAAGAAAGAAGTATTTACTCCGTCAGGGGCTGTCAGATCCGGTTTTTTACGGACGATGGGTTTTATTCGATTGCCTTCAATGTCAAAATAATTCGGTATTCCGCCATAAGAAGAATAATATTCTATTCGTGCGGGATCCAGTCCATACGCCGGTGTTTCCTGATACCAGGCAGCGCCTGTTGCAATGGCACCCGACGCTTTTGCATGTCCAAAACAGGTTCCGGACAACACGCCGGGTATGGCCGGTGTGGTAGCATAAAACTGCGCGTCATCAAATAATATATACTTCAGATGATGCGGATCGGGGCCTGCAAATTTTAAGATGACTATAAAAAAAGTAGAGTCGGGGGTATCGTTATCGTATCCGAAAAGTTCGACCGGCTCCCCGCTGGCAATATTATCAGTTGCTCCGCCGGCGACTACATTTCCATCCCTGTCCAGTAAATAAATATCCAGATCAGAGGCCGAACCCACGCCACTTGCTGAAAACGAAGATTCATCCCATTGAAATGAACTGACGAGGGAACCTCCCGGCGGAATGTAAACCGGCTGACCATACACCGGCGGATCTCCGGGAGCGCTGAAATTATGCGCCGTGCCGCTGCCCGGTCCTAATAATTCTACATCTGACGACTGATAACGATGTTCATACGAATTCGCACCCTCATTACCCGCGGAAGAGAAATAGCTGACACCCTTCTTTTTTGACTCGTCGACTGACTGTGCGATGATACCGTCCTGAAAAAAAGGTTCATCCAGGTAGCTGACATCATCGGCAATTACCCGGCAGCCTCTGTCGGCCAGATCCTGAATACCCTGCGCAAAATCAGCTTCACCCAGATAAGCGGTATGAAATGCCAGTGTTGATCCGGGTGCGACATCATGAACAATCTCCAGCAGCGCCCTGCCTTCGTCTGCTCCGCCACTGTCCAGATCCTCCAATACCTCTACCGGTTTGTTGAAATGAAAAGGATTGGAGGGGCCAGGCAATTCTCCCTGTTTAATTCCTTTTTTTGCTGTACCCAGGTTATCATAACTGTCGGATAGTACGCCAATCTTTACACCAGCGCCGCTCACATGATATTTGTTTCTGGCAATATCAGAACGCTGGGCGGTATCACCCTGGCTGATCACGGGAACAATTGGTTTTCGCGATCCCTTTCCATTACTCCTTGTACCGGGACATTTTAATGGACGAACCGGTTTAAAAGCAGGTTTTGCATATTGGATGGATGCCATGGTTTCCAGCTTATCAAGCGATGACATGGGCATGATCCCGGAAATGACACGTCCGTATACACCGGTCACCTGAAATCCATTTTTTTGCAGTTCTGTTTTGGCGGCACTCACGCTGCCTTTCGCGGTAATATCCACCACCACGCCTCCATTATGATATTGAATGTATTTATCCAGTCCGCCGGTCATCGTAACAGGCTTCGCCTGTATGCTAAAACTCTGAATCCGCGCGACATTATTTGTAGCTGATAAATTTTTCAGCACAGGACTCAGTTTGGTGGGCGACTTGTCGACCTGTAAAATGGTCGCTCCTGAAGGCTGTAGTTTTGGATTACCCTGAACCTGTTTCTGCGCCATGAGCGGATATGATAACAGGCAACAAAAAAAAATGAGTAAATTTTTTTGCATAGTGAAAGGTTATAATATTAAAAAAAAGTGGAGGGAAATTTCTATTATGAATTTAATCTTTTTTTGCGGACAGCAAATATTTTTAGTTGGATGATGAATGCCGGATAAAAAGCGTTTTGGTATTTCGTGGCATTCCGGAAGAAGTCATCCCATTTTTTTATGGATGAAGCGATACCACGCGATCGACCAGAGAGCACCCATACAAAAACCCGCGGCAACATCGGTCGGATAATGAACGGCCAGAGCGATTCTGCTCAGACCCGTGAAGCAGGTCAGCAGGATCAGGAAACTGATTCCGGAGAAACGCAGGGATCGTGGAAATTTGCTATGCCATAATGAATAAATCAACACCGCGGAAAAGATAAATGAAGAAGCACTGTGACCGCTGGGGAAACTATAATCAGTGAAATTGGGTACCAGGGGTGTGGGTGGCCGGTGCCGCTGAACGATCAGTTTCAAAAGCTGCACCGATAAAAAACCACCGACAGCTACGCCGGCGACACTGATTCCAAAACGGGCTTTGCGTTGCCAAACATGAAGTAGTATAAAAATAAGCCAGGCCGGAAATAAAAATTCAAACGATC
This sequence comes from uncultured Bacteroidota bacterium, assembly GCA_963759335.1. Lineage (GTDB taxonomy): Bacteria > Bacteroidota > Bacteroidia > Chitinophagales > Chitinophagaceae > Puia. Next base: position 1,457,267 of record CAVWYU010000017.1, read on the forward strand.
CGAAAAAACTAATGCGTATCCAAAAGTGTAAAGCCAATGGATTTGATAATGGATGCAGAACTGCCTGTAGATACCGGTCAAACATATTCTCCGGGTACATGTGTACGAACAGGGCGATTACAAAAAATATCAGCATCGCCAGGAAAAATAATATATTCAGGAGAGGATCGCGATCTGTACGGCGGACTGCAGGCTTCATGGACAGGAAAGTTAAATTTTTCTTTGGGTACTGCGCGTTAAAGGGTCTTTATTACATTACGTAAAAACAGTGATATGCGCCATGGAGGTTTTATGACAATATTATTTCTGTTCAGTCTGTTTAGTTTACTGCTTGATATATATGCCTACCAGGGCGTGAAAACCTGGGTTTCCGGATGGAAATCTGCCCGAAGAAAAAAAATTGCAAAGCTCACCTATCTGGTGTTTTTTGTTGGTGTGACCGTTTTATTTCTGGCCGCCATCACTTTTACCACCCATTATCTGACCCGGTTTCAGGAATGGGCGCTGAGTTTATTTCTGACTTTTCTGATCACCAAATTATTTTTTATTATCGTATTGTTATTGGGTGATATCGTCCGGTTTTTTTGGGGCATATTCCGAAGGCTGTTGAAACCAAAGCCGGTATCGCGCGAGCCATTTTTTCCTTCCCGTCGACGGTTTATCGCGGAAGCCGGCATATTGCTGGCAGCTATTCCCTTCACGGGTTTTCTATATGCCATCTTCAAGGGGAAATATGACTATCGCCTGCATGAAGTCACATTGTATTTTGATGACCTCCCTGTTTCCTTTGATGGATTTACCATTACGCAATTGTCGGATTTACATTCCGGCAGTTTTGATAATATGTCAGCAGTCACCCGTGGTATCGAAATCGCAAAAGCACAGCAAAGTGATTTGTTTGTTTTTACCGGCGACCTGGTAAACAATATGGCGTGGGAAGTTGAACCGTATATGTCATTGTTCAGTCAGCTCAAAGCGCCTTACGGACAATTTTCTATTCTGGGCAATCACGACTATGGTGACTATGCCCAATGGGATAGTCCGGAACTGAAAGCAGATAATCTGGAGAAACTCAAACAACATCATCACTCGCTTGGCTACCGGTTAATGCTAAACGAAAATACCATTATCCGGAAAGGTCAGGATCAACTGGCATTGATCGGCGTCGAAAACTGGGGTCGCGGATTTATACAGGTGGGAGACATCGACAAGGCGCTGGAAGGTGTGGATCCCCGTGCATTTAAAATTTTGTTATCACACGATCCCACGCACTGGGAGGAGAAAATCCGGTATCATCCCACCACCATTCACCTCACTTTATCCGGGCATACGCATGGTGCCCAATTTGGCATCGAAACAGACAAGCTGCGATGGAGCCCGGTGGAGAAGCGATATCTTGACTGGGCCGGTCTTGCCAATGAAAAAAACCGCTATCTGTATGTGAACCGCGGATTTGGTTTCCTCGCTTTCTCAGGACGCCTGGGTATCTGGCCGGAAATCACAAAAATCACATTAAAGAAAAAGATTTCCTGAACAGCTGTCTGCCAAAAACTGCTACATTGTAAAAAAAACAGGGTAGCCCCGACATCCGACTGTCAAAAAAATGAAAGAACTGACTCCGCATTCTCCATGAGACTACACGAATACAGTCACTAAAACATGAAAACAGCTTTTCGTAATATTCTCATTTTGGTATTGATTGCCGGTACGCTGGCCGTTATTTACTGGCTTATCATCAATTATTATGACGACAAGAACCGGACTGATGATGCGCAGGTTGACGCGAATATCGTACCGGTGATGGCAAGAACGGATGGATTTGTGCTTGCCATTCAGGTCGATGACGATCAGATTATTCATGCGGGTGATACCATGGCGATACTGGATACGACAGATCTCTGTTTGCAATTGAAACAGGCACTCAATAGTCTGGCAGCTTCAAAAACCAGTCTTGCCCGGGCAGAAGTAGGAGCCATTCTTGCGGAGGGGGATCAAAAAATAGCGGCACAAAATATCGAGGCCCAGCGCGTTTCGCTAAAGACATCTGAGACCAACTATGAACGCAATAAAATTTTAAAAGACAAGGGGATCGTTTCCGTACAGGTATTTGAGTTTACCGAGGAAAGTTATAAGAAAAATGCCATCGCGCTGCAGAATGCGCTGCAACAACAAACGCAGTCCGTGTCCAAATCAGAAGATGCAAAAAAACAAATCGACCTGGCGCGGCAGAATATTTCCACCCAATCCAATCAGATCGCCATCATTCAACAGAATATTGATTATGCCACTATCAAAGCTCCTGTAAACGGACTCGTTTCGAAACGAAAAATTCAAAGAGGTCAGATGATTAAAACCGGCACTCAATTGTATTCCATTGTGCAGTCTGGCGATTTTTGGGTAACCGCCAATTTCAAAGAAACCCAGTTAAGAACATTTCCGGTGGGTAAACGTGTAAAGATCATTGCGGACGCCTATCCGGATGATTTTTTCTATGGTATTGTGGAATCGGTTGGTGGCGCTACCGGTTCAAAATTTGCGCTGCTGCCGCCCGATAATGCAACCGGTAATTATGTAAAAGTGATACAGCGGGTGCCGGTGAAAATCCGGTTTGAAGATACGGCCCGAGCCCATAAACTGCTGCGGCCCGGATTCAGTGTCGTAGTAACTCAATGAGCCATACCATGCGCTTAATTATTGACAAATTTGCCGTGCGGACTTTTTTCTTTGTCTGCCTGATTGTGGGAAGCTTTAATTTCCTGGGACAGAGTTTATCCTTTGGATACGTGCAGGGGTATTTTGGAGTGACGGCACAGGACGCAACATGGCTTCTGCGGGGATTTCAGTCCGGTACCATCATCACCAGTATCGCCGGTCTTGTTTTTATAAAATGGCTGGGCAACCGCGTTTTATTCATCGCGTCGGTCGTGTTGTTGCTGTTTGCAACCGTTTGTTCCTTTACTGCGACGGAATTTAATGTGCTGTTGATTTCCAGGATAGCAGCCGGTTTGTTTAATGGTTTTATGATTGCTGTATCCACACAACTTTTTCTATCCACGTATGAAGGAAAGGCAAAAATGCTGGGGGCATTGTATACGACTGCAGCGAGTATCGCCGGTCTGTGCCTCGGTATATTATGTAATGGACTGTTCACTGAAGATTATGGATGGCAGTTCAGTTATTATCTTAGTTTGCCCATACTTATATTCATCCTGGTGTTGTCTTTTTTCTTTGTTCCTGCCAGGCAGTCAAATGAAGAAATGGAAGATGACTGGATCAGCCTGATCCCGTTTTCTATTTTGATCGTTTGTATTTTTTTTATGGTTTTATTCAGACAGCAATATCAGGGCGGCCTTAAAATGCTGATCGCGACCATCGTCGCATTGGTTTGCGCATGCGCGCTGCTGATTCGCGGCTTTGTTCATAAAAAGCCATTATTTGATACCCGGCTGTTGCAGTACCCCGGATTTATTCTTGCACTGATCATATCATATCTGGCCGGCGCTTTTTTTATATTTAATATTTCTCTTCTGGCAAAACTCATGGGCGGTATTCTGCAAATGTCCATGAAAGATATTTTGCATTTCATTAATTTCCTGTGCCTGATCATATTTATTTCGCTCGTCATTACACTGATTCTGCTTGCACGCAAATTCAATCCCTTCTGGCTGATGATCGCCGGATTACTCGCCGTTGCTTATACATCGTTTGCATTATCCAGATTAAATTCGGAATTCAGTTTTGATAATATCATTACTCCCACATTGATAGGTATGGCCGGCGCGGGTATGATTGCGACCTCTGTTATTGTATTAGCTGTAAAATCTGTTCCGCCACCGATGATCAGTAAAGTGGCCAATTTCCGGAGCGTGGCCTTTACGATGGGGATTGCTGTGACGGCAACGGATCTGGGCAGATTGCTGGATCTGGAAAGAGTCCGGAACTTTAATCTGATGATCGGCTATACGGATCCAGGGAACCCGTTATTTCAGGAAAGATTTAATGGATTAAAAGCATTTTATCAGGGCAGTGGTCTGGATGCAAATCAGGCGTACGATGCGGCGGTCAATGGTATTACGGGGATGGTAAAACTGCAGTCGTTTTTTTTGGGTGTCAGCGAAACGCTGTTTATCGGATGCCTGATCAGCGCAACACTGGCTGTTTTGCTTTTCATTTTATGGATCATACGGAATCACCGGTTGATTTTCAATTTCATCACCTTTAAAAATGCCGGAGATGGAAAAACGGAATCCTGAGACTTTGAAACATTATATGATCGCTGTTCTGTGTTTACTGATACAGGCAACCGCTATTCAGGCACAAAAAATTTTTACCATTGCCGATTGTATTCATTATGCCTATGAGCATAACCAGCTGCTCAATGCTGCCTACAAAGACACATCCATCGCCGCCATCGGCGTGAAAAGAGTGCAGGGACAATATTTACCGAGGGTAAATCTGGCCTCCGCCTTACAATATTATTTTAACAACCGCAATCAGATCATTGAAGGCGGGACACCACTGGCGCCGCCTTCACTGCCCGATGGTAAACCGCTATCGGTGGACATCGGATACAAACATGCCTGGTATCCATCTTTAAATGTCAACCAGCTGATATTTTCTCCTTCCTACCGGAATAGTTACAACCTCGCCCTGCAGACTCAGCAATTGCAATCCCAGCAACTCGTCAGTTTTAAAATTGATCTGATTACGGGAATATTCAAGGCCTTTAGTACTTATAAATTGCTGGAGATACAAGCACGTTTTCTGGAGCAGAATATCGCCCGCATCGATACACTGACTGAGCTGACCCGCATAAAATATGAATCCGGCGCCGGTGTCCGCATCGAAGTGAACCGCGTAGAAGTCACGGGAAACCGGATGAAGGGCGAACTGGCCAATGTGAGGAAGGGACATATGGAGGCATTGCTCGCGCTTCAATTCCAGATGAACTATCTGGAACCGGATAGTTTGATCCTGCTCGGGGATGTTACGATCTCCCAGATCGTTGATAAAGCGGACTCGACGCTGCTTCAATTATTACAAAGCAATTCCGGCTTCCGCATTGAAACCAAAGTTCTTCAAACGCAGATCGACATTGCCGATGAATCCATTAAATTGGAAAAAGCGAGAGCTATGCCCAGTGTCGGTGCCGATGGGTCCATTGGCTACACACCGGCTGCCAATGAATTTGGAACCTTGTTCGAGGCGGAACGCTGGCAGCCTTTTTCATATGTGGGAATCAATATCGGTATCCCCATTTTCAACGGGCTGGATGTGAAACGTGCTGTAGACCAAAAAAAATTACAGGCGTCGCAGTCGCGCAATTACCTGGATCAATTTGTTACCCAGTTTGAAACCGAGAAAAAAACAACCTATGTTCAGGTTAAAAATGCCTACGAGCGCTATAAATATGCGGATGCCAATTTAAAACTGGCAAACACCAATATCGATCTGCTTCGCGAAGCATTTGTGAACGGTGTGGCGGACAATCAGGACCTGATACTGGGTGAAAATGACCTGTATGAAAACCAGGCAAGATATTTTAATGAATTGCTGGATCTGATGTTAAATGAAATCGAAGGGTCAGCGTGTCATCGGATCATTTAATAAGCAGGCGGGTTTATAATTACGCTGAAATAAAAACATAGGCCTGCCGGATATTGCGAAACATTTTCAGCTAATCAGATTTTTTTTCTTTTCCTTTCGATGATTCAAATTCCATCGACACAAGACGTGCAATTAAGATAGCGGGATATAATTGTCCAACCAGCGCTTCAAAATTGGACAGAGAACGTGCTATGGGATGAACCGGCGTAATATCTCCATAACCTACCGTTGTCAGGGTGGTAAAACTGAAATATAAAAAAGTTTTTAAATCAGGTCCGCTGATATTATTGAACGATGAAGAGCCTGCAAAAAAATAAACAGCCTGGAATGCGTAAGCAAATACCAGTCCCATGGATAAATACACGACGATGGATCCCTGTATCCGGTGAATAGTAATTTCTCCGGGTCCGAATATTTTCATCAGAATAGCGACGGCAAAAAAGGCATTGAATAAAATAGCGCCAAAATCATTTGCTATTAATAAGAACCTGGTTGGTTCAATGTCGCTCAGCCAGTTTATCAGGAAGCCAATGATTGCAAAAATGCCGGCCAGAATGACGTAATTTCTATGCTTGGCAACAGATAATATTCCCGTAAGCAAAATCACTGAATAAGTGATTTTAATAAAAATCACGCCGGTTCTTCCCTGGTTGAGTATGGGCACTAAAACAAAGATGAACAACAAAAGCAGCAACAGCATGGTCGTGAGAGATCTGTCTTCATCCCAGAAGAACATAATCTTTGCAAAAAACTTTTTCATGATGAAACACGGGTTATGGTAAATGTAATCATTTAACAAGTACTGGAAGACTGGAAGACTGAAAGACTGGAAGACTGGAAGACTGGAAGACTGGAAGACTGGAAGTAAGAACTGCACCACAATTCTCTGTAGATACACCACTATATTTTTGGAGTTTACTGGCTGACTGGTTGTGGAATATTTAATACGGGATTTGCCGGGATGTAAATGTCGAAAGTTGCGCCATGTCCCGGTTGGCTGGTGGCCCTGATGGAACCATTATGATTCTCAACAATTTTTTTTACAATGGATAATCCAATACCGGTTCCTTCATAATCCGTTTTATTTTGTAAGCGCTGGAACACTTCAAATATTTTGTCCTGGTACTGGTCCTCAAAACCGATTCCGTTATCGGAGAAACGCATATGGCAGATGCCATCCTGTATATGTGTGGCAATTTGTATAACGGGAGCTACGCCGATGCGGGAAAATTTCAAAGAGTTTGTAATGAGATTTGTTATCAGCTGATGCATCTGATAGGGAATCACCTGCATCGTACAAAGAGGACCCACTTCGAAGACCGCTTTCTTCGAAGTGATTTTTTCTTTTAATTCAGCCAGTATGTTAGCAATGATTTCAGATAAATCGGTGTTTGCAAAAATCGAACTGGTTGCTCCCAGTCTGGAATAGGCCAGCAGATCCTCAATCAAAACCTGCATACGATGAGCGGATGCCTGTATGCGTTCAAAATAATGTTTTGCTTTTTCGGAAAGTGAATGATACTCCTCATCCGAAACCAAAGAGGCAAATACCTGTATCTTCCTCAACGGTTCCTGCAAATCGTGGCTGGAAATGTAAGCGAAGGATTCGAGTTCAGCATTCATTTTATGCAATTCCCTGTTTTTGATGATCAGTTGATTCGTTCTTTCCCGCACCTGCCGTTCAAGTTCCCCTGCAAAGATTTTCTGATCTTCAATATCCGTACTCGTACCGACCCACATTTGTATCTGGCCCTCATCGTCTCTTTGTGGCACCGCGCGGCTCATCTGCCAGCGATATACACCGTCGTGCCGGCGAAACCGATGTTCATAATAAAACGGTCTGCCCGTCCGGATTGATTCGCGCCACAGGGTAATATTTTTTTCCCTTTCCTCCGGATGAACGATCTGAATCCAGCCCTGTTCAGCCAGTGCATCCGCATTAAGTCCGCTGAATTCATACACAGCCTGATTGAAGTAATTCAGATTACCGAACGGGTCGGCGGTCCAGATAAACTGAGCCATGGAATCTGCCAGCAGACGGAATTTTTTTTCACTTTTGATGAGTTCCTGCTGACGGTGCTTCTCCTGTGTGATATCCCGTAAAGTGCCGATCGCTTTATAGGGCTCCTGATTGTGATCCAGGAAAACACGGCCCTTTGCTTCCACCCAATCGTACGGATCCGTCTTTCGCGATAATGCGGATCTCGTAATATAATATGCCGTTCCGGAAAGCTTCCTGCATAGCGGTATCCCGGATAGATCGGTCTTCCGGATGGATCATAGCGAGCATATCTTCATGGACTGCCGGAATCTTTGGATCCAGACCGAAGATTTCCATGTATCTGTTGGAATAAATAATCTCATCGATCGCAAGGTTCCATTCCCAAATGCCAAGTTCACTGGCTTCGATCACCAGATTCAGACGTTCTTCATTTTTGTGGAGTTTTTCATATGCTTTTTTTTCTTCGCTCAGGTCCTGCATCGTACCACTAAACCGGTAAGCTTTTCCATCTTTATTGAAAAGTGCTTTCCCACGGGCCAGTACTTTTTTTTCTATGCCTGTTTTTAGATTAACAATACCATATTCGATTTCGTAATGACCTCCTGATTCGGGGTTTAGTGCGTATAGAATGGCATCCACCACTCTTTGCCGGTCTGTTTCAGTAATACCACTGATGGCGGATGGCAATTCAATTTCTTCATCGTGGTCAAGTCCAAACCAGCTTTTCAGTCTTTCGTTTCCTTTAAAAGTATTTGTGACTGGATTCAGGTCCCAGGTTCCCAGATCTGCCGCTTCAATCGTAAAAAGCAATTGCTCTTCTCTTTCGCGAAGTTCTTTTAAGCTTCTTACTTTTTCAGTCGTTTCCTGGCAGGTGACAAGCACGCCTTCCGGCTGGTCCTGTTCTCCCATCACGGGGCTGTAACTGAATGTCCAGTAGACATCTTCCAACCGATTATTACGGTAAATCGGAATCAGCTGATCTTCGCTGAAAGTAGATCCTCCCAGCAAAACCTGATCGATCAAAGGCTTGATCACATCCCAGATTTCTGTCCATGCCTGTTCTGCCGGCATGCCTAAAATACCGGGGTGTTTACCATGTTGCCCCAGACTGGGCCGGTAAGCGTCATTATAAAAACAGATAAGCTGTTCTCCCCACCACAGGAACATGGGAAATTTTGCGTTCAGCACGATGTATAAACTGGTCCTCAGACTTTGTGGCCATTCTGAAGGATCGCCCACTGCTGTAAACCGCCAGTCTTTTTCACGCATCAGTTTTCCCATGTCACCCCCTCCGGATAAAAATGGAAAAACATTCGTTTCCGTCACAATCATGATAAACCTTCTAAAATATTTAAAATGGTTTCTTTTAATTCCTGAAAGGTGGATGGTTTCTGAACGCATTCTCTGGCCCCCAGTTCAATCAGTTTTTTTTTGAGCGGAGGGGGTACAGATGTGGAAAATATAATTACCGGAATTTTCTTCAGGCGATCGCTCGATTTAATATCCTCCAGGCATTCTGCTCCGTTTTTACGCGGCATATTCAGGTCCAGAAAAAGAACATCGGGTAATTGAAAAGATTCCTGCTTCAATTCATTTAGCAACTGATCTCCGTTGTATACAACCTCCAGATGAGCATTCACGGGCAGTTCGGCAAGTGCAGTTTTGAATAAATCACAATCGTCCAGATCATCATCCGCCAGCAAAACACGAATAAAATTTGACATCCGGCATCTAAAATAATGAAATCCGGCGAATCGGGGGTCAGGTAAATGTGTTAGTCGGAAATCAGTTTTTCCGCCACTTTGGTCGCTACCAGTTGTCTGAAATCCCCGGGCTTTAGAGAATCCAGCAGCTTTGGACCCTCAGGTCTTGTTTGTTTTATGATCGATGCGAAGTTTGCTTCGCTTTCCTTAAACTGTGCGCTATCTCTGTACACGGTCGTCAGTATCAGATCAAAATTAAAATTGCTGTCAGGAGTAGTCTGTAAAATCTGGTATGACAGGATTTGATTCCTTTTTAACGCGATTCTGCGATATACGGTCCAGTTATTTTCATAAAAATAGATGGCTTCTGCTCTGTGGTTGTTTTTAATTTTTACAAAATCAATGACCGATATCGGTTTTCCGGGCTGTTGAAAAGAGTTGAAAAAGCAAAACAGGTATGCCAGGACAAATTTTGATTTCATTTGATTTCGTTATTGATTTGCAAACGCACGTCATCGTCTTCATCTCTCAGGATGAAAATAGCATCTTTTTCAAAGAGATAAGTGGGGCTTCCGGGGTGAATTTTATGTGCTATGCCGGGAAACATGTCGGCACTTCTCGCGGCTTAGGGTTATCCTGTAAGTTCATAAAGCAGTATGCAACAACCAGATAGGGGGCGAGGCCCGGTTTTTGACCTGTACACGGTACATATTTTTTTAACCAAAATGTTCATATGAAACAAACGATAACCAGCAAAGTCAGATCAGGTAGTCTTGTCCTCGCCCTGGTGGCCGGTATGATGGCCTGTAACGGGACCGACAGTTCGGATAAAACATCAACCGACAGCGCTAGCGTTGCAGCGTCCGCAGCAGCCAGTGCAGATTCAGCTGCCCGCGTAAAAGTGGTGAAGAAAAAGAAAGGAAAGATGTCTGTTGCGATGGCCATGGGCGATAGTGCAAAAATGGTAAAAGATGCGCATGGTGTCTACAACCGTGCTGAAAAAGAACCTGTTTTCCCCGGCGGTGAAGGAGCGATGTCTGCCTATATTAATAAAAATCTTACCTATCCGCAAACGGCTATTGACAATGGCACGAGTGGTACACTACACGTTTCATTCATTGTGGATGAACACGGAAAAGTGATTGAACCACAGGCAATGGACGGTAATAATCTGGGTAATGACTTAGTAAACCAAACATTGAGCGTATTTAAAAATATGCCGATGTGGACTCCGGGCATGGTGCATGGTAAAAAGGTAAAAACCAGACTGGAAGTGCCGGTTACCTTTGAGCTGGCAGATGCGGATCAATAGAAAACGAGTATGGAAGTATGGAAGAATGGAAGTATGAAAGTTCATTGTAACTAACTTTCACACTAATACTTCCATACTTCCATTCTTCCATACTTCCATACTTTCAAGCTGTTTTCGTTTCCAACTGTTCCAGTGTAGTTGAAAGGAACAGCCGCGCTACGCCTTTTTCTCCCATTCTCATCTGGAATATGGTAAACGCATTATAGGCGAGCAGAGATAAGGACACGCCAATGGTTTGCGCCCATACATGGTATATGTCGCGGTGTGAGAAAACATAAGAAATGGCATCACCAAATCCGCTGACTTTGTGCCTGTTTTCAAAGGCTTTCTCGAGTATAATGACGATCACTACACCCAGTGTATAAATGATCGTGCGAAAAACAACATCATATATAGCAGGCAGACGCTTTAACCATTCACCAAAGGAGATAAGATCGACCAGTACAATGACTTTGGCCATAATCAGGGCTCCGATCAATGCCTGTGAAATGCCCGTGAAGGCGATATCATAATCTTCCAGATATAATTTTTTCATTACCATCATGAGCAAAAACACAACTGCGAAATAGGAGGAAATTCTGGCAATCGATTTAATCTCATGCAATAACTTTTTCATATCGTGTAGAATTTTCTTGTTTATTGTTTGAAAGTTACCCATTTAATTAAAAAACCAACCTGCTCCCTTTTTGAGGACCCGGTTGGCCTTTATTTTAATCTTCTGCCTGTGCCGTACGATTTATTTTGAGCTCAATAATGGTTTATAAATCAGCAGTTCTGACCATCGGCTCTGTACATCTTCTGCATAGTCTTTTAAAAAATTATCAAGAGAGCCTTCTCCGTTGGCTGCATTAAAACGCTCCTTTAGCGGTTTTCTGTAATCTGATGCCAATTCCTTCAAGCCTCCTCTCAGGCGTGTCACCGTCAGATAACCCGGGTCACCGGAGGCGACCAGTAAATAAACTGCCACCGACGCACTGTCGGCCCGCCAGAGATTTTTCTGTTTTTTTATTAATTCAGAAATAGCCGCGATTTTACCTGGTTTGGCGATCATATGATTGATCACGATTTTATCGGCATAGTCTGTCAATTGAACCGTGCTCAAATCAGCCTGAAATTCTGTATACGTAACGCCACCCCGGTCCAGTGTAAGCGGAGCGACGTTCTTTTCCCAGTCTGCAGTATGTTCAGCTCCTAAATCGCCCCGGCTATCCAGCAGACTCCAGCTACTGGGTCCTTCTGTGATCATATATCCTCCCGCGTCCGGGCCTGATTCAATAGACCATACCCGCCATTTCCAATCGCCTGTGTGATACTTTTGCGCATGGTTGGCCAGCGCTTTTTCGAACTCGGCAATCTTGTCCTGTTTTGGAAAGACGCGGGTTGCGTTTAATACATTTTTCACCTGGCTGAAACCAATAAATGGAATCAACAAACAGATGACGAGCAGTTTTCTCATGTTTGAAAATTTAGATTGTGATTAGATGAAGGGAAACAGAATTCAGGGGATGCGGGTATTGGGCAGGCAGATGTTTAATGAGTCAAAGTAGGACTAATTGATCATATTTCTCGGAAGGCTCCTATTTAACAGGTAATTGTTATGTCGAAAAACCAGTCTCAGATCCCGACTCACTGATTTCGGCATTGGTTAGACTGCGATTGGTCCTGTCATGGGCACGATTTTGTATTCCGAAGACCACTCTTTTTATTTGAAATCATAAAACTGTCCGAATACGGTGTAATACCCGACGACGTTGATTTTCAGATGTTGATTCGGCAGTATTTTGATGCTGCCTTTTCCTCCGTTTGTACCCAATGTGAAATAGGCCTGAGTTTTAAATTTTTTCTGTTCTGCAGGAGTCAGATTTCTCTTTAAATAAAATTCACTGTCGAATCCGAATATCATTCCCGCACGAATCAGGATCGCATTTCCAGGTGTTGTAAGTATTCTTTTGTATTCGAGCAAAGAAGAGTCCTTCGTCCGGCTAAGGATACTCACGAGTGTGTCAGGTCTTATGGAATAATCGGTCATCGTGGGAATATTAAAACTGATCTGAGTCGAATCAATGAGATCAACCAGGTAAGCATACTCGGCCGAAGCGCTTAATTTGCTGACCAGCTCCCTGTAAAATTCATTCTGGAGGCTTTTGTTCAGGTTGATTTTGGAATAGCAGTTTCCAGATTTGTAAATGGCCAGGACAGCGAACAGATTGCCATTCGACGAAGTGTCCAGCACGGTGATTTGTTTATTAATATTTCGTATAGACTGATTGCTGATCCCGCCAATTGCCAGGTTTGTCTGCAGACCAAGGTAAAAAGCATTCGGGAAAACAGAATCATGCAGACAATCGTTATACACTGATTTCCAAATTTGCAAATCATCTTTATAGGATGGCAGGTGGGACGATAAACTATCATTCACCAGGCCCGCATTGACAACTTCATAATGAATAACGGGTTCTTCGGGGTCTTTTGAACTGCACTGTAAGAAAATCACGCAGCTGATGAGAGCAAAGGCAATACGGCGTATTGATTTCAGCATGCGATCTGGTTGGCGTTGAACAATACCTGAATCTACGAATAAGCGGGCAATTATTATCAATAGTTAATCAATTCGTCTCAACTTTCATAAAAGGCGCATGATACCGTGAGTGCCCTGATTAACTAGTTGCCAAATAAACTACATTCAAATGTTTTTATGTCAGGAAGAAAATTTTTAGTACATCTTTAGTGCATGAGATGAAAAATATTATTTTATTTATTGTTATCATTTTATCGTTTCCGCAGGTAACACAGGCACAATGGAAGAATCATTTATCCAATAAAAATGCAACCAAAGAAGCGGTGGCACTATATGCCTATATAAATGATCTCTTTGGAAAAAAAATCCTGTCTGGCCAAATGTTTTCAGGATGGGGCCTGATCCTGAAAAATGCATGAAAGAACATACCATGTGGTCGTGGTGGATGGAATGGCATACCAATTTTTTGCAGGGCGTGGATAAGGAATATCTGAAATATATTTATAATCACGATCTCATCATCACAAAAGATGAAGTGCCGGATATCATGTCGAAATATAAATAATATGAAAAAATGTTTTGCTCACCTGGTATGTATTTATTTGTTGCCTTCCGCTATGCTGTTTGCGCAAAAGGGGAAAATGTATGACCTAAAATCTCCCGATGGAAATATTTCTGTACATGTGGAAGCCGGCGATAAACTACTTTGGTCGGTGCAACAGAAAGGTCAGGAGATGATTGCACCATCTGCTATTTCCCTTCAGCTCGATCAACGCGTGCTGGGCGATCACGCCTCCGTGACTTCAGCACCGGTAAAAAAAGTGAACGACACGATCATGGCCGTAAACTATAAGAAGGCACGAATACCCGATCAGTACAACGAACTGACATTACACTGCAAAGGCGATTTCGATGTCATCTTCCGAGCGTACAATGATGCGGTGGCCTATCGGTTCTTTTTAAAAATACAGGGAGATGTCATCATCAAAAACGAAGAAGCGAACTTCAATTTTACCGATGATTATACATCTTTTATTCCCATACAATGGGATTACCGCGATGGTAAAATATTCAATTCCTCGTTTGAGGCTCTGTATCATGAAATAAGGCTTTCACAATTTCCAAAGGACTCGCTGGGTTTTCTTCCTTTATTGGTAGAAGTGGGAGATAAGAAAGCCGTTATTCTCGAAGCCGATCTGGAAGATTATCCAGGAATGTATCTGGATCTGAACAGTACCGGTAAAGGTCTGAAAGGTGTATACGCTCCATATCCAGCTGAAGCGCATGTTGTGGGCTTAAATTATATTCCAACTAAAAGAGAAGACTTTATCGCAAAAACAAGCGGTTCCCGCAGCCTTCCCTGGCGTATCGTTGTGATCAGCGAACAGGATAAAGATTTACTGAACCAGGATATTGTACAAAAACTTTCGGCGCCATCCCGATTAAAGAATATCTCCTGGATAAAAACCGGTCTGGTATCCTGGGACTGGTGGAATGCGATGAACATTTCCGGTATTGACTTCCGCGCCGGTATGAATACTGCTACGTATAAATATTATATTGATTTCGCTGCAGAAAACCGGATGCCTTATATCATCATTGACGCCGGCTGGTCCGATGGTAAGGATCTGATGAAAGTGATACCCGATTTAAATTTGCCGGGGATCATAGATTATGGAAAGAGCAAAAATGTGGGTGTTATACTTTGGTCGACCTGGTACAATGTTTTGCAGCAGATGGATTCCGCTTTCCCGGCGTATGCCAGGATGGGTGTAAAAGGATGGAAGATTGACTTTATTGACCGTGATGATCAGATCGCCGTGAAATCATTGTATGATATCGCAAAAAAAGCCGCGGAATATCAGTTACTGGTCGATTATCATGGTGTATTTAAACCGACCGGATTACAACGTACCTATCCAAATGTTATTGGTAACGAAGGTGTGAAGGGGCTGGAAAATTATAAATGGGCAAACGAAGATCAGCCTCGTTATACGACAACGATTCCATACATCCGTATGATGGCCGGCCCTATGGATTATACGCCGGGCGCTATGCGCAATGCCGCCGAAAAGGACTATCGTGTAGTTCCCGATAACCCCATGAGCAAAGGAACCCGGTGCAATCAACTCGCTATGTACGTTATTTTTGAAGCACCCCTTCAAATGCTTTCCGATAATCCGACGATTTATAAAAAGGAAAAAGAGAGTACCGATTTTATAGCCAACATGCCAACCACTTTTGATGAAACGGCAGCGCTTGATGGTAAAGTAGGGGAATATACAGTATTAGCCCGCCGAAAGGGTGATACCTGGTTTGTTGGTGCAATGACCAACTGGACGGCCCGGGACATCACGGTTGATTTTTCCTTCTTACCGGAGGGCAATTATGAAGCTGAAATTTTTAAAGATGGCGCCAATGCTGACCGCAATGGCACGGATTATAAACGGGAAATCGTACAGGTATCCAAAACCACCCGGCTGGCCATCAAACTTTATCCGGGTGGTGGATTTGCGGCACGTATTTATAAAAAGTAAAAACCCAATGGCAGACATATTGAAAAAGGCTATACCCTTTTTTCAAAAGGCGATTACCAGACAGCGGCGTAGTGGAGGATACACTGCAGAAAAGCCGGGAACTACCCGGCTTTCTGATGGAGCACTTTATGTTTGTTTACGGGTGGTTTTCAATGTGTTTTCGTTCGCTGCTTTTTTTCAGTTCATCCAGATTCGCCAGCATCTTTTTCAGCTCCTGAAAGATGAGTTTTGTTCGTGCAAATTCTTCACCTTCCATCATCGACTTATCAAACAGAAGTTCCTGGTTTTTGATTTGTAATTGCAGCAGGGCAATTTCCTGTTTTTTGGATGGCATTGCTAAGGATATTGAAGTGGATTAAATGTTTACTGTCTCCCGGAAATCTGACTATTTTTCGTTTTCAATTTTTTTAACTCGATCAGTTCTTCAGATACCTGTTTTAATTCGCGTAATATGACTTTTGTTTTAGACAATATTTCATCCTTTGTTATAGAATCATCCAGCAGCTTTTCGTAATGCTTTAGCTGGGCTTCCAATAATGTAATGGCTGCATTTATTTCATTGTCTGGCATGGCTGATAAATTAGGAGTGATAAAAAACTTATCAGTCGGTATAAAGTACGGATGATGAGTGGGACGGAGATACCAATAGTTCTGTTTTGGCTGGGATAAGGTTCAGGGGTTCGATGCAGACATTTCTGTACTGAAATTACTAATTTTTGCTGATTTCCAAATTTTATAGAAAATAATTTATTACAGACGGGCGGGGTTTTCTACATATTGGTTATGAAGTTGGAGACATCCAATAGGAGCTTTTCCAGTTCAGACTGCCTGGGTGAAATAACGCAGAGCCACCGGTAGTTTTTTACGGTTATATCCGGGTATAACCCTTCTATATCGGCAATAAAATAAGGAGACTCGGCATGTATCAGATATTTACCGTCGACGGACAATATGAATTTTGGCAGATTCATCGTTTCATTTTTTAAAAGCAAATATTGAGTAAAAACTGAGTTTTTCCCAATGAGAATAAATAAAAAGGACCGGATAGAAATCCAGTCCCGTTATAAATCCAATATCCTATGAAAAACCATAGTAGTTATTTCAATTTACGTACCAGACTACGGGGAATGACGTATTGCTTTCTTAAAACTCATTATTTTCGCTGAAAGCGTGTAGGCATTGACGATAGTCCCGGGCGTTGAAATATTATTTCTGTGAAATGTATTTGTTTTAAAAGTTTAAGATCACAGTCCCGAAATAATTTCTACGAAAACTGTAGATTTTGATATACAAATCATCTGTTTTTTATTTCCGGTTATACTCAGAGGATCCAGATCAATTCTGTTTAAAATCTGAGTTTTTCAGTGCTTTGGTTCAAAACACCATTTTTAGACAGAATTAAGTTGTTTATTTGAGGGTCAATAGACCGCATGAAGATTTTAATAGTGGAAGACGAACCCGAGCTATTAAAAAACATTGTCAAGTATCTGCAATTCGAAAATTTTATATGTGACACATGCTCTGATTATCCGTGTGCACTCCATAAAATCGGAAACTTTGAATACGATTGCATTCTGCTGGATGTAAACCTGCCCGGGGGCAACGGATTAGATCTTTTGAACGAATTAAAACGCCTCGGAAAAACCGAGGGTGTTATTATTATTTCTGCCCGAGACTCCATAGATGACCGGATCAAAGGTCTCAACCTGGGAGCGGACGACTATCTGGTCAAACCGTTTCATTATTCAGAAATGAATGCGCGGGTATCTGCTGTTATACGAAGGAGGCATCTGGATGGGAAGAATATCATCGTCATTAATAATATTACCATTGACTTCCCGGCAAAAACAGTACACGTGGAAAATACACCTGTTGACCTTACGAAATCCGAATTCGACCTGCTTTTGTTCCTGGCAATCAATAAAAATCGCGTAATTTCAAAAAACTCCATTTCGGAGCATCTGCTTGGATCGGATTTCAATCATTTTGGCAATTACGATTTTCTATATACGCACATAAAAAACCTGAAAAGAAAATTAGCCCAGGCCGGCGCAAAAGATTGTATAAAATCCATGTATGGTTCAGGATATAAGTTAGAAGTCTTGCCATGAAGCTACTCAATAAGACGGCCAGTTCCTACCTGATGGGCTCGCTGGTTATCCTGATTATTTCCCTGCCGGTTTTTTATTTCGGGATTAATTACTTTCTGTTACGATCTGTTGACAAATCACTCACAGACCATCTGAACGAAATAAGACAAAACCTTTCACCCATACACAGCTCCTCTGAACTGGAAGCATGGAGACAGATGGATAAGGACATTCAGATCAAAAGCGAAAGCCGGAATTTCACGGATTCTCTGTATACCATCCGGGAAAAAGAAAAAGACGAAGATGGCGTACAACCGGTGCGCTGTATTGACGGAAGTATTATGATCAACCGGCAGTATTACCGGGTAACCATCCAGTTGTCACTGGTGCCTACCAATGACCTGATTACGACCATTTTCGTTCTGCAATCCATGTTGCTGTTATTTTTTATCGCGGGCATTCTGTACATCAACAAGAGATTATCAAAAACACTTTGGCGACCGTTTTATTCAGGTCTGGAAACGATGCGGGAATATGAGCTGACCCATCACGCATTTTCAGGTTTCAAAAAATCGGGTATAGAGGAATTTGATGAAATGAATGAAAATATTGAACAGCTGTTGAATAAAAATCATAAAATATTTCTCTCGCAAAAAGAGTTTACCGAGAACGCGGCACACGAGATGCAAACACCTCTGGCCATCTTTCAGGGGCAATTTGAGAACCTCATGCAAACAACGCCTCTTTCTGACGAGCAGGCGGGATTGATTGATGATATGCAGATCAACAATCAAAGACTGATCAAATTGAATCGTTCACTTCTTTTGCTGGCTAAAATGGAAAACGGTGAACAGGAAATGAAAGAGGTTTTGAATGTAACGGAACTTGCAGAAAAATTTATCGATTCATTCAGACCCATACTGCAAAAAAACCAGATTACCGTGGCCGTCCGGCATGATGGGATTCTGAGGGCGTATATGAATCCGTCTTTGCTGGAAATTCTCATTGCTAATCTGGTGTCCAATGCGGAAAGACATAATTTTCATTCCGGCGACATCCAAATCGAAATGACGTCCGCTATGTTTACGATCCGTAATACGGGATCTGAAAAGGCACTGGAGCCGGAACATATGTATGAACGTTTTTCAAAGATGGGAAACAATCCGGAAGGAGCCGGGCTGGGCCTTTCTATTATACATCAGATTTGCAAGCTGAACAAACTGCATCTACAATATTATTTTGAAAACAATCTTCATGTTTTCCGGATTGACTTCGCAGACAACATGTCGGGGATCTGATCATAACGGATTCCATGCTATAGTCTTACTTTTAAATATGAAATGGATTACCCGTGAAAGGCCGAAAATTGACCGGCTTGCCTGTCCCTGGCTTATTAAACGATTCATTGATGAAAAAGCGGAAATTATCTATGTTCCGTTTGATCAGGTTTTACAGCAGTCGAAAAAACGAAAAGCGATTCCGTTTGATATTCCGGATGTTGAGTTCACGCATTATGGAAAAGAATGCACTTTTGATTATTTTATAAAGAAATATAAGATCACGGATAAAGCAGTCCTGACAATGGCGCCCATTGTACGCGGGGCTGATACGGATCATCATGAACTGGCATCACAATCCAACGGCCTTTGGGCAATCTCTGCCGGACTGAGTCATAATATCAAAGATGATCAGGAGCTTCTGCAACAGGGTATGATCCTGTACGATGCATTGTATACCTGGGCTAAATATTTGCAAAAGGAAAAACATACCCAGCAACCTTTTGAAAATTTATTGTTGGATGTATTTAATAATTATCTGAAAACACCATCGGGGTCTAAAAAGAAGACCCCCGCCTGGGCGCAGGAACTCAGGGAAATCATCCAGGATCATATTGATACGAATCTGAGTTTGAAAGAAATATCAAAAGGGCTGGAGATTAATCCGTCTTATTTATCCCGCGAATTTTCCAAATATTTCGAAGACCTGTCCTTTGGTGAATATATCAGAAAGCAGCGCATTGAAAAGGCCAAAGAACTCATGTCCGATCCCCATGCGTATTCACTCACGGAAATCGCATATCTGACAGGATTCTCTGATCAAAGTCATTTTACCCGGATTTTTAAGAAACACACGGGTAAGAGCCCATCCATTTTCAAAAGAGATTTTATAAAAGGTAAGATCCGTTCCAAATAGTCATTTTTGTTCTATTTGAAAGGTGACTGATGGGATAAGTTTGCCGGAATGGAGCAAAGTCAGAATCCAATCCGTGCTTACAGCCTTCGACAATTAACGGGATATTTCTTCAGGCTGGGATATAGTGGTTTTGGCGGGCCCGTCGCCCTGGTGGGATATATGCACCGTGATCTGGTTGAACAAAAGAAATGGATTTCAGAAGAAGACTATAAGGAAGGTCTGGCCCTGGCGCAACTGGCTCCCGGACCGCTCGCCGCTCAGCTGGGTATTTATATTGGATTTGTTCATTACCGGGTATTGGGTGCAACGCTTGCCGGACTTGCATTCATCATCCCTTCTTTTTTAATGGTGGTTGGCCTCGGGATTGCTTACAAAATGTATGGCGGGCTTCCCTGGATGCAGGCGATTTTTTACGGGGTGGGGGCAGCGGTTATAGGGATCATATTATTGAGTTCTTATAAACTGACCCTTAAGTCCGTCAGCAAACTGAATGTAAAAGCTGTTCAGAATGTATGGCTTCTCTGGATTTTTTACCTGGCGGGTTTGATCATCACCATTCTTACGCAGTCCGAAGAGGTTTTATTATTCATTATAGCAGGGCTGCTCTATATGTTATGGAAGTCGCCGCCGAAAAAAATAAAAGTATTTCGGGCACCCATGTCCATATTACTGTTTTCGGGGAGCTGGTTTTGGAATGATGAACCGGAAATTCTTAGCAAAATGGGTTTATTCTTTTTAAAAGCCGGTGCTTTTGTTTTTGGCAGTGGTCTCGCGATCGTTCCTTTCCTGCATGGCGGGCTCGTGCTTGAAAACCACTGGCTGACGGAAGCGCAGTTTATCGACGCGGTGGCCGTGGCGATGATTACGCCCGGACCTGTCGTTATTACCGTAGGTTTTATCGGATTTCTGATGGCCGGTTTCCCCGGGGCCTGCGTGGCAAGTCTGGCTACTTTTCTTCCCTGTTATCTTTTTACCATCATACCCGCTCCTTACTTCAAAAAAATTGCAAAAAACACATCCATCAAGGCATTTGTGGATGGAATTACAGCAACCGTCATGGGTGCTTTGATGGGATCGGTTTTTGTGATTGCTTCGCGGAGCATAAAAGATATACCTACATTGGTCATCGCGTTGCTAAGTTTACTCGTACTCATTTATATTAAAAAGATCAAAGAGCCCGTCATTATTCTGTCAGCTGCCATCATCGGTGTCATTTTAAAACTTATATTATGAAAATCAAATTCTTTTATTTCCTGATTTTGCTGTGTATGTCCGTTGTCAGCCAGGCGCAGGTAGATTCAACGGGACTCAATAATATTTTTGGTAAAAAAGGAACCGTGCAGGGTATGGTTTACCGGATCACCTATCCGAGGTCGGATTTAAAAGTAATGGTACGCGATTTTAAAGTGTTACCCGGACTGGCACTGACATCCTGGATCGGTATTTTATTTATGGGTAACGAATCGATGATGATGGGGGACCTCGTCATGCAGGATACAGAAGAATCTGCTGTTGTTGCCAAAATCGTTTCCTCCGGTCTTTCTATAACAGCCATACACAATCATCTGACCAATGAACAGCCCGCGATCAAATACATTCATTTTTCAGGCAGTGGAGATCCGTTGAAACTAGCCGCTTCCATCAAGTCGGTTTTGCAAATGACCGGTACGCCGATGTCAGCTCCAGGCGCCCCGCAAACCACTGCTTCGCCGGATTGGTCCAAAGTAGAAGTGATACTCGGAAAGTCCGGAAAGCACAATGGCATGCTGCTTCAATATAGTTTTGCACGAAAGGAAACTCTGCATGATGGAGGAATGGAAATGCCGGCCGCCATGGGCATGGCTACCGGCATCAATTTACAGATGGATGGTAACCTTACAGCAACCACAGGAGATTTTGTATTGCTCGCAGACGAAGTAAATTCCGTTATCAAAGCGCTCACTGAACATGGCATCGTCGTGACAGCCGTTCACAACCATATGTTGTTTGATGATCCCCGGCTATTCATGATGCATTTCTGGGCTGTTGGAGATCCCGAAAAAATAGCGCTTGGTTTAAAAGCGGCACTGGAAAAGACGAATTCAAAATACTAGTCCTCTACTTCACAACATGTAATTTTGAATATCGGATTACAGAATAATAATTATTCGTTCAAAATTATTAAATGAATGTAACCATCAAATTGATCATTGTCATTCCCTTATTGTTTGCTTCTGTTATACAGGCACAACAGCCTGCAATACCAGCTTACGATATGGATCTTACCCATTATCAATACCCTTATCCTGTTCAGTTTATTACGTTACATATTCAGGGTGAGGACCTGAGAATGGCTTATATGGATGTACAGCCGGCAACGGC
Organism: uncultured Bacteroidota bacterium; assembly: GCA_963759335.1. GTDB lineage: Bacteria > Bacteroidota > Bacteroidia > Chitinophagales > Chitinophagaceae > Puia. The sequence goes on from CAVWYU010000017.1 coordinate 1,479,590, forward strand.
GAATGGACATGTGGTGATGTTGCTACATGGAAAAAATTTCAACGGCGCCTATTGGAGAGAAACGGCAAAAGTGCTGGCGGAAAACGGATACAGAGTTATTATTCCTGACCAGATTGGCTTTGGTAAATCATCGAAGCCACAACATATTCAATATACATTTCAGTTGCTTTGCCAAAATACAAAAGCCATATTGGATACGCTCGGTATCAAAATGGTTTGTGTACTGGGACACTCTATGGGCGGTATGATCGCCACCAGATTTACATTGATGTATCCTGCATCCGTTGAAAAATGTATTCTGGAAAACCCCATTGGTCTGGAAGACTGGAAAGTAAAAGTGCCCTATCAGTCTGTTGATGCCTGGTATCAGGCTGAATTGAAACAGGATTATCAGTCTTTCAAAAAATATGAAATGGAAAGTTATTATCATGGTGTATGGAAACCGGCCTATGATGAATGGCTGAATGCGGAAGCAGGGTGGACACTGAGTAAAGACTACGACCGCATTGCCTGGAATTCCGCGCTTACCTACGACATGATTTATACGCAACCGGTATGTTATGAATTTGAAAATATCAAAGCCCCGGCGTTGCTGATCATTGGTCAGCTGGACAGGACGGCACTCGGAAAAAATTTAGTGAGCGAAGACGTCAGAAATACGATGGGCCAATATCCTGAACTGGGCAAACGGACGCATGAAAAAATAAAAGGATCTCAGCTTGTTGAACTGGATGGGCTGGGTCACATACCCCACATTGAAGCTTTTGACAGATTTATTCAGCCATTACTGCAATTTTTGAAATCCTGAAGCAAAGCCCCGCGCCAGTACAATCTGCCACTGGCTTTCGTGGCCACCCAATTGGATTCTTTTCCTTCAGGCGCTTTCGCGCTAAAATAAATATTTGCCGACCCGTCAGCGGTGAACGCCGCGGTCATGTCCCATACGAAACGAATCCGGGAAATGTCCGCGATGCGTCAACTGGAAATATGGTACAACCTGGACCAGAACAAAAAAGGGATACGATGTGTACGTCAGACAGCTGCGGGATATGCAGACGAACGCTAACATAGATCATTTCAAAGTAGTACCCGCAAAATTCAGGTCGCCGGTTAAGTGGATATGCTTAATCTTTTGCCTCTGTCATTAATTTCATAACCTGATCCAGATTAAAAGTGGCGGGTTTTTGTCTCGGCGGAAATTCTTTAAATGACTGCAGCCATTGTGCGACGAGGGCCTGTGCGCCATAAATGCTAAAAGCATGATGTATCATCCATTCGTCATATAATATGGATTCATCGCTGCGTTCAAAAGGATCTGCATATAGGTCATAGGTTTTGGGAAGCCGGAGATGTTCAAAGCCCTTCTCCCATACATCGATTCCGGTATGATTTTGTTCTATAAAAACCATTTTCCATCGGTTATAACGAATAGCAAACAAATCCCCATCATCGCTCCAGTATATGAATTCCTGACGCGGAGATTCTTTTACCGTGCCTTTAAAAAAGGGAATGAGGTTGTAGCCATCGAGATGCACTTTTACCGTTTTATTAGTCAGCTTATATCCGGAAAGCGTTTTGGCGACAACATCGGGATCACCGGCGGCAGCGCAAAGCGTTGGCAGAAAATCTTCATGTGCGAACATCCCATTATATATTGTGCCGGGTTTTATCACACCAGGCCAGCGAATCAGGGTCGGTACACGATAACCGCCTTCCCAGTTGGTTGCCTTCTCCCCACGATATGGCGTGCTGCCTCCATCCGGCCAGCTCATTACTTCTGCTCCATTATCTGTTGTATAGACCACGATCGTATTATCGGCAATGCCCAATTTATCCAGTTCAGCCAAAAGTTTTCCGACATTATCGTCATGTTCTGTCATGCCGTCTGCCTGTAAACCCAGTCCTGTTTTATTTGCATATTGAGGACCTAAATGGGTGAACACATGCATCCTCGTTGAATTATAATAACAGAAGAATGGTTTGCCCGATTTTGTCTGCCTGTCCATATAGTCAATCGCGGCGCTTGTAAATTCTTCATCTACGGTCTCCATACGTTTTTTTGTAAGAGGACCGGTATCTTCCACTTTGCCATCGGCTGTGGACCTGATCACTCCTCTGGGACCAAATTGCTTTTTGAACTGTGGACTTTTTGGGTAATCGGGATCTTCCGGTTCTTCTTCCGCATTCAGATGATACAGATTGCCAAAGAATTCATCAAATCCGTGCTTAGTCGGAAGAAATTCATCTTTGTCTCCCAGGTGATTTTTTCCAAATTGTCCCGTGGCATATCCCAGCGTTTTTAAATATTCGGCAATCGTCGGATCTTCAGGCCGAAGTCCTATATCAGCCCCGGGCATGCCCACTTTTGTAAGCCCGGTGCGAATAGGTGATTGTCCTGTTATAAATGCAGCGCGTCCTGCTGTACAACTTTGTTGACCGTACCAGCAGGTAAACATAGCTCCTTCATTACCGATCCGGTCGATATTGGGAGTCCGGTACATCATATCACCGCGATTGTAGATACTTGCGTTGTACCATCCGATATCGTCGCCCATGATGACGAGGATATTTGGTTTTTTCTGGGCAGATACATGAGCGGACGAAATAAGGGCAAGCGTAAATAAAATGATACCGATGATTTTCTCTTTATGATTTCGCATAGTCAGTTTTTAAATCATTAAATCGGTTTGTTGAAAAAGAGGGATTATAAAGTTATCGAAATCAGAATAATAATAAAAAAGTTACGGACTAACCTGTTGTTAAGGAAATATAACACAGGAGATTTATTTCGGCCCGGAGGATGTAAAACCGGGACAGCTATCTCTTGTGGAAAGATACAGCTGATTATGATTGCAGAAACCATCCTGGTCACCCACGGATGCAAATCATGAACTCATGATATGGAGTCCGGGATAATTTTTTCAATGAATGCCGGATCATTTTTGAAATGAACATAATGACGGCAGACCGGTCCGGAGTTTTTGCATGTAATGGATTTAAAAAATTTGATTTTTTAATGTGTGACGATAGGCGCCCAGAACTAAAACCTGTTATTTCAGTCTTTTCTTACCCATGGTCATTTGTTTTCGTGAAATGAAAATAATCGTATTTATCTAATCTACAATATACTAGACTATTAAATTTGCATTCTTCACGTCCGCTGATACTGATGTGGAATAAGGTTATTTTATTCTGACGACTGCCGGCGGATTCCATGTTCCGTTTAATACGGTTTCATCGGGCCAGTAACATCGCTGGTACAGCGAAAAATCTTCCGCAGGAGCGGGAAGCCAGTTATTTATTTTTGATTCATCCGGCGCAGATGCCTGAACATAGATGGTGAGTGATCCGTCGTCATTGTAATGGAGGGTTTTGTTTTTTGTACCCAGTGAATATCTTTTTATATTATTCGGAAAGAAAAAATGATGCTGGTTGTACAGAGTCAGAGACCAGAATCCTTTAACGGGAGGAATCTGGCCTTTTGCGTACGTAACTGTGTATTTATTTTTTCCGTTTAGCCGGTGTGCCGCAGAATCCAGATCCTGATAGAAATATTTTGTTTCGTTGGGTTTGTTGACAAAAATATTTGCCTTGGCACAGGATGTTCGCGTGAGATAATCCAGTCCGAATTGAGCGCCGTTACTTTGTGTTGTCCAGTTGATATTTTGCCGGATAGCCGACGTGCACAAACTGGAATAAAGGTTTTATCAGTTCTTCGTCGGCTTCTTTGGCTGCAGATTTTAATTCATCCATGATCTTCGGATTCGTTTTCGCCGCATCCAGGACCGACTGCATTTGAGCGTACCATGCTTCTTCTCCCCGCATGGGCGGAACTTCTTTTAGAATCACAGGAAGCACATCAAAAAAATTGGCCGGTACAACCCATTTGGTTTCTTCAGAACCAGAGCTGTTATCAGAAGGAAACTTTGGCATCTGAGTCCAGTCTTTTGATTTCATCTTTCCATCATACTGATCCAGTGTATAGATCATGATTTGTTGTAACGATGGCTGGATCGCTTTTTTATCCGCGGAATCATCCGTTTGAAAAGCACGTGGTATGATTACGCCGAGGGTAGTGGGACATCTGAAAACTTTTACAATACCATCCGGCACTTTTCCATTCCAGTCTTTGCCTGCCAGCAAATAAAATCCGGGTTTTGATCCATACATTTTTCCCAGGCTTGCAAAGCCATCAGTCCGCTGATCACAGACCTGGTAAACCCAGAAGCGGTCGCCGAAATCAGGAACCTGCACCACGATGGCGTCTTTGGAAAAATCGAGAATGGCAAATCCATAAACGACATCCTGATTGGGGCATGCAACCACCCGTTCTTCGGGTACAATATAATCAGTGAGCATTCCAATCTGGTTCGCCGGAGCTACGGGCACAATACCGCCCATATATCCGGGGCCGGGTAATTTTTCAAACGTTACTTTGCGATTATGAATATTCGCCATCGGCCAGCCCCAGAGGTAAGCGTATTCTCCGACCATTTCCACATAATCTTCCGTCATGATAGTGTTGGGAACAGGCAGGGCCGGCAATACGGATGCAACTGTATCGTTTTGTGCAACATGGGCAGAATCCGTTTTTGATTCTGCAACCGGTTGTTGCGGCTGAGTACATCCAATCAGTAAACATGTGATAACTGTTAAAGGAGAAAACAACAGATTCATTTTCATAATCATTTATTTTATTTCACTTCTTCCACATTTCCCATTTTCCAGGTTTTTTCAAAAAATCCTTTTTCAGGCCCGTAGAAGCGGGCCAGTATTTCAAACTGCCCGGCGGGATTGGCGGGTATCCAGTTTGATTCTTTTCCCTGCGGCGCTTTTCCACCGAAATAAACATCCACTGACCCGTCACTGTTTTTCTGTAACCCGGGTGTGGTAGATGCGCGGCTGAAATAAGGCATATCTTTTATCAGCGCATGTGTTTCCCTGTTATAGATTGTCATGGACCAATACAATTTCACCGGCACGCCGGCAGGCAAATGCAACTTGTATAGTCTGGAACCTTCAAAGGGTTTTCCATCTGCATCTTTTATGGTCATCAGATAATACTGACCTGTACCGAGGTGTTTAGCACTGAAATAAGCAATTGAATAAGCAGTCGCTCTTTCGTCAACCGGATAACTGTTGCTATCAATATAATTAGCCATAATGGCTTTTGTGAAATCGGGGAAAGCAGGAAGGGCCCAATGCGTGCCTTCATAAAATGGCGGATCGAATACGGTCTGGTATTTTTGATCTATCCATTCATGTGCATCCCGGATGGCCGCTATCAGAATATCTCTTGTGCGTGCATCGGGATTAAATGATTTTCCTTTTTCGATACCAATGGTTCGCAACTGGTCTATCATCAAACGATCTCTGTCCAGCCATGGTTCTCGTTGTACAAAATCGTTTAGTGTTTCAAAGAAATGGAGGTCGTATGGAATGGTATTGCTGAAAGAAGTTTGTATCAGATCAACAAACACCGTCTCCGGCGGGTGTGGTGCCTGTGCGTAAGGATATATTTTGACTTTCTTTCCGTAGTCAATGGCCCTTGTCAGATCCTGCGGGCTGCCATCAGTAAGATTTGAACGCAGGATCACAAAACCGGTATAGGTAGACGAGGGCAATGGTATGTAACCCGCAGGAATTTTCCCTTTGTAACCCGGTGGCAGTATCAGATATTTTCCACCCCTGCCTTTATCAACGCCTGCCGGACCCACATCTTCGATGGCTGTCTGCCAACCGTCATCCACGGATCCCGTAATGGATGATGATCCGTTTGCTGCCGGTATTTCCAAAACAACCGGTCCTTTCCGGGTATCGTATAAAGGATTAAAATAAATAACATCGGGGTTGGGTGTGAGCGTTTGGTTTTTTGAATTGATGAGTCCCGACCAAAACACGACCTGATTATAGTCACCTTTTGCAGCCACGAGGCTTTGATACATCAACTCTGAATTCACCGCCGCCATTCCCCAAATGACGGCTTCTACAGCGCGGCTATACATCATTTGCTCCTGTATGTTGGAAGGCTTAAATGTATTTGCCGTTGCAGATGCGGTGGAATCAGCTGGCGCTTCCGTTTTATTTGGTGAAGGCTGATTGCATGCCAGCAATAATAATAAGACTGAAGGAGTTAAAAGTTTCATCTTCTGCAAGATTTATTATTAAAGTTAGTCCAAATGAGTAAAACAGAGCCCGGTGTCTAACGCTGATAGCTATAAACTATTAAGTATATATTTGAAGCGGCACCTAACTCTTTCCGAATGTCTATTTTATTATTGGTTTCGATCGTCTATATCATTTTAATTATTATCATATGCATCAAGATTTTATATGGCGTGCATTCAACGACCAAAACATTTGCCTATCTGCTGATCACACTTTTTGTTCCGGTGATCGGCATGTTGCTTTATCTCGCCGTGGGGGCTAATTACAGAAAGAATAAGCTATACACCAAAAAAATCATCAATGACGATCATCTGCTGGCTGAGATCAGATCAAAAATAGTTCGGGAATCGGAGGACAACTGGAAAGGGGCCGAGCAGGATGTTAAATCGCATACTCCGCTTGCCCGTTTGTTGTTACATGATAACAGTCCCTTAACCAGAAATAATGAAGTATCCTTATTATTAAATGGCGAGACTAAATTTCCCGCCGTTATCCGTGCTCTCAAAGATGCCAGGCACCATATTCATATGGAGTATTATATTTTCGAGGATGATGAAATTGGGAATGAGATAAAAAATATTCTGATTCAAAAAGTAAAAGATGGTGTAAAGGTCCGGTTTATCTATGACGATCTGGGCAGCCGGTCGATCAGGAAACAATTTATATGTCAACTGAAAGATGGCGGGGTAGAAGTATATCCATTTTATAAAATACTTTTTCTTGCTTTTTCCAATCGAACGAATTACCGGAATCACCGGAAGATCATTGTCATAGACGGGTGTACCAGTTTTGTCGGCGGCATCAATGTCAGTGATCGTTATATCAACAAAGCCGACCGGAAGAAACTTTTCTGGCGGGATACGCATGTGCAGATCAGCGGACCCGGCGTTTTTTATCTCCAGTATCTTTTTATTTGTGACTGGAATTTTTGTTCCGAACAACAGATGCCGATAGAACACGATTATTTCCCGCCTTACGATTTGAAAAAAGGAGAAGCGTATGTACAGATTGCTGCGAGTGGTCCCGATTCGGATAGTCCGACAATCTTATATTCGTTACTGGAAACCATTCTTACTGCCAAGGAAGAGCTACTGATTACTTCTCCTTATTTTATACCCGGTCAAAGTATTCTGGATGCGCTTTGCGTGTCGGCCATCAGTGGTGTAAAAGTAAAATTACTGGTACCCCGGATTTCTGATTCAGCCATCGTGAATGCGGCGGCCAAATCCTATTACGCTGAGATCCTGGATGCCGGGGTTGAAATCTATTTGTATAAAAAAGGGTTTGTGCATGCAAAAACACTTGTAGCAGACGGAGAACTGGCCATCGTAGGATCGGCAAATATGGATCTCCGAAGTTTTGAATTAAATTTTGAAGTAAATAGTGTGATTTATGATAAGGTAATTGCGCAGCAATTGCGGGACGCTTTTTTTGAAGATCTTCTGGAGGCTGATCGAATTGATCCTGACGTATGGGCAAAGAGAACGAAACTGGAGCAACTCCCCGAAAAACTTTCCAGATTATTATCGCCTCTGTTGTAAATCGGTGGCGATTATTTCGTTTTGTATATTTGTTACATCAAATGCCTAGGTACTTATGAAAAATACTATGAGATTATTTGTATGTGTTGTGGCCGTTTTTGCAGTGGTATCTTCCTGCAGTAAAAAAGATTCAAACAACACACCAACCAGTTGCAGTTTTGGCACCAATACGGTTACAACAAATAGCGATGTTCCTGTCACTTATAGCGCATCCAATCAAAACAGCGGTACGATTTCATCAATTACTTATCTGGGTGCAAACGGTGAGGTTATCGTCGACAGTCCGACTTTGCCCTGGTCTGTGACGGTCACCATTCCACAGGGGAAACCTGTTAATATAACGGCCATCGGAACAGCCCCATCCGGAGGGACATTGTATTTAACCTATACGATCAATTATACCAATGGGGTTACTTCGAATACAACAGGTTGCGGTCATTAAAAAGAACATGATTATTTTTTGTGTCCTTTTATTGAGCTTACTAATTTGGAAAAATTGTCTTCCAGTCATTTTTCATACTGATAACGATCCAGCCGCTCTTCGTCGCTTCATCATACAGCGCCTGTGTAAAAGTGCCGACTTTTGTATCCGGCAGACCCTGTGCAGGTCCATAGGAATATTCGCGTGTGCTGTCATCATGCATGACCAGCATGGCCAGTCTGGCACCACTGCCACCTTTTGCATATTCAAGCATCTGCTGATCGCCGGTTGAATTTCCGAATGCGGCATTGGGACGCCGGCCGATGACCAACTGGATACCCTGGGCCTTTCCCGGTCCATTGTCATTCAGCACCAGTTTGGGATTTTTTAGCAATGAGGATTTGCCTGAGGCGGAGTCATATTTAAAAGTAGTCGAAACAGCCGTACCCACTACCTGTTCTGCGGGCACTCCGTATACCTGGTCAGAAAAAACGCGTACAAAATCCTGTCCTCCGCCGGTTACGATATAAGTCTTGTATCCGTTATCCCGCAGATAATGCATCAGATCCAGCATGGGCTGATAAATAAGTTGTGTGTACAACTTGTTCCAGCGATGATCCTTCGCGTTCGACACCCAAACCTGTACCTGTGATTTAAACTCCGTTTCGGTCATGCCGGTTAATGTCATCACCGCAATTTTCTCAAGATCGGGCGTGGATAATTTGGCAATGGCTGCGCGATCGCCGGACATTACTGTTTTAAATGGTTCTGCATTTTTTAGTGCGGGTTTTGCTTTTACCAGTTCCGGTACGCGGTCCATGCAATACATTAACTGACTATACACCGGATGTTCAACCCACAAAGTGCCATCCTGATCGAAAGTAGCGACACGTTCACCGGGTTTCACATAGGAGGAGTCTGCTGAATCGGTTGTGACGTGTACGAAATGTATGATGGCTTGTTTTGCGCTTCCTTCATTCCAGGAAGGAAGGGGGTCGTTTACTTTCGCCGTTGTCTGCGAGGAGGTATCAGTAGCAGTAGTGGTCGTTTCGGATGCATGGTTACCGCATCCGGCAAATAATAATGAAAACAAAATAATCAACGGAAGAATGATCAGGCGGTTGAAAAGTAAAAACATTTTTTTCATTGTAAGGAATTAAGGCGTATTTAAAATCAGTTTAATGCATGAAGTAATCCAGGGCTGAAAAAATGAAGATCTTACAAATATAAAAAGGATTGGTTCAAATTGGATACCTGTTTATCTATATTGATCATCGGTAACCTGTTCCATCCAGTTGACCGGAGAACCATTTTGTTTTTCCTGAACAGCGATATGGCTCATGGCAGTTGTAGCGGTAGCGCCATGCCAATGTTTTTCATTAGGTAAAAAATATACAATATCTCCCGGGTAAATTTCTTTTTTTAATTCTCCCTCGCGCTGTACCCAGCCAGCACCTGCGGTAACTATTAAAGTCTGACCCAATGGATGTGTATGCCAGGCCGTGCGGGCACCCGGCTCAAAAGTGACCATGGCCATAGACACGCGTGCCGGTTCCGGAGGTTCATTTAACGGATCGATTCTGACTGTTCCGGTAAAATATTCGGCAGGGCCTTTTGCGGAAGGGCGTGAACCGCTGCGTTTTATTTCCATAATATGCATTTTTGGCACCTACAATTTACTGATTCGAAGGGATAAATATTTTGAATCAGATGCCTAATCTATATGGGTAAAGCTGACATACGTTTTATTAATTCGTTATTAATAATTTTTTGTATTGAACGGGCAGATCCGCGATATGATATTTGTTTAAAACCGGTTTGTTTATATCGGAAATTATAAGTCGTAATGAGGTGATGATCCTGGATGAGATCAGATCCGATAATTCAAAATACCCTGAGTAACTGCTGTTAAAATTGTAGATGTCTGACCAGATCTGATGCCGGGTAGCCGTGTTTATAAGCCGTACGAAAATCCGGATATTCGCATTCTCGAAATGAACATCTCCGGATAATATGTATGTCACATTTAAATTTTCAGCAAGGTTTTGTATTTTAAATTCTTCCTGCTCCTGTTCCCTGACAATATTATAGGAAACAATCGAAAAATGGTTGGCTTTATTTATCTCAACAGAAAGTGTTTGTCCAAGGCTTTCGGTGAATGCAATGCGTGAAATCTTTTTTTCATAAGTTCTGAATGGCAGAATGGCCATGATCACTTTATCCGGGGCGTTATGCGTCTGTAAATATCTTAAATTATCAGAATCGCGGGAGACCGATACCCTGAAAGGCTGAAATGTGGGAATGTAACCTCCTTTCGGTATTAAGATGTTTATATCGTCGTTTTCCCCTGCCGATTTATAGTAATTTAGAAGTGCCCGTCTGAGTCTGGAAGCATGGATGCGGACAATGGCATCTTTTTGTGGCTCGAAATTTTTTGGTTTATTCAGCACATTGACTGCAATGGTATATTCTTTTATTGTGTTTGCATTGCCGGTTATGGTTTCATGAACAACATAAAACAGGAATTTACAGAGTATCTCAGAGCCGGAAAATATCGGGTGAACAATGATCTTATTTAATTGCTGATATATAAGATCATTTTTAAATGTCCCTTCAGGCGGGGGACTTTCCACCGGGTTAATAGGTATCAGTTTTCCTCTGTCCATATAAAAAGTATAAATATTGAAACGGGTTCTTTTTAAGAAGTACGGACCAGCCAGCGGACTGGTCCGTACTAAGTTTTAAACAGGATATCCAAATATTTTAATCTGCTCCTCCGCCTGTTTTTGGCATATGGGCCGGATCCAGTGCCGGTACCGGATTTGAGGGATTCTGCAGATTGGGCTGCAAGTCATTGGAGGCACCCCCGGGGAATCTTTTTATGCTTGGATATTTCATAATGGACTGATCAAAGGCAACGACCACCGGATAAATAAGTGATAATATCCATCCATTATCCTGACCGGCATATCTGCCCGGTGAAGTAGTTGTATTTCGCATCGGCGCTGCACCGTTAAAAGTCATATCGTATTTTTCGTATGGATCCATAGTGAGACAATATAGCGATCCGATACCACCCAGATTTTGTGTTGAACCAAGCCATGAATCCTTTGAGGTCCAGAGATATTTCCACGCGATTTTTACATCCGGGTTATTTGGATCACCACCAATGTCTGCCCTGGCACCGTTAAATGCTTCACCATCTATATAAATCCAGCTGTCGCGGGCAGAATGTTTGGCTTTCCCCAAAACATATGCGCTGTTATTGATTCCGTCAAAGTAAATCGGTTTTCCATCGTTATCTTTCATTTCTCCGGTAGGAGGTGGTGTAAGACCTGCCAACGAAGCAAGTGTTGGCCATGCGTCAATATGGGACATCATTTCGTCATAGCGAACTCCTGCTGGTATCTTTCCCGGCCACCACATTAAACCCGGTACACGCCATCCGGCTTCAAAAGCGGAACCTTTTTCGCCCCTGAAAGGTGTAGTTCCTGCATCCGGATATGCGTCTAACCAGGCGCCATTGTCCGCCGTAATTACAACGATTGTATTGGGAGCCACCTGGCGGACTACATCCATGATGCGGCCGATATTATCATCGAGCTCCATCTGCGCGTCAGAATAATTTCCCAGATGTGATTTTCCCTGGAATGCTTTGGCCGGGTGATTCGGATTATGCATCTTCATAAAATTCACATCCATGAAAAATGGTTCTGAAGAATTTGCGTGTGCCTTTAATGTATTCAATAGCAGAATTGGCCTGTCGTACATCAAACTCAGACAGATAATCATAGGTAATCTCAGCCACTTTTACGGCAGGTTTTCCCGCTGTTCCTTCCCATTCAAACCTGTTTACGATTGAATTATACGCAGCCAGGTATTCCGGATTATAAGATGGGAACCAGGGATGCATAAAAAATGATGTGTCGCTGTAAGAGTAAACGCCCGGATAGTAAGCGGCAAACTCCTTCATTTCATCAAACCCGTGTTCTATCGGATAAAATTTGGGCTGATCACCCAAATGCCATTTACCCGAAAAATAAGTGGAGTACCCGTTTTTCTTAAAGAATTCGGCAATCGTAGGTGTAGATTTCAGCAATCCATTTTCATCTCCGGGAGCAACGACCACAGAAAGTGCAGAACGAATGGGGATTCGTCCGGTCATAAATGAACAGCGACCCGCTGTACAGCTTGCCTGCCCGTACCAGCTCGAAAATACGGCACCTTCTTTTGCCATCCTGTCAATATTCGGTGTAGGATGACCCAGGGCTGCACCGCCGCCGGACACATAACCAAAATCGCCCCATCCGGTGTCATCGGTCATGAGAATTAATACATTTGGTTTTTTCTGTGCATTCGTACACAGGCAACATACTAAAAAGAAAGGCAGGGAAGCTTTTCTCAAATAGTTGCTTAATTTACTTTTTCCAGTACGCATAGTTCTTGTTTTTTGAATGGTAAAATGGTAGTTATTGATTACTGACTAATTCGAAATGTTTGTTTTCACAAATGGTGTATATGAATTGTTTTTATTTCGGCATTATATCCTATTTCTATTTTTTCTAATACTCCGAGCGCATCGTAGGCACTTCTTACCAGCTGATATTCATTTGACCCGATAAATAATCTCAGGGCTTTTTCGGTACTCCAGGAAACAAAAAAATAATAATGATTTCCAAACATTATTTCTGCTGACAGGCTTCGTTCTATGCATTCCGATGACAACAGCGCACAGGCAAATTTTACCGTTCCTTCAAATTCTTCTTTTTTTTGCCTGTCGATCAGTCCGGTTATTTTTAAAAAATGAATGCTGGATAGCTCGGACATGCGTTGCCATTTTTTCAAAACAGTCAGCTGATTTGTGATGGATTCAAGGGGGCAGGAATTCATAAAGACGTGCTCATGAGCATAAAGTATTAGTCCTGTTGATAATATCCTGTAAAAAAAATTGAATTTGACCGGCAGTGCACGTAGATTTGGTGTTTCGCAGAAAACATTCCGTCCTGTACTGAATTCATAATCTTTCCCTCTTAAAGCTGAAACGGTTCGGCGTACGATTCATTTAAATTTGTGATTTTGGTTTTGGAACCGTTACATAACGAACGAGAATTGCTTTTAAAGACTTCTGAAGGCGACAGTACTGCATTCGGTCATCTCTTCGACCGATACTACGGATTGATATATTCCGTGTCTTTTAAATACCTTAAAGTGCACGAACTGGCGGAAGACATGGTCCAGTCCAGTTTTATGAAAATATGGGAGAAGCGGGTGACGCTCAATAAGGTTGAACGTTTTGACCATTATCTGTTCCGGATAGCCCGGAATGAAATGACAGATCATTTCCGGAAAAATATTACGAGGGACAAACATCAGCAACGGATACGGGAATTATTTGAAGAAGAATCCGGCAATCCCGAAGAGATACTGATCAGCAAACAAAACAGGAAACGAATCGGCGATGTAATAAAGGAATTGACTCCACAACAGCAAACGGCCTACAGACTTAGTCGTGATGAAGGCCTGAGTTATCAGCAGATCGCAGAGGAAATGGGCTTATCGGTCAATACGGTCAAAGTGCATATTTCGCTTGCCCTGAAGGCATTGAGAAGTTTTTTTGCCGGTCGGAAAAATGAATTTTTAATACTGTTCGTTATACTGACAGAATTGATATCGAAAAATTAATATGGAACTAATACTTTTTTTGAATGAATCCGTCTTAATGAAAAGGATATCGACCAATGGATAATCGGGGAGAACCGGATTTTTATGTGCTTTTAAAAGGATATCTGTCGGAGTCATTGAGTCCGGCGGATCTGGATATTTTTCTCGAACACGCCGGCAAACCTGAAAATATCCTGTTGCTGCAACAATCTTTCGAAAAAAACCTGGCCGACGATCCGGTTGATCTCAGCAGCCCCGGGCAGGCAGAGAACGCCTGGTCTGCAATGAGAACCAAGCTGGAAACCGGTCATCTCAAGGTACAGCACAGGCGCTTCCCGATAGTCTGGGTGGCAGCCTCTGCATGCCTGCTTACCATTCTGAGTGCTACTTACTTCTTCAGGACTCATAAACAATCGGAGGAACTGGCCCGATTGCAGAAAGAAGTGGCCCTGCCGGTATGGCTGAAACCTGATCATGTAGGCGCTACATTATTTCTGTTGAACGGTGATTCAGTGATATTGAATAACCAGTCAAAAGGAGTGGTTGCAACCCAGGGAGAAAGTCAGGTTTTGCAGTCTGATGGCAGTATTTCTTATTCCGGAACCGGTGAGGAAAATCAATTCAATCAAATAAAAACGGGCCGCGGGAAATTATTCCGTTGCATTTTGCCGGATCAAACACTTGTATGGTTAAATGCGGGCTCATCCATTAAATATCCTCTGCGGTTTACGGCTGATCAGCGGATGGTGGAAATCACCGGCGAAGTTTATTTTGAAGTCACCCATCATCCGGATCGTCCCTTTCGAGTAAAAGCCGGCGGCCAATTGCTGGAAGATATCGGGACAAAATTTAATATGGATGCCTCAATGACTGGCAGTGTTATAACCACACTTGTGGAAGGTTCCTTATCTGTACAATTGAATGATAAAAAAGCTATACTGAAGCCGGGTGAACAAACCATCGTATCCGAAGGTAAAAATGAGTTCAATGTAGAGAATCACGCAAATCTGGAAAAAGCGCTGGCCTGGAAAAACGGACTTTTTTATTTTCAAAATGCCACTCTGCAAACCGTCATGAATCAACTCTCTAACTGGTACAATGTAGATGTTGTTTACCAGGGTTCAGAAACGGAAGAACTATTCAGCGGTCAAATCGATAAATCTCTTGCGCTTACGCAGATACTTCAGGGTTTGCAACAACCCGGTGTAGCCTTTAGGCTGAATAATAACCGGCAGATTATTGTCTCACGGAAATAACTACTTTTAAGGAGAAAACCTCATCCTTTTACCGGCGTAGTTAAACGAAAATGAGCCTGTGCATGAAACGGACTGCTTTGACTGTACTGGTCTGTCTGACCATATCAATTATATATGTACATGCCCAGCAGGTAAGTTTTTCAGGCAATCCGGTTAAGCTGGAATCCTTTTTTTCGTCCGTATCAAAACAAACCGGTTATGTTTTCTTCTATAACACCACATTGCTCGGTGACATTCCTCCTTTATCCATTGAGCTGAAAAATGTGTCAGTGGATTCAGCGATGCACGCGGTTTTAAAAACCCAGCCATTTATTTATACCATTCAGGGCAAAACGATTTTTATAACGGCCACGAAAAATGTAAACAATCTACCTGCTACACCCAATGTGCATGTCCTTCAAAAGATAAGGGGACGGGTGACGGACCAGGCCGGACAGCCGGTTATGGGCGCTACGGTATATGGAACGGACATAAAAAATGCTGCGGTAACCGGTGGAAATGGTGACTTTGAGATCAGGATAAAAAAGGAAGACAGTCTCACGGTGAGTTGCATTGGGTACAACAAAATAATCACGGGAACAGACAGCAATTTTTTAGTGATTGTATTACACTATAATTCCAATCCACTGGAACAGGTAATTGTCGGAGGCAATTTATTTGCATCCAAAAGAAGGTCAGACATTAGTTCAGTAACGGTTATCGACAGCAAAACACTTGAAACATTACCCGTTACAAATATTGCGGATATATTCAGGGGTCTTGTTCCCGGAACCAACAGTTTTTCTGTCGGCGATCAGACTCAGGATTTTCCCAGCCTGACGATCCGGGGTGCGGGTAGTGAAACTTCCCTTTCACAGATCAACGTTTATATTGATGGCGTAGAATGGGCAGGCGGGTCGGGTTATTTGTCAGCCTTAAACAAAGAAAATATCGAACGGATTGAAATATTAAGGGGCCCTGAGTCATCTACGCTGTACGGCACCGGCAGCAATGGCGGCATCGTACAAATTTTTACAAAGAAAGGTAATCCGTCTGCGGATGCGTTGTATGCTACCGCCAGCGTAGGTTTTATACAAAGTAAATGGGTGCCTTCGAGTGCCTTTCAGCAATACTATACATTGGATAAACAATGTAGCTTTAAAAATGTGAGTTTGCTGGTAGGTGGCACTTATCAAACCAACGGTGCCTGGCTACCTGGTGGAGACGACAATACAGGCACTGCACATCTGAGTCTGAAATGGGACCCCGGGAAAAAAATATCTGTGAATATAACCGGATATTATGCAGGAACCGACAGGGGTGTATCCAAAAATCCGAGTTATGATACCTGTATTCATCTTCCGGATACTGCCGCGAACTTTGGCGTGTATCCCAGGCAACTAACGAATAAAAAAGTTGAAGTCAGAAGTTATTTCGCCGGTCTGAATTTAGCGTACCTGGCAAACGCTCGATGGGCTCATCACCTGACTCTGGGTTTCTCGCAAAATGACAATCACGAATTAGCGGTTATTTCGATTGATAAAAATGGATTGGTGCCGGACAATTTTTTTCAGTCACTGGACAAAACGGCGACCATTCGGTACTCAAACATTTTGAGCATTGGAAAGCCGGACCAGGCGTGGGCTGCCAGCATCATGAGTGGTGCGGATTATAAAAATATTTTTTACGCGTCGCAGGTTACCGGCAGCCGGTCATACGTTCGCGATAATGATCCTTCAAACACGAATCTGGGTTTTTTTGCGCAAATCGTTTCATCCTATAAAAAAATCTATCTGACAACCGGCCTTCGGTACGATTATAATAAACTTTTCGGAAATAATCATTCCCTGAATCCGAGGGTCGGCCTAACCACTCATTTTTCTTTAGCCGGATTAACGATCAAACCTCGTGTCTCCTGGGGTAGCGGTATAACAGCTCCATCGTATATGGAAAGGTATGGCTATCAGGCGAACGGCAGTATCTATGTGGTGGCAAACCCGGCAATAAAGCCGCAGGAGCAAAGTGGTTTTGACTATGCTATTGAAATGTACGACCGGAAGAATCGTTTTTCCGGAGAAGTGATTTATTACGACAACACATTAAAAAATACTTTTGCGGAAGCTGGATTGCCACCTGATCCGAACGGATCTTCTTATTATCAATATACCAATGTGGGTGCAGTTGCAAACCGTGGCTGGGAGTTTTCGGGCAGATACAAATTCGGTTCCAGATTGTCGGTCTATGGGTCTTTCTCCATCATGCACTCTGTGATCAAAGATTCTACGGGAGATTATCTGAGTGACCAGTTCGCAGGCAGGGCGCCGGGTTATCAGTTGAAATTTTTGCCGCGGCATACAGCGGGATTATTTGTCGACTACCAATTTTTCAGATTGTTCCGTAAACAGGATAAGGGAATTTTTAGTTTTAACATCACTGAGGTGGACGGCGTGTATGGATTGGATGGTGTTCGATATACGATCGATGCAGCATATGGCAGAGCTCCGCCATTCACCGGTTCCTTTCCTGATTCATATTGGGTTTCCAACGGAACTATTTTCCGACTCGGATTTAATTTCGAATACAGTATTACAGGCGCTGTCCGTTTTTTTGCCCAGGGCTCAAATATTCTGAATCAAAATAATTTCGAGCAGACATCCAGTTCTCCTACACACGGGGCGTCCTGGCTATTTGGTTTCAAGTTCTCGTCGACGAAATAAGGCAGTCAGTACATTTCTATATCAGGCACGCTGTATGAAATTTAGATGTTGTGGCCGGCACATCGTAAAATGTTCAGGCGGCCATTGCAAGGCATTGTTTAGCGCATGCGCGGCAGGCGCGCGCGCATTCTTTGCAGTGTTCCATGCCCATCTTTCCATGTTTATCACATTCATTCGCACAGTCTGTGCAAATTTCTGCACAGATTGCGCAAAATTGTTTTGCGCGGCTGCTTCCGAGACTCATCAATTGGGCAGAATGATAACAGGTGGCTGCACATTCCATATCCAGCTGGATGCAAAGCGCCATCATTTTCGGATTTTCTTCTTTTAAACAGGATGAAGCACAATGGTTGCAAATGGCTCCGCAGTCCAGGCAGGCCTGTATACAATCCTGGTAATCGTGATAATTCATGGTAATGATTTTTAATCGGTTCATTCGAACCATGCAATCATTGTACCGTCGCAGAAAAATATTTTGTCATGGCATCCCAGTAATGTTGTTGCCAGCCTATGGACAAGTGATCCTTCAGTCCCTCCGGAAATCCGACATGTTCAAAAATTACTCTTGTGCCGCCATTCTCAGCGTTCAGATCAAAACGCGCGATGGAATATACTCCGGCAGGCCATTCTACGACACGCCATGCTTCCACAATCCGCTGACCGGGTACCAGTTCAAGAATTCGACCGATTATATGTCCGTCGAATAAAGAAAAAGTTCCGCCCACCACCGAATCGATCTTCGCGGAAGACGGGCTGAACATGTCAAAGGATTTTTTTGTACAGGCGCTGAATTCCGCTGAACTAAGCAGAAGATTATATGCCTGCGCCGGCGTCACTTTGAAATAAGCGGACTGACGGATAATTATGCCGTTTGCCGAATCTGCATCGTTTGCATTTTCGGGCGTCTTGTTTTTTGTTTGCGCGACAGAGGTAGTATGAAGAAAAAAAAGCGATGTAAAAGATACCAGGATTGCGGAAACGTTTTTTTTCATCGGTTTAGTTTTAGTGATCTCCCGCCTGCATCATGGGATTGACCACGAAAAGTTTCTATAATCCACGGATGCCGGCGTTTGCATGATTGTGAAAATATTATTTTCCAAATTCGTATCCCAATGTAAACATGATGCCATAATCATTGGTCGATAAAGAACCCTTGGGCGGTTTGTTATCATAAGAATAATAAAATACCAGACCGGTCTGAAAATCTTTAAAAATTTCCACGCTCACATTCAGGTCGGCCTGCATACGGATGCGTCCCCAGTCTGATAAACCGGGATAAATAATATAAGAAGCGTTTATGGAAAGCTTTGGGGTGGAATAATAAAAACGTTTGTAATTGATCATGTACAGGAAATCCAGGTTTCCTGAATACTGGCCCGTTTGCACGGATTGTTCCTGGTTATATGATAAACCACCCGCGGTCAGTAAGCGGTTATGGTTATCCGTTAGAGGCTGCCAGCCGAAGGCACCGCTGAACAGGTAACGGCTGGACAATCCCAGTTCAGTATTTTGCTGCCAGCCCAGGGATACCTCCCAGAAATAGTTCTTGTTTAAATTTCTCATATAACTTCCGATGACCTCCTGTTTTTTTGTAAAACTCGTGTCTCTGCCATAGTTTGTCAGTACGGAATTCAATTTCAAACTGAATTCCCGTTTGGGAATTACATAGGCTATGTTGCTGCTGAAGTTTGATTGTAATATGGAATTCGATTTGGTGTAATTAAAACCCAGATTTACATCTCCGATCAATCTTGTCAGGAACCGGTCTTTGATGGGAATGATCTCAATGATATCATTTAAATTGGTTTGTTTATGAGATTGAAAAAGGGAGTCCAGGCTGCCAACGATAATTTCACCATTGCGGAGTGTGCAATCAAATACCTTCGTAGATTTGATGCGGGTCACATATTCCCACTTGATACTAATAGTTCCGGGTCCATCCATTTTATAAGTCAGCATTCCCAGTTTCATACTTAGTATTTCACCCGTGAGCGTATCTCCGTTCAGCAGAACCACTTTGTCGGTCTTCTGAGCCTGTGTGCTCATAAAAGCTACGGTTAAAATAATCAGGAAAATGAATTTCAGGTATGCCTTCATTATCTGGTCAGCCGTTTTATAATATCATCAGTACGAATAAAACAATTAGTATCGGACCCAGTAACCCGATCAGCAGGCCGCCGGGAAGAAATTCCTTTTGTTGTACCAATCCGGTGCTGTAAGTGATTGCATTCGGTGGTGTGGATACCGGCAGCAGCAAAGCAGTGGAAGCCGCGAGGCCTATAATAACTGCTATTTGTTCAGCATGATCCGGCATCAGATAAATACCGAGGGGAACGAGCATCGTGGCCGCTGCTGAATGGCTCATG
Source organism: uncultured Bacteroidota bacterium (assembly GCA_963759335.1). Classification (GTDB taxonomy): domain Bacteria; phylum Bacteroidota; class Bacteroidia; order Chitinophagales; family Chitinophagaceae; genus Puia. The sequence continues at coordinate 1,499,699 of CAVWYU010000017.1, forward strand.
AAATTGCTGAATAACATGGTTACATAAGCAAATATCAGGTAACTGACGATTAAACGGGTAGAAGAACCCATCATATGCTTTGCAAAATGTTCCAGGAGTTTTGTATCCTGCAGGGCCAGACCCAGGGAGAGCCCGCCCGCAATCAGCAATAGCGTGTCCCATGGCAATTTGCGGATATCCTGCGCTTTTAAAATGCCGGTCATTGTCAGAAATACCAGGGGCACTGCTGCCACTGAAGATACCGTCAATCGATGTATTGAACTGGTCATCCAAAGTGCGACTGTTACAATCAGTATGACAACAACGATCTTTCGCTGATTCTTTTGCTGGTTTCCAGCCGGCAGATCCTGATTGTCCACTTCAAATTCGATGGGTATATTGCTGGTAATATATTTTCTTTTAAGCATCCACCAACCAGCGAGTGTCAGGATCAGTGCCAGCGGTATTCCAAAATACATCCAGGACAAAAAATTCACGGTGATACCATTATTTGCCAGTGCGCCTACAGCGATGGCATTGGTGGGGCTACCAATGATGGTTCCCATACCACCTACAGAAGCAGCGATTGGGATTCCCAGGAGCAGTGCCCGGGCGAATGTATTTTTCCCGAGATTTCTGATCAGCGGCATTACCGAAGCAATGACCATCGAAGTCGTCGCGGAGTTGGATAGGATCATGGAAGCCGTCATCGTCATCAGCATAATGCCCAGCAGAATATTGCCGGGTACTTTTCCGGATAATTTTAATGCAAATCTGAAAAGATGGACATCGATACCTGTTTTTGTCATCGCTTCCGCGAGAAAAAAGCCACCCAGTAACAGCCAGATAATTGAAGAGGAGAAAGTCTGAACATACTTACCGGCAGCCACCGGATCGGCATTGATGTGTACGCTTCCCAGCGTAAAGAAAAGATATGCCATGATAAACAATCCGACGGCAAAGGGAGGGATTGCTTCTGTAAGCCATAATCCGATCGAAAAAAACAACAAAAACAACACATAGTTTTGGGACTGCGTGAAATCAGGGCCTCCTATGAGTCTCATCAGCAGAAAAGCGGCCAGCATAGAGCCAAGGAAATAAAGAAAATTTCTGCCCGGCCTGGGTTCCTTTTTATGCAGCTCCTGATCGTTTTTCTGTTCGGTATCCATACTCATTTTTAATAAACCGGATTATAAAAAAACCTGATTGATTTCTGCTGAACCAAAAAGATGAGCAGGTTACGGGACCCGGACAGCATTTCAAAGCCGTCACCGGGCCGCATTTATTATTTGACGGCTGCAATCTGCATTGCACAAATTTCCGGGAAATGGGTTCAATAATTGCAAAATAATAATTTTGCGACGGCGGGACTTTCTCAGGCCTGTAAAGCTTTATCAGCCGGTCGCTCCTTTTGTCATCAGATTTATAAAAGTGTAAGATTATGGTTGTTGCGATGAAATAGTGGAATGTGAGTCGTCACGGGTGTCTTTTCCAAAGGTCTTTTTACTACCTTTCCTGCGGATTCATTTATAAATTACCCCCGAATATGAAAAAATATATTTTGTTATATCTGGCAGTGGCCATGGTTTTTTTCTGCCTGCCTGCTTTCTCCCAGTCAAAGGAAGATACCGCATCTCTGGGCCTGGCGGGAGACAACCTGGATCTGTACGCAGTCCTGGACATCTTTCTAAAGTCAAAGACGATTGAAGGGTTTGAAAAATCGCTGAATGACACCAAGTCAAAAGTCAACAACCTGGATCTGGATCTGGATGGGAAAATCGATTTTATAAAAGTAGTCAGCAAGAAAGAAGACAGCAATTCCTATACATTTATTCTCCAGGATGCTGTGAGTAAAACAGAAACACAGGATGTTGCCGTCATACTGGTAAACAGGGATAAAAATAAAAAGATCACTGTTCAAATCGTCGGCGATGAAGATCTCTATGGTAAGGATTATGTCATAGAGCCAAGAACATCTCCCTCGTCTGCTGTCACGGCAAATCCCGCTTATCAGGGTTCGGATCCTGTTCCCAAAGATGTTCCCGCTTCCACAACGACGGTCGTTGTTCAACAGGCGCCTATCGTGCAATACGTTTATTCACCGGCTTATGTGCCATACTATCCTCCTTATTATTACGGCTACCATCCGCCTTATTTCGCTATGGCGACTGTTATTGCCGTCGGCATATATCGTCATAATAACTGGTATCACCACGGGGGGTATCACGGCGGTCATTATCATGGCGGTGGTAATACGGTCGTTATTAATAACCGTAATCAGATCAATCATTACAATAACACGAGAAACACGTCCAACCGTGTGCAGCATAATAATGCCAATGGAAATTATGGGAATGGTAACCGGGGATCGTCCTCCCAGCGACCTTCCGCTTCAACGCGTCCTACCAATGGTGCTTCCGGATCCCAGCGTCCCTCGAATGGTGGTCCTTCTGCATCAACGCGTCCTTCCAATGGTCCGTCTGCATCCAACCGGCAAAGCTCATCAGACTTTTCATCCAGGATGAATTCAGGTGCAGCCGGTAACAGAAGCAGCAGTGGCGGAGGATACAGTGGTGGTGGAAACAGAGGCGCCAGCAGCAGCAACATGAGCAGGGGAGGAGGGGGAGGCATGAGCAGAGGCGGTGGCGGCGGCAGAAGACGATAAGCGATTATTCCGACGGTACATAAAAAAGAAATGGTTGAAAATAATTTTTTCAACCATTTCTTTATCTGTAAGGCAATAACGATTTTTTAATTAGCCGGTATATCAGAAGCACTCATATCCCTCAGACAAACATATTTGCCCTCTCTTTTTTCAAACAGGCTCATGTAATTTCCTGTATTGATGATCGCATTCGCCGAGTCTACCAGTTTAAAATAACCGATTTCAATTATTTGATTTCCGTCACTCGATGGAAATACCTCATTGGTTTTAAATGTCAACTTATCGGTATTTGAGATCAGGCCGGTTTTTAAAAAATCCACAATAGCAGGTTTGCCGACGAGTGGCGCCCGGTTGGGATAAAATGAAGTGGCATCGTCCGCATAATATCCGATATTTTTCATTTCGCTGGCGTTATATAAAGCTGCAAATTCATCCTCTCTTGCCTGGATATCTTTTTTTATCTGTTCTTTATCAACAACAACTGCAGCAGGCTCTTCCTTTCGCTCGTTGCAGGAAAACAGAGATGCAGAAATGCAACTTAATAACAAACCTTTTATGACTTTATGTTTCATATTTACATGGATGATTTTATGTGAATGGTTGATGAAACTTAAAATTAGCGAATAAGCCGGTACCCTGATTATAAATGTGCCACCAAATTTAATATCCTTCTAAAATTATCTTCAAACCGCCCCACCTTATCTGCCGAATGCTTCACCGATGCGAAAGGTAATACTGTAATCACCTTTGCCTACACCGGCATCAACGCCGATATTTACTTTTTCGGATGGAAGCATTCTGAATCGCAAACCTGCTCCCACACCGGGAAGCAGTTGATTCGCGGAAATATCAGAAAATTTTGCCACTGCGGTAGCAATACCGGCAAAGGCAACCAATCCCCATTTTCTGTAAAAATTATACCGGTATTCTGTCTGCAGAGTATATACCTGGTCGTTCCGGTATTTTCCCTGCGAATATCCGCGAATGTCATCACCTCCGACCACGGTTTGACCTTCAAAAGGTACGTCTCCGGTGGCAATATTGGCAGTAGCGCGCGCAGCGAGAACATGTTTGCCTTCAGTTTTGCCGAGCTTAAAAAACTGGCTATAGGTAATGATATATCGTACAAATTCATAATCGCTGCCGATCCAGTTTCTGTAAAACTGGTTTTTAAAATTCAGGAACATGCCATGGGTGGGATACTGCACATGATCGCGCGTATCATTGGTAATAATATATCCAACATTGTTCAGTATGCTGTGGCTTACCGAATCCTGTCCCGCTACATCCGGAAAACTAAAAGTGGTGGTTGCTTTGATAAACGAACCCGTAGGACCGAAGTAAATACGTTTGAATATATTACGCTGTACCTGCAGTACGACAAGTTTGGCTTTTGTTGAGTAGTCCGAAAAATTGCCGGTAGATGTAACCGGATCTTCGAGGTAGAACTGAAAATTGATATCCATGGTTCCTGCTGCAAACCGGACACGCCAGCGATCCTCCGACATAAAGAGTTGTGAATAGAGAAACAAAGCATAGCTTTTCTGCTCGGTGTAAATGCCGGCAATGCCTATATTGGATGATGGAGAGATCACATCCTTTTTATTTACTTTAAAATAATTTGATATGATGGCTCCGGCAACAAGGCCCTGCGTGCGGTTATAGTTAATCATCGGAATGGCCGCAATACCATTCTTTTGTTTTCTGGATTGGGTTGAATCCTGACCATGAACCATAAACAAATGTGCCGAGTAAAAAGAAAAGGAGCTTTGCGCATTTCACTATCATATAAATTCAGTTTACCCGGATGGCTCCTTTAATATGTTTCTATTCCTCTGCCATCAATTCCTTTTTTACTTCTTCCAGAGCGGCTAATTTTTCCGGGCCTACTTTTGGATATTTTAAGTCAAGGGAATCCAGCATGTTTATGATCGCAGATGCCACCACTACCCGGCTGAATGCTTTATTATCGGCCGGAACGACATACCACGGTGATTCTTTTGTTGAAGTATGGCGGATCAATTCTTCATAGGCGTCCATATATTCATTCCAGAATTTTCTCTCCTTTGCATCGGAGGCTGAGAATTTCCAGTGTTTATCAGGGTCGTTGATACGGTCCAGGAAACGCTTTTTCTGTTCTTTCTTTGACAGATTGAGAAAGAATTTACATACAACGATGCCATTACGATGCAGGTAGGATTCAAAATTTTTTATGTCCTTCAGGCGTTCATCCCAGATATCTTTTGTGATCAGTTCCTTTGGAATCTTCTGGTTATCCAGAAATTGTTTATGCACACGAACAGCAAGCACTTCTTCATAATAAGAACGGTTAAAAATCCCGATCCTGCCTCTTTCCGGCAGATTCTTTGTGCATCTCCACAGATAGTCATGGTCCAGCTCTTCGGCAGAAGGAGCTTTATAAGAACTTACCTGGCAACCCTGGGGATTTACGCCGGACATCACGTGCCGGATCGCACCATCTTTACCAGCTGCATCCATAGCCTGAAAAATCAGCAGGATGCCCCATTTGTCCTGGGCATATAAAACTTCCTGGAGAGCGGATAATGCTTCCACGCCCATTTGCAGGGTTTGTTTGGCCAGTGGTTTGTCTTCGGGTCCCAGGCCGGCATCTTCTTTGGGATCAAAATCTTTTAATTTAAAATCTTTACCGTCCTTTATCCGGAACTTTTTTGAAAATTCTTTTGCCCGTTCAACGAGTTCTTTCTTTGAAAGATTCTGAATATTCGACAACCGGTCGCTTAGATTAGATTTCATGATTTTGACTTTATAGTATGAATGTGATCAATTTTAATCTGTTGAAGAAGAATCTTCCAAATCGGGAAATTGCAGCGATATTTTATTTCGTATATATTTCACTCCTTCTTCCGGATCATCTGTCAGGAAGGCGAGATCCAAATCTTTCGTAGCAATCGTTCCTTCCGCAATCATCGTTTCCCTGAGGAAACGTTGCATGTGCTGCCAGTAATTAGTTCCCATACACACGACAGGCCTGGGTGGTAATTTGCCGGTTTGTATTAAGGTCAATACTTCAAAAATTTCATCCATGGTGCCAAAACCACCCGGCATCAATACATAAGCTACTGAATTTTTTCTCAAAATCACTTTACGCGTAAAGAAGAATTCAAATTCCGCTTCAGCATCTACATACATATTTGGTTTTTGTTCAAATGGTAATTTGATATTACATCCCAGAGAAACGCCACCGCCTTCTTTTGCTCCCCGGTTAGCAGCTTCCATAACGCCCGGTCCGCCACCTGTCATAACGGTAAAACCATTTTCCGCCAGTGCTTTCCCCATCCTGCGGGCCATTTGATAGTATGGATGGTCTTCTTTAAAACGCGCGGAGCCATACACCGTAACGCAATCTTTTATATTTGAAAAAAGGGAAATGCCCTGCCAGAGATCAGCGAGTGCCTTATGCGAATCGCGCATCTCATCGGACATGGAACGTCCCCGGCTTAAAAACTGCTGATCATTACTTTTTACCATATAGAATATTTTAAAGGAGCCAGAACATTCGGATTATAATCGCGGATCGAAATCCTGCGCGGTCGTATCAAATTCAGATAAGGCTTCTGCAATGGTTTTATCTCTGCTGATATGACCGGTCATTTCTTCCAGTCCCTGTTTCCTGAGAATATCACGCACTCCTGAAAGGGCCTGTACGATCCGGATTCTGACACCCTTTTGATGGAGTTCCCCGGTCAGGTTCAAAAGCATTTTGGATCCGGCAACATCCACATAGGGGGAAGCAGACAGGTCAAGGATCAGGAATTTTAAATTGTCTCCTGACGACCGGATACGTTCGTACATTTTTGCCAGTACGTCTTCCGCGTTGAAATAAAGTATGGAGGATTCAATGCGTAAAATAACTATACCGGGTGTGATTATATTATCCGAGTGACGAACCGTATCCGAGAAATGTGTCGTATTCCCGATTCTTCCCAGCAGTGCCACTTCGGGACGGGAAGTACGCCGGATCAGCAGGAGGAGCGACATGATCACGGAAATCATAACACCTTTTAATATTCCGAAAACCAGCACACCGGCAATGGCAATGAGTGCAACATTGAATTCCATACGATTCAGCTGACGGATTCTTTTCAGTTCCTTTATTTTAATCAGCCCTGAAACCGCATGTATTACGATTACCGCCAGGATTACTTCGGGAAGATTTTTTAAAAGAGATGTAAAAAACAACAGGATCACAGCCAGTGTCGCGGAGCATATCATCAGTGACATGGGTGTTTTTGCGCCGGACTTTTCGTTTACTGTTGACTGTGATAAACCGCCGGCAACTACGTAGGCGCTTGAGAAAGCCGCTGCGAAATTTGCTGCACCGAGCGATAATAATTCCTGTCTTGGATTGATGGTATAATTATTTTTTAATGCAAAGGTTCTGGCTGCCGAAATGGTTTCAATATAGCCCATCAGGAAACAGGCAAATGCCAATGGCAGCACTCCGTCCACATCCCTGAAACGGAGTGAAGGTCTGCTTAGTGATGGTAAGCCCTCGGGAATGATTCCGGTAATATGCACGCCGGCGGATGCTAAATGTGTGAATGACATGACGAGGATGGCAGCGATTACAACCATCAGGGATATGGGCTTTCCCCTGAAAAGAGATTCTCCTGTTATGAGAACAGCCATGGCAACAACACCGAAAATCAATACGGTTCCGTTTGTATCGGGAATATGTTTTACCAGTGTCCAGATCCTCGTAAAGAAATTACTGCCACCACCTTCCACGCCAAATATTTTCGGCAGCTGGGTTGCCATGATAGACAGGGCGGCTCCTGCCTTGAAGCCGAGCAGAATACTGTCGCTGATGAAATTTACCACAGAACTCAACTTAAAAATATAGGCGATGAAGCAGATGAAAGCAACAGCAAGTGCCGTTAGTTCTGCGATTCCCGTCCACCTCGCCAGATCTCCGCCCGACAAAACGGCAACGGTTGATCCGACCATCAGTGATATGGAGGAAGTAGGACCGGCGGCAACCTGTCTGGAAGTAGTGAATAAAGCAAAAAAAAGTCCTCCTGCCAGGCAGCAATAGATTCCAAAATATGCCGGTACGCCCGCAAGTGTTGCGTATGCCATGGACTCGGGCAATACAAAAGAGGCGAGTGTGATACCCGCTACCAGGTCCCATCGGATAAATGATTTTTTATAAGCCGGAAGCCAATTGGAAACAGGAATATATTTTTCCAGGATCTGTTTTAGATGCGGCTTGTTCATTACTTTTTTTTCAGGCCGTCATAGAACCAGCATCGGCCTCAGGTAATCAGTGCACAGCGAACGAAATATCCGGATAAGAACATTCTACCTCTGAATAGGCGGGTATTAAAATTAATATTTAAAAAAATATTCCTGGAGTTTTGCTTTTTCGCTGGTATTCATAAGTCCAAGCATCAGTAATACTCTCGCTTTTTGCGGGTTGAGGTCGTCACTAACGATCGTTCCCAGTTCTTTATCATTGATCTCATCTTCCAGTACCACACGGCCGCTCACACTGCGTGCAGCCCGGCAAACGATCACGCCTTTTTTTACTGCCGCACCAATGGCATCCATATATACTTTATTAAAATTACCATTTCCCACACCGGCGATGACCAGTCCTTTGGCGCCGTCACTTACAGCACAGTTGATCAAACCGGGAGACGCATCTGCATACATGTATACGATATCCACTTTAGGCAGACGCGTATCCAGTTTTACGCTAAAGGGTGAATTAACGTTCACCTCCCGGACAGAAGTAGAATAATATTCTACTTTGCCATCATATACCTGACCCAGGGGACCTGTATTGGGTGAAGCAAAGGCGTTGAGTTTGGTCGTACTGATTTTTGTTACATCACGACCGTCGAAAATACTTTCGTTAAAACAAACCAGCACACCGCGACCCCGGCTGGTGGGGTTGGCTGCTACGGTTACCGCATCGTATAGATTTTTTGGTCCGTCAGCGCTGATGCCGGTTGCCGGGCGCATGGAGCCCGTAATCACCACCGCATTTTTGTAGTGAACCGTTAAATCCAGAAAATAGGCTGTTTCTTCCTGTGTATCCGTTCCATGGGTAATGACCACTGCATCCGCTTCATTTTTTTCAAAAATTTCATTGATGCGGACGGCCAGTTTCTCCCAGATGGCAATCGTAATATCCTGACTTCCCACGGAAGCAATCTGCTCACCGGTTACATTGGCAATTTTATGAATCTGCGGAACGGCAGCCAGCAATTCGTCGATGGGCAATGCACCAGCCTTATAACCCGCGCGATCGGCCGCATTTCCCGCTCCGGCAATGGTGCCACCGGTAGCCAGGATTTTCACCCTGGGCAGTTTGGCATCCTGAGCGGACAGATGAATACTAAAACCCGCCAGCAGACTGAAAAGAATAAACTTTTTCATGTTTCAATTTTTAATAAAATAGATCTGTTTTACAAAATATAATTTCTGTTAAAAATCACCGGGCACTGTAAGAATGATAAGTCATCCTTAGGGCTTCTGGTATCGTTGCTCTCACAGAAATGCAAACACTTTTGACAATTTGTTTTCAGGGTGGCGGGAGATTCATGCACATATTATTTTAGCAAGGAAACTAAATAATTCCGAATAAAAAATAATCTTCATGATTTTTCCGAAAGAAAAGATTTTCCGAAAAACAGTCTTTTACGGTTGAATACATTACAAAATCGTAATCTGAATCCTGGATTGAAAAAACTGAGTGGTTCCTTTTACACCAAATCTGTCCAGGACACCGTAACCGTATGCGAGTACAAAACGCAATTCAGGTGAAAGATACCAGTTCAGCATGGGCGTTATTCTCCAGAAGTTACCGCCCTGAATATTGCCGCCGTTGAGATCAAATGTGGTAAATCGCAGAACGCCTTCAAACTCTCCGGCGCCGCCCTGGAAAACAGATTTTTTAACCGGAACAAAACCAAATATGGAAGTGCTGGTTATGTATTTTCTTGACTTCCCGGAAAAAATATAACTGACCATGAATTCGCCGCCATTAAAAACCGGGTTGTTTTCTGCTGTGGAAGTGAACTTATGCCAGTAAAACTCGGAACCCATCAGCCATCGGCCGGTTTGGTAATACAGTTCATACCCGATATGATTTGAATGGTCGGATGAGAAATTGCCGGTGGTAATAAAATACGGAGCCGGGTTTGCTTCAGGACGTGAGCGTAGTTGTATCTGGTTTCCTTCCACTTTGCCATAACGGTAATTTAATCCGAAGTGAAGCATTTGGTTTTTCAAAGGTGAGAAAACCGGATTCCATCCCACACGTGCATCAACCTGATTCTGATAAGTAGAGAATGACTGTCCCTTAGAAAGCCAGTCTGCATATACACCCAGATTCCAGAATAAACGTTGTTTGGGCAGGTAACCCATCCATTTCAATCCGTCTGCTAAAATCGGGATCACATCAATTGCCATTTGTCTTTCCATCGCCCAGCCCGCATAACCGTTCATTACTTTGCTCATGGAAAATCCTTCTTTGGTTCTTCCGACAAAAAAATAGCTGTTTATCTCCGGTACGCCGACCATAATACCCGTTTCCCGTACAAGCCAGGAGTCTGTTGTTCCGTCATACATGATGCCTGCCCGCCAACTGATCTCACGTTTTGATTTTATCTGACCACTGACCAGAACACGAAAATCCCTTACTTTGAACTGGTCCTGTAAAGGGGTGCCCAGGGAATCCATCTGGTTTTTGCTGTTTCTGTCCTGCGAAAACGCAGCATATTCATACAGGAATCCGGCTCCTAATTTGAACGTTGTCAATTTACCTTTAAACAGCCTCCAGCGTTTTTCATTCCAGGTTTGCTTAGTTGTATCTTTTTGCGGGGCCTGAAACATTTCGCCTTCTGTTCCGTCGGGAATATTATTTGCAGAATCCTGCGCGTATATCTTCAGGGACGGCAGAAGGGTGGTGGTTGATAACGAAATGATAACCTGAAAAATAAATCGACACAAATCCTTCCTTCGAAACGGATTCGTTTTCATTCTTTTTAATTTTTTATGAAAAAGGAAATGGTTAATTTCAAATTTTCATAGTTTGTTTGCTTCGATTAAATAAAAGAAAAAGATACAGATAATAAATTCGTGTTTCAGTAAAATGAGAAGATGCCAGATAAAACCGGAAAATAAAATCCGGCCCGGGCAGTACAGATTATGCATTTTCAACATATCCTTACTTTACATACCGAAAGCTGCCAGGATTTATTTCCCTTGTGAATTCGTCATTTCCAAAGTTATCTAACTGGTGTAAATTTCTTCCATGATTATTATACAACTTGCCATTGTATTGATCTGCATTTTCATTGGTGCGCGTATGTCAGGCATTGGTCTTGGCGTAATGGGTATGATCGGCCTGCTTCTTCTGATTTTTATTTTTAAGATGCAACCGACGGATCCACCGCTCGAAGTGATGCTGATAATTTTAAGTGTCGTTACCGCTGCTGCTGCGCTACAGGCAGCGGGGGGCATGGACTGGCTGGTGCATATTGCGGGTAAATTACTTCGAAGCCGGCCGGAAAAAATTACCATTCTGGGGCCGCTGGTCACTTATTTTTTTACATTATTTGCCGGTACCGCGCATATCTCGTATTCCATCATGCCGATTATTGCAGAAGTTGCGATCAAAAAAAGAATTCGTCCGGAACGGGCGCTGAGCATGAGTGTTACCGCGGCTCATATGGCGATTACTGCCAGTCCGGTTTCCGCCGCGACAGCAGCTTTACTCACAGTATTGGTGGCCAATGGTATAAAACTCGGGGATATCCTGATAGTTTGTATTCCATCCACGCTGATCGGCGTGCTGGTGGGAATTTTATTTGTATACAAGCGCGGCAAAGAACTCAGTGTGGACCCGGAATTTATTGAACGCATGAAAGATCCGGCATTCGCAAAAAATCTGGATCCGGCTGAAAACCAACAAACAGATATCGTTCTCAAACCGGGTGCCATCAAATCCGTCATTATTTTTGGATTGGCAGTTATTGCCGTTGTACTGGTCGGATCTTTTCCGTCCCTGCTTCCCGAATTTTCAGAAACTAAAGATTTCGTTCCTGGTTTTGCCGTCAATGCCGCGGGTCAGTTGCAAGTGCCATCCATGATTATGATGATCATGCTGGCAGCGGCCGGATTCATCATACTTTTTGCGAATACTAAAGCAGCCCAGGTAACGAAGGCCAGTTTATTTTCATCTGCAGCCTCCGCAACCATTGCTGTATTCGGCGTGGTCTGGATGAGCAGTACCTTTATGGATCATAATGCTGCGGTGATTGAGAATACACTGGGTAAAATGGTTTCTGCATACCCCTGGACCTTTGCTGTTGCGCTATTTGCATTGAGTATATTGTTGTTTAGCCAGGCTGCAACCACCAAAGCACTGATGCCCCTTGGTCTGACACTCGGTTTAACGCCAGCTTATCTGATTGGCATATTTCCGGCCACCAACGGACATTTTTTTATTCCGGGATATCCTACGTTGTTAACAGCGATTCAATTTGACCGGACCGGTACGACCCGGATTGGTAAATATGTATTGAATCATAGCTTTATGTTGCCGGGACTCGTTACTACCGTGGCCTCCGTCATCGCCGGTTTGATTTTAAAATCTATCATTCTCTAAACACACATATATGAAAAATTTCAGATCAGGATTTTTGCTATCCATCATACTATTGTCAGCCTGGGTAAGTATTGCTCAAACAAGAACCGAAAAAGATTTATTGGGTGAGAAACAAATACCCAACGATGCATATTACGGAGTGCAAACGGCCAGGGCTCTGGAGAATTTTCAGGTAAGCAGTATGAAAACGAATTTTTTTCCGGACTATGTCCGTGCCTATGCCATGGTGAAACTGGCGGCCGCCAGGGCGAATGCCGAAACAGGCAGACTAAGCAAAGAAAAATTGGATGCCATCGAAAAAGCGTGCAATGCTGTTATCAGTGGAAAATATCACGACCAGTTCCTGGTTGATCTTTACCAGGGTGGAGCGGGCACTTCCGCCAACATGAATGCCAATGAAGTGCTGGCCAATATTGCGCTGGAACTGAGCGGTCATAAAAAGGGCGAGTATCAGTATGTAGAGCCACACGATGATCTGAACATGGGACAGTCTACAAACGATGTATATCCGACAGCGATAAAAGTTGCTTTGTTATTACATAATGTAAAGCTTGTAAAAGAAGCGGAAGCGCTGTCAGCTTCATTTCATAAGAAAGGTGCTGAATTCAATAACTTATTAAAAATGGGACGCACGGAAGGCCAGGATGCCGTGCCCATGACGCTGGGTCAGGAATTCAATGCATTTGGGAACCAGCTCGATGCAGAAGCTGCCACGCTCAAAAAATCAGAAGCATTTCTCTGCGAACAGAATATGGGTGCAACGGCCATTGGTACAGGGATTACAGCCACTCCGGGTTATGCCGAAAAATGCGCGGTACAACTTGCCAAAATTACCGGGTTTCCCATTGTGATGAGCAAGGATCTGATTGCTGCAACGAGCAGTCAGCAGGGATTTGTGATTTATTCTTCCGCATTGAAGAGCTATGCCATTGCCCTTTCAAAAATCAGCAGTGATTTAATATTTCTGGCTTCCGGGCCACGTACCGGTATATTTGAAATCAATCTTCCTGCACTGCAGCCGGGCTCTTCGATCATGCCGGGAAAAGTAAATCCGGTGATGCCGGAACTGATGAATGAAATCTGCTTCAAAGTAATCGGCAATGACCTGACGGTTACGATGGCCGCACACTCCGGCCTGCTTCAGCTGAATGCTTATGAACCCGTGGAAGCGATCGCGATCATGGAATCGCAGGGACTTCTTTTTAAATCACTGCCACTTTTCCGTATGCAATGCATTGACGGAATAACCGCCAATAAAAACGTGCTGGAACAATATATTAACCGGAGTGTGGGTATAGTCACCGCATTGAATCCGGTGCTGGGGTATGAGAAAACAACTGAACTTGCCAAAGAAGCACTTCAGTCCGGAAAGGGTATTCTGGAACTCATCCGGGAACAGCATTTACTAACTGATGAGCAGATTAAAAAGTTGCTTGATCCGGCTACCATGACCGGACAATAATGTTCAGAATTTATAACTGACTCCAAACACAACTCCAAAGTCAAAAGTGCTGGCCGCTGTTGCAGGTGGTTTGCTGTCGTAGTTATTATAAAATTCCAGGTTCAGGTTAAAATCGGTGATCAGTTCCCAACTCAGATTGGTTTGACCGCTATTACGTATACGGTCTTTTTGTGAAAGACTATAAAAGACAGCCTGCGAAAAATCGAGACTTATTTTTGGGGCGGTAAAACGGAAAAAATTGAATTGAACCTGACCGAATAATTCCGTCAGTGTTCCCGCTTTTATATCATCGGTACTTGTTTGCTGATTGATGGCGACCCCGGTTCTCAACCACGCATACACATGATTGGTGGTAATAAATTTATTGCCGATTCCCAGTCCTTCCTGGTATCTCTTGCTGATGCCTAATTCGAGATTTCGCTGGTAAGAAAGAAAAGCTGTGAGAAACCAGGTAGGCCCTACATAATAATTGTATTTTAACTCGGCATTTTCCTGATCTCTTGTAAAACCTGTATCCGTGGTAGAATAAATGCCGTTTACACCAAAGGAAATTTCATCTTTTTTTGTAACATACTTCGCGTTAACATCATAATTTATCCTGCCGAAATCACTTGATCTTGTATACGAATATCCGAGTCCGAGACTTCCGGAAAACCGATCCAGAAAGGCATCTTTATATGCATAGAGGTTTGAAATTCCTTCCAGCAGCCATTCAGTTGTATCTTTTTCTCCTGCGATGCTAACATACCCGGGTTTTGCATTTGGAAAAAGTTTTCCATAAAGGACATGGTCGTCGCTTGTTTCTATCCTGAAAACGACTCCGCGCGCCGTAATCGTTTTCAAATTGCGTAGTTCAACCGTAATATCGTTTGCGTCGTCGGGATCGAAACTAAGCACGCCGAGTTTGATTGTTTTAATTTCTCCAATAATGATGCTACCATTCTTTAAAAACAACGTGTCCTTCAGTGCTTGCGAAAGAAGGTTTCCGGAAATCAATCCCAACAATAATAAACAGATCAATTTTTTCATAAAAAGGTGTTTAGGTATGTCAGTGGAGAAATCTATCCTTTGTTCACATAAAAAATCTGTGAAAAATTATACTTAAAAGAAAATTGAAGTTTTACATCATTTGCTTTGTAGCTGCCGTCGAAATTTGCACGGCTGCCGTATTCCAGCTCTACACCCGCCATAAAGTTTTTGAATGGCGTGGTTAACAGATTCACAATGGCATACTGGCCGTCTTTATAAGCCGTGCCGGAAGATATTTCTGTATTGGTAATATGACAGCTTGAATAACCAATCGATGTACTGAGTTTTGAGTTCCAGTTATGATCCAGGAAGGCAACAATTCCGGATACGGGAAGGGCCTTGCCTTTAACAGGCGTTCGGGAATTGCCGGGATTATTTACTATCCCCACATCAACGGGCGCATCATTCATATAGTTTTCAACACCGGCACCATACACAAAAGACCCTCTGAAAACATCGGTCTTGGTGAGGTTTATCACTGTACTTAGATGAAGGCCCCAGCCGATTACGTTTCCGCTGATATCATGTATTCCACTTTCATTTTGATCCTCCCATCCAATATACCGTAGCATACCGGCGAGCTGAACATGACCCCAGTCACCCGTCTTTTTAAAATGCGCCGAAAAATCAGGTAAGGGAAAATGAGATGACACACTATCCAATTCTATTCTTCCTGCATAGGCTCCCTGATCGGCGCTGGCACCTGGTCGTTCCAGAGCGATGAATAGTTCGTTATCTCCCTGCATGGCGGCATAACGTACCTGGATATTCCGAAAGAAGACCATGCCTGTAGGTCCCCAGTATTCCAGCGTATTCGGAAAAACATCTCCGTCCATAAAAGGCGTATTGGCCTGACCCACCAACACTCTTCCGAGTTCGCCATAGGCATTTCGTACGCGCATGGTGGTTTGTCCTTCATCCACACCTACGCCAAACAGGTCGAAATCAAAAACGGCCGTCATTTCGCCCAGTGGTGTGGGCATAAATCCTTTAACACCCAATCTTGTTTGCCGCACACTGAAATATGTATTTCCATTAGATCCAAACTGATTTTTAGATACCGGTAATTTAGTTACACGAAGCGCATCAAACCAGGCGGGGTTGATCTGGTCGAAATTAAAACCGAGATCCGTCATGGCGAATCCATAAATTTCGAGGTTTTTTACTTTGGTTGAATCCTGACTAAACGCCGGCCTTATCAAAACAAACAGGGCAATGACCAATAGTAATTTGAATCTCATAATGCTGGTTTTATTTTGAATAGTAGCGGGAATTGCCGGAAAATCGCCAGGTTTACACGGGGAGGAGTTGCTTTCCAAACTATGATTCGATGGAAGGAACTGTTACAAATCTAGGATTAAATATCTTACAATAATCCGGAGAAAATGAATTTATAATTCCTGTATCATGCAGTGAATTTATCAAAAGACTTAATCCCGTTTTTTATTCCGGGGATTATTTTTTTTCTTTTGACTGGCCTGATTGATCACGTCGGAATACGCTGACAAAAGCGCTTCCATGATTATTTCTTTTGGGAGTTTGCTGAGCTCAAAGGTAGTTGCCCCTTTTTCGCCCCATTTGTTTGGAACGGGATAAATGCCTGTGGGGTGCATTTTGCAAAAAATCTTTTGTTCTGCGGGCGTCAGGAAAATATTGGCCGTATTATTTTCCGGCAAATAAGTTGCAAACATCCGCTTCCCGGTTACCCTGAATCCTTTTCTTTCAAAATGCGGAGTTTGTTCCGCGCCTGAAAAAGAAAGTGCCATTTCTGAAAATATTTTTTCTGTGATCATCGGCTCTGTATTTTGATCACCGGATGTTTAAAAAGTTTCCTGGATATTAAAATAAACGCCATGTGATCCGCGTCCTCTTCCATAGTCTATGCAAATATTGGTTCTGTCTTTCATATTCATTTTTATGCGCAGACCGAGACCATATCCCGGCGCCAGCGAGTTGAATAAATTCTGACCAGTCACAGGATTGCTGGCGGTTGTCGCATTCAAAAAGGCCACAGCACCAAACAAGCCATTTCTTGAAATCGGCATTCGGAATTCCGACTCTCCGTATACCATGTTGGTGCCGCGAAAGCGCCCCTGTACATATCCCCTTCCCGAACGGCCATAGGTATCCCATCCGATGGATGGCAAAGCCAGGTAGGGAACATTTCCGCCGGTGATAAACTGACCCCAGGTCCAAAAAGCCAGCACCATGCCAGGCTTCGTTTTTTTAAGCGGTATATAGTTCCGCCATTCTGCGTAGAGCATTGTACTGTTCTGGGATCCGCCAAATATTTTTTCATTTACCCGAAAGCCAAGAGATGCATAAATTCCCTTGTGTGAATTGATGGGGTTGTCACGACTGTCCTGTATAATTTTAAATATCAAACCGTTGGTGGAATAATGCAGGGGATTAAATCCGTATTTGGTGGAATAGTAATAGTGTGAAGTGATGTTCTGATTGGGCGTATCGAGTTGCAGGGACTGATCGTCTATGTCGTAGTGATAGTCGATATTCACGCCGATGCCGGCATACCAGTACGGAAATATTTCCTTCAGTGCGGTTTCATAAAACCGTATATAATTATATCGCATCGGTTGCTGAAGCACCGGCTTACTGACATCCGTACCGTCCACATTAAAATTCAGTGTAGCGTCCAGCCCATAAATGCCCAAACCATAGGTTGGTTGTGCAAAAATCAACAGGCGTATATCGCCCGGAATATACCAGGAATTTCCGGGCAGGTAAATATCCGACCGGGCGCAAAGTAATATTTGTTCTTTGGTGGTTAGTGAAATGGAAATGAGCGCCGAAGACAGTTGTGTATTTATTTTATCTCCCAATAAGTTCGTTGCGCTGATGGCAGCTCCGATTACAAAACCATTCGCCGGGCCATATCCGATAATGGGCAGGAGGGATACATTGCTCACACCCGGTACAATGATATCACTTCTGGCAGGTCCCTTTTTGTTAAAGATTCCTCCGATCACACCAATAAGGTCAACGGGATTCGCGGCATTCTGAACGGGGTCCGAGGGATTCATCTGCGCAAATCCATGCATACAAAAAATGGAGAGTATGGCTAAAGCAAAGGCCGGCTTATGTAACTTTTTTAATGTCAACATTTCAAGAGTTCAATCGAATTTACCACTTAATCCACTATGCCGGGGCCGGACGATGGGGTAAAGATGAATAATGTATTTGGGTTACTATAAAATTATACTATCCCCTGACGACCTTATTGTAGTATATTCGGTAAAACACCCCATGGCACATCCGATTTTACTGGAGGACTGGACTTCTTATGACAATCGCAAAATCAGTGAAGAAAATGACAAATCAAAGTTTTCCTGTTCTGCACACTGGGAGGTTGAATATCTGGCCGATAAACTCAGAAAATATTACCCGTTGAAAACCCGTCAGGGTATTATGCAGTCCATTACCCACTGTTGTTCCAAAATATCCGCGCCACATCAGAGAGAACGTTTTATTGAATGCGTTATTCGTCGTTTTGTAAGTGAATAGTGACGAAGGTGTTTGTGCAGGAACCGATCAGGAAGGATACTAAATCAGCCAATATGAATACATTACTACAAGGCAAGACACGTGGTTTTATTGAAACCGCCCTTGCGCTGCTGCTTTTGCTAATTCTGCTTTTTGATCTGTATACGGTGCTCAGCGTTTTTTTTGGCATGTTTACGTATGCCATTATATTTTCAGTTTCATTTGCCAAACTCTTTGAACGTTTGGTGGTGCTGTTAAAAAATAAACGGAAGCTGGCAGCTTTCCTCTTTGCCCTTGTGCTGATAGCCCTCATTGCTTTGCCATTTGTTTATATTATTTCCGCATTGAGTGACTATGCCGCGAAGGCGCAACAATGGATCACGGACGCAAAAACCCATGGTGTTCCTGCTTTACCCGAATGGATTGCGGGAATTCCTTTTCTTGGGAAGAAAATGGCAGACTTCTGGCAACAGCTCCAGGCAGATCCCGCAACAACCATTGCTTCCTATGAACCTCAGATAAAAAGTACCCTTCAGCGTTTGATATCAGGAGGCGCCGGTATGGTTGGTGCAACACTGGAATTTATTCTTGGCATTATTGTTTCGGCTGTTTTACTGGCCAGTGGAAAAAAAGTGTTGGAGCCCGTGTATGCCATTATGGATAATATAGTGGGTGAACGTGATGGTGCTTCTCTTGTAGACGCTACGGGCCGTGCGGTGAAAGGTGTGGCGGTCGGTGTGATGGGTACAGCATTTATTGCAGCCCTTTTTGCCTGGATCGGTTTTGCCATTGCGGGAATTTCATTTGCTGTTGGTCTCGCGGCACTAACTTTTTTCCTCGTTGTCATACAGGTGGGACCACTTCTTGTCTGGTTGCCGGTAGCCATCTGGCTGGGTACACATGGCGAGACCGGATGGGCCATTTTTGTCAGCATTTACGGGCTTGTCGTATTGATGGGTATCGATAATATCCTTAAACCTATTCTGATTGCCAAGAGTGGAAAATTACCCGTACTCGTTCTTTTCCTCGGTGTTATCGGGGGTATGGTAACCTGGGGATTTACAGGCATGTTCAAGGGAGCCATTATTCTGGCTGTTTTTTATACGATTTTAAATTCCTGGCTTGGAAAACACCGGAACAACGTGGATGCAGCTTTACCTGCTTCATGATTTTTGTGTCCTCTCTTTGTCACGGATCATTTTTTTATCGGTCATCATATCAAACAGTATTTTTAGCGATTGAACCGGATCTTCTCAAAAGTCCGTCCTGGTCGCTGTCGAAATGGTACAATTTCGCAATGGTAATTTTTCTTGCCAGAAAGCTGCAAATAAGACTTGCCAGTAATGCACCGATAAACGGGCCTATCCAATAGATCCACCATCCCTGCCAATGCCCTGATACAATTGCAGGTCCAAGGCTTCGTGCAGGATTTGTGCTTGTTCCCGAGATAGCAGATTCCAACGGGACCATGATTGCGTAAAGAACCGGAAAAATAGCGGGGGTAAATGCGCGTATCTGCCTGAACCCTACAAATATCAGCAGCAGAGATACCATCGTAAAAGTGGTTATGATTTCACCCCATATTACCGTAACCTGGGAATATCCCTGACCGGGTAATGTGGCGCCAAAAGCTACGCTGCTGCCCATCTCTCTCCATAATAAAAGGGGAAGACAACCCAATGTGGCGCCCATTAACTGAGCCAGTATATATACAAGGGCAGTGTGTGAATCGAGTTTTCGGAACAGCCAGAAAGCCAAAGTAACCACCGGATTGATATGTGCACCGCTCGTTTTTCCGATGGGAGAAATAGCAATGAGGGCACCCGTGGAACCAAACATGAATCCCGTGATCACCTGCCGTAATTTTTCATCCGGAATAAACCGGGTGACAGGAGTTCCGGCACCGGACATCAGTATGACAGCGGACAGACCCACCGTTAACAATAAAGCCGTTCCGGTTAACTCTGACAGAAACAGGCGCCAGGGAAAGGGCTGATGCAAATCCTTTTTCATATTCGCTGTCAGTTGCTATATACTTTTCTGGCGTACAATGCGCGAACGTGTCTCGCATTATCTCCCTCCATTTTTTCAATCTCGGTTATTTGCGCGGGAGAAGCTTCCAATATATATTTTTTCACAATCCAGTGAACCGTTTCTGAATAAGGCGGCGTTGTGAGCGAACCATTATATGAATAATAACCTGCATCTTCTTTTTTCGGAAGAGTCAGAAAGAGGTCTTCGAAGCGCACCGTTCCGGAAGGCAGTGTGTCCTTTCCTTCTTCCCGCGGTATAGCATTTAGAAATTCCTTTATAAATGAATTTTCACGGCCCATTTTAAAAAGAAATCCGATCACCAGGTATTGCGGATTTTTCTTTTCATTTGAATCCTTTAAAACATTCACGATATGCATTTCCATGGGATAGGTAATTCCGTCAATCATGTGTTCTGAAGGTGTATGAAAATGAAATTGTCTGGAAGAATATGTTTGCCCGCCGGCGATGGTTGTACTTCCTTCTTTAAAATCCAGTTGAATTGTATGCCCCAGATTTTCAACAGCCGTTATACCGGTTTTGAATTTTATGGATATGAACTGGCTGCTGTCTTTCACCGTGCTGTCAGAGATAATATCGATGGGTGACTGGGCCTGCCCGTCATCAAATTTTGGTAAAGCATAACCCTGGGCGATTTTTGTCACCGCATCCGGTGCTTCTGATTTCACCAGATTTCCGGATATGATTTCTTCGTGCTGAACAGTGGCTGTTTGCACGGTATCCGTTTTGGTTTCGTTCGTTTTTGGATTTCTGCAGCCAGAAATCAGGGTGATTATCAGTGTGATAGCAACTGTTATATATTTCATAACCTTATTTGGAAATTTACAGCGGGTTATTATTCAGAGCCTTTAAAAACAGGGAAAAGGTACGTCATCTCGGCAAAATGGATAAACCTTATTCGCCGGCTGGCATAGGAATTGCCTGATTCCATACCAGTATTTCATTATGAAGAAAATCCTCGTTGTTGAAGACGAAGCGGACATGTGTCTGCTGTTAGAAATTTTACTTACCGGAAAAGGTGTTCAGCTTGATCACGTAAAAAGTATATCCTCGGCTGCCGAGTATTTGCAATCCCACCATCCATCCATGGTTATTTTGGATAACAAACTTCCTGATGGATTCGGAATTGATTTGATCCCCGAAATAAAAAAAGAATTTCCGAACCTTAAAATCATTATGATTTCCGGGTTGGGAGATGCGGCAAAAGATGTTGCGCTGGATAATGGCGCAGATATTTTTCTGCATAAACCCTTTACAAAAGATCAATTATTTCAGTCCGTCAAAAACCTCTTAAACTAGCAACATGAAAACATTTGGAATTATTTTGATTGTTTTAGGCATCGTGATGATTATCATCAAAGGAATTTCGGTTCCCGTACAAAAAAATGTTGTCGATGTGGGACCGATAAAAATCGACAAAACCGAAAACAAGTGGATCGGATGGCCAACTTATGCAGGTGCTGTATTGGCTGTTATCGGCACGGTGCTGATCGTATCTGATAAAGGACGGCGCTGATCCGGGTCTTCTATAACGGCGAAGTGACCACCACAGGCCTGTCTGTCCATTGATCTACATTGAAATATTTTTCCGTGAATTTTCCGGGAAAAGCTTCAGAAATCCTCAGTCTGAGTAAAAATGTAGACAATCTCCCATAACGCAATGCTGAATTTGTAAAAACACGGTTTTCCACAATCCGGAGAACTGTTTTTTTCGTAATTCCTGACACCGGATACATACACGTCAATATCTCATAAGCGGGTGTGGTAAATCCCTGCAATGATCTGTTATGAGAAAAATGCTGATTTTTATTTATTACCTGCCTGGTATGATCAGCTTTCTCCAGGCGCAGGTTATACACGGAAATATTACGGACTTCAGTTCCCATCAGCCCATTGAAGGGGTTACCGTCTGTTTATCTCCCAATAATATTTTTGCTGCCACGGATGCCGCGGGCAATTTCAATTTTAGTCAGGCAAAACATGTAAACAATATCATTTTTTCAGCGATCGGATATCAATCCAAAACAATTCCGTTTATTGAATATCAAAAAAATCAAAAAGGCATTTCGCTGGTTCCTGCTTCGATAGAACTGAGCGCTGTTACCATTTCGCCGCGTGCAGGAGAACAATTTCAGGCTATCAGCAGGATTGATATCGCTCTTCGCGATATCAGCAACTCACAGGAAGTACTACGTCTGGTGCCCGGTCTTTTTATCGGGCAACATCAGGGTGGGGGAAAGGCGGAACAAATTTTTCTGCGCGGATTTGATTGTGATCACGGAACCGATATTGGAATTAACGCTGACCATATGCCGGTCAATATGGTGTCGCATGCGCATGGACAGGGATATGCGGACAGTCATTTTATTATTCCTGAAACCATCGGAAGCGTGAATTTTAAAAAGGGACCTTACTATGCTGACAAGGGTGATTTCTCCACGACAGGTTATGTTGACTTTCAAACGTTAAACTTCCTGCCCTATAACACGGTGAAGATCGAGGGTGGTATGTTTCATACTTTTCGGATGTTGGGTATGTTTAATATGCTGGATGAAAAAGAAAAAGGGAAACAGCAATCCTGGTACACGGCTGCAGAATATCGTTATACGGATAGTTACTTTGACAATCCGCAACATTTCAACCGGTTTAATTTTTTTACGAAATATTACGGACGAATTTCAAATAATACCTGGCTCAGCTTTTCTGCATCTACACTGTATAGTAAATGGAATGCTTCCGGACAAATACCTGAACGGGCTGTTTCAGAAGGCATCACTGGATTTTACGGTGCACTGGATCCAAATGAAGGCGGAATAACGACCAGAACGAATGTCAATGCGCAGACATTAACTACACTCCACAATGGTGATGTTATAAAAAATCACATCTACTATTCTTATTACACTTTTGATTTGCACACCAATTTTACTTTTTATCTGGTTGATACGGTGAACGGCGATGAAATACGCCAGAAAGAATCACGAAATATGTTTGGCTACAGTAGTAGTTATACCCATGCCAGTTATCTGGGAGCCGCAAAATTGAGTTCTGAAGCCGGTATCCAATTTCGGGGAGATGCCACCAATAATTCGTTGCTTTCGCATACCAGGGATCGTTATATTTTATTAAACAATATAAAACTGGGGAATATTTCTGAATTCAGCGCAAGTGCGTATCTGAACGAAACTCTCCGGCTGAATGACCGGTTCAGTATCAATGCGGGATTGCGGTTTGATCAATTCTTTTATGGCTACTATAATAAACTGGCATCAGACACATTATATCGCGGAATCGGGCTTTACAAAGTCAATAATCATTCTCTTGATCCCTCATTGAGTTTCTATTACAATCAAAACG